>CP170752.1:322500-5122500 GCA_043099345.1 Bradyrhizobium sp. TZ2 | reverse complement strand
GTTGACGAACTGTCCCGGCCAGAGCTGGAAGTTGGCGTTCGGGAATTCGGCCTTCAGCTTCAGCGTTCCCGTGGTCGGGTCGACCTGGTTGTCGATGCCTTTCAGCGTACCGGTATCGATGACGGTCACGCCGTCATTGCCGAACACGTCCACCGCGAGCGCGCCCTTGGCCGCAGCGGCATTGACCCGCACGATCTGCTGCTGCGGCAGGCTGAACTGCACCGCGATCGGCTGCAACTGGGTGATGATGACGAGGCCGGTCACATCGGCCGCGCGGATGATGTTGCCCTGGTCGACCTGACGCAGGCCGGCGCGCCCGGATAGCGGCGCGATGATCTTGGTGTAGCCGAGCATCGCCTGCGCGTTGTCGATCGCAGCCTGGTCGGCCTTTACCAGCGCCTCCTGCTGGGCCACCACCGCGCGCTGCGTGTCGGCCTGCTGCTTGGAGCCGGCATTGGACGCCGCAAGCTGCTGGTAGCGCGCGAGATCGAGTTTCTGGTTGGCCAGCAGCGCTTCATCCTGCGCCTTCTTCGCCACCGCCTGATCGTACTGCGCTTGGTAGATCACGGGGTCGATTTCGCCGAGCACATCACCCTTCTTGACGTCCTGACCTTCGGTGAAATTCACGGCGATCAGTTTGCCGTCGACCTGAGCGCGCACGATAACGTTGTTCAACGCACGAACCGAGCCCACGGCGTCAAGATAGACAGGCACATCCTGCGTGCGGGGCGTCGCGGCCAGCACCGGCACCGGCAGGTCGAGGCGCGCGCCGGGACCGCCGCGACCAGTGGACTGCTTCTGTTGAAAGGCGTTCCAGCCGAGATAGCCGAGACCACCGAGGATCACGAGCGTGATCGTCAGTGACACGAACCGGCGGCCAATGCCGCGCACCACGCGCTTGCCGGCCGTCTTCGCCTTGTCATCTTCCGGCTTAAAGAGCATCGACCGGCCTTTCCATCCTAGGCTCCCAGCCGCCCCCAGCGCCTGATAGAGGCTGACGATCGCGAGCAGCCGGGCCAGTTGGGCCTGCCACAGCAAATCTTCAGCCTGGAATAGTGTCTGCTGCGTATTTAGCACAGTTACGATATCGGCCGTCCCGGCCCGCAGTTGCTGCTCGGACAGTTCGAAAGCCCGCCGCGATGCCGCCACCACCTGGCGCTGCAGCCGCAGCCGCTCGGTCGTCTGGCGGATCGACATCAAGGCATTGTCGACATCGGCAAACGCCTGCACGACGGTCTTGCGGTAGATCTGCAGCAGTTCGTCCTGCCGCGCCTTGGTGAATTCGAAATTGCCGAGGATCCTGCCGCCGTCGAAAATCGGCTGGGTCAGGCTGCCGACCATGCTGAAGAACGCGGCTTGCGGCTGAAACAGCGCCGACAGCGCCGAACTTTGATAGCCGCCCTGCCCGGTCAATTGAATGCTCGGGAAAAATTGCGCGCGGGCGTTGCCGACATTGGCTGTCGCCGAGGCAAGTTGAGATTCCTGGCGGCGGATATCCGGACGCTGTGTCAAGAGTTCCGATGGCAGGCCGGGCGTTACGCGTGGCGCGGCAATCTGGTTGAGCGAGCCGCCGGTGACGCGCACTGATTCCGGCGGCCGCGACACCAGCGTCGCCAGCGCATTGACGTTCTGGTCGAGTATCTGCCGCAGCGGCGGCACCAGCGCGCGCTGGTTGGCAACCACGCTCTCCTGCTGCGCGACGTCGAGATCGCTCCCGGTGCCGGCAGTCAAGCGCTCCTTGATGGCGTTGAGGATGCGCTCGGCGCTGGCGATATTTCGCTGCGCGGTGCGAATCCGGTCCTGCGCAGCCAGCACTTGAAAATAGGCGTTTGCGACCGTCGTCAGCGTGGTCAGCGCGACCACGTCGCGATCGAATCGGTTGGCGACCGCGATCTCTTCCGCCGCCTGCGCGGCATCGCGGTTCTTGCCCCAGAAGTCCAACTCGTAACTGGCGCTGAGCGAGGCCGAATAGTTGACCACCTCACGGCCGCCATTGGTGAGCCCGCTTGAGCTCGAACCGGAGGTGCGGGAATAGGTCTCCTGACCGGTGCCGCTGAGGCTCGGCAACAGCGCCGCGCCCGCAATCCGCGCCTGCGCATCGGCCTGCCTGAAGCGCGCGGTGGCGGCGGCAATGTCGAGACCGACAGTCTGCGCCTCCTCCATCAGGCCGGTCAGCTCGCGGGGAGCGAAAGCCGCGCCACCAGTCGAGCGTCGGCGGCGCATCCCTTGCGGTGGTCAGGCGGGCGGCCTTGTACCCTTCGGGCACGTCCAGCGCGGGATCGGGAAGATCCTTGGTCAGGATGCAGCCGGAAGAACTGGCGACGAGGCCAAGCACCGCAAGCGATCGCGCCAGCCGCCTACCGCCGGAAATGCGGGCGAGCCAGCCATCAACCGCACCAGTTGTAATTCGCTGGGTCACACCCGTTCTCCACCGGGCAAGTTCCGGCCCGGCGCGCGATGAACGCTTCTATGGGTAGCCTGCGACACGTTCACGGGGAGTGATGCTTCCATTGGAACCTTGGCCGTCATACTAGCCCCGGGATCAGGACGCGGACAGTCCCGCGCGGTCTTCGCCGGCCGTCACTTCACGAGCCATAACGGGGAGCGAAAAAAGCTCAGAAGCCCTTATTTTATGGGGCTTGGAACGACGTCGGGATGATGCAGGACGGATAAAAAATTACGAAGATTTCATGGGGTTTCCCCCTGTTATGACGTCCCGAATCCGCATTTTTGCACGCCATGTGCGTACGCGCCTGGTTTCAAACTTCGGGAATCGCCCCGGTACCTTGAACGGTGCAACGGAGGGCAAAATGCGGAACGGGAATCAGTGGCAATGCAGCGGCCGCGAACTCCGGCCCGCGGTCACAGCCACACCGCCAGCATCGACTATGACGGCGTGCGGCTGGCGGTCGACATCGGCTTTATCGTCTATAACGAACTGAACTATCCCGATCTGACGGCGATGTTCGCCCATCTCGGCGTCGAGACTGTCGAAAGCTGCATGAGCTTCGCGGTGACGGTCGACACCCGCCTGCTCGGCTACACCTTCAACCGCTGTCGGTCTATTTCTGTTACCGCGCGAGCGACGAACTGGCGCTCCTGATCCACGAAGTGCGCAGCTGGCGCCGCGGACGGGCGTACCCCTCAATACCGGCTTGGCGACCGGGAAAAGCAACGATTATACTCGCCGGCGTTGTCCACCCGTGCCCAGACTGAAGCAGGGTCGATCGGCCACGCAAAGCCTGGGTAGACCGCCGTTCGATGGATCGCCCATGCCCGAGTTTATTTCGGTCACATCGGAAACCGTAGACGCGACGTTTCCGGAATTGCCCCCGCCTGGTCCGGCTGGCGCTGGGCTTTGGTTCGAAGCTGCAACACGGCACGCTCGACGTGACTCTTGCCGACGGACGCATTGTCCGGCTTGGCGGTAACAACCCGGGCCCTGCCGCCGCCATGAAGATTTACGATTACGGCTTCGCCTCGCGGCTCCTGCGCGGCGGCGACATCGGTATCGCCGAGGCCTATCTGCGCGGCGAATGGGACACGCCCGATCTGACGCAGTTCCTCTATCTGTTCTGTGTCAACCAGGACTGGATGCAGACGATGCTCATCGGCACGCCGCTGACGCGCACCTTCCAGATCGTCCGGCACTGGCTCAACCGCAACACCAGGCGGCAGGCGCGCCGCAACATCTATGCGCATTACGACATCGGCAATGCCTTCTATTCGGCATGGCTCGATCCCAGCATGACCTATTCCTCCGCCCTGTTCGAGGACGACACCCCCGACCTGACCGCCGCGCAACACAACAAATACCGACGGCTCGCCGAAGCCATCGATCTGCGGCCCGGCCAGAAGCTGCTGGAGATCGGTTGCGGATGGGGCGGCTTTGCCGAATATGTCGCCAAGACGTTCGGCGTCAGGGTCGTCGGGCTCACCATCAGCAAGGAGCAGCGCGATTTCGCACAAGCCCGCATCCACAATGCCGGGCTCAGCGACAAGGTCGAGATCAGGCTGCAGGATTATCGCGACGAGCGCGACCGCTATGACCGGATTGCTTCGATCGAGATGATCGAGGCGGTCGGCGAGCAGTTCTGGCCAAAGTATTTTTCACAACTGCGCGACCGCCTGCTGCCCGGCGGGCTCGCCGGCATACAGGCCATCACCATCCAGGACAGCCTGTTCCAGACCTATCGCCGCGAGGTCGATTTCATTCAGCGCTACGTTTTCCCGGGCGGCATGCTGCCCTCGCCGCAGATACTGAAAACGCTCGGCGAGCGCTTCGGCGTTCCCGTCATCCGCGAGCGCATTTTCGGGCAAGATTATGCCAAGACGCTCGCCATCTGGCGAAGCAATTTCCGCGCGGCATGGCCGAACCTGATGCCTTCAGGATTGACGACCGCTTCCGGCGACTCTGGGAATACTACCTCGCCTACTGCGAGGCCGGATTCCTGTCGGGAAATATCGACGTGCGTCAGGTGGTGTTTGCAAAATCGGGCTGACCGCTCTGCCCTAACGCTGGCTTGTGTGCCCTGCGACGGTCCTTTAGGGTCGCCCAACGATTAGGCAAGCAAAACCGGCAATTTCAAAACATGGCCTTCAACAAAGACGTCATCGAAGCGATCGGCAACACGCCCTCATCAAGCTGCAGCATGCTTCCGAAGCAACCGGCTGCACCATTCTTGGCAAGGCCGAATTCATGAATCCCGGCCAGTCGGTCAAGGACCGCGCGGGCAAGTGGATGATCCTCGAGGCCGAGAAGCGCGGCGACCTCAAGCCCGGCGGACTCGTGGTGGAAGCGACCGCAGGCAATACCGGCATCGGTCTTGCGGTGGTTGCGAGCGCCCGCGGTTACCGGACACTGATCGTCATTCCGGATACCCAGAGCCAGGAAAAGAAGGACACGCTGCGGCTGTGCGGCGTCGAACTGGTCGAGGTGCCCGCGCTGCCCTACGCCAACCCGAACAACTACCAGCATGTCGGAAGAAGGCTGGCCGATCAGCTCCGCAAGAGCGAACCCAATGGCGTATTGTTCGCCGATCAGTGGAACAATCTCGATAACGCCAAGGCGCACTACGAATCCACCGGCCCGGAAATCTGGCAGCAGACCGGCGGCAAAATCGACGGCTTCATTTGCTCGGTCGGCACCGGTGGCACACTGGCGGGCGCGAGCCGCTTCCTGAAGGAGAAGAACAAGGGCATCGTGGTTGCCTGCGCCGATCCGCATGGCGCCGCGATGTACGAATTGTTCAAGAACGGTCAGGCCAAGTCGACGCCGGGCGGATCGATCACCGAAGGCATCGGGCTTGGGCGCGTGACGCCGGTTATCGAGACCGCGCAGGTCGACGACGCCTTCCTCATTCCGGACGAGGAAGCGGTGCCGGTCATTTACGAACTGCTGGAGCACGAGGGCCTTTGCCCGGCGGCTCCACCGGCATCAATGTTGCCGGCGCGATCCGCCTCGCCAAGCAGCTTGGTCCCGGCAAGACCATCGTGACGATACTGGCCGATTCCGGCGGCCGCTATCAATCAAAACTGTTCAATCCGGAGTTCATGCGCTCGAAGAACCTGCCGGTGCCGGCGTGGTTGGAAAAGCGCACCAAGATCGACGTCCCGTTCGAGAAGGTGTGAGCGAGCGCTCCGCGCCCACTGACCTCATCCTGAGGAGCAGGCGAAGCCTGCGTCTCGAAGGATGGCTGCAGGGGGCCTGCATGGTTCGAGACGCGTGCTTCGCACGCTCCTCACCATGAGGAGCATGATCTAATGCCGCAGAATCTGGCTCAGGAACAACTTCGTCCGCGCGTGCTGCGGATTGGCGAAGAAGTTTTCGGGCGTGTTGGCCTCGATCACCTGGCCGGCGTCCATGAATACGACGCGGTTGGCGACTTCGCGCGCAAATCCCATTTCGTGGGTGACCACCAGCATGGTCATACCTTCCCTGGCGAGATCGACCATGGTGTCGAGCACTTCCTTGACCATTTCGGGATCCAGCGCCGAGGTCGGCTCGTCGAACAGCATGACCTTCGGGTTCATGGTCAGCGCGCGGGCGATCGCGACGCGCTGTTGCTGTCCGCCTGACATCTGGCCCGGATATTTGTTGGCCTGCTGCGGAATCTTGACTCGCTCCAGGAATTTCATCGCGGTTGCTTCGGCGTCCTTCTTCGGAATGTTGCGCACCCAGATCGGCGCCAGCGTGCAGTTCTCCAGCACCGTCAGGTGCGGAAACAAGTTGAAGCTCTGGAACACCATGCCGACGTCGCGGCGGACTTCGTCCACGCGCCGCAGGTTCGGACCGAGTTCGATGCCGTCGACGACGATGTTGCCCTCCTGAAACTCCTCCAGCGCGTTGATGCAGCGGATCAGCGTCGACTTGCCCGAGCCCGACGGGCCGCAGATCACGATGCGCTCGCCTTTGGCGACATCGAGGTTGATGTCGCGCAGCACGTGAAAGTCCCCGTACCACTTGTTGAGTGTGTTGATGCCGACGATCGAGTTTGCGGTCATGGTCATGTACTCAGTTGCGCCGATGCGCGTTCAGCCTGTTCTCGACGAACAGCGAGTAACGCGACATTCCAAAGCAGAAGACGAAATAGATGATCCCGGTGAAGGCAAAGCCGGTGAACAGCGTCGACGGCGTCGACCAGACCGGATCGGAGAACGATGCCCTGAGCTGCCCGAGCAGGTCGAACAGCGCGACGATCGAGACCAGCGAGGTGTCCTTGAACAGCGCGATGAAGCTGTTGACGAGGCCGGGGATGACGTGGCGCAGCGCCTGCGGCATCACGATCAGGGCCGTGGTCTTGCCCCAGGAAAGGCCAAGCGCGCTCGCCGCCTCGCCCTGCCCGCGCGGGATCGCCTGCAAGCCGCCGCGGATCACTTCGGCCTGGTAGGCCCCCGCGAACAGCGCGATGCCGATCAAGGCGCGCATCAGTCCGTCGATGGTGAAGCCGGTCGGCACGAACAGCGGCAGCATATAGGTTGCGAAGAACAGCACGGTGATCAGCGGAACCCCGCGCCAGAACTCGATGAAGGCGATCGAGAAAATCCGGATCAGCGGAATGGTCGAGCGCCGCCCGAGCGCGAGCGCGATGCCGACCGGCATCGAGGCGACGATGCCGGTGACAGACACCACGAGCGTCACCAGAAGGCCGCCCCAGAGCCTCGTATCCACAACAGGGAATCCGCCGCGGTCTAGCCCCATCACCGCGATCACGATGCCGATGCCGGCAAAGATCGCCAGGCAGGTAATCAGCGGACGCCAGCCGGAACGCAGACCGCCGCCCAGCCAGAATATTACTGCCGACACGATCACGGCGGTCGCCACGAGGTCGGCCCAGACCGGGCTGCGGAAGTCCTGGATCTGATCGCGCAGCCAGGTCAGTGGCAGAAGTACCCAACCAATCGCCGTGCTCACCAGTACAATCAGCTTGCCAAGCAGCCACAGCAACGGCCCGATGACGGCCGTGGCCTCGCCGGCGGCCGCGAGCTTTCTTCCGCCATCGCCGATGCTGTCGTTGAATCCCGACAGAAGCCCGGCCGTCCAGCTCACGCCGAAGCCGCCCAGCCCGCCGCCGAGCAGCAGGAAGAAGGCGACAACGGGGAATGCCAGAAAGAACAGGATGGCGTTGGGACCCTTGGCCGGCAACCGCGGAATCAGCAGCGGCACCAGCAGGATGGCGGCAAGAATGAAGGTCAGGTCGACCCGCCAGCGCTCCTGCTCCGGATAAAATCCGTAGATGAACTGCGAAAGCTTGGCCTGAATGAACGGCCAGCAGGCGCCGACCACGTCGCCGGGATTTTTGGGCAGGCACGCGGTTCGGTCCTTGCCGGTCCATACCGCATCGACCAGCACGAATTTCAGCGCCGGCACCAAGGTGAACCACAGCAGCAGCAGGCTGACGATCGTGATCAGGATGTTGGTCGGCGAATTGAACAGGCGCGTGCGCAGGAAGCCTATGAGGCCGGTAGTCTTCACCGGCGCCGGCCGCTCCGGCACGAGCTCCTGGCGAACGAAAATGGATGAAGGGGTGCCGCTCATCCGCTCATGCTCCGGCTGATCCGCCATCCATAGAAGCTCATGACCGCGCTCGTGACCAGCGAGATCAGGAGATAGACGCCCATCGTGATGCCGATGATTTCAATCGCCTGCCCGGTCTGGCTGAGCGTCGTTCCCGCGAACACCGAAACCAGGTCGGGATAGCCGATCGCAACCGCAAGTGAGGAGTTCTTGGTCAGATTGAGATACTGGTTGGTGAGCGGCGGCAGGATCACCCGCATCGCCTGCGGGATCACGATCAGCCGCAGCACCGAACCGCGCTGCAATCCAAGCGAGGAGCCGGCCTCCATCTGCCCCTTGTGGACGGAGAGGATGCCGGCACGCACGATCTCGGCGATGAAGGCGGCGGTGTAGGTCGACAGCGCCAGCGTCAGCGCGACGAATTCAGGAATGACGCGGGAGCCGCCGGCGAAGTTGAAGCCCTTGAGTGCGGGAATTTCAAACGTAACCGGTGCGCCGAAGATCAGCGCGCTCAGCAATGGCAGGCCGATCACCACGCCCAGCGCAAAGGGCCAGACCTTGATCACCTTGCCGCTCTCGAAGAGTTGCCGACGTGAGTAACGCCACAGCGCAATCGCAGCAACGATCGCGACCAGCACCGCAACGACGAACGGCTCGAAACCGGCAGTGCCGATCGGCTTTGGAATCACCAGACCGCGGTTGCTGAGAAAGAAGCTGTCGAAGACGGAGATGCTCTGCCGCGGATTGGGCAATGCCGCGAGCACGGCGAGATACCAGAATAGGATCTGGAACAGCAGCGGCAGGTTGCGGATCAGTTCGACATAGCCGCCTGATATCCGCGACAACAGCCAGTTCGGCGACAGGCGGCCGAGCGCGACGATGAATCCAATCAGGGTGGCGAAGAAAATGCCGATCACCGAGACCAGCAGCGTGTTGAGCAGGCCGACCAGAAACACCCGAGTGTAGCTATCGGACCCCGAATACGGGATCAGGTTCTGGCTGACGTCAAAGCCCGCGGTATTCGCCAAGAATCCAAAGCCCGCGGTGATCCGCTGCGCCTGCAGATTGGCGCGGGCATTGGCGACGATCTCGTAGCAAATCCAGGCGAGCGCGGCGACGAACAGGAGCTGGAGCACGAGCCGCCCAGCCCGCCCGGCCGCCAAGCGCCCGTTGCAGCCTGGGAAGAAGCTGCGATGGTGGTTTTCGGGGTTCGATCGACATCGCCGCAGCCCCCTTGCCGTCGATCAGCGGATCGGCGGCGCGTACTGGATACCGCCCTTGCTCCAGAGGTTGTTGAGGCCGCGAGCAATGCCGAGCTTGGAGCCGGAGCCGACGTTGCGCTCGAAGGACTCGCCGTAATTGCCGACGGCTTTCACGATCCGCGACATCCAGTCCTTGGTCAGGCCGAGCTGTTCGCCGAGATTGCCGTCGGTGCCGAAGGCGCGTTTGAGCTCGGGCTTGTCGGATTTGGCCATCTCATCGACGTTCTTCTGGGTCACGCCGAGTTCTTTCGGCACCGACCATCGCGAACAGCGTCCATTTCACGATGTCGAACCATTGATCGTCACCATGGCGGACCATCGGCCCGAGCGGCTCCTTCGAAATCACCTCCGGCAGCACGACGTGATCAGCGGGGTCGCGACCTTCAGGCGCTCGGCGTAGAGCTGGGAGACGTCGGAGGTGAAGACGTCGCAGCGGCCGGATCTGTACGCCTTGACGGTTTCGTCGGCGGTGCCGAACGCGATCACCTCATACTTCATGTTGTTGCCCTTGAAGTAGTCGGCGAGGTTCTGCTCGGTCGTGGTTCCGGTCTGCACGCAGACGGACGCGCTGTTCAATTCCAGCGCCGAATTCACCTTCACTGACTTCTTCACCAGGAAGCCCTGGCCGTCATAGTAGGTCACGCCGGTGAAGTTGGCGCCGAGCGAAGTATCGCGCGACAGCGTCCAGGTGGTGTTGCGCGACAGCACGTCGATTTCGCCCGACTGCAGCGCGGTGAAGCGGTCCTTGGCCGACAGCGGCACGAACTTGATCTTGCTTGCGTCGTTGAAGATGGCGGCCGCGATCGCCCGGCAGATGTCGACGTCGAGCCCGGTCCAGTTACCTTGTCATCCGGGGTCGAGAAGCCCGGCAGGCCCTGGCTCACGCCGCAGGACAGCATGCCGCGGTCCTTGACCGTCTTGAGGGTTTGCGCCGAAGCGGCCTGGGCCGAGAGACCGGCGGCAAGGGCGAGGGTGACAACCAGAGATACGCGTTTCATGGGGTAGGCCTTTCAAGGGGTCGTCCGGAGATCGTTTTTTAGGCAACGCCTGACGTTATGGGGGCCAACCCGCTGATCCTCGCTGAAAAGCGTCACCCCGACCGTGCAGTTTGACGTGCAATCCGGTCAGGCAATGGATCTGATATCGCAGCAGGCCCCTCAACTTGCAGCGACTGATAGTTGCTACCCATCACAGAACGACCAGCGTGCCGGGTCAAGGGGTTGACTGCCGTCTTCTGTCTCTTGTTATTAACTCCCCGGCCCCGCCCCGCCGCCCGGCGGTGTTTCGCGATCAAGTTGCGGCTGCGGCATAACGTCTTGGGCAACGGCAAACGCATGAGCTCTTCGAACGACGGATCGTCCAACCCGCAAAAAGCCGAAACCAGACTGGTCACCGCAGGCCGCGATACGAAGGGCCAGAGGGGGTTCGTCAATCCTGCCGTGTTCCACGGTTCTACCGTGCTCTATCCGACCGCCGAGGACCTGCACGCCCACCGCGCCGAATTCTCCTATGGGCGTCACGGCTCTCCGACCACGCGGGCGCTGCAGGACGTGCTGATGTCGCTTGAAGGCCCGCAATGCGCAGGCGTCGGGCTCACGCCGTCGGGGCTGGCCGCGATTACCACCACGCTGCTCTCGGTGCTGAGCGCCGGCGATCATTTGCTGGTGACCGACAATGTCTATCGGCCCTCGCGCAATTTCTGCAACGGCATGCTCGCCCGCTATGGCATCGAAATCACCTATTTCGATCCGCTGATCGGCGCCGGTATCGAAAAGCTGTTCAAGCCCAACACCAAAGCGATACTGGTCGAGGCGCCCGGCTCACAGTCGTTTGAAATGAGCGACATCCCCGCCATCGCCGAGGTCGCGCATTCGAAGGGCGCGCTCGTCATCGACGACAACACCTGGGCCACGCCACTATTTCATCGCTCGCTCGATCAGGGCGTCGACATCAGCATCCAGGCCGCCACCAAATATATCGGCGGCCATTCCGACATCATGTTCGGCACGATCTCGGCGAACGCAAAGACGTGGCCGCTGCTCACCGAAGGCATCCGCCTGCTCGGCGTTTGCGCCGGCCCTGATGACGTGTTCCTGGCGCTGCGCGGCACGCGCACGCTGGCGGTCCGGCTCGCGCAGAGCCGCTCGGGCCTCGATATAGCGCGCTGGCTCTCCACTCGCCCCGAGGTGTTGCGGGTATTGCACCCGGCGCTTAAAAGTCACCCGGGCCATGCGATCTGGAAGCGACTTCACCGGCGCGTCCGGCCTGTTCAGCATTGTCCTCAAGCCGGTGCCGCAAAAGGCGGTCGACGCCCTGCTCGATGCCGTCAAACTGTTCGGCATGGGCTTTTCGTGGGGCGGCTTTGAAAGCCTCGTCATCCCCTTCGACTGCGATCCCTATCGCACAGCGACCAAATGGTCGCCCGGCGGGCCGACGCTCCGGCTCCACATCGGCCTGGAGAATGTCGACGACCTCAAGGCCGATCTCGAACGCGGATTTGCCGCGTTGAAGGCCGCCGCCTAGGGCGGCTGCTCCCCGTCGATTTTTCGAGCGATCTTCGCGGCGGCCGATGCAACGGAGCGCACTTCGCTTGCTTCCTGCGCGGCCAGATCATCCGCAGGTTTGCGGTCACCGGCCGCACACCTCCGGATTTTTTGCGGACAATTTTCTTCAAACGATAACCGCTCGTTCACCATGACGGTCGATCCCGCTGCTCGATCCACCAAATAATTCATCCCTCAAGTTCCCTTATACCTTTGATGCCTAGTCATGCCTCAGGGAATGGCTGTCATTGCCATGCAGTTCGGGCGTCCCGGCGTAAGAGTAAGATCGTAAAGCGTATGAATATCGCACGTGTCGTCGTCCTGACCATCGCATTGAGTGCCGGCGGCGTTGCCGCCATCTCGCCCGCGGCACGGACGAAAAGGCCGGCCCGGCCGAACCGGTGGCGCAACTGCCGACAGTGGAGATCCTGGTCGCGAAGTCCGACATCGGCTCGGCCAGGCGGTCAAGCCGGAGGATCTGCACCGGCAGACCTGGCCGGCAGCGACCGCCAGCAGCAATTTCATCAACCGCGCCGGCAAGGCCAACGCCATCAACGAAATTGCCGGCCCGATCGCACGCGCTCCATTCATCGCGGGTGAACCGATCCGTGAGCAGAAGCTGGTCGAGCCAATGGCTCCGGCTTCATGGCCGCGATCCTGCCGACCGGCATGCGGGCGATCTCGACGGAGATAACGCCGGAAACCGGCGCCGGCGGCTTTCATCCTGCCCAATGATCGCGTCGACGTAATTCTGTGTCCAGGCGCGAGAAGAATCCGACCGCAACGGACCGACGTCACCATTTCGGAAATTATCCTCACCAATGTCCGCGTGCTGGCGATCGATCAGGCGCCGAAGGAAAAAGAGGAATCAACACCCTCGTCGGCAAGACGGTCACGCTCGAGTTGAAGCCCGAGCAGGCCGAGACGCTGGCGCGCGCGCGCCAGGGCGGCACGCTGGCGCTCGCATTGCGCAGCATCACCGATGTCAACGCGCCCGAAGGCCGGGCCGATGATCTAGTTCAAAAGCGAAACGACGGCGTCAACGTGGTTCGCTACGGCGTCGCCAATCAAACGACGGCACAGAAGTGACCGAAAGGACGCCCGATATGAAGTTTAGGGAAACTCAGTCAGCGATGCGAACCGTGGCGGCCGGCGCCCTGTTGTTGTCGCCGTCGCCGCGCTGACGCTCGGCCCGCTCGCCGTCGTCGCGGCCGAGTCCGATAAAGATCCCGTGACGACATCGGCCATCGGCCCGGTCGTCAAGACGCGCTTTCTTGCGCTCGGCATCGGCAAAACCGTGGTCGTCGACCTGCCGCGCGATGTGAAGGATGTGCTGGTCGCCGATCCCAAAGTCGCCAACGCCGTCGTTCGTTCTGCGCAGCGCGCCTACATCATCGGCGCCGCGGTCGGCCAGACCAACGTCGTATTTTTCGATGCCGACGGCCAGCAGGTCGCCTCTACGACATCGCGGTCAAGCGCGACCCTCAACGGCGTTCGCGCCGCGCTCCGCCAGTCAATGCCAGGAATCCAGATCGAGGGCGTCGGCGATAGTGTACCTACCGGTTCGGTATCGAGCCCGGTGGAGGCCCAACAGGCCGGTGAGATCGCCGCGCGGCTGGTCGGCGGGTCCGAGAAGGTCGTCAACTCGATCGTCGTCGGCGGCCGCGACCAGGTGATGTTGAAGGTCACTGTCGCGGAAGTCCGGCGGGATGTCGGCAAACAGATGGGCATCGATCTCAGCGCCAGCATGAATGTTGGCAACACGATCGTGAAATTCAACAACGACAATCCCTTCACTGCAAACAACGCGCCCTCGTCCCCGGCAATGGCCTTGGCGTGCCATTCGGCTCGATGCCGTCGGTCCAGGCGGTACTTCGCGCGATGGAAAGCGCCGGCGTCGTGCGAACGCTCGCCGAACCCAATCTGACCGCGATCTCCGGCGAATCCGCAACGTTTATCTCAGGCGGCGAATTTCCCATTCCGACCGGCGTGACCTGCCAAACAACAACGTCTGGTGCCATCGGACAATGCGCCCAGACAGTCAGCTTCAAGAAATTTGGCATCTCGCTCAACTTCACGCCGGTAGTACTGGCTGAGGGACGGATCAGCCTGCGGGTGATGACGGAAGTGTCGGAAGTCTCGACCGAAAACTCTCTGACTGGCGGGCAAAATGGAACAAGCATTCCTCGACCAAGACACGCCGAGCCGAAACCACGCTGGAAATATCCCTCCGGGGGCTCGATGGCGATGGCCGGCCTGATCCAGGAGCAGACCAAACAGGCCGTCAACGGCTTGCCCGGTCTCGACCAGTTGCCGGTTCTCGGCGCGTTGTTCCGCAGCCAGGACTTCGTCAACAACCAGACCGAACTGATGGTTCTGGTGACGCCCTATGTGGTCCGCGCGGTGGCGCAGAAGGAATTGTCCCGTCCCGATGACGGCTTCGCGCCGGCGTCCGACTCCCAGTCCACGCTGCTCGCCCGCATCAACCGGATCTACGGTCTCGTCGCCAGCGTCGATGCCATCGGCGCCCCCCCAGAGCAACTTTGGTTTCATCATTGACTGAGACGGAAGCGCTCCACTGCGCCGGACGAGGACGGAACGATGACAAGCAGAAAACCGGTTGATCGCGTCAACACCTTGCGCCTGGTCGGCGCCCTCCTCGGCCTCTCGGCGGCGCTGAGCGCCTGCACGCAGACCACGGAAATCGTGACCGCGAGCGTGCCCAACGACTACCGCCAGCGTCATCCGATTGCCGTGACCGAAGCCGACCGCTCGATCGTCGGCTTCGTCGGCCGTGCGCGCGGCGGCCTCTCGCGCCGCAGCGCACCGACGTCATGGGACTGGCGCAGACTTGGGTCCGCGAGGGTACCGGCGCGATCATCGCCGATGTGCCCATAGACACCCCGAATGCACGCGCAGCGGCAGCCTCGTTCCGTGAAATTCAATCGGTGCTGATGGCAGGCGGCGTGCCCTCGCGCGCCATCACGCTGCGTCACTACCGTCCGGACGATCCCCGAACCTTGCCCACGATCAGGCTGAGCTATCCGAAGATTTCGGCGGTAGCCGGCCCTGCGGCCTGTGGCCGGAGGACCTCGGCCCGAACATCGACAACCCCGGCTACAACGAAAACAAGCCCTATCACAATTCCCGGCTGCGCCACCCAGCGCAACCTCGCTGCGATGATCGACAATCCCGCGGATCTCGAGCAGCCGCAACCTGAAAACCGCGGCCTATACGCCGCGGCGCAATATCGCCTTTGACAAGTATCGCAAGGGCGTCTCCACCACGACCACCTATCCCGAAGCCGACAAGGCCAAACTGAGCGATACAGGCAAATGATCAGCCGCGTCTTTCAAAACCCCGACGAGCAATTGGACGTCACGCCAACGCAGGCCGAGGAATACATCTCGCCGGCGCCGCGCGTGTCGGTACAGGCCTTCTGCGCGAGCGTCGCGGTCGCAGCCGCAGTGCGTGCGGCGAGCGAAGACCGCCGCCTCGGCAAGGCCCATCTTTCGGTTCACATGGGCGGCATCGCGGCTGCCATCGATGCCTATCACAAGGCGCCGACGCCGAACGTCATCATGCTGGAGACCGAAACCGGCCGCGACATCCTCGAAGGGCTGGATGAACTCGCGACGGTGTGCGACGCCGGGACCCGCGTCGTCGTGATCGGCAGCGCCAACGACGTCACGCCCTACCGCGAACTGGTGCGGCGCGGCGTCAGCGATTACGTCACCGGTCCGGTCGAACCGATCGACGTCGTGCGCGCGATTTGCGGCCCGTACGCGGCCTCCGAGGCCGTGGCCGTCGGCCGCATCATCGCCGTCGTCGGCGCCAAGGGCGGCGTCGGCGCATCCACCGTCGCGCACAACGTGGCCTGGGCGATCGCACGCGATCTGGCGCTAGATTCCGTGGTGATCGATCTCGACCTCGCCTTCGGCACCGCCGGCCTCGACTACAACCAGGATCCGGTACAGGGCATCGCCAACGCGATCATGCAGCAGGAACGGCCGGACACGGCCTTGATGGAGCGCCTGCTGGCAAAGTGCACCGACCGTCTCAGCCTGCTGGCAGCGCCGGCGACGCTGGACCAGGTCTACGACTTCGGCGCCGACGCCCTCGACGCGATCTTCGATACGCTGCGCATGACGACGCCCTGCATCGTGCTCGATGTTCCCCATCAGTGGTCGGCGTGGACCCGGCGCGCGCTGGTCGGCGCGGATGACATTCTGATCGTGGCCGAGCCCGATCTGGCCAACATGCGCAACGCCAAGAACATGCTGAACGTGCTGAAGGCGTCGCGGCCCAACGACCGCCCGCCGCTGTACTGTCTCAATCAGGTCGGCATGCACAAGCGCCCGGAAATCACCACGCGTGAATTCGCCAAGGCGATCGAGAGCCAGCCGATCGCGGCGATTCCGTTCGATTTGAAAAATGTTCGGGACCGCCAACAACGGCCAGATGATCGCGCAGATCGCCGCCAAGCACCGCACCACCACGGTGTTTCTGCAGATTGCGCAACGCTTGACAGGCCACGCCGTGACCAAGCGGTCCCGGGCTTCGTTCCTGACGCCGATCATCAAGAAATTGCAGGCCGCGACAGCCCGCAGAGCGTAAGGCGCAAGTACCGGTCGGAGCTTATCTGGAGCTTCGGTTCTGATCCAATCAGAACCGGTCATGCTCTTGTCGGCTGCGCGTGGCCGCGATCGGCATCTTTCTCGACCTCGGCCCGCGCATTCTCCTTGTCCTTCCGCGACAGCATGCGCTTCAACTGTGTGACGTTCGCGGCGGCCTCGTGGGCCGGCAGGTCGGCCTTCACGATCTTTTCCGCGTCGGCAATACGGCCCTGCAGGCCGACGGCCAGCGCCAGATTGGCCCGCACGCGCGGATCGGTCCCCGCCCGCTCATGCGCGCGGCGCAACGTCTCCTCCGCTCTCGGCAGATCCTTCGAGAGGACGTAGGAAAGTCCGAGATTGAGAGCACCGACGGTTCTTCCGGCACTATTTTCAGCGCGCTCGCATAATACTGCCGCGCCTCCTCATATCGCCCGAGTTGATCCAGAGTCGCTCCCTGCGCCGAGAGCAGCCGCCAGTCGGGGTCGTCGGGACTGTGGGCGCGTCCAAGCACGTCGAAGGCCTGCTGGAAATTACCATTGTCCGCCAGCGCGCGGCCATAGCCGGCGAGCAGCGCCTTGTTGCTGGGATGGGCGATGGTGGCTTGTTCGAGCACCGCGACCGCCTGTGACCGCTGTCCCGCCGAGCGGAGCGCCTTTCCGTATTTCAGCGCCGCGTCGGCGTCCTTCGGATTGGCGCGATAGCGTTCCTGATAGAGCTCGACCTCGCGCCGCGGATCGGCGGCACGGGGCTCGGCCTTCTCGCCGAGCGAGCCGGTGATGTCGGAGAGGCCCGACGTCCGGCAGCCGCCAAGCCCCAGCGCCAGGATCAGGAAGGATGTACACGCAAGAAGTCGCGCGACACGGGACGGATGAAACGACTTCTGGAGCATGAACCTCGACCCACGGCGGGACTGTCCAGCAATGCTCACAGGTTAACCCTAAGTTCCGGTTAAGTCGGCCCCTTTTGCGGTAATCGGCGACCTCCGAGGGCACTTGCCCTTCGGCCGAGGGCACTTGCCCCTTCGGCTGCGGGTATTTGCCCGCGGCGCGAGGTCTGCACCCCGCCCCGGGACCCGCAATAGTGGCGGCTTTCGCTCGACCTAGTCGACGAATTGAGCGCCGAGTTCACATCCGATCCGCCAGGCCAGCTTGCATTGGCGCGGCCGGCCTTCCGAGAAAATCACCGTGAATTCGGGTGGAATCTCCGGGTATTCGGCGATGATCTTCACGCCGCCGTCGGACATGTCCGAGATCATGCAATCGCGCGGCAAGCCGCCGGTCGCGAACTGTATTTTTGCAAAGCTTCTGCACGCACGACGTTCGCTTCTGCGGCGATTCGCTAACATGTCGATCCCTGGCCCTGTTCGATGTGATTCTGGTGCCATCAGCTCTACCGAAGAATCGTTGGAATTGGCCTATCGCAACGCCTCGCAATGTAACCGATGTATTCGAACTTCGTTTACCGAACCCGGGCCGCAAATGCGGGCAAATGATGCCCGCCGCAGCACCTTCTCGTCGCGATTTTCAGCAAATTTGAGGGTTGATCCCCCTCGATTGGCGATAGCCTGACCCGTCGACTCGAATTGTTGGAAGCCGGTACCGATGGGAAGCTTGGTTCTTCTCGACCTGATGGGCGGCGTAGCGCTGCTGCTGTGGGGCCTGCATATGGTCCACAGCGGAATCCTGCGCGCGTTCGGGCCCGACCTGCGACAGCTACTGGCAAAGGCTCTCAGCAACCGATTCACCGCCGTCGGCGCCGGCCTCGGGTTGACGGCACTGCTCCAGAGCAGCACGGCAACCGCGCTGCTCACGAGTTCGTTTACGTCGAAGGGGTTGGTCAGCCTGGTCCCGGCGCTCGCCATCATGCTCGGCGCCAATGTTGGCACCACGCTGATCGTGCAGATCCTTTCGTTCAACATCGCCGCCGTCGCTCCCATTCTGTTCATTATCGGGTTGGTCGCGTTCCGCAGCGGAGCGCGTTCGCGCATCAAGGACATTGGCCGCGTCTTTATCGGCCTCGGCCTTATGTTGCTCGCGCTGCACATCCTGCTCAATACGCTGGTGCCGGCCGAGAACGCGCCCGGCGTGCGCGTGTTCATGAACGCCATCACCGGCGATCCCGTTCTCTGTATCGTCTTCGCGGCCCTGGTGACCTGGATGGTGCATTCCAGCGTCGCCAGCGTCCTGCTGGTGATGTCACTGGCCTATGCGCATTTCATCACGCCCTACGCGGCGCTGGCGCTCGTGCTCGGTGCCAACCTCGGCAGCGCAATCAATCCGATTGTCGAGGGCGCGCGCCGCGGCAATCCCGCCAGCTATCGGCTTCCGCTTGGCAACTTCATCAACCGGCTGGCCGGCATCCTGCTGGTAGCGCCGTTCCTGCAGCCGATCGCGGATCTGCTGACCTCCTGGCAGCCGGATCTAGCCAGGGCGACCGCCCTGTTCCACATCGCGTTCAACGTCGCGACCGCGCTGCTCTTCATCGGCCTGCTCGACGGCATGGCGCGGCTATTGAAGGCGCTGCTGCCCGAGCGCGTCAGGGAGACCGACGCGTCAGGGCCGCGCTACCTCGACGAGAGCGCGCTCGAGACCCTCACTCGCGTTGGCGGACGCCGCGCGCGAGACGCTGCATATGGGCGATCACGTCGAGATCATGCTGCGCAAGGTGATGGCGGCGATGATGACCGACGATCGTGCCCTGGTCGACCAGGTCTCGCAGATGGACAACCGCGTCGACAGCCTCGACGAGGCGATCAAGCTCTATATCACGAAACTCACCCGCGGCAGCCTCGACGAGCGCGAGGGACAGCGGGCGATGGAAATCGTCTCTTTCGCCATCAACCTCGAACATATCGGCGACATCATCGACAAGAACTTGAGCGAACTGGCGACCAAGAAGATCAAGCGCCGGTTTCAGTTCTCGACCGAGGGCGCCGAAGAGCTTTCGACCTTCCATAAGCGCACGATGGACCTCTTACGAATTGCCTTCGGCGTCTTCATGTCCGGCGACGTCAACGAGGCGCGCAAACTCCTGGCCGAGAAGGCCGCCCTTCGCAACGCCGAGCTGGCCGCCACCGAACGGCACCTGGACCGCCTGCGCGAAGGCCGGCCCGAGACCATCGAGACCACCTCGCTGCATCTCGACGTGCTGCGCGATCTCAGGCGCATTCACTCGCACATCTGTTCGGTCGCCTACCCCGTACTCGATGCCGCAGGCGAACTAGCCGCCTATCGCAGTGCCGAAACTGATTTGGCCACGCTACCCGCGCCGGTGCACGGCCGCGGATGAATTAGCGGTCCAGCGTCTTCGACCCCCTGGGCGGTTCTTCACGATCAGCATGATATTTGATGTAGATGATCGTGGCCAGCGACTGGCCGATGATGATCACGGGTTCGCGCTTGGCGATGCCGTAGACCAGCGTCATCACCCCGCCTCCCATCGAGAAGAACCAGAACGCCATCGGCACCACGCTTTGTCCGGCGCGTTCGCTCGAGATCCACTGCACCAGGAAACGCGCGGTGAACAGCAATTGCGCGACCAGCCCGAAAGCGAGCCAGAAATCGAACTTGGCGACGAAGACGTCGTAGAGGTAATCGCCGAGCGCCTGGCCGTATTGAATCAGCATCAGATAACCTCGGTCGCAGCGGGCGTGGGCTTCTTGCGCCGGATCAGCCACCACACGCCGGCGAGATCCATAATCCCGATCCACAGCCGGTCGAAGAAGCCGTAATTTGACACGCCGGAATGGCGCGGGCGGTCGACCACATCGACATAGGCAATGTCAAAACCTTCGCGGCGCACCAGCGCCGGCAGGAAGCGGTGCAGCCCGTCGAAGTAAGGCATCGAGAGGAACACCTCGCGCGGAAATGCCTTCAACCCGCAGCCGGTGTCGCGGGTGCCGTCGCTCAAGATCGCCTTGCGCACGCCGTTGGCGATGTTCGACTGCAGCTTCTTGAAACCGGTATCCTTGCGTCCGACCCGCTGGCCCGCCGCTAGGCCCACGCGGCCGCCGCCACTTTCGATCGCCGAGATCAAGTCCGGCAGGAACACCGGATTGTTCTGGCCGTCACCGTCGAGCGTGGCCACGATGGCGCCGCGCGCGGCCCTCACGCCGCTGCGCACCGCCGCCGACTGCCCGGAGGAACTGGCATGTTTCAGCTGCCGAAGTTGAGGGTGCTGCTTCATCAGCGCCGCCAGCCGGTCGGCGGTCGCATCCGTCGAGCCGTCATTCACATAGACAATCTCGTAAACCCAGCGGCCGTCGAGCGCCTTGACGATTTCCGCAATCAGCGGCGCGACGTTCTCCGCTTCGTTGCGCACCGGCACAACGATGGAAACGGCTACCGCATCTCTGTCGGAAGAAGGCAATTAAACACTCATTGCTTTGGTTGGGTTTGAAAAAGGCCCGAAGCCGGAACCGGTCCTGTCGGGCGCTTCGCGGCGTCCGCTTTTATGGGGCGAAAGCGCCCCGGGCAACCCTTTTGAGGCGCCCGGACGAGGGTCCAACAAGGGACACAATGGTGCCGTCACGCTGGATCGCAAATCCCAGCCGGCGGGCCGCAAACCAGTATCGCACGAACATCGCACCGATGATCCCGACCAGCGCGCCGGCAACCACGTCGCTCGGATGGTGGGCCAGCAGCACCAGGCGGCTCGCCGCAATGACCAGGGCATAGACGGCCATCGCAAGACGGGCCTTTGGCCAGATCGCCGCGACCGCGAAAGCGAGCGCAAAGGCTGTCGTGGCGTGTCCGGAGGGGGAAGCTGAAATAAGCCGGGGTTCCCGCGAAGTGCGAGAAGTTGAAGGCATTTGCCTCGCCTCCGACAAACGGCCGGCCGCGGCCAACACCCCATTTCAGCACTTCAGTGGCCAGAGCGGACACCGCGACCGCGCAGAATATGAACTGCAGCCGCGTTCCCAGACCGAGCAACAGCGACCGCTGGATTCCACGCAATGCCGGTGAAACGAAGGCAATCGCGATCAGCAGTCCCGCCAGCACCGCCAGCACATATTCGTCCTTGCCGAAATCGGTGAGAATGCGAACCCACCACAGCGAAGGGTCGCCGCGCTTCGGCATCTGGCCGATTCCCAGGCATCGAGCACGTACATCAGCACGATGACGGCGGCGCCAAGACCAGCCGAAAGCCACAACGCGTGTCGCGCCGCCCGTCGCGCGGCCTCTGCACGCCGCGAATGCGATGGCGAGCGCACGAGCTGCGCCAGCGACAACCATGTCAGCGTCAGGAAGCGCGAAGCATAATTTTGGATTCGCCAGCGCCGGAGTTCGCGGCCATTTTACTCGGTGCCTTCCGAGCGGAAGATGGCGATCGAGACGGCCTTGCCTTGCGAGATGTTATAGCCCTCGATCCTGGTCGCCACGTTATAGCGCAGCCCGATGGCTTCGGCGCGCTGGACGAAACCACGTTCTGAGCGCGATTCCACCAGCGCGAAACGGCAACTTCCCTGCCCGAGGAAATCCGCAGCGCCAGATCCGTCGGTCAACAGCGTACTGGTGCCGGTCATGAAAACGAGGCTCGGCTCGTGAAAGCCTGCCGCGGCGGCCTTTGGGCCGACGCAGACGACGTTACGAAGCGCGCGCGCGATCTCGGCGCTCGGGAACAATGTCGTCAGCGACGGCATGATGATGCCGTAGATCCCGACCGACAGAAGCGTCGCGGCGACCACGGCGTTCAGCAGCGAACGCTCGGCGCGGCTGTCCTCGAACATCCACCAGGCGATCAGACCGAAGATCATCGCCGCCGCCAGAAACGGCCAGGCCGGAAAGGCCGGATGATGCGTGAGCTTGATCGCGGCGACGACGAATATCACCGACCCCAGCGCCGGAATGGCAAACCACCAGGCAGCGCCGCGCCTCAGCCAGGATCGTGACAGCACGCGGCGTTCCAGCGCCCCGGCCGTGAGGATCGCGATCGCCGGATAGAGCGGCATCACGTAATGCGGCAGCTTGGTCAGCACGAGCTCGAGCACGATCCATGACGGGACCAGCCACGCCAGCAGATATTGCGCGCCGGGCTCCCGCCGCGCGCGCCACACCGCCGGCGCCGCCATCCCCGCCAGCGCAGCCCCAGGCCAGAACGTAACCCAGAACAACAGCAGATAGAGGCCGGGCGGCGCGCCGTGGGATTCCTGCGCGCCAAGCTTGCTCAACATGTCGCCGCCGAGCGAATTGGAGAAGAACGCCTCGCCCGCGCGCCAGAAGATCGCGACGAACCACGGCAGCACCAGCACCAGCGTCCACATCAGGCCCCAGACCGGGCGCATGCGCCACAGCCACGCTGCCGAGCGGTCGAGGATCGCGAGCGCCAGGATGGTCAAGCCGACGAACATCAGGATCAGCGGTCCCTTGAGCAGGATGCCGCCGGCCAGCGCGGTCCAGAAGATCGCCGGCGCGCTCCAGGGTGGATGCGCCGGATCCTCGCCGCGTTGCCAGGACAGATAGACCCGCGCCATCGCCCCCATCGCGGCGACTACGGTCAACAGCAGCATCGCGTCGGTCTTGGCGAGCCGCGCTTCGGCGCCGAGCAGGACGGAGCTGCACATCATCAGCGCCGCAAGCGCCGCCCCGCGGCGAGTGACGAAGGCGAGCGCCGCCCAATAGGTCAAGGACCGCGCCGATGGCGCCGATCAGGGAAGGAATCCGGTAGAGCCAGATACGAAGCTGGGCGCGCGGCAGGCCGAGCGCCGAGGCGCCTTCGACCACGGCGGCCTGCATCCAATAGATACCGACCGGCTTCTTGTAGCGGACGTCATCCTGAAAGCGAATGTCGACGAAATCGCCGCTTTCGACCATCTGCTTGGTCGCCTGCGCAAACCGTGCCTCGTCGCGGTCGATTGCCGGAATGTTGAAGAAGCCGGGCAGGAATATCACGAGGCCGCACAGCACCAGGAACACGATGGCGCGGAAGTGGCTCGACGTGGCGAAGTCGAACGCTGCGACCAGCCGGCGGCTGGAATTCGCAGGTTTCACAGACTGTTGGCCTGCTCCAAAGCGCGGGGGTTGCACGGTTTCAACCATCTGGTTCGCATACGATGAAACCGCACTGCAAACAACACCACGTTTCCGCCTATCCGGCTGTCTTTGGGAGCTTTTTTCCTTACTGTACCCGGATCACCACGGTATCGGCCGCGCCGGTCGCATCGATCACGGTCAACCGGGCAAAGCCCGGTCCGGGCGGGTCGACCAGCCGCTGACGCCGGCTGTCGATTTCACCGACCGAGGCGCCGTTGACCATGATGGTCAACGGCAGCGTGCCGCCAGCAACCTTGACCGGTATGGGCGCGGCCTGCCCGTTGCCCGAACGGTCGACATCGATCCGCGAGCCATTCAGGGGAAACTGGATGCGCGGCGCCTGATCGCTGCCGGTCCGGACCAGTTCACCGGGGGGACGAAATCGCCGCAGCGGAAGCGGAAGCTTGGCGTTGCTGGCGAGCAGCGTGCCCTTCGGCGCCTTTGGCAGAGCCGCCGGGATCTTCCCGGTGCGGGCAAAGGCGTCGAACAGGATCGGCGCCGCGGCGGTGCGGCCGACCAGGCCGGGCACCGGCGCGCCATCGGGACGCCCGACCCACACCCCGATGGTGATGCGGCCGTCGAAGCCGACCGACCAGGCATCGCGATAGCCGTAGCTGGTGCCGGTCTTGAAGGCGATCTTGCTGTGCACGCCGTTTTCCGGTGGCGGCGTTCCGAGCAGCACGTTGCCGACTTGCCAGGCCGCCGCCTGATCCATCAGCCGCATCGGCTCGCGGTCGTCCTTCTCCTGATTCCTGGCCAGCATGATTTCGCGCAGCGGCCGCGTCGAGCCAAGCCGCGCCAGCCCGGCATAGAGCTGCGCCAGATCCTGCAAGGAGACGCCGACGCCCCCTAGCCCCATCGCAAGGCCCGGCGCTTCATCCTTCGGCAGCACCAGATTGCCGCCGGCCTGCTTCAGCCGCGACGACAGCCGGCTGGAGCCGACACGATCGAGCAGCGCAATCGCCGGGACGTTCAGGGAGAGTTGCAGCGCCTTGCGCGCCGGCACCGTGCCCTGAAACGTCATGTCGAAATTTTCCGGGGCATAGGAGCCGAAGCGGATCGGACGGTCGTCGATCAGGCTCTCGATGCACAAAACCGTCCTCGAAGGCGAGCCCATAGATGAACGGTTTCAGCGTCGATCCCGGCGAGCGCACCGCACGCGTCATGTCGACCTGGCCGGCGCGACGCTCGTCGAAATAATCCGACGAGCCGACGCGGGCCAGCACGTCGCCCGATTCATTATCGACCGCGATGATGGCGATCGAAATATTCGGCCCCTGCGCCACCGCACGATCACGCGCCAGAGCCTCCAGCGTTTTCTGCAGGCTGGAATCCAGCGTGAGCCTGACGACCGGCGTATCCTCTACCGTCGCCATCGCCGCGTCGGAGGAATGCGGCGCCAGGATCGGCATCGGCTTGCGGAATTTTGGTACTGCGACCGTCTTGGCCTGCGCCGCGTCCCCCGGCGAAACGACGCCCTCTTCGACCATCCGACCGAGCACGCGATCACGCGCCGCCTGAGCTTCCTGCGGATGACGATCGAGCCGCCGGCGTTCCGGCGACTGCGGCAACGCGACCAGCAGTGCAGATTCCGCCAGCGTCAGCCGTTTCGGCTCCTTGCCGAAATAGGCGATGGACGCGGCGCGAATGCCTTCGAGATTGCCGCCGAACGGCGCCAGCGCCAGATAGAGATCGAGGATCTCGTCCTTGCTGAGTTGCCGCTCGAGCTCGATCGCGCGCACCATCTGCCGCAGTTTTGCGTAGACCGAGCGCTCCCGCCGCGGCTCCATCAGCCGCGCCAGTTGCATCGTAATGGTCGAGCCGCCGGAGACGATGTGACCGTTGGTGACGAGCTGAAGCGCAGCTCGTCCCAGCGCCAGCGGATCGACGCCGCCATGCGACCAGAAACGGCGGTCTTCATACGCCAGCAGCAGTTTGAGATAGCCGGGATCGACCGAGGTCTTCGCATCGACCGGCAGCCGCCAGCGGCCGTCAGCCATCGCATAGGCGCGCAACAGCTTGCCGTTACGATCAACGATCGTGGTCGAGACTTTTCGCGCCTGGTCCAGCGGCAGCGGCCCGAGCGAGACGACCCACGCAGCGAAGGTGGCGCTGATTACAACGAGCGCGACACCGATGGGCGCCGCGATGCGAATTCCGCGTCTCTTCCCACCGCCGTCATGGCCGGGCTTGACCCGGCCATCCACGTCTTTCTCTGCCGCAGCAGGAGACCTGGATGCCCGGGTCAGGCCCGGGCATGACGATGACTGTGGCTGGCGCGGCTTCTCACTCATTTCGCCGGACGCACCTCGACTGAACCGGTGCCGGAGCGGCCGTAGCGCGAGGGGTTGTACATGTCCTCGACATAGGCCTGCGGCAGCACGTATTTGCCGGGAGATACCGCGCGCACGATATAAGCGACAGTGAACACCGACTTGTCGTCGCTGGCGCGATCGATCGCCGCCGTGAAGCGGTCATCCCGGAACTCGGTATGCTCCGGCTCCTCGCCATCCTCGATCCAGTCCAGCGTGCCAGAGTCACCCGATGACACTAGACGCGGGTTATCGATCTCGAGGCCGGCCGGGAGATAATCGGCCACCATGATATGCCCGTATTCCGGCTTTGCCTCGGTGATCTTCAACACCACCGCGAAGCGGTCGTTCTGCTTGGCTTTGGTAACGTCGGCGGGCTTGCCGTCGAGCGTGAAGTAATTGCGCTCGATCTTGAAGCCGTTGGACGCCGCGGGCTCCGGGGTAACCGGCGAACCCGACACCGAAACCACCGCCTGCACCGGCGCATCGCCGGTGTTGGTGATCTTGATCGGCTTGCCTGCCAGCGCTTCCGCCTTGTAGCTCCGGTACACCGCCGCCTTGGCAGGCGCACCATCGATATCCAACGTCAGCGTTTCCTTTGACAAAGCGCGCGAGGCCAGCACCAGCCATGCGTTCTCCTGCGTCGAGGTATAGGGCGTCAGCCCCCGCGCCACTTCGACCCGCTGGACGGCCTGCGTCAGCGTAGCCCGCGGCGCGTTGCCTTCGCTGGCGAGCGAAACCAGCGCCGCTGCATCGCGTAGCGCCGAGCCATAGTCGACGCGGCCGAACTCGAGCACGGGTTTTGGCGCCAGCGCGTCGAGCGCCGCGCCATAGACCCGCTCTGCCCGCGTCTTGTCGCCGACCAGAGCCAGCGCCGCCGCGAGCTGCGATTTCGCGATTGGGGTCGCCAGATTGCTCAGCTTGGTGTCCGCGAGATAGCGGAGGTCACCGATTGGCGCGGCGCCATTGCGGGCGAGCACGTAGAGGCCGTAGGCCAGATCGCGGCCGCCGTCCTTTTCCGGCTCGTTGGCGTTGACCACGGAGTTGCGGATGCGATCGAGTGCGTTCTTAAACAGCACATCCGGCACCGCAAATCCCTTTTCGCGGGCGCGGGTCAGGAAGTCGGTCACGTAGGCATCAAGCCAGGCATCGTCACCGCCGGCCGACCACAGGCCGAACGAGCCGTTTGAGCCTTGACGTGCCAGCAGTCTTTCGATGGCGTCGCGGATGCGCTGGTCGACCGCGGTATCCATCGCCAGATGCGCGCCGGCCGCGAGGTCGTTGACATAGAGCAGCGGCATGGCACGGCTCGTGATCTGTTCGGAGCAGCCATGTGGATAGCGGTCCAGGGCTTTGAGGATCGTCGCCGCATCGAGCGCGGTCGACAGGCTGACCGACAGCGACGCGCTGCCGGTGCCCGAGACCAGGTCGGAGAACATGTCCGACGTCAGCGTCAGGCTCTCGCCCTTGGCCAGCGTCCGGATCGAGCGCCGCGCCAGCACTTGTGTCGCCGCCTTGACGTCGAGCGCATAATGGCGCGCCAGCGTCAGCCCGTTCGGGCCCTTGATGTCGACGTCGAGATTGGCGGTGCCGGCGCCGCCGGCATCGATCGCCAGCGCCATCGAGGTGCGCTGCTTGGCCGCGAGCTTCACGGTAGTGGTGGCATTGCCCGTCACCTTCACCGGGCCTGTCGTCTTGACGCTGATGCTGTAGTCGCCGGGCGCGCCCTCGACATTGTCGAGATCGAAACTCATCGTGCCCTTGTCGCCATTGAGCAGGAAGCGCGGCAGCGTTGCCGTCAGCACCACGGGATCGCGCACAGTGACGTCGATCGCGGCTCGGCCGAGCTTGGTCGAGGTCCAGGCGACCGCCATGACGCGGGCCGTGCCGGCAAACTCCGGAATATCAAAACTGATCTCCGCGCTGCCGTCAGCGCCGACCGTGACGATCCCTGAATAGAGCGCCAGCGGCTTTTGCGTGGGCGGTGAGCCCTGCAGCTCGGCGCCGGCGGAATCGCCGCCGGTTCTGATCCCGCCGCGCGTGCCGTGCATTCCGTCGATCAATTGCCCGTAGAGGTCGCGGATCTCGGCGGTCAGGCGGCGCTGGCCGAGATAATAATCATCCGGCGCCGGCGGCTTGTAATTGGTCAGGTTGAGAATGCCGACATCGACCGCAGCGACGACGACCTTGGCGTCCTCGCCCGCGTTGAGCCCGCCGAGCTTGACCGGGATCTTCAAGCTAGTGCCGGGCCGAACCAGCGGCGGCGGCGACAAGGCAACCGCAAGCGTGCGGGCCTTCTTGTCGATGCCGAACCATTTCAGGCCGATCGCCCGTCCCGGCATCCGCAACGCCGCCGCATCCAGCGGCCGCTGCAGCGTCGCCAGCACATAGGCGCCGGAGCCCCAATCCTTGCCGACGGTGAGTTTGACCTGCTGGGTGCCTTCCTTGACATCAACGGTCTGGGTCGTCAGCAGGCGGTCGCCGAGCACGTTGACCGTCAGCTTGCCGGCCGAGCGCGCATTGACCGACACCACCATGGTATCGCCCGAGGCGTATTCCGGTTTGTCGACCGAGGTCTCCAGCAAATCCGGCGTATCGGCGCTGCCGTCGGAGTACCAGCCGACGTCGAACTGTACCGAGGTGACGGGTCCATCCGCCTCGGTCGATTTGACGTCGAGGCGATAGCGGCCGGGCTGCGGCGCGAGCGACACGCGCGCCGCCTTGTCGGCGGCTAGCGTCAGATCGCCGTCGGCGACGCGTTTGGTCGATTTGACCGGCTCATATTCCCAGGACGAGTTATGCCGGTACCACTGATAGCGCGACTCCACCTTCAGCAGCTCGTAGCGCAGGCCATCGCGCGAAAGTTGCTTGCCGTCGGGGCCGACGAACACGACGTCGAACTCGGCCTTGTCGCCTTCCGCGACGCTCTTGTCGCCGAATAGCGGCTTGATGCCGATCAGTGCCGCCTGCGGCGCCACCGGCAGCACCAGCTTGCGCTCGACCGCCCGGCCGCCGGTTTCCACCATGCGGATGAATATCTGGGCCTCCTGCGGACGGGTCGAGGTCGGCGCCTTGGCGAGCGACACCGGGAAGGTCGCAACGCCGTTGGCGTTGGCCTCCGGCAGGTTCTCGATCGGGGTGCGCTCGTTGCTGGCGGTTTCCTCATCAGCCACGCCGAACTGATAGCCGGGGTAACCCGGCCGCCCTGAGGCTGCCGGCGCCACCAGCATGTCGCCTTCGAGCTGCAGGCCCGACGCCGGAGCGCCATACAGGAACTTGCCGGTGACCTTCAATTCAACCGGAACCTCAGCTTTTATCATCTTCTCCTTGGCGGAGAGGTCGAATTCGATCCGTTCCGGGATGTAGTCCTCGACCATGAAGGTGGTCTCGCCGACGGACGAGCCCTTGGGGTCGGTAAAGGCCCGCGCCCGCCAGGTCCCGGTCGGGACCGCCGAATTGAGCGGAACGGCCATGGATCGCCCGCCCGCGCCCTGGTCGGCGAGCACCGCGCGGCGGTATTCGACGCCGTCCGGCCGCTCGATCACCAGCGTCAGCGGCCCGCCGGCCATGGCGTTGCCCTGCCCGTCGCGCAAGAGCGCGGTCAGATAGACCGTCTCGTTCGACCGGTAGACGCCTCGTTCGGCATAGACGAAGGCGTCGGCGCCGGCCGGCACCACGCGACCCGACACGCCGCGGTCGGTGAGGTCGAAGGCATTGGTCTTCAGGCTGAGGAAGGCGTAGTCGGCCTTGTCGCTCATCACCGTCAGCAAGGCCGGCGACAGCCCGCCCTCGCCGCGCGCCAGGCCTGCCTCGAACAGCACATGGCCGGAATCGTCGGTCTTGCGGGTCGCCAAAATCTCGTTGTTGCGCGCGACCAGCCGCACCTCGGCCTTTGATACGGCCTCGGTGGAAGCCAGCGAATTGACGAAGACGTGGGTGCCGTCATTGCCGGAAAATGCCGTCAGCCCCATGTCGGAGACGATGAACCACTGCGTCGCCAGCGTGCCATCATCGTCGCCGCTGCCGGGGCCCTTGGCCGCTGCCGTCATGACATAGACGCCCGGCTGCAGGTCCCCGAGCGCCTGGTCGACCGGGAAAGCCGTTACGACGTCCTGGTTCAGCGTGCTGGCGGTCGCAAGTTCGCCGGACCAGACCTTTACGCCGCGCTCGCTGCCGAGGTCGGAGAGCTGGTAGCTGGAGAGCGTCTTCTGGAAGTCGCTGTCGACCACCGTATTGATCAGGTTTCGGTCGCCGATCCGGAACACGTTGACGTTCACGGAAGGCGTATTGACGCTCACCAGCGGAATACCGCGCTGGCCGGTGCGCGGCAGCACATAGGCGCGCCCCGTAAAGCGCACGAACGGCTTGCGGTCGCGGACATAGATGTTGAACTCGGCCGATTTCGGCAGGGATTCCTTCACCGTGGACGGCAGGCCGGCGCGCAGATTGATGTTGTAGCGCTCGCCATGCTTCAGCCCGTCGACGCAGAGCTGCTTGCCCTCGGCTGTCAGCGCTGGCTTGTCGGTGCCGGCCTGCGCCACGTACGGCGCGAAATCGACCCGCTTGGCAAGATCTTCGGAGAACTGGAAGCAGGCCCGCGGCGAGGCGCCGTCGGAATCGACGGTATAATCAAGGAGCCGGAAACCGTGCTGGTCGCGGATCTTTTCGTACTGGCCGCGAACCTCCGCGACCTCGCGCATGTCGAGCGACAGCCGCAAGCTGTCCAGCGCCGGGCGCCACAGCTTGCGGTCGGACATCGCCCGGCCGATCACGGCCAGCGCATCGGCCTCCTCGGCCTGATTGCCGGCGCGCTGATAGGCGATGTAGGCCGCGGTCGAGGCGCGCTCGAGCAGGAAGGTCTGCTCGCTGGAACTGGCGGAGCGGATCTGGAAGATCGTTTTGGCGAGCCTCAGCCAGTTACCGCTGTCTTCCGGGCTGGTGGCTGCGATCTGCCCGAGGATTTGCAGGCCCCCGCGGAAATCGGCGCGCTTGAAGGCGGTGTCGGCGTCATTGCGCAGCGTCGCGGAGGATTTCGCGATCGGTCCCGCCTCGCTTTTGATCTGGGCCTCGAGTTTCACCGCCGAATCGGCGAGATCGTCGCGCTTGAAGGCCTTGTCCGCGGCCCCCGCCGCCGTCAGGCCAAGCGCCAGCGTGGCGCAAATCACTGTGGCGCGAACCAAACCGATCATGATGGATCTCCCAGCGGAACAAGCCGCGTAACGTCAAAAAGGGCGCGAAAAGGTGACAGACTGATGGCAGTGGATTCGGCTTGCGAAAGGGTCGCATGCATGGCGCTGGCAGTCCAAACGGTCCGGCCGCACCGCCCGGCGGGGTGCCGACGGCTGGCTTTGTGTCAGAGGCGGAGGTAATGGCCCGCCGTCTGCCTTGGTCGCGAACTTGAGGAAATCGGTTCGACCATCTTGGCGGGAAAGCGGATTTTTCATATTGGCAGTGCTAGAAAGACGGCGCGGCCAGACCGCCCAGACGGTCCCATAGCTCAACTGGATAGAGTAACGGATTTCTACTCCGTGGGTTGCAGGTTCGAATCCTGCTGGGATCGCCAGCGCAACGAACAAGGAAAGGCCAGTAGACCAGGGCTTTGTGATTTCAGTGGCGTTGCCGCAACCACGCAGTTCCACAGATCGCAAGTGGATCAAAGCCGACGCAAACAAAAACCACCGGAAAACTCCCGAACTTATTTCGTTCCGCGAAAATGCCCCGGACGGCCTCTAACTCGACCTTTGATGGCGGTCCGGCATAGTACCCGCTAAGAGAGATAGCTGCCATGATAGAGCCCGCGCGAAGCGCAACTGTCGACGCCGCGCGCGCGCCGCGTTCGCTATCGTTCTGCTGATGCCGTCCATCCTGGCGCTCGCTTATGGCCTTGCGGGTTCTGGCGGCAACAGCATTGCAACTGGCGCAGCGCAAGCCGCCTCGCTGGCTATCCTCGCCGCCTTGGCCTGGCGCCGCCCAAGCCGCCTGGACCATGTTGACCTGGCGCTCGGCGTCCTCGCTGCGATCGCGGCCGTATCGAGCGTGACCGCGATCGCAGCCAGCAGAAACGAGACCATCGCGCTGGCGCTGACGCTGACAAGCTATCTCGCCGCCCGCGGCCTTTCGCTCGAAGACCTGCCGTCGATCCGACACGGCACGCTGATCGCCGCCGGCACGATCACTGTCATCGGAACGCCGCTGACTGCCCACGCCCTGTCCGAGCAATGGAGCGATCCGCACGGTCATCCGATCGTGCTGGGCCTGCCGAGCGCCGTGACCATGCTGACAATGGCGATTGGATTTCTTGTGATCGCCGTCGCGACCGACGGACCCGGCGGCCGGCGCTTGGCGGCGTGGTGCGCCGCGCTGTTTCTGCCGATTGCGATCGCCGCCGCCTCAATGGTGCGTTTCGCGCTCATGGCCACCCTAGGCGCGGCCCTGGTCGCCTCCGCCATTGCCAGCTGCCGGCGCCAACGCCTCGCCGCAGCGGCGCTCGCGCTGACGGTCCTGGTCGCCGCCGCCTGCGGACTTGGCGCACGGCACCAAACGTCAGCTGCGTTCATGCGGCAATTTACGGCGGCCGCAGGTGCTTTGGCACCGATCGCGATACCATCCGCCGTGGCCGCGCCGGTCGCTGCGCCCGGCAACGCGCGAATGGCCTGCGACGTCGAGATCGACAATTCGATCGCGATCCGAAAGGCGCTGCTCAGCCAGACGCTCTCGCTGATCCCGCAAGCCGGGCCGTTCGGCCTTGGGCTCGATAGTTTCCTGAGGCAGTCCTGCCTCGGCATGATGCCGCACAACACCTTGTTGCAGGCCCTGGTCGAGTTCGGCTGGATCGGCGGCGGAATGCTCATGATCCTGATGGTATCGGTCGCGCTACGCCTTGTCCCGATCGCACGAAATAATCGCGCCGCCGCCTTCTTGTTGTGCGCGCTGGCCTATATGAGCGCGCTGTCGATGACGCATGGCAGCCTGAGCCGCGACGTAGGCCTTTTCCTGTTGCTCGGCGCCGGTGCCGGCGTGATCGCCGGCTGTCGCCGGCCGATTAGCTCATCGCTGCGCAAGATCCCGCATCATGGGTTTGCCCAACCGATCGACGTCAAGGATCAGCGAGACTTCGCGCGCGGGCGCGATCCCGCTGCCACGGTCGACGCCGGCAAGCGTCTGTCTCCTTGATTAGTCCCCGGCTACCGGAGCCAGCCAGGAGCCGCGGAAAGACCATGTTGAATGTTGCATCGTCGGCAAAAGCAAACGATGCCAAGGGAGAGGCCGATATTTTCCATTCGCAGGCGAAGTCATCGGTTTTTCCTCCTGCGGGGGTCGAGCAAAAATAAGGCTGGCCGCGGCGCGCTTTTCGCAATTTCGACGTCATTCTCGACTCGACTGGGACGTGAGCCTACGATGCCGGTCGGGAATTGCTTCCGTTGCCTGACGAAGGATGCGGGTCCTTATGCCAAAGAAGGAATCACCGGCCACGACGATTGGGTCATCACCGAGGCGCTGGCGACGGCGCTGGTCGCGCTTGGGCAGCTTGAGCCGACACAGCAATCGCGCCAGCAGATGGACGACATCCGGAAATTATTGGCCGCAAACTGTCAGCCCGGAACCCTCAACCTGCATCTCGCCCAGGCAAAGTGCCGGCTAAATCCCCACGCCGATCGAGCCGCCATCTATCGAGAGTATGGGTTTGAGGACCGGGAGGTCTAAGCTCGTTGGGAGGTGGTCGCGACAACCGTCAGGAAACCGAATTCCGCGCGAAAGTCTGGGAGAACGTCAGTGAAACTGCCTCACCTGCTTGCAGGAGCGATGGCTTCGACGATTTTGGCGATGGCCTTGATGGCCGCGCCGCTACGAGCCCAGACCTACGATCCAAGCTACCCCGTTTGCCTGCAGATCTACCAGAGCATCGCGGATTTCTACTTCGAATGTCGCTATACATCGATGGCTCAGTGCGCGGCATCGGCATCGGGCCGTTCGGCCCAGTGCGTGGTCAATCCCTATTACGCCAAGCCGTCTGGCAGGCGTAGCAAGCGCCAAAAGCGGTCCAACAAGTATTGAACAAATTCACTTCGACCACCCAGCCGTCCGCCAGCGCGGTCGACCTTCTTATTGGCTCGCCATTCACCAGCCGTAAGTGCCGAGCGCAAGCGGCCTTGATGGGGTTTTGGCCGTGCGTGTCACGTCGGGCTTCAGGCAGCGCCGGGCCGCCTCGATGTCGGCGTCACTCGCTCCCTTGGTTCGAGCCCACTGCTCTGCGGCCGACGCGCTGTATTTTGTCACGTAATAGCGCACGACAGGACACGAAACGCGACGCAAGACGCCAGACTGATCACCCGCAAGGCCGGCGCTTGATGTTCCCAGACACAGCGCCAGCACGCATATCCAACGTAAGCTCATGCGATTCCCCCGATGCACTAGAGGGCCATGAGTTTCACCAACGCAGCAAGTCTGATTTCGAGTTCCGCAAGCGGAACAGGCGAAGCTGTGTTCAAGCCGCAACTGGGCTAGCACTCTGGCCCCAGCGCTCTGGCGCCCACGCCTGCACGCAACGCGCAATCAAAGTCATTGCCAAGGTCTTGCAAAGACTCGCAAGGCTCTGGGCCTGCCGCGTGTCTGCCATCGCCTTCGAGCGAGGCGCTCATGCGAAAGCCCGGCAGCCAATATAAGACTGCCGGGCGAACGCAATTATTACTCAGGAATGAAATAGCCTTCATTCCACGCTTTAGCTTCGATGAAGTCTATCCGGGAAACTTCGGGAAAATGGGATTCTTCCTTGGAACCCGTGGTGCTGCGAGCGCACGGATTTTACGCACCAGCCGAGCGCGCATTTCACGTGTTCAAATGCCAATTGCGGCGAACGGCTTTATACATCCGAGCGGGCTGCGAACGCATGACCAGCCGCCTGCAATCAGAAAAACCAGCTGATAGCCGCGACGGCGACCGGCGCGGCTATCAGCAGGAACGGCCAGAGCCGGAACATCAGGCGGCGATATTACCCGCCGCGATCTTTTTCTTGAGGGCTTCGCACACGGTGCGAACTTCGGATGTCATCAGCGAACAATCCTCGATCTGCAGGAAGTAGCGCTTGCCCTCATCGCGATATTTCGCGGCGAGTTCCTTGATCTCGGCGACCATGGCATGAACGCCGGCGACCATCGCTTCGCAATTCTTTGCAGCCTCGGCCAGCTCTTGACCGAGCGCTTCAATCTCTTTCACCGCCGCATCGTATTCGCGAACCACGGCTTCGGCCGAGAGCTTGCCGACTTGATTAACGCCCTGCTTGTGCTCGACGTAATCGGGCATCGGCCCTTTCGGCAGCGGCTTATCATTGATGTCAGGGACAGCGTGAATCGCGGCAGGCCGTCGATTGTTGCTGTGGATCATGTCTTCGATGTTCCGTTCGATCTCATCGGGGTCGAGCAAAGGGGCGCGAGCAAGAACTTCTTCGGTTACTGTCATCAGAATGCTCCAAACAAATTACTCGGATCCCGAATTTATCATCGTCAAGGACAATGTCATCATTATCCACAGCCCCAACCCGCGCAGTTCCATGCGTTTTTTGCATCGCAACCTGGAACCTTATGTCGGCTTGCCGACTTATCTTCACTGAACCAAAGCGCCGCAGTGGTTGCAACATCATTGATCTGCTTCTTGTATTTGTGCGACGCGCAGGATCACGTCGCCTTTGAATGTCATGGGCACATTGCGTGATGCAGTTCGGGCTCGTCTCCAACATCCCCATCCGTGAAGTTGATTGTTTACGAAGAAAACGGAACCCGGTTGCCGCCTGAACCGGCTTTGGTAGGCTCAACAAGGTGGTGCCCAGCTTCAACCAGTTGGTGGCTCCGATGGAATTCGAACGCCGGTCAGTCGCCAGGACGACGATCTCAAAAAGCGCGTTGCTGTTCTTTGACGCCCAGCGAGGCGTCCTCACCTGCCGGGTCCACGATATCACGAACAGCGGGGCCGGAATTGAACTCCACGACCTGAACCTGCTGCCCCCGAATTTCGAATTGACCTTCGACAATTTTCACACCGTTCGCGAATGCCGCGTGATCTGGCGGCAGGGCGACTTCGTCGGCGTTGCGTTTCAAAACTGATCTGCCTGCAGCACAGCTTACCGGATGCGGCGCCGCGGTAGAAAACACGTCAAAGCAAGAATCTAGAGCTTCGGTTCTGATTCAATCAGAGCCGACAATGCTCTTAGAACGGCAGTTGCGCCTGGTCCTCTGACCAATCGATGATCTCGAAGAACATGCCACGCCGAAGCATTTCGGTTTCCAGGTTGGCGGCGTGCTCTCGCCAGTCGTGGGTTTCCCGAATCCGAAACCGGGGCTGGTCGCCCTCGGCCTTCTGGGCATCATCAGACGCGAGCGCCCCACGGATGCCCTCGTACATCATGGTGAGGCTGTCATTGGTGAACGCCTGATAGTCCATGGATTCCGAAGCCAAAAAGAGCCGGCGCTGGGTCGAGATCAGCGACGGCTCCCATTTTGAATTTTTGCAATCGTTAGAAGGTTACTCATCATGCTGCCTTCAGGCAGTTAACGCACCGTTATAGACCGGCGGAGCCCTGAAGAAGGCAAGAACCCCCGGGGGGCTGTGACACCAAAACAACACGGACGAAAAAACGGCTTCCACGTCCGCAAACCGGTGACGCCCGCCACGCCAGCGCCAAGGTCGAGGCAAAGCTTGGCCGGAACCTCGGAAGAATCCGAGCAGTCCCGCAACAGAACGTTGATGTCATGGCAGTGTATCGCCACCGGGAAAGCCAACGCAGTTCAAAGATGCGCCTCGCCGCGCTAGCGCTGGCGCTGACCTCATCGTCCGCATACGCCGACACCTTCCAGGAAAAATGGATGGGGCGGATCGCCCGGCCGCCCGCGGACGATCAGGAAGCCTCCGTCTATTGGGAGGACAAGTGGGACGCGCGCGGCAAGCCTTTCAAGGCCAACGAAGTCTCCTGCGCGCATCGCACCGAAGCATTCGGCACGATCTTCGTGGTCACCAATCTCGACAATGGCAAGAAGATCCGGTGCCCGGTGCAGGACCGCGGACCGTATGCCCGCGGTCGGGTTCTCGACTTCTCGCTCGGCGCGGCGCGCCAGATCGGTTGCGACGGATTGTGCCGCGTCAACATCCGCCGCGCCGGTTACGAGTAGCAGGCCATCCGTTCGTTTCGCGCAGCCGTTAGGCCGTGCGTTGGCGCGACGGCTCGGGCGCGAAACATTGGCTCCACGAGAGCTTTTGTCGGGTAAACGCTGAACGACGGAGACCAGGATGACAGTTCCACCGATCGCACTTGTCGTCGAAGACGACGAATTACAGCGCGAGATCCTGAGCGAATTCCTGAAGGACGAAAGCATGGACGTCATTCAGTGCGAAAGCGCCGAAACGGCCGAACTCATCATCGCGCGCGCGGGCGCGGAACTCAGTCTGCTCGTAACGGACTTCCGACTCTCAGGCGAAGGCACGGGTGTCGATGTCGCCTCCTTCGCGAAGGAACGGTTTCCGCATATTCGGGTGGTCATCATGTCCGGCGAACATCACCTGCCGATCCCGGCGAACGTCCGCTTTCTTCGAAAGCCGTTTCATCCGCGGGAGCTCCTGGCGGCCTGAAGCCGTGCGGTTGTTGCCGCGCCGCGACCAATTCAGCGCTGCTGCAACGATCGTCCCGTCTCCAATCCGACAGACAGATGGGCTGGGAGCGCCCATAACAGCCGAGCGCTCGTCTCCCCTTGGGGTAGGTGTAGGGGCGGCGCCCGGCTATTCGGACCGCGCGGCGGTGCGGCCCGAATAGCAACTCATTTTTGGCTTAAAAAGATTTTAAAAGACCATTGAATAATAACGATTTTTTGACGCCCAACCGTATTTGTGACGTTGCTCCCGACCAAGGTCCGGCAGCCGGGTAAATCGAACGCTGCGCGAGCGACCTGGATCGGCCCTAAACGGAGCGAGGATGGAGGGACGCCATTCATCCGGCAGAAGATGTCGGGGTTAGTGGGACCGCATCTTTCGCCAGTTCGAATGTTTACTCTTCGCCGTTGGCGATGAACGGCAAATCCACGTCCAGCACGACGTTCAGGAATACGGCGACGCCAGCGGCAACCGCCATCAGCTCCAAAAGGATGAAGGTGAGCAGCGCGCCCAACCCGATCACCGCGTTCTTCCGGCCGTTCAACATGATCCTCACCTCGGATGGGGATCCGTTTAGCATCGAACAAACCGGATCGCTCAAAAACACGAGTTTAAGGCTAATGCGGAACCGGAGGCCGTGGACTTGGTCCTGCGCAACCGGGGCGGGCAATGGCCGGCGCGAGGGAGGTCCGCCCCGTAAAGGGAGCAACAGCGTCGTCGGTAGTCACGCACGAAGAAAAGCACGTAGTGATGCCGTTGCGCGTGGTGGCGCCGCCGATCAAGGCGCGGCGCGCCCCGGCGGTTGCTACCCGACGCGAATGCGCTGTTCAATATTGGCCGCCGGTCCGCCCCCGCGGACGTTGCGCGGGCCGGATGGAAGTGAGCCCGCGATGCTTTTCCACGGACCAATAGTCTCGACGATGATATTAATTCCCGCCACCGCGCTGTCGATTTGGCGCTGCACGCTGTCGACCTCGGACTTCAAGAATTCTTGCATTTTTTGGAGTTCGGAAACTAACTTGTGAAGTTCGTCTATCGAGTTTGAGGTCAACCGGGCGACGGAAGAGTTGAATCGCTCGGTGCTGACCTCCAGCGGGCCAGGAGGATTCGACTTCTCTTTGCTGATTTTTGTCGCCAACTCCGACTCTAGCGGAGGCGTTTTTTCGTCGGGTGCGGCAGACGTTGGGGTATCCATCAGCTCCTCCTTGGTGCCCTCGGCCCGTTACAACAGGCGTCGTTGAGTCGTTAGGCTATTTGGTGGCGTGGCGGTGGCGATCCGCGTTCAATTGCGATCGCGCTGATCGCCGGGACACCACGGCTCGTTATCGTTTCTAGTGGTGATGTTCGTGCGTCGCAGCCGCACCAGATGGCCGCGCTTGTACGGACAGCCGCGCGGCTCCGAGCAGCTTGCAGCGCATGCGTTGTTCCAGTTGCCAGATCGGCGTCGCTGCTGGCCGGCGAATGATCGCTAGATCGTTGTGGCGCGCTCGAAAAAGGCAGGAAGACGAGGCCCGGAGTGCCTAGGGTCCGGGCCTCGTGGCCTCCAGTGGTAGCGTCCGTCGTGAACGAACGCCCTGCCCCCGCTGCAAGCGATGGCGTTATAGATGCTCCCTGCCCGCGCAGCCAATCCGTACGAGTACGGTGGGCTATGGACGCAATTGAGGGTTGCGTGTTGCATCTTGGCCCGACGCGATCCGCGCCGCGAGAATGCGAAGTTGTGTTTAGAGCAACTTTGTCGTGGCCATCCTTCGAGACGGCGCTATCGCGCCTCCTCATGGAATCGAAACGCCTCGTCGCCGCGCCTGCCCTAGCGCTTATCGAACGGAATATATTGCTGGTATTCCTTCGGCACGGAACTGCGGTAGCGCGCGGGCACCGTGCCGCGGTCGATCGACCGGTCGATCTCCTGCTGCCGGGTCATCTTGGCGGGTTTTTTCTTGGTCGCCGGCCTCTCCTTTTCCGCCGCCGTCTCCGGCGCGGTGGTGGACGGCGTTGCGGTTGTCGTTCCGGCTCCGGTATTCGGCGTGCCCTGGCCCAGCGCGACGCCCGCCGGCGAGCACACGAGAGCCGCGGCGACCACAAGACGAGACAGTTGTTGCATCGGGAACTCCAGTTCTAGCCGAGTCCGCTCTCAGCCAAGTCCGTCTGGGTCAAATTCTATCACGTCCGCAGTTGCGCGTACGTCCGTAGCCGCGCGCACGCCGGCATTTTGGCCAGGCCGATGGTCGCGGACTGACTATGCTTCACCCGGCTGCAGGTCGTGAACACGAATGCCAGCCGGCTGCACTGCCAATCCGGACCGAGGGCGGCGCTGGCGACCGGTTCCGGCTGGGACAGTCCGACCGCGGCGAAGCCTATGGCGCAGATGAGCGCGACGGCGGCAGCGGCGAGGACGAGGGTTCTGCGGGTCCACCAATTGTGGGGCATGGCGGTCGCTCCTGTTTTAGACCGCCGGGAGAATAGGGTCGCGCTGCCCCTGCTTGTGTGAACGGGCTCACAATTCAACCCTTCTTGAACGGGCCCGAATTGATGCGTCGATGGGTATAACTTCTGCAAAGCCGTTGCGCGCGCGCAACCCTTGATCGAAACTGCCCGTTCGGGGTTAGCGCGTGTGCGGGGCGTGCGATGGACAAGCAGGAAACGGGCTACGACTATAGCAGGTACAAGCAATTGCTTGCGGAAGCGGTCGACGAGACCAAGCGGCTCGAGTTGATCGACATCATGATCAGGGAAAACGCCCGCGACAGGCTGGAAGCCCAGCGAACATCCGATCGGGTGGCGATGACGGCGGTCACCGTCGCCAGAATTCTCGGCCCCGGCGGACGCCGCGACAATTCTAGCATGGATGGCTAACTGCGGCCGGCGCGGCCGGACGCCACGCGCAGCCGCCCGTGGGGTCACTTGCTGTTCACGCAAGCCTCCCCTGCTTTGCCAGGCTGGTTTGAGCGCTGGTATTTTGCCCCGGGTTCACTTACCAAGGCGCCAATCCGCGCCATGGCGCGCCCAACCCCGAGAGTGAAAGCGACAAGGCCTCTTTTATGAGTGGATTCAAGGAACCAGGCTTCGCGGACCGCCAGAAGGCTGCGATGCAGGCCCGGAAGGACATCCTGAACAAGTTTCGCGCCCAGCCGGGACCCGACGATCCCGAGGTGAAGCGCCGACAGGCCGAGCGCGAGGCACAGGCCGCCGCGCGCGCCAAGGCGAAGGAGGCCCGCGAGGCCGCCAAGGCCGAACAGAAGGCGCGGGAAGCCGCAGCCGCGGCTGAAGCCGCCGCGCTTCTCGCACGCGAAAAGGAAGAAGAGGCCGCCCGGCAGGCCGCGATCGAGGCCGAACAGAAGGCCAAGCGCGATGCGCGCTACGCCGCGCGCAAAGGCAAGGGCAAGAAGAAATAGATTTGCGGCTTGCGGGCGCAGGCCCGCCTCGTCGATGAGGCGAGCCTGCGTGAAAGTGGACAGACGGCTTAGTTCTTCTTCATGCCGTCGTCTTTTTTCATGCCGTCCTTCATCATACCGTCGTGCTTCATTCCGTCGCCTTTCTTCATGCCATCGTCTTTCTTCGTGGCGTCCTGGGACATGGAATCCTTCTTCATGCCGTCGTCCTTGCCCATCTTGTCCTGAGCGAAGGCGGCCGGCGCGAGCGCCAGGCTGAGCGAAACAAGCGCGGCAGAAAGGCCGAGGCCGATACGGGTCGTGGTGGTCATGAGCTGGTCCATCCTTGTGGGTTTTTCAAAGCGGCGTCTGCCGCCTCCCCCAACGACGATCCCGCGGCCGGCTTTGTTACCTGTCCCACCCCGAGCTTTCGGCTGTCTCACAGTTAGTTGAAGCGAACGATTGCGTTTGTCGCAGGCAATGACGGTGGTCAGGCCGCTACTTGCCTGCGCGCGTTCCGCCTTTGGAGCCAGGCGCGATCGAGCCGCCGCTAACGACGCGCAACAGATCCGTCCTCACGGCTTCGATATGCTGTTCGAGATACCGGCACGCCTCGCCGATCTCCTGCGCCCGGCATAGCGCGATCAGATGGGCATGTTCCTTTTCGGCGATGCCCATCGCCTTGGTATTGGACAACTGCAGGCGCGTATAGCGGTCGCTGGTTTGCAGGAGCGCCACGACGATCGCCTTGGTGCGGGGCTGACGTGCGTGAACGTACAACGCCATGTGAAAGTCGGCATTGAGCTGTCCCCATTCGCTGACGTTGCGCGCCTTGATCGCCTTCTCGAAGCGCTTCTGAATGTCGTCCAAGCCCTCAAGGTCCTTCGCGCTAAAGCCAGGCGCCGACTGCGCCAGCAGCCGCGGCTCCAGGATCCGGCGGAGATCAAAGACATCATTGATTTCCTCGAGCGACAGCTCTGAGACGATTGCACCCTTTTGCGGAACGATACGCACAAGCCCTTCGGCTTCGAGCTGAAACAGCGCTTCGCGCACGGGAATGCGGCTCACGCCGTAGGATTCGCCCAGCGCGTCCTGCCGGAGTTGCGAGCCGGCCGGATAAGTCCCGTCGAGGATCGACTGCCTGAGCTGGTCGACGATCGCGGCCGACAAGGTCCGGTGCTTTAGCGGGACTTTCATTTCGTCTTCCGTCTTCATCGCCGGTCCTTCCAATCGAAGCGGCCCTGTTTCGCACGTTGCGGTGGCGCAGACCCAGCAGCTGGTGGAGGCCAGCGCCTGCCCTGCAAATCTCCATTTGACAAGATTGTATAAATTATACACTTTTAAAACGCACGACAAATCTCACGGACGGCGGGGCTCTCCATGATCGAGCAGACGATTCCGGATGCGCCGGCATTCAGCGTCCGGATGGTCGTTGTCAGGGCTTCGAGCGGGCTGTTGGCATTCGAACGCATCGCCCTGATGGGCCTGATGTATCTGCTGACGGCCCTGATCCTGGTGAACGTCATCACCCGCTATTCGCGTTTTCCGATCTACTGGATCGATGAATCGGCGGTCTATTGCGTCGTCTGGCTGACCTTCATTGGCGCCTCTGCGATGACGCGGCTGCGGCTCGATTTCGCGGTCACCATGATGACCGAACGCCTCTCGGCACGAAACCAGAAGATCGCCAAGGTGGTCGCGACAAGCATGGTCGTGCTGTTCGGCGTGTCCCTGATCGCCTGCTGCGTGCTCTGGATGGATCCGGTTGGACTTGCGCGCGCCGGTTTCGATCCGCGCAAGCTCGCGGCCGAGACCTTCAATTTCCTCTACACCGAGCGCACGCAAACGCTGAACTGGCCAACCTGGGTGGTCTACCTGACGCTGCCGATCTTCGCGGTGTCGATGACCGTTCACGGCCTCGCAAACCTGCTGGAAGACCTCGAGCTGGTCCCGCGGACGCCGCCGAAGGGCTTTCAGCTCTCCGATCTCGATGGGGTCAACTAGTGATCACCTCGGCAGCGTTCATCGCCGTGATGCTGATCGGTGTGCCGATCGGCCTTTGTCTGTGCCTTGCCGGCTTCGTATACATCGTCGCTTCGGGTAATCCTGTTCTGTTTCAGTCCTATCCGTTGCAGCTGTTCGGCGGTGTCGACAGCTATGGGCTGATCGCCATCCCGCTCTTTATCCTGATCGGCGAGATCATGAATGGCGGCGGCATCACACGCCGCATCGTCGACATGGCAATGGCGTTTGTCGGCTCGCTGAAGGGCGGTCTCGCCTACGTCAACATCCTCGCCAACATGTTCATCTCCTCCATTCTCGGCTCCGCGACCGCGCAGGTCGCGATCATGGCGCAGATCATGGTCCCGGAAATGGAGAAGAAAGGCTACGACAAGACATTTGCAGCAGGACTGACCGCGTATGGCGGCATGCTCGGGCCGATCATTCCGCCGTCCGTCATGTTCGTCGTCTACAGCGTGCTGGCGCAGATATCTGTCAGCGACATGCTGATTGCCGGCATCGTGCCGGGCGTCATCCTCACCGCGATGTTCTGCGTCGTGATTGCGCTGATGGGTTACGTCTACAACTATCCCAAGGCGGAATATCAAACGCCGCGGCAGCGGGTAGTGACGATCCTGCGCACGTCGCCGACGCTGCTGATTCCGATCGTCATTGTCGGCACGATCCTGGGTGGACTGGCCAACGCGACGGATCCGCAGCCGTCGGCGCAGTCGCCGCCGCCTTGATCGGGAAATTCTGGACAAGGGAATTCAGGTTTTCGCAGTTGCCGCAGATGATGCTGCGCGCGGGCGTCTATTCCGCCATCGTGCTGTTTCTGGTCGCTGCCGCGGCCGTTTTCTCTTGGGTCCTGGTATTCGGCAAGGTGCCGCAGGAGACTGCCGCCTGGATCCAGTCCGTCGCCAAGGATCCGGTCAGCTTCATGCTGCTTTGTAACGTGATCCTGCTGGTGATCGGCACGGTAATCGACGGCATTCCCGGCCTGATCATGACGGTTCCGATCCTGCTGCCGATCGCCATCGACATCTATCATATCGATCCGCGCCACTTCGGTGTGGTCGTGGTGATCAACCTGGTGCTCGGATTGCTGTCGCCGCCGGTTGGCCTTTGCTTCTTCGTCGCAGCCGCTGTCACCGGCGCCAAGCCCGGAAAGATGTTCCTCGTGACGCTGCCATTCTTCGGCGTCGCCTGCATCCTTCTGGTGTTGCTCTCGCTTTACCCCTCTCTCTCCCTCGTCCTCATCAAATAGGTCCCAACCCCTTAAGGAGCCTTGTCATGACTATTTCACGTCGCCGCTTCCTTGCCGCCAGCGCGGCTGTGCCGCTGTTCGCCCCGTCGCTGGCGCTGGCCCAGGCCAAGGAGCTGCGCCTCGGCCTCATCACGCCCAACGGACATTCCTGGAACAAGGCGGCGCTTAAGCTCGGTGAGGATCTGAAGGCGGCCACCAGTGGCCGCCTGACCATGACCGTGTTTCACTCCGGGCAGCTCGGCAACGAGCCGGCCATGATGCAGCAATTGCAGTCGGGCGCGCTCGACATGGGCTTCATCCAGGCCGCCGAACTCGGTTCGCGCGTGCCGCATGTCGCAGCCATCAATGCGCCCTACATCGTGCGCTCGACGCCGTCGGTCGCCAAGTTCGTTCGCCACCCCGCGGCCATCAAGCTCTTCGAGGTCCTGCCGCAGGAAACCGGGACGATCGGATTGGGCTGGGGCATCACCGGCATGCGCGCCATTTTCTCGTCGAAGGATCTGACTGGTCTCGCCGATATCCGAGGCATGAAGCTGCGCATCAATCCGACGCCGGTGTATCGCGATTTCTATTCTTCGCTGGGCGCTGCGCCGACGCCGATCCCTACACCCCAGGTATTCGACGCGATGGCGAACGGCCAGGTCGACGGCCTCGAAGCGGATCTGGAGTTCTCCTGGAACCAGCGTTTCGACAAGGTCTCAAAAGTCATCCTGCAGATGAATGCGGTCTTCATGCCGATGGCGGCGGTCGTCTCCGGCCGGGTCTGGCAATCGTTGCCGGCAGCCGACAGGGAGTTGATCGCCAAGACGGTCAAATCGACGCTGGATGCACAGATCGACGAACTCGCCGGCAATGAGCCAAAGCTGATCGAGAACTTCAAGAACGCGCCGATTCCGATCCGTCAGGTTGCCGCCAGCGATACCGAGGCCGTCATCGCCGAGTTCGACAAGATCTGGCTGCCCAAGGCTCCTGTCCTTGCCGAGCTGCGAAAAGTCGGCGCGACGCTCTGATCCCATCCATCGTTCACACGCCAAAACCCGGCGGATCGAAAGAATCCGCCCACAAATCCAATCGGAGCCAAACAATGAGCCCACGTATTTCCTGGGAAGGCGTTTTCCCGGCCGTCACCACGCAATTCCATGACGATCTATCGCTCGACATCGATGCCACCGCCAAAGTCATGGATGGCCTGATCCGCGACGGCGTTTCCGGATTGATCATTTGCGGCTCTGTCGGCGAGAACACCTCGCTCGAACGCAAGGAGAAGATCGCCATCATGGAGGCGGCCAAGTCGGTCGCCGCCGGCCGCGTGCCTGTGCTTTGCGGCATTGCCGAGTTCACGACGGCTTTCGCCGTCGAAACCGCCAAGGAGGCGGCGCGCGTCGGCATTGACGGCGTGATGGTCATGCCGGCGCTGGTCTATTCCTCCAAGCCGCATGAGACCGCCGCGCATTTCCGTTCGGTCGCCACGGCGACCGATCTGCCCGTGATGCTCTACAACAATCCGCCGATCTACAAGAACGACGTGACGCCGGATATTCTGGCTACCCTTGCCGACGTCGAGACGGTGGTGTGCTTCAAGGATTCTTCTGGTGACACACGGCGTTTCATCGACACCCGCAACATGGTCGGCGATCGCTTTGTCCTGTTCGCCGGCCTCGACGACGTCATCGTTGAGAGCGTGGCCATGGGCGCGGTCGGCTGGGTATCCGGCATGTCGAACGCCTTCCCGCGCGAGGGCGAGACACTATTCCGCCTCGCCAAGGCCGGACGCTACGCCGAGGCCATGCCGCTCTACGAATGGTTCATGCCACTACTGCATCTCGATGCCCGTCCGGACCTCGTCCAGTGCATCAAGCTTTGTGAGCACATCATCGGCCGCGGCACGGCGCTGACCCGCCCGCCGCGACTTGCGCTGCTGGCGCACGAAAAGGCGGAGGTCGAAGCCATCATGGCCAAGGCGCTGAAGACCCGGCCCATGTTGCCGAATGTTGGCTTGAAGGCCGCGTAAGCGGTCTACTTCGCGGCCCGCATCTTCGCATTCAACGCAGCCGCCACGCGGCTGACCGGGGGCCGGCCAATCAGCCGGCTCACGACATTGGTCGCCGCGACCAGCTTGGCCATATCGACGCCGGTCGCAATCCCCATGCCTTCGAGCATATAGACGACGTCCTCCGTCGCGACATTGCCGGTCGCGCCGGGGGCGTAGGGACAGCCGCCGAGACCGCCGGCCGCGGAATCGATCACGCGGCAGCCCTCCTCCATCCCGGCATAGAGATTGGCGAGCGCCTGTCCGTACGTATCGTGGAAATGCATCGCGAGATGGGCCATCGGCACATGCCCCGCCACTGCCCTCAAGAGCTGCCGCGCTTTCAGCGGCGTGCCGACGCCGATGGTGTCGCCGAGCGAGATTTCGTAGCAGCCCAGATCCCACAGCACTTTTGCGACATCGACGACCGCCTGTGGCTTGATCTCGCCCTCATAGGGGCAGCCGAGCACGCATGAGATATAGCCGCGCACCCGGACCCCATCGGCCTTCGCGCGGGCGACCACTGGCTTAAACCGTTCGATCGACTCCGCGATCGAGCAATTGATGTTGGCGCGCGAAAAGCTCTCCGACGCGGCGGCGAACACTGCGATCAGCCTGGCGCCCGCGGCCTGCGAGGCCTCGTAGCCCTTCTCGTTCGGCACCAGCACCGGAAGTTCGCAACTCGAATGGTGACTGACGCCGCGCAGCACGTCCGCCGACCCGACCATTTGCGGGATGGCCTTCGGCGAGACGAAGGCGCCGACCTCGACGGTGTTGAGCCCCCCGCCGATCAACGCCTCGATGAAGGCGATCCGATCTGCGACGCTGATCGGAGTCTTTTCGTTCTGCAAGCCGTCACGCGGCCCGACTTCGACGATGTGGACGCGATCACTCATCAGGCGGCCGCCGGTTCGACTTCGGCGAGTTCGACGCCTTCGCTGACGATATCGCCGACCTTGCATTTGATCTTCTTCAACACGCCGGCAAAGGGCGCGCGCAGGGTTTGCTCCATCTTCATGACTTCCAGCGTCAGGATGGCGGCGCCCTTCTCCAGCGTCGCGCCCTCCTCGGCCAGCAGCGCCACCACGGTGCCCGGCAGAGGCGCCACGATCTTGTCTTCGCCGACCAGCTCCTCGGTCTCGCCGCCGAACGGGTCGACCCAGTGCAGATCGAAGCGGCCGTTGCGGGTGCGCAAATAGAGCTCATGGCCGTCGATCACGGCGACGACGCGCGATTTCATGCCGTCGATCGTCAGGTCGAAGCCACCGCCATCCGCAGGCGACGTCGTGAAGGCGAATTCGTGCTTGCCAATCGATAGCGTTGACGATTCGGAGCCATATCGCAATGTCACCTTCTGCTCGGCGCCCTGCCCCAAACGGAACGCGAAGACCCGCTGGCGCTGGCCGACCGGCATCCAGCCAAAGGTCTGCCACGGCGAATGCGCTTCCTTGCGCGCCAACTTCTGCTCTTCGTGAACGATGGCGGCGACGGCGGCGCAAAGCTCGAGATCACCGAGCGAGCCTGACGATTCCGTCAGCTTCTTCAACTCGCGTTCGATGAAGCCGGTGTCGATGGTGTTGGCGCGCACTTGTGGGTGCGTCACCAGCGCCGACAGGAACGGGATGTTGGTGACGATGCCGCGAACGTCGGTCTCTTCCAGCCCGCGATTGAGCCGCTCGATCGCAGCCTGGCGGGTCGGCGCCCACGCGATCACCTTGGCCAGCATGGCGTCGTAGTAGGGCGACACCGCATCGCCATCGCGATAGCCGGCATCGATCCGCAGGCCGTCAATGGCGTCCGGCGTGCGCCAGGTCTTGATCCGGCCGACCGATGGCATGAAATTCTTCTGCGGATTCTCCGCATAGACCCGCGCCTCGATGGCGTGGCCGTTCAGCTTGATTTCATCTTGCGCCAGCGGCAGCTTTTCGCCGAACGCCACCCGCAACTGCCACTCCACCAGATCGACGCCGGTAATCAGCTCGGTCACGGGGTGCTCGACCTGGAGGCGCGTGTTCATCTCGATGAAGAACACTTCCTTGCCGTCGGAGACGAATTCGATGGTGCCGGCGCCGACATAGTTGACCGCACCGGCGGCCTTGCGTGCGGCGGCGCAGACGACTTCGCGTTGTTTCGCGTCAAGCGTCGGCGATGGCGCCTCCTCGATCACCTTCTGGTGCCGGCGTTGCAGCGTGCATTCCCGCTCGAACAGCGACAGCAGATTGCCGTAGCTGTCGCCGATGATCTGGACCTCGATGTGGCGCGGGTTCTGGACGAACTTTTCGATCAGCATACGGTCGTCGCCGAACGCAGCCTTGGCCTCGCGCTTGGCGCTGACGATGGCGGCCGAAAGCTCGCCGGCCGAACTCACCACGCGCATGCCGCGCCCGCCACCGCCCGCGGACGCTTTCACCAGCACCGGAAATCCGATCTTGTCGGCGGCCTTTGCCAGCGTCACCTCATCCTGGGCCTCGCCGTGATAGCCGGGCACCAGCGGCACATCGGCCTTTTCCATCAGCGCTTTCGAGCCGGACTTCGAGCCCATCGCGGTCATCATCGCAGCCGTTGGACCGACGAACACCAGCCCGGCGTCGAGGCAGGCTTGCGCGAATTCGGCGTTCTCCGACAGGAAGCCATAACCGGGATGCACGGCCTCGGCGCCGGTCTGGCGCGCGGCTTCGATGACGCGTTCAATGTTGAGGTAGCTGTCGCGCGCCCGCGCCGGTCCGAGCAATACGGCCTCGTCAGCCATGGCGACATGCATGGCATCGCGATCGGCCTCGGAATAGACGGCGACGGTGCGCAGGCCCATGGCTCGGGCGGAGCGGATGACGCGGCAGGCGATCTCGCCGCGGTTGGCGATCAGGAGAGTACGAAAACGCCGGTAGAGTTTCGAGCGGTCCATCATCACATCCTGAACAGGCCGAATTTCGTGGGTTCAATCGGCGCATTCGCCGCTGCCGACAATCCAAGACCGAGCACCAGCCGGGTATCGGCGGGATCGATCACTCCGTCATCCCACAGCCGCGCGGTGGCGTAATACGGATTGCCCTGGCTCTCATATTGCGCGCGGATGGGCGCACGGAACTTGTCCTCTTCTTCGGCCGACCAGCTATCGCCCTTGGCCTCGATATTGTCGCGGCGGACCTGGCTCAGCACCATGGACGCCTGCTCGCCGCCCATCACGGAGATGCGCGCATTCGGCCACATCCACAGGAAACGTGGGCTGTAGGCGCGGCCGCTCATGCCGTAATTGCCGGCGCCGTAGGAACCGCCGATCACGACGGTGAATTTCGGCACACCGGCGGTGGCAACCGCCGTCACCAGCTTGGCACCGTCGCGGGCGATGCCGCCGGCCTCGTATTTCTTGCCGACCATGAAGCCGGTGATGTTCTGCAGGAACACCAGCGGGATATTGCGCTGGCAGCACAGCTCGATGAAATGCGCGCCCTTCAGCGAACTCTCGCTGAACAGGATGCCGTTGTTGGCGATGATGCCGACGGGGTAGCCCCAGATATGGGCGAACCCGCAAATCAGCGTCATACCATAGAGCTTCTTGAATTCGTCGAATTCGGAGCCGTCGACGACCCGCGCGATGATGTCATGAACGTCGAACGGCTTGCGTCCGTCGGCGGGGACCACGCCGTAGATCTCTTCAGCAGGAAATAGCGGTTCCCGCGGCTCGCGCATGTTCAGGCTAGCGCGCGTCGGCTGCTTTAACGTAGCGACGATTCGCCGGGCAATCCCGATCGCATGGGCATCGTTCTGCGCGTAATGATCGGTGACGCCGGATTGGCGGGAATGCACGTCGGCGCCGCCAAGTTCTTCCGCCGTCACCACCTCGCCGGTCGCGGCCTTCACCAGCGGCGGCCCGCCGAGGAAGATCGTGCCCTGATTGCGCACGATGATGCTCTCGTCCGACATGGCAGGCACATAGGCGCCGCCGGCGGTACAGGACCCCATTACGATCGCGATCTGCGGAATGCCCTGTGAGGACATCTGCGCCTGGTTGTAGAAGATGCGGCCGAAATGCCGTTCGTCGGGAAAGATCTCGTCCTGCAGCGGCAGGAAGGCGCCGCCGGAATCGACCATGTAGACGCAGGGCAGATTGTTCTGCCGCGCGATATCCTGCGCGCGCAGGTGCTTCTTCACCGTCATCGGATAGTACGTGCCGCCCTTGATGGTGGCGTCGTTCGCCACGATGACGCATTCGCGGCCCGAAATACGCCCCACCCCGGTGATGACACTGGCGGAATGGACGTCGCCGCCATAGAGGCCGTGGGCCGCGAGCGGCGACAATTCGAGAAACGCGGTGCCGGGATCGACCAGCAGATCGACGCGCTCGCGCGCCAGCATCTTGCCGCGCGAGGTATGCCGTTTGCGCGACGTTTCGCCGCCGCCTCCGGAAACCACCTTGAGCTTCTCGCGAAGCTCCGCAACCAGGCTACGCATCACCTCGGCGTTGCGGGCAAACTCGAGGGATTTGGGATCGATGGTGGAATGAAGCAGCATGATCGGCGTTTTCTTTGGATGCTAGGGAAGCGTTGGATTGCCAAGGGACGGTCAGGACAGCACGTTCGAAGAGGATACGACAGCCTGAACCATCTTTGCCGGAATGTGAAGTTCAAGCGGTCTTTTCGAACAACTCCCGGCCGATCAGCATGCGGCGGATTTCGCTGGTGCCGGCGCCGATTTCGTAGAGTTTGGCGTCGCGCAACAGCCGCCCGGTCGGATAGTCGTTGATGTAGCCGTTGCCGCCGAGCAGCTGGATGGCATCAAGCGCGCATTGCGTCGCCTTCTCCGCGGCGTAGAGGATCGCGCCGGCCGCGTCCTCGCGGGTGGTCTCGCCGCGGTCGCAGGCTTTTGCCACCGCATACACATAGGCGCGCGAGGCGTTCATGGTGGTGTACATGTCGGCGATCTTGCCCTGCACCAGCTGGAAGCTGCCGATCGGCTCGCCGAACTGCTTGCGCTCGTGCACGTAAGGCAGCACCACGTCCATGCAGGCCTGCATGATGCCGATCGGCCCCGCCGCCAGCACCGCGCGCTCGTAGTCGAGCCCGCTCATCAGCACGTTGACGCCGCGGCCGACCTCGCTGAGCACGTTCTCTTCCGGAACCTCGCAATCCTCAAACACCAATTCGCAGGTGTCGGAGCCGCGCATGCCGAGCTTGTCGAGCTTTTGCGCGGTGGAAAATCCCTTCATGCCCTTTTCGACGATGAAGGCGGTCATGCCGCGCGGACCGGCGTCGAAATCGGTCTTGGCATAGACCACCAGCGTATCGGCCACCGGGCCATTGGTGATCCACATCTTGTTGCCGTTGAGGACGAAACGGTCGCCCTTCTTGTCGGCGCGGGTCTTCATCGAGACCACGTCCGAGCCGGCGTCCGGCTCCGACATCGCCAGCGAGCCGACATGTTCGCCGGAGATCAGTTTCGGCAGATATTTCCGCTTCTGCACCGCGTTGCCGTTGCGGCGGATCTGGTTGACGCAGAGGTTGGAATGCGCCCCATACGACAGGCCGACCGCCGCCGAGGCCCGCGACATCTCCTCGACCGCGATGCAGTGCTCGAGGTAGCCGAGGCCGCTGCCGCCATATTCCTCCTCGACGGTGATGCCATGCAGGCCGAGCGCGCCGATTTTGGGCCAGAGGTCGCGCGGAAACTGGTTGCTGCGGTCGATTTCGGCCGCGCGCGGCGCGATCTCGTTCTGGGAGAAGGCCTGCACGGTCTCGCGGATCGCATCCGCGGTCTCGCCAAGATCAAAGTTGAGAACCAGCGCCCTGTTCGAGGCCATATTTCCCCCTGATGTCTTCTTGAATTAAACGATCATACGTTTTTTTACCGCCCCTGCAAGTGGAACAGAATGAATCCGAGATGACATCCATATATTGTTGAAACTTCTATGGTTTCGTGCCACGATTATACGATCGCTTGTTCGTTTACTGGGCTGACACGAATAGCTTCGAACGAACAGCTTCGAACGCCCTATCCCGAGAGGCCCCATGGCGCGGACGATCGGCTCACACGGCCCCAAGACGATGGAGGCGATCCGTAAAGCCGGGATACGCCTCATCTTCGAGCACGGTTACGCAGCGATGAGCCTGCGACAGCTTGCGGCCGAGGTCGGGATACAGTCGGGTTCGCTCTACAATCACATCAGCACCAAGCAGGAACTGCTGTTCGACCTGGTGCGCGACCACATCAACGAACTGCTTCGCCAGCTCGATCGCGCCCTGCTCGGAAAACGGCAGCCGGCCGACAAGCTCCGTGCCTTCGTAGCGTTCCACGTTACCTACCATATGACGAAGAAGCGTGAGGTCTTCATTGCCAATTCCGAGCTGCGAAGCCTGGAGCCGAAGAACTACGAGGCGATCGTGGCACTGCGCGGCGCCTACGAGCAGCGGCTGGCGGCCATTCTCGCCGAGGGTGTAGCGGAAGGCGAGTTCGAGGTGGTGGACATCCAGGTGGCTACATTTGCGATCCTCGCGCTTCTGACCGGCATCTGCACGTGGTACCGGCCTGGCGGGCGGCTCACCAAGCAGGCGATCGTAGCAGCCCACGAAAAGCTGGTGCTGTCGAGCGTTGCCCGGCCCGGCGCCTGTCCGGGCGCAAACCAAACGTCCTCCTCCCCGAGCGCCGCAACGCGTGGCAGACTAGAGCGCCGATGAGGTGCCCATGACGGACCGCCAACCCTCGACGAAGTCGACCTGAAGATACTATCCGAACTGCAGCGCGATGGACGGATCCGCAACAACGAGCTGGCTGACAGGGTCGGCCTGTCGGAACCGCCGTGCCGGCGGCGCGTTCGCGCCCTGCGCGACCGCGGCTATGTCAGCGCGATCCGCGCCACGCTCGACGAAAAGCTGCTCGGTTACGAGGTTATTTCCTTCGTATTGATCCAGTTGCAGAGCCAGGCCCAGCCGACGCTACAGGCATTCGAAAAATCCATCGCGGCGATGCCGCTGGTCCAGCAGAGCTGGCGGATTTCGGGTGATGCCGACTATCTGCTCAAATGCGTCGCGCGAAGCGTTGAAGGCATGCACCAGCAGCTTCTGCAGTTTGCGGCGATGCCCGAGATCCGCAACATCAGGACCTTCCCGGTGCTTGGCATCGCCAAGGATGCGCCATTGCCGATACCGAGCCATCCGGCAGCATCGATCCCGGTGGAATAGCACCCGCCATCGCGCCCCGCGCACTACCGAGATCAGAGGGTGTGCCGGTCAGGACCCTCAGTGGGTCCAGGGCTCGACGCGCCTGAAGGCGAAGTTGTCGGCATAGGCGGCCGGCCGGCGCACCGAATCCTTCGGCTCGATCACCTGGTAGGGGATGCCCTTGCGCTCGCAATAGGCGACCGCGTCTTCCTTGGTGTCGAAGTTCAAGGTGAGCTGTTGCTTCATGTCGCCGGACGAGGTCCAGCCCATCAATGGCTCGATCGCCCGGGGCTGCTCGGGCTCGTAATCGAGCTGCCATTCCCGGGTCTTGGCCCTGCCCGATTGCATCGCGTTTTTGGCGGGCTTAAAAATGCGTGCGGTCATGGATAGTTGAACCCTCAGCGATATGCGACATGGTAGCGTTTGGTGGAAACGGCCGGGATAGTATAGAGACACCTTTCAGGAAATTTGATCGGTGATTCCAGAAACCCGAATGTACCATTTCCGAACCGGTATAGTCATTATGCCGTACTGTGACAATCTTGGGCCATCCGGCGGCCGGGACCCGGTTCTGCGGCGCGATCTTCCCGAAAGCATCACTGCGAAGCGGCACCCATGAAAATCAACGCCACCCTGCCAGAAAAAGGACGCGACCTCCGGCTCGACCTGTTTCGCGGGGTCGCGAACTGGGCGATCTACCTGGATCATATCCCGGACAACGTCGTGAACTGGATCACCACCCGCAATTACGGGTTTAGCGACGCCGCCGACCTGTTCGTTTTCATTTCCGGCTACACCGCCTCCTTCGTCTATGCCCGGATGATGCTGGAACGCGGCTTCATCGTCGGCGCCACGCGACTGACCAAGCGCGTATGGCAGCTCTATGTCGCCCACATCATCCTGTTCGTGATCTATATCGCCTCGATCAGCTATCTGGCGCTGCGCTTCGGCGATTCCGAACTGGTCAACGAGTTCAACGTCGTCGGCCTGATCGATAATGCGACCGAAACCCTTCGGCAGGGATTGTTCCTGAAGTTCAAGCCCGTCAATCTCGACGTGCTGCCCCTCTATATCGTGCTGATGGGGCTGTTCCCGCCGGTGCTTTGGTTGATGCTGCGCCAGCCCAACTGGACCATGGTGGCAGCGATCGTGTTGTGGCTGGTGTCGCGGCAGACGGGATGGAATCTGCCGGCCTACCCGATCGGTACCTGGTACTTCAATCCGTTCGCCTGGCAGGTGCTGTTCATATTCGGCGCATGGTGCGCGCTCGGTGGCGCTCGCAAGAATCTGCATATCATCAACTCGCCGATCACGCTGTATTTCTGCATCGCTTACATGATCCTGGCTTTGGTCATGACCATGGCCGGCAAGTTTCCGACGTTCGGCGAGATGTTCCCGCAGTGGCTGTATTCGACTTTTAACCCCAACGACAAGACCAACCTCGCGCCCTATCGCTTCTTGCACTTCGTGGTGATCGTGATCCTGGTCATCCGCTTCGTGCCGAAGGAGTGGCCGGGCCTGGAGTGGAAGATTTTCGATCCCCTCGTCGTCTGCGGCCAGCAGTCGCTCGCCGTATTCTGCGTCGGCGTGTTCCTGTCGTTCGTCGGGCACTTCCAGCTGTCGATGAGCTCGGGCTCGCTGTTTGCGCAGATCTTCGTCAGTGTGACCGGCATCGCGATCATGACGATCGTCGCCTACTACATCTCCTGGTCGAAGCGGCAGGACAAGCCGCTGCCCAAGCCGCCGGTCGCGAAAGCCGCCTGAGCGGCTTTCGATTGGACCGCCACGCCGATCAGGCCGGCTGCGCGGTCGAGGCTATCAGCGTTCGCACGTCGGCGTACACGTTGACCAGCGGCGCGACTACCTTGTGCATTGTCGTCTTCGACACCACCGTATCGTGAATCACCAGATGATCGATCCCCGTGGTCAGGAAGCAGTTCACCGCATCCAGCGGCGTTTCCACGATCGGCTCGCCCTTGATGTTGAATGAGGTGTTGATCAGCACGGGAACGCCGGTCAGCGCCTCGAATTCCTTCAGCAACCGATACAGCATCGGATTGGTCTGTTCGCGCACCGTCTGGACGCGCGCGGTGCCGTCGACATGCACGATCGCCGGAATCTTGTCCCGCCACTCGGGACGGACCGGCTTGGCGATCAGCATGAAGGGCGAATCTTCGTCGCCTTCGAAGACTTCCTTCATGCGCTCGGCGAGCACGATCGGTGCGAAGGGCCGAAACGCCTGCCGGTGTTTGACGCGGCTGTTCAGGATGTCCTTCATTTCAGGCTTGCGCGGATCCGCCAGCAGGCTGCGGTTGCCGAGCGCACGCGGACCAAACTCCGAACGGTCCTGAAACCAGCCGATCACGCGCTGATCTGCCAGCAGTTTGGCGGTGTCGCGGCACACATTTTCGCTGCGCTTGGCTTCGACCTGGATGCGCACCAGGAATTTCTGCAGTTCGGTCGTGACTTCCTTGTCGCCGTACGACTTGCCGACATAGGAATGATCCATGACGAAGCTGCGGCGCTGCTTCAGAATTTCGAGCCAGCCGTAGTAGGCGCAACCGATCGCAATGCCGTCGTCGCCGGCCGCGGGCTGGATCCAGACATTGTCGAAGCCGGCCTCGCGGGCGACCCGCCCGTTTGCGACGCAATTGAGCGCAACGCCGCCGGCCATGCAGAGGTTCTTTGCGCCGGTGGCTTCACGCAGCCAGCGGGCGCGCGCGAGCAGTACCTTTTCGGTGTCGTCCTGCGTGCGCCACGCCACATCTTCCCAATGTCGCATCGACGGGCTGCGCTCCCAGTTGCTGTTGCCGTCGAAGACGTAAGGTTCCTTGAATTCGGCGGTCCAGTGCGGCACGTGCAGCTTGCCGTCGGTCAGCTCGAGCAAGGGCTTGACCCTGTCGCGCCGGCCATAGGGCGCCAGTCCCATCAGTTCGCCGCACTTGTTCCAGTCGCCGAAGATGTAGGTTGAGGCGCGACTGTAGAGCGCGCCGAGACCGGGCATGTTGTAGAACTCATCACTCAGGAAACCGCGGTCCGGCTCCATCCAGACCTTTTTCAGGCATTCGAGCGTCGTCCCGCTGAATTTGTAATAACTCTCGGACTCGCGTGCGAGCGGCGTTGCGGCGTCGCTGGCGGGATAGGATTCCATCACGTCGGACTGATAGCTGCCGACGCCATCGACGATCATCACGACGCCTTCCTCGAACGGTGACACCGCGAAGGCGCTGTAGGCGTGCGCCAGGTGGTGTGAGATGGTGACGACCTTATCCTGACGCGACAGATACAGCGGGTGCTTGGCCGCATCGCCCCGTTCGAAATCCGGAAGAAAGCCCGGCGCATCGAAATAGACCAGCCGCTCCTCCATTTCCGGGACCGGCAGGATGTAGCAATTGCGTACGACCAGATCGACGTCGTCAAGCGTAATGCCTTCAGCTCCGAGGCAATAGTCGATCACCTCCTGGTAGAAGCCTGATGCATGCTTCGCGCGCGTGATCCGCTCTTTGGCGATCGCAAACGCGATGGCGCCATCGCGCAACAGGCAGGCGCTGACATCATGGTCGTAGGTGTTCAGGCCAAGGACATAAGTGTGTTTTTTGGGCATGGTTACTCGTTAGGCGGGGATCATCTTGCGCTGAAAAATGGAGATCGTGTCGACATCAAGTTGCTGGCGTGGCCTTGTCCGTGATTTTTCCAGTTTTCGAAGCTCTGCAGCGCACAATCATTCACCAAGTATTCAGGAAGATGAACGGCGCAACGCGAGAATCTCCGGAAAAACCGACCGCAACTTGACCTTATCTCCCCTTCTCAATAAAGTCCTGAAAGCCTGAAAGAACCTTAGTAAAAATATTGTCTTAGCGCACCTGAACTGAAAGCTTTCTTGCGCGTCTAAGTGAGATGGTGCGGAAGTCCAGGTGTTTCGGAAGTGACCGGGAGAATCTCGAATGGCTAAACGCTATAATATCCTGACGCGCTGCCTCGCAGCGTTGGCTTTGTTGTTCGTCTACGTCGCCAGCACGTCTGCGATTCTGGTAGGCGGGACGACCACGTCGGCGCAAGCTCAGCGCGGCCGAGGCAGAGGCTACGGCCGCGGATACGCGCGCGGTTATGGCAGAGGTCGGGGCTATGGCCGAGGCTACGGCTATGGCCGAGGCTACGGCTTCGGTGCTCCCCTCGTTGTACGTCCCGGTCCCCGTTGCTGGTGGAATGCCTACGGCGCCCGCGTCTGCAGGTGGTAATTTAGATTCGATCGCCGCCACTCAGGCGCGATCGGAGAGCAAGTTCAGGCGTGCCGGAAAAACCCGGCGCGCCTTTTTCTTTTTGTGAGATGAGCACGCGCTGCCGCCTAGCTTGCCAGCCGCGGGATCAGCTTGAGCGCATTGCCGCGTTCGATCGATGCGATCTGCTCGTCCGTGAACACCGCCGCCTCGCGCATCCCCTTCACGTGATCGATGCCGGTCCGGTACGGAAAATCCGTTCCCAACACGATCTGCGACGGCGGAATGATCGCCGCCAGCGCCGACAGCGAACCTCGATTGGAGGTCTGCGCAGTGTCGTAGAAGAATCGCTTGAGCTCCGCGAGCGTGCCGTTCGGCACGGTCTCCTTGGCCCTGGGCACCAGCACTGGATGCCGGACGAACCGCTCGATCAGAAAGGGCATGGTCCCGCCGGCATGCGAGAATATCCAGCGGATGTCGGGAAACCGCCGCGCATTGCCGGAGAAGACGATGTCGGCGATGGCGCGCGTCGTATCCGTGCCGAACTCGATCATCACGGGCGGCTGCGTTGGCGCCAGGTTGACGCAGCAATTGGCTGCGGTCGGATGGGTGTAGACAAGCGCCTTGCGGCGATTGAGCTCCTCCATGACGGGCAGAAACAGCGGGTCGCCGAGCCATTTGTCACCGTAGCTCGTCATCAAGGCGATGCCGTCGGCCTTGAGTGTGTCGAGCGCATACGTCAGTTCGCGCAGGCTGCCTTCGGCGTCGATGAGCGGCAGCATCGCGAAATTGCCGAACCGTCCCGGATAATCCGCGACCAGCTTCGCGGCATATTCGTTCGACTCGCGGCAGAGCCTTCGCGCGGTATCACCCTTGGTGAAATTGACGGCCGGCGTGGTGACGGACAGCATCGCGGTGGCAATCCCGGCCTTGTCCATATCCGCGAGCGATTTCTCGATGGTCCAATTCTTCATCAGCGGATCGCCAAAGCCGCCGTCATTCGACGCCGTCACATAGGTGGGCGGCGACAGATGATGGTGAACGTCAATCCGAAAGGGCTTTTCGTCAGCCGATTGCGCCCCTGCCCGGTCGCCCCCCAATGCCGTGCTCAGCGCCAGCGCGCCCGCGCCCAGCAGGAAGCTGCGGCGACTTGGTGCGGCGAATGATGGACGCGTTGGGCAGCAGAAACACCCCCGCAGCGGGGGTGTGTACAAATCCGTCATCCGTTCTCTCCCTGTTTTTGTTTGTTGTCGCGTGCAGCCTTCAGTCGTCGAGAATGGCAACCGCCCGGGTCCAGCCCGCCGAGGCGCGCTCGATCTTCACCGGGAAGCACGACACCATGAAGCCGGTCGACGGCAATTGTTCGAGGTTGTGCAGTTTCTCGATGTGGCAATAGCCGATGTGGCGGCCCGCCTTGTGACCTTCCCAGATCAGGCTGGCGTCCTTGGTCTCGGCGTATTTCTTCGCGGTGTAGACGAACGGCGCGTCCCAGCTCCAGCCGTCGATGCCGGTCAGCCGAACGCCGCGCTCCAACAGATACATCGTCGCCTCGTAGCCCATGCCGCAGCCGGAGGTGACGTAATCCTGCCGGCCATATTTGGCGCCGGCGCTGGTGTTGACCACCACGATTTCCAGCGGCGACAGCGTATGGCCGATACGCTTCAGTTCAGCCTCAACGTCCTTGGCGGTGGCGACATAGCCGTCGGCGAAATGCCGGAAGTCGAGCTTCACACCCGGCTGCAGGCACCATTCCAGCGGCACCTCGTCGATAGTCCACGAACGCTCGCCGCGATTCATGGTGGGATGGAAGTGCCAGGGCGCATCGAGATGCGTGCCGTTGTGGGTCGAGAGCTGCACCTGCTCGACCGCCCAGCCCTGCCCGTCCGGCAGGTCTTCCGCCTTCAGCCCGTCGAAGAACTGCAGCATCCGCGGCAGGCCCTGCTGGTGATCGATATACTGGATGGTCGGATGCCCGCCCGGCGGATCGGCCGGCACGTCGTTTTGCAGGGGAACGGAGATATCGATCAACTTGCGCGCCATGGCGTTTCCTCGCTGGTGTTCTTCTTGGGCTGACGTCGTCGCAGGCGGCCTATTGCCGTTCGACCCGATTTTTCAAAATACCGATCTTTTCGACCTCAAGTTCGATGATGTCGCCGTGTTCGAGATACCAGCCGAGCTCGAGCCCGCAGCCATTGCCAACGGTGCCGGATCCGATGAACTCGCCGGGCATCAACGTCTCATCCTTGCTGATATGGGCGATGATCTCCTCGAATGAAAACAGCATGCCCTCGGTCACTCCCTGGGAGCGCATCTTGCCGTTGACGCGCGCTTCCATCTTCAATTTGTAGGGATCGCCGATCTCGTCCGGGGTGACGATCCACGGCCCCATCACGTTGCCGCCGTCGAAACTCTTGCCTTTCGCCGGACCCAGCCGGCCCTCCATTTCGACGCGCTGGGCATCGCGCGCGGAAAAGTCATTGAAGATCGTATAGCCGAAGATGTGGTCCCTGGCCTTGGCGGCGGAGATATTGGCACCATTGTTTTTGGTGATGATGCCGAACTCGAGTTCGTAATCCATCACCTGACTATAGCGCGGCCACTTGACGGTGGTGTTGGTGCCGCGGACGCTGAAGCGGTTGGTGAAGTAGTAGATCGGCTGCTTGCGATAGACCTCCGGAAGTTCGCCGAGCGGTTCAGCCTCGATCCGCGCCAGTTCCGCCATGTCGCCCCTGGCGCGCGCGGCAAGCTTGAGCTGTCCGCGCGGGGCCTGCAGGATGTGCAACGGGAACGACATGCCGTCCCGCATCTGCCGCGGCTCCGGGATCGGCGCGAGAATCTCGGCCGCCTCCGTCGATACCGACAAGGTCTCGTCCTTGCCGTATTTGTCGAACACGCCCGCGGCCTGTTCGAGCGCTGCGTCGCCGGCGTCGATCAACGCCAGTATCGACGCGAACGCCGGTTTGGCGCTTCCATGCCTGTCGGCGGCCGCCGCAAGATCGAACAGCCGCGTATCGCCCGTATGCACGATTCCAACCTTGTCCTGACCGGCGGACCTGAATGTTGCGAGTTTCACTTGATGACCTCTTGTTTCCCGATGAAATATATGATCAAAAAAAATATCGACAAACAAGCACGAAAAATGTTGATGGGGAGAAAGCCGTGAAAAAGGTCCTTGCCGCGCTGGCGATCAGCGTGACGCTGACGGGCACCGCCTTTGCCCAAACCAAGCTACAGGTCGGGTGCACGGCGACCTCGGACTGCGCCTCCGCGATGATAGCGGTCGACGACGGCATCTTTAAAAGCATGGGCTCGAGGTCGAGATGACGCCGATCGGCATCAACTCGAATATCCCTGCGGCCATTCTCTCGAACTCGATCCAGATCGGCGGCCCGACCTCGACCGTCTTCCTGCAGGCAGTCGACGGCGGGCTGGACCTCGTCGCCATCGCCGGCGCGACGGTCATGAACCCGGTATCGAACGGCAACATCACCGCCTTCGTCCGCAACGGCATCACCATCAAGGAGCCGAAGGATTTCGTCGGCAAGAAAGTCGGCGCCCCCGGCCTCAACGCATTCCTGCATGTGCTGTTCGTGAAGTGGCTGGTGGAGAAAGGCGTCGATCCCAAGAGCGTCAACTTCGTCGAGGTCACCTTCCCGACTATGTCCGATATCATCAAGTCCGGCGGCGTCGATGCCGTGCTGACGGCCGAACCGCTGGTGACGCGCATGACCAATGCCGGAATAGGCTCCGTCGGAGCGCGCTATGCGGTCGAACTGGCCCGCACCGATCCCATCATCTTCTACGCCGCGTCGCGCGAATGGGCGGAGAAGAACGCCGCGACCATCAAGAAATTCCGCGATGCGCTCGCCGAATCCGCCGAGATCGTCAACAATGACCGCGAGAAGGCCTCGACCTCGATCTCCAAGTTCACCAAGCAGCCGATCGAGCTGGTCAAGGCGACACCACCGAACCGCTCCGAACCGGCGCTGAAGCCCGAGCAGCTCGGCTGGTGGATCGAGGTGATGTCGTCGCAGAAGATGCTGCAATCCAAACTCGACACCTCAAAGCTGGTCCTGAAGTAAGGGATTTCGCGATGCCGGCTTCCGAGCGCCAACCGATCCGACCGGTGATCGAGACCGCTACGCCAACTGAGCGTGCGGCCATGCTGGTCGAGCAGGATATTCTCGCCGGCCACCTCGCGCCGGGATCGCGGCTCGGGATCGTCGACCTGGTGCAACGCTATGAGATCGGTGCGACCCCGCTGCGCGAGGGCTTGTCGCGGCTGATGTCGCGCGGGCTGATCATCGGCACCGGGCAGCGCGGCTTTCGCGTCGCCGAGGTCAGCCGCGAGGATCTGCTCGACATCACCTGCATGCGCACGGCGGTCGAGATCGAGGCGGTCAGGCTGGCGATCACCCATGGGGATGACGCCTGGGAAGCCGGCATCGTCAGCGCGCTGCATCGGATGCGCCGGCATATCGAACGGACCGGCGACGAATTCCGCGAAGGCGCCGAGGATTTCGATCGGCTGCACAAGGGCTTTCATACCGCTCTACTAACAGCGTGCGGCTCAAGACGCCTGCTGGCGGCCCATTCCGATCTCTACGACCAGGCCTACCGCTATCGCCGCGTAATGATGCGTTCCATGAACAGCGGCAAGAAGTTCGTGCGCGCGCATCAATTGCTGGCCGACCGCGTCATCGCGCGCGACATTCCGGGCTCCCAGGCAATGCTGGAATCGCATCTGCGCTCGACCCTCAACTTTGTCTATCCTCCAGGCAGCGAGAGCTGACACCATGGCAAGCGTCGCAAAACGCCTCGAAGTCGTTCCAGGCCAGCCCACGTCGCAGATCAGGTTTGACGAGGTCACGCTCCAGCTCGGCGGCAAGACGATCATCGACAATCTCAGCCTCGGCGTCCGGGCCGGCGAATTCCTCTGCATTGTCGGCGCATCCGGCTGCGGCAAGACCACCGCGCTGCGTTTGGCCGCAGGCCTTTATCAACCGACAAGCGGCACGGTGAATTTCGACGGCCAGCCGATGCGTGAGCCGCGCCGCGAGATCGCGATCGTGTTTCAGGACTACGGCAAGGCGCTGCTGCCGTGGCGCACCGCCGCCGGCAACGTCTCGCTGGCGCTGGAAGCGGGCGGAATGGCGTCGGCGGAACGCCCCGCGCGCATCGAGGAATTGCTGCGCACGGTCGGCCTGCCCGGCCATGCCGGCAAATATCCCGCTGAAATGTCCGGCGGTATGCAGCAGCGCCTGCAGATCGCCCGGTGCCTGGCGCAAGAGCCAAAGACGCTGCTGATGGACGAGCCGTTCGGCGCGCTGGATGCGATGACGCGGCAGGGCTTGCAGGACGAGGTGCTGTCGCTGGTGGCGGCGAGCGGCGCCACCGTGATCTTCGTGACGCACGATCTCGACGAGGCCATCTACCTCGGCGACCGCGTCATCGGACTGCTGCCGCATCCCGGGCGGATCGGCATCGAACTGTCGGTCAATCTGCCGCGCCCGCGCGACCAGCTCTCGACCCGCGAGCATCCGGAATTTCTGCGGCTGCGGCGGCAGTTGTTCGACTTCATCAAGGCGACCGAGCAGTGACGGGCAACTCCGCCAAGGCGCTGGTGCTGCCGCTGGCCGTGCTGCTGGCCTTCGAGCTCTGGGCGCGCGTCACGCATCTGCAGAGCGATAACCTTGCCCCGCCGAGCGAGATCGTCATGGCGCTGATCGGCGCCTTCGCCGATTTCTCGATCCTGACCGCGACGCGCGACACGCTGTTCGCGGCCTTCGCAGGACTGGCCATCGGCACGATCATTGGCCTTGCACTCGGCATCGCCTTCGGGATTTCGGATACCCTCAACCGCCTGATGGAAGTAACCGTCGAGTCAATCAGGCCGATCCCCTCGATTGCGCTATTGCCGATCGCGCTGATCGCGCTCGGCTTCGGTTACCGCATGGAAATCGTGATCGTCGCGTTCGCCTGCGTCTGGCCTGTTTTGATCCTGAGCCGGGCGGCGGTGCGCAGCATCGAGCCGCGGCTAATGGAGGTCGCGCGCGCCTTACGGCTGCCGCCGGCGCAGCGGGTCTGGAAGATCATCATCCCTGCCGCGCTGCCGCGGATCTTCGTCGCCTTTCGCCTCGCGGCCGGCATCGCGCTGATCGTCGCCGTGACCGTCGAAATCGCCATCAATCCGCTCGGCCTCGAGCCGGCATCATGCTCGCCCAGCAGGCGCTGCGGCCCGACCTGATGCTGGCCTACCTGGTCTGGATCGGCGTCATCGGCTACGCGCTGAATGTCGTCCTGGTCGTGGCCCAGCGCCGCCTGTTCGGCCGCGCGGCCTTGAGCGGAGACAGCCCATGAACCGCACCGCGCTCATCTGGCGTGTGGCGAGCTTTGCGGTCGCGGCCGGCTTCATTGCGCTCTGGCAATTGATCGCCAGCCTGAAACTGGTGTCGCCGGTGTTCCTGCCGGGGCCGGACCGGGCGTGGGCGTCGCTGCTGCGCGGATTTTCCTCCGGCGACCTCTGGAGCAAGCTCGCCGGCACGCTCGAGCATATGGCCTATGGCTGGCTTGCCGCGTCAATTGCCGGAATCGCGATTGGCGCGATCATCGGATCGTCGCGCACAATGCGGGCCTATGTAGCGCCCTCGCTGGAGTTTTTGCGGCCGCTGCCGGTCTCGGCCATCATCCCGGTCGCGATCGCGATGCTCGGCCTGACGCAGGCCATGGCATTGTTCGTGATCTCCTTCGGTGCGATCTGGCCGATCATGCTGGCCACGATCCATGGCTTCGCCGCGGTCGAGCCGCGCCTGTACGAGGTGGCGCGGTCGCTGCAAATGTCGAGGCTCGCGGTGATCTTCAAGATCGCGCTGCCGTCCGCCAGCCCGGATATTCTGGCCGGCATGCGCCTCAGCCTGACGGTGGCGCTGATCCTCTCGGTGGTCTGTGAAATCCTCGCCGGCCTCGACGGGCTCGGCCATTGGGTGCTGCTCTCTCGGCCCGCGCCTTCCGCTCCGCCGACCTGTTCGCGGGCGTCATCCTGCTCGGCGTGACCGGCTATGTGACGTCGGTGGCGATGTCGCTGGCCGAGCATCGGCTCTTGGCGTGGCAGGCGTCGCAGCGCTAGTCGAAGCTTCAAGCGCCGCCATCGGCGGCCTCGCGCAACGCTACGGCTGGGACGCGCTTTCCGGCACGGCGGACGATGGAACATTTGTCCCGAAGCGCTGCGGCTCGCGTTGAAGCCAGAGCGATCGCCGCTTCCCTGCGCTCACCAGATCACCACTAACGCGCGCGATCGAGCGCCAGAACGCCCTCGGACTGAAGGTGACGAGCACCTCATGGTGCCTCATCCCCTTTCCGCCCTTGACCAACCCGAGATCGCGGATGATGCAATACGTCCCGCTGCTCATGCGGGCGAACTTCGCACCTTGAAAATGATTGCGCACACGCGACAACATGCGTGCAGCATGCATCACCCGGCGAGTTCGTCAAATCTTGACGGACGCCGAATCGACCTCGCGGCTTACGAATTAGTCAAAGCGTTGCGTTGTTGTCGCGGTTGCCTATTCGATGCACTTGACCGGTCGGAACCCGCACCCGACCAAGTACCGCCCGACGATCGTTCATCCGCGCGCTCGGCGGCTCGCGCTGCGCAAAGCATTCAAGAATCTGAATCCGGATCTCCTCCGCGACCGGGCCTTCGACCCGGCGCATGCGATTCCAGAGCCGGATCATTTCCCGTTGCTTCTCGACATCCATTGACCACCTCCGAAGAATGACCAATTAGAACATAATGGGAACAGATTTGCAAGCCGCACGTCACCACATCGTCTGCCGCGCGCGCTCCGGCCATTCCCGATCGTATTTTTCGCCGCCCACCGTGTTCTCGCTCATGTCGGCCAGGATCTGGCCCGGTGTCGGCAGGGTTTTTGGATCGACCCGCTTGTCGGGATTCCAGAGGTCGGCGCGAACGATGGCGCGGGCGCATTGAAAGTAGATCTCGTCCACTGTCATCACGATGACCGTGCGCGGCTTGCCGTCCATCTTGAACGACGTCAACAGGTCGGGATCGGTGGAGACCTGTGCGCGGCCGTTAACGCGGAGCGTGCTGCCAGAGCCGGGAATCAGGAACAGCAGCGCCACCCGAGGGTCGCGAATGATGTTGCGCAGGGAATCACAGCGGTTGTTGCCACGGCGATCCGGCATCAACAGCGTCTTCTCATCATGGATGCGAACGAAGCCCGGCAAATCGCCGCGCGGCGAGCAATCCAGTCCCTCCGGTCCGCAGGTTGCCAGCGCCGCAAATGGCGACTTGTCCATCAGCGCCCGATAGGGCGGCGTCACTCTATCGGCGACTTTGACCGTCGAAGCATCATTGGGATAACCGTAGATCGCTTCGAGTTGCTCGATCGTCTCGACAATAGACATTCCAGTTCCCCCGCCTACTCGTCCCAGCGCTCGCCCTTGATGATCCGGACCAACTGACGCGCGTGATACTCGGCGCTGCTGGTGTTGACAATGGTGGCATCGGGCGCGGCTACGGCCTCGTCCACCGTGCGACGAAGCCGGTGCTCGATCTTTCCATCGCTGCCGCGGCTGCGCAGCGCCAGCCGCTCCGCGAGAACATTCGGCGGCGCCGTGATCGAAACGACCAGGACGTTGGCATAGGCGCGCCGCATCGCAGCGATAACGGTGCGCGAGACGTTGGCGACAACGGTGTGGCCGGCGGGATATCGTCGTCGATCGCGCGGGACAGCGCATAACAGTGGCCGTGCGCTTCCCAATGCATGGCGTATTCATTGCGCGCCAGCGCCTCCCGAAAGGTACCGGCGCAGACTTCTTCGTTGTCCTCCGATGCCGACGCCTGGCGGGTAACTACGCGCCGTGAAAAGATGATGTTGGGATCATCTGCGCAGGCCGCTTTTGCAAATCCAAGCAACGTATCCTTGCCGGCGCCGCTCGGACCGACCACCAGAATCAGCCGGCCGGGTCCGATCGTGACCGATTGTATGGCCAGGGTTTCCGTCATGCCACACGCTGCCCTTCGCGCCAGACGCTGCGCACTACCGGAACGTCGCGCGCGACATGCACGCGGATCAAATCGGCACGCTTGCCGATCGATATCTCGCCGCGGTCGGCTAACCCCACGGCTTCGGCCGGCGTCTTGGTGACGGTTCGAATGGCGGAAGCGAGGTCGATGGCGGGAACACGCTGCGGCAATTGCAGCGCGGCCATCAGAAGGCTCGAGGGAATGTAGTCGGAAGACAGGATGTCCAGCAGCCCCTCGCGGGCGAGATCGACCGCGGCGATATTGCCGGAATGCGAGCCGCCGCGCACCACGTTCGGCGCTCCCATGAGAATGCCGATGCCCGCCTCGTGCAATCCGCGCGCAGCTTCCATGGTGGTCGGAAATTCCGCCACCGAAACGAGATCCCTGATCGCGTCGGTGACGTTTTCGTCGGTGGTGTCGTCGTGGCTGGCGAGCGGGATTTCGTACTGATGCGCCAGCGCCACGATCTCGCGCATGTTGGTCGCGGCATAGGCCTTCTGATAGGCAAACCGCCGTTCGAACAGCGTGTCGAGTTCGGCGTCGGTCATGCCGCCGCCCTTGCCGCGGTAATAGTCGCGCAGCTTGCCTTCGTCGCGAAACTGGCGCTGTCCGGGCGTATGATCCATCAGCGACATCAGGCGAACGTCCGGCCGCCCGATCAGCTCTTTGGCCTCTTCGACCACATCCGGCATCGGGATTTCGCAGCGCAGATGCAGGAAGTGATCGGCGCGAAGCAAGCTCGCATCGCGCGCCGACGAGATCGCTGCAGCCAGCACGCCTGCCCGGCCATCGACATCCTCGGCGCCGTCCTCGCGCCAGACCCGCAGCGAATCCAGCACCGTGGTGATGCCCGAGGTCGCCAGTTGGCCGTCGTAGGAAACGACGGCGGCGATCGGATCCCAGAACACCTTGGCCGCGGCACATAATGCGCTTCGAGATGATCGGTGTGCAGCTCGATCAGCCCCGGCATGATCAGGTCGCCGGCCGCGTCCTCGCAGCCAGCGGGGGCGTTGCCCTCACCGACTTCAGCGATGCGGCCGTCGGCAAAGGCAACCCAGCCGCGCTCGATCACGCGATCTGCCAGAACGATCCTGGCGTTGCCAATGACGGTTTCGGAACCGGTCGAAGTCATGTCAATTTTCTTTCCTATGCCGCTGATGCAAACGACGTCACGTCGACGATGCGGTCGGCAATCAGATGGCGGATTTCGTCGTCATGGACGATGGCGACCATGGCGACGCCGTTGCGCTTCTTCTCGTCGATCAATTCAACCACGACAGCGCGGTTGGCCGCGTCGAGCGAGGCGGTCGGCTCGTCCAGCAGCAGGATCGGCAGATCGGAGATGAAGCCGCGCGCGATGTTGACGCGCTGCTGCTCGCCGCCGGAGAAGGTCGAGGGCGGCAGCACCCACAGCCGTTCGGGAATGTTGAGACGACGCAGAAGCTGCCCTGCCCACTCGCGCGCCTCGGTTCGCGCCGTTCCCGTCACAACCAGCGGCTCGGCGACGACATCGATGGTCGCCACCCGCGGCACGGCCCGCAGAAACTGGCTGACATAGCCGATGGTATCGCGGCGCACGCTGAGGACCTGCCGTGGCTCGGCACTGGCGAGATCGACCAGATTGCCCTGGTGGCGGATGCCGATGCGGCCGCCATCACAGCGGTAATTGCCGAAGATCATTTTCAGGATCGAGGATTTTCCCGCTCCGGAAGGACCCGAAAGCACCACGCACTCGCCCGGTTCGACCTGAAACGAGACGCCACGCACCACGGGAAGCTGCACGCCGCCCTGCAGATGCATGGTGAAGGTTTTCTCGGCGTTGCTGATATCGATCATCGCAGTCATTGGCAGGCTCACGCAGGCAAAATCGAAGAGACGAGCAGCTGGGTATAGGGCTCGCGGGGGTCGTCGAGCACCTGATCGGTCAACCCGGTTTCGATCACGCGGCCGCCCTTCATCACCATCACCCGGTGCGACAGCAGCCGCGCCACCGCGAGATCATGCGTGACGACGATCGCCGCCAGTCCGAGTTCGCTGACGAGATTTCGCATCAAATCAAGCAACCGCGCCTGGACCGACACGTCGAGACCGCCGGTCGGTTCATCCATGAATACGAGACGCGGCTCGGTCACCAGATTGCGTGCAATCTGCAACCGCTGCCGCATGCCGCCCGAGTAGGTTCGCGGCGCATCGTCGATGCGCGCGGTGTCGATTTCGACCCGCTCCAACCACGACGACGCGGTGTCGCGGATACGGCCGTAATGGTTCCAGCCCACCGCCATCAATCGCTCGCCGACATTGGCGCCGGCCGACACCGCCATCCGCAGTCCCAATGCGGGGTCCTGATGCACAAAGCCCCAGTCTGTGCGGAACAGGAATCGGCGTTCGGCTTCACCAAGTGCCGCGAGATCGCGCATCACCCCATCGCGCATGCGGTAGGACACCCGCCCCGCGCTGGCTGCGAGCTGCGCCGATAACAGTTGCAACAAGGTCGATTTGCCCGATCCGGATTCGCCGACGATCGCCAGCACTTCGCCTGGATAAAGCACAAAGGACACGTCGCGGCAGGCGGCCAGCCGACCATAGTTCTTGCCCAGGCCCTCGGCCATCAGCAACGGCCGGTCATTGTCCTGCATCGCGGTTTCGGCCTCAGCCATGCGCCGCCTCCTTGTGCGGAGCAGCGCTTTCGCTGCCGCGATGACCGTGGGCCTGGCGGTTTTCGCAGTAGTCGGTGTCCGAACAGACGAACATCCGGCCGCCCTTGTCGTTGGTGACGATTTCATCGAGGTAGGAATCATCGGCCCCGCACAGCGCGCAGGGCGCGTCGAAACGGTAGCGCGTGAACGGATGATCCTCGAAGTCAAGCGATGTGACCTGCGTGTGCGGCGGGATGGCGTAGATACGCTTCTCGCGGCCGGCGCCGAACAACTGCAACGCCGGGCAATTGTCCATCTTCGGATTGTCGAACTTTGGCGTCGGCGACGGATCCATCACATAGCGGGCGTTCACCTTCACCGGGTAGGCGTAGGAGGTGGCGATATGCCCGAAGCGCGCGATGTCCTCGTAAAGCTTGACGTGCATCAGCCCGTACTCGCCGAGCGCGTGCATGCGCCTTGTCTCGGTCTCGCGCGGCTCGAGGAAACGCAGCGGCTCCGGGATCGGCACCTGATAGACCAGCACCTGCCCGCCATGCAACGGAGCTTCGGGAATGCGATGCCGGGTCTGGATCACGGTCGCGTCTTCCGTGGAGGTCGTGGTCGCGACGCCAGCGGTCTTGGCGAAGAACTTCCGAATCGAGATCGCATTGGTGGTGTCGTCGGAGCCCTGATCGATAACCTTCAGCACATCCTCGGGCCCGAGGATCGCTGCGGTCACCTGCACGCCGCCGGTGCCCCAGCCATAGGGCATCGGCATTTCGCGGCTGGCGAACGGCACCTGATAACCGGGAATGGCGATCGCCTTCAGGATCGCACGGCGGATCATCCGCTTTGTCTGCTCGTCGAGATAGGCGAAGTTATAGGTCGGTGCGTTCATTCCGCGGCCTCCTGTATGGCCGGCTGCGCTTCCGACTCGCCGAACTCCTCGCGCAGCTTGCGCAGCAGGCCTAGCTCGGACTGGAAGTCGACATAGTGCGGCAGCTTGAGATGCTCGACGAAGCCCGTCGCCTGCACATTGTCGGAATGCGACATCACGAACTCTTCATCCTGGGCGGGCGCTACAACCTCTTCGCCGAGTTCGCGGGCGCGCAGGCTCCGGTCCACCAGCGCCATCGACATGGTCTTGCGCTCGCTCTGTCCGAAGGCCAACCCATAGCCACGGGTGAAACACGGTGCCTCGGTGGCCGAGCCCTTGAACTGGTTGACCATTTGGCATTCGGTCAGTGTGACCGCGCCGAGCGGCACGGCGAAACCGACATCTTCTGCCAAAAACTCCACCTCGACCTCGCCGAGGCGAATTTCGCCGGCGAAGGGATGGTTGCGGCCATAGCCGCGCTGCGAGGAGTAGCCGAGCGCCAGCAGAAATCCCTCATCGGCCCGCGCCAGATTTTGCAGCCGGAGATCGCGGTCGGCGGGAAAACTCAGGGGCTCGCGGGTGAGATCGCCGACCGCCAGATCGGCCTCGGCCCGAGGCGAAGGCTCGATCAAGCCATCGCGGCCGAGAATGTCGGTCACGCGTGGCATCACCGCCGGCGTCGCCTCCACGGTCGCGGGCCATTCGGGCGTCGATGTTTCAGCCAGTTCCGGATCGAGCAGGCGATGGGTGTAGTCGAAGGTCGGTCCGAGAATCTGGCCTCCCGGGATATCCTTGAAGGTGGAGGAAATCCGGCGGCGCACCTGCATCTGCCCGGTGTCGACGGGCTCACTCGCGCCGAAGCGCGGCAAGGTGGCGCGGAAGGCGCGAACCAGGAAGATCGCCTCGATCATGTCGCCCCGCGCCTGCTTCAGCGCCAGTGCCGCCAACTCGCGGTCATAGAGGGATCCTTCCGTCATCACCCGATCGACGCCGAGGCTGAGCTGTTCAGATATCTGTGCGAGCGAGAGTTCGGGAACGTCGCGATCGCCGCGGCGCTCATGCGCCAGCAAACGGTGGGCGTTCTCGATGGCGCGCTCGCCTCCCTTGACGGCGACATACATGCTTTAATCTCCCTTCGCGGCAAGCCGCGTGGTGCGAGGTATTGCGACAACGGCGTCGTCGGCCACCAGGACGACATCGATGCCGCGCGGAAACAGCGCAGCATTGACTACGAGCCGTTCAGGCAGATCCGCGGGCTGCAGCGTGGCCCGCAGCATCGCGGTGCCGTCGATACCGGGACCGCGCAGTTCCAAGGCGGGGCCCTCGGTCAGACTTTCAACCTCCAGGATTAAGGTCGTCGAACGATCCGGATATTCGTTACTGCCGAAGGCAAAACGCTCGAGCGCCGGCAGGGCTCGCGCGTCGCCGATGAGCGCAAAGCTGCAGATCGACGAATCGGCAACCACCGGCGCCCCGGTGTGAAACCTGAGCCATTTGCCGACCTCCGGCGTCTCCGACATCTTCGGATCGAGCCAGAGCGGCGTATCATGATCGAACAAGGTCAGGGCAATCGCAGCGGTGCCGCGCATCATTGCCGCCGGCGCGCCGGCGACTGCCGCGACGCGCTGGACGCTGCCCGGACGGGCTATCGCATCCATCACCGAGCGGAAGGTCGTCTGTGCGAATAGAACCTTGTCGGCGAAACCTGCGGGCAGTTCAGCAACCGTCGTCATCGTTCAACCCTCACCGCGCACCAGCGTGTAGAAATCGACCCGCGTCGCCGCTGTCTCCTGAGCTCTCCGGTTTCGGTCGGAGATCATCGCGGCACGCAGCGGCGCGACCACGTTTTCCTCCACCGCGCCGGCAAATTGATCGGACTGCACCAGGGCGTCGCACAGCGCGATCATCTGCGCCTTTTGCCTGTCGCGGCCGAGCACATAGCCGAATCCCACTTCACCGGTCGAAAGCCGCACCGCGGCGCGCGAGACCGTCGCCTCGCCTAGATTGAACGGTGCACCGTCGCCGCCGATCCGGCCGCGCAGCATCACGAGGCCATTCTCCGGCTCACGCAGATCTTCGTGCGCCGGCACCGCGAGGGTCTCCAGGCATTGAGCGATTTCAGCCGCGCCGGAATGCGCCAGCACCCGCATCGCGGCCTTGCGCCGCGCCTGCCTGTCGCCCTCGTTCCTGTTGCTTTCGCCGCTTGGGTTCATATTGGCCTTGCCGGAATCAAGTTGTCTATGATACTAGACAACTTGATAGTGAAGAGCCATGACCATTTCGTGACAGCAGGATGATTTTTCCGATGCCGTTCCCCGGCTTTTCCGCACCATGAGCATGCAGGACACAGCATCCGGCGTCGCGCTATGGCGACAGGTCGCCGACGGGATCGAGCGTGGCATCGCCGATGGCCGGTTTGCCGCGGGCGAGCGGCTGCCGGGCGAGAACGAGATCGCCGAGACCTATCGCGTCAACCGCCACACGGTGCGCCGGGCGCTGGCGACGCTCGCCGAGCGCGGCCTGGTTCGCGCCGAGCGCGGCAGCGGCACCTATGTGGAGGCCCCACGGCTCGCCTATCCCTTACGATCACGCACGAGGTTTTCCGAAATCGTCGGCGCCGGCGGGCGCGAGCCAGACGGCCGGTTGATCGCCGCCTCCGAGGAGTTCGCGAGCCGCGAGCTTGCGCGACTGCTTGGACTGAAGACAGGTGCGCCGCTGATCCGGATCGAAGCCCTGCGATTGGCCGATCGCACACCGATTTGCGTCAGCACCAATTGGTTCGGCGCAGAGCGGTTTCCCGATGCCGGCAAAATCTATGAACGCGTGCGTTCAATAACAAAACTGCTGGCGCATTACGGAATCCGCGATTACCGGAGGGATTCGACCCGTATCACCGCTGCCATCGTCGACGCGACCGATGCCGTGCGGCTCGACCTTACACTGGGACGTCCTATCCTTGTGGTCGACAGCACCGATGTAGATGCGGAAGGAAGCCCACTCCTGACCAAGCGCACGCGCTTTGCGGCCGAACGCGTCGAGTTCGTGGTTGAGAACGGCTAGCTTCGGGGTCAGGCGACCGCACGTTTGCCGATGATCGCGAAACGGAGTTTGCCTGAAATCCAGTCAATTGCCGATACCGCGACGAGGATGAGCAGAATCAGAAACGATACCTTTTGCCACTCCAGCACCCGGATCTGCTCGGCAAGCTGAAGGCCGATGCCTCCGGCCCCGACGATTCCGATGATCGTCGCCGATCGCGTATTCGATTCAAAATAATAAAGCACCTGGCTGAGCAGGATCGGAAAGACCTGCGGCAGCAGTCCGAACCGAACTCCATGTAGATGGCTGCCGCCCGCCGATCGAACCCCTTCCGCGGGGTTCTTGTCGGCAGCCTCTATGGCCTCCGAAAAGAGCTTTCCAAAGCTTCCAAAATCGCTGCAGATGACCGCGAGAATGCCCGCAAACGGACCCAATCCCACGACACCGACCCAGATGAGGGCCCAGATCAAGGTATCGACACCGCGGATGGTATCGAGGCCACGGCGCGTCAAGATGTGGACGATCCGGTTTGCAACCACATTGCGCGCCGCCAGCAGCGAGATCGGCAACGCCAGCAGCGCTCCGCCCAGCGTGCCAAGGAATGCGATCGACACCGTCTCTCCGAGCGCATGCAAATACTTCAGTGCATCCGCCCATGAACCGGGATCGGGCGGCAACATGAGACGAAGGAATCCACCCAGCCTGACCATTCCGTCAGAAAGCCGGCTAAGCGGAATATCGAGTTGGACAATGCCAAACAGAAAAAGCGCGGCGGCCACGCCGAGGCCTATTGTGACCTTTCCCCTCTGCCACCAGTTCGGACGGAAAAGGTCCGGATAGCGTTGAACAATGGCAGCCTGGTTTTCACAACTGTAAGAATTCATCTGCTTGTGCCCTCCAACCCCAAGAGGCGGTGGCGCACGCGCTCCGTGATAAAATCGATCAACATGACGGTGGCGACAATGAGCAAAAGGATGGCGCTGACATCCGTGTAATAGAATTTGCGGACGGCCTCGATCAAGTCCTGTCCGATGCCGCCGGCGCCGACAAAACCCATCACCGCCGCGCCGCGCACGTTGATCTCGAATCTCAGCAGGGCATAGCTTACGAAATTCGAAAGAACCTGAGGCACCGCACCAAACCGGACAATCTGAATCCAGCTTGCTCCAGTCGCCGCCACCCCCTCGATCGGCTTGCTATCGATGTTCTCGACAACTTCGGCGAACTGTTTGCCAAGCGCGCCTGCGGTATGGATCGCAATGGCGAGAACGCCTGGCAGCGGCCCCAAACCGAACGCCAGCACAAAAATCAAGGCAAAGACAATCTCCGGCACGGTCCGGCAAAATTCGAGAACGCGCCGCGTGACAAAAACGATCGCGTGCGACTTGACGAGATTGGCCGATGCCAGGAAGCAGAGAACGAAACCGCATATCCCCCCTGCAAGGGTGCCCATATATGCAATCAGTAACGTATCGCCGAGAAGCCGTGCCCAGCGAGGGAGCCCCCAAAACCATTCCGAGAGATCGACCCACGCAGACGAGAACGAAAACTTTGGAGCCGTGCCGGCAAAATAGGCCGGAAACCGCCAGAAATTCTCGACAAACATCGACAGATTGACGTCGCCCATCCAGCCGGCAGCAAACGCCGCAACGATCAGGAGCGCTGAACCCAACCATATGCGTCGCCGCTTGGCGGCAACGGCGGCCGCGTAGCGATCGGCAAGCTCCTGCAGCCTGGCCTGCGGAAATTCGGGGACTGCTGCTGGCATGGGATTTTCTGAAGAGAGAATGGGCAGATCTCGCGATCTGCCCTTATCGTCTCGATACGTCGTTCCGCTCAGGATTTCTGCTTGCGTATGCTGTCGACGAATTTGGTCAGATCGATCACAGCCTCATAGGCTTTGTGGTCGACCTCGACGAAGGGCAGTTGTTTCCCCTCGTAAATCTTGTCGAAAGCGGCCTTACCCTTCACTGCAATTTCGAGCACTGCCTTCTTGATCGCCGCCTTGAGGTCGGCAGGCAGGGAGCCGAGATAGGCCATCGGCGAATTCACAATCTGTTCGGACTTCATGATAATCCTGAAGTCGGCGGCCTTCGCCATACCCTTCCGCTCCATCCGCAGCAGGTTCGATTCCTTTTCATCGTTCCACCAGTTGAACGCCGCATCGCAGGTACCCTGGGCAAGTGCGATTACCGCGTTTTCATGGCTTCCCGAATAAACCACCTTGGAGAAGAACTTCTCCGGGTCGATGCCCATCTTGTCCATCGCGAAACGCGGCACGTTGTTGCCCGACGTTGAATTGGGATCGACGAGGCAGAGGTTCTTGCCCTTCAAATCCTTGATGTCCTTGTAGCTCGACTCGCTCTTCACATAGAGAACCGAATAATAGCCCTTGGTCCCGTCGCCATTCACTTCGATCGCAAACGGCTCGACCTTGGCGCCGATAATATAAGCGCGGGCGTAAGACGCCGGTCCGTACATCGCGATGTGGATATTGCCGGCCCGCTGGCCTTCGATGACGGCCGCATAGTCGTTGGCGATCCGCAGCGTAACTTTCGTGCTGAGCGCGCGGGAAAGATACTCCGTTAGGGGCGTCCAACGGTCGGTCGTGCCCGATGCGTTTTCATCGGGAACTTTTGCGAAGACCAGTTCGGGATATTTTGCCTTCCAATCCTGTGCCGACGCGGCGGAAGCTGAGAATACCAGTCCCGCCGCGACGGCGAGAATCATACGACGGTTGATCATGACGTCTCCTGTTTTGCAGTGATGAAGCTGGCGGTTCAATCGCGCAGCTCTTGAACTTACGGACGCAAGAACTCAGGCGGCAGCGACCGCACCGAGAGCAGGAAGCGCCGAACCGGCGTGAATATGCTCGGGCGCCGCGCCCATCACCTCATCCGCCTCGAGATCGTAGAGTTCGCGCGCGATGCGATCGGTCAGCGCCGCGGGCGCCCCGTCGAATACAATCCGCCCCGAGGCCATGCCGATCAGGCGATCGCAGTAGCTGCGGGCCAGGTCCAGCGAATGCAGATTGCAGACCACCGTGATCCCGAAGTGCTTGTTGATGCGCAGCAGCGCGTCCATCACGATCCGGGTATTGCGGGGATCGAGCGAGGCAATCGGCTCGTCGGCGAGTATCATCGAGGGTTGCTGAACCAGTGCACGCGCAATCGCGACACGCTGCTGCTGGCCGCCCGAGAGCTGATCGGCGCGCTGCGCCGCAATCGACGCCATATCGAACTGCTCGAGCGCCGACATCGCAATTGCCTTGTCATGATCGGGCCAAAGCTGCGCCAGCGAGCGCCATGTCGGCACCGTTGCCAGCCTTCCCATCAGCACGTTGGTCAGCACGTCGAGCCGGCCCACCAGATTGAATTGTTGAAAGATCATCGCCGACTTTGCGCGCCATTGCCGCAGATCCCTGCCGCGCAGCGCCGTGACATCGACACCCTCGAACAGGATGCGTCCCTCGGACGGCTCGGCGAGGCGATTGATCATCCGCAGCAGCGTCGACTTGCCGGCACCGGAGCGGCCGATCACGCCGACGAAGCCGCCGGGCGCAATCGAGAATGACGCATTGTCGACCGCGGCTTTTGTGCCGAAACGGCACGTCAAACCTTCCACCACCAGCATGCAATGCTCCAGATCGCTTGTCTGCCGCCATCGCTAACGTCTGGATTCAACAGTTGTGTGACAGTCGTGCCGCGGCGCACGCACCTTCCACAGCGAACCACCTGTCATCCATTCGTCACGACACTGTCATCAAGCCAATCGATGACGTGCAGGCTTTCAACTGCTCTGTTTTCGCTCATGGAACTTCGCATGGCCGGCAAAATGCTCTCGGTCGAACCGACCATCGATCCATCCGCGCAACTGCACGACGTCAGGCTTGGCGCCTATTGCGAGGTCGGCGCACGCACGATCCTGCATGAAGTGACGATGGACGACTATTCCTACGTCGTGAACGACGCCCAGATTACCTACACGACGATCGGAAAATTCTGCTCCTTCGCCGCGATGACGCGGATCAACCCAGGCAATCACCCCATGCAGCGAGCTTCGCAGGCGCACTTTACCTATCGCGCCAGCACATATTTTCCGGAGGAAAGCGACGATGCGGAGTTTTTCGCATGGCGGCGCAGCCACCACGTCGACATTGGCCATGACGTCTGGATCGGGCACGGCGCTATCGTACTGCCGGGCCGCAATGTCGGCACCGGCGCCGTGATCGCGGCAGGCGCAATCGTGACCAAGGACATTCCGGCCTACACCATCGTCGCCGGAAATCCGGCACGGATCATCAAGCGCCGGTTTCCGGAAGATGTTGCGACCCGCCTGTCGGAGCTCGCGTGGTGGGACTGGGACCATGAAACACTGCGCCGCGCCCTGCCCGATTTCCGCAGACTGGCCGTCGAGGACTTCCTCGACAAATATGCGGCTGCTGTGATTTCTGGAAGTCCACTGACAAGACAGCAAGGCGCGGTGTCATGACCAATCTATCGATCGAAGGCGGCCGGGCGCTGCTCGGCGGAGAGTTTGTCGACACTTCGTTGCGCATCGCGGGGCGCGATATCAGCGCCGTGGATTCGGCGGCGGAACGAGGCTCGCTTGGCATCGACGCAAATGGCTTGAAGGTGCTGCCGGGCATTGTCGACCTGCATGGCGATGCCTTCGAGCGGCAGATGATGCCCCGTCCCGGCGTCGATTTTCCCGTGGATGTGGCGCTGGTCGACAGCGACCGGCAGGCGGTCGCAAACGGCATCACCACGGTTTTTCATGCCACGACCTGGTCGTGGGAGCCGGGTCTGCGCAGCGCCGACAACGCCTGGCAGTTGCTCGACGGCATTGAGAGCCTGAGGCCGAAACTGGCGGCGGACACCCGCTTCCATCTACGCCATGAGACCTACAATCTCGATGCCGAAGGCGAGATCCTACAATGGCTTTCCGACGGCAGGATCGATCTGTTCGCGTTCAACGACCATATGGATTCCACGGTCGCCAGTCTTGCCAAACCGCAAAAGCGGAGCCGCATGGTCGAACGCACCGGTCTTTCGAGCGAGGCATTCGATTCCCTGGTCGAGCGCGTCGTCTCCCGCGGACACGACGTCCCGGCATCGATCGCGCGGCTGGCGCAAGCGGCACGAACGGCCGGCGTCCGGATGCTGTCACATGATGACGGGACTCCTGCGATGCGAAAGGCATTCAGGGCGCATGGCGTCGGCATTGCCGAGTTTCCGGTCAACGAGGAGACCGCACGCGAGGCAGCCGAAGCCGGTGATTTCATCGTGTTCGGCGCGCCCAATGTCGTGCGCGGCGGCAGCCACACCGGGTGGACCAAGGCGGCCGACATGATTGCCAAGGGCTTATGCTCGGTGCTTGCCTCCGACTACTACTATCCGGCGCAGCTATTGGCCGCGTTCCGCCTCGCCGCCGACGGCGTGTTGCCGCTTGCCGAAGCCTGGGACCTGATATCGGCAAGCCCGGCAAGCGCCGCCGGCCTAACCGATCGTGGCGTACTCGCCGAAGGCCGGCGCGCCGATGTCATCCTCGTCAATGACGAGGTACCGCTGCGGCCGCGCATCGTCGGTGTCATCGCCGCGGGACGGCTGGTTCATCTTACCGAAGCCGATCGCCTGATCCGGTTTGCAGCCGCGCCGCGCAAGGCGGTTGCGGCCGCGTGAACCGGCTCTATTGTGCTGAGATGGCCGACTACCCGCGCTACGCAATCTACTACGTCCCGGCGCCCGGCAGCGGCCTCGATCGCTTTGGCGCGGGACTGCTCGGCTATGACGCCCTCACCGGCGAGGACCTGCCCTTTCCGGACGGCATCCTGCGGACGGCGTCAGATTGGCGTGAGCTGACCGGCGATCCCCGAAAATACGGCTTTCACGCCACGCTAAAGCCGCCGATGTCGCTGGCGCCCCGCAGGACCGAGGCTGAGCTTGTTTCCGCCTGTGAGGCGTTTGCGGCAACGCCTCGCGCAACTCCAGTGATCAGGCCGGTTGTCGGCTCGATCAGCGGCTTCATCGCCGTGATCCCGGCGGAGCCGCCGACGGAGCTGATCCGGTTTGCCGCCGATTGCGTCAGCGCGTTCGATTCGTTCCGCGCACCGCTCACCGAAGCGGATCGTGCACGGCGAAATCCTTCCGAGCTGACGCCGCGGCAGCGCGAGCATCTCGATCGCTGGGGGTATCCCTATGTGATGGACGATTTCCGCTTTCACATGACGCTGACGGCCCGCGTCGGCGCCGAGCGCCGCGAAGTCTTGCTGGCGATGCTGCGCGATCGCTTTGCTGCACTCGGCCTTACATCGCTCGCGATCGATAGGATCGCCTTGTTCCGTCAGGACGACGCGGAGTCCCGGTTTCGGATCGTACGCCAATACATGGTCACGCAAGCACACGATCAGCCGCACTTGGGGTAAGAAACCCGTCTCAGAAATGCCGAGCCAGGGTTCGGACCACCCGCGCGTCCGGGCGCGGCTCGATATCGACCGACCACAGGTCCCGATTGTCGACGTCCTTCAAGGTCACGGTCATGACCTGCGACTGGCCATCGATATCGACGCGACCAAAAAACTGTAGCCCGAAACACGGCGCGAGGTTTTCGCCCTGCTCCGCGCTGCAGCCCTTTTGAAACATCGCCACCGGACCAAAGGTATTGTCCAATGGACCGGGACCCCATGTCCCCGCGTGCAGCGGGCCGGAGACGAACTCCCAGAACGGCTCGAAATCCTGAAACACCGCACGGTTCGGGTCATAGCGGTGCGCGGCCGTATAGTGCATGTCGGCGGTGAGCCAGACCGTGTTCCGGATGCCCGCGCGCTTCATGAACGACAATAAGTCGGCAATCTCGCATTCGCGCCGTTCCGGCAGGCCATCACCAAGCGCAATCGCATCTTCGCTGATCACGCCGATCGGCATATCCGCCGCTATCACCTTCCAGGTCGCGTCGGACGCCGCGAGCTCGCGCTTCAGCCAGGCCAGTTGGAGCGATCCGAGGATGCAGGCATCGTTGCCGTCGCCACGCCGGTTGAATGTCGAGTCGCGATAGCTGCGCATGTCGATCAGAAAGACGTCGAGCAGCGGCCCGTAGCTGACCTTGCGATAGATCCGGCCGGCCTGTGCTGACGCGCTGCGGATCGGCATGAACTCGTGAAACGCGCGTCGCGCCCGCGCAACCAGCCTCGACGTGCCGTCCTCTGCGTAGCCCGTTTCGTCGGCCGTGCCGTCCGGCGACCAGTCGTTGGTCACCTCATGATCGTCCCACTGCGCCAGCATCGGCACCTGCGCGTTGAAAGCACGCAAATTCTCATCGAGCAGATTATATCTGTAGTTGCCGCGAAACTGCGCGAGGCTGTGCGCGACCACAGATTTTTCCTCGGTGACGATATTCCGCCAGAGATTTCCATCTGGCAGTTTCAACTCGGCCTCGATCGGACAGTCGGCATAGATGTGGTCGCCGGAATGAATGAAGAAATCCGGACGGTTCTCGAGCATGGTCCGGTAGGTCCGCATGCCGCCGCGCGCGGGATCGATGCCCCAGCCCTGGCCAGCGGTATCGCCCGACCAGGCGAACGAGACCGAACGATGCTCGACCGGCGCGGTGCGGAAATGCCCGACCTGGGCTTCACCTGACATCCCGGCCTCCGCGATATTTTCAAAGCGCACGCGATAGAAAATATCCTGTCCGGGAGGCAGTCCTTGGAGCAGCAGCTTCGACGTAAAATCAGAGTCCGGCAAGGCTTCCGCTGAAGCGACCCCAATGATGGCCTTGAAGCTGTCGTCGGTCGCGCACTCCACCACCATGCGTGCCGCCCGATCGGCTCTTGCCCATATGACGGCGGAATCGGCTGCGACATCGCCCGATGCAATTCCGCCTTCGATCTGCGGACGATCGGAAGCGCGACTAAGATAAGGCATCGCGAAGCCACCCAACCCCGCCAGCGCGAACGTCGATGCTGAGCGGACCAGTAGTTTACGTCTGGTAAGCCCTCGTCCTTCGCGTATTGCAATCGGCATTTCGAACACCCTCGTCGAATCATGACAAAGGGTGCCCGCTCTACTTGACTCTGGGCCGAAGGTTTTGCGACAGGCGGATGACCGCTACCGCATCTTCAAATGTGAAGAATTCGTAAACAACCCAGCGCAATGAAGCTGTCGCCAGAGCGGAGCGTATGCGCGTCATCCGTTTAGATTGGCGGATAAGTGAATCCTGATTGATCGTTTGGCTCGAACCCTAGGCAACAGATTGCGCGAGTGAAAAAAGCTTGGGTTTTAAGCCCTGCATCAGAGGCAGATACTCAGAATTTTCAGTCGGCAGGTCTCTGCCGCGCGAGATTTGGGCTTCGCAGCAGTTGCCTGCTTCGAGCTCTTCGACGCCTTGGGACGCTGATAGTCGCCTGCAATCACCATTGCCCAATACGTGCGTCCGGTCGCCGAACTCCTTACGCTGGCAACGCCAACGCGCGACGCGCCGGACAGTAGGAGATTTTTTCGGTGTCCCGACGAATTGATCCACTGGTCGAGGGTTTTAGGAAAGCTGTCGTAGCCGTATGCGATGTTTTCTGCTGCTCGGCCCGCGCCCGCTGGGCTGACACGCGCGTTAAATCGGCCAAGGACATCGTGGTCGAGCTTGTCCTTTGCTGCCATCGCCGCGGCTTGGTCATGCGCAATGCGAGTGAGAGTCGAATCAAGGGATACTCTTCCCTCCCCGTGCTTTAGCCGAAAGTCAGAAATCATCACCTCAGGACTAGCCGGGGGCGACTGGCCAAAAGCTGGGGTGCAAAAACAAAACGCCAGCCTAAGCAAAAGAAGCTGCCGCGCCAAAATGAAGGTCTTCCTGCCGATCACAAATTGCTTCCATGCGCTTCCCGATCTCCGTTTCTGGGAAGCATTTAGGTTTATGTTTTCATCTAAGTATTTGATTTTGTTGGTCGGGGCAGCTGGATTCGAACCAACGACCTGCAGTACCCAAAACTGCCGCGCTACCAGGCTGCGCTATACCCCGATCATGTGCTGGGAAATGCGTCGATACACGGTTAAATCCCTGCCATCAAGGCGATGTTCGGGTCCGCCGGCGCTAAGGAACCGAAGGCCCGTCTTTGTTTGGCACGAACCGGCATCCACCCCCTGATCAAGTTCGCCTGGCTCAAAACCGCTCGGGGTCAGCGCTTGTTGAACAGCGGGTGCGCCACCCGGTCACCGGGCTGAATTCCATATTTTTGCGCCGTGCCCGCGATCACTTCCAACACCCCCCTGGCGAGCCCGCCCGAGGAGATGATCCTGGTCGAGAGCGGCTCGGTATTCTCGGCGATCCGCAGAATGCGGCCGTCGGCGCGAATGAAGATCATGTCGAGTGAGATGTAGGTGTTCTTCATCCACATCGAGATTTGCTGCTCCGGCGAGAAATCGAACAGCATGCCTTTTCCGTCGGGCAGCTCCTTGCGGTACATCAGCCCGGTTTGCTTCTCCTCCTCGGTCGTCGCCATCTCGACCGAGAACACCCGCACGCCTGATTTGGTCGCGATCTCGAGCGGCTGAATGCTCGCCGCCTGGGCGGCAGAATTGATGCAAAGGGTGACGAGCACCGCGAGCGTCGCAACCGGCGACATCATCCGGCCGCAGGTGCGAAGCCGCGCAACCACAAAAGCGAAATTCATCAAAGCACTCACGCCGGACATCTAAAGCAATATTGCCGGGGAACCCTAACCCGACGATTGCGGCAAATGCCAGAGGCCGCCCCCGCGCGGGCGTTGTTCGGCTCACAATTCCGTCAGGCGAAGGCGGCAATTAATGCGACGACAGCGCCGACGGACCAGTCTCCGGATGGATCTCGGCAGCCATCATGCCCTTGGAGCCGGGCCCGAATCGCACCAGCACATATTGGCCCGGGCGCAGTTCGGTCATGCCGAAGCGGCGCAGCGTTTCCATATGCACGAAGATGTCGGGCGTGCCCTCGCCGCAGGTCAGGAAGCCAAAGCCGCGGAGCCGGTTGAACCATTTGACCTGCGCCCGCTCCAGACCGCTGGTCGGGGTGACGCTGACATGGGTCCGGGGCGGAAGCATTTGCGCCGGATGGATCGCGGTTGATTCGTCCATCGAGACGATACGAAACGCCTGATAGCCCTTGGCGCGCTGCACGCATTCGACCACCAGCCGCGCACCCTCGTAGGCGGTCTGATAGCCATCGCGCCTGAGCACGGTGACGTGCAGCAACACGTCCGGCGAGCCATTGTCGGGAACGATGAAACCGTACCCTTTGGAGGCATCGAACCATTTGATGACGCCGGCGATTTCGACGAGGTTGGCTGCCGCATCGCCAAGCCCTGAAAGCGCATCCATCGCCGGATCGCGCTCACCGGCAGAGTATTCACCTGGTCCAAGTCTGTTTTGCCCTGTCCCGCCTGTCGGCGGCCCCCCCGAGCTTCTTGGACTCAAATCCGTCCGACCCCATGACCCCGGACCCCACACATTAAAAAAGCGGCCCACTACCGCCGCAGCGGGACCGGAACACGCGCCCATCCATGACCACTCATGACAACGCCGCGCGAATCTCTTGAAACAAAAGATAACACTCCCGACTGCGGCGCATAGCTAAAAAACAAAACTGCCGGAAACTATGAACAGGCTTGCACAGCCGCGAATCAGTTGGAGATCAATTGCCTACGAACGGTCCGAGCGTCTCCCCGATGTCGTGCCGGATCACCAGATCCGCGACGTCGTCCTGCTCGGTCGGCTCGTTGTTGATGATGACTAGCCTGGCGCCGCAGTTCTTGGCCATCAGCGGAAAACCTGCGGCGGGCCAAACGACTAGCGACGATCCGATGGCCAGGAACAGGTCGCAATGCTGAGCGAGTTCGCTGGCCCGGCGCATCGCATCTTCCGGCATCGCCTGCCCGAAGGAGATGGTCGCCGTCTTCACCGGCTCCTCGCAAACCGTACAGTCAGGTGCGCTGCCGCATTCTTCGAAGCGGGCTTTTACCCAAGGGAGATCATAGGCCTGCCCACAGCCGATGCAGCGGGCATAGGTGGTGTTGCCGTGAAGTTCGACCACGTCATCGGCCTTGAACCCCGACATCTGATGCAGGTTGTCGATGTTCTGCGTGATGATCGCCGGAATTTTTCCGGCCTTGTAGAGCGAGGCCAGCGCACGGTGCCCTCGTCCGGGCTTCGCCGCCGCAAAAGTCGGCTCCATCGCAAAGCGCCGGCGCCACGCCTCGTCGCGCGCATCGGGACTGGAGACGAATTCATCGAATGCAATCGGGCGGTTGCGCGTCCACAAGCCGCCGGGAGAACGAAAATCGGGAATGCCGCATTCGGTCGAAATGCCGGCCCCGGTGAAGGGAACGATGGCGCCGGCCTCGGCGATCATGTTGCCGAGCTGTTCGACGCCGCTGCGCAGATCTTTGGCAATCACCGCTGATAATCCGAATGGTTGGTCGTGCTGACTATACTAGCACGGCGGTTCGGATCGCCAGATTCACGCCGTGCCCGGCGCATTGCGCGCGCGTCAAGCTGGCGACCGGTTCCTTGACGACGGATTGCTTGGCGACGGATTCTTTGGCGATCGGCTCCTTCGCCCCTTCCGCCTTCTTGACCTTCACGACGGGCGGACCGTCCGGTTTTCACGGGCTTGCCGTATTGTGCGAGCTTCCAGCTCGGCTTCGAGTTCGGCGCGGCGTGCGGCGACTTTTTTCGAACAGCTTGTCGGTAGCGTGCTCGCGCAAGCCTGCAAGTTCTTCGATACCAAGCGAATCCAGATCAATCTTTGCCATTGGAACCTCCCGTTTGCGCTTTCGCTAACGGGAACACGTGCGAGCGACAAGAACGCGCCACGTTTTATCCACCGCCTTCACTTCGCAAAGGCGCGCAATCACAATTCTGCAAGGCAGTTTCCCAATTCACGCCCCATTTGCGCCCGCCAATCGTGGCGGGACGCGAATCAAACAAGAAACGGGATGGTCGATGACGGAAAAGGAAGAACGGCTCGCGCGGGAGCGGGCCGAAATTGCAGTACGCGTAGCGAGGTTCAGGAAACGCAGCAGAAATTCGAACGTGAGCGTGAAGAGTATTACGCAACGACGTTGGGTAACGCCTGGAGCGGGTTCAACCGGCCTGCATTCTGGACCTGAGACCGGAGCCGGAACCGAAGCCAGGAAGATACTTCGACGCCGGCATTGCCGTTGATGGGTGGTAGTGCGGGGAACGAGAAAAAATTCAGATCAGGTCGGAACGAAACCGCTGCTCTGAAGTTTTTTACCTCAGGTGCAGCAACCTTGAGAGGTGAAAGCACGAAAGACCCCGTCCACATCTACGGGTGTGTGGCGGGGTTTCGTATGCCGCGCGGCGTGACGACCAACCGTCAAGCAGGCGCGAGCCGTTCGATTGGGCCGGTCTGATCCATCGGGCAGCGCAGGAACGATTAGGCGCTCCCGGGGTTCTCCTCACGCAGAGGTGCGTCATGCCCGTTTGGATGGAAATTCTGGTGAATGTGATCGGCTATGCCGGATTCATCGCCATCGCGACTTTTCACAAATCATCGGACGAAAAAACGATCGATCGGTAGCAGCAACCGGTAGGCGTTAATTGGCCTTGAGCGGCTCGCCGGCGGTGCGTACCCACCCTGTCGGCCTTGACCTGCAGGTGGCCGCTTTCTACCGCCTAAGCCGACGCCTTCGGTCATACGCAGCAAACTCACCGGGACGACGAACCCAAATACTTGCGCCTCGTCCGGCGCTTGTCGCGCAGTGATCCCCACTATCCACAGCCGCTCGGGCGTTAGCGCACCCGATCCGATGGATCGCCATGCAGGCTGAGGTAAAGCCCGAAGCAATCACGAGACTAACAGCGGAGGAGAACAGACTCTTTTGTTCTCCTGGAACGAACAGGGGGCGCGTTTTCTCGCCCGGTCGCCCTCTTAAGATATTGTTACCTCGCCGCTTCGTCCCCCCTCCTCAATCCGGCCAATCGCTCGACCCGGCTACCTCGCATCGAACCTTTTTGGCGCGATCCATACATATCCAAAAAGGTGCTGCCATGACCCAAGCCGACCACTACCGAGACCAGTCCGACAGAGCCCGACGGCTGGCCCAGGCCGTCAAGGACCCGGAAGCTTCGAAGAAGCTGATCGAGATGGCCGAGGAATTCCGCCTCTATGCCGAGCGGCTGGAACAGACGCACTGAGTTTTTTTGACAGCCGGCGCGGAATCTTAAGCTCGCGTTTACCGAGTCTCACTGAAGTGCGTCGCCGTTAACCGAACCTCTTTACAAAGCGTAAATGCGCGCCTGACAGATTTTGGCCAGGAGGGTTATCCCATGCTCATTTACCCCGTACCGGTTGAAGTGACGCAGGCCAGAATTCAACTCCTTGTCGACCAGACCGCCAAGGCGCCGCCAAATACGATCAATCAGGACCTTCAGGCCATCTATTATGCCGAGGCAGCTGCCGTGGAAGCGGCACGTGCCGACGTGCAGGCCGAGGACACATCGATCCTGGACGTCAAGGTCTGACGCGCCAGCACCAGTTCGCGGCGCGATCGTGCGCGCAGCGATCTCACGCGCGCCATGCAAGCTCACAATCCCCTGCTCTAGGCATCTACCTCGGTATCGGCTCGGCCCGATAGATCCTCGTCCCTGACGTCTCGACGATCCGGCCCTTGAGGGATTTCACAAAGGCCTTCGAACCCTCGACGGTGAAGTGCGTGCATTAGTGCATCAGGCGCGGCACGACAACCGATACCGCCAGCAGCACGCCGAGACTGCTCACAATCGACAATTTCATCCGCGCCGTCCTGGCGTCCGTAATCGGCAGCACGAAGAAGAAAATCATCGTCAGGACAATCAAGCCATAGACCAGATACATTTTCGATCCCTCCGTTTGCGCCAGAATGGACGGAGGTAGCCAACTGAGTATGTGTAAGGGATCACGGTGGCGAGGCGATGCCTTCGGCTAGCACATTTAATGTACGCAATTTTACGATCTTAATTTTCCTTCAAACAACTTTGACGTGCCATGACCAGTAGAGCTCGGGAGAGAAATGAATGCTTCGGAAATTTTTGAGTGACGAGGGCGGCGCTACCTCCATCGAATACAGCCTCATCGCTGGGTTCATCGCCTTGGCCATTATCGCCGCTGTCGGATTGACCGGAGAAAAGCTCGTCGCACTGTTCGAGAGTCTTATTCCCGCACTGACGCTCTAAAGCAGCACAGCAACCCTCACGCAAACGAGAACGCAAAGCCGCGACAGGGACACGCAGACCCCTGCCCCACGCAGCAATTTGCTGCTATTTATTGCCCTCGGGAGCCGAAACGAACGAACTCAATTCCGCAAATGTTCTCCAGAGGATAAGAAACATGCGTTATCTCCACACCATGCTGCGCGTCCGCAATCTCGATGCCGCGATGAAGTTTTACCAGGATGCGCTGGGGCTGAAGGAAGTACGCCGCGTCGACAACGACAAGGGCCGGTTCACACTGGTGTTCCTGTGCGCGCCCGAGGACGAAGGCCTGTTCAAGGCGGCTCCCCAAAATCGCGGCGCGCCGCTGGTCGAGCTCACCTACAATTGGGACGAGGAGAAATACGGCGAGGATCGCTATTTCGGCCACCTCGCCTATGAGGTCGACGACATCTACGCCACCTGCGACCGCCTGATGAAGGCCGGCATCACCATCAACCGGCCGCCGCGCGACGGCAACATGGCGTTCGTCCGCTCACCCGACCTGCATTCGATCGAGCTGCTGCAGAAGGGCGAGCCGAAGCCACCGGCCGAGCCGTGGTCCTCGATGCCGAACACCGGCCACTGGTAAGCCTTGTACCAATTCTTCGTGCACGTCCGTCATCGAGCGACCGGCTCGTCATCGAACGCATCAACGAGAGCAACGGGAGCGACAACGCGTGGCCAACAACAAGAAGCAACAACTCACGATCTGGGGCCGGGCCAATTCGGTCAATGTTCAAAAAGTACTGTGGTGCCTCGCCGAACTCGATCTCGCCTATGAGCGCATCGACGCCGGCATGCAGTTCGGCAAGAACAACGAGGCGCCCTATCTGGCGATGAATCCCAATGGCCGCGTGCCGACGCTGGTGGACGGCGACTATGTGCTGTGGGAATCCAATTCCGTGATGCGCTATCTCTGCACCGCCTATGGCGAGGGCTCGCCGATCTACCCCACGCAGCCGAAAGCGCGCGCCGGCGTCGACCGCTGGCTCGACTGGACGCTGTCGACGCTGCAACCGGTCGACCGGCCGGTGTTCTGGGCGCTGGTGCGAACGCCGCCCGAGAAGCGCGACATAGTCGCGATCCAGAAGGATGCCGATGCGGAGGCCGCGGTCTGGCAAATCGTCGAGGCGCAGCTTGAGACGCGACGCTTCATCGAAGGCGACCAGTTCACGATCGCCGACATCGCGCTCGGCGCCTATGCGCGGCGCTGGCTAGGGGTCGAAGGCGTCACCAAGCCAAAACTGCCGAACCTCGAACGCTGGTTTGCGGAGTTCGCGGCCCGCCCCGGCTTCGTCCAGTTCATCGCGCCGCCGATGAGCTGATAGCGTTTCGGACAAAAAGCTTCAGCGTGAGCCGCCGGAAACGCCGGCGCCGACACTCACGGCGCCCCCGATCTTCATGCAGGTGTTGGTGCCTTCAATCTTGGCGAAGCCCGTGCCGTATTCAGCGCATGAATTGGCTGACGACCTCGCACCCTTCAACGGCAACAGCTTGCCGGAGGTCGCAGCCTTGTCCGACTTCGGAACACGGCGCTGCTCGGCGAACGCAGCACTCGCGGGCAGCACCATGGCAACGATCACAAGGAGAGATTTTCGCATCCCGCCTTTTACAGCGCCTCGCGTATCGGAGCCAGACTAGCGAACGAACTTGATGCCGACCGATTTTCCGCGGCGCCAGACCACTTCACAGGGGCGTCCGGTCCTGGCGTCACGCGAAAACGCCAGCCGCAATTTGGCCGGCAGCGAATTGGGATCGTCGATCGTGACCTTTGCACCCGTCGTGGAGAGATCCTTCACCACACATTGGCGCGCCGCAAAACCGCCTTCGAGCGTGATCCATCCGGGTTGATGCAATGATTTTCGCGTCTCGCGCTTCTTGGTGCTGAGCAAAGCCATGGAAAGTTCCCCTAACGAAAACCCTACGCGATGCGGCTTTAAAAACAGTTGCGGAATACCCCAGCTTTTCGGCATACCGCCCGGGCGCCGAACGTGCCTTAGAATGGCGGAAATTGGGGTTTTCGGGCGACTTGCCCGACCGGCCAAACGCCACTATACGTTCGCCCGTCGCCGCCTCCATGGAACATGATTGCTGGCGACCAAAACGGCCCATCAAGCGCATAAAGCACTGATTTTCCGGTTGTTTTTGCTCCCTTCGTCTATCGGTTAGGACGCCACCCTTTCACGGTGGAGAGAGCGGTTCGATTCCGCTAGGGAGCGCCACCTCCAAAAACGGCCTCTGACGCAGGCTAAACGTTTTGCCGCTGATTGGCCCACCTCTTGGAACGTTCTGGTGGGGCCGCACCATCAACAGCCCAACGACCGCGCACGGCGATCCCCCGCTGCGAGCCGCTCCTTAGGGGATTGTTACTGGTTGTTTGTCAGCATAGCGCCATTGCAGATAGGTCGCGACGAGCGACAGCGAATTCCGAAAATGTCTTAACCCGACCAACCCGGTTGGCGGTCTCTCCACAGGAGGCCCACTTTGCTCAGGGGCTTCGTAATTGCGGTCTTGGTGCTGCTTGGTGCATCGCAGGTAGATCAGTATCTCGCTAATGGCCGGTATACCGACGCGGCCATGTCGATGCTGCGACAGATCAGGCACTCCTTTCGCGTTTAAGACATTTCGGTGGACGCCGTTTGCCGGGCGCCGCCCAGCACGTCGCGCGTTCGGAACCGAAACTTTTCTTATTCATGTGAATTAGTCCGTGGGCCTCGGGGCTTCGCAAAACTGCGAGGCGAGCAATGCATTATTTATCGCCAGCCGACGCCTTTCTTGCTGTCGTAACCCTTGGGACCGCAGTCCTGATCGAGATCGGTGCGTTCATCGTCATAGGGTTGATCTGAGAGCGATCGGGCCAGAGTGCAGGGGCCGGCTATCGGACGCGAGATCGCCCGCCGGCTTGCGCTCGGCGGGCGATCTCGCTGATTATACCTAACCTCAAGCTGCCTTCGCGAACAACATCGTCAGGACGCCGTCGGCGATGTTGATGGCAACGACTTGCGAGGAACTGAGGCCCTTGGACTTGAGAGCAGATACCGCCTCAGGTGTTGCGTCAATCGACTCCCGAAGCGACTGCATATCCTTCTCGCTGGCCTTCGCGGCAATCTCCTCGACCTTCGAGCGAACCGCCGGTTGCAGTTCCTTGACGTCGACGACCTGTATGGCCCGTATGACCTTGTTCGACTGAGAATCCGGTGCCTCGGATTGCGAGGAGCCTCCCTGTGCCTGCACGAAAGCCGGCGTCCCGAGGGAGATGGCTGCAGCGATGATGGATGCCGTTAGGATGCGCATGGTCATTCCTTTCCAGGTGGAGAACCCGGCAACATAGCGTCGAAATTTGGTTAACGTCTGATATTCGTGTGGCCATTCAGCGAAACCAATGCGGTTGCAATGCGTGCGTTCTGCAGGTTGAATTGAGCAGGCCTGTGTTCCACCCCCGCTAGGGAACACAACCCCGTTTTTCTCTCATGGCCATCCCAAACCATTCGCCTTGATGGCCCGCTGTTCCAACCAAACCCGTTTGCTGCATCGAATGGACGACTACACACCCATGGAGAAGGCCAAAATAACCGCCGGCGCGGTAACGGCGCTGGTCATCGTGGGATGGGTTGCCGTCATCGCATTGGCGCTCCTGTCGACCGGATAGGGAACGTCCGATAGAGAACATTTAGCGACGGCCCGCCGGAACTTTGTTCTACCCCGGAGAACTACGGACCAAGGTGCGCAATTCATGGCTGACAATCTTTTTCGCGTCGATGGCGCTCGCGTCCTTGCAGACCTCAACACGCTGCGTTCCATCGGCGCCTACAAGACCGGGGTTCACAAGCCGACGTTCTCGGAACCGCACATGCGCTCGCTCGAGTGGCTGACGCAGCGGTTCCCCGAGGCGGGCCTCGTGGCTGACATCGATGGCATCGGCAATCTTATTGGAACCAGCACGAAACCCGGGCCGAAATTACTGGCGGGCTCACATCTCGAAAGCCAGAACTACGCGGGCTGGCTCGATGGCCCGCTTGGCGTGGTCTATGCGCTCGAAGCCGCCCGCGTCATCAATTCCGATCCCAATATAAAGGGTGCAGTCGAGGTTGCGGCATGGTGCGACGAGGAAGGCCATTTCGGCAGTTTTCTCGGCAGCCGATCCTATGTTGGCGGCATCACCGAAGCGGACATCGACGCCGCGCGCGATCGCAACAGCGGTCGAACCATGCGTGACGCCCTGCGCGAGGTCGGCCTTGCCGGCCGGCCGCGCGTGACGGCCGAACGCGGGCATATCGGATATCTCGAAGCCCATATCGAGCAAGGCGAGACGCTCGAAAGCGGCGCGCTGAAGATCGGCATCGTCACCTCCATCGTCGGGATCTGGCAATACCGCATCACCTTCACCGGCGAGCAGAATCACGCTGGCACGACGCGGATGGCCGTTCGCCGAGATGCCGGCCTTGCGCTCGCCAGGTTCTGCGTCGAGATCGACGATCGCTTCCCGGCACGCAGCGGTCCACGCACGGTGTGGACGACCGGCCGGATCATCCTTGAACCGGGTGCGCCGAGCATCATCCCGGGCACCGCCGAGATGCTGTTCCAGATCCGCGACGACGATCCGGGCGTGATAGCGCGACTGGAGGAGCTGCTCCGCGGCATGGCGGCAGAGGCAAGCGCAAAAAGGCCGCTGCAGCGTGACGGTAGAATGTATTCGCATCGGCGCGCCCGCGATGATGGACGCGTCCATCCAGGAGGCCATCGAGGCCGCCAGCGCAGCCTTTGCCGGCGGCAGGTCGCTGCGCATGCCGAGCGGCGCTGGTCACGACGCCCAGGTTCTCGCCACCATCATGCCCGCAGGGATGCTGTTCGTGCCCTCGATCGGCGGCATCAGCCATCACTGGAGCGAGAATACCGATGATGCCGACATCATCACGGGGGTTGAGGTTTTTGTTGACGGCTGCCGTCGACTGCTTGCGGCGAGCATACCGGTTTGACAGCGCCACCTGATGCGGCGCAGCGGCCTTCCATCGTCTCGTCCCACCGGTGGCGTTTGGCGCAGCAGGAGACCGTGGGAGACGACATGAAAGCCGATACCAACCAGGCCTACTCGATCAGGAATATTCCGCCGGGCGTATGGGTCCTGGGCTTCGTTTCGATGCTGATGGACATCTCGTCGGAGATGATCCATGCCCTGCTGCCGGTCTACCTGGTCACGGTGCTCGGCGCATCGATGGTGACGGTTGGCCTGATCGAAGGCATTGCCGAGGCGACCGCCTCCATCACCAAGATATTCTCCGGCGCGCTCTCGGACTGGCTTGGCAAACGCAAATGGCTCGCGGCCGTCGGCTACGGTCTCGCGGCCTTCACCAAGCCGGTATTTCCGCTCGCGCCAACCGTCGCGTGGCTGGTCGCAGCGCGCTTCGTCGATCGGATCGGCAAAGGCATTCGAGGCGCGCCCCGCGATGCGCTGGTGGCGGACCTCTCGCCGCCTCACCTGCGCGGCGCGAGCTTTGGTCTGCGCCAATCGCTCGACACGGTTGGCGCCTTCGTCGGCCCCCTGCTCGCTATCGGGCTGATGTGGTGGACGGCAGACAATTTCAAGGCCGTGTTCTGGTTCGCCGTGATTCCGCCTTCCTGGCGCTTGCTCTGATTATTTTCGGCGTGCGCGAACCTGACCGGCCGCGGGAGCGGCGCGCCGTGCGCAACCCGGTCAGCCTGACCGAGATCAGGAACCTTGGGCCTGCCTATTGGTGGGTCGTCGCCGTTGCGAGCGTCTTCACGCTGGCGCGCTTTCAGCGAAGCATTCCTCATTCTGCGTGCCCAGAATGTCGGACTGCCGATGATGCTGGTGCCGGCCGTGCTGGTGGCAATGAATATCGTCTATGCCGTCGCGGCTTATCCCGCAGGGGTCATGTCGGATCGTATGAACCGCACGACCGTGCTGGCGGTTGGAGTTCTGCTGTTGATTGTCGCAGATGTCGCGCTGGCGCTTCTGCCGTCGGTGGGCGGCGTTGCCCTTGGCGTCGTTCTATGGGGCCTGCACATGGGACTGACACAGGGACTGTTCGCAGCGCTTGTTGCGGATACCTCACCGGCCGAGTTGCGCGGCACAGCTTATGGCTTCTTCAACCTGCTCGGCGGTCTGGCGATGCTCACCGCCAGCGTCATTGCCGGCGCGCTCTGGGATATCATGGGGCCGCAAGGGACATTCCTTGCCGGCGCCGGCTTCGCGCTGATTGCCCTGGCGGGATTGCTGGCCGTGCAAGGCAGGATCGGCAAACAGGGCGCTGCCTAGTCTGATGCAGGATTGATCGGCGGCGAATGCGCAAGCACGCATCCCCTCACCAAAATTGCTGAGCACTGCTTTCAATGGAATTGTGCCGGCAATGCGGTTGCGGCATAGATGCGCGCGCTGAGAAGATTCAATTCCCCGTCCGGTCCCATGATCTGCGCCGCTCAATTGAACGGCATCGTGATCTGGCCCGGCGCGTCGCAAAGATCACAATGTCCGAACCACCTTGGCGACAACGAGTCGCGTTTGACTTCCTTGCAAACGGCTGAATTTACGGCCATTTTTCGCTCAGACGAGGCAAAGCCCCCTACATGCTGCTGCTCCAGGCCCTCCCCACGTCGATCGGCGTCGCCGCCATCGCACCGGCTTTGCTGGTGCTGTGGCTCGTCGTCGCCGCCGACGAGCGCCCCGGCCCGCCCGCGCGGGTGTGGCTGGCTTTCGTGCTCGGGGCCGCCAGCATTTCGCTTTTGGGCATCGCGCGCGCCCCGTTCGCCGCTATTCTCGCCGTGCCCGGAAATCCCTGGATGACGCAGGGCCTGCGTTCGGTCTTCGGCGTCGCCGCGCCCGAAGAGATCGTGAAGGTCCTCGTCATCGTCGCGGTGTCGGTGCGACGCCGCACGTTCACGGACCCGATGGACACCGTGGTCTACGGCGCAGCCGCTGGCCTCGGCTTCGCGGCTTACGAAAACCTCGCCTATCTGGTGCAGCATGCCGACATGTGGCGATCACTGGCCGCATTACGCAGCGTCTTGACCGTGCCGTTTCATGGCGCGCTCGGTGTCATCGCGGGCGCCTACATCGCCATCGCGCGCGGCGGAACGGCACTGGGCGCAAATCGGCATCATCGCGACTGGGCGCGCATCTCGAGCTGGGCGCTGGTGTTGTTCGCGCCGATCGCGTTGCATGCCGCGTTCGATTTTCCGTTGCTGACGCTGCAAAAGCATCCCGACCTCGGCCCAACGACCAGAATGCTGCTCGCAACGGCAAGCCTGCTGATCGGATTCAGTTCGATCGGGTTTGCCATCCGGCTGGTACGGCGCGTCGGCCGGCATCATGCGCCGCGCACCGAGATTGCACGGGAACGGCTGAGCCAGTTGCGACGGATGTGGGCCTTGCTTGTCGTCGGCGGAGGCGCGAGTTTTGTCGGCGTGGCCTTCGTGCTTACTTCAATCCACCACTGGTTCGTTCACCCCGAACGCAAGGCATCGCTGCTTCTCGTTCCGCTCGGCCTTACGTCGATTCTGGATAGGCCTCGCCCTGCTGCTGGCGACCGCCGCTGTCTACGTTTTCGGCCGCAACCGGATCCGGACATCGTCGGAGGGGTTTTCGTCGGCACCCGAGCCGGGCTGAACTCTGCTGTCCGTCGCTGATTTGGCTCAACGCGATCAACGAACGAATTTTACCCCCAACCCCGTACAAGCTATACTGGTTCTCCATTCGGCGCGGCAGGCATCGGGAGACTTCCAGTGACCCTTCCCCACGATATCGGCAAACTGCAATCTGAAATGCACGCCGCGGTGAAGGCGCATTGGAAAGTCTTCCTGTTCGAAGGCATCGTGCTCGCCGTTCTCGGTCTCGCTGCGATAATCGTCCCGCCGCTGGCAAGCCTCGCCGTCACCATCTTCCTCGGCTGGATGTTTCTGATCAGCGGCATTGCCGGGCTGTTCGTCACGTTCTGGGCGCGGCAGATGCCGGGCTTCTGGTGGTCGCTGTTTTCCGCGGCGCTCGCCGTTCTCGCCGGCGGCATTCTGCTGGCAAGACCCGTGCAGGGCGTCCTAACGCTCACCATCGTCGTCGGCGCCTATTTTCTGGCTGAAGGCATCGTCACCATCATGTACGCGCTCGAGCACCGCCGCGAATTGTCCGAACGGTGGTCCTGGCTGCTGGTATCCGGCCTGCTGGACATCCTGATCGCCTTCCTGATCGTCGCCGGCCTCCCGGGCTCGGCGGAATGGGCGATCGGCCTCCTGGTCGGGATCAACCTCGTGCTCGGCGGCGCGGCGCTCGTGGGCATGGCGCTCGCCGCGCGCAAATCGTCGGACTGAATCCATCGCCGATTATGGGATGACAAGCCCCAACGGGTGCGCTATAGAGCCTGCCATGATCAGCTTCACCACCAGCAACTATTGGTACTTTAGCTACGACAGCTCGCTGGCGGTGGGAGGATCGCGCTCAATCTGACGAATTGAAGCCAAGAAGTCCGAACAGCCGCCAGACCTGGCGGCTTTTTTATTGGCCGGCAGGTTCTCAAAACAGGAGCCATAGCCGTGTTGAGCACCACCGACGATCTTCGAATTAGTGAGCTGAAAGAGCTGAGTACGCCGCAGGAGGTGATGCGCGAGATACCGCGCACCCTGACCGCGACGCGTATCGTGATGGCGGCACGGAATGCCATCCACGCCATCTTGAACGGGACCGATGACCGCCTGCTGGTCGTCGTCGGCCCCTGCTCGGTCCACGATCCCATTGCAGCGGTCGAATATGCCGGGCGCCTCGCCGCCTTGCGCGAAAAGCTTGCCGACCGCCTCGAGATCGTGATGCGCGTCTATTTCGAGAAGCCGCGCACGACGGTTGGATGGAAGGGGCTGATCAACGATCCCGGCCTCGACGGCAGCTTCGACATCAACAAGGGCCTGCGGCTTGCCCGCAACGTGCTGTCGGCGGTGAACAATCTCGGCCTGCCGGCCGGCACCGAATTCCTCGACATGACGACACCGCAATACATCGCCGATCTGGTGGCGTGGGCAGCGATCGGCGCGCGGACGACGGAGAGCCAGATCCATCGCGAGCTGGCATCGGGGCTTTCCTGCCCGGTCGGCTTCAAGAACGGCACCGACGGCAATGTCCGCATCGCCGCAGACGCGGTGAAGTCGGCCTCGCATCCCCACCATTTCATGGCGGTGACCAAGGGCGGACGCTCGGCCATCGCCGCGACGACCGGCAATGAGGACTGCCACATTATTCTGCGCGGCGGCCATCAGCCGAACTACGATCGCGCAAGCGTCGACGCCGCTTGCGCGGAGCTTGCCCGTGCCGGTGTGGCGCCGCGGATCATGATCGACACCAGCCACGCCAACAGCAGCAAGAAGCCGGAGAACCAGCCGATCGTCGTTGGAGATATTGCACGCCAGGTAGCCGACGGCGAACAGCGCATCACCGGCGTCATGATCGAGAGCAATCTCGTGGCCGGTCGCCAGGATGTGCTGCCCGGCAAGCCGATGACCTATGGGCAGAGCATCACGGACGGTTGTATCGACTGGGATACGACGGTGTCCGCGCTGAACCTGTTGGCCGAAGCGGTGGAGACGCGACGAGGTGCGCGGAGCAACAAATTCCGCGAACGTTCCGCCTAACGCAGTCAGGTGGATTGAGTGTGTACAGGGCGCATCCCCTTCTGCGTCCTGCAGTCTCCAGATTTTGTCGAAGCCGCAAACTCGGATTATCTCCGTCACCCCTGAGGTGCGAGCGTAGCGAGCCTCGAAGGGTGGATGGCCGTGCCCCGCTCATCCTTCGAGGCGCACAAGAGCGCGCACCTCAGGACGACGGAGATAGAGTCCGTTTAGCCTCGGGTATCACCAAATCTAGCAGCCGCGGCAGATGCTCTTGATCTTGCGGTCGAGGGCTGCGTTTTCCTTGCTGAGCGGGTCGTTCGGATCGGGCCTGTTGTACTGGTCGTTCAGGCCTGGCGGCAGGTCGCTCGGGCGCGGCTGGCGATGACCGACCGGCGCCTCCGGTGTCGGCCTGCCCGGGTTCTTCGTAACTGTCGACGATCCACTTTGCGCAAAGGCCTCCGGGCCGCCGATCAGAGCCACCAGCGCCGCCATTGACAGGATTGTTTTTCGCATCATGGTTCTCCCGTTTTCTGTTCTGCCTATCGCGCCGGAACGTCGATCGTTCCGCAATTGCGGCGTCCCTGAGCGGCGCAATCCTGCACCTTTCGTACATCGGCCATCGTACTGAGCAACCAGGTTCCGGCCGCCACCAGCACCACGAAGAAGCCGAGCATCACCGCGTTTTCGATCGCGCGATTGCCCGAATCTTCCGGCGGCTCCGGTTTCCCCTCGCCTTCGTCCGTCATCGGCAGATCACGGCTTTGGCGGATAGAGATGAACGTCACCGCAATAGTCGACGATACGATACTGCGCTTCCGAGGGTAATTCACATTCCCCGGAATTTGCATGCGACAAATAATTCGGGCCAATCGGCGTCTTTCCATGGCCGCCGGGAACATCGAGGACATAATCGGGCTGGCACAGCCCGGAGATGCGTCCCCGCAAACTTCGCATCAGTTGCTGCCCCTGCGCGATCGTCGTGCGCAGATGCGCCGTTCCAGGCGCGAGATCGCCATGATGCAGGTAATAGGGCTTGATCCTGCTTTCAACGAAGGCCCGCATCAGGGCTTCCAGGACAGCCGCGTCGTCATTGACGCCGCGGAGCAGCACCGACTGGCTCACCAGCGGGATGCCGGCATCCGTGAGCCGCGCGCAGGCGGCGCGCGCCTCGACCGTCAGCTCGCGCGGATGATTGGCATGAACGGCGATCCAGGTCGTCACGCCCTCCGCCCTCAACGCGCGGACCATGTCGCCGTCGATGCGCGCGGGTGCTGCCACGGGCACACGGGTGTGGATTCGAACGATCTTGACATGATCGATGGCGGCGAGGTCGGCCATGATCTCGGCAAGCCGCCGTGGCGACAACATCAAGGGATCGCCGCCGGTCAGGATGACTTCCCAGACCTCCTTGTGTTCGCGGATATAGTACAGCGCGTCGCCATACGCGGCCTCCGACAGCGCCGTTGCCTTGCCCGGTCCGACCATTTCGCGGCGAAAGCAGAACCGGCAATACACCGCGCAGACGTGCACCAGCTTGAACAGCACCCGATCCGGATAGCGATGGACGATGCCGGGGACCGGCGAATGCGCGTCGTCGCCGATCGGATCGGCGTTTTCGCCTGATGTGTTCACCAATTCCAGCGCGCTCGGGATGAATTGCCGCGCGATCGGATCGTCAGCGTCTTCGCTGTCGATCAGGTTGGCGATATCAGGGGTCACGGCGATCGCATAGCGCGCGGCAACCCGTTCGAGATCGGCGAGGTCAGCCGCAGGCGCGAGCCCGCGCTCGATCAGTTCGGACGGTTGCCGCAACGTTGCCGCGAGCTTCGGATCAATCCTGTTCATGCCTCTCCTGCCGGCGGCGTCCATATCACCTGATCGACCCGCAGCGCGCCGCTTGCCAGCATCACCAGCCGATCGAAACCGAGTGCGACACCGCTTGAGGGCGGCATCGCCGCAACCGCTGCGAGAAAATCCTCATCGAGCGGATAGCGCTCGCCATAACGGCGCGCTTTCTCGTCCATGGCTGCGGCGAAACGGCGGCGCTGCTCGCCAGCATCGGTCAATTCGCCAAAGCCGTTGGCGAGTTCAACGCCGCAGGCATAGATTTCGAACCGTTCGGCGACGCGCGGATCGGACGCTTTCGTCCGCGCCAGTGCGGCTTCCGGTGTCGGATATTCGAACAGTACCGTCAAGCGACCCTGTCCCAGATTCGGTTCGACATGCTCGACCAGCACCTTGCTGAAGATGTCCGACCAGGTGTCGTCGTCGGTAACCCGTACTTGCGCACTTGCTGCTGCTGCTGCAAGAGCGGCGCGATCACCCTCGCCATCCCTGATCGTGGCCAGCAGATCGATCCCGGCAAAGCGCTCGAATGCCGTCGCCACCGTCAGCAATTCCGGTTCCGCGGACGGATCGGCCATTCTGCCGCGAAACGAAAACCGCCCGATGCCAGTCGCCTGCGCCGCATGCGCGATCACCACCACGGTGTCAGCCATCACGGCGTCGTAGCTTGCGTCAGCCCGGTACCATTCCAGCATAGTGAATTCGGGCAGATGCAGATCGCCGCGCTCGCGGTCGCGGAACACGCGCGCGAACTCGAATATTTTGGCCTCACCGGCAGCGAGCAATTTCTTGGCGGCGAATTCGGGCGAGGTCCGCAAATAGCGCGTCGCGCGCGTGCCGTCGCCGCTGATAATTTCGGTGCGGGGCGCGTGCAGATGCGTCTCGTTGCCGGGCGAGACCTGGAGGATACCGGTTTCCACTTCGGCAAAGCCCTGCTCGTCGAACCAGGCGCGTATCGCCCTGGTGATCGCACTTCTTGCCATCAGAAATGGCTTTCGGTCGGTGTGCCTTGCCGCCGACCACCATGGCGATGGCTGGTCCGTCTCGGCCATCAGCGACGGTCCCTCGCCCGCCGTCGCAGAGCAGCGTCCACGGAGTCAATCAACGCGTTCCGAGAATCGGCCAATATCATTGATATTATTCGACTTTCCTTGCAACCTTCCGCAGGAAGCGGCGAGATTCCGCTTCAACTCCGTCATTTCATGTCGAAAGACACTCGGCTTGTCCATGCAAATGCCGACGCAGCTCCCTGAAACTGCTGGTCTTCGAGCGCTATGTGAAGTTTCGCTTCAACGGCCTTCGTTGTTGGTCGACGCGACGATCAAAATACCTTGCCGGAGTCGGCATAAACCGCCTCGAAATCCGCAGTTTCTGCGTTCAGGCGACCCGCCCGGGAAGCCGGCAAAACGCTGGCATCGACGGTCAAAATCAGTATGTTGCAGCCCGAAACCGCCTCATTGGCCCCATGGACACCATGTCCGGATTGGCCGAAGGCTAGAAATTCAGGAAAACAGCTTTGAAAGTTATCGCCAGTTCTATCCGCAAGGGCAACGTCATCGAGCAGGATGGCAAGCTTTACGTCGTTCTGACCGCCGAAAACATCCATCCCGGCAAGGGAACCCCGGTCAGCCAGATCGAAATGCGCCGCATCGGCGATGGCGTGAAGATTTCGGAACGCTACAAGACCACAGATCAGGTCGAGAAGGCGACCGTCGAGGACCACAACTTCAATTACCTCTATGAGGATGCTGACGGCTTCCACTTCATGAATGCCGAGACCTACGATCAGGTCCAGGTTTCCAAGGAAATCGTTGGGTCGTCCGCGCCCTATCTGCAGGAGAACATGACCGTGAAGCTTTCGCTTCACGACATGAACCCGGTCGCGATCCAGCTGCCCCAGCGCACGACGCTCGAAGTTGTGGAGACCGAGCCGGTCACCAAGGGCCAGACCGCGTCGTCTTCGTACAAACCTGCTATTCTTTCCAACGGTGTGCGCACGGCGGTGCCGCCGCACATCGGAACCGGAACACGGATCGTGGTCATGACCGAGGACGGCTCTTACGTCGAGCGCGCCAAGGACTAAGGTGGCGCATTAGATTGCGGGGCACGCGCCGGGGGCGATGCATTGAGCAGCAAGGCTGTCCGCTTGCTTTCGCGTTGGCTGGCAGCGTTGTTTTGTTTGCTTCCTGTCACCGCGATCGGCGCGTCCGCGGAAGCGTTCACGACGCCTTCGATCTCGGCCGTCCGGGTCGAATGGCGCGCCGTTCTCGATCAACTCCGCTCCGAGATCAGCACCCAGCCCGCGGTCGCCTCCCGATTCACGTTCTCCGGCCAGCGGCGCGTGCCTGCGTGGGATCCGCGTTCGACGCCCGCGCTGGTGCAATTGAATGCAATCACGTCGCCGATCTTCGCCGGCATCGGACGGAGCCCGGTGCCGGTGCTGTTGCCGTTCGATACCGCGCGCTATCTCAGCGCAGGCGGCGCACCTGACGGAATGTCCGTGTCGCGCTTCCAGGCCGATTTCCGCCCCGCAGACCTGTTTCACGCCGGCCCCGCTGGCTACGACGCGGTGTTTTCGCTGGACCCCGGCGCGGGCGATGGCCTGCCGCAGCGGACCTTCGCCAGGCCGGTCGAGGTGCAGATATCAGGCTCGATCCTGGTCTACGACCTCGCCGACCCGCGCGGCGGCAAGGGCGAGCCGGTCAAGGCGCTCGCGGCGCAGTTTCCGGATATGCGCCGCTTCATCCGCGAGGGCTATGTGCGCTACGCCTTCACCCGCTTTGGCATCCCCTATGTGGTCTCGATCCAGTGCCTGGACTCGACGCCGCGCGCGCAGCGGCTGGCCTGCCGCGAGGCCTACCCGGTGGCGGAGCGCTTCCTGAAGGCGCTGCGCATTGCCGGCGGACAACCGGCGCGGCCGCGCTTCGATATTCCATCCGAAATTGCTGAACGGCCGACGGCGGTTTCGCCCGATTTCACCTATCGCCCGAGCGGCGACATCATTGCACGCAGCGGCGCACGCAAGCACGCCGGCCGCGCCGACCTAGCCGCCTATTCGCAAATCCGCTTTCCACTGGAAAAAGCGCCGGCAGTCGTCGGCTCGCAATCGTTCGGCAAGCGGAAGTCCGAGCGCAGCGGCGTCTATCCGTGGCGCGACAATTTTTGCGAAACCCGCAGCTTCCAGGTCGGGCAATGCGCCGCCGGCTTCGGCCACCAGGGGCAGGACATCCGCCCCGCTCCCTGTCCACAGAACGGCGAGAGCGGCAGCAGCTGCCATCCCAGGAAGCAGGCGGTCGTCGCCGTCCGCGACGGCATCCTGATCCGCTCGCTGAAGCAGCAGGCGGCCACGCTGCAGATCAACACCAGCAACGAGCACATCCGCTTCCGCTACATGCATATGAACCCGTCCAGCATGGACGCGGACGGCATTCTCAACGGGCGCCGGGTCACCGAGGGCGAGAAGATCGGCGTGGTCTCGAACTATCTCGATTTTCCCAACGGCACCAGCTACCACCTTCACTTCGACATCCAGGTATTCACGCGCGACGGCTGGCTCTGGGTCAATCCCTACGCCACGCTGATCTCGTCCTATGAACGCCTGATCCGCGGCCGCGGCCGCGAGATCGGCACCGCCCTTCCGGCCGCCGCCGCCGTAGCGCAGGCGCGGCCCGAGGTGTCCTTCGTCAGAACACGCAGCAGGGCCGCGAGAACTAGGGCATGGACTCATGAGCGCGTAGCCATGAGTGGCGAACGCCGCTGATATCCGGTTCTGACGCAAATGCTCCCTTAGGCAGCGCGAACGTAACCGTACCGAGGTTCGAGGGTTGCGTCGCAGCCTGCGTGTACTGGTTCTTGAGCGCTGCGAGGCGGTCCTCGGAAAAGGTCGGCATCCCTTTGTTTTCGGCCGCCCTCAGCTTAATCTTGTAAAACCTGGTTGCGTTGCCCGCGAAGATCAGCTGCTTGGTGGCGCTGTTGGCGTCGCCAAGCGGCGCAAAGCCGTATTTCTTCTGCATGTCCTCCGGGATTTCGAGCCGGCGCAGCGCCTCGATCTGCCACTGCGGTGAGCCGTACCAGACCGAGTCAGTGCCCCACATCACGTGGTCGACCCCCATGCCCTTGATCAGCGTGCCGACCAGCGCCGCGCAGAACTTCGGATGCGCCACCGCCGAGTTGGCAAAGGACGCCAAGCTCGGCATACACGTTGGTGACGCCGAACTTCTGCGGGATTTCGGCGAGGTCCGTGGCCCACTGGATGCGGCCGGTCTGCTCGAACTCCGCCCACGCCTTGTCCGGCAGCTCTAGGAATGGCCGGAGCGCGGAGTGATAGATCACGAAGTTCATCTGCGGCCAATCCTTCGCCGCCTTTCCGATATCCCAGGCGGTTGCGTATTCCCACACGCCGGCGAACGACTTCTCGTAGTCGGGCGGCAGCAGTCCCTTGTGGATGCAAAGCGTGTTGATGCCTGCTTTCACCGCTTTCTCATAGAACGGATACATCACCTGCTCGTCGTCGAGCCGCCATGGGAATTTCGAAGGCGCCAGCGGGTCGCCGATGGTGTAGGACCTCCAGGAATCCGGCTTGTAGACTTCGATTGCCTTGTCGACCTCGTCCATCCAGCCGGGTTGCTTGGGAGTGATGACGCTGTGCGCCAGCAGGCGCCGAGAACCGGCGAAGTCGTTGATCAGCTCGCGCGCCTTGACGATCTGCTCGTTGGAAAGGAGCCACCAGCTCGGGTCGTCGAATGGCGCGCCGCTCAACAGTGCCATGTTGGTGTCGCTGTCGTAGTAGATCTCTTTCACATAGTTTTGGAATTTGTAGCGAGCGAGCGAGGAGACACCTTCCCCTTCATCTTCGGGTTCCAGTGCTGACTCGCAAAATCCGCCAGCCCCAATAGTTCTTTGTGACCGAAGTCGTCGCGCACGAAATGGGTCTGGACGTCGAAAATGAACTGATCGGCGAGGCTTTGCGCCCGGGCTCGCATCACCTCCGGCTCGCGGGCCTCGGCGGACGCGACCTGGAAGACATTGCCGTAGATGTCGTTCATGGCGAGGAACGCCGCCGCCATGCCGCAGCTTGTGCGCAGGAACTGCCGACGGCTCAGCCCCAGCCGCTTGCCGTGCAAGTCAGCCAGTTCGTTGATGCGCGCCTCGACCTTCTTCTGGGTCGCGCTCTGTGGCGGCGGGAGATACTCGCCGTTGGAGACGATTTGGGTCGGAATCGGCGTTGCCGCCGATGCCGCCTCCGCGCCAGCAACGAGACGCTGTTCTCTCCACTAAGCCAGGTGCTCATTGTTCTCCTCCCTTTTTGGCGTCACGGTGTTGGTCGGCGCGCGCATGAGGCTCCGAATTTGGCCACTCCCGATCAGTCGGGTGGACAACGAGGTACCGCTCTTCATCGCTTATCGTGCGAGAACGCAGGCACACTTGAAAAACCACCTGCGGTAGTGGCGTATCATCGCTGAATTCAATGCTCAAACTTCCATTGGCGCAAGCGATGTAATCCGACAGTCACACTGTCCGAACGCCGCCTCGTTACGACTGGCGGGCTTGCCGTCTCAACAGAACGAGAATTAGGGTGATTGGTGCAGGCTTGACCAATGTCCGCTATGCGACTTTGCGACCACCACGGCAGTGAGGCGCGTGCTGATTCCGGGCCGGCTACGAGGCCGCTGCACCGACAGCCGGCTTCCGCGCCGGCGGGGTCCAGCGAAACGCGGCGCCGAACCTATTCCAGACGTTGATCGAGGCGATCGCAGACGTGAGATAGGCAAGTTCCTTCTCGGAGAATTCGGAGCTCACCTGCGCATAGACTTCATCGCTGACGCCGTCCGCGAGCAAGGTCAGCGCCTCCGTCCATGCCAGCGCCGCGCGCTCGCGCACGGAAAACTGCGGCGCCTCGCGCCAGACCACCACGAGATTGAGCTTGTTCAGGGCACGCCGAGCTTTTCGCTCTCCATGATGTGATACTGCACGCAGAAGGCACAGCCGTTGATCTGCGAGGCGCGCAGCTTGATCAGCTCGAGCAGTTGCTTGTCCATGCCGGCCTTGGCCGCGACCTGACCGAGCGCCAGCACGGCACCGTAGGCGTCTGGCGTCAGCGACATGAAATCCTTGTACTCGCTGCGGGCGTGCGTCATTTTTCTGGCCTTTTGTTGTCGGTGCTCTGGATCATTATAAGAGACCTTCGCACCCGTCTATGGCCGGGCGCCGCAGCAAAATCGCCGCGGATTTGTAGCAAAATTGCCGGTTCCCGCGGCGTCATGGCTTTTGATGCACGCCTGCCGCGCCGCTAGACTGGCCGGATGAAACAGTCTGATTCCCGGATGCCCTCACCCGCCGCACCCTGTTGAAGACCGGCATCGGCGCGGGCGCCCTGCTCGCCACGCCGCTTGTGGCGTTTGCCGCGACACCGCCCGGCTTCGACCAGTGGCGCGACAATTTTCACGCACGCGCCCGCGCCAAGGGAATCTCGGACGCGACCTGGACCCGGGTGATGGGCCGCATCGAGCCCGACATGAGCGTGTTCCGGCAGATGCAGAAGCAGCCGGAATTCCACGAACAGGTCTGGCAATACATCAATCGCCGCGTTTCTGACTGGCGCATCATCAACGGCCGCGAGGCCCTGAAAAAGCACGAGGCGCTGTTCGCGCGGATCGAGCAGGATTTTGGCGTCGAGCGCGGCACCCTGCTGGCGCTGTGGGGCGTCGAATCAGCCTATGGCGATCCGCTGGTGCAGCAGAACCATATGCGCCCGATCTTTCCGGCGCTCGCAGCCCTTGCCTGGAACGAGCCGCGCCGCCGCGCCTATTGGGAAACCGAACTGATCAACGCGCTGAAGATCGTCGACCGCGGCTGGGGAACGCCGGAGGAAATGCGCGGCTCTTGGGCCGGCGCAATGGGGCATACGCAGTGGATGCCGGAAGTCTGGCTCAACGTCGGCACGGACTACGACAGAGACGGCCGCGTCTCGCCGTTCGGCAAGCCCGACGATGCGCTCGGCTCCAGCGCACGTTACCTGCTCAACCGCGGCAAGTATCACCGCGGTGAGCACTGGGGCTATGAAGTCAACGCCAAGGGCGCGGCTTCCAGCGGCAACCGGTCCTACGCGGCGTGGGCCAGCACGGGAGTGACCCGTGCCGACGGCAAGCCATTCCCGCAACCGAATGCGTCGGCACAGATGTGGGTACCGGTCGCGGGCGGCCCTGCCTTCCTGCTCGGTCCGAACTTCTACGCGGTCCGCAGCTATAACCCGTCGATGAATTACGCGCTGGCGATCTGCCATCTCGGTGATCGCATTTTGGGGGCGCCACCGTTCATTCACCCCCTTCCCCGGCTCCGAGCGCGCGCTGACGCTTCCCGAGGTGCAGGAGCTGCAGACACGTCTGACTAAGGCCGGCTTTGACACCGGCGGCACCGACGGCCGCGTCGGCAACGACACCATGAAGGCCGTGAAGGATTACCAGACCAAGATGGGGCTGCAGCCCGCCGACGGTTACGGCGGGCTGAAGGTGCTGGCGCGGTTAAGGCAGGGAGGCTAAGCCACCGTCATTGCGAGCGAACTCACCTCGGCCCCGGCGCGCGACGCCGCCTGCGATCAAGCCGCCTCCACCGGTTCGGCTTCCTTCGCCAGCCGACCTACCAGATCATCCACGGCGCGTTCGGCAGCAGCAATCGACACCTTCAAGCGTTCACCGCCGAACTCGTCATACTCAATGGCGATGCTGTGGAAGTCCGTGACGCCGAGAAAGCCGAACACATCGCGCACCGACCCTTCCACATGGTTGATGTGCGCAATGCGACCGCCCGGATCGTAGCCGTAGTCACCGCGCGAACTGAGCATGATGAGACGCTTGCCCGCGCCGGCCAGTAGCTGCGAATAGGGATCATCCGGCCGTGCACGGTCAAAGCCGAAAGTGCGGCCGATGCGCACGACGTTGTCGATATACGCCTTGAACTGGGCCGGCATCCCGAAATTGTACATCGGGACGCCAGCCAGGATCACGTCGGCGGCGATAAGTTCATCGACCAGCGCATCGCTTTCCGCGAGTGCATCGTTCATCCACGGCTCGCGTTGCTGTGGCTTTGTGAAGGCCGCGGCGATCCAGTTTTCCGTGACCGGATGAGGTGGTGATCGGCTGACATCCCGGTCAACTACGAGGTCGTTGGGCCTACATTGCAGCCAGCGCTGCACGAAACGTTCGGTAAGACGGCGCGTGTGTGACCCGCGAGGGTTCCGGTCCGACCGGCCAGGTCGCGCACTTGCATCAATCCGCAGCAGGTTCATGGCATATCTCCGTTCATCCATGCCGGGATGGGCCGAACTAATTGCATTGACAAACGCAAATTGCTCAGCCTATGGATGAATTAGATTCATCCATAGGCTTTAGCAATGAGACGTCTGCCTCCACTAGCTGGTCTGCGCGCGTTCGAAGCCGCCGCACGACATCTGAGCTTCAAGCATGCAGCCCGCGAACTGCGCGTCACGCCAACGGCGATCAGTCATCAGGTGCGGCAGTTGGAGGAAGCGATCGGCGTAAGCTTGTTCGAACGGCGGACGCGCCAGGTGGCGCTCACGGCGGAAGGGCAAGTCTTGCTGCCGGTGCTGCGCGACGGCTTCGATTCCTTTGCTCGCGTCATCGATGGCTTGAGCCGCAGGCAGCGGCGCGCCGCTGTAACGCTCTCCGCGACGCCTGCTTTCACGGCCAAGTGGCTGGTGCCGCGCATTGCGGCATTTCGCAAGGCACGACCGGATATCGATCTCACGATGCTCGCGACGTTGGAAGCCGTCGACCTCCGTTCGGGCGCCGCTGATCTCGCCCTGCGCTACGGCCCCGGACCCTATCCCGATCTGGTCGCCGAGCCCCTGACCGTCGATCGCTTTGCGCCGGTCGCAAGTCCGCGTCTCGGTCTCAAGAAAGCCAGCGACCTTGGGTCCGCAACCTTGCTGCACTTCGACTGGTATCGTCGCGATCCCCGCAATCCGACCTGGCGTCGCTGGCTGAAAATTGCCGGCATTGACGGCATCGATGCGCGAGCGGGTCTGCACTTCAGCGATGAGACCCATGCGATCCAGGCGACCGTCGCCGGCGCCGGGATCGCGCTGCATACCTGCTGCTCGTCTCCGACGAACTGGCGCAGGGCACGCTGGTGGTCCCGTTCGGACCGGAACTTGAGGGCTTCTCCTTGCACCTGATGCGCGACCACAACAAGTCGCTGACCGAACCGATCGAGGCCGTGCAGGCTTGGCTGCGGGCGCAATTCACCGCAGCGCCCCAATAGCGCTCTGCGCGCGTGCTACAGCGAGGAAACGTCTCGCGACGGTTACACGCCCTCACTTCCGCGCCACCCCGCCCGCATTCATGCCGCCGTCAATCACCAACTCGGTCCCCGTCACGTAACGCGAGGCATCGGAGGCGAGATACAATACGCCCTGCGCAATTTCGGCAGCATGGCCGGCGCGGCCGAGCGGGGTCGCTGTTTTCGCGCGCTCCTCCGGATCGATCGGCGCGTTCTGTCCGCTGCCTGCGGCTTCCGTTGGAATCTTGCGCCAGATCGGCGTGTCGATAATGCCGGGATGCACCGAGTTGACGCGGATGCCGTCGCCGACTGTTGCGCACTCCATCGCGATCGCCTTGGCGAACAGCCGGACGCCGCCCTTGGTCGCGCAATAGCCGGAAAGGCCAGCCGCGCCGCGCAGGCCCGCCAGCGACGACATCATGATCACCGAGCCGCCGCCGGTCTTGCGCATCAGTGGCAGGCCATGCTTCACCGACAGGAACACGCCGTCGAGGTTGATCGCGGTCTGCCGCCGCCAATCCTCCAGCGACATCTCGGTGATCGACGGCACCGATATGCCGATGCCGACGTTCGAGACCAGCACGTCCAGCCGCCCGTAGCGCTTCATGATTTCGGCCACGACCTCGATCCAGCGCGCCTCACTGGTCACGTCATGATGCAGGAAGATTGCCTCATGGCCGGCTTTCTTGATCCGTGCGGCGACCTCGGGGCCCCTGAGATCGTCGACATCGGTGACCGCGACAGACGCGCCTTCCCGCGCCAGTAATTCGGAAACCGCTGCGCCAATGCCGGACGCACCACCGGTCACCAGCGCGACCTTGCCCTGAACCTGTCCCGTCATGTCTTCTCCCGTTTATTGTTCTTGTTTGTTGAACTACCTGATCACGGCCGGTCCCTGATCCGGCACCGCGACATCGAGCACGCGCAATTGCACGCGCTCTGAACCCTGAAAGCGGTCGACCGCGAGCGAGCCCGCGACATGCAGGGGCTGGCCGCGGTTTTGCGTCAGCGCGTGGCCGAGCTTTTGTCCGATCGATCGAAACGCAATGCCGTTGACGATGGCGCCGTCGCCGGACTTGAACCGCAGGCGCAGATGTGCCTGGCCTACTTCGTCGGCATAGACGAGCTGATGCGCCGGCAGCGCAACTACCGGCTCCGGATTGGCCGATCCGAACGGCCCGGCGCGGTTCAGCGTCGTCGCGAACTCCACCGTGACGCTGCGCGCGCTGACGGCGCCATCGATGAACAGCTCGTTCTCGTGACGGGAATTGGCGACATCCTCGGCCAGCGCGCTTTCCATGAAGGCGCGAAACTCTGCGAGCCTCTCCTTGCGCAGCGTCACGCCGGCCGCCATGGCGTGGCCGCCGCCCTTCATCAGCAGACGTTCCTTCACCGCCTGCCGCACCGCCTTGCCAAGATCGACGCCCGAGATCGAGCGGCCCGATCCGGTGCCGATGCCTCCCGGCTCCAGCGCAATCGCAAAGGCCGGACGCGCGAATTTCTCCTTCAGCCGCGACGCAACAAGACCGACGATGCCGGGATGCCAGCCTTCGGCAGCGGTCACGATCACCGAACCCTTGTCCTCGAGCCCGAGGAAGCCAGCGCCTCGGCCTCGGCCTGCGCTTCCGCCGCCTGCTCGATGACGCGGCGCTCGCTGTTGAGCCGGTCGAGCTCGGCCGCGATCCGCGCAGCCTCCGAGACATCGCCTTCCAGCAGCAGCCTCACCCCGAGATCGGCGCGCCCGATCCGCCCGCCAGCATTGATGCGCGGCCCCAGCATGAAGCCGAGATGCCAGGCATCAGGCGGGCCGTTAAGCCGCGACACATCCATCAGCGCGGTGTGGCCGACATGGTCGCGGCGGCGCATCGCGATCAGGCCCTTGGCGACGAAGGCGCGGTTGAGCCCGGTCAACGGCGCGACGTCGGCCACGGTGCCGAGCGCCACATGATGCAACATGCCGAGCAGATCCGGCTCCGGCCGTTCGGCCGTCCAGAAACCGCGGCCGCGCAATTCGCGGTTCACCGCGACCAGCGTGATCAGCACCAGACCAACGGCGGCGAGGTGGCCGAGGCCGGAGAGATCGTCGGGCCGGTTCGGGTTCACCAGTGCATCGACCTCGGGCAATTCGTCGCCGGTCTGGTGATGGTCGATAACGACGACCGACATGCCGAGCTTCCGCGCTTCCGCCAGCGGCTCAAGGCTGGTGGTGCCGCAATCGACGGTCACAAGCAGCGTCGCGCTCTTGGCCGCAAGCGCCCGCACCGCCTCGACATTGGGCCCGTAGCCTTCGAAGATGCGGTCGGGGATGTGGATCAGCGGATCGAGCCCGCAATGGCGCAGATGCCAGGCAAGCAGCGCCGCCGAGGTCGCGCCGTCGACATCGTAATCGCCGAAGATCGCGACCTTCTCGGCGCGCGCAGCCGCGTCGGCAATGCGCTTCGCCGCCGTTTCCATCTGCGTCACGGTGTGGGGATCAGGCATCAACTTGCGGATAGTCGGATCGAGAAAACCCTCGACCTCATCGATCCCGACATCGCGGCCCGCCAGCACGCGCGCCAGCATCTCCGGCAACTGATAGCGCTGTGTGATCGCGAGCGCCCTCGCCGCCCCCCTTGCATCGAGCCGGTCGCGCCACAATTTGCCGGTCGCCGAACGCGACACGCCGAGAAACGCCGGCGGCAGCTCAACGGGAAAAGCGGATGCGAGAAGCGTCATGATGCCTTCGAGAGATAGGGACAAAGCCGCCGTTCGGCAAACGCAACCGGGGTGATGGCGTGGTGCCGCTGCGCGCGATCGCTGCGGCCTAGCTGACACAACCTCGGCCACGTCAGCTTTGAGCCTATGCCGACAAAAACGACTTGCACAAAGAAGATGCAAGTTGTCCCCGTAATACTACCCGCGGGACGGCAGAAATTAAACCAATCGTTAGCCATGATCCGCGACAAGGGATTCAACACGCTCTCGTTGAGTCTCGTCGATCCACAGAAGATCGACATAGCACAAAAGTCCGAGGAAGTCCCGCCAATGTCCGTCGCGCTTGACCGGTCTCGTACTGCAACGATCGCAAAACAGCCCACGAATTCAGCAAGTGCCGAGGATGAATCCGACGTTTCCGCGCTGATCGCGCGGCTGACCGCCGAGGTCAACCAGGTCGCCTGCGAGAAGACCAAATCGATCCAGAAGATCACAAACCAGATGAAGATGCTGGCGCTGAACGCGCTGATTGAAAGCTCGCGCGCCGGCGCGCAAGGCGCGGGCTTTGCCGTGGTGGCGCAGGAAGTGCGCAACGTCGGCCAGCAGGTCGAAACGATCGCCCGCGAACTCGAGAGCCAACTCACGAACCGCACCGGCAATCTCATGAATTCGATTGCGCAGATGGCCGACCGGTCGCGCGGCGAGCGCATGGTGGATCTGTCGCTGAACGCCATCGAGTTGATCGACCGAAACCTCTACGAGCGAACCTGTGATGTGCGCTGGTGGGCGACCGATTCGGCCGTCGTCGATTGTGCGGCCGTGCCGGTCGCGGCGGCTGTTTCCCATGTGTCGGAACGGCTGGCGGTGATCCTCGGCGCCTATACAGTCTATCTCGATCTCTGGCTCTGCGATCTCGACGGCAATGTGCTGGCCAGCGGCCGTGCCGATCGCTTTGGCGTCGTCGGCCAGAATGTCGCGTCGACCAAATGGTTTCGCGCCGCGCGCGACCTGCGCTCCGGCGACGACTACACCGCCGGCGACGTCGAGTGCCAGCCATTGCTCGGCAATGCCCAGGTCGTGACCTATTGCGCCAGCGTTCGCGCCGGCGGCAAGGCAAATGGCAAGGCGACGGGCGTGCTGGCGGTCCATTTCGACTGGGAGCCGCAGGCCCGCGCCATCGTTCAGGGCGTTCGCGTCGGCGCGGCCGATAAGGCGCGCGTGCTGCTGGTCGATTCCACTTTTCGGGTGATCGCGGCGTCCGACGGTCAGGGCCTGCTCACCGAACGCATCCCGCTTGCACTCGAGGGGCGGCGCTCCGGCGTCCGTCAGGAGCGCTCCGGCGCGCTGGTGGCATTCCACGCCACGCCTGGCTACGAGACCTATAGGGGCCTTGGCTGGTTTGGCGTAATCCTCGTCGGCGCGGGATAGGCCGCGCAGGGATCGTCAGCAGCCCAGCCGGTCCGCGATCCCGCCAAAATCCTTGGCGACGATGTCCCAATCGCCCGTGGCCTCGAAATCGTATTTCTGGTGCGGGCCATATTCGGTCGGCCGCGCCACGAAGGCGGTCTTGAGACCATTCTGCTGCGCGGCCTTCAGGTCGCCGTTGTGGGCTGCGACCATCATCACCTGCTCTGGCGGCAGACAGAGCAACTTGGCCGCGCCGAGATAGGTTTCCGGATCGGGCTTGTAGTGCTCGAACAATTCCGCCGACATGACGAGATCCCACGGCAGGCTTGCGAACTTCGCCATGTTGGTCAGAAGCGCGACGTTGCCGTTAGACAGCGGCGAGATGATGTATTTCTTTTTCAGCCTGACCAGGCCGGGAACACTGTCCGGCCACGGATGAAGGCGATGCCAGCCCATCGTCAGGTAATGCAGGTCGGCCTCGCTCAGCCCCTTGATTGAAAACTGCGCGACCAGTTTTTCCAGCGACTGACGGTGTAACGTATCCAGGATCTGATAGCCACGCTCGGGATGTTTACGCACCTCGTCCATCGAGGCCATGTAGACCGCACGCCAACCGTCGACCAACGCGGTCCAGTCGGCTTTGATGCCCGAGGTCTCCGACCATTTGGTGAAATCCGCGATCAGGCTGGAGCGCCAGTCGACGACAGTGCCGAACACGTCGAACACCAGTGCCTTCACCGCGGACACGTCGGACATTGGTGGCCTCCCTGTTTGCTTTGTCATTCCGGGGCGATGCGCAGCATCGAACCCGGAATCTCGAGATTCCGGGTTCGTGCTTCGCACGCCCCGGAATGACGGCGAGTCTCAATCCAGATGAAACTTATCCAACTGCCGGTGCTCGGCCTTGATGTAGCGCACCGTGCCGGTGACCGAGCGCATCACGACGGTTTCGGTCTCGATGACGTCCTTGCGGAACTTGACGCCCGTCAGCAGCGATCCCGTGGTGACGCCGGTTGCCGCGAACAGGCAATCGCCCTTCACCATGTCCTCGATGCCGTAGATCATCTTCGGATCGGTCACGCCCATGGTTTGGGCCCGGCCACGCTTTTCCTCGCTGTCGAGGATCAGCCGGCACTGCATCTGGCCGCCGATGCAGCGCAGCGCTGCTGCCGCCAGCACGCCCTCGGGCGCGCCGCCGGTGCCGATATACATATCGACGCCGGTATTGTCAGGATCGGCGCAATGGATCACGCCGGCCACATCGCCGTCGGTGATCAGGCGCACGGCTGCACCCGTGCTGCGGACGCCGGCGATAATGTCGGCGTGGCGCGGACGATCGAGCACCAGCACCGTGATAGCGGAAGCCTCGACGCCCTTGGCCTTGGCCAGCCGTCGAACATTGTCGGCAGGCGACGCGTCAAGTTCGACCACGCCCTTCGCGTAGCCCGGACCGATGGCGATCTTCTGCATGTAGACGTCGGGCGCATGCAACAGCGTGCCGCCATCGGCCATCGCCATGGTCGCGATCGCGCCCGGCATGTTCTTGGCGCAGAGCGTGGTGCCTTCGAGCGGATCGACGGCGATATCGACTTGCGGTCCCGCATTCAGCCCGACTTTCTCGCCGATGAACAGCATCGGCGCTTCGTCGCGCTCGCCCTCGCCGATTACGATGGTGCCTTCGATCGGCAGCTTGTTGAGTTCGCGGCGCATCGCATCGACCGCGGCCTGGTCCGCCGCCTTTTCCTGCCCATGGCCGCGCAGCCGCGCCGCCGAAACCGCCGCGCGTTCGGTCACCCGCACGATCTCCAGCGTGAGGATGCGCTCGAGCAGTAGCTGCGGCGGAACGGAAATATGGGTCGACATCGGCTTACTCCCTTAAACCTGCACGGGCATGCCGGCCCGCAATCCATCGTTCGATGCGCGATCCGATCGGACCCCGCGCGTTAGTTCTTTTCGATCCGTATCACCTGCGGCCGGCCGCTGATCACCTTGTCGCGCTGCACCGCTTCCAACGCGCGATAGACCGCATCCTCGGAGGTTGCGTAGGTGATCAGTATGACCGGAACCGGTGACCCCTTCTTCGTGGCGCCATTAGCGTCGACACCTTCGGGATGGCGTTGCACGATCGATTCCAGCGAGATCTTCTGTTCGGCGAGGCGCGTGGCGATGGTGGCGGCGGTGCCGGCAAGGTCGCGCGCCATCAGGCGGATATAGTAGCCGCCTTCGTGGCGTTCCATGGGCGCCTTGGTGGTTGGGTGCAACCGATCCACGGGACGGCCGAACGGCTTGGCGCGAATGCCGCGCGCCACATCGGCGATGTCGGCAACCACGGCGGAGGCGGTCGCCGCGCCTCCGGCGCCCGGCCCCACCAGCGTGATCGGCGGAATGCCGTCGCCGTCGATGGTCACGGCGTTGGTAACCCCCATCACCTGCGCGATCGAGGACGATTTCGGCACCATGGTCGGATGCACGCGCTGCTCGATACCCTTGGCGGTGCGCACCGCCACGCCGAGCAGTTTTACGCGGTAGCCGAGCTCTTCGGCTGCGCGCAAATCCTCCGGCGCGATCGAAGAGATGCCTTCGACATAGACCGCGCTCTGCGCCACCTTGGTGCCGAAGGCGAGGCTCGCAAGGATCGCGAGCTTCTGCGCGGTGTCGTGGCCATCGACGTCGAAAGACGGATTGGCTTCGGCATAGCCGAGCCGCTGCGCATCCTTCAGGCATTCGGCAAACGACAGCCCCTCCTGCTCCATCCGGGTCAGGATGTAGTTGCAGGTGCCGTTGAGGATGCCGTAGACGCGGTTGATGCCGGTTCCGGCAAGTCCTTCGCGAAGGGTCCTGATGACCGGAATCGCGGCACCCACGGCCGCCTCGTAATTCAAGGCGCCGCCATGCTTTTCCGCGGCCTTTGCCAGCCGCACGCCATGCTTGGCGATCAGCGCCTTGTTGGCGGTCACCACCGACTTGCCGGATTTCAGCGCGGCTTCGATCGCCGACAGCGCCGGCTCGCCGGAACCGCCCATCAGTTCGACGAAGCAATCGACGCGGGGGTCATTGGCCAGCGCCAGCGGGCTCTTGGCCCACTCGATGCCGTCCAGATCGAGCGAGCGCTTCTTTGCCTTCGAACGCGCGGTGACGGCAACGACGCGCACGCCGCGCCCGCTGCGCGCGGACAGCGTCCGCGCCTGCTCATCGATGAGGCGGACGACTTCGGCGCCAACAGTGCCGAGTCCCGCAATGCCCACTCTCAGGGGTGCGACCATGCCTAACAAGAACCTGTAAGAGAAATCAACGCCGGTTGGCGAGAGGAACCACGTTGTGCAACGTTTCAATGCCGCTTTCAAGGAAACGGCGCACGCCGCGCGCGGCCTGGCGAATACGCTGCTCGTTTTCCACCATGGCGATGCGGACATAACCCTCGCCGTGCTCGCCGAAAGCCACGCCAGGCGAGACCACCACGCCGGATTTCTCCACCATCAGGGTCGCGAACTGCATGCTGCCGACCCCCTGGAAATCTTTCGGCAACGGCGCCCAGGCGAACATCGAGGCCCGCGGCGGCGGAATTTCCCAGCCAGCCCGGCCAAACGACTCCACCAGCGCATCACGGCGCTTGCGGTAGGTGTCGCGCATTTCCCGGATGCAATCATCCGGCCCGTTCAGCGCAGCGGTGGCGGCGACTTGGACCGGCGTGAACGCGCCATAGTCGAGGTAGGATTTCACCCTCGCCAGCGCGGCGATGATCCGCTCGTTGCCGACGGCAAATCCCATGCGCCAGCCCGCCATCGAGAACGTCTTCGACATCGAGGTGAACTCGACGGTGACGTCGATCGCGCCGGGAACCTGCAGCACCGAGGGCAGCGGGTTCTTGTCGTCGAAATAGACCTCGGCATAAGCCAGATCCGACAGGATGAAGATCTCGTGCTTCTTCGCGAACGCCACCAGATCCTTGTAGAAATCGAGGTCCGCGACATAGGCGGTCGGATTGGAGGGATAGCAGACGATCAGCGCGATCGGCTTGGGGATCGAATGGATGATCGCGCGTTCCACCGCCTCGAAAATTGCGGCGTCGGCTCCGACGGCACCGAGCGGATCACGCCGCCCGCCATCAGGAAGCCGAAAGCATGAATCGGATAGCTCGGATTGGGGCACAGCACGACATCGCCGGGCGCGGTGATCGCCTGCGCTACGTTGGCAAAGCCTTCCTTCGAGCCGAGGGTCGCAACGACCTGGGTCTCGGGATTGAGCTTCACGCCGAACCGCCGCGCATAATACGCCGCCTGCGCCTTGCGGAGACCGGTGATGCCGCGCGAGGCGGAGTAGCGATCGGTCCTGGGCTTGCCCAGCGTTTCCTTCAGCTTCTCGATCACATGGGGAGGAGTAGGCAAATCGGGGTTGCCCATACCGAGGTCGATGATATCGGCGCCAGCGTTCCGCGCGGCCGCCTTGGCCCGGTTAACCTGTTCAAACACGTAAGGCGGCAGACGGCGGATACGGTAGAATTCTTCCATGAGACCCTTGCTCCGACAACCGGCAGGACAGAATCGGGGAACCTTCACGCGTCGAAACCGGATTCGGCTTCGTTCAGAAGTCGCGCTTAATCAAGGATTTAGAGCGAATTCAGGCGCAAGATCCTTAGCTCCGGACCCGCAATGCGGTTGGATTTGATTTCTTTTACCACGGGAGCCCGGCAGCGCCAGCTTCTATAGCGTATAGCGTTCTCAGGCGGAGCAGCGACCGGTTCGCGCCGGCAAAACGCGTCAAAGCCAAGGTCAAATTACTTCTTGGCCGGTTTTGGCGCGGCACCCGAGCTTGCCTGACGATCCCGGGCGGCCGTCAATTCTGACTGGATTTTGGCCAGTTCCGCCGGCGCGATCGGTGCCTCGTTGCGGTCCGGTGGCAGGTCGTGGACCGGAAGGTAGGACCCGGCTTCCTTCGACGTTCGGGCGCGCCCGCCGGCAGGCCAACGCCCGGCATATCAGCGATCTGGGTCGAGCAACCGCCGAGCGCGAGCACCGAGGCGCACAGCGCAGCAATCGACCACAGCCTTATCGTTCGATTCACCGGCATCCGTCCGGAAATCCCCAACTACCCAACGTGCCCCCAAACGCACCCCGTTACTCGGATACGCTGGTACAGGCCTTGCAACGCAAAATCGTCCCGCTGCGTTGATTTCGCTGTAACCGTTCAAACCATTGTCGCCTGAAACGATTAAAGCCCGAAAAGCAAATCCGACCGGTGCGGCTTCAATGTGTCGAACACAGAAACTTTATCAATGTGTCGAACACAGAAACTTTATCGCAGTGCAACAGGATTAACCCCAAACGCCGCGCCGCCAATCCGCGCGGTGACGAACCCCGAATGAAGTTATAGTGTCCTGATCATGAGCGACGTCAACACCGAAACCCAGGCTTCCAACACATTCAACGCCGAAGCCTTCGCCATGAACATCGCCAGGGCGATGGAGACGAGCGGCCAGGCGCTCGCGGCCTATCTCAAGCCGCGCGAGACCGGCGAAGTACAGGACAAGCCGCCCAGCGAAATCGGTGAAGTCATCAAGACCTTCACGACGGTCGCCGAATACTGGCTCTCCGACAGGGAGCGCGCCGCGGACCTGCAGACCAAGATGGGCAAGGCCTATCTCGATCTCTGGGGTTCGGCGGTGCGCCGCATGGCTGGCGAACAGGCCAAGCCCGCGATCGAGCCGTCGCCGCGCGACAAGCGCTTCAAAGATCCCGAGTGGAAGTCGAACCAGTTCTTCGATTTCATCCTGCAGCTCTATCTGCTCACCACGCAGTGGGCACAAGAGCTGGTGAAGAACGCCGAAGGCGTCGATCCGCACACGCGAAAGAAGGCCGAGTTCTACGTTCAGCAGATCACCAACGCGATCGCGCCGTCGAATTTCATCCTCACCAATCCGGAAGTGCTGCGCGAGACGCTGGCCTCGAACGGCGACAATCTCGTTCGCGGCATGAAGATGCTGGCCGAAGACATCGAAGCCGGACGCGGCACGCTGCGCATCCGCCAGTCCGACCCGACGAACCTCGTCGTCGGCGTCAACATGGCGACGACACCCGGCAAGGTGATCTACCAGAACGACCTGATGCAGCTGATCCAGTACACGCCGACCACGGAGACGGTGCTACGCACGCCGCTCCTGATCGTGCCGCCATGGATCAACAAGTTCTACATTCTCGATCTCAAGCCGGAAAAATCCTACATCAAGTGGTGCGTCGACCAGGGCATTACCGTGTTCGTGATCTCGTGGGTCAATCCGGACAAGGAGCTCGGCAAGAAGACTTTTGACGACTACATGAAAGAAGGCCCGCTAACGGCGATGGACGTCATCGAAAAGGTGACGGGCGAGATGAAGGTCCATACCGCCGGTTACTGCGTCGGCGGCACCCTGCTCGCCTCGACGCTGGCGTGGCTCGCCGAGAAACGGCGCCAGCGCGTCACGTCGGCGACGTTCTTTGCGGCGCAGGTCGATTTCACCCATGCCGGAGATCTGCTTGTGTTCGTCGACGAAGACCAGATCTCGACGCTCGAACGTGAAATGCAGGCCGCAGGCGTGCTCGAAGGCAGCAAGATGGCGATGGCCTTCAACATGCTGCGCTCCAACGACCTGATCTGGTCCTATGTCGTCAGCAACTATCTGAAGGGACAGGCGCCCTCCCCTTCGACCTGTTGCACTGGAATTCCGACGCCACGCGGATGCCGGCGGCCAACCATTCCTATTACTTGCGCAACTGCTATCTGGAGAACCGGCTGTCCACCGGCAGCATGGTGCTCGACAACACCCTGCTCGACCTGTCGAAGGTCAAGGTGCCCGTCTACAATCTGGCGACGCGCGAAGATCACATCGCGCCGGCGGATTCGGTGCTCTACGGCTCGCAATTCTTCGGCGGTCCAGTCAAATATGTGCTGTCCGGATCCGGCCATATCGCCGGCGTGGTCAACCCGCCAGCGTCGGGCAAGTACCAGTACTGGACCAACGACAACATCAAGGACGTCAAGCTCGCCGACTGGCTCAAGAACGCCACCGAACACAAGGGGTCGTGGTGGCCGGACTGGCGGCAATGGCTGGAGAGCCTGGATGCCGAACGCGTGCCCGCGCGCGCCGTCGGCTCCGAGGAGATGCCGCCGATCGAGGATGCGCCGGGCAGCTACGTCCGCGTCCGCGCGTAGCACCGGGGCCGTCCGCGCGTAGCGCTGATGCGCGTTGTTGGGTATAACCAGCTATCCCGTGCCGGGAATCGAAATCGTTTGAGGGGGAACCAATGACGCGTGAATTGTTCTGGCTGACTCTGACCGTGATTTTGACCGGACTGATGTGGGTCCCCTACATCATCAATCGCTGTCAGGTGCGCGGCCTCGCCGGCGCCATGGCCAATCCTCGCGCAACGACAAGCCGCATTCGGACTGGGCCAATCGGCTGATGTTCGCGCACGACAATGCTGTCGAGAATTTGATCATCTTCGCGCCGCTGGTGCTGATCCTCAACGCCATCGACTATTCCGACAGATGGACCGTGCTGGCCTGCGCCGTGTATTTCTGGGCCCGCGTCGCCCATTTGATCGTCTATACGCTCGGCCTGCCGGTGTTCCGTACGCTGGCCTTCACCGTCGGCTTCCTGGCGCAAGCCGCTCTGGCGCTGGCGATCTTCAGAGTGGTCTGAGGCTCCTTCCTCACCTCGAAAGCCAAAGCAAAACCCCGGAGCTCGGCCCCGGGGTTTTTATTGGCGTCTCTGAAACAGCGCTCAGTACTTCGCAACAACCGGTGGATTGAAGTGGTAGTTCAGACCAGTGCGGAAAATGTGCGTTGTGACGGAACGCGTCGACGTCGCCGGAACAGCGCCGAGAATGAAGGAATCGGACGTCGAGCCGAGATCGACGTAGAGATATTCGGTCTTGCTGGTCCAGTTCGGACCCAATATCCCCAGGAAGAACGGCCTTTCGATGCCCGCACCAGCAGTCCACCCCGTGTTGGTGTTCGAGAACGACTGCGTCACTGGGCCAACAATGGATTGCGTATTGAGCTTTGTCTTGACGTTGCCGTAAGCGAAACCGCCTGTGCCATAAAACAAGGTCGATCCTACCGAATAGCCCAGGCGTCCACGAACGGTGCCGAACCAGGGCAACGAGGCGTCATAGGCCACCTGTGCGCCCGGAAGGCACGAGAACACGCACGTCTTGTCGTCGCTCTGGCTCGTGGCCTGGATGTCGGCTTCCAGACCAAAAACCCAATTGGCCGCCTGCCAGTTATAGCCCGCCTGCACGCCGCCATTGACGCCCTTGGGTGCGAGGTTGAACGTCTCAAAACGGCAACCCCCGGCACATTCAGCGAGCTTTGATCGCGGCCGGTGCCGGAACCCACATTGCCGCCGAGATAGAAGCCTGCCCAATTGGCTGGAGCGACCGGCGCAAAATTCGGTTGCCCGCCGATCTGATAGTTCAAACCGACCCGAAATAAGTTCTCGCGAATTTCGGTGTTAATAGGCGTTGGCACAATGGGCGTGGAAACGTCGGTCTTGTTGCCGAGGTCGAGGTAGAGGTGCTCGATCTTTGCGGTCCAGTTGCCGCCGAGCGCCGCCTCGACGCCGCTGCCCACCACCCATCCGCCCTGCGTCCGGTCCGTTGAAAACGCCGAAGTAATTCCGAGCGCCGACTGAGTTGTATTGGTCTTGACGCCACCAAAGGCGTAACCTGCTGTTACATAAGCCAGCACCGGACCGTTGGCGAGGCCAATGCGTCCCCGCGCAGTTCCGAACCAATCAAGCCTGTGGTTATAGGTGGTAACGATGCCCGCATCGGAAAAGCTGGTCCGATCGTCGCGCATGCCGCTGCCCTGGATGTCTGCCTCGACGCCGAACACGATCGGGCCGAGCACCGAACCGGTCTGCCAATTGTAGCCGATCTGGCCACCACCGAAGCCGCCCTGTGGCGACACGTAAAACGAATAGGGCGAGCCAAGAGCTAGAAAATCATGCTGAACGCGATCGCGGCCGAGGCCGACACCGGCATTCACGCCGACGTAAAAACCGGTCCAGTCGTAGACGGCCGCGAGCGCTGGAGCTTTCGTGTAAGGCCGGACGGCTAGGTCGGCGGCGAGCGTCGGGGCTGATCCCAGGCCAACGAGAGCGGTCGCTAGCAGATGTTTTCTCATTTTCATGTCCAGCATTCCCATTCCGGCGTTCCCAGCACGTTCCCGACAAACGCGCTGCCGGTGCTCAAAAGCATCTTTTACCGGATTCTTGTCCTGATTATGTAGCCCCGCCGCCACAGGTTCCACGAACCCCCTTCGCTCGACTCGGGGCAGCTTCGCGATGCTGAAAGCCGGCCGTCAGTCGCTCTTGCGGGCAACGACGAACAGCATTGAGGCTATCTTGTCGTCGAAGCCCTGACTTCGCCGCTCTCGATCGACAGCGAGCGCCATTTGCCCGCCTCGGCGTAGGTGGCGCGCAGCCAGTCCGGCGTCGGATAATTGTAGTAGCGGTTGAGCGTATCGCGGCCGTCGCCATCGCCGGCCTTGTAGCTGGCGAAGAAATAGGCCCGCAGGCTTCAGCGCCCGCCAGATCCGCGCAAGAACATCCGCGAGCTCTGGCCTGGGCACATGAAGCAGGCAGGCATTGGCCCAGACGCCTTTCATAGGCTTCGACGTCGTCGAGGTCATGAAACAGCAGCGTCTCGACGGTGCGGCCGAGACGCCGTGAGGCGACGTCAGCCATTTCCGGCGAACCGTCGGTCGGCAGGACATTGAAGCCCCGCGCCAGCATTTCCGCGGTAGCCGCCGCCGGCGCCGCAGCCGAGTTCGAGAATGGAAGCGCCCGGCGGAAGCTGCGCCAGAAAGGCTGTCAGCCGCGCCTGACGCGAGGTGATCTCGCGCCCAGCATAAGCCTCGGCGTTGCCGCGGTAGAATTGCAGCGTCTCCTCGTCCACCCTGCTCTCCTCGCGGCGACGCTGGATCAACTACTTGTCGGCAAGGCCCAGCATCAGCCGCATGTTCGGCACCGCTGCGCCCGAGGCGCCCTTGCCCAGATTGTCGAGCCGCGCGACCAGAACCGCCTGACGATGCTTGTCGCTGGCAAAGACATAAAGCTCGAGCTTGTTGGTCTCGTTGAGCGCCTCGGGCTCGAGCCGCCCGCCCTTAGTGGCCGCGTTTTCAAGCGGCATGACCGAGACGTAACCGCTGCCGGCGTAGCGTTTCGCCAGCGCGGCGTGCAGGTCCGACCCGCCGGGCTTGCCGGGAAGCGTATCGAGATGCAGCGGCACCGAGACGAGCATACCTTGCCGGTAGTTGCCGACCGACGGCACGAAGATCGGCCGGCGCGTGAGTTTCGAGTAGAGCTGCGTCTCCGGCAAATGCTTGTGCTCGAAGCCGAGGCCATAGAGTTCGAAGGAAGGCGCAGTGCCGTCCTCGAAACTCGCGATCATCGACTTGCCGCCGCCCGAATAGCCGCTCACCGCGTTGATGGTGACGGGATAGTCCGGCGGCATGAGGCCCGCATCGACGAGCGGCCGGAGCAGCGCAATCCCGCCGGTCGGATAGCAGCCGGGATTCGAGACCTTCCGCGCCGCCCGTATCTTGTCGGCTTGGTCAGGCGTGAGCTCCGGAAAACCGTAAGCCCAGTCGCTGGCGACCCGAAACGCCGTCGACGCATCGAGCACCTTGGGAGCCGAAGCTCCCATGCTGTCAATCAGCGCAACGGTTTCTTTCGCGGCATCATCAGGCAGGCAGAGGATGACGAGATCCACCTCGCCCATCAGCGCGCGCTTGGCGCCCGCATCCTTGCGCTTTTCCTCGGCAATGCTTTTCACGACGACGTCGTTCTGCAGGCGCAAGCGCTCCTGAATGCCGAGGCCCGTCGTTCCAGACGCACCATCGACAAAGACGGATGGCTTGGTGGTATCACCGATCGACCGCGGCTGATGACTGTCGGTGAGGGTCATGGCACGCTCCTTTCAAGCTGGTTCGTTTCGTTGGCAAAGGCCTGAGGCCGCGCCTCTCTCATTAAATGCGCAATATGCTGCGCGCCGGCGTCGGCTAGCGAGGCAAGCGATCCCGCGACCGCCGCATAGTCGGTCTCGGATTTGTGCTGGTTCAGCTTGAAGCTGCCCTCGACCTCTTCAACCGTCATCTCAAGACCCACAATCGCTTTCTTCATCGCTTCCAGACGCCCGGCCGTCATCTTCGATGACAGCCAGGGCTTTTTCGGCAACAGCCTGTCCTCGAATTTGGCGCTGAGCGTCTCGATCTGCTCGGCGAGTTCGGCCTCTGACATTGCCCGCACCGGACCGGTCAGATGGACCGCCTGATAGAGCCAGGTCGGCACCTGATCGGGCGAGACGTACCAGTCCGGTGACACATAGGCATCCGAGCCATTAACCGCCAACAGCCACGACGTCGTTCCGTCCGCGAGCTTTACCAGCGGATTGTGACGCGCGACGTGAAACGCCGCGCGCGGCGTGCCGTCATTGGCCGAGGTCAGGTAGAACGGCAGCGACGAGGCGATCGGCTTCTTGCCATCCCACGCGCAGGCAAGCCCAAAGCCGCGCGCTTCCGCAAACGCGAGGCTCGCGGCGCGGTCGGGCTTGAACATCGGAGGCGTATACATCTCAAACTCCTGCTTGACGTAGGAGCCGCCAGTTCAGACCGCGTTTCTGGGAAAAGGAAGAAGCCGCGGGACCGGATCCGGCGGCAGGGGTGACGATCTCAAACGCAGACGTCCGCCCATACCGCGATAATGCGGCGGCGGCGAGCGATGGACATGGTCGGGGCGGTAGATCATGGGCGCGGCTATAAGGCCGCGCCCGCCTGACGTCAAGTTATACCAGTCATTCCGGAAGTTATTAGAGGTCATTCCGGGGCGCGCGCAAAGCGCGCGAACCCGGAATGTCGCGCAGAAAGCTCTGGATTCCGGGTTCGCGCTACGCGCGCCCCGGAATGACGAGCAACCTAAATCACCGGATTCCACGGCGCCGGGATCAGGCGGTAGCCATTGCCGTCCTTCTCGACAAAGCCATTGGCCGGGAATGGATAGTGGAAGCCCTGGACGCGCATCTTGTCGGCGACCAGCATGTCGTAAACCCGGCGGCGGGTCTTCCCGCCAGCGCCGGGTCCTGGTCGAACATCAAATGCCAGCCGGGGTTGGTGACGAACAATGCCGGGTGATTGGTGACATCGGACTGGATGAACAGCTTGTCGGAGCCCGACGAGAGAATGAAGGAGGTATGACCCGGCGTATGGCCGATGGTTTCCACCGCCATCAGTCCGGGGGCTATTTCCTTGCCCCACTCATAGGGCGTCGCCTTCTTCTTCAGTCCCGCCTCGAGAACGCGACGGGCGTTCTTGAACGTGGTCTGCATCCGGCCCTCGGGTGCACGGCTCATCTCGCCGTCATCCATGAAATATTTCCATTCCGCCGCCGGCACGAGCACCTCGGCATTGGGGAATGCGGGCGTGTTTTCGGCGGTCAGGAGGCCGTTGATGTGGTCGGGGTGGAAGTGCGAGATCACCACCACGTCGACGGCTTTGGCATCGATCCCCGCAGCCGCAATATTGCTGGCGAATTGTCCGACATTGCCCTTGCTCGAGGCGAAGGCAGCAGGGCCGTTACCGGTGTCGACCACCACGAGCTTGCCGCCGCTATTGATGACCAGCGGCGCGAACTGGATGGACATCTTGTCCTTCGGCATGAAGGCCTTTTCGAGCGCCGCGTTGACGTCATCCTTCTTCGCATTGAGCACGAACGTGTCGGGCAGCGCGAAGTTGTTGACGCCATCGGAGATGACATTCACCTGGGCGTCGCCCACCTTGTAGCGATAGAAACTCGGCGCCTGCTTGTCCGCCACCGGGGCGGCAGCCTTGGCGGGCGCATAGGGCAGCAGGGGCGAAGCGGCCAGCGCCGCGGCGCCGGCGAGTGCGTGTCGTCGTGTCAATTCCATCTGATGTCTCCCAGTGAGGCGAGGATGCGGTAGCTTGTTTCCGCTTGGTTGTCATCTTACCAGCGCTCTACCGGTGCCGCGATGACGGCGATGCGACGCCGGCACGTTGGGGCTAACACCTCCGCCATCCGCTTATTCCGGTGGGTTCTACGTCGCCCGCAACCGCTATTCGGCTACCCTCGCGACCACGTCGCCAGAGAGCAGCAACGCGGCCGCCAAGACGAAGTTGGCGATTCGGCATCCGTTTCCGCTCGTCGGTGCGCCCGACATTCGAAAATCAACTAAAGCTGACCGGAATTTATTCGCCGAGCGGGGTTGAGCCCCACGGGAGTTGCTAAACACCCACCGTTATTGTTGTGCGGCCCAGCCGCCACCCGATCCGATTTCGCCCAACCCCGAGGAGATCGCAATGACCGAACTTACTCGCCGAGCGGCGCTCGTCGGCGTCGCTGCAACGACGTTAATGCCCTCGCCACCGCAACCCCAGCGCGAGCCGCGCGCCGCTGGCAGAGAAGCAAAATGCCAGTTTCTACCGCTACAATGTCGGGACGCACCAGATCACGGTGGTTTGCGACGGCGTGGCGATCGTCAACCTGCCCGACAACTACGCCACCGGCGCCACGAAGGCGGAAATCGGCAAGGTCTTTGCCGAACATCATTTGCCTGCGGACAAAGTGACTCACACCTTCAACCCGGTCGTCGTCAATACCGGACCCAAGCTCGTCGTGATCGACACCGGCCTTGGGCCGGGCCAGTTTGCGCAAAGCAAGGGCAGGACCGGGCAATTCCATTCCAACCTCGCCGCGGCGAACATCGATCGCAACGCCGTGGATACCGTGATCATTTCCCACTTCCACGGCGATCACATCAACGGTCTTCTGGCCGCCGAAGACAAGCCTGCCTTCGCCAATGCGGAGGTCATGGTGCCGGCTGCCGAGTGGAAGTTCTGGATGGACGACGGCGAGATGAGCAAGGGAATGGGAAACCCCATCCTTGAGAACAACTTCAAGAATATTCGGCGTGTTTTTGACTCCCTCGGACGCAAGGTCACGCCATACGAATCGGGCAAGGAATTGGCGCCCGGCATCACCTCTATGGCCAGCCCCGGTCACACGCCCGGCCACACGTCCTTCGTCGTGGCGTCTGGGTCCGACAGGGTGCTGGTGCAGGTCGACATCACGGCGGGCGCAGCGTTCTTGTTTGTGAAGCATCCGGAATGGAATTTGGCGTCCGACGTCGACAAGCCGCTTGCGGTGCAAACAAGACGTAAGCTGTATGACATGGCGATCGCGGAAAAGATGCCGATCCAGGCGTTCCACGCCGCCTTCCCGGGCCTCGTGCGTGTCGAGAAGGACGGCAACGGTTATCGCTGGATTCCAACCATCTGGAATGCTTCCCTGTAAGCGGAGGATGATCTATCGGTGCCGGTAGGCCGAGCTGCCTTCGCAGCTCGGCCTACACCGCTCGCCACAACCATTCGGCGATCCTCGCCATGACGTCGCCGCACAGCAGCAGCACGGCCGACCACACCAGCGCCGAGACAAAATTCGCGATCTGGAAGGGCCAGTAGGACATCTCGAAAATGCCGGCAGCGAGCGGCACCGACGCCCGCAACGGCCCGAAGAACCGGCCGATGAAGATCGAGGGAACGCCCCACTTTTTAACGAAAGCCCGCCGCGCGGCAGGATCTCCGGATAGCGCGACAGCGGCCACATCTCGGCGACGTGCTCCTTGTATTTGTAGCCGAACCAGTAGGAGACCCAGTCGCCGAGGGCTGCGCCTATGCCGCCGGCCAGCCAGACCGGCCAGAAATTGATGCCGGTGACGCCGATCAGCGCGCCGATCGCAACCAGCGCCCCCCAGGCTGGCACAATTAGCGAGACGAAGGCGAGCGATTCGCCGAACGCCAGCAGCAGCACGATCGGTGCGGCCCAAGCCTGATGGTCGCGTACAAAGTCAGCCAATGCACGCGCAAAGTCTTCCATTCCGAGTAGCCCTTCCCGCCCCGATTTGAGCCCTTCGAACCCTTCTACGGGTTCCAAAGCTAAGAACAGGTAAGCCAGCCCCTTCCGCGACATCAAGTCACAAAAGGCGGGGGTTGGCGCGTGAGCTCCGGCTCGCCGCGCTGGGCCTTTAACTCCCCAAAAACAAATAAGGAAATATCGATTGCTGGATTACGTACGATGTGCCTGAGCGTGATGGTTTTGCTGGTCGGATGCCTGTCGGCATCGCCATGAGCATCCGGCCGAGCTATACGCTCGCGCCGCGAACGCCTATGCCCGTCTCGACCTGAGCGTTCGCCCGTATCAGTTCTCCGCGGCTTTGCTGCCCGAGGCGCTACCGGAGCGATCGGCGGCAGGGCCGTCACTTTTTGAGCCTATCCGTGGCATAGTCACGGGGACCGATTCGCTGCGCGATCTCGCGCGCAACACACGAAGAGCCATGTCCAAGCCATTGAAATCAGTTGCAAAAACTAAGTCCTCCAACGACCTCTTTGGGGCGGAACCGAAGGGCCGCACGCCGGCCAAGGCCGCACCGCGCGCGGGCAATGCCGAGGCCGGCTATACCGCAGCCGACATCGAGGTGCTCGAGGGCTCGAGCCGGTACGCCGCCGCCCCGGCATGTATATCGGTGGCACCGACGAAAAGGCGCTGCACCATCTGTTCGCCGAAGTCATCGACAACGCCATGGACGAGGCGCTTGCCGGGCATGCGTCATTCATCGAGGTTGAACTGAGCGCTGACGGATTTTTGACCGTCACCGACAACGGCCGCGGCATTCCCGTCGATCCGCATCCGAAATTTCCGAAGAAGTCCGCGCTCGAAGTCATCATGTGCACGCTGCATTCCGGCGGCAAATTCGACTCCAAGGTCTACGAGACCTCCGGCGGCCTGCACGGCGTCGGTGTGTCCGTCGTCAACGCACTGTCCTCGCGGCTCGAGGTGGAAGTCGCGCGCAGTCAAAAACTTTACCGGATGAGTTTCGAGCGCGGCCACCCCAAGGGCAAGCTCGAAGACCTCGGCAAGATCAACAACCGCCGCGGCACCCGCATCCGCTTCAAGCCTGACAGCGATATCTTCGGCGCGAAGGCGGCCTTCTCGCCGCAGCGCCTGTTCAAGATGACGCGCTCGAAAGCCTATCTGTTCGGCGGCGTCGAAATCCGCTGGCGTTGCGATCCGGAGTTGCTGAAGGGCCTGGAAGACGTGCCCGCCGAGGACAGCTTCCACTTTCCCGGCGGCCTGAAGGACTATCTCGCCGCCGCCATTCACGCCGACACGCTGGTGCATCCGGATATCTTCTCCGGCAAATCTGGGCGCAACGGCGCCCATGGCGCCTGCGAATGGGCTGTGGCGTGGACCGCGGATGCCGACGGCTTCCTCTCCTCCTATTGCAACACCGTGCCGACGCCCGACGGCGGCACCCATGAATCCGGCATGCGCAGCGCGATGCTGCGCGGCCTCAAAGACCACGCCGAGCGCATCGGCCAGGGCAAGCGCGCCGCACCAATCACGTCGGAAGACGTCATGGTCGGCGCGGCCGTCATGCTCTCGGTGTTCGTGCGCGAGCCGGAATTCCAGGGCCAGACCAAGGACCGGCTTGCAACGGCGGAAGCCCAGAAGATCGTCGAACAGGCGATCAAGGACCCGTTCGACCACTGGCTGTCGGGCAATCCGCTGCAAGCCAACAAGCTGCTGGATTTCGTCGTCGAGCGCGCCGATGAACGGCTGCGCCGCCGCGCCGAGAAGGAAACTTCGCGCAAGACCGCGGTGAAGAAACTTCGCCTGCCCGGCAAGCTCGCCGATTGCACCAACACGGCAACCGAAGGCTCCGAGCTCTTCATCGTCGAGGGCGATTTGGCCGGCGGCAGCGCAAAACAGGCGCGCGACCGCAAAACCCAGGCCGTGCTTCCGTTGCGCGGCAAGATCCTCAACGTCGCTTCCGCCGGCAGAGACAAGCTGACCGCCAATGCGCAGCTCGCCGATCTGATGCAGGCGATCGGCTGCGGCACGCTGGCGCAATATCGCGAAGAAGATCTGCGCTATTCCCGCATCATCATCATGACCGACGCCGACGTCGACGGCGCGCATATCGCTTCGCTCTTGATCACGTTCTTCTATCGCCAGACGCCGCGGCTGATCGACGAAGGCCATCTCTACCTCGCGGTGCCGCCGCTCTATCGCCTCACCCATGGCGCCAAGACGGTCTACGCCCGCGACGAGGCACACAAGGACGCGCTGCTGAAGAGCGATTTCAACGCCAACGCCAAGGTCGATGTCGGCCGCTTCAAGGGCCTCGGCGAAATGATGCCGGCGCAGCTCAAGGAAACCACAATGGATCCGGCCAAGCGCGCGCTGCTGCGCGTGGTGCTGCTGGCCGATGACCGCGAAGGCACCGCCGATTTGGTCGAGCGGCTGATGGGTACCAAGGCCGAGGCCCGGTTTGCCTTCATCTCCGACAAGGCGGAATTCGCCAGCGACGATCTGCTGGACGTCTGATCCGATCAGCTATTGGCTAGCTTCCGGCTTTTGGGACCGGTTAGCGCCGGAATCTGCCTATTTTTCAGGCTCTTCCCGGTCTTTCGTTTTCGGTTGGGTGTGTTCACCCCGCAACAGCATTTTGGGCGGAACTGCGTATAGTCACCGCACTGGGTTTTGGGAATCGGTGCTCGCGCACCCCGTTAGAGCGATCGGGTTCGACGCTTCTAGACTGAGGGATTTGAAAATGAAGAAGTTAGTGATCGCTCTGACCGCGGTAGCGGCATTCACGGGATCGGCCTCGGCGGCCGATATCGCGGCTCGCCCTACGCCAAGGCCCTGGCCCCCGCGGCCGCCGTTTACAACTGGACCGGATCTTACATCTTCGGTGGTGGTGGCGGCGGGCTGTGGAGCGCCGATAGCAACGTGCAGACCTTTCCCGGTGGCGTTGCCATCACCCGCGACCATCGGCATGGCGGCAGCGGCTGGTTTGGAACGGTCGGTGGCGGCTATGACGTGCAGTTCGCTGGCCGCTGGGTGGCCGGTATTTTCGGCGACGCGCAGTTCGGAGACATCCGGGGCTCCCTCACCGATCCTTTCAACTTCACCGAAGGCCGTATGAAGCTTGAGACGAGCTATGCCGCTGGTGTGCGGCTGGGCTATCTGGTGGCTCCCAATGTCTTGTCTTACGTGAATGCTGGCTACTCTGGTTCAGAGTGGTCGGGTACTACTCAGAGCTTCCTTGTGCCTGGTGGCGTTGCCGTCGCCACCACACCTTCTTTCGATCGTAATGGGTGGTTCATTGGCGGTGGCGTCGAGAATAATCTGGACCTTTTCGGTATCTCGGCCCCCGGCTGGTTCATGAAGACAGAATATCGCTCTGCATTCTATGATCGCATTGCCCTGCCGACGACGTTCACCCCTGCCGCCGGCGGCGGTCTGACCGGCTCTGCAGTTACCTTCAAGCCTTGGACGCAGACCATCAGCACCTCGCTGGTCTACCGCTTCAACTGGGGCGGCGCGCCGGTCGCCGCCAGGTACTGATCTCTTCGAAATCGCAGCTCAAGAGCCCCGGCATCGCCCGGGGCTTTTTTGTTGTCCGCCGCATGTGCCTGCGCCGCCAGCGTTAAAAATCGACGTCTCCAACCGCGCGATGGCGACCGGTTCGAAGGCGCGCAGATCCGCGTTCCGCGGCAACCACGCGGCGTTGGCGCCAGCGGCACCGCTTCGGGCGCGCCCAGCGCGAGCATGACTGTGACGTTCTGCGGCCCGTGGCACCTCTGAATTAACCCTCTGATGGCTTCCGGCCTTGCGGAGCCGACCTGCATTGTATTCGATCGGTGCTGGGCCGCCGCCGGCAATGGTTTCCAGAGGCAGCCCATCGAGCCGCGCGGCGTCCAAGAACCGAAAGCGGTAACGGAGGGAAATCCATGGCCAGATCGCTTTCGATCATCGGCTTTCTGGCGCTGGCCGTCGGCCTGCTGTGGATCGGTCAGGGCACCGGCTTAATCCGCTGGCCGGCGTCGAGCTTCATGATCAACCAGTTGCAATGGGCGGGATATGGCGCGGTGCTCGCCGCCGTCGGCCTGCTCCTGATCTGGCAGGGCAACCGCTAGATTCTGTTAGGCCTCATCCTGAGGAGCGCGCTCTTGCGCACGTCTCGAAGGATGAATGGCACCAGTGGGCCTCGGGTTTCGCCCGGCGATGCAAAGCATCGTCCGGAGACGGCGCGGAGCCTGTCATCGGGCGGTGCTACGCGCGGACCCGTTGGCGCCTCCTCACCATGAGGGTTTAATGTCGCTGCGCAAACCAAACAAGTCACGGACAACAACCATGAATGCAAAACTCTTCGATCTCAGCGGCAAGGTCGCGATCGTCACCGGTGGCAATGGCGGCATCGGGCTCGGCATGGCCAGGGGGTTAGCGGAAGCCGGTGCGGCCGTTGCGATCGTAGGCCGCAACGCGGCCAAGTCAGCCGCCGCGGTCGCCGAGCTGGAACGAACCGGTGCAAACGTGATCGCCGTAGCCGCTGACGTCACCGACAAGGTCGCTGTCGCCGCCATGGCGGAGCGCGTCGCGCGCGATCTCGGCCGGATCGACATCCTCGTCAACAATGCCGGCATCAACATCCGCAAGCCACCGCACGCGCTCGATATTGCCGAGTGGAACAGCGTGATCCAGACCAACCTCACCAGCGCCTTCCTGTGCTCGCAGGGGGTCTATCCGGCGATGAAGGCTGCCGGTGGCGGCAAGATCATCAATATCGGCTCGATGATGTCGATCTTCGGTGCCAGTTTTGCCCCCGCTTACGCCGCGAGCAAGGGCGGCATCGTCCAGTTCACCCGCTCCTGCGCGGTGGCCTGGGCCGCCGACAACATCCAGGCCAATGCCGTACTGCCGGGCTGGATCGACACCGATCTCACCAAACGCGCTCGCCAGGAGATCGACGGCCTGCACGAGCGGGTGCTGGCGCGAACGCCGGCCGCGCGGTGGGGCGGGATCGACGATTTCGCCGGCATTGCGGTATTCCTCGCGTCGAGCGCGTCAGACTTCGTCACCGGCACCGCCATTCCCGTCGATGGCGGCTATTCGATCATGGGTTAGCCGGGAACGGGAGTTCCTCGATCCTTGCGCTCAACAAAAAAGCCCCGGCCAAGGCCGGGGCTTTCTTCAGCTACGTAGCAATTCTCAGTACCTCGCGACGACCGGTGCGGTCGGCCAGGGATTGAACTTGAAGCTCAACCGGGCCATCACCGAGTCGACATCCGCATCGACGTTCCGGTTGAATAGCGGATCGCAGGCTATCAATGCCACGTTACAATTGTGCGCCTTGCTATCGAACTGGTAGTGCTTGTAATCGATGCCGAGGATCAGATAGTCCAGAACCGCGTATTCGGCGCCAACACCAGCATACCAGCCACCATGCGAGGCACCAGCATGGTCGAACGTAGCGCCGGTCGCATTGACGATGGTCCGGGTATCGATATCAGCCTGCGCGTAACCGCCCTGGCCATACACCATGAAGCGGTCCCAAGCATAACCAACCCGGCCGCCGATATACCAGATGCTATCGAGACGGCTTTCGCAGGACAGGCCAACGGCCAAGCCGCAGCCCGAACCGATGAGGCCAGTGCCAATCGAGCGGTTGAAGCCGTTGTCAAGGCCGTTCCAGCCGCCTTCAACGCCGAGAACGAAATTGCCCCACTGCTTTTGGATCCCGGCAAAGCCACCGTAGATCAGGGTGGACTCGCTACCCGAGTGCCAGAGGAACCCCGGCGCACCGATGAAGTCGCCAGCGGTGTCGTGCCATGCGCCACCAACCGCGCCGCCGAAATAGATGCCGGACCAGTCATAGGTGACGATCGGGGGCGCCACAGGAGCCTTCGCGATGCGGGCCGGCATGTCTGCGGCGAACGCGCCGCTGCGCTGGCGGCAAGGATAGAAGCAGCGATTACCAGTCTTTTCATTGTCATTCCCCTCTGTCAGTTGCGCGGGTGACGTGCGCGGATGGAGCATCGAAATGCGGGATGAAGCGTCGAAACCGTGATCAAAACCTACCCGGATCTCTGGCTTAAAGGCTGTCACCCGGTTGCTACAGTTGCGAGCAATATGAGACGGCTGCATGGAACCGGTTGCATGGGCATCCCGGTATTGAAATACCATCGAATACCATCATATGCCCATTCTCCAGCTCAACTGCCGGATCGCACGTGCTCGGGCCGCACACCCAAGCCTACGAACCGCGCCGTGAGTCCCTGCAACCAGGGCATGGCCGTGATCAGCCGCATAACGAGCGGGACTTTCAGCGGCGCGTTGCCCGGCTTCAGCGCTGCGCTGACGATGTTGTTCTGCGCGACGACCTGCATTCGCTGCGTCATCCGCACCGGAAATTCGCGGCGCCGATGCACGGCATCAAGCTGGTCTTCCGGTGGACACCCGTTCGCCAGTTTCGACGCCAGCAGGTTGGCGGTCGCGACCGCATCCTGCACCGCGAGATTGACGCCGACGCCGCCGATCGGCGACATCGCATGCGCGGCGTCGCCGATGCACAGTAGCCCCGGCCGCGTCCAGCGCTTCAGCCGGTTGATCGCGACAGTCAGCAGCTTCACATCGTCCCAGTTCTTCACGTCAGCGAGCCCCGATTTGAGGATCGGCGCCATCCGCGCGACGTCGTCGAGCAGGGCCGAAAGTCCCCTCGCCTTCACCGCGTCATACTGCCCCTTGGCGATGACATAGGCGCATTGCCAGTAGTCGCCGCGATCGAATGTCACCATCATCTTGCCGGGGTCGACGCGCGCAAACAGGTTTTCGTTTTCATCTCCCCGCTTGCCCGCGCGAAACCACAGCACATCCATCGGCGCGCCGATCTCTTCGACTTGTAGTCCGGCGCGTTCGCGCACCAGAGAATGGCGGCCGTCGCAGGCAACCGTCAGGTCCGCCTCGATATCGATGACACCATCCGGCGTTTCGCCCTGACGCCGGCGATGCGATCGCCGTCATGAATGAGATCGATCGCCTCGGTCGACATCATCACTTTGAGCGAAGCGAACCTGTTGCCGCTCTCGCGCAGGAAGTTGAGAAAATCCCACTGCGGCATGAAGGCAATGAAGGGATATTTGACATCGAGCCGGCTCAGATCGGCAATCCGCACCAATTCTCCGCCGAACATCCCTTCCATCTTCTGCAAGCGCTGATGCGGTAGCTTGAGAAAGCCGTCGATCAGCCCGAGTTCGTCCATCACCTGCAGGGTCGAGGGATGCACGGTGTCGCCGCGAAAATCGCGGAAAAAATCCGCGTGCTTTTCCAGCACCACGACATCGATGCCGGCGCGTCCGAGCAGATATCCGAGCATCATTCCAGCGGGCCCGCCTCCGACGATGCAACAGCGTACTTTCATCGTTCACTCCATCGGATGCCGCACCGGTTTAGAGCATGATGCCGTCGGATCGACGGCGCCTCAAGCCCACATCCCACACGCATCAGCGGCTTCCCGGTGCGATCCAGGCCCAGGCAGGCGTTGACCGCACCTTAAGGATCACGGGCCCGCTCCCTCCGTTTTTGGAGGGAGAAGATCCATGTAAACCTCGGGCGTAACGCGCCGCGAGAGCGCGACGTCGTATTCAGTCGTCATCGCCCGCGCATGCGGGTGATCCAGTATTCCAGAGGCAGCTGCGATTGAATCGATAAGCCGCAGCGTACTAGATACCCCGCCTGCGCGGGGTATGACGACCCTGAGCAACTTCGCGATCCCCGTCGTCGAGCCCGGGACGACGGATGAGAGGCCCGTGGCCGCCATGCCTCGTGATGAGTGGTCCGTGGCCGTGGCCGTGGCCGTGGCCACCATAGCTCGTCTCGGCTCTCCACTACCGCCTAAAACTCTTGATCTCCGACACGCTGCCGTCGCGATAGGTCAATTCCACCGAGACCGATTTAGTCGCGGGCGCGAGCTTTAGGTACGGCTGCGAGTCGTGCGGAATGACGCTGGGATCCCTGGGATCGCAGGGCGGCATTTTCAGCACCTTGTCGGGCACCGTGCTGTCGATGCCGACGCGCACCTCGCGGATCGCGCAGCGATATGACATCAGGTGGGTGTAGTAGACCAGCAGCCCGTTGAATTCGCGAAACGACAGCCAGCTCGTCGCGGTCATGTCGAGGATCTTGCGCTGGTCTCGGATCAGCGCTGCCTCCGGATCGAACCTGATCGGGAACGGGCCCTGCACGTCGCCATTGGTATCGACATAACGCACCTGGATGGTGGCGGCCTGTGCGTCGGCCGGGAGTTCGATCGACGGATTCGGCATCCGCTTGCGGGTGCGCGGGTCGAGCGTATCGATGAAGCCGGTCTCGCGGAAATCGCCGGCCTCTCCCATTCGCCAGGAAATGCCGAGCGTCGGATCGGCGATCGAGAACACAACGGTCCAGCCGCCATTGTGGCGTGAGAACATCGCGATCGGCGCGTTGACGGAATCGTTCTGCGGTTTGAGTTGCTGCACCGGCGGCAGTGCCGCGAGCTTTTGCAAGGGCTCGGCCGGTTTCGTCGCCGTCTCGGGCTGGCCTTTCGCCAGGCCGTTCAGGAACACGTCGTCGACCATCTGATCGAAATAAACCGGGATCTGCTTGTGGCGGACCGTCTCCGCCAGTTCGCTGACGAGACGACGTGGCGCTGAGCGACCTGAACTAGGTTGGCGCCGGGCTGCGTCAGTTCCTTGGCGAAGGTCCGCGTGAAAACCGAATTGGGATTGGTGTCATCGTTGGAGAGCCGGTCGAGCGCGGTCTGTCGCGGCCCGGCCGAGAACACCGAGAACACGCCTTCCGGCAATTGCGTCATCGGCGCAAGGCCGCCGGTGCCGGCGACCGCGCGGGTGCCGGCGCGTTCGAACGGATTGTTGCGGCACGCATCGAACACAAGGATGGCGGTACGGACTTTCCTGTTCTGCAGCCGCTCGATGATGCGGTCGGCGAGGATCGAGGCGTCGCGCACCAGCTCTTCCTGGCCTTCGGTCGCGGCCGGGACATCGGTGGGCAGCAGGAAATTCTGGCCTGCGATTTCAAAGCCGTGGCCGGCAAAGAAAAAGAACGCGGTGTCGCCGGGCTCAACCGACTTGTCGAACGCCAGCAGCGTCTGGCTGAACGCCTGCCGGGTCTGGTTTTCCGCCACCATCACCGTGAAGCCGAGCTGCTTGAGCGTGTCGCCCATGGTGCGGGCGTCATTGACCGCCTTCAGCAGCTTGGGCACGTGCTTGTAGTCGTTGTTGCCGACCACGAGCGCCACGCGCTTTTCGGCGTAAGCGGGGGCGGCGAAGGCCGCCACCGCAGCAGCAATGCTGGCTGCGGCCCAAAATCTGGAAAGCCAACCGGTCATCGAAATCCCCTGTTTGCACGAACGGCCCAAGACCTTGTGATCAAAACCTGCGGAATCAGGGTTCGCGCGATTGCTTCGTCTCATAGTCGGGCGATCCGTACCAAGGGTTCACGGCCGCGCCGTGATGCCGAAGTGGAAATCGCCGGATTTTGGAGGCCGAGGCCGTCCAACACGCGCAGGCGGGCCGCGTCCTGCCCGCGCATTTGATCGCCAAATGACAGTTTGGCCCTTAATTTGTGCGAAAACATTAAGCTTTATCGACCTTATGGCCGGTTCCCAGATTGACTTTGGCCATTTCGCCCCTATGTTCCGGCTCAACGCGGCCTTGGATCGAAACGCGATTCCCTGGTTTGCCGCTCGTCTGCGTAAGTCAGAGCCCCCAGCTTCTTAGAAGCGCGCCGTTTCGGGGCAAAACGCGACAGCCTTTTTACCCTCGATCCTGAACGGCGGTGTCGACTAGAGGCTCAATGTCTTTTTCCCATCTCGGTCTTTCCGATAAGGTTCTCGCCGCTGTTGCGGCCACTGGTTACACGATCCCCACCCCAATCCAGGAACAGGCGATCCCCCACGTGCTGGCGCGCCGCGACGTTCTCGGCATTGCCCAGACCGGCACCGGCAAGACCGCTGCCTTCGTCCTGCCCATGCTCACGATGCTGGAAAAGGGCCGCGCCCGGGCTCGAATGCCCCGCACCCTGATCCTCGAGCCGACCCGCGAACTCGCGGCACAGGTCAAAGAGAATTTCGACAAATATGGCGTCGGCCAGAAACTCAACGTCGCGCTGCTGATCGGCGGCGTCTCGTTCGGCGACCAGGACAGCAAACTGACCCGCGGCGTCGACGTGCTGATCGCCACTCCGGGCCGCCTCCTCGACCACACCGAACGCGGCGGGCTGCTGCTCACGGGCGTCGAACTGCTGGTCATCGATGAAGCCGACCGCATGCTGGACATGGGTTTCATCCCCGACATCGAACGCGTCTGCAAGCTGGTGCCGTTCACGCGGCAAACATTGTTCTTCACCGCGACGATGCCGCCGGAAATCAGCCGCATCAGCGAAGCCTTCCTGCACAATCCCGAGCGCATCGAGGTTTCCAAACCCGCCACGACTGCGGTGGGCGTATCGCAGTTCCAGGTTGGTTGCGGCCGTGAGCCGCACGAGAAGCGCGACATCCTTCGCCGCCTGTTGCGCGACGCCAAGGACCTCAACAACGCGATCATCTTCTGCAATCGCAAGCGCGAAGTCGCTGTCGTTTACAAATCGCTGCAGAAGCACGGCTTCAGCGTCGGCGCCCTGCATGGCGACATGGACCAGTCGGCCCGCACGGCGGCGCTGGATCAATTCCGCAAGGGCGAGATCCCGTTGCTGGTCGCCTCCGATGTCGCCGCCCGCGGCCTCGACATTCCCGCCGTCAGCCACGTCTTCAATTTCGACGTGCCGCATCATGCCGACGACTACGTGCATCGTATCGGCCGTACCGGACGCGCCGGTCGCGCCGGCACTGCGATTTCGATCGTCACCTCGCTCGACAACAAATCGATCGCTGCGATCGAACGACTGATCGGGCAAAACATCCCGCCCGCCGAAGGCGACTACGCCGTGCAGTCGGTGTCCTCCGACGAGACCGACCAGCCTCGCCAGCAGCGCTCACGCGAAGGCTCTCGGGAAGGTTCGCGCGGCGGCCGCAAGCCGCGACGCGAACGCGAGCCGCGAGCCGCCAGGGGTCCTGAGAAGGGCGGCGACCGCGAAACGCGGCATGCCAAGGGCGCAGGCCGCAGTGCCGGCCCGCAGCCACAGGCAGCGGCCGCAGCAGCCTTCACGCCAACCGAGCCTGCACAGCCCTCTCGCGTACCATCGATCGGTCGTCCCGAGCCGCGGCGCGCCCACCGCGACGTCGAATCGGAGCCTGCCGATCACTCGCATCTTCCGGCGTTTCTGTTGCGGCCGGTTCGCGCCCGCATCTGAACGAATTCGGCGCGATCCGACGGCCGGAACTGTTTACCGGCCGTTCATTCTCCTCCATTAGCCTGCGGCGATAATTTAGTCATTGCTGCTGCAAGGCAACGAGCGGACCTGCTCACTATTGGGGACGGATCAGTGGTCAAGCTGCTGGACGAACACGAACGCACTTTGGCGTTTGCCGAAATTGCGTTGGGCCAGATCAAGTCCCTTCGGCAGACCGCCGTCCCGCGCAATTACGAAATCTGGTACGTCTACGCGACCGGATACAACGCTCCCCTCAACAAGATCATCAACGAGACGCTGGCGCGCAACGGTGAGCTGAGCGAATCCGATCTCGAGCAGATCTACGAAACCTATCTCTCGCACATCAAGACCTCCGACCGCATCGACAAGGTCGGCGCGCGCGTGATCGGCGAAATCGACGACGTGATGAACCTCATCACCGAGGCGCTCGGCATGTCGGAGAGCTATGACGCCAAGCTGAGCGGCGCCAGCGAGAAACTCAGGGATGCCAAGAACCGCGATCAGATCAAGGCAATCGTCGACGGCCTGATGAAATCCACCCGCGAGATGCGCGAGACCAACAAGGCGCTGGAAAGCCGGCTGTCGCTGTCAAAGACCGAAATCAGCAATCTTCAGCACAGCCTCGAGGCAATCCGCGCCGAGAGCCTGACCGATCCGCTGACCGGATTGGGCAACCGCAAATATTTCGACCGCTCGATCGACATGGCGGTTCGGGCGGCGCTGGCGAATGGCGAGCCGCTGTCGCTGCTGATGTTCGACATCGATCATTTCAAATCTTTCAACGACCTACGGTCACCTCACCGGCGATCAGGTGCTGCGTCTCGTCGGCATGTCGCTGAAGCAGACCATCAAGGGTCAGGACATCACCGCCCGTTACGGCGGCGAGGAATTCGCGGTCGTACTACCCAACACCGCCCTGCGCCAGGCGCTGACGGTAGCCGACCATATTCGCCGCGCCGTGATGGCGAAGGAATTGAAGAAGAAGTCCACCGGCGAAATTCTCGGCCGCGTCACCATCTCGGTCGGTGTCTCCATGCTAAAGCCCGACGACGACACCGATCTGCTGATCGAACGCGCCGATGCCTGCCTCTACGCCGCCAAGCGCAACGGCCGCAACCGCGTGATTTGCGAGGCCGATCCCGAATACGCCGACGAGACCCGCAGCCAGGTGGCCTAGCACCAGTTCCTCATGATGGATGCGAGGCGGACTATCCGCGCCGCGCGTTCTTCGGCTTGCTTGCCCGCTTCCTTGCCACCTTGCGACCAGAAGCCGGCTTGCCCGCAACCTTCTTCGTAACCTTTGGCTTTGCAGCCTTGCGTACCTTCGGCCGCTTGCGAAGCGCCGCGCGTTGCGCTGCGGCCAGCGCTGCTCTCGCCCAATCGGCCAGCTCTTCCGAATCATCGAACAGGCGTGCCGGCAATTGCCAGTACGAGTTCACCGTGACCGTCTTGGTCCGCGTCTGATATTGAAACGGTTGCGATCCCTCCGCTTCGAATTGCGGAACGGTCTGGTCATCGGCGCGGAAATAGAGACCGGCGCGTAGTGCGAGCGCGAAATTGGTGCCGTCGGCGGAGATGCCGAATCCGGAGAACATCTTCCTGATGGTCACCGGACCGAAATCAGCAAACAGGTCGATCAGGAAATCGCGGTCCATGATGGCCCCAGCCTTCACGTAGCCCCTGGTGAGGAGGCGCGAGCGCCGCCTCGAACCATGCGGCCCGATCTCGCCCGCGGCCATCCTTCGAGACGCGCGCGATGCGCGCCCCTCAGGTCAGTGGGCGTAGTGAACCTAAACCTTCGCGGCCGTCAGTTGCACCGACTCGCCGCAACCGCAGGCCGAGACCTGGTTTGGATTGTTGAAGATGAACTGTGCCTGCATCTTGTCGGCCTTGTAGTCCATCTCGGTGCCCAGCAGGAACAGGACCGCCTTGGGATCGACAAGGATCTTCACGCCCCGGTCCTCGACCACTTCGTCGGTCGGGCGGATCTCATGGGCATATTCCACCGTGTAGGACTGGCCGGCGCAGCCGCCGTTCTTGATCCCGACGCGAAGCCCGACGATCTCGGAATCGGCGCGCCTGGTCAGTTCCGTAATACGCTGCGCCGCCGCTTCAGTCAGTTTCATGACCTGCGGTCGCGGCCGCGGCTTCGGCTTGGAAGACTGTACGGTGGTATCCATTGCAGTCGATCTCCGGCGTCGCATCGTGGCGACGAGCTATCATAACATTAAAATAACAACGAAATTCCCGCTGTGAAGGTCTCTCGTCATGAACTCGATCAGAACCCGTCGAAACCAGCCGCAAGTTTGCTAGTAAATCTTCCAAATTCCCGGTGTCGCCAGTTCCAGCAGGTGATTGTCCGGGTCGCGGAAGTAGATGCTCTTTCCGCCGCGCGGCCAATCTGTCCTGCCTTCGATTGCGACATCGTGCTCACCAAGCGACTTTTCCCAGACCGGCAGTTCGGTCGCCGCAATGGCAAAGGCCATGTGAATAGGGCCACTGCCGTCATGCGGCGGAATGGTGCCGCCGGGTAGTTGGATCGGCTCGGGTGTCGAACCGCGAAGAAAGAGCAGCAACACGCTCCGGCCGCCGACATCGTAGGCAAGAAATCGCGAGTCGGCCGTCAGCGGCACAAGCCCGAGCACCCTCTCGTAAAATGTACGGGCGCGGTCGAGGTCATCAACGTAAAGCGCGGTCTCGATGACACCAGATAATTTCGGCAACGTATCCCTTCACCACATATTGAGGACAAGGCGGGCCTCGTCGGACATGCGATCCGGAGTCCAGGCCGGGTCCCACACCAGATTGACGTTGACGACGCCGACGCCGGGAACGCTGGCGACCGCGTTCTCCACCATGGTCGGCAGTTCGCCGGCCGCTGGGCAGTTCGGCGTGGTCAGCGTCATCATCACGTCGACGCTGCGGTCGTCCTTGAGGTCGACCTTGTAGATCAGCCCGAGCTCGTAGATGTCGGCTGGAATTTCCGGATCGAACACCGTCTTCAGCGCGGCGACGATTTCGCTCCCCAGCCGCTCGGTCTCTTCGGCGGCAGCGCCGAGATGGTTTCCATGTTGGCTGACTTGACTTCGGCTGTGTCACTCATGAGAACAAATCCCGCGCCTTGATCAGCGCCTGTGCCAGATGGTCGACTTCTTCCCGGGTATTATACATTCCAAACGACGCGCGGCAGGTAGCTGTGACATTGAACCGCTCTAAAAGCGGCATCACGCAATGGGTGCCGGCGCGCACCGCTATCCCTTGCCGGTCGATCACGGTCGCCACGTCGTGGGGGTGGGCGCCCTTCATCTCGAAGGAAATCACCGGTCCCTTGCCGCGCGCGGTGCCGATCAGGCGCAGCGAATTGATTTCGCGCAGGCGCTCCTGGGCGTAGGCCAGAAGATCGTGCTCGTGGGCGGCGATGCGCTCCTTGCCGATCGAATTGACGTAGTCGATCGCGGCCCCCAGCCCGATCGATTCCACGATCGCCGGCGTACCCGCCTCGAACTTGTGCGGCGGATCACCGTAGGTGATCCAGTCCCGGGCGACTTCGCGGATCATCTCGCCGCCGCCGTTAAAGGGACGCATCGCAACCAGATGCTCATGCTTGGCATAGAGCACGCCGATTCCGGTCGGGCCGTACAGCTTGTGGCCGGTGAAGACATAGAAGTCGCAGTCGATGTCTTGCACATCGATCGCCAGATGCACGGCGGCCTGGCTGCCGTCGATCAGCACCGGGATGCCGCGGGCATGGGCGATCTTCACCACGTCCTTGACCGGCACGATGGTGCCGAGCGCGTTCGACATCTGCGTGATCGCGACCAGCTTGGTGCGATCGGTCAGAAGCTTCTCGAACTCCTCGATCAGGAAATTGCCTTCGTCATCGACCGGCGCCCATTTGATCACGGCGCCGTGGCGCTCACGCAGGAAATGCCAGGGCACGATGTTGGAGTGATGCTCCATGATGGAGATCACGATCTCGTCGCCCGCCTTGATGTTGGGCTCGCCCCAGGACGACGCCACGAGGTTGATCGCCTCGGTGGCGTTACGGGTGAAGATGATCTCTTCGGTACGCCCGGCGTTCAGAAACTTGGCTACCTTGGCGCGGCCGCCTTCATAAGCCTCAGTCGCCGTATTGGCGAGGTAATGCAGGCCGCGATGCACGTTGGCGTATTCGCTCTTGTAAGCCTCCGTCATGCGATCAAGCACGGCGGTCGGCTTCTGGGCAGAGGCTGCGTTATCGAGATAGACCAGCGGTTTGCCATAGACCTTCATCGCCAGCGCGGGGAAATCCTCCCGCACGCGGGCCACGTCATAGGCGCCATTCCTGACCGCCGGATGCTGGGTCATGCCCGTGCCTCCAGCCAGCGCTGCGCGGCTGCGATCGCCAGCTCACGCAGATCATCGTTGACGATCGATTCAATGGCCTCGCCCACGAACGCCTGGATCAGTAGCGCCTGGGCTTCCTTTTCGGACAGGCCGCGGGCGCGCAGGTAGAACAGCAGGCTCTCGTCGAGCGCGCCGGTGGTTGCGCCGTGGCCGCAAGTGACATCGTCGGCGAAGATTTCGAGCTCCGGCTTGTTGTCGGCCTCGGCCTCGTCGGACAGCAACAGCGCCCGCGTCATCATCTTGGCATCGGTCTTCTGCGCATCGGGGCGCACGACGATGCGGCCCTGGAACACCGAATGGCCGCGGTCGTCGGCGACAGCGCGGAAAACTTCGCGACTGGCGCAATGTGGCACCGCATGGTCCATGAACAGCGTGGTGTCAGCGTGCTGGCGGCCATTGAGCAAATTGACGCCGTTGGTCTCGACCGTCGAGCCCTCGCCGGCGAACGCAATGGTGGCCTGATAGCGGCTGACGGCCGCGCCTGAGGTCATGCCGAAAGTGTTGAAGTGCGCATGCGCACCCAGCGTCACTACGGCGGAAGAGATATTGAAGGCCTCGCGGCCGTCCTCGATTAGGCGGACGTGGTCAAGCCGCGAATTGTCGCCGATCGCGACGATCAGCGAGTCATGGGCCTGATAGGCCGTCGCGCCATCGGCAGCAATGTAGCTCTCGACCAGCGTCGCGCCGGCATCCTTGCCGAGCCGCAACAACGACCGGGTAAACATTGCAGCGGGCGCAGAACCGCTGGCGATATGAATGACATGCAGCGGCTGCTTCAGCACCAAACCATTGGCGATCTCGATCACGACGCCGTCGGTCATCATGGCGCTGTTGAGCGCCACCATCGGATTGGCGTCATCGAGCGTGAATAGCTGCGCCTGCAGTGCGGCGTCGCCGGCTTCCAGCACTTCCCGCAGGGTGCGAACGGTCAGTCCCTTATCGAGCCCGCCGAGGTCGGAAAGGTTTGCCGCGAACACGCCGTCCACCAGCACCAGCCGACGCGCGTCCTGGATCGCCTGGAGCTTCAGGGCAGCAGCAGCCCGCGTCAGCGCGGCGGCATCCGGTGCGAGCGCGAGCGGCAGCACGTCGCGCATCAGCGCGCGCAGATCAGTGTATTTCCAGTCTTCGAGCCGGCGGTGCGGCAGACCCACGCGATCATAGGCTTCGAAGGCGGCGCTTCTCGCCTCGGCGACCTTGCCGGCGCCCGGCAGCCGGTCGCGCGCGATGGCGAAGCTGTCGTTCAGCGCGCGTCCGGTCTCGTTCTTTGCCAAAGCTACATTCATCACAAATCCGTCCGCGGTCAGGCTGCGTCTTCGAACTGGGTATAGCCGGAAGCCTCGAGCTCCAGTGCCAGATCCTTGCCACCGCTTTTGACGACCCGGCCCTTCGACATCACGTGCACGAAATCAGGCACGATGTAGTTGAGCAGCCGCTGGTAGTGCGTGATGACGACCATAGCGCGATCCGGCGAGCGCAGCGCGTTGACGCCATCGGCCGCGATGCGGAGCGCGTCGATATCGAGGCCGGAATCCATTTCATCGAGAATGCAGACGGCAGGCTCGAACAGCGCCATCTGCAAGATCTCATTGCGCTTCTTCTCGCCGCCGGAAAAGCCGACATTGACGCCGCGACGGAGCATATCCTGCGGAATGTTCAGCGACTTTGCGACCTCGCGCACCTTCTTCAGAAAGTCCGGCGTCGAATATTCGCTCTCGCCGCGCGCCTTGCGCTGAGCATTCAGCGCGGTGCGCAAGAACGTCATGGTCGCAACGCCCGGGATTTCCACCGGATACTGAAACGCCAGGAACACGCCCTTGGCGGCACGTTCGTCCGGCGACATCTCCAGCAGGTCTTCGCCCCTGAACAGGATTTCGCCGCCGGTAACTTCATAGCCTGGCTTGCCGGCGATAACGTGCGACAGCGTCGACTTGCCGGAGCCGTTCGGCCCCATGATCGCGTGCACCTCGCCCGGGTTCACGGTCAGCGACAGCCCGTGGAGGATTTCGTTATCCTCGACACGGACTTTCAGATCTTTCACTTCAAGCAATGACATCTCGTCTTTCCGTTTTTTGCCCTCGTCCTGAGGAGCGCCGATAGGCGCGCCTCGAAGGACGCGGCCAACAATCTTTCCTCTCATCCTTCGATACGGCCGCTGCGCAGCCTCCTGAGGATGAGGCCCTACCCAACCGAACCTTCGAGCGAGATCGAGATCAGCTTCTGCGCCTCGACCGCGAACTCCATCGGCAGTTGCTGCAGCACATCCTTCACAAAGCCGTTGACGACAAGACCGACGGCTTCTTCTTGGCTCAGCCCGCGCTGGACACAGTAGAACAGCACGTCCTCGGAAATCTTCGAGGTGGTCGCTTCGTGCTCGAAGGTCGCGGACGAGTTCTTTGCCTCGACATAAGGCACGGTGTGCGCGCCGCATTTGTCGCCGATCAGCAGCGAATCGCAGGCGGTGTAGTTGCGCGCGCCGGTGGCCTTGCGATGCGCGGTGACAAGGCCGCGATAGGTGTTTTGCGAGACGCCCGCCGCGATGCCCTTGGAGATGATCCGGCTGGTCGTGTTCTTGCCGAGATGAAGCATCTTGGTGCCGCTATCGACCTGCTGGTGACCGTTCGAGATCGCGATCGAGTAGAACTCGCCGCGTGAATTGTCGCCGCGCAGGATGCAGCTCGGATATTTCCAGGTGATCGCCGATCCCGTTTCGACCTGGGTCCAGGAGATCTTCGAATGGTTACCGCGGCAGTCGCCGCGCTTCGTGACAAAATTGTAGATGCCACCCAAACCTTCGGAATTGCCGGGATACCAGTTCTGCACCGTCGAATACTTGATCTCGGCATCGTCAAGCGCGACCAGCTCGACCACGGCGGCGTGCAGCTGGTTCTCATCGCGCTGCGGTGCGGTACAGCCCTCGAGGTAGCTGACGTAAGCGCCCTTGTCGGCGATGATCAGCGTGCGCTCGAACTGGCCGGTGTTACGCTCGTTGATGCGGAAATAGGTCGACAGCTCCATCGGGCAGCGCACGCCCGGCGGCACGTAAACGAACGAGCCGTCGGAGAACACCGCCGAGTTTAGCGTCGCGAAATAGTTGTCCGAGGTCGGCACGACCGTGCCGAGATACTTCTTCACCAGCTCGGGATGCTCGCGGATCGCTTCGGAGATCGGCATGAAGATCACGCCGGCCGCCTTCAGCTCCTTCTGGAACGTGGTGGCGACGGACACCGAATCGAACACGGCATCGACCGCGATCTTGCGCTCGCCTTCCGGCTTGACGACGCCTTCGAGCACCTCGACTTCGCGCAAGGGGATGCCGAGCTTCTCGTAGGTCTTGAGAATTTCCGGATCGATCTCGTCGAGCGAGCCGATCTGCTTCTTCGGCTTCGGCGCCGAGTAGTAATAGAGTTCCTGATAGTCGATCTTGGGATAGTTGACGCGGGCCCAGGTCGGCTCGGTCATGGTCAGCCAGCGGCGATAGGCCTCCAGACGCCATTCCAGCATCCAGGCCGGCTCGTTCTTTTTCGCTGAAATGAAGCGGACGGTGTCTTCCGACAGCCCCTTGGGAGCCTTGTCGGACTCGATCAGCGTCTCAAACCCATATCGATACTGGTCGACGTCGATGCGCCTGACGCGCTCGACCGTCTCTTGTACGGCTGGCATTCCATCCTCCGCTCGCGGTTTCAAGGACCGCGGTGGAACAATTCCAAATCAATGACGAAGCGTTCCGGCGAAACCCACTTAGAACGTTTCAAGCTGTGTTTCGTCGCCCTCTAAGTAAGCCATCGGCAAGCTTTCGCCAAGCCTCAAGGGCCAAATCAATGTCTGCCTCGGAGGTAGACCAGCCCAGACTGATCCGCACCGCTCCCTGGGCGAGTTCCTTGTCAACCCCCATGGCAGCCAGGACGTGCGAGGGCTGGACCTTGCCCGAGGAGCAGGCTGAGCCCGACGATACCGCGATACCGCCGAGATCGAAGCCAATTACTGCTGTTTCGGCCCGGAGCCCGGGAACGCTGAACAACGTGGTATTCGGCAGGCGCGGCGCGTCCGCCGAAAAGAGGATCATTCCCGGGGTTTGTTTCAGGCCCGCCTCAAGGCGGTTCCGCAGGCCTTGCAGCCGGTCCGCATCGCCTTGCAGCCTGGCCATGGCGGCCCGGACCGCGGCCCCAAAGGCTGCGATTCCAGCGACATTTTCGGTACCTGCCCGGCGCCCCAGCTCCTGCCCACCGCCGCGCAGCAGCGGCTCCAGGCCTTGCACTTCCTCAGCCATCACAAGCGCGCCGACGCCCTTGGGACCACCGATCTTGTGCGCAGAAAGCGTGATCAGGTCGGCCTGCATTGATTTGATATCAAATGGTATTTTCCCTAGCGCCTGGATCGCATCGACATGCAGCAGCCCGCCTGCTTCATGTACCACGTCAGCGATTTCACCGACCGGCTGAACCGCGCCGGTCTCGTTATTGGCCAGCATGACCGACACCAGGGCCGGCGGCCCGTCGGCAATCAACCCACGCAATTGGCCAAGGTCGACCAGGCCCGAGCCTGTGACTTTGATGGTCCCGATCGCCTCGGCGGGAAACCGTCCCCCAGACAGCACCGAGGTATGTTCGATGGCCGAGACCAGCAGCCGCCGGACCGGATCACCCGCGCCCCGGCGCAATCCCGGGGTCAGCGCCAGCACGTTGGCTTCCGTGCCACCGGACGAAAACACGACGTCCTGCGGCCGGGCGGCGACGGCCGCCGCGATGGCGGCGCGGGCGTCTTCGACCAGCCGGCGCGCCTGACGTCCTTCGGCATGGACCGAGGACGGGTTCCCGGCGACTTCCCAAGCGGCCGCCATCGCCTGCCTCGCCTCGGGCCGAAGCGGCGTGGTCGCGTTCCAGTCTAGATAGACCCGGTCAGGCATTTCCGTACAATATTACCCTATATGAGCGAGCGGCCCCAAATGTCCGTCCCGCGCGGCGAGCGCAAGAGGCCTTATGGCAATTGGGGATCGCGGCGTCTCTTACAATCTCAGGCTAACGCCTTGAACAGTCTTCGAGATGTTCAAGATGCTTGCTTTTTGCCCCTCGCCTCATGCTAGAACGCCGCCACCAGTTTCACGTGAGCGCCGTTCGCGCATCGCCCAACGACGCCTGATCACATTTCTTCGCCGGATCACATCCGTTGCCAAGGAACACTTCCAAGGATCATCAATGCCTGAAGTAATTTTCACCGGCCCCGCTGGCCGCCTCGAAGGCCGTTACCATCCGGCCAAGCAGAAGAACGCGCCGATCGCGATGATCCTGCATCCGCATCCGCAGTTTCACGGCACGATGAACCACCAGATTGTCTACCAGTGCTACTACGCCTTCGCGCATCGTGGCTTCTCGGTGCTGCGTTTCAATTTCCGCGGCGTCGGCCGCAGCCAGGGTTCGTTCGATCACGGCACCGGCGAGCTCTCGGATGCCGCTTCCGCGCTCGACTGGGCGCAGACCATCAATCCCGAAGCGCGCGCCTGCTGGGTCGCGGGCTTTTCGTTCGGCGCCTGGATCGGCATGCAACTCCTGATGCGCCGGCCCGAGGTCGAGGGCTTCATCTCGATTGCGCCGCCCGCCAATCTCTACGACTTCTCCTTCCTCGCGCCCTGCCCGTCCTCCGGACTGATCGTGCATGGCGAGAAGGACGCAGTGGTGCCGCCGAAGGACGTCAACACCCTGGTCGAGAAGCTCAAGACGCAAAAGGGCATCGTGATCGACCAGCAGGTCATCCCCGGCGCCAACCACTTCTTCGACGGCAAGCTTGAGCCGCTGATGGAGACGGTAACCGGCTATCTCGACATGCGGCTCGCCAACGTCCGCTGACGTCCGCCACTTGTAGCCCGGATGGAGCGAAGCGAAATCCGGGGCTTCACCCGCGTAGACGATTCCCGGATTGCGCTACGCTCCATCCGGGCCACGGTCTCGAAAGCGGCGGACTATGCCGGCGCCAGCTTGAGCGCGACGATCCCGATCATCACCAGCACGATGCCGGCGATCTTCACCGGGTTCAGCGCTTCGCCGAACAGCAGCACGCCCATGGTCAGCGTGCCAACCGCGCCGATGCCGGTCCAGACCGTATAGGCGACACCGATCTCCAGCACCTGCAGTGCGCGCCCGAGCAGGAACACGAACGCTGCAAGAAGCGCGAGCGAGGCGATGCTCCAGCCGAGACGCGTATAGCCTTCGGCATACTTCATCGAGATCGCCCAGCCGACATCGAGCAGCCCGGCTGTAACGAGCGCGATCCATGCGACTTGCGGTGACATCGTCGTCAGGCCGCAAGCTTCAGCATATGCGCGTCATGGCGCACCAGGAACGCATGCAGCAATTGCGGATAGTCCGCACCTACCGCCGTGCGGACACTCGGACGCTGCGCCAGTTCGTTTCGCCACGCGCGGACCTTCGGCGTATCCGCGAAGACCGACAGATCGATCAATTGATCGAACACATCGAAGTAGCGGAAGATCGGCGCGAACACTGCGTCGACCAGGCTGAAACTTTTCCCGGCAAAGAACGGACCCGCGCCGAGCGCTTCCTCGACCCGCGCAAACTTCGCCGCCACGGCCTGCCGCTTGATCTCGAAGATCGCGGGATCGCCTGTGGTCTCAAGGCCCCACAACTCGCTCAGAATGGTGGAGCCGAATTCCATCCAGGCGCGGTGTTGGGCCCGCTGCAACGGATCCTGCGGATGTAGTTTTGTCCCGCCTTGCGTGTCCTCGATGTACTCACAGATGACATTGCTCTCGAACAGAGCCACCTCGCCGTCATCGGTTTCGACGCGCAGCACCGGCACCTTGCCGAGCGGCGAAATCTTCAAAAACCAGTCCGGCTTGTTGGCGAGATCGATATCGATCCGCTCGAACGGAATGCCCTTTTCATTCAGCGCGATGACCGCGCGCTGCACATAGGGACAAAGCTTGTGGCTGATCAAAGTGAGCTTCGGCGTCATGACGACCTCTTAAGGCGACGGCCGGCAGGCCCCGCTCCATGCATCTGCATCCAAATTAGATGCATTTGCATGCAGGCGTCAAGGTGTATGCATCTGCATGGATATCACGGTCGCGCGATGATCCCCCCGGTCATGGGAATCGGCACTCCCGTTGTGGAGGGGTAGCTCAGCGGCAGGCCCTTCAGGCCCCTCGCCGCCAAAAACCCGAACGCCTGCGCCTCGATGGCGTCCGACGCCCAGCCGAGCGTATCCGCCGCCTGGACGGTCGCCGGTTGCAGACATTCGCGCAGCATCCGCAGCATGGTCATATTGCGGGCGCCGCCGCCGGCCACGATCCAGCTTTTGGGCTCCTTCGGCAGCAGTGGCACCACCCGGGCAATGGCGGCTGCGGTGAACGCGGTCAAGGTCGCCGCGCCATCCTCCGGCGGTACATCGCCAAGCCTCAGCCCGGCAAAATCGTTGCGATCGAGCGATTTGGGCGGCGGTAGCGAAAAGAACGGCTTTGCCAGCGCCCGAGCAATCCAGGCCGCATCGACCCTGCCTTGCGCGGCGGTGCGGCCCTCGCAATCGAAGCGCTGGTTCATCCAGCGGAACATGTGGTCGTCGAGCAGCGCGTTACCGGGCCCGGTGTCGCAGGCAATCAGCGTGTCGCCATCGATATAGGTGATGTTGGCGACGCCGCCGATATTAACCACGACGATCGGCCCCTCGCGCTCCAGCGATTGGGCCAGCGCCCGGTGATAGACCGGCACGAAGGGCGCGCCCTGCCCGCCGGCTTCGACGTCGGCGGCGCGGAAATCGTACATGACCGGGATATGGATCGCCTTGGCGAGCGCCAGCGCGTCGCCGATCTGCACCGTCAACCTTCGTTCGGGCCGGTGCAGCACGGTCTGGCCGTGAAAACCGACGATATCGATGTCATCGAAGCCGATGCGGTGTTGCGCGATGAAGGCGGCGACCGCCTCGGCATGCGCTGCCGTGACGGCCCACTCGGCATCGCGCAGGCAGCCTGGCCGCGCAGCACGATCCGTCAGCTCGGCAGCCTCATACAGCGCCTGGCGCAGCAGATGGCGCTCCATTTCGGTATAAGGCCGGTATCCGGAGGGGCCGAGCGCCTTCACCCGGCGGCCGTCGGTTTCGATCAAAGCGACATCGACCCCATCCAGCGAGGTGCCGCTCATCAAACCCAGTGCCGTCAACATCATTGTAATCGTGCCTTTGCGACGCCCTGCTCGATCCGTCCCGCCGACGACGACCAGCTTGTGCCAAACACGGACATCTTATAATGCCACAGCGCACGCGGTTGCGGCAGCCTGTTCCGCCATGGTTCCGCAACTCGTTACAATTACCGTGAAAATAGAATGATCAGAGTCGCTAGCAAATGACTGCATTTAAATCAGATTTCCTGAACATTTTGCAGGAACGCGGCTTCATCCACCAATGCTCGGATTTCGAGGGCCTCGACGCGCTTGCCGCGAAGGGCCAGGCGGTCGCCTATGTCGGCTACGACTGCACCGCACCGTCGCTGCATATCGGCAACTACCTCACCATGATGATGCTGTACTGGCTGCAGCAGAGCGGCAACAAGCCGATCACCCTGATGGGCGGCGGCACCACCATGGTCGGCGATCCCTCCGGCAAGGATGAATCCCGCGCGATCCGTTCGATCGAGGAAATCGAGGCCAACAAGGTCTCGATCCGCGGCGTGTTCGCCAAGGTACTGCGCTACGGCAATGGCCCGAGCGATGCGATCATGCTCGACAACGCCGAATGGCTGACGAAACTGAACTGGATCGAAATGCTGCGCGACATCGGCCGGCATTTCTCGGTCAACCGCATGCTGACGATGGATTCGGTGCGGCTCCGTCTCGAACGCGAGCAGGAGATGAGCTTCATCGAGTTCAACTACATGGTCTGCCAGGCCTACGACTTCGTCGAGCTGGCGCGGCGCACCGGTTGCCGCCTGCAGATGGGCGGCTCCGATCAATGGGGCAACATCGTCAACGGCGTCGATCTCGGCCGCCGCATGGGCACGCCGCAATTGTTCGCGCTGACCACGCCGCTGCTCACCACCGCCTCGGGCGCGAAGATGGGCAAGACCGCGCAGGGCGCAGTGTGGCTGAACGCGGATCAATTCTCGCCTTACGATTTCTGGCAATACTGGCGCAACGTCGAGGACGCCGACGTCGTCAAGTTTCTAAAACTGTTCACAATCCTGCCGATGAGCGAGATCGAGAAGCTTGCCGCACTCAAGGGCGGTGAAATCAACGAAGCCAAGAAGGCGCTGGCGACGGAGGCTACCGCGCTGCTGCACGGCCGCGAGGCCGCCAACACGGCCGCCGAAACCGCCCGGCAAACTTTCGAGGAAGGCGCGATCGCGGAATCGCTTCCGACGGTGGAAATTTCGTCCAGCGAACTCGAGGCCGGCGCCGGGGTGCTGGGGCTGTTCGTGAAAGCGGGCCTCGTGGCGTCAAACGGCGAGGCGCGGCGTCAGATCAAGGGCGGCGGCCTTCGCATCAACGATGCTGCCGTTACCGACGAGAAGATGCTGCTGACGCCGTCCAACCTCACGCCGGAAGGCGTCATCAAACTTTCCATGGGAAAGAAAAAGCACGTCCTGCTCAGGCCGGCATAGAGCATGATCCGGAAAAGTGGCCTCCGGTTTTCCGACAAGATCATGCTTAAATATGGAATCTAGCCTGGCCCTGCATAGGCGCATTCGTTTTTGACGCTTGCGGGGACCACCGGAAACGCGCTCCCTGCGCCCCATGGATGAAAAGACGCCAGCGGGAGACACGTTAGCCAAGCCGCTCAAGCCGGGGCGCGTGGCGCTCAACGTGCTGGCGCTGTGCTTTGCACTATCCGTACTCGGCCGCGGCCTCGGCGAGAGCTTTACAGTTTTCCTCAAACCGATTTCTGAAAATTTTGGCTGGGACCGCGCCCAGGTGGTGTCGGTGTATTCGCTGACCTGGCTTGCGGGCGGGCTGATGGCGCCGGTGGTCGGCCGCCTGTTCGACCGCTCCGGCCCCCGCGCCGTCTATTCGCTGGGATTGCTGCTGCTCGGCGGGGCGTTTCTGGTCGCCTCGCAAGCGCAAGCGCTCTGGCAGTTCCAGTTGAGCGTCGGCCTCTGCGTCGGCATCGGCATCGCCTTCATCGGCAACGTTCCGAATTCGATCCTGCTCGGCCGCTGGTTCGGCCCGCGCCTGCCGACGGCGATGGCGGTGGTCTATTCCGCGACCGGTGCCGGCGTCTTCGTGTTGCTGCCGTCGTCGCAGCTCCTGATCGATCATGTCGGCTGGCGCGGCGCCTACCAGGTCTTCGGTATCGTCGCGCTGTGCCTGCTGGTGCCTTTGCTGCTCTTGCCGTGGCGGCTGTTCTCGACGGGTTCGCCGCACATCGCCAGAAAGACCGATCCTGGTTTCGTCGATGAGGGCTGGACGCTCGTCAGCGCGATGCGCCACCACGCCTTCTGGGCGCTGTTTGCTACCTTCTTCTTTACGGCAATTGGCATGTACGCGATCTCAGCGCAGATCGTCGCCTACCTGATCGATGCCGGCTTTCCGCCGCTGCAGGCTGCGACCGCCTGGGGCTTTAGTGGCGTCGTGTTGTTGTTCGGCATGCTGGGGGTGACCCAGCTCGATGCGATGATCGGACGAAGGCCATCGGTGCTGCTCAGCTACGCTATCTCGATCGTCGGCATCATCCTGCTCTGGCTGCTGCAGTTCTATCCGAACTTCTGGCTGCTCACCGCCTTCGTCGTGACCTTCGGCAGCATGATCGGCTCGCGCGGGCCGCTGATCACGGCGACCGCGATGAAGATCTTTCGTGGTGAACGCGTCGGCACCATCTACGGAACGATTTCGATCGGCAGCGGGCTCGGCTCGGGGCTCGGCGCGTGGGCCGGCGGCCTGATTCACGACTGGACCCACAGCTACAATCCCGTGATCGCGTTCGCGCTGGTCGCGGTGGTTCTTGGAATGATCCCGTTCCTGGTCGTGCCGGCGTTGCGGCGTTGACGGAACAGGGCCGTCATTGCTGGGCAGAAGCGCGAAGCGCGTCTTCGCGCTAGATGACCCCGGCAATCCATCGCTCTTGAAAAAGAGTCTCGCGGATCCGGCTACACCAAGGCTTTGCCGAGGCTCTCCCGTGCTGGCGCACCGAAGCATTAGCGAAGGCGGCAAGCCCGCGCATGACGCGCAAAGAAATCCAAACTTCGCTCAATTATTCGGCGGGAACTCGATCGGGTTGTTCTGCTTGCCGGTGTTGAACTCGAAGATTTTCCGGAGCACGCCGGGCGCCATCGCCGAAATCGGATTGACGCGCAGCACCGGCTGGCCGGGCGTGCCGACCACTTCATAGGTCACGCCGATCAGGCCCTCATTGCTACCGCCCCCAAGGAACAGGCCGAGGACCGGAATCTGGCCGAACATGTTGTTCAACCCGTACATCGGAACGAAGGTGCCGCTCATGCGAACGGCATTGCCGACATAGTCGATGCTGCCTTCGATCGTTGCGCCGATGGTCGGGCCTTTCACAACGCCGTCGCGGATCGCGAGCTGGCCGCTCTGCCGGGTGAATTCGGCGCGCAATGCCGTAAAAGAAACGCCGTTCTGAACGCCGACCGACCCGCCTGCGGCCGCGCGCTCAAGCGCGGCCTCGCCCTTGACGGAGAAGTCGCGGACGTTGATCAGGCCGTCCTTGGCGCTGGGCTCGGTCGTCGGCGGCTCCATCGCGAGCGAGAGCTGGCCGCCGATCATCTTCGAGTAGGTGTCGGTGAAGCGGAAGAAGGCGCCGGCATCGTTGGTCTGCAGGATAATGACGTCGCGTCCCTGCCCTAGTCCGCGGCCGCGCAAGTCGGCCGTCACGGACGTATCGCGCCCGATCTTGCCGGAGAGCGTAAACTGTCTGACGATGCCGTTGCGGCGGGAAAACTTGGTGTCGACGCTGCGCAGGGCCTCGCCGTTAAATCCGGCGACCGCGCCGAGTTTCACGTCGATATCGAAGTCCACGTTCCTGGTCTTGCTCTTGGCGTCGGCCTCCTTGCCGGAGATCGCCGATTTGAGGAAGCCGCGGCCGTCGAACACGTCGCCTCGCATCGTCGCCTTGACGACGCCGTCGGCGTTACGTTCCGCTTTCAGCGAGGTTTTGTCGCCTTCCGACGGTGAATAGGTCGGGAAGTTCGCGTTGATGAGATCGCCATTCTGGTCGACTTCCAACGACCCCTTGATCGAGACGCCGCCGCCTTCGACGACGATGTCTTGGAACAGCGTCGATTGTTCCTTCTTGACCACGTTGAATGTGGCCTTGCCGGACTTGCCCGGCACCTTGACCCAGCCCGGCAGTATATTGTCGAGCCTCAGGGACGTGAGGTCGGCTTCGATGCCGACACGGCTGTCCTGATCGCCGATTTTGCCGATCACCTTGATCGGGATGGAGCCACTGACGGCGGGTCCCAGATCGAGTCCGAGACGTGCGCGGCTTGCGTCATCCAGCGTTGCCTGCAGCCTGATATCGGCATCGCCCTCGCTCGGCTTGCGATAATCCAGCGATGCCGGCTGTCCATTGATCTTGACGTCGCCCCGGACCTGATAGCCGGCGTTGTTGGCGACCACCTTCAGTGTGCTGGCTTCCAGCTTCTGGTTCATCACCAGCTTGTCGGCGGCAAATCCGGCGAGATCGGCCGTGACAGCGTAGGTGGTATCGGCCTTGGTCATTGAGCCCTTGACCGGCATGCCCATCGTAATGGTGGCGGTAAGGTTGCCCTTGCTGGAATTCGGGTCGATCAGGGTGCCGGAGACGTCGCTGAGGCGGTCCGAGGCGAGAATCTCCGCGGCGGCCGGAATCGCAGCATCCACCCTGAACTTCACCCGCGACGGCGACGGCTTCGGCGCCATGTCCGGCACCTCAAATATAAAGTCCGAAATGTTGATCTTGCGACCGGCGGGCGTGTCGGCAATTCCCTGCCCGATCGTCACAGTCGCGGTTCGCCCGGTAACGCGCGCCTTCAAATCCGCATCGCGGACCGAAGGCATTTCGTCAACCGGACGCACCGTGACGCCTGACGCGACGATATTGATCGCCAGACCATCGTCCGGAATCGGCGGCCCCTTGCGCGACAGGTTGCGCACCGGCGAATTGACGCCGACCTCGATGCGCTGGAGCGTGCCGCGCTCGATCCGATCGATCACCCATTCGCGCACTTCGGGTACGATCAGGACCGGCCACATCCGTTTCAGCGCAGACGCCGACATCGGCGTTCCCGCAAAGCCGAGTTGCAGGCGCGCCTCGCTCGCATAGTCAATGCTACCGGTGCCGGCGACACCGATCTCGCCATTGCTGACATCGGCCTGCGTCAGCAGCACGCGCTTCCTGTCTGTGTCGAAGCGCATGCCGATCGCGATGCGGTTGAAAATCAGCGGCGGTTCATCGTCGTTACCGGCCAGCACGATCGTGCCGCCGCTAAAGCCCAATTGCCAATCCGTGATGTTGCCGTTCGGCGGTTCGAGATGCGCGAGTAGTGTGATGCGGTTGGTACCGGAAATGATCTTGAAGGGGGCGACCAGCACGCGCCGTCCCGAATCCCATTCGACGTTGACTTCTGCGGCATCGATCGCCATCGGATAATCGGGCGTGTCGGTGTCGATGAGGTGCCCGGCGCCGGCGATGACCTTGCCACGGAAATAGGTCGGCAGGCCGTCGCGGCCCAATTCGCCCTTCAGCTCCCCGGAGAGTGGCAGGTCCGCGGTATAGGTGAGGTCCTTTACCCGCATCGCCAGCAGGATGTTGGCGGCCGGGACCTTGTCGGCGCGAAGGTCGACCGATCGTACGCCGTTCTGCTGCGGCCCGACCGCGACCCGCAGCGACCATGGGTTGGCGCCCTCCTCGCCAAGCCTGACTGCGACCCCGCCGCCGCTCGGCCGGCGCATGCTGAGGCTGATATTATCAAACGTCCACTTATTGCCGCGCTGCTGATCGTCGACGACGAGATTGCCGTTCTTGAGGCCGATCTCATTTAGATTCTGCCCGTCGAGGCCGGTCAGGCTGAGGCTGTCGAGCCAGTCGAGCCCGGCCAGCAATCCGTTTTGCGTCGGGTCGGGAGCCGTCGCCGCAGCGCCTTGCGCCGGTGCAGGCGCCGGGCGCGGGAATGTCGGGGCCATGCCCGCATCCCTTTTGGAGGCGACGCCGGTCGCCAGCGGTTTGGCCGTATCACCGGCGGACACTGTCACCTGGCCATCCGGCGTAATGCGCACGGCAAGTTCGGCGTCGACCAGATTGAGACTCTCGGCGCGCAGCCGCCCCATCAGAAGCGCGGTGCCGGACAGTTTCACCTCGGCTTTCGGCGCCGTGGCGACGACGACGTGGTCGCGGTCGCGGACCACGATGTCGCGGATACGCACCGCAATCCTGATTCGTCCTGCCCGCTCGATCTGCGTGCCACCGACCTCGACCGTATTGCCGTGGCCGATATTGTCCTCGATGGCTGCTGCAAGCCATGGCGTCGCCATGTCGAGATTGATCGGCCCGGCGCCGAGCCGCCACCACAGCCCGCCGAAACAGCTCACGAAGATCACCGCCAATACGGCGACCGCGACTGCCACGCGTTTGACCCAGCGTTCGCCGGTCAGCCGCCGTTGCAGCGCTGCAAACTTGTCGCCGAGCCGGTGAAATCTGGAATGGGAACGGGACAATAGCCGGCGCGCGCGATTACGCGCTGCCTCGTCGTTTTCCTGATCCCAGCCGGCCGCATCATCCCATTGCGGGACTTGAGCCTCGGCACGCGGATTCGACCCCTTGGGCGAAGTATTCCTAGCCATTGCCTCTCGGTGCTGGCGCTGAGGTTGATCGCCGCAAAGGACGCGCCCATCGATCGGTATCGAGCGCTCCTGTGCCGGCATCGCTGCCAATCCTCGATTAATACTGTTACTCGTGGCCGGGCCCAAGGATTGATTGGGGGCCCCATCTAACGAGCGGACGGGTGGTGCGTCGAAATCCTTGTAACCATGCTCCGCGGTCATCAAACTTGCTCCGCGGCCGAAGCGAATCCGACGATTAGGGCCGAGATCCGCAATACCCTAATGGTTGATCCGCGGAAAGCGACGAAAGGAAGGCGTATGTCCAAGAAAACGCGCAAGAAATCCTCCAACGCACCCGCCAGGAAATCCCGCGGGACATCCGCGGGCAAGCCACCGGCGGCAAAGGCGGCCCGCAGCGCGAAGGCATCGGCCAAGAAACCAGCGGCCAAGGCCAGCAAGGCGGTGGCCAAGAAGGCTGGCAAGGGGGCCGACAAGAAACCCGCCAAAACGGCCAAAACCGCTCCGGCCAAAGCGTCGCACAAGCCCACATCGAAACAGTTAAAATCCAGTCCATCGGCGCCGTCGAAGGCGATTCCCGCACCGGCCCCTGCAGCGGCTCCCGAGACCGGGTTCGCTGAAGGCGCCCTGGCTCCCGCCTTCCGGTTGCCGCGCGACGGCGGCGACAGCATTTCGCTCGCCGATTACGCCGGCCAGAAACTCGTGCTGTTTTTTTATCCCCGCGCCGATACGCCCGGCTGCACCCGGGAGGCCATCGACTTCACGCGGCTGAGCGGCGCGTTTGCGGATGCCGGCGCCGCGGTGCTTGGCATCTCGGCCGACAGCGTCAAGGCCCAGGAATCCTTCCGCAACAAGCACCAGCTTTCGGTTCCTCTGATTTCGGATGAGAAACATGAGATGCTCGAGGCCTATGGGGCTTGGGGCGAAAAATCCATGTATGGCAGGAGCTTCATGGGGATCATTCGGACAACGGTTCTGATCGGCGCCGACGGACGAATTGCCAGAATCTGGCGAAATGTTCGGGTCGACGGCCACGCCGACGAGGTCCTGGCCGCCGTCCGGGAAATGTAATTCGCCGGTTCCATTTCCCAAAAATTAACCATGAAAGGGTCAAATCGGCACCGCAAATTAAGCCGTACGGAACTCATCTCCGACCGGCGCGGGAGTGCCGATGTCGTACCGTTCCGGTCATCGTTCCGACCACCACCATCCCCATGATCATGGCCGGGCGCCGCCCCGCCGCCCCGCCACACATGCAGTAACGGCCGTAGCCGCGCTCGATCGCGACGGATACGCCATCGTCCATGCCGGCAGGCAGGTCCGATTCGGCCCGGTGGTGTTCTGGATCGTGGTCGGCACGATCGTCCTGCTAGGCATGTGGTCGGCGGCGACCGCCACCTATTTCGCGTTTCGCGACGACGTCCTGACCCGGCTGATCGCCCGTCAGGCCGAAATGCAATACGCCTACGAAGACCGCATCGCCGAACTGCGCGCCAAGGTCGACCGCACCACCAGTCGTCAGCTGCTCGATCAGGAACAGTTCGACCAGAAACTCGACCAGATCATGCGCCGCCAGACGGCGCTCGAATCGCGCGCCACCGCACTCGGCGCGATCCCTGATACCGCAGCCACCGGATCGGTTCGTCCGCCCGCCCGCGGTGCCGCCGCGGATACGCCCTCGTCCGCCAGCCCAAAGCCCTCGCCGATCAGCGATACCGTGATCTTCGTGGCGCCGCCGGATCGTGAAGCACGGCTGGAATCGCGCGCACCGGTCGCCGTCAAGGCGCAGCCAAATCAGTTTGCCAAGGTTAAGGGCGTCGACAACGTTCTCGTCCGCCTGCAGACATCACTCGACAGCGTCGAGCGGCGGCAGATGGCGGCTTTGAGCTCGGTCGAGGACAGCATGGAATCGCGCCTCCGCCGGATGCGTGGCGTGTTCACCGATCTAGGCCTCAACATGGCGCAGCTGGAAGCCGCTACACCGCGCTCCGCCATCGGCGGCCCGTTCGTGCCGGTGAAACTTCCTGCCGATGCCGGCACATTCGAACGCCAGCTCTACCGGATCAACCTCACCCGCGCCCAGATGCAGCGTCTCAACGCGACGCTGGCGCTGGTACCCTATCGCAAGCCGGTCGTTGGCGAAGTCGAGTTCACCTCCGGCTTCGGCGTCCGCAGCGATCCTTTCCTCGGCCGCCCGGCCATGCACACCGGCCTCGATTTCCGCGCCGCGACTGGCGATCCCGTCCGCGCCACTGCGAACGGCAAAGTCGTGTCATCGGGATGGATGGGCGGCTATGGCCGCATGGTGGAAATCGACCATGGCAACGGGCTGTCGACCCGCTACGGCCATCTCTCGGAAATTCACGTCAAGGTCGGCGATGTCATCAAGATCGGACAGGTGATTGGCGCGGTCGGCTCGACTGGCCGCTCCACCGGCCCGCATCTGCACTACGAAACGCGAATCGACGGCGAGGCGGTCGATCCGCAAAAATTTCTGCGTGCCGGCGTCGAGACTCAGCGCGGGCTAGCCTACGAGCGGACGGGGCGAGCAGTAGCTCGCACCGAAATGTTCAGTGCCGCGGCGGCACGAATGAGCGCCTTCAACGCCTTTTCATCAATCTTGTCGCCCTCATGGAAATCGATGGCGCGCCTGGTGTTGCCTTCGAGGCTGGAGTTGAAGAGGCCTGAAGGGTCCTCCAGCGAGGCGCCCTTGGCGAAGGTCATCTTCACGACGTTCTTGTACGTCTCGCCGGTGCAGATGATTCCGCCGTGCGACCACACCGGAACCCCTCTCCACTTCCACTCCTCGACCACTTCGGGGACGGCCTGCTTGATGAGAATTCGAACCCGAGCGAGCGTCTGGCCCCGCCAATCGCTCAGCTCCTTGATTCTCGCATCGATCAGCTGAGAGGAGAAGTCTCCTCCTCCTTCCTTCGCGCCGGTCTTCGTCTTATTCATGATGGTTGTCGCTTTCTTCATGGTTGTTGCCGCTCGCCTGCCGCTCACATTCGTTCGCCGGGCAACTGGCTGGCTTGCTTCACCCAGGCGGCGAGCTGAGCTTCGTCGAACTCGTCATCCTCATGGATGTCGAGGTAGCGTACTTCCTTTGCTTGGACGCGCCGGGCGGGACGGGACGCAGCGACGCGCCGCGGAAGAAAGCCACCTTCACGTACTTCGTGAAGCAATGGACGCCGAGAAACCAGCCCTGGCCTTCAATGCCGTACAGCGGCGAGTTCCATTTGACGGCCTTGTACACGCCCGGGACGGTACGCACGATGAGCGCGTCGAGGCGGCGTCCGACGTCGCTTTTCCAGTCCGGCATGGCGGCGATGTAGGCCTGCACGGGCGCGTCGCCATAGGCCTTCGCGATTTGAGGATTGCCGCCGGTGAGGAGGGCCGGTTTTGCGGCCTTGCGGGACGGCGGTTTCGAGGCCGGCTTGCGCGGTTTGGGCGCGGTCGCAGCGCCTCGTCTGGCGGCGGCGTTCTTTGCGGCTTTCGCCGACTTCTTTGACATCTTGCCGGCCATTGCGTTCACCTCTATCCGCCGGCGCGTTTCCAGCCGCGCCAGTTGGCGGCATACGGCAACACGAACATATACAGGCCGGTAAACAGCAGCAGGAAGAGCGGGAGCAGTGGCGAGTAGATCACCCAGGCGGGGGTCTCCCCCAGTCCCATGGCGACGAAGTTGGCCATGACGGTGACCGTAAAGGCGATCGACAGCCAGCGGTGGCTCTGCCGAATCCATGTGTTCCAATTCAATCGGACCTCCTCTGAGCTGAAGCGGATCGGGCAACCCGCCTGACGGCGGCGTCACTTGCAACTCGGCAGACTTCAATCGTTCCGCGCCAAGACCTGCTCCAGGTTTGCAAAGAACTTCTGCCACCCGAACTTGGCGCCCTGATGGGCCTGCCGCTGATCCGGCCGGAAGCCTGACTGCTCCATGCGCAGGTGGGTCCCCGTGCTCGTTGGGGTGAGCGTAAAGGTCACCACGCTCTTTAGATTGTAGGCCGCATCGTCGTGCGTGAAGTTCCACGTATAAGACAACGTTCTGTTCGGATCGACGGCAAGGACCTCGCAGTCCAACACGCCACCCCAATCTCCGCTAAGGTTGAAACTGTGGCCCACGACAGGCTTGAAGTCGTTCTTCATCAGCCACTCCTCGATCAGGTGCGGTTGCGTGAGCGCGCGCCAGATCTTTTTCCAGCGGATAAGGTATTTCCCGTTCGACAACGACGGAGCGCGTTTCGGTCGATGTTTCGTTCATTGATCCATCCTCTTCAGTAGGTCTTCGAGGTCGTCGAACCGGCTCTGCCAGAACCCGGCCATCTGGCTAGTCCAGTCGATAAGGGGGTAAGCGCGCCGGGCTGCGCGCTGTAATGGGTCTGCCGTCCTTCATGGCGGTCACGTACCAGCCCCGCATGCTTCAGAACGCCGAGATGCTTTGAGACAGCCGGTTGCGAGACCCCGGCCCGAGCCGTCAGGGCCCCGACGGTCTGCTCTCCTTCGCGGCACAATCGCTCGAAGATAGCCCGCCTGGTCGGATCGGCGAGCGTTCTGGAAGAGCACATCGTGAGCGTTCGGCATTGGGATCAATAACTCGCTGGCTATTGATTGACGTATAACCACTGAGCTATGAATCAGTCAAGTGGCGGCGCCTCGTATGCAGGTTGGTGTCACCCGGCCGCGACGGTCGCAATGATCCGGGATGTCCAGACCCCAGGCTGGCGCCTGCCATCTGGAATCGCCCTGCGCGTTGCGGATTACGAGGATGCCTCTGCTCTGAAGAAGGCGCTCGCGGGTATCGATGACGTCGTCCTCATTTCGAGCGATGGCGAGGCGAGCACAGTCATGCGCGGCCACGCCTAGTGCCCGACCTCGCCGGCAATGATGTCCCCGAACAGTTCCCAGCTTTCGCCGTTGAACTTCATCAACTGCATCAGCTCGATCGGAGAGAAGTTATTGGCACTCGTATTGATCTTGATGCCGGGCAACAGCTGGAAGATCAGCAGCACTTCGTCGCTCTCGACCAGCTTGCGCGCCTGTTCGACCGCCTTTGGCGGACTGAAGCCATCGTCGTAACTGATGAAGTTGATCTTGCGGCCGTTGATGCCGCCCTCCTCGGTGTCGCTGGCGCCCGGATCGTATTTCTTCTGCGCGCTTGCTGCGGTTGCGACCAATGCGGCGACGGTGAACGCAGTCAGAACCGCAAGATTTTTCATACGGAGCGGCATCGATTTCTCTCCATCGCTTTTTTGCCACGACTTGTTCTGACCAAGTTTCGCAAGCCACATCAGCCCTTGCAAGCATGTGCTTATTCCGCGTAACGAGACAGACGGTTGTTGAACGGTGACGATTGTGGTCAGTTCCGGCGATACCTCACCTAATGGCATTCTGAGGCAGACTGATTGGAAACGCTGAAATTACGCGTCGGGCCGCGGCACCCGCGAATTGCGAAAGCAGGCTACCGTCTCACCCGCCTGCTCGCCGAGGCGGGCATGGCGCGCATCGGCTTTCACCGGATCGACAGCGAATTCGCACGCCAAAAAATCGATTCCATCAAGGAACGATTGCAACGCGGCGAAACCGTTTATGTCCTGGGCTTTGCAGCGTCAGGCACACACAACACCGGCGTCGCGCTGATCGAGATCACGCAAGCAAGCGGGCCACGCATCGTCGTCAACAATGAGGAAGAGCGCTTTTCCGGTGAGAAGCACACCACCGAGTATCCGCGGCGATCGATCGAGGCGATGGTCGAACACCTGCGCACGATCGGGCGCGACGTCGGCGATATCGCGGCGGTGGTCACGACGTGGGACTATCCGGTCCTGTTCGCGACCCTGGTGCGAACGGTGCTCGAGGAAGCACCCGGCAGCCTGAAGCTGCTGCTGAAGCCGGCGACGCCGGTCGTCGATCGCCGCCGCCTGGATCAGATGCGGCGGACGCCGCGGCTTCTCGCCAAACAGCTTGGCCTCGCTGAAAACGTGCCGCTGATCTGCATGCCGCATCACGACAACCACGCCTGGTTTTCGTTCGCGGCTTCGCCGTTTGCCGACAGCAAGGAGCCGGTCGCCATCGCCGTGATCGACGGTACCGGCGACCAGGGCTCGGTCTCGCTCTATGTCGCGAAGGATGGCGCGATGCGCCATGTCTACTGCAATGACAGCGTCTTCGATTCACTCGGTGCATTCTACAGCGTGATTTCATCGACCCAAGGCGGCTGGACCTGGCTGTCCAGCGAGGGCCGCTACATGGGCGCGGCAGCCTGGGGCGACATGAACCGCGCAACCAATCCCTATTATGCGCGCCTCAAGCACGTGCTTCATTTCGGCGCCAACGGAGAAATCAGGCTCAATCGCGTAATGGGCAATTGGTGCAGCGATCCCTACGACAAGCCCTACCACGCCGCGCTGATCGCAATCCTGGGCGAGCCGCTCAAGCCCGAGCAATTGTGGAATCCGGATGCGGTGCTGCGCGTCGAGGATATCCATCATCGGCCCGACACAAAGGATCGCCTCGACAAGGCGGCCGCGACGCAACTCGTCTTCGAGGACGCGTTGATCCATATTGTCGACCATCTGTTGCGCGCAACCGGCGCCGGCCGTCTGGTGCTGACCGGCGGCGTCGCCCTGAATGCGCTGGCCAACATGCGGCTGCTGGAGCATTTTGACGAGGCGTGGTTTGCGGCCGCGCAGCAGCGCAACACACGCCTGCATCTATGGGTGCCGCCGGTGCCGGGGGATCCCGGCGTTCCCATCGGCGCGGCATGGCTGCTGGCACATATGGCGGGAGCGCCGCGCGGCGCGCCGATGACCCACGCATTCTATTGCGGCACGCCGCCGTCAGCCGCGGATATCACGGCGGCACTCGATGCCGATGATGTCGCCTCTCGGCGCGTCGGCGATGTCACAACGGCTGAGGGCCGCAACGCCGTCGCCGACCTGATGGCGTTCATAGTGGCGCAGAACGGCGTGATCGCGCTGTATCAGGGCGCGGCGGAAACCGGTCCCCGCGCGCTCGGCCATCGCTCGATCCTCGGCAATCCGTGCAATCCCGATGCACGACAGAGATTGAACGAGCGCGTCAAGTACCGCGAGGCCATTCGTCCCCTGGCGCCAATGGCAACGCTCGAAGCAGCGCAGCAATATTTCGAGCTGCAGCCTGGCGCGTCCGACGCCGACTACAACGCCTATAATTATATGGTTCTGACGGCGCACTCGAAGCCCGGAGCGCGCGAGAAGATACCCGGCGTGATTCATGCCGATGGCACTGGCCGTATCCAGATCGTGCGTGCGGAAGCCGATCCCCTCACCTATGCCTATCTCAAGGCACTCGGCCGCCGCATCGGCGTCGAGATGTCGGTGAACACTTCCTTCAATGTCGCAGGACCGATCGCGCAGACGCCGCAGCAAGCGATCGACACCCTGCGCCGCTCCAGGGGACTCGACGCCGTCGTGCTCGTGGCAAGCAACGGCGAAGTCCATGCGGCCTGGCACGGCGGCGAGCGCGATAGCGGAAGATTCACCGGCTGGTTTTCGGCGTGGAAGGCCGGTCGCGTGTAACCTGTCCCTGAAAGAGCTTCAGCGCGCGCCCGTCGATTACGAGCAGCGCACTCCCGATCACCAGCGCACCGGCGACTTCGCGCGGGGAGATTTCTTCGCCCAGCACGAGATAGCCGAGCAAGATGGCCGTCACCGGGATCAGCAACGTCACCAACATGACATTGGTCGCGCCGGAGCGTCGCAGGATCTGAAAGAACACGATGTAGGCGAGCGCGGTTGACAAGGCTGCGAGGCCAACCACGGCAAGCCACGTCGCAGCCCCCGGCATCGGCAATTGCCAGGGACGCTCGATGAGCCCGACCACGACCGTCATCATCGCCGCCGAAGCCAGCATCTGAAACGTCGCGGTGCCGAGCGGCGGCGAATTCGACAGCAGCCGACGCGCCAGCAGCGCCGACAGTCCGTAGCTGAACGCCGCAGCCAGGCAGAGCAGAATGCCGAGGCCCTGGCCGCTCTCCCACCCAAAACCATAGCCGTGGAGAACGATCACGCCGATCAAGCCTGCGACGACACCCGCGATCCGCCGCGCATGCAGCTTTTCCTCACCCGCCGCTGCCATCACCACGACCGTGAACAGCGGCGTCGTGGCGTTCAGGATCGAGGCCAGCCCGCCCGGAATATAGGTCTGCGCCACTACGATCAGTGAGAACGGCAGCACGTTGTTGAGAATCGCGATCGCGAAAAACGGCATCCAGCCTGAAAGGCTGTCCGGGAAACGGACCCGGTAGAGCCGCAGCAGCGGCAACAGCATGATCGCGGCGAGCGCCACGCGCAGGAAAACCACCGTCAGCGGCGGCAATTCCTTCAGCACCACACCGTTGAAGAAGAACGAGCCGCCCCACAGGATCGAGAGCAGGCCGAGCAGCGACCAGTCGCGGGCGTCTATTGAAGCGTCATTCGTGGTCATTGCGGTCATATCTGCGAGTGCGCAGATTTATTCTGCCGCGCCGGGCATTCCCACCCGATTTCCGTCACAGCTATTTCGGCCGCGACACGATCTCGATCATCCTGCCCTCGTCGTCGTCAGGCATCTCAGCCTTCGACCGGGCATAGGCCTCGACGGCGGCGCGGCCAACCAGCGGTGCGTCTGCCAGCAGGCTCTCGGCCAGCTTCACCGCATAGACCGCATCCTTGTGACGAAGCGCTGATGTGAATGTCGCGCCGAAGAAATCGCGCGCCACCATCCGCTTCGAGTGACGGACCACCTGCGGACTTGCCACTGCGCCGGTCGCCAACGCTTCCGCCACCAAATTCATGTCAAGCCCGGCCTGCTCGGCCATCGCGATGCCTTCGGCGAGACTTGCGATCTGCACCGCGCCCATCAGGTTATTGATCAGCTTGAAGACGGTGCCAGTACCCACCGCGCCAAAATGCCTGACGACGTTGCCGATCGGCGCGAGGTAGGGATTTGCGCGATCGAGATCGACGGCATCAGCGCCGACCAGCAAGGTCAGCTTGCCTGCGCTTGCTGCTTCCGGCAGGCCGGTGACGGGGCAATCGATATAGACGAGACCGCGTCCGCGTAGTTCGCGCGCCATATCGAGCGCGTGCTGGTGCGATACGGTCGAACACTCGATCGCGAGCGCGCCTGGCTTCATTGTTGTGGCAGCGCCGTCCTTGCCGAGCCACACACAGCGCGAGGCCTCGTCGTCGGCGACCATGGTTACGACCGCGTCAGCGCCGTCAGCCGCCTCCGCCGGTGACGAGGCCCACCGCGCGCCGCGCGCGATCAAATCTTCAGCCTTCGCCTTGTTCCGATTGAATACCGCAACCGAAAAGCCTGCATCGAGATAGCGCCCGGCCATGCCGTGGCCCATGCGCCCTAGCCCGATGAAGGCGACTTTCGCCATCGGCTAGTCCACATCCTCGACCTGGCCGGGCGCGGTGCCGAACGCGCGCTGCGCCAGCGTCGCCGCCATGAACTCGTCGATGTCACCGTCAAGTACGCCCGATGTATCCGATGTCTGCACGCCGGTCCGCAGGTCCTTCACCATCTGATAGGGCTGCAGCACGTAGGAGCGGATCTGATGGCCCCAGCCGATATCGGTCTTGGCGGCCTGGTCGGCAGCCGCCTGCTCCTCGCGCCTCTTCAATTCGATTTCGTAGAGCCGCGCGCGCAGCATGTCCCAAGCCTGGGCGCGGTTCTTGTGCTGCGAGCGACCGGCCTGGCAAACCACCGCGACGCCGGTCGGAATATGCGTGAGCCGGACTGCCGATTCGGTCTTGTTGACGTGCTGCCCGCCGGCGCCGCCCGAGCGCATAGTGTCGGTGCGCACGTCGGATTCCTTGATGTCGATCTTGATCGAGTCGTCGACCACCGGAAAGATCGCGACCGATGAGAACGAGGTGTGCCGGCGCGCGTTGGAATCGTACGGCGATATCCGCACCAGCCGGTGCACGCCCGCCTCGGTCTTCAGCCAGCCATAGGCGTTGTGACCCGAGATCTGGATGGTGGCGGATTTGATGCCCGCTTCTTCGCCTTGGGTCTCTTCGAGATATTCGATCTTGAAGCCGTGCTTTTCGGCCCAGCGCGTATACATGCGCAGCAGCATCTCGGCCCAGTCCTGGCTTTCGGTGCCGCCCGCGCCGGCATGGACCTCGAGATAGGAATCGAACCGGTCGGCTTCGCCCGACAGCAGCGCTTCGAGCTCGCGACGGGCGACTTCCTTCTTCAGGGCCTTCAGCGCGTTCTCGGCCTCGGTCACGACACCCGCATCGTTCTCGGCCTCGCCGAGTTCGATCATCTCGACATTGTCATGGAGCTCGCGCTCGACCTTGCCGATGCCCTCGAGCGCATCCTCCAGCGAGGTGCGCTCCTGCATCAGCTTCTGGGCCTTCTGGGGATCGTTCCAGAGATTGGGGTCTTCGGCGAGCTTGTTCAGCTCGGCGAGCCTTGCCGTTGATTTCTCGACGTCAAAGATGCCTCCTCAGCAGCCCGACTGACTGCTTGATCTCTTCAACGAGGCGTTCGACTTCGGCGCGCATGGTCTCTCTGATCTGCGGTAAGAACCGCTACTAGTGGTCTTCGTTTGACGCGTTTTCTGCGCAGATTAAGTCTACGCAATCTGCGAAAACTTGATCGCTATACGAACCGGTATCCACTTCGCTCGAAAACGCTTTGGGTTGCGAGGGATGTAGCGGCGTACGCCGCAAAGCGCAATCGGCAAACGAGCGGGCTAATAAAGCCCACCGGGACGCATGATGTTGCCGGAGTCGGGCTGGAATCCCTGCGGCGGCGCCCGCCCATCCATGTCGGCGACCCCGATGACGCTGTAATTATCCGGCGGCGCCGTGCCTGGCTTGAACGCTTCCAGAATGGTTCGGCCGCCTTCGCCCGGACCGGCGCGCATGCCGCTCTTGGCGTCGACACGGACCAGCTTGATGCCGGCGGGAACCTTGAACGGAACAGCCGGCTTGTCGGCGAGCGCGAGCTTCAGGAAATCCTTGGCGATCGGCGCGGCCAGATGACCGCCGGTCATGCCGCGGCCGAGATTGCGCGGCTTGTCGAAGCCGACATAGATGCCGACCACGAGGTCCGGCGAGAAGCCGATGAACCACGCGTCCTTTTCATCGTTGGTGGTGCCGGTCTTGCCGGCTATCGGCTTGCCGACTTCCTTGACCACCGTCGCGGTACCGGCCTGCACCACATATTCCATCATCGAGGTGATCTGGTAGGCCGTCATCGGATCCAGCACCTGCTCGCGGCGATCGACGAGCTGGGGCTCGGGCTGATTCTTCCAGCCGCCGGGCGCGTCGCAGCCGCGGCATTCGCGCGCGTCATGCTTGAAGATCGTACGGCCGTAGCGATCCTGAATACGATCGATCAGGGTCGGCTTCACGCGGCGGCCGCCATTGGCGAACATCGAATACGCCGTGACCATGCGCATGACCGTGGTTTCGCCGGCGCCGAGCGCATAGGACAAATAGTTCGGCAGTTCGTCGTAGACGCCGAAGCGCCTCGAATACTCGCCGATCAAGGGCATGCCGATATCTTGCGCCAGCCGCACCGTCACGGTGTTCAGCGACTGCCTAAGCGCGTTACGCAGCGTGGTCGGGCCACCGTACTTGCCGGACGAATAGTTTTCCGGACGCCAGACGCCAGCGCCCTGCCCCTGATCAATTTCGATCGGCGCGTCGACCACGACGGTCGACGGGGTATAGCCGTTGTCCATCGCCGCCGAATAGACCAGCGGCTTGAACGACGAACCCGGCTGCCGATAGGCCTGCGTAGCGCGGTTGAACTGGCTCTGGTCGAACGAGAAGCCGCCGACCATCGCCAGCACGCGGCCGGTCCACGGGTCCATCGCCACCATCGCGCCGGAAACTTCCGGCAACTGGCGCAGCCGGTACTGGCCCTCGACGGGTTTGCTCTCTTTGTCGAACAGAGGGTCGGCATAGATCACGTCGCCGGGCGCCAGAACCTGCGCCACCGAGGTCGGCGTCTTGCCCTTCGCGGGTCCCGAGGCGGCCTTGGCCCATCGCACGCCGTCGAGCGTCACGATGCCGGTCTGCCTGACCTTGCTGACAGCGCCGCCCAGTTCGCGCCCCGGCTGGAAGCCGATCCGCGCCGACTGGTCGGAAATCTCCAGCACCACGGCCATCCGCCACGGCGCAATATCGCTGAGCGATTTGACGTCGGCGAGCTTCACGCCCCAGTCGCCGGAGATATCCAGCTTGGAGGGCGCGCCGCGCCAGCCGCTCGCCTCGTCATATCTCACGAGCGCGGCGACCATGGTCTTGCGCGCCATCACCTGCATCTTCGGGTCGAGCGTGGCACGGACCGACAATCCGCCTTCGTACAGCTTCTTTTCGCCGTAGCGCTCGAAAATGTCGCGGCGGACTTCCTCGGCGAAATATTCGCCGGCGAAGATATGCGCGCCATTGCCGCGGCTGGTCACGTTGAGCGGATCTTTACGGGCCTTTTTCGGCGTCGGCCTGCTTGACCCAACCGTTTTCAACCAAACGGTCGATCACGTAGTTACGACGATCGATGGCGTAAGCGCGATTCTTTACCGGATGAAGATTCGACGGGGCCTTGGGCAGCGCCGCCAGGTACGAAGCTTCCGCGACCGTGAGTTCGTTCACCGATTTATCGAAATACACCAGCGACGCGGCCGCGATGCCGTAAGCGCCGAGGCCGAGATAGATTTCGTTGAGATAGAGTTCGAGGATGCGGTCCTTCGAATAGGCGCGCTCGATGCGCATCGCCAGCAAGGCTTCCTTGATCTTGCGGGTGAAAGAAACCTCGTTGGTCAGCAGGAAGTTCTTTGCGACCTGCTGGGTGATCGTCGACGCACCCTGCGGCCGGCGGTTCGAGCCAAAATTCTGCAGGTACAGCACCCCCGCGCGCGCCATGCCGGTGAAGTCGATACCGCCATGCTCGTAGAAGTTCTTGTCTTCGGCCGCGAGGAACGCGTTGATGACGAGCTTCGGAACCGCCTGGATCGGCAGATAAAGACGACGCTCCTTGGAGTATTCACCGAGGAGTGCGCCATCTGACGCGTGCACGCGCGTCATGACCGGCGGTTCGTAATCCTGAAGCTGCGAATAATCAGGCAAGTCCTTGGAGAAATGCCAGATCGCGCCCGCGACGCCGGCGACGCTCACCAGGAACACGACGGTTCCGGCGGCGAACAGGAAACCCAAAAACCGGACCAGCAAGCGCATTATCGAAGTTCCGTTCCAACCCTGTGCGCCGGTATCTGCGGCGTCTGTCCTAGCACGGCAATCCCGCCTGACAGGCTGCCGTTACGCGGTCGAACAATAAAGGGGCCGGCGGACAATACTGGCCGATTCCGAAGACCCTGCAGTGTTTTTCTATACCGTTGTCGCTGTGGCCAAACTAGGGCTTGGGCCACCCTATGGCAGGCTTTTCACGCAACTTTCACGCCGCACGCATTCGAGTTTTCATTTGCCCGGTCCGGCGGTTACCAGCCTTTTGACGAAAAAGGCATCGATCGCCTGCGCGATCGATCCGACCGTCTTGTTCCGCCAGTTTTCCGAAACCAGGTGCTCGAGGTCGCCCTTGTTCGAGACGTAGCCGAGTTCGATCAGCACCGAGGGCACGTCCGGCGCCTTCAAGACACGAAAGCCCGCCGATTTCAGCGGATGTTTGTGCATCCGCACCGTGCTCTTCATTTCACCCACCAAGGTTCGCGCGAAACGGTTTGAAAAAGTTCGCGTCTCCCGCTGCACCAGATCGATCAGGATGTCGGCGACCTCGGTCGGCTCGTCGGTGAGATTCACGCCGCCGATCGCGTCCGACTTGTTCTCGGTATCCGCCAGCCGCTCGGCCTCGGCGTCGGAGGCCTTATCCGCCAGCGTGTAGATGGTGGCGCCCCGAGCGTCGCCCTCGCCGCGCGGCAAGGCGTCGGCATGGATGGAGACGAACAGCGCTGCCGACTGGTCGCGGGCGATCTTGACGCGCTCATTGAGCGGAATGAACGTGTCGTCTGTGCGGGTCATGACGACGCGGTACTTGCCTGATTTCTCGATTTTGTCGCGCAGCGCCAGGCCAAATCCCAGTACCAGGTTCTTTTCCATGATGTCGCCGCCGCCGGCCTGGGTGCCGTTATCGACGCCGCCATGGCCGGGATCGACCACGATCACCGGCCTTTTATCGGCCGGTGGCGCGGGCGTGGCCCCGGCCGACGCGTCCGGCCGGGTGACGGCAGCATTGGCGACGACAGCATCAGCATTGGCATCGGCGATCGCGGGCCTCAGTTCGGGACGGCTCTCGGGCGCAAGCAACTGGACGAAAGCGGTGCGATCCACCTCTTCGAACTCAAGCACCAGCCGCGGCGGCTGGCCGTTGGCCGCCTCCAGCACATAGGATTTGGCGATCTTCGCCGGCCCCGTCAGGTCGAACACGATCCGCGACCCGCCCGGCATCACAAGACCGTAGCGAAACGCCTTGACCAGCCCCCGTCCCGCAACGCCGATACCGGCGGCAAGCTTGAAACTGACCTGGGGAAGATCGAGGACCACACGATAAGGGTCGGCCAGCGGGAAGGCGCGAAACTGGATCGGCTTATCGAGATCGAGCACAAACCGGGTCTGCCTGGCGTCGCCGGCCAGGCGCGCGTCGGAGATAGTCGGGAAATTCGACGCCGCTGCCGGGTTGGGGGTGGCGGACCCCGGAGACGGCCCCGCCGGCCCTTGAGCCGCGCTCGGACCCATCGTCAGGGCGCACAGCAATGCTGCGGCGCACAAAACGCCACATCTCAGCAAAACAGGGTGATTTGCGCGGCTCGCCAACGATTCGCAGCCTCCAGAGGAGCCCTCCCATACCGCATTAGGACCACAGGGTTAATCGGACCTTAAGCCACAGCGGCAAAAACCGCCACGTGTTGCCGCGCTGCGACGCTCCTAAGATGCTTCCCTTGCACGTAGCCCCCAATCCACGTATGTACAAGGTGCTGACGGCTAATACTCCCGGTTGTGTCGCGTTCAGCCTCCCGGTGCAGCGCTGGAACCTTCCAAGTTGAAGGAGCCTGCGTCTTTCCCGATCCCTCCACGGCCAGCGCCGCGCGCGGCTGACACGGAGTGGCGGTTTCGAGCCCGAGCGGCGTCCGGTCCCAGGTACCCTTTTTCCAGGGACGGTTTGAGACACGGCAAAACTGATTATCCGGACCCAAATCGGTCCGATATGCGATGGCCGGCAGGCGTTTAGGCGCCGCGCCGGGGCTTCAGCGATAGACACGGCGGTATCTTCTTCCGCCAACATGTTCAGACGGGCCGACGCTTGATGCGCCAGACTGTGTTGCCGACCAAGATCCACAGAACGATCGCGCCGACGCGAGGCGAAAGCTTCGCACGTCGCATTGCTCTGGTGGGCCCCCGTTCGGCGCGGCGCCAAGATTTGCGTTTTGGCCTTCCCCTCACCCCCGAATCAGGTGGACCGTCGCGTCACCGGGCCGCGCAATTTGCGCGCGCCATGCACCGCGCCCGCCGCCGTCAAGAGCTCCAAAATGCCCAACAAGATGTTGATCGATGCCACCCACCCGGAAGAGACCCGGGTCGTTGTGGTCCGCGGCAATCGCGTCGAAGAATTTGATTTCGAGACCGCCCAGCGCAAACAACTGCGCGGCAATATTTATCTCGCCAAGGTCACGCGCGTAGAGCCGTCGCTGCAGGCGGCGTTCATCGAGTATGGCGGCAACCGCCATGGCTTCCTCGCCTTCAGCGAAATCCATCCTGACTATTACCAGATCCCTGTCGCCGACCGTCAGGCGCTGATCGAGGCCGACGAACGCGCGCATCGCGAGGCCGAGGAAGAGAGCGAGAACCGCTCCAGCCACCGCCGCCGCTCGCGCCACCGCAACGCGCGCCGGCGCGGTCATGGCGACCGCGTCCAGAGCGAAATCGTCGAGAACGCCGGCGTCGATCCCTCGCAGGCGGCCCAGCCGTTATATGAGGGCGAGGATCATCCGCACGCGCACGAAGGCGTGCCGGCCGGTGAAGCGCACGACGGCGAACATCACGCCGACCCCGCCCATCACGACCAGGAAGCGCACGACCATCAAGGTCACGATCACGATGGTACCGACCCCGTGCAAGCGGCCAGCGAAGCGCCGGTCGCGGAATCGCAGTCTGACACGTCCGCTGCGGCATCGGCCGGCACGGCCGAGATGCCGGCCGAACACGGCCAGGACGAGCGTCAAGACGAGCGTCACGAAGAACGTCAGGACGAGCGTCAGGACGCCGAGCAGGCGCGCGAAAATGCGGCCCATGCCGACGATGTGCCGCGTGTCGAGCACGCCGGCGACGAGTACCCCGCCGCCCCCACGACGAGCATGCCGCCGAAGGCGACGACGATGAGGACGATGGCGACGAAGAGGAAGTCGTCGAATCCGTGGGCGGGGATGATGTTCTGGAGGAAGTTCCCGAACGTGCCTTCCGCCCCCGTCGCCAATACAAGATCCAGGAAGTCATCAAGCGCCGCCAGGTGATGCTGGTTCAGGTCGTCAAGGAAGAACGCGGCAACAAGGGCGCGGCGCTGACCACCTACCTGTCGCTGGCCGGCCGCTATGCCGTGCTGATGCCCAATACCGCCCGCGGCGGCGGCATCAGCCGCAAGATCACGAGTGCCCAGGACCGCTCGCGGCTGAAGGAAGTGGTGCAGGATCTCGACGTGCCGGAAGGCATGGGGATCATTCTGCGGACCGCCGGCGCCTCGCGGACCAAGCCCGAGATCAAGCGCGACTTCGAATATCTGATCCGCATGTGGGAAACCGTGCGCGACATGACGCTGAAGTCGCAGGCCCCGACCCTCGTCTATGAGGAAGGCTCGCTGATCAAGCGCTCGCTGCGCGACCTCTACAACAAGGAAATCGACGAAATCCAGGTCGCCGGCGAAGCTGGCTACCAGGAAGCGCGCGACTTCATGAAGATGCTGATGCCCTCGAACGTGCGGGCGGTCCGGCAGTATCGCGACGGCCAGCCGCTGTTTTCGCGGATGGGCGTCGAGAGCCAGCTCGACGCGATGTTCTCGCCGACCGTGCAGCTGCGCTCCGGCGGCTACATCGTCATCAACCAGACCGAGGCGCTGGTCTCGATCGACGTCAATTCCGGCCGCTCGACCCGCGAACATCATATCGAGGACACGGCGCTCAAGACCAATATCGAGGCGGCCGAGGAAGTCGCACGACAGTTGCGCCTGCGCGATCTCGCAGGCCTCATCGTCATCGACTTCATCGACATGGACGAGAAGCGCAACAACCGCGCAGTCGAGCGCAAGCTCTCCGACTGCCTGCGGCAGGATCGCGCGCGCATCCAGGTCGGACGTATCTCGCATTTCGGCCTTTTGGAAATGTCGCGCCAGCGTATCCGCGCCAGCGTGCTGGAGAGTTCGACCGAGCCCTGCGCGGCATGCGGCGGCAGCGGTCACGTGCGCTCGGTCTCGTCGGTGGCGCTGCAATTGCTGCGCGGCATCGAGGAAATCCTGATGAAGGGCGCGACCCATAATCTGGTGGTGCGCACCCGCACCGACGTCGCGCTCTACGTTCTCAACCACAAGCGCGGCCACCTGCGCGACCTCGAAAACGCCTTCAAGATTACGCTCGCGATCGTCGCCGACCCGACCGTGAGCGGCCAGCAATCGTACATCATCGACCGCGGCGAACAGGTGCACACGCTGGAAGCGGCCAAGGCATTGCTCGCGGCCCAGGCAGCCGCCTTCCCGGCGCTGGTTGAAGAAGCCTATGACGACGAAGAGGCGTTCGACATCGAAACCGAATCCGAGGTTGAGACCGACGAAACCGAGGGACTGACCGACGATTCCACCGTCGAGGCAACGGGCGGCGAAGGCGAAGGGGACGGTCACCGCCGCAAGCGCCGCCGGCGCCGGCGTGGCCGCGGCGAGCCGCGTGAAGGCGGCGCACCCCGCGAAGACATTGAACCGATGCGCGTCGCGGGCGAAGCCATGGAAGGCGCTGCCGCCGACGATGGCGAGGCCGAAGAGGACGAAGGCGACGAACAGCCGGGCATGGTTCGCGGCGATCAGGCTGCCAATGGCGAGCGGCGACCGCGCCGCCGGGGCCGGCGCGGCGGACGCCGCCGGCGCGGCAGCGGACCGGAAGACGGCCTCGCCGGCTCGATCGCGGACGAACTCGAGCCGGCCCCGGTTCCGGAGGCCGCCGACGCGGTTGCCGATTTCGACGGCGGCTCGCCGGTGCCTGCGCCATCGCTCGTTGAACCCGAGCCGGTTTCGCGACCGGAGGAGCCGCAGTCCGCCGCCCATGTCCACCCCGAATCTGTTCAGCCTGAACCGGCCGAGACCACGACCGCCTCGACGGCTCCTGTTGCTCCGACCGCCGAAGAAACCGCGCAGGAAGCCGACCGGGCCGCGGCGCGGCGGCGTTCAACCGTGCGCGAGAAAGTCAGCTTCATGACGGGCGCTCAGGCCGAGCCCGCGCCGTCGGCCAGCCACAGCGCGCCCGAGCCGGCTGCGGCGCCTGAGCCTGCCCCGGCCGAGCCGGCGCCAACCTCGACCAGCGAAGCCGCCCCGCGCAAGGCGGGCTGGTGGTCGCGGCGCTTCGGCAACGCCGAGTAAGGATCAAACCAAAAGAAGAACCGCCCGGCACAACCGGGCGGTTTTTTATTGGGAGTACGCGACGCTAACCCGTCGTGATCGCCATCTCCACGTCCGACGGATCGATCTCCTTGTTGAGATTGGGGCGTAGCGCGAAGCGGAGGAAGAAATCGATGTCGCGCCGGCGACCGGTCTAACCGCGGGTGTCGAAAATCCGCCGGATCACCGGGACGAGTGCAGCGCCGAGCGCGTTCTTGATCAGCGACGTCGCGATGAACGGCACGACGCCGACCAGCCACGCCTTTTCGACACCGAGTTTCATGCCGAACGCCAGCCAGCCAAATCCGGCGGCGAGAATCAAAATGTGTCCGAACGCCATCGCCATGAACAGCCGGAGCACCGATCGATCCCAGCCGCGCTCGCTCAGCCACCCCGTAACGAAGGCCGCCGCCACGAATCCAAACAGATATCCGGCCGTCGGACCGACGAGCGGCGCGAGGCCGCCGGCGGGACCTGCAAATACCGGAAATCCAATCGCACCTTCGGCGAGATAGGCGATGAGCGTTGCGCTGCCGAGCCGCCAGCCATAGGCCGCGCCGATCACCAGCACGACCAGCGTCTGCAGCGTCATCGGCACATAGGGCAACGGCAGATTGACCTTGGCCGACAAGGTCAGCAGCGCCGTTCCCAGCGCGACCAAGATCACGCTGCGCAACACCCCGGACGATCCATCCGCGCGCTGCGGCCATAGCAGCGCGGCGAGCGACAAATGCGACGGTACGGCGGTTTCCGGCATGGTTCTGGTGGACACGGATGGCTCCCCGATTGATTGCAGATACGGATGGTGTGGATGAAGGGCTGGTCGATGCTAGCCGAGCCAGCGTGCGATGCGCGTCACCGCTTCACGCATCTCGTCGGCCGAGCGCGCATAGGAGAAACGGATGAAGGCGCGGCCGTGGATCGGATCGAAGTCGACGCCCGGCGTCGCCGCCACCTGTGCCTTCTCGAGCATGCGGCCGGCAAATTCGAAACTGTCGGAGGTGAAATCCGAAACATCCGCGTAGAGATAGAACGCGCCGTCTGCGGGCAGAAATTTGGTGAGGCCGGCCTTCGGCAATCCCTCGATCAGGATGCGGCGGTTTTCCTGATAGCCGCGCTTGATCGCCTCCATCTCTTCGCGGCCTTCGAACGCGGCTTCGGCAGCGATCTGCGACAGCGTCGGCACTGAAATCGACAGGTTTTGCTGCAGCCGTTCGATCGGCCGCACCAGCGGCTCCGGCACCACCATCCAGCCGACGCGCCAGCCGGTCATGCAGAAATATTTCGAGAACGAGTTGATCACCATCGCCTGCGGCGAGAGTTGCGCCGCGGTCGCCGCCGGAAACGCGTAGTCGAGGCCGTGGTAGATCTCGTCGGAAATGAACCTGATGCCGGCGCTCTCCGCCGCATGGATCAGGCCGGTGAGCGCCTCGCGCGACATCATCGTTCCCGTCGGATTGGCGGGACTGCCGACCAGCACGCCCTTCAGCGGCGTCTTGCGATGCGCGGCCAGCAAGGCCTCGCCTGTGAGCGCATGGCGCGTCGCGCTCGATGTCTCGATCAGCACGGGCTCGCAGCCGAGCGCGGTCAGGATATGCCGATACGGCGGATAACCGGGCACAGTGACTGCAACCCGATCGCCCGGTTCGAACATCGACAGAAACGCGAGAATGAAACCGCCGGACGAGCCGGTCGTGACCACGATCCTGTCAGGCTCGACAGAACATCCGTAAGTATCGCGGTAGTGTCTGGCGATCCGCGCGCGCAGCGACGGAATGCCAAGCGCAGACGTATAATCGATCCGCGCATCATCGAGCGCCGCGTGAGCAGCTGCGATCGCGACTTTCGGCGCCGCCGCCGCCGGCTGGCCCACTTCCATGTGAATAACATGACCGCCGGCCGCCTCGATGCGCGCCGCCGCAGCCATGACGTCCATCACCATGAAGGGCGGAACATCGCTTCGTCCCGAGGGGGTAAGCAGGACCTTCACGCGATCTCTAAGTGTCGATTCCAGCATCGATATCTGCTATTTGAACGGGCGCTGGCCGAATTCAGGTTCCCGAACCGGCTGCCGCCCCAGACTGGCCGTATTCGGTGGCTTGTTATAACGTTTTCAAGCGGAGTGATACCGGTTCGCGTGAAGAAACGCGTTGAAAGAAAACACTGGAGCCGGTTTCTGATCTAACCGGAAACCAAACCGGCTCCGACAAATCCGCGCCCACGCACCCAACCACCAAAGACCGCTTATGCTGCTCCGCATCGCCTTACGCAAAAAACCGCTCAAGTTGACCGCGTTGACCATCGCGGTTGCGCTCACCATCGCGCCCATGGCCGCGCTGGCCCAGGAGAACAGGGGGCCGCCGGTCCTCCGCGACACCGAGACGGAGCAATTGCTGCGCGACTACACGCGGCCGATTCTGCGCGCCGCCGGTCTGGAAAAACAGAACATCCAGATGGTGATCATTAACCAGGGCGTCTTCAACGCGTTCGTGGCCGATGGACGCCGCATCTTCGTGAACTACGGCGCGATCATGCAATCGGAAACGCCGAACCAGATCATCGGCGTGATGGCGCATGAAACCGGCCATCTGGCCGGCGGCCATCTCGCCAAGATGCGCGAACAGATGGCGCAGGCGCAGACGCAAATGATCATCGCCATGCTGCTCGGCGCCGGGGCGATGGCCGCGAGCGCGGGAGGCGGCGGCAGCGGCCTCGCCAACGCCGGCGCTGCCATGATCTCCGCGCCGGGCGAAGTGATCCGCCGCACCCTGCTCTCCTATGTCCGCCAGCAGGAGGAAAATGCCGACAAGGCCGGCGTCAAGTTTCTGACCGCCACCGGCCAGTCCGCGAAGGGCATGTATGAGACCTTCAAGCGGTTCACCGAAGAGAGCCTGTTCGCCGCGCGCGGCGCGGATCCCTATGTCCAGTCGCACCCGATGCCGGCTGCGCGCGTCGCAGCTCTGGAAGAGCTGGCGCGGTCCAGCCCTATTGGGACAAGAAGGACGACCCTGCCCTGCAGCTGCGCCACGACATGGTGCGCGCCAAGATCTCGGCCTTCATGGAGCGGCAGGACACGGTGTACCGGCGCTATCCGCTGTCCAACAACAGCCTGCCGGCCCGCTATGCGCATGCGATCGCGACCTATCGGCACGGCGACCTGCGCAGCGCGCTCGCCCAGATTGACGCACTGATTCAACAGCAGCCCAACAACCCCTATTTCCATGAAGTGCGCGGCCAGGCGCTGCTGGAAGGCGGCAAGCCGCTGGAAGCCATCGCACCGCTCCGCAAGGCCGTTCAGCTCTCCAATAACGCACCGCTCATCGAGATGTTACTTGGACAGGCGCTCGTGGCGGCCGATAACAAGGCCTACACTGACGAGGCGATCGCGATTCTGCGCGCGGCGGTGGCGCGCGAGAGCGAGGCGCCGATCGGCTACATGCAGCTCGCAATGGCCTATGGCCGGAAGGGAGACTACGCGCAGGCGGACCTCGCTTCGGCCCAGGCCGCCTACCTTCGCGGCGACAACAAGACCGCACGCGATCTCGCATCGAGAGCGAAAACGCGCTTCGCGATCGGGACGCCCGGATGGGTCAAAGCTGATGACATTGTGAGTGCCAAGCCGCTGCCCGGCCAGAAGGGCAACTAGAAATAAACCGGGTTCGGCTACAACCGGTCCCGGCAACCAGAGCATGATCCGGAAAAGTGGGTACCGGTTTTCCGAAAAGATCATGCTCAAATAAGAAGTCAGTATTCAAAAAGCCGGCCTCCACCTGAATTGCCGAGCTCACCGCATAAGGAATTTCCGATGCCTTCGTTCCGTTTTCTTGCCCCCGCGATGCTGGCTTTCGCACTCTGCGGCGCGCCGCTGACCGCTTCCGCCCAGAGCTTTTCCGATAAGCAGCGCGGCGATATCGAAGCCATCGTCCGGGAGTACCTGATTGCGCATCCCGAAGTGCTCGAAGAGGCGATGGCTGAACTCAGCAAGCGGCAGAGCGCGGCTGAAACCGCCAAGCACGAAGCCGCCGTCGCCAAGAATGCCGATGCGATCTTCAACTCACCGCGCAGCGTCACCGTCGGAAACAAGGACGGCGACGTCACATTCGTCGAGTTCTTCGACTACAATTGCGGCTATTGCAAACGCGCGATGATGGACATGATGGAGCTGATGAAGAGCGATCCGAAGCTGAAGGTCGTGCTCAAGGAGTTTCCGGTGCTGAGCGCGGGATCGGTCGAAGCCGCCCAGGTCGGGGTCGCCGTGCGCATGCAGGATCCGAGCGGCAAGAAGTATCTCGATTTCCACCAGAAGCTTCTCACCGGCCGCGGTGCGGCGGACAAGGCGCGCGCGATGGCCGTCGCCAAGGAGGTCGGCCTCGACATGACGAAGCTGGAGAAGGATCTGGCGAGCGCCGAAGTGCGCAGCACGCTTGAAGAAAACTTCAAGCTCGCCGAAGCCATGGGCATGAACGGCACCCCGAGCTACGTGATCGGCAAGCAGGTCGTGATCGGCGCGGTCGGTGCGGAGAGTTTGCGTGAAAAGATCAGCAATGCCCGCTGCGGCAAGGCGACCTGCTGAAACAGCGTCGACGCTGCAACGATGGAGACGAAAGGCCGGCGCACAGCCGGCCTTTCTGTTTGAGGCCTTTCTCTGGCGCGACGTTCATTCGGCATTCACAAAACAAAGTCGGCGGAACCGCCAATGTTCCGGAACATCACGCAATCCCTTTTCGTTGTCGGCGTGGGCAATGCAGACACGTGAGGAGACATTCGATGACTAATCGCTTTTTGATTTCGGTTGCGGCGGCGGCCTTGATCGCCGGAACCGGCTTTGCGAATGCGCAGGGTACGGGAACGGGTCGCGACGCAGGATCCGCCGGTTCCACGGCGCAGCAGGGCGCGCCTTCTTCCGAGCGCGGCGGCGGCTCGGGCACGATGCAGCGCGATAGCGGCGACAAGTCCGACATGAAGTCCACGCAGTCCGAGCAGAAGTCGATGGGCGCTGAAAAGAACCAGCGCGTTGATGACCAAAAGAAGGGCGGCAAGGACATGAAGGCCGAGGGCAAGGAAGACCGCGGCGGCATGAAGGGCGAGCAGAAGGGGCAGACGACTGGGCAAGGCACGATGCAACGTGATCAGACCCAGCAGCGTGATCAGACCCAGCAGCGTGATAAGAGCACTACGCAGCAGCGTGACCAGAGCACGACGCAGCAGCGTGACCAGAGCACGACCCCGGGCCGTGACCAGAAGGCGCAGGGCCAGCAGGACCGCATGCAGACCCAGCAGGACCGCATGCAGACGCAGGGCGGAGCCGCGGGCCAAAGCACGACCACCACGGGCCAGGCCGGCGCTGCCGCGAAGCTCTCGACCGAGCAGCGCACCCAAATCACCAGCGCGATCAAGGAGACCCGCGTTCAGCCGGTGACGAACGTGAACTTCTCGATTTCGGTCGGCACTCGCATACCGCGCGACGTGACCTTCCACACGTTGCCGGAGCGAGTGGTGACGATCTATCCGGAATGGCGCAGATACAAGTATATCCTCGTCAAGGAGCAGATCGTGATCGTGGATCCGAACACCTACGAGATCGTGGCGGTTCTGGAAGCCTAACAGCGGGCTTCTCGCAAGCATCAGGGGCGGGCAGAAATGCCCGCCCCTTTTTGCGGCCAAGGCTCCACTCACCGAGATACCCGGCTTCGCTTCACTTGTGCAGAAGCAGCCGCACCAGTTCGGCCTGGCGACGCGAGCCTGTCTTGTCAAAGATACTGGACAGATGGCTGCGCGCCGTTCCGACCGTAATGTCTAGCCTGTCAGCGGCAGCCTGGCGACCGTCGCCCTTGACGATCTCAAGCGCGAACGCTGCCTCTGCCGGCGTGAAACCAAACCGTTGACGTAAGTCTTCGACGCGCACCTGGATCTCCCTTTCAGGATCGGAGACGAGCACGATCGCGACAGCACGTTGCGAGAAAGTCCAGGGGATAATGGCCGTTACCGCTTCCTGCTTTACCGGCGTCACAACAACATCAAGCGGCAACCGCCCCGGTCCACGCGGCAGTGCGACGTCGCCGCCAAAACCGGTTGCAGCGCCGGCATCGCCAGCACAAGACTTGATCAGCCCGCGCAACGCGCGCCCGCCGTCAGCATCGGATGCGGACAAAGCGCTGGTTTCGAGCCGAAGGCCATCGCGACTATCGAGCAGCGCACGGGCCGCAAGATTGACGAACAGCGGCCGTGCCTCCGCATCTACAAGCAGAAAACCCTGTTGCAATCCGTCCAGGCCGGTTAGCGCGCGGTCGTTTGCGATCGTCAGATGACACACACGGCGCTGCAGCGCGACCGCGCGAACGAGATGCTGCGCCAGCGCCGCGAACAAACGTTTCTGGCCACTGTCAAATGGTGACCGATTCCGCAGTCCGTGGCTCGCAATGTGCCCGGAGGCCGCACCATCGGCAAACAGGTTGGTGACCAGGGGATCGGCGCTGAAACCGCCCGGTCGCCACAATTCGTTATAGAAGGCGGTGCTGGTAAACTCGTCCCGCGAGATGACGTCCGCACCGGTAAAGACCTCGCCAGGCCGATAGTTTCCTGTGCACGGCAAAGCCGGAATATTCGGCGACCAGTCGTCAAAGCTGCGCAGGATATCCGGATCGGTCCGCGGCGCATGCATGCTGACGATGCCGTTCGCTGGATCGTAAAATCCGAACACCACCTGCGGCCCGCCCACGGCATCGCCAATTCTGTTCAGGACGCCCGGCCAAAGCTGAGCCTCGAGCGCGGCATCATAAATCGATCCGACAAGGTCCAGCACCTCGTCCTCGCCGGATAGTCCATCGCCAGACATTCGCCCCTACCCCAAGCCCTGCCCGAACTGTGGCCTACGTGCCGTCCCGACCGCAAGGCTCGATTACAGGCATCAAGCACAATGTTGCCGCGAAGCCTCACTTCACAACATTCACCTCGAAATGCTCTCCTTTCGCTCGATGCATCTGACGAACGTCAGATGCGGCCGCTGCATGGCTTGGGCCAAGGTCGCGTCACGGCAGACTTGAAGCAACGGAATCATGCCGTCTGCCGTGGGGGCTGCATGTCTGATGTTAGGCGTTACCAAACGGTCATCTCACCGGCACCTGCTCCCAGCGCGTTTCATTCGCGCAACCACCGAAGCCGATGGCCCGCCAGCAGCTCCCTGTCACGTACGACCTTGCGATGGCTGGCGTTAGCCAGTGTCGCGGCCGGTGTGTCGCTTTGCAGCGGCCTCGCCTCAGCTGCCGACTATAGCGCGGGCGGCGGGACCAATAATCCGATCAGCGGCAACGCAACGGCAGTTGGCGACGGCGCCGAAACGACAGGATTCAATGCTACGGCTTATGGCGCCGAGGCTATCGCGAATGGCTCAGGCGCGACGGCAACGGGCGTGAGCAGCTTCGCGAACGGCTCCGCCGCGACAGCGACCGGCACAAACAGCTCCGCGAACGGAGGTGCCGCGACCGCGACCGGCGTAGCCAGCTCCGCGAACGGCAGCTCCGCGACCGCGACCGGCCAATCCAGCAACGCGACAGGCAGCTCCGCGACCGCGACCGGCGCGGGAAGCGGCGCGGTCGGCGCCTCCGCGACTACGACCGGCGCAAACAGTTTCGCGATCGGCGTCAGTGCGACCGCGACCGGTGCTCAAAGCGTCGCATTTGGCTCCACCGCGAGCGCCTATGGCCAAGGCAGCAACGCCACGGGCGACGCCACCACCGCGATCGGCCAAGCAAGCCAGGCCACTGCCACTGGCGCGACCGCGCTTGGTGTCGGCGCCACCGCGACATTCGCCAATTCCACCGCCATCGGCAACGGCGCCACGACGACGGCCGCCAACCAGATATCGCTCGGCACGGCGTCGAATACCTACCGAATGTCGGGCATCGCCTCGGCGGCAAGCCTCGCTGCGCAGTCCGGCCCGACTTCGATCGTCACCACGGACGCCCACGGCAACCTTGCCGCGGCTCCTTCAGCCCACAGGATATTTCCGGTCTGCAAACCAATGTATCAGTGCTGCAGGGCAACGTTGCGACGTTGCAGACGCAGATGCGCCAGGCCTTTGAGGGAACGGCGATCGCCATCGCCATGGGTGGCTCCGTGCTGCCGTCGGACAAGAAGTTCGCGATCTCGACGAACTGGGGCACCTTCCGCGGGCAGAATGCCATGAGCCTGGGCGCCCAGATGCGGTTGAGCGAATATGTGGTCGTCAATGGCGGCGTCGCCGCTGGCTTTGCGCAGGGCGGCGTCGGCGGACGGGCCGGCGTGACATTCGCGTGGTGATGGTCAAAACCAGTTGCTGGCGAAACCTCGGTGCTCTTTTGCTGGCAGCGGTCGTGATCGCATGCGGATTCCGCGCGCAGGCGGAGACGCCGGCAGCCGCCCAGCCCGCGCAGATCGATCGCAACGGGGTGATCATCTTGATCCGCTCGACGCTGCTAGCGCTGGATCAGGCCAACAAAACCGGCAACTACACGGTGCTGCGTGATATCGGCGCGCCCGGATTCCAGAGCAACACGGCCGCGCGGCTCGGCGAGATCTTTGCCAAGCTACGCAGCGATAACCTCGATCTCTCCGGCGTCGCCGTGATCGAACCGCAACTCAATCTGCTGCCGCAGATCGAGGCCAACGGCCTGATGCGTATGGCAGGCTTCTTTCCGTCGGTGCCGACCCAGGTCAATTTCGACCTGTCGTTCGCGCCGGTGAACGGGCAGTGGCGGCTGTTCGGCATCTCCGTCGGCGTCGGATCGTCCGCACCCGCCGCGCCTGAGCCGCCTTCGTCGCCGATGGCGCAAAGGCCCCTCCTCCGAGCCACGCCAAGCAGGCTGCATCATCAAAGCCCGCGCCCGCAATCAAGCTCACGCCACCAGCGAACAAGCCGACCGACAGCCAGCAGCCTAAATAGGCCGAGCGCGCGGTTCGATCTGCAATGCAAGGTGCTGCATCCCGGCCAGCCCAATTTCCTCAGTAACCTCGCCGAAAGCCTGCGAGGCCAGAACCGGTGGTAATGTGGGGTGATCCCAGCCGCCCGGTTACGGTGCCGCTTCTCCTGCCATTGGTTAACGGAATGGTTTCAGCAGGTTCTGTGTGCCTTTTTTTATGAACAGGATGAGGCATTTGAAAGGGGTCCAGAGCGGCCTTGAGGCTTCCCCTTGGGCCCGTTGTTACCTATAACCCCGCGACCTGCCCGCACCCTTTTCTGGATTCTGGATGGCCCAAGCCTCTGCCGCGACGATCTATGTGCTCAACGGCCCGAACCTCAACATGTTGGGAACGCGGGAACCGGAGACGTATGGCCACGCGACGCTCGCAGATGTCGAAAAGCTGTGCGTCGAAACCGCGGCGCAATTCGGCCTGAAAGCCGACTGCCGCCAGTCCAACCGCGAAGGCGAGTTAATCGATTTCATCCATGAGGCCCACGCCAAAAAGGTGGCAGGCATTATCATCAACGCCGGCGGCTATTCGCACACCTCGATCGCGCTGCACGATGCGCTGGTCGCGGTGAAAATTCCGACAGTCGAAGTGCATATCAGCAATATCCACGCCCGAGAGAGCTTCCGTCATCACTCCTTCACCGCCATGGCCGCCTTCGCATCACTTTGCGGCTTCGGCATTGATGGCTACCGGCTCGCAATATCAGGCCTTGCCGCCAAACTCGGCGCCAAGGCCAAGACCTGACTTCTGACTTCAAAATCCTGACGTCAAACCGACACGCAAAGCCTGACGCTCAGCCGTCACCCACATCGAGAATTCCGGATCAAGAGCATGGCCCGCCAGCCCGAGAACAAGTCAGCGGACAAATCAGCCGCAAATTTCAAGAGCGATGACAGCGCGCTCATTCGCGAGCTCGCGCTGTTGCTCGACGAGACCAGTCTGACCGAGATCGAGATCGAGCGCGCCGGCTTGCGGGTGCGCGTCGCCCGCAACATCAGCGTGTCAGCGGCGATGCCGGCGAACTACCAGCCGGTGTTCTCGGCTTCGGCAGCCGGAGTCTCGGCTGCGCCGGTCGCCGATCTGGCCAAGCATCCCGGCGCGGTCCCCTCGCCGATGGTCGGCACCGCCTATTGGGCGCCGGAGCCCGGCGCCAAGCCGTTCATCGAGGTCGGCAGTAAGGTGTCCGCCGGACAGACGCTGCTGATCATCGAAGCGATGAAGACGATGAACCAGATCCCATCGCCGCGCGCGGGCACGGTGACGCAAATTCTCGTCGAAGACGGCCAGCCGGTCGAATTCGGCGAACCGCTCGTGATCATTGAGTAAGCGAATGGCGAGTAGCGAATGGCGAATGGAAAAGAGATGACCCCTTCTACTCGCCACGCGCCATTCGCTACTCGCCTGCGGGGACCGCATGTTCGACAAGATTCTGATAGCCAATCGCGGCGAGATCGCCCTGCGCGTCCTGCGCGCGTGCAAGGAGCTCGGCATCTCCACCGTCGCGGTGCATTCCACCGCCGATGCCGACGCCATGCATGTGCGCCTCGCCGACGAGAGCGTCTGCATCGGGCCGCCACCGTCGAAGGACTCATATCTCAACATTCCCGCTTTGCTCGCGGCCTGCGAGATCACCGGCGCCGACGCCGTGCATCCCGGCTACGGCTTTCTCTCCGAGAACGCTCGCTTCGCCGAGATCCTCGCCGAGCATAATCTGGGTTTCATCGGCCCGAAGGCCGAGCATATCCGCCTGATGGGCGACAAGATCGAAGCCAAGAAGACCGCCAAGAAACTCGGCATTCCCGTGGTCCCCGGCTCGGATGGCGCGGTGACTTCCGAAGACGATGCAATGGCGATCGCCAAAGGGATCGGCTTCCCGGTACTGGTCAAAGCAGCCGCCGGCGGCGGCGGCCGCGGGATGAAGGTCGCGCAAACCGCCGATGACCTCATGATGGCGCTGACGACGGCCGGCAACGAAGCCAAGTCCGCGTTCGGCGACGCCTCGGTCTATCTGGAAAAATACCTGCAGAAGCCGCGCCACATCGAGATCCAGATATTGGGCGATGGCCGCGGCGGCGCGATCCATCTCGGCGAGCGTGACTGCTCATTGCAGCGGCGCCATCAGAAGGTCTGGGAAGAAGGTCCCTCGCCGGTTCTATCCGCCGCGGCACGCGCCAGGATTGGCGCGACCTGCGCCAAGGCGATGCAGGAGATGAAATATCTCGGCGTCGGCACCATCGAGTTCCTGTACGAGGACGGCGAGTTCTATTTCATCGAAATGAACACCCGTATCCAGGTCGAACATCCCGTTACCGAAAGCATTACCGACATCGATCTGGTGCTGGAGCAGATCCGGATCGCCGCGGGCGGCGATCTGCCGGCAACGCAGGATGAAGTGGCGATCATCGGCCATGCCATCGAATGCCGCATCAACGCGGAAAACCCGCAGACCTTCCGCCCCTCCCCGGGCCGGATCTCGCAATTCCACCCTCCCGGTGGGCTCGGCGTTCGGATCGATTCCGCCGTTTATCAGGGCTACGTCATTCCGCCTTATTACGACAGCCTGGTCGGCAAGCTCATCGTGCACGGCAAGACCCGCGGCGAATGCCTGATGCGGTTGCGCCGTGCGCTGGACGAGATGGTGGTCGACGGTATCGAAACCACCTTGCCGCTGTTCCGGGCGCTGGTCCGGGAGCCCAGCATTATCGACGGCGACTACCATATCCACTGGCTGGAGCAGTATCTCGCCGGGCAACCGGTGGACGGCAAGACCTCCTGACGAGGCCGCCGACAAGGCCTCCTGGAAATGTTCGACGCCGTGCGGAACCAATGGGTTCCGCCGGCGTTGAGGACGTTTCGGGGTCCTTCTGCCAGGGCGGCTTATTCCATATTTCCATGACGCGAGATCATTGTGAGAGCTGATCCTCAGCGCCGGCGCGCCTTGGGACAAATCCTGCTGCTCACCGCAGCCTTCCTGGTGCTGGTGGCGATCAGCGCGGCCTCGGTCGTGCTCGTCCACGAAGCGCGAAAGGATAGCGCATCGGTTGTCCATACCGTCGAGGTGGAAAATCACATCAATGCGCTGCTGCTCAACATACGGCGGGCCGAGAGCGCCGCCCGGGGCTATCTTTTGACCTCGGGGCCGGAGTTTCTGCGCGACCATGATGCCGCCGTGGCCAACATCCTTCCCGACCTGGAAAAGCTGACGCAATCGATCCGCGACAACCCCGCCCAGGTCGAACATGCAAGAAACTGCGATCGGCCGTCGAAACCCGGCTCGGCCAGTTCGCGCAGGAAATGGACTTCGTCAAACAGGGTGATCCTGCCAGAGCTACCGCCCTCGTTCGCGAAATCGCTGCAGGCGATACCGGCGCCATCATCCGCGATGTCGCGCAGGCCATGTGGGCCGAGGAAGACCTGCTATTGGCGGCGCGCACCGCGACCGCGGACCGCACGCAGCAACTGGCCTCGGTGGTGACGGTGGCAGGATCGGGCCTCGTGATCGCGCTTGCGGCAATCTCGATCCTCCTGGTGCGACGTTCGTCGCGCGCCCGCGACGACGCCGAGACCAAACTGCGCGACAGCAACCTCAACCTCGAGACCACGATCGACGAGCGCACGGCGGACCTGCGTGAAGCCAATGATGAGATCCAGCGCTTTGCCTATATCGTCAGCCACGATCTGCGCTCGCCGCTGGTGAATATCATGGGCTTCACCAGCGAACTGGAGGAATTGCGCGGCGACATCTTCAGGCGGATCGCAGCGCTTGCCCGCGCCCGATCGATCGCCCCCGGCCCCGGAAAACGCCACCGATACCGCCGAGCCCGTTCTCGAAGGGACCGACAAGCAGCTCTCGGACGACTTCTCCGAGGCGCTCGGGTTCATCAAATCGTCGATCGCCAAGATGGACCGGCTGATATCGGCGATCCTCGACCTCACCCGCGAAGGACGGCGCGAGTTTGAGCCCGTGTGGATCGATACGAAGGATCTGATCGAGGGGATCGTCGCGACCATGGCACATCAGGCCGCCGAAGCCGAGGCGCAGATCCGGATCGGAACGTTGCCGAACATTGTCACCGATCGCCTTGCGCTGGAGCAGATTTTCTCCAACTTGATCGACAATGCGCTCAAATATCTCAAGTCCGGCGTTCCCGGCGAGATCTCGGTGCGCGGACGCACCAAGCTCGGCTTTGCGATTTTCGAGATTTCCGACAATGGCCGCGGCATCGATCCCAAGGACCACCAGCGCATCTTCGATCTGTTCCGCCGCGCCGGGAACCAGGACAAGCCGGGACAGGGCATCGGCCTTGCCCATGTACGCGCCCTGGTGCGCCGGCTTGGGGGAACCATGTCGGTCGCTTCGGAGCTTTACCAGGGCAGCACATTCACGATCACGCTGCCTATCAATTGGCCAGCCAGCAAGCGGAACACACGCCCATGAGTAATCCAGTCACTATCATCATGATTGAGGACGATGAGGGCCATGCCCGCCTGATCGAGCGGAATATACGTCGCTCCGGCGTCAATAATGAGATAATACCGTTCACCAGCGGTACAGCGGCGCTGGACTACCTGTTTGGCAAGGATGGAACGGGCCTCGATCACAAGGGCAGCGCACTGCTGATCCTGCTCGATCTCAACTTGCCCGACACATCAGGCATCGACATTCTGAAGCGGGTCAAGGAAAACAAATACCTGAAGCCCACGCCGGTGGTGGTGCTGACCACGACGGACGATTCTCAAGAGATCAAGCGCTGCTACGACCTCGGTTGCAATGTCTACATCACCAAGCCCGTGAACTATGAAAGCTTCGCCAACGCCATTCGCCAGCTAGGCCTGTTCTTTTCCGTCATTCAGGTACCCCCGGCCGCCACATGAACAAAGCGACGCCGACTCTTTTGTATATCGATGACGACGAGGCTCTCGCCCGGCTGGTCGACCGCGGCCTGACGCGGGCTGGATTCAAAGTTGTACATGCGGTGGGCGGCGACCAGGGGCTGGCGCGACTGGCGGAAGGCGGCATCGATGCCATCGCGCTCGACCAATACATGCCGGGGCTCGACGGGCTGGAAACGCTGGAGCGGATCATGGCGATCCCGGACGCACCGCCAGTGGTGTTCGTCACGGCGTCGCAGGATTCGGCAATCGCCGTCACGGCGCTGAAAGCCGGCGCCGCCGACTACCTGGTCAAGGACCCACAGGGCGATTTCATTCCACTGCTTCAGGTCGCCGTCAACGGCGCGCTCAAGCAGGCCGAGCTGCAACGGGCGCGCGACGAGGCCGAGGCCGAGGTTCACGCTTCACGCGACCGCTATGCGGCACTCGCCGCCGAGCGCGAAGTGCTGCTCCGCGAAGTCAACCACCGCGTCGGCAACTCGCTGCAGATCATCGCATCGCTGTTGCACCTGCAGGCCAATTCCGCTGTTCAGGAGGACGTCAAGGCGGCGCTGACCAATGCGATGGGCCGCGTCGCCGCGGTCGCGCAGGTGCATCGCCGACTGTACACGTCGCACGATCTCAAGAGCGTGTTGCTGAACCAGTATCTCGAAGCCCTGCTGGAGGACCTCAGGCGTTCGGCCGAGGGCAACAAGATGTCGCGGCTGACGCTCAAGGCCGAACCGATCGAGATCGACCCGGACCGCGCGGTGGCAATCGGCATCATCGTCAACGAGCTGGTGATGAACGCCGTGAAGTACGCCTATCCCGATGGCGCCGGCCCCATTCACGTCGAGCTCAAGCCCGAGGGCGACGACCTCGTGGTCTCGATTGCGGATGACGGCGTTGGCGTCAACGCCAAGGCCGACCCGCGCTCCACCGGCATGGGACAACGTATCGTGAGCTCGATGGCCGCCAAGCTGGACGCCAATGTCGAGCGCGATCCCGACCATAACGGCACAAAGATCGTGCTGCGCTTCCGCCGCGCTGCCGCCGCAGCGCCGAAGTCGGCCAACGCGGTGGCGAGCTAGACCTGGATCTGGCTCGCGGATATCCCGGCAGTCCGCTGCTTGTGGGAACGTAGCATCGGCCCTCAGCATCCTGCTATTATCCCGCGGATGACCACACGCGACTCCGCTGCTTCCAGAAATCACGCCCGAAGTGCTGCTGCGGGCCTACGCCTGCGGCATCTTTCCGATGGCCGAGAGCGCCGACGATCCGACGCTGTTCTGGGTCGAGCCGGAGATGCGCGGGGTGATCCCGCTCAACGGATTTCGCATCGCCTCGCGGCTCGCCCGCACCGTGCGTTCGAGGCCTTCAGCGTCACCGTCGATACCGCCTTCAAGGCCGTGATCGCCGGCTGCGCGGCGCCGCAGCCGGGCCGCGACGACACCTGGATCAACAAGCGCATCCGCGACCTTTATGTCGGGCTCTACGAGCTCGGACACTGCCACAGCGTCGAAGTCTGGCAGGACGGCGATCTCGTCGGCGGGCTCTACGGGGTCAGCCTCGGGCGGGCGTTCTTCGGCGAGAGCATGTTTCATCGCGTCCGCGACGCCTCCAAGGTGGCGCTTGTGCATCTGGTGGCGCGGCTGATCGCGGGCGGATTCGAACTGCTCGACACCCAATATGTAACCGAACACCTGCGCAGCTTCGGCGCGGCCGAGATTTCCAGGCGCCGCTATCGCACGCTGCTAACAAGGCGGTCGCAGGCCAGCCTGCGGAGTTCCTGAGATTGTCCGCCGGTCAGCCGGTCAGCGGCGCCGACGCACTCGCGATCATCGCGCAGCGGAGCTGAAGTTGCGTGTCCCGGACGCGGTGCAGCGTGCAACGCTGCACCGCAGAGCCGGGACCCATTCTCTATCATCTGATGGCGACATGGGTCCCGGTTCTGCTGCGCATCACTTCGTGCTGCACAGCGCCCGGGACACCGAAGTTGTTAGCCCCGATAGGTCTTAATTCCCGAACAGGCCGCCAAACAGCCCGCCGGGCCGCTGCTGCGGCGGGGGTGGCGGCGGAGGCTGCTGCTGGAATTGCGGCTGCGGCGGTGGCCCGGGCGGGCGCGGCGCGGCCTGCTTCGGCTGCGGCGGGCGTTTTGCGGCCGGCGGCGGGGCGCCTTCGGCGGGTCGGGCTGCGCGCTGACAATGGTCTGGTCGGGGCCTTTGCAGTCGGTCAGCCAGATGTCGTAGACCGGATGCTCGACGCCATGCAGGCCGGGGCTTGCAGCGTACATCCAGCCGGAGAAAATCCGCTTCACTTCGCCCTGCAGCGTGATCTCGTCGACCTCGACAAAAGCGTCGGTATTGGTGGCTTCGGTCGACGGCCTTGTGTAGCAGGCGCTGGTTTTGACGCGGAGCGCGCCGAACTGCACGGTCTCGCCGATATCCTCGTCGAAATTGATGATGCGCCCGGTGATCTTATCGAGGCCGGAGAAACTCGCCTTCTTGTTGGTGATCTTGGTTGCCGGCGGCTCGGACACGACCTCGTCGCCCGGCTGCAAGGTCGCCGGCGCTTGCGGCACGCCCTTGGGCTGACGCTGGCCCGGCGGCAATCCCGGCAGCGCATTGCCCGGCGGCGCGTTGGCGACGCCCGGCTGACCCGGCTGTGGCGGCGTGACCGCGATACCCGGCTGTGTACCCTGGGGAGCGACGGTCGTTCCGGGCGGCGGCGCTAGCGGTTGCGACTGAAAGCTCCCGGGCGGCGGCGCGCCCTGCCCCGGCGGCGGCCGGTTCGGGGTCGGCAACAGGCGGCCGCGCGGCAATTCCGGCACTTCCTCGTCGTCGTCAGGAAATTGCTGCTGCTGTTGATTGCCGCGCGCGGGATCGCGCCCGGCGGCCGCAGCGGAGGGTCGGAAAAGATATTGCCGATCTGCGCCTGCGCCGGGGGCGCGAGCGAGACTGGAGGTGGCGGCCACCAGGGCCGCAATACCGGTCAGGGCAATGGTTCGAAACATCTCGCGGCTTCAACAGGCGAATCGGGCTCGCGACATAGTACAGACTTATCCGCCGCTCGCGTGCCACCCGGTTAACACGCCGAATACGGCGGGGAAGGGGCGGTTTGCCGCCCTTCCGGGAAGAGCTCTGCCGCCCTTCGCCGCCGGCCTACTGGTCAGCCCGGGCCACAAAATGAAATAGTCGCTCCCGTTCGCGTGCCCTCTTTTGCGCGAAACCCACCAAAATCCGGGATGAACCGGAGGAGCCAGAGGAACCCCAGGAATGCCCGATCGAATTCGCCTCGATGGCAGGGTTGCCGTCGTCACCGGCGCTGCCGGCGTCATCGGAACCGCGACCATCCGCCTGTTGGCCGAGCGCGCCGCGCGCATCGTCGCGGTCGACCGCAACGAGCAGTATCTTGCGGCCGCCATCAAGGATCTGCCCGCCTCGGCGCAGGCGCTCGCGGTCACCGCCGATGTCACACAGGAGGACGAAGTCGCGGAATATGTCCGGGCTACCGTCGACAAATTCGGCACCATCGACGCCTTTTTACAATAACGCCGGCGTCGAGGGCGACATCAAGCCGATCCCGGAATATTCGCTGGAGAGCTTTCGGCGCGTACTCGACGTCAACGTGGTCGGCGTCTTTCTCGGCATGAAACATGTGCTGCCGGTGATGCTGAAACAAAACAAGGGCAGCATCATCAACACCGCCTCCATCGCCGGCCTGATGGGATCGCCGATGATCGCGGTCTACAGCGCCAGCAAGCATGCGGTGATCGGACTCACCAAGAGCGCGGCCTGGGAATGCACCGGCACCGGCGTGCGGGTTAATTGCGTGTGCCCCGGCCTGATCGACAGCCGAATGCTGAGCACGATTCTGCAGGGCCGTAATCCCGGCAATGCGCCGCCGCCGAACGACAAGGTCGTGGACCGGATCCCAGCGCGGCGGCTCGGGCAGGCGTCCGAAGTCGCCTCCATCGTGGCGTTCCTGGCCTCCGACGAGGCGGAGCTACGTCTCCGGCTCCGCCTATACCGTGGATGGCGGCCGCACCGCCGCCTGACGTCGTTCCGGGGCGATGCGAAGCATCGAACCCGTCTCGATTCTGGTCTGGTCCTGCGGACCATCCCGGAATGACAGTCTCAACTCCAAAAGGTCTTCGCAAACCATGCCCGTCACGCTCGATCCCGATGCCGCCGCCGTCTACAAGGCTTTCCAGGAGGCCGGCCGCCCGGCCTATGAGACGCTCACCGCGCCGGAAGCCCGCGAATACTATCTGAACGCCCGCTTCGTCAGTAATCCCGAGCCACCTGAACTGGAATCGGACGGACCGCTTTCGATTCCCGCACCGCATGGCGCGCTTCCGGCCCGCATCTACATGCCGAAGAAATTGCGCAAGACCAACGGTCTCGCGCCATGCCTGGTGTTCTTCCATGGCGGCGGCTGGGTGATCGGCAATCCAGACTCCCATGACGTGGTTTGCCGCATGCTCGCCCATGAAGGCGAATTGATCGTCATCTCGGTCGACTACCGCCTCGCGCCCGAGCACAAATTCCCCGCCGCCGTCGATGATTGCATCACGGCGACGAAATGGATCGCCGCCAACGCCCAACAGCTCGGCATCGACGCCGCGCAATTGCTGGTGGGCGGCGACAGCGCCGGCGGCAATCTCGCCGCCGTCGTAGCGCTTGCCGCGCGCGATGGCGACGGCCCAAAGCTCGCCGGTCAGGTGCTGATCTATCCCGCCACCGACTTTGCGATGAGCCATCCCTCGCATAGCGAGCCCGAGACCAGCATTCTCCTGACCCATTCCGTGATCAAGTGGTTCTGTAACCATTATCTCAACGGCACTGCCGACGTCGACCACTGGAAGGCCTCGCCCGCGCGCGCCAAAACGCTCGCCGGTTTGCCGCCGGCCTATGTGTTGACCGCGGGCGCCGATCCCTTGCGCGACGAAGGCGCCGAATATGCCGCGCGGCTGAAGGACGCCGGCGTGCCCATGACATACCGGCACTTTCCCGGCCAATTCCACGGCTTCTTCACCATGGGCAAGCTGTTGCAGCAGGCCAACGTCGCCGTCACCGAGATCGCCGGGTGGCTCAAGACGCTGAGATGATGCGCATTGCGGAGCGCTCTCTTTGTGAATTCTTCCCGCACTCATTCGACTGAGCGATCGCGCGGGTCAGAGATACGCACCCCGAGGTGATGGCCGGCCTCTCGTCGGCCACCACCCGTCAATCGCGATAGCGCGCGGCCTTGCAGGCACCCATATCGCAACCCCTACGGCACGGGTCGCGCTTTTTCGTCTTCGACCTGTCTATCGTGACCGGAATAGTAATCCTGTCTCGCAGCTCGCCGCAGATCTTGCGAACCTCCGCCGTCATCAGCGAGCAGTTTTCAATCTGAAGAAAAACGCGCTTGGCCTCATCGCGATAGTGGTTGGCGGTTGCCTTCAGCTCGTCCATCGCTGCAAGCGCGTTGCGGCTCATTGCCTCGCATTGCTTGACGGTCTCGACCAGTTCGACGCCCAGGGCCTCGATGTCTTTCGCCGCAGCTTCATATTCGCGAACGACGGCTTCGGCCGACAATTTGCCAATCTCTGTCGCCCCGTCGCGATGCTCGACATAGCCTGGCATCGCCAGGTCTGGCGCAGCAGCCATCGGCGGCGCGAAATCGACCCGACGCGGCACCTGAACCGGCGGCCTGTTTTGAACCTCGGCCTTAATTTCGCGCTCAATATTCGTCAGTACTTGTCCAATCGTTGGCTGCGCCATGACTATTACTTTCTGGATTAAATGATGAAGAACTGCCGCGCGCCAGACTCTGAATCGCCTTGAAGAGCCGCACAACAAGACTTGCTTGTTAAGCTTGCCGATTAAGCTTGATGTCCGCGCTGCGGGTTAATTCTGTAGCTGCAAAGCATCGCGCCGCGCGAAATCGTCGGGCAGGACGGTATGATGTGCTTCTGCCACGCAACAGGCGCCGGTCTTGCGGCGGACGAGCAGATCTGGCGGCTAGCCGAAAGTGCGGATGAAGGCGCGGCGCATCCGCTCGGGGTCGCGAAAGCCGATGGTATTCGGCGACGTCGTCACCAAAATTTGCGCAAGGCCGGGTAGATTTCCGCCGGTAAGGCCCCTCGCCTACACCGCGCGTGCAGCCCGCCGCAGCGATTGCGGCGGCTGTCCGAACGCGCGGATGAAGGCGCGGCGCATCCGCTCCGGATCGCGAAAGCCGGTGGTTTCGGCGACACGCTCGATCGCCTCGCTAAAGACTGCACCTGCTGCCGCGCCACCTCGATGCGCAGGCGCTCCACCGCCTTCGACGGCGTGGTCCCGGTTTCCGCGACGAAGGCACGGGTAAAGTGCCGCGAGCTCATGCCGGCCTGCTCGGCGATCCTCGACGGTGAGCGGCGCATCGAGATGCTCGCGCGCCCACGCCAGCAGCGGCCCGAACCGTCCGTTCGGCGCCTTCAACTCCATCAGCGAGGAGAATTGCGACTGGCCGCCGCTGCGCCGGTGATAGAGCACGAGCTGCTTGGCGGTTTGCTGCGCGATTTCGTCGCCGTAATCCTCCGCGACCATCGCCAGCGACAGATCGATGCCAGCCGATATCCCGGCCGACGTCCAGACGTTTCCATCGCGCACGAAAATGCGATCGGGCTCCAGCCTGACCTGCGGATAGGTCTTCAGAAAGTGCCGCGTGCGCTGCCAATGCGTGGTGGCGCGGCGGCCATCGAGCAGGCCGGCCTCCGCCAGGATGTAGGCGCCGGAGCAGACGCTGGCGATGCGGACGCCGCGCCTTGAGATGGCGCGCACGAAGTTGAGCGTCTTCTCGCAGGTCGCCGCCTGCCGAACGCCTTCGCCGCCCGCGACGATCAGGGTCGTGATCGCGGCCGACGCCTTTAAGCCACGCGCGAGAATCCGACGCCCGACGATGACCGCACCGGTCCTGGCTTGACTGCAACGACCCTGATCGATGGTGCGCCGTGGGCGAAGCGCGCTGCGATCTCAAAGGCCGAAATCGGGCCGGCCGCATCGAGCAACTGAAAATCCGGAAACACGAGAACGCCGATCATGCCGCAGGCTCGCTTTTTGCTTCATGTCCTGAAATGAGGGGGATTTGCCATTTCAGACACGAGGCGACCATGGCAGGATGCCCTTCGTCAAGCCAAATTGTTGGAGATCGCCATGTCAGCGCAAGCGCCCGCCTCCGTTCAGATCGGTCTCGTGCTGTTCCCACGGGTCACCCAGCTCGACTTCACCGGCCCCTTGCAGGTTTTCTCCAGTCTGCCCGGCGCCAAGGTTCATCTGATCTGGAAGCGGATCGAACCGGTCACGAGCGATTCCGTGCTGACGCTGACGCCCACCACGACCTTCGCGGACTGCCCGCAACTCGACGTCATCTGCGTGCCCGGCGGGCTCGGCACCGACGACATGATCAACGACGAGGAGATGCTGGCCTTCCTGCGCCAGCAGGCTCCCGGTGCGAAGTACATCACCTCGGTCTGCACGGGATCGCTGGTGCTGGGCGCAGCCGGCCTTCTCAAAGGCTATCGCGCGGCGACGCACTGGACGGCGATGGATTTCCTCAAGGCGTTCGGCGCGACCCGACCAAAACGCGTCTGCGTCGACCGCAACCGCGTCACCGGCGGCGGCGTCACCGCAGGGATCGATTTCGCGTTGACGCTGGTGTCACTGCTGCACGACCAGAGGACCGCGGAGGCCATTCAACTTCGCCTCGAGTACAATCCCGCGCCGCCGTTCAATTCCGGTTCGCCCGATACCGCACCGCCGGAAGTCCTTGCCTTCATGAAAGACAGGATTGCAGCGGCGCAAATACGCCGAGGAGAGATGATCGACCGTGCCGCCGCGCGGCTGGCGCCCGAGGTCATGCCCGCGAAGGCGGGCATCCAGTAAACGCCAAGGTCGGTAGAAACCGAGAGGCCACGGAGTACTGGATCGTCCGCTTTCGCGGGCGATGACAAGACCCCACGACAGCGCACAAGAAAAGGCCGCCTGGTTTCCCAGACGGCCTTTCCTGTCCTACGGCGGCCACACATGGGCGGGCGATTTCAGGACTTCTGCACCGGGGCCTATCTCCCGGCCGTGTCCTACTCGGTGGCCGCTGCTAGTCGGGACAGTCGCGAACTGGAGCCCGACACCGACGCGATGGTTTCCCATCTCCGTAAGATGTCCCATTGAGCCGCGATTACGCGGATAGAGCAAGACGGCTGTGATGGATGTCCCCGCTGTTACCGTTGTCCACAGACCCTCGAGTAAGGCCAAATCAGCTTCGCGGCGATGCAGATGGCCGACTTCGTGGTCATAGCAGCGACGCGTTCTTGTCCCCGCTGCCGCGGGCCAGTTGCGCGAAGACGACAGCATGCACGATCAGGACGCCGGGCGTCCAGGGCTGGTAGTCGCCGGTCGCCTTGGGTCGGCGGCCGCTGGCGAGCGTCGAGCCTGACGGCCGGTAGGCCGCCGGCGTGCCGGTCAGGTTCGGGACGTGCGGCTTTTCCCACTCACGCGGCGTGTAGTTTTCTTCGGTCGGCGCGACATCGACGGTATGATGCAGCCAGCCGTGCCACGAGGGCGGCACCCGCGACGCCTCGGCATACCCGTTGTAGACCACCCAGCGCCGCTCGAAGCCGAGCGTCGGATCGATCTTGCGGCCCTTGGTTCGATAGTAGCGGTTGCCCTGCTCGTCCTGGCCGACCAGTTCGCCGAATCGCCACGTCCACAATTGCGTGCCGAACGTCTGGCCGCTCCACCAGGTGAAAAACTTGAGCAGAAACTGCTTCATGAGGGTTCGGCCGGTTCGAGAACAAGTGCCGCTCTGATGCCATCGGCGGACCGAATTGTCCAGATCGCGGCCGGTATCCCTGCCCTATCCGGCGGATTGATGGGCGCGGCCCGATTGAGGCGACCCGTTGTCGCGGAACCGGCGCAATCTGTTCATACCGTATACAGGTCCTATCGGACAATTTGAGCGTGTGCGCACGATGGGTGCGTGGGCTCGGGAACGTCCGCCCCTGAATGGGTTAGGGCTTATATCCCGCAGATGGAGCCAAAAATGATCAGTCTTAAGGTTTTGAGTACCGCCGCAGCGATGGCGCTTCTTTTGCCAATGGTCGCACCGAGCCCGAGTTCGGCCCAGGCACCCGGTAGCGGTAGGGTAGGAGGCGCCGGTGGTGGTGGCGGAGCCGCTGTCGGTGGCGGCGGCGGTATTGGTGGCGGCGGTGTTGGCGGCGGTGGTTTAGCCGCGGCGGCGGTGGCGGCGGCGGTGTCGCGATCGGCGGCGGTGGCGGCGGATTTAGAGGAGGTGGCGCTGCTGTAGCACCCGGCAGTGGCGGCATTAGAACAGGTGGAGGCGGCATGGCCACAGGCGGCGTACCTGGTGCCGGCTTCCGGACCACCCCCGGCATCCGTGGCGGTGGAGCAGCGGTGGCAGGCGGCGGCTATTACCGTGGCGGCGGGTACGGCTATCACCGTCACCGCCATCATCGCGGCGGCTTCTGGCCGGGTGTCGCGGTCGGCGTCGGCATCGGGTCGGCCTACGGCTATTACGGCAGCCCCTATTACTACGACGACCCGTATTACTATGACGAGAGCGTGGTCGCCGCGGCCCCTGTCGGCGACGATGCCGCGGCTTACTGCGCGCAAAAGTACAAATCCTATGACCCGGCGTCAGGCACCTATCTCGGCTATGACGGGCAACGGCATCCTGCCCGTAAGGTCAAGACTTCGTGAGTTCAACGGGCGGCGCATTTCGGTGCGCCGCCCTTTTGTATGACCCACTCACATGATGAGTTATGAGCGCAGCGCCATCGCAACGCCACCGAGCGTGAACACCAGCGCGGCGATCTCCCGCAGGCCCAGCGGCTCGTGCAGCATCGCCGCCGCCGCGAGCACGCCGATCACAGGTACCAGCAAGGTGCCGATCGAGGCGGTCGCCGCCGGCAGTCGTTCCAGCGCCGCAAACCAGCACACGTAGCACAGGCAAAATTGTATCAACGTCATATATACCATCGACGCCCAGCCGACGGATGAGAGCGCGGCCAATTGCGGCTGCTCGACCGCAAGCCCGACGATTGCAATCGGCAGGCAGCCGAGGCCAATCTGCCAGGCGGCCAGCGACAATGGCGGCATGGCCAACGGGAAATGCTTGGTCAACACGGTGCCGAGCCCGACGCACACCGCACCCGCCAATGCGCACAATATGCCCGGCAGCTTTTCGATGCTGGCGTCAAAGCCGTTGCCGCCGATCAGCACGGCGATCCCGGCGAGGGCTACCGTCAGCGAGACGGCGCGGACCGGCGACAGCCGTTCGCCGAGGATCGGCCACGCCAGGAACGCCACCCAGACCGGGATTGAAATTCCCAGCACCGCGGCCTCGCTGGCATTGAGCCACAGCAATGCGAGGCCCATGAGCGCGACCCAGCCGCCGATCGTCAGAATCGAGACGAGGAGAAGCCGTAGCCACATCGCCCGCGGTACGGCTGTTTCTGATGCCGCACGAGCGCGAACGACGCCAGCGCCGCGGCGCCGACGATGCCGCACAGGCCGCGCGAGGACAGCGGCGGCCATTCCGTCAGCAGGTGTTTCATGATCGGGAAGTTGAGGCCCCAGCCCACCGAAGTGATGGCGAGGAGCGCGAGCCCGAGCGGCGATAGCCGGCCGCGTCCCGCGTGACTGATCGGTGGCATGGCGGGCTTAAATCCGGACCGGGGGTGCATTTGTTCTTGTTCTGACACAATGAGACGGAATTGCCCTTACCAAACCTTATATGCACTCTATCATACAGACGGATTGTCGGCATTCCGACTTACTTGTCGGATGGGACGTTGCGAGTCGAATGGCCCGCCGCCCGAGGAAGAAGGAATCATCGTGCCGCGCGTTCTCGTGGTCGATGACGACCCGGTGGTGTGCTCAGCCATCGAGGTTTGTCTGACGCGCAAGGGGTTCGAGGTCACCGTCACCGACGGTGGTGAAGCGGGAATGCGCGCACTCGAATCCACCGATTTCGACGTCATGCTGATCGATGTGTTCATGCCGCACATGCGCGGCTTCGAATCGATCCGGATGTTCCGCGAGCACAAGCCGAACGTGCCTGTTATCGCGATGTCCGGCTACGCCTTCGCCAACACCGAGCGCGCGCCGGATTTCCTGCGGATGACCATCGAGTTCGGCGCGGCATGCTGCCTGCGCAAGCCGTTCACGCCTGACGCGCTGTTGACGTCAGTCAATCAATGCATCACCAAACCGATAGCTTCCGCGCGCCTCTCAAAATAATGAAATAACAAAGTGGCAATGCCCTCGCAGCGTATCATTCTCGGAATTGGCCTCGCCATCCTCCTCGTCATCGGCGCTGCCTCGATCGGTCTGGACCTCAAGTCGCGAGCCGATACGGCCTCGGTCGACCGTGCGCTCGGGATACTCGGAAAAATCTCGGACATGCGGCCGCTGTTGCGCAGGGCGGAAAGCGCTGCACGCGCCTTCGCGGTAACCGGCGATCAGGAGTTTGCCGACGAGTATCGCAACGCCAGCGACACGATATTGCCGGCCCTCGACAGCCTGATCGAATTGGTCAACGCCAATCATCCCACCGACAAGCTGCTGCTCGAAGAGACCAGGACGCTGGTGGCGCGCCAGATCGATATGAATGGCGAGTTGGATCCGGCTGCGCAATGCCGGAGACAGCGCCGGCATCGCGGCGCTGGTTATGCAGGAAGACCGCGCGGCGACGGCTGCGATCGCGGGGAACCTCGAAAAGGCGGTCGCGGAAGAGCGCAGGCAGCTTGCGGCCAGGCGTGCCGAATCCGAAATCAATGGACGCTTCCTGCTGGCGATCGACCTCGCCGGCGTCGCGCTGATCGTGATCCTGGCGATCGTCCTGACCCTGTCGGCCCGGCGGTCGCGCCGCGAACTGCAGGATTTGTTGAGCGCCTCCAAGGCCACCAACGAGGCACTGGAAGCCGCGGTAGCCGAACGCACCGAGCATCTGGTCGCTGCGCACGCCGAACTCAGGCTTTCGGCTGCGGTGATGCGAAGCACCTTTCACAGCATGGCGGAAGCGGTGCTCGTCATCGACACCGAGGGTGAGGTCTTGCTCTCCAACCCGGCCGCGGAGAAGATGCTGGGATTCCTGTCCCGGCATGACGGTCGAGCTGTTGCGCTCGCTCAGCACCGTCTTCCATGCCGACGGCGTGACACCGCTGCTGGTCCACGACATGCCCGCGTCGAGGGCACTGCGCGGGGAAGAGTTCGACGCCACCGAAATCGTGGTCCGACCCGCCAGCGGCAATCCTCCGGCTCATCTCGTCGTCAGCGGCCGGCCGCTGCGCGACGGAGCTGGCGCCATCAGCGGCGCCGCGCTGATCTATCACGACATCACGGCGTCGCGCGAAACCGAACACAAGCTTTTGCAGTCGCAGAAACTCGACGCTATCGGCAAGCTCACCGGCGGCGTCGCGCACGACTTCAACAACATGCTGACCGTGATAACCGGCACCACCGAAACGCTGGTCGCGAGCCTTGCGCACCAGCCGGGACTGCAGAAGACCGCCGAGCTGATCGACCAGGCGGCGGAACGCTGCAGCGAGCTGATCCAGCACCTGCTCGCCTTCGCCCGCCGCCAGCCGCTGCAGCCACGCAACGTCGACATCAACGGCACCGTGCTCGATATCGCCAAGCTGCTTCGTCCGACGCTCGGCGAGCAGATCGAGGTCAACTCGATCCTCGAGCAGGAAGTGGCGACCGCCCATATCGACGCCTCGCAGCTCGCAAACTCGCTGCTCAACATGGCGATCAATGCCCGCGATGCGATGCCGAACGGCGGCAAGCTGTTGCTGGAAACGCGCAACGTCGTGCTCGACGAAGCCTATGCGCAGGCCAATCCGGAAGTGCGGTCCGGCCCCTATGTGATGCTGGCCGTCAGCGACACCGGCACCGGCATGTCGCAGGAGATCCAGGACAAGGCGTTCGAGCCCTTCTTCACCACCAAGGAGGTCGGCAAGGGCTCCGGACTTGGCCTGAGCATGGTCTACGGCTTCGTCAAACAGTCCGGCGGGCACATCCGGATCTACAGCGAGGTCGGCCACGGCACCACGATCAAACTCTATCTGCCGCCCGCCCGCGGCCAGGCCGAGACAGCCCCACCCCCGCCGCGACGATCTCTCACGGCAACGAAACCATCATGGTGGTGGAAGACGACGCAATGGTGCGCAACTTCGTCACCGCGCAATTGCAGAGCCTCGGCTACCAGACGATTGCCGCCGCCGATGGTCGGGGGGGCGATGGCGGTGATCGAAAAGGGCCAGCCGTTCGATCTGCTGTTCACCGACGTCATCATGCCCGGTGGCATGAGCGGACGGCAATTGGCGGAAGCGGCCGCGAAGCGCCGGCCCGGCATAAAGGTGCTTTCTACCTCCGGCTATACCGACAACGCGATCGTGCATCAGGGCCGTCTCGACCCCGGCGTGCTGCTACTGACCAAGCCGTATCGCAAGTCTCAACTGGCGAACATGATCCGCCGCGCGCTCGCGGGCTGAAGCGGATCGTGTTTACCCGCGAACAAAGGATTGGGACCGCGTCACGGCGCGCCGGATCCGCCCGCCACGATCTTCTCGTTCAGTTTCTGATCGACGGTCTGGACCGTGCGGTCGATCTCGGCATTGGGCACGCCAAGCTGATGCGAGATCAGCTTCACAAGCAGGTCGACGCGCTCGATGAAAGGCGCGCCAGCGGCCACTGCCCGGGCGGCCGATGAGGGCTTGAGAAGGCTTTCCGCCGCTTTGGCGTATTTCTCGAAAGGCACCTGATCCTGCGGGTCGGCGCCGAGACGCCGGGCAACGGTGTCGACATGGTCATAGATCGCCTGCGAGAGCTTCAGATCGCTGTGCACAGCGTCGCGGATCGACTGCGGCTCGTTCGGGGTGATGCAGCGGTAATTCCCGGTCAACAGCATCGACCATTTGGCCAGCGGGACGAACAGCAGATCGAACACCTTGAGCTTCACCGGAACGTCATGGCCGTCCAGCTTCACCGCGTCGATATCAGCTTCCAGCTCGCGAAGTACCTTGTTGTGTTGCTCATCTGCAAACGCCGCTGCCTTGAAGTTTGTCGGCAGGCCGACATGAAGGACATTTGCCGCCTCTTCCGGCGGGCGGAAGGCCTGCGGATCGGGTGAGCAGAGCGACACCAGTCCCGGCTTGAACCGCTCCCATACCAGGGCATTGGTGTAGGCCTCCTCCAGATCCATGTCCGCCAGTGCCGGGATCCGTTTGAGATAGGGCAAGGGCGGCATGTTCATGATCGAAAGACAAGGCAGCTTCGCCTCGGCGATTTTGATCATCAGAACCCGGATCGTATGGTTGGTGTATTGCGGCTCCTGCATCGCAAGCCCAACCAGATCATAACGCGAAAGGTCGACATCTGCGGGCGTGGTCGCGTCCAGTTTGCCGGGCAGGTTGCGCGAGAAGATCGCCCGGTGCACCGCCTCGTCGCGCAGCTTGATGCGAACCTCGGTACCGTCGCGATTGATGAGTTCTGCCGTCTTTTTTCCGGCAAACCAGGGTCACGTTGTGACCGGCCATCAAAAGCTTTGTCGCCAGCAATGAGCCGTACGAGGCTCCGAGGATCAGAATATTGCGCGCCATACTCTCTTTCACAGATGATGCCAGGTATGCCTGGCACCCATTATGCCAGAATTATCCCGGCCGGATGCCTACTGCAAACCGGCAGCCATTACAATCGGATAGGAGGTCTTTGACTCCGTCATGGCCGGGCTCGTCCCGGCCATCCACGTCTTCTCTTCCCCGCGGCGAACAAAAACGTGGATGCCCGGGACAAGCCCGGGCATGACGGTGCCGAGAACTGCTTTTGTCGGGGCTTACGACCGCGTCGCCAGCACCACGCCGGCCAGCGTAAAGACCAGCGCCACGATCTGGATCAGTCCAAGCGGCTCGCCCAGCGCGAACGCGGACGCAACCACGCCGATGACAGGCACAGCCATGGTGCCGATCGCCGCTACCGAGGCCGGCAGGCGCGCCAGCGCCGCAAACCAGCTCACATAGGCGATGCAGAACTGGATCACGGTCGAATAGACCAGCAGCCACCAGCCGAGTTGCGTCACGTCATCGATATGCGTGGTCTCGAAGGCGAGTCCGATGATGACGATCGGGAAACATCCCAGCCCGATCTGCCAGGCCGCGGCCGGGATCGGCGGCAGCGGCACCGGCAGTTTCTTCGCCAGCACCGTGCCGAGCGCAAAGCCGAACGCGCCGCAAAGCGCCATCACCATGCCCGGCAGCAGCTTCTGGGTCGTGGCTGATATGCCGTTGCCGCCCATGATGGCGGCGAGACCCGCGAATGCCATCACCAGCGCCACCGTGCGCAGGATCGTCGGCCGCTCGCCGAGCACCGGCCAGGCCAGAAGCGAGGCCCATACCGGCATGGTGTAGGCGATCAGCGCGGCCTCGCTGGCCGGCAGCCAGAGTAGCGCCAGCCCCATCAGCACCATCCAGCCGGTCACGTTGAGCAGCGCCGCCAGCATCAGCCGCGGCCACAAGTGCCGCTCGACCTTCAGGCTCTGTGACCGCACAAGCGCCAGCACCGCCAGCAGGAGCGCGCCGATCACCCCGGTGGTGCCGCGCAGGGTCAGTGGCGGCAGTTCGCTCAGCAGGTACTTTGTGACGGGCCAATTAAAACCCCAGCCCACCGAGGTGATGGCGAGGAACATCAGGCCCGCGGGCGCGATGCGCGCACCTACGTTGGATTTTGATTCTGTCATGGAGTCCGGCAGGGGTGGAATCGGCCCTCACCTTGCCGCTTATCCGGGCATCCGACCACGGGTGCGCCGACATGCCAGACCTCCCCGCCCGTAGCCTTACGTGAGTCTTGCGTGAGTCTCGCGAATGCAATCCCGACCGGCGAAAAATAGCTGCCCTGTGAACAGCGGGAGAAGGCTCGCTCCACAGGGTGGGGACAATTTTTTCTCTTGGGAATCCCTGAGGACTCACTGATACTTGGCGGCATCACAGGCGCGCGATTACCCCCTGTTATCCCTCGATTTCCACCATATTTAGTATTTGATTCAGGAACTCGTACTAGTCCTTGACGGGCGCAACGGGTTTGCCTTAGCCTTCTTCCTGTTCGGCGCGAGTGAGTTTTGGGTCCCGCCGGTCGCTCCCAAATGGGTTCCGAAACGAGCACTCCGTCAGCCGGTTGAGGCACGGATGGAGGGCTCGTCTGCCCTGAAATGGGGGCGATCTGTGCGCCAAACACGAGCCGAAACGGGCTCAGGTGACGAGTTACGGCGTTAGTAGGGTTGGCCCATCAAGCCAATGATGGGGACCAACCTTGGGGTGGCGAAAGCAGAAGCAGGCCGGGTCTACCGGTAGAGCTTGCGGATCTTAAGGGCCAGGGTTGCCTTCAACCTTGGTGCGGGAGGGTTCGCTCAAAGACAACAATCCGGCATCCGCGAGAATGCGGACCGGTCAAGAAGACGGGGCACGACCAATGCGAATCGAACGACGCAACACCACTTCCGGCCAGTCACCTTATGCAGGGATTGATTTCAGGCTGACGACATCGGAGATCCGCAACCCCGATGGTTCGATCGTGTTCCGGCTCGAAAACGTCGAAGTGCCCCAGTTCTGGTCGCAGGTGGCCTCCGACGTCCTGGCGCAGAAGTATTTCCGCAAAGCCGGCGTCGCCGCACGCCTGAAGAAGGTCGAGGAAGAGACCGTGCCGTCCTGGCTGTGGCGCTCGGTGCCCGACACCGAGGCTCTCGCCCTCCTCCCCGAATCCGAGCGTTACGTCAGCGAACTCTCAGCCAAGCAGGTGTTCGACCGCCTCGCCGGCTGCTGGACCTATTGGGGCTGGAAGGGCGGCTACTTCTCATCGGAAGAAGACGCCTCCGCCTTCTTCGACGAGCTGCGCTACATGCTGGCCAAGCAGATGGTCGCGCCGAACTCGCCGCAATGGTTCAACACCGGTCTGCACTGGGCCTACGGCGTCGATGGCCCCGGCCAGGGCCACTATTACGTGGATTGGAAGACCGGCAAGCTGACAAAATCCAAGTCGGCCTACGAACATCCGCAGCCGCACGCCTGCTTCATCCAGGGCATCGAGGATGACCTCGTCAACGAGGGCGGCATCATGGACCTCTGGGTGCGTGAGGCGCGGCTGTTCAAATACGGCTCCGGCACCGGCTCGAACTTCTCCCGCCTGCGCGGCGAAGGCGAGCGCCTGTCCGGCGGCGGCCGCTCAAGCGGCCTGATGAGCTTCCTCAAGATCGGCGACCGTGCGGCGGGCGCGATCAAGTCCGGCGGCACCACGCGCCGCGCGGCCAAGATGGTCGTGGTCGACGCCGACCATCCGGATATCGAGACCTATATCGACTGGAAGGTGAAGGAGGAGCAGAAGGTCGCCGCTCTCGTCACCGGCTCCAAGATCAACCAGAAGCACCTGAAAGCCGTGCTGAAGGCCTGCGTCAATTGCGAAGGCTCGGGCGACGACTGCTTCGATCCCGAGAAGAACCCTGCCCTGCGCCGCGAGATCAAGCTCGCGCGCCGTGCGCTGGTGTCCGACAACGTCATCAAGCGCGTCATCCAGTTCGCCAGGCAAGGCTACAAGGAGATCGACTTCCCGACCTACGACACCGACTGGGATTCGGAAGCCTACCTCACCGTGTCCGGCCAGAACTCCAACAACTCGGTCTCGCTGAAGGACGACTTTCTGCGCGCGGTGGAGACCGACGGCGACTGGAATCTGATCGGCCGCACCAACAAGAAGATCACCAAGACGCTGAAGGCGCGCGAGCTCTGGGAGAAAATCGGCCACGCCGCCTGGGCGTCGGCCGATCCCGGCCTGCACTTCAACACCACCATGAACGACTGGCACACCTGCAAGGCGTCCGGCGAGATCCGCGCGTCCAATCCGTGCTCGGAATACATGTTCCTGGACGACACGGCGTGCAACCTCGCCTCCGCCAACCTGATCACCTTCTATTCGACCACGACCAAGCGGTTCGACGTCGAATCCTACGAGCATCTGTGCCGGCTCTGGACCATCGTGCTGGAAATCTCCGTCATGATGGCGCAGTTCCCGTCGAAGGCGATCGCCGAACTCTCTTACGAGTTCCGCACGCTGGGCCTCGGTTTTGCGAACATCGGCGGCCTCTTGATGACCATGGGGCTTCCTTATGACTCCAAGGAAGGCCGTTCGCTGTGCGGCGCGCTGACCGCTGTCATGACCGGCGTGGCCTACGCGACCTCGGCCGAAATGGCGAAGGAGCTAGGCCCCTTCCCCGGCTACAAGAAGAACGCAGCGCATATGCTGCGCGTGATCCGCAACCACCCGCCGCGCGGCGCATGGCGAGAGCCGCGGCTATGAGGCGCTGGCGGTCAATCCCGTCCCGCTCGATCACGCCTCCTGCCCGCAAGCCGACGTCATCGCCCACGCCAAGGCGGCCTGGGACAAAGCGCTCGAGCTCGGCGAGCTCAACGGCTACCGCAACGCGCAGACCACAGTGGTGGCGCCGACCGGCACCATCGGTCTTGTCATGGATTGCGACACCACCGGCATCGAGCCTGATTTCGCGCTGGTGAAATTCAAGCTCGCCGGCGGCGGCTACTGGAAGATCATCAACCAGGCGGTGCCGGTGGCGCTGCGGACGCTCGGCTACAGCGAGGCCAACATCGCGGAGATCGAGGCCTATGCCGTCGGCCACGGCTCGCTCTCCAATTCGCCCGGCATCAACGTCTCCACCCTCAAGGCCAAAGGCTTCACCGACGAAGCGCTGGCCAAGGTTGAGAAAGCGCTGCCGACCGCGTTCGACATCAAGTTCGCCTTCAACAAGTGGACCTTTGGCGAGGATTTCCTGCGCGAGACGCTCAACCTTGCACCGGAAGCGATCGCGGCTCCCGGCTTCGACCTGCTCGCAGCTGTTGGATTCACCAAGCGCGAGATCGAGGCCGCCAACGTGCACATCTGCGGCGCGATGACGGTGGAAGGCGCGCCGCACCTGAAGGCCGAGCACTATCCCGTGTTCGACTGCGCCAACCCCTGCGGCAAGATCGGCAAGCGTTATCTGTCGGTCGAGAGCCACATCCGCATGATGGCGGCCTCGCAGCCGTTCATCTCGGGCGCGATCTCGAAGACCATCAACATGCCGAACGACGCCACGGTGGAGGATTGCAAGGCAGCGTATCTCCTGTCCTGGAAACTCGCGCTGAAGGCCAACGCGCTCTACCGCGACGGCTCGAAGCTGAGCCAACCCTGAACTCGCAACTCATCGCCGACGATGACGACGAGGAAGACGCGACCGAGGCGTATTACGACAAGCCGATGGCGGCGCGTGCCGCCCAGGTTTCGGAAAAGATCGTCGAAAAGCTGGTCGAACGCATCGTCGTGATGCGCGAGCGCGAGAAGATGCCGGACCGCCGCAAGGGTTACACCCAGAAGGCGGTCGTCGGCGGCCACAAGGTTTACTTGCGCACCGGCGAATATGACGACGGCCGTCTCGGCGAGATCTTCATCGACATGCACAAGGAAGGCGCGGCGCTCCGCTCTTTTATCAACAACTTCGCCATCGCCGTCTCGCTCGGCCTGCAATACGGCGTGCCGCTGGAGGAGTATGTCGACGCCTTCACCTTCACCCGCTTCGAGCCCGCGGGTCCCGTGCAGGGCAACGACAGCATCAAGTACGCGACCTCGATCCTCGACTATGTGTTCCGCGAACTCGCGGTCAGCTACATGTCGCGCTTCGATCTCGCCCATGTCGATCCGAACGAGAGCGGTTTCGATGCGCTCGGCAAGGGCGTGGAAGAAGGCAAGGAGCCGGCCGACGCCGGCCAGCAGGCGACCAAATATCTGTCCAAGGGCCTGACCCGCTCGCGCACGGATAATCTGGTCGTCATGCGCGGCGGCGATGTCGACGCACGCGGCTCCGGCAACGTCACCGCGATCGCCTCGCACGGCCCGAGCGCCCGCGTCTCCGACACGCTCGAAGGCGCGGTTGCCTTAAAGCAGGAATCCCAGCACGACCTGTCGCCGACGGAAAAGCTGCAGTGGAGCAAGTCCGGCGCCGCCGCCCAGGCCATCGCCCCCTCCAAGGCCGAACGCCGCGCCGAAGCCAAAGCCAAAGGCTACGAAGGCGAGATGTGCTCGGAGTGCGGGAATTTCACTTTGGTGCGGAATGGCACGTGCATGAAGTGCGATACGTGTGGCTCGACGACGGGGTGCAGCTAATGTAATCTATAGTTGTAGTTGAGAACGGCGATTTTCTCGCCGTTCTCAATTTGTTGGAACAAAACAGATACAAGGTCTAAATTGGGAGACGACGTTGAAACTCATTAGGGCTCGCGTCACGAATTATCGCAGCGTTGAAGATTCTGGCGATATCAGCCTCGATCAGATGGTCTGCCTTGTAGGAAAGAACGAGGCAGGGAAGACCGCCATCCTCCAAGGGATAGCTGGACTAAACCCGCACCCATCCACGCCGATAACCTTCGATAAGGAGACGGATTATCCGCGTAGATATTTGACCGAGTACGCCCAGCGGCACGGAAGGGACGAAGCTGTGGTCGTCACTACCGAATGGGAATTAGAAGATGACGAACGCGAGGCAATCGTCGCTGAAGTCGGAGAAGAAGGACTGAGTGCGGGGACAGTTACGCTAAGGCGGTCATATGGCGACAGCGCACCACATTGGCAATTCCCCATAAATTACCAAAAGGCATGCGACTTCCTGGTCGAAGCCGAGAGACTTACTCAACAAGACAAAAAACCGCTCGGAGCGTACTCAACCTCAGATGAACTTAGAAGTACGCTTGAGAAATTGACCGAAAGAACGCCGAGACAACAATCGCTCCTCGATCGCATTGCCAAGCTTCCGGGCAAGAACATCACCGGGCTCGTTAAATCCAAACTCGCACCCGGACTACCCCAGTTTATGTACTTTTCCCACTACGATAGAATGGCAGGCCAACTTCGAATCGATGATCTTAATCATCGCAAGGCGCAAGGCTCGCCGTTGGACACAGGGGAGACGGTTTTCTTGATTTCCTAGAGTTCGCAGGAACTTCGATAGAAGAAATATCGGCTGCCACCACGTACGAAGGTCTAAACGCGAAGTGCGAAGCCGCTTCAAATAACATTACCGGCCAACTACAAGATTACTGGACGCAGAATCCTCACCTCGAAATCGAAGTCAGAGTAACGAAGGCTGAATCCCACGATCCAGCTCCTTTCAATGCCGGCATTATCGCTCGCGCTCGCGTCCGCAACAATCTTCATCGGGTCACCGTACCCTTTTCTGAGCGAAGCGCCGGTTTCATTTGGTTTTCTCTTTTCTTGTTAAGTTTGCTCAAGTCCGAAAAATGGAGGCTCACTCACGCTACTACTAGATGAACCCGGCCTAACGCTGCATGGTAAAGCTCAAGAAGACCTGCTGCGCTATTTTTCTGACAAGCTGTTACCGAACCATCAGGTGATCTTCTCGACGCACTCTCCGTTTATGGTGCCTGCAGATAAGATGCTCTCCGCTCGCATCGTGGAGGACAGAACGCGGCAAGAAAAATCCGGACGATGGACCACAGATGGGACGAAGGTCAGCTCTGAGGTCCTTGCAACAGATCCCGATACACTTTTCCCTCTTCAAGGGGCACTCGGATATGAAGTCACGCAAACACTGTTTGTTGGCAAGAACACGCTTCTCGTCGAGGGACCAGGCGATCTGTTGTATCTAAGTGCATTCTCGAGAGCGCTGAAATCCAGGGGACGTCCCAGCCTTGACGCTCGGTGGACCATTTGTCCTGCAGGAGGAATTGATAAGATTCAATCCTTCGTATCGCTTTTTGCGGGCGCCAAATTAAGGATTGCTGCCATAACCGACTTCGCGAAATCTGATGCGAAAAAGTTGGATCAGTTGCGTAAGACGAGAATCATCGATGCGCAAAATCTACTGACTTACGCTGAAGTTCTTGGAAAGGAAGAAGCGGATGTTGAGGACATTTTCGACGTCGATACTTATGTCGAATTGCTCAACGAATCGTTTTTGCTGACAGGGTCAAATACGCTAAAATCAGCGAAGCTTGCGGCTCACAGCGCAACAACCTCGCGGCAATTAAAGCAAGCTGAGCTTGCCTTTAGGCTTCTCACGGCAGACACGCCGGAGTTTGATCATTACACTCCTGCAGAGTGGCTAATCCGACAGCCAGACTTCTTGGAAAAAAACTCGGATGCAATGTCGAGAACACTCGCAAACGCAGAGACGATCATTTTAGCTTTGAATTCACGCTTGCCAACTTAGAAGGCTCGTTGCCTGTGCGGGCTACTCGCTATCTAGGTAGATGAATTATTCGATCACGAATTTCTTGCAAGAGCTGCGGACTAAGTATGGAAACCGATGACATCGAAGAAAGACTTCTTAAGGAGTTAGAAGAGCGAGTAGACGAAGTCGCCAAAGAAGTCGCGGAAGATTTTTTTACGACGTTCTTCAAGAGCCCGCTTTCACGTCTCATCTGGTTCAGGCGATAAAATCCGAGATACAGCGACACCCCCATCAATGCTGGCAGGCTCAAGGTCGAAGTCACTGCAGCGGACATGCATGACCGGGGCAGCACAATGGAAAAGGATACCGGAGCGGACCTTTATGTCTCTGTCGTCCGGCGCGATCGTCAGATGCCTGTAAGCAAGGGGATGCTCGTTCAGTCCAAATGGGACCATACAACACGGGATCCACGGTTACGGGGCCAAATTGATCAGATGACCGACCGAACAGATGCCTCCTATGTATGGGTTTATGGCAAGTCTGGAGTGTATTGCGCCAAGGCCTCGACGCTGCATCCTGTGCCGCGTGAAATTGACCTCAAGCCTATTGGAGAATTGATTGCCGACGGTCTTCGCTGCACTGCCGGAGACCTGAAGATCGGCCGCGACCTGAGCCTACCGAGGGCACAGGGTTTGATCCGAAAGATGCGCGAACTGCAAGCGCCTGTCGGGCTTTACGGCCACCCTCACCCGTAAGTGATCAGCCCCCGGATTCCCAGCTAGTAGGGCGGATTAGCGCAGCGTAATCCGCCGCTTCCGTGACAGTTCGGTGAATTACGTTGGACTAACCTACCCTACTCGCTAACGATTGGAGGATAGAACCGTGCGGGCCGTTGCAGACTGGGATGAAGGAGATTTGCTTGCACTGATAAGCGCCGAAGTACAGGAAAGTCTGACACTCGACTACAAGAGATCGGCGGCACTCGGCAAAGGAAGCAACGAGAGAAACAGTCTCAGCAAGGATGTCTCGTCTTTCGCCAATTCGGAAGGCGGCTTGCTCATCTACGGCATGGAAGAAAACGGCCATGCACCTACCGCCATTGATGGTGGTACCGACCGTACGCAGATAACCAAGGAATGGCTCGAAAGCGTTGTTAGAACCACAATTCATCCCAACCTTGACGCGCTACTCATCAAGCAAATTCCCCTGACGGGCAGAGGTCAAAACGCGGTGGCCTATGTTCTAGAGATAGGACAAGCGACGTCGCGAGCCCCGCACCAGGCGTTTGACCACCGCTACTACAAGCGCTTCAATTTTGAATCCAAGCCGATGGAGGACTACGAGGTTCGAGACCTCATGCGTCGAGGTATCGAATACGGACGCAAGTATAGTGCCGCATGGGACCTGAACGTCGAGGTGCAACGCCTTATATCAGCGATCAACGAACGAGGCCTTGTCGATTCTGGAGACTATCTACCTCGCAACCGACTCGTAATAGGCATATCAACTGCTCTTCGTTCAGCGGGTGGGGGCAGTTGTGTTGCTCGACAAGACCCTGAGAAAGAAGGTCGGCGATCTTATCGGCAAGATCGATGAGTTCAATGCTCAAATCGAAATGGTCGACCCTGGTCAACGTGATAACGCTCGCTTGAGCCAGCGGTTCAAAAATGATCTGGCCGAGACTTTCACAGTAGCGGTAGAAATATCAGCAGCGCTCGCGCACATTCTTGAGCGAGAGCCATAGACCCGGAGGGCGGATTAGCAAGCCTAGCCCGGATGAATTAGTAGGGCGGATTAGGTTAGCGCAGCGTAATCCGCCGCTCCTCGCGATAAGTCGGTGGGTTACGCTACGCTAACCCATCCTACTCACTTCACTTACTTTGCCAGCCCGAGCGACTTCAGCGCCTTGCCGTTGTCCTCGTTGTCCGCCTTCATGAACTCCGCAAAGCCACACGAGGCTGCGGATACGCCCCGCTTTGAGCCCGCCGATGCAGAGACGGCCAACGGAAACTCGGCCATGGGCAACTCTGGGAACGCCGCTGGTGCACTCGCCCGCTGCAGGTTGATGCGCCGGCCGGTCGGCGCCGGCGCACGGGCAAGTCACTGTCGATCGCTCAAGGGCCATCGAATCTGGTATAAACGCCGGATGCATCCCGATGCAGCCAGCCCCCTCCTGCCACTCGTCACCTTGGCCGCGGGCGTGTTTCTGCTGGTTGCGCCCCGCATCGTCAGCGTCGCAGTGGCGGTCTATCTGATTATCGCCGGCCTTCTCGGCCTGAATGGGATCTACCACTTCTTCCGATAGGTCCGGGAGCGCAAGACCGATGCCCCGCGGCTCGCGCTGCTGTCTTTAGCCTTGTCGGGCTGGCGTGGTAGCCGGGGCACTCAGGACTGCTCCTCCAACCGAAACGGGTCCTACAAAGTTCGGCTGCCGAGCCATCTTCTTGCGCATTGCCCGGGATAACCGGTTGCGAGCGTGCCTTGTCGGAATGGACGAAGTCACTTCCGGGGTTATTGCATTTTTCAGCGAGTCGACCTTCGCGATCAGCGTGGAAATCTGAGCCGAGATCTTCTTCACGTCTTCATGTTCATTCGTGATCTGAGCGGATATCTTTTTCACAACGACCTGCTCATCCGCGACGCTCTGCCTGAGAGAAGCAAGCGCAATCGAATCCTGCTGAAGAAGAGCTGCGTTTTGCTGCAACAGGGAGCTATTCTCCTGCAGAGCGGCAAGGTGTTGCTGCTGGGCCGACGGAACATCCTTCGATGCGGGGCCAGCCAAATCCGCCATGAGATCGGAAATTTTCTGGTGCGGAATCAGTTCGGCCAACATGCTGACATTCGGCAGGGCAAAATCGGAAGGCGTCATGGTATAGACGGCCGCGGCACTGTTTATTCCAATAGCGATCACCGACAGCGCCAGGATCGATTTCCGGCTCGATTGTTTTTTCGGCGCCGTGGATTCGGGTTGTTCGCTTTCGCTCTGCTTTTCCGGTGTACTGGTCACGTGCAATAACCTCAAATGCGTGAGCAAAAAAGCCGTCGCCGGATCGTCCCTCGCGACGGCTCCTTTACGCGGCACCCAACTAGAACTGCCTGAGACTATAGGCTGATCAGATTAATTCGGCGTTAGCGCACCACTCGCCCGGCAGGAGCCGCAAGCGGATGCCGGTTGCGCTTGCTATGTGATCGGCGCAGGCGCTTCATGGCGTCGACCCGACAACTCTAGTACCGCCCCGGATTTCGCTGCGCTCCATCCGGGCTACGCTCGCTATAACTCACCTTATTCACTTACTTCGCCAGCCCGAGCGACTTCAGCGCCTTGCCGTTGTCATCGTTGTCCGCCTTCATGAACTCCGCGAAGCCGGCCGAATCCAGATAGATCATGTCGAAGCCGCGCCTGTTCATGAACTCCTTGAACTCCGCGCTGTCCCAGATCTTCTTGATCGCGGTCTCGTACTGCGTGGCAATCTCCTTCGGCAGGCCCTTGGGCGCCGCAAAGCCGCGCCACACACCCTTGTGCCACTTGTGACCCGTCGCCTCCTCGGTGGTCGGCACATCAGGGAAGTTCGGCGCGCGGTTCGGTGAGAAGAACACGAGGCTGCGGATACGCCCCGCCTTGAGCAGCGCCTCGGCTTCCGGCATCGAGCACGCGACGAAGTCGACGCCGCCGGCCGCCAGATCGGTCAGCGCTGTCGCGGCGCCGGTGGACGGCACCCAGCGGATCGAGCCGGGCGACACGCCGTCGGCCTGCATCAGGCCAGCGAGCGCGACATGCCAGCTTCCGCCCTGCCCCGTGCCTGAGGCCACCACCTTGTTCGGGTTCGCCTTGATATGCGCGAACAGCTCCTTGACGTTCCTGTAGGGCGAGTCCGCCTTGACGTGGATCGCGGCGGGATCCTGGTTGACCAGCGCGATCGGCGTATACTTCTCGAAGGTGAGATCGGTGAGCCCCACCCAGTGCATCAGGTTGATCTCGAGCGTGATGAGACCGAACGTGTAGCCGTCCGGCGCGGCGGTGGCGATCGCCTGGTGGCCGACCACGCCCGAGCCGCCCGTGCGGTTCACGACGTTCACCGGCTGCTTGAGATCGCGTTCCAGCATGTGGGCGATCTGGCGCGCGACCGCGTCGGTGCCGCCGCCGGCGGCCCACGGCACGATCAGCGTGATCGGCCGCTCCGGGAAGGCCCCTTGCGCGTTTCCGGCACCGAGCAGGCTTGCGGCCGCAAGCGCCGCAAGCGCGAAATTCCTGACATGGCGAAGCATTCGCAAATCCTCCCCGCTTTGTTTTTGATGCGCCGGGTGAGACACCGCGACGCCGCGCTTATGCGCTGTTCGCCATTCGGGCGGCGGAGCGGGAACATGTCAAGGGGAAGCAAGCTAGGGCGGATTAGTTGGCCGACTTGTCCGCCGTAGCTCGAAGAGCGAAAGCGGAAGGCGTAATCCGCCATCAGCTTTGTTCTACGTCCGACTCTACTTTGTTCTCAAAGAACGAATCGTATCAGCGCAAATCAGCGCGCGGAAATTCTTAACAACGCGTTTGCTTCGTGCTTGCGTAGCATGGATGCCGCAAGTGGCCCGGATGGAGCGCAGCGCAATCCGGGATCACTCCGACACCGCCCCGGATTTCGCGGAGCCTGTCATCACTGTGCGAGCGCAATTGCGCTCGTCGCGGCGCGCATTCGCGCGACCCGTTGGCTCATCCGGGCTGCGCTCGCTACTTTGCATGGGGTTGTTTTCGCGATTTTGTGTCTGGGCCCTGCGGTGTACTGCGGAAGAGTATCTGCACCGCGTCCGGGACGCGATATCGTCAGCAAGCAGCCCCGATGAGCGCGGCGACATCGGGGACAATCCCAGCACCGCCCCGGATATCGCTGTGCTCATCCGGGCTTCTGTAACGGGCCTCGATTAGTCAATCCCTTTTGCGTCATCCGCTCGCCGGGAACTTGCTTCTGTACGGGATCGGCGCGAGGCCGTCGCCTGATGGGGTTCGTGAGAGGATAGGTCGGCCAATCTGCGGAAAGCGTGATCATATCGTTTGATATGTCGACAACCCGGATGTCGGCCTGACCTGATCCATCGTCCCGGCGAAGGGACTTCGCTTCGGAAGGCTGGTGTCGTGGCCCGCCCGAAACCTGTCGTTTTTCCTCCTAGGCTGTTGCAGCGTTGGCCTTGGTGGCTGGATTGAAAGGCGCGCCGTCCTTGAGCATGCGATGCATGATCACGGCGAGCTTGCGCGCCAGTGCGACCTTGGCCTTGCTCATGCCGGCACGCTTGGCAATCCGCATCGCCCAGCTCTTGAGCTGCGAACACCCCTTGACCGGCTTCGTCAGCATGATGTGAGCGGCCTGGTAGAGCGCCTCGCGTACGGAGCCGTCCCCGATCTTGCTGATCCGCCCCGATCGGTCGGTCTCGCCGGACTGGTGCTTCTTCGGCGTCAGCCCGAAATGCGACCCGGCCTGCTTGGAGGATGTAAACCGCGCGGGATCATCGATCGCCGCGGCACAAATCAGCGAGATGATCGGTCCCACCGCAGGCGTCGACATCAACAACCTGGCTTTGGCATCCATCCGCGACATCTTGCCGGCCCGCTTCTCGAAGGCTTTGAACTCACTGAGCAGGGCGCTGCGCACCCGCAGCAGCGCTTCTGCGATCACTTCCAGGTTCGGATGCCCCTTTGCCAACTCGTTGATCCGTCCGGCAAAACCTGTTCCCGTCGTCTTGCCAACCTTCAGCCCAAAGCCCCGCAGGATCCCGCGCAGACTGTTCTCGACATCCAGAAGCTTGCTCTGGACCAGCTTGCGCGCCGTCAGCACGGCACGTACTTCCTGGGCATTTATCGACTTGCAGTGAACCGGCCGGAACCAGCCCAGCCGCATCAGTTGTGCGATCCCCCGTGCGTCATTGCGGTCCGACTTCACTGGCATCGCCTTGAACGCATCGTGGACGTGCCGCGTCTCCAACAGCTCAACCGCGAGCCCAGCCCGCTTCATCGCCGCGTACAGCCATTGCGACAGCGGCCCAGCTTCCAGCCCGATCCGGGTTAGCCCAAGCCCGAGCGAGCTGAGCCAGCGAATCAGCGCCGCCGGCTCGCTTGCCACCTTGCCTTCCCGGACAATTTTGCCGTTCGCATCAACCACACACACGCTTGAGCATTCCAAAGACACGTCGATTCCGGCATAATACTCCATGGTCGTCTCTCCTTGATGCTTGGAGCGAGGTCCAACCCTCGACTCCGTAACACCATCCATGTGAGGGACGACCGCCCGCCTTCAAACAAGCCGCGCGAAGCGCATTCAACAGCGCCGTAGCAAGCGCGGCTTGCTTGGAGGGCAGACCGGGCCCGTTATCCCATCTACGATCGTTCGAAAGAGCGGCCTTTTGAATACAGGCGAAAGAGCTTAAGTTGGCCGACAACATGAGAAGCATGCTGTCCAGACTGTTCGGGGTGATGAAATTTATCGTGCCCGCCTTCTATATCGCGGGAGCAATGGGTATCTGGCTGGCCTTTTCCAGATCGAACCCTGATGGCCTCGCCAATGTTTGGATTGCAATCTACACATTTCCAATGGTCATGATCGGCACCTTCCTACTGCAAGGCGAGTTCCCATATCTGCCCGGCCGCTACTATGAAGCGCACGCCCTCTACTTCTGGCCAAGCGTTGCCCTTTTGGCCCTCGCACTATTTTTCATTTTTCATGGATTGCAGCGACTAGCTCGCAAGGTGGAATAGCAAGCGCCCGGATGAGCGCAGCGACATCCGGGGCTGATCTATCGGCCAATCACAACTTGCACCCGCCCATGCGGGCTACTCGCTGACGCCGGAATGACGAACGCGGCTACCATCCGCGATTCAGGTGGCGCACCTCGCCGGTTCGCGAATCGACATAAACCTCCATCCAGCGGCCGGTGCGGTCGCGGCCTTCGATCTCCCACTTGTCGCCATGGAACTCGGTGTGGGACACCGTCACGATGCCGAGATCGGTCGCGACGCCGAGCGCGACCTGCATCGAGATTTGACCACCGGAATCCTGGGCCATGGCAGGTGTCGCTGCGCCAAGCGCCAAGGCGGTGACGATTGGAAGAATGACATTTCGCATGGACACTCCTGTCGAACGTGTTGAGCTGTTACGCCAGTTAGAACGAGCGGCAGGGGTAATGTGTTCCGACACCAGAGATCGCGGAACAGCATGAAATTTCGGCAGTTGGGGCGATTTCGCGGCGGTTCCGCGCTTTCTCTGCCCCTTACCCCCCGCCCTCCGGCTTGATCCCCGCCGCCTTCATGATCGGCAACAGCCGCGCTTCCTCGCTGTCGCGATAGGCGGATATCTCCTGCGGCGTGGTCGGCCAGGTGGTGGCCCCTAAGTCGGCGTAGCGCTGTTTCAGCCAGGAATCGTTCAGGGCCTTTGCGGTGAGCGCGTTGATCTGCGCGACGAGGTCGGGCGGCATGTTTGCGGGGCCGATGAGCGCGGTCCATGAGGTCATCTCGTAGCCGGGCAACAGTTCGGCCATCGTGGGCACGTCGGGAAGCTCCGCCAGGCGTTTCTTCGCGGTGACCGCGACCGGCCGGATCGCGCCCGAGCGTACGCTCGGCAGCGAGCCCGGCAGATTGTCGAACAACAGATCGACATTGCCGCCGAGCAGGTCGTTCAGTGCCGGCGCGGCGCCCCGGTAGGGCACGTGGCGGACCTGGACGCCGGCCATGCTGTTCATCATCTCGCCGGAGAGATGCAGCGTGGTGCCGAAGCCGGCGGAGGCGTAGGTGTATTTGCCCGGCTCCTCCTTGAACGCCGCGAGCAATTCCTTCAGGTCCGCGGAGAACAGGTCCTTCTTCGCGGTCAGGATGTTGGGCAATTGCCACATGCCGGAGATGAAGGTGAAATCCTCGCGCGGGCGATACGGAAGTTTCGCGTAGCTGCCGATCGCGAGCACGTTGGAGGCGATGCCGCCGAGTCCGACCGTGTAGCCGTCCGGCGGCGATTTCGCGACCGCGTCCGCGCCCAGCACGCCGCCGGCGCCGGCCTTGTTCTCGACCACGAAGGACTGCCCGGACAGTTCGCTCATCTTCTGGCAGAGCAGGCGCGAGAGCGTGTCGGTGGCGCCGCCGGCCGGAAAGCCGTTGACATATTTCACGGACCGGGTCGGCCAGGCCTCTGCGGCGCGGCCCACACGCGGCGCCAGCCATGGCGCGGCGACGAAAGAGCCAAGGAGCGCAAGCGCGCGACGGCGGTCGACGGGTAGCGGCATCGGTGTCCTCCCTTGCACGCCATGCGCCACGTCGCAGCTTTGCTGCTGTTCTTTTCTCCTTACCTCCGGCCTTCAATTGATGACCGGAGGTGGGGCGCGTTCGGCTGACCTCAGCTTATGAGGTGCGAGCGAAACTGCAAAGCCTGCTTTTCGCGACAAAAGTCCGCGAGGACATCGCGGGCTTTCTGCTGGATGGAAAATGTTCGCTCGACGGCGCCAACCCCGAGCCGGGTCGAATTAGTATCCGGGAATTGCCGAGCCTGTCATATCGCCCAATCGCGGCCCATGCGCTGGCGCCGCCAGGACAACATTCTCTATCGGCGCGTGCCGGGCGGTTTGACCGCCCCTTTCTTCCACAGTCGAAATCCGCCCTCGAACGCGTTGGTGTTGACGCCGAGGCGGACCTTGCGCGGCAGCTTGTCGACCTTGTTGGCGTTCCCGCCGCCCAGCATGACGTAATCCGGCTCCAGCGCAGCGAGCAGGCGCTTCAGGACGTCATCGACAGCGCGTTGCCATTTCTTCCTTCCAACGCGCTTGAGGGCTGCGGCACCGACGCATTGCTCGAACGTCTTGCCGTTGCGGTACGGCAGGTGAGCTAGCTCCATCGGTTCCAGAATGCCATCCACGATCATCGCGGAGCCAAGACCCGTTCCCAGGCCCAGGAAAAGCATCCGGCCGCCCTGGTAGCTCCCGATCGCCTGCATCAGCGCGTCATTGACGACCTTCGTTGGGCGGCCGAAGGCCTTTTCGAAATTGAAACCGGCCCACCCGAGACCGAGATTGTGAGGCTCCGACAAGGGCCGGTTGTTGACCACAGGCCCCGGATATCCGACCGAGATGACGTCATAGGACCAGTCTTTCGTCAGCGCCTTGACGTTCCTTACCATCACTTTCGCGGTAAGGTCGGGACCGGAGGCAAACGCGCGCCTGGTTCGCTCCCTGTTGGTCATGACCTTCACGCGCGAACCGCCGATGTCGATCGCCAGGATCGTGTGTCGCGATGCACGCTTGCCCGCTTTCTTCACCATGAACTCGCGCCCTGCGCTGTCGGACGAGCGCAACTGTAGCCGATACTCTGTCAAGGTAGAGAAACAAACCGCGCCACAGCTTTGTTCTCCATCCGACTCCATTTTGTTCGCAAAGAACGGATCGGAATCGTGCAAATCAGCGCGAGCCAATTCTTAACAACGCGTTTGCTTCGTCCTTGCGTAGCAGGAATGCCGTGCTCGATCCGTCTCATCCACGCTACTGCTCAGCGTCATACCCCAGCGAGTAGCCCGGATGAGCGGAGCGTCATCCGGGACAACTCCAGCACCCTGTAATCAAAGCGTCACACACCTGAGGCAGGCTTAGCCAGCCGGCATTTCAGCAGCCGACCGGGGAAATACCAACGCCGCCGAGCGATCATATTCCGCTCTGGCCGCGTTGTGCCGAATTGACCCCACTTGTTAGAGGATCACGATAAATGATTGATCAACAGTTGGCTCGCTTGCGTACGCATCGCAGCAATATTCAACGCTATCGCAATCTGTTGCAAACCAGTCTGACAGAGGTTGAGCGCCAGTTCGTCCAAAGGCGCCTGGCCGAAGAGCAATCAAATCTGGAGAGCTTGGCCACCTCCCTCCCCAATGACTTTCGCGGGTCAGGGGTGCCCCGCCCCCGTCTGGCTTAGCAACGGGCGCAGAAAGCACGGCCCCAACGCAAGACTGGTTACCCCTAATTACCACTTTAGCCCGGAGCCAATCCCCGTTAGGCTACCCCCTTTCCTTGGGGTGGGGGCCGCCATGGAGCTATATCGGGCTGAGAAGCTTGCAACTTTCGCGGACCAATCCAGCAAGACCTGCCGTTTCTGCGATGAAAAGCTCAAGCACGTCAGAACGATGGTGGTTTCTGACACCGGGGTCGTCATCCACATGTTCGAGTGCCACTGCGGAGAGCGCATTTGGACCGAGTAGGCCCATCACGCGCCAACAGATCTCCGATCTCGAGCCGAAATTCACCTGTCAGGTTGCGGCCACCGCGGCGCCGACATGAGGCCGCTGTTCGAACACGCGTGCATGGGCGCTTGAACGGGCAAACCTAAAGCCGCCCCGAAGGACACTTCGGGACGGCCCAAGTTGGAGGCTTGGTTTCACCTCGGGGGAGGTGCACCTCAGAACTACAACTTGATTTTGACAGTGATGTTAAGGCCCGCCTAGTTCACAAGGTCGTGCTTGTCGGCGGGAAGCTGCAGCTGTTCAGCCCGCTCCTTACGTAGCTTCTTGCGAAACTCGCTTTCCTTGCGCTCAAAGGCGGCGAGTTCCTTTTGCGCTGCCTCAAGAAAGCGGTCGCGCGGTGTTATTGCCAACTGAGTGTGTCCCATTATTTTACGCACCCCGTCGATTGGTCCCCAGCGATCCTACCCAACTACGGGAACGGCGGATAGGTTCGCCTTCCGCAAAATTACGAAGTTATGACATTTGAGGTTTGAGTGCCCTGGGTCCACACCCTTTGAGGACCCGGCAAGAAGAACGGAGGCTCTGATGCGCATTCTGTCCTTGGCGATTTTGGCGATTGGGATGGTCTCAATAGGGCCCGCGGCCGCCCAGACCTACGATCCGGCTTATCCGGTTTGCCTGCACGTGTACGGCCGGACCAGCTATTACGAATGCCGCTACACGTCGCTGCCTCAGTGCAACGCGTCGGCATCGGGCCGCTCGGCACAGTGCGTCATCAATCCATATTTTGCGGGCGCACAGGAGCCTGCGGGTTATCGGCGGCATCGCCGGGCCTACTAAAGGCGCTTGGAAACGAAACCCGGCCGCGATCCCGACGCGTTATCTTAGAATAAGTGTCTTGGAATGAACCGCATTGGCCGTAGAGGTCCTGCTCACCACTCTAACACCGTCCCGGATATCGCGGAGCCTGTCATCGGGCGGCCATTCGGCCGACCCCATCCGGGCTACGCTCGCTGGAAGCCTGAGGAAAAAAGCCCGGCTCAAGGCCGGGCTTTTCATTTCATTAGCGCCTGTCCGGACCATGGCCTCCGCCACCGCCCGGACCGCCGCCACCGCGCGGTGCGGCCTGCGGCGCGCCGCCGCCCTGCGGCATTGCGGGCGCTGCTGCGCGCGGAGCGGACGGGGCCGGCATCTGCGCGCGGGTGCTCATCGGCGGGCCACCGCCGCCGCGCGCCGCATTGGGCTGCGTCGTGCGAGGCGTGGCACGCTCGATCCGCGGCGCAGCCGCACGCGGTTCGTCATGGCCGCGAGCCATGACCGGCGGCGTCTGCGGGCGGGCGCGGGCCATCGGCTGCTCGCGCACGGCCGTTCTCGCGCTCTCACGCGTCATCCGCGCGTTCTCGCGCGTCATGCGGTCCTGCACCACCGCGCGTTCGCGCCCTTCGCGCGCGCTACGCGTAGCGATGTCTTTCTCCCGCGTCACGCGATCCGTCACACCGGCGCGGGTCCGCTCCGTCACACCGGCGCGCGTCCGTTCCTCGACACGGGCACGCGACCTCTCGTCGGCACCGATACGCGCCCTTGCCTCGGGGAGCGCAGCGTCGCGCGCTGCCGCCGCGCGGCCGATCCGGGCCGCCGAGCGGTCGATCGTCAACCGCGTCGCGAAACGCTCATGCGATTGCCAGTAGCCGCTCCAGTGGGCGCGGCGGTGATACCAGGGACGTCCAGCATAGTGGCTCGACCAGTACGAGGTCAGCACGAACGGCACGACGGGAACGTCGATCTCGTCGACATAGTCGGGCAGATAGACGTAGCGGTTGCGGTGGAGATATTGGAGATATCGCGACGACACCCACCCACGATCATCCGACCAACTCACATCGCACCAGGCCTTGCCTCTGAAGCACCCGTGGATGTTGACACGGGCGCCGCCGGGAATGCGGTCGACCGTCGGAAAGCCTTCACCCGGCCCTGTCTTCAGGCTAACCGTGGTGGTGACGATGCCCGGCGCCGCCAGTGCGGCGGTCGGCATCAGCAGCATGGCTGCTGCGATTAATAATCCTCTCAGTTTCATGGCGAGTTCCTCCTCTCGAGTTGGAACGCCATAGCGAAACAGGCGTTCCCTAAAGGAGTGGTCGCGTTAACCAAAAGGATGCAGACGTCTCGCAGACGCGAGACGCGGCGCACTTGGTTGTTCATTCCGGGATGCGCCAATGGGTCGGCGCGGAGCTTGTAGCGTGGCTTGTAGCGTGGCTTGTAGCGTGGCTTGTAGCGTGGCTTGTAGCGTGGCTTGTAGCGTGGCTTGTAGCGTGGCTTGTAGCGTGGCTTGTAGCTTGTAGGGCGGATCAGCGAAGCGTAATCCGCCGCTCTCTCGCAACAGATCGGTGGGTTACGCTGCGCTAACCCACCCTTCTCGCTACCTACGACCTTCCCCAAGGCAAAATCATTCCATCATCGGCCGGCCGATCCAAAGTCTGTTGAGCCAACGCACGGCCAGGTCCGGCTGCTTATCGCCTTGCAGGCGCGCCAGCGCCTCCTGATAAGGGGCCCACCGCGCGCAGGCGCATGGGAAGCCGGGGATAGACGCGTCGGATCCATGCCAGCGCCCGGTCCGTGCTGCGCTGTTCGCGTTCGCCGAAGTCAAATCCGAATTCTCGGCGCAACCGCTCCGGCAGCAACTGGGCCGTCAGCGCCCGATACCAGCCGGGTATGCGCAGTCCTGTGCCAGAGCCGGAAAAGATTTGCTCCGCAATGTTGCGGGCGGCGGGACTGACCGCGAGAATATCCGACTGCGACATCGCCTCGGTGTAGGCGGTGAACGACGTCCAGTCTGAAGGCAAATCGGCTTGTCCCACGCCGAACAGCGCCGCGTACAGCCGGGCCTCGGCCCAGTATTGTTCGCGCTCGCCAGTGGTGAGCGCAGGCAAGACAAGATCATGTGTCAGCAAGGCGCTGTCCACGAGCGTGGCATGGACCCACCGCAGCGCCGAAACCTCATTGGCGCTGTAAGCTGAGCCGGCTTCGAAGCGGCCTGCCGCCTGCGGCAATGTTCCGGTCACCACGGCGTGTCGTCGATGCAGTCGGCGGCTTGCGGCCAGCGCCTGATCGAGCGTGCCAAACACCATCGTGAAAGTAATGTTGAATGTTCGGTGAAACCGGCCAATCGGATCAGCAAAAGTCCGGGAATGCTCTGATACGGCGGCGGCGACCCAGGGGTGCGCCAACTGGAGCAACAGGGCCCGCCCGCCGCCAAGGAAAACGGCCGCCTCGCGGTCGACCCGCCAGGTCAGCGAATCCGGACCAAAGATTCCTTCGATCGGTCCGGCCGCCGCCTCGCGAACGGTGTCGAGACCGCTTTCAAAATCATCCGAGGATAACAACAACGGGATGTCATCATCCGCCCTACCGTTCATAGCCAAGCTCCGGTCGCAATGCCCGCATCTTCCGCGCCAGCCGCTGGCTCCCCGTGTCCTCCGTGCGCGCCAACTGGTTGGCGACCGCGACATGGTCTTCATCGGTCTTGTGCTGGTTGAGCTTTGACTGTCCCTCGATCTGGTCGACGACGAGATCGATGACGCGGATCGAGGCGAGCATCGTCTCGCGCTTGGTGGGCTCCATCCGGGTGAGCTCCCAAGGCGGTTTCGGCAGGCGCGCCTCGGAGACGGCGAGCAGCGCGTCGCCATGGCCGCGGTTCTCGTCTCGCTCGCGCAGATGCGCGATACCCGAGAGATGCACCGCCTCATAGAGCCAGGTCGAGACGTTGTCGCGCGAGGCATACCAGTCGTTGGAGACATAGGAGTCGTCGCCTGCGACGATCAGAAGGAAGCGCCTGTTGCCGTCGGCGAGTTCGACGAGCGGATTTTTAGCCGTCAGATGAATCTGGACGATCACGCGATCATCGCGTCGAGCGAGCACAAACGGCACGTGGAGCCGCGCGGGCCGCGCTCATCCGCAGCAACAATCACGCCAAAACCGCGGTCGGCCGCGAACGCGAGCGCGCGCTGCTCCTCGATGCGAAACTGGGGTCGGAGAACGTGCATGGCGTGCACTCGAATGGTTGGAGGATAGAAGGCTCAAGCAAAAACTAGCCTATTCTCCCCTTGGGGTCACCGACGGCGGCCCGCAGAGCAAGTATGTGCGACGCGAAATCCGGGATCACTTTGACACCGCCCCGGATTTCGTTTTGCTCATCCGGGCTACGCTCGCTGCGCTTGCTGCAGCGGCTCATATCCTACCGCTGCCGCTGCGCCAGATAGAATCCCGACAGCACCGTAACCAGTCCGGCCGCCTGCAGCGCGGTCGGGGCCTCGCCGAGCAGGAGCCAGCCGATGAGTATCGTCAGCGCCGGCACGGTCGCCGGGAAGACCGCTGCGCGGGCAACGCCGATGGTCTGGATCGAGAACGCGAACAGATACATCGCCGCGGGGCCGGCCAGGATGCCCTGCGCCAGGGCCTGCAGCGCATTTTCGGCGAAGCCAATCGACGCCACGCGGGCGAACCCGCCGGAGGCCGCATAGACCGGCAGCAGCGAGAGCGACAGCACGCTGATGACGGTGGCCGCCGAAAAGGCGGACACGCGCCAATGGCGCAGCAGCGTGCCAAAGGCCGCGAACATCAATCCGGTCAGCACGAACAGCAAATCGCCAAGCACTCCGTCCGGCCCGATATGACCGATCGACTCAGCCCCGATCACCACGAGACCGCCGACGATGGTGACAGCCCCGAACGCGCGCAAGAGCGGAACCCGCTCGCGGAGAAACACCGCAGCGAGCAACAGGCCGCCGAGCGTCGCGCTGGAAGGCTGGATGACGCTGCCATGGCCCAAGGGCACGAACAGGAAGCCAGTATAGCTGATGAGCGACATCACGGGCCCGCCCAGCACCATCAGCACCAGTCCGCGGCCCCATCCGATGCCGCAGAGATTGCCGAGCCCGGCGCGAACGACGAGCGGCAGGAAAGCGATGCCCGACCACAGGAAGCGGTGCATCAGCAAATCCGAGGGCGTGAACCCGAGCTTCAGCCCGTGCCGTGTCGCCACGAAGCCGAGCGCCCAGCACAACGCCGCGCCAACGCCGCAGGCCACCCCAAGCAGGGCCGGTTTTGCACCGAATATTCGGGCTGGAGCATCGGCGCCGCTGGTCGGCTCGTTCATTGCGGACGCTTACGTCAGCCCGCAGCGCGGTTCAACCCCACGCCCACGCAGGGCTCGTAGGGCGGATTAGCGGAGCGTAATCCACCGTTCACGCGCCATGGGTCGGTGGGTTACGCTACGCCAACCCACCCTACTTGCTACTCACTGGAAGGATCGCCATGAACGGAAATCGATACTACGGAGTTCGAGTCGAGGGCGCGAAATACGGCGTGGGTTTTGGCTCGGCGCTCGCCATCGCGATCTCCTATACCAATAACCACTCGATCCTCTGGGCGATCATCCATGGCATTTTGGGCTGGCTCTACGTGATCTATTTCGCGCTGTTCAAGTGAACCAGTGAAGCAAGCCGGGATGAATCATCTTCCGTCATGGCCGGGCTTGTCCCGGCCATCCACGTCTTTCGTGCTCAATTGGATCAAAGACGTGGATGCCCGGCACAAGGCCGGGCATGACGAGCAGGTAGCCCGCTGGTTCTTCGCTTCACTCAGGCCGCCTTCGCTGCCTTTTCCGGCGGCGCCGTTTCCATCGCCCGCATGTAGAGATCGAGCAGGCTTTCGCGCTCGTCGCGCTCTTCCTTGTCTTGCTTCCTCAGCTTGATGATCTCCTTGAGGATCTTGACATCAAACCCCTCGCCCTTGGCCTCCGAAAAGACCTCCTTCTTCTGCTCGTTCAACTCCTGCAATTCGGTGTCGATGTTCTCGATCCGCTCGACGAAAGAACGAATCCGCCCGCCGGGAATGGTGATGTCAGACATGGTGCCTCTTTGTTGAATGAGGTCGTGAAAATGACCGCAAACAAATAACCAATGTGTTAACCTGCGAAGGTTCCCGCCTCGGCAAATCAGATATTCCCAGACTTAACCACATGAACGTGATTTCGATTCAGTCGCAGGTCGCCTGGGGCCATGTCGGCAACAGCGCCGCGGTCTTTCCGATGCAGATGCACGGCATCGACGTAATCGCGGTGCCGACCACGATTTTGAGCAACCGGCCGGGCTATCCGACCATCCGCGGCCGCGTGCTCGATGCAGAGGTGGTTGCCGATCTGCTGCTCGGGATCGAGGAGCGCGGCGCGGTCGATTCAGCGCAAATGATCCTGTCTGGCTATCTCGGCTCGCCCGAGATCGCCGCCGTGGTCGCGGACTTCGTCCAGCGCGCCAAGGCCCGCAACCCCGCGCTAACATATTGCTGCGACCCCGTGCTCGGGGATCGCGACCGCGGCCTGTTCGTCCACGCCGATATCCCGCCGCTGGTGCGCGACCGGCTGTGCCCGCTTGCCGATATCATCACGCCCAATCATTTCGAGTTCGAATGGCTGTGCGGGGCCAAGGCCGCAACGATCGATAGGGTGATCGAGGCGGCGCGCGCGTTGATGGCGCGCGGTCCATCGACGATCGTCGTCACCAGCGCCGAACTTGCCGACACACCCGAGGGCGAGATCGAGACCCTGGCCATCGAGCGCGCGAGGTCCTCTCGCGTGCGCACGCCGAGACTGCCGATCAGCCCGTCCGGCACCGGCGATCTGTTTGCCGCGCTCTTCGTGTCCGCGCGCCTCCGCGGGGACGACACGCCGGATGCGCTCAGCCATGCCGCGTCCGCCATCTTCGCCGTGCTGGAACGCACCGCGATCAGCGGCACCGAGGAAATGCGCATCGTCGAGAGCGCGGAGTGGCTGGCTCATCCGAAGCGCAAATTCGAATGTATCACGATCAGCGGCTGAGGCCGGGGAGCTTGTAGGGCGGATTAGCGTAGCGTAATCCGCCATTCGTTCGCGGCTGATCGGCGGGTTACGCCTCGCTAACCCGCCCTACTCGCTGCGCGCAGGCCACCATCGCGCCGGCAATCGGCCGCGGAATTGCAGCATCCCGTTGGATCAGGTACTCGAACCGAGTCCAGCCAAACAGGAGAAAAGCATGCAAGTCGCGGTCGTCGGTGCCGGAGCGGTCGGATGCTACTATGGGGGACTGTTGCTGCGGGCCGGGCATGACGTGACCTTCATCGGCAGGCAACCGCATGTCGACGCCATCAACGCCCACGGCCTGCTGCTCGAGACGAAGACTTTCAAGGACACCTGCCCGCCAAAGCCGCGACCGACGCAACCGCTCTCGCCTCGCCCGATCTGGTGCTGGTTTGCGTGAAGTCGGCCGATACCGAGCAGGCCGGCCGGTCGCTCTCCGGACGCCTGCGGCCGGATACATCTGTTCTCAGCCTGCAGAACGGCGTCGACAATGCGCCGCGTCTCCGCGCGGTCACCGGCCAACCCGTTATTCCCGCGGTGGTCTATGTCGGCAGCGAGATGGCCGGGCCCGGCCATATCAGGCATCACGGCGGCGGAGACCTCGCCATCGGCGCCTCTGCCGCGAGCCAAGCGCTGGCGCAAACGCTTCAAACCGCCGGCATCCACACCACGATCGCCGATGACATCGAGGTCACACTGTGGAGCAAGCTGGTCATCAACTGCGCCTTTAACGCGCTTTCTGCCGTGGCCAGCATTTCCTATGGACCGATGTTGGAAGTCGAAGGCACCCGGGATGTCGTCGCGCGCGCGGTGCAGGAAGCGATGGCGGTCGCCGGTGCCTGCGGCGTATCGATGCCCGAAGACCTCATTGATCACATATTGAAAATCCCCGCCGCCATGCCGAACCAGATGTCGTCCACTGCGCAGGATCTCGCGCGCGGCAAGCCCAGCGAAATCGACTTTCTCAACGGCTATGTGGTGCGCAAGGGTGCCGAGTTGGGCGTTCCCACGCCGACCAATCATGCCCTCCAGGTGATGGTGAAGCTGGCGCAACGGGGCAAGGAGATGTCCGGGAGACGCGCGTAGCCTGAAGGGTCGCTACTCCACCACGTCGAGTTTGACCTTGGCAACGCCCTTCCCCACCATTCCCAGCGCGTCGGCCGCGGAATAGGAGACGTCGACAACGCGCCCCTGAACGTAGGGACCGCGGTCATTGACCCGTACCGTCACGGACCGGCCGCTCGCAACGTTTGTCACGCGCAACTTGGTGCCGAAGGGCAACGTCGGATGGGCGGCGGTCATTTCGAGCGTGTTGAACTTTTCGCCGCTCGCGGTCTTCGTTCCCTCGGTGTAGAAGCTGGCCACTCCATGCGAGGCCGTTTTGGTGTTGCCCGTCTCTCTGCGCGGCGCGAATGGGGTACGCTTTTTCACCGCGGCCACGCGCCTCTTCATCATGGACGATGCCGTTCGATCGTGCACTGACGCCTGCCGGCTGGCACGAAGTTCGGATTTTTGGGTGACGACCGAGGACTGCATGCAGGCCGCAAGCGATGCCGCTCCGAGCGTGACAGCAAGCAGCCGTATCACCTTCCCTGCACGCGCGGCCGAAACCGAGGGCGATTCAAGTTGAGTACGGCTTGTTCTGACGTCGACGTACGAAGTGCTGGTGCGGTTGATGGAAGACATGTTGCAATCCCCAACTCGTGCCCCAGCCCAAGCCGAAAACCAACATGTGACAATGGCGGGGGCCAATCGGGGCGGAAGCGTGGCCGGATGTGATCAGGCGCGGCTTCATCAGCGCAATTCGGTTGGAGTGTGGTGATTGTGTCACAGCGCGTAGGACGCCTGCCGGACGGCACACGCTCCGCCTTCCGCCTTCGCTCGTTGAGCTACGGCGGACGCTATTGCGCCCTGCACTCAAGAAATCTCGTAGACCGACACCTTGTCCGCGATGCCGCTCAACGCCACGCGTCTCGGCGCTGGCTTTAGCCCGCTGATCTCGAGCAGGGCCCGCGCATGCGGGTTCTCCACTACGGATTCCGTCACCACGATCGAGCGTGAGGCCGCAAGGCCCTGGACGCGCGACGCGATATTGACCGTCTGGCCAAAATAGTCCTGCTGGCCATTGAGTGTGACTGCGAGGCATGATCCTTCGTGGATGCCCATCTTCAGGCGCAGGCTCTGATGCTGTCGTTCGGCGCCAAGATCGCTCATCGCCTCGCGCATGCGGATCGCAGCGGCAATGGCGCGGTCGGGGGTCTCGAAGGTCGCCATTACGGCATCGCCAATGGTCTTCACGACCGCCCCTCTTTCGGACGCGATGATCTCCTGCAGTAGCCTGAAATGCTCGTTGACGAGATCGAAGGCCGTGAGGTCACCGACGCGCTCATAGAGCTCCGTGGAGTCCTTGAGATCGCTGAACAGGAAAGTCAGGCTCAGGATCTTGAGGCGCTGGCCGATGGCGAGCGTGTCGGTCCGGTAGATATCGCGAAAAGTCTGATTGGTGAGGAGACGCGTTGCCGTGAGAACGGACTTGCGGCGCCTCAGAAGGTCGTCCAGCGCCGGGTTCGCCACCCATACCGCCGGCAACACGCGACCGTCGGTGCGATTGTCCAAGGCGAGGCGCAGTGGCCCGGGGCGCAAGGTAACGGTGTCGACGGGAACCTGGATCCTGTTGAAGATCACGGACAGGTTCTGGCGCTCGCTGGCCTCTTCACCGCTGACATCAAGGAACTGGGCCGCATGTGTCACGGGATCGAACACGATCAATGTGCCGTGCGGCACCTGCAGGGAAAGGATGGCCCTTTCGCCTGCCGGCAAGTCGACAATTTCGAGCGTGACCTCGTCCAGGAGCTTCTCCAGATCGGCCGGAAGATCGATCGCCGAACTCCAGAATATCTGGCGATAGTATTCGGCCGCGGACAATTCGTCCGGCGTATGGGCCGCGATCTTCCGCACGCGCGGGCTTACCGTGAAGGTCACCTCGACCAGATTATCGAGCGTCGTCTCGTAGCCCGCGGCGCAGAAAGCGCAATTATACTGCGCCCGATCCAGGGTCTTCAGGCTTTTGTTGGCGGAAAGAACCCCGGCGCAGCTCGGGCACATCACGCTCCATGTCATCTCGAACATGCCGAGCCCCACCGCATTCAGGAGTGCTGCGATGACCCGCTCTTCGTCGACGCCCTCCGTGCCTGCAAGATCGAGCGCGTTCATCTTGTTCAAGGCATGATCCGGGGCATCCCGCACCATGCGCTCGAGCATATCCACAACGGCTTCGTCGGAGGACTGACGCAGAGCCGCAAACAACGTCTCGGTTTCGCTCATGCGACAATGCTACCTGAAAGAAGGCAGCGCGAACACCCGCTAACCCGTCACGTGCGTGCACCGAAACACAGAACCCGCGTGCACTTACACGGCGCAATACGCGAGCCTGTCATTCATCAAGACAAAAGCCCGCGACAGATCGCGGGCCTTTTTGCAATCCCAAGTAAGGCGCCGCGGCCCGGGCAGAAGACGTACGCTACGCTAACGAGCCTCGTCCCAGGGCGCTCAAACGGCGATGGCGATCAACGAGTTAAGAGACCGGTGGTCCGGGCTGGAGCGACCGTCGCGGCCGTCAGTTTCGTCCGCGATGTCAGGACGCTCAGCTGATGCGGAGAGACCGTAGAGGTTGCTACCGGCGACTGTTCCCGGACATTCGCTGCTCCCAGCAGACCAACCTGCGCAGCCGATATCGGCATGCCCGTCGTTTCATAGGTCGGCAACTCGGCCGCGAAGCCGGCAGTGCCGCCCGCCATCAAGATCGCGGTGGCGGCTACGATTGATAAGGTAGTTTTCTTCACTTCAGTTCTCCGGGGGCAGGATTCGAAGACGTAGACTACCTCCTTTTTGCTGCATTGCGATATCGTTATATTGCATTGCAACAATGCAGTTCCGCACATCAATTAATGCTGAGCGCCTCTCCCGCTCTCCGTGCCGTGGGCACCGCCCCGGATTTCGCTGCGCTCCATCCGGGCTTCTGTAACGGGCCTCGATTAGTCAATCCCTTTTGCGTCATCCGCTCGCCGGGAACTTGCTTCTGTACGGGATCGGCGCGAGGCCGTCGCCTGATGGGGTTCGTGAGAGGATAGGTCGGCCAATCTGCGGAAAGCGTGATCATATCGTTTGATATGTCGACAACCCGGATGTCGGCCTGACCTGATCCATCGTCCCGGCGAAGGGACTTCGCTTCGGAAGGCTGGTGTCGTGGCCCGCCCGAAACCTGTCGTTTTTCCTCCTAGGCTGTTGCAGCGTTGGCCTTGGTGGCTGGATTGAAAGGCGCGCCGTCCTTGAGCATGCGATGCATGATCACGGCGAGCTTGCGCGCCAGTGCGACCTTGGCCTTGCTCATGCCGGCACGCTTGGCAATCCGCATCGCCCAGCTCTTGAGCTGCGAACACCCCTTGACCGGCTTCGTCAGCATGATGTGAGCGGCCTGGTAGAGCGCCTCGCGTACGGAGCCGTCCCCGATCTTGCTGATCCGCCCCGATCGGTCGGTCTCGCCGGACTGGTGCTTCTTCGGCGTCAGCCCGAAATGCGACCCGGCCTGCTTGGAGGATGTAAACCGCGCGGGATCATCGATCGCCGCGGCATAAGTCAGCGAGATGATCGGTCCCACCGCAGGCGTCGACATCAACAACCTGGCTTTGGCATCCATCCGCGACATCTTGCCGGCCCGCTTCTCGAAGGCTTTGAACTCACTGAGCAGGGCGCTGCGCACCCGCAGCAGCGCTTCTGCGATCACTTCCAGGTTCGGATGCCCCTTTGCCAACTCGTTGATCCGTCCGGCAAAACCTGTTCCCGTCGTCTTGCCAACCTTCAGCCCAAAGCCCCCGCAGGATCCCGCGCAGACTGTTCTCGACATCCAGAAGCTTGCTCTGGACCAGCTTGCGCGCCGTCAGCACGGCACGTACTTCCTGGGCATTTATCGACTTGCAGTGAACCGGCCGGAACCAGCCCAGCCGCATCAGTTGTGCGATCCCCCGTGCGTCATTGCGGTCCGACTTCACTGGCATCGCCTTGAACGCATCGTGGACGTGCCGCGTCTCCAACAGCTCAACCGCGAGCCCAGCCCGCTTCATCGCCGCGTACAGCCATTGCGACAGCGGCCCAGCTTCCAGCCCGATCCGGGTTAGCCCAAGCCCGAGCGAGCTGAGCCAGCGAATCAGCGCCGCCGGCTCGCTTGCCACCTTGCCTTCCCGGACAATTTTGCCGTTCGCATCAACCACACACACGCTTGAGCATTCCAAAGACACGTCGATTCCGGCATAATACTCCATGGTCGTCTCTCCTTGATGCTTGGAGCGAGGTCCAACCCTCGACTCCGTAACACCATCCATGTGAGGGACGACCGCCCGCCTTCCAAACAAGCCGCGCGAAGCGCGCATTCAACAGCGCCGTAGCAAGCGCGGCTTGCTTGGAGGGCAGACCGGGCCCGTTATCCCATCTACGCTTCCTCCTGTCCTACTCCGCCATCGCTTCATCCACGAACGCCCGTATCCCCTTCGCGCTTTGCGCGCCATAGGCGAGCAGCATTCCGAGGTGATCTCCCGGCGTCGAGAGAAACAGCGCGTTGGCGGCGGCGAACGCTTTTCGCTGGTCATGCGCGGGTTCGCCCCTGCCCTCCCAGATCATCACGGGGACGCCAACGTCGCTCACGGCTTTCCCAGCGCCGTCGAGTTGGGCAAGCGCGTCGAAGCAGGCGCGCACGCCGGGCTCTTCCTCCGCTGTCACCCACCTGGTCAAATGAGGCGCGGTCAGCCGCGCGAATTTCATGAAGGGATCGAACAGCAGCGGTCCTTTGCTGGTCGGCGGGAGGCCGTTGACGATGTCCCAGCCGCCGAGCACCAGCGAAGCCAGCCGCCCGGGGTGATATTTCGCAACGCCGACGCTGAGCCACGCCCCCATCGAGTGTCCGATCAGGTGGGCGCGTTCGCAGTCGAGATCATCGATCACGGCTATGATGTCGCCGGACCGCGGCTCCTGATGGTAGGATGCGGGATCGGAAGGCTTGTCGCTCAGCCCGTGGCCCAGAGTCCACGCACGCGACGCGATATCGCTCGCTCAGCGCGTCGACGAACCCGACCTGCTTCCAGGCAGCGCCATCCATCAGCAGGCCGTGCTGCAGCACGACCAGCGGCCCCTCACCTTCCACCGTGTAATGAATTCGTCGTCCGCGATGAACGGCAAACGGCATGTTACATCCCCAGGCCCCGGCAGTAGTGCCGGACGAGAGGTAGGCATTGCCGGTTCAAGAGCAAGCAGATGGGATAACGGGCCCGGTCTGCCCTCAAGCAAGCCGGATGACTGCGCGTCGGCCGCCTACGCGACTGTTCGCTTTTCGATGATCTTCCGGAAGTCGGTCGCCAGACTGCTGTAGTAGCCGGCCAGCACCTGGTAGAAGGTCTGCTGGGCCTTGTCCGTTGCCTCGCGTGCCTGCTCCTCGCACCGGGACGCCCGGCTCTCGTATTTCGCAACCTTGGTCTGAAGGTCAGCCACCACCATGATCATTACTCCCCCCGCAACGCGCACAACTCCTGACGGTACGCCGGCAAAAGTCGAAAAAGATGTCCGCGGCGGGGAGATTTCGCAGCGTCGCCGTGAGCAAGCCGTGGCGTAATGCGCGGGCCTACCGCGCCGGCACCGGCGCCGGCGGACGCAAGGACGACCGCGACTGGCCTGTCGTGGCAGCCGGCGGCTTCGCCGCGACGCGCGATGGGTCGCGCTTCGCGCTCTCGACGGATTGCAGATAGGACGCGAGCGCCCAGGCCGAACTGGAGCCGCTGGAATAGTGCTTTTGCAGGAAAAGATAGAGCGTGAGGCTAAAGCGGCCCTTGGCGAGGCCACGCGGGCTGCGATGGCAGGACACGCAACTCTCCGAAAACAGCTTTGGCGCCGATTTGCCCTGATCGAGATTCTGTGCGGCGGCCGAGCCGGTCAGCACCGCAATCGCGGCAAAAGCAAGCAGACCGCGGGCCAATTTCTTTGGCGACATCAATTCTTCCGGTGATTGAGCAGACGAGCGATATGTTCGCCGAAGCTCGACGAACGACTTGTCCCGCCGTAACTTAAAGAGCGAAGGCGGAAGGCAAAGCACATCTGCCGCGCAGCGGTGGCGAAAAGTGGGCCGCGTTGCGCCTGTCGTTAGGCGGCAAGAAGGGCGGATTAGCCGAAGGCTCAGTCCGCCACTCACGCGCGAGCGGATGGTGGGTTACGCTCTGCGCTAATCTAGCTGCGTTCACTAATCCCTCATGGTGAGGAGGCGCGTAAGCGCCGTCTCGAACCATGAGGCCACGGTGCCACTCCTGGCCTCATCCTTCGAGACGCTTGCTGTGCAAGCTCCTCAGGACGAGGGGATAAAGCCGGTTATGACGCAGTAAGACTAACCCGCCCTACTCACTACGGTGATTGCGCCAACTCAATACGGCGGCTTCTTCCGCTCCCGCTGCGCCTTTGCCGCCTCCATCCACCACGCCAGATCATCGGCAAAGCGCGGGAATGCGTGCGCCAGCGCCTTGCCGCCGTCGCCTAGCGGCTTGGCATCCTCGGATAGGGTTTGCGAGATCGGCCCGGCCGCGATCGAGCTCGAAATCACCACCATGCCCATCTCCGAGAGCGTGCCGTGCCACGCGATCGCGGCGCGCACGCCGGAAAAGCGTCCGGCCGAATAGCTGGCGATCGCGGCAGGCCGCCAGAACCATTCCTCGAGGAAATGATCGGTGAGGTTTTTCAGTCCCGGCTGCATGCCCCAATTGTATTCGCCGGTGACAAAGACAAAGCCGTCGGCGCCGCGGATTTGGCCGGCGAGTTTTTCCAGCGGCGCGGGCGCCTCGCCTTTCGGGTGTTCCTTGTACATCCGGTCCAGCATCGGCAGGCCGATCGCCCTGGCGTCGATCAGCTCGACATCGTCGCCGCGGGCGCGAAACCCCTCGACGATGAATTGCGCGAGCCGGATGCCCATGCGGTCGGAGCGGTAGGAGCCGTAGAGGACGAGAATGCGGTTGCTCATGGTGGAAGCAGCCTAGCACAGCACTCTCTGAGCAAGTAGCCCGGATGGAGCGCAGCGCAATCCGGGTTGAGCCCTCGAGTTTCGAGGGTCCAGGATTTCGCGGAGCCTGTCATCACTGCGCGAGCGCAATTGCGCTCGTCGCTGGGCGCGCATTCGCGCGACCCGTTGGCTTCATCCAGGCTACGCCACTTTTTCGGTCAGGCTTTCAATTGAGCCTACCAATAAACCGTATCGCCGTAATAGCCGTACGAGATCATACGGGTTGACCGGTGCGGTTACGATGGCGCCCCCGACCGCTAGCCCCACCGGGGCTCCAACATAGGCAGGCCCGTAATACGCCCGAGGGGCATAATAGCCATAGCGATAGCCAAGGCTGCGGCGTTCCCAAGGGTTCGGCAGTCGAACGCCGTATCCGCCAAGCAGATAATCGGAGTTTCGATAGGTGAACCCGATCATCCCGGGCTCCTGCGTTGCTTCCTGCGCCATCAGCGGGGTCACGAGCGCTGTCGAAAGAATTGCGACCGCGCCAAGTAGTTTCAGTTTCATCGTCGTTGTCCTCCGTTTGCTGACAAGCGAACGGGCCACGTTGAATGCCGTTCCGGAGCAAGGTTCACAGCGCCGTGAGTTTCGGGATTGCCTGTAGCTGCCCAAGAAGGCCGCCCAACAGAGCTGCCCAAGAGAGCTGCCCAGGAGAGCACCCTAGAGAAAAGGCCGGCGGGCATTACGCCGCCGACCTTCTCTGCAGCTGCCGGCTCCCGAAGTCCGGTTCCGCTACGATTCCATGTCTGAAAGTCTGACCCGGCATGGTTAACGAAATCCTAACGGGTGCGGCGTGAGATGCATCACGGAAGGGCGCGATTCGTCCGGCTAGCCTGGTGTCGCCTAACGGAGATGCCCGTAGTTCCCCGTCAGGGTCTACCGGAATATCAACCGGATTCCGCCGCTGCTATTTTTGTCAAACGCAGATTCGCAAGGCTCGCGAAGGAGACCGAAAATGGCCCAGGTCTATTTCCACTGCTCGAATTCCCGGGAAATCCGGATCGATCAACTCGGCGCAGCCGTGAGCGACCTCGCCGAGGCGCGCGACCGTGCCGCCTGCGTCGTGCAATCGCTGATCAGGGAAAGCAGCGCCGAAGACTGGCGCGACTGGGTCGTGCATGTCAGCGACGATTTCGACGACGAGATCTTCGCCGTCCCGTTCTCCTCCGTGCTCGGCAAGCCGCATTGAGGTCGTCATGATCGCACACGCCTCCTTCGTGCCGCTGCTCCGCCAGCTCGATCTGATCGTGACGAGGTGGCACCGCCTGGTCGAGCGCGCCCGTGACAGCTATCGGCCGGAGCGTCATTATATGCGTGGGCCCGGCCCGAAATGGTACGCCAAGCATCGCACCGAAAGCGCAGCGCTTTAGGCTCTCCTGCCGGCCAGAACGGCCCGCTGAGCCTTGCAGGGGTTCCGCAACCGGAACGCCCCGGGGCCTAACCCCAATCTCTCCACGTAAACGCCTTGCTTTGGTCAAACCGCGCTGGCCGTCTGACCTTGTGGGCAGAGATTTTCCAACAGCAGCCACGCATCGTCAGATGCGGATGACATTGGAGTGAGCAAGGGACCGCCAATGCAATCCACGCCAACGCTGAAAGAAGCCGATCCGCACGACGTCTTTGCGATCGAAACGATCCTGGCCGGGCGCGCCGACCGGGCGCCGCCACTGGCGCACGGCGCAAGCCACCAAGCCGGGGGGCCACTGGCTTCCGCCGCGGGGCCACAGACCCACATCGCGGAGCCGCAGGCCAAAACTGCGGAGCCGCAGGTTCACGTCGCGCCCCAGATTCGCCCCGACATGCCGTTGGGCGCGCCCGCCCCGCAGGTCGATCCGGTGTTTCGCGCGACCGACGTCAGGGACGCCAGGGACGTCCAGCTCGACAGGCCCGACGAGATCAGGCTTGACGACCTCCAACCCCTGCGTGAACGACCGGAGTCCAAATGGGGAAAGCGGATCGTCATGGCCCTGCTGGGTCTGTGCGGCGCAATCGCCGCCGCCGCGTGGCAGCACTATGGCGATCACGCCAAGGCGATGGCTGCGGACTGGGCGCCGCCCTTCGTGCTCGCCGCGTTGTCTCCTTCGGATAACCCTCCCGCCGCCGAGCCAGCGGGCACGCCTGCGGTTCAAACCGCGGCGGCAGATCAGGCTGCTGCGGTAACAGATCAACCCGCCGCGCAGCCGGCGGCGCCGGCCCAGCCCGAACAGGCCGCTGCACCGGCGGCCGCCGCCTCTTCCGCGGAGTCCTCGCAATTGCAGGCGATGACGCAGGATCTCGCCGCAATGAGCCAGCAGGTCGAGGAACTGAAAGCCAGCATCGCGCAGCTCAGGACAAGCCACGCCCAGATGGCGCGTGAAGTTGCGAAAGCTACCGAAGCAAGAGCGGAAGCCAGACCTTCCGAACCAAATCCGCGCCCGAGGGCAACCGCAGCAGCTCCGCCGCGACCTGCCGCTGCACCACCGGCGCGCAGGCCGCCGGCGCAAGCCGCGTACGTCCCGCCGATCGCACCACTGCCGCCAGCGCCCGCCCCCGTGCAGGCGCAGCCGGCACCGCAAGCGCAAATGGCCGACGACGGCGCACCGGTGGTCCGCCCGCCAATGCCATTGCGCTAGGAATCCCGTAGCCGGGGTGGAGCGAAGCGAAACCCGGGACTGCTCGAGCGTCACCCCGGGTTTCGCTTCGCTCCACCCGGGCTACGAAGCATGCTCCTTAGCTCTGGTGCGGCCCCCGCATCATCTTGATGGCGTCCTCGACGTGACGCCACTCCTTGGCCTCCTCGTCGTCGCCCGTGCTCTCGCAGGCCACCGCGTTGCGCGCGGCTTGCGCGATCGCGGTAAGGCCGTGCTTCTCCAGCATCTGGCGCGCGATCGTGTGGATTTGAATCTCGGACATCATGGCGCTCTCCCTCCCGAGTCCCGATCGATGTCCTACAACCGCCGATCCAGAGCGCTCGTTCCCTCGCTCTGCGGTCACATTTGGTGCTCAGTTCCATCAGATTCGCAGGATGGGTGGAGCGCAGCGATACCCATCAATTGCCGTTGCGAGGAGCGATGGGTTTCGCTTCGCTCTACCCATCCTACAGATCCCCGATCTCCGGCGGCTCGAACCAGTTCGTCAGCGACAGGCCGCCATCGACCACGATCGCGGCGCCCGTGACGTAAGCCGATATCCGGTTCGACAGCACGGCGAGCGCCATCGGTGCGAGGTCCTCGGCCTGGCCGAGCCGGCCGAGTGGGATGTGTTTTGCGAGCGCGGGATCGGCGACGAAGCCGCCGGCCGCGATCGCACCGGGCACCAGCGCGTTGACGCGGATGCCAAAGCGGCCGAGCGTCTTGGCCAGTTCCTTCACAAGGATCGAAAGCCCGGCCTTCGACGTCGAGTAATGCGGCAGGTTGCGCGGCGTACCTGAATGCAGCGACGTCAGCAGCAGGAACGAGCCAGGCTCCTTATCCGCGATCAGCTTGCGCGCCAGCTCGCGCGAAAGATGGAATCCGGCCTCGAGATTCACCGCATGCATCTGCGCCCACCTCTCGGCGGTGACGGCCATCGCATGATCGGCCTCGCGCCGCGGCGGCGAGGCGCTATGCACGAAATGCGTCACCCGCCCGACCGCAGACTGTGCCTCGGTCAGCAGCGCATCGCGCGCCGCGGGATCGGCGAGATCGCCCACCCATGTGGCCGCCAGTTCCGGACGGACGGAGGCTTTGGCCGCAGCAGTCACCGTGTCCCGGTTCACATCGGCGAACACCGTGCGCACGCCCTCAGCCACCAGCGCCTGCGCAATCGCGCGGCCGATCCCGTTGCCCGCGCCGGTGACGAGCGCGCCTTCCCGCGCAGGATCGAATGGCGTGTTCAACAGGCTCATGTCGGTCACCTCCAATCGAAGCATATCGCGTCATGGCCGGAATTCAATTTATCGCTGCCGACGATCCAGCATTGTTGGCCGCTCACGGCAGACTGATCAACTCGGCACCGCTAGGTTGCTTCCACCCCCTCCAAAACCGTCCTAGTCTCCCGCGATATTCAGCGGGGCCACCCCATGCGAACCCGCGTGAGAAAGTTCGCCCACGTCTTTGAGCGCCTTGGGCTTGCAATGGCAGGCGCGGCGAGCGGGATGTTCGTGGCCGCGCTGGTGGGAACGAGCCACGCGGCACTGACCAACCAGGCTTTCCTGCTCCTGATGATGCTGGGCGGCGCCATCGGCTTTTATCTCGGGATCGATACCCCGGCGCGGCCTTTCAAGCCACCGCACGGAAACAATCCGGCCGCAGACGAAAACTGGGACGGCAAGATCGACACGCCGGAACTGCTCAGCGCGGTCGGCACCTTCCTCGCCGCCTTCTCGGCCTTTGCTTCCGTCGGGGTGATCGTGCTGCGCCACGATCCGCATTTGGCCTGGACCTGGATGATCATGGCAGGATGGGTGGTCGGCGTCGCCATGCAGATCTTCGCCGGCGCGATCGCGCGCACGCGCCGCTGACCTTCCTCCCGTCAGCGCTCTTCTTCCTCGAGCGTGAGCACGAGGCCGGTCAGGGCGGCGCCGATGCCGAACATCAGGCCGTAGGTCGTAACCAGCATTACCGTCGTTTGCATCGGAGCATGGCTGTGGGCGATCAAGTCCCTGATGTGGAAGGCATCGATCAGCGTCAGCAGCAGCATGAACGACAGCCCGAGCGCTACGCCCATCAGAAAGTGAGTGAGCAGTTTATTGACCAGAGGCTCGTTCTTGCGCATGGCCGTTTCGCCCCAGGGAACGATCTGCAGAAACGCGCGGCTACGGCAGCCGGTTCCACCAGCCGCGGCAAAAATGCAAAGCGTGGGGAGCACTACCCAAGAGAATTTGCCAAGAGAATTTGCCAAGAAAATTTGCGCCGCAGGAGAAAGTTAGCCGGGTGTTAAGCAAGCGCTTCCACGCCCGTCGGCATTTCAAAAATTTTCCACAATCTTCTTTAGAAAATTTTCCACAATCCTCTTTAGGAAGAGAACATCGATTTCAATAAAGGAGAATTTCCCATGCGGTTGGCGCACGCGCTCGTTCTTGGCTCAATGGCCGCCCTGCTGACGTTGGCAGCGCCCACGCTCGCCAGGAATTCAAACCAGCCGAAGACCAGCGAGGCGCCCGCATCGTCTTCCTGCCACGCCTATCAGCAGGCACCCGACGGCACATGGACGCAATTGGCGTGTCAGGCAATGGGTTCCAAGGCGCAGCCGCAGCCGAAGTCGGCATCGAAGAGCGCGGACGAAGAAACGCGCTGAGACATCCAATTGCGAGGCCATCGTCGTCCCTGCGAACGCAGGGACCCATAACCACCGGCCTACCTACGTTGTCGAAGAAAGCCGTCGACCTACGCGCCCAACATTACGGCCGCGGCGTATGGATCCCGGCTCGCACTCGCGTTGCTCGCTTGTCCGGAACGACGGGAGAAATTGCCTGACGGGCAAATCAGTCCGAAAGCCTGTCCAGCCCTTCGCGCAAAAATATTCCGCTTAACCCGTCGGGCAAATCAATGCTCTTTCTTCGCGTGTCTCACCCAATTGAGGGGCGATCGCGATCGTCACGAACGTGCGGTGGGATGCGGTGGACGCGAGAGCTGCGACGGACGAGCGTGGCTCAAGCGTACGGCGAAGTCGTGTGGTCCTGACGCCGCGGTGCTGGCGTCAAGTTGCGCAAGGCCCATGCCCTGCGTGACGACGGTGGCAAGAAAGCCGTTCACCGGGGAGAGGACGAAGTAAGCCGTAAAGCCACTGCGCAGGGAAGGCCGGATGCTCTCCGCTGAACCTGTATGCTCGTGTGCGCACTTCCTTGTGCACATTGCACGCGAGACCGCGGGTGCAGCGCGCACCCGGTCTTCCCTGCGCCCTCTGTTTTTTGGGAGGGACAACGATCGACGCAAACCTCGGGCGCATCGCGCCGCGAGATCGAATAATCGCGTCTGGGGCTCTCGTCATTGCGAGGAGCGAAGCGACGAAGCAATCCATTCTTTCTTTTTCGTGGGCCGATGGATTGCTTCGCTAACGCTCGCAATGACGATCTAAGCCAGTATGACGGTCTTGTGCGCGGTGACCGCCCCACTCCCTCCCCAAGCGTAAACCCGGGATTAATCCGCACCACCTATGCTGCACATCCGTACTTCCTTACCAGCGCAAATGGCCCAGATCCCATGAAAATCGGTACTCTCCTCACCGCCGCCATCGTCTCGCTTTCCGCCGTTGGCGGCGGGCTCGCCGTCTATGTGGCAGTCACGAAATACCAGACCATGGACAAGGTCTCGGTCGCGCAGAGCCGGCTGGAGGTGGTGCGGGCGGTCGGCGACATTCCGCGCTACATGAACCCCGAGCGTGGTTTTGCCACCAACATCATGTTCGGACCTCCCACCGTGGACCCGAAGCAGCTCGCTGAACTCGGCAAGTATCGCAAGAACACCGATGGGGCGCGCGACAAGATGAACCGGGTCAAGGCGACCTTGGCGGGCGCGATCGAAGACGGTGCCGCCGTCGGCAGCAGCATCGATGCGCTGAATGCACAATTCGCGGCGCTGCGCACAGCCATCGACAAGGCCCTCTCCGGTCCGGCGGAAGCCCGCCGCGATGCCGCCAAGAAAATCGTCTCCGACAACTCGGTCTTCAACAAGGCTGTCACGACGCTGCTCGACGAGCAGGTGCGCAAGATCGCGCTGCTCGACGGCACTGCCTACCGGCAAGCAAGCTACGCCAATATCGCCTGGACGCTACGCGACGTCGGCGGCCTCAACTCCAGCCTGCACAAGAATCTCATCGGCGCCAACCGGGTAGCCACCGAAGCCGAGAAGATGGAGATCAGCCGCTCGCAGGGGCGAAACGATCAGATTCTGATGTCGCTGCAGGAATTACGCGGCAATCCCTCTACGCCGGCCAATGTGGCCGCGGCGCTCGACAAGATGAACGCGGCCTATGTCGATCGCTTCGGCAAGGAGCTGAAGCTCGTCAAGGATGGCGCCATCAGCGGCAAATATGAACACGATATGGACACCTACTACGCAGAGACGCAACTCGGTCTTGCGTCCATCATTACGGTGCGCGACGCCTTTTACGACAACGCTGAACAGGTGCTCGGTGAAGCCTATTCCTCCGCGCGTCTCAGCTTTCTGATCGCGCTCGCAGGCCTCGCGGCGGTAATCGCGGCGAGCGCCGGCATGATCCTGATGGTCAGCCGCCGCGTCTGCAAACCGATCGTCGATCTCACGGCGCGGATGTCGCGGCTGGCCAGCGGCGACCTCGCGAGCGAAATCTCGGGCAGCGAACGCGGCGACGAGATCGGCGCAATGGCCGCAGCGGTGCGCGTCTTCAAGGACAACATGATCGAGGCCGAGCGTCTCGCCGCCGAGAAGGCCGCCGAGAACGACGTCAAGATGCGGCGCGCCCTGGTGCTCGACGAACTCACCCGCGCGTTCGAGGCCAAGGTCACCGAACTCGTCGGCGGATTGTCGTCGGCCTCGTCCGTGATGGAAGATACCGCGCAGTCGATGTCGTCGACCGCGACCGCCACCAACCGTCAGGCGGCCATCGTCGCCGCTGCATCCGAGCAGACCTCGGCCAACGTGCAAACGGTCGCGAGCGCCACCGAAGAACTGACCTCCTCGATCTCGGAGATCGGCCGCCAGGTCTCGCAATCGACCGAGATCGCCGCCCGTGCGGTCGAGAACGCACGCCGGACCGGCGAAACCGCCCGTTCGCTCGCCGAAGGCGCGCAGAAGATAGGCGACGTCGTGACGCTGATCCAGAGCATTGCCGCGCAAACCAATCTGCTGGCGCTGAACGCCACCATCGAAGCCGCACGCGCCGGCGACGCCGGACGCGGCTTTGCGGTGGTCGCATCCGAAGTCAAATCGCTGGCCGGCCAGACCGCGAAGGCCACCACCGAAATCTCCGAGCAGATCGCGGCCATTCAGGCGGCGAGCGACGAGACCGTGACGGCAATCCAGAACGTCGCCAACGTCATCGCCGAGATCGACCAGATCGGCACCGCGATTGCCGCTGCGATCGAGGAACAGGGCTCCGCGACCAAGGAAATCTCCCGCAGCGTCTCGGAAGCCGCGCGCGGCACCCAGGAAGTCAACTCCAACATCACCGGCGTGCAGAAGGCGGCCGACGACACCGGCTCCGCCGCCAATCAGGTCCTGGGCGCCGCCGAACAGCTATCGTCGCAGTCCAAGGATCTCGCCGGACAGGTCAATCGCTTCCTGAGCGAGGTCCGCGCGGCGTAAGCGTCTGTTAGTCGCTGAAACCGACACAGCGGACGAAATCGCCGTTCGGCTCGCGATCGGAGCGGACGGCATTGGCCGGTCTGGGCCAGTGTCTCGAAATCCATCCGTTGCGTTCCCATGGTCTCTCAGTCCCGTTTGAAACGATAATCGAAGCGATCGCCGTCGCCCATGATGAGGCCGACCGTGGGCGTCGGGAAGTGGATCGGCAGGATCAGCGTGTCGGTGCCGGCGACAGAGGCAAAGAACTTCCGTCGCGAGATCGCGGATTGCTTTGGGTCCCAATCCGGCTTCGCGGACCAGTCCGGCTCGCGGCACTGGATGACGTGATGCATGAGATCGCCGGTCACCACCGCGCGCTTGCCCTTCGAGAAGATGTTGACGCAGCAGTGACAGGGCGAATGCCCGGGCGTCGGCGTCAGTGTGACGGTATCGTCGAGCGCGTAGTCGTCGTCAACTAGAACCGCCTGCCCGGCTTCAACGATGGGCAGGCAATTGTCGCGGAAAACCGTGCCGGGCGGGTTGGCGCCCTTGGCGTGCTCGGCCTCCCACGCCGCATACTCCCTCTTGTGAAATATGTACTTGGCATTCGGAAATGTCGGCACCCAGCGCCCGTCGCGCAGCGTGGTGTTCCAGCCGGTATGGTCGATGTGCAGATGGGTGCAGAACACGTAGTCGACCTGCTCGTAGGCGATGCCGAGCGCGAACAGCTCGTTGCGCCAGCGCTCCTTGCCGGGAAAATCGAACGGCGGCGGATGGCCCTTGTCTTCGCCGGTGCAGGTGTCAACCAGGATCGTGTAACGCGGCGTGCGCACCACGAAGGTCTGGTAGGTGATGACCATCATGCCGAGCGCTCTATCAAACACCTCCGGCTCCATGCCTGCCAGATGATGCCTGAACACCCTCTCCTCATAGGCCGGGAAGAAATCCTGCGGCCGCCGCCATGGCCCCTCGCGCTCGATGACGGCGTCGATGGTGATGTCACCAATCCTGAGTTGCTTCATGGCCGTCGCTCCCCATTTTTGAAACAGCGTAACGGGCGAGACCGGAGCCGACAAGCAGGACAGGATGCGCAGCGCTATGCGTTTCGGCGTTGCCAGGTCGACTGCCGCAAATCGACCAAGAATGCTGCTTAGCGAATGCGCCACTTACGGGGGCAGGACTTGAGCAGAAAAAATCGGATATATCGCGGCGGCAATCGCTGTCCTCGCCGCAGCCATCTACATCAACAACACCAATCTTCTCGCAGCGCACCGCGACGGCAAGCCGGTCATGCTCGCGCATCGGGGAATTGCGCAGCGGTTCGACGAACGTGACCTGAAGAACGATACCTGCACCGCAGCGCGGATGCTGGCACCGGCCCATGGATACCTGGAGAACACAATAGACTCGATGCGGGCCGGCTTTGAAGCCGGCGCCGACATCGTCGAACTCGACGTTCATCCCACCACCGATGGCGAGTTCGCGGTGTATCATGACTGGACGCTGGATTGCCGCACCGACGGCCAAGGCGTCACACGTGAGCACAGCATGGCCTATTTGAAGAAGCTCGACATCGGCTACGGCTATACGGCCGATGGCGGCAAGACTTTTCCGTTTCGCGGCAAGGGTGTCGGCATGATGCCGACGCTTGCCGAGGTGCTGGCGGCCTTTCCGCAACGACGCCTGCTCATCAACGTGAAAGGCCGCGATCCGTCAGAGGGCGAGAAACTCGCGGCCGTGCTGAACGAGCTTACCGCCGAACACCGCGCCCAGATCATGGTCTATGGCGGCGACGAGCCGATCGAAATCGTGCGCCGGCGCGCGGGCGACGTCAGGACGATCTCGCGGGCGGCCATCAAGAGCTGCCTCATCGGCTACATCGGTTACGGCTGGAGCGGCGTTGTGCCTGACGCCTGCAGCAACGCGATGGTGCTGGTGCCGGTCAATGTCGCGCCGTGGCTGTGGGGTTGGCCGGATCGCTTCCTCAACCGCATGAAAGCGGCCAATAGCGAGGTCTTCGCGCTCGGCCCATACCGCGGCGGCGAGTTCTCGACCGGCATAGATACACCCGAACAGCTTGCACGGCTGCCCGAAAACTATTCCGGCGGCATCTGGACCAATGAGATCGAGATCATCGCCCCGCTCGCCGCCAAACGAAAGCCTTAGCTCCGCAGTCCCGGCGCTTCCTGTCCGGTGCGCGCGACATATTCCGAATAGCCGCCGCCATATTGGTGGACGCCCTCAGGCGTCAGCTCCAGCACGCGGTTGGAGAGCGCCGCCAGAAAATGCCGGTCGTGCGAGACGAACAGCATGGTGCCCTCGAACTCGGAAAGTGCGTTGATCAACATCTCCTTGGTCGCCAGGTCCAGATGGTTGGTCGGCTCGTCCAGCACCAGGAAGTTCGGCGGGTCATAAAGCATTTTCGCCATCACGAGCCGCGCCTTCTCGCCGCCCGAAAGCACCCGGCATTTCTTCTCGACATCGTCGCCGGAGAAGCCAAAGCAACCGGCCAGCGCGCGCAGCGAGCCTTGGCCTGCTTGCGGAAAGGAATCTTCCAGCGACTGGAACACGGTGCGTTCGCCGTCGAGCAGATCCATGGCGTGCTGGGCGAAGTAGCCCATCTTGACGCTGCCGCCGATCGCCACCGTGCCATCATCCGGCTCGGCCGAGCCCGCAATCAGCTTCAACAGCGTCGACTTGCCGGCGCCGTTGACGCCCATCACGCACCACCGCTCCTTGCGGCGGATCATGAAATCCAGCCCCTGATAGATGCTGCGGCTGCCATAGCCCTTGTGGACATTCTTCAGGCTGGCGACATCTTCGCCCGAACGCGGCGCCGGCAGAAATTCGAACGCCACCGTCTGGCGGCGCTTCGGCGGCTCGACGCGCTCGATCTTGTCGAGTTTCTTGACCCGGCTCTGCACTTGCGCGGCGTGCGAGGCACGCGCCTTGAAGCGTTCGATGAACTTGATTTCCTTGGCCAGCATCGCTTGCTGGCGCTCGAACTGGGCCTGTTGCTGTTTCTCGTTCAGCGCGCGCTGCTGCTCGTAGAATTCGTAATTGCCGGAATAGGTCGTCAGCGTGCCGCCGTCGATCTCGACGACCTTGTTGATGATGCGGTTGATGAACTCGCGGTCATGCGAGGTCATCAGCAACGCGCCCTCGTATCCCTTCAGGAACTGCTCCAGCCAGATCAGGCTTTCCAGATCGAGATGGTTGCTCGGCTCGTCCAGCAGCATTACGTCGGGCCGCATCAGGAGAATGCGCGCCAGCGCCACGCGCATCTTCCAGCCGCCCGAGAGCGCGCCGACGTCCCCCTCCATCATTTCCTGGCTGAAGCCGAGGCCCGATAGCGCCTCGCGCGCGGGCCGTCGAGCGCGTAGCCGTCGAGTTCCTCGAAACGATGCTGCACCTCGCCATACCGTGCGATGATGTCTTCGATCTCGTCGGCTTGGTCCGGATCGGCCATCGCGGTTTCGAGCGCTTTCAGCTCGCTCGCCACGACGCTGACGGGACCGGCGCCGTCCATCACCTCGGCCACGGCGCTGCGGCCCGACATCTCGCCGACGTCCTGGCTGAAATAGCCAATGGTAATGCCCCGATCGAGGGAGACCTGGCCCTCGTCGGGCGGCTCCTGACCCGAGATCATCCGAAAAAGCGTGGTCTTGCCGGCCCCGTTTGGGCCGACCAGGCCGATCTTCTCGCCCTTCTGGAGCGCCGCAGAGGCTTCGATGAAGAGGATCTGGTGGCCGACTTGCTTGCTGACGTTATCGAGACGGATCATTGGGGCCTGAAAGGAGGAAATCGCTGCGGCCGCTGCTTAGGACATCTGGCGCGCTTGTGGAAGCGGTTCCGAACCTCCGCTTTCAAGAAGCAATCGTTCAACCCTTAGGCGTCGGTTGCCATGTCCGCAACTGTACAGCATGCAAGCCGAAATCTCGCTGAAAATCTGCGCGTGGTTGAGCGAATTCGCGTATCCGCTCTCAAAACCTTCAAGCGCTGCGAACCGATCAACGGAAAACTCGTTAATCCATCATCTCCACTTGAACGATGGATCAGTTCCATGAGCGCAACAGGTCTCGAAGTATTCGACAGGACGCTCCAAATCACCAACACGTGGTTGGACGAAATGATGACAACGCTGCCGCGCGACCGGAAGTTGGCATGGCATGTTCTCGGCGCAGTGCTGCGAACCATTCGCGACCGGGTTCCGGGCAATCTCGCCGCGCACCTTGGCGCGCAGCTTCCACTATTGGTGCGCGGCACCTACTACGACCAATGGCGACCGAGTGAAACGCCGAAGTCGTGGCGATCGGCAGACGAGTTTCTCTCTATCGTCTCGGCAGAACTGAGTTCCGTGAAACCGGTCGGCGCCGACGATGCGGTTCGCGCGGTGTTTCGGGTTCTCAACCACCATGTCGATCCCCATCAGGTCGAGAAGGTCCGACACGCACTTCCCGAAGAGGTTCAGAAGTTGTGGCCCGCCAATAACCAGGTTTCCTCGGCCGCCTGATGCGGCATGTGATCGCGGTTCCGCAGAGAACCCTCGTGTTCACTGCGCGTTGTCTTGCTGCAAGTAACAACGGAGCCAACCATGACCAAGCCTCCGCCCGTGCCGCCGGACAATCAAAGCCGCAAGGGTACCGGTGATCCCAAGTCCGGCAACGCCCACGAGATCCGGAAGGACCGCGGCCATGTCGAAAATCCCGAGCAGCAGGGACAGCAGGGCAACACCGCGCAGAACACCACCCATCAAGGCTATCAGCAGGATCGCTAGTCAGGAGCGAGCACCTAGTCAGGAACGAGCACATGTCGACTTCAACAAAGACGCCTGCAAGCGTCCGCCAGGGTGGCCCCGGCGCTTCGCATGAGAACGCCAAGGCGCCGCTTCGCGTCAAAAAGCCGCCGGCCGACGATCCACAACGCCGACACAGCAAAGTGTCGGGCGGCGGCGGCGAACACGATACCCATCATACGCATCACCCAGAAAGAAAAGGCGGCGGCACCCATCCAGCTACGAAGGGCACGTCATGAGCAGCAAGCATGTGAAATTGAAAAGACCGCCGACTAACATCGATCTCCATCGCAACCCGCTGATCGGCGGCTCGAAGGGAGTGACGATGGCGCAGGCGACACCGGACGAATTGGAAGAATTCGCCGGCGTCAACACCATCGAGGGCGATATTGAGAACGATACCAATCCGCAGGGTGGCATCGATAAGGCAGAGGTTCGCGACAGGCGCCGCGGACCGCCGCAAAATGATCGCGACGCCGGCCCACGGAAACTGGCGCTACAGGGAAAGATGACACACGAGCAGCAACTGCGCATCCTTGAGAGGAAGCCTGATGTTCCCGACGCAAGGCAGATTCAGGAGGAGATTGCGCGGACGCAACATGACGGCGGCGCAAAAACGCCGAAGCGCGGCGGGCGCCAATCGGAATTTACGGTGAGTCGCGCCGGCCTCAACCAGGAAAGCCAGCACAACAAGCACAATGATCCGGGGCAGTCGGGCCATAAGCCACAAAAACCACAGGGATAGAGACCATGACACGCGGAGCAAAGGGAGACGGCAAGCATCTGGGGCCGGGAGCCAAGGGCAAAGGCGCTGGAACCGGTGCCATGACTGACGTGCAGAATGACCTGATTGGCGACAACATGATTCTCTCCAACCGCGACAAAACAGAGCATTCGCGTGATCGGGGCCGAGACAGCAAGTGGGCTCAAACCGAACAACTGGAAGACCACGCTGCCAATAAAGGCAGAGGGTAGGATGAGGTAGGATGAGGCGCTGCTGGCCAAACGCACAAAGTCACAGATTGATCACGCCGAGGCGCGCCGCGTGCGCCACGGCATCGGTGCGACCGGTGGCGTCGAGCTTGTACAGCAGTGAGCCGACGTGGAATTTGGCGGTGTGAACGGATATCCCAAGCCGTCTCGCAATGGCCTTGTTCGATGCGCCTTCGGCCATCAGAACGAGCACGTCGCGTTCGCGCGGCGTAAGGTCGATGTCCGCCGGTTCGACGACGGTTTGCACGTCACGTGACACGAGCGCGACCGTTGCGGCTTCTCCTGATGTCGCCAGACGGAAGCCCGTGACGCCACCGAGCAGCGATGCAAGTCGGTCCGCCAGCGCTGGATCGGCGATCTCGATGGCAACCACAATGACCGGTGAAGCCTCCTCGCTCACGTGTCCGCCCTTTCGCCGATCGTCAGCTTGATCCGCACCGGTTCGCCGCCGCGCCGTATAGCTACGTCAACGACCGAGCCGACGCTGTCGGGCCCGAGTGCTCGTATCAGGGAACGCACGTCGGAAAGCTTCTCGTCGTTCCAACCGACGATAACGTCGCCTTGCCGGATACCGGCGGCAGCCGAGGGCCTGACTTATCGACACTCATCACCATCGCGCCGACGCCATCGTCGAGCTTGACGGGCTGTAACCCAACCCCGAGATAGCCCCGCGCGATCCGGCCATGAGTTTCAAGTCTTCCCGCAATCCGGTCGATCGTCGCGCTGGGAATGACAAGAACGCGTCTCACTCCTTGCACAGCCATGCCAATCGCTTCGCCCGAGGCATTGAGGGTGAGGCCCCCTCATGGCTGGGGCGCAGCTGCACGCCGAGTTCGATCCTGACGTCGATCTCACCACCGCGAAGGCTGCGCCAGCGGCCGCCGACCAGCGATACCACACCGAGCGCGGCAGTGGGGGCGCCGTGCTCGGCGGCAACCACGACCGACAGCGAACCGAGATCTGGAACAACAGACGAAAGCACGACCGGCGCAACATCCTTGGCATCGAATCGAAGCAGAGCGATGTCGGTTGTGTGATCGCGTCCCACGATGTTGGCCGGCCGCGCCGTTCCGTCGGCAAGCTTGACCGAGACTTCGCCTTCGTCTGCCAACGCCTCGTCAGCGGTCACTATCAGGCCGGGTTTCCAGAGGAAGCCCGAGGCCCGCGATCGGTGTGAATGCACTGAGACGATCGCGCGCTTGGTCCGGGCGACGACATCGGCAACGGCGGAGGAAAACGAAGAGAGGATGGCTGCGGTCGGGACGGGCATGGCAGAACTCCTGGATTGTTTTTATCCAATCTGGGAGTTCGAATTGCGTTCGGGAACTAGCCTGATGGGGAGGCCGGATGCTTTTGGATCGCCGTCGCCGCTCGGCCGCTATGCCACGTGTCCGGGGTCGACGCGCTTTGGCGTCTTCTTCTCGCGTTGCGGCGTCATTTTGGCAGGATCAGGCGCGCCAGGCACCCCGCGAGGTCCGAGCTGTTCTCGTTGGATGTCGTCTTCCGACTTCTCGGGTTCGACGCCATTGGGTTCGCGGTCTCTGTTCATGGCTGAAACAGCGTCTCCAAAATTAAAGACCCCGCCGGCCAATCGCAATAACCGACGGGGCATTTTGAGCTGACGCTTTTGGTCGGAACTTTTCCTTCCTGAGGTATCAACTCAATGCACCAATGCTCGAGCAGGTCGCTCGTTCCGAAATTTGTGCCGCGATCCCAACCCCGCGCAAAGGAACCGACATTACCGAACGTTCCAACTTCACAGCTGCGGCGTGTTGGTGCTGCGTCGCGCAATCTTTCCACTTGTTTTTGGAAACTCTCTAAGAGTGCCTCTAAGAACCTTTCTATTAGAGAAATCGCTCTCCCTCACGTATGCGTCCCTACGTTGCGCTGCCTGAAGGCGCGACGAGTTGGGGTGATGCCTTGAAGTCTCGTGATTTGCTGCGGGTCGCCGCGTCGGCGACCGCGTCCGTATTGGTGTTGTGGCCGCAGGCCCCGTTCGCGCAATCGAGCTCTTCGCCGCCGCAATCCGGGGCGCAGTCATTGCCGCCGGTGGTCGTCGCAGCGCCGGAGGCCCGCCGTCGCGCGTCATCGCCGGAACAGCGCCGAACACGGCGTGCAACGCAGACAGCCCAATCAAGCAAACCACCGCCGCAACGCGGGGTCGGCTTTGTCGAAAGCCCGCGCGGCGCGATCCAGGGCTATGTAGCCGGCCGCTCGATGGCGGGCACCAAGACCAACACGCCGATCATGCAGACGCCTCAAGCGATCTCGGTGGTCGGCAGCGAGCAAATTCGCGACCAGAAACCCGGCAAGTTCGACGAAATCCTGCGCTACTCGCCGGGCGTTGTAGCCGGAACGTTTGGCGCTGACACGCGCAACGACTGGTTCCTGATCCGCGGCTTCAAGTCGACGACATCGGCCTGTTCCTCGACGGGCTGCGGCTGTTCTACACTTCCTATGCGAGCTGGAAGCTGCAGCCGTTCAACCTCGCACGCGTCGAAGTGCTGCGCGGCCCGTCCGCTGTGCTCTATGGCGGCTCCAGCCCGAGCGGTATCGTCAATGCGGTCAGCAAGCTGCCTCCGGCGGAGCCGATCCGCTATCTGGAGACGGGAGTCAACAATTTCGGCAACGCCTATTTTGCCTTTGATCTGGGCGGTCCGGTTGCGACGCCTGCCGAGAACGGAAAACTCTTCTATCGTCTGGTCGGTCAGGTCCAGAACGGCGGCACTCAGGTCAATTTTACGCCCGACAACAACTATTTCATCGCGCCGTCAGTTGCCTATAAGCCGGACGCGGACACGACGTTCACGGTGCTGGCGTCAGCGTCGAAGCAGGATACACGCGGCATCAATTTCCTGCCCTATGTCGGAACGGTGGTCGATGCACCCTTTGGTCGCATCCCGACAAAATTGTTCGTCGGCGATCCCAGCATCGACACATTCAAGCGCGAGCAGGAGATGCTCGGCTATCAATTCGAGCGCAACATCTCCGACAACGCCACATTCCGACAGAACGCCCGCTTTGCCCACGTTGACGTCACATATCGCGGTTTGGTCGGCAACGGCTATACCAACATCAACGCGGGCGACATCGGACGTTACAATTGGTACGCGAAGAATACTGCCAATCAGGCCAATCTCGACAACCAATTGGAGTATCGTTTCGATACCGGCCCGGTAAAGCACACGATGCTGTTCGGGCTCGACTTGAAAGGCTACCGGATCGACGATTATCAGATCTTTGCTTTTGGCGGGGTGCCGTCGATCAATGTGTTTAATCCGGTTTACGGTATCGGCAATATACCATTCGCCGGCCCGCCATTCCGTAACTTCCTTCTGAGCCAGCAGCAGCTCGGCACCTATATTCAGGACCAGATCAAGTTCGGCGGCTTCACGCTGGTGCTGAGCGGCCGCAATGACTGGGTATCGACGAGCCAGGGCGACCGCACGACGGGCGCCACGCTGGTCAGCCGCGAGGATAGCAAGTTTAGCGGCCGTGCCGGCCTGATCTACAATTTCGATAACGGCCTGGCGCCCTATGTCGCCTACGCGACAAGCTATAACCCGGTTATCGGCGTCAACGCCTCGAACCAGCTGCTTCTGCCGGAAACCGGCGAGCAGGCCGAGGTCGGATTGAAGTTTCAGCCCATCGGCTTTAACGGCCATTTCGGCATCGCCGTGTTCGACCTGAAGCGGCAAAACGTGCTCACAACGGATCCCAACAGCGTGCCGCCGAATCTGCAGAACCAGACCGGCGAGGTCACCTCTCGCGGTCTCGAGCTGGAGGCCGTGGCAAATGTCGCGCCTGGACTGAAGGCAGTCGCTGCATTCACGACCTACGATCTGTTCACCAGCAAGGACGCGAACCCGGCGCTGCTCGGCCGGACGCCGACCAACACGCCGCAGCAGGTGGGATCGCTCTGGGCGGATTACACCTTCCAGGAGGGACCGCTGCGGGGCTTTGGCTTTGGTGGCGGCGTGCGCTATGTCGGTCCGTCCTTTGCCGATAACGCGAACACGCTTGTGGTTCCCTCGGTCGTGCTCGGCGACGCGGCCATTCATTACGAATGGCAAAACTGGCGCGCGGCGCTGAACGTTATCAATATCGCCGACAAAATCTACGTCGCGAGTTGTGCGTCGGATACGTCCTGCTTCTACGGTGATCGTCGCCGGGTTACGGCGAGCCTCGCCTACAAGTGGTAGCGCGGCTGCGATTGGCAGGGAGGCTGAGCTGAAAGCGAGAACCGTTCGTCTCTGGTCATGGGTTCACACCTGGAGCAGCCTGATATCGACGCTGTTCCTGCTGCTGTTGTGCGTCACGGGCCTTCCGCTCATCTTCCATCATGAGATCGATGAGCTGCTCGGCTACGATCCCAAACCTGGGATCGCCCAGCCCGGCGCGGTGAAGGCCGGCATCGACCAGATCGCCGGCGCAGCGCTGGCGCACGATCCCGGCCGGGTGCTGCAATACATTTTGTGGGACAAGGACGAACCGGGCTCGGTGATCGCATTCACCAACAGCAAGGTCGATGGCGATCCGGACGCGGCGACACTCAAAGCTTTCGATGCCTATTCCGCAAAACCGCTCGGCTCCGTCGGCGGCGGCCCGATGCTGGTGATGCTGAAACTGCACGTCGACATGTATGCGGGGCAGCCCGGCAAGCTGTTCCTCGGCGCCATGGGCTTTTTGTTCCTGGTCGCGATCGTCTCCGGCGTGGTGCTGTACTGGCCGTTTACCCGCCGCCTGAGCTTTGGCACCATCAGGGACAACAAGTCGCGCCGCGTTGCCTGGTTCGACTGGCACAATCTCCTTGGCGCGGTGACCATCGCATGGGCGCTGGTGGTCGGCGCCACCGGGGTCATCAATACGCTGGCGGAAGTGATGCTGAACCAGTGGAAGTCCACCGAGCTAGCGGCGATGGTCGCGCCCTATGCCGGCAAGCCGCCGCCGGTGCATCTGGCCTCGCTCGACGCCGCGGTTGCGAAGGCGAAGACGGCCGCGCCCGACATGAACGTCGCCTTCATTGCCTTTCCCGGCACGCCGTTCACGAGTTCGCATCATTTCGCGGTGTTCATGCGCGGCGACACGCCATTGACCTCGCGGCTTCTCAAGCCCGTATTGCTGGATGGCGAAACCGGAGAAGTTTCCGACGCCCGCGATCTTCCCGTCTATCTCAAGGCGCTATTGGTCTCGCAGCCGCTGCACTTCGGCGACTATGGCGGCATGCCGCTGAAGATCATCTGGGCGCTGCTCGATATCATGACCATCGTCGTGATCTTCAGCGGGCTTTATCTGTGGTTCGTTCGGCGCCGCAAGCTTAACCGCAGCCGCGCGACGGCGGCTCACGCATCGTTACAGCCGTCGTGACAACCGGTGCACGCAAATCGCGATTCGGCGGGAATTGGCTCGCCGTGTATGGCGGCCCGCTCCTGATCGGCGTGCTGTCGATCGCGGGCCTGCTGACGGCGCTGTTGTCCGAAGGTCCGGGACGCTATTTTTCCTGGATCGCGCTCGGCACGCCCGTGGCCGCCACGGCATGGTTTTTTGCGCGGCGGAAGCGCGCCTAGAGCTTTCGGTTCTGATTGAATCAGAACCCGAGCGCTAGCTTTTGTTTTGACGCGTTTTCTTTACGCGAACCGGGATCCACTTCGCTCGAAAACGCTATGGCAACTACGCCGGCCGCATCAGTTTCAGCGTGGCCGCCAAACGCAGGCTGCGCTTGCCGGCCAGCGCAATGGCTTCGAGTTCTGCGCCCGCCTCGTCGCAGGTGCCGGAAAAGCCGATGCCGACCTCGTAGCCGCCGAAAACAGGGTTTTCGCCCTTTGCCGGCGTGTGCTCCTGATTGAGAATTTCGCCTTTCCAGCGGCCATCGGCGGAGCTGTAGGAGCCGAGATAGTAGAAGAAGGCGTCGCCGCCGAGGATACGGCCGTCCATCAGCAGCATGACGCCGGACAGGCCAGCCTCGATACCGTCGAGTGCACGGAGGTGAATGGAATAGAGCCCGTTGACGATGCCGCCCGGCCCGACGACGCCGACCGGAGGCAGCGCTTCGTCATCAAGCCGCGTCAGGTTGGCCCAGAACAAGGCGCCCGGCCGTGGCGCGGCGCTGCCTTCAAAGCGGATCTTGTTACCTTGCAGCCTGCCTCGCACGCTGATCGCAGCGACGTCGGTGTCCATCAGCGGCTTGTAATGCGGGTCGTCATTGTGGCGCTGGGTGATGACCTCGCCGAGAATTTCCTCGCCGCTCTGCTGATAGGTCCCGAGGTGGGCAAAGGCGGAGTTGCCACCCAGCAGCTTGCCGTTGTGCATACACATGATGCTGCGGCCGAACGCGTCGTTCACGCCGTACTCAGCCTTGTAGAGCCCGTTCAGCAACGAAGGTATCCCGCATTAATCGGATCGACTTGGGCGGGCTTAGCACCGCCCCGGAGCTGGAACCAGCCGCGTTTTAACGCGGATTCAATGCCGTTTGAAGTACTGCACGGCGCGCTCGTGCTTTTCCGCCGCAGCGCGCGATTTGAAGGTGCCGAGGTTACGGCGTTTGCCCGTTTTCGGATTGATTTTGCGGGAATAGAGCCGGTATTCGCCTGACTGTAATTTTCGGATCATGAAAGCACCGCTTACTGGCGCGCCCCATCCGCAACAATCACGAGCGGCCCCCCTCTTGTTCCGGACCGGCTATTCGCGTTGTCTCTGGCCGTGCAATGCCGGACGCTACTCCGGTCTGGACGAGAATCGGGGGATTACGTGCAAACTTTCTTCCTCTATGTGCTCGCGCTCGGCGCCGGTGTCAGCGTCGTGACCCAGCAGGTGCTGAATGGTACCCTGCGCACATCGCTTGGGTCGCCAGCCTGGGCGGGGCTGGTCAGCTATGCCGTCGGCCTGCTCACCATGATTGTTGCGGTGATCGCACTGGGCGAACGGGTGCCCTCCTGGAAAACAATGGCTGAGGTGCCGTGGTGGGCGTGGTCCGGCGGCATGTTTGGCGGAGCCTTCATCCTGCTCGCGATCCTGCTGCTGCCCTCACTGGGCGCGGCAACGCTGTTCGCGCTTGTCATTGCCGGTCAGGTGCTCGCCGCGGTTACGCTGGATCATTTCGGCGCGTTCGGGCTGGCGCCGCATCCGATCAGCGCCACGCGGCTCGCAGGCGCGGTGCTCCTGATAGCCGGCGTCGTCCTGATCCGGGATTGAGAGGCTGCTAGGGCTCAAGCCCGCTCTCGCGCAGTATCGGCGCGACTTCTGGCGAAGCCAGAAACTGCAACAGCCGGTCCGCTTCAAAGGGCTTTTCCGTCGTCGCGGTCCGTCCGGCAGAAAACACCGCGGGCGTTTGCAGTTCATAAGGAATGGGACCGGCAACCTCGATCCCCCTCACCTGCTTCAATTCGCTGATCTGCTGAACGGCGAGATCGGCCTCGCCGGACACGAGACGCTCGGCGGTGAAGCCTTGCGGGATAATCACTGCACGCGCGTTGACGTCCGGCGCGATGCCCAACCGCTCGATCAATTGCGCAAACAAAATGCCGCTGGCGCCGATCCGCGAATAGGCCACCGAACGGGCAGCGAGCAGCGCTGCACGCAGCGCAGGCTCGGTCGCGATATCCGGATGGACCGCACCGGCCTTCACGGCGATGCCCACCCAGGAGCGCGCCAGGTCCACGCAGCTCTCTCCGACCACGCGCCCTTCGCGCACGACCTCCTCCAACCCCTCGCGGGTCAGGATGACAAGGTCGGCGCCCTCGCCCGCGCGCAACCGCTCTAGCAGCGCCACGGTCGGGGCGAAATCGGCGTCGATCCGCGCGCCAGCGGCCGCCTCGAAATCTCCGCATAGCCTTTGAACCGCACCCTTCAATGCCAGCGTCGAGAGCACGCGCAGGGTATCGCCCATCGATCGCTACAGCCTGCGCATCAGCTTGAGGACCGCGGTCATGCGAAGACTGCGTTTGCCGGCCAGCGCTGTAGCCTCCAGCAGCGCTCCCTGGTGGTCGCAGGTGCCGGAAAAACCGATGCCGACTTCATGGCCGCCGAAGATGGGGTTCTCCCCCATGGCCGGCGTATGCTCCTGATTGAGGATCTGGCCCTTCCAGCGGCCATTCTCCGAGGTGTAGGTGCCTAGATAATAGAACGAGGCGTCGCCGCCGAGGATGCGGCCGTCATTGAGCAGCATCACGCCGGTCAGGCCGCCCTCGACACCGTCGAGCATGCGGATGTGAATGGAATAGAGACCATTGACGATGCCCCCCTCGCCGACGCCGCCGGCGATCGGCCCGGCCTCCTCCTCGATCGGCGTCATCACCGACTGGAACATCACGCCCGGCAATTCCTTCAGCCCGCCTTCAAAGCGATAGAGATCGCCATCCGGCCTGCCCTTCGCCAGCAAGGTTGCATCGTCGGTGCCGGCCATCGCTCGATAGTTCGGGTCTGGGTTGTGGCGAACCGTCTGGATCACGATATCGAGCCCGTCCCCAACCTCTTCGTAAGTGCCGATATGGGCAAAGGCCGAATTGCCACCCAGCATCTTGCCGTCGTGCACATACATCACGCTGCGGCCGACCGCGGCGCCAAGCTGAAACCTGACTTTGTAAAAGCCCTCAAGCAACAGCCGCGTCCCCGGAAAGCCCTGAGCCCCGTTGTCTAGCGCGGTTCACAATCCAGGGGAACGGTTTTGAACCGACGTATTTGAATCAACGTCATCAAAAACGCAACGATCCGCCAACGCGGTTTCGCCTTGGCGGATCAGCTTGCACCCGGGCGCCCCCACCCGGGTCGTATCGTATGTTTGGTCGCTTAGGCCGCGGCCGCCTTGGCGCCGGTCGGGACTTCCGCGATGGTCTTCAGGATCTGCGAAGCGATCTGGTAGGGGTCGCCTTGCGAGTTCGGACGACGGTCTTCCAGATAGCCCTTGTATCCGCTGTTGGCGAAGGAGTGTGGAACGCGGATCGAGGCGCCGCGGTCGGCAATGCCGTAGCTGAAGGTGTCGATCGAGGCCGTCTCGTGCTTGCCGGTCAGGCGCATGTGGTTGTCCGGACCGTAGACCGCGATGTGATCGGCGCGGTTCTTCTTGAAGGCTTCCATCAGCCTCTCGAAGTACTCCTTGCCACCGACTTCCCGCATGAACTTGGTCGAGAAGTTAGCGTGCATGCCGGAGCCGTTCCAGTCGGTGTCGCCGAGCGGCTTGCAGTGGAATTCGATGTCGATGCCGTAGGTCTCGGTGAGACGCAGCAACAGGTAGCGGGCGATCCACATTTCGTCAGCGGCCTTCTTGGAGCCCTTGCCGAAAATCTGGAATTCCCACTGGCCCTTCGCCACTTCGGCATTGATGCCTTCGTGGTTGATGCGGGCGGCGAGGCAGAGGTTGAGATGCTCTTCCACGATCTTGCGGGCGACATCGCCGACGTTCTTGTAGCCGACGCCGGTGTAGTACGGGCCCTGCGGCGCGGGATAGCCGGCCGTCGGGAAGCCGAGCGGACGGCCGTCCTTGTAGAAGAAATATTCCTGCTCGAAGCCGAACCAGGCGCCTTCATCGTCGAGGATGGTCGCGCGCTTGTTCGAGGGGTGCGGGGTCTTGCCATCGGGCATCATGACTTCGCACATGACGAGCGCGCCGTTTTCCCGCGCGGCGTCCGGATAGACCGCGACCGGCTTCAGCACGCAATCGGAGCTGTGGCCTTCAGCCTGCATGGTCGAGGAGCCATCGAAGCCCCACAGCGGAAGCTGTTCCAGCGTCGGGAAAGAATCGAATTCCTTGATCTGCGTTTTGCCGCGCAGATTCGGTGTCGGCGTATACCCGTCGAGCCAGATATACTCGAGCTTGTACTTGGTCATTGAGCCTCTCTTGAGTTGATGCTGCGAAATGCGGGAAACCGACGCCTTGAAATCTGAGGTTTGACGCCCAGCCCTGGAGGTCCCCGCACACGTGTACCCGGCCACGTCAGGCCGCACTTTACTAAGCATTTAACGTGCCAATCGCTGCGCTGCGGTAAGGGCTATCCACAGGGCGGGCCTCCTGCCGACCTCAAAAAAGATGCGACATAGAGGCGCGGCAGGCATGTCAAACCGGCGGCCAAGAGCGACATTCCGAGCGCGAATCCAGCCTATTTCTCCGGCATTTCTGCTTCGAAGCCGATCCGCGATTAAAGCTTCGGCACCCCTCCCACGCATCCTTGGGGCATACCGCCCACGCCGAGCAACCATCCCGTCGGCCCAGGCATTGGTCATCCACCCGCTGCCTCGCAGGAAGCAACGGCGCAAATGCCTACGAATTAGACATTAAGTGGCGCGCTCTTGATCAACTTGCATCCGCTGGTGGCACCAACGATATCCCGTTTTGTAACGACAAGAGAACGAGTCGGGCGCACCATGGAGGCTGGCGTTTCGACGAAAGGAGAGACCGACATGATCAATACGAGTTTGAATCAAGGGTCCGCCAAGATCTACCAATTCCCTGCTGGCGGCCGGGCGGCCCTCGCGGGTCGTCGCAACAGCGAGACCAAGACCGTCACCGACGCACCGCCGATCGCCGACTGCAGCGGCAGCTGGTACCACGCGGCGGCCATTGAGGACGCCAACAACGAGCGTGACCACTGATGCCCGGGAAGTGTTTGGCAGGGCCGCGCCCGGCAATCAAGGCGCGGACGGTGAACTAGAAAAGGGTCGGAACGAAATCGTTTCGGCCCTTTTTCATGTCTGCTCGCAAGTCGTGACCGGTCGTTTAGCGTGCTTGAGCGTAGTTGCCCCAGCCTTTGTGATCCTCAGCGTCACGCCCTTTCCCGAGTAGCGCGATCCCGACAGCGCCACGCGCTTGGGCAGCGTCAGCGCCTTGCCGTCGAGCTGCAGATGGGCGCGCGGATCGTACTGGAAAAACCCGACAATGAATTGCGTCCCGTCGGCGCAGCGGTAGTTCTGGAACCGCGTCTGCGCCATTGCCGCCGATGGCACTGCCGCTGCCGCAGCCAGGGCCAGCGCCGCGCCGAAAATCGTTATCTTCCGACAATTCATGTTTCGCCCCTGAAGAGTTCAGTATAGACGAGACGGGGGCGATCGACACGCCCTTCCCGTACTCTGTCCGCCGCACGAGATCGTTCAAGCCAGCCGATGTCAGATTCCCCTGCCCGTCATCTCAATCTCGCCGGCGCCAGCAATTTCCGCGATCTCGGCGGCTATCCCACGCGCGGCGGCCGCATCGTCCGCTGGCGGCAGATCTTCCGCTCCAACCATCTCGGCCATCTCACTGATGACGACATTTCCGTGATGCGGGCTCTGGGCGTGCGGAGCGCGTTCGATTTTCGCGGCACCGAAGAGCGTGCCGCCGCCCTGTGCGGCATGCCTGACATCACCGTTCATTCGCTGCCGGTCGAACCGACGGTGGTCGCGGCGTTGCGAGCGATCGCAGCCACAGGCACGCCGCTGTCGACGGACCACGCCGTCGAGGTCATGCGCGATTCCTACCGCAACTATGTGCAGCAAAACACACGGCACTTCCGCGCGCTGTTCGCGCATCTCCTGGAAGATCGCGCCCCGCTGGTGATCCACTGCACGGCCGGCAAGGACCGCACCGGCTTTGCCTGCGCGCTGATCCTGCATACGCTCGGCGTTGCCGACGACGTCATTTCGGAAGATTATCTCTTGACCAACCGCTTCTACCGCAGGGATCCCACGTCCAGCAGCGACCTGCCCGACGACGTCAAGCAGGTGCTGGGCTCGGTGCGGAATCGTTTCTTGCCGCCGCTTTCGAGGCCATCGACGCTGACTATGGCGATCTCGAAACCTATCTTCGCGACGGACTAGGACTCGGCGCCGCCGAGCGCGCCAGCCTCGAAGCGCGCTACCTGCAGGATTGATCCCATAGCTTTCGAGCGAAAGCCTGCCCCAGACTTGATCCGTGGGTGGATACCTTAGGCCGCCGCTTCCATTTCCAGTTCAGCATCGAGATCGGCGATGACGTCCTCGAATGCCGAGATCGCCTGCTGGATCGCCGCGATCTGCATCAATTCCCCAGCTCGAAACCGGACCGCTGCGATTTTGCAGCGCTACGACCAGGTCGCGCCGCTGCTCTTTAAGCTGAACAAGCGGTAAACCGTGATCCGGCAAACTCCTCATGGCAAATCCCCTGCCTTGGTTGGAGGTCCGTTGTAGCGAACGGGTTCTGCAAACGGCTTACAGAACTCGGGCAAATTTTATCGATTCCAATCTACCCCGTAGTCGTACGTAGCTACCGCTGCTTCCACGTAGGTAGGGCTGCAGCGGTCCGAGGCTCTTGAGACCGGATGTCCATGCAGAAATTCGCCGCATTGCAAATGACAAGCTGCCGACGATAGTTTGTGCTCTTTTTTATCCGTATGGAGTCCCCACCATGGACGGGAAAATCATTGTCGTGACGGGTGCCTTGGGCGCGCTCGGCGGCGTGGTCGTGGACGAGGCGCTGGCGCGCGGCGCCAGAATTGCCAGCGTCGACCATGCTCCGACGCAAGTCCCGGCCACGGCCGATCTGTTCGAACTCGGCGGCGTCGACCTGACCGACGCGGCCCAGGCCAGGAAGGCGATCGACGCCGCCGCCTCGCATTTCGGCAAGATCGATGCGCTGATCAACATCGCCGGCGGATTCGCGTTCGAGACGGTCGCCGACGGCGATCCCAAGACGTGGCAACGGATGTATGCGCTCAACGTCGTGACCGCGCTCAACGCGTCGCGCGCGGCGATCCCGCATCTCGCCGCATCGGGCAACGGCCGCATCGTCAATATCGGCGCGATGGGCGCGCTGCAGGCCGGCGCCGGCATGGGCGCGTACGCGGCCTCCAAGGCGGGCGTGCATCGCCTCACCGAAGCGCTCGCCGCCGAGCACAAGGGCAAGATCACGGTCAACGCCGTGCTGCCGTCCATCATCGACACCGCGGCCAACCGCGCCAGCATGCCGAAGGCCGATTTCACCAAATGGGTGAGGCCGAAGGAATTGGCCGACGTGATCCTGTTCCTCGCCAGCGACGCGGCAAGCGCCGTCACCGGCGTGCTGCTGCCGGTGAACGGGCGGGTCTAATCCTCAACTGCCACCAGCTTCCGCAGCACGGCCTTGAAGCGGATGCTGCGCTTGCCGGCGAGTGCGGTGGCTTCCCCTTCCGCGCCGTCATCGTCGTAAGTCCCGGAAAAGCCGATGCCGACCTCATGACCGCCGAATACCGGCCGTTCGCCCTTGGCCGGCGTATGCTCGCGGTTGACGAGTTCGCCTTTCCATTTGCCGTGTGCTGCCGTGTACGCCCCGATATAGTCGAAGAACGCGTCACCGCCCCTGATGCGGCCGTCATGCAGCATCATGACGCCGCTGTTGCCGCCGTCGATCCCGTCGAGCATGCGGATGTGGATCGAGTAAAGCCCGTTGCCGATACCATCAGGCCCGACAACACCGGGCGGCGGCGCATTTGCGTCGTTGATCGGGGTCAGGACGGTCGCAAACCGGACACCCGGCAAGGCCGCACTGCTGCCCTCGAAATGAATTTCTTCGCCGCGTTGAACGCCATTGAAGTTCATCACGACGTTGTCGACGTCAAACATCGGAACGTATTTGGGATCGTGAAAGTGGCGCGACATCGTGAACTCGGCGGAAATGATGCCGCCAGCCTCGGTGAAGCTGCCGACGAACGAGGAGCCGGAATCGCCGCCGTAAAGCCCGCCGCCCGCGGTCGCGAACATCACGCCACACCCTGTCCCGCGCTCCGTCGTGAACCGGAATTTGTACAGTCCCTGCAACACGCCCTGCCTACTCTGGATCGGCAAATGCCGGTTGACCGCGAACGTTCGATTCGCAGGTTCCCGATAGTGCCGTTTGGCCTTGTCCCAGGGCAGAGATTAGCCGCTGAAGCCCGGCCTGATCAAACGCTTTGCCGGAATTCGGCTAGAGTCCTCGAGGTTGAGTCGCGGTCGCAAGAGGGCCGCCGGAGCAAATTTGGAAACTGCGCTTTACCTCCCCGTCAAACGCTTCCTCGAAAAGCTCGGCTTCACGGTCAAGGGCGAGGTCGGCGGCTGCGATCTGGTGGCGCTGAGCGGCGACGAGCCGCCTATCGTGGTGATCGGTGAGTTGAAGCTTTCCTTCAACCTGGAACTCGTCCTGCAGGCGGTCGATCGCGCCGGTGCCGCCGACGAAGTCTGGCTCGCCGCAAGATTGTCCGCGCGCGGCAAGGGACGCGAGAGCGACGCGCGCTATCGGAATCTTTGCCGGCGCCTGGGCTTCGGCATGCTGGCCGTCACCAACACCGGCGACGTCGAGGTGATCGTCAAGCCCGCGACGACCGCTCCTCGCCGCAATCCCAGAAAGCGTTCGCGGCTGGTCTCGGAGCATCAGCGACGCAAGGGCGATCCGGCAATGGGCGGCTCCACGCGCGCGCCGATCATGACGGCGTACCGCCAGCAGGCGCTGGCCTGCGCCTCGGCGCTCCAAGGCGGGCCGCAGCGCGTCCGGGACTTGCGGGTGGAGATTCCCGACGCCGGAAAGATTTTGCTGCATAACGTCTATGGCTGGTTCGACCGCGCCGAGCGCGGCATCTACGTGCTGACCGATGCCGGGCACGCCGCGCTCAAGCGGTGGCCGCAGCAGCCGCCGGACCTCGGCGCCATCGCACCATAACGGCGGGGATAATGACGACGGGAGGATGACATGATCGTGGTGACCGGCAGCGTGACCGCGCGTGAGGACTGCTTTGACCAAGTGCGGGAATTGAGCCTCGAGCACGTCCATCGTTCGCGCATGGAGCCCGGCTGCATCTCCCATGCGGTACATGTCGACTGCGAAAATCCGATGCGGCTGGTGTTTTTCGAGCAATGGGCCGATCGGGCCGCCCTTCTGGCCCATTTTTCGGTCCCAGCCTCGCGCGATTTCGTCCGTGCGCTGCAGGCACTTGCAGATCAGGCCACCACCATCGAACTGTATGAGGCTACCAGAATTGAGAAGTTGTAGGCGCATGGCTGCGTTGCCGTACGAAGTTCTTATTGCAATGCAGCATGGGGGCACCTAGGTATCTTCGCAATCAGATGCGAGGCCCCGATGAGCGAAGACTGGAACACGAAATACGGCACCCGACGCGTCCGGCGCGATCCGCCGACGCTGGAAGAGGCAATCTTCGCCGCTGTCGGTATCACCGACGATCAGCAGCAGCAGGCGGAAATCGCCGCCGCGCTGATGGGACTGCCCTACGAGGACGTTCTGGCTGAAGTGAAGAAGACCGGCCGTGCATTGGCGCGATCGGCGACCCGTGTCATCACGGGCGAGCAAGGCGCGCAACGCTCCGTCGTCGTCGAGCGCCGCGTCGTCAGGCGCTTCGGCAACGACAAGCGCACCGGGACCTGAAAAGCCGAAAACTTCCGGGCAATTCGCGGGATCAGAACCCGGCGAATTGCCCTGATTGAATGCCCGCTCAGGCGGCGCGGCCCCAGCCAGACATCCGAAGCAGCATCCGCCAGTAGGCACGGTTGAAATTGGCGACCGCGCGTGCGGCATTGAACGTGCCGTCGGCCCAGGACGGCGGGAGATCCGCCAAGCTTTGCTCGGTCAAATCGATCGTGCCCGTGGATTCACCGTGGCGGAATACAAGCTGCGCCCCGAACTTGCTGGCGAGCGCCCGCATCGCTTCGTTCTGCGCACCGGTGGTGATCCGCAGGCTCTTGTAGCCCTTGGCACGCGCTTCCGAGATCAGCTTACGAAACAGGATGCTGCCCACGCCCCGGCGCCGCACCGACGCTTCGACGCTGAACGCGATTTCCGGCAGGGAATCCGGCGACTGGTCCGGCGGATGCAGCTCCGCCGCTCCCTGACCACGCCATTTTCAAAGAAGGCAATGACGATCGTGCCGTCATTGGCGCATTTTTCGGCGTAGCGCTCGATGAAGCTGTCGTCGATGAAGCCGTGGAAACGGTCGCGCCGGCTGTTGCGGTCGAGCCGCAGCAGGTGATCGCGCAACTGCGGCAATTCTTCCTGCTGGCTCAGCGTACGCACGCTGCTGTTGGCGACCGCGGCCGCAATAACGGTGAGGTACATATCCTAACTCCTCTGAGAGAAGCCCTCGAGGAGGCGTCGAATCCCTAGATCACCTATATTGTGCGTCGCAACATCAAATGCAAGTCCTTGCAATGCCTCATATAAAGTCACATTCTGTTAACTAATTGTTGAGCGAAGGCGAGCGTATCAGAGCACCATCTGGGTCTGGGTGACGATCGCGACCAGCTTGCCGTCCTCGGTCTCCAGCCGCGTCTGCCAGACCTGCGTTCGCCGTCCCCGATGGACCGGCGTCGCGGTCGCGATCACGGTAGAGCCCTCCTTGGCGCCGCCGATGAAGTTGGTCTTGCTCTCGATAGTGGTGGTGCCCTTGGCGTCCTCCGGCAGGGTTGATGACTGTGGCGGCAGCGCCAACCGAATCCGCAAGCGCCATGACCGCGCCGCCGTGAATCGTATTGCGGAGCGTGCAGAGATCCGGGCGGACCAGCATCTTTGCGACCACGCGGTCCGCTCCCGCTTCGGTGAAGGTCACGCCCTTCAATTCCGCAAACGGCATCTTCATCGACTGGATTTTTTCGAGCGGCGTCATGCATCCTCCGGTTTCTTATTCAGCTTGTCATACGCGGGCTTGACCCGCGTATCCATCTTCCAAAGGGATGTTTTTGAGATGATGGATTGCCGGATCCCGGCTACGCCGAGGCTTCGCCGGGCTCCTCCAAAGTCAAGGCCGGCGAAGCTTAGCGAAGACGGCAAGCCCGGCAATGACGTCTATGGTAATTGCAAGCATGCGCCAGTTCCCGCCCAGCCGGATCGTCTGCCTCACCGAAGAAACAGTGGAGACGCTGTACCTGCTCGGCGAGCAGGACCGCATCGTCGGCGTGTCCGGTTATGCGGTGCGGCCGCCACAGGTCCGCCGCGAAAAGCCGCGGGTGTCGGCTTTCATTTCCGCTGATATTCCGAAGATCCTGGCGCTCGAGCCCGATCTCGTGCTCGCTTTCTCCGACCTGCAGGCCGGCATCGTCGCCGATCTCGTGCGCGCAGGCGTCGCCATCCATGTCTTCAACCAGCGCGATATCGCCGGCATCCTCGCGATGATCCGCACGCTCGGCGCCATGGTCGGTGCGGCGGAGCGCGCCGATCAACTCGCGACCGGCTTCGAGGAGCGCCTCGCGCATATCGCGGCGATGCCCCGGCCACATCCGAAGCCAAAAGTCTATTTCGAGGAATGGGACGATCCCTCATCTCCGGTATCGGCTGGGTCTCCGAACTGATCGAGATCGCCGGCGGTCAAGACGCATTGCCGAAGCTGAGGTTTCAGCAGGCGGCAAAGGACCGCATCATTGCACCCGATGTCGTGCGCGACACCGCACCCGATGTGATCCTCGCCTCCTGGTGCGGCAAGAAGGTCGTGCCTGATCGCATCAGGCAACGTCCGGGCTGGGGCGACATCCCGGCGGTCGCCAACAACCGCATCGTCCAGATCAAGTCGTCGATCATCCTGCAGCCGGGTCCGGCGGCGCTGACGGATGGGCTGGATGCGATCGTTAAGGCGTTGTGGGTGGAGACGACAACCTGACCGTCGTCCATGCGAACGCAGGGACCCATGCGCCGCGCAGTTCGTAGCCCGGATGTAGCGCAGCGAAATCCGAAAAGTGCAAGCGCGTGAGCGGTCCCGGATTGCGCTTCGCTCCATCCGGGCTACGGCTCAACGACCAACGCCGGTGGTTTATGGGTCCCTCGCACCCGTGCGCAATTGCGCACTAGGCAGGGGCGACACAACTTTGCGTGTGGGCTACAACACCTTCTCCACGCCGCACCATTCCGCGATGAACAGCGCGGTCGCCTTGGTCGACTTCCGCAGCGACTCCAGGTCGACATACTCATTGAAGCCGTGCATCGCCGCCCCGCTGGCGCCGAAGCACAGGCTCGGATGTTGTAATTCAGCCCGTAGAACCGCGTGTCGGTCAGCGCGGTGAAGGCGCGGTCCGGCACTGCGCCACCATAGACGGCGTTGAAAGCCTTGCCGAAGGCGGCTTCCGGCGCTGCGGAATCCGTCAGCTCATAGCCTTCCGACAGAAAGCCCGACCATTCCACTTGCGGCGGATTGTTGGAGAGGAATCTGTGATCGCGCGCGGCCGCTGAAACGCAGGCCATAATCTCGGCCTGCGCGTCGGCGACAGACCATCCGGGCAGGATCGCGATGCGGCAATCGACGTCGCACCAGGCCGGCACGCTGGACGCCCAGTCGCCGCCCTTGATGATGCCGGGATTGAAGTTGAGCGGATGCTCCACCGCCTTGAAATGACGATCGGTCTTGGCGCGCTCGTTCCAGTCAGCTTCGAGCTTTTGCAGCGCCTGAATCAGATGATACGCCGCCATGATCGCATTGGAGCCGACGCCGGCCTCGAACACATGAACGGGGAAGCCGCGCACTTTCAGGCGAAACCAGATCACGCCGACCTGCGAGCGCACCATCTGGCCGCCGGTCGGCTCGGGAATGAAGCAGGCATCGGCGCGGTAGCCGCGCTGCAGGGTCGAGAGCGCGCCGACGCCGGTCGATTCTTCCTCGATCACGCTTTGAAAGTGAATCCGCGCGGTCGGCTTGAAACCAGCCGCCTTGATCGCATCCAACGCATAGAGCGCGCCGATGGTGCCGGACTTCATGTCGCAGGCGCCGCGGCCATACATCTTGCCGTCTTTCACCACAGGCGAAAACGGCGGCGTCTCCCACATGTCGAGCGGCCCCACCGGCACTACGTCGCAGTGCCCTGCAGAATGAGTGATTTGCCGGCATTGTTCGCCGGCCGATAGGTGCCGACCACCGTCCGCGCTTTCGAGAAATCATGCTCGATCGGGCCGAAGCCGCGCAGATCCTTCAGGTCCTCGACGTCGATATGCCAGTCGTCGACCTCGTAGCCGCGCTGGCGCAGGAGATCGCCGATCATGTCCTGGCACGGCCCTTCGGCGCCGCGGGTCGACGGGATCGCGACGAAATCCCTCGTCGTCGCCAGTTGCGCGTCAGCCGGCGTCGACGGCGTCGAGGATTTTCTGTTGCGTATCGGCGATCATGCAGCGGCTCCAATCGAGAATTTTGGGGTCGAGAGAGTGCGTACCCTAACCCGATCTCAGCCGCCGGCGTAATGCGCAAAATAAGCATCCCGCAATGCATCTTCGAGCAGACGGCCTTCCGAATAACCACGCAATGACGCCGGCCGTTCGACGCCATCGAGAAGCCGCGGACAGGGTTCCGGCGCGCCGAGCACGGTGCGCACCGGAATGCGCTCGGCATAGACAGGCAGTTCGTAGTCCTCCTCGTCGTCGGCGACACCTTTCGCCCTTATCTTGGCCGACGCCTGCTCGATCTCCATCGCGATCACCGAGGTCGCCTTGATTTCCTGCGCGCCGTGCTTTGCCGCAGGCTGGCGGTGCGATCGGGGAAGAACCGGTCGACCATCGCGACCAGCGCGCGTTCCTTCTCGTCTGGATCGGTGACGAGGTAAGCTGTGCCGAAGGCCATCACGGCGCGGTAATCCGCCGAATGATTGAAGCCGCACCTGGCCAGCACCAGGCTGTCGAGATGCGCGACGGTGAGACAGGCCCTCTGGCCGGCGGACTGGTTCCTTAGCATGCGGCTGGCGCTGCTGCCGTGCCAATATAGTTTGCTGCCTTCCCTCCAGAAGAACGTCGGCGTGCAATAGGGTTGACCGTCGATCACGTATGAGACGTGGCACAGCATCGAGGCGTCCAGCAGGCCGTGGACCGTCGCGTGATCGTAGAAGCCGCGATCGTGCCGGCGCTTCACCTGATTTCGCGCCGATAGCGGATACGAATGGATGGTCTCGCCTTCGGTCACGGCAACTCCTAGTCGGGAATGTCGAGCAGTCGAAGCAGTTGTACCGGCGATTTTGGTCTGCGATAGTGCCAATTCAATGCGAAAAATTCCGACCAATTCTTCGCCGGCGCCGCGAAAGGCCGAGCTTCCGCTCGACCTTTCCGGGGCCTCACGTGACGCCGGGCGCTTCCTCCCAGCACCGGCTCTATCAGGCGCTTTGCCACGCCATAACAGGCGGGATCGCAAAGCCCGGCGAACCGCTGCCACCGTCCCGCACGCTTGCAAAACAAACCGGCTTCCGCCGCAACGCCGTTACGTCGGCTTATGAGCGACTGATCGCGGACGGATTTGCCGTGGCCACCGTCGGCTCCGGCACCTTCGTCGCTGCGCGCATTCCCGCCCGCGTCAATGACGCGCGCAAGACCAAGATCGTCATTGAAGCGCCGCAGCAAGGCGCGCTCGCGCTTGGTTGCACGCACATCGATGAGAAGGCCCTGCAGCGCTTCAGATCATTTGCCGGACGACGGATGCGCGCCTTTGGGACTGAACACCTGCAGTATGGCGACCCGCGAGGCAGCAGCGAACTCCGCACCGCAATCGCCGATCACCTGCTGTCGGCGCGAGGGCTGCGTTGCGATCCCGACCAGATCATGCTGACATCAGGAACGCAGCATAGCTTACGGATCGTACTGAGCGCGATCCTCAAGCCGGGCGATCAAATCTGGTGCGAAGATCCCGGCTATCCTGCCGCGCGAAAGGCGATCGAGCATTGCGGCCAGCGCGCGGTCTCGGTGCCGGTTGACGCATCAGGCATGATCGTGGCCAAAGGTCGAACCCTCGCGCCGTCAGCAGGCGCGGCCTACGTGACACCATCGCACCAGTTTCCGCTTGGCGTGCAGATGTCGATGACGCGGCGGCTCGAACTGCTCGATTGGGCCAGGCACGCCGATGCCTTCGTATTCGAGGACGATTACGACAGCGAATTCCGATATGACGGTGCGCCATTGCTCTCGCTCGCCGGCATCGATCACCTGCGCCGCGTCATCTACATGGGCACCTTTGCAAAGACCCTGTTTCCGGGATTGCGCATCGGTTACTGCGCGCTGCCCGAGCGGCTGGTCGGGCCAGTGACGACGGCCCGCGCCGCGCTCGACGGCTTTCCCGGCACCCTGCTGGAAGGCGCCGTCGCGGACATGCTCAATTCCGGCGCGTTCGCGGCAAACCTGCGCAAGGTGCGCGGGCTGTATCGCGAAGCGCGCGACGTACTGGCAACGACACTGTCGACGGCGTCGGAAGGCCGGCTGTCGGTGCCGGTGCCATCGCAGGGCCTGCATCTGGTCGCACGGTTCGATCCATCGACCGATCCGCTCGTTGCAGCCAAGGCAAAAGCCGATGCCGGTGTCGCGGGGTGGCTGCTGGCGGAAACCCGCCACCGCGCGCGGCCGCTGCCAGGGTTCGTACTGGGATTTGCCGGACACCCCATTCCGCAATTGATCGCGTCAGCCGAGCGGCTGGCGAAGTCGTCGCTGGCCGCTTTGAGGGCCAGCCGTAATACTGGCGGAAGGGGCATCGTCAAGCGGTTGAAGACAACGACCTAGCGTCCGATCGCTGCGCGAACCGCGGGGCGCTCTATGAGAATCGCCGCCGCGTCACTAAGCTCAATGCCAATCAATATCGTGACGGAATCACCTGATGCACGGCAATCGCAACGTCCTGCCCGCCAGCCTCGTGCTGTGGCTGCTCGCTACACCCGCTCTGGCGCAGCAGGTTTCGCGCGAGCAGGATAACGTCGACTTGCGGCTCGGTCAGCGCGTCCTCGTTGACGACGGGTCATGCCCGGCCGGACAGATCAAGGAAGTCGCAGGCTCGCAGATGACGACATCGGGGAGTATTGCGCACCCGAAAATGCATTGCGCGATTGGGGACGAAGAGGCGCTAGCCAGGATCTCGAGACGTCGCGTCGGCGGAGGCGATCGGAGTTTGTGAGCTGTTCTTACTGGTTCGTCGACGGCTCGAACATGCACTGCAGCGTCGGCTTGGCGATCTTGGTGAATGTCGGACCGATCTCGGATTGCTTGGACGCCGGCACCCAGGCGGTCTCGATCGTCGGCACGCCGGTTTCGCTGATGCCGCGCAGCAGGGCTTCGCGCAAATCGGCATCCTCGACGGTGGCTGCAGCGTAATCGTGCAGACAACCGCAAACGCGTTCGGGGTGCGCCCAGCGTCCGACCATATGGGGGGCGCACAGCCGCACGAACTCGCCGCGGGGATCGGGTACCTTGAACAGGGAGCGGAACGAGGCCTGCGGTGGCTGAACCCCTGCACTGGGCCTGCGCCGAGATGCTGAGAAGCAACGGCGCCAGGACAGCGGCGGAAGAAATACGTACCAACATACGGAGCCTTTATCGGCGATTTTCTTGGAAACGATCCGCAACGCTTAGTTGGCCGCCACGACCATCGGCTGGGGTGCCGGATTCGCAACCGGCGAGCCATTGTAGGCGAAAGTGCCGATGCCCGGCAGGTCTTGATCCGAAGAACCAGCCATCGACGGACCAGCCAGGATGAAGGCGAAGGCGAGGATGAAGCTGATGGTCCGCATCTGACTGTCTCCGGTTGTCGGTGCCGGCGTCCCCGCCGTCTTCGTCGGAACGTGATAGCGGCCGGCTGTTTCCGGACATCTGCGCAAGAGCGGAAAATGGTTTCGTGGCACGGGAGAAATGTTTCGTCGACGCCATGGGACGAAACATTGGCGGAAAAAAAAATCCAATGAATTCAGCGAATGAATCTTCGGCGAACCGGGGGCTGGATGGAACGAAATTCGCGGCAAGATGGCGAGTTCTTAACGCTTTGCCGCCTAAGTAGCCGTTCGCGAATTCAAGGCTACTGATGAACCGAACTATCGGTCCGGCCGACTCAGCACCGTGCAACTTTCCGCGTGCTTGCGCGTTGTGAGCCTCCTCAACAAAGGATAGCAGTCGTGGGCAATGGCAACATCGATGTTGGCAATGGAACCCCGACCCGCAAACCCGGTCAGCCGATTGAAAGTTTGTCTGGGCGTAACGGCTCTTCCGAAATGCGGATCGATTCTTCCCGAAGACAGAGCGCCAAGAGAAATCATCAGAGAAGTCCTCAGCAAGTCCCTCCGGGCTTTGTGGCGCCATGTCGCAGCAAGGCGGCGAATTTCGCGGCAACATATCCGCGCCGCAAAAATTCGTGCACCTGGTCGGTTGCCGCGACCGCAAGGTCGGGCCCTCGGTGGAGGCCCGCCAATATTCCAATCCGGTCAAACGGTAAGGCCGAAGCCCTCATCTGAGGCGGAAGCGGACTTACTGGATGAACTCACCGCATTTCTGAACCGCGGCATCGGCTGTGCCCCAAGGCATGATCGGTACCGAAGAGGTTGAGTTTTTGGGTGAACCCTCGATCAATTTATCCGAATAGACCATGTAGACCAGCACGTTGCGCTTGGCGTCGCAGCCGCGAACAATTTGCATCTTCTTGAAGAACATCGAGCGGCGCTGGCGGAACATATCGTCGCCCTGCTCCATCTTGTGCTTGAAGCGGATCGGCGCAATCTGGCGGCAGGCCAGCGAGATATCCGAGACCTCCTCGGCCAGACCGAGCCAGCCCTTGAAGCCGCCCCTTTCCGGCACCGTGAAGTGACAGGCCACCCCGTCGACTTCGGGATCGTCGACTGCGTAGGTCGCGAGCTTGTCGTTGGGGCTCAGCCACTTGAACACGGTCGAGCGGCGAAAGACCAGGTCGGGCTCATCGGCGGCCGAGGCTGGGCTTGCCTGCCACAGCGCCAGCGCCAGCACCACCAAGGCCAGACTTCTCCACTTCTTGTCACACTTAACGATGGCCTTGGATGTCATTGATATCTCCGCTGAAGGGCTCGCCGCCTATGTAGTGCCGGAAAGCCGCACAGGAAGTCCGCGAGAGGATTTGCGGCGGCGCCACGCCGGGGGTGCGCGACCGGCGCCGTTTAACGGAATGTGAGGCTTTTTGCTACGCTTAGGGCGAAAAGCACACTGGAATTGGAACGCTTGCGCTGGCGAACGGTTTTTGCGCCACAAATGAATAGCAATACAGTGGATTCAAAGTATCCGGACTTAAGGAATAGGCGCGTGAGCGGGCGGCGATTTTTCAGTGCGGGTAGCGCAGGCGTGGCCATCTGTCACCAGAGGTTTTGGCAGGTTGCGATCCTGACAGGAGCCTACACCATCGCCGCCGCTCCCCAGGCAGATGCCGCTCTCTTCTACTGGCAGGACTCCGAACCAAGCTACTACCGGCCCGCGCCGACGATGCAGCCGCGCAAGCCAAAGACGCGCCGGCCCTCGGCCAAGACCGCGACGGCAATCAAGGAAACCACCGCCAAGCCGCAGGGACCGCTGATCATCGCCATCTCGATCGACCAGCAGAAGGTCCGCGTCTACGACAGCAACGGATTGTTCGCCGAAAGTCCGGTCTCCACCGGCATGAAGGGGCATTCGACCCCGATGGGCGTATTCAGCGTCATCCAGAAGCACAAGATGCACCGCTCCAACATCTATAGCGGCGCGCCGATGCCTTACATGCAGCGCATCACCTGGTCGGGCATTGCGATGCACGCCGGCGTGTTGCCGGGCTATCCGGCGTCGCACGGCTGCATCCGCATGCCGACGGCGTTTGCGATCAAGATGTGGAATTGGACCAGGATGGGTGCGCGCGTCATCATCACGCCCGGCGAGATAAGGCCAGCCAGCTTCTCGCACCCGTTACTGGTGGCGCAGAAGGTGGTGCCGCAGCCGCCGCTCATTGCCGACGATCCGAAGATGGACGCGCCGGCGGTGAAGAGCGACAAGGGCGTGGACGCAGGCTCGGTCACCAAGTCCATGAATTCCCAGGCGAGCCTCGATCTCAGATCCACCGTCGGGCACGCCGCTCCGCTGCGCGCACAAACGCACAAGGCGGACGCGAGCGAGACCATGTCGGCGGCCAACGGTCAGGTGACGATGTCCGACGCTGCGCCGTCTGCAGGCGCCCAGCCTTCCGGCGCAGCCGTGAGCGCGCAAGCGCCGAGCGCCGAACCAGTCAAGGCGGAAGCAGAGAAAGCCGACGAGACCCAGGCAGCCACGCAACCGGCTGGCGAGGCTGAGAAGATCGAAGCAAGCAAGACCGCAAAGACGGAAGACGCCGACGAGGTGAAGGCCGAGACGCCAGCAGTGGAAGTCGAAAGCCGAGCCCGCCAAAATTGAAGCGCCAAAGGTTGAGGCGATCGCTACGACGCCAGCCGTTGCGCCCGACGTAAAGAAGGATACGGCGCGCCTGCCAGGCGCCGAGAAGGCCGTCATCGCAAAGCCCGAAGCGCCGCGGCGTCCGGGCCAGATCTCGGTGTTCGTGAGCCGCAAGGATTCCAAACTTTACGTCCGCGAGAACTTCAAGCCGCAGTTCGACGTGCCTGTGACGATCGCGCCGAGCGACCGGCCGCTGGGCACGCATGTATTCACCGTGGAAGCGGACAAGAACGATCCCAATCTACTGCGCTGGTCGGTGGTCTCGCTGCCGGTCACGGCCCGCAACGCGGCGCGGGTCGACAACGTCGACCGTACGCGGCGTCGCAAGATCGCCGGCGGCGCGCCCGCCGAAGCCAAGCCGCTGCCGGCGCCCAACAGCCCCGCCGAGGCGCTTGACCGCATCACCATTCCCCAGGATGCGATCGTGCGCATTGCGGCGGTGCTGACCACGGGCGGCTCGATCGTGGTGTCGGATCACGGCATCACCCAGGGCGGCGAAACCGGCGAAGGCACCGATTTCATCGTTCCGCTGCGCTAGGATCCAGCCATTAGGATCCGGCCATAACGGCTTGTTGAGCGGCGGCCGATGGCGCGTTGCGCTATGGTTCGGCGAACGAACAGCAGCCGAGGCCTTTCATGATCGACCGCAGGACCGTGATGACGGCGGCGCTCGCCGCGATCTCAGGCGTGTTCGCGAGCAGGCAAGCCCTCTCCCAAGCCAGTATGAGCCGGATCACCGCCTACGCGTTTTCATTTCCGGGATTGGAAAGCGGCGATATCCGGCTCGCCGAATTTGCGGGCCGGCCGATCCTGGTTGTCAACACTGCCTCGCTCTGTGGCTTCACGCCGCAATATGGCGGCTTGCAGGAATTGTGGACCGAATTTCACGGGCGCGGCCTGATGATCGTCGGCGTCCCCTCCAATGATTTCGGTGGACAGGAGCCGGGCGGCGCGACCGAAATCGCCGCGACTGTGCAGAACCACCACGTCACCTTTCCAATCGCGGCCAAGGCGGTCGTGAAGGGACCGAACGCGCATCCGTTCTACAAATGGGCGGCGGAGGCGCGGCCGAAGGATGTTCCACGATGGAACTTCCACAAATACCTGATCGGCCGCGACGGCTATATCGCCGACGTATTCCCTCAATCCGTCGAACCCGTGGATTCCGGGTAAAGACCGCCATCGCACGGGCGCTGGCCGACTCCTGAACTAGCCAACTTCTGAATTAACAAATCGGCTGTGTGATCACAGCCGTAGCATTGGCGCGCTCGCTGCAACTAGGCTACTATACGTGGAGGATGGAGGCAGACCGGGCGACGGCTAAGCCGCGACCGGGAGCGGGATTCGAACTTGGGGAAATAAGATGCGTATAGGGGCGGGGGTGATCTTTGCCGGCGCGGTTTCGCTGCTGGCGTCAAGCGCGGCGTGGTCTCAGGCACCGGCAGCCAAAGGCGCGGCGGCGCCGCAAGCCGCTCCGGCCGCCCCTATTCCGGCGGCGGCGCCCGCCCGGACCCGTCCGCCCTGCGCTAATCCCAACGCGCTCGGCATCGGCCGCACCGTCGAGATCGATACAACTGGCGGTCCTGGCTTCGGCTTCGAACATTTCAAGGAACTCGATTTCCTGCGCGACAAGGAAGTGGTGTTGACCTTTGACGACGGCCCGTGGCCGGTGAACACGCCTGCGGTACTGAAGACGCTTGCGGAAGAATGCACCACCGGCATTTTCTTCCCGATCGGCAAGCACGCCACCTATTATCCCGAAATCCTTAGGCAGGTGATGGCGGCCGGCCATTCCATCGGATCGCACACCTGGTCGCATGCGGCGCTCGTCAACAAGAAGCTGAACGAGCAACAGCGCAAGGATGAGATCGAGAAGGGTTTCAGCGCCGTGAAGTGGGCACTGGGCGGCAAGGCGCCGGCGCCGTTCTTCCGTTTCCCGGCGCTGCAGCATCCGCCGGAAATGGTCACCTATCTCGGCACCCGTAACATCGGGATCTTCTCCTGCGACCTCGATTCCTTCGACTTCAAGGCGAGCAAGGCGGAAACCATCATCGACAACGTGATGCGAAAGGTCGACAAGAACGGCAAGGGCATCATCCTGATGCACGACTTCCAGAAGCACACCGCGGAAGCCCTGCCTGAAATCCTGAAGCGGCTGAAGGCCGGCGGTTACAAGGTGGTTGCGATGCGGGCCAAGGCGCCGGTGGAGACCATCGCGCAGTATGACGAAGACATCGTCAAGGACCTGAAGCTGCCGACCGTGAGCTCCCGTCCGGTTTCCAGCGTCGTGCAGACGATTTCGAATAATTCGACGCGACACGGGACCGTGACGGCGTTGCGCATCGAAGGCTACGTTATCGTCTCCGGTGACGGCATGCTGGCCGACGCCCGCAATGTCATGCCGGACGAACTTAAGTTCGAGGGCGACAAGGCGTTCTTCACCGCCGCTCTCGACCGCGCCGACCTGATCCTGCATGGCCGGAATTCCTATGAGGACCAGCCGAATTCGCCGCAACGCAAACGGATCATCCTGACGCGGAAGGTCGAGGCGATCGCACCCGACCCGGCCAATCCGAAAGCCACGTTGTGGAATCCGTCGGGCGCCTCCTTCGAAGCCGCCTGCGATCATGCAGGCGTAACTGCCGGCACGGTCGCGGTGATCGGCGGCCCCGGCGTGTTCGGCATGTTCATGGACCGCTATGACGTGTTCTGGCTGTCGGTTGCGCCACATGTTCGCCTGCCCGGCGGCGAACCTTGCTTTCCCGGAGTCCCTGCCCGTTCACCGCAGGATATCCTCGCCGCGCATGGGCTGCGTGAGGGGCAAGCGCAGGTGCTTGATGCCGCCAACGAGGTCAGCGTCACGCCGTGGCGGCGCGGCGCCTAGCCGCACGGAAGACGCGCCGCCGACCGTCCTTCGTAGCCCTTTCGTCGAATGAACCCCGAAGCGAGCCGGCCTCATCCCAGAGATCGCTTGACAGCACGCGGGCGCGGTTCCAACCTGAAAAAGAAAAAATAAAGACAACACATCACCATCGGGAGGACCACAACATGTTGAGGCGCGCTTCAACTATGATTGCAGCGGTGACCCTTGGACTTGTCACCGCCTTCGCCGGACCGGTACACGCTCAGACTACGGAAAAGCCGTTAGTTCTAAAGGGTCAATCGACCCATCCCGCATCCTCGAACTTCCATCTCATCTTCAAGCTATGGGCGGAGACCGTCGAAAAAATGACGGCCGGACGTCTGAAGATCGAGACGCTCCCGGCCGGAGCGATCGTACCTCCGTTCGAAGTGTTCGACGCGACTTCCAAGAACGTTCTCGATGTCGGCATGGGACCGTTCGGCTACATCCTCGGCCGCAACACGGCAACCATTCCGATGTCGCATGGTCCGCTGTACGGTATGGACGGCTCGGACTACTGGGCCTGGTACTACGACGGCGGCGGCATGAAGCTGCTCGATGAGTTCTATCGTGACGTCCTCAAGCTCAACGTCGTCGGTTTCCCGATTCCGACCGACTACCCGCAGGGGATGGGCTGGTTCAAGAAAGAGATCAACAGCCTTAGCGACCTCAAGGGGTTGAAGTACCGGATCTACGGCATCGGCGCGGAGACCTACGGCAGGCTTGGCGTCTCCGTCGTCACCATTCCCGGTGGCGAGATCGTGCCGGCGATGGAGCGCGGCGTGATCGAGGGCGCCGAGTGGATCAACTGCGAGGAAGACAAGAAACTCGGTCTGCACCAGGTCGCCAAGCACTACTACACGCCGGGCATGCACGAGCCCGTCACCGGCGGCCAGTTGATGATCAATGGTGACGTCTGGAAGAAGCTCACGCCGGACTTGCAGGAGATCATCAAGGTAGCGAGCGTTTACGCCACGACGCAGCGCAACTTCGCCTTCAACCGCGAGACGGCGCACGCTTGCCAGGACCTGATCAAGGCGGGCGTCCAGATGCATCGCACACCCGACGAGATCCTGAAGAACTTCCTCGACGAGTGGGAGAAGATCCAGGCCGAGCACGCGGCAAAGAACCCCTTCTATCGAAAAGTAATCGACAGTCAGAAGGCCTATGCCGAACAGATCGTGCCGTTCAAGCTCTCCTGGTTCCCGCCGTACAACTTTGCCGGCGAGTACTACTGGAAGAACAAGATCTACCTGACCAAGAAGTGATCTCTCTGTAGGGAGTTGCTGGCGTCCGAACCGCCGGACGCCAGCACTGTCTCAAGAGGAGCGATCATGTCCGCGGATACCAGCAGTGCTTCGGTCGCCGCCAGTCCGGGCGGCGAATTCCCGCATGCTTTTTACTCGATCATACGGGCGATCGACCGCTTCACCGATGTGACCGGCAAGCTCATCGCTCTAACGATGCTGTTTCTGATGGTGACGATCTCGTACGAGGTCGTGATGCGCTACGGATTCAACGCGCCGACCGTTTGGGTCTATGAGTCGAGCTTCATGGCCAATGGTGCGGCCTTCATGCTCGGAGCCGCATATGCGCTGTTGAAAGGCGCACACGTTCGCACCGACATCTATTGGGAGAATTACTCGGAGCGAAAAAAGGGCGTCGTCGACCTGATCTCCTATCTGCTGTTTTTCTATCCGGCCATGATCACGTTCATGCTGATCAGCTATGACGACGCCATGCACTCCTTTGACACCGGCGAACGATCGCAGGAAAGCGTTTGGCGCGCGATCATGTGGCCTTTCCGGGCCACGATCCCCCTGGCAGCCCTTCTTCTCATGATCCAGGGCGTGTCCGAGGTACTGAAGTGCTGGTACCAGGTCCGGTTCGGGCGCGAGTTCGTGCACAGAGAAAAAGATCGAGATATGACGGGACTCGAACTTCTCGGACTTGTCATGCTCCTCGTGATGCTGGGAGCGATCTTCATCGGCCTGCCGATCAGCTTCACGCTGCTGTTTCTGGCGCTGATGTTCGGCTACGTCGGCATGGGCGAGCGGGTCTTCAACCTCGCCTACCTGCAGACCATTGGCCTCATGAAGCAGGACGAACTCGTCGCAGTTCCGATGTTCATTCTGATGGGGTTCATCTGCGATCAGGCCGGACTGATGGAGCGGCTGTTCAAGGCGTTCCGCGACCTGTTTGCACCGATCAATGGCGCGCTCTACGTGGTCGTTATCCTCACGGCTACGCTGTTCGGCATCGCAGCCGGAACCGTCGGCGCGACGGTTACACTCCTCGGCATCATGGCCGGGCCGATGATGATCCGGGCGGGTTATGACGTGCGCATGTCGGCTGGCGCAATCGCGGCCGGCGGCACGCTCGGCATCCTGATCCCGCCGTCGGTGATGCTGGTCGTGATGGCGCCCGTGCTGGATATCTCGATTATCGACCTCTATGCGGCGGCCTTCGGTCCGGGCTTCCTGCTGTCCGCGATGTTCATCGCCTACACTCTGATACGCTCACTTCAATCCGAAGCTCGGCCCGCCCGTGCCGATCGAGGACCGGCCCGACTCGATGCGGATCGTGCTGTGGGAATGTCTGGTCGGTCTTGTGCCGATTGCAGTGCTGACGATCCTTACGCTCGGTGCCATCCTCGCCGGAATCACAACGGCCGCAGAGGCCGCGGCGTTTGGCGCACTGGGGTCAATTGTCCTCGTCATTGCCTACGGCCGGTTCTCGTGGCGCGGGTTGCTGGATGCCTGTTACGGCACACTTGCAACGACCAGCATGGTGCTCCTCCTCGCGGTAGCCTCCAACGTGTTCGGTTCGGTCTTCTCATGGCTCGGCACGGCAACCTGGATGACCAATGCCTTGCTGGCCTCGCCGTTGCCGGCTTGGGGCACGATGTCCCTGCTTCTGGGCCTGATATTCCTGCTCGGCTGGCCATTCGAATGGCCAGCCATCGTGTTCATCTTTCTGCCGATGCTGGCGCCAGTGGCCAAGGGCCTCGGCTACGACATGGTCTGGTTCGGTTGCCTCGTCGCGGTCGTGCTACAGACCGCCTTCCTGTCTCCGCCGGTCGCGATGTCAGCTTACTACCTCAAGCAGGTCGTCAAGGAATGGAACCTGAGATTGATCTACCGCGGCATGGCCGACTTCATGGTCATCCAGTGCGTCTGCGTGGTCCTGGTGCTGGCCTTCCCTGCGATCGCGATGTGGTTCCCGCAATGGTTGCAGGCGCGCAGGATAGCGGCACGCACCGCACAGATCGAGCAGGTCGTGCCGCCGCAGACCGCTGTCGCGGCATTCAAGGATTTACCGGGCGTCGTCAGGAATTTCTGACTTCGTTGGAAGGCCTCGAATTGGCCGGGACATCTGGTTAGCCGATTCAGACGTCCCCGTAGGCCGGTTCATTCGGCGCGGCCCGCGGCCGTAGCCTGCGATCATGAACAGCGCGCCGACGATCGACAGGTTTTTCAAGGCGTCGATCAGCGACTTGGCATTGTCGGGCGCCTGCTGATTCCAGAAATCATGGAAATAGAAAGTGGTGGCAAGCACGAAGAAAATTAGCAGGATCGCAAAGAAACGCGCACCGAAATTCACCGCGATCATCACACCGGCGAGGATCTCGAACCCGCCAACCCCGAGCGCCAGCAGTTGCGACATCGGCATGCCCGTCATGGTTTCGAGTTGCGACGTATAAGGCACGAGCAGCTCGGGAATCGTCACCTTGGTTGCAATAAAGTCCGCCGTCTGCTGCACGGCAAAAAGCTTGGTTGCTCCCGTGTACATGAAGAGCACGGCGAACAAGACTCGCCCGAAAGTGACTAACGCTGGCATGAATTGGCCTCACTGGATGGCAATGCTAGGTTGCAGGACGGCGCTGAACGATTATGGGCGTTTCGCCTCCGCTTTTCAAACGCTCAAATCGAAACCACCCGCGCAGGACCTGCGCGGGGCCCCAACCAGACCCTCTGATAGAAGCAGAACCAAGGCCCTTTTTTGTCTATCCGCTTCTCTATCCGAACAACGTCGGCTGCTGACGGCCGGCGCGCTCCTGGGCTTCGACGGCAGCGACCGCCGTCATGTTGAGCACGCCACGCGCCGTTACCCCCGGGGTGAGGATATGCGCCGGGCGCGCCGGGCCAATCAGGATCGGCCCCACGGGCAGCGCGTCGGCCAGCGACTTGATCATCTGGTAGGCGACGTTGGCGGTATCGAGGTTCGGCATGATCAGGATGTTGGCATCGCCTTCCAGGTTCGAATGGGGCAGCACCAGCTTGCGCGCGGCTGATGAGCGCGGTGTCGCCCTGCATCTCGCCGTCGGCCTCGATCTCGGGATGCTTTTCCCGCAACAGCGCGGTGGCATGACGCATTTTGCGGGATGAATCGGTGTCGTAGCTGCCGAAGTCGGAATGTGACACGAAGGCGACGCGTGGCTTCATGTTGAACCGCTGCACGTGGATCGCCGCCAGCGACGCGACTTCGGCAAGCTCCCCGGCGCTCGGATTCGGCCGCACCTGTGTATCCGCAATGAAATAGGAGCCCTTGCTGGTGATCATCATCGACAACGCCGCAAAGTCGCTGACGCCGGGCAAAAGCCGACAATCTCGCGGACATGCCGCAGATGGCTCATGTAGCGGCCCTCGACGCCGCAGAGCATCGCGTCGGCTTCGCCGCGGACCACCGCGAGGGCTGCGATCACCGTGGCATTGGTGCGAACCACGGTGCGCGCGGCTTCGGGCGTGACGCCCCGCCGGCCGGCCATGTCGATATAGGTTTGCACATAAGAGCGATAGCGCGGATCGTCCTCGGGATTGATGAGGTCGAAATCCTGCCCGGCCTTGATCGAGAGGCCGAACCGCTTGATCCTCGCTTCGACGACGGAAGGACGCCCGACCAGGATCGGCCGCGCCAGCTTCTCCTCGAGCACGACCTGCGTCGCGCGCAGCACGCGCTCGTCCTCGCCTTCGGCATAGATCACCCGAACCGGCTGGGTCTTGGCCTTGGCGAAGACCGGCTTCATGACGAGGCCGGAGCGGAAGGCGAAGCGTTCGAGGAGCGCGGTATATTCTTCGAAGTTCTTGATCGGGCGCGTTGCCACGCCGGATTCCATCGCAGCCCTCGCTACCGCCGGCGCGATGCGCAGAATCAGCCGCGGATCGAACGGGCTCGGGATCAGCGAGCCCGGGCCAAACCCTTGCGTCTCACCGCCGTCAAAACCCTGCGCCACCGCGTCCGACGGCGGATCGCGCGCGAGCTGCGCGATGGCGTCGACCGCGGCATGCTTCATTTCCTCGTTGATCCCGGTGGCGCCGACATCGAGCGCGCCGCGGAAAATGAACGGAAAGCACAGGACGTTGTTGACCTGGTTCGGGAAGTCGGAGCGCCCGGTACAGATCATGGCGTCGGGCCGTGCTTTGCGCGCCTCGTCCGGCATGATCTCCGGGGTAGGATTGGCCAGCGCCATCACCAGCGGCTGGTCGGCCATCGACTTGACCATGTCAGGCGTCAGCACGTTGGGCGCGGACAGCCCCAGGAAGATATCGGCGCCGCCGATCACGTCCGCCAGCACGCGCTTGTCCGTCTTCTGCGCATAGACCGCCTTCCAGCGGTCCATCAGCGTGTTGCGGCCTTCATGCACGACGCCGTCGATATCGCAGACCCAGATGTTCTTGCGCTGCGCGCCGAGCGAGACCAGCAGATTGAGGCACGCGATCGCGGCAGCCCCGGCGCCGGAGCAGACGATCTTGGCGTCCGGGAGTGTTTTCCCGTTCAGCAGCAGGCCATTGGTGATCGCCGCGCCGACGATGATGGCGGTGCCATGCTGGTCGTCGTGGAACACCGGAATTTTCATCCGCTCCTTGAGCTGCGCCTCGATCTCGAAGCATTCCGGCCCCTTGATGTCCTCGAGGTTGATGCCGCCGAAGGTCGGCTCCAGCGCCGCCACCGTCTCGACCACGCGCTCGATGGTGTCGGCGGCGATTTCGATGTCGAACACGTCGATCCCGGCGAATTTCTTGAACAGGACCGCCTTGCCCTCCATCACCGGCTTCGAAGCCAGCGGGCCGATATTGCCGAGCCCGAGCACCGCGGTGCCGTTGGAGACCACGGCGACGAGGTTGGCGCGGGCGGTCAGCGACGCCGCTTCAGCAGGATTGTTGGCAATCTCGGTGCAGGCCGCCGCCACACCGGGCGAATACGCCAGCGCAAGGTCGCGCTGGTTGGCAAGCGGCTTGGTCGCCTGGATCTCGAGTTTGCCTGGGCGCGGCAGACGGTGATACGCCAGCGCCGCGGCGCGGAGATCTTCAGAATAGGACGACATTTACTCCCCCGCCGGCTCCGACGGCCCCGAAATTTATCTTCGGTGGCTGATCTTCATTCGACCTGTAGCTGTTAGTTTTGCGGCAGATTGAGCCGGATGTGAAGCTCGCGCAACTGCTTGGTCGCGACCTCCGATGGCGCGCCCATCAGAAGATCCACGGCCTGCTGGTTCATCGGGAATAGCGATATCTCGCGCAAGTTGGTGGTGCCGCAAAGCAGCATCACAATGCGGTCGACGCCGGCCGCCATGCCGCCATGCGGTGGGGCGCCGTACTGAAACGCGCGGTACATGCCGCCGAATCGCTCGACGACGTCCTTCTCGCCATAGCCCGCGATCTCGAACGCCTTCACCATCGCCTCGGGGCGGTGGTTGCGGATGCCGCCGGACGCGATCTCGTAGCCGTTGCAGGTGATATCGTACTGGAACGCCTTGATGGTCAGCGGGTCCTGCCCGTTGAGCGCATCGAGGCCGCCCTGCGGCATCGAGAACGGGTTGTGCGAGAAGTCGACCTTCTTGTCTTCCTCGTTGTACTCGTACATCGGAAAGTCGACGATCCAGGCGAGTTCGAACCGATCCTTGTCGATCAGGTTCAATTCCTCACCGAGTTTTGTCCTCGCGAGCCCCGAGAATTTCCAGAACTTCTCGGGATCGCCAGCGACGAAGAACGCGGCATCACCCTCCTTCAATCCCAACTGCGTGCGGATCGCCGTCGTCCGCTCCGCGCCGATGTTGTTGGCGAGCGGGCCTGCGCCCTCGCCGCCCTCGCGCCACATGATGTAGCCGAGGCCGGGCTGGCCTTCGCCTTGCGCCCACGAATTCATGCGGTCGCAGAACGCGCGGCTGCCGCCGGTGGGTCCCGGGATCGCCCAAACTTGGTTCTTGGGGTCTTCCAGCATCCGCGCGAACACCTTGAAGCCGGAGCCGCGGAAGTGTTCGGAGACATCCTGCATGATGATCGGGTTACGGAGATCCGGCTTGTCGGTGCCGTATTTGCGTAAGGCTTCCGCAAATGGAATCCGCGGCCATGATTTGGTGACCGGCTTGCCCTTGGCAAACTCCTCGAACACGCCGGTGACAACAGGCTCCATCGCCGCAAACACGTCCTCCTGCGTGACGAAGCTCATCTCGACATCGAGCTGATAAAACTCGCCCGGCAGGCGGTCGGCGCGCGGGTCCTCGTCGCGAAAACACGGCGCGATCTGGAAGTAGCGATCGAAGCCCGACATCATCAAGAGCTGCTTGTACTGCTGCGGCGCCTGCGGCAGCGCGTAGAACTTGCCGGGATGGATCCGCGACGGCACCAGGAAGTCGCGCGCACCCTCGGGCGAGGACGCCGTCAGGATCGGGGTCTGGAATTCGAAGAAGCCCTGCTCCTTCATCCGCTTGCGCATGGAATCGACGATCGCGCCGCGGGTCATGATGTTCTGATGCAGTTTCTCGCGCCGCAGGTCGAGGAACCGGTACTTAAGCCTTATGTCTTCAGGATATTCCTGCTCGCCGAACACCGGCAGCGGCAGTTCGCCGGCCGGTCCGAGCACCTCGATCTCGCTGATGTAGACCTCAACCTTGCCGGTTGGCAGTTCCGGGTTGTCGGTGCCCTCGGGGCGGCGGCGAAGCTTGCCGTCGATCCGCACCACCCATTCCGAGCGGAACTTCTCAACTTCCTTGAATGCCGGCGAATCCGGGTCCGCCACGCATTGGGTCAGCCCGTAATGGTCGCGCAGATCGATGAACAGCACGCCGCCATGGTCGCGGATACGATGGCACCAGCCGGAAAGGCGGACGGTTTGGCCGATGTCGCTCTCGCGGAGCGCGCCGCATGTATGTGACCGGTAGCGATGCATGGAATTCCCAAAAAGCAGATGTCGGAGGTCAGAATCGGAGGCAAAAGCCGGTCCGAGAAGGCTGAGGGTTTACCCGACGCGGTCATGCGCGGCAACCAATCGCGGGGCCTGTTTTGCGCCCGGAACGCGACTTTTCCGGCCCCAGGGCCTGAACCGTTTGCCTATTCCCGGGCCGCGCCTATCTTTACGTCATGACCATCCATTTTCCGTTCCAGAACACCTATTCGGCACTGCCGGCGAACTTTTTCGCGCGGGTGGCCCCCACCCCCGTTGCCGCCCCGCGGCTGATCAAGCTGAACCGGGCGCTGGCGGTCCATCTCGGGCTTGATCCCGACGTGCTGGAGAGCCCGGAAGGGGCCGAAATCCTCGCCGGAAAACGCCTCCCCGACGGCGCCGACCCGATTGCGATGGCCTATGCCGGCCACCAGTTCGGGCAGTTCGTGCCCCAGCTCGGCGATGGCCGCGCCATCCTGCTCGGTGAAGTCATCGACAAGGACGGCGTCCGCCGCGACATCCAGCTCAAGGGTTCAGGCCCGACGCCGTTTTCGCGCCGAGGCGATGGCCGCGCCGCGCTCGGTCCTGTGCTGCGGGAATACATCGTCAGCGAGGCGATGTTTGCGTTGAGCATCCCGACCACCCGCTCGCTTGCCGCCGTTATCACCGGCGAGAACGTGATGCGCGAGACCATGCTGCCGGGCGCCGTGCTCACCCGTGTGGCCGCAAGCCATGTCCGCGTCGGGACCTTCCAGTTCTTCGCCGCACGCGGCGACACCGATGGCGTGCGGCAGCTCGCCGACCATGTCATTGCGAGGCACTATCCGGATGTCGCCAAGGCCGAGCGCCCCTATCACGCGCTGCTCGAAGGCGTTGTCGCCCGCCAGGCCGATCTGCTCGCGCGGTGGCTTTTGGTCGGCTTCATCCACGGCGTCATGAACACCGACAACACCTCGATCTCGGGCGAGACCATCGACTACGGCCCGTGCGCGTTCATGGACGAATACAATCCCGCGCAGGTGTTCTCCTCGATCGACGAGATGGGCCGCTACGCGTACGCCAACCAGCCACGCATCGCGCTGTGGAATCTGACGCGGCTGGCCGAATGCCTGCTGCCGCTATTTTCCGACGAGCAGGACAAGGCGATCGAACAGGCGCAATTCATCCTCGGCGATTTCGCCGACAAGTTCACGGCCGCCTATCAGGCCGGCCTGCGCCGGAAGATCGGCCTGTTCACCGCGCGCGATGGCGACGAGGCACTGATTCAAGACCTGCTCGACGCTATGACGAAAAACCAGGCCGACTTCACCCTCACCTTCCGCCATCTCTCGGACGCCGCAGGCGATCCCGCCGCCGACAAGGTCCGGGATCAGTTCACGGATCCCGCGGCCTACGAGGAATGGGCCACGCGATGGCGCCAGCGCCTCACTGAGGAGCCGCAATCCGCCGCCGAGCGGCAGGCCGCAATGCGCGCGGTCAACCCAGCCTTCATCCCGCGCAACCACCGCGTCGAAGCCGTGATTGCAGCCGCCGTGAACAACGACGATTACGCGCCGTTCGAGGAATTGCTGACGGTGCTGTCGAAACCGTATGAGGATCAGCCGGAGTTCGCGGCCTATACAGCGCCGCCGCTTCCCGATCAGCGCGTGCTACGGACGTTCTGCGGGACGTGAGACACTGATCTTTCCACGTCATTGCGAGCGAAGCGAAGCAATCCATTCTTTTCTTTCCGTGGCGGATGGATTGCTTCGCTTCGCTCGCAATGACGGCGCTGGAAATCTCAGCGCAAAGCGGGACGCAGCGGCCAATCTGCACGTCGAGAGGTTGAGAAGAATGTAACGCTGGTGGCACCGAACTGCCGCCCGTTAACCGCAATCCTTAAGGGCGCGTCCACCATCCGCCCACGCGCATCGTCCCCGGCTCCACAAATTAAGAAACGGTCAACATGCCCCCCACAACTCTATCGGTTTATTGTGTGAGGAGAATTGCCGTGGACGCCTTTGCTTTCGGATTCATGGGGCTGGTGTTGATTGCGCTCTGTCTCGTCGTGCTCGCTATTCCGTCGAGCCGGCGGCCGGCGCGGCACATTCGGTACGAGTGATCGGCTTTCCGATACTGCGTAGGCGGACTAGCGCGGCGTAATCCGCCATTCCACGCGTCGCGCCAGCGGGTTACGCCTTCGGCTAACCCGCCGTACGAAATCGACCCGCTCCCAGACGCCCTTAGCCCGCCAATCGTCGCAAAAAAGCCGTGTTGAGGCTCAAATGCAGGGCTCAAATCCCGCTCAACACCCTTGACATATCAGCGCTTTCGGCAGAACGCCTGTCGGACGTCGTCATGGATTGTTCATGGATCTGATTACCACCACTTCCGACCTCGCTGCTGCTTGCTCCCGGCTCGCCCAACACAAGGTCATCACCGTCGACACCGAGTTCCTGCGGGAGACGACCTACTACCCCTGCTCTGCGTCGTACAGATGGCGAGTGCGGAGGAAGCTGTCGTGATCGACACGCTGGCCCCCGGCATCGACCTCAAGCCGTTCTTCGACCTGATGGGCAACGAGGCGGTGCTGAAGGTGTTTCACGCCGCCCGGCAGGACATCGAGATCGTCTGGCACCAGTCCGGCACCATTCCGCATCCGATCTTCGATACCCAAGTGGCCGCGATGGTGCTGGGTTATGGCGACAGCATCGCCTATGACCAACTGGTCGAGCGCGTCACCGGTCACCGGCCGGACAAGACCCACCGCTTCACCGACTGGTCGCGCCGGCCGCTGACCCCTGAGCAGATGCATTACGCGATCTCGGATGTCACCCATTTGCGCGATGTGTTCGCAGCGCTCGACGCCGACCTGAAGAAGCGCGGCCGCAGCGACTGGGTCAGCGAGGAAATGGAAGTGCTGACCTCGCCGAAGACCTACGATTTCCACCCCGAGCGCGCCTGGGAACGGCTCAAGACGCGGGTCCGCAAGCCAAAAGAACTCGCGGTACTGATGGAGGTCGCAGCCTGGCGCGAGCAGGAAGCGCAAAGCCGCGACGTGCCGCGCTCACGCGTGCTGAAGGATGATGCGGTCGGCGACATCGCCACCCATGCGCCGACCTCACTGGAGCGTCTCGCCAATCTGCGTTCGCTGCCGAAGGGTTTTGACCGCTCGAAATGGGGCACCGATATCATCGCCGCCGTGCAGCGCGGCCTCGCCCGCGATCAGGCGAGCCTGCCGAAGATCGAAAAGCCGCGCGGTAGTTCCAATGGCGCAGCGATCGTCGAACTGCTGAAGGTGTTGCTGCGCATGACGTCGGAGCGCCATGCGGTCGCCAGCAAGGTGATCGCCACCGTCGACGACCTCGACCAGATCGCCGCCGACGACCAGGCCGACGTCGCCGCCCTGCACGGCTGGCGCCGCGAATTGTTCGGCGAAGCAGCGCTTGCGCTGAAACATGGCAGGCTGGCGCTGGCGATCGAAAAAGGCCGCGTCGTCAGGGTCGATCGGGTTTAGAAAATACTGTGGCTTCATCCTTCGAGACGCATCGCTTAGCGATGCTCCTCAGGATGAGGTCTTAGACCTCATGGTGAGGAGCGCGGCAGCACCGCGCGTCCTCGGACGATGCTATGCATCGCCGATCGAACCACGAGGCCACAGGCAGATCACCATGCCGGGCTACCACTTCAACTCCACCCCCACCGTGCCCTGATGTGACCGCATCGCGGCGCGGAATTTGGCGTCGTAGTTGAGGTAGAGGCGCGCGGTATCGGTCAGGCTCAGCGACGCCGAGGCTCCGGCGTCCGCGCCATACTGGCTCTCCCCGATGCCCTGGAACGTGATGCTCTGGGCGCCAAGGCTGACGGTGATGTCGGAGAAACTCTGCACGACGTTGTCGACGAACTTGCCGTAGGCCGACAGGTCTAAAATCTTCCGGTCGAAGATCCAGTAGTGCCCGACCTCCGCGCCGATCAGCAGGCGTGCCCGCTGCACCGTCGCGCTCGTGGCCATCACGGGGTCGAGGCCGCCGATCTCCTGCAGCGAGCCGGTCCGGGCGCGGACATATTCGAACGCGGCCTTGGGCACGATACGGCCCTGGTCCTTGGACCAGTAATAGCTGATCTCGCTCAACACACCGTCGAGCCGGGCATTGTATCCGGCGGTCGCAATGCCAAGCCCGGTATCGCGGCGCGAATTGATGTTGCCAAAACCGTGCACGACCGCGCTGGCCCAGGTCCACGGCCCGCTGTCGACGGACGCGGTGAATCCGAGCTGGGTCAGGTCGATCGTGGCCGATTGCAGCGCCAGCGGAATATCGATCGCCGAGCGGCTCTGGTCGACGGAAAAGCCGATATTGATGCCCGGCGCCACCCGCGCGCCGATGCCGGCGACGCCGCCCCAGGTCTTGCGGCTGTCGCCGACGAAATCGCCGATCGCGCCGTTCTTCGCCCAGTTGCCGTAGCCTTCGAACCAGGTCCGGTACCGTGGCGCTTCCGTACTCTCGGAGGCGCCGCCGCCGCCCGGATTGGTCCGCTGCAGGCGGTTGAAACCGTTGCTCGACTGGTTGCCCAGCCGCTCCAGAAAGTTGCTGCCGAGATTGGCCAGCGCCGCCCCTGACGAGACCGTCGAATTGGTCCCCGTTGGCGTTGGCGTGGGCATTGGTGTCGGAGCGGGTGTCGGCGTCGGGATGGGTGTCGGCGTCGGCGATTGCGCCTGCGCGGCGGACATGATGCCGATGAGAACGAACGCAATCGCGACCAGCCGCGCAAGCGCGTGACCGGTTCCGGTTCTCCATGCTCGCGAAGGCCGCCGTGAGCAGCGCATGCAATCCATTCCCAAAGGGCGAAGCGCCGGCCCGAAAAATGCGCAAATCCCGGTCAACCGCAGCGATTTGCCCCCAGTTCGCCGAAAGCGTCAATCGGCGTGCTGCCGAATACGCGCCATTGTGGTTCGGCTGCCACAGCGCGCGACACCAGGATGATTTGCCGAGCCCCGCCAAATCCTTGCGAACGTCGAAATTTCGTGTTGCAATCCGGGTGCAATCGGATTCAGGCCGTTCGACTGTGCGTTTCGCGAGCAGAAAATCTAGCAGCTACGGGGAAGCCCGTTTGTGGCGTGGCACGTGGGAAACGTGGCCGCGTCTTTTTTTTGGCCGGACTGTTTAGGTCCAAACAACTTGGAGACAGGCGATGGCGATGCACAAGGGCACCGTCAAATGGTTCAACCCCACCAAGGGTTATGGGTTCATCAAGCCGGCGGCCGGCGAAAAGGACGTGTTCGTCCATATCTCCGCCGTCGAGCGTGCAGGACTCAGCACCCTCAACGAGAACCAGCATATCGAGTACGAGCTGGTCGAAAATCGCGGCAAGACATCAGCGGAAAACCTCAAGGTCACGTAAGACAGATCATCATGATTGCCCCCGGCCGCGCCGGGGGCTCTTGTTGAATCCTGTCGGTGGAATTCAAGCCGCGGCTTCGCAACCCGCGATCTCGCTGAATTCCGGATAGAAACGTGCGGTCATTCGGCCGACATAGCGGCGCAAATTGGCGTGGCCGGACGCCGCCTGCTGCAGGTCGGAATCAAACAGCGGGCAGATCGCACAGAGCGCAAAGGCGAACATCGTGGCGTCGATGCCCGCGGGCTCGGTGCCCATGAAGAACGGCTTGTCGCCGAGATAGTCGGCCATCGCATCGACTGAACGCTTTCCGATCGCCGTGATTTCATCCGCCGAGTGACGCCCGATTCCCTGGCCGTGCAGCGTCTTGCGCAAGCGGCGGCGGACCATCGACACGACGACAGGTCGCACCGGCGCAGGCACGCCCTTGAAGAAATTGACCGGACCTTTCCGGAAATTCGCCTCGATCATCCAACGGAAGTAGACGCTGGCCCAATAGAGATTGTCTTCCGCCATCTTCTCGAACGCCCACGCCGTGGCGCGCTGCTCGGCCGTCAGCCCCCGGTCGAAATCGATCCCGTATTTCTTCTCGATATGCCAGCGAATGAGCGTGGAATCGCCGAGCAATTGCCCGTTGTCCTTGATGTAAGGAATCTTGCCCTTTGGCGCCTTGGAAAAACTCATCAGCGCCTTTTCGAACGGCAATTTCGATATCCGCAGCAACGTCTCGACCTTGGTCACGAACGGGCTTGCGTCGGGAAGGCCGAAATTGGGGCCGGAGCCATATAAAGTAATCATGGATGCCTCGATGCGATTACCGGAGGGAGCGACACGCGCTCAGTATCAGATCGCCGCAGGCGAGATCAGGGTCCCGGTGCGATCGGCCCTATCAGACGTCCTGCAGATGTCGCCTTCAAGGCGAACCTTGCCGCTGGCAAGCAACCGCAGCGCCTCGGGGTAAATGCGATGCTCGATGCCGAGAATACGCTCCGACAGCGTCTCCGGCGTGTCGTCATCGGCAACCCTCACCGCCCCCTGCATGACGATCGGGCCGGCGTCGGTTTCCGGGATCACGAAATGCACAGTCGCGCCCGAGATCTTCACACCGGCCTGAAGCGCCTGGCCGTGCGGATCGAGGCCCGGAAACGACGGCAGCAGCGAGGGATGGATATTGAGCATCTTGCCGTACCAGCGCTGCACGAATTCGGCGGTGAACAGCCGCATGAAGCCGCCAAGGCAGATCAACTCGACGTTCTTCTCCTCCAGCGCCCGCTGCAGCATCGCCTCGAACCCTGCGCGGTCGTTGCCGAATGGCCTGCTCTCGATGACGATGGTGGGGACGCCGCTCTCAGCCGCCCGCCCCAGCCCAAGGGCATCGGCCCGGTTGGAAATGACAGCGACGATCTCGGCTGGAAAATCCGGCGCGCTGGCGGCCTCGATCAGCGCGGCCATGTTCGAACCGCGCCCGGAAATCAGGATGGCTGTGCGGCGCTTCATTCTGCGAGATCGAGGTGACCGCTGTAGATCACGCGAAGTTCGCCTTTGGCCGGGATGACCTCGCCGAGCAAGGCTACGGTCTCGCCGCCTTCGGTCAAAACTTCGGTCACCCTCTCGATCGCGTCCGGCTTGACGATGGCGACCATGCCGATGCCGCAGTTGAATGTGCGCAGCAGTTCGAGTTCGGCGATGTTGCCCCGGTCCGCCAGCCATTTGAACACCGGCAGCACCGGCAGCCGCGCCAGATCGATGCCGACGCCGAGATGCTTTGGCAGCACCCGCGGAATGTTGTCGGTGAAGCCGCCGCCGGTGATGTGGGCGAGCCCCTTGATCGCGCCGGTTTCGCGGATCGCACGCAGGCAGGATTTCACATAGAGCCGGGTCGGCGCCAGCAGCGCGCCGCCGAGCGTCATCACCGGCGAGAACGGCGCCGGCGCGTCGAAGCCGAGACGAGAGTTTTCCACGATCTTGCGGACCAGCGAAAAACCGTTGGAGTGGACGCCCGACGAGGCGAGCCCGATCACAGCGTCGCCGACGGCGATGTCCGGGCTCGGCAGCAGCGTGCCGCGTTCGGCCGCGCCGACCGCAAAGCCCGCAAGGTCGTAATCGCCGTCCTTGTAGAGTCCGGGCATTTCAGCGGTCTCGCCGCCGATCAGGGCGCAGCCGGATTCCCGGCACCCCTCCGCGACGCCGGCCACGATGGCCGCGGCCGCTTCCGGATCGAGCTTGCCGCAGGCAAAATAGTCGAGGAAGAACAGCGGTTCCGCCCCCTGCACCACGAGATCGTTGACCGACATTGCCACCAGATCGATGCCGATGCCGCCATGCAACCCGGTCTCGATCGCGATCTTGACCTTGGTGCCGACCCCGTCGGTAGCCGCCACCAACACCGGATCCTTGAACCCCGCCGCCTTAAGGTCGAACAGCCCCCAAACCGCCGATTTCGGCATCGGCGCCCGCCCGGGCGGTGGCGCGGACCATCGGCTTGATGAGATCGACCAGCCGGTTGCCCGCGTCGATATCGACGCCCGAATCCGAGTATGTGAGCCCGTTTTTGCGGTCGACCATGCCAAATTCCAGTATGATGACGGCTGGTTACGAGGAATTCGGCGATCCTGCAATGGCTCGCAGGCGCTTCTCACATATACTATGTAGATAAGAATACTCTGTAGATAAGAACCGGCCGATCCCGCCAAGGGCCGGAACTAGGCCGGGAGCCGGGAAGCGACCGTTGAGCATTCCGAATATCATCACGCTGGGCCGCATCATTCTGGTGCCGGTCATCGTCTGGGCGATCGTCTCCAGCCAGATGGAAATTGCGTTCGCAATCTTCGTCATTGCAGGGGTCAGCGACGCCGTCGACGGCTTCCTTGCCAAGCGTTTCAACATGCAGAGCGAACTGGGCGCCCTGCTCGATCCGCTCGCCGATAAGGCGCTGCTGGTCTCGATCTTCGTGGCGCTCGGCATCTGGGGGGCGGTTCCGCGCTGGCTCGTCATTCTCGTGGTGTCACGCGACATCATGATTGTCACGGCCGTGATCGTGTCATGGCTGTTCGACAAGCCGATCCCGATGAAACCCCTGATGGTGTCGAAGCTCAATACGGTGGCGCAGGTGGCGTTTGCGGCGCTGGTGCTTGCTTCCCTCGGCTTCAACTTCAAGCCGGCGCCCTATGACGTGATCCTGATGGGTTTTGTTACGGTCTTTACTTTGGTTTCCGTCTCGCTCTATCTCGTCGAGTGGGTCCGGCACATGAGCACGATCGAAGCGAGCTAGACGCTTTTTGTTTTTGGTATCGCTTCGTTTGAAAACGCCGTGATCCGGCGCTGGAGACCTGCGTGGCAGTCCGCGTTCAACCTCGTCAGCTTGCCTTTGCGCTGCCGCATGCGGAGAGCCTGACCCGCGACAATTTTCTCGAAGGCCCGGCCAATGAAGCCGGCCTGGCGCTGGTCGAAAGCTGGCCCGACTGGCCGAACCGCATCATGCTGCTGGTGGGACCGGAGGGTTCCGGCAAGAGCCACCTCGCCGCGATCTGGGCAGAACAGGCCGGCGCGCGCTCGACATCGGCCCAAGTGCTGACAGCCGACGCCGTCCCCGGCGCCCTGGCCACGGGCGCGGTCGTGGTCGAAGATCTGAAACCGTCCGGTTTCGACGAACGCGCAATGTTCCATTTATTGAATCTGGCGCGCGAAGATGAAGCTTCGGTTCTGATCACGGCGCGCGTCCCGCCATCGGCGTTCGAGGTCGAACTGCGCGACCTCCGCTCGCGGCTGCGGGCAGTGCCTGCCGTGTCGCTGTTGCCGCCCGACGATCTGCTGTTTCGCGGGCTGATCGTCAAATTCTGCGCGGACCGCCAGTTGAGCATCGACGAGGCGGTCGTGAGCTATCTCAGCACCCGGATCGAGCGGTCTTACGCCGCCGCCCGCCACGCGGTCGACCTGTTGGACACCGAGGCGCTGCGGCTGGGCCGGCCGGTCACCCGGGCCCTGGCTGCCGAACTGCTCCGCAACGGCTGATTGGACGCCGTACCGCCTTGACGGCGGCTTGGGCCGGAACATCAATGTCATTGAAACGTCATCGGAGTATCACATGCTCTGCGTTGCATTGCCCTAGAGTCGCCCTGCGCCCGCCCGAGATGGATCAAAGCTTCATGGAATCGGCACAAGTTGTTGAACTTAAAGAAAAAGAAGCGATTATCGAGGCTCCGCCTGCAATTGCCGCCAGCCCCGAACGCTTTATCAATCGTGAGCTGTCCTGGCTGCATTTCAACCGCCGGGTGCTCGAAGAGTCGGTGAATCCCGGCCATCCCGTGCTGGAGCGAGTGCGGTTCCTGTCGATTTCCGCCAATAACCTTGATGAGTTCTTCATGGTCCGTGTCGCCGGCATCAAGGCGCAGGTCCGCGAAGGTATCGCCGAACGCAGCCCAGACGGCCTGACGCCGTTGGAGCAGCTCGTCGTCATCAACAAGACGGTCTCCGAACTCGCCTCCGATCAGCAGGCGATCTGGCGCGATCTGCGCGCCACCCTGTCGGACTCCGGCATCATGCTCGTCGACGGTCACGACTTCACCAAGGCAGAGCGGAGCTGGCTCGAGGACCGCTTCCTCCACAGCATCTTCCCACTGCTGACACCGCTTGCCATCGATCCGGCGCACCCCTTCCCGTTCATCCCGAGCCTCGGCTTCACCATCGCGCTGCAATTGGCGCGGGTGTCAGACGGCAAGGCGATGAATGCGCTGATCCGCATGCCCGGCAAGATCGACCGCTTCATCCGGATGCCCCAGACTGGGGACGGCGCGGTGCACCTGATTCCGCTGGAGCAGGCCACCGGCCTGTTCATCGGCCGCCTGTTCCCCGGCTACACCGTCAAGGGCCAGGGCGCATTCCGCATCATCCGCGACCCGAACTCGAAATCGAGGAAGAAGCGGAAGATCTGGTCCGCCTGTTCGAGAGCGCGCTGAAGCGGCGTCGGCGGGGTTCGGTGATTCGTCTCGAGATGGAGGCCAAGATGCCGGAGGCGCTGCGCGGCTTCGTGCAGCAGGCGCTTTCCGCCGCCGATGACGAGGTGTTCCTGGTCGACGGCGTGCTGGCGATGAACGAGCTCGCAGCTTACCCGACTCGACCGTTCCGACCTCGAGTTCACGCCCTATGTGCCGCGCCACCCCGAGCGGGTGCGCGACCATGGTGGCGACATCTTCGCCGCGATCCGGCAGAAGGACCTGATCGTCCACCATCCTTACGAATCCTTCGACGTCGTTGTGCAATTCCTGCAGCAGGCTGTCCGCGACCCCGACGTCGTCGCCATCAAGCAGACGCTCTACCGCACCTCGAGCAATTCGCCGATCGTGCGTGCGCTCGCCGAGGCCGCGGAAGCCGGCAAATCGGTAACCGCCCTGATCGAGCTCAAGGCGCGGTTCGACGAGGAAGCCAATATCCGCTGGGCGCGCGACCTCGAACGCGCCGGCGTGCAAGTGGTGTACGGCTTTCTTGAACTGAAGACCCACGCCAAGCTGTCGATGGTGGTGCGGCGCGAGGGCGGCAATCTGACGACCTACGTCCATACCGGCACCGGCAATTACCATCCGGTGACGGCGCGCATCTATACCGATCTTTCCTACTTCACCTCGGACCCGATCATCGGCCGCGACGCGGCGCGGGTATTCAACTACATCACCGGCTATGCCGAGCCGAGCGACATCGAGCGGATGGCGGTGTCGCCGCTGACGCTCCGCAAGCGCATCATCGAACACATCAGGGGCGAGTCCAATTACGCGCGGCATGGCAAGCCGGCCGCGATCTGGATGAAGATGAACTCGCTGGTCGATCCTGATGTCATCGACGCGCTGTACGAAGCGTCGCAGGCCGGGGTGTCGATCGAACTGGTGGTGCGCGGCATCTGCTGCCTGCGGCCGGGCATACCAGGGCTTTCCGACAACATCCGGGTCAAATCGATTATCGGCCGCTTCCTGGAGCACGGCCGAATCTACTGCTTTGGTATGGGACAGGGCCTGCCCGGCGCCAAAGCGGCTGTGTATATCTCGTCCGCCGACATGATGCCGAGGAACCTCGACCGCCGCGTCGAAATCCTCTGTCCGTTGCAAAATCCTACGGTGCATCAGCAGGTTCTCGAACAGATCATGGTCGCGAACCTGAAGGATACCGAGCAGAGCTGGCAGTTGTTGCCGGATGGGTCGTCAACGCGTATGAAGGCCGCGAAAGGCGAAGAGCCGTTCAATCTGCACAATTACTTCATGACGAATCCGAGTCTGTCAGGCCGTGGAAAGTCTCTCAAGGAATCTTCGCCGCGCCGCCTCACGCGCCGTAACGAGCGCCATCAACCACAATAGCAAGGGGTCGCGACGGTGAAGCGACCGCGCAAGCGCGCTTCCAGCGTCGCCGTCATCGACATCGGTTCGAACTCGGTTCGTCTCGTCGTCTATGAGACGATGGCGCGCAGCCTCGTCACCGTCTTCAACGAAAAGGCGCTGTGCGGGCTCGGCCGCGAGGTTCAGAGCACCGGCCTGATGGCCGCCGACGCCGTCGACAAGGCCCTGACCTCGCTGCGGCGCTTTCGCGCGCTGTGCCGAATTCAGCAGGTCGGCCGCGTCTATGCGATCGCTACCGCCGCGTGCCGCGACGCCTCCAACGGCCCCGACTTCATCGCCAAGGCCGAACGCATCTGCGGCGTTCCCATCCAGATCCTGTCGGGACCGCGCGAGGCGAAACTATCGGCGCTCGGCGTCGTCTCCGGCATCCACAATCCCGACGGCATCGTCGGCGATCTCGGCGGCGGTTCGCTCGAACTGATCGACGTGCATGGCAGCCGCGTCAGCAGCGGCGTCACGCTGCCGCTCGGGAGCCTGGCGCTGCAGGATCTGTCGGACAAATCGCTGAAGCGCGCCGAACGCATCGTCAGCAACGATCTGTCCGACGTGGCCCAGCTCAAGGCCGCCAGCGGCCGCACCTTCTACGCGGTCGGCGGCACCTGGCGCGCGCTGGCGCGCATCCACATCGTCCAAAGCGGCTATCCGCTGCGGGTCATGCACGGCTATTCGCTACCGGCCGCCGATGCACTGGATTTCGCGCGGCGCCTGCGCCGGCTCGCGGCGGCCAACATGCTCGCGGATATCGAAGTGGTCGCCGACGCGCGGCGGCCGCTTCTGACCTATGCGGCGCTGGTGCTCGAATACATCATCCGTGTCGGCAAGCCGAAGACGATCGTGTTTTCGACCTTCGGCGTGCGCGAAGGCCTGCTCTACGAGATGCTGCCGCCGCAGGAGCGCGCCAGGGACGGCTTCATCTGCGCCGCGCAAACCCTCAACGGGCTGCTGTCTCGATCCGCCCGCCATGCCGAAGAACTGGTCGCCTGGACCGATCGTCTGGTCAGGGTCGTGAAGCTGCGGGAGACCGAGGAAGACCGCCGCTTGCGCCACGCCGCCTGTCTGCTTTCCGATATCGGCTGGCGGGTGCATCCCGACCATCGCGGCGAGGAAACGCTGAGTCTGATCACCAACGGCAATTTCGGCTCGATCAGCCACCAGGGCCGCGCCTTTGTCGCGCTGTCGGTGTTCTACCGCTACGCGGGCTTAAGCGAGGAAAACGAACCGCCGGCCCGCATCCGCGAGCTGGTGCCGCCGGCGATGGATGAACGCGCCCGCATTCTCGGCGCAGCATTCCGCGTCGCGCATCTGATTTCGGCGGCGCGCACCGGCGTGCTGCCCGCAACACATTTCCGCAGCGGCAGCCGCAAGCTGATGCTGGTGTTCGAGCACCGCATGGTCGATCTCGTCGCCGACCGCGTCGGCAGCCGGTTCAAGCAACTGGCGCGGCTGGTCGGCCGTACCGGATCGATCGTGCGGCGCTGACGGACCGAACGGCCCCAGTCAACAAATTCCGTAGCGCAACGAAATGACGCGATGTGCCACTAGGCGAACATCAAGCTCGATCAGACTTCCCGTTGAGTTTAAGGGATCCGAAGAATTTATCTTTCTTTCCCGCCACCATGTCGCGATACGCATTGGGGTATTCAATCGTTAGTATGTAGAGCGTATCTTTCATCCTGATGTAGCGGAAGTGCGCAGTCGTTGCCGGGTTGGCAACTGAGAAGAACAGATTATCGACGTCATCCTTGGTATTGCGGCTTATATCAGACACTTTGTTAGCCGGATTGGATGAGAAAGATTTGGGGATCGCCGCGAGGTCGACAGGCGTCTTTGCAGTTGCCGGCAGTTCAACCGCCGTAAACTTGATTCCCTCGGAACTCTTGCCGCCAACGACATGGCTCACTTCGCCCGTGCTCGGGTCGAGAGTCGTGAAATCATTGAAGGGAATTGGCAGGAGGATCGAGAACGAGCCCTTGGTCGAAACAGCCAGATACCATCCCGAGCCATCGTCTACGTTAACCCCGACACGATGCATTTCAAGTTTCGGTGCTGCAGTCGCGGATGTAGAGACAATGAGTCCCAGCAAAAGGACACTCGCGAGCCGCAGAATGGAGATGGGCATGGACGCTCTCCTGCCGTTGCAGTCGGCAGGGGGCCTCCGTTGTTTGTTGAAAGAAAGGCATGGTGGCGCCGCCGGCGGATGGTGCTGCGCGTCTGTGATTTTGGTGCAACAACTAGTTTGGCCGAGCAGCACCCTCGTACATGAAAGTCATCGGCTTGGGTCCGGGCATATAGCCCGTTTCCACCCGATCAATCCTGAAGCCGGCGCTTTCGATCATCGTCCGGATAGGTCGATTGAGGTGACAGCCCCCGCCAATGCGTTTCCAGGCAGGCGTTAGCCAGTCCTGCCATCGCCGCACATTCTTGTCCGGCGCCATGCCGTGCTCTGCGAACAGGAGCTTGCCGTTCGGCCTAAGCACGCGACGCATCTCGCTGAGCGCCGTGGCGGCTTCGGGAATGCTGCACAAGGTCCAGGTCGTCACAACGGTATCAACGCAGCGATCGTCGAGCGGAATGGCTTCGGCAGAAGCTTCGATGAAGTTGACTTGCATACCCGGATGCGTCGCATGACGAGCCATCGCTATCAGCTTCGGGGACGGCTCAAGTGCCAACACCTCTTTCACCGGTGGCCGATAAAAGGGCAAATTCCGGCCCGAGCCAATCCCGATCTCGATCACACGCCCTTCGGCCGCGCCGATCACCCGCTCGCGATACGGCCGCAGATGCTTGTTGCGCATCGCAAGATCGCAAACCCGCGGCAGAATGAGATCGTTGTAGAACCCCATGTCTCGTTCCTTAAGCCGGTGTTGTTCATCGGCATGTTCGACTAGCTACAACCTGACACGCTTTCCCGGTTCGCAAAAACGTCAAACCGGGCCCAATAAATCAACTGTCCGTGCGGAAATTGAACAGCCGCGCCGGCCTGTACCGGGATTACCACGAAAATCATGGTCCACCTCATTCGGCTCGCTCCGCAACGCGTTGGACTTTCTTCGAATGCTTCGCAATCACCGCGGCGGCCCGGCCTCCTTCGGGATCCCTGGGCAGCCCAAAGCCCTTCACCAGGCCAAAGATCGCCGGGATCACGATCAGCGTCAGCAGCGTCGAGGAGACCATGCCGCCGATCATCGGCACCGCGATGCGCTGCATGATCTCCGAGCCGGTGCCGCTGCTCCACATGATCGGGAGCAGCCCGGCCATGATGGCCACCACTGTCATCATCTTCGGCCGCACGCGCTCTACAGCGCCCTCCATGATGGCGTCGTAGAGATCACGCTTCGTCAGCGGCCGGTTTTCGGCGTCGCGGCGGGCCCTGATTTCGGCGAGCGCCTGGTTCAGGTAGATCAGCATCACGACGCCGGTCTCGGCGGCAACGCCGGCGAGCGCAATGAAGCCGACCGCGACCGCCACCGAAAGGTTGAAGCCGAGCCACCACATCAGCCAGAGCCCACCGACCAGCGCAAACGGCAGAGACAGCATCACGATCATCGTCTCGGTGACGGACCGGAAGTTGAGATACAACAGCAGGAAGATGATGAGCAGCGTCGCGGGAACGACGATTTTGAGCCTTGCTGTGGCGCGCTCGAGGTATTCGTATTGGCCGCTCCACATGACGTAGTAGCCCGGCGGGAACTGGATGCTGGCCTGCACGGCGCGCTGCGCCTCGGCGACATAGCCGCCGAGGTCGCGGTCGCGGATGTCGACATAGATGTAGGTCGCCAATTGGCCGTTCTCGGTGCGGATCGAGGACGGCCCGCGCGCCGGCGCGACCTTTGCAACTTCGCCGAGCGGGACTGCGCCGCCAGCCGGCATCGGCACCAGCACATCGCTTGCAATCGCTTTCGGATTGTCACGCAAATCCCGGGGGTAGCGCATGTTGACGGAGAAGCGCTGGCGTCCCTCGACTGTCGTCGTGACCGTCTGCCCGCCAAGCGCCGTTGCAATGGTGTCCTGCACGTCCTGGACCATGATGCCGTAGCGCGCCATCGCTTCGCGGTCCGGCGTGATCTCCAGATAATAGCCGCCGATGCCGCGCTCGGCGTAGGCGGACGAGGTGCCGGGGACCGCCTTCAGGACCTGCTCGATCTGTTTGGCGAGCTTGTCGATCTCGACCAGATCGGTGCCGATCACCTTGACCCCGATCGGGGTGCGGATGCCGGTCGACAGCATGTCGATGCGGGCCTTGATCGGCATGGTCCAGGCGTTGGAGACGCCGGGGAAACCGTAGCGCCCTGTCCATCTCCGCGATCAGGCTGTCGATCGTCACGCCGGCCCGCCACTCCTGCTTCGGTTTGAGATTGACGACGGTCTCGTACATTTCCGATGGCGCCGGATCGGTTGCGGTCGCGGCGCGGCCTGCCTTGCCGAAGACGGATTCGACTTCCGGAAACGACCGGATGATCCGATCCTGGGTCTGCATCAGTTCAGCGGATTTGGTGATAGAGATGCCGGGCAATGTCGTTGGCATATAGAGCAGGGTGCCCTCGTTCAGGTTCGGCATGAATTCGGTGCCGAGCTGGCGGGCGGGCCAGACGCTCACGGCCAGGATGGCAAGCGCGATCAGGATCACGAGAGACTTGGCGCGCAGCACGCCCTTGATCACCGGTCGATAGATGAAGATCAGGAAACGGTTGATCGGATTCTGGTGCTCCGGAATGATTCTGCCGCGAATGAAGATCACCATTAGCGCCGGCACCAGCGTCACCGAGAGCAGCGCGGCGGCGGCCATGGCGAAGGTCTTGGTGAACGCCAGCGGGCTGAACAGCCGTCCCTCCTGCTGCTCCAGCGTGAATATCGGCATGAACGATACGGTGATGATCAAGAGGCTGAAGAACAGCGCCGGCCCGACCTGTACGGCCGCCTCGATCAGGATGGCCACCCGCGACTTTCCGGGCTCGGCCCGTTCGAGGTGCTTGTGGGCATTCTCGATCATGACGATCGCTGCATCCACCATGGCGCCGATCGCGATCGCGATGCCGCCGAGGCTCATGATGTTGGAGCCGAGCCCCAGCAGCTTCATTGCACCGAACGCCATCAGGATGCCGACCGGCAGCATCAGGATGGCGACCAGCGCGCTGCGAACATGCAGCAGGAACACGATGCACACCAACGCAACGACGACACTTTCCTCGAACAGCGTGTGCTTGAGCGTGTCGATGGCCGCGTATATCAGGTTCGAGCGGTCGTAAACCGGCACGATCTCGACCGATTTCGGCAGGCTGCTGGCGATTTCCTTGAGACGCTTCTTGACGTTCTGAATGACTTCGAGCGCGTTGACGCCGAAGCGCTGCAGCACGATGCCGCTTGCGACCTCACCCTCTCCGTTCAGCTCGGTGATGCCGCGCCGCTCGTCGGGGCCGAGCTCGACCCGGGCGACGTCGCGCAGCAGCACGGGCGTGCCATTGCTCACCTTCAGCACAACGTTGCCGAGGTCGTTGATCCCTCTCAGATACCCCTTGCCGCGGATGACGTATTCGAATTCGGAGAGCTCGACGGTGCGGCCGCCAACGTCGGCGTTGCTGGCACGGATTGCCTCGCGCATCTTCTGCATGGTGATGCCACGGTCGCGCATGCGCTGCGGATCGAGGATCACGTTATACTGCTTGACGAAGCCGCCGACGCTCGCCACTTCCGCGACACCTTCGGCCTTGGCCAACGCGAACTTCAAATTCCAGTCCTGGATGGCGCGGGTGTCGGAAAGGTTCAGCTCCTTCGACACGATAGCGTATTGGTAAACCCAGCCGACGCCGGTCGCATCCGGGCCGATGGTCGGCGTCACGCCGGCGGGAATGCGCGAGGTCGCGGCGTTTAGAAACTCGAGCACCCGCGAGCGCGCCCAATAGATGTCGGTACCGTCCTCGAAGATGACATAGACGAACGACACGCCAAAGAACGAGAAGCCGCGCACGACTTTCGAGCGAGGCACGGTAAGCATCGCCGTGGTCAGCGGATAGGTGACCTGATCCTCGATCACCTGCGGAGCCTGGCCGGGATACTCGGTGTAGACGATGACCTGCGTGTCCGAGAGGTCGGGGATGGCGTCGAGCGGCAGATGGATGACTGCATAGAGACCGGCCGCGGCGGCGAAGCCGGTGCCGAACAGCACCAGCAGCAGGTTACGCGCCGACCAAGTGATCAAGCGGGCGATCATTGCTGAGCTCCCTCGGCAAAGCCCTTGAGAGCGGCCTTCAGGTTACTCTCCGCATCGATCAGAAAATTGGCCGAAACGACGACGGGCTCGCCGTCTTTCAGCCCGCTGCGGATTTCGATTAGTCCGCCTCCCCGGCGACCGATCTTGACGTCGCGAGGTTCAAACCGGCCCTCACCGATGTCGACCAGAACGACCTGCTGAGAGCCCGTATCGAGCACCGAGCTGTCGGGGACCGCCAAGACGGGTTCCTCGCCGCCGATCTCGATGTCGGCATCTACGTACATGTCCGGCAGTAACGCGAGGTCTGGATTGTCGAGTTCAACCCGAATGCGGGCCGTCCGTGTCTCGCGGTTGACTTGGGGATAGACGACGGAGATTTTTCCGGAGAAGTCCCGCGCGGGGAAGCTGCGTGCCCGGACGGTGACGGGCTGTCCGACCGCAAGCGAGCCGAGGTCGCGCTCGGCCACGTCGACTAGCGCCCAGACAACCGACGTGTCGGCGACGCGGAAGAGCACGTCGCCCGGTTGAGCTCGCATGCCCTGGACCGCGTTGCGTTCCAGCACGATGCCGTCACGCGGGGCCGACCACTCGACAGTCACAGGAACGACCCGCGTCCGTTCGATCGCGGTGATCACCGCGTCGGGCACGTCGAGGTTCATCAACCGTTGCCGCGAGCCACGTCCGTAGGAGGGCTCGCCCGCCGTGGTCCTGGACGTTAATGTCGTCACATACTCGGCGGCCGCACTGGAAACTGCAGGACTGTAGACCTGCATCAAAGGCTGTCCCTGCTTGACGAAGGTGCCGGTCGTGACGTCGGCGACCGATTGCAGGTAAGTTTCCGCGCGCATCGCGATGACCGAGACACGGCGTTCGTCGAGCTGGATCGTGCCCGGCGCCCGCACGACCGTCCGGATCGGACGCAGGACCGCCGGCTCCGATTTGACTCCGGTGCGCTGGATCTTTCCAGGTGAGACCTTGACCGATCCATCGTCGCTGTCCTCGCCCTCATAGACCGGGATGTAATCCATCCCCATCGAATCCTTCTTCGGCGTGGACGAAACATCCGGCAGGCCCATGGGATTACGGTAATACTTGATCTTGCGATCGGTCGGTGCAGCGGCCACTTCCGCCGGCGAATCCTCGAAACTGACGTCGGCCCCCGGAAGGACGGCGCGGTAGTCACGGCCATCGGGGGTCTTCTTTGGCGTCAGTGAATAGGCCGGCTTGCCGTCCGGATCCTGATAGTAGATCGCAGCGCCCGCCGGCTCGGTGCTCGCTTGGCCCATCACTCGGCCGAGCTTGGTCTCTGAACCGAACTGGACGAATGGACGCGAGATCACGCCGAGCGCCGCCGCAGCAACGACGGCAGTAGCAATGATAGCCAGGACTGACCGTTTCATTTGTCGGCCTGGATGACGAGTTTGTTTTCAACTGTGCCGGTTTCACCCTGTACCTTGGCGCCGAGCGACAATTGCCAGCGGCCAGCCATGCTGAAATTGGCCTTGAACCGATAGATACCGGGTTCTGTTTCCGGCACCGGGGTGAGCTTGGTGGCCATCTCCTGCATTCCATCCGGAGCCATGTCGAGGCGCGTGGCGAAAATGACCGCATCCGGAACAGGCTTACCCGTCGTCTTGTCGACGAGCTTCACGGTGATGGCTTTATCAGGACCGGCCTTGACGGTCGGTTCGACGAGTTTGAACTCGTAATTCCTTATATCGGCGAACGCGACTGACGCGGAGCAGCTCAAGGCAGCGCCGGTCAGCGCGACCCGCAGGCTGCGCGAAAACTGATTGGACTTCATAGTGATAGCCTCGATCTCTGGTCAGCTGCCATGGCAGCATGGAGCGGACGCCACGAAGCGCCCGCGCGATTTTGGCGTTACGCCAAAAGATCCAGGGATCGGGGAGGTTTTGGAGGAGGTGAATGCCCGACGCTTTCCACTTCGGGATCGCTGCCGGGAAGCAGCATTCGCAGAATAACCGGCTGGAGCGCGACTACGCTGGCCGGCAGCGGCGCCTGCAACGTCGACACACAGAGCGCCATCAACGGGCACTGGTCGCAATCGGCAGGCGCCGATTTGTCCGGGCAGCACGGCATCTCATCGGACATGGCCGCCATATCGCCGGACATTGACGTCATCGCCATCGATGCCATGGCACCCGCATTCGCCCGCGTCGTAAGCGGGGCGATGACGAGGCCGACGATCACAAGGACCGCCAGCAGCCGGCAAAGGTGGATCGAGCGTTTCACGCGGCCAGCTTCGCACAATCCGGCTCAAGATGGGAAGCAAAGTTCCATCACGAAACCGCCAGCTTCCTTAATGTTCGGCCCGGGCGATGGATCAAATTGTAATACCCGATTTCATGATTAGCGGGTCGAACCTTACCGAATGACGCGACTTGAAGTGGGGACCGTCCAGTTAGCGGTCTGCCCTCCAGCCAGGAGCCCAGCCATGCATGCACGCGAAATGATCGGCACCCACCCGGCCGTTCGAGGCCAGGCCAATGACGCCCTGATCCGCTGTATCGAGGAATGCTACTCCTGCGCCCAGACCTGCACGTCCTGCGCCGACGCCTGTCTGTCCGAGGGCATGGTGCAGGACTTGATCCAGTGTATCCGCCTCAACCTGGATTGCGCCGACATCTGCAACATCACCGGCCGGATCACGACCCGCCGGGCCGGCTCCGACGACGAAGTCATTCGCCGGATGCTCAACGTTTGCGCCGCCGCCTGCCGCCTTTGCGGCGATGAGTGTCAGAGGCATGCCGGCATGCACGAGCATTGCCGGATCTGTGCCGAGAGTTGCCGGCGCTGCATGGAGGCCTGTCAGGAGGTAGGACGCAGCATGGCGCATTAGGGTATGGTCGAGCGGCCTTTCCCCGATCGTGCGAGCGGCCGATGCAACTTGAGTCCACGCTGACCTGCCCACAATGCCGTCATCAGGTCGTCGAGCAGATGCCAACGGATGCCTGCCGGTTCTTTTACGACTGCGCGGGCTGCGGCGTAAGGCTGAGGCCCCTTACCGGCGATTGTTGCGTGTTCTGCTCATACGGCTCCGTGCCATGCCCTCCGATTCAGAAGGGGGCAAGTCCGAGTGCTGCGCCTGAGTCTTGGTGTCCCCGGAACGCTAGTGTCGCTGGAACGCTGTTGGATCAGCCCTCGCGTCGAAACACGCTGAACTGAAACATCTGTTGGGAGCCCCATGGCGTTGCGTGTTCGTGCCGCCGGGTGTGGACGAGCTGGAATTTGGAACCGAGCGTGCGCCCGAGGCTCGCGCTGTCATAGCGCGCAACCGGGAGGCCGCTGCACTTTTCCAGGGCCGTCCAATGCGAAAGTGGCGATGATGGCATGTCCTCCCGCCTTCACGCCTCGCGTGAGACGCGCGATATAGGCGGCGCGGTCCTGCTCGTCGGTGAGAAAGTGGAACGCCGCCCGGTCATGCCAGATGTCGTAGGCCTTCATCGGCTCCCAGGCCGTCGCATCCGCGACGACCCAATGAACGCGATCGGCGCGGCCCTCCAGCCGCCGCTTGGCGGCCTCCAGCGCCGCGCCCGACAAATCAAGCACGGTGACGTCCTCGAATCCCTGCTCGACCAGATGATCGACCAGCCGCGATGCGGCGCCGCCAATGTCGATGATAGCTGACGCATGGGTGGCGCTTGCCTGCATTATCAATTCGAGTGAGGGCGCCGGGCTTTGCTGAAACCAGCTGACTTCGGTCTCATCCTTGGTGGTGTAGACGTTCTCCCAATGGGCCTGACGGCTCGCGCTCTCCATGACGTCCTCCCCGGCCAGAACTCATGGCGCTGATCGCCGGCCTGGCAAAGCGTTAAATGGCTATCGCGGCCTGATCTGCAACTCCAGCAATGCGAGCCGTTGCAGGACAACCGGATCACGCTCTCCCCTGTGGGCCGCGCGCAGGATCGCTTCAGCGATGAATTGAACGTGGGTAGAACTCACTGGTTCGGGAAGTGAGGCCACCGCGGCATCAAACGCCGCCTCCATCACCGAGATCACCTCGGGCGGGAAGGACGCGTTGGCGAAATCCTTCATGGCGGTAGCGACTAAAAGGAGCGGCTGCCAATGCACCCTGGGGACGGGGCCACAATCGGCAGCCGCTTGAGTTTGTGCCTTATCCCTAGGACACAGATTGCATAATTTTCCCGAAATCGAATCGTTCCCGGAAAGCGGACGGAATCGCGGGTGTCCCCAAATTTCGTGGCGTCGAGCACGGAACCTGTGCCAATTATTCCTGCGCCGGAACACTGCGCACGGCGGATCTGGAACATTCGCTGCGCCAGTAACGGTTCGGTCAATATGATGGTGTATGGATCAGATGGCAGCAGAGCCAACAGCAACGCGCCTCGCGTCGGGGCGAGCACGGCGGCAACCTTTGGCGCCTGGACCTTACAGTCCGACAAATCCACGCAGTTTTTCTACCGTCCTGGCGGCGTCGCTGGCTTCCTCGGTCGTCAGGACGGTGACCTCACCCGTACGCCTGTGCAAGACGCTGTGATGGATTGACGCGCCTGAAAGGCCGTCCACGTCCGACTTCACCGCGATGTCGTCGATTTCGGAGAGCGCGAACTCGACTGGCTTTTTCTTCCACAACAGCAATTTCTGCTGCAGCGTTGCCTTGCCGGAATCTTTGTCGAGCGCAAGCGTGGTCGAGCCTGCTTTCAAAACGAGCTTGTGCGGACTTTCTTCGATGTTGGCCATGGCAGGTCCCCTGTGGGTTCCCTACTTCACGTGTCAATTATCGGGCGGTGCCTTCGCCTGGTTACGACGATGCCGCCTCGAAGCAACCGGCGATCAGGATTGCCGCTGGTACGTCGCGCCATTTCGAAGAAATGGCCTTTACGCCGACCGCCTGCTCGGCAGACAACTCCACGACACCACTCGAAGTTCCGAGCAGCGCAGGTCCAACGACACGAGCTATCGCTACGCCCCGCCTTCTGAATTCGCCGATGCCGACCCGGTATTGGTCAAGCTTGCCGCAGCCGCGCTGGCAGAGAGGAACGCGCAGCCTCGTCGGGGCAAGCTGGACCACCGACGCGCCCTTTCGGGAAACCGCCCAAGCCATCGAAGCCGCGCGCGCCAAAGGCGTCCTCGCGGTCGAAATGGAGGCTGCGGCGCTCCACACGTTCGCGAGCGCCGCGGGCGTCGGCGCACCCTGCATGCACCCACTTGTATGAGTGATCTGGCGGTTCTACCTAAGCTTGTGCTCTGGCGGTGCGTTATCGCAGGTTAGCCGCCGCGACCGCGCGTAGGCCCGCGGTGCGCGTCGGGAACAAATCCCGCTGCCTCGCACTTAAATCATGTCCCCGTTCTAACCAGCGGTGCTACGTGAGCAAGGACGACCGTCTACCGCTCCATCAACAAAGAAAGCATTGGAGAGCCTACTCTCCCCGCTTGCCACCCGCCGAACCTGATCCACCACCGTGCACAAAGTGCGGTCACTACCTGATCCTGCTTCGAATTGAGCCATCGCAACCTGGCCACGACCTTCGAACATACGAATGCGCCCGCTGTCAAAGCATCCATCAGTATCTCGTTAGATACCAAACAGCCGATCCATGGACGCTGGTTGGTAGCGACACGGGCAGCTTATGACCGCCGACTGCAGCCACGGCCATCACCGGCTCACTAACGCGAGACAGCCCGCGGCGGGCCATTGAGCTCCGATCCGCACCGCGAGATCGCGGGCTTGTGCCCGCGTCGCTGTTTGAAATTGAAGCGGTCGCGTTATGCCGCTTCGGCGGAATGCGCGGCGCCCTGCAGCTTGCGCTTGCGCCAGATCGATCCCGCGACAAGCACCACAATGATGCCGATGATGCCGAAGACGACCTCGCCGCCATGACCGCCATTTGCGAACTGCGGACCCATGCCGAGCGCTCCGAAGAAGGCGTCGAGTTTGACGCCGACCGGACCGTTGAAGAAGGCGTGCAACTGCGGCTGGATGGCAGGATCAGTCGCCATCACCTCGCCGGCGACCCAGCCCAGCAAGCCGGCGCCGGCCCATACCAGAGCGGGCAAGCGCGTGAGCAACGCCATGATCAACGCAGCTCCTGCGACGATCAGGGGAACGCTGATGGCGAGCCCGATGACAAGCAGGGGAATGCTGCCATTGGCGGCCGCGGCGACTGCGATGACGTTGTCGAGGCTCATCACGATGTCGGCGATCGCCACGATCTGCACGGCCGCCCACAGATGCGCAGCCGCGTCCACGTCGCCCTCGCCCTCGTGTTCAGGCACCAGCAGCTTTGCCGCGATCACGAGCAGCGCCAATCCGCCGACCAGCTTGAGGAATGGCAGCCCCATCAACGTCACGACGATACCGGTGAAGATGATGCGCAGCAGAACGGCGACGCCGGCGCCGAGGATCATGCCCCAGAACCGCTGGCGCGGCGGCAGGCCGCGGCACGCCATCGCGATGACAAGCGCGTTGTCACCTGACAGCAGAATGTTGATCCACATGATCTTGCCGAGGGCTACCCAGAAAGCGGGGTGCTGCATCTCGGCCTGGAACTGGGTGAAGAATGCCGAGATCGTCGCCGGATCGAAAATTTGCCACAGCCAGTTCACAGCATCCCCCCTCGGCCTTTCAGCCGTTGCACGCGGCTATTGCCGCTGTCCCCAATAAATCAGCCGACGATTTCGTTGCCCGAAAAGAACTGCGCGATTTCGATCGCGGCGGTTTCCGGGGCATCCGATCCGTGCACCGAGTTTTCGCCGATCGACTTCGCGTGGACCTTGCGGATTGTACCTTCCGCCGCCTTCGACGGATCGGTGGCGCCCATCACATCGCGATATTTCAGTACCGCGCCCTCGCCTTCCAGCACCTGCACCACGACCGGACCCGACGTCATGAAGTCGACCAGTTCGCCGAAGAACGGACGCGCCTTGTGAACGGCATAGAAGGTTTCAGCCTGTTCGCGCGTCATGCGAATGCGCTTCTGGGCCACGATCCGTAGCCCGGCCTTCTCGATCAACGCGTTGACCGCGCCGGTCAGATTGCGCTCGGTCGCGTCCGGTTTGATGATCGAGAAAGTGCGTTCAATCGCCATAATATCTTTGTCCTTGGGAAACGCCGGTGGAGGGTTGCGGGGCTTATATCGGCGCCACCTCACGACGGCAAGCGACCCGGTGACGCGCCCTGCCGCTGGCCCGCCCCCACGCCGGGGCTTCTTTTTCGCTTCGGCGAAGCCAATTGGCCGGACCGCGATTCGGCGCCACCTGCCGGCGAACGCATGCGGCCATGCAGGGAAACAAATTACGCCGTCGTGACTTGACCCCTCAAATATCACAGACCTTACAAGCAGCGAGGCGGAACTCGTGACGAGACTAACCATGGATGCCCGAATCAACGGCGATTTCGAACAAATCGATCACAGGACCTGCCAATCCATCTGTCATGCGGTCGGCGAACGGCTGCAGCAAAGCTTCCCCCTGAGACCGAACTATCGTCCCGGTTGCGAGAGCTGATGGATGAACTGCGCCGCCGCGACGACGACGACGACCTTCATTGAGCGCCGGAAGATGTCTGCTTCTGCTGATAGATTTTGCCGATACGCCGATAGATTTTACCGATAATGGGTTGCGTTTGGGGTTGCGTTTGCCGGGCGCTCCGGTGACAACGCCGCATGCTCTCAATAACGGATATTTCGGTCCGCATCGCCGGGCGGCTTTTGATCGACAGCAGCACCGTGCAGATCGTGCCCGGCGCGCGCGTCGGCTTCGTCGGTCGCAACGGCGTTGGCAAGTCGACGCTGTTTCATGCGATCCGCGGCGACCTGCCGACCGAATCCGGAAGCATCACGCTGCCGCCGCGCTGGCGCATCGGCAGCCTGGCGCAGGAAGCGCCCGACGGGCCGGAAAGCCTCATCAACGTCGTGCTCAAGGCCGACCTCGAGCGCGACGCGCTGCTCAGTGAAGCCGAAACCGCCAACGATCCGCACCGGATCGCCGAAATCCAGACCCGGCTGGTCGACATCGACGCGCACTCCGCGCCGGCGCGCGCGGCCGCGATCTTGAGCGGCCTCGGATTTTCGACCGCGGACCAGGCCCGGCCGTGCTCGGAATTCTCCGGCGGCTGGCGCATGCGGGTGGCGCTGGCGGCGACGCTGTTCTCGGCGCCCGACCTCCTGCTGCTGGACGAGCCCACCAACTACCTCGACCTCGAGGGTACGCTGTGGCTGGAAGACCATCTGACGAACTATCCGCGCACCGTGATCGTGATCAGCCATGATCGCGATCTGCTCGATACCTCCGTCGATCAGATCCTGCACCTCGATCGCGGCAAGCTGACGCTCTACAAGGGCACCTATTCCTCGTTCGAGGAACAGCGCGCCACCCGCGAAATGCTGGACGCCAAGCACGCCAAGCGCCAGGCCGACGAGCGCAAGCGGCTGCAGGCCTTGTCGATCGTTTCAAGGCGAAAGCCTCCAAGGCCCGTCAGGCCCAGTCGCGCGTGAAGATGCTGGAGCGGATGAAGCCCGTCACCGCGCTGGTAACGCAGGACGTACGCGAAATTTCGTTTCCGGCGCCGGAGAGGATGCTGTCGCCGCCGATCATCGCGGTCGATGATGTCACGGTCGGCTACGATCCGAAAAAGCCGGTGCTCAACCGCGTGACGTTGCGCATCGACACCGACGACCGTATCGCGCTGCTCGGCTCCAACGGCAACGGCAAATCGACGCTGGTCAAGCTTTTGGCCAGCAAACTGCAGCCGTTCTCCAGGCCGGATCACGCGCGCGGAAAAACTGTCGGTCGGCTATTTCGCGCAGCATCAGGTCGACGAGCTCAATCTCGACGCCTCGCCCTACGATCATATCCGCAAGCTGATGCCGGATGCGCCCGAGACCAAGGTGCGCGGACGTACCGGCGCGATCGGTTTTTCCGGCAAGGCCGGCGATACGCTTGTCAAGAGCCTGTCGGGCGGCGAGAAGGCGCGGCTGTTGCTGGGGCTCGCCACTTTCTACGGCCCCAACATGATCATCCTCGACGAGCCGACCAACCATCTGGACATCGATAGCCGTGCGGCGCTGGCCGAAGCGATCAACGATTTTCCCGGCGCCGTCATCATGGTCTCGCACGATCGCTATCTGATCGAGGCCTGCGCCGATCAATTGTGGGTCGTCGCCAACCAGACCGTCACCGCCTATGACGGCGATCTCGACGAATACCGGCGGATGGTACTGTCGATCCGCGACACGCGCAGCGGTTCACGCGACCGCGGCAATGAGCGCGCCAGGGAAAATGTGAAGCCGGAGCGCGGCAAGAGCGAAAAGCGGTCGCCGCTGAAGCAACGGATCGCCGAGGCCGAGGCCGAAATCGAACGCATCAACGGCATCATCGCCAAGATCGACACTGCGCTTGCCTTGCCGGATCTGTTCACGCGCGATCCGAAGCAGGCAGCCCAGCTCAGCAAAGCGCGCGCAGGCGCCGAAAGCGCGCTGCGGCGCGCGGAGGAAGATTGGCTGGAAGCCAGCTCTCCAGTTTGACCAGGCGGCCGGCTGAAACGGATTGCGGCGGCGAAATTACGCGGCCGGCTTCTTCTTCGGCTTGGCGCCCCTCGGCTGCGCCACCGGCTCCGGTGCGCGCTCGATCGAGGTCAGCCGTCCCGCCGTGAAGGTGTAAATGCCGGCCCGCTGGCCGCGCGAATAGTTGACGACCGCCACGCGATCGCCGCGCGCGTTATTGGAAAAATTGACGTTGTCGGGCGCACCAATGCCGCGCACGACGTCGCATTCGGTGTGACCAAGCGCCACCGTTCCCGTCGTCGAGGGAGGCGGGTTACCTGCAGCGCCGTCGGCGAGCGCATTGGCATCCGCGCCAGGCGCCGCCATCCCAGGGCAGCCGCCGTCGGCGCTGACGAGTTCATCCGGCGTGACCGGCTTGGTCGGGCTAAGTGGTGGCGTTTCGATCGACACGTTTCGGATGAACACGCGGCCGGAACGCGAAAACCAGTCCGCATCCTTCGAAAGAAGGTCGGACGCACTGTTGCAGCCTGCCAGCACGGGACCGAGCAGCAACAACGCCATCAGTGGCTTTCGATTGATCGTTCCGCGTCGCACCTGAACTCAGGCTCCCCCTCAACTGTAACCACTTGTCCCAACATCACTTTGCGGCACGACCATGGCTGCCCGCAAGGTCCGGGTCAGAAACCGCAAATTATCATTAATTCCTAATGATCGCTATTGCCGACGCTGCCACCGGCCCCGTTCGTCGGCCTGCCAGTAGGTCACCTCGAAGCCCCGCGTCTTGCAATCGGTCCAAATGCCGCGCGCCGCCGTGAGCGCATCGGCATCGTCGCCGTTAAAGACCAGCACCACCCGCTCGTAGCTGTCCAGATCGGCCGGCAGCGCCGCATTGTCGATCAGGAACCTGACATTGGCCCGATTCGGATTGCCCTCCTCGATCGAGAGGATAATCGGTTGATCCTGCGCATCGCCGGCGCGCCATGTGGCGTGCGGCAGGAACGGATCGTCGCTGTAGGTCCACAGATGCGCATCGAGCGCCTCGGTGCGCTCCTGCGAGGTCGATTGCACGACCACGCGCCAACCGCGGTCCAGCGATTTTTTCCAGCAAGGGCGGCAATACGCTTTCAAGCGACATGTTCTGCAGATGGTAGAACAGGACTTCCGTCATCCGGCTTCCGCCATTTCTTAAAGCTACTTCTTCGCTTCGTAATGCTCTGCGACCAGCCGGTCGAGCAGCCGAACGCCGTAGCCGGAGCCCCAACTGTGGTTGATATCGGTCTTCGGCGCGCCCATCGCGGTTCCCGCGATGTCGAGATGCGCCCACGGCGTGTTGTCGACGAATCGCTGCAGGAATTGCGCGGCGGTAATTGAACCGCCGTTGCGCACGCCGGCGTTCTTCACGTCAGCAAACTGCGAGTCGATCAGCTTGTCGTATTCGGGACCGAGCGGCATGCGCCAGACGCGCTCGCCGGTCTCGGTTCCGATCTTGCTCAGCCGTTCTGACAATTCGTCGTTGTTGGAGAACAGCCCGGCATATTCGGTTCCGAGCGCGACCATGATCGCGCCGGTCAGCGTTGCGAGATCGACCATGAATTTGGGCTTGAACTTCTTCGCCACGTACCAAAGCACGTCGGCCAGCACGAGCCGGCCTTCGGCGTCGGTGTTGATGATCTCGATCGTCTGCCCCGACATGGAGGTGACGATGTCGCCGGGGCGTTGGGCGTTGCCGTCGGGCATGTTCTCGACCAGGCCGATGGCGCCGACCGCATTGACCTTGGCCTTGCGCGCGGCCAGCGCGTGCATCAGGCCGACCACGCAGGCCGCCCCTCCCATGTCGCCCTTCATGTCCTCCATGCTGGCGGCGCCCTTGATGGAAATACCGCCGGTGTCGAAGCAAACGCCTTTGCCAACGAAAGCAACGGGTTGATCGCCCTTCTTGCCACCGTTCCAGCGCATGATGACGGTGCGGCCAGGCCGGGTGGAGCCCTGCGCGACGCCGAGCAAGGCGCCCATGCCGAGCTTCGTCATCGCCTTGACGTCGAGCACCTCAACCGCGACGCCTAGCTTCTTGAGCTGGCTCGCGCGTCGCGCGAATTCCACGGGGTAAAGAACGTTCGGCGGCTCGTTGACGAGTTCGCGCGCAATGATCACGCCGTCCACGACATGAGCTGCGGGTGCGAAAGCCTTTCGCGCGCCCGCGACGTCATCGACGGCAACCGAAATGTCGGCGCGAAGGGCGCCGCTCTCGCCGTCTTTTTTCTTGGTCTTGTAGCGGTCGAATTTATAGGCACGCAGCCGGATGCCCGATGCGATCGCCGCGGCGGCGTCAGGCTGCATCGCCCCGTCGGGCAGTTCGGCCATGACAGTGACCGCCCCGCTGGCGGCGTTGAGCTTGCCTGCCGTCACCCCGCCAAACTTGAGAAAATCCTTCTCCTTGATATCGGACGCCTTGCCGGCGCCGACGACGATCAGGCGCTCCGCCTTGATTCCTTCCGGCGCCGGAATATCGAGCGTCGATCCGCTCTTGCCCTTGAATTCGTTGGTGGCGGCCGCGCGCTTGACGGTGTCGGCGGCCGTGCCCAGCGCCTTCCGCGTAGCCGCGCCGAACTTCAGCGCATCATCGCAAAACACCACGAGAACGCCCCGCGGCGTCGCGGAAAAAGGCACAAAGCCGACCTTAACGGCGTCGGACATAGGTAAATCCTCCAGAATTCAGGGCTGTTCTGCGGGTCCAGGGATGGGGCCCCATGGTCTTGGAATATTCTCTTCGGCAACGGCTCGGGATCTGATGTTTGCGACACTATGGCCTGTCAGCCACAGCGCTGCCAAGCGCCGCAGTGGCGGGAAGGCCACATGAGGTGAATTATTAACCGTATCGAGGGGGTGCCATGGCCCGGCCATTTTGTTGACGGATCAAAGGGATGGTAGAGAGAGTGTAGACGGCTGACGGCTGCCGGCCCGACCAAAGGGAACCCCAAGCAGGGGCTGGTCGGAAGCCGCTCCTTAAGCGCGCAAGGGTGGGATCGTGCGGTAACGATGGGGTCTATCGACAGGTACATTTTCCGCACGACGCTCGCGTCGTTTGCGCTTGTCCTGGTCAGCCTGACCGGCGTGATCTGGATTACGCAGGCGTTGCGCGGCATCGACCTGATGACCAGCCAGGGCCAGACCATCATCACCTTTCTCGGCATTACCGGCCTGGTGATTCCGGCGCTGGTGCTGATCATCGCGCCGATCGCGCTGATGATCGCGATTTCGCACACGCTGAACAAGCTCGCCACCGATTCTGAAATCATCGTGATGAATGCCGCCGGCTTCTCGCCATTCCGGCTATTCCGCCCGTTTTTCTACGCCACCTGCGTAGTGGCGGGCATGGTTGCCTTTATCGCCGCCTACCTCGCCCCCGACGGCATGCGCCGAATCAAGCAGTGGGACGCCGAGATCACCGCCGACGTGCTGACCAATATTCTGCAGCCCGGGCGCTTCGCCCAGCTCGACCAGAACCTGACAATTCGCATCCGCGAACGCCTGCCCGGCGGCGTACTCGCCGGCATCTTCGTCGACGATCGCCGCGATCCGAAAGAGCGCGTCACCATCATTGCCGATCATGGCACGGTGCTGAAGAACGAGAGCGGCTCCTATCTGGTGCTTGAGGACGGCAATCTCGAACGTTTCGAGGCGGGAAAGCGCGATCCGGCGCTGGTGGCGTTCGGCCGATATGCCTTCGACATGTCGAAATTCTCCAATCGCGGCCGCGACGTCGCACTGGGAATTCGCGAACGTTATCTCTGGGAGTTGGTTTCGCCCTCTCCGGACGATCCCGTGTTCAAGCAATTGTCAGGGCAGTTCCAGGCCGAACTGCATGACCGGTTCTTGTCGCCGGTCTATCCCTTTGCATTCGCGGTCCTGACATTTGCGTTTCTCGGCACGCCGCGCACCACGCGACAGAGTCGCAATTTTTCGATCGGCGGATCGATCGTGGCGGTGTTCGGCCTGCGCATGGCGGGATTCGCCTTCTCGGTGATGACGGTGAAGACGCCGAGTATGGCGCTCGTTCAGTATTCGATGCTGTTCGCGGCGATCGGCGTCGGGCTGTGGATGATTCTCGGCGGCATCGTCGTGGAACCGCCGGCCGTGCTGATCGAGGCGATCAACAAATCGAACGCGCGCCTCGCGCGGCTCTTTGGTCGGCCCGCCACAGCATGAACATGATGACCAACACGCTTGGGCGATACTTTGCCGGCCGCTTCCTGATCTCGGCAGTGGGTGTGTTTGCGAGCATTTTCGTGCTGCTCGTGCTGGTCGACTACATCGAAATGGTCCGCAAGACGTCAGGCCTGGTGTCGGCGTCTGCGATCACGGTCGCGCAGACGTCGCTGTTCCGTGTGCCCCAGCTGCTCGAAAAGCTGATGCCGTTCTGCGTCCTGATCGGTGCGATGACCTGCTACCTCGCGCTGTCGCGACGGCTCGAACTGGTGGTCGCGCGGGCCGCCGGCGTGTCCGCCTGGCAGTTCATCTCCCCGGCACTGGCGAGCGCGATCATCCTCGGTACCTTGGCGACGACCGCCTACAATCCGATGTCGGCAAACCTGCGCGAACTCTCCAAGCGAATGGAGGCCGAGTTGTTCGGCTCGGCGCCGGGTGGCGGCATCCAGGATGCATCCGGCTTCTGGCTGAACCAGATCAACAGCGACGGTCAGTCGATCATCAATGCGGCGCGCAGCGAGCACCAGGGGGCACGGCTGACCGGCCTCACCGTGTTCCGGTTCGATACCGACCTTCAGTTCAAGGAGCGAATCGAAGCGCGGGAGGCCACCCTCGAGGAAGGCCGCTGGGCCTTCAAATCGGTACGTAGATACTCCCTCGACAAGCCTCCGATCGACCAGGACAGCTACTACCTCACCACGACACTGACCCCGGCCCAGGTCCGCAACAGCTTCTCCACCCCGGAAACCGTGTCCTTTTGGCAACTACCCGGCTATATCCGATCCTCCGAGAGTTCCGGCTTCGCGACCGCCGGCTACCGGCTGCAGTATCATAAGCTCATCGCACAGCCGTTTTTGCTGGCTGCAATGGTGATGTTGGCGGCTTCCGTCAGCCTTCGGTTCTTCCGGATGGGCGGCGTTCAAAAGATGGTTTTGAGTGGCGTGGGTGCGGGCTTTCTGCTCTACGTTCTGTCGAAAGTTACTGAGGATTTGAGCAAGGCTGAGTTGATGCATCCCATCGCTGCGGCGTGGTTACCCGTCTGTGTGGGTGGCCTCACCGGTTTTTTGGCCTTGCTGTACCAGGAGGACGGGTAGTGGCCGTTGTCGCCGCCCGGCAGTTGAGGTTGCCTGCGTTCAGGCGGCGCGCCCGTGGGCGCCGCTATCGAGCCCGCTTGGCCGCTATCAGCGCGCCCATGATTGCCCTGCTTGCCGGCTTCGTTTTCGCCGGAACGATCGAGGTTGCCCTGACGGTGCCCGCCTCGGCGCAAAGCTTCACCTACAATCCCAGACCGCCCAAGCCCCCGCCGCGCCCCGCCAACAATGACGGGAAAATGCTCGTGCAGGCGGTTGAGGTCGATTACGACTACAACAACCAGCGCGTGTCGGCCGTCGGCAACGTGCAGATGTTCTACAACGGCACCAGTGTGGAGGCCGACAAGGTCATCTACGACCAGAAGACCAAGCGCCTGCATGCGGAAGGCAACATCCGCCTGACCGACGCGGACGGCAAAGTCACCTACGCCAACATCCTGGATCTGAGCGACGACTACCGTGACGGTTTCGTCGATTCGCTGCGCGTCGACACCGAAGACGAGACGCGCATGGCCGCGACGCGCGCCGACCGTTCCGCCGGCAATTACACCGTGTTCGAGAACGGCGTTTATACCGCCTGCGCCCCTTGCAAGGACGATCCGAAGAAGCCGCCCCTGTGGCAGGTCAAGGGTGCGCGCATCATCCACGACCAGACCGAAAAGATGCTGTACTTCGAGAACGCGCAGCTTGAGTTCTTCGGCGTCCCGATGGCGTATCTTCCGTATTTTTCGACGCCCGATCCGACCGTGAAACGCAAGACCGGCTTCCTGATGCCTGGTTTCTCGCAGGCCGCGACCTTTGGGTACGCCGTGGAAACCCCGTTCTACTGGGCCATTGCGCCCGACTACGACGCGACCTTCAATCCGCGCTTCACGACCCGGCAGGGCGTCCTGCTCCAGGGCGAATTCCGCCAGCGCCTGATCAACGGGTCGTACCAGATCCGGGCCTACGGCATCGACCAGCTGGACCAGGATGCCTTCAAGGGACAACCGGGCGATCGCCAGTTCCGCGGCGGCATCGACACCAAGGGCCAGTTCGCGTTGAACGACAAGTGGACATGGGGCTGGGACGGCGTCCTGCTGTCTGACTACTACTTCTTCTCGGACTACCGGCTTGCCCAATACAGGGATCCGCTGGGCTCATTCCTGACCCTGCCGACGGAAGCGATCTCGCAGCTCTATCTGACCGGCGTCGGCAACCGCAGCTTCTTCGATGCGCGCACGATCTATTATCTGAGCTACTCCGGTTTCCAGGATCAGGTTCCGGTGATTCATCCGGTCGTAGACTACTCCAACGTCCTCAACCACCCGATCTTCGGCGGCGAGTTCAGCTACAAGACGAATTTGACCAGCCTCTCGCGGGAAACCGCGGCGTTCGATCCGATCACGACGTTGGCCAACACCGCCAGCCTGTGCACGACGACATCCGCCGATCCACTGGCGCGGACGCCGTCGCAATGCCTGATGCGCGGCTTCCCCGGCACATACACCCGCGTGACGGCCGAGGCGCAATGGCGGAAGTCGTTCACTGATCCCATGGGTCAGATCTGGACGCCGTTCGCGATTCTGCGTGCCGACGCCATTAGTGCCTCGGTTTCGAACCAACCGGGTGTTTCGAATTTCCTTCCTGTCGGCGACACCCAGGCACTGCGCGCGATGCCGACGGCCGGCCTCGAATACCGCTACCCCTTCATCAACGTGCAGCCCTGGGGCACCACCACGATCGAGCCGATCGCGCAGGTCATCCTCCGTCCCAATGAGACCTACGCCGGAAAGCTTCCCAACGAAGACGCGCAGAGCATGGTATTCGACGCCAGCAACCTGTTCGCCGTCGACAAGTTCTCCGGCTATGATCGCGTCGAAGGCGGCGGACGCGCCAATGTCGGCGTGCAGGCGACCACGCAATTCGACCGTGGCGGCAGCATCAATGTGCTGTTCGGACAATCCTACCAGTTGTTCGGGCTGAATTCGTACGCCGTGGCGGATCCGACCAACACCGGCCTCGATTCCGGCCTGCAGAACACCCGGTCCGACTATGTCGCCCGCGTCAATTATTCGCCGAACCGGACCTATACGTTCAGCGTGCGCTCGCGCGTGGATGAGGCGACATCGAACGTCAATCGTTTCGAGGCCGAGGGACGGGCATCATTCGACCGCTGGTCGGTGAGCATGTTGTACGGCAACTATGCCCCCCAGCCTCAGCTCGGATACCTGACCCGGCGGGAAGGCCTGCTCGGCAGTGCATCGGTCAAGGTGGCGTCGAACTGGGTAGTGTCGGGATCGGCGCGCTGGGATCTTGAAGCCAACAAGATGAACCAATACATCATCGGCGCTGGTTATGTGGATGACTGCTTCGTGCTGGCCGCCAACTACGTCACGTCCTACACCTACTCTGCCGGGACGACGCCGCCGGTGCTCAGCCACGGTTTTATGCTGCAGATCGGCCTGCGGACGATTGCGAATTCGTCGTCGTCGGCCACCGGCGCCGGCCTTCAGTAGTGCGAGGCCAGAGCTTGCCGGAGATTTCCCCGCCATTGCGGTACGAATTGGTTGATACGGCCACATGACCATGACGACCATCACACTTTCCGATCACTGCGTTAAGTCCCTGATCGCCGTCTGCGCCGTGGTGCTCGCCGTGCTGGCCGGCGGCGTTTCACCGCTGCATGCGCAGTCCGTAGCCGTCATGGTCAACGGCGAACCCATCACCAATTACGATATCGAGCAGCGTAGCAAGCTCAACTTCCTGACGACACGGAAGCAGATGCCCCGGCAGGAAGTCATCGACGAACTGATCAACGACAAGGTGAAGATCAAGGAAGCCAAGAAGTACGGCGTCGATCCCAGCGCGAGCGATATCGATCAAGCCTATTCCGGGATGAGTTCACGGATGCGGATCTCGACCGAACAGTTGACCAAGTCCCTCGAAAGCCAGGGTATCCGGCCCGACACCCTGAAGGCCCGCCTGAAAGCGGACATGGTCTGGAGCAGCCTGGTACGTGGCCGATACAAGGAGAGCCTCCAGGTCGGCGAGAAGGAAGTGGACGCCGCCGCACAGGAAAGCGGCGAAGCAAGCCAAACGGAGGCGTTCGAATACAAGCTGCAGCCGATCGTTCTGATCGTGCCGCGCGGTTCGGCGTCCGCTGCGATCGACTTGCGGCGAAAGGAGGCGGAATCCCTGCGCGAACGCGTCCAGACCTGCGAGCAGGCTAACTCGTACTTCAAGTCGATGAAGAATGCCGCGATCCGCGACACGGTCACCAAGACTTCGGCCGACATCCCGGGCCCGCTTCGCGAATTGCTGGACAAGACGCCCGTCGGTCGTTTGACCCCGCCCGAGATCACCAAGCAGGGCGTGGAGATGGTCGCCCTGTGCGACAGGAAACCAACCAAGATCGATACGCCGAAAAAGCGGGAGATCCGGGAAAAGATGTACGCCCAGAAATACGAGGCGAAGTCGAAGGCCTATCTGAACGACATCCGCAAAGCCGCGATGATCGAATATCGTTGATGGCCAAGCCTCCAATGTCCGAGGCTTCGATGTCCAAGGCTTCGATGTCCAAGGCTTCGATGTCCAAGGCTTCGATGTCCAAGGCTTGGATGTCCAGGCCTCTCGCGCTGACATGCGGCGAGCCGGCGGGCATTGGCCCCGACATCGCCATCGCAGCATGGCTGCGGCGCAACGAGCTGGATCTCCCGCCATTCTATTTGCTCGGCGATCGCGCCTTCTTCGCTGAGCGTGCGAAAATTCTGGGATTGCAAATCGAGCTCGCCGATGCCGCGCCCGAGGATGCGAGCGCGGCATTCGCGAAAGCATTGCCCGTGGTCGCGACGGGCGAGATAGCCACCGCGCGTCCCGGACAGCCCGACGAAACCAGCGCGAACGCCGCCCTCTCCTCCATTCGCCTCGCGGTCGACCATGTCAGGACCGGAAGAGCCGGCGCGCTCGTCACCAACCCGATCGCCAAGAGCGTGCTCTATCGCGCTGGGTTCCGCCATCCCGGCCACACCGAATTTCTTGCCGAGCTTGCGGCCGATGGCGGACGCGTACCGCAGCCGGTGATGATGCTGTGGTCACCGGCGCTCGCCGTCGTTCCCGTGACCATCCATCTTTCGCTGCGTGAGGCGCTCGCCGGGCTCTCGACCGATCTGATCGTTTCGACGGCCCGGATTGCGGTTGCAGATCTAAGGGCGCATTTCGGCCTCGCCCATCCGCGGCTTGTCGTATCAGGTCTCAACCCGCATGCCGGCGAAGACGGTTCGCTCGGCACCGAAGACATCGAAATCGTAGCGCCAGCGGTCGAAGCGCTGCGCGGGGAAGGCATCGATGCCAGGGGACCATTGCCGGCAGACACCATGTTCCACGCCGCGGCGCGCAAGACCTATGACTGCGCCATCTGCATGTACCACGACCAGGCGCTGATCCCGATCAAGACGATCGCGTTCGAGGATGCCGTCAACGTCACGCTGGGATTGCCGTTCATCCGCACCTCGCCGGATCACGGCACGGCCTTCGACATTGCCGGCACCGGCAAGGCCAACCCGTCGAGCCTCGTCGCGGCGCTGCGGCTCGCCGCACGCATGGCGGCGGCCAAGCCTTGAGCGCGATCGACGATCTGCCGCCGCTTCGCGACGTCATTCGCGAGCACTCGCTATCAGCGCGCAAATCGCTCGGCCAGAACTTCCTGCTCGACCTCAACCTCACCGCGCGGATCGCGCGGGCGGCGGGTCCGCTCGAAGACACCACCGTCATTGAGGTCGGCCCCGGCCCCGGGGGCTTGACGCGCGCCCTGCTCGCATTGGGCGCGAAGCGCGTCATCGCGGTCGAACGTGACGAGCGCGCACTGGCTCCGCTCGATTATATCGCGAAGCGGTATCCGGGCCGCCTCGAGATTGTGCACGCCGATGCCCAACGCTTCGATCCGCGCCCGATGCTCGGCGGCGAGCGGGCCAGGATCGTCGCCAACCTGCCCTACAATATCGCAACCGCCTTGTTGGTGGACTGGCTCTCGATCGAGCCCTGGCCACCCTGGTACGACATGATGGTGCTGATGTTTCAGCGTGAGGTCGCCGACCGGATCGTCGCGAGGGAGAACGACGAGGCCTATGGCCGGCTCGCGGTGCTCGCCAACTGGCGCGCCGAGACGAAGATCCTGTTCGACATTTCGCCGGCCGCCTTCGTGCCGCAGCCCAAAGTCACCTCCTCGGTGGTGCGGCTGACGCCGCGCAGCGCGCCGGAGCCGTGCGATCGCCGCGCCCTCGAACAGGTGGCGGCCGCAGCCTTCGGCCAGCGCCGGAAGATGCTGCGGCAGAGCCTGAAATCGCTGTCGGTCGATCCGGCCCGACTCGCCGCTGCCGCGGAAGTCGACGCAACCCGGCGAGCCGAAACGATTCCGGTTTCCGGCTTTGTTGCCATGGCCCGCGAATTGACCGATATACGAAGCACAAAAATTCAAACGCCCTGAAGAAACTGCCGCTCAAGGAGAAAATGCCATGGCGCTGATGCGTCGCCAGTCGTTGGTCAAATTCGATGCGCCGTTGTGCGAAACCATTGTCGACACGCCGAAGCCGCAAGGCAGGGAAGTTCTGGTCCGCATCGAGCGTTGCGGGCTGTGCCACTCCGACCTGCACATCCAGGATGGCTATGCCGATCTCGGCGGCGGCAAGCGGCTCGACACCACGCGCGGCATGACGCTGCCGTTTACGCTTGGGCACGAGATCGCGGGCGTGGTCGAGGAAGTCGGGCCCGACGCCTCGAAAGACCTGATCGGAAAGAAGCAGGCGGTATTCCCCTGGATCGGCTGCGGCCAGTGCCGCGACTGCGCCAATGGCGATGAGAATCTTTGCGTCAAACAGCGCTTCCTCGGCGTCTCGATCGACGGCGGCTTTGCCAGCCACGTGCTGGTACCCGACGCCAAATACCTGCTGGACTACGACCCTCTGCCGGTCAACCAGGCGGCGACCCTGATGTGCTCGGGCGTGACCGCCTACGGCGCGCTGAAGCGGCTAGTCGACCGTCCGCGGCAGCGCAATCTGCTGCTGATCGGGCTTGGCGGCGTCGGCATGATGGGGCTTTCATTTGCGCAGGCGATGTTCACACAGAAGATCGCGGTGGCGGATTGAGCCCGGCCGCGCGCGAGAGCGCGCTGCAGAACGGCGCGGCGGTAGCCTACGACCCCGCCGAGCCCGAAATCGTCAGGCGCATGATCAAGGAGACCGAGGGCGGCTTCGACGAGATCGTCGATTTTGCCGGCAACGAGAAATCGATGGCCTTTGCAGTCTCCGTGGTGGCGCGTGGCGGCAAGATCGTGGTCTCCGGCCTGATGGGCGGCAATTTCAGCCTGCCGATGGTGCAATGGGTCTACAAGCGCATGACCATCGAGGGCTTCATGGTCGGGACTTTAGCCGAGGCGAAGGAGCTGATGGCGCTCGCGCGCCGGCAAGATCAAGCCGACGCCGATGAAGGAAGAGCCGATGGCCGACGTCCAGAAATGGATCGACGAGCTGCGGGCCGGGAAAGTGGTCGGGCGCATCGTGCTGAAGAACTGAGGCAGCGCGTCTCGCATCGTTGGGATGAATTAGACGTTGTCACTGGCGCCATAGAGCAGCGACGCCACCACGTGCAGGCCCTTGAAGGTCGTCTCGCAGAAACTCTCGAGGCCGACGGCGCTCAACCGCTGCCGCATGTCATGGCGTCGCCTCGCCATGCGCCGCAGTAGCGCATCCGCGGGACCGCCAGCCAAAGGAATTGCTGAAAGTATCCAGCAAACCTGGTGCTCACTTAGCTCCCAGGATGTCCTTGAGTTCCGTCACTTTTTTCATGCACTCTTGTTCGTTGCCAGCGTCGGACATCTGGCGGGCTTCGGCCATCAGTTGGCTGGCATGTTCGTCACTCTGAGTGCTGCGTTTGCCGACAACTTGCTCCTGATGCGGTGAAGTAGGCTCCACAGCCCGCGCCGTTGATCCGGTGGTTTCAGGTTCATCGCTCTTTTGCTTGCCGGCCAGAACCTCCTCTTGGTGCTTGGTCGCCGGCATTCCCGATTCGCGAGTGCTCGCGCCCGTCCCCGCGGAAACGACATCCTGCTCGAGCGCTTTCAGTTCTTGTTTACAATCAGCAAACGCCGGCGATGCGAGAGTAAGGGCGAATGCAGCTACGGTCGCTATACGTGTGGACATCCGAACCTCCTGCTTGAGGTTTGTTCCTCGCTCGAAATGAGGGGTACAGGGAAACGCTCACGAAGATGAGGTGGTTCCTTCCAATCTGGCTACGATCGGATTTGCAGAGTCGAACAGTGTTAGGAACAATACAGAGCAACGTCGGTGCTCGGGTCCACTAGCTTCAGAGTTACGGAATGAATTACGGTGACAGTGCACTAAACCTGTCGGTGATGCCCCACGAAGCCGAACGTCTCAATTGAGTGCACTGGACTGCACCCCTGGAATGAGACCGCATCGCTTTATGCTCCTTCAAAAACTTGCCTCGCGCGATTTTCTCTGGCGGCTACAAGTTGATTTGCCCGACGTGGCAAGCAACATATCTCGCGACCGGTGCAGATTTTCCGCTTAACCCGTCGGGCAAATCAAAAGTAAAACTACCGCCATCCTGTCCCACCGGAGGGGCGTTGGCCATCGTCACGAACGTTGGGGCAGGTTGCGGTGGACGCGGCAGCGTCGGGCGCGCGAGATGTTCGCAGGGCGGTTGTCCGTGAGCGAGCACAGCGCGCAGACGACCGGCGCTTAAACGCCCTCGCGAGAAACTTCGGCCGGCAGCACATGAGCCGGTCGAGGCGCCTCGTGAAGGAAGCTGCGGACGGCAAAACCGTGTGGTCCTGGCACCCGTTGCTGGTGTCAAGCTGATGGAGATTGTCGAGCCCAACCGGGCTTCGATGGATCGCTAATCCGTCAGCGACGGAGGCAAGACGAATTCGTCTCCGGGGAGAGCGCGCCATAAGCCGTTAAAACCACTGCGCAGGGAAGGCCGGGTGTTCCGGCGCACCTGCGGTCCGTCATGTGCATCTCTTGCACATGACTGCGGGTGCCGAGGGCACCCGCGCTTTCCCTGCGCCCTCTATTTCAAAGAGGGCATCGTCGATGCACAACTTCGGGCGCTATCCGCGCCGCGAGATCGCAATGTCGTATCGGCGGTGGAGGTGGCGCGGGCAATTTCGATGGCGCATGGGTTGTCGTTGCCGTGGGCTCGCGCCTTGCGGGGCAGTACCGGTCATCTCCGGCGGCAGGATTTCGGGCGAGATGACCTCCGGTCACGTCAGCCCAAATGGTTCCACCCGGCCTCATTTAAGGCGGACGCCGAGCCCCACTATACCCCATCCGCTCCGGATTTGCGGCTCATTGCTACCCAACTCTCTGACCAGATTGGGCGCACCAAGCGTTGCGTAAAACTATGCGTAAAACTACCGGGGTTACAGATGTCAAAGCGTTCCGCGAAGTTCGTTCCGGCTCTATTCGTCAGTGTTCTGGCCGGAGCCAATCTCGCCACCGTGACGGATCTCCGGGCGCAGGCCACCCAGGCGCAGGCCACCCAACCCGCTGCGGACGATTGCCTGGCCGCCCCGAAGGCTGCGACGCCGGCGGGCGGCCATTGGTATTATCGCATCGATCGCGCCACCAAACGTAAATGCTGGTATCTCCGGGAGGACGGCGACAACGCCAGCAATAAGTCTGCCCGCGCCGCGCCGCAGGATTCATCGCCGGCGACCCCTCCGGCAGCCGCCGAGCCCGCGCCGGAGCAGCCGCGCACGATCACGCGCAAAGCAATCGCCGACGCGCGCGCCGAATGGGTCTCCCAGCAATCCCGCGCCGAACAGAATTCCCCAGCCAATGTCGATCCGCGAACGACCGGCGCAGTCATCCCGCCAACCGTTCAGGATGGCAACCGTGCCATCGGGGCGAATGTGCTTGCGCCGACCCCTCTGGCCACGACGCGATGGCTCGATGGCTCGGTCACGAGCACAACGAGCAACCCCGCCGATGTCCGCGCCGCCGCGGTCACCGATCAGCCCACGGACCAGCAGGATAACGCCGAGCAGGTGCAGCAGCCAGCCGCGCAACAGCCTGCACCGGGGATTACCCTCGCGGCTGCGGACTCGTCGACGACAAAGCCAACGGCGTCGTTGCAGATGCTGTTTCTGGTGATGGTTGCAGCGCTTGCGCTGGCCGGCATCACGGTTAGCCTGATCTTCAGGCTGGGCCGCTCCGCGCGCGGCGCGCCATGCGCCATCACCGGCGTGCGATGTGGGATCAGCCAAAACCAGGCGTTCATCGCCGGCGACGTTGCGTTCATCGCCGCCGGCGTTCCATCGCGAGGAAGCGCGGATGCGCCGCGCCGAAGCTGCGCACAATCCGCGCCCGCATGACGCGCGGGAACAGCGGCAGGTTACCGACATGCTGGCCCGGCTCGCCCGCAGCGCGCAGCCATAACAGAAACTGCGGTAACGGAACGGCTATTTTTCCAGCTGGCGCTGCAAGTTGCGAACGAACTCGGTCAGGCCGGTGCGGCGCTCGCGCTTGAGCCGCTCGGCCTTGAGGATCGACTGCACTTCGGCGAACGCATCATCGACGTTCTGGTTGACGACGATGTAGTCGTATTCCGCCCAGTGGCTGAGTTCATGGGTAGCGCGGCTCATGCGCCCACGAATGACCTCGTCCGAATCCTGCGCGCGGGTGTGAAGCCGTTTCTCGAGATCGGCGGCCGATGGCGGCAGGATGAATACGCTGACAACGTCAGCGCGGGCCTTTTCGCGCAATTGCTGCGTGCCCTGCCAGTCGATGTCGAACAGCACGTCCTGCCCGGCCGACAACGCCGCCTCGACTGGCGCGCGGGCGTGCCGTAGCGATTGTCGAACACTGTCGCCCATTCCAGCAATTCGCCCTGCCTGGCCATCGCTTCGAATCTGGTCTTGTCGACGAAAAAGTAATCGCTTCCATCGACCTCGCCCGGCCGCATCCGGCGCGTGGTCGCGGACACCGACATCTTCAGACCCGGCATCCGCTCGATCAGAAGACGCGACAGCGTGGTCTTGCCGGCGCCCGAAGGCGACGACAGCACGAACATCAGCCCTCGCCGTTCAACCCCCTCAAAACCACCAGCCGTCATCGGTCACTCCAGATTCTGGACCTGCTCGCGGAACTGTTCGACCACGTTCTTCATCTCGAGCCCGGTCTGGGTCAATTCCAGATCGTTCGATTTGGAGCAGCACGTATTGACCTCGCGATTGAATTCCTGGGCAAGGAAATCGAGCCGCCGTCCCACCGACCCGCCCTTGCCGATCATCTCGCGGGCTTGCGCGACGTGCGAGGCAATACGGTCGAGTTCTTCGCGGATGTCGGCCTTGGTCGCGATCAGGATCGCCTCCTGATTGAGCCGGTCCGGATCAAAGCGCTCGGAGGTTTCCAGCAGCGCCGCAATCTGTTCGGCCAGACGCGCCCTGATCGCCTCGGGCTTGCGGCCAGGCGCGGCCTCGGCCTTTTTGCCAGCTTTTCGATTTCATCCATGCGCTGGATGAGAATTTGCCCAAGCGTTACGCCCTCGCGGCGTCGCATCTCGACCAGATCGGCAAGCGCCTGTTCGAAGGCGGCCCCCGCCGCATCCCTCGCCGCCTTGTCCTCAGCCTGGTCGCTTTCGGGTTCGACGACCTCGATCACGCCCTTGATGCCGAGCAACCCATCGATGCTCGGCGCCACGGCGTCGATCCGACCCGCGAGCTCGCCCGCGACTTTTACGATCGCAGACAGCACGTCTTCATTGATGCGCACGGTCGAGACCGCGTTGGCGCGCTTGACGTTGAGGTTGGCGTACACCGTTCCCCGCGACAGCACCTCGCCGGCGCGCTTTTGGCAAAGGCCTCGAGTTCGTCCCAGCCGGGCGGCAGGCGCAGCCGCAGGTCAAAGCCCTTGGCGTTGACCGACTTCAGTTCCCACTCGAACGTATAGGGGCCGCTGGCACCGTGGCTTCGGGCAAAACCGGTCATGCTCGATAGCGCCATCGCGTAAAACTTTCCAAGAGACAGGGGATTCGAGACTCGAAAGGGACGGCTGGACCTTAAAACGATTTCCACCGAAGTGGAATCACGTTCCGGGCGCAGCCTGATCGGTCACGGCCCGAATCAGATCCCGGCGTCAGCGCTGAACTACCGGCGGCGTTGTTGTGTTCGATTGGGCGGCGCCCTGGCGGCCTGGTGCCGCCGCAGGCCCGGCCGGACGCGCGGGCTTCTTCGGCGCCCCCGGCCGCGTCGTGGTTGCGGTCGGATTGGTGTCGGCCGGCGTCCCGGCCGCAGCCGGCGGCGGCGCGTCCTCAGCCGGTTCGACGGTGTCGTTCTGAATCTGCTTTTCGAGCGCCCGCAGCTTGACGACGTTCTTCTGATGCTGGTCGTAGGTTTCGGTAAAAGGCGTGTCCACCGGTCCCGTCGGCCACGAAGAAGAGGTCGCGGGTGCGCGCCGCATTGGCGGCCGTCGAGCGACGCACGGCCCGGATTGGCGATCGGCCCCGGCGGCAGACCGTCGATCACATAGGTGTTGTAGGGCGACGGCTGCTGGATTTCGAGCGCTTGATCGGCCGGCCGAGCGTTCCTTGCCGCCAACCAGCCCATAGATGATGGTCGGATCGGACTGCAACTTGATCCTCTGCCGCAGCCGATTGACGAATACCGCCGCCACACGGCTGCGCTCGTCGGCCCTGCCGGTTTCCTTCTCGATGATCGAGGCCAGCGTGATGAGTTGCCCCGGCGACCTGATCGGAACATCCGGATTGCGGCGCTCCCAGATTTCCCCGAGCACCCGCTTCTGGGTCTGCTGCATGCGCTGGATCACCTGATCGAGCGCGTGGTACCGCGCGGGAATTTGTAGGTTTCAGGCAGCAGCGCGCCTTCACGCGGCAATTCCCGCACCGAGCCGGAGAAGATGATGTTGTCGGTGAGCCGCGCCATGATCTGTTCGACGTCAGGCCTTCGGGAATGGTAACGGCGTGCTGCACCACCTTGCCTTCGACGATGGTGGCGATGACGTCGCGCAGGCTGGCATTCTTCTGAAGGAATACTCGCCAGGCTTGAGATCGGAACTCGCCTTCAGCGCAAAGACGCCGCCGATGAACGCCCAAGGATCGACGCTAATCACGCCCCGCGCAGCAGCGTGTCGGCGATGCCGCGCTTGCCGGCACGCGCCGGAATGTTGACGATCTTGTCTTCCTGCAGCGGCCCCGGCGTTTCCAGCAGTTCGCCGGCTGCAATAGTACGTCGTTCCCCAGCGCGATCATCAGCATGATCAGGATTGTGATAATGGCATTGCCGACCACCACGAAGTTGATTGCGGGCGCGCTCCGACCGCTTCGGCGGCGGCGGCACCTGTTCGGGCCCAACGCAGCGCGCGGGCTCCGTGGTGAAATGGGCGGCCTCTCACTCATCGATGCAACCGAATCCCGTCGGTTCAATCGTGGCCCGGGAATCGCTTCCCAGCCAATAGCATACGCCCAGATGTAGAAGTCATCGCCGAATACGGCAAAACGGTGGAGTCGCTATAAACACTTTGCAGTCAATCACGCGGCGAACGATCACGGAGGCATTGGTACCTCCGAATCCGAATGAATTCGACAGCGCGACATCGATCTCACGTTTGCGCGCCGTCTGCGGCACCAGATCGAGCGCTGTTTCCACCGACGGATTTTCCAGATTGATGCCGTGGGCGGAGCGATGTTGTCGCGAATCGCCAGGATACTGAAAATCGCTCGATCGCGCCAGCCGCACCCAGCAAATGGCCGGTCGACGATTTGGTCGACGACATCGACACCTTGGAGGTTGCGTTGCCGAGCAGCCGCTCGACCGCGCCGAGTTCGATCTCGTCGCCGATCTGCGTCGAGGTTCCGTGCGCGTTGATGTAGTCGATGTCGGAAGCGATCTCGGCGCGCTTCAGCGCGGCGGTCATGCTGCGGAAGCCGCCATCGCCGTCCGGCGCCGGCGAGGTGATGCGGATAGGCGTCGCCCGACAGGCCGTAGCCGACCACTTCGGCATAGATATTCGCGCCGCGCTTTTTCGCGTGCTCATACCCCGAGCACCACGATGCCGGCGCCCTCAGCCCATGACGAAGCCGTCGCGATCCTTGTCATACGGCCGCGATGCCCTCCCGGCGTCTCGTTGAAGCCGGTCGAGAGCACGCGCGCCGCACAAAATCCCGCCATCGCCAGCCGGCAGATCGGTGATTCCGTTCCACCCGCCCACCATCACCTCGGCGTCGCCGAGCGCAATCAGCCTGGAGGCATCGATCGCATGGGCGCCGGTGCCGAACACGCCGTCACCACCGAATGGTTAGCGACCTTTAAGGCCATGCTCGATCGAGACAGAGCCGGAAGCGAGATTGATCAGGCGGCCCGGAATGAAGAATGGCGATACCTTGCGCGGCCCGCGTTCCTTGAGCAGCAGCGCCGTATCGGCGATGCCGGACAGCCCGCCGATCCCCGAGCCGATCAGGGTGCCGGTCGCACATTTGTCTTCTTCAGTATCGGGATGCCAGTTAGCGTCGTCGAGCGCCTGGCGCGCCGCGGCCATCGCAAAGATGATGAAGTCGTCGACCTTGCGCTGATCCTTCGGCTCCATCCACTCGTCGGGGTTGAAGGTGCCGTCGCTGCCATCGCCGCGCGGAATCACACAGGCGATCTGGCTGGAGAGATCTGCGACTTCGAAGGTGTCGATCGTCCGCGCGCCGCTCTGGCCGTTGAGGATACGCTTCCACGTTGTGTCAACGCCGCAGCCGAGCGGCGTAACCATGCCCAGCCCCGTGACGACAACCCGTCTCATGTCAAAAACTCCAACCCGAAAGTTGCGGCCCAAAACAAGAAACCGGGGGACCGTTCGACAACGGCCCGTCCGGCTCTGTCTCTACCCGCCCGGGACGTCAGCTTTTCGCGTTCTTTTTTTCGAGAAACTTCGTCGCGTCGCCGACAGTCAAAATCGTCTCAGCGGCGTCATCGGGAATTTCGCAACCGAACTCTTCTTCAAATGCCATCACAAGCTCGACGGTGTCGAGGCTGTCGGCGCCGAGATCGTCGATGAAACTTGCATTGTCGACAACCTTGTCGGGTTCAACACCGAGGTGTTCGACCACAATCTTCTTAACCCGCTCGCCAATCTCACTCATCGTTCAACCTCGTGCTTGTTCCAATGGACCCGACCCCAAGACGCTATAGAGACGCTACGAGCTATCGTGGTCGTTAAACTTCCTTCGCTATCGCGCATAGTCTTGATTCGGCCCGGTGGTAGCCGACAAAGCCCCGGCGAACGGCAGGCGTCGCCACGCCAATATACAGGGTTTCAAATTCCTGCAATGGCCTTCTTTGCCCATCCGTCCGGGGTTCGGTTATCATACTTCCCTAGCCTTGACTACAAGCCTCGCCCGCCCCGGAAAAACGGCCTTTGGCCGCTTCGATCAGGGCAGCAAATGGCTCAAAACATGGCCATTCCGCCGTTGACGTGAATCGTCTGGCCAGTGACGTAGGCGGCCTCGTTCGAGCTGAGATAGACGGCCGCGGCGGCGATGTCCTCCGGCGTCCCCAGCCGCGCCGCAGGAACCTTCGTCAGGATGGTCTCGCGCTGCTTGTCGTTGAGCGCGTCCGTCATCGGCGTCTTGATGAATCCGGGTGCGATGCAGTTGGCGGTCACGTTGCGCTTGGCATATTCGGCGCCCAGCGTCTTGATCAGGCCGATGATTCCGGCCTTCGACGCGGTGTAGTTGGCCTGACCGGGGTTACCGGTCACGCCAACGACCGAGGTGATCGCGACGATCCGGCCGAAGCGCTTGCGCATCATCAGTTTGGTTGCGGCGCGGGCGAGACGGAAGGTCGCGGTCAGGTTGACCTTGATGACGTCGTCCCAGTCCTCGTCGCGCAACTGCACAAACAGATTGTCGCGCGTGATGCCGGCATTGGCGATCAGAATATCGACCTGGCCCATCGCGGCCTCCGCCGCGGGCACCAGCGCCTCGACTTCCGCGCTGTCGGAAAGATTGCATGGCAGCACGTGCACGCGATCGCCAAGCTTGCCTGCGAATGAATCCAGCACCTCGCGGCGCGTGCCGGAAATGGCCACCGTCGCGCCCTGCGCATGCAACGCTTGCGCGATCGCTCCGCCGATGCCGCCGGTTGCGCCGGTTACCAGCGCCGTTCTGCCCGTCAAATCGAACATCAGTATCTCCTTCCGGGAGCTTTAAGCCGACGCTGCCAATGCGTCCTTGGCGGCGGCAATGTCGTTAGGTCCCCCGATCGATACGCCGACCGCGCCGTCGGCGATGCGCTTGACCAGTCCGCTCAGCACCTTGCCGGCGCCGATTTCAAAGAAGCGCGTGACGCCGTGGGCCGCCATGTACGCCACCGACTCGCGCCAGCGCACGGTGCCTGTCACCTGCTCGATCAGGCGGCGGCGGATCTGGTCGGGATCGGTGATCGGCGCCGCCAGCACGTTCGACACCAGCGGCGAGGCGGGAGCCTTGATCGTCACACCGGCGAGCGCCTGCGCCATCGCATCGGCGGCAGGTTGCATCAGCTTGCAATGGAATGGCGCGGACACCGGCAGCAGCATGGCGCGCTTGGCGCCCTTGGTCCCGGCGATTTCCAGGGCGCGCTCGACGGCGGCCTTGTCGCCGGACACGACCACCTGCCCGCCGCCATTGTCGTTGGCTGCCTGGCAGACCTGTCCTTGCGCGGCTTCGCTGGCGACGGCCATCGCGGCCTCATAATCGAGCCCGAGAAGTGCGGCCATCGCGCCGGCGCCGACCGGCACCGCCTTCTGCATGGCAAGGCCGCGGGTGCGCAACAGGCGTGCGGTATCGCTGATGCTAAGGCTGCCTGCTGCGGCAAGCGCCGAGTATTCGCCGAGCGAATGGCCGGCGACGAAGGCGGCATCCCGCCCCACGGAAAAGCCCGCCTCGCTCTCCAGTACGCGCAGCGTCGCAATCGACACCGCCATCAGGGCCGGCTGGGCGTTTTCTGTGAGCTGGAGCGTCTCGGCCGGGCCATCCCATATGATCGCGGTCAGCTTCTCGCCGAGCGCCGAATCGACCTCGTCGAACACCGCCCGCGCGGCCGGAAAGGCCTCCGCCAGGGCCTTGCCCATGCCGACCGCCTGGGAACCCTGCCCCGGAAAAGTAAATGCAGCCGTCATCGGCGCTCCCTCATTAGAATGGGGCCGTAAGACACTGACCGAGGCCGGGATGTCAAGCCGCGCTAGCTCGTTCGCAGCTATTGTCGTCCAGGGGAAGCCACGCTGTTGTCGATCCGCCCGCGCTAGAAGCCGCCTGACGCCTGATCGCCGCCGACCTCGGCGCCGGCCCGCGCGCGGCGCACGCTGCTAACCAGCTTGCCCGGCCGATCCTCGTGGTCCGGCTTGGCGGTCGCGAGCCGCAGCACGGCGGCGTAATTGGGCTGCACCTCCATCCGGTCCGCGTACCGGCTCTCAGAGAGGATGCGGTGGACACGGCGGCAGGTTGTAGCAGGGCACATAGAACAGCAGATGGTGCTCGAGGTGATAGTTGACGTAGTACGGCGCGATGAACAGCCGCTCCAGGAAGTTCGCGTGCGTGGTGCGGGTATTGCGCAAGGGATCGGCCGAGTCCGGAACCACGGCATGTTCGGCGATGTTGCGGATGCGGGTAATGACCATCTGCCAGGTGAGCAGAGGCAGCAGCCACAACAGCGGATAGGCCCACCACACGCCGGCGGCCGCAAGACCAGCAAACAGCGCCGCGTTGACCGCAAACTGCGGACCAAGTTTTTCCCAGAAATGCGCGGCGCGCTGCGTGATCGGCCATTCCTTCGGCCCGAGCGCATTTAACAACTGCGCCTTGCGCTGCTGGTAGCCGGTCTGCCCGGTGATATCGCGGACGAACTTGCGGCGATAGCTCATTCCTGTGATCGGAAACGGCGCCGACAGCACCAGATCGGGATCGTCTTCCTGCTGCGTGCGCGCGTGATGCTGCAGGTGATAGCGGCGATAGGCGCGGGTCTCGGCGAAGATCGGATAGGCGCAGAACCATTGGCTGAGCGTCAGGTTGACCTTCTCGTCCGCCGACAGACATCCATGCGCGCCGTCATGCATCAGGATCGCGAGCCCGAGCTGGCGCGAGCCGATGATGCCCACCGCCAGCAGAAAAGTGAGAGGGTTGGGCCACCATGCGACAAGACCGATCGATCCCAATATCAGCCCCCACGCATGCGCGATCAGGGCAACACTCTTCCACGTCACGCGCTGGCGGACGGCAATCAGTTGATCCTCGTTCAGAAAGTCGCGGGCACGCATCCGGAGCGCAGTCATGATGATCTCTCCCCGTCGGGTGAGATCTGTATCGGAAGCGTCGCCGTCGCCGACAAGGCGCAGTCGGGCGTTGTCGGCGGCGATCTTTGTCGTCGCCTGATCGCCCAGCACGCGCAGCATCTCGCTGCACATTTCTTCCGCCGAACGGCCCATGGCATGGCCCTCGACCATCACGCCGATCGCAAGCGCCCAGAACCGGCGTGAGCTGGCGTCGGGATCGCGCAAGCTTTTCCAGCCGTGCCGCTCGATCTGGCCGGCATAGGCGCGCATCCCCTCGCCGTGTAGCCGCTCGATGGTGCGCTCCACCAAAGGTGCGAGGTCCTGGCGGCGGCGCGTGAGCGTCAGCGCTTCGGTAAAGAAGGCGACCGAATCCGTTGCCGTTACGGTCTCGACCAGTGCGCGGGTGTATTCTCGCGGCGTTTGCGCCTGCAGCGCCGCCTGTTCGGCCGCGCGCGCCACGTACAGCATGTCGCGGCAGGCGGCTTCGACGAACAGGGCTTCCTTGGTGCGGAAGTAATAGGTGATCTGGCTTGGGAAGGCGTCCGCGGCCGCAGCGATGTCCGAGATCGAGGCTCCGGCGAGACCCCGCTCCTTGAACAGCCGGCTGGCGCCGTCGAGCAGCCGCGAGCGCATCTGGCGACCGGCCGAACGCGTCGCACGGGCGGCGTGCTTGGGATCGCCCGTCGGCGTTTCAGAAGCAGTCTGGACGGACTTGGCGGTCATTTTGCCCTCTCGCCCATTGTTTGTATGACATACAAACAAATAAGTCAACCAGTCCGTCGCACCCGTGGCAACCCCGGCAAGCCCGCAAGAAGCCTTGCCAGCGCGCTCAAAATCCTTATAAACCGCGCCATCCGTGGATCCCGGCCGGGAGCTGAACGGACGGTCTCAGCAATCTCACCTTTTTTGGCGACGTTGATGTGGCAGGGCCAGTCGGCCCGTCGTCCCGTGCTTCCGCCTTCTGAGCATTATCGAGTCCTTTCCGGAGGTCTCGAAGGGCTTGCCGCCGGGAACTGCGCCAACACAGGAAAGGACACCCATGCCTCTTTATGAGCATGTTTTTCTCGCGCGTCAGGATGCGAGCACCCAGCAGGTTGAAGAGCTGACGACCCAGATGACGGGCATCGTCGAAGGGCTTGGCGGCAAGGTCACCAAGACCGAGAACTGGGGCGTGCGTTCGCTCACCTACCGCATGAACAAGAATCGCAAAGCGCACTTCGTGCTGATGAACATCGAAGCGCCCTCTGCTGCGGTCACCGAGATCGAGCGGCAGGAGCGGATCAGCGAAGACGTCATCCGCTACCTCACCGTCCGCGTCGAAGAGCACGAGGAAGGTCCCTCGGCGATGATGCGCAAGGCCGATCGTGACCGCGAGCGCGACGATCGCGGCGGCGGTTTCCGCGGTGACCGCGAAGGCGGCTTCCGTGGCGATCGTGAAGGCGGTGGCTTCCGCGGCGACCGTGGCCCGCGCCGTCCGCGCGAAGACGCTGTTGAAGCGACGGGAGAGGAGTAAGAATCATGGCTGAAGCTGGTGCACGCCGTCCGTTTTTCCGTCGCCGCAAGACCTGCCCGTTCACGGGTCCGAATGCGCCGAAGATCGACTACAAGGATTCCAAGCTGCTGATGCGTTACGTGTCCGAGCGCGGCAAGATCGTGCCGAGCCGCATCACCGCCGTGTCCGCCAAGAAGCAGCGTGAACTCGCGCGCGCCATCAAGCGCTCGCGTTTCCTCGGCCTCTTGCCCTACGTCATTCGCTAGGACATCTTTGACCGGCGGCGTCCGCGCCGCCGGTCGTCGTTATTCATAAGATTTTCGGGTCGTCCGGTCGCCGACAGTTGGGGTCCAGGACCTCTATCCCAGACCTCTGACCGCTCGTTGGACCCACAAGTTCTTCACTTTGCAATGCATCCGATGCCGCCTGTTCGCATCGTGTACCGGGCTCTCCGCACGTCTTTAGTATGTAACTGGTGCGCCCTAGCCCCACCCTGATAAATCCCTGCCGCGCCCAATTGCCTAACCGCCGAGCCCCCTGCTCATGAAGCGAGCACACGTCGTTGACAATCGCCGCGACGGCCACGTACGCTGCCCGGCAGCAGGACGGATGCTAAATTTCCGCATGCTACGGGTGTCGAAGTAACCGCCGAAAACGTGCGGACACGAGCCCCAATGAGCTGCGCCAACGAGCGCAATCGCCAGAGGGAGTGCAAGCGATGTCCGTCCACATCCGTGGTCTACGGCGAGTCGTACGCTTGGCCGCCATTGCAGCAATGTCCGTCGCTGCGGCAGGCGCCGCCCACGCCCAACAGAAAACCGATGTCATCTTCAGCGCCGGTCCGACCGGCGGCAGCTGGACACCGATGGCGGCGGCAGCGTCGCAGGTCGTCAACAAGCGATATCCCGAACTGAACGTGCAGGTTGAGCCGGGCGCGGCCCTCGTCAACATGGAGAAGATCCGCAACGACAAGGCCGATATCGGCTGGTCCATGACGACCGTCATGTCCGATGCCCAGAAGGGCGAGGGTCAGTTTGCCGGCAAGCAGACCGACAAGGGCCTTTTCGTGGCCAACTTCTACCCCAACGTCTGGCAGTTGGTTGTTCCTGCGAACAGCGACATCAAGAGTGTCAAGGATTTGAAGGGTCAACCGGTGGCGCTGCCGTCACGCGGCAACACCAGCCTGGCGGCCGGCTGGGAGTACCTGCTCAAGGTCAACGGCATGACGCTGAACGACCTGGGCGCAAAGAGTTATGGGCCGGTGTCCTCCAATGCCGAGGCCGTGAAGAACCGGCAAGCCATGGCGGTTGGATGGTTCACGGTGGTGCCAGCGTCCTTCATCATGGACATGGGCTCGGCGATGCAGGTGCGGGTGCTTGGGGTCACCGATGAGGAGATCGCCGCACTGCGCAAGCTCAATCCGGGCTTTGTGCCCTACACCCTCAAAGCCGGAATCTACAAGGATCAGGGCGTGACCGAGGCCGTTCAGACCTTCCAGTCGCCCACCGTGCTGATCGCCTCCTCCAAGACGCCTGCCGAGGTGGTCTACAAGATCACCAAGGCCATCGTCGAAGAACGGGAGGAGTTCGGCAACGTCACCAGTGTCATGAAAGGCGTGACGGCGTCGGACATGGCAGAGAATTTCGACATGCCTATTCATCCCGGCGCGGAGAAATACTACCGCGAAGCGGGATTGCTCAAGAAGTAGGGAGCGCGCCGTGCGTAAGCTCACCGGCTACGCGGGCCTTGTCGTCGGCGTGGTGGCGGTCGCAATGTCCGTGTACCACGTCTACGCCCGGCTGACGGTATACGCTCCCGATCAGCAAGCCCTGCTCTATATCACGCTCGCCTTCAGCCTGGTGCTGTCGTTCCTGTTGTGGCCTCGCAGCAAGGACGCGACACTCGGCGGCGTGCCGTGGGAGGATCTCGCTTTGGCGGGTCTTTCGCTGGCGTGCATCGGCTACCTGTTTGTGAATTACGACTACATCGTAAACCGTTTCCCCACCGCCGATACGCTGACCCGAATGGACATGGCGGTGGGAATTACCGCCACCGTGCTGGTGCTGGAGGCGACGCGACGCACGATCGGCGCGGCGCTGCCGATCGTGGCGCTTGCTTTCCTCTTCTATGGGTTCGCCGGCCCCTGGCTGTATGGTTGGCTTTACCACAAAGGCCTCACGCTCGAGATCGCGGTCGACCAGACCTTTTACACCACCGAGGGCATTTTCGGGGTGCCGATGACGGTGGCTGCTACCTACGTCATCCTGTTCATCATCTTCGGCACGTTTCTGGAGAAGTCCGGAGCAGGTCAGTTCTTCATGAACTTCGCCAACGCGATCGCGGGCGGCGCGCGCGGGGGGCCCCGGCAAGGTGGCGGTCGTTTCCTCGAGCCTGTTCGGTACGATCTCCGGCTCCGCGGTCGCCAATGTCATGGTCGACGGCTGGTTGACCATCCCGATGATGAAAAAGACAGGCTTCAAGCCCGAGGCGGCAGCCGCCATCGAGGCGGTAGCTTCCACCGGCGGGCAGATCATGCCGCCGATCATGGGGGCGGCGGCCTTCGTCATGGCCGAGTTTCAGGGCGTCAGCTACACGCAGGTGATGATCGCCGCGGCGATACCCGCGTTCTTCTACTACGGGGCGCTGTTCGCCGCGATCCACTTCAACGCCGTGCGTTCGGGGCTCAAGGGCTTGCCGCGCGAGGAATTGCCCATTCTTGGCTACATCATGCTGCGCCAGGGCCATCTGTTCCTGCCGGTCATCGTGCTGCTGGCGCTGCTGCTCTACGGCTTCACGCCGACCTATGGTGCGATCATCGCCACGATCGCGCTGGTCGCCATCTCGTGGCTGCGTCCTTCCACCGGGCTAGGCTGGCGCGCGTGTCTTGAAGGCCTGCGCGACGGGGCGGTGCAAACCGTACCGGTGGCGATGGCCTGTGCGTCCGCCGGAATCGTGATCGGCATCGTGCTGCAAACCGGGCTGGCGCTGCGGTTCACGGCGTTTCTCATCGACTTCACGTATGGCTCGCTGCTGCCTGCCCTGCTTATCACCATGGTCGCCGGCGTCATCCTCGGCATGGGCATGCCGACCACTCCCGCCTACATCATGCAGGCGGCGCTGCTGGTACCCGCGATCATGAAGCTCGGGGTGGAGCCGATGGCGGCCCACATGTTCGCGTTCTACTTCTCATGCCTGTCGGCGGTGACGCCGCCGGTGGCACTTGCCGTGTATGCTGCTGCATCGATCGGTGGGGCCGGCCTGTGGGCCTCGGGCGTGCAGGCGATGAAATTCGCCGCCGCCGGCTTCATCGTTCCGTTCTTCTTCGTCTACAACCCCGCGCTGCTGTTCCAAGGGCCATGGCCCGAGATCCTGCGCGCAGTGCTGACCGGCACGATCGGAGTGATTGCGCTTGCAGCCAGTCTTGAAGGCTATTTCCTGCGTAGAGCAACGTGGTTCGAGCGGATACTTTTCTTTGCGGCCGCAATGCTGCTGATCGATCCCAATGCCGTCACGGATGTCATTGGCGTGGGCCTGCTTGTCGTCGTCCTGCTGTTGCAGAAGCTGTGGACTCCACAAGCCACCATAACGCGTGAAGCGAGCACATGACCCGCGCACAGTCCATCGCCCTGACGCTTATCGCAGCAGCCCTCATTGTTGGCACCGTGCTCTATGGTGTTCTGCGCATGTACGCCTCGTGAGACACCGCGAAATCTCGCGGAATGGGAATCCCGATTGTGTCCGCCGGTCGCCGGCTAAACGCCGGGAACCTTTGCTGAAATCGTTCGGCTGACACTCTTGATCGGTTGGGGCTACTGCTCTAAAAGCCGCACCAAGTCATCTCGCCCCGGTGGGGCCGTGAACGTTTAAGGGTACCCCGGTACGGACGCCTCCCTTAAATCTCTAACTAGTTGGTAAGGCGGCATAATTTGCTGACCTCTATCTAACCGCTCGAAAGGAGCGGGACAGCTGATGATCGCTATACTGCTCATTGCCCTTGCCGCCGGCTGCGCGTCGGCGCTGATGTTCGCCTCGATCATCTCGGGCGCGCTGATCTCATTGCTGCTGTTCTACCTGGCGCCGCTGCCCCTGATGGTGGCGGCCCTCGGATGGGGACCGATTGCGGCGACGATCGGCGGCATCGCGGCGGCTTCCGGCCTCGGCGTGATCTTCGGCCTGCCCTACTGCATCGCCTTTGCCATCACCATTGCTGTGCCCGCCTGGTGGCTCGGCCATCTCGCGCTGCTGGGACGGCCGCTGCCCGATGCAGCTTCCGGCAATGGCTCGGCGCCGGCTGCGCCGCAATTCGAATGGTATCCGGCCGGTCGCATACTGCTCTGGATCGCCGGCTTTGGCGCACTGACCACGATTGCGGCCATGCTCACGCTTGGCAGCGACGCCGAGACCATCACCGCTGCGCTGCGGAGCGGCCTCACACGAATCCTGGGAGCGCGCGATCCCGCATCGTCAGGCGATATCGAACGCTGGGTCGCGGCGCTTGCCATCATCGCTCCAGCGGCCGCCACCATCGTCGCCATGATGACCTTGACACTCAACCTCTGGCTCGCCGGCAAGATCACGGTGACGTCGGGCCGGCTGCACCGGCCCTGGCCCGATCTGAAAAGCGCGGAATTGCCGCCGATGACGCTGGTGGCGCTGTCGGTCGCGCTGGCCTTCTGCTTTGTCGGCGGGCTGACTGCCATTTTCGCGCAGATAGCGACCACCGCTCTGATGATGGCCTACGCCCTCATCGGCTTTGCCGTGCTGCACACGCTGACGCTGTCGCTCAACAGCCGCGGGTTCTGGCTCTGCTGCGCCTACGCAGTTGTCGTCACCTTCGGCTGGCCGGTGCTGGCGATGATCGCGCTCGGTCTTGCGGACGCGGTCTTTGGCATTCGCCAACGCTATTTGAGCGGGAAGCCGCCGCCCTTGCCCGCATCCTGAAACGCCAACCATCCACTTTAAACCGAATACGTACACTCAAAAGGAGAATGAAAATGGAAGTCATCTTGCTGGAACGGGTCGTCAAGCTCGGTCAGATGGGCGAAGTCGTCCGCGTCAAGGACGGATTTGCCCGCAACTATCTGCTCAAGCGCGGCAAGGCGCTGCGCGCCACTGCCGATAATCGCGCCAAGTTCGACGGCATGAAGGCCGAACTCGAGGCCAACAACCTCAAGGCCAAGGGCGAAGCGGCCAAGGTCGCAGAGAAGATCAGCGGTCGCAACGTGATCGTGCTGCGCCAGGCGTCGGAATCCGGCCAGTTGTTCGGATCGGTGAGCATTCGCGACATCATCGCCTCCTTCGAGGCCGATGGCGTCACCATCAACCGCAGCCAGGTCCTGCTGGATGCACCGATCAAGAATATCGGCAAGCACCAGATCGCGATTGCCGTGCATCCGGAAGTCGAAGTCAACGTCAGCGTCACCGTGGCGCGTAGCGCCGACGAAGCCGAGCGCATCAACCGCGGCGAGGACATCTCGACCCGTCAGGAGGACCAGGACGCCGCTGCCGAAGCGCTCGCCGCAGCGGGCGAGTTCTTCGATCCGGAAGCCCAGCACGACGAAGAGGCGCCGGCTCCCGCTTCGACCGAGAAGTAATGCGCGTACCGCTCCACGGCCTGTGACGACTCAAGCCCGGCCTGTTCAGGTCGGGCTTGGGATCCTGGCAGCCGCCTTCTCGTCGAGCATCGCGATCGAGGCCAGCGCGGTCGCCGTGTGCTTCTCGACGCCATCGGTCACGCAAAACACGTCGGCCGCAACGACGGCGACCTGACGTCCGGGCTTGATCACGCGCGCCCGGCAGATCAGGCGCTCGCCTGTCGCCGGCGACAGCAGATTCAGTTTGTATTCCGCCGTCAGCGCCGACTGCCCCCGCGATGTCGCGGCCGCTATCGTGGTTGCATTGTCGACAAGGAAGGCGGTCACGCCGCCATGGATGAGCCGCGCGTCAGTTCGGATAATTCTGCACCGACGTGGGTCATGAAGCCCTGGCGGCCGACATTGTCGCGGATGCGGGTCGCGATCAGCGCGAAGTCGGGATCGGTATTCGGATTCATGAGGCTTCTCCCGGTTTGTGGACCGCATCGGGCGCGACCACCGCGCGGATCGCGCAGGCGATAAGGATGTCGGTCTGGCCCCTCGGATCGGCGCAGTCGCGGCCCGACAGCCATGCGCGACAAAAAATCTGCGCAGGTCCGATGATCTGGCTGAAGAACAACGCCGCCGTCATTGGCAGCAATTCGCCGCGCGCAAGCAGCGGCGCGCGCCATCGCTCGACGGCTTCCGCAAGGCGCGAATTCTGCGCCCGCTGCGCGCCGCGAATCTCTTCGGTCCATTCGCTGCGGGAGATCTCGAACAAATAGCGCGCTTCGCGTTTGGAGTTCACGACCCAGTCCAGATGCGAACGGATCAGCCGCGCCACGCCTTCCCGTGCGCTGCAGGGTTCATCGACCGCCGCTAGCACCGCTGCGTGATACTGCCCGAGGATTTCCAGGAACAGGGTACCCGCGAGCTCCTTCTTCGATCCGAAGAAGTGGAAGAAGCTGCCGTTGGACGCCCGCGCGCGGGTTCGGATGGCCGCAACGGTTGCGCCCTCGAAGCCGTCGCGGTCGAACACTGCAAGTGCCGCTGCCAGCAAATCCTCGCGTGCTGTTGTCACCCCTGGCTGCTCCCGGATTGTATTGGATCACTACTCTAGAGCAACGCTCTAAGTCCGGTCAAGCGAGGCCATTGGCCGGCATAGGAACGCGAAAGCTATCGCGAGATAGGTGGTACGGGCGGGCCCGCGGGGAGCGACCGGCGATGCTGGCGCCGTAGCCGTCACCGCGGGGGGCGTTGCGGGGGCTGGCGTCGTCTGAGGCGCGGCGGCGGCTGACGGGCTCGTTGCAGGCGGGGGCTCGCAGCAGGCTCCAGGCGTGCCGCCAGCGGTCATTGGAGAGGAAGGCTGTGCTGCTGGCGTGACCGGCACGGGATCGGGCCGAAGTGGCGTCGGCTCGCTGCCGGCGCTCTCCTTGGGCGCATCAACCTTGGCAGTCTCGGACTTGCCCTCGTCGGCGGGCCTGTTGGACTCGTCGGCGGGCTTGTTGGCCTCGCCGGCGGGCTTGGCTGCGTCGCCCGCAGGCTTGGCGGTCTCAGGCTTGGCGGCCTCAGGCTTGTCACCCTCGGTCTTGACGGCGTCAGTTTTGGCCGTTTCGCGCTTGGCGTCTTCAGTCTTGGCGTCTTCAGTCTTGGCGGCTTCAGTCTTGGTGGCTTCAGTCTTGGCGGAATCGGTGGACGGCTCGTCCTTCGCGGCGTCGCCGCGGGCAGTCTCCTCGGTTTTCGGCGGCTCTTCGGCGATCGGCTTGGCGCGCTTGCCGAGCTTCTGCTTGGCGCCATGCTTGCTGTCGGTTGCGGCCTGCATCGGAGCTTGGCCATCCGCGGGCTTATTGGCGTCGGGCGTTGCGGCGGGCCTTGCCAGCCGCTTGGCGTCGCGGCCGGGACGTCCGCCCTCGCCTTGCGGCTTCGACCCGTCGAATTCGGGCCGCGAAGGTTCCGCCGCCGGCGCGGCCGGCTGCTGTCTGCGGCCGAAGCGGTCGACTTGATCCGGCTTTCCGTCCTGCCGGGCGTCCTTCTGCTTCGGCTGATCCTTCGCTTGGTAGCGCGGGTCGGCGGCACCGTTGGAGATAAGGAACGAGGCAAGCAGCGAGGCCATCGCGCTGCCCGTCGTATAGTGCTGGCGCAGATAGCCTGACAGCGACGAAGCCGGTACATTCTTCAACAGCCCTCGCGGGCTCTTGTGGCAGGCGCTGCAGGTGCCCGAGAATATCTGGGAAGGGCTCTTGCCGGCTTCGAGATTTTCCACTGCCCGCGCCACACCTGCTGAAAGGCAGCCGATCAGGAGCGTCACCGTCGCTAAACTGAGCGCTCGGCTCAACATTCCCTGCTTCTCCAAATATGGAATCGCTTCCAGCAACGCACAGCGCCGTCGGCGGCGGTCACCTTTTAGCCGATTACGCCGCGAATGGAAGCGCACTAATTGCGCATCTGCGTGATCGCCGTAGTTGAGAATATCCGCTTTGACTCCAATGCACTAGCGCTTCGTGATCACCGAAATTATTATGTTGTTGATGCTGCATTAGGAACCTTCCGTTCCGCCGCGCGTCGTGTAGCGGGCCGGTTGTTCCATTGGTGCTTCGATGGTTCGCTTGTTGCGCTATTTCCTGGGGCAGTTCATTCGCCGCGGCACGATGACCTTCACGGCCGCAAACGGGGCCAGATTTACCTGCGGTGATGGCACCGGCCGCCCGGTGTCGATAAGGTTCCTGAGCGAGCGGACCCAGCGCCGCATCCTCCTCAATCCCGAACTGGCGCTCGGCGAAGCCTATATGGACGGCACATTCGTGGTCGAGAACGGCTCGATCGCGGACGCACTCGAGATCCTGCTCGACCAACCCGAAATGGTGCCGCGCTGGGCTCGGCTGCAGTGGTGGCTGCGCTATTTCGGCAGACACATCAGGCAATTCAACCGGCGCGGCCGGGCACGGAACAACGTCGCTCATCATTATGATCTCGACGGGCGGCTCTATTCCCTCTTCCTCGACGCCGACAAGCAATATAGCTGCGCCTATTTCGAGACCCCGGAATCGTCGCTCGACGATGCCCAGCTCGCCAAAAAGCGTCACCTTGCCGCCAAGCTCCTCCTCGCACAGGGGACCCGCGTGCTCGACATCGGTTCGGGCTGGGGCGGTCTTGCCCTCTATTTGGCCGAAATGACCGCCGCCGACGTCACGGGTATCACGCTGTCATCGGAACAGCTCCAGGTCTCTAATGCCCGCTCGGCGGAGCGGAACCTGACGGGATCGGCGAAATTCCTGTTGAGCGATTATCGCGATATTCCCGGTCCCTTCGACCGGATCGTCTCGGTCGGCATGTTCGAACATGTCGGCGTCGGCTTCTATGAGACCTATTTCAGGCGATGCGCCGATCTTCTCAGCGAGAATGGCGTCATGGTGCTGCACTCGATCGGCCGCTCCACGGGCCCCGATGTGACCAGCCCATGGATCACGAAGTACATCTTTCCCGGTGGTTACGTTCCTGCCGTCTCCGAGGTCATTCCCGCGATCGAGAAAGCCGGTCTTTTGGTCTGCGACATCGAGATCTTGCGGCTGCACTATGCGGAGACGCTGCAGGCCTGGCGCGAACGCTTCATGGCGCGGCGGGAAGAGGCCGTTCGCCTCTATGACGAGCGCTTTGCCAGAATGTGGGAGTTCTATCTGGCGGCTGCCGAAATGTCGTTCCGGAAGCAGAACCTGATGAATTTCCAGATCCAGCTCACCAAGCGTCAAGGCATCGTGCCGATCACGCGCGATTATATTGCGCGGGAAGAAGCAAGGCTTCGTGGGGTCGAACTGGAAAAACAGCCGCGGCTGCAACTGGCCGGCGAATAGACCAGCTCCGGAATGAGTGCCTCAGTTCCGCAGGCTGTAAGGCGAAGTATAGGGGACGCAAACCGACGTCGGACGGGCAAGTTGCGCGCGCAAGACGGCAAGCACCTGGCCGTCGCAGGGCACCGCACGCCGTTCAGGACGCGAGACATCTTCCGCGGTGTCAATCAGCATCGACAGCCACAAGCGCTGACTGCGTGCCGATCGCCATCCCTGAAGGTATTGACCCATCGCCTGTCCTTTTTGGTCCGTTGCAATCGACAACCCGAAAGTCGCCTGCCCGTTCCCGATTTCGTAACCAAACCACACTGCCGCGAAAAAATCGAACCGATGTGATCTACTTCACAGAAGGGCCCCGGTGGTCTGCCGTAGACATCCTCCATGGCCCAGAAACGTTACCCAGCATCGTTCGATGCCGACATCAGGACCGACTACGCCTTGATCGTTATCGGCGTGGCCGCTGCCCTGTTCGCGTTCATCTACCTGATCCTGGTTTGATCAACGCTTAAGATGGCGGCTCGAATCGTCTCCAAGCTCGGGATATGTCCATCCAAGTGGCGATAAGGTTCAGCCTGTCCTAAAAATTTGCCCGGCATTTTCGGGGAAGCGCTTCGGTATTGCCGCTCGGGTGTCCGGCCTGGCTCGTTGAACCCGTCAAGCATTCCCCCGTACCGGGCCCGGACTCATCCACATTTTAGAAAGAACGGTGCATAGCGGCGAGCTTTGCTTCCGCTTTGCGCGGGACTGGCGCTTTATCGCCCCCGCTTCCGGAAAATCCCAACTTTCCGGAATCCCAACAACGCCAAAAATCGAAGCTTAAACTTGCATCATGGCTCTGACTGATTCGAACGTCCTCAAGCTCGCTCCCGACGCGGGAACTCCGGCCTTCCGGAGCGCGCCGCACAATATCGAGGCGGAACAGAGCCTGCTGGGCGCGATCCTGGTCAACAACGACGCCTTCTACCGGGTTTCCGACTTCCTGGAGCCGAAGCACTTCTTCGAACCGATCCATCAAACCATTTTCGAGACCGCCGGCAGCCTGATTCGAATGGGCAAGGTGGCTACGCCCGTCACGCTGAAGACGTTCCTGCCGGCCGACACCGATATCGGCGGCATGACGGTTGGCCAATACCTCGCCCGCGTGGCGGCCGAGGCGACCACGATCATCAACGCGCAGGATTACGGCCGCACGATCTACGATATGGCCTTGCGCCGCGACCTGATCCGGATCGGCGAGGACATGGTCAACGTCGCCTTCGACGCGCCAGTGGACTTTGCCCCGCGTGCGCAGATCGAGGACGCCGAACGTCAGCTGTACGAACTCGCCGAATCCGGCCGTTACGACGGCGGCTTTCAACGCTTCTCGCAGGCGCTCACCACTGCCGTCGACATGGCCGCCAAAGCCTTCCAGCGGGACGGAAGTCTGTCGGGCATTGCCACCGGCCTGCGCGATCTCGACACCAAGATGGGCGGCCTGCAGGCGTCCGACTTGATCATCGTCGCCGGTCGCCCCGGCATGGGCAAGACGGCGCTCGCCACCAACATCGCCTACAACATCGCCAAGGCGCACCGTGCCGAAGTCCAGGCTGACGGCACGATGAAATCCGTCAACGGCGGTATCGTCGGTTTCTTCTCCTGCGAAATGTCCGCCGAACAGCTCGCCACGCGTATTCTTGCCGAACAAACCAGCATCGCGTCGAGCATGATCCGCCGCGGCGGCATCAGCGAGGCCGATTTCGAGAAGATCCGCGACTATTCGATCGAACTGCAATCGCTGCCGCTTTATGTCGACGAAACCGGCGGCCTGTCGATCTCGCAGCTCACGGCGCGCGCCCGCCTGAAGCGGCAAAAAGGCCTCGACCTGATCGTGATCGACTACATCCAGCTTCTGCAGGGCTCGGGCAAGAAGTCTGATAATCGCGTGCAGGAAGTGACGGAGATCACCACCAACCTCAAGGCGCTCGCCAAGGAGCTCAACGTTCCCATCATCGCATTGTCGCAGCTCTCGCGTCAGGTCGAAAACCGCGACGACAAGCGGCCGCAATTGGCCGACTTGCGCGAATCCGGTTCGATCGAACAGGACGCCGACGTCGTGATCTTTGTGTACCGCGAGGAGTATTACCTCGCCAACAAGGAGCCGCGGATCGGCACCCCCGAATACGAAAAATGGCAGCTCGACATGTCGCTGGTTCACGGCAAGGCCGAAATCATCATCGGCAAGCAGCGCCACGGCCCAACCGGCACGGTGGAAGTGCAGTTCGAGGGTCAGTTCACCCGGTTTAGCGACCTTGCGCAGGACGGCAACTTGCCGGATCGCGGCTATTGAGGCTGCTGCGCGGTTGAACCGTCGCGTTCGGCCGCGTAAAACTACGGCATGAACGTCGCCCCCGATCCCAAATCTATCCCGCAAGGCACCCTGCTCTCACCTGAGGCGAACCAGGCCGCCGCGCTTGCGAGCGCGACCGGCGTGCTGACGGTTGATCTTGACGCCATCGTCGCCAACTGGCGCAAGCTCGAGAAGACCGCCGTGCCGGCCGAATGCGCGGGGGTGGTCAAGGCGGATGCCTATGGCTGCGGCGCCGCGCAGGTCGCCGGCGCGCTCTCTGCGGCCGGCTGCAAGACGTTTTCGTCGCCACCCTCGACGAAGCGCGCGTGGTTCGCGCCGCCGTGCCGGCGGCCGCCGCGATCTACGTGCTCGACGGCTTCTTCCAAAACACCGGCGACGCCTACGCCAGGATCGACTGCAAGCCCGTGATCGGCGATCTCAATGAACTTGCCGAATGGGACGTCTTCTGCCGCCGCACCGGCTGGTCGGGCGGTGCCGCCATTCACATCGACACCGGCATGAACCGGCTCGGCCTGACGGTTACCGAGGCGCAAGGCATCATCCCGCGCATCAATGCCGGCGACCACGGCATTACGCTTGTCATGAGCCACCTCGCCTCCGCGGAACTGCTCAACAATCCGGCCAACGCTAGGCAACTGACGGCGTTCCGCGAAATCGCGAGCCTGTTTTCCGGCGTGCCGAAGTCGCTCGCGAATTCGTCCGGCGTGTTCCTGGGCGCCCAATTCCAGTTCGATCTGGTGCGGCCGGGGTGTGCCCTCTACGGCATCAATCCGACGCCCGAGGCCGACAATCCGATGCAGCCGGTCGTCGAGCTGAAGGCGCGCATCGTGCAGATCCGCAACGTCGAGCGCGGCGAGACCGTCGGCTATGGCGGGACCTGGACCGCGCGGCGGCCGACCCGTATAGCGATCGTCTCCGCGGGCTATGCCGACGGATATTTCCGCGCGGCCAGCGCCAATGACGGCACCCGCGGCGCCGAGGTGGTGGTCGCCGGCAAGCGCTGTCCGATTGCGGGACGGATTTCGATGGATCTGACCGCGGTCGACGTCACCGATCTCGACAAGAACGCCGTGCGGCGCGGTCACCTGGTGACGCTGATCGGCGAAGGCATCACGGTCGACGAACTCGCCCATCATTTCGGAACGATCGGCTATGAAGTGCTGACTAGCCTCGGCAAACGCTACGCGCGAGTCTACAAGGGCGGCGCGACGTCCGTCAGCGAACCCGTTCCGCCCGCCGCGACTGAGCGCGTTCCGCCCGCGCCGGGCCTCTGAATCGCCATCAGACTGTGAAGGTCGCAACCTTCAACATCAACAACATCAACCGGCGTCTGCCGAACCTCGTGCAATGGCTGCGCGCCGCCAAGCCCGATGTCGTCGCCTTGCAGGAACTGAAATCGACCGACGCCGATTTTCCGGCTGCCGCGATCGAGAAGGCCGGCTACGGCGCGGTGTGGCGCGGACAGAAGACGTGGAACGGCGTCGCCATTCTGGCGCGGAACGCCGAGCCGGTGCTGACCCGAACGGCCCTGCCCGGCGACCGCGAAGATCACGAGGCGCGCTATATCGAGGCCGCCGTCAACGGCATCATCGTCACCAGCATCTACCTGCCGAACGGCAATCCGCAGCCGGACCAAAATTCGATTACAAGCTCGACTGGTTCAGGCGGCTGCGGTCGCACGCCGGCAAACTGCTCAAGCAGGACATCCCCGTGGTGCTGGCCGGCGACTACAATGTCGCGCCGACCGAACTCGATATCTACCCGACAAAATCCTGGGACAAGGACGCGCTGATCCAGCCGAAGAGCCGCGCCGCCTTCACGGCGCTGGAGGCGCAGGGCTGGACGGACGCCATCCGAACCCTTCATCCGTCGAAGCCGATGTTCACGTTCTGGGACTACAAGCGCAACCGCTGGCCGCGCGATGCGGGCTTGCGTCTCGATCATCTGCTGCTAAGTCCGGTGGTTGCGCCGCGTCTGATCAAGGCCGGCGTTGACCGCGAGATACGCGGCGAGGAAGGCGCCAGCGATCACGCGCCGGCATGGATCGTGCTGCGCTAAGACTATGGCAGTTGATATCCGACGCGGTCAGCCCTTGCGGGTGTGCCCCCATGTGACGTCCCAATCCTCGCCCGCAGCGTCGATGACACGGCCGTCGGCCTCGAAGAACTTGTTGGGGACCTGGAAGATCGCGAGCATCAGGCCACCCTGGGGGCACCAGGCCACATGGCGGCTGCCCTGCTCACGCCAGATGAACTCGCCGGCCTTGCATTCGATGCCCTGCGCCGGGCCTTCCTTGTCGACGAGCGAGCCCTCGAGGACGTAGGTCTGCTCGATGTTGACGTGCTCGTGGTCGGGCAACACCGCGCCCGGCTCGAACCGCATCAGTGCGGTCATCAGGCCAGTCTTGCGATCGAACAGCAGCGTCTTGGCTTCGCACCCCGGAAACCGCGTCTTCTGCCATTCCATGCTGTCGGGGCGAACCAGATGGGAATGCGTGTCTGCGGTCTGCGCGCCCTTCGGCATCACGGCGTCCATGGCGATCCTCCGTTCTGATTATTTTGACACGATCCTAGCAGCTTTGCCTCCGGCCGCCAGTCGGCAGGTGTGCGCTGCGGCGTCCTTGCTCACGCCCGCAGCCAATTGTAGGATCGACCAGCCGGCCAAACGCGCGAAGCACGGATGAACAATGGCGGCTCTGCAACATGCAAGGTTCTGCAAGGGGTGCTGGGAGCAGATGCCTGCCGGTGCCGCTTCGCGGCGTGATCTCGGCGCCATTTCGCGCCTTTGGCGTTCGTCCGAGCCGAATGAACCCCAATACCTGCACCATCTGCGAACTGATGTTCACGAAGGTGATGCGGGCCCGCAAGATCACCATCGACGCGACCATTATGTTTGCCGACCTGCGAGGCTACACCAGCCTGTCCCAGTCGCAGTCGCCGACGCCGTCTCGAGCCTGCTCGACGCATTCTACGATGAATGCGCAAGCGCGATCTGGGAGTATGAGGGGCTGCTCAACAAGACGATCGGGGACGCCGTCATGGCGGTCTTCAACTTTCCCCTCAAGCGGAACGAGCACGCCAGAAACGCCGTGCTTGCGGCGCGTGAAATTCAGAAAGCTGGCGCGACCGACGCGAGGCTCTCGTCGAGGCACACGGCCTCACCGCGAGTGAACTGGGAATCGGGATCGGCATCCACTCCGGTGAGCTGAGTTTTGGCGAGTTCGGCCGCTCGCACCGGGACCTGACGGCGATCGGCACGGTTATGAACACCGCCTCCCGGGCCCAGTCGGTCGCCGAAGCCGACCAGATACTCGTCACGAAGGCCGTCTTCGAGCGCGCCCAACCGGATTTGAAGGATAATCGTTCGAAGGCGTTCCAGCTCAAGGGGTTCGACGCCCCGATCGAGCTTTACGCCGCATAGCGATTGACGGCTTCAGATATCACCACAGGTTCTTGCCATCAATGACCGTCACCGGCACGGCGTCGAGATCGAAATCGTCGAACAGGCGCGAGTTGACAGCAACTTTCGGATTGTCGAAGTCCGGCTTGCCGGTCGACCAGTCCGGGCGATTCAGAATAGGTGCCACAGCCGCAACCGGCGCAGAAATGATGTTTGACGGTGCGGCTGCCCCACAGATAGGTCGCGACGTTCTCCAGCGGCGATGTCAGGCGAAATTGCGCCGGCGTATAGTAGGCCCACAGCGCGCCGCGCTTGGAACACAGCGAGCAGGTGCAGCGCGTCACGTCCGCCGGCGGCTCGTTCACCTCGAATTGCGTCTGGCCGCAATGGCAGCTTCCCTTGATTGGCACGATCGGCTCCTTTCCGAGTGATATCTGGACGTCGTAGCCTCAGCCTGCTGCCACCATGATGTCAGCATCAGGGAATCGCGAAGTATAGCAATGTTGGGCTTTCTCTTCGTTCTCATCGTCGGCCTGCTCGCCGGCACCATCTCGGGCATCGTCGGCACGGGCTCGTCGATCATGCTGATGCCGGTATTGGTCTATCAATACGGGCCGAAGGAGGCGGTGCCGATCATGGCGATCGCGGCCGTGATGGCGAACTTCTCGCGCATTCTGGCCTGGTGGCACGAGGTCGACTGGCGCGCCTGCCTCGCCTATTCAGTCACCGGGATCCCGGCCGCCGCTCTCGGCGCGCGGACGTTGCTGGCGTTGCCCTCGCACACCGTCGATATCGCGATCGGCCTGTTTCTGATCGCGATGGTACCGGGCCGGCACTGGCTGGCGCGGCATCAACTCAGAGCGCGCCTCTGGCATCTGGCGGTGGGTGGCGCAGTCATCGGCTATCTCACCGGCATCGTGGTGTCGACCGGGCCGCTCAGCGTGCCGCTGTTTCTGTTCTACGGCTCACCAAGGGCGCGTTCCTCGCCACCGAAGCGGCGAGTTCGCTCGGTCTCTATTTGAGCAAGTCCATCACCTTCGAACGCTTTGGCGCGCTGACGCCTGATATCGCGATAAAGGGCCTGATTGCGGGCTCCTCGCTCATGTTCGGCGCCTTCATCGCCAAACGCTTTGTGCTGCGTCTTGAACCCGACGTCTTCCGGCTTCTGATGGACGGCATCATGCTGGTCGCCGGTCTGTCGCTGCTGTGGACGGCATTTTCATGAGATCCGGCCGAATCGCCGCAGCGATCTGAACCATCCCCGCTGAATGGCCGACCAAGTGACGCGTGTCACATCAATTCGGTTGGCCATAGATCATTGCTCGGCGTGGATCGTCACCTCAACCACCCCAAGTCTGGAGAGATAGAAATGCCCAGGGGAATTATTGGCGCCATCGTCGCCGTCATTGTCGTCGCCATTATCGCGGCGGGAAGCTGGTACACCATCGATCAAACCGAACGCGGCGTGAAGCTGCGCTACGGCGCGGTCATCGGCACGGCGCAACCCGGACTGGGCTTCAAGATTCCGCTGATCGACAGCGTCGAGAAGGTCAGCGTCAAGACCTTCACCTATACGTGGGACAAGATGAACTCCTACTCCTACGACCAGCAGCCCGCCGACCTCAAGATCAGCGTGACGCTGCGCGCGTCACCGGACAAGGTGTCGGATCTCTATGCCAAGTTCGGTGGGCTGGACACCGCGGTCAAGCAGGTCGTCAGCCCGGTCGTAAACCAGCAGGTCAAGGTCGTGTTCGGCCGCTACACGGCGGTGAAGGCGATCCAGGAACGCGGCCCGCTGAACGCCGCCATCAAGGACGCCATCACGGCCTCGCTGGCCGATGACCCGATGATCATGATCGAGAGCGTCCAGCTTGAAAACATCGAGTTCAGCGCGAATTACCTGCACTCGATCGAGCAGCGCATGCTGGCCGAGGTCGAGGTGCAGAAGCTGCAGCAGAACGCCGAGCGCGAAAAGGTGCAGGCGCAGATCACCGTCACCCAAGCCACCGCCAAGGCCAACGCCGTTCGCGCCGAGGCGCAGGCCAGCGCCGATGCGCTGCGGCTCAACGGCGAGGCCCGCGCCACCAACATCAAGCTGACCGGTGAAGCCGAAGCCGCCGCCATCGAAGCCCGCGCCAAGGCACTGGGCACCAACCCGAACCTGGTTACACTTGTGCAAGCCGAACGCTGGAACGGCGTGCTGCCCACCACGATGGTGCCGGGCTCGTCAGTACCGTTCGTGTCGGTGAAATAAGAACCGAAAATTCAGACACGCAATGCCGCAGCGGTCTGGTGTCGGGCTTGGTGTCCCGATCCTGACCGCTGCGGCACGCCGACGCCCAATTTATACCTCCGAAATCTTTCATCAGAGCGATACGCCCTTCATCCATGTGGCCGCCGGCTTTCAGGCGTGCCAATTTGGTCAACGGCTGCGTGCAAGTGGCGCGATCTGATTTTCGACCGGGGAGAATGTGTCTTGAGCGTAGTGGCGGAAGCGGCTGATGTCCCCTATCCCGGCGGCCGGCGAGCTGGACGAACCGAAGCCCAACAAGACACCCAGAAATTCGCGGAAGCGGCCATTGCCGACAGCAAGCGCCAGGGTCTTCTTCTCGCCGTCCGGGCCCGCTGGGTCGCGCTGGCAGTGATTGCCGTTACCTTGCCGATCATCAACCCGAACTGGGACGTCGTCTACTACATCGTGATGCTCGGCTTTTTTTGCCGTGATCGGCTGGGCCCAGCTCAAGGTCGGCAAGGTGGGGGCGTTCGCGGCCGGAGCTTTTTCTGATCTTTTGCGATCTGGCGCTAATTACCCTCCTCACCGTCGTGCCCAATCCGTTGAGTACCGAGAACTGGCCGGTCGGCATGCAATTCCGGTTCGAGACTTTCATCTATTTCTTTGTTTTCCTGGCAACCGCCACCCTTGCCTATTCATGGCGAACGGTGATCGCGATGGGCTTCTGGACCTCTGTTGTGTGGGCGATCGGGGTCGGCTGGGCCTACCTGCAGCCCGAAACCCACGCCGAGCTGTCGGAACGCGTGCAAGCCGCTGTCGGCTCCGACGTCAGAATGTTCGACATCATCAACCCCGCAGCGGTCGGCATTCCAGTCCGATTCCAGGAAATCACTGTCTTCCTGATCGTCACCATCACGTTGGCGCTGGCGGCGCGCCGCTCCAACGCGCTGCTGATCAGCCACGCCGGGATCGAACGCGAACGGACCAACCTCGCGCGCTACTTTTCGCCCAATGTCGTCGAACAACTGTCCAGAAACGACGAGCCGCTCAAGCAGGTCCGGACGGAGAACGTGGCGGTGCTTTTCGCCGACATCGTCGGCTTCACCGCGTATGCCGACGGCCGCAGCCCGACTGAGGTGATCGGGACCCTCAGGCTGTTCCACGAACGGATGGAGCGTGAGATCTTCCGACATGAGGGAACGTTGGACAAATACCTCGGCGACGGCTTGATGGCGACGTTCGGTACGCCCTTCGCCAGCGATTCCGACGCCGGAAACGCGCTCCGCTGCGCGCAGGCCATGATCGGTTCGATCGACGAATTGAACTTTGAGCGTAAAAGCCGCGGAGAGCCGCCGATCCAGATCAGCATTGGACTGCATTACGGCCAGGTCGTGCTTGGCGATATCGGCAAGAACCGGCTCGAATTCGCGGTCATCGGCACCACGGTGAATGCGGCAAGCCGGCCTGAATCGCTTACCCGCGAACTCGGCTGCACCATGATAGCCAGCGACGACCTTGTGCGGCAGGCGCGCGCGGAGGCCAGAAGTTCGGGCGCCGACTTCGCGCGTCTGACCGCGCAGGCGCCACGGACGATTCGCGGTCTCGAGCAACCTGTCGGTATCTGGACTTGCGCCGGCAGCGGTCCCTGTGATCGCCTCGCGGTGAACGATTGATGCTTCGTCGAAGCCGGCATCATGCCCGCCACCGACTATTTCATGCTATGAACCCCGCGCTTCCGACCTAACCGGCGACTCACCTCCTCATGGCCAAATCCACCCTCTCCTTCGTCTGCCAGAACTGCGGCGCAGCGTATAACCGCTGGCAGGGCAAGTGCGATTCCTGCGGCGAGTGGAATACGCTTAGCGAAGAGGATACGACCGGCGCGACCTCGATGCCGGTCTCGGTCCGCTCCCGGCGCAAGGGCCGGACCTTTGCGCTGGAATCGCTGACCGGCAAGAGCAACGATGCACCGCGCCTGCCCTCCGGCATGACGGAGCTCGATCGGGTCACCGGCGGCGGTTTTGTCCGCGGCTCGGTGCTTTTGGTCGGCGGCGATCCCGGCATCGGCAAATCGACGCTTCTTACGCAAGCAACCAGCATGCTGGCCCGCGCCGGGCATCGCGCAGTCTATATCTCAGGCGAAGAGGCCGTGGCGCAGGTCCGGCTGCGCGCCGAGCGGCTCGGTCTTGCGGACGCGCCGGTGCAACTGGCTGCCGAAACATCGGTCGAGGATATCGTTTCGACCCTGTCGGAGGGCGCGATGCCGCGCCTGATCGTGATCGATTCGATCCAGACCATGTGGACCGATACGGTGGAATCAGCGCCCGGAACGGTGACGCAGGTCCGCGCCTCCGCGCAGGCGCTCATTCGCTTCGCCAAGAAAAACGGGTGCGGCGATCATCCTGGTCGGACACGTGACGAAGGATGGCCAGATCGCAGGCCCCCGTGTCGTCGAACATATGGTCGACGCGGTGCTGTCGTTTGAGGGCGAAGGCTCGCAGCAGTTCCGCATCCTGCGCGCGGTCAAGAACCGCTTCGGCCCGACCGATGAAATCGGCGTGTTCGAGATGACCGGCCTCGGCCTTCGCGAGGTCTCCAACCCCTCCGAATTGTTCCTGTCTGAACGCGATCTGGGCAGCCCGGGCACAGCGGTATTTGCCGGCATCGAAGGCACCCGCCCGGTGCTGGTGGAGTTGCAGGCACTGGTGGCCCCGACCACGCTCGGCACCCCCAGACGAGCCGTCGTTGGCTGGGACCCAAGCCGGCTGTCGATGGTGCTGGCCGTGCTGGAGGCCCATTGCGGGGTCAAACTGTCCGGTTACGACGTCTATCTGAACGTCGCCGGGGGCTTGCGGATCCAGGAGCCCGCAGCCGACCTCGCGGCAGCCGCAGCGCTGGTGTCATCCCTGGTTAATGCACCATTGCCGACGGATGCGGTCTATTTCGGCGAGATTTCTCTTTCCGGCGCGGTCCGGCCAGTGGCGCAAACCTCGGCGCGGCTGAAAGAAGCCGCGAAACTCGGCTTTGGACGCGCCGTTTTGCCCGAATCGGCCCGCGGCGAGGTCGGCTCCGATGGCGGTCTGGCGCTGAACAGCGTTGGCGGATTGACCAGTCTGGTCGCCGAAATCGCCGCGCGCGGCGTTCCCAGAGCTAACCGGGAAGCCGGCACATCTGAGAAAAATGCCACACCGACGCGATTCCGTCGTGAGAACGGCTAAAGCGGCGTGACGCGCCCCCGCCCTCGCCGCTATACAACGCGCGCGAAAGGCGAGCGGGATGGCGCGATATCCGGCCTTGCGGGATGCGCCGTCTGACCCTCACCCGGGTGACACCGACCCGCCGATTCGCTGCTTGAGAACTTACGAGCGGACCTGACCAGCCGATGCCGATAACGATACTCGATCTCGTCCTGCTCTCGGTGATGCTGATTTCGGGGCTGCTCGCCATGGTGCGCGGCTTCATGCGCGAGATCCTGTCGATCGCAGCATGGGGTGCGGCGGCGCTGGTTACGCTTTATGCTTTCTCGAAGCTGCTGCCGACCGCCAAGACTTATTTCAATAACGACACGGTCGCGGCTGTGGTGGTGGTGGCCGGCACTTTCATCGGCACCCTGGTCGTGGTGTCCGTCATCACGGTACGGATCTCGGACATGATCCTGGATTCGCGCATCGGCGCGCTCGATCGCACGCTCGGATTCCTGTTTGGGCTTGGCCGCGGCCTCCTGATCGTCGTGGTCGCCTTCCTGTTCTTCACCTGGCTGGTACCGGACAAGCAGCGGCCTGACTGGATCACCGGCGCGAAGTCCCGGGTGGTGCTGCAGGGAACCGGGGATTGGTTAATGTCGCTCTTGCCGGACGACCCCGAGAACACCATCTTAAAGAGATTCAAGAAGAATAAACCTGAAGACGATCAAACTGACGCCGACCAGGCAGCCCCTGCGTCCGGCGATGGCTACAGTAAACCTGCCCGTGACAGCCTTAAAAAGCTGATCGAGAAACCCGCGGGCCGCTAATTCTGGCCAAAAGAGAGGCGCGATACGAGATGCAAAACCCTTCCGATCACGCCGGCGAACTCGACCCAAATCCTGACCTTAATCTTGGCATCGAGTTGCAGGACGATCTCGAAGGCGACACGCTACGCGAGGAATGCGGCGTGTTCGGCATCTTCGGCCACCCAGAGGCCGCCGCCATCACGGCCCTCGGCCTCCACGCCCTCCAGCATCGCGGCCAGGAAGCCGCCGGCATCGTCTCTTTCGACGGCAGCCGTTTCCATTCCGAGCGCCGCCTCGGTCTTGTCGGTGATACCTTCTCCCGCCGCGAGGTGATCGAGCGCCTGCCCGGCATCGTGGCGGTCGGCCACGTCCGCTATTCCACGACCGGCGCGACCATCCTGCGCAACGTGCAGCCGCTGTTCGCCGAGCTCAATGCCGGCGGTTTCGCGGTCGGCCACAACGGCAATCTCACCAACGGGCTGTCTCTCCGCCGCGAGCTGGTGAAGAACGGCGCCATGATGCAGTCGACCACGGACACCGAAGTGATCCTGCATCTGGTGGCGCAGTCGAAGCGCAGCCGTTTCATCGACCGTTTCATCGAGGCACTGCGCGCGATCGAAGGCGCCTATTCGCTGGTGTCGCTGACCAACAAGAAGCTGGTCGGCGCCCGCGATCCGCTCGGCATCCGTCCGCTGGTGCTAGGCGATCTCGAGGGCTGTCCGATCCTGACTTCGGAAACCTGCGCGCTCGACATGATCGGCGCCAAATATGTGCGCGACGTCGAGCCCGGCGAAATCGTCGTATTCGACGAAGAAGGCGCCCACAGCCACAAGCCGTTTCCGCCAAAACCGCCGCGGCCCTGCATCTTCGAATATATCTACTTCTCGCGGCCGGATTCGATCGTCGGTGGCCGCTCGGTGTACGAGGTCCGCAAGGCCTTCGGCGCACAACTCGCGCGTGAGAGCCATGTCGAAGTCGACGTCGTGGTGCCGGTGCCGGATTCCGGCGTGCCCGCAGCCGTCGGCTACGGCCAGCATTCCGGCGTGCCGTTCGAACTCGGCATCATCAGAAACCATTACGTCGGCCGCACCTTCATCCAGCCAACGCAGAGCGTGCGCGAACTCGGCGTGCGCATGAAGCATTCGGCCAACCGCGCCGCGATCGAGGGCAAGCGCATCATCCTGATCGACGATTCACTGGTGCGCGGCACCACGTCGAAAAAGATCGTCCGCATGATGCGCGATGCCGGCGCCCGCGAAGTCCATTTCCGCCTCGCCTCGCCGCCGATCCTGTATCCCGATTACTACGGCATCGACCTTCCGGACCGCGGCGGACTTCTCGCCGCGACGCATTCGCTGGAGGAGATGCGCGACATCATCGGCGCGGATTCGCTGGCATTCCTGTCGATCGACGGCATGTACCGCGCGATGGGCGAACCCGGCCGCGATCCCGCCAATCCGAAATTCTCCGACCACTGCTTCACCGGCGCCTATCCGACCCACCTCACCGACCAGACCCAGGTCGAACCGCAGCCCCGGCAATTGTCGCTGCTGGCGGAAGCGAGCTGACGGCGCGTTTGCGGCGAATAATCCGGTAATTTTCCGTCATGGCCGGGCTTGTCCCGGCCATCCACGTCTGTAAAACCGGCCGCAAGACGGGATGCCCGGGACAAGCCCGGGCATGACGAAAGTAGCGCGACATGACCAAACTCCTCGCCTCCCGTATCGCCCTCGTCACCGGCGCTTCGCGCGGCATCGGCTATGCCACCGCGCGCGCGCTCGCCCGCGCAGGCGCACACGTCGTTGCCGTCGCACGCGCGCAAGGCGGCCTGGAAGAGCTCGACGACGAGATCCGGAAAGACGGCGGCAGCGCCACGCTGGTGCCGCTCAACCTCACCGATTTCGATGGCATCGCCCGGCTTGGGGCTGCGCTGCATGAGCGCCATGGCAAGCTCGATATTCTCGTCGGCAATGCCGGCGTCGCCGGTCCCTCCTCGCCGCTCGGGCATATCGAGTTGAAGCCGTGGAATGATGTCATGGCGGTGAACGTGACCGCGAATTTTCAATTGATCCGCTGCATGGAACCGCTGCTCAGACAATCCGACGCCGGTCGCGCGGTGTTCGTCACCTCGGGTGCCGCCAACAAGGCGACCGCCTATATTGGTCCCTATGCCGCCTCAAAGGCCGCGCTCGAAACCCTGGCGCGCACCTGGGCGCAGGAGGTAGCCAGCACAAGGATACGCGTCAACCTATTCAACCCTGGCCCAATTCGCACGCGGATGCGCGCCACGGTATTCCCCGGGGAAGATCCGATGACACTCGACACGCCGGAACAGGCCGCGGAATTCATCGTGCCGATGTGCGCACCCGACTGGAACGAGACCGGCAAATTCTACGACTACAGGTCTCGCACGCTGATGAGCTTTCGCTCGCCGGCGTGAGCGTCTTGCGAGACTATCTCCGTCATTGCGGGCGGAGCGAAGCAATCCATTTTTCAGCGTGTTGAGACATGAATTGCTTAGTCGCTTGCGCTCCCTGCGCAAACGCTTCGCGTTTGTCGCAGGCGATGACGGCCTGACTGATTGACACTCATTCCTCTCCACGATTGACTGCCTTTCCAAGCGGGACAACCCGCCAAGAAAAAATGATCGGGAGGCACCCATGACGCCGACGTGCACGTGCGCTCGCCTGACTCTGTCCAGAACCATCGCAGTCTGCTTCACCGCCACGATGCTGATTGCGGCACCGGCTTCCTCGCGCGCCGGCGACATCCCGACCTTCGCGGTCGACGCGTCCTGGCCAAAACCGCTGCCGAACAACTGGATTCTCGGTCAGGTCGGCGGCATCGCGGTCGATTCCAAGGACCACATCTGGGTGATCCATCGCCCGCGCTCGCTGACCGACGACGAAAAGGGCGCGACGCTGAACCCGCCTCGCTCGAAATGCTGCGTCTCCGCACCTCCCGTGCTCGAGTTCGACGCCGACGGCAATCTGCTGCGTTCGTGGGGCGGGCCCGGCGAGGGTTATGAATGGGTCGGGCGCGAGCACGGCATCGAGGTCGACGAAAAGGGCTTTGTGTGGGTCGGCGGCAATGCCGACAACGACAACGCGATCCTGAAATTCACCCTCGATGGCAAGTTCGTGATGCAGATCGGCAAGATCGCGCCTAGCAAGGGCTCTGGCGATACCACGCAACTCGGCAAGCCCGCCGAGACCGCGGTCGACAAGGGCGCCAACGAAATCTATGTCGCCGACGGCTACGGCAACCGCCGCATCATCGTGTTCGACGCGACCACCGGCGCCTACAAGCGGCACTGGGGCGCGTACGGCAAGCCGCCGAGCGATGACAAGCAACCATCCTACGATCCCAGGGGGCCCGCCCCGCAGCAATTCGCCAATCCGGTGCATTGCGTGAAACTCGCCAGTGACGGGCTGGTCTATGTCTGCGATCGCATCAACAACCGTATCCAGGTCTTCAAGAAGGACGGAACCTTCGTGAAGGAGTGGTTCTACGAGAAGAACACGCTCGGCAACGGCGCGGTTATGGGACATCGCGGTCTGGCCCAATCCAGGACAGACCTGGCTACTGAGCGCCGATGGCGAGAACAACGAAATCCGGGTGCTCAAGCGCGACGACGGTACCGTGGTCGGCAGCTTTGGGCGCAGCGGCCGCAATGCCGGCCAGTTCCACTGGCTTCACGCTATGGCGGTCGATTCCAAAGGCAATGTCTATACCGCCGAAGTCGACACCGGGAAGCGGATCCAGAAATTCAAGCTGACCTCCGACGCGCTACGATAGGCGCATTGCCCGGCCGTGCGAGAAGGACTATCGCAAGGCCGCTGGCAGGTTCCGAAAAGAGAGCCGGCAAACAACACGGAGGAATACCATGACGACTAGAATTGCGCGGCGCTTCGCCGCGTCAGTAGCCCTTGCGGCTATCGGCCTCGCCACACCAGCACTGGCCCAGGACAAGACCGTCAAGATCGGCGTCCTGAATGACATGTCGAGCCTTTACGCCGACATCGGCGGCCCCAATTCGGTGGTCGCGATCAGGATGGCTGTCGAGGATTCCGGCCTGACCAAGAAGGGCTGGAAGATCGACGTCGTGAGCGGCGACCACCAGAACAAGCCGGACATCGGCACCAACATCGCCCGGCAATGGATCGACAACGACAAGGTCGATGCGATCGCCGACACGCCGAATTCGGGCGTCGCGCTCGCCGTCAGCAACCTCGTCAAGGAAAAGAACAAGGTGCTGCTCAACTCCGGTGCGGCGACCGCCGATCTCACCGGCAAGGCCTGCACGCCGAACACGATCTCCTTCACCTATGACACCTATATGCTGGCCAACGGCACCGGCAAGGCGCTCACCAAGGCAGGCGGCGATAGCTGGTTCTTCCTGACCGCAGACTATGCCTTCGGTCACGCGCTCGAACGCGACACCAGTGCGGTCGTGACTGCCAACGGCGGCAAGGTGCTGGGCGGCGTCAAGCATCCGATCAATTCGTCGGATTTCTCCTCGTTCCTGCTGCAGGCGCAGGCTTCCAAGGCTAAAGTCGTCGGCCTCGCCAACGCCGGCGGCGACACCACCAATGCGATCAAGCAGGCGGCCGAATTCGGCATCGTCGCCGGCGGTCAGAAGCTCGCCGCGCTGCTGCTGTTCATCAACGACGTGCATTCGCTTGGGCTGAAGACCGCGCAGGGCCTGACGTTCACGGAGTCCTTCTACTGGGACATGAACGATGCGACGCGCGCCTGGTCGAAGCGTTTTGCGGCACTTGCCAGCAAGAACGCAATGCCGTCGATGACCCAGGCCGGCAACTACGCCATGGTGCTGCATTATCTCAAGGCAATGGAAGCGCTGGGCGGCAATCCGCATGACGGCGCCAAGGTCGTCGCCAAGATGAAGGAACTGCCGACCGACGATCCCTTGTTCGGCAAAGGACCGCTGCGCGCCGACGGCCGCCGTCTCATCCCGGCCTATCTGTTCGAGGTGAAGAAGCCGGAAGAGTCGAAGGGTGCGTGGGACTACTACAAGCAGATCGCCACGATTTCAGCAGAAGACGCCGCCAAGCCGCTCGAGGCCAGCGACTGTCCGCTGGTGAAGAAGTAACGGCGTAGCCGTCATTCCGGGATGGTGCGATAGCACCAGACCTCAGATGCGCAATTGCGCATCGGGGAATCTCGAGATTCCGGGTTCGCGCTGTAGAATGACTGAATGGGTTTCGACCGGTTGTAAGGTGGGTAACGGCGCTCTTCGCGCCGTGCCCACCGCCTATCCCGATCATCAACGCTCAGTGGTGGGCACGCCGTCGCTTTGCCTATAGTTCTGTCAGACCTCATCATGAGGAGCCGCCGACGGGTCGCGCGAATGCGCGCCGATGACAGGCTCCGCGGCGTCTCGAAGGATGAATGGCACCAGCGGGGCCTCGAGGTTCGAGACGGCGCTGCGCGCCTCCTCACCATGAGGGTCTAATGGTTGCTTGTTTTGGCGCGTTGTTTCGTCGCCAGCGTGCGCCACGCGACCACCAGCGCCAGCCCCAACAACGCCGCCGCCAGCAGGAACGGTGCGCCCGGCATCTTCAGCGGCGCCTGCTCGCTGATGAAATAGGCGAACGTCAGCGTAAACAGAAACGGCCCGACCATCTGGGCAATGCTGTTGACGCTGTTGGTCGCGCCCTGCAACTGACCCTGCCGATCCGGCGCAACGAGCTGCGTCGTCAGCGCCTGGATCGCCGCACCCGCCACGCCCCACAGCGCCATCACGGGGATGCCGATCCAGAACAGCAACCCGGTCGGCGCAACGCCATAGATGAAGAATCCGAGCGCCCCGCACGCGAGCCCGAGCAGCAGTGCGCGGCGTTCGCCGAGGCGTCCGACGATCGGACCGACGCCCGCACCCTGCACCACCATGGCGCAGACGCCGACCAAGGCCAGCGTCAGGCCGACAGTCGCCGTGTCCCAGCCGTATCGGTAAGTGGCGTAGAGCACGAAAGTAGAGGGCAGCACGACATGCGCGACCTGCCCAAAGAAATTCGCCACCGATAGTCCGGCCAGAATCCGGTTGGAGCGCAGCAAATGCAGCGCGCCGATCGGACTGGCGCGCTTCCAGCGGAACGGCGCCCGGCGTTCCAGCGGCAGCGACTCGGGCAGGATCAGCCAGCCATAAAGGGCGTTCGCAAAGCTCAAGGCCGCCGCGATCCAGAACGGCAGGCGCGGGTCCATGTCGCCGAGCAGGCCGCCAACGGCAGGACCGAGAATGAAGCCAGCGCCGAACGCAGCACCAATCTTGCCGAACACCGCAGCGCGCCGTTCCGGCGGCGTCACATCGGCGATGTAGGCAAAGGCCGTGGAGATGCTGGCGGAGGTAATGCCAGAAATGACACGGCCGACGAACAACCAGGCCAACGTCGGCGCCAGCGCCATCAGCACATAGTCCAGCGCCAGCCCGAAATTTGACAACAGCACCACCGGCCGTCGTCCGAATCGGTCCGAGAGCGCGCCGAGAATTGGCGAGAACAGGAACTGCATCAGCGCCCAGGCGGTGCCGAACAGTCCGAACATCCGCGCCGCCGTCGCAGTATCGTTATCGACGAAGTTTTCCACGAGCTTGGGCAGGATCGGCAGGATCAGGCCGAGCGCGAGCATGTCGAGCAGGATGGTAACGAAGATGAAGGCAGCCGCGCCATTGCGCACCGGCGGCGTGGCGGCGACGCGCAACGACGCCTCTTTGCTCATGACGGCCGCTTGCGCTTGTGCGCGAACGGATTGGCCTTCTCGCGCAGCGCGATCCGGATCGGCGTGCCCGGCATATCGAAGGCCTCGCGCAGGCTATTGGTGAGATAGCGCAAATAGGATTGCGGTACCGCGTCGGCACGCGAGCAGAACAGCACGAAGCTCGGCGGACGCCCCTTGGCCTGGGTGATGTAGTTCAGCTTCAACCGGCGGCCCGATACCGCGGGCGGCGGGTTGGCGTCGACCGCCTGCTCGAACCAGCGATTGAGCGCCGCCGTCGGCACGCGCTTGTTCCAGACCGCATAGGCTTCCTGGATCGCAGCCATCAGCCGATCGATGCCCTCGCCCATCAGGCCGGACACCGCCACGATGGGCACGCCCTTGACCTGCGGCAGCCAGTGATCGGCATCGCTACGCAGCGCCGAAATGAGATGTGGCTTGCGCTCCATCAGATCCCATTTGTTGACCGCGAGCACGATCGCCCGTCCCTCGCGCTCGATCAAATCGGCAATGCGCAGATCCTGTTCCTCGAACCGGTTCTGCGCATCCATCATCATCACGACGACTTCGGCAAAGCGCACCGCGCGCAGCGCGTCCGCCACCGACAGTTTTTCCAACTTCTCCTCGATCCGCGAGCGCCGCCGAAGGCCTGCGGTGTCGAACACGCGGAAATCGCGGCCCTGCCAGGTGATCTCCACGGAGATGGAATCGCGCGTGGTGCCGGCCTCGGCGCTGGTCAACAGCCGCTCCTCGCCGAGCAGATGATTGATCAGCGTGGATTTGCCGGCATTGGGGCGGCCGACGATGGCGACGCGGATGGGACGCTGCGCGAGATCTTCATCCGACTCAATGATGTCGTCGTCGTCGAACTCCTCGGCCTCCTCGGCGGGCTCCGGCATCAACGCAGCGAGCGCGTCGTAGAGGTCGCTCATGCCCTCGCCATGCTCGGCTGAAATCTGGATCGGATCGCCGAGCCCCAGCGCGTAGGATTCCATCGCGCCGAGTTCGCCGTGCTTGCCCTCGCTTTTGTTGGCGACCAGCACCACCGGCTTGTTGGCGCGGCGCGCGAAATCGGCGAAGGCGCGATCGTTCGGCGTCAGCCCTGCGCGCGCGTCGATCACGAACATCAGCGCGTCCGCAAGGCCGATCGCGGCTTCGGTCTGCTCCTGCATCCGGGCCGTGAGCGAACCCCGCGCGCCCTCGTCGAGGCCTGCGGTATCGATGACAGTGAATTCGAGGTCGCCGAGGCGCGCACTTCCCTCGCGGCGGTCGCGGGTCACGCCGGGCTCGTCATCCACCAGCGCGAGTTTCTGCCCGACCAGCCGGTTGAACAGCGTCGACTTTCCGACATTGGGCCGGCCGATGATGGCGATCGTAAAGGACATAAATGATCCAAGCGCCCTTTTTCGAAGGGCGTGTCAATCGAACGAAAAGAACAAATCAACGCGTGAAAGTGCCGCTCGGCATCGGCGCCGGGAACGGCGCGGCGGATTGTTGCGGAGATTGCGCGGGCGCCGCCGATTGATCGGGCGGCGGCGCGGTGGTGCGCTTGCGCACGACCTTCTGGGGCTTGGGCGCTGGCGGCGCGGCGGCGGTGCTGCCTTCCTCCTCCGGTGCGGCATCGGGATCGGCAGGTGCGGCGGCCTGCTGGCCCTTGGCGCCACGCTTGACCTGGGCCCGCCGGCGGCGGGGCGGCCGCGGCCTGCGCGTTCGGGTCGTCGATCTGCTGCTGACGGGCGCCCTTATAGAGCTCCTTGGGCACGCCCTGATCGAGGCCCGGCACGCCGTCGGGGAATACCGGCTTGCGCTCGCCCGGCAGCTTCTTCTTGGTGTCGAGGAAGTCGAGCATATCGGTGGGATCGAAATTGCCGAGGCCGCCACCGCCGCAGCCCGCCAGCGCGCCGGAAAGCGCGACGAGAACGGCGGCTGCGATCAATCGTTGCGGACGTCGCATGGTCGTTTTCCCAATCAACTCGGTTTCCGTCAGCTCTCGTTCAATCAACTCTTGTTCAATCAGCTCTTGGCGACAGGTGGAAGCAAGGCCTGCAGCGCTTCGGCGCGCGAGCGTAGGCTGGGTGGCGTCTGCCCATCATTGGCGATCAGGTCCAGCCATTGCCGCGTCGCGGAGGCATCGTTGGCGCGCCAGGCAGACAGCGCCAGCAATTCGCGCGCGGTATGGCGAAAGGTTGCGCCCGCTGCGGTAGAGGCTTCGAGGCGCTCTTTCATGTTGGGATAGCTGGCGCTTTCCAGCAGCAACTGGGCGGCGCGAATTCGCGCCAGGTCGCGCTCGGCTACGCCGACGCTGCTGTCGGCGGCGATTTCGTCAAACAGCTTTGCCGCGGCCTGCGAATCGCGGGTAGCGACTTCCGCCGCCATACGCAGCCGCGCCAGCACGCGGTATCCGAAAGGCGCTTTCGCTGCCAGATCGGCGAAAGCCGCTTCGGCCTCCGCATGCTTGTTGGCTTCCGAAAGCTCCACGGCCTTGTCGAACGCAGCCCCCGCCTCGGCCGCCCTCTTGGCTTCCAGATACTGGTAGCCACGCCAGCCGCCCACCGAGGCGATGATCAGGATCGCGCCGGCTATGATCAGGATCGAATATTTTTCCCACAGCTTCTTGAGCTGATCGCGACGGACATCCTCGTCGATTTCATCAAATAATTCAGACACTTAAAGATATCCCATCCCCGAGGAACCGCGATTTGGGCAGCAGCTTCCCGCGCCCGATCCCCGCATGGCCGCGGCGTACCCTAACGATATGGCGGTGGCAAGGCAAAGTGAGCCGGATCAAAGCGTTAACAACGGCCCCGGCGGCCCGCGAAATCGCCTGACAATGTTGACATCGCAGTTCAAAGTTTGGCGTAATCCCGCGCGCTTCCTTTTTGGCTCATTTTTGGTCTGCAGGTAATTCATGTTTCGCCGTGCCCTGGTTTCAATGCTCGCCATGGAACTGGCATCCCTGCCCACCGTGACGCTGGCCGACGACATCAAGCCGAAGACGCCCGAGACCGCGTTCTCGGGAAAGCTGCACCCCGACATTTTGGGCCTCTCGGCGGAATCAACCGCCGGATCGGCGCGCGCCATCTTTGACTCCTGTTCAAGGGGCGCACGGACACCAAGACGGATATCCAGCAGCAGAAGTTCGGCAACGTCAGCTTTGTCGCGGCCATGAGTTTCAGCCTCCCTGCCGGTCCCAGGCAGAATGGCGAGATGCTCTCGACCAGCTTTTCTTCGCCGGCCAGCGCAAACCACGCTTATTTCGTCGTACGCAATCTGACGTTCGCGCAGGACCAGCAACCGTCGAAGGCGGACATGATCAAGGAGGTCATGGGCAAATACGGCGTTCCCACCATCGTCGGCGATCAGCATTTGTATTACATCTATCGCAAGGGCTCGATCGTATCCGTCGGCGGCAAGTACAAGGAAGCAACCGCGCTGGAAGCGATCGGCAAGCCGCTCGATCCGAGAGCAGCCGTCAAGCTCAATGGCGACACCGTGCGCGGCAGTTGCGTAGCCGTCGTCAAGCGCGCGCAGGCCAGGGCGAAGGAATTGAACGCCATGCTGGCCGAGGCCAAGGGCGCGAACTGCGAGGGCGTGTTGAGCGTGCAGCTCGTTCCCGGCACGTCGCCGGATCGCGTCAGCATCGCGCAATTCACGCTGCTCGATGTCAAACGGGTCATCAGCGCAGCCGCGATCGACAGCGCGGCTCTCGCCGCCGAACAGGGCGGACAGCAATCGATGCCCAAGGGCAGCGCGCCCAAGCTCTAGCAGTCCGGCAGATCTAGGCTTGCGCAGCCGCCCAGACTTCGCGCAACTGCCGCTTCATCACCTTGCCGTTGGCGTTGCGCGGCAGCGGATCGCTCTGCACGTTGATGGTTTCCGGCACCTTGTAGTCCGACAGCCGCTCGGCGCACCACGCGCGCAGCACCTCGCCGCCGACCGCGTTGCGGGTCACCACCACCGCATGCACGCGCTCGCCGAGCACCGGGCACGGCTTGGCGATGATCGCGCTCTCGACCACGTCGGGATGGCCAGCCAGCACCGACTCGACCTCGGCTGAATAGATCTTCAGCCCGCCCCGGTTGATCATGTCCTTCTGGCGATCGAACACGCGGACGAAATTCTCCGTATCGACGGAGCCGAGGTCGCCCGAATGCCAGAAGCCGGCCGTAAAGCTCTCTGCGGTGGCCTTCGGATTGTTCCAGTAGCCCTTGATAACCGAGCCGCCGTGAATCCAGATTTCGCCGATCTCGCCGCGCGGCAATTCACGGCCATCGGCATCCACGACGACGATCTGCGCGCCCGGACACGGCAGGCCGACACTGTCGATATGGCTGGCGGTCAGTTCGCCGGGCATCATGGTCGACGGCGATGTGGTCTCGGTCGCGCCGTAGCAATTGACCAGTTTCAGTCCCGGAATCTTGGCGTCGAGCTTTTCGATGGTGGCAATCGGCATCGGTGCGCCGCCGAAACCGCCGATCCGCCAGCTCGACAGATCGTAGCCGTCAAAATCCGGCTGCAGCAGGCAGAGATTGTACATCGCCGGCACCATCACGGTGTAGGTGACGCGCTCGCGCGCCGCCAACCTGAGGTATTCGGCGGCCTTGAACTCCGCCATGACGATCAGCGCGCCGGCGCAACGAACCATCGTCATGATATTGGCGACCACGCCGGTGACATGGCCGAGCGGCACGGCCGCAATCGACCGATCCGCCGCAGTCAGTTTCAGGCACGATGCGAATACCATCGCCGAATGAATGATGTTGCAATGGGCGAGCATCGCGCCCTTCGGCCGCCCCGTAGTGCCCGACGTGTAGAGGATCATCGCGGTGTCTTCTTCGCCGACCTCGACCGGCGCCTGCAGCGGCGCGTTTTCTGCGAGCTCGGAAAAGCGCGAGACCCGCGCATCATCGTCGACGAGAATCCGATGCGTCAGATCGGGGATGTCGCGGGTATCGGGCACACGGTCGGCAAGCGCTGCCTCGTGGATCAACAGCCGCGCGCCGCAATCCGTCAGCACATAGGCGATCTCGGGCTTTTGCTGGCGGGTGGAGAGCAGCACGGTCACCAGACCGGCATGCGCCGCGCCCAGCAACGTCAGCACGAATTCGATGCGGTTGCCGAGCAGCACCGCGACGCGGTCGCCGCGCTCAAGGCCGAATTTCTGGAATCCTGCCGCGATCTTCGCAGTTTGCTGCGCGACTTCGCGCCAGCTCATTCGCCTGTCGCCGCAGACCAGCGCCTCGCCATCCGGATTTATGGCAACCGCATCGGCCACCATCGCCGGGATGTTTTTGGGCCGCTCGCAAAATACCGGCACGACACGATCGCCGAAGCGGGGCTCCAGCCGCATCGGCGGAATAGCGTGCTGCGACCAGTCCATGGCTCGCCTCTTCAGCTCTTCTTCATCTCGTAGACGTGTTCGGGCCCCGGAAAGGCGCGCGAGCGTACGTCGCTGGCGTAGCCCTGGATCGCCGCCTCGATTGCGGGGCCGAGATTACCATAGCGACGAACGAATTTCGGCGTCCGCGGCGACAGCCCCAGCATGTCCTCGAGCACCAGCACCTGGCCGTCGCAGGCTGCGCTGGCGCCGATTCCGATGGTGGGAATGGCAATGGTCTCCGTGATCTTCCGCGCCAGCGGTTCGGCGACCGCCTCGATCACGACCGAGAACGCGCCGGCGTCCGAGATCGCCTTCGCGTCGTTCAGGATCGGATCCCAGCTCCCTTCGTTGCGGCCCTGCGCGCGAAACGAGCCGAGCGTGTTGATCGACTGCGGCGTCAATCCGATATGGCCCATGACCGGCACGCCCCGCTCGGAAAGGAACGCGACGGTCTCCGCCATCCGCGCCCCGCCCTCGAGCTTCACGGCGCCACAATGGGTCTCTTTCAATATCCGTACCGCGGAATGAAACGCCTGCTCCCTTGACGCCTCATAGGAACCGAACGGCATGTCGACCACGACCAGCGCGTGCTGCGATCCGCGCATCACCGCATGCCCCTGCAGGATCATCATGTCCAGCGTCACCGGCACCGTGGTCTCGAAGCCGTGCATGACATTGCCGAGGGAATCGCCAACCAGGATGACATCGCAGTAACGATCCACCAGCGCCGCGGTATGCGCGTGGTAGGAGGTCAGCATCACGATCGGCTCGCCATTCTTGCGCGCGCGAATATCCGGCGCAGTTTTGCGCTTGATGGCCGACTGAACTGACATGCTAGACTCCAACCACGGGGACGCCGATCACGACCGGGTGGAACGCGAATGCGAGCGCCAGATAGGCGACGACCCCGACCCCGACTGCGATCAGGTCGTTGCCGGGACCACCGATGGGGATCGGCGGCGCGCCGGCGTCGGAACGATGTTTGAGCGAGATGCGGTCGTATACCGCCCATGCGAGAAACGAGCCGAACAGGATGATCGAGCCGAGATCGCCATTGGCGAGCAGGTGCGCCGCCGCCCACAGCTTGATACCCGTCAGCATCGGATGTTTGAGCGTCGTATAAATACGCCCGCGGACGTAGGAGGCGACCACCAGGATGACCGCGGGTAACATCAGGGCCACCGCGAGGTGCTTGAGCGCCGTCGGCGGGTTCCAGACGTTGACCCAGCCCGTCGCGCGATAAAGCGCAAAGCCCCAGATGACCAGCGCGAGGCCGGCGATCGAGGCCATCGCATAGCCGATCTTGTAGCCCCTCTCGCCCGTCGAGGCGACGACCTGCGCTCGCAGCTTGCGCTGGGTGGTGAGGGTATGGACGCCGAGGAACAGGATCAGGCCCAGGATCAACACCAGCAGTCCCACGATGTCCTCCCTTGCGCGGCTGGTTTTACGATCAATCGCGTAACATCTAAAGGGCGCGGAGCGCAATGCGCCACGTCTCCGCCGGCGTCACGGCTTCCCCGCCTGCCTGCCGAGATCGCGATTATCGACGTAGCGGATGGCAATCGGCCGCCCCGCGAGCGCGCCGCCGAGCCCGCCGGTGAATTTCAGGGGCATGCAGGCCGCAAGCGACGCATTGATCGCCTTGAGATAGGCGGCGCGGGTATCCGCCGGGACGCCTGCCGTGGCATACGTCACCCGCGGCGTGGCGATGATCTCGCCCGAGCGCTTGAAGCTGAAGCGCACCGACATCTGCATGCCCTCGCGCGCGACGTCAGCCGGCGGTGGCGCCCAGCAGGAACGCAGCGCCGCAAAGAGGTCGCCAATGGTATCGAGGTCGTGGTCCGGCTTCCGGTATCTCGCCGCCTGGTCCTGCGGCGGCACGCTTTCGATCGTGAGTTGCAGATTCTGCCCGTACGGATAGTCGATCTCGGGAATGCACGGACCGTCGTTGAATACGCTGCAGAATGACGGCGTGCACGGCTGGCCATCGAGCACGCTGCAGGGCGCATGCGAAAACGGCGTGGCATCGATCTGACGCCGCTGCTGGGCATCGGCGGAGCCTAGCCCCGCAAATATGACGATCAGGCAGACAATGAAGCGCCCGAACATGCGGCATGTCCTCAAAAGCGATCCAATTAAGCTGATGCGCGCTTTAGCCAGTATCAAGACCGATGGTGTTCACATCCCTGCATTCATGGCGGACAGTTCCGCAATCGGGGCCTTCTCGATGGGCTGGCGAGGACCCCACCGCATAGAGGCAGATGTCACCGCAAAGCGTGATGTAGACTTCATCACCGCGCGGCGCCGCTCGGCCGGAGCGATCAGACCTTACCTCGCTCGTCATCATCCGGCTTGACCGGACGATCCAGTATTTCAGAGGCGGTCGAGATTCATGGAAGGCCGCGGCGGCGTACTGGGTCCCCCGCCTGCGCGGGGGACGACGAGCGGAGGTCCGGAGCGACAGCTCCTTTCACGCCTTCTTCTTCACGTCCTTGACGTTCGAGAAGGTGATCCCCTCGGCCCGCTCGCGGGTATAGCCGAGATAGAATTCGTTCTTGGCCATGAATACCGGGTCGCCATCGACATCGTCGGCAATACCGGAATTGTTGGCGGCGACAAAGGCATCGAGCTTCTTGCGATCGTCGGAGGAAATCCACCGCGCCAGCTGGAATTCCGAGACCTCGAATTCCACCGGCAGCGAATATTCGGCATCGAGCCGCGCCTTCAGCACGTCGAGCTGCAGTGGACCGACGACGCCGACCAGCGCCGGCGCGCCGTCGCGCGGCCTGAACACCTGCACCACGCCCTCTTCCGACATCTGCTGCAGGGCTTCTTTCAGCTTTTTCGCCTTCATCGCGTCCGTCAGGCGCACGCGGCGGACGATTTCCGGCGCAAAGCTCGGCACGCCGACGAAGGTGAGATCCTCGCCTTCGGTCAACGTATCACCGATGCGAAGTGTCCCGTGATTGGGAATGCCGACGACGTCGCCAGCGAACGCTTCATCGGCCACCGAGCGATCCTGGGCGAAGAAGAATTGCGGCGCCGTCAGCGACATGTTCTTGCCGGTGCGCACCAGCTTCGCCTTCATGCCACGGCTGAGCTTGCCGGAGCACAGCCGCGCGAACGCGATGCGATCCCGATGGTTGGGATCCATATTGGCCTGGATCTTGAACACGAACGCGCTCATGCGCGGCTCGGCGGCCTGCACCTTGCGCAGGTTGGAATCTTGCGCCCGAGGCGCCGGAGCGAACTTGCCAAGACCTTCCAGCAAATCGCCGACGCCGAAATTGCGCAGCGCGCTGCCGAAATAGACCGGCGTCAAATGGCCCTCGCGAAACGCGTCCAGCTCGAACGGCTTGCAGGCTTCCGAAACCAGCGCGAGCTCGTCCTTGATCTCGGTGACGTCGAGATTGGGGTTACGGGCGGCGAGATCGGCGATATCGATCTGTTGCGCCGCGCCCGTCTTGGCGCCCCCGCCTTCCAGCAGGCGCACGCCGCCATCGATGACATCATAGGTGCCGAGGAAGTCGCGTCCGCGGCCCACCGGCCAGGTCATCGGCGTGGTATCGAGCGCCAGCGTCTTTTCGATCTCGTCCAGCAGCTCGAAGGTATCGCGGCTTTCGCGGTCCATCTTGTTGATGAAGGTGATGATCGGGATGTCGCGCAGCCGGCACACCTCGAACAGTTTTCGGGTGCGCGCCTCGATGCCCTTGGCGGCGTCGATCACCATGACCGCGGAATCGACCGCGGTCAGCGTGCGGTAGGTGTCTTCGGAAAAGTCCTCGTGGCCCGGCGTGTCCAGCAGATTAAACACAAGGCCCTCGAACTCGAACGTCATCACCGAGGTGACGACCGAGATGCCGCGCTCGCGCTCGATCTTCATCCAGTCGGAGCGGGTATTGCGCCGCTCGCCCTTGGCCTTGACCTGCCCTGCCAGATTGATGGCGCCACCGAACAGCAGCAACTTTTCGGTCAGCGTGGTCTTGCCGGCGTCGGGGTGGGAAATGATGGCAAAGGTCCGCCGCCGCGCCACTTCAACTGAAAGCGGCGACCGGGACGGCGATTCGGCTGTAACGGTGATTTCGGACATGCGGCGTGCGTTTGGCAGGGAAAACGGGCGCAATCAAGGGCCATTTGGCAATTGCGGAACAACGGGGCAAGCCCCATATCCATCGCGGAAGGACGACCTTCCCATCAGCACATCATCCGCGGGGACGACCCTGCCTGTACGTGGAGGGTCTGTCATGGCGTGGGCTGTATTGTTTGCCGCAGGTCTGCTGGAGATCGGTTGGGCCATCGGACTCAAATATACCGAAGGTTTTACACGGTTTGTACCGTCGGCGCTGACGCTCGCGGCCATGGCCGGAAGCATCATTCTGCTCGGACTGGCGCTGAAAACCCTGCCGATTGGAACCGCCTACGCGGTGTGGACCGGCATCGGCGCGGTCGGAACGGCAATCCTGGGAATCGCATTGTTCGGTGAACCCGCGACCGCCGCCCGCCTTGCCAGCATCGGGCTGATCGTGGCCGGCATCGTCGGCCTGAAGCTTGTCACCTGATCAGCGCAGCAGCACCACCGCCCAGTAAGTCAGCGCCGCCACCATCCCGGACGCCGGAATGGTGATGACCCACGCGTAGACGATCGAACTCGCCACGTTCCAGCGGACCGCCGAGACCCGGCGGGCCGCACCAACGCCGACGATCGCGCCGGTGATGGTGTGGGTCGTAGAGACGGGAACCCCGAGATAGGTCGCCATGAACAGGGTCACGGCTCCGCCGGTTTCGGCGCAAAACCCCTGCATCGGCGTCAGCTTCGTGATCCGCAGGCCCATGGTGCGAACGATCCGCCAGCCACCCATCAGGGTACCCAGCGCCATCGCGGCCTGGCACGACAGCACCACCCAGAACGGAATATTAAAGTCGCTACCGAGATGGCCCTGCGAATAGAGCAGCACCGCGATGATGCCCATGGTCTTTTGCGCGTCGTTGCCACCATGGCCGAGCGAATAGAGTGACGCCGAGACGAACTGCAGGATGCGAAAGGCGCGATCGACCGCAAACGGCGTCGAGCGTACCGACAGCCAGGACACGATCGCGACCAGCACCAGCGCCAGCAGGAACCCGACCAGCGGCGATACCACGATCGCCAGCAGCGTCTTGGACAGGCCGCTCCAGACCGCCGCCGAAATCCCCGCCTTGGCCATGCCGCCACCGAGCAGCCCGCCGATCAGCGCATGCGAACTCGACGAGGGAATTCCCAATCCCCAGGTGATCAGGTTCCAGACAATGGCGCCCACAAGTGCTGCGAAGATCACGGTGGCATCGACGACATCAGGTTCGATGATGCCGGTGCCGATCGTATTGGCGACGTGCAGCCCGAACACCAGAAAGGCGATGAAGTTGAAAAAGGCCGCCCAGAACACCGCATAATGCGGGCGCAGCACGCGGGTCGACACGATCGTTGCGATCGAGTTTGCAGCGTCGTGAAGCCCGTTGAGGAAATCGAACAGCAGCGCCACTGCGATCAGGAAGACCAGAATGGGAAGACCAAGCGTGGCGTCCACTGCGCGGCCCTGCCCTATACCTGTTCGATCACGATTGAGTTGATCTCGTTGGCGACGTCGTCGAAGCGATCGGACACTTTCTCAAGGTGCTTGTAGATCTCGGCGCCCACCACGAAATCCATGGCATTGGCGTTTCGGTGCTTGAGAAACAGTTCCTTCAATCCGATATCGTGGAGATCGTCGATGCGGCCCTCGAGCTTTCCGATCTCCTCGGTGATGGCGGTCAGCATCGCGACGTTATTCCCGATCGACTGCATCAGTGGCAGCGCGCGGCTGACGAGATTGGCGCACTCGACCAGCAGCGTGCCCATTTCGCGCATCGGCGGTTCGAATGTACGGACCTCGAACAGCACCACCGCCTTCGCGGTCTGCTGCATCTGATCGATCGCGTCGTCCATCGCCGTGATCAGGTTCTTAATATCGCCGCGGTCGAACGGGGTGATGAAGGTGCGGCGGACAGCGGTCAGCACCTCGCGGGTGATGCTGTCGGCGTCATTTTCGAACTGACTGACGCGCTGGCAGAACACCGGCGTTTCATCGCCGCCGCGCATCATGTCCTGCAGCGCCAGCGCCCCCTGCACGACCGTCTGGGCATGACTGGCAAACAGGTCAAAAAAGCGCTCTTCCTTGGGCAAGAAATAGCGAAACAAGCGCAGCATAGTTATTTTCCGTCCGTTCAAAAACGGCCGCCGGGGCGGCCCGTCACAAAACTGTCATAGACCATTCGAAGGCAAAGCGCGCGACAGCAGGCCCGGGGAAGCGGGTCATCCACCGCTTTGTGGGGCGGGAAAGGACGCCAAAAGTGGCTGTTTTACAGTGATCGCCGCATATAATGCGCGATCTCGCCGATGATGCCGCGACGGAAGGTCAGCACGCAGGCCACGAAGATGACGCCCTGGATCACCGTCACCCACTGGCCGAACCCAGCCAGATATTGCTGCATGGCGATGATCACGAAGGCGCCGACGACCGGCCCAAAAATGGTGCCCAGTCCGCCAACCAGCGTCATCAGCACGATTTCGCCCGACATCGTCCAGTGCACGTCGGTGAGCGATGCGTTCTGCGCCACGAACACTTTCAGCGCCCCCGCAAAGCCCGCAATCGTCCCCGACAGGATGAAGGCGAGAAGCTTGTACTGGTCGGTCTTGTAACCCAGCGAGATCGCCCGCGGCTCGTTCTCGCGGATCGATTTCAGCACCTCGCCGAACGGCGAGTTGATGGTGCGGTAGATCAAAAGGAAGCCGCCGAGAAAGCCGGCCAGCACGACGTAATAGAGCACCGTCGGCTGGGCGAGATTGAAGACACCGAACAGATGACCTTGCGGAATGCCCTGGATGCCATCTTCCCCATGGGTAAACGGCGCCTGCAAATAGATGAAATACAGGAGCTGCGACAACGCCAGCGTGATCATCGAAAAGTAGATGCCTTGCCGGCGAATGGAGATGAAGCCGGTGACAACGGAAAGCGCAGCGGAACCGGCGACGCCGACCAGAATCCCGACCTCGGGCGTTACGCCCCAAACCTTCAGCGCATGCGCCGTGCAGTAGCCTGCCGTTCCCAGGAACATCGCGTGGCCGAACGACAGCAGGCCGCCATACCCGATCAGCAGATTGAATGCGCAGGCGAGCAGAGCGAAGCACAGCGCCTGCATCACGAAGAACGGGTAGATGCCGGTCAATGGCACCAGGCCCAGCAGCACCGCCATCGCCGCGAACACGATCATCTCGTCGCGCATGGCGCGCGGCGTTACCGGCAGTGTATCGTCAGTCAATGCGCTCATATCAGGCCGCCCGTCCCGTCAGTCCCGTTGGCTTCAACAGCAACACCAGCACCATCAGGACGAACACCACGGTGTTGGAAGCCTCGGGATAAAAATACTTCGTCAGTCCTTCGATAACGCCGAGCGCAGATCCTGTGATGATCGATCCCATGATCGATCCCATGCCGCCGATCACCACCACCGCGAACACGACGATGATCAGGTCGGCGCCCATCAGCGGCCGCACCTGATTGATCGGCGCGGACAGCACACCGGCGAGCGCCGCCAGGCCGACGCCAAGCCCATAAGTCAGCGTGATCATCCGCGGCACGTTGATGCCGAACGCGCGCACCAACGTCGGGTTCTCGGTGGCGGCGCGCAGATTGGCGCCAAGCCGCGTCTTTTCGATCAGGTACCAGGTGGCGAGGCAAACGATGAGCGAGAACACCACCACCCAGCCGCGGTAGATCGGCAGGAACATGAAGCCGAGATTCATGCCGCCCTGCAGTTCACTGGGAATCGCATAGGGCAGACCCGACGAACCGAAATAATTCTGAAAGATGCCCTGGATAATCAGCGCCAAGCCGAATGTCAGCAGCAGCCCGTAGAGATGGTCGAGGCCGGCGAGCCATTGCAGCATGGTCCGTTCCAGGATCATGCCGAAGATGCCGACCACGATGGGCGCGATGATCAGCGCCGGCCAATAGCCGATGCCGGCGATGTTCAACAGGAAATACGCACAGAACGCGCCCATCATATAGAGCGCGCCATGGGCGAAATTGATGATGTTGAGCATTCCGAAGATCACGGCCAGCCCGAGACTGAGCAGCGCGTAGAACGATCCGTTGATCAATCCCACCAAAAGCTGGGCGTAAAGAGCTTGCATCGGCTTCGCACTCAATCTCGTTTATGACGCAAATCGCGTAGTGACGCGAGAGGACGTCCGCCGGCACGGGTGCCGGCGGGCGATCTTGTTACTTCTTTACCAGCGGACAGACGCTTTCCGAAAGCGGCCTGAACGCCTGGTCGCCGGGGGTGGTGCCGATCAGCTTGTAATAGTCCCACGGTCCCTTGGATTCGGAAGGCTTCTTGACCTCGAACAGGTAGGCCGGATGAATCTTGCGGCCGTCGGCGCGGATCGAGCCCTTGCCGAACAGTGGGTCGTCGGTCGGCAACTCTTTCATCTTCGCCACCACCTTCGCGCCGTCATGCGGGTTGCCTCCCATCGCTTCGAGCGTTTTGAAGTAATGGATCAGGCCCGAATACACGCCGGCCTGCACCATGGAAGGCTGCGCCTTGTTCTTCGTCCGCTCGGAGAAGCGCTTGGAGAAAGCGCGGGTGCCGTCGTTCAGGTCCCAGTAAAAGGTTTCGGTGAAGCTGAGCCCCTGGGCCACCTTCAAGCCGAGCGAATGCACGTCGGTGATGAACAGCAGTAGACCAGCGAGCTTCTGGCCGCCCGCGACGATGCCGAATTCAGAAGCCTGCTTGATGGTGTTGGTGGTGTCGCCGCCGGCGTTCGCCATGCCGACGATCTTGGCCTTGGACGCCTGCGCCTGCAGCAGGAACGAGGAGAAGTCCGACGAATTCAGGGGATGCTTGACGGTGCCGATAACCTTGCCGCCCGACTTCACCACGACCGCCGTTGTGTCGCGCTCCAGCGCGTGGCCGAACGCATAGTCCGCGGTCAGGAAGTACCAGGTGTCGCCGCCGGCCTTCACCAGCGCCTGCCCGGTGCTGTTCGCCAGCATGTAGGTGTCGTAGACCCAATGCACCGTATTCGGCGAGCACTGCGCGTTGGTAAGATCCGACGTCGCCGCGCCGGTATTGATCATGATCGCGTTCTTTTCCTTCACCAGATTGTTGACCGCCAGCGCAACGCCGGAGTTCAGCACATCCATGAAGATGTCGACCTTCTCGACGTCGATCCATTGACGCGCGATGGTGGTGCCGATGTCGGGCTTGTTCTGGTGGTCGGCGGAGACAAGATCGATCTTCCAGCCCTTGGCCGCCAGCCCGGAATCCTCGATCGCCATCTGCGCCGCCAGCGTCGAGCCGGCGCCGCCGAGGTCGGAGTAAAGTCCGGAATTGTCGGTGAGGACGCCGATCTTGACGTTCTTGTCCTGCGCCAGGGCGCTGCCCGCGGCAAACGCCAGAGCGGTGCCGAGAAAAAGAGCTGAAATGCGATGTTTCATAGTATCTCCATTAATCCTGAGTGCACTCGTAGTACCGATCAGACGCCGAGATAGGTGTGGAGCTTGTCCATATTGGCCGACAGCTCGAATTCGCAAAACCGTCGATGACCTTGCCGTGCTCGACGATGTAGTAGCGGTCGGCCACCGTCGAGGCGAAACGGAAATTCTGCTCGACGAGCAGGATGGTGAACCCTTCCGACTTCAGCCGCGCGATGGTGTGACCGATCTGCTGGATGATGACGGGCGCCAGACCTTCGGTCGGCTCATCCAGCATCAGGAAGCGCGCGCCAGTTCGCAGGATTCGGGCGATCGCGAGCATTTGCTGCTCGCCGCCCGAAAGCTTGGTGCCCTGGCTATTGAGGCGCTCCTTCAGGTTCGGAAACAGTTCGAAGATCTGATCGAGCGACAGGCCGCCGGCGCGCACGATCGGAGGCAGCAGCAGGTTTTCGCGCACGTCGAGGCTTGCGAAAATGCCCCGCTCCTCCGGGCAGAAAGCGACGCCCATCCGCGCGATCCTGTCGGACGAGGCGCGCGTGATGTCCTGGTCGTTGAAGCGGATCGAACCGGTGCGCTTGCCGATGATTCCCATCACCGATTTCAGCGTCGTGGTCTTGCCGGCGCCGTTGCGGCCGAGCAGCGTGACCACTTCGCCGGCCTTCACATCGAAGTTGATGCCGTGAAGAATGTGGGATTCGCCGTACCAGGCCTGCAGGTCGGAAACCGAGAGAACCTGAGCGCCCGCCGGCTTGGTGGCGGCTTCGGCCATTTTCAAATCAGCCATGACCGGCCCCCAGATAGGCTTCCTTGACGCGCTCGTCCCTGGACAGTTCGGCATAATTGCCTTCCGCCAGCACCTGGCCGCGCGTCAGCACCGTGATGATATCGGACAGGTTGGCCACCACCGAGAGATTATGTTCGACCATCAGGATGGTGTACTTCGCCGAGATGCGCTTGATCAGCGCCGCGATCTTCTCGATGTCTTCATGGCCCATGCCGGCCATCGGTTCATCGAGCAGCATCATTTCGGGGTCGAGCGCCAGCGTCGTTGCAATCTCGAGCGCGCGCTTGCGCCCATAGGGCATCTCGACCGCCGGCGTGTTGGCAAACTCGCTCAGGCCGACATCGTTGAGCAGGTCGAGCGCGCGACCATTGAACTGGTCGAGTACGCTCTTGGAGCGCCAGAAATCGAATGAGCTTCCATGCTGGCGCTGCAGCGCGACGCGAACGTTTTCGAGCGCCGTCAGGTGCGGAAACACCGCCGAAATCTGGAATGAACGCACCAGCCCGAGACGCGCCACATCGGCGGGCGCCATCGCGGTGATGTCCTGTCCCTTGTAAAGTATCTGCCCTGCGGAAGGCCTCAGAAACTTGGTCAAGAGGTTGAAGCATGTCGTCTTGCCGGCGCCGTTCGGCCCGATCAACGCATGAATACTGCCGCGGCGCACCTTGAGAGCGACATCGCGAACGGCGAAGAACCCCGCGAACTCCTTGGTCAATCCGTGGGTTTCGAGAATGAACTCATCAGCCAAACAAATTTCCCCCATCAGCCATCGCCGCGACGTCCTACGCGCGTGGCCAATTTTTCCCTATTCGGGCAGGCTCTCCCGGACGTCCTGGAATCCGTCCCAGCAAGCCTGCCGCCTCCGGGCCGGAATATGCCGTCAATGGCGGGGATTAGGCAAGGTGGAAAGCTGACGCGGGAAAGGGCACGTGCGCCGGTTCCAGTGCGCCATAAGTCGAATTGCCCCGGCACCCCGGTTTGGCCAGTCCGCCGTACGCTTTCAGCCGGTCGGCCGCACCGGCAAGCCATCATTAACGGTGTTTTGCTGCAATCGGGCGCTTTCACACAATATTTCTCCCTCGGGCGCATCATCACGCGATTTAGATAGCCAGGAATTGCCGCCTTGGAATTTGAAAGCGCCCAGCCATCGATCGTCAAATCGATCAAGCAGCGCGACCTGCTGAATACGTGGCTGCGGCTATACGCCCGCAACCAGTCGATACCGCGCATGTCGGAATACCAGCCGGCACGGATCGAGGATGAACTCCCCGACCTCGTATTCTACACCATCGATACCAGCGCGCAGCCGCCGCGCCTGACGATCGAGAGCGACGGCACGCGAATGTCGAGCGCCTATGGGAATACCGGCAAGGGCCGCTATCTCGACGAGTACCTTGGCGCAAGGCTCGCTCCGATCGTAATGCCGGTCTATTATGAATGCATTGCCCGCCGCCTTCCGGCCTACACCATCGCCAATATCGATGACATTTACGGGAGAATCGTCGCCTATGAGCGGCTGCTGTTGCCGTTCTCCGATGGCGATGGCGTTACCCACATCATCGCGTCGCTGAAGACCATCAGCGAGGATGGCGGCTTCGAGATCAGGAACCTGATGCGCGGAAATGACAAGCTGCCGGTGCCCAAGCTGCGCAGCATCATCGACCGCAATCTCTTCCATCGCGCACCCGGCCGTATTTCGTCGGGCGACGTGCTCGAATTCGATTGAGCCGTGATGGAATTCGAGAGTGCCGATCCTTCCGTGGTCAGATCGATCAGGCAGCGCGATCTCCTGAACACGTGGTTGCGCGCAGCCGGCAAGCACCGGTCTCTGCCCCACCTTGGTGATTTTCAGCCGGACCGCGTCGCCGACGAACTGGTCGACATGATGGAATATGAGGTGGTCGGCCAAGGTGACGAGGCGCGTTTCCTAATTACGCACGAGGGCGCCCGGTTGGCGACCACCTACGGCAGCGACCACATTGCTCCAGCCGAACGGACCAACCGTTATCTCGACGACGCGATCGGCCCCGAACGATATGGCCGCGCGGTCGCCTTGTATCGCGCCTGCATGGCTCATCGGCGGCCGGCCTACTCGATTTCGATGGTGCGGGACGCCGACGGCAAGGACGTGTCCTATGAACGGCTGCTGATGCCGTTCGGCAGCGATGATGCCGTCACGCAGATCGTCGGCTCCTTCAAGAGCATCAGCATTGAAGGTGGCTTCAAGATCAACAACCTGATGGGTCTGAGGCCGAAGGCCGAGCCGTGATTCTGGTCAGGGCCATCATCGATCGCGCCTTCGTGCCGGCTCAAGCAAGCCCGCATTCCTCCGACGAAGTCGTCGAGCTCGATTAGGCCTTACGTCCGCGCGACTTCGACGCCACTTCCTTGGCATAGAGGTCCGGCTTGAACCCGACCAGCAGTTTGCCGCCGAGATCGAGCACCGGCCGCTTGATCATCGAGGGCTGCGCCAGCATCAGCGCCAGCGCCTTGCGCTCGTTCAGACCTTCCCTGTCGCCGTCGGGCAGCTTGCGAAACGTGGTGCCGGCGCGGTTCAGCAGCGTTTCCCAGCCGAGTTCGTCGCACCACTGCTTGAGCTTGTCCTTGGCAATGCCGGCAAGCTTGTAGTCGTGAAAGTCGTAAGCCACGCCATGGTCGTCGAGCCAGGCCCGGGCCTTCTTCATGGTGTCGCAGTTCTTGATGCCATAGATGGTGAGGGGCATTTTTCGATGCATTCCAGAGATGACGTCGTTCGTCCGGTCGTAAGGACGGTATTTATATAAAGCAGACCGCCGAATCTATCATAGATTGGTACATCATCCGCAAACCGGGACCGACGATGGAATTCACCGTATTGTTTCTGGCCACGGCCATCGTGATGCTGGTCGCCTGGCGCGGGCCACGTCCGCTGGCGCTCGGGTTGTTTGCGGCCGTCTTGGTCGCGTGCGTGGCGACCTATCTGCACCACGCGACCGATACCCTGAAACTGTCGTTCTGAGGGACGCATGAGCCAGACGCGCGCCATCACGCTGAATGCGCTCAGCCTTTACGCCGTGGCGCTGGTGCTGGGGGCAGCCTTTGCGGCGCAATTCATCCTTCATGAGCTGCCCTGCCCGCTCTGCCTGCTGCAGCGTATCCTGTTCGCGACGCTGGCCGTCGGGCCGATCCTGAACATCCGCTTCGGCCCGCGCCCCAGCCACTATGCGATATCGCTGCTGGCAGCGGTTGCCGGCGCAGTCGCATCGACCCGGCAGGTGTTGTTGCATATCATGCCCGGCGACGCCGGTTATGGCTCGGCGCTTCTGGGCTATCACTATTATACCTGGGCGCTGATCGGCTTCGTTGCCGCGATCGTGCTGATTGCCGCCATCCTGTTGTTCGACCGGCAGTTCGAGGACGAAGGCACCGTACTGCCGGCCACCGGCGGCACTTTCGCGCAAATCGCCGTGTGGCTCGTGATCGCGCTGACGGCGGCGAACGTGGTGACGACGCTGCTCGAGTGCGGTTTCGGCGCCTGCGCCGATAATCCCGTCCTTTACGAACTACTCAAGCGCGGCGTTTAATTTTTTTGAGCATGATCTCCGCGCAAACGCTTCGCGTTTGTCGCGAGGGAAAACCGGTCTCCACTTTTCCGGATCATGCGCTAGAGACGCTTCGGTATTTCCAACCCGCGCTGCACCGCCGGCCGGGCAAGGCCACGCTCCAGCCATGCCGGTACGTGCTTGAGCGTATCGAACTCGACGAGTTCACGCGCACCGTAGAAGCCGACCAGGTTACGTACCCACCCGAGCATGGAAATATCAGCGATGGTGTATTCATCATCCATGATCCATTGCCGCCCGCCAAGCCGCGTCTCCATCACATCCAACAGGCGTTTTGATTCGGCGACATAGCGTTCGAGCGGCCGCTTGTCGGCAAACTCCTTGCCCGCGAATTTGTGGAAGAAGCCGACTTGGCCGAACATCGGCCCAATTCCGCCCATCTGGAAGTGCAGCCACTGGATGGTCTGGTACCGCAGCGCCGCGTCACCAGGCAAAAGCTTCCCGGTCTTCTCGGCGAGATATTGCAGGATCGCCCCGGACTCGAACAGTGGCAGCGGCTTTCCTCCCGGTCCATCGGGATCGAGGATCGCAGGGATCTTGCCATTCGGATTCAGCGAGAGGAATTCCGGCGTCGTCTGGTCATCCCTATTGAAATCGACCAGATGCACCTCGTACAGCAATCCGATTTCTTCCAGCATGATCGAGACCTTGACGCCGTTCGGCGTCGGCAGCGAATAGAGCTGGAGGCGGTCGGGGTGTCTGGCGGGCCAGCGGCGGGTGATCGGGAAGACGGAGAGATCGGACATCAACACTCGTTCGGGAAACCGGTGCCCACTTGCCCGGATCATGCTCTAATGTACGACTGATGCCACGCATAACAAGGTCTGCCGCGACCCATGACTGACCAACCATCTCCGGCGAAGCTCGGTCTGACTGATGCGGAGTTCGCGGTTCATCCGACCGTCTTCGCCGCCGATGCGCTGAAGGACCAGGTCGTCGTCGTGTCGGGCGGCGCCGGCGGCATCGGGCGGGCGATCGCCTGGCTGTTCGCGAGACTGGGCGCGCATGTCGCATTGGTCGGTCGCGACCGGAGCAAGCTCGATGCGCTCGTCACCCAATTGACCGGCCGCGGCCTCAAGGCATCCGCGCACGCGGCCGACATCCGGGAGCCTGATGCGGTCAACGCCCTTTTCGACGCTATCTGGGCCACGCATGGCCGCCTCGACTGCCTCGTCAACAGCGCCGGCGGGCAGTTTCCGCAGGCCGCCATCGATTTTTCGGTGAAAGGCTGGAACGCCGTCATCAACACCAACCTCAACGGCACCTGGTACATGATGCAGGCCGCCGCGCAACGCTGGCGCGACCACAAGCATGCCGGCAGCATCGTCAACATCGTGGTCGTCACGACGCACGGCCTCTACGGCATCGCGCACACCATCGCCGCACGGAGCGGCGTGATCGGGCTTTCGCGCGCCGTCGCGGTTGAATGGGCGCCGCTGAACATCCGGGTCAACTGCGTGGCGCCCGGCACCATCGAGACCGAGGGATGGAATGTCTATACGCCGGAAGCGCGCGCCGCCTACCCGCGCTCGAACCCGATGATGCGCGTCGGCTCGCCTTGGGATGTTGCAGAGGCGAGCGCCTTCCTCGCCGGACCATCGGCCAAATTCGTCACCGGCGAAACGCTGACGGTGGATGGCGGCGGACAGCTTTGGGGCGAGACCTGGACCACGGGCAAGCCGGCGTATTTCAGCGACGAAGACAAGTGACCCGCTGAAAGCCGTTTCCGCATGACACCCTATCTCCGCATGACACCCTATCGCCTCGCCATTTTCGACTTCGACGGCACGCTGGCCGATTCGCTTCCGTGGTTTCGCGCGTCCTTCCAGGACATGATTACGCGGTTCGATCTGGCGCCCGTCCGCGACGACGAGGTGGAAGGGCTGCGCGGAATGTCGGCCCGCGAAATCATGGCGCGGCTCAACGTTTCCATGTGGCAATTGCCCGCCATCGTCAGCGACATGCGAAAGCGCAAGCTCGCCGCCGCAGCCGAAACACCGCTGTTCGCCGGCATCCCGGCGATGCTTTCCGACCTGCAACGCCTCGGCATCCAAACCGCCATCGTCAGTTCCGATAGCGAAGCATCCGTCAGGCAAGTGCTCGGTCCGACCGCGAGCCTGATCAGCCGCTTTGACTGCGGTGCTGCGGTGTTCGGCAAGCACTGGAAGTTTCGACGCGTCGCCCGAAAGCTCGGGGCGAAGCCGTCGGAGACGATCTGCATCGGCGACGAGATCCGCGACATCGAAGCCGCTGACGCCGCCGGCATGGATTCGGGCGCCGTGGCCTGGGGCTATGCCCTTCCTTCTGCGTTGCAGGCGGCGGGGCCAACGCATCTATTCAATTCGATCGAGGAGATCACGCAGAGGCTTGCTTTGGCGAGATAGTGCGGCCGCGCGCCTCCGCGGTCCTGTTCTGCTAACTTCCCCTCATGCCTGCAAAGACCAGCGTGCGCGGTAATCGTGGCCCTTCATGCTATCAATGAGCACGAACTCCGTCACGGTCCAGAAGATCGGCTCGATCGGATGCTCCTCCACGCCACGCGCGTCATACAGGAGCGTGACGTGCGGCGTAAAATTGGTGTTCGCCACCCGCCTCAACCCTTTTCGCGTCAGCGCGGCGCCGAGCATTCGCCGAAATGACTGCAGCCGGCCCAGGCCCTCTTCCCCTATCAGCACAAATGGGCGGTTGCCCGGCCTGCCCCGGAAACTCGCGGTGCGGTCGAACGAAACCGCGAACCGCGCCGCTCGCAAATCCGCAGCTGCCTCGCATGCCGCATGAATACTGCGCTCCGGCAAACCGCCGAGAAAGAACAACGAAATGTGCAGGCGCTGCGGCGCGATGAGTTTGCCGTCGAATCTGTGGGCGCGTTTGAGCACGACTGCCAACCGGTAGATTCGCTCGGCTGTGCCCGCGTCGGGAACGGCCGCGAGAAACAAACGGGCACTACTACTGCTTGCAAACTCGTCCATGGCCTACTAGAACAGATCATGAACATTCTTGGCAAGTCAAAAACTCGAAAATGTGTAGCGCCGGCATCCTGAGCGGAAATGCCTACAGCACACACCCGTAATGCGCCGACGAGACCAGCCGGATGTACTTGTCGTGCACCGATCCCGGCCGTACCGCGGCTAAGGAAGCCCGTGCCCGCCAATCGGCCATGCGGCGGGCGATCTCTTCCGTTGATACTTCGAGATTCACCGTGCGGGCGCCAGGATCGATCACGATGCTGTCGCCATCGCGCACCGCGGCGATCGGGCCACCGCGCGCCGCCTCTGGCGAGACATGCCCGATCAGGATGCCGTGGGAGACGCCGGAAAAGCGACCGTCGGTGATCAGCGCTACGTCTTCGCCGAGGCCCCGCCCCTGCAACTGGATCGTCAGCATCACCATCTCGGGCATGCCGGGCCCGCCGACCGGGCCGACATTGCGCACCACGATCACGTTGCCCGGCACGATTTCGCCGGCGCGGATCGCGGCCATCGTCTCGGCCTCGGACTCGAACACACGCGCCGTGCCGCGAAACTGGCCCTTCTCGAGCGCCTTGCCGGACAGTTTCAGCAAGCAACTCTCCGGCGCCAGATTGCCCTTCAGGACGCTGATGTGATTGTTGGCGGGTGCGATCGGCTTCGACACCGGAAAGACAATCTCCTGCCGGTCCATCTCTTCGAGCGACGGCACGGCAGCCAGATTTTCCGCCAGCGTCTTGCCGGTCACCGTCATGACGTCGCCATGCAGCAGGCCGGCGCGCAGCAGTTCCTTCATCACGACAGGCACGCCACCAACCGCATGCAGGCTGCCCATCGCGAACGGGCCGTGCGGCTGCAGGTTGGCGAGCAGCGGGACGCGCTCGCCAACCTGCTGGATGCGCTCGATGGTGATCGGCACCTGCGCCTCGCGCGCGACCGCCAGCAGATGCAGATACATGTTGGTCGAACCGCCCATGGCGTAGACGGTCGTGATCGCGTTCTCGAAGGCGCGCTCGGTCATGATGTCGCGCGGCCGTATTCCGGCTTGCATCAACCGGTACAGGGCGTCGACCGAAGCGCGCGCCTGCGTGCGGACGTCGGCATGGATATCGCTGCCGGCATCGTAGTCGGCGGGATGCGAGGCGCCGCGCGGCAGCATCATGCCGATCGCTTCCGCAATCGTGCTCATCGTGTTGGCGGTGAACATCGCCCCGCAGGTGCCGCTGCCGGGCATCACGTTGCGCTCTACTTCCAAAAGCTCCTCGCCCGAGAGCCGGCCGGACTCGTTGGCGGCCCTGGCCTCGGCGTAATCCAGGATCGTGATGTTGTTGCCCTTGCTGGCCCACGCCCCGAACGAAACGCGGCCCGGTGTGCTGGTGCCGGGATAGAGCACCAACCCAAAAGCATTGGTCCGCGCCAGCGGCATCAGCGCGGCGGCGCCGGTCTTGTCGCAGCCGGAGATCACGATCATCGCATCGCCGTGATGGGCGTAGTGACCAATCTCGAAGCAATCGGCGACGACGTCGCGGGAGGCAAGACTATAGCCCGCCGTCGGCGTTCCCTGCGTCAGCGCATCCGACACCGCCGGCGCGCCGACGATCAGCCCCTGCCCGCCGCGCTCGGCAAGGATCTCGACCAGGAGATCAGTGATGGCGCGCACGCGATTGTTGCAGCGATGCGCATTGGTGTAGGCACTGGCGATCGTCACCACCGCGCTGGTCTCTGCGGCGCGGTCCGGATCGAAACCGGCGGCACGCAGTTCAACCCGCGCCTTCTTCCAATAGGTGCTGCTGTCTTGCGTCGTCATGAGATGCTCCAGGTCTTCTGAATGAACGCCCGGACTCAGTGTCCGGCCTGATTGGCACTGAACGAATTCAGCCAGTTGCGCCGTCGTTGAAACTGACGATCACGGCGGCGTTCGCGATGATGATGGAGTCGCTTCCACTCTCGGCGGGAATTTCGAGCCCGCCTTTGACCGCCGTCACGTTCACCGTGCCGTAGGGCAATTCCTTTGCTACCGCCGCGGTATCGACGTCGCTCGGATCAGGCACGGCGATCGTGACGTCGACGAACATGTCGTTGGCCGTCTTGCCCAGCATCCGGAAAAAGCCGAGGCTGGAGTGGCGAATGGCGTCGGATACGGCACGCCTGGCGGCCTTGGTGGCGTCGCGTCCGTGAACGTCGACGCCCATGCCCATTTCGGTAATACAGCGCACGCGTGCCATCGGATTTCCTGCTATCGTTTGGGTGAGACTTGTACGTGTATCACGTCGTCCGCGATTCACGCGAGCGACGCAAGGCACTGGCCGGCCCAGCCCCTGCAACGGCATGAGATGACGGGAGGAACCGAAGGGGGCGACGACCGTTCTCCGTCGGGGTCAAATTCGAGGATGAGCCATGCCGGGCGAGCCCGAAATACTGTTTTGGCGACGCACGGATGTGACCGGCCTGGAGCGTCTGGTGCTCAGCATCTCCGCCGACGCCGTGTTGGCGGAATCGACCGTGATTTGCGTAGAGGACGGTGGCTTTCGGCTCGACCACCGGTGGAGGCTGACGCCCGACTGGCGGGCATACTCGCTGGATGTCGAGCGATGGGGTCCGGCCGGGCTCGCCCGCCTCAACCTTGAGCGAACGGAGGCTGGCTGGAGCGTTGATGGCCGACGACGCACCGACCTCGACGGCGCGGAGGAGCCGGACCTCTCGGTCACCCCGTTTTGCAATACGTTCCCGATCCGCCGGATGCCTGCCGGCGCAGGAGAGAGTCGCACGCTCGACACCTGCTTCGTGGACGGGGCGGCTATGACGGTGCAGCGTTCCCGTCAAAGGTACGACCGTATCGGCCCGAACCGGGTACGCTACGTCGACCTCGGGATCTCGGCCGGCTTTGAGGCAGACCTCGAGGTGGATAATCGAGGCCTCGTACTTCGCTACCAGCACCTTTTCGAGCGGGTGACGTCCACCTGACGAAAGCGCCATCTGGTCTCTTCTGAAAGTGAAAGCACAACGCGGAGCGCAACCGTTCGCCAAAAGCTCGAGACGGGCAAGCGGCGAAACAACCGGCTTGATCAGCGCAATTAGCGGCGGAACGCGACAGGAGCCGCAGGTGCCGTGGCGGAAGCGACGTTGGTCCCAACGAAGCGCAGGTTCTCGCGCGACAGCTGGTCGAGAGATGTACAGCCCATCAGCGTCATGCCGCGTTCGATCTCAGTCCGCATCTGGTCAAGCGCACGCTCTACGCCAGCCTGGCCGGCAGCAGCCAAAGGGAAGAGATAGTAGCGGCCGACGCCTACCGCCTTGGCTCCCAGCGACAGTGCCTTGAGCACATGGTTGCCGCGCTGCACGCCACCGTCCATGATGACGTCGATGCTGTCGCCTACCGCATCGACAATCTCCGCCAGTTGGTCAAAGGCGCTGCGCGAGCCGTCAAGCTGCCGTCCGCCGTGATTGGAAAGCACGATCCCCGTGCAGCCAATCTCCACCGCGCGTCTGGCGTCTGCTACCGACATGATACCCTTGAGGCAGAACTGCCCACCCCAGTGCTGCACCATCTCGGCCACGTCGTCCCAGTTCATCGACGGATCAAGCATCTCGGTGAAGTAGCGGCTGATGGACATGGTGCCGCTGCCCATGTCGACATGGGTGTCCAGCTGCGGCAGCTTGAAGCTTTCATGCGTGAAATAGTTGATCGCCCAAGCCGGCTTGATCGCGAACTGCGCAATGCCAGCCAGATTCAGCTTGAACGGGATGGCGAAGCCGGTGCGCTTGTCGCGCTCCCTGTTGCCGCCGGTGATGCTGTCAACGGTCAGCATCATCACGTCTACACCGGCCTGCTTGGCGCGATTCATCATCTCGCGGTTCAGGCCGCGGTCTTTGTGGAAATAGAACTGATAAACTTGCGGAGCGCTGCTGATCTTGCGCGCTTCTTCGAGGCTCACGGTGCCGAGCGAGGAAACGCCGAACATGGTGCCGTATTTGCCTGCGGCCGCCGCCACTGCGCGCTCGCCCTGGGGATGGAACAATCGCTGCAGCGCCGTCGGTGAACAATAGACTGGCATGGCCAGCTTCTGCCCCATGATCGTCACTGACATATCCACGCTGGTCACGCCGCGCAGCACGTTCGGCACCAGGTCGCAATCTTCGAAGGCTCGGGTATTGCGGCGATGCGTGATTTCGTCGTCGGCCGCGCCGTCGATGTAGTTGAAAATCGGTCCAGGGAGGCGCTGCTTAGCCATTCGACGAAAATCATGGAAGTTATGACAGTTTTTCAGACGCATCTGGTCTCTCAATCGGCGATACAGCACACGCGTGCCATGGGTTTTTTGAGCTTTTCTCTTGTCGTTGGCACGCTGGAAATCTTCATCGGCGGAGGCCTGCACTCTCAATCATCCCTGGTGGCCGCGCCGTCAAGTGATGGGCGAGGAGATTTGTCCGTCGGGCAGTTTGAGGCATCCTCAGTAGTTGATTTCCATCCGCAATCCGCGAATGTCTGGCTCATCGCCACCGAGAAACTCATTGCTGTCACGGGCGGCGATGGCGCAGGCGCACGCGTCGATCAGATCGTCGCGTCCAATTCCCGTTCGGAAGCGCTGCGTCAACCACTTTGAAACTTTGGTAAAGCCCTGGTCAAACAGAAGCCTGATGCGTTGGTCGCGGCCTGCGGGCGACTTCTTTTTTCCAGATGCAACGGCCCGGCGAGCTTTTTGAAGATCAGCTCTGGATGCGCCTCACCAACCGTCTTCTGACGTTCTGGCGTCATGAATACGTCGACTTCCCTGATCTTGTCTCTGATATTCCAGAGCTGACGGGAGACACCCATGCCCGGGCCTTCATGGCGCCAGTAATGTTGATTGGCAGAGGCCTGATCGGAGAAATCCCAGAGGTTTCGGCGCGCGCCCATGAATACGGAGGCGCCCAGCATTTCGCGGGCGCGGACATCGCACACTCGATGACCGCACGTCGTCAGGCCTATCGGCATGTCAATCATCGCCCGCCGGTACGGGATGGAGAGAAGCCGGTTCAAGCCAGGTGAATAATCGAAGCCGTGATCGCCGCGATCATCGATCCATGCTGCGACCCAACCGCCGCGGAATCCGTCAAGGCCAAGATAGTTAGGCATTTCGTTGTTTCACTCGACTAAGCCGCGACGGATGCCAGAGCTTCTTGATTTCGTCGCGGATATACGTTATATTAAACGTATATCCAATGGGAAAACTTACATGCAAGTTGCCAAGGGGGAAACAGTCTCGCGGTGCGCCTTCCAGCTACCGTGGTCGAAGCACTCGGACTCAAGGAAGGCGACGAGGTCGAAATCCATGTTGCCGACAGCCGGCAGTTTGGTGTTGCGCGCAAGCCCGGGCGTGAGGAGCTATTGAAGCGTCTTCGCGCCTTCCGCGGCCGCCTCCCCGCCGATTTCAAGTTCGACAGAGACGAGGCGAATGCCCGTTAGCTTCTTGGACACCAACGTTCTCGTCTATCTCGCGTCAGGCGATGCCGCAAAGGCCAACCGGGCAGAGGCGACGATTGCCGCGGGCGGTGCGATTAGCGTGCAGGTTCTGAACGAACTTGCCAACGTTGCACGCCGGAAGATGCAGATGTCGTGGGAGGAGACGCATGAGCTTTTGACCACGATGCGCAGCTTGCTGACGGTTCATCCTCTGACCGTCGAGATCCACGAAACAGGGCTGGCGCTCGCGGAACGGTACGGCCTTTCCACCTATGACGCCATGATTGCCGCTTCGGCGATTCACGCCGGTTGCGACACGCTTTGGTCGGAGGACATGCAGCACGGCATGACCCTCGACAAAGGTCTGCGCATCGCCGATCCGTTTCGCAAGGCCTGACGATGTCGAAGCTCAGCCCCCTGCTAGCGGTAATCGTTCAGGCTCGCCGCCTTGCCGGTCTCGCGAACCTCCGTGATGTAACGCCAGACGTCGGGCTGCGAGCCATCGATGTCCTTAAAGCCGTAGTGGCGCGCGAGCTCGCCTGAGCTCAACGATTTCTTGTTCCATTGCTTCCGATCTGGATCGCAGGCCAGGGCGACCACGGCGCGTCCGACGTAGCGCGGCGATTCCGACAAAGCGAAATCGGGCGGCGCCCTGGGCTGACCGCCTGCCCTGTCGCCCAGCGCTTCGCGCCAGTTCGCTTCCGTGACGCCGAAATTTTCCAGCATCATCTCGGAACGCAGCCACCCGGGCGTGATCGCCACGGCCGCCGCCATGTAGGGCTCAAGTTCATGCCCCTGGGAAAAGGCAAGGCGGTTCACGCTCTGCTTGACGAGGTCGTAGAACACCGAAATCCGGTAATGGGACTCGTTGTAGTCGGTGGTGCCGTCGGTGACCTCGACCAGCAGCCCGCCGGGCTGCGTGACGAGCAGCGGCAGCAGATGATGCGACGTCACCAGATGCGTCTCGATCCCCAGCCGGAGAATCCGAAGCCCCTTCTGCAGGTCGAGCTTCCAGATCGGCGTGTTCCAGTCGGTGGGTCCGCCCTTGAGCCGTTCGGCGCCCCAGATATCGTTCACGAGAACATCCATCCGACCGTACTCGCCCCTGATACGTTCGGCCAACGCCGCCATCTGCGCGGGCTCGAGGTGATCGACGGCAATCGGTACGCCGACGCCGCCGAGGCTTGTAACGAGTTCCGCCGTCTCCTCGATCGTCTCCGGCCGATCATAGTCGGACCGGGTCGATGCGTCCGCCCGAGAGGTGCTGCGGCCCGTGCAAATCACGGTCGCGCCCGCCTCACCGAGCGCGGCGGCAATGCCGCGGCCCGCGCCGCGCGTCGCACCCGCTACGACCGCAACACGTCCCCGAAGCGAACCCTCGTTTGACACGGCATTCATCGCAACCTCCCGTTCACGCGCCGCCGGCCCCTGGCCTCCGTTCGACACGCTTGGCGGGAGCTTCGCCGATGAACGTCAAGCAAGACAAGGCTTGACGTTCACGCATTCACCTCGGCGGCATCCTGTCGAATTTTTGCAGGGCTGGATCGAGACGGTCCCAGGCGTGACCGCCGGCGGTCCAGAAAACCTTTGCGGCCTGTATCGGGTGGGATCGTCGAGGCTGCCGGCGTGGACGATGAAGATTTCGGGAATGCCCGGGAATGTCAGATAGACGGGTGACCCACAGGTCGGGCAGAAGGCGCGGGATTTGACTGTGCCGCCATCGCCGACCACCTCCCAATGCGTCGCCTCACCCTTTGCTTTCACGGCTGCATGCGGGAACGTCAGGTAGGATCCGTGCCCGGTGCCGCTCTTGCGCTGACACTGGCGGCACTGGCAGTCGTTCATCTCGATCGGTTCGGCAGAGATTTCATATCGGATCGCGCCGCAAGCGCATCCGCCGGTATAGGCATCGCTCATGTTTCATCTCCGTCTATCAGGCACTGTTGGACACACGTAGTTCGAGCCGCCGGACGGCGCGGGCCGCACGCCCGGGCCTTCACCAGTTTGGGGATATTCAGGTGCGGCTTGCGATCAGCTTCAGCCACGGCGCCGAATGGAAGGCGCTCATCAGCAAGTACATCGGGACCATTCCGCTCAGCGGCGACGCACTCGCAGTCGAACACAGCGCGTCCGGCGATCCGCCACCAAGGACACCCGTCAGCAGCGCCATGATCGCGAAGGTCGGCGCGGCCGCGAGATACAGCCAATCGGCTGCGCCGATCGCGGCCGCGTTGCCGTTTTCACGACGGATCGCGCTGGGATCGCGTCGGCCGATATCAACCTCGCTCATGGTTTCTCTCCCGCAATCAAGTGCAGTTGTGCCGCTGGCACATGCCCCGGGGCGCCGCTCGCGCCGGCGGCACTCCGCCGCGCGAGCGATGCCGCGCCTCACCGGACTAGCCGCGTTTCCGAAAGGCAGCCTCTCCGGCGTCCGACACCTCGACCCACTTCTTGTCGGGCGCTGCGTCTGCGACGTAGCTGTCGTGCCAGTTCCACCACTTGTAAGTCGGGGTCTGTGGATAGCCCTCAGGCGAGATCCTCCCACTCCTCCTGCCGGCCGAGCGGCGTGATGTCGAGGTAGTTCCAGGTGCCCCCATCTGCTCGTCGCCGCGGTTGTTGATGAAGTAGGTACGGAAAAGTTTGTCGCCGTCGCGGAAAAACACGTTGGTGCCGTGCCACTCGCCCACGCCGAAGTCGGCGTCGAAGCTGTCCGTGATGGTGTACCAAGGTATCATCTCCCATCCCATTCGCGCCTTCAGGCGTGCGATATCCATCTGCGGCGCGCGCGAGACAAATGCGAGCGTGGTGTCACGGGCGTTCAGATGGGCGACGTGGGCGACCTGGTCGGCCACCATGGAGCAGCCGCGGCAGGCATGATCGGGCCAGCCAAACACCCCGGGCTCGTAGAAGGCGCGGTAGACGATCAACTGACGGCGGCCCTCGAACAGGTCGAGCAGACTCGCCTTGCCCCGGGGGCCGTCGAACGCGTACTTGTTCTCCACGGCCATCCACGGCATCCGCCGACGCCTCTGCGGCCAGCGCGTCACGGGCACGCGTCATGGCCTTCTCCTTCACGAGCATCTGCTCGCGCGCAGCTTCCCACTCCTTTGCCGAAACGACATGGGTCTTCATAACGAACCTCCTGTTTGTTGCGATGCTTGTTGCGTCAGGCGTCGACTTGCAGCATCAGGCCGGCAGCCGCCCATCGTATTCCTTCTGCAGCCGGCTCCAGCCGTCCCAGAATGGCGCCGGCTCCTCGCCGCTGGCGCGAGCAACCAGAACATCGAGATGCATGTGCCAGCCGGCGCTGACCTTGAGCATGGTCGAGCGATCGGGCAGACGGCGATGGATTACGGTGAGCAGCACGCCTTTGCCTTTCGGCTCCAGTTCGAACGTGACGTCGCCGCTTCCGTTCCAGGTGATCGAAAGTTTGCGGAGCGGTTCGAGTTCGGTGATCCGGCTCTGCATCCGGTGCTCTTCGGGGAAACCGTCCGGCCGCTTGCTGGGGGGATCGTTGAGTTCGTCATGGCGCCAGACCAACTCAACGGGCGCGCCGACCTTCATCTCCATCGCACCCGCCGCCAGCCATTTGCGGCGCAGGTCGCTATCGGTCAGATAGGCCCAGATGCGCTCGATCGGACCAGGCAGAAGCCGCTGGATCTTGAGCGTGGTCGGCTCAATCAGCTCGCCATAGGCGTCGGGTTCTGTCACCGTATTCATCGTTCTACTCCTTCACCTTCTTTGCTTTCGCCTTGTCGTCGGCACGCAGGAGCGATTCCAGCGCGTCGAGATTTTCATTCCAGAAGCGCTCGTAGCGCCGCAGCCACGCATTGGCTTCCGCGAGCCGCGCCGCCTCAAGGCGGCACAGATGGGTGCGGCCGTGAATCGTGCGCGTCACCAGACCTGCGTTCTCCAGCACCCGCACATGTTTCGATGCACCCGCGAAACTCATGGAGAAGGGGGTAGCGAGTTCCCCGATGGTGAGTTCGCGTTCGGCCAAATGGCCAAGCATCGCCCTTCGCGTTGGATCCGCGAGGGCGTGAAAAACAGCGTCCAGATGAGCCGAATGTTCAACCATTTGGTTTAGTATAACCCAGCAACGCGGATAGTCAACCGCTTGGTTTAACTTCTTCGTGATCTGGGCTTAGCTGGCCGGCACGGTATAGACCGCGCAGGGAGCGGCAATGCCGCGCAACGCATGCGTTCCCAGCGGGCTCAGGTTTGCATCGGTTTCGGCAGCAACCGCGCCTGATATCAAAACCGTTCGGCCGAGCGGCCGGCACAGCCCTTCCAGCCGGCTGACCAGATTGACGGCCGGACCGATCGCGGTGAAATCCAGCCGATCGGCCGCGCCGATATTGCCCCACAGAATCTCGCCAAGGTGCAGCGCGGCGCCGAAAGCCAGCGATGGCAGCCCCTGCTCTCGCCTGATCTCATCAAGATGCGCCATTCCGGCCTGGGCTGACGTGACCGCGCGTAGCGCTGCAGGCATCGCGGGGCTTGTCTCCCGTGACGGGAAAGATCGCCAGCATGCCATCGCCAATGAATTTCAGCACCTCGCCGCCGAAGGCGTGAACGGCGCCAGCAATGCAGTCGAACCACGCACCCAGAGCGGTGATGACAGCCGCGGGAGGTTCAGCTTCGGACAGCGCGGTGAAGCCGCGCAAATCAGCATAGAGCACCGCGGCGCGGATCGTTTCGCCGACCTCGCGCCGCAGCGGTCCTGCCAGCACGCGCGCGGCGCTGCGCCGGCCGAGATAGGCCTCGAGCGCTGCGGAGAGCGTGGCGCGCGCCGAAAGTGCGGCGAGCGGCGCTGCCGCGAACCGCGCGGCGTCGCGCAGCCGGCCGGCCTCCGCTTCTGTGAACGGGCGCGGCCCGATCCAGCCGAGCACCGGGGCGTCCGGTCCGGCGCCCACGGCGTCTTCATGCACCGCCCCGCTTGCGAGGGCGGCCAACCAGCTCCGACCCGCATCGCCGGAGGAAGCCACCGGCCCAGCGCTGCCGAATCCCGCCGACGCGAAGCCTACGGCCTCGATCACCGCTCCGTTCCCTGCTCGCCACAGCCAGGTGCGGCGGGCGATGATCGGGTGCGGTACGGCGAGCGTCAGCGCACCGCCGGCGAGCGGCAGGTCATCAGCGATCAAGCGCGTGCCGAGCTCGCCCAGGAACCGGTCGGCGCCCGGCGAAGCGCTGGCCGCATCGACCAGCCATGTCAGCGTCGAACTCAGTTGCATAAGTCAATCATGTGGCAGGGGCGCTTCCTTGTCATCCACCGCACTTGGTAAATCCTCGCGCCGGCATATGTTCGCATCGGGGTTGCACCATCTTCACCAACGACCAGCGAGGTTTCGATGACTGAATCGTTTGTGCTCCAGCGCGAGACTCACATCGCGGCACCGCGCGCCAGTGTGTTCGCCTTCCTGACCGATCCCGAGAAGATCGTGCAATGGATGGGCACCGAGGCGACGACGGAGGTGCAGCCGGGCGGGCTCTATCTCCTGAAAGGCGTTGGCAGCAAAGCGGCGCGCGGCGCATTCCGCGAGGTGGTGCCAGTTCACCGCCTTGCCTACAGCTTCGGCTGGGAGGGCAGCGAGGAGGTGCCGCCGGGATCGAGCCTGATCGAAATCGATCTGGTCGAACAGGATGGCGGCACGCTGCTGCGCATGACCCATAGCGGCCTTCCCAGCGCCGGACAACGCGCCGGCCATAACAAGGGTTGGGCGCATTATCTCGACAGGCTGACCAAAGTCGCCGCTGGCCAGGATCCCGGTCCCGATCGCGGCCCGAGCGATACGCACGGCGCGGCATGAAGACAGTGCTCAAGGCGATCAAACCTTCTTCTGCAACACCGTGACGTGGAGACGGCGGCGGATTTCCATGCCCTGCCGCTTGTAGAGCGCAATCGCCGATTCATTGCTGGTGAAGACGTGCAGGAAGGGAATTTCGCCGCGCGCCAGAATCTGGCGCGAAACAGCAGCGAGCAGCATTTGCCCGTAGCCGCGGCCGCGGTGGGATGGATGCACGCAGACCGCGGTGATCTCGGTATAGCCGGCGGGCTTCATCCGTTCACCTGCCATCGCGACAAGTTTTCCGTCGACGCGGATGCCGAGAAAGGTGCCCAATTCATGGGTCCGCGCGCTGAACGGCCCCGGCTTGGTGAGCGCGGTCAGCTCCATCATGTCAGGCACATCGTCAGCGCCGAGCGTGACCATATCAACGCCGCGAACCGGGATTTCGGCTGATGTTCCGATCATCTGCTCACCGGTCTCGGCCAGGAGAATCTTGAATGGATCAGGCGCCGTAACCAGCTCACGCGTGAACAGCACCGCGATGTCTGGCGGCGCCATCAGCGCGCCGAGCGCTGCAAAACTCTCGGCGGACATGTCCGCCATGGCCGCGAAGGGCGTGAGCTCTGTGGGATAGCGACGCGCACGAGCATCGCCTTCCGCGAGGGATCGCTGCGTGGTCGTCAGCGCGGTCCAGATCGGATGATCGAGCGGATGGCCAGGGGTGTCAGAGGCGGACATGACGCTACTTTCACTTTCAACCAGTCGGTCTCGACTGGCATCAAGCTGTTGCATGACAACGTTAGCGATAATCGCTGAGGCCCGCCACCTTGCCGCCTTCCCGAGAGCTACGTCACGCCTTCTCGGCGGTCGCGTCGATCAGATTGTCGCGGAGCGTAACGACGCTTTTCTGCAGCCGCGCGAACTCGTCTTCCCCGAGTCCGGTCGATTTCACCAGGTTCATGTGCATGCCCTTCTCGCGCAGCCGCCGGCCTTCGTCGGTGAGGCTGATGCGCACCTGCCGCTCATCTGCGGGATCGCGCTGGCGGCGCAAATAGCCCATCGACTCCAGCTTTTTCAGGATCGGCGTCAGCGTGTTGGATTCCAGGAACATCTTGTCGCCAAGCTCGCTCACGGTCTGGCCGTCCTGCTCCCACAGCGCCACGATCGCGATCCATTGCGGGTAGGTCAGCCCGAGTTCCTCGAGGCCCTGCCGATAGGCCCGTCCGAAGGCTAGGTTGGCCGAGTAGATCGCGAAGCACAGGAAATCGCCGAGGCGCCGGTCGCCCGCGGGCGGCTTCTGCTTCTGATTGCCCTTTGAACTAACTCTGGAATTGTCCCTGGCATCGTTTTTGGGACCATCATTTAGCTTCATGGGGTCGTCCTTTCCGACACGAACATGTGAAGTCTCGCATCCATATATATCGCATCCGATTAAATCGGAAGGGTTGACATTCCGGTCTAGCGGGATTTTATAGCGCGCATCCGACTATATCGTACACGATCTAATAGCAGGAGAAGAGCACCCTTCGCGGAGCCCAGGACGCCGGCATTCGTTCGCACCACGGAAGAGCGTCCACCGAACAACGGGTATTCGCGCGGAGATCGAAGCAATCTACCTCTGCGCCCATCAAGACGACAAACACGGTGCCCGGAAACGGCCACCACAACCATCAAGGAGAGAACCATGTCAGACCTCAAGGAACGTATCAGCACCACCTCCTCCGAAACCAAGGCCGCGCCGGCGGTTGACCTGAAGCTCGAAATCGTCGTAATCCCGGTCTCTGACGTCGAACGCGCCAAGCAGTTTTACGCAAAGCTCGGATGGCGGCTCGACGCCGATTTCGCCGGCCCTGACGATTACCGCGTGATCCAGTTCACGCCGCCCGGCTCCAACGCCTCGGTCATCTTCGGCAAGGACGTCACCGCGGCTGCGCCCGGCTCCGCGCAAGGGCTCTACCTGATCGTCTCCGACATCGAGGCGGCCCGTAAGAGCTTGCTCGCCCGCGGCGTCGATGTCAGCGAGGCTTTCCACCACGAAGGCGACGTGCACACCGGCACCGACGAGCCCTATCTGTTCGGACGGCGCCGCGTCAGTGGTGTCGATCCCGAGCGCGGCAGCTATCGCTCCTACGCCTCGTTCAGCGATCCCGACGGCAATGGCTGGCTGCTTCAGGAAGTAACCGCACGATTGCCCGGACGTGTCGCCGCTGACAGCACGACGTTCGCCTCTTCACCCGACCTCGCAGCTGCATTCCGCCGCGCAGCCGCCGCCCATGGCGAGCACGAGAAGCGGAACGGCGGCCAGCATGATGCGAACTGGCCGGACTGGTACGCCGAGTACATCGTCCGCGAGCAAGCCGGCGAGCCGCTGCCAGTTTGAGCAGCGGCTGGCTCAACCGAACTGCTTGACGACGTTGAAATCCTGTTCCCCTCTTTCACCAAGGAGCACTCCATGACCACCATCGACCAAGGACTTTACGCCGGCACCCGCACCACCGGCGGCGCCCCTCTTCCGAACGACGCGCCCAAATCGGCATTCAGTACGATTGCCATTGATGCGCGGGAGGCTATCGCGCGGCTGAATGTTGCCGAACGAACCTTCGGCTCTCGCGCGTCGCTAGCCCCGCTGCGTTGGACGCTCATCATCGCCTTCCTGTGGTTCGGCGGGATGAAGTTCACGGCCTATGAGGCCGAAGGGATAGCCCCGTTCATCGCGAACAGCCCATTCATGAGCTGGCTGCACGCCCTGTTTGGCGTTCAGGGCGCAAGCTACGTCATCGGCGCCCTCGAGCTTTCGACTGCTGCCGCGCTGATTGTCGGTGCCTTCAACGGTTTCTTTTCGGCGCTGGGGGCCGCCATGTCATCGGTGACATATGTGATCACGCTGACGTTCTTGCTGACGACGCCGGGAGTTGCCGAGCCGACAGCAGGAGGATTTCCAGCGATATCGGCATTTCCTGGGCAATTTCTGTTGAAGGATATCGTCCTCCTTGCTGCCTCGCTCAGCCTGCTGAGCGCGTCGATATCAGGGTCGAATGGAAGCCATCGGTCTCAAGCCACCAGCGACACGTTCGTCCAATAGGCTGAACTTTTCAGTGCCGAGCTTCGAGTCACGGCGTCATTCAAATCTGAGAAAGCACGGCGCACGCTGCGTGCGCCGTCCATTCCCAGGCAGGCCATTTGCCCGATGCTACGCAACTCAATGAAGGAGATTCACGATGCTTACGCTATACAAGAGTTTCTCCATTCCGATGGCCGCGCTCGCGCTGGCCATGACGCTTTCGGCTGGAGCCATATCGGCACAGACAGCCGACCCGCATGGCACTGCTGCGAGCGGCTCGGCCGATCGAACCACTGTAACGTCCGAGCGGCCGCGCGATGACCTCGCGGGCAAGCTGACCCGCCGCGTGATCCAACGCGCGCCGTCTTCGATACCAGGCCGCGAGATCGTGCAGGTGGAGACGGAGATTCCTGTTGGAGTCGAGTCCGGATGGCACATTCATCCCGGTGAAGAGGTCGGCTACATCGTCGCCGGCAATGTCGAGATGAAGGTCGAGGGGCGTCCCACCGTCATCCTGCGCGCCGGCGACGGCTTCCTCATCCCGCCGCGCACACCGCACAACGCGCGCGACCTCGGCCCGGAGACCGGACGGATGCTGTCGACGTACATCGTCGAGGCAGGGCAACCGCTCGCCTCGTTCGTGCATCAGCACGTCGAGAAATAAGCGGCATTTTCCGATTCAGTTTTCAAACAGCACGAGGGTATAGGTCCGCATTCTCGCGGCATGAGACGCCCGAGGCCCGCGTCACTTTTCACCCTCCTCAGTAAGCAGAGGGCGCAGGGAAAACCAGGTGCGCGAGCTCGCCACATATGTCGGTCGAAAAGGCAAGCCGCTCCTCGCATTGGTGAAGTGAGGGCTACGCGCGCATGCACCGGCGTTCCGCGATCGGTTCGACGGACTGGCGGGACGTCCCGCCTGTCGTGACTACGTCGCGCGCGCCACGGCCCGCCCGTCCTTCGTGAAGGCACACGCAGACCAGATGGCGCATTTTGCTGCGGCAGACTGAGCAACACCGGCACCAAAAGCTGACAGTCGCCTAACCATCCTGAGCGGACAGCCCTCTCTTAGACCACCTAATTGGCTTAGACCACCTAATTGGCGCCGCGGTGCTGCGACGCGATTGACGCCAACCCCATAGGCATCATGCCGGCTTCCAACGTTGGGGACCGAGCCTCCACGAGCCGAGCAAGCTGCTCGGCAACAGTGCCCCCACCCGTCATAAAATCCCATTTCCTTGTGCGTGTTCCGATCAGCGTCGTTCCTGTGTATCGCGTGAGCGACATAGTCAGTGCCCATCGGATGGTCCCACACGCCCAATTCGGCAGAAATTCGCATCGCCATCCCTCCGGGTCTAGAAGTCGCGAAGTTCCTGTGGCTTTGCTTCACGCCTAGGTGTTGAAGCATGAACGCTCTGCGAGACGCCGGGTTGCGCAATCGAAATCGGCTCAGCCGACTGGGGAACGGGGCTGTGCTGGCGCCGTTTAGAGAATGTGCCCCCCGTCGCATGCCTAGTGACGGCAACGTCCTTATCGCGGCCGGAGGACGCGGCAAGCTCGGCACCAAGCGCGGCGACCACGTCGTGGCGTTTGCGCTTCCCACGAATGATTTCCGCGCAAAGGAGGACGCATTGGCTTCAGCAGACTCAGAGATCGAAGCCCTTCTGGATAGTCGGGTCCAGGCGTGTCGGGCAAAGGACATTGATCGACTCATGTCCCTTTATTCCCCCAACATCGTCTATTTCGATGTTGTCCCCCCTCTCCGCTTCATCGGTTCCGACGCTGTTCGGGACAATTTCGTGCGGTGGTTCAATGAATATAATGGCCCTATCGGCTTGGAAACTCACGACTTGAATATCGCGATCAGCGGGGACGTCGCGTTTGCGCATCTGCTTCACCTGACAAAGGGAACGCAAACTTGTCCGAGCAGCAGAGCAAGCGTGGGTTCTGGCTCCGTTCGACCGTTTGCTGCCAGCGGTCCAGCAACGAATGGTTGATTACGCACGAACATATCTCCCTGCCCGTCGATTTCAGGACCGGGGCCGTACTTTTGCGCCTTGCCCCCTGACGCCACCCTTCTGAACGCGAAATCGCAGCACGGTCATATAGTCCAGAGGCGCTGCTCATGCTGATTGAACATCAAGGCAAACGACCCGCCATCGACCCGAGCGCACATATTGCGCCGACAGCGGTGATTTGCGGCGACGTGACGATCGGGCCGCGCACGCACGTTTCCTACGGCGCGGTGATCGAGGCGCACGGCGCGCCGGTGCGGATCGGCGCGCAGTGCGTCGTCCGCGAGAACCTCAACATCCGAAGCACGAGCCGAAACGCAGTGGAGATCGGCAACCACGTCCTGATCGGGCCGCATTCGTCGCTCAAGGGCTGTGTCATCGAGGACGAGTGCTTCCTGGCGACGGGCGTCAGGATCTACCAGGGCGCGCGCGTCGCGCGGCACACGGAGGTCCGCATCGACGGTGTCGTTCACGTGCGCACCGTCCTGCTGCCGCGCTCGCTCGTCCCGATCAAGTGGGTGGCGGTCGGCGATCCTGCCCAGCTCTTCCCACCCGACAAGCACGAGGAGATCGACGCGATCCTGAAGGAAATGAACTTCCCCGAAGAGGTTTACGGGCTCGAGCGCCAGTCGGGTGACGGCGTCGATATGGACATGAAGGAACTCACGCGGCGCGTAACGAGCGGGCTCGCCGATCACCGCGATGACCAGGCGCTCTAGCCTAGTACCGCAACACGGTTACGCAAGCGATGCATAACACGTCCTCTGAGTTTGCACCGAAGACAATCGACCGCTTTCGCAGAGGCAAACTCGCCGATAACATTTTTTTGCGATCCTCTACCCCGCGGTACTATCGCTCATTCCCACTCGATGGTTCAGAGGTATGGTTAACTCGCTGATTTAGCATCGCAAATCTTTTCAGCGCACGACGAAGAACCGTCTTGCCGATCCGTCAGAAATTTGCGCTCTTGATTTCAAACACCAATTTCGACGGTCCACGATTTGCGCGGTTTCAGCGACTATCGGCATCAATCGGTCGATTTCTTTCTGGCGGTCGCCGACCGAGCCGTACCGGCAGTTCCCAAAATAGTCCGTCACGAGGCTGTCTACAACCAGAGTCCGTCGCGAGATTTACATCGGGCTGCGTAGTTGATGCAGCGGTACGCTCGAGACAGCGCCATCGGCTACCCGCCGCGCGTCAGTCACGCGAGAAGGACAGTCCCGCGAGAAGCGGCACGTAAGCGGCGAGCCTGCGGGATACGAACTCAGTGAAGAGCCGCACGCGCTTCGTCTTGCGTGTCTCCCCCTGCGTGAGAAGCCAGAGCGTTCCATGCAGGTGCAAGTCGGTGCCCGGCACCCTCACCAGTAGGGGGTCGGTATCTCCGACGAAGCACGGCAGTGTCGTCATCCCGAGCCCTTGCCGTACTGCAACGATCTGCGCCTCGCCGTCCGTGGTCCTGAACGGAACCCCCGTGGTACGAACCTCACCTTCGCGAGCCCAGTCGGGGATTCCATGAATGCTTATGACGATCCACCGGATGGGATCAGGCGCGCCCGCACGCCACGCGGCTAGTCGATCGCGGGACATATAGACGCCGCCGAACAGCTCCGGGGCCCTTCAGGCCGTGAAGATTGAGCGGCAGGGTTTTGCGGTCGTAAACGACGCGGATCGCGACATCGGCCTCTCGGTTAGTCAGATTTGCCAACTCGCCGGACGACAAGATTTCCATCTCGACGTCCGGATGCAGACGCGCAAACTCAGCGAAGTCGGGCATGAGCAGGTGCGTCGCGAGGGTCGGCGCCAGTGTCACCCGCAAGAGTCCTCGTACGCCCTGGTCGCGCCCGAAGATCGCGTCTCCAATCGATTCGACGACGCCTCCATCTGCTCGAACGTCGTCCCAGTCGATCATGGTGCAATCCCGCACCGCGGGGTGCGCCTTCCAAAGCCCGTATCTAACACATCGAACAGCAGTACGGACGGTCATCTTAGCCTGTGTCGACGAGCGCGGCCCTGTTTCGCATGGCGGACATCCATCGTCACGGGTCGTCCAGCCGGATAGATTTCGCACCACCGATGTGCGCGCTTCCGCACTCGATAACTGACGCCGGCGGACCCACCTCGAGGTTCTGGGAGGCAGATGCCGTCCCGACACCACGAAAGGAAAAGTCATGGGAAAGCTTGAGGGTAAGGTTGCAGTCATCACAGGTGGATCGAGCGGCATGGCGCTGGCGAGCGCCAAGCGGTTCGTTGAAGAAGGCGCCTATGTTTTCATCACGGGCCGGAGACAGGAGGCGCTGGACGAGGCCGTCAAGCTGATCGGCCGGAACGTGACCGGCGTACGCGGCGACGCGGCCAATCTCGACGATCTCGACCGCTTGTTCGACACGGTCAAGCGGGAAAAGGACAAGATCGACGTCCTGTACGCGAGCGCCGGCACGGGCGAAGCCGTACCACTGGGCGAGATTACCGAGCAGCACTTCGATGCGACCTTCGACCTGAATGCGCGCGGCACGCTGTTTACGGTTCAGAAGGCGTTGCCGCTGTTCAACGATGGCGGATCGATCTTCATGACCGGGTCAGTTGCTTCGATCAAAGGTTTTCCTGGTTACAGCGTGTATGCGGCGAGCAAGGCGGCGCTGCACGCATTCGCACGCGGTTGGCTCAACGAGCTGAAGGGCAGAAATATCCGGGTGAACGTGCTGCACCCGGGGCCGATCGCCACACCGATGCAGGACCAGGTTCTCGACGACGAGGCGAAGCGGATGTTCGAATCCCTGATCCCGCGGGGAAAAATGGGTCGTCCTGAGGAAATTGCGGCGGTGGCGCTGTTTCTTGCTTCAGACGATTCGAGCTTCGTTAATGGGGTGGAGTTGTCTGTCGATGGCGGCTTCTCGGCCATCTGAAGGGCCGGGGAATCAATATCAACATGGATCGGAGAAGTATTATGAGCTATGCGATTATAGGATTCGGTGCGGTAGGCCAGGCCCTCGCCCGCGCCTTCGCCCGTAAAGACATCGACGTGACCGTCGCGAGCCGCCGACCGCCCGAGGCGTTGGCGCCGCAGGCTCGGGCGATTGGACCCACGGTCGTCGCCAAGTCGCTGCGGGATGCAGTCGAGGCCGACACGATCATCCTGGCGGTCCCGTTCTGGGAGCACCGCGAGGTTGCGAAGGCCCTGCCGAGCTGGGAAGGCAAGACAGTCATCGACGCGACGAACACGTTTGGAGTTCTCCCTGAAGAGCTGGACGGCCTCCCGTCCTCCGCCTTCGTCGCCAAGGCGTTCACCGGCGCCAAGCTCGTGAAAGGTTTCAATCACCTGGTTGCGGCCACCCTGGCTACCGATCCGGTCGTCGAGGGCGGGCACCGGGTCGTCTTTCTGTCGAGCGACGACGAGGACGCGATCGCTCCCGTGGCGGCCTTGGCCAAGCAACTCGGGTTCGCATCCGTCAAGCTGGGAAAGCTCAACGAGGGTGGCGCGCTGGTGCACGCACGCGGCCGCACTTGGGCCAGCTGATCTTCCAGGACCTGTTCAAGAAGGAGCAGTAATCGATCTACGACCGTGTGATCGACGCCGAGAACTGGTCGCGCGCGCTAACTTCTTCGAGCAGCGCGCGACCGAATATTTGAAGGCCACAAAGTCGCGAAGGTTGGGGTGGGCCTGACGGCGTATGGGCGCCGTTCGAAGAGCGGGGAGACGCCCGACAGAGCGGCAGATCTGCGGGTCGCCTAGAATCTATCGACTGCTATCGATGGCCTAGGATTCGCTCGAGTGTCCTCTGCTATCCGATACTATTCCACGGTACTCCCCTTCACTCCCACTCGATTATTCTGATCCATGGTAACGCGTTGATCTAGCACCGCAAATTTTTTTCTGCGCGTGGCCAAGAGCCGTCTTCCCGATCCGTCAGAAATTTGCGCTCTTGAATTCAATGGAGAATTCAGGCGATTTGGAATCGGCTCGGTTTCAGAGACTATCGACGTCGACTGGTGAAATCTTCGTGCACTGTCGCGAGCAACACCCGATCAGCTTAGAGTTCAAAACACCGTCACCTGCGCACATGTGTGTGCTTTGAGAGTTGTCGATCGATCTTGCAGCGGCGCGAGCCGCCAGCCCTCAACGCACCGCCTGCGGCTCCGGGAATTTCCATTTGCCGTTGAGAATTTCGGCGCGCGGACGATAGAGGCGCACCCAATAATTCCAGCCCGGTGTGGTTGGCAGGCAGTTGGGAATGATGCCGTCGCAACCGCCGAACTGAATAGCGACCGAGCCGTCCGCGCTCTTCTTCGCGGTGACATTATTGAGCGAGTACGCGTTGTATCGGTTCGGTTCGAAATAACCGTTGGCGTTGTACACGCTGATCGACCAGAAACCGTCGACCGGCACGTCCTTAGCCGTAAGCCTGTAGATGATCTTGCCGTCATTGTCGGTCGGCGCGACGGTGAGGTAGGTCGCGTCCTTCTCGGCATTGCCGCCCCAGCCCGTGGCGGTTCCAATCAAATGCCGAACCGGGTCGACCTGATCCCTTGGTCCGAACATGCGCTTGGTGTCGGGGATTGTGCTGGCGAGAACAATCAGCGCGTCGCGCACCTTTTTTCTGGCTTGTTTGATCCCAATTTGGCGCCTCGAAACGGCCTGAACCCGCCTGGCTGATCGTGATTGCGTCCTGCAGGGCATGGGCCTGCTCAATGTCCTTCGGATCAGCGGGATCGACGAAAGTGCGGATGCCCATCATCAGATAGCGCGTGCCGATCTCATTCTTCGAGTAGGTAAAGCTTCCCGGTGCGTAGACGGTAGCAGGCGCATATTGATCTTCATCGATCACAATCATGGACATGAAGCGCTTGCCCGGATCGGGCAGCGTGATCGTCACCGGCCCGGCATCAAGATCGAAGACCGCCGTCGAATAGAGCGTGTCGCGATTGGCGCGGATCACGGTCTGATCGTCGATCCGCATGACCTCGCGGTGATGATGGAACTTGCCGAGACCATCGGCCTGTTTGACCGCCGAGGCGAAATACATGTCCGATTCGGCGCGCCTGAAATTGTCGGCGGTGACCGGCACGGCGTCGCCCGACGGCGGCGTTTGCGCGAGGGCGAAGGAAGCTGCAGCCGCAAGCGCTACGACTACACAGATGAATGTGCAAATGACTTTCATGACGATGTCCGGAAGCACCCATTGCTTGTCAAAGAATGCCTTGGTCGGGCGGTAGAGGCGGAACATCACCTCGAACTGTCGCTTTGGGTCGGTCGGAACCCAGTTCGCTTCCTTGCCTGCCGGCGCTCGGGGGCCAAAGTATATGTCAATCGAGCCATCGCCGTTCGCCTTGACTTCGGAACTGTTGGAGCCGCGGCTGGCGCGATCCATGTTCCTGATGAGCGCATGGGTTTCTCGGTCGTAGGCGGTTGCCGACCAGTATTGCTCGATCGGCACGTTTGGCGGCACGTGCAGGCGGTAGGTCTTGTCACCGTCGAAAGGATTGCCGTCCTTGTCCTTGATGGTCATCAGATAGAACTGCCCGCTTCCCAGCCTTTTGATGCCGATGAACCCGTATGTGTAGGTGAGGCCCCGAGAGTCCACGAGGTATTGGTTTGCGTCGGCGTAACCCGATTGTATCTCTGATACGAACTTCTGATCGGCTGGAAGCGCCCAGCGACCGCCTTCAAAGAACGGCGGGAAGAACGCGTCGTATTTCGCATCCAGCCAGGCGTTTGCTTCTTTGGCGCCAGCTTCGATCAGGGCTTTGGTCCGCTCGTCGGGCGCGAACCGCTTGCCCTTTTCGATGCCGAGCGTCCTGAGCTGATCGATCATCGCCCGGTCGCGTTCGAGCCATGGCTCGCTCTGGACAATGCGATCGAGCGAGGTGAAGAAGCGCAGATCGTACTTGATGGTTGAATCGAACACGACGTCCTTCACGTCGGTGAACCTCGTCGGCGGCGGGTTGGCGGCCGTAGAAAGCGGATAGATATTGATCCGCTTCCCGTAGGCGACGGACCTCTCGACATCCGTCTGCGCGTGGCTCTTGAGCGTCGAGCGGAGTAGCGCATAGCCGGCATAGGTCGGCGGTCGCAATTCGATGTAACCGTCGGGCACCTTCCCGCCGTAACCGGGAGGCAGGATGAGGTACGTAGCGCCCTGCCCCTTGTCGGCGCCGGCAGGACCGGCATCTTCGAGCGGCATTTGCCAGAGGTCGTCGATATTGGCAGTAGGCGACCCGTCCTCTCCGGCAGGCGGCACCTCGACCACAACCGGACCGACATCCCGGGTGTTATAGAACGTCATCAGGTAGATCGCGTCCGGGTTAGGGGTGAGCGTCTGGTTGTGCCAGTCGGACGGCTTACCCCAGTAGACGATCTCGTTTTCCCTGGCGCCGGCCTTGAGCGCCTCCTGCAGCATCAGGTCGTAATTGACCGCAGGCATGGCCCAGATCACCGCCTCGACAGCACGGCGATGAATTGTGCGTTCAGCAAGCTCGGCGGAGCTCAATGAACTGGTCTGTCCGAATGCGATTGGCGCGAGTGATACCGTCGCCAAAGCGATTGATACGATCACAGCGATCTTCATGGCCATGCTCCTGATAAGCCTAGCGCTGGCGCCGCCGCTCTATAGTCCTCCAAGGATCAGGGCGGCGATAAGTTGGACCAAGGTCCATTCGCACGCACCTGTCTGACGTCCGCGCGGCAGGCAGTCATGCGCACCGGGTCCACCAACTTTATCCCAAGTCCGGAATTGCAGCCATCAGGGCGCTCCCTGAAGTGGCTCAACATTTGGGAAAATTCGATCCCGCGGTTCGATTATTCAGGGTCATGCGCGGTTGCAACTGCGATAGACAATTCGCTTTCGGAAGGTCCGGCCCTGCGTCGATCCCGCGCTCGCGGGGCGTACTGGCGCTGAGCGATGACCCTGGCGAGGAAGCGAGCAATTCACAATGCGATACAAGAGCTATCGACGACTATCGCTGGGGCAATGTTGCCTACAACACGCTATCCCCCGCCACTCTACTCTGCAGCACTCCCCCTACTCCCACTCGATCGTCCCCGGCGGCTTTGACGTCACGTCATACACCACGCGATTGACGCCCTTCACCTCGTTGATGATCCGCGTCGCGGTCGCGCCCAGGAAGGACATGTCGAACGAGTAAAAATCCGCGGTCATGCCGTCGGTCGAGGTCACCGCGCGCAGGCCAACGACGTATTCGTAAGTCCGCCCGTCGCCCATCACGCCCACCGTCTTCACCGGCAGCAGCACCGCAAAAGCCTGCCAGATCTTGTCGTAGAGACCGGCTTTTCGGATCTGATCGATATAGACGGCGTCGGCCTGGCGCAGGATATCGAGCTTCTCTTTGGTGATCTCGCCGGGGCAGCGGATCGCGAGCCCTGGCCCTGGGAACGGATGCCGGCCGACGAAGATTTCGGGCAGGCCGAGTTCACGGCCCAGCACGCGGACCTCGTCCTTGAACAATTCGCGCAAGGGCTCGACCAGCTTCATGTTCATGCGTTCAGGGAGACCACCGACATTGTGGTGTGACTTGATCGTGACCGACGGGCCGCCGGTGAAGGAGACGCTTTCGATCACGTCGGGGTAGAGCGTGCCCTGCGCCAGGAAATCGGCGCCGCCGAGTTTCTTCGCCTCCGCATCGAACACGTCGATGAACAGGCGGCCGATGGTCTTGCGCTTCGCTTCGGGGTCGCTGACGCCTGCGAGTTCGCCGAGGAAAAGATTTGATGCATCAACATGCACCAAGGGGATGTTGTAATGATGCCGGAACAGGTCGACCACCGTCTCGGCTTCATTCAGCCGCAGCATGCCGTGATCGACGAACACGCAGGTAAGCTGGTGGCCGATCGCCTCATGGATCAGCACCGCGGCGACGGCGGAATCGACGCCGCCGGAGAGGCCGCAGATCACCTTGCCCTTGCCGACCGCGGTGCGGATCTTCTCGATCGCCTCCTCGCGGAACGCGCGCATGGTCCAGTCGCCCGTCAGGCCTGCGACCTTGCGGACGAAATTGCGCAGCAGTTTCGCGCCGTCGGGCGTATGCACCACTTCGGGGTGAAACATCAGACCGTAATATTTGCGCTTCTCGTCCTGGATCACGGCGAACGGCGCGTTCGGCGAGACGCCGGCGACGCTGAAGCCCGGCGGCATCCTGGTGATGCGGTCGCCATGGCTCATCCACACCGGATGACGCTCGCCCATCGACCAGGTGTCGTCGAACAGTCTGCTCGCCGTCTTCACTTCGACGTCGGCGCGGCCGAATTCGCGATGATGGCCGCCTTCGACCTCGCCGCCGAGCTGGGCGGCCATGGTCATCTGGCCGTAGCAGATGCCGAGCACAGGAACGCCGGAATCGAAGATCAGTTGCGGCGCGCGCGGCGAGCCTTCCTCGTGCACGGACTCCGGGCCGCCGGAGAGGATCACCGCTTTCGGCTTCATCTCCTTGAAGGCTAATTCGGCCTTCTGGAACGGCACGATTTCGGAATAGACGCCCTCCTCGCGCACCCGGCGCGCGATCAGTTGCGTCACCTGACTGCCGAAATCGACAATCAGAATCTTGTCATGCGCCGACGCCACTGAAGGCATCGACTCGCGGGCGGGCTTGGCTGCTGTCATGGACAGGAATTACGCGACGGGGCGCGACCTCGCAACCGCGGGAAACGGCTGACCCACATTCTTTCTGAGGCATAGACAGATCCATATTAGGTAAGTATTGTTGACCTAATTTGCGCGAGTAAATCGGCGGCGATGGAGGAGACCGCAGCGCCGTCGTGTTTTACCAGAACGAGGCGGCGCGTAGATCTGCGAGTATCTGCGGCTCGATGTCGGGCGCAAGATCAGGCAGGGTTCGGCGAACCATCTCGCGCATTAGGGTCACCCGTCATTGCGAGCGAAGCGAAGCAATCCATCGCGCCGCAAAGAAAGTATGGATTGCTTCGTCGCTTTGCTCCTCGCAATGACGATAGAAAGATTCCCACGCCGTACAACAGGACATTCCCGCATGAAAATTCCACCGTTGCCCTTCACCGTCACCGACTGGAGCCAGGTCGCCGCGACGACGCATCCGGGCGAAACCGGCGAAGCGCGCTGGCGCACGCTTGATATCGGCGATCTGCGCGTGCGGATGGTCGAGTATTCGCCGGGTTATCTCGCCGATCACTGGTGCGACCGCGGCCGCGTGCTCTACGTGCTGCAGGGCGAGCTCGATACCGAACTGCGCGATGGCCGCACGTTCAAGCTGCTGCCGGGCATGAGCTACCAGGTCTCGGACTTCGGCGACGCCGCGCACCGGTCGTCGACGAAATCAGGCGCGACGCTGTTTATTGTGGATTGAGGAATCGTAGGGTGGGTTAGCGCAGCGTAACCCACCGACCCGCGAAGAAAGATGGTGGGTTACGCTACGCTAACCCACCCTACACATTTGCGCCTTTCTTCAGCACCGAGACGAAAAAACCGTCCGTCCTGGTGCGCCGTGGCGTCATCAGCCAGCCTTCGGCGGACTGCAGCGCGGCCGTTTCAAACTCTTCCGCCTTGTCCCACAGCACGCTCGCAACTTCGTGCGGCGGCTGAATCGAAAACTCCGGGTGGCGCGCAACGAACGCGCGGATCTGGTCGCCGTTTTCCGGCGGCAACACGGAGCATGTCACGTAGGCGATCCGGCCGCCCGGCTTGACCAGCGAGCTAGCGCGATCAAGGACTTCCGCCTGGTCTTTCAACCGTACTTCCAGCGCGCCCGGGCGCATCCGCCATTTGGCGTCGGGGTTGCGCCGCCAGGTGCCGGTGCCGGTGCAGGGCGCGTCGATCAGCACCAGATCGGCGGAGGCCCTGATGTCCGCGAGCGGATCGGCCTCGCCTTTCGGCGCGCGGACATCGGCGTTGTGGATGCCGGCGCGCGACAGCCGCTCGTAGATCGGCGCAAGCTGGCGCTTGTCGTGATCGGTCGCGATCAATCGCCCCTTGCCCTGCATCATCGCGGCGAGCGCCAGCGTCTTGCCGCCGGCGCCGGCGCAAAGATCGATCACCTGCTCGCCGGGTTTTGCTGCCGACAGCAGCGCCGCGAGCTGCGAGCCCTCGTCCTGCACCTCAATCCCGCCCTTGATGAAATCTTCCTCGGCATGAATGCCGGGATTGCGCGCGTCGGCGCCGAGTTCGATACGCAAGCCGATCGGCGACCACGGCGTCACCTGTACGCCGAGATGGGCGAGCGAGGCGAGCAGCTTTTCGCGCTTGGCCTTCAGCGTATTGACGCGGAGATCGAGCGGCGCCCGGCTCGCCATCGCTGTCGCCTCGGCCACACGATCGTCGCCAAACACGGCCGCCAGAGGCGCGTCCAGCCATTCCGGATAATCACCGGCGATGTGCGCCGGCGCAGCGTCGAGCGAGCCCGAGGTGAGCGCCGAACATTCGGCTTCGCTCAGAGGCTCCGGCGCAAAACGTCCACCGTCGCAAAGGGCTGCGATGGCATCAGTGTTCATGCCCCGCTCGAGCCTGAGCATGCCAAGAACACGGGCGCGCGCGGTGTCCGCGTTCATGATCCACGCGCTCGACGCTTGCCGCCGCAGCACGTCCCAGATCAGGCCTGCTATCGCCGCGCGGTCACCCGAGCCGGCATAGCGATGCGCGGTGCCCCACTCCTTCAGCGCTTTCGCCGCGGGAACGCGTTGCGCGTCGATGGTCTCGATCAGTTCGATGGCTGCGGACAGCCGGGCAGCGGGGGTCATTCAAATCCTTCCAATAGCGTTTTTCGAGCGAAGTGCGCACCGGTTCGAGTAAAGAAAACGCGTCAAAACAAAAGACTAGATCACAAGCAGCATTCTCAGCGCGAAGTAGATCCACATCGCCAGCAGCACCAGCACGCCGGCGAACCATGCCAGCCCGCGCTGCTGCACGTTGTTGGTGGTGACGAAAATGCCGGCATGGGCGAAGCGCGTCACCACGAACACCCAGGACATCAGCACAATGAATAAATCAGCATGGCGCAGCGGCAGCGCCAGCGCGATCAGGACGTAGAACAGCACGGGGACTTCGAGCTGGTTCCTGAAGGAATTGCCGATTTGCGTCACGCGTTCAGGCCAATTCGGCTGGCCGAGCGCGATGTCCTTGAGACGGGTTTCGCGCCCTCTCAGCGCCCGGGTCCGGGCCGTCGCCATCCACAGCAACAGGAAGAAAGTCAGCCCGACGAGAACGAAAACCGGCAGCAAAACCATTTGAACCGACATGAGAATCTCCCCCGAAGCCCGCTTGAGACCTCAATTTCATAGCGGTGGGCCAGCCGCCTGACAAATCCGCCCCTAGAGCCTGCCTGAACCACGACCCGAGCCCAGGCGACCAACTGCCCAGAATTCCGATGGTTCTGGTCTCGAACCGGCCTTGAAGCAGCCTACGAGCAGGCGATGAACATCACCTCCCCGATCCTGGCCGGCGCCACTCGCGCAGCCGAGCTGCCCGGCGATTCCATGCACCATGACGACTGAGATCCACGATGCGTTTGCGATCCGCTATCGCGTGCTCTGATTGTTTTGCTCTGCGACACCACCGGTGCATTGCTTTGACGGAAAAACCTGACTCTACTGTACCCTTGACGGCTGCCAGAAGAAGAGCCGCAGGAGGAGAGCAACTTGCGATTTCGCGATCAGGACATCGTTTTTGGGAACGGCGCCAAGGGATTGAACGTCGAAATTCCCACGGCAAATCCACTCAATTACTTTCACGTCATCAGCCGTGCCGCCGAACTGCCGCAATTGACGATCGACGGCAAGCTGTTCCTGCCTTCCACAGATCGTCGCAAGGCCGGTGGCAAACTCCCGCTGGTGATGGTGGTGCCGGGCAGCCTCGGCGTTGCGCCCTCGCACCTTGCGCATGCCGAAGCGGTGTCCGATGACGGCTTTGCGGCGTTCGTGCTCGACAGCTTTGGCGCGCGCGATGTGACGTCAACGGTTGCCAACCAGACCCAGTTTTCATTTGCTGCCAGCGCCTATGACGTGCTGGCGGCCTGGAAGGTGCTTGCGATCCATCCTGAGATCGACGCATCCAGGATCGGCGCGCAAGGCCACAGCCGCGGCGGCTCTGCGGTGCTCACATCAGCGACGCGTCGTTTCGCCGATGCGGTGGTTGGCGACGGCGCCGGCTTGAAAAGCGTGCTCGCGGCCTATCCCTGGAGCGGCCACCAGTTCCGTGATCCCTCCGTCGATCAAACTGAAATCCGCGTCATCATGGGCGATGCGGATGAATGGTGCTCGCCGATGCAGGTGCAGGGCCATTGCCAGGCCATCCGGCTTTCCGGCGGCAAGGTCACGATGCGGCTGATCGGCGGCGCGCAGCACAGTTTCGATCGCGGCACAGAAATCGAGAACGTCGCTGACGCATCGGTGTCCCCGGCCGCGCCGACGATCTATATCGGCAACGACGGCGCCTTCATCCATCCGCTTCACGCGGACGCCGACAGCAAGCTTGTCGATCGCGACCTGATGATCTACGCGCTGAAAGCCGGCTATGGCCGCAAGGGCGCCAGAATCGGAAGCCGCGATGGTGAGGCCGAGCTGTTTCGGGCGGACATGCTGGCATTCTGGCGAAGGACGCTGGGCTGAGCGTTCGCGCATCTCCCGTCATCGTTCCGACTCCGGATCCGGCTATGATCGGCCTGAAAGGAATCTTGCATGAACGAATTTCGCCTGACGCAAATTTCCGACACCCACCTCGCCCGCCGTCTCCAGAAGCTGACCGACAATTTTCACCGCGTCAGCGAACATATCGACGCGACGCGCCCGGATCTCGTCATCAACAGCGGCGATATCTCCTTCGACGGGCCGACCAGCCGCAGTGATCTCGAATTTGCCAAGGAACTGCATGATGCGCTGCCGGTCCCCTGCCGTCTCCTGCCCGGCAATCACGACATCGGCGACAATCCGACGGCGGTCGGTCCCGCACCGAAGCAACCGGCGACCGAGAAAGAACGGCAGAATTATCTCTCTTTGATCGGCGAGGACCGCTGGCGCTTCGATGCAGCCGGCTGGTGTTTCATTGGGTTGAACTCGCTGATCATGAATACCGAGATCGAGAGCGAGGCGGAACAGTTCGACTGGCTCGCGTCCGAGCTGTCGAAAGCCAACGGCAACCCGGTGGCGCTGTTCCTGCACAAGCCGCTTTATCTGAACACGCCCGACGATCCCGAGCTTGAAGCTTCCGCGATCCGCTACGTTCCGCAGCCCCGGCGCAAAGATCTGATCGAGATGTTTTCGGCGGTTGATTTGCGGCTGGTCGCCTCAGGCCACGTCCATCAGCGGCGCGACTTCACCTTCGGCCACACCCGACACGTCTGGGCGCCATCCGCCGGGTTCGTCATTCCGGACCGGATGCAGGAAGTGATCGGCACCAAGGAAGTCGGGCTGGTCGAGTACCGCTTCCAGCCCGACTCCTTTGAGGTCCGGCACGCCAGGGCGCCGGGACAAACCGATGTTGATCTGGATTGGCTGATTGGCAAGAATTCCTAGACCTCACTTCAGAGCGCCTCGAAATCCTCGCCCTCCGGATCAGTACGGCCGCTCAACGTAGCCATAGGAGGAACCGTCGGTCCAAGGCTCGCTGGCAAATGCGCCCACCCGGGGGGCCGGGTAAAACCGGTTACCGCGATAGTAGCCTGGTCCGGGGTCGGCCCTAACACCGTAGCCTCCTGTGACGTAACCGGAGTTCGGATAGTAGCCCACGCCGGGTTCCTGATAGACCGTCTGAGCCATCACAGGAGTGGCCAGCATCGTGGCGCCAAGCAAGCCGAGCGATAGAATCTTGCATTTCGTCATTTGGCTTCTCCATTGGATGTCAAAGCCAAACGACAGTTTCGAAAGGACGTTCCCTCACCCACCTCAAGTCGCCGTGAGGTGCGCCTTTAGGTTCCCCACAACTCGGCGTTGGCTTCAAATCTTGTCCGGCCCGACGCGCACCAGTTGCTTGCCGAAATTGGCGCCCTTCAACAGGCCCATGAACGCGGCAGGCGCGCTGTCGAGGCCTTCGGTGACGAACTCCCTGTGCTTGACCTTGCCCTCGCGAACCCACTGCGACATGTCGCGCAGGAAGTCGCCGTGACGCGCGGCGAAATCGCTGACGATGAAGCCGCGGATGGTCAGCCGCTTGGTCAGCACGTTGCGCATCAGCGCCGGCGCCCATTTCGGCGCCACCGCCTGGGTGTCGTTGTAGTGCGCGATCAGCCCGCATACGGGAATGCGCGCAAACGCATTGAGCAGCGGAAACACCGCCTCGAACACGGCGCCGCCGACGTTCTCGAAGTAAACGTCGATGCCTTTCGGGCAGGCGTCTTTGAGTTTCGCCGCCAGATCAGGATCGCGGTGATCGAGGCAATCATCGAAACCGAGTTCCTTCTTGACGTAGTCGCACTTGTCCTTGCCGCCGGCGATACCGACCGCGCGTGCGCCCTTGATGCGCGCGATCTGGCCGACGGCCGAGCCGACCGCACCGGAGGCAGCCGCGACGACGACGGTCTCGCCTGCCTGCGGCTTGCCGATGTCGAGCAGGCCTGTGTAAGCCGTCATGCCGGGCATGCCGAGCACGCCGACCGCAGTCGAGATCGGCGCGATCTTCGGATCGATTTTTGCGAGTCCCTTGCCGTCGGAGATCGCATGCGTCTGCCAGCCGGCGCGCGACAGCACGATGTCGCCCTTGGCAAAGGCCGGATTGTTGGACGCGATCACCTCGCTGACGGTGCCGCCTTCCATCACGCCATCGATCGGCACCGGCTGGGCATAGGATGGCCCCTCGCTCATGCGCCCGCGCATATAGGGATCGAGCGAGAGCCAGATCGTGCGCAGCAGCACTTCGCCCGCGCCCGGCGTCGGCACCGGGCAATCCTCGAGGCGGAAATCGGTGGGTTTCGGTTCGCCGACGGGGCGAGAGGCCAGGACGATGCGTTTGCCTTGGGACATTGTTGTCTCCTCTGATTGTTATTGTTCGTCATTGCGAGCGAAGCGAAGCAATCCATCTTCGTCAACGAAAAAGAATGGATTGCTTCGTCGCTTTCGCTCCTCGCAATGACGGCTTTGAACGGCATATTCGTCAAATGCCGCGTTCCGGGGCGCGAAGCGAGCCCGGGATGACGGCCTCAAATCACGCCCCGCCCGGATAATTCGGGCTTTCTCGCGTAATGGTAACGTCGTGGACGTGGCTTTCGCGCAGGCCCGCGCCGGTGATGCGCACGAACTCCGCTTTCGCATGGAATTCGGCGAGGTTTCGCGCACCGACATAGCCCATCGCGGCGCGCAAGCCGCCGGCGAGCTGATGCATGACGTTGCCGACCGGACCCTTATACGGCACCTGGCCCTCGATGCCTTCGGGCACCAGCTTGAGCGTGTCCTTGATGTCCTGCTGGAAGTAGCGGTCGGCGGAGCCGCGCCATCGCGCCGACCGAGCCCATGCCGCGATAGGCCTTGTAGGAACGGCCCTGCCACAGGAACACTTCGCCCGGCGTCTCGTCGGTGCCGGCAAGCAGCGAACCGACCATGGCGATGTCGGCGCCGGCGGCGAGCGCCTTGGCGAGATCGCCGGAATATTTGATGCCGCCATCCGCAATCACGGGCACGTCGGCCTTCTTCGCCGCTTCCACTGCGTCCATGATCGCCGTTAGCTGCGGCACGCCGACGCCGGCGACGATGCGCGTGGTGCAGATCGAGCCGGGGCCGATGCCAACCTTGATCGCATCCGCCCCCGCATCGATCAACGCCTGCGCGCCTTCCTTCGTTGCGATGTTGCCGGCGATCACCTGCACGGCGTTGGAGAGCCGCTTGATGCGGTTGACCGCTTCGAGCACGCGGGAGGAATGGCCGTGCGCGGTATCGACCACGATCAGATCGACGCCGGCGTCGATCAGCCGCTCGGTGCGCTCATAGCCGCCCTCGCCGACGGTGGTTGCGGCTGCCACCCGCAGGCGGCCGTGCGCATCCTTGCAGGCCAGCGGATGCGCGACCGCCTTTTCCATGTCTTTCACGGTAATCAGGCCGACACAGCGATACTGCTCGTCGACGACCAGCAGCTTTTCGATGCGATGCTTGTGCAGCATTCGCTTGGCCTCGTCCTGGCTGACGTCTTCGCGCACCGTGACGAGGTTTTCGTGCGTCATCAGTTCTGACACTTTTTGCTTCGGATCGGTCGCAAAGCGCACGTCACGGTTGGTGAGAATGCCGATCAGTTTGCCCGGTACATTCTTGCTGGCGCCGGTGACGACGGGGATGCCGGAAAAGCCGTGATCTTTCATCAGCGCCAGCGCGTCCGATAGCATCGCGTCAGGGCCGATGGTCAGCGGATTGACCACCATTCCGGACTCGTATTTCTTGACCTGCCGCACTTGGGCGGCCTGCCCCTCGGGGTCGAAATTGCGGTGGATGACGCCGACGCCGCCGGACTGCGCCATCGCGATCGCCATGCGCGCTTCGGTGACCGTGTCCATCGCGGAAGCGATGATCGGGATATTCAGCGGAATCGCGCGGGTGACGTGGGAGCGGATATCGGCCTCAGAGGGCAGGATATCCGAGAGACCAGGTTTCAGAAGCACATCGTCGAACGTGTAGGCTTCGCGGATACCCTGAAGTCCCTGCGCCATTGCCAACTCCTTTCGGCGGCGGTCCGCCGCGATCACTATTTATAGATGAACGCCGCCTTCGGCGATGCTACCGGCATCGCCGTCGAATCGAAGCCCATCGGTGGGGTTGACGGTGGTCGATAGCATGGCATCCCGCCGAATCAAAGGGTTTGCCAGCTATGCACAGGCTTTTCGGGAAAAGCCCGCCTTTATAAGAGCCTAGCGCGGATATCCGGGCGGCGGACCGTGCTGGCGGATGGCCTCCACTACCTCGCGGTGCCGACGGTCCTCCCGCTTCATGTGGACCGCGATCAGCGCATGCGCCGACGGCACCAGTAGCAGGACGTGGAAAATCAGCCCGAAAACCAGGCAAAACACGATCAGGACCACGTTGAAGATCGCCGAAAATGGCTGCCCGTTCAGGAGCAGCCCAAGCGGCGGCAACAGGGCGGCAAGGACGTAGATCATCTCAAGGACCTCCGGCGTCTAGCGCGGTGCATACCAGCGTCACGCAGGATTTAGGTGGTTCGCCCGGTTCCGCAATGGCTTGTGCAACAGCGGGATGATACAGGCCCCTCGCCTGCCTTTCTTTCCGGTCCCCGATCCCGATGGACAAGCAACGCCTGATCCCACTCATCGTGGCCACCGCCCTGTTCATGGAGAACATGGACTCGACGGTGATTGCGACGTCGCTGCCGGCGATCGCGGCTGACATCGGCACCAGCCCGCTGACGCTGAAGCTTGCGATCACGTCCTATCTGCTCTCGCTCGCCGTGTTCATTCCGGCCAGCGGCTGGACCGCCGATCGCTTCGGCGCGCGCATGGTGTTCTCGATCGCCATCGCGGTCTTCATGGTGGGATCGATCGGCTGCGCGCTGTCGCAAAACGTGACCCATTTCGTGATCGCGCGCATCCTGCAGGGCATGGGCGGGGCAATGATGACGCCGGTCGGCCGCCTGGTGCTGCTGCGCTCGATCGACAAGAGCGGGCTCGTCAGCGCGATGGCGTGGGTGACGGTGCCGGCGCTTATCGGACCGGTGATCGGGCCGCCGCTTGGTGGTTTCATCACCACCTATTTCTCGTGGCACTGGATATTCCTGATCAATATCCCGATCGGGCTGCTCGGCATCTTCATGGCGATGAAGTACATCGACCCGATCAAGAGCGAGGACCCCGAACGCTTCGACCTTTACGGGATGGTGCTGGCCGGCATCGGGCTTGCCGGCATTGCCTTCGGCCTCTCCGTCGCCGGCCTCAATCTGTTGCCCTGGCCGATCATCGCCGGCCTCGTCGCGGTCGGCTCGATCTCGATGATGCTTTACGTCATGCACGCGAAGCGGACCGGATCGCCGGTGCTGGATTTTTCGCTGCTGCGGCTGTCGACCATGCGCGCCAGCATCATCGGCGGCTTCCTGTTCCGGCTTGGCATCGGCGCGCTGCCGTTCCTGCTGCCGCTGTTGATGCAGGAAGGTTTTGGCCTGTCTCCGTTTCAGTCCGGCCTGGTCACGTTTGCCTCAGCGGTTGGCGCCATGGGCATGAAGACGCTCGCCGCGCGGATCATCCGCACCTTCGGCTTCCGCAACTTGATGACGATCAACGCAATCGTGAGTTCGGTCTTCCTTGCGGCCTGCGCCCTGTTCACGGTGACGACGCCGCTGATGCTGATCTTCATCATCCTGGTGGTCGGCGGCTTCTTCCGCTCGCTGCAATTCACCGCGATCAACACGGTGGCCTATGCCGAGGTCGAACCGGCGCAGATGAGCCGCGCCACCACGCTGGTCAGCGTCAACCAGCAACTGGCGATTTCAGCAGGCGTCGCGGTCGGCGCGTTCTCGGTGGAATCGACCATGCTCTACCATCACGTCACCGAACTGAACGCCAGCGTGTTCGGTCCGGCCTTCATCGTGGTCGCGATCATCTCGGCCGCCTCGGCCTGGTTCTTCCGGCAGATGCCCGATGACGCCGGCCACGAAATTTCCGGGCGCAAGGCGGTCGAGATTTCCAGCCGCAAGGGCGCGGCAAAGGCGGCGACAAAAGCCGCCAGCGAAGGCACCAACGACGCGCGTGATCAGCGGCTGGGCTGACGACTGCGAGCGAAGCGAGGCCATGCGCATGCAGACGCTCGCCGTCAGCATCGTCCGCACCTCGGCTTCAGCAACCTGATCACGGTCAGAAATTCTCGACCGCAGGACGGTCAAAAAATCCGGCGCGAGAGTCAGAAAGCGAACGGAAGCCCGGGCGCCCCTCCGTCATATACCTTCGTATAGGCGGGCGCGAGGCGGTCATCGGCGGCAGCACCTGCCCATACTGGAGGTTGGGGGAATGGTTCTCGGCTTCGTCTCCGCGGCACAGCACGGGGTTCGGAAGGTCCGGGAACAAAAAATCCGATCGTCGTTGATTTCAGTTTCGCTTGAAAGGATGAAAAAACCCGTGAGTGACACCAATATGGACGTTGACGTGAATAACAACCCGCCGAACCCAAAAGCGGCCGGGCCACACGAAAGGCGCGGATTTGACATGCCGTTTTTCCCGATGCCGGGGATGTTCAGCGGGTTCGCCGAGCGGAGCGTGATTCGGGCTAAGGAAAACTGCGAGAAGATGAAAGCGGCCTCGGGAGAGATCGGCGACGTCTTTCGGGAAGCCTATTCGACCAACGCCAAGGGCGCCGCGGATTACGGAGCCAAGATCATCGAGATTTCCTCCGTCAACGCCAGCTCCGCTTTCGATTTTCTGACCCATCTCATGGCCACGAAATCGCTGTCGGAACTCGTTCAGCTCTCAGCCACGCAGAGCCGCAAGAACTTCGAAGCCACGACCGCACAAAGCCGGGAGCTTTGGGAGCTCGCCCGCAAGGCCGCGACCGAGAGCGCGGAGCCAATCAGGAAGAGCTTTGCCAGCGCGCTGCAGAAGGCGTCCTAGTCCTCATTCGAACCTTTGGCAGCCCGCCAGGATCGGCTGGAACAAGCGCTTCCCGAGAAAGGCGCACTCCAGCCGATGGCGATGCCCTGCATCGCCGGGCGAACCATGCGGCCACGGTTGGGCCACGCCCTTCGAGACGCTTGCTTCGCAAGCTCCTCAGGATGAGGGATAGCGCCGGCTCTGACGCAGTAAGGTTAGGCCTCGCTGCAATTCCCTCAATGGTTTCTTGGCCGCTGGCCGATCACTCCCTGGGTTCGCGTGCGCCGGTGTACTTCGTCTGCCTTGGCCAACAGGGGGCTTGAGTGCCGGGATCCTCCGCCAGCCGAGCGCGGCCAGGCGGTTCCATTTCTTCCGTCAAGGTTATCCGACCGATCCTGCGGCGCATGAGCTGGTAGCATTCGCATGCCACGGCTTCGAGCCGCGACCTGTCAATCTCGATCGAGCTCCGCCGATTGGATCGGATCGCACCCGACGCGCGGAGCTTGCAGACGACATGCGTCACTGTCGTGCGCCGAACGCCAAGCAATTCTGCGAACGTCTCTTGCGTCAGCGGCAGGACGTCACCGTCAACCCGATCATGGACGTGCAGCAACCACCTCGCCAGACGCGCCTCGACCGAGTGCAGCGCATTGCAGGCTGCGACGTGCTGGAATTGTGTCAGCAGTACCCTTGAGAGGGTCTGAACCGCCTCTTTCAAGGCGCTGCTGCGGCCGAGCGCTGCCTGAAATCGTGCCGGCGAAATCTGCAATGCGGTCCCCGCCACCCTCACCACCGCCGTCATCGGAGAGCGCGACGGCCCCAGCGTCGACAGCATGCCCACCGCTCCATCATTGCCGACAACAGCGGTCGCAACGGTTTGGCCGTTCGGCATATCCATGACGAAGGCGATCAGGCCGCTCAGGGGGAAATAGATCCGGTCAACTGGGTCGCCCGACCGCACCAGCACGGCGTCACGTTCAAGCGATACTTTTCGGAAATGCGGCGCGGCAAATCAAGGTCTGCTGGCGGCAACGCAGCTAACAGTCGATTACCAACCCTGGTCCTGTGCTCCATCACGGGAAAGCTCCTTCCCCAGACGGATGCGCGGCACGCTGCAGAATTACTGCTGGCGTCAGGCTGCATGCGAATAAACAGACCACGCAGGACTACTGAAATAAGCCGTGCGGGAAAAAGTTCCAAATGATTCGCTCAGGCTTCGACGCGCTGCAACCTTAGCTGATATCCATCGACCATTGTACCGTAACGATTGCGCCTAGCGCCGATTGGGCTGCCCGCGAAACCCCATCGCCAGCACATAACGCTCCGACGAATCCTGCCGACTCGAAGCCGGCTTGACGTGGCGCACGCTGGAAAAATCACGCTTCAATTGCCCGACCAGTTCGGCATCGGCGCCGCTCTGAAAGGCCTTGGCCAGAAACGTTCCGCCGGGATTGAGCACGTCGGCGGCGAAGGCCGCCGCAGTCTCGATGAGGCCGACAATGCGCAACTGATCCGTCTTGCGGTGGCCGGTGGTATTGGGCGCCATGTCGGACATCACGACGTCGGCGCGCCCGCCCATCATGGCAATGAGTTTGTCCGGCGCGTCCTCGGCCAGAAAGTCGAGCTGCGCAAAATTGACGCCGGGAATTTCCGGCATCTCCAGCAGATCGATCGCGACCACCTTGCCCTTGCCATTGACCGCGCCGACGCGCTTTTGCCGCGATCTGGCTCCAGCCGCCGGGGGCGGCGCCGAGATCGACCACGGCGATACCATGTTTGAGGAAATGATACTTGTCATCGATCTCGATCAGCTTGTAGGCCGCGCGCGGCGATAGCCGTCCCGCTTGGCCTTCGCCACATAGGGATCGTTGAGTTGCCGCTCCAGCCAGAGCTTTGATGACAGCTTGCGCTTGCCACCGCTCTTGACCGTGACGTGCAGCCGTCCGGTGGTGTCTTTTGCCATATCCGTACTTGTCTTGTGTCAGCCGAACCCAGAGCTTGGAATCAATAGCACGCAACGAAACGCGCATTGAAGCGAGTATAATGAGGTACCTGCCTCACTCATTCGGTTCTAGTCGCCATCAGCCCCATAGCGGGCACACGGAAATATAACAAGGTCGACGAGATAGCCCATATGTCACGCCATCCAGTCCGCGGCGTAACCGGAGACATGGAGCTGTTCCCAAGCAACATCGAGGATCGCCGAAAAGATCGGGAGGTCTGGAACGGTCTCACAGCGATTGCGTTGCTCGGGAAGGAGCTGGGGCAAGTCATCAACCTGCAATCAGCGGAGAACAAAGATGGCAAATCCACGCCAGGAGGAAAAGTCTACGCAGGGCATTGAAGACGCAGCCCGCCGCGCCAGCGAGAGGACTGCTGAACAGACAAGCCGTATCGGACAAGCTGCAGCCGAGCAGACGGCGCGCGTCGCACAAGCTACGGCTGAGGCCGGGGAGGAAGTGGCTCGGGCAAGTGCCAGCCTGCTCAAGCAAAACGCCGAGACGTTACAAAACGCCTGGCGCTTCGGTCTGGATATGGCGACCACGGTCATGGGTAGGTCTACAGAGCAATTTGGCCGCACGCTTGGCTTGTCGGGAGACGGCGCGCAACAGGCAACTGAACGGTCGGCCCGCAGCGCCCAAACAATACTTTACACCGGCGCAGCTGCTGCCAAAGTGATGAGTGGGATGTCTCAAGAATACTTGCAGTTAGTTCGGCACCAAGTCGAGAAGAACATGGACCACATGAATGAATTCCGGGCCTGCCGAACGCCTCAGGACGTTGCAGCCGTACAAAGTGACATGGTGCGTGATACCGTGGGAACTGCTCTGGAGAGCAGCCGTCGGATAGCTGACATGTCGCTCAAACTGGCCGACGATGCCGGAAAGCAGATCAATCAAAAATTGGAGGAGATCCGGCGTGCCGCCTAGCCCGGCCTCCCGGTTCGATTTTGAAAGAAGAGCGGCTGACACTCAGCCGCTCTTGCCGTTGTTGGGCATAGGCGAGGATTTTTGACCCAAGCCAGTCGATATCCGCGGTTAGCACGACCTGAGCGCGCCGTCTTCGCGCATCATCTCGACCAGCATGCCCTCGCGCAGGCCCCGATCGGCGACGCGCAGCCGCGGCAACGGGAATGCATCGCGGATCGCGTCGAGAATAGCGCAGCCGGCCAGCACCAGATCGGCGCGCTCGATGCTGATGCAATTGTTGTTGGCGCGTTCCTGATAGCTCATGCCGAGCAGCCGCTGGATCACGGCGGTGACGTCGGAACCGTTCATCCAGACGCCGTCGATCCGGCGGCGGTCGTAACGCACAAGGTTGAGATGGATGCCGGCGAGCGTCGTCACGGTGCCCGACGTGCCGAGCAGATGCATGTCACGCAAGTCCGCGCCGTGTTCGGCCGCGAACGGCGCGACGTATTGCGCGACCTCCCCCACCATCCGCGCGTAGGATTCCACTGTCACGTCCCTGCCGCCGAAATGCTCGGCCAGCGTGACGACGCCGAGCGGGATGGACATCCAGGCCTTGATCCGCGGCGGGGCCTCCTGCTCGTCTGGATCGCGGTCGATCCGGACCAGTTCGGTCGATCCGCCGCCGATGTCGAACAGGATCGCACCGCGTCCCCTGACGTCGAGCAGCGGCGAGCAGCCGATCACCGCAAGCGTCGCCTCGGTCTCGCGGTCGATCACCTCGAGCCGGATACCGGTCTCGGCCGCGACGCGGGCCCGGAAGCTGTCGGCATTGGCCGCCGCGCGGCAGGCTTCGGTTGCGATCAGCCGCAGACGCCGCGCCTTGCGGTAGCGGATCTTGTCGCTGCAGATGCTGAGGGCTGCGATGGCGCGGTCGATCGCCGCCTCGCTAATTGAACCGGTCGCGGAAATGCCCTCGCCCAGCCGGATGATCCGCGAAAACGAGTCCACCACGCGAAAACCGTCGCCGGCCGGACTGGCGATCAGGAGCCGGCAGTTATTGGTGCCAAGGTCGAGCGCGGCATAGACACCGTTTCCCCCGCGCCCACCGCAACCAACCCTGACGGGCTTGCGCGGGCCAGGAGGCCTTCGCGGAGCCGCGGATCCTCGTTCATCAAACCTGTCTTTCCGCGGCCACGCACACCGGGCCGCCGAAGAATTTCCGTTCACGGAAACTTTAGCAGCGCCAAGAGGCTACGCAACAACCCATCACATAGGACTATGCCCAATCAGGCGTTGTCGCTGACGATGCGGTGCGTTATCTGAGCTGGAACCCGCGAAAGCGCGAAAATCCAAGAAAACTCCAAGCATTTCAGGTGTTTTTCGATGCAAGATTACACGCAGCCTTCATCTCTGACAACGCTATCGCACTGCAAAAATACGGTGTCGGGCAGCCGGTGCGCCGCAAGGAAGACGACACGCTGGTCCGCGGCAAGGGCAAATACACCGACGATTTCTCGCTGCCCGGCCAAGCCTATTGCTTCATGGTGCGGTCCAGCCATGCCCATGGAATCATCAGGGGGATCGACACGGCTGCCGCCAAGGCGATGCCGGGCGTGCTCGGCGTCTGGACCGGCAGGGATCTTGAAGCCGCCGGCTACAACCCCTTCACCTGCGGTCTGCCGCTGAAGAGCCGGAACGGCTCGCCGCTGCTGCAGACCAACCGTCCTGCGCTGCCGACCGACAAGGTGCGCTTCGTCGGCGATCCCGTTGCCTTCGTGGTCGCGGAAACGCTGGCGCAGGCGCGCGATGCGGCGGAAGCCGTCGAACTCGACATCGAGCCGCTCCCCGCCGTGACCGATGCCGCGAAGCGGCTAAGCCCGGCGCGCCGCTTCTCTACGATCACATCCCCAACAACGTCGCGCTCGATTATCACTATGGCGACACCGCGAAGATCGACGCGGCATTCGCAAGCGCGGCGCATGTAACCAAACTCGACATCGTCAACACCCGGGTGGCTGTCGTCCCGATGGAGCCGCGCGTGGCGCTTGCGGCCTTTGACAAGGCGGCCGAGCGCTTCACGCTGCAGGTGCCGACGCAAGGCGTGTTCGGCAACAAAGTGACGCTGGCGAAAATCCTGAACGTACCGAACGACAAGGTCCGCATCTTGACCGCCAATGTCGGCGGCTCCTTCGGCATGAAGAACGTCAGCTATCCCGAATATACCTGCATCCTGCACGCGGCGAAGATCCTCGGCCGTCCGGTGAAATGGACCGACGAGCGGTCGACGAGTTTTCTCTCTGACAGCCATGGCCGCGCGCAGCTCATGCACGCCGAACTGGCGCTGGATGCCGAGGGCAAGTTCCTCGCCGTGCGCCTTCAGGGCTATGGCAATCTCGGCGCCTACATCACCGGCGTCGCGCCGGGGCCGTTGTCGCTCAACACCGGCAAGAATCTCGCCAGCGTCTACAGCACGCCGCTGCTCGGCGTCGACATCAGGACGGTTCTCACCAACACCACGCTGATGGGCGCCTATCGTGGCGCCGGCCGGCCCGAAGCCAACTATTACATGGAACGGCTGATCGACCGCGCCGCCGACGAGATGGGCATCAACCGCCTGACCTTGCGCAAGCGCAACTTCATCAAGCCGTCGCAACTGCCGTTCGCGGCCTCCTCCGGCGTCACCTATGACAGCGGCGATTTCGCCGGCGTGTTCAGCAAGGCGCTGGAGATTTCCGGACCACGCCAATTTTGCCAGGCGAAAGAAGGAAAGCAAAAAGAACGGCAGGCTGCGCGGCATCGCCGTCGGCTCCTATCTCGAAGTCACCGCACCGCCGAGCGGCGAACTCGGCAAGATCAGTTTCGAGCCTGACGGTTCGGTGACACTGACCACCGGCACGCTCGATTACGGCCAGGGTCACGCCACCCCGTTCGCGCAGGTGCTGTCGGCGCAGTTGGGCGTCCCGTTCGAAAAGATCACGCTGGAGCAGAACGACAGCGATCTCGTCCGCTTCGGCAACGGAACCGGCGGCTCACGCTGGATCACGGCGACGGGTCAGGCCATCGTCGAAGCCGCCGCGCTGGTCGTCGCGAAGGGCAAGCAGGCCGCTGCGCATTTGATGGAAGCATCCGAAGGCGACATCGAATTTGCCAATGGCCGCTTCACCATCGCCGGCACCGATCGGTCGATCGGCATCATGGAGTTGGCGCAGCGCATACGCGACGGCAAGATGCCGGAGGGCGTGCCTGACACGCTCGACGTCGATCATGCCACCAAGGAGATACCGTCGACCTTCCCCAATGGCTGCCACGTCGCCGAAGTGGAGATCGATCCCGAAACCGGCGTGACGCGGATCGTGCGCTACTTCGCCGTCAATGATTTCGGCACCGTCGTCAACCCGATGATCGTCGCCGGCCAATTGCACGGCGGCATAGCCCAGGGCATCGGCCAGGCGCTGATGGAAGAAGTCAGCTACGATTCCAGCGGCCAGCCGATCACCGGCTCGTTCATGGATTATGCGCTGCCGCGCGCCGAAGATATTCCGCCGATGGAAGTCGGCGATCATCCCTCGCCTGCGAAGTCAAACCCGCTGGGCACCAAGGGCTGCGGCGAAGCCGGCTGCGCCGGCAGCCTCGTCTGCATCGTCAACGCGGTGGTCGACGCGCTGTCCGAATACGGCATCACGCATATCGACATGCCGCTGACGCCGGAACGTGTGTGGCGCGCGATCCAGGATGCGAAGGCGAAAAAAGGCGGCGTAGGGGCTGCACTATTTGCCAAATAGGAAACCGTCATCGCCCGCCTTGTGCGCCATTGCGCACTGGGCAGGCGATCCAGTATTTTAGAGACGATCGAACCGCGAGGCCGCGGCGTACCGGATGCCCCGCCTTCGCGGGCATGACGGTCGAGACGCGCGTAACTGCGCGTCAGACCTTCTCGACCGCGCCGCCGCTTTCGGCCCAGCCCTTGAAGCCGCCGAGGTTGCGCACGTCCTTGTAGCCCATGTCCTGCAGCGTCTTGCCGGCAAGCGCGGACCGCCCGCCGGAGGCGCAGTACACGATCACGGTTTTTCCCGATCGAACGCATTGTCATAATAGGGGCTCTCAGATCCGCCTTGAATTCGAGCATGCCGCGCGAGACGTGCTTCGCGCCCTGAACCTTGCCAGTGCTCTGCAGTTCTAGGCCGTCGCGAACATCGACCACCAGGACCTGGCCGCGCTCAATCAGGGCTTTCGCGTCCTGCGGGCTGATGGTTGGGACCGAACCGTTTGCCGCTGCAAGTAATTCCTTCACTGAACCCGACATCGTATTCTCCTGTGCTTTTTATCGTTAGGTGCGGATAATGGCACACTTTGTGGCGAAGCTGGGCCCGCGGCGCAATGACCACGGCTCCAAGAAGCTTTGCCGCGACGCTATGGCGCTTGACTACAGCGTGCATTCTGAAAGGCTTTCACCCAGCCCGTGAGGCGTGCCGACAGCAGGAATTCAGGATCATCTCGTGGATGTTTTGTCGGAAGTCCTGCGCGTCGTGCGTTTGTCCGGAACTATTCATTTTCGCGCGGAGTTCACGCACCCGTGGGCGATACTCTCGTCGCCACCGGCGCTACTGGCGGCGCGTCTGCAGCGCTCCGAAGGTTCGGTGACCCCCCTTTCACGTAGTCACTGAGGGAAGCTGTCGGGTGACCTCCGGGGCGCTGGCGCCGATCCACATCGAAAGCGGCGACGTCATCGTGTTCCCGCGCGGCGATCAGCATGTGATGGCCAGCGACCCTGAACTGAAACCTGTGCCGATACAGGACATCTATTCGCAACCGTCCGCCGAGCAGATCACGGTCGTGAACCACGGCGGGGGCGGCCCGGCGGCGCGCTTCATCTGCGGTTTTCTGCACTCCGATCAGCGCTTCGATCCGCTGCTGAAATCGCTGCCGGCGATTCTTTGCGTCCGCTCGCGTGGAGACACCCTTACGCTTGAGACGCTGGACGGCACCGGACGAAACCTGCAGACGATCACGCATCCGCCGGAGAAGGAGTGGTGGCGGGCCTCGGTGAGCTATCTGATGAGCGAAACCGCGGCGCCGGGCCCCGGCAATCGAGCGGTGCTGGCACGATTGGCAGAATCGCTGTTCCTCGAACTGCTGCGGTGGCAGTTGCAATTTGCGATGCAGGGTCACGGCGGGGGCTGGCTGGCTGGCCTGCACGACCCCAGGTAGGTCCGGCGCTTACCCTGCTTCATGCGCAGCCGGATCAGCCGTGGACCGTCGAAACGCTTGCAAAGGAAGTCGGGGTCTCGCGGGCGGCACTCGCAAAACGCTTTGTCGAACTGGTCGGCGAGTCGCCGATCCAGTATCTCGCGGGCTGGCGGATGCATTTGGCCCAGCACCTGCTGCAAGACAGCACGCTTGGCGTCGCCGAGATCGCCGGACGCGTCGGATATGACTCCGACGCGGCGTTCAACCGCGCGTTCCGCCGGGTGGTCGGCTCGCCGCCGGCGACCTGGCGGCAAACCAGGGAGGAACAACCTCCCGCGGAGAACGGCGTCCATCTCAACGGCGGTCGTCGCCCGGCTTGACCGGCAATGCAGTATTCGAGCATCAGCGAGAACCGCGACGCCGGGCAATGAAGAGGGTACTACTTACGCCGCCGCCTGCTCGCGCGGCTGGTAGATCGCGATGTGGTGGCAATGCGCCAGCGGCGTCTTGCCGTTGGCTACGACCAGCGCGTCGAGCTCGACGAAGCGGTGGCCTTTCTTGTCGTAATCGGCGATCACCTTGGCGCGGGCCGTGATCACGTCGCCGCTCTTTGCCGCAGAAAGTAGCTCGCATGCGGCTGCCGACGTGAATCCACGGGCCCAGGATGGCGTTGTCGACCAGCGCCTTGTTCATCACCCGCTGCAGCAGGCCGGGATGGCCGAGGCCCTCGCTGGTGTAGATCGGATCGGTTTCCCTGATATCGGCCAGATATCCCGTGGCCGCTTCGCCCGCCCAGTCGCGCGGCGCGGTGCCGAGCCACTTGCCGACCTCATAGGACGCGGCGCTGACCGGCTGGCGCTCCGCCACGGCCGCGACTTCCTTGAAATCGCCTGCAGACATAGTCGGCGCAGATGCCGGCAATGACGCGCTGCCGGTGGCGCAGAGCTGGCCGCGGCTGTGCACCTGAATCGAAAGCACGCCATTGGTTTCGTCAGCCGTGAGTTCGGCGACCTCCCCGTCATATACCGGCTTGACGAAGCGCGCGTCGATCAGGCCGCGCTCGAGGAAGGCGCGGCCCCATTTGGCGACCGGAAGGTGGATCATGTAGGCCATCACGTCGACGCCGGGTACGAGCCCGCCGAGAACCCGAAACGGCGGGCCACGGTGTCGTCGTGGATCTTGTTTTCGGATTGTTTTGAGGTGTTGTAGGCCGTGACGCGGTAGGGTTCGAGCCGGCTGGTCATGGTCTCAGGTTTCCTCTGATTCTGTTGTTATTTCCGAGACTTATCGTACGCGAAGAATGTGCTGTGGCAAGCGTGTTCCCGGCCCTGTTTTGCTCGCAATTTGGCTTTCGATGGGGTACCACCCGCGGGCGAAAGAGCGCACCCGAATCCAACCATGTTGTCTGACGTGAATCCAACCCGCATCTATGTCGATGCCGACGCCTGCCCGGTGAAAGACGAGATTTATCGCGTCGCGACCCGGCACGGCCTGCCGGTCAGCGTGGTCGCGGGAATTTCATCCGCGTGCCGCAGGATCCGCTGATCGAGCGCATCGCAGCCGGTTCCGGGATGGATGCCGCCGACGACTGGATTGCGGAGCGCGCCGGCAAGGGCGACATAGTCATCACCGCGGATATCCCGCTGGCGAGCCGCTGCGTGAAAGCCGGCGCTGAGGTGATCGCGCCGAACGGCAAGCCGTTTACGGAACAATCCATCGGCATGACCCTGGCGGTGCGCAATCTGATGACCGACCTGCGCTCATCGGGCGAAGTCACCGGTGGCCCACGATCCTTTGCGCCGCGGGACCGCTCGGCATTCCTGTCGGCGCTGGATCAGACCATCCGCCGCATCCAGCGCCAGCGGGCGCAACAACCCGCGCCAAACCAGGGTTGAAGCGAACGATGGCGCCGCCGCTGATCCAGTTGAAAGATATAAGGCTGACGTTTGGCGGCACGCCGCTGTTGTCGGGCGTCGAGCTGTCGGTGTCCTCGGGCGAGCGCGTCTGCCTGATCGGCCGCAACGGCTCGGGCAAATCGACGCTTTTGAAGATCGCCGCCGGCCTCGTCGAGCCCGACGGCGGCAGCCGCTTTGTGCAGCCCGGCGCGACCATCCGCTATTTGCCGCAGGAGCCGGACTTCGGCGACCACAAGACGACGCTGGCCTATGTCGAGTCAGGTCTTGGTCCCGGCGACGATCACTATCAGGCGCGCTACCTAGTGGAGCAGCTCGGGTTGCACGGCGATGAAGATCCTGCGCATGTCTCCGGCGGGGAGGCCCGCCGCGCGGCGCTGGCGCGAGTGCTGGCGCCCTCGCCCGACATCCTGCTGCTGGACGAGCCGACCAACCATCTCGACCTTCCGACCATCGAATGGCTGGAGGGCGAACTGGAAAGCCGAAGGTGCGCGCTGGTCATCAGCCATGATCGCCGCTTCCTCTCGAATCTTTCGCGCGCGACCGCCTGGCTCGATCGCGGCCAGATCAGGCAGATCGATCGCGGCTTCTCGGCGTTCGAGGCTTGGCGCGACGAGGTGTTGGCGGAAGAAGAGCGCGACCAGCACAAGCTCGACCGCAAGATCGTCAACGAGGAGCACTGGCTGCGCTACGGTGTCTCCGGCCGCCGCAAGCGCAACGTCAAGCGGCTCGGCAATCTGCACGCGCTGCGCGACCAGCGGCGCAATTATCGTGGCACGACCGGCAATGCCAACCTCGCCGCCGCCGAAGCCGACAAATCCGGCAAGCTGGTGATTGAAGCCAAGAACATCAGCAAGGCCTATGGCGACCGCACGATTGTTGATGGCTTTTCGATCCGCGTCCAGCGCGGCGACCGCATCGGCATCGTCGGTCCAAACGGGGCCGGCAAGACCACGCTGGTTCATCTCCTCATCGGCAACGATCCGCCGGACGGCGGCACGATCCGGCTCGGCGCCAACATCGAGATGGCGACGCTCGACCAGCACCGCGAAAGCCTCGACCCCAAATCGACGCTGGCCGAAGCGCTGGCCGGTGGGCGCGGCGACCATGTCATGGTCGGCGGCAAGCCGAAGCACGTCGTCAGCTACATGAAGGACTTTCTGTTTGCGCAGGAGCAGATGCGCACACCGCTGGAGGTGCTCTCCGGTGGCGAGCGCGGCCGGCTGATGCTGGCGCGCGCGCTGGCAACGCCGTCCAACCTGCTGGTGCTGGACGAGCCGACCAACGATCTCGACCTCGAAACCCTCGACGTGCTGGAGGAGATGCTCGGCGACTACGAGGGCACCGTGATCCTGATCAGCCACGACCGCGATTTCCTCGACCGCGTGGTCACGTCCGTGATCGTGCCCGAGGGCAACGGCCGCTGGATCGAATATGCCGGTGGTTACACAGACATGCTGGCGCAGCGCGGCGAGGACCTGACGCGCGAAGCGGCGAAGACTGCCGTCGAGGAAAAGAAAGAAGCCAAAACGGCCGCGCCGTCCACGGCATCAAAACGCCGGCTGAACTTCAACGAGAAGCACGCGCTGGAAACGTTGCCGAAAACAATCGCGAAATTGCAGGCTGAGATTGCGAAGCAGCAAAAGCTGCTTGACGATCCCGACCTCTACGCCAAGGATCGCAAGAAATTCGACGCGGCCTCATCAGCGATCTCAAAGGCGCAGGAGGAACTGGCTGCGGCCGAAGATCGATGGCTGGAGCTTGAGGTTTTGCGCGAAGAGATAGAACAGGCATAGATATTTCTACCGTCATTGCGAGGAGCGAAGCGACGAAGCAATCCATCCCTCCGTTATGCGGGACGATGGATTGCTTCGCTTCGCTCGCAATGACGAGAATGCTGAATTGGAGTCGACCCGATGACCACCCCCCTCGCCGCCAAAATCGCCCGTGAATATGGCACGCCCTGCGCCGTGATCGACATGGACCGTGTCGAGCGAAATATCGCGCGCATTCAAGTGGCCTGCGACGCGGCCGGCGTCGCCAACCGGCCACATATCAAGACCCACAAGAGCCCCTTGTTGGCGCAGATGCAGGTCGCGGCCGGCGCCCGGGGCATTACCTGCCAGAAGCTCGGCGAGGCCGAGGTGATGGCCGAAGCCGGCATCGACGACATCCTGATCAGCTACAACCTGATCGGCGACGAGAAAATGGCGCGGCTTGCCGGACTGCAGGCCAAGGCCAACATGACCGTCGCCGCCGACAATTCGGTCGTTGTCGCGGGCCTGCCGCAGGCGGCAGCCGCTTCAGGCCGCCCGCTGTCGGTCGTGGTTGAATGCGATACCGGGCGCAAGCGTGCCGGTGTCGAGACGCCAGCAGAAGCGATCGCGCTGGCGCGGGAGATCGCGGCGTCGAAAGGACTGAAATTCGCAGGCTTCATGCTGTACCCGACCGAGACCGGCTGGGCCGAGGCACAGAAGTTCCTCGACGAGGCTTTGGCCGGCGTCCGCGCACACGGGCTCGATGCGGCGATGGTTTCAACCGGCGGCACGCCGAACATGAAGAACGTCGGAAAGCTCAAGGGCGCGACCGAGCATCGTCCCGGCACCTATATCTACAATGACCGCATGCAGGTCGCCGCCGGCGTCGCCGAGTGGGACGATTGCGCGCTCAACATCTATGCCACCGTGGTCAGCCGCGCCGGTCCGGACCGCGGCATTCTCGATGCCGGCTCGAAGACGCTGACCTCGGATACCGGCGGCGGGCTCGAGGGCCACGGGCTGATTTTGGAGCATCCCGAAGCAAAGATCGCGCGTTTTGCGGAAGAGCATGGCTTTCTCGATCTGGCCCGCAGCAACACCAGGCCGAATGTCGGCGACGTCGTGCGGATCGTGCCAAATCACGTTTGCGTCGTCGTCAACATGATGGATGAGGTGGTGATGGTGCGCGGTAACGAGATCATCGGGACGTTGCCGGTGGCGGCGCGGGGGAAGTTGCGCTGACTTGCGCCGGCGCATCCAACCATCATTGCGAGGAGCGAAGCGACGAAGCAATCCATTCTTCCTTAGTGGCCTCATGGATTGCTTCGCTTCGCTCGCAATGACGAGGTTAGATATTACGCTCCAGCCACCTCAGCGCCCCTCGCCCGGCTGCGGCGCCCGTCGCGAACGACGCCTGCAAGAGATAGCCGCCGGTCGGCGCTTCCCAATCCAGCATCTCGCCGGCCGCAAACACGCCAGGCAAGCGACGGAGCATGAAATCGGCATCGATTTCGCTGAATGCGATCCCGCCCGCGGGTCGAAATCGCGCGCGTGATCGGCGCGACGCCGGTGAGTTCGATCGGGACGGCATTTATCAGACTGGCAAGGTCAGCCGGCGACAGCGACGCGAGCGACTTGCCGGGTGCCTTGGCCGCCTCCTGCAGCAATCCGATCGCAACGGGTGAGAGGCTAACGGCCTTGCGCAGGAAATTCGACAGGGACTGTTTGCCTTTCGGCGCCGAGACCCTCGCGATCAGCTCATTCATGTCGAGATCGGGCCGCAACGCCACCTGCAGGATCCCTCTCCCCTGTCGACCGCCTCGCGCAACTCGGCCGACAACGCATAGACCGCGCCGCCTTCGATACCGGTTCGGGTAACGACGGCCTCGCCGCGGACACTGTGCTCGCCGAAGGTCAGTGCCACGCCCTTGAGCGGTTGCCCCTCGAAGCGATCGCGAAAAATATCCGACCAGGCGACGGTGAAGCCGGAATTGGCCGGGCGCAGCGGCGATATGTTCACGCCTTTCGCGACAAGCGTTTCGACCCATGCGCCGTCGGAGCCCAGCCGCGGCCAGCTTGCGCCGCCGAGCGCCAGTACCGTCGCACTCGTCTCGACGACGTGCGCACCATCGGGCGCTTGAAAGCGCAGACGGCCCTGCCCATCCCAGCCGGTCCAGCGGCGACGCAGCGCCAATTGCACGCCCAGCGAATCCAGCCGCCGCAGCCAGGCCCGCAGCAAGGGCGATGCCTTGAAGGCTTTTGGAAAAACCCGGCCGCTGGAGCCGACAAAGGTTTCCTGCCCCAGCGCTTCGCTCCAGTCGCGCAACGCCTGCGGCGTAAACGCCTCGATGGCGGCGGCCAGGTGCGGCTTCGCTTCGCGGTAACGCGCGAGAAATGCCGGCAGCGGCTCGCTATGGGTTAGGTTGAGTCCGCCGCGGCCGGCCATCAGGAACTTGCGGCCTGCGGAAGGCATCGCGTCATAGATCGTGACCGCAGCGCCGCCCTGCGCGAGCACTTCGGCCGCCATCAGGCCGGCGGGGCCGGCGCCGATGACGGCGACGCTATTTGTCGGCGATGAAGACATAACCGAGTGTAGGCTGGATTCGCGCGCGACAAAAACAGTTGTCATGCCCGGGCTTGTCGCGGGCATGACAAGAAAACTCGACGTGGTGCTGCGGGCTACAGCTTGATCCCGGCCCGCGCCGCGGCCTGCGCTACATACTTTTGCGTCTGCTCAAACGCTCCCTGCAGCGCCTTCGCCTTCGACACGTCACTGATCTCGGCAAAATGCGCGGCGATGGCATCGGGGGTCCAGTCGGACTGGGCCAGATTGACGCCCTCGGTCTCGATGATCTTGATCACGGCGAACGAGCCTGCGCCGGCGCCCATGATGGTGCGGGTGGGCGCGTCCTCGCTGAGCAAAAATTCCACTGCCGGCGTGATCGCCTCAGGGCGCATCAAGGCCAGCGCCTGCGGCGGCAGCAATTCTTCGGTCATCCGGGTTGCCGCCGTCGGCGAAATCGTGTTGACGCGGATGTTGTTCTTGCGGCCTTCCTCGGCCAGCACGTTCATCAGGCCGACCATGCCGGCCTTGGCGGCGCCGTAATTGGCCTGGCCGAAATTGCCGAACAAGCCGGATGACGAGGTCGTCAAAACGATGCGCCCATAGTTGCGCTCGCGCATGCCATCCCACACCGCCTTGCAGCAGTAAAACGTACCGACGAGATGCACATCGAGTACCTTGGCAAAGTCGGCTATGTCCATTTTTGCAAATGACTTGTCGCGGAGAATGCCGGCATTGGCGCACAGGAGATCGACGCTGCCCCACTCCTTCGTGGCCCGCTCGACCATCGCCGTGACCTGTCCGTACTTCGAGACGTCGGCGCCGTCGGCCATCGCCGTGCCGCCGGCTTTACGGATTTCCTCGACCACGGTTTCGGCCGGCGTCAGCGAGCCGCCGGTGCCGTCGCGCGCGCCGCCGAAATCGTTGACCACTACCTTGGCGCCGCGGCTTGCCAGCCCCAGCGCATGCGCCCGTCCCAGACCATTGCCCGCGCCGGTGACGATAGCGACGCGTCCGTCAAACCTGATTGCCATGAGTCGAATTCCCGTTTTTCTTCCCTTCTCCCCTTGTGGGAGAAGGTGGCGCGAAGCGCCGGATGAGGGGTTGTCTCCCAGAGATGAACTCGCGGAGAGAAACCCCTCACCCGGCTTCATCTCGCGCCGCTGGAGATTGACACTTTTTGAGCAGTGATGGATTACCGGGTCAAGCCCGGCAACGACGAATGAGAGTCAGTCGAAATAGATCAGCCCGATCCAGTCGGCGACAAGCGCAGGCTTTTCCTCGCCCTCGATCTCGACGATGACGTTGGTGCGCGACTGCAATTCCTTCGGCTTGCGCAGCTTGGCTTCCATCAGCGTGAAACGGCCACGGACGCGCGAGCCCGCGCGCACCGGCGAGAGGAAGCGGAGCTTGTCGAAACCGTAGTTGACGCCCATCGACGTGCCTTCGATGACCGGCATCACCTCATAGGACATGATGCTCATCAGCGACATGGTGAGAAAGCCATGCGCGATGGTGTTGCCGAACGCGGTTTCCTTCTTGGCGCGCTCCTGATCGACATGGATGAACTGATGGTCCTCGATCACGTCGGCATAGACATTGATCCGGCTCTGGTCGATCAGATGCCACGACGACACGCCGATCTCCTTGCCGACCATGGCCTGATAGGCCTCAAGCGAGATGGGCGGCTTCTTCCAGACTTCATTCATCAATCAGTTCTCCAGCCCCGCGGTCCGCACCTTCTGCAGCTCCGGGAATTCTTCTTCGCGGAACTCCGCTCCGCGCAGCGCATCGCCTCTGACATTATCATGTTCGAGCCGGCGCAACTGCACGCGGCGGATTTTTCCGGAAATCGTCTTCGGCAGTTCGGTTACCAGTTCAATCTTCCGGATGCGCTTGAACGGCGCGAGCCGCGTGTGCAGATGCCGGAAGATCGACAGCGCCGTTTCCGGTGTTCGCTCCACGCCCGTAACCAGCAGCACATAGGCCTTGGGGATCGCCAGCCGAATCGGATCGGGGCTCGGAACGACGGCTGCTTCCGCAACCGATTCATGTTCCAGCAGCACGCTTTCCAGTTCAAACGGACTGATGCGGTAGTCGGATGATTTGAAGACGTCGTCGGAGCGGCCGACGAAAGTGAGATAGCCCTCGTCGTCGGCAAACACCACGTCGCCGCTGCGATAGAGATCGCCGTCGGCGCCGCTCAGTTTGCCGTCGTCGCCCTGATAGCCCTGCATCAGGCCGGCCGGACGATCGGCGCCAAGCACCAGCGTTACCTCGCCCTCCTTGGTGACGTGCCCGTCACTATCGGTGATCTGCACGCGGTAGCCCGGCAGCGGACGGCCCATCGAGCCGACCTTGACCTGCTGGCCCGGCGAATTGCCGGCGAGCGCGGTGGTCTCGGTCTGGCCGTAGCCATCGCGGATGGTCAGGCCCCACGCCGCCTTTACCTGATCGATCACTTCGGGATTGAGCGGTTCGCCCGCGCCGCAGACCTCGCGCAAGCTCACCTTGAAGTCGGCGAGCCGCTCCTGGATGAACAGCCGCCATACCGTCGGCGGTGCGCACAACGTGGTCACGCCGCAGCGCCCGATGGTCGCGAGCAGGGCTTTTGCGTCGAAGCGCGGCTGGTTGACCACGAACACGGTGGCGCCGGCATTCCATGGCGCGAAGAAGCAGCTCCAGGCATGCTTGGCCCAGCCTGGCGAGGAAATATTCAGATGCACGTCGCCCGGCTGCAGCCCGAGCCAGAACATCGTCGACAGCGCGCCGACGGGATAGCTGCGCTGGCTGTGCCGCACCAGTTTTGGCTTCGCGGTCGTGCCCGAGGTGAAATAGAGCAGCATCGGATCGTCGGCGTTCGTCGGTCCATCCGGCGCAAAGGTCTCGACGCGCTCGCCGCCTGCTCGAACGGCAGCCAGCCATCATGGGCCGCTGATGCTCCAACCACGATGCGCGCCAGATTGCCGCTGCCGAGGCCCGCGAACTTCGCGACCTGATCCTGCGACGCCACCACCACCCTCGCCTTGCCGCGATCGAGCCGGTCGCGCAGTTCGTCAGGGGTCAGCAGCGTGGTCGCGGGGATCACGACAACACCAAGCTTCATCGCCGCCAGCATGGTCTCCCACAGCGGCACGACATTGCCGAGCAGCAGCAACAGATGATCGCCGCGCCTCAGCCCTTGCGCGCGCAGGAAGTTTGCCACCTGATTGGAACGGGCCGACAAGGCCGCGAAGGAAAGTTTTGTCTCTTTGTGGCCAGCATCGACGATCCAGAGCGCCGCGCGGTCCCGGCTGTCGGGATTGTGGGCGAGTTCCGCGTCGAACCAGTCGAGCGCCCAGTTGAACGGAACCGGATCGGGCCAGCGGAAGCCTTTCACCGCCGCATCGTAGTCGGTGCGATGCTTGAGCAGAAAGGCGCGGGCTTCGTGGAAGGTCGTCATGTGGTTCCCTTAATCGGCTTCTCCGCACCTCGATCGTCATCCTGAGGAGCCGCGAAGCGGCGTCTCGAAGGATGGGCAGCAGAACACCGACCAAGTCACCCTTCGAGGCTCGCTGTCGCTCGCACCTCAGGGTGACGACGAAGGTTATTTCCCGGCGAGACCCCTAACGTGCTGGATAATTCCGGAAAAATCCACCCCGCCATGACCGGCCGCGTCGAACGCCTTGTAGATCTCCTGCGCGTGCTTGCCCAGCGGCGTAGCGGCACCGGCGGCATTCGCCGCATCCTGCGCCAGCGTCAGGTCCTTCACCATCAGCGCCGAGGCGAAGCCCGGCTTGTAGTCGTTGTTCGCCGGAGAGGTCGGCACCGGGCCCGGCACCGGGCAATAGGACGTCAGCGCCCAGCACTGCCCCGAGGACGTCGAGGCGACGTCGAACAGCGCCTGATGCGATAGCCCGAGTTTTTCTGCGAGCGCAAAGGCCTCACCGACCCCGATCATGGAGATGCCGAGGATCATGTTGTTGCAGATCTTGGCCGCCTGCCCCGCACCGGCGCCACCGCAATGCACGAGCTTCTTACCCATGTTCTCCAGCACGGGCTTCGCCGCCGCAAACGCCTTGTCCTCGCCGCCGCACATGAAGGTGAGCGTCGCACCCTTGGCGCCGCCGGTTCCACCCGACACCGGCGCATCGACCGAGAGCATGCCGTTCTTGGCGGCCAACGCATGTGCCTGCTTGGCGCTTTCGACATCGATGGTCGAGCAGTCGATAATCAGCGTGCCCTTGGTCATCGCCGGCATCACCTCGTTCCAGACCGACAGCACATGCTTGCCTGCGGGCAGCATGGTGATGATCACGTCGGCGCCCTTGACGGAAGCAACCGAATTCTCGGCAATGGCGGCGCCGTCGGCCTTGGCCTGATCGCGCAAGGCAGCCACCAGATCGAATGCGGTTACCTTGTGGCCGGCCTTGACCAGATTGGCCGCCATCGGCCCGCCCATATTGCCGAGGCCAATGAATGCGATATTTGCCATTTCGAATCCTCCGCTTGAAACTTTTCTGTTTTGATCAGTTGAACTTCAGTTCGTCGGCGCCGATCTCGGCGAAATACGGCGCGACCATTTCCGGCGTCACGTCTTCAATTCGCGGCGGCGACCATTTTGGATTGCGATCCTTGTCGATCACGGCGGCGCGCACGCCCTCGCGGAAATCATCGCTGGCAAAGACCTCCAGCGCGGCGCGATACTCCCGCACCAGACATTCTTCCAGCGAACTTGATGCCCGCGCCAGTCGCAACAGTTTTAGTGTTACCACCATGCCGCGCGGCGATTTCTCGTTCAGCGTCTTCAGCGTCGAAAGCGCCAGTTCAGATCCGTCGCGCTGCAGAGCCGCCACGATGTCTTCCATGCGGCCGTAGGCGAACCATCCGTCGATCTTTCCCTGCATCGCTGCGACGGGGCCAGCGGTCTCACTTGTCGCGAAGCCAGCGATCAACGCTTTGACTTCTGCAGAGGTCACACCGGGCCGAACCCTGGTCAGAGCCTCGCGCAAGCCAGCGAGTTTGGCCGATGGCACGACCGCATCCGCAAAGCCGGCATGGATCGCGTCCGGGCCGTTCATGGTCTGCCCGGTCAATCCGAAGTAAGTGCCGATCTCTCCCGGCGAATGCGACAGCAACCAGGTGCCGCCGACGTCAGGAAAGAAGCCGAGCCCCACTTCGGGCATTGCAAGCTTGGTCTTTTCCGTCACGACGCGATGGCTGGAGTGCGCGGATAGCCCCACGCCGCCGCCCATCACGATGCCGTCCATGAACGACACATAAGGTTTTGCGAATTTCTTGATGCGGGCGTTGAGGATGTACTCCTCGCGCCAGAGGATCTTGCCGAGATCGCCCCTTACCTTGGAGCTTTCCCAGAGCGCGCGGATGTCGCCGCCGGCGCAAAGGCCGCGTTCGCCGGCGCCCTCCAGCACGATCACGGCCACCGCCGGATCGGCCTCGAAGACATCGAGCGCCTTGTCGACGTCGCGAAACATTTCGAGCGTCACGGCGTTGATCGCCTTCGGCCGGTTCAGCCGGATCACGCCGACGGCGCCTTCGCGCCGAGCGATCAGATCGCCCTCTTCAGGCACAGCTGCAGCGGTCGCCGTCATCGCGCGCCCTCGATCATCTTGCGCGACACGATCAGCCGCATGATTTCGTTGGTCCCTTCCAGAATCTGGTGCACGCGCAGATCGCGCACGACCTTCTCGATGCCGTATTCGCTGAGGTAGCCATAGCCGCCATGCAGTTGTAGCGCCTGGTTGGCGACCTCGAAGCCGACGTCCGTACCGAAACGCTTGGCCATCGCGCACAGCATGGTGGCGTCCGCATCCTTGCGGTCGAGCGCTGCCGCCGCGCGCCAGACAAAGGTTCGCGCCGCCTCCAGCTCGGTCGCCATGTCGGCAAGGCGAAACTGCAGCGCCTGGAATTCATCGAGGCGCTTGCCGAAGGCTTTGCGCTCCTTCATGTAGGCCAGCGACTTATCCAGCGCGTTCTGAGCTCCGCCCAGCGAACACGCGGCGATATTGATGCGGCCGCCGTCGAGCCCGGCCATCGCGATCTTGAAGCCGATGCCTTCCTCGCCAAGCCGGTTTTCGACCGGCACGCGGGCATTTTCAAAAATCACGGCACGGGTCGGCTGCGCGTTCCAGCCCATCTTGCGCTCGTTGGCGCCGAACGAAACGCCGGACGTCTCGGCCGGGACCACCAGCGTCGAGATGCCGCCGGGGCCGTCGGCGCCGGTCCGCACCATCACCACATAGAGGTCGCCGCCACCGGCGCCGGAAATGAACTGCTTCTGGCCGTTGAGCACATAATGGTCGCCGTCGCGCACTGCGCGGGTGCGAAGCGCGGCGGCGTCAGATCCGGAGCCCGGCTCGGTCAGGCAATAGCTCGCCAACAGCTCCATGGTGCAGAGTTTTGGCAGCCACTTTTGTCGCTGGGTGTCGTTGCCGTAGGCGTCGATCATCCACGATGCCATGTTGTGGATCGAGATGAAGGCCGACACCGTCGAACAGCCGGTCGCGAGCGCCTCGAAGATCAATGCGGCGTCGAACCGCGTCAACGCCGAGCCGCCGACGTCGTCCTTGATATAGACGCCGCCCATGCCGAGTTTCGCCGCTTCCCGCATCACGTCGACGGGGAAGTACTTTTCCTCGTCCCAGCGGAGCGCATGCGGCGCGATTTTTTCCGCAGCGAATTCCCGCGCCATATAGCGAACCGCAATCTGGTCCTCGTTGAGAGCGAAATGCATTTCTTTGACGACTAGTTCATCGTCGGGATCGAGAACTCCGCGCCCTCCTTGACGCCGGACGGCCAGCGCGAGGTGATCGTCTTGGTCTTGGTGTAGAAGCGGATCGAATCCGGGCCGTGCTGATTGAGATCGCCGAAGCCGGACTTCTTCCAGCCGCCGAAGGTGTAATACGCGATCGGCACCGGGATCGGCACGTTGATGCCGACCATCCCGACATTCACCTTGGCCGCAAAATCGCGCGCGGCGTCGCCGTCGCGGGTGAAGATCGCAACGCCGTTGCCGTAGTCATGGTCCGACGGCAGCGCCAGCGCTTCCTTGTAGTCGTGGGCGCGCACCACCGACAGCACCGGACCAAAGATCTCTTCCTTGTAGATCCGCATGTCCTTGGTGACGTTGTCGAACAGACAGCCGCCCATGTAGAAGCCGTTCTCATAGCCCTGCATCTTGAAGCTGCGGCCGTCGACCGCGAGCGTGGCGCCTTCCTTGATGCCGATGTCGACATAGTTCCTGACGCGGTTGAGCGCCTCTTTCGTCACCAGCGGACCGTAATCGGCGGAGGGATCGATCGAGGTGCCAATCTTCAGGCTCTCGACGCGCGGGATCAGCTTTTCCATCAGCCGGTCGGCGGTGGGCTTGCCGACGGGCACCGCCACGGAGATCGCCATACAGCGCTCGCCGGCCGAGCCGTAGCCCGCGCCGATCAGCGCATCGACGGTCTGGTCCATGTCCGCATCGGGCATGACGATGGCGTGGTTCTTGGCGCCGCCAAAACACTGCGCGCGCTTGCCGGTGGCGGCTGCACGCTCATAGATATATTGCGCGATCGGCGACGAGCCCACGAAGCCAACGGCGCGGATATCGGGATCGTCCAAAATCGCGTCGACCGCTTCCTTGTCGCCGTTGACGACGTTGAGGATGCCGGGCGGCAGGCCCGCCTCGATCATCAATGCCGCCAGCATCATCGGCACACCGGGATCGCGCTCCGAGGGCTTCAGGATGAACGCGTTGCCGCAGGCGATCGCGGGCGCGAATTTCCACATCGGGATCATTGCCGGGAAATTGAACGGCGTGATGCCGGCGACCACACCCAGCGGCTGCCGCATCGAATAGATGTCGATGCCGGGGCCGGCGCCTTCGGTGTACTCGCCCTTCATCAGATGCGGAATGCCGCAGGCGAATTCGACGACCTCGAGGCCGCGCTGGATGTCGCCCTTGGCGTCGGGAACGGTCTTGCCGTGCTCGCGCGCCAAGAGCTCTGCGAGCTTGTCGTAATCGCGCTGCGCCAGTTCGAGGAATTTCATCATCACGCGCGCGCGCGCGCTGTGGATTGGTGTTGGCCCACTCGACCTGGGCGTCCCTGGCGTTCTCGACGGCCGCGCGAACCTCGGCCTTGGAGGCCAGCGCCACCTTGGCCTGAACGTCGCCGGTCATCGGCTCGAAAACGTCGGCCGTCCGTCCGGACGTGCCCTTGACCTCTTTGCCACCGATGAAATGTCCGATTGAGCGCATGAATTTTCTCCCTGAAGTCCCGATAGAGCCTCGGTTGAACCGAGGCTCTAAACTTTGTCCTGACGCGTTTTCTTCATGCGAACCGGTACCCACTTCGCTCGAAAACGCTATGGATAGCGTTACAGACCTTTTGACCCGCATTTCTTAGGATACAAGTCCGATATATTGCACCATAGATGTGCGGAAATGCTGGATCAAGGCACCAAGACGATCGACTGGGATGACTTCCGTTTCGTGCTGGCGATCGTCCGCGGCGGATCGGTTTCCGCTGCCGCCAAGCAGCTTGCCGTCGATCATGCCACAGTGATCCGGCGTGTCGACCGCCTGGAACGGCATCTCTCGGCAAAACTGTTTGATCGCCGCAAGACCGGTTACCTCCTGACCGAAGCGGGCCAGCGCGTCGCCGACAGCGCGGAAGCGATGGAATCCACCATCGTTGCCAATCAGGAGGCGGTCGGCGGCTCTCGCGCACATCTGACCGGCACAGTGCGGATCGGCGCCCCCGACGGCTTTGGCAGCCACTTCCTGGCCTCGCGGCTTTTGAAATTCACCGAGCGGTATCCCGATCTCGACCTGCAGCTCGTCGCCACCGCCCGCCTGTTCAGCCTGTCGAAACGCGAGGCCGACATTGCGATCAGCCTGACCATGCCCAAGGAAGGCCGCATCGTCGGGCGCAAGCTGCTCGACTACAGCCTCGGGCTCTATGCCGCGCCGGCCTATCTCGACCGCACGTCGAAAATCACAAGCCGCGGCGACCTGGCCGCGCATCGCTTCGTCGGCTACATCGAGGAACTGCTGTTCACGCCGGAACTGGACTACCTGCCGCAGGTCTCGCCAAAGATCTCCGCGAAATTCCGCAGCGCCAACCTGATCGCGCAGCTCAATGCCACCATCGCAGGCTTCGGCATCGCCGTGCTGCCGCACTTCATGGCGACAGCGCATCCCCAATTGCGTCCGGTGCTGCCGGACGAGGTCAGGATATCCCGCACGTTCTGGATGCTGATGCATCCCGACAGCAAGGATCTGGCGCGGATAAGGGCTGTCGCTGATTACATCCTTGAAACGGTGGAAAGCGAGCGCGCGCTGTTCAGCGGGCGGTGAAGGCCTGGCACAAAAACCATCGTCGTCCCGGCGAACCCCGGGGCCTATAACCACCGATGCGAATGGCGACAAAGGCCGTCTCCTTGCGCCCCTTCCACGGGCCGCGGCGTATGGGTCCCGGCTCAAGGCCGGGACGACGTAGAGTCGTCGATTCTAGTTCGGCTTCGCCCGGGCCTTCTTCGTTACCGGCTTCGCCGCGGCCGCCCGGCCAAGCGCGGCCTCGCGCCCCGAGCTAAGAATTTCATCCGAGAATTCGCCGCTGCCGGCGATGCGCGAAAGCACCAGCGTGCCCATCATGGTCGTCAGCGCCGCAATGGCCTGCTTGCGGGCGGCCTTGCGCGGAACGTCGGGAACCTGGTCGGCGATCATCTCGATCATCTGTTCGAGCTTGGCGGCGAACGCCTTGCGCGTCTTCCGGGCTTTCACGGGCGATTTCGGCGCCGAGCGCCGGCACCGCGCAACCATGGCCGGGATCGTCACGGTGGACGGGCGTCAGGTAGGTTTCGACGATGGCCGAAAACCGCTTCTCGGGCGGGGTTTGCTCGACCATCTTGCGCCAGCGCTCGTTCGAGCGGTCCATCGCGTAGACAAAGGCCTCGATCACCAGCGCCTCGCGGGAATCGAAATGGGCGTAGAAGCCGCCATGGGTCAGGCCCGCCTCCTTCATCAGATCGGCGACGCCGATGCCATGCGCGCCCTTTTCGCGAAGCCGCACCGAGGCCTTCTTCACGATCCGCGCGTGGGTCTCCTGCTTGTGCTCTTTCGAATACCGCATCGACGGTCCATTAAATGTTTGCAGTCATATAATAGCAGTTGTGCGCGCAAAAAGCTGCATCTATTTCGCTTTTCCGCCGTCCCCGATCATTGAGAAGGTCGCGGTTGCGTGCACCGCAAGATTGCCCGCCGCGTCGCGGACAAAGCCCTCCGCATAGCTGGTCTGGCGGCCGAGTTTTATGACCTTTCCTTCCGCCGAGATGCTGCCGGACCGCACCGACAGCGGCCGCAGATAGGTGAGCTTCAGGTCCAGCGTCACCGAGGTTTGCCCGGCCGGCTGCATGGTCGAGATGGCGCAACCCATGGCGGTATCCAGTAGCGCCGCAGCGGTCGCGCCATGCAGCAGGCCGATAGTGTTCTCCAGGCTCTCATGCGGATCGAGTTCCATCACGATCCGCCCGGGCTCGGCGACGCGCATTTCAAAACCGATCAGCCGGGCCATCGGCGGCGGCAGGATACCGTCGCGGATCGCGCACATCGTTTGTAACCCGGTCATTCCGAAGGCAGCCTTCGCCACCGGACCCGGCGCCTGCCAGTCCACTACCCGCTGCCTCCGCGTCGCGGGTGAAAACAGGTCAGCGGTGTCGGTCGCGGTCATGGCAGGTCCTTTAAATGATGCTTGTCATCTTACACGAGCGAACTTCTGCGCGCAACGCCCCTGCCCGCCTGCTCTTGACAAGGTGGCGTAATGTCTTTGGAAGTGGCGCCAACCGCCACGACAAGTCCGGGTAAAACAAAATGGAAATGCTCAATCCCCATTGCGGGATCGACCGCGACGATAGAGGCGTCGTCAGGTTGACGATCTGCAATGCAGGCTCCTCAACATCTCTCCTCGGCCGTCACCGACGGCGTGCGCGGGGTTCGAGAAGCTCACCGGCGACAAGGACATTCGCGTGGTGATCCTGGCCGGACAGAGCGAGAAAAGCATGATCGGCGGCGCTGACATCAAGGAGATGGCGCGTCTCGACCAGAAATCCGCCGAAGCCTTCATCACGCGGCTGCGCCGACCTCTGCGAGGCCGTCCGCAATTTTCCGGCGCCCGTCATCGCGCGACTGCCGGGCTGGTGCCTCGGTGGCGGCCTCGAAGTCGCCGCAGCCTGTGACTTTCGGATTGCCGCGCACGATGCCAAGTTCGGAATGCCGGAAGTCCGTGTCGGCATCCCCTCGGTGATCCACGCCGCCTTGTTGCCGCGGTTGGTCGGCTGGGGCCGCGCCCGCTGGCTTGTCATGACCGCGGAGAATATCGACGCGCCGACGGCGCTCGCCTGGGGTCTGGTCGATGTGATCGCGAAGGAAGGCGGGCTCGACGCCGCGGTCGAGCACACGGTCAACGCCCTACTCGAATGCGGCCCGGAGGCGTTACGCTCGCAGAAGGCGTTGCTCCGCCAATGGGAAGAACTGCCGCTGACCGAATCCGTCAATTTGAGCGTCAGCGTGTTCGGGCAATCCTTCCTGACCGGCGAGCCGCAGCGGCTGATGCAGGGATTTCTCGACCGGAAGAAATAGACGGAGGGACGCATGAGGCCTGCCGGCAAGGGACCACTGGATCTGCTCTACTTCGACTATCCAAGATTTGCCGCGCGGCGCGTCCCCGAGCTTGATGGCGCCGCGGCAAGGCATCCCGTCCTGATCGTGGGCGCCGGCCCTATCGGCATGACCGCGGCGCTGGTGCTGGCGCGCTACGGTATCCGCAGCGTACTGATCGATCGCAAGGACACCTTCAACGATGGCAGCCGCGCCATCTGCATCGCGCGGCCGAGCATGCACATTCTGGAGCGGATCGGCGCGGTCGCGCCCTTTCTAAAAAAGGCGCTCGGCTGGCGGCTGGGCCGCAGCTACTACCGCGGCGAGCAGATTTTCCGGCTCGAAATGCCGCATCCGGCAACGAAAAATATCTGCCGATGTATAATCTGCAGCAGCAATACATTGAAAAATACCTGCACGATGCGGTCGCGGCGAACGACCTGATCGACATGCGCTGGCGGAGCGACCTCGCCGGCATCGAGTCCCATGCAGATACCGTGTCCGCGCGCATTGCATCGCCCGAGGGCGACTATTGGCTCGACGCCTTGTATGTGCTGGCCGCCGACGGCGCCCGCTCGCCTGTACGATCCATGTTGGGGCTGCGGCTGACGGGCGACAACTACGAAGGCCGGTATGTGATCGCGGATATCCGCATGGATCACGAGTTTCCGACCGAACGCCGGGCATTCTTCGAACCGAGCTGCAACCCCGGCGGCACGGTGCTGATCCACAAGCAGCCGGATGATATCTGGCGCATCGACTATCAGCTCCGCGAGGGCGAAAGCGAGCAAGAGGCCCTGCGGGAAGAAAACATCCGCGCCCGCGTCGGCGCGATCCTGGCTGACATCGGCCACGGTAAGCCGTGGGAGCTGGAATGGTGGAGCGTCTATTCCGCCAACACGCTCTGCCTCGACGACTACCGGCACGGCCGCGTCTTCTTTATCGGCGATGCCGCGCATATCGTGCCGATCTTCGGCGTGCGCGGACTGAACAGCGGCCTGGCCGATGCTGAAAACATCGGCTGGAAGCTCGCGCTTGTCCTGCACGGCGCGAGGCGGACGACCGGCTGCTCGACAGTTATTCGCCGGAGCGGCGCGGCGCCACGCTCGAAGTCTTCGCTAATGCCACCAAGAGCACACGCTTCATGACGCCGCCGACGCGCGGGTGGCGGCTGGCACGCGAGGCGGCATTGTCTCTCAGCTTACGCCACGAATTTCCGCGAGGGCTCGCCAATCCGCGCCAGATGCAGCCCTACACCTATTCGGAAAGCCCGCTGACGCCTTATGCCGGACGCGATGCCGAGTTTGCCGGCGGACCTGGCTGCGGCAGCGCCGCGCCGAACGCCAGGCTTGCCGACCGAAGTTATCTGCTCGATCACGCCGGCAACGGCATGACGGCGATCCTGTTTTGCGGCGAACAGCCCACCGCCGAACAGGCAGCGCTGCTCGGGCAACTCGGCAGGATCGACAAGCGGCTCGTTTCGCTCATCATCGGATCACGGGGTTTCATCCCCGGCGCAAAGACGATTGCGGACGATGATGGGGAAATCGCCCGCCTGTTCGCCGCCGGACCCGGCACGCTCTATCTGCTGCGGCCCGACCTGCACGTCGCCGGGCGATGGAAGGTCGTCGTCCCCGGCGAGATCCTGAGGACCGCAGGCATTTGCCTGGGGAGCGAGACGCCATGAGCGCAATGCCCTTTGAGGACTTCGAGAATGCCTATGAATCGCTTGCGATGGCGATCGATTCAGCCGGGCCTGACCGCGAAGCGCTGTTCCCGACCCGGCTTGCGCTGGTGCTGGGACATGAACTCGGCGACGTCACAGCTTTCAGGAAAGCCATCAAGACGGCCCTTGAAGGCCTGGATTAGCGCGACGAACTACGCCGGCGGATCGAATCGATCAATTTCGCTCATGCGAATCGCTAAATTTTGTCATGGGGCCATCCCGGTCTTTTCATGGGATCGTGTGTTGCAATTTTTGCAGCGCATCATATGATGATTATAATCTAATCAACGCCTGAAATTTGAGGAGCACCCGCCATGGCTTCCGATCCCGTCGTCATCCTTTCGGCCGCCCGCACGCCGCTGGGCCGCTTCATGGGCGAGCTATCGCCTCTCAGCGCCCACAAGCTCGGCTCCCACGTGATCGGCGCGGCGCTGGAGCGGGCCAGACTGGCGCCCGAGCGGATCGATGAGGTTTTCATGGGCAATGTGCTGCCGGCCGGACAAGGTCAGGCTCCGGCCCGCCAGGCCGCCCGCGGCGCCAAGCTGCCCGACGCCACCGGCGCCACCACCATCAACAAGGTTTGCGGTTCCGGCATGAAGGCCACCATGCTCGCCCATGACATCATCAATGCGGGCTCGGCCTCGATCGTGCTGTCCGGCGGCATGGAGAGCATGAGCAATGCGCCCTATCTGCTGGCCAAGGCGCGCGGCGGTTACCGCGCCGGGCATGACCGCATCATCGATCACATGATGATGGACGGGCTGGAGGACGCCTACGAGACCGGCCGCTCGATGGGCGATTTCGGCGAAGCCACCGCGGAAGCCTATCAATTCACCCGGAAGGACCAGGACGCCTACGCGATGGAGACGCTGACCCGCGCGCGCAAGGCGGTCGAAAGCGGCGCGTTCAGGGCCGAGATCGCGCCGATCACGCTGACGGAGAAGGCCGGGCCGCGGATCATCGCCAATGACGAGCATCCGCTCAAGGTCGATCCCGCCAAGATCCCCGGCCTCAAGCCGGCGTTCCGCGCCAATGGCACCATCACGCCCGCCGCCTCCTCGGCGAATGCCGACGGCGCCGCGGCGCTCATTCTCGCAAAGCGCTCGCGCGCGGATCGCGACGGCCTCCCCGTACTGGCCGAGATCAAGGGCCACGCCACCCACAGCCAGGAGCCGCAATGGTTCACCACGGCGCCGATCCCGGCCATCCGCAAGCTGCTCGACAAGGTCGGCTGGAGCGTCGGCGATGTCGATCTGTTCGAGATCAACGAGGCCTTTGCCGTGGTGGCGATGGCGGCGCAGAAGGATCTCGGCATCCCCAGGGAGAAGCTGAACGTCAATGGTGGCGCCTGCGCGCTCGGTCATCCCATTGGCGCGACCGGCGCGCGATTGATCGTGACGCTGTTGCACGCGCTCGAAGCCGGCAACCTCAAGCGCGGCGTCGCTGCGCTGTGCATCGGCGGCGGTGAAGCCACCGCGATCGCGGTCGAGCGGATCGCGCACTAGGATTCGCGGCCCCAGAATTCGCATCGGATGTCCTGAAATGAGGGAACTTAGTCATTTAAGTCACGCGGCCGATACGCCAGAATGCGCAAAATCCCGCAATCCTTCCAGGTAGAATCTTCTGAGGCTCAATGATCTCGAATTGGCTGTCAGCCGCCCTCGCCCGCCGCAACATCCATTACGGCTGGGTGATGGTCGGCGTGACATTCCTCACCGCCCTGATCTCCGCCGGCACCGTCGGCGCGCCCGGCGTTTTCATCGTGCCCTTGCAGAAGGAATTCGGCTGGACGACGGCGGAGATTTCCTCGGCACTGTCGATCCGCTTCATCCTGTTCGGATTGATGGCGCCGTTCGCCGCCGCGCTGATGAATCGCTACGGCCTTCGTAATGTGACGCTCGCGGCGCTGCTGGTCGTGGTATCCGGCCTCGTCGCGTCGCTGGCGATGACCAAAGTCTGGCATCTGATGCTGCTATGGGGCGTGGTGATCGGGCTCGGCACCGGCATGACCGCGCTGGTGCTGGGCGCAACGATTGCCGCGCGCTGGTTCGTGGCGCGGCGCGGCCTCGTCGTCGGCATTCTCACCGCGAGCGTAGCGACCGGTCAGCTTGCGTTCCTGCCGCTACTGGCGAGCCTGACCGATCATTACGGCTGGCGGATTGCGCTGGCATTGATCTGCGTGATGCTGGGCGTTGCGGCATTCGCCGTGCTGATGGTCATGCGCGACCGTCCGAGCGACCTCGGTTTGCGGCCGTTCGGCGACGAAGGCACCGAGCCATTACCGGCCCCCCCCGCGATAACACGCCGATCATGGCGACGGCGCTCGGCACCCTGCGCGACGCCTCAAAGTCGGGCGTGTTCTGGATTCTGTTCGCCACCTTCTTCATCTGCGGTGCTTCGACCAACGGCCTGATCCAGGTGCATCTGATCCCGATGTGCCTCGATTTCGGCATTCCGCAGGTGCAGGCGGCAAGCCTCCTCGCGGTGATGGGCATTTTCGATTTTATCGGCACCATCGCCTCGGGCTGGCTGTCGGATCGCTATGACAATCGCAAGCTGCTGTTCTGGTATTACGGGCTGCGAGGCCTGTCGCTGTTGTTCCTGCCCTTCTCCGATTTCACGCTCTACGGCCTGTCGCTGTTTGCGATGTTCTACGGGCTCGACTGGATCGCGACCGTGCCGCCAACCGTGCGGCTCACCGCCCAACGCTTCGGCCCCGAGCGCGCCAACCTCGTGTTCGGCTGGATTTTTGCGGGTCATCAACTGGGCGCAGGCGTTGCCGCCTTCGGTGCCGGCCTGTCGCGGACAATCCTCGACACGTACCTGCCCGCCTTCTTCGTCGCCGGCGCGCTCTGTGTCGTGGCGGCGCTGATTACACTGGCGATCTCGCGGCCGAAGCCGGTGGTGGCAGTGGCGTGAGCCCAGCCCGTCTCCTCATCCTAGGAGCGGCCGCTTGGCCGCGTCTCGAAGGATGGCCGCGGGCGAGGTCGTGGCCTCATGGTTCGAGACGCGCGAAGACGCGCTCCTCACCATGAGGGACTAGGACCTACGGCCGGATCGCCATATTGGTCGCCGGCCCTACGCTACGAATCGGCTCCGCCAGCCGGACGAATTCGCACAACAGCGAACGCGTCTTGCGCGGATCGATCACTTCCTCGACCCAGAACTTCTCGGCCGAACGAAACGGCGAGCGCAGCTTGTTGAGACGCTCCTCGATCTCTTTGAGCTTCGCGGCCGGATCGTCGGCGGCGTCGATGTCGGCCCGATAGGCGGCTTCAATGCCGCCTTCCAGCGGCAGCGAGCCCCAATAGGCCGACGGCCAGGCATAGCGCATCGAATAGCGGTTGGCCGGCTGATGCACGACACCTGCAACACCAAAAGCATTGCGCACGATGATGGTGCACCAGGGCACGGTCGACTGGTTTACCGCAGCCATGGCGCGCACGCCGTGCCGAATGGTCGCCGACTTCTCGGCCTCGAGCCCGATCATGAAGCCCGGACAATCCATCAGATAGACCACCGGCAGATGGAAGGTTTCGGCGAAATCGACCCAGCGCACCACCTTCTGGCATGCCTCCGCCGTCCATGACCCGCCATAGTGGAAGGGATCGCTCGCGAGCAGCAGCACGGCGCGGCCTTCGAGCCGGGCAAGCCCGGTAATGACCGGGCGGCCGAAATTGGCGTTAACCTCGAAGAACGAGCCCTGTCGACGACGGCATCGATGATCGGGCGCATCTTGTAGACCTGACGCCGGTTGCGCGGCACCGCCCTCAACAGCGATTCTTCGGCGCGCTCCGGATCGTCGGCGCAGGCCGTGGTCGGCGGCAGGTCGTACACCGACGGCGGCAGATAGGACAGGAAGCGCCTGGCGCGTTCGAACGCCTCTTCCTCGGTCTCCACGGCGTCGTCGACGCCGCCGGCGCGGGTCTGGATCTCGGCGCCACCGAGTTCCTGTTTTGTCAAATCCTGACCGAGCCGCTTCACGACCGGCGGACCGGCGACAAACATCGCGGAATTCCGCGTCATGACCGAGTAATGACTCGCAGCAAGGCGTGCCGCGCCGAGGCCTGCGACCGAGCCGAGCCCCAGGCCGACCACCGGCACGCGCGCCATGTTCGCCGTCGTGAACCAGTACCAGCGCGTGCCGCCGACGCCGCCGGGCAGATTGGCCGCGCCCCTTGTTTCGATCGTCTTCACCGAACCGCCGCCGCCCGAACCTTCGATCACGCGGATGATCGGCAGGCGGAAGTCATGCGCCATTTCCTCGGCCATCAACGGCTTGGCCGAGATCGAGGCGTCGGCCGAACCGCCGCGCACGGTGAAATCGTCACCGACCACGACCACGGGACGGCCGTCGATCTTGCCGCGGCCGAACACGCAGTTCGCCGGCGTCAGGTGCTTGAGTTCGCTGTTCTCGTCGTATTCGGCGATGCCGGAAATCGCGCCGATTTCGTGGAAAGAATTCTTGTCGATCAGTTTGTCGATACGCTCACGAACGGTGAGCCGGCCCTGGTCATGCTGGCGCTTGACCTTGTCAACGCCTCCCATCTCGCGCGAACGCTTCGCGCCGGGCGAGATCGTCGAGCTCCAGCTTCCAGTTCATTCGTATCCTCCGTCTTGATGATCTTGTTCTTATGGGTCGGCACCGGAAGCGGCTTTCTTTCCAGACGGCTTGCGAAGATGTCGCCCTCGGCGCCTTCGAGCAGGCCGCCGATCGCAGCACCCAGTTGAAGCATCTGCGGCGCCACTTCCCCGTGCAGCCGTTTCTCATCAAACATCGCGGAGAGAAGCCCGATCGTCGCGACGACGAAGGTTTGATATTGCGGCGACCACACCGGCACCGCGAGACCGTTGATATGCGGACTCCAGGTGCCGCAGGCCACGACATAGCCGTGTTCGCGCAGGTGGCGACGGTTGTCTTCGATGCGGGATTTCAACAGCGCGCCGTGTTCCGGGATCTCCCGCTCCATTTCGGCGATCAAAGCGTCGCCGATTTCGGGATCGAGTGCGGCGGTGTAGGCAAAGCCCGCGGCCGTGCTCGTCATCGAGATGCGGCTGCCGGTGCCTTCGTGCAGGCCAAGCGCGTTCGCCGCACGCGCGAATTCGAAATAGACCAGATGGAAGCGATCCGGGATGACGAAGCCGACGGTGCCCGGCAATTGCTCGGCGACATCCTGCAATCGCAGCCGGATCAGATTGCGAAGCTGCAGCCCCTTCAGCATCGAGGTGCTCATCGCCACGGCGCTCGGGCCGATCTGGTATTTCTGGTCGCGCGGCAGATAAACGAGCTGGCCCATTCGCGTCAGCGTGTGGGTGAGCCGCGATACCGTCGAGCGCGGCAGGCCGCAGCGACTGGAAATTTCCAGATTGCCCAATCTTGCTTCATGACCCTCGAAGCAGCGCAGGACATCGAAAGCCCGCGACACCACCTGAATCACATCGCCCTCGCCCGCCAAGTCGCTGGCGAGCATTCCCTGTTTACTCAATCGCTCCGAGCGTCTTCCCATATTTTTTGGCTCCATTCCGCTCTGCGGAATAAAATTCCACTTGCGGAAGAAGCTACCTCAGGCAATCTGCGGCTACAACAAAAAGCCGTTCACGAGGACGATTAGTCCGTCAGACGGTCCTCGGGAGAATGGCATGCCAGATATCAAGATCGTCACCGAAGTCGCCGGCCGCGTGTGCGCGCTTCCGATTGAAGCCGGAGGGAGTGTCGGCGATGGCGACGAGATCGCATTCGTCGAAGCGATGAAGATGGAAATTCCGGTGACCTCAACCACAGCAGGAAAACTCAAGGCGATACTGGTCAAACTTGACGACGTCATCGCCGAGGGCCAGGTAGTCGCGATCGTCGAGGCGTAGATCGCGCGGTCATACTTTTGATGCGCGACAATGTGTCCGCGAACGTATCCGTCACGATGGCGGCCGTTACTTTGTTCGGACGTTGCCATCGCCATGCTGCGATGACATGATCCCCAACCTAAAAAAAGTTTCGTCTGGCGAAACATATCGGAGGAAAAATGATCCGTCGGCTGATCAATTCTGCGCCCGCCGCTTTGGCGACCATTTCGTTCATGGCAACCGCCCCGGCGCTGGCCGAAGACGTGAAACTGCCGCCGGCCATGGCCGTCACCGCCTATGACACCGGCACCGCGGGCTTCAACATCGCGGTCGGCGTCGGCAAGATGATGAAGGACAAATACGGCACCGACGTCCGCGTGCTGCCTGCAGGCAACGACGTGGCGCGGCTGGCGCCGCTGCGCGCCAAGCGCGCGGTCATGTCCGCGATGGGCTCCGGCAGCTATTTCGCGCAGGAAGGCGTCTTCGAATTCGGCGTCAAGGAATGGGGTCCGCAAGCCTTGCAACTGGTGCTGTCCACGGTCGACTGCAACGCTGCTTCGCTCGGGGTCGCCAAGGACACCGGCGTGACCGAGATCAAGCAACTCAAGGGCAAGCGCGTGGGCTTCGTTGTCGGCTCGCCGGCACTGAACCAGAATGCGCTTGCGATCCTGGCATTCGGCGATCTCAAGCAAAGCGACGTCAAGGCCGTCGAGTTCTCGAGCTACGGCGCGATGTGGAAGGGCATGGTCAACAACGATGTCGATGCTGCCTTCGCCACCACCATCACTGGCCCGGCAAAGGAACTCGAGACCTCACCCCGCGGCATCACCTGGCCGCCGTTGCCCCACAACGACAAGGCTGGCTGGGAACGCGTGAAGAAGGTCGGCTCGTTCTTCTTCCCGCACATGGCAACCTGCGGCGCCGGCATCTCCAAGGACAAGCCGATCGAACTCGGCAACTATCCCTATCCGATCTTCGTGGTCTATGGATCGGTTCCCACCGACGATGTTTATTCCATCACCAAGGCGATGATCGCAGGTTATGACGCCTATAAGGATCTGCCCCCGGCGCGAGCGGCCTCGGGGCCGACCGGCAAACCAAGAATTGGGCGGTTCCGGTGCATCCGGGCGCGGCGAAGGCGCTCAAGGAAGCCGGCCATTGGACCGCCGACCAGGAAGCCCACAACAATGGATTGCTCAAGCGCCAGGGCGTGCTGGCCGCAGCATGGGCGGACTACGGCAAGGCCAACCCGCCTTCGGATGACAAGGCGTTTCTCGACGGCTGGATGAAGGCGCGCGCCGCGGCGCTGGCAAAAGCCAACATGCCCAACGGCTTTGAACAATAGCGCCTGCTTCCGCACTGGAAGCCGAAGGCGAACACCATCTCGGGGGAATTGATGTCACCTTCCGCATCCGATAGCACAGCCGCGCCGGCAAAACGAATCGAGTTCGAAGATCCGCATGCCGGCGCCGGCAACATGCAGGAGGCGGAAGTCACCCGCGTGCGGATCTTGCGCGGGGCTTGGCGCTGGGCGCTGGTGGTCGCAACTGGGGCAACGATCCTGCTGTGCATCAACCAACAGTTCTCGCTGCGGTTCTTCCTCGGTTACACCCAGCTCAACACCGAGTATTTCTACCTTCTGATCGCCCTGATGCTGCCCTTCACGTTCCTGATCTTTCCGGGAACGGGAAAGGCGCCGCTCGACCGCATTCCCTGGTACGACCTGTCGCTGTTCGTGGCGACCTTTGCCGCCGCGATCTGGCTGATGCTCAATGTCCGCAAGGCCGCGGCATTCGGCTGGGAATCCGACGGCGCGCCGCAGAACGTGATCGCCGCCGGCCTGGTGATGTGGTTCGTGCTGATGGAGGCGCTGCGCCGAACCGGCGGCTGGAGCCTGCTGCTGAGCGTGCTGCCCTTCACCGTCTACCCGCTGTTCGCCGACGCCAAATGGCTCGGGCCGTTCAGGGGTTCGCAGCTCACGCTCGATCAGACCACCGCCTACCATGTGCTGTCGGGTGAAAGCCTGCTCGGCATTCCGATCCAGGCCTTCGCCGACACCGTGATCGGCTTTCTGGTGTTCGGCACCGCATTGATGATGACGGGCGCCGGAAAATTCTTCATCAACATTTCCTTTGCGCTCTGCGGTACCTTCCGCGGCGGCGCGGCGAAGGTGTGCATCTTTGCCTCTGGCCTGCTCGGCATGATGTCCGGTTCGATCATCTCCAACGTGTTGACCGCCGGCACCATGACCATTCCCGTCATGAAGAAGAGCGGCTTCCGTGCCTCCTATGCCGCCGCGATCGAGGCCTGCGCGTCGACCGGCGCGGTGCTGGCGCCGCCGGTGATGGGCGCGACCGCGTTCGTGATCGCGCAGTTCCTCAACGTCAGCTACGCCGAAGTGGCTCTCGCCGCGATCATTCCGGCGGTGCTGTATTATGCCGGCCTGTTCATGCAGGTGGACTCCTACGCTGCACGGCACGGGCTGAAGGGCATTCGGCGCGCCGAACTGCCGAAGATCATGGATACGATCAAGGATGGCTGGTACTACATCTTCGTCATCGCGCTCCTGATCGTGATGCTGCTGTATTTCAAGCGCGAGAGCCATGCGCCGTTCTATGCGACCGCATTGCTGCTGGTACTGAACCAGCTCTTCTCCAAGGATACGCGCTGGACGTTTTCGACCATCAGCAAGTTCCTCGAGGTCAACGGCCGCACCTTCGTCGAGCTGGTCGGAATTCTCGCCGGCTGCGGCCTTCTGATCGGCGCGTTCTCGATGACCGGCGTGGTCTCCAGTCTCGCCAACGATCTGTTGCGGCTCGCCGGCGACAATGCGTTGCTGCTGCTAGCAATGTGCGCCTTTACCAGCCTCGTTCTCGGACCCGGGCTGACGACGACGGCCTGTTACATCTTCCTCGCCATCCTGGTGGCGCCCGCGCTGGAAAAGCTCGGCCTCAATCGCATGGCCGTGCACATGTTCATCTTCTACTGGGGCATGCTGTCGTCGATCACGCCACCGGTTGCCATCGCCTCCTTTGCTGGGCCGGCATCGCCGGCTCACCGGCGATGAAAACGGGATGGGAATCGATGTGGGTCGGCAGCATCATCTACTTCATTCCGTTCTTCTTCGTGCTCAACCCGGCGCTGGTGATGCAGGGTCCGAACCCGTATCTCGAAGGGCTCGGACTGATGGCGCTGGCGGGCTTCGGCACGCTGTTCATCTGCGGGGGCATTCAGGGCTATCAGGCCTTTGTCGGCGACCTCCGTCGCGCGGGCGCGCTGGAATGGCCGCTGCGAGTCTTGCTCGTGATCGGCGGCTTCGTCATCGCCACGCCCGGCGGCGGCATCATGCCACTCTCGCAGTGGCAGATCACCTCGCTCGGATTGGCGATCCTGATCCCGACCGTTGTAATCGCGCTCGTGCTGTTACGCCGCCAGGCTCTGCTGCCGAACCAGTTGCGCACTCCATGATTGCGCGGCATGACTGGGCGCGATGACGATATCGCCCACCGGCGCCCCGGCCTGGACCAGTTCGAAGCCGCCCTTGCTGCGGTTCCTGAACGCCTGTCATGCGGATTTCGCGCCCGAGACCAGCGGCGCGGTGGCCGATTACATCCCTGAACTCGGCAAGGCTGACGCTGCCCATTTTGGCATCAGCCTCGCCACCCTCGACGGCCATGTCTACGAGGTCGGCGACACGCAAGTCCCCTTCACCATCCAGTCGATGTCAAAGCCGTTCGTGTTCGCGCTGGCGCTGGACACGCTGGGCGCGGCGCGGGTCGAGAGCGTCATCGGCGTCGAACCATCGGGCGACCCCTTCAACTCGATCCGCCTCAACGCCGAAAACCACCCCTTCAATCCCATGGTCAATGCCGGCGCGATCGCCTGCTCCGGCCTGATCCACGAGTCCAAGGGAGAAGCCGCGTTCGATTATATCAGGCAGGCGCTGGGACGGTTTGCCGGGCGCGACCTCGACGTCGACGACGCCGTCTATGCTTCCGAAAGCACCACCGGCGACCGCAACCGCGCGATCGGCTATTTGCTGCGCACCAACGCCGTAATCAGGGACAACGTGGCCTCCGTGCTGGCGGTCTATTTCCGGCAATGCGCCATCCTGGTGACGGCGCGCGATATCGCCGTGATGGCCGCCACGCTGGCCAATCGCGGCATCAATCCCGTGACCGGCGAGCAGGTCCTGACGCCCTACGCCATCTCGCGCACGCTTTCCGTCATGACCAGTTCCGGCATGTATGACTATGCCGGCGAATGGATCTATCGCATCGGCATCCCCGCGAAGAGCGGCGTCGGCGGCGGCATCCTCGCCGCACTGCCGGCCCGGCTCGGGCTCGGCAGCTATTCGCCAAAACTCGACAAGCACGGCAACAGCGTACGCGGCATCAAAGTCTGCGAGGCGCTGTCATCGCATTACGGCCTGCATATGCTCAACCGCAGCGACGACGCGCGCAACAGCATCATCGCCGATTACGATATCGGCAACAGCCCGTCGCGGCGCGTGAGGCGCGCACATGAACAGAACATCCTCGCCGCGCATCACCAGGACGTTCGCGTCATCGAACTGGTGGGTACGCTGTCGTTCTCCAATGTTGACTACGTCTCGCGCCAGCTCGCAGCCAAGCCGCGCCCGCAACTCGTCATTTTCGACCTGCGCCGCGTCACAGCCATGACGCGTGCCGGCGCCCGCCTGCTCGCCGAGGAGTTCCGCGAGCTTGCCGCCTACCACGTCACCGTGATCCTGTCCGGCATCAAGCGTTTGTCTCCGGACTGGAAGATGATCGCGGAATGGACGGAAGGCCTCACCAACATCCGCAACTACTATCTGCTCGATGCCGCCATCGAATGGGCGGAAGACCAGGTCGTCTATCGCCACGGCGGCGCGATCGACTTCTTCGAGACGACCGAACTCTCGGAACACTCGCTGCTTGCTGGACTGACCGACGAGGAACTGACCGATCTCGCCTCGCTCGCAACGATCCGGACCTATCAGGCTGGCGAAAAGATCATCGCGACCGGCTATCCCGCCAGTTCGGTGTTCTTTCTCCGGAGCGGCGTGGTGCATGTCACCCTGCCCGATGGCATCAGGCTGGCAACGTTGACGGCGGGAATGCCGTTCGGCGAGATGGCGCTGCTGGAGCCGCGGCGCTCCGCCGATGTACTCGCGGATATGGCCGCAACCGCTTACGAAGTCCCGCTTCGCGATTTTGAACGCTTTCGCAAACAGCATCCACGCGCTGGTGAGCGGCTCATGCGCAACCTCGCACAATTGCTGGCCGATCGCCTGATCCTCGCCAACGCCAAGCTGAACCTGCTGACGCCGAGCTAGACGATCACGGCCACATGGTTCGAGACGCACGGCAAAGCCGTGCTCCTCACCATGAGGATCAAAGACCTCATCCCAAATATGACGTCCTAGCCCTCATCCTGAGGAGCATTGCGCAGCAATGCGTCTCGAAGGATGAAAGCCAGAACTCTCCCCGCGCTACGCTCCCGTCTTGCCCCGCCCGTTCTTTTCAGCAGCGCGGCGCAGGGCTTCGGCCAGCGCGCCGCCGGCTTGCTCCTGCGCCTTACGGGGGGCCGACGACGTCATCGACGCCCTGGGAATATCGCGCGGCTTGCCCTCCGCCTGCTTGGGGCCCTTGGTTCCGACTTCGTCGTCGAGCCGCAGCGTCAGCGCGATGCGCTTGCGGGCGACTTCGACCTCCAGCACCTTGACCTTGACGATATCGCCCGGCTTCACCACCTCGCGCGGATCCTTGATGAATGTCTTCGACATCGCCGAGATGTGGACCAGGCCGTCCTGATGCACGCCGATGTCGACAAAGGCGCCGAAGGCCGCCACGTTGGTCACCGTGCCTTCGAGGATCATGCCGCGCTTGAGATCCTTGATTTCCTCGACCCCTCCTTGAACACCGCGGCCTTGAACGCAGGGCGCGGGTCGCGGCCGGGCTTTTCCAGCTCGCGCAGGATGTCGGTGACGGTGGGCAGGCCGAACGTGTCGTCGACGAAGGCTTGCGGCTTCAACTGGCGCACGATCTCGGCATTGCCGATCAGCGCCTTGATGTCGCTCTTGGTCGCGGCGAGGATCTCCGCACCACCGGATAGGCCTCGGGATGCACGCCGGATGCATCCAGCGGATCTTCGCCATCATTGATGCGCAGGAAGCCGGCGCATTGCTCGAATGCCTTTGGCCCCAGCCGCGGCACCTCCTTCAAGGCTTTACGCGATTTGAACGGACCGTTGGCGTCGCGATGCTGCACGATGCTTTGCGCCAGCCCTGCCCCAATGCCCGACACCCGCGCCAACAGCGGTGCGGAAGCCGTGTTGGCATCGACGCCGACGGCGTTGACGCAGTCTTCGACGACGGCATCAAGCGAGCGCGCCAGCTTGGTCTCGCCAAGGTCGTGCTGGTACTGCCCGACCCCGATCGCCTTCGGATCGATCTTGACAAGTTCGGCGAGCGGATCCTGCAGGCGCCGCGCGATCGACACCGCGCCGCGCAAGGTGACGTCGAGTTCCGGCAGTTCCTCGGACGCAAAAGCGGAGGCGGAGTAGACGGAAGCCCCGGCCTCCGACACCACGATCTTCGACATTTTCAGATCCGGCAGCAGCTTGACAAGCTCAGTTGCCAGCTTGTCGGTGTCGCGCGAGGCCGTGCCGTTGCCGATCGCGATGAGGTCGACGCGGTGCGTGACCGCAAGCCTGCCCAGCGTCGCCAGCGCCGCGTCCCATTGCCGTTGCGGCTCATGGGGATAGACGGCCGTGGTTGCCACCACCTTGCCGGTCGCATCGACGACGGCGACCTTGACGCCGGAGCGATAGCCGGGGTCTAGCCCCATGGTCACGCGCGCGCCGGCCGGCGCCGCCAGCAGCAGGTCGCGCAGGTTGGAGGCGAACACGCGCACGCCCTCGGTTTCGGCCGCCGTCCACAGCCGCATCCGCAGGTCGATGTTGAGATGGACCTGAATTTTGGTGCGCCACGCCCAGCGCGCGGTCTCGACCAGCCAGCGGTCGCCCGGCCGACCCCGATCGGCAATGGCGAAACGTTGCATGATCTTCAGCTCATACGCGCTTGGGACACCGGCCGCCGGAGCGTTCGCCTCGGGCATCATCTGCAGTTCGAGAATTTCCTCCTTCTCGCCGCGGAACATTGCGAGGATGCGATGCGACGGCAGCTTGTGCAGTGGCTGGGAGAATTCGAAATAGTCCTTGAACTTCTCGCCCTCGGTCTTCTTCCCCTTGCGCACCGTGGATGCCATCAGCCCGTTGGACCACATCTCCTCGCGCAAGCGCCCGATCAGATCGGCATCCTCGGCAAAGCGCTCCACCAGGATCGCACGCGCGCCTTCGAGCGCCGCGGCGACGTCCGCCACCTGCTTCTCGGCATCGACGAAGTTCGCGGCCACGACCTGCGGGTCGTTCTGCGGCTGCGTCAGCAACAGCTCGGACAAAGGCTCGAGCCCAGCTTCCTTGGCGATCTCGGCCTTGGTGCGGCGCTTCGGCTTGAACGGCAGATAGATGTCTTCCAGGCGTCCCTTGCTGTCGGCCGCCATGATCGCGGCTTCCAGTGCGGCATCGAGCTTGCCCTGCTCGCGCACCGAATTGAGGATCGTGACCCGGCGCTCTTCGAGTTCGCGCAAATAGGTCAGGCGCTCCTCCAGCGTGCGCAGTTGCGCGTCGTCGAGCCCGCCGGTGATTTCCTTGCGATAGCGCGCCACGAACGGCACCGTGGCGCCGCCGTCGAGCAGCTCTACCGTCGCCTCGATCTGCTGTTCGCGAACGCCGAGTTCTTCCGCGATCTGTCGATTGATGTTTGCCACGCCAAATCTTTCTCAAACCAGGCCGGCAGGTGAATCGCCGACCGCCGGAGGCCGCTTATGGACCATCGCAGATTATTTCATCAAGGCGTCGCCGGAAACAAATTGATCTGTGGATGGCCCCATCGGGCAACTCGATACGTGCGAACGTCAAGTTGGGACAACACGGCGAGATAAAGGTGGATCGATGACGCTGTAATGTGTAAACGGACGCTCCCTCCTGGAGCTCCCATGTCAATCTGTGGCCTTGATTTCGGAACGTCGAACACGACGCTTGGCACCATCGAGGGCCAGGCGCCGATTCTGGCGGCACTGGAAGCCGAACAGACCACGATTCCCAGTGCGATCTTCTATGAGGTGGACGGTGGCGTTTTGATCGGGCGCAGGGCGGTGGAAGCCTATGTCGAAGGCGCGCCCGGCCGCCTGATGCGGAGCTCAAATCGGTGCTCGGAACCTCGCTGATTGACGAAACCACCCGGCTCGGGCGCGCGCGGGTCAGCTTTCGCGATGTGATCGCCTATTACCTCGGCGCTGTGAAACGCCGCGCGGAACAGGCCACCGGTCGCGAACTGCGCGACGTCGTTCATGGCCGGCCGGTGCATTTTGTCGATAACGCGCCGGATGCCGATCGCAAGGCGGAGCACACCCTGCGGACGATTGCGCGCGGGATCGGTTTCGACGAGGTCACGTTTCAGTTCGAACCGATCGCCGCGGCACTCGACTATGAGCGACAGATCACTTCAGAGGAAGTGGCGTTGATCGCCGATATCGGCGGTGGCACGTCCGATTTTTCGATCGTGCGTCTGGGGCCCGAGCGCCACGGCAAGGCCGATCGCGCAACCGATATTCTCGCCAATGACGGCGTGCGGGTCGGGGGCACTGATTTTGACCGCCAGCTCAGCCTCGGCGTGGTCATGCCGCTGTTCGGCTTCGGCAGCGCCATGAAGCGTCCCGGGCTTGACGTGCCATCGAGTTATTTCCACGACCTCGCAACCTGGTCGAACATCAACCGCATGTATGAGCCGCGCGTGATGGCCGATATCCGCCAGGTCCGGCAAGAGGCCAGCGAGCCAGAACTCCTCGACCGGCTGATGCGCGTGGTTCACGAACAGCGCGGCCATACGCTGGCCATGGAAGTCGAAGACGCCAAGATCGCGCTGTCCGAGAAGCGCCGGTCGGACATCCCGCTGGAATGGGTTGCGCCCGGTCTCAGCGCGGCCATCGGCCGCCCCGATCTCGTCAGCCATACAAAACAATTGTCCAATCGCATCGCGGCGCGCATCAAGAACTGCCTCGTTCAGGCAGGATTGGCCGCCGGAGATATCGACGCTGTGTTCTTGACCGGCGGCTCGGTAAAACTTGCCCACGTCCGCAACGCGATCACCAAGGCCGTGCCTTCGGCCCGCATCGTCGAGGGTGACATTTTCGGCGCGGTCGGCAAGGGATTGACGCTGGAAGCGCTACGACGATACGGGCCGGCGAACTGAAATCCCATCGTTCGCGGAACATCCGTCAGCTCACCACTTCCGTGACCGGCTGCAAGTCGATGGCAAACGTCTCCAGAAACTTTGACGTCATGATGTAGAAGCCGACCGAGAGCTGCAATTCGACCAGCGCGGCCGGAGTCAATTTGGAGGCTATCGCGTTGAAGGTCGCGTCCGTCGGCTTGTGGAGCTTGACGATTTCGTCGGTGAAGGCGAGCGCGGCGCGCTGCACCTCATTGAAGCAGGTCGCCGACTGCCAGTTTTCCAGCGCCTCATTCTGCTCGTCGGTGACGCCGACATTCTTGCCGATCCGCTTGTGGGCGACGATTTCGTAGGGGGCCTCGCACAGGATGCCGGTGCGGGTGATGGCGAGCTCGCGCACGATCGGGTCCAGTTCGCCCTTGTGCCTGATCGCCCCGCCCAGCCGGCAGTATTGTTCAAAATAGCTCGGCGAATGCGCCATCATCCGGAAGATGTTGGCGTTGCGGTTCTTGCCGAGGATTTCACGGGTGCGGTCGCTGGCTTTGGCGGGATCGCTGTATTCGATACGGGCCATGGTAGATTTCCTCGAGGTTTCTTGGGATTTTCTGATTTGATGACAGGGAGATCATGCACTGCAGCAGGAAGCGTATCAACCGTCGAAACACGGCGGCATGGCTCTGGCGCCGCAGTTCAGCGTTCGACTCGCTCTAAAACTCCCTCTCGTGCGCACAAACCGGCTGCGAGCGAGCCAAATTGCCGCCTTATTGCTGGTCGATTTTGACACTGTCGATATTCGCTGAGTGGGGACTCAAAGAGCGAATACTCGTCGCGGGGTGTTCCGAGTAAAAAACCAAAGAGTCATCAGGCCTTCGCGGGCAATGATGACTCATGCCCAAGTCTAGGGAGTTAGGCATGAAGGAAGCCACCAAGAAGGCGGCCTCGGAAGCGCTTGCGCAGACAATGGCCGTGACGGCAATGCTCGTCATCGCCGGCGTCGTGTTCTACTGGCATTGAATGTTGACGCGTCGAAGCACTCAGATTTTTCACCGTTCCGCGTAATTCTGGGTTGCTTCGCTGCGTGAGCATTTGCCGTCTGAGATTCATGTTTTCTCGAAATACGGGACCAACCTTCCCGCAAATGGCAGATAGCGCACGGTGACAATATCGCCGATGGCGAGATCGTCGTCGCCATGCGCCATCATGCGAAAACCCTCCGCTGTGTCGACCAGCACGATATTGTAGGGAACGTGCGCACGCGTTTCCGGCGTCGCGGCGCGGCACACCAGCGACGTCGCGTAGACCGTCCCGGTCCCGCTGGCGTGCTTCTCCGCCGGATCCGGTGCGCCGCAGGCGGCGCAAAAGCGGCGGCGGAAATATTGCACGGCGCCACAAGCGCCGCAGGATTGATAGACGATGGCCTCGGCGCCCTTGGTCCAGTCTGCAAGTTTTTCGCTCATCGCACGCGCTCCAGGAACATGCTGACATGTGACGACAGCACACCACCATCGCCGTGCAGAAGCGCGATCGAGGCGTCACGGACCTGCCGGGAACCGGCACGTTCCGTCATCTGCAAATGCGTCTCGACCAGATGCGCCATCGCGCCGCCGACGCCGCAATGGCCGTAGCTCAGCAAGCCGCCATGGGTGTTGAGCGGCATCGCCCCGTCGCGGCCAAAATGCCCTGCCCTGACCCGCGCGGCTGCCTCGCCACGCCCGGCAAGGCCGAGGTCTTCCAACAGCATCGCAAGCGTGATGGTGAAACTGTCATAGACCGCGGCGTAGCGGACATCAGCTATCGCAAGGCCGGCCGCGCTCTTCGCCCTGGCAATCGCAATCTCGGCACCGAGTTCGCTTAAACGCGGCGCTGCCGTGACGTGCTGATGGGTATGTGCCTGCGCGCAGCCGCGCACGCGAATGCCGGTCGCGGCGGTCGGCTCACGGCTGACCACGAACGCCGCGCCGCCGTCGGATACCGGGCAGCAATCCAAAAGCTTGAGCGGCATTGCCACCGGCTTTGAGGCCATCACGTCGGCGACCGTGATCGGTTCGTGGAACTGGGCACCGGGATGGGTCAAGGCGTGGGCACGCATCAGCACCGCGAATTCGGCGAGATCTTCCTGGGTCACGCCGTATTCGTGCATGTAGCGCGATGCGACGAGGCCGTAATAAGCCGGGATCGTCGGCCCCAGCGTCACCTCGTAATCGGGGTGGCCGACCTGCGCGAGCGCCTGAATCGAGGCGTCGCGGCTCTGGCCTGTGAGACGGTTTTCACCGCCGACCACCAGCACATGCTTTGTCACCCCGGCGTCCACCAGTTGATGCGCGAGCATGGTCATGGCGAGCCCGGTTGCGCCACCCACTTGTACGGCGTGCGCATAGGACGGCCGAATGCCGAAATGCTCGGCAAAAACCGTCGCAAGCATGATGTGCGGCGACACCGTGCTGTAGCCGCAGAGAATGCCATCGATCTCGGACCGCTTCAGCCCGGCATCGGCAATCGCAAGCTCGGCTGCCTTGCTCATGAGATCGAGCGAGGAAGAGCCTTCGTGCTTGCCATATGACGTCAACCCAACGCCGGTGATAAAGCTCATGGTAGCATCGCCTCCCTCGCGGTCATTCCGGGGCGCGTCGAAGACGCGAACCCAGAATCTCGAGGTTCCGGGTTCGATGCTTCGCATCGCCCCGGAACGACGATTTGAGAGCGCTCCCTCATCTTCAGTATGACTTCGGTAGACCCAGCACCTTCTCGGCAATGAAGCTGAGAATGAGCTGCGGGCTGATCGGCGCGATCCGCGGGATCAGGGATTCCCGCAAATAACGCTCGACGTGATATTCCTTGGCGTAACCGAAGCCGCCGTGCGTCATGACAGCCTGTTCGCAGGCGTGGAAACCGGCCTCGGCGGCGAGATATTTCGCGGCATTGGCCGCAGGCCCGCATGGCAAGCCCTGATCGTATTGCCAGCCGGCCGAGAGCACCATCAGCCACGCGGCTTCGAGTTCCATCCAGTTCTTTGCCAGCGGATGCTGGATGCCTTGGTTCATGCCGATCGGACGGTTGAACACGATGCGGTTCTTCGCATAGGCCGATGCCCGCGACAGCGCGATCTGGCCGAGTCCCACCGCTTCGGCCGCGATCAGGATGCGTTCGGGATTCATGCCGTGCAGAATGTATTCGAAGCCGCGGCCCTCCTCGCCCAGGCGATCTTCCACCGGGATTTCGAAATTCTCGAAAAACAACTCGTTGGAATCGACGGGCTTGCGGCCCATCTTCTCGATCTCGTGCACGGTGACGCGCTTCTTGTCGAAATCCGTGTAGAACAGGCTCAGGCCCTGCGTCGGCGACTTCACCTCTTCCAGCGGCGTGGTGCGCGCCAGCAGCAAGATCTTGTTGGCGACCTGCGCCGTGGAAATCCAGACCTTCTGGCCGTTGACGACATATTTGTCGCCCTTGCGCACCGCGCGGGTTTTCAACTGCGTGGTGTTGAGCCCGGTATTGGGTTCGGTCACCGCAAAACAGGACTTGTCCCGGCCGTCGATGATCGGCGGCAGCATGCGCGTGCACTGTTCCTTGGTGCCGAACACGACCACCGGATTGAGCCCGAACACGTTCATGTGCACGGCGGAAGCACCAGACATGCCGGCACCCGATTCCGCAATCGTCCGCATCATGATCGCAGCGTCGGTGATGCCGAGTCCCGATCCGCCATATTCCTCGGGGATGCAGATGCCGAGCCAACCGGCGTTCGCCAGCGCGCGGTGGAAGTCGGCGGGGTAGCCGCCCTCCTTGTCCTTCTTCAGCCAATAGGCATCGTCGAAGCGCGAGCAGATTTTTCCGACCGCATCGCGGATCGATTCCTGGTTGGCCGAGAGCGCAAAATCCATGTGTCCGTCCTATGTGTTCGATGCGGCCCTGGTCACGCCGTCGCGCACCAGCGCCGCAATCTCATCCGGCGAGAACCCAGCCTCTTGCAGAATTTCAGCGCTGTGCTCGCTCAGGCGCGGCGCCAGCCGCTTGGTCTCGACCGGCGTTTCGGAAAATCGCGCCGAAGGTCTCATGTTGCGAATGCGGCCCTCGGTCGGATGCTCAACGACCGGGAAGAAATCGGTCGCGACGATATGAGGATCTTGCAACAGGGTTTCGAGGTCATGCATCGGCATGACAGGCACGTCGGCCTTCTCCAGGATATCGTTCCACTCGGCGGTGGTCTTGGTCTGGAGAATGCGCGCCAGTTCCGCGTAGACGACATCGATGTTGCTGGCGCGGCCGGCGAACGTCGCAAATTTCGGATTGGCGCGGAGATCGTCGCGGCCGGTTGCATCGAAGAAATTCTGCCACTGCTTGTCGTTGTAGACGATCACGCAGATGTAGCCGTCGGAAGTCTTGTACGGCCGCCGGTCCGGCGACAGGTGCCGTGCATAGCCGCCCTTGTCGAGCGGCGGCTCATAGGTGAGACCGCCCATGTGATCACCCATCACGAAACCAGCCATGGTTTCGAACATCGGAATATCGACGCGCTGGCCGCGGCCCGTGCGATTCCGGTCGACAAGGCTGGCGCAGATCGCGCCTACCGCCGTGAGCCCGACGATACGGTCGACGAGGGCATTGGGAACGTACCGCGGCACACCGTCAGCGGTCTGCGCCATCAGCGCGGGCAACGCCGTCGAGCCCTGGATCAAATCGTCATAGGCGGGCTTTGCCGCATAGGGCCCATCCTGGCCGAAGCCGAACACACCGGCATAGATCAGGCGCGGGTTGACTTGCGACACCACGTCGTAGCCGAGGTTCAGCCGTGCCATCGCCTGCGGGCGCACATTGTAGACCAGCACGTCGGCGGATTTGATCAGCCGCAGCACGGCGTCGCGCCCGGCGGGCTTCTTCAAATCGAGGCAGATCGAGCGCTTGCTTCGGTTGGTGTTGAGGAACACTGGTCCCATGCCGGGATGGCGCGTCGGCCCGATCTGCCGCGTCACGTCGCCATCGAGCGATTCCACCTTGATGACGTCGGCGCCGTAGTCACCGAGCATCTGGGTGGCATAGGGCCCCATCAGCACGGTTGTCATGTCGACGACCTTGATGCCCTCTAATGGTCCCATGGGTCAGCCTGCTCCCGGATGTTGTCGTTCCGGCCAAGTAACGGCAGCGGGTTGGGAAGATCAAGCGCGCCGGGCGTATGGGCGTATGCGCTGGAGACCAATAGCGGACGACGATCGAAATGTGGTGCCGGCTGGAGGCTACTTCTTCGACCTCGCATCGCGTTCCCGGGTCAGCCTGTCCAGCTCTTCGTTCTGCTGGCTGAGCCGGTCGGCGATGCGGGCTTCGTTCTGTTCGCCGGAAGCGGCAGCGGCCTGTTCGATCAACTGGCGGATGTTGTCTTCCAGGACCCTGATCCGGTTGTTCAGTTCTGCCAGTGACATCGAACTTTCGTTGCTCATGATGCACGCTCCGCAAGATGGCGTATCATAGCGTGGATCAAGCGAGTTGTCGCTCTAGATCGACGAGCGAAGGCGGAATCCTGCAGTATCTCGACGCGCGCAAAAGTGGTGGACACGGCGCAAGCGCGCCGTTGCCCACCATACAAATAGCGTGCGCGCGGCGGCTTACTTGGCGGGCTCCAGCACGGAGACGTAATTCGCCACCGCCGCGCCGCCCATGTTGAAGATGCCGGCAAGCTTGGCGTTCTTGAGCTGCATGCCCTCAGGCGCCTGACCCACGAGTTGCATCGCGCTCATCACATGCATGGAGACGCCGGTGGCGCCGATCGGATGACCTTTCGCCTTCAACCCACCGGATGGATTGACCGGCAACTTGCCGTCCTTCTGCGTCCAGCCTTCCTTGATAGCGCGGGCGCCCTGCCCGCGCGGCGTCAGGCCCATCGCTTCATATTCGATCAGTTCGGCGACGGTGAAGCAATCGTGAGTCTCGACGAACGATAGATCGGACAATTGCACGCCGGCCTGCGCCAGCGCGCTGCCATGCGACCGTGCAGCCTTCGAACTGGAGGATGTCGCGCTTGGACATCGGCAGGAAATCTTGCGCATGCGCGGTGGCGCGGAAGTTCACCGCCTTGCCCATCGTCTTTGCGGTTTCCGAATCCGTCAGCACCAGGGCTGCCGCGCCATCCGACACCAGCGAACAGTCCGTTCGCTTCAGGGGACCGGCGACGAATGGGTTCTTCTCGCTTTCGGCGCGGCAGAACTCGTAACCAAAGTCCTTGCGCATCTGCGCATAGGGGTTAGCGACGCCGTTCTTGTGGTTCTTGGCCGCGATCAGTGCGAGCGCATCCGACTGGTCCCCATATTTCTGGAAATAGCTTTGCGCGATTTTGCCGAACACGCCGGCAAAGCCGCCGATGGTGTCGCCGTCCTCAGGCAGATAGGACGCCTTCAGGAGGTAGCGTCCGATATCGGCCGAGGGCGTCCGCGTCATCTGCTCGACGCCGACCACCAGCACGATCTTGGCCGCGCCCGAAGTGATCGCCCGGATGCCCTGATGCACCGCCGCCGAACCGGTGGCGCAGGCGTTCTCGACGCGCGTGGTCGGCTTGAACCGCAACTTCGGGTCGGCCTGCAGCACCAGGGACGCCGTGAAATCCTGCGGCGAGAAGCCGGCGTTGAAATGACCGAGCACGATCTCATCGACATCTTCAGCGGAGACACCGGCATCGGCCAGCGCATCGGTCGCGACCTTGACCACGAGGCTCTCAACGGTTTCCGCGTCGAGCTTGCCGAATGGCGTATGCGCCCATCCCACGATGCTGGCTGTCATGGTCGTTCTCCCTGTTTCGGTTTCGGGGAGCTTTGTAACCTATCGGGAAAAAGACTTCACGCCGGTTTCAGCGATTTCATCGCCCGCGCGCACATGGCGGTTATGCCGGCCCAGTTGCCGGACCTTATATCCGCCGCCGGGCAGAGCCAGGAACCACCCACCGCCACGACATTCGGATCGGCCAGCCAGGACGCCGCATTGGCCTCGCCGATGCCGCCGGTCGGACACACCCGAATGTTGGGAAACGGCCCCGCCAGCGCCCGCAGTGCTTGGATACCGCCGGCCTGCTCGGCCGGGAAGAACTTGACCAGATCGAAGCCGTGCGCCAGCGCCTGCATCAGTTCGGAAGCCGTCGCGATCCCCGGCGCGAATGGCAGGTCGCCCGCGGCGGCGGCCTTCAGGAGGTCCGGCGTCGCGCCCGGGCTGATGCCGAATTTGGCGCCAAGCGCCCGGGCGCGGGCGAGATCGTCGGCGTTCAGGATCGTTCCGATGCCGACAACGGCTTCCGGCACCTCGGATATCATGGCCTTGGCAGCCTCGACGGCTACCGCCGTTCGCAGCGTGACTTCCAGGACGCGGACGCCGCCGGCGACCAACGTCCGGGCCAGCGGCACCGCGTCTTCCAGCCGTTCGATGGTAAGCACAGGAATGACGGTAGCGGACTTGAAGATGGCGGCGAGGTTTTCCTGCCTTGCAGCTGCGGTCATGGGGATGCCTTGCGAGAGGTAGCGGGTTCAATGAGTCCGGGCGGCATCGCCGCGCGCGGGATAATCGCGCCGGGATGGCATACCACAACGCCGGCCAGACGATGCCCGGCGCGCGCGGCTTCAATCGGGTCCGCACCCGCAAGCCGCGCGGCAACATAGGCCGCAGCGAAACTGTCTCCGGCCGCGGTGGTATCGACGACCGGCGCGCCTACGGGCTCGGCCTTGATCGGATGAAGAACACCCTGAAGACGAAGGATGCTTGCCGGTTCGAAAGTTTTAGAACGACCTCCGCGCCCGGGATACGCGCCAACAGGGCTTCATTGCTTTCGCCGGGATAGAGCGGGCGCAGATCCTCCGTGGAAGCCAGCACGATATCGGCGAGCGCGAAAGCATCCCGGTAGACGGCGCGCGCAGCGTCGAGATCGGGCCAGCCGCGAGCACGGAAATTAGTGTCGAAGGCAAAACGCGCCCCCGCTTCACGTGCGCGTCTAATCGCCGCAAACAGCCGCACCCGTCCCTCCCCGCCATAGAGTGAGAGCGTGATCGCCGAGAAATAGATGACGTCATAGCCCGCCAGCGAATTCAGGATCTCCGGCGTCTCGGGCAAGTCCATCAGGCTGCGCGCGGCCGCGCTGTCGCGCCAGTGGAAGAAGCGCCGCTCGCCTTTGTCATCGGTCTGGATCATGTAGAGGCCGGGTAGCTTGCCCGACAACCGCAACACCCGCTTGGTCCCGACGCCTTCCGCCGCCCAGCCGGCGATCATCTCGTCGCTGAGGGCGTCGTCGCCAAGGGCGGTGATGTAATCGCTATCCGCTCCAAGGCGGGCGAGATAGACGGCGGTATTGAGCGTGTCGCCACCATAGCCGCGCGAAAACAGACCCGCCTGACCCCCTTGGGCCTGCTTGAGCTCGATCATGCATTCGCCGATGCAGGCTACCTTCGTCATGACCGCATCCGCGCGAACTGGCGTGAAATCACCTCAGTCCGCGAACTTGCCGCCGAGTTCATCCTCGATGTGAATCCGGATGATATCGTCAAACGTCTTCTCGGCCGTGGTGAAGCCGAGCTTGAGCGCGCGGTCGGTGACGAAATCCCGCGGCCAGCCGCTGACGATGCCGATGATGGTCGGATCGGGCACGCGCTTGATGCGCGCGGTGACGTTCTTGCCCGCGACACGGTCGAGCGCGGCGATCTGTTCGCCAACGGTCACCGACATGCCGGGCATGCTGAGATTGCGCCGCGGCCCCACGGCGTTGAGATCCATGGTGCCGGCGTGCATCAGGAAACCCACCGCCGATTTCGGCGAGGCGTGCCAGTGCCGCACGTCCTCGGAGACCGGCAGCACCGCTTCCTCGCCCGCGAGCGGCTCACGGATGATGTTGGAGAAGAAGCCGGAAGCGGCCTTGTTCGGCTTACCCGGCCGCACGCAGATCGTCGGCAGGCGGATGCTGATGCCGTCGAGCATGCCCTTGCGCGTGTAGTCGTTGATCAGCAGTTCGCAGATCGACTTCTGCGTGCCGTAGCTCGTCAGCGGCGTATGGAAGAATTCGTCGCCGATCTTTTCCGGGAACGGCGCGCCGAACACCGCGATCGAGGACGTGAACACCAGGCGCGGCTTGTAACCGCCGCCGGCGTTGCGGATGGCATCGATCAGGTATCGCGTGCCGTCGAGATTGATCCGGTAGCCCTTGTCGAATTCGGCCTCGGCCTCGCCGGAGACGATCGCGGCGAGATGAAAGATCACGTCCGGCCGATCGGCGATCAGCGGCGCCGCCGCGCCGGCATCGGCAAAATCGGAAGCCACGACATCGATCGGAATCGAGGCATTGGCGGGCTTGGCCGGGGCCACCACGTCCTGCAACGTCAAGCGGGTGATGTCGTGCTTGCCGAGGCGGCCTTCGCGCAACAGCCGCTCGGTCAGCTTGCGGCCAACCATGCCGGCGGCGCCGAGAATCAGAATATGCAAGACCCCTACTCCCTCTTCAGAATTGGTCGTCCCGGCCTTGAGCCGGGACCCATACGCCGCGGCCTATATTGTCAAAGGGGACGGTTGACGGCTTCGTTTCAACAATTGCGGCTGGTGGTTATGGGTCCCCGCGTTCGCGGGGACGACAGCGGTTGCTATCTTCTCGACACGGGCCTCAAGCACTCACTCTTTCACGGCTCCCGTCATGGCCGACACATAGTGCTCGACGAAGAAGGCGTAAAGGATGACCAGCGGCAGCGAGCCCGCCAGCGCCCCCGCCATCAGCGAACCCCAGCGGTAGACGTCGCCATCGACGAACTCGTTGACGATCGCGACCGGAACCGTCTTGTTGGAGGTCGATTGCAGGAAGGTCAGCGCGTAGATGAACTCGTTCCAGCACAGCGTGAAGCAGAAGATAAACGCCGAAATCAGGCCCGGGATCGCCAGCGGCAGCACGATCTTGACCAGGATCTGCCAACGGCTGGCGCCATCGATAAGTGCACACTCTTCCAGCTCGAACGGGATGGTCTTGAAGTACCCCATCAGCAGCCAAGTCGAGAACGGGATCAGGATGGTCGGATAGGTCAGGATCAGCGCCATCGGCGAGTCGAACAGCCCGTACTGGAATACGACGGTCGCAAGCGGGATGAACAGGATTGAGGGCGGCACCAGATAGGACAGGAAGATCAGCCCGCCGACCCATTGCGCGCCGCGATAGCGCAGGCGGACGATGGCATAGGCCGCCAGCACGCTGGCGATGATCGACAGGATGGTGGCGCAAACCGCGACATACATCGTGTTCCAGAGCCACATCGGATAGTGGCTTTCGAACAGGAGCTTGTAAAAGTGCTTGAGGGTCGGATTCCAGGTCCAGAACGGATTGAACTTGTCGAGATCGAGCAGTTGCTCGTCCGGTTTGATCGCTGTCAGCCCCATCCAGTAAAACGGAAACAGCAGCACGAACACGATGATCGCCAGCGGCATATAGAGCGTCACCATCCGTCGCGGCACCGACTGCAGATAGCTCATGCCCTCGCTGTGATCATCCTTCGCAACTGTCGGCGCCGAGCCATGCAGTACGGCCTTGAGATCGATCCGCGAGGTGGGAAGATCAGTCATTGTTTTCACCCTGCTGCCACTTGCGGCGCTGCAGCCCGAACCAGGAAACCATGATCGCGGCGAGCAGGAACGGGATCATCGCGCTCGAGATCGCAGCGCCCTCGCCGAGCTGGCCGGCGATGATGGCGCGCTGATACGACAATGTCGCCATCAGATGCGTTGCGTTGACCGGACCACCTCGCGTCATCGCCCAGATCAGTTGGAAGTCGGTGAAGGTGAAGAGCACGGAGAACGTCATCACCACCGCAATGATCGGCGTCAGCAGCGGATAGGTGATGAAGCGGAACATCTCCCACTTCGACGCGCCATCGAGCGTTGCCGCCTCGTAGAGCGAGGGTTGCACCGTCTGCAGGCCGGCGAGCAGCGTGATCGCGACAAAGGGAACGCCGCGCCAGATATTGGCGAAGATCACGCATATCCGCGCCCAGGTGACATCACCGAGGAAGTTGATGTTCTCGGTGATCACGCCCATCTGCTTCAGCGACCACGAGATGATCGAGAATTGCAGATCGAAGATCCACCAGAACGCCAGCGCCGACAGCACGGTCGGCACGATGAAGGGGATCAGCACCAGCGCGCGCAGCATCGCCTTGAACGGCATGTTCTCGTTCAGCAGCAGCGCCAGATAGAGCCCGATCCCGAATTTGATCGCGCTCGCGATGAATGTGTACAGGAGCGTGTTGAATACCGACAGCCAGAAGATGGCGTCGCCCCACAACCACTCATAATTCTCGACCCCGATGAATTCGCCGGGCCGGCCGATCTTGGCGTCGGTGAACGAGATCCAGACGCCGAGGCCCAACGGATAGGCCAGAAAGAATATCAGGAACGCCATCGCCGGCAGCATGAACCAGAAACCGAGCCAGTTGCGGTTGGTCCTGAGCTGATCCCACGCGGTGGCCTCGCGAGATCTGCCGCTTGGCCGTCCGGGGTTGCATTGCGATGTCAGCCATTAGCGAAATCCCGCGATGTCATCGACGGCATTACCGTCGTCCGCATTTTCTTGTTGAAGCGAGCCGCAATCGCTCACGGCTCGCTTCAGTGTCGTTAGCGATAGATGCGCTTCAACTGCCGTTCCGTCACCGCGATCGCGCCCTTGGCGTCCTCGCGTCCGGTGCAGTAGTTGGCGAACATGTCGACCACCAGGAAGTCGGCGATCGCAGTCGCCGCCTTCTCGCCGGGCGTGCCGATGCCGGATGCCGGAAGCGCGCGCTTGCTGGCCTGGCTGAACACCTGGTTCTTCGGGTCCGCGGTCCAGACTGGCGAGTTGTCATAGGCATTCAGCGTGTGGGTGAGATAGCCCCGCGCGCCGGTCAGCCACTTGTCGTAGTTTTCCTTCTCGAGCATGAAGGCGACGAAGGCTTTTGCAGCGTTCGGATATTTGGTGAACTTGAACGCCAGGATCGGAACGCAAAGCTGCAGTTCGGTCGGCTTCCCGATCGGACCGACCGGCCACAGCGCATGATAGGTGTCTTCCGTGAGTTCCTTCTTGGAAGCATCGTCCTTGGCCGCGACATAGATCGAGATGCCGTTGGCGGTGCAATGCAGTTCGCCCGCCAGATACGCCTTGTTGTTCGACGAATCGTTCCAGGACGCGACGCCGGGAATGAAGGTGTCGGACAGGGCCTTGCAGTATTCGAGCGCCTTGACTGTTTCGGGCGAGTTGATGATGACCTTGTTGTCCTTGTCGACGGTGTAGGCGCCGTGACCCCAGAGGATCCAGTGCAGCCAGGCATTGGCGTCGCCCGAAGCGTGCCCGAGCGGGAAACCGGCCGGCGTGTTGTTCTTCTTCAACGCCTTGCACATTTCCAGGAAGCCCGGAAAGTCCTTCGGGAAATCCTTGAAACCGGCCTTTTCCACGGACGACTTGCGGTAGGTCATGTAGCCGCCGATGGTCGCGACCGGGATGCCGAGCCAGTTGTTGCCCTGCTTGCAGGTCACCGCGGCTGCGTCGGTCCACCCGCCATACTTCTTGCCGAGATAATCGGCGACGTCGTTCATCTGCAGTACCTGCGACGGGAACAGCTGCGGCAGCGTATGCAGGCCCCAGGCGAGGTCGAGACCCGAGCCCGTGTTCGCGGCGACCGCAGCCTTCGGCTGCACGTCCTCGAAAGACTCGCTGAATACGTTCATTTCGGTGCCGGTAGCGGCCTTGAATGCCGCGACCATGGCGTTGAACGCGTCGTCTTCTGCCGGCACGAAGCGCCTCCAGCGCATCACTGTGAGCTTGGCACCCTTCTCGGCCTTCCACGGCGCCGATTGCGCCCAGGCCTTGGCAAAGTCGAACAGTGCCGGTCCGGTCAGCGCGCCGGCCGCCGCAAGCGCGGTGCCGCCCTGAAGCAGGGTACGGCGGGTAAAATCCTGCATAGTCCATCCTCCCGTTGATTTATGATTTTGACTTTATTTTTTAGGCGTTCAGTCGTTTCCCGGTCTGCTCGTCGAACAGATGCACGAGTGCCGGGTCGGGCTTCAGCCGGACCTTGTCGCCCGGATTGAATTGGTGACGTTCGCGGAATACGGCGACGACCTGCTCGCCGCCGAGCTTGGCAAACACTTGCGTTTCCGAGCCAGTCGGCTCGACCACGACAATCTCGGCTTCGGCGCCGTCATCGGCGATGGTGAAATGTTCGGGACGGACGCCATAGACCGCGGGGCGCCCTTCCGAATTGGCCGGCGCCGATGCCAGCGGCAGCTTGACGCCGTTCGGCCCCTCAAAGCCGGCGCTGCCGTTCGACTTCACCTTGCCCTTGAGGAAGTTCATCGCCGGCGAGCCGATAAAGCCCGCAACGAACTGGTTGGCCGGGCTGTCGTAGAGCTCGAGCGGGGTGCCCATCTGCTCGACGATGCCATCATGCATCACGACGATCTTGTCGGCCATGGTCATGGCTTCGATCTGATCGTGGGTGACGTAGACGGTCGTGGTCTTCAGCCGCTGGTGCAGCTCCTTGATTTCCGTGCGCATCGCGACGCGCAGCTTGGCGTCGAGGTTGGACAAGGGCTCATCGAACAGGAACACCTGGGGATCGCGCACGATGGCGCGGCCCATGGCGACGCGCTGGCGCTGGCCGCCCGAAAGTTGCCGGGGATAGCGCTCGAGCAGCGGTGTCAAGGCCAGGATTTCCGCAGCGCGCTTGACGCCGCTCGAGATTTCCTCAGGCTTCGCACCGCGCAGCTTGAGCGAGAAGCCCATATTGTCGGCGACCGTCATGTGCGGATAGAGCGCATAGTTCTGGAACACCATGGCAATGTCGCGCTCTTTCGGCTGGACATTGTTGACCACGCGATCGCCGATCGAAATCGTTCCCGAGGTGATGTTTTCCAGGCCTGCGAGCATCCGCAGCAATGTCGACTTGCCGCAGCCGGAGGGGCCGACGAGCACGACGAACTCGCCGTCATCGATCGGAATCGATACGCCGTGCAAAACCTCAAAGTTACCGAACGACTTCCGCACGTCGCAAATCTGTACCGACGACATCGAACTCTCTCCCTCATGTTCTGTTTTCTGGCGCCACAGGTGGGCGGCGGCGCCATGCTGTCTTTTCGACTCTAATGCCGGAAGCCGAATTCAACGGTCATTATCATCCGCAGTTTGGCGGCTTTTAGCAATCCGATGGTAGCGCTGTCAATAATTGTTCAAACGTCTAATCTGTTGTGATATGAGCGCAGGATGGGACGAAAACAGACAAAGTCTGGCAAAATCCGCCTCACCGAGGTCGCCAAGCTTGCCGGCGTCAGTCCGATCACGGCATCGCGCTTCTTCAGGAATCCCGAAGCGCTGTCGTTAAGCAAGCGCGAACGCGTCGATAGCGCCGTGAAGGAACTGGGTTACGTACCCAATCTGGCCGCGCGCGCGCTGGCCTCGCACCGCACGGAAGTCATCGGCGTGGTGATCCCTTCCCTCACCAACAACGTGTTCGCCGACGTGTTGCGTGGCGTCTACGATTCATTGGAAGGAAGCCGCTACAGCATCCAGCTTGCCAATACCCGCTACAGCATCTTGCAAGAGGAAAAGCTGCTGCGTCTGTTTCGGGCTCAGAAGCCGGCGGGACTGATCGTAACAGGCATCAACCAGACTGCGGAATCGCGCGCGATCCTGGAATCCATGAATTGCCCGGTCACGCAGATCATGGAGATCGGCGACAGTCCGGTCGACATGATGGTCGGCTTCTCGCATTACGATGCGGGTTTTGCGGCGATTTCACATATTCTCGAACAAGGGTATCAGCGCGTCGGTTTTCTCGGCGCGCGAATGGATCCCCGTGTCCAGCGGCGGTTCGAAGGGTATCGTGATGCCATGAAAGCGGCATCCTTGTTTGACCCTAACCTCGTCATCACCACGTCAGTGCCAACCACCGTCACGCTTGGCGGCACACTTTTCGCGGACCTTCTCGCCAAGACGGCGGATATCGATGCCGTCTTCTGTGTCAACGATGACCTTGCCCTCGGCGTGCTGTTCGAATGCCAGCGCCGCCAGATATCGGTTCCCCGCGACCTGGCCATTGTCGGCTTCAATGACCTGGAGTTCATGGCATCCGCAGTCCCATCGCTGACCAGCGTGCGTACCAATCGCTATGAAATGGGCCGCCACGCCGTCACCATGGTGATCGACGCGATCGAGGGCCGTCGCCCGCGCGAACCGGTGCTGGACCTCGGTTTTCAACTGATAGTCCGCGAAAGCTCGACGCCGCAAAGTATTTGATCGCGAGTTCCAGTTGGCGGCGCGTCCCGGACAGAAAATGGTAGCGCTATCTTTTGGACCGAACTAGGATCGGGTTCGCTGAAACGGGAATTTGGAACGGTGAAGCGCGTTTGCAGCGGATGAAATTTTCAGCATGGTGCAATCGCTGCCGTGATTTGAGCCGCCACTAGTTTGCGGTGCGGGAGAGACCAATGAAAAAAAACGACAACAAAGCCACCAATGGCAAGGGCAGGAAACTTCGCTCGCTTGAGTGGTTCAACAATCCGCATAACCCGGGAATGACCGCGCTCTACCTCGAGCGCTACCTCAATTACGGCCTGACCCGGGAAGAATTGCAGTCCGGCAAGCCCATCATCGGCATCGCGCAGACCGGCAACGACCTCTCCCCGTGCAACCGCCATCATCTCGAGTTGGCACACCGGGTGCGGGAGGAATCCGCGCCGCCGGCGGGATCGCGATGGAATTCCCGATGCATCCGATCCAGGAAACCGGAAAGCGGCCGACTGCGGCGCTCGACCGCAATCTCGCTTATCTCGGCCTGGTCGAAATCCTGTTCGGCTACCCGCTCGATGGCGTAGTGCTCACCACCGGCTGTGACAAGACCACGCCGGCCTGCCTGATGGCGGCGGCGACGGTCAATTTGCCCGCTATCGTGCTTTCAGGCGGTCCGATGCTGAACGGCTGGTTCAACGGCGAGCGCACAGGTTCCGGAACCGTCGTCTGGAAAGCTCGTGAGCGGCTTGCCGCCGGCGAGATCGACTACGACGAGTTCATAGCTATCGTCGCCTCCTCGGCCCCATCGGTCGGCCATTGCAACACCATGGGCACCGCCTCGACCATGAATTCGCTTGCCGAAGCGCTCGGCATGTCGTTGCCGGGTTGCGCGGCAATCCCTGCGCCCTATCGCGAGCGCGGCCAGATCGCTTACGAAACCGGCAAGCGGATCGTCGAGATGGTCTGGGAGGATCTAAAACCCTCGGACATCCTGACCCGCAAGGCTTTCGAAAATTGTATCGTGGTGAATTCGGCGATTGGCGGCTCGACCAATGCGCCGATCCATATCAATGCGCTGGCGCGGCACATCGGCGTCGAACTCTCGATCGACGATTGGCAGAAGCACGGCCACGACATCCCGTTGCTGGTGAACATGCAGCCGGCCGGCTTCTATCTCGGCGAGGAATATCATCGCGCCGGCGGCGTGCCGGCGGTGGTGCGCGAATTGATGGCGCACGAGCGCATTCATGAAGACGCCATGACGGTCAACGGCCGCACCATGGGTGAGAACTGCCGCGAGGCAGCCAAGCCCGACGGCGACGTGATCTGGAGTTATGACAAGCCGCTGGTGAAGGACGCCGGCTTCCTGGTGCTCCGCGGCAATCTGTTTGATTCCGCAATCATGAAGACCAGCGTGATCTCGAAGGAATTCCGCGACCGCTACCTGATCAATCCCAAAGATCTGAATGCGTTCGAGGGACGCGCCATCGTTTTCGAAGGGCCGGAGGATTATCACGACCGGATCGACGATCCCTCCCTCAACATCGACGAGCATTGCGTCCTATTCATCCGCGGGGCCGGGCCGATCGGCTATCCCGGCGGCGCCGAGGTCGTCAACATGCAGCCGCCGGCGGCATTGATCAAACGGGGTATCCTGTCGCTGCCCTGTATCGGCGATGGCCGGCAGTCCGGCACCTCGGGTTCGCCGTCGATCCTCAATGCCTCGCCGGAAGCCGCCGCCGACGGCGGGCTTGCGGTCCTGAAGACCGGCGACAAGGTTCGCATCGACCTCAACAAGGGCGCCGCAAACATCCTGATTTCGGATGAGGAATTGCGCAAACGCCACGCCGACCTGAAGGCGAAAGGCGGCTTCCCTTACCCTGCCAACCAGACGCCGTGGCAGGAGCTCTATCGCGCGACCGTTGGCCAGCAGTCCACCGGCGCCTGCATGGAGCTCGCAACGCGCTATCACGATATCGCCGGCAAGGTCGGCGTGGCGCGGGATAATCACTAGGCAGCAAGAGCGTCATTGCCGGGCTTGATCCGGCAATCCATCCTTCTTGCGAAGAAGATGGATACGCGGGTCAAGCCCGCGTATGACACCGAGAAACAATCCTCGATCGTTCAAGGGAGAAGAGATGTCAGACCGCCTGAAAGGCAAGCGTGCATTCGTCACCGCTGCCGCCGTAGGAATCGGCCGCGCCTGTGCGGTGGCTTTTGCACGAGAAGGGGCGACCGTGTTCGCCACCGACATCGACGAAGCCAAGCTCGCCGCGCTCAAGAGCGAAGGCATCGCGGAAGTGGCAAAGCTCGACGCCCGCGACAGCGCAGCCGTCGCCGCCATGGCCAAGCGCGCCGGCAAGACCGACATCCTGCTCAATGCCGCAGGCTTCGTGCATCACGGCACGGTGCTGGATTGCTCCGACGAGGATTGGGATTTCTCATTCGACCTCAACGTCAAGTCGATGCACCGCACGATCCGCTCGTTCCTGCCCGGCATGCTGGAAAGTGGCGGCGGCTCGATCGTGAACATCTCTTCCGCCGCCGGCGTGTTCAAGGCCGCGCCGAACCGCTACGTCTATGGCGCCACCAAGGCCGCCGTCGCCGCGCTGACGCGCGCGGTCGCCGCCGACTTCGTCACCAAGGGCGTGCGCTGCAACTGCATCTGCCCCGGCACCATCGAAACCCCTTCAATGCTGGATCGCGCCGCGGCCGCCGGCCCCAACGGGCGCGAGATGTTCATCGCGCGGCAGCCGATGGGACGGCTCGGCACGGCCGAGGAGATTGCTTCGCTCGCCGTCTATCTGGCCAGCGACGAAAGCGCGTTCACAACGGGCGGCGCCCACATCATCGATGGCGGCTGGACGCTGTAACGCAGGAGAAATCCCATGAACAAGATCGATCTGAACGGCCGTTGCGCCGTCGTCACCGGCGGGGCGCAGGGGTTTGGGCGCGCGATCACCGAGCGCTTCGTCGCATCCGGCGCGAAGGTCGCGATCTGGGATCACGACCTGCCGTTTGCGGAAAAGACCGCCAGGGAAATCGGCAGCGCCGTTTCTGCCTTCAAGGTCGACGTTTCCGACCTCGCCGCGGTCGAGAAGACCCGCGACGAGACACTTAAGGCGCTCGGCAAGATCGACATCCTCGTCAACAATGCCGGCATCGCCGGCATCAACAAGACGGTCTGGGAAACCGACCTCGACGAATGGCGCAAGGTGCTGCGCATCAACCTCGACGGGCCGTTCATCTGCTGCAAGGCAGTGGTGCCGGCGATGCTCCAGCAGAAATACGGCCGCATCGTCAACATCGCCTCCATCGCCGGCAAGGAAGGCAACCCCAACGCCGCGCATTATTCCGCCTCGAAGGCCGGCCTGATCGCGCTGACCAAGTCGCTCGGCAAGGAACTCGCGCAGCATGACATTCTCGTCAATGCGGTGACGCCTGCGGCGGCGAAAACCGCGATCTTCGACCAGCTGACGCAGCAGCACATCGATTTCATGCTGTCGAAAATTCCGAAGGGACGTTTCGTCCTGGTGGAGGAACTCGCCGCTATGGTCGCATGGCTGGCGTCGGAAGATTGCGCGTTCTCGACCGGCGCGGTGTTCGACATTTCCGGCGGCCGGGCAACGTATTGAGGTGGATATGACCCGGGAAGGCGGATGCCTCTGCGGCGCGGTCCGGTTCAGGACCGAGGGCGAGCCGGTCAATGTCCGCATCTGCCACTGCCGCAACTGCCAGAAGGCGATGGGCTCTCCGTTTTTTGCCCGTGCGCTGTTCGACCAGCAGACGCTTTCGGTCGAGGGCGACACCGCGCGCTATCCATCCTCGGAGACGCTGGACCGGGTATTCTGCAAAATTTGCGGGACGCGGCTGTTTTCCCGGCGGACCAACGGGACCGTGGTCGGCGTCGCGCTGGCCGCCTTCGACGACCGCAACGCCTTTGCGCCAACCGAGCATATCTGGGTGTCGGAGAAGATGGCGTGGGTGCGGCTCGATGACGGCCTGCCGCAATATCAGGAGACGGTTCCGTAGCCCGATGGAGCGCCAGCGTAATCCTGGATTGTCTCACATGCGGATCGATCCCGGATTGCGCTTTGCTCCATCCGGGCTACGATGCTTCGCAGCGCATACTAGGGGCAGATCGATTGAACATCTCATTGTACGGCATATCGGTCTGGGTGCTCCCCCTCCTCATCGCCATCACCTTCCACGAGGCCGCTCACGCGTTTGTGGCGTACCGGCTGGGCGACAATACCGCCTGGCAGCTTGGCCGGGTCAGCTTCAACCCCTTCAAGCATATCGATCCCTTTGGGACCGTGCTGCTTCCGGGCCTGCTCCTGCTGGCGCACTCGCCGTTCCTGTTCGGTTACGCCAAGCCGGTCCCGGTGAACTTCCGGAACCTGAAGCATCCCCGGCTCGACATGGTCTGGGTGGCGCTGGCCGGACCCGCCACCAATATCATCCTGGCATTGATCACGGCCCTCGCCTTCCACGCCCTGCCGTTGGTGCCTGCAGAGGCCGCGAAATGGACCGCGGACAACCTCAAAAACATGTTCCTGATCAATATCGTGCTGGCGATCTTCAACATGCTGCCGATCCCGCCGCTGGACGGTGGGCGGGTCGCGGTCGGACTCCTGCCTCGGGTGCTGGCTTACCCGCTGTCACGGCTGGAACCCTATGGCTTGCTGATCCTGATCGGCCTTTTGATCCTGCTTCCGGTCATCGGCGCGCAACTCGGCCTAAATCTTGATGTTATTTCGGCGATACTGCGGACACTGACCAGTTATGTGATCGGCGCCCTTCTCTTCATCACCGGCAATGCTTAAACTTCAGATAGAAAAGAGAAGAATGGGACAGGGAAGAATCGGCTTGAGGCCATGGCGATAAAGGCTGCCGATATGTTGATCGCACGACGCGCCGATACTCGCGCGAGGGCAGATTTTGCAACCTGGAAAATGCTGGCCAAGCTCAACGGCTTCACCGCCCTGCCCGCCGAGGCGCAGAACTTTCTTGAAGGCTACAGGCAGTTGCTGCTCGCGAGGATGACCGAGGCGGACGCTTCCGAGGCCACCATCCAGCTCATGTACAAGAGCTACTATGCCGAGATGGGCGGCACCGGTGCGCCGCCCGAGATCCCTTCACGCGCGAGCGATCCGGCCGCCGATACCGGCAACGTCACTGCCTTCCGTCGACCGCCGGCCAGGGCCAAGCCCGTCACATCAGGACCGGCAGCCAAGCCGCGTCTCCCGGTAGCGCTGATCTTCCTTTGCCTCGCCGTGGTCTACGTCAGCATTCGCTATTTCTTTCGCTGACGCGGACGCTTCCTCACATTGCTGAGGATCATTCTCGCGAATTCGCCGCGTGGCGGAATATTCGCGAACGATGACGTCTGTCATAACGGCTAGGCGGCCGAAGCGAGGCCGCGCATAATGATCGCGTTAACTCAGCCCACGTTCAAAATTCAAACATTCAAAAAGATCCCTGGAGGACAAATGAAGCGATCCATTGCAGCCTTGGTCATGACCACGAGCCTGGTGCTTGCCACCGGCGCGTTTGCGCAAACGCTCGACAAGGTCGTCAAGGTGGGAAGTCTCGGCGACCAATCCGGCCTCTACGCGGATATCGGTGGCCCCGGCTCGACCGTCGCCGCGCAGATGGCGATCGAAGATTCCGGGCTTCTCGCCAAAGGCTGGAAGATCGACCTGATCTCTGCGGATCACCAGAACAAACCCGATGTCGGCACCAACATCGGCAAGCAGTGGATCGACGTCGAGAAGGTCGACGTGTTCGTCGATCTCGCGAGCTCCGGTGTCGGCCTCGCCATTGCCAACCTCGCGAAGGAAAAGAACGTCGTCAACCTGAATTCAGGCTCGGCGTCTTCCGACCTCACCGGCGCGCAGTGCTCGCCGAATACGATCCATTGGGTCTACGATACCTGGATGCTCGCCAACGGCACTGGCAAGGCGCTGGCGAAATCCGGCGGCGACAGCTGGTTCTTCCTCACCGCGGACTACGCGTTCGGTCACGCGCTCGAGCGCGATACCGCAGCCGTCGTGACCGCCAACAACGGCAAGGTGATCGGCAACGTCCGACATCCGCTGAACAACGCCGACTTCTCTTCCTTCCTGCTGCAGGCACAAAGCTCGAAGGCCAAGATCATCGGGCTCGCCAACGCCGGCGGCGACACCACCAACTCGATCAAGCAGGCGGCGGAGTTCGGCATCGTCGCCGGCGGGCAGAAGCTGGCGGGCATGCTGATGTTCATCACCGACGTTCATTCGCTCGGACTCAAGGTCGCGCAAGGCCTGAACTTCACCGAGACCTTCTATTGGGACATGAACGAACAGACCCGCGCCTTCACCAAGCGCTTCAACGAAAAGCACAAGAAGAGCCCGCCAACCATGGTGCAGGCCGGCGTCTATTCCTCCCTGATCCACTACTTCAAGGCCCTGGAAGCGCTGGGCGGCAATCCACGTGACGGCGCCAGGGTGGTCGCAAAGATGAAGGAAATGCCGACCGACGACCCGCTGTTCGGCAAAGGCTCGATCCGCGCCGATGGCCGCAAGATCCACCCGGCCTATCTGTTCGAGGTGAAGAAGCCGGCGGATTCGAAGTATCCGTGGGATTACTACAACCTCGTCGCCACCATCCCGGCGGCGGAAGCCTTCATCCCGCTCGACAAGAGCGTCTGCCCGATGCTGAAGAAGAGCTGAGGACCACTATATCCGGGTAACGTCACCCTCTTCCGTCGCGGGAGGGGGTGACGGCAATTCTCATGGCCACGCCGCGTAGGAAGGCCCGTTGCGCGCGTGCTCCAGGCGGATCTGCCTGCGGTAGCTACCCGGTGACGCGCCGCGGTATTTTCGGAAGAAGCGATTGAAATAGGCCGGATCGCGAAAGCCAAGTCCGTATCCGATCTGCTCAACCGGCAGATCCAGCTGCTGGAGACGCGTGCAGGCTTCGCGGACCAGGCGCTCGTGGATGATCGCGCGTGGGCCGCAGTTCTTCTCGCGCTGGCAGTGGGCGTGCAGCTTGTCGGACGTGACACCGAGGGCGGCTGCATAGCGCGCGACCGGCCAGCCGTCACGATAATGCAGTTCGACCATTTGCAGGAAATTGCCGACCAGTGCCGGGCCACCGCCGCGGGCCGCCATCTCGTGGCGCTCGTCGTGCGAGGCGCTGAGCCGCATGAGCTGCAAGCAAAGCAGCAGCAAATGCGAAGAGATCAGCGTCGCGCCGCCATAGCCGGGAGTGCGCAGCTCCGCCGCGATGGCGCGGCATGATTCGGCGATGGCATCGAGATGCGGCGCAAGTAGCTCGCCGCCGATCAACGCAACACGTTCGGTGGTCCTGCGCAGGTGGAGCGCCTCGGCGTTGCCGGCCACGATCTTGATCAGGAAATCGTCATCGATCGAAAGCAGAAATCCCTGTGCGCCGGCGCTCACTTCAAGCGCCGCGTCGATGTTGCCCGGAAGCCAAAGCAGCGTCGGCGCCGCGAGCGCAATTCCGGTCCCCTGCCATGACGCCCGGCCGCGATCCGATTGAAGCAGCAGCAGATGCGCCCGGCGCGCGGCCTTCTGCCGGATCGACCATGACCGCGCCGCCAAGGACGCCGAAAACGCTTCTGCACGCACTGCCAGCGCGACGCCGACCGGCAAGCCATTCAACGCGAGCGATGCCGGCATCATGCCGCCCCCTGAGACAATCCGCCGCCTGTGATCAGGCTCGATTGCCAGAAAAGTACAATAGTTCCCCGGTTACGTCCAATTCCAAGCCTCCCGTGACCTCCCCTAACGTCTGGCGATCATGAGCGCCAGCCCAATGGCGCCGGTCGAAGCACCTCTGGGAGGAGAACATGATGAGATTATTGACGCGGCGCTCCGCGCTGCTCGTAGCCGCCACCTGCGCCGCCACCCTCGGCGTTGCCGCCGTCGCCGAAGCGCAGACCTCGATCAAGATTGGCTACGCGATTTCGCGCACCGGCCCAAACACCGGTGGCGCGGCCGTCACCACGATCCCCAACTACGAGTTGTGGGTGAAGGAGGTGAACGCCGCCGGCGGCATCAAGCTCGGCGACAAGCGCGTCCCGATCGAGGTCGTGCAATACGACGACCGCTCCAACGCCGAAGAGGCGGTGCGTGCGCTCGAGCGGCTGATCAACCAGGACAAGGTCGATTTCATTCTGCCGCCGTGGGGCACCGGCCTTAATCTGGCCGTCGGGCCGACGCTCAATCGCGAAGGCTACCCGCACCTCGCTGCGACCGCCGTGACCGACCGCGCTCCGGAACTCGCCAAGCGCTGGCCCAACAGTTTCTGGATGCTCGGCACCAGCGCCGATGCCGCCAAGACGTTGGTCGAACTGCTGAACAAACTGCGCGATGAAAAGAAGATCGGCGACACCGTGGCGATGGTCAGCATTGCCGACGGCTTCGGTATCGACCTGTCGACGGCGGCGCGGCCGGCGCTCACCAACGCGAAGTTCAAGCTCGCCTACGACAAGAGCTATCCGATCGGCACGCAGGATCTCGCACCGATCGTCAACGAGATAAACGCGCTCAATCCGGATGTCTTCATCGCCTTCAGCTACCCGCCGGATACGCTGGCGCTGACCGAGCAATCGCGCATCGCCGGCTTCAATCCGAAGGTGTTCTATACCGGCGTCGGCACCGCCTTCCCGCTCTATCGCCAGAAATTCGGCAAGAACACCGAAGGCGTCATGGGTATCGGCGGCTGGAGCGGCGACAGCCCGGCGATCAAGGACTATCTCGCCCGCCACAAGGCCTCCGCCGCCAACGGCGCCGAGCCGGATCGCTGGGCGAGCGCGGTCACCTACGCCAGCCTGCAGATGCTGCAGCAGGCCATCGAACGCGTCGGCAAGATCGATCGCGCCGCTGTCATCAAGGACCTGCAGACCGGCACGTTCGATACCGTGATCGGCAAGGTCAAGCTCGAGAACAACATGCCGACGCGCTACTGGTGGGTCGGCCAGTGGCAGGACGGCGAATTCTACGGGATCGCACCGGCGAAGAACGAAGGTGCGCGCACCGCGATCGTTCCGAAGCCGGCGTGGGCGGCGCCGTAACGTCACACCAACGCGGCCGGTCTTGTCATGACGAACGCTATTCTGACCGGCCTGATGCTGGGCGGCATGTATGCGCTCATCGCCATGGGGCTCACGCTCCAGTACGGCGTTGCGCGCATCATGAACCTCTCCTACGGCGAGTTTCTGATCGCGGCCGCCTTTGCATCGCACTGGCTGTTTACGGGATGGGCGCTCAGTCCGTTTGTCGGACTGGCGCTGGTCGTGCCGGCGGCCTTCCTGCTGAATTTCGTCATCTACAAGCTGCTGCTCACGCCGCTGGTGCGCCGCGCGCCTAACCGCGACGCACTGGAGGTCGACAGCATTCTTGCAACTTTTGGGCTCACCTTCGTCATTCAAGGCTCGATGCTGGCGCTGTTCGGCGGGGCCTATTACAGCTACTCGTTCCTCGCCTTCCCCGTGCAGTTTCTCGGCGAGACCGTTGCCGCCAACCGCCTCGCCGCACTCGGCAGCACCATCCTGCTCGGACTGGTGCTCTATGTGGCGCTGACGCGTACGCGCGCCGGCACGGCGGTCCGCGCGGTTGCCGTCGATCCCTTTGCGGCGCAGCTTGTCGCCATCAATGTGCCGCAGGCCTCTGCCCTGACATTCGCGCTCGGCGGCGCGCTGGTCGCCGCGGCCGGCGTGCTGGTCAGCACGTTCCTCACCTTCAGCGCATCATCCGGCGTCGTCTTCACGATGAAGGCCCTGATCGTCGTGGTGATGGGCGGTGTGGGCAACATGCTGGGCTGCCTGGTCGCGGGCCTGGCGCTTGGTCTCAGCGAGGCGCTGGTTGCCTCCTATGTCGACCCCGGCCTCACCTTGGCGGTCAATTTCGCGCTGTTCCTCGCGGTGCTGCTGGTGAAGCCGGCCGGCCTCTTTGGCAGGGCGACGCGATGACCGCACGAACCGCCGGCCTGGGTATTATCGCGCTGGCGGCGCTCGCGCTGCTGGCTTTTGTTCCGCGTCTTGGCAACGCTTATCATCTCGCGCTCGCCATCAGCCTGCTGCAATATACCGTGCTGGCGACGGCCTGGGGCATGTTCTCAGGCCCGACGCGCTACGTCTCGCTGGCAACGACGGCATTCTTCGGCGTTGGCGCCTACACGGTGGCCGTCCTCGGCGAGATACTGCCCTGGCCGCTCGTGCTCCTGATCGCGGCCGCACTCGGCGCTATCCTGGCCGCCATTGTAGGCCTCTCGACGCTGCGGCTGAGCGGCGTCTATTTCGTCATCTTCACATTCGGCTTGACGGAGCTGATCCGCCAACTCGTCGTCTGGTTCGAGGTCAACAAATCGCGGGTACTCGGCCGCTATGTCTTCGTCGACATCACCCAGAGCGACATCTACTGGCAATTGCTGACGCTCACGGTCGCGGTGTTCCTGCTGGGCTGGTTGATCGCGCGCTCGCGCCTCGGCTTTGCGTTGCGCGTGATCGGCGAGGATGAGACCGTGGCAAAACATTGCGGGGTCAATACCACCTTCGCCAAGGTCGCCTTGTTTGCGATCAGCGCCACCATCATGACACTGGTCGGCGCGATCATGGCGCCGCGCTGGACCTATATCGAACCGTCGATCGCCTTCAACTCGATGATTTCGTTTCAGGTGCTGATCATGGCGCTGCTCGGCGGCGCGCACCGGCTGTGGGGGCCGGTGCTCGGCGCAGTACCGCTGACATTGCTGTTCGAGCTCCTGAGCGCGCGCTTTCCGAATACCTTCACGATCATCCTCGGCTGCATTTTCCTGCTGATCGTCTACATGTTGCCGCGTGGGGTCGCGGGACTGATCGAGAAGCTGCCGGCGAAGCTCCGTGGCGAACACACCAGGCGGGTTGTCGCATGAGCAGGGAAACCCGCACACCGGTACTCGAGGTCAGCGGCCTGCGGCGCGCCTTCGGCGGGCTTGTTGCGGTCAACGATCTCGGCTTTGAAGTCGGGCCCGGTGAAATCATGGGCCTGCTCGGCCCCAATGGATCCGGCAAGACGACGGCGCTCAACCTGATGTCGGGCGTGCTTCGTCCTGATGCCGGCACCATCCGCTTGATGGGCCAGACTATGTCGGGCCTTGCCGCGTACCGGATCGCACGGCTTGGTCTGGCCCGGACATTCCAGCTCGTCCGCGTGCTCGACGGCATGGACTGCCGCGAGAACATCAAGGCGGGGTTCGCATTCCAGAAGCCGTATTTACCCGCCGCCGACGCAGAAGCCCGATCGACATGCTGCTGGATCGCGTCGGTCTCGGCGGACAAGATCGGCGGCCGGCAGCGGACCTCACCTATATCGACCGCAAACGGCTTGAACTCGCCCGCGCTCTCGCCGCGAAGCCGCGCCTGTTGCTGCTCGACGAATGGCTCGCCGGGCTCAATCCATCCGAGCTCACCATCGGCATCGACCTGATCCGGTCGTTGAAGGCTGACGGGATCACCATTGTGCTGGTCGAGCATGTGATGAACGCGGTCCGCGCGCTGTGCGACCGTTGCGTCGATGAGCAGCGGCCGCAAGATCGCCGAAGGCGCGACCGCCGACGTTCTCAACGATGCAGCCGTGGTCAAGGCCTATCTTGGCGGAGTGGCCGCCGATGCTTGAGGTCGCAAATCTCAGCCTCGCCTATGGCCTGCATCGCGCGCTCGACGGCGTGTCGCTGAATGTAGGGCGTGGCAAGATCGTAACGATCCTCGGCGCCAATGGCGCCGGCAAGACCTCGCTTCTCAAAGCCATCGCCGGCGTCGTGCGTACGCTTCCCGGCAAGCAGGTGAAGCTCGGCAACCGCGATATCTCCGCGCTCGCCGCACATGACATTGTCGAAAGCGGATTGGCGCTGGTCCCCGAGGGCCGCGGCATCTTCGGCGATCTGACGGTTAAGGAAAATCTCCTGCTCGGCGCCAACCCAAAGCGCGCCCGCGCAGGCGAAGCCTCACGCCGTGAACAGGTGCTCGAACTGTTTCCCCGCCTGCGCGAACGCGCCGCCCAGATCGCGCGCACCATGAGCGGCGGCGAGCAGCAGATGCTCGCCATCAGCCGCGCGCTGATGTCGAACCCGGATATTTTGTTGCTCGACGAGCCGTCGCTCGGGCTCTCGCCCGTCATGGTGCAGGAGTTGTTCGCAACGCTGCGGCGTGCGCGAGGCCGGCGTTGGCCTTCTGCTCGTGGAGCAGAACGCGCAGGAGAGCCTGCGGATCGCCGATCGCGGCTACGTGCTCGAAAACGGCGTCATCGTCGGACACGGCACCGCCGATCAATTGAAGGCCGATCCGGCCGTCCAGCGCGCCTATCTCGGCGGCCCACCGCCGGTCGCCGTCTCGCCACCATCATCATAACGCCACCGTCGAAGGAGAGAGTCATGTACGAAATCTCGCTGCTGCTCGAGAGCAAGGATGTCCCGGCCTCCAACGGCGCGACGTTCGATCGCCTGAACCCGGTCACCGGTGACGTGGCAAGCCGCGCCGCGGCCGCCCAGATCGCGGATGCCAGTCGCGCGGCCGACACCGCCGCTGCGGCCTTCCCGGCATGGTCCGCAACCGGCCCGGGCGCCCGGCGCGCCATACTGCTGAAGGCCGCGGACCTGGTGGCGGCGAAGGCCCCGCAGTTCATCGAATTGATGGCGGCGGAGACTGGCGCGACCGCCGGCTGGGCCGGCTTCAACGTCCACCTCGCTGCCGGCATGCTGCGCGAAGCAGCATCGATGACCACGCAGATTTCGGGCGAGGTCATCCCCTCGGACAAGCCGGGCTGCATCGCCATGGCCGTGCGCCAGCCCGCGGGCGTGGTGCTAAGCATGGCGCCGTGGAACGCCCCGGTCATTCTCGGCGTGCGCGCCATCGCGTTGCCGCTGGCCTGCGGCAACACCGTCGTGCTGAAAGCCTCGGAAATCTGCCCAGGCACCCACCGGCTGATCGCGGAATGCCTGCGCGACGCCGGCCTGCCGCCGGGCGTCCTCAATGTCATTACCAACGCGCCGGAAGATGCACCCGCGCTGATCGAAATGCTGATCGGCCACCCCGCCGTGCGCCGCGTCAATTTCACCGGCTCGACGCGGGTCGGGCGCATCATCGCGCAGGTAGCGGCGAAATACCTCAAACCGGCATTGCTCGAACTCGGCGGCAAGGCGCCGATGATCGTGCTCGACGACGCCGATATCGACGCCGCGGTAGCCGCCGCTGCATTCGGCGCATTCATGAACCAGGGCCAGATCTGCATGTCGACCGAGCGCCTGGTCGTAGACGAGCAGATCGCCGACGCTTTCGTGACCAAACTCGCAGCGAAAGCCGGATCGCTGGTCGCCGGCGACCCCCGCAAGGGCAACGCCCCGCTTGGATCGCTGATCGGCGCAGATGCCGCGACCCGCATCCAGACCTTGATCAACGACGCGGTGAGTAAGGGCGCCAAGGTGGTCGCCGGTGGACGCAGCGAGGGCACGCTGATGTCGGCGACGGTGATCGATGGCGTAAACTCGTCGATGCGCATTTACGGCGAGGAGTCGTTCGGCCCGGTGGTCTGCGTGGTTCGTGTCAACGGCGCCGACGAAGCGGTACGCGTCGCCAATGACACCGAGTACGGATTATCAGCCGCAGTGTTCGGCCGCGATATCGCCCGCGCGTTCGAGGTCGCAAAGCGCATCGATTCCGGCATTTGCCACGTCAACGGCCCCACGGTTCATGACGAGGCCCAAATGCCGTTCGGCGGCGTCAAGGCATCAGGCTATGGCCGCTTCGGCGGCAAGGCCGGCATTGCCGAATTCACCGAATTGCGCTGGATCACGATCGAGACCGGACCACAGCATTACCCGATCTAGCTTGCCTCGAAGCGTCAGCTCTTGCCCTTGACGCGGAAGATCACGGGCAAGGTGAAGCTGAGCCCTTCGTCCGCGATCAATGGCGGAGGTACCGGCACCGGATCGGAGCGTCGCACCATCGCCAGCGCCGCCTCGTCGAACGCGGCGTCGCCCGAACCTTTCTCGATGCTGGTATCGAGCACGTGGCCCATCCGGTCGAGCGTGAAGCGGACGTAGATCTCTGCGGATTTTTGTTGCCGTTCCTTCGGGTAGCGCTTGTGCTTGTCGAGATGCGCGACCAGTTCCTTCTGCCAGGTCGCGCGCGCCCGTCGTGCGCTCTCCCCGGTGCCGATTGCCGGCGCGACTGAACGCGGCCCTTCCGGGATAGCCTCTGGAGCTCGGCGTCGCGGTCGCTTCGGCGGCAACCGACTCGGTCGACGCCTGCGTCTGCACTGCCGCAATCTTCGGATCGTCTTCCTCGGGCTTTTTCGACTCGTTTTGCGTCACCACCCGGTCGGCTTCGTCAGTCTCGGTGGGCTTGTCCTGCGGTAGTTCGGTTTCCTTGACCTCAGCCTTCTGCTCGGCAAGCTGGGGCGATGCCGTGGAAGCATCGTTGTCCGGACCGGGCGGCAGGTCAGTCACTTCACGCCGCACGGAGGCGAGTTCAAGCCCGATCTCGATCGCCGACGCACCGAGTTCATCGTCGGCTTCTTCGGTCTGCAAATGCGCAATCGCCAGCGCTGCGCCACCGATGTGAAGCACGAGCGCCGTCACTGCGGGCAAAGATCCAGAGCCGCCGCGATGGCCTTTGCTCGTCGAGGCCGGTCAAGGCTTTGCCGGCGCCGCTTGCGCCGCCGCCGCATCCGGAACGCCTTCGAGCGCCACCAGCTTGATCTTCGAGTAGCCGCCGGCGCGCAGGATTTCGAGCACGTCCATCAATTCGCCATAGGGCACTGCGCGATCGGCGCGAAGGAAGATGTAACGGTCCTTGCCACCGTCGGCCATCGCATCCAGCGAGCGCACCAGATCGACCCGCTTGACCAGGTTCTCCCCGATCGCAACCGCGAGGTCCGGCTTGATGCTGACATAGGTTGGCTTGTCCGGCTTCTTCTGCGGGGTCGCAGTTGACGTCGGCAGATCGATCGGCAGGTCGACAGTCGACAGCGGCGCGGCGACCATGAAAATGATCAGGAGAACAAGAACGACATCGATGAATGGCGTGACATTGATGTCGTGCGATTCCGCAAAATCGCTGTCGTCATCGAGGTCGGTGTCTGCAATCGATGCGCCCATCGTCTATTCCGCTGCCGCCGTTCGGGAATGCGAGCCGCCTCCGATATGGGTGCGGTCGAGATCGCGCGACAGCAGCCGTCCCCGCGGCGCCTGACGCACGGCCGACCAACTCCATATAGCCCTTGGTAACGCGCGCGAAGTGATTGTAGATGATGACGGCGGGAATGGCCGCGACCAGACCGATGGCGGTGGCAAGCAGAGCCTCGGCGATGCCGGGCGCCACCACGGCGAGATTCGTGGTCTGCGATTTCGAAATGCCGATGAAACTGTTCATGATGCCCCAGACCGTGCCGAACAGTCCGACGAAGGGTGACGTCGCGCCGATCGTTGCCAGGAGGCCCATGCCGAGCCGGATCCGTCGCGCCTCTGCGCGCACGATTTCACCAAAGCTTGAAGCGGCACGCTCCTTGATGCCGGCGTCGCTCGAGATGCCTGCCGACAGCCGCGCCTCGCGCAGCGCGGCCGCAAGCAGGGCTCCCAGTACGCTGCCCTTGGGCCCCAACGCGAACTGCGCCTCCGCCAACGACCTGGCGTCGGCGATCTTGGCAAGAGCCCGGCGCAGCTTGCCCTGAACCACGCTCAATTCAATCATCTTGGCGATGAAGATCGTCCACGTCACCAGCGACGCAAAGGCAAGCCCGATCATGACCGCCTTGACCAGCACGTCGGCGGACTTGAACATCGACCACGGCGACAATTCGCGGAGCTCGGCGGCGGCTGCCTTTAGCAGCTTACCTTCGCGGTCGGCCGGCGCGGCCGTTGGGTCTGAATTCGCTTCCGGTGCGACCGGCGGAGCGGCCTGAGCGGCTGCGCCGCCTGGACCGGCGCAGCGGGGGCTTGCGAAACGGCGGGAGCTTGCTGGACCGCAGGGGCGGAAGGCGCTGCAGGAGCCGTATTCTGCTGCGCCGACGACGGCGCCGCCAGCGACAGCATCGCCAGCGCCGAGATCACTGCAAACGTCGTGCGAGAAAGTAAGCTTTTCATACTTCGGTCCAGTAGCGGATCAGGTTATCATAGATGCCGGTCAATTCGACCGTTTCAGGATCATCTCGTCCAAGCCGCTCCATAAAGGCCTGGATCGTAATAAAGGCCTGGATCGTAGGGTCGAGATCGAAGATCAGGCGGCGGGCGTGGCGCATCCCGTATCATGCTCCATAGCTATAAAAAGACGCCACCCGCATACCTCGTGTGACCGGCGTGTCCCAGCTCCAAATTGAACGCACGGCACGGCACGAGATCCCCGGCCGCGAGCCTGATTTCGTAGGAACCGTGGAGATCCCCAACTACCGGCTCGGTGCCTTTATACTCCTCCCGTTCGAGCAGCAACAGCGTTACCGACCAGTGCGGCCGGATCCGGTTTGAAATCGCTCTAAAAAACTCTTTGTAGGCGTTCTAAGCAACATGAGAACGCGCTGAAATCAGGACTCGGTGCTCGGTGTCTTCAGCAGCGAGAATAGCTGAATAGCTAATGTCGGTGATGGTCGAGGCGCCCGTCACGGCTGCTTTGATTTCGTCGCGAAAGTCGAGCGGCGCCTGATCATCGCGTTCGGCGTCCGGCCATTACGCAACTCTCTCATGCACTCCTCAGACCTTTCCAATTGTTTAGGATTCTCAAGCCTTAGTGTTTGTACACCTCAAACGCGCGCACATTATATCCGTCCTGTGGTGGAACTATATATACGCCCTGGTGGAACTCTTTGAGCACCATTGCTTCTTGCCGAACCCGTAGGTCCGCATGTCGAGGTCGCGCACCATCCGTTGGATCTTGTTGCTCGCAGCGATCGCCGCGCTGCTGGGTTACCTGGGCTGGCAGCGCTTCCACGGCGAGGATCACGCCGCACAGATTAACGCCCAACAGCGCGCGCCGGCCGGCACCGCCATCCCGGTCAAGGTTGCTCCAGTCGAGAAGGCCGACTTTCCTGTCTATCTGACCGGCTTCGGCACCGTTCAAGGCTTCAATACCGTCTTGGTCCGCACCCGGGTCGACGGTCAGATCAACAGGATCGCGTTCAGGGAAGGTCAGTTCGTCAGGGAGGGCGACACGCTGGTCGAGATCGATCCGCGGCCGTTCCAGGCCGCGCTCGATCAGGCCAAGGCCAAGAAAGCGCAGGATCAAGCCAATCTTGCCAATGCCAACCTCGACCTGCAGCGTTCCACTCGGCTCGGCGAGTTCGCGACCCGCCAGCAAACGGATACCCAGCGTGCTTTGGTCGCGCAATTGACGGCGCAGGTGGCCGGCGACGACGCGGCTATCGCCAATGCGCAAACGCAGCTCGATTACGCTACCATCAAGGCGCCGTTCTCGGGCATTGCCGGCCTGCGCCAGGTCGATGTCGGCAACATCGTTAATGCCGCCACCCAGACCGGCATCGTCAGCATCGCCCAGATCGAGCCGATCGCGGTGGATCTTCACCGCGCCTGAAGACCAGTTGCCGGAGATCCAGGCGGCGCTGGCCGCCGCCCTCCCAAGACGATCGCGCTCTCCACCGACGGCCAGCGGGTGCTGTCCACCGGTACGCTCGCGCTGATCAACAACCAGGTCGATACGTCGAGCGGAACGATCAGGCTCAAGGCGGTGTTTGACAACAAGGATCACGCGCTCTGGCCGGGCCAGTCGGTTTCGACCCGGCTGCTGATTGCGACGCTGAAGGACGCCACCGTGGTTCCTGATGACGCCGTTCAGCACGGCGCGGATGGTCTTTATGCCTACGCGGTCAACCCAGACAACAAGGCAGAATTTCGCAAGATCAAGGTGACGCGCTCGATCGACGGACGTTCGGTGGTCGATGAGGGGCTGTCGCCTGGCGAGCGGGTGATCACGGCAGGCCAGTTCAAGGTTCAGCCAGGCGCATCAGTCACGACGGCGGTCGCCAGTTCGGATACGGCTCCAGCCAAGGTCAGCCGCGAATGAGCGAAGGAATCTCCGCACCCTTCATTCGTTACCCGATCGGCACTTCGCTGATGATGGCCGGGATCATGTTCGTCGGCCTCGTCGCCTATCCGTTGTTGCCGGTCGCGCCCTTGCCGCAAGTCGACTTTCCGACCATCCAGGTCTCAGCCTCCCCTGCCCGGCGGCAGCCCGGAAACCATGGCATCGTCGGTGGCGCAGCCGTTGGAACGTCAGTTCGCGCAGATTCCCGGCGTCGCGCAGATGACCTCGACCAGCTATCTCGGCACGGCGGCGATTAACATTCAATTCGATCTCAACCGCTCGATCGACGCCGCCGCCAACGACGTGCAGGCCGCGATCAATGCCGCCGGCGGCCAGCTGCCAAAAAACCTGCCCTCGCCGCCGACCTATCGCAAGGTCAACCCAGCGGACTCGCCTATTCTCCTGCTGTCGGCGACCTCGGACACGCTGCCGCTGACCACCGTCAGCGACTCTGTCGATGCCCAGCTCGCCCAGCAGATCAGCCAGATCTCCGGCGTCGCCCAGGTCATCATCGGCGGGCAGCAGAAGCCGGCGATCCGCATTCAGATCGACCCAGCCAAGCTGGTCGCCAAGGGCCTGTCGCTGGAGGACGTGCGCAGCCAGATTGCGATCAGACCGTCGACAGCCCGAAGGGCAATATCGACGGCGACCGGCGCGCCTACACCATTTACGCCAACGACCAGCTGGTGAATTCCAAGGACTGGAACGACGTCATCATCGCCTACCGCAACGGCGGTCCATCGCGAATCCGCGATATCGGCCAAGCCGTCACCGGGCCGGAAGACGCCAAGCAGGCGGCCTGGGCCAATGGCAAGCGCGGCGTGTTCCTGATCGTGTACAAGCAGCCCGGCGCCAACGTCATCGAAACGGTCGACAAGATCAAGGCGCAGCTGCCGCGGCTGGTCGCTGCGATCCCATCGGCAATCAAGATCGAGATCACCAGCGACCGCACCCAGACCATCCGCGCGGCGGTGGAGGACGTGCAGTTCACTTTGCTGCTCACCATCGCGCTGGTCGTCATGGTGATCTTCATCTTCCTGCGCAATTTCTGGGCAACCGTGATCCCTGCCGTGACGGTGCCACTGGCGCTGCTCGGCGCCTGCGCGCTGATGTGGGTTTCGATTATACGCTCGACAATCTCCTCGCTGATGGCGCTCACCATCGCCGTCGGCTTTGTTGTCGACGACGCGATCGTGATGCTGGAGAACATCACGCGCTACATCGAGGAAGGTGAAAAAGCCGTTCGCCGCGGCGCTGAGGGGCGCCAAAGAAATCGGATTCACTATCGTCTCGATCAGTATCTCGCTGGTGGCGGTGCTGATCCCGCTGTTGCTGGATGGGCGGCATCATCGGGCGATTGTTCCGCGAATTCGCCGTCGTGCTGGCGATGACCATCTTCGTCTCCATGGTGGTGTCGCTGACGCTGACGCCGATGATGGCTTCGCGCTTCCTGCGCGCGCACGGCGAGGTCAGGCACGGCCGGTTCTATCTGTGGAGTGAGCGCGCCTTCGACGCCATGCTGCGCACCTATGAACGCGGTCTCGACCTCGCGCTGCGCTGGAAGTTCACGACGCTGATGATCTTCGCTACGCTCAGTCTGTCGGTTTATCTATTCGTCATCATCCCCAAAGGCTTCTTCCCGCAGCAGGACAACGGCCTGATCACCGCCACCTCGGAAGCCAGCCAGGACATCTCCTTTGCCGACATGAAGCGGCGCCAGGAGGAACTCGGAAAGATCGTGCAGGCCGACCCCGATGTGGCCTCGGTCGCGATGGTGATCGGCGGCAGCGGCCGCGCCGGCAACAATGGCAATCTGTTCATCACGTTGAAGCCGCGCGATGAGCGCAAGGCGTCCGCGCAACAGATCATCGCTCGCCTGCGTCCGCAGCTGGAAAAGGTCGAGGGCGCTCGCCTCTACATGCAGGCGGCGCAGGACGTGCGGCTCGGCGGCCGGCCGACGCGAACCCAGTTCGAGTTCACGCTGCAGGACGCCGATCTTGCCGAGCTGAACGAATGGGCGCCAAAGATCCTGGCCAAGATGCAGACGCTGCCGGAGCTGCGCGACGTCGCCACCGACCAGCAGACCAATGGCACCACGCTCGAACTGAAGATCAACCGCGATACCGCCTCGCGCTATGGCATTCAGCCGCAACTGATCGACGATACGCTGTATGATGCGTTCGGCCAGCGCCAGGTGACGCAGTACTTTACGCAGCTCAACACCTATAAGGTGGTGCTCGAGGTACTGCCGGAATTGCAGGGCAGCCTCGACACGCTGAACAAGATCTACGTGAAATCGCCGACCACCGGCGACCAGGTGCCGCTGTCGACCTTTGCCACCTGGACCAGCGTGCCGGTGCGGCCGTTGTCCATCAGCCACCAGGGTCAGTTTCCGGCGACCACGATCAGCTTCAACCTCGCGCAGGGCGTAGCGCTGGGCCAGGCGACCGACGCGGTGCAAAAGGCGATGGTCGAGCTTGGCGCGCCGACGACGCTCAACTCGAGCTTCCAGGGCACGGCGCAGGCGTTCCAGCAGTCGCTCGGCACCGTGCCGCTGTTGATCCTCGCAGCGCTTGTGGTCGTATACCTGATCCTCGGCATTCTCTACGAAAGCTACATCCACCCGATCACGATCCTGTCCACGCTGCCGTCTGCCGGCGTCGGCGCGCTCGCCATCCTGATGCTGTTCGGATTCGACTTCAGCCTGATCGCCCTGATCGGCATCATTCTGCTGATCGGCATCGTCAAGAAGAACGGCATCATGATGGTCGATTTTGCGATCGCGGCAGAGCGCGACCAGCAGATGGAGCCCGAGGCCGCCATCCGGCAGGCGGCGCTGCTGCGGTTTCGGCCGATCATGATGACGACGATGGCGGCGCTGCTGGGCGGCGTGCCGCTGATGCTCGGCACCGGGACCGGATCGGAAATCCGCCAGCCGCTCGGTTACGCTATGGTCGGCGGGCTGATCGTGAGCCAGATGCTGACGTTGTTCACGACGCCGGTGGTCTATCTCTATCTCGACCGGCTTTCGAACACGTTCGCGCGCCGGGGCCGATCGGATCACGATCGTGATGCGCACCCGGATGCGCAAGGCTCTGTCAAGCAAGCCGCCGAATGACTTGACTTTGGACTGTGACGGGCACATCCGAATGGGGTTCATTCGGAACCGTATCAGTGAAGATTTCAGTAAAGCTTGCAGTTGCAACCGTAATATTCTCACTTTGCGCACAGAGCCAGGCCCAGACGCCCAAAGCCAGAAACGCGGCGCCCGCGGCGCAGGCAACGCCGGCTCCCGCTGCGGCGGACGGAGCGCCTGCCAACATACCTGCCGCTCCCGGATGGGTGGCGCGATGCACGAGCGCGAGCCGTGGTGCGCCGCTCGAATGTGCAGCCGAGCAAACCGCCGTTCTAACCAAGACCGGTCAGTTGATCGTGCTGATCAACGTCCGCGTGCCCGGCGACTCCCGCACGCCGGTCGCCATCATTCAGTTGCCGCACGGCCTAAACCTGCCGGCCGGCGCCAAGCTCCAGGTCGATGACGGCAAGGCATCTGACCTGCAGATCCAGACCTGCGAGGCGCGCGGCTGCTTCGCCAACACGCCGATTTCGCCGGATCTGCTGGCCGGCATGAAATCGGGCAAGCAGTTGAAGGTCTCGTTCCAGAACCTCGCCAAGGAAACCATCTCCATCCCGATGCCACTGGCCGATTTCGCCGTGGCGTATGAGAAGATCAAGTAGACTGAATCCTCAACGATCCCGGACTGCCTGCTGTTGCTGCAGGCGGAGATGACGGCGGCGACGGCAGGTGCTGCGCGCAAGCGCAAGAGGTGAGTACGTCCGGACAAGCGGTGCCGGCCCAGGCCTGTGTTTCGCCCGAAACGCCCTTCCTTCCGTGCTTGCCAAGGCCCGGACCGAGCGAGTAGAACGGCGCACCAGCGAAAGCGGTGATTTGCAAAATCCCGCTCCAGCAGATTGCCCGGACATCCAACCAACTTATTGATGTCATTGAGCAATTAATGGGGAATGGTGTAACGGTAGCACAACGGCTTTCGGGCTAGGCCGTTGAAATCTCTCACCTAGTTTTGCAAACCCCCTACATTTTGATCCGGCTATTTCCGGCCACTTCTGAGACGTTTGCAAAACTCTTCTCGTGTCCTCGGTATTGAACAGCCTAGCTAGGCGTTGCCATCCAGCCTGCTAAAATTACCGAATGGAACGCGGAATAGGACCCTTCTCGAAGCCGTGGAAGCTTGCTCGAGCGCGCCGAGTCCTTCGAGGTTCAGGACTTGGCCAGCTGAACGCGAGCCGTTGTTTATTTCTCTGAAGATCCGTGGCGCTGCGTCTTCTATCCGGGCTCCGAGCCTCGGACGAATGCAAGTCCGCGACCGCACGCCCGTGATCTTCACTGAGTCGGACACGCACGGGCCCACGCCGAAGGTGGTGATGGCCGGCTTTATCGGCACTCCATCCCAGTGGGAGCGCTTCGATAAGCGGCTCCCCACGGCGTCAGCACCTTCCACTCGGCCGAGCTCAAGAGCCGCAGGGAGATTTTGCAGGCTGGACGGACGACCAGGCGCGAGCCTTGATCAATGATTTGGTGGCCCTCGTGCGGACACAAGCTCATCTTCAACGCTCCGATGCGCAAGCCTTGTTTATCGGCGGGCAGCCCAACTCGCTCGGTGGCATCTTCACAGTCCGCCAAAAACCGATCAACTTAGCCGAGCAATTTCAACTGAAAACGTGGATTTATGGTGCGCTCGGAGGGCGGAGAAGAGGTTAGCAACATCAATAATTTGCCGAGATGGGCAAAACGCGAGGTGCATTTCGCTCCTATAGGTGCTTTTCAAGCCCAGCGCCAAAACTGAACTAGCCGCCGCCCACTCGGAGGCACTCCTTCCGTTCCACATGTATCCGCCCGCGGACACGCTGGTTGGACCGTCTGGATTGCCGTAGTTCGGATGCAAAGAACGTGATCTGACCAGCGGTATACCCCTATGCAAGTCATATCCTGACGTTCGGCTTATGACGAACCGTGTTTGCAAGCGCAAACGTGCTGGAGAGCGCGAACGCAGAAGCTAATGCTATTGTCGTGAGTTTCCTGTCCTTCATCATTCGGTTCCTCGACTGAGGCACCCACAAAATACAATCGATCCGCATTATTAAATACTGAAGGCAGATGCCCTATCCCGTATGTCTGGTGTTTGGGGTGTCTGGTGAAGCGCTCCGATTCGAAATTTCCGCTCGATTTTTCCTAGCTGGATCAAGCGCTTAATCCGCCGACAATTTTCGTGTTGGACCTTTGTTGGACGGTTTTATTGGATGCCCTTGCCGCCACCCCGATCAGCTTGCACCACCAAGATCGTGGATGAGTGGCTTAAGACCGCCTGCGGTCAGATCCAAAGTCGCCACAGTGATGGGCAAGTTGAAGCGCCGCGGCCCAGCGCTTCCCGGATTGAGATAGAGCACCCCGCGAATAGTCTCGATCCGGGGCCGATGCGAGTGGCCGCAAACGACGACGTGAACCCCGCTCGAGACTGGATCGAGTTGCAGGGTTTGGATGTCGTGCAGGACATAGATGCAGCGCCCGCCGAGGGTTACCATCTCGGTCTCTGGATGATGTTCCGCCCAGTGCCCGGTATCGACGTTCCCTCTGATCGCAATGACAGGCGCAATCCGTTGTAGTCCGGCGATAACGTTTGGCGAACCGATATCGCCGGCGTGGACGATATGCGCCACGCCGGCGAGACGTTGCTCAACCTCTGGACGCAGAAGCCCGTGAGTGTCCGAGATGACTCAATTCTGACCACTGCGTCAGCATCCCTCGGTGCCCGACCGTATGGACAAGGACTCCACGTCGATCCGGTCATTCTTAACGCCGTCTTAGCATTATGGAAAAGACTAGACTTCGAAGAAATCCCGACAAGACTTTGGCGCCGGCGGCCCCGATCGGCAATACGGGACCCTTGGATAGCCAACGAAGAAATGGTTGCGTGGCAGGATTCGAACCTGCGAAGTCCCGAACGTAAGTAAGTAGCAGTCGAAAAATTCAACAAAAACAATGGAGTTCGTTGAGGACTCACGAACTTTGTCGCCGTTTGTTCTCGGAGTTTCGGTGGTCAATCGGTGGTCGGCCGAGTGACGGATTTCTACTCCGTGGGTTGCAGGTTCGAATCCTGCTGGGATCGCCACCACTTCTGATGAACAATCAACAGCTTGGCGTGATCCTCATTTCGTTCTGCCGGCCGAACCGTGTTGCGCGGCGCTGCTAGCCAGTGACAACAATTCCAATGGTTTACCGGCGACTACAAATGGCTCCACGCAACACGAGCGCAACACGGCCTTTCCTGCTTCGTTCGCATCGGACTCAAATGCAGGCGCTATCGGTTTGGTCGCACTTATCGCTGCCGTGGCCATAGTGCTGGGCACGATCGTTGCGATCTCGGCCAAGGTCAACAAGCTCGGCAGCAGCATCGACTGAAGCGGCCCTGACTATTGCGAACATGGGGGGACGGCTCCGGGGCGGGGCCGGGCGCAAATGCCCCACCTTCACCATGATTTTTGCATACATCCGTCCAACGCCTGCTGGGGCAGGACAGCGCCAATGGCTGCTAGTTTCCATGAGACAACGGATGAGGAGTTCGAGGTGCAGATTCGTAACCTCGTGCGCGTCGTGTCGGTCTGCACCCTGGGCCTTTGGTCCTTTTCTGCGGGCCTGCTGATCGGGAGCTTCTATCTGTTTTGAAAGTGTTGCGGACGGGGACTTCCGCTTTAGGTCGGCCGTTACGTCAGCCATCGGCCTTACCCAACGCCGTACGGCTTGTTGAGAAAGTAGTCGCGGTTGCCCAGCGCTTTCTCTGCGTACTGGTCGATCGCCACCGTGATCGCCTGGACATGTTGATAGCAGTGGCCTTCACGCGTGGCCCGCTGTCGTAGCTCGGCAAGCGCGTCGAGCCATGGCGAGTTGTCGGCGCTCTCGTCGTACCACTTCAATTGTTCGCGCATCACCAACTCCATCCGCCAAGCACGCGTCCCTTCGTCGGGCCTCCCTGCTCTGCCTTCAGGCGGTCACGCTCTGCGCACAGTCCCTCGATCTTTGCGTACATTCTTCCAAGGAGGAGCTCCGCTGAGGCTGTCGAGATCCCTGCCCGTTGGAGCTGAAGGATTTCTTTGCGCTGTCTTCCCACTTGGACGCGCATGTGCTCGATTTCGGAACGGACGTGGTTCAGACCCATAGCGCTCCTTGATTATCCTCTGGATTGTGCGGACGAGCCCCTCCGCCCTGCGATCGAGCTGATCGTAGAGGCGAAGCCGCCTGCACAGGATGTCAAACTCCCGAGCTTCCTTCTTCATGGGGCGAATAGTACAAAACAAGAACGAGTTGGCAAGCCCGCTAGGAATAGGCTGTGCTGGGGCGGAACACCCAAGATCATTTGCCTGAGTATTTTATTGCCCTGGTCCACCCCGTTTGACGATCCGATTCCGCTTCCTCGGGGACGATCCCTCGTCACCTTGAAGGATGCTGCCGACTACATCACGAAGCTGCCAAAGAGCGAATCCGACCTGCCGGAATGGCAGATGGCAATCGAGGTCCTGATGCTGGTGTCGCGTGGCGGTCCGACGATGATGGCGCGGATCGGCGTCATGCGGGCGTTGAACCGTCACGTCGAACGGGTCTTTGATCCCGAGCGCAAAAGTCATCATTGGGGCGCGCGCAAGCTCGCGCGCAAGCTGAAGAGAGACCAATGACCGTCTTTGTCTACGTCAATACCAGCAAGCAGGTTGGCGACCCCGAGCACGTCAAGGTCTTCGCCACCATCGAAGCCGCGGCAAAATGGTTTGAGGAAAACGATCCCGAAGGCGTCGCCTTTGAGTATCCGGTTCTCGAATGAGCCGTGTTCCAGATTTAACCCGCAACGCGGACATCAAGCTTAACCCGCGAGTTTAGTTGCGGCCGATACAGACAGGTCTAGCGTGACAGCAGGTCGCGCAGATGGCGACTAGTCCCAGCCTGTGTACTGCGCGATTAGGGGCCGCTTCGTCGCCCAAGAGGCGGCCCCGCCCCCACTTGGTAAATTCTGGTGCTTGCGCTCGTCTGGCAGGTGCTCGGGTCGCTGTAGGTTCGCCCGGTTGCGTTACAGCGCGTCAGGGGTGCGCGTTGGCGAGGATTTGTCCTCATTACGCAGCTCTTGTTGAGCCAAGTGCCAAAATTCATCTTCCCGACCTTCGGGCCGGCCGGCTTTTTCCCAAAGTTGGTACGCTCGCGCGTCGATCTCTTGTTTGCTCGGTTCTGGCATTACATTTCTCCGAGTTGGAGCACGGCCCCACCTTCTGGGGGCTTGGGGCATATCGGCGGGACCGTGCGACCAGCTTGGAGAGACTGGCCACCCGATTCAAGTCCACATGAAGCCGCCCGTTCCTCGCCGAGACTGCCCCACAAGACGAAGGCCAACGGGCATTACAACGCATGACCGTAGCCGAACTGTCCGGCCCTCGCGAGGATTCGTCATAAAAATGGCCCCAGCGCGAGGTTCTGCGCCGAGGCCAATTAAAGTATTCCCATTTCAAATTGCCACACGGAGTAGTGGGTACCCATCTGGCGTGCCGATATAAGCGGGAAAAAGCGGCAACGTCTGTCCAATAGTGAACAGAACGCGCAAAATCATTGAGCCCGCAGCCCAGCGTTGGGGGGCTGTTCTTAAGAACCTGCAGCCTTGCTGAGAGCCGAATCCCTCGCTCCCGGGGATCGTGGAGACAAACCGGGAGAACGTCGCGGCCCCAGCTATCTGCTCCCAGAGTACTGGGGCCGTTTTCAGATGTGCCCGCCCACGCGACCGGCGGTTTGGATATCTACGACGTTCAACCTACCCTGAGGTTTTCGGCGGATTCTTTCCCGCGGTTAGCCACGACTTCGTAGCTTACCTTCGCGCCCTCATTCAGATTGCTCAGACCTGCTCTCTCGACGGCCGAGATATGGACGAACACGTCCTTGCCGCCAGTGTCGGGCTGAATAAATCCAAAGCCCTTCGTCGCGTTGAACCACTTCACTGTACCTGTTGCCACTGACAATCTCCCTTTAGCCAATGGGTGACAGCCTAAGTCGATAGCACAATGCCCGCAAGAAAAACCCGCCGCGCAGATCCAGTTGCTTAAAGGCCGTCAGCGCATCTGTTGCGAAAATTCTTTCCGTTTCAATTCTTGAAGGTCGGATTTCGAACAGACAGAGGATGGCTATCCATTTAGATTTCGCTTCTTGAATTATTTTTTATGTCGATCGTGGAAGGTTGGTGGCCCGCATTGGAGTTGGGGACATGCTCGATATCGTGCGAGAGATTGATCTCCTTGAGCGCTGTGCATCGAGTGCGAGTTGATCGCCCATTTGGCGATCGATAAGAGGGCTCGCTTCGAAAACGAGCAACTCGCATCGGATTATCGACAAATTGCTGAAGCCCTGAAATCGGCAGCCTAAACGAAGAGTCCAGTTGTTGGCTCTGAGGACCTCGCAGTCTTGGAGGTTGTCGCACGCTCAAGGACGGCAGCACAGCCGCGCGGTAGCCGCGACCAGCCCTATAGCATTGGTGGTGGCAGGAACGATCACGTCATCGGAGCACTTTATTATGACTTGGGCCATCCTCCGCGAAGAACATAACACAGCCATACTCACACTTGTCCGAACTGGTGTTCCGCATGCAACTGCGGTCCTAGGCGACGGGCTACTAGAGGAGACGCTGACCTAGGACTCTAGCCGAGAGACTCCGTAACGATAAAGACGCCTTGGACAAACTTACCAAACCTGGTGGACCGATGGGCTTTGCGGTTCCAAAAATCGATATGCTCTACATGCTCGGGGCAATCGACCGGAAAACCAGAAATGGCATGCACGGGATTGCCGAACTCCGAAACTTCTTCGCCCACAACATCGACGCTTCTTTTGAGTCTTCGAACCGAAAATTCACTGAGTCATGTGTGGACGACGCCCGCGTTGCAAGAAGAATCTGACGTTCGGCTTGCGGTCGGGTGCAAGTCATGTGTCCGGCCTGTTTGCGCGGCACCATGACCGCTGGCCCTGAGTAGTCCGCGGATCGGGTCCCAATCATTCGCACGGGCTTTGACGCCCATGACCCAGAAGCGGGTTGTCCCAATCGACGGCTCGACCGTTTCGCATCACGCCATCATCACCCTCGCAATTCGATTGTCTTGCTCCGTCGTCGCCTCAGGCTCCCATTGCCAAGCCTCTTCAGGCGGCTGCAGCAAGCTCCGGCGCTCGATAGTATCCTCCCTTGGCCATGATCGCCCAAGCGATGCGCGCCATCTTGTTGGCAACGGCAACGGCGACGAGCTTGGCCGGCTTCTTGGCCAGCAGCCTCATGATCCAGGGATGCTTTTGCGGCTGCTGTCGGGCGTGTCGAACAACGGCTGTTGCACCGATGACGAGCAACCGTCGGAGATAGCGATCTCCCTGCTTGGAGATGCCGCCGAGCCGCTCCCTGCCCCCCGTCGAATGCTGCCGCGGCACAAGTCCGATCCATGCTGCAAAATCTCGACCGGATTTGAAGGCACTCGGGTCTGTGACAGTGGAAGCAATGGCCGTGGCCCCGATCACGCCAATCCCGGGCACGGTCTCGAGGCGGCAGCTCATGTCATTGGCACGAGGATGGGCGTGAATGGCGCGATCCAGAGTCCCGATCTGCAATTCCAGAGCAGCGAGTTGATCGACAATGGCCTGCAGCGCCTGTTTCATCGCGGATAGCGCTTCGCGGTTACTCTCGTCCGTGATGATCGCGGCAAGCTGCGCGAGACCTTCGCGCCCCGTTTCCGCAACGAGACCGAACTCGGCAAGGTGGGCTCGCAGCGCATTGATCAGCTGCGTGCGCTGACGGATTAAAAGATCCCGCGTTCGATGCAACATCAGCAAGGCTTGCTGATCGGCCGACTTGATCGGCACGAACCGCATTGATGGGCGTGTCACGGCCTCACAGATGGCGGCTGCGTCGGCAGCATCGTGTTTCGACCGTTTGACATAGCCCTTCACGTAGCGGCGGCATCAGATGGACGGTGTGACCGAGCTTGGAGACTTCACGTGCCCAATGATGAGCGGTTCCGCAGGCTTCCATGCCGACCAGGCAAGGGGGAATCATGCTAAAGAAGTCAATGACCTGCTTGCGCCGCAACTGACGAGTGATGACGACCTTGCCCGCACAATCCACGCCATGCACTTGGAACACGTTCTTGGCAAGATCAACGCCGATGGTGCTAACCTGCATGTGGACGGCCCCTCCGGTGATTCGTTGTTGAACGATCACCCTTTGGCACATTCGATGCCGGGAGCGGGCGTCGTCCACCACATCATTCGCCAAACTAAGAATGCATGAAGGTCTCACTCACTTCCCCCACCATCTATTTGTCATGGGCTATGCCTTGGCGCCGCAAACCCAACTCCAGACTGCCATTGGTTGAACGGCCGGCCCTCAGACATGAAGGCGCGGAAGGCTTCAGAACAATCCTGGTCTACTGCGTCGGGCCACCCGATCGAGATCCCCGGCCGCGCTGCTGGAACTACGCCGAAGGTGCCGCTGGAGCGGCAGCCGGACTGGACCATCCTGGCTCACCTCAAGCGCGCGAAATGCGGTAGCGTGGACTGGGTCGACCCGTGGCCGAACTGGTGCGAGGTCGTCGATCACTGCCTGAGCTGAGTCCTCACTCGCGAATGGAGAAATCCCATGGAAATCCGAATAGGCTGGAACGACGTCGGTGATCCAACGAAGGCAGGCGACTACAAATTCCGCGACGGTACCGTTACGCTCACTGACGAGCAGATCGGCCTATGGATTGCCGCGCCTGCAGGATACTTCGTGGCCGCTCAGGCGTCCGATTCCAAGCCGGGGCACATCCGATATTTGGTTGGTGAGTTTTACGCTCCAACAACCTAATGGTTCTCGGTGACGAAGCGCGTGATTTGCGCCGGCAGATGCAGAACCTGAGTCGCGGTGATTTAGGGACTCTTGCCCAAATTCTCTTGCCGACCCCTGCCCTTCACGCTTGTATTGCGCTCGGCAGGAGAGCCTGCCCACAGGGGCCGATCGATGGCGGACGATGACGAGCCACTAGAGGTCGAGGATGCCTCGAGGCTTACCGATGCGGACTGGGCTGAAATTAACCGCTGGAAACGGGCCTATCAAACAGGCGGCCAAGCCGAGCTCTCTGAAATTATGTCCCGTCTCTCCACAAGTATCCGATCCGTTACATGACGGTTCTTGGAGCTTTCTTTCCAGATATGGTCCGCGAGGCAATCAAGGACAGCATAGGATGCGTGAGGGATCGTCATGTCTCACATGGACCATTCGCGTCGACCCCTACGGCGTCCCAGCACGCTCCTTTAGCGCCGCCAACGGACATCAACCCATGACGCGTAAAGGTGCTAGGATCGGCCATCCAGATGGTTTACCGAAGCGGTCGGCAAGGTGGCCCAAAAGCAATTGCTAGACCATTATCAAGCGGCCGGCAGGAACTCACATCCCGATCCAGCTACTTGTACGCGACCGCAGCCCTCGACAGGCCCGTCAGTGAGAGGAATTTTGAAGTCTCGGAATTCGGCATGCGGGACGCATAATGCGTTGCACGATCACCGATCATGGTTGGGGACCCATTCCTCCGCGGTTGAGTCCCAATGATGGGTTTCGTCGAAGTGTTTCCAGAGTGGCCGCCTTGGTTTGCTTTCACCCTTCTGTCGTTTTGCATTCAGTGCGCTGAGTTGGACGACGAGCGCCCCAGCCATCATCACCCATTCGCGAGCGTTGTATCGGGAGTTCCATTTGATTGTCGCGAGCATCGGATGCCTCCTTCGAAGTAAGAAAGCCTTCGCCATCTTAGCCCGGGCTAAGAACACAGGGATGTAAAGTACTTCACAGTCAGCCAACATCTTCGACATAGCCGCGCGCGATCCTATCAGGGCATGCGGTGGCGGGCTGGAGGGCTGAAGTGCCTCAGATCATGTCCTCTCTATCACAATGACCCGACATCATCGGCGAGGTCGGGCAGGTCCGAAAAAGTGCCATGAGCCAACATGGCCAGCATAGTTCTTGCTCCCGTGTAGCGAGCTCGAAAGCGCTCTTTGCAAGAATCCGGATGACTATGGCTCGCTTTCCAGGATTTGTGATAAGCCAGCAGGAACGCATTGAGACTACTGAGGGGAGAATGCCATGCCCAGGACAAAGCTATCGGTCCCTGATGCAGCCGAGGCCGGCCCTGCTCTGTGGTCAAACGCCATACGCGCAGGCGACATGCTGTTCATCTCCGGCCAGGTGGCACGTCCGTTCGAAGGCGGCACCGAGATGGTCGGCAAGGATGAGTACGAACAGAGCAAGCAAATATTTTCACGCATTGACCGCATCATCAAAGCGGCCGGTGGAACGATGGACAATTTGGTGAAGATGACGATCTACGTCGTCGACATCAAGAACAACACCGAGGTCTGGCGAGCACGCCGCGAGTTCTTCACGGGAGATTTTCCCGCTTCCACGCTTGTTGAAGTGCGATCTCTTGCGAAGCCGGAAGTATTGGTGGAGATAGAAGCCGTTGCCTATCTAGGCAGGAGTTGAGGTCCGCTTCGGGTCATTCGCGTCGATTTGACCGTCCACCGATCACTTCCGGTCTTCCCCGATTAGCGGACTTCTCAGTGACCGTCGGCACTTCTCAAAGGTGCCATGTGTGGACGGCTCCAGGTTGGCAAGAGAAATCTTCACGTCGCAGGCTTGGTCGGTGCTGCCATGTGTTCGGCCTATAGATGCGGTTCACATGACCGCTGGCCATAATGCCCTCCGCGGATCAGGTCCCGGTCAAAAGCTCGCATTCGACGATGCGATGGCACAAGTGGGTTGTCCTGATCGCCGGATCGACCGGCTCTGCATTACGCGCTGTTTGTCCTCCCAACCTTCACAGCACGCCGATGGTCCGGCGCGATCTCGTTTACCGCGCAAGTGCGACGGGATCCCTGTATCGTTCACCCTTGGCCATCATGGCCCAGGCCATCCGCGCAATCTTGTTGGCGAGCGCGATAGCGGCGACCTTGGTCGGGCGCCGCGCCAACAACGCCGTGAGCCAGGGCCGATGCCCCGTGCCATGGATCTTGGCGTAGCGGATGACGGCGAGTGCTCCAGCCACGAACAGGCCGCGCAGATAGCGGTCACCCTGTTTGCTGATGCTGCCGAGCCGCTCCTTGCCCCCACTCGAGTGCTGTTTGGGAACGAGCCCAATCCAGGCCGAGAAGTTGCGCCCTGATCGGAAAGTTCTGGGGTCAGCAACACTCGCGACCAGGGCGGTTGCCAGCATCGGGCCGACCCCGGGAATGTAATGAAGGCGTTTGCTCGTCTGGTTGGACCGGTGCCAAGCCATGATCATCCGATCGAACTCCAAAATCTGCTCCTTGAGGCTGAGCAGTTGAGCGCCGAGCGCGGCAAGGCACGCACGGGCAACCTCTGGCACCCGCTTGTCGTTCGGGTCGGCAACAACATGGAGCAGTTCGGTGACCCCTTTGCGCCCGACTGGCGCGACAATGCCGAACTCGGCGAGGTGCGCTCGGATCGAATTAATCACCGCGGTTTGCTGGCGGATGAACATATGGCGTGTGCGATGAAGCATCAGGCAGCTCTGCTGCTCAGGCGTTTTGGTTGGCACAAACCGCATGTTGGCTCTGGTGACCGCTTCGCAAATCGCCTCTGCGTCAGCCATATCGTTCTTCTGCCGTTTGACGTAAGGCTTCACGTAAGCCGGCGGCATTAATCGCACCGAGTGGCCGAGTGCCTGAAGTTCGCGGGACCAATTGTGAGACGAGGCACAGGCCTCAATGCCAATCAGGCAGCGTGGCAGCTTCTCAAAGAACGCCAGGACCTGGCGACGCTTTAACTGGCGGCGGATGACCACCTGACCGGCGGCATCCACTCCGTGGACCTGAAAGACCGGCTTGGCGATGTCGAGACCGATTGTCGTGACCGTCAGCATGGATAGCTCCTCCGAATCGTGGGAGCCTCAACAGCGCCCACATCCATGGCACTCACGTGCCGGTGGAGGAGCCGTCCACAGCATCATGAGCTGACTCATGCATCGCGGTACAGCATATGCACGCACTACGATCGTCACGGGTGCAAGCCAAGGCCGACGCCTATCAAGCACGAATCGAGATCATGTCGCCTGCCCGACGACTGCTTCAATTGGGCAGCCACGCTGTCTTGTAACGAGCCCGAGCCTGCAGGAACGATAGCGGGTGCAGAACGACGAGACCTTTTGGCGCGGAAATCAGCGCGGCGACCATGAGCAACGCGTTCAATTCAGTGGCAGCCCCGAGCGCCCGGCGCATCGCCTTGGTGGCTGCTTTCGTGCGCATTGCACAAACGGAAGCGGGACAGCTGGCGCGGCGCCCGCGCCAGCACCGGAAAAACTGCAGCTCATTGCCGAGTTCTTCAACAACGAGGTTGCAACAGGAAAGCTGCCGGGCGCCGTCATCCTGATCCAGCAGCATGGCCGCCCCGTCTACCTGAAGTGCTTTGGCGTGCGCGACGTCACAACCAAGCTCCCCATGACGCCGGACACGATCTTTGCCCTTCATTCCATGACTAAGCCGATCACGAGTCTGGCGGCGATGATGCTGATCGATGCCGGCAAGCTTGCACTGGACGATCCCGTCTCAAAATACATCCCGGCCTTTGCAAATATGCGAGGTGGGGCTGGAAATGACGGATGTACGGGGCGAACCAACGCTGAAGCTCGTCCCGGCGGTGCGGCAAGTGACCATCATGGACCTGCTCCGGCATACTTCGGGCATCAGTTATGAATATATCGGCGGCAAGTGGGTGATGAAGGTCTATTCGCAAGCGCATCTGTTCGACGGGAAATTCGACAACAAGGAGTTTGCCGAGCGCATCGCGAAACTACCGCTGGCACGGCAGCCTGGCACACTCCTGGCGCTACGGTCATTCCACCGATGTGCTCGGCCGCGTAATCGAGATCGTCTCGGGCAAGACGCTCTATCACTTCATGAAGCAGCACATCTTGGATCCGCTGGGCATGAACCACACCAAATTCGTGCTCGACGCGACCCAGGAACTCACGCTGATGGCGGAGCCATTGCCAAGCGACAGGGTACTCGTCGATGCGGAGCGCGAGCGCCGTGCCCATCCGGAGTGGGAATCCGGCGGCGGTGGACTGGTCTCGACCATCATCGATTATGCGCGCTTTGCGCAGATGATCCTCAATGCCGGCGAGCTTGACGGCACGCGTTATATCAGCCCTGCGGCATTCATGGACATGACGACGGACCATGTCGGGCCGAATTCTGGCGTCGGGCGCGACTACTTCTATTTTCCCGGCGATGGCTTCGGGTTCGGCTACGGCCTCGCCGTGCGTACCGATCCGGGGGAGGCAAAACCACCGCCGCCGGGTTCAATCGGCGAACTGAAATGGGACAGTGGCAGCGGCACCTATTTCGGCGTCGATCCCAAGCTCGACATGATCTACATCCTGATGGCGCAGACGCACCCCGAGCGCGCCCGCACCAGGGTTGCGTTCAAGAAACTGGTCTATGACGCCTTCTCCGCAGGCAATTGAAGCGACTGAAGTGCGCGCTCCGCCTGTCCAGGCGATGCTTGTTCTTTCTACTCACTATAGACGAGACTATGGCCTCGCCGAACCTCCGCTTTACCGCTGACAGCCGCCGCGACGAGGACGGCGAAGATGGTCAGGGTTGGGTCAATTTCGTTGTTTTGACCAAGCACCGATCATTTCCGGTCTTCCCCGATAAGCGGACAGTTTCGGAGCCGGCCGGCACTTCGCCAAAGTGCCAACAGACGACATTCGAAACGACCTCAGCTTCGGGCTCACACATCGCTTCCATGCGAGGCGATGTTGTCGCATCGGGGTTGCCACGTATTCGTGGTACTGAGACGGGACGCTCAAGGAGGGGGAGCGGTCCCGGCGCAACCAGCCCCGCACCGGGCCGTCTTCTGAGTCGATCTGTTCTCGAAGTACAGCACGGCGCTCTTCGGAGCGCTAAGCATGAACCAAGTCTGACCTGAACCGTCTTATTTAGACGGAGTTGGTCGATGGATCAGAATGAAGATTCGCCGTGAACTAGAACGCCAGATTGAACAAGCGAGCCGGATCGCTTCGCGCATCACGGACCAGACAACCTGGGAGCGGCTAAAGGCGTTCGTCGAAGCGCTTAGACAGAAGCTGCGACAGCGTCTGGAGGCGAGACGCAGCAAGCAAGAGATCAGAGCACGCGCTCGGGAGCTTTGGGAGCAAAACGGTCGCCCCGCAGATCGCGACCTGGAGTTCTGGCTTCAGGCCGAGTCTGAGATCAGGGAGCGCGAGCGGCAATGAGATCAGGCGGAGGGCCGCTACCCGGCTTGAACGTCTCGATCCTGCGATCCAGCTGCCATAGCTCCACGTCGTGACCATCAACGAGTTGCTTGGCGAGCTTAATAGCCTCGGCCTCATCGTCGCAAAGCAGATCAACGCGGTTCTGAACGTGGCCGTCCGGCCCAAGGATATACGCGCGGTAATCCTGCATCTTTGGGCTCCTAAGACGGAGCCTTGAGGCCCTTTGAACTGACCCACTGATCTATTTGCGACCCCGTCTCCGCCTGCCGGGCTCTACGGATCAGCTTCTCACGCTCGATTCCCGGAGGGGTTCCCTTGGCTTCCTGGCGCAGGCGCTTTGCCTGTTCTTCCAGGCGCTGTCCTAAAGGGGCGGTTTGTGTGAAACGGCGTCTCTGCATGGCGCGGCTCCCTGTTCGAGTGGGGCGGGAGCGCAACCGACGTTCTCATCACCGATAAAAGCCGAGGGCGGGGCGGTGATGACTTACTGTCCGCCAGCCAGAGCAGCAAAGCCAGAACAGAAATATTAACTCTTGGCCAGAATTGCCGGCGGGGCTTTCTGTGGCATCACGATCGGCCCGGCGACAAGACGATAAGTCGGCACCCAAGCCGAGTTACAGGTTTCCATGGTCCTGCCTGCAGACTGTGCATTCGAAGCTGCTTATCTGGCGTCCAGGGACCATGGATTCCGTGCGGTTGTAAACCGCGCCACACTGATGAGATTCGGACATCCCGCTTTATGCGGCCGTAATTCACAACAAGCCACTATCAATTTCAAACTAAGCCACCGGATCGGAATAAAGCCGGCGCCTTACTCTTTGAGGGAGGTCGTTTCGACGACTGCCGCGACCCTAAGGACAGGTCCCTCGCCGTCGCGGACCTCAATTACAACGCGTCCCTCTGAGTGGCGATACGTTAAGTCCTTAACTGCTTGACCGACGGTCTTGAGCGCTTCCTTCCGCGCGATAGTAGCGCTGGGTAGTTCCTCGCCAGCGTCGTCTCTAAGGATGCCATTGGCATCGTGGAAATCAAAATAGAACCTTGCCATAGCCGATCCGCTGTCGTTTCAAGGCGCGGTCCTCCAGCCAGACAATTATGAAGCCTCCTTGACGCTTCCGTCTGTCCGGTGGTCGACTGAAAATAGGAATCGACACGAATGCCGGGCTGATCGCAAATATATTTCAAACATCGGCAATGGGGACAACAGACCAAAATCCACCCGCGCGATCTGCGCACAAAGATACATAGGAACCAAAAATCGGAACATCTCCGACGTCCGCCTTGGATCTTGGTTGTGTAAAAACGTCCTAGCGGAAGCATAGACGCGCCGCGCGCTTGGCGACGTGGCGGGGGCGCAGTCAAACTTGCCGAGTTGGCGGCTTTTTCGATTTGGCCGCGCTCCGGATGCGGATATGAGCGTCTTGGGCGGTTTTTCACGGGCCAGACGAATGCATGTCTGCGACGATTATGCTCTCATCGCCGCCATGAGCAGTTTGATACCGATGATGTTCATGACGCGCGTGAGATTGTACGCCAGCACATGAAGCGCCATCTCGGCTGCAACCCGTGGCAACGTCTTCATCAAGAAGTGGGTTGCTCCCATCCGGGCCTTGATGGTGCCGAAGGGATGCTCGACCGTCTCGCGCCGCTGACGCATCTTCTCCGGATGCTCGTCGAGTCGACGCTGAACGGTTTCGAGAAGGTGTTCATGCTCCCATCGGGTGATTCTCCGCTCCTTGCCGGTGGTGCAGCTCTGCTTGATGGCGCAGCGCTGGCAGGCATTGGTCGAGTAGCGGCGCAGGACCAATTCGTTTTCTTCGGTCGTGAAGGAGTAGGCGAGCCGCTCTCCCGCCGGACAAATGTAAACATCCTCCTCGACGAGGTAGCGGAAGTCCTGCTTGCCGAAGCGCCCTTCCGCCTTTGAGTTCGAAGTCATCGGCTATGGCAGCGTGACCGTGATGCCAGCTTCCTCGCACGCCAAGATTTGTCCGCTGCTGTAGTAGCCGCGATCGGCGACGACATCGAGGCTCGTGGCTTCCGGCGTCGTTTTCGTCTCTTTGGCCACGTTGGCGAGCTGCGACCGGTCGGTGCCGACGTTGGTCACCTCATGCGTGACGATTGGATGATGCTTGGTGTCCACGGCGACCTGGACGTTGTAGCCTACGACGCCAGAGCCTCGGCCGCTCGTCGCCATCGAACGGGAGTCAGGATCGGTCAGCGATATCTGCTGGTCGGGCGAGGTGATCATCTGTTTCTCGATCGCTGCGAGGCGCTGCACCTCACTTTCGAGTTTCGCGAGCTTCTCCTTGAGCCGCGTCGTCTTGAGCGCGAGGGTCTCGGAAGGCTCCTGTCGATCGGCCGTATCGAGTTGACCGAGATACCGCGCAACGCTCTCTTCAAGCTGTGCCCGGCGCCGCTCCACCTTCGCGCGGGTGAAGTTCCGATCGCGGTTGTTCACGGCTTTAAATTTGCTGCCGTCGATGGCAACGCTGGCTCTCGTCAGCAGGCCCATCTCGCGGCAGAGCTCGACGAAGCGTGCACACACCTTGCGGATCGCACGGCCATTGTCCTTGCAGAAATCCGCAATCGTCTTGTGATCGGGAACGAGCCGACCCGTAAGCCACATCACCTCTACGTTGCGCCCGGCGTCACGCTCGAGCCGACGGCTTGACTGAACCCGGTTCAGATAGCCGTAGATATAGAGCTTCAACAGCGCCGAGGGATGATACGAAGGCCGACCGGTCCTCTCGGGATCGACCCCCCACTGAACCCTAGCCCGCCAAGGTCGAGGTGATCGACAAAGACGTCGATCACCCGAACCGGATTATCCTCGCCAATCCAGTCTTCCAAGCATTCGGGAAACAGCGTGCTTTGCCTGCGATCCAGCCCCTCAACGAAGCGCCTCATCCGATCCCCCCGCAAATCGCGTCGGAATCATACTCCGAGAATCACTTCAATCCGCGTGTTTTCACACAGCCAGGGTCAATCGCGTCGGTTTGGCCTGACCACTGCGACTTCCGGTCTACCCCGGTGAACGGACATTCTCAGGATAGGCGGGCATGTCTCAAAGGTGCCAATTCCGGAACTCACCCGCGATTTGGCCCGACCAAAAGAGTTCGAAGATGCCTCGGAAGGCACGGTCATCATGAGCGGACGATAGCAATTTTCTCCAAGTTCGCACGCGGCCATGACTCTACGATCAGTAAGGAAGAAAGCTAGCAGGGGGCAATTCGATGCACCTGAGGAGCTGAGTCATGAACGGATCCGCGAAATCCTTTTTGGATGCCCTGCAAGCCGAGGGACCGGCCGCCGATCGAGCTGAAAAAATGACTCTCTACGGCCAGTTTGTCGGAGGCTGGGAGTCCGATATCGTCAGCTATGAGGAGGATAGCACCAAGCACAATGGACGGGGCGAGATTCATTTCGGCTGGGTGCTAGAGGGCCGCGCGATCCAGGACGTTTGGATGATCCCGCGCCGCGCCGAGCGCCGTCCTGGGATGCCGGCGATGCCGGTCGCGGGCAACTGGTATGGAACGACGCTGCGGGTCTACGATCCTGGCCTCGATGCCTGGCATATCCTCTGGAGCGATCCGGCAACACAGGTTTACACGCGCCAGATTGGACGGGCGCGCGGCGCCGACATCGTTCAGGAGGGCAAACTGCCGACGGGCGCTATGCTTCGCTGGCGCTTCACCGAGATCACGGCCAATTCGTTCCATTGGCTCGGCGAACATTCGGCGGATGACGGCACGAACTGGCGACTCCAGGTCGAGGCGTTTGCGCGCCGCGTCAGCTCTGCTTGAGGGGCCGTCAAGGCGCTATGCCGCGCATACAGAGAAAATCAGATGCTGCGCCCAATAGCACGCTGTGCGAGAGACGGCATGAATCCATCGAGATGCCCTGTATGGGCGGAGCTCGCAGTGCTGACGGCGGCCTTTGCCCTGAGCCACGCATTTCGAACCGTTGTGACCTTGGTTGCCATGTCCCTACGCTCGGAGCTGGGGCTTGGCAACGAGAGCATAGGTTTAGTCGGCGCCGCCTTTCACATCACATTCGGCGTGATGCAGTTGCCGATGGGGTAGCATTGGATCTCTATGGCCCCCGGCGCGTCGTCCTCGTTGTCTTTCCAGCGGCGGTGGGCGGTGCGATCCTTGCGATCCTGTCGTCCGATGCACAGAGCTTGGTCGCTGGTCAGTTGCTCATCGGACTGGGTTGCTCACCGGTTTTCCTGGCCGCATTGGTCATTATTGGCCGCAGCTACCCGCCAGAGCAGTTCTCGCGTCTGTCGGGCATCGTGCTTGGTGTCGGCGGCGCCGGCATGCTGATCACTGGGACGCCACTGGCATGGGTGGTGGACGCTTGGTCCTGGCGAGCTGCCTACCTCGTCCTCGCCCTGGCCTCTCTGGTGGTATGGGCCCTCGCCCTGCTTCTGCTTCCCGTCGAGCCGCTCATCGAGGACCGGCAAGGTCGGACGTTCACGGCAGCGCTGCAGCAGACGAAGGCGATCCTCGTCGAGCCCCAGACCATGGGCATCATCGCCTTGGGTGCGGTCACCTATGCATCTTTCATCAGTCTGCGTGGTCTGTGGCTGGTGCCGCTCTTGACGGACAGGCACGGCATGACGCTGATTGAAAGCGGTCACGTGGCGCTCGCCGGATCGATTGTTGCGCTTTTCGGTCCGCCTCTATTCGGTCGCGTGGATCCGGAAGGTTATAAGCGTCGACGGCTAATCGTGGGTTGCACGATCGTATATGCCGGTCTGTTTGCGCTCCTTGCGAGTGGGACGTCTGCAACCAGCGACGTAGTGTTGACCGTGATAGTGAGTGGGCTGGCTGGTTACTTCGTGCTCCAATACGCGGACGTACGGTCATCCTTTGCACTGGCTGTGTTAGGGCGCGCATCGGCGGTCTTTAATACGTCGATGTTTCTCGGCGTGGCAGGGATGCAATGGACTAGCGGGCTCGCTGCTTCTGTCGCAAGCGAACGTGGCATGGACCCGCTATGCGCCGCGCTGTGGGTCATCTCCGTGCTGTTACTGACAGGCGCCGGTGGATACGTGTTCTTGCCTTCGTCTAAGCGCTCGCGCAGCGAGTAACTGTAATCGGCGAGCCGTTTGCCCTCGTGCTGCCTCATCTGCGAACGATGGAGCCGTCGCGGCATGCGCCAGTCACTTCCGGTCTACTCCTTGAAAGCAGACATTTTCAGTGCGGGCCGGCATGTCTCAAAGGTGCCACAAGCCGAATTGCCCAATGCGAGCTAACGCAGTCGAATTCGCCCAGTCCCACTTACACCATTGGACTTACTCTGGCTTCAAGCCGGCTGCTTTGGCGAGCGCCGCGTTGAGGACGATCTTTTTCTCAACGTACGAGCCGAACTCCCCGGGCCTCATCGGCATCGGCTCTCACCCCAAGACGGATCGCACCGCGAGGCAGAATCTCAGCTGCGGGCGAGGAGCCGACATGTCGGTGGAATGTTCTCGGTAGCCGGTCTTGCGGCATTCGACCAGCACACCTCACGTGGGGACAGCCTAAAAGGTGGCTAGTCAAGGATGAGCTCGACCACCCCTCAAAAGAAGTGACCGAATAGCACCGCAATGAGTTTCCGTTCAGTAGTTTGTCATCGCGTTACAAATCCTCGAACCGCCCAGGCACTACTTGCAAAACTGCGCGGGCCATCCGGCAGGCCGGCGAGATAAGCTGCCCTGACGCTTGCTTCGATCTGCCGCTGTGTCGGCTCGGGCAGACCAGCCAAGAACTCGCTGTGGGTCCCCTGGCCGAAAACAGCAGCGATCCAAAAATCTTCAAAGCTCTCGAAATCCATCCGAATAGTCAGGAGTGTCGCAGCCACATCCGATAGGCCAGCATGCTGGAAAGCGGTCTGCAGCTCATTGGGCCGTGTCATCGGACGGATCAGTAGACCTGACCTTCGCTGCTCCGCCGGCGGATGGATCGCAGCAACCGTGTCCCAGAACATTCGCCGGCTTGGCATTCCTCCGAAGGTATCCCAAACCGCTGCGGCAACGACTCCGCCCGGCTTCACCACGCGAACCATCTCAGAAATGGCTCTGACCGCGTCGGGCACGAAGTGAAGAACCAGAAGAGATAAGGCCATTTCGAATTGAGCCGACTCGTACGGCAAAGCCATCGCATCGCCCTGTCGTACATTGATCGATGCTGCTCCCTTCCGGGTGTTTACCGCCTCCACGAAATCGGACTCGTAATCCAAAGCATCGATTGATGCGACTTTACGCCGGGTAGCAATTTCGAAGGTCAAGCTTCCGGTCCCACAGCCTACGTCTAGAACCGCCCCACCCTCAACGAGCCCCGCGAAGTCAAGGAAATCTGAAGCAAGTCGTTTGCTCCACCGTCCCATGTAAGAGTCATAAGCCTCTGGACCACGCGCCACAAAGTTCGAGGGCATTGCTCACCGCTTTCCGGTAGTTTAGGCGGACTGCTTTCTTGGCTGTGAGCATCGCCCAACTTTTTCAATCGCACTCGCTTTGGCGTTCCAGTCCGCCTGTGATAAGCGCCTAGTCCAGTTTCGCGCCGGAGCGCTTCACGACATCGGCCCATTTCGCCGATTCCTTCTTGATGAGGGCCGCGAACTCCTCCGGCGTCCCGCCGGCCGGCTCGTCGCCGATTTGCTCATAGCGCGCTTTGAAGAAGTCAGATTGGATTGCGCGGTTGATGGCGGCGTTGAGCTTATTGACGATCGGGCGAGGCGTGCCGGCTGGCGCCGCGACGCCGAACCATATCGGCGCTTCATAACCGGGAACGCCGGCCTCAGCGATCGTCGGCAGCTCGGGGAAGCCGGCCGAACGCTTCGGACCGGTGACGCCCAACGCCCGAATAGCCTTCTGCCGGGCATGCGGCGCGATGGACGTGAGGCTCTCGAATATTAGATCGACGCGTCCCGCAATGAGATCCGTGATGGCGGCGGTGCCGCCCTTGTAGGGTACGTGCACGATTTCGGTGCCGCTGATGAATTTGAACAGCTCGCCGCTGACATGGCCGGGCGAACCGCTGCCCGACGACGCGTTCGAAAGCTTGCCGGGGTTTTTCTTGGCGTACCCGATCAGTTCGGCGACGCTGTGGACCGGCAGTGAGGGCGCGACCGCAAGCAGGAGGTGTCCGGTCGTGACTAGCGCGATTGGCTGGAAGTCGCGCTCGATATCGTAGGGTACCTTGGCGACCATGTGCGGCGCGATCGCGAACGCACCGATACTGGCGAACAGCAGCGTATAGCCGTCGGGTTGCGCCTTTGCGACCGCGTCATTGCCGATGACGAAAGCTCCGCCTGGCCGGTTCTCGATGATGACAGATTGGCCGAGCTCCTTTGACAGCTCCTGCGCGAGAATGCGTGCGCCACTGTCGGTGGCGCTGCCGGGAGCTTGCGGGACGACGATCTTTATGGCGCGCTCGGGATACTGCGCTTGCGCGGACGTCGCATAAGCGGCAGCGCATGTCAGGCTAGCGAACAAAAGCTGTTTTATGCGCATCGGCTTTCTCCTTCGCTTGTGGTTTCAGCCTCGGGGGCACGTTGAAAGATCAATGCATCACCGCTCAGCAAGGCCAAGACGGCGGTTGATTGCTCGCCGCCGCTGAAGGTACACGACCTGTGATGGCGCGTGACGTTCGGTCGGATCACCTCCTCCGGTGCGCGGTTCCCACCTGGAGTGGATCGCTCAGCGAGAAGGAGTCAGTGTCCTGCGTGAGCCATTCATTCCAAGCTTATGTGTGAACACTGCCGCCGGACCGGATGATCGTCCAATGCATAATTATGCTAGCAACTCATGCCGCCACGGAATAGAATGGGACCATGGATCTCAGGCGCCTGAAAACCTTTGTCGCCGTGGCCGAACTTGGCACGGTGTCAAAAGCCGCGGTGCACCTGCGCATTGGGCAGCCGGCGCTGTCACGGCAAATCAACGACCTTCAGCAGGAGCTCGAGCTACGTCTCTTTGATCGTGTAGGACGCCGGTTGGTTCTAACGGCCCAAGGTGAGCAGCTCCTCGTAGATTGTCGGCGCGTCCTAACGGACCTCAACAGCTTGCGCGAGCGGGCAGAGGCGCTTCGGCGCGGAGACAGAGGCGCGCTGAGAGTCTTAGCCCCACCGCACACGATCGAGAGCGTCCTATCCGGGTTTCTACCGCAATATGCTGAGAGCTTTCCCCACGTGCATGTCGAGTTGACTGAGGCCCTTGGCCCTGAGCAGCCCGCCCTGCTTGAGCGCGGCGAAGCTCATGTGGGCATCAGAATTGACGCGGGTGTTGATTCACGCTTCGAGACTCGCGTCCTACAATCCGCCGATGTGTTGGCTGTCGGTGCCGCATCCGTCGAACTCGGCAAAGCCGGTATCATAACAATCGAGAAGCTTGTCTCCTACCCGCTCCTGTTGCCGTCCGGCTATTCCGTCCGCCGCCTATTCGACGCAGCTTGCCGCCTGGCAAAAGTCCATCCCAAAATTGTGCTGGAGAGCCGCGCATCGCACACGCTATTGACCTTGGCAGAGGCTGGGCAAGGTGTGGCGATCGTCCCATCCCTTCAGCGAACTGATCGCTACAAAGTGCGCGTCGCCCGAATAACGCATGGTGGCAAGCCCATTCGAGAACGCGTTGCGATCCACTGGGACAAGCGCCGCCCACTTCCTCCTTACGCCGTCACTTTTTGCGAACAACTAGCCCGCTACATGCACACTGTCTTGCCTATCACAAAGCCTACCAAGGCGAGCCGTTCCGTGGGCCTTCATGCGCGCTAGACGTGGACAAGTTCGCGGTCGAGTTTTAATCGTTCTCCCTGATCTCCGCGCGGATGTTCTGCCTTCATTAGCACGCATCATGGTCCGATATGGGTCAATCGCGTCGGTTTGGCCCGACCGCTGCGACTTCCGGTCTACCCCGGTGAACGGACATTCTCAGGATAGGCGGGCATGTCTCAAAGGTGCCATGTATGGACGGCGCCCGCGGCGCAAGAGGAATCTGACGTTTCAGCGAAGCGTTCGGTGCAGCCATGTATCCGGCCTTTGAATGCAGCCACTTTGGCCGCTGGCCTTGATGTGATCCGCTGATCGGGTCCCAAACAAAAGCACGCGTTCTTTCCTCGCGTGGCACCTTACGGGTTTTTCCCAATCGACGGTCTCGACCGTTTCGCATCAATGTCGTCTTCACCCCTGCAGTTCGTGAACGCACGGACGCAACCTCATCCTCCCATTGCCGAGCCCCTTGTTAGACTGCCACAAGTTGGGGCGCCCGGTAGGTCCCACCCCTGGCTAGCAATGCCCAGGCGATCCGCGCCATCTTGTTGGCCAGCGCGACCGCGACGACCTTGAACGGTCGCCGAGCGAGAAGCTGAGTGAGCCAGGGATACTTCTCCGGCTGCTGGCGCGCACGCCGCAAGACAGAATGGGCTCCGACAATAAGAATACGCCTGAGGTATTGGTCACCCTGTTTCGAGATCGGCCCGAGCTTCTGTTTGCCGCCGGTCGGATCCTGCCGCGGCACGATCCCGATCCAGGCCGCAAAATCACGACCCGACCGGAATGCCTTCGGGTCCGTGACGACGGCGGTGATGGTCGTCGCGCCTACGACGCCGATACCGGGGATGGTCTCGAGCCGCTTACTTGCCTCGTTCGAGCGATGCTGCGCAACGATCCGTTTCTCGATCGATCCGATCATCGTCTGCACAGCCTGGAGCTGCGCCGCTAGTACGGTCAGGCTGGCGTGGGCGTCGATCGGCAAGCGAACTCTCATCCTGTGCGACGATCGCCAACAACCCTTTGATCCCTTCGCGCCCCTGTGCAGCCGTAACGCCGAACTCGGCCAAATGCGCCCGTAATGCATTGATCAACTGGGTGCGTTGGCGCATCAGCAGGTCGCGTGCTCGATGCAGCATCAACTGGCCCTGCTGCTCGGCCGACTTAATCCGCACGAAACGCATGGTCGGGCGCCGCACCGCCTCACAGATTGCCTCCGCGTCGGCGGCATCGTTCTTATTGCGCTTGACGTAGGCCTTCACATCCTTCGCTGGCATCAGACGGACCTCGTGGCCCAGCTTCGTCACCTCGCGCGCCCGGCCGCGTCAATGCCGTGAACCTGGAACACGTTCTTGGCGATATCCAAACCGATCGTGGTAATTTGCATGTGGACGGCTCCCCTCATGTGATTCGTCTTCGACGAACCACCCTATGGCACTGCGATGCCGGGAGCGGGCGCCGTCCACCACATCAACAGCGGAACTCTCAGTCGCGGCCTACTCGATAAGATGGCAGGAGCCGCGAGACTGAACGGCCGCGTCAATCTGGAAGTCCTGCTTTGCGGAGACCGTCGATAAACATCTGAGCCTGCCATTGACCAGTACAGGCTACCCATTCAGATATTCGGAAATGGGGCTCAATCTCAAGGATCTGGGTCGCCGCCTTCCTAGCTTCTGCATGTCGCCCCAGGTGCGCGAGAGCTGCCGCGAGGCACTGGTAAGCCGCCCCATACTTCTGGTTCTTCTGGAGAGCGTTCTTGGCTGCGGCAACCGCCTCATCGAAACGACCAACGCCGATGTATGCAATGCCAATTCCTGTAAACCTTGCAAATAGCCACGGGTCAAATGGGCTTAGTCGAATTGCGCGCTCAAAGCTCCGGATCGCCTCTTCAGGCTCCCCCGCTCGTTGGTAAGTCCAACCTCGCATCTCCCAAGCGAAGGCTGCATTAGGGTTAAGGGCGATCGCACGGTCGACCATCTCCCTCGCAGTATCGTACTCGATAAAGAAGAAGGCGGTTGCGCAGCCTAGTATGCTCAATGCATCATGGTCATTCCCGTCGATACTGAGTGCCAACCGGAGAAGCCTCAACCCTTCCGCAAGTTCCGACTTCGGATCGGCCGCCCATCCCTGAAACACATTTGAGAGGTGGCAGCTTCCTGCGAGGGTCGCAGCATAGCCGTACCGAGGGTCGATCTCCAATGCGCGAGAGGCAAGCCGAAGGGCCTCGGCCGATCCGCCCCGGGTCCATGAATAGAGATGCGAGTTTGCTCGAAGACAAAGGTCGTAGGCGCTGAGGTCATTCGACCGGCGCGCGGCCAAATCGATTTCAGCTCGAAACATTTTTGGTGCAATTGCTGATACGATACTCTCGGTCATCCGATCCTGTAGAGCGAAGATATCGCTCAGGTCACCTTCAAATCGATCGGCCCAAAGGTGCATCCCGGTCGCGGCATCAATCAATTGGCCGATGATGCGGATTTTTCCGGCAGCCTTGCGCACACTACCTTCAAGCACGTAGCGGACGCCGAGTTCGCGCCCGACTTGCTTGATATCGATAGGTTTGCTCTTGTAGGTAAAACTCGAATTGCGCGCGATCACAAATAGAGATTTAAACCGCGACAACGCGGTGGTAATTTCGTCCACCATGCCATCAGCGAAGTAGTCCTGATCCGGATCACCGCTCATATTCTGGAATGGCAGTATTGCTATCGACGGGCCGTCAGGTAGAGGGAGCGCAGCGTAACCGCTGGATGGATAGGCTGGCATTCCTGAAGCGGAGACGCTGTTTTTTGGAATACGCCAGACGCGCATAGGCTCAGCGATATTCTTCAAGTTTTGCGATCCCATATCCTCAAACGTACCCTCAACCTTGCCCCGAACCTGCCGGTGAGCATCGTCGGAAATGCAAATCCCACCCGGCTCTGCGATCCCTTCGAGACGCACTGCAATATTGACACCATCACCAAAGATATCATCGTCTGCGATGATAATATCACCGAGGTGAATGCCGACGCGAAATTCGATCCGCTTGTCCTGCGGCACATCGGTATTTTGTTCTGCCACGCCGCGTTGGACGTCGTCGGCACATCGCACGGCGTCGACCACGCTGGCGAACTCAACGAGAGCGCCCGTCCCCGGTATTCTTGACGATACGTCCGTGATGCTGAGCGATTTTGGGATCGAAAAGCGTCTTTCTGAGAGCTTTCAGTTGCGCCAGCGTGCCTTCTTCGTCGATCCCTATTAAGCGGCAAGAGCCCACGACATCCGCCGCCAGAATAGCCGCCAATCGCCGCTCTACGTGCTCGCTGGTCAAGATGCACCCCCGGGCTCGGGGAAAACCGAATGTTCAATAGCACAGTTGTGGGCCGATGTCCGGCTATGCCCATGTCCGAGATGGTCAAACTGAGAAATACTCGAAACGAGCAGATATTTTCCGCTTTCCCGCCGATAACAGACATCCTCGGCGACCGTTTGGCTAGGCTGAGTTCAGGCGGAAGGAAGTGTTTTCATTCCAGATCCAACATGACGAGCGCCCTGCCCGAGCAGGCTGACAAGGTTTTACGATCTCCTTGGCGGTTGGAAACTGGATAGTTTTCTAGTCATTCGTTATCAACCACGAGATCCTGCGTATGAACGGCCGCTTTGCGCCAGAAGCGGCCCCTCGCTAAATGCGGGAAAGGTCATTCTGGACTGGTTTATCGCCATGGCTTCCCGACATCGAGCGCCGCTAAGCGGGACCGGAGTTCGCCCGTTGCCGGAGATCTTCAAGAACACCAGCGCGGCGCGAATCTCGCGGACGCATTAGAAAAGGCTGCAGCCGGCAAGCCTCACAAGCTCGCCCTCGTCGCCTGTCGGCAACAGTCGCTAATAGTTGGTCGCAGTGGGTGCCCTCTCGTCGCGCAGACGTTGCATGGCCATGGCAACGCCATTTGTTGGGTAACTCAGGCCGGCGCAAGACATGAGGATGCGTCGCGGGTTCCGCCCCAGCCGCGGCCATGTCCTGCAGCGAGCTGTGCCAGAAAGATATGCCATATCGCGCTGGCTGTGGCAGAATTGCCGTTAAAGCTCGGCCTAGTCTGCTCAAGCGGACGATCGGTGAGAGCCAAGGCTGGCGCAGTTAGTCCGATAGCGACCACCGGAGTAATGGCGGAGTGCGGCCGTGGAGAAATCTTATCGGCTCGGCCCTGATGCGCAATGCAACCTCGAGGTCTTGTGGGAGGACGGGGAGCGTTCATTCGCCCGGGGATGGTGTCTGGACGCCGATGGCCAGCGGAAGCCGGTGCTGGCCATATCGCCAACCGCAGAGCATCCAACGCCCTCAAACCTTGAGCGCCTTGCTCACGAATTTGCGTTGAAGGACCAATTGGACGGTGCCTGGGCAGTAAGGCCGCTAGAGCTGCTGCGGAGCAGCCAAGGGACCATGCTCCTGCTCGAGGATCCCGGCGGCGAGCCACTCGCCCGACGGCTCAGCGCCCCCACGGAGGTCGGACAATCCTTGTGCTTGGCGATCGGCATCGTCACAGCGTTGGGCAAGGCGCACCAGCATGGCCTTGTCCATAAGGACCTCAAGCCAACCAATATCCTGGTGACTGGCGTCGGTGGCGAGGTGCGGCTCACTGGCTTCGGTCTCGCCTCGCGCCTGCGGCGCGAGCGGCCGTCACCGGAACCGCCGGAAGAGCTCGCCGGAACTCTCGCCTACATGTCACCCGAACAGACCGGTCGCATGAACCGGTCGATCGACTTCCGCAGCGATCTCTACGCATTCGGCGTCATTTTGTACCAGATGCTAACCGGCGTGCTGCCGTTTGCGGCGGCCGATGCGATGGAGTGGGTGCATTGCCACGTCGCACGGCAACCGATCCCGCCGGCCGAGCGAGTGAAGGAAGTCCCGACCATTGTCTCGGCCATCATCATGAAGTTGCTGTCCAAGACAGCCGACGGGCGCTACCAGACCGCACGCGGCATCGAGCGTGACTTGCGGCGCTGCCTCGCTGAATGGGAAGCTCGCGAACGCATCGATGCGTTTCCCCTCGGCGTCCACGACACTTCGGACCGGCTCCTTATTCCCGAGAGACTATACGGACGAGCGCACGAGGTCGCGAATTTGCTCGCTGTTTTCGATCGCGTCATAACAACCGGAGCACCGGAGCTAGGTGCTGCTTTCCGGATACTCCGGAATCGGTAAATCCTCGGTAGTCAATGAGCTGCACAAGGTGCTCGTTGCGCCACACGGGCTCTTCGCGTCCGCCAAGTTCGGCCAGCACAAGAATGAAACGCCATATGAGACCCTTGCTCAAGCTGTTAGGGACCTTATTCGACCATTGCTGGGGAAGAGCGAAGTTCAGTTGGCGCCCTGGCGCGACTCGCTCCGCCAGGCGCTAGGCCCAAACGGCCAACTGATGGTCGATCTCGTCCCGGAATTAAAGCTCATCATCGGAGACCAGCTGCCGGTTCGTGAATTACCGCCCCAAGGCGCACAACAGCGTTTCCAGTTGGTGTTTCGGCGGCTTATAGGCGTCTTCGCCCGGCCGGAGCATCCGCTGGCACTGTTCCTCGACGATTTGCAGTGGCTCGATAGCGTAACCCTCGATCTCCTGGAAGAACTGTTGACCCGCGCGGATCTGCAACATCTCATGCTGATCGGCGCGTACCGCGACAACGAAGTCACTGCTGCCCATCCGCTGCTGCGCAAGCTCAAGCTATCAAGACAGCTGGCGGAAAGGTGGCGGAGATCAGGCTCGCGCCGCTCGAACGAGAGCATCTTGGGGAGTTGATTGCAGACACGCTTCGATGCGAACCGGAGCACGCCGCGCCGCTCGCTCAACTGGTGCACGAGAAAACCGGCGGCAATCCGTTCTTCGCCAACCAGTTCATGTCCTCGCTCGCCGAAGAGGGAATGCTCACCTTCGATCATGATGCTGCGCGCTGGTCCTGGGATCTAAACCGCATTCACGCCAAGGGATACACCGAAAACGTGGTTGAGCTGATGGTCGGGAAGCTCACCCGCCTGCCGTCAAGCACAGGGGTTGCGTTGCAGCAGCTAGCGAGTCTTGGAAACAGCGCCGACCTCACGACACTTTCGATCGTTCTCGGGATTTCCAGGCAGCAAGTCCACGCGGCGCTGTGGCCGGCTGTGCATCAGGAATTGATCGAGCACTTGAGGGGCACGTACCGGTTTGTCCACGATCGCATTCAAGAGGCTGCTTATTCGATGATCCCGGAGGAGGGGCGTAGCGAAGCGCACCTTCGAATAGGCAGACTGCTCGTGGCGCGCACACCTCCCGAGAAGCGAGAGGAGGCAATCTTCGACATCGTCAATCAACTCAACCGCGGTGCGGCCTTGATCACCTCACGCGACGAGCGCGACCGGTTAGCCGAACTCAATTTGCTCGCGGGCAGGCGCGCCAGGCAGTCGACAGCCTATAGCTCGGCCCTCACCTATCTTGCTGCCGGCCGCGCGCTGGTGCCGGACGACTGCCTGGAGCGGTGTGGCGCACTTGCGTTCGCGCTCGAATTCCACCGTGCGGAGTGCGAGTTTGTGACCGGCGCATTGGCTGCAGCCGATGAACGGCTGAGGATTCTTTGGGAGCGAGCCACCAACATCGTTGATTGCGCCGCCATCACCTGCTTGCGCATGGATGTCTACACGAATCTCGGTCAGGGCAGCCACGCCGTCGAGGTTGGTCTCGACTACCTCCGGCGTGTGGGCATTGACTGGTCGCCCCATCCCACCGAAGACGAGGTTCGACACGAATACGAACAAGTCTTGTCCCGGATCGGCAGCCGCACGATCGATGACCTTATTGAGTTGCCGTTGATGAGCGATCCAGCTTCGCTGGCGACCATGGACGTCTTGAACAAGATGGAAACCCCGGGGGCGCGTGCTGACAAGAACCTCGAAGTGCTCGTCGTCTCCTACGCGATCAACCTGACCCTCGAGCGCGGCAACTGTGATGGATCGAGCCTGGCATACCAGCGGCTGGCGATCGTTGCCGGTGCACGTTTCGGCGAGTACCAGACCGCGCTCAAGCTCGGTCGTTTGGGGTACGAGCTGGTCGAACGATGCGGATTGAAGCGTTTCCCCCCCCCCCCCCCCCCCCCCCCCCCCCCCCCCCCCCCCCCCCCCCCCCCCCCCCCCCCCCCCCCCCCCCCCCCCCCCCCCCCCCCCCCCCCCCCCCCCCCCCCCAAGCCGGCGCCTATATCATGTTCGGGAACCTGGTCATGCCATGGACTCAGCACGTGAAGTCGGGGCGCGAGCTGGTGTGCCGAGGTGTCGATGTCGCCACCCGGAACGAGACGTCATTTACGCCGCCTACGGCTACGCCAATCTGATCAGGAACATGCTGGCGGCGGCGATCCACTCGCCGAGACACAACGCGAGGCTGAGAACGGCCTCGAACTCGCACGGAAAGTCCATTTCAGGTTCTTCATCGATCTCATCACCGCGCAGCTCGGGCTGATTCGGACTCTCCGCGGTCTGACGCTGACTTTCGGTCGGTTTGACGATGGAGCTTTCGATGAGCGGCAGTTTGAGCACCAGGTGTCAGCTGGCGCTGCCCTGACGCAGCCCACAGCCTATTATTGGATTCGGAAGCTGCAAGCGCGTTTCATGTCCGGCGATATCGAGACGGCTCTCGATGCCTCCCAGAGCGCGCACGCCCTGCTGTGGACGCTCTCGCCCTCCGAGTTGGTAGAATATCATTTCTGCTCTGCGCTCTGCCACGCGGCAGTCTGCAGGTCCGCTACTTCCGACGACCGGCATCAGCACCTAGAGGCGATCACTGCACATCAAAAGCAGCTCAAGGTCTGGGCGAGCAATTGTCCCGAGAACTACGAGAACCGCGTCGGACTGGTTGATGCGGAGATTGCCGACCTCGAAGGCCGGGAACTTGACGCAGGGCGTCTCTATGAGCAGGCAATCCGTTCTGCGCGCGACAACGCCTTCGTGCAAAATGAGGCGCTCGCCTATGAACTGGCCGCGCGCTTCTATGCCGCGCGCAGCTTTGAGCAGATCGCGCATCTCTATCTGCGCAACGCCCGCCATGGGTACCTTCGCTGGGGGAGCCGATGGTAAGGTGCGGCAACTCGACCAGCTTTATCCGCACCTTCGGGAGAATGAGCGAGTTCCCGGCCCGACAACCACGATGGCGGCGCCGATTCAGCATCTGGACCTCGCTACTGTCATCAAGGTGTCGCAGGCCGTGTCGGGCGAAATCGTTCTGGAAAAGCTGATCGAGACGCTGGTGCGCACCGCGATCGAGCAGGCCGGCGCTGAGCGGGGCCTGTTGCTTCTTCTGCAAGGGGAAGCATTGCGGGTCACAGCCGAAGCCATGACCAGCGGCGATACGGTGATCGTGGATCTGCGTGACGAGATCGTGACCGAGGGTGTGCTGCCAACGTCGGTGCTCAATCATGTCCTACGCACGCACGAAGACGTCATTCTCGACGATGCCGCGGCCCAATCCTCGTTTGCTGCGGATCCATACATTCGTCAGCACATGGCCCGTTCCATTCTCTGCCTGCCACTGCTCAATCAGGCGAAGCTCATCGGCATGCTCTATCTGGAGAACAACTTAGCCCCTCGTGTCTTCGCACCGGCCCGCATCACCGTGCTGAAGCTGCTTGCCTCGCAGGCGGCGATCTCGCTCGAAAATACCCGCTTGTACCGCGATCTTGCTCAGCGCGAAGCAAAGATCTGGCGCCTGGTCGACGTCAACATCATCGGGATCACCATCTGGGACATCGAAGGTCGGCTTCTCGAAGCCAATGACGCTTTTCTGCGTATGCTGGGATACGACCAAGAGGATCTTGCCTCAGGTCGTCTGAACGCAACTAACCTGACGCCGGCAGAATGGCGCGACCGCGACGCACGGATGGTTGCAGAGCTTAAGACGATGGGGATATTCCAACCATTTGAGAAAGAGTACTTCCGGAAAGGCGGCAGCCGCGTACCCGTGCTGATGGGCGGGACGCTGTTCGATGAAAGCGGGAACCACGGAGTCTCATTTGTGCTTGATTTGACCGAGCGCAAGCGGGCCGAGCAGGAGCTGCGCGCGAGCGAGGAGCGCTTTCGCGCGCTCGTGCAGTTCTCGTTCGACGTGTACTGGGAGAGCGACGCGCAGCATCGCTTCATTCGTCAGGAGTTCGCTGAAAGCGTTATCGATGCACCGGCGGGGGGCTCCGAGCTCGGCAAGACGCGGTGGGAAGTGCCCTATTTGGAGCCCGATGCAGAGGCCTGGCACAAGCATCGGGCGACGCTTGATGCCCACCTCCCCTTCCGCGACTTCGAGCTCGCGCGACCTACGCCCGACGGTGGCAAACGTTACGTAGCCGTCTCGGGGCTGCCGGTCTTTGACGAAAATGGGCGCTTCACCGGCTACCGCGGCGTCGGGCGGCACATCACGGAGCGCAAGTTAGCGGAGCAGGCTTTGCGAGAGGCGCAGACGGAGCTGGCGCACGTCAATCGCGTGACGACGATGGGCCAGCTGACGGCCTCGATCGCACACGAGGTCAACCAGCCGATCGCAGCTGCGGTCACCAACGCTTACGCCGCCTTGCGCTGGCTGCGCGCCAGCCCGCCCGATCTCGTGGAAGTCCGGCAAGCCCTCAGCCAGATCATCGAGAGCGGCAGACGGGCCGGCGACGTCATCGACGGAATCCGTGCCCTCATCAAGAAGGCGCCACCCCGCAGCAGCCGATTCGACTTGAACGAAGCCATCCTCGACGTCATAGCCCTGACCGGGGGCGAAGTGCTGAAGCATGGTGTCGCGCTGCAGACAGAACTCGCGACGAGCTTGCCGTCCGTGGACGGCGATCGGGTCCAGCTGCAGCAGGTGATCCTCAATTTGATCATGAATGCAGCCGAGGCGATGAGCGATCACGGAGAGGAGACGCGCGAACTTCTGATCAGTACGCAAATGGATGCCGCGGGCGGCGTGCTCGTTGCCGTTCGGGACTCGGGCCCGGGCCTGGACCCCACAAGTGCGCACCGCGTTTTCGAGGCTTTCTACACCACCAAGTCTGCCGGCTTGGGCATGGGTCTGGCGATATGCCGGTCGATCATCGAGGCGCACGGTGGCCGGCTGTGGGCCAGTGCAAATGAACCGCGGGGGACAGTATTTCAATTTACATTGCCGCCAAAGCAGAGCCAGGCCGTTCCGGCGGAGCAGGTTGACGAAACGCCGCAGCGTTGACACTCGCGGCCAGCCGCAACCAAAGAAGGCCAACGTTCGAGCGTCAACGACCGCTTTGCGCCGATTGTGTTGAAGAAGTCGGCGAACTAATCGATCAGAATAGATTGAAGAGACAGGCGCGCGCGGGCTCTCTGGTGCTCAAGCGGGCTTCAGAGCAGGCGGCAGGATCAGCTTTGCCAGCTTTCGGAGATTTTGGGCGGTGGCCGCCAGGAGGAACTCGTCCCGAGCACCAAAGGGGCCTCTTAGCCTGAGGCGATCGAGGCGCAGGACGCGCTTCAGGTGCGCGAACAGCATTTCAATCTTCTTCCGTTCACGGCGCGACCTGACATAGGCATCAGTCTTCGCGATGTCGCGTGCAACGTCTCGGGCCTGTTCGTGGATTGAACGCGGGACCTTGCGGGCAGGCATTTTCGGACAACACCGCGGCTTCAGTTCGCAAGCATCGCAGTCATGCTTGCTGGCGCGGTAGAGCAGTGTTGCCCCGTCATTCACCAGCGTCCCGGTGGAGCTCAGTACCTTGCCAGCTGGACAGACATAGAGATCGTGTTCCTGATCGTAGGCGAAGTCTTCGCGGGAGAACGTCCCATCGTCGCGGGCCGACTTGTCGAACACCGGAATGTGCGGCTCGATCGCGTGCTCGTTAACGAGCCACCCGAGCATCTCGGCTGAGCCGTAAGCACTGTCGGCAGCCAAGCGCTTGGGATAGAGCCCAAGGCGCTCTTCGGTGCGCTCAATCATTGTGCGGGCCGCACCGACCTCGGCCTGCCGGATAGCTCGCGTCGCCTCGACATCGACGATGATCGCGGCCTTCAGGTCGATCAGGTAGTTGTTGGCGTAGGCAAAGAAGGCATGTCCTTTGTGAGCGCCGGTCCATTGTGCGGCCGGATCCGACCTGGCGATGAACTTCGGTACCGTCTCGCTGGCTGCGCCCCAGGCAGCCTCATCCAGGGTATCGAGATATTCCCGGACGGATCGGCGTGTCCTGGCGATGGCTTCCCAGTCAACATCATCAGACCCAGCCGCAAAACGCTGCTTGTTGGCATCGGCGGCAATCAGGCTGGCATCGACCGCAAAAGCGGCCCCCTCGACCAACCCTTCTGCCATGCAGCGCCGGACCACGGTCTCGAACAGCTTTCGTAGCAGATCGCAGTCGCGGAAGCGGCCATGCCTGTTCTTGGAGAACGTCGAGTGGTCCGGCACCTCGCCGTCGAGGCCGAGCCGACAGAACCAGCGGTAAGCGAGGTTCAGGTGAACTTCCTCGCACAACCGCCGTTCGGAACGAATGCCGTAGCAGTAGCCAATCAGCAACATCCGGACGAGCAGCTCGGGATCAATCGAAGGTCGGCCGGTAGTGCTATAAAATGGCGCCAGATGGCTCCGAACCTCTGACAAATCGACGAACCGGTCGATCGCCCTCAGCAAGTGAGCGGCCGGAACGTGTCGCTCAAGTGAGAACTCGTAGAACAGCGCCGCCTGATCAACCTGCCGCGAACCCATCATCGCTTCCGGTCTCCCGCCTCACAAGACGGAATGAATCAGCGAACTCCTTCCGCTTCAACAGGAGAGTTTTTCAACACAATCCGCCATGAGCGGTCCTTCCATAACCGCACATTTTGCGAAAACACACCTCCGCGGGGCGGCGTAGCGGTCACGGATGAGTACGAGCCCCACCGATTTGTACGCTGGGCTACGCTGCGGCCCTATCGTACGGAAATCGCGCTTTTGCTTTTCGCGGCCCTGGTTCAAATAAAGCTGCGAGGACGACAAAGAGCAAACGCTGGACGCACGTTGGAGACGCCGGTGACAAAGTTTGAAGAACAAGCTGCGACGCAAGCGCCTCGCTGCGCTTGCCACAGATTGAAAACAAGAGCTGTAGGTGACCGCCCTTATGGGAAGTGCCGGAACAGGCGTCGCGCCACCTGAACGAGTTTCGTCAACTAATAAACTTTCGATTGACGAGGGACCAACCGAAGACGCGTGGAATTCAACTAGGGAGATGTGCGCAGAACAAAATAGTAACTTTTCGATGTGAGTAACAATCTGGGAGAAAAATCGCGAAAACACCTTTCGTATCAACGGCTTATGCCTTTGGTGCGCTCGGAGGGTGGTCGCATTTATTGCGATATCAACGAGTTGCTAAGATTTGTCAAACCATAAGGTGCAATTCAGGCCCAAGAGTACCCTTCAAAAAGGCTGCCCAAGGAGCGGCTTGTCCAGTGGCGTTTTCGAGAGAAATCGCGCCATGCCACGGCGCGATCGGTGTCGCGGCCGGCCTGGACAATAGATCGCAGGTGACGAACCAACAGCGTTTCGAGGCCGGCGCAATCGGCTCATGGTTCTACTAGAACCCCTTGGGGCTGGCTCGCGAAGCGCTCGACCAGAAAATCGATGAAAAGTCGCACCTTGACTGCCAAGTGCCGCGTCGGTGGATAGATCGCGTAAAGGTGCAGTGGCGGTGCCTGATATCCTTCAAGGAATCTCTGTAGCGCACTTTCGCGCAGGGCATCGCCGGCGATGAAGGTCGGCAGCAACGCAACGCCCCTGCCCGCGATCGCGGCGTCGCGCAGCACCTCGGCGTTGTTGGCGCACAGCGTCCATTCCGGCTGAACCCAGTGGTCCCCATCGGGGCCAGTCAATTTCCACTGATTGCCGGTCAGCAGAAAGCCATAGGTCAGCAGCGCGTGACTCCGCAATTCGTTGGGATGTTTCGGCGTGCCATGCTCCTCGAGATAATCCGGCGCCGCGCAGATTGCTCGATCGATCGCCAGGATCTTGCGTGCGATCAGGCTCGACGATTCAAGATCGGCGATGCGCAAGGTGACGTCATAACCGCCCTGCACCGGATCGATTTGCTCGTCGCTGAGCACGAGATGAATACGGAGCTCCGGGTACAGCGCCATAAAATCCGCAATCGCCGGCCCGAGTTGCAGCGTGCCGAATGACATCGGCGCATTGACGCGCAACAGGCCGCGCGGCGTCGCCTGGGCCTGCGAGACGGCGTGATCAGCTGCGTCGAGCTCAGCGAGGATTCCAAGCGCGCGCTCGAAATACGCCTGGCCGTTTTCGTTGGCGCTGGCGTGCCGGGTGGTGCGATTCAGGAGTTGTACGCCGAGGTCCTGCTCAAGATCACTGACATACTTGCTGATCGCTGAGCGCGACAGCCTGAGTTGCCGGCCGGCTTCCGAGAAACTGCCGAGTTCGACCACTTTGACGAAGGCGCGAAGGCTGCTGAGCTTATCCATGATTGTCATCAAATCATAGACAGTCATGTCATGAAAGGCCGGATTGTCTTTGAATTGGCCTGCGCCAATTATGCCTGCAACGGAGGCGGGCGCCTTCTAATTCAGGAGAAAGACCATGTCAGGCATCCATCATGTCACCGCCATCGCAGGTAACGCCCTGCGAAACTTCGACTTTTACACCCGCTCGCTCGGTCTCCGCTTCGTCAAGAAGACCGTCAATTTCGACGATCCCGGCACCTATCACTTCTATTATGGCGACGAGGCCGGCCATCCCGGCACCATCCTCACCTTCTTCCCGTGGGAAGGCGCAGCGGCAGGCCGCGGCGGTGTAGGACAGACCCAGCAGACCGCGTTCCGCGTGCCGGCTCGCTCGCTCGGCTACTGGACGCACCGTTTCATTGAAAAGGGCATCGCCCACCAGGCACTGGAGAAGCGCTTTGGTGAAGCCGTGCTGCCCTTTACCGATCCGGACGGCATGAGCCTCGCACTGGTCGGCGTCCCCAGAGCCGAGAACGAGGCCGGCTGGAGCAACGGTGACGTGCCGGCGGAACATGCGATCCGTGGTTTTCACGGGGTCACACTGCTGCTTGAGAATGCCGCCAAGACCAGCGCGATCCTCACCGACGTGTTCGGCTTCAAGGAAACCGCACGCGAAGGCTCAATCGTCCGTCTCACGGCGGACAATGCCCCCGGTGGCATCGTTGACATCTATGAGGCCAAGGGTTTCCTGCCCGGACGCCAAGGCGCCGGCTCGGTGCATCACGTCGCCTTCCGCGCCGTCGACGACGCCGACCAGGCCAAGATGTCGCGCAAGCTCGTGGAGATCCACGGCCAGCATCCGACTGAACAGAAGGACCGCAACTACTTCCGTTCGGTCTATTTCCGTGAACCCGGCGGCATTCTGTTCGAAATTGCCACCGACATCCCCGGCTTTGCCGTCGACGAGCCTGTCGAGTCGCTCGGCGAACATCTCAAGCTGCCGGCGTTCCTCGAGCCGCACCGCAAGGACATCGAAGGAGTATTACCGCCATTGGAACGGGCTGCGTAATGAGCAACGACCTCACCTTCATTCACCGCCTTGAACCGGGCAACCGGCTAGAGGCACCGCCTCTCCTTCTGCTGCACGGAACCGGCGGCGATGAGAACGATCTGCTGCCGCTCGGTCGGGCCATCGCGTCCGCCGCACCGCTGCTATCAGTGCGCGGTCAGGTTCTGGAGCACGGCATGCCGCGCTTCTTTCGCCGGCTGGCCGAAGGCGTGTTCGACGAAGACGACGTGCGCCGGCGCGCCAATGAACTGGCGGATTTCGTTGTCGCCGCGCGTAGTCGCTACGGCCTCGCGGCGCCGATCGCACTCGGCTACTCCAATGGCGCCAACATCGCCGCCGCGGTCCTGCTGCTGCGCCCAGACGTGCTCGCGGGCGCCATCCTGCTCCGGGCAATGGTGCCGTTGCGCCAACCGCCGACGACCGATCTCGCCGGCAAGCCTGTGCTGATCGTGTCGGGGAAATCGGATTCGATCATTCCGCGCGACAACTCGGCACGTCTGGCCACAATGCTGCAGCAGGCCGGCGCCGAGGTGCAGCACCGTACGCTGCCAGTCGGACATCAGCTTTCGCAGGCTGATCTCACCCTGGCAAAGGCATGGGTACAAGGTCTATGGCAACTTCTCGATCCGGCGCGATCCTGAAAAGCCGGTTGCGGCGTCCGGTTAGGAAAATCGATGGCTGAGTTGTCCAACCGACGCCGATATGGGGACACTGTTGCCCAGTGAACGACGCTCTGCTGCTTGCCACACGTTGTTCGTCGCTTCGCAAGAAATCCGCGTAAGCACCGCGTAAGCAAAAGATGCACGTAGCTCGGCTAGATAGAGCGCCACCCTCCGAAGGTGGAGATCAGGTTCGAATCGTGTCGGGTGCGCTGGAGAGAATGAAACTGGGAACCGCTATGTGATTGTGTCTGATATAGGTTTAAGTCATCAATGACGACCGCTTCACTTCGACTCAAAGGAGAACAACGTGGCAAAGACCCAGCGCGAGCCCGTCCGCGAGCCCAAGGCCGATCATCTTCTGACCCCGCAAAACTGCGTTCTGGTCCTGATCGACTACCAGCCCGAGCAATATTCGACCGTGACCTCATCCTCCCGTGAGGAGATCACCCTCAATGTGATTGCGCTGTGCAAACTCGCTCAAGCCTACAATATCCCCGTGGTGCTCTCGACGGTCGCAGTGGACATGGGCGTGAACGAAGGCACGATTCCGGCGATCCGCGAGGCTCTGCCGGGAGTGGAAGAGATCGACCGCACGGGCGTCAATGCCTGGGAGGACGAGGACTTCCGCAACGCCGTCCAAGGCACGGGGCGGCGCAAGGTCGTCATCGCCGCGCTTTGGACCGAGGTCTGCCTGGCCTTTCCGACCCTCGACATGCTGGCCGAAGGCTACGAGGTTTATCCAGTTGCCGACGCTGTGGGCGGCATCTCGCCGACCGCACACGAGCGCGCGTTTGACCGAATGATTCAGGCGGGGGCAAAACCCATCACTGCGATCTCGTTCGGCTGCGAGATCATGCGCAACTGGGCGCGCGGAGATCGGACAATCTGCGCCACGTCATGCGGTGGTATTTCCCCGAGCATCACCGTCTGCACAAATCAGCTTGAGGGATGCGGAAGTTTTGCTGCGGGCATATGGAAAAGGTGGCCCTCCGTAGGGAATCGAACCCTATTTCGGCCGGATGGCATGAAAAAGGATGATGACATGTCCAAGGACGGCATGAAGAAGCACGACTCCATGTCGAAGGACAGCATGAAGAACTAGGCGCATTAGTTAGAGAGAGGCAGGCTCGGAGCGAGCCTGCTACTCTTCCGTAGTCACGGCATGGGCCAAGCGTCGGATGGCGGGCGCTGCGAACAGCACGACCGGTAGCATCAGAAGCCAAGAGAACAGCCATGCTTGCAGCTGGCCAGACATGTGCCAATGAAAATTCTTCGTTTTAATATAGAGAGCGAACATGTCCGCCAAGAGCGCGGTCAGAGCCGCCGAGATGTCACGGATCGTCTCGCGAGGCAGGTCCAAGGGGGCATCAGAGGAGCAGATCTTCTTTCTGCTGGCGAACTCATTTGTATCTCCGTGAGAGATCAGTGACTGATTGCAGGCAAGTGCCGGAAGGCGGCAACTAGGTAGTCAGCACATCTTCGATTCGGATCGGCAGGGTACGCACGCGCTTGCCTGTCGCGTGAAAGACGGCATTGGCGATGGCTGGCGCCATGCCGACAAGAGCGATTTCGCCGAGGCCCTTGACGCCGAGGGGATTGACGTGTGGATCCTCCTCCGCAACGAAGTGCGACTCGAGTTGGGGAATGTCGAGATTCACCGGCATGAGGTAGTCGGCCATGTGGGCGTTGACCGGGCGACCATCGCGCTGATCGAGGACAGTGCGTTCCATGAGCGCCATGCCGATGCCGCCAATCATGCCGCCGGTGCATTGGCTCCTTGCGAGTCGCGGATTGACAACGCGGCCGATGCCGTAAGCGCCGACGGCACGACGCACCCGGATCGTGCCGACGTCGGGATCGCAAGCCACCTCGACAAAAACAGATCCAAAGGCGTGCATGGAAAAATGGCCCGCGACCTGAGGATCGCGCTGCGAAGACACCACGACCTCGATAGGCTTGCCGTCCGCCGAGCGCTTGGCGGCCTCCTCTTGCACAGCAAGGCAGGCGGCACGGATCGCAGAGCCGACCGACGCCATGGTCCATGAGCCGCCGTGGGATGGAGCAGGCGGATAGTCCGAGCGGCCAAGGCTGAAGCGCACCCTTTCAACCGGTAGGCCCAAGGTCTCGGCGGCAACCTGCGTCATGGACGTATAGGTGCCAGGACCCATGTCGCTCGCAGCGACCTCAACTTCGGCAGTGCCGTCCGGGAGCAGCCGCGCCCGTGCACTCGCCTGCGCCTGGAACGCCGGATAGCTCGCTGACGCGACACCCATGCCGACCAGCAGCCGACCGTCGCGCATCGAACGCGGTTCGGGGGTCCGCCGCGACCAGCCGAAGCGCTCGGCAGCGAGGTCGTAGCATTTCATCAGGGATCGGCTGGAGAAAGGCTTGTTCTCGCCCTCATCGATCGCAGGCTCGTTGCGGCGCCGCAGATCTATGGGATCGATCCCGAGCTTGTACGACAGCTCATCCACGGCACATTCGAGCGCAAAGACGCCGCTTGCCTCGCCGGGACCACGCATATGATCTGGGGTGCCGATATCGAGTGGCATCAGCCGGTAGCGGGTCCGCACGTTCGGCGTAGAGTACAGGAAGGTCGTGACCGAAGTTAGGGCCTCCATGAATTCTTCGTAGCGGCTCGTCTCTCCGGTGCCTTCGTGGACAATGCTGGTGAGCTTGCCGTCCGCCGTGGCCCCGAGAGCCATCCGCTGCAGGGTGCGGGGGCGATGGCCCGTCGTGAAGAACATCTGCTTGCGTGTGAGTGCGAGCTTGACGGGACGGCCCACTTGTCGCGCCGCCATGGCCGCAAGCGTCACATGCGGCCACGTCCTGAGCGTCGTGCCGAAGGCGCCGCCGATAAACGGACAGATCACCTGTACGTTCTCGGGCGGCAGGCCGAAGATGGCTGCGATCTCGGCCTGTTCGTTGACGACGAACTGGCTCTTGCTCCACAGCGTCAGCCGATTGCCATTCCAGGCCGCGACGGTGGCGTGCGGCTCCATTGGATTGTGGTTTTCGCGCGCGATTTCATAGATCTCATCGACCTTCACCGGCGCGTCCGCGAGAGCGCTGTCGGCATTGCCGCGCGCGGTGTCGGCCTTCCCGGCTTCCGGAACGACAGGTCGAGCTTTCGGGTCGGCAGGATCAACGATCGGCCGCTCGGCCGCGTACGAGACGCGTAGCGCCGCAGCCGCGCGCTCCGCCTGGTCGAGCGTATTGGCGATGATGATCGCTACCGGTTGCCCGTAGAAGCGGACGTGGTCGTCCTGCAACACATGCAGCCGCTCGCCTGTTGCCGGATCGATGTAGCTCTTGTGGGGTGCGTATGGCAGGCGTGGCGCATTGCGATGCGTGATGACTGCAATGACGCCCGGCATCTGCTCAACCGGCGCGCTGTCGATGCCGGTCACGCGGCCGAGACCGACCGTGGCACCGACGATCACCGCGTAGGCTTGGCCCGGCTGGTTGAAATCGGCCGCATAGCGCGCGACGCCCGTGACCTTGGCGTGACCATCCACGCGCGGCAGCGGCTTCCCGATCACGTTCGTCGTCATGCAGGTTCTCCAGTCATTTCAAGAGCGCGGACGATCGTCCGGGGCAGGAGCTCGAGCTTGTAGTGATTGCCCGACAGGGGACGGGCTCCTTCGACTGCCAACCGGGCGGCCGCTTCAAACACTTTGTGATCCGGCGCCTTGCCGATCAGCGCTCTCTCCACCGCGCGCAGGCGCCACGGCCGAGTGCCCACACCGCCGACAGCGAGCCGCGCCTGGCGGATCACCCCGGCCGCGACGTCGAGTGCGGCCGCCGCGGACACCAGCGCGAACTCATAGAGGCGCGGTCGCGCACCTTGAGATAGCGCGCCCGCCGACTGTACGGGCCACCGGGGACCCGCACCGCGAGGATGAGTTCGCCAGGCAGCAGCGTGTGTTCGAGATGGGGCGTATCGCCTGGCAGACGAAAGAGTTCCTCGACTGGAAAGCTGCGCTCGCCCTGCGGTCCCCTCACCTGCAGCGTGGCATCGAGGGCGACCAGGACGACGGCGAGGTCCGAAGGGTGCGTTGCGACGCAATGATTGCTCGTGCCCAGAATGGCGTGGCCGGCATTGAGACCATCAATCGCGGCGCAACCCGAGTTCGGGGTGCGCTTGTTGCAGGGCGCATCGTGCATCCGGAAATAGGGGCAGCGCACGCGCTGGAGCAGATTGCCGCCGATGGAGGCCATGTTGCGCAATTGCGGCGAGGCGCCCTCGATCAGGCTTTCGGCGACGAGCGGGTGCAGGCGCTGCACGTCAGGATGGGCGGCGACATCGGCCATGCGGGCGAGCGCGCCGATCACGAGATCGGGCCCATCGATACGGATTTCGGAAAGCGGGAGCGTGTTGATGTCGACGAGGTGGTCCGGCCGCTCCACCTCCTCCCGCATGAGGTCGATCAACGTCGTGCCACCGGCGATGAAGCGCCGGCCGGACGATGCAGCGGCGATCGCGTCTTGGACGGAGGTCACCTTCTCGAGCGTGAATGGAAGCATGGTCAGGCCCTCTTGGCAGCGTCGGCGACCGCGGCGACGATCCCCGGATAGGCCCCGCAGCGGCAGATATTGCCGCTCATCCAGAACCTGATTTCATCTGGCGAACCTGCATGGCCTTCCGCGATGCAGCCTATGCCCGACATGATCTGTCCCGGAGTGCAGAAGCCGCACTGCAAACCGTCATGCTCGACGAATGCACTCTGGAGCGGATGAAGCTCGCCATTCGTTTCAAGGCCCTCGATCGTCTTGATCTCAGCCCCGTCATGCATCGCAGCCAGCGTCAGGCAGGAGACGATCCGCCTGCCATTAAGAAGCACAGTGCAAGCCGCAGGCGCCCTGATTGCAGCCCTTCTTCGTGCCGGTGAGATCGAGCGTTTCGCGCAGCACATCGAGCAGTGAGCGGCGGGGGTCCAGGTCAAGTTCATGCTGCTTGCCGTTCACTACCAGCCGGACCCGTCCTGTGGATGCGGCGGGAGACCGTTCAGATATGGGTTGCGCGGCAACTTCCGATGCTATCGCGAGAGAGGCTACTCCCCCCACCGTCAGTAGGACCGAGCGGCGCGATAATCCGCCAAGCCTTTGATCGGTCTCGACAGCACCGTCGGTGAACGGCTCATCGTTTTTCATGGTGGTCTGCTCGCTTGCTGATTGAGATGATGATCGTTCGATGACTGCGACAGGATGGCGCCATAGTTCCTCTTGGACGCTCTGAGCGGACCGGATTGCGCTGCGCACGAGTATCAAGCGCAGCCGAGCCACCGCCCCAGAGCACCGCGAACTAAGCATGAACCCGATGGGGCGTACCGTTCGGATATTGCGGCGGCTATCGCAGTATTGCGATGAACTGCCGCCGGCGCCTACAGTGCGCGTCGGAATGCCGATGGGGTCACTCCGACAATCGTACGGAAAGCCGCCGTGAAGGCTGATGGCGTCTCGTAACCGACTGCAAGCGCGACCTCTGTGACACTCAGGCCTGAATGGGCAAGAAGCTCGCGGGCGCGGCGCATGCGTTGCGTCGTCAACCATGCGTGAGGGGTCTGGCCGGTCGAGTGCCGAAAAGCCGTGCAGAAGTGGAAGCGGCTCAGGCCAACAAGTGTGGCGAGTTCATTGAGCCCGATTTGCTGTTCGAGATTCTCGCGCATGAACGTCGTGACACGCCGCACCTGCCAGTCAGCAAGACCGCCCTTTCTGACGGGAGCAGGCAAGCTGCCAAATGATGAGTGCTCACGGATCAGCCGTGAGCAGAGAAGGTCGATCGCCTGCTCCACGAACAGACGGGACGATGCGCTGTCCCGCGTCGCCTCGTGACTCAGAATTTCAAGCAGCCCCGCCGCCGCCGGATCGGCGAAAGCCACGCGCGGAAGAATCTCGACACGTCTTCCACGCGCAATCTCGTCGGCGCATGCCTGGAGGCGTTCCTGAGTGAGGTAGACATGCGAAACGACCACCGGGCCAGCAATGTTCCAGTGGCCGTCGACGTCTTTCGGAATGAGGGTGAAGGCTTTCGAGTTGGTCCTGGAAGTCAGGGGCTTGTTCTCGATCCGCCAGGATATCTCGTGCTGTCCTTCGTAGCAGCCGACAGCGACGTGCCCAGCCACGCCGCGCATGTAATCCTCTTGCAACCCGCCATGCGCCCACTTCCGAGTCAGGCGCGTATCACCGTGCAAAACCTCTGGCACCAGTACCGGCGGCTCGTCCAGGATGCGGGCCATCTCAATAGCGGCATCAGGAGTTGAGTGGTCCGCTGCAGATCGGCGCAGGCCGCGTGGATTCGGCGCAGCCCTGCTTCGGGAACGGAACAGCCGCTGGTCCAAATTGTGCCCCTCCTCGAGCTGCTAACTATTTGCAATGATTGAGATTGAGGCTCCATTATACGAAAGGCCTGCACGGGATACGAAGGTTGCGGTATCTTGAGCCTGGGACGCGCGCCGTCGAACCAATATGCAAAATGACCCGGCCATGTGTAGAAAAACATCCGCGACAATCTGAGGTGCCGTCCGTCGTCTGCCCACAAATTGATCAGCGCATTGTTGATGGTAGCGCGGTTCGGGCGAGGCCCTGGGGCCACGTGCCGACGTGGTAGCTCCTGGCTACCCCGAGCTTCGGTAGACCCTCGGTTGTGCTACGCACAGAACTTCGCCGCTCTCGATGCGGTACCGCATACCGCCGCGAACGTCTCGATCTGGAGCGCGCTGGCCAAGAAGGATCCAGTCGGGGGTTCGAGTCAGTGGAGCGACTCGAACCCCAGAGTGTCCGACCCCGGAGACATAGGTAACGGGTCGTACCTAAGACATGGGAGGCTTTTCGCTGGGCCAACTGCAGCACGGCGCCAATTGCGCACACGTGCATCATTTCGACTGGTGGTCCGATTTGTTCGCCGTAGTATCCCATTCTACGATGACGGCGTAACAGACCTGCCCGAGTAGCTTTCGCGCTATATGTTGGGATGAAGCCATGGAGATAAATCATATGGTCGATGTAATGCACGAGGCTGTTTAGGTGGGCTTCTGGACCGAGCTTCAGAAGCTCCATTTCCAAACGCGCCAACCAAATCTGGCGAGAATGGAGCTACTTACATAACGAACTCAGTGCTTTGAGTCCCTGGCTGGCGACGCAGTACTGTTCGCACCTGTCTCTACGCAAATTCCCTGCAATCAGGGAATTTTACGGGGAAAATCGCAAAAGTCCGCACCCTGGAGAATCGATTGGGATCGGAAAGCCCCTGTACCGCAGCCCTTTTCTAGCAATTCCCTACGGGTGGGAACAGGGACAATGATTGAAAGAACAGGGAATTCTTGGCGTGAAACAGGGATTTCAAGCGCGGCCGAACCAAATCGCGGAGTCGCGATACTCCGAACATTGCGCGGATGTTGAACGCAGGTCATCTGAAGCGCCTATCGTGCCAATCCAGCCGGCCATTCTAAGACGCGCGAACGACCGCTTTGCGCCGATTTTGTTGCAAAAGTCGGTTGAGATAGCCCTCGAAGCGTGATTCCGTTGTGTTGACGCGAATCTCGGCGAGGTCGATCGATGATGGGCCGTCTGAAGAGTGACCAAGGTCAGCTTTTCTACCAGTTCAACCTTGAAGATGCGGTCCCCGAAGATCACCTGGTGCGAAAGATCGACAGTGCTCTCGATCTTTCCTGGCTTCGCAGCGAACTTGCTCCTCATTATTCGTCGATGGGTCGCCCGTCGATCGATCCGGAATTGCTGGTCGTGGGATATGTGTTTGCGATCCGGTCGGAGCGGCTGATCTGCCGTGAAGTGCAGGTGAACCTTGCCTATCGCTGGTTCTGCAAGCTCGGTATCGAGGACGCTATCCCGGATCATTCGGCATTTTCGCGCGCCCGCAACGAACGTTTTCGCGAGGGAGAGGTTTTTCGTCGCCTGTTCGAGCGGGTTGTCGAGGCGTGTATTGCGGCCGGTTTGGTTGGTGGCGAAGGCTTTGCCGTCGATGCGAGCCTGATCCAGGCAGATGCCAACAAGCAGCGCTCGATCGCGGGGCAGGATTGGCGCAGGAATCGCGATCCGGCGAGGTCCGGCCGCGCGGTGAAGGAGTATCTGGCGACCCTCGACGATACGGCGTGGGGCGCCGCCAGCGACGTTGTGCCGAAGTTCGTCTCGCCATCCGATACCGCCGCCCAGTGGACCGGCGCTCACAAGGGACCGGCATTCTTCGCTTATTCCAACAACTATCTCATCGACGTTAAGTTCGGCGTCATCGTTGACGTCGAGGCCTCCCGCTCCATTCGGCAGGCCGAGGTCGGCGCGGCAAAGACCATGATTGAGCGAACGGAGGAGCGCTTCGGCCTTAAGCCGGAGCGGCTTGTCGGGGATACCGCTTACGGGGCAGCTCCGATGCTGAACTGGCTGGTCGAGGAGAAAGGCATCTCGCCCCATATCCCCGTGTTCGACAAGTCGAAGCGGGACGATGGCACCTTCTCGAGCGCCACGAATGGTACAACAGCTTCGAACACTACCCGGAGGAGTCGGCCCGCGTTCGTATCAGTCTTTTGCGGGAGCTGGCGGCGACCGGCGGCCTCCTGGTGGCCACTTACCTTCCCTCCCGTCGGCCATGTGGCGGTCGACGCCGGCGCCTTTCGTTGGGTGCCTATATTCTGGGCCTACTGACCGCCTGATCCGAACTGGACTGCTTCTCGCTGATCCACGATAATGGCGTGGGCCGATCCGCGTTACCGATAAGTTGATCCATATGGCACAAGGCGGTTTTCACGGTCAGAAGTGGAAGGAGCTTCTGCACCTTGAGAATACACCGTCATCGCTGATCACGCGGTCAGTACGTGGCGTCGAGATCTCAGCCACCGAAACGCGGGATGACAATCCCGTTCCGGGCCTTTGCGGCGCAATTTTACCTGAGGATGCCTACATCTTTAGCTTGAAATTTCTCGATTACCCCAACTGCGAATACTGGGAGCGCGGCAAGTGCGTGACCAAGCCCGATATCCGGGCGGGCCAGACATATATATACGACATGAAGTGCGACCCGCGCTACGTGATCGATAAGCCGTTTCACTCCCTTAATTTCTATGTTCCGGCTTTGGCTCTCAACAGTGTCGCAGAGCAGTTCGGCGTGCGGCGTGTTGGCCAACTCGACTACCAGTTCGGGACCGGCTTTCACGATGACGTTGTGCATCACATCGGCGCATCGCTCTTGCACGTATTGCGCCGCCCATCCGAAGCGAACCAGCTTTTCGTCGATCACATGATGCTTGCGCTCACAGCGCACGTCGCTCAGGCGTATGGCGGACTGCGAAACGCCGAACCCCTATTCAGCGGCCTTGCTCCGTGGCAGGCGAAGCGGGCCTGCGAACGGCTCAAGTCTGATCTCAGCGGGAAACTTACGTTGCAAGAAATCGCGGCTGAGTTGGGCCTTTCGGTTAGCCATTTTTCTCGAGCGTTTCGGACGTCCGTCGGCCTGCCACCACATCAATGGCTCCTTCGCCAACGCGTCAGCGCGGCCAAGCAGTTGATGGCCGTCCGTGGCCTATCCCTTGCTGAAATCGCGGTGTCGGCCGGGTTTGCCAATCAAAGCCACTTTACGCGAGTATTTTCGACCTTAGTCGGAGCCAGCCCGGGCGAGTGGCGTCGCGAAGCACAGGGCGCGCCGGAAAGTGAAACGTAAGCTAGGAAGATCGCTGTCGCACTCGTAAAGATTGGCACCCCCTGACGCCACTGTTCTGGCCAGGGTGAGGAGTTCACATCTCAAAGTGCTAAACTCAGGGCGGGGGAAGCCATGCTGCACACGAAAGCCTTCTGGGCGACTGTTTCAATCACAGGAATTCTTGCGGGAAGCCCGGCCACAGCCCTTGCTCAGAAGGCCTATGATGCTGGCGCAAGTAATACTGAGATCAAAATCGGCAACATCGGCCCTTACAGCGGGCCGGCCTCTGCGTATGCGGCGATCTCAAAGACGTTCGTTGCGTACTTCAAGATGTTGAATGAGAAGGAGGCGTAAGCGGCCGGAAGGTAACGATCTTGTCCTACGATGATGCGTACAGCCCTCCGAAAACCGTCGAACAAGCGCGCAAGCTAGTCGAAAGCGACGAGGTTTTGGCAGTCGCCGGCGTCGTAGGAACCCCGGGCAACTCGGCAATTCAGCGCTATATGCATCAACGCGGAGTCCCGCATCTGTTTTTTGGTAGTGGCGCAGGCAAGTGGGCAGATCCAAAAAACTTTCCCTGGAGCATGGCTTGGCTTCCCAGCTACCGCGACGAGGCGCGAATCTATGCGCGCTACATTCTAAAAAATCATCCCGGCAAGAAAGTAGGTATTCTGTTTCAGAATGACGATTTCGGAAAGGACTATCTAATCGGCTTCGACGAGGTCTTTGGCAGCGCGAAGTCTGAAATAGTCACTGCTGAAGTCTCCTTCGATGTTTCACAGCCTTCTATCGATCCTCAAATCACCCAGATCAAGGCGTCTAACCCCGATATTTTCGTGAACATCGCTACACCCAAGTTTGCAGCTCAGGCAATCAAGAAGATCGGCGATCTGGGTTGGAATCCCGTGCATTTTATCACGAACGTTTCAGTCTCGGTCAGTGCGGTGCTGAGGCCAGCTGGATTGGAAAAGTCTCAGGGGATAATGAGCGCTGCCTATCTGAAAGACCCGAACGATCCTCAGTGGAAAGACGATCCAGGCATGAACGAGTTTCGTGCTTTCATGTCGGACTTCTTTCCGGAAGGCGATGCTGCCGATGCGTCGACCGTCTTTGGATACAGTATCGCTGAGACTTTGCTTCAAGTCCTAAAGCAATGCGGCGACGACCTCACACGCAAAAACGTCATGCGACAGGCGGCAAACCTAGACATGATTTCTGGTGTTGGGCTGCCTGGAATTAGATTCAAGACATCGCCGACTGACTATTCCCCTATCGAGCAAATGCAGCTCATGCGCTTCCAGGGCGACAGTTGGCATCTCTTCGGCCAATTGGTGAGTGGGGGAGCAGAAAACAATTAGCGTGCCCGTGCGTCCCACTGCATCGGCCCTGCCCTGATCTCCAATCGATCAACCCTTCGTGGATCTGTTTAGTATCGGAGGATACCTGGCGCTATCGGTGGGTCGACGACGGCATCGGCATGCGGCTGGAACACCGAAGGAGGTCGGAAAGAGCGAGAGAGACACTTGCTGCTACGCCGGAACCTGCAAGGGCTAGAGCGAGTGGCGGGGCGCGGGGCTTTGGCAGCAATCGCTCTATAGGTACGGCAATCGCTCTGGCGCAGTGGCAGCTCGTATCCGCTAAATCATCGACCGACCTTCAACCGGCGGAGAAAAAAGATGATCTGGAAAACCATTGTAAGTTCTCGTGCGATCTCACCGGGTTCCGCTCGCTGCTCCGCAAAGTCTGGTTTTGCTCGAAGGACGGCTGACACCGTGTCCGACATCGGCAGCATTCTTCAGAACCTATTTTTGGACGTACGCGATAGCTACCGGCCCGAGCTGCACTACATGCGTGGACCTGGCCCGAAATGGCGGGCCAAGCACCACCCTTGGCTAAAATTCGCTTCTGAAGGTGTATTGGCGGTGGCGCAGCACCCGACTGGGCATTCCCCACCCAGTGGTCGAGCTAACGCCCTGGGCAAGAATAGCGGCTAGTCTTTCGAGGTCCTGCCCCCAGAGAGCTCCGCAAGCTACCAAGCGTCAGACCGAAAGCGTCTTGAGCTGCCCGTCCGCTCCCCTCAATGCGGACTTTTCCAGCTGCAGCGTTCGCGTCAGTTCTGGACCAGAAGCGAACTGAGCTCCCACGAAAGAAAATCAGGGAAGCTGCCGTCGCAGAAGGGAAAAGGCAGGGTGGATTCGGGAAAGGCGCTCAATTTGTCCTACTCAAGAAAGTGCATCAACTCTAGATTCCGAGGTCCCGTCCTGCCCCAGTTCCCCAACCGCCTTGCCAGCCCCGCATCCATCGTCGCCGCCATGAAGAGGGTAGCCAGTCTTCCGTCAAAGTCACGTGCGAGCTTTGCTAACGGCCGATGCGTTCGCGGCACCTATGCCCCGTCGGATCAAGCCAAGGAGATCACGAAATCCTGTAGCTTCACCAAGCCATCGCGCATGCTGGGGCGCTTCTCGGTAGCGGAAGGCCCAGACACTAACTACCTGTTGCTGCGCGGATTCAGCTTCCGGCTGGGCAGCGATGGCGAGCGTTCGGAAATCCTAACCCAGAGCGCCCCGGTTCATTTCGCGAGGACGCTTGACCAGATGCTGGCTTTTCTCCGGGTGCGCATTCCAGGACCGGACGGCAAGCCCGATATGGAAAAGGTCGAGGCATTCTCAGCTACGAATCCCGAGACGCTGCATCAGGCAAGCTACATCGCCGCGCATCCGCCGCCGTCAAGCTTTGCCTGCTCGACCTACTGGGGCGTGCACGCGTTTCCCGCGACGAATTCAAAAGGCGAGACACGGTTCATCAAGTTCAAGATCACGCCAGTCCGCGAACAGACGACGCAGCCCAGGGCCGCGATCACGGCAAAACCCACCGAGTTGCTGTACGACCTCAAGTCCCGGATCGCAGCTCGCGATATGAGGTTCAGCGTGATGGCGCTACTGGACCGTCCCGGCGACCCTGTCATGGACGTGACCATCCGATGGCCTGATGAGGACAGTCGCGAAGCGGTGCGGCTGGGAACGATCGTGATCACTGGCGTTGAAGCAAATGATGCGTGCGACGAGGCCGCCTTCAATCCGGCGGTTCTGGCCGACGGCATCGGCCACCCGTCGGACGAGATGTTTGCGGGTCGCCTCACTGCCTACGCGATTTCGCAGACAAGGCGTCGCTGAGCGGACGAGATTTCTGCCGTGATTCCGATCACGTTCCGCTTTCCAGCGCACCCTGCGCCTCGCGACGCCAGGTTCCCGGGCTGATGCCGACCACAGCGGAAAACACCCTCGTAAAATGGCTTTGATGGGCAAACCCGGCCGACGTCGCAATCTCCGACAGCGGCAGGTCGCGGACGGTCATCAACTGCTTGGCCGCCTTCACGCGCTGGCGAAGCAGCCACTGATGCGGCGGCAGTCCGGTGGAGATCTGAAAAGCGCGCGAAAAATGGCTGACCGAAAGACCGATTTCGGCCGCGATCTGTTGCAGAGAAAGCGTGCCGCCGAGATCCGACTCCATTCTTTCGCAGGCCCGCTTCGCCTGCCAAGGCGCAAGGCCGCCGCGCGCCGGTTCGGCGCTGCGCCGCATTCCGCCGTAGGTCTGCGCGACATGCGCGGTAAATGCGAGCATCGAGTAATCGATGAAGAGCCGATTGGTCTCAGCCGGCCGACGCAGCGCTTGCAGGAGCGATCCACCGATATGACGGATGACCGGGTCGTCATGGCCGGTGCCGAGCCGAGAGGGCAGCTCACCGATGCGCGGCGCGCCGGTCTGCTGAGCGATGCAGTCGAGCGCCGAGCGCGGAAGATAGAAATGGAGGGAGTGGAACGGCTTGTTGATGACGAATCGCGGATCGGTCTTCATGTCGTACAGGTATGTTGCGCCTGCCCGGATGTCGGCCTTGGTGGCACACTTGCCGCGCTCCCAGAGTTCGCAGCTCGGGTAATCGTTGAGTTTCAGACTGACAACATAGGCATCTTCACGGGGCATCCCGCCGGAAAGGCTCCGCACGGGGGCATCATCGCGCGTTTCAGTGACGGCGATTTCTGCGTTGCGCAGCGAACGCGTGATCAACGAGGGCGGTTCATGCTCCAGGTGCAAGAACCGCCTGACATTCTGACCGTAGAAACCAGTCTGCGTCATATCGATCGGACCGTCGATGGTACTGGACGGAACAGGTCGTTGCCTCACAAGATTACATCTCATAATCCGAGATCGGCAAGCGGACGGTTGAGATTGCTCGTGGAGCCAGCAGTCTCGTCGACAGCGACTGGGCCGATAGCGACAGCGCGATTTTTAGTGAGATTTCATGGAGATTTTAGTCGTTAGGCGAGGTGCACTGCGCTTCACCCCGGGCTGCACCGTGTCAATTTCGTGACACAACCCTTGATAGCCTTCGCCCAGGCCGTCTCGGCTGTTGACCATTAGCAACAATGCTCAAGCTGACAGCATTTTCGGCCGGCTGCCCAGTTCGACAGCACCAGGCGACGCCGTTCGCCGCGCCTGATTTTTCCACTTTGGTCGAAATGCAGGACGCGTGATGGCGGCTTGGAGCAGGATTGGACAAAGCATGGCGGCTTTGAGAAAGACGCCGAACCCGTCTCGCGCCTAGAACGCTCGCCGCTTCTCAATGGTGAGGACAAGTTCATGAGCAGCCAGCCAATCCAGCGCGATCATTCCCGCCAGAATCAGCCAGACGCCTCCGAGGCACACGCCCAGCGCCGTTCCGCCGATGCTGAGATGGCACGTGTACTTCACACCCAGCCACTCCGCATGGCTTCAGACCCATCCAGCGGCACGATCGCCCACTGGCAACATGAACCCTTGCACGACGTCGTCGAACCCATGACCGATCACGTCATCATGGCCTACAACGGCTCGCTGCAGCGCGTCGAGCGGCGGACGGGAAAATCGGTTGCGATTGGAACGTTTCGCCCGGGGGTTGTGATCATCATTCCGGCAGGGAACAAGCTCCCGATGGGATATTCCGAAACCCGTTGATGTCATTCAGCTCTATCTTCCTCCCACAACGCTCAAACGCATTGCCGACGAGGCCGACACTGCCACACCGATCGAGCTCCTGGAACGAACGGGGCATCCTGACCCCATTACTTCCCGATTGCTCCTGAGCGCGGCCGATTCACTGGAGGGCAATGGAGCCCTGGACGCCCTGTTCAGGCATCAGCTGACAGACCTCCTGTCCACGCGCGTGCTGGCTGCGCACACCGGCTCGCCAACCACGATCCAGCCGACCATGGGTGGGCTGTCGCCGAAGGTTCTGCTGCGTGCCACTGAACGCTTGCGGTCGGACAGCGATGCGGACGTCTCTCTCGCGGCGCTGGCTTCGGATGCCGGCCTGTCACGCTTCCATTTCTGCCGTGCCTTCAAGGAGAGCACGGGACTTTCGCCATGCCTGGCTGCGCCAGCACCGGCTCGAGCAGGCCATGAACATGCTGCGCGACACGGACGCATCTGTCGTGTCAGTCGCAGTCGCGCTTGGCTATGCCTCCCAGACCGCCTTCGCTGCGGCGTTCCGGAAGCTGACCGGCGAAACCCCGAGCGATTGGCGGAGGCGCGTGAGATAGCAGCAATCTCTCTACAGGTACGGCAATCGCTCTGGGGCAGCCGCATATCCAATTCGCTACATCACTGTGGTGCAACAACAAGAGGGAGACAAACAATGATGTGGAAACACTTCACCGGTCCCCGTGTCATCACATCGCGGCGAAGAGTCGTCGCGTCAGCTGTCATGTACGGACTTTCATTGACCGTTCGCTTCACTTCGGCGACAGGCGAGAAATCGAAATTTCGCCCCAGGCCGTTCAAAGCGCCAGTCCCGTTTCGATCATGTTCTACAAGGATTGGCCCACGAAGCCCGCTCCGCCGATTGGCTTTCACCGCGACCAGTTGCTGGGTTCGAGAGGCTGCCAGGCGGCATGTGACCGTCCCGTGCCAGTGTCGGTCTTTTTTCGAACTGCGCCACTCCGTAAGAACTCGACCAACTTTCGTTTCACGTCTTCGTCGTCGCAAATCGCAAGAGACTTCACCGCCAATGAGAGGCGGCTGCGGTGACGCGCCTACGTCCGAGAAAATCAAACCACGGGAGTCAATCACATGCGACTAGTCATCATCGGCGCCGGCTTCGCCGGCATGTACGCCGCACTTTCCGCTGCCCGCCTGCGCGACATCAAGGGCGTTTCGCCCAAGGAGCTTGAGATCGCGCTCATCGCGCCGGAGCCGACGCTGGTGGTTCGCCCGCGACTGTACGAACCGAAGCCCGAAACCCTGACGGCGCCGCTGCTGGATGTGCTGAAGGCCGTCGATGTCGACTACGTGCAAGGCAGCGCCGAGACGATCGATACCAAATCCTGTATGGTCCAAGTCGCTACCGCCAAGGGTATGCGAAAGACGCTCTCCTACGACCGGCTGGTCGTGGCCACCGGCAGCCGGCTGTTCCGTCCGAATATTCCGGGCCTCGCCGAGCACGGATTTAGCGTCGACTCGCTCGACGACGCGATCGCGCTCGACAAGCATTTGCACGCTCTTGCCGATCGGCCGGCAATGAACGGGCGCGACACGGTGGTCGTGGCCGGCGGCGGATTCACCGGCATCGAGGCGGCGACGGGGATGCCGGCACGGCTTCGCGCTATCCTCGGCAAGGATGCCAGGACGCGCGTCATCATCGTCGACCGCAACAGCGCGATCGCCCCCGATATGGGCGAAGGCCCTCGCCCCGTCATCGAGGAAGCCCTGCGCAAGCTCGGCGTGGAGACCCGGCTCGGCGCCGGAGTCGCATCGCTCGACAAATCCGGCATTACACTCTCTAACGGCGAACAGATCGAGGCCGAGACGGTGATCTGGGCGGCCGGCATTCGCGCCGCCCCGTTGACCCAGCAGATCCCCGCCGAGCGCGACAATTTCGGCCGGCTGCTGGTCGACCGCGATTGCGTGTGCCGTCGGTGCCCGGCGTCTTCGCCACGGGCGATGCTGCTCGCGCCGCATGTGACGATGAAGGCAATTATGCGCTGATGTCATGCCAGCACGCCACGCGGATGGGCGCCTTTGCCGGCAACAATGCGGCCGCCGAACTGCTGGGCGTACCGACCAAGCCCTATCACCAGCAAGGCTATGTCACCTGTCTCGACCTCGGAGAGGCCGGCGCGCTGTTCACGGTCGGCTGGGAGCGCAAGGTGGCGATGGTCGGCGAAGTCGGCAAGAAGACCAAGCAGGAGATCAACACGGTCTGGATCTATCCGCCGAAAGCCGAGCGCGCCGCCGCGCTCGCCTCGGCCGATCCCGAGCGTGTGACCGATGTGACCGGCTTCTTCTAGACCCTCGAAACGGGCCGCGCTCTTTCCGCTGGCCGCGCGGCCTGCACGACCGAAATCGGCCAGCCTCTGCCATGAAACAGGAGACAAACATGAGCCTGACAGAAATGACCCTCGACAACACCTCACGCCCCGGCAAACGGAAGGCCGAAGAGTTGGTGCCGTCGCGCTACGCGGTGCAGATCGGCGACATTGAAGTGCTTGTCATCAGCGATGGCGTGCTGCCGCTGCCGACCACCATGCTGGGACACAACGTCGCCGCGGCCGACCGGGCGGAATGGCTGCACGACATGTACCTGCCGCCGGACGCGTTCGACTGGGCACTGAACGTGGTCGTGGTGCGTAGCGGCAGCCAGACCATCCTGATCGATGCCGGGCTCGGATCTGATCCGGACTTGCAGTTGCCGCGGGCCGGGCAACTGGTCAAGCGACTGGAAGCGGTCGGTATCGATCTTTCGTCCGTGACTGACGTGGTACTTACCCACATGCACATGGACCACGTTGGCGGGTTGATCGTCGATGGGGTAAAGGAACGGCTGCGTCCTGACCTGCGGATCCACGTGGCGGCCGCCGAGGTCAAGTTCTGGGAGTCACCCGATTTCTCCCGGGTCTCCATGCCGCCGGGGTTTCCGGACGCGCTTCGGGCCGCCGCCAAACGCTTCACGAAAGACTACCGCAGCCATCTGCGGACGTTCGAGAACGAACATGAGGTGGCGCCGGGCGTGGTCGTCCGTCGCACCGGCGGCCATACCCCCGGGCACAGCGTGGTCCGCGTGGCGTCCGGCAGCGACGCCCTGACGTTCGCCGGCGACGCCGTGTTTGCTGTCGGGTTCGACCATCCCGATTGGCACAACGGTTTCGAACACGATCCCGAGGAGGCGGCGCGCGTGCGCGTTCGTCTTTTGCGCGATCTGGCCAAAACCGGCGAGCTGCTGGTGGCCACGCACCTGCCCTTCCCGAGCGTCGGGCGGGTGGCGGTCGACGGCGACGCCTTCCGCTGGGTACCGGTGTTCTGGGACTACTGAACGGCACGTTGAGTTAGGCGCCGAATCAGGGCGCGTAGCAAGCGCGCTTCATCCGATGCGGGCCGCGTTTCCAGCGGGGAACGCGGCCCGGTTACCCAAAATCCTCCTGGAGCTCGACCTCGATGAAACACGAAACCACTCCGCACGGCGATCGCGTTTTCGAAGCCGCGCGTCGGGAGGTGTGATGAACGTCGTTGTCTTTGGTGCAACGGGGTCGACCGGACGGCTAGTCGTTGAGTCCGCCTTGTCCGCGGGTCACGTCGTCACCGCCTTTGTCCGTGACCCAAAGCGCATGCCCTTGACGAATCCGAATCTCAGAATCGTCAAGGGCGATGCAATGGATCCAGCCTCGGTGGCATCTGCGGTCCAAGGTGCAGATGCGGTCATCTGCGCGTTGGGAATGATACCTCAGGCGAAAGAGGACCTCGGTCGACGCCAGTCCGGTGTTCCGGTTTGCTCGGTGGGAACCAGGAACATTCTAGCCGCCATGCCTGCAGGCCGGGGCCGACTCATCGTTGAGAGTTCGGTGAGTGTCGGTGAGAGCTACCATACCGGGAGTTTCGGCGCAGGCTTCATGGTCAAGCTCGCACTCAAGGAAGTCATGGCAGACAAGGAGGAGCAGGAGGCAGCTGTTCGGGAGAGTAACTGCGATTGGACGATCGTTCGACCGGCAACGCTGACATTCAAGCGTGCTCGCGGAAACCTGAAGGCCGGGACCGATCTGCGCTGGAACATCATCTCAACAGCCAGCCGCGCGGACGTGGCCGAGTATTTGGTCAGAATCCTCGATGACCCCCGCGACATACAAGAAGGCCATAACGGTGCGCAACTAGGACCGCACGGTAGGCCCGGGTGAGTGAGCGGACGCTTCGGCGAAAACAACTGTTGCAGGAGGGTATCGTGGTGCAGCTTAACAAGAAGAAGGTGGTCGGCTTGGTGCTGTGCCTCGGCGCCGTTGTGCTCGTGGCTGGCGGCTGGGCCTATGCCCGTTCGAACGAGACGTTCACCGATAACGCCTATATTCGCGGCGACATGACCTCGCTCGCGCCGAAGGTTGCGGGCTACGTCACAGCCGTGGAGGTTCAGGACAACCAGACCGTTCGTGCAGGCGACGTCCTGTTCCGGATCGACGATCGGGACTACCGCGCACGCCTTGCGCAAGCCGAGGCCAATGTCGAAGCCGCCCAAGCCCGCCTCGCCAATGTCGATGCGGAGACCCAACTCCAGCACGCCCTGATACGGCAGGCCGAAGCGCAAAGACTTGCGAGCGTGGCCGAGATGAATCTGGCCCGCAAGGCCTCCGATCGCCGCCGCGAGCTGATCCGCACCAATGCCGTCAGCCAGGCGCAGGTCGATGAAAGCGATGCGGCGCTATCGAGAACCGAGGCGGGCGTGTCGGCGGCGTCAGCAACGGTGGAGGCTCAGCGGCAACGCATCGCCGTCCTTGTCAGCCAGCGCGAAGCTGCAGTTGCTGCAGTGGCGCAGGCGCACGCCGCACGCGATCTCGCCCAGATCGATCTCGACCATACCGTGGTGCATGCGCCGGTCGACGGCGTCGTTGGCAACCGCCAGGTCCGCGTCGGCCGGCTTGTCGCGCCGGGCACCTCCTTGCTCGACATCGTCCCGGTCAAGGATGTGTGGGTGGTGGCGAACTTCAAGGAAAGCCAGATCGAACATATCCGGCCAGGACAGCGCGCCCGCATCACAGTGGACGGCTATCCCAACGAGGCGATTGAAGGTGTGGTGGACAGCTTTGCGCCCGGCAGCGGATCTGCGTTCACCCTGCTCCCCACCGACAATGCGACGGGGAACTTCATTCGTGTCGTTCAACGCGTGCCTGTGAAAATCCGCTTCGCCAGAAATCCATTGCCCGGTCGCGTCGTACCCGGCCTGTCCGCGCGCGTCGAGATCGATCGAGGAAGCGGCACATGACCGCGATCGCCGACGCCACGCCAGGCTACGACAGGCGCGCGGCAGGAAGCATTCTTGTCGCAGGCATCGTGCTCGCCACTCTGACGGAAGCGATCACAAGCACCGTCCTAGCGCTCGGGCGCAACGACATCATTGGCGACACCCATGCGACTCCCGACGAGGTCGCCTGGCTGGACATCGGATACACCGCAACGAAGCTGATCGGGTTCATGGCCGCCTCCTGGCTCATGGCGCGCACCAGTCCGCGCCGCCTGATCATCGGTTCGACGCTGGTCATGGGCACGGCCTGCGGCATCGCCGCCATCACATATCGGCTAGACCTGCTGGTCGCACTTCGCATGATACAGGGCTTCTCGGGCGGCACTTTGCTTGTCGCGGGGCAGTCAATCATTTTTCTCGCCTATCCGCGATCCTGCCAGCCAATCCTCCAGGCACTGTTTGCGATGGGATCTGTCGTCGCTCCTGCGACCATCGCCCCGGCGCTCCAGGGATGGTTGATCGACAGCCAGTCGTGGGCATGGATTTTCTTCGGGGTTGTTCCGGTGGCCCTCGCCGCCATCGGACTTCTGTTGATCGCGGAGGGCCCGAGACCCGTTACGACTGCGCGGCCTCGGTTCGACTGGGCCGGCTTCCTACTGATATCAGTCACCTTTCTCTGCCTCAGCTATGTTCTCAATCAGGGTAGCCGATGGCGCTGGTTCGAGGAACCTCGCATCGTGTGGCTGACCGTGATCGGCGCAGCCGCTTTGCTGGCGTTTCTCGGCCAACAGGTGATTGCCAGAGGGCAAGGCCTGGTCGATTTCACCGTGTTCCGGTCGAGCGATTTTTCCTTCGCCTTCATTGTCAGTTTCGTCGCCGGTGCCGCCTTGTTCGGGAGCGCGTTCCTGATCCCGTCATTTGCCGTGTCCGTTCTCGCGTTCACGCCTACCGATGCCGGCCAGCTCCTGCTGCCAAGCGGCGCGCTTTTCGTCGGCGCGCTCCTCATTGCTGCCTTTCTCATGCAGGTCAGAGGCGCTCCCCCTATCGCCACGGTACCGTTCGGAATCCTGATGATCATGGCCTCGATGTGGATGCTGTCCGGCTCGACCGGCGAGAGCGGCGCCGAGGACATGATGGCCGCCATTCTGCTGCGCGGCTTCGGACTTGGCTTCCTCTTCCTGTCGATCACCCTGATCGCATTCAGCGAACTCAACAACCGCAACCGCGCAGCCGGCATTGGTCTCTTCAATGCGGGACGCCAACTCGGCGGTCTGATGGGAGTCGCCGGGCTCCAGACCATGATAGACCACAATGTCACCGCCAACGCCACGGTGCTTGGCGCGAGTGTCACCGCAGGCACTCCGGCGGTCAGCGAGCGGCTGACGACGATGAGCGCCATGCTCGCCGCAAAGGGTATGGATGGCGTGGCCGCCGGCCGGGCTGCGATGGGCCTGCTGGGCCGAACTCTGACGGGTCAATCCACCGTCATCGCCTTCGACACGGCGTTCGCTGCAGTCGCCGTGCTTTTTGTCATCGCCGCGCCCGTGCTGGTCACCATCAAGGTCGCCTTCGCCCTGCACGCGAAGATGCGCGTGGCATCGTTAGCCCAGACCAAGGAGCCGTACATGACACATCCCGCGCCGAAGCCCGCCCGACAGGACAATACCATATCGACGCCAGACGACCGCGCCGACATCGTGCTGGCGGTCAGCAGGGCACTCGCTCATCCCTGCGGTGCGACAGCTGACCTCGAGAGTATCCTTGATCGAAGCCGATACTCGAAGGAAGAAATTCTATCCGCATTCGGGAGCATCGACGATCTCATCGTCTCGATCGCCGAACACAAGGCTTCCCTGATGTCGCAGCCCTTGGTGAGGAGAGCGCCTCCTGGCTCCGTAGACGACGCACGCGAGACCCTTATCGCGTTCGGACGCGTCGCCTGGAAGGAATATTCGACCACCCTGGTCGGATTTATTCGATTGATGATGATTGAAGGTGCACGCAATCCTGCCCTCAAGAAGCGGGTGCACGAGGCTGGTCAGGCGACTGTCGCCCTCAAGCTGCACGAGTTTCTGTCGGCAGCAAATGAACGGGGGGCCCTGTCGATAACGGACGCTCAGCTCTATGCCGAGCAATTGCTGGGACTGCTGAGGGAACCGCTCTACCAAGCCCTAATGCTGAGTCCTGCATTGCGCCAGGAGGAAGCAGCAGCCGACCGCGTGAGAGCCAGCATCGAAAACTTCATTCATGGATGCGCGAGCGTGAGGAGCATTACCCGATGAGCGCAGCTAACGATATTGTCCAGTCGAGGCGGTCCTGGCCGGGGCGAAATAGAGAGAGCCTTTCAAGACTGAATGTCGTCGGCGATGTCCCGCCAGACCTGGCGAACAACGTCGACGAGAATGGATCCCTGGTGACCGTCGATCCAGCCGACTGGATCGTCTGTTTCGTACCCGGCCTTCGACGCCAGTGGTGGCATCGGTTCGTCCACCACAGACATAAGCACGTCTTTGCCATGCGACCCACGGGCACGGGGAGTTGGCTACTCGTGGAGCCGTGGTGGACGCGCATGATGGTGACGATCTTGCCGCCGGCCGATGCCGTCAGATTTCTCCGGTGGGGTGCGACGGGCGATATCCTTCGTGTCCGCGAAGCGGTCCCTGGTAAAGCGAGCCAGATTCGCGGCTGGTCCAACTGCGCAGTTCTCTCGGCGTTCCTGCTGGGGCGATCGAGCTGGGCATGGACGCCGCACGGTCTCTACCGGCGACTGCTCCGGGAAAAAGTTGACACGACGCGAGAATGTTCAGCAACTTCTCGTCGACCAGTTCACCCAAGTCGTCAGCCAGTACTCGTCCAACGCGCTGAGTGTCGGTGCCGACCAGCTTTCCCTGCCGCTAACGGAACTGCTCATCATCATCGGGCGCAACCTTCTCGAGACGATGATGACGCCGTCGTTGCTGGAAGTTTGCTACACAGCCATCCTCGAAGCGGACCGCTACCCCGATGCGACGCGGGCCTACGCGCAACATGGCCCTACGCCGGCCATCGCGGTTCTTACGAAAATTCTCGCGAAAGCGAAGCAGGCCGGCGAAATCGATCTCGCGGATTGCGAAGCCGGCGCCCGCCAGTTTCTTGGAATGCTCCACGGAAACGTCCACCTGGAAGCTGTGCTTCAGCTCGGCGACATACCAACGCTTTCCGAGATCGATTTGCGGGCCCGCACCGCGGTCAGCGTTTTTCTCGACGGCGCCAAGCCCGACGAGACGGCAATTCTCACCCGAGGAGCCTTAACGGCGTGAAGATCATCCAAGGAGATAGACGTGCTCCGCAACACGGTCGCAGCCATGGCGCCGGCCATCATCTTGGCCGGCCGCAACGACGGCCGGCTATTCCCCGTGGCCGGCCATCTTAGAAGAGACGGCGTCAATCCGGCTGATCGACTGATGTCGCTCGAACGAGGTGCGACGTTCCCATCAGTCGACTGCGTTCATCGGGCGGCAGCCGTGATCAAACCAGTCTCCGCCGATAATCTCCGCAAAACGGAAATATTCGCGGACAGGGCCGGAGACTTTCGGCAATTTCCGCCTCAAGATTGGCGAGCCGGGAGCTCGGAGACGAAATCGAATGCACGAAAAACCGGGATTTCCGGCCCATTCTCGTGTTCCTCGGGAAGCCGGGCAGAACGACGGAGTGCCTGGCTGGCGACGCAGTGCTGATCGCGCCTGTCTCCAGGCAGTTTCCCTGCAAACAGGGAATTTTACAGGGAAGCCGCCAATTTTATGGCGGCTCGGAGACATGACGTGTAGCTAAATAGCGCCGCACTGCAGTGCTTTTCGCGTCAATCTCCTACCCCGACTAACAGGGAGATATTTTAGGCTAACAGGGTATCGTCACGACATAACAGGCAAATTCAGCAACTCATTCGGGTGTAGTCACCAGATTTGGCCCCGGATACCAAAACTCGTGCGCCCTCGGGCTCAAGGATCGCGTCTATCAAGCCGGCTGGCTCTCGTGACCCTGCCTCCATTTGGCCATCGCGCCATCGGAAGGGGCGCCATCCTCCTCCCCAGCACTCGGTGGCCGGATCGCATCGGCGGCGTTCCTATGGCCTTGGCACCGCGACGTGATGGTGGGTTCTTGGACGCAGTTCCTGGCGCTGGATTTTGCTGCGACAACCAGGCTGGCAGCCGGCGCCAGACCTCGCAGATGATGGAGAGCCGAGGCCGCAAAGGACGGCCCCAGCGGTTGATGCGTAGCCCCGAATCTGGGGCCGTCCTTCGTGCCGGACGGCGGCGTCGGGCACGCAGATTGAACGCGCTCAACTGCAGCGCGTTCGTATGGCAAAATCCCAACAGACCGGAGTTGATTCGATGATGCTCGAAACAATTCTGGCAATGTTGGGCCTCGCGACTTGCGCGCTGGTCCTCCTCGCATTCTGGGGCTCCGACCTCTTCGGAAGCCGCACGCGGAAGCGGAGTTAATAAGCAGCGCGTGCGAGAATTGCTGCAGAGGCGGCAATCATGGCTGCGCCTCCTGCTGACCCCATTTCGGCGAGATAGCTGCCGCACGACTGCTCCAGACATTTTGGCCATCCCCTGCTTGGTGGCAACAACGATAGCCGGCCGTTTGTTTTAGGACGTTTTCGTCAACTCAGGAGAATGGTGTCGTCCCAGAAAAACACGCCGCCGGTATCGCAATACATGTCCCGGCGGCGCTTGATCCAAACTGGGCCACTGAAATGCCCAGCCAGCCTACCAAGAGCAATGCCTATGCCAGGTGTGACACGACGTCCGTCTACGGGCGCGCTGGCGGAGTCGAATAGAACCTGCCCTAATCCGCTTTTCCCTCAACAACAGACATTGCTACATTCGCCGGTGAGGTCCGAAAAGTGCCATGAACAGACATGCAACAAGGCATCAACAAGCGAAGCTATGAACAACCTGCCGATGAGCGGCTCAACGAGCGACTGCGCGGAGAAGGGCTTTGTAAGAAATGCGATGCATCCGGAGTCCAACACAGCCACGAAGTGCTGTTGCAATGGCCGCTTCGGGGTCATCAGGAGACCTCAACACGAATCTACTTGATTGCTATGGTGGATTGACCGAACGCAGCAAACGCAATTGCCGGCCTCGAGCTTTCGAGACTACGGTTGCTTCCGAGGCTGCTGCGCTTGCCTGCGATCTCTTAGCGTCTCCGAAGGACTTTCCCCAAAGTACCTGCGGTACGTGGCCGAGAACCGACCCATGTGGGTGAACCCCGTGCTCATGGCAATCTCGGTGACATTCGCTTCCGGATCGGCCCGCAGCAGGGCTTGGCGAACTTGCCGCAAGCGGGCGTTCCGCAGGTAGTGCATCGGGGAGACGCCCTTGAAATCGCTGAAGTGCTTAAAGAGCGTTCGGCCTGCAACTCCGGTCGCCGTAACGAGGTCGGCCACTGTGACCGCCTGGTCGAGATGGGCCTCGATGTAGTCGATCGCGCGCCTCACGTCACGCGGCGCAATCGGCTTCTCGAGACGTCGCAGTGCTGCGCTGTAATTGTGCGGGTGCGACACCAGCAGTGCCGTAATAATGAACTGCTCGAATGTGCTCATTGTCGTCGGGCTCCAGAGCACCGATCCCGCCTGTTCCAGGTCTGCGACGGCCGTCAGCACGTAGCGTGCCAAGCTGCGGCCGTACCCGGCGGCGAGGTCGATGGTAGGCGCAAAGTCGAGGGGAGCGGTTGGTGGTTCGCCGAGTAGGGCGGCAAGCTGGCCTGTAAGGCTGGATTTGGTCAAAGACAGTTGGATGCGGCTACTATCGGCCTCCGATACCAGCCGACAACTCTCGCACATCGGCGAGATGATTGTGGCGAGGTTCGGATTGCAAATGATGTTGTCACGGCCAATGGTGGCTCCAAGTTGCCCGCGAAGCGGCAGGTGGATCCAAGTGTCCGCGCGGGCGGGGCTCGGCGACAGGACGACCGATGCGCCGCCGTATTGCACATACCCCATGTAGAGGCCGGGCATGTAAACGCCGTTGAGGCGCGCATCGAGGTGGCGGGCCTGCCGCCCTGCGATGTCGAAGCGGTAGCCTTTCGCGCGCAGGAATGCACCAGTCTCCTCCACATTCCGGCTGTGGAAGATGGGCCGCTGCTCCAGAAGCGGGGCGGTGCCAAGCTGCATGCCTACCTCCGTATGATGGAGCATACCATGCAGACCAAGGCATGGGCACCGGGGTCGGGAATGCTCCAATCATTTTGGCAGTTTTTGGATAGTGACCGTTGGTGCTTCCCGGAGGCGATTTTCCACGTTTTTGCGCTTTCCGGATAGGCCCTCGCGGCAATCGGATATCAAGGACCCAAATGCGCCAGTTAAGCTTCGCGCCCAACGGGGCGGTACCTACCGATAGGGTGGCCCATCAAGGAGGGAAGCGTCGTGACCGCAGGGCATGTTCACAGAATAGCTCGTCGCCAATTTCTGGGTGAATCGGCCGCAGCGGCTCTGGCCGCAGCTGCGTGCGTGTCTTCGCTGCGACCGACAAGGGCGGCCGTCCATGCGGTATCGGTCCACAAATCAGGCAGCCTCGAGACTCTGGTCGTAAGCGACGGCCATTTCTTCCTTCCGGCGGGCTTCCTCGTGACGCCGGACTCCGCCCGCCGAGCGCGAAGCCGCTCTGAACGCAGCCGACAAACCGGCGAACAGCTCCAGCTCGTGAACACTGTCGCGGTGATCCGTAACCAGTCCGACGTGGTCTTGGTCGACACGGGCACCGGCCCGCGCCATCAGCCCACGGCGGGAAAGCTTGCGGAGAACCTCAAAGCTGCCGGTATCCCACCTGCGGCCGTTACCAAGATCGTCCTGACCCACGGCCATCCCGACCACCTCTGGGGCATCCTCGACGCAAATGACAACCCGATCTATCCGAATGCGAGCTATCTCGTTTCGGCCGTCGAATGGAACCTTTGGGCCGACCCGGATGTAATGCGAAGGTTGCCGGCAGTCTTGGCAACCAACGATCGCATCATCAATGGCGCCAAGAACCATTTCTCGCACGTCAAGGACAAGATAAGGACGGTACGGGATGGCGACGAGATTGTCAGTAGCGTGCGGGTCATCGATACGCCAGGGCATACGCAGGGCCACATCTCGGTCGAAATCGCCGGTGGGGATGGTCTCGTCGTCGTTGCGGACGCGCTTACGCACGGCGTGATCTCATTCCAGCATCCGTCGTGGCCGGTGCCAGTCGACCATGAGCCCGATCGCGGCATCTCGACCCGCCTACGCCTGCTTGATCGACTCGTCATTGACAAGCGCCGGCTGATCGGCGCTCACCTGCCGTTCCCTGGCACCGGCTTCGTCGAGCGCAAGGATGGCGCCTATCGCTTCGTTCCGACTTGAAGCTCGCGCAAAGTCGAGTTGAGCGTCATCGGCTTTCGGGAGGCACAGTGAGATGGCTGACCAATGGCTATTCAAGAGCGAGACTTATGATAACTGCAACTGCGCTATGAATTGTGGTTGCCAGTTCAACTTGCCGAGTACCCACGGCTATTGTCAGTCGGCCTTCGTCGGCACCATCGTTGAAGGCCACTTCAACGATACGCCGCTCTCAGGCTTGAACTGGGCGGCGCTGTATAAGTGGCCCGCCGAAATCAAGGGCGGAAACGGCCGGCGCCAGATCGTTATCGACGAGCGTGCGGATGAAGCTCAACGGATCGCGCTTGAAACGATCATCTCAGGCGAGGCTTGCGAACCATTCAGCAATCTTTTCGCCGTATTCGCGTCCACGTGCTCAGAATTTTGCGAGACGTTGTTCCTGCCGATTGATCTCGATACGGACTTGGAACTCAGAACCGCTAGAGTAGAGATACCCGGCGTCATGCGGAGTAGCGGCAGGCCGATGATCAACGAGTTTACTGGACAACCATTCCACATTGCGCTGGCGCGTCCCAGTGGTAGTTTCGAGTTTACCTACGCAGAAATCGGGCTAGGTACCACGTCGGTCACGGGTGACATGGAAATGGCGTACGAAAATTCATGGGCGCACTTTTGTGTTCACCACTTCAATCAGGATGGCTTGGTCAGGAAAGATCAAGGCTCACGGCATGGCTTGGGCACATGACCCCGCATTCCCGTGAATGACACTAAGCGTACCGTTCTGGTCTTTGGAGACGTCTTTGAACGCGAGCGGGCTCACTCGCTCGAGAGTCTGTAATGGGTCAATCGCTACAGGACCTTTGCCGCCGAGCCCGATGCGAAATCCGCTTTGTGCCAAAAACTGACCTGATTCTAACACCTAATCCGGTGGCGACCTGCCTGCTGCGCAAGCTCCACTATCGGCGACCCAGCTCCTAATCGATTACCTCGTGCGACAGGATGAGGCTTCATTCACCCTGGTGCTCGTCCAGAGCAGCGGCGTACCAAAGGCTATTGAATCCTTCTTCGATCGCCCAGCCGACGTTCCTCCCGCGTGATCTAAGCTTGTCGAGACGCTCGAGATAGATCATACGCTCGGCAGGAACTAGGCTTGATACGATTTCGAGAGACCGTTCGTACATGCGGATCAAAGCAGCAAAATAGCCTTCATCCTCCACGCTGTAGGACTCTAGAAAGCCGAATGCCTCCTCACAATAAAATATCGAAAGTTCCGCTATTCCATCCGAGCGCCCGATGGCTTTCTTGTAATCCGCAATCGCCCTTCTTGGCTTTCGAAACCGATACCGACTGGCCTTTCATTAGGTCCGGGGATATCCATCTCGAAATACTCGCCTTGAAGGGCTGGAGCTGATCAGGGCCCAAGCCCAAGCGGGCGTGCAAGAATGCCTGGTTGTCTTTGCTCGCAGTGTAGAGGTCTTGCACTAGTCCCCGAAGGCCCGCGCGATCGAAATCGAGGAGAGGCGGCCTTAACGTCGCCCCAAGTGGGTGACGCATTCTTGCTACGGACCACGGCCACGAACCCTTCAAAGATGGTGAACGAGCTTCTCGGCGGCTAAAGATACACGACTTACGCAAAAGGAGCAGATTGGCCGGGTCACCTACCAGTGGCGCATGCTCTCCTCCTCTGTAACCGAGGAGTATGACCATGCAGAATCAAGTAAAAGCTGCCCTGACGCCTGATAAACGGCTGCCCTGGAATAAGCGGGAAAGCTGACAGGGGCAAAGCCACCGCTGCGACCCAAACACGTCTGGTCAATTCGGACGAAACTCCAGATCGAAGGCCGCACTCGCGACCTCGCCATGTTCAATCTGGCGATAGACAGCAAGCTTCGCGGCTGTGATGTTGGCGCCATCCGCGTCGAGGATGTCGCTGCCGGCGGGTACACGGCGGATCGCGCAACGGTCCGACAAACGAAAAACCGGACGACGGGTTAGATTTGAATTGAGTGAGCAGACCCGCCAGGCGGTCGATGACTATCTAAAGGCCGCCAACAAAAAATCCGGGGACTTCTTGTTCACGGGCCGTCGTGGTCCAGACCGCAACATGACAACGCGCCAATATGCGCGGCTCGTCTCCGATTGGATCGGACGCGTCGGGTTGGACCCGAGGCTGTTTGGGACACATTCGTTGCGCCGCACAAAGGCTACCCTGATCTATCGGCGGACGGGCAATCTCAGGGCCGTCCAACTCTTGCGCGGGCATACCAAGATCGAAAGCACGGTCCGGTATCTCGGCATTGAGGTCGATGACGCCCTCGTAATAGCGAACAAGTTGACGTCTGAAATACCCGGGCAGAGCGGACATGCTCTGCCCGGCCCTTAACCGCCGCTTTGTGCCAATAAGCGACATCACGCGTTGTTCGAAGTGAAAGCATCCTTCTAATGAGGCAGCCTACAAACGCGGCATCTATTGAAGGCCTTCAGGTCCTTTCACTTGACGATACAATTCTGCGTTTTAGGAGGGCCATTTTCTGCTCCTGTCAGAAGTGCTGACCTATCACGCGCGGCAGCATCGCCGCTGCATCATCGAATGATCTGGTAGGCTTTGGCGCGTTTCTGGCGGGATGTCAGCGCCGCTTCCGGCTTATGTCGGTGAAGCGCTCGCATCACGCCTATGCGGGCGAACATCGTCGGCCCGGCTGATCCGGATCGATTGATACGGCGCCGACAGCAACAATAGGAAGAGTGCCCTGGCAGCTTTATATTTGGCAGCGGGTCGGCTGCTCTCCGAACCCTCCATGACGACGGCCCCTTCGATGTGCAAACGCTCCACCGCCATATTCGGCCGCGCTTCTTCAGCACCAATTCAAAACCGGGAACTGATCGACGTCGCGCGACCGCCTGCCTGTCCCAATTGAAGTCCGGCCTCACATCAGCCCCGCTTGCCGCAAGCCGGTGTGGCTTGCAACAAAGTCCCTGACGTGTTCGGGCACTGGTACGCCATCGATATCGCAGCGGGCTTGAATACCTTCGGCTACTTGCTGGAAACATCCTCGATCCAGTGCTCAAGTGTGTTGAAGGCCATGACGCGAACCGGAGCGTTGAATTGGCCGGTTAGGAGATCGGAGATGGTCGCTTCGAGGTCGTCCCGTTCGATCTCTTTGTCAGGCATCACTGCGTGACGCTCCGAAACTATCGAACACAAGGTAGACGGTCTGATCAGCGCCAAGGGGGCACTACCGTCGGCAACCAATTTGGCATAGGCATCGCCACGTTGCTCTCCTTCGATGCAAGTTACTGTAATGTCTGCCATGCTACTTCTAGTCGGAAGCCGACAATCTGGATGCACTGTTGCGCAAATTCTTGTACGGCATTTGATGGCCGCCTTTCATCGCCATGCAGCCCGGGCATGATTGCCGAGTCGCACGCCCGTCGCCATCCTTATGAACCCGAGGTTCGGCGCCAAGCACACGCCCTGGATCGTTTCTCTGCATCGGCTTGTCCGTAACGGAAAAAGATCAACAGCTTCGGTAAGAGCGCGCCCTCGCCGTTCGCGGCTGACCTGGTCCGGCCCACGCGATCGGTCCGGTAAGCGGGGAGGCGCGGAAGCGCATCCAGATAATCGTCGCCGTCCAGCGCGAGCACATCGAAACGCGCAGAGCTGTACCTTTTCATTGTGCTTGCCAGAATGCAGCGTGTTGAAGCCGGAGACGCCGTCGACGCCGATGACACGGCCGCCGCTCGTCGGCGCATGGGTGCACACGCCCGCGTAGGCCCACGCGCCGAGCTGCTTGCCGCACGGATAAGAATTGACTTGGAACTGGCCGCTCAGGCTTCCTTTCGCGCGGTCTTTATGTCCGACATGGGTCAAAAGCGCCGTTTTGACAGTCGGCCGGTCGCTTCCGGTCTACCCCGATAATCGGACATCGTCGGTGTTGGCCGCTACCGCGCAAAAGCCATCAACTGAAGTTGCACACCAAGCGGCATAACGACCCAACGAACGACAAGGCCAACGGCGCATGCGAGGCTCACTCTAGGGCGATAGCCGCGCTTCGAGCACCCAAATGATCGGCTTCATACACGCCCTGCGACGCCGGCGTCATCCGGGCAACACGGGTTTTTGACGCAGCACTATCGCAAAGACGCAAGCGGTTGACGCTGGCGGCGACCGTACTGGTCGAGCATGGCGTTTGTCGATGGCTCGGTGGTGAATATTGCCTTGCCGGCGATCCAGCACGGCTCAGCAGGCGACGGCGGCTTCGACGCAGTGGATCGTCAACGCTTACCTGCTGTTGGGCGCAAGAAGTGCTGGTCGGAGCGGAGCGGCCGCCGACCTCTACGGGCCGCCGGCGCATCTTTCCTCGGCATCGCGGTATTCACCCATTGCATCCGCCACATGCGGGCTCGCCGAACATCAAAGCGCCCATCGTCAGCCGCGCGGTTCAGGGTGTCGGCGCCGCGCTGCTCATCCCGGCGAGTCTTGCGATGTTGGGGGCGACCTTCGACGAGCACGAGCGCAGCCGTGCAATCGGGATACGGGCGGGTGTCGGCGCGCTGACATCGGCCGTCGGTCCGCTGCTGGGCGGCTGGCTGGTCGACCAGGGATCGTGGCGTGCGATCTTTCTGCTCAACGTGCCGCTGGCGATCGTTGCGGCCGGACTTGCCGCCGGCTTCGCCCGCGAAAGCCGCGATGGCAACGCAAAATCCTCGAGCTGGGCTGGCGCGGCTACGGTTGCCGTCGGCCTCGCCGCGATCACCTGGGGCCTGGGCCATTCCCGCGTCGGGATCTTATGACAAAACCGTTCTCGGCGCGCTCGATTGGGGTTTGTATTCCTCTCGCTGTTTCTCGCGATCGAAGCGGCCCGGCGAACGGGCGATGATGCCGCTGCCGCTGTATAAGTCGGCGCAATTTTTCCGCTGCCAACGCGCTGACGCTTTTGCTCTACTTCAAGCGCTCGGCGGTGCGTTTTCTATTATCTGGGGCCGTTCGGCTTGGGATCCGGCTCGGCGGCTATTCCGCTACGCAGGCCGGCGCGGCGCTGCTTCCATTCGCTCTGATCATGGGTTTCGGCGCGCCATTCGCGGGCATGCTCTCCGACCGCTTCGGGCCACGGCTGTCGCTCACCTTCGGTCCCATAATTGCGGCCTGCGGTCTGGCGCTGCTGGCTTTTGCCGATCTCCGGCAATCCTATTGGGCCAGGAGTGTTTCCGGCGATCTGCGTATTCGGCATCGGCATGACCATCACCGTTCCCCCGTTGATCTCGACGGTGATGTCGTCGGTCGGCGAAGCCCACGCCGTATCGCCTCGGGCGTCAACAACGCGGTCGCCCGGGTGGCGGGCCTCTTTGCAGTCGCGGCGCTCGGCGCAGTTTTGTTCGCCAGCTTTTCGCGTCATCTTGCCGGGACGCCGCCGGCACAAGCCAACGAAGCATTGAATGCAGTATTGGCCGGACAGGCCGTCGTAACCGAGGGCGCAACAGCAGCATTCGAACGCGCGCTGCGCACGGTGTCGCTGCTGGCGGCGTTTTGCGCTATGCTTGGCGGGATCGTTGGTTGGCTGTGGATCCGGCCGATTGGATCGCAAGCGGCGCCGTGATGCTAGTCGCGCAATTACCGGCGGTTACAGAAGTCCACCTAAGGTTTCGCAGTTTTCCAGGAGGGCGCATCGAGACCGCGATCGTTCGTCAGCTTCGGGTCAAAAGCGCCGGTTTGAGCGCGTGGCGACCACTTCCGGTCCTCCCCGATGAGCGGACATCCTCAAAGTCCGTCGGCATGTCTCAAAGGTGCCATTGCCGGACTCATGCATTGCAGCAAAGCAAACCCTATTCGATCACTTCGTCCGCGCGGGCGAGCACCGATGCCGGCAGATCGAGGAAGAGCGCCTTGGCGGTTTTGAGATTGATTACCAGCTCGTACTTGGTCGGCGTCTGCACCGGCAGATCAGCCGGCTTCGCTCCGGCCCCTATCAGCGCAATCATGGGCCATGCAGGAGCGGCCCCAACGTCAGCGTCCTCTTCGTCCAAAGCTCCGACGAAGTTGCCGGGCGGTCCTCGCCGGGGCCTCGGCCTCAGTCAAATCGGACGCCAGCCCGCGCGCTGTTTAGCTTTACATTTCTGGATCTGAAATGCGGGTCAGCATCTTCGACGTGCGGTCCCGCCCGTTTGAAGATCGCTCCCAAAAGGCATAGGCCTTCTCGGCGAAACTTGCGCTTATGGTGAACTTCGTGAGCGCCCCCCGATATGCGGCCTGTCGCCGGCAGCCCTGCCCCTCGACAAGGTGCCAGATGAATAGAGCGACCTGGCGCGCGTACGTGCTCGGACGACCTCGGTGGTTGGGTACGATCTCAAGCCGCATGGTCCCGATGTCGCGCGTCTCCGGTTCGGTGATATTGGCAAGCCAGATGAAGATTGATGGATCAATGCTCGCGGCATAGCCGTCGCGCTTGAGTTGCTGATTGATCATAGAGAACGCGCTGGCGGCTTCTCCTGAAGCATTCGCTCAGGATGAAGTTCGCCTGATTCTCCAGCTTGCCGTTCCGAAGATCGTCCAGCAATCTGACCGCCTCGTCAGTGAGCCGCCGCATGTATCGCGGTTGCAGCTGCCCTGCGCTGTCGGCTGGTTCCTTCTGCACAATCAATTCGACCGCATCCGCGCAGAGCTCCGTTGCGGCTTCTTTGAGAACTGATCAAAAATTGCTTTCAAGACTGGAACCGCCGATGTCTTTCGACGCCGCTTCGCCTCCACCGTGTCTCTACAGGGTCCTTTACATGGTCCAACGCAGCATTTTGGCTGGCTTTGATGTTTTCAAAAGCTCTGTTTTGACCCAGTCCTTAGCAACCTTCACCATCATCTCGGTGGTAGTGTCGGAATCTAGGAGTTCGTCCTTGCGCGGCGCCCGCCGCGTCGAGATTCAAGCACCGCAACGGGACTCGGGCCATCGCTTGCCTTGCAAAGGATTGTTTTGATCAAACATCTTCTCGCCTGTGTGCTCCGATAGCGGATTGGAAGCAGCAGATCCCGCTGGACAACACAAACAGGCCATCGTCAACGGCTCGGCTCGCCGCCGTGGTAAGCTCCACGAGCGAGCACGTCGCGCACAGCGCGTATGGCTAACACCGCCGCCTTTTGCGTGTGGCTCATGATCTAACGACCCCTCGACAAGCTTTCTCAAGACCCAGCGCCACAGCTCACGAACTTCCTCCAGGCTCTTCCCTCTTGTGCAAGCTCGGTCACGCCCAATCCCGTCCCCAGCGCGTCCTGGTGGTCGTTGCGCTGTCCGACGTAGGAAGCGCTAGCACGCCGAGCAAGTCAGCCGAGATTGCAGCTTCGCTCAAACAGCAGCCCCGCGGTGGCGTCTGATTGAGGACGAACGCAAATCGGCGCTTGAACCTACGAATAGCAATCAGCGTCGGTATTGCAGCTTCGATGTCGGCGGGACTCGGACGCGTCGGGATCAGGCAAAGATCGGCCTTCGTGATGGCGTGCGTGGCCAGCGCATTGTTCGTGGCGGCAGTATCGATGATCGCAAGCCAGATCCCCTCAGCTTCGAGGCGGACCAGCGCCCTTTCTATCTCGGCAGGATCGGCGACCCGAACGACCCACGGAGAGGGATTGCCGCGCCGCTCCTTCCATTTTGAAATCGTGCCTTGTGGATCAGCCTCGACAAATGCGACGCGCTCCCCGTTCTCCATTGCCGCGACTACAAGTCCGACGGCCAGCGTGCTCTTGCCGCTTCCGCCTTTTTTGGGTGACCAGAGCAAGGACGTACATCTCCTGCGCATCCCGATAAACAACTACATGAAACGCACGTGTCGTCGAAAAAATTGGGCCTACCAATCGGTGACCTACCACTCCCCATCGTGAATCGCATCAAGAGCGAGCGTGGAACTCACAACCAAATCAAGGCCCAGCCACTAACGATATACCGCGCTATACGTCGCCCAACGCCGGTCCAGACGTTTGGGCCAATAGCGCGAAGAGAGCTATCGAGGCAGACGGCTCGTGTTGGACGGTGATCGTGTCGAAAGCTAAGGTTTGCCTATGCGCCGGACCGAATGGAATTGGTGCGGCGGCCAGCCGAAGTGATAAGGCCCCACCACAAATCCCGATCCACAGGCAGCGCAAAACATTTCCTTTGTCAGGGATCGTCTCCGTCCTCCGACAAGGCCCGGCTTTGAGCAGTCAGGACATCGCTCCTCGTTGAGAAAGGTGATGATCCGGCGATAGTCCGGATGGTCACTTTTTATATGCTCACGGTATTTTGAGTTCCAACGGGCTTCCATTGACCATCATTTGCACTGACCATTGATTTGCTTCCAACGACTAACGCAGTATCAATCCACCTAATGAGGGGACGGGTCGCGCGCTAATAAGGGGAAGGGTCGCGCGCGATTTTCACTCTTTCTGATCGGGCGTAATTGCTCCGGTCGCTTGCTGAGGCAAGACTTGCGTTTCCGTCGTGGTTGTCGAGCCCCTAAGCTCTGACCCTACGCAGTCACCAGCCCATAGCTTTGTGCCCCGGACCGTTCCAACGAGTTTGCAGCCCATCGGCTCCTTCGGCTTTACTTGAACCAGCGTTTTGTTACCGACTTTGGGCGGCGCACTCTGAGCAAATGCGGTTGCCGAAAAAGATAGCAACGAGAATGAGCAGTGACCTCATCGTCAATTTACCTTTTGCCTCACGACACTCCGACCTCTGGAGGCTGATTACCGAACGTTCTATTTTTGCCTCCCAACCGATGACTGTTTCCAATCCAATGATGGAGGTTGGACGGAACGGACTTGACCGTCTGTTCGAAAAGAGACGAACAGAACCTCTTCTGGTCGCAGTGTGGGAATTTGGACACAGAGGCGCCCATTGCGAACCGCGCCTGTCCGCGCCGGGCACGCGGCAAAAAAGGGTCTTGTTCGTGGGATGTCGGCTTGGGGTCAATTGAGTCGTTCTGGTCGTCGGCCGACTACTTCCCGATCTTCCGCTGGAAACGGACATCGTCCGGGTGGGGCGCCATGTCTCAAAGGTGCCACAAGCGGACTCAGGCACTGCAGCAAGACGCTCTTGTTTTCGGCTTCGCTTTAGAGGCGATGGCCGCAGGCAGCGTGCAATGATCGGTACTTCAAGCCCTGCCAAGCGAAGGATGAGCGGGAGGACTGTTGCCAATCTGCTCACCAATCTGGCGCTCGATCCGTTTGGAAAGATCCCCGAATTCGAGTTCTGCGCCGTGCGCGCGAAGCCAGTGGGAATTAGGACGGCGGCGGAGCAGGCGACGGCCGGGATCAATCTCCTCGGACCGCTGTCAGTTGGCGAAAGGCGTCTGCGGCGCGAGCTTGTTCTGCGCGATGATGGCTTCGGCCCGCGCGAGATTTTCCAGCAGGCGCTGGCTGGTCAAGACAAGGAAGTAGCCGAACTGCGGGTTTTGGAAGTAGATCTCGAGCAGCTTTTCATAGCTGATAGTCAGGACGCGGCCATCCTCGACACATTCGATCGTCGCGGTCCGGCGGTTGTCGAGCGTGAGGAAACCAAGCTCGCCCATCAAACGCCCCGGCGGAAGTTCGACGTTGATTTCGATGACCCGGAATTTGCCGGTAACGGTCAGCAGCATTTCGTTGGCTGCGTCACCCTTCTTCATCAAGATATCGCCCTTGCGATACTTGCGGTCGGTCATGAACGGCTTGAGCCACTCCATCGACATGTCGCCCTGTGTTGCGGTGCGCGCCTTGTTCACCAGCGCGAGCATTTGACGGAGACGGTAGGCATTGATGGGAATCATCAGGAGATAAAGAAGAAAGATCGTGACGGCTCCGGTGAGCGCACCGAAGATGGCGAAGAATGCGCAACCGATCATGTTCGCGACCCGCAGCGGCACCATCGTGTGCGTCAGCAATGTGGCGACAAAGAAGATCGCGCCGACCAGGGCGAACATATTGGCAAGCGTGATGTTGTGCAGAAAGATTTCCAGCAGGCGGTTGAAGATGGCGTCCCAGGTCACGCTGTTCGGATCGAGACCCATTTGGACCAGAATCTTCGCGAACCTGAGGTTGTCGGTTGCTGCATCGAGAATGCGGTCCAGCATGATGGACATATCTCCTTTGGAGCCGGTGAGGCCAGCTACCGGAAGTGACTTTATCACAGCGCAGCAAACTTGGCCGCCCGACTTCCGAGATGGGTCAAATTCGGAAGTCCGAGCGTGCAACTCGGCAGTCCGCTCTACCCTCAAGAACAGACATCATCAGCCAGCCTGTCAGGTCCGAAAAGTGCCGATTGTGTTGAAAAACTCGAAAATCGCAGGGCTCCGAAAAATCTCGCAAATGTAGCGCATTGGCGATTTCAGACGCTGCAAGGCTTTGTAGAATCGATACGAGCGCCAGCGATCGTTTTTGCGGTAATTGATGTGGTCCCTCACTTCGCTGCGAGAGAGACGCAACAGCGGTCCTGAGAATTTTCAGTCATCAGCGAAAAAGGACTTTTTCAACACAATCTGCCAAGAGGAGACACTCTGATCGGATAATCCCTATTCTGCGCGATCAGGACTTCCCCTTGAATTTAAAGGATCCGAAGATCTTTTCCGCCACCACGTCGCGATACGCATTGGGTATCAATCGTTAGTATGTAGAGCGCACCTTTCATCCTGATATGACGGAAATGCGCAGTTATTGCCGAGTTGGCGACTAAGGATAACAGATTATCGGGTTCATCCTTGGAATTGCGGCTTCCATCAGACACTTTGTTCGCCGGGTTGGATGAGAAAGATTTGAGGATCGCCGCAAGGTCGACAGGCGTCTTTCCAGTTGCCGGCAATCCACCGCTGTAAACTTGATCCCCTCAGAACTCGTAGCACCGACGATCGTATGCCAAGAGGACGACGAAGGGATGACCAACTTTGTCTTCGATTTTATTGTATGATCCTGACAAGCTTTGTTTCGGTAGAAAGCTTTCTGAAGCAACGAGTAATCTTGTACGCTCCTTGACCGGGATCTTGAGCCAAACCCGTCTTCACCGGTTGATACCGACAACATGCGCATCTGCACCGAGATAGAAGATTTTGGGTGGCGAGCGCATGCGTGACGGCCACGATGGCGTCTTCGCGCTGATAAAAATCCGCGGCTATTTTTTGGCTGCTGATTCTGGGATATACAGTTTAAGGTTTGTTTATGATTGCTTGTTGGCCTGCACCTCAGTCCGACAGCATGCGTATTCGAGCTGCTCGTTCGCGTCCGGCCGCCCTGCGGGAGTAAGATCCATAAGGGTCCACATCGGCTCCACCGTACCAAGATGCCGTGGATCCTGTTTCGGCTCGGTCGGCATGAACAATAGTTCGGAGGCCCAACTCAACCTGATGACTCCATCCGGGCCTTTGTGAAACACGGTGAGGATGGGCATCTGCTGCCCCTCTTCATCCTCACCATGATAGTCCCGTTTGAAGCTGTTGTTGGCGGCTGAAAGCAGTTTCAAATCTGCGCCAGCCGCGATGCGCGGCGAAGGCCGCGATCCGCTCGATCGGCGCTTTGGCGACGGCCGCGATGTTCGCTTCCAATCCCTCGACGTGGCTATCGCTCCCTCCCAGTTGTCGAGCAAAGCGGTGCAGGATGGGCACGGCCCTTCCTCCAGCGGCAGCTGCGCTACCGGACCAACGCTCGGCCCCGACCGCTTATCGCCGCGGTGCCGAGGGAACATGTAATGGTAGATGAGCAGCGTATCAGTGCCCGGCCGGAACAGTTCCGAGAGGCGCACCTTCGCTGGCGTCCCTTTGGCATCAATATGATCGAACTCGTAGTCCTCGGGAGCGGGCCCTCCCGGCGGCAGTGTCCGGATCTCCGCGGCCACGGCCTCCATTTCGCGCCTGAGCGCTACCTCGCGCTCCAGTAGTTTATTGCGAGCAGCTCGATACTGTGGGCTTTCATTCGGAAAGGTCACGCCCATGGATAACTCATCACCGCGCGTGCGCGCGTGCTTTAGAGATTTGAAATCTGCAAAAGCTTGCGGTCACCGATCAAGTTCTGGCAAGATCAGCCTCGGCCTTGCGGGCTGCGGTGGCATCGCCGCGCGACTTGTGCAGTTCCGCCAGCCCGTAGTACGACCAGCCATTGGCGGGCGCCCGGCCGAGCGCGCTGGAATTGCCGCTCCGCCTCGGCGTAACGGCCGGCCTGCAGCAAGGCCGCGGCAAGCGACTGCCGGATCGGATAATACCAATAGGGCGGCTCCGTGTAGGCCAACGCGTCCTGCAATGCCGCCGCCCGCTCGAACCGGATGATGGCGGTGCGATGGTCGCCCTTGGTCTGGGCTACGCGTGCGAGGATGACTGTGCGCGCGATGCGGAGCACCTCCTGCGCCGGGACGCCAGAATCCTTTAGCAGCTTGAAGTCCGCGGTGCGCTCGATCGTCTCGATGGAGCTCGCCGCAGCAGTTGCGCCCGCGAAGTCACGGTTCGCCGCCAGCGCGACGCCGCGCACGTAGAGCCACATCGCCTTGACATAAGGAATCGCATCGCCCGGATCCGGCAGCGCCAGAATGGTGTCGGGCGTGCTGAACTGCGCGTGGGCGAAGTAAGGCGCCGCCTTGACAGGCTGCACCATCGCAATACCACGCGCAGCCTCGTCGGGGATGAGCTTACCAAGCTTCTCCGCGGCGGCGATCACGGTCGGGCCGTCGCCAGCCATCTGCGCCGAGGCCATCACGAAGTGCACGTTATGCGGATAATAACCGAGCCGGTAGACGCCCATCGGCGCGTTGGTCTCGGCCAGGTATTTTTTCATCGACCTTAACCGCGGTCTTGTTGTCTTCCAGTGCGTCGAGATACCGGCCAACCCGATAGTAAATGTGGCTCGGCATGTGGACGAGGTGGCCGGCACCGGGATCGCACCGCGCAACCGGTCGGCATAAGGCTCAGCGCGCTTCGGCCGGTCGGAGGCTTCGACGGCATGGATGTAGAGGTGAATTGCACCGACATGATTGGGATTGCGAGCCAGCACACGCTCCAGCGTCGGGACGATCGGCACGCTCTGAGGCTTGGCTTCGCGGCCACCCGGCTTCCAGTAGTCCCAGGGGCTGATATCCATCACGGCCTCGGCGTAGAGCGTTGCGATTTCGTCGTCGTCGGCAAACTGCTTTGCCACCTTTGCCATTTCGGCCGCGTAGGCTGCGTCGAACGGCGTGCGGCCGGCCTTCGGATCGCTGCCGTAGCGCGCCGCCAGAGCACTGATCAGCGCCTGCTCGCGTGGGCTTGCCTTGCTGGCAAGCGCCTTCGCCTTCTGCGCGGCAGCGTAGGCGGGCGCGACCGCGTCTTCCGGCATCGGAAGATTGATGTTGGGACCGAGCACCAGCGCCTCGCCCCAAAAACACATGGCGCAGGTCAGGATCGAGTTTTTGCGCCATGCGGAACGCGCGCCGCGCCTCATCATGATTGAATGCGTAGGAAAGACGCAGGCCCTGATCGAAATAGGCCTGCGCGCGCTCGTTTGCGGTCGTGATTTTCCAGGTGGTGGAGCCAATGTCGGTCCAGAGCGGCGGCTCGGTGTCCGTGAATGCCGGTGCGGGGCTGGCGGCACTCATCTCGGCGCGTGGCACTTCCGTCTGAACCAGGCGAAACATCATGTTTGGCGAGCCGGTCGCGGCCGGCGCGCGGCAGATGGGAAGATCGGGGCCGACGAGCGGCAGCGACATGTCCACGGCGGTTGCTCGCGCGTCCGCGAGGATAAAGCCGCTCCCGGCCAGCAGCGCCGCCAGTGCAACTCCGCCGAGCGCCGCGGCGCCAACGGAAGCCAGTAGACTTTGAGATCGCGTGAACGCCGTCATGTTGGAACTCCAATATCGGGCGGCGGAAAATCTGCCGGATCCGGAATTTTAACGGGTCGCACGGAGCCGGATCAAAGAAGACCCTTAACGCGAATTCTGAGATGTTTCCGTCCTTTCCGCAAGGCGACTGCAACATCTGTGGCTGCGACACGTAAGCGTCGGCTGAAGGCGCGCCACGTTGGGTCAGCGGTACTGCTCTTGTTGCGTCACGCGGAAGAGGCCTCTCTTGCACGGCACGTCCGTCGTGCCCTCAAGAGCGGACCTCGCCAGGCCGGTCCGGCAGGTCCGATCGTGCCAAAATGAGAAGTCACTGCAACGCGTTTCGTCCCGTCTACACTCAACTCGTCGGAAGTTCAGCGGCACGAAGGGCTGCGACATCGGCTTCCAGTTGTGCCGTATCCCGGCGGAATTGAGTTCTCGCCCATGATTCGATCGTGAAATTCCGGCGAAGGGCCAAGAGACGCTCTGCCGTACTCCTCGCCAGTTCGAACTGGCCGTTTTGCTGATAGATGATCACCAGATCGGCAAGGCCAAATCCCGGGCTTCGCGCGTCATATGCTGTAAAGGCGGCGATCGCCTCCGGGATCCGTCCCGACAGACGATAGGCATTGCCGGCGTGGCCCAGATAGTAGCCGGGATAGCTTGGGCTGAGTGTCATTGCCCGTTCGATCTGCGCTACTGCTTCTTCGGGGTATCCGGATGACGCGAGAACGAAGCAGGCAAACGTCGCCGCGTCGGCGGAACCGGCCGCCACTTGGACTGCACGCCTGGCGTCAGTCGCAGCTTCCTCATAGCGCCCTTCCAGCAGCAACACGAGACTTGATGTGGAGCAAGCGTCGGGACTTCTAGGATCGAGCTCCAACGCGCGGTCAGCATATGCACGCGCTTTGGCAATGGCTCGTTTCGCGATCGTCCCACCAGCCGAAGCGCGTCGACGTAGTGCATAACTCCGAGCATGGCGTTAAGCACCGCCGAATTCGAGTCAAGCGCGAGCGCCTTCTCCCAATAGAAACGCGCGGGCCCCAGTGTCTCCTTCGTGACCGCTTGGCGGTAGTGGAACAATCCGCGGACCCAGTAGGTCCAGAACTCGACATTGCTTGTCGTCCGGTAACCCAGCCGTGCCTGTTCGCCTTCCGTGAGTTTGACCTGCATCTCAGTTGCCAAGACCAACGTGATTTCGTCCTGGACCGCAAAAATGTCGTCCATTGCACGGTCATAGCGTTCGGCCCACAGGTGCGAGCCGCTCTCGGCATCGATAAGCTGAGCCGTGATGCGGATGCGGTTGCCTGCCTTGCGGACGCTGCCCTCCAGGACATATCGCACACAAGTTGTCTCGCTACCTCGCGAACATCCACTGCGCGTCTCTTGTAGACGAAGCTCGAATTGCGAGCGACGACTCGCAGCCCGGCCAGCTTTGACAGCGTCGTGATGTCCTCGGCGAGGCCGTCGGCGAAGAATTCCTGGTCCACATCACTGCTGATATTGTCGAATGGCAGCACTGCGATCGAAGGCTTGTCGGGCAATGACAAGGCAGGCGGGGCCGGTCGTAACCAGCTGGCCTCGCCAAGGTCGACGCGATAGACGCGCAGAGGTCTCGCCATGTTCTTCAATTTCTGCTCGCCTATGTCGACGAAGCTCACCGCCACCTTGCCGTACACCTGCCGCCATGCATCCTCGGAAATCGAGATGCCGCCAGGTTCGGCGATGCCTTCGAGCCGCGCCGCGATATTGACGCCGTCGCCGTAGATATCGTCACCTTCGATAATGATGTCGCCCAGATTGATGCCGATGCGGAAAACGACCCGTTGGTCTTCCGGGTGACCAGCGTTGATCTCGCGCATGCCTTGTTGAATGGCGATGGCACATTCGACGGCATCCACGACGCTTGCGAATTCGACCAGCGCCCCGTCGCCCATAAGCTTCACGATCCGGCCGCTATGCTCCGTGATCTTGGGATCGATGAGCTCGCATCGATGGGCTTGGAGACGTGCCAGCGTGCCGGCCTCGTCCCGCGCCATGAGACGGCTGTAACCAACCACATCGGCCGCCAGAATGGCTGCCAGCTTACGCTTCGGCAACGCGCTCTCCACGCACTGGGGCCCCAGCCCCTACTCTACAGAAAATGCCAATTTCCGTACAGCTGCGGGTCAGCTGATGCCTGCTTCTGGTCAAAGCGACGGTTTGACCACGCCGACCTTCTGGTCTAGCCCGCTGAGCAGACATTCTAAGCTGGTCTCGGCACGTCTCAAACGTGCCAACAACGGACTTCGATGATGCGGTTATCGCGTCAGGTTGAGATGAACCTAAGTTGTCGCGACCATTGCAAGGCCGCAGTCAAATCCGATAAAGTGCTGACTGGGGATGTCGCGGCCTCCCCGTAAAGTGGTGACCCCAGCAAGCGCTGCTCGCTTTCCTATGGAGCGAGCATCATGGATGGAAACCTCTTACTTCTCTTCGTTCTTGCAACATTTTTTGGCGGCTTCGTCAGCGGCTTCTCCGGATTCGCGATGGGCCTGGTCGTATCCGGCATATGGCTGCACATCATCACGCCGATTCAGACCGCCGTCTTGATTGCCGGCTACGGACTACTCACGCAAGGTTACGGCATCGCAAAACTGCGTCATGAGTTGAGCTGGCAAGACCTTTGGCCGCTTACGCTGGGTACGGCAATCGGCATCCCAATCGGCGTGGTGTTGCTGACCCATATCAATCCGACCTATCTGCGTTTCGGAGTCGGAGTACTGCTCGTCCTGTATGCGACGTACAGCCTTGTACGCCCACCCATAAAGCCAATGAAGATCAGCGCGCCTGCCGACGTTGCCATTGGAATTTCCAACGGGTTGCTCGGAGGCCTCACCGGTCTCGGCGGCATCATCTCCACCATCTCCTGCCAGTGGCGCGGATGGTCAAGGGACAAGCAACGCTCCGTGTTTCAGCCGGTGCTGTTTGCAGCATTTGTGATCATCTCGATCTCGCAACTCATCTCAGGGGCATACACGGTTGAAACCCTCAAATTGTACGGCATCGGGCTTCCGTTCATGATTGCCGGCATATGGATCGGCTTCAAACTCTACGGAACAATCAACGACGAAACCTTTCGCAAGGCGGTGTTGATACTGGTTCTCCTGGCCGGCATGTCACTGATCCTTTCGGCATCGGGACTTATGCCTGTCTCCCAAAATCGAAATTGAAGCCCAACCCAGCTCGGACGCTGCGCGTCACCGCGATCTGGCCCGCGCTCGCAGAGAAAGTTACGCCATCGATGGCACGCTCCTCGCCGCATCAGATCGATGTCGCGCAATGGCGGTGACAGAGTTCTCGCCCGATGGCAATCCTGCGGAGAGCGTTGGAGCGGCGCCTAGCGCTGCTCCTTGACTTTGCCGCTGCTATCGACGACGAGGGACACATCCTTGCCGTCTTTCGTCGCCTTGACGGAAGTGCCTTCGGCGGTGGATTTGATGTCGCGGATTTGCGAATAACCTGCCGATTGCAGCTTGGCCACAAGCTCCTCTTGGGTAAGGGCATGAGCGGGCGAGAAGGCGCCAACCATCATAAGACAGCAAAGGACTGCTTGAGAGAAGGCTCGTGCTGACATGATCTCTACTCCTTCCTGATTGCGAACAGGAGAACTCCGTGACGGGGCCCGCGGCCAGCATGCCTGTATCTCATGCAAGAACTGGCAAAGCAGGCGCTTAGTTCAACGCGACCGCGGCCTTGTCGAGCGCCGCGCGAAGGCCCCTCGCCAGCTTCAAGGCATCGTCGTTGGCCCAGAAATGGCAGAAGAACAGCCGCGGCTGCTCGTCCAGCATGTGGCTGTGCAGCGCGGTCACCTCGATCCCGTTACTCCGCAAGGCCCGAGATCACCGGGTTGACCTCGTCGGCCGTCAGGACAAAGTCGCCGGTAATTGCCGCCTTACCGCCGCCTGTCGGCTGGAAGCCGATGGCCTCAGCGACTCCCATGGGACTGACCGGCGTGAGCTGCATGCCGCCTTCGCTGATCGGATCGCGGCGCGGCACGTTGAACTGGTAGACGCCGCCATTGTTCTGGCCCTTGACGCCGATGATCTGGTCGAGCTGCGCCGTGTCGAGATCGATCGGCGGCGGCGCGCCAGCCGCAGGCGCGGTGAGTGGCGTCTTGCTGGCTAAAAGCGCATCGCGGACGACCACGGCAATCTTGACGGGGTCACCATGACCGCCGACATGCATGTAGAAAGTCGCCGGGCTGGCGCGCAGCACATGGTTGTGCACAGCGGTGATCTCGAGTCCTCCTTCGATCAGCTTCAGCATGACCGGATTGATCTCGGTCTCCAGCAGCACGAGATCGCCCATTGCCATCACTCCGCCATGGGCCGGCTTGAACGCGACCCAGCCGCCCAACGCGAGCGCCGGTTTGATCGCAACGCCGTCGAGCGTGACTGAGAGATCAGTGCGTGGGAATCCGTAGCGGTGTACGTCGCCGGTCACCATCGCTTTTCTGCCCATGGCATCATCGACCTTCTGCCAGTCGATGTCCTGCGACCTAGCCGCCGTACTGAGTGAAACCGCGACCAGCGACGCGGCGAGCCATTTGAGGATGCGCATCTATTTGTCCTCCTGGATGAGATTGCCGACAGGCTGGGCGGCATCAGGCCTGAGCAGGTTACCGCTCGCCTGCATCAAGCTCAGCGCCAGCCAAAACCCTTCGCGGACGCTTTCGGGGTCGCCGCAATAGACGAGGGTTGAATCGACAGTGACGGGCTGATGGATGGGATGATCGGAGTGCGGCACAGCAGTGTTCGCAAGTTCCGTATCGGAGCTCGCCGTCGCCGTCGCGACCGATCTGCGTGGCCTTCGTTCGTCCATGCGCAATCCCCTCGACAAAGCGAGTGCTGCGCAGAGCTTGGACGATCACCGTCTGATGGGGAGTCTGCATATCCCCGCGGCTCTTCTACCGCGGAGCGCGTCGCACGTGCAAGGAATCGGCTGCGCCGAAAATCACAAGGCCGTGCGCATTTTTGCCAGCGACGACTGGAACTTTTCGGACTACGTCGTGAGGGCCGCCCGCCCTTTCTTCTGGAGCTGGCGCAGATCGCTTGCGGCTTCTGCGAGCAACCAGTCGCGAAAGGTCACGATTTTTGGCAGCGCCGCGGTCGCCTTCGGGCAGATGATCCAGTACGTCCGGGACAGTGGCAGCGATTGCGGAAATGGCCGTGCCAGCCGGCCATTAATGAGATCCCACGCCGCCAGTGTCGTGCGCGCGAGCGCGATGCCCTGCCCATTGATGGCGGCGTCGATCACCATGCTGGCGCGGTTCAACACCGGGCCGTGCGTAACGTTGGCATCGTCGATGCCTGCCTCCCGCAGCCAGTTTTTCCAGTCCGCCCGGCTGTCCATGTGGATCAGCGGAAACTTGAGGATGTCGGCGGGCTTGCTCAGACGGCGGCGCCCGGAAAGCAGCTTTGGACTGCATACGGCGAATAGTTTTTCCGGACTCAACCTGACCGTATCGAGGCCCGGCCAATTGCCATCGCCATGTCGAACCGCCAGGTCGACTTCCTCGCGCGCGAAGTCGACGTGATGCAGCGTCGCAGACACCCGCAGATCGATGCCGGAATGCGCCTCGGCAAAGTGACCGAGCCGATGCACCAGCCATTTGGCGGCAAAATCCGGCGAAGTGCTTACTGTGAGAACGCCGGCGTTCTGCCGCTCGAGCAGTCGTTCTGTACCGATGGCGATGCGATCCAGCGCGTCGCGCACGACGGTGAGGTAGTCGCGGCCCGCCTCGGTGATAATGAGGCGCTGACGCTCGCGATTGAAAAGCTTGATGGCAAGCTCAGCCTCGAGCGCCTTAACCTGGTGGCTTACTGCGCCCTGCGTAACGCAAAGCTCTTCGGCGGCACGCGTAAAGCTTTCATGCCGCGCGGCGGCTTCGAAGGCTTTCAGAGCGTTCAGTGGCGGCAGGCGCGGGCGCATCGCACGACTTCATGAGAAAAACTAGGGCAGGCACGAGAAAGGATGCTTTGCGGGCAACGGCCTGCTGACTTTATTTGGATAGCTCCAGCAAGCATTTCACGAGATTTGGAGCTTGTCGATGTCAACCTTCATTACCGATCCCCACTCATTCCCGGCGCTCCAGGCGGGTGATCCACCTGCCCGAAGTCATGAATCGAATTCCGGATCGGCAACCATTCAATGGCATCGATGGCTTGACTGGGCCGAACGACGCCGGCAGCGCATCGCGCTGCGGGAGCTTGCCGATGACAAGCACTTTCTCGACGACCTCGGCCTGACGCGCGAGCAGGCGCTGGACGAAGCCGCCAAGCCATTCTGGCGCTGACTAACAATTCACAGGAGAAACGGATGTCCGATCCGATCGTCTACGGTTTTCCGCGCAGCACCTTCGTCAACATCATTCGCCTGATCCTGACGCACAAGGACGTGGCCTACAGTTTTCACGACCTCGAGCCGGTGATGGGCAAGCCTGATCATCTGGAGCTGCACCCGTTCAACCGCGTCCCGATCCTCAGGCATGGCGATCTCACCGTCTACGAGACGAGCGCGATCGCCACCTATGTCGATGAAGCCTTCGACGGTGCGCGCCTGACGCCGAAGGATGCCCGCGCGCGGGCGCGCATGAACCAGTGGATCAGCGCGGTCAATTCTTACTTCTACCCGTACATGATCTACCATGTGACCCATGAGCGCCTGGTTTTTCCCGAGCTTGGCATTGCATCTGACGAGAAGGTCGTCGCGCATGCGCTGCCCAAGGTCGAGAACGCGCTTGCGGTCGCTGAACGCCAGCTTGGGCACGGGGAAAACTTCCTGCTTGGCCCGGAACTCACCATCGCGGACTTCTATCTGCTGCCGGCCACCTTTGCGTTCAGCCTGACCGCCGAGGGGCAGTCGATGTATCCGAAATTCCCGGCATTCGGCCGATGGCGGGAACGTATGGACAATCTGCCGGCGACGCAAAAGGTGCGCGCGGCCGTGCCGCGCCTGCCCATCGAACACGCCCGCGAATGGGCGAACTCGCACCGCCCGAAATATTGATCGCGTCAGGACCCAGAAACCTTGCGGCCGAAGACTGTCGCCGCTAGATTCGTGAATACGGGGAAACACAGGCTCCCCGCCAGACGGCCCGCCGTCAAGCCCTGTGCAACGCTCCGCACTTTGGAGGAGATTGCACGTGGACGGACCCCTGCCAGCTATCAGACAAACGCCGCGTCGCGACATGAGGTTGTCATGTCGCTGAAAGCAGTGAGAGTGATCGAAATACCGGGCGCGACCGGCAGCGCGTTCGATCACGGCATCTTCGATATCAAGAGCCGCCGCGTCTTTATCGCGCACACCGCGCGCGGCACGATCGAGGTGATCGATCATGACGCTAGGCGGCACATCGCGACGCTGCCGGAATTTTCGGGCGCAGCCGGCGCTGTTGCCGACGATGGAGAAATCCTCGTCACCAACCGCCGATCAGCGTCGCTTGCCTGGCTGGACGCATCGACGCTGCGAACCAAAGCCGTGTTCGAAACCGGCGCGCGGCCAAACGGCGCCGCGATCGTGAAGCGGATGTCGCTTGGCATCGTCGCCTGCATCGGCGACGAGCGCGAAGCGCCAACCCTGCAAGCCTTCCATCTGGAAAATGGCAGCCGGAAAACGCTGGATTTGCCGGGCCGCCCGCGCTGGTGCGTCACCGACGCCGCGGCCGAACGGCTCTTCCTCTGCATCCGCGAACCCTCGATGATTCTCGTCACGAGCCTGCCCGATCTGAGCCCGATCGCCCAATGGCGACTGCCTTCGGGCGGCGCGCATGGTCTCGACATCGATTATGCCGCCGGCCGCCTTTACGCGGCCTGCGACGACGGCGCGCTGGTCGAGATCGATAGCCGCTCCGGCGAGGTGAACAACGTCTGGCCGATCGCCGGCCCACCGGATGTAACGTTCTTCAATCCCGCGACCGGTCTGGTTCACGTCGCGATCGGAGAGCCTGGACTAGTCGAAACCGTCAACCCTCGCACCGGTCACGGCATGCAGACCATTACCGGTGCCGACGCTCATACGACTGTGCTGGTGCCACCGGACCAGTTGTACGTAATCTCACCCGCGCATGGCGGAATTCTTGTCCTTTCGGACACCTGATGTCCGTGCGGACACAAGTACTGCAAAGGAGACTCAGCATGAAATGGATCACCCGCGAAAAGGTCAAGGTAGACCGCGTCGCCTGCCCGTGGCTCATCAAGAAATTCGTCGATAAGGACGCCGAGTTCGTATTTGTGCCTGCGGAGAACGTGATGACGGAAGCGAAGCGCCTCGATGCCATTCCCTACGACGTCAAAGACGTCGAGCTTGGCCATCATGGTAAGGAGTGCTCGTTCGAAGCGATCCTGAAGAAGTACAAACTCACTGGCGATCCCGCTCTGGTGTTGCTCGGGCGGATCGTTAACGGCGCCGACACCGACAACACGTTGTACCATCAGCCGGAAGGACCGGGCCTCGTAGCTGTCGCCGAAGGCTTCCGGTATCTCGGCTTCAAGGACGACCACGCACAAAATGCGGCGGAATGGATCGTTTATGACGCGCTCTATGCGTATTGCCAGGAGATGATAAAGCGCGGCAAGCCACACGGCGACTTCATGAGTTGATGCTCGCTTGCTATCGCTTGAGCACAAAGGGTGGGTGTGATACAGAAATCACTCGGGCTATTGACAACCGCCCGATGAGCTTCCGCAGCCAAGCGTTGTTTCGCTCCATCTACGGAGGTGAAACATGTCTTGCGGCAGCACGACCTGTAATTCAACCAACACTCTCGGCGCAGCTTCACCCATTTTTCCGGATCTTGGATGGTCCTGGAAAACCCCGCTTCCGTGGCTGGCCGGAATAGCACTGTGGTGGGAACGACGGTCCCAGTACAGGCAACTTCTCGAACTTGATGATCGGCTACTAGCCGACATCGGCGTATCGAGGACGGCCACTGAAGAAGCGCGCAGGTCTCAATTGTACCTAGTTGCGTGGCGCGACAGCATATGACAGTCCAAGTCAAAAGCGGACATCTCAGACCAGTTCTCAGCGCATTTTTCGCCGCATGCTTCCTCGCGGAAGCGGGATTGTTCGCGTCCGCACAAACAGGAGCCGCCATGATGATTGCTATCGATCGCATGACGCTGGGATCACCACCTTCAGGATTCACCTTCGCACGGACCGGACGGGGAGCCGAGGGCGAATGGACCGTGAGCGCCGATCCGACAGCGGCGGCGGGCCGCGCCATCGAGCAGACCAGCACGGATCGCACCGACTACCGCTTTCCGCTCGCCATCCACCAAAGTTTTTCGGCCGCCAATGTCGCCGTCGAGCTCCGCTTCAAGGCGGTCGCCGGCAAGATCGATCAGGCCGCCGGCATCGCCGTGCGGCTACAGGACGCCGACAATTATTATGTGGTCCGTGCCAACGCGTTGGAGAACAATGTCCGCTTCTATCGCGTCGTCCACGGTCGGCGCGAGCAGCTGAAAGGCGCCGATTTGCGGGTTTCACCGAACGAATGGCACAGTCTTGGCCTGCGCGCCGAGGGTGAGCGGTTTACCGTCTCCTATGACGGCAAGACGCTGTTCAGCGCGACCGACCGCAGCTTTGCCGAAGCAGGTGGGGTTTCGCTCTGGACCAAGGCCGACAGTGTGACCCGTTTTGACCGGATCGCGATCACTCCGCTGCCGTAACCGCGCTCCGCAAGATCAAGGGCAACGCATCATAATGTGCGGGGTTTCGTTCTTCCCGCCGGACCAGGGTCGGCGCGTCCGATCGGCTCCATTCGCTCACAAGGTGACCCCTGCAACCCAAGGTAGGGAAGCCGCACAAGATGTCGTTCTTCGCGACAGGTCATGACAACCGCGGCCGCGTCTCTCTATTGCTTGGATGGCTCCTGACCGGGATATGCGGTGTGGTGCGAAACCGCGCGCTAGAAACTTTTCTAAAGCTACTTTCCGAGCGCTACCCCTCACGTTGCTTGAAAACTTGACGCGCGCGTCGAACCTTCGCGAAAGCTCGATCCGTCGAAATAAACCGCGCTAGCATAGGCGCGATCAGCTTTACCGGATCATTGATCGGCTGACCGCTCTCGCGTGCGAGGATTTCGGCATAGGTAACGAGATCTCGGCGAACGCTAGCGGGCAATTCATGGCTGATCTTGACGGGTTTGTCGTTCTCGATTGCACCGAGTTTCAGCTTGGGCATTTCTCATCCTCGATAGGGCTCAAGTACAAGATCCCGATTGACAATCACTCGGACCGGAAATCCCGGACGGATCGTCAACGTTGGCTGGATATTGAGATTGCGGCGAACCACCTGCTGGCCGGTTTGATTGAGTGAAGTCCCTGCGCCGCGCCGCAGAGCCTGAATGATGGCGCTGTTCGTGCCGCTGGCGTCCGTCCCCGAATTCACCTCGGTGCCAACGGCGAGCAGCGTCGAGAGTGCCGCGGCTCCGAGTAACTCTTTCCAATGGTTGTCGACCTCGTCCTCAAGGCCGGAGTATCCCGCGGTATCTGCACCGGGCTGTCGTTCCAACACGACCGACCGCCCATTCGGCATGATGAGCCGGGTCCAGACCAGGAGCACGCGTGACTGTCCGAATGCGATCTGGCTATCGTATGTCCCGATTAATCGCGCCCCCTGCGGAATCAGCCGGGCTCGCCCGGTTGGGCTATCGAAGACGTTCTCTGTCACTTGCGCCGTGATCTGACCGGGCAGATCTGACCGAATTCCGGTAATGAGAGCTGCAGGGATGACGGCCCCAGCCTGAACTACGAAAGGCGAAGCCGGCTTGGCCAGACGGTCAGAACTAGTGGTTCGTCGGTCGATTGGAGCATTAACGAACGCAAGTTTGCGATCTTGACCGTTTTGAGTAAATGCGTCGTCAGCTGAAACGGCTCCATTTGTGGTTTCGTTTGGCCTCGTTGGACCAAGCGATGGGCGGGCAGCCGTGTTGGTAAAGACCTTGCTGGTGCGAGCTGCCTCACTCTCCTGGTTGAGCCGTTGCTGCTCGGCATCGACTGCAAGCGGGCCAGTTTGGGTCTGTGCTGCGACAATCGGGCGACCAAGATCACCTGGCAAAGGCGGCCCCAGTCGTGGCACTTCCGGCGGAATTGAGCCGTAGTCCTTAGGCAAGCCCGCCAGCTTGTCCGCCACGTTGTGGTGATCGGTTGAATAGAGTTCGTCCGAGGCAGGTGCCTGCTTCTCGCGTGTTTGCAGCGCCAAGAAAACGGCAACGGAAATGAGCATCAGCGCCAGCGCGGTGCCCCCGATCAGCGCTTTGCGCGAGATTCGCGTGACGCGCGGGTGCTCTGGCCGCAGCCGAAAAGAACTCGCCATTTCTGCCTCGTGGGCCGGCCGAGCACCCGCACCGTTTGTGGCCCCCTGTTCGGTATTGCTCATCAAGATCTCCTGTCGGTTCTGATGATGCGGACCTTTTGCTGGTCCTCGCCCCCCAACCGCAGTTCCGCGGCCGCGAACAGCCGGTCGACAATCAGGACGTTGCCGAACGCCCGGTAGTTGACGAGCCCCGTCTTGCCATCGGAGTTAATAACGAACAGTGGGGGCATCTCGCCCTGCCCGATACCGGGCGAGAACTCGATGTAGACCTTGCGGCCGTCGTCAAAGGCGCTGACAGGGCGCCAGGGAGGATTGTCGCCTTCAAAGGCGTATCGATAGCGCCGTTGGGCAAGGTCCGGAATGAAGGGCTTGGGCGGGAGCGCACGACCGCGCGCGGCTCGGTCTTCAGGATAGAACCAGGAGACCGAGGGCATGTATGACTTTTCACGCGAGCGCAACTCGATCAGGTAGGTCCGCCGATCTGTGTTGAGAACGAGGTTGGTTTCGATGGCGGCTCTAGTCGGTTTGACCATGATATGGACACGCCTTGTGTCGCCACTTCCGCTTTCAGTATCGCCAACGATCCAGCGTACGGTGTCCCCTGCGGCCACAGGGCCTGAGCCGATCAACTGCTCACCCGGCTCCAACGCGATATCAGTGATCTGTCCTGGCGCTGCGTAGATTTGGTAAAGCGCGCCCGGGCTATACGGAAACACTTGCACGGCGTTGAAGTAGCCCGCTTTCCGCGGCTGTACGCGAGCCGCGTCATTGGCGCTTTCGATCCGCTCTATTGGTCCTGCTGCTTCCTTCTCCTTGCCACCGCGCGCCGGCGTCCAGGCAGGCGGCACGTGGAGTGAGCGCGGGCGATCGTCCGCAAGCTGCGGCAGATCTGGAAGCGGCGGGATTTCGTCGTCGTAGCCGATCGCTGGAGGCTTGAATGTCGTGCATCCCGCGAGGGCATAGGCGCAGATCAGGAGAGCCGGAAACCCCCTCCCCATCTTCATTCGCAGTGAACGTTGATTTGTCGATATCACCGTCAAAACTCCTTGGACCAGTTGATAGCGTTGACGTAGATGCCAAGGGGGTTTTTGCGCAGCCGATCAATATCGCGCGGCGGCTCCACAACAATACTGACGATGGCGCTCCACCGCTCGGTGGCGGCAAGCTGACCATTCTCGTAGCGGCGTTCGATCCAGGCGATGCGGAAGCTGTCGGGCGAGGCCCTGATGACGCTGGATACTTCGATGGCGACCTGGATCTTCCCGACTTTTGTAAACGGATCGTTGTTGTGGGCGTAGTCGTTCAGCGCGGTTGCGCCGCGATCGGTTGTGAAATCATACGCCCGAAGCCAATCCTCGCGTAGCACGATGGCGTCCATGGGGAGGCCGCGGACGTGTTCGATGAAGCGGGCGAGATGGAAGGCGATTTGAGGGTCGGTTGCCTTATAAGTCAAACTTGCCGGCGCGACCGCCTTTGCTTCGCCGAGGCGATCGACTTCGACGACCCACGGCGTAAATGACCCCTGTGCCGACTGCCAGACGAGAGCAGCGGCAAAGCCGGCAGAGAGGGACAGACAACCAAAGGCCATCAAGCGCCAATTCCTGGCCTGGACACGCGCCGAGCCAATCCGATCATCCCAAACCTGCGCGGCTTTTTGGTAAGGCGTAACCAGCTGAGGTGTGCGGCCATAGTGAACGGCCGATCGCTTGAACATGTTTGACCTCGACATACGGGAAATCGGGTATGGGTGGCGTCGTGCGTTTGAAGAGTTCTGGGAAGTGCTCCAATGGTGCTGATCTCAGCGCTCTGGATCCTTGAGATCGACGGAGGCCCCGCCTCCGCCGTGGTCCCCAGACCGCAGCGCCTGCATAGTCGCCGAGACGCCATGACTGACCGTCTGTGCACGTTTCATGCGGCGAACCCAGGCGGGTGCTGTTCTGGAAGAAGCATCTGCGCCGCCGGTTTCGTCGCTCGCGGCATTTGACCTGCCGAAGTGAGCGACGAGCGATCGCAGGGGACTCGCTGCTGAAGAGGCCCCCGTCTCCCCGGCCTGCGCCCCCGTCCGAAACGCGGATGCCGCGCCGCCTACGAGCGCACGGCCTCCCCTCGCCGCGCCTCCAACCATGCTGCTGGTGAGAGCAGCCCCGCCTGCTGCGAGTGCTGCTCCGGCAGCAACCGCACCACCTGCCGCCATTGTGCTTCCAACTGCCGCGCCGGCCCCAAGTTGCGGGCCGCCCGATACAATGCCATTGGCAATTCCTGGCCCGAAGATACCGAGGCCCAGCAACGAGAGGGGCCGCGAGCACCAGCGCCATCGCAGTTTCGATCGTCGGCTGGTTGCCGCCAAACCCCGAGGTGAACTGGGAGAACAAGGTCGATCCGATGCCAACAATGACCGCCAGAACCAGGACCTTGACGCCCGACGAGATCACATTTCCGAGCACGCGCTCAGCGGCGAATGCCGTCTTTCCAAACAGGCCGAAGGGAATCAGAACGAAGCCGGCCAAGGTGGTCAGCTTGAACTCGATCAAAGTGATAAAGAGCTGGATGGCGAGAATGAAGAAGGTGAGCAGCACCACGATCCAGGCAAACAGCAGCACCACGATCTGTACGAAATTCTCGAAGAAGCTGACGTAGCCCATCAGACCGGAAATCGATTCAAGAATCGGCCGTCCGGCATCCAGGCCCACCTGAGCGATCCGCCCAGGCCTTAAGAAATCTGCCGAGGACAAGCTTGTGCCAGAGGCTTTCAATCCCAGGCCGGCAAAGCTCTCAAAGACCGTGCGTGCAAGGCTATTCCAGTTACTGATGAGGAAAGCGAAGACGCCAACAAACAACGTCTTCTTGACCAGGCGAGCGATTATATCCTCATCGGAGCCCCACACCCAGAACAGGCCGGCCAGCGTGATGTCGATGGCTACAAGCGTGGACGCGAGATACGCGACCTCATTTCCGACCAGGCCAAAGCCAGAATCGATGTAGCGGGTGAACGTTTCCAGAAACTGGTCGATGATGCCGGTGCCGCCCATCTATCACTCCATCGGCTGATGCGTCGGAAACAAACCGGACGGCAAACGGCTCTGATCCTTGACGGACGCAGACGGTATGGCGTCTGGATCGGGTCGGGCTGGATTACGCGCGGCCTCGTTGCTTTGCTTGAGGAATTGGCGGCGCTGTTCCGCCCAAACCTTGCGGCATTCGGCAAGCCTATCTGTTTGCTCGTAGCTAACGGAGCGGCACCGCTGGAGCTCGCCTGCTGTTGGATCGGAACCGTGAGCAGCCGATGCGATAAGCTGAGGCTGATTGTCATCGCCTCGCAGATGGATCGTGCAAGCAGCAGCGAGCACAACGCCACAGATCGTTGCGCAGAGAGACAGCGCTTTGAACACCCGGAAATCGCTCATCGGTGGAACATCTGCACTGTTGTGGGTTGGTAACCTTGGCTCTGCGTCAAGAAACGCCGAAGCTGCTCCCTGCCCTGGTCCTGAGCGGCCGTTCGCTGAGCCGATTCCAGATTTTGCGCGCGGCTCTGAGCGGCGACTGTTGCTGTGAGATCGGCCAGTTGTTGTGCCTGAAGCGCGAGAAGCTGGTTGCCGGCCTGGCTCGCTTGCAGCGCGCCCGTTGCACCCTGGCTGGCAGTGACGAGCGTCGACATCTGAGCGCGATTGGTGTCGAGGTTACTTACTACCGTGGCCTGCACCCGCATGGCATCTTGAAAGCCCGCGACCGAGTTTTGCCAACGAACTAGCGCATTGGCGATCAGTGCCTGGTCTGCGACGTCTGAAGATGCCGGCGCGTATGTGGTAGAGAACGCGCGATCGATTTGCTGGATGTCGAAAGAGATGCGCTGGGCCTGAGCGAGCAGTTGCTGCGTACGCTGGATCGACTGCTCCAATTGCTGCAACGACGAATACGGCAAGCTCGCGAGATTCTTGGCCTGATTGACCAGCATCTGCCCCTGATTCTGCAGCGATGTGATCTGGTTATTGATCTGCTGCAGTTCGCGCGCGGCCGTCAGGACGCTCTGCGCGTAGTTGTTGGGATCGAATACAATCAACTGCGCCGCCGCAGGTCGAAGTGCCTGAACCGTCCCGAGAGCGATGAGACTCGCGGCGACAAATCCTCTGAGGCGCCTCATCGGAGCACCTCCTGCTTGGTTAATTGGGGAATGAGGTCACAGGCCCACGCGAGTTGGCGGGTCTTTAGCCATCTCCTCACGAAGCTCTCTTGGCTATGTTCAGCCAACACCTGCTCAATTAGAGCCTGGTCGGATTTGGAAGAAGCGGCGGTGAACGCGAGCGCAACTTCGCCCAGCCCGAGTTCGAATAGGCGATTGCCCCGGCGCGACTGGCAGTAATAGTCTCGCTTGGGGATCGCTCGCGCCAGGATTTCGAGTTGCCGATCATTGAGCCCAAATCGTCGGTAGATCGTCATGATCTGCGGCTCGATAGCGCGATCGTTAGGCAGCAGGATCCGGGTTGGGCAACTCTCGATGATAACAGGCGCGATCGCTGAGCCATCGATATCGGCCAGCGATTGGGTCGCAAAAACGACCGACGCATTCTTCTTGCGCAGCGTCTTTAGCCACTCACGGAGCTTGCCGGCAAAGTCCGCATCATCGAGGGCAAGCCAACCCTCGTCGATAATAAGCAGCGTTGGACGCCCGTCGAAGCAGCTTTCGATCCGGTGGAATAGGTAAGACAGGACGGCCGGCGCAACCGCTGTTCCGATCAATCCGTCGGTCTCGAAGACCTGAACGGATGAGGTGCCGAGGCGCTCACTCTCGGCATCGAGCAACCGGTCATAGGGACCACCGAGACAATAGGGCTGGAGTGCTCTCTTCAAAGCATTCGATTGGAGGAGAACCGACAGGCCGGTGAGGGTCCGCTCCTGGCGAGGGGCCGATGCCAGCGAGGTCAGCGCGGTCCAGACATGATCCTTGGTCTCCGGGGTGATACCGATCTTTTCTCGGGACAGAATCGAGGCGACCCATTCCGCAGCCCAGCCACGTTCGGAGACATCATCGATTCCGGCAAGCGGCTGCAGGGACACAAATTCATCCGTTTCTCCCGCGACCGCGCCACCGAGATCACGCCAGTCGCCTTCCATGGCCAACGCCGCCGCACGCATCGACCGGCCGAAATCGAAGGCGAAGACCTGAGCGTCCGGGTAGCGGCGGAACTGCAGGGCCATCAACGCCAAGAGCACCGATTTGCCGGAGCCAGTTGGGCCAACAACCAAGGTATGCCCGACATCTCCAGCGTGGAGCGAGAATCGAAACGGCGTCGACCCTTCCGTCTTGGCGAAGAACAGCGGGGGTCCCTTGAGGTGATGGTCCCTCACCTCGCCCGCCCACACCGCCGACAAGGGAATCATATGGGCGAGATTGAGCGTCGAGATCGGGGGCTGGCGGACGTTGGCGTAAACGTGTCCCGGCAGGCTGCCGAGCCAGGCTTCGACCGCATTCACGGTTTCGATCATGCAGGTGAAATCGCGCCCCTGGATCACCTTTTCGACCAAGCGCAGCTTTTCGGCGGCAGCCCTTGGATCTCCGTCCCAGACTATGACTGTCGCCGTAACAAAGGCTTGCCCGATTTGATCGGTACCGAGCTCCTGCAGAGCCGCATCGGCATCGATCGCCTTATTGTGGGCGTCGGTATCAAGGAGCGTGGATGCTTCGTTGGTCATCACCTCCTTCAGGATCGCAGCAATTGATTTGCGTTTGGCGAACCACTGACGCCGAATCCTCGTCGCAAGCTTCACGGCATCGGTCCGGTCGAGCATGATCGCTCGGGTCGACCAGCGATAAGGAAATGCCAGACGGTTCAGATCATCCAAAATCCCGGGCACGGTCGCGGTCGGAAATCCAACGACCGTCAGCACCCGCAGATGGGCCGCCCCCAACATCGGCTCGAGACCGCCGGTCAGCGGCTGATCGGCAAGCAACGCATCGAGATACATGGGTATTTCCGGGACGCGCACCCGATGACGTTTGGTCGAGATCGTTGAGTGTAGATACGTCAACGTTTCCTGATCATCGAGCCAGCCACATTCTGGCATGATGCTTTCGATGAGCTGCAGGACGCGGTTGGTCCGATCGACAAACCCGGCCAGCGCCTCCCGGGCGTCTGCACCAACGGTCCGGTTGCTGCCCTCGTAAAGCAGCCGCTCGGCCAGGGCCGCTCCTTCGGCAGGCGGCAGATAAACCAAAGTCAGGTAGTAGCTGGACTCGTAATGGGCGCCGGCCTCCTCGAACTGAGCCCTGCGCTCGGCGTCGATCAAGGCGGATGCCACATCCGGGAACGTGTTCGGAGGATAGGCGCCGGCGGCATGGCGTTGTGCCTCAACAAACAGGGCCCAACCAGATCCAAGGCGTCGCAAAGCATTGTTCAGTCGCCCGCCGACGGCGACAAGTTCGGCCGGCACAGCGCTGTCGAGATCCGGGCCTCGAAACTTCGCTGTCCGCTGAAACGAGCCATCCTTGTTCAGGACAATGCCCTCGTCAACAAGGGCAGCCCAAGGCAGGAAGTCTGCTAGGCGCGTATTCGAAGAGCGATACTCGGCAAGATTCATCATGGAAGAACTCACGTGGAGAGGTGACCAGGGATACGAATGTGCCGGCGCGTGACTTCGACGAATTCTGGATCGCGTTTCGCAGCCCAGACGGCGGCCATGTGACCGATGAACCAGAGCAGAAGACCGGCAAGCCAAAGCCTCAGACCGAGGCCCAGGGCCGCGGCCAAAGTGCCGTTTAGGATAGCAACGGACCGCGGCGCGCCACCCATCAGGATCGGCTCGGTCAAGGCACGGTGCACGGGCGCGACAAATCCTGTGATCTGCTCGTCCATCAGATCACCACGCCGCCGCCGAACGAAAAGAACGACAGAAAGAAGCTCGATGCGGCGAACGCGATCGACAAACCAAACACAATCTGGATGAGCCGACGAAAACCGCCGGACGTATCACCGAAAGCCACCGACAGCCCGGTCACGATGATGATGATAACGGCGACGATCTTGGCCACAGGGCCTTCGACCGACCGCAGGATCTGATTGAGCGGTTGCTCCCATGGCATATTCGAGCCGGCGGACCAGGCTGGCGCAGAAAGCAGGCAGCAGACCGCAATCGTCGCGGTCGAAACGGCACTTCGGCTGAGAGGCGGTCGGCAACTCATCACTGGTCTCCTAATGCTGAGAGGCTGTAGTCGCCCGACGTCCCGAGCCCGGCGACGTTAGCAACTTCGGAAAGACGGCGATCAGCGCCACGGCCGGTAAGAACGGCTATGACGTTCACGGTCTCCGCGATCAGGGCGCGCGGCACCCTGACGACAGCCTCCTGGATGAGTTGTTCGAGCCGGCGTAAGGCTCCGAGCGCGCTGCCTGCGTGGATGGTACCGATTCCACCGGGATGCCCGGTACCCCACGCCTTAAGCAGGTCGAGGGCTTCGGCCCCGCGAACCTCGCCGATCGGAATGCGATCGGGACGTAGGCGAAGGGATGAGCGCACGAGATCGAAAGCGACACCACGCCATCCCTGGTGCGCAGAGCCACTAGGTTTGGCGCTTTGCACTGGAGCTCCCTTGTATCTTCGATGAGAACGATGCGATCGGAAGTCTTGGCGACTTCGGCGAGCAGCGCGTTTGTGAGCGTCGTTTTGCCGGTTGATGTTCCGCCGGCGACCAGGATGTTCTTGCGGGAACTAACGGCTTGCCGCAGCGCTTCAGCCTGTTCTGACGTCATGATTCCTGCAGCGACGTAGTCATCGAGGGTAAAGACAGCGACGGCAGGTTTGCGGATCGCGAATGCTGGGGCCGTAACGACCGGCGGCAATAGACCTTCGAAGCGTTCACCAGTCTCGGGAAGTTCAGCGGACACGCGCGGCGCGCCGGCATGAACTTCGGCGCCGACGTGATGGGCAACCAACCGAATGATGCGCTCCCCGTCCGGCGCCGACAGGATCTCGCCGGTGTCAGTCAAACCATTCGATAGCCGGTCGATCCACAACCGACCGTCAGGGTTGAGCATCACCTCCACAATCGATGGATCTTCCAGAAAGTGCGCGATCGCGGGGCCAAGTGCTGTGCGCAGCATGCGCGCGCCGCGAGATACTGCCTCCGATTGAATGGAATGGATTGCCACCTTCGCCCCCGCAAATGAAGTCGCGTTAGCGACTTCCATGGGGTCGATTAGAAAGGGCAGTAAATGTCTCTGCGCAACAAGCGGATGTCGGGTTCGCGGCCTGGCGTACAAAAAGGAAAGAGTGAAGAATGTCGGATCCCAAACCTAGCATCGATCGTCGCAAAAGACGGCTTGGAGACCAGGCACATGCCGGTTAGTTCACCATTCCGCGGCCTCGCGCGCCTCGAGGATAGATCCCTCGATCGGCACCGTGACAAGTTCAACTCGGCTTTCGCGCTCTGCTGACGCCCCCGCAAACGATGCGAAAAGGTGCCTGCTCAACCCTCGGAGCCAGGGCAGAGCAAACCAGAGCAATGCGGCTGCCTGAAAGGCCGCACTGAGACCAAACGCCAACTGATAGGCGACTACCGGATAGTGACCGTCCTGAGATGACCACTGTCCGACAACAAGCCCGATCCCGTACTGAACCGCGAACGCCGAACCGAAATGTGCAAGGTTCAAGGCACCATTTGCACGCGCGGCAAGTCCCTGCGGAAAATAATCGGCGATGATCGCATAGCTGAGGACTGTTGCCGCCCCCATAACTGACACGACACACCAAGGCAGAAGCGATGGCATCGGCACGCGGAGAATAAGTGCGAGTTCAGCCACAATGAACACGCTTCCCATGGCCGCCAACAGTACTTCGGCCGTTATGCCGCATCTGCGCAGACGATCCGCCATCACGCCCAGCAGCAATGCTCCAAGACTAATTCCAAGGGCCATCATGAACAGCTGCGTCATGAGACTCTGCCGATCAAGCCCTTCTACATCCGCAAGCCAGGGCGCAGCCCAGAGTGATTGTAGAGCCCATGACGAGCCGATACAGGCTGCCGAAAGGGGCGCAACTCTCAGGAACCGTACGTCGGAATAGACCGACCACAAGGTAAGTTGCTGCCGGGACGTTGGCGACGCTGCATCATTGGTGACATTTTCTGGCACGGCGAAATAAGTGAAGGCGGCTATGGCGATCGTTGCAAAGGTCAGGAGTTCGAAAAGACTTCGCCAGCCGATCCAGTCCAATACCCAATCGGTTGGCGCCGTTGCGGTGACGGCTCCAAGCGACCCCAGCATGATCATGCAGCCATTGACGAGCGCGATCCGCTCCTTTGGAAACCAGATGACCACGGCCTTCAGCCCCGCCATCAATGAGGCGGCAACCCCAAGTCCTATCATGGCACGACCAACAAGAAGCTCAGAAAATCCCGTTGCGGTACCGAACAGGGTCGCGCCTCCGGCCGCCAAGACCAGCAACACGCTCTGGACCCGCCGCGGTCCATACCGATCGAGAAGAACGCCAACGGGAATCTGGACGCCTGCAAAGACGAGGAAATAGACCGATGCCAGCAGCCCGGTCTTCGCGGCATCAAGTCCAAATTCGGAGGCCAACGCTGAAGAGATGGAGGCGTTGATTGTTCGGAAGAGGAAGGAAAGATAATAGCCCGCGGCAAATGGAAGGAAAACGGCCAGGATCAGGCGCCACTTCTGGCGCGGGTGCTCCCCGAAGTCTTGGTATTCATCCCCGCCCGGTTTGGAGTTTGTCGCCGCTCGCAGTACCCCCGACTTGTTGCTTACAGCGTGATCATGCCGGCCAGCAGAAGGAGTTTGGCAAGTGCCGAAAGTAGGAATTGCTGCCGCCCTCCTGGGCGGCAGCGGACGATCTGTGCTTGATGTCTTCATCGCCTCGCGAACCGGCGCCGTTTAGGAGGTTTGCCGGCTCAAACTCGACCGGCTCATCCTCATCGGTTGTCGATTTCGAGCCGTTGAAGCGTGTTGCATCGAGGCGATCGATTGTCTCCTGGATAAGCGGGCGGTCCTGCCGTACCCGCTGATCGACCTGCTCGGCCAAAATCTTGAAGCGCTCGTCGCCGAGTTGGCAGGCTTCTCGCTGTTGCTGTGGCGGCAGAGGCGGCATCACCGCGAGGTGATAACGCGCATGCAGCGCGACCGTCTCAGCGATTGTCCGCAAACTGCGCTCTAACGAATCGAATCGGGCGTGAATATCGTCAAACCCGTGCCGCACCGGATTTTCCGGAGGACGCGGATTCAGGAATTGTGCGAGGGCAGCCTCCACGACCATGCTCTTGCCGACGCCAGGACGTTCAGTCGCAGCTTCGAGTTGCTCGTGAATTTTCTCGGTGATCCGGATGGTTACTTTGCGGGTCACCAAGGAATTCCGCTTGTGAGGTGACGATTTGGCCACCGCGGCCTGGCTGGCTTCCAGATCGAGTTCGCCCGTGCAGCTGCATTCTCGCTCTTCTCCGTACTCAGCACACCGGTCATGGCCGCAACGATTGCGGTGCGATGGGATTTGCCAAGGGGTGATTGACTCTGTCGGAGATAACAGAAGGGCAGCATCGTGGACGCTTGCAACCGTTGACGATGGTGATCGTACCCTGGCGTAGCGAAAGATGAAATTGGCGGCTTGATCAGTTCGCGCCGGCGTCGTCTTTGCCGCGCACGGCGTCCTCCGCGTCATAAGATCTGATACTCACCTCCTTCAGCATGGTCGACCCACTGGATAGCCGCCGTCCGAGCGCTTCGACGAAGCGATCGTAGCGCTCAGCGCCCTTGGCCCGTGCTGGAGGACTCGAATGCTCCGGCAGCGCTGGTGTTGACGTTAGCCAGAAGCGGATGAACAGCGCGATCGTCTCCAGCGTGACAGTATTGTTTCGTTCGAGCCGCTCGAGCACGCGCACGATCCGGTCCAACCGCTTGGCGATTGCAGCCTCCCTCCGGTCGGAGTCGTCGGGCGAAAGGAAGGAGGCGATGGCAGCCTCGGCGACCAGCGACTTGGGCTTGCTGTGACGCTTTGCGAAGGCCTCTAGGCTCGCGAACGTCTCTGGATCGAGGTAGATGCTGAGCTGGGACTTTTTCACGTCGACCTAGTCAGAGGTCCATTGGATCGTCTGGATCGAGGCTGACGGAACGCGCGACGCCCTGCATCGAGCGGTTCAAGACCCGCGCCTGCACGGCCTCAGCGTCGCTATCATCTGGAGCGGTATCGAATTCGTTCTCGACCAGCGGTGCCCTGATGACAACATCCTCGTGTTGCGGCAACTCTGGCTCGCGGCGAATGCCCCCGTTGGGATCACGGGACCTGCGCTTCACTTTTGCGAGGAGTTCGACGGAGGGCGGAATTTGCGTGAGGCCTGACCAATCGTCCGCCTGCGCCACCACAGTTACCGGACTGGCAGGGGATGGCTTCAAGACCCGGCACGTTAGCTGCGCATCCTCATAGTATCGCACCTTGCTGGCGCGCACCGGATGCACACCCGAGACCATCACGATCGCCTCGTTAGGCGAGAGCTGCATGACTTCCCCGGGCGTGAGCAGCGGTCGAGATGTTTCCTGGCGGCTCACCATCAGGTGGCCTAGCCACGGGCTTAAGCGATGCCCGGCATAGTTCTTCATCGCGCGCATCTCGGTTGCGGTCCCGAGTGCGTCGGATACGCGCTTGGCGGTGCGCTCGTCGTTGGTCGAAAACGCGACCCGGATGTGGCAGTTGTCGAGGATAGCGTGGTTCGGTCCGTAGGCGCGTTCGAGCTGGTTCAGGCTCTGGGTGATCAGAAAACTGCGAATGCCATAACCTGCCATGAAGGCAAGCTGGCTCTCAAAGAAGTCGAGCCGCCCGAGTGCTGCAAACTCGTCGAGCATCAGAAGCAGCTTCTGCCGTCGTCGATCGATGTCGAGGCTCTCGGTCAACCGCCGTCCGATCTGATTGAGCACCAGCCGCATCAGGGGTTTTGTGCGCGCGATGTCGGATGGCGGTATGACCAGGTAGAGCGAGATGGGCTGGGGTCCGTCAACGAGATCTCGGATGCGCCAGTCGCTCCGTCCGGTGACCTTGGCGACGACGGGATCGCGATAGAGTCCCAGGAAGCTCATCGTAGTCGACAAAACACCTGAGCGTTCGTTTTCGCTCTTGTTGAGGAGCTCGCGCGCTGCCGTAGCGACCACGGGATGAACGCGCTCGCCAAGATGCGGCGTCGCCAACATCGCATTCAGCGTCGCCTCGATCGGGCGTGACGGATCAGACAGGAAGTTGGCAACACCGGCGAGCGTCTTGTCGGCTTCGGCGTAGAGGACATGTAGAATCGCGCCAACAAGCAAGGAATGGCTGGTCTTCTCCCAATGATTCCGGCGCTCAAGCGCGCCTTCGGGATCGACGAGGATGTCAGCGATATTTTGGGCGTCCCTTACCTCGCAATCTCCCTTGCGGATCTCAAGGAGCGGGTTATAGGCCGCGCTTGCCTGATCGGTCGGGTCGAACAGGAGCACGGGTCCAAAGCGTGCGCGCCAACCGGACGTCAACTGGAAATTCTCACCCTTGATGTCGTGGACGATTGTGGAACTCGGCCAGGTCAGCAGGGTCGGAATGACCAGGCCTACACCCTTGCCCGAGCGGGTCGGGGCAAAGCAAAGGACGTGTTCAGGGCCGTCGTGCCGAAGATATCGGCCATCAAAACGGCCAAGCACGACGCCGTCGAGCCCAAGAAGTCCCGCCCGCCTGACCTCACGTGCATCGGCCCAGCGCGCCGAGCCGTATGTGGTCACCTGCTGAGCTTCCTTCGCCCGCCAGACCGACAGCATGATGGCGATACCGATGGCGGCGAATCCGCCGCTCGCGGCGATGCAGGCGCCCTCGACAAATATCTTCGGCGCGTAGGCGTCGAACTGAAACCACCAGATGAAGAAAGAAAGCGGCTGATAGATCGGCCAGCTCCCAACCATGAACCAGGCAGGCCCGAGTCGCGGCTGGAAGGCGAGACGCCAGGCCGTCCACTCGGTCGCCCCCCAAACGAAGGCGAGCACGACGATCGAGACAAAGAACAGCTGCCCCCAGAGAATCTTGGTCGCGGACATGATGGCAGATGCGCTCCTCCTAGAGGCGCGCGCAACGACTCTATCCAGACTATCGCGGCCGCGCGCATCGCAGCGCAGAGATCGGCGGGTCAAATGGAGAGGTCGCGCTTGCGTCCAAAGCTCCAGTCGACGCCGCCGGGACCGGCGATACCGCTTACTTGCCTGCCAAGTTCGCGCTCAAGCGACGGAATCCAAGGTACAAGCTGGAAGCCCAGGCCGCTGTCGATCATCGCGAAGCGCCCTGAGGCAAGCGACAGCCTTCGGCGATAAACTCCCGAAACCGACTCGCCTGCCTCGGCGGGCATATGCACCAGCCCCGTTTCCTCCGCCAAGCGCCGGCCCACCGTATCGATCTCGCGGTTGCGCAGGGTATCGATCAGGTTGCGGCCGAGCGTGACCTTGTCTCCATCTCGGCGGACGAGGCCCCGTTCCGCCAAGACGTCGATCCGTCGATCGAGCGCGGCGCGGACTTCGGCACCGAAACCGGCGCGCGAGAGATCGGCAGGTTCGCGGGCAACCAGGCGCCGATCGAGCCAGGTCGCCCCTTCGGCTGCTACCTGCTGGTCGAGATTGAGGTCCGAACGGACGGCGAGCGCGATCCGCTGTCGACCCCTCGCATCCTCAAAGCGATGCAACTCCACAATGCCACCGATCGGACCGTCGCCGACCGTATCGATGTCGGGAAGGTTGAGATGATGTACACGGCCATCCACCCCGTCAACAACCGCGAACGCTGTTCCCGTCAGCTCGTCATCCAGCCCGCGGGCGATGAGACGGCCGATTACGGGTTCGCCGTGGCCTTCGCCCTCGAGAGCCCAGGACGACGGCGCGCGAGATGCACCATCCCTGGCCAAGCTCTTGTGCAGCCGCTTGATGATATCGCCGCGCTCCCCTAGCGCCCGCAAGCGCTGTTCCGCGTCAGCGGCCAGAACCCAGCGCGCGGGGCCGGCTGGTTCAGCAAGCCCGAGCCGCTCAAGGGTCCGCATCCGGCCGATCCGGATATCCCGCAGCGGATCGCGCCCGGCGTCACGTTCGGGGCGAAGATCGACCACCCCTTCCGCCCTTCCCGCTTCCCGGGCCAGCACCCGATCGAGCCGAGTCCAGCGTTCGCTGGTGATCTCCGCCTCAAGGCCGCGCCGTATCTCAAGCTCTGATCGCGGGCCAAGCTCACGCGTGACGAGATCACCTGCACGCGCCCGCAAGCCGGATCCGATGTAGTCGCGGCTGATGACGAGGTCGGAACCGTCGTCCGCGCGGCCGCGCGCGATGATGTGGATGTGGGGATGCTCGGTGTTCCAGTGGTCGACGGCGACCCAGTCGAGATGCGTGCCGAGATCGCGCGAGGCCTGATCCATCAGTTCACGAGTAAAGCTCCGCAGGCTTTCCAGATCGGCGGCATCATTCGGCGACACGATGAATCGGAAATGATGCCGATCGCCCTCGCAGCGTTCGGCGAAAGCACGGCCGTCTGCATCATCCCCGGCAGCATCGAAGAGTTTGCCCGGCGATCCGTCGCGGGTAACACCGTCCCGTTTGAGATAACCGATATGGGCCCGCAATGCGCCGGGCGATCGCATCCGGCGTACGACACGCGCCTTGACCATGGCGCCGCGGGCGCGATTGTTGAAGAGCCGCGCCGCGGCGAGGCTCGCCGCGCGACCGCGCCCGAAGGAGCCACTCCTCTTAACTTCGCCGTGTGAGAGACCGCCTGCCTTCTGCGCGGCTCTGAGGGCCTGCGCGAGAAAGGATTTTGTCCTGGGCGCGCGCGTCGAACGGATGCGGCCTGGACGGATGCGGAAATCGTCGTTGCGGCTCATCGTATCCGCCATAAGGTGTTGAAAGTTGAGTAAGAACAGCGCCCTGGCAAAATTGGCAAGTTGTGCAAGTTCTTCGCAATGTTCAAAGCATGGTTGAGATTGCTGGCATTTCCCAGCCGACCGACCCGCCGCACCTTGCGGCTTTTATCCTGCCCTCCTCGGTCGCTCGTTCCCAGCGCCCATCCTCCAAGCCTGAACTTCCCAAGGATCCGCAGCCACTCGCGAGAAAATGCAAATGCAGTCATTGCGGTTGATCCTTGTTTAATGGATGGAGAGATAGCTCCGCTGGGACCGTTGTGGCGTGGGAAACCCGCCGTGAACTGAGCAATGAATTGCGATGTTGCAGCATGACGGATGCACACCAATAGTCAGTCGGGTGCGTCGACGCGGCCGATAAACAGCGGAGACTGCCGCCAAGGAACTGCACGCCTGCCGCCAAATGCGGCGCGCTCTCCGTGTTCGTCGCCGAGCAATGGTGCGACTGCAGCGACATAGGCCACGGTGTCCGGTGGAAGCGGTTGCCCTGTTGCGAGGTGATGTTCATACCGCGACGGACCCGCGTGATAGGCCGCAAGGAAGCCTGCCGATCCGAAGCGGTCATGCATCTCCCTGAGATACGCAGTGCCCGCAAATACGTTGTCGCGCGGATCAAAGGGGTCGAGGCCGAGGCCGTAGCGAACGCCGAGTTCAACCCAGGTGCCAGGCATGAGTTGCATCAGGCCCATTGCACCGCGAGGCGAGATTGCATGCCTGTCGCCTCCGCTTTCAATTTGGATGACGGCACGAATCCAACGCGCCGGCACGGCAAAACGATCGGAGGCTTCCTCGATGATTTTCGCAAGCCGATCGGTTGAGTCTGCTCGTGATAGATTCTGCGCTGACGCTGGTGACGCGAAGCAGAAAAAGGCCGCGGTTGGGAACAAGAACAGCAAGACTGCAGCTAAAATGCCTGCGATCGGCGAAAGCGAACCTAAGCACTTGGATGCACGGTCAGGTGCGTCGGCATAGCTGTGCCGTTGCGTGCGGCGTGAGAGGGTTACGGTTGTGAGCTCCGGCCGGGAGGGAAAGATCAACGGCCAAAGATAGGAGCAACGATCGGATGATAGGCCGCGAGTGGAGCGCATGATCATTCCTCGTCGGTCCAAATCGGAACCGCTTTTCCGATGACTGCGGATGCTGGCAGTGGTCCAAAGTAACGACCGTCGAGTGAGTCCGGTGACTGCCAGTTCATGACAAAGACGTCACCATCAGCAATGACGCGGCATCCGTGCCAGGCCGGAAGCGGACGGCCTCGTCCGTCGCGTTCACGTGCATGGCCCATATCGATACCGTCGACAACGATTGCTACGCCGTGTCTGCAGACCGTTTGTCCAGACAGCGCCAACACGCGCTTGAGCATAGGAACGCCGAGTGGCAGGTACCCATTGAGATCGAGGAATGCGGCGAGAAGATCGGGTGGCTGAACGGCAACAAGTTCGGTCACGGTCAACTTTGTCACGGGCTGAAGCCGGTGAAGGCCGATCGGAACGCTATTTGATGCGTTCCATATGTAGTGCGGCGTTGCTCCTCCGACCGTCGAAAGGAGAAGAACGGCCATTGCAAATGTCGTGAAAATGGTCGCGCACCGAGCATTCATGACATCACTTTCCGCCGATGGAGCCAGGCGTGGTGACGGGATCGGGTGTATGGTCGCGGTGTTTCGTTGACCGACAGTCGGTTGTGAACGTGGTGCCAATAGTCGGGTGCCGCGTCGGCAGGATCGATGTCGAGCGCCTCGACGGTATCGATCAATTGTAGAACCCGTTCGACCTTCGGCCAGCCGGATAATCGCAACAGGCTCTCACCGCCCGGCGTGATCCAGGGTACCGTCGAATAGCGTTGCCCCGGTATCGCCGCGCGCAGGATATCGACGCGGATAGAACCGTCCCAAAGTCGTTGGACGTCCAACGGACAAACGCGAAGATGCTTCCTGGAGCGAAAGACAGGATGCGTCGATTGCGGTCCAGGACTTTCTCCGACACGGGACGACCAAACCGAACGCGATTCTCGATGCGCTTCTCGAGCCACAAGAGCTCGACCGTGGTGAGATCGCTCACGGTGAATTCTTTGGTTGGGTATCTTTCGGGGGTGTGAGCTTGTCTGTTCATGGATCAGCGCCGCTCCTTTCCCGCATAGGGGATGGGGGCGTGCCGCTTTGCGGGCAGTACGGTGCCGGTGCCTGGATCGCTGGTCGAGGTTCTGGTGCCGATGTCTGCCCATGCATTCAGGTCGGCAACCGCGTAGACGACCCGGCCGCCGATTTTTCGGTAAGCGGGACCGGTGCCGTAAGTCCGGTGCTTTTCCAGGGTGCGGGGTGAAAGGCTGAGATAACGGGCTGCTTCGGCAGTCCGCAGGTATCGTGGCGATATGCCGAGGCTAGCGTCGGACATCTGACAAGCTCCGTTGCCGTGTGGAGCGCCAGCGAGGTTGGTGGCGCGTTGATGGCGACAATGACGGAGAAATGCCTCGAAGGGGATGCCGAAAATGATGGGGGTCATTTTCGACACCCCTGGGAGAACGCCTATTTCTTCCGAGATGGCGGACGCAGCAATGCGCGGTAGCCGCCACGCATCAGGGCGATGCCGTCCTGGACCAAGCGGATCGTCCGGCTTCGAAGATCGTGGCTTTTCCAGGAACGGCCATAGATCCGTTCCCTGCCGAACAAGCCATTGGCAATCTCTCGATAGCTATTCCCCTCCAGCCATCCGTCGAGGGCCCGTACGGCTAGTATAAATCGCTGGCGCCGCCGGCGAGGCAGGTCGAGATGAGAAGCACCTATAGAACGTCCTTCCAGCGCCAGCCAAAATCTGTTTGCTGCCAAAGAGCGAATGTCGAAATTGGCATCGAGCCGCAATTCAATGGCGAGCGGTGCGCCTCCGGAGACAAGCCTTGGCAGGTAAAGGCGATGGATCGCGCCTCGTAGTGGTACGATCGCGTGCCATCCATCTGGTGCACGACGAAATTCGCCGCCAGGCAGCATGGTCAGATCAAGATCATAATGTCCGATGTCCCTGGACGGGGTTATTTGGCGCAACGACAGGACGGATGGCAGAGCCTCCGGCGCCCAGAAAATCGGTTGTCGATCGAACGCCTTTTGGGGGTCAGCTGCGAAAAAGACAACCCCCATTTGTGCCGGAAATCGTCGGTCGCGCCATTCAACCGCGCGGGAATGGTAAGGGCTCCATAGTCCTTGTGGTATTCGCTATCGCGGCGCAGCCACTCCCAGGCAATGTCCACCGTTTCTGCCTTCTCGAAGTTGGCGTAGGCCTGCTCTGATCTCCAATCAAAACCTGACATCGTACTAATTCCCCACTGCACTAAAACGGAAGAATTGCAGCACGAAAAATGTGACCCTTTCTGGTTGCGTTCATGCGTCCGCCCAATAGCACCATTAGGTTTCCCGATTGGGCGTCAATAAGAATTCACGTTAGTGTCAAAGGGCCTTCATCATTCGCCCTTCGGCCATCCTCGCCGGAGCAAATCACGGTAGCCGTGGCGCGCCACCCACTTCGCTCGAGCTAGATGACTGTCGAAAGTACGTCGTGCGCGGTCCGGATCGAGTGTGGGATCGATCTGAAGAACGATACGCGCGACTTCGCGCCAGTCAGCGTTGTCTGCTTCGGCATCGAGGAGACGTGCATAAGTGACGGCGTGTTGCTCATCATAGAGTCAGCGCCGGCTCGTCTGGCGCTGTATCAACAACTTTGGCATTGAGCGGCCGCATTACAGGAAACTCCTAAGGGCCTAGAAGCTTCGACCGGGCGAATGCTGGCTGCACCTCAGCTATCTTCTCGCTAGCGGCCTAACCGGTCCACAGGTTTCTGGACTGCAAAGATTAATTAATTCTTCGAATGCCAAGGTTTCCAGGTCCCAGTGCGATCGTGACGTGCAGCCCGTGATGGAACACTTTTCAAGATACTGGCTTCTCGGTCTCGGACCGGCCGAAAGGTGCTGTCGTCTTCGATCCACGACAGTAGCACAAACTCGATGAATACATAATATAGGAGACAAACCTCATAGTATGTAAAGACGCAACTTGCGCATATGGATATGCGCAAGCTGGTCGGCCGCAACCTTGGGCGATTTAGAAAAGCTAAGGGCTTCACGCAGGAGAGTTTTGCCGAGGCTTCCGGCTTTACCCAACAATACATCAGCGATCTCGAGCGTGGCCGACGCAATCCAACCGTGGTGACGTTCTTTGAACTCGCCAGCACGCTCGGGATAAGCCACGTCGATCTCGTTGTGCCCGACGATGAAGCCCGCAGCGAGCGGACGAAGAGCGGCAAACGCAATTAACCTGTCTAACTTGTAGTTCGCGAAAACCGGAAGTGCGGGCAAAGCGAAAGCCCCGCCCGATTCTTCGGGCGGGCCTGGCGGCGGCGTTTACTCGCCGTTTTTCCTCGGCCGCGACCAGAGCAGCGTGTAGCCCTCGCCGCCCTCGTCGTCGAACAGGTTCGCGTAGATCGGCGCGTTGAAGGAGGGATCGTCGAGCTTGAGCGAGAGGTAGTCGCGGCCTTCTTCGGAGCGCTTCGACCACGCTGCGCCGATCTCTGCACGGCCCACGTAAATGCGGTGGCTCGGAGCGTTGTCGTTGGAGCGGCTGGTTTCTGCGACGATCCGGACGCCTTTGGCCTGCAGGCTCAGGGTCACGATCTCGCCTTGGAAATCGTTGCCGACCTTTTTGAAAGTACCGATGGTAGCCATGTCTCTTCTCCTGTTGTGTTTCGAGCCCGCGACCATCGCGGCCTCGATGGCGATGGGCAGGCCGAGGACGATCGGCGACGCACCCGGTAAGGGCCGGAGCGAAGCGGAGGACGCTGTCGTAGCGACTTTCTTGTCTCGCGAGGAATGGGCGAAGCCCAGGGGAAGAAAGTCGCTTCGACAGCGTTGCGTCTTAGACGATCGAGGCGCAGCCGGTCTTCGGCCAGATCAAGCCATCACAGAGGCCCGGTGCGTCGCGTGCTAAAACGCAATCTCGGGAGAAGAGGTTGCTAATCTCGGGTAGGCTGCACAAGAGATCTGAACGGTTCGGCGAAGAGAAAGAAACGCAGTGCGGGAAATGGCGGAATCGTCGCCGAGAGCGATCGCCAAGAGCAACGTCGTTGCACGTCTATGCGGAGCACTGAGATCCACTCCACCCGGTCGAGGTGCTCTGAGGAAGACAATGGCGTTCTTTTCGATCAAGCTCCGCCCCCCTCGCGCTGATTTACGCGAACCTGTTCGACGACGCGGATGAAGAGATCATCCCTCTCGCGTGGCGGCCGCGAGAACTGACTGAGGACTGTCGCCGACCGCCCTGCCCGGTTCGACTGGTCGGGGCTTCGTGAAGATGGCCAAACGCGTCCACGCTGTGCCGCCGACAAAGACCGCACCGACGCAAGCGAAAACCTCTCGCCAAACGAGCGACGGCACGCCGATTTGCGCCATCGCTAGGACGACATGATAGCCAGCAAATGTAGCCGGCAAAGCAAACACCGCCGCAATGATGGCACGCAAGATCAGAGACCGGGTCATGGCGAACGCGATTTGAGCGATCGCAAGGGACATGCCGCCGGCGGCGACGGCAACAAGCGGCGTGCCGAGCACGCCGGCGCCGCTATGAAAGGCCCAAATGCCGGCATTGATCGCCACGAAGAACGGCAAGGCGTGAACCGCCAGCGTGAAGATCAACCAGCAGAACAGACCGATGCCAACGGTGTTGAGAAGAAGTCCTAGGGCGAGCATGGTGGCGGCTCTCTGTGCAAAGGTAACGGTCGCGCCTTCCACCACCACCGCGGCGCGAATTTGGACATAATATCGAAACGAGGCGGAGTTGCGGCGATGCAACCCGCCTTGGTGGCGTCGGAAGGAGCAGCGCGGCGCTCATGCGCCGCCGAATTTCCAGACGGGTATGCCGAGCCGCTTTGCCTTGTCGGCGAGGTTGTCCTGGATTCCTGTGCCCGGAAAATGCATGACGCCGATCGGTAGGAGTTCGAGCATGGCGTCGTTGCGCTTGAACGGCGCCGCCTTGGCGTGCTTCGTCCAATCCGGCTTGAAAGCGATCTGTGGCACCTTGCGGTTAGTCGCCCATTTGGCGGCGATCAGTTCGGCGCCCTTTGGCGAGCCGCCATGCACCAGGACCATGTCGGTATGCTTGGCGTGGACCTTGTCGAGACGGTCCCAGATCAGAAGGTGGTCGTTGAAGTCGAGGCCTCCAGTGAGTGCGATTTTTGGCCCTGGGGGCACCATGAGCTCGGTCTCGGCGCGGCGCTTGGCGGCGATGAAATCTCGTGGTCGATCATTGCTGCCGTGAGCGTGCGGTGATTGACAAGTGACCCCGATCGGGGACGCCAGGAAGAACCGGTGTGGACCTCAAAACGCTCGATGGCCTGATCGCGGAACAGTTCGAGGCAATTGCGGCGTTCGACTAGCGTGATGCCTTCGGCCGTCAGGCGCTCAAGCTCAACTGATTGTACTTCGGAGCCATTCTGCTCGCGCTGGCTTTTGCGTTGCGCCTGTTCGTTGTCGTCAAGCTGGCGATTGATTCTGTCTGCCGCACGGTGGAAGAGGTTGACGGTCGACCAGAGCAGATCCTCGAGGTCCGGTTCGAGCCGGGTGTCGTTCAGCGTGGCGACCAACGCGTCGAAGATGTCGGCGATTGCGCCAGCGATCATCCTACCTTCGGGCAGCGGTCTCGATCAGGTTGGTCGTCGAATGGACGGTAGCCAAAGAGCTGCAGTTCGCTGAGGACGTGGTCGGTCGGAGATGACGCGTGCGGCGGTTCGATGTCGTCATGATCGGTCATGGGATGAGGTCCTTTACCGGATCGGCCGCGCCCATCGCGGCCTTCGTGGCGATCACCTGACGGCGGGCGGAACGGGCCAGAACCCGAAAGCGAAGCGAAGGGCCGAAGCGCCAGCGGAGGATGGCGGAGGCCGGCTATTTTGCTTCGCGATGCAAAGGCCCGAAGGGCCGGCGGAAAATAGCCGGTCGAAGCCATTGCCGGCCCGGGCCGCCTGCCGTCCGATCGCCCTCTAGAAGGCCGTGGTCCGCGCCTCTCCGGCATTGGGCCGTCGTGACCGAACAGTCGGCATCGATGGCAACCAAACACGCTTATTCGACAGTGGCCGACAAGAGCAGAAAGCGGGAAACGTCCTCCGGTGCCAGCTGAATCCGCAACGCTACGCGGAGGGCATCGAGGCCGAAGACATGCAGATCCTCATTGAAGTCACCCAACCGAGGTGACAACGGGATTGCTTCGATGCCGGCGGTTTCCGCGCGTTGCGACAGAACGACTTGCACCACATCACCCGCGGCATCGGCGTCGCGGGCGATATAAAGCCGACGCAAACTCGACGACAGCGCCATGGCTGAGAGGTGATTGGCCGACAGTGCAGCGGCCATCGGCAGGGTCGGAAGCGCGCAGCGTAGCGATAGCATGGTCTCGATGCCTTCGCCGGCAACAAGCACGTCGTCGTCCGCTGCGCCGAAATGAACTGCGTTGCCAAGGAGGTCGCCCATGGCTCGTCGGGGCGTGTCGATCGGGGCCTTGCCGAGCCGAACGTGATCAAAGCCGTCCGGATCGAGCCACGTGCGGTGCACGCCGGTGATCCTGCCGTCGAGGTCGGTGACGCGAGCGATCATCGCCGGCCAGGTTTCGGTCGGCAGGTGCTCGTCAGGCCGATAAAAGCAGCGCGGATGGAAGCGCAGGCTGCCACCGTGGTGCACGTGCAGTATTCCACGGCGCTGCAAGTACGTCTCAACGATGGTGCCCTCAATCGGACCTGAGATCGCAAACAGCCGTCTCGCGGCCTCTTGCGATCCAACCGGTGCTGCCGGACGAGCGGGTTTCGTGACGAGCTCCGGTTCTGCATGCGGCAACTTCAGAAAGCGCCTTGCCTCCTCGGCGACCTCGCGGAACTCGCGTAAGCCTCGGCTCTCGCGAATGATGTCGAGGAGATCGCCATGCGCGCCGGTCGCAGCATCGGTCCACTTGCCGGCGGGCCCCTTCGGCGAGTCCTGGAGCCGCACGAACATCGAGCGCCCTGGGGAATTGTGGACATCACCAACCAGCCAATACCGCCCCTCGCGCTTACCATTGGAAAGGTAGTGGCGGCACACCGCCTCCGCCTCGCGCCCGAGGCGATGTGCAAGTTCGGAGGCGTCGCGGGGCATCACGCGGCCTCCCGTTCGACGATGCGCTTGATTGCGTAGCGATCAAGGAGCTTCGCCAGCACTTCGGCGCCGCTCGCGTCAGTCGGCACGAACATGCGCAGCTTCCACGAGATGATCTCCCCGAAGAGCCCGTAGCTGCGCAGTCGATCGCGCATCGTGTCGGTGAATCCCGACAATTCGATACGGCAGGCACCCATGACCCGAACGCGGCGAAGCTGGAGTCCTTCGGCGAGGTCGAGGACGGCTCGCCCCGCCGTCAGCGCCGCGAAGGCTGCGTCCGGCGCCAACTCGGGTGCGCCGGAGCTAAGGACATTCGCGAGCCAGGTGGCCGAGACCTTGCGACCGATAATGCGCTCGCCCGCATCGGTCTGCAGCCGATAGACCCGGGTCGACTCGTTCGGCAGCCGCTTCCAAATCGGGAGCAGCAAGCCCGCCACCACATGGATCGTGCTCTCCGAGAACTCGGGCACCTCTGCAAGCTCGGCCAGCCAGGCGGTGCTGAAACGCCCGCGGTCAACTTCGACCCAATGGCTTTCTGCCATCATCTTCAAGGGCACGCTGTTCTGCTCCATGGGGCGGATCAGCCGGACACGCCGCTCGATCTCGCCGTCGTCGAGCATGAAGCTCGGCGCCGGGAACTGCACGGCGGGCCGGCCGGAGCGCTCGTTGATCAGCAGGACGGCACGATGATCGGAAAGACGGCCGATCGCATCATCCAGGGTCACAGGATGATTTCGCTGGCGTTCGGTGATCGTGAGAAGCCGGAGTCTCGGTGCCGGCCGCCGGATGAGCATAAATTGTCCGCCGATTAGTGACGACAAAGCTCTCGGCGCGGGTGTTTCGAGCCCGACATCAAAAGTGCCGGACGCGATCGCGCCCTCGATACGAGCGGCCAGCAACTGCTCGAAGGCCGTGAAGAGAATATTCTGAAGCTCGATGGTGAGGGCCAACAACCTGTTCAGGAAGGTCGTGATCGGCGGCAGCTCGTCCTTGAGCCCGTTCGCATCGGTCAGCTTCAGCCCGGTGGCGTCTTCAAACGCCTCGAGCGAGCAGCCCTCCACCTTCCCGCGCGCAAGCAGCATGTAAAGTTGACGCAACGCGTCACGGCCATACTGGCTTTCGAGATTGTCCTCGGGCCGGAACAGGCCCTGGCCCCCGGTCTGTCGCTGACCTCGCGTGATGGCACCGAGCGTATCGAGCCGGCGAGCGATCGTGGACAGGAAGCGCTTCTCGGCCTTCACGTCCGTCGCAATCGGCCGGAACAGCGGCTGCGCCTGGTTGGTCCGGTTCGTGCGGCCGAGGCCCTGGATGGCGGTATCCGCCTTCCAGCCGGGCTCTAACAAATAGTGGACTCGCAACCGGCGATTCCTTGCCGATAGCTCGGCATGGTAGCTCCTGCCCGTGCCGCCCGCGTCGGAGAACACGAGGATACGCTTGACGTCATCCATGAATGCGGCGGTCTCGGCGAGGTTTGCGGAACCCGCACGGGTTTCGACCAGCAGCCGATCGCCCTTGCGGATGATCCGGCGCGAGCGACCCGTGACCTCAGCGACCACATCTGTCCCAAATCGCTGAACGATCTGGTCGAGCGCGCCGGGCACCGGCGAAAGCGACGCGAGCTTCTCGATGAGGCGGTCGCGGCGTGCAACGGCCTCACGGCTCTCGACCGGCTGGCCATCACGATAGACGGGCCTGGAGTAAAGGTTGCCCTCCGAGTCGGTGAATGGTTCGTGGAGATGAACCGGGAAGGAATGGGCGAGATAATCGAGCACATATTCGCGCGGGGTAATGTCGACCTGGACGTCGCCCCAGTCCTCGGTCGGGATTTCGGCGAGCCGCCGTTCCATCAGCGCCTCCCCTGTGGAGACGATCTGGATGACGGCGGCGTGGCCTGCATGTCGAGATCGCGCTCGATCGAGCGGATCAGCGATGGTGTCTTCATCGAGGTCAGGAGGTGGCCGAAGAAGCGCTGCTTGGCGCTTTCGAACGCGGATCGCGCTGCGGATTTTGCCCCGCATTCAGCGTGCCGATCTCGCCGGTGATGTTGGCGGTCCGCATCGCGGCGTCGAGGTTGTTATGGATGATGCCGAACGCGCCGGCATAGGCGTCATAGATGCGAACCTGCTCGGGCGTGAGCTGATGTTCGACGAGTTCGTATTCAATTCCCTCGTAGGACAGAGAGCGCGCCGCATAGAGGCCGAGCGCTTTGAGGTCGCGCGCCAACACCTCCATCGCCGCGACTCCGCCCTCCTCGATCGCTTCGACGAACTCAGCACGAGTGGCAAATGGGAAGTCGTCGCCGCCCCACAGTCCCAGTCTCTGAGCGTAAGCCAGGTTGTGCACCGTCGTAGCGCCGGTCGCCGAGACATAGACTACACGGGCATTCGGCAAAGCATGCTGGAGTCGCAGGCCCGCCCGCCCCTGCTGAGACGCCGCCTGGTCGCCGCGTTCGCCCTTGCCGCCAACCGCGTTCTGCATGGCGTGGCTCTCGTCGAAGATAATGGCTCCGTCGAAATCGGAGCCCAACCATTCGACGATCTGCCGAACGCGCGAAAGCTTTTCTCCGCGCTCGTCGGTACGCAGCGTAGCGTAGGTGGTAAATAGGACGCCTTCCGCGAGTCGGATCGGCGTACCCTGCCGAAAGCGCGAAAGCGGCGTGACGAGAAGCCGTTCCATTCCAAGCGCGGACCAGTCGCGCTGCGCATCCTCGATCAACTTGTCGGATCTGCTGATCCAGACCGCGCGGCGGCGACCTTTGAGCCAGTTGTCGAGCAGGATCCCCGCGACCTGCCGTCCCTTACCCGCGCCGGTACCGTCGCCTAAGAACCAGCCGCGACGAAAGCGAACGGCGTTCTCCGCGTCGTCGCGTGCTGCCGCCACAACGTCAAAGGTCGCATCGACCGTCCAGGCGCCGGCAAGGAATTCTGAATGCGCCTCTCCGGCATAGATGATGCTCTCGAGCTGGGCGTCGGAGAGGATGGCATCGGCGACAACGTTGGCCGGCAGGTGCGGCCGATAAGACGGTTTTGGCGGTGCGACTGAGGCCATCGCCGCCGATTGGACGAGCTTGGTGGGATGGGGCTGCGCGCCTGCAATGCGGATCGACTGCAGCGTATAGGCCTCATACAGCGCATCGCTGATCTGGCTGGCATCCGTGGGCGTCCATTCCACCAACTCGTAGGCGACTTCGGCCGCTACGAGGTCAATTGCTGGCGCCATCGCTGGTTGACGCTGGCCGAGATATGCACGGACGGTTCGAGGCGTTGGAGCGCGGGCAATTGGCGCCACCACCGCAGCCGTAGTGCCGGCAACTGGCCGACGTGGCGGCACGTATTGCATGACCCAGGCGAGCAAAGTCGGCAGGTCGGGCGCGATGCCGGGTGAGGCAGGGAAGCACGCGCTGTCGGCAGCCGGCGCTCGATCGATAACGGTCAACCGTGTATCGATGCTGGTCCCGTGCTTGGCATAGACAGCACCCTCAATCGCCGCCGAGAACACGACGCGACCCCGTTCCTGCAATCGCTTGAACGAGTCGGTCCAGGCGGGCTTTTCGGGGGCGACATTCGCTCCTGTGATGGTGACCAGCCGTCCGCCTTCCGGAAGACGGGCCAGGGCGGATGCGACGTGCCGTAACGCCGCATCTGCCATCTCGCGATCGACATGAACCGCGGCCGAAAACGGAGGGTTCATGAGCACGACACTTGGCACAACGCTGGCATCGAGATGGTCGTTGATATGCGCAGCGTCATACTGCGTGGTGCAGACGGCGGGAAAGAGCTGCGCGAGAATACCGGCACGGCTGTCGGCGAACTCGTTGAGAATTATTGTGGCGCCCGCCAGTTCGGCGGGGATGGCAAGAAGGCCGGTGCCAGCCGACGGCTCCAGCACGACGTCTGCGGGCGTGATTGCGGCGGCTACGCTGGCGACGAACGCCAGCCCAATCGGTGTCGAAAACTGCTGGAGGGATTTGCTTTCCTCGGACCGACGGGTCTGGGTCGGAAGGAGACTGGTGATCCTCATCAGCATTGGCAGCATGGCTGTCGGCGATGTCGCCTTGGCACGCATGGCGGTGCCATACCGTCGCAGGAAAAGGACGGTCGCCGCCTCGCAGGCGTCATAGGCGGTCTTCCAGTTCCAGGCGCCGGTCGTATCGGAGGCACCGAAGGCGGCCTCCATCGCGCTGCGCAAGGCAGCGGCATCGATGCGCCGGCCGCGTTCGAGATCGGTCAAAAGCTGCCGCGCGGCCCTTACGACAGCGGAGGCGACAACTGCGGTGGCACGCATCGAGAGTGGCGCGGCGGTGGCGCTGCCGACGAGAGATTCGGTCATGGGAGGATGTCTTTCGGAGAGCGGGAATGGGCCGAACCGCCCGGCGCTCTCCTGAACCGCCGCGGCTCAAACCCTTCCCGGCCGCGCTCTTCCTCTTGAGCCCTCGCCACAAAAAAATGGGGGCCGGCGTTGTGCACCGGCCCCCCGATACGAAGAATGCGGGACGGCCGGAGTCGTCCCGCGACGTATTTCATTCAGCAGCCTGACACTGTGGCCGATCGTCGTCGGCAGCGACTTCCCGCTCCTCGTCATCGGAGAGGAATTCGGGCAACGCGCCCGCTTCACCCTCCTTCTCCGACGGCGACGGCGCGACATCGACCAGACGGAGCGGTTCCGGCAACCAGCCGGAGCCGTCGAGAAGGCGTTCAGCTTCCTTGGCCATATCGGCCTTCTTCAGATGGTCGATCAGTTGCGCCGAGGACTCGCCCTTGCCTCCCGAACTGCCTCGAGAATACGGGGCTTGGTGACCCGGCCGAGATAGTTGTCGACCGTTGGTCTCCAACCGGCCTGGACCAAGTCGAGTCCGACGGCACGCGCCAGCACGTCAGCTTGATCAAGACGCGTGCGGACGCCGTGAGCGGAGACGCGGCCCTGATTGTATCGGTTCGCCGGTTCGTAGAGCGCGTTTACGGCGAATGACGCGCAGTGGGCGAACAGGGACGCCTGGGCGGTGCCGTCCAATGCCGTCAGTGCGTCCCATAGGTCCGTCTCATTCTTCGGCAGCCGCGCCTTCCAACTCTCGTGCCGCGCGTCGATGGCTTTGGCGGACACGCTCTCCTTCAGACCCGGAGCCTGTGCTGGAAAGATAGGTGTATGAAGTCCGATCTCCAGGCAGCTTCCGGAGGAAGCGAACCGGAAAAACGAGGTCAGCACGAAGTTGTGCAGCACGGCCTGGAACGCGATGGCTGGATTCTCTGCGAGCGCATCGCGTAGCGCCAGCGTGCGATGTGCCGTCAGCTCGGTGATGAGCCGGTCGGGCAACGGCTTTGCCGCGTCCTCATCATCCTCTTCGGCTTCAGCCGAGTGTCCGGCGACCGAGATCGCCGTGCGCTGCACAGAAGCACTGGCCTCCTGACCCTCGGTTGACGACGAGTCGACGTTTTGCCGGAGGATCAGCCGCAGGCGGCTCATCCTCCGGTCGGACGTAACCCCGGTCCACCGTGAGCCGTCTTTCGGAATCGATGCTGACGAAGACGCCAGCCCGCGCGATGTCGGCGGGATCGTAGACCACCGATCGGTCCTCGAACGCCATCAACGCCGCTTCGATCTCGCTGAGGCGCTGATCGACGTCGTCGGGCAATTCATCCGCGTCCTGGTAGTCAAATTCCAGCTTGGCCTGCTCGGCGTTGAGCGCGTCGATGGTCGCCTGCTCCTCGATGGTAAGATCGGCAGGTTTGCCCTCCAGTTCACGCAAGCCGCCGGCGTGACCGTAGGGGAAATCCACGGCGATCGAGATCCATTTCCAGCCCTCCTTGGCGATGGTCTCGGCCTCCGCCGCGAGCTTCTCGGTGACGAGACGATCGAGTAAAGCGACATCCTGAAGCCAGCCGCCGTCATCGTGCTCGAATAGATCTCGCAGAATACCGCCACCCGCCTGCTCGTAGGCGCCAACCCCAACAAATTGCGCGCGGCGATCGGATGCACGGATGGTCTGCTCCGTCAGCATGCGCCTGATCTGGTATGGCTCATCATAGCCGGAGCGACTGACGTTCTCCCAGACCTGCTCCTGCCTGGCGTGGTCGGCCGTGACGGAAAAGGCCATGAGCTGCTCGAGGGTCATGCCATCTTCGGCATAGACCTCGTGCAGCTTCGGCGACACTGAGGCGAGGCGCAATCGTTGCTTCACGATGGCCGGGCTCACGAAATGCCGGGCAGCAATATCTTCTTCGCTCAAGCCAGTGTCGCTCAAGGTCTTGAAAGCTCGAAACTGGTCTAGCGGATGTAACCCGACCCGCTCGTCATTTTCGGCGAGCGAGTCATCTTCGGCAATACCACCCTCGCGCACGACGCACGGAACAGCTTGCGTTTTCGCCATGCGCTTTTGCTTGACCAGAAGCTCCAACGCTCGATAGCGCCTCCCACCCGCCGGCACCTCGAACATGCCGGTCTCGTTACCCTCGGTATCGACGACGGCCCGGACATTCAGGCTCTGCAGCAGGGTACGCTGCGCGATGCTTTCGGCTAGCTGCTCAATCGAAACGCCGGCTTTCACGCGGCGCACATTGGACTGGCTCAGCACCAGCTTGTTGAACGGAATGTCGCGCGAAGGCGACAGCGTGATCTTCTGGACTTTCGTCATTTGGCTTCTCCACGACGGGCAGCCAAGAGACTCTCTCTTGACCTCCAGCCCGTCGCGGAAAAACATCCCCTCCTCTTACTCTCGCGCGACCACGGCAGGTCCAGCATCACGCCGCCTCGTAATTGCCAACCTCTGGATTCACCGGCGCGTTTGCGACGGGATCGGAAACGAAGCCAAGCAGATAATCCGAGGCCTTGCTCGCCTGCGAAGCCGCACGCACGATCGCGCGATTGTCTTCGCGCAGGACTTCGAGCCACGCGCCGATGTAGTCGGCATGGCGAACGGTTGGCACGATCCCGAGCGATGCGCAGCCGAACGCGGCACTCAGCTCCGCCACCAATTCCTCGAAGGCATATTTTTGGTGCCATAGGATCCGCTTTGGTCGCGGTTGAGGCGCGAACGATGCCCGGTCGCATGACCGAGTTCATGCAACGCGGTGCGGTGCCAATTGATCGGCTCGAAATAGGCTTGCGGCGGCGGGATCTGGACATAGTCTTCGACCGGCGCGTAGAAGGCGCGATCTCCGCCAATACGAAACGTGATGCCCGTGGCCTTGATCAGGGCTTCGACCCTGGGCTCGATCAAGCCCGCTGGCGGCGGTGGCGCGGTGGTGGCGATTTCCTCGGGGAGCGCGTCGCACTGATCTGTGTTAAATACGGTAAAGCGCTTGAGGAATGGGATCGCTTGCGCTTCGTCACCGGTCTCGGCGGCGCGTCGCTTTTCGTCGCTCGGTACGAAACGGTCGGCATAGACCACGGTGGTGCCGCGCTCACCTTTGCGGACGTGTCCGCCAAGCGACAGCGCCTGGCGAAACGTAAGCCAGCTTTGTCCCGTAAAACCTTGTTCGATCGTGCTCCCCAGAGAAGCAGAACGTTGATGCCGCTGTAGGTACGATCGGTTGAAGCATTTTTCGGCATGGCCAAAGAAGCCTTCGCCGCCGCGGTGCCCCAGGGCTGCACCCACGGCATTCGGCCGGCCTCAAGTTCAGCGATGATCTTGTTGGTGATTTCGTCATAAAGGCTTGTCCGGTCCTCACCGGTGCGCGCCCGAAGATAGTGTCTGGACATCGCGGATCTCCGCGACGGGCGCCGCGAGCCTCTCGCAGCTTGTAACCCGTCACGGCAAAACCCGGCCGAACTCTTACTCTCAGCCTCGTTCGCGAGGAATCGACGCCGTGTGGACCATGCGGCCGCATGGGGCGGCATACGAGAGCCCGGCTTGGCCCTCGCCGCACGCCACAAGTGAGAGAATGAGAGATCCACGACGCGGCCCGCCTTCCGTCCCATTTCTTCATGGGACTTGGCCTTAAGATACCTAGGGCCGCAGACCCCGATCAGGCGTGCGCCAAGGGCGCCTCGCCTCAGCGGAAATGGCACCCGCAGGAGCGTGAGCATAGCGACGCCGAAGGCGGCACGCGGGACCGAGTGCAGCGACGAGACCGGTTAAGAGGGTACCCAGGAACGGGGCAGTGATAGCGACGCCGGCATACTCCATGACGGCGGGACCCTTTCCCGAGTGCCCCCGGCGAGGAGCTCCGCAGTCTTTGCGCAAGTGATCGACGCCGGACGGCCGAGACGCGTCAGCGGCTCGGTTCTCGAGAGCCCGGTGCGGCGGAAGCCGCATGCGCACAAGCAGAAGAATCCGCTTAGACTTGAGGCAGAAGATCTAGATTTCCTCGCGCGCGTTCGTCTGCGCGTCATAGATCCTGATCTGAAGCATGGGAAAGCGCTTCTTCAGCTCTTCTCCACCTGCCCTGGCGCCGTCTCTGGTCGCAAATTCGGCTTTGAGTCGGCCGTCCACTTCGAGCGCGTAACCAGAGGCCGGCAGTTCACGGTTGGCTGCAACCATTATTTTCCTTTTGTGCAGTGAGGCGGTTGGGATTGATTGGTTAGCGTGAGTCCGGCCAAACCACGCTAGAGCCACCTGCACGACTGTGATAAGGCCGTTCGGCGCGCCAGCGCGCCCGCCTCCACGCGGATAAAAGCCTTGGCGCGGCATGAGGAATTCGGGAATGCGCGCGATTGCCTTGCCGATCCGGCGTGCCTCATCCGAGGAGAGCTTGCTAACGCCGAAGCTGTAGCGCTGGGCATCATCGCGGCAATAAAGCCACGCCAAGGTTACGCCGTTGGCGTCCCTGACCACATAGCACTCGGAATTTTCCTGGACCAACGTCCAGGGCGGCTTGAAACGGCGGCTTGACTCCATGAGAACAAACTAAGAACATGTCCCATCGACGGTCAACCTGGAACGGGCCATGTCCTCGGTCTCTCAGCCCAACGAACAGGACGATGGGTTGGAAGCCACCGTCGACCAGGCGATCGCCATTTGCGGCGGCGATACGCGTGCGACTGTTCGCGCGCTGATCGTCGCGAACAACCATTTGGAATCGGAGATAGCGGAGTTGAAGAAGGCGGTATCGCACGCCTACACGCGCGGACACTTTCGGACCTACAGAGGGTAAACGTCAGGTAGCGGGGTATCGATGAAGCATCAGGACAAGCTTTCTTTCATCACGGATGATCAGGCCGAGCAGATGGGAGCTGACATGGCGATCCAGTTCATGGTCGCAACGCTATTTCAGCTCCTGTCGGAAATGGCGGATGATCCGCACGGCTTCCGTACGGATGTTCATAGGGAACTTACCGATCTCGTGGCGACCTATAAATTGCCACCGATGCCTGAGGATACCGAGCGAAGGGTTCGAGCCGCCGCCAGCAAGATCCTCCACGGCATCATGATGCGATCATTTGAACAAAACGGGGCGAGGAAAGCGTCATGACGGCTTGCCACGCAGACCAGCGATTTTCAGACATGCGGAGTGGCTCGGCCGGGCTAAGCCTTTGCCCATGATCGTCGAGAGCGAACGCTGAAATGTGCAATCTGTATTCGATCACCACGAACCAGGAGGCGATTGCCGCTCTGTTCAGACGCATGAACCGATACGTCGGCAACCTGCCATCGATGCCCGGTGTTTTTCCGGATTATCCGGCACCGGTGATCCGCAATTCCGGTGATGCTGAAGAGATGGTGTTGATGCGGTGGGGCATGCCGCCGCCACCGAGGAACGGCGGTCCGCCGGTAACCAACATTCGCAACACGTCCTCTCCCCACTGGCGCGGCTGGTTGAAGCCGGAGAACCGCTGCCTGGTGCCCGCGAACAGCTTTGCTGAATATTCTCCGGAGCCGAATCCGGAGACCAAGAAGAAGGACGTTGTTTGGTTTGCGCTCGATGGCAGCCGGCCGTTGTTTTGCTTTGCTGGCATCTGGACTGAATTCAACGGGGACCGCGGCACGAAGTCGAAGCCGATTCCGGGCCTCACCTCGTCTATGGTTTCTTGACGACAGCAGCGAATGCGATCGTCGCGCCGATCCACCCGAAGGCAATGCCGGTGATCCTGACGACCGAGGAAGAACGAGACGTCTGGATGCGCGCTCCCTGGGACGAGGCGAAGGCGCTACAGCGTCCGCTGCCCGATAGCGCGCTGCAGATCGTCATGCGCGGGGCCGACAAGGAAGACAAGGCGGCGGCGTAGACCCGTAGGCATGGCGCGCCGGAACGCAGCGAGGGACTGAAGGACGTCCTGGGGCGCAGCGCAGATGATCGCATTGCGATTTGAGCAAGAATCATCGAGCGTGCAGTTCTGACAGGGGGACAATCGTGCTCGCGTCCACGGCCGCATCATATCTTGAGACGCTCAACCCGGAACAGCGTCGAGCCGTCGAGCACGGGGTCACCGCCGACAGTCATGTCGGAGCTCCGCTGCTGGTCATCGCCGGCGCCGGGTCCGGCAAGACGAATACCCTTGCCCACCGTGTTGCCCACCTCATCGTCCGCGGGGCTGACCCGCGTCGGATCTTGCTGATGACGTTCTCGCGGCGCGCTGCGTCCGAGATGTCGAGGCGTGTCGAGCGGATCGCTCGCAAGGTCCTTGGCGCTGATGCCGGGATCATGACCGACGCGCTCAGTTGGGCCGGCACCTTCCACGGTATTGGTGCCCGACTGCTTCGTGAATATGCCGATCAGATCGGCCTCAATCCCGCCTTTACAATTCACGATCGCGAGGACTCGGCGGACCTGATGAATCTGGTCCGACACGAGCGCGGGCTTTCCAAGACCGAAAGCCGTTTTCCCGCCAAGGGCACGTGCCTTTCGATCTACTCCCGCTGCGTCAACGCCGAGAGCCAGCTTGAAGAGGTGCTCGGAGCGTCATACCCGTGGTGCTCGGGCTGGGCTGCCGAGCTCAAAGATCTCTTTGCGGCATATGTCGAGGCCAAGCAGAAGCAGAACGTCCTCGATTACGATGACCTTCTTCTGTACTGGGCGCAGATGATGAACGACGCCGGCATCGCCGATGATGTCGGTGGCCGCTTCGATCACGTGCTCGTCGACGAATACCAGGACACGAACCGTCTGCAGTCGTCAGTTCTGCTGGCGTTGAAGCCCGGGGGGCGCGGTCTCACGGTGGTTGGCGACGACGCGCAATCGATCTATTCGTTCCGGGCCGCCACCGTCCGCAACATTCTCGATTTTCCCGAACAATTCAGTCCGAGGGCGGAGCTCGTCACCCTGGACCGCAACTATCGTTCGACCCAGCCGATCCTTTCCGCGGCAAACGGCGTTATCGATCTCGCCAGGGAGCGCTTCACCAAGAACCTATGGACGGAGCGCACGTCATCCGCAAAACCTCGGCTGGTCGCCGTGCGAGACGAGGCGGACCAGGCGCGCTACATCGTCGAGCGCATTCTCGAAACCCGCGAGGAAGGGGCCCTTCTCAAACAACAGGCGGTGCTCTTCCGCACCTCCTCGCACAGCGGGCCGCTGGAGGTCGAACTCACCCGTCGCAACATCCCGTTCGTGAAGTTCGGCGGTCTGAAGTTTCTTGACGCCGCGCACGTCAAGGACCTGCTCGCACTGCTGCGGTTCGTGGAGAACCCGCGCGATCGGATCGCCGGGTTCCGCGTGCTGCATCTGTTGCCGGGCATCGGTCCCGCTTCCGCGCAGCGCATCCTCGATCACATGGCTGAAGCCCCCGACGCCCTAGGCACACTTTGTAGCCTCCCTGCCCGCCGCGCGCCGGCGACGATTGGACCACTTTTGCCGGGACAGTCGGAAATCTCCGATACTCGGAATGGCCGTCGGACCTGGAGCGTGCCCGCCTCTGGTACGAACCGCATCTCGAGCGCATCCACGAAGACGCCGAGGTCCGGCGCGCCGACCTCGTTCAACTTGAACAGATAGCCGGCGGATATCCGTCGCGCGAACGCTTCCTGACGGAACTCACCCTGGATCCGCCGGACGCGACCAGCGACCAGGCCGGTGTGCCGTTGCTGGACGAGGACTATCTGATCCTATCGACGATCCACTCGGCCAAGGGCCAGGAATGGAAGTCGGTGTACGTCCTCAACGTAGTCGACGGCTGCATGCCGTCCGACTTGGGAGCCGGCACTTCCGCCGAACTCGAGGAGGAGCGCCGCCTCCTCTACGTCGCGATGACGCGCGCTAAGGACGATCTCCACCTGGTGGTGCCGCAGCGCTTCTTCACACATGGTCAGCATTCCCAAGGGGACCGGCACGTTTATGCATCGCGAACGCGCTTCATTCCTGAGAAGCTGCTTGGCCTGTTCGAGCGCACGAATTGGCCGACGGCTTCTGCAGACGCCGCTGCACGCGGCCCAACCCAAGGGCCTCGAGTCGACATCGGGGCTCGCGTGCGAGGGATGTGGCGCTGAAGCTTTGCCGAAGCACTGCGATTTCAATCCCTGCTCTGTGACGGGAACAGGAACGAATGGCCGGCCGTAGGGATTCCTCCCCGGCAGGAGAACTCCCGATGCTTATGACGAAACAGCGCCGATCTGCGATTCGGACGCTGCGTGGCTGGGCCATCTTGGTGCTGCAGGAAGCGGGCGCCATTCGGGAGTGTGAGGAGCACGGCTGGATGCAGGATCGCGCCGACCCGCACGCCCGCCAGCGGGCCTTCGACATCGCCCGCCAAGACCCGCCGGACGGACTTTCTGGGACAGAGGCGGTCTCAGAAATTGAGGACGTATTAGCCTCGATCGGTGACACTTGCCCTGAATGCCTGCCGGACTGCTAAAGAACCAGCGCCGGGAAATCGGCGCCGACCCAGTTGGCCTAGCGCCCGAGTCGCCTCTCGACCCGCTTTCGGCTGTTGCCGACCTTCTTGACGGCCTTCTTCACCGCGGCCGCTGAGCGCCCGGTCTTCTTCGACTCGTATCCTAGTTCGTAATTTTGCCGCCCGGCTACCCGGGGCCGGTCCTGCTTGCGCCCGCGGGCCGTCTTCTTCGCTGTCGCCATCGGCTCCTCCTTTGTGACGAGACGACCATGCAACGCGGCAAAGGATTCGCAGGTTCCGGAACGATCTGAACTGTGCCACTTTGAATCACCTGTAGCGTGGAGTTCATGAGTGGCGTTTCAGCGTCGAAAACCGGCGACGATCGGCCTCAAGGCGCCGCTGCCTGGCTTCATTGAGCCGGCCTTGGCCAGCTCGGTCGAGAAGGTGCCGAGCGGGCCCCGCTGGATTCACGAAATCAAGTTTGACGGCTACCGCGTCCAAGTCCACCTCGCAAACGAGACCGTGAGAGTCTTCACACGGCGCGGAAATGATTGGACCAAACGCTTCCGGAAGATCGCCAGTGACGCCTGGCACATGAAAGCGGGCTCGGCGATCATCGACGGCGAGGTCGTCGTGCCGGCCGCCAACGGCGGGACCGACTTCTCTGTGCTGCAGAACGAGTTCAAGGGCACCTCGACCAGGATCGTGCTGGTCGCCTTCGACCTGCTCTACCTGAACGGCAGAGACATCCGAAAGCTACCGCTCTGCGCACGCAAGGCCGAACTGAAGAAGATCATCGCCGGCACTGACGTGCAGTTTAGCGATAGCTTCGAGATCGAGGGACGCGAGATGTTCGCGCACGCCTGCAAGCTCGGTCTCGAAGGCGTCGTGTCGAAGGTGCGGGACAGCATGTATGCGAGCGGCCGAGGAAACAACTGGGTCAAGAAGAGAGGGAGCGGCGATCGCCAGATCGAAGAAACCTAGCGAAGTCTGGTAGGTCTTGAGTTTTCTGGCCATCGGTCTGATCAGCCCTTCCCGTTCGATAGTCAACGTCGCGCACTCTGGGATTGCCGCGGCGTCGGACGGAACATGCCATGGCTTTGAGCGTTCCCTCATTCTTGAAGGACGTCCCTGCATTACGCAACGCGCTCTGAAGGATTGGCCCTTGAATGAGCCGGACGTCGACCCTGCCCAAGCGCTTACAGCCGATGCTCGCTACGCTCACCGACGCGCCGTTCGACGACCCCGGGCTGGGTTTTTGAGGACAAGTACGATGGCTTCCGGATGATCGCGGAAATCCGGCGGGGCAAGGTTTCGCTCTACAGCCGCAATGGCAAGATCATCAGCCGCAGCTATATCGAGGTCGCCAAAGCGCTGGAGGGCGTGAAGGGCGACGCCGTGATCGATGGCGAGCTCGTCGCGATCGGAAAGGACGGCGTCTCGCATTTCCAGCTGCTTCAAAACGCGCTGCGCCATGAAGCGAAGCTGCTGTATTGCGCCTTCGATCTCATGTTTCAGAACGCAGCGGACTTGCGCAAACAGCCTCTTCTCGAGCGCAAGGAGCGGCTGAAAGCGATCCTGCCGCGCCACCGGCTGATCGCCTTCAGCCGCCACCGCAAAGCGAGCGGCACGAAATTTTTCGCCGAGGCCGAGCGGAAGGGTCTTGAAGGCGTCATGGCGAAGCGCGCCGACAGCGCGTATGCATCCGGAAGCCGGACCCCGGATTGGCTGAAGATCAAGACTGCAAAGCGGCAGGAAGTGGTGATCGCCGGCTTCACGGCGCCCAGGCGCACCAGGCCGTTCTTCGGCGCCCTGGTCCTCGCCGTGCGGGAAGACGACGCATGGCGCTACATCGGACATGTCGGCACTGGCTTCAGCCACAAGGTCCTGGAAGACCTCCATGCCAAGCTCGTGAAGCTGACGACCCCTAAATCACCCTTCCCTGCCAAAGTGAAGGACGAGGCCGCCACGACTTGGGTCAGGCCCTCGTTGGTTGCCGAGGTCAAATTTGCGGAGTGGACGAGCAAGGGCGAACTGCGCCAGCCCGTCTACCTCGGGCTCAGGTCCGACAAGCGGGCGAAGGATGTCGTGCGCGAGCGAGAACGTCCGCGCAAATAGCGCTTCCCTTCGGGCGTAACCGGCAAACGGAACGAATTAACGCATTCGCCTCCCCCGCTGTGAATTCCCTGCCCGGTGGTGCGCTCAGTCGCCTCCAAGGTCGTGGATTTCTGGTCGCATGCCCTCAGGCGTGACTTCGAGCGTCGCAAGCGTGATCGGCAGCCTGAAGCGCCGCGGTCCCGCGCTGCCGGGATTCAGGTAGAGAACGCCACCGACCGTGTCGATCTTCGGCACGTGGGAATGCCCGGAGACGATGACGTCGATGCCGGCGCCGGGATCGGCCTTCAGCGTCTTCAGGTCGTGCAGAACGTAGATTAACTTTCCCGCCAAGCGCACGAGGTTCGTGTCGGGGTATTCGCGGGCCCACTCGCCACTGTCCACGTTTCCGCGGATGGCGGTGACAGGTGCGATCCGGCGAAGCGCGTCGACGATCTCGGGGCGCCCGATGTCGCCGGCATGAATGATGTGATCGACGCCCGTCAGGCCTCGTTCCGCCTCGGGCCTCAACAGGCCGTGCGTGTCCGAAATGATTCCAATCCTGAACATCATTTCCCGGCGCTCTCAACCGCGATCGCCAAAAGACGATCGAGAAGCTCTACCTGCCCGGACAGCATCTTCGTCCGTGCGAACTCGATATCGAACCATTCCGCGCGGTCGACTTCGGGAAAGCTCCGCCGTCGACCGCTTCGGGGCGGCCATTCAATATCGAAGGTATTGCTGGTCAGCGCCGCCGGGTCAAAATGGCCCTCTCCGGCGAATGCGATGACGCGCTTCCCTCCTCGCTGTCGGACCTCCCCCAGGGCCTGCAGTGGACCAATCGAAGCGCTCGGGCCGAGTTCTTCGGCAAACTCGCGCCGCGCGACGTGCTCCGGAGCATCCGCGGCATCGATTTCGCCCTTCGGAATGGACCAGGCGCCATTATCCTTCTTGCGCCAGAACGGACCGCCGGGATGAACGAGCAGAACCTCGAGCCCGCGAGCGCCCTTGCGGTAGGCGAGAATGCCCGCGCTCAAGGTTGATCTCCTGGAAGTCCTTTTCAGCGCAGCCATATCGCTCCTATTTTGCGGCGCGGATCGAGAGCTGGGCAACGGCGAAGGATCTGAGGCGCGACGACTGGCTACTCGCGCAGCAACGAATGTTCAAAACACGCTAGTAGCGCAGCGGGCCCCGGATACACCTCGGCGCACCCGGCTTTCCTCAATTCGTCCTCCGTGAAGCCTCCACGCCCGTGCGAACCTCCGCCTTACCGGCCGCTTCCGCATCGTACGGCCTATCACCGATCGCGACGGCGTCGGCGCCATCGATCTTAAGCTTCTTGAGAACGATCTTGAAGATGTCCGACGCCGGTTTTGATTCATCTACGTCGTCGGAAGAAGTTGTGAGGTCCACGAGATCGACGACGCGAGCGATGTCGAGGTACTTGTCGACTTCATCAAAGTAACGGCCGTCTGGCGTCACTGGATGCTTCACGACACGCTAAGCTGACTTCCGCTGCGGTCTGATCGCCGACTTCTTCGTGGCCTCCTTGGCCGGCTTCTTGCCGGCAATCGGCATCAGCATTTCCTTCTGCCCGGCCGCCGCCTTGCGCGCCTTCTTGGCTGGCTTCTTCGGCGCCTCTGTCGCTGCCGCCGCGCCTCCTCCGATGCTCTTCCGCAGCGCGTCCATCAAGTCGACCACGTTCTCACCGTGGGGACGGGCTTTTCGCGGTGATGGGTTTACCGGCGCGCTTCTGGTTAATGAGATCGATGAGGGCGGTTTCGTACTGGTCTTCGAACTTGTTTGGCTCGAAATGGCCCGCCTTTTGATTAACGATGTGCTTGGCGAGATCGAGCATGTCCTTGGTGACTTTGACATCCTGGATATCGTCAAAATACTCGTCCGCAGATCGCACTTCGTACGGATAGCGCAGCAGCGTTCCCATCAGCCCCTTGTCGAGCGGATCGAGCGCGATGATGTGCTCCCGATTGGTCAGCACGACGCGCCCGATCGCAACCTTGTTCATCTCGCGGATGGTCTCGCGGATGACGGCGAAGGCGTCATGGCCGACCTTTCCGTCCGGCACCAGGTAGTATGGGCGGATTAGATATCGCGGATCGATCTCGCTGCGATCGACGAACTCGTCGATCTCGATGGTCCGCGTCGATTCCAGCGCGACGTTCTCGAGCTCCTCCTTGGTCACCTCGATGAAGGTGTCGGTGTCGACCTTGTAGCCCTTGACGATGTCCTCGTTGGCGACCTCCTCACCGGTATAGGCGTCCACCTTAGCGTATTTGATGCGGTGGCCTGTCTTCCGGTTGAGCTGGCTAAACGAGACCTTTTCGGATTCCGAGGTGGCCGGATAGAGCGCTACCGGACAGGTGACGAGAGAAAGGCGCAGGAAGCCTTTCCAGTTAGCGCGGGGGCCATGGCGGGGAACTCCAATACTGATGCCGGATTCAAGACGATCCACCCAGCTTGGTTCCGACATCGCGCCCCCTCCAACAGGAGGATTTTTTCTGGGAGCTCGCTTGGGCGGACTCGACTTTTGTTCTCTTTATGTTCTAATTCGGGATGACGGACCGACCCGCGAGCTGGCGCATGCCGACCCCAAAGCAGATGGAAAAGCTGGCCGCTGAAGCGGCTCGTAACAGGGGCGCCTCCGCTTCGGCTCCGGATGCGCCCCTCCCGGCCGAATACTGGGAATCGGTACTCAAAGACCCTCGCGCCGGCGCAACCGGGGCCCAGAAGCGGCAGCGACGTCTGTTCGAAATTCAGCGTCACGTTCTGCGCGTCTCCTGCCGCCCGCTGCGAGCGAACCATGGAAATCCCGACTGCCGATGCAGTCCGATTGTATGGCGGCAAGGCTATCTGGAAGAACGTCGCGCAGCGCCTGCTCGAAAACACCTGCCAGCAGCGCACCGGCAGGCATGAAGAAGACGGGTGCTGGCCGGCGTTCGATACAGAGTAGCCGCTTCCATATCGCCGATCCGATCTCTTTGCGCCTGGATGTCCGGATGGCCCCGAAGTATCACCCTACGCCCCTTTCGGGCGGCGATCGCAAGGCTCTGGCGAAAAGAGCTCGGCAAGGCACGCGCGATGGCCAACATCCTGGCCGCGCAATCGGCTGAGATGCGGGCCAAGGGAGAAGCGCTGATCCAGCAAGCTGACCGGCTGCTTTGCGAAAGCTGGAACGAGCGTATGTGGAGCGACGGCGAGCCGATCGATCCGTCGCCCACCATCGACCAGGCCGTGAATGGAGGCTTCGCCTGGCTGGAGATCAGATGCGCGCGCTGCAAGACGCCGAGCGACGTCAACCTCGCGGCGATGAAGCACCCGCCGACCACCTTCGTGCACGATCTCGCCGGCCGGCTGCGCTGTAGCAACTGCGCCAAGGCGGGCCGGCGTCAATCCGCGACTCTGCTACAATTGGCCTGGCAGCCGCGCCATCCTAGAACCGAAGCCTGACCGATGTGCAATCCCTATTCGATCACGACAAACCAGGCCGCGATTATCGCGCTGTTTCGTGTCGTGAACCGATACGTCGGCAATCTGGCGCCGATGCCGGGGGTTTTTCCCGATTACAGCGCACCGATCGTGCGCAACGGGGCCGACGGCCGCGAACTCGCTACGGCGCGATGGGGAATGCCTCTTCGTCGCAGCACGCCCTGATGGAAGCAACCAAGAAGCGTGCCGCAAAACTCGAAGTGAAAGGTAAACCCGTCGATTTCAAGGAACTGCTGCGGATGGAGCCGGACGGCGGCACGACTAACATCCGAAACGTGAAGAGCAAGCACTGGACGCGATGGCTGGGAGCCGAAAACCGCTGCGTGGTGCCATTCAACTCCTTCAGCGAATTCAACAAGGCCGAAGGCGGCGATATCTGGTTCGCGCTCGATGAGACCCGTCCCCTCGCCTGCTTCGCCGGCATCTGGACCAACTGGACGTCCGTCCGGAGTCAAGGAAGGCGAGACCACCAACGACCTCTACGCGTTCCTCACGACGGAGCCGAACGCAGAGGTTGGCGCCATCCACCCGAAGGCGATGCCCGTGATCTTGACGACGCCGGACGAGGTCGAGTGCTGGATGACGGCCCCTCCGGACGAGGTCTTGAAGCTGCAGCGGCCCTTTCGGACGGGTCCCTCAAAATCGTCGCACGCGGCGTCAAGGAAGACCCGGCCGGGCAGACAACGTGACCGTCGAGGACAATGACAACGAGGCAGGTCCCCCGGGCCGCCAACGCAAGATCATCCACGTCGACATGGACGCCTTCTACGCGTCTGTCGAGCAGCGTGACAATCCGGATCTCCGCGGCAAGCCGGTCGCGGTCGGCGGATCTCGCGAGCGAGGCGTCGTCGCGGCAGCCAGCTATGAAGCGAGGAAGTTCGGGGTGCGCTCGGCCATGCCGTCCGTCACAGCAAAACGGCAATGCCCCGATCTGATCTTCGTGAAGCCGCGCTTCGACGTCTACAAGGCGGTCTCGCAGCAGATCCGCGAGATCTTCGCGGAGCACACCCCTATCATCGAACCGCTGTCGCTGGACGAGGCCTACCTCGACGTGACCGAAAATCTTCAGGGGATTCCGCTGGCGCGCGACGTCGCGCTCGCTATCCGGGCCAAGATCAAGGCCGAGACCGGCCTCAACGCTTCGGCCGGAATCTCCTACAACAAGTTTCTCGCGAAACTCGCCTCCGACCACCGCAAGCCGAACGGCCAGTACGTCATCACGCCGGAGATGGGGCCGGCATTCGTCGAGGCGCTTCCGGTCGGCAAGTTTCATGGAATCGGGCCGGCAACCAGCACCAAGATGAACGCCCTCGGGCTCTACACCGGCCTCGAGATGCGTAACCAGTCGCTCGAATTCATGCAGGCAAACTTCGGGAAGGCCGGAAGCTACTACTACTGGATCTCGCGAGGCGTCCACAACCGTGAGGTCCGCGCCGACCGGATCCGCAAATCCGTCGGTGCCGAAAACACCTTCTCCCGCGACCTCACCGAGCTAGAGGCGATGATGTCTGAACTTCTTCCGCTGATCGACAAGGTCTGGCGACATTGCGAAAACAAAGGTGCGCGGGGCCGGACCGTGACCCTCAAGGTGAAGTTCGCCGATTTTGAACTAATCACCCGGAGCCGGACGGTGGCCGGCGCGGTCAGCAGCCGCAGCGAGCTGGAGGATGCGTCGGCCGAACTGTTGAAGGCCCTATTCCCGATGAAAAAAGCGGTCAGGCTGCTGGGAGTTTCGATTTCAACCTTTGAGCAAGCTAAAGACTCCGAGCAAACATCCCTTGCTTTCTAGACATCGGCTGGATTGAACCTAGACGGCGCCCACTAGCGCCATCATGAAGGCAGAATAGCCACCCGTCCAATAGAAGCACGCCCTAACGCCTCACCGCGACGGCTCGACACATATTGGACCTGAGGGATAGAACGCCGCTAAATAAGTCGTACGTTTGATCCATCATGTCTGCGGCGCAGTCCTCACCACTTCGGCAAACCCTGGCAAATGAGCGTTAGCGGAACGATGCTTCTCGGGGTCACAGCAAAGTCCTTTGGAGACTGGTGGATTAGCCTTGTGAGCTTATCAGCTTCTTTGGGGTCTTTTACTAAAACAGCCAAGGGTTTTCCGGCAGATCAACTCTGCCCTTGCAGCGCCATTCGCGCTCGTGGAGCCAGCTAATCCAACCATTTTGGGTGACCTCAAAACGGACGACGCGCCAAAGCTGATTTGCGACAATCTTTAGAGCCTTTGTCTCTTGGTCGGAAAGATAGAGGACGGGCCGGCAGCCTTCTTGATGAGCGTATTTCTTTGTGACGACCACGCCGTACGGTTCATAGCGCGGATCGTTGGGATTCCTATTGCGCGCATTCAGAACATATTTCAGCGCCGAGAATGGTACGTCCATGAAGCATGTGGCGCGGTTTGGTCCCTTGATAAATCCTTTGCTTGTCTTGCTGCCTCGAATTCTTCCGTCTTTAAGAATACTGACTAGATTTTCAAACGCAGAGAGGCCGTTCTCCGCTTTGTGTTCTTGGTCAAATGAACGAGATACGGCGTTAGGTCCGGCCGATCGTAGAAAGGTAGATCTTCGAATTCGGGAAGTGCCAAGCGGAGGACCCTGCCTTTGCTACCTATCTGACTTACGACTCCCGTTCGGCATCACCGGCATCTACGGCGATCCGAGGTTCGAACCCAAAAGATGTAATTGGCAGCGATGCGGCAAGTTTCGGATCAAACAGTGGAGAGGCTGGTGACCACTCCCGCCGCCGGGTTACGCTCTTCAGCTCTGGGGCGCTGTACACGTACCGTTCGTCGTAGCGCATATACAACGTCTCAAAGAAGCGCTCCAACCGCAACGGACTATCCGGCTTCGGGAACGTATCCAACACCTGTCCGGCGTTGATGTCCGGATCGACCAACGCGAGGCAAACGGCCTCGTAGCGGCTCACATCATCCCTGACGCCGTTCCTATTAGTTAGTTCACGCAGTGCATTGTGAAAGCGAACGATTGCTTCGACTGGCTCTCCACTTTTTTGAATCGCGATGTCGTTCTGAACAATGACCCTGCCCGAGCTAGGTGTTGCAGGGGTGGTCGCAGATGCCGCAATCAAGGTGTCCTGACGATGAGCGCGCATAACAAAAAGATATCCGGTGACCATAGCCGGATAGGTAATATGGAGGTTGGTGCAGTCACCGACTGCTTCCTCCATGCGATTGGTGAGATTTCTAAAGGCGCCGATAGCTCCCTTGCACGACACGGACATCACGGGGCCGAGACCGTCTTTCAAGATAACTACATCGACATCTTTTGTCTTAAGCCCGCCGAGAAGGGTTTGTTCGCCGCCGCCCGCGAGCGTTCCGTCATACGAAAGATGCCACTCGCCTTTTCGCTTTTGAGCGCGGAAAGGAGGACGAGGGTGATCTCTTCCGGAAGAAAGCCCCCTTCGAGCACGAGACGACACGCAACGTAGTGATGGAGCGGCTTGATGTGCCGTTGGCTCTGCGTCGCTTCTTCGAACGTTGCAAAATTCCTAAGAGCGGTCTGCTGGTCGACCCATTTGCAAAGGTTATCAGGCTGCGGAGGCATAATGCCTCCACTGGCGCATGGTATCCACGGCGCCCTCAATCAGACGTATGTCGAGATGCTTGAGCGTTGTCCGCGACGGCAGCACGATTTCCGTGGCTTCCCGCGGTTCCAACTTCAGCATGCCCCCGCCGAGCGGATGGCCCTCGATTTCACAACTCAGCTGCGCGAAATCAGACGTCCATGAGGACAAGTTGGATTTCGCGGGCGCGTCGGGCTTTATGCGAACGATGTGCACCGAGTTTGTGGCGGTGCAGTTCGCATCGTTGCGCATGAGGCTTGGCCGTACGCCTGACAGGGAAGGCAAATTCCCGCGCGATCCCTCTCGTGTTCGAGCCGTGGCCGTTCAACGACGTGGCCGGCACCCCATTGGTCTCGCCTATTCTTGAAAAGATCGACGATTCACCCCTGCTCGTCGCCGATACGACCTATCTCAACCTCAACGTGGTCTACGAAATTGGCTTCGCGATTGGGCGCAGCAAACGGGCATTTCTCACCCGCCACAAAGGCACCGAAGGTGACCGCGGGATAGCCAAGCTCGTCGGCATTTTCGATACGCTCGGTTACTTCGAATACGAGACCTTCGAGGAGCTTCAAGCCAGACTCGAAGCGCACATAGACACCGCACACCTGAATTTTTCCACTGCGCTCGACAGAAAGTCGCCGATTTACCTCATCGAGCCGCCAAAACGCGGCCCCGACGTGGGTGTGATGGTCTCCCGCATCAAAAAGGCGGGATATGGCCGATATCGCAGCTTCACACCCGAGGAAGATACCCGGCTTTCCGCAACAGACGGCATTCGTCAGGTCGCAGCCTCATCGGGCGTGTTCATTCCGTTCCAGCAGACCACCGAGGCGGGCGCCGAAGTACACAACATCCGCTGCATGTTCATCGCCGGCCTCTGCGACGGCATGGGAAAGCCAAAACTCTTGCTGGGTCCGCCAGGATTTGAAGCCCCGCTTGATGTTCGCGACGACGTCAAGCAGTGGCACCAGCTCTCTGACATTCACACCATCGTCGCCGACTTTTCACCGCAGATCGTGGAATATGCGGGCCAGGTTGAGCCGTCAGGGATCGACCGCACCACCCTTCTCCAGTCTCTCAGCATCGGCGACCCCCGAGCCGAGAACGAGATGAACACGCTCGATCAATACTACCTCAAGATCGATCAGTTCGGCCGTGCCATGAGTGGTGAAGTCAATCTTGTCGTTGGCCGCAAGGGTTCCGGCAAGACTGCGCTGTTCATTCGCCTACGCGACAAAATGCGCGGAGATCGACGCAACATCGTTCTCGACCTTAAGCCAGAGGGTTACCAGCTCATCCGGATGAAAGAGGACATCCTGGAGTTCTTGTCGGAAGGCGCGCGCCAGCACCTCATCATCGCTTTCTGGGAATACCTCATTTACCTTGAGATCGCCTACAAGCTGTTGGAAAAAGATCAAAAAGGCTCACCGCTACAATCAGGATATTCATGACGCCTACCAGGAATTGAGCGGCGTCTATAACGCGGCAAATTTCTCTCCTGAAGGCGATTTCTCCGAACGGCTGTCTACGCTGTCGGAGCGGCTGGCGAAGCGCTATCAGGAGAAATACGGCACCCAAGACGCCCGGCGGTTGACGGCCGGCGAAGTCACGGAACTGGTTTATCTGCACGACATCAAGCAGCTTCGAGACCTCATTTCCAATTATCTGCATCGCAAAGAAGCCGTCTGGGTGATGTTCGATAACCTCGACAAGGGATGGAGCACCCAGGGTGTCGACGTCATCGACGCCACCGTTCTCCGGTGTCTTGTCGACGCCGGCAGAAAAGTTGAGCGCGAAATGCGCAAAGCTGGCCACGTCGTCCACTGCATCGTCTTCGTTCGAAACGACGTCTACGATCATCTCATGCGGAATACGCCGGACTTCGGCAAAGAGATGCGGGCAACGCTGGACTGGAACGACCCCGACATGCTCCGCGAGATGTTGCGGCTGCGGCTAGTATCTGGAATGCACGCAGACCTCAATAAGGTCGATTTCCATACCGTTTGGCATGAGCTGTGTGTGTGTCGCACTACAAGGGCGAAGATACGTCGTCATACCTCATCCAGCGGTCGCTGATGCGCCCCCGCAATCTCCTGAAAATATTCAATCACTGCCGCGGCTTTGCCACGAACTTCAACCGCCAGGTAATCGACGACGTCGATATCGAGAAGGGCCTTAAAGCCTATTCGTCCGACTTGCTGGCTGAGCTTGATGCAGAACTCACTCAGGTTTTTCCGAGCGCGCAGGATCTCTTGTACCACTTCATGGATACGAAGAGTGCTCTTACGACGACCGAGCTGACAGACCTGCTATCGAGCGCCAAGATCGATGCCAGTGACCACGAGAAGGTTATCGCGTTCTTGCTCTACTATGGCGTTCTTGGCATCCAAGTGGGTGATACCGATTATTTCATTTTTGACGTCAATTACGACATCAAGGTTCTGCAGGTACGGGCCGATCGTGGAAAAGACGCCACGCGCTACATCGTTAATCCTGCATTCTGGCCGGCGTTCTCGATCGCCGCCTGACCTCTAAACCCACTTAGATGTAGGCATCAGAAATTGCGCCCTCGCAAATTCAAGTTGCGGATATGCAAGTGGAATTTGCGATTCCGCTAGTCGGCTACAGCGTGCCCAAATGCCGCCTGTACCTCGATTCGAGCCAGAATACGCCTCAGCCAGGCCGCCCGCTTCGGCTCCAACCGCCCTCACCGCATGGCGCGAGCTGAGCGACTAGGCTTTTGCATCTGGCCAAGCGGTATCGTCCGGTTTCAGCACGTAGGGCTCCGCATTATCAGAGATGTCCTTGTTGATCGCTTCAATATCGTTTCGGATCTTGATGCAGATGTTTGTGGCGTCCCTCACCTGTTGAACACTGAAGACATTATCGCCGTGCTGGGCGTGGTCGAAGTCGTCCAAATAGTCGACGTTGTCCTTCGTCACTCCCACGCGATACGGCGCCCTGGGCCTACCCTTGAATGACTCTTCGTAGGTTTCGCCATGCGTCAGGTAGTTTCGCTTTTTGAGGAGGTCGGCCATCTCTGCATAGATGCGCTCAAGCCCCGCCTCGTACTTTTTCATCGTCCCAGATTGAGCGCAGCGCTGCTTGAACCAATCGATCTTCGGGCCGAAGGTGAGCTTTGCGTATCCCTCGAAGAGATATTCCATCGGCTCTTCGGAAACCATCACTCCGACCAGAAGCATTTTCAGTTCTAGCCGGCCCATCTCAGTGAGAAAACTTCCTAGGGCCATGTGCATACGGTCGAGCGGTTTTACTGCCCTACGCCGTTGCCTCCTGCGTCTTTGCGCTCTCCTGCCCTTCTTCGCCATACTCAACCAATACACGAAACGTCGCTGGCCCAGAAGCAAGGGGCCCCATTGCTGGGGGCCCACAGGTGACGAGCCGGGATAGGACGACTGAGCCTATTTGCTCCTCCAGGGAGCCTGCTACTCACAGCGGAAACATCTGCGCCACACGTTGCCGCATAACACGAGGCCGAAGCCTAAGGCCTACGACAAAGCCGCCGAGGTCGTTATCTCCTTCCGGGAGGGTCTGGCATCTTGGTACGGAACGAGTAATCCCAAGGCCGGAGATTTTCGGCGATTTCCACCTCAAGATCGGTAAGCTAGGAATTTGGAGACGAAATCCAATTCGCGAAATGCAGGAATCACGGCCCATTCTCGCGCTTTTTGGAGAGCCTGGGTTGGAAGGATTCGAACTTCGAGATGGTGAATTCGAACCAGTGATGGAAATCGGATACCCTCGCCCATCCGAGCAAAACGGCCGAACCTCTTTTCCGCTGAAGCTCTTAAGCAACTCGAAACGATCGTATTTCGAGAACCGTATCGAACGGGCGGAGTACGGAGGTCCGGAGAAAAGCGCAGGTTCGGAGAATAGTGAGGCGGCGATGCTGGTCGGGAAGTCCAGGGCTCGAATTGGAAAATCGCTATGGTTACTGGGCTTAATTGCCAATGAGACCGGCCGGAGAATCGACGGCGTTGGGTAAACTGGCGGAGGGAGAGGGATTCGAACTGGAGGTACGCTCGTTCGGAGCCTGGTGACTTAGTGACGATTCCGGGTAGTTAAGAAGCTCGCGTTTCGAGCTGCTCGTGGCCCCGACCCTGCCGATCACATTGTCGGGAGCTGGCGTCCGCCGGCATCGAAAAAACACCGTTTGAAAAACCGTTTTAGTTCGGTCGTCTCAAACGGTTTCTTTCGCTAAGTCCCTGAGAAGCTTGGTGGGCGCACCAGGGCTCGAACCTGGGACCCGCTGATTAAGAGTCAGTTGCTCTGCTCACGAAAGATGCGAACTGTCATCATAAGAGCCCCGCCGAGTCGTAAACGAAAAGTTAAACCTGGAAATCCTGGCACCAAATATAGCCCGAGACTCTGCCGGCGGAATCGCTGCATTGCTTGCGCATGTCGAACAGCTCGATCATCCTGAATGGCCGAATTGTTGTCTTGGTTGCACTGGCAGCAGCCTCATCAATCAACGCTTTCGTGCTGTTGGCGACACCTTGAGATTCGAGGCGGCGGCGCATTTCAGCGTGCCCCGGATCCTCCGAGTGACCCGTCCGATTTCTGCTCAAATCTAGCCGGATGCCCGACGGAGAGCTTGTTGCTCTTTCGTCCGCAGCTTTCTGCATTTTCCATACGCGAGGGGTCAGCTCTACCGGGGCAGCCTACAGTTACCACCAGCACGAAGTGTCCGAAGTAGCTTTCCAGGCGCCCGGCTCGAACGGCGGTGAATTCCACACGACTATGGGAGCAGCGCATGCCGCGACGTCCGGCCAAGGTAACCCAAGCAGATATCGCCCGCGCGATCCGCGCCGCCAAGGAGGCTGGCGCGAGCGCTGTCACTATCGATGGCGATGGCGTTATTCGGATAGCGCTCACGGCAAGCGCGGCGTCGATCAAGCCTGCAAATGATTTCAACCAGGAATGGACACCATCCGAGGCGTTGAAGCGTTTCATGAAACGCACCGAAAGCGGGTGAAACGCACCTTATGCAATTGATGCGGAGTCCCCGCATCGTTAGACTCTAAGCATTGGTCACGGAGAAAGCCAATGCTTGGACAAAAGGCCCGGTCTCCTCGCGCGCCCGAGGATCACCGGATGAACCTGTACCACGACAATTTTCGTGGCCGCCTGCGCTGGTACGTCAAGATCAGCAAAACCGGACGCCGCATTGACGTCGTTGAAGAGTACAGCACGGCTGAGCAGAGCGACTTTCACAAGGCTTGGGAGGCTGCGGTCCGTGCCTTGGGAGGAGTGCCACGCATGCGCCGCACCAAGCCCGACGAGGCACCTGCCACCTCGCGCCGCTACCTGATCAGTGACGTCTCCGACAAGGGGCAGCTGCGTTGGTATGTACAGCTGCGCGACAAGCTGCCCAAGATCAGAATCAACGAAGAGTTCGGAAGCGATGAGTTCAATCGCGCGGTCGATGCCGCAATCGTCGACCAGATCGGCAAGTTCGGCGACGCCACCGACTGGGTCCGCGCCGAAAAGCAAACGCGCGAAAAGCGCGAGCCACTGCCGACTACGCCACCAGTCCCGGGCAGCTTTCGTTGGTACTGGATGCTCTACAAGCAGAGCGACCGCTGGCTTGGCAATTTGGCGATTGGTGAAGAAGGGCTGGCCGAGAGTACGCGAGATGCGCGGACCGGGCTGATTGAGTCGCTGCTTGGTGACAATGGCGAGCGATCGTTTGCTGCACTCACGCGCGGGGTGTTGCGCGAGGAGCTGAAGGCGCGCACGCCGGTTCAGGCCGGCAATCTGTTGTCGGCGCTGCGCCACATGATCGGCTGGATGATCGACGAGGAGCACATCGAGCCGGATGACGACCCGACCATCGGGCTTAAGAGTGGCAAGGCAAAGGCCTCGCGCGAGAGCGGTGGCTGGGTGCCGTGGACAGAAGAGGATATGGCGAAGTATCGCGCCCGCTGGCCGCTCGGCACCGAGGCGCGGTTGATGTTCGACATCCTCCACTACACTCACCTGCGGCTCGGCGATGCCTCTCGCTTTGGATCCGCCCACCTGCAGCGGACGTTGAAGACAATGATGGTCAAGGTCGCGACCGAAAAGAGCAAGGGCCACACCACGGCGACGGTGCCCGTGCATCGCGACTTCGCGGTCTCCCTGGCGGCGGCGCGCAATGCCGGCATCTTGGGAACCGGCGAGGTCTTCACCGGCAAGCTGGTGAAGGGCGAGATCATGCCGATGAACAAGAAGGCGTGGGCGGCAAAGTTCAAGAAGTTTGCCCGGCTGGCCGGCGTCAACGAGCCCAAAAAGAATTGCCATGGCGTGCGCAAGGCGCGCGCCGAAGTCGCGGCCTACTCGGAGTGCACGGAAGCGCAGATGATGGCGATGTTCGGCTGGCGCGATCACAAAATGCCGGCGCTCTACATCGCCAAAGCGAACCGGGACAAGCTTGCGATCAGTGGGATGGAGAAGATCGAGGCCTATGATCAAATGGAGAACATCGCCGATCTGGCGATGCCGACCGACCAGAACAGAATAGTAACTTTTGAGAGTAACCGGCGGAAAAAACCCTGAGATTTCAACGCCAAGTGTGGGGGTGGTGCGCTCGGAGGGACTCGAACCCCCACGATGTTACTCACTGCCACCTCAAGGCAGCGCGTCTACCAATTCCGCCACGAGCGCTTGGGATACCGGCTGGAAGGATTATGGCCTGCCGGATCAACGGCGCCGATGTAACAAATCAGGGATGCATGGACAAGGCAGTTTTGCGACCGAATAACTACCTGACATCAGGCGATTTCGGCAGCATTTGCTTGACTTCGACCGCGATGCGGTTGCGATCCACCAGCACGACGCCCGAGGCCACCGGAAGGTTGTTGGCGAGGATCTTGACCTCGTCCGCCTCGGTGGCGTCCAGTTCGATGATGGCGCCGCGAGAAAGCCGCATCACCTGGTGGATGGGCATGGTCGTGGTGCCGAGCACCACCATGAGATCGACGCTGACTTTATCGAGGGTGGCCACTTCTGAACCGCCAAAGGGGACCAAATTATGTGGTTCCACCAGACCACGTTATGGTTAGCCAATGGTTAATGACCGCCAAAGCCTTGATTTGACGACTTTCGCCAGCCCGGCGGGCAGCGGCGGCGTCGAATGGCGCATTTCGGCTGCACCGGTGCCCTACCCCGAGGCCGTCGCCGGAATGGAGGCCCGCGCGGCCGCTATCGCCGACCAGAAGGCGGGTGAACTGGTGTGGCTGCTCGAGCATCCCCCGCTCTACACCTCTGGCACCAGCGGCAGGCAGGACGATCTGCTCGACCCGCGCTTTCCGCTGTTCACCACCGGCCGCGGCGGACAGCTCACCTATCACGGCCCCGGTCAGCGGGTGGCCTACGTGATGCTCGACCTGAAGCGCCGACGGCCGGACGTGCGCGCCTATGTGGCTGGCCTGGAAGAATGGATCATCCGCACGCTCGACGCCTTCAACGTGCGCGGCGAACGCCGCGAGGATCGCGTCGGCGTCTGGGTCCGACGGCCCGACAAGGGCGCCGGCCATGAAGACAAGATCGCGGCGATCGGCGTGCGGCTGCGGCGCTGGGTGTCGTTCCACGGCATCGCCATCAACGTCGAGCCGGAGCTAGCGCATTTTTCCGCGATCATCCCCTGCGGCGTCGCCGATCCCCGTTACGGCGTGACGTCACTGGTCGATCTTGGCCTGCCGGTCACGATGGAAGACCTCGATGTTGCACTCCGGCAGGCGTTCGAGCAAGTGTTCGGCGCCACGAACGCGCGCCTGCCGGAAGCGACGATCTAGCTGATCCGGCCCAAGGCTCAAACCAGCGGCCTCTTTGTTTTGCGATTTGGCAAAGACAGATCTTCCGCCTGGAGTGAGCGGGGCCACATATTCTGAGCAGGCGATTTGGAGCAGGAGGTCACGATGAAATCTCATCGGCTTCCCTTCGAGAACCGATGGACCAACAGCGCGCACGCCTGGGAATGGAATTGCGAGCTTGACCGCCTGGGCGTGCCGAATGTGCGGGCCATGTTCGTAGATCACGAAGCCCATCATCCCGCAGGCATGCCGTCGTATTCGATATTCCGGCCGGGTTCGTCCGGGATTGGCTTGCGTTCCATGATCGCCGGGTCGCGCGCCAACAGCTTCTTTGGCGCGCCACCGTGATTGCCCTCTCCTTTGTCGCAGCCACCGCGGCAGTGCTGGGCCTGCTGAGGGCGTGACACGCCCCCAATAAAACTTCACGCACCTCGAGCTGACCCGCAATAGCTCGACCCGGTTCTCGCTCCCAACCAAAAATCGAAAACAACCCCATGCAAAGTAGAATGGTAGTCCCCGGCATGTGCGATGCCAGCGACTCCATTTGACACGTCGAGCAAATCAGCGGCCCGGAACTAATTTAGCGCGTAACGGACCATTTCGTTAAAAAAGCCACGAACTGAGGAACCAATCCGCACCTTGAGCGTTTGCGCCACGTAAACGGGCAGTCGGATGTTCAAAAAAGACCAACAGCAGCAAAGGGATCTATTCGAAAGCGAACGTAATTTTCGACTCCTGGTTGAAGGTGTTGCCGACTGCGCGCTGTACATGCTGGACCCGGACGGCGTGGTCGCGAGCTGGAACATCGGCGGCCAGCGGATCAAGGGTTATTCGCCCGACGAAATCATCGGGCAGCACTTCTCCCGCTTCTATACCGAAGTCGACCGCGCGAACGGCAAGCCGCTCCGCGCCTTGCGAATAGCTCGGAAAGAGGGCCGGTATGAAGAGGAGGGCTGGCGCGTCCGCAAGGACGGCACCTTCTTTTGGGCCAGCGTCGTCATCGACCCCATCCATGAGGACGGCAAGCTCGTCGGCTTCGCCAAGATCACCCGGGACATCACCGAGCGCCGCGAGGCCCAGCTCAAGCTCGAGCAAATGCAGCACCAGCTCGCGGAATCGCAGAAGCTCGATGCGCTTGGCCAGCTGACCGGCGGCGTGGCCCACGATTTCAACAATCTTCTCATGATCATCAGCGGCAGCCTTCACACGCTGAAGAAGGGGATGGACGACGATCCCAAGCGTGCGCGGGCCATATCGGCGATCGAAGCGGCGACCCAGCGCGGCGCCGCCCTTACCAACCAGTTGCTGACATTCGCGCGGCGGCAGAGCGTCAATCCGCAAGCCGTTGATGTTTCCGAACGCATCGATGCGATGCGTGAGGTGCTTGCGACCGGTGTCGGCAGCGCGGTAGCGCTGCAGTTCGACATCGACGAGCACGTCTGGCCGGCCATGGTCGATGTCGCCGAGTTCGAAACAGCGCTGGTCAATCTCGTCATCAATGCGCGCGACGCCATGCCGGGCGGCGGCACGATCACCGTTGCCGCACATAACGATACGCTCCACGACGAAGCCAATGCCGGCGAGTATGTCGCCATCTCGGTGGAAGATACCGGCGTCGGCATCGCCCCGGATGTCCTCGGCAAGATCTTCGATCCCTTTTTCACCACCAAGCCGATCGGCAAGGGTACCGGCCTCGGGCTCTCCGCAGGTTCATGGCTTCGCGCATCAGGCCGGCGGAACCATCAAGGTGAGCAGCGAGCTCGGCAAGGGCACGACGATCACGATGCTGCTGCCGCGCAACGATGGTACCGCGCAGGCTCAGGACATCGACACCGTCGATACCGGCGGAAGCGGCACGGTGCTGCTGGTCGAAGACAATCCGGATGTCGCAAGCGTCAGCACCAGCCTGCTCGAACAGCTCGGCTATACCGTTCGCAGGGTCGAAAATGCCGAAGCGGCCCTGCGTGAGATCGAGCACGACGGGATTGATTTCGTGTTTTCTGATATCGTAATGCCCGGCAAGATGGACGGCCTTAGCCTTGCGCGCCACCTCAAGGCTGTCCGGCCCGGACTACCGATCCTGCTGGCGAGCGGCTACAGCGACGCCGCGATCAACGTGCGCGGCGATTTTCCCATTCTGCGCAAGCCCTACGAAATCCATCAGCTCAGCCAGGCGATCGCGAAACTGTCGCGCTGACCGCCCTACGCGCGTCTCCGGACACGTCGCGATCCTGGCCGGCATGCCTTCCAGCGATCTGCCAATAGGCCAGCCCGCCCGCAAATCCGGCGACGGCGAAAAGCCAACTGGGCTCCGGCGGCCATGGCGTGAACGCAGCCAGCACGACGCTTTCGCCTAATGTCCCCGGCAGCGCCGAAGAACAAGAGAGACCGGATCAAGCGCTGATCGCGGCTGTTTCCTGTCCAAATCGGGCGCCTGCCCGCGCCGGATTTAGTGCGCTCCTTTTCGGTTCGCTGGATGGAACGGCCAAAATCTCGGCTACTCAGTTCTTTCCCCGATCGATTTGTTAACCCCATCGGCACCTATCGCCTTTTAGATTCCGGGACCGCAGCCGGCCGCCGGGGCTGGGCGCGGCCATCAAAGGCGTCGGATGCCCGATCGAAATCCCCCAAACCCAGGCGGGCCGCTACGGCGGATAAATTCGACGGCCGTAGTCATCACCTTTGCGCTGGCGATGACGGCGTACGTCCTGGGCGTGATGGTGTGGAAGGCGCTCGAAGCCAAGGCGACCTCGCTGGCGAGCGGCAGTTCCGAGATTCAAAACCTTGCCCACTCGCTGGCCGAGCACGCCGCCCATACCATCCAATCGGCCGATATCGCGATGACCGGAATGGTCGACCTCCTGAAGTACCGGGCCCCGTTGCCAGAGCGGTTCAACCGATACCTGGCGGAGACGGTGATCTCGCTGCCGCAAATTCGCGAGATCGGCGTGTTCGACACCGAAGGAAACCGGCTGTTTTCGTCGTTGCCGGAAACACCCCGGCACAACAATTCCGACCGAGGTTACTTCATCCATCATCGTGAGACGCCTGGAAACACACTTCGCATCAACGAGCCCTTGCAGTCGCGGTTGACCGGAGGATCCACGATCATCCTGTCGAAGCGCATCGACAAGCAGGACGGCAGCTTTGGCGGAGTCCTTACCACCGTGATCGACAGCGACTACTTCCACCGCTTTTACCGGACGTTCCAGCTCGGCCCGGACGGTGGCATCAGCCTGATACGGAACGACGGCATCGTCCTGATCCGATGGCCGTTGTCGGACATGAGCACGGACCTTTCCAAGACCGACCTGATCACAAGGCGGCTCAAGCTGAGCTCGGTCGGCTATTACAAGATCATCTCCCCTTCGACGGCATCGCAAAGTATTTCGGTTACGAGGAAACGTCGCATTACCCGACGGTCGTCACTGTGGCGATGTCGGAAGACTCGCTGCTCTCGGAATGGCGGAAGGCGTTGCGTACCGACGCGATCGTCGCCGGCGTGCTGCTGTGCATGATCCTCTTGCTGGCCGCATTACTCTCCTTGCAGCTCCGATTCCGCAGCAAGGCGGAGCGCACTCTGCGGGAACGTGAGGCGCACTATCGGCTGCTGGCGAACAACATCGCTGACATCATCATCCTGATCGATGCCCGCAGCCTGCTCCGCTACGTTTCCCAATCCGTCGAGCCGGTTCTGGGACTGCGTGCAAAGGATTTGATCGGAAAATCATGTTTCGACCTGGTCCACCCAGACGACAGGGAAAGCGTGAAGCTGGCAACCACACGGCTTAGGGGTGTCGATAGCGTCAGCACGGTCGTATTTCGGCATTATCGCGGCGACGGGACGTTGGCGTGGGTCGAAAGCAAGTTCAAGCTGGCGACTGAGCCGAGCGACCCCGCGCAGACGGAGTTCCTCTGTGTCATCCGCGATGTCACGGAACGCAAGCGGATGGAAGATGAGTTGACCCAGCTTAACCGCCGCCTCACCCAGTTGGCCGCAACCGACGGGCTGACCGGGCTTACCAACCGGCGCACGCTCGACGGCTTCCTGCGGCGCGAATACGAATCCCGTGAAGAGATTTCGATGCTGCTGTTCGATATCGACAATTTCAAGGGTTACAACGACACCTACGGGCATCAGGCGGGCGATCGTTGCCTGCAGGCCGTCGCCAAAGTGATCGGCGACGCAACATCCAATACGTCGGGCCTGTCCGCGCGCTATGGCGGCGAAGAGTTCGCGGTCGTGCTGCCGGATGGTTCGGAAGATGCCGCCCTGAAGGTCGCCGAAGCGGTCCGACTGACCGTTCTGGCACTGGGTATTCCCAACTCCGCGAGCAGTCGTGGATACATCACGATCAGCGCGGGCGTCGCCACCCGCACCCGTTCGATGCTCGATGAGGCTGCTCTGGTGGGCGAAGCCGACACCGCGCTCTACGAAGCCAAGCGTCTCGGCCGCAACCGAAGCGTGGTGTATTCATCACTCGACCTGCAATACGTCGACACCGCATCCATCCAGCATGATGGCGAGTTCGAACACGGCGAACCGGACGCGACCCATCGGGAGCGGCTCCGTTCGGAAAATAAGAGCTTCCGTGGCTACTGCCTCCCCGGCAGCCACGAGAGATCTTCCGACCAAACATAGATCGTGATCGCAGCCAGGCACATCACGAGCCCCACCCAGAACATCGGTGAGTGGTGGATGCGTCTCCAGTCGCGGCTGGATTCTGATGTCTTCATGTGATCGCCTCGCCTCGCGGATTTGGGCAAGCGCTGACTATGCCACCTTTTACTCCGGCGCGGAACGTTCGCGGCCGGTCCAGAGCTGACCATAAACCAAGTCGTCAGACCGTCGGCAGCACCGAGAACCGCTCCCCTGCCTGCCGCAGGTTCAGCATCTTTGCACCAGCAGTTTCGTCCTGAACCGCCTCCACCCGCGCCGATGACGGGCCACGGCGGCACGCCCCGATCATGGCCGCCACCGTCTCCGCGGGGCCTGCGAACACCGCCTCGACGCTGCCGTCGCGCCGGTTCCGCACCCAGCCTTCGAGATTCCGCGCCCGCGCCTCGTGATCGACCCAGGCGCGATAGCCGACGCCTTGCACCAGGCCTCTTATCGTGACCTGTCGGATCGCGTCGCTCATCTTAGCTCTTCAGCCCGAGAAACTCGCCGCTGCGCGCCTTCACGTCCATCTCGCGCATGGCGCGGCCGGTGAGTTCTGCTGACGCCAGACCCTTGAGATTCTTCGGCGACGTTCCCTCACGCAACGCTTTCAGCGTCTCATAGACGGCTTGGGTGGCGGCGGCGAACGGCGCGTGGCCCTGCAATGCAATCCGAACGCGCAGGCTGGCGAGATAGTCGAGCGCGGCCATGTCCTCGGGCGCACCACCGAGCACGATCGGCAGCCTCGTCGCCGCCGAGATCGCCTCCAATTCGCCGCGGCTCTGGATGCCGGTAAAGAACAGCGCATCGACGCCGATGGCTGCATAGGCCTTCGCCCGCGCAATCGCATCGTCGAGACCAGTGATGGATGCAGCGCCAGTGCGGCCCATGATGACCAACGAAGGATCGCCGCGGGCGTCGAGCGCGGCCCTGACCTTGCCGATACCTTCCTCGAGCGGGATCAACTGAGGCTTGCCCTGCCCGAACGCCTGCGGCAGCAGCGTATCCTCGATCGTCAACCCGGCTGCACCAGCCGCCTCGAGCTCCTGCACGGTACGGCGGACATTGAGCGCATTGCCATAGCCGTGATCGGCATCGACCAGCACCGGCAAGCCTGCCGCGCGCGACATCCGCCGCATCTGCTCGGCGAGCTCGGTGAGCGTGATCAGGGCAATGTCGGGAGCGCCGAGCACGACCAGCGAGGCGACCGAGCCGCCGAACATGCCGAGTTCGAAGCCCAAGTCTTCCGCAATGCGGATCGAGGTCGCGTCATAGACCGATCCCGGCCGGATGCAGGCGGAGCCAGTAAGGATCGAACGCAGTTTTTCGCGGCGGTGACGGAAAGCCATAGTGCCCTCAAATCGATCGGCCCGTCATTGCGAGCGAAGCGAAGCAATCCATCGTGTGGCGAAGGAAGTGTGGATTGCTTCGTCGCTGACGCTCCTCGCAATGACGGGATTGCCTCTACGCAAACTCCAGGATCAGCGCGTCCACCGCCAGCGTCGCGCCGGCCGTGGCGTGGATCTTCTTCACGGTGCCGTCGCGCTCGGCGCGCAGCACGTTCTGCATCTTCATCGCCTCGACCACGGCAAGCGTCTCCCCGGACTTGACCTCCTGCCCTTCGCTCACGACAATCGACACCACGAGCCCAGGCATCGGACACAACAGCTTCTTGCCGGTATCGGCCGCTGAGTTCACCGGCATCAGCCGCGCGGCCGCGGCCTCGCTTTCGGTGAAGACATTGACCGGAACTTCAAAACCCTGATGCGCAAGGCGGATCCCGTTCGGGATCGCGCGAACCTGCATCGCCACCAGATGACCGTCGATGGTGCCCTGCCAGACCGGTTCGCCCGGCGTCCAGTTCGAAACCAGATTATGCGGATTGCCGGGCAGTCCATCGGCGCCGATGAAGCGCACGGCGATGCCGTCGGCCTCGCGGGCGACGTCGAGCGCGATCTCCTCGCGGCCGAGCCAAACCGCGCGACGGCGCTCGCGCTGCACCAGCCGGCCGGTCAGTTGCCCGGAAATCTGACGCTTGCGTTCGCCGAGCACGTGATCGATGGCGGCGCCCACGGCGGCCAGCCGCCGCGCGATCTCGCCTTCCGGCGGGCGCGCGGAAAATCCCTTCGGGAATTCTTCGGCGATGAATCCGGTAGAAAGCTTGCCTTCACGCCAGCGCGGATGGTTCATCAGCGCCGACAGGAACGGAATGTTGTGACGGATGCCGTCGACGTAAAATGAATCGAGCGCGGTCGCCTGCGCCTCGATCGCGGCGGCCCGCGACGGCGCGTGCGTCACGAGCTTGGCAATCATCGGATCGTAATGAATCGATATCTCGCCGCCCTCCTGCACGCCGGTGTCGTTGCGGACGGTGATGCCGTCGTGGCTCGCTTCCGCGGGCGGGCGATATTTCACCAGACGTCCGATGGAGGGGAGGAAATTGCGGAACGGATCCTCGGCATAGACGCGCGTTTCCACCGCCCATCCGGTCAGCAGGACGTCCTTCTGCGCGATCGCCAGCTTCTCGCCGGCGGCAACGCGGATCATCTGTTCGACGAGATCGATGCCGGTGACGAGTTCAGTGACGGGGTGTTCGACCTGCAGGCGCGTATTCATCTCCAGGAAGTAGAAGCTCTTGTCCTGGCCGGCGACGAATTCGACGGTGCCGGCGGAATCGTAGTTGACGGCCTTCGCCAGCGCGACCGCCTGCTCGCCCATCTTGCGGCGGGTGGTTTCGTCGAGCAGCGGCGACGGCGCTTCCTCGATGACTTTCTGGTTGCGGCGCTGGATCGAGCATTCGCGCTCGCCGAGATGGATCACGTTGCCATGCTTGTCGCCCAGCACCTGGATTTCGATGTGGCGGGGATCAACGATGAATTTTTCGATGAAGACGCGGTCGTCGCCGAACGAGGATTTCGCCTCAGCCTTGGCGAGGTTGAAGCCTTCGGCGACTTCGGCCTTCGAATGCGCGATCCGCATGCCCTTGCCGCCGCCGCCGGCGGAGGCCTTGATCATCACGGGATAGCCGATCTCGTCGGCGATCTTCACCGCGTTTTTTTCGTCCTCAATGACGCCGAGATGTCCCGGCACGGTCGAGACCTTGGCCTTGGCGGCGGCCTTCTTGGATTCGATCTTGTCGCCCATCGCGGCGATGGCGCCCGGATTGGGACCGATGAAGACGATGCCGGCCGCTGCAAGCTCGCGCGGAAATGCTTCGCGCTCGGACAGGAAGCCGTAGCCGGGATGCACGGCCTGTGCGCCGGTCTTGCGGCAGGCCTCGATGATCCGGTCGATCAATAGATAGCTCTCGGCCGCCGGCGGCGGGCCGATCAGCACCGCGGCGTCGGCCATCTCGACATGGAGCGCATCGCGGTCGGCCTCGGAATACACGGCTACCGTTTCGATTCCCATCCGGCGCGCAGTCTTGATGACCCGGCAGGCGATCTCGCCGCGATTTGCGATCAGAATTCGTTTGAACATGTTCTTCTTGCTTGAGCTTTGGGCAGGATCCTCACCCGCAATGTGACATGCGGGGATGCGGGTAACAAACCCGTGGTACAGCAAAAATCGATGGAGGCAACGGTCTCGTATCGGCAGACCGCGCCGATCGGCCGGCAACTCACCCGGAATAGGAGTTGAACCGGCCCCGCGCATAGGCGTGAGAGACGGCCTTCATCAGTTCGCCGACCTCCGACTCCAGATACTCATTGGCGACAACGAGCGCACGGATCGTCGCCCTCATATCGCCGCCGCAGGCCGAAATGGCCTGATCCACCGCGGCTTCCAGCTCGTCATTCTCTTCGGATTTCGGCTGTGAAGAGGATGACATGAGGTTATTCCGTGCTGGGTGATGGGCTCATGTTCCTATTTTGTTCTCGTGAAGTCAATGCATCGTTCGGCGTGTCGAGACCTCTGCATCGATGTTTTCTCCACAGTGCTTTTCCACCTCTGATTAGCCCGAGCCGCTTGGTTCAATCACGCGGGCTTATGATAGAAGGCTGCGGCAAATGCAGAATGGACATGAAGTGAAACAGATGCGGTCTCGAATTTTCCTGGTTGCGGCGCTGTTATCGACACTGCTCCCGGCTGCTCAGAGCTTGGCCGCCACGGCCACCGTCCGGGATGGCGGCACGGTTCAACTCGGCAACGTCACCTACCGGCTCGACGGCATCGATACGCCAGCGTTTGACCAGCTCTGCATCGACGAACACGCCGACGTCTGGACCTGCGGCGCCGAAGCCCGCGACCAACTGACGAAATTGATCGGCAATCGTAAGGTGCGCTGCGACGATTTGGGCGCGGACCCCGCCTACAAGAAACGGCGCATCGGCGTGTGCAAGGTCGAGGGCGAGACCACCAGTCTCAGTCAGTTGCTGGTTCGCAAGGGATTTGCCTTGAATGTCGAAGCCGCCGCCAGCGGACGCTTCCAGGCGGACGAAGCCCGCGCCAAGGAAGATCGCCAGGGGTTGTGGAAGGGCTGCTTTGTCGCGCCACGCGAGTTCCGCACTGGGCGCAAGGACGCCACCCTGCTGGGCGGCGCCTGCCGCCCCGACCGGGACCAGGAAATCCGCGAGGCCTTGTTTCCCGAAGACCTCGTGATGCCGGCGAGCTGCAACATCAAGGGCAAGTATGCCGTGCGCGCGCGCGTGACCGGGAACCTCGGCATCTATCATCTGCAGGCATGCCGCTCTTATCCGGGGCTGACGAAGCCGGATCGCTGGTTTTGCTCGGAGGAAGATGCGCAGGCCGCCGGGTTCCGCAGGGCCTACAACTGCCGGTCGCCCAAGAGCAAATGAAGTAGCAAATGAAGCTGGCAAAGCCGCCGCCTCCTGTGTGAAACTGCCGGCAAAGGTTGCCGGCCCGCATGACCCCTTCCGACACTTCGAACGTCCTGCCTGAAGCTGCCGCCGCCGAACGCTTGCGGCAACACCTGCAGGAAATCGCGCACGAGCGCGATCGAGCCCATCGCGCGCTGCAGGAACGCGAAGCCGAGCTGGCGCGGATCCAGCGCATCGCACGCGTCGGCGGCCTCGAAATCGATTTCCGTGACGGCGTCAAGAATCGCCGCTCTCCCGAATATCTCCTCGTTCATGGGCTGCCGCCCGAGGCGGTTAACGAAACCTACGAGGAATGGGTCAGTCGAATCCATCCCGGGGATCGTGAGCGGACAGTCGAATACTTGTTCGAGGTGCTGAAGGGCGAGAGCGAGGACTATTCGGCCGAATACCGGATCGTGCGGCCGAATGACGGCGAGGTCCGCTGGATCCGCGTCGTCGCGAAAATTGAGCGCGACCGCGACGGCCGTGCGCTGCGCCTGGTCGGCGCCGATCTCGACGTCACCGATCAAATGCTGGCGCAGGCCACTTTGCGCGAAAGCGAGGAGCGCTTCCGCCTGATCGCCGACAGCGCGCCCGTGCCGATCTGGGTCACCAAGCTCGACCGCACGCGATCTTTCGCCAACCAGGCCTATCTCGATTTTCTCGGACTGCCGTTCGAGGAAGCCATCGTGTTCGACTGGCGCAAGCGGCTTCATCCGGACGACCAGCAACGCATCGTGCAGGAATCAATCGCCGGCGAGGCTTCGCTCAAGCCGTTCGTGCTGGAAGCACGCTACCTGCGCGCCGACGGCGAATGGCGGTGGCTGCGGTCGGAATCCCAGCCGCGGTGGGACCCGACCGGCAGCCACATCGGCTTCATCGGTGTTGCCCACGACATCACCGCCGCCAAACAGGCCGAGCACGATCTGCGCCGGCTGAACGACATCCTCGAATTGCGGATCACGGAGCGAACGGCGCAACTGGAATCCAGTGAAGCCCAGATGCGCGCGATCTTCGAAACCAGCCACCAGTATCAGGCGCTGCTCAATCCGCGCGGCGAGGTCCTGTATGCGAACAGGACGGCGCTGGCCGGAATCCGCACCGAGGCCAGCGAGGTGATCGGCAAGCCGTTCTGGGAAACGCCGTGGTTTTCCAGCACCGAAGGCATGCAGGACACCGTCCGCGATGCCTTCGTCGCCGTCATGCGGGGCGAGGAAATCCAGACCGAGATGCGATTGCAACTGCCGATCGGCGACCGCCATTTCGACTTCGCGATGCGACCGCTGCGCGATCAGCATGGCGCTGTGATTGCCGCGGTGCCGGAGGCCATCGACATCACCGAGCGCCGCCAGGGCGAGGAAGCGCTGCGCCAGTCGCAGAAGATGGAAGCGGTCGGGCAGTTGACCGGCGGCGTGGCGCACGATTTCAACAATCTCCTGACCATCATCCGTTCGGCGACCGATTTTCTGCGCCGCCGCGAATTGCCGGAGGAGCGGCGCCGGCGCTACATCGACGCCATTTCCGAGACCGTGGAGCGCGCCTCCAAGCTGACCGGGCAATTGCTGGCGTTCGCCCGCAGGCAGCCGCTGAAACCGCAGGTGTTCAATGTCGGCACCCAGGTCGAGGCCGTGGCGCAGCTCATCCGCCCTCGTCGGCGGCCGCATCAGGATCGACGTCGAGATCGCCGACAGCAATTGCTTTGCGGTCGCCGACATCGCCCAGTTCGAGACCGCCCTGATCAACCTCGCCGTCAACGGCCGCGATGCCATGGATGGCGAGGGCCTGCTGACCATCCGCGTCAGAAAGGTGCACGCCATCCCGCCGCTCCGCGCCCAGTTCGCCCGCAGCGGCGAATTCATCGCCATCGCGATGACGGACACCGGCACGGGCATTGCGCCCGATCTGGTCGAGACGATCTTCGAGCCGTTCTTCACGACCAAGGAAGTCGGCAGGGGGACCGGCCTCGGACTCAGCCAGGCATTCGGCTTTGCCAAGCAATCCGGCGGCGACATCGAGGTCACAAGCCCGCCCGGACACGGCGCGACCTTCACGATCTATTTGCCGCAGGCCGCGGCGCCTGTGGATGCGATCGAAGCCGCGGCGGCCGGCAGCGAACCCGCTGCACGGGGACGCGGCTACCGTGTCCTCGTGGTCGAGGACAACGACGACGTCGGGCAGTTCTCCACCGAGCTCCTGGAAGATCTCGGATACACCGTCCGCCGCGTCGCCAGCGCCGACGCCGCGCTCGCCATCCTTGCCGAGGACGAATTTTCCGCCGATCTGGTGTTTTCCGACGTCATCATGCCCGGCATGAACGGCGTCGAGCTCGCCGGCCTCATCCGCGAGCGCTATCCCGGCCTGCCGGTGGTGCTGACCAGCGGCTACAGCAACGTACTGGCGGAGAACGCCCACCGCGGTTTTGAGCTGATCCAGAAGCCCTATTCGGTGGAGTTGCTGTCGCGGATTCTCAGGAAGGCGATTTCCGAGGCGCGTCCGTAAGAGAGACCGCCGCAGACCAGATCCGCCCGGCGGATGTTACGCCGCCGCCTCGGTGTCGGTTTCGCCCTTTGCCAGCAGTCTGCGGATTTCGCTCGGCGGCCGCGCCGCGCTGAACAGGTAGCCCTGCATCTGCGTGCATCCGAGATTCTGCACGGTTTCGCGCTGGTGCAGGTTCTCGACGCCTTCCGCTGTTGTGATCATGTTGCGGTCGGCTGCGATGCTGACCACCGCCCGGATGATGGAGGCCGAGGAGGAATTGCGCGTGACTTCCTTGACGAAAGAGCGGTCGATCTTGATCTTGTCGAACGGAAACCGCTGCAGATATTGCAGCGAGGAATAGCCGGTTCCAAAATCGTCGAGCGCGATGTGAACCCCGAGCGCGCGAAGCTGGTTCAGCGCCACCAGCGCAGCGTCGTCGTCCGCGATCAATACCGCCTCGGTGATCTCCAGCTCCAGCCGGCGCGGATCAAGGCCAGTCTCGGCCAGGGCTGCGGCGACTTTCAGCGGCAGCGTTTCCGACTTGAACTGGATCGGCGAGACGTTGACGGCCACGCGCACATGCGACGGCCAGGTCGCAGCTTCGGCGCATGCGGTGCGCAACACCCACTGCCCGATCTCCTCGATCAGGCCGGTTTCCTCGGCAACAGGCACGAAGTCGGCGGGCGAAACCATGCCGCGCACCGGATGCCGCCAGCGCAGCAGCGCCTCGCAGCCGCTGACTTTGTCGCTCTGCAGATCGACCAGCGGCTGATAGTGAAGCTCAAACCCGCCCTGCGCCAGCGCCGCGCGCAAGTCGCTCTCCAGTTCGCGGCGAAGATTGGCCTGCTGCTCCATAGCCGGGTCGAAGAAACGATACGTTCTGCGGCCGGCGGCTTTCGCGGCATACATGGCGAGATCGGCATTTTTCAGCAGGCCGAACAAATCGGAGCCGTGACGCGGCGCGATCGCAATGCCGATGCTGGCGTCGCTGGTAAATTGATGACCGTGGCAATCGAACGGGGTCCGCAGGGCCTGATAGATCCGCGCGACAAGCGCATGGATATCCTCGGCGCTCGCGATGCCATGCTGGAGAACGGCGAATTCATCTCCGCCGAGGCGGGCGATGAAATCTCCAGGCCCGGCCGACTGCCGCAACCGATCCGCGACGCCCTTGAGGAATTCGTCGCCGATCAGATGTCCCAGCGAATCGTTGATGCGCTTGAACTCGTCGATGTCGATATAGAGGATTGCGAACTCGGCGCCCCCGGCCTCCAGCAGCAGTTTCTCCGCGTGGCGCTGAAACAGCGTCCGGTTCGGCAGGCTGGTCAGGGCATCGTAGTGGGCGAGATGTTCGATCTTTGCCTGGACGCGACGCCCTTCGGTCACGTCTTCCATCGTCGTCGCCCAGCCGCCGTCCGGCGAACGCTTGAAGATCAGCCGGATCGTGCGTCCGTCGGGCGTCGAGGTCATGGTTTCCTGGAGATCAACCCCGGGATCGAGAAACTTGGCGCAATAGGCGTCGACGTCGCCGACAAAGGAGCCGAGCTGCTGGCGATGCAGGATGAGGTCGCGCACGTGGCAGCCGGGTTTGACGACATCCGTCGAGAGGCCGAACATGTCGATATACTGCCGGTTGCAGATCACGAGACGGCCCGACGAATCAAACAGCAACAGGCCCTGGGTCATGTTGTTGATGGCGGCGTCGAGATACTGGGTTTTCTCCGAAAGCTTGAGCTGCGCGGCGGCGTGCTGGCGACGGAGCTGGCGTACGATCAGGAAAACCATGGCGATGATGATCGCGACCGTCAGCGCTGCGGCGTAGAACTGCAGCCTGGTCTGCGCCCGCCAGTCAGCGAGCGCGGTCGATGTCCGGGTGGTTGCAACGATGAGGATCGGAAAGTGCATCAGCGACTTGACCGCGCCGACCTTGTCTTCCGACAGCCTCGCGCTGGTGAAACGTCCTGAAATATTGCCATCCACCGCCAGCGCGCGCTGGAACGCCGACGAGCCGGCGATGTTGATGCCGATCAGCTTGTCGTCCTTCGGATAGCGGGCGATGATGGTGCCGTCGCGATGAATCATCGAGATCGCGGTGTCGCTGTTCAACTCCAGCGAAGCGACGAAATCCTCAAAGTGCGTCGGCTCGACTTCCCGGCTGGCAATACCGATGATCTCGCCGTTGCGACCGATGATCTTGCGCGCGAACACCGTGGTCCAGACTTTCGTGACCTTGCTTACGACCGGCTCGACGATCACGTCGGGCGTCGGAGTGCCCGACATGAACTCCCGGAAATAGCGCCGGTCACCATTATTGGTGTCCGGCACCGGCCACATCTCGGAAGAATTGATCAGCCAGCCCTTGACGCTCCACAGGTTTAGGGCGCCGACATGCGGCAACACCGCAAGTTTTGAGCGCAGCATCTCATGCGCGCTTAATGTCGACATCCTCGTTTCGAATTCCTCCGCCGTATCGACCCCGTCGGCCCGCATGCTGGCCTCGACATCCTGATGGATATGCTGGAGATCGTTTAGCTGCTGGTCGAAGTGCCGTGACAGCAGCAGCGCGCTGTTGCTGAGTTCGCGCCCGGCGACCTCGAGCGCCCGCTCACGGTACTGCAGTGCTAAATAGCCCGTACCGAGCACGATCGCGATGACGAGCACAGTCGCACTCAGAATGAGCCACTGGATCGCGCCGAGTTTCATTCGCGACAGCGCACCCGCAGATGCCCGCCGCGGGCTTCCCGCGATCAAATCTTCAGTTGAACTATTCAGCATTTTCGCTGCCCCCACAGGTGCTTGTTGTAGGGAGCACAACCCAAGGGGCCGTTAGCAAAGTGAGTTATCGCGAGGTTAAAGCGCAGGCGATGAATCAGGCCGTTTCCGCCATTTCATCTTCCTTGAGGCTGCACTCGATCAGCGCCCCGTCGATCGTGAACTTCGAAAACGGCGACAGCGGCGTCGACGCCTGCAGCGCCGAGAAGAATTGCGAATCTCCGGGGCTCTTCAGGAAGAAGCGGATGTGGCTTGCCGTCATCGTGTCCCTCGACAGCCATATGATGCCGGAGAACAGCGCCACCATCATCTGGGCGTATTGGCTGGCGTCCGCGATCCCCAGTTCATAGACGGGCGATACCACGATAAAGCGCGCACGCAGGATGGGGGATGGAAATTTGCTCATCATCAGGCGGTTGACCTGGCAGGCCGCATGAACCCGCTCACCGTCGGAAAGACAGTACAGGTTGGGGTTGTCGCCATCCTTGGTCAGGGCGTCATAGGCCGAGAAACTTCCCGTCGAAAAGGTGGAAAAGTCCTCGCCGACGCTTTCAGCGTCCTTCTTCCACTGGCCCTTGATCGACCGCCACGACCTCTCAGGGTCTTTCATCGGCATAAGGCGCATGACTAACCGGGGGTTAATGCAGAAACTGATCAGGAGCAGTCTACAGGCAGCCGCTAAACGTTTGCTTACGGCGGTAACCGGGGAAGCAAGTATTAGTACGGCCTTCCCATCATGCTACTTTTGCGAGTGCATTGATGCGACGCAGCCGTAATCCGGTGAAGCCCTGTTCGCATGACTCTTAATTGTCTTTTGGTTTTGAAAGAGGCATTGTTCGATATGTTTGGATCGTCTGACGGTGGGGCGTCCCATGAAAGCTCGTCAACATCTCCAAAGCCTTGCTTTTCTGATCCTACTGGCCTCTGCCTCCGTTCTGGTTGTTGACCGTTCAGGCGGCGGCCTGTTCGGATCTCCGGCCCGGGCGGCGGGAGAAAGGCCGCAGGACGTCCTCGCCGCACAGATACGCCTGCAAGGCTTTGCGTGTGACAAGTCGCTCGGCGCAGTGAGGGACGCGAGGCGCTCGAAACCGGATTACGCTGTCTGGGTTCTCAAATGTAGTAACGCGACATATCGGATAAGCCGCTTTCCCGACATGGCTGCGAAAGTGGAACCGCTTCAATAGCGTTGCCTGCGGGCTCCACACCGAGTTCCCGAAGGCGCGTCACCAAGCAGCCCCATACTTTCCATCGTACGGCCATGCTTTGGTCAAGACTGCATTGAGTGTTGGGGTTGGTCGAGACTCGGTGCGAATCCGACCGCCTCCTTTGGGTAATATTGGACCGGAGGAACTCCAATGAATTCCACGTCGGACCCGAAAGCAACTGATCCCGCGGATGTCCTGGTCGCACGCGCGGATGAACAAAAAGCAACTGACTCCGCAGACGTCTTGGTCGCACGCGCGGATGAAAAAAAGCGAGTGACCCCGCAGATGTCTTGGTCGCGCGCGCGGATGAACGGCTCGTGCACGCCTATAACCAGATCGCGCGCGCGGACGAACAGCTGGCGCGGTTAAATGAACAGCTTGCGAAGCTGGAGCGCGATCCCGCGCCCCATCCTTCGGCTGTGCCCCATCCTTCGACTGTCGTGGGCCTGCAGCCACCGCGCGGCAGGCCGGCGCTACGCGGCGGGATCGGCTTGCTGTTGGCCGCGTGCATCTTTGTCGGCGCTTTCGTTTCGCAGTCCTCCTATGGCAATGAAGCCAAGTTGATTGTCGCCCGGTGGGCGCCGCAGCTCATCTCGGCTTCATCGCAACCGATGGAAAAACCGGGGCTGCCGCGCAGCCGAGCCCATCTACCGTTCAGGTCGCCGCGGCGGCGCCAGAACTTCCGCAACCGGCTCAGACGGCCGCGCAAGATGTCGCGCCGCCAGCCGCCCCGATGCCTCCCGAGCTGGCGCAGTTGCTCCAGACGATGGCGCGCGATCTTGCGAACGTGGAGCAAGGGATCGAGCAGCTCAAGGCAAACCAGGAGCAAACCGCCCGCGAAAATGCGAGGATCACCGAGCAGCTCAAGGCGAGCCAGGAGGAAGTGACGCGCCTTATCGCCAAGGCTTCCGAGCAGCACAAGGCTTCCGAGCAGAACCTGCGGCCCAGGACATCGCCGCCTCCGCCGCGGCCAATTGTCACCCAGACCAAGCCTGTGCCGACGCCTCAGTCGTCGCAAGCCAGAGCGCGGCCGCAGGCCCCAACGCAATTGCGGCCCGACGACCAGTAATTGTCCATCGGCGCGGTTGCGAGAAATGTGAACGATGGCTGCCCGGGCGAGACGCGGCGGCGTCGCGCTCTAAAAGCCCATGCGGCAAAAAGACCACGCCGCGCAACGGCGCTCCTGCCACGACAGCAAGAGCGTCGCCGCTCCTCCGACGGCCTTAGGCCGCGGCCTCATAGTTGACGGCAGTCTCTGCAATTTTGGTCAGGGCTTCGTCGGTCTTTTTCTCTTCCGCCAGGGTCTGATCGATCAACTTCACCGCCTGCGGATTGTTGAGTTTCGCAGCCCAGGCCTTGAGGGTACCGTAGCGTGAAATCTCGTAGTGCTCGACCGCCTGAGCAGCGGCCAGCAGACCGGCGTCGAGAGCCTGCGTGCCGGCGTACTCCTCCATGACCTCCTTGCCTTCATCGATGATCCCCTCGATCGCATCGCACTTCTTGCCGCGCGCGGCCTTGCCGAGAAGCTCGAAGATTTTCTCCAGCCGCTGGATATGCTCCTCGGTCTCGTCGTGGTGTTTCTCGAAGGCGCCCCGCAGCTCGTCGGAGTTGGCGGCCTTCGCCATTTTCGGCAAGGCCTTCAGTATCTGCTTTTCGGCGTAGTAGATGTCTTTGAGCGTATCCAGAAACAATTCATTGAGGTCTTTGTCAGCCATGGCGTCCTCCCTTGATGGTAGGCTGACAATCGTGCATCGAGCGAAATTGTTCCTATAGCGACGCTCGCTCCGCTCGTTTAGCCGGGCGTCGTCGCAAGATCGATCAATGCAATCCCAAGGTCCGCCCTCTTCCTTCGTCGAAGCGCTACCGGGACCTCGGTCAAGACCACTTCGAGGGTTGGCCTTACCGTGCCTGCCAGCAGATGGCCGCCGCGGGTCGAGCCATCGGAAAGACCAAGCACGATGTGGACATGAAGGCTGGGTTTGTCGTCATCGCCGACGGCGACGTCCCCGATCGCACTGAGGACCTCGCATTGTTCGTTGATCTCGATCTTCCGGTAGCTTTTCGACGCGATGTCGAACCAGCCCACCGTTGCCCGTTCGAAGGCGCCGATCGCCGTCAGCGAGGCGGCAGAAATGCCTTCCTCATCGGCAATCCGGGTGAGCGTCGCAAACGCTTCCTCACCTGCATCCAGAACGACGACGTGAACCTGCGCTTCCTCTTCGGCGGCGACGAGTTGGCTCTTCATGGGGGAACCTCGCAATCGCGGTCAGGCTGCGCTGCGCCTAACGTGCCGGCCTTCCCTCACCTCCTCGATAATCTTGGCGCTGAACGCCTCGAGATCGCCGGGGTTGCGAGAGGTGATCACGCCCTGATCGGTTACGACTTCCGAATCCTCCCATTTGGCGCCGGCATTCGCGACGTCGGTCTTGATCGACTTGTAGGAAGTCATCTTGCGGCCCCTGGCGATGCCGGTTTCGATCAAGAGCCATGGCGCATGGCACACAGCCGCGACGATCTTCCCGGCGTCGAAAATGTCCTTGATGAACTTGAGCGCTTTCGGTTCCACCCGAAGCAGATCGGGATTGATCTGCCCGCCGGGCAGCACAACGGCGTCATAGTCGGCGGACGAAGTCTGATCGAGCGTCTTGTCGACCTTGACCGGCCACCCCCAATCCTTCTTGTCCCATCCCCTGATTTCGCCCGATGCCGGCGAAACGACGTCGACGGTTGCCCCGGCCTTTTTGAGCCGATCGCGCGGCCCTTCGAGTTCCGACTGTTCGAATCCATGGGTGGCCAGGATCGCGACTCTTTTGCCTTTAAGATCCATGAGGATGCTCCCTGAGACTGGGCCTTCCCGATCAATCGGCATCGACAAACATCGTTCCCGCGCGGTCCGAATTCGAGCGCCTTCGCGCTGCCGCAGGCACGGCCGTTTGGAACCCGGCAATCCGCGGAATGTTCTTTAGCCGGAGACTGCAATGGATGTCGAAAGCCGACTGAAGACCGCGCTCGACGAATCAAGGCTCCTGATCCTCGGGGCCCAGGTGCTATTCGGATTTCAGTTCCAAGCGGTGTTTCAGGAGCGCTTTCCGGATGTCTCCGACGCCGCCCGGTACATCCATGGTGCTGGGCTTGTGCTGATGTTGATAACCATCAGTCTCCTGATTGCTCCCTCGCTGTTTCATCAAATCATTTTTGCTGGAGAAAGCCGGCTGGGAGCAATCGCGACGGCGACGGCGCTGGCGGGTATCAGCCTATTGCCCCTGACCGTCGGATTGGGCATCTCGGCCTTCGTGGCCCTCGAACACCTTTTCGGCCGCACCACTGCTATCGTTGCCGGCTCCTCATTTACCGCCATCGGGCTCGCGCTGCTTTACGGGCTCGGCTTCGCGCTGAGACGGGATCGGAAGGACCAGATGCAGGAAACATCAAAAAAGACCGCGCTGAAATCCAAGATCGAGCAAATGTTGACGGAGGCCCGGGTCATCATCCCGGGCGGCCAGGCCCTGCTCGGATTTCAACTGATCGCGACATTGACGAAGTCGTTCAACGAAATGCCTGACCTGTTCAAATACGTTCATTGTGCCGCGCTATGTGCGGTGGCGCTGGCCGTCATCCTCTTGATGACGCCTGCTGCGGTTCACCGCCTCGGCTTTCAGGGGGAAGACGATCCGGAGTTCTTCGAAATCGGTTCTCGTCTGGTGATCGCCGCCTCGATACCATTGGCCATTGGGATCTCCGCTGACGTCGCGGTGGTGTTCTACAAAACCACCGGGAATACCGTCATCGCCCTGAGCGCCGGCGCAATTTCGCTGTTCTCGCTGCTTGCGTTCTGGCTTGCTTATCCGATCTGGCATCGCGCTCGCTATTCGGCATAACCGCGGATTTGAGGTGCTGATGCAACGAAATTGGGCGTCGATGGAACGTGTCGTTCCGGCTCGACGGAACGTGAAGCGGAACTGAAACCTCACATCCGTTTGAAGCGAAGCGATCACGATCCCGGAACGGTCACTAGCCGCGTTTGTTGGCCCGTATTCACGACAACGGAGACAACTGATGAACTGGAAGCTCCTAACCGCAGCCGCCGTTCTGTCCACCGCGGTCGCCGCGCCATCATTGGCGCAGGATTCTCATGGGAGGTCGGACGTGATCCGCCAACCGCAAACCAAAGACCGCGTCTATCATCGTCACAGCGGATTCTCGCCGGGTGAAGTAGCCGCCGGCGTGGTCGGCGGCGCCATCGGCACCGCGGGCGCGATTGCGACAGCGCCGTTCCGAAATGACGTCTACGCCTATAATGACGGCTACTATGGGCGCCGCTACTATGGCGGCTACAACAGCGGTTTCGTCTGTCAGCCCGGAACGACGTTCTGGGGTGCGGACGGCCGGCGTCACATCTGTCAGTAACCGAGAGCAGCAGGCAACGACTCAAAAAAGAGGCGGCCAGAGGGCCGCCTCTTTTCTTGTGACTGCAGGGTCAATTGTTTGCGGTGGCAGGAATTTATTTTATTTTTGTCTCGGCCGCGATCAGTGCCTTACCTTCCGAGGTCCTGATCGTCAGCTGGACATGTTCGCCGCTGCCGCCGCCGGGAATCGTCGCGAAAATGCGATTTCCGTTTTTCGGGTCGGCTTTCACGGCGTCGTTGAACAATACCGCGTCGCCGCGTTTCAATGTTACGCGCAACGGCGTGGCCGGTTCGATACTGAAGAATTGAAGATTCACACCGGACGCCTCGGCCGAGAGATTGATCAAGATGTTCTCGTTCGCATGTGTCACGTTGCTCATGCCAACGGTCGGGCTGTAGGTTTCCGGAATCGACACCTCTCCCAGTGCGGGAAAGTTTGCGCTGTGGAAAAACTCGTCCGACACGCCTGCCCACAATTCGATGTAAGGCCGCGCTTCGTTCGGGTCTTTGCGCGCGTCGGTTTCGCCCGTGAACGACGGAAATCCCCACGTCCACATTTTCAGGCCCGGCGTGACTGTATTATCGGCGATACGGATGATCCCCTCTTCGTTGTCATGGTTGATGACGCCCCAGAAATTGCCGCCCTGCATATCGGGCGCCGCGTACGCGATGCCCATCGTCGGCCAGTTCTTGAAGTAGCGCAGTTTTTCGAAACGGCTCTTGCCCGTGCCTGCGCTCTTGTCGCCGTCGGACAGATTGGCCGACCAGCGGGGCGTGCTGTAGGCCTGGATTGGCGCGATGATTTCGGCGCCGCCGGTAGTTTTCGGATTTTTGGGGTCCGATCCCGGCGCGAGCGTCGTGCACGTCCAGTACTCGTATGGGATCGTCCTGTCGTGCGGATTTTTCAGCACCGTGCGCGCATCGACCGCGGCGCGATCGGCTCTCAGCGTCACATAGTAAGTCGCTTCGATGCCCGTCGAGCCCCTCCTGAACCTGCTCGGTGCCGCGGAATACTCGAAATTGTCCTTAAGCGACATAGAAACCGTCACTTCGCCGGCACTCTCCTTCACTATCTTGAAATCCCACGGCTTCAGCCACGTCTTGCCGTGCTCGGCATCCGGAAACGTGGGGAAGATGCCGCCATACACCATCAGCCAGTCGTAATAGAAAGTGTCGCCCTTGATCCCGTAGGGCACGCCCACTTCCGTGCGATAAAGCTGCTCGTGGCCGGTCGGCTTGTAAATGATGGAAAGAATGCGCCCGCCAAACTCGGGCACGAGCACTACCTTCAGATAACGATTCTCGAGCACGTGGACCTTGAACGTGCGATCGATGATGGCGTTCTTGTCGAGCGATCCGCTAACGAATCCGCTCTCCGCATCGGTCGCGTAGTTGACGGTGCTCCATGTAATCGTCGACTCGCTGAGAGACACTCTGTCGGGTACCGGCGACGCCGCATGCACGACGGCCTGAAACGCACAGACCGCCGAAAGCGCTGCAACCGCGAAACGGACACGGTTACGCGAGGATGCATGCATTGCCATTTGCGTCGCCTTCGGATGAGCGGGGGCGATCCTATCGCAAATATCAAATTGCTGGAGGGTCCGGCGAAGAATCGGGCCGTCAGCCTCAACCGACTACAGGGAACGTATGGGGTAGACGCCTTAGGCACACTTAGGGACGGCCTAACCCTTTTTCTTCTTTCCCGGCGGGTCGCCGCCTCGGTCAACCCGGCTCACGCGCTGGGCGCGCTCCTTGTCGCGCGGTTGCTCCTGTCCGCGCTCGTCGCGGACGATGCCCTGATCGCCGCCGCCGAACGATCCGGGCTCGGTCGCTTCCCGTTGCTGCTCCTTGCCTTCCTGGACCAGCAGTTCATCGCCGAGCATTTGCCCGATGATCTGCTTGGTCTGAGCCTCGGCTTTCTGTTGGAACTTGCTCATGACAACCTCCTGCCGGGAAGAACGGCGTCAGGCTGCAATGTTTCCCCTAAGCAGTCCGAAATTGGCTGTTCACCGGCTTCCCCGGCCGGGTTCCACACCCTTGAGCCCAGCGCTATTTCGACGGCGCGCAATTCCCTGGCCGCAAACCTGGGCTGGAAGTGGAAGGCGGCAACAGAAACGGCGGGGAAATAACCCCGCCGAATGTATCTGCCTATCCGATGAGCCATCGTCCCTTGTGGATGTCGAACTTCACCAGACCTTCGTCGCGCATTTTCAGAAGCAGGGATTGGCAAGCTTCCTCATTCGGGAGATTGGCACGCCTCATGACTTCGTAGGCCTTGAGCGGCTTCTCACGGAGCGCATTCAGGATATTTTCGCGATCTTTCAGCATCACTGCTCCTGCAAATCAAAACTGGTGTTCACGGTAGAATGAATTGCTCAGGCCAATGAATTGCTCAAGCGACGAGTTTGATCTGACCATCTTCAAGGATTCCCGTCGCGAGAGCCTCGCGCGCCATCCGCTCGATAGCAGGCCAATTCGTGAGAAGATACTTCTGGGCCAACGCCTGCGTCGGAAGCTCGGTTTGCAGAATGCAGCGCTGCCGCGCGTTCCCGTTCGCTATCTGAAAGGATACCGCTTGTGGCCCCTCGATGATCTCTTGTTCGGTGGGCTTGGCAACTATCCGCATCGTTATTCCTTTGTGAACTTGTTGGACTAGGCCGTGGGCAACATCGGGCTCGACGTCAACTGTCGTGCCTTGGCCGGTTTCTTGGCTATTGGGATTGAGCGGCGATCGGTTTGCTGTAGCGTTTCGAGCGAAGTGGATACCGGTTCGCGTGAGGAAAACGCGTCAAAACAAGAATCTAGGGCTAATCGTCCTTGGCCTTCGGGGACCGTTTCGGCCTGTGATCCGCGCTAGGTTGCGTGTTGCGAACCGCCTCGGCCAGCATCAGGCGCAACTCATCCTTCGTCTTCGGTGGTTGCCGCGTGATCGATGATTTCCATTGTGCCATGATAGTCTATATGGGGTGCCGGAGCGGGAATTAAACCCCATGGGTCGCCGTATCAGTGTCCCAGCCCCCTTTTTAGCCCGCAGGGACGACAGGGAGAGGTCATTGCTAGGAGCGCAAACGACGACTTGTTCGCCGAAGCTCAACGAGCGAAGGCGGAAGCAATCCATTCTTTCTTTGCGCCGCGAGGTGGATTGCTTCGCTTGCGCTCGCAATGACGTGGATAGGCCGCACGGTACCGATGCCCTGCGGTAACAAAAACGGCGGGGCATTACCCCGCAGATCAATCATCACCAGATGAGATTACATCAACCCCATATCCAGCACGCCCGGCAGTTGGGCCAGCGGCAAGGCGGCGACGCCAAGCAGCGCGGCGACCATGGTCGCGAGCCGGTGGTTGATGCGGCGCTTGCCGCGCATCTGGCTGGCAATCCATTCCAGCACCTGGGTGTCGATGTTGACGGCCTTGACCGGCGCCCAGCTTTCGATGTCGGTGTCCGGCGACAGCGCCACCGTGCGCGGCGGCACCGGCAGGCCCGACTCGGAGGCCGCATGATGGGCGATCGCCTTGGCCAGCAGGTCGTCGAAACGGCCATCGTCGGTGCGCTCGGCCGCAGCGTCGCTGATTTCGAACAGCGCCTCGGCTTCAGCGCGGCTCACCGGCTGATGGTCGACGGCGGACGCGGTCAGGATGCGCGCGCACCAGGCGGCGTCATCGGCATCGAGCGCGCGGGAAAAGTGAATGCGGCCCCTGGTGGTGGGGCCCTCGCCGGTGATCACGCCATCGCGCACGATCGTGAGCGCATGAGCTGCGGTCTGGCGGCAGGACGGTTGCGGGACATCGGACGTTTCAGTGGACGTTTCAGTGGTCTTGGCAGTCGGGGCAGGCATAGTTGCACTTCTCGATTTCTATTTCAGGTCCAGCATTTCCACACGGGGCATGAACGAGCGGTTAACGATTCGAAACTCGCATTCCCTGTTTTTTAGATGGTTGCCAATTGGTCGCTGTGACATCGATCACGGTTCACACCTGGGCGATCCCGAGGCAAACCGGCCGGGCGTGATGAGAACCATAAAAGGCAATATCGGGGCAATCCGGAGGATTGCGCCCGAAGGGTTCTTTTCGCCGCAGGCGCGCAGATCAAAAGAAGATGCTAGGAGTTCCACCTTGCGGAGAAGGATTTCACCTTTTACGTGAACCAGTTCCGATAATCGTCGTCCGGGCCTATAATCACCAAGACAAATTCTCCTGTAACTAGAACAAGATGAGGTCGCATCATGGCACTCCAGATTGGCGCAACCGCCCCTGATTTCGAAGCCCAGACCACCGAAGGTAAAATCAAATTCCACGACTGGATCGGCAATGGCTGGGCGCTATTGTTCTCGCACCCGAAGGATTTCACGCCGGTTTGCACCACCGAACTCGGCGCTCTTGCAAAGTTGAAGCCGGAATTCGACAAGCGCGGCGTCAAGCTGATGGGCTTGAGCGTCGATCCCGTCGACAGACACACCAAGTGGTCCGAGGACATCAAGGAGACGCAAGGCGCAGCGCCGAACTACCCGATGATCGGCGATAGCGATTTCAACGTCTCCAAGCTCTACGACATGCTGCCGGCCTCAACGTCGGGCGATCCGCTCACGCGCACGCCCGCCGACAACCAGACCGTCCGCAACGTGTTCGTCATCGGTCCGGACAAGAAGATCAAGCTGGTGATGGTCTATCCCATGACCACCGGCCGCAACTTCCAGGAAATTCTGCGCTCGATCGATTCGCTGCAGATGACGGCCAAGCATCGCGTCGCGACACCCGCCGACTGGAAACAGGGTGAGGACGTCATCATCGCCGGCTCGGTCAGCGACGATGAGGCGAAGACAATCTATCCGCAGGGCTGGAAGGCGCCGAAGCCGTACATCCGGATCGTGCCGCAGCCGAAGTGACCGCGTAGCGGTCATCCCGGGGCGATGCGAAGCATCGAACCCGGGATACCGGCCAGCTCCAGTGCTTGAGCAGAGCCCGTGACATCGAAGGTCGCGTAGGCCGCCGCTGTGATACCGCGATCAGGCCGCGCGGACGCGATCGAGGAACTTCTCGACCTCGGCCTTCAGATGCAGGCTTTCGCCCGACAGGGCCTGTGCCGAAGCAAACATGCGGCTGGAGGTTTCGCCGGTCTCGTCGGCGCCTTGCGCCGCGTTGCGGATATTGACGGCGACATCCGCCGTCCCGCTCGCCGCCGCCCGGACGCTCTGCGCGATGTTTTGCGTCGCCCCGCGCTGCTGCTCGACTGCCGCCGAGATCGAGGTGGCGATATCGCTGATGCGTTCGATGGTGTGGCCGATCGCCTTGATGGCGCTGACCGACTCTTCCGTCGCAAGCTGCATATTGCCGATCTGGCTGGAGATCTCCTCGGTCGCCTTCGCGGTCTGGCCGGCGAGGCTCTTGACCTCCTGCGCCACCACGGCAAAGCCGCGGCCTGCATCGCCGGCGCGCGCCGCCTCGATGGTGGCGTTCAGCGCCAGCAGATTGGTCTGCTCGGCGATCGAGGTGATCAGTTTCACGACGTCGCCGATCCGCGCGCCGGCTTCCGACAATTCGTTGATGCGCTGGTCGGTAGCCGCGGCCTGCTTGACGGCGTCGGCCGCGATCCCGTTCGACTCCTGGACCCGGCGGGTGATTTCCGCAATCGAGCTGGAGAGTTCGTCGGAAGCGGTCGCTGCGGTGCGGACGTGCTCGGATGCGGTCTCAGAAGCGCCCGCCGACTTACCCGACAGGCCGGCGGTGGTCCGCGCGGTCTCGGTGAGTTGCCGCGCCACGCGCTCGAATTCGCCGGACGAATTCAGCACTTTGTCGAGGATGCCGCCGACGCTGGTCTGGAACTCGTCGACGAAGCTGCGCAGTTCGGCCTTGCGCTGCTCGACGGCGGCTGCGGCTGCGGCCGTCTGTTCGTCGCGCAGACGCCGGCGTTCGACCGAGTTGTTCTTGAAGACCGCGACGGTCCGGGCAATCTCGCCGATCTCATCGGTTCGCTCGTGGCAGTCGATCTCGACTTCAGTGTCGCCATTGGCGATTGCGGTGAGCGATGCCGTGACCGATGTCAGCGGCTTGGTCACGCGGCGCACGATCAGCATCGTCAGCAGCATCACGAGCAAGGCTGCAACGCCCGCTGCGATGGCCATGTTCTGAATCGCATGCGACAGCATGCTCTCGAACTGCGTCATCGGAATTCCCACGTAAAGAAGTCCGATCACCTTTCCGGCCGGATTCAGGATCGGATAGTAGGCCGTCATGAATGTCTTGCCGAACAGCGTCGCCGGCCCCTTGTAGGCCTCGCCGCGGCGGACAATCGCCTGTCCGGGATGGTCGGGGGCGAGCTGGGTGCCGACGGCGCGGTCGCCGTTCTCCTTCTTCACGTTGGTCGTGCGGCGGATGAACTGGTTGCTGGCGTCGTCATAAACGAAAAGGGTCGCGTTGCCGCCGGCATAGCCCACCGCGCGATCGACGATCGCATGGTCCTTGAACTCGGGCATCTTCGGAATTTCAGCCCGGGCGACCGACCCATCCTTCATGCTGATCTTGGCGTCGCTGTAGGTCTCGGCAAAGGCCAGGCCCAGCGTGCGCAGGTTGACCTCGATATCCCGCAGCGCCCTGTCGCCGAATTCGTTAGTAAGCGACCAATGGGCCGCCCCCACCACCAGCGCGGTGTTCACCGCGATCAGGAAGATGGCGCAGATGACAGCCTTGGTGCCGAGCCGCAGCTTCAACGAGGGCAGTAACTTTCCCGTGGATCGCATGGTCATAATCGAGATTCCCCCAAAAACGCGCTCAATCTGACCCGTTTTGCTTACGATCGCCTTAATGGGCACAACCCTAGGCAAAGTTTTAGTAGAACACCCATACCTGTGCGCGCATGCCGGCATCCCGCATCCTCAAGGTGGCAAGGTCCGGAGGATGCGGCTGTCACACGCCTGCGTTGAATTCGACGCCCCTACCCGCGACCGACGGCCGATCATTTTCAGTGCACGATACCGAAATCGGCGGAGTTCAACCGGTGCGTCGATTGACCACAAACACCGCGGCAGCACAGGCGATCATGCCGGCAATCGAAACAGCGTCGAGCTTTTCACCGAACAGGACATACGCCATGAGCGCCGTCACCGCCGGCACCAGATAGAACAGGCTCGCAACCGACGTCGCCGCCGAACGGCGGATCAGCCAGTACAACAGCCCAATCGATCCAATCGACAGCACGACGGTTAGCCAGATCAGCGCCAGGATGAACTCGCGGGTCCAGTGCACGACATTGGTTTCGAACAACCACGCGCCGAGGCCAAAAAAGATGGCCACCGCGATGTATTGCACGAGATTGCCTGAGCGCCAGTCGATCGTGTTGCAGTAACGCCGCTGGTAAAGCGTGCCGAGCGTGATGCTGACCAGCGACACGCCTGAGGCAAGCCAGCCCCAGCCCGCCTCGCCGCTCATCGGCCTGTCGTGCAGGATCAGCACGACGCCCGCGAGCCCAAGCAGCAGTCCGCTCCACTGCAGGGGAGGACGCGCTCGCCGAGCCAGCGGCTTGCCAGCGTTGAAGTGAGGATCGGCTGCAGGCCCGGAATCAAGGCCGAGAGCCCGGCCGGAATCGAATGCGCAATCGCAATCGCCGTGCCACCCAGATAGATTCCATGCACCAGAATGCCGGCGACGGCGCTGTGCGCAATGCCGATGCGATCCGGCCATTTCGGCCGCGCGACCGCAACGATGATCGTCATCAGCCCCACCACAAGAACCATGCGGATCGCAAGATAGGTCAGCGGCTCAGCGCTGTTCAGCACATATTTGGTGCCGATGAAGCCGGTGCTCCACAGCACGACGAAAATCGCCGGCGCCGCACGCGCGGCGATTCTTTCGAAGTCGCTGGTCATTTGCCGCCTCTGCTGCCCGATCATGGGCTATGCGGCAAGGACTGATCGCGCGGGGCTGCCGAGCGCAAAGGTCCGTCAGCCGCTTGAAACCAATCAGCATGAACGCAATTGACCCCGGGAAGGCCCGGAATCCGAAAAACTTCCGGATCGCGGATTTGGGGAATTAAGCGATGGCAATCAGATGGTGCCAGTCGCAAACATTGTGGACGCTCGCTGCATTCCTGCTGATGGCAACAGTCGCCAGCGCCGATGGAGAAAAATCAGCGCACCCGTCCGAATTCTTGCTGCTCGCCCAGATCGCGCTCCTGATAGCCGTCGGACGCGGGCTCGGCGAAATCATGCAGCGGATCGGCCAGCCATCCGTGATCGGGGAGCTGTTAGGTGGCCTGCTGCTTGGCCCTTCCTTGTTCGGATGGGTTTGGCCCGCGGGGCACGCCGCGGTCTTTCCACCCTCGCCCGAACAAAAAGCGCTGATCGAGGGCATCGCGCAGTTCGGCATCCTGCTGCTGTTGCTGCTGACCGGCATGGAAACTGATCTCAAACTCGTCCGCAGGGTTGGCCGGGCTGCCGCGGCCGTATCGATCGCTGGGATCATGGTTCCATTCACCTGCGGTTTCTTGCTCGGCCAATTTCTGCCGCAGAGCCTGCTCCCGCACCCCGAAGCCCGCCTTGTGGCTTCGCTGTTTCTCGGCACCGCGCTGTCGATCTCGTCGGTAAAGATCGTGGCCGTCGTCGTGCGCGAGATGAACTTCATGCGGCGAAATGTCGGCCAGATCATCGTCGCGACTGCCATCATCGACGATACCATCGGCTGGATCATCATCGCCATGATCTTCAGTTTGGCGTCGCATGGCAGTCTCGATATTTTTTCGGTTGGCCAAGCGGTGCTGGGCACGCTCGTCTTCCTGGCAATCAGTTTCACAGTCGGCCGGCGACTGGTCTTCCATCTGATCCGCTGGGCTAATGATTATCTGGTGAGTTCGGCCGCGGTCATCACTATCATTCTACTGCTGATGAGCGCCCTCTCGATGATCACACATCTCATTGGTGTTCATAGCGTGCTCGGCGCATTCGTTGCCGGCGTCCTGGTCGGAGAGTCGCCGATACTGACTCGTCAAATCGACGAGCGGTTGCGCGGGCTGATTACCAGCCTCTTTATGCCGGTGTTTTTCGGACTGGCCGGTTTGAGTGCGGACCTGACCGTGCTCAAGGACCCTGACCTGCTCCAGATGACGATCGCGCTGGTGCTGATTGCAAGCATTGGTAAATTCGGCGGCGCGTTCGTGGGGAGCCCTTGGTGGCCTTACGCGAAAGGAATCCTACGCACTCGCATGCGGAATGAATGCGCGTGGTTCAACTGAAGTCATCATCGCGACCATTGGCCTTTCCATGGGTGTCCTCAGCCAGAACCTGTTTTCGATGATCGTCACGATGGCGATCCTCACCACGATGGCGATGCCGCCGATGCTTCGTGGCGCGCTTTCTCGCCTGCCACCGGGAAAGGACGAACAAGCGCGGCTCGAGCGAGAGGAATTCGAACAAGATAGCTTTGTCACCAATCTCGAGCGCTTGCTGCTCGCCGTAGATGAAGGCGCGAACGCAAAATTCGCGTCTCATGTGGCAGGCCTGCTCGCAGGCGCGCGAGGACTGCCGATTACAGTTCTGCACGTGGGTGCCCGTGCAAGACAACTGGAAGGTAAACGCGAGGATGAGGAGAGCTACGAGACCGCCGTAAAAACCGCCGCTACCGCGACCGCAGAGGCCGATCAAGAGGGCGCCCGCAACGTCGAGGTAACGACGCGCGCCCGAGCCGAAAAGACCGCGGACGCCGTTGTGGAAGAGGCACGAAAAGGCTTCGATCTTCTCGTTGTCGGAATGGAGAAGGTCTTGGGCAAAGATGGCTTCGGCAAGAACGTTCAGGACGTAACTTCGGGTTTCAAGGGGCCGATTGCCCTCGTTGCCGCAAGGGGCCTACACCTCGAGCAGTCCGCCAAGGCGGAATTCAAGATATTGGTCCCGGTTTCAGGAAGTGCTGCATCGCGACGGGGCGTGGAGGTGGCAGTCACATTGGCGCGCTTGGGCCCCGAGCCCCTCAGTGTGCTCCATGTGTCCACGACACCGCATAAGGGCGTGCGACATAAGGGCGTGCGACGAAGCGACGTCAGTATTTCGCATGCCAACGAGGAAAGTATTTTGAAGGATGCTGCGGCGGCAGCGGCCCGCTATGATGTCGAAGTCAAAACAGCGCTGCGTTCAAATGCGGTGCCCGAAGAAGCAATCGTTCAGGAAATCAACACGAGCGGGGTTGACCTGGTCGTGCTGGGTGTCGACCGGATCCCGGGGGACTCACTGAACTTCGGCAGCGTCGCCGCCGCGGTTCTGAGCAAATCCAAGACGTCGGTATTGCTGATCGCGGACGGAGAAGGCAACCGAAGAGTTTGATCCTCGACGGAATTCAGTTGCGCTCACCATTCTTCCGGGCAGGGATCGACGATCTTCCAGAGCTCGCTGCCGTTCTTGATCTTCTTCATCTCTGTGGTGAGCCCGCCGTTGCGGCGGATCCAGTCCTTCACGGTGTCCGGGTAATAGGACATCAGGTCCGACGTCCCTTCCAAACTCGTGACCTTCATGCCGAAGGTGAAGGCCTTGTCGTAATAGGCCTGGTGGAAACCGAGGCTCGCCTTCGGTGTCACGCAGATCTTGTTCATCGGCACGATGCCGAACACCAGCGTGCAGGCCGAATTGCAGATGCCGTCGATGATCACGCGCTCCTTGCGCTCGCGGATGAGCTTGTACTTGGCCTTGTACTCTTCGACTAAACCGCCGTGATCGCGCTTGATATGCAGGTCGGCGCGCGCCGGCATCGCGACCAGCACCGTGAGCGTGAGAGACAGCAGGGCAAGGGAGGTGATGCGCATGGATCGATCGGGAACCGAGTAGCCTTTTTCAGACGTGGTCCGTAAAGTCAGGACATGACAGCAGAACTCTGGCCGGACTGTGTTGGAATTTCGTTAGTATCCCGCTAGGTCAAAAAATGTGGCGGTTGTGTTGCTTTTCCGCAGCTTTTCTACCCGTTTCGCGTAAAATGGGAACCCAGACTAGGCAAAAAGCCTAGTTTGGATCGGATTTCCGGAGAATCGAGATGAGCAAACCGAAGTTTTGGATTGGCGCCGCCCTCCTGTCCGCCGTGGCCCTGGCCCCGAGCCTGGCGGACGCCCGCCACAATCGGCACCATCGCCACCAATGGGGGCTGCCCTACCAGATCAGCTACCTCCACAATTACGGCCCCGGCCTGCAACCCGGTACCTTCGCCTATTACGACGGCCCGGCCAACCTCTGCCGCCAGGGCTCGGCAGCCTATATCGGCCAAGACCGCCGACGGCACCCCTGCTACTAGCCTCCGCTGCTGGCTCTATCAGACCAAGTCTGATAATCGAGCCATCGCACGCGCTCGTAGCTCAGCTGGATAGAGCATCGGATTTCGATTCCGAGGGTCGGGAGTTCGAATCTCTCCGAGCGCGCCATTTGCGCCAAAGCACGCTGCGGCTACCTGCGGTCTCCGATCCTACGCTATTTTCACGCTCTCCGGGCAGGGAATACCGGGACCGAAATTCCGCAAGTCGTGCTCACCGCCCCTACTGCAGCCATTGTGCCAATTGGTGGCGGACCGGATGCAAGAAGGCGGACGGGTATCGGTCGGACGCAGGATCTGACCGAGTATACAGGGGCGACCAAAATTCAATCGCGGACGGCTCTGGCCTGATCGAAGTAAGTGTAGCTCGCGCCGCCTCGACTGAGGATCTTGGTCTGCAATTCAACGGAATATCTGGTCAGCTTAGGATCGACAGTCAGGCCATCCAGGTCAGTCGGCAGCTTCACGGTCAACCCAGTCCGGATCGAGGACCGGTGCGTCTTACCCACCACGGCGTATTCGGTGATCGGCGGGCCGCCCTGCAGCGCTTCCTCGAGCACGCGTCCCTGAGCGTCCGGCATGCTGAACTTCAGGATACGCGCGACCGTTGGCGCGATGTCCACGTTCGCCGTCGGCAGTGGATCGTGAAGGCCGGATTTGAAATCCGGGCCGCTGGCCATCAACGAAATATGCGTGTCAGTCGGCGAGAAGCTGCCGTGATCACCTCTGCGGTTGATCGAACTGGCGTAGCTCACGCCAGACTTGCCCGCCACGGCCACGTTCTCGTCGAAGCTGAAGCTGACGATGATGTCCGGCGCGCGGCCAGTTGCGCTGCTCTCGGTCTTTATGAGGCTCATAGGCAGTGTTCCCGGAATCTCGCCGTACCTGTCGCTCACGAACATTGCGCCGAACTGCAGGCGGCTCTGCAGGCTCGTCACCGCGGCCTTCACCGTATCGATGTTGCCGTCCGGCACGAACAGATAGTCGCTGCCAGCGTTGGCGGCGACCACGATGGCCCCAGCGGGAACGGGCTTCGGCACAACGTAGCTTGGCGAAGTGTATTTTTGCGCGCGGCCGCACACGTTCCCGCGCTGATCGTCTTTGCGAGGGTAAAGGTGGGTCCCGTCGGCCGTGATGCCGGACAGGATCGGTATGTTGCGACAGCCCGCTCCGTCATAGGCCTTCAGCCCGTCGCGGGTCAGCAGTTCGGCGGTCCGCACGAAGCCTGACACAGAGTAGCCGTGCGGATCGGGCGCCCCGACACCGCGATCGACGATGGCTCGCAGCGGATGATGTGCAAAGTCCCCGGACACGGTGCTGTGATTGTGATCCTGGGTGATCATGATGTCGGTCGAATCTTCCCAGCCGAGTTGGCGGACCTTTTCGACTATCCGCCCCAAAATCTCGTCATTCATCCGGGTCGCGTCGATCGAGTTGTACGTGCCGGGCCCGTAGGCGTGACTCGTCGCATCCGGTTCCTTCGACCAGAAGATCGTCAGGTCCGGCTTCTTGTTGGGCAGGATGTAGCTCACGAAGACGTCGGCCAGGTACGCGAAACCGCGCCGGGAAAGCGCGCCGCTGCGGTCGAGCGGATCGCCGGTCTGTCCATCCTTCAGGCGCGCAATGGGTATGGGCGCGATCGGATCGCCATTGTCTTTCGCGAGGGCCAATGCGCCTGCCTCGTAGGCATTGACGCTGTTGCGCGGCAGCGGATAACCGGCCTGCTGCAGTTCTTTGGCGAAAGCGAGCGGCATCGCCGCGTCCTCGTCGAGGACGATCCCGCCACGCTTGTAGTCCTGAATGAAGGCCGCGCCGAACTTGCCGATCGCCGCTGTCGTCAGCCCTTTGCCCTGGGCGGTCTGCAGCATCGTCGAAACGAGCGTGAGCCCGCCCTGGTAGGCGTCCCGCACGGCTTCAACTACGCCGAAATCCTCGATGAACGCCGGCGCAGAAAAATCAATTTCGACTCCCTTCGCGTTCTTCCCCTCCGCGGACGGCGCATACACCACGTTGCCGTAGAACCCGTGCACGCCTGGATAGGTGCCGGTAGCGATGGAGGCGGAATTCATCATCGTGAAGGTCGGATAGACGGCGTGGTGGTCCGCAAAGACGGCGCCGGACCGAGCCAGCGCGAAGTAGTTGGGCGTGATTTCCGGAGTGAGATCGTCGGCGCGAAGTCCGTCCCACACGAAGATGATCACGCGCCGCGCGGCCGCGCCTGTCTCCTGCGGCTGCGCCCGCAGGCCTCCCGTCATTCCGAGCAGCATGAAAGAGAGAGCACTGACGAAAATGAGCAGACCTGTTTTCATGGTTCGCCTCCTTGGCAAAACTGGAAGCAGCGACGACTGCCCGAACTCCAGGCTCGGACTGTCCGCCGGCTGGGTTCCGCTAGAGAGACCATCGATTTCACGCGTATTCCGACAAGCTATGGGCGCGCCTCCCGTGGCGTCCAATACATAATTGAGCTATTCCTTATGCATTTCGGAGATAAGCAGGATGGACCTGAAACGCTTGCGGACGTTCGTCGCGGTTGCCGACCTCGGCACGGTGTCGAAGGCGGGGCTCCGTCTGCGCACAAGCCAGTCTGCCTTGTCGCGGCAGATCAGCGATCTCGAATACGAATGCGGGTTCAAGCTTTTTGACCGTATCGGTCGCCGGCTGTTCCTGACAACCCGCGGCGAGCAAATGCTCGCAGATTGCCGCGGGGTATTGGGTCAAATCGGGTCGCTCGGCGAACGCATCGAGCTGCTCAAGCGCGGAGACTCTGGCGTACTTAAGCTCGCTGCACCGCCGCAGACGATCGAGAGTGTCCTGTCGGGATTCCTGCCGCGATACACCAAAAGCTTCCCAAACGTCCGCGTGAAGCTGACCGAAGCTCTTGGCATGGACCAGGTGTCGCTGCTGGAACACGGCGAGATTCATATCGACATTAGGCACGATCAGGGCGTAAACCCCTGGTTCGAGAGCCTCGCATTGCCGTCCGATGATGTCCTGGCCGCCTGCTGCCCGTCCCTCCAGCTTGGCCGCGATGGCATGATCGATATCGTTTCCGTTGCAACCCATCCATTGCTGCTGCTGGACTCTGGTTACTCGGTTCGGCGACTGTTCAATGCGGCCTGTCGTGTTGCCGACGTCGAGCCCAATATTCTGCTCGAGAGCCGCGCGCCGCACACGTTGCTTGCGCTCGCCGAAGCTGGGCAGGGGGTGGCCATCATTCCGTCTGTGCTGCGGACCGATCGCCACAGGCTGAAAATCGTCCGCGTCACCCACCGGCGTAAACTGCTGCGCGACCGTTACGTCATCCAGTGGGACAAGCGGCGTCCCATGCCGACCTACGCCCAGAACTTTTGTGCGGCGCTCGCCGCGTATATGCGCGAGGTCCTGCCGATTACGCGGCCGTCGTCAAGGTAGCGGCCAAGCACGCTATCTGCTGCCGGCACATCCCGGGATTGAGCGACAGGGCCGTTATCGAACCGTAACCACCCCGAGGAGCCGGGAAGACGGCTGCCGATGAGGCGTAGCGCGAGATCGCAGGCGGTCGCAGACTTGCCGATTGGAGCGTGTGGCGGACTGCGGCACATAGCGGCACGGCGAGCGAGTAGTGGCCATCTTCATCGGCCGTGGCGCGCCAACGGCTTATCCCGGGCCGTTTTTTACAGTCCATTGTCGTCCGCCACAAAAACTCCTGTCCCGCAGTCGCTTTTCCCACAGTATGTACGCTGGCCAGCCAATCCGCGCGCTGCGCTTTTAAGGTCCTTCCGTTCGGGAGCATGGGGCGGGTCGCGCTCGCGCTCGGTGCATGGCTAGGGGCAGAAAATTCCCGAGGGGTTGATATTTATAAATGATGACACCGCCCATCGAAACTAGCAGTTCGAAATATGCCTCATTTTACAACTTCAGTGACAGGCTTCCTTTATCAACAATGTGGACGGTCAACATCTTCAACGCCTTGTCGCCCGCAACCTTGAACCCGGCGTGAGGTACGTTACGAGTATTGATCGTGGCCGCGCCAGTGGGGAATTGCCTCTGGCTTCCGTCCGGTAGCTCAAGCGGCGCGCCGTCGAGTACGTAAACGACTTCTTCGCCCGGGTGGATATGTTTCGGAAGATTTTCTCCGGGCGGAACCGTGACGACAGTGACGATGACGTCCATGTCCTTTCCGGTCAAATCTGCTCTCTTAAGTTCATCCCGCATGATGCCCTGCGCATGGGCGGAACTGATCAGCATGGCGGTGATGGATGCGAGAAATAGCTTTTGCATAAACACCTCCCATGGAAATGGCATTATAAAAGCGATGGCATCCGCAAAACACGATCTAAACCGGAAGATACGGCGACCGGGGTTATTCCCCCGATCGCCTGTGACACCTTTTACTTTGGAGGCTGTGGCGGCTTGGGCATTGCCGACAGCATGCGAATTTTCAACTTCCCGCCCTCGCTAATGTAAGTTGCCGTCCAAATCCCACCTGCTTCGATGGGTGCTCCGCTTTGATTTTTCCCAGTGATGCGGTATCCGCCGATGGCGAGAGCTGTGTCCGCTCCGAGGGGCCAAGCCTGATCTACCGTAATTTCCTGGTGATCAAATCCTGCCTTGAATGCACCTTGGTAGAACTCTGCAATGTCCGTACGTGGTCCTGCTGGATTGATATGAACGCCACCACTCGCTTACAGAGCAGCTATCCCTGCACCATCCTGTTTGTTGAAGCCCTCAGCATAGGCAGCCCCAATCTTCCCTACCTCCTGCTTCAGGTTTTCATCTCCGGCGGTAGCAACAGCAGGTGCAGCAAACGTCGCAATTAACAACAAGAAGGCGTAAGACATTCTCATGGCATTCCCCCTTCTACATATTTGAAAAAAGTATTTCGCCCCGGTTGAGCGGGACGGTGGAGTAGTAGCACAATCCTCACAAGCTGAAGAGAAATGCTGTTCAGTTGTGATGCGGCAGCACTACTGACATGAGGATTGGTGTTACGCCGTCGCAACTGCCCGATCATCCTTGTCTGCCCCGCTTGCCAAGATCCTTAGCGCATCGTCCGGCAACGGCCGCTGCAGCGCCTTCACCTCGCCCACGGAGCCATGCACCGCCCTCCGTTGAAGTTTCCCATTCGAACGTCGTACCACCCTGCCCCATTTTTATTGACGAGCGTCAAATCAGAGGTGCCGCTGCCGGCGGAGTATCCAGCTCGTGCTACTCGCAGAATAGGCGTCTTCTTGCATGCGCCACGCGACTGAGACCACACCATATCTCCCGCAGAGTACCCCCTCAGGACGGTCCGTCAGGATGGTCGCGCCTCTATAACTGCTTCGCCGACGTCGTTACGGCCACGGTCTTCGGAGCGGCGCTCATTGGTCTGTTTCTCCATGTGACCCGCGACGCCGGTCGACCTGATATCGTTCGGATCAGCATGATCGACGAGCAGGCTGTCGCGCAAGGCACCCGGCTGCCGGACCAGAACTCCAAGACCGTCCTGCCGGCGCGCCGGCAGACCACAACCGATCAGGCCAGCGCGCCAAATGAAGCGCAGCAGGTCCAGCCGGTCACGGTGGCGGCCGTAGCGGAATCCCAACAAGACCTAACGGAGGAGCGTATCCAAGCTTTGTCGCAAGAGCTGACCGAGGCACGGCTTGCCATCGAGGGGTTCGACGTGCAGCTGCGGGCGGAAGCCGCGAAGAGCGCACAAGCACTCGAACAGGAGCGCGAGAGAACGGCCGCCGTCGCGCAGGAGGCCGCGGCCGCGCGACAAGAGCTGGCTGCGAGCACGGCGAAACATCATCAAGCGCTGGACGAGGAGCGCGACCGCCGCACCGCACTGGCGAGCGAACTCGGCGCGGCGCAGCGCGAAATCGAGACGCAGGCGGCGCAATTGCGCCAGGCGGGCGAGGAAATAGGGCAGCGCGAGCAGGCAGAAGCCGCGAAGAGCGCACGATCGCTCGAACAGGAGCGCGAGAGAACTGCCGCTCTCGCGCAGGCCGCGGCCGCGCGACAAGAGCTGGCTGCGAGCACGGCAAAACATCGTCAAGCGCTGGACGAGGAGCGCGAGCGACGCGCCGCACTGTGGAGCGAACTCGCCGCGGCGCAGCGCGAAATCGAGACGCAGGCGGCGCAATTGCGCAAGGCGAGCGAAGAAACAGGGCAACTCAAGCAGGCAGAAGCCGCGAAGAGCGCACAATTGCTCGAACGGCAGCGCGAGAAAACTGCCGCTCTCGCGCAGGAGGCCGCTGCCGCGCGACAAGAGCCGACCGCGGTTACGGCAAAACATCATCAAGCGTTGGACGAGGAACGCGAGCGCCGCGCCGCACTGGCGAGCGAACTCGCTGCCGCGCAGCGCACGTCCCCAATCCCAAGGAAGCCGCCAACGCTCAATAGAGGACACAACACAAGACAAAGCTGGCAGGCAATGCTCTGGCTGTGGGGCCTTGATCCTGGCGCTGCCTCCGGTGGCAAAGGACGACGCACGTCTCAGTGTTTGGATTGCGACCGTCCCGCTCAAGTTCGAGACGGCAGCCGGCTGACCAAAGAGTGAGCTGCAGCCGCCGACGTGACGCGGGCTGCCGAAATTATGGGTTCTCGGCCACGCAGCTGGAGGACGTCGTGGGCGATACCGGGCGCGGCTTGTGGACCGGACCGCTATCGCGGGCCGGCCTGAGCCTCCCGCGGGCATCCGGTGGCCGGATTTGCCGACGGGCTGCAGGATGAACCTCCACCGCCATTTCCTTTCGCCCACAGGTTCTCCCAACCGGCTAGCCACGAGGACGGCACGATCGAGTCCGGCAGCCGCGGGGCCCAGCCGAACGCCTTGTTCTCCTCCGGTGGCGCCCGGTCCGCCTGCAGTCCGCCGGCGGAGGTCGTCTGCGGCTGGGCCGCAACCTGCACGTTCTTGGCGTGTGCCGGCCTGACCCGATCATGGGGATCCCTTGCAGCACGCCGCGCACGCTCCTTCACTGCATGCCTCTCCTTTGCTTTGGCAGGTTTGCTCGCAGCAGGCCGTGCCGGCAACGGAGCAGGCGCAGTAACGCTGTCGTCGTTCTCGGCAGCCGTTGCGACACGCATGACTGGCGTGATGGTCCCGTCGCGGAGTTCGAGGCGGTCACCGCGCGTTAACGATTGGGACGGCTCGTCTTCGGGAATGTCCGCACGCAACAATTCCAGACCGCGTCGTCTTATCGCGTCCATCCGCTCAGCCGGCGTTTCAACCCCAGCGGCGGCAGCCAGGCTGGAAGGATCTGCGCGCCGTTCGGTCGCACTCACCGTGCCCGCTCCAATTTCACTCCAGCCGAAAAGAAGCAGCGTAGCCAGCCCGGCGAGGCCCGCCATGACGCCGACCCAGGCAAACCTCAGGTCCGCCAGCGTGAAAGATCCAGCCGTTGCATACGATCCGAAGAAATGATCGGGAGGCCGGACCGCGTCGGCGACGGTCCGGGCAGTTGCCGCCGCCATGTGGTGGCAGCTTTCGCAAAACTTGAAATAAACTCCTGCGCCAGAACAGGATCCGGTTTCCCGATCCCGTCGGAGATACGCCCTCCTGCTCCGGTCTTCGAAATCCAACCTCTCAATCTGCTGTCGTGCCATCGGGAGCGTCCTTTCGAACCATCTCCCAGCCCACTCCACCCATTAAAGCAACGACACTTCAAGCAGGCGCGCAACAACCTTCGGCTCGAATTGCAAGCCTCCAAAATTCACTTTTGTAACCGCCTGAGACCGTTGCCGTGCTCATGAGTGAAGCTCCCGAGGCCAAGCCCGATCCCCGGCGGTTCCCCCAGCAAGCCGCGGAACCAACGAGAGAACTTGCCTAATCGCAAATCTGCGCTCGCGGAAGATCTTAGTCTGGCTCCAGGTTCTAAGCCGCAATGAGCGAGAAACTTCAAGCTGAGCAGACGGCTGCTTCGCGTCAAGAAGGCGATGGTGCACTCCGCCGAACGCGAGCGGCCAATCGTTGTGATTGCCACAATACGGATGCTTTACATGCGCCACGCGATCGAAACCGCTCCGAAAAACGGGAAACTCCTCATCCTCGAGGACGACGCGAGTGGAACCTATGCCGTCGCCCATTGGGCGACTGACAGGGATGAATGGGTGGGGAAAGATAGTCAGCCGAGTAAAATAGTCCCGACGCATTGGCTTTCCATCGAACGCGACGACAAAGCTATACTGGGAGGGAACGAACAATCGAGCAGCCCCGCTCAAATTGAAAAGCGCGCGGCATGGGCGCCGCGGCGAAGCCCATGGAGAAAAACAACCCTGATAGCGGCGGGACTTATCGGAATATACCTATTTGTGAGCGGCCCCTCTGCTCAACAGGAAACTGCACCGACCAACACGAGCCTCGGGCGGGTCGTCGAGCGACATAGCGAAGCCTCGACGCATACCGCCGCCGTCCGGCGAAATATGGAGTTGGATACAGCGAGACGGCAGCCGGATGGGCAGGATGCGTCAGCGGGCGACTCGCAGCAATCTCTGGGGGACGATCTGCGCCGTGAGGCTTTGAGCAACGAGCTTGCTGCGGCGCGAGGTGCAATAGAGGCGCGAGATAACCAGATCAGAGCTCTCGATCGCCAGTTGCGAGACCAGGAGGGCGAGCTGGCGTCAATACGCCGCGACATTGAAGCAAAGGTGGCGGTGCTGACCGAGTTGCAGCAACAGCATGACAGGGCCGAGACGTTGGCCGCCGAACTAGCGACGACACATGAATCGGCGCGAGGTGCAACCGAGGCGCGGGATAGCCAGATCAGAGCGCTCGATCGCCAGTTGCGAGACCGCGAGGGCGAGCTGGCGTCAGTACGCCGCGACGTTGAAGCAAAGGTGGCACTGCTGACCGAGTTGCAACAGCAGCGTGACCGGGCCGAGAGCTTGGTCTCCGAACTAGCGACCACACATGAATCGGCGCGAGGTGCAATCGAGGTACGGGATAGCCAGATCAGAGCACTCGATCGCCAGTTGCGAGACCGCGAGAGCGAGCTGGCGTCGGTACGCCGCGACGTTGAAGCAAAGGTGGCTGTGCTGACCGAGTTGCAGCAACAGCGTGACAGGGCCGAGACGTTGGCCGCCGAACCAACGACGACAACTGAAACGGCACGAGGCGCAATCGAGGCGCGGGATAGCCAGATCAGAGCACTCGATCGCCAGTTGCGAGACCAGGAGGGCGAGCTGGCGTCAGCACGCCGCGACGTCGAAGCAAAGGTGGCACTGCTGACCGAGTTGCAACAGCGTGACCGGGCCGAGACGTTGGCCGCCGAACCAACGACGACACATGAAGCGACGCTGCGTGACTTCAATGCGCATATTGCATCTGAGCGCGCTGCCAACAAAGTGCCGGTCCCCCCGACGCAAACTGTAGCGGCAGCCCCACCCTATATTCCCGCAACCGGGAAGGTGCTTCCTGCCCTGCCTGAACCGGGTCCGGAACCAACTGCCACTGCCCCAGCGCCCGACTCTCAAGCGATCCTCAAAATCAGAGAGCCCAAAAAGCAAGCGGAAAGGCTGGAAACGACGCGGAAAGAGCTTCGGGTTGAGCGGCGACAGCGATACGCGGAACGCAAAGCAAGACGCAAGCAGGGTTTCTTCTCAACTCTATCCGAGCCGGGGGTGGTGGCCTTTTACGGCGGCGGTTCTTTTGGAAACTATAGGATTGCAGGTGCGCGACTGAAGCAACGGCGTTATTAATCGGCACCATGACATTCATCCACCGCGATCCTCAAGATGACTGCGAACTATCGATCAGGGAATGTCTCACCTTGATCAGAGTCCCGACGCATAACGCCGGATGCCGCTGACATCGGCGGGCCGCTGTCGGGATTTTCACAATTTTGAATCAGGAAAACGAGATCGCAAAGCCGTCTTGAGAAATCGAAAATGCGAGATATTTGTTTCGAGAGTAGTCAGCCGCTCCTGCCCGCGCTTCATTTCAGCTTCGGAGTTTCTGAGCATTTCAGATCGATCCTCGGATCGCGTCAAGAACTCGTCGGCGTCATTTCCTCCGACCACTGCAGCTCGCGAAATCACATCGTCCATGCGTCTTTTTCAACCCGGCTTGCTCGGCCTCCATCTGCTCCAAGACTGAGTTGATTGCATCGGCGACCACTTTAACCGCCCTACTGTCGGCGTCGGCATCTCGACCAAAGGAGCGCGCTCTAAAGCCGCCATCAGGGTGTGATCGGAACAACCTCATCATCGGCATCTCCAAATTCGCGACAGTTCATCCTTGACGCAACGTTCCGACGGGCGAAGCGGCCTAGCGGAGCCGCTGCGGTCCCTGGCGAGCAGCACCGAGCGATCGCCGAAGCCCATCCCACATCGTACTCTGTGACCTGTCTTGCAGCGGGTTCTGAACCGCACGCGGGAGTGAAGAGGCCGGCTTGGAACCGACGAGATCATCATAAGCTGCGGACGTTCTCCGAGCGATCTCGGTCCAATCAAAGCGGCGGGCACAATCACGCCTGACGGCTTCGCGCTCTGCCGCGTCCAACTTCAGACCGCTCAAGGCACTCATCTTCGCTGTCAACTCCGCGATACTGCCCATTTTAAAAACCCGTGTTGCATCATCAACCACTTCCAGACTGGACGGAATATCACTGACCAGCACGGGCACCCCGTAACTCAGTGCCTCCAGGAGTACGATGGGCAATCCTTCATGCGAAGACGGTAGCACAAACAGACCCGCGTGAGCGTATAACTGGCGCAGCGTTTCGCCGCACTGGAAGCCGGCCATCACGACGTTTTCTGCGAGAGCCGCTTCGGATGCGAGAAGGTCGGCATACTTGTTCCTGTGATCGATACTACCAACGATAGCAAGTTTCCAGCCACAGAGTTCTGCAGCAGAAAAGGCTCGCAAAAGATCCATTTGCCGCTTCTCCGGAACAAGCCGGCCTACCGTCAAGACGTACCGATGGGGTTCCAGGCCTAGTTCGGCTACCTTGTCCGTCTCGGACGGCAGGTCGGGAAGGACGACGCCGTTGGGAATGACATCGCACGACTTGCCGTATCTGGTAGCGATCAGCTTCTCGATGCTGCGGCTGATGGCAATCTTTTGTGCGCGAAGCGCATTCCTAGTGCCTCGCCGAAGCGTAGCACACTGCGAGCCACCCAACCCCATTTTTCGCGATTGTAGTCCTCCCCATGATGGGTGACGATAACCCGCAAACCGAGAAGGCGGAGCAAGGGCGTGACGAGTGCAGGACCGATGCCCTGAACATGCACAACTTGCGGCCTGCGAACTCCCGCCACCAGCGCGCAGATCAGCGAGTGTAGCAATGCCTCGAAATACGTGCTGCGTACGGTCCAAAGCCTAAGCAGCCGTACTCCCTTCCATTCCACACTACCTTTCTTGTCAACGTACGGCGAACGTACGCAGGCGGTTACGCCAAACCCCATGCTGGCCAGTTGCGGGGCGAGATTTTCGACATGGGTCTCGACGCCGCCTTGCACATCCGGAAAACCTCGAAAGCCGAAAATGTAGATCTCGCCTTTAGCCATTGCGCGTACCCCGCAAGCTACCTGCCAATCGCCATCCAGCTCAGCAATTGTGCGACATCTTGTACGACGGGGCCCCATGCGACTTGACGATCGTCAATATCGACTTGCCAAGCCAAGATAGGCTTCCTGAAGTCATCGATCGGATCAGGACGATGAGCGAACCATCGATTGATCACGGCGTCGGCATGGTGGGTGGGTTATCCGGTCGTCGCGATGGACGCCGTCTTGAATTGAGTACCGATAGCTACGAACAAGCCGGGCGCGAAGCGCCAGGGCGGGGTAATCGGCCTCAACAAGCGCCCTTGAAAATCTTGTTTGCCAACAAGTTCTTTTTTTAAATGGCGGCTCTGAGGTCGTGATGTTCGACGAAATGGAGTTGATGAGAACGCATGCACTCGACGTCCTCGAGTTCTCAATGCAGGACCCTCGTAACTTTCCGTCGAAATATGACTCCTACTTTGTCTCGCAAAGGGACTATCGGTCGACCTCGCCAAGTACTCGACTCAGATCGGCCTTGGCGTTCATTCATTCGCGGAAGCCGTCAAGCAGATCACGCACCTGATCCGCGATGAAAAGCCGGACCTGATGCATTGCCATAACATCTACCATCAACTGACGCCCTCGATCATCAACGCCGCTGCGCGGCAGACGATTCCTGTGGTTCTCACGCTCCACGACTTCAAGCCGGTCTGCCCGATTTACAGCCAACTCTGGAACGGCGAATTATGCACGAAGTGCTCGGATGGCCGATTTGAAGCGCTACTCGTGCAGCGCTGCGCCGATGGTTCGATCGGCCGGAGCGCGCTGCTTTGGGCCGAAGCGCGTTATCACGCTGCTGCTCGCGGCTATCAACGCGTGGATATGTTTGTCGCTCCAAGCCGGTTCATGCGCGACAACGTTGTTCGTCGCCTCGGCGAAGACAAGGTAGTTCACATCCCGAACGGCATCGACACGTCCCGTATCCAGCCCTCAGAGCATGACGAAGGCTTTGTTCTGTATCTCGGCCGTCTTTCGCCGGAAAAAGGGGTCGAGACCTTGCTGCGAGCGCATGCAGCGGACAATGCAGCCTGGCGACTTGTGGTCGCCGGATCGGGTCCGCTGCTGGAGGGTCTCAGGTCGCGCTTTCCGCTTGCAGAATTCACTGGCCACCTTACGGGAGACGCTCTCGAGACTCGACTGAGAGGAGCGTCTGTCGTGGTTATGCCGTCCAAGGCGCGCGAAAACTGTCCGCTTTCGATACTCGAAGCGATGGCACATGCAAAGCCCGTCGTGGCGTCACGCATAGGCGGAATACCAGAACTGATCAGAGACGGCGAAACTGGCTTGCTCTTCGAACCCAACGACTCGCAGCAACTCTCTAACTGCATCAGGACGCTGTTGAGAGATTCCGACCTGCGAAGGAAATTCGGCTGGCAGGCGCGACGGATTGCAGAGACGGAGTATTCACTTGAAAGACACGGGGCCGCCCTGCTCTCGCTCTATCGAAGTTTGACCGCAAGCCCCAAAACATCAAGGAAGGTTGGATCATAAAATGGATCTCACAGTCATTTCAACCTTCAGGTGCAACTCAAAATGTCAGATGTGCTACATCTGGAAAAATCCGACCGAGCCGAAGGAAGAGATTTCACTTGAGACGCTGTCGAAGCTGCCGGCCGGCTTCGACAATCTCAACGTGTTGGCGGCGAACCAACCCTTCGCAAGGACCTCAGCGAGATCGCCGATCTTCTCCATCCAAAAGCCAGGGTCATGGAGATCTCGTCCAACGGACTGCATCCAGAACGGTTGGTTCCGATTATCAAGAAGTATCCCAATATCAAGGTTCGTTTCTCGCTGGAGGGCGACCAGGTAACAAACGACGCCATCCGGGGTGAGAAGGGCGGATATGCAACCAAAGTCGCCGGACTGCGCATGTTGAAGGAGGCCGGCGGCACTGACCTCGGCTTCGCGATGGTTATCCAGGACGAGAACGTCGACCAGCTTGTCGACACCTATGAGTTTGCTAGTAGAGAGGGTTACGAGCTTGCAACATCCACGCTCCACAACGCCTGGCAATTCTACAAAAACGACAACTATTTCTACGAACGCAAGATCGTCGCTCGGAAGGTCGAGGGACTCATCGAAGCGATGCTGCGGAGCTCCAAACCGAAGAACTGGTTCCGTGCCTATCTGAATCTCGGTCTCATCGAAAAGATTCTCGGACATGATCGCCTGATCCCATGCAGCGCAGGACGGGACTTCGCGTTCATCGATCCCTGGTCGGACGTCTGGGCTTGCAATGTGCGTTCTGACCTGCCGATGGGGAATTTAGCTCGCCAGTCGTGGGACGAAATTATCAATAGCGAAACTTCGCAAAGAACTCGACAAAAGGTTGCAGCTTGCGAGCAGAATTGCTGGATGGTCACGACGGCCCGCACGGCGATGCGATCAAACATAGTACCGCAGATACCAAAGGCCGTGCCGCTTATGTGGGTCCTGAAGAACAAGCTGAAAGTATCGCTCGGCAAAAAGATCTGCTTCGACAGCTATATCAATTATTCGGACGTGAGGCCCTCGCCCATCGTGAGGCGCGAGTCCTATCTGGAGAAGAAAGAGAAAGCGCGACTGATTAGGGGACGTCAAACGCCGGACGAGCATTATCCGCTAAAGACTTTCGTGAACGACTAGGGCAACTGCTTTGCCAGTCGGGTGAGTGGATGCTGCGGTCTGCCCGCGGTGCTTGCGACATACCAGGATGGCCTGCGTGGAAAGCCACTGGTGTTCCTCGCGGGATCACCGGCAAGCGGAGGGCTTATGCAACTCGACCTTATTGTTCCGTCCCTATAGGACCAACCTAGCAGGCAAGCTCCGTCAAAGTCTGGCCTTGTTCGGACTGAATGGTTGATTGATTAACGGACTGCAGCATCACTGCCGGGTCTGAGTTGATGAGCATAGGTGCGCGCTGTTGCAGTCATACCTCCGAACTCGTCACCAAGCCATTCTGAAATCTCCTCTTTGGCCGGTTCCATTGGGGTTGATTTCAGCGAACAACATTCAGTTTTAGTCGGGGGAAGGGGCGTGCATGCGCACGACGTATGAACTTGTCACCAGCTGATCCGGGTCTCATCGCGCTGGTGATGATGCTTCGATTTCAGGGTTTGGGGGTCGATCCCGAACAGATTCGTCATCAGTTTGGCGGCGTCAGGATCGGCTTGCCCGAAATGCTCCGCTGCGCGAAGTCATTTGGGTTGAAGGCCCGCGTCTCTGCGACGACATGGGCCCGGCTTGCCAGCACACCCATGCCTTCGCTGGCTCACCTTCGGGACGGAGGCTTCTTGCTGCTCGGCAAGGTCGCCGACGACAAGATCCTCGTACTCGAACCAGGTCACCCGCAGCCGATCCAGATGGCGCAAGCCGAGTTCGAAGCCGTGTGGGATGGCCGGCTTCTGATGATGACGAAGCGGGCCAGCCTCGCTGACCTGTCGCGCCGGTTTGATATCACTTGGTTTCTTGGAGCGATCCATAAGTATAGGTGGCTGCTAAGCGAAGTCCTGCTTGCTTCGTTCTTTCTTCAGCTCTTTGCCTTGGTCTCGCCGCTGTTTTTCCAGGTGGTTGTTGACAAGGTGCTCGTGCATCGAAGCTTGAGCACCCTGGAGGTCCTTGCAGTCGGCCTTGTTGCGATCGCCTTGTTCGAAACAACGCTTGGTGCCCTGCGTACCTATCTGTTTTCCCATACGACCAATCGTATCGACGTTGAGCTCGGCGCGCGACTGTTTCGGCATCTGCTCGCACTGCCTATCGGATATTTCCAGGCAAGACGGGTCGGTGACTCAGTCGCCCGAGTGCGCGAACTGGAAAACATCCGCAATTTTCTGACAAGTTCAGGCCTCACCCTGGTGATCGACCTGTTTTTTACGAGCATCTTCATCGCGGTATTGTTCTACTATTCGCCGCTGTTGACCTGGATCGTCCTCGCTTCCTTTCCATTCTATGTCGGGATATCCGCAGCTGCGACGCCGCTATTCCAACAGCGTCTGGACGAGAAGTTCAAACGCGGCGCAGAAAATCAGGCTTTCCTTGTCGAAAGCGTGTCCGGCATCGAGACACTCAAGGCCATGGCAGTTGAACCGCAAATGCAGCGGCGGTGGGAGGAACAGCTGGCCGGCTATGTGGCTGCCAGCTTCCGAGTCACGAGTTTGGGAAATATCGCTAGCGAAATCGTTCAGTTCGTAAGCAAGCTCGTTAGCGCCGCGATCCTGTATTTCGGGGCGAAGCTTGTCATCGGCGGCGAATTGTCGGTCGGCGAACTCATCGCCTTCAACTTGCTGGCCGGCCGCGTCAGTGCTCCCGTGCTACGGCTCGCGCAAACATGGCAGGATTTTCATCAGGCGCGCCTGTCGGTTGATCGCCTCGGCGATATTCTCAATACCGCGCCTGAACCGACATACAATCCCGGCAAAATGGCACTCGCTGCGATCCGCGGCGACATTTGCTTCGAGAATGTCAGCTTCCGCTATCGCATCGATGGCCAGCAAATTCTGCATGACATCAATCTGGAGGTGCCGGCCGGCCAAGTGATCGGGATCGTAGGCACTTCAGGATCGGGCAAGAGCACTCTTGCCAAACTTGTGCAACGCCTGTACCTGCCCGAAACTGGACGCGTGCTGATCGACGGCTTTGATATAGCCCAGATTGATCCGGCCCGCCTACGGCGTCAGCTGGGAGTCGTTCTCCAGGATAGCACGCTGTTCAATTGTTCGATTCGAGACAACATTGCCCTCGTGGACCCTGCGACTCCGACCGAAAACGTCGTTGCGGCCGCGACGCTGGCGGGAGCCCACGATTTCATCCTCAAACTTCCGGAGGGATATGACACCATCGTCGGCGAGCGCGGCAGTAGCCTGTCGGGTGGACAGCGACAACGCATCGCTATTGCTCGCGCGCTAATTGCAGATCCCCGCATACTAATTTTCGACGAGGCGACGAGTGCGCTCGACTATGAAAGCGAGAGTATCGTGCAAAAGAATATGGCGCAGATGGCGCGCGGGCGCACCGTGATCATCATCGCGCACCGTCTTTCCGCGCTTCGACTTGCGGATCGTGTAGTCACCATCGAGCGCGGTCGCCTCATCGAGGATGGCTCTCACCAGGAGCTAATGAAAGCTGGCGGCCGATATTCAAAATTGCATCGCCTGCAGGCAGGCATGCAGGAACACTATTCCTAACTGCTGCAAAATCCCGCTTGGGCCATGTCCACACCCGATGCATGAAGGCTAAGAGCAATGGAAGCAAATGCTGAAGCAAATGCTGACGGTCCGATCGAGGATCCGGGGTTACTCGTCCTGGATCTATTGCTTCGTCTGATCGGCGCTGGCGTCGAACTCGAGCAACTTCGCTGCGACGTCGCGTCTCCCATGAGCGCAACGTCGATGGTCCGCTGCGCCAGGAAGGCAGGTTTTGCAGCCCGCTGCTCACGGCTGGCTTGGACGCGGCTGGCCGGCGGGCCGCTGCCAGCAATCGCTGTCCTTCGTAATGGTAGCTTCTTGTTGCTTGGAAAGGTCACCGGCGATACCGCCATCGTTCTCGCACCGCATGCCGAGCGACCAACCCTTATGACACGGGCGCAATTCGAAGCGGTATGGGACGGCCGGCTTGTGTCCGTGAAGAAGCGCGGAGCCCTGGCTATTCAGGTCGAGCAGTCCCGTAAGATCGCGATCAGTCGATTGCAGCAGTTCTGCAAGACCTCAATCACACACGCGAACGATATCTCTCGCAATCTCATTGATGGTGGCCGAAACATCATCAAGGATGGTGGCCGGAACATCATCAAGTCCGACGCAAAGAAGGAAACGCCGTCGAGCGCAGCCATGGCAAGCGCCGGGATCATCATATTTGCCGATCATGCCCGTAAACTCGGACGGGCAGTCGCACGTATCAAGCCCGACGAGGAGCGCCGGCGGCACGACGAACTTGCCTTTCTGCCGGCCGCCCTCGAGATCGTTGAGACTCCGCCCTCGCCGCTTGGACGCGCGACAGCGTTCAGCATCGTTGCCGTCTTCGCCGTTGCGGTCGCCTGGGCATGTCTGGGCACCGTCGACATCGTCGCGATTGCCCCGGGCAAGCTTATTCCGAGCGGCCGCACCAAGACGATCCAGCCGTTCGAAACCGGGGTGGTGCGCTCGATCAAGGTTCACGACGGACAGACCGTCAAAAGCGGCGACGTGCTGATCGAGCTTGATACGACGATCACCGCGGCCGAGCTTAGCCGTTTGAAGGGTGACTTGCTCTCAGCTCAACTCGACGTCGCACGAACGAAGGCGGCATTGGCGCGAAACGAAGATCCGCTAAACGCTTTCAAGCCGCCCGCGGACGCAACTCCGAACCAGGTCGAGATGCATCGCCGTTTTCTGGTCAGCCAGGGTGCCGAGCAAAATGCCAAGCTGGCCGCTATCGACCAGCAGGTGAAACAAAAAGAGGCTGAACGAGCCACGTTTGAGGCCTCGATCGAAAAGATCACGGCTACCCTTGTGCCGTTGCAACAGCGCGTCGAAATTCGCCAGCAGCTGTTCCAGAAAGAATTGGGATCCAAACTCACATACCTGACCGAATACCAGGACTATGTTGCCCAGCAGCAGGAAATTTCTGTCCAACAACGCCGATCCAGCGAAGCTGATGCCGCTATCTCAGTCCTGACGGAAACTCGGACGAAAGCGGCGGCCGAGTATGAACGCGGCCTGTTCGAAAGCCTGGCCAAGGCCGAGGAGAAGGCCGCTGGACTGACTCAGGATGTCATCAAGGCCGAGCAGCGGACCAGCCTCCAAAGACTGACGGCACCGATCGATGGCATGGTCCAGCAGCTTGCGATCCACACCGTAGGTGGCGTCGTGACGCCGGCGCAGATGCTCATGCTCATCGTTCCGAGCGAGAGCCGCCTTGAGATCGAAGCCATGGTCTCGAACCGCGATATCGGCTTCGTTGAGCCAGGGCAGGATGCAGCGATCAAGATCGACACGTTCAACTTTACCAGGTACGGCCTGCTGCAAGGCAAGGTTTTCAGCATTTCCCAGGATGCAATCACCCGCAACAAGCCTCCGGACAGAGGGAACGAGGCCATTGCCGGGGCGGATACAACAAGCAGTGAACCGAAAGGTCAGGAGCTGGTCTACGCCGCACGGATATCAATTGACCGCAGCCAGATGGAGATCGAGAACAAGCGCGTCAACCTTTCGGCCGGCATGGCCGTCACCGTCGAAATCAAGAACGGCTCCCGTAGTATCATTAGTTACCTGCTATCCCCGCTCCTTCGCTATAAGCAGGAGAGTTTGCGCGAAAGATGAGTGTGATCGGAGACCAGCTCGGCGCGATGCAGTCGCCCCGGACTCATTTCGGTCTCAATCAGCAAAATAGCCGCTGCCGCACCATATGCGGTAGCGGCTGAGTGAAAGTCCCGTCCGAGAATCCCCTGCGATGCACTGCGTGGGCCTAGCTCCACTCCTCGACCGGCTTAAGCAAACCGGCCTCCCCTAGAGCCCGTACGGCTTCCTTGATTACCTCCCAAGGGAGATTGCAGCGCGATGCAACGTCAAGCAGGGAGTTTGTGCCATCCGACATATTCAGCAGCCACAGAACGGCCATCTGGAAGTCGCCGGTCGAGTGTCCTCAATTGAATCATACAATCCATAGTCGCCCAGCTTCGGCTCGCAAAACGGCTTCTGATTGAGGTATTTGCGATTTTGTTCGATGACGTCGATCGTCGTGAGCGCCTTCTTGACGGAGTCGCTCATCGAAGCCGGAGCTCACAAAATTCAGGTCATCGGCGGACGTATGATATTCCGGAAATTGGCCGTGGGGCGTACGCATGAAACATCCCACCGGAAAAGATTCAGCCCGGGCGAACAGTACTGTCGCTCATCGTAGCCATATGGCGAGAACGGCAAAATATCGAAAGCGCATCCGCTCTGTTTCAGGACATACGTCCACGCTCGGTCGATTTCAGCATCACCGCGTCGGCTCATCTTATAAGTTGGAGAGCCCTTATCACCCACGCAGGTCAATACGAAGCCGTGCTTGATGTGGCTCAAATGGGATCGACGGATTGCGGCCCACGCAATTGAGCCGATGGTGCCCGGGATAAACAAGAAGCGGTACGAGTACCGCAGATCCATACGACTGAGGTGCTGTGCGAGCGCACAGGCCACAGCAATACCGGACAGATTGTCATTGCAGAGCGACGGGTGACATACGTGGCAGGATACAAGCACCTCATCCGACGATCGACCACGCAGCACAAGTTCGCCATAAGTCAGATGACCGGGTTCGAGCGTTGAGTCGATACAAACCTCGTACTCGTCTTCCGGCAAAGCCAGCAGCTGCCGATGCGGCAGACAAAATCCCCCATGCCGGCTTGTAGTATGATGTGCGATACGGAATCCAATCCGGGTGCTGCGGATCAGAAAGCAGATGTTCCCTGAGTTCGGAAAGACCGATACGCATGTGAACTGGAACGCTGTAGCCAAGGACATGCAAATTGGACGCCCGAAAATCAACAATGCGTTCGCCGGCGCTGTTCTTGATGTACGCATCTCGAATATTCCATTCGAGTGGCACGGTCCAATCAAAGACCTGCAAGCCGGAGGGCACTTCGCAGATGGTGAGCGGTATGTGCTCCAGTATCCGATTGAGAGTTTTTCGGACCCCGTCGCCAGTAATACTTCGGCAGATCGGGTAAAGCTCTGAAATAAATCGGTACATAGACCGACCTTCATCGTCGACAGACATATCCATGGACGCTGCAAGCCAGTCGGGCTCCTCCACCTTCAGGTTCTCGACTGCGCCATGCATCGCGCTACCTCGCCCTCAGATTATCTTGACCGGCCCTGCGCAGGTCATTGAACGATGCGGGGTTCCCGGAATCGGCACCACGAACTGCGCGCCCCAACTCCGAGCAAATGATAGCTGGCTGATGATCTCATCCTCCAGATTCCACGGCAGGATGAGAATGTAGTCGGGCTTCGTCACGTTGATCCGCTCCGGCTCATAGATCGGAATATGGGTCCCCGGCAAAAATCGCCCTTGCTTGTGCGGGCTACGGTCGACCGTATATTCAACGAGATCACTGGTAATGCCGCAATAGTTCAGCAGCGTATTCCCTTTGGCCGGCGCGCCGTATCCTACGACGCGCCTTCCTGCCTGCTTGGCGGCTACCAGGAACTCGATGAGCTTCTCTCGCGTCCGCACGGCACGTTCCTCAAAGGCGAGGTATCCGGCAAGATCCCCATACCCGGCCTTTATCTCTCGCTTGCGAAGCTCCTCGACTCGCTTCGAGACTGGCTGGCAGCCTCCCCGCTTATGCTGCGCAAAGATGCGTAGCGATCCTCCGTGGGTCGGCAACTCCTCAACGTCGAACAACTCCAGTCCGTGCGCACCGAATATCTTCTCCACCGCTATGAACGAAAAATAGGAAAAGTGTTCGTGATAGATGGTATCGATCTGACAGTCTGCGCACAGCCTCATCAGGTGGGGAAACTCCATTGTGACGATCCCCTGCTCGGCCAGTACGATCTTCAGCCCCTTAACGAAGTCATTCAAACTGGGAACATGGGCGAGAACGTTGTTGCCAATCAGCAGATCAGCGCGCAACCCCTCGCTGCGCAACGTGCGCGCGGTCTCCTCGCCGAAGAAATCCATGCGCGTAGGAATTCCTCTGCTCCGAGCTACCTCAGCGACGTTTCGCGCCGGTTCTATCCCGAGGACAGGAATCCCGCGATCAACGAAATATTGCAGCAGATAGCCATCATTACTTGCAATCTCGACCACCTTGCTATCAGCGTTGAAACCGAACCGCCCAATCATCATCCCGACGTATGCTTTTGCATGGCGGAGCCAGGACTCGCTGTATGAGGGAGAAGTAGGCATAGTCTCCGAAAATATTCTCCGGGCTTTCCCATTCTTCCAGCTGGACCAGGAGGCACTCGCCGCAAACATAGACCAGCAGGGGAAACTGCCGGTTCCTCTCGCTGCAGGTCTTCCTCCTTTAGATACGTATTCGCCAGCGGCGACAGCCCGAGATCAAGGAATACCTGCTGAAGTTCCGAGCCGCAAAACCGGCAGCCGCTATGTCGATTGTGCTGGGCGTTCAGTGAACGGACTTGAGGCTCGTGGTTCAACATCAAGTGGCTCCCATTGAAGGCAATACGAATAATCGAGATTACGACTTCCGCGACCTTCGTCACTTGATGGTGGTCAAGTTACTCGCGCGTCCACGCACAACTGGGCGAGCGTCCGGGCAGTAGAGAATCCGCAATGAAGCACAAACCCCGTTTGGCTTGATGTCCCGATCGGGCCGCTGTCGTCCACTTCAATTGCATGCGGCCGCGCCGATACTCATGCGCACTCTCAGTTCGTCCTCGCTCTCGGAAACCGACCTCCATTCCTTGTCGCGTTGCGAGATAACACGCACCGACAAGGGCCAATCTACCCCCAGCATCAGATCGTTATACCGAAGGCCCCCTTCGGCGTTCGGGGTATGGGGTCCGCCTGTGAGGTAACCAACCTCAGTATCGTCTTCGAGTGTGATAAAGCCGTGCGCGAAGCGTTCCGGAATATAAATGCCGCGCCCGTTCTCGGCCGACAAAATGACAGAGAAATGCTCGAGATAGCTGGGCGACTCGGGGCGCAGATCGACAATGACGTCAAAGACCGCCCCCTTCGTGCAACGCACGTACTTCGTTTCCGCAGCAGGAGGATATTGGAAGTGCAAGCCGCGCAATGTCGCGCGGTTTGCGTTGAAACTGACGCTTGCCTGTGCGACCGTTGGGTTCAATCCATGTTTGGAAAACTCACGTGCACAGAACACACGAGCGGAAGTGCCCGCGGTTGTCTTCTTGACGGTCAAGGTCAACCAGATATACGCCCGCAAGCTTGATCTCTGAGAAGATCATTTTCGGAGTCCGGAGTTGCGAGAGATTCCAGTCCTAACAATCCTGTGACTTTCCTTTCCCAGTACGATCTCTAAACGAGGGCTCGGGCGTCAAGTTGAGATTCGTCAAGTTGGTGAGCCGCACCAGCATAGGTATTCCCGCGCGGTCCAGGAGGCTGGTGGCGCCCGCGTTTAGGTGAGGAAAAACCGAAACACGTGCACCAAAGCCCACAACAAAAGGGAGGTCCAGGCTAGCGTGCAGCCTAAGGCGAACGCGACTACGAGAACGGCCCAATCCAGGCTCCTCCTGCTGCCGATGCCTTTTTCGATCGTGCCGTTAACAGGGTGCTGGTAGTTGGATCCCACCTCATCTGCTTGCAACATTTGCTGCTTCCTAGTCAGATTGGACCAGCAACGTATCGCTTTTTGATTGCACCAATCTGAGATTCCTCAATAACGGCGGAGGAGTCAGAGGATTCGAGGCCCATCGATCGCGATCGGCCGCAAAGCATTTGCTTCCGCTGCGAGCTAGGCAAAGCTTCGCGCAGACGACATGGTATTCTTGAAGATTGGTTCTGGATCGCTAGAAGTGTGGAGTAGTGACCTGCGGGGCCTCGGCGTCAGTCAGGGCGCTATGGTTCTCCGCGCCCGCAAAGCAGCGTATTCGGCGCCATTCCCTTTCCAGCAGCACCGCAGCCCAAAGCATATGGGCCAAGATCCAAATCGCAAAGAGGTGCTGCAACCAGAGCATACTTGCTGATCCTGAAAACGCACCGGAGTTGGTTACTTCTGCAGGGGAAGGTGTTCGAGCGGCCATGCAGCGGCGTTCTGGCTAGTCCACCGCCACGCCAACTATATTCCCGCTAAGGGTCGTAAAGAGATGCCCCACCTGCCATGCCGGGCGAACATCGCCATACAAACTAGTTCGACCGCCCTGTCAACCCGAGTAGGCTGAACAACCAGGCATTCCTTAGCGATCGGCCTGAAGCTCTGGCGTTTTGTGCGATGAAAGGTTTCGGAGGTCTCTTCGCCTAACGCCGGGGTGAGCGCCTCTGTAAACCGTGTCGACCACGGCTGGACCAACTCAAGTGAGCGCCTCGCGACAGTGACAAACGGCCCAATCTGGCCGCATCAATAGGCGTTATTCGGTTTTAGAATCCGGACGACCGTCAGCAGTAAAATGCGGATATCCAGCCATAACGACCAGTACTCGATATACCAGAGGTCGCTCTCAACACGATGTTTCATCATTCGCAATTCCGGCGTCTCGCCTCGGAATCCATTGACCTGCGCCCAACCGGTTATACCGGGCTTCATCTTGTGCCGAATAGCATAGGTGGCGATCAGCAAATCATATTCATTGTCATGGGCGAGTGCATGCGGCCGCGGACCGACCAACGACATCTCGCCCCGCAAGACATTGAGCAGTTGCGGGACCTCATCAATGCTGAGCTTCCGCAGTAGCTTTCCAAGATGGGTTACGCGGTTGTCGTTCCTCGTGGCCTGAACAATAACCGGGCCGTTGTCGAGCGTTGACATTGTTCTGAACTTGAAAATCCTGAACGTCCGCCCGTTGAATCCAACACGCGTCTGGAGAAAAAAACGCAGGTCCTGGCGACTCGAGCCGTACCGCTGCAGAGATCACCGCGAAGAAGGGCACCAGAGCAATCAAGGACATGGCCGCAAGAATACGGTCCATGCCCTGCTTCAAACTACGCTGCGCCACGCTAAGCGGAGCACGCTGAAGTTGCACCGCCTTTGTCGGGCCCAGTTCGAGCAACGGGCGATTCAGCAAACGGCACGTCATTGTATCAGGAACAAGCTTGACCGGGATCGGAAGCACTCGTAGCCCGCTTTCAACCTCGCCTATCAAATCCGTTGAACTCCACGGAATCGCTACGATTATTTCATCGATGTTCTTTACTCGGACATACTGTACTATTTCCCGTAAGCGGGCGTTCAATGCCTCCTTGTCGCAGATCCCATCCTGGATCGGCAGATGAAAGGCACGTTCCACAGCGTATCCGTATTTATCCAAGACGGTTAGCGCCTCATTTCCAGTAAGCTGGTCCACCACCCCCACTAGGACTATCCGATTGGGCTTCAGGGCGCCTGACGAGATGACCAGGGTACAGACATGCGCAACAGCAAGCCGCATCGCCGCGATCAGAACAACTCCGCAGGAAAAGAACACGAGCATCTCGCCACGTGAGAATGCCGCACCGATCTTTAGCAGGAATGCAAGGGTCGCGAGAAAAGCGAATGTCATCAGCCAGGTGAGCGTGGAGCGCCCAACCTGCCATCTCAGTCGAAGAAGATTCGGCGCACGATAGAGTTGAGCCGCATGACCAAACGCGGAATAGAGTATGGCAACAGCGATACCCGAACCGACATAGTTTTGTACCGCTCCCTGACTCTCACGGACCGCGGCATCGTACAGGATACCCGCCGCTATTCCCAACAGTACTATCCAGATCAGGTCAAAGATCGCAACCAACGGTGACATGACGTTGAGGGAATTGGGTACGGCCGGTTGGTTGCGAGTATTTGAACGATCGAGATCGGCCAGAATGCTGTTTTCGCGCGCTAGAGACATTCGACACCTCTCGACCGCGGGACTGAACAGATGGATGTTGCGGGCTAATCGCCGGCTATTCGCGAGAGCCCCGACAAGTTGACAAATCGAATTGTTTTGCGACTCCGGCAAGTCAATCAACCCCCTCATCCTGAACTCGGCCAGAGTACGGCAAACGGTTTCGAGCGACGTACCCAAATGATCCGCAATATCGGCTCGCGGAAGGAGGAGCGTAGACGCTAACGGGTACTTCGGGTCTTCAGGCAGGTGACTTCGAATGCGTAAGAGAAACCCGCAATGCGGGCCATGCTATTTTTCTGGCTCATGATGACGACAAGAGACAATGTTTCAGCAAGGACCTGGTAAGCGCCGCAGGGTTCGTCCTGTTGGCAGATGCTGGAAGCTGCAGTACGCTGCACCCGACAATTGGTTACGGCTTCAGCCGTTATTCGCTGACATGACGATTGAGTTGGCATGACGACGTCACCGGGCCAATAGAAAGCCAAAATCTGACGATTACCGCTTTCGAGAAGTCGAACCGCCCGGACAACGCCCTCTACGATCCTGATTTTCTGAGCTTGGTGCTCGCCCTCCCAAAAGAGCGCGCGTCCGCGCGGAATAAGCGATGTTGTGGACTGGCGACGTTGCTCGACGAATTCTGGTCGCGGTAACCTGGATGGAAGCGGCGCCGGAGCGCTCCCCGTCCCGATGACCTGTGGAACACCCATTTTTCCAACCTCACTCACGCGGCGGGCTTGGAAGATTGCATGGGGAAAGATTTAAGAAAATTCAGCTGAATGCACTAGACATTGCACGGTTCCCTTATGCCGATTGGATTAGGCCGTACGGGAAGAAAACTATTCGGTTTTCAAGGTTGGTGGTACCGGGGAAATGTGCATCGTCAATCGGGCGAACCTTAACTGAGGCACCAACGCTAGCACATCTGCGATGCTCCTCGCGCGCAATCGCATTTGCCAGCAGACTTCTTCTTCGACCTTCAGTTGCGCATCTGATGGCAATCCGCCATTGTCGGGATGGATGTCACCACTGTATGTGCGCAAGAGATGAGTGCGCATGATGATATCGCGCAGGTTGCTTGCCATGCTGACCGCAGCAATACCGGTTATGCCGCAATATCGCAGATTACGCGGAGCTCTTTCACCTGATAGCCAACGCCAATTCGATTTGGTCTGATGCCGGCACTGTTCGACAGAGCGATACTCACTTCAGTCATCATCCTCACGATGCGCGCGACCATTCTTGCTTGCAAGTTTGGACTTGTTATCTTCATCGGACATTACCTTGATCTAACCTCGCTCGGGCTCTATGGACTAGCCGCCGGCGCGGTTAGCCTCGGGCCAGTCATGATCGGCATGGGCATGGTTCATCTCATCATGCGAGATGCAGTCACGCGTTCGCTGGACCAGGTGACCGTCGATCTACGGCATTACTGGTGCTTTATCACTTCAGTATATGGGCTGTTGCTCATCTGCGTCGTCCTGATCACAATCACGTTCGGCGCCTCTGAATTATGGTCTCTGGTCATAGTAATTATGCTGTTCGAGCATTTTGGAAACGACGTTTTCCTGCTCTTCTCGAACCTTGAACGTCCCTTGCTAGCTAATGTGAGCGCCTTTCTTCGCGGTGCAGCCTGGATTCTGGTCTATGTCCCAATTGCCATTTGGGATCCGGCGTTCAGATCCAATGCCATACTGTTCGAGTTCTGGCTGGGAGGCACCGTGTCAGCCTTCTTCCTGTTCGCATGGGGAAGCCGATCCTGGCCATGGAGAGCCGCTGCTAGATCCTCCTTTCAGGCAGCCTGGATCGCGACGACAGTCCGAAAGTCCTTTGTTGTTTACGTCAGCGACATCAGCTTTGTCGGGAGCCAGTATCTAGACCGCTACTTGGTCACGTTATTCTTGGGACTGGAGGTTGCGGGCGTCTATTTTCTTTACTGGTCGGTTGCAAGCGCCGTCAGTACATTCGTCAGCATTGTGGTGTTCCAGAATCAGCGCCCGCGATTGATTAAAGCCCACCACGACGGCGGAGCGCTGGTCCACCGGCAGCTCACGGCCAGGTTCATGAAAACAGCCATATTTGCAACGGCAGCATTCAGCCTTGCAGTTGGATGCGCATTCTACATCGTACTGCCGTTCCTGAAGCAGTCCACATCCATAGCGGATCACATTGCGGCGTTCTGGCTGATTATGGCTGGATTGGCAGTGCGCAACATTGCCGACTTCGGCGCAATGGCTCTCTTCACCGCCCATCGCGACCATATGATGACACTCACGAACTTGGCCGCTGTAATCGCACTTATGCTCACCCAGCTAGTGTTGCTGCCTCTTGCTGGATTATACGGAGCTGGTGCGGCGATCCTCCTCACCTTTTCAGCAATGACGTTTTGGCGATACAAGCTTCTGTTCAGCCGCTCACCGATTGGGGCGCAACCCAGTCAACCACTTTAGATTATCTGGCCCCGGTCCGTTTGGGTCTTGCCGGCGCCGTCCCATTTACCGTTCGCCGGAAAATGATCTCCTGAGTCAATAGCACCGGTCTCGCTCCCATTTCAGCGCACTGCTGATAATGGCGTCGAGACTGTCAAACTGCGGCGTCCATCCAAATTCGCGCCGAGCCAATTTGGAATCTGCAACGATTGAGATCGGGTCGCCAGGCCGTCGGTTCGAAAGCCTGATGTCGAGTTTGGTCTCATTGACCCGCTCAACGGCGTGTAAAACCTCTAGCACCGAATATCCGCGGCTGTAGCCGCAATTCGCTGTAAGATTTCGTCCTCCGTCCCGGAGACGAGCTAGAGCGAGCCTGTGCGCAGCAGCGAGATCCTTTACATGAATGTAGTCCCGAATGCATGTTCCGTCAGGTGTCGGATAATCTGTACCGAAGACTTCCACAAACTTTCTCTTGCCCACGGCCGCTTCGCTCGCAACTTTTATCAGATGGGTCGCACCCTTGGTTGCTTGGCCAGTCCGCCCCCCTGGGTCGGCGCCCGCAACATTGAAATATCGCAGGATCGTATAGTTGAGGCCGTGCGCCTTCGAGATATCCTCCAACATCCATTCCGACATCAACTTGGAACGCCCATAAGGCGACTCGGGCCGAGGTGGATCGATCTCTTTCACCGGTTCAAGTCCGCTTGCCCCGTAGACCGCAGCCGTTGACGAGAAGATAAAATGCGGAACACGGCCCCTAACCGCCGACTCCAGCAGAGCCCGTGTCTTGCAGGTATTGTTGTGGTAGTAGCGCAGCGGATTAGCGACCGATTCCGGGACCACTACCGATCCAGCGAAATGAATAATTGCATCGATCTTGTGTTCGGTGATCGCGTGCTCCACCAAGGTCCGATTACAGATATCACCGACGATGAGCTTGGCAGCGGGAGATACGGCCGCTTCAAACCCAGTGGAAAGGTTGTCCAGGACGACAACGGTCTCCCCCGCGTCAATCAACTCGAGGACCGTGTTACTACCGATGTAGCCGGCACCACCGGTGACCAAAACTGGCATTCGTTCCTTTCCATTGCTTGTTAGATAAGACCGCTCGGGTCCAAGCAATCAAAGATCTGACGAGCCGTAACGTTCGCCGGCGTTGGCCATAGCACCGGCCATGCGTACCCACCTCTACAGACGACGCCTCCACTCTCAGGCGATTGCTGCAACGCTTGCTGCGGCCGGAAACTTCTCCTCGATCGGCGTCCACAAAAGCTGTGGATCGAGCTGCTCCGTATGTCGCAGGTGCCGCAATTCGGACAAGCGGGTGAATGGCGCTGAGTTGAACATCGCCTCATCGAGTTGAATCCGCTGAAATACTGTCTTTAGCTGCAGCGCTCCCCTCTCCGCACTCCACTGACATTTGAACTTCGGTAATCGTTCCTTGATCTTCGCGAACGATACCCGATAGCTGCGGTTGTCCGGACCGCTGGGGCCATATGTAACCGCACAGCCTGGAAACGTCCTGCGGACGATTTCCGCTATCTCGCGTACGGTATAGTTTTGTGTTTCGGTGCCGACGTTGAATGCTTCGCCGCATACGGCATTTCTCGGAGCTTCGAGCGCACATAGAATCGCCTGGCAAATATCCTCAACGTGGACCAGTGGACGGCATGGTGTCCCATCGCTCATCACACGAACCTTACCTGTCGTAAACGCAAACCCAGCCAGATTGTTGAGGACCAGGTCAAAGCGCTGCCGTGGCGACGCTCCGAATGCGGTCGAATTGCGCAGGAAGACCGGCGTGAAACGCGAGTCGACCATTGAGGTCAGGTCGCGCTCGACCAGCACCTTGCAGCGCGCATAGGCGGTCTGCGGATCGACCGGTGACGTTTCAGATTTGAGTTCAGCGCCGGCTGCTCCATAAATGCTGCAGGAGGACGCATACACAAACCTCCCAATGCCGGCTGCTTTACATTTTCTCGCAAACTCGACCGACCCGCGATGGTTGATCGCCATCGTGATTTCGGGGTCGTTTTCTCCGAGGGGGTCATTCGAAAGCTCGGCGAGATGCACGACCGCGTCAAATTTCGCCAGTTCTGATTGCAATAGTTGACGAACGTCCTTGGAGATGACCATCGGTCGCGTGCGGCCATCGTCGAACAACCAACCGCGCCGATAGAGCCCGGTGTCGATGCCGGTCACCTCATGACCACGATCAAGCAACTTTGGACCCAAGACTGCGCCGATATAACCATCAGCCCCTGTATAAAGAATACGCATGGCGTTCCCTCAAGTATGGGTCTAAGCAGCCGTCAGAGGTTGGGCGGTCTGGGCTGGTTCGTTGTCCCACACGCACCACGGTGGCTTGCCGCTGTCCCATTGCTCCTGCAGGACCGCCTTGTCCCGCAGCGTGTCCATGTTCTGCCAGTAACCGTGATGCCGGTAGACCGCGAGTTGGTCCCGCTCGCTCAGGCGGGCAAGCGGCTCGTTCTCCCAGCTCGTGCTGTCGCCGTCGATGAGATCGAGTGCTTCTGGTTCCACCACGAAGAAGCCGCCGTTGATGACCTGCCCGTCGCGGGCATCCTTTTCCCGGAATCGGGAGGCCCGCGGGCGATCGGAAGACAAGTTGATCGCGCCGAACCGGCCAGGTAGTTGGACGGCAGTGACGGTCGCGAGCGCGCCTTGCTGATGATGAAAATTGATCAGCTCGCGGATGTTAATATCACCAACGCCATCGCCATAGGTCAGACAGAACGTCGCGTTTCCGAGGTAATCCCTGACGCGCTTGAGCCTGCCGCCAGTCATCGTCTTCTCGCCGGTGTCGATCAGCGTGACCTTCCAGGGCTCACTTCCGCTTCGGTGGGTCTCGATCCGGTTGCGTTGGAGGTCAACCGTGAAATCACCCTGGTGAGCCGTATAATCAAGAAAGTAGTCCTTGATGATCGTACCCTTGTGGCCGCAGCAAATAACGAACTCGTTGAGACCATAATGCGAATAGATTCGCATGATGTGCCAGAGAATCGGCCGACCCCCGATCTCAACCAACGGCTTCGGGACTACGGAGGTGTGTTCGCTAAGCCGCGTCCCATAGCCTCCGGCAAGAATGACTACTTTCATCCGCTTCTCCCGCCTGTTTACCGTTACATTTTGGCGTTGGCCGGACTGATCCCGCCAAGCTTGAACTAAGCTAGGGCGAGTCGAACGGCTCGAGTTGATAACCGTCAACTCCTTGTTCAGCGCGAAGCGAAGCTAGCTCTCGCGTTCACGCCGGCCTGCCCGCCTCCCGAAGCAACCCCGAATGCTCGACGGATCGCGAGACTTGACGACCGTCAACTTATCAGCGCACCGGAGGCGCATCATTTCCTCCCGCAGGAAGCATGCGCTGAAGCTCGCCACTCAAGCTCGCAACTCAAGTGCAGCTTACGTGCCAGTGCCAGCTATGAATCGGGAGCCCTTGCCGTGCCACATAGCAATCTCACTCACGCACACATTCTTACTGATATGTTACCGATCCTGTGGCGTCGGCGCCTGATGATCTTCTTGGCTGTCGTTCTTACGTCAGCTGCCGGATTCGTCTTCTATCAATCGGTCGGGGAACGCTACGAATCATACACGTTATTGCGCGTCGGACAGGGAATTAAGGATCGAACGCCGAGCGGTCCCTTTGCTGAAGGTCTCGATCTTACAAGTCGCATCGAGTCGCTGGCGCGGATTGCAACTACTGACCAAGTCATTCGTCTTGCGGCCTTGCACGTTGGCTTCGACCGGCTCTTCAAGAAACCCGAAAGCGACCTAACTTCGACAGCTCGCGAGTGGATGGCGCAGTCCGACTTCGTGCAAGCGTTCCTGGCGCAATTCGATTCTCCCAAAGCGCGACCCGGCGCGGAAGAGACCAACGCCAACGCTGACGTACTCAGGGACAAGCAGCTGGCGCAAGTTGCAGCTCTGCGCAGCCTTATCACGGCTAAGGCAGAAGGACGAACCGATCTTCTGAAGATCGCTTTCCGCCATCGGGATCCGGCTATCGCAGCGGAATTCCTAAACCAACTCGCGAACGCGTTGGCGGCCACGCAAGCCGATCTCGTTCAAGTTCCCGGCGCGCAGGTTTTCTTCCAGCAGCAGACGAAGCGACTGGAGGCAGAAGCTGAGAAGGCGGCTACCGATCTCCGGAATTTCTCAGTGACAGCTTCGATTTATTCGGTCGCGGATCAACGCACGCTGCTTCTCAAGCGAGCCGATGATCTTGGCAACCTGATTGCCTCAACGCGCGGGGCAGTCGAGGATCGGAGAGGCCAGAAGCAGGCAATTCTCGATCAACTGATGATACTGCGACCGGTATACCAATCGCGAACGGTTACTGGCATCGTAAACAACCTGCGCGGCCGCGATCACAAGGAAGTTGAGAATTCTGTTGGAACAGCGCACAACGAGGAAGCGCCACCGCTGCTTCTTGTGAAGGTCTATCAGGATGCCATGGCGAATCTTCTGAAGGTCAACACTGACCTGAATGGCTCACTTCGGATCGAGAAGCACCTCGTCTCCGAACTGGAGAAGGTCAATGCGGAGCTGGCGTCTCTCTCGTCAAGAGAGGCGGAATACGACCGACTAAAACGCGTGCTCACAAGAGCGTCGTCCGCGGCGGACCATTATGGTACCCGCGTGATCGAGGAAGACATCAATCAGGACATTGCCAAGAAGACCCAGCTGTCGAGCGTTAGAGTAATTCAGCTGGCAGAGAAATCAATCACGCCGGTATTTCCACGAGCAGCACACATCGCGGTTTTGGCGATAGTCGGCGGCATTGCATTGGGATCGACATTTGCAGTGATGCTGGAACTTGGGCGAGTACGCCGACGCCATGACGCCGACGAAAACGTCAACGCAATCGAGGAAGCAGTTAGACGGTCCGTGCGTGGTCATCTCAGGGAGATTAAGGCGGCGGAGTAAGCAGCCAGCTGGATGCAGGACCCGACCTGCGGCGTTCCGGCATCAGGCCGATGGCAACGCCTCAGAGGACCCTTGATGGCTTATTTGACAGACAGTGACCTACGATTTTCGAGAGGCGTCGAGGAATCGGCAAATCCGCGATATTTCGTTACAATTCTTGCCGCCATTACCTTGATAAATGTTCTCACCTTCTTCTACCATCTACTGAATTCTCCATTATTCAACACCATCAGCAACGCCGCGTGTATGGCGCTTATCGCGTATGCCGTTTTTGCGGTATTCCGTTCACAGCATAACAGCGCGCCAAATCTTTTCTATATCTATATCGCTTTCACGTTCACGCTTCTGAGCGTCGTTTTCAATGCGTCGAACGCGTCAATAATTGTCGGAGTCAAATATCTGTCCATCTACGTATTCTACGCCGCCGGCTACGCCAGCGCGGCCTCATTTCGTCCAGTTGAAACGCGCTATGTTTGTTTTCTTGCAGCATTGCCAGTATTTTTCTATCTGGCCTTCGGTGACACTCGAATTCCCGAATTCCTCCAGGAAAATATTGGCAATACATTTTCCTATTTTGCGAACGCGAATATTGCCACTCTGTACTTCTCTGCCCTCGTATTCACATTAGCGGAACGGCTCGGGGGGCGCGCGATACTCTTGCAGTTCTTGAATGTCGCGTTGATGAACAAGATAGGCGCGGCCGTGGCGACCGTGGTTGCCATCGGCGTGTGGATTGGGATTCCGTTGAGAAGGGAATCGCTGATCGCTCTGGCAGTCTTTGGTGTTGTTGCATTGATCGCCGTTTGGATTGGCGCGTTCGACCGAGCCTTCGCTACTTTTGAAAGCATGAGCCTCTTGGTCGAACTTGGGCCTGATACCGTTTCCAAGATGTCATTCAGGCAGCTAGTCGAACTCACGGGAACGACGGACCTGTCCGGATTTTTTCGTGTGATACACTGGACCAACATATGGGACATCTATTCGAGCAAAGGCATTGGTACACTGCTTTTCGGATATGGGATTGCGCAAACGCCGGATCTGACCGTTTTAAGGCTAGGTCCACACAACGACTATCTCCGCATTCTTGCAGAATACGGGGCGATCAACTTGGTTATCTTCGTATGTTTTCTGCTGCACGTATTGTTCAACCTGAAAGCCGGCCTTACTAAGGTGCTCTTCATGGTGCTAATGATCTATCTCTTTTCCGAAAATCTAATCGATCATTTCGCGTCGATGACGCTCTATTTTACGTACGCGGGGCGATTTTCGGCGAGGTCGGGGAACGACGAACCCACCGCAACCCAGCACGAGCGCATGGAGATTGGACGCGACGCTTAAGCGAGACAACGTTGATATCCAAAAATCATGACCTTGTCGCCTCGCTGGAGTCGATCGCGAACGGCGCGATCCTGGAGTTGCTGCTGGTCAACGATTTCCGCAGTGCCGTACTCGCTGCACGTTCGCCGCTAATAAATGCTTGATCTGTCCAAATGTAACCCCAGTCACCATACCGACCGCAATAGGCGATACCGATCTCGTCGAGATACCCATGAACAACGTCGAGGGATCTTGGACGATCATGATCGAAGATGATATTCGCAAACGGCGCATGGATGATGCTCGTGTGAATGATCTCCGATCGTTTGGTGACTAGACCACACTGCAACAAGCCTTCGATCGTTGTCTCGATCACATCTTCGTACTGACAAGTGAATGGCTTCCACTTCTTCGAAAAGTAGTTCTCAGCTTGAATTGATCCGCAGGCTTTTGGAACCAGAGTCGGCGAGAAGCCTGCTGGAAAGGAAAGTCGAGCGAAGCAAATGCTCGAGTCGTAAAAAATAAGTCCATTGCGCTCTAGTCTCTACAGGTCGACTGAGGCCAATGTTTACCAGCACAACCTCGGTGCAAGAGAGTAATTCAGCGGCAGCTAGCACATCCTTGGGCGCTCCCTTCACCATCGGGATCAGTGCAGGAAGAGGGATCGAGGAAATCAGAGACGAATATTCCGCTTGCGTTCCGTTTTCAAAGTTTATCAGCTTTTCCTTTGCGTCGATTGCTATCACACGATGGTTGCACCGCAATTCAGCCATCGGCAAAAACGCATTTAGATATGAAACGAATCCTCCATTGGCTGGATATCGAAAACTGTCGACGTAATGTACATCCAGCGGCTCATCCTCAAGCGCCCCAATGAGAACTTCCTCGAGCTTCGGACGGTAGAGGCGTGGGCCAAGCCAATCGGTTGTGAGGTTCTTCGCATCGGTTGTATGGTACTTTTTTGTGTACTCCAGCGGGAAGGTTGAAGCGAACGTTTTGCCAAACGCGGCGTTCAACCAGTCTTCGTAATTCCTTATTTCTTGTTGGGGAGAATGGGTTGCCTCCACAAAATCCCTAATGCAATCAACGACCAGCTTGGCAGGCAATCCGTGCAGGTTCACTTGGGCAGGGTGTTTGATCCAATGCCCTTTCCAGTAGTTGTTCACATAGGCTCTCATCCGCTCGTACTTCCCTCCCACCGAGGAGGAAAACAGGTTCTGTATGCGTGGATTTGACGTAAATGAGATATGCGGACCTTCGTCGAAAACGAAGCCATCGTCGTAAAAATGCGTGGAGGTATGCCCTCCTGGGCTTGGGCGCGCCTCAAACAACAACGGCTTAATACCATTTTCGTTCAAGTAGCGGGACGCGCCCACACCCGCCATGCCGGCGCCAAGTATCACGACTCCCGCGTGCTTCATCTGCAGTCCTCGCCGAGTGGTTCCTGACTAGAAGTCATGCGCCGATCTACGCCGGGCTGATTCCCCCGAGTTCAGCCCAATTGCGATCTGGCGGACGCAATCGTGTTCGCCAAGCCTTCCTTTATTTGGAAACGCTGCAGCCAACCAATCTTCTTCAATGGCAGTGGGTCACCCACGAGCAGCGGAACCTCATCATCTGAAGTGGGCCGAGCACCTAGCCGGATCAGATCTTCCCGACCAAGTTGCTGTCCTATCTCGCGAACGATGTCCTTTAGGGAGGTCGCTTCACCCGAGCATATGTCAATAGGCCCGCTATGACCACTCTCAAGGGACGCGACAATTCCAGATGCAACATCGTCGACGTGCAGATAGTCGCGCATCTGATTGCCATGACTGATCTCAGCAGCGCGACCGCCGAGGAGCGCATCAATGACAGCGGCAACCAATCGGGAAGGATGCTCTCCAGGTCCATAAACAAAAAAGATCCGTGGCCAAACGAGATCCAATCCGACTTCAGCTGCGTAAGCCGTCAAAGCGATACGCAGGCGTGCTTCGTCGAGCCATACAGGCTGTTCGGCTCGTGGGGGGTGATGCCCGACTTGCACAAGCCGTAGCTCCAATCATATTCGGCACATGAGCCGACTACCGCAATGCGTTCTCCCCGGCTTCGCGAAATGCCTGCGCCAGCTCCAGAGTTGCACTCACCCAGTCCAGATTTTCGGGAGATTTCATCACGTCTCCGATCACCGGCCGCCAAGCTGCATGAAGAAGAAGGGATGGCCTTTCCAGCTGAATGAGTTTGCGCACAGCGGCCTGGTCTAGCAGGTTGACGCGTGCCCATCTCACACGCCCGCTGTTGGCCGGCACGGGGCCGCGCCTGATAGCCAGAACGTCATAGTTGTTCGACAACAGCGCAAGGCAGCGACTTCCGATGAATCCGCTGGCGCCGGTGAGCAGTAACGGTCTCATCCAGGTTTAACAGCCGCTTGATGGTGTTGCGAATACTGCGAGAAGCTCTGCCTGAGAAGCCGAAGCCGCTCTGCTATCGGCCTCGGGCAGACAATAATCGCTGCAAACCTCATGACCGGTAGTTTGTCCACAATCATCAGGTCGCTTCGAAACCGCCACACATACATTAGGATCTCCACCACGCTGGCGCCGTTCCTGCGATGATGGGCCAAGAACAGCAAGGCCCGGCGGGAAAAACAACGTCTCGCCTGTCGCTTGAGTTCTTCACGCAGTGATGCCGCCTCGATGCGCTCCTCCGCCATCTGCGATATAAGGTTCGAAACCCTCCAACCATCGGACAAAACCTGCGCTACACTTAATCTGCACGTTTCCGAGTTTTCATGAAAGTTGAAGGTCGCGCACGCTGCGTTGACGAAGCCAGCTTTACCTTCAAAAAGAAGAGGCGCCCACGTTGCTATGTCCCCTGTGTGAGGCCAATCGAGAGGAAATCCTCCTCGTGAACGCAAGGCTTCCGTTCGCATTATGACGCTGCAGATCGCGACGGTTATCTCATCCGTCAAGAACTCCAAAAGGACATCTATCCCGCTCCTGATTCCCGAGCCAATACGTCTACTGGTGCGGGCCGGCCTGGTCTGCCCCGACGAGACTAAATGAACATTGCTTAATGCGACAACGATTGACGGTTGCGACTGGTTTCCGAGTACATCAACGCACCGTTCGAGCAACCATGGGGAGATCCTGTCGTCATCGCAAACGAAAAAACTACGTATTCACCTTTGGCTGCCGCCACGCATGCGTTCCAATTCGGAAGAAGGCCGATGTTTTTTTTTGCCGCAATATCCGGAGCCGATTGTCGCTAAACTCCCGCAAGACCTTCGTCGTATCGTCCGTCGACGCATTATCCGAAACGAGTACCTCGATGTTCGTATAGGTTTGAGATAAAGCCGACTGAACGCAATCTTTCAGCAATGCAGCCCTGTTGAAGGTTGGAATGGCGATCGTCACGAGAGGGCCGCGCGCCGCTTCTAATGCAGTTCCTGAGGGTGACATCGCCTACCCTGTCTGGGCACTACGTTGCCGTGAGCACTGTCGTTAGCAGGCCCCGCGCTGTGGCTTTTCACAACAGCCCGAACCGAACCTTGCGGCTCGTGATAACTTGCGTACCGTTCGTCAGCCCTTGCACTGATCATCATGTCGCGGCTTTATTGATGATTAGATATGACTTGGGCAGGAAGAGAAATCGCTCAGTGACAAAGTGTCCTTCGGGAAAAAGACGTCGAAACTCCCGGGCGGACAGGAGATTGGTTTCATCGAATAGTTGCCGCGTCACCATTGCATCGCGCTCAACCAGTCCAAATGGTGAGATTTTCGCCAGAACCCGGCCTATAGGTCTCGGTAACCAGTGCAAGAACGGCATCAAAAAGTGAAGCTCCACTGGGAACTCTTTAGCAGGCGTTTGAATGACATAGTTTCTCGCAACACGTTTGATCTCGCGCGCAAGTCCGGCACGGTCTGGTGGTGGAACGTGTTCAATAACTGAATTGCAGATCAGTATGTCAATCTGCTTGTCATTTACCGGAATGTGTTGTCCATCGTAGACCGTCGCTTGGATATTGTCCGGCTCCCGTCCGACGTTGTCGGGATTAAATTGACGATCCAACGCGATATTATAGATCACTACTTGCTTTGGCTTTATTTCCGATCGCACAAAACTCCAGAAATGAAGCGAGCCGCTGACGTCAGCTATCGAGCGATTGTCGATATCAGGGAAGAATCGTTTGATCCGCCGAGCACGCGATACTCGAAACTGCTTCATGAGCGGCGATATGAATGTGAATAAGCCTGACATCAATCACCTCTTGACGAACGTTTTTTCGCCGGCGTTGGGCTGGCTTCGGCAAGCTCACGTTTCTCCGTTCTGCGATGGAGGATTCGGAACTGAGCGGGATTCAATGTTTCATTTCCCATGTCACGTAGGTTGCCAGCCAGCTCGCAGCAGCCGCCCGCGCGGCCAGGATCGCGATCTACTGCACAGTAGTGCTTGCACGTCTGGGGGGAATTGAGGTCCATCAAGTCAGAAGCTCGATTGCTGAATCGGGGTCGCGGACCTGCCGGCTTACCCAACGATTGCCCGCATTCCCGGATTTCCCGGATGATGACGAGCAAGCAGCTTCACAACGATGAAGGGCATTCCTGAAACGCAATAGCTTCTAAGCGCTTACAGCTCCGAGGCGAAAATTTCGCCGGCTGGCGCCCTCGTTGGTGATCCAGGGGCTGTTTCCGCTTTCGTCCTCAACCGCCGGTCAGATCGCAAAACCGCCATTGCTCGACGTTCCGGCTAGTCTCTTCACCCCAACGGCAACGGTGGGGAACGCGAGAGCCGTAATCATGCGCGCCGGCGTGCGGCCGAGCCTCAGGAGCGTCGGAAATGGCCTCCGCTGAGCGAGCTTTTCCAGCATCATGCTTTTGCGAGCGGCCCATTCGGACGGTTTGGGCGTGAGGTGATATTTTCCTAGCAACCTGGGATGGAAGGGAAAACCCCAGACCTCCTGAAAACCTGCGTGCATGAGGAACTCATTCATGTCGGTGAATGAAAACTCCTTCAGATGGAATCCTTCCGCTTTAGCGCCGAAGGGAACAAAGTATTTGCTTACGTCGTGCGGCCCCGAGAACGAGTGCGGTGTGAGAACGACTAGATAGCCATTCTGGTCAAGCATCTCATAGCACTTGGCAAGTATGTCGGGAGTTTCATCCGGCACCAAGTGCTCAATCACGTTGTCCATGACAATGACGTCGAACTTCGTTGGCGGATCGTAGTCAAGGACATCGCCATGCTGAACGTGATCCGATATGGCTAAGGGGCTGAGATCTTGTTTCGCCTGTTCGATTGAAGCTTGGGACACATCAATCCCATAGACTTGGTAGCCTCCCTTCGCGAGCGCCTTCAACAAATTGCCACTCCCGCAGCCCAAATCAAAGACCTTTGCAGCATGTCTGCGTGATGGTGACAGTAGCGATTCCACAACATTGAATACTGTATCGGTGTAATCGGTTTCACCGCTGCCGGGATTATAGTTCTCGATTATGTTCCCGATCACGTCGCTATAAGCGTGCTGAAACAACCGGCGACGCTCATACGATCCTTTTGACGTCTCCAGAATCTGGCGGGCATATTCCTTTTCAACTTCGTAATGACGTTTGCGCCACTCCTCAAACGTAGCGGGCTCTCTCGACTTGCCATTCATGCCATCCATTGCCGATAACTCCACAACGTCAGCCGCTCCCGTAGATAGACGTCAGCCGCAGGATTGTACCGTTTGTGCCGCAGCTCGCGACTGATGAGCCTCTGGCCTGCGACGAGAACAACAGCCTGAGACGATAGCAACGAGTCGACCTTACACACGCGACATCGCAAAGGATGCAATCGCTACATCTGGCATAGTTGATATCCGTCAATCACGTTCCCATCCTTTTTGCGATGAGCATTCAATCGCCGTGTGGTGGCTTATCGATTGCAGTTAGGGTGTTCCGAGCGCGCCCTAGATCGCGATCTGCAGCGGCCGCCGATCAGGTGGGTGCCGCGGAGGCCGCACGCGCTTATTGACGATGGTCAAGTTGGACGTCGGGACGACGAATACCCTCAGGCTCGTGAGGAACTTGATCATGCCGTTTAGTACTTACGACTTGCTGTTTGCTTTCTTTGTCTTCCTGTCACCCGCATTTGCTGGGTATGTCTTTGCTGGGTATTTCGGACAGCGTACGTCCGCGAACAAACTCGCCGTTCTGCTTGTTCTAACCGGCGGGGCGCTGGACTTCCATGCGATGCCGGGGGCGCCAGGTCGAGCTCATGCATCCGGAGGCATCTTACGACGAGAAGACCGCGACCTCACCACTATGGATGCAGTAAATCCGAATACGCCCGGCCAAAGCGATGGATATCCGGTCGGAGTTCCCAGGCATTTCGCGTGGTATCGCGGCTCGCACAAGCCTCCAGGTGCCAGCGCGCCGCCTCCCTGATTTCACAGCAGTCACCGGATGGGGGCAAGTCTACCCGAAAGCGGCGGCGCCCAAGTATACGGACCCAGAGGGAAGCATAATCATTGCAAATGCAAAGACCTATGTGCACCTCAGCGTCACTCGCGAATGGATTTTAGTGCAAGACCAGTCGGCGCACGGGATCGCTGGTGCCTACTTTGTGTCGGACTTCAAGCCGCGGCCCGCTCCTCCGCTGAATTTAAGCACGCAGCCGACGGTAGCGTGGTCATCGGTTATCCCAAACCGGGATACAACAATCATTTCTGGGTGATCGATCGGGGCACTTATTCTGCTGGAAGCGTCGACGGCGTGTACGTGCAGATGGATATGAGAGTAAGCGATCCGAACATGAAATTCGTCGCAAACGTTGGAGCTGATTGGTGGCGCGACGCGAGTGCCGTGTTCTTGCGAAGTTTCGTCAACAATCCGGGAGCCGGAATGAGCAACTGGATCGAGCTCTCGACAGATTGGACTACGCTGGATTTCTACTTCCTGGAATACAGACAGGCTTCTGACAGACCCACCGCCCCCGCTCGCCGAAACAAAGTCATCACCCACCGTCAGACGCCGCGCAAGCAATTCGCCGGCCTACCTTCCAGATCGCAGAGGCGACAGTCCAACCATCGTCGCCTCTCCGACGAACCATGTGGCCAGCCATCCGCGGTAGCGGGCTTCAGAGCAGGAAATAATCCTAATCTCACGCGCCTCCCCCCGCGAGTCCTTCTGTCAGTTTGATCTTGCCAGAGGATAGTACCGCTCGCCTGTTCCACTCGAGGCAGACCGTATTATTTCGTGACACGGTCGTTTTGCCGCGGGTGGCAGCGAATTCGGTCTCGTTTCAATCGTTTAGCCGAAGCTCGTAGAACTTCGCGCGTCCTGCGCCCGCACGATGTCAGAAAAACGAAACACATTAACGACAAAGCTCGTTGTCAGCGTCCCGCTCGATTTCAAGCTGCCCCCGCATTTCTTCAATCACAATGAAGTTGTGTAACGCACACAGCTCATGGGCGCAGCTCGGAATTGGGGATGGGGGAACCATCAGGGGAACAGTGAATGGTACTTTCTCTCTCGGAAGTAATCGCTCAAAACACGGTAGGTGGGAGCGACGGAAAGCCTGCCGGCGTACCGGCGGGTAGGGGTTTTACGACGGCGTGCAGGCGTCCGGTTCCGCGCCACCGTCCAATTTTACCGCGGTGACCGGGTTGGGCGCACGTTTATCAGGAAGCTGGCGCGCCTGCGTATACGAATACGAACGCGTCGATCGAAGTCGCGAATTCAAAGACCTATGTTCGTCTCAAGGGCACGGGCGAATGGGTCCGAGACCAGGCGTCGACCGGTATCACCGGAGGACAGTTCGTCACTGACTTCTCCGGACCTACCCGCGACTTGAGTATAGGCGCGGGCTCCGGCGGCAGCACGGCGGTCGGCGCCCCCGCGGCCGGTTATAGGGACCATGTCTGGCCAACCGCGCGGGGAACTTTCGCAGCCGGAGCGGTCGATGCCGTCTATGTCCAAATGGACATGCGGGTGACCGATCCGAGCCTGAACCTGATCGCGCAATTGGGGCAGACTGGTGGCGCGATGCGAACGCCCCTTTATAGCGATTTCAGGAACAATCCGGGGGTCGGCACGAACAATTGGGTAGAGCTCGACCGAATGGAAGACGATGGGCTACTATTCTTCAACCACCGAACAATTTCAGGCAAATCCGCCTCCGTTGGTCGGATCCGCACCAACTACCCCACCCGTCACCGGAACGCCCGACACAACGGCGCCGGCGGCGCCCAAGATTGTCGCCTTCACACCGGACACCGGCGCTGTCGGGGACAAGATCACGACCGCAAGCGTGCTGACATTGTCCGGCACGGCGGAGTCGAGTAGCACCGCCAAACTGTTTGACGGGACAAACCCAGATCGGCACCGCAAAAGCAGATGCGAGCGGCGCCTGGAGTGTTGCGACGTCCCAATTGTCGGGAGGTACACACAACTTTACCGCCAGGGCGACGGACACCGCAGGCAACACTGGGTTCTGCTTCGTCTGCGTTGTTGGAGAGCGGATGGGGCGACCTCGCCGCCCGTGACGTCACCGCCGGTGACTTCGCCGCCAGTGACTACGCCGCCGGCAACCGGTGCGAACCTCTTGTGAACGGTTCGCTCGAGGCGTCCTCGCTCGCATCAGGCCGCTGGGCGGGCTTCAGCTCCATCCCAGGCTGGACCGCGTTAACCGGCGGGACGATCGAACTGTGGAACAACCTCAACAACGTCAAGGCCACTGATGGATCGAACTTCGGCGAGATTGATTATATGACCGGTCGTGACGGTCTCCATCAGACCGTGAAGACCACTGCGGGGCAGAGCTATGACCTTTCGTTCGATGCGCGGTCGCGGCCGGACTGGGCGGGCTTGAACCCCGCGATTGAAGTCTTGTGGAACGACCAGGTGGTCGCCACTGTCCCGTCCGGAAGCGACTGGAAAGCGCACCATTTTTCGGTAACCGGCACCGGCGGACAGGACCGCCTCACCTTCCGCGAGCCCAGCCTGGGTGCCGCCGATGGGCATGGCGCGCTCTTTGACAATGCCAGCTTGGTCGCCGCAGGAAGCGCAAGCACCGGCGCGATCCAGCCAGCAGTCTCGCAAACAGCGGTTCAGCCAGCAGTCCAGCAAAATGCCGCCATGAGCCAAAAGGCGATGGATCTAGTAACACAATACTCGGCGACAAGTTTTGCTGATTCTGGCCCTGGCTTCGGCTCAATGGTGCGTCAGACCGACTTGACGCCGGCGTTGGCCCAGACATTGGCTAGATCGCACTAGCCGAGCTGGAAAGAGTAGCTTGAAAAATGGCTCCCGTCAGCACGTCGCCGACGGGAGCCAAGCAACGTCAGGCCGTGATCTCGTAGACGATCCTGCTCATAACTGCACATCATCTGAGCCGCCATCGGCGCGTTTATGGTGAGATTTGTCGCCCTGGATCATTCCTCGCAAAGCGCACGGAAGGCAGGATGAACCGCAAACGTCTGAAACGACTAGCGGTACTTTTGGAGGGTTACCGCGACCACGATGCACCCCGCTTTAACCTTCAAAACTGGGGTAAATCCGAGAACAAATGGCGGGGATTCCTTTGTTGGCTCAGCGCTCGTGTAACACGGCGGCGTGTGCTGTGGGACTGGCGTGCGGCTCAGGCGTCTTCGCGAACGATGGTTTGTCGTACGACGTGAATAACGATTGCGGAATCATCCCAAGATTTCGCGATCTCGAAGGATGGAGCGCAGTGAAGTCTTTTTTTGATCTCGACCAGATTCAGGCTGTTAGACTGTTCGCAGAGCATTCCTACGAAGTCACTGAGGGCGAGGCGGCCGCCCGAGCTGTAGCAGCGCGGGATCTGGCAAATGATCGCCATTGCTTGACGCATTTTTGTAGGAGCGGTGCGATCGTTTTGAGGCACCTTCGAACAGAACCTAACCCTTCATCGCACTCAATCTTTGAGTGGATTGCGGCAGCTCAGATAAACTATTTGCGAGCTTAACCTCGGCCAAGCCGCCGCCTCTGGGTTTCAGACACCTCGCCCCCGAAGCTCGTGTGATGCCCCTGATCTTACGATCTGGGCTGCCTTGACCGCCGCTTCGGCTCGATTTCGTGCGCCAAGCGCGCGTAGGAGCGCTGCAGTATGAATCTTGCTGGTGCTCCTCGGCGATTCCTAATTCCCGCGCGATTTCCTTGTTCGACATCCCACGAGCAAGCAGGGTTAGGACTTCATTCTGCCGGCGCGTTAGCTTTAGTGTTTCTTCCTGAACATTATCGCGAAATGGATTATCGTCATCGTCGGCTTCACCGTCGATAACCCAGCTCGGAATGTATATGCGTCCAGAGAGCAAATCGTGGATAGCGTCAAGCAACTCCTCCTCTGGCTGACGCTTGTGTAAAAGCCGTGAAAACCAGCTGAAAGGTAGTGCAGTGCTTCGACCCTGCTCTTGGATCCGGAAAGTATGGCAATACGCGCCTTCGGACCCACCTCATGCCATTCAGCTAGCAGCTCCAACGTGTCGTAACTCAGGCTGCCGGAATCGATCAGGACCAAGTCGAAACCTTCGTCGATATCTGAATGCGGGAGCTTTGACGCCTCAACGACACGAAGAAGCGGAAAGCGCGTCTCTATTAGCTTCCTGAACCCAGTTCGATAGACGCTGTGATTATCGACGACGAGAATTACTGACACGACAATATTCCTCTAGGACACTGCTCGCTGTCGCAACACTCACTCGCTGGATCCAAATCGAAATCTCAGGTTGATGGCAAGCCCCCGCCGTGGTTCCAGCATTTCCACAAGCAATTCTAATCCCGCCGACTTGTTCCCTTTGTGTCAAATTCTGTCTAATAGGGTGCGGCTGCCCAAGGATGGTGCAGCCCGGTCTGCACGGCATCCGACATAGGTCGCACCTGGAGCGGTTATCGTCGCGTCCATGATACCTATCGTTGATCCTCATCACCAGGTGACTTGATCAGCTCAAGGTAGCTCGCGTGCAGCGTTTGGGGCGCTTTTGCTCCGGCGAACTTTATGCGGACTTGATTTCGTGTCTTGCCGAAGCCGACGACGGTGCAAACCCGCTGACTCTGACGTGGCATGTTCTTGAGTCCCAACGCGCTCAATCGACATAATGAGCCAACAGCAAAATCCTGCTTGCACCTGTTTGCTCCGTCGCGTTCCGCATTGCCGGTCGGACCTTCAGTCGACTTTTTCATGGCGCGTGAACTCGCGTCCGCGTCAATGGAGTGAGCAAGTAGCCGATTGCAAAAAATGAGATTCCGAACACCGCCTCCTCCTCTGTTCCTTTCGATTGACCGGCGAACGAGCTCGGCGGCGTGCACGCGGCGATGCCATTCGTCCATCGCCAAACTTTCTTCAGTCAGCGCTGATATCCGCCTGCAAGACTCTCGCGAGCGGTTTCCATCTTTTCGTGCAGCTCCAGCCATCGCTGCTCTTTTGGAGGAAGAGGTAATGGGAGCGGAGTCCAGACTGGCTTTCCACCGAACGGAAGCTGTGCGTCCAGGATCTCGAACTCAAATGTTTCTTCGGGCGCCAGACCAGCGAGAACCCGCCGCCGATACTTATCGAGAATGTAAGCGTCAGATTGCAAAACATATTCTCCTCTTGAAACTGAGCCCGCTCCTTTCCCCGTTCGTCGGGTCGACTCTAGACGGCAGGTCACGCCTTGGAAAACCCGGCAGGCCGGACACTAGCTCTGTTGCTCGCCATTGAATTGACGACAGTCAATAATGTTCGGTGCGAGCCCTGCGAATCCGCGGAGTAATGCACGGGCCTTAACGCGACGATTTGAGTCAACGCGTATCGACGCCAGTCGATTGCTGCTCGTCGCCGACGCCGACACTGGCTGGCAAGAAATGCTGCGCTGTTCGAAACGGCTACGGCCTCGATGATCGCACGTATTGTGAGACCGCTCCAGCGTACTGGTTAGCAGCAAAATTGATGCCCCCCATTCTAGCCGGTCATCAGAGGCGCGTAACGAGCCACCCAAACTCGGCGTAGAGCGAAAATGCCGATTCCAGCCGCAGCACACCAAGTTGTTTCTGGTCATGCGCTCCGACGCTTCAACGCGGGAAGCCGACGCAGAAACTTCCTTAGGCTTCGCAAGTTGACGGGCGTCAATTTTGGGCTTGATGTTTGGTGTTTGGTAGCGCTGATAGCCACACGCGATCTCGTTGGCTGTCGGCTAAGTCACTGCCGAACCTCTGCTACAGAGCCCCCCGACTTTGAGCCGACACATCGGGCTCAACGCTCTCCGTGCTGAGGCTGTGTTTCCGATCGCCCAACCGTCTATCTGTATTGCCTCGCGGAGGGGTGAACAATGGAGCTGTTGAAGGCCACGAAGGTTGCATATCTGCCAGATGAATCCGATCGAAGGTGTCGCTTCTGCAAGAAGAAGCTCGAACTGATCCGAACAGTCGTAGACTGCGACAGCGGAGATATCATCCATATGTTCAAATGCGAGTGTGGGGATCGCATTTGGACCGACTAGCTGGCGGCTGCTAATCCCGCCTTTTCGGATGCAGCCGGTGCTGTTGATAGCGTTCTTGCTCGGGCTGTGTTCACCAGCCGTTCGGCATAGGCCTCCGCCTACTTGACGATTCTCAAGTCCGCTGACGGTGACCCATGGTAGTCCGCCTATGGCGAAGCACCAATGGCGGACCAAAAGCGGCCAAAAAATCAGGTCGGGCCTCCATGTGCGGAATGATATCCAGGCGCCACTTTTGCGATGAAAGAGACCAACCAGCCGCACCTCCAGTTGGTCGACGCCAATGGCGGCGGCATTGAATCTCGTCCACACCGTCGTAAACGCGTCTACGTTGCAGCGTTCGTGGGGGCAATCGCCCTAATTGTTGGTTCGCTCTATGCTGTGCTTGACCTCCTGCATACAGGTAATCTGCCGCTTGCTTCCGGGAGGATTACAATAGCCACACCGATGTCGGATGCTATCCTTCAGAATACGCCTGGGCAAAGTGAAGGTTATCCTTTCGGAGTGCCCAAGGGCTACGCGTGGTGCAGCGGCTCATACAAGCCTGAAGGCAACAGTGCGCCGCCCCTGGATTTCACATCGGTCACCTCAAAGGGCCAAGTTTATCCGGAATTGGGCGCGCCCCCATATTCGGGCCCAGGCGGCAGCATAATGATTGCCAACGCAAAAACCTACGTTCACCTCAGGACTACTCGCGAATGGGCAATAGTCCAGGACCAGGCCACGTCCGGGATTGCAGGGGCTCATTTTACCTCGGACTTCTCGCCAGAGCTGAGCAAGGAGATGAGGTTAGATGCCCAGCCCGACGGCAGCGTGGTCATTGGCGCTCCTCCGAAGGGATACAGCAACCAGTTCCTTGGCCAATCGTGCGAGGCACGTATGCAGCTGGAACAGTCGACGGGGTGTATGTGCAAATGGATATGCGAACGAATGATCCCAGCAGAAAATTCGTTGCGAGTGTTGGAGCCGATTGGTGGCTCGACGCGAACGCGGGATTTGTGCAGGATTCAAAAACAACTCGGGGCCGGCATCAGCAACTGGATTAAGCTTTCGGAGCAATGGTCAACCATCCGCTTCTATTCCTGAGCACTGCCCAGATCTGGGCGGACCCGCCACCACCACTTGCCGGCTCCGCACTTGAAGCAAAGCCGACCATCAGCCGAGTTCAATCAAACACTCCATCGCCTTGCTTGCCCGCGCCGCAAGACAGAGCGCGTTCATGACGTAGCATCTAAGTTCACCAAGGGACGCCCGTGTGCCTTTACCAGATCGGCGAGGCAGGCCAAATGCAAGCTTTGAGATCCCAAATAGCCATCGCGTGATGCTTAAGGCCCGTCAGACCTCCGCGTTGGAGGCGACCGAAATACCCCAGTGGAAATGGAAATCCGTTTTCTTTAAGCGGCTTAGAAAACGCAACAAGGAGGCTCATTGAGCCACAAGATCGGGCGGTCAGGCCAATCGCGAGTTCGACCATGGTTCAGCTTTGCGGATGGGTTCTCCATGCGAAAGCCGGAGGCCGAAACAAGTGTCACAATTACCGCGTTCTCGTCCCTCGGGGTACGGTTTGGCCAGACCCCGGCGAGCGGCCGCAAGCGAAACGGCCTGAACCTTAAGGGTTTTCTCCGGTTCCGCTGTTGGTCGGCTATCCGAAGATTGTAGGACAAATTGGGAAACGATTTTCTTTTTGATTTTTGAATGAGACATCAGCCGGGCGGCACGGAGTTTTCGTTGAGGCTTATGCTAGGCCCGATAACCTCATCCGGGTCTGGGCGTTGAGGAGATTTCAGCACGGCTTCCCGAACGATTGGAACAATTCGTGCTTGGGAAAATTATGCAGGGGGTTCCAAATGTAGTGTGATCATGCCCGCGATCTTGTTGGTGGACGAAAACGGCGTTTACAGGAGAGGCATCCGGGCATTGATTGAGGATGCAGACCTTGGCCGAGTCGTGGAGTCCGTCAGCTTCCAAGAAGGCTTCAGCGGCGTTTTCGATTTGCTGCTGATCGACTTTGACCACTTTGATCAGCATTCACATCAACTTCTGCAAGCAGCGCGTGCGCGTGCCCCTCAGATGCGGCTTGCAGCAATGTCCGTATCCAATGCTCGAAGCGATGTGCTGCGTTGCTTGTCAGCGGGATTTCACGGGTACGTGGACAAAACCCAATCGGAGGCAGAATGGCTTAGAGCGATCACTGACTTGCTGTCAGGACGCATATACGTGCCGCAGTGGCTTGCCAAAACGGCGCATAGCGATACCCAGGCGCATTGGACAGTCAACTTGGAGCTTGAGAGCCTCAGTTTGACGCGCAGGCAGCGGGACGTTCTTCCGCTGCTGGCTCAAGGTATGTCCACCAAGGAAATTGCTCGCGAGCTCAACATTGCCGTAGGCACGGCCAAGATTCACATCCTGGCACTCCTGCACGCCCTCGGTGTCCGCAATCGAACTGAAGCGGCCCTTGTCGCCGCCAAGATTTTGCAATCAACGGCTCCGGGCAACGGAGATCGTCTGATCCGGTTTCCAAAAACCGCCACCCTACGTGGAGGATCAGAAGATTCACATCCTGCCATAACTGTTTTGACGAAGATCTGAACCCGATTGCTTCCAAGTGCCGGACTGCTCTTGTCCGTTCCCGGCAAGTTCATTTGATCCACTTTTTCGCTTGGCGAGCTTGTCGGTTGTGTTGATATGCCGAAGCCGCAACGCGATCAGTTGGGCCGAAGGCGGCACTCGAACAGCAAGACTTCGCGGTGCGCATGGCGCCGCCAGGCGTCAACTGCATGGACCGATCTCGCCATTCATGCTTTGCTGGGAACGGCCTCCCCGAACGTTGAGAGACCAGGTTGAAGTTGGATCCTGCTTCGAACGTTGCGGCCGGAATATCTCTGCAGCACCTAATCGAGCGAATTGGGTCAGAACATATTGAGCGGCGACTTGAATCGAAGTCGAGCATGAAGCCCAGCTGTTCGGACAGGGACTGATCCTTTTCAATCTCGAAAATTGGTACTCAGCGCCATGGATCATCAGAACTGCGTTGAAGCTGACTGGACTTTATGGCCGTGCGCGTCGAAACGCCGACCACGTCGTTGTAAGGCAGCATAGCGTGTCCTTCAATAATCTTCCCGCGGCATTTGACAATTTCACTATCCTTCATATCAGCGATCTGCATGCAGACATAAGCTTAGGCGCGATGCGACATCTGGTTAGCGTGGCAGGCGGCCTTCAATACGACATCTGCGTCTTAACAGGTGACTATCGCGGCAAGACGTATGGTCCATTTGAGAAAAGCCTGGAATTGATCGATGAACTACGGGCCCAATTGAAGGGGCCAGTTTATGGGGTGCTTGGTAACCACGACAGCATCCATATGGCCTCCCCGATGGAAGCCATGGGGATTGTCATGTTGTTTAACGAGTGCAAACCGATTGTTCGCGACGGACAACGCATTTTCCTGGCCGGAATTGACGATCCGCATTTCTATCGAGCAGACGACATTGAGAAAGCCGCGTCGAAAATTCCTTCAGATGCATTTTCGATTTTGTTAGCGCATACACCGGAAGTTTACGATCGAGCGGTGAGAGCCAGATTTGATCTCATGTTATGCGGACACACCCATGGGGGTCAGCTTTGCCTTCCCGGTGGAATTCCAATCAAGCTGGAGGCAGCAATACCTAGGTCCCTGGGCGCTGGACGCTGGCAGCGTGGCGCCATGATCGGATATACCTCGGTAGGCGCTGGCACGAGCATTCTGCCGGTGCGCTTAAACTGCCCGCCGGAGATAACGCTGCACACCTTGCGGTATAGCGAGCAGCTCGAACGCACGAGCAGTCGATGCGTGTAGTTCCATCGCCGATAGGAATTTCCGCAGAGCCGGGTTCACGCGGCCGCGGTGTCAATCGAGCGGCGTATCACCCGTTGCACCTCGGCATTCGATAGGAACAAATCGTGGTTGATGACACCCCAGCCTGCGTCGGAAGCATCGATCACACGCACGCCGAGCTGCGCGATCGCGGCCTTCTCGGCGGCGCCTACTCGTGTCATCCCACCAGCGATGCGTCCTGACAGCGCCAAGGCGCGATCGTTCGTCGCGGCGATCACGGTGATCTTGCCGGCGAGCGGACCGATGCGCTTGATCGCCGACGCGAACACGTCCATGTCGATGTCCGGCGCGGCGAACACCACCGCGCCGATCCTGCCCGCAACGGTGTCACCGTATCGCCCATAGAGCTGACGCAAGCTTTCCAGCGTCAGCATGGTTCCCATGCTGTGCGCGACGATGTGAACGCGCCCGCCGCCCGGCGCTGACACGATGGAAGAGAGCACGCGCTCGAAGTCGTCGCGGGACCACATTGCACTTTCGCGGTCATAGGCATAGTCGAACAGTCCCGCCTTTGAAGGCCAGGAGAATGCCATGGTCCGGCCGCGGAACTTGATGCCATCGGAGATGTGCGCGGCATCGAGCGCCGCCGTCTCGAACGTTTGCTTGAAACCGTGCACGTAGATCAGGACGTCTCCCCCGCCGCCGGTTTGCGCAAGAAGGTCGCTGACCTCACCCGACACGGGCTCGACCCCATCAAGGCGCCAATCGCCAAGTCCAACCGCCGTGAGAGAGAGGCGGCCATCGCCTGGCGGCACCAGCTTCGCTCGTGCGACGGTCATTGTTGAAGCCCGCTCCGACCCGAACCAAGGCTTGGCGCGCCCGCCGTTCACCCGTTTTCGCGTGGTTGTGACGAGTAATGTGGATCACCTGCGAGCGACGAAGCGTCGAAGCTCGCGCCCGTCGCGCCCAAACCGGCGCATCCGCCAAGCGCGACCACGCTGCCTACGGACGCAAGCCCGCGCAGGAGCGCACGGCGCGACACATTAGTTTCAGTTTCGTGCTGCTGCAAAAGTCGGACGATCACACAGAACCTTTTGGAACGCTGCCCGTGTTTGATCCGCCCCCGGTTGGCTGCTTGAAAGAAAATGGCGGCGAGAAAAGGGCGGGCGACACCACACTACGGACATAGCGGCGGCTTCAACCGCGCGGCGCGGCGCACGCTGACGGAACCGGCGGGTCCTCTTCGCCACAGCGAGCAGTACCCATATTCATTGACCGCGGTGCGCCAGCCGCAAGGTTGACGGCGGCACGCGAGATCATTGCCTGGCAAGGGTGCATGCTGGCAACGACGAGCGCGGCTGGAACAAGCGACACACCGATCAGGAGCAAATCCAGATGATCGCGACCGCGATCGGAACACCCAAACCAAGTGCGCTGAGAATCGCCAAGACGAACTCAGACAGCAAATTTGCTTGGGGTCGTATACCAGGTAACGACATGACGTTACTCCTTGAGCCCCACGAGCCCTTGCTCGCCCCAGGATGCACGATCAATAGCGTCTTCGGACCAAGGTCCGGGACGCCCTCTTCAATAAAGGGAATGCTGAGGGGTTATGGTTAACAACAAGTTAACAGGAGATATTTGGAAGGGCCCCGCGCCTTCGAGACGCAGGTCTAGTCACGCCTAGTCGAGAATCGCACGCGCACGCCACCGCGATTCGAAACTGTCGGAGGTCGTCCGGAACCGACGCCTGGGCATCCAGGGCATTGTTGGACCTCACGGCGAGGATCTTTATTGGTGCTTCGCCGGAATCCGCTTTTGCTACTGGAATCTGCTTTGCTATCGGAACCTGCTTTGCCACCGGAGTCGCCGACGGCCACAGCAACAATGATTTAGAGATCATGTGCCTGCCTTCGTACCAGCACCTTCGCCCATCGATCAGCCGATAGGTCCAATGCTTCTTCGCATTTGAAGGCGCCGCAGCAAGGCATTCTATCGCCTGCGCTGTTGGCCCGCCAATTGGCAGAAGGGACGCAATACAGGCCGCGCAAGCGACCAACCGAATTTGCTTCATCATCACACACCTCGAGTTATGTGACGTTCCGCGAACCGACCGCAGCCTCTCTTCCAAATTTGGTCACAACGGGCCAACATTTTGGCCAGATTCGTTCAGCCGGATCGGCAGGAACCCTTTTTTTGTTCGGTGTCGTCGCGATTCCGTGATCCCCGACACGGCCCGAGAAACCATTTTTTCCCCTGCCGCGAAGTCCTCCGGAAACATAGGTCCCCCACGATCCCATCCAATCAAACAGCGGGGTTAGATCATGTTGGTATCGGTCCTGAACCTCATCTATCGCGAGTTCCTCAAGCGTGCCCTTTCCGGCATGGCAACACAGGGAGGAAGGCTATGACCGAGGTCGTAACGGCAATCCTCCTCTTCGTCAGCGTCGGCATCTTCCTGGCCCATGCGTTTGATGCCTATCGCCTGCGCTAGACCAGGCGTGGCAGCTTCATAGAGCGCAGGCGCGTGAATGATCACGCGCTATAGAAAGCTGACGTAATCGCAGAAAAACCGCCAATTCTCTTGGAGATCGGCAATTGCGTGACGGTGGCCACCTTGCCGTCCGACTTCTCCAGCGCGAATTTGAAGGTCGGCAGGTGCTTGCCCGGCAGAGTGGGATCCACGGCCACCGCTGCATAGAGGCCGCCACCAGAGGTGAAGCGCGGCCAGACTGACATTCTCCGGTCCATCGCAGGCGCAATTGAACAGCCGTTGAATCAACGGGTTAGACAGACGCTCGGGGATGGTGCTAGAGAACGCTGGCGCGCAACCGGATTTCGATTCCGAGGGTCGGGAGTTCGAATCTCTCCGGGCGCGCCATTTAGGCGCATGACCGATCAGGCGAACCTACGCATTCGAGAGCGAACTGACATGAAAAAGATCATCCTGGCGCTGGCAATCCTGTATCCGGCCGCGGCGCTTGCTCAGGGGACGAGCACCCCACCAGCCCTGCCAGCCCACCGACCGTCGGCGGCAAACCGCTGGTTGTGGTCGGGTCGAAGGGCAAGAAGGAAGCGGCCAAGCCATTGTCGATCGCCCAGAAGCTGCAGGCCTGCCAGGATATCGACGATGGAACCAAGGAACGCCTGAATTGCTATGACGCCGTCTATGCGCCGCAGCCCAAGCAGACGGCAGCGGCCGCGAAAGGCGTCAGCGAATGCCGCTTCCAGAAAGAGGAAGACGAGCGCCTGACCTGCTACAACAAGTTTGCGGATAAAATTCCACAGCTGCCGCGATAGGTCGCGCGGCGCACCTTACCAGGTGTTCCAGCTGGGGCCACCAAAGAAGCCAAACTGCGACTGCTGCGCGACCCGCACCGGCGGATTCGCGCGCACCTTGGCAACCTTGCGTTTGCGCTGGACCTGGGGCTCAGGCTTCTTTGCTTCCCCCGGCACGAACTGGGCAAAGGTGTCACGCACGCGGGCCTGGGCCGTAGCATCGGGGACCGCAGGCGCGGTCGGCGCCACTGCCACCTGAACCGTTGCGGCCGGTGGAACAATCGTGGGAAGGCTGGTGTCGTAGACCACCTTTTCCGGCAGTTTCTGATCGGAATGAATTCGGACGACGGTCTTGTCGATTCCGGGCGCGGCGTTGCGCGCAACGGCGACCTCCTGCGGCGCGAACGCGTCGATCGCGAATAACAGCGCCAGAAGTGCTCCACCGACAAACAGGAAATATCGTGCAACGGGCATTTGTAATCGCTCCCCCACACTACCAGTGCGGTTCATTCGCCTAACGGGCGATATAGCGATTAGTTCCTGAGCCGCTAGCAAGGTTCAAAGGCGGCGGTCACGTTTTCGGGTACGAAACGCCGCTTCGGGTGCACACAGGTTAAATTCGGCTGGCGGTCACCAGCGTGCATTTTGCCTTATTTGCGTTGATGTTGACGAACCCAACCAGCATGCCAGCATATTGCTTCCGGCTCTTCATGTTCACCGTATCGTGGATTATGCGCCTGCGATCGGTCAAATGGCTGCCGTTCCGGCGCTTGAAGGTGCAGGCGATCTCAATGTCCTTTACCGCGTAGTCATTGGCATTTCGAAGCACGAACGTCACCAGCGCCTTCGAGCCGAGCCCGCCCCTTCGCCACGACTGCGAGGAAATTTTCAGGCCATCGATCGGCGACTTCACAGGCGCGACTGTGTCGGGAGGAGCGATGTCGGAAGGCGCCTCGGTTACTGCCGCCGGGTCAGCATCGCCGGGACGGGCGGGCTGAACCGGGTTCGTCAGGGTCGCCTGGGTAGCGGACATGTCATCCGTCCCGGATCTGTTCTGCGTGACGCGAATGACTTGAGATGGCGTCGCCGCGGTGCCGCTTTCGGCGTCGCTCGCCTGCGGCAGCAGCATCCAGATGGAGCATCCGGCGATGGCGATCGCTGGCAGCACGGCGAGCTGCGCCTTGGAAGTTCCTGGCGACCATCCGGCGATCCTCATAGCCGCGCCCTCACCCCGCAGCGCCAGCGAGTGCCGCGCCGCGCATGAAAAAGCCCTACGGCGCTACACCGTACGGCTCCTGTCACGACTGCCGCTGTACGGAACCCACCGCCTACCTCTAATCACCTAGGGTAGAATTGGTTTCATGCCGCCTCGACGATATTGCGGCGCCGCCGGCGCAACGAACCGGTATCCACTTCGTCCGAAAACGCTGTAGATAGATTCGCACCGCCGCATCGATACCCGGCCCTGAGCGCCGCAAGACAATAATGGGGAGACCGAGATGCCAACCGTCAATTGGGCAGTTACCTGGGACCACGTCCATTTGCGCAGCCCCGATCCCGAAGCGACCGCGGCCTGGCTTCACGACATTCTGGGCGGCGAAATCGTCCGCGGCCCGGGACGGATCGACGTCAAGCTCGGCGGCGCCAACGTGTTCATCGCACCCGTCACCGATAGCGACCGCGTCAACGCACCACCGGTGACGCCCTATCAGGGCCTCGACCACTTCGGACTGACGGTGAAGGACATCGATGCGGTCGCCGCCGAGATCAAGGCCAAGGGCGTCGAGTTCACGCGTGAGCCAACCACCATCCGGCCCGGCGTACGCATCTGCTTCATTCGCGGGCCGCAGGGCATTTCGATCGAACTGCTCGAGCGAGACAAGAAATACACCTGACGCCCCGCTGCACCACCCCAACCTTGCCATCCCTACGTCACGTTGTAGTAGTGGCACCAATATTTACTTCCGATACGGGAATTTGCGGGAGCCTGACGCGTTGACGCTGAGGGCCACGCTTTGGCATAACTTACCCCTACTGGCTGCAGCGGGGCGCCGCGGCCAGCATTTGGGCCATCATGAAGAACGGGCTGTACTCGATTCACGTCACCCTGCTGGACGGACGCACCGGCAAGGGCAGCGGTGTGATTCTGTTCCGCGATGGCCAGATCCTCGGCGGTGACGCCTACCTGTTTTACACCGGCAGCTACACGGTGAAGGGCGATACCTTCAAGGGCGAGGTGCTGGTGCAGCGTCATACCACCCCGCGCGATAACGCCAATCCGCTGTTCGGCGGGCCCAGCCCGGTCGGCATCGGCGTCTCCGGCACGTTCACAGATACGCGCGGCACCATGAACAGGGACGGCCCTGGTCGGCAAAGCCAGCCAGATCTTCGGCGCAACGCTGCACAAGCTGGCGGATGTGAACTAGCGCTGCCGGACGTTCGCCTATTCCGCCGCCTGCTCCAGCGGTGCAGTGCGCGGCAGGATCATCTGGATGCGTGTGCCGCCGCCCGGCGCCGAATCGAGGTCCAGCCGTCCGCCAAGGCGATTGGTCACGATGCTGTAGACGATATGCAGTCCGAGCCCGGTGCCGCCCTGGTCGCGTCGCGTGGTGAAGAATGGATCGAAGGCGCGGCGGCGGACATCGAGGCTCATGCCGCATCCATTGTCGGAAAAGATGATCTCGACATTGTCCTTGCCGGACTCGCGCACCTGGATGTCGACCGTGCCGGGCTTGCCGTCCGGGAACGCATGCGCCACCGAATTGAGGAACAGGTTGGTGAGCACCTGTCCGTAGGGGCCGGGATAGCTGTTCATCACCAGATTGGGCTGGCACTCGACGTTCAGCGTCAGGTTATGCTTGCGCAGGCCTGGCCGCAGGCTCATCACCACCTGCTCGGTGAGATCGCCGAGGTCGAAGTTGCGCTGGTCCGAATAGTTGCGGTCGGCGGCGACCTGCTTGAACGACTGAATCAGTTCGGCGGCGCGGTTGAGGTTGGCGACCAGCTGCGATGACGCATCGCGGCTGGTTTCGAGAAAATCGTTGAGGCTGGAGCGCCGCAATTCGCCGCGCGCGACTTCGGCCGCAAAATTCGACGTCTTGCGCTCCAGCGCCGAAGCAACGGTCAGACTGATGCCGACGGGGTTGTTGACCTCGTGCGCAACGCCCGCGACCAGCCGTCCCAGCGCGGCGAGCTTCTCTGCCTCGATCAGCGAATTCTGGGTTTCCCGCAAATTGCGCAGCGCCCCTTCGGCCGCGTCCTTGGCCTTGCGCATCTCGGATTCGACGCGCTTGCGCTCGCCGATGTCGAGCGCGACGGTGACAATGTTCTCGATCTCGCCGGCCGCATCCAGGATCGGCAGCTTGTTGACCAGCCATTGCCGCATGTGGCCCGACGAGTCCTTGTATTCCTCCTCGTAGAAGCCGAGCTCCTTGCCGGCCGCCAGTACCCGCTTATCGGGCTCGTCGGTCTTCGCCGCGCCATAGCGCGACATCAGCTCGGCGGTGGTGCGGCCGATCGCATCGCCCGGCTCGACATCGAAAATGCCGGCCATGTAGCGGTTCATCAGCACGTAGCGGAGTTCCTTGTCCTTGACGTTGATGACCGCGGGCACGGTGTCGATGACCATTTGCAGCAAACGACGGCCTTCGGCGATCGCGTCCTCGGCCCGCTTCTGGTCGGTGATATCGCGCACCGTTCCCTCGTAACGGACGATCTCGCCGGCGTCATTGCGCACGGCGCTGGCGCTGTCGGAGAGCCAGAGCACCGCATCATTGCGCGTGCGAACCTGATATTCGTACTCGCGGACCATGCCGTCGCGTCGCATCAGCCGCTCATATTCCGCCCGCGCCTCGGGACGAACGTAGATCGTATCCGCGATGTCGCCGATGCCGCTGATCAGGTCCTGCGGCGTGGCATAACCCATCATCCGCGCCAATGCCGGGTTGGCGTTGAGCAGCGCGCCGCCGGGCGTCGTCACGTAAATTCCATCGACCGAGGATTCGAACAGCTTGCGATAGCTTTCCTCGGCGAGGCGTTGTTCGGCGAGCGCGCGCACCGCCGCCTCGCGCGCCGTATCGGCGTCGACCAACGTCTGTCGGAATACTTCGGCAGCGCGCGCGATGTCGCCGATCTCGTTGTCCACGTCGGTCGCCGGGATCGATGCGCTCTTTTCGCCGCCGGCCACCGCACGGATCGAGGTTGCAATCGCGGCGAGCGGGCGCACGGTGCGACGAACCACCAGCAGCGACGCGAATATACCGATCAGCACGCCGGCGGTGCCGAGCACGATGCTCTGCCACTTCGCTTCTGTCAGCGTCCTTGCGAACTCGCGCGAGAGAACGCGGCCCCGCCGCTCACTGACCTCGCGCAGCAATTCGGTAACGCGCTGGATCAGGCGGCCCTCCGTACCCAGGACCTCCTTGTCGATATCGGATATCTGCCGCTCGCGGATCGATATGCCGATGATCGCTTCGGCATAGGCATCGACTGCGGCGCGCAGCTTTGGCTCCGAAATCGTCATCGAGCGCATGTTTTGCGCCTGCTGTTCGGCGGCAGACGGATTACGCGCCAGCAGCGCCGAGGCGATCCGGCTCTGGGTCTGAAACAATGCCGACGCAATGTGGGGATCTGGCGTTTCGGCGATCGCAGCGTCGAATTTCTCGCGCAAGGGCGGTAGCGCGACGATCATTTCGGCGCGGCGATTGATCAGCGCGGAAATCCGCTCGATGCCGGTTCTGTAAGTCGACAGACGCTCGCTGACGCCGTCGATCATGTCCTGCTGCTCGGGGGCAAGCTCCAGCCGCGTCTTCTTCAGGACCTCGCTGAGCGCTGTGGCGGCTTCCCCAACCTGGACCGATTGGGTGCCGGGATCGGTCACGAAGTCCCGCGCCGCCAGCCGCAATTCGTTCATGCGGCGGTCGATGTCCTCGGCGAGATCGCCGACGCTCTGCAGCCGTTGCAACTCGGCAAAGGTCGAATCTATATGGCGGATGGCGATGACGCTGGCGGTCGAGGTGATGATGATCACAGCCAGCACCAGCATGAAACTGCCGAATGTCAGCTGGCCGATCGATAGCGAGAACGATCTTGGCATCGTCGAATTCGGCGGCAATTCAGAGGTCATGATATCGGGGCCAGGCTCCAATCGGGCGCAATATACGATGTATTTCGGGCCGTGGGGAACCTGCCGGCTGGTGGTTTAATAGCGGTATATGAGCCGGACTGCTCCGGCGGTCGACCGGGTCACGTCTGGGCCGCGCCCGCCCTCAGGGCCCTCGCCAGGTCCGAGGGCATCATGCCGAACATATCGCGAAATGCGCTGGAGAAATGCGCCGAACTGGCGAAGCCTGCGGCGTGGGCGGCCTCCGTCAGGGATGCGCCTTCGCCACTGACGCGCACGGCAGCACCCATCCGGTTCCAGATACGGTAGCGCCGCAGCGGCACCCCCGTTTCCACCTTGAACAGGTGAAGAAATCGTGACGGCGACAGGCCGGCGCGCGCCGCCAAGCGTCGTCAGCCGGTGGGCGCGGTCCGGTTCGTCCCGCATATGCAGCAGCGCCGCGGCAATGCGCGCATTGGGCTTCGCGCGGCCCCCCACCCCCAGCAGTTCGCCGAGGGATACGCGGCCATCCTGCGCCGCGATGCGGTTTTCCGCCAAAGCCGTCATGATCCCGATCACGGCGGCCTCTTCCCGCAGATCGAACGCGACGCGCGGCCTAGTCTTCGTCATCCGCCCGATCAGCGCCTTGAGGTCGCGTCCCAACGGATCGACATAGAGGAAGCCCATCCGTCCCCGTTCGATGCGCAGGTGATGCAGGCTGTTGGGCAGGATCAGCACGCTGCGGGCGGCGCTATAATCCGTCGCGCCATCGGCGGGATCGTCAGCGACTTCCAGCGGCGCATCGAGACCCACGGCCAGGACGGCGGTCGCATTCCGGTGCGGCGTCAACCCGAAGGCCGGCCCCAGATACAGCACCCGGGCGCCCCACCCGATCAGTTTCGCTGCCGCCATTGCGCTCATAGCCAGTTTCTGGAAAGCCCGGATGGGTTCGCCTGATCTAGTCTTCGGGAATGACAATGAACCCTCGAGATTGACTAGGATGGCAAATATCCGACCCGAAATCGAGCACCAAGCCGCAATTGAGCGCACGCGACAAGCGATCGGCCGCTACGCGAGCGCCTGGTTCGCAGGCGACCGTGCAGCACTCGCCGCCTGCTATCATGACGACTTCACGCTGCATTATTTCGGCCGCAACCCGCTCGCTGGCGACCACACGGGCAAGGCCGCCGCACTCGGCATCCTCGCCGAGGTCACGAGGCGCACCAGCTCGCCATCATCGATGTCATGGCCGGCCCCGAACGCGGCGCGCTGTTGGTTCGCGAGCGTTTTGAGCGCGACGGCAAAACCGCCGAAGTCGAGCGCCTGTTGGTCTACGCCGTGCGCGACGGGCTGCTGGGGCAATGCTGGGTCTACGACCAGGACCAGACGCTGGTCGACGCCTTCCTAATGTGAGTGTGTCAGCCGACCGAGCCGACCTCGAATATGTCGCCGTCATAGCCGGCCTCGAGCGGAATGCGGAGCTGGCGGCCGCCATTGTTCCTGGTCATGACGGGTGTCACCGTGACGACGGATTTTCCGCGGCTATCATCCAGCGCTGCCTTCACGGTTGCCTGTTTGCCAAGCTTGATCAGGTTGCGCGTGGTCGGGAACGGCAGCTTGAAGCGCCCGCTGTCGCCGCCTTCGAGCGCTTCCGCGCGGCGAGACCCAGATCGAGTCCGGTGGATTCCTTGCCGTCATGGGCGCCGACCTGCTCCGGCGGCGCGGCGGCGAGGAAAAACCAGGTATCGAACCGCTTCGGCATGCCCTCCGGCGTGATCCAGTGCGCATAGGGCACGAGTTCGTCGAGCGCCAGCACCATGCCGTTGTCGGTCAGCACCTTGAGGAAGCTGATCTTGCCGTCGCACAGGTCTGCTCGGTGCGCCGCCTCGATCTCGCTGGCGCGTTTGGCGTCGACCAGCGCCTTCGACGCGATCGGCCGCGCCAGCAGGATGCCGCTTTCCTCAAAAGTTTCGCGGACCGCCGCAATGCGAAAGCTCAGCGTGGCTTCGTCGAACCCCTCGCCGCCCGAATACAGCGCCGGCGTCGCAATGATTTCCTTGTCGCCCTTGTCGACACTGCCGCCGGGGAACACCAGCGCGCCGGAATTGAAGTCGATCTCATAATGGCGAACCATCATGAAGACTTCGACCTCCCTGGCGTTAACGCTGTCGCGCAGCAGCAGGATGGTGGATGCGGGACGCGGGGCAACGATCTCGGCCATACACTTAACTCCTCCGGCCTCATCCTGAGGACACGCCGTCAGGCCGCGTCTCGAAGGATGATTGGTAAGTATCAGGGCCTCGTGGTTCGAGACGCCGCTTCGCGGCTCCTCACCATGAGGGATTGTCAGCCCGCCGCGCTGGATTGCGGTTGCAGATTGGCGCGGCGGTCGACGCGCGCCACCCGCGACAACAGATAATCGACTTCGGCCTTGGCGGTGGCTGTGATGGTCGCACCCGGTTTGCGCTGCGCGCTGGAAGAGATGATGCCGCGCTTCTGCAGCACGTGTTTGCGCACCGCCAGCCCCGCGCCGGGCTGCTGCTCGTAACGGATCAGCGGGAGATGCGCGTCGAACAGATCATGCGCGGCATCGCGCTTGCCGGCCTTCGACAGCTTTACGACGTCGATCAAGAGCTCGGGGAATGCATAGCCGGTCATGGCGCCGTCGGCGCCGCGCTCCATTTCGAAATCAAGGAACAGCCCGCCATTGCCGACCAGAATCGACAACGGCCGCAGCGAACCGTCCTTCTGGAAACCGCGCAGCGTGGAGATCTTCTCCAGGCCCGGCCAGTCCTCGTGCTTGAGCATCACGCAGGACGGTGAGTCCATCACGATCTTGCGGATCACGGCCGGGTTGAAAACCACCGTGAGCGTCAGCGGATAATCCTGCAGCACCCAAGGAATATCATCACCGATCGCTTCCTGCGCCTGCTTGAAGTAGCCGATAATCTGGTCGTCGGTGCGCAGATGCGGTGGCGGCGCGATCATCACGCCGGCCGCGCCCGCATCCATCGACGCTTTGGCCAGCGAGCGCATGGTGGCAAATCCCGGCGCCGAGACGCCGACAATGATTTGCATGTTCTTGGCGCGCTTGACGAAGCGAACCGCCACCTGTTCCGCCTCGGCCGCGTCGAGCTTCGGGGCCTCGCCGAGAATGCCAAGCACGGTGACGCCGTCGCAGCCGACTTCAGCGTAGAAGTCGGTCAGCCGGTCGATGGAGTTCTCGTCGATGCGGCCGTCGTCGTGAAACGGTGTCGGCGCGATCGCGAAAGTGCCTGCGGCCTGGGCGGTGAGTTTTGTCATCTTGTGCATCCATCCTCTTGCATCATTCCGGGGCGATGCGCAGCATCGAACCCAGGAATCTCGAGATTCCGGGCCTGGTCCTTCGGACCATCCCGGAATGACAGTGAACCTAAAAGCGCCGCGCGCCCATCTTGATCTGCTCCTCGGAGAAGAAGATCTCGTTGGCGTGCTCGACGACATCCTGCGCCTTCCACCCCGTATGCGGGGGCTTCCAGCCTTCCATTTCCATCATTCGCATTTCCCGCACGCCGCGCGGGCCGGAGACGCCGAGCACCTTGCCGGTCTGGTCACCGGACAAATCGCTGACCATGTATAGCACGGCCGGCGCGATGCCGTCCGGCCCCAGGGCCGCGCCGGGGTTCTCGATATAGCGCGGCAGGTCTGCGGTCATGCGGGTCAGCGCGCCCGGGGCCAGCGTCCAGATCCGGATGTTGTACTTGCGGCCCTCGATCGCCAGCACGTTCGACAGTCCCCAGATACCGCCCTTGGCGGCGCCGTAGTTGGTCTGGCCGAAATTGCCGATCAGGCCCGAGGTCGAGGACGTATTAACGATGACGCCGCCGCCGTTTTCGCGCATCCATTTGAACACCGGCTGGGTGCAGCAGAAGGTGCCCTTGAGGTGCACCTTGATCACCTTGTCCCAATTGGCCTCCTTCGCCTTGGCGAAGGTCTCGTCGAGCAGGATGCCGGCGTTGTTCACGAGAATATCGGCGCGGCCGAAATTCTTGATGGCGTCCTCGAACACGGATTGTCCGCCAGCCATGGTCGAGATGTCGGAACCGTTGGCAACCGCCCGGCCGCCGTCCTCCTTGATGGCGTTGACTACCTTCTGCGCCATTGAAACATCGGCGCCGGAACCGTCGCGCGGCCCGCCGAGGTCGTTGACCACGACCGCCGCGCCCTCGCGCGCGAACAGTTTGGCGTAGGCCTCTCCGATCCCGCCGCCCGCGCCGGTGATGATGGCAACCTTGCCGTCGAGCAGTCCCATGGTGTTTCTCCCTCTTCGTTCTCGTGTCCCAGACGCGGTGCAGCAACGCTGCTCCGCAGAGCCGGATCTATTGCAGGCATGGGCCCCGGCTCAGCAGCGCACCGCTAATGCGCTGCGCTGCGTCCGGGGCACGGGAGTTACCCCAGCACCGTCTTCCCGCTCTTGATCACGGTGACGCCCCTCGCCTTCACCTTGGCCTCGAACGAAATCACGTTTCCGTCCTTCCAAAATTCCATCGTCACGGTCTCGCCAGGATAGACCGGCGACGAGAACCGCGCCACGTGCTGCCGGAAGGCGGACAGATCGTAATCGGCGTAGGTTTGCAGCACGCCGCGGCAGGTGATGCCGTAGGTGCACATTCCGTGCAGGATCGGCTTCGGAAAACCGGCCTTCCTGGCAAATTCAGGATCGGAGTGCAGCGGGTTGCGATCGCCGCACAGGCGATAGACCAGCGCCTGATCCGGCCGCGTCGTGATATCGACGATTTTGTCCGGCGCTCGCGTCGGCACTTTGTGCGGCTCGGGCTGGCCTTCGGACGGCCCGCCAAACCCGCCATCGCCGCGCGCGAAACGCGAAGCGACCAGCGTCGCCAACTTCTCGCCCTTCTCGTCCTTCAGCACGGTCTGGTGCCGGATCACCGCGCCCTTGTCCTTGCCCTTGTCGAAGACGTCGAGCACGGTCGAGTCGGCCGTGATGTGGGCAGCGCTCGGAAGCGGTTTGTGAAAAGTGATGTCGCGCTCGCCGTCGACCACCATCACGCGATTGAGGTTCATCTCGCCGGGGCCCGAGCCCCAGGCCGCCACCGAGGCGAAGGTCGGCACCACCTTCAGAGGACGCGGGGTAAAGGTGCCTTCATTGACAAAGGCGAGCTCCTTCTCGTCCATCGGGTCCGCGCCCATGCCGATCCCGTAGGCGTAGAGCATCACCTCGCGGTCGGTATAGGCGTATTTCTGGCCAAGATTTTTCAGGGCCATGAGTTGTTCGTAGTTGATCGGCATTGCGGTCGTCCTCTCCCGAACTTCTTTTCATTCGCGGCGCCTGTTACTGCGCCCTCTCCCCCTTGTGGGAGAGGGCTACACGGCGCCAGCCATAAACTCGCTTGGGTGAGGGGTTGGCTCCGCGGATACATCCCTCTCCGCGGATAGAACCTCTCATCCGCCTTCGCTTTCAGCGAAGGCACCTTCTCCCACAAGGGGAGAAGGAAGATTTTACGCGGGCGTGAAGAACGGCAGCGGGGCGCCGTCGGTTGGCTTCCACACCACCTTCACTTTCTGGCCGATCCTGAGCTTGTCCATGTCGCAGTCGACGATATTGGTCTGCAGCGAGGGGCCTTCCTTCAAGGTGACGTAGGCGATCGCGTACGGCCCGGTGGCGGATTTGCGCATCAGGCTGAAGGTGTAGATCGTCGCCTCACCGGAAGCCTCCTCCCACACCGTCTTGTCGGAGAAACAGAACGGGCAGATCGAGCGCGGAAAATAATGCGGCTCGCCGCAGGCGGTGCAGCGCTTGATCAGGAACTTGCCCTGCTTGGCCGCTTCCCAGAACTGCGCGGTCTCTGGATTGGTGATAGGGACAGGATATTTCTTGGCTTCAGTCATCACACGCGCTCCAGAATGCAGGTTGAGGCGGCGTGACGCACGCCAAGGAGTCCGCCGGTGCCGTGGGCGATCGCGAGATCGCAGTTCGGGACTTGCACCTTCGGATGCGCCTCGCCGCGCAACTGCCGCACCGCTTCGATGATTTTTGTCATGCCGCCGCGGTTGACGGGATGGTTGCTGCAGAGGCCGCCGCCGTCGGTGTTGACGGCAATTTGCCGACGCCGGAAATGAGATTGCCGTCGGCGACGAACTTGCCGCCCTCGCCCTTCTTGCAGAAGCCGAGATCCTCAAGCTGCATCAACACCGTGATGGTGAAGCTGTCATAGATCGAGGCGTACTTGATGTCCTTTGGCGTAATGCCGGCCTCTTCGAATGCGCGCGGGCCCGACCAGACGCCCGCGGAATAAGTGAGGTCGAGATCCTTGCCGCCGCGGGGGCCCTTCATCGCTTCGCCATGACCGATCAGCCGCACCAGTGGCTTCTTCAGGCTCTTTGCGATCTCCGGCGTGGTCACGATCAGCGCACCGCCGCCATCGGTGACGACGCAGCAATCCATGCGATGCAGCGGGTCCGAGATCATCGGCGAGTTCACGACGTCCTCGACGGTGACGACCTCTTTCAGCATCGCGTGCGGGTTGTACTGGGCGTGATGAGAGGCTGCGACCTTGATCCAGGCAAGTTGCTCGCTGGTGGTGCCGTAGTCGTGCATATGGCGCATGGCACACATGCCGTAGGCATTGTGGGTGGTCGCGCCGTAGGCGGCCTCGAAATCCGCCTCCGCGCCGGCGGCGCGCGGCGGCATCGGGCCGGTGCGCGGCTTGCCCGCCAGGGTAATGAGCGCGATCGAGCACTTGCCGGCCGCGATCGCTTCGGCGGCATGGCCGACGTGAATCAGATAGGAGCAACCACCGGTATCGGTGGAATCCATGTGACGCACCTTGAGGCCGAGATAATCGACCATCGGCCACAGGCCCCCGGGGGCATCGCCGGCGCAGAAATAGCCATCGATATCGGCTTTGGTCAGCCCGGCATCTTCGATCGCACCCTTGGCGACCTCGGCGTGAAGCTGTGCAGTTGATTTATCGGGTGCGTGCCGGGTGGGATGCTCGTAGATCCCGGCGATGTAGGCTTTGCCCTTGATGGTCAAGTCGTTCTCCAGCTGGCGTTTCTTCTTCCTGAAAGTTTTTCTGGCCTGTCGGGCGGGGCTTGGCAAGCGCGGAAATATTCCGTCAGGCGAGACGGTCGCGACTAGACTCAAGTCGGGATGATTATCAGCGAAAATCGTATCAGGCCCGGAACGTGCGCCCGGCGTCGATCTCGTACAACACGAAGGCTCGTGGTTATGGGTCCCGGCTCAAGGCCAGGACGACTGCGTTTGAGTGCCCTACTCCGCCGCGAGGTGCCGCGGCGCCGGTGGCGGGTTGACGAGATCGGCGGCGAGTTGCGCGTAGCGCGCTTTCGCGTCCTGTACCGCCTTCTCTTTCACCGGGCCGTAGCCGCGGATGCGGTCGGGCAATGACAAGATTTCGACCGCGGTATCGTGCGTCACCGGCGACAGCAGGCTGAGCACCGTTGCGACGTCCTTCTCGTAGCCTGCGATCAGATCGCGTTCGAGCTTGCGGTCGGCGCTATAGCCGAAAACGTCGAGCGGCGTGCCGCGGAGGAAGCGCAGCTTCGCCAGCGTCCGGAACACCGGCATCATCCACGCGCCGAACGCGCGCTTCTTCGGGCGGCCAAGCGCATCGAGACCGCCGCCAAGAATAGGCGGAGCAAGGTTGAAGTTGAACTTGAAGTCGCCTTCGAACTGATCGCGGAGCTGCTTTTTCGAAGCGTCCATCCGTGAACAGCCGCGCCACCTCGTACTCGTCCTTGTAGGCAAGCAGTTTTGCGTAGTTGATCGCAACCGCCCGCGGGAGCGCATCGCCGAAACCACCCTTCATCGCGGCGTCGCGGACCTGCGTCACCAGGTCCCGGTAACGGGTGGCGAGTTTCGCATCCTGATACTCGGTCAAATGCGCGCTGCGGTGCGCGATGATCTCGTCGAGCGACATTGCATCGAGCGTCTTCGGCGCAACCGTCTCGTCCTGGTCCTTCGTCATGGCGGCGAGCCGCACCGGATCGGCCGCCGCCAGACGGCCGAGCTGGAACGCCTGCGTGTTCATCTTGATCGAGACGCCGTTGACCTCGATCGCCTGCAAGATCGCCTTCGCCGACAGCGGCAGCAGGCCTTTCTGATAGGCATAGCCAAGCATCATGATGTTGGTGGCGATGGAATCGCCGAGCAGCATTTCGGCGGGCTTGGTGAAATCGTACAAGGAAGATCCTTGCGCAGCTCGGTCTCCAGCACATGATTGACTTTGCGGCTCTGGAAATTGAAGTCGCGGTTGAGGATGAAGTCGGCGGTCGGAATGACGTGGGTGTTGATGACGCCGACGGTGCGGCTAGACTCGCAGAGGGTGATGGTTTCCTTGGCGGCCGCGACCACCTCGTCGGCGGCCATCACGAGATCGGCGGTGCCGGTGACGATGCGCGAACAGGTGACGTCGGCGGTGTGTTCCGAAAGCCGGACGTGGCTGAGCACCGCGCCGCCTTTCTGCGCGAGGCCGGACATGTCGAGGATCATGCTGGCCTTGCCTTCGATATGGGCGGCCATGCCAAGCAGCGCGCCGATCGTCAGCACGCCGGTGCCGCCGACGCCGCCGACGGCGATGTTATAGGGCCGCTCCAGCGAGGGCTGCGATACAGGGTCCGGCAGATCGCCGATTTCGCCGAGGCTTGTGTCACCGAGGCTTGCCGGCGCGCGGCGGCGCGGCTTGCCGCCATCGATAGTGACGAAGGACGGGCAAAAGCCCTTCAGGCAGGAATAATCCTTGTTGCAGGTCGACTGGTTGATGGTGCGCTTGCGGCCCATCTCGGTTTCCAGCGGCTCGACCGAAATGCAGTTCGACTGCACCGAACAATCGCCGCAGCCTTCGCACACGGCCGGATTGATCATCACGCGGCGCGCCGGGTCCTCCATCAGGCCGCGCTTGCGGCGGCGGCGCTTTTCGGCCGCGCAGGTCTGGACGAACACGATGGCGGAAGCGCCCTTCACGGTACGGCAGGTCTTCTGGACAGCATCGAGCTCGTCTCGATGCGCGACCTTGACGCCGGGCGCGATGTCGGACACCGGATAGAGATGCGGGTTTTCCGAGACCAGATAGATTTCGCGAATGCCTTCGGAATGAAGCTGGAAGGTGATCTGCTCCGGCGACAATTCGCCGTCGACATGTTGGCCGCCGGTCATCGCGGTCGCGTCGTTGTAGAGGATCTTGTAGGTGATGTTGGCCCCTGACGCGATCGCCTGACGGATCGCGAGGCTGCCGGAATGGAAGTAGGTGCCGTCGCCGAGATTGGCGAACACATGCTCTTCCTTGGTGAAGGGGGCAACACCGACCCACGGCACGCCCTCGCCTCCCATGTGGGTGTAGGTCTCGGTCGAGCGGTCCATCCACAGCGCCATGAAATGACAGCCGATGCCGGCAAAGGCGCGGCTGCCTTCCGGCACCTTGGTCGAGGTGTTGTGCGGACAGCCCGAGCAGAAATACGGCGTGCGGGCGATCGGGGCGACCGCCTGCATCTGGCTCGCCTGCCGGCCGTTGAACCAGTCGGCCTTGGCGCGCAGCATCGCGGCGATTTCAGGGTTGAGATTAAGTCGAAGCAGGCGCTCGGTGAGCGAGCTCGCGAGCGAGGCGACGGAAAGCTCGGCGGCGAAGGTCAGGAAGCGCTTGTCGTGGTCGTCCATCTTGCCGACGATGCGCGGGCGGACGTCGTCGCGCCAGTTGAACAGCTCCTGCTTGACTTGATTTTCGACGATCTCGCGGCGCTCTTCGATGATGAAGATCTCTTCCAGCCCTATGGCGAAATTGCGCACGCCTTCCGGCTCCAGCGGCCAGGGCATGCCGATCTTGTAGAGCCGAAGCCCGATCTTGGCCGCGACCTCCTCGGTGATACCGAGTTCGCGCAGTGCCTGACGGATATCCTCGTAGCTCTTGCCGGACGCCATGATGCCGTAGCGGGCATTCGGCGAATCCATGGTGATACGGTTGATCTTGTTGGCGCGGGCAAAGGCGATCGCCGCATAGCCCTTGTAGTCCTGCAGGCGCAGGTCCTGCGCGTACCGATCGTCCGGCCAGCGCAGGTTGAGCCCGCCCGGGGGCATCTCGAAATCGGTCGGGATGACAAAGGGCGTCATCTCGTCGGTGAGGTCGATCTCGGCGGTGGTCTCCACCGTCTCGGTGATCACCTTCATGCCGACCCAGCAGCCGGAGTAGCGCGACATTGCGATACCCAACAGGCCCATCTCGATCATTTCATGGATGCTGGAGGGATAAAGATAAGGCATCAGCGCGGAGATGAAGGCGTGGTCCGACTGATGCGGACGGTGGAGGATTTGGCGCCGTGGTCGTCGCCGGCGAGACACAGCACGCCGCCATGTTTCGCCGAGCCTGCCGTGTTGGCGTGCCGGAACACGTCGCCGCAGCGGTCGACGCCGGGGCCCTTGCCGTACCAGATGCCGACCACGCCATCATGCTTGGCGCCGGGCGAAAGGCTGAGCTGCTGCGAGCCCCAGACCGCGGTCGCCGCAAGGTCTTCGTTCACGCCGGGCTGGAACTTGATGTTGTATTGGTCGAGATGCTTGCGGGCGGCGAAGAGCTGCTGGTCGTAGCCGCCGAGCGGCGAGCCACGGTAGCCGGAGATGAAGCCAGCGGTGTTCAGCCCCGCGGCGCGGTCGCGGCGGATTTGCGCCATCGGCAGGCGGACCAGCGCCTGAATGCCGGTCAGGAAGACGTGGCCGGAGCCTTGGGTGTATTTCTGATCGAGACTGATCGGACCCTGGTTGATTCCCATTTAAGCCCTCTTTGCCACTCTCGTGAGCCTTGATCGCGATGCTTATTAGCTAAGCATCTGAACTTGTTAGAACCAGTCTATGTCGGATTTTCTGACCGGCGCACCACAAATCTCGGCAAAGGGGCCGAGCTTTCAAAGATCGCAATTTCGTGCCGGCAATGGCAGCGGCGCTTTTCGGTTTGTGTCGTCCGAAAGCCCCGGCGCGAAACGGCATGACGTCCCTACACTCCCCGCTTTCGCGCTATAACGCCCCAATAGGCCAATTGGTGCAGGGATGACATGCGGACGATTCTCGCCGGCTTGCTTTTGTGCACTGCGTTCGCCGTTGGTGAGGGCCATGCCCAGTTCAAGGCTGAGCTCAAGGGCGAACCGACCGCCGAGGATATCGCGCGCGGCAAGGCGCTGACCGAAGCCGGCGGCTGCGCAAGCTGCCATACTGCCGATCCCGCAAAACCGTTCGCCGGGGGAAAGCGGATCGATACGCCCTTTGGCGGCATCTACACGCTGAATTTGACGCCGGATCGCGACACCGGCTTAGGCGCGTGGAGCGATGACGAGTTTTATCGCGCGCTGCGGTTCGGCGTGGCACGCGACGGTTCGCGCTATTATCCGGCCTTCCCCTACCCGAATTTCACGAAACTCACCCGCCAGGACATTCTCGCCATCCGGGCCTATCTGGCGACGCTGACGCCGGTTCGAAATGCGCCGCGCGCGCCGGAGCTGCGCTGGCCGCTGAACTATCGCGTCGTCATGCGCGGCTGGAACTGGCTGTTCTTCAAGCCCGGCATTCTGATGCCCGACCAGCAAAAGAGCGCGGAGTGGAATCGCGGCCGCTATCTGGTCGAGGGCGTCAGCCATTGCGGCGCCTGCCACACGCCGAAGAACATGTTCGGCGCCGACAAACGCGACCAGGCTTATGGCGGCAACTTCGTGCAGGGCATGTTTGCGCCGCGGCTGGACGCCGCCGAGCGCAGCGGCCTGAAATCCTGGAGCGTGGAAGACATCTCCGAATATCTGCAGAGCGGCCGCAACGGCAGGAGCCATGCCGGCGAACTGATGTCGGAGGTCGTGGTCAATTCGACCTCTGTCATGAGCGATGCGGATATCCGCGCCATCGCGGTTTACCTGAAGGATCTGCCGGCGGGTGCGCCGGAGCCGAAGGTCGCCCCGCCCCCCAGCGGCCCAAATGGCCGAGGGCGAGAAACTCTATAACGGCGCCTGTATCGCCTGCCACGAGGACGACGGCTCAGGCGCGCCGCGGATCTATCCGCCGCTGCCGGGCAACGCCAATTTGCAATCGGCCGATGCTTCCAGCGCGCTACGCATCATCCTCGACGGCGCGCAGACGGTGACAACGCCGCGCGCGCCTAACAAGGGATCGATGCCGGGCTATGCCGCGAAAATGACCGACCAGCAGATCGCCGACGTGACCAACTATATTCGCAACTCCTGGGGCAATGCGGCGCCGCTGGTGACGGCGGATCAGGTCGCGAAAGCCCGTAAGCCAAAATAGCGCGGCGTCCCAGCCCCTCATGGTGGGGAGCCGCAAGCGGCGTCTCGAACCATGAGGCCCCGATCTCGCCCGCGGCCATCCTTCGAGACGACCGCTTCGCGGTCTCCTCAGGATGAGGTCCGATGGATGTTGAGCTTGGCTTACCGCTCGCTAATGAAGACGAATTTCGGCATTTCCAGTTTGGAGCGGATTGCGCGGTTACGACGGGACGCCGGCATTGGGGAACCGGGAATCCCGGGTTCCATTGTGGGTTGCATTGGCACGGAACATCCGCGCGCGCCAGCCATTGTCTAGCAGCTTACTTAGCTGGGGCGCTATCGGAGGAACTGATTCATGGCATACCAACCCAATCCGAACGATCCCTATCGCGCCGGGATGTCCGATGAGGAAATCCGTCGCCAGGCTCGCATTAATAATCTCGACAATGAGCTGCAACCCGATCCTGAGCTCGGCGAAGGCCCCGCCAGCGGTGCCAACGTCGCAATGTTCGCCATCGCCATAGCAGTTGTGCTGGGTGCCGTGTTCTATGGCCTGAACAACACCACCGTGAACCAGGCGGGCACCACGCCGCCCAACCAGACCGCGCAGCAGAGCCAGCCGGCCAACCCTGCGGCGCCTTCGGGCATGCGTGACGTCACGCCACGCACCAACACCGAGCCCGGCACGACCACGGGCGCGACGACCAACCGACCGACGCCCCCGTCTCCCAACCCGACGGGAACGGAGGCCGATCGCAGCAAACAATAACGGTCGAGCATCCGAGACGACGCACAGCGGGCCAAACGGCCCGCTGCTTTTTTATGGCTAGCTGAACATCTTGTTGAGTTCGCCGCCGGGATAACCGTTGGCGAATTCGCCAAACGTGCCGTTCTCCGCCATCTCCTTTGATGCCTTCATGAAGCCGGCCCACGCCATCCGCGCCAGCGAAGCGCCGACGCTGATGCGGCGCACGCCGAGATCGCCGGCGTCCTTCAGCGACGGTCCGGCCGCGCCGACCAGGAGATTGACAGGCCTTGGATGCACCGCCTTTACCACAGCCGAAATCTCTTCCGGCGTCGCGATGCCGGGCGCATAGAGGCAATCGGCCCCGGCTTCGGCATAGGCGGTGAGCCGGTCGATCACCAGCTTCAGATCCTTCTGCCCCCGCAGGAACGCCTCACAGCGGCCGGTAAGCATGACGCCGCTATTATCGGCATCGATCGCCTTGCGCGCCGCCCTGATACGATCGACTGCAAGCGCACGATCGAACAGGGGTTTTGCGTTGTCTCCCGTAAAATCCTCGATCGAAAGACCGGCAACGCCGGTCTTCACGGCGCGTGCGACATTGACGCCGACCTTGTCCGGCTCGGCCGCAAAACCGTCCTCGAAGTCGGCATTAACAGGAATATCGACCGCCGCGCAGATCGCGGTGAGATGGGCGCAGACGTCGTCGACGGTGACGCGGTTGTCGGCCTTAGCCAGAGTCCAGGCAAAGCCTGCGCTCGTGGAAGCCACCGCCTTGAAGCCGAGATGCTGCAATGCCTTCGCGCTGCCAACATCAAACGGATTGGGGATGATGAAGCATCCGCCCTCGTGCAACTTCTTGAACGCGGCGCGTTTGTCAGCAGATGTCAGCATGGTCGCTCCCCTCCGTGTTTGCTTTGCGCCGCGTACATAGTAACGCAGCAGCTGTTCTTCCAGACGCCCTCACGCCACGACCTTGCGCAGGAACGTCCGCTCTTCGGCAAGGATAAACTTGTTCTGCTCGGCGAATTCGAAATTGGCCATGCCTTCGGTGTCCGCGCGCAACCGCGCGCGATAGCTTTCATAAGCGCCTAAGCTGTCGAACGAAATCAGCGCGAAGGCGATGTTGTTGGTGCCCTCGTGCGGCATCCAGTAGCCGATCAGGCCGCCGCCGCATTTCGGGATGATGGTGAGCCAGTTCTTCGAGTACTGCTCGAACATCGCCCGCTTGAACGGATCGAGCTGGTAGCGGATGAAAACGGTGACGGTCATGGAGGGCTCCTGTGTTGCTCCGCCGTCATTGCCTGCGACAAACGCGAAGCGTTTGCGCAAGGGAGCGAAGCGACGAAGCAATCCATTCCTCCGCTTGTGGCGGCATGGATTGCTTCGCTACGCTCGCAATGACGGAGCCTGTGTTGGGCTTCGGAGAATATCCGCTTGCCCGACGGCGATGCTTCGGCTAACATCGAACTATGAAAGCAGGTCCCGACATCGCCATGATCGCGTCACTGGTCGGCGATCCCGCGCGCTCCAACATGCTGACCGCGCTGATGGACGGCCGCGCGCTGACCGCGAGCGAGCTGGCGCACCAGGCCGGCATCACGCCGCAGACCGCGAGTTCGCATCTGGCGAAGCTCGAGGCCAGCGGGCTGATCGAGCCCGAGAAACAGGGCCGTCACCGCTACTATCGCCTCACCGGCTCCGATGTCGCTCATGTGCTCGAAGGGCTTGCGGGCCTCGCCGAGCGCGCCGGTCACACGCGCGTACGCACCGGACCGAAGGAGCCGGCGCTGCGCCGCGCGCGGATCTGCTACGACCATCTCGCCGGCGATCTCGGCGTGCAGATGCTCGACAGCATGAAACAGCAGCGGCTGGTCCGGCAAAGCAAGCAGGCCATCGAACTCACCACCGAGGGCAAGCGCTTCATGGCGAAGGCGCTGCAGATCGATGCTGATACGCTGGCCCATCCGCGCCGGCCGGTCTGCAAGGCCTGCCTCGACTGGAGCGAACGGCGCCATCACCTCGCCGGCACGCTGGGGGCTGCCGTCATGAACCGGTTCACCGAACTGAACTGGGCGGCGCGCGATCCTGCACCAGGCAGCCGCGTCGTCAACTTTACCCGCACCGGCGAAAAGCGGTTCGCAGCGCTGTTCGGCAACGCGCAGGGCTGACGCCTCTACATTGACATCAATGCTGTACGAACACCCAACGTTCGATTAACGGAGGGCGAGCGGCCGCAGCGCCGTGCCGGCCACGGTACCGCGGATGGCGTTTGTGGTCAGGATATAGGCGAACTCGTAGACACGATCGGCGGCGAGCCGCTCGAGGTTATTGAACTCCAGGATGTGGACGCCCTGTTGGACGAGCAGATAGACGTGGACCGGGTTGAAGCTGCCGCCAACGGCCTGAGAGTCGGCCGGCTTCGGCGGCACATATTCGAGCCCGGACGTATCGGAACCGAGCATAAGCGCGCCCTTCTCCTCGACGAGCCACTTCGCGGCTGTCAGGCCAATGCCCGCCGAGTCGTGCTGGCCGATCTTCGCGTGGTCGCGGCCGTTCTCGCCCCAGTAGCGGGCGGTTCCCGTGCGCAGCAGAACGACCGTGCCCGGGGTGACGTCGACGTTCTGCGCCCTCAACGCGCCCTCGATGTCCGCGACAGTGATTTCATAGGAAGACGGAAGGGCCTCCACGTTCTTGAAGCCCGCAACGTCGACCAAGACGCCCCGCGCGACGATCGGCGGGATCGTCGTCACGTCGGCCTTGCGAAGGCCGAAGTCACCGCCCCACTCGTCGGAGGTGAAACCGTTGTAAAACTCGTTCTTCGGTCCATGCGTGATGTGGCCGAGCCCATCAATCTGGGTCGCCACGTTGTCGTTCATGAAGATCGCGTTGCTATGCCAGGCGGTGATGCCCGTATTGCCGCCCTCCGGCGTGGTGAACGGCAGATCCTTCTGGCTCCTCACGCCCGCGGGCGACCGGAAGCTGATGATTTCTCCCGGGCTGTGGCCGGGCCATTTGTATGAATAGCGGTCGTACGGAAGGCCGAGATCGTAAACCCTACCCTGTGTCACGAGCTTCAAGGCGGCCAAACGTGATGCATCGGTCATCTCGTTGAGGTTTCCGACCTCGTCCTGAGGCCCCCAGACCCAGCCCCACCCTTTTCCTTTTGACCACTTCTTCATGCCAGCGTCCTGTGCATAGCCGCCGCCGGCGGCAAATGCGAGAACGGTCACGGCGAGCAGGAATCGCGAAACTACCTTCATGGAATCCTCCTGGAACGACATGGATAGCTCGGCTTGGTCAGTCTAGGCCTGAGCTGCCCGTGGGATCAACGAGATTGTCGGTCGGAGCCGACATGCGATCGGCCCTGACGATGTCCGTTTCCAGGGGAAGACCGGAAGTAGTCGGCCCACGACCAAAATGGCGCGGATGACCTATATCGGATATTCGCGCTTCGGTTCCGGAATGCCCGCTTCGAGCCCGGAAGCGGACATGCCGCGTTGCCTCGCCAGATTTTGAAAGCTCAGCGACATCGGTCTATCGTTGAAGCTTTCGTAAACCCTTTGCAGCGCGGTGCGGCGAGCCGACCGCGGGAGCCGATCATGTTGAAAGCTACCGAAGAGGAGATCGAGGAAGTCCGGGAATACTTTGAATGGCGGGCGCCCGACCTCGAAGTGACCTTCATGCAGAAGGTCTACTCGAGGCCGTCGGGCACGTCCGCCACGACGTGTGGGACATCCACACCAACAAGGATCGCTGGTGGGTCATCACCGGCGGCACGAACCTCTACTCTCAGGAGCAATTCCCAAGTATGGATCTTGCTCTCACGTTCCATATTGGTCTGATCCTCCGCATCCCGCGCACGGAAGAACAGAAGGAAGACGATCTACGCATCCTCCCGTTCGGTCCCGTCTTCGAGAAGATGGAAGAGGCAGGCACCGCCGTAACACAGGCGCAGAGCCTCACCGACTATCAGGCCGTAGGCGTCAGCTGCCGCGAGACGCTACTCGAACTGATCGGTGTCGCGCAGGATGCGGCAATGTGGACCGACAAACCGCCACAGCGTGCGAACTTCCGTGCGTGGACGGAAATCATCTGCAACGATCTTCTGCCGGGCGACACCAACAAAGAGCGTCGCGGGGTCCTCAAAGGTGCGCTTGAGTCCTCATGGATGTTTTCCAACTGGCTGACGCATTCAAAGTCGGCCACCTGGATTGATGCCGACATGGCGCACTCGCTGATCCAGCACGCCATCGGCATGGCGGCCCGATTGATCCTTCGCGCGTTGCGCGGTGTGCCTGAGGAATGCCCAAACTGCGGCTCGCCGCGTCTCGAACCTGAACAGGGCGAAAACACCGCTGCACCCGGCGTACTCTGGGAAAGACCGCGCTGCGCCGATTGTGGATGGACCGGCAGGCCCGTCCCAATCCTCGATCTCGAGGATGGACAGCCCATCATCACTCGTGAAGGCGAAAAATCCGGCGAGCACAGCATCATGACAGTTCCGCTGCGCAAGGTCATTAGGCCGAGCGATCCACCGATCGAGCCGCTGAAGAAAACAGAAACCGGGCCACCGGAGCCAGTCGTCTATTTTGCCTACGGGTCCAACATGTCAACCACCCGGCTACGGAAGCGCATGCCGAGTTGCAAGCCGCTCGGCATTGCTACCTTGCCGGGTCATGCGCTTCGCTTCCATAAGCGCAGCACGGACAAGTCCGGGAAGTGCAACGCATTTGCCAGTGGCAACAACAATAGAGTGATCGGAGTTCTGTTCGGCTTCGATCCTGCCGAGCGTGCCAAGCTAGATGAGGCCGAAGGCGTCGGCAGCGGTTACGAGCACGCGATGGTCACGGTCATCAACGAGAAAGGTCGCAGACGGAAGGTCCTTACCTATCTCGCGACCCCCCACTACATCGACGACAGCGTCAAACCTTATGACTGGTACAAGGACTTTGTCCTTGCAGGTGGCAGGGAACACGGCCTGCCACCAGAGTACATTGCCGAATACATCCAGTCGGTCGAGGCCATCCAAGATCCCAACAAGACACGGGGCAAGAAGCAGCGGGCCACGCTCGGAAGTCCCGGGCGATGAGACTACGGTGTCGGTGCGAGTTGCAGGTCCAGACTACGGACCCGATGCCGCTTCTGGCCCATCGCGTCATTTCGTTGCGAGGCGGAATTTGGTCGCTGCCGGGCGCACAGCGGATAGGCAAGCCCGCACCAATCGAGTTGATTTGTGAGGACGCGCCCTAGCTCATGCTCTCGCCAAAATGTGAAATGCAAAACCTTTACAGTGCACGACGTCGGCATCAATACGCGCCTGTCTTGAGAACAGGAGTTTTGGGATGCGACGAATGTTTGTTGGCGCGTTAGCAGCCGCCTTATCCGCACTGTCGTTGTTGCCTGCAACTGCAGCGGAAACCGGACGACCCGCCCAACGCGAGCCCTATGGCATCGCGCTGGAGGGCTTTGCCTATCCCTACCCTGTCCATCTACTGCCGCTTATGAACGACGGCGAGCAACTGCGGATGGCCTATATGGACGTCGCCCCGTCGCGCCCCAACGGGCGCGCCGTGGTGCTGCTTCACGGCCGCAATTTTCCATCGAGTTACTGGGCGCCGGTCATCAAGACGCTAAGCGATGCCGGCTATCGCGTGGTGGTGCCGGACCAGATCGGCTTTGGGAAGTCGTCCAAGCCGCAGGGCGATCTGCATTTCGACACGCTGGCGCGCAACACCATCACGCTGCTCGATCACTTGGGAGTTACAAAAGCCGATATCGTGGCACACTCGCTCGGCAGCATGCTGGGCGTCCGTATCGCGCGCGCCTACCCCGACCGGATTGCGCATCTGGTGCTGACCGCCCCGATCGGCCTGGAGGATTACCGGCTCTACGTGCCGCCGACCCCGACCGAGAAGATTCTGGAGAACGAAGACAAGCTCACTGCAGACGGCTATCGCAAACAGCTCGAGACCAATTACGCGCTGAAGCTGCCGCCCGAACAGGTCACACCGTTCATCGACGCGCGCTTCAACATCAAGAGCAGCGCCGAATATCCGCGCTGGTTGCGCGCCTTCGTCAGCTCGGCGCAGTTGATCTACCGCGAGCCCGTCGTGCACGAGATTCCGCTGATCACGCAGCCGACGCTGTTTGTGATGGGCGCCGACGACCACAACGCGCCGGGACGAGCCAATGCACCGGAGGCGTTGCGCTCAAAAATGGGGCAGAATGCCGAACTCGCCAAAGCGCTCGCCGCCAAAATGGCCCACGGCCGCGCCGAGGTGATCCCCAACACGGGCCATCTGGTCTTTTTGGAGGCGCCTGCGAAATACGACGAACTGATGCTGGGATTCCTCGCCACCCCATGACGAATCGCCAACAGTCGTGCTCCCGGGAATATTCATGCTCCATTCAGGACTGCGTGATTAATTTCGCCTCCGCGCCGCCTGACGGCCAGAAACGGGAGAAAACATGAAGTACCTTTTCGCAGCAGCAGTTTTGGTTGCGGGCACATTTGCTAGCTTTAGCGCCGCGAACGCCGCGGGCGGCTGCGGCCCCGGCTGGCATCGCGGTCCCTATGGCGGCTGCCAACCCAATCGCAGGGCCGTCGTGGTCCGTCCCGCAGCCCCGGTCGTTGTGGTGCGCCGTCCGGCTCCAGTCGTTGTGGTGCGGCCCGGCCGCGGGTGCCCCTACGGCACTGTGTGGCGTTATGGACGCTGCCGCGCTTACTGAGATTTTGAAGGCACGACATAAGGCCCCGCTCACGCGGGGCTACGCGGTTTTGTCTTACGCTAAGACGTCGTTCGTCTTGCGCGCCTGTAATCGCTCACGAGGTTTCAAGCCGCCCTGCGACCGCACTTGCGCGCCACGCTGTGCGGGGCGCGCAAGTGAACTTCGCGTTGCAGATTTCAGGCAGAGTGTTGGTCGGGACAACGATGTGACCAACGTTTTTTCAAAAGCTTGAAATCCAGCGACTGCGCCGCCGTGGTGGGTTGGCGCATGGGAATGGCGGCCCCAGCCATATCCAGCAAGCCGGGGCCATTTTCAGAGGTGCCTGCCAGCGCGCGACCGGCGGGCCCATTTGGATGACTACGACGATCAACCTACCCTGAGGTTTTCGGCGGATTCTTTGCCGCGGTTGGCCACGACTTCGTAGCTTACCTTCGCGCCCTCGTTCAGATTGCTCAGACCTGCTCTCTCGACGGCCGAGATATGGACGAACACGTCCTTGCCGCCCGTCTCGGGCTGAATAAATCCATAGCCCTTTGTCGCGTTGAACCACTTCACTGTACCTATTGCCACGTCGATTCTCCCCTAGATTCGAAAACACGAAAGGATGGTGACAGAAATCCGGCGAAAGAAAGGGCGGCCAAGGTGGAAACCTCGCAAGCCGCCGCTGTCTCAGCCAGTCGCGCAGAATGCGCCTTGGAACGGCGGCCCCAACCTATTCCCCGGCTGGGGTCGCCTTTTGAGGAAGCGCGTTAGCCGACCTTTGGCGGTCGAAGCTCGGGCGAGCTTAGCCAACGGCTCATGCTGGATGCTGTCTCCGCCTGCCGAGCCCGCCGCAAAAGCAGTTCACGAGCCATGCCAGGTGGCAGCTTCTTTGCCGCCTCTCTGAATCGCTGGGCCTCTTCCGCCAGTCGCTCTTCGAACGTCTTCTCGTGTTTGATGCGCCGCCGTTTTTCCATGAGGCCAATTAAAATCCCGCGCCGCTTACCCGTCTGTCCGGCACCAGACTCTAAAAATCGAATTAGCAGATTTGGAACGGGCGGCGGCTGAGCTTGTTAAGCGGGTGCGCCGGGCACTGCCCGGCTGGCGGCGGGAAGTCCGGTTAGACCGACCCGCTAAGACAAATCTCCTTAGAAGGCCGGCGCGCACCAATCGTGTCGGCCTTTTTTCCTGCACGCCGACAAACGGCAGGTCATCCACGATTGATTGCTGGAAGAGCAGCGCTTTTCTGATTAGCGTTCACCCAGGTACACAAAACTGCGGTAGCGCTCGTTGGATTGAAAGCTCAAGAGGGACCTATGAAGTCCTACTTGCTAATGGCAATACTGGGCCTAATCCTGTGTGCGACTGCAGGCGTCATTCTGATGGTAATGGTACTGGTCGTTTCTCCGGACTGAAACATGACGGTTTGGATTTACGTCGACACCAGCAAGCAGGTTGGCGACAAGGATCACCTCAAGGTTCTTTGCGAGTGTTGGGCGGGGTCTCGATCGGCGCGCAGGTCGTGAGTAATGCGCACGCCACAGTGCGGTCGCAGTGCCAAAACGCAACACGCGACCGCAATCAGAACAGAACAGGAGAGTTGCAATGGGGGAACCTAACGACTCGGGTATACTCCGCATAGTTGGAAATTGGCAGGCGGTTCCAATGCCCTACTTCAATTTCGATCTCGTCCAAGGCGCAGAATTCAAAAGCCAGGGCGGCATGATCCTCGAAGACACAGAAGGCGCAATCGATAAGGCTGACAGCCTCGCGCGCGAGCTTTCTATCGTTCGTCCTGAGTTGCGTTCGAGGGGATGCGCCGTTCGTATTACCGATCGAGACAGTAACGAGCTCTACCGTAGCCCGGTGACCTAGGTCAGTCGGGCCGCGCAGGGCAAAGGACTAAACACGTCCGGAATCCAATTTGGCCAGATGCAGTTTATTTGTGCGGAGTTTCGATGACCGCGTTTGAGGAAGCATCCCTCGGGACGGAGTTCAGCATTGGCGATCGAATTCGGTTGAGCGGATTGGGCCTCGAACGTTGTCCGCGGCTCGCGTCAAGAATCGGTACCGTTACCGGCTTAAAGCTCAACAGCATAAGCATCAGTTCGCTTCGACGGAAATAAAAGGCCGACTTCAATACACCGAGACTACATCGAGCAGATCCTGTAGAGCCTTTTCCGTTCCGATGGAATCGGAACGGGGCCCTAGATTTTTGATTTGACGCGTTTTCTTGACGCGAACCGGTCTCCACTTCGCTGGAAAACGCTCTAGCCCGCGGCATCCGCAGCTCTACCGAGCAACCTTGGCATCGTTTGTGCGTTGGCAGCCAGTATGGAGGCCAGCAAATGACCAAAGACATGTTAGCAATTTGCGCTGGAATGCTAGCGGTTGGTCTGGGGGTGTGGAGCTTCTGGGGTAATCCGCAGAATACGAGACCCGCGAAGACACAAGCTGTGCGCATCCTGGCCGATGATCCGGCGTTGAAAAATGTATCTGAGAGGAGCTCCTACATGCGGACGGAACGCTAACCGTCACACGCGTGTTCCAATGCTTCCCTCAAAGCCCGCGCTCTCCCGTCAAACACCTGCCCTAACCGGCAGCTCTGCGATCATCCGAATGCCGGGCCGTCTCCGCCAATGGATTTGCGAGGGCTCGACCGCCAGTTGGAGGGCGGGCCAGCGCGTGAACAGCGCTTGCAGGGCGCAAATCCCTTCGATGCGTGCGAGCTGGTGGCCGAGGCAAAAATGAATTCCTGTCCCGAAGGATAGATGCCGGTTCGGCCGCCGCTCGAGATCGAGCCGTTCGGGGCACTCATTCGCTTCCGGGTCCAGATTGGCGGCGACGATCATCGCCATGACCCTGTCACCCTTCTTCAGGGTGACGCCGTCGAGATCGACGTCCTGGCGCACGTAGCGCGGCTTGGAGAATTGCACCGGCGAGACGAAGCGCAGGAATTCCTCCACCGCAAGGCCGGCGCGACTCCAGTCCGCCGCAAGCCAGTTGCGCCGATCAGCATTCTTGAGCAACTCGAAAACCGATCCACTGATCAGATGGGTCGTGGTCTCGGAACCCGCACCCAGCAGCAGGAACACCATCGAGACCATCTCGTCAGGCGTAATGCGTCCGCCATCCTTCTCGACACGCACGAGCTCGGCGATCAACCCTTCGCCTCCTTCCTTGCGAGATAGCTGCAAGCGCTCTTTCAGATAGCGCCGCATCTTGATAAGGCCGCCGATCAGCCGCAGAAAGCCGAATGCATTGCTGAGATTCGCCACCGAATTGGCCCATGCGATAAATTTCGGCCGGTCAGCCTGCGGCAGTCCCAAGAGTTCGCAAATCACCGCAAGCGGCAGCATCCGCGCGTAACGCTGTACGAGATCGGCAGGGCTGCCCTCCGCAAACAGATCATCGGCGAGGCGATCGGCGATGGCGCGGATATGCGGCTCCATGCCGAGCACCGCGCGGCGGCGGAATGCTTCGTCGACGATGTTTCGCAGCCGCGTATGATCAGGTTCATCCATCGTCAGCATGTTGTTGGCCAATGCCCCGATCAATTTCGGCATCCACCAGGGCAGGCCGACGAGCGCCCCACTCTCCTTGCGCAGCGTGAATACGGTGCTGTCCTTCAGCACGCGGGCGGTCGCCTCATAGGTCGTGGTGACCCAGACCCGGCCTATGATCGGAAACTTCGTTGCTACGACAGGTCCGGATGAACGCAGCAAGGCCACGCCCGCCTGGGGATCTCGAAAAAAGCCTCACTGGTGAAATCCACAAGCTCTGCCATGCTTCACCCAACGATGTCGTGCGCGCGTTCGCATCAAGACTGAAAAGGCAGGGAGTGCAAATACAATCCCCGCCTTCACAACGCCTCGAAGCGCTTATCAGTAGTAACGGCGGCGCCAGTAACGGCGACGGCGGCGCCAGTAGCGGCGGCGGCGCCGATGCCAGCCCCAGTACCTGCGGCGCCGCCAACCCCAGCGCCGGCGGCCCCAGCCGCGACCACGACCCCATCCGCGGCCACGGCCGCGGCCCCAGCCCACTTCCTCGGGAGTGAGGCGATCGACCTCATCGCCTGAGGTCACGGCAGGCTGGGCATCCGGATTGGGCTTGCCGTCATCATCGAGCGGAGCGGGCATCAGCGGCGCCGCCTGCGCGCTGGCGGCGAGCGCCGCGCCGCCAGCGACAAATCCAAGGGCGAGTTTCAGAAAGTCCCGGCGTTCCATGACATCCCCTCCTCCGCGTTGCTGTTTGCGAGGAAGAGAGTTTCAGTGCCGTAACATGAACGTCCGCTGAACTGCGCAGCTTTGTAGCGCAAGACTACATGTGAATATATTTCAGTCGCATGCTCCAGCAAAGGAACTGTTGTGACGGCTTGCGTATTGGCGGATCAAGCGGAGGTGTGCCGACGGCGCTATTTCGCCCCAAGCTCCTCCGCCAGCACCAGCACTTCGCGCGTGCGCGTCACATCAGGCCAGTCGCGGTTGAAATCGGCGACCAGGCGCTTCAGCTCCGGACCGCCGATCGCACGATCAAGCGCGGCCTGGTCGGGGAATTGATACATCGCGTGATGCAACGACGGATCGGTGGCGCTCCAGTAGCGCCACGCTTTCACGGCCCCGAACGACTTCATCGCATCCGGCAGATGCTCGCGCGAATACCAGGCATCGAACGCCTGACGCTTGGCCGGATCTGACACGGTGGCGCGAACGACAAAGAAGGCTCCAGGCATTGTGTTTCCTCCGACGCATTTTTCTTGTGGCGAGCCGGCTTTCCGGCTCACACGCAACTGTCACATGCTCCATGATATCAAGGCTGCGCGCAACGCGTTATCAAAGGCACCACCCATGCGAACCCGCCAACGCTCCGCTGTTCTATCCGCGCTCCTGCCGCTGATCATGATCCTTCCCGCTACGGCGCAGGACGTCTCACTGCCGCGCGAGCCGCAGATCGGCCCGCGGCCGTTTTATCTTGTCGACAAGATGAAAGACGGGCCGCTCAAGACGCAGCTTGCCCAGTGCACCGGCCCCTTTCGCAAGACCGAGTTTTCCATCGGTCATCGCGGCGCGGCGCTGGAATTTCCCGAGCACAGCCGGGAATCCTATATCGCAGCCGCCCGCATGGGCGCCGGCATCATCGAATGCGACGTGACATTTACAAAGGACCGGGAACTCGTCTGCCGGCATTCGCAATGCGACCTGCACACCACGACCAATATTCTTTCCGTACCCGCGCTCGCCTCGAAATGCACGCAAGCCTTCAGCCCGGCCGATCCGGCCACCGGCAAGAAGGCTTCGGCAAAGTGCTGCACCTCTGACATCACCCTCGCCGAATTCAGGACGCTGACCGCGAAGATGGATGGCTTCAACCCGGACGCAAAAACGCCGGAGGAATACCAGAACGGCACGCCGCGCTGGCGCACTGATCTCTATGCCAATTCCGGAACGCTGATGACGCATGACGAAAGCATCGCGCTGATCAAGAGCCTCGGCGCCAAATTCACGCCGGAACTGAAGGCGCCGGAACTGCCGATGCCGTTCGACGGCGATTACACCCAGAAGAAGTACGCTACCCAAATGCTGGACGCCTACAAGAAAGCCGGCATTCCGCCTGCGGACGTGTTCGCCCAGAGTTTTAATCTCAACGATGTCCTGTTCTGGATCAAGACCGAGCCGGCATTCGGCGCGCAGGCGGTGTATCTCGAAGACCGCTACGAGAAGCAGGGTCTCGACCCCCGCGAGCCCGAGACCTGGAAGCCCTCGATGGCAGAGCTGAAAGCGCAAGGCGTGAAAATCCTAGCGCCGCCGATCTGGACGATGCTGGCGCTGAACGACAACAAGGAAATCGTTCCGTCCGAATATGCCAAGGCCGCAAGGGCCGCCGGCCTCGACCTGATCGGCTGGTCGCTGGAGCGCGACGGCCCGCTCCACAAGGGCGGCGGCTTCTACCACCGCTCGGTCAAAGCAGCTGTTGACCGCGACGGCGACACGCTGACGGTGCTCGATGTGCTGGCCAAACAAGTCGGCATCCGCGGCATGTTCTCGGACTGGCCGGCGACGACGACGTTTTATGCGAGTTGCACGGGGATGAAGTGAAAATCGCAGGGTGGGTCAGGCGAAGCCGTAACCCGCCGAATTCCCGAGGCGGATTGCGCTTGCGCTAACCTTACTGCGTCATAGCTGGCTCTATCCCCTCATCCTGAGGAGCTTGCGAAGCAAGCGTCTCGAAGGACAAGGCCCAACCTTGGCCTCATGGTTCGCCCGGCGATGCAGGGCATCGTCCGGAGACGGCGCTTACGCGCCTCCTCACCATGAGGGATTAGTGACGCAGTAGCACTAATCCGCCCTGCGCACCTGGAAGCGAAGTTACTTTGGCTCTTACGACGGCTCAGTTGGCCTTGCGGCCGAGGAACGCCGGGATATCGACAACCTTCTCCTCGACCGGGTTGCGCACAGGAGGGGCGCGGCCGTACGGATCGAGGCGCTGCGGAGCCGGGTGGCGGGCCGCCTGGCGGAGTGACGGACTCTCGAATTGCGGCGGTGGTGCACCACGCTCGATCCGGTCAACGGTGCGACGCCTGTCGTTGCTCAGCCTGCCGGCGAGTTCCGTGAGTAAGTTTTCCGCCGGCTGCGTCTGGCGCGCCGCGCCGAGGTTATCAATGCCGGTTGCCACGACCGAGACGCGGACGATACCTTCGAGGCTTGCATCGAAGGTAGCGCCGACGATGATGTTGGCGTCCGGATCGGCCTCGTCGCGTATGCGGGTCGCAGCTTCGTCAACCTCGAACAGCGTCAGGTCCCTGCCGCCGGTGATGGACACGATAAGGCCACTGGCACGCTTGATCGAGGGATCCTCGATCAAGGGATTGGAAATCGCAGCCACAGCGGCGGTGAGCACGCGCTTCTCGCCAGAAGCCTCGCCCCTTCCCATCATGGCCTTGCCCTTCTCGCGCATGACCGAGAGAACGTCGGCAAAATCAAGATTGATCAGACCTTCCTTGACGATAAGGTCGCTGATGCAGGCCACGCCCGAATAAAGCACCTGATCTGCCATAGCGAAGGCGTCGGCGAACGTGGTCTTCTCGCTGGCCACCCGGAACAGGTTCTGGTTCGGGATGATCAGCAGGGTGTCCACCTCCTTCAGCAGTTCCGCGATGCCGGCTTCGGCATAGCGCATGCGGCGTTGGCCCTCGAACTGGAATGGCTTGGTGACGACACCGATGGTGAGAATGCCGAGCTGACGCGCGGTCCTGGCGATAATGGGCGCTGCTCCGGTGCCGGTGCCGCCGCCCATGCCGGCGGTAATGAACACCATGTGCGCGCCGGCCAAATGATCGCGGATCGTATCGATTGCCTCTTCCGCTGCAGCGCGCCCCACGTCGGGCTGCGCGCCGGCGCCAAGGCCCCCGGTCACCTGAGCGCCCATCTGGATGACGCGTTTGGCCTTCGAACTGGTGAGCGCCTGTGCATCGGTATTGGCGACCATGAACTCGACGCCTTGCAGCCCGGCCGCGATCATGTTGTTGACGGCATTGCCGCCCGCGCCGCCGACCCCGAGCACGATAACGCGCGCCGTCAACTCGCGAAGATCGGTCATGCCAGTCATCCTTGCCCCCGATTGCTGCACCAGGCTGCGGAATGAGAGAACAGAGATTGCTACCCACGCGCAGCAGCCTTGCGGTCTGCTTCTACCAGAGTCGCAGCCAGATTGCCCAGTCGGCGTGGACCTTGTCCGGAGCTATCCACCGGGCCACCAGCTCGGCCCGCGGTCCGCAAGGCTGCCACCTCACCTTCAAGCCGTGCCGTCGCCTCCTTGGCTGCCGTGGTCTCGGCAGTCGCCTGCAGCAGCTCGACCATCAGGCGATCGGCGCGCTCGCGTTCGTGCTCGAAATCTGCGCGGTGACCGGCTGCGCTGGTTTCGAGCCGCGCATTTTCCGCCTTCAATGCCTCCACCTGCGCCGCTAACAGGGCGATGTTGCTTGCCTGGCGACTGCTTGGTGGATGTGGCGTATGCCTGACTTCAGCGAGATCAACGCTCACCAGGGCTTTGCCGTCATCCGAAAGCGAGCGCGGCAGCCGGAGCCGCCTGGCAAGCGCACGAGCGGCCACTGGCGAGATTTTCAGGCGGGCGCCCAGGGCGCTATAGGTCAGAATCTCAACGGACATCGGCTGTTCTCCTCGAACGACCGGGTGGGAATCGGCTGATGATGACCGGGCAGTGACCGCAGGCTAGGCGGCGATGGTTAACAGATGGTTAACGGCGGACAGGTTCTAGTGTATATAAAACAAGCACAAGTCATGAATTACTTGTTTGTTTACAGTGCTTTACATGGTTTTCGCCCGTTAACTACTCAATGCCCAGCAAACCAGATTTTACGCCCCGGAACCTTACTAGCACCTTCCTTGGAGGATCTGCTTTATGGCCCGCATCCACTTCACTGAACGCGTCATTGCCAAGCTGCCTGCACCTGATCCGTCCGGCCAGCAGGCCTATCATTGGGATAGCACCCTTAAAGGCTTTGGGGTGGTCTGCAGCGGCTCCACCAACGGCAAGGCCTACATTGTTCAGCGGGATATCGGTGGACGGTCCAAGCGTCTCAAAATCGGAGCCGTGGCTGAGCTGCCATTGGCCAAGGCCCGGCTCCGTGCTGCCGAGGTCTTGGATGATCTGCGGCAGGGCATCCTTCCGACCACCAAGGCTGATCTGAACATCACACTAAAAGGGGCATTGGAAAGCTATTTGGCCAGCACCGTTTTGAGGCCACCCAGCATTCGCGCCTATCGGATGATTGAGCGCACCTTGGCGGATTGGATGGACTGGCCATTGCGGACCATCAGTGCCGACGCGATCGAGAAGCGCCACAAAGATCTGGGTGACAAGATCGGCGGTCACACTGCAAACGCTTCACTGCGAACTTTGCGCATCGTCTGGAATCATATCGCCGATCGGACACCAGATTTTCCAGTCTGCCCAGTAGTGCGCAGACTCAAGGGTTCATGGTTTGAGGAAAAACGCCGGACGCGCATGGTGACAAATGATCAGTTGGCGGATTTCTATGGTGCTGTAACGGCGCTACCGAATCAGATCGAAGCCGACTGCATTAAACTTTTGATGTTCACCGGCATGCGGCGCACTGAATGCACATCACTACGTTGGGAAAATATCGACTTGAAAGGGCGAACCATCAACTTGCCTGCAGTAGTTACTAAGGGAAACCGCGCATGTTCATTGCCGATGAGCGATCTTGTCTTTGACCTTTTGGTGGCAAGGCGTGCATTAGGCAAGGACAGGTTTGTGTTTCCTAGTTCTAGCAGATCTGGCCACATCTTGGATCTGCAATGGGCATTCGACGCGATCGAAAAGCAAACCGGCATCATGGTTAGTTCGCACGATATGCGGCGTAGTTTCGTCACGACAGCGGAATCAATCGGTGTTCCGCTCAGTATCATCAAGGGGCTGGTGAACCATTCGGTGAAAGGCGGTGACCTAACGCAAGGTTATATCGTGGTCGAGCCCGCCAAACTGCGCACGGCTCAGCAGATGGTCACGGACAAGCTCAAGGAATTGTGCAGAATTACCGGCCCGGTTGGCGAGAACGTCAAAAAGCTGGCCAGAAAATAATGACACCCTCAACTGCGGCAAAAGCCGCACCTGCGTTAAATAACGCACCTGCCCCTAATAGTTGGACGTCCTACTTTTTGCGTTGGGGTCGCAAAAGTCTATACGAGTCTAGATTCTTGGGTGGGTCGCGGGACTAAAAGTTGGGACGGGTCCCGACTTTTGGAGCCAATCAGTAGGCGAGCAAATCTCGCACCGTCACCCCCAGCGCAGCGGCGATTGTCCGATCAAGAAGGCGCGCAAATAGACCGTGCAGGGGCGACCGATGACCAGCATCATGATCTGATCACCATAACCGAATGTACACACAGGACAAGAAATCCATGGCTATCAAAAATGATCCACACCATCTGCCGTGTGAACCTCTTCGCTGGTCGATTATCGGTCGCTTTACATGGCTGGCTTGATGAAAGATTTTTCAAAAACGGAATGTCTACGCGTTCACAAGATGCTCGAAGATCGCGAAGCCAAGGGCATCATCAAGCACGTGATGAAGGGTAATCCTTCGGCCTATCAAATTGTTCGTACAGGATGATGAGTAATCATGTCAGGCACGTCACAGGAGGATCCAATGAAATCGAGATTCTTATTTTATGCAGCGCTGATGCTGATGCTGATACCGACAACAGTCAACGCCGCATATGCCCTTGATGGGATACCGCTTACTAGTAATGAACAACATTATGCGAGATCAATGACTGGAATGATGATGGTGCTTTTTATGTGCCCGACTGGCAATTACACATCAGCACCGGCATTGATGGAAAATCTTGCTTCCAAAAGCAGCACACCTGATCGAACCAAAACAATTGCAACAGCAATTGGCGCTGAGGTTAAAAATGTAGTCGAGCGAACTGACTCTCCAAATCTTGATCCAGAGATCGGTCGGATTTTTAATCAGGTCATGGATAGTTGGAGATCAGATCGAAGTGACGACCACAGATCATCATGCAAAGCTGCTGGTGATATGCTCGTAGAAGATGGCGTCGCTATAAAAGCATATTGATGCCTAACCTAGCTTTTGCCTTTTCGGTTGGGGCTTTTTTTGCGCTCGTCATAACTCCTTGATACGCATAAAACACCAGCGAGCACTTCGAATTCTTCGCGAGTCGGTTCGCGTTCAACGAGTGGCTCTCTGTAATTGCTTTGCCGCGCGGCGAGCAAATGGGCCTGTAGCCCTCTCGCAACTCCTATTTCCGGGACAGCCCCTTAAACGAACTCGCCCGCAAAAGACCTTCCGAGGTGATGTCGCGGTATTCGACGTCGGCGACGAAGGTTGGCTCAACCCATGTGGCCTTGGGCTTCCTGATGGGCTTGGTGAGCTTCGATTTTAGGCTGACGACCGTATCGAGCTGTTTCCTGATCTGGCTTGAGACGGTGCGGGACCAACCGGTCCCGACCTTGCCCAGGTAGACCAGGTCCTTTCCCTCTTGCTTTCCAAGATAGAGCGCGGCAACGCCGCTAGGGTCTTTGACGAAGCCGATGACCGGAAATTTGCCCTTCTGCACGCACTTTACCTTGAGCCAAGCCTCATTGCGGTCGGATCGGTAGGGTGCGCCTGCGTTTTTGGAGATGATCCCCTCCCAGTTCAGCTTGGCGGCGTGTTCAAACATCTTCTGTCCGTCACCGGTGAGATGTTCGGAGTAAAGGACCGGCAGTTCAATGTCGTTTTCGCCGAGGAGGTCCAGCAGCGCTTGCTTGCGCTCGATTTGCGGGAGGTTGCGGAAGTCGCCATCACGCCACAGAAGATCGAAAGCGTAGAAAGCCAGCCGGTCCTGCCCGCCCGCCGCCAGCTCCGCTTGCAGTTCAGAGAAATTGGTTCGGCCTTCATGGGTGACGACCACTTCCCCGTCGATGATGGCTTCTCCGGGGATATCGAGCGCACCGGCGATCACAGAGAACCGCTTGGTCCAGTCGAGCCCGTTACGGGTGAAGACCTTCTTCCTTCCCCTGTTGATGTGGACCTGGATGCGGTAGCCGTCGAACTTGATCTCATGAAGCCACTGGTCGCCCTTGGGCGCCTCGGACTTCAAGGTTGCAAGCTGGGGCTTAATGAACCCCGGCATGGGTGAAATACGCTTTGGCAATAAACGCAACTCACAAAAGCCCGCCGCACCTTGGGGGCAACGGCGGGCATTTTACTTATTTCCTACAAATCCCGAACAATCAGGGGACGTGATCGCTGTTGCTGCCACCAAGGATGTATGGCTGATTCACGGGTAGTCGCGGTTCGAGGTCCCTTTACCCCTATCGCCGGATATCGCCAGCTTGGCGCGGCACGTCCGATAAGTCACAAATGCGGTCATTCAGCCGACCTTGACTAGGTTCTGGTTCGGCAGCGGTCCTCCTGGAAACTGTGCCAGCTTGCCACCGACCGCGAGCGATCCAAGGTCGATACCAATGAAGCCGATCCTGTCGATGAGTGCCGCCACTTCCGCTTTTGCGGCCTTGTCGTCTCCGGAATAAAACAACACGCGTCGGCCACCATCGGCGCGCGCGTCGCCGGACAGAACCTCCGCGCGGAGGTGATTGAACGCCTTCACGACCCGCGCTCCCGGCACGAGATCGGCAAATGCTTCACTTGATACGCGGCCGTTGAGATCGACCGGCTTGAACGACGGTGCCTCGATCGGATTGTTGGCGTCGATAACAATCCGGCCGCCCCAATCCGCAAGGCCAGCCAGCGCCGCCGGCAGTTTCGTCCAGTTGACGGCCACGATGACGATGTCTGCGCCCGCTGCTTGCTCGCGCGTGCCCGCCTGGACCAGCGGACCTAGCTCGCGTGTCATTTGCTTTAGCGAGTCCGGACCGCGGCTGTTGGAGATGGTTGTCTGGATGCCGTTGCGGACCAGTGTCCGGGCGAGCGCCATGCCAATGGCGCCTGAGCCGATGATACCTATGGTCATGTGATGTTCCTTTCAGAGTTTAATTCGGCTCAAACGCGCACTTCGGTTGCGAAGGCGCCAAGCTGCTGCATGAGGGAGAAGAGATTGGCCACTCCCCAGTGTTCACTGATCTTGCCGTCACGTACCCGCATGACGTCGACCGTCTCGAATTGAATCTTCCGGCCGGTCGGCGCCAGGCCAAAAAAATCTCCCAGGTGCGTGCCGTGATAGGTCTTGTAAGTCGTCACGCGGTCGCCATCAGCGAGCTGCCAATGGATCTCCGCATGAAAGTCGGGAAAAGCGCTCCGCAGCGTTTTGTAGAGTCGCAGCGCTCCGCTCTTGTCGGGCGTGCGGCCCGGCTGCGGTGTGTGGTCGAGAAAATCGTCGGCGAAGAGTTCGTCGAATAGTTCGAAATTTCCGCCGCCTTGCACTTCGTCGGTATTGCGGCGAACGACGGCCTTGGCCGCGTCGCCTGAAATCCTGTTCGTCATGATGTCCTCCATCGGGGTTCGGGTCGCTGGATGGATATTTTCCTCTTTATTGGCCCGTTATTAGGGGTAATATGTCGAATTACTTTCAAGCATTATTTGAAAGATTAGACGTGGAAACGCTTGCGAACCTCGAAAGCTTCGTCAGGAGCGCCGAAACCGGCACCTTTTCGACCGCGGCCCGGCGGCTATCGCTTACCCCGGCAGCGGTCAGTCGCAACGTCGCGATGCTTGAGCGAAATCTCGGCGTCCGGCTTTTCCACCGCAGCACGCGGAAGCTTACGTTGACCGAAGCGGGTGCGCGTTTCCTGCATGCGGTTCGGGGCAGCTTGGAGGAGTTGCAGACGTCAATTGCGGCCGTTGCGACGGACCGCGGTGAGCCGGCCGGCGTGCTCAAGGTCAGCCTCGGCCTGACTTTCGGAGTCGATTACATCTTGCCGCTGCTACCTGAATTTCTGAAAAACTATCCGGATATCCGTCCGCACTGGCAGTTTGAAAGCCGGCAGGTCGATCTGATCGCCGAAGGATTTGATGCGGCGATCGGCGGCGGCATCGAGCTGGTACCGGGCCTGGTGTCACGCACACTCGCGCCGTTGCACATCATTGCCGTTGCTTCCCCGTCCTACATGAAGGGACGGACTCCGCCGTCCGATCCGACGGGCCTTGCCGCTTTCGATGGCATCGCCATGCGCTCATCGCACACCGGCCGCATCCGCGAGCGGCTAATGCGCGATGCCGCAGGGGCAGAAATGGCGGCTACCCTCAAGGAGACACTTGTGTTCGACGATCCCGAGGCGATGTGCCGGGCAGCGTTGCTCGAACTTGGCGTGACCTTGATCGCCGTCCCTCACGCCCTGCCGCATCTGGAAAGTGGCGCGCTGATCCGTCTCGTTCCCCAATGGTATGCCGACGGCGGACCGATCTCGATCTACTACGCAAGCCGCACGCACCTGCCGGCCAAGACGCGCGCCTTCGTCGATTTCGTCGTGGAGGCTTTCCGGCGTCAACGTCTGGCCGAACGGTTTGCAGGCAGCATCGGGTAGCCCGGTGGTTTGCCCGGGAGTGGCGTCAAATGCTGGCGCCCCTTTTGGCAGTTTCCCTTAGTCAATTGTTGACCGCCAAATGTCCGCTCCGGGTCTCGGCTGTGTAAAAACGCCTTTTCCAGGGCGTCGGTGTGAAGCCAAGACCGGTTCGGTCTCAGGCCACGATTGCAGCTATTAGCGGCTTGGTCCCGACGATGTTCATCACCCGTGTCAGGTTATAGGCGAGGACCGAGAGAGCCATCTCGGCGGCTACTTTTGGGAGCGTTTTGGTCACGAAGTGTCGCTCCCATGCGGGCCTTCATCGTGCCGAACGGATGCTCGACCGTCTCACGACGCTGGCGCATGGCTTGTGGGTTTGCATCAAGGCGCTGCTGCGCAGCTTCGAGCAGATGCTCATGCTCCCATCGTGGAATCCGCCGCTCTGGCCCTGTCGTGCACTGCGATTTAAGCGAACAATCTTGACAAGCTGTGGTCCAGTAGCGCCGTAGCCGCTTGCCGTCCTCCTCGCTCGTAAAGCGATAGGGCAGTTGCTCCCCGGCTGGACAGCGATAGGCATCCTCCTCTGGCAACGTCGACATGGCTGTGGACCGAGTTAAATAAGCTCGGGCTGCCAGTCATCTGTATCGACGCCATGCCCCTACCGCGGAGAGAACCATGATCCCGGCAAGGACGTGTTTGGAGAGTCTTGACCGCAGGCCCGGAATTAGAGAACAGCCAGGGTCATTCGCGTCGGTTTGACCGGACCACGGCGACTTCCGGTCTGCCCCGGTGAACGGACATTCTCAGGATAGGCGGGCATGTCTCAAAGGTGCCAAGAGGTGACATTCAAAAAACGACAAAGGCCGCCAATGAGACGGCCGTAGGCTAAAGCCAATGGGAAACGGCGCTAGCGACCATCACAATGATGACGACGGCAAAGCCCATTAGAATCCAAGGCATGTCTTTGCGCTCGCGCGGCGTCATTCTGATCTCCTGTCCGTGCGGCTCGGACATCGCCTTACCGCGGTATTCTCAATCCGGAGGACCGGAACCAATCGAAAGCCAGGCTTTGCGTTACCGTCTCCTCTGGATCTTGCCCGCACTGACACGCACATAATCGCCTGCCCGATTTACCCGGCGCGTTTTCGCGCTTACGTGACGCTAATCAGCAAAGTTGCTGACCCCGAAGTCTTTTGATCGGGAGCCATCTTCGGCGGATTCAAATCCCTCCGCTACCAATCCACGCTTGAGCAATTCTCGTACTGCCGATGCACGGCTTGGCATGCGCTTCTTGAAGCGCCAGTTGTCGACCAACTTTAGTTCGGCTGGAGACAACATGATCTGAAGGCGTTCTGCCCGGTTTAACTCGCCCATGATGGCCTCCTCGTTTTGCGCTGAGGGCATGGTTCTCTCCTGTGTTGGGCGGGAGCATGGCCGGTCAAACAGCCCTCGCCAAAGAAATCCCCCTTCGCATGGATTGCGCGACGACCGCTTCCTTCCCCTGCTCGGAAACAACGTAGACCTTGACCGAGCCTTCCCGAATGTAGAAGACAGAATCCGCCGGATCCCCCTGCAAGAAGACCCTTTTATTCTTTCGATACGTCGATAGGGTCCTACCCCCATCCACGCTGGAGAGAAACGTTGCGACATTGAAGGGCGGCTTGCTTTTTGCTTTCACGAGAATTCTTCCCATCCATCGAGCCCGAACTCTGCGTCTTGAAAACCGGGTGCCGTGGCCATGCGTTCTCTCTCAGCTCATCGGTGCCGGCTGAGGGAGGTCCAGTGTTCGGATTATGAGCTTGGCTCAAGGTGGTGTCGGTAATGTATATTACCGAAAGGGCTCAGAAGTCAGTTTTCAGGATATGTCTTGGGAAGGTGAAAAGCGACGCGCGCCCGGACCAATCGGTAGCATTCACAAGACGCTTCCGTGAGGCCCTGCCGATCGAGAATCGTGACCTGCCGTCGGCCGCGTTCAATCAAACCAGCACGTTCCAGCTCCTCGGCGGCGTTCGTGACGGTTGGTCTTTGGACACCCAGCATTTCGGCGAGCAGGTTCTGAGTGATCGGCAGTGCGTCGTTATCAGCGCGGTCACGCATCATCAGCAGCCAACGCGCCAGTCGCTCCTTGAGGCTGTGCGCACCGTTGCAGGCTACTGACACCATGACCTGTTCGAGAAAAGCCTGAACGTAAGCGAACATGAGACCTCGGAAGGACGGCATTGATTGCATGGCTCGCGTAAACGCCACGCGCGACATCCTTGCGGCGCTTCCCGGGATTTGAACCAGCAGCTGGACCGAGGAACTCTTGGCACCGAAGACGGCCTGCATACCCGTGCAGCCCTCCCTTCCGATCGTTGCCGTCTCAATGACATGGCCGTCCGCGTAAACCGCAAGTACCGAGACAAGCCCGCTATCGGGGAAGAAGACATGGTCGATCGAACTGTCAGCGTCCATGAGTACTTGCTCGCGTTGGCAGCGAATGTGTTCAAGCTCCGGCATAAGCCGCTTGAGATTGCTCGGGGACAGGGCGAGCAAAAGCCGATTGCGGGGCCATTTTGACGAAACGTTCATACCCTTAAACCGCGTCGGGTTCGCGTTAGTTCCAAGAGGTAGGGTCGGACGCGAGTCTATTATCCTTCCGTTCAACGCGACGAAACTAGACATGTCCGCAAAGGGTCAAAAGCGCCGTTTTGACAGCCAGTCGGTCACTTCCGGTCTACCCCGATAAGCAGACATTCTGAGAGTCCGCTGGCATGTCCCAAAGGTGCCACAAGCGGACATGCGCGGCGACAAAAAACGTTGGGAGAGCCCGCGCTGCTCCCGCGTCGCGTCCACATGAAAAAGGACGACGGGCGGTCATGGGAAATCACGCAGAGATTCTCTGGAGATGGCAGCTCCTTAGCCCCTACTTGAATCGACGTCAGCGAAGTCTATGGGCTGCCGCAGAAGCAGAAGTGATCGGTTACGGCGGGTGCGTGCTGCTCTCCCGAGTAACCGGCCTCTCGGTTCAAACTATTGCGACGCGGAGAAATAGGCTCAGGCTGACGAATACGGCATCCGCGGGAAGCCTCGTGCATCATCAGAGACTCGGTCGCGTGGGCAGAAAGCTTGTCGAAGAAAAGGACCCCAATATTGCTCCCGCACTTGACCGACTGCTCTCCGATGAAGTTGCTGGCGATCCGATGGGTCGGCAAAAATGGGTACGCAGCAGCATTCGAAATCTCAGCAAGAAACTAAGAGAGCAGGGTCACCAAGTCGGCCATGGCACCGTCGCGCGATTGCTGCGCAGGATGGGTTATTCGTTACAGGTTAACAAGAAGAAGCAGGCAGGAGCCCAGCACCCCGAACGTGACGAGCAGTTCAGGTATATCGCCACCCTCAAGGCGCAGTTCCTTAGCGAGGGGCTCCCCGTGATCAGCATCGACACAAAAAAGAAAGAACTCATCGGAAACTACAGACGAGAGGGAAAGACTTGGCGCAGGAAGCCGATAGAGACCGAGTCTTATTTCGCGGGTTATGCCAAGTGTGTGGCGGTTCCTTTTGGGATTTACGACATCGCTCAAAATGCTGGATACGTTACAGTCGGAACGTCGGCCAATACCGCTGAGTTCGCGGTCAACTGTCTTGTAAACTGGTGGAAACTTCATGGCCGATCAGCATATCCAAACGCCGACCGGGTGCTAATTCTCGCCGACGGAGGTGGCGGCAACGGATACAATCTTCGGACATGGAAAAAAGACCTGCAAGACAATCTGTGTGACGCTTTTGGGTTAACGGTTACGCTGAGCCATTATCCTCCAGCATGTTCGAAATGGAATCCGGTAGAATATCGGCTCTTCAGCCACATCAGCATGAACTGGGCGGGCCAGCCCCTTCTCGATCTCGATATGATGCTCGCATTCATCAGGGGAACGACGACGACCGGCGGGCTCAAAGTAGAGGCTCATCTTGATCATGGAATCTACCGAAAGGGTCGCAAAGTTACGGATCGGCAATTGAAGGAGCTCGCGTTGTCTTCGCACGAAATCTGTCCGCGTTGGAATTACACGCTCGCCCCGCTGTCCATCCGCTGAATTCTTGCGCTTCATATCCTTGCACACGACCGAGCAAATAATCACCGTACTTGTCCGTTGTGGGTCAAAAGGCGACCTTCGGGCGCAGCTGATTTAGGTCTGTTCAACCCCCAACAACGGACATCGGAAGACTGCCGCAGCACGTCCGAAAGTGCCATAACCGGACTCATGCGCCCCAGCAGGGTGCGCCTTGATCACCTCATAGGATGGAGGGCTACTCGGGCAACCCAGCTTTCCGAAGCCCCTCAATCAACAGCCTCGCGTTTGATTGTCCGCCCCGGGCGATGAACGCAGATATCGTAGAGCCGGGATCGGTCTCAAGCACACGCGCCGCCGCCTCACGCGCCTCGGCGTCGCGTCCGAGGTGGGCGAAAGCGGACGCGAGACAGCGGTAAGCTGTCGGATGGGAGGGGTTCTGACGAAGGGATTTCTTCCCTGCGGCGATGGCCTCGTCAAAGCGACGAAGCTCAATAAGGGCCATCCCCATCCCGACAAACGCCCGGTGCAGCGTCGGGTCTACCGGGCTCATGCGCACGGCGCGTTCGAAGCTCCGGACCGCTTCCTCCGGCAGCCCCGCATTTCGATAGACCCAGCCTCTGCCGCGCCATGCCGTATATGAATTTGGGTTGAGCGCGACCGCGCGATCAGCCATTTCGATTCCACTTTCACTATCGCCGACCATGAACGCCGAGATTATGGCAGCGTACGCTAACGTTTCCGGATCACTGTCGTCGATGCTCAATGCCAGGCGAAGCAGTCGAACTGCTTCCTTGCGGTTGAATTGAGGGTCGTCATAGCCCAGAAGGACGTTAAGCGTATAACAGTTCGCTGCCAGAGCCGCGGCAAAGCCGAACCGAGGGTCCAGCTCCAGAGCGCGATGCGCCAGCCTGAGCGCCTCTGCCAGCCCTTCGCGGGTCGATAGGTAATACTGCGGCAAGGCCCGGAGATAAAAATCATAAGCGGTGAGGTCCTCCGGTCGCCGCCGCGCCGCCAAATCGATTTCTGTTTGAAGTAATCTTGGCTGAATGGCCGAGACCACGGCAACGGTGACTTCGTCCTGGAGAACGAAAATATCCGTCAGGTCACGCTCGAACCTGTCCGCCCAAATGTGTGCGCCAGTAATCGCATCAATCAATTGCCCGCTGATGCGGACTTTCCCCGATGCCTTGCGCACAGACCCCTCAAGGACATAGCGCACGCCAAGCCTGCGTCCGACCTCCTTCACATCGACGGCTTTGTTTTTGAACGTAAAGCTCGAATTGCGGGCGATCACGAACAGCCATTTGAACTGCGAAAGCGCGGTGGTGATCTCCTCAACCATTCCGTCCGCGAAGTATTCCTGCTCGGGATCGCCGCTCATGTTGTCAAACGGCAACACGGCGATGGAAGGCTTGTCCGGGAGTGGCGGGGCCGCACTCAGCCTATCGATCAGCGCGCTAGGCGCTCCCGCGCGAACAGCGTAAGCGCGGACCGGCCTGGAGATGTTCTTGAGCTGCTGTTCGCCCCGGTCCTCGAAGCAAACATCGAGCTTGCCCTCGACCTCCCTGTACACCTTCTCGGAAATCAGGATGCCGCCCGGATCGGCGGCCCCCTCCAGCCGGACCGCAATGTTGATCCCGTCGCCAAAAAGATCGCCGTCAGCTCCGACGATAACCTCCCCGAGATTGACCGCAATACGAAGGTTAAGGGAGCTTCGGCCTGATGCGATGCTTTCCTGTATGTCCACCGCGCATAGCACCGCAGCCGATGGACTTGCGAACTCGGCCAACGCGCCGTCACCCGTGGTCTTGATTAGTCGCCCTTCATGGCGGGAGAGACCAGGCTCGATCAATTCTCGCTTGAGCCGTTCGAACTCCGCGTAGGTGGCTACCTCAGCGCGCTGCATCAACGCGGAGTAGCCGACCACGTCGGCAGCCAAGATTGCCGCTAATCGCCTATAAACCTGCTGCTCGGTCACAGCGCCCTCCGAACGGCCAGACCAACCACGCCGCTGGGACAAGGAGGAGCTTAGCACTTTGTTGCGGACCTGTGAGCGGTATCGTAGGAGGCCCGATCGCCTCAAGTGGGCATCTTGCTGGGCCGGCCCCTGGCACGGCGGCAAAGCGCGTGCGTCAACAGGGGAGGTCCGAGTTGGGTCATTCGCGTCATTTCGACTATGCGCTGACAACTTCCGATCTACCCCAATGAGCAGACATTTTCAGCGTCCGTCGGCATGTCTCAAACGTGCCGGGACCGGACATTGTTGCTGCTGCTTACTTCGTTGCAGTGGGTTGCGGGGCCTGCCAGCTTCCGACCCGCCAGCGTCTGTCAGGGCCGAGTACAATTATTTGGATCTTGGAACCGAGCGCACTTTCTTCACGCCCACCGGCGCGCTAACGGGACAGCCTCCATTCGGCGAGGACATCAGGCAAAAGATTCAAGTTGCCAAAGTTGGCTCGAACTACAAGTTCGACTGGGGCGGACCCCTCGCCGGGAGATACTGATCGCATCACGGCCCTCGATTTAAGGGAGCGGATGTCCGCTTCTGCATCTTTATGAGTTCACGGCCTAAACTTGCTCATTCCTCGGGTTATTACTGCCCGTGGCCTTTACCGGACGAGCACAAGCAGACGACTCCGTGGCCCTCACCGGATGCATACCGTCCAACTCGGCAATGCGGCGGTCAATCTCACCGATCACGCGCTTCGAGAACGGCCCGAGGTGCAGGTACAGCGCCATCAGCATCACGATGTAACGCAACGCACCTGGATTGGTCTTAGCGATCTCAACGAAGGTCTTCCAGAACGGCTCGCGAACCTCCGGTAGGATCCGCATGACCTTGTGTACGCTATCGATGCCGCCAAGCCTCTTGCGCATGTCGCCATCTGGCAAGTCGCGGCGACGGTCGGAGCGGTCAAGCATAACCGCGAGCCGTGACAGCCGTCCCGCGTATGCCGTCGGGCAGAAAACGTGCCCGAGCACGGCCTTGTAATCCACAAGGATGTCACGAAGCGGACGCTTGGTGTCGAAATTGCATCCGAGCGTGCATTGGTCGCCCGCCTGCTCGACCTTCATGAGGTCATGGCCGTTGTGCAGGCGGCCTTCCTTGGCTAGCCGCCGCGTCAGCTGTGTGCCAGGCAGCGCATAGAGTAGTCCAACCATGCAGACTGGAATGTTCGTCTCCTCGATGAAGTCGATCATCGCCTGTCCCATTGAGGCTTTCTCGGTATCGAACCCGACGATGAAGCCGGCGGTGATGAACATGCCGTAGCCGTAAATCTTATGGACGCACTCAGCGATGTTGCGCCTGGTGTTCTGCTTCTTCTTCATCTGCACGAGCGCCTCTGGATCCGGGCTCTCGATGCCGACGAAAATCGCGAAGAAATTTGTGTCCTTCATCGCCTGCAACAGATCATCGTCGTCCGCGATATTGATCGAGGCTTCGGTCGAGAACTCGAACGGATAGTCGCGCTCTTCCAGCCAGGCTTTGAGCTGCGGCAGTAGCGTGCGAAGGTTTTTCTTGTTGCCGATGAAATTGTCGTCGACGAAATCGACATGCCCGCGATAACCGTGATCGTAGAGCGCTTGCAGCTCGGCGAGAATCTGATCGTTGGTCTTGGTGCGCGGCACGCGACCATACAGCTCGATAATATCGCAGAACTCGCAGGTGAATGGGCAGCCACGCGAATATTGCACGCCGATGAAGAGATAGTGATCGAACTTAATCAGATCGTAGCGGGGCATCGGGCTTAGGGTGACGTCGATCTTGAATTTCTCGGCGATGAACACGCCCTTACGCTCGCCTCTTTCCCAGGCGGCAATGAAGTGCTGGATGACTTGCTCGGCTTCGCCGATCACCTGGAAGTCCGCGTCCGCGTAAAGATGCGGGCTGGAGGACACGTCAGGTCCACCGACGCATACCGGCTTGCCGTGCAGGTGGGCGAGATCGATCAGGTAGAGGAAATCCGGCTGCTGGTTGAGCATGCCGCCGATCATCACGAGATCGGCCCAGTCGAAGTCTGCCTCCGTCAAAGGTTCGGTGTTGCGGTTGACGAGACGGATGTCCCAATGCTTCGGCAGCATGGCGGCGACCGTGATCAGGCCGAGTGGCGCGGCCGGATACTTCGCGCCGACCAGTTCGCAGGCTTCCGTATAGTTCCAGAACGAGTTCGGAATGAACTTCGGATAGACCATTAGGACACGGCAGAGAATCGTCATGTGACTCCCCGGAGGTTAGGGGCAGGTTGTCACGCAGTTTGTCGGGACTCAAGGGGTCGATTCGAGCAAACACGGCGAGGCCGACTGTCACAAACTCGACGGCCGACCCAGGATGCAAATCGCAGACTTTATCAACATCGGTCATCTCCGGACCTCGGCATGCGGATACATCATGTCCGCTCCGACCCGATAAGCGGAAATCGCTGCTGCGTTAATCAGCTACTTCCGAAGAGTTCCAAAAACTGACCTGATTCTAACACCTAATCCGGTGGCGACCTGCCTGCTGCGCAAGCTCCACTATCGGCGACCCAGCTGCTAATCGATTACCTCGTGCGACAGGATGAGGCTTCATTCACCCTAGTGCTCGTCCAGAGCAGCGGCGTACCAAAGGCTATTGAATCCTTCTTCGATCGCCCAGCCGACGTTCCTCCCGCGTGATCTAAGCTTGTCGAGACGCTCGAGATAGATCATACGCTCGGCAGGAGCTAGGCTTGATACGATTTCGAGAGACCGTTCGTACATGCGGATCAAAGCAGCAAAATAGCCTTCATCCTCCACGCTGTAGGATTCTAGAAAGCCGCATGCCTCTTCACAATAGAATATCGACAGTTCCGCTATTCCGTCCGAGCGCCCGATGGCTTTCTTGTAATCCGCAATCGCCTTCTTGGCTTTCGAAACCGATACCGACTGGCCTTTCATTAGGTCCGGGGATATCCATCTCGAAATACTCGCCTTGAAGGGCTGGAGCTGATCATGGCCCAAGCCCAAGCGGGCGTGTAAGAATGCCTGGTTGTCTTTGCTCGCAGTGTAGAGGTCTTGCACTAGTCCCCGAAGGCCCGCGCGATCGAAATCGAGGAGCGCGGCCTTAACGTCGTCCCAAGTTGGTGACGCATTCTTGCTACGGACCACGGCCACGAACCCTTCAAAGATAGTGAACGAGCTTCTCGGCGGCTAAAGATACACGACTTACACAAAAGGAGCAGATTGGTCGGATCAAGGATGCCTAACCAGTGACACATGCTCTCCTCCTCTGTAACCGAGGAGTACGACCATGCAGAATCAAGTAAAAGCTGCCCTGACGCCTGATAAACGGCTGCCCTGGAACAAGGGAAAGCTGACAGGGGCGAAGCCACCGCTGCGACCCAAACACGTCTGGTCAATCCGCACGAAACTCCAGATCGAAGGCCGCACTCGCGACCTCGCCATGTTCAATCTGGCAATAGACAGTAAGCTTCGCGGCTGCGATGTCGTCGCCATCCGCGTCGAGGATGTCGCTGGTGGCGGGTACACGGCGGATCGCGCAACGGTCCGACAAAAGAAAACCGGGCGAGCTGTCAGATTTGAATTGAGTGAGCAGACCCGCCAGGCGGTCGATGACTATCTAAAGGCCGCCAACAAAAAACCCGGGGGACTTCTTGTTCACGGGCCGTCGTGGTCCAGACCGCAACATGACAACGCGCCAATATGCGCGGCTCGTCTCCGATTGGATTGGAAGCGTCGGGCTGGACCCGAGACTGTTTGGGACGCATTCGTTGCGACGCACAAAGGCTACCCTGATCTATCGGCGGACGGGCAATCTCAGGGCCGTCCAACTCTTGCTCGGGCATACCAAGATCGAAAGCACGGTCCGCTATCTCGGCATTGAGGTGGATGACGCCCTCGGAATAGCGGAACAAGTTGATGTCTGAAGTACCCGGGCAGAGCACGTCCGCTCTGCCCGGCCCTTAAACGCCGCTTTGTGCCATGTGTGGACGGCTCCAGGTTGGCAAGAGAAATCTTCACGTCGCAGGCTTGGTCGGTGCTGCCATGTGTTCGGCCTATAGATGCGGTTCACATGACCGCTGGCCATAATGCCCTCCGCGGATCAGGTCCCGGTCAAAAGCTCGCATTCGACGATGCGATGGCACAAGTGGGTTGTCCTGATCGCCGGATCGACCGGCTCTGCATTACGCGCTGTTCGTCCTCCCAACCTTCACAGCACGCCGGTGGTCCGGCGCGATCTCGTTTACCGCGCAAGTGCGACGGGATCCCTGTATCGTTCACCCTTGGCCATCATGGCCCAGGCCATCCGCGCAATCTTGTTGGCGAGCGCGATAGCGGCGACCTTGGTCGGGCGCCGCGCCAACAACGCCGTGAGCCAGGGCCGATGCCCCGTGCCATGGATCTTGGCGTAGCGGATGACGGCGAGTGCTCCAGCCACGAACAGGCCGCGCAGATAGCGGTCACCTTGCTTGCTTATATTGCCGAGCCTGTTCTTGCCTCCACTGGAGTGCTGTTTCGGCACCATACCTATCCAGGCCGAGAAGTTGCGCCCTGATCGGAAGGACTTTGGATCAGCAACGGCAGCGACCAAAGCGGTGGCCAGTACCGGACCGACGCCGGGGGCTGCCTCGAGCCTCATGCTCATCTCGTTGGATCGGTGCCAGACCCTGATCAGCCGGTCGAACTCCAGTATCTGCTGCTTGATGCTTTGCAGTTGATCCCCGAGTGCCGAAAGACACGCCCGAGCTATGTCCGGAACTCGCTCGTCGTTCGGATCGGTGACGACATTGAGCAGGTCCTCGACACCGTGACGCCCGACCGGCGCAACGATCCCGAACTCGGCAAGATGGGCCCGGATTGCATTGATCACCGAGGTCTGCTGGCGGACGAACAAATGGCGGGCGCGGTGCAGCACCAGACCGCTCTGCTGCTCGGCGGTCTTGGTCGGCACGAACCGCATGTTGGCCCTGGTGACCGCCTCGCAAATGGCCTCTGCGTCAGTCGCGTCATTCTTCTGCCGCTTGACGTAGGGCTTCACATAGGCCGGCGGCATCAACCGCACGGTATGACCCAGTGCCTGGAGCTCGCGCGACCAATGGTGCGCCGAGCCGCAAGCTTCGATACCGACAAGACATGGCGACAGCTTCTGGAAGAACGCCAGGACATAGCGACGTTTCAGTTGCCGGCGAACAATCACCTGCCCGCCAGCATCAACGCCGTGAACCTGGAAAACCGACTTGGCGATATCTAAACCGATTGTCGTCATCGTCTGCATGGCTCGCTCCTCTGAATCGTGGGAGCCTTAACAGCGCCCACATCCGTGGCACCGATGTGCCGGTGGAGGAGCCGTCCACAGCATCAACAGCGGACCTTCGCTCAGCCGTACACGAAAGCGAGAAGCTCCAATCGCTGGATGAAGCCTAATACCCGTACAATCGGGCGATGAAGCGCGTTTAGGACAGGACGTTTAGCTTTCCTTGAGCTTGTGTCCTTCAACGTAGGTTTCGGGTATTAGGCGTAAGCTGAAAAAGCGCCTGTCCGGCGTCGTTCGTCACATCCATGCGCCATTCGCGTTCCGGTTCGAGTGAGCCGTCAATTAGTTTCAGAATTTCGCCAGTTGCTCGAGTCGCTTCTTTCCAAGCGGCTCTTAAATCCTTCAGCTCCATTCCCTCAGGATCGTCGTGACTCTCCGTACCGTGAACAGTTCTAAAATGAAATCGCGGCACTACCCACTCCGTTCTTCCGCCGTCCGGGTTGAACGAAAATAGGATTGGGTAGTTCCAGAACCGGTTCAGAGGTGCCGGTCCGCGAGCTGAACTTCTTATAGCTCAGCGTCGGGTTGGCGGTCTGAACGCTTATTTGGGCGGCTGCAGCGCCTTTATGATGCCCGCAATCACCGGCGACATCAGTGGGTCGGGCCGCTCGCATTCCAGACATTGGAAAGTGCGTGGAGGCATGCCGCTGGGTTGAAGTTCGAGCGTCTTGGGACGTTGGCAACTCGGGCAAATATGCCGATGTCGCGAGTCAGGCATGCGCTTCCCCTCCCCTAGCGCAAGGCGATGTTTTTAAGGCTAGGAGTGTTTCAGGTTCCGAGTCTGTCGGGTCCCATACAGACGCCCTGGGAAATTCTAATTTGGTGCATTTCCGGATGGGGATGCGGAGAGACCTGCTCGGTAAGTCAAGGACGGCCCCAGCGCTTGACCCCAGCCTCCAAAGCTGGCCGTTTCTTTGGGCTCCACACCTTCGACGGAGTGGCGATCCGTTCATGTATTCACCGCGGACTAGATTTTCATTGATCCAAGTCAAGCGGACGTCCCTGGGCCCGGGTGAGGGCCATATACGGCTTCGAGCCTGGACCACCAATATGATGGCGCCGCGGACAGTAGTGATCGTGGTTGATGACGATCCGGGTCTTCTGAAGAGCGTGGCGCGGCTGTTAGCGCACCACGGCATCGATAGCCGTACGTTCGCCTCGGCCGAGGCGCTGCTTGAGAGCGACAGCGTGCAGACGGCAACTTGCTTGCTGCTTGATATCCATCTCGGAGGAATTTCGGGAATTGAACTGCAGCGCCGCCTTGTGGTATCAGGATCGAAGTGGCCGGTCATCTTCATGACCGCGAACGACGACGAGGCGACGCGCAATGACGCGATGGACACCGGGTGCATCGCCTATCTGCAGAAGCCGTTCGAGCAGCATGTCTTGCTGAATGCCATTTCGAAAGCTGCGGATTAGCCCGCGCGGCCGAAACAAGCACGCACGGGGTCGTCACTTCCGCTCCGGGTCATTTTCGGACTTGGGCACGCACAGTTGCGAGGTCCGCTTTACCTCGGATTGTGTTGAAAAAGTCCTTTTTCGCTGATGACTGAAAATTCTCAGAACCGCTGGTGCGTCACTCGCTGCGAGGTGAGGGACCACATCAATTACCATCGGCCTCGCCAAAGAGCGCTTCACCAAGAACCTCTGGACCGAACGGGCCTCTGCGGCGAAGCCGCAACTCGTCACCGTCCGCGACGAGGCCGACCAGGCACGCTTTATCGTCGAACGCATTCTGGAGAATCGCGAGTCGGGAACGCTCCTCAAAGAACAGGCCGTGCTGTTTCGGACGTCGAGCCACAGCGGTCCGCTCGAAATCGAGCTGACGCGTCGGAACATTCCGTTCGTAAAGTTCGGCGGGCTGAAGTTTCTCGATGCCGCCCACATCAAGGATATGTTGGCGTTGCTGCGCTTCGTCGAAAATCCGCGCGACCGCGTCGCCGGGTTCCGTCTATTGCATCTGCTGCCCGGCATCGGATCCGCCACCGCGCAACGCGTGCTCGACCGCATGGCGGAGGCCGCCGACCCCATCGTGGCGCTCGCGGGCATACCGACGCCACCGCGCGCCGGCGACGACTGGAAGGGCTTCGTCGAGACCTTGGGCAATCTCCGATATTCGGAATGGCCCGTCGATCTGGAGCGTGCACGCCTGTGGTACGAACCGCATCTCGATCGCATCCATGAAGACGCCGAGACTCGGCTCGCTGACCTGCTCCAACTGGAGCAGATAGCCTCCGGATATCCCTCCCGCGAACGCTTCCTGACTGAGCTCACGCTGGATCCGCCCGACGCGACCAGCGACCAGGCCGGCGTGCCCCTGCTCGATGAGGACTACCTTATCCTGTCCACGATCCACTCCGCCAAGGGCCAGGAGTGGAAGTCGGTTTATCTCCTCAACGTCATCGACGGCTGCATGCCCTCCGACCTCGGTGCCGGCACCTCGGCCGAGGTCGAGGAAGAACGTCGTCTGCTCTACGTCGCTATGACCCGCGCAAAGGATGACCTCCATCTGGTCGTGTCCATGGGCGATATTACAACAATTGGTCTTGATCTGGCAAAGAGTGTCTTCCAGGTTCATGCGGTCGACGAGATGGGCGGCGTAGTAATGCGCAAGCGGCTGCGACGCAGCCAGGTCCTCGCGTTCTTTGCCGAGATTCCGCCGTGCCTCATCGGCCTCGAAGCCTGCGCGACGGCGCACTATTGGGCTCGTGAGTTGATTGCGCTTGGCCATGAAGCGCGCCTGATGCCGCCCAACTATGTGAAAGCCTATGTGAAGCGTAACAAGCACGACGTCGCCGATGCCGAGGCGATCTGCGAGGCGGTTAGGCGTCCATCGATGCGCTTTGTCCCGATAAAGACGGCGGAGCAACAATCGGCACTCATGATGCATCGGGCTCGGGATTTGCTGGTCCGCCAGCGCACCATGCTGGTGAATGCTCTGCGTGGGCACCTGGCCGAGTTCGGTCTTATCGAGGCGCAGGGTCTGCACAAGGTGGCGAACTGATTGCGATTGTCACCGACGAGAATGATGGGCGTGTACCGGATATTGCCCGTCAGGTGTTGCAGGTAATGATCAACCACATCGAAGATATTCAGGTACGGATCGTTGGTCTCGAGAAGCAGGTTCTCGCGTGGCACAAGAGCAACCCAGTCAGCCAACGACTGGCTACCATTCCGGGTATCGGGCCGATCATCGCCACGGCGATCGCAGCAACAGTTGCAGATCCCAACACATTCCGTAGCGGCAGAGAGTTTGCCGCCTGGCTTGGGCTAGTGCCGAGACAAAACTCCACCGGGGGCAAGGCGCGCCTCGGTGGAATTAGCAAGCGAGGGGACAGTTATCTCCGTCGCCTGCTCGTCAACAGTGCGCACACGGTGCTGCTTTGCTCGAAGCAAGCCAAGACCGATCCCTGGTTAACCTCCCTGCTCAGCAGAAAGCCACGGCTTGTCGCCGCTGTCGCCTTGGCGAAACACGTGATGGCAAGTCGGTCACCCGACGGATCGAGAGAAACCTGACCGCCTCAGCGGGATTCCGATCCCGACCAACTGATAAGGCCTCGACTCGCGGAATCCATCAAGGCCAGCGGTCATGTAAAGACCGCACTGAAAGGCCGGACACATGACTGCAAGCGACCACTGTTCATCACGCGAAAAAACTCTTGCAAATCGGGGGCCATCCACACATGAGGCGGTGCCTTACTGCTTTTCCAGTTCTCGGATTTGCTGGCGGAGTTCTTCTTCCATATCGCGGATCATCTGCGCCGTCGGGCCGTGGGGGAACTCTTTCGCCAGCTCGCGGCACCTAGCGAGTTTGGTTTCTATTGCCTGCTTTTCCTGAGTCCGGTCCATGGCTGTATGACAGCAGGACCAAGCGAAAGTTCAAAACAGGCCACTGTTAATTTCAAACTAGGCCACTGAGGTCGGAAACAGGCCAGTACCGACCCGCCGGTCTGATTTGGCTGGCGTTACTCTTGGCACTTACGGTTCGAAAAGAATCGAGCCGTGGCTCCCGGCTGTATCGCCCCCAAGCCCCAGTCCGGGAGCTGGCGGCCCCGGTTCCCTGCGGACCAAACCGGAGCCGTTCGCCTTGTTGATTACAAAGACCCGCACCCGTGTCCCGTTCCCCAGGCCGTAGGAGCCTTGTCCCCCAGATCTAGGCTGCAGCTGGTGGGCGGAGTAGGCCTATAAGTGACTTTTGACCGAGCCCGCGCATTTACTTTTCTTCAGGGACACGGCGCAGAGCTTGCCGGTCTCGTGGTGACGAAAGCAATCGAGAGCGCTTCGCTGGGCAATTGCTGTAAGCCGCCGACGCGCTAGTGTGCTAAGAGGCAAGCGTTCCCAGGAGCCGTGATGCAAAGCTGGTTCATAGCGTGGCTCGCACTTCCTGTCGCCGTGCTCTTCCTGAGCCTGTTCGCGTTCTACCTCGCGACGGCAGCCCTGATGGTATGGCTGACTTTCCGGTCACCGCTCAGCGGACGCATCCAGAGCTTCAAAGGGGTGGTTGCCCCGTTCTTTGGCTCGACTGCTATCATCTTCGGACTGCTGCTCGCGTTCCTGTCGAACGACATATGGGATCGCAACAAGCAGGCCGATCGTATCGTCCGCATCGAAAGCAACACGCTCGTCGCACTTTACAGCCTAAGTGCCGCAAGCGGAGCCGATAACAGTCGCTTGCGCTCTGCGATTCGCGCTTATGTGACCGCCGTTGTCGAAGACGAGTGGCCTCGACTGGCGCGGCAGCAGCGGTCCGCAACGACAGATGCGGCGATGAACGACCTGCTGCGAGAAGTGGCGCAGACCGGCGTCTCGAAGGACGCCGATGTCCGAAAGGCGCTGCTGGACATGGTGCTGAGGATACGGAATGCTCACGAAGACCGCGTCGAGCTCAGCGATGATCGCACCGCTGTGTCGAAGTGGGCAGCGGTCCTGATGCTTGCGCTCGTCACCCAATTGGCAATTTCCGTCGTGCATCTGGAAAGACCGCGACCACAGATCGCTGCGCTGTTCATCTTCACGCTGGCCGCGGTATCGGTTCTCGGTTTGCTGGCGATTCACGAGGCACCGTTCCAGCCGCCGGTCTTCGTTCCTCCCGGCCCGATCGGGGACGTCTTGCAGCAAGTGCCGATATGACTCGCACCTGTCCCGATCACGATCGAATGCCTCGAAAGTAATTTGACATTCTGGTCAATCCTTAATCCAAAGTGCAACTTCAGCAATCAACGCGCCGATCAGAACACTAGCGACGGCCATCGAGATCAGCGCGGCGGTGTCAAGCCAACCCGGCATGGTCATCCTCCAGCCGCCTTGCCGCAGGGATGCCGAGTGCGCGAGCGTGCTGCCATCGTTGGAGGAGAAGGTCTGCCTCCTCAGGATGAGCAGGCATCGAGTAGATGACCGATGACACGCCGCCGTGACTTAAGTGGTGCCCTTGGGCAGCCACCGCAAGGCGCTCGCCAAAGAGCTGACGCGCGCTTGCCCGATGACGTTGCACCGGTCGCGGTAATCAGCCCACGCCGTAGGGCTTGTTCAGGAAGAAATCGCGGTTGCCCAGCGCTTTCTCTGCGTACTGATCGATCGCGACGGTGATCGCCTGGACGTGTTGAAAGCAGTAGCCCTCGCGCGTAGCCAGGTGGCGCACTTCAGCGAGCGCGCTGATCCAGGGCGAGTTGTCAGCGTTCTCGTCGTACCATTTCAGAGGCTCAGCCATCACCAGCTCCGGCCGCCAAGCACGCGCCCCTTTGTTGGACCGCCCTGCTCTTTCTTGAGCCGGTCCCGCTCGTCACAAAGGTCCTCGATCTTCGCCAGCATTCTCTGCAGCAAAAGGTCAGCCGATGCCGTTCCGATGCCGGCGCGCTGAAGTTGCAGGATTTCTTTGCGCGGTCTTCCGACTTGGACGCGCATGCGCTCGATTTCGGAGCGACGTGTTCTATTCCCATAGCGCTGCTCAATTTCTCGCTCGATTTTGCGCCAGAGCCGTTCAGGACTCCGCCCCATCTGATCGTAGAGACGAAGCCGCCTGAACAGGATCTCGATCTCACGAGGTCTTTTCATTGAGGTATAGTACAAATCGTGAACAAATTGGCAAGCCGCTAGGTATTGGGGGTTGTCGCCTTATGGCCCAATTTCCGCGGGGAACTTGCGTACCCGTTATCGGGCGGGAACGTCCGTTGCGCTCCCGCCTCCTCTTACGGAATGGAGCAGCACATGCAGAAGCGTCGCCGTTTCAATCACGAGAAAACATTCCAAGAACGGCTAGCGGAAGAAGCCCACCGCTTTAGAGAGGCGGCCCAGGCGCTTCCTCCCGGCACCGCTCAGGAAATGCTCTTGAGGCGGGCCCGCCAGGCCGAGACGGCATTACACGTCAACGATTGGCTTCAATCTCCCGGACTACAGCCGCCCAAGGCACTAGAAAGTTTAGTCTCCGATCAGAAGAAGTAAGGCCGAAGTGAACTAAACTGGCAAGGGGACCGCAGTGAAGGACTATCAAGCCTCTCTGGAGAAGCTTCGGAGCGATGCGGCTGAAGCGGCGCTGATCCGGGACCTTGCAACGGACACGACTAAACGCGAAATATTCAATCGGCTAGCCAAGCATCTGAGCCAACTAGCGGACGACGTTGATCAATGAACGCGCCAAAAGCCAGCTAAGAGTAAGGCTGCCTCAAGTTGGCGGCCTCATTACGAAAGGGGCCCAGCGGCGGCGCTGAGGCCCTTCTGGGCTGAGGAATCGCACTGGGGGGAGGCTGCGACATCGCTTCAACCCACTTCTCTCATTCGCGTTCCTAACGCCCGAGCAGGCGCTCGACCCGCTTGCGGCTCGTGCCGACCTTCTTGACTGCCTTCTTCACCGCACCCGCCGATATCTTGGTTTTGTTCGCCGTGTAGCGCACCTCGTAATCCTGCCCTGCGGCGACCCGCGCCCGGTCTTGCTTGCGCCCGCGACTTGACTGCTTCTTTGCCTTTGCCATCCTGCAATACTTCCCGTAGCGAGGGGCAACGGGTCATGATGCGCCGGGTTCCAGTTTTTCCCGCCCGGAACGATTCGACCTGTGCCAGTTTGAATCAGCTTTACTGGCTTGGAGTTTTGTTGTGGCGTTTCAGCGCAAGAAGGCGGCGGCGATCGGCGTGAAGGCGCCCTTCCCGGATTCGTCGAACCCGCGCTGGCGACGTCGGTCGAGCAAGTGCCGTCAGGCGATCGCTGGATTCATGAAATCAAGTTCGACGGTTACCGCGTCCAGTTCCACATCCATAATGACGACATCAAAATCCTCACCCGCCGCGGCAACGATTGGACCAAACGCTTTCGCAAGATTGCCGATGACGCCTGGCACATTGCCGCCGGCACGGCGATCATCGATGGCGAGGTCGTGGTCCCTTCCGAAAACGGCACCACCGACTTCTCCGTCCTGCAAAACGAACTGAGAGGCAAGTCGACCAAGATTATCCTGGTCGCGTTCGACCTGCTTTACCTCAACGGTTATGATCTCCGGCGGCTGCCGCTGATCCAGCGCAAGGCCCACCTGAAGAAGATCATCGACGGCACCGACATCCAGTTCAGCGAGAGCTTCGAGGTCGACGGACCGGAGATGTACGCGCACGCCTGCAAGGTCGGGCTGGAGGGCGTGGTCTCGAAGGTGCGCGACAGCGCCTACACCTCGGGCGCGAGCAACAATTGGATCAAGAAAACATGCGTGCAGCGCGAGACGCTGACCATCGCCGGCTTCGCGCTCGACGGCAACAAGTGGGACGGAATCTATGTCGGCCGCCGCAAGGGCAAGAACCTGGTCTATGCTGGTAAAGTCGACCACGGCTTCGACAAGGTGTCGGCCGCCGATCTCCGCAAACGCCTGACGCCGCTGATCCGCAAAACTCAGCCTTACACCAAGGGGATCGCTCACAAGGGCATCTGGGTGGAGCCGGAGCTGCTCGCCGAGATCGAGTACCGGGCGAAGTCGGCCGAGGGCAAGGTGAGGCATCCGTTCTTCAAGGGGCTGCGGGAGGATTTGTGATGGCCCCGGGCGAATGGACAAAGACAGAAGTCGAGGACCTCAAAGCGGCAATCAATGATGGCCTCTCAGTCGAAGAAGCGGCGGAAGTTCTCGACCGAGCTGACCGTGTTGATGAGGTCATCAAGAAGTGTCGAGAGCTGGGATTGGAGCCGAAAAAGCGCCAATCATGAGTGACATCCCGCGCTGGTTTTCTGTGGCCAGAAGGACCTGCGATGAAGTGGTGTGCCCGCTGCGACAACTGTCATTGGGTCTGCGAGCGGCATCCGGACCAGCCGTGGTTAGGCGCGCGCCTGTACCTGCGGCGCTGCCGGAGCGCCATGCCCGGTCTGCAATCAGTCCGATGAGTCCACCGCGCCGGATCTTCCCGAGGGATTTCAGGCGGACGTCGAAAGCTCCCAGCAGTTGCCGCGCTACACTGGCGTCGATACGGACGATCCGGACCGGCCCGAGATCGAGCATTTCGGAAACTGTCCTGTCTGCGGCGAGCTGATCGACATGCGCGACCTCGCCCAGGTGATGGCGCATATGCACGGCCAAAAACCAGACCCGGATCCTCACTCACACACTTGCACGAGCGGCCCGTACGCTCGCGCCATCCGTTGCGCTGAGAAGAGCTCTTCGAAACGCGGGCGCACTTTCTTCTGTCCAATCGCGCGAGTTGGTGCTTCGGCTTATTCCACCTCTTCACGATGAAGCCGGTGAGCTGCCTAATTCGTACACGGCAACTCGCGAGCGAAGGCTTCATCTACTAATGGATTGCATTGCCAGGACCAGCGTCGCTGATAGCAGCGACGAAAGGGCGAGCAATGTCCAATCCGGTCTCGCGCTTCCTGCTGCTATCTGTCCGAGCAGCAATTCTATCCGCTTTATCATTCGTCCCTGGGAAGCCGGTCAAGATAGGCGAGTCCAAAACACGTGAGTTCTTCAGTCTCGCATTGGCTGGCCTCCAACTTCCCTCGCAAATGGCGCTCCAATAGGCATGGTCGACCGTCAGCAACGTCGACATCGCGATGCGTCGCCAGATAGACGGTCCAAGCCGTGTCGACCGCCTTTCGAAGAACTTCATCGACCATCCTGCAACTCCAACAGTGTGACCAATGGGAACGCTGCGGCACCGCCGCATGCATCTTGGCCCACTGCGGCGTGACGGTCTCCAATCGATTGGCCCGAACCGTTCGGCCTCGTCATGATCGAAGCCATGGCCTGCGGCACGCCCGTCATTGCCTTCAAGTCCGGCTCGGTGCCCGAGGTCATCGACGATGGTATCACCGGCTTTGTCGTGCCGGACGAAGCAGAAGCCGTTGAAGCGATCGCAAGACTTTCCGAACTCGATCGACGCAAGGTGCGAGCGCATTTCGAGAAGAGATTTACCGCAAGGCAAATGGCGGAGGAATATTTGCGCCGCTACAAGGCACTGGTTAATTCCGATGCCGCGGCCGCTTATCCTGGCATCAGGTCCGACTTGGCCACACCTTCAATGCCCGATCGCCTTCCGACCCCATAGCAGGCAAGCCCGCCGCGTCTCATTCCGGTCGCCCATGATCTCGACTGCGTCTTCGTTGCAGCACGACCGAGATGGCAGGGCTATCGGACAGTCGCTGGTGGCGAGATTCGAGTGAACACGCGCGCGAATGTTGCTGCGCCCACGGCGGCCGGCTTTTGATAGACCGGCACTAAACGCTCGAAATCGGCAAAGCTTGCGGTCGCCGATTCATCCCTTCGGGATATCCTGGCTATAGGAACCGGCCAACTTGCAACCGGTTGAAACGGGATGGATAGCTCGGTTGGAAAAAAACAAGAATCGTCTTCCAAGAATCTTTTGGCTGGCGCGATCAAGCGACGCCAAGCGATCTTGTTCGTCGGCGCTGGGGTCTCGATGGCGGTCGGGCTGCCGTCCTGGCAGACCCTGATTGACCACCTGTTAAAGGAGCTCGAACTCGGTCCCGAGGTGATTGACGGAATGAATGACGGCTACCAAATGCTCGCCGAATTTTATCGGCTGAAGCAGGGTGGGATGGGCCCGTTACGAAGCTGGCTGGATCGAAATTGGAAAGTCGCGACAGACAAGGTCTCGCAATCGGAGGTGCACAAGATCATTGTCGAACTCGACTTCCCGGCCATTTATACCACCAACTATGATCGAAACCTCGAGACGGCGTTCGAAGTCCACCATAAGCCTTATGCCAAGATCGCGAACGCTAAGCATCTCGCAGACGCTGCCCAGAGCGTTACGCATATCATCAAGTACCATGGTGATTTCGATGACGATTCATCGCTGGTTCTTACCGAGACCGATTTTCTGGATCGACTATCCTTTGATTCACCGCTGGATATTAGATTCCGCGCGGATGCTCTCGGTCGCACCATTCTGTTCATTGGCTACAGCATGTCCGACCCCAATATTCGCCTGCTATTACACAGCATTTGGCAGACCTGGGAAAAATCGGGTCATAAGGACCATCGCCCGCCCTCGTTTGTGTTCATGCCAGCGTTCAACCCGGTGCAAGAGGCGATACTGGCACACTGGGGAATCACGCTTTTAACCCCCGAAAGCGGAGGCTGCAGGGGTGACGCATTGACGGCTTTCCTCGCCGACATAAGAGCGAGAATTCGTGACGTTGATGATTAAATATGGGAGTCCGTGATCCCGCTGCGGGCCTTGCGCTCGGCCGCCATGATACGCCAAGCCTCTTCCTTTAATTCGTCGAGATCGTAATCGTCGCCAGTATCCAAGTTAAGGCGGCCTTGCTCGCAAGCCACGACGTCCTTCTCGCCCAGCCAGAACGTAGCGCCAGTCGGCGTATGGGTAAGCTTGTCGCCGTCAAGCACGAACTGCTCCTTCATCACTTTCATATGCATGATACTGTCCTCCTGACGAGCGTGTATGAACATCGCCAGGACTAGCGCCGACCTTTGCCGCCCCGATGAGGTTCCTTACCTGCCGCCTGACGGCTCGCCCGTCTCACTTTGTTGGCGCCTCGCGCGTGGTGCCCACTGCGGTTGCCGCCGTGTTTGCCAATTCGTTTGCCGGGCTCTGCGGTTGTCTTCGTCTTCACCATGTTCAGCTCTTGTCACTGGAGTTTTCGTTCTGCCTATCATCCTTCGTGATCGGCCCTTTCGAGGCCTTGTTTCCACCGCCCCATCGTTGGGCCTTCCGGCTCGCGTCGCCACCCTGATGCTGCGGTGCATCACCCTTGGTGTTCGGGCTGGCACTTTCACCCTTGTTGCGGGCGCGGTCGTCGCTTTGGGTCATGGGCATCTCCTTATTCGGAGGAAAACGCAGAGCGATTGTTGCCGTTCCAGAACCCGCCGTTGGAAAAAATCGTTATAGCTACGATGAAAATGGCACCTAAAGACTGCTACGTCTTCGACGTCGATGGGACGCTTGCCGATTTGTCTCACCGGCTGCACCACGTCGAGAAAAGGCCCAAGAACTGGCGAGCGTTCTTTGCGGCCAGTGCCGACGACAAGGCGATAGAACACATCTGCGACCTGGCCAGGCACCTATCGAGGGTCAAGCCGGTCGTATTCGTATCCGGTCGTTCGGATGAGGTGCGCAAAGAAACCGAAGACTGGCTTGAGCGCGAAACAGGTCTGCGTGGTCCTTTGTACATGCGAGGCCGCCGAGACCGACGCCCGGACTACATCGTCAAGGCGGAGTTGCTGGATCGGCTTCAGGCTGACGGTTATCGGCCGATCATGGCCTTCGACGACCGCGACCAGGTCGTCAAGATGTGGCGAGCAAAAGGCATTCCTCCAGCGCCGTCAAGAGCGACACGACAAGCCCCAGCGGCGCCCGGGACGGATATGCGTCCTCCGCCAGCGCATGGAATTCCGGCGTCCCGTCATCCCGGGCGATCACCACCTCGCCGTCGATCAGGAACGATGTCGCCTTGAGACGCGGTGCAGCATCAACGATGCCCGGAAAACGCTTGGCGCCCAGTCATAGCCGCCGCGCGTGAAGCAGCGGAAGCCACCATGGTTACAGGAGAGGTCATCGCTAAAGTCACTACCAGTACCCTTGACGCGATGAAGCCCACGCCGCTGGCCATCGCGTCGTTGGCGGTCAATATCGGCTTTCTCGGCTTCGCGGCCTATGTGCTGGGCGAGGTCGCCGCCAACGCATCCGAACGCAACAAGCCAAGAAGAAATCTTCCCGGCGCTAACCACAGACGCCAGGGTGGCTCCAAGCCCCGGGAGTCAAAATGACGGCGCAAAGGGCTGGAGCCATGGCGATCGTCCAGGTACGCCACCTCGCTCATACGCGATCAGCTGGAAGTCGTTCCTAAGTTCGTGAGAGGTCCCGCCGTCACTAGGCTGTCTCCGCGCTCCATTTTTCAGAGGAACGTTTGCTGGCGAAACGTTTTTGATTCAGGCCCGTGGGCATCAAACGCGGCGCGTACGACCGGCCCCCAGTTATCGTCACAGCTGGCTTGGGGTCATCGCCGCCACCCGGGACTGGCGAAGCGATCGCATGCGCCGTAAGCGGAGCCGGAGTAAAAGCACCCGAGGAGCACCAACATGACCCCACACATCCCCGAGGAATAGTCCCTTCGTGATCATGGGCAATACGATGCCGCCCCGAGATCAAAGGAAGACGAAGAGGATGGCGACGAAGAGCAAGAGGGAGAGGAAGAGGACGAGGAGGACGAGGAGGACCAGGACCGCGGTTCTCCCCCTGGAATATAGAAGTTTCAGCAAGCTCAGCTTCCCGTGCCCCAACGACAAGGGGTCTTTAGGCCCCAAAATCGCCAGAAGTCCACTATCGCAGTGCTCCAGGGTGTGATCCGAAAACGGACCAGGATACCCCTTATGAGCCAACAACGGATCAGCCTTGAGCCCTCGAGTCGACCAATTTCTCTGCCTCCATATCCAGCCTATCCGTTTCCTCCTCCAGGACGGCGGTGATCTCGACGTAATCGTCGAACGTGCTGGACGGCACGAGGTACTCGTCGACCAGCGCGGTAGCTCTCTCCTGAATTCATCCATCAGACTCTCCTTTCATCGCGCAGCGCTCGATGGTCACACCGGTCAGCGTTGCGTGCTCCACGAATAATCAGAAACCCGGCGGCCACTTGGTTGTTTCAATAAGGTCGGCCGCGCCGTCGGGCCACGGCGAAGCGGCTGGCAGGGAGGTCGTCGGTTTGGCAGTTATCGGCGGCCCCGCTCTCGCTTCACTCGTGGGAGCCGGTCGTCTGACCGCTGGCCCAAGAACTCGAAAGGACAACCCATGAAACTCACGACAATCGTTGTGTCCTCATTGCTGATGCTCAGTTCGACACTCGCACTTGCACAAGGTAGCTCGGGCGACGCTGCAGCTTCTGGCGGCGCGACCGGTGGACCGGTCGGGGCTGGTTCCTCCAGCGCCGTCAAGAGCGACACGACAAGCCCCAGCGGCGCGCGGGACAGCTCGCAAAGCCCCGGATCGGGCGACGCCTCTGCCACCACCGCTGGCGGTGCGACCGGTGGACCGGCCGGGGCTGGATCTTCCAGTGCAACTAAGAGCGACACCACAGGCTCCTCAAAAGATCCTGCGCGCCGCTAACAACTATCCGCAAACGTCCGAGAGGCCCTGGAACGGATCAGGACGGCCGGTCAGCGGGTCGTGCGCATCGAGGTCTTCCGAGTCAGCATATCGACCGGTCGATGTGGCTGGCGAGCTGTATTGGTCTTTCAGGGCGAAGCCCTCGCCACTGTCATCAAACTTTCATTGGCTGCGGCTTCACTCGGCGTGCGTCCGGCGGCTCCGGCGTGACCCCCCACTGCCCCCAGCGTCGGAGCCGTCCCCCCTCACCCGACGTGCCCACGAAAGCGAAAAGCCCGGCGCGGCGGGCCGGGCGATCGGAAGTATGGTTACGTGATGAAGTGCGAGGGATTAATTGTCAGGTGCGACCCCTGGTCGGTTCACTTCTGAACATTTGCACTGATTTCCACAGGGCGGGCGCCGCCTGTGGATTCGCCGGAATGGCTCGACACAATCCGCTAGTGCACTATGCGAAGAAAATGGTAGCTGATGCCACGGAGCACGACAATTGTGGAGACGGCCCAAAGGATGAATACGGGCATGGTTTCCTGCTCCTTAACGACAAGAACGGAGGAAAAAGGGTTGCGTTCCGAGAATTTGGAGAATTGGAACTCCGGAAGAGGCTCATTCCAGCAATCCAGGAACGCGAGACTGCTCACCGAAGAGGCGCAACGAAATGTGCGGCGGGCGCCGAGGCCGTCATTCCAATCGCTTCCGATCACAAGGGGATGAAACCGGAAGCTATAAATTGACTCCACACAAAGCGAATGGTTCCTAGCGCTTCAACAAGATCGAACAGACAGAATGAGTCGAGAAAACGGCCCCAGCTTTATCTTTACGAGCTGAGGCCGTCCAAGCTCACGTTTCTGACTGAGTGTATCTCACCGATACGATCGATAATCCTGCAACACGTTCAACGTTCCTAAATTCCATTCCTGCGAGAGTATCAGACATTGTTTGCCCGGACCCGCTTCGTCATCGGCCCATGAAAAAGGCCCCACCGTGATGGGGCCTTGATCAGCCGAAATATCGGATGCTCAGTTGTAGTCTGAATACTTGAACTGCGGCATCGCCTTGAGCTGCTCCTTGGTGCCGCTCATCACGGCGTGGTCTGGCGTCCAGTCGTTCTCATCAGCGGTACGTGCAGTCGTGGTGGTGTTCGTGGCCGCGCCGGTCGTTGTTTCCTTGGTCGTCGTCTCGCGCGTCGTCGTTGCCGGCGCCGTCGAGCTGGTGCGGACCGGCTCTTCCATGAATTTGAGCTTGTCCATGGAAACAGCGATATCATGCTCACCCATGCCCAGGAAGCCGCCGACACCGATGACCACGGCATTGACCTTGCCGTTCTTGTCCAGGATCAGTTCGCTGATGTCGCCAAGCTTTTCATTGGCTTCGTTATAGACGTCGAGGCCCATGAGCTTGGACGCGCGCCAGTTTCCCTTGATCGCCATCTTTTCCTGCGAGCCGGCGGTCGTCGCGGCAGGGGCGGCGCGGTCGGCGGGCTTGTCCGTTTGCGCATAGGCGGGAGCACTGAAGACAGCGGCGCTCAGGAGAGCCGCGGCTAGGACTTTCTGCATTTTTATCCTCCTCCGAAGGTTGATCGGTGCTCCTAGAACTGAACGCGCGAACGAATGTTCCTGAGCATCTTTGGGAGAACTTCGGCACATGCCGATAGCACCGGCGGAACGGCCGACAAAGCCCGCGTTTCGGTGCTTGCCATCTTAGGACCCTTAATCTGCCCGCCGGCGGCCCGCGCGCGGTCCTGCTTGCGTCCGCGGCTTGATTTCTTCTTTGCCTTTGCCATCCAGCAATACCTCCCATTGCGAGTGGCAACGCGTCATGATGCGCCGGGTTCCTGTTCTTCCCGTCGGAACGATTCAGGTCAGGCCAGTTTAAATTCGTATTGTGTGGAGTTCATAATGCGTAGGTCCAGTTGGACGCCGTCGATAGTCCCGAACGACAACGATGAAACGGTTTACTTGGTGGCTGATAATTTCGGTCGATTGGGCCGCGCCGGCGCGAAGCCGATTACGAAGCCACCGACCTCGAAACGGTAATTCAAGATCTGCTAACCGGCCAATATAGCAACCCGATCCGTGTAGTCGCGTTCAATACCGCCGAGCGCTGGAAGATGTTTCCGAATACGTCGCCCGCGAATTGCGCCGTCGCTGCGATCTTCAGATGCGCGAGCTCCCCTCTACGATCTCTGATTTGTCGAACGGCACGAGGACCGCGATCGGCGTCAGTTGAACCTTCGGCTGGTCTGAATCAGAATCGCATTTTGTCTACTGTTGCCTATCCCGCATGCGAAGGACCGCATTCGAGCCCTGCATTCCGACGCCGGGGACCAACGTCCCTAATCGGCCGGAGTGGCTTCACGAGATCAAGCATGACGGCTATCGGCTAATCGTTCAACGTGAAGGCAAGCGGGTGCGGCTATTCACCCGCAACGGGTACGACTGGAGCAACCGGTTCCCTCATTGTCGAGGCCGCGCTGAGAAACCGCCAGAGTTCCTTTGTGATCGACGGTGAAGCCGTGCTGCTCGGCGTCGATGGTAGATGCGACTTCAACGGCCTGCACTCGCGCAAGCACGATGAGGAAGTCCAGTTCTATGCCTTCGATATGCTTATCGCCGATGGCGAGGACCTCCGGAAATTGCCGTTGCACCTGCGCAAGACCAATCTCGCGCGCATGCTGGCGCGTCGCGTCGACGGCATCTTCCTGAGCGACTTCGAACAGGGCGAGATCGGTCTGGACCTGTTCCGGAAGGCTTGCGAATCCGGGCTTGAAGGGATTGTTTCGAAGCACCGGGATCGACCGTACCGCGGCGATCGACAGCCCCATTGGGTTGAGAACAAGAACCGGACACATCCGGCAATGAATAGAAGTTTTGAGGATGAGCGATAGCCCTGCCCCATTAACTCTGGAACGGAACCACTGCACCGCAATTGAAGTGGCATCGGGTTAAGGAGACCGCCGACTAGACAGTTGGGAATACGGTGATGCGGTACTGTCCTCGGTGCGATAATAGTCGCTGGGTCTGCCAAAATCACGTCGAACGGCCCTTCCGCGGTGAAAGGGCATGCAAGTGCGGCGGTGCGGGTGCACCCTGCCCGGACTGTAATCGAACTGATCCAGCCGATCCCAATGGCGTCCCTGCGATGCCCGCAGGCTTCGAACCCGATATGAGTTAGGCTTGAGCGGCTCGCAACCTTGGCGCGGAACATCCGCGAGGGCCGGCCATTGTCCTATTCGCTTAGCTGGGGCGCTACCGGAGGACCGAATTCATGGCCTATCAATCCAATCCGAACGATCCCCATGGTGCGGGCCGGGTGAAGAGGAAATGCGGCGTCGCGACAATGAGCTGCAAGCCGATCCCCAGCTCGCTGAAGGTCCGCCAGCGGCGCCAGGGTCGCAATCTACGCCATCGCCATCGCAGTTGTGCTGGGTGTCGTGTTCTACGGCCTGAATAACAACAGCGTGGACCAGGCGGGCACCACGCCGCCCAGCGAGACCGCGCAGCAGACCCAGCCGGTCAACCCTACGGGGCCTTCGGGCAAGACCAACACCGAGCCCAGCACGACCACGGGCGCGGCGACGACCAACCGTCCGACGCCGCCGTCTCCGAACCCCACAGGTACGGAAGTCGATCGCAGCAAACAGTAAAGGTCAATAAAAATGGCCCCAGCGCGGGGCATGCGCCGAGGCCATCAAAGTATTACGTTCACAGCCGGATGGGGTAGTGGGTACCCATCTGGCGTTCCGATAGAAGCGGGAAAAGATGGCAACGTCTGCCCAATAGTGAACAGAACGCGGAAGATCGCTGAGCCCGCAGCCCTGCGTCCGGGGCCGTTCTTAGGAACCTGCAGCGTTGCTGAGAGTCGAATCCATCGCTCCCGGGGGATCGTGGAGACAAACCGGGAGAAAGTGGCGGTCCCAGCTTCCTCCGATGCTGGGGCCGTTTCATATACGGGCCAGGAACGGGCACCGACTGCCCGTTAGAAATGAGTGCCACGGCCCGTCGCATGGCGCATTGGAATGACGGTCCCAGTTTTGTCCCCAGGCTGGGGCCGTTTCTTCAAAGCTTGCAGAGACATTACTCTTGATCGGATGCTGGGGATTTGGGTGCCCCAGTTCGAGACTAAAGCGCCGCCCGGCAATTTCGAGTTGGGCGGCGTAATTTTTGGGACGAAGCCGTTTTCCTCAGCCGACGAAAACATCCTGAAACAACGGCTAGGTATCGTCGTGCGAACAGACGGGGATTGATCATGCAATTCACCTTTGAGTTGATTGGACGCAATCACGCAGCAGATACTTGGCCGCAATGGGTCAGCCGGAGGCTGAGCATTGATCGGGACTAAAGCTTAGGGCGGCCCGTCGGGACGGCCTGCCAAGCTGCGACAACTTTCCTAGGAACGATCTAAACATGACGGCGTATGAATCGCGTGGCGCCTTCCCATAGACGCCACTGCGGCTCAAGCTCTTTGTGCCGTCGTCTCGACTCCGGGGCTGGAGCCTGCCCTGTGGAGTTGCGTATGCGTCACTCGCCATCATTGTTGCGGTCAAGCAACCAGGATACCCACCTGGTGCTGGACGACTTTGGCGGAAACCTCGGCCGCGCCTGGCGCGAGACCGCCGAAGAGGATGCCAACCGCGAAATGCTTATCAGCGACCCTATGGACGGTCAGTATAGCCGCCCGGCGCGCATCATTGCCTTCAATACGGCCGAGGGCTGATCGCGAGACGTGACAGTGGATATCGCTGACGAGCTACGCCGACGCTTTGCCGAGTACGACGATGTGCCGGTTTCTGTGCAGGAGCTGCTGGCAAGGCGCTGAAGCCGCAAGCGACAGGATTTCCTTCTCATGACCGTTTTTGTCTACGTCAACACTAGCAAGCAGGTAATAGGCCCGCCGGCATGAACCGGCAGCGAGCAGAGCAAAGGAACGTATTAACGGCGCCAATATTAACCCGTGCACTCAAGGCGACGAGGAGCCGCCGTGATGATCAGCCTTGCTTGCTTTGGGGCCTTCTTTGTAGCTCTCGCTCGCTGGCCCAGCCTCGGCTACGGGGGATGTGGAGTCGGGTGTAGCAGCACGTCTGAAGGGGCTTGTGTCCGCGATGGATGGCAGCAAGGTTTGCCCGTTCGGAACGTGTGCCCGGCCACATCCCAGCCATCTCCGCCTTGCGGCCCATATCACCGATGGAGTCGGCAATCCATGATGTCGTACCGCGTTGAGCCGACCGATCAGCACACAAAATTTTGACACCCAGTGGGAAGGTGTTGGGGACATGCCTAGGGGAGGTGCTGGCATGAGGCCGCCCGGAGGACTCAATCTGCCGGACGGCCCTGTCGACCGCCCTGGAACCACCCATCGCGGCCGACCCTATTCAACAGCCGATTGTCCGTGCAGTTTCTGTTAAAGGGACGAATTTATGGATGGTTGATCAGGCTGCGAGAGTGGGGCCGCCGAGGGCGGCGACCTTTCAGCGACCCCGACCCTGCCGACCGCTTGGCTGCTGATGCGTTGGCGGCCGACCTGATTCAACGGCCGGTGCCCGCGCGAGTTTCCACTAAAAGCAGGCTGAGAGCGGCGAAGCTGATCAAGCTAAATGAGTGGGGCCGCCGGAGGGCCTCTCGATACCCCAGACGGCCCCTGTCGACCGCTTTGCTTTGGGGACGGAGGTGATGCGCGGCCGACCATTTCAACGAGCAGATGCCCGCGCGGTTTCTAATGCCCATACCGAAAGCCCGTCCTAAACATTTTTATTGGGATGACATTCCGACGGCCCGCCGAAAACATTCCGAACGTGATGAAACGCGAACTTCTTAGATCAGCATAGACGCCAGTGTCGGTTCGCTTTGTAACCTGAAAGTTGAATTTATCTCAGATTTTCAGCGGACGTCTTACCGTTACTCACTTCTTCATAGCTCACCTGGCAACCTCATTGAGGCTGCTTAGCCCTGCTTTTTCGACGGCCGAGATGTGCACGAAGACATCCTTGCTGCCGCTGTCAGGTTGAATAAATCCGTATCCCTTTGTCGGATCGACGAACGGATCCGAGAATCTTTCTGGACTTGAAAAAGAGGTGAACGATTGGCTCGCCGCCAAGGGCGACCTTATCCAGCGCGTGAACAGTCAGACGGCGACCTGCGCTATCGTGACGGTGTTCATCGGCATCTGGATCGCGACGGCGCAATCGCGTCCCAAAGCAGCAGCCGAGACTAGTCCGCATTGCAGAGGCGCGCTGAGCGGTGAGATATTTGAGCCATTTCTGCTTGGGTCGGCGATGGCGCGCCGGCGCGGCGGAGCCGGGAAAAACGGCAAGTCGTAGGAACTAGTCTGGGCGCATTCCATTTTGTGCTTGTCTGGTGGCTACCATGACATTGCCTGTTGCCACCAGACTGCCCCAGCGCTTCATCTGCGTAAGGGAGCGCTGGGGTCGTCTCCGCTACCAGGAACGACCCCGTAGCGGCGGAGTTAAGTCGACGAAACCCACTTTATGAGGGAGGAAGCCATAGCCCGCGCGACAGCCCATCCGGATCATCAATGCATCTCAAGCGAAGACATTCATGGAACCGAGGTTTATGGGGCAGATGGAAAGAATATCGGTGAGGTTGATCACCTCATTATCGACAAGGTGTCGGGTCGCGTGGCTTATGCCGTCATGAGCTTTGGCGGATTTGTTGGGTTGGGCCACAGCCATTATCCCATCCCCTGGGCCGCTCTGACATATGATACGTCGCTGGGTGGTTTTCGAACCAGTATCACCGAGCAACAGCTGAAGGATGCGCCTGAATTCAGCGATGACTCGTGGCAGGATCGAGACTGGGAAACGCGCACCCACGAGTATTATGGGACGCCTACGTACTGGGACGCGCGACCTGGCGGCCTATAACGCTAGGGACGGCGCATCTGAAAATTCTCGGTCGGCGGTGCCACTTTGCGTCATTGAAGAACTCGTCGACCAGCCCCGGGGGTCGGTGCGAGGCGGCCGATGCTGTGGCGGGGCTACTCGTATCATGCTTTTGAGTGCCCGCGAAAACGCCTCCATAAGGAAGGCCGCGCCAGACCTCAATGTCCGAGCCGGGCCAATTGCGTCGATTTGGAATGTCCCGCGTCATGTCCGTTACGGGCTAATCGTCGGAAACTGGTCGAATGAACCCGCGAAGAATTTCGGGAACAGGTGGCAATGTGCCGGCATTATGTTGGCGTCTAGAGGATACCGGACACATGCTAAGACTGCCCCAGCGCGGCCCCGAGGACGCTGGGGCCGTTTTTGTTTTGCGCAAGACAAAGCGCAATGCAGATGCCCTCCTTTAACTAGACGAAATGATTGGCGACACGAAGGGGTAAGAGGCCGCCAACCGAGGTGGCCTTCCGTCATGTAGCGGGGCTAAGGTCGCGGTCGGCCTAATGGGCCGAAACTTGTTTGTAGTATCTTGCCCGCAGGGCCGACGCGAAGTTGATTCGGACCGGCTTGGCTTCGTAGCTTTCGCCGGTCAGTTTGATATCGTTGAGTGAAAGCGGCTGCTAGCTTGCCCGCACTGACGCCCCGCTGATCCGGAATGCTTCGCGCTAACGCGACGCTAGTCAGCAAAACTGCTGAGCCCGAAATCCTTTGACCGGGAGCCATCTTCGGCAGATTCAAATCCCTCCGCTACCAATCCACGCTTGAGCAATTCTCGTACTGCCGATGCACGGCTTGGCATGCGCCTCTTGAAGCGCCAGTTGTCGACCAACTTTAGTTCGGCTGGAGACAACATGATCTGAAGGCGTTCTCCCGGTTTAACTCGCCCATGATGGCCTCCTAAGGCGGGCAAACGTACTCACTAAACGTGTAAGGCGTCACTTACGTTCCTAACTAATTTGACGCTTTAAGCGCTCTCACTGCACACGGCAACCTTGCCTGCGAAGGCGCCTAATTAGCCTGTAACTATTTGACTACATTAATGATTTCTTGACTGATTACGCATCGGGGCGCACCTTTCTCTCGTGAGGATGGCGTGAATGTTCTCTCGTGAGGATGCGTGAATGTCAGTCTCGACCGATTACAATGCAGTAGGCATGGCCGAGGCGGATCATCGCTTCGCTAACAACTTGGCTGGCCTGAGCGCCGTTATTCGGCTTCAACGGAAGTCGATTTTCTGCTCGACGAAAACTTATTCGGCACCAGAGGTTTGCGAGTTGCTAGATGACATCAGCGCTCGCATCGAGGTGATGGCCAAGCTTCATAAGTCGTTGGCGCTGACGGCCAACAGCAATGGAATTAACTTAGGAGATTTCCTAGGAGAGATATCGGCCATGATCGGTACTCTCTGTTCTGCAGGGAGTATGCACCTGACGGTAGACCATTCCTGCAAAGGCCGCGTCGATCCACGGGACGCTCTGCACGCCGCGCTGATCACGGTCGAACTTCTGACAAACGCGAATAAATACGCTCACCCGACGGGGTTGCCGGTAAGGTTCACGTTCGTTGCGAAACCCAGCAAAGCGGCTCGTTTGTAGTGGAAGTCACGGACGATGGCGTCGGCTTTCCTGAGCATTTTGATCCAGCCACTGACGGTGGCCTAGGTTTCCAGTTAATGCGGGCGATGGCGCATGGGCTCAATGCGCAACTGGACTTCAAACATGACAGTCTTGGTGTCTGCGCCCGACTCGTCAAGCTCACGGGCGAGAACTTTAGAAACGATGGGATCAATGAAGTTTCAGCGAAAGTGGGTGGACTCATGGATGATCGCACTAGAGCAAAGGCGTTGCCTGGAGAACGTCTGTCGCGACCTCCCCGACTGTGGCCGCGACCACGAAACGCGAGAATACGTTGCTAAGAAACTTATTCAAGCGGCGAAGAACGGCGAGACGACGTTAGGCGCTTTGGAAGCAATCGGCCGCGGCGCTTTACAGGAGTTGTCAAAACAAAAGATCAGCTTGGTATGACAAAAAACGAAATCGTACTAAACAAACAACCTCCCTCGAGAAGCGGCTTCAACAGGTGGCGAGCAGGGCACGCTCGGCAGTAGAGAACTTGCCGCCGGGTCAAGAACGTGATCGGTTGTCGCAGATCATCCGACAGGCGGAGACGGCAGCTGACATAATCGAGGTCTTGTCAGCGACGGGCGGAAGGTGAAGGTCTCGCGTAAAGGATCCGTACGGATTCAATCGAGCGACGACATTGGCGTAAATCAAGGCGTGCGACATGAGATTTCCAAAGGGCAGCATAAGAACTTCCCGAAGCTATTTCATCTCAGATAACACGACTCGATAGATCGTCTTGCTGATGAGGTGAGGCATGGAGACTGGACGACCATATTCGCGGTTGCTGTTTCGCCTTGAACGGCTCAACACGCTTTCGTCCGTTGACAGGCAGAGGATCGTCCACCTTCCCCTGAAACTCGTCAACTATCCCGCCGATCGCGAACTCGTCTCCCCACGGCTATTCTACGTCGCGATGCACCCTTGTGCTGGATGGCTTCCTGTACAGCCACAAGCCCGTTGCGGGATCTCGTCGCCAGATCACCTCCTTCTTCGTTCCTGGCGACATTGTTGACCTCCCAACGCTATTCTTGCCGAAGGTCGACCACACTATCACAACCCTCGGGCCAGCAGTGCTCGCGTTCGTACCGCATGGGGCGCTCAAGGAGATGCTGGATGCATCATCCGCGTTGGCTCAGGCTTTCTGGCGCGAAACACTGATGCAGGCGGCCATTTTCCAGGAATGGGTCGTCAATCTGGGGCGCCGCGACGCCTTCGCGAGGCTCGCGCATATCGTCTGCGAGCTAACCGTGCGGCTTCAATCCGTTGGTCTGGCACGTGACCTCTCGTTCTCCATGCCTTGGACCCAGATGGATGTCGCCGACGCCTGCGGCATTTCCAACGTTCATGCCAATCGCGTCATTCAGAAGCTACGGCATCTCGAGCTGGTGGATTGGGATTCTCGGCGGCTGAAGATCCGGAACTGGAGCGCCCTGGTGCAACTGGGAGACTTTAATGATGACTATCTGCAATACCATGCAATCACAAGGAGCGATCCCGCGATCGCCGAGCAAGGTATTCCCGACGTGAGTTTGGCGAGGATGCGAACGCCATCTGCGGCGCGCGGAGTTTCTGGTGTCACCAAGACAGACTTCTGATAATCGAGCGGACGAGGGCGAGTTGAGCTCTGCGCTCCGCAAAACCATCGAAGCTTTACGGGAACAACGTAAACAGGAGAAGCGCAACGCCAGCAGAGAAGAAAAGCTGGCCAATGCCATCACCGCATTCACCGGAAGCATGCGGTTTGTTTATCTTCATCTGGTGATATACGGCGTCTGGATCGCCTGGAATTTGATTCCCGGTATCCCGCATTTCGATCCGACATTCGTCATTCTGGCTATGGAAGCGTCGGTCGAGGCGATTTTTCTATCCACATTCGTGCTGATCAGCCAAAACCGTGCGCAGGCCGCGACCGACAAACGCGACGATCTCGATCTGCACATCAATCTTGTCGCCGAGCACGAACTGACGCGGCTGATCGAGATGGTCTCTGCAATCGCTCAAAAGATCGACGTCCGCACTGGCACGGAACAGGAAGTAGCCGAGATCACGAAAGACGTTGCCCCCGAAGTTTTGCTGAAGGAGATCGAGCAGCAAGATCGCAAAGGGTGAATGTTGGATATGCAGGGGACAGCGCCGGCAGACGAACAACAAACCTCTGTCGTGTACTGAACAGACCGCGCGCTATGGCAGCGCTAGCCTACAACCGAGAAGGGGGCCGATCACACCACCGATCAACGGCAGCGTAAGGATCGCCGAATTGCCACGTGTCACTTGCCGCAATAGGACTGCCAAACAAATCAAGCTTCTTTGTGCACTCGTCGAGCGCGGCGTGTCGACTGCCCGTGCTTTCGTGGTGCTGAAGCGCCCAAGGTTGGCAGTCCAGAACAAAGCCAGGAGAATTGGGCAGGCCATTCACGGGTCCGATCACCTCTCTCCATTTTCCGGAGAATGCCGACCGGCAACGGACGTTCCCAACTTTCAGGCTGAAGGTCTCGCAAACTGGCTCCCCCGCGGAATTCGGGACACCAGAGCGGAGCTAACATCGTCGATCACATCTGCCCAATCTCCTGCGAGGCGCTGATGGAACAGTCTTGCATGCGAATACCAAAGGCACGCGCCGCCGCGCGTCGGCCAACGCCAATCGCAATCCGCATGCAGCATGACCCACGGTTCGTAACCGAGCGCCCCGGCCAAATGCACCACCATGGTGTCGACGCTGACGACAATATCCAGCTCCCCCATGCGGTAACCGAGTTCGATGATATCTGGCGTGCTGATGTCCCTGGCTCCGATTTGGTTAGCCTCGCTTGATGCGGTTCCCCTCTGAAACGAGTAAAGTTCGATCCCCTGTCCATTGAGCTTGTTAAGCAGCCGCGCCGGGATGGCGCGACCCTTGTCCCAGTTCCCGACCTCCCAAACCAGTCCCACAGCGAGCGCTTCCTGCCTGGCAATGGATCTCGGTACTGGGCGAGGCGGCAGCGTGAGGTAAGGACTACGCAGCTCGATCAAGCTACGGCACGCTCTGATCGCGTGCGGAATTTCCATGATCTCGATGTCCACCTCGAAGTCGGCTTCGGGCGTTCCGTCATGGAGCGGAATCGCCCGGTCGACACCCTCGACGCGTTCAATGAGCGACAGCAATTCCGGCTGGCACCACACCGTGATCCACGCGCGCGTTGCGCGAGGGGCGGCAGAAAACGGGCGAATTGAATGGTATCGCCGAGGCCATGATAGCATCGCACCAGAACGTGCCGATTCCGCAGCTCCTCGCCCCGCCAAATCCGCTGCAGATGCCGAGGCCCTCTATGCTTGTCGTCGTCGAGCTGACGATATTTTGCGATATCGCAGTCCGTGATCGCCCATGCCCGCTCAAGCTCGCCGGCCCGCATCGCGGAAATCCAGTCACCGCCAGGCTTCTCCGAGGCATGGCCAGTTTCGCCCTCGGGCAGAGAGCTCATTCGGCAGAACGTCGCACGAATTTGTGAAACCGGCTCAGCTTTCCGTCCTTGGTGCGGTCCTGATACAGAAACGCGAGATCGGACTCGTCGAACTTGCGGAAGAATTCATCCCATTCGATTTCTTCAAGTCGATCTTCCGTAGGCCCAAAATCAATCCGAAGAACACCGGCATGGCCGTCCTCTTCGGTGGCGCGCACCGTTGCCGGCCGCCCGTCGCGCTCCTCTGCCCATTTCTTGATGACCTTGTGATCCGTCGTCGTTGCGCTGTCGCTCATCGGCATTTCCCTCACTCTGGGGCTGATCGATCGAGAACAACCGTTGCTCCTCATGAAACGCTGAAAGCAGCAATTCGTTCTTCGCGAGCCCGTGCGAACTGAATATAGATGACGCGGTGGCTCTCCTTCAGCTTCTTCTTCATCTTCTTCTACTCCGGCCTTCGTTCCAGCCGCGACGGCCGCCAAGTTAAACCAGGTTAAGATTTTTGATCTTTTCTCCTCGGAATCGATTGTCTCTCTGTGCGAGAGCCGACGGCACAGGAACGAACATATCGAAAGCACGTTCGGCAACGTACTTACGTTCGCAGTCGTACCACCGGAGGCACAATCGATGCATTCACGTCTTCAAGAAAGGCGGCACGTCCGCGTCGGGATTGTCGGGGTCGGCAACTGCGCAAGTTCATTTGTCCAGGGGCTTACCTATTATCGCGACGCCTTATCCAATGAACCGGTCCCCGGACTGATGAACGCGGACGTCGGCGGCTATCACATCAGCGACGTCGAGATTTCGTCCGCTTTTGACGTCAATGCCCACAAGGTCGGGCGCGATGTTGCCGACGCTATCTTCATAAGGCCGAACAACACGCATCGCTTTTCGACCATTGCCAAAACTGGCATCGCCGTGAGTCCCGGTCCGGTGCTCGACGGCGTTGGCCACTATCTCGAAGATGACGTACCGATCTCCAAGGAGCCTGAGGCCGATGTTGCGGAGGTGCTAAGGAGATCGCGAACCGATGTGGTGGTTTCGTACCTTCCCGTCGGCTCCCAAAGAGCAAGTGAATGGTACGCCATGCAGGCGATCGACGCCGGCTGCGGCTTCATTAATTGTATCCCCGTATTTATCGCGTCCGACCCTGCGTGGCGCCGTCGCTTCGAAGAAGCTGGCCTTCCCGTAATCGGTGACGATATCAAAAGCCAAGTCGGCGCTACGATCCTGCACCGCGTGCTCGCCAATCTGTTCCGCGAACGCGGCGTGCGGCTTGATCGAACGTACCAACTCAATGTCGGCGGCAATGCCGATTTCAAGAACATGCTGGAACGGGAGCGGCTGAATTCAAAGAAGATATCCAAGACGCAGGCCGTTACCAGCCAGTTCGACGTTCCCTTGGAAGCCGATAATGTCCACGTCGGTCCCAGCGACCACGTCCCCTGGCTTACCGATCGCAAACTCGCCTACATTCGTCTCGAGGGCACGACGTTCGGTGGCGTACCGTTGAGCGCCGAGGTGCGGCTCGAAGTCTGGGATTCGCCGAATTCGGCCGGCGTGGTCATCGACGCCGTTCGCTGTGCAAAGCTGGCGATGGATCGCGGTCTCGGCGGTGCCCTGACAGGACCGTCGAGCTATTTCATGAAATCTCCGCCGAAACAGTTCACCGACGAGGAAGCGCGCCGCAGGACGCGAGCCTTCATCAAGGACGAAGCATGAGGCCGCCATGGTAGAGGCGATTCACCTCGTCCGCCACGGCCATCACGCCATGCTCGGCCGTTGGCTTTGCGGCAGGATGCCCGGCGTGCAGCTCGACGAGCTCGGCTGCCGGCAAATGTCGCGGTGCGGCGAGATGATACCTGCTCGGCCGCTAGCAATACGGTCGAGTCCGCAGCGGCGGGCTCAGCAATCCGCCTCCATCCTCGCATGTCACTTTGGTCTGCCGGTGGAAGTCGCGCCTGAAGTCGACGAAATCGACTATGGAGAGTGGACATCGCGGGCCTTTGCAGAGCTCAAGGGGGATACGAGATGGAACAGGTGGAATACGCGACGCAGTGCCGGTCGCCCGCCTGGCGGAGAAAGCATGCGTGTCCTTCAGCAACGAATGGTCCAGTATCTCGAGCAACTCCGATGCGCTCAGGCAGACGGGTCGATTGTCATCGTCAGCCATGCGGAGCCGATCAGGGCGGCCCTGCTGTATTACTCCCGCACACCGCTGGACGATTTCCTTTCGTTCAAAGTTGATCCGGCGAGCGTGAGTACGCTCGCGGTGGATAAATCAGGCATTCGTATCTCGCGGATCAACCAACAGGTGCCGGCGTGAGAATTGTCGTCTTTGGTCTGACCATCTCTTCCTCTTGGGGAAACGGTCACGCGACGTTATGGCGCGGGCTTTGCAAATATCTCGTCCGCTCGGGCCATTCGGTCGTGTTCTTCGAGCGGGATGTGCCCTACTACGCGGGTGCCAGAGACCTGTTCGAAATCCCGGGCGGACGCCTCGTGCTCTATTCGTCATGGAAAGACGTCCGATCGATCGCGCGTTCAAGCGTGATGGAAGCGGATGCTGCGATCGTGACCTCGTACTGTCCTGACGCGCTTGCCGCCACCGACCTGATCCTGTCCCAGCATCGCGCCACTCCCGTGTTTTACGATCTCGACACGCCGATTACCCTTGCGAAGGTACAGGCCGGAGAGCCCGTCCCTTACATCGGTCCCACGGGCCTTGATGCGTTTGCACTCGTCCTAAGCTTCACGGGCGGACAACAACTATTTGACGAGTTTCGACGGAAGCTGGGGGCGCGCGATATCAAGCCTCTCTATGGACACGTTGACGCCGATTTGCATCGTCCTGTTCCTGCCGAAGCACATTACCGCGCCGATCTCTCCTATCTCGGCACCTATTCGAAGGACCGGCAGTCCGGCCTGGAAGCTCTGTTCGTGGCACCTGCCCGCTCGCGGCAAGATCTCCGCTTCCTGATCGGCGGCGCGCAGTATCCGCCTGATTTCCCCTGGTCGTCGAACATCTATTTTGTCCGGCACCTGCCGCCATCCGAACACGCACCGTTCTTCGCTTCCTCTCGTATCACCCTTAACGTCACCCGTCGCACGATGGCGGAAATGGGTTGGTGTCCTTCCGGCCGGTTGTTCGAAGCGGCTGCCTGCGGCGCGCCTTTGCTCAGCGATCGCTGGATGGGGCTGGACGACTTCTTCGAGCCCGGCGAAGAGATCCTGTTGGCAGACGACGCAGCCGATACGCTCGCGGCGTTGCAGTTGGATGGCAACCATTTATCGGGAATAGCCAGGCGCGCTCGCGAGCGGACCCTGGATCAGCATAGCTCAAACAAGCGGGCGGTCGACCTCATCGAGCTGCTCGAGCAAGCGGCGAGCCGCGGTGCCTGTCAAGCAGAAGCGCAGGGAGTCTAGTGATGTGGGGTATCGTTCCAGCGGCGGGACGCGGCAGCCGCATTCAGCCATTGGCGTTCTCCAAGGAACTGCTTCCGGTCGGCAGTCGCAGCGATAAGGGGTTTGACCGCCCGTGCGCTGTCTCGGAATACCTCATCGAGCGGCTGATCTTGGGAGGCGCCGACAAGATCTGCTTTGTAATCTCGCCCGACAAATCCGACATCCTCGAATATTACGGCGACCGCTATGGCAGCGCCGAGCTCGCCTATGTCGTGCAGCCGCAGGCGTGCGGCCTGTGCGATGCGGTATTCCGGGCCAGCACGGTCGTGGGCAATTACGAAGACGTTCTGGTGGGATTGCCCGATACGGTTTGGTTTCCAAAAGCCGCGCTGAGTTCGTTGCCAGATGCCGATCTTTCGTTCCTTCTGTTTCCGGTGGACCATCCGGAATTCTTTGATGCGGTCGTGCTCGATGGCGAGCGCGTACGCGAAATTCAGGTCAAGCAGGCGGATGCGGAATCGAACTGGATCTGGGGCGCGTTCAGGATGTCCGCGGCCGGCTTCCGCGACTTGCACCTGCTCTGGAAAGGGCGCGCCTGCCGGGACGAATATTTCGGAACGTTGGTCAATGGATATATCAAGGCCGGCGGGTGTGGCATCGGCGTCAAGGCAGGCGAATCCTATGTCGATGTCGGAACGCTCAATGGTTATCGAACCGCAATGACCTTGCTGACAGATGCACAATCTGGGCGCTCGGAGGACCGACCGACAGCCGCTCCGTTTTTCAGCGGCGACATTGAAAAGCCGTCGCCGGCCACGACGGGAGGAACTTCATGACCGAAGTCCTCTCCAGGGAAGAAATCCGGCGCCGCGTCGATGCGCTCGGCCCCTGGTTTCACAACCTCGATTTGAAGGGTGTCAGTACCGCGCCGTCGCACTTCCTGGGCGACTATCCGCGAGTCAAATGGCGTCGTTTCGCTGGCGTCATCCCGGATAATCTGAAGGGCAAGACCGTTCTCGACATCGGCTGCAATGCAGGCTTCTACGCCATGGAAATGAAGCGCCGGGGTGCGGACCGCGTGCTCGGCCTCGATACCGACGATGAATACCTGGCGCAGGCCAGATCCGCAGCCGACGTCAATGGTCTCAAGATCGAATTCCGCAAGATGTCGGCCTATGACGTCAGGGAGCTCGGTGAAAAATTCGATCTCGTGATCTTCATGGGCGTGCTTTATCATCTGCGACACCCTCTGCTGGCGCTCGACCTTATCCACGAGCATGCCGCGCGCGACCTGCTACTGTTCCAGTCCATGCTGCGCGGATCTGATCAGGTGGATACGGTCGAGCGCGATTATGATTTTGGACGACGTCCCACTTCGACAGCTCCGGCTATCCGAAGATGCACTTCATCGAGCACAAATACGCCGATGATCCCACCAATTGGTGGGCGCCGAACCGGGCCTGCGTGGAGGCGATGCTTCGTAGCGCTGGATTCGCGATCGCGGCCCACCCCGAGGAGGAAGTCTATCTCTGCAGGAGGGCCGCCAGATCCGGGACGGCAGCGATGCCGGCTGTACCTCGAGGTGCCGCCAGATGATCGAAGCAGCGAAGATTTGGAATGAGCCCAACAACAAGTCGCACTGGGATCTTCAACTTGACTCCGGATGGGAGAAGTTCGCCGAAACAGCGATCACCGCTGGGCGGGCCATCCGCGCGGTTCATCCCACCCTGCCCCGGGTGCTCGGCGGTGTCTCGCCGATCGACCCGTCCTTCATTGAAAATATGAAGGCAAAGGCGTTCTCGACCATGTCGACGTCGTAGCCGTGCACGGCTTCCCGCTCGATTGGAATCTGTGGCAGATCGACGAGTGGCCGGACAAGCTCGCCGAAATTCAATCAATCGTATCCTTGCCGGTCTGGGTGACCGAGGTCGGCGTATCTTCGTTCGGCGCCGAAGAAGTTCAGGACTGGGGTGTCCGCCGTACGGCTGAACTGCTCTCCGGCCGGGCGCCGAGGATTCATTGGTACAGCCTCTATGATCTTCCTTCGACATGGGAGGCGACGACACGGCATCGCGAGGCTGAAGGGTCGTCCTACTACCGGCACTTCCATGGGACTGTTACGCGAGGACGGCACGCCGAAAATGGCTTGCAAGACCTTCGAAAAGTATTCGGATGTGATGGGGCTGTGCCAGTGGTTCCATTTCGATGATCACCGTCTTGATGAGGCGGTGCGCTGGATGCGCCGCCTCGGCGTAACGCATCTGAGAACCGGCCTGTCCTGGGCTGACAGCTTTCGCCCAAACGCCATGGACTGGTTCGACAGACAGATGGAGACGCTCGCGGAGTTCAAAGTGACGTTGACGTTCTGCTTTACGCCCGAACACCGCGGCCTCGCTCCACACCATACCAGCCCGCCACTCGATCCTCAGGAGTTCGCCGATTTTTGCGCGCGCATGGTTGAGCGCTACTGCGACCTTCCAGCGGCCATCGGTTCCACATCTCCGCAGTTCGAGCCCGCACAGGACGAGATATGCGCGCCCTGATCCTCGTCATGGACTCCGTGGGCGTCGGCGCCGCGCCTGATGCCGCGGCGTATGGCGATGACGGTGCAGATACGATCGGCCATATTGCCGAAGCCTGCGCTGTCGGCGATGCGGATAGCGAGTCGCGCCAAGGACCGCTGCACCTACCCCATCTTGTCGAACTCGGACTGGGTGAAGCTCACCGTCTGGCCACCGGCCGGCAGCCTCCGGGAATGGCGTATCGCGGCGATGTAAGCCCGCAATGTGGATGCGCGAGCGAGCAATCCAGGGGAAAGGATACGCCCTCCGGTCATTGGGAAATCGCCGGAGTGCCGGTTTGGTTCGATTGGGGTTATTTCCCGAAGACGGAGCCTTGCTTTCCTCAGGAACTCATTGACGGACTTGTAGAGCAAGCCGCCCTGCCCGGCGTCATCGGCAATCGTCACGCCTCGGGCACGGACATCGTCGCTGAGCTCGGCGAGCAGCACCTGCGGTCCGGGAAACCGATCTGTTATACATCGGCTGACAGCGTGATTCAGATCGCCGCGCACGAGCAGAGCTTCGGGCTGGAGAGGCTATATGAGGTCTGTGCGGTGGCGCGCCGGCTGGTGGATCCGTTCAACATCGGTCGCGTGATCGCGCGACCTTTTGTGGGAACGTCCAGCCGCGGTTTCAAAAGAACCTCGCACCGGCGCGATTTCGTGGCGCCGCCGTCGGAACCAACCATTCTCGATTTCGCCGAGGCTGAGCACCGAGACATCGTGTCGATTGGCAAGATCGACGACATTTTCGCCTATCGTGGAACCGGGCTCAACAAGCGGGGCGACGGCAACGACGCGCTGTTCGATTGCTTGCTGGACGGGTGGGATCACTTGGCGGATGGCGGGCTGCTCTTCGCGAACTTCGTCGACTTCGACAACGATCTACGGCCACCGGCGCGACGTGGCAGGTTACGCAGCAGCCCTCGAAGCATTCGATTTCAGGCTTCCGGAGCTAATGGAGCGGCTGAAGATCGGGACCTTTTGGTCATCACCGCTGATCACGGCTGCGATCCGACGTGGCTTGGCAGTGATCACACGCGCGAACAGGTTCCCGTCCTCGTTGCCGGCACGCCGCGCTCTTCGCCGATCGGCAAGCGCAGCGGGTTCGCCGATATCGGCGCGACCGTTGCGCGTCATCTCGACTTCCTCCACTCGCACACGGCCTGCCATTTTGATCGGCCTTCAGGCGCCCGCGATTCACTCATGTTATTGATCTAGGTTAGTAGAATTTTTGTTTGTACATTCTGTAGGAACGAACATTCGTTGCACCGCTTCTAGCTCATAGCTGTGAATAGCGCGCGGTCAGCCGACCTCCAACTCCTCGGTGCGTGCTTTCCACTTCACCGTTGAACGGTTTGCAAGACCGTTCTGATGCCGAGCAAGGAGAGTTGCCGATGGCAAGGGTACTGATTACGGGAGGCGCAGGCTTCATCGGCTCCCATGCGGCGAATGCCTTGCTGGCGGCGGGCTACGAAGTCAGGGTGCTCGACAACCTCTCCCCCCAGGTTCATGGCGCGCAACGTCGCCGCCCAACCTATCTAAATAAAGAAGCAGAGCTCGTCATTGGAGATGTGACGGATGCCCTTGCCGTCGAGCGTGCCCTGCGCGGCGCCGATATGGTGCTGCATCTGGCTTCCAGCGTTGGCGTCGGTCAGAGCATGTACGATATCATCTCATACGTCAGGACCAACGAACTCGGCACGGCGACTTTGCTCGAAGCGCTCTCCAAACGGCCTGTCGAGCGCCTCGTGGTCGCCTCATCAATGAGTGTCTACGGCGAAGGACTTTGCCGCTCGATCGACGGGAGCGCGGTTGCGTCAGCCGAACGCCCCATCGTTCAACTGAAGAAGGCCGAATGGGAGCTGAAGGACAACCAGAGACGCCTCCTCGAGCCTCTGCCCACGCCCGAGACCAAGCAGCCATCGCTAAATTCGATCTATGCGCTGAACAAGTACGCGCAGGAGCGTATGTGCCTGATCACCGGCAATGCCTATGGCGTCCCGACGCTCGCCTTGCGCTTCTTCAACGTCTTCGGCCTTCATCAGGCGCTGTCCAATCCCTACACCGGCGTGCTGGCCATCTTCGCCGCACGCTTGCTGAACAACCGTCGGCCCCTGGTGTTCGAAGACGGCCTGCAGCGGCGCGATTTCGTCCACGTGCAAGACGTCGCGCGTGCCTGCCTCCTCGCGCTGAAGAGCGATCACAGCGGTGATGTGTTCAACATCGGTTCGGGGCAAAGCCGGACGATCCAGTCTGTTGCTTGTGATCTGGCGCGAGTCATGGGCCGACCGAAAATCTCGCCGGAGATTACGCAGAAATACCGCGCCGGCGACATTCGCCATTGCTTTGCCGACATCGAAAAGAGCCGCGCATTGCTCGTTTTCGAACCGCGCGTCGCGTTTGAAGACGGCCTTGATGAATTGGCCTGGTATCTTGCCGACCAGATCGCCGAAGACCGGGCGGAGAATGCTACCCAAGAGTTACTACGTCGAGGGCTGGTGGCATGAGGGAAACTTACACAAGGCCCGTTCTCGTCACAGGCGGTTGCGGTTTCATCGGCTGCAACCTGGCCGACCGACTTGCCGGCCGCGGCAACAAGGTTATCGTGCTGGACAATCTGGCCCGCGCCGGCGTCCGTGAAAACGCACAATGGCTGAAAGCGCGATATGGTGAACGCGTCAATATCGTTATTGCCGATATCCGAGAGCCGATATTGGTGATCGACGCGGTCCGCGAGGCGAGCGCCGTGATTCACCTGGCTGCCCAGGTGGCAGTCACTGACAGCGTTGCAGATCCCATCGCCGACTTTGAAATTAACGCACGCGGCACGATAAACGTGCTCGAGGCGGTGCGACTTCATAACCAGTCAGCGCCGGTTCTCTTTGCATCTACCAACAAAGTCTACGGGCGGCTGATCGACGACGCGCAGATTGTGCGCGCCGACCAGCGTTACCAACCTGCCAGCCCGGCGCTGGCCGACGGCATCTCGGAAAGCGCGCCACTGGACTTTTACAGTCCCTACGGCTGTTCGAAAGGAACAGCCGATCAATACGTGCGCGATTATGCGCGCGTCTTCGGTCTGCAGACGGTCGTGATACGCATGAGCTGCATATACGGTCCTCGGCAATTCGGCACTGAGGATCAAGGCTGGATCGCGCATTTCCTGCTCAGTGCACTGCGCGGCGATCGCCTGACGATCTACGGTGACGGTTATCAAGTTCGCGACGCGCTTCATGTCTCGGATGCCGCGGATGCCTGGCTCGCGGCACTGGACCATATCGCGCTGGTCCGCGGGCGGACATTCAACCTGGGCGGCGGTCCATCGAATTCGGTGAGCCTGCGTGAGCTGATCGCTCTTCTGAAGGAATTGACCGGGAACGACATCTCCTACTCCTTTGCCGCTTGGCGCCCGGGCGATCAGCCTTGGTACGTCACCGACACGCGGGCCCTGTCCGCGACACTCGATTGGAAACCGAAGACTTCACTGCATGACGGCCTTATTTCGCTTCACGAATGGCTCGCCGACCGCTTTGGCGACGCATCCAAGCGAGAGGCGTTTGCATGACCCGCATCGCCCTGATCAACCCGAACTGGAATTTTGACGGCAGCATCTATTTCGGATGCAGGTCGCCTCACCTGCCGCTCGAACTCGGCATTTCCGAGCATTACCTCAGGGAAGCCGGACATTCGACGCTGCTGCTTGATGCACATATGTTCAGCCTGTCAGTCGCTGACATCCGGTCGGAGCTGCGCGCGTTCCAGCCGGACATCGTCGTTATCACGACAGCGCCGACATATCTGTTCTGGCGCTGTGCACCACCCGAACTCCGGGTGCCGCAGGAGCTCGCACTGGCTGTGCGTGATCTTGGGCCGACGCTCGTTGCCGTTGGACCGCATGGCTCGACGACGCCAAAGGCTGCATTAAAAAAGCTGGCGGTCGATATCGTCGTCATGGGCGAGTGCGAGCAGTCGCTGCTGCGCCTAGCGAACGGGGACCGCAATTTTGCCGGGCTCTGTTTCTCGGAGGGCGGCGCGGTCCATGTCAATGGCGGCCCTCAGGCCGTCAGCTTCAAGGACCAGCCGGCGCTTACCTGGCCGGACGAGATGGTTCGGCGGCATCATCACCATCATCATCGTTTCGACGCTGAACACTTGGGCCCGGGTGCTGAAGTCGAGGCATCGCGCGGCTGCCCCTATCACTGCACGTTCTGCGCAAAGGAGAACTTCCGCAATCTATATCGAAAGCGACCTCCATCCGTACTTCCGAAGAGATCGACCGGTTGCGTGGGCAAGGCGTCGAATACATTTACTTTATCGACGAAATCTTCCTACCCAATACCGAGCTGCTCAAAGGACTGGTTTCCCGCGGTCTGAAATTCGGGGTCCAGACCCGCATTGATCTTTGGAAGTCCGAGATGCTGGAGTTGCTAGGCCGGGCCGGCTGCGTGTCCATCGAGGCCGGCATCGAAAGCCTGACGGCGGAAGGCCGGGCAGCGCTGGCGAAAAATTGCACGATGACGACCGATCAACTCGCAGACCGGCTCGTCGAAGCTCGGCGGCATGTGCCGTTCGTGCAGGCCAACTTGATTGAAATGCCCCAGGACGATGATCCCGTCGTGCAACAATGGCGGCAACACATGCAGGATGCCGCCGTCTGGGCCAACGATCCCGTTCCGCTCTATCCCTATCCCGGCTCTCCTGACTACCGAAACCTGTGGGGCGAGCCCGACGACTTCGCCTGGGAACGCGCGCACAAACATTACCTCGCGATGTTCGATCAATTCAGCGACGTCCAGGAACAACGCCCTGCCCCCCTGAGCGCACTCGAACTGCCGGTCGCGCCATGAGCCTGTCAGCGCCCATCAAGGTTCTGATGACGACCGACGCGGTCGGCGGCGTGTGGACCTATTCGACGGATTTGGCGGCCGCATTGGCCGCCGCGGGGATGGATGTTCATCTGGTGACCCTGGGACCACCGCCGCGGAGAGAAAAGCGTGCAATGCTGCGGGACGGCCGCGTTCGCCTGACTGAAAGCAATCTCGCCCTTGAATGGCAGGACGCCGGCGGCGACGACCTGCCCAACGCCCGGCGCTTTCTCGAAGATCTCGAAGACGCGATACAGCCGGACGTTGTTCATCTCAACAGCTTTCGCGAAGCAAGTTTCGACTGGTTGGCACCCGTGGTCGCCGTCGCGCATTCCTGCGTGAACTCCTGGGGTCTCGCCTGCGACAATACGGAATGGCTGTCGGAACCGAAGTGGCGGCATTACACACGAGCCGTTGCCGCAGGCCTTGATAGGGCACAAGCGTGGGTAAGTCCAAGTCGGGCTTTTCACAAAGTCATTTGCGGCTTGTACCGACCAAGCTCGCCCGGCACCGTGATCTGGAACGGCATACTGCCTGCCGCCTCGTCTTCAAGCTCGAAGAGGCGCTTCATCCTTGCGGCCGGCCGATGGTGGGATGCCGCAAAAAACATCTCGGCGCTTGCCCGCGCTTCGAAGGGATTGGATTGGCCAGTGTTGGTGGCGGGGCCAAGATCCGATTCCCCAGGCAATGATCCCGGCGAACTCACCTTGATTGGCGATCTTTCGCACAGCGCCTTGCGCTCACGCATGCAACGGGCAGCCATTTTCGTGAGCCCAGCCCAGTACGAGCCGTTCGGCCTTTCCGTACTGGAAGCCGCTTCCGCTGGATGTGCCCTGGTCCTCTCGGACATATCCACATTCCGGGAGCTCTGGAGCGGAGCTGCCCTGTTCATCGATCCGACCGACGATCGCGCACTGCACCGTGCCCTTGCCGGCCTCTGTGCCGACGATCGGGAACGCGCACGACTCCAGTTCGCTGCAAGAGAGCGATCGGAGAGCTACTCACTTACACGGACAGCGGATGCCTACCGGGCGCTCTACCAACGCCTGCTGGCTGCACGCTCTGCCTCTGCTCACACGTTGGAGGTGCATGCATGAAATGCGTTTTCTTCTGTCATGCACTTACATCCTGCTGGAACAATGGCAACGCGCATTTTCTCCGGGGCGTTGCGCGCGAGCTGCGTGAGCTCAGGCACCAAGTGATCGTTTATGAACCTGCCGAAGGGTGGAGCCGCGTGAATGCCGTCCGTGACGGCGGCATGGAGCCGCTACAAGAATCACTGGCGCTCCTGCCCGGCATCGACATCAGGCAATACGCATCAACTCCGGATCTTGGCCGGGCGCTGGACGGCGCCGATGTGGCGATCGTGCATGAATGGAATTCTCCGGACCTGATCGGAGATATCGGCCGTCGGCGCATTGAAGGAGCGCCATTCACGTTGTTATTCCATGACACGCATCATCGCGCGGTCACGGCGCCCGACGAACTGGAACGCTTCGATCTGGATGGCTTTGATGGTGTGCTCGCCTTCGGCGAGGTGCTGCGGCAGATTTATCTGAAGCTCGGCTGGGCAAACCGGGCGTTCACCTGGCACGAAGCGGCCGATGTCTCGCTATATCGGCCTCTGCCAGAGATCGAGCCGACCCACGACGTGATCTGGATCGGCAACTGGGGCGATGGCGAGCGCAGTACTGAGCTCAACGAATTTCTTCTCCGTCCCGTTGCTGAACTCGGCCTGCGTGCCCGGATTCACGGCGTAAGGTATCCGCTGAACGCGCTGCGTGCCATCGAGGCGGCCGGCATCGAATATTGCGGCTGGCTGCCGGCTCATCGGGCGCCCGCCGCATTCGCCAGCGCCCGCGCTACCGTGCATATTCCCCGTGGGCCTTACGTCCGATCGCTACCCGGCATTCCGACCATTCGGATGTTCGAGGCCTTGGCATGCGGCATTCCCGTCGCATCCGCGCCCTGGGATGACGTCGAACATCTGTTTTCTCCAGGGTCATATCTGCGCGCCGCTGGTGACGCTGAGATGAAGAACGCGCTGCAGGCGCTGCTCCATGACCGCGAACTTGCCGCAGCGTTGACGACAGCGGGCCTTCAAACGATCGCCGAACGTCATACCTGTCGCCACCGTGCGCTTGAGCTCCTGGGCATCGTGGATTCCATTCGTGGTCCGCGGCACTCCGAGACCGCCTCTCGTCTGCAGGAGGCGCTGTCATGAAGATCTGCTTCTTCGGTTCGAGCCTCGTATCCTCTTACTGGAATGGCGCAGCCACCTACTACCGCGGCATGCTGAAAGAAATCGCGGCGCTTGGGCACGACCTCACCTTTTACGAACCGGATGCTTTCGAGCGGCAAGCGCACCGCGACATTGCGGATCCGCCATGGGCGCGCGTGTCGGTTTACCCGGCCACGGCTGAGGGGTGGCAGTACGCGCTGTCGCAGGCTGCCAGGTCCGCAGATCTGTTGATCAAGGCAAGCGGGGTCGGAGTGTTCGACCGTGAGCTCGAATGCGCCATCGCGCAGGGACCAGCAAACGCCATTCGCATCTATTGGGACGTGGACGCGCCGGCAACCCTCGACGCGATTGCCGGCGATTCAGGTCATCACCTGCGGGACGCCATTCCCCGCTACGACATGGTGCTTACGTATGGCGGTGGTGATCCCGTGATCGAAGCCTATCGCGCGGTGGGAGCGCGCGATTGCGTGCCGCTCTATAATGCGCTCGATCCCGGGACGCACTTTCCTGCGCCACCGAGCCCTGCGTTCGCGAGCGATCTGGGTCTGCTTGCCAACCGGCTGCCCGACCGGGAGGCACGCGTCGATAGGTTCTTCCTGGATGTCGCCAGACACTTGCCAGCCAAGAGCTTCGTACTCGGCGGATCCGGTTGGGAGACGAAGCCGACGCCGGCGAACGTTCGCAAGCTTGGCCACGTCGGCACCAACGACCATAACGCCTTTTTCAGCTCCAGCCTGGCGACGCTCAACGTCAACCGCGACAGCATGGCGAAATATGGATTTTCGCCGCCCACCCGCGTTTTCGAGGCCATCGGCGCCGGCGCCTGCCTGATCACCGATACTTGGAAAGGTATCGATCTCTTTCTCGAACCTGATCGTGAGGTTCTAATCGCTTCAAACGGGGCAGCGGTCGCCGAACATCTGCAAGCGCTCGACCCCGCTCGCGCTCACGCCATCGCGCAGCGCGCCCGCGTTCGCATCCTGGCCCATCACACTTACGCGCAACGCGCATGGCAATTCAACCAACTGCTCGAAGGGATGAGCGCAAAGATCGAGGCGGCAGAATGAATCTCAACATCGTCATCATCGGGCTCTCGGTCACCTCGTCATGGGGCAACGGACATGCCACCACGTATCGTGCGCTGATCGAGGCACTGGTAAACCGCGGTCACCATGTCACCTTCCTCGAACGCGACGTTCCCTGGTACCGCGGCCATCGCGACCTGACCAAGCCTTCAAGCTGGACGGTTAAAATATATCAATCGCTTCAGGACATCCCCAAGCGGCACAGCTCACTTATTCGCGAGGCAAACCTCGTCATTCTCGGATCGTATGTTCCGGATGGAATTGCCATTGCGGAGTGGGTGACAGCGCATGCCCAAGGTATCACCGCCTTTTACGACATCGATACCCCGGTGACCTTGACTGGTCTCGACCAAGGCCTGGAATATCTGTCCGCAGCCATGATTCCGCGGTTCGATCTCTATCTGTCCTTCTCGGGTGGCCCGGTGCCCGGCATGATCGAGGACGCCTACGGAAGTCCGATGGCGGCTGTGCTGTTTTGCAGTGCCGACCCCAACCTTTACCGCCCCCGTCAGGTGGAAAAGCACTGGTCGCTCGGATACCTCGGCACTTTACAGCGAGGATCGTCAGCCGTCGCTCGACCGGTTGCTGCTGACGCCTGCAACGATGCTTGCCGATCACCAATTTGTCGTCGCGGGATCGAGGTATCCCACGCATCTCATTTGGCCCAACAATGTCAGCCGCATCGAGCATCTGCCCCAGCCAGAGCACCCGCCATTCTATTCACAGCAACGTTTTACACTCAATCTCACGCGCGCAGATATGCGAGACCTAGGTTTTTCGCCGAGCGTCCGGCTATTCGAAGCCGCCGCATGTGGCACTCCCGTGATCTCGGATCGCTGGCCTGGAATCGAGACCATATTGGAGCCGGGGGCCGAAATCCTGCTGGTGTCAGATTCCCGCGAAGTCAGCCAGATACTCCAAGATATACCGGAAGATCGTCGGCTGACCGTCGCCGATAACGCGCGGCGGCGAATCCTGGCCGACCACACACCCGATCATCGGGCCCGGCAGCTCGAAGCCTATTACCTCGAAGCGGCGGGCAGGCGGCGGCGGAAGCTGCTTCAGCCGACCGCGAGCCGAACGATGCAGGTCGCCGAAATGTGAGCGGAGGCAATATGACGATTCAATCGCCCATCAACGGCTCGGCCCGCGCGCGGCCTGCGCACCGGACTCTCGTAGCAGGAGGAGCCGGCTTTATCGGCTCCACATCTCTGCGATACGCTGCTGCAGCGCGGCGACCAGGTTATCTGCCTAGACAACCTGTGCTCTGGATCGATGCGCAATGTTCGGCCATTATTGAATCATCCGAATTTCACATTCGTCGAAGGCGATGTGCGCGAACCGCTCGCGATCGATGCGGATATCGACCGGATCTACAATCTGGCATGTCCCGCCTCGCCGCGGCACTACCAGCGCGACCCCATCGGAACGATGAGAACCTGTGTCGTCGGCACCATGAACGTACTCGAGCTCGCCCGTCAGAAATCGTCTCGGGTTCTCCAAGCCTCCACTAGCGAGATTTACGGTGATCCGGAGGTTCATCCGCAGCCGGAATCCTATGTCGGCCACGTCAATCCCATCGGTCCACGGGCTTGTTATGACGAAGGCAAGCGGGCTGCCGAGACGCTGATGTTCGATTATCACCGCCTTCATGGATTGGAGGTGAAAGTCGCTCGATTTTCAATACCTATGGACCGCGAATGCTGGAAAATGACGGGCGCGTCGTTTCGAACTTCATTGTCCAGGCATTACGCGGTGAACCAGTCACCGTTTACGGCAACGGGATGCAGACGCGAAGCTTCTGCTTCGTGGACGACCTGGTGCGCGGCCTGGAGCTGCTGATGGAGAGCCCGGCTTCAGTTACCGGGCCGTGCAATCTGGGTAATCCGCACGAGGTCACCATCGCGGAGATCGCACGGGAAGTTCTGACCCATACCAAGTCCACGTCTCCACTGTGCTTCGAACCCTTGCCCAAGGACGATCCCAAGCGGCGCAAACCAGTGATTGAAACGGCATTGCGGAAGCTCGGCTGGCGGCCCCGCGTTCCTCTCAAGGACGGACTGCAAGCCACGATCGCCTATTTTGCGCTTCGCACCGCTACGCCCGAGTTCGTGATGGTGCCCAGCCAAAGTCAAACGCGACGGCCGCAAGGGCGTGGGCGGCTTACCCTTGCAAGTCAACAGTAGGAAGGGCTTCGAAATCCGGGTTGCGCTTCCTCTTATTGCCCTTGCCGTAGTGCTTGACGAAATCGTCGATAAGCAGTTCGTCCTTGCTTTTGGATGTCAAGCAGGTTTCCTGAAGCCATCCTTCGCTGTAGCTTCTGAATTTTTACGCGTTGCTGGGCAATCCCGCGCTTCGGTTTCTTTTTCGACTTCGCAGCCGTTTCTATGCCCGCATGGGGACCACACTACCGCCGCTGCTCACAGGCCGAGCACAAAAATCAGCCCAGTCTTTCATCATCTGCTTGCGTAGCTCGAAGAACGTGGTCCGCTTGTAGGCCGCAATCGCGCTGTCGCTAACCTTGTGCGCCAGCGCGGCCTCAGCGACGGCATCTTGATAGCCGTGCTCGGCAGCCCCGTCGCGGAATGTCGAGCGGAAGCCTTGCGGGACGACGACGCGATCCACCTTAGGGTCGAGCCAGCCCCGCTCCTGCTCGTTCATCCTGTCGATCACGGCGGCGGTCGAAGCGTCGCTCAGCGGCTTACCTTTCGAGTTCGGGAAGATGTACTCGCTACCGTCCTTCAGTACTTCCATGCGCTCCAATACATCGAGAGCCGCTCGGCTCAGCGGCACCTTGTGCTCGGCATCGGTTTTCATGAGCGCAGATGGGATAACGGGCCGGGTCTGCCCTCAAGCAAGCCGCGCTTGCTACGGCGCTGTTGAATGGCGCGCTTCGCGCGGCTTGTTTGGAAGGCGGGCGGTCGTCCCTCACATGGATGGTGTTACGGAGTCGAGGGTTGGACCTCGCTCAAGCATCAAGGAGAGACGACCATGGAGTATTATGCCGGAATCGACGTGTCTTTGGAATGCTCAAGCGTGTGTGTGGTTGATGCGAACGGCAAAATTGTCCGGGAAGGCAAGGTGGCAAGCGAGCCGGCGGCGCTGATTCGCTGGCTCAGCTCGCTCGGGCTTGGGCTAACCCGGATCGGGCTGGAAGCTGGGCCGCTGTCGCAATGGCTGTACGCGGCGATGAAGCGGGCTGGGCTCGCGGTTGAGCTGTTGGAGACGCGGCACGTCCACGATGCGTTCAAGGCGATGCCAGTGAAGTCGGACCGCAATGACGCACGGGGGATCGCACAACTGATGCGGCTGGGCTGGTTCCGACCGGTGCATTGCAAGTCGCTGAGCGCGCAAGAGACGCGGGCAACACTGACAGCCCGCAAGTTGGTGCAAGCGAAGCTTCGCGACGTGGAGAATAGCCTGCGCGGGATCCTACGCGGCTTCGGTCTTAAGGTCGGCAAGACGACGGAGTGGGAGTTTGCAGCTCGGATCAATGAACTCGTCACAGATCACCCGCATCTTCAGAGAATCGCCGATGCGCTGTTGTCGGTTCGTGAGGCGCTGCGGAAGGAGTTCACGGCTTTCGAGAAGCAGACCCGCAAGATGGTACGATCCGACATGCAGGCACGGCTCCTGACGTCGGTCCCGGCGGTCGGCCCGATCATCGCACTCACCTATGCTAGCGCCTTCCCCGAAGCGAAGTCCCTTCGCCGGGACGATGGATCAGGTCAGACCGCTAATCCGCCGGTCATGACCACGCGTCCGTAGATTGGTCGACCTATCCTCTTCCAACCCCCACTGCGCCAACCCCGTACAGAAGCGAGAGCCCGGCGAGCGGACAACGCAAAAAAGGGATTGACTGATCGAGGCCCGTTACAGAAGGCCGGATTAGGTAACGGGCCGGGCCGCTTCCTTGATCGCTGCGCTGGTGGTCGAGATTCCGGCCGCATAGGCCGCGCCGGCGCCGAGCAGCAGCGCGCAGAAGCTTGCAAACATCACATAGGCGAAGTGTCTGCGGGCTTCCTCCATCTGCGCCTGCGTTGCGCGCCTCGCCGTCGAGCCGACCGTCTCGCCGCGCGACGGCGTGCCTGACAAGGCGGCGACGCGGGCGCTTGCGGTATAGGACGGGCCGATCAGGTTGCTGGCGACGCTGGTTGCGGAAGCCGGGATCATCGCCGATGCGGCCACAACCACGACGGTCGCGACCGTCCACGCGCCGAGGGCGTGCCCGACCCGGCCGAGGCCGGTTTGGTCGGGCGAATTGGCGGCCGCGACGGCGCCGCCGATGAAGGCTGCGATGATGCCCGAGACGGCCCACCATACGAACGCCGCCCATCCGGCGGGCGCGGACTGGGCGGTTGGGACGTCGATCGCGAGCAGTCCGATGCCGAAGCCGAGCATGGTCAGCAGAATCTGGACAACGAGTGAAGCAAATACGCCAGCCAATACGGCGGACCAGGTCCAACCGAAAAAGGCGTTCGGGAACGTGCGCGGGGCCATGATGACTTCCTCCTAGTAATTAATTGAACTGTTGGTGCAACGCATTCTCCAAGCGACCGTTCCCATCATAGGAACTGCTGCTGCTGCAGCCCGTCGTTGAACACCAGGTGAAACGATCAATGGAGTGTACAATGACCTTCGGCAGAGGAGCCCTGTTGTGGCTTCTGGGTGTTCCGCTTCCTATCCTTCTGCTACTCGCGCTGTTCTGGCGATAGCCGCATTCTAGGCGTTGAAGGACGAGCCGCTAGAAAGATCGCCCTCGATGAGAACGCTGCAGCGACCCCGTCTGCCCGGGCCGACGCGTTCCCGTGCGCGCCGTTCCAAGGCAGGCGGCGGCGATGTTCTAGGTTTTCTTATCGAGTTGCTGAGCCATCTCGAGGTGGTGCTTAAGTGCAGGAAGGGTCTTGCTGGCCCATGCTTTCAGCTCGGCGTTATCGCCGCCACTCGCATACCGCTCGAAGAGATCGACGGCGTCCTTATGAGCACTGACTTGCATCGAGTTGAACTCTGAGACGAAGTCGTTTCCGCTCTTGTCCTTGAGCTTGTCGAGCTTGCTTGGTGAGAGCTGTCCAGAGCCTTCGGCACCTCAATCTTCACTTTGCCGCTGGATATCAGCTGCTTGAGTTCGGTCGAGGTTTTGGTGTGGTCGGCGACCATCTGGGTGGCGCATGCCTTTTGAATTGCATTTCCTTCTCCTGACCGAGCTTGTTAGATTCAATCTCAAACATATCGGAAATCGCGACTTGCTTCACGAAGTCGGCAGTCGACGGACTAACTCCCAGCATCGAATTCACGCCCGATTTTTCCCCAACGGACTGCGCCAAAGCTGGCCCTGCGACGAGCAGGCAGCCCAACACGACAAGAATGCGTTTCATTACAGGGTGCTCCTTCAAATGATCAGTCGAAGGAAACGCTGCTGAAATCGGTCGGTTCCGACGCTAAGAAGCGCTTGGTACGCCACCCCACCGCCTTCATCGCCGCGTAGCCGATTGCCGGCGTCGGCGTGGCGCGGCCGATGTTGCCGCGAAGCCGCGCCGGGCCTTAGCTCGAAGGGGGTAGAGATCCCGAGCCCAAGGATCTTCTTCCACGCGGTCGTGCGGCCAAGCCCGCGCCGCTGCGCCAACGCGAGAAGGGTTTCCGTAGCTCCTCAGACAGCTCGCCAATCAAATTGCGCCGGCGTCCGGTTGAACGAAGCGGCAACTTGCGCGAATGCGGGTACGGTGGGCATTCCGACGATGCTTGTGTTGGGGTGCTAGCACATATTGGTTGCTTCACATCCACCACTAAAATGAAGAGGCCACTTTCGAGCGGCTTCTTTTGCGCTTCGGGAGATCATCCGGAAGTGATCGTGCAACTGTTAGGATGACGTCAGCGTTCTCGCTTTCCATTACGGTTGGTGAAGCGGGCGTTGCCTAATCCGGTGCCGATCGTGAGCACGCCCCAACGCTTGACGTTCCGGCATGAACGGGACCTCGGAGAGTCCTGCACTACGCCATCATTGTGCATGACGACGACCGTGTCGTGCCCGCCGATCTGGGGGATCGCTTCGACGAGACTTGCCGGCAGATTGAACTTGCTGCTCTCCCAATTGCCAGGCAGATTCTGCGCGCCCTTTTTGATCGAGCCATCATTCTCGATGACGCCCGGGCACGCGACGCCGATGAACGGCGCCAGCTTGATCCCTCGTCTTCCGCCTTCGCGATCAGATCTTTGAGCATTTTAACGAGGCGCTTCACGGCATTCTCACGGGCTGGCTCATCATCGGCATGACGCCATAGCTCAGGTTTCCACACGCATGCCTTGGAGAGATCCGCCGCCTTCTTGCGACGCGTTTCCACGACGCCGCAGCGGATGTTCGTACCTCCGATGTCGACGGCAAGGATGGAGTCATGAGCTTCGAAAATCCAGGAAGGCGCGAGATGTAGCGCGCCAATAAGGCCAGCGTCGTCCGGGTGACGGTGGATCGGCAACATCTCGACGTTGAAGTCATCGGCCTTGAGGACAATTTCGGCGCGCGCGATAGCGAGTTCGCCGAGGCGGCTGTTGCAAAGACCGCCGCCCACGACGATGCGCTCGGTCTTATCCCAGGCCTTGGTCTTGAGGAAACGGCGCGTTACGTGGGCGAGCTCCTGCGCGAAGTCCTCAACGGCGCTATGCACGACCGCTGACGCCTCGCTATCGTCGCCGACCAGGGTAGCGTCAAGCTCTTTCTTGCTGATGTTTTCGGAAAGCTCCTTCCCGAACGGGTCGTCGCCAGACTTGCGTAGCGGCCTCCGCCACTCTTCGAGAGTTTCCCGGAAGGCTGCTTTGCTGGCGCGGTCCCCGAGAAATCCTTCCTCATCCTTCAGTTCGAGATTGAAGCTATCGATCTCAACCCACGGGAGGCGAGGGCGCCGTGAGCGGCGATACCAGCGGTCGTGATCGTTTCGTCGGCCATGCTGAGCCTTAAACAAGCCGCGGGGCAACTCGGCGGCTTGCATTCAACACGCGCCGCTGACCCCGGTTCCTCCCTCTTCAGGCAGGCTTCGCCGGGTGCGCGGTCCGGGGGTGACGATCGTGCAGCAGGCGCGCGAACTGCTCTCCCTCCCCCGGCGTGCCCCTTCATTGCAGTCTTGAACAGCGCTTCCTTGACCTCGCGCGGGATGTCGCCCCAAACTTCCATCGCCGCGTGGCCAAGCAGATTGGCAAAGTGGTCTTGTCCGTCGGCCATGCCCGTTCTCGAGCTCTCGAATGGAACAGCCGGCGGGCGGCGGCGTTCCATTGCCATCACAAAAGGAGAGATCGAATGGGAATCTTCACCAAGGATATTAAATCTATGGAAGACCTTCTAATCCATGGTCTGCACGACATCTACTACACAGAGCAGCAAATCATCAGATCGCTGCCCAAGATGATCGACAAGGCGACCAACCGTGACTTCGTCGCCGGTCTGAAAGCCCATCTCGAAGAAACCAACAAGCAGGTCGGGCGGCTTCAAAAGGTGTTCGAAAAGCTCGGGAAGGAAGCCAGCGGGACGCAATGTCCGGCCATCGACGGAATCATCCAGGAAGCCGACGAGATCGCTGGCGAGATCGAGGACAAGGCCGTACTTGATGCCGCCATCGTCGCCGCCGCTCAGGCCGTCGAGCACTATGAAATCTGCCGCTATGGGACGCTGATAGCCTGGGCCGAGGAGCTCGGCCATGATGAGATCGTGCGTTTGCTCACCACCAATCTGAATGAGGAGAAGGCGGCGAATACCAAGCTGAACACTGTGGCGCTGCGCAAAGGCGTCAACGCGAAGGCTTCGACTGCGGCCTGATGCGGGTCCCCTCAGCGGCGTCGTCATCGCGGAGCCGCTGCCTTCTTGTCGGGTCCGCACTCTCCGCACCGAGCGCGTCTTGCGCCGTACGTACCAGGCCGCGACCGAGATAATCAGCCAGGCAAACGATGCGCCCGTGAAGGCAGCAGCGATGCTGGTCTCTGCCGTCAACGAAAAGACCATCGCAAAGGCCAGCATGCCTATCGCTCCGAGCGCGGCGCCGGCGGAGTCGACCGCGGCCGCCACCTGCCCGCGGCGCTCGTCGGCGAGACCCGCTTCGCGCTTTCGGCGGATTTCATGCTTCTCGATCAGTGTCGCGCTCGCACAGAAGATGGCCGGAAGGGCGAGAAAGACGCCACCGACGAATGCTCCGTAGCGGCCGCTGACGAGGCCGGTGAAGACAATCGCCGCGCCGCCGAGCGCGAAGCGGATCAGATATTCGTACCAGCGTCCTTCCTTGAGAATGACGGCGAAAACCGGATCGGGGTCATGTCTGACCTCCGGCTAAGATCAGCAGCCCGAAGGCGGCGATCAGCCAGACAACCAGTGACAGCAACGTAGCCGTCACTGCTCGCAACTTCGCACGGACAAGGAGGTGGCAGACGACAACACTGTAGATGGCGAGCGCAATCGCTCCCGCAATCATCGCCTGAGTTTGCAAGGCCGCGTAGTCGGCTCCGTGCTGATATACTGCAATTCCAAGCGTGGCGAGCGCGACCGAGGGCGCTGCTCCGAACAGGCCGGCGAAGCTCTTTGGACGCAGAAGATCTCCCAGCATCGCAAAGGCCGATACCACGGCGCCCCCAACGAGGAAGCGAATGACATATTCAGTCATTTCGCTCCCTTCCAGAGTTTCGAGATCGGCCCGCCGGCCCCGTAGACCGGATCCTTCCGCGGCACCGGCACCTTCGGGATGGTTTTCAGCGCCCGCGGACGGTCTTCGACGGTCGTGCACTCGTCATATGTGCCGGTCGGCGGGTAGGCCCCGATGACAAGGAACTTATCGTCTGCTGAAAGGCACTGATGGCCCGTACCGGCAGGCAAGATGACCACATCGCCAGCCTTCAACGTGAAGATTACGCCCCTTCTTGCCGCCGAAGCGAGCACGTCCCTTGCCGCGCGCGATGCCCAGCACCTCATGAATTCTGGAATGATAGTGCACGTAGTCGTAGATGCCGTCGCGCCAAGTGTCTCCCCATCCGTTTGCTTCGAGCAGGTCTTCGATCACGGCCGCAGGGTCTTGGCGGTCATCGAAGGCGACAGCATTTCGATAGATAATCAGCGGCCAGCGCGGATGATTTGGGACGAGACCGTCGTCCTTAATGCGGACCCTGTGAGGCTTTCGCACTCGCGCGAGATCCATGGCCTTCCGCTTGCCCGGGCGCCGCAGACCGGTGGCGCGCTCAGCGTAACCTTTTAGGTCTTCAAGGGTCGGCATGCTCGTCCTCCGCCAAAGCGTCGCCGGGGTAGCCCGTCCAAAGCCGGAGAGCCCGTTCGAGACCCGCACCCAGCGCGAAGCCCACGAGGACGTCGCTCGCCCAGTGCGCCAGAACCACTATGCGCGTGAGCGAAAGCCCGAGCGCAAGCGCGCGGATCGCCCCGCGGGGACCGGCCGGCAACGTGCCGGCCGCCGAAGCCAAGGCTCCCATGTGCAGCGCGTGGCCGGAGGGAAAGGCATCCTGACGTTTGCCGGAAAACGGCACGCCATGGACATGCCCGATAACCGTTTGACGGTCCGGCCGGGTCTGGTCGAACAGAAGTTTCAGACCATGGGGCAGCAGCGACGCTGCGACCGTGACGAGCAGAGCATGATTGCCGGCACGCCGCAGCGGCTCGGCACACACACGCGAGGCAAGCCAGCCGGCGGCTGCCACGACCATAAGGACGTTCTCGTCGGCGCCCCAGGTCAGGGCGCGGGCCAACTGCTCCGGAGCCGGCGCAGTGTTACGGGCGATAGAACGCGCGACCGCGAAGTCTGCTCTGGTCGGCCGGACGGCGACCGGGAAGCTTGGCCCGCGGCTAAGGCGACCTGCTGACAATCTAGCTGTTTTGATCCGATAAGGCAGTTTCGGATAGTCTGGCATGAGCTGTCTTTACATGTTCGACACGTCAATCGCCGGCCGATGCAAGTGTTCCTTTGAAGTCGACCGACGTCCCTTCCTTTCGAGCTACTTTGCCCTATATGAAATCCGCCCTCATTCGCTTGAAAAGGACCGGCGGCTTGGCCGAGCAGCTTGCACTATTTGCTGACCCGTCTCGCGCTCCCGAGGGCCTGCGCTCCGCCGCCGAATTCATTTCGCCGGCGACCGAACGGGATTTGATCGAACGCGTCGCAGCACTTCCGCTGCAACCCTTTCAGTTCAGCCAGTATGAGGGCAAGCGGCGCGTGGCATCGTTTGGCTTCCGCTACGACTACTCGCTGCGCCGCCTGCAGGAGGCCGATCCGATCCCGCCATGGCCGACGCCACTGATCGAACGCGTCGGGGGGTTCGGCGGCCCGGGCACCAAAATCGCCCAGATTCTCTGCACCGAATACGACACTGGCGTCGGCATCGGCTGGCACCGCGACAAACCGCACTTTGACCGGATATTCGGACTATCGCTGGGCTCGCCATGCAAGTTCCGCTTCCGGCGGACCGCAGGTGACGAATGGGAGCGCTTTACGCTCGATGCGGCTCCGCGGTCGATCTACATGATGGCGGGCGGGTGCCGCCCGACAGGACTGGGAGCATAGCATTCCCGCTGTGGAGGCTCCCCGACATTCGATCACCTTTCGGACGATGGTGGACCGATCCTGACCATCGAAGGCGATGCCTGATATACTTCGGTCGATTCAACCTTTCGGAAACCCATGACTCGACGAACTGGCAGTGCGGATCTTCCTCTTCACTGCGGCCGCGTGCCGCCCTGGCTTGCCGAGCGCATGGCCTCGTTGGGCGCGATCATCACGCAAGCCGTGGTTCACCACTATGGGCGCGATGAGTTCCTGCAACGACTGTCGCATCCATTCTGGTTCCAATCGTTTGGCGCCGTGATGGGCATGGACTGGCACTCATCAGGCATCACGACCAGTGTGATCGGCGCTTTGAAGCGCGGACTGAAGCCGTTGCAAAGTGAACTCGGCATTTATGTCTGTGGCGGTCGCGGCAAGCATTCGCGGCGCACGCCGGAAGAGTTGACTGCAATCGGCGAGCGGACCGGTATCGACGGCCAGGCCCTTACACGCGCCAGCCGGCTGGTCGCCAAGGTTGACAGCGCGGCCCTGCAGGACGGCTTTGAATTCTATCTGCACGGTTTCTTCGTCACCGATGACGGTAAATGGACCGTGGTGCAGCAAGGCATGAATGGCGAGAAGCGGCAAGCCCGTCGCTATCACTGCCATTCCGAGCACCTGAGCAGCTTTGTCGACGAACCCCACAGTGCGATCGAGGGGCCGATACAAGGTGACATCATCAATCTGACCGATCGTCGGGCGGAAAACTCCCGCAGGGATCATGATTTTGAACATTGCAGGGGTCGAGTAGTCAGCGGCCTCCCTGTTTGCCAATCAGCACATAGGGCAGACCAGTCAGATCGATGCGACTTAACGAATGTCGCCCTTCGCGAGGTGAAAACACTCGGCGACGGAATACTTGTAGTGCACTGTGCCATTACCGCTGGCGTTCGGCCGCTCGGCATCGCGATTTGCGCCGGCTTGCATACGGGCGAACCCTTAATGTTGGTGACGCAGGTCGCGCGCGTCCGTTCGTCCTTCCCGGCTGAAGGTGATCTGGATGTTGACCTTGCGCATGTATGTCAACGCCGGCGCAGCCGGTCTGGTAGCGACTTTGGATTATTCGGCCAGGTCTTCGATTTGAGAACTGATCGTCCGCAGCGGATCCCATCTACGTTGACCCGAGCAGGCGGGTTGGCGATCACGACCACCACAAGGTGCTCGCAAATGGGACGCCGCGGAAACCTGGCTCGAGGAGCACGACCCCGAAGACGTGCCTTGTGAGATTCTGGAATGAAAGAGGCCGCGAACTGAGGTGGCCTTACTTCTTCTGATCGGCACAAATTTTCTAGTGCCTTGGGCGGCTGTAGTCCGGAGAGCTACGCCAAATTGTTGATGTGTGATGCCGTCTCAGCTTGCCGGGCGCGCCGCAAAAGCAGCTCATGGGCTGGCTGCCTGGAGGGAGATCCTTGGCAGCTTCTCCTAAATCGTTGAGCCTCTTCTGCTAGCCCCTCTTCAAAGCTTGTCTTGTGTTTGACGCGTCTATGCTGTTGAGCCATGGGCTCCTCTTAAAAGCCCAGCCGTTGCTAATCACAGACCATTGCAAAACTACATGTTACTGTCGGCGAGACCAAGCGGCGGTCCGCGAACACCCCGCCACCCTCTTTTTTGCACTCCCCGCGCCCCCGGTTGTGTTGTACAATGCCGCGCGCCTAGATAGATCCCCCTAACTCCTCTCTTGAAAGGTGCAGCACGCTTCGGGTGACGGCTGGAGATCACCAACTGCGCGGTTCGCGGCGATATCAGATGGTCAGCTGTTCAAGAACCAGCGGTGGGTGCCAGCTGTGGACTGTGGCTGTCGTGTCCGTCCCTCCCAATCGTTGCCTGATGCCGGCGCGCGATGCTTCATTTTTCATCGTCGCTCTCCTCTCGTTTGCACCACCTGCCACTTTGCCCCACTTTTTGAAATTCCCTGCACCGCTCCACCCCTCCACCCTTAGAGGGTGGTGGTGGTGGTGCAGGTGGGGAGCTAGCTGCAGGTGCACCACCTTGCACCACCTTTGCACCACCTAAAAACCCACAGGTGGAGCAGCCCGATTTGGCCCTAATCCTCCGCCACCTCGACGAACATTTTGACCACGCGCCGCACCTCATCCATCCGCTCGACCCTGACCAAAGCGCCGGTGCCGATCCAGTATTTGAGCAGCCCAATAATCTTCGCCTTATCGGCCTTGTCCGAGACGTTGAGGTGGAGTGCCCTCGCGATCGCGTACCCAACCCAATCCTTGGCCTGAGAATTGTCACGCCACTTGTTGGCGCGGATATAAACAGCAGCCTGTTCGAAATCCTTGCCCGTCACACCATCAAGTGGGTCGGGCCATTCCCATTGCGTCACGACCGCAACCTTGTCGCCGCCTTCGAACGGATTGTTGATAGGTCCATTGCCGAGATCGATTGATTTGAGCTGGTACCATTTCGCCTTGTCACTTGGCGGCGCGAGGTTCATCTTGCCATCATCGATGCGAAAATATCCGCGATAAGATTCAATACCAGCCCTTGCCGCTTCATCCTTGTTCATGGTGTTGAGCACGCGTGACGAACGCACAGCATTGATCATGGCGCCGGCGCCACGAGCGTCCTCAATCGTCACCTCGGCGCCGCCAGTCTTGCGAACATGGTGCACAAGATCGACCGAGATATTGGTGAGGTCGGCAAGCTTAGTCCAGACCTTGGCAACGACGTCGATTGAATTGTTGTCATTCTCGGTGACACGATGCGACGAGATAAATGGATCGATACACAGGACGTCGATTTCGTTATCGGTAATCGTCCGCTGCAGTGCTTCCACCATCGGCACCGCAATCTTCACGCCATCGCGCGTCTGTTGAGCGATAATGATTTCACTCTCGCGGCCATTGACGAACAGGTTGCCTTCAAGCTCTTTCGCCTTGATACCAAAGTGCAAACAGGCAGCAGTGATTCTGCGCTCGATTTCTTCTAGTGGATCTTCGCCATTCCAAAGCCAGACTTTGCAACACTGTGCGGGCGTGATGCCGAGTAGCGGCCGGCCTGTCACTAGCGCCAGGGCTTCGGCGATCGTCAGAGTTGACTTGCCGGCGCCGCCTGGTGCGACCGTGGCTGACCCGGTCTTGCGGATCAGGTGGCGGCCATAGAGCCATTCGCGAACCGGAATAGCTGATGCATCGCGCAACACGAATGGTGTGGCCGTGATCAGTGGTGGCTTTGGTGGTTGTGGTGGCGGCGGCTTCGGTTTGCTGTCTTCCCACTTCTGTTTCCACTCGGGATCGGCTGCATCGGCATAATGAAAAATGGTACCAGCAGTGTAAGCGTGTTCAAAATCTTCAGCGTGCTTCCACTTTTCCTCGCAGCCTTCCGCATCATACTTGCCTTCCATCGTCGCTGTCGCGGACCATTCGTCGAATATATCAAAACCATCTTCGCCAAGCTCATGACGAAGAGCGCAACAGATTTCCCACCACTGTGGTTCGAGGCAGTCGGCACTGATCACCTTCAGCGCTGCGGCGATTTGTTCGCGGTCAATCTCGTCGTTGTTGAGATAGTCATCGTTGACGTTGCCGTAATTGGTCTTGGGGCCATTGTCTTGCTTGGCTTGTTGTTGGGGATCTTCCTTGCCACCGCCTTTGTATATTCTGCCGGCGAACAGTGGACCGGACACGGCGATGTCCAGAAATTGCCCATCGACAATCTCGACACGATGTTCAGGATTGTTGTTGACGCTGCCGAAATAATAGGCCCGCGATAACAACCATGAATCGTTTCAATCTTGCCGCCAAACAATCCATTAACGATAGCGACTAGAACCTTATGTTGGGATTTTAGACAGTCGCGCGATAGCGGAAAGATCAGACGCCAGCGCTGGTTTTCATCGCGATATGACGGGGAGGTGTAGCCTAGGCAGCGCAGGCCGGCCTGGCTAACCGTTGCCATCGCCGCATCGAACCGTACGGTGCCGGCGTCATGCTCGACCACAACAGCGGTAAGGTGCAGCAGGTTTTCGTCGGTGCGGAACGAGCCCTTCACACTTAGCTTCTCGCCGAACACGCCGCCATCCAGCCAAAGTAATTTGTCCTTGCTGTCGGCATTGCAGATGCGGATGTATTCTTGCCACTCAGACAATGTGTGCGCGGCGCCAAATTTCTGCGCGCCTGTTTTATCTTCGAAGATGGTTAGGAACAGTTCGCGCGTGCCGATGTCGGATTTGGGTGGCGGTTCATCGGCTGGCAAATAGCCGTACTTCTCCAACCACTCCCTGAAATTTTTGAAATGAAGCCTGCCGGCCGGCACCTCGATATCGTGATCTTCGCTATTCGTTGCACTTGCAACAGTAGGCTTTTTCGTGCTAGACGTCGTACCATTCTTCATGAGGCAGTTTCCTCGTGAGGTTCTTGTTCTTCATGGTTTGGCCTTTTCACCATGGGGAGTCCGTTTGATCATCCACTTGCCGCGATCCCCTTGACCCAAAGGTGATCGCGGCTTTTTTTATGTGGCGTTAAAAGACTCCAGGTCCTTCTGATAGGAAGCGCGTTCCTCCGGCGCCAGCGCGTCGAGCCATTGCATTAGTTCGAACATCTCGCCCCCAACCCTCTCACCCAGATCGAAGACGTGCGGCCGATCTTTGTCGGGATATTCCTGCACCGCGTACCCCATGTCTTCCGGGGCCTTGCCGCCATGGGCGGCTTTGAATCCCTCATACAGTCTTCGGGATGTTACGTAACGGCAGTGACCGTGCGTCATCAGGTGGCAAAGGTCGTTGCGAATGGTGTCGCTGATTTCTCCGGTCCAACTCATTGAATCATTCCCCTTCATTGTGCGGCGTCGCCCCAGGGCTGTCATCTCCGGGGCGGTGCTGCGTTTTTAGGGCGATCAGAACCTGGCCTTCTTCTTTCCGGGTGCTGCCTTCTTGACTGGCGCCGGCTTCTTGGTTGCCGCTGCGGCGGCTTTCTTCGCTGGCGCCGGCTTCTCTTCGGCCGCGTCATCTTCAGTTTTTTCTATCGTGGCCTCGGTCGCATCCTCGACATCGGCAGCCTTGCCCCAGCCGACGACATCGAACACCGGGACATCGATGACACCGAAGCGTTTGTTGCTGTGAGGATAGCTGTCGGCGTTGAGTTCGATGATCGGCAGCAGATTCGGGTCACCCATGCGGATCTTCTTGTCATACTCCTTGCAGAGCACGCCAATCGCATTGATGCCGCCGCGCGAACTTGTGGAGAACGTGAACAAGCCATCGTTATCGCCAGTGGTCCCGAGCTGGCGCATCACCACTGTGTTGGTGAACTGCCAGGGATCGCGCGCCACACCGTCTTCGTCTTTTTCCCATTCGGCCGGATCGCGGTCTCCGACATTCTTAAGGGTCGGCGGCTGATAGCCTTCAAGGACAAGGCCCATATGACTATCCACCGGCTTGCCGCTCCACCACTTCTGCCAACCGACCTCCAGGCTGGTCATATCGACGATCACTTGAGTGCCGGCCTCGACCTCGTCGCTACTCGCTCCGGCAAGGTAGTGACCTTTCGAAAACTTCAGGATCTGCCCGACGATGTTGCGTTGCGCAGCCTGGTCGCCATACTCCCCATAGAAACTCTTCTGTTGCGGATTGGCGGGAAGGTTTTCGTTTTCGCTTTCTGTCCTATCGATGTCTTTCATTTTACTGTTCGCTTTCTTTTCTGAGTTTTGAATTCGAATTGCTGTTTATGTTTTCACTTTAATTACGATCATGTTCGTCTCCATTTTTGTTTGGGGGTTTCGTTCAGGCGTATTCTCTGGTCGACGCATACAGACGCGCGCGCGCGCAACCACTTGACGACGTCGCGGCGCCTGTATCGGATGACTTCCGGGAATGGTTGGGTGATCGGCGGGCCGTAGTTCCTGATCCGGCCGGAGGACATCCAGTTCTCGCTAACGCCAAGCCAATGAGCGACCTGGCATGAGGATAACAGTTCGTCGGCGGCGCCCTTTTCGCCTTCATCGGCGAGACGATCGGCGCGGCGATCGAGATGGTGTCGTTGTTTCGTAACTTCTGTTTTAGCCACAGGCGCACTCCTTTGTGTTGCGCGCTGGGCTGTCCCCCAAAAGAAAACAGGAGACTCTGGCGCGATATCAATCGCAGTAGGATTCTCCTGTGGATTACGAGTATTTACTCCAGATCTTATCTTGGCAAGCGCTTTCCGAAATTATTTTTAGAGGTTTTTCAGCGAAAATTTCCGCCGTCGAACTCGTCGCCCGGATCTACCTCGCGCGCCGGCGCCCACTGCAAATCCCGCACACGGAACGCCAAGAACTGCCACCCCAACCAAACCTCATTGTAGGCATCACCAACCTTTCCGATCGAGTTCAACTTGGTCGTCTCCAGGTGATGAACCTGCCAACCGACCTCTTCCAGCCAGCCGCCATAAGCGAAACAGTCCTCAACCGTACAGTCACGTAAGGCGCGACCGTTTGGCATTACCAGGTCCAGCAAGTGGCCGGACTTGTAAGCAGTTATAAAGTCTTTGAAGGATCTGGATTTTGTCATCACCTCGACCTTTTAGGCTGCAGTTTCATCGTCGTCATTGTAGACAGCGAACCCCCGGTTGGCAGACCAGCTCAAGAACGTTTCCGTTCTTTGTAAATTCAAGAGCGGCTGAATCCTCGACGGTGACACGAGCCTCGACAAATCCCGTTAGCGAGCAGCTTCACCCGACAGCACTTTGAAAAACGGACTCATTCGCATAACGTCACCGCGCTTCATCGCGCGAGCTTTTTCGTATACATCGTCATTTTTGTATTCCCTTCCTTGTGAGTGCCGGCACTTATGTCCGCGGCCGGCGTTTACGGATCGATCCTCCTTCACCCTGCTGGTTCAAGATTTCTTGGCGCCAACGGTTTGGGTTTGATTCCAGTATCGTCATCGCCACCACCAGGCCGACAGCTGCAGCACTCATGTTCGAAGATGGCGCACCAGCCTTCGTGAACTCTTCCGTCCGGTCCGCGACGTTTGATGCATGGGGAGACGATCCCCCAGTGTCCGTCCCAACGCCTCTTCATGCTCGCCTCCGTTTCGTTGTTTTGGCTGCTGCAGGAACTGCCGAAACTGCCGAAACTCGACTTTCTGCAGTTTCGGCAGTTCCTGCAGCCTCGAAAAGCCGCGAATTCACAGCCCAGCGTTCCCGCGGCCGACCACCGGTCTGTACGATCGGCAAGGCGCGCAGCCACCCTGCGATCACCAGACGATCGACAAGATCACGCGTGCCCTCAACATCGACGCTTCCGCCGAGCGCTTCACGGCGGATGTCTTTCAGTGAGATTTCATGCTGATCGTTGGACCTGAGCCAGCGCAGGACGCGGCGGACCTGACGGTGACGATCGGTCAATCCGACCTGCCGAAGAGCGGCGCGCGCATGCGGCCAGAAATAGTCCCGGACCAGCCGGACAGCAACGGCCATGAACCGCCGATCGATCTCATTCGGCTCCAACGCGGCAGAGATGCTCTCCAACCCGGTGCCTGACGACGCATCGGCCCAAGCCAGATAAGTTAACACACCAGCAAGGCGCAACACGTGAGTCTCGGACTTGGCCAGCCACTGTTGCTCGCGCCCTTCGAGGCTGCGCTTGGCGTGAGCGACAAACTGCCGATAGTGTTCGAACTCTTCACGCGCTCCTGCAGAAAGTGGAATAGTTCGTGGCGCGAACTTTCCGTTCTCGTCCTCGGCCGGCAGCCGGATCAACCTGGTCAACAGACTCTGGAATGCCGGATCGACCTCCAGGATGCTATCCGTGAGCGGAAAGTAATCGGGCACGGCCGGCCAACAGAACATGAACCGGCCGTACATGCCATCCTCATCGCCAGCAAATGCACGCGACAGCTTGTCGGGCTGGAAGCCGCCGATCACACCGACCAGCAGGTTGTCGACCGTGAAACTCCGATTATCAGCCACGCGCTCGACAACAAACCGATTGCCGTTCCACGCTTCCAGATAAAATGGCCGTGCGCCGAGTTGCTTCATGTTGGTGAACAACGCGCTTAACTCGTCACAGATTTGCAGCATGCCGCGCGGCCGGACTTCGCACAGTTTGGCGAGTCGTGGAACCGTGCTGTCAACGACATAGAGGCTGGGAAAAATGAAGTCGCCGGGATCGACGGCCTCGATCGGCATCAGCGGCGGCTCGATTTTCTTGATTGCCGCTGCTGCGCACTCTTTGCGCCAGCGCTTCAACTCGGCCTTCGCCTTTTCCTCGCGGGCCATGTGCTTGACGCTGGCGTCGAGATAGGTCGGTGCGTTCTCCGCCTCGATCTGATCGAGAGCGCGTGTGACGGTTCTTAACCCTGGCGTCTTTCGGCTGCCCGACTCTCCGATCACGCATGTCCATAACGTCAGCGGCTCGACCCAACTCGAAGTGGCCTGGACGCGCCGCGCCTTGCCGATCAAACCCGAAGCGACGCCCAACATCGGGACCGCGACATGATCGGCCAGACAGCCGGCGCCACGGCTGGCGCGCGACAGCCAGTCCGACAGGCCGGTCGGAAAGACGTCGCAAGGAAACGCCGGCAGCGTGCCGCGACGATCCTCCAGCAGGCTTTCGTCGGGCGCCTCCCACGACGCGAACGGCACCTTGCCGGCCGTCTTAAACTTCGATACAAACGTCATTGTCGAAATGCCCTTTCGACACTAGAGCTGGTGGAATCGGCCGGAATCGAACCGGCGGGGACGTGTGGTTGTAAGGCCTGTCCTCGCGCAACCAGCGCCAATCCCTTGAGAAGCCCGCCCTGACCGGCGGGTTTTTTAATGAATTCTCAGTCGTCAGCGACATCCGGCAATGACGCGTAAAGATCGTCAATCGAATTGAGATCGATGACGACCTTGCCGCCATTTTCTTGGCGACGATTTTTCGCTCTTGCATAAGCCCGTTGAATCGCGTCGCGCCCATCCGCGCATAGGCCATCGCCTCTTGGCGCGTCGCCCAGCGCGGTTGCCGATCTCTCTCGAGGTTCATGATTTTGTTCTCCTGCAATCGAGGCTTTTCGCCGTGTATCGAATGCAAGAGAAATCTAGGGCGCAAAAATCAGGATAGCAATTTGCGCATAACTGTTCTTTTCAAAACAACCATGTAATCGCTGCGGCACAAGGATTTCTAGCTGTTTAGGTGACAATAGTTATGCGCAAAAGGTAATCAGCGCTTACGCTGTGACCGCCGCCGCCCTGCATGATACTCGGTCAGTTTGCTGACTGGAATGTCGCGCTTGTTCGCGACAGCTGCAATGGCATCGACCAATGAGCGGCCCTTAGACATCAGATCATCCACCGCAACATTAGCGGAGTTAAGCGCAATGTCGGCATCAGCGAGAACATACGAGGCCTTGCGTGGTGCATGTGCCGGTCGCTTGAAATCATAACGATCGATAGCATCTCCGATATGCGCAACGATGGCCGGTGGAAGCGAATAACCTGATTTCAGCAGCGCCACCAGCTCCGACTTGTCGCCACGGTCGAACGCATCCAGCGCATCAAGCCAGACGTCATTACGTGGATCATCGTCGAACAGGATCACGCGGCTAGGACGGTGATGCTTGTCGCCGTACTGTTCAAAGATCTCTGATTTCCTGCTGCGCTTTGTCATCACGTGTTAACCTTGCTGCACTTCGCCAGTTGTCGTGAAACAGCGGCGGAAACCATAGCGACAGATGTTGCAGCATCGCGGTATTGAAGGTGCGCCACTTGTTGTTGCCGCTTTTAAACTTCGATGACTCGGAATATCGATTGAAGAAATTATTCCAATCTGCTTTTTCAACATCGTCGATGTCGTCAGCCTCGCCCTTTTTCTTTGGTGCTGGCTTGCAGACTATTTCAAGCAATGCCTGCGGCGCATCAGCGATGGGATGTCCTTCATTAATCCAGCGATAGACGCCACCGGGCTTGTCGGGTTGGTCAGGACGCACGCTTAGTAGGCGCAACGACCATGCCGCCATCGCCTTTGCAATCAACGCCAGGTGCGATGTTGTTGCTTGAACTCCAGACCTTTTTGCCGGGATGCTTGAAGTAGCGATGCACCGAACCGCTAGGACTTTCTGCCATCAGCGTTGCTGGAAGCGCACCGTTGAGCTTCTCCCACTCCGCTAGGTTCGAAGCACCATCAACGTCATGGCCGGTCTTGGTGTCGCATTCGACAACAAAAATGCCAGACACTTCGCCGGTTACGATCGAGACGTTGCAGCCTTGGAATTTTTTGAAGTCAGCGCAAATCTCGTTTTCGTCAACCGACATGCCCCACGGCAAACCGCTGGGTGTGTGCTTGGCGGATTTGTGGCTTTTCTTCTCACCGGATTGTGTGCTGGAAAAATGAACCAGCCGCGTGCGGCATATGCGAGGGCTGCTGTTAGTATCGGTGAGTCGGTATCAGTTGCAGATTTTTCATCGCTTAACGGCGGCTTTTTTCCATTACGCATCTCGGATAGTCCTGAAGCAAAAGCAGCAAACATTTGAGAACGCAACATTGCGTCTCGGCGAAAACCCCCTTTCTCTTTTTCCGTTTGCTTTTTGAGTTCTGCCGATCACGCTAATTGCTGATCTTTGGTTATCTCCCGCCACGAAGGGCGGGGAAGGCAGGAAAGGCAATTCCCGGCGCGCACGCCATAAATTTGAGAATCGCTGGAATCATTAGAAACCCGTCCAGGGTGGTTGGCAATCATTTTCGACCTTGCGGCCACCTCCGGGGCTGGGCTATTTTGAACCCGTCCTTTGAAGCAGGACGCAGCAACACTAAACGGAACGCCCCGGAGGATCACCTCCGGGGTTTTCTGTTTTTACGATCGGTGGCAGCGCAAAAAATTGTCCCACTGAAACCGAAGTGAACTGAGGTCGCCTCGGCCGCGAACCGCGCAAAGATGCACGGATTTGAATGTGGTGATATTCGGACAGCGCGGACAGCACGGACAGCACGGACAGAACCTCTTTTCCCCTCCGAGCGGCTTCAAGACTGAATCAGGCGAGGCTTTGCAAGGGCACGGCCAGCAAGAGCAGAACTGCTATCCGCACTGTCCGCACTGTCCGCACTGTCCGCACTGTCCGCCGGCACGATACGAGGCCGCTCAGACGTTTCGATCTTCCGGAGTGCAACAGTCCTCGTCCGCTGGCGATCAAGTGCACGCCGGAAGACAACTTCGACCCCAATTTTGCGCAGGACGGACGTTGCCAACCGCAGCTTCTTGCTGAATGAAGCCGGGTCGCGTGGCCACGTCTTCCACCGGGTTGGCGCAGCTTCCGTGCGATCGTGCGAAAGTTCGAACAACAATCCAGCAGCGGTGCCGTCCCATGATTCCCGACTCGCCATGAACGCGGCGATAGCGACCGCGACCGCGTCGTTTTCAGCGACAACTTCAACCGCTTCCTCTGCCGCGCCTTCGAACGCCTTGATGAAAACACCGTCAGGAAAAGGCGAACACGCGACGCTCCACAAGGCAAAATCCGCCATCCTGGGCGGCCGTGCCAGGCGAACATGTGGCAGCTGCCGCAAGCCACGAGCGACGCAATCGAGCAAGGCACCAAAGACCTGCGGACGACACGTCTCGAACCGTTTCCAGAATTCAGTTTCCGATCGACGCTGTTCTGCGGCGACATGTCCCATCGAGACAACCATCGCCCTGTCGGCGAGATCACTCCGATCGATTGCGTTCTGCAGACCGGCGAGAATGACCGGACGATAACCGCCGATCAGAATCTGTGATACGTCAGTGTACAACCGCCTCGTGCTGAAACCGCCGCCGGTCGTGATCTGGCATAGCGCATCGGAAATTGCCGGCGAAATGCTGGTGATATTATCGAAGGCAAGCATGTGCGCCGCATGCGCGTCAATGAACAGATCCCGGACGGAGGCTGGCAGATTCCGCAGCGGGACCTCGTTCGGATCGGTCAGACTGCGGGCGATTTTTCCGGCTGTGGTCTTGGCCGCGCCGGCTTCTCCAGCAAGATAGAGCGGTGGATGCGGTCTGCCCGGAAAAAGCGCGTCAAGAATCCAGCTCACGAAGAGCACGAAACCATCATCAGTTAAGTTCACCAGCGAGCGCAGTTGCTCGATCGATCCACCACGTTCCGGAATCGGCAGCGCGGCCATCCCCGGTGCGCGACGAAAGCGCACCGGCGAATCTTCGATCATCCGCCAGCCAGTGCGATCGACCTCGACGACGTGCGCGTCGCCGCCGATATCGATATAGATTTTTCCATCAACATGAGCAGCTCGCAGCAAGACCTCGTGCTGTTCGCCTTCGTACTTGGCTTGTGCGCTGAGGGTCCGGATTGCGGACTTTAGCGAGCTTGGCTTCGGTGCCTCCTTCGTTTCCAGATAGAACCGATGCAGCAACCACTCGTGAAAATCGGGACCTTCCAACGGAAGCGTATGACGGTGACCATCGATAACTATGTCGGCCCAGCTTGCGGCACCTGAATGAAAGAGTGTGGCACCGGTCCGGCCGATTTGAATCAGCAGATGGGTCTCGCCGAACAACAGCGTTCTCAGGAAGTCCTTAAGCGTCGCCTCTTGCTCGACGAGCAGGTTGACAAAATCGTGCCAATCGAGCCGCGCACCAGCCAGCAGCTTATTGATCTTGCCGAGCGCAACTGCCTGCTCGTGCTGGTTCTCGTTGGCCAGATGCGGCAGCAGCTTCTCCAGCTTGCCAAAAATTGCCTTGAGCGCCGTGCGCTTGTCGGTGCTCATGGCTCGCCGCTATATTCCGCTGTTGATCGATGCATGCGCGAACGCAACCACCTGACGACATCGCCCCGGCGATAGCGGATCGTCTTGGGAGCTAGTCGGACGAATGGCGGTCCGTAACTCAGTTGGCGACCGGTCTCCAGCCATTGCTCGGCGAGACCAAACCAAATGGCGACCTCACGTGTCGTCAACAAGGTATCGGGATCACCTTCGCCACGATCGGCGATAGCGGATGCACGCTTATCGAGGTGGTGTGATTTAGGCGCAGCGTCGCTGCATTTCTTCCTTGAGACTGCCACGGCACACACTCCTACTGTTGTGCGCCGGGGGCTAAATCTCCTCAGACGAAAAAAGAGAGAGACAAAGATTCCTGACGCGATGTTACTCGCCGGCCTCCCTATCTCTCTCCTGTGAATCGCGACTCTGTTCCGCAGATCCTGTGTTGGCAAGCCTTTTTTTGGGGCTGCTATGTCGTCCTTTGCCGAAACCTGCGCATTTGCGCAACCTGCCGCGCAAAAATCTGTGCGCCACGATTTTTCAGCCAGCCCGCCCGCCCCATGGGCCGCCCATGCGTTCGCGGCGACCGGCACACATCCCCCCGGCGCACCGCATTGGCTTCTCAGCGGGCTTCCTATTGGCTCGACCTGAACCTTCTTAGCGCCTTCCTTGACACCCTGCCCTAGTAAGGCTACCGCTAAGAAATCCCTATAAATAGCGCACTTCTCGCCTTGCTTGTCGTCAGCACCGCTGACAGATGGTTAACGGGGGCGCGCGAGCTGCCACTTGGCGCCGAAGTCCTGGAAAAACTCGGGCGAGGCACCTGACCTGTCCCACCCTGCCGCTGCTGGGTAATGGAACTCAGGAGGTTGGGAAACGTCGAAAGCTGGCGCGGGATCAATAGGTTGCGGTATATTCCGACATTGCGCCTGAGGTAGATACCGATGACCGACGAAGAGCTCGCCGACATGCACAGGTTCCTTGCCGAGTACCATCGCACGCTCGCCAGGAAAGCGGTACTCGACGTCGTGCAGCAATATCACTCCGACCTTGCGCAGCGGCTCGCGGATGAGGCCGCGCTGATACCGAGGCGAACGGCGATTGCGCAGCGCCTTCTCGAAGGCGAGCAACAACAAATAAAGCACGATCGCGAGTGAACGGCATCGGCCGCTGCACGGCCCTCCCGTCGGTGGGTTTCGCAGGAACTCAGCCGGTCGTTGCACTCTCCGAATGGGAAACCGGTTCGCGCTGGCAAAGGAACAGGCGCAGATGATTTTGCGGCCGCCTTCGCAAACCAATTTAGGGGCTCCGCGTTAAATCGGATCCCTTCAACGCCACAGGAGATTTCCATGGCTGCGTAAAGCCAATCCCGGACGGTTTTCATACCGTGACACCTTACCTGATCGTCGATGGCGCGAAGAAGGTCATTGACTTCATGCAACAGGGGCTGGGCGCAAAGCACGACCACGAGCCGACCTTGCGGCCGGACGGCACGATCATGCACGCGACCCTCAAGATCGGCGATTCCAAGGTGATGATCTCCGACGCCTCGGAATACGCCAAGGCCATGCCCGTCATGCTGTATCTCTACGTGCCCAACGTCGACGCCGCCTATCAGCTGGCGCTCAAGGCAGGCGCGACCTCGATCATGGAGCCGGCGGATCAATTCTATGGTGATCGCTCCGGTGCCGTGAAGGACGCCGCCGGCAATACTTGGTTCTTCGGCACCCATATCGAAGACGTCTCACCGGCGGAACTGAAAAAACGCGCGGCGGAAGCCCTCAAAAAGCAGAAGGCAGCATAGAGCGCGGCGGGACGGCCCAAGGGTGAAATGAGGCTCAGCAAGGGTGCGAATGCGCGCCCGATGATAAACTCTGCGTAACCCACGGCTTCCGCCTCTGCCCTTCGAGCTATGGCGCACAGGTCGGCCAACTTGCCTTATGTGCAAGTGGCGTCGGGATGGCGTCAAGAAGGCAAGGCAGGTGGATTCTATTCGGGTAGTTTTCCACCCGCAGCCTGATAAAAACCTGCCAGTTGCTTCGCAAGCAACCCAGACAAGAAGTTTCCATCCTCGACACATCAATTTTTCCCACCGCGATACGCGGTGTCGGCAGCATCTAGTGCCTCGAAGTAGGGATTCCGATTGTCGACAATTTGATCTGGAATTGTCGGTGTGCCCGGCAGCACTGCCCCGGCGCGAATGGAAAGCACGACGTAAGATATGATTCTCGACGTTCGTCCGTTACCGTCGGCGAATGGATGGATCCAATTCAGGCGCCACATCAGGTACGCTGCTAGATGCAGCGGCGTACTTTCATTCCAATGATCATTGACGTAGTCGCACATCTCCTCAACTAGTTCGGGAACAAGGTGTGCACCTACGGGCTCATGCTTGCTGCCTTCAATCGCAACACCGCCCGGTCGGTAGTTACCAGCATATGAGCTGATTCCAGCCAAAGCCTCACGTTGAAGACCTAAAATGAGCGACGGCCGGAGCTTGAATGAGCCCCGATCGAGCGCGACATGGATTGCTCCGATTGCCGCATCATACTGCCGAAAGCCATTTCGCGCTTCAGCTTCGGCCTTCTCCTGAGGATCGGTAATCAATTCAGGTTCGAGCGCGCGGCTATCTCGCCGTTCGCGCTCATCACCTGTCATTTCTCGCCCTTGGCCAGCTTTTCGGCTTCCCGATCAACCATCTCGCGCGTGATCAACTCATTCTCGAAATGAGTGTTCCCATAGACGAAACTTCGCCGCTGCTGCTCCCGGTGTTCCGGTGTCGGCTTGGCGGTCTTGGCGGCTTCAAGAAGCTTTTTTCAGGTCGTCGGTCATATGCAAAATATAAGCGACTCGGATGGTAGATGCCATGGCGATTTTACAGAAATGCTTGCTGGATCGCCGCCCTCCTACAACGGCAAATTGTCGTGCTTCTTCGCCGGCATCTCGACCTTCTTGTCTTTCAGCATCGCCAGCGCACGGGCGATCCGCTTCCTTGTCGAATGCGGCATGATGACGTCGTCGATATAGCCGCGCTCGGCAGCGATGAACGGGGACAGGAAGCGGTCTTCGTACTCTTTGGTCCGCGCGGCGATTTTTTCGGCGTCGCCGATGTCGCTGCGGAAGATGATTTCCACGGCGCCCTTGGCGCCCATCACCGCGATCTGCGCGGTCGGCCAGGCGTAGTTCATGTCGGCGCCGATTTCCTTGGACGCCATCACGTCGAACGCGCCGCCATAGGCCTTGCGGGTGATCACCGTGACCAGCGGCACCGTGCATTGCGAATAGGCGAACAACAGTTTCGCGCCGTGCTTGATCAGGCCGCCATATTCCTGGCTCGTGCCCGGCAGGAAGCCCGGCACGTCGACGAACGTCACGATCGGGATGTTGAAGGCGTCACAGAAGCGGACGAAGCGCGCGGCCTTCCGTGACGCGTCAGAATCGAGCACGCCCGCCAGCACCATCGGCTGGTTGGCGACGAAGCCCACCGTGCGGCCGGCGATGCGGCCAAACCCGGTGACGATGTTCCTGGCGAATGTTTCCGAGATTTCGAAGAAGTCGCCCTCGTCCACCACCTTGTGGATCAGCTCCTTCATGTCGTAGGGCTTGTTCGGATTGTCGGGGATCAGCGTATCCAGCGACATGTCCACGCGGCCGATGTAGTCGAAGCTCGGCCATTCCGGCACGCCGTCGGTGTTGTTGGACGGCAGGAAGTCGATCAGCCGGCGCATCTGCAGCAGCGTCTCGACGTCGTTCTCGAACGCGCCGTCGGCGATCGACGAGCGCGTCGCGTGCACCGAGGCGCCGCCGAGCTCTTCCGCGGTCACCACCTCGTTGGTGACGGTCTTCACCACGTCAGGACCGGTGACGAACATGTAGCTCGTGTTCTTCACCATGAAGATGAAGTCGGTCATCGCAGGCGAATAGACGTCGCCGCCGGCGCAGGGGCCCATGATGACCGAGATCTGCGGGATCACGCCGGATGCAATGACGTTGCGGCGGAACACGTAGGAATAGCCCGCGAGCGCAGCGACGCCTTCCTGGATGCGCGCGCCGCCGGCGTCATAGAGGCCGATGATCGGCGCCCTCGCCTTCATCGCCATGTCCTGCAGCTTTGTGATTTTCAGCGCATGGGTCTCCGACAGCGAGCCGCCGAATACGGTAAAATCCTTGGCGAACACAAAAGTCTTGCGGCCGTTGACGGTGCCCCAGCCGGTGACGACGCCATCGCCGGGCACCTTGGTCTTTTCCATGCCGAATTCGGTCGAGCGGTGCTCGACGAACATGTCGAATTCCTCGAACGAGCCCTTGTCGAGCAGCAACTCGATGCGCTCCCGCGCCGTCAGCTTGCCGCGGGCGTGCTGCGCCTCGATGCGCTTTTCGCCGCCGCCGAGCTTGGCGCCGGCGCGCCGTTCTTCGAGGGTGTCCAGGATATCTTTCATCTGCTCCCGCCCGTCTTTAGGTCGATTTGAGGGCGTTCTAACACGGCCTTTTCTGAACCGGAAACACCCCCTTCCGGCATCTGGTACCGCCACCCGGCACCCCCTATATGCGCATCAAGAGCGCGATGACTTTTCTTCGGAAACGTCATCTCGCTCTATCTTTTTGTTTGAGCATGATCTCCGGGCAGACGCGTTCCGCGTTTGTCCCGAGGAAAAACCGGTCGCCACCTTTCCGGATCGTGCTGCTCAGGGGGGACGGAATGAGCGATACCGCAAGCGCCGGCACATCAGGCGCCGTTACCGGAGGCCTGCTCACGGTGCTCCGGCTCGAGGGGCTGGCGCTGTTTACGGGAATGACGCTGCTATATGGCATCTGGGAAGGCGACTGGTGGATCTATGCCATCCTGTTTTTCGCGCCCGATCTCAGCTTTGCGGCGTACTTTGGCGGGCCCCGGACGGGCGCCCTCGTCTATAACGCTGCGCACAGCTACCTCCTGCCGATGGCGATGATAACGGGTGGATTTGCCACCGCCTCGCCGCTCATTCTCTCGATCGCGATGATTTGGCTGGCCCATATCGGCTTCGACCGCGCGCTCGGCTATGGCCTGAAGTACGCCACGGGTTTCGGCTTCACGCATCTGGGCCGGATCGGGAAGCCGTCGACTACCTCTTTGAGCCGCCGTTTTCGAACATTTGAACCGCGTACTGATCTGCCAGCCGGCGACGCGATGGAACCGATGAACCCATTTGCGGTTTTGGGCGTTGATTGCCAAACCGAAATGGAGATCATCAAATGTCTGCATCCAGTCTCACTCGAACGGCGTTGCTGTTTGCATCGCTAAGTCTGCCCGGCGGCGCGGCGCTGGCCGCCCCCGTCTCCCCCCTTCACCGCCATGGCGGGCACATGGTCAGGCGGCGGCGTGCTGAACACGACCGACGGACAACAGGAGCAATTGCGTTGCCGCGCGTCGTACAATGTAGCGGGAGCCGGCGAGCAGCTTCGGCTCAATCTAAGATGCGCCAGCGCGAGCTATAATTTCGATCTCGCAAGCGACGTTGAATACCGCGGCGGCGCGATCTCGGGTTCGTGGAGCGAGGCCAGTCGCAACGCTTCCGGGATAATTACCGGCCGCGCCGCCGGCGATCGCATCCAGGCTGCCGCAAGAGGCGACAATTTCTCGGCCAACCTGTCCCTGACGACCCGCGGCGGCCGGCAGACGGTGTCCATCCAGCCCGAGGGCACCAACGTGACGTCGGTCTCGCTCGCACTCAACCGGCGCTAGAGCATTATCGGTTCTGATTGAATCAGAACCGAAGCTCTGGATTCTTGTTTTGACGCGTTTTCTATCGCAGATAAGTCTACGCAAACGGAAGTCGCGCAATAAGGCATATGCCAAGTGGTACGTCGGTTCAGCATGACGTCCTGCGCGCAGCATTGCTGTTAACGCATGCGCCGCCGCCAATCGCTCGGTGTTTCACCGGTCAGCTTCCTGAACGCCGCGGCGAAGGCCGTCTGAGAGGCATAGCCAAGCGCCGCGGCGACCGAGACGACCGACTCGTCGGTGTCGCGCAGCATGTTCATGGCCTGCTCGAGGCGGTGTTGGCGCAGCCAGGCATGCGGCGAAAGCCCGGTGCTCTCCTTGAACGCACGACAGAAGTGGAAGCGCGACAGGCCGGCCTCTGAAGCGAGAGCCGCGAGCGAGACGTCCACTTCGCTGTTCGAACGTAGGCGTTCGATGGCGCGGAGCAGGACCTTCGGCGACAGCCCACCCATGGTCGGCTGGGACGGCGTTGATAAGCCAGTGTGCGCAGCCAGGAGGCGCGTGGCCAGGAGGTCTGTCAGCTGCTGCCTGAACAGGGCATCAAGCGTTGCGTTGCCCTCCAACACGTCCGCCGCACTGATGAGCAGGCGGGATGTAACGGGGTCGGGGTGCCCCGTTCGCTCCAGCAGGTCGCCCGGCGCCGACGCGCCGGCTCCCATGGCAACACGCGCGAGCGTTCTGTGCGGAAGGTAGAGCTGAACGACGTTGACAGGTCCCGGAATATCCCAACGCGCGCTCGATCCGGCCGGAATGATCGTCACCACCCCGGAACGCGCCGTTCCAATCGCGACTGATTTCCCGCTGCGCCGCTCCAGCCGCTGAACCCCGGTGGGGTAAGTCATAATGACGTGATCTGTCATGGGCTCAACGACGTCATGCAGGGCGCCATGCTTCCAGTGAGCGATCGCGCCGCTTGAGGGATCGGACGCCATGCGCACCGGTGCGATCTTCAGCACACGGGCCATCTCCACATCGGCAGAACGCCCATCGGCAACGGACACGCCGCTCTGACGGGCCTCAGATACGGCGGGCGGGTGCTCCTGCAACGGATCGCGCCGGATCGGCTTATTCATGATCCAATACCAAAGTTGCGGTGGCGATGGAGCCCTCGCCGCGATGGCGCGAGCAAGTAGGTGGGGCGGTCGCTGACCTGCTGGCGGAACTTACCTCAGCAAACTCCTCACGTAAACTATCTGACGGATAGTGTGATCTATCCGCTACGGCGTAGCGGAAGAACACATAATCGGCCGAGCTATCCGCAGAACCTGCGAAACCCCGAGCGATTGGCGGAGGCGCAGGCGTTAGCAGCAATCGCTCTATAGCGACGGCAATCGCTCTGGGGCAGCGGCACGCCAGGTTCGCTAGAGATCGTCGTGCCCGCGCTGAGAGAGCGAGAGAGCGACACACGAACTCAAGGGACCGATCCTATGACCTCCGTCACCACCAACGATGGCGTCCAGATTTTCTATAAGGACTGGGGACCGAAATCCGCCCAGCCGATCGTTTTTCACCACGGCTGGCCACTGACCGCCGACGACTGGGATAACCAGATGCTGTTCTTCGTCAGCAAGGGTTACCGTGTCATCGCCCATGATCGCCGGGGTCATGGCCGTTCGATGCAGGTGAGTGACGGCCACGATATGGATCACTACGCAGCCGATGTCGCGGCCGTCGTAGAGCACCTTGATCTTCGGAATGCCATTCACATCGGTCATTCCACGGGCGGCGGCGAGGCCACGCGCTACGTTGCACGCCATGGCAGAAATCGCGTGGCGAAGCTGGTCCTGATCGGTGCGGTGCCGCCGCTGATGTTGAAGACGGAGGCCAATCCGGGTGGCTTGCCCATCGAAGTGTTCGACGGCCTACGCCAGCAGCTCTCTGCCAACAGGGCGCAGTTCTACAGAGACTTCGCGAGCGGTCCATTCTATGGCTATAACCGCCCGGGCGCAGAAGCATCGCAGGCCGTCATCTGGAATTGGTGGCGCCAAAGCATGATGGGCAGCGCCAAGGCCCACTATGATGGCATCAAGGCTTTCTCGGAAACGGACTTCAGCGAGGACCTGAAAAGCATCACCCAGCCCACGCTCGTCCTGCATGGCGGTGACGATCAGATCGTACCCGTCGACGACTCCGCGCCCCTGTCGGCGAAGCTGCTGAAGCACAGCACACTAAAAATCTACGATCTTCTGCCGCACGGCCTGTGCACGACACATGCCGACTTCGTCAACGCCGAGATTCTCTCTTTCATCTCGGCCTAGTCGGCGCCGATCAGGAACAGCGGGAGACAAATATGACCTGGAAGAGCCTCGCCAGCCAACTTGCAATCAAATCGCGACGTAGGGTCGTTGCCCCTGCCGTCTTCTACGGCCTCTCTCTGGCCCTTCGCTTCACTTCCGCGGCGGGCGAGGAGGTGGAAGTCGCGCCGCACTTCATGCAAACGCCGCACCCGCTGGTTTCGATGATGACCAGGGCTGGCTCCGGTCCTCCCTACCAGGACTGGAGTCCGAAGAGGTCTGCGCCGGCTGCTTTTCGATACGGCTGGCCGCAGACCTCGCTGTCACGCTGCATCGCGCCTTAAGACCAGCATTCACTTCACCTCTCGAAGCGCCGCCGAACGCTGCCCTCAACGGAGCAGCGGCGGTAGCGCACAGACTTTCGACAAGTACAAACCAAGGAGCAAACCCATGCGACTAGCCATTATCGGCGCCGGCTTCGCCGGCATGTACGCCGCCCTTTCCTCCGCCCGCCTGCGCGACATTCAGGGCGTTTCGCCTGACGATCTCGAAATCGCACTGATCGCACCGGAGCCGACGCTGGTGGTCCGCCCGCGGCTCTATGAGTCGAAGCCGGAAACCCTGACCGCGCCGCTGCTTGACGTCCTCAAGGCGATCGACGTCGACTACATCCAGGGCAGCGCCGAGACGATCAACACCGATGCTCGAACGGTGCAGATCACGACTCCAAAGGGCCCGCGAAAGACTCTGTCCTACGACCGTCTCGTGGTGGCCACCGGCAGCCGCCTCTTCCGCCCCAACATTCCGGGCCTTGCCGAGCACAGCTTCAGTGTTGACTCGCTCGATGACGCAATCGCGCTCGACAAGCATCTACACAGCCTGGCCGACCGGCCGGCCATCAACGGGCGCGATACGGTCGTCGTCGCCGGCGGCGGCTTCACCGGCATCGAGGCAGCAACCGAGCTGCCCGCGCGCTTGCGCGAAATCCTTGGCAAGGACGCCAAGACGCGCGTGATCATCGTCGACCGCAACAGTGCGATCGCTCCCGACATGGGCGAAGGCCCTCGCCCAATAATCGAGGAAGCATTGCGCAAGCTGGGCGTAGAGACCCGGCTCGGGGCCGGCGTCGCCTCGCTCGACAAATCCGGCGTCACCCTGTCGACCGGCGAACACATCGAAACCGAGACAGTGGTCTGGGCGGCCGGCATTCGCGCCGCGCCGTTGACGGCGCAGATTCCACCGAGCGCGACAATTTCGGCCGGCTGCTGGTGGATCGCGATCTGCGCGTGCCGGGTGTCGCCGGCGTCTTCGCCACCGGCGATGCTGCGCGCGCGGCATGCGACGATGTCGGCAACTACGCACTGATGTCGTGCCAGCACGCTACGCGCATGGGCGCCTTTGCCGGCAACAATGCCGCCGCCGAGCTTCTGGGCGTTCCGACCAGGCCGTATCACCAGAAGGCCTACGTCACCTGCCTCGACCTCGGCGAAGCCGGCGCTCTGTTCACGCGCGGCTGGGAGCGCAAGGTCGAGATGGTCGGCGACGTCGCCAAGAAGACCAAGCAGGAGATCAATACTGTCTGGATCTACCCGCCCCGCGCCGAGCGCGCCGCGGCGCTCGCGGCGGCCGATCCGGAGCGCGTGACCAACCTCTAGACGCACCAAGCGATGGCGGCTGCGCTCCCTGGCTGCGCGGCCTGCTCAACCAAGACCAGCCAGAACCAAGACCAACCAGGCGCCTTTGCCATGAAACAGGAGACGAACATGAACCTGCACAACACCTCATACCCCGTTACATCGGGACCCGAAGAGCTCGTTCCGTCGCGCTACGCGCTGAAGGTCGGCGACATTGACGTGCTGGTGGTCAGCGATGGCGTGCTGCCGCTCCCAACCCAAATGTTGGGACACAACGCCGACCCGGCCGACCGCGCGGCCTGGCTGAAAGACATGTTCCTGCCGCAGGACGCATTCGACTGGGCGCTGAACGTGGTCGTGGTGCGTAGCGGCGGCAAGACCATCCTCATTGACGCTGGACTAGGGTCCGATCCGGACTTGAACTTGCCGCGGGCCGGCCAGTTGATCAAGCGACTGGAGGCCGCCGGCATCGACCTTGGGTCCGTGACCGACCTGGTGCTGACCCACATGCACATGGACCACATTGGCGGGCTGCTCGTCGAGGGGGTGAAGGAGCGACTGCGTAAAGACCTGCGGATCCACGTGGCGGCCGCCGAGGTCAAGTTCTGGGAGGTCGCCCGATTTCTCCCACACCTCCATGCCGCAGGGTTTCCCGGATGCGCTTCGGTCGGCCGCCAAGCGGTTCGTGAGCGAGTACGGGAGCAACCTGCGGACGTTCGAGGAGGAGCACGAGATTGCGCCGGGCGTGGTCGCCCGTCGCACCGGCGGTCACACCCCCGGACACAGCGTGGTCCGCGTGGCGTCTGGCAGCGACGGGCTGACGTTCGCCGGCGACGCCGTGTTTACTGTCGGGTTCGAGCAGCCCGACTGGCACAACGGTTTCGAACACGACCCCGAAGAGGCGGCGCGCGTTCGGGTCCGTCTTTTGCGGGAGCTGGCTAAGAGCGGCGAGATGCTGGTGGCCACTCACCTGCCGTTCCCGTCCATCGGACGGGTGGCGGCCGACGGCGACGTCTTCCGTTTCGTACCGGTCTTCTGGGACTACTGACCGCTCGTTGGGTTAAGGCCGAACCAGGGCGCGTATGAGTTCGCGCCCTGGTTCAATACCTCGCAACCAATGAGCCGCTGAAACCGAAGCGGTCGCTTAATGCCCGCTTTGACCAACTTCAAACTTTACAGATGAGTCGAACGAACATGCAAAACGAAAAAGTCATGATCATAACGGGTGGCAGCTCTGGCATCGGTCGGGCGGCCGCGCTCCGTTTCGCCAACCAGGGCGACAAAGTGCTCATCACCGGCCGCCGCGCCGGCCCCGTCGAGCAAACGGTGGCGGAGCATAAGAATATCGCGGGCATCGTTGCGAATACCGCCTCTGCTGAAGACGCCAGGCGGACCATCGCCACGGCGGTCGACAACTGGGGCCGAGTGGATGCGCTCATCAATAATGCCGGCGCGGGCGCCATCCTTCCGTTATCGGATGCGACAGCCGATCGGATCACAGACATCTTTTCCGTCAATGTGCTCGGTCCGAGCCTGCTGGCGCGCGCCGCTCTTCCTCACCTGAAGGCGACGCAGGGCACCATCATCAACATCTCCTCGACCTTCGGTCACCGGCCGGCGGCGGGACTATCCCACTACGCCGCCAGCAAGGCGGCGCTGGAACACCTGACCCGCTGCTGGGCGCTCGAACTCGCGCCGCTCGGAATAAGGGTGAATGCGGTCGCGGCCGGGCCCACGGAATCCGGCGCCTTGACCGGGATGATGGGGCTATCTGCGGAACAGGCAGAAGCCGTCAAGGAAGACGAGCGAGCACGGATTCCGCTCGGTCGGCGCGGCGTTCCCGACGACATCGCGGAATGGATTGTCCAGCTTGCGGGCCCCGCCTCGCAATGGCTGACGGGCCAGGTTCTCGCCGTCGATGGTGGCTTGGGACTGGCTTAGTTTCCGCGATGGGACGGTCACGGGGCGATGAGTCTACGCCCTAGATCGCGACGATGTCGGTGAGGCACTGCTGCGTCACCGTCATGCGGGCGGCGATGTGGCTTTGCTCCTTGCAGTCCATGTTCATGGCGAACACGGTTTGCTGGCTGCCCTTCTCGGCCCAGCCGACCATCCAGCCCAATGACGGCTTGCCCTGCTCCGCGCCCAGGAGCCCGCTCTTGGTGCGGATCGTGGCGTCGCCGACCTTCGTCACGGTGAGGATGTCGCGCGTCAGCTCCTGGCTGCGCTTGGAGACCGGCAGTACGCCGCGGCGCAGCCGGTCGAGAAAATCGATCTGCTGGATGGGATCGATGCGCAGGTTGCCGGTCAGCCAGAACTGGTCGATGCCGCCGCCGATGTCGCGATTGCCGTAGTCCATCAGGTCGACATATTTCTGCATGCGCTCGGGCCCGATGCGCCGCGCGATCTCCTGATAGACCGGCACCGCGGAAGCCGCGATCGCCGAGCGCAAGGTGTGGTCCTTGTTCCACGGTTCGATGCTGCGCGTCACCCCGTCCCACTTGAAGATGTCCTTGTCGGGGTCGGCGACCACGCCGGTCTCCAGTGCGATGATCGAATTCGGATCTTGAAGGTCGAGGCCGGCAGCTGGCCCTCGCCCGAGCGCACCTTGTCGCTGGCGATGATCAGATAATCGTCCACCTTGTAGCCGACGAAGGTGCCTATTGTGCCGAGCGCGAAAAACCGCCTCGCCAGATCGTCGCGAAACTCGCTGCGCTGATAGGAGACATTGGCAAAACTGCGCGCGGGCAAGAGGCTTGTAGCTGCAAGGAGGCCGAGCGCATGGCGACGATTGATCACGGTTGTATCCGACTTGGTTGAGGGAAGCTCGAGACGATGCAGATGGCATCGTGGAAAAACTATGACAATGGAAGAGCTTTGTTTGACGCGTTTTCTTTGCGCGAAAACGCTATCGCAAGAAGATCAGCGGACCCGCCCCGACAGCCGCAGCACGAAAATCAGCACTTCGGCGACCGCCTTGTAAAGCTCGGCCGGAATCTCGTCGCCAATCTCGACGAGGGACAGGGCGCCCGCCAGCACCTCGTTCTCCTCGATCGGAATGTCATGGGCCTTGGCGAGTTCGATGATCTTGGCGCCAATGACGCCCTTGCCCTTGGCGACGACCCGCGGCGCGCCTGTCTCGTCATAATGCAGCGCGACCGCAAGCTGGGTCCTGGTATCTGCGCTCATAGCGCGCGGTCCAGAAAGTGACCGGCGCGGGCGGGCGCGGTCTGCGGCGGCGCACCGTCGCGAGATCACGATATCGCCGGGGTTGAGTTCGGCGCGGCTGAGCGCCTGGCTCAGTTGCGACGCGCCGGCGCGCAGTTGCGCGGCCGTCGCGGGCCGTTCCGCCCACATCCGCACCGAGGTCCTTTCGCCCGTGAGCGACACCAGCGCATGAACCGGACCGGCCGGCTCGACGTCGAGCGAAAATCGCGCGCGCCACACCCGTTTGACCGCCTCGACTTCCTCGGCCGCACCATCGCGGGAAATCTCGAACTGCGCCATCGCCGTGCCCTGCGGCGTCACGAAGGAATCTCGAAATTCCAGCGCGGCGCGCTCGCGTCGATTTTCGGCGCGGAAGCGTCGATGCGATCCGGCAAGGAGGCCACCTGCAGCAGGGTTTGCCGTGCAATGGCGGCATCGGTGTCATCGAGCAGGTGATGCGCGGTGGTCGAGAGCGGCGCATCGGGAGCGATGGTCGGCGCCGCGATGGGCTGGGCGGCCGGAAGCGCTCCGCGGATCGGCGGTGGCGGCGTGTTGGTGTGGAAGGTAACGTCGCCACTGCGAGCGTCCTTCGGCGCAACAGCAACCCGCGCCGGGTTGCCGAGCTCCTGCAGCGCTTCCTGCAGCAGGTTGAGGGTTGCCCCGGCCGAAGGCCCGGCGTTCAGCGCCGCCGAAAGCGCACTGCGGACGGCGCCGCCCGGCATGGCGACATCCTGGGCGACAGGTAGCCGCGCCCGCGGCAGCAGGATTTCCTGGACGTCGAACGCCTGGGACGGCGCAAAGCTGGCCGCTGGCGCGTTGAGGGGTGCAGGCGCGGCCGACGCTCCGGCGGCTGCATTCGCGCCAAGCGCCGACTGCAGCGTCTGGCGCAGCACGATCAGCGCAGCCTTGAGATCGGGAACGCCGCTCGTGGGCACCGAACCCGATGCCAACGACGCCTCGAGGAAAATGCCCGACTTCTGGAACGCCGTCTTGATGTCACTACCGTCGAGGCCTTGGTCGAGGCTGGTCTGTTGCGCCAGCACCTGCGCAATCGCCTCTCGCAATTTCGGTGGCAGATTGCTGGACGAAACCGCCGCGCCGAGATTGGCAAACAGCGGCGCCAGGCTTTCCTGCTCGGTGGCCGCGGCCTGCGCCGCGACCGACACCGCCGCGCGCTCCAGCGGGGTCAGCACGTTCTTCGGCGCGACGATGGTCGGACGGTTGGCTGGGGCATCGGCCAGCGCATCTGATGACAGCGTGACGGCGTCGGCTGCGGGTCGCCCGGCGTCGCCACCCTGCCCGACCACGGCCAGGCGGATGCCGTCCTTTGTCTGCGATACCGCGAGCTGCAGCGTCTGGCCTTGCTGCAGCGGAATTTCCGAAGCCACGTCGATCGAGAGGCTGGCGATGGCGATCCGCACCAGATCGGCGGAGAGGATTTTCACGACCTGCGCGTTGACCACGCTTCCCGGCTTCAGCACGAGCTCGGGCGCAATGCTGCCAACCTCTTGGGCGGCAAGCACGAGAGGGACGGTGTTGATAGGGATCGCCATATTCTTAAGGTCTCGGCCAGGCTAGAGGCTAACCCGGCGTCCTAAACCTCTCGTTAACCGGCGGCCGACCTCAGGCCTTCAGCGCGCTCAAAATGGTCACCGCGGCCCGGAAATCGACCAGCCGGGCTGCGCGGCGGGCGGCGACTTCCTCGTCCACGCCCCATTTTTCCATGTTCCAGTCCTCGTCGACATGGGCGGCAGCCCAAACCTGATCGGCGTCGCGGACGCCGTGCAGCAGCGCCAACGCCAGAAGTGCCGAGCCGGTCAGCGTCGTCACCACATGCAGTGCCGCCACAGACCAGGCATCAGTGGGGAATGCGCCACGCGCCGCCTTGATCGCCTGCTCCGGCTGGGCGACATGCACGATGCCCTCCGACAGGATGAAATGAGCGCCAAGTTCGTTGGCGGCCCAGGACAGCACCGGGTCCCAATGCGCCGCTTCGCGGGCGACCAGCGCCTCGGGATGGCCGGCGCGATAGAACAGCAAATCGGTGCCGAGATATTTTGCGACATCATCGGCCACGGCATCGACGCGGTCGGTGACCTCGGCAACGCTGTTGGCGAAGCGCGTCAGCGGCATCGTCAGCGGGTTGATCGTGTCGCCTTGCGCATTCCATTCCGCCGCAATGCCCTCGGCGATGTTGCTCGCCGGCGCGACGACGTGGCGGCCGGAAGGCGTGCGGATCGGCTTGCCGTCGAGCGTAACGGCAAAACCGCCATCCGCCTCGGCAATGCCGGCTTCCTTGTAGAACCGCTTGCGCTGGGGGCTGCGCGAGGCGCGGCGCACCGCCTCCTCCGGATCGAGCGGGGAATGTCCGGCGACTTCGTCGAATAGTTCACGCATCACGGCTTCCGGCGGTCGGTGAAAATCCAAGCCTGACAATACGATATCGATGGATGCAAATAAAGCCGATGAGGACGTTGCGGCGAATACCTGCGAATCTGGTTCCGCTCGCCGGTTCTCGCGCAGTTCATCCGCCGACTCAGGGCTTTTGATAGATCACCCTACCCGCACGGATCGTATAGGCGACTTTGGCGAGGTTGCTGACATCGGCTATCGGATCGCCGTCGAGTATCGCGAGATCGGCGTCGAATCCCCCTTTCGACCCTGCCCTTGTTCGCAGCCTTAAAGTACGTGGCCGGATTTGTCGTCAACGTGGCGAGCACCTGCCGTTCCGAAAGCACCCGGCGCATCAGTTCGTATTCGATCGACGTGTCGTAGATCGTGGTGAAGCCGACGTCGGTCCCGAACAGAATGGAACCACTATTCTCTGAAAAAGCCTTGATCTGGTTGACGCCGGATTCGGCCAGCCGGGCAGACAAGGCCGGGCCGCCGATGGTCTTCGCAAACAACGAAAGCGTCGGGATCAATGCGATCCCCCTGCGATTTGAGTCGCGCGAGTTGCTCGGGGCTGTAGCCCGGCTGTCCGGGAACGATGTGGGCCAGCACATCGACGCCGGCCGCGATCACCGTATCCAGTCCGGTTACATTCTGCGGATGGGCGAACACGGGCTTTCCCTGCGCATGGGCCACGTCGACCGCGGCCTTGGCCATCGCGACGTCCATGTTCATGACAGGCTTGTTGTCGCCCATGTAGACGCCGGTAAAAAAGCTTCGTGCCGTCCAGGCCCGCTCGCAAATAGCCGCGCGTCATTTGCGCGGCTTCGTCAGCCGTGGCGGCTTGGGGGAGTTGTATCTCGGGCGGCAGATAGGTGGGATGGCCGCCTTTGGGAAAGATGCTGCCCGCGAAGTAGATATTGGGACCGGGGACTTCGCCGGAGTTGATACGGCGGCGGAGAGGCAAGGTATCGCTGGGGTCGGAACCAAGGTCCCAGACGGTTGTAAAACCCCACCGCGTCAGCATCTCCCGCATATGTTCTTCCAGCGGCGCGGCCGGAGCCGTGCCCGCGTTTTTCCATACGGCTTGCGTGAAATGGACGTGGCTGTTCCAGAAGCCGGCCACCACGGTTTTTCCGGTGCAATCAATAACGCGCGCGTCGCCGGGAATCAGCACGTCGCTGCGGCTGCCGATCGCAGCGATGACGCCGTTGGACGTGACAACAACCGCATCGTCAAGCGAAACGGCGTCAGGCGAAGCGTAGACCTTGCCGCCTACGAGGGCGAGGACCTCCGCGTTTGCCGTAGCGCCGGTACAAACAGCGGCCTCAAAAAGGAAAAGGAAAAGCGTAGCGCGGAACAGACTTCCGATCATGCGCGGAGCCCTCAAATTCATAACCCGGTCAGACAATACCGAATGAGCGCGTTTGCGGTTTGACAGTTGTTGCGCCGACCGACGGCACTGAGTGCCCGCGCTATTCCTCCGGGGCGTTCTCGATCGGATCGAACCGGTCGTGCTCCAGCCCGAGCAGGTTCCAGGACTGCAGCATGTGCGGCGGCAGCGGTGCGCTCACATCGATCACGCCGCCGCGCGGATGCGGGATCACGATCCGCCGCGCCAGCAAATGCAGGCGGTTCTGAAGGCCGCCCGGCAGGTCCCAGTTCTCCTTGTTGAAATATTTGGGATCGCCAACGATGGCGTGATCGATATGCGCCATATGCGCGCGCAATTGATGGGTGCGCCCGGTGACCGGCTTCAGCGATACCCATGCGAGCTTTTGGGCGGAGGTTTCGACAACCGCATAGTAAGTAACCGCGTGGCTGGCGCCCTCGTCGCCATGTTTTGCCACCCGCATGATGCTGTCGTCTTCGCTCTCTTCCTTGGCAAGATAGGTGGAGATACGGCCCTGTTTCGGTTTCGGCACGCCGGCCACCAGCGCCCAGTAGATTTTTCGCGCGGAACGGTGACGGAACGAGCCGGTCAGGGCGGTCGCCGCAAAGCGGGTCTTGGCAACCAGCAGGCAGCCCGACGTTTCCTTGTCCAGCCGGTGCACCAGCCGCGGCTTCTGGCCCTTGGCGTCGCGCATCGCTTCCAGCATCAAATCGATATGCCGCGTGGTGCCGGAGCCGCCCTGCACCGCCAGGCCTGCAGGCTTGTTCAGCACCAAGACGTCGGCGTCCTCGAACAGGATCATCTCCTTCAGCGCCTGCAGCGTCTTGGTGGCGGCTTCCGAGAGCGGCCCCGCGCCCTTCGGCGTGTCGAGCCGCAGCGGCGGAATGCGAACGCTCTGGCCCTCTTCCAGCCGGTCCTTGCTGTCGGCGCGCTTGCCGTTGACCCTCAGCTCCCCCTTACGGACGACGCGTTGGATATGGGAGAACGACAGGCCGGGAAAGCGCGCCTCGAGGAAGCGGTCGACGCGCATGTTGTTCTCGTCCGCGGTCACCACGACGGTCTGAACTTTTGTGGGCAGCGGCGGCGGCTCCGGCGCGACCTTTTCTGGCTCAGGCACAAAAGGCTTCGCCGCACGCGACGGCGAGGCCGGAAGCCGCGGCTTTCCGCCCGGACGATGCGTCTGTGGTCGCTCGGCTTGCGAGCCCCGATAAGGACGTGCGCCCTTCGGACGGTCGCCCGCTGGGCGGAGAGGTCTCTTGACGCGACGGCTCATGGTTGTTGCGGCTCCGGAGTTAAGCGGTTGGGTAGCCCAAATGCCGCGAGATCGTCACGGTGAAATCGGTACAATCCGGCGCGGGATCGGCCATGTGAGGCCAAATAGCCAAGAAACTGGGGGAGCCCGGATGGCCCTATCAAGATCGGCTTTGACCATTGTTGCGGCAATGTTCGCAAGCACGGCGTGGGCGCAGCAGAGCCCGATGCCGGAGCATATTGCCCGGAAGCTCCGGGAACTCGGCCGCGTCATCGACCCGCCAAAGACCGTCGCGCTCTACGCTCCGCTGCAGGAAAAAGAGCCGTATCAGGGCGTCAAGGTCGAGCGGGACGTCAAATACGGTCCGGCCGATCGCAATCTGCTCGATATCTTCATGCCGGAGACGGTGATATCGGCCCGGCCGGTGCTGATCTATGTCCATGCCGGCTCGTATGTGGGCGGCAACAAGCGAACCACACCGACCAGCCCGTTCTATGACAACATCATGCTCTGGGCAGTGAAGAACGGTTTTGTCGGTGTCAACGTTGCCTATCGCCTCGCACCGCGGGCACCCTGGCCGGCGGGCGCCGAGGATCTGGCCACCGCGGTTCAGTGGGTCACTGGCAAGATCGGCGAACGCGGCGGCAATCCCGCGCGCATCTATCTGATGGGACATTCCGCGGGCGCGGTTCACGTCGCAACCTACGTATCGCATCCTGAACTTCACAAGGTGAAAGGCGGCGGGCTCGCCGGCGCGATCATGGTCTCCGGCATTTACGACCTGACCGCGATGCCGCTCGCCGACACCCAGCGCGCTTACTTCGGCGACGATCCCGCACGCTACGCCCAGCGATCCTCGGTGCGGGGATTGGCAACGACCGACATCCCGCTGATGATGGTGGCTGCCGAACTGGATCCGGCAGGCTTCGTGCAGCAGCTCAATCTCGGGAAGCAGGCCACCTGCAAACGCGCCAGCGGATGCGCCCGCGCAATCCTGCTGCCGCAGCACAGCCACATGTCGGAGGTATATTCGATCAACACCGCCGACACGCGGCTGACCGATGAAATCCTGGATTTCGTCAAAAAAGCGAAATAGCGACCGCTACTTGCATTGCGCGGCGTTTCTGACCGCAGTCAGATCGCGGGCGGAATTGCTGGACGGACGCTGCTTGGCGGCTTCCTCCGCAGCGGCGCAGGCCGCCGCCGGGTCGTCATTCTGGAAACGCGCCCAGGCGAGATTGGTCCAGGCATCGGCGAAATCAGGCGCATCCTTGACCGCCTGCTCCAGCACCGGCTGGGCGTCGCGCGGCCGTTTGGCGATCAAGAGGAAGCGGCCATAGTCGGCGTTGAGCGCCTTCATCGGATGCGGCTGCTTGAGCGCAATCCTGAAGAGTTCTTCTGCGGCATCGAAGTCCTTGAAGCGAGCCTGCGTAACCGCCGCGAAGCCCTGATAGACACCGCTTTGTTCGGGCGAAATGAGAAACGCCTGATTGAACCGCTGGGCAGCCTCCCCATCCTCCCCGCATTGACTGCCCGCCAGCCGCGCTTGGTGGTTTCATCAAAGGCCTTCTCACGGGTCCCGGCCGCCTGGATGATGGCGTTGACGAAGTTTGCATCGGCGGCCTTCTGTGCCGAATCCTTCACCGCAAATCCGAAGAACGGTTGCTCGTTGATCGGCGCTGCATAGGTTCGCTTCGTCACCTGCACGCCCGGCGTAACCTCGACGATCTCCGCGGCTGCAGAGGCCGCAGACGCCAGCGTCATCACAAACGCTGCGGCCCGCATTGCCTGTTTGAGATGGTTCTCGAAACGGCTCATTCGCGGTGGCCTCGCTCCCTGCGTAGCTTGGCCCAATAATCCAGCCGCTTGCGGATTTCGCGCTCGAAGCCGCGATCGGGTGGATCGTAGAACGTCTGCCGGCCCAGCGCTTCCGGAAAGTAATCCTGCCCGGAGAATGCGTCGGCTGCGTCGTGGTCGTATTCGTAGCCGGAACCATAGCCTTCCGACTTCATCAGCTTGGTCGGCGAGTTGAGGATATGCTTCGGCGGCAGCAGCGATCCGCCCTCCTTCGCCGCGCGCATCGCCGCACCAAACGCCTTGTAGGCTGCGTTCGATTTCGGCGCGGTCGCAAGGTAGATCACGGCCTGCGCGATCGCCAGTTCACCTTCGGGATGACCGAGGAAGTCAAAAGCGTCCTTGGCGGCATTGCATATCACCAGCGCCTGCGGGTCGGCGAGACCGATGTCCTCGACCGCCATGCGCACCACCCGCCGCGCCAGGAACAGCGGATCCTCGCCGGCATCCAGCATCCGCGCGAGGTAATACAGCGCAGCATCCGGATCCGAGCCGCGCACCGATTTATGCAGCGCCGAGATCAGATTGTAATGGCCGTCGGCGGACTTGTCGTAGATCGGCGCACGGCGCTGCAGGATCTCCTGCAATTGTGCGGCGTTGAAGGTTTCATCCTTGCGGGCGGCGCGCCAGACTTCTTCGGCGAGCGTCAGCGCAGCGCGGCCATCGCCATCGGCCATCCGCACCAGCACGGCGCGCGCTTCCGCGTCGAGCGGCAATTTCCGCCCCTCGACCTTTTCGGCATGCGCATAGAGCATTTCGATCGCGGCCGGATCGAGCGAGTGAAACACCAGCACCCGCGCCCGCGACAGAAGCGCGGCGTTGAGCTCGAACGAAGGGTTTTCCGTGGTGGCGCCGACCAGCACCACGGTGCCGTCTTCCATGACGGGCAGAAACGAATCCTGCTGCGCGCGGTTGAACCGGTGCACCTCGTCGACGAACAGCAGCGTGCCCTTGCCCATCTCGCGCCGGGCGCGCGCCGCGTCGAACACTTTTTCAGGTCGGCGACGCCGGAAAACACCGCCGAGATCTGCTCGAAATGCAGTTCGGTGGCGTCCGCGAGTAGCCGCGCCACCGTGGTCTTGCCGGTGCCGGGCGGTCCCCAGAACACCAGCGAGCCCAGCGTGCGCGTCTCCAGCATCCGCGTCAGCGCGCCGTCGGGGCCGAGGATATGATCCTGTCCGACGACCTCGGCGAGCGTGCGCGGCCGCAGCCGGTCAGGGAGCGGACGCGGCGCGTCCTGCTCCAGCCCTGCCGCAGCGAACAGGTTCGCAGCCTCGCGAGGTTGCTTCGGGCTCATCCGCCCAGCGTCACGTTGATCTGCTGGCCGCCGCGAACCACGACGATGCGCCAGAGCCGGGACGACGCTTTCGAAGCCTTGTCGAGATCGCTGGTCTTGCTGATCTTCTGGTTGTTGACCGCGAGGATGATATCGCCCTTCTGGAACCCGACGCTGGCCGCCGTCCCGCTATCGGCGAGATCTACCACGACGACGCCTTCGGTCTGGGAATCCAGATGCAGCTCATCGGCGACCGCCGGCGAAATGTTGGCGACCTTCGCGCCCTGGAACGGCGAGCGCGCCGTGAGCACGATTTCGTCGCGATTGGTATCGGGGGCGGTCTCCAGCGGCACCGTCAGCTTGACGGTCTTGCCGGCGCGCTGCACGTCGATCTGTGCCGCTCCGCCGAGCGGCCGGGTGGCGAAGCGGTAGTCGAACGCGTTGGGTTCGTCGATCGCCTGCCCTTCGATCGCAACGATCAGGTCGGACGGTTTCAATCCGGCGCGCGCCGCCGGACTATTCGGCGCGACATTCGCGACCAATGCGCCATTCGGCAGTTTCAGCCCCAGCGTCTCGGCGATTTCGGGCGTCACCGCCTGCAGTTTTGCGCCAAGCCACGGCCGCTTGACGGCCTTGCCGCCGCTCTTGGCGGACGCTACCACGACGCGCACCATGTTGGCAGGGATCGCAAAACCGATACCCTGTGAGCCGCCGGAGCGCGAGAAGATCGCGGTGTTGATGCCGACGAGCTTGCCGGTCATGTCGACCAACGCACCGCCGGAATTGCCGGGATTGATCGCCGCATCGGTCTGAATGAAGAACTGGTAGTCGGTGATACCGACCTTGGTGCGGGCCAGCGCCGAGACGATGCCGTGCGTCACGGTCTGGCCGACACCGAAGGGATTGCCGATCGCCAGCACGACATCGCCCACCAACAATTCATCGGAATTGGCAAAGTCCAGCGTTGCGAATTTTTCTTTTCCGTCCTTCACGCGCAGCACCGCCAGATCGGTGCGGCTGTCCTTGAGCAGGATCTCGGCCTCGAATTCGCGCTTGTCGGCGAGCGAAATCTTTACTTGATCGGCGCCCTCGATGACGTGGTTGTTGGTGACGACGAGGCCGGAAGCATCGACCATCACGCCGGACCCGAGCGAACGTTGCATTTGTTCGGGCTGCTGCCCGGGCACGCCGAAGAAGCGGCGAAAGATCGGATCGTCCAGCAGCGGGTTGCGGGTTTGCACGGTTTTGCCGGCGTAGACGTTCACCACCGCCGGCTGCGCGCGCTGCACGATCGGCGCATAGGACAGCCGCAACTCGGCCCCCGAGGATGGGACACGGCGGTCCTGCGCCGACGCCGGTGTTGCAACGACGCTGGAAGCCAGCACAAGGGCCAATGAGCGGATCAAATTCATGCGAAAATCCTGGAATTCATCGCCTCACATATAAATGCGGAGCGGCAACGAGAGAAGATAATGCGGTACACAAACGGCAGGCTACGCGGCGCGATCGGGCTCCTCGACGCTGTCAGGCGCAGGCGCACAGGATAGCCGTTCCTGATGGCCCTCGCCCCACGCCCGCAGCGTATCGATCACCGGGCGCAGGCTCTCGCCGATGTCCGACAGGGTATATTCGACCCGCGGCGGCACCTCGGCATAGACCTTGCGAGATCACGAGCCTGTCGTCTTCGAGCGCGCGAAGCTGCTTGGTCAGCATGCGCTGGGTAATCCCTGGCATCCGCCGCCGCAACTCCCCAAAACGCTGGGTGCCGGCTTGCAGATGGAACAGGATCACTCCCTTCCACTTGCCATCGATGAGATCGAGGGTGGCTTCGACCGCGCAACCCGGCCGATGGGCAAAATTCCGCCGCTTCATGAGCTATTTTCCAATAGTATCCAAACAGGGACTAGTTCCCCATATTTACAGTACTTGCCAAATTGATGCCAGCGGGACAGTTAGGAAATCAACCTCTCAAACAAGGCAGGAGACGCGGACATGAAGGCTGTCGGCTACAGAAAATCTCTCCCCATCGAGGACGCGGAAGCACTGATCGATTTCGAGACGGCCAAGCCAGAACCGAAAGGCCGCGACGTCAGGGTTGCCGTAAAGGCGATCTCCGCGAACCCGGTCGATTACAAGGTCCGCAAGCGCGCCGCCCCGCCTGCGGGCGAAACCAAAATCCTGGGCTACGACGCCGCTGGAATCGTCGATGCCGTCGGCCCCGATGTCACGTTGTTCAAGGTAGGCGATGAAGTGTTCTACGCCGGCTCGATCCAGCGCCAGGGCACCAACGCGGAATTTCACCTGGTCGACGAGCGCATCGTCGGGCGCAAGCCGAAGTCGCTGTCATTTGCACAGGCTGCGGCGCTGCCGCTGACCTCGATTACCGCATGGGAATTGCTGTTCGACCGGCTCGGCGCCGTGCCGGGCAAGAGCGTCGATCCGCGCACGCTCTTGATCACCGGCGGCGCCGGAGGCGTCGGCTCGATCCTGATTCAGCTCGCACGCCGCCTCACCGGACTGACAATTGTCGCCACCGCCACCCGGCCGGAATCGCAGAAATGGTGCCTCGATCTCGGGGCACACGCCGTGATCGATCATTCCAAACCGATGAAGGAGCAGATCGAAAAGCTGAACGTCCCGCCGGTGGCGCTGGTCGCAAGCCTGACCTTCACCGACCAGCATTACAAGGCGATCGCCGACTTCATGGCGCCGCAAGGCAAGTTCGGCCTGATCGACGATCCCCCCGAATTCACCGTCAGCGCCTTCAAGGGCAAGGCCGTCTCGATCCATTGGGAATCGATGTTCACGCGCTCTTCGTTCCAGACATCAGACATGATTGCCCAGCATCACCTCCTGAACGACGTCGCCGACCTCATCGACAAGGGGTGCTGCGCACCACACTCGATCAGACTTTTGGGACCGTCAACGCGGCGAACTTGAAACGGGCGCACGCCTTGCTGGAAAGCGGCAAGTCCCGCGGCAAGATCGTTCTAGAGGGGTGGTAGCTGCTCGAGGCGGCAGGGTTCCGGAATGAGCGATTGCTGCTTTGCGGGGGCGGTTTGTGCTGCCTCATGAACGCGCATTCATCAAAATTAAATCTGCCGCCAAGCCATTTGGAAGCCGAGACTTAAGCAACGAACTTCACTCGAATGTGTTTATCGAGTGTGTGTTTTTTGCGAAAGAACGAACTTCGCTCGCATGTAAAAGTATTGGGCGTCTGAATTACGGAAAGGAGTGGTCCATGAGGAAAGCACCTTTAGCTCTGGCTGCTGCGGCAATCCTGGGCTTGACCGCGGTGACGGCACCGTCGCCGGCCGAAGCCCGGTGGCGCGGCGGTGGATTTTTCCCGGCGGTGGCTGGCGGACTTATTGCAGGTGCGGTGATCGGCGGGCTGGCGTCAAACGCATACGCCTACGGTCCCGGCTACGGATACTATGGCGGCTATGCGCCGGCGTATTACGGCGGTTACTATGGCGGCTACGCGCCGGCTTACTATGGCGGCTACTACGACGAGCCTTATGTGCCCGTGGTTCGCTATCGTCGCATCGTCCGCCCGGCGTACGCCTACTATGGCGGTTACCGCGGTTTCTATGGCGGTCCGCGGTTCTACCATCGTCCCTACTGGCGTCGTTGGTGATCCTGCGCGAAACGAAAGGGCCGCCTAACATGGCGGCCCTTCTTTGATCGGTACGGCAAGTGCACATCAGTCGACTTCGTGCACCACTGTACGTGTCGCGGGATCAACCAGCATCACCCGGTCCCCCGAATAGACGTAACGATACTTGGTGACGGTCGGCCCCCAATCAGAGGGAACCGCCTCGAGTTCGACGTCGGTCGGCACCTTGGCGCCCACCACGATCCTTTCCCGCGTCTCGACGGGGCGGATCTTGTGTTCGGTGACGTAGCTCTTGATCTTGGTACGATACTCCGGCTCGATTCGAACCGTAGCGCCCGCGGTACCGGTCGTGGTCTCTACGGTGGTTTGAGCGCTGGCCATTGTCGTAACCAGCGACGCCGCCGCCGCAAGTATGAGCAGCTTCTTCATTGGTTCCTCCTCAAGCCGCATCAGCGCGGCATCAGGAAGAACCGTTTCCGAAAGCCATGGTTCCTGCTCAACTATCGGTGCTGCATTCCTTACAGGCCCTAAACCGATGCAGCACCTTCAACGAAGATAAGCCGTCGATCCAGAGCAGTCTGGCGCGCTTTGAACGCTTCGGCGTGTTCCGGCGAGGCGTGCCGTTCTCACGAAGCGCGCCGCGTCACGCACATCGACTTCCGAAATAACATGCTCACTTCACGCGATGGTCTGGATCAGTCCGCCTTCTGCCCGCAGCGCGGCGCCGTTGGTGGCGGAAGCCTCTTTCGAACTGACGTAGACCACCATATTGGCGATCTCCTCGACGCTGGCAAAGCGCTGGATCAGCGATCCGGGGCGATGCTGCTTGATGAACTGCGCGGCGGCATCCTGCTCGGACTGGCCGTTCTGCCTGGCGAGATCGGCGACGAAAGTCTCGACGCCTTCGGACATGGTCGGCCCCGGCATCACTGAATTGACGGTAACAGCGGTACCCCGGGTCAATTCGGCAAGGCCGCGCGAGACCGCGAGCTGCGCCGTTTTGGTCATGCCGTAATGGATCATCTCCCTGGGAATCATCAGCGCCGACTCCGAGGCGATGAAAACGATACGGCCCCAATTGCGCTTCAGCATGCCCGGCATGTAGGCGCGCGACAAACGGATGCCGGACATCACGTTGACATCGAAAAAGCGGCTCCAGTCCTCATCCGGAATATCGAAGAAGTTCTTGGGCTCGAAGATGCCGGTATTATTGATGAGAATGTCGACATCAGGCAGCGCCGCAACCAAGGTCTTGCATCCCGCCGCCGTCGAGACATCAGCGGCAACACCCCGCACCTTGCCGCCGGCCTTGTCAGCAATCTTGCCGAGCGCGGCGGCCACGGCATCGACCTTGGCTTGCGTCCGGCCATTGATCACCACGTCCGCGCCTGCAGCAAGGAGGCCCTTGGCAATTGCGTGGCCGATACCGGAGGTGGAGCCGGTCACCAGCGCCGTCCTGCCCGAAAGATCGATTTTCATCCGTCATCTCCATCGTTGATGACAGCGATATCGGGAGCGGCGGGTACGACCACAATTGCAGCCAGCGCGCGTCAGATGCGCAAATAAAAAAGCGGCGCACATGGCGCCGCTGATGATCTCTATGTCGTGCCGTCGACGCCAAGGCCATACACTGTGGCCTCTCGGTTTGGCTCAGGCGTAGTAGCTTGCGCAACAATAGTCGCCGGTGGGACTCCCGGCATCCGCCGGGGCGACAGCCACTTACGCCGCTTCGGCGGCCTTGTCCTGCACCGGGCCGGAATCCAGGCCCTTGGCGTCGACGTCGCGGTCGACGAACTCGATCACGGCCATCGGCGCGTTGTCGCCGTAGCGGAAGCCCGCCTTGATGATGCGGGTGTAGCCGCCCTGGCGATCCTTGTAGCGGGTCGCCAGTACGTCGAACAGCTTCCTGACCTGATCCTTGTCGCGCATCTCGGAGATCGCCTGGCGGCGCATGGCGAGCCCGCCCTTCTTGCCGAGGGTGACCAGCTTCTCCACGATCGGGCGCAGCTCCTTCGCCTTCGGCAGCGTGGTGACAATCTGCTCGTGCTTGATCAGCGCCGCGCACATATTTGCAAACATCGCACGGCGATGCTCCGCGGTGCGGTTGAGCTTACGATGAACCTTGCCGTGACGCATGATCTATTCCTTGATTTGTCTTCGTCGCGACGGTTCGTCGGACATGTCTCAGGTGGGCTGCCTGCGTTCGCCCGAAAAAGCGCGATGAAACATCATCGCGCTCTTGGTTGGCTCAGTAGTGATCTTCGAAGCGCTTGGCCAGCTCGTCGATATTCTCCGGCGGCCAGCCCGGCACTTCCATGCCGAGATGCAGACCCATCTGGGCCAGCACTTCCTTGATCTCGTTCAGCGACTTGCGGCCGAAGTTCGGGGTGCGGAGCATTTCCGCTTCCGACTTCTGCACGAGGTCGCCGATGTAGACGATGTTGTCGTTCTTCAGGCAGTTTGCCGAACGAACCGACAGTTCGAGCTCGTCGACCTTCTTGAGGAACGCCGGGTTGAACGCGAGATCGGGGATGATCTCCTGCGCCACTTCCTTGCGCGGCTCTTCGAAGTTCACGAACACGTTGAGCTGATCCTGCAGGATGCGGGCGGCATAGGCCACCGCGTCTTCCGGCGTGATCGCGCCGTTGGTCTCGATCGTCATGGTCAGCTTGTCATAGTCGAGGATCTGGCCCTCGCGGGTGTTCTCGACCTTGTAGGAGACCTTGCGCACGGGCGAAAACAGGCTGTCGACCGGGATCAGGCCGATCGGTGCGTCCTCGGGCCGGTTGCGCTCGGCAGCGACGTAGCCCTTGCCGGCGGCGACGGTGAACTCCATGCGGATTTCGGCGCCCTCGTCCAGCGTGCAGATCTGCAGGTCAGGATTGAGCACCACGACGTCGCCGACGGTCTGGATGTCACCGGCGGTGACGACGCCCGGACCCGACTTCTTCACGACCATGCGCTTGGGGCCATCGCCCTGCATCTTGATCGAGATGTCCTTGATGTTGAGCACGATGTCGGTGACGTCCTCGCGAACGCCCGCGATCGAGGAGAACTCGTGCAGCACGCCGTCGATGTGCACCGACTGCACCGCCGCGCCTTGCAGCGACGACAACAGGATGCGGCGCAGCGCGTTGCCGAGCGTCTGGCCGAAGCCGCGCTCGAGCGGTTCGGCGACGACGGTCGCAAACCGGGTCGAGTCGGTGCCCGGCGTTACATGCAGCTTGTTCGGACGAATAAGTTCTTGCCAATTTTTCTGGATCGTCACTTTGTCACCCCTTCGGGTCAATAGACCGGCCAGTCGACCTGCCTTCAGATCACTGGCGTTGGAGATCGCGGATCAGTCCGCGGCAGTCAAAATTCCAAAAACAATCGCGAGGCGGCCAAGCCGCCCGCGACCAAACATCAGACCCGCCGGCGCTTGCGCGGACGGCAACCATTGTGCGGGATCGTCGTCACGTCGCGGATCGACGTGACGGTAAAGCCCGCCGCCTGCAGCGCGCGAAGCGCCGATTCACGGCCCGAACCAGGGCCCGCAACTTCCACTTCCAGCGTGCGCATGCCGTGTTCCTGCGCCTTCTTGGAAACGTCTTCGGCCGCGACCTGCGCGGCATAGGGGTCGACTTGCGCGAGCCCTTGAAGCCCATCGTGCCGGCCGACGACCAGGCAATGGTGTTGCCCTGCGCGTCGGTGATGGTGATGGTCGTGTTGTTGAACGACGAATTCACGTGCGCGATGCCGGATGCGATATTCTTGCGTTCGCGGCGGCGTACGCGGGTGGCTTCCTTGCCCATTCCAAAACCTTTCCTGTGATCTCAAACGCCGCCGTAGTGCCAGCGGCTACACCTGAAAAACGCGAGTAGCGAGTAGCGAATGGAAACTATTCGCCAGTCCCTATTCGCTATTCGCAAAACTTACTTCTTCTTGCCGGCGATCGACTTGGCCGGGCCCTTGCGCGTGCGCGCGTTGGTGTGGGTGCGCTGGCCGCGCACCGGCAGGCCGCGGCGATGACGCAGGCCGCGATAGCAGCCGAGGTCCATCAGACGCTTGATGTTGATACCGGTCTCACGGCGAAGGTCGCCCTCGACCATATAGTCGCGGTCGATCACTTCGCGGATCTGCAGTACTTCCTGGTCGCTCAGCTGGCTGACGCGACGATCCAAGGGGATCTTGACCTTTTCGATGATCTCGGCCGCGTTCTTCTGGCCGATGCCATGGATGTACTGGAGCGCGATCAGCACGCGCTTGTTAGTCGGGATATTCACGCCGGCAATACGGGCCACGGACTTCTCTCCTGTCGCCGATCCCTGATGGACCGGACTATGTTCTTGCTAACTCGGGCAGGTGTCCGCAAACGCGAACACGACGCCCTTCCCCTCATCTGCTTCGGGGCCCGGCATCGTCATAAAACTATCCGACTTGGATGCGGGGCTTATTAAAGGATTCAACTCGGTTTCGTCAACCGTCTCTATCGCTTAGCTCGCTTTTTCGTGACCTTTTTCGAAGCCTTGCCTATGGTCCTTTTTACCGTCTTTTTGACCTTGCCGGTCCCGCGGCCCCTAGCGGCGGAAACGGCCTTCCGGCCTGCCTTCTTGGTCGCCTTTCTAGCCGCGTTGGAGGCCGGTTTTCCGGCCTTCCGCGCGGTTTTGGCGGCCTTCTTGGCGGTTTTGGCTGCTTTTTTGCCTGCCGGCCTGGCGGTCTTCCGGATCGCCGCTGTGGCCTTCCTGGCCGGCGCCGCCGACTTGGCCACCTTGGGTTCCACAGCCCCAATCGCTGACAGGATCCGGTTGATCTCGCGGGTGACGTGCTCGATGGTCATCATCCCGTCGACCGTCAGAAGCTTCCGCCGCTCGGAATAATAGTGAATCAGCGGCTCGGTCTGCGAGCGGTAGTTCGCCAGCCGCTTCGACAGCACTTCCGGGGTGTCGTCGATTGCACTTCCTCCCCGCGGGCCTGCATCTCGGCGACGCGCGTCTCCACGCGGTTCAACAGTGCGCTTTCGTTGACGCGCAGTTCGATCACGGCATCGAGCTTGATGTGCTTCTTCTTCAGCAGTTCGTCGAGCGCGGCCGCCTGCGGCACCGTGCGCGGAAAGCCGTCGAGAATGAATCCGTTCTTCATGTCGGGCTGGTCGAGGCGGTCGGAGATGATCCCGATCACGATCTCATCCGGCACCAGCGCGCCGCTCGCCATGATGTCCTTGGCCTGCAGGCCGACCGGCGTCTGGGCTGCAACCGCCGCACGCAGCATCTCGCCGGTCGAGAGCTGAACGATGCGGTACTTCTGAACCAGCCGTTGCGCCTGGGTCCCCTTGCCCGCGCCCGGCGGGCCCAAAAGGATCAATCTCATAACTATTCGCCCCCGGCTTGGTGAGCGAAACCCCGCGCACCCTCGTATTGGAATTAGACCGCAGCTTTTGCGCTGATCAGCGGCGGCGGCCTCTAAGCTTGGATTTCCTGATCAGCCCCTCATACTGATGGGCCAGCAGATAGCCCTGCACCTGCGCCACCGTATCCATCGTCACGCTGACGACGATCAAAAGCGAGGTCCCGCCAAAGTAGAACGGCACCGAGGCGTACGAGATCAGTATTTCGGGAATGAGACATACGATCGCCAGATAGATCGCGCCCAGCACCGTGACGCGCGACAGCACGTAATCGATATATTCGGCTGTGCGTTCGCCCGGACGGATGCCGGGGATGAAGCCGCCATGCTTCTTCAGATTGTCCGCGGTCTCGGTCGGGTTGAACACGATCGCGGTGTAGAAGAACGCAAAGAACACGATCATCGCGAGATAGAGGAACAGGAACAGCGGACGGCCGTGGCTGAGCTGGGTGTTGATCCACTGGAACCATTCCGGCCCCTGGCCGGCGTTGAAGTTCGCGACGGTAGCCGGCAGCAGCAACAGCGACGAGGCGAAGATCGGCGGGATCACGCCCGAAGTGTTGAGCTTGAGCGGCAGATGCGAGGACTGGCCCTCGAACATCTTGTTGCCGACCTGGCGCTTTGGATACTGGATCAGAAGCCGCCGCTGCGCACGCTCCATGAACACGATGAAGGCAATCACGGCGACCGCCATCACGATCACGAGCAGGATCAGGCCCGTCGAAAGCGCGCCCTGGCGTCCCAGTTCCAGCATATTGGCAAGCGCCGACGGCAGCTCGGCAACGATGCCGGCCAGAATGATCAGCGAAATGCCGTTACCGATGCCGCGCGAGGTGATCTGCTCGCCGAGCCACATCAGGAACATGGTGCCGCCGGTCAGCGTGACCGTCGTGGAGATCAGGAAGAACATCCCGGGTTCGCTGACGACGTTGCCAGCGCCCTGCAGGCCGACCGCGATCCCGTAGGCCTGGAACGTGGCGAGGATCACCGTCAGATAGCGAGTGTACTGGTTCAGCGTCTTGCGGCCCGCCTCGCCTTCCTTCTTCAGCGCTTCGAGCTTGGGCGATACGGTGGTCAGGAGCTGGATGATGATCGATGCCGAGATGTACGGCATGATGTTAAGCGCGAAGATCGCCATGCGGTTGATGCCGCCGCCGGCGAACATATTGAACATGCCGAGGATGCCGCCGGCCTGCGACTTGAACACCTGCTCCCAGGCCGCGGGATCGATGCCCGGCAGCGGGATATAGGTGCCGAGCCGATAAATAATCAGCGCACCCAGCGTGAACCAGATGCGCTTCTTCAGTTCGTCGGCTTTCGCCAGAGCGCCGAAATTGAGGTTTGCCGCAAGTTGTTCTGCTGCTGAGACCATGTTCAGGCTTTCTCCCGCCGCCCCTCCAGGCCGCCGCCCCCGTTGGGGCGATCGGCAGACGCCGGACATTATTTGGTGCTCGGCTTCGATAAGTCCATCGTTCTATCGTGCGTATGGCCCGCGATTGAGCGGGCAATGACGCAGATGTTACGCCGCCTCGCCTTCTTCCTTCTTGGCCGGGGCCAGGATCTTCACCGTGCCGCCGGCCTTCTCGACCGCCGCAACCGCGGACTTCGAGGCGCCGTGCACCTCGATCGCGAGCTTGGCCGTGAGTTCGCCGCGGCCGAGCAGCCGCAGGCCGTCCTTGGCGCGGCGGATCACGCCCGCCTTCACCAGCGATTCGACGGTGACGGTTTCCTTGACGTCGACCAGCTTGGCGTCGATCGCCTGCTGCAGCCGGTCCAGGTTGATCTCGGCGAAGTCGAGCCGGAAGATGTTGTTGAAGCCGCGCTTCGGCAGGCGGCGATGCAGCGGCATCTGGCCGCCCTCGAAGCCCTTGATGCGCACGCCCGAACGCGCCGTCTGGCCCTTGCCGCCGCGGCCCGAAGTCTTGCCCTTGCCTGAACCGATGCCACGGCCGACGCGCATCCGCTTCTTGCGCGAGCCGGCGTTGTCGGCGATATCGCTGAGCTTCATCGTTAGCTTCCTTTATCCTTGGAGCATGATCCTAACCGAAAACCGGTACCCAATTTTCGGGATCATGCTCCGATCTTATTTCTCGTCGACGATGCGGACGAGATGTTGAACCTTGGCGATCATGCCGCGAATTGCAGGCGTGTCCTGCAATTCGGTCACACGACCGATCTTGTTGAGCTTGAGGCCGATCAGCGTCGCGCGCTGCGAGTGATGGCGGCGGATTGCGCTGCCGGTCTGCTCGACCTTGATCATCTTTGCGGCCTTGGCCATCGTCTTAACTCCAAAAAGCGCTGAAATCGCGCTGATTATTCAGCCACCACTTCGGCGTCGCCGCCGACGCGCCGCGACTGCAGCGTGGACACCTTGATATTGCGGCGTGCCGCCACCGACCCGCGGCAGATCCTGATGCTTCAGCGCGTCGAAGGTCGCGCGAACCATGTTGTAGGGATTCGACGAGCCGATCGACTTCGCCACCACGTCCTGGATGCCGAGCGTTTCGAACACCGCGCGCATCGGGCCGCCGGCGATGATACCGGTACCGGCCGGGGCGGCGCGCAGGTAAACGCGACCGGCGCCATGGCGCCCGGCGATGTCGTGATGCAGCGTGCGACCTTCGCGCAGTGCGACGCGCGTCAAATTGCGCTTCGCCGACTCGGTCGCCTTGCGGATCGCCTCGGGAACTTCGCGCGCCTTGCCGTGGCCGAAACCGACCCGGCCCTTCTGGTCGCCGATCACAACCAGCGCTGCAAAACCGAAGCGCTTGCCGCCCTTGACGACCTTCGCCACGCGATTGATGTGGACGAGCTTGTCGACGAACTCGCTGTCGCGCTCTTCGCGATCCCTGCTCCGTTCGCGTCCGCCGCGTTCGCGTTCACCTGCCATGGTGTTTTCCAATCTTTAGGGGAGTAAAGCCCCTGTCCTCGTAATTATCCAAAACGGTTCGTTAGAAGCTGAGGCCGCTCTCGCGGGCCGCATCCGCAAGCGCCTTGACGCGCCCGTGGTAGAGATAGCTGCCGCGATCGAACACCACTTCCTTGACGCCATTCTTCACGGCGCGTTCCGCCAGCAGTTTGCCGACAGCCTTGGCCGCATCGATGTTGGCGCCCGTATTGCCGCTCTCGCGCATCGTCTTTTCCAGCGACGAGGCCGAAGCCAGCGTCTCGCCCTTCAGGTCGTCGATGACCTGGGCGTAGATGTGCTTCGACGAACGGAACACCGACAGACGCGGGCGTCCATTGGCAGACCGGCGCAGCGAGTTGCGCACTCGCTGCTTGCGCCGGGCATTCGTGACCTTGAGTGACATGACCGGCTCCGTTACTTCTTCTTGCCTTCCTTGCGGAAGATGAATTCGTTGGCGTACTTCACGCCCTTGCCCTTGTAGGGCTCCGGCGGACGGTAGGCGCGGATCTCGGCGGCGACCTGGCCGACGCGCTGGGAATCGGTGCCCGTGATCGTGATCTCGGTCGGCTTCGGCACCGCGATGGTGATGCCTTCCGGAATCGCGTAGACGACGTCGTGGCTGTAGCCGAGCGCGAGCTGCAGGTTCTTGCCCTGCATCGCGGCGCGGTACCCGACGCCGGTGATCTCGAGCTTCTTCTCGAAGCCCTTGGTGACGCCTTCGACCAGATTGGCGACCTGCGCGCGCGCGGTGCCGTACATGGCCTGCGCGCGGTTGGTCTTGAACTTCGGCGCGACCTTGACCTCGCCGCCCTCGAACTTCACTTCAACGTCGTCATGCACGACGAACTGAAGCTGGCCCTTCGGCCCCTTCACCTTGACGGTCTGCCCTTCGACGCTCGCCGTCACACCGGACGGGATCGTCACAGGCCGTTTGCCAACACGTGACATGGCTCTAAATCCTTCCTCAGAACACCGTGAAGAGAACTTCGCCGCCCACATTCGCGTCGCGCGCGTCGTGGTCAGCCATGATTCCCTTCGGCGTCGACAACACCGAAATGCCGAGACCGTTGTTCACGCGCGGCAGGTTCTTCACCGAGGCGTAAACCCGACGGCCCGGCTTCGAGACCCGCTCGATCTCGCGAATGACGGGCTCGCCGTCGAAATACTTCAGCTCGATCTCGAGCTCGCTGCGGCCGGAAGCGTGTTCGACGCTGGCGTAGCCGCGGATGTACCCTTCCGACTTCAGCACTTCGAGCACGCTGGCGCGCATCTTCGAGCCCGGGGTCGAGACCTTGGACTTCGAACGCATCTGCGCGTTGCGGATGCGGGTGATGAGATCGGAGATCGGATCGTGCGTTGACATCTTGACGACCCTCCTTACCAGCTCGACTTCACGAGCCCGGGAACCAGGCCCTTGGAGCCGAGTTCACGCAGCGCGATGCGGGAAAGCTTGTTCTTGCGGTAATTCGAGCGCGGACGCCCGGTCAGCTCGCAGCGGTTGCGAATGCGGGTTGCCGACGAATTGCGCGGCATCTCGGCAAGCTTCAGCGTCGCCGCAAACCGCTCTTCCATCGGCCTGGTCTTGTCGGCAATGATCGCCTTCAGCTTCGCGCGCGCAGGCGCGGCGTTCTTCGTCATCCGCTTGCGCCGGTTGTTCTTCTCGATCGAACTCTTCTTTGCCATGCTTGGCTCCTGGGTTTCCGCGTTTGAGAGGCTTTAGCTGCGTCTCACTGCCGGAACGGGAAATTGAATGCGGTCAACAAGGCACGCGCCTCGTCGTCGGTACGCGCCGTGGTGCAAACCGTGATGTCCATGCCCCGCGCTTCCGGCACCTTGTCGAAATCGATTTCGGGGAAAATGATGTGCTCCTTGAGGCCGAGCGAATAGTTGCCACGGCCATCGAAGCTCTTCGGATTGAGCCCGCGGAAGTCGCGCACGCGCGGCAGGGCCACGTTCACCAGGCGATCGATGAACTCGTACATCTTGGCCTTGCGCAGCGTGACCTTGCAGCCGATCGGCTGGTTCTCACGCAGCTTGAAGGTCGCGATCGCCATTCGCGAATAGGTCACGAGCGCCTTCTGGCCGGCGATCTGAGTCAGTTCGGCAGCCGCGGTCTCGGCCTTTTTGCGGTCGTTGACGGCATCGCCGACGCCCATGTTGAGGACGACCTTGTCCAGGCGCGGCACCTGCATGATGTTGGCATAGCCGAACTGTTCGGTCAGCTTGCCGCGAATGCTCTTGTCATACTCCGCGCGCAGGCGCGGCACGTAAGCGGTATCAGCCATCGATCTCTGCTCCCGAGCTCTTGGCAATGCGTACCTTCTTGCCATCAGCCTGAATCTTGAAGCCCACGCGGGTCGGTTTGCCGTCCTTGCCGACATACGCGATATTGGACAGGTGGATCGGCGACTCCTTGGAGATGATGCCGCCTTCCTGGGCCTGGGTCTGCTTCTGGTGACGCTTCACCATGTTGACGCCGCGCACCAGCGCCTTGTTCTCGGCGGGGCGGACCTCGAATACTTCGCCGGTACGGCCCTTGTCGCGGCCGCTCAGCACGATGACCTTGTCACCTTTCCGGATCTTGGCAGCCATCACAGCACCTCCGGCGCAAGCGAAACGATTTTCATGTGGTTCTTGGCGCGCAGCTCGCGCGGCACCGGCCCGAAGATACGGGTGCCGACCGGCTCCGACTGGTTGTTGATCAGCACGGCGGCGTTGCGGTCGAAGCGGATGACCGAGCCGTCGGCGCGGCGGATATCCTTGCGGACCCGCACCACCACGGCCTTCATCACGTCGCCCTTCTTCACCTTCCCGCGCGGGATGGCTTCCTTGATCGACACGACGATAACGTCGCCCACGGTGGCATAGCGGCGCTTGGAGCCCCCCAGCACCTTGATGCACATGACACGGCGTGCGCCTGAATTGTCGGCCACGTCGAGGTTGGTCTGCATCTGAATCATTGATGCACCTCGTCCTCTTTCTGATGCGCTCGAATTAGCGCCTAAAATTTTCCTGATAACTCATCCGGCCGGGCCGAATGAATCTCAGGCCGTTTTCTTCTGCTCGCCCCGGACCACGGTCCAGCGCTTCAACTTCGAGATCGGCTTGCTTTCCTCGATCCACACCATGTCGCCCGGCTTGAACTCGCTGTTCTCGTCGTGCGCGTGGTAGTTCTTGGAACGGCGGATCGTCTTCTTGTAGATCGGATGGGTGAAGCGGCGATCGACGCGCACCACCACCGTCTTGGCTTGCTTGTCGCTCACGACCACGCCCTGAAGGGTACGTTTCGGCATAATAGGCCTCTTACTTCTTCTTCGCGCGCGCTTGCGCGGCGATGGTCTTGATGCGGGCGATATCGCGGCGGGCTTCGCGCAGCCGCGAGGTGTTCTCCAGCTGCCCGGTGGCGCGCTGGAAACGCAGGTTGAAGCGCTCCTTCTTCAGATTGAGGACGGCGTCCTCCCTCTGGTCGTCGCTCATCGCGCGGATGTCTTCCACTTTCATCGGGGCCATGACGCTTACTCCGCAATGCGCGCGACGAAGCGCGTCTTGATCGGCAGCTTGGCGGCGGCGAGCGAGAGCGCTTCCTTTGCGGTCTGCACCGTGACGCCGTCGATTTCGAAAATCACGCGGCCGGGCTTGACCCGCGCCACCCACAATTCAGGCGTACCCTTGCCGGAGCCCATGCGGACTTCGGCGGGCTTCTTCGACACCGGCAGGTCCGGAAACACGCGAATCCAGACGCGGCCAGCGCGCTTCATGTGACGGGTCAGCGCGCGGCGCGCGGCTTCGATCTGACGGGCGGTGATGCGCTCGGGCGCCATCGCCTTCAGGCCGAACTGACCGAACGACAACGTCGCACCCGAAGTCGCAACGCCGTGGATACGGCCCTTATGCGCCTTCCGGAACTTCGTTTTCTTTGGTTGCATCATGGCTTTAAGCCCTCAAACCTTCTCTAATGTCTCACGCAGCGTCGCGGCGCGGCCGTGCAGTGTCGCCTTCGGCCATCTTCTTGTCCTGGGCCATCGGATCGTGCTCGAGGATCTCGCCCTTGAAGATCCAGACCTTGACGCCGCAGGTACCGAACGTGGTGAACGCGGTCGCCACGCCGTAGTCTACGTCAGCACGCAGGGTGTGCAGCGGCACGCGGCCCTCACGATACCATTCCATCCGCGCGATTTCGGCGCCGCCGAGACGGCCGGAGCAGTTGATGCGGATGCCTTCGGCGCCGAGACGCATCGCCGACTGCACCGCGCGCTTCATGGCGCGGCGGAATGCGACGCGGCGCTCGAGCTGCTGGGCGATCGATTCGGCGACCAGCGTGGCATCGAGTTCGGGCTTGCGGATTTCGACGATGTTGATGACGACGTCGGAATCCGTGATGTCCGCAACGCGCTTGCGCAGCTTGTCGATGTCGGCGCCCTTCTTGCCGATCACGACGCCGGGACGCGCCGAATGGATCGTCACGCGGCACTTCTTGTGCGGACGCTCGATCACGATGCGGGCAACCGCCGCCTGCTTGAGCTCCTTGTGCAGGATCTCGCGGATCTTGACGTCCTCATGCAGCAGCTTGCCGTATTCGTTCTTGCCGGCGAACCAACGGGAATCCCACGTACGGTTGATGCCGAGACGCAGTCCGATTGGATTGATCTTTTGACCCATCGTTTTCTCCCGCGCCCTTAAGCGCCAGCCTCGGCCTCGACCTGACGAACCACGATGGTCAGGTGCGAGAACGGTTTATAAATACGCCCCGAACGGCCACGGCCGCGCGGTGAAAAACGCTTCATGACGATGCCGTTGCCGACATGGGCCTCGGCGACGACGAGGTCGTCGACTTCGAGGTCATGGTTGTTCTCGGCATTCGCGATCGCCGATTCCAGGCACTTCTTGACGTCGACCGCGATCCGCTTGCGCGAGAACTGCAGGTCGGCGAGCGCAGCCGAAGCCTTCCGGCCGCGGATCAATTGCGCGACAAGATTGAGCTTCTGCGGGCTGACACGCAGCATCCGGGCGACTGCCTTGGCCTCGTTGTCCGCGAGGCTACGTTCGCGCTTTGGTTTGCTCATCGTCTATTCCTCAAGCCTTCTTGGCTTTCTTGTCGCCAGAATGGCCATGGAAGGTACGGGTCGGCGAGAACTCGCCGAACTTGTGACCCACCATTTCCTCGTTGACCGATACCGGCACATGCTTCTGGCCGTTGTAGACGCCGAACGTCAGGCCGACGAATTGCGGCAGGATGGTCGAACGGCGGCTCCAGATCTTGATGACGTCATGACGGCCGGACGCGCGCGCGGCATCTGCCTTCTTGAGCAGAGAGCCTTCGACGAACGGGCCTTTCCAGACTGAACGAACCATGTCCGGCGTTCCTTACTTCTTCCGCTTGTGGCGGCTTAGGAGGATGAATCTGTTGGTCGACTTATTCGAACGGGTCTTCTTGCCCTTGGTCGGCTTGCCCCACGGCGTGACCGGGTGGCGGCCGCCCGAGGTGCGGCCTTCGCCGCCGCCGTGCGGATGGTCGATCGGGTTCATGACGACGCCGCGGTTATGCGGACGCCAGCCCAGCCAGCGGGTGCGGCCGGCCTTGCCGATCGAGATGTTCATGTGATCGGGGTTCGACACCGCACCGATGGTGCCGCGGCAACGGCCGTGCACCAGGCGCTGCTCGCCCGAGTTCAGGCGCAGAATGACGTATTCCTGGTCGCGGCCGACGATCTGGGCGTAGGTGCCGGCCGAACGCGCGATCTGGCCGCCCTTCCCGATCTTCATCTCGATGTTGTGGACGATCGTGCCGACCGGCATGTTGCCGAGCGGCATGACATTGCCGGGCTTCACGTCGACATAGCTGCCGGCCACGACCGTGTCGCCCGCAGCCAGCCGCTGCGGCGCCAGGATGTAGGCCTGCTCGCCGTCCTGATACTTGATCAGCGCGATGAACGCGGTGCGGTTCGGATCGTATTCGAGCCGCTCGACGACGGCGGGAACGTCGACCTTGTTCCGCTTGAAGTCCACCATGCGGTAGGACTTCTTGTGGCCACCGCCGCGGAAGCGCACGGTGATACGGCCGGTGTTGTTGCGGCCGCCATTGCCGAGCTTGCCCTCGGTCAACGCCTTGACCGGCTTGCCCTTGTAGAGCGCCGAACGGTCGACCATCACCAGCTGGCGCTGGCCCGGCGTCGTCGGATTGTATGTTTTCAATGCCATCGCTGTGTCGCCTTATAGTCCGGTGGTGACGTCGATGCGGTGGCCCTCTTCGAGGGTCACGATCGCCCGCTTGACGTCCGACTGCGAACCGAAATTGCCGCGGAACACCTTGGTCTTGCCCTTGCGGACCAGCGTGTTCACGCTTTTCACCTTGACGTCGAACAGCTTCTCGACGGCTTCCTTGATTTGCGGCTTGGTCGCCTTGCTGGCGACCTTGAACACGACCTTGTTGTGCTCGGACGCAACCGTCGCCTTTTCGGTGACGACGGGCGCTACGATCACGTCGTAATGGCGCGGATCGATATTCTTCATTTGAAGCGCGCCTCCAGCGCATCCACCGCCGACTTGGTCAGCACCAGCTTGTGACGGCGCAGAATGTCATAGACGTTGATGCCCTGGATCGGCAGCACGTCGATATTCGGAATGTTGCGAGCAGCGGTCGCGAAACCGGCGTGCACCTCGGCGCCGTCGATGATCAGCGCATTGGTCAGGCCGAGACCCGAGAAATGCCCGACCAGCGACTTGGTCTTGGCGTCCTTGATCTGCGCGTTGTCGATCACGATCAGGCCGCCGTCCTTGGCCTTCGCCGACAGGGCATGCTTGAGCGCCAGCGCGCGCACCTTCTTCGGCAGGTCAGTCGCGTGCGAGCGAACGACCGGACCGAACGCACGGCCACCGCCGCGGAACTGCGGCACGCGGGCCGAGCCGTGACGGGCGCCGCCGGTGCCCTTCTGCTTGTACATCTTCTTGCCGGTGCGCCAGATTTCGGCGCGGCCCTTTACCTTGCGTGCGTTCCGGCCTGGCGCTTATTGAGCTGCCATTGCACGCAACGCTGGATGATGTCGGCGCGCGGCTCGAGACCGAAGATCGCGTCCGAGAGCTGGACCGATCCAGCTTCCTTGCCTTCAAGGGTCGTGACTTTCAGTTCCATCTCACGCGCCCTCCTGCTCGGCCGGAGCCTGAGCCTGCTCACCGCCGGCGACCTTGAACTTGCCCGGCTTCGGAGCTTCCTTCGGCAACGGCTTCTTCACGGCGTCGCGCACCGAGATCCAGCCGCCCTTGGAGCCGGGAACGGCGCCTTCGACGAGAATCAGGCCGCGCTCGACGTCAGTCTGCACCACACGCAGATTGAGCGTAGTGATGCGATCGACACCCATGTGACCGGGCATCTTCTTGTTCTTGAAGGTCTTGCCGGGATCTTGACGTCCGCCGGTCGAACCGATCGAACGATGCGAGACCGACACACCGTGGGTGGCGCGCAGACCGCCGAAATTCCAGCGCTTCATGCCGCCGGCAAAACCCTTACCCACCGAGGTGCCGGTGACGTCGACAAACTGGCCGACCACGAAATGGTCCGCCTGAATTTCGGCGCCAACCGGGATCAGCGCGTCCTGCGACACGCGAAACTCGGTGACCTTACGCTTGGGCTCGACCTTGGCGACCGCGAACTGGCCGCGCTCTGCCTTCGGCAGATAGACGGTCTTGCGGGTACCCGAACCGAGCTGCAACGCAACGTAACCGTTCTTCTCGGTCGTGCGGTGGCCCAGCACCTGGCAATTGCCCAGCTTCAGCACGGTCACAGGGATATGTTCGCCGGTCTCCGTAAAGACCCGCGTCATCCCGACCTTTTGTGCGATCACTCCGGAGCGCATCGGCGTGCTTCCTGTTCTTTCTGTCCGCTAAAGTTCGGACGACCTAAAAATTTAGAGCTTGATCTCGACGTCGACACCGGCGGCCAGGTCGAGCTTCATCAAAGCATCGACGGTCTGCGGGGTCGGGTCGACAATGTCGAGAAGGCGCTTGTGAGTGCGCATCTCGAATTGTTCACGGCTCTTCTTGTCGACGTGCGGCGAACGGTTGACGGTGAACTTCTCGATGCGGGTGGGCAGCGGAATGGGTCCGCGAACCTGGGCACCGGTACGTTTCGCCGTGTTCACGATCTCGCGGGTCGACGTATCGAGGATACGATGGTCGAACGCCTTGAGACGGATACGAATATTTTGGCCGTTCATTGCCGTTGTCTCTTTCTTCGTCGCTTGATGCGAGTAGTGAGCGGCGAATAGCGAATGAAACCATTCGCTATCCGCTTTTCGTTTTCTCTTTACTCGATGATGCTTGCGACGACGCCGGCACCGACGGTGCGGCCGCCTTCACGGATCGCGAAGCGCAGCTTCTCTTCCATCGCGATCGGCACGATCAGGTGCACTTCCATCGCGATGTTGTCGCCCGGCATCACCATCTCGGTGCCTTCGGGCAGATGCACGACGCCGGTCACGTCGGTGGTGCGGAAGTAGAACTGGGGCCGGTAGTTGGTGAAGAACGGGGTGTGACGACCGCCCTCTTCCTTGGTCAGGATGTAAGCCTCAGCCTTGAACTTGGTGTGCGGCTTGACCGAACCCGGCTTGCACAGCACCTGGCCACGCTCGACTTCCTCGCGCTTGGTACCGCGGAGCAGCGCACCGATGTTGTCGCCCGCCTGGCCCTGATCGAGCAGCTTGCGGAACATTTCGACGCCGGTGACGATAGTCTTCTGGGTCTCGCGGAGTCCGACGATTTCGATTTCCTCGCCGACCTTGACGATGCCGCGTTCGACACGGCCGGTCACCACGGTGCCGCGACCCGGAGATCGAGAACACGTCTTCCACCGGCATCAGGAACGGCTGGTCAACCGGACGCTCCGGCTGCGGAATGTAGGAGTCGACACTTTTCATCAGCTCGAGGATCGCGTCGTGACCAAGCTTCTTGTCCTTGTCTTCAAGAGCGGCCAGCGCCGAGCCCTTGATGATCGGGATGGTATCGCCCGGGAATTCGTACTTCGACAGCAGTTCGCGAACTTCGAGCTCGACGAGCTCGAGCAGTTCCGGATCGTCGACCATGTCGCACTTGTTCAGAAACACCACCATCGCGGGAACGCCGACCTGCTTTGCGAGCAGGATGTGCTCGCGGGTCTGCGGCATCGGGCCGTCGGCGGCCGACACCACCAGGATCGCGCCGTCCATCTGCGCCGCACCGGTGATCATGTTCTTCACGTAGTCGGCGTGGCCCGGGCAATCGACGTGGGCGTAGTGCCGGTTCGTGGTTTCGTATTCGACGTGGGCGGTCGAAATCGTGATGCCACGCGCCTTCTCTTCCGGCGCCTTGTCGATCTGGTCGTACGCCGTGAACGTCGCACCGCCGGTTTCAGCCAGCACCTTCGTGATCGCTGCGGTCAGCGAGGTCTTGCCATGGTCGACGTGACCGATGGTTCCGATGTTGCAGTGCGGTTTAGTACGTTCAAACTTTGCTTTGGCCATTTGACTCTCCGTTCAGTCGTTAGCTTGCAACCAACGACAATCAGGCAAACTTCTTCTGGACTTCTGCCGACACGTTCGCCGGCGCTTCAGCGTAGTGATCGAATTGCATCGTAAAGGTCGCGCGTCCCTGGCTCATCGAGCGCAGGTTATTCACGTACCCGAACATGTTCATGAGCGGCACCATCGCGTTGATGACGTTGGCGTTGCCGCGCATGTCTTGACCCTGGATCTGGCCGCGCCGCGAATTCAGGTCGCCGATGACGGAGCCGGTGTAGTCTTCCGGGGTCACCACTTCGACCTTCATGATCGGCTCGAGCAGAACGGACTTGCCCTTCTGCAGCGCTTCGCGGAATGCCGCGCGCGATGCGATTTCGAAGGCCAGCGCCGAGGAGTCGACGTCGTGATACTTGCCGTCGACCAGTTGAACCTTGACGTCCACCACCGGGAAGCCGGCAACGACGCCCGAGCCCATCACGCTGTTGAGGCCCTTTTCGACGCCGGGGATGTATTCCTTCGGCACCGCGCCGCCGACGATCTTCGACTCGAACTCGTAACCCTTACCGGGCTCGTTCGGCTCGACGATGATCGACACTTCAGCGAACTGACCGGTACCACCGGTCTGCTTTTTGTGGGTGTACTTGACTTCAGCGCGCTTGGTGACCCGCTCGCGGAACGCCACCTGCGGCGCGCCGATGTTGGCGTCGACCTTGTAGGTCCGCCTGAGGATGTCGACCTTGATGTCGAGATGGAGTTCGCCCATGCCCTTGAGGATGGTCTGGCCGGACTCCTGGTCGGTCGACACACGGAACGACGGATCCTCCGCTGCGAGCTTCGCCAGCGCGACGCCGAGCTTTTCCTGGTCGGCCTTCGACTTCGGCTCGATCGCGATTTCGATCACCGGCTCCGGGAATTCCATCTTTTCCAGGATCACCTGCTTGTCGGGATCGCACAGCGTGTCGCCGGTGCGCGCTTCCTTCAGGCCGGCCAGCGCGACGATGTCGCCGGCATAGGCTTCCTTGATGTCTTCGCGGTTGTTCGCATGCATCAGCAGCATGCGGCCGATACGTTCCTTCTTCTCGCGAGTCGAATTGACCACGCCGGTGCCGCTGGCAAGAACGCCGGAGTAGATACGGCAGAAGGTGATGGTGCCGACGAACGGGTCATCCATGATCTTGAACGCGAGCAGAGCCAGCGGCTCCTTGTCGTCGGCCTTGCGCACGACCTCGTTGCCGTCATCATCGATGCCCTTGATCGCGGGCACATCGACCGGCGACGGCAGATAGTCGACCACCGCGTCGAGCAACGGCTGCACGCCCTTGTTCTTGAAGGCCGAGCCGCACAGCACGGGATAGAAGGCGCCGGTCAGCACGGCTTTACGGATCAGCCGCTTCAGCGTCGCCTCATCGGGCTCCTTGCCGTCGAGGTAGGCAGCAAGCGCGTCGTCATCGAGTTCGACGGCGGCTTCGAGCATCTTCTCGCGGTATTCCTTCGCCTTGTCGGCGAGGTCGGCGGGAATGTCGATGTCCTTGAAGTTGGCGCCGAGCGCCTCGTCTTCCCAAACCACGCCCTTCATGCGGACGAGGTCGACCAGACCCTTGAAATTGTTCTCGGAGCCGATCGGAAGCTGGATCGCAATCGGCTTGGCGCCGAGGCGGTCGACGATATCGTCGAGACACTTATAGAAATCGGCGCCGGTCTTATCCATCTTGTTGGCGAAGACGATGCGCGGAACCTTGTACTTGTCGCCCTGGCGCCAGACGGTCTCGGTCTGCGGCTCAACGCCCTGGTTGGAATCGAGCACGCATACGGCGCCGTCGAGCACGCGCAGCGAACGCTCGACTTCGATGGTGAAGTCGACGTGGCCGGGAGTGTCGATGATGTTGAGGCGCTTGCCGTTCCAGAACGCGGTGGTCGCGGCCGACGTGATCGTGATGCCGCGCTCCTGCTCCTGCTCCATCCAGTCCATCGTCGCGGCACCTTCGTGCACTTCGCCGATCTTGTGGCTCTTGCCGGTGTAATAGAGGATGCGCTCGGTGGTCGTGGTCTTGCCGGCATCGATATGCGCCATAATACCGAAGTTACGGTAGTTCTCTATGGCATGAACGCGGGGCATGGGCTGTTCCTTAAAATCCGTGTTTCGCCGTTACCAGCGATAGTGCGAGAAGGCGCGGTTGGCTTCCGCCATCCGGTGCACGTCTTCACGCTTCTTGACGGCGTTCCCCCGGTTATTCGACGCGTCGAGCAGCTCGGCCGAGAGCCGCTCCGTCATCGTCTTTTCGTTGCGGTCGCGCGCTGCCGTGATGATCCAGCGAATGCCCAGCGCCTGACGGCGAACCGAACGCACTTCGACCGGCACCTGGTAGGTGGCGCCGCCGACGCGGCGCGAACGCACTTCGATGGTCGGCATGACGTTTTCCAGCGCCTGCTCGAAAACCGGCAGCGGGCCCTGCTTGGTCTTGGCTTCGATCATGGCGAGCGCGCCGTACACGATGCTCTCGGCGGCGGACTTCTTGCCGTCGTACATGATCGAGTTCATGAACTTCGTGATGATGATGTTCCCGAACTTCGGATCCGGGTTCACTTCACGCTTTTCAGCAGAATGGCGACGAGACATCGATTCTGTTCCTGATTACTTCGGACGCTTCGCGCCGTACTTCGAACGACGCTGCTTACGGTTTTTGACGCCCTGGGTGTCGAGGACGCCGCGGAGGATGTGGTAGCGAACGCCGGGCAAGTCCTTGACGCGGCCGCCGCGGATCATGACCACCGAGTGCTCCTGAAGGTTATGGCCTTCACCCGGGATGTAGCCGATCACTTCGAAGCCGTTGGTCAGGCGCACCTTGGCGACCTTACGAAGCGCCGAGTTCGGCTTCTTCGGGGTCGTGGTGTAGACGCGCGTGCAAACACCGCGCTTCTGCGGCGACTGCTGCAGCGCCGGCACCTTCTTGCGCGACTTCTGCACCGCACGCGGATTTGCGATCAGCTGGTTGATCGTCGGCATGTCAGCCTTCACCCTTTAGTTCGCGCGGACCCTTGAATGGCTCCGCAAATTCTTCTCGGAACTAGCCGTTCCGTTCGGCCCGCCCTGCGCGAAAAACATTCACGCAAAACGAAATCGCGCCAACCACTCATTGCTGAGCGGAAAGCGCTTCGACACCACAGAGGACCGCGAATTAGGACCGGTCAGCGTTCGCTGTTCGGCCTGTTTCCGAGGTCATGCATCCGAGTTCACTCTCAAGAGGACGCGCTCAAGAGAACTAAAATCGCCCTGGCATTGCCTAGCTATATGATCGACAGCGTTTGAGCGGCATTCGTCGAGGTTGGTGCCCGTCCAGGCCCTTTAGGAAACTTCCATAAGGATTTGAAAGGGTGGTCCGTTCCGACGCTGGCGTTGCTCACCGCCTGTCGTTAAGTGGCCGTCTTCTATAAGCCGTGAGTAGCTAAGTCAAGCGAAACGACAACGTTGGAAATGCCTATGGCGTCTGTGGATTCAACGTTTCCCGCGAATTCGATTAGTCCGGAAATGGCGACGTCCCGCCCGCCATTTGCTGCCTGAGTCGCTAATTTTACCCGGATAAATATATCCAGAAATATTGTTCTAGCGGGTTCCGGTCCCCCGAATAAGCCTTTCTTTGCCTTTCCGGGTGCAAAGTGTCGCACCGCGGCAGCGATGCTCGGACGCGCCGGAATTCCGACAATCCTGATCGACCCGAACAAGGTCTATCCGTTCGACTTCCACGTCGAAAAAATCAGCGGCGACGAGCAGCTCGATGGCATTTACCGGACCGGAATCGCTGATTCGGTGCTTCAGTGCTTCGTTCGGCCACCCATGGCGGCGAAAACTGGATCGCGCGATTCGGTTCTCTCGACAGGCACCGACGTCGCACAGCTCTGCAACGTCCATATCCCCGCCCGGCTTGCGTCACTCACTCCTCGTCTTCATCCTCATCGTCGTCGTCATCGTCTTCGTTGTCGTCGTCCGCCTGACCGGCGGCGTCATGCTGCCCTGTGGCCCTGGTCGTCCCAGAGCTTGCGATAGACCCCGTTGGCGGCGAGCAACTGCGAATGCGAGCCGCGCTCGATTGCCTTGCCGCCTGAGATTACGATGATCTCGTCCATCTCGACCACCGACGTCAGGCGGTGGGTCGACCAGATCATGGTCCTCCCCTCCGCCACATTCAGAAGCGTGCGGTTGATCGCGGCTTCCGTCGTCTGGTCGAGCGCTGAAGTCGCTTCATCGAGCAGCAGAAGCGAGGGATTGCGAATGACGGCGCGCGCAATCGCGATGCGTTGGCGTTGCCCGCCCGACAGCGTATCGCCGCGCTCGCCGACCGGCGTATCGTATTTCTGCGGCAGGCTCATGACGTAACTGTGGATCTCGGCCTTGCGCGCGGCTTCCTCGACCTCCTCGTCGGTGGCGCCCTCCTTGCCGAGCCGGATGTTTTCCCGGATCGACATGTTGAACAGCATGTTCTCCTGGAACACGATCGCCATCCCGCCGCGCAGCGACTCGCGGGTCACGCGGCGGATGTCCACGCCGTCGATGGCCACACGGCCCTCGTCCGGCGTGTAGAGGCGCAGGATCAGGTTGAGCAGCGTGCTCTTGCCCGAGCCGCTGGGGCCGACGATCGCGATGCGCTTGCCGACATTGAGCTTGAGGCTGAAATTGTCGAGCACCGGCACCTCGCTCCCTTCATATTTGAAGGTGACGCGATCGAAGGTGATGTCGTTGGTGATGCGCGGCAGATCCGGTGCGCCCGCGCGGTCGGCGCCGCGCGTCGGTTCATCCAGCAGTTCCTGGATATGCCGCACCGCCGCCGCCGACTGGATCGACACCGGAATGAAGTGCATCAGATGGGCGATGTTGTAGGACACCTCCCAGAATGCGCTCTCGAAGGTAACGAAGGTGCCGATGGTGATCTGGCCCTTGGTCGCGAGATAGGCGCCGATCGCCAGCACCACGAGGTGCAGCAAGAGCACCGAGATCGTGACCGTGCGCTCCACCATGGTCGACAGGAATACGGCAGATGCAGTCTTGATGCGCACATCCTGATTGCGCATCGTGAACCAGCCGAGCGTGCGGCGCTGCAGGCTGAACGCCTTGATCACCGCCTGCGCCGCCACGTTCTCCTGCACCGTGCCAAGCAGCGCCGATTCATTGAGCTTCAGCTCGTAATTGGCCTGCACCGCCTTCGGCGTCAGGATCCGCGGCCCGATCAGCGTAATCGGGAAGATCAGCAGGGCGATCGCCGCCAACTGCCAGTTCAGGAACAGCATCAGGATGATGCCGGCGATCAGTTCCAGGAACGGCAGCGCCGCGCTGTTGGCGAAAGTCTTGACCGAGCTTTCGTAAGCCGCAAGGTCGATCGAGAAGCGCGAGGAGAATCTCGCCGCGCTTGGTTCGGGCGAAATACGACGCCGGCAGGTTCTGGACGTGTTCGAACAGCCGCGTCCGCACATCGGCGATGACGCCCGCCGCCAGCCGCGCGTCCCACTTTTTCGTACCAGACCGCGATGATCGAGGTGACGATGCCGGCGACCGCGAGCACGCCGAGGATCTTGTACAGCGCCTGAAAATCCTCCTCGCCGAGCGCGTCGTCGATCAGGAACTTCAGGCTCAACGGCATGATGACGTTGAACAGCGTCTCGACCAGCACGCCGAAAGTGACGAAGGCCAGCGGCTTCCTGTAGTTGGTGACGAACGGCCGAGTGAAGCCGTAGATCGTCGCCACCGCGCCGGCGGCTTCTTTGGCGGTGAAGACGACGAGGTCCTCGTCATCATCGTCGTCGTCGAGCTCCAGTTCGTCGTCCGTGTCGTCTTTGTCGGCGTCATCAGATCCCGCGCCGGCGGCCTTGCCGCCGGTAAGCGGCGCGACAGCCTCCAGCACGAGCTTCTTCGTGAGCTCAGGATCGTCCGCCGGCGCGGGATCCCGATCATCCGAGGAAGGAGGCTTTGGCGCCATGAAACCAACCGATGCTGCACGGCCGGCATGACCGCAAATCGAACGCGGTAGCGGCAAATGCTACCGCGGCGATCCTATGCGATCGGAGCGAATTCGGCAAAAACAATTGGGGTCGCCGGTCCTGATTGATCAGCCCGGCCCGACTTCAGTCGTCCGATTCGACCTTGTCGAAGAACGAATAACGCAGGCTGTCGGCGTCGGCGTACCATTGCCCCGGCCCCTTGTTGGCGGCCAGCGTCGCGGCCCACAACGCGTCGGTGCAGTCGCGACGATGCATCGATAGGTCGAATCCGTTGCCAAAGAACAGCTCCGACCATTCCCACCAGGTGCCGAGCTTTTTCACCCCGCGCAACAGGTCGTAACGGTCGATCAGCCCCGGCGCCATGTCCGATGTCACCGATCCGAACACCAGCCCCGTCTTCGACCCGGTTCAGTTCGCGGACCGCCCGCGGGACCTGTTTCTCGGCGACGTGACACAGGCTGGTCTCGAACACGAAATCGAATTCGTCCTTGAACGGCATGTCGACGATGGAGCCGAGCTTGTTGAACTTCTTCAGCGCCTTCGGCGTCCTGGCGTGGATCGCGCGGTTGTTTTCGATGCCCCATGCATCGATGCCACGTTCACGCAGCGCACCGACCAGTTCGCCGCTGGCGGAACCTGCGACCAGGAGCTTGTAGCCTTTGGACCTGTTCCAGACGATCTTGATCAGGTCCGTCAGATAGGCCGGATCGGTAAACCGGCTCCAGACCTCGCTGTAGGGCCCGACGCCACGGTAATTGTCGAAATAACTGCGGTCGATCTTGTCAGCGGAAACTCCGCCCTCTTGCGTGCGGGCGCGGCGCAGCCGCATCATTTCCGTCAGAATGATGTCGGTCGCGGCATCGGAAGAGTCGAGTAGACCGTTCAGGGTCAGATCGAAAAGATAGTCGCCGACCACCACGATGCCCGGATGCTGCTTCGGTTCCGGACGATGGTTGGTCATGACGTCACGCACCGGCAAGCCGCCCGGCAGCGCATTCACCGACGACAGCCAGCGGTGAATCTTGCCTTCCAGAAAATGGTCGCGCGCATCGCCGAAGGACGCCGGCAGCGACTTCAACGCGGCATCGATCAGTTCCTGGTCGCTGAGATTGGCAAACGCCAGCGCATCGGAACCGGCGATCAGCCAGTTCAGCACGCCGTGCCGGCCGACGTCATGGCGTGCGCCTTCATTGTAAACGCAGCAGCCGCCGAACGCTTCCGACATGAACCAGGCGCCTTGTATCTTCTCGCCCCAGAACGGCTCGTCGAACAGGATCGAAACCCGCAGATAATGCGCCGGCTTGTCGAAATAGGCGACGTGCTTGACCATCGACTTGCGCAGCTCTTCGCCGTCCCAGCGCATGGTCGCAAGCCAGGAGTGCGGCAGGCACATCAGCACGAGATCGAAATCGCGCGTCTCCGGGCCCTTCCCGTTCATCATGTTGAGCTGATAGCGACCGCTGTCGGTCTTGCCGACCTTGAGCACGCGGTGATTGAGCTGGATGTCGGCATCGACTTCGGAGCGGAGGCAGTCGACCAGTTGTTCGTTGCCGTTCTGGATCGAATACAGGCCGATATAGCCCTCGACGTCCATCACGAAGTTCTTCAGTGCATTGAGCCCGTTGGTGTTGTGCGGCTCGGTTGCGATATCTGATCGCGCCATCACCTTGAAAAAACGCTTGGCGATGGGATCGTCGACTTCCTTGTCGAGCACTTCCTCGCAGGTCATGTAGGCCCAGGGATGCTCGTTGTCGTGGGCGCCGACACCTTCATAATACTCGATCGGCGACACCAAGTCGGAGCAACGCTTGCGGAAAGCTTCGATCGCGGCGGCGGTCTTGGCGCCATATTTGCGGCGCATGCCCGGCACGTCGTCGAGCAACTCGCCGTCGAGCTGCACCTGCTCGGCGTCCATCGGGATCGTCTGCAGGCCGAAATGTTGAATCAGCTCGCGCAGCGGATCAGGGCCGGTCATCGAATAATCGTAGATCTCGGCGACGCCAGCCTCATACAGCGCGGGCGCGGGTCGAATTTGCGCGATAGGATCTTGCCGCCGACCCGGTCGGAGGCCTCATAGATCGTGACGCGACAGAGATCGCCGAGCTTTTTCTTCAAATACCAGGCGCTCATCAGCCCCCCAGGGCCGCCGCCAACGATTGCAAGATCCAACATACCTGTTCCGTCGCCCCTCGGCCGCCTCCCCTTCCCAAGGAAGCGCCGGTCTAACCGTCTTAGCAAAGGCGCTTTTCACTCTGAAGGGAAGATGAACAAAGCGGGTCCTCGCAACCAACAAAGAAAGAAAGCAGTAAAAAGGCCGGCTTGCGCCGGCCTTTTGTTTTCACACCGTAGTTTTGCGGAGGCCTTATTCCCGCGGGCGGCAGGGCCAGCGGCTCCGCCTCCGGCGCCGTCGGCACGATGGCCGCCTGCTTCTCGCGCTCGTCGAGAATCAGCTTGTCGCGCTTGACTGCGACTTCGCGGATCTTGGCCATCGAAGCGCCGGTGCCCGCCGGGATCAGCCGGCCGACAATGACGTTCTCCTTGAGGCCTTCCAGCGGGTCCACCTTGCCATTGACGGCGGCTTCGGTGAGCACGCGGGTGGTCTCCTGGAACGAGGCCGCCGAGAAGAACGAGCGGGTCTGCAGGCTCGCCTTGGTGATGCCGAGCAGTACCGGCGTTCCCGTGGCGGGCTTCTTGCCCTCTTCCTTTGCCTTGACGTTGAGCGCGTCGAACTCGATCTTGTCGACCTGCTCGCCGGAGATCATGTCGGTCTCGCCCTGGTCGGTGACCTCGACCTTCTGCAGCATCTGACGGACAATCACCTCGATGTGCTTGTCGTTGATGAGCACGCCCTGCAGCCGATAGACCTCCTGGATTTCGTTGACCAGATAGGCAGCGAGTTCCTCGATGCCCTTGATCGCCAGGATGTCGTGCGGCGCCGGATTACCTTCGACGATGAAATCGCCCTTTTCGACGATGTCGCCGTCCTGCAGATGGATGTGCTTGCCCTTCGGGATCAGGTACTCCCTGGTCTCCTCGGTCTTGTCCATCGGCTCGATCGAGATGCGGCGCTTGTTCTTGTAGTCGCGGCCGAAGCGGATCGTGCCCGCGATTTCCGCGATGATCGCCGCGTCCTTTGGCTTGCGGGCCTCGAACAGTTCGGCCACCCGCGGCAGACCGCCGGTGATGTCACGGGTCTTGGCGCTTTCCGTGGAGATACGCGCCAGGATGTCGCCGGCCTTGACCTTGGCACCGACGTCGACCGACAGAATGCCGTCGACCGACAGCATGTAGCGGGCATCGCCGCCACGTGCGAGTTTCAGCACCTTGCCGTCCTTGCCCTTGACGACAATCGCCGGACGCAGATCGGCGCCGCCCCGCGACGCGCGCCAATCGACGACGACGCGCTTGGCGATACCGGTGGATTCGTCGAGCGTTTCCGAAATCGACTGGCCTTCGACCAGGTCCTCGAACCCGATCGTGCCTTCGACTTCGGTGAGCACCGGACGCGAGTACGGATCCCACTCCGCGATGCGCTGGCCGCGCTTGACCATGTCGCCTTCGTCGACGTGCATGCGCGCGCCGTACTGAATGCGGTGGGTCGCACGCTCGGTGCCGTCGGCATCGCTGATGGCAACGACCATGTTGCGGACCATCGCGACCAGGTGGCCTTCGCTGTTCTTGGCGATGGCCTTGTTCTTGATGGTCACCTTGCCGTCGAAATTCGACTCGACGAACGACTGCTCGTTGATCTGCGCCGCGCCGCCGATGTGGAATGTGCGCATCGTCGGCTGCGTGCCGGGTTCACCGATCGACTGGGCGGCGATGACGCCGACCGCTTCACCGTGGTTGACCGGCGTGCCGCGGGCGAGATCGCGGCCGTAGCACTTGCCGCAGATACCGTTGACGAGTTCGCAGGTCAGGGCCGAACGGATCTTCACTTCCTGGATCCCGGCCTGCTGGATGGCGTCGACATGCATCTCTTCCATCAGCGTGCCGCGCTTGACCACGACCTTGTTTGTCGCGGGATCGCGTAGATCCTCGCCCGCGGTGCGGCCGAGAATACGCGACGCCAGCGAAGCGACGACCGTGCCGGCATCGACGATGGCGCGCATCTTGATGCCGAGCTTGGTGCCGCAATCGTCCTGCGTGATGATGCAGTCCTGCGCCACGTCGACCAGACGGCGGGTCAGGTAACCGGAGTTCGCGGTCTTCAGCGCGGTGTCCGCGAGGCCCTTGCGGGCGCCGTGGGTCGAGTTGAAGTACTCGAGCACCGACAGACCTTCCTTGAAGTTGGAAATGATCGGCGTCTCGATGATCTCACCCGACGGCTTCGCCATCAAGCCGCGCATACCGGCGAGCTGACGCATCTGCGCCGGCGAACCGCGCGCGCCCCGAATGCGCCATCATGTAGATCGAGTTGATGTCGGCGTCGGCGCCCTTCGGCGTCTTCTTGGTCGAGGAGATTTCCTTCATCATCTCCTTGGCGATTTCTTCGGTCGCCTTCGACCAGGCGTCGACCACCTTGTTGTACTTCTCGCCATGGGTGATCAGGCCGTCGTTGTACTGCTGCTCGAAATCCTTCGCCAGCGTGCGCGTGGTGTCGACGATCTTCCACTTGCTGTGCGGCACGACCATGTCGTCCTTGCCGAACGAGATGCCGGCCTTGAACGCGTTGTAGAAGCCCAGCGCCATGATGCGGTCGCAGAAGATCACCGTCTCCTTCTGACCGCAGTGGCGGTAGACCTGATCGATCACGCCGGAGATTTCGCGCTTGGTCATCAGCTTGTTGATGATGTCGTACGAAATCTTGGCCGACTTCAGCAGCACGTTGCCGAGCATGACGCGGCCCGCGGTGGTTTCGATCCAGCGCTTGGCCTGCTTGCCGTTCTCGTCGGTCCCCTCCCACCGGTACTTGATCTTGGTGTGGAGGTGGATGACCTTCGAATGCAGGGCGTGCTCGAGCTCGGCCATGTCGCCGAAGATCTTGCCCTCGCCGGGCAGGCCTTCACGCATGATCGAGAGGTAATAGAGGCCGAGCACGATGTCCTGCGACGGCACGATGATCGGCTGGCCGTTTGCGGGATGCAGGATGTTGTTGGTCGACATCATCAGCACGCGCGCTTCGAGCTGCGCTTCCAGCGACAGCGGGACGTGCACGGCCATCTGGTCGCCGTCGAAGTCGGCGTTGAACGCCGCGCAAACCAGCGGATGCAGCTGGATCGCCTTGCCTTCGATCAGCACCGGCTCGAACGCCTGAATGCCGAGGCGATGCAGCGTCGGCGCGCGGTTCAGCAACACCGGATGCTCGCGGATCACCTCGTCGAGAATATCCCAGACCTCGGGACGTTCTTTTTCGACGAGCTTCTTCGCCTGCTTCACGGTGGTGGACAGACCCTTGGCGTCGAGCCGCGAATAGATGAACGGCTTGAACAGTTCGAGCGCCATCTTCTTCGGCAGGCCGCACTGATGCAGCCGCAGTTCGGGACCGACCACGATCACCGAACGGCCGGAATAGTCGACGCGCTTGCCGAGCAGGTTCTGCCGGAAGCGGCCCTGCTTGCCCTTCAGCATGTCGGCCAACGACTTCAGCGGACGCTTGTTGGCGCCGGTGATGACGCGGCCGCGGCGGCCGTTGTCGAACAGCGCGTCGACGGCCTCCTGCAGCATGCGCTTTTCGTTGCGGATGATGATGTCGGGCGCGCGCAGCTCCATCAGCCGCTTCAAGCGGTTGTTGCGGTTGATGACGCGGCGGTAGAGGTCGTTGAGGTCGGAGGTCGCAAAGCGGCCGCCGTCGAGCGGCACCAGCGGACGCAGGTCCGGCGGAATCACCGGCACCACGGTCAGGATCATCCACTCCGGCTTGTTGCCGGAATAGCGGAAGGCCTCGACGATCTTCAGGCGCTTGGCGAGCTTCTTGTGCTTGATGTCGGACTCGGTCTCGTGCATCTCCGCGCGCAGGGACTGCTCGAGCTTTCGAGCTCAAGCCCCTTCAGCAGCTCGCGGATCGCTTCGGCGCCGATCATGGCGGTGAACGGATCTGACCGTATTCGTCCTGCGCCTTCAGGTACTCGTCTTCCGACAGCAGCTGACGGTCCTTGAGCGCGGTCAGGCCCGGCTCGAGCACGACGTAGTATTCGAGTACAGGATCCGCTCGAGATCCTTCAGCGTCATGTCGAGCAGAAGGCCGATGCGGGACGGCAGCGACTTCAGGAACCAGATGTGGGCAACCGGCGCGGCCAGTTCGATATGGCCCATGCGCTCGCGCCGGACGCGCGACAGCGTCACTTCGACCGAGCACTTTTCGCAGATGATGCCCTTGTACTTCATCCGCTTGTACTTGCCGCACAAGCATTCGTAATCCTTGATCGGCCCGAAGATGCGGGCGCAGAACAGGCCGTCGCGCTCCGGCTTGAAGGTCCGGTAGTTGATGGTCTCCGGCTTTTTGATCTCGCCGTAGGACCAGGACAGAATCTTCTCCGGGGATGCAATCGAAATCCGGATCTGGTCGAAGACCTGAGCCGGAGTCGTCGGATTGAAGAGATTCATAATTTCTTGGTTCATCGTCTTCTCCTCGCGTGCCGATCGTCACCGGCAGCAAATTCGAAACTCTTTTTTAGTGCGCGCCCCGCTCAACGTCCGAGAGGAGCGCGAATGCCCGGCCCATCTGCGCGAAGTTGTCTTCGCGCTCCTGGCCGGACATCGAAATATCAGCGTTACTCAGCCGCCTCGGACGTGGTCGACGGGCTGATCTTGGAATTGTGCAGGTCGACGTTGAGGCCGAGCGAGCGCATTTCCTTGACCAGCACGTTGAACGATTCCGGATACCCGCCTCGAACGTGTCGTCGCCGCGCACGATCGCCTCGTACACCTTGGTACGGCCGGCGACGTCGTCCGACTTCACGGTCAGCATTTCCTGCAGCGTGTAGGCCGCGCCATAGGCTTCCAGCGCCCACACCTCCATTTCGCCGAAGCGCTGGCCGCCGAACTGCGCCTTGCCGCCCAGCGGCTGCTGGGTAACGAGCGAGTACGGCCCGATCGAACGCGCGTGGATCTTGTCGTCGACCAGATGGTGCAGCTTGAGCATGTAGATGTAGCCCACCGTCACCTTGCGGTCGAAGGCGTCGCCGGTGCGGCCGTCATAGACGGTCGACTGGCCGGAGGCGTCGAAGCCCGCGAGCTTCAGCATCTCCTCGATGTCGGCTTCCTTGGCGCCGTCGAACACCGGCGTTGCGATCGGCACGCCGTGGCTCAGGTTGCGGCCAAGCTCCATCAACTCGCTGTCGTTCAGCGTCTTGATGGTTTCATCGTCGCCATAGATCTTCTTCAGGGTCTCGCGCAACGGCGAGATCCTGCTTCTGATAATAGCTATCGATGGTCTGGCCGATGCGCTTGCCGAGGCCAGCGCAGGCCCAGCCGAGATGCGTCTCCAGAATCTGGCCGACGTTCATGCGCGAGGGCACACCGAGCGGATTGAGCACGATGTCGGCATGGGTGCCGTCCTCGAGGAACGGCATGTCCTCGATCGGAACGATCTTGGACACCACGCCCTTGTTGCCGTGGCGGCCCGCCATCTTGTCGCCGGGCTGGATCTTGCGCTTTACCGCGACGAAGACCTTGACCATCTTCATCACGCCGGGCGGCAATTCGTCGCCACGCTGCAGCTTTTCGACCTTGTCGAGGAAGCGCTGTTCAAGGCCCTTCTTCGATTCGTCGTACTGCTTCCGCATCGCCTCGATTTCGGCCATCAGCTTGTCGTTGGGGGATGCGAACATCCACCACTGCGACCGCGGATGCTCGTCGAGCACGGCACGGGTGATCTTGGTGTCCTTCTTGAAGCCCTTGGGACCTGCGATGCCCTGGCGGTTCTCCAGCAGCTCCGCAAGGCGCCCGTAGACGTTACGGTCGAGAATCGCCTGCTCGTCGTCGCGGTCCTTGGCCAGACGTTCGATCTCTTCCCGCTCGATCGCCAGCGCACGCTCGTCCTTGTCGACGCCGTGACGGTTGAACACGCGCACTTCCACGATCGTGCCCTGCACGCCCGGGGGCACGCGGAGCGAGGTATCGCGGACGTCGGAGGCCTTTTCGCCGAAGATGGCGCGCAGCAGCTTTCTTCCGGCGTCATCGGGCTTTCGCCCTTCGGCGTGATCTTGCCGACCAGGATGTCGCCGGCGCGAACTTCCGCGCCGATATAGACGATGCCGGCTTCGTCGAGGTTCTTCAGCGCTTCTTCCGAAACGTTCGGAATGTCGCGGGTGATTTCCTCGGGCCCCAGCTTGGTGTCGCGGGCCATCACCTCGAACTCCTCGATGTGGATCGAGGTGAAGACGTCATCCTTCACGATCCGCTCGGAGAGCAGGATCGAGTCTTCGAAGTTGTAGCCGTTCCACGGCATGAACGCGACCAGCACGTTGCGGCCGAGCGCGAGTTCGCCGAGATCGGTCGAGGGACCGTCGGCGATGATGTCGCCTTTCCTGACGATGTCGCCGACCTTCACCAGCGGACGCTGGTTGATGCAGGTCGACTGGTTGGAGCGCTGGTACTTCATCAGCCGGTAGATATCGACGCCCGACTTGGTGGGATCGAGATCTTCGGTGGCGCGAATAACCACACGGGTGGCGTCGATCTGGTCGATTACGCCGGAACGGCGCGCTGCGATCGCAGCCCCGAGTCACGCGCAACCACGCCTTCCATGCCGGTGCCGACGAACGGCGCCTCGGCGCGAACCAGCGGCACCGCCTGGCGCTGCATGTTCGAGCCCATCAGCGCGCGGTTGGCGTCGTCGTTCTCCAGGAACGGGATCAGCGCGGCTGCCACCGAGACGAGCTGCTTCGGCGACACGTCCATATAGTCGACCTTATCGGGCGTGATCGGCAGCACTTCGCCGGCGTGACGGCAGACGATCAGGTCTTCGGTGAAGCGGCCCTTGGCGTCGAGCGGCACGTTGGCTTGCGCGACGCGATACCGGCCCTCCTCCATCGCCGAGAGATACACGACCTCGTCGGTGACGCGGCCGTCCTTGACCTTGCGATAAGGCGTTTCGACGAAGCCGTACTTGTTGACGCGCGCAAACGTCGCCAGCGAGTTGATCAGGCCGATGTTCGGACCTTCCGGCGTTTCGATCGGGCAGATGCGGCCGTAATGCGTCGGATGCACGTCGCGCACCTCGAAGCCGGCGCGCTCGCGGGTCAGGCCGCCCGGTCCAAGCGCCGAGAGACGGCGCTTGTGGGTGATCTCCGACAGCGGGTTGGTCTGGTCCATGAACTGCGACAGCTGCGAGGAGCCGAAGAATTCGCGCACCGCGGCGGCCGCCGGCTTGGCGTTGATCAAGTCCTGCGGCATCACGGTGTCGATATCGACACTGGACATGCGCTCCTTGATCGCGCGCTCCATGCGCAGCAGGCCGATGCGGTACTGGTTCTCCATCAACTCGCCGACCGAACGCACACGGCGGTTGCCGAGATGGTCGATGTCGTCGATCTCGCCCTTGCCGTCGCGCAGATCGACCAGCGTCCTGATGACAGCCAGGATGTCTTCCTTGCGCAGCGTGCGATGGGTATCCGGCGCATCGAGCTCGAGGCGCATGTTCATCTTGACGCGGCCAACCGCGGACAGGTCGTAGCGCTCGCTGTCGAAGAACAGCGACTGGAACATGGTCTGCGCCGAGTCGATGGTCGGCGGCTCGCCCGGACGCATCACGCGATAGATGTCGAACAGCGCGTCTTCACGCGTCATGTTCTTGTCGGCATGCAGCGTGTTGCGGATGTAGGCGCCGACATTGACGTGGTCGATGTCGAGCAGCGGCAGTTCCTTGTAGCCCTGCTCGTTGAGCGCCTTCAGCGACTTCTCGGTCAGCTCCTCGCCGGCTTCGGCGTAGATTTCACCGGTCTTCGGATTGACGAGATCCTCGGCGAGATAGTTGCCGACCAACTCTTCATCCGACAGCCGCAGCGCCTTGAGGCCCTTTTCCTGCATCTGACGCGCACCGCGCACGGTGAGCTTCTTGCCGGCTTCGAGCACCACCTTGCCGGTGTCGGCGTCGATCAGGTCGTTGATGGTGCTGTAGCCGCGGAAACGGGTGGCGTCGAACGGCACGCGCCAGCCATCCTTGGTGCGCTTGTAGCTGATCTTCTTGTAGAACGTGGACAGGATGGTTTCGCCATCGAGGCCGAGCGCAAACATCAGCGACGTCACCGGAATCTTGCGGCGACGGTCGATACGCGCAAACACGATGTCCTTGGCGTCGAATTCGATGTCGAGCCAGGAACCGCGATATGGAATCACGCGCGCGGCAAACAGGAGCTTGCCGGACGAATGGGTCTTGCCCTTGTCGTGATCGAAGAACACGCCGGGCGAACGGTGCATCTGGGAAACGATGACGCGCTCGGTGCCGTTGACGACGAAGGTGCCGTTCATGGTCATGAGCGGGATATCGCCCATGTAGACGTCCTGCTCCTTGATGTCCTTCACCGACTTGGCGCCGGTTTCCTCATCGATATCGAACACGATCAGGCGCAGCGTCACCTTCAGCGGCGCAGCATAGGTCATGCCGCGCTGGCGGCACTCGTCGACGTCGTATTTCGGCGGTTCGAACTCGTAACGAACGAATTCGAGCATCGAGGTGCCCGAGAAATCCGAAATCGGGAACACCGAACGGAACACTGCCTGAAGGCCCTCGTCCAGCCGGCCGCCCTGGGGTTCGTCGACCATCAGGAACTGGTCGTAGGACGCCTTCTGAACCTCGATGAGGTTCGGCATCTCGGCGACTTCCTTGATGTGTCCAAAGAACTTGCGAACACGTTTGCGACCGGTGAATGTCTGCTGCGCCATCGTGGCCTCTCATTTTCGTCGCCCTTCATGGGCGAACCTTCCGAAGCGCGACTGCCATCGCCCCCGGGTTGAATTTCAGATCGCTCGAAAGGAACAAAGCCCAATTTCAGGAATTAAGTCCTGAATCCGTTCTCCAGCCCTTTAAAACGCAAAACGACGCGCGGGGCGCATGACTGCACCCGCCCGTCTCAACTTTCCGCTTCACGGACTGAAAAAGCCCGAAATTTGACTGTCTCCCAACGGCTTACGCCGGGAACCCTGCCGTTCCCAACCGCCTACCGTGTTTTCCTGCTGCCACCCCCATATGGGGCGTAATAGTGGAGATTCGAGGAGCTAACCCCGCGAATCCCCACACTTTTGTGTGTACGCTTACTTCAATTCGACCTTTGCGCCAGCCTTTTCGAGCTGGGCCTTGAGCTTGTCGGCCTCTTCCTTGTTCACGCCTTCCTTGACCGGCTTGGGCGCGCCTTCGACGAGGTCCTTGGCTTCCTTGAGGCCCAGGCCGGTGATGGCGCGGACTTCCTTGATGACTTCGATCTTCTTGTCGCCGGCGGCAGCGAGAACGACCGTGAACTCGGTCTTCTCTTCAGCCGGAGCGGCAGCAGCGCCGCCACCCGCGGGACCGGCAACCGCCACGGCGGCAGCGGCGGACACGCCCCACTTTTCTTCGAGGAGCTTGGCGAGTTCGGCAGCTTCGAGCACGGTCAGGCTCGAGAGGTCGTCGACGATTTTCTGTAGGTCAGCCATTGATCAGTTTCCTTAAACGTTTGGTTCGAACCAGGTTTGATTTGCGAAGGGTCAGGCCGCTTCGCTCTTTGAGGCATAGGCCTGGACGACGCGCGCGAGCTTGGCCGCGGGCGCAGTCGAGCTGAGCGATCTTGGTCGCCGGCGCCACCAGGAGGCCGACAAGCTTTGCGCGCAGTTCATCGAGTGACGGCAGCGAGGCAAGCGCCTTCACACCGTTCACGTCCAGGACGGTTTTACCCATCGAGCCGCCGAGAATGACGAACTTTTCGTTCGCCTTGGCGAATTCGATGGCAACCTTCGGCGCCGTTACCGGATCGTTTGAAGTCGCGATCACGGTCGGTCCCTTCAACAGGGAGCCGATGGCAACGACATCCGTGCCTTCAAGAGCAATTTTGGCGAGACGGTTCTTCGAGACCTTCACCGACGCACCCGCCTGCTTCATCTGCATGCGCAGCTTCTGCATCTGGGCCACGGTGAGGCCGGAATAGTGGGCGACGACTGCGACGCTCGTGGTCTTGAAGACCTCGTTCAGCGCCTCAACCGCGTCCTTTTTTGCCGCTCTTTCCACAGCAAGCTCTCCGGTTGGCGGCTTTCGCAAGAAGCGAGACCGCCGGGTTGCACCCATCGTCTCACCCAAAACCTGACCTCTAGACACCAGTCTCCAGGACACGCCGGGCAAGACGACATTTGAAAAGCCTGCCCTCCCGAACCAGATGGCGCGGGGTGTCGAGGTTCGAACCAAATCAGCCATGGCGCCGCGAGATGCGGCGTTGAAGCGAAATCCGGTCTTCACCCGTCTATGCAGGCTGTGAAATTAAGCCGTTGAGAAATTTGCATTTCCGTACAAATCTCGACTCGGGCGCCTGCAGTCTCGGACAGGATCGAGATCATCCGGCAAGCCGAACGACCCCTGCCGCATCCCACCGAGCGATGAGCTTCCTTCCTTTCGAGCAATCCATGCGGACGTCCTGAAAGGAATGATCTCCTACCGTATCGGGTTTTCGGAATGCGCGCACGAACGTGCCAGCAACAGCCAGCACGCCCGGAACGGGTTGTTTATCGGGTCTTGACCGGATTGCCAAGAGCAAAATTCAGACCAGATCGCTTTACCTTGAAATTGGGCCCGAAAATGGTCCGAAAATTTCTCTGACCGGTTCCGTCACACCGGGGCCGCCTCGCTCGTCTTGGCCGCAGGAGGTTCCCTATGCGGCGTCTGATGGCAGCAATTCTCGCAATACCCACCGGGCTTGACGGGCTCGCAATGCTTGTTGCCGTGGTCCTGCCATCGGCAGTCGCCCTTTATTCCGCCTTCCCCAGCCAAGGAGAAAGTCATGCGTAGTTGGATCGCGCGCCGCACGCTGCGCGCATTTGCCAGGCGTTACGGATACGACATCAGCTATCTCGAAATGATGCTGAACGGGTCCCCTTCCGCCTTCTTCAAGTTCGCACCCGTGATGAAGGCGGCCAACCACCGCGAGGTGGTCCCGATTGATGCAAGCTTCGCAGCCAAGATCGTCGGAGCTCTCGCGGAAGATTGCGGTCCCTGCACGCAACTGGCCGTCGACATGGCGCTGGAAGCCGGCATGCCGAAGGATCAGATCGAAGCGGTTCTCCGCCGCGATCCGCGCGCGATGAATGACGCGACCACGCTTGGGTTCAGGTTTGCTGACGCGGTGGTGCGACGGTCCGTCGATGACGATGAGTTTCGCGATGCCGTCCGGGCCCAATGGGGCCAGAAAGGCATAATAGATCTGACGCTGGCGTTACAGTTGGGCCGGATGTTCCCGATGGTGAAGGCGGGGCTCGGCTTTGCCAAGGAGTGCCGCCGCGTCACCGTGGATGGACACAATGTCGATGTCGTCAAGCAGGCCGCATGACGGCGATCCGCTGGCGCCCCACCGCGGGCGCCTGCTCGGGCTCGCCTATCGCATGCTCGGCAGCCGCAGCGATGCGGAAGACGTCGTGCAGGACGCCTATCTCCGGTTTGCCGGAGCGCACGACGTTCACAACCCCGAGGCCTTTCTCGTCACCATTGTTACGCGGCTCTGTCTCGACCGGCTGAAGAGCGCGAAGGCGCAGAGGGAGGTCTATGTCGGCCCCTGGCTCCCAGAGCCCGTGTTCGACGCAGAGGGCCTTTCCGCCGAAGCCGCCACCGAACTGGCCGACGATCTTTCGTTCGCCTTGTTGCTGGCGCTGGACCGGTTGTCGCCGATGGAGCGCGCCGCCTTCCTGCTTCACGACGTGTTCGATACGCCGTTTTCCGAGGTTGCCGCCATGCTCGACCGCACCGAGGCGGCCTGTCGGCAGCTGGCCTCGAGGGCCCGCCGCGCAGTGCGCGACAATCGCCCGGCACCCGCGGCTACGCCGGACAGTCACGCACGCCTGCTGCAAGCTTTCAGCGACGCGGTTGCCGGCGGCAACGTCAGGCAGCTGGCCGAATTGCTGCGCGAGGATGCGGTGGCGATCACCGATGGCGGCGGCCGCAAGTTCGCGGCGCGCAATCCGATCACCGGCGCCGACAAGGTCGCGCGCTTCTTCATCGGCCTTGCCGGCAAGATCGCAGGCCAGGATGTCCGGATCGAGCCGGCGATGATCAACGGTGCCGTGGGCGCCCTGCTCTATCTGAACGGCGAACTCGATCTCACCCTGAGCATGGCGATCGATGGCGAGAAAGTCGCCGCGATCTATGTCGTTCGCAATCCCGACAAGCTGCGCCACCTGCCGCCCGCAGCAGTGCACTGACGCGTCAGCCGAGCGGCACCGCATACGGCAGCGGCTTGCCGGCGAAATACGCTTCGAGATTGGCGATCACGCAATCCTGCATCGCCACATGCGATTCCAGCGTATGGCCGCCGATATGCGGCGAGAGCACGACGTTGGGCAGCGCCGTCAGCGCGTCCGGCGCATGCGGCTCCTTCTCGTACACGTCGAGGCCGGCGCCGGCGATGGTCTGCTCGGTCAGCGCCGCAATCAGCGCTGGCTGGTCGATGACCGAGCCGCGCGAGATATTGACGACGTACCCATCCTTGCCGAGCTTCTTGAGGATATTGGCATCGACTGCGTGATTTGTATCCGGCCCCGCCCGCACCGCGATCATCAGGACGCTGCACCATTTCGCCAGCGCATCGAGCGTCGGAAAGTATCGATAAGGCACGTCGTGCTGGCTGCGGCTGAAATAGCCGACCTCGGTCTCGAAGGCGGCGACGCGCGCGGCGATCTTGCGGCCGATCTCGCCCATTCCGTAGACGCCAATCCTGCGGCCAAGCATGCCGGCCTGCGGGCGCATCATCGGTGAAGGCTTTGCGGCCGCCCAGCTTCCGCCCCGCACATAGTCGTCCGCCACGAGTAATCGTCGCGTGCTGGCCAGCATCAACGTGACCGCGATATCGGCGACCGACGCCGCGTTCGCACCGGGGCTGTGACCGACTGCGATCTTGCGTTTGGCCGCCGCCGCGGATCGACGCCGTCATAGCCGGTGCCATAGCAGATGATCGCGCCCAGCTTCGGCATCAGGTCCATCGCCTCGCCGCCGAGCGGCGTACCGCCCGCCGTGATCAGCGCGCGAATGTCCGCAAGCTGATCCGCCGAAAACACCTCGTTGGGCGCCTTGCCGGCGGCGTTGAGCAGTTCGAAGCGTTCGCCGAAACGCTCCATCTGGGCCCTTGGAAAACGCGAATAGATCAGGACTTTCTCGGGCATCGTTCTTCCTTCTTGCCAAGTCCGGCACGGGCGACGATTACGCAAAGCTTCGCCAAACGCAAAGGGCGGAATCGGTTTCCCGATTCCGCCCTTCAATTCACGTAAAGCTCAACGAACTAGCCGAGCACAGTGCCCGGCTCGACCTTGACGCCCGGGCCCATGGTGGAGGAGACCGCTACACGCTGGATGTAGGTGCCCTTGGCGCCGGCAGGTTTGCCTTGGCGACCGCGTCCGCGAGCGCCTTGACGTTCTGCACCAGCTTCTCTTCCGAGAACGAGGCCTTGCCAACGCCGGCCTGCACGATGCCGGCTTTCTCGACGCGGAACTCGACCGAGCCGCCCTTGGCGCCCTTCACGGCGGTGGCGACGTCCATCGTCACGGTGCCGATCTTCGGGTTCGGCATCATGCCGCGCGGGCCGAGCACCTTACCGAGGCGGCCGACCAGCGGCATCATGTCGGGAGTGGCGATACAGCGATCGAAATCGATAGTGCCACCCTGCACCCTCTCGACCAGGTCTTCGGCGCCGACGACGTCAGCTCCCGCTGCCTTGGCTTCTTCCGCCTTGGCGCCGCGGGCGAACACGCCGACGCGCAGCGTGCGGCCGGTGCCGTTCGGCAGATTGACGACGCCACGAACCATCTGGTCGGCGTGACGCGGATCGACACCGAGGTTGATCGCGATCTCGATCGTCTCGTCGAACTTCGACTTGGCGCGTTCCTTGACCATCTTGATGGCATCCGCGAGCGGATAGAGCTTCTCGCGGTCGACGCCCTCGCGGGCCTTCTTCAAACGTTTTCCGATTGCCATGGCCCGTTACCCCGCAACTTCCAGACCCATCGAACGGGCAGAGCCCTCGACCATCTTCATGGCCGCGTCGATCGAGTCGCAATTGAGATCCTTCATCTTCTTCTCGGCGATCTCGCGCACCTGCGCTTTGGTCACCTGGCCCGCCTTGTCGCGGCCCGGAGCTTTCGAACCGGACTGGATCTTGGCGGCCTGCTTGAGGAAGAACGACATCGGGGGGTCTTCATCTCGAAGGTGAACGAACGATCGGCGTAGATCGTGATCACCACCGGGATCAGGGTGTTCTTTTCTTCCTTCTGCGTCTGCGCGTTGAACGCCTTGCAGAATTCCATGATGTTGAGACCGCGCTGACCAAGCGCGGGACCGATCGGGGGCGAAGGATTCGCCGCACCGGCCGGCACCTGCAATTTCAGGTATCCGGTCACTTTCTTTGCCATCTACTACTCCTCATGTTGCTCCGGACAATCCGGAAGCTTCACAGGACCGTGGTGCGGTTCGCATGACGGCTGGCTACCGTCAGTCCCCTTCCACGGCTATTCTCAAGCGGCTTCGCCGCTTGCTCTCTTCGTCATGCCCGGGCTTGACCCGGGCATCCATCCCTCTTCGAAAGAACCTTTTACGAAGGGAGATGGATTGCCGGGTCAAGCCCGGCAATGACGAGGTCGGATCAGACCTTCTCGACCTGACCGAATTCCAGTTCGACGGGCGTGGCGCGGCCGAAGATCGACACCGCGACCTTCACGCGCGAACGCGCTTCGTCAATTTCTTCAACCACGCCGGAGAACGACGCGAACGGGCCATCGGCCACGCGGACGTTCTCGCCGATTTCGAACGACACCGACGCCTTCGGACGTTCGACGCCTTCCTGCACCTGGTGCAGGATCCGCATCGCTTCGGATTCGGAGATCGGCATCGGCTTGTTCTCGGCGCCGAGGAAGCCGGTGACCTTGGGCGTATTCTTGATCAGGTGAAACGCCTCGTCGGTCAGCTTCATCTTCACCAGCACGTAGCCCGGGAAGAACTTCCGCTCGGCGTCGATCTTGCGGCCGCGGCGCACTTCGGTGACCTTTTCGGTCGGCACCAGCACCTGCTCGAACAGCTCCTCGAGTCCGCGCTGTTTCGACTGCTCGCGGATCGATTCCGCGACCTTCTTTTCGAAGTTCGAATAGGCGTGAACGATATACCAGCGCTTGTCCATCGTTTGGATTCCGGTGCTCATCAGCGAACGCCCAGCAGGAAGGTGACGAGGTAGCGGATGATCATATCCGAGGCGAAGAAGAAGATCGAAGCCAGCGCAACCATCACGAACACCATGATCGTCGTGATCGTCGTCTCGCGGCGTGTCGGCCAGGTGACCTTGGCGGTCTCCGCGCGCACTTCCTGCAGGAATTTGAACGGGCTGAAAGCCATCGTTGGGTATCCGCGTCCTTGGTGAGACGAATGATTGATTTAAGGCGAATCCGAACAGCCCTCTAGCGCCCAGCCCTCTCTCGAAGGATGAGCCGCACAGCGGGCTCGATTGTTCGGGGGAATACAAAGCCGCGCCGGATATCCGCAAAACGGGCCGGCAGCAGGTGGCGGGTATCTACTGCCAGTCGGGCCAAAGGTCAAGGTACGGGGTGCCGCGGGGCCCCAATCAGCCGTTTCCGGGCTATCGGGAGGCAAGGCGAAAGTCATTGGTTAACCGCGGGTACCACCTCCCCTCAAATGCTCACAAGACCACGATCTCGTTCTTAAAAGCTCGCAGGTATCCTGTGGGCTCGATTGACGGGCAAAGGGATGACCATGGCTCTGCTAGGCCAAGACCAGGAAAGGCCCTCGGGCGAGGCGGCGTGGACCGTTCTCGACGCGGCGAACGAACTCGGCGACACCTTCACGGTCGATGCGTGCCGAAGGGTCATCGACGCAGATCTGCGGGGCGAGGCTCCCACGGGGTCCGACATGGCGGTGCTCAGCGCCTTCTTCGGCTAGATCAGCGACCGAGTCGCGTCGCTGATCGATCACCGAACAAGCTCATCGGCCATCCTCGAAAATCGGTGTAAGTATTTGATTTAGCTGGCAGGAGTGGCAGGGCTCGAACCTGCGACCCCCGGTTTTGGAGACGGGGGTGAGACGTGGACAAAGCAGGACAATCATAGACACCGATTGTCGGTAAGCGCCTGTTCCACCGAAACAAAGTTCCGATTGTCATCCTTGGTCCGGGACAGTTGCGGACACACCGAGACCGCCCTAGGGTGTTACCCCCGCGTTACCCCAGAGCAGCACCGGTATGTCGTAGCCCCTCACCGTCCGCACCGTCGAGACCATCAAGCCCGGCCCCACTCGGAAAGAGATCCCTGACCGCCACCTGCCGGGCCTGTACCTGGTTCTGCAGCCCTCCGGCGCCCGCAGTTGGGCTGTGCGTTATCGCAGCGGCGGACAGACGCGTAAGCTCACTTTGGGCGCCTATCCGGCCATCGATCTCAAGACCGCCCGCACCCTGGCCAGCAGGGCTTTGCGCGCGGCCGCCGAAGGCCGTGATCCCGCCCGCGAGAAAGCGCTGGAGCGAAGCACCCTCCCCGACACGGTCGAGGCCGTGGCCAAGCAATTCGTCGAGCTGCACTGTCGCCGCGCCAACCGGCCACGCACGATCGAGGCGACGCAGCAGCTGCTCGATCTGCACGTCCTGCCGCGCTGGCGGCGTCGGCCGATTAATGACGTCACCCGTCGCGATGTCCTCGAGCTGCTCGACGGCCTGGTTGAAAGCGGTCGGCCGGTTGCGGCCAACCGCGTGCTGACGGCGATCCGAAAAATGTTCAACTGGGCGATCGAGCGCGACATCATCGCCTTATCGCCGTGCGCCGGCGTCAAGCCGCCGACACAAGAGCAATCACGCGACCGGGTCCTCAGCGACGATGAACTGGCCAACGTTTGGCGCGCGGCCGAACAGCTGGGCGGTCCGTTCGGTGCGCTGGTCGAATTGTTGATCCTGACCGGCCAGCGGCGCGACGAGGTCGCGCGCATGGCGTGGGGCGAAGTCGATCTTGATGCGCAGCTATGGACGCTGCCGAAGGAGCGCAGCAAGAATGGCCGGCCGCACGATGTCGTGCTCAGCGCGCCCGCAGTCGCGATCCTGAAATCGCTGCCCCAGATCGGCGACAGTTTTGTGCTCACCACCGACGGCAAGTCCGCAGCGAGCAACTACAGCGCAAGTAAGCGCAAGCTCGACAAATTGCTGCCGGCCGACATGCCGCCTTGGTGGCTTCACGATCTGAGGCGCACCGTGGCGTCGGGCATGGCCCGCCTCGGCGTCAACCTGCCGGTGATCGAGAAAGTCTTGAACCACTCGTCCGGATCATTCGGCGGCATCGTCGGCGTCTATCAACGCCACGACTACGCCGATGAAAAACGCCGCGCGCTCGAGCGATGGGGCGCGCATGTCGCCGATCTGGTTGCGCGTCGCCACGGCCCGAACGTCGTCAGGCTCGAGACACGGGCTTGAACTCGGTGTGGATGCCTTACGAAGAGGCGTTGGTACGCGCCGGCTCCTTCGAAGCATTGGTGCCTCACCTACGTGAAAGGCGCATCCTGATCCGATGTCATGAACTACGCACTTGGCCTGAGCTCGAGGTGGAGAGCGGGCCCCGAGAAATTCCCCTGATTGGTGCGATGAGGCACGCGTCGATCCTGCCACCGGGCGGGTGATACTCAAGAAGCCGGACATTCGGGTCCACATCCGAAACATCTCCAGCGAAGGCGACCTCCCTGGCCAGGTAGTCGTCCATCCCGGGCGCGAAGTATGTGCTTTTGGCCTTGAACTCGAGCGCACCCCCGTTGAGACATTGTTCCCGCCCGCACCTGGTCCACTTCGCCGAAGCTGCCGCGTCCGGCGTCCGCGACGACGCCGCTAGCCAGGAAGAAGTTGAAGGGCAAGAAGACGGCGGTTGGGGCTAAGGAATCGGCAGTGTGGGTTGAGCTTGTCGCCTACCTAAAAGCTAAATTTCCCGGCAAGCCCTATCCTCAATCCGACGTGTCGTTTAACGCGGCCAAGAATTGGCTGCTTGATAATAAGAAGGCGCTGCTCGCTGAGAGCACGATAAGAGCAGGGCTCAAGCGGCACTTCCCGAAGTGGCCCCGGAATAGCAATCGACGGTAATTCGATTGCAATCTAATTGCCGTCGAGACTGATCGACCGTTTTCGGCGAGGCTCTGTGTCGACAAATGTCTATGTCAACACGGAGCGTTCGATGCTCACTCATGCACTGCCCAAGCGGCTGATTAATACCCGCGCTGTAGCCGAGCGCTATGGCGGCCGTCACCTCCGCACAGTCAAGCGCTGGTGGCAGCAAGGCGTGATCCCGCCGCCCGATCAGACCATTAACAATCGACACTACTGGGACGAGGCCGCGCTCGATCACCACGACCGTCAGCGCGTCATTGCCGCGGAAAGGCCCAGGCATCCTGAACCAGAAATCGGCGCGCAGCCAAAGCCGAGACGGACTGCGCGTTGATCGAGCAAAGCGTCTCGGCAACGACCGGCGCGGCAGGGGAACTGGGAAGCCCAACGCCGCGCCGGTCTCAACTCACAGAAGGAGCGAACTGCTGTGAACCACACCACCATAACCGAAACTGAAGTCCTCAACAACGAGATCGCCGACTACCTGCAGGAAATGCAGCGGGTCGTCGAACACGTCATCCTCGACCTGCGTCAGGAGGCCGAGTTCCTCGAACGCCGCAAGCCCCTTCGCTTGTCGGCTGAATTCCTGAACTCCGATGCCGACCTGCTCAGCCACGCGTGGCTGCAGCTCCACCTGAACCTCTCCCTCATGTCCCATCAATAGGAGCACGAACATGACCTCTTATGACGACTGGTATCCTTCCAACTACTTTAAGGCTGACGACGTCATCGACAATCCAATGGTTCTCACCATCACCGCCATTCGGCCGGAAAAGATGCAGGACGGAAAATCCAAGCCTTGCGTGTTTTTCAAAGAAGATAAGCGCGCCCTAGTACTAAATGTCTCCAACAAGAACTTCCTGATCCTGCTCACGCGCAGTAAGGATCCGGCCGATGCTGTCGACCAGCGCGTCATGCTGGTAGCGGTCGAGGCCGAATATCAGGGCAAGCCGTGCATGGCCCTGCGGCTGCGGCGGCCACCGACGCTCGGTGCCCCGGAAACAGCCCTGCAGTCACAGCCTCCACCGGCACCGAAGACGGCCAAGCGCAAACCGCCGACGCCTGACGACGACAAGAGCAGTGAGGCCGCCTGATCATGAGCACTACGTCGGCCCGCCCATTACCGTCTGCGGTTCGCGACAAGCTCGGTAAGCTGTTGCCGATGCTGTCGTCGGATCACAACGGCGAGCGGGTCGGCGCGGTGGCTGCGATCGAGCGGGTATTGGAGAGCAACAATTGCGGCTGGCACGATCTGGCGGCCAGCATCGGCTCACCAGCGCCCGCCCGCGAGCCGCACCGGCGCCGGCAGGCACCGGACGACGACACGTCCACGCGCATGGACGCCGATGAGTTAATCGACCTGATCACCACGGTACGGGACAGCGGCGCCAGAATCGGACCGAGCTCAGAACAATTTCTCGACGGGTTGCTCGAACGCGCCGGCGTCTATTCGTCTGTTTTTATCAGCGCCAAGCAGCAGCGATGGCTCGACGACCTTGTCCGCAAGGCGAGGAAGGCCGCGCAATGACCGCGACAGCCGACCTCAGATTACAGTTGCGCAAAAACGGATATGACCCGCTGCCCCTGATCGGCAAAGCGCCGGCGCCGAAGGAATGGCAGAAGCGGATCGACACCTCCGAAGGCGACATTCAGACCTGGTCGAAGGTTTACCCGAACGCGACTAACACCGGCGTTCTGACGCGGCTGGTGCCAACTTTAGACCTCGATATCGTCGATGAAGATGCCATTCGCGCGATCGAGGAACTTGTTCGAGCAAACCACGAGGAACACGGGCTGGTACTGATGCGCACCGGCAAACCGCCGAAGCTGGCCATTCCATTTCAGACTAACGAACCGTTCGGCAAGATTATTGCTAACCTGGTCGCGCCGAACGGCAGCACGCACAAGATTGAATTTTTGGGCAACGGCCAACAGGTTGTTGCCGCCGGCGTCCACCCGGAAACCGGCAAACCGTATCGCTGGCATGGCGGTGACCTGTGTAATACGAGGCGCGATGAGTTGCCCTATATCCGCGAGTCGGAAGCGCGCGCGCTGGTGCACGAACTCGCTGAGATGCTGGTCACGGATTTCGGCTACCTTCGAGCCGCTGAACGGCCGCGGCGGAAAAAGAGCACCAATGGCGGTGCGGATACGGCACCCGACGGCGCCGCGGATTGGCAATACTTGGTCGATCGCATCCGCGCCGGCGAGGCGCTGCACGACTCGCTGCGCGACTTGGCCGCAAAGCTGGTGACCTCGGGCATGACGGCAGGCGCCGCCGTCAACTTCCTGCGGGCGCTGATGGAGAGCTCGCGCGCGCCGCGTGACGAGCGCTGGCTCGATCGGCTCAACGAGATCCCGCGCCTGGTCGAGAGTGCCGAGGGGCTTGGGGCCAAGGCCGATCCGGTAGCCGAGCCGGCAGCAGCGAGCTCGCCGCCGCGGCAAAGCCTGGCCGAGGTTCACGCGGTTTTCAAAAAGTGGTTCGGCGCGGAATATGACCTCGACGCCGCCACCGCCGCGATTGCCGCCGCGGCATCCGAGCGACTGCCAGGCGATCCCCTGTGGCTACTGATTGTTGCCGGGCCCGGCGGTGCCAAAACCGAGACCGTGCAGGCGTTGGCAGGAGCCGGTGCATTTGTCACCAGCACGATCGCCAGCGAGGGCGCCCTGCTCTCGGCCTCCCCGCGCAAGCAACGGCATCAAAAAGCCACCGGCGGCCTGCTGCGCAAGATCGGCGATCGCGGCACGCTGGTCATCAAGGACTTCACCTCGATCCTCAGCGCCGACCGCAACACCCGCGCCTGCGTCCTGGCCGCGATCCGAGAGGTTTACGACGGGCGCTGGGAACGCAACGTCGGCACCGACGGAGGCCAGACGCTGACCTGGACCGGCCGCATCGTGATTGTCGCCGCCGTCACCACCGCATGGGATGCAGCGCACGCGGTGGTTGCCACCATGGGCGATCGGTTCGCCCTGTTGCGGCTGCGGACCAGCGCGGGGCGCAGGCAAGCTGGACGCGGTGCAATCCGCAACACCGGCGGCGAGGCTGGAATGCGACAGGAACTCGCCGCTGCCGTCGGCGCCCTGGTCGAGCATATGGACACCACAGTCTACCAGCTCAGCGACGCCGAGGTCGAACAGATCGTGAAGGCCGCCGACCTCGTTACGCTGGCGCGTTCGGCGGTCGAGCGGGACTATCGCGGCGAGATCGAGTTTGCGCACGATCCGGAAGCACCGACGCGGTTCGCCAAGCAGCTTGTGCAGTTGTTGCGCGGTGCGATCAGCATTGGCATGCCGCGGGCCGAGGCGATGCGGCTGGTCCGACGTTGCGCCTCTGACAGCATTCCGCCGCTGCGGCGTGACATTCTACTCGACCTAGCCAACAACCCTGGCTCAAAGGCTACCGACGTCCGCAAACGGATTTCGAAGCCGCGAAACACCGTCCGCCGCGGGCTCGAATGCCTGCACATGCTCGGCGCGCTGGCCTGCGAGGAGACCGAGGAAACCGGCCGCGACGGCAAAGAACACGTCGTGTGGCGCTATCGCCTCGTGGACGGGTTCGACCGGAACACGCTGCAGAACGTGACCAGCCCGCAGACCGGTCCGGAAATGTGAGGAGATGACCGAAATGGCCACAACATCGCGCGCGCAATATGTGTCCGGAAATGTGAGAAGAACCAAGGGGGTGCATCCAAAACCCGGTTGGTGTCTCTCCTCCAAATTCTCTAAAAATTATCTCACTCACATTTCCGGACACTTTTGGTGATCGCGGCGAGGCCCGCGTTTGAAGGACACCGCACTGGTTGGCCGCCTGTCTGAAGAGAGGAGGACATGGATGAAGGCAAGAAACCAAGCACTGCGGCTTCGGCAAGCGGTCGATCTGGCTTCACCGGCCGCACACCCGATTGATGCTAATGCATACTCGCGGATGAGAATTCTACATTGTGCCCGGTGGGCGCGTCGATGCGCGCGAACGCCGTGAAGATCCTGGAACGTCCCGACATCAAGTCGTTCGATGACGGACTATTCCCTGGCCACCCGCAACAATGGCGCATGTGCCGATAAAGCCAAGGAGAGCGACATGAATGACGAAGTACTGATGGGCATTACCGCGACCGAAAGACTACGGCGCAGCTAAACTGCTCGGTGGGGCCGAGGATTCACGTGCTTCCCGTCAAGGCTCCGCTGCTAGGCGTGAGCTGGCCACAGGAAGCTTCCACCAGCAGACCCGTCGCGGACTGTCTGGTATCCGCTCATAGCAACCGACCCGCTTCCGCAGGCGGAATGACGACTTTGCCCGCCAGAAGCGGTCGTTCATCCAACGGCCGCAGGACCGCGTTTCGGCGCAAGCTCAGCTGCCTGCCGCAATGCCTCAATCAGACTGCGCTCGTCAGCAACGCCTTTGCCCGCGATATCGAAGGCCGTACCATGATCGACCGAGGTACGGATCACCGGCAAACCGACGGTGATGTTCACGCCGGCCTCCAGTCCCAGCACCTTGATCGGGCCATGACCCTGATCATGATACATCGCAACAACCATGTCGTAGTCGCCGCGGCCGGCCAGAAAAAACAGCGTGTCGGCAGGCAACGGGCCTCGCACGTCCCAGCCTCGACGTTGACAGGCCTCGATGGCGGGCGCGATTTTCGTTGCTTCCTCACCTCGACCGAATAGCCCATTTTCTCCGGCATGCGGGTTGATAGCACAAACGCCGATCTTTGGATTGGTGAGGCCGGCGCGCACCAGCACCTCATGCCCGCGGGTTATGACCCTTTCGACGAGGCCCGGCTCGATCTTGTCGATAGCGTCCAGCAGGCCGATATGCGTGGTGACGTGGATGACACGAAGTTTCGATGACACGAGCATCATCGAGACCTCACGCGTGCCGGTCAGATAGGCCAACAGTTCGGTATGGCCCGGATATTTATGCCCGGCCGCGTGCAACGCTTCCTTGAAAGCGGTGCGGTACAGATAGCCTGCGCGGAGCCTGCCTGCACGACCTGGACGGCTCTTTCAATGAAGCGATAAGCTGCCTCTCCCGCTGCCGCAGACATCTCGCCGAACGGCAAGTCATCCGGCACGAGTTTCAAGTCCAGGCACTGCACAGTGCCCGAAGCAAAATTCGCATCGTTGGCTTCGTGCAGCGCATCGATTTCAAGACGCTCGCCGACAATCTTGCCAGCCTTACGCAAGCGATTTGCGTCACCGATCACCAGCGCATTACAGATTGCGTGTGTTTCCGGCTTCGCTAACGCCTTCATTATTACTTCGGGCCCGATACCGGCGGGATCGCCCATCGTGATCGCAATCGTCGGACGGGTCATACAAAGCTTCCTCTGGTTCGAACGGCGCGAAGACGCTCATTGATGCGGATGAGGCTATCCTCATCTCCGAACGCGCCTGCTTTGGTGGCTATCGGGACCGACAATGAGCCAAGAGTTAGTCCGAGCGGGACGCCCGGCTCGATCTCCTCAGCGAGATGGATACCGTTGATGCCGAACCTCGACAAGAGCGCCGCTGCGGTTTCGCCACCCGTGGCGGCAAATGCACCGATGACGGGTGCCGCGATTTCCAGAATATCAGCCAGGCTCGTAACGAGCTCGGGGCCAAGCGACATGTCGGGAGACCCATTGTTTATAATTTGGACGAGGACATCGCCGCCTCCGGCGAGTCGCTCCTTTATGGTTGCAGCGATCCCTGCGCGCTCAGCATGATTCTCGCGCAATATTTCCGGCTCGATCGGGAAATAGGCCACAGTTCCAGTCGCGTTCAAACGAAGCGCGGCAGACCTCGAAGCCTCGGCGAGCGAGCCGACGACGGTCAAGACACCGAATTTGCTGGCCGGAATGCGCAGTGACTCAACGATCTTACCGGCGTCGAGGCAACCCAGCGCATGCGCCAGACCTGCGCTGCCAATAAAGACGCTGGCAGGCGAGGCATACAGGCCCGCCTCTGCGATCAGGTGCAGGTCGTCGTCAGTCTCCGCGTCGCAGACAGCGAAAGCATTGGCTTCGTCAGCTAACCCAGCGAGAATGGCTTTCAACTGGCCACTACGGACGGCGGTAAGCAAAACTTTCTCGCTGCGAACGCCAGCGGTCGCGAGAACGTCAACAAGATCAGCCTTGGGATAGCTATGGTCGCGTCGCCAGAGGTCTGTTTCCTCGAGCGCACGGCCATTGACCAGGATGCGGCCGTCCCTGGTCGTCCGACCGGCCGCAGGAAAGGCCGCTGAAAGCACGCCAAAAGCCGAACCCGATCGTGATCGCAGACATTCGAGCGTCGCCGCAATCTCCGCTGCCGGCTGCCCCCGCAAGGTCGAGTCAATCTTTTTGAAGAAGGAACGCCCTGACACTGGCTGGCTCGCCAGCACGTTTCTGTGACGAGCTGCGGCGGCATCGGCCGAAAGACCCCGGCTTGCGATGTCGTAGGCCAGAATGGGCTCCTGGCGACTTCGCAGACTTCCAATGTCACCCCAGGTCACCACAGCCGGCAGGCCGCGGCCGCCGAGCCCGATGGCGCAGTCTGCGGCCCCGGTAAGATCGTCTGCGAGAATTAACCAACGACGGGTCATTGTGAGGAACAGTACTTGAATAAATCGATCCTTGCGCGAGCCATAAACGGGCGTCGTGATTAAGGCGGCGGGATGCTGATGCACAACTTGGACTTCAGTAACATCTCGAAATTTGTCCGAGGGTCTGCTTTGCGCCAAAGCGGACCTTCCAGCTGCGTCAGCTGTTGACCCGGACACACCGTGTCACGCTTTCGGGCGAAGGCCATGCCACTTCAAATGCCTGTTGAAGCGAAAGTGCAACGGCGAGAGTTCATTGCGGGACGGCGGCCACTGCAGTCCTGAGCTTTGGTTCCGTCGGGTGATGGAATCACAGACACTTTAGAGCGCCGTCACGAGCGGCGCGCTTTCATCCAGCATGGGCAAAATCGCGTCGCGGGGCCTGGGCGGAAGCATCAGGACGACGCGATCAACGCCGGCGTCACGGTAGCGTTTTAGCGCCTCTAAGTCACGGGGTGCCCCGAAGACGTTGAAAGAGAGCGACGCGGGATCGCGGCCAGCGTCCTTTGCCATTTGACGGAATTGCGGCAGCACCTCGAGCGGATCTAGCTCGCGCCCGCCGATCGGAATCCAGCCGTCGCCGTAGGCGATCGCCCGTCTTGCTGCGTGGGGGAATGCGCCCCCAACAACGATGGGTGGGTAAGGTTTTTGAATCGGTTTGGGCCACTGCATCATGGGTTCGAACTTGACGAATTCGCCGTCGAATGCCGCCGTCGACTGCGTCCAGATTTGCTTCATCGCCTGGATCCGCTCACGCATCAGCTTGAAGCGGGTCGCAAACGCAGTGCCGTGATTGGCCATCTCCTCCTCGTTCCAACCACCGCCAACGCCGAAAATGAACCGGCCCGAGGAAAGCTGATCGACGGTCGATACCTGCTTGGCGGTGTGGATTGGATCACGCTCGACGACAAGACAGATCCCCGTCGCAAGCTTGATGGTTTTCGTCACCGCGGCAGCAGCGGCTAGCGAGATGAACGGATCGTAGCTATCGTAATAGTACTTCGGCAGCTCAGCGCCGCCGGGCCACGGCGATTTACGACTGGTAGGAATGTGACTGTGCTCCGGCAACCACAATGACTCGTAACCTCGCGCCTCCGCCGCCACGGCAAGGTCGTGCGGTGGAATCGAGTAATCCGTCGGAAACATCGTAAACCCGACATGCATGTTCAGTGCTCCTCGGTTGTGGCCAGAACCTATCACACGCGACCGCACGTGATGGTCGCACACATCAGGGGCGCGCCAATGTCCTTTTCAACTCTATCAGAGAAATGAGCGGACGTAGCGCTGTTTGGCGCAACGCTGGCCCTCATCGCAGCGACGGCTTGTCGAGCTTCGCGCATCGGGCGGGATTGCGGGATGTCGGAGTGCGACGACCGGGACTTACGCCATTACGGTCGCAACAGCCACTAGACTTGACCATCATAATGGGCCTCGTCCGCGCCCACGGACAGGTTGCCCCAGTTCGTCACCCGCTCCAGGCGGACCGCTATGACAGGCCGTTCGGCGATCTTCATCGCCGCCAACTGGCGGTACCGAGAGCGGAGCAGCTCCTGCGCGCGATCGTGCTCCGCTCCGGCGCGCAGGATCTCCAGCCCGTCCACGCAACATCACCCAGCCAAGTCGCGTCCAGTCTTCGTCGTACCGATCAACCATAATAGCGACCATCGGGTTGCGCTCGATGTTGCGGACGCGCTTGAGTGCTGGTCCAGCCACACGCTTCGGCTTCTCGTCGATGGTGATGTAAAGGGAGTTTTGCGAAATCGTAAAGCACACCGGCACGACGTGCGGAATGGCCCGGCTATCGGCCGTGGCAAGATGCCCGACCCGTCGCGTCAACAGGAACCTGCGTTCGTGGTCTGACAGCACGTGACGGTCCGCCGCGGATGACTGTCAATAGCGCCGATACTACCAATAGCGCCGATTCTACATGGCTTGGCTCGGTTTCACCACCCGGGAATCGGCGTTCGACCCCATGCAGTCGCTCCAGCAACGCCTCGGGGATGCGCCGTACTCGATCTCGTCGGCCGCGGCAACGATCTCCGCCCCGAGTTCGCGGGCGCGAGCGAACGGGTCCGGACTGGTTCGGATGTCCATGCGTCACCTCAGATTGGCAGGGCATTGCGGCCGCCGCCCGCGGACCGGGCTCCCCTACCCGCGGTATCTCCACGGCATGCCGCTGGCCGCGGTCTCGTCAATCGTCCATTGCGGCAGCGCCAGCCCCGGCGCGACATCGGTGAAAACCATGCGCACCCGAGTGCCGATGCCTCCCCGCTCGACGTCGGCCTTCGGCGCGAGCACCCCGTCCGGCCGCACCAGATTGCCGATCACGCGGAGCCCCTCTTCCCTGGTCGGCATGCCGCTCTGGGTGTCCAGCTCGACCAGCAATACGAGATAGGGCGTGTACTGCTTGAAAGCAGGTTGTATGGCATGATGGACTTCGGTGTAGGAATGCACGGTACCGCGTCCCTCGACCGACACCCATTCCGAACTCAGCTCCGAACACCAGGGGCACGCCGTCGTCGGCGGGTAGCGAAGCAGCTTGCACGAGGCGCAGCGCTGGAGACGAAAATCATGCTTCGCACAGTAGGCGAAGTAGTTGAGATTCTCATGGTCGAGATCATTGATCTCAAGCGGCATGCCGAGATATTGCGCGGATATCATCTGCCCTACCCCCTCCGCATCACCATGGCCGATCCGTGCCGGGCATCGCCCAACCAAGATTGGCCGATACCTCGGCATTTTTCACCTGACGACAACCACCCTCGCAATAATCGTAAGTGTGCTGTCGCCTGCCGTCCGGCCCGATCGAGCAACTATCGTCCGCGTCGTGGCGGAGCTGACGCACGTTCTCGATCACCATGGCGATGCCGTGGGTGTAGCCTTCGCAGAGATGGCCACCCGACGTGTTGTTCGGCCTTTTTCCGCCGAGCATGATGGTGCCGTCGGAGACGTAGTGGCCGCCGTCGCCCTTCTTGCAGAAGCCGTAATCCTCCAGTTGCAGCATGGTGGTGAAGGTGAAGGCGTCATAGGAGCCCGTCAGATCGACATCCTCGGGACCTACGCCAGCATTCGGCCAGAGGATGTCCTTGGCGTAGTGACCGGCAACGGTTGAAATCGGCCCGGCCTGGTAGTGCATGTCGACCCGCGGCTTCGAGCAACGGCCCACCACACCGCGGATCCGCACCAGCGGGTGTTTCAGGTCTTTTGCCCGTTCAGCCGTCGTTACGATGATTGCATTGGCGTTGTCTGTCTCCACGCAGCAGTCGAGCAGGTGCAGCGGTTTGCAGATCATGCGGCTGCTGACGACGTCCTCCACGGTGATGCGCTTCTTGTAATAAGCCTTGGGATTGTTCGAGGCATGATGGCTGTGCGCGACGCGAACATGGGCGACCTGCTCGGCGGTGGTACCGAAATCGTGCATGTGGCGCATGAAGGTCGGCGCAAACATTTGTCCTGCGCTCTGCCAGCCATAGGCGCGGCTGTGCATCATGTCGCCCGAGACGGGTATTGCGGAGCGCACGCCGGTGCCACCGATCCGCACCTGCGAGAACCCGTTCATTGAGCGGAAGATCACCACCGTCTTGCACATGCCGGCCTCGATGACACCGATCGCGATACCGATCAGCGCCTCGGTCGATGATCCGCCACCGAACACGTCCATGTAGAAATTGAGACGGATACCGAGGTCGCCGGCGACGAATGGCGAGAACACCGAGTCGTTAAATTGATACGACAACATGCCGTCGATCTCAGAGGGTTTGAGTCCCGCGTCGACCATCGCGTTGCGCACCGCGAGCGACGCGAGCGCCCGCGTCGACTTGTCCGAGCCTCGCATGGGGGGTCTCGCCCACACCGACAATGGCGTACTTGTCGCGCAAGAACTTTGGCGTGGTGGCTTCGACATCTTCTCTCGGCAGAGGCATTTCCCTAGGCTCCCGATCAGTTTTTCTGTTTTTTTGTCGTGTTCTCGCGCCTGAATGAGAATGCTGCATAGCTTTCTCTTTGTCCATCTCCCAACGCTGCTGGGTGAGTATCCTGATTAGCAGTCGAGATCATATTTCCTGTTTCCCCTCTCACGCGTTCGCGTAAGGCTTGATGATCTCCTCGCCGAAGCGGGCCAGCGTCGTTTCGAGATCGGGCAGGAACGCCGTCACTGGCAGCGCAAGCCGGCCCGCGCCTCGTGCGATGCGCTCCTCGACGGCCGCACGCGGGTCGGAGCCAGAATTGGGCAGCGCACCGGGGCAGCCGAGGATCAATTCCACCATCGCCGGATCGCGGCCGGCTTGCTCGGCCGAACGGCGCACGACGTCGAGCAACGGCATAGTGTCGACCTGGGCGCCGATCGAGGGGAAGAAGCCGTCGCCTAGCCGGCCGGCGCGGCGGGCGGCCGCTTCCGAGTGGCCACCGACGACGATCGGCACTGGTTTTGCGACCGGCTTCGGATTGCAGTTGACCTTGTCGAAGTTCACAAACTCGCCCGCGAAGCTGGCACCGTCGCTGGCCCACAATGCGCGCATCGCCGCGACATACTCATCGGCGCGCTTGCCGCGACGCTCAAAGGGAATGCCGAGCGCGTCGAACTCCTCCTTTAGCCAACCGACCCCGATGCCGAGTTCGATCCGGCCGCCGCTGAGATAGTCGAGCGTGGCGACCTCCTTGGCCAGCACCAGCGGGTTGCGTTGCGGCAGGATCATCACGGCTGTCATGAGGCGCAGCCGCGTCGTGGCCGCGGCGACCCAAGTCAGCCAGATCAGCGGATCGGGAAAGCTCACCGACGGACCGCCCGGCAATCGGCCGCCCGGCGCATAGGGATAGACGCTCGCGTAATTGTCGGGAACCACGACGTGTTCGACGGCAAACACCGAGTCGAAGCCGGCCGCCTCAGCTAGGCGCACCAGACGCCGGGCGCCTTCCGGGTCGGGGAATGCGAAGTTACCGAAGTGCAGCGCGAATTTCACGGCGGCGGTTCCTTCCCGGATCGAACGGCGCGCTCTGTCGGCGCTTTCCAAACGCCATCATGGCACGGCGCAAGGGCAACCGGGAGCCACAGTTCATGGGAGCGTCCATGCACCCGCCGACACTGTTCAAGCGCCCCGGTGCTTCGTATCCTCCGGCGAGGGAGGACCTGACGATGAAGCTGGGCCTGTCAATCGGCTATTCGGGCGCGCATCTGGAAGTGCCGGTCGCACTCGTGCAGCGGGCGGAAGAGCTGGGTTACGATTCGGTCTGGTCGGCCGAAGCCTATGGCTCCGACGCGATCACGCCGCTCGCGTTTCTCGCCGCCAAGACCAACCGCATCAAGCTCGGCACTGGTATCATGCAGCTGGCCGCGAGAACGCCGACCAACGCCGCGATGTCAGCGGCCAGCATTGACGCGATGTCCGGTGGCGGCCGTTTCATCGCAGGCCTGGGTGTTTCGGGACCGCAAATCGTCGAGGGCTGGTACGGGCAGCCGTGGGGCAAGCCCTATTACCGGGTCAAGGACTACGTCGCGATCATGCGCAAGATCTTCAAGCGCGAAGAACCCGTGACGCACGAAGGCCGCGAGATCAGCCTGCCCTACAAGGGCGAAGGCTCCGCTGGCCTCGCCAAGCCGCTGAAGTCGATCCTGCACATGAACCCCGACATCCCGATTTATCTCGCCACTGGCGGCGAGACGATGGTCAAGCTGACGGCCGAGATCGCCGACGGCTGGCTGCCAGTGGGCTTCGTGCCGGGCGCCATGGAGGAGTATCGCCAGTGGCTGGAGGAAGGCTTCCGGCGCGCCGGCAACGGCAAGAGCCTGAAGGATTTTACCATCCAGGCCTCCGTCCATGTCGAGGTCGACAACGACGTCAAAGGAGCGCTGACGCGCCTCAAGCCGGAGGTGGCGCTCTATGTCGGCGGCATGGGTCATCGCACCAAGAATTTTCACAACGACATCATGGTCCGTCGCGGCTTCGGCGACGCCGCCAGCCGCATTCAGGAACTCTACCTCGCGGGCCACAAGGACGAAGCCATCGCCAGCGTGCCCGACGAGTGGGTTGATCTCAAGTCGCTGGTGGGCCCACCGGCGCGCATCCGCGAGCGCTACCGAGCCTGGGAGGACAGCGGCGCGGATCTGCTCAACGTGCGATCACGCCAGCCCGAAGCCATCGAGGTGATGGCCCAGGCCGCTCGGCTGAACTAGGTCCTGACCGGCGGAGAACAAGCGTCATGCGTCTACCCCTTCGCGTCGGCACCGTCTACGATTTCCGCAACACACCGGAATCGGCATGGACATGCCGAGCCTGTACGCCGCGATTATGGATCAGGTGGTCATGCTCGACGGGCTCGGACTAGACCTCGTGTGGTTCACCGAGCATCACTTCCTCGATGACGGCTACCTGCCTTCGTGGGTGCCGATGGCGGGCGCGATCGCTGCGCGCACCAAACATGTGCGGCTATCGAGCGACGTGTGCCTGCTGCCGTTCAACCATCCGGTGCGGCTGGCTGAAGACCTCGCGGTACTCGACAATATCAGCAACGGCCGGATCGAGGTCGGTGTCGGCATGGGCTATGCGCCGCATGAATTCCGCGGCTTCGGTCTGCCCGTCTCGCGCCGCGTGTCGCTGACGGACGAAGGCATCGAGGTGCTGCGCCATTGCTTCACCGGCGAGAAGTTCAGCTTTCATGGCAAGCGCTACGATTTCGATGACGTGGTGATCAGGCCGCGCTACGTGCAGCCGGGCGGCCCGCCGCTGTGGATCGCCGCGATGTCGGAGGCCGGCGCCCAGCGCGCGGCACGCAATGGCAGCAACTTCCTGCCGCAGGGCGCACGCTCAATGGTGCTCGATCCGTGGCGCGCGACGCTAAAGGCGTCAGGCCGCGATCCCGACACCTACCGTGTCGGCATCATCCGCTCCTGCCTCGTGACCGACGACAGAGAGCGTGACTGGCCGGCCGTGCGCGCCGCCGAGCGCTATCGCGGCCAAGTTTACCGCAGTTTCAACAAGGACGAGAGCGCCGCCGGCGGCGTTGCGGGCAACACGCGGGAAGCCAGCATTCCGCAGACATGGGTGGTCGGCGATGTCGAGCATTGCGTGAAGGAGCTGACGTCCTTCGTGCGCGAATACGGCATCACCGACCTCGTCACCTGGGCGGTACCGCCGGGCATGCGGCCGGAACAAATGAACGGCGGTCTCGAACGCTTCGTGCGCGACGTAGCGCCCCGCGTCAGCCGCAGCCGCGGCGGCCTAGGGAAGATGGCGCATGGGTGTCGGGATCGGACTTGGCTGTGCGGAGTTTCCGTTTTCCCGGCGCGGCTGCGTACTGGCGCTGGATCGACATGTGCGAGGCCGGAGGCGTGGATCTGATCTGGCAGACCGACCGGATCGTCGGCCGTCAGCCGTTCCTTGAGTCGATGACCACGATGGCGGCTTTGGCCGGGCGCACGCGGCGCATGCGGTTCGGCATGAACGTCGTGTCGCTGGCGTTCCGCGATCCCGTGCTGCTGGCCAAACAATGCGCCACCATCGACACGCTGTCCGAAGGCCGCCTGCTGCCTGCTTTCGGTATCGGCAGTCCGCTGGCGCCCGAATGGCAGGCGCTCGGCATCGACACCAGGACGCGCGGTCGCAAGACCGACGAATGCCTCGATATCATCCGCCGCCTCTGGCGCGAGGACTCGGTCGACTTCAGCGGCGCCTTCTACCAGCTGAAGGGTGTCACCATCGCACCGAGGCCCGTGCAGCCCGATCTGCCGATGTGGATCGGCGGCTCGACCGACGCCGCGATCCGGCGCACCGCGCGCATCGGCACCGGCTGGCAGGCCGGCGGCGACCCGCCGGCCGATGCCGGTCGCGTCGTGGCTGCGATCAAGGCCGCGGCCCGCGAGGCCGGCCGATCCATCGACGATCACTATGGCGCCGGCTTCGCGTTCCACTTCGGCAGCCAGGACGCGCCGGCTGTCGCCAAGGCGATGGATGCTTACGCCAAACGCACCGGGCGTGACGCCGGGCACGCGTTCGCGATCGGCGACGCCGATACGATACTCGCGCGCATTGCCGAATATGTTGACGCCGGCGTGTCCAAATTCATTTTGCGCCCGCTCGGCGGCGATGACGACGCACTTCTGGCGCAAACCCGGCAGCTCATCGAACAGGTGCTGCCGCGCGCGGAAGCGCGCTGGCCGAAACGTCCAAAGACGAGCAATCCATAACGGAAAAAGGGAGGCAACGATGCGCGTCGGCGGGGCCATGTTTTTCACGGACTACTCGATGTCACCGACCGAGCTGGCGCGGGCGCTGGAGGAGCGCGGCTTCGATTCACTGTGGGTGCCTGAGCACTCCCACATTCCGCTTTCGCGCAAATCGCCCTTCCCCAGCGGCGGAGATATGCCGAAAAAATACTATGACGTGATGGACCCGTTCGTGATGCTGGGCGCGGCCGCGGCGGTGACCAAGACGCTATTGCTCGGCACCGGCATCTGCCTGATCGCCCAGCGCGACCCGATCCAGACCGCCAAGCAGGTCGCTTCGATCGACCAGATTTCGAGCGGCCGCTTCCTGTTCGGTATCGGCAACGGCTGGAACGAGGACGAGATGGCCAACCACGGCACGGTTTTCGAGACCCGCCACAAGCTGGCGCGCGAGCGCGTCGAGGCGATGAAGGAAATCTGGACCAAGTCAAAGGCCGAATACCATGGCGAGTTCGTGAACTTCGACCCGATGATGACCTGGCCGAAGCCGGTCCAGAAGCCGCATCCGCCCATTATCGTCGGCGGTGCCTTCCCGTTCGGCGCGCGGCGCGCCTTGCGCTACGGCGACGGCTGGATGCCCCACCGTACGCGAAGCTCGTACGCAGACGTGCAGGCGCTGCTGCCGAAATTCCGCGAGATGGCAGCCGAAGGGGGTCGCGATCTCGCGTCAGTGCCGATCACGATCTGGGGCGCCAAGGAGAACCTCGACCTGCTCAAGCGCGATCGCGACGACGGCGTCTCGCGCCTGGTCGTCAGCCTCGATCCGGCAAGGCCGATACGATCCTGCCTGAACTCGACCGCTGGGCGACGTTAATCCGCCAGCTAGACAGCTAGACGAGCGGCAAGACCTCGGTCCGGAATTTCTGCATGCCTGCGAGCACTTCGTCGGCCGTCGAGCCGCCGAAACCGAAATCGAGACTGCCGACGCCCATGTCTCGCATCGCCCGGATATCGGCGGCGACCAGCGCCGGCGGACCGGCGAACAGGCGATGCTCGCCATCGCTGGCTTGTGGTGGCGCAGTCTCGCCGAACACCGTGACGCGCAAGCTGAGGCCCACCGCCTTGGGATCGCGCCCCGCTTCCGCGGTCATCTTGCCAAGGCGCGCCGCCTGGGCCTTGAAGCGCGTCAGGCTGTCGAGCGGATTCTGCGGGTTGGTGCCGATCGGATACCAGGCGTCGCCGATGCGCGCAGCCCGCCGCAGCGCCGGACCGCTCTCGCCTCCGACCCAGATCGGCGGATGCGGCTTCTGCACAGGCTTCGGGTCGAAACCGATATTGGAGAACTTGACATGCTTGCCGTCGAATTTCGGCGCGTCATTGGTCCAGAGTTCCACGAAGGCGCGCACATATTCGTCAGTAACAGTTCCCCGCGCATCAAAATCCGGCGCGTCGATCGCCTCGAACTCCTCGCGCATCCAGCCCGCACCGATACCGAGCGTCAGCCGGCCACCCGAAAGCACGTCAATGGTCGAAAGAATCTTGGCAGCCAGCACGGCCGGTCGATGCGGCACCACCATCACTGATGTCACGAGACGCAGGCGCGTCGTTTTCGCGGCGATCCAGGCGATCTCCGTCAGCTGTTCGTGCCGCTCACCGCGGGTGCCGCTGGGGAACTCCCCGGAGGCGCTGTAGGGATATTCAGCCGCAATCGCGGTCGGGATCACGACATGGTCGCTGAACGTCGCATAGTCGAAGCCCATCGCCTCGGCGCTGACCACTATTTTCGCAAGCTTGTCCGCGGCCGCCAGGGGGCCGGCGGTCGGAGCGTTGAAGCCGATCAGCATTGTGGCGTCCTTCATTGCATTGCTGGCGTCGATGCGACACCATGCGGCCGCCAGCGGGCGGCGGCAAGCGCCTCCCGCAAGGAAATGCGACCCTTGACGGGCGGAGATAGATTGATTGTGACGGCGGCCGGTAGACAGCGGCAGCGGTTCGAAGCACCGCTGAGGGAATTGATGGCCGAAGCGGCAGACTTGCGCGATTCCGCGCACGGGCGGCTGATCTCCTATTCCCGAAAGGTCTTTATTCCCCTCACCAAGCTCTGCCGCGATGTCTGTCATTACTGCACGTTTGCGCAGGTGCCCCGCGCGGGCAAGCCGGTCTACCTCTCGCCCGACGACGTGCTCGCCATCGCACGCGCCGGCGCGGCCGCAGGTTGCACCGAGGCGCTGTTCACGCTGGGTGACAAGCCCGAGCTGCGGTACCAGGCCGCCCGCGACGCCTTGAAGGCGCTCGGCCATGAAACCACGATCTCATATCTCACCGCGATGTGCGCGCTGGTGCTGCGCGAGACCGGGTTGCTGCCGCATGCCAATCCCGGCGTGATGACACGCGAGGAGATCGCCGGACTGCGCGAGGTGACGGCAAGCCAGGGCATCATGCTGGAGTCCACCAGCGAGAGGCTGTGCCGGCAGGGCGGCGTCCACTACGGCTCTCCCGAAAAGCATCCCGCGGTCCGGCTGGAGACCCTGAGTCTCGCCGGCGAACTCAGGGTTCCGTTCACGACCGGCATCCTGATCGGCATCGGCGAGACACGCGACGAACGGATCGACGCACTAGAGGCGATCCGGGATCTGCACGCCGCCCATGGCCACATCCAGGAAGTCATCGTCCAGAATTTTCGGGCGAAGCCCGACACCAAGCTCGCCGATTCCGAGGAGCCAAATCTCGACGATCTGCTGTGGACGATTGCGACCGCGCGTCTCGTTCTCGGGCCCGACATGAACATCCAGGCGCCGCCAAATCTGTCGCCCGGGATCTATCAAAAACTGATCGACGCGGGCCTCAACGACTGGGGCGGCATCTCGCCGGTCACGCCCGATCACGTGAACCCCGAAGCGCCATGGCCGGCCATCGCCGAACTCGCCCGCAAGAGTGCGGAAGCCGGTAAGGTGCTGGTGAACCGCCTGCCCGTCTATCCCGCCTACGCGCGCGCCGCCGATCATTGGCTGGCCCCGAGATCGCCACCCGCGTGCGGCGCCTGAGCGACGCCGAAGGTTTTGCGCGCGACGACGACTGGTCTCCGGGCAACACCAAGCCGCCACCGGCGCCGCTGGTGCTCGCCCGCACCGTCGACGCCGGAATCGCAGGAATCGTCGAACGTGCCACATCGGGCGAACGGCTCGCCTCGAACGACATCGAGCGCCTGTTCGCGGCGCGCGACGCCGACTATCGCCACGTCAGGCAGGTTGCCGACGCGCTGCGGCGCGCGGTCAGTGATGACGTCGTGCGTTACGTCGTGAACCGCAATATCAACTACACCAACATCTGCCATTACAGGTGCAAGTTCTGCGCCTTCTCGAAAGGCCGCACGCACGAGGATTTGCGCGGCTCGCCCTATGACCTCGCCATCGAGGAAATCACGCGCCGCGCGATCGAGGCGTGGGATCGCGGCGCGACGGAAGTTTGCCTGCAAGGCGGCATCCATCCCGACTACACCGGCGCCACCTATGAGACGATCTGCCGGGCGATCAAGGCGGTCGTTCCCGAGATGCACATCCACGCCTTCTCGGCTCTGGAGGTGACGCAAGGTGCGGCCACGCTCGGACTGTCGGTCGACGCGTTCCTCAACAGGCTGAAGGCGGCCGGTCTCGGCACCCTGCCCGGCACGGCGGCCGAAATCCTCGACGATGACGTGCGTGCCATCATCTGCCCTGACAAGATCAACACCAGGCAATGGCTCGACGTGCAGCGCGCCGCCCACCGGGCCGGATTGCGCACCACCTCGACCATCATGTACGGGCACGTCGAGAACTCCAGTTCGTGGGCGAAGCATCTGCTGGCGCTGCGCGACTTGCAGGCCGAAACCGGCGGCTTCACCGAGTTCGTTCCGCTTCCCTTTGTCCACATGGAAGCGCCGATGTACCGCCACGGCATGGCCCGATCCGGCCCGACATTCCGCGAAGCCGTGCTCATGCATTCGGTCGCGCGGCTGGCCCTGCATCCGCTGATCCCTAACATCCAGACGTCATGGGTGAAGATGGGGCCGGCGGGCGCCGCGATCTGCCTGAAGTCCGGCGCCAACGATCTCGGCGGCACGCTGATGAACGAGAGCATCTCGCGTGCCGCCGGCACCCAGCACGGCCAGGAGTTTCCGCCGCACGACATGGAAGCGCTGATCCGTCAGGTCGGACGCGAACCGATGCAACGCGACACGCTCTATCGACCAGTGCCGGATGAGCGCCGGGCGGCATCATTGATTGCGGCCGACCTCGCGCCGATCGTGCAGACGCCGCCGCGCAAGAAGGCGGCGGTCGGTTAGCTTATTCCCCGCTCGGCCAGCAGCGCGGGCACGCCAAGTTCTTCAAGCAGCGTGCGGGTACGGGTGCCGGCCGATTGCGGCAGGCGCAGGAAAAGCGCCAGATCGACCGGATGATCGATGTCCATCGCGATGCCGGGCTGACGGATCACCGTCGGCTCGATGCCTTGTAGACGCGCCGCATCGAGGTGCGGGAAGTAACTGTTATCGCCGAAGCGAAGCGGCACCGATTCCGGCGGCGAACAGACGACGGCATTGGACCCGAGATCGTCATGCGCCGGCGAGATCGTGAAGGATGGCGCGGCGAGATGCGCCGATAACACAGCGTCGACCTCGCCGGCGCGAGTGGCCGGAATGTCGCCGGGCATCGAGATTATGCCGCGGCGTCCTTCGCCCGCGAGAACGCGTCGGCCAGCGTTCACGCTGCCGGTGTGTCCGTCCCGCGCGCCCTCGGTCACGATCCGTGCGCCGATCTTCTTGCCAAGAGTCGTCGCATGTGGATCGAGGGTGACGATCAGCACGCCGGCCAGAAGCTGGCATCCGGTAACGGCCTCGATCACGTCCGTCAGCATGGTCTCGGCGAGAAGCCGGCGTTGTGGCGGCGAAAGCAAGCCCGACAGCCGGTGCTTCGCGCCATCGAACTCCTTGACCGGAATGATCGCCCAGATGTCGTTCATCGTCGCGACGCCAATGCGTCCGCCGCGTCGAGCGTCACGCGCGCCAGCGTCTCCCGGTCCTGCAGGCTCTTCATCAGGGTCTTGGCAATCGTGACCCGTGCGCTGATATTGCCGATCCCATCGGCGTCGGCGTGGTCAACGATATAACCGTCCAACAGGTCTCCATAGCGTGCGGCGACGCCGGCGGCGCTGACCTCGAGGCCAAGTTCGCGCATCATCTTCGCCGTCGGGCCCTTGACGGCTTGCCCGCCGATGATTGGCGACACCGCGACGACCGGTGCACCACTCGCCTTGATCGCGTCGCGCATGCCTGACATCGCCAGTATTGGCTCGACACTGATGAAGGGATTGGACGGACAGATGATCACCGCCCGCACGTCGCCCGAACGTAGCGCGGCCGTGATGTCGGCCTGCGGTCGGGCGAGCGTCACGCCGTCGAATGCCAGCTCATGAACAACCGGCCGGCACTCCTGGCGCACGAAATAGTCCTGGAAGTCGATCCAGCCCTCCTCGCCGCGCACACGGGTGCGCACGCGGTCATCGCTCATCGGTACCACGCGGGGACCGATGCGGAGGCGCCGGCAAATATCTGATGTCACCTCGGACAATGTCTGCCCGAGGCGCAGGCGACGGGTGCGCTCGACATGCAGCGCCAGATCGCGATCGCCGAGCCGAAACCAGTTCTCGCCGCCAAGCGCGCCGATGCTGTCCATGAACGACCACGTCTCGTCACGCCGGCCCCACCCGGTCGCGGGATTATCGATGCCCGCAAGCGCGTAGGTCAGCGTGTCGATATCGGGCGAGATGCTGAGCCCAAGATGCTCGAAATCGTCGCCGGTGTTGGCGACCACAAGCAGTTCGTCGGCCGGCAGAACGCGGCTCAGACCGAGCGCCAGTTTCGCGCCGCCGACGCCGCCGGACAACGCCACGACCAGTCGTTTGCTCATCGGAACATGTCCTCGGCGGCGGGTCGTACCAGCTCGGACGCGGTATTGTCCGGGCCGCGCCATGTCAGGCCGCGCACGATCACGACGGGTTGGCCTTCGGCCCCCTGCCCCATCACCAGCGACGCTGCAGCAGCGATCTCGTCCGCGTGCCCGGTGACGCTGACCTGAAGCTCGCGGCCGAACAGATCGGGCGAGCCACGCAGATCCATCAGCGACGGTAGGCCGGCGGCGCCGATCGCGACGCCGCAGGTGCCGCGCCGCCAGGCACGGCCAAAACTGTCACTGATGATCACGGCGACCGGCACGCCGAACCTTTGCGACAGGCGCTTCCTCAATATAGCAGCGCTGCCGTCGGGATCTACCGGCAACAGCAGGGCCCGCTGCCGGGCATCGGGCGACGCCAAATTGGACTGGTCGATGCCTGCGTTGGCCATCACCAGACCGAGCCGGTGCTCGACGATCAAGACCCCCGGCCTTGCGCGCACGACGCGCACCGATTCCGTTAGGATCAGTTCGACGAGGCGCGGATCTTTCTGGACCTTGCCAGCAAGCTCGATCGCCTCCGTCGAAGGCCTGACGGCCGCAAGATCGACCATGCGCCCTTCGGCCTTGGACACGATCTTCTGCGTCAGCACAAAGACGTCGCCGCTACGTGGCACGATGCCACCGCGCGCCAGCCCCTCACCGATCAAGGCGACGAGATCGTCACCCTTGGCTATCGGCGGAATGCCGGGGACGGCAAGGAGCTCGATAGCGCTGCTGCGTTGCATCGGTCGGTCCCGCGCGCTCAACCGAAACGCTTGCGAAGGCGCGGCAGCACATGCTCACCGTAGAGTTTCAGGAAACGCGCCTGGTCTGGTCCCGGCGCGTGGAACACCAGATGCCGGAAGCCGAGACCGACATAGTAACCGATCCGCTCGACGTGCTCGTCGGCATCGCTGGAGACGATCCATCGACTGGCGGCGCGCTCCAGTGGTAGCGCGTCGGCGAGGCGCTGCATCTCGACGGGATCCTCGACCGTCATCTTTTCCTCCGGCGTCAGCGCCAGCGCCGCCCAGTGGCGGGTGTCCTCGAGCGCACGCGCCTTGTCGGTATCAAACGACACCTTGACCTCGATCATGCGATCGTAGGACTTCGACGGATCCTCCGACGCCGCGATGCCTTCGGCGACCTTCGGCAACAGGGTTTCGGTATAAAGCTCCGGCTTCTTGCCGCTCGTACAAATGAACCCGTCGGCAGAGCGGCCGGCGTAACGCGCGACGAGAGCACCTGCGGCAGCGACATAGATCGGCACTAGCGTATCCGAGCGGTCGTAGATCGTCGCCTTCTCGGTCTTGTAGTACTTGCCTTCGAAGCTGACCCGCTCCTGGGTCCAGAGCGTCCGGATCAGTGTGACGGCCTCGCGCAGGCGAGCGAAGCGCTCCTTGAATTCCGGCCAGGGCTGCCCGGTCGAAGGCACCTCGTTGAGTCCTTCGCCGGTGCCGATACCGAGCACGACGCGTCCCGGGAACATCGCACCCATCGTGCCGAACGCCTGGGCGACGATGGAAGGATGGTAGCGGAAGGTCGGCGTCAGCACGCTGGTGCCGATCACGACGCGCGACGTTTTCGCGCCGAGCGCGCCGAGCCAGGTCAACGAAAATGGTGCATGGCCGTCGACATGCTTCCATGGCTGGAAGTGATCGCTGATGAAGACGGAATCGAACCCGACTTCCTCGGCGAGACAGGAAAAGCCCAGCAACGCGCCCGGTGCGAATTGCTCCGCCGATGCCTTATATCCGAGCTTGATCACCGCAAATCTCCTGGTCGGCGCCGGCCGAGGCCGAGGCCATGGCACACGCGGTGGAAATCTATAGATTAGCGGGAAAAAGCGGCGACCAGCCAAAAAGGGGAAGCGACCATGTATCTCGGAATAGCCCTGCCTTTCGGCGACATCGGCGGCGATGGCACGACCGTGCGTGAATACGCCGAGCTCGCCGAGGCCGAAGGTTACGACGGCCTGACGCTGGCGGACCACGTGCTCGGCGGCAACCCGGCGAACCCCGCCAGCGGCCGTGCAGGCGGGTTAGGCCTCTTCCACGATCCCTTCGTGGCGTTCGGCTTCATCGCTGCTTGCACGAAGAGCGTCGAACTCTCCACCCAGGTACTGATCCTCGCGCAGCGTCAGACGGTGCTCGTTGCCAAACAGGCCGCCAGTCTCGACGTGCTCAGCGGCGGCCGCTTCCGGTTTGGCATCGGCGTGGGCTGGAACGAGATGGAGTTCGTCGGCCTCAACGAGAACTTCCACAACAGGGGTAAGCGCTCCGAGGAACAGGTCCAAGTGATGCAAGCGCTGTGGGCCGATCCATATGTGACATTCGAGGGCAAATGGCACCGACTCCCGGACGCCGGCATCAATCCCCGGCCGCCACAACGCAAAATTCCGTTGTGGTTCGGCGGTCACATGGACGTGACGCTGCAACGGATCGCAAAATGGGGCGACGGCTGGATGATGCTGTCTGAACCGCCGGGGCCCAAGGCCGTTGCCGAATTCGACAAGCTGCGCCGCCTGGTGGAAGCCCAGGGACGCGATCCGGCGTCGGTTGGCCTGGAAGTCTGGACCTCGACGGGCACCGGCGCCGAGAAGGACTGGCGCGAGGAAATCAGCTTCTGGAAGCAGGCCGGCGTCACGCATGTCACGTTGCACAACACTTTCGGCGGCTACCACCACAAGCGCATGGCCGGCCGGAGCATGACCGACCATGTCAACGCGATGCGCCGCTACCGCAACGCCGTCGCCGATCTGCTCTAAGGAGAGCGGCGTAGCCTCAGGTATCGGCGAGCGTGGCCAGCATGCGGTCGCGGGCGGCGAAATCGCCGTCGGCGTGGACGGGTTGCAGGCAGACATGCGTGGCGCCGGCCGCAAAATGCGCCCGCAGCCCGCGCCTGACCGCGTCGGCATCGCCCCAGAGTACCATCGCATCGATGAACCGGTCGCTGCCGCCGTCGGCAAGCTCATCCTCGGTGAAGCCCTGGCGCAGCCAGCTATTGCGGTAGTTCGGCAGCGTCATGTAGCGCGACAGTTCCTTGCGCCCGAGCGCCCGCGCTTTCGCCGGATCGGTCTCGATCGTTATTTTCTGCTCGACCGCAAGCCACTTTGAGGGCCCGAGAATCGCGGCAGCCTGCGCAGTATGCTGTGGTGTCACGTTATATGGGACAGCACCGCGCGACTTGGCAGCGCTCAGCGCCAGCATCTTCGGTCCGAGTGCGGCAATCACGACCGGCAATCCGCCGGCGGGCGCTGACTTGTTAATGCCGTCGAGATACGCACTCATCGCCGCCAATGGCTTGTCGTAGCGATGGCCGCGCAGGCCCTCGACCATCGGAATGTGGCTGACACCGAGACCAAGAATGAACCGGTCGCCATAGAGCGCGTTCAGCGAGATCAAGGCGCGCTGCGCGGTAAAGGAATCGCGTGCGTAGATGTTGGCGATCGAGCTGCCGATCATCAGCTCCTCGCTGTACGACAGCAGCCACGCCGCCAGCGACATCGACTCATAGCCTCGCGATTCCGGGTACCACAGGTTCGAGTAGCCGTTATTCTCGACCGTGCGCACAAAATCGCGCAGCTGCGCACCGTCGAGTTTGTCGGTGCTGTACCATACGCCGAGGCGTCCGAGTTTCATGCCGATTGCCTCCGGTTGAAGGTGCGTGCGAGCCGCTATCGCGCGGTCAAGAGGTACGAAGCCGCGCGAATTGCGAGACGTCGCTGAGGCGGTTGGCTACCACGTACCCTAATGGACGGGATCCAGCACGACCACAGGTATCTCGCGCTCGGTTTTGAGCTGATAGTCGGCATAGGGCGGCCAAAACTCGAGCGCCTGTTTCCAAAGTCGGAGGCGTTCCTCGCCCGCCGTCGTCCTGGCCCGCGCCTTCATCTTCTTGGTCCCGACTTGTACTTCAACATCGGGGTTCGCAAGAATGTTGCGATACCAGCCTGGGTGTTCGGGCGCGCCTCCCTTTGAGGCAACTATGAAGCAACTGCCGCCGTCCATTCCGTAAAACAGTGGAAATATGAACTTGTCGCCAGATTTGCGGCCGGTGGTGGTCAGCAGCAGCGACGGCACCGTCAGCTCACCTCGCTGCGGCACCGTTGCCTTGTACATGTGTCCGTCGGTTCCGCCGCTCGAAAGATAGCGGTTCGCGTGCTCGACCATCCAATCCGGCAGGTTCGGAGCGAGTTTCGCTTCAGCCATCGTGCCCTCTCATTAAAGCTGTAGGAAACATACCATCGGGCGCCGGATTGGCCAAATCCGAATTCAAGAGCAAGGCGATTTGGCGCTAGGGTGATGACGTTGTTGGTGCAAATTCGGCCGAAAGTCGGCTTTGCGCCGATATTGTTGCAAAAGTCTTTTTGGGGTCGCGAGCAAAAATTCTGAGAGCCGCTGATACGCTTTGCGTGCGGCGACGTGAGGGACCATATCGATTCATCCAAAATCGATCACGGAGTTTCCTAGTGGCGCTGAAAAGCGACGCAACGGCAGAGAAAGCTAAAAATCAATTTTGGCGAGATTTTCCGCGTCGCTCGATTTTCGACTTTTGCAACAATATCCGCCAGTAGAAGTCTTTCGCAAGCTTGTCGGCATTTGCATATCAGTCATTGTATTGCGCTGTCGGGCGTTCCGCTGGCCATTTTCGCGGAGGAGCAAAAATAACGCATAGGCGACCCGCGCTGAGCCAACGCTTGAATGACCGCGAGCCATCGTTCGGTGAGCGGTGGGGCGTCACGACCGGTAGTAAGTTCAAAACTTAACAATTTTTGCTGGGGGTTATGCGTCCGCCCGCGCCCGCACAATCGGGGGGCGCCAGGGGGCGGGCCGAGGTGGCGACACTGCGATCGCTTTCATGACGGCGGTTGTGCTGATTGCGTCAAGGTCGACCGCCGCGCCATCACCCTCCGTACGCTTGCGGTCGCCGCCCTGATCGACGATTGGGCTGTTTCTGCCGCCGACCTATGGTCCCGGTAACCTGCGCGAGAACGATCAGGACAAGGCTGCAGAGCGTGGCCGACCCAAAGGTTGGTCCGAAAATGTGAGTTGGTATCAAACGGGATCAGCGCGTTCTCTCTCCTATTAAATTCTCTAAAAATTATCTCACTCACATTTCCGGACACTTTTGGTGTTGGCGGCGTGTCGGCGTAGCTAACGTGGCTGGTTGAAGTGCAACACTTCCGTCACTCAGCCACCTCCACCCTTGGAACCGGGTCAGCCACCCTCGATCCGTCGTGGATGCCTGTTTGCGCGGTGGCGACATCGATCAGCGGCACATGCCGTCCCAGTCAATGACGACGTCGTTAAGCGTTGGCGATGAACAATTAGGACTCGCTGTGTCGGGGAATTTGCAGGGCAAAAACAAGTGTCAGTAACCGGTACTGGTACCTGGCCGGACTCAATCCCGACATACCCGCCCCGGGGTCACCCGCCCCCGCGGCTGATGCCGGTTGCGATTCCGGCTAGCCTAGTCGGGCGCGAACGCTGATCACCTTGCCAGCACTCCACTTGCCGCCCATCGCGGTGGCGATGCCACGGCGGTCCAACTCCTTGGCTGCTGCATTGGCTGATCGGTCGGCCAGATCAGCCAGTACAGGCCGCAGCCGCTCGGCGAAGTCATTGGCCAACTTGGAAGTGGCCTCAGCACCGCGTGCCCGGCTCTCTGGTGTGGCTTTTGGCGGTTGGCGTGTTGGATTGCCGAGCTTTACGCCGCGCGCCTTGGCGGCCTGCAGCGCCGCCTTTGTGCGCTCCGAAATCATCCGGCGCTCGGCCTGTGCTACCAGCGCCATGATGCCGACCACCATCTCGTTTGCTTCCGGCATGTCGGCGGCAACGAACTTGACGTCAGCCTTCTGCAGGCCGAGCAAAAAATGGGCGTCGCGGCTGAGCCGATCGAGCTTGGCGATCACCAGCACCGCGCCGTAGACTTTGCAGGCTTCCAGCGCCTTCAGCAGCGCCGGGCGGTTGTGGTCGTGCTTGCCGGATTCAACCTCGACAAATTCCTCGACCAGCCGCCAATTGCCGCCGTTGAGAAAGCTCTCGACGGCATGGCGCTGCGCTTCCAGACCAAGCCCGCTTTCGCCCTGCCGCTTGGTGGAAACACGCAGGTAGCTGATGAATTTGCCGTGGTAACGGACCAATTAGGTATTCCTCGTGGTGTTTACGATAGGTTCATACCGACGTATGGAGCTATTGTAAATATAGTTCCGTCAGATTGAACGACAGACCTGCCGGAGGTAACGAGGGAAAATGCTGAAACTCCGCTCGATCGGTCTTTGCTTGAGGGCAGCAGCGCATAGGCGGATACGTTTTGGCCATCGAACGCATGCCGGGCGTCTGGCTTTGGAGCAGACCCTCCACCTGACCGGCGGACTCCCATGGGTTCGGCCAAAGATCGCAACACGGCCAAGGCAAATTGGAAAGCCCTAGGCCATGAACGTTCGCGACGACGACTGACACGAGGTCAGAGGGCATAATACCCTAAGCCTCGTCGTCATCATGCTCGATCAGCACTGGCTCTTCTTTGCCGACGATATCAACGATTTGTCGGATGATGACCCGAATGCTGCCACCGTCTTCGCCGCTGTGGACCTGAGGCGCTCTGCCCCAGCCGCGATCCAACAGGATGGCCGCCGCCGACACGCGCGCCGCCGGCGGGCTGGCCTCTTGGCTGACGATCCCGGCCAGCACCTTGATGCATAGCTCGGTGTGCCCTCGCGCCAGCGACCGCAAATCGGTTGGGATTTTCTTTCGGGGCAAATGCTTACGGGGTGGGTCTACCCCCTCCTGTTGGCGGCGTCCGACGCAGGCGACAGCTAGGCGATTCTTAGCATGCGGCCGGCGGGACCGATACGACGCCAACGCTCTCTCCCCCAGCGCAGAATCAGCGTCATCCTGACAGGGCTCACAGGGTTACGATGGAATGTCTTGCTGCCATGGCGTCACGCTGGACGCGGGCGAAGGCGGGCGCGGACGTTACCGCTTGAACGACCCTCACTGCTTCACCAGGACCACAAACCCATTGGCGGGAATCACCGCGTTCAGCCGGTGGTGCGAAGACCAGATGGTGGCGCCGAGATTTCCGACGTTGGCCCCGCCGTAGACGGCAGCATCGCTGTTGAAGATCTCCTTCCAGCCGGCGTCGGGAATGGCGAGCGCATCCTTCTCGATGACATATCCGTTCGCGAACGGGGTGTCGTTGAGGCTCGCGAGGATGATCACCTCCTCGTCTGCGCTCCATCGCTTGAACGCGATCACTCGGTTGAAGTTCGACTGATGTAGGATGTCTATGGTGTGGTTGCGGATCGAGCGCAGCCGGCGGCTCAGCGTGATGAGATCCTGGTAGAAACGAAACAGCTTTTGGCCGTTGCCGTTGCGCTCGGCCAGAATGTCCTCGCGGCTGTGCAGGATGTTGTCGTACTTGTAGGCGTTCTGCGCCCCGATCTCCTCTCCCATGAAGAACATCGGCGTCCCTGCCGAGAGCAAGGATAGGCCGAAGCAAAAGCGACACCGCGCTTCGGCGGTGACGCGGGTCGCGCCGAACAAAGGGGCGCCATTGACCGCCGTGACGATGGTGCGCGCGGTGCCGCCGGCGTTGCCGGCCTCGTCATGCGACTCGTGGAACACGACCTGCATATAACGACTGCGATAGAGCGCCCCGGAGAATGCGTCCATGCCAAGCGCCTCGTTGCCGCCGAAGCCCGCGCGCTTGAGCAGCCGCGACCGGTCGCCGGCCATGTCGGCGTCGCCAATCAGGCTGTGATAGAAGCCGACCTCCCAATGCGCGTCGAACCCAAGGCCTCCTGCGCGGGCGGCTTCGTCACGGCATCCCAGCCGGTATGATCCTCGGCGATCAGCATCGCCGTCGGCTTAATCATGTGCAGCGTGCGACTCCACTCGCGCAGAAGCTTCTGCCCGAAGATGTTGGCGCTGCCGATGGAACGATGGTCGCTGCCTTCCAGCACATTGTCCCGGTGCATAGCCTGAGTGAGGTCCACCCGCAGCCCGTCGACGTGCATCTCCTCGATGAGGAATGCGGCGCCGCTGATGAACTGCTGCCGTACATGCTCGTCCCAGAAACGCGGGGTCCGGCCGGTCGCGCCGTTCGACAGGTAGCCGTGATCGGGAGAGCTGTAGTCCGAGGGGCGTCCCTCGTACCAGTAATAGATGTTGTCTTCCGGTGCGGTCGAGTCGTATTGCCATTCGGCCCGCTCGGCGTCGTTGTCATAGTGATTGTAGACCACGTCCTGAATGACCGCGATGCCGTGACGATGGCACTCGCGCACGAAGTGCCGGTACTTGTCGCGACCGCCGGCGCTCGATTCGATACAGAGGTGATGGGTGTTGCCGTAGCCCCAGCCGAGCGTGCCGCCGAATTCCGCGAGCGGCAGCAATTCGACCGCATTCACGCCGAGCTGGCGCAGGTGATCGATAAACTGCACCGCGTCGCTCAAATCGCCCGCGCCGGGCTTGCCGAATCCCAACGAGCCGACGTGCAACTCGTAGATGACGAGGTCTTCCAGGCGGGTGGCGACCGGTAAACCCGGCGTGAATTCCGTCGCCCAGAACTCCTCCGTTGGGATGAGATCGGGACCTCGTCCCGGCGGGGTCGACGCGAATGCCCGCCGGATCACGTCAGCGTCGATGACCACGCTGCAGCTGACGTGGCCGTTGAGAGTCTCCGGCGTCCCCGGCCAGGGCGTCGTCGCAGGATTCACGTCGCCTCTGCCAATCTGGCTGCGGGAGAAGATATCGGTGCGATAGACCGTGCGGTTCTGCGCGTTGTTGAAGCGGTACATGTACGGCAGGTTCATGAACGTCGCGAACGGCGCCGCCGCCATGCCTTCCCAGACACCGTCAGGCAGGCGCGAGACTGTGATCACCGGCTGCGCCGGATCGATGCCGGTGCCATCATCGGCAATGTAGCCGCTGCTCGGCTTGCCGAAGACGACTTCCACCGGCGGCTTCGCGTTAGGCGCCCAGACTGCAAATCGCAGGCCCGGCGCGGCGCCTGCCGCGGCGAAATGCTTGTTCGCGCCCAACCGGCGACAGTAGGTGAAGTAGTAGCGTTCGACCTGCGGGCCCGGCCCGGCCGCGATGCGGAATTGTCGATAGCGCTCGGCCGAGTTCACATCCTGCACTTCGGTCGGAATCCCCCAGAAATTCGCACCCTGCGGGCCGTCGAGAACGACTCCCCATTTGAAGGTCTTGCCCGCGTGGGCGAGGTCGAGAGCGACAGACCCGCGGAACACGGGACATCCGTCCGGCCCCATCCCCGCGTGCATCGGGGATTCCGTCCAGTCGTCCGAATATCGGCCATTGACATCCCAGCTCCCGCGCAGCCGCGCGTTGCTGAACATCGGTCGCACCAAGCCCGTGATGAATTGGAATTCGACGGTCCGAGGGGCCATTGGATTCACCGCCGCGCGCCCAAATGCGTGCAGCTTCACGGTTGTAATTTGAAGAATCAAGCCAAGAGGGCGAAAGCTCTGTACCGTATTGCAGTACTGTACCGTATTGCAACTCTTTGGTTTGGCCCGGGAGGATGTGCTGGAGGAGCTGGTGGAATGCTGCTTAAAGGTGGCGCGGACGTCATTTTTCTCGTGCGGCCAGTGACCACATGCAGGGGCTTGAGAAGTTCGAATCCGGTCTTTGGAAGATAGCCGACAATCTGCGGGCGAACTCCAATCTGGCGTCGAATGAGTATTTTATGCCCATCATGGGCCTGATTTTCCTGCGCCCGACCAGATTCCAGCTCGTCCTCAACGTTAAGGCGGCGCGATTGATCGGCCTCACACTCCCACCATTCCTACTCGCCCGCGCTGACGAGGTGATTGAATAGCGATAACGTCCTCTGCGGCACGACCGTCAAGGCCCCGGGCGACGCGATGGCTTCGCGATGTGACTTTCGAACGTGATCGAGCGTCTACACGAGGAGTCAAGCGACGGAATTTTCGTTGGTCCCACTGCCTCCGGGGCCGGTGTCCACTCACACTGTCAAGTACGTCGGCAGGCAATTCGCCTTCCAGTCCAGCACCCGCGGTCGACCGACGCTATGGCCTTGGTCTCGTATAGTGTGGATGGTCCCCGGGCGGCAGCGTCGCTGGCGTTGGCACTTGGGCGTGTGCTCCCGGCGCAATGGTGAGACGTGCTTCGAGCGCCTGCCCACCATAGCTGGCACGGATGCGCACGCCTTTTACCTTGCTCTCCGTAAGATGTTCGACCGTCACGTTGAACTTGGCGATCGTTTCACCGGCCGGAACCACGACGCTCTCGGGCACCGGGGCAACTCGTGCGTCGCTGCTGGACAGAAAGACGACAGCACCCCCGGCACCCGTCCGGGGTGCTGGGCTCGAAAGCTGCACCATGCCGGTGACACTGGCGTGCTCGCGCACGGCTTTCTCACTCAGCTCGAGCGCCCTCAAACCCCCACATGTTTCGCAGGGTATCTTGACATCAAAATGTGTCCCGAAGGCGTTCAAGCGAACACTGCCGACGCCGGGCGCGACGTCGAACGTCAGCGCGTAATTCCCGCGCCCCAGATCAAGGACGCCATCGCTGGCGATTCTGCAGTCCTCGCTAGGTAGACAAACGGCACGCGCCGTCTGGCCGGGTCCGACCAGATTGCCCCTGCGGTCGGCTGGCGCAATATTGAGATCGAGACGTTGGCTGCCGCCAGATCCTGGACCGCGCGGTCTGATGTTAATCTTGCTGTGATCCGGATCCGCGCCGACCTCGACGAACAGCGATTGATTGGTTTCGCGGCGGGTCGTGCAGCCGTCCGCGGTGAAATCGAAGATGAACCGCAACTTATAGTGACCGTCGACGAAAGGAATACCGTCAAGGGTGCCGGTATAGTATCCGTTGCCTGCGACTTCATCGCCATCGACACCATCATCATTAAGCTTGAACGTCGCCTTTTGCGTCGGGACCTGAAGCCTCGTAAGTGCAGCGATCGCCGGCGGCAGAGACTCGCCTTCAACCCTGCGCTCTTCTGTGGCTTGTTGCGCGAGGAGGGTGCCGAGTCCGACCGTCGGGTACTCGACTTCCACTCTCGCATCGACGAAGTCGTAGCCCCCGGCGCGATTATAGGAGGGCAGAATGCGAGCGCCGACGAGGACGCGATCACCGGTCGTCCAGCGGCTACGGAAGTTAACGGGAGTGATCTTCGATAATCCGCGCGCAAGCACGTCGATGAACCACCGTTGTTCCTGACCGTCGCGAATGCGAACGACGATTGAATCGCCTTGGCCACCAGCACCAACCGCCGCGACTTTCGCCGGACCTATCGCCTTGAGCGCCCAGACAAGCTGCGAATCGTCGCGGAATTTGAGCGGATTGGTGATGAGGGCGCCGTCAGCGTCAATCGCGGACCAAGCGGCCTTGCCTGCGGAAAGGGCGCCGCTGCAGCGGAGAATCGTAGCCGCCGCACGCGGCCGCGAGTCCGAGACAATTGCCCGCTGTCCGCCGCACAGGGAACTGGCCAAGAGGTTATCGTATTCGTGTCTTACATCGTCGCCAGTCTGGGCATGAACGACGAGATCCCACCCGCCTCGCTCCAACGCCGCGGCGAAGGCGCTTGCATTCCTCGCTTGTTCCACATCACCTAATAGGCCGGCCGCGCCGTCGAGCTTGAGGGCGAGTTCGTAGGCGGAGTTGCCAGCGCCGGTGTCCTCAAAATAGAGCACCCGTTTGCAGCCATCCGGGCACAAGCGGTGAATTTGTCGCCGCACCAGGGCCGCGCCGGCATCCAAATCCACAAATCCCTTCGGCGAGAATCCATTGACGAATGTCTGATGCGGCCTGATCAACTCGGCGCGCCACGTACCGCTCGTGGCACCTTTGTACGGCATGCGAATGCGAGAAAACGCCCAGAGGCTCTCGGTTGATGCCTCGACCGCTGGCGGACTTCCAACCACCAGATCTCCCTTCGGCGACGTCACAAGCAAGCGCACGTCGTTGGGCTGCACCGGCTTGCCCCAAGTGCCTGTAAACGTCAGCGAGGAGTCGCCACAGGACTGATATTCGACAGCACGTGTCGCCGGGTCCGTCGCCGCGAGGACGCCGTCGGGGTCGATGGCCACAGTTTCCCCGGAGACGGTACCCATGGCCTTGACATAGAAATGTTTGAGATCGTCGCCTGGACCGTTTGGGTTTTGCAGATACACGCCGCCCTGCCGTTCGGAGAGGGTCGTGAGGAGTTGGCCGTTGAGCGAGCCTGACTGGCCGAAGCCCACACTTACCACCTGAGTGTATTCAAGCTTGCCGTAGTCCAGCTGCGACCCAAAGCACTGGCCGCCGCAGGTTCCCCCAGATGGGCCGGCCGGATTTAGGCATGGCGGCACGTTTTCAATCCCGTCGGTGAGAAGCACGATGGACTTTCGATCGTTGTCACCTGTCGCTGTAAAACCTCCGCAGTGGCCGCTCGGCGGACACAATAGTTCGAGCGCTTTTTCGATACCGAGGCCGATGCCCGTGCATCCGGTGGGAGGAGCTGAGAGAATGGCATTGAGCGCGTTATCAAACGCGCCGCCGGGAGCACGAAAGCCAGGCGTGACGTTCGTCAGCGAGAGCCGGATGAGCGGACCGCTCGCGTAAGTGACGATGCCGACGCGATTGGTTTGTCCGTCGGGCCGGCTTTCCTCCAACAGATCGGCGAACAGGTTGATCGCATTTACAGCGGCCTGATGCTTGGACACGCCGGTCGAATCGGGTTCGCTCATGCTGCCCGACGTGTCGACGACCAGTACGACGTCCACAGCCTTGGAGTCCTGCCAGGCGCGCACGACATCATCCAGCGCCTTGTGCAGGCGCCAGAACATCGGGTCACGTGGCGAACAGTTCGAGCTGAGGGAATCGAGCTTGTAGCAGGTCGTAGTCACAGCCGAACCAGGATCACAAGTTGGACCCTGACGGTCGGCCACGCCAACGGCGTAATGCATGGCGCCGTGGAAGTAAGCGTCAAGTATGGCGGAAACTTCCTCGATATTGGGAAATTGCTCGAGCGTCGTGTAGGGGCGGGTAAACCCGCCCGGCGTTCCACAGGTCGCGCTCGGCGCCGCTGGGCAGGCGGTGGGACCTGCACCGCCGAAGAAGAGGCATTGCGGGAAGGCTTGGCATAATGGACAAGGAGTATTGTTTGGTCGGTCAGGACCGCCGCCGCAACCACCAGAAGCAGGGGAGGATGCGCCGAAGTGCCCATGGGGCATATTCATATTCGGGCACCACTCGTAGGCTTGAATCGTTCCTAGAGCAGGAGTGTTGACTTCTCGCCACTCGTTGTAGTCGATCTCGAATTGACGGTGGAAGGCATACCATCGCTGACTGCGTCCCAGCGGATTATTCCCGTTGCTCCGCCCGACCGCACCGAAGCACTGGTGCCAACGATTGTGCATCACGCGTATGGTTTGCGCTGCCGCGGCCCGGCCGCGCCGTGCAACAGTCGCTCAGGTCCCCGTCATCATGGCAGCCAGCGTTCCATGTGCACGGAGTTGATAAGTTGCCTTGCTGCACGCACTCGATCGGTACCTTCGAGTTGACGGCGTCTGTATAGACCCAGCAGGTCTGTGCCGCTGCTTGTGGTCCTTGGAGGAGCCAGGATGCCAGCGTGAGCACTGGCAGGGGGAGGGCACGGCGGTGTCTGTACATGGCCTTCCTCCTTGCCTTGCAAGCTTGCTTCGCCTTGTAAGCTTGCTTGGTCTGACGCTCGGACGATCCGCTGTGCGCGCGGACCGTCTATATCCAACGGTCAGTGCCGACCACTCGACCGAAGTCAGGAGCGCGCGCTCCTCCTTCGCCTCGCTCTCCGCCGCGGCGGGCTTGCGCCTGCGGGACCAATAGCACCTCGCGCTGCGCGCCGTCAGGGGTTGACGCACCCCTCAAGGTCCCACTGCTCCACCGTTGATCCATCCCAGCACCTCCGTTGCATCGAATATGCCGTCCCCAGGATTATCGGTGTCAGTTTGGGTCAAAATCGCGCCGTTCAGCGGCATACGCACGCCAACCCCTCCAGTAGTGATGCGCTGGTGAATCCGGCTGTTGCCGGGATCAACCGGCACGATGTACTTCGTCAAACCATCCTTTGTCGTGGCAGTGAGCACGCTGTTGTACGTGTTAGCGATGTTGCCGACGGAGAAGTTCGCGTTGCCGACGGCGCTGTGGCACCCCGTGCAATTGTTGAAGAGAATCGGATAGACTTGGCTCGTAAACACGGACGGCGCAATACCGCCGCTCTGGTAGAATTGCCCGCATTGTGCGCCGGGCAATGAGGTCCAGCCCGGTAGCGTCTGGCCGTAAAGCTCCAGAAAACCCGGCATGCTCGGATTCAAACTCGTCCAGAATATGTCGTTCGTCCGTTGCGCGTGCGGCATGACCTTCAGGTTGCAGACGAAGTTCTGCACGGCGCTGATCTGGCCCTCGAAATCCGCGGCATTGGCAAAGTTGGGAGCGCCAAACGGCTGTGCGGTATGACAGGTCCGGCATGCCCGCGCGAACACGTCGCGATAGAACCGGTGTCGGTTCGAATTGATGCTGCCGGGATCCCAGCCGGCGATCACCCTATCTTCCAGCTGGGTTGCGCTTCCTCCGGCGTAGAAACTCGTATCAATGATCTCGACGATCGCCGCTCCCGTGCCGGTGGCGCTCGCAACGCCTTTGACAATGTTCACGTTCAAGTTCTTGAACGCGGCCTGCTGGCTGGCTTTGCTCTTGGTCGCTGGGTAATTAAAGAGGTGCAGATCGAACGGAAGGAAGTTCGATCCCATCGCCATGATGTCGGCGCGGCTCGTGAACGCGCCCTTTTTCGGACCGGCGGGATTGTTGATGTCGGCGGGAACGCTAGAAACGATTCCGCCATGACAGACCATGCAGAGCTGCGGCACTGGCCGGGTGCCGTGGCCGTCGAGATCGGCCTTGTTTAGCCGAGGACTGTCCGGATTCTGAGTGTTGTAGACATAGAACTTCACGGCACGATCGTCGTCGGGGAATTCGACCGGGTCGGCCTGCGGATTCTCCACTCGGGAGAATTCCATAGCCACAGTCGCGTCGGGTAGCTTCAAAGGATCGAGGACGTTGTTGGCGTCCTGCTGATCGGGATTGTTGGCCGGCGGTTGACCGTAGTTGGTCACGTAGCAGGCATAGTCGAAGGAGCCGGGCGGGTTGTTGGAAGCGTTGCGCCGGCAGTGCATATCGCGCCCGAAACCCAGGTCGCCGGAATTGGCATACTGGGCGTCATATTCGACTTCATTCATTCCGAACGACTGGCCGAATTTGTTCTTCTGCTTGAACAGGTTCAGGGTGTTGCGCAGTAGGCGTGGATCGGCCTGCAGGTAGTAATCTATGGCTCCCTGCTCGATCTCGCTCGCCACTGTTCCACTGAACTCGTCGATGTTGCTGGATTGGAAAAACAGGCCCTGTAGGTATTCGTGGCCGTTCGCGATTGTCACCGGTGGGAGCTTGGTGAGCGTGACCCGTGAGGGGCACACGGGCCGGTGGGCTGGCCACCTGATTCAGCGTAATACGTGCCGTCTGGATTGGGCGGAGGCGGCGTGATGGCTGCGGTCTGCGGCCCGCCGGTATTTACCACGAACACACCTGCAGGCACGTTTCCGGTTGAGCCGTCGGGCAACACTCCCTGGATGATCGGCGTCAGCACGATGTCCGAATTGTTCGGCAAATTATAGATCACGTTGGTCCGCGTGGTATCCACGGTGAGAGTCCGAACCTGAATGACATTCGGGTTGACCACCGATGGCTGCATCACGACTTCGGCGTCGAATGGCAACGAAAAGCCGGCTGCCGGATCCACTTCGACGGCAACGCACGATTGCCCGGACTTGAGAATGTCCGCATTCATAGCCGAGAAACGGGTGACCGTCTTGACGTAGGCTGCGCTCACTCCGCTGCCGGTCAGCGTGGCGTCGCCGTCTTGTCGCCAAATTCCCTGTCGTTCGTCGTAGTAGAGGAACGGTATTTTCGTATCGAGGTGTGCTCCACCGGCGATTTGCGTGATGTCCACCGGGATCGTGACTGTCGCTGTTGCGCCGCGCCTGAGCTGATAGCGCGACGTCCCCGCGCCGATCTCGACGCTGCCGGCGCCGAAGCTTTCCATCGCGAAAATCTTCCCGCTTCCATCGTCGGCCGAATAATCGCCCGGCATCTGGTTCGACGCGGTCAGGTCGACGGTCGACAGCGCGACCTGCACCGGCCCGGTAGGCGGGCTGTTGGTGCTGGGATCGATCAGCGCATTGGCGGGAATTTCGACCTTGATACCGCTCTTGCACGGCAAGCGGCCTTCGGCGATCTGCGGCCTCGTTTTCGCGGCTTCGGCGAACGGCTTGACCAAGGCTGGATTAATCCAGGAGATCATCCGCATCGCATTCTGAACGGACCGCGGGTCGCGGGCGGCAAGATCGGGAAGAGCGACGATGTTTCCGCGCCCATCTTGCCACTGGAACGCCTCAGGCTGTAGATAATTCGACCAATCGATTCGGCTAGCGATCATGCCAGCGCAATCCCGTCGGTCGCGCCTGTGCTCCAGCACGATAGGCTGGGTAGAATCGACGGTCGTCACTTCGGCGCGGCGCAGCACCCAGCGGCCGCCCGTGATCGAAGCTTTGTAAATAAACGACGCGGTGCCAAAACCGCGCTGGTTGGGTGTTTCGATACCAGGGCTGCGAATGGTCATGACATAGCGGTCGGCAATCGGCACGGCAAAACTGAACCGTCCCTGGGTATTGGCGTTGATCAGCCGGCCATTGACGTCCACCAGTGCGCCTGCGACAGGCTGACCAAAAGTATCGACGACAATGCCGTTGAACGGCGCGCCCGTGGTCGCGGCGGTGATCACGATGCCACTGCGCGCGTAGCCGCCGCGTTGATTGCTGACCAAGGCTGAAATCGCGAACTTGCCTCGTTGTGACGGAACCTTCCATTGCAGTTCCGGATCGTTTGTCGGGCCCACCATTGTTCCGTCGGGCAGCAGCCACCGGTATTGCAGCTTGTGGCTATGCGGATCTTCGGCGACTGCATGCAAGGTAATTGTGCTCCCCGGCATGGCGATCTGCACAGGCTTGCCGGCGCTGGTCGCGGATATGACCCGGATCCTCGGGGCAGGATCAGGAAAGACGAAATCGAAAGGATAGACTCGCCCAGCGGAAAGATTAGTGAGTGTCTTGATCGGGCGTTCGATCGCGTGGCCGTCGATCGATGCCCGCAAAACGAAGTCTTCCTTAATCGGGATCTGCGGGATGACGTATTCGCCGAAATTGTTGACGTAGGCACGGTGCCTGGCCCCCGAGCTGGCGCTCATGTCGATGCGGGCATAAGCATTGACGTCCATAAACGGCTCGAAGCCGCGCGCCAGTTTGCCGTCCTGTAGGGTCACCGTCCCGTACCCGGCGGCGTGAAGATCAGAACCAACCGGTATGGGTAGTGACAAATGCCCGTACCAATGGGCGGGACGCTCAAACCTGAATTCTTTACTCGCGCACGTGCGTTTGAATCCGTCCGCTTCGACACACAGGGTGAAGACGCCGCTCTGGTCGGTCTTGATCAGGAAGCGTCCGCTCAGATCGGACAGTGCGGAGGCAATCGGCGTAGTTAGGGCATTCGGCCGCACCAAAAATACGCGGGCGTGCGGCAGTGCGATTTCCTTTGCCCGTGGCGCGGCCACGACTGGCGTGTGCATGGAGACGACGGGGACCACGACGGTGCCCCGCACGAAGTGGAGTTTGCTGGATGCGGGTTGAACGAAAGCCGGGGTGGAGACCAGAAACGGCACAAGAAACAGCACAAGAAACGCCACGGCGCCCAACATCCACGTGATCTTCTGTCTCATCAGCCCCTCCCGATACGGGCGGCTCAGATTGAGTCGCGCTGCGTCAAAAACGCCGCGTTCAGAAGACGGCCGCAGTTCGTGGACGGCGTGGAATCAGAAATTTCAAAAGTGCAACGATCACTCGCACGCACTGACGCCGAATGCTAGACGCCTGCAGAACACTCTTGATTATTAAACCGTATATCATTGGCCCAAACAAATGTCTAGACGTTGTATGAGGGTTCTAGCACAATCGCGGTTTCAGGCCACGAAAAGCAGGTTCGTGTATCTCAATCCTTCAGCCTGCGTTGCTTGGCTGCAAAGCCCAACGATACCTCTGCATGCCGCTCCATGACGGGCGTCCAGACGAGCGCGTTACGCCTGGCCCATTCCGACGCCCAACGCTCGCGAACCATCGAATGCCTGCTGTGCTGATACCGCCCAAGAATGTGCCCCAACTCGTGCAGCGCGGTCGCGTAGGAGATCGTCGATTTGATGAGCGCTATTTAGTTCCCTTGCCGCCCATGCCTGCGTCGGACGCCGACACCAGGTAATGATGATGTCGTGCCTGGAACACAAGGCAAGCACATGCTGGTGCATATCCTGAACGGTTGTCGTCATTGGCAGCCATCGGCTGCCAGCAACGCAAGCGCGAGAATGGTCGTCAGAAATTTCATGGTGAATACCGGCGCCCTATCAGCCCTAGAAAGACGCGGAGGATGACATTCATTGTGCGTGGAAAGCGATCGGTCAGCCAGTACAAGCCGATGAAAAAGAACGCGATCGCCGCGATGACTAGGATGGGCCCCTTCAGATAGTACAGGGCAATGGCTGTGGGGAGCCGAGGAAGACCAGCAGTCGAATTTAACGTGTCCCGGCAATGGCGGAAGATCGGGCCCGGCGCTCTCTGCATACTGCCTCCAAACGTAAGCTCCTCTCGTGGTCCATGGCACGGCTATGTTTGATCCGGATCAAGCTCACGCATCAGGTCGGCCACTGGCTTGGAGAAGCTTTTGTTGGTATGAAAAAATGAAGGCGCGCGGGTCCACAGTCTTCGAGACAGTCTTGAACGCCGCGGCCGCTGCGTCCGAATTTCTCTTGATAGCTCTGGCCTCAGCATTCGCCCGCGCACACATAGCTCATGCGAACATCTCAAGCTTGTAGTAGTCGTGGCTCATATATATTTTATCAGGCAGCGCCATTCGGATTTGCGCGAGCCGCTATGATGGCGGGAAGCCAGTGTGAGCGGCTTCACATCCCGTCTCTGCTTTTCTCGCCTATGCTGCGCCTTGCTGCCTGGGAGACTGTTCGATGAAGAGCGCCGACTTTCGCAACGAAGCGGTCGCAATCGCGGTTGCCGCCGGATCGGTGACGCTCGCCTTTCCGGTTGTTGGCCTGGCCAAGCGGGCTTTTCCCCAGATTGAGGGCCGGTTCTGGTCACGTTGATGCTGCTGCCGCTCGTTGCTTATTTCATTGCCTCAGGCAAGCTGACCGAGTTCAAGGCGCCGGGCGGCATCGAAGCGCGATTTGCAGCAACCGCCAAGGACACAGTGAGGCCAGCATCAGAGACGATAGCCTACGATGATCCGCATCGTGGCGCGGGAGGGTGGCGTCCGGAAGCTGCTGGCGCGGAAGGCACGGGAAATCGACCAGTCGCGGTCATGACGATGACGATCGGCGGCAAGGTTCAATACACCCTTGAGGACGTCGTGCGCTACCTCGACGTCCTCTCGCAACTCCGCAGTTTCAAGCTCGCTGTATTCCTAGATGGCAATAAGCGGGTCGTTGCCTACATGGAAGCCTGGGTCCTCAAAGAACTTGTCGGGCAGTCCGAGCTTGCTGGTGAATTCATCGAGCTCGTCAATTCCGGTCAAATAGAAAGCGTTATTGGCTATCCGGGTATCGCGAAGAAGACAATTTCTACCACTTCGACCAATATCGACGCTTTGCGCGAGCAGGAGCAAAACCTCGAGGCGCTAGTCGTCGTCGATGAGCAACGGATGCTGCGCGGAGCCGTGGAAAGAGAACGCGTTGTCACTAGCATGATGCTGTCGCTGGTCCGTTGACCTGCCTCACCATCTTCGACGTCACGGCTCGCGCAGTCGACGCATCGAAGGCGCATCGCCGGCGACGCCCGCAACCGCCGCGGCTCGCGCGCGGCGGCTTGCAGGGAGGCAGGTGCGGAGCCAGGAACCGGGCGATCGCGAGCTCACGGTCGGTGATCGCGACCATCATACTGATGTGTCGCAATGTACGTCGCATGCATCGAGATAAACGACCCCGGTTAAGCTCGCGTGCGATCACCCCGAGGTAAAGCACCGAATCGCATCGTACGATGATGAGGCGCGACACAATCGCATGCCTTGAGTATCTCAGTGCGCTTTGCCCCAAGGGAACCCGTTCGGTCGTCCAAGTCTGCGATTTGCGGCGCCACTCAACTCGCTGGCCGAATGGGATCGGAATCGCATCATCGCATTTGGGGCCGCCGAGGAAATATCGGTGCGCGGTTTTGCGTGCCCCATGCGGGACGCCGAGATATTCTCGGACGGAGGGGGCTTTGATCGGCCGTGCAATCGGGCTTGTTGTGACGAAGAATCCGAAGAGCCGGGATCAACGGGGACGCTGCGTCTTTCGAAACCGCCACCCGGGCGAAAAGCAGCTCGAGGAATTCCTCGAAAGCACCGAGCCGTACGTGGCCACCACGCGCGGGCGCGCATGCCAGCGTCTCGTCTCTCGAGCTACGGGGCTTAATGCCATTGTACGCTCTATCATCAATGCGCGGTCTCCCCAAGCTGGTGACACACGCCATAGCTTGGTGCGATGATCAGCATACTAATCATTCGCAATCGACAAAGGTACATTTCCTTGGTACAAGCGAGCCAATGACGGTTGCTTTAAGTCATTGATTTTGCTTATGTTGTGCGTATTGCCCGACAATCCTTTCCTGGCACCAGATCGTCAGAAACGCCAACGCGTTCAAAATGATGAGTTGATGCAGTGGTTTCTGCCTTTCATTCAGGTGCACACGAGAGGTGCATCCGGATCCGGCACGAGTCATGACAATCGAAACCATGTGCGCCTGCATGGCGCATCGTGATCCCTTTCCCCAACCGGCCTGGAACGGCTGCCAGATTCGCAGCACGAGTCGCTGGTGCGTTGTTTCGGGGCGGGCTGTCGGACAGCGGGTCGAACACCGGTGCACACGGGTGTTGTTGTTACCCCAGTGTTACCCCTACGCCTTTTGCCTCATCATGTAACCGGGTTAACTATTTGATTTAATTGGCAGGAGTGGCAGGGCTCGAACCTGCGACCCCCGGTTTTGGAGACCGGTGCTCTACCAATTGAGCTACACTCCTGCAGGGAACCGGCATGTGTGACCGGTTCGCGCCGTTTCAAGCATAGGGCATGCCCCGATTGCAAGGGCGAAGCGACCCAGCGCCCTATCCAAAGCACGCCCCGTGCGCCACACTTGGTCCTCGCCGCAAACAACAAGAGCAACGGGAGAGACCATGAACGCGCAAACCGCCGCCCGCCAGACATCCGCCCCCCAGACGCCTTCCCTCCCGCACGCCAAGCCGGAAACGCTCGGGCTCTCGACCGTTCGCCTGCAGCGGATGTCGGATGCCTTCAAGCGCGAAGTCGACAAGGAACCCTGCCCGGCGCGACTGTCCTGGTGGCGCGGCGCGGTCAGATCGGCTGGTTCGATGCGATCGGCCGCCAGAGCCCGGCGACAGCCACGCCGATGGCGCACGACAGCATCTTCCGCATCTTCTCGATGACCAAGCCGATCGTCTCGGTCGGCATCATGATGCTGGCCGAGGACGGCCACTTCATCCTGGGCGATCCCGTCGCAAAGTTCATTCCGGAGTTTGCCGACCAGAAGGTCGGCATCGAGGGCAACGGCAGGCTCGAGCTGGTGCCGGTGAAGCGGCAGATGACCATTCAGGACCTGCTGCGGCATACGTCGGGCCTGACCTACGACCACACCGGCAACAGCCTCGTCCAGCAGCTCTACCAGCAGTCGCGGCTGCGCAGCCGCAAGATCAGCAACGCCGAACACGCGACCATGATCGCCGGCATGCCGCTGATCTGCCAGCCGGGCGCGGAATGGAACTACAGCCGCTCGACCGACGTTCTCGGCCGCATCATCGAGGTCGTTTCCGGCAAGTCGCTCGGCGCGTTCCTGACTGAACGCATCCTGGCGCCGCTGCAAATTGCCGAGACGGCGTTCCACACCAGTGAAGCCAACGCCGGCCGTCTCGCCGAGCCGTTCCCGACCGATCCCTGGAACGGCGAGAAGGTGCAACTCTTCAACATGCTGGAGAAGCCGGTGATGGAATCCGGCGGCGGCGGGATGGTTTCGACCACGATGGACTATGCGCGGTTCTGCCAAATGCTGCTCAATGGCGGCTCGCTCGACGGCATCAGGATCATCGGCCGCAAGACGCTGGAGCTGATGGCGTCCGATCATCTCGCCGCGAGCGTGAAAGTCGATTCCCCGCTGATGCCGCCCGGTCACGGCTTTGGCCTTGGCTTCGCGGTCCGCACTCACCGAGGGCTGGCGCCATTCCCGGGATCGCTTGGCCAGTTCTTCTGGAGCGGGATGGCCGGCACGTTCTTCTTCATCGATCCCGCAGAAGACCTCTTCACGGTGTTCATGATGCAGGGCCCCGGCCAGCGCGAATATATACGTTCGATGCTGCGGGACCTGGTCTACGCCGCGGTGGAGTGACGCAGACGGAGCTCGCGCAACACTCTCTGCCGTCATGCCCCGCGAAGGCGGGGCATCCAGTACGCCGTGACATTTATTGGAATCTAAACGGCTGCGTTTACTGGATCGTCCGCCGGAGCCTGTCATCGGGCGGCCATTCGGCCGACCCGGTGGCGGACGATGACACTCGCCCTGTGGAAGGCGCGCCGGGATAACGCTAACGCCTCAACTGATCGTTGCTCCGCCGTCGATGACGATGGTCTGGCCGGTCATGAAGTCACCGGCCTTCGATCCCATGAACACTGCAGCGCCCGCGATCTCGTCGGGCACGCCGATGCGCAGCAGCGGTGAACGCGCCGTCGAGGCCTTCAGCGTCTCCGGATTGTCCCATAGCGCCTTCGCGAAATCGGTCTTGATCAGGCCGGGCGCGATGCAGTTCACGCGAATATTGTGCTTGCCGTACTCGCAGGCGAGATTGCGCGCGAGCTGCATGTCGGCGGCCTTTGAGATCGCATAGGCGCCGAGCACCGTCGAGCCCTTCAGGCCGCCGATCGAGGACACGATCACGATCGAGCCGTCCTTGCGCTCGATCATCTGCGGCACGACCATGTTGATCAGCCAGTTGTTGGCGACGATGTTGTTGTCCAGGATCTTGCGGAACTGATCGTCGGAAATGCCGCCGAGCGGACCGTAATAGGGATTGGACGCGGCGTTGCAGACCAGCACGTCGATCTTGCCGAAGGCGCGGTTGGATTCGTTGACCAGGTTCTGAAGGTTTTCCTTGCTGGAAATGTTCGCGGCGATCGCGACCGCCGTTCCCTTCCCGAACTTGTCGTTGATCTCCTTGGTGACCTGATCACAAACGTCCTGCTTGCGCGAGGAGATCACGACCTTGGCGCCGTGTTCCGCCATGCGCTCGGCGATGGCGCGACCGATGCCGCGCGTCGAGCCGGTGATGACGGCAACTTTTCCCGACATATCGAACAAGCTCATGTCTCTCTCCCAGATGTTGATCCAGCGCGATGCCGGTTTTGTTTTTTTCAAATTCGAACTAAGCAGCCTTTGCGGTCCTCGACAACTCAAGGCATCAGGCGAGTTTCGTTGCCGGCGGCTCAACCTCCGGGCCCGCGGGCTGATGCATGGCGTTGTGCGAGGCGTCCGCGATCCATGGCTGCTGGTTGACCATCGGCAGCCGCCAGCCGTTGTGGCCTTCGCTTGCGAGATGGTCGAGCCGCGTCACCGAACAATTGTCGATGTCGAAGACGAGACCCTTTTCGGGCTGGCCGCCGAGCGCAAGACCGACCGCGGCCTTGATCGTTCCGCCATGGGCAACGACGATCACGTCCCTGCCCGCCTGCTCGGCATTGATGCGCTCGATGGCGTCGCAGGTGCGGTTATAGAGGTCCATGAAACTCTCGCCGCCGGGCGCAGCCTCGTCGATTGCGGCGAACCAGTGGCTGCCAACAGGGCGGCTCGCCAGGAACGCCGCGCGATTCATCCCCTGCCACTGGCCAAGATGCTGCTCGGCAAACGCATTCACGTGCGGCATCTCCATCGGCCTGGGAAAGCCCGCGGCCCAGATCGCGTTCGCGGTCTGATGCGTGCGCTTCAGATTGCTTGCATACCAGACCGCTTTGCGCGGCAGGATTTTTCCGACCGCCTCGAACACCACGCGATCGCTGGTGTCGCAGCCCAGATCCTCCTGCCCGTAGATGCAGCCGCCGTCTTCACGAACCGGCGCATGACGTACCCACCACCATCGCGTCGTGACCGTCAACGAATTGCCTGGATTGGACATCGCCAAAGCCCTTCAATACTGTTCGCTGTCGCTGTACGTCAGTGCACTCATCGCCTCAAGTGACTTTGCCAGCCAAAGATTCTGGGCGTTTGAAATCTTGTTTGAAATTCCGCAAGGCGGCAGACGCCGACCCGCATAACACCACAGGGAGAACCTCATGGGCCGCCTCGAAGGCAAATCCGTCATCATCACAGGTGCTGGCAGCGGCATCGGGCGCGCGGCGTCGCTGCTGTTCTCCAAGGAAGGGGCGAAGCTCGTTATCGTCGACCGCAGCGAGGGCGTGAAGGAAACCGCAAAGCTCGTCAGCGATGCCGGCGGCACCGTCGAGGCCGTGATGGCGGATGCAGGTTCCGAGAGCGACGTGAAGGCCTTCATCGACAAGGCCGTCTCGAAATATGGCCGGCTCGACGCGATCTGGGCCAATGCCGGCGTCAGCGGCGGCCTCGTGCCGCTGGCCGAACAAACTGTCGAGCACTGGCAGGAAGTCCTGCGCGTCAATCTGATCGGACCCTTCCTCGCGATCAAGCATTCGATGCCGCACATGATCAAACAGAAGTCCGGCTCGATCGTCTGCACCGCCTCCGTCGCGGGCCTGAAGGCCGGCGCCAGCGGACATCCCTATGGCGCGAGCAAGGCCGGCGTCATCAGCCTCGTGCAGACCACCGCCTACTCGCTCTCCGGCACCGGCGTGCGCATCAACGCGGTGTGTCCTGGCCTGATCGAAACCGGCATGACCAAGCCGGTGTTCGATCGCGCCAAGGAGCGCGGTACCCAGGACAAGATCGGCCAGCTCAATCCCTTGAAGCGTGCCGGCCAGCCGCACGAGCTCGCCGCGATGGGATTGTTCCTCGCCAGCGACGACGCTTCCTACGTCAACGGCCAGGCAATCCCGGTCGATGGCGGCCTTACCGCGTCGATGCCCTACACCGGCAAGCCGATTTGACTCGCGCCGGATCATGATCACAACCCGTCGGGCGGCAGGCCGGATGCGTCTGCCGCCACCGCCCGGTGACGGATCCGCTCGCGGTAGAAGGCGTAGAGACCGGACAGCACGATGATCGCCGCGCCCGTCACCATCATCGCGTCGGGCACGTCGCCGAACGCGAGATAGCCGAGCAGCATCGCCCACAGCAGCGCGGAATAGCGGAACAGGGGCGACCGCCGAGATGTCGCCGGAGCGCAGCGCTGAGATGATGCACTGATAGCCGATCAGGAGAAGCACCGCGGCCAGCGCCAACAGTCCCAGCGCGCGGGTAGACGGCGGGGTCCAGCCGCCGAGCGGAACAAGGATGGCGGCGCCGGCCGTCGTCACCGTCACTGTGGTCAACAGCGTGATGAACAGCGACGGGATCTTTGCTGGTATTTTCTTTGTCGCGAGATCGCGCAGCGCGCAGAAGGCGACGGAGACCAGCGCGAACAGCGAAAACTGGCTGAAGCCCGCAAGCCCCGGCCGCACGATGATGAGAACGCCGATGAAGCCGGCGGCAATCGCCGACCAGCGCCGCCAGCCGACCGGCTCGCGGAAGATCACGGCGGCGCCGAGCGTGATCGCCAACGGCAGCGCTTGGAAAATCGCCGAGGTGTTGGCGAGCGGCAAATGCACGATCGCCGCCATGAACGATATCGTGCCGCCGATTTCGCCGAACACCCGCAGCGCCACCGGTTTCAGCATCAGCGTGCGCAGCGGACGCAGTGCGCGCTGATGATACGCGAACGCCGCGATCAGCGTGATCGCAAACAGCCCGCGCACCAGCATCACCTGGCCGAAATTCATCTCCGACGACACCGCCTTGGTGATGGTGTCGTTCATCGTGAACGCCGCCATGGATACGGCCATGAGCAGGCTTCCGCGAATATTGGGAGAGAGCGCCAATCCGGTCAGGTCGCGCCGGCCTTCTGCGCATATTCCCAGGAAGCTTTCGACAGCGGCACGGTACGCGCCGCCGACTCCGAGCGCCTTGGCATTGGCCGCGGTGCCGTCGCGCACGCGTCCCGCAATGCCCTGCGTGATGCCGGCCAGACGGAACAGGTTGTAGGCGAAATACCAGTTCAGGTCCGGTACGGCGCTGCCAGTGACGTTGCAATAGATCTGCGCGGCCTCTTCCAGGCTCGGAATGTTGAGCGCCTTGAGATCGGCATTGGCGAGACCCGGCATGGTCCACTGCATCAACAGATAGGTGAAGTCGGCCATGGGATCGCCGAGCGTCGACAGTTCCCAGTCCAGCACCGCCTGCACGCGCGGTTCCGTGGCATGGAAAATCATGTTGTCGAGACGGTAGTCGCCGTGGACGATCGAGGCGCGCGCCTGTTCCGGCACGGTTTTCGGCAACCACTCGGCGAGCTTCTCGAACTCCGGAATGTGTTGCGTCTCCGACGCGCGGTATTGCTTGGTCCAACGATCGACCTGGCGCGCGAAATAATTGCCCGGCTTACCGAAATCGCCGAGCCCGATTTTCTCCGGGTCGAAGACGTGGAGATTGGCGAGCGTCTCGATCTTGCTGGTGAAAATCTTGCGCCGGTTTTCCGGCGTCTGGCTCGGCAGCGTCGGGTCCCAGAACACCCGGCCCTCTTCCATCGACATGATGTAGAAGACGGCGCCGATCACGCTATCATCGGTACACAGTGCGTAAGCTCTCGCGACCGGAAAGCCCTGCTTGCCAAGGGCGGCGATGACGCGGAACTCGCGATCGACCGCGTGCGCCGACGGCAGCAATTTGCCGAACGGCTTGCGGCGCATCACATAGGCTCGTGTAGGCGTTTCGAGCTTGTAGGTCGGGTTGGACTGGCCGCCCTTGAACTGCAGGACGGTCAGCGGCCCCTGATAGTCTTCGACATGCTCGCGCAACCAGCGCTCGAGGCTCGCTTCATCAATGCGATGACGCTCCTCGACTTCCTTGGTGCCCGAGAACTCTTCGTCTTTCCTGACGCCGTCCGCCACGATGACGCTCCCTTAAAATTTCTTCTTAGGAAGCGCCATCATAGCGCGCCTCCGTTAGTGCGTAGCGTTTGCATACTTCCGAAGTTCAAGTCTGGCAATGGCGCGATTGTGCACCTCGTCCGGACCATCCGCCAGGCGGAGCGTACGGATATGGGCATAATCCCGCGCCAGGCCGGCCTCGTCGGAGACACCGCCGCCGCCATAGGCCTGGATGGCATTGTCGATGATCTTCAGCGCCATGTTGGGGGCTGTGACCTTGATCATCGCGATCTCGGCCTGCGCGGTCTTGTTGCCGACCTTGTCCATCATGTCGGCGGCCTTGAGGCAGAGCAGACGATTCATTTCGATATCGGCGCGCGCTTCGCCGATGCGCTGCTCCCATACCGAGTGCTCGATGATCTTCTTGCCGAAGGCGCTGCGCGACGCCAGCCGCTTCACCATCTTCTCCAGCGCCTCCTCGGCCTTGCCGATGGTCCGCATGCAGTGATGGATCCGGCCCGGACCGAGACGGCCCTGCGCGATCTCGAAGCCGCGGCCTTCGCCGAGCAGGATGTTTTCCTTCGGCACGCGAACGTTTTCCAGCAGAACCTGGGCGTGGCCGTGCGGCGCGTCGTCGAAGCCGAACACCGGCAGCATCTTTTCCACCTTGATGCCGGGGGTGTCGAGCGGCACGAGGATCTGCGACTGCTGCTGGTGCTTCGCCGCCTTCGGATCGGTCTTGCCCATCAGGATCGCGATCTTGCAGCGGGGATCGCCGACGCCGGACGACCACCATTTGCGGCCGTTGATGACGTAGTGGTCGCCATCGCGCTCAATGCGCGTTTCGATGTTGGTGGCGTCCGATGACGCAACCGCGGGCTCGGTCATCAGGAAGGCGGAGCGGATCTCGCCGTCCATCAGCGGCCGCAGCCACTTCCGCTTTTGCTCCTTGGTACCGTAGCGGATGAACACTTCCATGTTGCCGGTATCGGGAGCGGAGCAGTTGAACACCTCCGAGGCCCAGGAGATGCGGCCCATCTCTTCCGAGAGCAGCGCATATTCGAGGTTGGTCAATCCCGCGCCGTGGAATTCATCGTCCTCGTGCGAGGACGGCGGCATGAACATGTTCCAGAGGCCTTCGGCCTTCGCCTTCTTCTTCAGTTCCTCGAGGATCGGGATCACCTTCCAGCGCGGGCCCTCCGCATCCTGCTTCTCGTAGATCGGCACCGCTGGGCGGACATGCGTGGTCATGAACGCCTGCACGCGGTTCAGCCATTCCTTTTGCTTTTCTGACAGATCGAAGTTCATGGGACGCTCCTCACTTGGCTTCTGAAATTGTTGGTCCGCACTGTCCGCCCGCCTCTCATTCGCCGCAAGCATTTTGCGGCATCGCTGATGAGCGACGGCGGCAAGGTTTGGCCGGAAATGCGCCACGCGCGCAAACTGGATTGACTTTTCCAGCTCTTCAAACGATAGTTTCATACAACTGTTTGAATTGCAACTCCCCAAACGGGGCCCAGATATGTCGAGCGATCGGACCCGGTCTGCCATCCTTGCCGCCGCCGAACGGCTTTACGCCGATCGCGGCTTCGGCGACGTGACGCTGCGCGACATCGTCGCGGAAGCGAACGTGAACCTCGCCGCGGTGAATTATCATTTCGGCTCCAAGGACGAATTGATCGCTGAACTGTTCGTCACGCGCAGCCTCGCCACCAACCGCGAGCGCCTCAATGAATTGAAGGCCGCGGAGGAAAACGGCGGCGGCCGCGCGCCGATCGACGCCATCCTGCATGCGCTGGTGGGCCCCACCCTGCGCGGCTGCCTCGGTCCCGACCGCGAAGGCTCGACCGCGGCGCGCTTCATGATCCGCGCCTCGATTGAATCGGTACCGCCGATCCGCCGCATCAAGAACCGCGAGGTCGATCACCTGCGGAAATTCGTCGCCGCGATGCGCCGCGCGATGCCCGGCCGCGACGACGACGTCGAACTCTATTGGGGCCTGCACTTCGCCCTCGCGATGTCGCACCACACCATCCGGGAACGAGAGCGATTGACGAAACTGTCGGAAGGGCAATGCGACCTCAACGACGTCCAGGGCATTATCGACCGCGTGGTCTCGGTCTCGGTGATGGCGCTGACGGGTGGCGAGACGCAGAGAAAGCCGTCCGCCCGGCCGGCGGTGCCACATGGGCGGTTGACCCGGCAGGACCTGTGAGCTGCATTGGCCCCCGGATATCGCTTCGCTCATCCAGGCTACGGGTTCGATTTTGAAACAGCCATCAGTCGTCATACGCCGCGAAGGCGGGGTATCCAGTACGCCGCGGCTTGTCGGTTCAATCACTGCTGTCTCTGGAATACTGGATCGTCCGCCTTCGCGGACGATGACGGCCGGATATGGCTTCGCATTCTCGCGGCACATTACGCCCGAGGTTTGCATCTTCGTTGTCCCTCATCGAGAACAGAGGGCGCAGGGAAGACCGGGTGCGCGCTGCACCCGCGGTCTCGTGTGCAAAGCGCACAGAAGAAAGCGCACACGAGCATACAGGTTCAGCGGAGGCATCCGGCCTTCCTGCGCAGTGGCTTTACGGGTTACTTCGTCCTCTCCCCGATGAACGGCTTTCTTGCCACCGTCGCCGCGCAGGAATGAACCTGCGCAACTTGACGCCAGCACCGCGGCGTCAGGACCACGACTTCGCCGTACGCTTGAGCCACGCTCGCCCGCATCTGGCGCGGCCGGACCCGGCCGGAAATTGCGGACGATTATGAATCCTATCTCAAGGTCGAGGGAATTCCGCCGCTGGAGAAGACCGCCCTTGGCGTCCAGCTATTCCGGGAGGACCGTGCACACGAGAGCTGGTTCACGACCATCTCCTATTGGCCGGACCTCGATTCCATGACCGCCTTCACCAAGGGCGAACCGACCAAGGTTCACCATCTCGATCGCGATCCCGAGTTCCTGATCGAGCTGCCCGAGTTCATCCAGATCCATCGGATCATCATGAACCGTCAGGGCTTGCGCTGAGTGTCGCTTGTCGCCGAACCAGAACCGGCGCGCGCCTCAACGCCGCGCCGGTTGCTGGATCAGATGATCTTCTGCGCCTTCAGCGCTTCCACCTTTGCATCGTCGTAGCCGATCGTCGCCAGCACATCCTTCGTGTCCGCGCCGAGCAGCGGCGGCGCGCGATAGTCCTTCACTGGCGTGCCGGAGAATGTGATGGGATTGCGGATCAGCGACAGCGCATGCTCGAAGGGGTGATCGACCTTGATCTCCATTCCGCGCGAGCGGACATGCGGATCGGCGAACACCTGCGCGAAATCGTTGATCGGACCTGAGGGCACGCCGGCCTTCTCCAGCTCTTCCAGCCAGGCGGCGACGGGCTTCTTCAGGAACAATCCAGCGAAGATCGCCATGATCTCCTTGCCGTGGACGACACGGTCGTTGTTCTTGACGAACCGCGGATCGGACGCGAGCTCCGGCGCGCCGAGCACCGCGCAGGTGCGCGCGAACTGCCCGTCATTGCCGACCACCAGCATCAGTTCGCCGTCGGTGCAGCGGAACACGCCGGCCGGCATGCCGCCATTGCCCCAGGTGCCGCGCCGCGGCGGGGTCTGGCCGTTGACGAGAAAGATCTGCGCGTAATGCGACAGCGAGGCGATCACGGTGTCGAACAGGCAGACATCGACATGCTGCCCCTCCCCGCCATTGGCCTTGCGGTGATAGAGCGCGGCCAGAATGCCGATCGAAGCGTTCATGCCGGTCATGTAATCGACGATGGAGGGGCCGACCTTCATCGGTCCCGCACCGGGCTCGCCGTCGAGATGACCGGTGACGCTCATCAACCCGCCCATCGCCTGCAGGATAGCGTCGTAACCGGCGCGCGGCGCGTAAGGCCCGGTCTGGCCAAAACCGGTCACCGAGCAATAGATGATGCCGGGGTTGATGGCCTTGATAGATTCATAATCCAGTCTGTAGCGCTTGAGATCGCCGACCTTGTAATTCTCCATCATCACGTCGCAGGTTTTCGCCAGCTCGCGGACAATGTCTTGTCCCTCCGGCGTCGCGATATTGACGGTGACGGACTTCTTGCCGCGGTTGGCGCACAGATAGAACGAGTTGTTGTTGTTCGCCTTGCCTTCGGGGTCGGTCAGGTAAGGCGGGCCGAAGGCGCGCGCGTCGTCGCCGCCGCCGGGACGTTCGATCTTGATCACTTCGGCGCCGAGATCGGCCAGCATCTGCGCCGACAGCGGGCCCGCGAGCACGCGCGTCAGGTCGAGAATTTTGATGCCCGAAAGTGGCAGAGCCGACATGAAACTTCCTCCGAAATTCTTGATTCTGTGGCGCGGGACATCGCCAGCGCTGCGAAGCCTGCCGATACACTATTTTGCGGCGTCGAGCCCTGCGCTGGCGGCATGAAGCCATCCCATCACCAATATAGCGCAAGCGCGAAGTTCGATGCTTTTTTCCTTTTTTGCCCTCCCCATATTGCAGTGAGGACGCGCATGAGACGACGCGCCGCAGCAATGCCTGTGGCTGCCTGCCCGGGTAGCGGTCGATGTGCAGCGTCATCTCCGGGCGGACCCGAAGGAGGATTGCCATGAGCGACCTCGCCCAACTCGAAGCCCGTTTCGGGGCCGGAAATTATGCACCATTGCCCGTCACCATCGTCCGCGGCGATGGAGTGTATTTATGGGACGAGACGGGTCGGCGTTACCTCGACATGATGGGCGCCTATTCGGCGGTCAGTTTCGGCCATTGTCATCCACGTCTCGTCGCGGCACTCACCGAGCAGGCCCGGCGACTTGACACGATCTCGCGCGCCTATTTCAGCGACCGGCTCGGACCGTTTCTCGCCAGGGCTTGTGAGCTCACCGGCTTCGACGCGGCCTTGCCGATGAACAGCGGCGCGGAAGCGGTCGAGACGGCGCTCAAGGCTGCGCGCAAGTGGGCCTACAGGGTCAAGGGGATACCGTCCGACCGGGCCGAAATCATCGCCGCGGAGGGCAACTTCCACGGCCGCACCATCGCAATCGTCGGCTTTTCTTCCGTGGCGCAACACCGGGATGGCTTCGGCCCGTTTCCGCCGGGCTTCAAACTCATCCCGTTTGGCGATGCATCGGCGCTGGCTGCGGCCATTACGCCGAACACGGCGGCCTTTCTCGTCGAACCAATTCAGGGCGAAGGCGGAATCAACGTGCCGCCGCCGGGCTACCTGGCAGAGGTCGCGCGGATCTGCCGGGCCAGGAACGTGTTGCTGCTGTGCGACGAGATCCAGAGCGGCCTCGGGCGGACCGGACGGCTGCTCGCGTGCCAGCACGAAGGCGTCGTCCCGGATGGGGTGATGCTCGGTAAAGCCCTCGGGGGCGGACTGTTGCCGGTGTCGCTGTTCCTTGCTCGCCGCGAGCTCATGCAAGTATTCACTCCCGGCGACCACGGCAGCACGTTTGGAGGTAATCCGGTCGCCGCGGCGGTCGGATTGGCCGCACTCGATACGCTGGTCGACGAGCACCTGGTGGAACGCGCGGCTATCGTCGGCGCGCATCTGCTCGATCGACTCGCTTCGATCCGGAACCCGATCGTTCGCGAGGTGCGCGGTCGCGGTCTGTTTGCCGGGATCGAGATCGACCGGGACATGGCGAGCGCCGGTTCGGTGGTCAGGCGCTTGCTTCAAGCAGGCGTGTTGACCAAGGATACCCACCGAAACACGGTACGCTTTGCGCCGCCCCTGATCATCGACGAACAGCAGATCGACTGGGCCGTCGGCCGATTGACCGAAGTACTGGAGCAAATCGCCGCATCGCCCGCCGACGCGTAGCGCGCGACGAGTGTCGGGCGAGCCGGCCCCGGCGCAATGAGGGGCCGGCCGCCCCGAAACCGAGGACCGTTACCGGCTGGCCTTTGCGCGGCTGGCCCGCCACTCCAGGAATTCGCGATACAGGGGATCGCGCTGCTGCGGCGAAAGTTCAGCCGCTGCCGGCGCCGGCGCGGCGCCCGATGCGGCCGATACCGCCGCGCCCGGAGGCATGTTGCGGTCGAGCCAATCCTGCGACGCCTTGAAGCGGGTCCAGCCGGTCACCATCGCTCTTGGCGCGAGTTCCTTCCACTTTGGATGGAACGGCGGCCGCTGCAGCTGCGCTACCTTGTCGAACATCGTCTCCACCAGCAGCGACAGGCGTCGGTAGCGGTCGCTGTTCGGCGCCCAATTGTACGACGCCAACAGAGCTTCGGCGGCGATCGTCTCGATAGCCCGGCCCTCCGGTACGAGGTTCGGGTAGTCCGCCGAGGAAAGCTTGGAGGGTAGATACTCCTCGTGCAGCGGCTTGGCGAATTCGACCGGAACCAGATGCAGGTTGCGATCGGTGATCTGGTTCAGCCACTGCAACGGCTTGCCTTCGATCGCCACGATCGCGTCGACCTCGCCCTTGCGCAGCATGTCCACTGCCAGCCGCGGCTCGAGATAGAGCAGATGCGGCCTGATCCCGAGCCGGTCGAACACGTTGAGCGCGGTCACGAAGGTAGAGCTGTCGGGCAAATCGACCACCACGGTCTTGCCGTCGAGCTCCCTCATGCTGGTGATCGTCTTCGGCGCAAGGACGTGCATTTCCTCGTTGAACATCTTGGCCACGTAGACGAACTGGTTGCGGATGTCCTTGGCGAAATCCTTGCGGTCGAGATAGGCGAGCGTATCCTTGCGCACGATCCCGGCGTCGACGCCCTTCAGCAACAGGATGTCCGCCACCGCCTGAACCGATCCGCGGCCCATCACCGGCAATATCCGCAGCGCGGTGCCATTGTCGAGCACGGAGGCGAGATCGGCGCCGACCTGGGCATAGGTGCTGCCGAACGAGCCGGTCATCAGGCTCACGGTATTGGCGTTGAGCTGGTTCGCCAGATCGCGCTTGGTGGCGGTGCCGTACTTGAAGATCGTCTTGAAGGATTCGCTGACGGCGCCCGGATCGATGCCGCTTCGCACGGGTCCAAAGAACTGCCAGTTTCCGTTCGTGAAGCGCATCATACGCATCTGCTCGATCGGCGCATGATCGGATGCGCTGGTATTGATCACAATGCCCGGCACCATCATGGGAAGCTGCAGACCCTTGAGCGCGCGGGCCTGCTTCATGATGTTTTCGCGCGACAGGTCGTCACCGCAGTTCTTCAGGACCTCGACCGTCGACTTGCCGACCAGATAGCCGAGGACGGCCTGGCCGTTGGTCTTGCTCACGCTTGGGACATATCGCTGCATGAAAGCGCTCCATTCGCGGAACACCGCGTCGCCGGCGCCTGCCGCATCCTCTCCCTCCAGCCTGTACTGGGCCGACAACAGGCCTTCCGCATTTTGCGGGCCTGCCGGCTGAATCACCGCCGAGTAAGATGCAGCTATCGACGCAGCGAAATGCAGCGGCTTCCAGCCGAGTTCGGCGGTTCGACGGATCGTCATGATCGCGAATTTCGGCGTGGTGAACTCGAGCAAAATGTCGGCGCCCGAGGCCTTGAGCTTGGCGATGTGCGGATCGATGTTGGTTTCCGTGACCTTGTATGGGACCTCGGCCACGACCGGAATCTTGCCAGCCAGACCGTCCTTCAGGCCTTTCAGGTATTCCTTGCCCATCCCATCCTCCTGATAAAGGACGGCGATCTTGCCGCGGGGATGGTTCTCCAACAGATACTGCGCATAAATCTGAGCTTCAGCCGCGTAGCTTGGCAAGAAGCCCATGGTCCACGGAAACTCGCGCGGCTGATCCCAGGCCGCCGCACCGGACAAGGCAAAAAGCTGCGGGACCTTTTTGAATTCAAATAGGGCTGGATCGCTGCGTTCGTGTTCGTGCCGATGGTCGCCAAAGTCAAAGAACCTGGTCCTCCTCGACAAGCTTGCGGGTCGTCTCCATGGTTTTGGCGGGGTCGTATGCGTCGTCATAGGTTACGAAATTGACCTTGCGACCGTTGATGCCGCCCTCGGCGTTGACCTTGTCCAGATAGGCAGAGATCACCTTGGCGATGACGCCGTAGGCGGAGGCCGGACCGGTATAGGGCGCGGTATTGCCAATCCGGATTTCGTTGCTGCCCGGGGGCGCCGCGTACACCCGCTCGGCGACCGCCGAGCCCGCCATTGCGGCAAACACCAGCGCCGCCGTTGCGGCGCTGCGCCGAGACGCAGTGAAAAGCCAGCGCACGGCCTCGCGGGCCGAAGACCCGGATAGTTGCCCCATACGCCAACGAGTGTCGACTTCAGCCCGCATTGCAGCCCCCCTGTGAGCCCATGTGTAAAATTATTTTGACCACATACCGATGACGGGTACGGTTCCAGTCACACTCGCCGACATTGTGTCTCAATCGGATTGATTTTGTGTCGAGTCTAGGCGTTCCCCGCGGCATAGTTATTCAAGAGGTGTTCGGCCGCCGGAATTCGCGACATTGATGGTGTCGAATGGCGATTCAACCATGGCGCGTCCTGCCCCAAGGCTGGCCGCGCCGACGAAGCCTCGCCTTGCGACACAGCCGCCCGCTGGAACGCAACCGGCCTGTGACCGCTAACAGCGGCTGTTCAAGGCGCGATCATCAACGAGAAAACCCGCCCGAGCCTCAGCTCGAGCGAGTTTCTTTTGTCGTCGCGGATCAACTGATCAATAGAGGTAGCAGATGTTGACGCGGCCGTAGGGGGTCCATTTCCAGCAGTGGTTATAACCATAGCCGAAATAGTGGCCATGAGCGTGATGATGCCGATGGCCATGGTGACCATGACCATGGTGACCATGACCGTGGTGGCCGTGACCGTGGCCATGACCATGACCGTGACCTCCACCGTGCCGACCGCCAGCGAAGGCCTGACTCGGGATGGCCAAAGAGGCAGTTGTCAGCGCCAGAGCAGCGACCGCTGCCGTAATGATCTTCGTAATCCTAGTCATCAAAGGTCTCCTGGGTTATGCAGCGCGAGGATTGCCCTGCGATGACCCAACCTAGGGAAGCTCAATGCGACGCGAAGTGACCGCGATCACACACGGTGTGACTGGGCGTGATGCGGACGTGCTTCGCTCGCGCCAGCGTCTGCCCATCCATCAAGACTCGGGACTCATGCCGATGGCTCAGAACGACCCGACCACCGAGCCGAGCGCAATGACGACGGCGAGCGCTATGAGGGCGCCGACGATGCCGACCATAACGATGTCGCGATAGCTGTCCCGGTGCGTCGATCCGCAGACCGCGAGCAATGTGACCACCGCGCCATTGTGCGGCAGGCTATCGAGCGTGCCTGAACCGATCACCGCGACGCGATGCAGCAGCGCAGGATCGAGCCCAATCTCCGCCGCGCGCGTCATGTAGGTCGCCCCGAGCGCGTCGAGCGCAATGGTCAGCCCACCCGACGCCGAACCGGTGAGGGCTGCGAGCACGTTGGTAGCGACTGCCAGCGATACCAGCGGTCCGCCGCCGATGCTGAGCACAGCGTCGCGCACCACGGTGAAGGCAGGCATCGCCGCCACCACGGCGCCGAAGCCCACCAGGCTCGCTACGCTCATCGCCGGCAATACCGAGGCGTTGGCGCCGGCGTCCATGGTCGCGCGCAGCGCCGGCAGTCGCCGATGGCTGACCGCGAGCACGGTCAGAATCGCGCAGGCAAGCGCCGTGATCACGGCCCACACGCCGCCGACAGCGGCGAGCGACGTCTCGCCCCAGCGGCCTTCAGCGAGAAAGCGAGTGTCAAGTGCCGGCAGGATCAACAACGACATCGCGAGATTAACGACAATCACCATGATGAGGGGCAGCGCGGCGAGCGTGGCCGGAGGCGGCACGTCAGTCGTCTCGCCGTGCACGATCTCTGCCGGGTCGAACTCGCGCGCAGTGGTGGCGCGTTCACGCAATTTTTCGTCGGTGGCGAGACGGTCGGACGACATCGGCGCGCCGTCGCCAAAGCTTTCGCCGTTCTTCCTTGCGATCACCTCTTGGCGACCAAGCCACCACAGGCCGAAGCCGAGCATGATCAGCGATGCCAGGATACCGAGGCCGGGCGCGGCAAACGGCGTGGTGCCGAAGAACGGCATCGGGATCGCGTTCTGGATCGACGGCGTGCCGGGCAAAGCCGACATAGTGAAGGTCGAGGTGCCGAGCACGATGGCCGCTGGCATCAGTCGCCGCGGGATGCCAGCCGCACGAAACAGCTCCTGCGCCATCGGCGCCAGCACGAAGAAGGCGACGAACAGACTGACGCCGCCATAGGTGACGAGCGCGCCGGCGAGCACGACCGCCAGCACGGCCCGCTGCGGACCGAGCCGCTGCGTCATGAAGTTCGCGATCGCAGCGACCGAGCCGCTGTCCTCCATCAGCTTGCCGAACAGCGCGCCAAGTAGAAACAGCGGAAAGAACTGCGCCAGGAAGCCCGCGGCACTGACCATGAAGGTCTGGGTCCAGTGGGCAAGCAGCGGCTCGCGCGAGAACAGCGCTGCGACCAGCGCGGCGAGCGGCGCAAGCAACAGCACGCTCCAGCCCCGGAAGGCGAACGAGATCAGCAGGCCGAGCCCGATCAGGATGCCAAGAAGGCCTGACACCGTCATGACCTCAGCATTCCGCCAGCAGCACGTCGAGATCGGCCGTGGAGCGCTTGCCGATATCCTCGCCGTGGGCGTTGGGGAATGCGTCGGCGCTCTTGCGGCCCTCTTCTTTCAGCAGCGAGACGAACGCCCACTCGGCGTTGAGCTTCGACGACGCACCGAAGTCCGCGAGCGCGTCGGTCATGATCCGGTGCGTGCGCATGCCGGCCCAGCGCGCGCCCTCGCCGTGTCCGGGGTCCGCCACCTGGCGCAGCAGCGCGATCATGCGCAATTCCTTCATCAGCGGCGAGTTGAAGGAAATCTCGTTGAGCCGGTTGAGGATCTCGTTTGCCGTGCGCGGCGGCTCCGGCCGTTCGCGCGGATTGATCTGCACCAAAATGGTGTCGTGCGCGTCGCTTTCGCGCACCAGCGGCGTAAGGGTCGGATTGCCGGCATAGCCGCCATCCCAATAGGGCTCGCCGTCGATCTCGATCGCATGGAACATGGTCGGCAGACAAGCCGAGGCGAGCAGGACGTCGGCGGTGATCTCCTTGTTGCGGAAGATGCGGCCGCGGCCGGTGCGCACATTGGTCGCGGTGACGAACAGCCTGATCGGCGCACGGGCTAGTCGGTCGAAGTCGATGCTCTCGGCGAGGATGGCGCGCAGCGGGTTGAGGCCGAGCGGATTGAGATCATAGGGCGAAACCACACGGGCCATCAGGTCCATGGCGATATAGACAGGTGACGTGTCGAGCGTCCAGCGGCCCATCAGCCGGTCGAGCGGCGAGCGCTGCAGCGGGCTGTACGCCGCAGCCTGCGATACCCGGCGCCAATAGGTATCGAGCGCCGCCCGCGCGCCTTCGGCTCCGCCTTGCATCCATCCGTCCGCCACCAAGGCTGCGTTCATTGCGCCCGCAGACGTGCCGGAGATCGCCTCGATCTGTAGCCACGGCTCCTCGATCAGCCGATCGAGCACGCCCCAGGTGAATGCGCCATGGGAGCCGCCACCCTGCAGGGCGAGGTCCACCAGAACCGGCTCGCGTGCTGTTGCGTCCATCGCATCCTCTGCGGCCGGAGATGAAACGAAACCTAATTCAGGGCGAGCCCACAACGCTTCGTCGCGATCCTTCATAGGATCGGCGCAACAGCGCGAACAGGCTGCCGCCCGTCGCCGCGCCCAGGAGGTAGGCGACGGCGACCAGCAGCGCGAGCGGCACGCGGGCATTGAGCCCGAGAAAGGACATGGTGACGATCTCGAAGTTCTGCAGCGCGAAAACGATCGTCGCGGCGGCGAACAGAATGATGACGGCGAGGTAGATCCAGCGCATAGGTGCCTCCTTATCGTCGATCAACTGCGGGCGCGTAGTCCGCCACCTGCACCTCAACGACCTCGGCGCAGGCCAAAGCCCAGTCGATCCAGCCTGCTCCGGCCATGATGAGATCGATGCCGAGGAACAGGCCGAGGATATAGAGGCTCGATACCGGCCAGCGCGCCAGGATCAGCACGCCGAGCAGCACCGTGATCGCACCGGACAGCAGCACCCAGATCCAGGGCGCTTCCCGTTTCATGCTGAAGGCCAGGATGATCCGCATGACGCCCGAGGCCACCAGCGCTGCGCCGAGAATGAGGGTGAGCAGCACCGCGGCGAGCAGCGGATTCTGGAACGTGACGAAGCCAGCAACGACATAGAGCACACCGAGCAGGACCCAGAGCAGGAACTTGCCCCAGGTCTTGATCTGGAAGGCGCTGATTACTTCGGCGACGCCGGCGATGATCATCATCACGCCGACGACGAGGACGCTCGCGACGGTGGCCATCGCAACGCTGCCGAGCGCGATAAACCCGGCGATGAGATAGACGACGCCGAGTGCGACGATCCAGCCCCACTTGGCGCGTAGCGGCGCCGTATCCGAGCCGGCTTGGAGATCTCTCATTGTGTCTGAAGTATTGGTCATGACGGTCCTCCGATGCGGAAACCTATCCGACGTTCGTCTGCAAGAGACGGTAGATGAGCGGGATAAAGATATCGCACAAGTGGTGTCGGCTACAATCGCAATTGTCGCCATTTTTGGCTTTTCATTTCGATATGAGGCGGCACTTGCTGACGATTTTAACGATTAGAACGGGTGAAGAGAACCCTCGCCGTGGTCAGCGTCGGCCACTCTTGTTGCCCTTCTTCGAAACTGGCCTCGCTGCGTGCGTCGGATCGCCAAGCGTCAGGTTGAGTGCGACCGCCTCCCGAGCCAGGCGACGTACAATCGATGGCTTGACGGTCATTCCCTGCCGCAGCTCCAGCGTAGCCATCTCGAACTTGCCGCCCTTCTTGAGGCGAGGCTCAATGTCACTCAGTCGCTGGCCTCTCCAGAAGCCGAACAGCACCCGCTCTTCCTCGGCACGAATGAGCAGAGTCGGTCCATTAGCCAGATAGACGAGATGCCCCCACTTCACGACTTCTTCCAGTGCCGAAACGGTACGAACCGCCGCGCGCAGGAATTCAACACACTCGCGGCGCCAGCCAGAGAGGGCGGCGACATACGCGTCGGGGCTAACAGCAGGTGTCACCTTCTCCATGTCTGATCCGTTCTCTCATCCACGCGATCTCGGGATTTCGATCGCCGCGTTTACGCATCACGGCGCGTCATGTCAGGTGCCTGCAAGTCATTGACCGAGCAAACGCGCGACGCTCTGGAAGAACTGGGCGGCGACATTGAAATGTACCTTGAGTCGCTGGAGGAGAACGAAGGCTGGGCAAGCCAGGTAACGAACCGCTTCCACGTCCACACTTCAACCGAAAACCCGGCCCGTCTAGCATTACGCGGGTCAGGTTGCGCATGTCGTCACCGGCCTAAATCTGTGGATAAGCAGTCAGCCAAATGGATTCAAAAACGCTGACGCCGCAGAGGTTCCGCGAAGTGCACCCTGGAGTACACCTAGAAATGGCTGCTTATGTAGCTTCACGCTACATAAACTCATTGAATGATTTGGAGCGGGTGAAGGGAATCGAACCCTCGTATTCAGCTTGGAAGTCTCCGAATTTCATAACGTTCTCAATCGCAGTTATCACAATTCACAGCCTTTTTGCTTGTTCAGATTGCTACAGAATTTCCTCTTGTCAGAATACCCTTGTCAAGGCGACTTATCGGCTTACCAAATGCGGATCCCGCCGTGAATCTGCAGGCTTACGCGGACGGCAACCCTACCGTCGCCGGTGCTTGTTAATCGGATATTTGAACGCGCGTGAGGGGTTGTTGGATGGCGACCCCCTTGGCAGCGATGGCCTTGGCGCAAATCATCGTCGTCATAGGCCGTATCGCCACGACGACCTCGGCGGGTAATCCCTCGATCAATGCGGCGGCTTGCGATACATTGCCCTTCTGGCCGCAGTAAGCGTGAACCGCACAGGGACACCCCAAGCCGCGAACTGCCAGATGTATTGATGCCTTTCTTGCCGTCGCCGCCCTAGGAACCGCAGTCCTGATCGAGATAGGGGCTTTCATAGTCTTGGGGCTGATCTGAAAGATCACCGCTTAGAGCGCAGGCCGACCGTGCACGATTGCCCTCCCCCTAGTTATGTCCGCTCTTTGAACCAAGGGCACCCCGACACACACATACATTTACGGTTCTCAAGCGCGCCGGGGAAAATCGTGGCCGAGTTGCCTCTAATTCTCGTCATTGAGGACGAATATCCGGTGCAGGGTATAGTTGAAGATGCGCTCAGCGAAGGCGGTTTTGAAACCGATATTCTCTCCTCAGCGGAAGAAGCCCTGACCTTGTTTAAGAGCGGGCGCAAGAACTACAAGGCGCTCGTTACCGACGTTAGCTTGAAGGGCAGCTTGAGCGGTTGGGAGGTCGCGAGGCAGATCAGGGAAAAAGTCCCTGCCTTTCCGGTCGTCTACATGACGGGAGCGGCTGCGGACGAATGGACGTCGCAAGGAGTCCCCAACAGCATCCTCCTGCAAAAGCCGTTCGCGCCCGCTCAGCTCGTCACCGCCGTTTCCAATCTGCTCAATATGGGCAGCCCTACAACGTAGAGCCCAGTAGAAACAGCAACACGCCGGTCGCTTGAGCGAACCGGGGTGCGGGGGCTGGCAACTTGATGGTACGGTAGTGTTCCGGCACCATCGCCTGAGTAGATACCCATTGTTTGGGCACGCCCGGAAGGTGGTGCTCCTGCTTTAATCGCACCATCGCGTCAGCCTGGCGGCCTGAGGCTTTTGGTTTCGCGGATGACCGCGCCCGAATCTAGGTTCGCACGGATGTCCGCGTTAATTAAGCCTTAGCGCTAAGTGTTGCCAGATCATCTGGTTTTTAAGAACACCGAGGAGAGGGTTCCGCCGATGAAGACGGCACTTATGCGGCTTTCTTCAAAACCTCGCAGGGCAGCCAAGGTACCGCCATTGCCCACTCTGCAGAGAGCCGGTCCCGGAATTCTGCACAGGGCGATAAGTGGAGTTTCTGCCTGACAGCGGGCACGCTGGGGCCTGCGAATCAGGAGCGACGATGAGCAGACGAGCACGCCGGAACCACACACCGGCCTTCAAGGCGAAGGTGGCGCTTGCCGCCGTCAAGGGTGACCGGACGATAACTCAACTGGCCGAGCAGTTCGACGTTCACCCCAATCAGATCACGACGTGGAAGGCTCAACTTGAAAGCAAGGCCGCCGATGCGTTCGGTCCCGGCGGCGGGTCTGGAGCGGAGCAAGCAGCCATCGACGTGAAGTCGCTGCACGCCAAGATCGGCGAGCTGACGCTGGAGAACGATTTTTTAGAAGGAGCGCTCACCAAGGCGGGATTGCTGAGCGCAAGGCGATGATCGACCGCAAGCACGATCTGTCGATCACCAGGCAGGCGGAAGTTCTGCAGATCAGCCGCGGCAGCGTCTATTACCTGCCGCGGCCGGTGCCGGATGCCGATCTCGCGATCATGCGGCGTCTCGACCGGCTGCATCTGGAGTTTCCCTTCGCCGGTTCGCGTATGTTGAGAGGCCTGCTGGCTGCCGAGGGTGCAAGATCGGCCGCCGGCATGTCAAGACGCTCATGCGACGGATGGGGATAGAGGCGCTCTATCGCCGTCCGCGCAGCACGAAACCGGAGCCCGGCCACAAGATCTATCCATACCTGCTGCGGGGCATGGAGATTACGAGGCCGAACCAGGTCTGGGCCATGGACATCACCTATATCCCCATGGAGCGCGGCTTCGTTTACCTTGCTGTCGTGCTCGATTGGGCGACCCGTCGGGTCTTGTCCTGGCGGTTGTCGATCACAATGGAAGCAGCCTTCTGCGTCGAGACACTGGAGGATGCCATGGCCCGTCACGGCAAGCCGGAAATCTTCAACACCGATCAAGGCTCGCAGTTCACCGGGGCGGCCTTCACCGGCGTTCTCGCCGACAACGGCATCGCCATCAGCATGGACGGCAAGGGCGCCTGGCGGGACAACGTCTTCGTCGAGCGGCTCTGGCGCAGCGTCAAATACGAGGAGGTCTACCTGCGAGCTTACGAAACTGTCGGCGAGGCTCGCCACTCGATCGGCCGATACCTCGACTTCTACAATGGCCGCCGACCCCATTCGAGCCTTGACGGCGCCACCCCGGATCAAGCCTACTTCAACCAGCCGCCAGTCCGCTTGGCGGCCTAAACCCCGGCAGACGCTCCACTTATCGATGCGGAGATTCTGTTCAGACAACCGGGACCAGCTCTGCAGACGGAAAAATTTGGGGTCGAGATCGTATCATGACTTATAGCGGCTCTTGCGAAGTCAATGGATCGGTTCACCGCCATCGTATCGATCAAAGGCACACCGAAGGACATGCAATAGTGTTCAGTGCCGATGTTACGCTTCGGCTTGAGGGAACGTGCCCTAGCAAAATAGCTAGCTATGTAGGGACGGCAGACCAAGTGCCGCGAGTGCTCCTCGAGGGAACGCCCATTCTCAGTGAAGGACCACTGCCCGCGCCAGAGGCGAACGAGCCGATACCAAAATTCGATCCTGCAAAACTTCGGAAACTGCCGAAGCGCTCCCGCTCGCGGTGATAGCGAGTACCCGCTCGATCATCTTGAGGAATGCGAGCCGCTTCCTGATCTCAGCGGCTTGGCGCTCGATGCTTTCGCTCATGGTTGGATCAGATCCATCCATGTTCGCGAGTCGGCTTGGTGGCGGGCACGCTCAAATACGACTTGGAAATGAAATGCCCTGCATCTAAAGCGTGATCTTGCAAAGGGGTCTATCCGGGAAAATGCGGGGGCAAAGGTTTCCGCCAACCTGAGCCACTTGATTGCGACTAGACGCCAGATAGCTCATCGGCTCAGCCCCAAATTGTGAGACCCAGTCCCAATACGTCAAATTGGATTTCTGTCCGTCGCCATGTGGCATTCCAGCATTCGTATTATCCGACAGTCTCATGGCACGTTGCAGTGCCGTCCCAATAGGGGAAATCCCGTTCCCCTCCCGGCACAAGATGTACCTGGATGATTGGCCATGACCCGCAAGTGGAGGCGGATAACAATTGGCACACGATTCCGCTCGGACTTGATTTACCAATGAGCCATAGCCCCGCGTGAAATAGCTTGGTCACCCGTTTCCAACGCCTACAACCTGACGCCACGTGAGTTTCAAGCTATTTAAGCTCATCCATATCCGGCGACGCACAGCTGATATTGATCGCAGTGATCATCAGTTGGCGCACTCGACTTTGTCGCGCGAACTGCTCTTCTGGAGATTCAGAAATCTGTCGTGGAGAAGCACCACCAGCGACTCGTCGTCGTGTTCGTTTCCAGCGTCGTTTCTCGATCCGTCCGGATGGCCTGATACCGAGAAGAACCAATTGCGTTAATAACGTCCTAAGAGTCGATCATCCCTTGCTTCTGCCATGTTCGCGTCTAAAGCAGAGAGTTGTCGATCGCGCCGTTCGCCGTCGGGGTAGCGCGTGTCTTAAAGGAATTCCGATGTCAAAGCCGATTGCGATTGTGGTGCTCGCGCCCGCGTTGAGTTCTGAGACATGGCGTGCACCTTGTCTTGAGCGTCGCTTGCCAACTTGTCGTGCTGGCAGCTCCCATCCCATTAGCAGACATTTTGGCCAACGTGATCGATGACTGGAGACGACATCATGACAGTGGAGCCGGAACTCAAATCTGCGGGCGCGAACATTCAAGCAGGCACTATCAGACCATTGTGCTTGGCTTTGCAGCCGATCCAATGGCACGTTGGGTTTGGCCCGACTCATCCGAATATCTCAGGAGTATGCCTCAATTCATCAAGGCATTTGGCGGCCGGGCATTCGACCGTGGCACAGCTTACGTCACGGAAGGTGTTCGCGCGGCCGCACTGTCGCTGCCACCCGGCGTCGACCCCGATGAAGCGGCCATGGACGAAGTCATGGCGCAGACACTGCGTCCGGAGATTGCCGACTCGTCAGCTGCCCGGCGGCCCCCTGGTTTCGGCCGTCAGGCCTGTCCGGGCTCACAATGGCCAACGCTTCTTCTCGTCAGGAACTGGAGCGAACAACTGTCCCCTCCCTGATCCCGTCAATGTTGACGGACAGACGCTTGATCTTGTCGTACAGGGTCTGCTTCGGAATGCCCAAAAGCATTGCAGTCGCCTGAACGTCACCCTGCTTGCGCCGCAGCGCGTCCTCGATGATCGACCGCTCAACGTTCTCCAACTGTCGGGGCAGCGATACATCCGATGCACCGAACCCCGGCTTATTGATGGCCTTGCCGTCGAGCACGCCGAGTACGAACCGGTCGGCGACGTTACGGAGCTCCCGTACGTTTCCAGGCCACGCATAGGCCAGCAGGACCGACAGCATCTGCTCGTCCAGTATCGGCGCGTCGCGCTCGAACCGTCTGGCGGCATCGAGCGTGAAGTGCTCGAACAGGAAGGGGATATCTTCGCGCCGCTCGCGAAGTGGCGGCAGTTCGATGAATGCGACGCCGAGGCGATAATAGAGATCGGCGCGAAACACCTTTTTCTCGCTCAGCTCGAGCAAATTCGCCTTGCTCGCGGCAACGACACGGCAATCCACGGACGTCGGCTTGTTCGAACCGACCCGCTCGATAGATCGATCCTGCAGCGCCCTTAACAACTTCACTTGCACGCTTAGTGGCATGCTCTCGATCTCGTCGAGAAAGAGTGTTCCGCCATTAGCATATTCGATCTTTCCGACACGTTGCCGGGTGGCGCCGGTGAACGCGCCTACTTCGTGGCCGAACAGCTCGCTCTCGACGAGCGACTCGGGAAGGCCGCCGCAGTTCACCGGAACATAGTTTCCACCTCGCCGACCACTGTGATTATGGAGGCAGCGCGCGACAACATCCTTGCCGGTTCCGGTTTCGCCATAGATCGTGACATCAACATTCGTCGAAGCCAGCGTGGATACCAGCCGGCGCACTTCCTGGATCTGCGGCGATCGGCCAAGCAGGCTTGCCCCGATACCCTGGCGATCCGCTAACGCGGATCTCAGTGAGCGTACCTCCAGGGTGAGACGCCTCTTTTCGACTGCCCTGCGCACCACCGAGACAAGTTGCTCGGAAGAGCACGGTTTCTCGATGAAGTCGTAGGCACCGTTCCGCATCGCCTGCACGGCCATTGAAATATCGCCGTGCCCCGTGATCAGGATGACCGGCAGATCCTGATCCAGCCGCCGCAGATCCGACAACCACTCAAGGCCGCTCTTGCCGCGCAGGCGCACGTCGCAGACCACGACGAAAGGCATCTCGAAACGAACAGCCCCACCGGCGGCTTCGACCGAGACAAAACCCGAAACGGAAAACCCGGCAAGCTCAAGGGCCTGAACGCCGCCGATCCGGACATCGTCATCGTCCTCGACGTAGATTACGCCAATTGATTGGTCATCGCCCATGCGAGGCCTCTGCTGCGTCGGCTAGTGGAAGGAACACAATGAATTCGGCTCCGGATGGCCCGAGATTTCGCGCGCGCAATTCGCCGCCGAAAGAGCGCGCGATGTGGTTGGAGAGCATCAGACCAAGGCCGAGCCCTTTTCCTGCAGGCTTGGTCGTCACAAACGGCTCGAACATTCGCTGGAGAACATCGGGCGCAATTGCCGGACCGCTGTTACTGATGGCGATGCGGCAGCGGGCGGGCTGTCCATCTTCCCGCCTCGCCCGGATCAGGATGGACTTCTGCCCTACGCTCTCCACCGCGTCCAGCGCATTCGCCACGATGTTGCACAGCATTTGCTCAAGCCGCGTCTGATCGGCAGTGACGCAGAGATTCGCCTCGATGTCCGTCGCGACTTCGACTCCTCCTTCTTTGGCACGACCGACCAGTATCTTGAGGGATTCAGCCACCGCATGTTCGACGGAGACCACATCGAGCGGGCTGCTCGACTTGTAGGCGAAGACCCGAAGCTGGCTGGTCAAGCGCCCGAGCCGACGCACCAATTCGCCGATCCGGGTGAGATTGCCACGGGCATCGCCGATCGACCCACGGTCGACGTACGAGATCGCGTTGTCGGCGGCAGTTTGCAGCGCAGCCAACGGCTGGTTCAGCTCATGCACGATGCCGGCGGACATCTGGCCGAGTGCAGCCAGCTTGCCGGCATGGACAAGTTCATCCTGCGCGGCCCGCAGTTCGGCGGTTCTCTCCTGCACCCTGGTCTCGAGCATGTCGTGCGCGCCCTGCAACGCGGCCTGGTTGGCCAGGCGTTGCCTGATTTCTCTCCGGCGCTGCATCACGAGACCAGCCGCCAGCAACGCGACCATGGAGGCGAGGCCCGACATCCCGCCGATGACGAGCGCGGTCTGCCGTGTCGGCGCCTCGTTGTCGAGAAGGACGAGCTTCCAGAGGCCCCGGTTGAGTGGAAGCTCGCTCACCGTATAGGCGGTTCCGCTCTCAGTGGCGACACGGGACTGAGCGACCACGGTCCATCCGAGTGGCGTCAGGTCGTGGTTGCCATAGGGTTTGGATCGCGAAATTTCATCGCGCATCTGAGCCGACAGCGGTGCCATCGGCCGATAGCGCCACGCGTCGCGGGAGGCGAGTATGGTGACCTGACGCTCGTCAAGCAGGATAATGTCACTGTCAGTGTCGCGCCACGCGCGCTCGAACGAATCTAGGTTGACCTTGACAGTGGCGATACCTCTGGTCGCGCCGCCCTCCTTCAGAGCATAGGAGAGATAGTAGCCAGCGCGCGCGCTGGTAATACCGACACCGAAAAACGCTCCCCGCCCTTTCGAGAGAGCCTCGCTAACATATGGGCGATACGACAGGTTCTGGCCGACCGGCGTGCCCGGCTCCTCGAAATCAGCCGCGGCCAGGGCATCCCCGGAGACGCCAAGGACGTAAAGGTTGTCGGCTCCAGCAAGCAGATTGATTGACTTCAAATACAGGCTGACGGATTGCTGCAGCGCGGTATCTAGGGGAGTGCTGAGCAACCGGAAGACGCTCGGCGATGTCTCCAGCAAGGAGGGCAAGAATTCAAATCTTGAAAGATGACCGTCTAGTCTTGCTGCTTCCATCGCCAGCCGCTGCTGCGCGGCAATGTGCACATGGTCCAGTCCACGCTGGAAAGCAACGGTATATCCGAGCCAGGAAGCGGCCACGACCAGCGCGAGGGCGGCTGTTCCGTGAACCAGCCAGCGCGTCGAATTGGGCATCGCCGAGCTGACTTCGGGCTTCCCCTTGACGTCCACCAGGGATGGAAGGTCCGTCATGCTGTGAACCAAACAAATCCGGGGAGTGTCGGCTACGACAGACGACCACTCAGGCATAGTCCAACTCTATGGTTTTGCGTCGGAATACGCGATAGGAAAATCCCGTGTAGGCGATAATGACGGGCAGCGTGATGCAAACCCCGACCAGGATGATCTTGAGCGACTCGGGGCTGCTGGCGGCCTGCCAGACGGTGAGCCGGTCGATCACGACAAAGGGATAGATGCTGTACCTGAGCCCGAGGAAACTCAGGAAGAAGACGAGCACCAGCAGCGCGAAAGGCAGCACAGGCTAGCTGCGCACGGCTTGCGAGCCGAGCAGGAAGCGCACCGTCAGCAGCGCAATTGCGGTCGTGATCGGGATCGACACCACCGCGATCATCGCCGGCAGGGTGAACCACCTGACGCGCACGGTCTCGCTGATCCACGGCGTCCAACCGCTTTCCCGATCAAGCTCGCTCCGAAACGGCGTCAGCGATCGCCACGGCAGCCATGTTCACGATGCGCCGGACGGTGGACGACGGCGTGAGAATGTGGGCCGGCTTTGCCGCCCCGAGCAGGATGCCGCCGATCGTCAGTCCCTGGCCCGCCGCCATCCTGAGCAGATTGTAGGAGATGTTGGCGGCGTCGAGATTGGGCATCACCAGCACGTTCGCCGGTTCCTCGAAACCTGGATCGGGAAACTCGTGGTGAAGCACGGACGTCGACAGCGCGGCGTCCCCGCGCATCTCGCCTTCGACCGCCAGATCGGGAGACCGCTGGCGAATGATTGCCCGCGCCTCCCGCATCTTGTTGGCTTCCGGAACCGCAGAGCTGCCGAAGCTCGAATGCGACAACAGGGCCACCCGCGGCGTGATGCCGAACCGCCTGACCTCCGCCGCCGCCAGCAAGGCAATGTCGGCGACCTGATCGGCGGTCGGATTAAGGTGACAATGAGTGTCGCAAATGAACAGCTGATGCTGCGGCAGAATCAGCATCTGCATCACGGCGAGCGTCCGCACATCGTCGCGGGTGCCGATCACGTTGCGGATGGCGGCCAGATGGTCGGCAGTCCTGCCGATGACCCCGCACAGCATCGCGTCACCAATGCCTCTCGCGAGAAGAAGCGAGGCCAGTACGGTTGCATTGCTTCGGGTCTCCGAGAGGCGAGGCCAGCCGATACGCCGTCGCGCTTTCTGCGCGAATGGTACACCTCAGCGCATTTGGAATAGATCTCCGCATCATGCGGATCGATGATGTCGCAGTCCATGCCCGGCCGTAGCCGGAGATCGAACGCCTTGATCCGATCCCCGATCGTCGAGGGTCGGCCGACCAGCAATGGCCTTGCGATCCTCTCGTCAACGATCACCTGGGCAGCGCGCAGCACGCGCTCGTCTTCGCCCTCAGCCAGAAGCAGGGACTTGCCGCTGCCCTTCGCCACCGAGAAGACCGGCTGCATCGCGTTGCCGGACTGATAGACGAACCGGCTCAGCTGCTGGCGATAGGCTTCCATGTCCGCGATCGGGCGCTTGGCGACACCGCTGTCGGCCGCGGCCTTGGCCACCGCCGGCGCGATGACCTCGATGAGCCGCGGATCGAGCGGCTTTGGAATGAGATACTCGCGGCCGAAGCGAAGCCTCTCCCCCTTATAGGCAGCGGCCACCACCTCGGGCACTTCCGTCATGGCCAGATCCGCCAGCGCACGGACGGTGGCAAGCTTCATTTCCTCGTTGATCGTTGTCGCTCCACAGTCGAGCGCACCTCTGAAGATGAACGGGAAGCACAGGACGTTATTGATCTGGTTGGGGTAGTCCGAACGCCCCGTGCCGATGATCGCATCCGAACGAACCGCCAGCGCGGCTTCCGGCATGATTTCCGGGATCGGGTTCGCCATGGCGAAGATCAGGGGATCCCGCGCCATCTTCTTGACCATGTCGGGCGTCAGCACATTGCCGGCCGACAGGCCAAGAAAGATATCCGCGTCCGGGATGATGTCGTCCAGCTTTCGCGCATCGGTTTTCAACGCATAGCGCGCCTTGTTGTCATCCATGCCCTCCGTACGACCCGCATAGACGACGCCTTTTGCGTCGGTCACGATGATACGGTCGTGCCGCAGGCCAAGGCTGACGATGAGATCAAGACAGGCCAGCGCCGCCGCGCCGGCGCCGGAGCAGACCAGCTTGACGTCGGCAATACCCTTCTTGACCAGCTTCAGGCCGTTGAGGATTGCCGCCGCCGCGATGATCGCGGTGCCGTGCTGGTCATCGTGAAAGACCGGAATCTTCATGCGCGTACGGAGCTTCTGCTCGATGTAGAAGCATTCCGGCGCCTTGATATCCTCGAGGTTAATGCCGCCGAAGGTCGGCTCCATCCTGGCGATGGTTTCGATCAGCGCGTCAGGGTCCTGCTCGGCGAGTTCGATGTCGAACACATCGATCCCGGCGAACTTCTTGAACAGGCATGCCTTGCCCTCCATGACCGGCTTGCCCGCCAGCGCGCCGATATTGCCAAGGCCGAGCACGGCGGTGCCGTTGGTGATGACGGCCACGAGGTTGCTGCGTGCGGTCAGCTCATCGGCCTGCAACGGATCCTTGGCGATAACCAGGCAAGGCTCCGCCACGCCCGGCGAATACGCCAGCGACAGATCGCGTTGCGTCGCCATGGCCGTGGTCGGCACGACGGAAATCTTTCCCGGCCTCGGCAGGCGGTGATATTCGAGTGCGGCTTCCCTCAGATCCTGGTTCATCGTATTCCCCAATTCTACCCTTGTTCGAGAGGCGGACGCTTCCGCCCCTCTTCCCGCTGCCGGTCAAGTGACCTCAGACGCTCCCATCCCGCGTACGCGTGGCCGCCATTCCGTCTTCGAAACGCCGGCGCAATATCTCAATCATTTGCTTCTGCTGTTCGGTCGCTGTCTCGGCGAGCTGACGCATGTTGGCGAGAGCTTTCTCGAATCCCTGCCGGGCGATTTCGGTGCGCCGTCCCGCGACCGTTTCGTTGCTGGCCTCGGTGGCGATTGCTTTCATCGTTTCCTGGAAAAACTCGGTCTGCCGCACCATCAGGTTGCGCCAACTGTCATATGCCGAACGGTTGACCTCCATCAGCGCGTCGATGTTTTTCTTCTCCATATCGATCAAGGACGTCATGTCGACGCCGCTGATCTGGCAGGATTCGATGAGCTTGGCGAACTCGATCCCGGCGACCCCCCAGTCAGCATCGTTTACCTTCGATTGCCGTCCGCGTCTCGCTGCGATCGGTGCTCTGGCCTAGCGCTCGACCCTCAGGGCGACGCCCGTGCCGCCGCCGATGCACAGCGTGTGCAATGCCCTTCTTTGCGTTACGCTTCTGCATCTCGAACAGGAAAATCATCAGAACGCGCACCGGATGCACCGATCGGGTGGCCGCCGGCGAGACCTTGGCGCGCTCGAGCGCCCCTTGATCGCCACCGCCCCGAGCTCATGGGCAGGCAGCGATCCCAACGCTCCATTGAAAGAGCCAACAGGCGTCCGCGCGGCGGATACAATTACTACTTCAGTCATGATTAACTCCTCGTTTAGCGTTCCCGGCGCTTCCCACACTGTTGCAAGTCAAGCGACAACTGGCTGGGGCGCGCCTGCCTCCATCTCGTCATCCGCGATCTTTACGGCCTCCGGATCGTCTGCTTCGACATCGCGATCTTGGTTTAGACGTTGATGGAGTAGTTTTTCATCGAGCGCCCCTTCCCATTTGGCGACAACGACTGTCGCAACGCCATTTCCAATGAGGTTGGTGAGCGCGCGCGCCTCCGACATGAAGCGATCGATGCCAAGGATCAAGGCGATGCTCGCGACCGGAATCGTTCCGACGGATGCAAGTGTTGCGGCTAGAACGATGAAGCCAGATCCCGTGACACCAGCGGCGCCCTTGGATGTAAGGAGCAGCACGCCAATGATGCCGAGCTCTTGCCAGATCGTTAGGGGCGTATTGGTCGCTTGCGCCAGGAAGATCGCGGCCATCGTCAAGTAAATACAAGTGCCATCGAGATTGAACGAATAACCCGTCGGAATGACCAAACCGACGATCGCCTTTTCGCAGCCGAGATTTTCAGTCTTGGCGATCATACGCGGCAGCACGGATTCCGAGGACGAAGTGCCAAGCACGATCAGGAGTTCTTCCTTAATATAACGGATGAACTTGAAGATCGAAAAAGCCGCTAAGGGCAGCAACGGCGCCGAGCACAACGAAGACAAACAGCAAACATGTTACGTAAAACGCCAACATGAAGTTTGCCAACGAAACGAGCGTCGCCACGCCATACTTGCCGATGGTGAACGCCATTGCGCCGAACGCTCCGATCGGGGCCACTTTCATGATGTAGCCCACGATCTTGAAGAACACGTGGCTCACGACATCAATCAGCCGCAGCACGCCCTCACCATGTTGACCGAGGGCTTGCAATCCAAATGCAAACAGGATCGCAAAGAACAACACCTGTAAGATTTCGCCATTGGCAAAAGCGCCGACGACTGTCGACGGGATAATGTCCATCAGAAACTGGACCGCGCCCTGCTCCTTCGCTTTTGCGGTGAAGGCCGCGATCGTTTTTGTATCAACGGTCGACAGATCGACGTTCATGCCGACGCCAGGCTTCCACAGATTGATAACGAGAAGTCCGATGATCAGCGCAGCCGTCGTTAGCACTTCGAAGTAGATCAATGCCTTCAAACCAACACGCCCAACCTTCTTCATGTCGCGCATGCTCGCAATGCCATGCACAACCGTGAAGAAGATGATCGGGGCGATAATCATTTTGATGCATTTGATAAACGCATCGCCGAGCGGCTTCATCTGCTCGCCGAGCTGAGGATAAAAATGGCCCAGTAATACGCCGGCTGTGATTGCAGCCAAAACCTGCACATAGAGGTGCTGATACCATTTTACGGAATGGTGACCGTCTGTCGTTGCTGCTGCTGTTGCCATATCTTATTCCTTCCCTAGAAGCTGTTTCTCAGTCCGAATGCGCAACGCCAGGCGTAACCCTGCTGCGATACCAACCGACCGCGCCACCATGAAGCGGAATGAAATTGTTGCGCGTGATGTTCGAGGGGATCGTTTCCGCCGCCGCTGGATGAAATTCGACCATCCGCTCGTTGTTTGCGAACACTGTGTCGACGATGGCTGTGACCAGATCGTTCGGCAGATCTTTGTGCGCAACGGCAAAGTTGAACAGGCCGACCGTGTCGTAACGGCGCCGCAAGCTAGGATACGAACCCGCCGCGACAACAGATGCGGAGAGCTCCGGCATCGTCAGGCGCAGCGTTGCGATCTCCTGCCGTGTGAGAGGGAGGTATCGCACCTTCGCCTTTCGCTCTATATCGATGAAAATCGGAACCGGCACGCCGGCGCCAACCGCGAGCGCATCGATGCTTCGCGCCAACGACTTCTCCGCGAGCTCCGCCCAATCGCCGTGAACCAGGGTGGCCTCAATCTTCAGCGCCTTGAGGAACTCGGGCAAGTAGGTGGCGGTGGTACCGCCCTCGGGCCCGACACCGATACGTTTGCCGGCGAATTCGGCAAACGATTGAATCGGCGAATCACTGAGCACCTGAAACTGAAACGGCGTATCGTACATCGCGAACATGGCGCGCATGCTTCGATATTGCCGCCCACCGGTCCAGGCAGCGCTGGTGTTCCAAGCTTGCAACGCTACGCCTTGCGTGACGAAGGCCAGCTGAATTTCACCGGTCTCAAGCAGCTTGATATTGTCAATCGGGCCGCCAGTTGGTGGCGTCACCACCGCGATGCCGAGTTCTCGCGAGAGCAATCGAGCCAGCCCTTCGCCATAGGTGTAATAGGTGCCGCCTTCCGACGCGGTGCCGAGAGTGAGCACCTGGGGCCAATGCGCCTCCGCCGCCGACGCCAACTTGGGCGGAAGCAGAACAAATGCGAGAAGGATAAGAATTCGCCACGCTCTTGAAACCATGACTGTCTCCAGCGTCACTTTTTCTTCTGCGGCGGAAGGTCCGTACAGTGGCCCTCGAACACCTCGGCCGCCATGCCGATCGACTCGCCAAGCGTCGGATGCGGGTGAATGGTCTTGCCGATGTCGGCCGGCTCGCAGCCCATCTCGATCGCAAGGCAGATCTCGCTGATGAGATCGCCGGCATGTGTCCCGACGATGCCGCCGCCGATGACGCGGTGCGTCGTCGTGTCGAACAGCAGCTTGGTAAAACCCTCGTCGCGGCCGTTGGCGATGGCGCGACCGGAGGCCGCCCAAGGGAAGACCGCCTTGCCGAACTTGATACCCTCGGCCTTGCACTGATCTTCGGTCTTGCCGGCCCAGGCGACTTCGGGATCGGTGTAGGCGACGGAAGGAATTTGCCGTGCATCGAAATAGGATTTCTCGCCGTGGGCGACTTCAGCGGCTACGTGGGCCTCGTGCACGGCCTTGTGCGCCAGCATCGGCTGCCCCACGATGTCTCCAATCGCAAAAATGTGCGCCACGTTGGTGCGCATCTGCCTGTCGACGTCGACGAAACCTCGCTCCGTCACCGCGATTCCGGCCTTCTCAGCGCCAATCTTCTCGCCATTCGGGCTTCGGCCGACCGCTACGAGAACGAGGTCGTACAGCTGCGGCTCGGCGGGCGCCTGCTCGCACTCGAACCTCACCTCGATTCCAGCCTCGGTCGCCTTCGCGCCAACCGTCTTGGTCTTCAACATGACCTTGTCGAAGCGCGGCGCGTTCATCTTCTCCCAAACTTTCACCAGGTCCGGGTCGGCCCCCTGCATCAATCCATCGAGCATTTCGACGACGTCGATGCGGGTGCCCAGCGTCGAGTAGACCGTCGCCATTTCGAGCCCAATGATGCCGCCACCGATCACCAGCATGCGCTTGGGAATTGACTTGAGCTGCAGCGCGCCAGTCGAATCGACGATGCGCGGATCCTCGGGCAGGAACGGCAGTTTCACCGCCTGGCTGCCGGCGGCGATGATCGCCTTGGCAAACCTGACGGTCTTCTTGCCGCTCGCCGAGACGACTTCGAGGTGATGCGGATCGAGGAACGAGCCGACGCCTGTCACGACCTCAACCTTGCGGGCCTTGGCCATGCCCGCCAGGCCACCAGTCAGGTTCTTGATTACGCCATCCTTGAAGGCGCGCAGCTTGCCAAGCTCGATCTGCGGCGTGCCAAAGGAAATACCATGGTCAGGAAGATGCCTGACCTCGTCGATCACAGACGCCGTATGCAGCAGCGCCTTGCTCGGAATGCAACCGACATTGAGACAGACTCCGCCGAGCGTATCGTAACGCTCGACCAGCACGGTCTTCATGCCGAGATCGGCAGCGCGAAAGGCCGCCGAATAGCCGCCAGGACCGGCGCCCAGCACCAGCATGTCGCATTCGATGTCCGCCTTACCAGAATAGGATGCCGCAGATGGCGCGGGTGGCGGCGGAGCGGCGGCGGCCGGCTGCGACGCCGCCGCGGGTTTTGGCGCAGCCGCGGCGCCAGCTGCCTCGAGCACCAGGATGGCCGACCCCTCGCTCACCTTGTCGCCAGTCTTGACCTTCACTTCCTTGACGACGCCGGCGTGCGAAGACGGGATCTCCATCGACGCCTTATCGGACTCGACCATGATCAGGCTGGTGTCGACCGCGACAGTCTCGCCGGCCTTCACCATGACCTCGATCACCGCGACGTCCTTGAAGTCGCCGATATCAGGAACCTTCACTTCGATCTGCTGAGCCATGCTGCGCTCCCCAACCTCAGAACAGCACGCGCCGCAAATCGGCGAGCACATTGGCGAAGTAGACGTTGAAGCGGGCTGCCGCCGCGCCATCGATGACGCGGTGATCCCACGACAATGACAGTGGCAGCGTCAGCCGCCAATTGACTGTCTTGCCGTCGGGGAGTGCGGCTTCCAATAACCCTTGCACACGCCCATGATCGCGACTTCCGGCGCGTTGATGATCGGCGTGAAATAGATGCCGCCGATGCCGCCGAGCGAGGAGATCGAGAAAGTCCCGCCCTGCATCTGGTCGGGCTTGATCTTGCCCTCGCGCGCGAGCTTGGCGAGTGCATTCATTTCCTTTGCGATTTCCGGCACCGATTTCTTGTCGGCATCGCGGATGACAGGCACCATCAGGCCATTCGGCGTGTCCGCTGCAAAACCGATGTGCCAGTAGTTCTTGTAGACGAGCGCGTCGCCGTCGAGGCTTGCATTGAATTCCGGGAATTTTTGCAGCGTCGCTACTGCGGCCTTTACCATGAACGGCAGGAGCGAGAGTTTTACGCCGCTCTTCTCCAGCTCCTTGTTCATCTGGACGCGGAACTGTTCGAGGTCGGTGATATCGGCTTCGTCGTGCGTGGTGACGTGCGGGATGACAACCCAGTTGCGGTGCAGGTTGGCCGCCGAGATCTTCTTGATGCGGCCGACTTCCTTGCGCTCGACCGGCCCGAATTTTGCGAAATCAACCTTGGGCCAGGGCAGCAGGTCGATGCCGCCGACGCCGCTTCCGCTTGCGGCCGCTGCTTGCGGCTTGGCAGGTGCCGCTCCGCCTTTGCCGAAGGCCTCGACGTCTTCGCGCAGGATGCGGCCATGACTGCCTGACCCTTTCACTTTCTCGAGGTCGACGCCTTTTTCGCGCGCCAGCTTGCGTACGGCGGGGCTCGCATAGGCAAGCGCAAAGCTCTTTTCGTCAAAGGTACCGACCACCGCCGCTCCGGCAGCGGTGGTCGGCGAGACCGCAGGCGGTGACGCGGGAGAAACGTCGGCCTGCACGGATGATTCTCCAGTTGCGAGCGACAGGATGATCGAGCCCTCGCTGACCTTGTCGCCGGTCTTGACCTTGATTTCGCGCACGGTGCCCGACAAAGGCGCCGGCACTTCCATCGTCGCCTTGTCCGACTCGAGCGCGATCAGCGGATCTTCCGCTTTCACGCTGTCGCCCGCCTTTACGAAAATTTCGATGACCGGAACGTCCTTGAAGTCGCCGATATCGGGGACGCGCACCTCGGAGATGCCGGCTGGCGCGCTAACGGGCGACGGCGGCGCGCTGACCACCGGCCTGGCCTCGGCTTGTTCCGCGCCCGCGCCATCGAACTGCACGATCACGGTGCCTTCGCTCACCTTGTCGCCCACCTTGACGACCACTGATTTGACGACGCCATCGCGCGGCGACGGCACCTCCATGGTCGCCTTGTCCGACTCCAGCGAGACCAGCGGATCTTCGGCTTTCACTTTGTCGCCCGGCGTGATGAAGACCTCGATGACCGGGACGTCCTTGAAATCACCGATATCGGGAACCTTGATGTCGATCAGACCACTCATCGCTCTGTCCTCGGCTCGGCCGCGTCACATGGTCCAGGGCGCAGCGCGCCCCGCGTCGATTTGATATTTGGCGATGGCCTCGGCCACGATCGCCGGCTTGATCGCTTCGTCGTCGGCGAGCGCCTTGAGCGCCGCGACGGCGACGTAATGCCGGTCGACCTCGAAGAATCTTCGGAGCTTCACGCGATAGTCGCTGCGGCCAAAACCGTCCGTGCCCAGCACGACGTAGCGACGGCCGGCGGCCTGCACATATTCACGGATCTGGTCGGGGTAGTTGCGCATGTAGTCGGTGGACGCCACGACCGGACCCGGATGCCCTTCCAGCTGCGCTTCCACCCAGCTCTTGCGGCGCGGCTCGGTCGGATGCAGCAGGTTCCAGCGCTCCGCGGCCATGCCATCGCGACGCAGTTCGTTGAAGCTCGTCGCGCTCCATACGTCCGCCGTCACGCCGAAGTCCGTCTTGAGCAGATCCGCTGCCGCGATCACCTCGCGCAGGATCGTGCCAGATCCGACCAACTGGACGCGAAGTCCCTTCTTGGCCGTCTCGCCGCCGCGCTTCAGGAGATAGAGTCCTTTGAGAATCCCCTCCTCCGCCCCCTTGCCTGCCTCGGCCAACGAGGGATGCGGATAGTTCTCGTTCATCAACGTGATGTAGTAGTAGACGTCCTCCTGCGCCTCATACATGCGGCGCATGCCTTCGCGAACGATCGTCACGACCTCATAGGCAAAGGTCGGATCGTAGGAGACGCAGTTCGGGATGGTACCAGCAAGCACGTGGCTGTGGCCGTCCTCGTGCTGCAACCCTTCGCCGTTGAGGGTAGTGCGGCCGGCGGTGCCGCCGAGCAGGAAGCCGCGCGCGCGCATATCGCCCGCGAGCCAGGCGAGATCGCCGACGCGCTGCAGGCCGAACATCGAATAGTAGATATAGAACGGGATCATCGGCACGTTGTTCGTGCTGTAGGACGTCGCCGCGACGATCCAGCTCGACATGGCGCCGCCTTCGTTGATGCCCTCCTGCAGAACCTGTCCGCTCTTGTCCTCGCGGTAGTACATCAGCTGATCGGCATCCTGCGGCCGGTAAAGCTGGCCGACCGATGAATAGATGCCGAGCTGGCGGAACATGCCTTCCATGCCGAAGGTACGGGATTCGTCGGGCACGATCGGCACGATGTGCTTGCCGATCGTCTTGTCGCGCACGAGGCTGCCGAGCAGCTGCACGAAAGCCATTGTGGTCGAGATTTCACGGTCGCCGGTGGCGTCAAGCAGCCGCTGGAACGTCGACAGCGGCGGAATTTGTAAGGAGGCAGACTGGCGCCTGCGCTGCGGCAGACTGCCGCCGAGCTTTTCGCGCTGTGCGCGGAAATACTTCATCTCCGGGCTGTCTTCCGGCAGGCGGAGGAAAGGCACCTTCGCCAAATCCTCGTCGGCGACCGGCACCTGAAAACGGTCGCGGAAGCCGCGCAGCGCGTCCTGCGTCATCTTCTTCGCCTGATGCGCGATCATCTGGCCTTCGCCGGACTCGCCCATGCCGTAGCCCTTGACGGTCTTCGGTAGGATGACCGTCGGCTGGCCCTTGTGCTTCACCGCCGCTGCGTAGGCCGCAAAGACCTTTTCCGGATCGTGGCCGCCTCGGGCAAGCTTCCAGATCTCATCGTCGCTCATGTCGGCGACGAGCTGTTTCAGTTCATCGTACTTGCCGAAGAAGTGTTCGCGGATATAAGCGCCGCTCTTGCTCTTGAAATCCTGGTACTCGCCATCGACGCACTCTTCCATGCGCTTCAGCAGCAATCCGCTCTTGTCCTTTTCGAGCAGCCGATCCCAGCCCGAGCCCCACAGCACCTTGATGACGTTCCACCCGGCACCCCGGAAAACGCTTTCGAGCTCCTGGACGATCTTGCCGTTGCCGCGAACCGGCCCGTCGAGCCGCTGGAGGTTGCAGTTGATGACAAAGATCAGATTGTCGAGATTTTCGCGACCGGCGAGCGAAATCGCGCCGAGCGATTCCGGCTCGTCCATCTCACCATCGCCCATGAAAGCCCAGACCTTGCGATTCGACGTTTCGGCGAGCTTGTGGTTCTCGAGATATTTCAGGAAGCGCGCCTGATAGATCGCCATCAGCGGCCCTAGTCCCATCGACACCGTCGGGAACTGCCAGAAATCCGGCATCAGCCAGGGATGCGGATAGCTCGACAAGCCCTTGCCGCCGGTCTCCTGCCTGAAGCCGAGCAGCTGCTCTTCGCTTAGTCGTCCCTCGAGAAAGGCGCGCGCATAGATGCCGGGCGAGCAGTGCCCCTGCACGAAAATCAGATCGCCGCCATGGCTATCCGTCGGCGCGTGCCAGAAGTGGCCGTAGCCGATGTCGTAGAGTGTGGCGGCTGACTGAAAGCTCGCGATATGGCCGCCAAGCTCGGAGCTTTCCTTGTTGGCGCGCAGAACGATGGCAAGCGCGTTCCACCGGATGATCGAGCGCAACTTGTGCTCGATCGCGCGGTCGCCCGGCAGCGCCGGCTGCTGACCGGGCGGGATCGTATTGCAATAGGGCGTTGTCAGCGACTGCTCTACCTGAAGCCCGCCACGGCGTGCGGCGTCGAGCACCGCATTGATGACGAACTCGGCCCGGTCATTGCCGCGATGGCCACGGACTGCCGACAAGGCATCCAGCCATTCCCGGGTTTCCTGCGGATCCAGATCATGCGCGTCCGCGACCTTCATTACTCTCTCCATTGCATGCCAAGTCGAAGTCAAGCGTCAACGCTCATTGCGTTCCGCGCACACGCGCAAGCGCAATGCCACACAGGCGATCTCGCCTGGCGCTCTAAGTGATGAGTTGAATACTGGCTGGCATCTGAACGTCCCCTCGCGTTGTTTATTCTCGAGCTTCTTCTTTTGCAGACCCAAGCAGCATTCGTGCCAGGCGATGAAAAGCGCAGCCATTCGCGCGTATGCCATTCATTTTGCTTGAAATTGCGGTGCAAGCCGTCGCGTCCGCCAATGGGATCGGTCCGGATCTGTCTGAAGCTTCGGAGAACGAGGCGGAAGGGCCACCCGAAATGTCAGACAGGCGCCCGCGACGGGTTCCAAATGCAAAGCTCGCACTCGGAAACCGGCCTGCGCCCACGAAACGAGAGCATCCGCGCAACGCAGCGGCCGGTCGTGAGGGATGCTGGTGAGAAGACGAAGAATCGAATTGACGAAGTTCGCTTGAACAGCTGAATGTCCGCGACGGCAGCCGACCAAATGACAGTCTTACTCGACCTCCTCAACAACGATCCGTGAGAGAAGATGCGGCCCGCCCGAAAGGCACCACCACCCTGAAAAAGCCAATAGTCCCGACACGCCCATGCAGCGCAAGCCTGCATGGATCCGCGTGAAGGCACCCGGCTCCGCCGAATGGGCCGAGACAAAGCGCATCGTCCGCGAGAACAAACTCGTGACCGTCTGTGAGGAGGCAAGCTGTACCAACATTGGCGAATGCTGGGCGAAGAAACGCGATCTTCATGATCATGGGCGATACCTACACTCGCGCTTGCGCATTCTCCAACGTGCGCACCGGCCTGCTGGACCGGAGCCGGCCCTTGGTCCCTGCCCGAGCCAAGCGCCGATATTGCCTCTGCGGGCGATGTGTCCGCCGATCTAAGCGATGCAGGTGCGACGGCAGAGCTACCATTCATCGCACGCAATCGGGAAACATCGCGTACAAAATCGTGGCGCATTGTAGCGGGGAGCGCTACCAACCCACGCCACCATTTTCTCCAACCTTTATCGTGAAGTTCACGGCAAGATCGCTCGCCCCGATTTGCGGACACGACTACTTCGTGGCCGCCATACGCCGCCTAACGCAGAATTTTATTGGCTAAAGAGCAATCGTCAGTCGGGCGGTACAGCATTTGGTACAGCATAGCTGGCAACGATCGTGCTTAAGTGCTGATCGGGCTTGGCTTTTTGAGATGTTCCGATCCAATCCCCCATGAGGAAGCTTGGGCCAGATCCAACCAGCCGGAGACGGCCAGAGCTATGGCGGGGGCAACAACGATGGCTTTGCTCCAATATCGGCCGTGAGACGAATTGCTAGCGCTGTCGTCCGTGTCGGCACAGGTCGCGGACTGGCATTCGAACCGTCGTGGAGAACACGGCGCGGTCGGCGGAGTGCGCTCGACAGGCCTGTGATCAGATTATTCTAGCCAGCCAGCCCCTGCGCGTGGGGCGTCAGATCGCGTCGTCGACGATCAAATGTGGCTTGCCCTGCGAGCAGGTTTCGACACGTGCCCTAATGCGAAAGGTTTCGGCAAGGTTTTCCGGCGTCAGGACGCCAGCCGCCGTGCCGAAATCGTGCAACGTTCCATCACAGAGGAGAGCGACCTTGTCGGCAAATTTCAGTGCTAGGTCGAGATGGTGCAGCGCGATCAGCACGAGCATACCGTCATCATGCGCAAGGCTGCGCACCTGCCGCATTGCTTCCAGCTGGCGATGCATGTCCAGCGCGCTGGTCGGCTCGTCCAAGAGCAGCACCTGCGGCTCGCGCACGAGACATTGGGCAAGCCCGACGAGTTGGCGCTGTCCACCGCTCAGCTCGGAAAGGATTTCATTGGCAAGATCGCCCATATCGAGTGCTGCCAGCGCTCGGTCCACCGCGATCAGATCAGACCTCTCCAGACGCCAGCCGCTGACCTGCTTGCGCGCAAGAAGGACGGATTCGAATACAGTCAGCACTGCGCTTGCCGTTTGGTCCTGAGGCATGTAGGCGATGGCGCGATCTATATCGCGCACACCTTCCAACCGGCACTCGCCGGGTCCCGGAAGAATGGCTGCCAGGCGCCGGAACAGCGTCGACTTGCCCGCAGCATTCGGCCCAATGACGGCCACCACCTCGCCGCCATGACAGGGCGGAAGCGTCACCTCGCGTAGGACCTCGCGTGATCCGAAGCGGGCGCCGAGGCGATGCGTGCTCAGCACTACCATATGTCTCTTCCGCTTCTCAGGATCAAATAGAGGAAGACCGGCAATCCGATCGCTGAAGTGACGATGCCGATCGGCAGAACGGCACCGGGTACCGCGATTTTGGCCAGGATGGAGCTGGACGACATGATTAGCGCACCAGTCAGCGCGCTCGCGGGCAGCAAGAAGCGCTGGTCTTCGCCGACCATCATGCGGGCGATGTGCGGACCGACGAGACCGATAAAACCGATCGTGCCGACAAACGCGACGGGGATCGCCGTCAAAAGCGAGACAAGGATCAGGGTTTCGAGTCGCAGGCGCCGCACGGGAATGCCGAAGCTCGCCGCGCGCGCCTCGCCAAGGCGTAAGGCCGTCAACTGCCACCGGCGACGCAGAAAGACCGGCAAGGTTAGACCCACGACGATCGCGGTGATGGCGAGCTTGGGCCACGTTGCCTTGGTGAGACTGCCCATGGTCCAGAAGACGATGGCCGCGACCGCTTGCTCGGCGGCGAAATATTGGGTGATAGCGATGGCCGTATTGAAACTGAAAACCAGCGCTATGCCCAGAAGCACGATCACCTGAATCGAGGCTCCGCGCCGAAGGCTGGCCAAATGGATCAGGAAGGCGGTTGCCATGGCCACGACGAAAGCATTGGCCGCGACGATGTAGTCGCCTACCATGGGAACCAGCGCGACACCGAAGGCGAGCGCCAGGGCCGCGCCGAAGCTTGCACCGGCGGAAATGCCCAGCGTGAACGGGCTCGCCAGCGGATTGTTCAAGATGGTCTGCATCTGAGCGCCGCCGATGGCAAGCGCCACACCGACCACGACGCCCATAAGGGCCGATGGCATGCGGATCGACCAGACAATGACGCGCATCTGCGCATCCGCCTCTGCTGGCAGGACGAGCGTGCGCACAACATCTCCTAGCCCGTAGCTGGCCGGCCCAGTCGAAAGGTCGCCGACCAATGCAATGCAAACCCCGACCACCAGCACAAGGAGAACGATCCACCGCCTGACGCTGAGCGCCTGATAGGCGTCGCGTCCGGCTAAACTCAGTGTTTCGGTATGGAGATCTGTCATCGCTGGCTGTCGGAAAGGCTGACGCTATAGCCGGGCCGGTAGTCTATGGGCAGGAAGCGACGATGGTATTCGGCAAAGGTTGCGTTGGGGTCCAGATCGGCAAACAGGTCGGGGTGGAACCACTTCGCCAATTGTTGGACGGCAACAAATTCATATGGGCTGTTGTAGAACTGGTGCCAAATGCCGTGAAAATTCCGCGCCTTCTTTGCTGCGATACCGGTATAGGCGTCGCGCGTAGTGAACCATTCGAGCTTCTTGCGCGTCAGGCGAGGATCCGCCCCTGGCCCCAGCGGAATCCAGTGGCCGCCGGGCACATAGGCTTGCCAGTCGGCGCTGGTAACCACCACATGCACGGGATCGGCGACGATAACCTGTTCGGGGCTGATCTGCCCGAAGGTCGAAGAGGAATGATATCGCTGCCGATGTTGTGGCCGCCAGCGAGTTCGACATATTTGCCGAAATTCTCTGCGCCGAAGGACAGGCAGCAATCCTGCGAGTAGCCGCCGATCCGCTCGACGAACACATTGGGGCGTCTCGGTTGTTTGGCGGCAAGGACGTTGGTAACCGCAGCCATGGCCTGGCGGCGGAACGCGATGATTTCCTCCGCACGCGCCTCGCGCCCCATGATCCTGCCCAGGAGCCGAATGGTCGGCTCGGTGTTTTCCAGGGGGCGGTGGCGAAAATCGATGTAAACAACCGGGATGTTCAGCGCCGCGAGCTTCTCGATGTAGTTGGCGTCCTTGTTGGCCTGCATGGCTTCAAGGTTGAGCAGCACCACGTCAGGCTTCTGGATGATCGCCGATTCGATGTCGATCAGGCTGTCCTCCTGGCCCTTGAAGGCAGGGAGCTTCGCCAACTCGGGAAACACTTTGAGATATTGCGCGTAAGTGGCCGGGTCGGCCGCGATCAGATCGGTGCGCCAGGCAACCACATGGGCCAGAGGATCTTTGGGCTCCAGCGATGCGATGAGATAGAGCTGCCGGCCTTCGCCCAGAAGCATGCGCTTGACAGGCGCGTTAAGCGTCACCTAGCGGCCCGCCATATCAGTGAGCGTAAGCGGCGCTTGTGTCTGTGTCAGTTTCGGGTCTACGGCAAAAGCTGCTATTGGAAGCAAAGCGAGCAGAACAAAAGCCGTCATCGCGGCATGCAGCAGCGATCGGTGTCCCGTCATAATCGGCTTCCTTTTTGAGTGGGGCGCGCAGTTTTCAGCCATATGCCGAGAACCGACAAGAATGACAAGGCGTAAAGCGTGGCGACGAGCGGGAAAGCGGCTTCGAGACCAAAGAGCTGGGTGACCGCGACGCCGGCAATGATGCCGCTCGCCGACGCACCCTGCTGGGATGCTTGCGCAAGACCCAGCACCGAACCTTGCCGATCATTGGCCGCGGCTGCCGAAATGAGTGCTAGAAGGACCGGCGTCGTTCCCCCAAGAAGCGCGCCCCAGATGAAATACAGGAACGCGAATACGGCAACGGAGCCCGTGCTTCCCGCCAGATGCGTAACCAAAACGCACGCGGCCGAGATCAGCACGTTCCCGCCCAGCACATAGGATGGCGTTCGATGCTCGAAGAGCCGCGCCCATAGCGGCGCGGCCACGACAAAGCCGCACGCCAGCAGCCCGTAAGTGAGGCCGGCCACCCAGTGCCGTGCGCCAAATACCTGGGTCATGTACAGTGAGAAAGGCACCTGCAGGACCATGCGGCTGGCAAGCAGCATCCCCATCAATGAAGAAGAGCGCCGATCGGAGCACCTGTCGATGCCACAGGCTTTTCGGTGCCCGCGCTCCCGGGATTGGCGGCAACGGCTCCTGGCGTCGGTACAGGCAGGCTCAACCAGGCAACGACAGCGCACAGGGCACAAATTGCCCCGGCGGTCAGATTTATTGCGGCAAAGGGGAAGCTATCGAGAATGAGGCCGCCCAGGAAGGCGCCGGCCAGCGAGCCCACATTGGTCGCAACTTGAAGCCAGGCGAAGAGGCTTGCGCGGTCCTTCCCGCCGGTAATCTGCACGCCATAGGCCTGCGCTGGCGCGATATAGCCGGCGCAGGCGCCCTGCAAGAAACGCAGCGCCAATATCGTCCAGACATCCTGTGCAACAGCAACAAGTAGCTGTGTGATCGCGAGACCGCCGAGCGCCCGAACCATCATCAGCCGATTGCCGTAGCGATCGCCCATTCGCCCCCAAAAGGCGCTGGTCAGAGACATGCCGACCATCGGGCAAACGTAGATACCGACACCTGCTAGTCCAAAGACGTTGTCGGAAGGGCTCAGCACTTTGATTTGGATCGGCCAGAATGGACCACTCATTTCCATGGCGCCCATTGAAATGAATTGCAGCGCGAACAGCAAAACAAAAGCGGGTCCGAAGCCGCGAAGCGCCGCCGAAGCGTTTGTCATTCCGTTGCCGCCATTGATTTGGCAGCTCGTGCTCAAGGCGATAGTCGCGATAACGCTCCAGATGCATCCGTAATACCGAGCGGCTCCGCCAGGGTCTTTCGAGAAAGGCCTCGCGTTCTTCCAGCCAGAACGCGTCCGACAACATGCGCGGCCTGAGTGCGTCGAAAGCTGCCTCGGCCTCTTCCCGCAGGATGCGCCAAAGGCTTGTGCCCGACAGCGTATAGTGTTCGTCGAGGCACAGTGCCACCTCAAGAAGGTGGCAGACGAAGCAGGCATCGATGACGAATGAGCGCACGAGACTGATATCGTCATCAAAGGTGGTGGGTAATATCCCCGCGCGAGTGAAGGGCTTGAGGTGGTGCCCGCGTTCCTGAACAGGGGCGCAAAACTGCGGCCGTCGCCGAAATCACGGATCAACAGTTTTCGCGGGCTGCCGGTTTCATCGAACAGGATCGTGCTGTTTTGCTGATGCGCCTCAAAGGCAATTCCGTAAAGCAGATACATGGCCAGCGTTGGCCGAATGACGGTCCCTACATAGGCACGGAAGAACGCAGATACGGCGGCTTCGCTTTCAACGCCGTTTCTGGCGATCAATTCGCAAATAAGCGGGCGGCCGTCGATCGGGCTTGCGGTTAAGAGCGCCGCGACGGTAACCGGCAACAGTCCGTCATTTCGAGCCAATGCGTCGGAGTTGCGGTAGACAACCGAAAGAAAGCGGCCCGGATGCTCGTCGCCCGTTACGGGCTGGTGCAGGATTGCGCCCAGCTCTTCGGTGAAGATCTCCAAGCCGTCGTAAAGATCCCTCTCTTTTTGACAGAATATCGGAAATCAGAGTGCTGAGGCGCGGCCCCATGTGAATCGACTTGGCCTGCAGCGTGCGCTGTTCGCTGGTCATCCAGATCGCCACCGGCAGTTTGATAAAGGGTCTAGCTTCCTGTGTGTCCGGTAGCATTGTGCGGAACGACATTGACGGCAGCGTCATGACCTCCGGACCATCCGGGTCGAAAACTCCGGACGTTATCTCGGATGCGAATTCACGGCACACGAAATTCTCAAGATGCCAAATATGGACAGGTAGAGGCAGCCAGTCCTCAGGAGACTTTCCACGTTTATTCAATCCTTCGGCCCAATCTCGAAAGAGCTCGGGGAAGTTTTGTGCGAACCATTCCGAATAGCTGCCGACATGCGGCATCTTCTCTACATAGGACCATTCTTTGCGCAGCGCCGCTAACCGGACGCGCACGCGCACCGAACTCCGGCGACAAAGCAGCGACGTCCTCGGGCGAGAGGTCGGGTTTGGCCTTCCATGTCGGGTAGAAGGGATGACCTTCCAGCGCGCCCCATTGATCGAGAGTCATGGCCGCCAAATGCGGCGGCAGGCTCTCTTCAAATATGCGAGGAACCCCTGCGCGCCTGCTTCGGCTACCTTCCCTCGCAGTTCAGCGCTCCAGTGCTCCCGGTGACGACGCGCTTGGACGTCGTTGCGGATGCTGTTCTCGACGTCGCGTATCAGATGCTGGACGCCATCCGATGCAGGCGAGATCGCCAGGGCTGGCACGACCTGCCTGATGAGGTCAGAGGGATCATCGATCCGATACCGGGACCCGGTCCCGTCCAGCACTTCGACAGAACCACGATTTTGCAATGTTCCGGCAGGCGCGCGACGCAGATGGGTGAAGTGCAGGACCCGGCGTGAGTGCCAAAGAGGAAGCCATGCTTGGTTGCCGTCGCGCGCCCACAATAATTCACCCGGTTCAAGGAGACGCTCGGCGAACAGGCAGCGGACCAAGCGGTTGACCGCATTGCGCGATGCGCCCAACCAAAGCTGCTCGGCACGCGCTTGAGCTTCGGCTTTTGCGGAGGAAGAAGACACCCTCTCGTCCATTACGGTTCCTCCGGCCAATTATAGGGCAAACAGGCCTGAGCGCCTTCGGTGAGCCCGCCGTGGTAGTTGAGCGCCCAGCTGTAGGTTTTCGTGATAGCGGGAGTTGCCACTTCAAGCCGCGCGGCCAATTCCACGAGGAGCCCCTGCCCGAACGCGATATCTTCGCGGAAAGCGCGGCTTGCGCGATCGATGACAAAGCCGGGCCCGTCCGGATTGGGAACAAGTGGGGCGTGAATGCCCGCGTAAGCACGATTTGTTCGCAACAGCGTATACATGGTCCGGTTGTCCTCGATCTGGCTGCCGTAAGCCTCGATCAATTCCTGGCGGAGCGGCTTCACCGAACTCAGATCAATGCGAAGGCGTGACTCGGCCGCATGGCGGATGGCCTGGTTTTCCACATCGCAGGCCTCCAGCAATTCGGCGCCGGCGCGCGGGCAATCGCTCCACCAGCAAAGGGGACGATCAAAGGGCTTGTTTTGCCAGGGTGCACCAGGGCCGATCAAGGCATAGAGCACGGCGGGATGCATTATCGCGTTGCCCGGCGTCAGCGTTATTTCCAGATAGTCCTGCAGCAGGGTGACGGGCGCTTCATAAAGGCGACTCAGCATCGCCTGGAGCTCGGCACGGCTCGCTGCGCTCTCGCGGCGATGAAGCGCCGCGAAGAGCTGAGCCTTGGCACCTCCCATGCGCACGCGCTCGCCCGGGACCAGGTCAAAGGCCGTATGGGGCACGTCCTTCATGCCCCAGATCACCACATTGTCCGTGCCCGAAAGGGTTTTGGCTGCGAGCCAGTTGAAGCCGCAAAGCCGGAATCGCGCCGACATAGACGCGCTTGTCCCGGGGAGATGCCATGCCAAATCGTGTAGCAGCGCAGGGCGTGCGTGGGCCGGCTGCGTTACTATCAGCATGTCTGTGTTTATGAGTGCCTCGCTCGGATCGGTGCCGACATAGTCGGGCCGTCCGCTCAAGACGTGGCCGTCCGGCGTGTGGGCGCACCAAACACCGTCTCCGCTCGTCCACCTATCGGCGACGGCAGCCGCTCCCGTCAGCACGGAAACAGTGATGCCTGGACACTGCTTGAAGAGCACGGCATTCAAATGCCCGGTGCGCCCTGCTCCGCAGATCGTCACCTTCATGCTGCGCGCGCCCTTCCGGTTAGCCAGGCGTCGAGCTGTGCAGCGATTGTCGGATCCAACAAATCGCGCTTGGCCATCCATTCATCGTCGAAGACCGAACCGAGATATTTCTCGCCACCGTCGGCAACCGGCGTGACCACCGTGCCGGACAGCCTGCCGGCCGCAATGAATTCCAGCGCCTTGTAGATGGTGCCCCCGGTCGAGCCTCCGACCAGGAGTCCGTGGCGCCGGGCGATATAACGTGCTGTTTCGAAGGCCTGGGTGTCGGTGACCTGTACCCCTTCATCGATGCATCCATAATCGAGCACCTTGCCGATTTCATCGCCGGCGGGGGTTCCCGTGCCCGACTGGTAGTAAGGATGGCCGGGTTTGCCGAAGACGATCGAGCCGGCCGGTTCGACGGCGATCGTTCGGACAGCAGGGTTAACCCGCTTCAGACGCTGGGCGATACCGGTCATTGACCCGCCAGTGCCCACACAGCCGACAAAAGCGTCGATGCCATCTGGAAGCTGTGCCAGGAGTTCGTCGACGAAGCCGGCATAGCCTTCCGGGTTTGCCGGATTGTCGGACTGGTTCATGAACATCGCACCAGGAAGCTGGGCACCAAGTTGGGCGGCCAGCCGTTGGCGCTCCACCACCGCAACCTCGTCCTCCCGATAATCGCCTTCGACATAACGGATTTCCGCGCCCAGCGCGCGCATCATGCGGATCTTATCTGGCGCGGCATGATGATCGACAACGGCAATGAAGCGTAGGCCCAATTCCAATGCGGCGATCGCCAGTCCGATCCCGGTGTTTCCGGATGACGATTCGACGATCGTGCCGCCCGGCGCGAGCTGCCCGTCCTCGAGCGCGGCAAGCACCATGCTGCGGGCCATGCGGTCCTTCATGGAGCCGCCCGGATTGTTCTTTTCAAGCTTCAGCACCAGCGTGGCGTCGCTGTTGGGTACGGCAATCGGCATTACCGGCGTTTGGCCGATCAACTGGCTGACGGTCGTGCAGAGCATTATGCGTCTCCTATCGTGTCGGGAACGAGCGTTAGCTGCCCTTTTGCATCCTGAACCACGCAAAGGCGGCTCGGCATCGGGTGGCGATGGAATTCGTTTTCAAGGAGGTCCATCTGGTAACCGCCGGTGTTGGCGTAAACCAGAAGGTCTCCCGCTCGCGGAGCGATGGGAAAGGTGAGCCATCGGTTGCAAAGGACGTCCTCGTCCAAGCAGCTATGGCCCGCCAGATAAGCTCGGATAGGTCTTGCAGCGACCGGCGGCGATGTGGCCGGAATCAGGATGGGATCGACCAGGAATTCGGAGTCGAACCAGGTTTCGCAAGCGCTGAAGCTGCTGCCTTCGACGAAGACGACATTGGCATCAGGGCCAATGGCTTTCACGCGTGACACTCGGAAGACGGAAATCGCGGCCTGATCGGCCAGGGCTCGCCCGGGCTCCATCCCCAGCAGCAGCCCCTCATGGACAAGATAGTTCGCGATACTGCGGCCATCGGCCATCGGCGCGCCGAGCAGGCAGCGCAGCCACTCGGCCGCGGAAAGCCCTCCTCCGTAGGGATAGAACGAGGCCGGCACCTTTCCGGTGCGGTAATCCTCGGGCATCTGGGCCGCAAGATGCGCCTGATAGGCGTGCTCATCGACATATTGGATCGGCAAGCCGCCTCCGATGTCGATTATGCGTGGCGCAAAACCTTGCGCGCGGGACTCGCCGATCAAGCCCGCCGCTTCTCCAATCGCCTTCGCACGAAATTCCCAGCTATAGCCACCGAGGTGGAAATGCAGCCCGTCAAAGCGCAACCGGCTTTCGCCAGCCATGCGCGACAGACAATGCCGAATGGCCGCTCCCGGCATGCCGAAGCGACTCCGCGCCTGATTGGTGGGACGCAAGCGCAGCAGCACCGGCTGAACCGGACAGCTTGCTGGAAGCGCACGGATCAGATCTTCGAACTCTTCCGGTGAATCCACCGATATCAGTGCGTTGCAGGTGATGAGTTCGTTGTGGAATGCTGCCGTCTTCGCGGGGCCTGTCGCCACAAGTTGCGTGCCGTCGGCACCGAGCCGCCTGGCATCTCGCAACTCATAAAGGCTCGAGACGTCAATGCCGGCCCCAGCCCGCAGAGCTGCGGCCAACAGCCCCGGCGATTTGTTGACTTTCGCTCCGTAATAGAGCGCGTGTGCGACACCGTTCTCTCGCAAGACGCCTGTGAGTATCGCGAGATTCCTCTGCAGCTCATCGGGCCAGATCAGATTGACCGGAGACCCATATCGGGCGACCCAATCGACCAGCAGCGGACCGTTGCCAGCCAAGAGCTCCGCCGTGGCTGGCTGCAGATCGGTGCAAGGCCCGCGCCGGGCTTGTGGCAATGCACGGTCATGACCTCGCCCTTTTCGCAGAGGCTACGGCGCGTTCTGTCGGAGCACGGTGGCGCAAGCCGTCCAGCGGCAGATTGCAATTGGGCAGGCCTTGATCAAAAATATGCCGCGTCGTCTTGCAGGGAAATTTTCGGCCACTGCGCGCCATCGCGAGAATGCTCGCAGGCGTGATCGTCTGGCCCGGGCGCCAGCTCTCCACCCGTACTGCGGTGTAGTCCAGGAGAACCACCGGCACCAGCGGCAGTTGCAGGCGGTGTGCAACTGCGAGCCGGTGATGACCGTCCATTACGAAGAGAGCGTCCTTCTCCACCGTGATCGGAACAGTCCAGCACCCCGTACAGAGGATTTGCGCCAGCAACTCCACTACCCTGTCGGGATCAATCTCTTCGGTCGGGATCAAGCATGTTGGCGAAAGGAGGCAAACTTGCATATCGACCAGCCTGGTTTTTGTCAGCAGGAACGTTTCATGAAGCGCCTTCAGGGTGGAACTGCTGCGTTGGTGCCGATGCACCGGCTACAACGAGAACAGAGGGCTTGCCGGCGTGCCGGCTGTTCACGAACGGACGAATCGATCAGCGTGTTCAGCAGCGGGGTCAGCGCACGGACAAATGCGCTGATACCCTCCAACGATCGAGCCATCACAAGCATCCATGAAGCGTCACCGAACTGTAGGAGCAGCGATTACATGTCCACGGTCATCGACAGGAGATATGTGCGCGGCGCTCCCAGGAAGAACGTTCCGAACGAGGCCACGCTGGACCAGTAATTCTCACCGGTCACGTTCTGAACGTTGGCGCGGAAGATCGTTTTCCTGCCGTTAATCGCCGTCGTGTAGCGGGCGCCGAGATCGAGCCGCGTCCAATCCGGGATCGGCTGCTTGTTGTCTGCATCGACGAACTGCCTGCCCGTGTAGATGACGGCTCCATTCAAGGTGAGCCCGCTCACCCACGGCAGATCCCACTCGGCTCCAATATTGGCCTGCACGTTCGGAACGCCGATTGGCGTATTGCCCACGCGTGATACGATGGCGGACTTCGTCAGGGTGCCGTCCAGCAGCGAAACGCCTCCGAGGACACGAACGTCGGGCCTGAGCTCGCCGAAGACGTTGAACTCGAGCCCACGCACCTGCGTTTCGGCGGTCGCCCCGAAGCGCCCGGCCAACACTTCGCCGCTCGCCTTCGATATTTCGAAGGCGCTGAAGGTGGTTGCGACCCGGCCGAAGTCCACCTTGATGCCGGCCTCGTATTGCTTAGTGATGTAGGGCGGGAGCACCTCGCCTTGATTGGAAGCATTTTGGGGTGCTACGTCGCCCCTGCTTAGACCTTCGACATAGTTCGCATACAGCGAGATGTTGTCTCGCGGCCGGACGACGAGGCCGACCACGGGTGTGGTCGCGCTCTTGTCGTAGGAGTTCAGCAGCGTTCCGACATTGGAGACATAGTTGTTCGCTTGGACGCCCTGGCGCCGGACACCCAAAGTCAACAGGACACGCTCATCGAGCACGGACAAGGTGTCGGCAATCGAAAGCCCCGTGAGTTGGCTGTCCGAGAGCGGCGGGCGCCCGGGGATCTCGTTTGCGAACTGAGTTGGCGCCACGGTCGGATTGTAGATGTTCGACATGACCGGACTGCCACTGGTGAGCCGCCGGTACAGCGCGTCATGATAGACCGAAGCCTGGAAGGTGACGGCATGGCGAACGAATCCGGTATCGAATCGAGCCCGGACGCCGCCATCATAAGTGTATCGATCAATGCTGAGCCCGAAGAATTGCGGCGTCGAGGTGGTGTTGCCGCTCGCATTGGTGATCGTCGGAAGACCGAAGAACCGCTCGACATTGGTCCGCGATCCGCCGGCATCGGCGAACAGCGTAACCTGATCGTTCACATCGTATTCGTTGCGCCACAAGACGGATTGATCGTTGATGCGCGACCACTCCCAAGGTTGCGTCACATTGAGCCGGCCGTCCGGCGCCTTTGGCACCGGCACGCCGGCAGCCATGAGGAACGGACGCGACGGAGCGTCGAACCGGTCGGTCTGGGCGATGAGGTAGAGCCAGGACCTGAACCGGTCGCCCTGATAGTCGAGGGCCAGTGCCCCGACGCCCGTCGTTTCAGACTGCCGGTCAATCGGCGTGTCGCCGCCACGCAGGCTGCCGCTGGCGCGCACGCCCCACTCCTTGCTGTCGCCATAGCGTCTCGCGACGTCCCAGTGACCGCCGAATCGCGCGGCGGAACCGTAACTCGCAGTGAGGCGGGTCAAGTCCTCTCCCGCGCGCTTAGGCACAACATTGATGACGCCGCCGACGCCGCCATTGGGTGCGATCCCCGAGAGCGCGGCTGAGGGACCCTTGAGCACTTCGATGCGCTCGACGTAATCTGTGAAGATGCGATAGCTCGGTGCGATCCCGTAGAGACCCTCGAAGGCGAACTCACCATTGTTGCCTTCGTTGATCGGGAAGCCGCGAATATTGAAGGAATCGACCACACCGCCCGTTGGGTGGGAACTGCGCACGGAAGGATCCAGGATCAACGCATGCGCACCTGTCGCCGCCTGCTGATCCCGAATGAACTTGTCCGTGTAGCTCGTCACGTTGAACGGCGCCTTCATCGTGTCAGTGTTTCCGAGCAATCCCAGCCGCCCTCCTCGAGCGACCTGGCCGCCTGCAAAGGCGGGCACGACACCCGGCTGCGACGGCTGCGATTGCACCGCGACGGTTTCGGCTTGCGGGGTGCCAGGCGCCGTGGCGCGCCGTGAAGCCGATCGGACCCGGTCGGCATTTCGTTTGGTTGGAGCGCGGCGAACCGACTGTTGCGTCGGAGCATCGACAGTAACGGGTGGAAGGGAGTTGCCGCCTTGTGTTTGGGATTGAGCAGGCGATTCGAACCCCGCCAGCAACGCCACTCCACCCAGCAATGTCGCACCAAAGCGAGCTACCGTCCCAACCCCACCTGCACGTCGCATTCCAGATAGTCCCCCATCAACAGCACGTCGCCCAACGTGACATGGCTCTGCGCTCGGCCGGCAACGACCATGGATCGCAGAGCCCGCTCTCCGCGTCCGAGTTCGGCCGACACTCATCGCCCTGTAAATCAGATCTCCTGCAGACTTGCACCCCGGGTTGGTTGTCTGCGCCTTATCGGCAAAGTCCGATCGCTAGCGATCTGCACCGCCTCTTTAGAGGGACGCTATGGTGACCGCAACGCAAATGCATGCGCTACGACTTAGAATGCCTCAATCATCGACGACTCGAGTCAGCTGACACCGTGTTTGGAAAGATTCCAAAGGTGCTTTGGAAGATTCCAAATCGGTGCTGTTGACCATTGGCAGGAACGATAGACGAGAGCGCCCTCGCCAGCGGCCATGCTTTTCCCGGGCCTGGCAACGTAATAGGCCTCGCTTTGAGGAACGCTTCAGATCTCGTCATGGACTGACTGTTGCGCGTCACCACATCGATCTCATTGCGACGACCCTGCCGCAGCGCTAGATAGGCAAATCAAAGGGAACGTGATGAGCTCTCGCGGTGGTTCGACGGGGCCGACTTTGTGGCGAAAGCCATCACGGTCGGCCCCTGCTTCCCTTCACTGCTGACTTGGACGGTCTTTATCGCCCAGTTACTGGAGATGATTCAGCGGGACATCAAGGGGTCAGGGACGCGTGTTCCCGTTTAACCACCGTTCAGTCAGCGCCGCATCTACTCGGGCGCGCGATGAGCTAAAGATCGAGGATCTACATTTTCATGCCTGCGACACAAGGGGATGGCCCTCATATAAACCGGCGCATCGCCCGTCTCGGCGGCCGGACCGGTCTGCACATAGTGAATGCGCTCGTCATCGATCGAAATGGCCTCGTGCCGGGTGACCACGACTTCATCCGCGGTAAAGGTCTTCGGCGCCTGCTTGAGCACGGTAGGACAGACGATGTCATTCTCGATCAGCATAAGCGAGCGTGGCGTGAGCGGATCCTCGCTCTTGACGAGCAGGTCGCCATCGCTTTCGGATGGATCGCGATCAAGGGTCCAGACGTCGACCAGTCCGATGTCCGCAAGCCCGCGTAGTTGCTGGCGGCTCCAGCCGCTGGCGAATGGCGTGCAGACCTCGACGACCGGCCGCAGTTCGTCGACAATGGAAAGCACAAGGTTGCCATCACCCAAGAGAACCCCTGCAGCGCGCCGCACGGGCCCCGGCTTGAAGAGAACCTCGAACTGACGGTTGTCTCCCAGGAAGGCCGGCAACGAGATGACAAGCACCCTATCCGCGGCATAGACCTGCCCTGCCACAGACCAGGATACGCGCGACTTCACGGCAAAGCAGTCGCGAATGGGGCAACATCCAGACGTGCTTGACACATTGAGCTTCGTCTGGTGCCCGATCCATTCGCCGAGCCAGCTAGCGAAATTGAAGAAGTCCACCTATCGACGAACCACATCCGCGGCAGCGCGACGGTGTGGTCGACATTGCAACGGACTCCCATATGATCGGCTGCGGCCTCAAAGATCATTGTCGCTTGATCCGCCTGTGTGCCGCGCCGCCACAGCCTCACCGTCCGCGCATAGCCGGAGGTCGTCGCCATGCCCCTCCCCATGAGAGCTCGACAGCACCAGCGTATCGAGGATCGAGCCATTCGACGCTGCCCTTAGCTTCTGGGCAAGACAAAGCTATCGCGGACAAATTTCTTCGTGTCGGCGTCGGAACTCACGCAAATGACGGCATCGCTGCCGCCGCGCGACAGGCTCAAAATCGTCCGCGAACAATTCCCGGGGCAGTGGGGCCGTCGCGTTCAGAAGCCAGTTCGCCTTCGCTGACAGCGAGCTGATCGATGTCGAGCAGGATTTTCCTTGGCGGCTTCGGCGTGCGAAACTCTTCCAGAGTTATTCGTCGCCAAAGGCCGCGTGGATTGTCGGCGTGTCCTTCCAGAGATAGCTTGCAGGCGGTCGACGGAGAGGTGGTGAAGGTGCGCCGTCAGCCTCTTCCTCCTGTTCTGTGATGGCGGCTGGCCGTGCGCCTGGGACAGTTTCACCGGCTCTCCGCTATCAGAGTGTCGAGCGCGATGAGGAGATTATGTCAGGGCCATCGAAACGCATATGCTTATCCATATTGCGGATGCGTTCTATCAAAACATTCGATTTTACTAATTTCACGAAATGGGTGACAGCAAGATGTTCTTTCTGGAGAAATGGACTTGAGACGTAACGGGATAGCTCTCGATGTTTACCCTCGCTCCGAGGCATACTTCAGAGTTACGCTCAGCGCCAGCCGAGCCGCATCTCCATTGCTGCCGTGTTCTTCGGCGGTCCGGCCAGCTACATTACGCCGGCTCCAAACACGCAAGTGCTCCCCAGGTCGCGTGCGCACTTACCACGGGCACAGTGTAGCATACCCTTCCAAGTCCTCTTCATGTCGGCCGACTTCATCACCGGGCAGACGCTCTATGTCTGCGGCGGAGCCAGCATCGGGTCGATTTCCATCTAGCTTGGGTGAGACACCTGCCATGGACGCCAGGGTCAAACGAAAGGCCCGATCCGCCAAGGCCGCGCGCGTTCCTCATCGCGGCCGATCGAGCCGGCGCATGAATCCGATGGCGCGCATCTCGAATTGCGCATCTGGCTGCGGCTGCTCTCCTGCGCCACCCGGATCGAGAAGGCGCTGAACGCACGGCTGCGCAAGGAGTTCAACACCACGCTGGCTCGCTTCGAGCTTTTGGCGCAGCTCGCACGCAAGCCGGCAGGCGCGACGATGTCCGAAATCTCCGAGCTCTTGATGGTCTCGAACGGCGCCATCACCGCGCTCGTGCAGAAGCTGGAAGCCGACGGCTTTATCCATCGAGAAGTCGATTCCGAAGACCGCCGCACCTTCCGCCTGCGCCTCTCGCAGGAAGGCGCAAAGGAATTCGGCCGGATGGCGCGCCGGCACGAGGAATGGGTGATCGCCCTGATCGGCGAGCTGTCACCCGTCGCGCAATCGGACCTGCTGCAACACTTGACCCTGCTCAAGCGTCGCCTCGACAAGCACGCCTGATGGCGATGCCGGGCCGCGATCCGCCAAGTCATATGGTAATGTCCCTTGCTGGACGGTCCTACGGGCGCCGCCACCGATCTCAGTGGCCCAGTATCGCCTCTAAGGACCCGATTCCAAACGGTTACGGCGTTAGATTTGGCCGGAGGCGAATGCTACAGAGCGCCCCGGTCGAAAGCGGCGCGGTTCCCGCGCCTTGGAGAGAACATGGTGGCTCAAGATTTCAAACGGCGCGTGGCGCTGATCACCGGCGTCACCGGCCAGGACGGCGCCTATCTTGCCGAATATCTGCTCGGCCTCGGCTATGACGTCCACGGCGTCAAGCGGCGGTCGTCCTCGTTCAACACCGCCCGCATCGATCACCTCTACCAGGATCCGCATGCCCGCAACGTGCCGTTCCTGCTGCATTACGGCGACATGACCGACTCGACCAACCTGATCCGGCTGATGCAGCAGATCAGGCCGACCGAGATCTACAATCTCGCCGCCCAGAGCCATGTCGGCGTCAGCTTCGAAAGCCCGGAATATACCGCCAATGCCGATGGCATCGGCGTGCTGCGGCTCTTGGAGGCGATCCGCATTCTCGGCATGGAGAAGGAGACGCGGTTCTATCAGGCCTCGACGTCCGAGCTCTACGGCCTGGTCCAGGAAGTGCCGCAGAAGGAAACCACGCCGTTCTACCCGCGCTCGCCTTACGGCGTCGCCAAGCTGTACGGCTACTGGATCACGGTCAATTACCGCGAGGCTTACAGCATGTTTGCCAGTAACGGCATCCTGTTCAACCATGAGAGCCCGATCCGCGGCGAGACCTTTGTCACGCGCAAGATCACGCGCAGCGTCGCCCGCATCGAGACCGGCCTGGAAGAGGTGCTCTATCTCGGCAACCTCGAAGCCAAGCGCGACTGGGGACACGCGCGGGATTATGTCGAAGGCATGCACATGATCCTGCAAGCCGATGCGCCCGACGATTTCGTGCTGGCGACCGGCGAGACCCGTTCGGTCCGCGAATTCGTCGAACTGGCGTTCGCCGAAGTCGGCCGCACCATCGAATGGCGCGGCCAAGGCGTCGACGAGACCGGCGTCGACGCCAAGTCCGGCAAGACCCTGGTCAGGATCGATCCGGTCTATTTCCGGCCGACCGAAGTCGATCTTCTGGTCGGCGATGCCAGCAAGGCGCGCGAGAAACTCGGCTGGAAGCCGAGGACGTCGGTCACCGAACTGGTCAAGGAGATGGTCGCGCACGATCTGGCGGACGCGAAGCGGGAGGTCGCTAGTGGCAAGCCTGCCGTTTGAGCTGACCGGCAAGACGGTCTATGTCGCCGGCCATCGCGGCATGGTCGGCGCCGCGCTGGTGCGCAGGCTGGCACGGGAGGACGTCCAACTGCTGACGGTAACCCGCAACGAGGTCGACCTGCGCGACCAGGCCGCGGTCAATGCGTGGTTCGCCGCCAAACGCCCGCAGGTGGTGTTTCTCGCCGCCGCCAAGGTCGGCGGCATCGTCGCCAACAATACCCTGCGCGCCGAATTCCTCTACGATAACCTGGCGATCGCTTCGAACCTGATCCATGCCGCGCACGTCCACGGCGCCGAGAAGCTGATGTTCTTAGGCTCCTCCTGCATCTATCCCAAACTGGCGCCGCAGCCGTTGCGCGAGGACTCTATGCTGACCGGTCCGCTGGAGCCGACCAACGAGCCCTATGCGATTGCCAAGATCGCCGGGATCAAGATGGTGGAGGCCTATCGCAGCCAGTACGGCGCCGACCTCATCAATGTGATGCCGACCAATCTCTACGGCCGCGGCGACAATTATCATCCCGAATACAGCCACGTCGTGGCCGCCCTGATCCGCCGCTTCCACGAAGCGAAGATGTCTGACGCCAAAGAGGTCGTGGTCTGGGGCACCGGCACCCCGCGGCGCGAATTTCTCTATGTCGACGACCTTGCGGACGCCTGCATCCACTTGATGAAGACCTATTCCGGCGACGGGCTGGTCAATATCGGCACCGGCCAGGACATCACAATCGCCGAATTCGCCCGCGTGGTCGCGACAACGGTCGGCTACAGCGGCGAGATCAGTTTTGACACCTCGCGGCCGGACGGCACCCCGCGCAAATTGCTTGATGTCAGTCGGCTCGCGAAACTTGGCTGGCGGGCAAGCACTACGCTTGAGGAGGGGATCAAGCTCACCTATCAGGCCTATTTGAATGAGACTAGGCAGGTGGCGAAATAGTGCTCCGCTCGCAAGGCGGCGGACCATGAGGCGGTACTCAGTCTAGTCCGGTATTCTTGCCCCGCCAAACGCGGGCGGTTACTCAAATACAGTGAGCTAGTGTGGGTCAGTTCAATCCATCATGGGTGCCACAGAAAAGCGATAGTCTTGCGATTCCAATGATTTACCCTACACTCTCAATGGGATGAAAGAGGAACGTGTGCACTCCAAACTAGACGAAATTGCACACGTTTGTGCCCGTTTTGGCCTCTCGGTGCACACATAGTCGTCCGTGAACAAGCTTCTAAGCGATTGAGCGGGAGTCCGTTTTTCGGATAGGGGTGCAATTGAGATTGCAAGGATTCGGGGCTTGCGGGCCGCGAACCTTGCAATTTGTTTTTGGATTCCCTTTCGCCGCGAACCGTGATTCTGTGCTGCATCGGAGGGGGCGATGCGGCCGAAGAAGCACCAAATGACGGGATCGAACGATCTGTTCCGGGCGCGGCTTGACCAGATCATCAATCTGAAGCACGAGCTGGTTCAGCTCGCCGGCAAGATCGATTGGGATTGGATCGATCGCGAGATCGCACCGCTCTACAGCGAGAACGGCCGGCCCGGGATCGAGACGCGGTTTGTGATCGGGCTTTTGTTGCTCAAGCACATTTGCGGACTATCCGACGAGGGGTGTGCGAGCGCTGGGTCTACGACCCCTATTTCCAATACTTCACCGGCGAAGAGTTCTTCCAGCACACCTTCCCACACGAGCGCTCGGACCTGAGCCATTGGCGCAAGCGGCTCGGCAACAAGCTTGAGTTGCTCCTGGCCGAGAGCCTACGGGTGGCGCATGAGGCCGGCGCGCTGCGCACGCGCGACCTTGAGCGGGTGACGGTGGACACCACTGTGCAACCCAAAGCCATCAGCTTCCCGACCGACGCCAAGCTGCTGCATGCGGCGATCCGCGGACTGAACCGGCTGGCGAGGAAGTACGGAGTGCGGCTGCGGCAATCCTATCTGCGTATCGCCAAGGCCGCCGCGATGATGGCGGGCCGCTACGCCCATGCCAAACAGTTCAAGCGGCATCAGCGGCAGTTGCGCATCCTGCGTTCCCGGCTCGGCCGGATCATCCGCGACATCCGCCGCAAGATCGAAGGTCAGGATGCGCTTGAGGAGGCGTTCGCACTCCTGCTGAGCCGGGCCACGCAGATCCGCTCGCAGCAGGCGCCAGCGCGGCTGGAAGCTGTATTCCTTCCATGCCCCGGAGGTGGAGTGCATCGGCAAAGGCAAGGCAGCCGCGCCTTACGAGTTCGGCGTGAAGGCCTCTATTACCACCAACAACCGGCCGGCCCCCGGCGGCCAGTTCGTGCTGCACGCCAAGGCGCTGCCGGATAATCCCTATGACGGCCACACGCTGCGGGATGTCATCGAGGACACCGAGAAGCTCACCGGCTGCGCCATCGAGCGCGCCTATGTCGACAAAGGCTACCGCGGTCACGATGCGCAAAATCCGCGCCGCGTCTTCATCTCGGGTCAGAAGCGCGGCGTCTTCGGCATCATCAAACGTGAACTGCGGCGTCGCTCCGCCATCGAGCCCGTGATCGGTCACCTCAAGTCAGAGGGCCACCTCGGCCGCTGTTACCTCAAGGGCCGGGCAGGCGATGCAGCCAACGTGATCCTCTCCGCCGTCGGCTATAACTTCCGCCGTATCCTCGCCTGGCTGAGAGACCTTTTGTGCCTGATCTTAATCCCCTCTGGCGCGGGCTCGCCATCCCAGCCAGGTTCAATCCGGCTTCTTAACGGGCGACCACATAGTGCACACGAAAGCCGGAGTGCACACGCGTGGCGACAATTGGCATCCGGAAACTGGCGCAAGTTCGCCGCAAGACCCGTTATGTGGCCGAGACGTTCCGACGACGCAAGGACGGAGAAGAATGGGCGCTCGAGATGGAGCGCAATATCGACCGCAACGGATCGTCCAAGCCACGCGTAGTCCGGAACGTTCGTACATTTGGCGACCTGATCGACCTGCACGACGAAGACATGCGCGAAGTTGGAAAGCCCCCTCGCCGGTCAAAAGCTGCCGTGATGGCGTCGCTCAAAACTGAGCTTGGAAATGTGAAGCTGCCCGCCCTCAATCGAGAGCGGCTGATCGAGTTTGGAAGAAAGCGCGCCAAGCAAGGCGCTGGCCCCGCGACTTTGTCGATCGATTTGTCTTTCATCCGCACAATCATTACGCACGCCGCCGCTGTGCACGGCATCGAAGTATCAGCCGAGGAAGCCCGCCTCGCACGCGTCGCTTTAAGTCACCTCAATTTGGTTGGAAAGAGCAAAGAGCGCGACCGACGGCCCACACAAGACGAACTCGACGAACTAATCGAATACTTTGAGACGAACCCTCGGCAATTCATACCGATGGGACGGATCGTCAGATATGCCGTGGCAACGACATTGCGCCATGAAGAGATCTGCAAACCCGAGTGGCCACTGGTTGACATGAAAAAGCGATTGGTGGTCATTCAAGACAGAAAGGATCCGAGGAATAAGGAGGGGAAATGACCAGAAAGTCCCCTTGCTCAACCTAACGGGCTATGACGCGTGGGAGGTCATCCTTCAGCAGCGGATTGTGACTCGAGGTTATGGGCGGATCTTTCCTCATAACCACCGATCCGTAAGTGCGGCATTCACCCGGGCATGCGATGAACTCAAGATCGAAGACCTGCACTTCCACGATCTGCGTCACGAGGGGACAAGCCGTCTGTTTGAGGCAGGACTTCCAATCGAAAAAGTAGCGCTGGTCACCGGCCACAAAGATTGGCGACAGCTCCAGCGCTATACCAATCTCAAGGTTGAAGACCTTCTTAAGCTGCAGCACGCACAGCAGCCGTCGATGGAAGAATTCATTGAGACGCTAGCAGCCTCCTAGAGGTCCGCAACGTTAGCGGGACGGTTGCGAACATTCGTCGATCGAAAGTTATGGAATGTATGCCTTCCGAGCAGCAACCAAGATTTGACTATCGCCAGATCGTCCACCACGGATGAAGGCACTCCGCCGTTAGTTCAATTCTTCCACGCCGATCAGTTTCCGTAAAATAATCGCCGAAGAGCTTGAGCGGGGTACCGCGCTCAACCCGCATTATCGCAACACCTCGGTAGCGCTCTCGCGCACCGACTACACCCTCTTTGCGTTCATTCAAGTAAATGTAAAAAAGTCGAAAGCGTTCAAAGTCCGGGTTCCGATCGGCCTGGACCGAAAGCGTCCAAGAAACAGATTCTTTGCTGTCGAGAACGAGCTTTAGACTAAGCGGAGTGTGCTTCACTTCCATCGTGACCCGACGCAGACCCTCACCGTTGTTTTCGGGAAATCTGATCACTCCCGTCCAACGCCCGCCAAGATACGGAAAAATGAACTTCTGCAACCCCGGTATCCACCGCCACATGCCTACGAGTGCTACGCCCAAAGCGACGGCAAGCCCTGACGAGAAACGGAGGAACAGCGCAATGTTGTGCGCTACGTCGCTTGGATCAAGCCAGCCAGAATAGAATGCCGCAGCAATTGCCAGCGCGACCAGCGCGATGGCACCCTGAAGAAAGAGGCGGATGGGCAGAAGGTGCAGCATGGGTTATATGCAACAATGGAAGTGTTAGGACAATAAGGGTGGAACGAATTAATTACACTGTAAAGTTGATAGCGGCCGATGTCTCTGAGCAATCGACCGTAATCCTCTGCTTTTATACCGGCGACCTTCCAAGCGACTGCGCGCCGATGCCGCGCGACCCGGCCCCCGCGGTCGGCTTGCCGTTCGACGAACGCTTTGGAATTGTATTGGCTGACGCAACCCGACTCAATCCTGCGGTGCACGATGGTGCAATCATGATCGGCAGAACAACCGCCGATTCACCCTATTTGATTTCCGGCTGGTCTTTCCGGCTCTTTGCCCAGGCAAAGATCTTGTCGATTGAAACAAACCGTGGTTCTGCATTCAATAGTTGCCTAGCCATGTCCATGGTCGACGGCGTTGACGCCCTATACTTGATTTCCAAGGTCGGTGCTGAGTGCTGCGTTCAAGGAAGAGCGTCCTCCTATGAGACACAGTACGATGGCTTGTCGCGCTTGCGGTAGCGGCAATTCAGCATCGGTCCGTAGAGTGACTCGAACAAGGTGCAGCATCAATTCACGATGAATCGCCGCAGTGCTGAGCCCTTACCCTGACGATCTCTAGTTCGCATGGGGATATGGACGTATTCATATGGTCAGTGATTCGAGCATAATGGGCAGCTTCGCCGTTGACATTTGAGAGCCGGTCCCGGAATTCTGCACAGGGCGATAAGTGGAGTTTCTGCCTGACAGCGGGCACGCTGGTGCCTGCGAATCAGGAGCGACGATGAGCAGACGAGCACGCCGGAACCACACACCGGCCTTCAAGGCGAAGGTGGCGCTTGCCGCCGTCAAGGGTGACCGGACGATAACTCAACTGGCCGAGCAGTTCGACGTTCACCCCAATCAGATCACGACGTGGAAGGCTCAACTTGAAAGCAAGGCCGCCGATGCGTTCGGTCCCAGCGGCGGGTCTGGAGCGGAGCAAGCAGCCATCGACGTGAAGTCGCTGCACGCCAAGATCGGCGAGCTGACGCTGGAGAACGATTTTTTAGAAGGAGCGCTCACCAAGGCGGGATTGCTGAGCGCAAGGCGATGATCGACCGCAAGCACGATCTGTCGATCACCAGGCAGGCGGAAGTTCTGCAGATCAGCCGCGGCAGCGTCTATTACCTGCCGCGGCCGGTGCCGGATGCCGATCTCGCGATCATGCGGCGTCTCGACCGGCTGCATCTGGAGTTTCCCTTCGCCGGTTCGCGTATGTTGAGAGGCCTGCTGGCTGCCGAGGGGTGCAAGATCGGCCGCCGGCATGTCAAGACGCTCATGCGACGGATGGGGATAGAGGCGCTCTATCGCCGTCCGCGCAGCACGAAACCGGAGCCCGGCCACAAGATCTATCCATACCTGCTGCGGGGCATGGAGATTACGAGGCCGAACCAGGTCTGGGCCATGGACATCACCTATATCCCCATGGAGCGCGGCTTCGTTTACCTTGCTGTCGTGCTCGATTGGGCGACCCGTCGGGTCTTGTCCTGGCGGTTGTCGATCACAATGGAAGCAGCCTTCTGCGTCGAGACACTGGAGGATGCCATGGCCCGTCACGGCAAGCCGGAAATCTTCAACACCGATCAAGGCTCGCAGTTCACCGGGGCGGCCTTCACCGGCGTTCTCGCCGACAACGGCATCGCCATCAGCATGGACGGCAAGGGCGCCTGGCGGGACAACGTCTTCGTCGAGCGGCTCTGGCGCAGCGTCAAATACGAGGAGGTCTACCTGCGAGCTTACGAAACTGTCGGCGAGGCTCGCCACTCGATCGGCCGATACCTCGACTTCTACAATGGCCGCCGACCCCATTCGAGCCTTGACGGCGCCACCCCGGATCAAGCCTACTTCAACCAGCCGCCAGTCAGCTTGGCGGCCTAAACCCCGGCAGACGCTCCACTTATCGATGCGGAGATTCTGTTCAGACAACCGGGACCAGCTCTTTTGAGAGGCATCGCGGCTTGGATGTAAAATGCCGAAATGCAATCTTGAAGAAACTTATTAAGGGCTTGTGATGGGAGAGGTCGCAGCGAAGCCCTACCGGATACTTAGCCTTGATGGCGGGGGAGCGAAGGGGTTCTACAGCCTCGGCGTCCTGAAAGAAATTGAGGGGATGATCGGCTGCCGGTTGCACGAAAAGTTTGACCTTGTGTTCGGGACCAGTACCGGTGCGATCATCGCTGCGTTGATTGCGCTGGGGTACTCGGTCGATGAAATCCATGAACTGTACAAAACGCATGTTCCCGCCGTCATGGAGCGGAAGTCAGCTTCGGAGAAAACAAAGGCCCTCTCCGAACTTGCCGTAACGGTATTCGGCGAGAAGAAATTCGATGCCGTCAAGACAGGCGTGGGAATCGTCACTACCAAGTGGGTGATCGAACGCCCGATGATTTTTAAGGGCAGTGTTGCGCAAGCGCATGGGCGGATAGGAACGTTCGCTCTGGCTTCGGCTGCACAATAGCCGATGCCGTTGAAGCTTCCTGCTCCGCGTATCCATTCTTTGAACGAAAGACAGTTGTCACTGCTGCTGACGATCATGTCGAGCTGATCGATGGGGGATACTGCGCGAATAATCCGACACTCTACGCAATTGCTGATGCCATGATGGCAATTAAGCTGCCGCCCGAACAATTGAGGGTCGTGAGTGTCGGGGTTGGCGTGTACCCCGAACCCAAATCCGCATTCTTTAGCAAAATGTGGTTCGCGCAATATTTGCAGAGCGTTCAACTGTTGCAGAAGACGCTGGAAATAAACACGCAGTCTATGGACCAGCTCAGGGCCATCCTGTTCAAAACGATCCCAACGATCCGGATTAGCGACACGTTCGAAAAGCCCGAGATGGCAACTGACCTGTTTGAAAGCGACATGGCTAAGCTCAATATCCTGCGCCAGCGGGGTCGTGAATCGTTCGCTTCCCGCGAATTGGAGCTCAAAAAGTTTCTTTTGTAGTTGGAACGTCATTATGGCAATCGCAGAATCACAACTGACGACTTGGTCGTCGCAAGGGTCCGTAAAGCAGTCACGCGACACCTACATTTCCGTCAAAGTCGTGCTGGAAGATAGCAAAGCGCCCTATTTCTCGAAGACATGCGAGAGCTTCCTCCAAGGTTCGTATGGAAACGACACGAACGTCTACGCAGATAGCGATGTCGACGTGGTGATGAGGTTGGACTCAGTCTTCTATTACGATCTGAGCCGTATGACGGATAGTGAGCGCGATGCGTACGACAAGAACTTCGGCGATGGAAAGTACAGCGTCGGAGAATTCAAGACCGAAGTTTTGGGCTGGCTAAAGAAGAACTACGACGAAAGCGTCAAACCCGGGAAGAAGGCGCTCTTCATTCCTGGTAGCGGGAATCGACGGGATACTGACGTGCTCGTTTGCGCGCAGTTCAGGCGTTATCACAAATTTGCCGGCCCTAATGACCAAAAATACGACCAGGGCATCTGCTTCTTTCTACCAGATGGCACGCGTATCGAGAACTTCCCGGAGCAGCACTCGGACAATTGTACTGCGAAGCATAAGGACACCAAGCAGTGGTTCAAGCCGACTGTACGCGTGTTCAAGAACATGCGGAACAGAATGATTGAGCGGGGCGAACTCGCTGAAGGCGTAGCTCCGTCGTATTACCTAGAGGAATGCTTTATAACGTACCGGCCGACAAGTTCGGTGGTACTTATCAGGACACGTTCGCCAACTGCTACAATTGGATCGTGCAAACGGACAGCACTAAGCTTGTCTGCGCGAACTACATGCACTGGCTTGTCAGGGATAATCAGCATACCTCGTGGTCCGTGGCCAATTTCAACACGTACCTGACAGCCGCAAAGAAGCATTGGGAGAAGGGCTAACTAGAACAGTGAACACCGAATCAGGTGGAGCACGTGATTCAGTGAGTCAATTCGAATTTCCGCACAATTCAGCGCTAAAAAGTTTGCCTTTCAGCTTGAGGCTGTGACGCACACGTCCCACGTAGAGGTAAGCTTTGGGGTGCTGAAATGCTTGAGCACGACTATGCCCTTTTAGGCGGCCTCAACCGGGCAAAGGTTGGAGGCTACTTGAGCCTTGTTGCCGCATCGGTTTCGGCGGGGATCATCTTTGTGCTTCTTGCCGCTGTTAACCTGGTTCAGCGCCTAGGACTTCCTGCGAACCTAACACCATCTGTTTTGTCCTTGGTCGGCGCCGGTGCCGTGTTTGGCGTACTGTATTGGATTTTCAATCGGTATGCCAAGAGCGGCGAGCTGGAATTGCAGAGCCATGGCGGCACAGACGGCCAACCAAGCGAACACCATTCCGCGGAACGTTCATTACCCAGATCCGGAGGCAATCGCCAAGTAATCGGCGGCGGGTGCGGCGGGTCCCGTTCGTGTGTGCTACTCGGAGTCGATCCACTACGGCTGAAGGATGCAATCGAGAACTGTCTGCCAGCACAGAAGTGCCTTAACGAAGACACTAGCGGCATTCGAGCGCTGCTTGCTTTTTTCGAGCCGAGGAAGGGGAGCGGCATTGGCTGGATCGACGGGCTAGCGATACACACGGACGTGAGGTAGAAATTCGCAAGGGAATTTGTTAAATTCGCGATCTCGGAGTCAGCCTATAGAATCTTGCTGGTACCCGATGGAAGGAGTAGCTAATGCGACTGATATTTCGCGATATCTCTTGCCGGCTCGCGAAGGACTGACCATCGATAAGGCACCACTTTATGCTTCCTTTTTCGTGGCGCATGGTGGCAGAGGAACGGGCACGGAGCCGAAGCTTAACGACGCATTGAGAGCCCTTGGGAAGGAGCTGAATTCGCGAATCAAGCCAAACCCCTTATCGCCTTAACGGCCAATCGCAGGCGTTCGACGAGCTAACCTCCGTGTTGGCATAATCTCGAAAGGCCCAAAGGCCCACCTCGTATTGACGGAAGTCCGCCGAACTTGGCTGAGAGAGGCAAGAGCAATGAGAACTTGTGTGGGACCGTTGATTTTGGCCTTGATGTTCGGCGCAAGCACCGCAGCTGCGGGTGAACAAAAGCTGCCATCGAACTTCGACTATCGTCTTCACTCGTACCGAGATCTTGGTGGCGGCATGATTAGGGCTGAAATAGCCATTGGAAATACGAGCGGTGTAGAACTGCGTGATGTCGTGTTCGAATGCATAATTCGACACAATACTGGCGACCCACCTCCCTTCCGCCAGGAGACTCAAGAAGCGAAGATAGAGCGGATCCCCGGATATACCGATAGGAGCTGGTATGTTGATTTGCCGCACTCGTTTGGCGAGGTCTTTAATCTGAATGTAGACTCCTGCAAAATCAAAACATTTAAAGCGGGTCCACGCTCGTGAACCCCGCGTCCTGCGGAAAGTCAACGTCTTCAAATTCGACGCCCGCTTCCGTTAGGTTTGATACGAAAGCGACGTTTCGCGCGAGCTGGTCCAGATTCCGAGATTAGCACTCAAGAAGAGAGCCGGCCGTTATTTTATTTGTACCTCGCCTCATTCTTTGAGCGTCTCGAAATCGTCCCGATCAATCGACAATCGACAGTCAAGCTCTTGGGCGGCTTCTCGAAGCTGCTTGTTAAGGCCCGGCAATATACCAGTGCCTCGTCCCTGATGCGCAGCTAGAAACGCCGGATACAATGGCGCCTTAGCGACTTGAATCCCCCTCCGGGCTGGCAACAGATAACGTGCGCTATAGGGCCACTCCGGAGCGAGAATTGCGGAGTAAACGTCCTCTGATACTGTCCGCTGAATGAACGAAATCGCGAGATCCTTCTTGAGTTGGGGCAAACCAGCATCGAGAGCCAGTGCATCGACCCAGCCGATCCCAGGCTCTGAACGCCCGGGTTCAATTTGAGGCAGTGCACGCACTTCGATATCGCTTTCGCCAAGGCAGCCCGACGTCCCTACGCATCCGTCAGCGGTTTCGCGAAGGCCGTAGTGAATCGCTTCTGAATACCCGACAAAAGCGGCTGCTTGGCCCCGGACAAATGCTCGAGCGTAGTATCCAACTCGATCATGTAACGTATTGCTACGACATGACCCAAGCGGGCACATGGCCAATACCTCGTGGAGGCTTGTTACTGCCCTGCTATCAGAGAACGACTGGGACTGGACATCACTATTTTCTGTGCGTTATCGACACCCACTGAACGAAGAAAGAGCGGTGAGCTACCATTCGCCAAGCGTAGATTTGCCTTTGAAATCTACAAGCAAAGCCTGCTTCCGTGCGGCCAAATTGAGCGCAGTTCTGTCCAAGTACGAGCCGTCCGAATTTGATCGTCCCCTCTGCGGTAGAATAGAAAGTTGCCGCAGAGCCAACGCGGTACACCGTATATCTTACCCTCTCGTGTGACCGCATCGACTGCCTCGGGGGCAAAATCCTGAAACGGCAATTCAATTGTCGTAATTTTTCCAGTCGCAACAAAATCAGCAAGCAGGATTGTGTCAATCTCGTAAATGTCGGCTTCTACAAACCTAAACCCCTGCTTCTTAGCTTCATCATCGCTGTAGTAATTGTCAGTGGCGTTCTTTGTAGAGATCAATACAACATCAACACCAGGATTCTCGCATTCAAATATTTCCTCAATCTTTTGAAATAGCGTAATTCGATCCGGCGTGTAGGGATAAAAAGGCGACGCGAAGGGTAACGGGTTCGATTGGCTTACGCGGCTTGCATTCGCGCCCGTTCTCTGCGGCCCTCGCTAATCCCGGTAGCCAAGCGCAACTTAGGACCAACAGAGCCGCAACGCTCAATCCACGCACAATACAGCGTGCGAGCATTTTTCTGTCCTCAGAAGCAAATTTGCTCAGATGTCTTCTACCAAGACTGCAACCAATGACAGTACATGTCAAGTTTTTTCGAGTTGGCGACCGGCTCCTCTTAGTGTTGAAGTCATCCGCCAGATCATCCGCGAGGGTAGGATTGAACTCCGTAAGAAGAAGGGCTATTCGCTCGACGAACTCGCGCGACTCAGCGGGGCCAGCAAAAGCTATCTGTGGGAGTTGGAAAATCGCGATGAGCGCAAGCCATCGGCTGAAAAGCTCATCGATATCGCACGGGTTCTATCCTCGCCGATGGCGATGCAACATATTCGCTCCTACAAGCGGGTAGTATTCTTCGGTCCACCGCACCCAGCCTCTGGGAATGGGCCGTTCGGCGTGCTGATTGTGCACATAGACCAGATCGTGCCGGATCGGCGAGTAATTTCCGATCGAGCTGCGCGACCAGATGATACCGGAAATGTCCCGGTAGATGTCACTGTGAAACGCCATTCGCCCGATAGGATCATCCGGCTTTGCCGTTCTCATGATGGTGTCGCTGAACGTGAATTCCCTTGCGATGACCTTTGGGGTGTTGCGGTCGATCGTGAATTGCTCGTCTCCGAAGGGTATACCGCCGAAACGACGTAGGGCAGGCCCAAAGTACCGGTCAAGAGAGAGAATTGCCCTCCGGAAATCGCGACGATGCAGGAGTCCTTTTCGCCAATGATGCCATCCTCTCGGTAACGTCGAAATTTCTGGGCCTTGGTGTAGAGTGCACTCGTTATACGCAGCTCGAGTTGGCGCCGAGGCGCGGCATGCAGAATTCGTTCGCTCGCTCCCTTGGGTAGCAGCTCAGGCACCTTATCCGGGTTCTTCTTCCCGTCGCCCTTGCTGGGCGCGATGGCCTCGATCCAGATGACACGCTTGCTCTTGCGGATGCCGATGTCCGGCCCTTTGTCGCCATCCTTGCACTGCGCGATATCCTTGCGTAGCATCAGCTTCTTGCGGCCGCGCACCAAGGTGCGTGCCGAGGTACATTTCCCAAAACCGCGTATCGGGCTGTCGAGCGAATTCAGTGCGAAACGCCTCGTCGGCCGCTGGCTCGTGGCACGTCCATAGCTTCTCCAGCTCGACCTTCATCCAGGCCTCGGCCGAGCTTTCGGCGGCCTTGATATTCTTCCAGCCCAACGAAGCGTCGGCCACCTCAATATCAAACAAACCCATGAGTCAATCCGAATTGAATGGACGAATGCTCGATCCTTGATTGATTTTTCGATCCGTATCAAGAGTGCTTGGGTGAGTGGCGACGTCACGAAGCGAAGCCAGTTCGCCTCATGACCGAGCGCAGGCGTTCGCCGTAGCAGGGGACGAAAAAGCAGCTACACGGCCCGACGTTTTCCATCTCCATGCATCAAGAAAAATGGTCTCGATTAGCGAAGGCCGCAGGCCGACCAGACGTGCGCCGAGGGCGCATCGTCTCAACGGAAAATGGCACCCGCAGAAGCGTGAGCATAGCGACGCCGAAGGCGGCAGGCGGGACCAGCGACGAGACCGGTCCAGAGGGTACCCGGGAACGCGGCAGTGATAACGACGCCGGCATACTCCATGACAGCGGGACCCTTTCCCGAGTACCCCGGCGAGGAACTCCGGAGTCTTTGCGCGAAGGATCGAAGCCGGATGGCCGAAACGCAAAGCGGCTCGGTTCACGAGAGCCCAATGCGGTGAAAGCCGCACGCGCACACGCGGAAGAATCCGCCAGTCGGAGGGCCTAAACTTCCTCGCGCGCATTCTGAAGCATGGGAAAACACTTCTTTCATTCTTGACTGTGAACACAGCCGAAAGGGAGCAACGAGTGTTTTGACCATCTCCGGGCCTCTCGATGACGCGCCAAGGCGCAAACTTGCCTCAACCGATCAGTGCCTGTCGATCCAACTTCACAGTCCGCGGATCGAGGAGCAGAGTTATGTCTCTAGCTTCGCCCTGGTTGAAGCCGTATTCCTCAAGATTTTCGACCATCGGACGAACGTCGAGCGCCTCAAAATGTGCCGAACGGTATCGCCAGACGGGATCATCCGTCTGCTCGAAGGTTATTTTCGCACTGTAGGTCAAACTCGTGCTGCCCAACGAGCACGTGCGGAAAAGGAGAGCTTCAAGCGAATGTGCTCCATTATCGCCATCGAAACTTTGGAATTCCAGCCGCGTTACTGGTTTGGGATTAAGAAGCATTTCGACTGCAATCTGCGCTTCATCGGCGGTCAGATCTCGTCAAAATTGAAACTGTCCCCGGAACCGACGCCGGCCTTCGACAAGAGCGTTTGCCAGCCGTCTAGGAATTTGGAGATCGCCGGTAGTTGGTCGACGTATGGGCCGCTAAGCAGATCGCCGAGCGGCAGTGAAATGAGTGGTATACGCGAGTTTCCCGATATCGTGAGCTCAGCTTGGCCGCTTTCAATAGCGAAAGCGCTCGCGCGAGCTCTGCGTGCTGTTCGAGCGAACGCTGAACATCATCTAAACCACGTTCAGTCTCGAACTTCGCGCCGCTACGCGTCATCCGGATTAGAAAGTCAGCATGCCGGATTAAGATCTCTGGTCCATCGGCGGCTTCGATAGGTGGTCCGATGAACATCGTGGCATCGAACCGCGCGGCCCGTCCGAATCCTGCCCCTCTGATCGATACGACGCACGGACCAAGACTTGGTGGCGTAAATACCCATTCGTCGAGATCATCGAACAGCGCTCCTTGATATGGCAGTCGGATGCCAAATCGAGAATCGAACACGCGAAACCGCTTAGGCTTTAGCGGAGTAAGCCCAAGCAGCACGTTATTCAGGTGGTGCGGCCCGTCGATGAATGCGATAGCCTCGGCTTCAATCTCCCTGTTCATAACCGAGCTCCGCGAGCTCCCTTTGCTTTTCTATAGTGTAACAGGCCGAATCCTCCCGGCAGATGGCAGTGAGCGCTTCTAGTAGTCCATCAGGGGTAGGCTCGAAGCGCGTTCCAAGCTTCTCGTAGTCGTAGCTAATGTCTGTCTTGTTGATGTCGTATGCCTCGTTAGCCTCGGCCAAGCGAAGTCTCTTCAGCACCTTAGCGAGCTCATCGCCGATAAGATGCACCAGATAGCCAGACTGGAATTTGCCTCCTTGGCTTATCCGGAAGACAACGATCACGGAAGGATGTGCGTCCTTTGCAGCCTATCTACCGAAGATAGGCTTAGCCGAACTCGACTGCTCGTTCGTCCAAGCGTTGATTTCAGTTGCACGCGGACTGCTTTGGCCTGGCGCTGATCCAGCGCGAGGCCATCACCGAAAGCGTTCTGCCGGAAATTCGACAATAAAATCCCAGCCCATAGCATCGACTATGCTCTTGTTGCAGATCAAACCGGCCTGCGCGCACAGGAGCTGGAACTGGCCCTCCCCTATAAGACCGACACGCTCTGACTCGGGATCCGCTCCATTCAAAACTCCATATTGCGATCAGCAGACCGAATTTGATCCGCGCACCGTCAGACGACCATCCGTAAGCAATCTTCCGTTCTGGAGGTGCACTTCGAAGTCGTCAATGCAACTCTATGCAATAGTGATGACCTAAAAGATCCCCGGTGGAATTCTCGGAAAAGGCTTTGGTTGCGCAACCTTAGTAGTTGGAACGACCGCCCTGCCGGACGACGCCGGACTACGTTTCCCTGCTTAGTCGTGAGAGACGAGATCCCCAAGGTCACGCAGAAACGTGAGCAGCTTGTTCAACCCCTCGGGCGACCCGTCCCACACGCCGGCAACCGCTTTGGCGAGCTGTTCCTTGCCATTGTCGGCCTGTTGCGCGCCGTCGACCGCAAGACGCTTTTTTTGCATAATTACATAATTTTTCTAAAGTGGGAGTGAGCCGTGGCGGCCTCCGGTTTAGCGCGCGATGGACGCTTGACTGGTCCACGCCAACCAGCTTCGCCAGCGCCGTGTCGCGCAAACCAAAGCTGTTTTTGAACTTCTCGACCCAAGCAACCGCCTCGACGGCTCCCTCAGCAGGGCTGACGGGCCGTCCCACAGAACCTTGAATTTCATCTTTTCTGCGCGCCACATCTATGCAATAATGTAAAAAGTAAGTCTTCACAAGGGGTCGATGATGAAGGAAATCCGCTTTTATCGTGCAAGCGAAAAGCCGTACGGCGTGTTTAGTAACCTCTACAGACGGCCGATTACGTTCGAAGGCCGCGTCTATCCCACGTCCGAGCACGCTTACCAGGCTGGGAAAGCGCGCAGGACGAGGTTCAGGATTGGCTCATGGCCGCCCCCTCACCCGCATTGCTAGCGATGGCGGCGCACGGACTCTATCAGTGGGACATCGCTCCCAACTGGTCGAGAATCAAGTTCGACCGCATGAAAGGCGTGCTTATGGCGAAGTTTACCCAGCACCCCCGATTTGGCGTCCATTCTCCTCGACACCAAAGATGCCGTGCTGATCGAGACGGCAACCGTCGATAACGCCGTGAACAGGCTTTGGGGAGAAGTGCCCGGCAAGGGCGGCAAGAATATGCTCGGAATGTTGTTGATGGAAGTTCGCGAGCATCTCGCGCAGAACAGCAACAAGCGGCGGCGCAAAGTCGCGATGCAGGCCGCTGAATAAGCATTCAGTAGCGGCCGCAGCTTCCGAGTGTAATCACGTAGGAGGTGGATGCCTCGTCGACGCCTCTATCGAGCATGTCTCGGACGTGGGGCGCGCCTGCAGCTAGGAAAAGTCCGCGGGCACCGGTGAAACCGCAATTCAGTGCTGCAAGACGCTGCCCGACTTCGACCCCGTCGAAGATATCTTGGACCTTCCAGCTTCCTTCCCGATACCAGCGTCTCAGAACGAGATCCAGCAGACCGGTCGTCACCATGTCGCCCGATCCGCATGTGTCGACGACCCGCGGAGCGAAACTGGACGGAAAATGACGCCGGACATTTCCGTTCGAAACTGTCAAACCGTGTATCCCGTGAGTTCTGATGACTATTGTTCTAGGATCAAGATTGTTGTCAGCGATGTTTTTCCCAGCAGTCTCGTCGGAAAGCTTGATCACGGTGGCGCAGCGCACTGCCCTAGCGAACAATTCATCGTCGGCCGACGCCGGCTCGAAGAAGACCAGAGCACCCGCTCGCTTTGCCTCTTCCATCGCGAGCATGATCGATTCCGAAACACGGTCTGCGTAGAAAACCGACACGGACTTCAATGTCTCGGCGGCCCGGGAGACGTGATCGTGATCGATCGAGCGCCATTTGGGAAAGCGGACAAACGTTTGGGGACACGTCGAAGTGAACCGGTGAGTCGCACTCACTGTATCGACGATTTCGACGATGACAGGAGAACTTCCCGTGTTGGCCCTCGAGACATAGCGAGTCTCGCACCCCGCCCCCTCGAACTCGTCGAACAGGAAACGACCGTGGTCGTCGTCACCGAGATTGACGACCGGAAAGACTGGATGGCCCAGCATCGCAAGCGATAGAAGAATATTCCCGCACGAACCGCCAAGAGCCTCCGTCGGAGCCGCATGGGCACCGGCGTAGATCCGGTCAACGGCTGTCAAACCGGTGCCCGCGACTGCAGGGGCGCCGATGGCGACCTCGACTCTCTGGATTTCGATTGGATCATAACGTGAACATTCTATCAAGGCCGCCGCAACATGGATACGTCCAATTGCGCGCGGCCCGCACCCGTCAGGCGCATGCCGCCGAGTATCCTTAACAAACCGTCAGGTCCCGAAACGTGGCCGGGCAGCAGATTCCAACAGGAAATCTCACGCTCGCAGACCCGGTCCACGCTCAGCCCGAAGTCTCCACCGAGCAGATCGTAATCGTTGCCATGGCGATCACCGCTATCGCCGACCGCAAGCATTTGAAGCTGGTCGTCGGTCATCCTGGCTCGAACCGCATCCAGGACACGCGGTTTGGCAGCCCATACAGGGCAGATATCGATCGAGTGCCCGGAACGAACCATTTTCAACCCAGGGCATGCCCCCACGATCTCGCGCAGCCTGCTGATACCGCCTGCCGACGACACCAGCTTGTCGATGCCGATGGTGATCTGAAAAGGGTTCTGCTTCGGAAGCCAGCCGTTCCGGAACATCCCGGCTTCGGCTTGAATGCGACCGAAAGCATCCAGTATTGCGGCATCCGGCTCGAGCGGAGTTGTCCGGATATCGACGGATAGCGGAACGATGTGCGCACCGTTGTAATAGCCGACCAGCACTTGTTCGCAGTGTTCGGGCGAAAGGCAGCTCCGCAATTCCTCTCCGACCGATCCTCCTCGACCGGTCGCAAGCGCGATCGCGACGCCGCCATCCAGGAGTCTCCGGACGCCCTCTATGACGGGATCGGCGGGCGGTTTACCTCTTTTATCCGTTGCAACCATCGTCCCATCATAGTCGAGGATGAGCGCGCCGAACTGCGCAGCTTCGAGACGCTCGATGAACTCGTCGCGTCGCGAGCTCCACGCCGCGCCCGCTCTATTCGGCTCATCGGCTCTCTGCTCCGATCGCCGCTTGCGCCGCGTGGACGCATCCTCGCTTTTGATTGCGACGAGAAGATCCCGGCTGTCGTAGATCATGCGCCCGAAATCCGCGACCCCAGGTTTTCCCGGATCGATGCCCGTCACCTCTCCTAGGCCTTCGACGATGCCGAACGAGCTCAGAACGGCATCGAAAAGAGTGTGCCGCCCCGACGCGCCGAAGCCAAAATGCATCCGAGGTATCGTCAACGGGATACACGATCGGATCGAATCCCAGAACGGCAGGCTACGATCGCACGTCAACGCAAGCAGAACGGTCTTGTCGGCGTGCCGATCGAGCCAGACGTGTCGGCCGTGCGCAAAGTTGCGGAAGTCCGTCCGCTGTATCCTGCAGAGCCCCGCTTCCCAACAACTGGTCTCGATCATGACGGCCGCCGCGGTCAGCGCGGGATCGTGCAGGATGATCAACGTATCCCGCCCGGAATCCCAAGCGCCCGCGACCATCTCGATGGTGCGACCCCGGCTCGAAGATGACAGGAGGTTCTCCGATCTTGCCCGTACCCGGTCGCATCTTTCGTCCGCGCCATGCCCGACAACCTGATCACTTGCCAAGAGCAGCGACGTCAAGGTTGAGGTGAGCGAGTGCGTTGCCAGAAATCCATCCTTCTCATCGGTGACAGGCACAATGTGGAGTCTCACATCGTCCGCGCCGGCGCCGGCGACCAGGCTTCTTCCACGAGCGGTGACCACATCGATACGGCGGGCGTGCTCCTTGACCGCGGTCTGGAACGCTGCGCGGATGTCCGCGTTTTTCGCCGCCAGCGGTGAACAGCCAGACGCCCCACTTAGGCAGTACGGGGTCGAGCGCAAACGCCATCGGCGTCGTCACCGCTGTCGCGGAGTGCTGCAGCCACGTCCTGCAGGACGACAGGAACTCGGCCGAGACGGCGGAGCCTCCACTTCCGACTGCTGCGATAGCATAATCGGCGGCACGCTCGAGAGCCTCGACCAAGGTGCCAAGTTCGCTGCCGCAGGCCGCCGAAACGGTATTCTGCAGTCCGCTCAACTTGGCTGTGAAGACAGGCGGTCATTTGTCTACCGATTTCCTTCCGCCGCCGATGCAATGACGGCTGACGCGCATCGCGGCGCGTGATCCCAACCGGCGAATTTTGTCGAACAAGCGCACATCTTTCGGTTTGCCTTTGAGCGCCGTCGTCCGGCGTAAGATCGTTCCCGGGCGCACGCGGCGCTACCCGGCCGCCGCCTCTGAGTCCATATCGTAGCTGCCATAGACGGGTCCGTGAAGCCATACGTGAACCGCCATGTCCGGCGGCGCATCGGTCTCTTGCAGGGCGGAGGGTTCGAACTCGTACCGCAGCGTTTCGACGTACTGTACGGAAAGATTGTGTTCTATCGCAGCCATCATCGCGCCGACGGCGATCACCTTGCTGCCGAACGGAGAGAATGAGTTGCGGGAAGAATACGTCTTCCACGGTCCGATCATATCGCGATTTTAGAGTCGAAATCGTCCGGTAGCAATCGAGCGGATTGCGTTCCGACACATAGATCAGATCCCGTGCATCGACCTGCCATTCGTTCAGCAGCTGCGCCTGATACTCGGCGAGGAGCTCGTCGGCCCGCCGCGGGTTTCGCGCCGGAAATGGGACGACGGGCACACCTTGTACACGTTGTCGAGTGGTCCTTATCCTGCGCAACGTCTCAACACGGCCGCGCCCGAGCTGAGGCAGCCAGATTCGGGCAACGGGAAGCGCCTCATACCCTCCGGACGGTCCCGAGTAGCCGCGAACCGATTGCACTTGCAGCGATGGTTCTCCGACTATCCGATCATCGAGCTCGGGATTCGAGACGACCATGAGGTGCAGGCTCAGACCTGGGTTCGCTTCGGCATGTTCAAGCAGCAGCCTGGCCAGTGGGAAGCCGACCCCCGTCGAGAGTGCGCTCATATCGAGAACGATATCGGTCACTCCGGCGGGCCAATCGTACTGTTCGAGAGCTGAGCGGACGCCATGACCTCCGATGGGAGCGCGATCATCTGCGGAGAAGATCTGCACGTGAGCGACCTTGGAGTCGGCAATGATGCTCTTGAGTTGTGCTTCATTCTCGTTGGCGAGTTCCTGAAGGTTCACGGCCGGATCGCCGCGGTCCTCTCGAATGAAGAAGCCGTGCACGCGCGTTCCCATCGTGTCGAAAAGCTTACGTGCAATGCGCTTGGCTCTCGGGTCGAACCCAGCTCCGGCCACTAGGACGCAGCGGCGGGACGCCTGAGAAAAGTAGTCGTCGATGAACCCGTAGACGCCATCGTCGAAGTGGGTGACGCAGTTCTCCCAGTGCCGGCGCATGACGGTCAGACCTTCTCTTGGACCAAGATGAGATCCAGAACACGACGCTCGAGGAAGCCGCCACGATTGAGCGTCAAGCCGTATGCGAGACAAACCGGGCCCGACAGCTCGAGAAGGCACCAGTTCTTGCCTCCCTGACCGTAGTTTCGGATCGCAACGATCGCCTGGTAGGCGATCGCGTACTTGAGCATGAGAGCGGTCTCGCTCTCGCTCGCCAGCAGATCCTTCATCTCGGCTTCAAGAACGCCGACCGCATTTGCGCCGGCTCCAAGGGACGCGTTGGGCTCGGCAGACACCTCTAGGCAGTCGAGCGCGAACCGGTCGATCAAGGCCCGCACCTTCCTCGCGAACGGGAATCGCCACGCATCGATCATTTCCTTCGACTTGTCGCGGAGCGCGCTCTGCTGCTGCGCGGGCGTCAATGCCGGATCCTGATTTCTGATCGCCTTCGTCTCCATCCGGTCAACGAGCGCGCCCGCCAGCTGAAGAAAGACTTCCGCATTTTCGTTGCTGGCATCGCAGAGATCGTCCAGTCCGAAGTGAAACGGGCGATTGAACTTATGATTGAGGATCAAGCGGGCTGCATCGGCGATCGTGCTTTTCACCCTCAATGGCTGGCGAGGCTCCGGGTCGTCCGCGAACAGATCGCTGGTCTGGCCGGTGGTACGGACCACGTAACGGTGCAACAACACGCAAATCATCATCAAGCGGACGTCTTCGCCGAGATCGAGCGATTTCGCGCCCTTAACGTAGCGATCGACGATTTGCTGGATTTTGCGCTGACGATCCTGCGAGATCCTGAGGTCCTTCTGTTCGCGATCGATAAGAGCACGCAGTTCGTTCAGCTGCCCCGCCGAGAGCCTCGGAGGTTCCTCGCCGAGAAGATCCTTGAACCGATTGTAGTTCCGGTCGCGCAACGGCTGTACGAGACGGAGATAGCGGTCCGCCATGTCGGTGGCCATCTTGCGAAATTGACGGCGCTCGTCGAAACGAACGCTATCGGTTTGCATGAAGATGTCCAGATAATCGCGCTCAACCTTGAGGCCGGGCAGCGCATCCGCGTCCGCAGATCTGAAGACGGCGTTGGGTGACAGCGCATCCATCCTCATCATCATCCAGCGCGCGAACCGGATCTCGCGTCGGGCGAGAGCTCGAAAGAGCGCCTCGAACTGGTTCGGATGCAGCGTGTGCACATCGTCGAGGATCGTCATGGGACGCAGACGGCATGGGCTTCCGTTCCAGTCGATCTCGATTTCCTGAATGGCTTCGAACGGCTGATACGGCTCGCGCGCCTCTTCCGGGATATTTTCAAGAGAGGGAGGTAGAAGGCTTGCTCCGATGGAATAAACAGCGCGCTCGACGCTGCGGGCGCGTCCGACAATGCCTTCCGCGTCCGATCCACCGATTTGCTCAAGCTGGGCTCCCGCACCGTCGCGCGGAATGAACTTGATGTCGCTCACGCGACGTCGCCGATTTGAAGTAATGTTGCGTACCAACTCGAGAATAGTACGAGCCTGGATCAGAGCCAGGACGAGCTTGGTCTTGACCGCGGGCTCATACGGAAGTTCCCAGAAATCGCGGTATTCCGATTCCATCGGTATTCTGATGGCGGCGATTCTGGGCCGCTCGTCCTGCGTAAAGCCGCAACTTGCGAGGACTGAGGCCAGCGACCGGTTGTTCTCGCTGCTCTGGTCGCGGAGGATTGACTCGATAAGTCGAAACTCGACTAGGCTCGCCATCATGGTCTTGCCGCTTCCCGGCGTTCCGATCACCCGGACCGGATGATCGAACAGAAGCGCGCGCTTCTTATGTTTGGCGACAAACGTCGTCAGCGGCTCTGGACTGACGATCGCAAGAAACGCGGAATCGTCCCGAATGTATTCCGTAGCGCGCCTAAGGAAGGGGTTGGTCATTGCAGGGATCCGTGCCTATCGCGTCGATAAAAAAGCGGGCGCATTTTGTGCGCGCCGCCCTTCCCTGTCGTCTCTGCCCACAATAGCGGGATGCTGTTATTGGGCGTGTTATGCTCGAGAACGATGGGCAGCGCGCAATTGGCGTATCCGAGCTTCATATCGGTCTGGCCAGCTTGGCGGCAATGCCTCTCGGCGCGCGTGAATATCTCGTGATCGTAATACCTGTCGCCGAGTTCGAGCATTGCCCCATCCGTCGTCTGCGCTAGGGGCAAGGAATCCGGCAGCAGAACACCCTCCGTAACCGTGTAATGCGAGCAAGACCATTCGCTCCATTGCTTCTTGGCATCCTCCATTCTGTCCATCAAGACTTGTCGCGCTTTAGCGCTCGATATGTAATGATGAATGTGCAGTTCGTAGCCTTCCGCGATCGGAAATCGATCTTCAAGGAGCTTGCCGGCGTCGCGGATCAAGTCGTTGAACGTCTTGAGTTTGCCCTTCCATGCGCCATCGACATATCTGATGAAAGTCGTCCCGGACGCGGTGAAGTCATCGATCAGATAGACGCAATCAAACTTCTCGCAAGGTGCCATGCCCTGCGCTTCCCTGAGATTCTTGCTGAGGTCCAGCCATTTGTCTCGATCTACGTTCATCATGGGGACGACTTGTTCGGTCGAAATTCGACCTGCGTTTGCCCGTCGGAGCATATCGATGCGACTACCGTCGCTCATCCCGACGAAGAGAGTTTTACGCAAGCTTCGCTTGAATTCATCCGCGCCACTCTTGTCGGCCCACACTTCGTACGGTTTAATTCCGAGACGCGAAGCGACCGTTCGTCGGAGACGTGGCGTTACGACCTCGGTCACGAGGGTTTCGACCAGACACTGCATTTCTGGTAGGGAAATATAGACTAGGCGACGCTTGATGAAGTCGTATGCTGCTGGCCGATCTTGCGGCGCGAATTGCTTGAGCCAGGTAGCCAAAGTTTCGAGAAAACGAACGCCGGCCCGGAAGTACGAATAGCCGTCGTATTTCACGGCCGACATCATTCGCAGCCAAGCATATTCGTGCGTTGCGATGGCCTGATCGTCTTCCGGCCAGCCCATGATTTCCGCAAGGAGACTTAGTGCCATCCTGTCGTTCAAATGAGCCTCTTCAATAACTGGTTCGAATCTGAAAACAGTCGCGAATCGCCGCGAGCACGGCGAACGATTCGTAACTCGTTATAATGGTAACAGGCAGCTGAGCAACCGATGGTGGATTATGCGATGGCTTATGATGGGTCGTCGCACCGTGATCGCGACCTGCCCTGTGCCGTATAGACGAATACACACTCAGCAAGTGATTGATCTTTAAAGGTTTTGGTAGCGCGCCGGGGCTCGAATCTGGGGCCCTGATTCACGAAAACCGTTGGCCGCCAAGCAAAACGAGCGGAAGCGTCCGATCAAGCTTGTGAGCTTTCCCCTTCCCTTCCCAGCGGCGAATACCCCCTAACTCGTCCCTTTAGTACGATCTACTACCTTCGACAGCCTCCCGCTCCGCCACCGGGATTTCGAATTCGAGATAGAACCCCTTCTCGCCTTCAGCGACCGCCTGGTCGCGGGCTCCAAGTTTCTGCCGAGCCTTCTCGACGGCGGCACCGATCGCGTGGCCGAGTTTTCGTGCGTGCCGCTCTTAGCCGTCGCCTCCAGCCAAATCATGGCATCATCGATATCGGCCCTCCTGTGTTTAGCGGTAGTCTACAGCTGATTTGCTTTGACGGACGCCGCTCTCGGGGCCACCATTACGAGGTATTTCAAGTGGTTATGGGGCATGCATGAGCGGTCAATTCGAGATCGCCACGCATCAGGACCTTTTCCGTCACGTCACCGCCGATAATGCGGCGCTGTACCGGTGTGTCCTGGATGTGTGCGCGGCAGCTGAACGTCAACTGCTGCTCTACGTCCGGCCTTCCGAGATTCTCGCGCAAGCAAAGTGGCTGGGCGAGCCGCCGACCGCCTCGAACTGGACGCCATCCTCGACAAGCTGACCGAGTGGGGCAATCTCGACTGCCAGGCCGACAACTCGCGCGTTACCTCGTTGAGCGGGTTCTATCGCCGTCGCATGCTCTACCGGCTTTCGAAGGGCGGCGTCTCCGTCGAGATGGCGCTCAGCGCCTTCGCCAAGGAGATGCAGCGCCGCGGCGAACTGCAGACGGTCGCGCTTGAAGACATCGGCAAGAGCCTCCTCACGCTGATCCACCTCGGCCGAAGCAACGATCCTGACGTCGCCAAGATCTACGAGACCCTCAACGGTCTGATGACGGTGTTCAACAACATGGCCGAGACCGCGCGAGCCTTCATGGCCGGCGTCCTCCGCGGTGTCGATTTGCAGGACGGCGACGTGGACGCCGTGTTGAACTACAAGCAGCGTCTCATCGAGTACATCCGCCAATTCGTCGGCGACTTAGTTAGCCGAAGCGGTGCGATTTCGGAAGACATCAATGCCCTTCAGTTGCGTATCGACGCGATGCTCCAGTCTGTCGCCCGCCGTCAGGCACGCAACGCACCTCCGGGCGAAGATCAGGCGGCCTACGAAGCCGAATTGAAGATGTGGGACGAGCGGTGGCAGGGCCTGCGCATGTGGTTCGTCGGCGGGTCGAACGGCGAGCGGTCCCAGAGCGAACAGCTCAGAAGTCGCGCCCGCGCCGCGATTCCGCAACTGCTTGCAGCGATCATCGCGATCAACGAACGCCGAAGCGGCCGCAGCGACCGCTCGGCGGACTTCAAAAGCCTTGCTCACTGGTTCCTCGACTGCGACGGCGACGAAGACGCCCACCGACTTGCACGAGCCGCGTTTGCGCTCAACCCGGCGCGTCACTACGCCGAAAACACCGCAGCTGCTGACGTTACCGGTGTCATTCCGTGGCATAAGGCGCCGTCCATCGTCGTTCCGCTGCGGCTCCGCGAGACCGGCTACAGCATGCCCCGCGGACGGCTCCCGCACGTTCATGATCGAAGCGCCGGACGCAAGAAGCTCGAAGCGCAGGTCGGTGAAGAGCATGCGCAGATCGAGGCAGCCAGACAAAAATTCGCAACCGGGTGCCCCCTGCTCCTCTCGAAGCTCTGGCGTCTAAACTCGCACGAGTTCCGATTTTTCCTCGATCTCTTGGGCGAAGCCATCGCGACCAAGGCCGCCGGCGACGATGGCGTCACTGAGATCCAGTCCAACGACGGCCTCTATCTCATCCGGCTTGAACCGCTCGACGCGGACACGGAAGCCGAAATCGTCACCGAAGACGGCCTGTTTTGCGGCCGCGACCACCGCATCACCATCACGCCGACGGATGCCGCATGAGCGCCGCCTCGTCCACGCGGAATGAAGCGCCCGCACAGACCGGCCGCCCTGGTGGCCGCGAGATCCTGCGCCAGCAGGAGACGCAGGAACACGCCGAGCGCAGGGAGGCCGTTCGCGCGCTCCTGATGCGCCCGTTACTGACGCCCACAACCGCCGAAGCAAGAGAGGCTCTCCGTCTGGTGCGACGTCACTCCGCATACCTCAGGGAGTGGTTCGCCCGCGAAGCCGGATGGCCGCTGCGCGTGGAGCGCGACTACGCTAGGCTGTGGAAACGCCAGAGCGACACAAGCGATCCGACACGAGGATGGGCAAGTTTCAACCGCAGGCGCTACGCGATCTTCTGCCTGGTGTGCGCGGTGCTCGCGCGGAGCGACCCGCAGATCACCCTTTCAGCCCTGGGTGACCAAATCCTGTCCCTTGCAAAGGATACCGATCTCCTCAGCCGCGGTTTCATTCTCGACATGGCGGACATCCACGACCGACGCAACCTTGCATCGGCCTGCGTCGCGCTCGGCGAACTCGGCGTACTCAATGCCATCGATGGAGACGCCGAGTCGTTCGTCAAGTCCGGGCAGTCGGAAGATCGGTCCCGCGACGTCCTCTACGACGTCAATCGCGGGCCGCTTGCGAGCATTCTTGCATGCGTGCGGGGGCCATCCACGTGGCCCGAGAACGATGCACCGAAGACAACCATCGATCGGATCTCGGCCATTACGGCAGACATTCAGCCGGAGACCGACGAGGGCCGCCGCGATGTCAGCCGGCACCGCATCTCAAGGCGCCTTCTCGACGATCCCGTTGTGTACGACGGCACAGTCGACGAGGCCGACATGCAATACTTCATCAATCAGCGCGGCGCGATGGCGAACCGCCTCGCGCTCGGCACCGGCCTTGTCGTCGAACTCCGTTCCGAGGGCCTTGCACTTTGCGATCCGGACGGCAATTGTAGCGACGTCGCGATGCCGGCGGACGGCACCGATGCCCACGTCACGCTCCTTGTGGCCGACCACTTGGCACATGCCGAGAGCGGCGTTCCCGATCGCCTGCAAATCGAAAGGTTCGTGGCTCAGTCGGCCAAGCGGTATGGCCGATATTGGCGGCGCAGCGCCCAGGGCGAAGCCGGCGCGCGGGAGCTGACGGCGATTGCCATCCACCGTCTCAGTCAACTCAAGCTCATCACCATCGAAGGCGACAGCATCGAGGTTCTGCCGGCGCTTTCTCGCTACAAACTGGGCGACCCGGACATCAAGCATCGCGATGACAACGATCGGCTGCCCGACGTTTCCGAGGAGGCCGACGAATGAACTCCGTTCTTCCTTTCAACCCACAAAGCACCGGCCGCGTCCTGCCCTTCCCGGCAAAAAGCGCTGGCAGCCTTTGCGGACCGGCGTCGTGGAGATATTTTTCTATGACGTGGAGGAATTCTGGTTCATCGACGGACACATCGTGTATCGGGGCAACAACGGCGCCGGCAAGTCCAAACTCTTAGCACTCACGCTACCATTCCTCTTCGATGCCAATCTGAGCCCGTTCCGCGTCGAGCCGGATGGCGATCGAACCAAGAAGATGGCGTGGAATCTCCTGATGGGGAGGCACAAGCGCCGCGTCGGATATGTCTGGGTCGAGTTCGGGCGCGTCGACGAGGAAGGCAACAACCAGTTCGTCACGCTTGCGTGTGGACTGGAAGCGGTCGAAGACCGCGCGAACGTGGAAAGCTGGTTCTTCATCATCGATGGAAGCCGTGTCGGTCAGGATTGCTCGTTCATCACGCCTGAAAGAGCGGTGCTTCGCCGAACGCAGCTGAAAGATGAGCTCGCTGACAAAGGCGGACACTTCTTTGACCGTGCCGACGATTACCGCCGTGCCGTGGATCAAAGACTTTTCCAACTCGGAGAGGAACGTTACCGCATCCTGGTCGACACCCTCATTCAGCTTCGCCATCCGCAGCTTACAAAGACCCCCGACGAGACGCGTCTTTCCAACGCCCTGACTGCCGCCCTACCTCCGGTCGCGGCCGAAATGATCGACACCATTGCGGAAGCCATGAGCCGCCTTGAAGAGGATCGCAGCCAGCTTAAATCCTATGAATTGGCCCACGCCGCCATCGGAAAATTCGAGCGAACCTACCGCCGCTACGCAGGCGCTCGGATTCGCACGTTTGCGCGCGAGGTCCGGGCCGCAAGAACCAAGTTCGAAGAGGCAAGCGCGGAGATAAACAAGGCCGCCGCGCAATTGGCCTCTGCGCTTCATGAATCGACATCGGCTGAAACCGCCAACATCAATGCGAAACGCGAGGCCGAAGCGGCGGATGCGGCATACAAGGGCATCCTTCAACATCCCGACGGCCTCAAGGCGGCAGATCTTGCGACCAAACGGATCCTGGCGGAAGAGGCTGAGGGGCGGCTGACTGTATCCGAGAAACGCTCCGCAACGGCGGCTTCAGATCTGAAGACAGAGTCCGAACGCCAGCAAGCTGCAAGGGCCGACCTTGACCGTGCGATGGAAACCCTTGCCGTCAATCGAAGAAAGGCGCTCGATCTCGCCAGATCCGTCGGCATGGTCGCCCAGTTTGAGCATGCGAAGTCCTACTCCGCGTGGCCAAGCGAGCTTGTGCGCGATGGGCAGACCACTCTCCAATCCGAGCGTGGTAATCTGCTGACCGCGATCAGGGGCCGCAGAAGCAGCATCGATGCGGTTATCGAGCTGCTTCGCGAAGTCGACAACAAGATTTCAGTGCTGGCGAACGCGGAGCGCGACGAGAATGCGGCCCGTGGCCTCCGTGACGAAGCCGGCAAGACTCTCGCTGCCGCCGAGAATGCGCTGAACGATGAGATCGAAGCTCTCGGCGCGGCGTGGCGCCGCCATCTCGGGGGCTGCGGACATCTCATGGCAATAGCGACCGAGGACGTCGTGGGTGCCCTCGTCGAATGGGCTCACTCGCTCGAAGGCGAAAACCCGGCCGCGCGCGAGCTCATCGCCAAGTGTCGACTTGCATACAAACGGCTCACCGAGGCGCTGGCCGAGCTGAAACATCAGGAGGCTGCGGTACGCGCCGAACTGGACGCCGTGGCAAAGCAGATCGCGGATCTGCAGACCGGCTCATTCGAGCGTCCTGCCATCCCGCACACACGCAAGGCTGACCGCAACGGCCGCCCGGGCCAAGCCTTGTGGCAGGCCGTCGACTTTGTATCGGAGGCCGACGACGGCGTTCGGGCCGGCCTCGAAGCCGCACTTGAGGCATCCGACTTCTCGACGCGTGGATCCTCCCCGACGGCAGGATGTTCATCGGCGAGACCGAGCATGACGTGTCGCTTGTTTCGAGGCCGTTGGTCACCGGCAGGACCCTCGCCGACTGGCTTGTTCACTGTGGCGAGCCGTCGGTCCAGGATGCCGTCGAGACTTTTCTGTGCGCAGTCTCCTGTACCGACACCGACGACGGCGCCGAGATGTGGGTATCGCCGGCCGGCCACTTCCGCCTCGGCGCACTCTCGGGCACATGGGAGAAATCCCGCGCCACGTACATTGGTCATTCGGCTCGGGAGAGAGCCAGACTGAAAAGGATCGAAGAGCTCGAAGCCACCGCGGCCGGCCTCGGCGAGCAACTTGCCGGTCTCGAAACCGCGATTACGAGCAATGCCGCCACGACCGAGGCCATCGAACAGGTGGAGAGGACCTGCCCGCCGGACACCAATCTCCGCAAGTCGCACGACACCGTGCGCTCGGGAACCAACGATTTGCACCGGGCAACTGAAAACGTCAGAACAAGGGCAAACGATACCGCGGTCGCACGACAGGCTCTGCACGCGTGCAGGAGTCCGCCGAGCAGGCGGCACTCGACACCGCTCTTCCATGCGACAAGCGAGCTCTCGAACAGGCCCGCATCGCTTGCGATTCCCTCGGCGAGGCCCACCTCATCGTCGTCGAACATTGCTCGAATTCTATCCGCGCCGCGCAAAGCGTTCAAGACACCAACGAGCGTGTGGAAAACGCCCGCGTTCGCCATCACGCCGCAGCAGAGGACGTCAAGTCCGCGGCGATATCAGCGACATCCGCGCGCGCCGTATACGACGCTCTCAAGGAAAGCGTGGGAGCGTCCTCCGAACAGTGGGAACGTCACCTCATTGGTGCGCAAAAGCGGCTCGAGGATGCCAAGGCCGACGTGGACAGCACGGACGATCGCCGGCTCTCGGCAGTGGCCGTGCATACCCAGGCCGTCGGTGCACACGAAACTGCGACCCAGGCTCTGGCGATGCGCGTAGAGGAACGGCAGCGAGCGGCAAGCAACCTGCAAACGCTCGCAGCAACAGGTCTGATGGCCGCCGGCGCCCCCAACGTACCGTTCCCCGACACTGGCCGGACATGGACGGTCGACGAGACGCGGGGCTTGCCGCAGATCTGAATCAAGCGCTCAGCGACATCCGCGACAACGAGTGGGATGGCTTGCAGTCCAAGATCTACGGCGAATACGTCGATCTCCAGAATGCACTCGCTCAACTGGGATACGTCCCCGACAGTAAGAATGTCGAAGGATTCGGTCTGGTGGTCACCATCGCAGTCCAGAACAAGAGCGGACTGTCACCTGCCGAGGTCCTTGCCCAGGTCGATACCGAGATCACGCAGCGCCGGACCCTTCTCACCGAAAGCGAGACGAAGATTCTGGAGGACCACCTCCAGTCGGAGATGTCTGTCCAAATCCGCAATCTCATTCAGGACGCCGAACAGTATGTCGAAAGGGTCAACGCAGAAATCGAGAAACGTCCGACCTCAACGGGCACCTATTTCCGCCTCAGGTGGATCCCGCTCACTGAAGCGCAAGGTGCTCCTGCCGATCTGGAGGACGCCCGCAAACGTCTCCTCAAGACGAACGCGGATCTGTGGACCGAAAATGACAGGCAAGCCATCGGGGCCATGCTGCAGCGACGCATCGAAGAAGAGCGGCTAAAGGCCGAAGAGTCTGGCGGCAGCAGTCTCCGCGAGCAGCTTTCCGCCGCCCTCGACTATCGCCAATGGCACCGCTTCGTCGTCGAGCGCAACGCAATGGGCAGGTGGATTTCCATTTCTCAGCCTGCCTCCGGCGGCGAACGTGCGTTGGGTCTCACCATTCCCATGTTCGCAGCCGTCGCAAGCTTCTACGGCGACGAGCACAGCACCCGGCCGCGCCTTGTCCTGCTGGATGAAGCGTACGCCGGAATCGACGACGGCGTCCGGGCGCACTGCATGGGCCTGATCCACGAGTTCGATCTGGACTTTGTTATCACGAGCGAGCGCGAATGGGCCTGCTACAAGACGCTACCGGGCGTCGCGATCTGCCAACTCCAGAGACACGACAAGTTCGACGCCATTCACGTCTCCCGCTGGCGATGGAACGGAAAGACGCGTTCAAGGATGGAAGAACCGGCGCGGCTGATGTTGAACCGTAGCGCATGACGTCGGCCATAGACGAACGCCTGGTCCGGCTCCTCGGCGGCGCCGAGCTTTCCGATCTGCGCGCGCGGCTGCGCAGGCGCTACGAGCTCGGACCGGCCGACGGCAAGCTCGCATCGATCCAGGTAGGCAAGCTGAATGAAGCGGAACGCGCCGCACTCGCGTCCTGGTCGGCCGCAAAGGCGGCGTGGCGGCTTCAATCTCCATCGACGTCAGCTCAGTCGACCGAGCGCTCTCCGATGCCGGTATCGCGCCATCCCTTCGAACTGCGCTCGAACTTCTTGACGGTCCGATCGTCCACCGAGAAACTGAATTGAACAGGATTCGCGACAGTTGGGCTGCCGTTCTGGCCGGCTGCTCGCACGCCGATCTGATCGCCTATTTGGCCTCGCCGCTCAACTTTGGCGTCCTGAAGCGCTTATCAGGCAATCAACCGGATTCCGCGTCCCTTATCTGCAGACAAACCGAAGACATCCTCAGACGGCTTCCCGCTGCGGGAGTACCGCGCTCAGATCGCGGCGGAGCATCTCGGAGACGCTCACGGACTGGACAGCGCCCGCCCGGTCGCCACTCTCACGCTCGCCGTCCTTCGAAGCCGCTCATCGACCGACACAGGCGATGACCGCGATACATGGGCTGCGGTCGGCATCCTGGTGAACGAACTCGCCAGGCCTGCCCTGTTCTTGAATGTGCCGTGCAGCGGGTTGCCAGTCTCGCCCGGAGAACCACAATACGCATCACTGCGGCTTCTCGCACGGAGGCCGCCGGAATGGACGGTGGCGAGCAGATCCATTTTGGTGTGCGGGAATCCGAATCTCGTCGCAACCCTCGCCGACCAACTCGGGACCGTCTGCCCTCCGGTCGTTTGCGTCGACGGCCATCTCGGTGCGGCTCAGCGGACCATTCTCAAACAGCTCAAGGAATCGGGAGCAGACCTGCGATATCATGGCGACTACGATTGGCCAGGAATTACGATCGCCAATTACGTGATTGCGAAATACGGCGCCGTACCGTGGCATTTCTCAGCGGCAGACTACGTCGCCGCCGCCAAAAGCGCTCCTCAGCTCGCGATACCGCTGAGCGGCCGACCCGTCATCGCTTCATGGGATGCAGATCTCACCACGGCTATGATAAAGACCGGAATCAAGATCGAGGAGGAGGCCATCGCCGAGCGGATCATTGACCTTTTGGGCAAAGAGTCGCTACACGCCTGAAATCCGAGAACGCACTCCTGTCCGGACGATCGACCGCGAGTACGTCGACGATGGAGCAGATCTCGTCGGTTCGACCCTAAGGGAGACCCCGGCGCACGCGAAGACGCCTCGTTCAACCAAACATCTTGTTCAACTCGCCGCCCGGCTATCCGTTGGCGAAATCTGTGAAGGTTTGCGCCAGTGCGCGAACCCCGATCGCGCCAAATCGTGGAACATCGTAGTCTGGCGTACAAAATCACAGAATTGGTAGCGGAGGAAGCGACTCGAACCATGACGCCATTTGAGACAGGCCGCGGCGAATGCATCATTTCGATTGGTTGTCCGATTTGTTCGCTTTAGCCCTCTATCCTACGATCCGAAGGAAAAAGACCTTCGCCACGACAATTTCCGCGATATACATCGGGACGAAATCTAAAGAGATAACCCAATATAGAGTGAGGACGACGCCGGATACTTTCGTTTCTCAACAAGCCCAGGATGTTTCCAAACGCGCTCAAAAGTTTGGTAAAAGCAGATCTGTTTATAATAACGAACTCAGCAGCTTAAGCGCTGGCGGGGCGGGAGGGATCGAACCTCCGAATGGCGGAATCAAAATCCGGTGCCGTCCCCTACGCCCCGAATCCATCGGGCAGCGCCCCATGCCCCTTTGGACTTCAACTGGCAATTGCGAACAAAGCTCTCCGGTTCAGCACTCACTCGCTCAAAAACCTATCCCGTTACGAACTGATAAGCATTTGCTCGGAACCTTATCAGTCTGCTGACTGACCTTCGTTACATGACCACGAGCCTATCAGCATTCTGTAGAAGATAGGGCTGGCCGCTAAGACAACGCGGCGCGTTTGGGGTGTTCTTGAGGGCTTGATAGGCCAGCGCCTCATCATCGGCGCCGTCAGCAAACGCTAATGGCGCTACAAGGCCTGTAGCTTGACGTAGTGGCGGACAACTTGGTTGATAGTAGCCGCGCCATTCATCCCCCGTTTTTGACCAGCTTAATTTCACCTCCCGGTTGCATCTTGCCACGATCGCCCTACACTGCTCAGGTTTTCGGGGGATTCTATGGGCGCTGACTACTTGAAGGATTACAGGACCTATCCGCGGATGGTCCGCTGGTTCAATCCCATCCTACTCATCAAGCTGTTGAACAACGTGGTCACGTCAGCAATGTTCGGCCAGTACGCCGACCGTCGCCTCATGATCGCCGCGCTTGATACGGTTCCGCCTGAAAAGCATTTGGAACGTGCAACGGCATTCGTCGACGAATTTAGTCCTGAAGGGACTGGACCCGTATGGTTCGACTTCGTGGCCGACCTCGGCGATGGTTTCGACAGCACCTTCGCAGTCGCATGTCTGCTTGCCCGCAAAGAATGTGAAGTCGGGGGAAGAAACTACCGCGCGGCCAGATGCTAATCATGGGCGGCGACGAGGTCTATCCGCTGGCTAACGCGCAGACCTACCGCAACCAGCTGTTCCAACCTTATCGATGGGCATTCCCAGACCCCGACCGGAAGGATCCCAACGGGGTGCCCTTGTTTGCCATTCCGGGCAACCACGACTGGTATGATGGCTTGGTGCAGTTCCTCGCGTACTTCACGCCGACGCGCCCTACCCACTTCGGCGGTTGGCGCACGCATCAGAAGCGAAGCTATTTTGCGATCCAGCTTACAAAGACCTGGTGGCTTTGGGCGATGGACATTCAACTCGCCGAAGACATGGACCAGCCGCAGGCCGACTACTTCGAGATGATTGCACGGTCGAATGAGCTGCTGCGCGGCTCGCGTATCATTCTCTGCACAGCGGAGCCCGGCTGGCTTTATACCGACACCAACACCAATTCTTGGGAAATCGTCGATTACGCCCTCAGCATCATCAAGAGAGCTGATAAGCAGTTGACCATCCCGCTCCTTTTGTCCGGCGATACACATCACTACAGCCGCTACCAAGCAGTGGACGGCACGCAATTCGTGACGTCGGGCGGAGGTGGCGCATTCCTCCATCCGACTCATCAACTCGAAAAGGATGTCAGCGTTCGCTGGAACAGTCGGAAAGTGAAGCTGACCCTCGCCGACAAAGCGACAGACGTTCAGAATACCGAGCGCGCCGCAGCAAACCAGCAACCCGAGGCCCCGCCGGAGCAGGTCTCGAAGGCCAAACCGGAGCCGACCGCCACCGAGCCCGCCGTGTATCCCTCCATCAGTGTCAGCCAGGATCTTCTTTGGCAAAACGTTTGGTTTGCCTTCAAGAACTGGGATTTCTCGATACTGATGGGGCTAATCTACTTCGCCGTCGGCGTTCTGCTCGGCCTGCGGGACGAGATAGACGCGTACATCGCAGTCGCCCTGATCATCGGCAGCGGAATCATCGGTTATACGACCGATCAGGAGAAAGTTTCGCTCGGGGAGATCTTCCGGACGTGGCGAGATCCGCCGAATCAGACCTGACGAGTTCGACGCCCTGGCAATCGAGAAACTTTGGCTTCAATTCCAGAAGGCCATGATCGTCATCGGCACAAGCCTTGTACACGTGACCGCCCACGTCGTCACGGCGATCCTCGCGGCACGCTGGTTTACGGCTTGCAACGCCGACCATTTCACTCTTACGGGTGAATGGTACAGCGTCTGGAAGTGGTTGGGCCTCCTACTGCTCGAAATGGGGACTGTAGGATTCCTGTTCGGAAGTACCTATTTCGGCCTCAACATGCTTTTTACGTGCCGATGGCTGCGAATGAACCGCAACGATGCCTTCAGCGCGCTGCGCATCGGTGGATACAACAATTTCCTACGCCTGCGGATTGAAGGCGACGAAGTCCAGGTTCATGCCATCGGGCTGGAGGATGTGCCGCGGCGCGACGACTGGAACGACAATCAAAAATATAAGATTGGCAATCCAGATGATCCGAGGTGGGTGCCTTCGAAGCCACTCGCTCCGCACCTCATCGAAACATTCATAGTGTCCGGGAAATCGGTCCCGCTTAAACCGGCTCACGTGCGTGCAGAAGCTGCAGCCCACCTTGTAACGGTCACTACCAGTCGGCCCTGTCGCGGATGCCCGAATACAGCAAGGGGGTTAACGTGCAGCTGACTTCGATGCCCGTAAGCCGCATGGTCGTGGCTCGCGATCCGCAATCGCAGAAAGCAGGACAATAGCCAACCAACACTGGAGCTGCCACTTTCTCAAGCTGATAAGAAAATACTCAAAACCTTATGAGTGCCTGAAACCGACTGCGTTTTATCGGCAGGAGCATGATCGAAATAGTCTCTCCGCAAAAAACGGGAATATTCCCGGATAAAGTTGGAGACTTTCGGCGCGCGCCAGTTCTGTGGACACCTCGCTTCCACGACCCCGCGCTGGCCCGCGGCTGAATTATCGCTTTAGTAGTTCGCCCGCGTCTACGCCCAGCGCCTTTGCAAGCTTGCCAAGCATGGTAACGGAGGCACTGTAGGTGCTGGTTTCCAGCTGGCTGATATAGCTGCGATCTACCTTCGCTCGAAATGAGAGCTCCTCCTGGCTCAGCCTTTTTTCATGCCGAAGCCGTCGAAGGTTCTTTGCAACAATGTCTCGCATTCCGTCCATGAAGAACGGCATGCTTCTTGTTGAGCATACTCATCAATTGAGTATACTCAACAAAAGGATTGCAGAGGCAGTATCCCCTATGAATGGTATTGAGACAGTACAGCTAGAGCCGTTCGCCGAAGTTGGGGGCGATACCTATCGATTTGGATACCGCTCCGTCGGAGTCAGCGATCACGTTTCTGCGGTCGAAGTGCCTATCCAAATCGTAGAGAAAGCGCTGCTGACGAGAGCGTCATTAACCGTACGAATTGATCCGGACGGAAAGGTAATTTCGCATATGCTATGGTCACATGCTGCAGACATCACCGCAGATTCACCGACCGACGTCGAGGCGCTCGATGTCCTAATTCGAAGAGCCGTAAATACTGAAAATCTTCGGATGGAAGAGACAACTGTTTCGGACCTAAATGCGCTTCTGCAGCGACTTGAGTGTTCTATCAGTCTCGTGAAGGATGCCATCAGCCAGATATCACGCGAGCCGATTACTCCGGTCTAGATGACGGAAATCTCTGGTTCGCCTCCTCCCTGTTAGCAGGCCGGTAGGATGGTTCCTTACTCTTGCTGGGCTCCCTCCCGGGCTCTTTCTGGGTAGACTGAACATTGAGACGTCGGGCCGTACCAATCAGCGAGTCCTTTGCGCCGCCTGGCCGGCTGGCTCGCCTGAAATCCGCATCGGCGTCGAGAAATGCCTCCAGCATAAACGGTACGAGATCGGCCACCTCCTCCCGTGTACCGTAGGTCTCTGCGTAAAAGTCGGCGTAGTCGCGAAGCCGCGCCGCAAGGGTCGGCGTTAGCGTCGTGCTGAGCTTGACCGGGGTGCGGTCGGGCAGTTTCGAAAGCTTCATCGGCATTATCTCGCCTTGGCCGCCGTCTGAATGTCTTAATACGGCTTCAGCACCAGATCCTTTGAAACAATGACACGTAATGGCCAGCCAGGTCGCACTGTAATGGTGGGCTGTACATCGAGTTCACGTTCGATGAGCCGCTGACCTGCCCTATTGGTCGTCTGCTGAACGCTTTCGCGCAGCGCCTTGACGAGATCGCTTTCGTCATTGCCGAGCGAGAGCTGGGTTCCGACGCCAATAAGCGTCGCAAGGCCAATTCCCTTGAGCAATTGCCAGGTATGGAAATCAACCTCGTCCTCGAGACCGGCGTAGCCTGCTACGTCGGTCGCCGGCAGGTTCTCGATGACAATGGAATTGCCATTCGGCAGGATCAAGCGCGTCCAGACTACCAGCGCACGTTTCTGGCCAAAGGCGACAACGCTGTCGTATTTGCCAAAGAGCTTCGTTCCCTGCGGTACCAAGAGATGCTCGCCAGTCACGGTGTCGTAGACGTTTTCCGTTACCTGGGCGATCGTCGATCCTGGCAGATCGGAATTCAAACCAGTGATCAGGCTCGCCGGAATGATCGATCCCGCCATAATCGCGTAGGGCGACGGTGCGGCTGCGAGGCCGTGAGGGTTCGTAGTTTCCTTGTCGGCTTTGACGCTAACGAAGGCGAGCTTGCGCGCCTGGGACGATGGAATGATTTCGCTGGAGCGATCGTTCAAGCCCTGGGCCTTTGCAACGAGATCAGCCGTCGTCGGAACGTTATCCGCGGGTGCCGGACGAAATGCCGAAGGCTGCTCGGTGGTTGCGACTGCAGCCACCGACTGCTTGCGCCGGTCCTGCTTGTCGGACAGGCGAAACAGGAGGCCCGACTCCTTGGCCTGTTGCGCAATGCGGGCCTGGCGGATGCGCTCGGCCCGCTCAAGATCCTGCTCCGGGTTAGCCTGGAATGGCGCTTCGGATGGGCTTGCTCCAAGTTTCTTCTCACTCTCGGCGAAGGCGCGACCGACGTCGCCGGGCGACGGTGGGCCAAGTTTTGGCGGCAAGTCCTGGTAGGATTTGGGCAGCTTGGTGAGCCCGTCAGCCGTCTGCTTGCGGTCGGTATTGTACAATTCGGCTCGTTCGGTCGGTTTGAACATCCGAGGCGGACTGAGCGCGATGATTGTCGCCCCCGCGATGAACAACGCGGCGACCGCGCAGCCAATCATGAGGGTACGTTTGTTGAGACGGCGGATCGGCCGCGGCCGTGCCCGCAATTCCAGCCGTTCCGGTGGCACCTTGTCCGGAATCCTCGGTCACGATGCGCCTCCGGTGCTGAAGATCTGTGAGACTGGGCGCGCATCGGTGCGGATGATCCGAACCGTGCGCTGAGGATTCTCGCCAAGGCGAAGCTCGGCGGCGCCGAACATCCGGTCGACGATGTAGTAGGAACCTCGCACGCGATAATTGACGAGGTTAGGCCGGCCATCGGCGCCGGCGATGAACAGCGGCGGCGCTTCGCCTTGGGAGAGACCCGACGGCATCTGAATAAAGACCTTATGGCCATCGTCGAAAGCGCGAAGCGGCCGCCACGGCGGATCGTCTCCCTCGATCCGATAGCGAAAGTTCAAGCTGTCCAGCCGTACGCCGCGATCAGCGACACGTTGCTCAGTCTCCTGCGCCGCCTGATTCTGCTTATGAAGCGCGACCAAGCTATCGGTCGGATAAGTCCAGGAGATTGAGGCCATGTAGGTTTGCTTGGTGGAGACGAGTTCGAGGTGGTAGGTGCGCCGGTCGGTCAGGACCACGAGATTGGTCTGAATGTCCGGCAGCGTCGGCTTGACCAGGATATGAACCCGCCGTGTGCTCCCCTGCCCGCTTATGGTGTCAGCGATGACCCACCGCACTGTGTCGCCGGTCGAGACATCGATGAGCTCTTCGGCTGGCTGCAGCACGATGTTGGAGACCTTCTCCGGGCTGGTGTAGAGGCGATAAAGCGCGCCTTCGGTCCAGGGATAGACCTGAATGGCATTGATATAGCCTGCCCGGGTCGGCTCGATCCGTGCGGCCTTGTTGGCAGTGGCAATGGCCTGCTCCGGCGGGACCTTCTCGCCTTTTGCGCCTTTGGTGGGCCAAGGCTTGAGTTGGCCGGGCAGAGGCAACACCTTGGGGACCTCGACAATTTCGACCGGCTTAGGGGGATCAGCTTCCGGAAGAGCCTTCTCAAAGCTCAACTCGTCGTACGGCGCCTCGAGATTCAATTTCGTGGCGCAGCCCCAAGTGCGAGCGCCAGCGCAAGGATGCTCACCGACGCGCGGCTCTTCATGGCAAAGGACATCATTTTGCGTCTCCGATCAGGTCGCGCGACCAGTTGAGGGAATGAACGTAGAGACCGAGCGGATTTTTCCGCAACGTCTCGGCGCTGGTTGGAGGCTTCAGGATGACTGTCACGACGCCGGTGAAGCGCTCGGTCTTTGCGACCGCGCCGTTCTCGTAGGTGTTCTCCTTCCAGCGAATCTCGAAACTGTCGCCGGATGCACGGACGACCGAGATCACGTCGGCGGTTGCGGTTTTCGCGCCGATCTTGGTGAAGGGGTCGGCTTCGCGGGCATATTCGTTAAGAGCCTGCGCCCCGCGATCGGTGACAAAGTCATACGCTCGAAGCCAGTTCGTTCGCACGATGATCGGGTCAATCGACAGCGACCTGACATTTTCGACGAAGCGCGCCAGGAAGTGCGCGATCTGTGCATCGGACGGTTGGTAGGTCTCAAATGCCGGACCGACCGCGCGCACTTCGCCGAGGCGGTCAACCTCGACCACGTACGGCACTACGCTGGACCGGCCAATCACCGCCGAGAGCGTGAGACCCAACACCGTTGAAAGTGCAATAGCGGCCAGAGCGGCTACCCGCCAGTTGCTGGCCTGAGCGCGGGCCGAGCCCAGCCGTTCGTCCCAGACCTGTTGCGCCTTCTGATAGGGCGTGACCGGCTCGGGCGTATTGCCATAGCGGACCGACGGGCGGTGGAAGGGATGAGTCGCCATAGCTTTAGTCCTCTCCCAGCTTGGGACCGGAAGAGTGTCCACCTTTGTCACCTTCCTTCAGGGTATGGCTGGCGACGCGCGCCGCATCCTTGATCTGCTGTCCCGGACGGAACTGGCCAGCCAGACCCGACGGTCTGCCGCTGGATGAAGCGGAGCCGTCACCGCCAAGCCTGCCCGCTTCCGCCGGCTGAGAATTCTGGCGGGCGCCGGCCGCATCTGCAGCAGCGGTAGGCCCGCTCGTCGATGCACCGGAAAGGGAAGCGGCTGAACGGAGCGCTCCCACCGACCCTGCCGCCATCCGCAAGCCGCCGAGCGCCATCGCACCACCGCCGATCGCTACAGCCGTTGTGCCCGCAACCGTGCCGGCGGCAGCACCGGCGCCAAGTTGGGGCGCGCCCGACACCAGACCGGCCGCGATTCCTGGGCCAAAGATACCGAGCCCAAACAAGGAGAGCGCGGCAAGCAGCAGGCTCATGGCGGAAACGATATCGACCGGCCGGGTCAGCGTCGTGGCGAGTTCACCGAAGATGGTCGATCCGATGCCGATAATGATCGCAAGCACCATCACTTTGACACCGGATGCGATTACGTTGCCGAGCGTCTTTTCGGCGAGAAAAGACGTTTTGCCCCAGAGGGCGAACGGTACCAGAATAAAACTCGCAAGCGTCGTCAGCTTGAACTCGATCAAGGTAACGAACAGTTGGACCGAGAGGATGAAGAACGCGAGCACGATCACGATCCAGCAAAACAGCAGGATCAGAATCGTCGGCAGATTGGTTAGTATGTCGAAGCCCGAGAACTGACCGGTTTCCTCGAGCAGCGGATGTGCCGCGGTGAACCCCGTCGAGGCCACGAAGCCCGGCCGCATCAGATCCGCCGCGCTCAGCGACCCGCCGCTTGCCTTCAGCCCAATGCTTGAGAACGAGCTGAAGACGATGCCGGCAAGCGACTTGAAGTTGCCAATGATGAAGGCGAATGCCCCGACATAGAGCACCTTCTTGGCAAGCGTAACCAGGATGTGATCGTCGGCACGCAGGCTCCACGCAAGGCCCGCAAGCGTCAAATCAATGACAACCAGCGTCGAGCTCAGAAACGCAACGTCGCTGCCGAGAATTCCGAAGCCGGAATCGATATACCGAGAGAATGTATCGGTGAATCGGTCGATGACCGCGAGATCAGCCATGGGCCCCTCCTCTAGCGTCCACCGGTGTAAGCGCGACCGTCGCCGATGAAGCGAATAAAGCGCTCGCGCCCGGCCTCCGCGGAGGCCTGCTGCTCGACCGCTCGCAAGGCCTCAGCCCGGGCCTGCGTCGCGACCAGCGCCTGACCCTGCAGCGACTGCTTGACCTGAAGCGCCAATAGTTCGTTGCCGGACTGCTGGGCCTGCAGTGAGCCGACGGCGGCCGAAGAATTCGCCATCACGGTACGGAGCGTCTGCCCGTCCTGGTCGAGCGCGGATACAATCGTCGCCTGGGTCACCAGCGTTTGCTTCAGCGCCTGATAAGTGTTGTCCCAGCGAGCTGTCGCATCCTGCACCATCCGGTCTGAGGACACGGCTGCAGTATATTGGCGCGGATAAAACCGCTGAAAGTCGCCCTGGGTTTTCTGAACGTCGAACGAGATTCCCTTGGCTTGGGCGATCAGGTTGTTGATCTCGTTAATCTTCGAGGTGAGCTGGCCAACGACGCTGCTCGGCAGGCTCGTCAGGTTCCTGGCGCCGTTGATCAGCAACTGCGCCTCGTTTTCGAGGCTCTTGATCTGATTGTTGATCTGATCCAATGCCCGAGCGGCGGTCAGAATGTTCTGGCTGTAGTTCGACGGATCGAACACCACGATCTGGGCTCCAAGTCGTCGCGACCCATTCACCGCAACGACGAGTGCCAGTCCGATTGCGACGACACTGGTCGATATTTTTCGTGGCACGGTTTTGCCGAATAGCTTTTCCAGCATCAGATGGACTCCTGAATAGAGGATAAGGATTGCAGGCAACGCGTCGAATCACGCGTTCCTGACATGTTCGAAGGTGCTGATCAGGTTGGCGGCCCATTGAAGATCTCGGGCAGCGAGGTAGCGTTCCGCGAATTGGCCGGGGCCGAATCTGGCGAGTAGTGCCTCAATCAGGCGCTGATCCTCGGGCGATGAGGCCGCCGCAAAGGCAAGCGCGATTGGGCCGAGCCCAAGCTCGAAAAGGCGATTGCCGGCGCGCGATTGCAGGTAATAGTCGCGCTTCGGAAAGGCTTCCGCGATCAGGCGCACCTGCGTGTCGTTGAGGCCGAAACGGCGATAGGTTTCCGACTGGGCAGGCTCAAGCGCCCAGGGGTTTGGCAGGAATATCCGGGTTGGGCAGGACTCAATGATCGCCGGCGCGATCTGGCTGTCGGCAATATCACTGAGTGACTGGGTAGCGAAAACCACGGCGACGTTCTTCTTGCGGAGCGTCTTCAGCCATTCGCGGATGCGATCGGCGAATAATGGATCGTCCAAAAACAACCAGGCCTCATCCAGGACCAGAAGCGTTGGACGGCCGTCAAATCGCGCCTCGAGCGCATGAAACAGGTAGGTCAGCACGGGCGCCACCAGTTCCGGCAGCGCCATCAGTTCCTCCATCTCGAACGTCAGCACGTCGGCGCTGGACAGCCTGTCCGCGTCGGCATCAAGAAAGCGCCCGTACAGGGCCCTCCAGCGTATAGGGCGTCAGCGCCTGACGCAGCACGTCGCGCGCCAGCAAGGCGACAAGACCGGTCATGGTGCGTTGCGCGACCGGTGCCGAGCCGAGGCTCTTCAAGGCTGACCAGATCGTCTCCTTGACCTCGGGCGTGATGAGGACTCGTTCATGGGCAAGAACGCCGCACAACCAGTCAAGCGCCCAGAGCCGCGCTCCCTCGTCGTCGACATCCCGGAGCGGCTGAAACGCAAGTCCGCCCTTCACTCCCAACCGATACCAGGCGCCGCCAAGCGCAAGCGTTGCCGCGCGGGCCGAACGGCCCTTGTCGAAGATCACAAGCTGGGATCTTTGATAACGGCGGAATTGAAGAGCCAGTACCGAGAGAAGGACGGATTTGCCGGCGCCCGTTGGTCCGACGATCAGGCTATGTCCAACATCGCCGACATGCAGCGTCAGGCGAAACGGCGTCGCGCCCTTGGTCTTGGCCAGGAGAAGCGGCGGTCCATCCAGATGTTCGCAGCGCGCCTCGCCTGCCCAAACAGAAGACAAAGGACACATATGGGCGAGGTTGAGGGTATGGACGATCGGCTGACGCAGGTTCGCGTAGGCCTGCCCGGGCAGGCTGCCGAGCCAAGCTTCCACCGCGTTGACGTTCTCCCGGATCGTCGTGAAGCCGCGGCTGTTGATGGCGCGTTCGACCGCGCGAATCTTTTCGTCAGCCGCGTGGGAATCCTCATCGTGAACCGTGACTGATGTCGTGATATAGCCGAACGCCACGAGGTCATCACCGAGTTCCTGGAGCGCCGCATCCGCGTCCACTGCCTTGTTATCCGCATCCGTGTCGAGCAAGGCTGCCTGCTCGTTGAACATCACCTCCTTCAGGATGGCGCCCAGGGATTTGCGCTTGGCGAACCATTGCCTCCGATAGCGGGAAAGTGCTGCTTGAGCTTGCGTCCGGTCGAGCGGCAGGAAGCGCGTGGCCCATCGATAGGCGACGCCGAGCCGGTTCAAATCGTCGAGCACCCCCGGAAACGTAACGGCCGGAAAGCCCAATACGGTCACCGTGCGAAGATGGCTGCGGCCAATCGCTGGCGAGAGACCGCCGGTCAGCGGCTCATCGCTCAGGAATGCGTCCAGATAGGCCGGAATCTCGGGAACACTGATGGGGTGCCGTTTCGTCGAGACACAAGTGTGCAGATAGGTGAGCGTATCCTTGTCGTCGAGCGCGGCGATTTCCGGCAGAACCGACGAGAGCAGATCGACGGCACGATCGGTTTCCTGAATGAAGCGCTGGAGATGCTCCTGGTAAGCGCCCCGCCGCGCTGTTCGTTGCCGCGGTTGACTGCCGCTTGAGCCATCACGTCCCGGCGCATTGTGGTCGGCCACGTACTGCGAGCGAGCGGCGTGCTGTCGCCGAAATAAGCGAGACAGCGGGTTCGAGCCGGCCATTTGATGGCCCGGATTTTCTAGAAACAGGCCTTCCAGCCTTGAGACTCGCTCGACCGGCGGCAGATACATGAACGTTAGATGCGAGATGCTCTCAAAATGTTGGCCACCCTGACGCGAAGGGTCATCCCATGCCGTATCAACCGTTCCCTCAAAGGAGGCGCGTCGCTCCTCGTCGACGAGCCAGGACACCGCATCGGGAAATTGCGACCGCGGGTAATCCGAGGCCGGTATGCGGGTGGCATCGAAGAACAGCGCCCAGCCTGACCCGAATCTCTTCAGCACATTGTTGACGCGGGATGCGGCGCTCATCAGTTCCGCTTCGGTTGCGCTGTCGAGATCTGGACCACGGTAACGAACCGTGCGCTGGAAGCTGCCGTCCTTGTTCAGGACAATTCCGGGCGCAATCAGACAGGCCCAGGGCAGCCAGTCGGCCAGCCGTTGCGCGTGAGAGCGGAATTCGCGCAGATTCAGCATGCGAGCCATCCCTTGTGCTTGGTGTGGCGCACCGCGATTTCGACAAAGGCCGGATCGCGCTTGGCAAGCCACACCGCGATCGCGTGCCCGACGATCCAGAGCACGAGGCCCGCAAGCCAGAGCCTCAACCCGAGCGCCAGCACAGCCGAAATCGTGCCAAGCAGGATCGCGGCGGCGCGCGGGACGCCTCCGATCAAAATCGGCTCAGTCAGCGAGCGGTGAAGAACAAGTTCAAAGCCATAGATTCGCATCAGATCAGCGCCCCGCCGCCGAACGAGAAGAACGACAGAAAGAACGAGCTAGCCGCAAAGGCGATGGACAGGCCGAACACGACCTGGACCATCTTTCGGAAGCCGCCGGACGTATCGCCAAAGGCGAGCGAGATACCCGTCACTGTGATGATGATGACAGCTACGATCTTTGCGACCGGCCCCTGCACCGATTCCAGAATGCGCTCGAGCGGCGCCTCCCACGGCATGCCAGAGCCCGCCGCGCAAGCGGCCGACGCCGTCAGTAACGTGACAATGGCACCGGCGCCGAAGTCGACGATGACGGGTTGGGCAACATGGCGAAGCCGTGCAACGCAACCACGCGCGGCTGAGACTTGCAGTCTGAACGTCATGAACTCTCTCCAGGTCTTGATCAGGGATGATTGACGGGGTTCGGCAGGCCGGGCGGGATCTCCAGGACGTAGTCGCCTGAAAGATCGAGGCCTTTGACCTCAACGGTTGTCTCGATGCGGCGTCCGGGGCCGCGTCCCTTGATGAAGACGACGAGATCGATCGCTTCTGCGATCAGCCGGCGGGGAACGGTCGTTACCGCTTCCTGGATCAGTTGCTCGATGCGATAGAGCGCCGCACGGGCGGAATTGGCGTGTACGGTTGCGATTCCGCCGGGATGGCCGGTGTTCCAGGCTTTCAGCATGTCGAGGGCTTCCCCTCCCCTGACCTCACCGACCACAATGCGATCGGGGCGCAGCCGAAGGGTCGAGCGCACGAGATCGGCGAGTGTTGCGACGCCGGGCTTGGTCCTCAGCGCGACCGCATCCTTGGCGTCGCATCGGAGCTCGCGGGTGTCCTCGATGATGACCACGCGCTGGTCGAGACCTGCGACCTCGGCCAGGAGCGCATTGGCAAGCGTGGTCTTGCCCGAACCGGTCCCGCCCGCCACCAGGATGTTGCGCCCTTCCGCGACTGCCTCGGTGAGGATTTTTGCCATCGCGGGGGAGGCAATCTGCGCTCTGACATAGTCTGGCAAGTGGAACGTGGTGGTTGCGGGCTTGCGGATCGCAAAGCAGGCCGCGAGCGCCACTGGTGGCAACAGCCCCTCGAAACGCTCGCCGGTCTCGGGCAATTCAGCCGAGACGATGGGCGACGACCCGCTGGCCTCCGCGCGGACATGGCTTGCGACGAGACGGATGATCCGCTCCGCTTCGTGGGGCGTCAGGACCACGCCGGTATCGGCCCGTCCGGAACCATGGCGGTCGAGCCAGAGCCGGCCGTCGGGATTGACCAGAACTTCAACAACGTCCGGCTCATCAAGCGCTAATGCGATGGCAGGACCCATGGCGGTACGCAGCATGTTGCGGCGGCGCTCACGGGTCTCGGGCGAGAGGAGATCGACATAGCCGACCTCCTCTCGTCCTTCCGGAGGATGCTCCGGCGGCTCACCCGTTGCTTCAGTTGCACGGGGGTCGGTTTTGTCTCCTGCCGTCCGCTGGCCCAACGGCGCGCCTTCCTCCAGATTCCGCAAGAACAGATCTGGATTCGACGTGCTGACCCGCTCCATCACGTCGGCGACGAGCCGTCCGCCCGAGGCGACGCGTTTGCCGATCTGGGCTACGAACATCTCGAAGCGTTCGCGCCCCAAGGCGCGCGCGGCGTTCTGGTCACCCGACGGCAATGGCGGCGTGATGGTGAGGTAGTAGCGGACAAAGAGCGCAATGGTTTCCGCTGTAATCGAAAGATCGCGATCGATCCGGTCGAGCTGCCGGCTCAAACGATCGAGGCGCCGCACCAGGGCTGCATCGCCGCTCTGATCGCGCTCCGGATTGAGAAAGCGGTCGAGCGCTGCGTCAACAATTGCCGACTTGTTGGTTCCTGGCCGGCTGGCTGCCTGCGCAAGACGCTTGGCGACATGATCAGAGACATAGGCAGACAGTTTCGGTTTCATGGTTTGATCCATCAAAAAGCTGGAAGGAGATCGTCGTCGTCCCGCGTTACTGCATGCGCGCGGCGAACCGTAGCCGTCGCGCTGGCCGCGCGGCGCATCTGGCTACGATCGGAGGCCGCGTCGGAATCGTCTTCAAAGAGCCGTTCCTCGCCTGAAGAAGTCTCCCCGACGCCACGGGCAGGCTCATCGAACAGGGGAAGTTGCGGCTTGAGCCCGCCCTCTTCCGCGGCGTCCTGCATCAGATCGCGGAACGGAAGCGTTGCCAGCCGGAGATCGACCTGCCGCAGCTGATCCTGCCAATCATGGGTTCTCGTGGATGGGCGATCAGCGTATTGGCCGCCGCTATCGAGCTGTGGCGCCGGGAGCAGCCGCCCGGTGAAGTTTGCGTCCTCATAGTGCCTCAGCTTTTTGGCGCGGACGGGTGCTAAGCCCGACACGAGAACGATGGCCTCGTCCTGGGGGAGCTGCATCACCTCGCCCGGCGTCAGTAGCGGCCGAGCAGTCTCCTGCCGGCTGACCATGACGTGCCCGAGCCAAGGCGCGAGCCGATGGCCAGCATAGTTGCGTTGCGCCCGCAGTTCCGTGGCGGTGCCGAGTGCATCCGAGATGCGTTTGGCTGTACGCTCATCATTGGCGGCGAACGCAATCCGCACGTGGCAATTATCGAGGATGGCGTTGTTGTCGCCATAGGCCTTGACGATTTGATTGAGCGACTGCGCGATCAGGTAGGCGCGGATGCCGTAGCCGGCCATGAACGCCAGCGCGCTTTCGAAGAAATCAAGCCGCCCCAGCGCCGGGAACTCATCTAACATCATCAGGAGTTGCCGTTGCCTCGGCGCTCCGTCATTTACGTTCAACGTTTCGGTGAGGCGGCGGCCGATCTGATTGAGGATCAGCCTGATCAACGGCTTGGTGCGGCTGATGTCGGAAGGCGGCACCACGAGATAGAGCGTGACTGGCCTGTCGGCGGCAATGAGGTCGGCGATCCGCCAGTCACAGGCCTCGGTGTTGCGGCCGATGGTCGGATCCCGATAGAGGCTGAGGAAGCTCACCGCGGTCGACAGCACGCCGGAGCGTTCATTCTCCGATTTATTGAGCAATTCCCGCGCGGTCGCCGCGACCACGGGATGAACCTTCGGTGCATCCGCCGTGCCAAGATGGTTGGTCGCCATCATGATCCGCAATGTCTTCTCGAACGATTGGGCGGGATCGGCGAGGATTTCGGTGACGCGGGTGAGTGTCTTGTTCTTCTCGGCGTAGAGGACGTGAAGGATCACGCCGACGAGCAGCGCGTGGCTGGTTTTTTCCCAATGGGTGCGGCGTTCAAGCGCGCCTTCCGGATCAACCAGAATGTCGGCGATGTTCTGAACGTCCCGGACTTCGGCAGCACCCTTCCGCACCTCCAGCAGCGGATTGTACCGGGCACTCCGCGTGTCGGTCGGATCGAACAACAAACAATGTGAGAAGCGCGACCGCCAACCGGCTGTGAGGTGCCAGTTCTCGCCCTTGATGTCGTGAACCACGGCCGACGAGGTCCAGGAGAGCAACGTCGGCAGCACCAGACCGACGCCCTTGCCCGAGCGCGTCGGCGCAAAGCACATCACATGTTCTGGACCGTCATGGCGGAGATAGGCGTTGTCGAGGCGACCGAGGAAAACGCCCTGGCCCCGGAACAGTCCGGCACCAGCGACTTCCTTACGTGTGGCCCAGCGAGCCGAGCCATAGGTCGTGACCAGCTGATTTTGCCGGGCGCGCCACACCGAATTGATGACCGCAAACAGCGCACCCGCAATTCCTCCACCGGCCGACAGGGCGCCGGCGCGCTCGAATATCTGGGGCGCGTACGCTTCGTAGGCATACCACCACTCGAACAGCCGCCATGGCAGATAGACCGGATAGCCCGACAGCGTGAACCAGGGCAAGCCAAGCCCGTCCTGATAGCCGAGTGCGCTGGCCGTCCACTGCGTCGCGGCCCACGTCGAGGCGACGACGATGCCGAAGACGACGGCGATCTGTCCTACGTAGATTTTTGCTGCAAACATTCTCTGCCCCATTCACAGCGCGGTGTGAACGAGGCGATGAAGAGGACGAGAACGATGCACATTCAATCGAAATAAAAATCGTGCTCTGCAACGTAATCCGTGTTGATCAAATGCGAACTGAACAAATCACGCGCACTCCAATGTCAGCGCACGTCAGGAAACACCTCAATAGAATGTGAGCGGTGTGACGACGTGTGCTTACGTTTCCAGCATCGACCAGGCGGACAATGGATTGCTGGGACATTCCGATCGGACATCCCGACTCGGCGTTCTCTACGACCTAGCGATCCTGCGATTCTATTTCGGCAATCCTGGATTTTGGACCATTCAATCAATCCAGCGACCACAGCTCGGACCGGTCCGCGGGTCCCGTAATCCGCGCGTCATTTTGGGCGGAGCGTAGGGGCATCGGTTGGCTTATCTGCAAGATCGTAATCGGCAGGGTTGGAGCCAAGCTCGGTTACGCCCCCTGGCAAGCTCGATCCAGAACGAATGCTGGAAGCCGTCGTCGTAGGTCGCGATGCTGGTACGGATCGCTGCTCTCCAATGATCGCCGCGGTCCCAGGCTTCCGTAAAGCTCGAAGCAAGATCGGCATGCTGCCGGTTCGCGATCATCGGTTCGATCATTGATCGGGCCTGAAGCCGGTCCTTCGAACTCTTGGCGGTTGCGTCGCGATCTTCCTTCCGGGGGATCCGATTATGAGTTTGTGGATGGCGTATCGCTCCGCTGATGGGATGAGGACCGGCACGCCGGCACCGTGCAGCAGCACCGCGCGGATGGGCTCGTAGATCAGGTGGTCGAGGAAGCGGAGCGGGAATGCCGCCGCCCCGCCCAACGCTAGCATCGGGACTGGCTTGCCTGCCTGATCATCGGACCATTGATTGGGCGTCAGGAATTCCACCTTGAAGTTTTCCCTCGAGACGAACTGGGTGGAGACCCTGCCGTCGACCTGGCTCGGAATCTCGCGAAAGGTTGGATCGACCTGCCGAAGCACCTCCAGGATGGGTGGCATGGAGTCCTTGATAGCTACCGAGATTTCGTGAAACTGCGCAAAGTCAGCATCGCCGGTCTGCATGGCGACCGCATCAAGGCGTGTACCGAGCACGGCCGAGTAACATTGGTAGGCAACGGTGCCGACGAGCACGCCCGTCATACGGAAGAAGCCGGCCTTTGCCAGTGCTTCCACCACCTGACCGGTCATCGGCAAAGGACGCGGCAGATAGGCCTCGCGCGTCAGTGTGGAAATGAGACGGCGGCGTCCTTTCAGGTCGGCCTTCAGATCCTTGAACGCCTCGACCCTTTTGGTGATTTCGGGGTCGTCCACGGACCGACGTAGCGTCGATCCTGGGCGCCGCCCTCAGGTTTGGGCGTGTCGAAGTACCAATACTTCTTGCCTTTGACCTCAACGGCCACGAATCTGCCGTTCGCGGAGAACTCGGAAGTGAAGCTCTCGTCGAGGCTGCGCTGGACCAGTTCGGAATAGAGCGTCTGGTAGGTGATATCGAGACGTTGGTTAGGAGCCGTGGCAGGAGATCCGTTATACTATTTTCGCTGTAATAATATAACCGCTGGAACTCGAATGTAAGACAGTTATACTGAAGACAGAAATAGTGTAATGTATTTACACATCAATGCCTTACATCGGAATTCTGAAGTTAATCTAGATTATAAGCCGATGCCGCGCTTTTGCCCGATCGACCATGAAATCCCCTCGCCGCCAACAGCGCCAGTGACAGCCTGCCCCTTGGCCCGCTCAAGCACTGGCCGCCACGGCACGAGGTTGAAGCTGCGCGAACGCTCGATCAGCGCGAAGCGGCCGCTGTTAAGCGTCAGCATGCGACGATAGGTGCCTGTGATCCGGTCGCCCGGTTTGGGCTCGGCGTAATCAAGGCCGATCTCGCGCGTTATGCGCGCGCCGACCTCAGCTAGTTCTCGCCGCTCCAGCGTTTGCAGTAGATTGCGCGCGTAAGAGATCCGTCCGCCCTGCTCGCGCGCAAGGCCCTGCTCCAGCAACCACTGCCGCCGCAAACGAAGCGCGCCCTCGAATTCTGACCCCAGTCCCGTCGATGCGAGCACCTGCGGCGATCTGGCAACGAGTTGTTTGTCGAGCCAGGTCGCGCCGGACGCGCCGGGCAGTTCGTCGAGGCTCTGCCAGGACAGCACCGTGATCCGCGCCGGGTTGCGCGATCGCTGCGCGGCCTCGAACTGAGCTGCGCGCTCAAGATGATCCGCACCAACGGACCAGTCGCCGCTAATGGAGCGCTCGACCAGGCCTTGCCGCCGCATGGCTTCCAGCCGGCGGACATGCGTCTGAATGTACTCCCCGGAGGCCTTCGGATCGAACTCTCGATGCAGCTCAGTGCTGTAAACGCCGTGGTTGCGGCCAGCGACATCCGCGACCGTCCGATCGACGTCGCGCGGGCTGATGTCGCGCGCGCGAAGCTCGACGATCGTATTTCGGATCAAGGGTTCGGAGGTCACTTGGCGGACGCCGAGATCGGCATAATGCGTTCGCCCATCGATCCCGTCCACGATCACGTATCGGCGGTCGTGCAACTCGTCGGAGATCCCTTCCGCGACCAGCCGCCCGATCACCCGCGCGGCGGCGCCCTGTCCATCGAAGATCACATGGTCACCGGGCGCACGGTGGATTCCGGCGGCGGTCAGATCGCGGTGCATCGTCTTGATGATGTCGCCGCGCTCGCCCATCCGCCGCAGCGCCGGCTCCATCTCCGGCATGACCCGCCACACGCCGGGCGCGGTCTCCTGCGCCAGGCCCATCTGCTCCAGCGTTCGCAGCCGTCCCATACGCAGGGCGTGCCGCTGCGGATCGCGCTCCGGTTTGGCGGCAAGCCTCAACGTTTCCCCATCCACGTCCCGCAGGATGGCACGATCGAGCCGGGTGAACCGCTCGGCGCCGACTTCGCTTTCAAGCTTGCGCATTGCCTCCAGTTCGCTCTCCGGTCCCAACTCGCGGGTGATGAGCTCGCTGGCGCGCGCGCGGATGCCATGGGCGATGTAATCGCGCGCGATCACAAGGTCCTTGCCCCACTCGTCCTTGCCGCGCACCACGATGTGGCTGTGCGGATGGCCAGTGTTGAAATGATCGACTGCCACCCAATCCAACCGCGTGCCGAGGTCCGATTCCATCTGCCGCATCAGATCACGCACGAACGGCTTCAGTTCGGCCAGTTCGTTGCTGTCCTCAGGAGCGACGATGAACCGGAACTGGTGGCGGTCTTCCGCGCCTCGTTCCGCGAACGTCTTTCCGTCCGCACGGTTGCTGCCAGCATCATACAACTCGCCGGGATCGCCCTCACGGGTAACGCCGTCGCGCTGGATGTAGCGCAGATGCGCTCTCGCGGCGCCAATGTCGCCTGCCTTGACGCGGACGATGCGGGCCTTGATGACCACGCGGCGCGTACCTGCCGAACGATGGCTCGCGGACACTGCTCCCTTGGCGTGACCGCGGCCGATCCGCGAGCCGATGAAAGCCGCGCGTCTGTGCGCTCGTCCCGTGCCAGCTTTCGCGGCGATCTTGCGCATGCGTTTGATGTAGCTGGTGGCCTTGCGGCCGCGGCGGTTGCCAATCCGCCCGAGCCTGACCCTGAATTCATCGTCGGTGTCCGACATCGCCGCTCTCCGCCGTCGCGGCGGAGCATGTGCGTGCTCTCTCGCCTTGTCGCAAGACGCAGACGTGTTTCGTCAATCGCGCCAAGGCGCTGCTGTCTCATTGGCGACAATGCCGTTACGGCTGGCGACAAATCCAGGATGTGCAGACAACGACTTAGGCGCAGCTCGGCGCCAGTGCTTTTATCTTGCCCTCCCGCTCTTTCGATCGACCGGTTGGCTGATCCTGGATATAAAAGTATTAGACTTGCGCCTCATTCGCGCAGGGACATCTGATCGCAAGTCTGAGGTGGCACGCAGCGCGTGGCCAGGATAGCCGCTTTTTTCCCGCTCCCCGCCCCATCCAGGTCGCGATCTAACCGACCCCTTGACGCTGCTTTTCGATCATCTCGCGGGAGACGACTTTCGTGTGGTCGCGCTCCCGAAACCGCCTCGCGAACTCGTCGTCGCTGAGCTCGTCATCGCCATAATCGGTGTAGTCGAGATGATGCCAAGAGCCTCGCTCCGACCTTTCCATGCCATATAAAGGGCCCACAAATCCGCTCCGCGGGATGACATAGGCATGGACAAACGGATTATTTTCGTGCGCCCGCTTCACGAACTGCGCGCCAGGCGTGTTTTCGATGAACCAGGGTTGGCCGCCAAAATATCCGAACTGCTTTGCGATAATAGCATTAACCGGTGCAAGGACGCGAGAGCGTCCGCGCGCAACGACTGATAGGTTTCCGGATTGAAATGAATCGAACGATTGCGAAGCTCGCCGAGAGCAAGAAACGCTGGCCCAACGCCGTCCGCCGAGACCTTCCAGTCCGAGAGGACTGAGACCACAAACGGCCATTGGTCGAAGGAGTCTTTGCGATAAACGATTTGAAACTATCGCGCAGATCAAGCACATGGTTCAAGATCCGTTCGCCTAGCGCGCAGGCTGCAACCAGGCAGGCGTAGTATGCGCCTCCAACAAAGGCGCGCCGCGCCTGCTCGTGCAGCCGATTGTGATAAGTGAGCAAGGACATCGACTTTGGTCCCAGATCGGTCGCATTCGTGACGATTTCCTCGATGTGGAGCGTGCCGTACTGCAGCTCGAGCCGTTTGATTTCTCGCGCGCGATTGTCGAGGTGAAGCTGCTTAACCTGCTCGTCCCAATGCTCTTCGGGCTCCGTAAGGCTCAGCGGCGTCGAGCCAAAATCGAATGAAAAAGGGTGATAGCGGCGACCTTGGCGATCGGCGAGATTGGCATGCCCGCTATAGTCATAGACCCCATGAGGCAAGTCGGCGATTGTCTTGTGCATACGACACACTGGCCTCGGTGGTTTGCGAGAGCTCAAAGTATCGGCTTCGCCAGCCTCGAGGCAAGCTGGGACTAATCTGCGCACGGTTTGGCGGCTACAGTGCCGGTCGCGGGCAGATGTTGTGTCGAAGCTCAGTGCCCCGTCACATGCGTCCCGCGCGCTTTTCGGACCTCCTGCATTTCCGATTTCGGCAACTGAGCAAACACCGATCTACCAGTTTCGGATTGGGAGTAAGCGCTATCTGTCCGGTTTCCAGGTCCAGATCGGTCGTGCAACACCGATGACGTCGCACCGCATAACTGGCCCGAAATATCTCGAATCAAACGAAAGCGGATGCGGCTGCAGCAGGAAGAACTCCCCATCGATCAGCTTCATGCATCCTTCCCATGCCGGCAGCGGTCGTCCGTCGCGCCCCTTCTCGAAAGTCTCGGCGACCACCTTTCCGTTGATGGAAAGCACCCCGCCCGAATCTTTGGAGCGGCACACCTCATCGCCCCCGACGGCTGCGATCTGCTTGATGAGCGGGACCGACGGCGGCATGATTCCGCGGGAGACCAGCATCAATCCGATCAGCGGCGGCGGCTCAATCACCGCGGTTTCGCCGCGCTCGGGCAGTCTGCTCTCGACGCGATAGAATCCGAACGGCGCGCTGCCCGAGGCGTTGTAGACGATGAGCGGCGGATGCGGTGCCAGCGCCACGATGGTCAGGACTATCGATACAGAGATAACGGCCAGGACCGCCACCTTTCCACGCAAACGAGCAAATCTAGCGGTCATCGGAGGTCGACCTCCGCTTTGTCGCGTTCGAATAATCGACGAGGTCTTCGATGTGGTAGCGAACGTACCGACCGTGCTTGCGATAGATCGGCCCGGTGCCGTTGACCCTCATTTTCTCAAGGGTGTTCTTGGTCAGCCGCAGCCAGGCGGCGGCCTCCTTGGTATTGAGAAACGGCTTTTCACTGTGCTTCGCATCGTCCCCGGCCATCGCCAAAGCTCCACCGCCGCAGCCCGCCGGATGCGGGCGCGAGCGGCAACCTCGTCCAAAGAGAGCGCAGAGGCGAGTGTCGGAAGCAGCGCGGCAGACAATCGCCACACCGCGAGGGATAGCGCAGTCCAATCAGGCGAGAAGATCGCGGTAACCTCCGGTCATCAACTCGTGGCCTTTGGCGACCAGGCGCCGGGCCCGATCTTTCAGGAACTGGCTGGTGCCGCCCCACTCCTCGGCGACGCGTTTCTCGCCGTAAATCGCAATTGCGATCTGGCGATAGCTCTTTCCTGCCATGCTTTCATCGAGCGCTATGAGTGCGTGATGGAGCCGCTCGTCACAGCCAAATGGCGGGCGGTGATCGCTCCCCAACTGGGGTTTGGTGAAGCGCTGCAGGGTCTTGAGACGCTCCATCTGGCCATTGAGATCGTCCAGCCCATCCAGTTCGAACACCAGGCGCGAGGGTTGCGTGAGGACGGCAAGGCCGTGAAGTTCAAGAGCGACGTGGGTGCCCTGCCCTTTCAACGTGACGACGGGAATGCCATCGACGCCGATGGCGGCGAAGCGGCTGACCTTGAAGGCTGCAAGGGGCGCGCTTGCATGGTCGCAGCTTTCGTCAACTTGCGCGCACCGGGCGCGAATCAGACGACTGTTGGCGGAAGCGAGCCAGAATACCGGCGCCTCCTGCGCCGCCTTGAGCGGATCGGCAAAGGCGTAAAGCCCCCATTGTTCGGCACGCGGATAGCGCCGCCGCAGGCGCAGCATCTGCGTGCCGTCGCTCAACGTCACATGAGGCAGACGCCTTGGAACCGCGCTGCGCCAGTCGGTGCGGTAATCTGGATTGCGGCGCAGGAACTCCCAGGCCCAGTCGCTTGGATCATAAGTTTCCGTGGCCTTGCAATCGCGCTCCGCAGGTCGCTTATGCGCGGGCACGTCAACAGTTTCACGATTCAAGCGCTGCCCCCCGCACCCGGTCACGACCGCGATCATCGTCGGAAGAGATTGAGGCATGAGGAAGGCCCCCGCGCTGGTCGCGCGGGGGCCGGATATCTCTAGTCCGCAGGATTCCAAATCACGGCGAAGACGCTGTCGTCGTCCTGGCCGGCGGCGCGGCCGAGATTGGCGTAGAGCTTGCGCGGTCCGAACTCGGGCGCTGCAAGCGAGAGGCTCACATAGTCCTTGCCGCTGGTCTCGCCGCGCCGGATCCAGCCCGCGCCGATCTCGACGCCTTGCGTGAAGACCCTGAAGTCGGGGTGAGTCTCGGCGCTCTTGTCGCGGTTCGGGATGATATCGATGTCGGCCCGGATCGACACGGTCTTGAGCTGGCCCTTGTAGCCGCCATTGTCGTTCTTGGTGACGTATCCGATTGCAGTCATGGTCTGTCTCCTGTTGTTCGCGAGGGCCGATCCCCTGCGATGGCGAGACCGTGATGGGGAGCGCAACACCGATGAACCGGCTTTGGGCGCAGCGCAGCGGAGCACCTGAGCGGACGCCTTTTTTGAGAGCGAAGCGGGGCGCGAGGAGCCGGACCCACTTTGGTCCGGCGGGGAAAAAGGAGGCCGCGATGGTTTCATCAGGGGGGCGATTCCCATAGGTCGTAACGCCAAGGAGCAGGAGATCGGACCCACCGACGCCAGTGGGACAGGCCCTTGCAGATCGGACGGCACAGGACGATACGAGGCTATCAGGCAGAAGACCGTCTCGTCCGGGCCGACATCGGTATCATCCCGAACCGCGACAAGAGCGCCGAGCCTCCTACTTCAGGGTCGTCACGCAAGCCGTCGAAACCAGCGTCGGCTCGATCACGCGCGGCGAGAACGGCGGCAAGGACTATGTGAGCCTCTCGCTCCCAGTGCTCGAGTTCGGACCGAGCAAGCTCACAACCTTGGCCACGCGGCCGGCCAGAGCGATGACTATGCCTTTGCCGTGATCTGGAATGTCCGGACCAGCCAAATCTGGGTCCGCAGTCTGCGCGGGGGCGTTCTCTCGCTGCCTTTTGCTTGGGCGATATCGCGTTGGAGCAATCATGCTTCCAAGCGACGGAGGAGCAAGAGGGCGATAATGCGCGCGTCTCCATATCTATTTTACGAATGTAATGTAAACTTCATGCTGTGCACGCCGAATCCCGGCTCGCACTTTATTGATCTCGTTTTTCAGATTGGAGGGCACCATGGCCAAGAAAGCGAAGAAGGCAAAGAAGGCTGCAAAGAAGAAGACTGCCAAGAAGAAGAAGTAACTTCAGTCGAACCTCTTAGCTTCCTGACATCGTCGCTATCGCCTTATGGATTCTGCGGAAGTGGGTCGCGGGTGCTTTTGTCGATGATGATCGGTAGCCGCTCACTAAAAAGCCTGACCTTGGTGCCGCTGATCGCTGCATCAAGGTCCGGTTTTTTTCATGGGCAGATCTGATGGCGGCCGGGTCACTCCCGACAAATCCTGAAGCTCAGCGTCGGCTGAGCGGAACAGCGATGACTCTACGGAAAGCCGTGTATGAGCGGAGGCAAAACCTGCGCAAGCAGGACTGCCGTGGAAGCCAGCGCCGACAGCCCGACGATCACCTGGCTCAGACAGGTGCGCTTCAATGTCGCCTCGGGTGCGTTCCCTGCGTCATAACAGTTCGGCATTGGTTTGGTCGCTCAAGTGCAGCGGGTTCGGGATCGTTCTTCGACCTATAGGCTGAGTCGCCGACGACGCCATTGATTACATTTCGTCAACGCCAGTTGACTGTTCTGCGACTCGGCGACTCCCGAATTAGGGCGCGGAATAGGCCTGTGCGTCCGAATCGTTTGCGCTATTCGCCGGTAAACAAAGGGTTAATAGCCTCCCAATCCGTCGAAATTTGCAGGGTTTTATTCGGGTCATAATGGCGAGGCGGAAACGCCATATGGCGCGGCACCCAGCCTTCGGTGCGTTGGCGTCCGCCCGGTTTGACCACCATGCCAGCAGCCTCCACCAAGGGAGAACCGGCCGCGAGGGTCTCGGCCATCACCACGATGAGAACTTTCATCACACCCTCATCCGGCAAGGCCAGCAGCCCTGCGAACACCGTCGCGCCCCAATGGAGATCGCCGTTGCCGCGCGTCACCGTCCCGAGATAACCCGCCCTCCATTTCAAGCAACTGCAGCACCGATGCTGCTCGGCTTCGAATGCGGCCTGTGCGTTGCTTGCCATAATGCTGGCTGCGATCTCTTCTCGGTCGGCCCGTTGTGGATCGGGCTTGACACTCCACAGCGGCGATCCTGCAATCATCGGGCGACAGCGAGCCGCAAGGATGCCTGGCTGCGAGAGCAGTTCGGCGCGTACGACGCTGTGGCGGTGCAGAGCAAGATAGTTCTCGGCAGCCTCGGTGAATTCAGGGCTTGCCTGGGCTCGGTCGCTACGTCGTCACCCTTGCGGCGTGGGCGGCGTTCGTCGGGCGAAATAGCCTTCGTGGACCTCGACCTCCTCGGTGTCGCGGATTTCGATCAAGGCGTTACCACCTTCCTCCTTTGGGGTTTCGGCACTTCGCGGGCCGGAGCACCGGCTCCGAGCCTGATGTCGAGAGGCTTTGGCTGCGGGTCAAAGCGGCTGCTCGATCACGTGGGCGAGCCGCTGACGTACCGACCCCGGCGCCACGAAAGTGCGAGCAACGCTCGCCCGCCTTCGTCCGTGTTCGCCAGCGCTGATGCCGGCGCAAGGGTCACCGCGCCACCTCGCCGTCCGGCAAGGCGGGTTCTGACTTCCTGAACGCGAGCAGAAAGTCGCTGGCCGGGAGCGTTCTTCATGGTCGGCAACTGAGCGAACGCAGACGAAGCAAACAATATTGTGCCGGCGACGATCAACGATTTCTTCAACATGCGATCCGGAGAGCCGATCCGTCACGATAAGTGCGGGACGTCTTTCCGCCGACGGCCGCAATAACCTACGTACTCCCTCAATAGATCAACGCGGCGCGACAGCAGTCTTATCGAGCGCAGCACGAACGCTGCGCGCCAACTTCATGGCATCGTCAGTGGCCCAAAAGTGGATGAAGAACATGCGCGGCTGTTCGTTGAGCATATGGCTATGGATGGCCGTCACTTCGATGTCGCCAGCGCGCAACGCGCGAATGAGTGGATTGACCTCATCGCCTGTAACCAGAAAATCGCCGGTGATGGCAGCCTTGCCGCTCCCAGTCGGCTGAAAGTTGATCGCATTGGCACCGCCGAGGGCTCCGCTCACCTGCATCCCCTCTTCCGTGACCGGATCGCGGCGAGGAATCGCAAACTGGTAGACACCGGCGTTGGCGGCGCCCTTGCCGCCCATGGCTTCGTCAAGTTTCGCGGTATCAAGATCAATTGCCGGAGTTGGGCCAGAGGTCGTGGCCGGCGGCTCAAACGGCGTCTTGCTACCGGATGAAAGCGCCGCACGAATCGATGCGGCCATCTTTTCGGGATCACCGTGCCCGGCGACATGCATATAGAATGTTGCGGGAGAAGCACGAAGAATGTGGTTGTGAATGGCAGTTATCTGCAATCCGCTGTCCAGCAGCTTAGACATGACCAGGGTGATTTCCGTTTCAAGCAATACGAGGTCGCCCATCACCATTGCCTTGCCCTGCATTGGCGCGAAAGCCACCCATCCTCCGAGCGCTAATGCCGGCTTAATGGCGATGCCGTCCAGCGTAACGTGGAGATCGGATCGTGGCAGTCCGTAGCGGTGAATTTCACCACTCACGGCGGCGGTTTTGCCTAAGGCAGCATCCACCTTCTTCCAGTCAATGTCAGCCGCGCGGGCCGGCAAGGATAGCAGCAGTGCGGCGCCGGCCGCACAAAGCAGATTCCGGCGACGCGATGCATCGCGGCTGAGCTATGCTGAATGTTGATGAGACGGAGACGTACAGACATACATGCGCCCTCGTAAAAACGGGACGCGATACTTGGGCATGTCGCCTGCGTGGGGGGATCGCTGTGCCCCCATGAGTCGAATAGAACGCTTGCTACTTACGCTGTCAATGCGTTCTCAGACTATCAGCGCCGGGCTTCAATTAACAACAGCGTGAAGACGACTTTGGAAATTCGTGCCGTGAGGCCCTACCGGGTCCAGCAAAGAGGAAGCGCGAGAAAAAATGCCAATCAGCGGTAGACCTCTTGCCGGCAACGGCTTGCCGCACGAGGGAGCCAGCCTCTAGCGCCGCTCTTGGATTTTGCCACTGCTGTCGACGACGAGGGACACTTCCTTGCCATCTTTCATCGCCTTGACGGACGTACCTTCGGCGGTGGATTTGATGTCTCGAATTTGCGAATAACCCGCGGCTTGAAGCTTGGCTACAAGCTCCTGCTCGGTCAGGGCATAGGCAGGCGACAAGGCGCCAACTATCAAAAGAGAACAAAGGACCGCTTGAAAGACTGCTCGAGCCGACATGATCTGCGCTCCATATGCTGGTGCGAACCACAAAAACATGCTCCGAGACGCTTCAACGCCTATTCGAGACAGCAGTTCCGCCCTCAGAGCCACGCCGTACCGCGTGGCACACGCAGAATACGCAAAATTTCGTATGGAATCGTGAATGTCCGTTCGGGGCTATTAGCGACCGGGTCGAGCAAGCAGAAAGCCCGGCCTTTATCCGTTATCAGCCGAAGGCGGAAGTAAATTCAGAACATTAGCGGCCCCGCTACTGGATAGCTGAGGCGAAAATATCGGCGCCCATCAGGAAGCCCGAATCGCAGCCTCGATCCGCTTCTGCCTGACGTCGCGCAGATTTGTCAGCATCTCGGTGTGGGTGAAGGTCGATAGGTTCAGCTTATGCGACGCCAGCCGGATCGCCTGGTGTGCGAGCTCTGGCGTCACCTCGAACCCGTCGCGGTCAGGCTCCGTCAATCGCCTGACGACTCATTCGTCTTGCACCCCGATAATACAGGCGCACCTCACCCCCGATCGGCATACGACGCGATGTGCGGCGAATGCGACCTGCATCTACCATCCAACTCAGCTGGTGTTTGATCGTCGAGCGCGAATACATATCGAGAGTTTTCCAGATCGTGCTTGCCGCCGCCGCGTTGGCTTCGCCGATGGGAACGACGCTCCACAATCTTTCCAAATCGGGTTCGGTCATGCCAGGCGATACCTGCGGATTTCAGCTAATAATGACCGGCAATACTCGCGTCAAAGTAAGCTGTACAGATCGCGCCCCTCTGATCGAAGGCCTTGATATCACGTCATGGTTGCGGAATGGCTTCGTGGCCTAAGAAAATGGTTTCGTGAGCACTGCAGCATTTTGCCGTTCGGAGCCACGACGACGACACATTGTCGTATAGCCGCAACGCCCGAGGCGGTGGGACATCGATCCTAATCTGCCTCAGTGAGGGCCCACCGCAAGTCCGCTTGACAACGGTCAAACTGGGTTTAACTATTCGCCCTTTGGGGCGCTCCCCTTCAGCAAATGCATTAATGGCGGCCGTCAAAGGATTGACGACGATGATTGATGAGAAATTTGCCCATTTGCGCGCGTACCGCAACAATATTGACCGCTATAATAGGTTGCTTGAGACTGAACTTTCAGACCTCGAGCGCCGGTTCATTGAAAGGCGCCTCGCAGAAGATCAATCAGCGATGGAAAGGCTGGCCTCCTCGATCTTTCCGGTTACGCCGGAGCCGCCTGGCGGGCAGGGAAATTTACAAGCCGAGCTTGCACGCTAACTATTGATTTGGTGGACGACGCTCTCTGCTCGATATGATGAAGATCAAGGCGACGATTTCTCTCGACTGGCTGCACGGCCTGTCGTCAGGGGAAATCGCGATGACCGTCAAAGAGCTCATAGTTCGACTGCAGGCGCTTCCCGATCAAGATCCGCTTGTAATCATTGCAAGCGGTAATCTAAACGATGGCTGCCAGCCACTGGCATCTTTGAGCGCGGCATTTCACCGTCACCTGCAAACCCGGATTTCGTCGTGCCAGGGAACGATCCTGGCGTGGAAATCATCTACGGCTTCTCTTGCCAAACGAAAATCAGCCAACGTAGATCACGATCTTACGCAGGCTCTCAGGGCTTCTCATTTCGGGAAGCTGGCTCTGGCGCTGCAAGCCGGGAGGCCGGAGCCCACGCTCATCGACGAGGAAAGGCAGCGCTTGGAACAATCGCGGGCGCAGCGCATTGGCCCGGTCGCGTGTCCGTGGAAGTAGCGGCACGCCGCATTTGGACGGCCCCAGTCTTGCCACCCCTGGCCCAGGCTGGGGCCAACTCGCCGGCCCTTGGCTGCTCGGCAATCGGGCAAACGGACCCGGTTTCGAGTTGGAAATGTACTTCCCCCAGGGCGCCCAAGGCACTTAGAATGCCATAGCGGTTGGTTTCCCCGTATATCGGATTTCGGACAGACTCCGGGCCGAGAACCGATTTGATTGATGGGGTGCGTGCCGGGACGGTTTGTGGAGAGCATGCCCGGCACAAGCAAGGACGGCCCCAGCGGTTGACCCCAAAGCCCCTGCTGGGGGCCGTTTCTTTGGCAAATCGCCGTCGTTGGCGGCCGTTACTGCTTCGCTGACGGCCTCGCCCCCCGTGATCGCTGTCATCGATGGCGCGCTCAGCATACGGCGCAACCCTGATTTCCCGCCGTGTAGTCCCGTGATGGTGATGTCCTTTCACCTGCACGGGCTTGGGAGGGTGAGAAATGGCTAGCTTTCTACATCTACAAACCCACGCGATGGGGCCGAAAGAGGTTAGCCGCATAATGGAAGCTTACGACCGCGCCTTGCGGGTCCTCTGCGTCAATGATCGCGACGATCCCCTGACGGAAATGATCGCGACGAAGATCATCAAGGTCACGCACACCGCTATCAAAGACCCCGCACGTATTTCTGCCTTGGCGATCAAAGAACTGGAAACCTGGTAAAGGGCCGCCTCAGCTGGCGGCCTGTCGTATAAGCTCGTGGAAGGAAATGGTCAGGCTGGAGGGCACATCATGAGCGAATCCGGCGATCGTATCCAAGCCAACATGGACCTAAAGCTTGAATTGTCTGCCGCGAGCTAGACGGGGAACTGACCGGCGTGCGTGGGGTTATGAGGTCACTTCGTCCGGGAAAACGAGATGCCGTACGCGCTCTATGAAGACGAAAGCAAGGTGAGCCGGGCGTTCCCGACCAAAGAGGAAGCCCTCAAGAAGGCGGATGAGGCTGGCTTGGTCGAGATCGATGCCAACGGAAAGCCGACGCTTGTGAGTGGACTGACGATCAAACCGTGTTCTCCTGACGAAGAGAAGAAGAGCGACGAGGATTTAGACTGGGTACCTAACACTGGATAATCGCCTACATGCCCGAAACCGCCGGCCCCGCGGCGCCACGTGGCGCTGAGGGCGAAAGCGCTGTCTCGAATAGGCGTTTGTGGTTCGCACCAGCATGGGGAGCACAGATCATGTCGGCCCGAGCAGTCTTTTAAGCGGTCCTTTGTTGTCTTGTGATGGTTGATGCCTATCGCCTGCCTCGCCCTGACCGAGCAGGAGCTTATCGCCAAGCTTCAAGCCGCAGGTTATTCGCAAATTCGAGAAATTAAATCCACCGCCGAAGGTACGTCAGTCAAGGCGACGAAAAACGGCAAGGAACTGTCCATCGTGGTCGACAGCAGCGGCAAAATGCAAGAGCGGTGCTAACCAGCATCCTGCTGCAAAAGCCCTTTGCGCCGGCGCAGGCTGGTCACCGCTGTTTCCCAGCTTCTCAACGTCGGCACACGCCACCTTAGCGTCACGTTTAGACTGTTCAGCGCGGCCCGTACTCCTACGGCTCGACACGTTAGGTTTTGATTAAGTTTGAGGGCTCAGGTTGATGGTCAAGTTTTCTGATGACCAACAATTTCGGCACGAGGAGCTTGGGCATGGCCGCAGTGGTATGCACTACCTGCAAGGTCGAAAGATATCTGATCGGTGTCGAACCTCTCGCGGCGCGGTATGAGCTTAAATGCTTCAGATGCCCTTGCTGCGAAACGGTGTTGCGCCTTGCATGCGCCGTTGAGGCCGCGCCCCGGCCGACGGATGGCGCTGCACGCCAAACTGCCGCCTAGCAAAGCGATTGCCCATGCTGAAGGACGGCACTTACGCGGCGTGGTTCAAGACCCCGCTGGGCCAAGGCACCGGCATTGCCCATGTCGCTGACGGTAAAATCTGGGGTCGTGATAGCATCATGAGTTACAGCGGCACTTGCGAAGTCGACGGTGATCGGTTCACCGCCATTGTGATGCTCAAACGGCACACCGAAGGACATCCGACGGTCTTTGGCGCCGACTGACGCTGAAGCTTGAGGGAACGTGTCCCGGCAAGATTGCTCGCTTCGTCGCGACGGCCGAGCAGGTCACGGGCGTGCTGCTTCAAGGAACGCTGATTCTCAGCGAAGAGCAGCCAGCCGCACCAACGCCAAGCGTGCCGCCGCCAACTTTCGACCCGGACAAACTCCCGAAATTGCCGAAACGCTCCCGCTGAGTGAGCAGGGTTATGGCCGAGGCCGCCAGCATATGCTTATCCTTGGCAACGACTACACTAATCGACTTCGCGAAGCCTACGCCGGACCTGTTCCTGCAGGAGCCGACTTGGTTATTTATTGGGTTCAAAAAGCTGCTGAACTCCTGTTGGGCGGGCAATGTCTTTGGACTTGTCTCGACTAAGTCAATCGCGAAGGGCGCGAGCCGGAGGCCATTGGATTTGCTGATTCAGGACCGTCAAACATTTTCGATGCATGGACGAACGAGCCGTGGGTCGTCGAAGGAGCGGCTGTTCGCGTAAGCATCGTCTGTGCCGCGATGCCTACAACACAGGAGAGAACTGGTGCGGCGCGTACATTGAACGGCGCGTCCGTACCTAACATTAACCCTGATCTGACCACCGGCTTCGATGTGACACGAGCGGCAAGCTTAGAAGAAAATCGTCGCGCGGCCTTCCAAGGCGTAAAGCTTACCGGCCCGTTCGATTTCGAGGGCAACGAAGCCGGGGCGCTACTCACCTTGCCGATCAATCGCACTCCCTGAACGCGAGCAGAAAGTCAGCGGCCTTCGACGCCTTGCTAGCGGCGCGGAAGATGGCGCGATTGTCTGCGCGCAGAACGCTCAACCAGTTGCCGAGGTAATCGGCATGGCGGACAGTCGGCTGGATCGATAGCGTGGCGCAGACAAAAGCGGCTGTGATCTCGGCGACCAACTCCTCGTTTGCGTAAGCCTTCGATCCGAAGGACCCGGTAAGATCGCGGCCCAACCGGCTGGAATGCCCGGTCCAATGCCCGAGTTCATGAAACAGGGTTCGGTAGTAGTTGATCTGATCAAAGAACGCCGGCTGCGGCGGTATGTGAACCGCGTCTTCCGACGGCCGATAGTATGCGTGCGCCCCGCCCGTACGGATATCGGCCAGGGTCGCGGCCGCAAGCGCTTCGGCCTGCGGTACGATTTCGCGCTCCGGCGAAGCGGGCGCAGAAGCCAAGCAATGCGCTGGCAGGTTGTCGCATTGCGCGACGTTAAAGACGGTATAGCGCCGCAGGAATGGCACCGCCTCTCCCTCGCCATTTCCCTCACCCCGACTTGACTGCTCTCCGCCCTCGGGTGCCTCGGCACGATCCAGCTTGGGAATGAACTTGTCGGCGTAACAAACGCTAACGCCATGCTCGCCTTTGCGTACCGTACCACCAAGGCTCGCAGCCTGACGAAAAGTGACCCAGCTTTGCGAAGGAAACCCCTGATCGAACAGGCGGCCCCACAGGATAAGCACATTGATCCCGGAATAGAATTTGCCGGTTGCTGCATTGCGCGGCAATCCGAGCACGGCGTTTCCAGGGCCCGCGCCCCAAGGCTGCGCCCAAGGGAAGGTGCCGGTTTCCAGATCAGCGATAATACGTGCTGTAATCTCCTCGTAAAGACTTGCCTTAGGAGCTGCCTTAGGACTTTCCTTGGGCCTCTCCCCGCGTTTCCGTAGTGAATTGTTGGACATGACAATCTCCACTCGCTCTCTTCTTCCGCGTCCTGCCCCCGGAAGGCGGGGTGGGCGGCGAAGAGCGACCGGACAGCCCCGAACGCAGAGGCGGGCGGCACCTGCAAGGCCGGAGCGTCAGCGGAGGACCGCGAACCGTACCAATCGTCATTTTGAAATCTGACGGCATGCGGTTGCGGCTCGCCGGTTCGGGGCTATACGGGAGCGCCGCCCACCGCGCCGCGCCGGGGGCCAGCAAAAAACGGCCGGCCGATCAGGCCGGCTCCTTAAAATCGCTTGAGTGCAAATCTCTTAGCTCTCGATCGCGCGCATCCGCTGGTGTGGAAACGCAGGCGAAAACGCCCTGTCGCCAGCGGCGCCACAGCGCGAAGCCGCCCAAACTCTGCGCCAAGGATCGAAGCCGAAGGCCGAGACCGCCAGCGGACTCGGTTCACGAGAGCCTGGCCCGAGGCGCGCAACGCGCCTGCGGGAGGCGCCGGCTATGACAGGAGCTGACGGACCCTTTGTTTCAGAATGGGATCGTCCATACAAATCGCCCGTTCGAGCCAAGGCCTGTCGGACTTCTTGGATCCGAGCGATATCGGCCCAAGATCGTGGGCAAGACATCGAAAGCCATTAGGCAGCCTCGTCGGGCGTGCGATGTGCATCTAAGAGTCTAAGTGATCGTCAGCTCCGGCTGGCGCCGTCTCTTAAGCGCGATCTGCTCGTTGTGAAGAAGAGATTTCGGATGCCGACTGCAAGCAAGGGAAATGGCGCAAAAGCAAGAAGTGGGTCATCAAAGTCAGTGATGAGATTAGGTCAGGGCTTCCCACCCAGGGCTAATAGCTGCGCAAACTAAGAAACGTGCACAGTAATAGAGACTAGGGATCGAAGGGTTCAAATGCTTTCGCTCCGACCGTTTAAACTCAAACACTTAGCGGCTCAACCTGAGACGCCGTAAGCAACCTGTAACCAATCCTGTAAGCCCGGCGAGGACCGCGAGCTCGTCCTGATGCGCTGGGGCATGTCGCCTCCACCGCGGACCGGAGGGCCGCCGGTGACCAGCACCGTAACCCTCCTCGCCGCACTGGTGCGGATGGCGGAAGCCGGAAAACCGTTGCCTGGTGCCGTTCAATAGCTTTGCGGAATATGCGCCGGAGCCGAACCCGGAGGCAAAAAGAAGGATGTCGTCTGTTTCGCGATTAGCGACGACAGGCCGCTGACCTGCTTTGCCGGCATCTGGACCGAGTTCAAGAGCGACCGCGGGACGAAATCGAAATCCATTCTCGGCCCGCACCAGGTTTATGGCTTTGTCGCTACCTCGCCGAACGCCGTGCTCGAACCGATTCACCCGAAGACCATGCCGGTCATCTTGCTCACTGAAGCGAACGCGACGTGTGGATGCGTGCGCCGTGGGACGAGGCTAAGGCGCTGCAGCGTCCGGTGGCCGACGATGCGATCAGGATCGTCGCGCGCGGTCTGGACAAGGAAGACAAGGCCGCCGCATGAAACACGCCACCGCCAGCCCCTTTGCCGATCCGGAAAAAGCCGTCCGCCGGATAGGCGAGATCGCCAACGCGGTCGAGCCAGTTCAGGGACGCATCCACATCGAGAAGATCGATGAACGGTTTCTGTTTCGCGACGGCGCCAGCCCAGCCGAATACGGCGCGGGCATTAAACTCGCGATCGAGCGCGGCTGGCTGACGGTGGAAGAGTCCGGTACCTCTGTAACATTTACGGCTTCAGGCTCGGAGCTGTTTGCCTGATGCGATAGCCGCCGTAAACAAGTGAAGCAATTATGCCTCCAGTAGGCACGAAAACCCCTGGCGACGCGCGTCGTCTGTTCCCACCGTGAATTTGGTGCTGGTCTCGTTCAGACTCGGCGGTCTCGTTGTGTCGGGTATCGGACGAAACTAGACTGATCGTGCATAGTTAAACCTCAATGGAGCACAAGGGCATCCAGTACAGCGTTGTGCAGACGGCCAATCCGACTGGCTGGAGGTGGATCGTGCACGTTCCCGGTAAGCGGCCAAGATCCGGGACGGCTTTAAGCCGGCCTGGTGCAATCCGGCTTGCGGAGGTCGCTATTGACAGGGCGATTGCGAAGCCGCCGACGAGCAGCACGGACTTGCGATTTTCGCCGGCAACCGAACAGACAAAATAGAGCAATGGTCCTGTAGAGGATCCAATGATTCAACAGCGTAGACGCATCGAACATGAGAAAACCCTCAAAGAGCGGCTAGCGGAAGAGGCTCAACGCCTCAAAGCGGCGGCAGAGACGCTGCCTCCCGGCACTGCCCGCGAACGGCTTCTACAGCGGGCCCGAGCAGCTGATACGACCGCTCACATTGACGAGTGGCTGAACTCGCCCGGATTGCAGCCTCCCAAATCATCGGAAAAGGTGCTTGTCGATCATAAGAAGTATAGCAGCCTCGTTCGTGGTCTCTCGTTGTAGTGTTAAGCGAAGGAACGGCCCCAGCGTCGGTTAACGCGTTGGAGCAAAAAAAATGAGCCGCTTTATCGCCTCCCTGCCGGCAGATGTGCGGTCGCTCCTTGAAAAGGACCTGAACGTTGTCGAGTTAAAAAGGGAGACCTGCTCTATAAAATCGACGAACCTGTGACCCGAGTGTTCTTTCCACATGGAGGACTAATTTCGCTCGTTGTTCTGATGGAGTCAGGGCAAATCGCTGAGGTATCGTTGATCGGCCGTGAAGGACTCGTGTGCTCTGCGATCGTTTTGGATGTTCAGGACGCCATTGATCAGGCCACGGTTGAAGTTGGCGCCGCCGCATCCTGCATGAGCTCGGAATCATTCATCCGTGCATATCGTTCCAACGAAAGCTGCGCACCATCGTGAACCGCCATCATGCGATGTTTATCGCCGGGGGTCGTCAATCGGCGGCATGCAATGCGATCCATCAGGTCACCCAACGTCTAAGCCGCTGGCTGGCGAACGCTCGTGACCACTCCGGCGTAGATGATCTCGAACTTACGCAGGATTTACTTGCCCGAATGTTGGGAGTTCAAAGGACGACCGTCAATCAAATCTGCGTCGATCTGAGCGAACAAGGCATAATCGACACCAGCCGCGGCCGTATCAGGATATTGCAACTGGAGGCTTTGCGGAGCCGGGCATGTGAGTGCTACGGCACTATGCGCAAATGCTTCACCAGCCTGTTTCCGAACTGGCAAGAGGACGTCTAGAGGCCATCTACGCAAGGTGGTCGTTCCTCAGCGGAACCAATCTAATGCAGACCGCTTGAATCTATGTTGTAATATGCTTTGGGATTGTTGCGTGGGCCACGAAGAAGCCGAAGAAAGCGGCCGCCGGACAGAAGCAGATGCTGCTGGCGATCTCCGGTAAGAAGCAGGCGAAGGAGAACGCGGCAAAGAAGACGACGTCGAAGCCGCAGCGAAAGCCGGCATAGAGCGGCTGCGCCGCAGCCGGGATGAGGTCCGCGGCATCAGCCCAGAGGCCGGTTTTGTCTGAAATGGAAACCGTTTGGAGTGACCTCCTGGCGACGGCGCGCGCCTCGCGTCGGCATTTTTCCAGCGCGATCTTCTGAGCGAGCATGACGTCTCCGATCGGCAGGAGGCTGATCGGTATGAAACAGAATCCATCCCGTAGGCGACCTCTCTGGTCAATCTCGTAAACGTTTACCGAGCCCCCGGCGCGGATCCTGTACCGTTGTCGCTTCCGACGACCTCGAACTATCCTGGCGAACTACTCCTGCTCGGCAGGCATCCTTGGTCCACGCCACCTCGCCCATCAAAGGAGCGGCGTGATGCGCTAGAATCCGTGAGGCAGGTTACCATTGTGGCAATGAATAGCTCAAAAAAGCCCCGGCCATGGCCGGGGCTTTCGATCCGCCGTTTGAACGAGAGATCAGTATTTGAGAAGAATTGGACCGCTAAACTTATAATTCAGCCGTGCAGTCAGCAGATCGAAATCTTGGCGGATGCGATCGGCTCCGCCAGCGGGCGCAGTGAAGGTCACCGTGCCGGGCTGCATGAATAGGTGGTCGTACTCGAGACCAACTGACCAGTTCGGCGCGAAACCGTATTCGATTCCGACTGCCACCGCGCCGCCCCAAAGGATATGGTCGGTGTTTCTAAGTTGCGCGCCCGTGAGCGTCGAGCTGATCTGATACGTGTTGCTCGTCACGGCGGCGCCGCCTTTGGCGTAAAGCAGTACGTTGTCGAAGGCATAGCCGATCTGCCCCGTCATCAGACCGAACGCATCAATCTTGGTCTGGTTGATGCCGGAAAACGCGACGCTGACATTGGACCCAGTCAAATCAGCCCAATTCCCCTGGCCTTCAACGCCCAGCACTATCTGGCCCCTCTGCCATCGATAGCCGATCTGGCCACCCACGGTACCGCCGGTCGCATCATGGCAGCCTTCGGGCGTCCCGCCATTGAAATCCCAACAATTCGCGCTTGAGCCCCAGCCACCGTTAAAACCGAGATAGTAACCGCTCCAGTCGTAGATTGCAGCCGCGACCGGTGGCGGTGGTGCCGTGGTGTAGACGGGCTGCGCAGCAAAATCCGCGCCGAATGCGGGCGCCGCCGCGCCAAGCGCAACGATGCTCGCCGTCACAAGCAACAAATCTTTCTTCATTCGAACTTCACTCCTTTAGATGGCCCCTGGCCGCGCGCGTCTTAACAACGTCATCGCGAATTGCTGTAACGGCAGCGCAACACTCACTTCGAAAGAGAGTACTTAAACCTAACGTTGCGTCAGGTTCTAGGCGTGGAAATCATATCAAACGTACACAACGCAAGCGTCGATGGCGCATCGGAGCCGAGGGACGGTGCGTGCACGCTCGTATCGTTCGCAACTCCATCGGGGAAACCGGAGTTTACGTGGTCCGGCAATCTTCAAAGGTGAGGGCCTTATAAGTCCCCAGCACTGCGCATTGCGCGGATGAACCTCGTCAGCGCGAGTGCGGGCAGAACCTATGAGCTGCAAATCTCATACCGTCTTGCTTGTACTCGTTGCACGTTATGGCTCGGGCCGAGGGACAACTGACTCAGGCGGTAGCGTCCTTGTCCTTCTGCGGCCGGCCGCGAGCCCCAACCCCGGTGTGCTGGACGCTCGCACTTCACGCGATCCCAGCAGGTGCTTTCAGCAAGAGGTCACTATGCCCATCCACGGCCGCGTTAGCTTTCGCTTGCGTCGTCGCAGTGCGATTGAGCTCTGGGCAAACAAAGGCGCCACTGTCGTCGTACAGCCGCGTCCAAATCAGGTTGCGAAGTTCCCGCTCTGCCCTCGTGAAGTTGGTGACGTTGAAGTTGATTCGCCGATAAACAGCAGCGCGTTCCGCTCGCGAAGCGATAGTGGTAGGTCTCTCGCGCGTGTACATCTCGTCGCGTGCTTGGCTGAGTGCGTCGCGCACGGCCTGTCGTATTTCCCCTTTTGTTCTAAGAACCGTGGTCGCGGTAGGCTGAAAGCTAGTTAGAAGTTGCAAGGCGCGAGCCTTGATCTCCTCGAAATACGGACTAATGCGCACGACCGTCCCCCTCTGACGAATGATGAGATTACATCTATGCTCCTCGATAACCGTGTTAATGGCATCGGTATGGCGACGAGAACGTTGTGCATGAACAGAGCAGCAATGAGAGCGAACTTGCGCAACATTCTGCGCATCGCACATCGGGTGCTGCGCGGATTCACAAACGTTTGGCCAACGCACGTGCCGGTTCGACACCACATCGGGTGCGTGCAATGCCCTTGTTCAGTCGCGCTGGGCAACAACTCGAGTCATCCGCACAGCATCTATAAGCGCCCTAGGTGTGGTGGCTCCAAGGATTCCCTTTTAGGAGCAAATCAGATTCAAGGCTGCTTTTGGGGAGGCAGTCTTGCGTGTGATGGACCGGTTGGACCTGACCAGAGGGGGTCCACCGGGCGTGACAACAGGATGTTCGTGGAAGGTGTGCTGTGGATCGTGAGGACGGGCTCGCCCTGGCGTGATCTTCCGCAAGCGCTTGGGGACCGGAGCACCGTGTTCCGGCGCTTCAGTCGATGGAGCCTCGAGGTGTTTGGTGGCGAATCTTTGAGGCGATGTCCGATGATCCGGGCCTCGCATATCTAATAGTCGATTCCACCATTGTCGGAGCCCACCAGCACGCTGCCGGGGCTAAACAAGGCGGTCTGAAGATCAGGCGATTGGCCGCGCGCGCGGCGGCCCGAAACGCCACGTCGACCTTCTTAGGCACCATTCGGCGGGTACGACGTTAGAAGCTGATGGAGTACTGTTCGAACCAAACGAGCGAAGCTCTCGAGGTCTGGCCGGCCGGCTATTACGCTTGGCGCGAGCGCCCGGTGAGCGCCCGTGCACGAACTGTTCGGCATGGAAGACAAACGTGGGCTTCCCATCAACCTCGATCCTATCATAGGCGGCGGCCCGGCAAACTTGCGTTCACCTGCGCGTCGGCCTTATTCGACTGGGCTCAATATAGTCTCGGTGCAACGCCGTTGGCGACTTGGAGCCATCGAAAATGACGCGCACGGTGCACGGATATTGGCCGCCACCAACGATCACTCCCTGCTTGTCGGCTAGACGCGGGCATCGAGCCGCCCCAAGGGGACTCATCTTGACCCAGAGCTGGTCCCGGTTGTCTGAACAGAATCTCCGCATCGATAAGTGGAGCGTCTGCCGGGGTTTAGGCCGCCAAGCGGACTGGCGGCTGGTTGAAGTAGGCTTGATCCGGGGTGGCGCCGTCAAGGCTCGAATGGGGTCGGCGGCCATTGTAGAAGTCGAGGTATCGGCCGATCGAGTGGCGAGCCTCGCCGACAGTTTCGTAAGCTCGCAGGTAGACCTCCTCGTATTTGACGCTGCGCCAGAGCCGCTCGACGAAGACGTTGTCCCGCCAGGCGCCCTTGCCGTCCATGCTGATGGCGATGCCGTTGTCGGCGAGAACGCCGGTGAAGGCCGCCCCGGTGAACTGCGAGCCTTGATCGGTGTTGAAGATTTCCGGCTTGCCGTGACGGGCCATGGCATCCTCCAGTGTCTCGACGCAGAAGGCTGCTTCCATTGTGATCGACAACCGCCAGGACAAGACCCGACGGGTCGCCCAATCGAGCACGACAGCAAGGTAAACGAAGCCGCGCTCCATGGGGATATAGGTGATGTCCATGGCCCAGACCTGGTTCGGCCTCGTAATCTCCATGCCCCGCAGCAGGTATGGATAGATCTTGTGGCCGGGCTCCGGTTTCGTGCTGCGCGGACGGCGATAGAGCGCCTCTATCCCCATCCGTCGCATGAGCGTCTTGACATGCCGGCGGCCGATCTTGCACCCCTCGGCAGCCAGCAGGCCTCTCAACATACGCGAACCGGCGAAGGGAAACTCCAGATGCAGCCGGTCGAGACGCCGCATGATCGCGAGATCGGCATCCGGCACCGGCCGCGGCAGGTAATAGACGCTGCCGCGGCTGATCTGCAGAACTTCCGCCTGCCTGGTGATCGACAGATCGTGCTTGCGGTCGATCATCGCCTTGCGCTCAGCAATCCCGCCTTGGTGAGCGCTCCTTCTAAAAAATCGTTCTCCAGCGTCAGCTCGCCGATCTTGGCGTGCAGCGACTTCACGTCGATGGCTGCTTGCTCCGCTCCAGACCCGCCGCTGGGACCGAACGCATCGGCGGCCTTGCTTTCAAGTTGAGCCTTCCACGTCGTGATCTGATTGGGGTGAACGTCGAACTGCTCGGCCAGTTGAGTTATCGTCCGGTCACCCTTGACGGCGGCAAGCGCCACCTTCGCCTTGAAGGCCGGTGTGTGGTTCCGGCGTGCTCGTCTGCTCATCGTCGCTCCTGATTCGCAGGCACCAGCGTGCCCGCTGTCAGGCAGAAACTCCACTTATCGCCCTGTGCAGAATTCCGGGACCGGCTCTCGCTGTCAGGCAGAAACTCCACTTATCGCCCTGTGCAGAATTCCGGGACCGGCTCTCCCGGTCACCAATTGCAATTTCGACCTGATCACGAATCATGGAGGTAATTTTCCACCGCATCTAACCCGGTGAGAAGCAGGGGAGCGCAAGCACCCTGCAGGGAAACGTGGTCAGTACGCACGCAATGATTCTGAGGCCAAGACAGCACACCGTACCAAAGCCACTCTGCAGACGCGGTCCTAGGCTCCAACTCGTTCATTTCTCTTTCGCCTTCGTTGCCGGGACCACTACATGGCCGTCCTTCAAAAGCTTTTTCAGCAGTGAAGTAAATTCAGGATAGGCGAGAAGAGCGTCGGCCACGCTGAATGAAGTATCCTGATTCCACTTAGCGCCGATACTGACTTCCGACAGCGCTGCTCCTGTCATTGCGTAGCCTATACGGCCGCTACCAACCTCAATGAACTTTCGGACCCTGTGCATAGTCTATGCCACGCGTTTTCGCTTTCAGCCCCACCTCAAAGGCTGGGTTTAATCGAGCGCTCGATGACCCTCATTGGTAAGCACGGGCACGTCGTCGCGCATACTGACGAGTTCCATTTCAATTAAGGTCTTTAGATCATCTGGGTGGACAGGCGTTAATTTGGTTCGCTTGGCTTTGATGTCGCGCAGCGCCCAGCGGAGGCGGATCGCCGTGTCTGGATCTATACCGGCCAGTAGGGACAATGATTGATTTGTTGTCGCCGCTTTGTGTTCGCGCGCAGCCTCAGTACTGGGTGTAGCCACGGCAGATTCAGTTTTTACCGCAGCATCATCGGCGGTACTGTCGTCTGTGGCGATTGGATTGGTCTGTGAAGGTTCGGCCAGGATGGAATTAGCTTGCGAGCGGGTTCTAGACGAGGCTGCAGCTAACATTTCTGCGAATTGGTGAAGTTTGTCCGCTGCGCTCATTTCCCTTTGCCTTCAACCGAGCGTTACGAGCCGGCAGATGGCGTCGGCGTGGCCTGCCATTCCGCTTAACGTTCCGAACCATCGTTGCTATGGCTAACGAACTGCAGGTCGTTTGGCCTGTTAGTGATATGAGAGAGCCGGCCGTTGTCTTCATATCTCGCTGCGAGATCAAGAAGTCGCCTTTTGGTGAATGGGTCGGCCTTCTCTGCAAGATCACGTACAGTTTGGGCGCGCTGTTTCTTAAATTCGTCGTCCAACATGATAGGCCCCCAACAATGGAGGTAGTATACTGTCTTAGGCTAGTCGCGAAAAGCCTCATCTCCGATAGGACCGGAACCAGCAACTTTACCGCGGCTGCAATCGCACTTTCTTGGGCTCAAGGGCGCGATCAATTGCCGTCTGCGCGGCGGCGTCATCCCGGACGCGCGCCTCGCCATCCCGGCGCGCCTCCTGAAGCCGGACAGACCATTTCCACCTTTTGTCGATGCCCTGCACCACCTTAATCTCGAAGCCTCGATACTGCATGTCCTAGCTCCACTCCTCCTGGTGACGCTGGTCGGCCGCGGCCGGATCTGAGCGCGTCGACAACAAAGCCCGACGATTCACGCCGGCGGGTTTCTCTTGCGGTGTACTGCCCAGGAGATCTAAGCTGTCGCCCACTGATTCAAAATGGAGTGCGGACAGTGGCGACAGGTACGTGGCTAACAGTGGCCGGGCAGCAAGCTCTGTCAAGGCCGCAGCCGCCGCAGGCGGGGGCCGCAGGCCCGCCTTTACAGAGCTTGCTGATCGGCCAAACTCGGGCCGCCGGATAAGACGGCTGATCGACATTTTGGTCATCGCGTTGATCCCGGAAAGCGCGAGCCGAACTGAATGGCGAACTGGCCCATGGCGGCAGTCCACTCGACGCTTCGCCGCCACCTCAATCCGGCGTTCTTGATGGCGAGATAAAGCAGCTTCAACGCCGCATCGTCGTTTGGAAAGCTGCCGCGGGTCTTGATGATCTTGCGCAAGCTACGGTGCAACGCCTCGACCGCGTTGGTGGTGTAGATCATCTTGCGGACGCCAGGAGCGAACGCGAAGAACGGCACGACGTGTTCCCAGGCGCGGCGCCAAGCCTGGCCGATCGCCGGATAGCGCTTGCCCCATTCGTCCTCGAACTCCTCGAGCCGGAGCAGCGCCATGTCGGCATTCTCGGCGCGGTAGATTGCCTTGATGGCAGGCAGGATCGCCTTGCGATCCTTCCAGGCGACAAACGCCAGGCTGTTGCGGATCAGATGCACGATGCAGGTCTGCACCACGGTCTGCGGATAGACCGAGGCGATCGCCTCGGGAAAGCCCTTGAGCCCATCGACCACCGCGATCAGGATATCGTTGAGGCCACGCGTCTTCAGGTCGTTGACGACCTTGAGCCAGAATTTGGCGCCTTCGGTCTGCTCAATCCACAGCCCCAGAACCTCCTTCTCGCCGTCCGGATTGAGCGCCAGCGCGACATAGACGGCCTTGTTTTTGACCATGCCCTCATCGCAGATCTTGACCCGCAGTGCGTCGAAAAACACCACCGGATAGACCGGGTCGAGCGGACGGGTTTGCCATTCCCGGACTTCGTCGAGAACCGCGTCGGTCACCCGGCTGATCAAATCCGGCGAGACCTCGGCCCCATAAAGTTCGGATAAATGCCCTTGGATCTCGCGCACCGTCATGCCGCGCGCGTAGAGGCTCAGGATTTTGTCGTCGAAGCCGTCGAAACGGGTCTGGCCTTTGGCGATCAATAGCGGCTCGAAGCTGCCGGCCCGGTCGCGTGGCACAGCTATGTCGATCTCGCCGTCCTCGGTCAGGATCGTCTTCGCGCTGGTCCCGTTGCGGCTATTGCCGCTGCCGCGGCCGGCCGGGTCCCCCTTCTCGTAGCCAAGATGATCGCTCAGCTCCGCACCAAGCGCCCGCTCAATCAGCGCCTTCTTCAGCTGCTTGAAAAGCCCGTCCGCACCGGTGAGGTCTTCAGGCTTCTCATAGTTAGCAAGCAGTTGATCCAGTAGTTCAGGCGTAATCGTCGTCGCGGTCGTCATGTGAGTCTCCTCGGTAAGGTAAACTCACAGAAACCTGCTTACACATTCTTTCTGACACCCTCTCATGGCCGATACGGCCTATGACGCCGATCACTTGCGCCAGGCCATCGCTGCCAAAGGCGCGCTCGCCGTCATCCCCAACAATCCGTCACGCGCGCTCAAATATCCGCTCGACAAGCATCTCTATGCCCAGCGCTATCTCGTGGAATGCGGCTTCTCAAAACTCAAGCAATTCCGCCGTGTCGCAACCCGCTTCGAAAAAGACCGCCCGCAATTACCGGGCCGTCGTTACTCTCGCAGCAATCATCTTATGGATGCGACCTATTCTTCCACGTGAGCAGCTTGTTGCCCGTGTAACGCCCAAGCAAGGAGACCGCGTCAGCTATGAAATCGGTGTAGACCGCAGGACCGGACGTAGTCGAGCCGAAAAGGTCGTGATCGGTTGATCGTAGAGACTTGGGCAGGTTCATTCCCGGCCGATGCAGCCCAAAACGAGCTGCGTAAGATGGAAGCTGCCGCGCACTTGCGAAGCTCGATGCGCGATGCGAATACACCTGCATTCTTGCTCGGCCGCAACTAAGCCAATGGGGGACATGGAGTGTCTCCCCGGAATGGCGCAAGGGCAGGTTGCTGACTCCACAATTACTGGTAGCACATGCGATCCTGTGCTGCATTAGCGCATAGCAATCGCATGTGACGCTCTCGAGCGGCCTCGCTCGACCTCGACGAAGCCGCGCCGATCGGAGCGGATGGCGCTCGGTACGAAGCTTGCTCATCGTCAACCTCACCGTCATTCGTCGCACTCCGAGGGAAAGCGCCTGCTGCGTTACCGGAAGGAGGTCATTGGAAATACGGTCGTGCAGCTGCAGTAGCTACCGCCATGCGGGCATCCAGGCGGGTACGTGCTCGGCGGAACTGCTAGAGCTTATTGAGGAATCGTTCGACATAGTTGCGCTGACGACAAAGGGACTTCTTCGCGCGGAATCTGTTCTTTCGGTTGGAGCGGTTGGGAATAGTGGGAATGGCGCCTTGAGCTTCGATGTGGGTACGAACGCGGTCTGCATCGTAGCCCTTGTCGGCAATGACAACGGCGCGCTGCTCAAGACTATCGAGCAGGGTTTTGGCGCAGGTGGTGTCGTGGACCTCAGCGGGAGATCAGTAGGCGGACCGGGCGGCTTTTCGTGTCGACCCGCGCGTGGATTTTGGTGGTGAGGCCTCCTCGGCTTCGGCCATACAACGATCTTCACATTTTTGACCCCGGAGGTGTGCTAATGGACGCGTACAATCGAACTGTCGATCATCTGCGCCTTGCCATCGTGGGCCTTGACGACGGCATCCATCAGCCGATCCCAGATCGCGGCCTTGCGCCACCCCAGGCCGGCGACATCATCATGACGGCCAAACTTGATCGCGCCTTCCGATCGGCCGCGGATGCGCTCGGCACGCTCGACTTCCAGATAACTGAAAACAGGCGCCCCCGCCGGCTCTACCACGGGCGATAGCTCGTCAGGACTGCGAAGGTTCATGGCTGGAGCCCGAGCGGCAAAGGGTTCGAGAATCCGATACCATCTCGAGCGCATCGGAGCTGACCCTTGCTTTCTTGATGGGCCGAGCATTTTGCAGTGCGTCAGCCGTGTACGGATTATCCTCGCTGGCCGTCCGATAGTCATCCAGATTGCCGCCCAGAAACAAGACCTCGGTCTCCTCGGTCGGTGTTCCCATCACCCAATCTCGCAACTCCTTATCTTCGGGAGCACGCCCGCGCTCTAGAATGTCTTTGATTTTTTCGGTCGGCCAAGCGGTGACACTCGGTACCGTGTAGGTGTGCAACTCCTTAGCGTTCTCTGCAATTGCCTTCGCGCCATGCTCACTGTGGTCCTTTGAAAGGAGCAGTTGCGAGGGGTCGTGGGACAATGACACGAAAGCACTATCTGTAAGGCCTTTCGTGTGCCATGCAGCGAGGCGAGCCATATCAATTTCGTCCTCCCTGTCGTCGTCCGAGCAGATAGCAGCCTTTGAAACATGCGGGCTAGCGTGACAACGTAAATCCGCTAACGAACGCACATGCTCGATGGCACTCACATCCTCGTCGAGCCGCGGCTCGCAATCGACGTCCTCATTCTGAAAACGATGCAGTTTCAGATACGACGATGCTAGCACGTCGTTCAAAACTCTGCGGCTATCGGCACTGCCGGCGGAAGATCCACTTTTTCTTGGCCACTGTGCTGACCGCTGCTCAGCCAGCCTGATCTCGTTCTTCAGCGCCTCAACGTTCGCTCCGGCTAGCGATGCGGCAAGTTCGGCGCGCCCTCGGATGAAGGATGGGGCCGGGCACCGTTCGCTTTTCTGGATAGCGCGTGCTCTCCGATTGCCTTTCGTCATAATTGAGGGTGATCCAATTATAGTCGAGGATGATCCAATTCCGGAATGTGTCAAGGCGGCAGCTGAATTTGATGTTTGGTGGATTGGCCGCACCTCACTTAGCTGCTGCTCAAAGTTGGCTTGATCCGCGGACGGGTGTACTGCTGTTTGTGCGCTCACGTCGCCCGGCTGTTGCTGCGCCCGTTGATGCTGCGGCAGTAGAGCGTAAGCCCCAATGGAATCTTCTGCGGTGTTCAGTGGATCGATATTCATTCTGTTCCCATCAAGTAGGTTGATTCAGGCTTTATTTGCGTAGGGGCGGCTTACGAGAAGCTGACGAGTCGGGGAAGGAATGCCACCGACGCCCAAATATTTTTTCGGACGCTGCCGTGGTGCAGACGTTGATGCCTTTTCCATTTGGCACGATCGGCGGTTTACGGACAATCTGGCTTCACCCGAAGGCGGTATCATTTTCCTCGGAGGGAGTTGGCTCGAAGAGGAAATCCTCATTGCCGCGCTGCAGGCGGCCGAGCGCGGATATGACGTACGTTTGCTATCGGACGTTATCGCGGCGCCTACGGAGACCGACCGATCACTCGTTTTCAATCGGCTGGCGCTTCATGGCATATTGGCGACTACCGTGCGGCAGACCCTGCTGGAATGGGCTGTGCATCTGCATGATCCGCTTTTTGATGCAAAGAATTCAGTGTCCGTAGCGGGTGAAGTTGTCGTGTTTTTGTAGCTCGTGATCTGTCGCCTTCGTTTGTGATTTCCGGCGGCTCCGGAAGGCGTGGACGGCTCCGCCAGCTTGGTCATGCCACGGATATTGCCTGCGGGTTAGCCCTCCGGGTCGGTTTCTTTGTTCGACTTGAAGCCCGTTTCTCCGTCCCGACCCGCGCTGATTGGACGGCGGCGCGCGCAGGGGCGGTCAAGGACGCGCCCTTGCGCGCCCGTAAGGGCTTGTCCTTGACGGCTCCGAGCACGCTGCCAGGCTCGCGCGCTTCGGGACTGATCTGCTGTCCGTCGGCGGCAAAGCTTGCCAACCGATGCGGGCCAAGGAACACGGTCACGGTGTCGTCGGGGTATTCGTGAAGGCGCACCACGGCCTTGACGAAGTGCGGCCTGAGCCGGCTCTCCGGCAACTGCAGCCGCCGGCCGCTCCATGCGATTGTGTTGTCGTTGCCGACGGTTCGCTCTTCGATCACCCACAGCGCTTCGCGCCACGCCTCATGCTTGTCGGCAACAAACGCCGTGCCTTGCTGTTCGGCCTTGATCGCAAACGCCGCGTTATGCTCGGCCATGTAATGGGCCTTCAGCCAGACATTGGCGGCTTCGACCGTCTTGATCCCGGCGAGCCGCAGGTCCTTGGGCAACCGGCCCTGCAACGTGCTGAACACCCGCTCGGAACGCCGGCGCGCCTGCGGCGAATAGGCCGCGATATGCTCGATCCCGAGATGCGATAAAGCCCGTCCCCTCGGGTTTGTTGCGTCTTCGAGACCTTCTGGCCGGCCTTCGGGGTGTAGAAGTAATGGCTGCCGCGATCGGTGTAGAGCGCGCAGAACAGACCGTGCTCGCCAATCACCTCGCCCAGGGACTGGAACGTCGACGCCGTCCCTTCTTCCTCGACCAGCAGCATCGAATAGATCTCGCTGGTCGCATCGTCCATCGTGACGATCAGATCCATCGCGGGAAGACCTTCGATCCAGACGTGGCGCGACCCGTCCTGATGTAGCAGCATGCCCCGAAGTGGACGGCGTGGACGCTTCTTGCGGCGCGCCGAACGCTTCGGCGCCTTCCACACCAGACCCGCCGCCTGCAAGTCCAGCTTCGTCACCGTGTAGCCCAGCCTATAGCCATGCCGCTTTTGCATCTGCTCGTGGAAATGCTTCACCGTGAAGTCCGCGTACTTGTCCCGGAACAGCCCCAGCATCCGCTCCAGTTCTTCCTCCGGCGCCCGCCTTGGCGATCGCCGCCCAGCCGCCGGTCGACCAGCCCGTCGTCGCCCTCCGCCTCAAAGCGTTCCGCCCAGCGTTGAAACGTCCGCACGTTGATCCCGAGAAGCTCGGAAGCCGCCTCCTGCGTCAGTTTCTTCGCCTCCGTCCGATCCAGCAAATCCGAAAACCGCATCCGGCGTATAAGTGTCCACACCACCTAAGGCCCGGTGGCCCGTCAAGGACCCTTGCGGCACCAAAACCGATCACGCCGGCCCTTCAATGATACTGATGTTAGACCGGTGACCGCTTTTGACTCGCTTATCGAGCAGCCGCGGTCTGCAGGCTCATAAATATGGTTAGGGCGGCGGTGCTCGTGCGGCTGCTTGGATGATGCCGACGCGGTGGTGCGCGCCGCATTCTCGAGCCGCGCGTGATCTAGTACTGCCTGTTTCCGGGCTCAGTGGCCTAATCAGAGATACGGAATGGCTAAAATTCACGGAGGAACGGAACGCGCTCGTTGCATGAACTTTTGTTGTCCACCCTACCGGGTGCAATTGTCTGAATTTGTTGCATCAGGCCGTCAACCACCAAGCGGGCCGGCACGGTTCGGTCCCAGGCCTCACTGCCCCTGAGGTCCAACGGCGGTTGGAAGATAGCCCCAGCCTGGGCCAGGCAAGTTCGACTGGGGCCGTCCGAACGCGTGCCGCTACTTCCACGGACACGCGGTGGGGCCTATGCGCACCGCCCGCCATCGTTCGCGGCGAGCCGGCGCATAATTCAACGCTTCCGTAGTCATACGGGTAGCGACGAAATGAAACTGAAACAGAGCTGAGCTTTAGTATCTACAGCACCGAGGACGGCAATTTCAACACGGCAGAATTATTTGAGTCGGTGGGCCGCAGAGCAATCTGCGGCCATTTTGCTTTCAGTGCAGCGCCAGCGCAGCGGCACACGACACGATTAGCAGGGCGAATCCGGCGGCGGTGAGGGCGAGGCGTGGTCCATGCGAGGGATCTCTGGAGCGTTGCCACGGCAATGCGTGTTCCCCGACGGTCGTTCCGACGCGGCTTAGACAGGTGGCTTGAGTTCGCTTGAGAGCCAGCCCTTGCACGCTTCCATAGGGTCAGCAACAACGTGCTCGGTGTGGATGTTCTCACAGTTCGAGCACGCAAATATCCGGCTTTCGAGACCCGTGCCTTGTTCGATGCGTACGAGCGTGGTTCGAGTGCCGCACCTCTTACAAGAGGGACGTTCTATCGATTCCGGGAACATACGCATATCCAACCCCGGAGGGGCTGGGAGAGACTCCCGTGAAAGTCCCTTTCCCGCCACAACAGTTAATCTGGTTTGTTTGTCGGGTCTGCAACATACCCGATATAATTGCGGCATGGGCAGCAAACCGAGACGGCGCCGCGCTGGCTATCAGGTCCCTCCGTTGACAAACGCAAAATCCGAGTCAGGCTTGGCCACTTTTTTGATTGGCCATTTGCATGACGTACCGGCGCCGAGGCCCTGGTTGGGTTGTCGCCATTTTCATCACCGCGTTGATGTGGCTGGCCGTCATTTCAGCGTTCATGACCTTGCGGTCCTGCGCCGCTCCGTAATTTCCCGGAGCAGAAATAGTGCCGCTTGCTGTTGCTGGTGCCAGCAGCCGGGGTGAAGCATTTCAGCACGGACAATCACATTCTGACCGGTAAGCCGCAGAGCAATCTGCGGCCATTCCGTTCCTGGGTAGCGAGTGCTTCGCAGTGATATAAGCTCCAGTCCGCGCCGGCCGCCCAGCGTGAGCGACCGGCAACGGAAGGAGGATGCCTGCCTTCGGGGCTTTGGGGGCATAGAGGCCAGGCTGCCTCGCATGCAGTCCAGCACGCCTGGATCAATGTTGTCTACCCGCAAACGTTCGCGTGTCGGTAGCACGTGATCTGTCGCCTGTTTGTAGCTCGTGAAGTGTCGTGTTTTTGGTGCCCCGGAACAAAGGGGGCACGATGGGCACGGCATCCATTCACGAGGGTGTACGACGGATGCGGTTTTCGGATTTGCTGGATCGGACGGAGGCGAAGAAACTGACGCAGGAGGCGGCTTCCGAGCTTCTCGGGATCAACGTGCGGACGTTTCAACGCTGGGCGGAACGCTTTGAGGCGGAGGGCGACGACGGGCTGGTCGACCGGCGGCTGGGTCGGCGATCGCCAAATGTGGAGCTGGGCCCGGTAGCCGTCTGCCTTGAGCTCGAAGCGCCAATCGCCGCCCTCCGGAGCATGCTCCCGCAGTGTGGGGTCGCAGGGTTCGATGTAACCCGGCATTAAATCGATCGAAAATGGGAACTCTCTTCGTCGTCGATACGTTGCCTTCTGAACGGAGGAGAGGCTGAGATGGCAAAGAAGCAGGGTAGTCGCGGACGTAACCAGGACCGCGCCCGTGTGGCGGGCGGCCAGGACTACGAGATCCGCTTCGAGGCGAAGAAGACGGGCAAGTGTAGCGCGACAAACTGAATGAGAGGCGGGCGACAATCAGGATGAGAATCCGGTGTCGCGGCAGGTGTCCCAAACAAGCTCCTGCGGAGCTCCCTTTAAGAGTTGAAACATCTTTACTCCTCGTCATGAACGTTCTGAGGATCGCCTCAACCTCCCTTTGACCGTACATCCCGACGCTACGTGCGCTTCAAGCCTCTTGGGCGCTAAATTCTGGGGCGAACCCGGAGCGTGGTCACCGTTCAATGAAGGCCGGGTGGCCGCCCTCGAGTCGCGCTAGACAACTCGGGAGCAAGCCCTCGTCATACCTCAGCAATCTGCGTCCCACCGGAAACGTTGTGCGCTCCACGCTCCGCAGACCAAGGCAATACGCCCAATGAACCAATTGCGTACCTCGGGCAGATTCAGGACATACATGTCTCAAACCGAACAAGCCAAAGATGACAGATAGGACGTCAGCGGCTGAGGTACGCGTCTGTCAGCCCTTTCAATTATGCGGACGTATAGCTTTCGAAAGAACGCCTCCCCTGGCATTCTTCTTAAGCCGACGCGATGACTGGCAGCAGGCGAGACGCCGCTATCGGAGGTCCACATTTGTGTCACACTCGAGCCTGGTCAAAGGAATTTTGCCATCCTGATTGGGGACTGTACTGCGGATTCCGATATACGAACGCGGAGATCGCAGACAAAGCTTGGCAATGCGCTCAGCACTGTCAGGCTGAGCCCGGGATAGCTCTTCTCCAGAACCGCATGAAATCGAAGCAAGAAGCGGATTGAAGTTGACTCTGCCCTCTCCTCGCTGGACCAAACGAGAAGACGAACTACTGCGCGAGCTTGTTGATGCAGGCACGCCTGTGGAATCCATTTGCGAAAGGCTCAACAGGTCCGAGCCAGAGCTTCGCAGGCGTGGCTACTACATTGGCCTACCGAGGAAATGGTTTAAGCGAACAGCCGCCATCTGATCCCTCGGCTACTACAGTTCTTCTCGAACTGGCCCCATAGTATGGTCGGCGGCAAGGAAGACCAAAGTCCCTAACTCTGTCCCCTCGGTGGCGCCGAGCCAATCGTGATAGCATGTCTATTGACGCTGTTCTCAAAAAAAATGCTGGTCTCTTGCGGCGTCAAAGTACCAGAGCGACGTCGGCGTGAGATATTTGGAGACAGTGAACATCACCTCGTCCGTTTCATTCGATGCGGCAGGCAAACCGATATTCGCATTCTCCGGGAGTGGGATCGCCGTGGCCCGCCAGGCGCCCTGATCGTACTTGTAGACGAACGCCTTGCCCTGAACATTGTCGAGGATCGTCAGGATCAATAAGTCCCTGGTGGCGCTGAACCCGCTGAGCGCCTGCCGAGGCCCGGGCTGGAACACGAGCCGGGGTCTGGCGCGCAGCGGATCCTGCTTCCATTCGGCGAGGTCATACGAGATCATCGAGCCAGCCGCGAACCCGGTGCCGCCGGACGGCGTCCAATCTTCGTCGAGCGTCACCAGCAGGCGGCCACTGGCGATGCCGCCGATGTTCGCCTTCTTTGGCAGGTTGAGCGTGATCGACCCCTTGGGCCCCAAGAACACATACTCCTGCTCGAACGTGCTGATGGTGCGCATGGCGCCGGTCGCATGGACCTTACCTTCATTGTCCCGCAGCACGAATGGCGCGGCCCCGACATCGGTTGGCTCGCCGCGAAAGACCTTTCCCGCCGAGGCCTATTCTCGCCTGCCCCGAGTCGGACGGGAAATCGGAGTGCTCAGCGAAGCGGCCGCTCGATCCCGCCGGACGCTTGAGGCGCTCGAGACGATGTCGGATAGATTGTCAGCGTTGACAAAAACGCTGCTTGCCCTCGAGCGAGCTCGCTCAGACATCGCGCGTAGACGCCAGCGCCGGCGTTGAGGCAGGCTAACCTCGATCGCCCGCGCCAGGTTTAGTCGACCAGATCGGGAAACATGATCTCCATTGCGCGCAGCGCGCCGGCCAAAATCGATTGACCATGCGTTCAGAACTTCACGTTGAAGGTGGCATTCAGTCCGTTCTGGGTGCCGCCTGAACCGAACTGGCCCTGGTAGGCGACGCCAAGGGTGCTGTTGCTCGAAAGCTGGAAGTTCAGACCGGATTCGACGAGTGCCACGTCCTTGCCAATGGACACGCCCCAAGCCACAAAAGCGCTGGAACCAGCAGCAAAGCTGGCTGTCGACAGCGGAATGAGGTCACCAACGGCATGACACCAGCCAATATCGGCTCGCGCAGTCGTGGCTATCTCGCCAAGTTGAAAACGTGTGGTCGCGTAGACGCCAAGAGTGGAGAGCGTCGTATCCATCGTGTCAGCGTGAATATCAAGCGCCGCTCCGTTCAGTCCCCTCTCGCTAAAACCATCCGTCGCGACGCGAACATGGGCGAGATTGGCATAGGGTTCGATCACCGACCACTTGCCGACACGGACCTTGTAGCCCAATTCTCCAAAAATCTGGAAAGTGCCTGCATCATAATCCGAGATCAAGTTGTCGTTGAACCCCCGGAACCTAACGTTGCGGCTCATCTCAAGATCGTGCCATGTATAGGCAATGCCTGAGCGGAAGGCGATGTCCCCTTCTGGCACAGTCCACTCGGTGCCTGCATAGGTCCCGAAAGTGTAATTGTCGCTGCGGCCCGACGACGAAGCAGCGTTAACCTTGGAAGTGGAATAGCCCGTAAGAACACCAAAGCGCCAGTCGTCCAATACCGACGCGTCGATACCGCTCATGTCGATACCGCTCATGAAGCCGCCAATGGTGGATCTGGCGCTATTACCTGATTGGGTCGTCCAACCGCCAAAAGCAGAACCCCACCCTGCATAACGCTGCAAGTCACAGGATGGCAGCTCAGAGGTAGCCCGGCCGACCGCGCCGATGGGAGATGCAGAATTGCCGCCCGGCCTCTGCTCAGGACCATAACCCATGACCGCCATCGGCGAGAATGGCGCGCCGCCAAACGCCTGTTCGAGATGGTTGTAGACTGCCGAACGCGCATAGAAGCTGTCATTGACACGTCTGCCCTGCTCCGACGCATAAACGGACGGCGAAAGCTGCCGCAGCGCAGATGTCACCACCGTGCCGTCCGATGCGGAGAAGTCGAGTGCCGCGATGAGCGGGTGCAGCCCCAACGCAGCGTTGCCAGCTACTCGATCGAGCGCCGCGCCCACCTGGCGGCTGTTGGCATTGGCCGCATAACGCGAATAGGCATATGTTGGGCGAGCGAGCGTCAAGGCATAGGTGTTGTCGCCCTGAGCTGTAGCGCTTGCCATCAAGATTGGCGATTGCAGCGATGTCGCCACGTTCGTGAACGACCCTGTGAGATTTGTTGCGTTCAGCCACTGATCGGAGGAGACGCTAAAGCCGCTGCCATACCAGCCACGTTTCGGCGTGATCGTGAGCGTGCCGTCGAGCGTCGCATTGCCGTTCACCACGAGGCGGCTGAACGCACCGGTATCATTCACCGCGACCTGCAAGCGACCGGTCGAGGTCTGCAGATAGTCGCCATTCACCTTTATGCTGTTGTCAAGACCGTCGATGAGGGGAGCGACAGCACCGCTATTGGTGAAGCGGCCATCGCTATTGAGCAGATAACTGCCGTTGCCGGACAAGGTTGCGCCTTGCGCGACAGTTGCATCGTGCACTTCGTGATTGCCGGTAAACAACACGGCGCCGCCGGACAACTGCAGCGACAGATTTTTGCGCCCAACGATATTACCTTCATAGCGGGTTGCAAAGCTTGCGTCGGGCTGTCCCGTTGAGTGACCATTCGCGTCAGGCGTCATACCGAAGGTCAATTTGGTCAGGCGCGGAGAACCATTCTCGTCAAGCTGGGCGTAATCAGACAGGATGTCTCCTGACAGCATTGCGCCACGCATCACATTGATCTCGCCGACATAACCATTGTTCGACATGTACATCGCTGCATGACTGCCAGCCAGGCGCCCGGTCAGATCGAACGTGCTGACGAGCGGACCATCGATTTCGTTCAGCATCGGGGCCGGGTTATTGCCAATCGTGCGAATATACGATCCGCGGTCTTCATTCTCGTTGCCCAACGCATTGTTGCCAAAGTCGAAGCTTGCTGCGATACCATGCTCGCCGAGAGCCTGCACGTCGCCACGCTGAGTAAACGTGTGATTCTTGCCATAACTGAACATGATGCCGCGCCCATAGGCGCCGTCCGCGTAGACGCGGGTCCCGGGCGAGACTAATATCCGATTGTTTTCGCCATCGACGCGGATGCCGCCCCCCTGCTCCTTGCGAAAGCAGGTCGGCGCGCTGGATCACAGTGTTGCCGCTGCCATAGACGTGCAGTCCCAGTCCGAGCGTGGCCGTGTTGTATGTATTTGGCAGATAGGCGGTACCGTTAGCATTACGAGCGAAGAAGGGATTGTCGTTTATCAAATTCTGACCGTTGCCGTAGATCGAGTAACCGAAGAAATTGCGCCGATCGATGCTGTAGCCGATGTCCTGCATCGCGGCGATCTCCGCCTCCATCAGGGAGGTATAATTCCGGTATCCTTGGTGGCTCATCAGGCTGTTCTTAAGCTCGCTATGCGAGACGAACGGTGCATCCTGCCGACCATCCTCGGTCATTACTCGCACCGGAATACCTGGCATGGCACCGGCCAGTACTTCACTCACATTCTTGCCGGCGAAATAGCCCTGATCGCGGCGCAGGTCGAAAACGTCGTCAGCTCGCGGGTTCGCGCAGCCGGTACAGTAGATTGCCTGTCCAGGCTTCGCTTGGTTGCCATTGTCATCGTGCAAATGATCGGTCCAGGCATTTATCGATTCAGGGAAATACGGTGATATCGCCTGAGGGGAGAACGGCGAGGCTTCATTACCGTAAATGATGGTACTGGCAATTCCCAACTGATGGGCGAACTCATGAATCATAACGGGTGCAAGACCGATCTTCGGCGTCATCGGCAATTGCGAAGGGATGTAGGCATCGGATGAGAACCCCATCTCGCCGATCGCAACCATGCCATGCGCGCCGTAGTTCAGCTCGCCCGGATCCTGCCCCTTGAGCGCCGCCTGCACCTTGGTGCCGCCATCGGGTGACGTCTGGACTGAGGCCGATGCGGTGTTACCGCGAATTCCGCCGATGTTGACAATGGCCGGCGATTGACCCGGCATGACCTTGATAATTTCGGCCCAATGCCGAATCGCCGCAAGCGAATGATCTATTTCCCATTGCGGCACAATCCGCTGTGAATGCTCCGGCTCGTCACCTCCGCCACAACAAAAAGGGCCATCTCCGGGACCGAATATCCGCGCCCGCATGAAGGGCACGCCGTTCGAATCCCTGACATCGTAGGTTTCAACGGCCCTGCTGGGCGGGCCGAGCAACGTTTGAGCCGCAAGCACGATGATCGTAATTGTCTTTGTATTCATACTACACGTCCTATTCCGGGCTGCGATTGCAAAAGACCTGCAGCTTCAACGAGGTCGACTCCCTCCAAAAGCTGCCTCACAAGGTGTCCCAAACAAGCTCCTGCGGAGCTCCCTTTAAGAGTTGAAACATCTTTAATCCTCGTCATGAACGTTCTGAGGATCGCCTCAACCTCCCTTTGACCGTACAACCTGACGCCACGTTCGCTTCAAGCCTCTTGGGCGCTAATTCTGGGGCGAACCTGGAGCGTGGTCACCGTCGTGCCGGGGGCGACGTCGATCGTTTTCATGGTGCCGTCCACAATGCGAGCTCCTATTGTCTTTTGATCGCACGAAGATCCATTCTGCAGCGGACCAATTCCGACAAAGCAGGCGGCTGCACGCAACTAGCGAGCAGCGGAGCAAAGCCGGGCCAATTGCTGACGCTTCCGCAACACGCGCCGCCAGCTGAACGCCGCATGCACGCGCGGGGGCCCTTGTATGTGAAAATAGGCGGCATCTGTTCGGCGTCCGCCAATGTTGTCGCAAACTCGCCATTGCACAGAAGCACAACGATCGCCCCCGCCCGACAACTGCAGCGCGTTCATCTATTCATCTTTGCTGGCGATTGCCGCGATCAGTTCAAGGCTTGAATGGGGCTGCAAGAGGCAGGCATTTTTATTGCACTCATCGTCGTGAGCTTCGTCGTGGCATGCGTCAAGCACATGTGGAGCACTGGGACGCGGGGCGGCCACCTCAAGCTAGAGGGGCTGTAGAGCGAGTGGAATGCAACGCGCGACCTGACTGGTCGAAATGTTCAGGCTAGCGATCGCGCGCGAGACGGATCGAGGATGGCCAGGCAATTTACTCGGGAGAAGCCGGAGCCGGTCCTCGGTCCGGCAGACGAACGCTTGACCGGCCGCGCCGTGTGGGGCGCAACCATCGGCAATATTCTCGAATTCTCCGACTTCGGGACCTATAGCTTTTTCGCTATCCAGATCGCAGGCGCACCGCGCTCGAGCGGAAGCGTGGTCCAGGGCGACCATCCTCGCACGCGACACCAAAAACACTCGCTGATTGACGCTCCGCGACAATCAGAGCGAACAAAACTCTTGCGCGCGACAATCATCGCGGCAATCCATCATCTCGCGGCGACACCGACTCGCCATCCTGATTGTCGCGCGCTTCCCATCCAGATTGTCGCGCTATAGCCGTCTCACGACTGCGTCTGTTGAGATGCCGGTAATAGGTCGCGCGCGGCAGCCCGGCCAAGCTGCAGAGCCGTTGCACGTCGGCGTTGGAATCCGTTGCCTCCGATGTCATGGCTTGGATGACTTCGATGATGCGGATGCGGGTTTGCCTTGCGCTACCGGCCGCTCCAATGCGCGCAAGGCCTGCCGAAAAAAATCGAGATCCATCTGTTGGCGGCCGACCAGCCGTTCGAGTTCGGCGATGCGGGCATTCGCTCGCGCCAGTGCAGACCGCTTGTCGTCATAGGTTGCTGCTGGAGCTTTTAGCTTCCGGGGGCCAGGCTTCGGTCCCGGCTTGCGGTTCAATCCCTCCGGCCCATCCGCCTTCCAAGCCTTGATCCAGTCGTGCAGGATCTTGCGGGATATCCCAAGCTCGCGAGCCACAGGCAGAACGGCTTCGCCTTGCTCGACACGCTTGATCGCCTTCAGTTTGTACGCCGTCGGAAACTGACGGTTCTTCCTTCTTGCTGCCACAGGTCATCCTCGGAATGCCTGTCACCGAGATTATCGTGTCTCACTTGAGGGGTGCAGTCCAGGATCCCTGGTCCATCGAGTTGCATCTCGACCCTATAGGAATGACCGTGCACGCGGCTGCACCTATGTGTGGGCGGCACGTTCGGGAGCCGGTGAGCCGTTTCAAAAGGCTTGGGATATCTTCATCGGATGCGCAGATGCTTATAGGATTTCAATGCTCAGCCCAGTTCGGATAACTGAATAGTACCCATGATTTCGCGTACGAATTGGGGCATCCATCAGCTAAAGGGGCAATTGGATTCAGGGGGGAGGCATTCGGCATCTACCCCGATCAACGTAGTCACCCAGAAAACTTAGACGCATAGCTTTGGGTTCGACTCCGCGTTCCCAGCTTCGCAGAGAAATCACTTGTAGGATTGGCGCGGCCAGCACACAAGCTTCTTAGGACTGTGAGCGATGCGTGGCCGATTTGGGCACCCGCCCATGAACTCGGCCAGATCCCATCGCGGCCCTCGCGTCAGTCGACCTTGGCCGACTTGGCGAAGGACTCGCGTGAAGCCATCGGAATGGCGCCTCCGCGGGTCGGGTCCGCGAAGGTGCCACCGGCCGAGGCGTAGTCCTTACCTGTACAACGCTCAAGGACGATGCCAATCGCCTCGACATTCGGGATGTCCGACTCGTGCAGCTCGGGCATCGAGGACTTGCGGGCAAGTGCCGCCTCTACGTAGGGAGCCAGCTCCTCTTCTTTACGTCGGACGCGCTCGTCTTCCCGCTCTTTCAGAGCAGGCATGACCTCTTTGGCGAACAGCTCAAGTGCCTCACAGATATGCTCGTGCTTATTCATGCCGCACTGCTGGATAAAGATCATCTGGTCGATACCGACATCAGCATACCCCATGAGATGCTCGCGAACACTCCTGGGCTGTCCGATGCTGCCTGAGCCTGGCGTCTCCTTCATCTCGTCCTTGATCGCTTGGAAGCGCCGCCACAAATTCGTGCGCCCAGGACGGTGTTCGCCATATACCGCATAATGCGCGATCGAATAACCGAAGAACTTGAAACCATCGAGTCCTCGACGCATCGCTTCTTCGGCGTTCTCATGAACCATCATACCGTTGAGAGTGGCGATATTGGCGTTTACCGAATGCCCAATGGGCACGCACTCATTGGACTTGATGATCTGATAATAGTCGTCGCGCCACACTTTCGCTTGCGACGCCTCCACAAATCCAAAACCAGCGCCCCTACCCCGTAACGCGCGGCACGCAAAATACTGTCGCGCCGTGAACACGCCATCCAGATCGGTGGGTGCGGCTTCTGGACCGGCTTTGGCACGATGTTACGGGTCGGCATTGTGAAGAATTGCCCGTCGTATCCGGGATACGGCTGCATCGTCATCATATTGGCGGTCTGCTCGACCCCTTCCCGCCACATGGCACTTTTCTGCTCGGGCTCGATCCCAAAGCCATGCATCTCGATCAGCGACGCGGATTCTCCGGTCCCCCACTCGGCGCGCCCCCCAGAGATCAAATCGAGCGTCGCCAGACGCTCCGCCACCCGTGCCGGATGGTTGTAATTCGGGGAGGACAGGCAAATGCCGTGACCAATGCGAATAGTCTTTGTACGCTGGGAGACAGCCCCCAGAAAGACCTCGGGTGCGGATGAGTGGGAGTACTCCTCGAGGAAATGATGCTCAACCTCCCACATGTGATCGAATCGGAGCCGATCGGCCAGTTCGATCTGCTCCAGCGCATCACTGAACAATTTTCGCTCGCTGCCGTCCTCCCAAGGACGCGGCAACTGGTGTTCATAAAACAGTCCAAGCTTCATCCTTTTTCTCCTGGGGCACGATGGTCACAGAGCCGCTTCAGACATGGTGCCCAGCCCAGTGCCGCAGGGTGGTTCTGCGCCGCGGCCAGCAAATGTACTTCGTTCTCTCGGTTCAAAGCTCTTGCGCGCCAACTCTGTCTTAACTCCAGCCGCCGATCTGCTGGAACGGCTCGCCGCCCCCTCCACGAAGGTAGTGCACAGCGCCTCATTCGCGACCAATTCCGAAGCCACTGAAGGCCAGGCGCTCCCAGCTCGCCGCTACCGAGGCGCGACCTGGATGTGCCTCTCTGCCGACGATCAGACGTGATAGGACCAATGCCGCTGCTGGCCTAATGACAGCGGCACCACGACGGATGTGGCTTCAATCGGCGGTACAGCACTCAACAGTGCAGCAGTGATGGCATTGATTTGGATCAACTGAGCAAGTCTCATCTAAACTCCCGGGCCGGTGCCTGCGATACCGCCATTGTCGTGACGGATTCTTCACCGTCTCCCAGCAATCGGCGTGCCACAAGACCTTTTGTGCGAGGCTGCTTGAAGAAGAAACACCACGTGCTTCGCGTCACGCCGGCGGGCTACTAGCTGCGCAGTGTCGGGCCTGGAAATTACGTCTTCAACCGGACACGGCTGACCACGACAACACGTGCGTTAAACGACGACCCTGGGTCTCGTGCCGAACTCGAACGCCTGCTCGGGGATCATCTTGCCTCTGGCGACTTCACGGCCAGGGCGCTCGGCATCGCAGCATGATCTGGTATCTGGCAATTTGCGGCGGGGGCATCCAGTGGTGCTGGCGTTGGCCGTACAGGTTGCCGCATCACCGATGCTTGCCGGTTGCCGTCAACAAGTTTGTTGGCGGCGAGCCCTCAAACGCGCTCTGAGCGAGACCTGCACGTCGGGTCCGACGACGATGTCATGGGGCGCGGTCGCCGAGTGAGATTCCGACCTGACGGCGTTCGCATGTTGAGGACCGCGGTCATCGTCGCGCTCTGGGCATCCGCGCTGATGAAGAGAGCCGAAGGTGAGCCGTAAGCGGCCGGCCAGTCCTGCTGATCAAAGTGGGAGAGCCGGTCGCCGGGGCGAAGGACGTCACCCGCGATTGCGATCGTGGCTTGGCGAGAGGCCGCCTCTTCCGGCCACTTGCTGAAACCGTTCACCAGCGATGCTAGACTTTGGCTGTTCAACTCCTGAAGCGCTCCGCTTTCATCGCCCGAACATTCGGCTATTCTGATCGTTGCATTACGGTATTCGGCCATCGTTGAAGTGTCGACCGAATGATGATGCGAAGAACGAAAGGGCTCTGAGCCCGACTTCCTTAATCAGAGGGTTATCAAGCCGCGACATACATGCAGCTATGCGCTCGCACGCTTCGATACCTGCCTGACCTCAGGCCTGCTGGCTCACCGCGTTGCATATCGTGGCGCACCCCCACGATATCCCGGCGCGGATGTCTTCTTCGAAGCATGGCACGAATCTCAGTTAGTATCTGCGGCGGCCTTTTACACGAACGTTGCCTGGTCCACGCCGGCACCCCGGCCGGACACGACTGCCTATGCAGCGGGAGCGCGTCTCTTCGCGAGCTTCTGGTAGTTTGATCGCAGCGCGCGCGGTGCGCGACCTGCGCAATTGCAACTTACATCACCAAGCATTCAGCATTCGTATCATCCGACACTCCCCAGGCCACATGCGACTTTGCCAGCTTTCAGTATCATTCCAATAACCGGCGAGAGCGCTTCCCATCCTTGTACATGTACCCGAATGATCGGTCATCATCCGCAAGCGAGAAGGTCGACCTCGCAAGGCATGCCGCTCGAAATGATTTCTCAAATGAGCCATAGACGCCTGCGTGGTAGCCTTGGTCATCGTCTTCCAAGCCTACAACCTGACGCTACGTGAGATTCAAGCTGTTTGATGCTCATCTATATACGGCGACGTACAGCTGATGGTGGTCGCGGTGATCATCGCCGCAGTCGGCTTTTTCCGAGAACGGCTCGTTCGCATGTTCACAACCTGACGTGGAACACCGCACACAGCAACTAGTCGTCCGTATCCCAACGTCACTGATGACCTCGCATCAAGAAATCCCCACCAATCGCGTTGGTGACGCGTCAAAGATTCCACTATCCCTTGTTTCTGCCATCTTCGCATCCAAAGCAGAGATTTGCTGATTGCACACGTCGCGGTCGGCGGTAGCGAGTGCTTTAAGGGGGATTCCGTGACAAAGCCAGTTGTGATTGTGGTGGGTGCGGACAAGGGTGGGGTTGGCAAGACGACCGTATCCCGAACGCTTCTGGACTATTTCAATACCAATAACGTGCAGACACGCGCATTCGATACTGAGTCGCCGCGAGGAACGTTGAAGCGCTTCCACCCCGAGATGACCGAGATCGTCGACATGACCACGACTGCGGATCAGATGAAGATCTTCGACACACTTAACTCAGGGTTATCCGTCACGGTGATCGACGCCCGCGCAGGCTTGCTGTCTCCGGCGCTGGCATCCTTGCGCGACATCGGCTTTTTGGATGCCGCGCGGTCCGGCCAGATCACCTTTGCCGTATTCCACATCTTGGGATCATCCATCGCTTCCCGGGACGAGATCGCCGAGACCGCCAGTTTCATGACTGGTGCAACGTATTTTCTGGTCAAGAACTTCATGAACGACACTCAATTCTTCCAGTGGGACGAGTCGACCTACAACTCCTATTTCCACCGCATCAAGAACGCGACCGAGCTGACGATCCCTAAGCTCAATGAGATGGCCTATGAGCAGTCGAAGTTGCTTCCGTCCCGTTCGTCAACTTCGTAGCCAACAAGGGTCGGCACGACGATGCCGCGAACCACTCCTTCGTGCTGCGCGGCTATGTTCGGCACTGGCTCGCGAATGTCTGGCGCGAATATGATCGCATTAACTTGACCGACTTGGCCGGTGCCAAGTCAGTGATCCGCGGCGGCGAAAAATAGTCGCTCGTTCGGCGATTGAACGTCTGCACCACGTACGAAATTCGCTTGATATTACTGGCAATGTTAGCCACGCCCATTTACATCATCTGCTCTCCTAGCCCGCAGGTCGGCAAGACCCTCGTCTCTCGCCTCATGAGCGAGTTCTTGCTGCTGAAGAACGGTACTGCGCTCTCGTTCGACATCAACCTGAAGGAGCCGTCACTGGTCGATTACCTCCCTAACATTACTGAGACGGCGGATGTGATCGACACCTACGGCAAGATGCAGCTGATGGACCGGCTTATCCTGCACGACCGGGTGGCCAAGGTAATCGACCTCGGCTTCCATGCCTTTGATGAATTCTTCAAGATGTGCGAGGAGATCGGCTTCATCAAGGAGGCGCTCCGCCGCCGTGTCGCCCCCGTCATCCTATTCGTCGCCGGCACCGACCGCGCCTCCTCGCGTAGCTATGAGATGCTGCGGTGGCGGATTCCGCCGTGGGCGCTAATCACCGTCCACAATGAATTCATGCTGCGCGGCGAGTTACCTGAAGCCATGGATGGCGCGCGTGTACTCCGCTTTTCGGCGCTACCGGACTGAGCTTTTCGTTCACCGGATATCTGCGCAAAGAGAAGGATACCTCCACCGAGTTGCATCAGTAGATCCGGCGGAACTACATCATGCTCCGCGATCTCGAATTGATTGCGATGCCACAGCCGTCGTCTTGAGTCGGGCTCCACAGGTGGAGAATTCCCGCGATACAAGAATTCCTCAAGTCTGATCGTCTTGCTTTCAGACGTAATGTCCGAGCGCTTGGCAAGGCTGTTTGCCGGCTTCGTGTCGGGACGGCATCGTGCGTGGCTTGGCCCAAAAATCACGTCAGATTTCTGGAGAAATCAACGCCGTCGCCATTAGCTCATTGTGACCTTCTGAGACTCGTCAGCTTCTCATCAGCTAACTCTCCTAGCATGAGAACCTCGATATCTGGACGGCGACGTCATCAGGAAATGAACACCCGATTGCTTGATCTCGGAATCGGAGGGGCGTGGCGGCGGTCTCGGTCGCGGCAAACGATTGTTGATTGTCAGTTGTCTTCAGGCTTCGACAGTCGGAATCTCGGCCGAAGGCTCCACCGCTTTCACTCGATCACCCTACCGTGCGCCAGATACGAGCTTTGCATGTGAGGTGCCATGGAGCGAACGAATAATAATTTTAACCTGTTTGATTTTGATGTGGAAGGGTTCGCACAAGCGTACTATCAACAGTCGCGCGCGGGGCAGCAATCGGGCAACACGAGGGAGCAAGCTAGCTTTGAGCAGCAGATGAACGAGTTACAACTCAACTCGTCTGATGAGAGCTCCGCAACGTCTAGTTCGCCTGATGAGAGTCCCGCAAAGGGCGATGGAGGAATCCGGCGCACTGACTTCGGCTGTTCGGTGCGGATGCCGCCACACTCCCGGCTGAGGGACACCTCGTTCAGCAGCACGCGCCACAGCGTAGACATCCCCCGAGCTCACTTTCGAGATTCGGCCCAAGTACCGCCGCAGTCCAATTTGCGGGATGATTTGTTCAGCAGTGCGCGCTACACTTTGCCATCTGAGGAGCAGCCCGCGATTCAGACGAAGAACAGCAAGAATAGCGGCCTGTGGTCACGTATCAAGTCAGGCGTCGGAAAGGCGTTTGGGACGAGTCGCAGCGAAAAGCCGTCCGGCTCCACGCCCCAGCAAGAGGTCGTTTCAACGAAGTTTCGCGTGGATTACGCCAAGCAGCCCGGCCGAACACGCGGGGGTCCCTGAGGAGGATGAGGAGCTGTTTGAGGACTTCAAAAGCAAAGCCAAGGTCACCCGGGACGACTGCACCGGCAAAGTACTGGGCGACGGCACCATCAAAAATGCGATAGCCGATCTGCGCCATTTGAGCGGCCGACTTAGCCAGAACGGGAGGCCATCAATCGCGGATCGAATTGGCAACCCTGAGCTGGAAGCTGGGTTAGATGACGATGTGGAAACCTATGCGAAGGATCGCAGCAGGCGCATCAAAGCGGCATTGAAAAAGCTCCGGGACCTCGGCGCCGGAAAGGCCTTGTCAGCCGATATCCGGCGCTTGGCTCCTTATCCGGCAGACGCAACCCTCATCGACATGTGGGCCGCGGCGGAAAAGGCGACACGCAGGATTGAGCCGGAGACTGTCGATAGACAGGCTCGCCGCCTTTCCAGGTTGAGTGATTGGCTGCAAACGCGCGAAAAAGGGACCATGGCTGGCCGACTGAATGACGATGGGCTGGCCCAAGATGTTGAGGAGTATAGGAACCAAACCGCGGATACCAAAATTAACGCCGATTTGCTCAGGCTTCGGCGCTACCAGCAAGTCCTCGAGGCGAACAGAGCGCTGGGGCTGCCTCCTCCTGAGAGCGCGCGTCCGCTCGCCGGGGAAGGCGCTCGGCAGCCCGGGTCGCCGCAGGAGCTTCCCGCAACGCCAGCTACCCCGAGCGAGGGAGCTTGGGATTGGTTTAGGAATCAGATGCAAGAACCCGCGTCGTCCACATTCACAACGCACCATGGCCCGCAGCCGAGCTCGCTTCAGGAGCTTCCGGCAACGCCAGCCACCCCGAGCGCGGGAGCTTGGGACTGGTTTAGGGAGCAGATGCAAGAACCCGCGTCATCCTCGTTCACACCGCACCGCGGCCCGCAACCGCGCTCGCTTCAGGAGCTTCCGGCAACGCCAGCCACCCCGAGCGCGGGCGCTTGGGATTGGTTTAGAGAGCAGATGCAAGAACCCGCGTCATCCTCGTTCACACCGCACCGCGGCCCGCAACCGCGCTCGCTTCAGGAGCTTCCGGCAACGCCAGCCACCCCGAGCGCGGGCGCTTGGGATTGGTTTAGAGAGCAGATGCAAGAACCCGCGTCACTATCATCTGCGAGGCGTCCCTCGTCAGACATCTACGGCGGTCTTGAGCCGCTGGTTAATTTGAATCCGCCCACACCGTATGAATTGCGTGACGACGCTCACTCTGTGCCGGCGCCTGACCTCGCCAGACCGCCGTCGTTCGTTGGGCCATCAGGGGCCCCTCAGGAGCGGCCGGATATCGGATCTATCGTCGGCGAGGGCTGGCACCACGGCTCCCAACCGGCCTCGGACGTCCTGATCAATGTACTGAGTAACATCAATCTCATGCCGAACCAGTTCGGCCCAAGCCAGTTCGCGATCAACGGTGAGCATTACTCGGCCACGTTTGGGCCGGGAGAGCACAGGGACGTTCGTCTCATCCATCATCCTCGCGCGAGGCCGATGAATGAAGCTGGGCCATCGCGGCAGCCCATAGCTGATCTTGGGTTTCTTATCCGCGGGGGATGGCAGCACCGCGAACGCTGGCTTCCGCCTTACCTTGTCCGTGCACTAGAGGGGGAGCACCTCATGCCGGAAGCCGGGCGCCCGACGTATATCAACATCCGTGGCGTGCCTTACAGGGCCGAGTTGCTGGAAACGGACGGCGGCTCACGCGTTCGTGTTTATCCTGAAGCTGGTTGAAGAACGCGCTTGGGCTGCAATCTCGGGTCAGCGGGGCGGCGCATGGGGGGGAAGTTTTACCGCACACCCAGCGGCATAGGCTTGCTCGCACCAGGGGCACCCCACGGGAAATGCGCTGCGCAATACGAGCGTTTGGATAAAAGGAAATGGCGATCGCGAAATTCAACTTACTTAGTCGTCCGTGAAGAACCGCCAACGCCTTGATTTGGAATCGGAAAGAGCAACGAACGGGCATTAGGATTTGCCGGGAATCGCGGTTGCAAAGGGGGATTCCTTGCAAAACTGATTCGTGATTCTGTGGTCGCCAAGGGCTTCGGACGAGGGAGCTATGCGACCCAAGGAACGACGAGAGACAGGACAGACCGATCTGCTGCGCTCGCGGCTGGACGCGATCATCGACATGAACCATGCGCTGGTGAAGCTGGCGCGGACGATCGACTGGTCGTTCCTGGAGCAGCAGTTCGGCGCGGTCTACGAGGACAAGCCGGGCCGGCCGCCGCTGCCGACCCGTCTGATGGCCGGATTGGCCATCCTCAAGCACACCTACGACCTCTCCGACGAGGTGTTGTGCGAGCGCTGGCTGGAGAACCCCTATTACCAGTTCTTCTGCGGTGAGGAGTTCTTCCAGCACCGCCTGGTGTTCGATCGCTCCTCGCTGACCCGCTGGCGGCAGCGCATGGGCGAAGAGAAGCTGCAAGCGTCGCTGCAGGAGAGCCTTTCGGTCGCCACCAAGACCGAGGCGATCAAACCGTCCGAGTTCAATCGCATCATCGTCGACACCACGGTGCAGCCCAAGAACGTGATGTTCCCGACCGATGCGCGGCTTCTCAATCGGGCGCGCGAGATCCTGGTCCGGTTGGCAAAGCGGCAGGGCCTCGCGTTGCGGGTGGGCAAGTTCGCGCTGATCAAGCACCAGCGCTATGCCCACGCCAAGCAGTTCAAGCGCGCCAACCGGGCCTTGAAGACGCTCCGAACCTATCTTGGCCGCGTCATCCGCGACATCGCCCGCAAGCTCGAGGGCAATGTCGACTTGTTCCATCAGATCGCGCTTGACCGTATGCTGACACTGGCGCGACGGGTGCTTGACCAGAAACAGCACCAGCGTGGTCCGAAGGTCTATTCGCTGCACGCGCCGGAAGTCGAATGCATCGGCAAGGGCAAGGCCCACCGGCCCTACGAGTTCGGGGTCAAGGTTTCCGTTGCCACGACGTTATCGCACGCCAAAGGCGGCCAGTTCATCACCCACGTGAAGGCGCTGCCCGGCAACCCCTATGACGGCCATACGCTCAAAACCGTGATCCCGGAGATGGAAGCGCTGATCGGCAACATCATCGAGCGCCTTCTTGGCGAACAAAGGCTACCGCGGCCACAATGCGCCGCCCGAATACAAATTCAGGGTGTTCACCTCAGGCCAGAAGCGGCGGGTGACGCCCAAGATCAAACGCGAGTTGCGCCGGCGCTCCGCGATCGAGCCGGTCATCGGCCATCTCAAATCAGAGCATCGAATGGGCCGGAATTACCTCTGGCACCGCCAGGGCGATGCCACCAACGCCGTCCTCGCCGCCGTCGGCTACAACTTCCGCCGCCTCATACGGTGGCTGAGGCTCTTGCTGTTCAAAATCCTCATCCAGCTCACCGCTCGACTTCAGTCCAGCCCAGGTTGAAATCCGCGTTCTTCACGGACGACTACTTATTGCCGAGGTCCGCGCGGCACTCGAGCGGCTGATCGATGTCTGGCAGACCTTTGACTTGCCCACCGCCACGGCGACAAGGTCCGGCTTGGCCTCAACCTGATTGAGCGCCCGCGCCGCCGTGAGCTCGACACCGGAAGCCGTCTCGCCGAGGAAATGAGCCTTGCGTACTGCCCGCTGATGCAGGTGGGTAGGCTGAGGGACACCTCGTTCAGCTGAGCTGGTCCCGGTTGTCTGAACAAAAATTCTGCGTCGATAAGTGGAGCCTCTGCCGGGGTTAGGCCGCTGCGCGGAGCGGAGGAAGATCGAAGTAGGCTTGATCCGGGGTGCGGTCGTCAAGGCTCGAATGTGGGCGGCGGCGATTGTACAACGAGGTTTGAGAACGCCCACAGGACCGTTCTTCGCGAGGTTCTTTATCGACATCATCCTTGGTTTGGTCGCCGAGTTTGCGTTCATGGGGCCGTCGACAAGGCTGGTGATGTCGTTTTTCGCTGCACGCTGGATGGGTCGCAAGCAGACCGTTGGCTTGAAGTACCGGCATGGATGTTCGACCGGACGGCATGCCCTGACCCCGAGCTTTTGGCAGCTCAGCCGTTTGTCAGCATCGACGCACTTGCGGCGCTCTCTGCGCTTCTCGATCTGGCGTTGAAAGATCGAACGCCATCAGCTGCCCTGCTTTCTGGCGCATCCAGAGCCTCTCACGACCAGAATCGGGGAGAGACCCATGTCACGCGAGGCGGCAATGCCAGGGAGCGGATACCGACACAATCGACGATCGCGGCCGCAGCGGCAGATGGATCTGTTCGGGAACGACCTGTCGAACGGCGCCATCGGCGCGCCCGCATGGCCGGAGCTGCCGGCGGAAGCGCGGGCGGCCCTCACGAGCCTGATGACGCAGTTGATCCTCGACCATGCTGCGACGACAGCGACGCCGCCCGCGAAGGAGGTCGGTCATGATCTCTGACAAGGTCAGGCCTCATCATCTGGAGCGCAAGGCGATTCTTTACGTGCGTCAATCCTCAGCACATCAGGTGTTGCACAATCGCGAGAGCAGTGCGTTGCAATACGCCATGCGGGACCGGCTGACGGCGCTCGGGTGGTCAGAGGTTGAAGTGATCGATGATGATCTCGGTCGTTCAGCCGCCGGCGGGGTACAACGCGCTGGCTTTGAGCGGATGGTAGCGGAGGTTTGCCTCGGTAAGGTTGGTGCGGTTTGCGCCCGCGAGGTCTCGCGCTTCGCCCGCAACAGCCGGGATTGGCAGCAACTCATCGAGATGTGCCGCGTGGTCGATACCGTTCTGGTCGATCAGGAGACCGTCTACGCGCCAAGGCACGGCAACGACCGCCTGCTGCTCGGGCTCAAGGGCAGCCTCAACGAGTACGAACTGGATCTATTGCGCCAGCGCTCGCTCTCGGCCCCCTACGAGAAGGCGCGCCGGGGCGAGTTGGTTGTGGCGGCGCCCGTCGGCTTCGTGAAGGCCGGCGACCGTTATGAGAAAGATCCGGATCGGCGTGTCCAGGAAGCGATCAAGCTGGTGTTCGACAAGGTCGCGGAACTGGGCAGCGCGCGACAGGCGCTCTGCTGGCTCCACGAGTACAATCTCGATCTACCAGTGAAGCAGACCGACGGCGATACGGCCTGGCGGCGACCGAGCTACTCCGCCATCCACCGGATCATTGAGAACCCGGTCTACGGCGGCGCCTATGCCTATGGTAAGACGGCTGTGGCGGCGGGATACAGCGCCGCGGGCGTGAGCGTGAAGGTCCGCCGCAAGACGCGGAACGAATGGCTGGCGCTGAAGCCCAACACCCACGACGGGTATGTGAGCTGGGAGAGGTTCGAGGCGATCCGCACAATGGTCAGCAGCAACGTTCCCACCGGCCGGCATCACGGCGCACCCAAGCATGGTGACGCGCTGCTAGCCGGTCTAATCCGGTGCAAGCGCTGCGGCCGCAAGCTCACACTCCGGTACTCCGGCATGAAGCACCATATCCCGCGCTACAGCTGCAGCCGCGCCTGGATGGACAATGGCGGTCCTCACTGCATCGCCTTCGGCGGATTACGCGTCGACGATGCAATCGGGGAAGCACTGCTTGGCGTCGTCGGTCCGGGTGCTATCGCCGCTGCAACCGCTGCCGCCAAGGAAGCCGGGGAACGGCGGGATCAGGTGCGCGATGCTCTCAGTCGTGACCTCGAAGCGGCGCGCTATGCCGCCGATCGGGCCTTCCGGCAATACGATGCCGCTGACCCCACGAACCGGTTGGTGGCGAGCGAGCTTGAAGCGCGCTGGAACAGGGCGCTTGTCCACGTGGCAGATGTTGAGGCCAAACTTGCCGCGCATGATGTGAGTACACCTGCTCCCGCCGTTGCTCCGGCCTCGCTCGGCGTCTTGGCGTCGAACCTGCGAACCGTCTGGTCAGCGCCGACGACCGATGCATGTATCAAGAAGCGCATCGTGCGCACCCTGATCCACGAGGTCGTGGCCGATATCGACGACGCGGCCTCGGAGATCGTTCTCATCGTTCACTGGGTGGGTGGGGCCCACAGCGAGTTGCGCTTGCCAAAGCGCCGGCGCGGACAGCGCAACAGCACCTCTGCCGATATCATCCAAGCCGTGCGTCAGCTGGTGCTGATCGCCAGCGACGATCTGATTGCCGGCCTCCTCAACCGCAACGGCCTCAAGACGGGTAACGGCAATCGCTGGACCCGCGAGCGCGTCACATCAATCCGCTCGAACTACCACATCCCGGTGTTCAAGCCCGCGGAGGACGGGATCGAGCCCTGGCTCAACCTTAGCAACGCCGCACAGATCCTGAAGATCGCGCCCAAGACGCTCCGGCTGGCAGCTGAAGCTGGAGAGATCGAATCTATCCATCCTCTGTCGGATGGTCCTTGGATCTTCGCCCGCGCCGCTCTCACAACGTCCGCTGCTCAATCCATCACCAAACGGGCGCGACAGAACCCAAAATACCCCGCAGGATCGCATCCCAACCAGCAAAACCTCTTCTCATCAATCACATAGCCAGATGGGTGTTCCGATGCACGGTTGTAGAAGTCGAGATATCTGCCGATCGAGCTGCGGGCCTCGCTGACGCTTTCATAAGCTCGCAGATAGACCTCCTCGTATTTGACGCTACGCCACAGCCGCTCAACGAACACGTTGTCCCGCCAGGCCCCTTTGCCATCCATGCTGATGGCGATGCCGTGGCTGGCAAGCAGACCGGTGAACGCGGTGCCCGTGAACTGCGAACCCTGATCGGTGTTGAAGATCTCCGGCTTGCCATGACGAGCAGAGCATCCTCCAACGTCTCGACGCAGAAGGCCGCCTCCATCCTGATCGACAGCCGCCACGACAGAACACGACGCGTCGCCCAGTCCAGCACCACAGCGAGATAAACAAAGCCGTGCGCCATTGGAATGTACGTGATGTCCATGGCCCAGACCTGGTTCGGCCGCCTGATCTCGATGCCGCGCAACAGATACGGATAGATGTGACCGGGCTCGGGCTTGGTGGTGCGCGGACGGCGATAGAGCGCCTCTATCCCCATCCGCCGCATGAGCGTCTTCACATGCCGGCGGCCGATCTTGCACCCCTGCAAAGCCAGCAGGCCTCGCAACATACGCGAACCGGCGAAGGGGAACTCCAGGTGCAGCCGATCGAGACGCCGCATGATCTCAAGGTTGGCTGAAGAGACCGGACGCGGCAGATAATAAACGCTGCCGCGGCTGATCTTCAAACTCCGGCCTGCCTGGTGATCGACAGATCATGTTCACGGTCGATCATCGCTTTGCGCTCAGCAATCCCGCCTTGGTGAGTGCGCCTTCTAAAAATCGTGCTCCAGCGTCAACTCCCCGATCTTCGCGTGCAGCGACTTCACATCGACCGCCGGCGTGGCAGGCGCCGTGCCCCCAGGTCCAAAAACTCCGGAAGCGCCACCCTCCAGCTGGGCCGGCGGCAAGCGCCACCTTCGCCTTGAAGGCCGGCGTGTGGTTCCGGCGCGGTCGTCTGTTCATGGTCTCTCCTGATTCGCGGGCTTATCGTGCCCGCCGTCGGGCAGAAACTCCACTTAGCGTCCTGTTCAAATTTGCGAGTCCGGCTCTCAGCAGCACGCGCCACAGCGTAGACATCCCCCGAGCTCACTTTCGAGATTCGGCCCAAGTACCGCCGCAGTCCAATTTGCGGGATGATTTGTTCAGCAGTGCGCGCTACACTTTGCCATCTGAGGAGCAGCCCGCGATTCAGACGAAGAACAGCAAGAATAGCGGCCTGTGGTCACGTATCAAGTCAGGCGTCGGAAAGGCGTTTGGGACGAGTCGCAGCGAAAAGCCGTCCGGCTCCACGCCCCAGCAAGAGGTCGTTTCAACGAAGTTTCGCGTGGATTACGCCAAGCAGCCCGGCCGAACACGCGGGGTCCCTGAGGAGGATGAGGAGCTGTTTGAGGACTTCAAAAGCAAAGCCAAGGTCACCCGGGACGACTGCACCGGCAAAGTACTGGGCGACGGCACCATCAAAAATGCGATAGCCGATCTGCGCCATTTGAGCGGCCGACTTAGCCAGAACGGGAGGCCATCAATCGCGGATCGAATTGGCAACCCTGAGCTGGAAGCTGGGTTGGATGACGATGTGGAAACCTATGCGAAGGATCGCAGCAGGCGCATCAAAGCGGCATTCAGGATGATCAGCTCCTGGCGGAGCAGACTCACTACCAGCTGCCAAGACGGTGCGATCGCCCACGCGGTCATTTGTTGAAATCATCGCATGCATTTGGAATATTTTGGACGCCTTTCGGGATGAAATTCATCTCAAGGCCGGGGAGCCGATTATGCAATACGATCGCATAGAAAAGAACAACCGCCTAACTTCCGAGGTGATCGGCGAACTAGTAGTTTATCACAGTAATTTTGACTCTTTGGCGATGGCTGGATATGCGCGGCTGAGTTTGGCGCGGGCTTTGTCGGTTGTGAACATCCATTTGATGTGGTCTCGTGCTTTGTTTCGCTGCGGTTGCCATGCTGCGATCTCTTTTCGGAGCCGTTTGGGGTCGTCGATGCGGCGGCCGAGACACTGGCGCTGCAGCACGCTGATCTCACACTCGACCATGTTGAGCCAGCTGGCGTGTCTAAGTGTGTAGTGGAATTCGAGGCGACGCAGGATGCGACGGGCCTCGGCGGGCGCAAATGCTTGATGCAGCGCGCCGTCGGTGTGGATCGACAGATTGTCCTGCACGACACGGATACAGGCCGCATCGGGATAATGGACGCCGACGAGTTCACGCATGCAGTGGGCGTAGTCCACGGCGGCGCGGCGGTTATCTTGACGGTGCGCCAGCCGCGATGCGGATCGAAGGTGACGAAGAGATTGACGGTGCCGTTGCGGCGGTACTCATAATCGTAGCGCTCGCGCTGTCCGGGCCTGGCCGGGATCGGCTGACGCACCTCGCCGATGAGCTGGACGGAGGTCTCGTCGAAGCAGACCAGCCGCCGCTCGGAATCCGGCGCCTCGGAATAGAGATCGAGCACGTCCTCCATGCAGGCGACGTATTCGCGTCGACATGGGGAATGCACCACATGGCCCTGCGCCATGGCTTGAGGTCGTTCTCGGCCAGCCGGCGACGCACGGTCTCGCCCGACAGGCTATCGTGATCGGTGAGCTTGACCATCGTGTCGGCCAGCAGCGTCAGCGTCCAGCGTTTGCGGCCGGCGGGCGGCTTGGCGCATGCGGTCGCGACCAGCAGGGCCTCTTCCTTGCCCATCAGCTTGCGTTCCGCGCCCGGACGCGGCTTCTCGCTCAAGGCCCGCTCCAGATTGCCTTCCACGAAGCGGCGCTTGGTCCGGCCGACGGTGGAGAGGCTGACACTCACGGTCCGGGCAATCTCCTCGTCGCGGCGGCCCCTATCGGCCGCCAGCAAAATCTGCGCCCGCTTGAGCTTGCGGGCGGCGTGTTTGCCGCCGCCGAGCATCGCCGTCAGTTCATCGCGCTCGGCTTGGCTCAATTGGGTAGAGTCGGAATGTGGCGCGGTGACTGTAGGTCGAACATATCTGTTGCCGCCTCTTTCGTTTGGCGGTGCCTTACTGGTTCGGCCATGGCTCCGTTTCCACATCCACCGGGTCGCCGGAGGCAGTCGCCCGCCTCCGGCTCCCACAGAACGTAGCATGCGGATTTGCCGCACTACGCTCTTCGACAGTTGATTCACAGCACTGCAAGAGCCTGCAGCTCCGGGTAACGGAGGCGCAGCTTTGGTCTCAGTAACGGCGTCCGTTCGTTGATCTGGTTGAACATGCTCCAGTTGAGGGCTCGTCCGGCCCAGCTGCGGCTGCGCAACATCCGATGCCAGTAACGCTCCACGGCCCGGTACACCTTTACGAGACACCGAAGATTTCCGGCGATCCCGTAATAAGCATAGTGGCCGCGCAGGAAGGCGTTGATTTCGCCCACCTGGTCACTGATCGTGTGATGTCGTATTTGCCGCATAAGCTCCTGCAGAGACGTAAGGCTGCGCCGCAAGCGAGATTTCTCGGTGCGCATCCCAACCTTGAAGTTACCCTTCTGGTTTCGCGTGCAATACAGCGTCAGGCCCAAGAAGTAGATGGTCTCCGGGCGTTTTCTGCCGCGTTTGCCTGCGTGTCGCTGCGCGAACCGACCAAACTCAACCAATTTGGTCTTGGTCGGCTCAAGAGTAAGGCCAAACTTTCCCAACCGAAGGCGTAAGGCGTCCTGAACACGGACGGCGTCCGATCGATATTGGAAGCAGATCACAAAGTCATCGATATAGCGCACCAGCCGGGCTTCGCCCCGCAACCGGCTCTTCACCACGCGTTCGAACCAGAGGTCGAGCACGTAGTGAAGATAAAGGTTGCTTAAAAGTACGCTGATCGATCCCCCTTGCGGTGTTCCTTCCTCGCTCGGATAGACCTTTCCATCTTCCAAAACACCCGCTTTCAGCCAGCGCCGGATCAAACTAATCAGGCGTGGATCACCGACCCGATGCGCGACGAACCGGAGCACCCAATCATGATTGAGACTCCCGAAGAAGTTCTTCAGATCCGCCTCCAGCACCCATCCGATTTTGCCGCCGGCGATGACCTCATTGAGGGTCGCCACGGCATGATGAGCGCTGAGCTTTGGCCGGCCGCCGAATGAGCAGGGCAGAAAGTCCTGCTCATAAATGGCAGACAACACTTCGGCCGTGCTGCGCTGGAGCGCCCGGTCGGCGACAGTTGGCACCCCAAGTGGGCGCTTTTCCGTCTTGCCGGGCTTGGGGATATAGACCCGCCGAATATCCGGCGCTCTATATCCTTGGCGGTGGATGGACCGGAGGATCGGCTCTATCCATCCATCGAAGCTCTTCTTCGCCGCCTCCACCGTCTGCCCATCCACCCCTGCGGCCGACCGCTTCGGAATCTGCAACAGATTCTTCCGCACCCGATCGCGCGTGACGTGATGAGCCAGCGACGTGAAGCGGAGTTTTGGTTCGCGTCGAGCTTTCGCTGCTATTTGTCCAAGTTTCGTTTCCATGGTCAGTTGATCTTCTCTTTGAATAGAAGGCCGTGTCTCCCGTTGAATGGAGCCCATGTTGCCCAAGAACAATTCACCTGCCGCTGACCGCTTCCCCATGTGGCCGGCTCTCCCGTCCTCCGAGTACTGTCAGTCAGTATGACTTCCATTCGGTCGTCGGGCCTTCCTCACCTTGGCGGCTTGTTGGGCCCTACAAACTTTCGTTTGAACCGGATGGATCTCCCTTGTTCACGTCAACGCCTTTGGTTGCATGCTGGCGGTACGAACCCCGGGAGCACCTCAGACCGCTCGCGAAGCCGCGGCCTTTGATTCCGCCTTCCCCTTTGAGCGACAGGGTCGGCTACTCCGATCACGTTCGATTTCGGGGCTATTTTCCCGTTCACTGCATTCCGGCCTACAACCTCCCTGTCTACGCTTCGCAGTGGCCGTTACCGGAACACCACGCAAGACTCGGTACGCGGCTGCTCGCTAGGCTTTGCCGCGGCCGTCATCGCAGACGGCAGACTTCAACGCGCTTGCAAGGCGCAACGCTCATCGAACCGGACATGCAGATCTCCCGCATCCGGCTCTCGGACAAGACTTCACGCCTTCACCCACGACACGTCGTGCCCAAGCCGGCATAGGCGTACGAGCCCGAAGTGCCCGTAGAGATGATGCGAGAGTGGATAGGTCCCGCCCTTGCTTCGCCTGACCTTGTGCTTGATGCGCAACCACCGGCGCAACCGCACAGCAGTGTAATTGTCGATCGCCCGATACGCTATGTTAACAGTGCCAACGCTGAAGTAGTTGGCCCATCCGCGTAGCGCGCGGTTCAACCGATCCACCAACTCCGTGGTCTCTTGCCAGGTACCCGCTCGGTCGGTCAGGACATGGACCTTCTCGACCATGTGCCTGATGCTTTTCTTTGATGGCCGTTGGCCCAGACGGGCCTTTCCGGTTCTCGCTGAGTACATCCGCCCAAACGTGTATCCCAGGAAGTCGAACTCGCCTTCCGGCACCTTGCAGATTCGTGTCTTCTCCTCGTTCACCGTGAGCTTCAACCTGCCCATGATCTCGCGCAGTCGTTGCAACGCCTCATCGGCGGTGCTTTTCCGGCACAGGATCACGAGGTCATCGGCGTAGTTCACGATGCACGTGCCGAGACTGTGCTCCAGCCCGAGCTTCTTCCAGCCCAGCACAAACCGGCGCATGTAAAGATTCGCCAGTAGCGGTGAGATGGGTGAACCTTGCGGGATGCAACGCCGCTTGTCCCGGGCCTCGGTCGTGCGTGTCTTCCGTCCTCGATCATCGGTTTCTTCCACGGGGCACTCCAGCCACATCTTGATCAGATGCAGCACGCGCCGATCAACAATCCGGCGCGCTACCGACTTTAGGAGTTCGGCATGGGGGATGCTCCCGAAGTAGTCCGCGAGGTCGGCGTCAACGACTTCCGGATGGCCTCGGAACAGCAGCCCTTCCACCTCGATCACCGCCTGCTGGGCGTTTCGCCCGGGACGGTACGCGTACTGTTCGGGTGGAAGGTCGGCTTCGAAGACCGGTTCCAGCACCAGCATTGCTGCTGTCATGCAGACCCGATCCCGCAGGGTCGAGATGCCCAGCGGCCTGAGTTTGCCGTTGGCCTTGGGTATGAACACTCTTCTGATGGGGTCCGGTCGATAAGTTTCTTGCCTGAGAGCAAGCGCCAGTTCGCCAAGCCACCGCCGCACCCCATACGCCTCGACGTCCGCGAAGTTCTGGCCGTCCACCCCTGGCGCGCCCTTGTTGGAGCGGCACTGGGCATAGGCATGCGCCATGATGTCCTCGCGGCTGATCTTGTCGTACAGGGCGTAGAAGCGATACCCGGCTTCTGCCTTCGCTTTCGCGTGCAACGCCTTCTGCAGTTTCTGAACAGTTTTCGGAGTTGATAGGTTGCCCAATCTCCAAATCCCTCACCACTTGTTGCGTCTGTCTTGAACTGAGGTCCCTTCCCTCCACCGGCATTACCCGGCTTCAGCGGTACTACGAACCTCTCCGTATCCCCAAGGCGCCCGACCTGTCCCTCGCGGGCGTTCGGTTGATCATCCCTGACCACGCCTTGGGGTCTCCCGTGTTGCGTACGCTTTCCTTGTGTACATGCTGTCGCCACTACCCCGGCGCAGCGGCTGGGCGTACTGCTTCGCTCATTCACCCAGCCGTATCAGCCTTCCCCGAAAGGGTTGTCGGGTCGGCCTGCGCATCGTCCTTTTCGAGGCTTGCTCGGCGTTTACTCGCGTTACGGCCTGCACACTCGCGCTGTCACCAATTCGTGACACGCTAACCAGAGGCTTCAGCCACTTCGTTACCTCCATGACTGCTCCGGTTGCTTCCGGCTGGAGCGGTTGCCGGGCGGGACTTGCACCCACTGGAAAAGCGCCGCCTTTTCACGGCGCCCACCCGATAACGTACATTCATGCTTTGCCTCCTTGTCGGAGGCCGGGACGAATCCAACGATGAGTCAAAAATCAGGCTCACGTTTCATTGAGAAGCAGGAGCACTACCTCGCTTTCATCCATACCTATTCGTACATGTTCGGACAGCCGCCCGCCGAAGCCGACATCCAGCGCCATTTCCGCGTCAGCCCGCCGACTGTCCACCAGATGATCGTCACCCTCGAACGGAACGGCTTCACCCGACGTCAACCCGGCGTCCCAGAAGCATCGAGATTCTCTTGCCACCGGAAAACTTGCCCATCCTCGAATGGCTCGGTATCAAAACGTCAAAATCACTATGATGAACCACTAGCTGACGAAGGCGTTTCTGCCGGACGCACAAACCAATGCGAACTGCCTTAAGCGTTGGCGATCAACGAAATTAGGTTGCGGCCCTGATGTGCCTGACGGCCGGTTAGAGAATGTTGTCTTTTTCCGGAATCGGGATTGATCGGGATAGGGGGACGTCTCGCGACGCCACCCCTCCCACACCACCGGGCATACGGGTCCGTACCACGGCGGTTCGATCGAGTTAAGCCGGCACAGGCATGAAGATTCGGGGGAGACCAAGAGAGTCGAATACATGATTTCGTAGGGCGTGTTGAACCGCCGGGTGTCGGGACATGCGCCAGAGTCCCGTCGGTGAACCGGCAGCGAGCGATGCGGCGAACTTCGCGATGCCGAGGCGGCGAAGCTCCGTGAACCGGTTATGCCCGTTCCGCCATTGTCGCCAGAGATACAAACGCAGTCTCCGGCGGATCCAGGCTTCCAGGTTCGTTAGCACGCGCGGGGTCTGGCAGAAGCCGAAGTACCCGCGCCATCCGATGAGGTATGGCGTGAGGTCTGCGATCATCTGCTGCAGACTGATCCCTCGCGTCCGGCATGTGATTTCCCGGATTCGGTCTTTGAACTTGTCGAGGGCTTTCGGCGCAATGCGTCGCTCGCTCCCGTCATTCGCAATGCTGAATCCGAGAAATTTACGTTCCTCGGGTCGCGCCACCGCGCTTTTGGCCTCGTTGACTTTCAAGCGGAGCTTGTCGGTCAGGAACCGGCTTATCGAGGCCCTCACCCTTTCGCCGGCGTGGTGGCTGCGAACATAAATGTTGCAGTCATCCGCGTAACGGCAGAACCGGTGACCACGTCGAGCCAATTCCTTGTCGAGATCGTCGAGCACGATATTACTGAGGAAGGGCGAGAGCGGACCGCCTTGCGGGGTCCCTTCGTCCACCGGTCGGACCAAACCGTCTTCCAATACCCCGGCATTCAGGAATGCCCGGATAAGCTTGAGCACCGTTTATCGGGTATCCGTGCGGCGACGCGCGACATCAGGATGTCGTGGTTAACTCGGTCGAAAAATCTTTCCAAATCGAGATCAACCACTACGTTGTAGCCATCGGCGACGTAACGCTGTGCCTGGGCTACAGCCTGGTGGGCGGATCGCCCCGGCCTAAATCCGAAACTGTGCTCCGAAAACGTCGGATCCCATCGCTCTTGGAGAACTTGCAACACGGCTTGTTGAATCAGGCGGTCGACGACACAGGGGACGCCGAGTTTCCTGACCCCCGCCATCCGGCTTCGGGATTTTGACCCGCTTAACCGGCTGCGGCCGATAGTTTCCGTCGAGCAGTTGAGACCGAATGTTTGGCCAGTGCTGACGCAGGAACGCCTTCGCGTCGTCGATGGTCATCCCATCAACGCCAGGGCTTCCTTTGTTTCTTTTAACACGCTTCCACGCTCTTTCGAGGTTCTCTCGGTCGCACACCTCCTCCATCAGTTGTTCCGTGAAAGCCGAGTTTTCGGTGGCTGATTTCGCCATGAATGGTTCGGTCTCCTCGTCACCGCGCGCCGGAGCTTCACCCCGGTCCTTCGGTTCCACGGCCAGCACTTGCTGGTTGTTCTGCCGCGTTCTATTCACGAGATACCAGTCCTACTTGCTCTCTCAATCGTTCGGGCCTTCAGCCATCGTTTCCGGCGCCGCCTATCTGTTTCTCCACCTTTCGGCCTTGGAGTGCCTCAATAGCTTTGCCGACAGCCTGACCTAATACGCCCTCAGCTGACTTCTGCCCGGTGGTCAGACGGCCTCGCGGTCGTCTCAGTCGCCCGAGGGCGACACCGGGCAGATCTCCCGGGGTAAGCTCAATCGCCTTCGGTGCACAACCGCCGGATCTACGCTTCGCATCCTTGATGGATCTGGACTTCGCAATGTGTCGCCCGCTCGTCCGACGCTTGCGCCTCATATCCGGTTTTTGTTCATCGGCTCGCACCTTTGATCCACGCTTCCTTCAGACCCCCGCCTCGCGACGGCAGCCCTTGCGTTTCACTAACCCTTCACCTCCATCAGGTTGGGTGGAAGACTTTCACTTCCGAGCTATTGAGCATGCCCGGCACACAACGAAGCCGCTGCCGCGGCGTGAGCGGCAAGGTGGCGTAGATCGCCTCCTGGCTGGGAGGATGTGGGTGTTGGAGCCCATCCCCCTCAGACAGGAGTATCGAGATGGCCGATTTGAGCCCTCTTCGCCGCCGCATGATTGACGGCATGACCGTCCGCAATCTGTCGCCGGCGACGCAACGATCCTACATCAGCGCGGTTTCGAAGTTCAGCCGCTATTTGCCGATCGCCTGACCGGTTAGAGCTGGAAGACGTCCGCGCCTTCCAGGTGCATCTGGTCTCGACTGGCATATCATGGCCGGCGCTGAACCAGATCGTCTGTGCGCTACGGTTTTTCTACGGCGTCACGCCCGGCGAGGCGCTCATCCCGGAGCGCATTCCCTATGCGCGAGAAGCGCGCAAGCTGCCGGTCGTTCTCAGCGCCGACGAAGTGGTTCAGTTCCTCGAGGCCGTGTCTAGCCTGAAGAGCCGTGCCGCGCTCACCACGGCCTATGCGGCCGGACTCAGGGCCTCCGAAGTCGCGGGACTGCGGATCGAAGACATGGACAGCGCCCGCGGCGTCATCCAGGTGCGCCACGGCAAGCGCGAAGGATCGCAACGTGATGCTGTCGCCCCAGCTGCTGGGCATCCTGCGCACCTACTGGCGGCTCGCCCGGCCGCGGCTTTATGTGTTCCCTGGTCGCGACGAAGACCATCCGATCGATCAGACCGTGTTGCACGCCGCCTGTCGGTCGGCGGTGAAAGCTGCGGGCCTGACCAAGCGCGTCACGCTCCACACGCTGCGCCACAGCTTCGCGACGCATCTTCTCGAGAACGGAACCGATATCCGGATCATCCAGGTCTTACTCGGGCACAATAATTTGTCGTCGACAGCGCGCTACACGCAGGTCGCCACCGATACGATCCGGGCGACGCAGAGCCCGCTCGATCGCCTGTCGCTGGAGGTGACGCTACCTAGATGATGCGCGGCGGGATGCGGGTGATGATCCGCCCCGACAGCCGCTGCAACAGGCCCGCCATCGAGATTGCCGATATTCTGCGCCGGCATGGCGACACCTATCGCCGTGTACATGCCGGTCATCTCGGTCGGGTCGAGCGGCGCGTGATGAGCGCGATCGTGGCGTGTCGGACCGAGGCGCTCGGCGGCCACATGGAGGCTTGCGACGACTGCGGCACGACACGCGTCGCCTATAATTCTTGCCGCAACCGGCACTGTCCGAAGTGTCAGGGGCCAGCCCGAGCCGCGTGGCTCGCCGCGCGAGAAGCCGACCTGCTGCCGGTTCACTATTTCCACGTCGTCTTCACACTGCCGGCTCCGATCGCCGCGATCGCCTTTCAGAACAAGGCCATCGTTTATGCGATCCTGTTCAAAGCCGCCGCCGAGGCAATGTCGACGCTCGCCGCCAATCCACGCCGGCTCGGCGCCGGGATCGGCGTCGTCGCCGTCCTCCACATCTGGGGGCAGGCGCTGACGCACCATCCCACGTCCACTGCGTCGTGCCGGGCGGCGGCCTCTCGCACGATAGCGCGCGCTGGATCGCCAGCCGACCAAACTTCTTCCTGGCCGTCAAACCGCTCGCCCGGCTGTTCAGACGCCCGTTCCTCGAACGTCTGACCGCCGCCTTCGACGCCGGCACCCTGAACTTTTTCGGCGATCTCGCATCCCTGGCCGAGCCTGCTGCCTTTGCAGCTCACCTCGTCGCTATGCGGCGCATCAGCTGGGTCGTCTACGCCAAACGGCCGTTCGGCGGCCCCGCGCAGGTGCTGGCCTATCTCGGCCGCTATACCCATCGCGTTTGCAATCGCCAACAGCCGGCTCGTAGCCCTCGACGAGGATCACGTCGCCTTTACCTGGAAGGGCTACCGGCAGAACGGCGCGACAAAGATCATGAAGCTCAAGGCCGACGAGTTCATCCGCCGCGAACAGACCAGGGCAAGCCGGCTGATCTTTGTTCTGGGCGCTGCGATGCGAGGCATTGCCGGTGGCGAGCGCTTGCAGCACTTGGCCTGCTGGAGAGTTGATGGCGAGCGCGCGGAAGAAATCCGCCAAGCTGTGAACGCGGCCACGCAAGAAAATCCGACAAACGTCGCGGAGTTATGCTTGGGCGGCGAAAGCCAAGGTGGAATGGTGCAGCGTTTTGGAGGACCGGACCGAGATTATCACCAGGAGGGACGACCTTCCGGCATCAGCGTGGTGGATGGGCCGCCACGTAGTGATTTTAGGATGCGAAGCGATCGGCAGCGCGGTTGCGATGCTGCTCGCGCGGGCGGGCGTCGCCAAGCTGCAACTCTACGACAAGGATATCGTCAAGCCGGGGATCCTGGTCAGGCAAGCGTTTGATCGGTATCAGATTGGAACTGCCAAGGCCAAAGCTACTGCCGAGAACGTCCGCTTTGCCAATCGGGCTGTGGAAGCCCTCAGTTCCCCGGCCGACATATTGAAGCTGCTGCAGTCGGTGAGAGGCGTGCGGACATTCTGGAACCAGGCGTGATCATCAATGCCACCGCATCGACAATGGTTGCAACCGCATTTGACATTATTAGCATGCCGCCCTGTTTTAGCATCACACGCCTGGCATTGGGCTGGAAGCGTTGACAACCAATATTTGGTCGGCGCCTCCTCGCCTGCCGGCCACTCGATCAGCAGCCATTCCTCCGGCCGGCTTTCGGCGAGCCAGTAATCTCGATGTGCCGGACGGACGCGCACACGGGCAAAGCGCGAGGACAACCGTCCTGATGGCGCGGTAACAAGTGTATTTGGAGACACCGTTGTCAGTGGCTCGGTCCGCATGCCCGATCACGCTCGTAAGACTGTCGATTTTGCTCTACTCCGGAGCCGTCTAAGGCATCGCTAAACGCCTGGTCGAGAAGAAGAAACCAGAAGTTATCGGAGACGGCAAATAGTGCTGCCCCGGCGGCCGCTGCCGTCAGCACGACACTCTGGACTTGCCGTGGACCGTGTCGGTCCACCAACACACCGATAGGAATCTGGGCGGCCGAAGGTCAGGAAATAGATTGACGTCAGGAGACGAGGTCATCGGCACCCAGACCAAACTCATAGGTCAGTGGTCCAGCTATGGTCGCGTTGATAGTGCGAAAGAGAAAAGAAAGGTAGTAAGCGGCGACAAATGGTAAGAATACGCGCAAAATTAAAGGCCAATCTGGGGAGAAGGCCCGTGATCGCTGCCGGGCCGTCGTACGCCAGGGCAGCAAAAAGGACCGCGATATCGCGCCAAGGATTGTTTGCTCGGCTCTTGTATGGAGTTCGTGCTCGCAGCGTGCCTTTCGGGCAGAACGTGGAATTTGTGGTTTGTTGCCGGCTACATTCGTCGCACCGCCCTTGAGTTCCGGGTGTGTTGAGCGTACGCAACCGCAATCAGGCTCGCCACGACCGTTCTCCTAAAGAGCTTGAAGCGTACGTGGCGTCAGATTGTACAGTGTGAAGCAGACAGCTACGGAATCCGGAAGCTTCATGATCGCAAGTGAAAAGTTCAATGTCTCAAGTTCTAAGCGTGCAAGAGGTTGCTGCCGCGGAGCCCTGACTCGAAGCAGGCTTGCACCGGATGTGCGCAGTCAAATTGAAGCCGGAGCAGGACGCGCAGTTCGAGATCAGTCGGGACGTCTTCGCGTCGCGGCTGGGGCGAGGCCAAGTACAATCCCGATGTGCCACATGCCGCTCTTCCGGAAGGCTAGACGCCATCGGTGCTGCTTCCGACGGCGCAACTTGCTCTGTGAGTGCAGGCCGCAAATTGATTCGAAGCCTCTTTGTGAGCGGCACCGGTCACCTGGTTGCGTTCGGCGCACGCGGCCAGCGAGCTCTTTTCTGGGCAGTAATACTGAGGCTGGCAATGCGCTAACTGGGAGAGCGCAGCGACGACTATCCTCATTGTTTTGATTGCCGACCAGCGATTGGGTTTTTCAAGCGGGATCCTCGGCGTGCACCGACCTTAGCTCTCGGGCTGGCTGTTAAACTCATTTACCTGATCTAAGGAGAGTAGTGTGGAACCGAACAATGACGCGTGGAACGATTCGAACGCTTGGATGCGTTGGTACGCTGAGCAGCAAGGGCTGCAGCCTGCGAGGCAACAGTCGGACAACATGCCGGCGGATCAAGCGAGTTTTGAGCAGCATCTCCAAGCTAGCTCCTCTGATGAGAGCTCCGGAGCGGCGAGTTCACCCGATACTCGGCCCGCAGAGGCGCATGGAAGCATCCGACGCAGTGACGTCGGTGGTTCGATGCGGATGCCCCCGCCGTTCAACCTGCGGGATGACCGGTTCAGCAGCGTGCGCCACAGCGTGGACATCCCTCGTGCTCACCACGGTGGCTCGGCCATGAATGCCTCGCCGCCTAACTTTCGTGATCGGCCATTCAGCAGCACCCGCTACACTGCGCCATCGGAACCGCAGGCTGCGGTGCGCACGAAGGACAGCAAAAGCCGTGGACTGTTTTCGCGTGCTAAGTCAGCGGTTGGCAAAGCCCTCAGGGGGAGCCGTCACGAAAAGTCGTCCGGCGGTGCGGCGCCCGATCCTTCAGAGCGGCGCATGGACGCCAAGCGCAGCCTCGTGTCCGACGCGGACGCGCGCCTCTTTGACTCGTTCAGAATGGACGCCGCCGCTAGATACACTGGAAGCAGCATCGCGACTTATGTGAGCGTTTTGACCCCATTCGCTGCTTGGCTCCGCGCCCAGAACGTGACATTGGCCAGCCTGCTAGATGATCCTAATCAGTTGACTGCCAGTGCGGCAACGTTCTTGAACGTGGATCCGCACGATGTCGTTAAAAGCCGCCTGGGCCGCGCATTGAAGGCGCTCGGTGGAGTGCTCGAGCATGAGGGATCCGGTTGGGTGCATGGGAGGCGAATTCATTCCGATGACAAGCACCTCGTCGACCAGTTCGTGACAGCTGTCCGAGCCGACCGAAGGGTTCCTGAGAGTACCATCGATTACAATGCAAGGTTGCTTAGGGGATTCGCTTATTGGCTCCGAGAAAGCGACAAGCCATCGATGGCTTCTCGGCGTCTGACCGATCTTGAGTCACTCGCCGGCGACATCGAGACGTACAGGGAACTCGGTAGGGATCCTTCTGACAGACTCAAGTCGGCAATGTCTAATCTCCAGAGGCTCGCTCCTGGGGGGCTAGGACTCCAAGCAGTCGGTGGCGGGCCGCGCCTGATGGGGCTGCGAACAACGGATCCTTATCCCGACGACAACCGCATCATCGAGAGCTGGTTAAACCAAGAACTGCACAATCTTGGACTGGACTCGACTGCCGCAGAGAGAAAACCTGTCCACAACAAGGCTAGCATTCAACGCGCGTTTAGTGATTGGCTCCAAAGGGAGCAAAGAGGGAGCATAGTGAGTCGACTCGACGGAAGCGAGGAGCAGCAAATTCAGTTGAGGGAGGAAGCTGTGGCCTTCGATAAAGCCAAGGCAGCCAGAGGAGTCCTCCTCCCAACTTTACATGAGCTTTGGAGATACCTACAAGTCCTTAAGGCGAACGGAGCGTGGGGCGCGACCAGGTCGCGAACGATCAGTTGCGATCAGGAGCAGCTTTGGAGCGATGCGGCCGAAGCCGGATGGCGGGCACTTGCCGGAGTGGAGGTCCGTCCTCAGGGGCTCCCTCGTCAGACTTCTTCCGCGGCCTTGCCATCCACGCCACAGGGGCTGCGCGATGATGCTCATTATGCGCCGGCGCTTCCGGGCACACTGTCCGATGCTTGGATCGGGGCTCTGGATCCGACAGCTTCGTCGCACGACCGTAGTGGGCGGGTGCTGGGCGCCACGGACTGGCTGGGCGATGAGCATATCCACAGGGATTACGAGCTCCTGGCGCAGGAATTGCTCGGGAATAATCCGGATCTCGCCGCTCGGGCGCGATTCGTGGATCCCCTCGTAGCCCACCAGCTTCGCGTGGGCGCGGCACGCGACGTGCTACTACGCGCATTCCAGCACGTCGTCCATGATCAGAATGGTAACGATACAGCCGACTTCCTGTTCCTGCCAGTGAACGATGCCAGCGCTACGGATCCTAATCGCCGCGGCACCCATTGGTCGCTGCTGCTCGTTGATCGCCGCGATCGGGAAAGACCGGTCGCCTATCACTACGATTCCGCCTGGGGACACAACGACGGGCTCGCAGCAATGTTGGCAGCACGGTTGAACGCCAGCCTGCAACACGCCAGCATACCCCAGCAAAGCAACGGTTATGACTGCGGTGTGTTTGTGCTGGACGCCACGCGGGTCCTCGTCGGACGGTTGGCGCAAACACGGGAGGACATAGCGCATCTCGACAACCTCGTCCCCGATCGGCAGGCTTTGCAAAACAGACTGAGGGAGCTTCCGGCAACGCCAGCCAGCGCGGGCGCTTGGGATCGGCTTAGGAGCAGATGCAAGAATCCGCGTCACCATCATCTGCGAGGCGTCCCTCGTCAGACATCTACGGCGGTCTTGAGCCGCTGGTTAATTTGAGTCCGCTCACACCGTATGAATTGCGTGACGACGCTCACTCTGTGCCGGCGCCTGACCTCGCCAGACCGCCGTCGTTCGTTGGGCCATCAGGGGCCCCTCAGGAGCGGCTGGATATCGGATCTATCGTCGGCGAGGGCTGGCACCACGGCTCCCAACCGGCCTCGGACGTCCTGATCAATGTACTGAGTAACATCAATCTCATGCCGAACCAGTTCGGCCCAAGCCAGTTCGCGATCAACGGTGAGCATTACTCGGCCACGTTTGGGCCGGGAGAGCACAGGGACGTTCGTCTCATCCATCATCCTCGCGCGAGGCCGATGAATGAAGCTGGGCCATCGCGGCAGCCCATAGCTGATCTTGGGTTTCTTATCCACGGGGGATGGCAGCACCGCGAACGCTGGCTTCCGCCTTACCTTGTCCGTGCACTAGAGGGGGAGCACCTCATGCCGGAAGCCGGGCGCCCGACGTATATCAACATCCGTGGCGTGCCTTACAGGGCCGAGTTGCTGGAAACGGACGGCGGCTCACGCGTTCGTGTTTATCCTGAAGCTGGTTGAAGAACGCGCTTGGGCTGCAATCTCGGGTCAGCGGGGCGGCGCATGGGGGAAGTTTTACCGCACACCCAGCGGCATAGGCTTGCTCGCACCAGGGGCACCCACGGGAAATGCGCTGCGCAATACGAGCGTTTGGATAAAAGGAAATGGCGATCGCGAAATTCAACTTACTTATTGCCCAGGTCCGCGCGGCACTCGAGCGGCTGATCGATGTCTGGCAGACCTTTGACTTGCCCACCGCCACGGCGACAAGGTCCGGCTTGGCCTCAACCTGATTGAGCGCCCGCGCCGCCGTGAGCTCGACACCGGAAGCCGTCTCGCCGAGGAAATGAGCCTTGCGTATTGCCCGCTGATGCAGGTGGGTAGGCTGAGGGACACCTCGTTCAGCAGCACGCGCCACAGCGTAGACATCCCCCGAGCTCACTTTCGAGATTCGGCCCAAGTACCGCCGCAGTCCAATTTGCGGGATGATTTGTTCAGCAGTGCGCGCTACACTTTGCCATCTGAGGAGCAGCCCGCGATTCAGACGAAGAACAGCAAGAATAGCGGCCTGTGGTCACGTATCAAGTCAGGCGTCGGAAAGGCGTTTGGGACGAGTCGCAGCGAAAAGCCGTCCGGCTCCACGCCCCAGCAAGAGGTCGTTTCAACGAAGTTTCGCGTGGATTACGCCAAGCAGCCCGGCCGAACACGCGGGGTCCCTGAGGAGGATGAGGAGCTGTTTGAGGACTTCAAAAGCAAAGCCAAGGTCACCCGGGACGACTGCACCGGCAAAGTACTGGGCGACGGCACCATCAAAAATGCGATAGCCGATCTGCGCCATTTGAGCGGCCGACTTAGCCAGAACGGGAGGCCATCAATCGCGGATCGAATTGGCAACCCTGAGCTGGAAGCTGGGTTAGATGACGATGTGGAAACCTATGCGAAGGATCGCAGCAGGCGCATCAAAGCGGCATTGAAAAAGCTCCGGGACCTCGGCGCCGGAAAGGCCTTGTCAGCCGATATCCGGCGCTTAGCTCCTTATCCGGCAGACGCAACCCTCATCGACATGTGGGCCGCGGCGGAAAAGGCGACACGCAGGATTGAGCCGGAGACTGTCGATAGACAGGCTCGCCGCCTTTCCAGGTTGAGTGATTGGCTGCAAACGCGCGAAAAAGGGACCATGGCTGGCCGACTGAATGACGATGGGCTGGCCCAAGATGTTGAGGAGTATAGGAACCAAACCGCGGATACCAAAATTAACGCCGATTTGCTCAGGCTTCGGCGCTACCAGCAACCGCACAAGAAGATGACAGATAGAGCGTCAGCGGCTGAGGTACGCATCTGTCAGCCGGGTTGCGATTGAGTACCTCCGTTACGGACGAACGGCCGCCGATGAACGTTTCGCTCTCGGTTTCGTTAGCGGATTTCTCCCTGTTCGTGGGTATCGCACGCACTCGCGGTGACGGGAATAGAACCGATTCTCGAAATCGGAAAATGCGAGTTGTCCTGGTCCGGAGTTCGCCCTAGGATTGGGACGAAGTAGGACGGAAGCGACGAATGCCGCGTGATTTGAAAGGTGAAGCCAAAGCTCACTTCAAATGTTGCTGCGCCTTGGGCAAGTGAGTGGATTTTTGCATCTTGCGATGTCAAGGTGATGAGTTCAATGGCCCCTGCGGTCTCGTCAATCTGCCGCGAGCGTGCGCCTTCGCCATCCATGCTATGTTCATACGGTGGGTCAGACCGGCCGAACTACCTATCACGATTTTCCATGGCCCGACAACTGCCTCAGAAGCTGAGATCGAGCCCTATGGAATCCGCGTAGCGCCCCGTGGGCGCGATAGTCACGACCCTGGGCGCCGAGGGGCGATATATCGCCATCAATGTACCTAGTTCCTAGCTTTTTGCCCCCTGCCCAGCGACGTGATTGTAGCAAACAAAGGTGATCGCCGAAACTCCGCCTGAGTAGGGGCCACTTTTGGTCAATGGAGCCCTGCGGACAAACGCCGGCGGCCTGCGCAGAGTTGTCGTGGGCGTCACGGAGGACAACAAGCATCTGGCCGTTGAACGGCGTTATCGAGCGGCGCCGATCGATCGGGTCTCGCCAAGAAGCTCGGTCTGCGCGACTCGGTCTCGCGACGCTGGGTGGATTAGTCCGGCAGGATCCGACAGCGGCGGCGTGGCGCCCCGTAACGCAGGCGACGCCGTCGGCGGACCAGGCTGCGGAGATCGCCCGCCTGCTCCAGGAGAACGAGCGCCTGCGCCGCGATAATAACTCTTTCGGCTTGCCACCCGCCAGACCGCCATCAACAGGGGCATCAGCGACCAGCTGGGTTGTCATGGTGGCGCTCATTGACCAGCCAACCACCCGACGTGAGAACAGGTCGATCACGGCCGAGTAGAGCCAGCCCTCGCCGGTCCAGATGTAGGTGAAGTCGGCAATCCACTTGTTCGGTCCCGTGGCCTCGAACTGCCGATCCAGGATGTTTCCCGGCACGCTCGGCATCTGGCGACTGCCGTTGTCCATCGGCAGTGGCCGCCGGACGTCGCGCCCGCAACCCTGCAGTCGCATCAACCACTCGATCCGGTGCAGTCCACACCCTGTGCCTTCCGCCAGAAGATCGCGTACCATAGGTCCGGTCACTGGCAACAAAGCTCGCCTTGACCTTTAGGCCCAGCGCCTGGCGCGTCACATGCCAGACCAAACGATAGCGGCCGTTCTCAACCGTGCTTGGGTAAATCCACCAGCCACGGGCACAGCTGGACCCGCGGCAGCATCTGTTCCTTACGTCATCGATACGATACCGCCATCATCGGCCGGGTGAACGCGCTGGCCAAGAGGCGACGATCAATGAAGCGGCGACAGTTTTGTTCGACCACGATGCGGCATCGCACGCGGCTCAGGATTGACGAGAATGAAGGAGCAAGGATGAACGATGAGAATGCCATGGGCCAGGTGATCCAGATTGATAAGGCCCGGATTCGGGATCACTTTGGCGAGATGGTCCGTGGGACGGAAGAGACGATGAATGCAATGCTGGCGGCCGAAGCGGACCAGCTGTGCGGTGTGCTGGGCGTTATGAGCGCAGCCCGGCTCGGCAGGACACGCGGGCGGGCAGCTACGAGGGAACGCTGCAGACCAAGGCGGGGGACGTCAATTTGAAGGTCCCGAAGCTACGGCGGCAAACCTTCGAGACGGCGATTATCGAACGCTACCGGAGGCGGGAGAGCGCGACCGAGGAGGCGCTGATCGAGATGTATCTGGCCTGGATTTCGGTTCGGCGGGTCGAAGACATTACCGAGGCGCTATGGGACACCCGGGTGAGCCCGAGCACGGTGTCGAACCTGAACAAGAAGATCTACGCCAAGATTGAGGCCTGGCGGAATCGCAGGATCGAAGGCGAGCATCCGTATCTCTACCTCGACGGCATCGTGATGAAGCGCAACTGGGCCGGCGAGGTTCGCAATGTATCTCTGCTGGTGGCCTCGGCGGTCAATGCTGAGGGGTTCCGGGAGATCCTCGGTATCTGTGAAGGCGCCAAGGAACCATAGCCGGTATCGGCGACGCGTGACCGATCTGCCGCTTTCAGGCCGGATCGTACAACTCCTGGTGATCGCCCGCCGCTTCCGCTGCGACGCCGTCCTGTGCGGGCGCCAAATCTTCACTGAGCGCTTCGCCGAAGGGGTACTGGCTCCATCGGCGCGACGCACGGCGAGGCTGGACTCGATCGTGCATCACCTCGGCCTGGCGCTTGGCGGATGACCGGCGGCAGGCTTCGCAAAACGGCTGATGCTGCCGGTGAGCAAGGATACGCTCCTGCGCGTGGTCCGACGCCGTGGCCGTCCGCCGGCTGACCCGCTCAGGGTCATCGGCATTGGTGATTGGCCTGGCGGCGCAATCACCGATACGCCAGCATCATCTGCAATCTGGAAAGGCGCCGAATCGTCATGCTGCTGCAGGACCGAGAGCCCGCGACCGCCCAAGCCTGGCTCGCTGCTCATCCCACGATCGCGATCGGCGCGCGCGACCGCGGTGGAGGATATGGCGAAGCCGCGGCAAAGGCCCTGCCGCACGCGATACAGGTCGCGGATCGTTGGCATCTGATGGAGAACGCCAGTCGGGCCTTCCTCGATGCCGTCCGCAAATCGATGCGCCAGATCCGCAGCGCAATCGGGGCGACCACGATTGATCCCAAGCTGCTCACCGCCGCCGAGCGCCTCCAGTATGAGGGCTATCTCCGGCGCGAAGAGACCAACGCGGCCATCCTGGCCCCTGTCGAAGAGCGGCACACCGGTCAAACAGATCGTGCGCCAGACCGGCCATAGCAGGAAGTTGGTGCGACAGGTGATCCGTGGCGAGCACCACGATGTCTTCCGGACCCGGCAGAGTTCGCTCGATCAGCATCTGCCATGGCTCGACGATCAGTGGGCGTCCGGCTATCGAAACGGGGCTGAACTCTGGCGCCGCTTGCAGGCGCGGGGCTTCCGAGGCTCCCTTCGTGTTGTCGGCGAATGGACGACCCGCAGACGGCGGGCCGAAAAGGCAGATGTCGAAAACCTTCCGGATCCCATCAGCCAGAGCGATCGCTCGTCTGATGACGGTCGGACGGGATACGCTGTCGAAGGCAGAGACCGTCACTGTCGCCGCCATCGAAGCTGGCGTTCCCACCCTGGTCGAGGCTCGAGAGATCATCGCTCAATTCCACGGGCATGATCCGGCGAAGAGCCGCTGCCGAGCTGTCCCCCTGGATCGATCGTGCTCGCGCCAGCCTTGTCGCATCGTTCGCCCGCGGCGTGACGAACGATGAAGCGGCGGTTCGCGCGGCGATCACTTCGCCCTGGTCCAACGGACAGACCGAGGGCGCCTCAAACTCGTCAGACGGCAAATGTACGGCCGCGGCAAAATCGATTTGCTTCAGGCTAGGCTGATGGGCGCTCAATGAATGAGCTGCACCAAAAGTGCGTCAGAGCCAATATTGCAAGCCGAATGACAGGCGGCAGCGAAGATAAAAGCCCATGCGACGCGATCACGGCCACGGAAGCTGGTCTTCTCCTGCCCGGCGACTGTCTTGATCCAGCCGAATGCCTCCTCGATGCGCTTGCGGATGCGCTGGCTGATGGCATATCCGCCGTGCCGGTTTGTTCGCCCCTCGATCGCGGAACTGCGCCCGCTCGTGTTCTGCGCAACATGCGGCGGCACGTTCATCGACCGCAGCTCGTTAACGAAGTCTTCTGCATCGTAGGTTTTGTCCGCGTCAAGCGTGATCGCTGTCGGCCGGTCGGCATGCGGCTCGATCATGTGCAGCGCGGCCACCCGTTCGGCATGCCCGTCGGCCTGCGTCAGGCAGGCGTCGACCAGCAGACCGTGGCGGTTCTCCATCAGCCCATGGCCGATGAAGCACAGCTTCGTCTCCTTGCCTTTACCCTTGCGGTAGAGCCTGGCATCGGGATCGGTGTCGAAGCACGGATGTCGTTCGAGCGTTTCTGGCCATGGAAGTCCGCGTCGGCCGTTCCGATTGGTGATCGGACATCGCCTGCTTGCCCCGCGCAATTCCGCGATACAAGCGCATGCATCAAGTTTTCGAGCCAATGCGTGCCAGCCTCCATAGTCGCGAGTTGAACTTGGCAGAGTTGACAGCGATCTTGAAGGCGCGCATTATCTTGCGGCGATTTGTTGGCTGCCCGCACCCCTCCACGCCGGCTGTTGTTTGGTCGCGCCGCCTGTCGCGCTCGATGCCGCGGCGATCTTCGAGGGCGCCCGCGCTTAGACGGTCTCAACTGCTAGCAAACCGTGCCCGCCTTTATCAGTCTTACCGATTGTCCGGGTGCGGGCACACCCGTATCCGTCGACGGAGGGATGACGCGAATTGAGTCGACGTCCTTTTTGAAGTGCTCAAATCCGTGCCTTATGTTGATGTAGTGGGCAACGAGGAAATGCGGCTCGGTTTTGCCATCGAAGCCCGGGAACTTGACGCTCTTTCCGAACGGACCGAGGTCGCTCGCTAGTTGTTCCTTGTCCTTCTCCGAAAGAGCATGGTAACCGCTCTCAAGGAACCGCCACATCTCCAAGTAGTCGCAAGTCTCGCGGACCTCTCGCGGAGCTTCGGAGTGCTCGAATGGAATGCCGCTCCAATCCCAATCGGAACCTCCACAGATGGCCGCCGTAAATCGTATTGCAATGAAGCACGGATCGAACTCACCCTTGATCTTCATCGCTTTGTACATATCGCAAAGCATTAAGAGGATTAATTTCTCGCCATCGCTAAGCTTCATGGCCAGATTCTCCTGCTGGTCGAGACGGATGGTATTTCATCTCGCAGCCAACCGGAAGCAGCGCGGGCGTAACTTGGGCGTCGGTGAACGTGTGAGAAGAGCCGACGCTGTCCCTACCGCGCCCCGCGCTGCCAGAGAAGTCAATGGCGACGTGACTCGGCGCTGGGGCGTGCCGCAAGCGCTGTCCCTACCGCGCGCCGCCAACTCCAACAGCCGGCCACCGCCTCAGCTTGCTACGCTAACCTGCCGCCCTGGGAGGGCAGCCAGAGCTTGCCGCCGGATTGTATCACCCGAAAGACGCGCGACGCACCTACCAGGATTGGTTGGTCACCATGCCGCCCATGTCTGAACGACTGCTGTTGGTTTACGGATCAAATGGCAAGCCCGCATCAGGCGGCATTTTGGTGACTGATCCGGCCAGTAATGTCCGATCAATGCCGCGGTGTCGCTCGATCAACCGCCTTCGACAAGGTCGGCCAATTCGAGCCGCAGCATCTCGTCATCCTCAATCGCTCGCGCCGGTCAGGCGATTATCGGCGATAACACAGCTGTCGTGGGGCATTGCCAACGCCACGGCCAGATCTATGCGCGAGCAAGCGGATTCTGAGTCGCCGACTTGCTGCAGAGGACGGCCAAAGGCCGCCCCCCTAATCCTGGAGATCGCCACCCGTACAGGACGGGGCGCATCCACATCAGCCCCTCAGTCGGTTCTGCAGTGCCTGCCGATCGACGACGAGGTTGTCGAGGTTCAGGTCTGCCTGCTGTCTTTCCGCCAATCGCCTAACCAGCGCCCGCGTACCGTCCACCACGAAGACGCCGCAATCATAGCCGTTCCTCTGCTGGCTTATGGGGGCGTCTTGCAGGTTGGCTCCCACCCGTGCTGCGAGCATTGCTGCAGGTCTGTCATTGTGTCCCCGGGCGGAGTCGTAGTGGTAGGCAACCGGCCTTTCGCGATCGCGGCGGTCCACCAGCAGCAACGACCAATGGGAGCCGCGGCGATTGATGTCCGTAGCGCTGGCATCGTTCACCGGCAAGAACAGGAAGTCGGCTGTATCGTTACCATTCCGATCATCGACAATGCGATGGAATGCGCGTAGCGCGTCGATCTCGGTACCCTGGCCCACCCGAAAGGCCATGAGAGGATCCACGAACCGAGTCCGGGCGGCGAGATTTGGATTGCTCCGCCGCAACTCCTGCGCCAGGAGTTCGTAGTCCCGCTGGATATGCTCGTCACCCAGCCATTCCCTGGCTCCGAGCACCCGTCCGCTGCGGTCGCCGGAAGAGGCACTCGTAGCCGAAGCGCCGATCGGGGCATCAGGAACCGAGGATGGGCCAGGATGATGGATAAGCTGAGCGTCGCTGCGTCCTCGCGGCCCTAACGTGATCGAGTAGGTCTCACCGTTGATAGAGACCGGCTGCGGAACCATTCGCGAACTCGGCATCAGCATTTTGTTGTCCAGTACATCGAGCAGGAAATCCGGGACAGGCTGGGAGCCATGCTGCCAATCGTCGCCGACGAGATGTCCAATATCCTCTAGCTCTTGAGACACGCCTGATGGCGCGATGAAGAACGGGGTCTGCCGGCAGGGCTAAGCACCGGCGCTGACTGAGCATCGTCACGCATCTCCTGCGGAGTTGGCCACATGCTCGCGTCAAAGTCGGATGGCACGCGCGGCGACCAGGTTGAGCTCGACCCAGCCGGGCCTTGCGGCGTCGGCCACTCACTTGGGTCGAAGTCGGACGGCACTCGCGGCGACCAGGTTGAGCTCGACCCAGCCGGGCCTTGCGGCGTCGGCCACTCACTCGGGTCGAAGTCGGACGGCACTCGCGGCGACCAGGTTGAGCTCGACCCAGCCGGGCCTTGCGGCGTCGGCCACTCACTCGGGTCGAAGTCGGACGGCACCCGCGGCGACCACGATAAGCTCGCCCCGGCAAGCTGCGGTTCCCGACTCGGCTGGTTAGGGAAGGCCACACCCAGCGCCCTGTTTGCCTCGACGACTTGCACATACTGCGCAAGCCTCTTGAAGCCAATGCCGACATTCCCTTTGGCTTTCGTGAACTCCTGGTAATCTGCGTCCAATGACCGTCGCTGATGCCAATCACCGTTGATTCGGCTCACGATGCTCTCCCTACCTGCTGTTCGGAGCCAATCACTGAACCTGCGTTGCGCCGCAGCAGTAGTCCGGACAGTTTTCTTTTTCGATTGGGAAGCCGGGTCGGATCCGAGCTTGCTTAGCTGTTCCTTGGCCAGGCCATCGATGATGCTGGCGTCGTCGTCATAAGGATGACGCCCGTGTTGGAGCTCGCTGCCTAGGTACTGCCGAAGCTTGTTGATCCCCAAGTCGATGTACGGTTGGTCAATGGCTCGCCTGAAATCCGAGATATCTTTCTGCAATTGTTTTTCCTGCTGCTCATTGCCGTTGAATCGACTCACTATGCTTTCCCTGCCCTCTCTTTTCAGCCAATCACTAAGCTTGCGCCGATTACTAGCGATCTTGAGGATAGGCCTCCTCTCTTTGGCGGTCGCTTCGGGTCCAAGCTTGCCCAAGGCTTCGTTAGTGGCGCCGTCGATGATCCCGGCGTCGTTCTCATAAGCACTCAAACTACGGCGCCCCATGACGCGGGGCCCCGGTCCGAGTGTTTCGAACCCTCCCCCGTCAGGCTGAAGCCTTCGGAGATGATTCAGCGCCGTAAAGAGGCGGCCCTTGGGGTCATTCTCCTCGGCGTAGGCCATGATGTCCTCGGCTAATTCGTCGGTTCGAAACCGAGAAGCCAGGGATGGCTTCTGTTTGGCTGTGAGCCACTCAGCAAAGTGCTTAAGAACCTCCGTATGAGGCCTGATGGTTTTGTCGGGAACATTATGTGCCCGGGCTGCTGCCGCGAACTGGCGAATGAGTAGCGCGTCTCCGGTAGGAGGCGGCGGAGAAGGAGGAGAAGGAGGAGGCAACAACTCGCCAGCGCGGGACTTCCGAAGCGCTTCCAATGCCGTATGCACTCGCTTGATGCCCCCCGCCTTCACAAATTCATCCGCACGGGCCTCCAACTCAATAGGGTTTTCAACCAGGCTAGCCAGTGTCAAGTTGTTGGACTTTAAAAAGTCGCTGAACCGGCCCAGATGTTCCACCATCTTCTGAATGGTACTGGGAGCATAACTGCCTGCAGCCGCGCGCGCGAACTCGGAAAGGAGGGCCGCGTCCTCTTCGGACGCGCGGCTGCGCTTGTAGTAATCGATACGAAGCTCTGAATAGACTACATCCGACGCCGGGCCGCCGAACGAGCTTTCACCGCGACTTCCTCCGAAGACTTTGCCGAGCACTGATTTAAACCGAGAAAACAGTCCTCCGCTCTTCTTATCCCTTGCCCGCGCGACGGGCTCCGGTTCCGACGGTGCTGTATAGCGCGTGCTGCTGAATAGCCTGTCACGCAAGTCAGACTGCGATGCCCCAGCAGGTGAGCCACCAAGGTGAGCGCGAGGCAGATCTACGCTGTAGCGCGTGCTGTTGATCGAGTTGCCCCGAAGATTGGACTGCGGCGGCGGCATCCGCATCGAACCGCCAACGTCAGTGCGCTTGATACTGTCATGCGCCTTTGCGGGTCGAGTGTCGGGCGAACTCAGCTCAGCCGAGCTCTCATCAGAGGAACTGAGTTGCAGCTCGCTCAGCTGCTGCTCAAAGCCAGCTTGATCCGCAGGCATGTGGTCCGACTCTTGCCTCGCCCGCTGCTGCTCTTGCAGGGCAGCGTACTCATGTATCCAAGCGTCCGTATTGAACCATCCGTTATAGTTGTGCTCCACATCACTCTCCCTATATGAGGTAAATCTTCATAGCTCACCCGGAGCTAAGCTGGACTCAGAGGATCCAGCTTGAGAAAGCCGATCGCTGAGGTCGACAATCAGAACAAAGCCACAGAACGACAGTCGTACCCCTTCTCCCAGTTCGCTCATTACCTGCACCCTCTTTTGAAAGAGCGGTGCGGCACGTCGGGATTGAACTTGGCCCGAGTAGACGCAAGACGTCCGCTTTCATCTCGAACAACCCGTCCTACTCCGGCTTCAATTTGGAATTTGGGCGCACGTTCGGTCTAAGGTTACAACCTCACGCCACGTACGGTTCAAGCCCTGACGGCTCTGGCGAGGCTGCTTGAGGTTGTGCAGGTGTCGAGAAAGCGGGTTCGCCTTGCGCTTGGCGATCTCCTTCCGCTTCAGGCGCAGCAACCGCGTGAGGCTGCCCCTCACCTGCATCAAGGAAGTATTTGGCAGTCGCCGTGTGGTTCGAGCGGCTGGTTGAGGACTTGCGCCGCGCCGGCAAAACCATCGTGGTCATCTCTCACCGACTCAGCACTATCTGTGGTGCCGGCAAGATCGTCGTCTTAGACAAGGGGCGGATGATTGCGGAGGGCAGGCATACTGATCTGCTATTTGAAGGCGCTTACAAGGCGTGTGGTTCATCGTGCTGATCCTGGGTTGAACACGGCTTTGACAGGCGGGGGGGAGTGGCCTGTCACATCTGCCCTTTTGGCCAGCGAAGTGAGATCGAATTCATGCCTTTGCCCGAACCTTGCGAACCCGGCGTGTGCAAGGGGAGCTGACCATGGGACCGGTACAACGATGGTGTGTTCTACTTCGGCGTCATCGACGCCCGCCTGATATCGGCGATGACAACCACAGGTAGTAGATCAACGCAATCGGACCGTGCTTGAGCTCGCCGACGGCATAGCCTTCGGCGTCGACATAAGAGATTTCCTTCAGCTTCAGCGCGCCTTCCAGCGCCAGCGGGAACGAAGTGCCGCGGCCGAGATAGACCACGTTGCGACATTTCGCTATGTCGCGCGCGAGCTTTTTCGATTTGGGGCTCGGTGGCGAGTGCGGTCGCCATCAGCCTCGGAACCTCGATCAACCTCTGCACGAGTCTCGTCTCGTCGGCGTCGGACAATTCACCGCGCGACTTGCCGGCGGCGACCGCGAGCGCCGCGAGCACCATCAGCTGGCAGGTGAACGCTCTGGTCGAGGCGACGCCGATTTGCGGCCCGGCCAGCGTCTGCAGCATGGTCTCGCTCTCACGCGCAATCGCCGAGGTAGGCACGTTGACGACCGAGACCGTATGGAGCCCTTGCGCCTTGGCGTAGCGGAGTGCGGCCAGCGTGTCGGCCGTCTCGCCCGATTGCGAGATGAAGATGGCAAGATCGCCTTTGCGCAGCGGCGCCTCGCGGTAGCGGAATTCGGAGGCGACATCGAGCTCGACTGGGACGCGGGCCAAACGCTCGACCAATATTTGGCGACGGAGCCGGCATAGCTCGAGCTGCCGCAACCCGTGATCGATATGCGGCCAATGTCGTTGAAGTCGAAGGGCAGCCTCTGCAGCAATGCGATGCGCTCGGCGGTCATGTCGACATAGCGCCGGAGTGTATGGCCCACCACTTCCGGCTGCTCGTGAATTTCCTTGGCCATGAAGTGACGATAATTCGCCTTGTCGACCAGGAACGACGAGCCCCCTGATTTCAGCACCTCGCGATGGGCAACAGCGCCTTGCGCGTTAAAGATCACGCCGGTCTTGCGGGTGAGCACGGCCCAATCGCCGTCCTCGAGATAGGTGATGGTGTCGGTGAACGGCGCAAGCGCAATCGCATCCGAGCTCAGATACGTCTGGCCATCCCCCTGCCCGATCGCAAGCGGCGAGCCCTTGCGGGCGCCGATCACGAGATCGTCATGGCCCTTGAACAGGATGGCCCGTGCGAACGCGCCACGCAATTTCGGCAGCGACGCTTTCACCGCCTCTGACGGTGAGTAGCCTTTCGTCAGATAGGATTCCACGAGATGAGCGACCATCTCGGTGTCGGTTTCGAAGGCGAATCTGGCGCCCTGCTGTTCCAATTCGGCACGCAGTTCGCGGAGATTCTCAATAATGCCGTTGTGGACCGCGGCCACGCTATCGGTCATATGCGGATGTAGCGTTACTCTCGGTCGGCTTGCCGCGGGTAGCCCAGCGGCTGTGGCCGATCCCGATGTGGCCCCACAGCGGCTCGGCGCGCAGCCGGTTCTCGAGGTTTTTCAGCTTGCCAACGGAGCGCCGCCGATCGAAGTGATCGCCTTCCAGCGTCGCAACGCCCAAAGAGTCATAGCCGCGATGATCCAGCCGCTTCAGCGAAGCGACGAGTTGGTCCGCGACCGGAGCGCGCCCCAATCCCGCACATGCGGATCAACATCCCCCGGCAGCTGCAGTTGAACGACATCGTCGTCCCGCTCCAAGGTGCGGGCGGTAAGCTAATCTCATGCTGTCTGTCAGATTGATCATGCCTTACCGTTCATTTGCCTGAGCCATAGATAGGCAATTCGCATGCCAGTATGGAGCGAATTGATGATGTTCTGCTTTCGAAACGCGGCTGTTGGCTTGTCGAGGATCGCAGCGATTCATCGGCTACCTTGTTCGCGGATCGGGCTGATCAGAGTGACGCGCGCGGCAGCAAACAATTGCATCGTGCATGGCGCCGGCCGATCCGGTACTTGGCTCAAATCGAGCTCGGCTTTAAAGACTGGAATCGAGAACACTGCGCTGCGACCAGCTCGACAAGGAGGAACGCATCTCGCGGCACTTAAGAGCGGAACAGGGAGAACCCGGCCGGCTCGGGCTCATGGCGAGATCGCGCTAAACTTCAGAGGCAGATGGCGGACGAAAAATGCGCGTAGCACGCCCAGTAGATGCTGACCGTCGCGCCGGCACGCGAAATCACGATTGAGCCTTTCGCTGGGTATCTCCTTCTTTCGCAGGGGGAGCTCCGATAGCGCACCGCCTCGTCCAAGCAGGCCATAACGTCCTCGTTGTCGACAAGGGACCACTGCTGCGGCCGCACTATGAGTTCCCGGGCGAGAGAAGCGACTTCCGGCGCGACGAGATCTATGCCTCGAGCACCGAGAAGATCCTGCACGTACCCGGCCTCGCCAATACCGGCGTGTCCTATTACAGCAGCCACGTCGAGCCCGATATCAATGACGAGCCGCACGTCTACAAGGGACCAGACGGCCGCGACTACGGCACGATCGAGGGCTACACTGCCCAGGTGGTCGGTGGTGGCACGCAACTATACGGCGCCGTGTCGCTGCGTTTTACTCCGACCGATCTCAGGCTGAAAAGCTTCAACGACGCTCGCCGCAAGCCGATCGCCCACGATCCTAACGGTGACGTCCGCCGCGAGGCGCGCGACTGGCCGGTCGACTAACGAGCACTCGAACCATATTACGTCATGGCCGAGGAGATGGTGGGCATCAACGGCACGCGCGAGAACCAGCAGAAGCCGTTCAGCGCCGTCAAATACCAGAAAGCCGCTGGCGCCTAATCCGATCAGCAGTTACGCCATGATGGCATGGTCGAGCTCGGCAAGCGCCTCGGTCCGGGCATCGCGCCCTATCGCACGCCGCTCGCGGTCATCACCGAGGACCATCCCTCGAGCGGTCGGCAGATTCCGCGCAACGCCAAGGGCGAGCCCGATCCCGAAGCCGCCAAGACCAGCTACGTCAATCGCTACGGCGATCCGCTCGGGCTGAAGTCCAGCACTTGGGTGGCGCTGCTGAGCCCGATCAAGGACAAGCCGAATTTTGCCATCTGGCCGAATTGTGTCGTGACCGACGTCATCAGTGACGGAGCCAAGGTGACCGGGGTCCGACTGCTCGACCCCGGCGGCTTCGAGAGATTCATCAAGGCAAAGATCGTGGTGGTGGCCTGCTCGGCTATAGAAAGCGTGCGCCTGCTCAAATTGTCGGCGATGGCCGACGCCAACTTCGATCGGCGCATCAACGAAACCCGCTGCTTGGACGCTACGTCCTCACCCATTGCTTCGGCGGAGCGCGCGCCTTGATGCCCAAACGCTTCGACAAGTCGAAGGCACTCGACGCGGACTGGGCGACCGACTGCTGCGCCACCGACGACTTCCTGGAGGAGAACGGCCTCTGGGCAGGCGCCGCCATCTACAACAACACCTCCGACCAGGCCCTGCCACTGTCGTTGTTCCGTACCTATGGGAGCCAGGATCTCGATACGTTATGGAACGGCTTTCTGGGCGCTACCGATATGCGCGGCGACCAGTTCATCGACTTCATGGATGCCGAGTTCGGCCGGGGCCTGTCGATCAGCTTCATGGCCAACCAAGTGCCCCAGTTCGATAACAGCATCGAGCTACATCCCGACGTCAAGGACAAATGGGGCCGTCCGGTCGCCTATGTTATCAAGGGCTGGCACGAACACGACCGCTATCTGATGGATGTGATGGCTGAGCAGTGCGGAAACGTGCTGCGCTACGGCGGCGATCCGGTCGGTCACGACTATCCGATTCAGGGGTGCGGCTCGATTTACATGGCGGAAAACGCGCTCGCCCGCATGGCCAATCACATTCTCGGCGGGGCCCGCTTCGGCAGCGACCCGAACGACTCGGTACTGGATCCGCAGTGCCGGGCCTGGGAGTTCGATAATCTCTACGTCGCCGATGGCGCGTTTATGCCGACCTCCGGCGGTTCCAGGCGAACTCGTTCCGGGTGGCCGACCACCTGCTGACCAGGATTTAGCGCGATGGACCCCCGGCTCAACTTGATCGATGCGGATGCCGTTATTCCCACCCCTGCTGCGCCGGTCTTCAACGAAAACGTGACGCCGCCGTGGAATCAGGTTTCAAGATCGTCTTCTATCCGGACCGCATCTATCACGCTCAGTACCTCAACGCGACGCGCAGCCCGCGTTATCAGTACAACGTATTGGAGGTGCGGGGCCGCGCCGACTTCATCGTGCTCAAATGCGAGGTCTACCTGGACGGCAAGTTCCTGTGCAATGCACTGCGGATTGAGTATCGCGCCGGGCGGCTCGCCGAGCAAGCGCGCGAGCGCGGCCGCCTACTCGGCGACGAGGTTCTTGCTTGGGTCGAGATCAGCCACGCCAATCCCGCCCTCCAGGGCGGCCTCAAGCGGTACCTCAAGATGTTCTTCGACAGGTATGTCAACGCCTACCAGGTCGAGATCTGGGAAACGCTGGAGCCGCCGCCGACCGTATCGCACTCGTTCAAGGTGCTCGACCAGATGGGGCTGCACAAGCCGATTACCGCGATACCCGGCTTCAAACCAGCGCTGGCCAACATCCGAGGTGTTACCCGCGTGCAGCTCTCGTTCCGTGAGCCCGATCTCGACCGGCCGCTCAACTACCGCATCGTCGATCCGGGTTTCGACAATGACTACGCCCGCTCGCACCAAGAGCCCAACAAGCCGGCACTGAACTCCGATGGCAATACCGTTAACGATGAGGAATTACGTCGTCTCGTTCCAGCGCGGCTGGATCCGGAACGCACGGGGGTAACGCCGGTATTCTACCAGAACGCAATGATGGAGCCGACCAGCGCCGACTACTTCCGTGGCGACCCGCCGACGCCCGGCAAGTTCGACGGCAACAAGAACGTCATGGGAATGCGCTGGATCATCCAGCGCGAGCTCGGCGGCACGATCGTGTACTTTCACGAGGTCGAGTTGCCGCCTGGGGCGGTCGAGGGCACCCACCAGCATGTCGGTTCCGAGGAGCTCTATTATTTCATCGAGGGCGAGGGCATTGCCTATCTGGGCGACGGCGACGATCCGGCGGTGGACGCCCAGTTTCCTCTCGTTGACCCGATGCCGGACATCTACGGGCTCGGCCCCAAGCCGTGCCGGCAGATCCCGGTGCGTCCTGGCATCACGCTGTTCACCAAAAGCGGGGGCATTCACGGCGTGCGCAACCCGAAAGGTAATGCAGCCCCCCTCAAATTCGTCGCGTTCGGCTATCACTCCTCATAATTGCGCAGGTCTCGCATGCCATCCGTCATCGCCCCTGACACCGTGCTGCGAGTGCCGCCCGGTGAGACGACTGACTACAACAGCCGCAATCCTCTGACGAAGCTGCTGGCGGTTGCAGAGACGCATCATCTCGCCGCCGAGCGGCATTTTTATCTCACTGACCATCTGCACGCGTTAGTGCCGTTCAGCCATCTCGACATCGCCGGCCCACAGGGCGCCGACGCTGACATCCTCGATCCAACCCGGCAGGACAACAAAACGGATTTCCAAAGCAGAACGTGCGGGACTTCCTGGTCACCGACACGTATCTGCTCCGCGGCTGGGTAACGGCGCGCGCGTGGAAGGATCTCGAATCGTTCGAGCCAGTGCCAGACCGCGTTGTGCCGTTTCTCAAACTGTCCTACCGAGCCGGGCCCGATTCCAGGCTCGCCGACGCGATCCGAGGATTGCCCGGCGCCAGCATTCGCCTGTTCCTGAAAGTCAATGGCCGCGATGCCGGCGGTCTAATCACCGTTCCGTACAACGAGGCGACCGATCGCTACGAGATCGAGCTGTGGGGCGACCACGGCAATGACCTGAAGGCGGTCTTTTCCGCTGGAGGCGACGGCATCGGCCTCTCGGCGCTCGACCGTGGAGAGCTCATCACACGTCCCGACCTGATCCTAGGGCAGCGCAGCGACTTCGACCGCGAAGGCAAGGACGACGTGGACGTGCGTACCGTGGCGTCCGATTGCCTCATGCATCCGCTTCTTCCGGCGCGCATCGAGGTCGCTTGGGCGGACGAGAGCGGTCAGAAGTGGGATTCCAATGGGGGCAGCAACTATCACTACGAGTTCAACATGATATTGCGCGGCTTGAATTCCCATCTGAAGGCCGGGATCAGCGCGAATCCACACGGGGGCGTCGGTGTCCTACACTACCGCAACCTCATGTCGAACTACTTCGATTTTGCCAACAGCGGCGAGCTCGGCCGAATCGTCGAGCCGTGGCAGTTCGATTCCATGGGCCACAAGGCCGACGGCGAACGCCACGAAGACTTCTTCACCATCGATTATATCGACCTGCACATCCTCAAGAACAACTGCGGCATAGGACTACACCGTCATCGAGACAACCAGGAAATCTTCTTCCTCCTGCAGGGACAAGCCGTGATGGTGACGGGCGACTGGTACAAGTTCCCCGACCGCGAAAGATGCTTTGATCTCCGCACCTTGCGGGCTGGCCATTTCGTGCTGCTCAAGCCCGGAGGCTTGCACGGTATGATGAACGCCACCGACAGCGATATCCACCTCTTAATGTTTGGCGGCTACGACTAGGAGCCTGCATGCCCGCTGACATGAGTCACGTTGGCCCGCACACCCCAATGGGCGCGAACCTCATTCCCGGCGGGGCGACGTTCCGCGCCTGGGCTCCCCCGCGCCAACGCCGTTTATGTTACCGGTTCGTTCAACGGCTGGACCGCGGCGGTACAAGCTCTATGTCGTCGGGGCGGACGGGCCGGGTTACAAGCGCGACCCCTATGCTCGCGAGCTGCTGCCGTCCAATTGGGAATGCATCGTTTCAGATCCCACGCGCTATGCTTGGCACGACGCCGGCTTTCGTCCGCCCGCTTACGAGGAGCTGATCATCTATCAGCTCCATATAGGCACCTTCCACGCTGTCGACGCCCGCGGCTTCGATCGTCGTGGCGCTCGCGTCGCCAAATTCCTGGACGTCCTCGATCGGGTGCCCTATCTCGCGGATCTCGCGATCACCGCCGTGCAGCCGCTGCCGATCGTCGAATTTCCGACAGCTTTTAGCCTCGGCTACGACGGCGTCGACTATTTCTCGCCTGAGTTCGACTACGGTGTGCCGGCGGCTGAGCTGCCGGGCTATCTGGATCGCGCCAACGCGCTGCTCACCGCCCGCGATCAAGCGCCGGTCTCGGTCGGTGACGTCCGCGGCGCCGACGACCAGCTCCGCCTTCTCATCGACATTCTGCATGTCTATGGCATCGCAGTGATCCTCGACGTGGTCTACAACCATGCGGGCGGAGATTTCGGCAACGAAAGTCTGTATTTCTTCGATCGCGCCCTCCCCGGCAACAACAACGACAGCCTGTACTTCACCGATCGCGGCTGGGCTGGCGGCCTCGTTTTCGCTTACTGGAATGCCTCCGTGCGCCAGTTCCTGATCGACAATGCCGTGGCGATGATGCACGAGTTTCACGTTGACGGCTTCCGATATGACGAAGTGAGCGTGATCGACCGGTTCGGTGGCTGGCGCTTCTGCCAAGACTTGACCAGCACCGTGAGGACAGCGAAACCATCAGCAGTCCAGATCGCTGAATTCTGGAATCCAGGTCCGGACTCGGTGGTACGGCCGAGCAGCTCTGGCGGTGCTGGCTTCGACATGGTTTGGTCCGACCGCATGCGCGACGGCGTGCGCAGCGCCGTCGAACAGGCTGCGCATGGTGCCTTCGCGCCGATTAGTCTCGAACGGGTACGCGATGCGCTCCTGCCTCCGGCTGGATTCGACGGCGCTTGGCGTGCCGTGCAGATGCTCGAGAACCATGACGTGCTGCTGACAAACCACGATCCGAAGGATCAAAAGCCGCGCATCGCCCACATCTCCGATCCGTCCGACGCACGGTCATGGTACGCGCGCTCGCGCGCCCGCGTCGCCACCGGCATTCTGCTCACCGGCCCCCGGCGTGCCAATGCTGTTCATGGGTCAGGAGTTTCTCGAGGACAAACTCTGGAACGACTCTCCTCACGATCCGGACCATAGGATCTGGTGGGACGGGCTGGGCCGCGATCGAGCGATGAGCGATCATTTGCGCTTCACGCGCGAGCTGATTGCGCTGCGCCGGCGTCTGACAGCGCTGCGTCGTGGGCGCTTCAATGTCTTCCATTGCCACAATCCGACAAGGGTGCTCGCTTTCCATCGTTGGCTCGACAATTTAGGCGACGACGTAGTTGTTGTGACGAGTCTGTCCGAGACCACCCACTTCGGCTATCTTCTCGGGCTTCCTCGCGCGGGGATGTGGCACGAAGTCTTCAACAGTGACGTTTATGACCACTGGGTCAACCCGATTGTCGCCGGCAACGGCGGTGGGGTACTTGCGGCCGGGCCGCCCCTGCACGGAATGCCTACGTCGGTAGAGATGGTCTCGCCGCCGATCCGGTTGCGAAGGTAGCAATCGTAATCGCAATAGGGGTGCCGCGTGGAGATATCTTGCAGGTAGCCTGACCCTAGGGATCGACGACACTCGATGCAGATCAACGGACCGCGTGGCCTCCTGCGATAGAATATCATGATTTAGCTCGTTTTACTTCCCGCGCCGAGAGCCATTCAGGACGCTCCGGTCCGATTCTCAAGAAAGTGCTAGGAGGAGACTAAACACTATTGGGATTCATCGCTCAACTGTACGCAGGTAAGCCTTCGATATCGAAATGGTTTGGAGAACTATACGAACGTTTGTATCCCGCCCCTCTTCCCGTTCGTGCTGATGTCAGCGGTCCACGCTTACGCCCAGCTTGCGGGCCCCCGCTAGCGGGAACAGTTTCTCATGAACGCCCCTCGCGCACTTTGCTGTGCCACCTCTCCGCGGGATCTGTTCTGGAGTTGAACGCCAGGCTGGTCCTGGCTGGCCACGAGAAACCGGGTGCCCCCGTCTCAAGGGCCCGAGGGGAAACCCAGATCACGATAGGAGCTGCTGAACTTTTTTCGTTAAAAGCGGGTCATGCAGACATACCGCCCATTCCAGCAGCGTCTGGCGCACGGTGGTCGCCAAGATACCATGAAGCGCCAGCCGATTGAAAACGAGTGATCGGTCCGCCTCAACACGCGCCGCGGTGACGTCCGATAGCAAGCGTACGTCATATCCACGCTCGGCCGCCTGCAGTGCGGCAATGAAGATCTCCTCTTCGAACCAACTGCCTCCGAAGAAAATGATACCGGTTTCGGGTGAAGCCAGATTGTCCGTAAACCGCCGATCGTGCCAAATTGAAAGGGCGTCAAGGTCCAGTTGCGTCATCGAGTCCACAAGTTGCTGACCACCCTTAATCCCGGACGGCTGGCATTCGCCGATGAGGGTCGACGCGACGGTGAACATCTCCAGGCCTGTTTGCAGTAATGAGAAACTGTTGTGCCGCGCGGCAAGACCGGCCGAAGCCGGCGTTTCGCCGCGCCTCAGATTGATCAAAACCACCCGACTATGTCGTGGGTCTGCGAGCATCTACGTGTCAAACGACCTTTGCTGCACGCTGCTCACGAGCCGTCAGGCGGCCGCGTTACCAAGATCCGGTGACACAAGCACCGGGCCGTTGACATCGGCTTGTTTGTACATCCTATGAAGCGTTTGTTCGGACATGTCGAGAAAGCCGGCGACTGCCATGGTCGTTCCGACCTGCTGCGGAGCTGCGATCCGTCTCAATGGCCAGCCCGCGCGCCGGAGAATGCGCTCCATACGTGTATCGGTGACTGTCACGATGCTGTCTGCGAGAGCGCCGCGTGCCGCCTCCATCATGGCAGCGAAGAGGATAAACGTTGCGCGGTTGAGACTGCTGCCGGCCTGCTCGGCGACAAGCTTGGTGTCCACGCAAAAGCGAGAGCTTTCCAGAATTCTTTCGCCGCGCGGCGCTGACGTCCCGCCGAGTAGAACGGGAAAGGTGTCGGCCAACATGGTTGGTCCGGTCGTCGGAAGCAGACGGACCGAACCAACCGGCTCTCCTGCGTCTGCTATCAGAATGAGATAAGTCGGACCGAGGGCGTCATACACATCGAGCTCTAATTCACCTGAGACGGACACTGACCAGTCGAGCCTGTCCTTGAAGACACGACGCCGCAGCCGATACATCGCCGCGAGCAACTCCAGATGACGGCCAAATTGAGGGGTATGAAGTGTGATGGCATGCATGGCGACCTCCTGAAAATTTATCGGGAGGCCTCAAAACCAGAAAGAGATTTGCTAATCGCCTGTCATATTTTACAGGTAAGTCTTGTTCAGCTTGATTGCCTTTGACCTGTTTGGACCGAATATAAACAAACGACCGGCACGACGAGCGCCAGGTCGCTTGCGCATCTCGCGGGAAATCGGACGGTATGGATGATTAGGACAACAGACCGCGTCGCAAGGCTTCGCCGACGCATTGGGCAATAGATGCTGCACTGAACTTGGGGCGCGCGTTCTCAAGATGAAACACAACCGTGCGCGGCGCAATCTGGACCAGCGCCGCGATATCCGCGACGATTTTTCCGTGTGCGGTCCATGCGAGGCATTGACGCTCGCGCTGAGTGAGTTCACTTTCCGCGAGTTTATCGGTCGAGGGTAACGTCAAGTCTGGCGCCAACATGACTATGAAACAATTGGTGCGTAAGGTTGGCAACGGCATTGAATTGACGCCTGCAGCACGTTCTTCTCATCCCACGACGTGATCAGGGATGATCAACCGGACGCCCGCGAGGGACAGGCCGGGCGCCGTGGGGTGGCGGAGAGGTTTGTCAGCTTCAGCCTTCCCATGATCATGCGCTATGTGTTGGCCGTTGCTTCGCAGGACTTTGCGAGCTCCGGCTCCGCACACTTTATCCGTATCATCGTCATAAGCGAGCCGCGTGGGGCGTTGCGTCATCGCGGCCACTACTGCCCTTTTCCACGCCAGGATAGGAAAATCGCCCGGCGACAAATCGCCGTGCCGAAAATCCGCAACCAGATTCCGTTGCAGGCTCTCCGAGCGCGTGGGGATGCCTTTTAACCTCTCGCCGTAATTCGACAGCCGAGTTGGTCCGACGCCCTTTGACTTTGCCGTGCGCTCTTGATCAACGACGGCCGGCGCCACGCTTGGGCACGCGCCCTGCCGGACGTCAATGAATCCTTCTGCAGCCAGTTGTTCATACGCAGCGGTAACGGTTGCCGGCAAGTGCGCGGGAGGGTGGCAGCAGACCGTCAGATCCGTACACACCGCAAACGATCTGATCGCGCAGCGCCGCGTAGATCCGCTTCGCACCCATGCCATGGCTCTTTAAACGATATTGCCGACTGGACCACTCCTGGCGCCCCAAAAACGTACATTTATTCCAAGCCCGTTTGCTCTTCTTTGGCCCAATTGCCAAGGGGGGCCAGCGACTGGACCACCTCAATATCTCGAAACTGGACGTTCACTGTCATCCAGTTTTGCGGCATTTACGCGGAACCAAGAAGCAATGGCGGCTGCCATGATCGCTAGGGAATGAGCCTGATCCGCGGAGCGAGTTTGTTGCTTGAGGATAGCCTTCCTTGTCCGGAGCAGCGAACACAGGGGGCGCGAGCTCAAAGTAGAAATTAAGCACAGGACATCAGAGATGTTGGAAGTACGGACTAAAGATGACGACTCTTCTGAAATCGAAACGATTTCTGTCGACCCTGCCATTCTTTACATGGGGACACCTGTTGTTCTCATTTCATCGTTGAACGATAACGGAACGCCGAACCTCGCGCCAATGTCATCGGCGTGGTGGTTGGGATGGGGCTGTATGCTTGGGTTGAATAGAAGCTCCAAGACCACTGAGAACCTACTACGAACAAGAGAGTGTGTGCTCAATTTGCCGTCAGAAGGCCAGGTTGGCTCGGTTGATCGGCTCGCGCTGACTACCGGCAGCAACCCTGTACCGGCGAACAAGGAGCCAATGGGTTTTCGATATGTGGAAGACAAATTCCGTCTTGCCGGATTGACTGAGATTGCATCCGAGGTCGTGGCGCCTCCGCGTGCTCTCGAGTGTCCCGTCCAGCTCGAGTGCGAAGTCGCCGCAGTTCACGAATTTGGTATCGGCAATCCTCGTATTCGTGCGCCCATGAAGGCGATTGAGGTGCGGATTGTTCGAGTACATGCGGCCACGAGTATTTTGCGCGAGGAAAACAAAGATCGGATCGATCCAGAGAAGTGGCGGCCGCTAATTATGAGTTTCCGCGAGTTCTACGGCCTTGGGGACAATTTGCATCGTTCGCGCCTTAGCGAATTTCCCGAAGAACTATTCAAGCCGGTGGAATTTCGACGGAGCGCAATGGGAAAGAACTAGGATTCTGCGCGTTTAAGATTCGGCGGATGCCCGCCGAGATCATCACAGGCTCAATAAGGAAACCAACGCCGCACTGGCCGATTCCAAGCTCAAGATGCGCCTCGGTAGTCCCGATGCTATGGGATTTGGAGACGCGCCCGTCGATTTCGACAAGGTCATGGCGGGCGTGACCAATAGGATGTTCGTGGAAGGTGTTGATATGGATCGTGCGGACGGGCTCGCCCGGCGTGATTCTCCGGAAGCGTTTGGGCATTGGAGTGGCGCCCACCCTAGCGTGTTGGTCCAGAGAAAATTGAGCAATCTGGGCCGGCCCACGTCCTCTCACCTCGCCTTCACTATTGCCTCCACAAGCCTGAATAGGGACACCGACATGTCGACCACTGTTGAGTGGGACATGACTTGGGAAGAAGCGAATGCTTCTCTTGCGAAAAGCATGGATCGCTTCCAGCGCCATGACGTCGAAGGAATTCTGAGCCGCTACGACGAGAACATCTCAATCCGTTTTGCCGATCTTCCGGAAATCCGGGGCAGGACCGCCGCGGAACAGTTCTTGCCTGCGCGATTTTCGATTCAGAAGGACTACAACGTCCACAAGTCGCTCCTGCTTGTCTCCGGACAGAAATATGCGAACAGCTTCACCGCAACCTGGGTCGATGCAACATCGGGCAAGCACTACGAAGCGCGCGGTGTGGAGGCCCTCGAGCTGCGAGGCGGAAAAGTGATCAATTGGGATTGCTCTTACAATCTTTGGGAAGCTGGCACGGCCAAGGAAATGGGCTACTTCCGGGATGCGGTCTGACTTCCTTTGTTATGGAGCACCCGACGAAGCTTTGGGAGCGATGGCGGGCGCGGTAATCCTCGACCCGCCATGAAACCTCAAGCCAAGGGGACCTTCAGTGCCCAACCGTCAAGGAAGATGAGTGAGATCAGTGATCAACACTGATCCGCTAGACGATTCCGTAATGAGCAATGCGCCGTTTGCTGCGTCCAATGCGACGTTCGTGCAGGTCACCCCAGCGCAGGACGTGATGCGGGCAATCGTTTCGCCGTTCGGCGCCAATACGAAGACGTGGCCGAGGGAGGCATGCGCGACAAACAACCGACCTTTCTGATCCATCGTCAGTCCGTCTGGACCGCTCGTCCCAAAGAACAAGCTGAACCGTCCGACCTTCGCGACCCCGCCGTCGCGCATCAGCGGCACGCGCCAGACGCTGTTGTCGCGCGTCATCGCAACGAACAGCATAGTTTCGTCCGGACCGAGCACCAGGCGGTTCGGGCTTGGCCCGTTCGAAATCAGGCAATCCAGCCGGCCGTCAGGGCACAATCGGAACACCCGGCCGGTCGGATCGTGCAATCCAGTTTGCCCCTGATCGGTGAAATAGATGTCGCCGTTCGTCGCGATATGCAGGTCGTTGCAGCCCCTGAACGACTCGGAATTGCGGTGGCCCAGCAGCGGCCGGATCGCGCCGCGCCGTGGATCAAGTTCCATGAGGCCGTTCATGTAGTCTGCCACCAGCACCCGGCCATCCGGTGCGATCTTCAGACCATTCGGCCAGCCGTCATATTCGATGATCAGAGACCAGGTGCGGTCAGGTGAAATCCGAAAAATACGGCCGAAGGGGATATCGACGACGTAGAGATTCCCGGAATTGTCAAACGATGGTCCCTCGATGAAACAATCCACTGGATGGCCCCCGCGGTTGGCGTCCGCCCATTCCGAGGAAACACCACGGCGCGAAATTCTGCCGGCATCGACGAGAACATGCGGGTCTCGACGAGTTGAGGCGGCTTGTCGAGATACATCACGATGCGCGTTCCAGCGCCCGGCGCGGCTGGCCCTCATATTTGTAGCCGAATTGCTTGGGCATCGGTCCCTTGTTTCGATCCTTGCGCCCAGTCTGTTCCCAAGCATGCGCAAGGATTCCGACCGCGCGCGACAGGCAGAAGACGCCGCGCGCCAGCGGAGGCGCGAAGCCGAGCTCGCCGTAAATGACTGCGGTGGCGCCATCAATGTTGATGGGAATGAGTCTGCCCTTGCGCTGCTGCATCACGCGCTCGATTGCACGGGCGGCCCTGGCATAGTCGCCGCTGACGCTGCCCTCGGCGGCTGCGGCATCCACCAGCGCCAACAGCGGTGCCGCGCGCGGGTCGACTGGATGAAAGCGGTGGCCAAAGCCCGGCAGATATTTGCCGCGCGTTGCGGTGAAATGGTCGATCGCGGCGGCCGCGGCCTCGCCGATCTCCAGCCCATCACGCCGTCGCTGCACATCTTCGTAGAGCTCGACCGCCTGCTCCCCTGCTCCGCCATGCACGTCATCGAGGGTATTGATTGCAGAGGCCATCGCACCGTTCAGCGGTAAACCGCAGCTCACCGCCATTTGCGCAATCGCGATGGAGGGGGCGTGCGGACCGTGGTCAACGGACGCGACCAGCGCGGCTTGCAGCAGCCGCTCCTGCGCGGGCGTCGGCAGATCGCCGCGCAGCATCAGCCAGATCATGCCGGGAAACGAGACGCGGCCGATCAGTTCCTCGATGGGATATCCTCGATAAGAAATGCGCCCCGGGGCGATATCACAAATCGAGGTGCGCCACCACAGCGCGGCGGCTTGCTGCAACGCGGATATTTCTGTCATAGTTCTCAGCCTCTCACTTGACGGCCTTGCCGGCCCAATCGCCCAACACGCGCGCAACATCGAGATTGTTTTTCTCAAGCATCGCCATGTGTCCGTGCCCATGATGCCAAGGTGCTCAAGCCTGACGAAATCCACATGGGCACCGGCCTGCCTGAGGTACAGGGCGGTGCAGTGATCATAGACGCGTGGTAGGATGCCTCACCGGTCACGATCAGTATCGGAGTTTTACGCGAGGTTCGTCAGCTTGCGTGCCGGCTCCTTCTGCAGCCACCACGCGGACAGCTCTGAGCGTCCGGCTTTTCCTGTTGTGCGACGCTGATCTCCTCGGGGCCGGTCGTAAACCAATTTGATGTCGGTGGCTCCCGACGGCCGGGCCTTCGCATCACCCAGGACCGCGTCCTGGAACGGTGGGCCCAGCGGCTCAACAGCGATGATGCCTTTGACCAGCTGCGGTCGCACATCCGCGATTAGCCACCCGAACGCGCCCGCCTGGCCATGGCTCAAGAGGATCGCAGGTCCGATGCGATCGAGCAGCGCTGCACCCGTGTCCTGGACCCGTTGCTGGGTTTCGGAGTTGCTGGCAAGGAACTCGACCTGCGTTGCGTAGAACGCATCGAACGCGGGATCGCTCATGGGCCCCCTGGACGGACCTTCGCCCGGCCATTGGCTATGCTTCTTGGCCTGGGGCCACGATCCGAGCTCACGTGATGCCGTGAACAGCTTCTCCAGGAAAGGTGCGGGGAAGTTGCGGACCTGGCCATCGAAGGCGGAATGCCATGCCGATCGCCCGCGAGCGGGTTGATCGACCATGTAGACGACGTTTCCGCGCTCCAGGAAATACTGCGCCCAGCCCGGACGGCCGTCAGGCGTGCCGAGCCAGTTGGTGCCCGTCTGCGCCGCACCGTGGAACAGAACCAGCGGATGCGGCTGCGAGACCTGACGCGGCCGCAGGACCTCCACATACATCGCACCTTGCATCACTTGCTTGCCGCCCTCGCCGACATAGCGACCGCCACCGTAGAAATATCCGAGGCTTGCCGCAGCATCGATCGTCGCGACAGGTGGCGTTCCGTTGTCGGAGACCGCGACCCCGCAGCTCAGCAGCGAGGTGAGCAGGACTGTCAGGCTACGCAGCAGTAAATTGGCGATCATGAAGCTTCCCCTGATGTCGTGGGCGCACGCCTCGTCGACGGCGCAGTCGATACTGCCTTGACCGTCAAGGTACCGCTCCGTCCGCCGCCGCTCCGCCTGCGGATCGATGCCACTCCGGCGCCTGCCGGATTCCGATCGCGCCGCTCGACGCAAGCTGCGCGACGTCCTCTGACGAATAGCCGAGCCGTACAAGCCATCGCTCGGTGTCTGCTCCGAGATTTGGAGGCGGTGAAGGCACTGGGAACTCCTCATTCAGCCGGAAGCCCGGGCGCGTGATTCGTAACGACGGTGCGCCGGCCTGTTCTGGGGGCAACGTCTCGACGAACTGGCGATCCAGCAGCTGTGGCTGCTGCAATATCTGCGAGACCGTCAGCACGCAGCCTGCGGGAACTCCAGCCGCATTCATTTGGCCCTCCCATTCTTCAGCGGGCTTGCAACTCAATGCCTTGTTCAACTCCGCGTTCAGCGCCGCGCGATTTGCCTTGCGCATCTCGCGCCCTGCGAAACGTGGATCCGTCTTCAGGTCGGGCCGACCGATCAGGTCGCACAGGGCTTCGTACTGCTTCTGCTCGTTGGCGGAGATGTTCAGCGGGCCTGTTGCCGTACGAAACGTGCCGGAGGGAGCCGCGGTGAAGTTCTCGTTGCCCATGGGCTGCGGCTCGAGCCCGGCGTTCAGGTGGTTGGAAACGACCCATCCCATCGCTGCAACGGTGGCTTCGAGCAGGGATACGTCGATGAAATGGCCGCGGCCGATATGCCGCTGTTCGACCAGAGCCGCGGCGATGGCAAAGGCACCGGTCAGTCCCGCAATCGTGTCCGAGATCGGAAAGCCTGTGCGCAGCGGAGCCGAGACTGTATTGCCGGTGACGCTCATGGCACCAGAGAGGCCCTGGACGATCTGGTCATAGGCCGGACGGGCGGACCATGGCCCGCTCTGCCCAAAGCCGGAGATCGCGCAGTAGATGAGACGCGGGTTGTGCCTGCTAAGCACGTCAAAGCCGAGACCAAGCCGTTCCATCACTTTCGGCCGGAAGTTTTCGAGCACCACGTCGGCTTCCTTGACGAGTCGCAAGAACACCTCGCGGCCTGATTCCGACTTCAAGTTCAGCGCCACGGATTGCTTGCCGGCGTTCACGGCGACAAAGGAGAGTCCCTGCAGGCGCTCTGCTCTCTGCGGATCGGCGCCGAGCCGCCGCGCCAGGTCGCCGCCGTTCGGATTTTCGACTTTGATCACCTCCGCGCCAAGGCGCGCGAGATGATAACCGCAGAACGGACCGGCCAGGACGTTTGACAGGTCGAGGACGCGGATACCAGTTAGCGGCAGAGACATCTGAAGAAGCCTTCTTTAAGTCCGCTTGCGAGGGCTTGGTCTGCGCGCAGCTATTTCAGTTGCTGCGCGGCGCGTTCCGCGAAGCGATTGGTGAAGGTCTTGCTCAAGTCGATCTTTGCGGCGGCGATTTTTGGATCATAGTCGCTCAGCACAGCCAGTGGGACCTTTGCCGCCTCGGCGTCCATCTGGCCGGTTGGCGAGAACAGCGCTTTCGACGCGCTCATGATTTCGATATTCATGTCGCGATTGTCAGTCTTGTAGCCAGCAGGCATCGCATCGACGAGTTGCTCCGTCGACACCGCTTTGATCCAGCGGTGGGTTTTGAGCAAGGCGTTGACCAAGCGCTGGACCGTTTCCGGGTTCTTGTCGATGAAGGACTGCTGCAGGTAGAGACACGCGGTCGGATAGATTCCGCCAAAGGCCTGCTTTGAGCCTTCGACCATGCGCGCATCGAACAGCGGTGTCGCGGTCTTCTTGCGCGCGAGAAGCGTCGCGATTGGATCGAAATAGACCAGCGCGTCGATGTTCTTGGCCTCAAGCGCCACCATGCCCGGTGCGCCGCTGCCGACCGCAATGATGTTCACATCGCGTGGGCCCAATCCTGATTTCTTGATGTAGTAACGCGCCATGGTGTCGGTCGATGATCCCGGCGCCGTGATCCCGAGCTTGAGACCCTTCAGGTCGGCGCCGGTTTTGACCTTGTCAGCGAGGTCGCTGCGGACACCGAGCAAGATGCCGGGAATATCATTGAGCAGGAAGACGCAGGAAATTTCCTTTCCCTGCGCCTGCATCTGAATGGTGTGATCGTAAAAGCCGACGGTACCGTCGACCGAGCCGCCGACCAGCGCCTGCAGAGCCTTTGAGCCACCGGCCTGGAAGTTCTCGACGGTGACCTCAACGCCTTCGTCCTTGAACGAACCAAGCTTCACGGCAAGTTCGAGAGGCATATAGTTGAGGATCTGTGATCCCACGGCAATCTTCAATTTTGTCTTCTCGGGCTCGGCCGCCTCCGCCGAAATGGCCGAGAAGGCGACCAGCGCCATGATCAGCATCAGTCGTGTGAAAACGTACATGCGAACCTCCGTGATTGATGGGAGAGCGTTACGATCAGACTTCGTGGGCAGGCGCCGGCCGCCAGACCAGGAGCCGCTTTTCCGCGCGGTCGACGATGGCGTCGAGGGCAACAACAAAGGCGGAGAGAACGATGATGCCTGCAAACACCCCGGTCGCATCGAGGACGCCCTCGGCCTGCGCAATCAGGTGCCCCAATCCAGCGGACGAGCCGAGATATTCGGCAACCACCGCCCCCATGACGGCCATGCCGACGGACACCCGCAGGCTCGACAGAATCCAGGTGGTGGCGGACGGCAGGTAGACGTGGCGCAGCAGGGAGGATTTGGAAGCGCGCAGCAGGCGGGCATTCGCGAGCACGACCGGATTGACCTCACGCACGCCCTGGAAGGTGTTGAAGAATGCGACGAACAGAACCAGCGTCACGCCGAGCGCGACCTTGGAGGTGAGCCCCAATCCGAACCAGATGACGAAGATTGGTCCAAGCAAGATGCGTGGGATCGCATTGAACACCTTGATAAAGGGTTGAAGGACTTCGGCAGCAAACGGGCTCAAGCCCAGCCAGATGCCAAGCGCGTTGCCGATCCCGATACCAGTCAGGAAAGACAGGACCGTCTCCAGCAGAGTTATGCCAAGATCGGTCCAAAAGTCGGCCGTCGACATCCACTCCGCTATTCTTCCGACAAGCGTTGAAGGCGCCGGAAAGAAGAAGGGATCGATCAGTCCGGCCCTCACGCCCAATTCCCAGATCAGGATCACGCCGAGGACGATGGCGAACTGCGTGAGAGCGACCTTACCTCTGCGTGGCATAGCTTTTCTCCACTTCGGCGCCCAGCAGCGACCAGATTTCACGATAGAGAGCGACAAATTCGTCGGTGGTCTGCAGCGCCGAGACGTCGCGTGGACGAGGCACCGTGATCCTGACATCGCCAACCATGCGGCTGGCGGGACCGGCAGACATCACAACGACGCGGTCCGCCAGCGTGATCGCTTCATCGAGATCATGGGTGATGAAGACGAGGGAGCGCCGGTCCGCCTGCCACAGGTCGAGCAGGATGCGGTGCATGAGGCGACGCGTGTGAACGTCTAGCGCGGAGAAAGGCTCATCCATGAGGACGATCTTCGGCTCCATGATCAGGGTCTGTGCCATCGCGACGCGCTTGCGCTGGCCACCAGACAATTGATGCGGATAGCGCTCCTCGAATCCTTTCAAACCGACTTTGGCGAGCCAGGGCCGTGCCTGCTCGCGCGCTTTCTCGACCGAGTTGCCCTGAAACACGAGCCCAAGGCCGACATTGTCCTGCGCCGTCTTCCAGGGCAGCAGACCTTCCTGTTGCAGCATGTAGCCGGACTGGCCGTTCAAGCCAGCAAGCGTCTTGCCAAATATGCGCACGTCGCCGGCGGTGGGCTTCAGCAGTCCGGTCACCGTGTTGAGAATGGTAGATTTTCCGCAGCCGGTCGGTCCAACCACTGCAACGAATTCGGTCTCGCCGACCTGGAGGTTCATGCTTTTGACGACGGTGAAGTCGCCGAAGCGAATCATCACGTCGCGCAAATCGACGGCAAGTGCCGGCCCTTGCATTGTTTCGCCCCGTAGAACTTGTTCTGATGTTCGAAACGAGTAGCCCACGTTCCACAAAGTGTCAAATGTATTCTGCAGAACAGAACGAAGATTGTCCCTCAATATGCTGGATTTTCCGCCAATTCTGGTTATCTGTTCTGCAGAGAAGAACAAGAAAGTGATCCATGGCAAAGACAGGAGTTGATGCGGTCGGGCGGGCACTGGCAATCCTCAAGGCCTTCGGCCCGGAGCGCGCCGCTATGACGCTGACGGAGATTGCGGAGGCGACTGACCTCTACAAGAGCACAGTCCTCCGCCTTGCCGCATCCCTAGAGGCGGATGGCTTCCTGATGCGGGGCACCGACCGGCTATTTCGACTAGGACCGGAGCTATGGCGCCTTGGGGCGCTCTATCAGAGCGGACTCGATCTTGGTGATCTGATCAAACCCTCGCTCCATCGTCTGGTCGAGGCAACTGGAGAGACCGCATCCTTCTACATCGCGGACGGCGACGAGCGCATTTGCCTTTATCGTGTCAATTCTCCGCGTTCGGTCCGGCATCACCTCGAAGAAGGTCAGCGATTACCGATTGATCGCGGCGCTGCCAGCCGCGTCCTTACCGCCTACCGCGATCCTGCATCAGCTGATGGAAAGAAGATCAGAGATCGTGGCTTCTACGTCTCGGTCGGCGAGCGCGATCCTGAGGTTGCGGCCGCAGCCGTGCCCGTGATCGACGTTCATGGCAAATTGCGCGGCGCGCTCTCGGTCTCCGCCATTCGGACCCGCTTTGATGCAGATGCTCGGAAATCTGCTATTGAAGTTCTCAGGTCCGAGGCCAAAGCGCTGGTAGGTCTGCTGCCTGCCAGCGAGCCATGAGCGAGAATGGCAGCTCTCTGTTTATGACCCGCAGCTTCAGTGACCGCTGCAGCCGATGTCTCCTTCGCGCCCAAGAGCTGACGTCTCCGCTAAGAATTGAATGAAAGTTCTTCTCCCTAACACCGGCCCTGCACCAGTTGCGCACCAGAAACGACATCACTAAAACGCAACGGACACCATCAATCTCAAGCGAAAGCGTAGGAAATCAACGAAACAAATCGACATTCTCCCGCTCATACGGTCTGGTCACAGCTTCGAGTGCTGCCTGGCTCACCAAGAATCAAGGGCATAGCAGGTGTTGCGCATAACTCCGCTGAGCTACCACACCATACACGCGCTTCGTCGCTCACTACCGTGCTTCAGTGCCCGGCGGCCTAGTGTTTCCCGCTCGATCTAACCATGATCGGATTTCTAGCCCAGCTTGAACGCGAGCCAGAGCTTCCATCAGGATCAGTTTCACGGCGGTGACGACAACACGCTTGATGGATGTGATACATCGTTCTCTTTCACGTTGAAGTCGATGACTCCGACGCCATGCGGTTGATCTGTCGAGGCGGAGTCAAGATGCCTCGCCGGGAACGGCCGATCAATGCCTTCGTTGGTGATTGAACGGACCTGCCGAGCTCGGCCGCACGGAAACCGACCAATCTTCGTCGCCGTGGCAACGTCTTGCCAAACCGGATTGGCGCGCGCCACATGGCACCGCAGCGTCCCATGTTCGCCCTCACCTTTGTTGAGGTCGAACGGGATGTGATTAGCATCGACCCCGCACGTCGAGTATGGCCGCCGACTCGCTCTCCGGCACGCCGGCGGCGGGCTCGTCGAGCAAGAGGATGCGCGGACTCAAGGCAATGGCGATGGCGACCTCGATCAGCCCCTGCTCCCCGTAGGCCAGTTCGCTGACGCGCCGGCTCGCCACACCAGCAAGACCCAACGGCTGCAGCAGCGCAACCGCGTCCGTCTCGATGACGCTATCGGGCCGCTTCGCCGGCCACAGCCGGAGGGCCTCGCCGCGCTTCTGGATCAGCGCGACGCCATCGTTTACGATGCGATGGCTCATTCCCCGTATCGCGGCCTTTCAGCGACTGAATCCGCCTATCGAATCCGACTCGAAACCTCTAACACGGATGAGTTCGAGTCGAGCCTCGACCAAAGTGTCTTTCCCATCCGACGCTACCCTATGAAAATGGCGGGATTAGCCTGCCGTCATCTTCTCGATGACTAAGCTGTGATGGTCGTCTCACCAGTGCTGCTGTCGGAATTAGAAATACGCCATGCGATGGATTTGACCCGATGCCCGCTACTGCATATGAAAGGCCGTATCTCGGCTTGGCCGGACTGGTTCCGCAAGGGCGGTACAAATATCGGTCAGACGCCACGTGGCCAAGTGTTTGACCACTTCTTCCTCAGCATAGAAGCACGCTATGGTATTGCTCTTGTGCCGGAGGCACTCGTTTCGATGGACATTGCGGAGCGGCGCCTTCTCTTTTTCCTCAATCACGCATCATTGGCTGTTGGGTTCTACCGCCTATTCGAACGCCTCAGCGCGCAAAGCAAGACGTGTTGAACAGTTTATCCCGTGGCTGACGCAAGAACGAAGTCGACTAACTCCACGTGAAGATGTTGACTGGAGTTGGGTGGCCTTGCCCCCAAGACGCCGAGCGCCATTAGCAAATTCGCGGCAAAGCCGGCACGTCAAGTTGAAGAACGCCCATATTGGCCTAGCTAGAGCAGAACGCGGGTCTCGGTAGTGCCGCTTTCGTCCACATCGTGCACAGCTGCTAAGGCGAGCCCTTGCCGGCAGCACAACAACTGCCTCGCCCCGCCGATCGAGGCGCGCGGATAACAAACCAGAACCATGCTCCGAGCTGAACTGCAAGGTTCACTGCAAAGGCGGTCTGGTAAGCAACTTCCGGGTAGTGGCCCTGCTGAGGCGTCCAGTGCTGAACCACAAAGCCCATGAGATACTGGACCAGAAACGCGCAACCGATGTGCAAGAGGTTGAGCGCCGCGTTGGCACGTCCAGCAACCTCCTTCGGGACAAAATCGGCCAAGATCGCGTAGCTAAGGACGGTCGCCGCCCCGCCGGCAGCGACGATCATCCACGGAACGGAAGATGGCAGAGGTACTCGCAGGATCACTGCCAATTGGGCGACGAAGAACAGAACTGCGACAAACCCCAAGAGCGCTGGTGGACGTATCCGGGATCGACGAAGTTTTTGAGCTGCAACGCCTAGAACCAGGGCGCCCCGCACTCGATGCAACTGCCATGACAAAGAGATTTCGAAGCAATCCCGACCGGTCGAGGCCCTCGACGTGGGAAAACCACTGGGCAGCCCACAATCCCTGTAGCGCCCAAGCCGTACCAATGCAGCTTGCAGAGAGCGGCGCCAAACGCCAGAAGCGAGGATCTGTATAAATCATTCGCAGTCCAATGGTAGTCCCCTTCGCAGGCAACGACCACTCGCCCTTTGGCACGACAAGGAAAATTGCAAGGGCGCATCCAACGGATGCCATGGCTAGGAGTTCAAACAATCCCCGCCAGCCGATCGAAGCAAGCAGGTATTCGGATGGCAACGTTGCCGTCACGGCGCCAAGCGCACCCAGCATGATCATCAGGCCATTGAGCAGTGGGCCCTGCTCGGCGGGAAACCAGAGAGCGACGGCTTTCAATCCGGCCGTCAATGCTGCAGAAGCGCCGAATCCGATTAACGCCCGGCCGAGAAGAAGAAGCCAGAAGTTGTCGGAGACGGCAAATAGCGCTGCTCCGACGGCTGCTGCCGTCAGCACGACACTCTGGACTTGCCGTGGACCATGTCGGTCCACCAACACCCCGATGGGAATCTGGGCGGCCGCGAAGGTCAGGAAGTAGATGGACGTCAGGAGACCGAGGTCATCAGCACCAAGATCAAACTCAGAGGTCAGTGGTCCAGCTATGGTCGCGTTGATGGTGCGAAAGAGAAAAGAAAGGTAGTAAGCGGCGACGAATGGTAAGAATACGCGCAAAATTAAAGACCAATCTGGGGAGCAGGTCCGTGACCGCCGCCGGGCCGTCGTACGCCAGCGCAGCAAAAAGGACCGCGATATCGCGCTAAGGATTGTTTGCTCGGCTCTTGTATCGAGCTCGTGCTCGCAGCGTTCCTGTCGGGCAGAACGCGCAATTTGTGGTTTGTTGCCGGCTCTATTCGTCGCACCGCCCTTGAGTTCCGGGCGTGTTGAGCGCGTCAGCGGTTCTTGCCTCACCGGTTCTGTTGGAAGATGCTCCGGATCAGTCGAACTCACCCGCTCGATTGTCTCCTTGATGAGGGACGTTCCTAGATGGACCCGCGTTGCCACCTGAGCAGCAAATTCGTCGAAGCGCGCGAGTCCGAGACTACAAGCGGCAGGCTGATCGGCAGCTACGAGCGGCGGCGTGACGGCGAGAAGAAATCGAGCCTGAAGCGCAACAGCCTCCCTCACAATCCGCACATCTTGATGAAGCTGTTCGAGGTTCCGGTCGATGGTGCTCAACCGGCGATCAACCGAATTCTCCTTGATCTCACGATCGGAATCGAAGAAATGAGCGAGCGCAGCCTCAACAATCGCCGATTTGGTTGTCCCGGGCCTTGCGCCGCGATTGCAAGCCGTGCGGCGGTGGACTCGGAAAGATGGACTCCGATCCACGGCTTCATGGAAGCGCTCCGTCGAAATGCAATAGAGCGGCCGTTGACTTCTCGTGGCTCGAGGCGGACTGTTTCTGCCGATCGAGATGACTCCAGCCTCCTCGATCAACGGCATCCAAGAAACGTTCAACTTGCGCGTTGAACGCTGCAGGTTCTTCAAGATTGACCGCATGGCCCGTATTGGGGCAAACCCAAATGCCGGCGGCGGCAATCGTGGATTTGAGCATCAAGGCGGTTTCAAGACATGGCTTGTCTTCGTCGCCCACCGCGAGCAGCACCGGGACCTTCATCCGTGAAAATTGATCCTGGAAGTCGTACAAAGACGGTCGCACGGCTTGGCACTGGAGCAGCGTATTCGACATCCCGCGTGTGGAATGCTGTTTTAGACGCTCCACGAACTCCACCCAGCCCTTCGGATCCTTGTGCTTCAGTCGAATGCGTGTTGAGTGGCCCGCCATTTTCCCGGCCATCGCATCGATACCTCGCACCGACAAAGCGCGCGCGAGAACCGACGCATTCTTTGACCAACTTTCACGATCCGACGCTGGAGATCCTAATCCTGCTCCGGCTGAAACAATCGTGCTTACCTTTTCGCCGCACCGCAAACCAAATAGCAGAGCTGCATAGGCCCCCATGCTTGATCCAACCACGTGGGCTCGCCCGATCGACAGTCCACGCACAACGGCATCAATGTCTTGGACGGCGAACTCCCAACCGTATGCGGCTGGATCATCAGGAACGTCGCTCGGTGGATATCCGCGTGCGTTAAAGGCGATACATCTATAGCTACGGGAAAAATGACGGATTTGTGCTTCCCAGCTTTCCAGGTCCGATTCAAATTCATGAACGAAAATAATTGGATAGCCCTGGCCGTGCTCCTCGAAGTAGAGCTTTATTCCGCCTGACTCGATAAAGGGCATCGCCACCACCGATCTTCTTGGAGCGTCGGCAAGGGATGCCGCGCATGGAGCGGCGTTGTGGATGAGCAGCAGCAAGAACGGAGGTGTCGATTATTAGCGGATCGGATTTCGACACACCCTCCTTTTCGGCCCTCTTAAGCTCATCTCAATGGATCGCTTGCTCTGCGGGCGACAATCAGTAACAGCAAATCGACGTGGCGATGGCGGCGGAGTGGCGAGCCCGATATCAAACCTCAAGCGGCAGGAAATCGGACCTGCCAGCTTGGTGCTAGGTTTCGAGAGCGGTCGAGCCGTTGCATGATCGCGAGGTCGGCGGGCGACAGCGGACGTGGTAGATAATAGACACTGCCACGGCTGATCTTCAAAACTTCCGCCTGTTTCGTGATCGGCAGGTCGTGCTCACGGTCGATCATCGCTTTGCGCTCAGCAGGCCGGCTTTGCTGAGCGCGCCTTCTAAAAATTGTTTTCCAGCGTCAGTTCCCCAATCTTGGCGTGCAGCGTTTTCACGTCCACGGCAGGCTCGATCGTTCTGTTGCCTCCGCCAGGACCAAATGCCTCGGCCGCCGCTTCCTGAAGCTGGGACTTCTAGTCACATGAATCTAAAGTTCGCCACATAAAGTCTGCTGGGCTTTGTGGCAGAAGCGTTTGACGGAAGCCAAAATCTGGTCTGTGGACTTGGTCCATTTGAACGGCTTCGGGTTTCTGTTGTGCAGGTCGATGAAGGTACGGATGTCGGCCTCGAGCTGTCTGACGGAGGTGTGGACACCTCGCTGGATCTGCTTTCTGGTGAGTTCAGCGAACCAGCGCTCGACCTGATCCATGACGCGGAAGTCGGCGTGAAGTGGACATGATAATGCGGCCTTCGGGCGAGCCACGCCTTGATCTTGGGTGTCTTGTGGGTGGCGTAGTTGTCCATGACGATATGAACATCGAGCCCTTTGGGGACTTGATCATCGATCTCTTTGAGGAATTTCAAGAACTCGACTGCCCGGTGGCGCTTGTAGCATTTGCCGATGACAGACCCTGACGCAACGTAAAGTACTGCAAACAGCGTGGTCGTACCATGCCGCACATAGCTGTGCGTGCGACGTTCCGGCACGCCAGGCATCATCGGCAAGACGGGCTGCTCGCGATCGAGTGCCTGGATCTGGCTTTTCTCATCGATGCTGAGGACGAGGGCTCGGTTCGGCGGGGACATGTAAAGGCCGACGATATCGCGCACCTTGTCGACGAACAGCGGATCGCTCGACAGCTTGAATGTCTGGCTCCGGTGCGGCTGCAGGCCGAACGCCATCCACATTCGGCGGATCGTGGTGTGGGAAAAGCCAGTTTCCGCAGCCATTGAGCGGATCGACCAGTGCGTTGCATCGGCCGGCGTGGTGCGCAGCGTCTGCTCGATCACAGCAGCAACCTGATCGTCGTTGATGGTTCGAGGGCGGCCAGGGCGGGCCTCGTCAAGCAGACCATCACAGCGATCCTTCAAGAAGCGGCGACGCCACTTGCCAACCGTGTGCTCGTGGAGGCCTAGCTCAGCAGCGACGGACTTGCTGGGCAAGCCGTCCGCACATCGCAGAATGGCGCGGCATCGCTCGGACAGCGAGCGGGCAACACGGTGGCGACGCACTTGCCGCTCCAAATACGTCCGCTCCTGCGCACTCAGCACCAACGGCTCGATCGGCCGGCCTCTCACAGCTGCATTCGCCACAAGCGCTCTCCTCTACACAGAGAGATTCAAGCTATCATTATAATGTGACGAACTTGCGTTCCAGATGACTAGGGTCAGAACTCATTAATTTCTACGCCCTGACAATACGATCCTGATTCGTTTTGGAAGGGGCTGGGATCGTGCGCAAGAATCTCTTTTGGCTGAGCGACGAGCAGTGGGAGCGGATTGAACCTCATCTACCGACGGATGTTCGTGGCGTAGAGCGAGCAGATGATCGACGCGTCATCAGCGGCATCGTTCATGTCCTGAAAAGTGGTTGCCGCTGGTGCGATTGCCCGCCCGAATATGGTTCTGCGACGACGATCTACAATCGCTTTGTGCGCTGAGCACGGCGTGGGATCTGGGAAAACCTGTTTCGAGAGCTTGCGGGCCGGGGACGTGCCACGGATACGCAAATGATCGACTCCACGCACATCAAAGCGCACCGCTCGGCACGGGCGGAAAAAGGGGGAGCACAAGCAGGCTATTGGCCGCTCGCGCGGAGGGCGCAACACGAAGATCCACGCACTCGCAGATGCTAAGGGGCGCCTGATCGCCATTCTGCTAACCGGCGGAGAAGCGCACGACTGCCCGCTCGCAGAGCGCCTGATCCGTCGTGTGAAGCCGCCGAAGCACATGCTCGGCGACAAGGCTTATGACAGTGCCGAACTGCGCGAGGAACTGAACGAGCGCGGAACCAAGCCGGTCATTCCCAATCGCAGCAACAGAAAGCAGCCCTTCAGCTTCAACAAGCGGCTCTACAAGCTGCGCTGGCGTATCGAGAGCGCCTTCGGCAGCCTGAAGGACTTCAGGCGCATCGCAACCCGGTACGACAAGCTGGCCCGAAACTATCTGGCATCGGTCTGTCTTGCCGCCGCCCTCGTTTGGTGGATTTAATGAGCCTGCACCCTAATAGCTTAGTAGCTTATCTTACTTTGGACCAATTGGCAGTTGTAGGCCACATTCAGCGCCTTCAGGCCGCCGCATGAGCCCTCTCGACCAGCTTTATCTCCGTGAAAAAGGTACGACCACTCCTTCTCGAGCCGAGGTGGAATCGCGATCGGTACTTGTCTTGAGCTGAACAACTTTAGCCGCCGGAGCTGAGAACCAACCTGGAGGCAGCGATGCCAGATTTTCGATGTCGCCGGCAGACATTGTGAACTCAACGGCAAGCAAATCTGCCTTCGTACGCACACCCGCATCCGCGATGAGGTTCAAAGCATTCGCAAGAATGCGCGGCTCTGTGAGCGGCCACGCACGGTCAAGTGGCTCTTCCCGATTCCAACCCTTGGCGGAATAGAGCTTGTACATATCAACCTCATATCCTTCCGGAATGAGCTTGAGATCCGTGAGCCGCTTAATTTGGGCCTTAATTGAAACGCGCCATCTCTCTTTCAAAGTCTCCAGCACGGCGAGCGAGGGGCGTTTCACCTCGCGCGGGTAAGTGGTCGACGGCAACAGGAATGCATTTGCTAGACGGAAAGCCTGCAATTCAATCTGCTTGAGATCTCTGCGCAGCTCTTCAGACGAGACCTGCCAGTGCAGCACGGCGTGCGCCAGCTCGTGCGCCGCGTCCATCTGCCGGCGCGGAAACGACATCTTGTCGGTCGCTAATAGAATGTGAGGCCGCCCCTCGGAGGCGGACCAGGTGCAGACACCGTCAAGTTTCGCGGTGCCCATTTCAATCGAGCCCACGATGATTCCAATACGCTCGAGCAGAGCGACCATGTCCGTGCATGGCCCTTCGCCGATCTTCCAATGCTGACGCAGATCAAGCGCGATGCGTTCGATATCTTCGTCGCGCAACTGCTTGTAGCTCGCCCCGCCGAGCACGTCGGGGATGTCGACGGCCGGAAAGTCGACATAGTGCTGCAGGATAGAGCTGATCTCCTGCAACCATCGCAGCTGCGACTCCTGGTAATTGATGTCGCGAGCGAGCGTCGAGGACAACGAGCGATAGAAGAGAGCGTGGTCGTTCTCGTAGGTCGGACGAAGGAAAAATTCCCGGCGAACCTGGAGCGTCTCCGTCAACGCCGTCATGGCGTCGGCGTCCGGCGCACTTGTACCGTCCTCCCAGCGCGTGACGCTGCTCGAATTTACGCCAAGACGTCGCGCCAATGCGGACATGCTTGTTAGCCGCCGCGCTGCCCGTACTTCGGTCAGACGCGCCGGCACGAATCCGGGGGTCCCTACTCGCATGTATTCACCAAGTTAGCACGTGTTGCCATTGCCCGAAGGAGAAATCAGCCCTGGGCATCACCCTCCTCTTCCTTCGCCGTCGGTGCCTCAGGCGGCACAAACGGCTTCACACCCTTCTTCAACGTAACCTTCGGTTGGTCAATCGTCGGCGGCGCAATGGGCATCGGCGGCGGAGCATCGGGTTCCACACCGCCGTCACCCGTGAGGAACGAGTCTACGGTTTCGTAGTAAAGGAATTCCTCGTAGCTGGACCCGATCACGCCAACCGCGATCTCCTCGATCTTGCCGGCGTGCTCGCGGTCGCGGGCAACCAGCAAGGTGACGAAGATGTCGCCGATCTTCGGGCCCTCGCCGTCGAAGTCGAGCCGCAGCGAGAGCTCGTAATTGACCGTCACGCCAGCCGTGCGCGACTTGTTCTTCGCCGGCAACTTGCCGCTCTCCGGCATGCTGGCCAGCGCCAAGATGACCCCCTGCCCTTCATGCTCAAAGCGCATAAACGGCTGATGCACGCGCAGATCCGTCTTCGGGATGACGCCGCCTTCGAGCAGATGCCCGCCATGCTCGGTGCAAATTTCCTCGAACCCCTGCTCACAGATGCGGAAGCGTGCCTGGCCTTCGATGGCGCGGGCCCGCAACGGCGTCAGCCCCTCAAAGCCATCGCGCACCACCTCATGCGCGTGCAGCGCATCGGCTTTGATGCGATCCTCGAGATCGAACATCAAAGAGCTCGGCAACACGCGGCGCAGCCGGAGACGAAGGGAAGCAATCATGAGGTTCCTCGATTCGTGCACATAATAAGATTATGACCATGAAATTTTGCGTAAAGCAAGAAATCTTGTCGGATTATACCCTATAAGGTTCCCCCCAACAGCGCGGCGGCCTTCCCAGCTACCAGCTTTCCACAGGCGAGGTGGTTCCTTTGCCCTTTTTGAGATCGATTTTCTGGACATCGAAGCCAAAGACAGCGGCGACGCCATCTGCCTGCGCCATCAGCTGGGCGGCGCGACCTACATCCATGTGGTCGATGGCGGCTATCAGAAGACCGGCCAGTCCGTGGTCGACCACATCAACAAGTATTACGGCAACCCGACCTTCATCGATAACGTCGTCTGCACCCACAACGACGGCGATCATGCCGGCGGGCTGCAGTCCGTGCTCGAGAGCTTCGATGTCGGCGCCCTCTGGATGCTGCGGCCGTGGATGTACACCCAGGAATTGCTGCCGCGCTTCACGACCTACAACGATGTCACCCGTCTCCGCGGCCGCCTTCGTTCTGCCTACGGCAACCTCGCGGCGCTCGAAGACATTGCGATCAAGCGCGGCATCCCGATCTATGAGGCGTTCCAGGGCGCGCTCATCGGCGCCTTCCATGTGATGGCGCCGACGCCGGCGCGCTTCAAGGATCTGATCGTAGAGTCGAATAAGACGCCTGAAGGCGCTGAGGACAGCCTTCTCGCGAAAGCCACCAGCTTTATCGCCGACGCTGCGCGTCAGGCGACAGCGCTGGTGCGCGCCGCTTGGGACGACGAATATTTTCCGGGCTCAGACACCAGCGCCGAGAACGAGATGAGCGTGGTTCAGTATGCGCTGCTCAACGGCGAGCGCATCATGCTCACCGGAGATACGGGACGCGCGGGCCTGCGGGAGGTCATCGACTATGCGCCCTATGTCGGTCTCATCCTGCCCCGGCATCGATCGGTTTCAAGTGCCGCACCATGGTGGTCGGCACAATGTAACGACGCAGCTTCTTGATGAACTTCTTGGACAACGACCACCTACTCGCCGCCCCGACCATGCTCAAATGGCTTCTTAACGGACGACTCGCTATTCTTGTCATCAGTGTAGGTTGGCTTCTGCTCGCGTGACGGGTCCACGCTTTCGTCACTGGCGCAGGACAACGGGACCGCTCCAACATCAAGAGCTCGCAGACGTTGGAGCCGTTCGTTTGCCCGCCTCGGCAACCTCGTCGTGTCATTGCAGCCGAAAGAGGCCGCAAATTAGGACATCGGCCTCTACGGTTGCAGGGCCCGGCTAGTCACCCGACATTTTTGTTTGGAAATTGGAATCCCGGCCCATGTCGTGTTCTCAGCGCGGCGGGGTTTCACTTGTGCCATTTGAGGTGCGCCGCTACCCAGGTTGGGAAATTGGCATGAAGCAACCTTAAGTGTATGGTGGTGGCGGAGTACTGCCTAGTCAGCCAAGCTGCAAACATTGGTCCCAGTTCGCTTGCCCCCGAGCTGGGGGGCGTTTCTTTTGCGTGTCTCCGGAACGTTTGCGGTCCAACTCACAATGCAGAAAGCCCGGATCGTGGTGGAGAGCTTTGAGGCGGGAGCGAACATCTCTCCGAGGTGGCGTTGCCCGCGGGCTGCTCACGGCGTGGCGATGCCGGGTTGCGGCCGCGGAACATACCGGTTACGGAAGAGGCGAATGTCCCATGGTCCTCCCGGCCCCCTCACGACCGTATAGGGCACACCATGGATGTCGATGCTCCTCTGCCGCTGGCTCGAACTCGGCAATAAGCCGCGCTCACGCAATTGGCGGATCAGAGGATCAGGGGCCGGTTGGTCGCGGTGGACCCAGTTCGGGCCGACAACAGGCCCGAAATCCAGTTGCCCGGAATTATTTGCTGGGTCGATTTCAGCGCGATCCGGTCGTTGGTGATGGCGCGAACGCTCGGCGGAAGACGAGGGCCCGGCTTCCTGGCTCTGAAAGCCGACTTCGCGGGCCAGATCGCCGACCGGCGGCCGGCTTGCCGGCCGCGCTGGAGCGCGAATGCGCGGGCGAATTCGCGCAGCGCTGGGTCGTTGCTGCGGATTCTTTCACGGGCAGGCTCCAGTCGAGCCAATTGCTCAAGGGCGCGCTGGCGCTGCAGATTCTCCTCTGAAGCAGAGAAACTCAAGCTGTCGCTAGAGTCGTCTCGGCTATCGATGATGTTCTCGAAAGTGTCGGCAGTTTCATGTCGACGGCCCGGGGCCTGGTGATGACGCACAGGCCCGATGGAAGGTGGACATCCGACGCACGCTGGAACGGCGCATCAATGCCTGGCGAGCGCTCAACGGCCCCGAACAGGACGTGATCTTCCGCCAGGAGCACGAGCCCGGCCGTCTGGGTCTGTCGGACTTTACCGATACAAGCGCTCAGCATTGCCATCGCGGGTGAGGCGCTCGATCACCGGCTCTATCACTTCCGACTGGCGTTCTCCAGCTTCGAGCATGCCCATGTCGTGCTCGGCGGCGAAAGCTTCGTCGCTCTGGCCGAGGGCTTGCAGAACGCCCTGTGGGCGCTCGGCGGCGTGCCGCGAGAGCATCGCAGCGATAGCCTGTCGGCGGCGTTCCGGAATCTGGCAGCCGACGCGCGGGAGGATCTGACACAGCGCTACGCCGCGCCGCATCAGACATTGTCAGAAGTCCGACAAAGGAACGCTTTCTAAGCTGGACAACAGCTGCCCGTCAGCTCGCCGTCAGCTTGTCTGGGTATCCTCGCAGCAGGGCCTAAGCAGCCTGAATTGATGCGTAGAGACTAGCGCAGCACAGAAAGGTGAATCGTCATGTATGATCGAATCAGTGGCTCATCCACATGCACTAGACAAGCTGACGAACCGAGTCAGTCGGTGGATAGCGGCAGCTTTACGGAAACACTTGCAGATCTCGCGCCTCAGTGGAGTTCACAACCGGGGGAGTTGCCTGACAAGATGGGGGCCTGCTGCAGCAAGCCACATACCTCGGATGCAAACGTTCAAACTTCTGGCGCCTCCGACCCCAGTACATCCTCTCCAGAGAGTCCGGCCACCTCCTTGTTTGAATACAGAACGGCCGACCTGCGTGATGCGAATGTGGACGGCATCTGCGTTGGGCTGACTGCGGAGTGGTTCCGCAATCTTAACAACAGCCCATCAACCCGAATGAGTGCGCTCACACCCGGATCGCGAACGCACGCCTCAGCGGCTGAACGGCAGCAGCAATATCAAAATCTCAAGGATCAGTTGCGGAGCAGGGGAGCAGGATCTTCTCAGGCCGACCTTCAGGCACAAAATACCATTTTGGAGGACGCAGGCTTGGAACCGGCTGGAGAAGAGAAGAGATTCGCATTCGGCAAGTCTTCGAACGTCAAGCGCATGGTGAACGAAATCAACGAAGATGGATCGAACCATTTGCTCAGCTTGTATTTCGCCGAAGGCGGCGCACACACAGTGGCGACGTCGGCCTCGAATGGAAGGACCACGCTTTTCGACCCTAACTATGGAGAATTTACTGTTCGATCAGATCCGGACCAGATGGCTTCATTGTTACAAAGCCTCGCCAATCGTTACAGGAATCCCAACGGGCAGCATTTATCGACAATCACGACGCAAAGGATGCAGTGAGTTGGGCCTTCAGGCCGGTGGTGATTGACGCCTTCTGTGAAGGCGAGGATGCGTCGGCCGGCGCTCGCGTTCGGTCGTGGCGTCGGGGCCAAATCTGCGGCGGATAGCCGGCTGCGTGCCGGCTGGCGAGTGTGCCGGCATCGATAGCGGGGGCGCCGGCCCCCGCTATCCATGACGGCCGGCACAAATTGCAATTCTGTTTCGGAATGACCGCCTGCGGTTTCTCTCAATTGACGTCGCCAAGAAACAATTGCTGCGGCGACAATCCATGCCGTCCGCTATCGAACCACGCTTGGACCAGACCGACTGTGCGCAGAGTATGACTTTCCACGACATCAGCTTTCGTTCGAAGCACGTAAAACCGACGCATCGATAATGGTTCAGCCAGGATGTGACCCTCACAAGCAGCCGGGGATCGGGCAGGCTCCGCGTTTGCGATGCGATCTGGATCGTCGAGCGGAAGAACTCAGCATCGCGCTCCCTGGGCGTCGGCAGTTTCCATGATCGGGTCTCTTCAGCCGACCTTGAGATCATGGGGCGTCTCGATCGGCTGCACCTGGAGTTCCCCTTCGCCGGTTCGCGTATGTTGCGAGGCCTGCTGGCTGCCGAGGGTGCAAGATCGGCCGCTGGCATGTCAAGACGCTCATGCGGCGGATGGGGATAGAGGTGCTCTATCGCCGTCCGCGCACCACCAAGCCCGAGCCCGGTAACAAGATCTATCCGTATCTGTTGCGCGGCATCGAGATCCAGGCGGCCGAACCAGGTCTGGGCCATGGACCATCACGTACATTCCAATGGCGCACGGCTTTGTTTATCTTGCTGTGGTGCTGGACTGGGCGACGCGTCGGGTCTTGTCCTGGCGGCTATCGATCACGATGGAGGCGGCCTTCTGCGTCGAGACGTTGGAGGATGCTCTTGCTCGTCATGGCAAGCCGAAAATCTTCAACACCGATCAGGGCTCGCAGTTCACGGGCACGGCGTTCACCGGTCTGCTTGCCAGCCACGGCATCGCCATCAGCATGGATGGCAAAGAGGCCTGGCGGGACAACGTCTTCGTCGAGCGGCTGTGGCGTAGCGTCAAATACGAGGAGGTCTATCTGCGAGCTTATGAAAGCGTCAGCGAGGCCCGCCACTCGATCGGCCGATACCTCGACTTCTACAATGGCCGCCGACCCCATTCGAGCCTTGACGGCGCCACCCCGGATCAAGCCTACTTCAACCAGCCGCCAGTCCGCGCGGCGGCCCAACCCCGGCAGAGGCTCCACTTATCGATGCGGAGATTCTGTTCAGACAACCGGGACCAGCTCTGACCTCGGACGCCTCCCAGAGGGAGGCGCGCTGAAAGAATGGCGTCGCTGTGCCGGACCTGTTTCGTAACGACGCGCATACAATCTTGAACGACAAGGCGATCGATGACCCATCCAGTGATCCGCACCGCGCTTTAGATTGAGATCGCTAATTAGTTACAGATCGCGCTTTAAGTAGACCTGGGAGTTGCGACGATCCGAGAACAACCCGCCACACATTTCCAAGGTCGCGCACAATCCAGCGAATGCTTGTCGCTATGACAACAATCCCTACTCCAAGCAGACCCGCGAGGGCGATTCTGGTCGTGGCATCCCAGAGTTCTCCGAACTGTATGAAGTCCATGAGGCGAAAGACGGCACCCTGGACCAAATAAAGCAGTAGCGTGCTCTGACCCAGCTCCAACGCGACAAAGCGAACTACTCGACTTGAACAGCAAATTCTCCAGCATTCGATTACAAATAGCATCGCGACTGCTGAGGCGGCTGCAGAGCCAGCGAACATCAGCAATACTTCTTTAGCCGACTGGGCATCGTAAATTAAAACAAGATTGTTGTAGGCGTACGTCTCCTTGCCCCAAGCAAGGAAGCACAGGCAAGTTGCTGTGGCGAGTAAGAGCATCAAAAGATACTTGTGTGGTCGGATGATGCTCATCGGCCATTCGTTCGCCTGGGAAAGCAAGAACCCCAAGCAGAAGAACGGGTAAGTGAATCTTACCAACGGCGCTATCGAAACTGTGACAGGCACGAATGCGACCGCAATTGCAGACGCGCATACGATCCAGATCGATAAACGATTAAATACCGCAAGAAGCTTAATGAAAAGGAAAGACGTAAATGCGGCCCATATGAACCAGTATGTGCCAATCAATTCCCTTGAAAAGTCTGACAGTCCGCCAGTTACACTGGTCACAGGAGACAATACGGCCAACTTGGCTATCTCGACCAACGCGCACCAAAACAGCATTGGCAGCAGTAACTGCATCGCACGCTCGCTGACGCCGCGAGTGAACGATTTTCGCAAAAGTGCTTTCGAAGAGAGATATCCGCTTATCGCCATAAAGAGAGGCATATGAAACATATAGATCGACTTGAAATACGGCGACAACCAAAAGGCGTCAGTATCTCGGTAGATGACATATTGTAGTAGATGTCCCACTATCACCAAAATGATGAGTGCGCCTTTGACAAAATCAACGCTTAGATCTCGGTTGTTCGTTATTGCTGGGCGCGAGCCGCGCTCCGTCGCTCCAACCGTTGTGCGATCAAGCATCAAACCTCCCGATGTCCGTTGTGTATGCATTGTTAGCGCGTTGTTGCTTTTTCGTTTCTAGCTATGTTTCTTCCTAGCCGAAGATGCCCGCTATGCGATTGCAGGAAGGCTGTGCCTATTCACGGGTCAAGACTTTCGCAGGACGCGAGATCGCTCGCGCTAGACTTTGCTCGATCGGGCACGTGCCAGACCGGCTCGCCTTTGAAACGACGATGCGAGAGCTGTTGAGACCGTCGCAAGAACTCATGGTGTTGGTATGGGCGAGCGCGCCAGGTCCGGTGCAACGCATCACACTTTGCGCGGAGTGCGGTGTCATATCGAGGGCCGATCGGCCGCAACGACGGGACGAAAAATCTCCGTGCCTGGTTGCGACCTCGAGCGCAGCGGCGGCCGTGATCATGCGTGGCGACATCGTCTCGCAATCCCACCTGATCAGTGAAAAACTGCAGCGCGCCTGCAGCTACTCATCCAGGATCTCCTTCGATGCACTTAGCTCAGCGAAGAGCTCTCAGCCTTTACTGTTCCGACTCTTAGCTCGGCTCAATCCCGCGGTTCAGCTCGCCCCAAGTTAAACGTTTAATTCCCTCAGCGGGTGCCCAATCCCTCTTCGTCACCTCGCAGAACACATTCGTGCTGCGCATGTACTCCAGAAGCTCTTGTACGGGCCGCCGTACAGATCCTGGCAGGCTTTCTGTGAGAGACCGCAGTAGTTCGATTGAACCTTCGTTCTCGATGCCGATCGACATTTCATATCCGCCATCCGCGATAATCGGTAAAATCGATTGTTTGGATGGAACGCATCCACATGATGGATACCTTGGACGACAGCGAAAGCCCCTTTTGGTGAAGCGTTCTCGCGAGTCGAAATGCCGGTGACATTGCCGCCAACTGGGCGAGGCTTCGGACTAGGCGGGTCTCCAGCCGATCGCCGAGACCGAGCGCCGCGTGAGTCGAGCCTGCCCAACGGCACAACCACGGTCAGATAGCCCAGTATCACGACGCCATCGGCGCCGTGAGGTCCTGCAACTCCTGGAGCAATGCGGCAAGCCTCAACTTCATGACACGGCAATAGTCGGCCCCATGGAGATCGCTTGAACTCGCCACCGGCGATCGATTCGTTGTTGTAAGTTGACGGCCACAGCGGCTGCGCGATGTGGGATTGGACATGGCCATCATCTTAGGGATACATCTGGAAAGCTTGTTCCGATCGGCTTACGCGGCCCAAAGCGGTTTTCTTCGCTCTCTCTCTTCGCACGGGCTGTTCCTCGACCCAATCGAACACCACAATCCGGCTTGCGATTCGCCATACACCGCGCCGCTTCCCGAAGCGATCACAGTACCGGCCCGCGATCAGGAATTGGTGGACGAGAAGAATTTCTCGATCCTGACCACGGAGCCGTCGAAACATTTTAGCGCGTGACAGCGGGGGCCGGGTCGAGATGATGTCGCGTGCCCCACACATCGGCCGCCGTGGTAATCTTGACGAGCCTGTTCTTCCCGGCAGCGGAACAATTGAAGCGCAGGGTGCCCCGGACCATCATGGATGGATGCGATCTGATTAGCCGTCGACCGGCCCGCCGGTCTTCGTCTTGGACCGTCAAGCCGACGGTGCCCCTCACGCTAAGCGATGCCCTGCGGCCGCTCGGCCGCTCGGCCTGGTCCGATTGGCGCTGAGATAGTTGATCCAATCGGTCAAAATGGCGTGCTCATCTGTGCAACCAATAAAGCCGCTTCGGACGGTCCTAGCCCGACGATGCCTACGAAGCCTGCCGGCGGCACCGGAATGTCGTGACGAGTGGGCCTCCAGAGATGCAGGCAGTACCTGTTGTTATTGACGTATTGCGCATGAGGCGGATGCAGCTGCATCACGCATTCCTCTTCATACCAGAACAGATCTTTGACGAAGCACATCTCTTCCCAGTTTGGACAACGCCGCGGTGTCGAGACGGAGACATGCTCCCACCCTGGGCGGACTAATCCGACGATCTTGAGTTTACAGCCGCAAGGCCCCTGCACAAAAAGAAACCGCAAGGGCCCGTCCCCGGCGCGCTGCCAAATTGGCCATATCGCACGCGGCCAGCCTCGAGCTTCTCTGCAATCTGCGCTCTCATGTGCCCTCCTCCGCCTCGCGGATGGCTTTGAAATCAACGTAGACTACGTTGTCCTGTTGCTCATTCCTCAACCCGAGCCAGGGCTGCTGCGCAACCTCCCCGGACCATGGTTCAGCTTGCATTATCTGCTGACTCTCGAAGAATCCACTGAGCAAACCGTAGATGTAGATCATCCCTCTTTCTCCACTGCCAATGCCTGCAAGCACATGCAGCAGGCGCCTTGTTGTCGATCAGACTGCGGGTATGCGCGGCTTCGTCCCGAGCTCGTCACAACGCACGGTCGCAGGCAAGGACCGTTTAACTGCCCCAAAAGCAGTGCTCAGAAGAACTCCTGTTGCCGCCAAGCTCGCGGCGGCTGCGGAGTGAACCGGGCCGAATGCCTCGATCACAACGCGGTTCTTACCGGGCGCGCTTAGAGCAACGCCGAACGTTGCTCATCGATGGCCGCGAGCACAGGACGCAGCACCTGTGGTGCGGCACGTCCGGACCCCAAACGAAGCAGGCCACGCCGGCCACGGGCGGCAGACAGAAGATCCGCGCCTTTGAGCTAGCACGATTGGGCAAACAGCTGCTCCTCGCCCTGCCCATGCAGAGACCCGTTGGTAGGCTTCAGCACATGATGGTAGCTCGGGTCCTTCCAGGTTTTTCCGATCGTCAATGCTGCGGGCTCGCTATCCTCAATAGCAGTTGCATCGAGGATCTTTGCTCCGTGCTCTGCATCATGGCCGCCGAAGTACGTGGCACGCTCGGCGGTTAATCGAACCCCAAAGGCCGTGGATTATGCCGGTCTGATGCTGCGTCTCGATGTAGTCCTTGCTCATCCTTAGCCTCTCATGCTCGCCGAGCCTGAAACAGTGCCAATGCGTCATCTATGTGGCCGACCGCTTGCGTTTGCGTTGAAAGCGTGGATAGAGCTCGCATTCGCCGCTGCGCTACCCGGCTGTGCCGGCACCAGACCGTTGAAACGGCGAAACAGAGTTCGGTCCACCAGGCGGGCAAACGGCGTTTAGAGGCAATGGAAACGCTACGACGTGGACGCAAGTAAAGCGCAGCGAGATTGCACGGTGCTGCCCGCTCAGTACCGAGCGCTCTAGACGAGTCGTCCAGAACGGGGCGACAGTGGTGCTGGCCACGAAGCGCGGAGACACGGACTCGGTGCCAAGCAAGAATCGGCTTTGCAAGCAGAATGTTAACCAATACGCAACTCTTCGGCAGACTCTTTCGGAAGCGGCCGGTCAATGTCCGTAGCTGCTCATGGCTCCTTTATGGGAACCCGGTGTAGCCTGCCCTCTCGACCGCAGAGATGTGCACGGCACGTCGGACCGCCGCCGTCTAGCATAATGCCATAGCCTTTGGTCGGGTTGAGCAACGGCACGGTTCCATCGCCACTCTCAGCAGCTCCCCTAAAAAGAGAATGATCCAACGAGCGTGATTCTTCAGTCGATCTGACGGCGAGCCGGTGGTGAAGGCCGTGCTGAATTGTCCTAGCCACGTCTAACCGCCGCAAGCGCTAACGCGTTGTTGCCGGCTTGCCGGCACGGAGGCGACCTGACTCATTTGCCTTCTACCAGTCGTGTCCGGTTGAAGACGTCGATGTGGGAAACCCGACTACCGCAGCGAAATCATTCCGCACGTGCTGCGGCAAACACGTGGTTTTTCTCTCTTCAAGCGACGCTTGCATGGCCTTCGCGTGCGGCACGCCGATTGCTAAGGTGAAAAGCGCCGCACAAAAACGCGGCGAGCTGGCCCCAGGAGTTCACAATGAGACTTGCTTCATTGACGCTGATCAATGCGGCGTTGAAGCTGGTCGTAACTGCACAACCGGCAGACATCAATGTAGCAGTCGCCGCCAAGTTCACCGAACCGACCAAGGAGATAGTCGCGATCGTCAAGCGGACTCCTGGTCATGAGGCGGCCTTAAGCTTCGGCGCGAATGGCCAATGTTATAGCCAAATTACGCAAGCCAGGTCATTCTAGATCTTTCTCTCGGTCGAGGATGCGCGACCAACGGAGCTGGTCGGGGATGGGATCGCCGTACCGGAAAATCGCCTCATCTGCAATACCGGAAAGCTCGTGTTTTGGAGGAAGCCTGCGGGTTTCGTGAATGGCGCGGACATGTCCAAGTCGATGGCCTTCGCAGAACTGTTGATCTGCGATCCCGCTACAACGCTTTGTAACGTGGTCGCAGTGGGAGCGGTGAGTTCGCCGGGCGTTCATGAGACCGTGAAGCCGAAGGGCGTCGAGGGCGCGAACATCACGCGGGCCGATCAATACGAGGCCGGCTATGACGAGCTCGCCTTTGTTGACGATGAGCCGCCTCGCGCTGGCTGATGCGGCAGGAGCTCGATAGACCCATTCGCCGAGGCGCCGCGCGATTGAAGAGCGGCGCCGAGAGCAAAGCGGCGCAGGGCTTCATTGACTTTCCGAAAGGGCCAGAGGCTGACGCGGTCATCAAGCGCTACTGTTACATGCCCGAGAACCAGAGTTGGACCGCATGAACACCGTCTCGGCTGGCATCTGCCGGTCGGCTAGGCTGACGATCAGGCTCGCCAGCCTCACGACCGTGATGCTACCGCATCGGGACGCCGTTCGCTTGGCTTGGTGATATTTGATTTTTCTCTGATCCTAGCCATGGCTCTGATCAACTAGCGCAGCGCAGGGATGGGCTACGGATGACCCACTGGAGCAAACCAAAACCACGCGTGATTAACGGCGGAAAAGCCAGTTGCGCATCGCGTCCTGATGCTTCGCCGCCGCGGACAGCGTGGAATTTTTGGCCGCTTGCGGCGATCCTCCTCAACGCACTCCTCTGGGCCGGTATTTGCTGGGTCGTCAGCGTGCTCTCATGAGCGAGATGGCGTCACCGAAGCAGCCAAGCTAGCGCCACATGGTTGGCGCGTTGGCAACGCCCTCTGGCCTAGACCCTCCGCCAACTGACGTTTCTCCGACGAGCCGAGCGCGCTGACCAAAGCACACCCGCTGTGCACCCTTCGCGTGGCCGCCAATCACATCATAGCTCTTTCCCCGCGCTAGAGCGCGCAAGCCCACCTGCAAACCGCAATGGCTTGCCTCCTGTCGGACTGGAAAACGCGGGTTCGTCACCATCGCGGGGCGATCGTTCGTGCCCTATAGCAAAACGGCGGCCAATGGCTCCGCGATGCAAGGCTGGGAAGCGTCGCCTCGGGTGACGGCCTCTTCCCTAAGGGCTCTTTCCCGAGTCCTGCTCTTCCTCCCGAAAAAGACGCGATCTCCTTCGACGAAAGGGCACGCAGGGTCACCTTTCCTCGAGCAGCATCTAAAGCGCGCAACTCTCAAAGCTCTTTCTCGGTTGCTAGCTGTCGGAGCCTCGCGCAATCTGGCTGTCTAGCTAAGATCGCAAGCCAATCCAGTACTTCGATCTCCCACTTGCTGGGTTGTACGGATCAGGCGTGCTGGAGCTGTCGCGTCTAATGCGTGCAACGACTGCCCTCGTCTTTTCCTCTAGCAGTCTGCTGAAAAACCTTGAAATTAAAGGTATTCTTGCTTTCTGGCCGGTCGTTGTTGGTGCGGTGGAGGTGGATGTGATTTTCTAGCCTGGTGTTGGGTGTACCCGGACGCGGGGCGGCTAAGCGGCAAGCAGTTTGGGATGCGGATCAGGTTGTAGGCGATCAGATTGAGCAGGAAGTCGGCGGCGACGCGAGCGATGCCACGATGTTTGGTCTTGCGCATGGTGCCATGCTGTTTGCCCCATCCGAAGATGCACTCGACCATCGCCCGGCGGGATTGCGACACGCCATAGCCTTGATGCCGGGTGGTTCGTTCGTCGATGGCGCTGATGCGGGTCTTGCCGGTTTTGGTGACGGCCTGGTTCTGTGTCACATGCGGTGTCACGCCGATGGCGCGAAGATTGGCAACATGATCGGCGGTATCTTACGCCTTGTCCTCACTGGCCGTGATGCGGCGGCCCGCGGCTTTGCGTCTCGCCTTCAGCATGGTCTCCGCAGCGCGGCGTTCGGCGGTGCCATTGGCATGCGTGACCCTGCCGGCCACCGCCAGCCCATGTCGGTTCTCCATTGTGGCGTGGCCCATATAGCAAAGCTTGGCCTCCCGTCCGGCCGCTTTACGATAAAGCCAGCTGTCCGGGTCGCTGGTACTTGCATGGGGGTCGTTCTTACGTTTCTGGCCGTGGAAGTTGGCGCCATCATTATCGTCGCCGCTGCCGTCCTTGGGACGAAAACTCTTCTGCGAAGCCCAGGCTTCGATCAGCGTTCCATCCACCGAAAAATGCTCGTCTGACAATAGTGGTTTACATCAGAATGGTTCAGAAGCCTGGTCATGAAGTTCGTGAACACATCGCCGTTCTGTAGCCGCTCCCGGTTCTTGGTGAAGGTGGTCGGGTCCCAGACCGGATCGTCCAGCGACAGTCCCACGAACCAGCGGTACAGAAGATTGTAGTCCGGTTGCTCCATCAATTGACGTTCCGAGCGGATGCCGTAGAACACCTCCAGCAGCAAGGCGCTCAGCAATTGATCCGGAGGAATCGAAGGACGTCCCTCGCTGGCGTAGAGCCTCCCAAAGGCTGCGGTTCAAATTACTCAAGACATCCCCGACAAGTTCCCGGACCTTCCGCAGCGGATGGTTCGCTGGCACTCGCTTATCCGGTGAGATGTACGAAAACAGGCCGCCCTGATCCGTAAACCTGCCCCGCATGACCGTCTCCGCCGATTCGAGATGATAAAGTGAATCATCAAGCCCCCTCCGTGGCGAGGGGGTTCTTCAGCAGACTGCTACTCTTACTGAGTCAGAGTGTCGCGGTCTTTGTCGACAGGAATCATATATTTGAGAAGACTCACTTTTCAGCATGGGGAGGCTGAGATGGGTCTGACAAAATCGGGAGACGTAGCGTCGCGGTTTTCGGCATATATTGAGGGTCTTGCAAGCGTGATCGGACATGCGGGACGGGCCAAACCGCTTCGCGATTACTGCACTGGGCTGATGATGCCGTGCGATCGCAAGAGTGTCGAGCCGATGGCGGCGATGACGGCTCCTGAGCGGACAGCAGCGCAGCATCAGGCGTTGTTGCATTTTGTCGGTCAAGGCGACTGGTCGGATCAGCAAGTGTTGGCCAGGATCCGTGAGTTAGTGCTGCCGGGCATCGAACGCCACGGAGAGATCGAAGCTTGGATCATCGATGATACGGGCTTTCCTAAGAAGGGGCGGCATTCGGTCGAGGGTTGCGCGGCAATATTGCGGTCAGTTGGGCAAGCAAGACAATTGTCAGGTTGCCGTGACGCTTTCGCTTGCGAACCATCATGCGAGCTAGTCGGTGGCCTACCGGCTCTATCTACCAAGGGAGTGGGTGACGGATCGTGCACGCCGGAACAAAGCTGGAGTCCCCAAGGAAATCACCTTCAAGACCAAGCCGGCGATTGCACTTGATCATTTGCGATGGGCCTGTGCGGTGGGCTTGCCGCGCGGCGTGGTACTGATGGACGCCGGCTATGGCACCGACACCGCTCTGCGTGGGAGTATTACCGAACTGGGCCTGAGCTATGTGGCCGGCATCTTGCCACAAACCTCAGTATGGGCACTCGGAACTGGACCGCGGCCGCCGAAGAAGTGGTCGGGGAACGGACGACCTCCAAAACTGCTACGGCGTGATAGCAAACACCGACCGATTTCGGCCAAGAAGCTTGCGATCGGTCTGCCAGCGCATGCTTGGCACAAGATCACGTGGCGTGAGGGTACGGCAGAACGGTTGTCTTCGCGCTTTGCCCGTGTGCGCGTCCGTCCGGCACACCGAGATTACTGGCGCGCCGAAAGCCGGCCGGAGGAATGGCTGTTGATCGAGTGGCCAGAGGGCGAGGAAGCGCCGACCAAATATTGGTTGTCAACGCTTCCGGCGAACATTGGCTTCCGTCAGTTCGTCGATATCGTCAAGCTGCGCTGGCGCATTGAGCGCGACTACCACGAACTCAAACAGGAAGTTGGCCTTGGCCACTTCGAGGGGCGAAGCTGGCGTGGCTTCCACCATCATGCAACGCTGTGCATTGCTGCCTACGGATTTCTGGTCTCCGAGCGGGAGACGATTCCCCCTCAGAGACAGCCTCCACCAAGCTATTCACGCAGGCTGCAATTCCCGAAACTTATCGACCGAGGGGATCCGCCATTGCGGCCTGAACGACACGTTCCAAATTCGATTGCGACCGTTCGGAGAAGACTGAACGCTGCTCTCGTGTCTACACTATCTCGATGCCCTTGTTGCATCAGGGCAATCTCAAGTCAAAGTAGCTATCGAAGTTTATGACGCAGTAAGACTAGATGAGAATGAACTGAAACTTTTTGCGTCAGTGGAGCTCCGCCTCGGTTCGCAAGGTGCTTCTGGAGATCTGCGAGGCTGGAGATATTCACACAACCAGCCCTCGAGGAGGCTTGAATCGTACGTAGCGTTAGGTTGTAAGATCTCAAAGCAGGTGGCGACTGCCCCGGCCGTTTGAACGCATCCTGATAGGTAATGAGAATTGCGAATGTCTCAACTCTCAAACGCACGCCACAAGAGTCCGTCACGACTCGAACTCTCCCCCGAACGCAAAGAGGTTTATGCAGCGTATGGGGCAACGGGTCCAATTGCAGCCGGAACAGGATGCGCATTCGAGATCAGAGCGGGATGTCTTCGCGTCGCGTTGCTGGACTGGAAGGGAAGCTCGGCGCAAGCTCGAATTCCGATCTCCCACGCGCTGCTGCTCGCAAGAGGTGGAACGCACGTTGCCGGACCGCACCAACCATATGGGAGATGACCCGGGCGGTCACGGCCCCCATGGTTCGCTCTCACCGATCGGGTGCAGCCTCAGGGGCGCCTTAAAGTAACTGAATGCCGGAATTGCTCGCGTTCGGCGTATATTTCACCGCTATCGCTTCGCCCCGTGTTGGCGGCTCTGTGGTCTCAGCCGGCTCGGGTTATGAGCCGCCTCCACGCCTCCGTATGTTGTTGCGGCATGTGATGACTAAGGGATGCCTCAGACGGGTCCGGGGTAGAGCAAAACCGAGAGCAGATTCAGGCCAATAATCGAGAGCTCAAAATGTCGAATGCTTGTCCAGTTCAGCTGCAGTGCAGCCAGCCTCTCTTGTGCCTTGGTTTCGGCTCCGACCGGCTGCCGATGCTGATATTGCCGTGGCGCAATTGAAGGCCGAATCCGCTGCCAGAGGTGCGCAGATGCGGAAAAGCTCTTCCGCGGCCGTCAACGCTCGAATGTTCCAGCCTGTTTCCGGTAGACAGGTCATATCGCGGCTCGCGCAGGAAGAACAATACCGCAGGATGACCGACTTGAAGAGGATATCGTGAATCAAAAGCAGCGAACGCATGGGTCTTGGCTCTTCAAAGCACACCGCTTTGCAATAGCCCTTGTCATTGGTGTTGTGACGACAACAGCTCTATACACCGAACGGGCGGGTGCGCGAGATCGGCCCGCGACAGCGGAGGACCGAGAGGCTTGCACACCGGACGTGTTTCGCTTTGTAGCAGCCGCATACCGAATGCGGACGCCATCACTACTTGTCTCAAAGCCGTTCACAAGCTTGAGTGAGCAGGGTCGCTACGTCATATCAGTTCGAGGCTCTCCCAAAGGAAACGGAGGCGCGAAATGAGGTGCCACCAATAGGCTGGAGCCTTCAATCGTCCCGCGCTTGGAGCTAGTCCAACTAGTCCCCAGCCTAATCTGCAGGGCGGCAACGCCGGATCTCACATGGTCGCAGGTGAGCGGGCGCGGGCAATTGAGGCAGCACCAACCACTCGCGACTGACGGGGCTCCTGAGCTCAGGCACTTTGTTTGGACGAATAGGCGAATGCGTGAATTACCCTTCGACACCATTCTGATCGCCAATAGAGGCGAGATCGCCGTACGAATCATCAAGACATTGCGCAAGCTGGGGCTTCGCTCTGCAATTGTTTACCACGATGCCGATGCGGGGACGCCGGCCGTCTTGATGGCCGACACGGCGATTGCGATCAGCGGTCGCACCCCGATTGAGGCCTATCTCGATACCGCGCAAATCATCGCCGCCGCCTGCACGGCGCGCGCCGGCGCCCTCCATCCGGGTTATGGATTTCTCTCCGAGAATGCGGAGTTCGCCAGGGCTGTGATAAAGGCCGGCATTGCGTTTATCGGGCCCGCTCCCGAAACTATAGAACTTATGGGCGATAAGATCCGGGCCCGCAACTTCGTTCAGCGGAACGGCTTTCCCGTCGCGCCTTCGGCGATCGAAGAAGATGATCCAGCGACGTTCATTTTCAGGGCGCGGGCCATTGGAGCCCCTTTGCTGGCAAAACCATCAGCGGGCGGTGGCGGCAAGGGCATGCGGATTGTGCGCGACCTCGATACCCTCGAGGACGCGATTGCGCAGACGCGAAGTGAGGGGCAGCGGAACTTCGGGGATGGCCGGCTGTACATCGAACGGTATATCGAAAACCCGCGGCATATCGAAGTGCAGGTGCTCGGCGATTCCTTTGGAAACGTGGTCCATCTCTTCGAGCGGGAGTGCTCGGTGCAGCGCCGGTTCCAGAAGATCATCGAGGAGACGCCCTCACCTGCGCTGTCGCCAGGATTGCGCAAACGGATCTGCGAAGCTGCCGCCAGCATCGCGCGTGCCGCCAACTATCAAAACGCAGGCACTGTCGAATTCATCTTCGGCGGAGGAGAGTTCTATTTTCTTGAGATGAATACCCGCCTGCAGGTCGAGCATACGGTGACCGAGATGACCACCGGCATCGATCTTGTTGCTCAACAGATCTATGTCGCCGCGGGCCGCGAACTTGGATTTTCGCAGCCCGACATTGTGTCCAAGGGACACGCGATCGAGGCCAGACTGTATGCGGAAGCACCGGAACGCGGATACGTTCCGACAACCGGCAAGGTACTTATTCTTGAGTACCCGGACGGCGACGGCGTACGGATCGACAGTGGCGTCTTGCCAGGCCAGCAGATCACGACAGCGTTCGATCCGATGCTCGCAAAAATCATCGTGCATTCGCCCACACGCCCTGAGGCTGCGCTGAAGGCCCATCGCGCGATGCGGGAGCTAGTGCTTCTCGGCTGCGAGACAAACGCGAATTTCCTCGCGCGTATCCTCGCGGACGAGGCATTTCTGAGCGGAGACGTCCATACCGGATATCTCGAGGAAAATCCGCACATTGCCTCTGGCGAACCTGCGTCCGACCTGTCGGCCTTCTTGGCAACAGCCGCTCTCCTGATGAGACCGGTCCGCGAATCGGCAGATGCCGTGCCCGAGCTTCACGCAGCGCTGGGCAGCTGGAGAAACTGACATGAAACACTCTTTCGAAGTTGATGGCGTAAACTATCACTTATGGCTTTCACCCTGCCAGCAGGGCTATCATCTTCGCTTGCGTGACAAAGTGGTTGCCCCGGTCGCGTTCTCCCATCAAGGCGAAGGTTGCGGCGTCCTTACCATCGCCGGCCAAAGCGAACCGGTCCGGTTCGCCATCGATGGCGAAGTGATTCACGTGCATATCCGTGGCAGGACGTGCATTTTGCGTTACCGCGACCCATTACGAACGCTCGCTTCCGCGAACCAGCAGGCAAGTGATCTCGTGGCCCGCGCGCCGATGCCGGGCGTCGTCGTTACGACCAGGGTTTCGCTTGGTCAACCCGTTTCCGCAGGCATGGCGTTGATGATGATTGAGAGCATGAAGTTGGAAACCGTCATACGCTCTCCGCGGGATGGCGTGGTCGATCGAATTCACTTCAAAGAAGGCGAGAGCTTCGAGCGAGACGCTGTGCTGGTTACGCTCTTGAAGGAAGGGCGTTGAGATGCAGCGGATCGCTTCTGTGGCGAATGTCAAATCCCAAGAGTTTCTCCTCAATGAGATCCATAACAGGCGACTTGCGGTCGAATTGAAGGAGCGGCAACGCGAGGCCCGATTCAACCGTCCCGAACGGGACCTTGACCGTCTGCGGCGGCAAAATAAGCTGTTTGTTCGTGATCGGATCGAGGCTTTGCTCGATCCAGAAACTCCGTTCCTCGAGTTTTCGACGCTGGCCGCTAACAAGGCTTACGATGGCGAGGTGCCTGGGGCAGCGCAAGTCGTCGGCATCGGCATCGTAGCAGGTCGCGAGGTGATTGTTCACGCGGATGATGCCAGCGTGAAGGGCGGCGCATGGTATCCGCTGTCTGTCAAGAAAATCGTGCGGGCCTTGGATATATCGATCGAGAACCGTCTGCCCGTGGTTCATCTATGCGACTGTGCCGGAGGGTTCCTGCCTTTACAGGCAGAGTTCTTCGCGGATCGCTATCACGCGGGTCGAGATCCTTCGCAACCAATCCATTCTCTCGAAGATGGGAGTGCCGCAGGTTGCTGTCGCAATGGGTCACTGCACCGCGGAGGGGCGTACGTCCCGGCGCTTAGCGACTACAACATTATCGTGGAGGGCACGGGAGCGATTTTTCTCGGTGGCCCCCCTGTCGTGAAAGCTGCCACCGGCGAGAACGTGTCTGCCGAAGAGCTTGGTGGCGCTGATATGCATACCAGCGTGTCTGGGACGAGTGACTATAGCGCAAGATCCGAGACGCACGCGATTGCCATCGCCCGCGACCTCATCGCTCGCTTCGATCGTCCTACGAAAGCCTCGATCGATCGAGCCCCTCCGGAGCCGCCCGCTTACGATGCGTCCGAACTGTACGGCCTCATTCCCAGGGATCCTCGAGTACAGTTCGAGATGCGGGAGATCATCGCCCGGCTGGTCGATGGTAGCCGATTCCACGAATACCAGCCACGCTATGGCGAGTCCCTGGTGTGCGGCTTCGCGCGGCTTCATGGATATCAGATCGGGATTCTCGCTAACAACGGTGTTCTGTTCAGCGACAGTGCGTTGAAGGGCGCTCACTTTATTCAACTGTGCGACAAGAACCGGACGCCCTTGCTCTTCTTGCAGAATACCACGGGCTTCATGGTCGGCCGCGAGTACGAACGGCGTGGCATCACCAAAGATGGCGCCAAGCTGATCATGGCCGTGTCTGGAGCGTCGGTGCCTAAATTCACAGTCGTTTGCAACGGCTCCTACGGAGCGGGGACGTTCGCTATGGCGGGGCGGGCTTTCGATCCGCGCTTTATGTTCACCTGGCCGCAGTCTCAGATTGCTGCGATGGGTGCGGAGCAAGCGGCGGCCGTGCTCACTCATGTCAAGGCAAGACAATTGGCGCGCGCGGGTGGGCGCCTGTCGGAGCAGGAGTTGGCGGCCATTCGAAGGCCGATTCTGGAAGATTATCGGGAACGATCGAGCGCCTACTATGCAACCTCCGAAATCTGGGACGATGGCATTCTTGACCCCGTCGACACCAGAAACGCGCTGGCAATCGTCCTGAGCGCTTCGCTCAATACTCCCATCGAGGCGCCACATTACGGCGTCTTCAGAATGTAACGGCCAGATCTGACGATCGCCCGCGCTTGAAACTAATCGACAATAAAACCGTAAACGACGCCTTCCGAGGACGTGAGGAGCTCTGCCTTGGCCGCTTCGGGAGGGAGGTACTATGCAAGCAATGGAAAGCGGAAGACTGATGGTGGATCTCTGCACGCTGATCGAGCGCAACGCGGCGTTCGCTCCCGACAAGCCCGCGATCCATTTCGAGGGCGAGATTTTAAGCTACGCCGCCTTCAATCGACGGGTCGAGCAGGTCGCGCGCGCCCTAAAGAGCCAGCTTGGCGTCGAGAGAGGCGATCGCGTCGCGATCCTCAGCCTTAACCGGCCTGACTATCTGGTGCTGCTCTATGCCTGCGCGCGGCTCGGCGCAATGCTCGTGCCACTGAACTGGAGGCTTGCGGTCGCCGAGCAGCTCTTCATCCTGTCCGACGCCGCCGCCAAGGTGCTGGTGGTCGAACAAGCCTTCGAGGCACTCCTGCCGGCCCTGGCGGAGCAACTGCCGGATACCTTCGTCGTCGGCTTCGATTTTGCGCCCCTCGGTGGAAGCAAGTGGGATAGCCTGCTAGACCGAGGGTGCGGCGATGGTCGCAATCCGCATACGGACCTGTCCTGCCCGCTTCTGATCGTCTATACCTCGGGTACCACAGGGCGGCCGAAAGGCGCCGTGCTGCGCCAGGACGCCTTGCTGTGGAACGGGGTAATGAGTCAGCACATGCATGGGCTCACCTCGGCCGACCATGTCTTGACAGTGTTGCCGCTGTTCCACGTTGGCGGTCTCAATATCCAGACCACGCCGGCGTTGCATCACGGCGCGACGGTTGCGATCCACAAGCGGTTTACGCCAGAGGCGACGCTTGCTGCGTTCGAGCGCGACCGGCCAACGCTGGCCGTGTTGGTGCCTGCCACTATTCAAGCCCTGACCGACCATCCTCGGTGGTCGACCACCGACCTAACCTCACTGAGAGCAATTTCCACTGGCTCAAGCATGGTGCCGCAGCATTTGATCGAGCGCTTTGTCGCACGCGGCGTATCAGTGCTGCAGGTTTATGGCTCCACGGAGACCTGCCCCATTGCTATCTATACGAGACTCGGTGGCGATCTCTTGCGTGAGGGTACGACCGGCCTGCCCGGCCTGTGCTGCGAAGCGGCAATCATCAATGATGCCGGCGACAAGCTGCCGCCAGGCACCCCAGGCGAGATCGCAGTGCGCGGGCCCAATGTCTTCTACGAATATTGGGGCAATCAAGAGGCAACGCGGGAGGCGCTGCGTAACGGCTGGTATCACACTGGTGATATCGGCCGCTGCGATGCCGATGGATATTTTTGGATCCACGATCGCAAGAAGAATCTGATCATTTCCGGCGGAGAAAACATCTATCCGGCGGAAGTCGAGCGTGTGCTTGTGGAGCACCCCGATGTCGCGGAATGCGCCGTCGTCGGTCGGCCAGATCCGCGCTGGGATGAAGTGCCAGTCGCCTATGTGATCAGGCGGTCGAGGGCGCGGATTGAAGCGGAAGCACTGACCGCGCATATGCAGTCGCAGCTCGCCCGTTTCAAAGTGCCGCGCGAAATCATTTTCACGGAAGAATTGCCGCGAACGGCGTTGGGCAAAATCCAGCATTTTATGCTGAAAGAGCTCGATGCGCGATCAAGCCATGAAGGAGGCAGCAATTGAATGCCGCGAATTGCGCGCTGGCAATGTTACGCTTGCGGCCCGCAGGCGATCTTATGTCACAAGACCACGAAAGTCCCTTCGGTCAACTCTTCTATTCGCCAAACATGCCGTCATCCGCCGGCCCACCCTTGACCGGACACCGCAATTGCGCAAACCGCAGAGGGGACAGCTGATGTCCGTTTTCGTGACATCAGGACGACGACCGCCGCATTGAGCCAGGTCGGTACATTGCGCACCTCTGCGAGATAGACGAGCACGACCCGGACGCATTGTGAACGGCGGGGCTGGTGTACTTGCGCAAGCTGGATGCGCTGGACGAGGACCGCGAGCAGCGGCTCGCCCGCTACAGAGCCTTGGACGCGGGAGCCGATGATGCGGGCGGCGCGCCCTCCAGACAAAGACAGGGCTAGCTGAGATTCGCGAACACCTCAGACCAGAGCCTTTTGGCTCTTCCCATGCGCGTGGATTACCCTCCCGACCAGATGATGTCTGCTGTAGGTCTTGGTTGTATGAAAAACGCCCCGATGATCCGCGATTTCGGCTGTCAATCGGCGTCCAAAACTGCATTTCGATCCCGACCGATGGCTTTCACGTCACGCGAGCTATGCGGAATTTTGGGTGACGAGGCGATCAGGCGGCGTGGTTTGCCGGCATGTGGATGACCTCGATGCCGTCCTTGAATCTGACACCTGCGATCACCTTCGGCAACTGATTTGTGCCTTTGAGCCGCCGCCAGGTTTTTGATGCGGCGATAACCAGCTTGAACACCATCGGCCTGGCGGTCGTTGACGACAGCGATCCTTTCGTCCGCACGGTTCTGTGCCGCGCGGTCGCGAACACGTTTCGATGGGGTTGGTCGTGCGCAAGTGATCCCAATGCTCGGCCGGGAAGTCGTAGAAGGCCAGCAGCGCGTCGCGGTCCTTGGCGAGGCATTCGACCGCCCGGCCGTACTTGGCGCGGTATTTCTCGGCGAAGACGTCGATCGCCGCTTCGGCGGCCGCCCGGTTCGGCGCCCAGTAGACTTCGCGCAGGTCCTTCTTCATGTTGGCCTGCACCGAGAGCGGGACCTTGTCCAGGACGTTCACGGTCTTGTGCACCCAGCAGCGCTGATGCCGCGTGCCGGGAAAGACCTCGTCAAGCGCCTTTCAGAAGTCGAGCGCGCCGTCACCAACGGCAATTTCCGGGGCGATTTGCAGCCCGCGTTGCTTGACGTCGATCAGGAGCTCACGCCAGCTCTGCGTGCTCTCCCGGACGCCGACCTGAAAGCCAATCAGCTCCTTCTTGCCTTCCGGCGTCGCGCCGATCAGCACCAGCATGCACTCGCCGTGGTCTTCCATGCGTGCCTGCAGGAAGACGCCATCAGCCCACGCATACACGTAGCGTCGCGCCGACAGATCGCGCTTTTGCCAGCGCTCATACTCGCCCTGCCACTCGGCCGTCAGCCGGGAGATGACCGCCGGCGGCAGGTTCGTCGCGTCCTTTCCTAGTAGGGCCGTCAGCGCCTCCTGGAAATCGCCCGTCGAGATGCCGCGCAGGTACAGCACCGGCAAGAGCGCATCCAGACTCCTGGTCCGCCGCGCCCACAGCGGCAGAATCGCCGAGCTGAAGCGGATTCGCTCGCCGTCACCGGCCGCTCCGCGGTCCCGATCTTCGCCCGCGCGACCTCGACCGGTCCGATGCCGGTAGCAATCGTTCGGGCCGGGCCGTAACCATGCCGCACGACACGGGCGCGCCCGTGTCAAGCTTCAAATCCTTCACCGTGGCAAGAAACGTCTCGACTTCGATCTCCACGGCCTGCGCCAGAAGCTGCCGCGCACCAGCTCGCAGAATATTGGTCAGTGGATCGTCGATATCATCAAGCTGACGAAGGGCAACAATATTGCTAGTCTCGTTCATGGCGTATCGCTCTCCTTGAGAGGTTCTGGCAGGCTCGACACCCGCCTCGATACGCCGCCTATCTCATTCCGTCATCACCCACTTTCCCGCATAGCTCAGCGCTGAAGGCGGAGGCTTTGGCGACGATGCGATTCGGAACGCCCCAGGCCGACAGTTGCAGATCGGCTTCGGGAGTGTCTGATCGAGATCGGTGGGACAAAATCAAAAAAGCATCGGGTTCGTGGCGACGCTCGGGCATTCGCGACGGCTGCACGTGCGCGCGTTCCGGCGGAGAAGCAAGAGCACTGGTTCGCCGGGCTCGAGAGCACATTTACCACCTTCAGCGATGTGCCGGAGGAAGTGCTGATGGACAACCCACGCGTGCTCGTGGTGTCTCACGCGGTGAGCCGGTCGGTTCAATTAATGGCAAGATCACCGCGTTCGCGAAGCATCGCCGCTTCCGCCCTCGCGCCTGCGTGCCGTCCTGCAGGCCGAATGACAACTGATCACCATCCCTGGAACGCGCACTTCGCCGGGACCATGGATCAGGACAGGCCCACATCCGGGCTTCTGTAACGGGCCTTCGTTAGTCAATCCCTTTTTGCGTCATCCACTCGCCGGGAACGTGCTTCTGTACGGGATCGGCGCGGTGGCCGTCGCCTGATGGGGTGCTAGCGAGGAGCAGGCCGGCCAATCTACGGAAGCGTGATCACATCGTTGGATGCGTCGACAACCCGGATGACGGCCTGGCCTGATCCATCGTCCCGGCGAAGGGACTTCGCTTCGGGAAGGCTGGTGTCGTGACCCGCCCGAAAACTTATTTTGCTCCTGTTTAGGCCGCCATGGCGGTCACCTTGGCAGCCGGATTGAAGGGAACGTTGTCCTTCAGCATGCGGAGCATGACGACGGCGAGCTTGCGCGCCAGCGCAACCTTAGCCTTGTTCATGCCGCCGCGGCGGGCGATCCGCATCGCCCAGTTCTTGAGCTGCGCACAGCCCTTGATTGGCTTGGTCACTATGATGTGGGCGGCCTCATAGAGCGCCTCGCGCACGGCAGCGTCGCCGTTTTTGCTGATGCGACCGGTGTAGTCGGTCTCGCCCGACTGATACTTCTTCGGCGTCAGTCCGAACAACGGCCCCGCCCGCTTCGACGACGCCAAGCGGGAGGGATCATCAATGGCGCTGGCATAGGTCAGCGAGATGACCGGTCCCACGGCCGGCGTCGACATCAAGAGCTTGGCCCTGGCATCCAGGAGCGACATCGCCCGCACCCGCTTCTGTAAGCTGTTGAACTCGCGCACCAGCACCATGTGAACCGCAAGCATCGCCGCAGCGACCGCCTCGAGGGCTGGGTGACCGGTCACCAGCTCGCTGATCCGTGCCGCAAAGCTGCGCTTCGTCGTCTTGCCGACCTTCAAGCCGAAGCCACGCAAGATCCCGCGCAAGCTGTTCTCGACGTCCTGAAGCTTGCTCTGGACCAGCTTGCGCGCCGTCAGCATGGCGCGGATCTCCTGCGCACTCATCGACTTGCAATGCACCGGCCGGAACCAGCCGAGCCGCATCAATTGCGCGATATTGCGGGCGTCGTTGCGGTCCGACTTCACCGGCATCGCCTTGAAGGCATCGCTCACGTGGCGTGTCTCCAAAAGCTCGACCGCAAGGCCAGCCTGCTTCATTGCCGCGTAAAGCCACTGTGACAGCGGCCCGGCCTCGAGGCCGATCCTGGCGAGATCGAACCCGAGCGAACGGAACCAGTCGATCAGCGCCTCCGGTTCGCTGGCCACCTTGGCCTCCCGCACGATCTTCCCGTTCGCATCGACAACGCACACGCTCGAGCATTCCAATGACACGTCGATTCCGGCATAATGGTCCATGGTCGTCTCTCCTCGATGCTTGGAGCGAGGCCTGGCCTCGACTCCGCTACACCATCAATGTGAGGGACGACCGCCTTCCAACCAAGCCGCGCGACGCGCGCATCAAACAGCGCCGGAGCGAGCGCGGCTGGGTTGGAAGGCGGGGCCCGTTACCCCATCTACGGCGGCGATTTAGCCGAACAGCAGGCCAGCGCCCAACAGTAGCAGGAGGCCGGCGGCGAGCTCGATGCTGCGCATGAACAACGCGCCGCTGCCGCCGCGGCCTGCGCTCAGGCGGGCGCCGATGCCGGCCCAGAACAGCCCCTGTGCGAGGGCGAACACCAGCACCAGGATCGCGCCCGAACATGGGCGGATGCCGACGGTCAGGATCGCGGCGAAGCCAGCTGCCAACCGCCGGGCCCGGCGAGCTCGCTGGGTGCCGGGCCCTGCGATGGCGGCAATGCTCGTCTCGGAAATGATCGTGCGCATTTGGCATGGCTGTGATGATGCTCGTGGCCATGGTGGTCATGCGCATCATGACGATCGACGTGATCATGATGATGCGGCACGCCCGCGATCGACGGCACCGGCCATGCCGCGTGGAGCGCGCGGATGAAGGGCCACCGTTGACCCAGACCAGCCGCAGGCCGAACAATGCGATCGGCCATAGCTGGCGATTTCGATCGCGCCTTCCGCCTTGCACATGGTTCTCGCGGTCGCGTTCAGCACCCAGGCCGAGATGCCGAGGATCAGGATCGCCCCCGGCGACCGCATCAGGCTGGACGCAAACGACAGCACGATGCCGCGTCGCACGGTCTCGCGGTTGACGACGAGATAGGAGACGATCACCGCCTTGCCATGCCGGGACCGGCGGCATGGAAGATACCGTACGCAAACGAGATGAAGAGCAGCGTCCGCACCGCCGAGCCGTCGGTCCTCGGGGCGCGGAAGGTCGTGGACATCTGGCGATAGAGCTCCGACCGACCAGCCAGCAGCCAGCAGCCAGCAGCCAGCCGACAATTCCGCCGGCTTCGGGCTCCGCCACGCTCCGGGAGTTGCTGAACGGATTCTGCGCAAGGAGGTCGTGAAGCGCGGCATCCACAGCGCCAGGACCACCAGAACGGCGGCAAAGGCAAACAGCCGGCGCGCGACGGAATAAAGTCGACCGATCAAGGGCAATCCACCGTGATCTTGTTGGCGAACAAGATGCCGAAATTGGAGCCGGTCACAAAAGTCTGCTCGTTGAGCTTCTGCGCGCTGGCGCTGCCGTCGCTCGGTCGCTCCAGTTTCATCTGGCAGCCGGCGGGCGCGCCGACCAGCTTGACGGGATTGTCCTTGGCCATCTGGAAGTCGATGAAGAAGGAGCGGTCGAACACTTCGAGCACCAATTGCTTCGACTTCACCGGATTTTTCAGTGGAAGCGTAAAGTGCAGGGTCAGCACCGTATCCTTGTAGTCGAGGAAATAGTCGACCGGCTCCTGGAATCGCTTCTTCTTGCCGTCGGCTCGCGCAGAGGTGAAGTAGGCATATTCCTTCAGCGACTTGACATTGGTTTGCGCTAGCGATCCGAGTTCCTTACTCGTATAGGCACCCTTGGTCTTGCCCTTAAGCCCCTGCACCGCATAGGCCGAGAACATGTCATCAAACGCCCAGGCGTGACGCACGCCGGTGATCGAGCCGTCATCCACGTAGAGCAACTCGCTGGTCGCGGTGATCCGGACAAGCGGATGCGCCCGCGCCGCGGCCGCTGCGAGCGTAAGGGCGGCGCCGAGCAGCAACAGAAGACTCGGCAATCTCGGGCGTCCCGTGTTTGAAGCGCACCGGCTTACCCGACTTGATGACACGAACGGTCCCTGGCGGGTCGTCTTCGTAAGCCTGCGCCTTTCGAAACCGAGGCCCGCAACAACGATTCCAGCGGCGAGGGCGATGAGCCCGATCTTGATCTGGGTCGAACGATCCGCGCTGCAGAGCGAGTGACTCATGGAAGTCTCCTGCCGCCGCCCTTAAGCTGCAGCGTATGGGCCACTTGCTTGGCTCCATATACGTGGTGACGCCGTCAACAATCTGCATGCGCCCGATCGCAGTGCTTCGCAGGGCTTGTGCCTCCGTGGTTTGACGCCGCATAGATTGCCGACTTAATCCTTCATCCGTTCGTACATGCCGGAAGCCTCTAAACCATCCGATACAGTTTCATCGCCTCTTTCGAACAGGTGTCTTTCGGCTTGTTCGGGACGCCATTTGTTCCCATGCTTGTATTCACACGCAAGCCGTCGGATCTGATGTGCATGCCTGCTCGCAGGTTCACGATCGCTCGAGGATTATCACTCTACGCAGCTGAGATTCATTTCGAAGCGAAGGTTGCACTTCAGTTACAACGAATGCGCGCTGTTAAAACTCGCCAGACCGGGGGGCCGTTGCTTGCGCAACCTCGCCGGCTCAACGACCGACTCGCGCACCCACGACATATATGAGGCAACGATCACATCTGCGAGAACATTCCTTCATGAGGCAATACCCGCTTCCATCCTGATTACCGTGCTGCTCTTCCGGAGTCTGGAGCCTGACTACGCTTGAGCCGTTTCAGTTGAGCTTATAGGAGGCCTGAAAGAACGTACCCGATCGCTCCATGCTGTACTTCGCACGCTGAGGCTCAGCGATCATGTGCGCGCCCGTGCAGCCGGTACATGTGACATCGCCCTGCTTTTTGGTCCACATTGCCCAATAGCGGAGACCGACACCGACGCTGAAGTTGCTTGTAATGAGATAAGACAACACGCCTTCAACCTGGACCCCCCCGCCTCCCTCCCCGCGTTGATCAACGAAGGTGGTCGTTTTGCGCAAGAGATGATTGTCACGCCCCCTGAAATCGGTCCAAGGCAGGTAAGCGACGTCGCTGCTTAAGCGCCAACGCTCGGTGAGCATGGTTTCGGCGCTTAGGCCGACCCGAGGCGCATTCCAGTGAGTATCCTGGCTGCCGACGACCCTGTCGTCCCCCGGTGCCAGGCTTGGCAGCATGGGGTTAGCGATCTGCGCGGATCCTAGCTTGTCCGAGTTTTGGCCGTAGTAGGTCCAACCGATAAATCCGCCGACCTTGTAGGTGGCGCCGCGCAGGAAGTCGTAACCGGCGTCGGCCGTGTAGTACGTGAAGTTTCCGTTTGCCTGGCCTGATACCGTGTTGCTGTAGGATAACAAGCCGCGGATACCCCAATCTTCGTCATTCTCGCTTCCTTTGTTGAAGCGCCCGAGGCCAATATTGCCCTTCAGGAATATTCCCCACGGGCTGTCAAGACGGCCAAATAGTTCTCCCGAAAGTCCGTCGAGTCCATGATAGGTGAGCCTCGATACGAGAATGCTTGGGTCTAGAGGGCTGCCATTAGGCACTGCGCTGGCATCCCATTGGAATCGTCCCCGGCTGAGCCAGAGCCGCGCTCCGCCTTCGACTGACCAACCGGCCGTGTACGCAATCGGCGGCACGCTGCTGGGTTCTTTTGCATACAGCGGCGAATCGGACCATTGCGACGGCCGCGGGTCGGCGCCAAAGTGGTAGTTCAACCCGACCTTTCCAACGTGGTAGTTGCTCGATAAGCTTGTTGTGTTCGCCGGAACAGTTGCAAGCGGCGGAAACTGCCCGGTCGGAGGGGTCGCGACACTCGGCCCGCCGAAATGAAGATAATCATACTCAGCTTTGACAGACCATGCAGGTGTAAGCGCTTGCTCGACCCCCACCCCGATGATTTCACCGATGCGACCATAGTCGAAATGCGTTTTCTCCTGTGGCCACCGGCCGTCAAACTCGTTGTTGTTGACGAGGTCGCCCCGGTTGTTTTGCCAAGCGACGCCTCCCTTGAGGTAGGCCAGCGTGTGGCCTTGCGTCCCAAACGCGTAACCTACGCGACCGGTCCCGCTGAGAAAGACGTTTGGACTTGCCTTGCAGTTTGCGCTCACAACCCTGGCGGACGCGGCGAGGCAGGTATTTGTGCCATCGGAAACAACACCGCTGGCATCCAGTTCGACGCCAACCACCCAGCTGTTCTTCTGCCAGTTGTAGCCGATCTGACCACCCGCCAGGAACGAAGGGGTATCGACCACGCCCCCGTAGATTGACGGACCGTAGGGATTGCTGAAAGAGGTCCGGCCGTACCCACCGCCGACATGCCCGCCAATATATCCTCCGGACCAGCTCGACACCGCCGCCGGCAGCCTCGCTGCTGGCTCTAGGTCCGCCGAATGGACTGCACCGCTTGGGAGGAGCGCAATTGTTGTGGCTCCCCAAAAAAGACATCCAGATCGCATCTAAAGACTCCGTTGCATTTTCCCGGTCCACAACCGAGCGCCTTAGGTTGTTGCCGCACAGCAAACCCCTCGGGACGGACCAGACGCCACCGCAATGCGCGCCGAGTCCCGCCCCGAAGATGACCGCACCGCAATTGGGTGATGATGCCGTGAACGAAGCAAGCCGGGTTCTGAGCCGAATTGCAGGGTCTGCGGGCACTTTCGTAAGAGTGGGTAGCGTCAAGACTCCAGATCGCATCATGACTTCGGCACGGATGCGCAGCGGTCTCGGCGTTTCAGTTGAACTTATAGGAGGCCTGAAAGAACGTACCCGATCGCTCCATGCTGTACTTCGCACGCTGAGGCTCAGCGATCATGTGCGCGCCCGCGCAGCCGGTACATGTGACATCGCCCTGCTTTTTGGTCCACATTGCCCAATAGCGGAGACCGACACCGACGCTGAAGTTGCTTGTAATGAGATAAGACAACACGCCTTCAACCTGGACCCCCCCGCCTCCCTCCCCGCGTTGATCAACGAAGGTGGTAGTTGGGCGCGCGAGATGATTGTCACGCCCCCTGAAATCGGTCCAAGGCAGGTAAGCGACGTCGCTGCTTAAGCGCCAACGCTCGGTGAGCATGGTTTCGGCGCTTAGGCCGACCCGAGGCGCATTCCACTCTATATCCTGGCTGCCCACGATGCTGTTGTCACCCGGCGCCCGGCATGAATCCATGCGGTTAGCGATCTGCACGCATCCTAGCGAGTCCGACTTTTGGCCGTAGTAGGTCCAACCGATAAATCCGCCGACCTTGTAGGTGGTGCCGCGCAGGAAGTCGTAGCCTGCATCGGCCGTGTAGTACGTGAAGTTTCCGTTTGCCTGGCCTGATACCGTGTTGCTGTAGGATAACGAGCCGCGGATACCCCAATCTTCGTCATTCATGCTTCCTTTGTTGAAGCGCCCGAGGCCAATATTGCCCTTCAGGAATATTCCCCACGGGCTGTCAAGACGGCCAAATAGTTCTCCCGAAAGTCCGTCGAGTCCATGATAGGTGAGCCTCGATACGAGAATGCTTGGGTCTAGAGGGCTGCCATTAGGCACTGCGCTGGCATCCCATTGGAATCGTCCCCGGCTGAGCCAGAGCCGCGCTCCGCCTTCGACTGACCAACCGGCCGTGTACGCAATCGGCGGCACGCTGCTGGGTTCTTTTGCATACAGCGGCGAATCGGACCATTGCGACGGCCGCGGGTCGGCGCCAAAGTGGTAGTTCAACCCGACCTTTCCAACGTGGTAGTTGCTCGATAAGCTTGTTGTGTTCGCCGGAACAGTTGCAAGCGGCGGAAACTGCCCGGTCGGAGGGGTCGCGACACTCGGCCCGCCGAAATGAAGATAATCATACTCAGCTTTGACAGACCATGCAGGTGTAAGCGCTTGCTCGACCCCCACCCCGATGATTTCACCGATGCGACCATAGTCGAAATGCGTTTTCTCCTGTGGCCACCGGCCGTCAAACTCGTTGTTGTTGACGAGGTCGCCCCGGTTGTTTTGCCAAGCGACGCCTCCCTTGAGGTAGGCCAGCGTGTGGCCTTGCGTCCCAAACGCGTAACCTACGCGACCGGTCCCGCTGAGAAAGACGTTTGGACTTGCCTTGCAGTTTGCGCTCACAACCCTGGCGGACGCGGCGAGGCAGGTATTTGTGCCATCGGAAACAACACCGCTGGCATCCAGTTCGACGCCAACCACCCAGCTGTTCTTCTGCCAGTTGTAGCCGATCTGACCACCCGCCAGGAACGAAGGGGTATCGACCACGCCCCCGTAGATTGACGGACCGTAGGGATTGCTGAAAGAGGTCCGGCCGTACCCACCGCCGACATGCCCGCCAATATATCCTCCGGACCAGCTCGACACCGCCGCCGGCAGCCTCGCTGCTGGCTCTAGGTCCGCCGAATGGACTGCACCGCTTGGGAGGAGCGCAATTGTTGTGGCTCCCCAAAAAAGACATCCAGATCGCATCTAAAGACTCCGTTGCATTTTCCCGGTCCACAACCGAGCGCCTTAGGTTGTTGCCGCACAGCAAACCCCTCGGGACGGACCAGACGCCACCGCAATGCGCGCCGAGTCCCGCCCCGAAGATGACCGCACCGCAATTGGGTGATGATGCCGTGAACGAAGCAAGCCGGGTTCTGAGCCGAATTGCAGGGTCTGCGGGCACTTTCGTAAGAGTGGGTAGCGTCAAGACTCCAGATCGCATCATGACTTCGGCACGGATGCGCAGCGGTCTCGGCGTTTCAGTTGAACTTATAGGAGGCCTGAAAGAACGTACCCGATCGCTCCATGCTGTACTTCGCACGCTGAGGCTCAGCGATCATGTGCGCGCCCGCGCAGCCGGTACATGTGACATCGCCCTGCTTTTTGGTCCACATTGCCCAATAGCGGAGACCGACACCGACGCTGAAGTTGCTTGTAATGAGATAAGACAACACGCCTTCAACCTGGACCCCCCCCGCCTCCCTCCCCGCGTTGATCAACGAAGGTGGTAGTTGGGCGCAAGAGATGATTGTCACGCCCCCTGAAATCGGTCCAAGGCAGGTAAGCGACGTCGCTGCTTAAGCGCCAACGCTCGGTGAGCATGGTTTCGGCGCTTAGGCCGACCCGAGGCGCATTCCAGTGAGTATCCTGGCTGCCGACGACCCTGTCGTCCCCCGGTGCCAGGCTTGGCAGCATGGGGTTAGCGATCTGCGCGGATCCTAGCTTGTCCGAGTTTTGGCCGTAGTAGGTCCAACCGATAAATCCGCCGACCTTGTAGGTGGCGCCGCGCAGGAAGTCGTAACCGGCGTCGGCCGTGTAGTACGTGAAGTTTCCGTTTGCCTGGCCTGATACCGTGTTGCTGTAGGATAACAAGCCGCGGATACCCCAATCTTCGTCATTCTCGCTTCCTTTGTTGAAGCGCCCGAGGCCAATATTGCCCTTCAGGAATATTCCCCACGGGCTGTCAAGACGGCCAAATAGTTCTCCCGAAAGTCCGTCGAGTCCATGATAGGTGAGCCTCGATACGAGAATGCTTGGGTCTAGAGGGCTGCCATTAGGCACTGCGCTGGCATCCCATTGGAATCGTCCCCGGCTGAGCCAGAGCCGCGCTCCGCCTTCGACTGACCAACCGGCCGTGTACGCAATCGGCGGCACGCTGCTGGGTTCTTTTGCATACAGCGGCGAATCGGACCATTGCGACGGCCGCGGGTCGGCGCCAAAGTGGTAGTTCAACCCGACCTTTCCAACGTGGTAGTTGCTCGATAAGCTTGTTGTGTTCGCCGGAACAGTTGCAAGCGGCGGAAACTGCCCGGTCGGAGGGGTCGCGACACTCGGCCCGCCGAAATGAAGATAATCATACTCAGCTTTGACAGACCATGCAGGTGTAAGCGCTTGCTCGACCCCCACCCCGATGATTTCACCGATGCGACCATAGTCGAAATGCGTTTTCTCCTGTGGCCACCGGCCGTCAAACTCGTTGTTGTTGACGAGGTCGCCCCGGTTGTTTTGCCAAGCGACGCCTCCCTTGAGGTAGGCCAGCGTGTGGCCTTGCGTCCCAAACGCGTAACCTACGCGACCGGTCCCGCTGAGAAAGACGTTTGGACTTGCCTTGCAGTTTGCGCTCACAACCCTGGCGGACGCGGCGAGGCAGGTATTTGTGCCATCGGAAACAACACCGCTGGCATCCAGTTCGACGCCAACCACCCAGCTGTTCTTCTGCCAGTTGTAGCCGATCTGACCACCCGCCAGGAACGAAGGGGTATCGACCACGCCCCCGTAGATTGACGGACCGTAGGGATTGCTGAAAGAGGTCCGGCCGTACCCACCGCCGACATGCCCGCCAATATATCCTCCGGACCAGCTCGACACCGCCGCCGGCAGCCTCGCTGCTGGCTCTAGGTCCGCCGAATGGACTGCACCGCTTGGGAGGAGCGCAATTGTTGTGGCTCCCCAAAAAAGACATCCAGATCGCATCTAAAGACTCCGTTGCATTTTCCCGGTCCACAACCGAGCGCCTTAAGTTGTCGCCGCACAGCAAACCCCTCGGGGCGGTAGCGTCAAGACTCCAGATCGCACCACGACTTCGACACGGCTAAGCAGCACACCTTCAATGACAGTTGCTCACGCGGTCACTGCCCGAACTAACTGCATAATCTCGGCCAGTTGCGACATTCGCAAATTTGTTATCCATCGTGACGCTTTGGAGCCATTGCCGCCTACTCTCACAATCGTACGATCTGACGCGGCGTGCGATTCAAGCGGCACGGAGCCGGGTGCGACAATGTGTCCGGCCTCGTACATTTCCGAACGCAAGCGGGCGGCCCGTGGTTGTCATGGTTGTCACGGGCGCCGACCTGAATGTCTTTACATAAACGGGGGGCGGGCGTTATGCCGAACGACTTTTCGCACGAACTGTCTCGCTGGCCAATTGGCTCGCTCCGCTGGCGCAGCGCAGCCGGAGATAGGCCGCGAGGAGATCCTCAGACTGGTCAACTGCCTATTTTCGGCGTCAGGCTCCGAGCCCAAATGCAAACTGACAGGCAAGGCCGTCGAGTACAGCGACGGATAGATCTAGCAGGCTGTTGAAAAAGGCACTCGCGGTCGACCGGCGACCGTGATTCATTGGCTCCGACGAGATTCGGAGATGGTGCGTGCGCGGGCGGGGACAATCTAACAGGCGAGCTGTTCAGCTACGTTGACTTGGAGGCGCGGGTGCGGGGTGATCATCCGCTGCGATCCGCTCGGAGCGGCTTCTGATGGAGCGGCTGGAATACGATCTGCTGTTCCGCTGGTTCGTCGGAATCGGTATCGACGACGCAGTCTGGGACCATTCGGTGTTCTCGAAGAACCGCGACCGGCTGCTGGAAGGCGACATCGCGGCCAAGTTTCTGGCGGCGGTGCTGGCGCAGCCCAGGGTGACGAGGCTTCTGTCGAGCGATCACTTCTCGGTCGACGGCACGCTGATCGAGGCCTGGGCCTCGATCAAGAGCGTCAAACCGAAGGACGGCTCCGGCGAGCCGCCGGCGCCAGGCGGCGGGCGCAATGCCGAAGCGGACTTCTACGGCCAGAACCGCTCGAACGACACCCATGCTTCGACCACCGATCCCCGATGCCAGGCTGTACCGCAAGGGTAAAGGCAAGGAGACGAAGCTGTGCTTCATCGGGCATGGGCTAATGGAGAACCGCCACGGCCTGCTGGTCGACGCCTGCCTGACGCTGGCGAACGGGCATGCCGAACGGGTGGCCGCGCTGCACGTGATCGAGCCGCGTGCCGACCGGCCGACAGCGATCACGCTTGGCGCCGACAAAGCCTACGATGCAGAAGACTTCGTCAACGAGCTACGCTCGATGAACGTGACGCCGCATGTTGCGCTGAACATCAGCGGCCGCAGCTCTGCGATCGACGGGCGAACGACCCGGCACGGCGGCTATGCCGTCAGCCAGCGCATCCGCAAGCGGATCGAAGAGGCATTCGGCTGGATCAAGACGGTCGCCGGGCACAAGAAGACCAACTTCCGAGGCCGTGATCGCGTCGGATGGGCTTTTACCTTCGCGGCTGCCGCCTACAATCTGGTGCAGCTGCCCAAGCTGATCGCGGAGGCCGGCTGATGGCCAAGGTGCCCGGCTTCGCCAAGGCGTTTGCCGGTCGCTGGCGCATCGTCGACATGAACAACTGGGACAGCGACTTCCTTGATCTTGTCGAAGAGGCGCATCTCACCTTCGGCGGCAAGTCCGACGGCGAAATCGCCTTTGGGGCTCTCAAGGGCTTCCTGGACGTGCGCTACGGCACCCGCGACGGATCGGCCTGCGCCGAGTTCTCATGGGAAGGGCACGACGAGAATGACCCCGCCTGCGGCCGCGGATGGGTTATGATCGGCACTGCGGGCAGGCTCGTCGGCCATTTCTATATACACAATGGCGACGATTCAGGCTTCGTCTGCGAACGCGGCTGAGTTCTTCAACAGCCTGCTAAGGGACACATTCATAAGATGCCTCTTTATTGCACCGCAACGGCAACAACTGTGCCGGTTGGAGATTACAAAACCCATCACCTCGTGGACAAGCCTCTATATAAACGAGTCACTCTTATAGTTCGCCACGCAGCGAGCCCCCTTATAGTATCTGTCGTAGACGTCATACCTTCACGAGCTATGCGGAATTTTTGGGTGACGAGGCGATCAGGCGGCGTGGTTTGCCGGCATGTGGATGACCTCGATGCCGTCGTTGAATCTGACACCTGCGATCACCTTCGGCAACTGATTTGTGCCTTTGAGCCGCCGCCAGGTTTTTGATGCGGCGATAACCAGCTTGAACACCATCAGCCTGGCGGTCGTTGACGACAGCGATCCTTTCGTCCGCACGGTTCTGTGCCGCGCGGTCGCGAACACGCTTTCGATGGGGTTGGTCGTGCGCAAGTGATCCCAATGCTCGGCCGGGAAGTCGTAGAAGGCCAGCAGCGCGTCGCGGTCCTTGGCGAGGCATTCGACCGCCCGGCCGTACTTGGCGCGGTATTTCTCGGCGAAGACGTCGATCGCCGCTTCGGCGGCCGCCCGGTTCGGCGCCCAGTAGACTTCGCGCAGGTCCTTCTTCATGTTGGCCTGCACCGAGAGCGGGACCTTGTCCAGGACGTTCACGGTCTTGTGCACCCAGCAGCGCTGATGCCGCGTGCCGGGAAAGACCTCGTCAAGCGCCTTTCAGAAGTCGAGCGCGCCGTCACCAACGGCAATTTCCGGGGCGATTTGCAGCCCGCGTTGCTTGACGTCGATCAGGAGCTCACGCCAGCTCTGCGTGCTCTCCCGGACGCCGACCTGAAAGCCAATCAGCTCCTTCTTGCCTTCCGGCGTCGCGCCGATCAGCACCAGCATGCACTCGCCGTGGTCTTCCATGCGTGCCTGCAGGAAGACGCCATCAGCCCACGCATACACGTAGCGTCGCGCCGACAGATCGCGCTTTTGGCAGCGCTCATACTCGCCCTGCCACTCGGCCGTCAGCCGGGAGATGACCGCCGGCGACAGGTTCGTCGCGTCCTTACCCAGTAGGGCCACCAGCGCCTCCTGGAAATCGCCCGTCGAGATGCCGCGCAGGTACAGCACCCGGCAAGAGCGCATCCAGACTCCTGGTCCGCCGCGCCCACAGCGGCAGAATCGCCGAGCTGAAGCGGATCCGCTCGCCGTCACCGGCCGCTCCGCGGTCCCAGATCTTCGCCCGCGCGACCTCGACCGGTCCGATGCCGGTAGCAATCGTTCGGGCCGGGCCGTAACCATGCCGCACGACACGGGCGCGCCCGTCGTCAAGCTTCAAATCCTTCACCGTGGCAAGAAACGTCTCGACTTCGATCTCCACGGCCTGCGCCAGAAGCTGCCGCGCACCAGCTCGCAGAATATTGGTCAGTGGATCGTCGATATCATCAAGCTGACGAAGGGCAACAATATTGCTAGTCTCGTTCATGGCGTATCGCTCTCCTTGAGAGGTTCTGGCAGGCTCGACACCCGCCTCGATACGCCGCCTATCTCATTCCGTCATCACCCACTTTCCCGCATAGCTCACGTCACGCACGGCTTCATCATAGCTAAAGCTCGCCTCCAAGATTGGGCCATGATCATCGCGAACTTCAACTGCCATGCGGTGCTGCGGCCTGCCTCTGACCCATTCGCTGGCCATCTCCGAGAGTGCAGTGGTCGCCTCTTCCCGCGCAGACTCGATGTTCGGCAGCTCCGCACCTTCGTCATCGCGGATGAATTGGCTGCCGTCGCGGATATCAAAATAGTACCTCTTCATCGGCGACTCACGAGTCGTGCCGTCGAACAGGTCTTGCAGCCCAAGATCGATCTTGCTGCCGCATGAGGTGCTGCTGCATGGCCCACCGCCTCAAAGCGAAACAGCCAGCGGCGGTCTCGTTCCCGGCGTGCCTTGAAGCGGTCCGGGCACTTCTTGGAGCACAGAGTCGCCCGCCATGAGTAGTACCTGATCAGGCCAAACTTTCCGTCACGGACGGCGCAACTTGTCGCTGCTGGGCGACACTCTATGCGTTCGTGGCAATCGCGCATCTTCATCTTCTTTGGGCCCAACCCTGGTAGTGGAACTCCGGAGTCGCTGACTCACTGTGCGTGCACAGGTGAAGTTCAGCTCCAAGATCGTAGTGATCCGCCAATCTTGCGGCAGCTAAGGGCGGGGCGAAGAGCTTGACTCTCATGTGCCGCATCCCGCTCGGCATCCAAAAGTTGTTGCTGCGTGCGCTCATTCGACTTGAGCCTTCATCCGGGAGACCGGACCGAGCCCTTCGATCGGGCACCGTCCACAAACGAAAGCTTACCTCGTCACGAAGAAGAAAATTAGCCAATTTCTGCTGGGCAAGCGCCTATATCAGGCGAATTTTTCGTATTTCGCGCTGAAGTTCATCGAAGAAATCCGACCACATCGATGCGCAACGGTACTGCAGATATCCGCGAAGCGATTGCATGTAGAGCCATCCCATAATGGACTCCTTTCGATCAAGGCTGCTGAATGGAAAAAGCCCGGCGCCTGGGCCGGGCTCACGGATGAAGGTTGCAGCGAAGAACTGCGGCGCGGCGAATGCCGCCGCGCAGCGGTTCGGCCGCGACGGCGCGCGGCTGTTCGCTCTCGCCCGTATCGCTCGTTTCTTGCTCGCCACCGGAGAGGAATTCAGGCGACGGCTCTGCTGTGGCGGTACCGTTCAACGGCGAAGCCACGTCTGCGCGAGGCGCAGGGGTTCGGATAGCCAGCCGGTGCCCTCGACAGGCGCTCGGTCTCCTCGGCCATCTCGGTTTTCTTGAGATGCTCGATCAGCTGCGGCAGCGTCCTTACCCTTGGCCTCACGGACGGCTTCGAGGATCCGGCTCTTGGTGACACGACCGAGGTAACTCTCCGAATTTCGGCGCCGGCTTCCCCTAACGATGCAGGCGACCGGTGCCGCCTTGGCGAGGCGCTTCTGCTTCACAGCAGTTCGAGCGCGCGATAGCGGCGCCACCAGCCGGCAAGTCGAACATGCCGGTCTCCTGACCGTCGGAGTCGAGGATGGGCCGGACGTTGAGACTTTGCAGAAGCCTGCACCGGGCGATGTCCTCGGCGAGATCCTTGATCGAGGTACCGGGGTTGGTGCGGCCGACGTTGGATTGGGAGAACACGAGGTTATTGAGGTAATGTCGCGCGATGGCGACATTTTGAATCTCTGAACGGGCTTTGACACGTCAGTTTCTCCGCAACAGGCTGCCAAGCCCCTCTCTCGGCCTCCAACCCATTCACGAAGACGCCCGCTCTCCTATCGTTCTTAAGCGACTGCTGGGACGCGACGTAAGCAGCGATGCGGCGGTTGCTCAACGGACGGGTTTAATTTGCGCTCAAAGCTCGAGGTCTGGCGACCTGCACTGGGAGCTTCTCCTCGCCACGAGGAGTGGCGAAGCTTCGCTGGGATGCTGCTTGCGAGAGATACGCCGCGCATTGTGCGGCGTATCTTCATATGATGTCGACCAGAGACCAGCGACGAAATTGCGTCACTGTCCTTCTTCTCGCAGAGCGGCGATCGCAACGAGCAGCGAGCGCTCATCGAGAGCGATCCGTCCCGCCTTGCGCGCCGCGATTGGCTGCTCTCGCTAGGACGGAAAACAAATTTTAGAAATCTGTGCAACCGTGCAGCGGTCGCCGAAAATAAGCCCAAAAGATGAGGCGCTTACGGATTGGTCGGTAATATCTATGATGGGAGATTCCCGGCCTGAATTGCAGTTGGGCTGGCGTGAGGTATTTCCGCGACCGGCCATCAGACGGGAAGGAAACTCGCGGTGTCACAAACGTTCATCCCGCACGCAACAACAGTCAAATCGCGCATCGGCGCGATTTTGCGTGCGACTAGCGGCAACTTCCTCGAGCAGTTCGACTTTTTCTATTCGGATTTTACGCCAGCGCCATTGGGAAGGCGTTCTTCCCGTCCGAGAGCGAAACCGCTTCGCTGCTCAACACCTTCGGCGTGTTCTGGCTGGGCGCATTGATGCGTCCGTTCGGCGCGATCGTGCTCGGAGCCTATATCGACAAAATCGGCCGTCGGCAAGGCCTGATTGTCACGCTCTCAATCATGGCAATCGGCACCGTGATCATCGCCTTCTGTCCCAGTTACGCGACAATCGGGATTGCCGCCCCCATCATCGTGCTACTCGGACGGCTGCTGCAGGGCTTTTTCCGCCGGCGTTGAAGTCGGTGGAGTTTCTGTCTACCTGTCAGAGATCGCAACCCCGGGTAAGCGCGGTTTCTACACCTCGTTCCAGTCCTCCAGCCAGCAGGTCGCGATCTTTGTCGCGGCGAACGTGGGCTACCTGTTGAACAGATCGATGCCGATCGAAACAGTAGCCGCTTGGGGCTGGCGTATCCCGTTCTTTCTCGGCTGCCTAATCATTCCGCTTATCTTCTTCCTGCGCCGGACGCTGGAGGAAACGCCGGAATTTCTGGCCATGAAGAAGCATCCCACCGCCCGCGAGGTCTTTGCCTCGGCACTCGCCAACTGGCGCATCGTCATTCTCGGAATGATGATCGCGACCCTGACGACAACGACGTTCTATTTCGTCACCGTTTACACGCCCACATTCGGCAAGAACGTGTTGAAGCTGTCCGCCCAGGACGCGCTCTTGGTGACGCTCTTGGTCGCCGTGACCAATTTCATCTGGAATCCAATTGGCGGCGCCCTCTCTGACCGACTCGGCCGCAAGCCGGTTCTGCTAACCATTGCCGGCCTTGCGTTAGTGACGGCCTATCCGGCATTGTATTGGCTGGTAAGCGCCCCGACTTTCGGCAAGATGCTGGCGGTGGCGATGATGTTCTCGTTTTACTTCGGCATCTATAGCGGCACTATGCTGGGCGCTCTTGTCGAGATCGTGCCGAAGCATGTGCGCACAACCTGCTTCTCATTGGCCTTCTCACTCGCGGCGGCCTTGTTTGGCACTTTTACGCCATTGGCCTCGACTTGGCTGATCGACCGGACCGATGACAAGGCTTCACCCGGCTTTTGGCTGATGTTCGCAGCCGTGCTCGGCATCATCGCAGCACTCACCGTCTATCCCGGGACCGCCAAGCCGTCGAGAGTTGCGAAGCCGTCGCGGCCTGAGCGGCCCGACGGCGTTTTAAGCGTGCAAGCCACATCGCATTAGCGAGCGGTCCCAACCGCTGACGGCTATATTCGCCCATCACGGCCACATTCTGAACTGGGGCTCAACGGCTTGCTGGCCGCGATTGTCGCGGTCCATATCGGGCCTGGGGTGCTCTATGGACTTTCATCCACTGATCACCCTCTCTACCCTGCCCTCGGCCGGTAATACGTGGCTCCAGCCTTTGGCCTTGCGTGCTGATGCGATTGCGGTTCCGAACGAAGACATGTCCAGGGTCATGCGGTCTCCTCACGGTTTGCTGCAAGAAGCTTTGCCGATGAGGTTTTCGGTGATTCCGCAAGGCGCGCGATGTCCCTCACAACACGAAGAGGTGAACTGGATTGCCGAGACGGAATTTGCGGACGCGGACCATGTCTTTAAGGCGGAGCAACTTCTGTCTTTCAGCCTGTCGCTGGAAGTCACGCGCGGCCAGTTTCGGACATGCTGAGGATGCTTTTTGAAACGAGCCGCGTGAGGGATTTTCACTTCACCGACGAGGCCGAGGGCTCATGGCCGGGCATGAATTGTCGCATCGATGCTAGGTGCTGTGGACTCTAAGGATTCCCGTTTAGTACCGAGTCAGATTCAAGACTGCTTTTGGGAGGCAGTCTTGGGCGTGATGGATCGTTTAGTGTTGAGCGAAGCGGCTTGGGAGCCGATGGCGCCGCTGATCATAGGCCGGCCTGACCAGAAGGGTTCGACCGGCCGAGACAACCGGATTTTCGTGGAAGGCGTGCTATGGGTCGTGCGTACGGGCTCACCGTGGCGTGACCTCCCCAAGGCGTTCGGCGACTGGAACAGTGTGTTTCGGCGCTTCAGTCGGTGGTGCGTCAAAGGTGTTTGGACTCGCATTTTCTAGGCGATGTCCGATGATCCGGACTTACAATATCTGATCATCGAGTCCGAGCCCACCAGCACGCTTGCCGGGGCCAAAAGGGAGTCTGAAGATCAAGCGCTCGGCCGCTCGCGCGGCGGCTTGAGCACCAAGATACACATATGGCCGTTCGCGGCTTGGGATGTCCCGTGCGGTTCACGTTCATCGCAGGACAGAAGGGCGATGCACCGCAAGCCGCAGTCTTGATCGAGGATCTACCGGTCGAGGTCGTCATGGCCGACACGGCCTATGACGCCGATCACTTGCGCCAGGCCATCGCTGGCAAAGGCGCGCTCGCCGTCATCCCCAACAACCCGTCACGCGCGCTCAAATATCCGCTCGACAAGCATCTCTATGCCCAGCGCCGTCTCGTTGAATGCTGCTTCTCCAAGCTCAGCAATTCCGCCGCATTGCAACCCTTCGAAAACACCGCACGAAATTACCGGGCCGTCATCACCATCGCAGCCATCATTCTATGGCTGCGATAAGTGTCCACACCGCGTAGGGGTAATGGTGCAGCCAGTTTGAGGATGGCCACTTTTTGCTCAGCGAGGCTTTGCACGAAAGGCCAAGTTCGAGGCGGGATCCATTGCTATCCGGGACGGAATAGCAGGGATGTCCAACCCAACTCTCACTCACGAACCACCTCTTTTGGCAAGTTATGGCCAATTAGCCCGGGTTTTCGACATTTCGGATCTCTTCGACCCTGAAAACGACAAATTGGATTGATTTTCGACCTAAGACTTTGTAGTTATTTTCGACAGCATTACCGCTTTTGCGGCAAAATTCGACCCTTAAGTATGGATTTTCGACCATGCGGCTTAACTTAGCGGAGACGAAGGCTTTCCAGGACAAGGCACTGCCTACCGAGAGCCAACTCGTCGGGCTGTCCGCATTGGTCCAGATACTATCGGTTGCGGCACCCGTACGTCGGCCGGGCGCCGTGTCGGAAAAGCATATCCGTGGCAGCCACCGGGATGAAGGCGACTGGCGGCTGTTCGACAAGAGATATTGGCCCGGCGACAATTTTGCAGATCACCTCAACTTTGCCCTGCGCCACGAGGACCTCGATCTCCTCGTGCTCAAGCGCGTGTTCAAGGCGGTCCCGAAGGCAGAAATCCGTGACTTCGTCACCGCGGCACCAACCGGTGTACCCGCGCGCCGGGTCTGGTTCCTCTACGAAATGCTGACTGGCCAGACGCTCGACATTCCGGATACCCCGAACGTCGCAGCTGTCGATTTGTTCGACCCGAAGGCTTACTTCACAGGCAAGCCCAAGCTGTCAAAACGGCACCGCGTTCGCGACAATCTGCTCGGGACGAAAGATTTCAGCCCAGTCATCCGAAGGACTTCCGCGCTCGTTGCCCTCACAGAGAGTGGCCTTGCGGAAAAGGCTCGCGAGACCGTCGGGCGTATCGGCGGCCATGTGGTCTCCCGCGCCGCGAGTTTTCTGTTGCTCGCGGATAGCCGCGCAAGCTTCGAGATCGAAGGCGAACGCCCGCCCAGGAACCGGCTGGAGCGGTGGGGACGCGCTGTCGTGCAGGCAGGCAAGCATGCTCTGACCCTTGAAGAGATCGTTCGGCTACATGGCGTCCTCATCGAAGACACCCGGCTCATTCGTCCAGGCCTTCGGCCAGATGGCGTTTTTCTGGGCGAGCGGGACCATGACAACAATCCGCTACCTGAGTTCATCGGCGCCAGGCCCGACGACCTGGACAGCCTCATGAAAGGCCTGATCGAGGCTAACGCGCGTATGCGCGATGACGGGATTGATGCCGTTCTACAGGCGGCAAGCACAGCTTTCGGGTTCGTCTATGTCCATCCACTTCAGGACGGCAACGGACGCCTGCATCGCTGCCTCATCCACCATGTTCTGGCGGAGCGGAAATTCACGCCGCCAGGCATGGTGTTTCCGGTGTCGTCCGTGATGCTCGACCGCATTGATGACTACCGCACTACCCTGCAGTCCCATTCCCGGCCCTTGATGGAGTTTATCGACTGGAAACCGACACCGGACAGGAATGTCGAAGTGCTAAACGATACCGCGGATCTCTACCGCTATTTCGATTGCACCAATGAAGCGGAATTTTTGTATCAGTGTGTCAAGAGAACGGTGGAGCACGATCTGCCGCACGAACTCGATTATCTGCGCCGTCACGACGAAGCCCGGCGCAAAATCATGGACACGGTTGAAATGCCGGATCGCCTTGCAGACGACCTGCTTCTGTTCATCCGGCAGAACAAAGGCGTGCTTTCCAAGAAAAGAAGAGAACGCGAATTCGAGAAGCTAACGGACGATGAGGTTGCCAGCATCGAGTCCGTTGTCCGGGATGCATTCGAAGGATTTGAAGATAGCTCAAACCAGCAAAATAACGCCCCGTAACTCGCGGCTGGCTCTCTTTCTCCGCGTTCGCACTTTCCGACTCCGTCAAACACCTTTATTTCGGCGCCCACCAAACCAGCAGCAGGCCATATCTCACCCTTTAGCTCCTATGGCCACTTTTCCTTCCACAGCATGAATTCGATCTTGCCGGGGACATCAAGATGCTCAGGAAAATCGGGAAAAGGAATTCGAGTACCGTCGCGCTCGAAGATAGCGACATCAGCACCACTTTTCGTCGCAAGATAGTTTTCTCGCCTAACTTTTCCGCCGTTGGCATCGATCACAAAAGGTCAACGAGCACCAGCGTCCCCTCCGCGAAGCCGCCGAGATAGTCGACCAATGCGATGCCCAGGTCGGCGTGCGGGCGAGTTCGCGCCTGCTGCCGCCATCTGCAGACGACCTGCTGCTCGGCGAGGATCGCCTTGCGGAAGCGCGTGTAGCTGCGGGTGCGCATTCGCTTATTCGTCGCTTGCAATTCCGTACTTCCGAAGCGCGTAGCCGATCTAGCCCAGCCTCAGGCTTGCCGACAAGCACCTTGGTACGAGCCTTGCCTCATGAGGGGACAAGACCATGGGCTGCGCGCCGAGTGGCGAATTTCTTCCGCCTTGTTGTCTGGCTCCAGACATGGATGTCTTCAACCGGACACGGTTGAAGACAACAACACCCACGGCAAACGAAGACGGTAACAATCGTTGTCTATGAAGGAGAGAGGCATGTCCGGTACGAGACGATGGATGAGTTGGCGTTCTGGAAAGTGTGGAAACCTTTGTCGCCCGAAACGCGACAGGAAAGTCTACGTTTTCATAAGATCGATCCACAAACGCTCAGGGTAATCGAAAAGTAGAATTGCTCTATCCACCAACGCTGCGGCTATCACTTATCTGCCCTTTCCAGCCCTCCTATCCTTGCTGCCGCACGGGGATGATGGTCCGACCTATCTGCGCTTTACGTTCGAGATGCCACCCCTGCGGGGCAAAGCCGCGCTAGCGACAATTTGAATAGGTTGATCGCCGGTTTCGCCCTCCCAAAATAGCCCGCTGCACCTGAGGTCACGATGAAACCCGCTCTTGTATTCGATTGGAACGGCACTCTGCTCGACGATGCCGATGCCGTGCTGCAAACGATGAACGCCATTCTGCGCCAATTCGGCCGCGCTGCCATCGATATGCAGACTTTTCGGGACCAGTGCGAGCTTCCACTCTCCGTTCTTTACCGCAATGTCGGAATGTCGGAACGCGAAGTCGAAACAGTGGATAGTAATAGCGGCGCTATTTTTCACGACATCTACGAAGCGCTGGCGAGCAAAGCCGATCTGCGCGAAGGCGCGCGCCGCATTTTGGAAACGGCACGTCAACAGGCTGTTTCAACCATCGTTGTCAGCAATCACATAGTCGAGCCCGTTCGAACCCAATTGCGAAGACTTGGAATCGACGATTACGTCACCGAGGTTCTGGCCTTTGAAAGCCGCGCTACTCAATTCAAAAGCATGAGCAAAGGCGAACGGCTTCGTCGGTATATGCAGACACACAATCTGAACCCTAGCTCAACATTCATCATCGGGGACATGCCGGTTGAAACCGATATTGCGCGCAATCTGGGCTTGATCAGCATATCCATTACAGGCGGATTCGTTTCCGAGTCGCGTTTGCAGGCTGCGAAGCCGGATTATCTCATTGATGACCATCATAAGCTGCTGCCCATTCTGCAAAATCACGGCTTTTTTAGAAGTGCATAATGACACAGAGCAAATGACTGAAAATCCGTTATCAACCGCAACGGCCACGCCAGCGGGACAAACGATCGGCCTGATCGGCGCAGGACGCATTGGAACCGGCATCGGACTCAGTCTGTTGCGTCATGGCGCCGAGCTGCATATCAAAGCCAACAAAAACCGTACGGGCGCAGAAGGCTTAATCCGCGTGGGTGCTTATGAACACACTCCATTGCTGAATTGGCTCGGCATGAAAATGCCGTCGTTCTGTCATTGCCTTCGACGAGGCAGTCTGCCTGGGCAACATGGAGTGTTCGCCCATTTGCCCCGACAGAGTGTGATACTTGACTGCACAATATCGATCCTGCTTCAACGCTCGCTTTGGCCGAACAGGCCCAAAAGCATGGCTTACCCTTCATAGAATGCCCTGGTAACACGAAGCCCTGAAGATGCAGAGCAAGGGCGTCTCAACGCCATTTGTTGGATCGGATGAGAGGGCTTTCCCTGCCGCTGCCGGTATTCTGGCTGCATTTTGTGAGAACATCATCCATGTCGGTGCTAATCGGCCAGGCCATAAGCTCAAGCTGGTCTATAACAGCATGACGATGGGCATAGTCGCGGCAGCTGCCGAAACCTGCCAGATTGCCGACGGTCTTGGCGTTGCTCTTGCGACCTTACGTTCTCTGGTCAGTCGCCGCGAGACCAACAGCGGAATCTTCCAAAACTTCGCCGGCTTTTTGTTGGGCGAAAAACTGGATTTTTTCGCAATATCCATTACCAATGCCGCAAAGGATATTGTTAGCGGCGACTGATAAGCGGGCGAAACCGCGATAACCGGCTAACCGCCGCCGGAAAGAATTACATACCTCTGTTGCCGAAGGGAAAGGTGAACTGACCTTACCCCATCTCAGGCTTCCCTGCGGATAATAACGGGGTTACACCGGTAACAGCAACCGACACACCCGAATAACTGGTGTGTGCTGCACATTTCGATAATCGTCGCGAATTTCGGTAGTCGGCGGTTGTTCGTGACTGCAGGGAGGCGCCGCGCATATTTCGTTTCGAGTCTTAGTCGTTCTCCTTCCGTACCGGTGCTCCCCGAAGATTGCGCTGCCGACGGCTGGACGTTCTCGAAGATGGACCAAAAGCTCCGCTTAACTCCGCGATTGGCTCCTCGCCTAACGTGCAAAGCAAATCCTGAAAATCTGTGCAACTGTGCGGCGGTCGGCGAAAATATACGCAAAAGATGCGTCGTTTTCGGGTTGGTCAGTAGTGTCTATGATGGCAGTCCAGGCATACAAACCATAAGAACCTTCCAAAGTTGCTCATCGCTACGACTCTCCAAATCAGACATCGCGGGCTAGGGCCGCGAGGTCGATTTCAAGCTTGGGCTGGTGCTTGAAGATGGCATCCATCAACGCTTGCGCCGGCTGCTCGGCGGTCTCCACCAGCACCGCCTTCTCAGCGCGCGCAGAAGGCGCGAAAACACGCTTGACGACAGTCGGCGAGCCCTTGAGACCGCATTTCGAGATGTCCTCGACGCCGGCGTCCTGCGCGGTCCATTTCTCGATTGGCGCCCGGGCGGCACGCAATGCATCCGCCATGGCGCCGCGGCGAATCTGGTTGGTTGCCTCCAGCATGGTAATGAGACATGGTAGCCTGGTGCGAAGCACCTGGACGCCGCCTTCGGAGCGCCGCTCCGCTTCGATTGTGCGTGCGGTGAGATCCAGGGCCCTGATCTTGGCGACGTAGGTTAGCTGCAGCACACCCAGCCGTTTCGCGATTCCGGGGCCAACCTGCGCGGTGTCGCCGTCGATGGTCTGCTTGCCGGTGAAGATGAGGTCCGGCGGGCCATATTCTTTGCCGATTTTGCGGATGGCGGTCGCCAGTGCGTAAGTCGTTGCCAGCGTGTCGGCGCCCGCGAAGCAGCGGTCGGTGAGCAATACGGCGCGATCGGCCCCAAAGGTCAGGGCTTTGCGTAACGAGTCCTTGGCTGACGGCGGCCCCATTGTAAGGACGGTGATCTCGCCGCCGAACTTGTCGCGGAGCTCCAGTGCGGCCTCGAGCGCGAAGAGGTCGTATGGGTTGATGATGGTCGGCACGCCCTGGCGCATGATCGTGTTGGTCACGGGATGCACCCGGATCTGCGCGGAGTCGGGAACCTGCTTGATGCAGACGACGTTGTGCATGTGCTTCTCCAGAAGTTGCGACGGTTGGCGAAGACACCAGCAAGTGTCGTACCATTGAGCGAACTTCAAAGATTGGGCCGCAATACATTGGCTAAAGAGAAGGTCATGACACCGTAGCTGACGCCAACGACGGAATTCCGACATCATTGCGACAGAGCCATTCACGCGGCCTGATTTGCAGTTGATCTGGATCAAGGAGAGCGCGGCTTAAAACGGGATGCGTCTTGCTCGAGTCGATCCACGCGCGGATTCCATTTTTCGGCAGTGGGCCGCGGCGCTCACGAGCGGCGTTAGCCCTGAGCCGATTTGCACTCGACGATGCTTCGCGCCAGGAAGCAAATCGACCTCACGTTCCGGAATAGGTGAACCTCTCTTCATTGATCTCACCTGGCAAACGCAAAGCTTTTGCGCACAGCGGGCTTTCATTCGGATCACGCGTGCTTACCTCAGTGCGGCCCAGAGGCACGAAAGCGACGGTTTGGCGTGGCGCCAGCACTTCAATAACATTAAAACGTGTGGCCGATCCGCGGCACGCCTTGCACTTGAGAGGCCAGCATCGGAATCGTGGTCTGAGTTGTTGAGCGCCGAGCACTAGCCCGTCCGCTCCAAGACGCGCAGACACGCGACATTGACACTCAAGTTTACTAAACGTCGAGCAGCGCGCAAACGCCCGCGGACGACGAGGCATTGATGAGCTGTCTGAAGACAAGATCAGGAGATCCGCGACCGGAGGTGACAATCAAAACTTCCCTTCAAGCTTGCGGCTCATCGATCGCCGGGACGGCGTTCCCTTCGCGCGCAGGCCCGCATCTCGCAACTGCCCCTGTCTATGACGCCAGGCGCGGCTCCAGAATTCAACGCGGTCGAAGCAACGATGGTGTCGCTGCTGCCATACCCGGCATGAGCTGAGGGTCGAGAGCCACGTGGCCGACCGGCGGTGACAGCGTTGCGTTCGCTGCACCTTAGCGGGCATGGGACCGCCCGTCAGGCAGACGGGCCTGTTCTCGATCATGACCAAATTGGCGCCGACGGGGGGCTGCATCCTATCGTGATCGGGTCCAAGGCTCACGCCAGCCTCCACCACTTGATTTGTCCGGCCATTCGCCTCAACCTCGATGGTCGCGGCCCCGACACGTTGCAAGCCCGATTTCCTTCTAGAAGCGCTTGATCTCAACACTGTATTTCCTCAGCGCGTAGCCAATCTGGCGCGGTGTTAATCCAAGCAGGCGCGCCGCCTTTGCCTGCACCCAGCCGGACCTTTCCATGGCCGTGATGACGCGCTCGCGATCCGCCATGTTCGCGCCACCTACGAGGGCTGCACCGGCAGGAGCTAGCGGAACCAAGTCACTGCCGACAGGCGGGACTGATGCAGCAGCTTCAGTTGGCGGCGTGGCCAGCTTCACGGTAGCTGGTAAAATCGGCCCGCGCTGCAGCGCCATCTCGTCTGATCCGCCCTTCCACAGCATCGCGGAAAGGCACTGGCCGTGGCAGCAAGCAAAGTCATTTCTGACGATCGATGGTCCCGGCGCCAGCGTCGCGGTCCTTTGCACGCAATTTTCGAGCTCGCGGACATTGCCGGGAAAACCGCAGTTCATGAGTACTTCAATCGCACTCACATCGAAGCTCAGCGCGCGGCCGTTCACGGAGTTGAAATTCTTGAGAAACTCAGCGGCGAGCGGCGGAATATCACTACGCCTTTCACGCAACGGCGGCAGCAACAAAGGAACCACGCTGATGCGATAATAGAGGTCGGCGCGGAACTCCTTCCTTGCAACCGCCTCTTCAAGGTTCTTATTGGTAGCGGCAATCACGCGAACATCCACCTTAATGGTCTGGTTGCTGCCGACCCGCTCGAACTCCTGCTCTTGCAGGACTCGCAGCAGCTTTGCCTGGAACGAGGCCGAGATCTCTCCGATCTCGTCTAGAAACAGCGTTCCCTTGTCCGCAAGCTCGAAGCGTCCCTTGCGCGAACTGAAAGCACCGGTAAAGGCACCCTTCTCATGGCCGAACAATTCGGATTCCAGCACCGTCTCAGGGAGCGCCGCGCAATTGAGCTTGATGAAGGGCCGCTTGGCGCGCGCCGACCGCTCGTGAATGGCCTTGGCGACCAGTTCCTTCCCGGTACCGGATTCGCCGCGTAACAGGACCGTACTGTTCGATTTGGCTACCACCGCGATCTTCTCGAGTAGCTCGCGCAAGGCCGGGCTGTCGCCAATGATCCCCTCGACATGAACCTTCTTACGCTCCCGCGCAGGGTGCTTGAGCTCGGACAATTGCTTTTGCAGCCTGTCCTTCTCAGTCATCAGTCGCTCGCGGTCGCTCGCGATCAAGCGATGCAGCTTCACTGTCTGACCCACCAGGTTGGCGATCATGGTAAGTAGCTCGATGTCGTAATCGACCCGGACACGCGACGTGCTGTCCAGGATGCGGTCGATGGTCAGCGTGCCCACGACTTTCGCGTCGATGCGAATGGGAACGCCGATGAATGACACGTGCATGTTGTCGGAGGCCCCGAGCACGTCCACGTCCGCAGCACCGAAGGCCGAATGCAATGCAACGTTTTCGGCGACGAGCGGCGTGTCCGTCGCGACGATGTGGTAGATTGCCTTCTGCGGCAGGCGCATCCGGTAGCGCTCATCGCTGCCTTCGCTCCAGCCGGCGCCCACGGTAATGTCCGACACGCCATCATCGTCCAAAAGAGAGACGATGCCGTGCCGCATCAGCACAAACGATTGCAGAAGATCGAGGACGTTGGCCAACGTGACTTCGAGTCGGCAGGGGGCGGTGAGTACTTTCGATATTTCGAAGATGCCGGTCAGCGCGCTCTGGTGCAACGCTTCGGTAGGGGCATCGTGGTCCGTCTCTGACCCTGAGTTAGGACTTTCGCCTACGGAAGCGATATGCAGCATGACGACGTCTCCCTTGTTGTGATCATCCTCCCCGACATCTTGTTCGGATTTGCGAGCAGTGTGTTGCATGTCATTCCCTCGATGTAGCGCCCAATTTCACAGGCACAACGAGAGATAACGCCTTTTCATGGCACGACGGTAAACCTACAGCGCCTTGATCATGGCACGACGGTAAACTTACAGTGCATTGATTTGCTTAATTCTGCTTTTTTGCGAAATCGTCGCGCTGATTCGGCGGGGAACATGAGTTCCATTGATCTAAGTCAAACCAACTGCGATTCGTTTATTCCTGGTGGGGTCTATCACAGGTGTTGGCCACCATTGATCGGCACCTCGGTGCCCGTGACATAACTTGCCGCATCCGAGCATAGGAAGAAGATGACCTTAGCGACTTCTTCGGGCGTGCCCACCCGGCGCAGCGGAATATTTGGTACAAGACGCGCTTCCGTGTCCGGCGACAAAATGTCCGTCTTGATCTCGCCGGGCGCGATCGCATTGACGCGAATGCCATGCGGTGCATAGTCGTGCGCCATTTCGCGCGTGAGACACGCGAGCGCAGCTTTCGATGTCGCATAGGCGCTGCCGGCAAACGGGTGCACACGCGAGCCTGCGATTGAGGTCACGTTGACAATCGATCCCGACGCTGCTCTCAGCTCGAGAAACAGGCCTTGCGCGAGCAGGATCGGCGCCACCAGATTGAGGTGGAACACCCTCATCCAGGTTTCGACTGACGTCGTCAACGACGTCAGTCGTGTGCCATTCGGCGTCTTCGGTGAAACGCCGGCATTATTGACCAACGCGTGCAACGGAGCGCCCGTGAGGCGCTCCCTGATCTCGGCGATGGCGCGCGACAGCATCTGCTGATTGCTGAGGTCGACCTGGACATGATTGTCGGCCCCTGACTCCCACGGGCACCGCCCGCTATCAAACGGTTGGCGCGCGCAAGAAATGATGCGCCACCCCGCTTCCGAAAACAGCTTTCCGGTGGCGTGGCCGATGCCGCGAGACGCCCCCGTCAGCACCAACGTCTTCCGTTCTCCCTTCTGGACGCGGGCTCTATCGGCGTGAAAAGGACAGCCAACGTCCGTCGTCGAAGGCGGACCAGCGACTGCATCATCGTTCGCAAATCGAGACTCAAACGTCCCTCCCATTCTGTCGCCCCTTGCCAGTCCTGCCTCGCCCGTGAGCGCCGTGCAGGATTTGGGCCAATGCGATGGAGATGAACGCTCCCGGTTTTGCAGCCTAATGTCACGTTCGCAAATAGCTTGGCGGATTCCAGACATCGGCTGTCTGATTTCGGACAGCAGCACGCGGTACGCAGACGGAGCCGATTTGGCCCGGTTCGCACGGCTGTGCCAATTTGATCCGGCTCTTGCTTAAGCGCCTCAACGGTGTTGCCGGTTTCTCGCAAAACCTGTCAAGGCGGTGTCGGTTCCGTCAGCCAAATTGCGCGATCGAACCTGCTGACGAGTTCTCTTACTTCGATCTCACACCGATGCGTCGGGAAGGACGTCTACTGCCCACGTCAGTCCATTCCTCTCCTGATTGGATTGGGTTCCGCGCGACCGCGTGAGCGAGCGGATCGACAATGACGCGCGGGGGCACTTTTTGTCGAACCAAGAATAGTACGTCAGGAAGACGCGCGTTGCGCTGGTCGCAGCCGCGCGCAATTGGCGGCAAGCGCTAATCTAACGTGACCACCAACATACGTAAGGTTTATGTGACGTGCGCTTGACAGCCTCTGCACCGTTCTGGCCCGGCGGTAAGCACTTCCTAGCGGTGAATGTTGGCGACCAAGAAAGCTGAAGCGCTGCTCTTCCGAAGAATGCCTACACCTAACCGGTCAGAAACATGTTGGTCGACGACGGAGTGCGCGGCGCTAGCCATTGAAGTCGTGGGCGTCGAGATCGAGTCAAAACTCTTTTGCCCTGACAATGCATCCTGACTCGCTTTTCGCGTCTCGCCTTCGATTCTGCGGGAACACAACGCCAAGGCATCAGGCGTCGCCGAAAACAGCACCGTCGACGGAACGGCAATACGCGCAAATGCAAACGGCGGCGATACGATCGACGATGTGCGGGCTCCGACTTTCATATAGTCAGCAGACTTTCGGCCGGTTCTTCAATCGTTAAACGGCTCGGATCGTTCAAATCGAACTCAATAATGCGTGGCGCGAACAGGCGCGCATAGCGTGTGAAAGCGCTAGTCGGCGGAAAACGGATCACGGTATCGCATTGCGCGAGGAGATACATCTCGGTCAGAGCAGAAAAACCGCCTTCGACCCCGAGTTCTGCAGTATGCAATGGCCCGGCCTGCAGTGCCTGGAACCGTTTTGGAATAGTGAAAAGATCGGGAAATTCGCCCGATAACTGATCAAGGACCTGCGCATTATCGGTACACAAGAGCACCTTCACAGGCCTTGGATGAGGCAGCGCTTTGGCCTTATGAATGGCAGTGCGTACCTGCTGCAGGGCCAGCTGCGGATCGGCCCAGTAGGGCGCGTGGCCCATAATGTCTTCTCCGTTCCCGTGCCGAACGTGAACCCCGATTATGCTGTGCCCCTTAAAGTGCTCCTGATGGATGGCGTCAATCCGTGCTTGAATTTCAGACCTCGGTTTGATGCTCCGAAATATCTGTCGTTCAGCATCCTGATCGCAACGCCACATCAAACAGGCATCACACACGACCGTGTTAGCTGCACTGTCCTCCTCGGTGTGGAAAAGCTCGGTCAACTCATCACGCTCTCGAAAGATGTGCTCATCTGGGCGGTAAACGCACTCGATGGGTGGCTTATTCCACCATGGCGGGAAGAAAGGACCCGGGAATGAGAGCTGGTTGATTTGGTCATCGCAAACAACTCGCACGCCAGCAATGTGTTGAATTGGCTCGAAGAACACCGGAAAGGCGTTCGCGAAGGGTTGATCGAGATAACAGGAGCCACGCCAATCTATCGCGAGGGTCCGCCCCGTCCGCTGAGCGTAGCGCCAAGCTGCCGCCAGCGACCACAAGCAATCACCGAAACCAGTCCGTCGACGCGAAACAACGAACCGCTCCTTAATCAAGCTACCAACAAGCATTTTCTGCCTCGTTCCGGGATACCGCAATGGATCGGGAATGTAACGGAAACTCTAGGTTTGGCCTCGCGCGAGGCTCTATCAGCGATCGTGATCTAGCCAATCGGAGTGTCAAGCCGTTGGTCGCATCGCGCTGGAGGTGATGGACACTGAATCATCCGGCGTGGAAATGTTGCCCTCGACGCACTTACTACGGTCGGAGCACGATCCGCTCGTGCAGGGAGGGTCTCCCCTGCGGCCCTGCTCCTGTTCTGCCGGCTGACAACCATGAGCCCGGCTGTCGTACGCCCTCGTCAGGGCCGCTTAATTCCGCATCTGGAGATATGGAGTGGCCATATTCAGGCTGCTTCTTCCGGTTCGCCCTGCATCTGATCGCAGGCTTGATTCATGCGTGCAGCGCGTGAGGGATGCAGTCGGACGCGGCGTTGCTCCCACAGCGCCCGCAATTCCTTGACGAGAGCTTCACGTCTAACCGGATCAAAGCTAATTGTATCGAGGAGATCGCCGAGCACCGCTTCGCCATTGATCCTCATGAGGAGGTCGTACAGGTCATGCGAAATGCGCACACTACCGTGGCTGGAGGGTCCCATACGGACCTCGCACACCGTCTCCTGGCGATCGAGCGCTGTGTAGGCGCGAACTTGATAAAGGCGCGCATGGTGCGGCAATGAAACCGCAAGCCCGCTCCAATCCTCCAGTGTTGCAGGTCGCTTTTTGACGAGGAATGGCCCGACCACAAGTCCATCCAGGTCTGTCGTCAGAAATGTGGTAATTGCGTCTGCGACCGAGTCTACGACGGGCTCGGCGTTATTGTTAAAGGACGTATTGAGCAGAACTGGGGTGCCCGTCCGGCTTTTGAACGCACTAATAAGATCCCAGTAGGCGGGGTTGGTCTTTCGCGAAACCGTTTGCAGCCGGGCGGTGCCATCAACGTGCGTGATGGCGCCGAGCAACCGACGCTTGGATCTCGCGCACGGAGACTACGAAATTCATAAAGGGAAGTTCGCGCGTGCCATCTGGCAGTTCGAAGTATTCGCTCGCATCCTCTTCCAGCACTGATGGTGCGAACGGCCGATAGCCTTCGCGCTTCTTGACCATCGCGTTGATCCGGTCCTTGTTTTCGGCCGGACGCGGGTCGGCAAGAATGCTGCGATTGCCGAGTGCACGTGGCCCGAATTCCGAGCGACCCTGCACCCAGCCGATCACGGCACCACCAGCCATCCAATCCGCCGCTCTGCCTGCTACGTCATCACTGCGTTCAACGTCGAGGTGTCCGGCCCATGCATTCAGTTCCTGCTGCACGGCGCGATCGCCCCCGATGTCAGGACCCCAGTAGACCTCCTGCAATCGTTCCCGCGGCGCTGGTCGGCCGAGTTCATTGGACATCATTAGTGCAGCGCCTAATGCGCAGCCCGCGTCGTGCGCCGCGGGCTGCACGAAAATGTCTTCGAAAAGCCCTGAATACAGCAGCTTACCGTTCACGGTGCAATTGTGGGCTACCCCTCCAGCCAGGCACAAACGCTTCATGCCGGTGGCCTCGCGATGATGCCGCAAAATGTGAAACACAATCCGCTCCAGCGCTTCCTGCAGTGAAGCACTCACATCTCGATGTTGTTGCGTGAATGGCATTCCCTTTCGCCGGACTTTGATGTTACGGAGCAACGTCGGACCGATTCGGTCCAGGTAGACGCGGTAGCCACCATCGTCCAAAAGTTCGTAGAATTGCTTGAAGAGCTCGCGATGGGGAGCTGGATCCCCGTAAGGTGCAAGCCCCATTACTTTATATTCGTCGAACAAGCCGTAACCGAGATATCGGATCGTCTCGAGATAGAACAGCCCAAGAGAATTAGTCTCTGGAAAAGTCGCAAGTGGCCTAACTTCGGTGCCAGACCCTAACGCCAGGAGGCCCGAGAGGAAGTCACCACCGCCATCGAGCGCGAGGACCAAGCTTTCCTCGAATCCCGACATTGCAAACGCGCTCACGGCATGTGTCAGATGGTGACTTACGAATGAGAGACGGGACGGATCGACCTCGGTGCCGAACTCCTGCGCTAGTAAGGTCTGCAGCAACAGTTTGGCGTCCAACGGAATGGCGAGGTCCGGTTGAGAAACGAACAAGCGTTCGAGCATAGCGTTGCAATAGGCCTCGGTGGCGTAGAACGCGATGCGATCGATGTCGCCAAGCTGAACGCCTGCAGATGCAAGGCAGTATTGAATCGAACGGCTCGGGAATTTATTAGAATGCTTGAGCCTATTGAGACGCTCCTCTTCGACAGCCGCGATCACGCGTCCGTCCCGGACGAGCACCGCAGCGCCATCGTGCAGAAATGTGTTCGGCAGCTCTAGTGGATTTTCATAGATTTTGTCCAGCCCGCCGCTCACACCTAAACACAGCATGTTGCTCTCCGTTCATCGTGACAGGAAGGCCTTATTAGCCCGCCTCAAAATCGTTCAACCAAGGAAACTTCGCGATCGCTCGTCGCCGCGAAGACTCGTTAGAGGTCACCACAGTCAAAGACCTCGCGTGGGGTTCGTCTGCGAAGTAGACGCAACCCATCTAAATTCTCTCGTGTCTGGTCCAGCCGTGGAGATTCCCAGCGAAGGAAGGATGACCCGAAAGGTCTATGCGTCCATAGCATGCGCCTCGGCTTCCCGTGTTCTACTCTCCGCAACTCATAGTATCCAAGCCGATCACGCTCACCTTCACGCCAGCGGGCCCCGGTTCCAGATACTGCATCATCGATCTCCGTCGTTTCCGTAGAACGTACCGTCAACGCATCAGGCGTCGATGAAGCAGCACCGCCGAAACCAAGAACGGCAATACTGCGTAAATGCACAGTGCACCGATATGCAGGGCAGCGCCGCCGGCCGGGCGTCCAAGCATCAGCGGGCGGATGAGATCGACCGAATGTGCCAACGGCAACAAGCCCGCTATGCGCTGAAGTTCGCCGGGCAGCTGGGACAGCGGAAACACTGCACCGCAGAGGAACACCATAGGTGTGACGACCAGCGTCTGGTAGAACACGAAATAATCGTAGCTAGGCGCAACCGATATCACGACCATCGCCAGGCTCGCGAAGACGAGGCCAGTGAGGGCAATTACGGGCAGCGCATAGAGGATGGATGACCATTCTGCATAGCCTAGCGTGGCGGCAACAATCGCAATTGCCGTTCCAGCCAGAACGGCCTTAGTAGCTGCCCAGGCCAATTCACCGAGAATGATGTCGCCGAGCGTGAGCTGTGTGCAGAGGATTGCTTCCCACGTGCGCTGAGCGTGCATGCGAGCGAAGGCTGCATAAATTGTTTCGAAGCTCGCGGAAGTCATCGCACTCGTCGCGACCATGCCACCTGCGAGAAACGCGATGTATGAAGTGCCGTCAACGCTACCCACAACTAGTCCGAGGCCGAAACCGAGGCCGAACAGGTTCGTGATCGGATCGGCGAGGTTGCCGAGAACCGATGCAAGCGCGATCTTTCTCCACGCCAGATAGTTACGGCGCCACACTGCGCTCCAATTCCAAGCATTGGCAGGCAGGATCGCCGCAAAATGTTCGCGTATCGCATTCATTTTTTCATCTCGCGCCCTGTCAGCCGCAAAAAGACATCCTCGAGATCTGGAGGACGCTGCAGAAGGCGTAGACCCGCGCGTCCGCGCAGCTGCACGCGAACCTCATCCGGATTTGACGCATAGCAAAACACTGTTTCTCCGCTCACTTCGATGCGCCGCGCGTACGGCGTGACCAGCGCACTCAGCTCACGCGGATTTCCGCCATAGATCTCGATCACTTGACAGCCGACCTGCTCGTCAATCAGCGCGTGAGGCTTGCCTTCGACGATCTTGCGCCCCTCCTCGAGCACACACAACCGATCGCATAGCCGCTCCGCCTCTTCCATAAAGTGCGTAGTCAGAAGAATCGTCTTGCCTCGGGCCAGTAGCGAGCGCAGGCGTTCCCAGATCAAGTGGCGCGCCTGCGGATCGAGGCCGGTGGTCGGCTCGTCCATTACCAGTAGCTGCGGGTCGTTGATCAGCGCACGCGCCAAGGTCAAGGACCGCTTCATGCCGCCGGACAGGTCGGCGACGTGTGCATTCGCCTTATTATCGAGGCGGGCGAACTCGAGCAGAGATGGCGTGACCGCTTCGATCTCGCGTACGCTCATGCCGAAATACCGCCCGAACACCAGCAGGTTCTCGCGTACCGTGAACTGGGAGTCCAAGTTATCGAACTGTGGGACAACGCCGATGCCCTTCCGTGCCAAGCGGGCGCGTGCCGGCACCGGCTCGCCGAGCACCGTAATCTTGCCCGCGTCAGGCGAAGCCATGCCGAGAACCATCCGCGTAATCGTGCTCTTGCCTGCACCGTTAGGTCCCAGCAAGCCGAAGCACTCTCCCCGCGCGACAGTGAACGACAGTCCGTTGACAACGGTCTTATCGCCATATGACTTCCTTACGCCGGTAAGGTCGATTGCTACGCTGGACATGCGTTCATCTTAGGCCGAAAGAAGGCGTTCGGCCGCCGGTAGCTCAGTTGCGGGTGTTTTGGTCCAGAGCAGGCCTTCGCACCATATGTGTTCGATCTGTCCCCACTCGCACGCCGCTGCGGCATGCGGGAAGAACCCACGGCCATGGCGGTTGGCACTCGTATTGCAAAGCAGCGGAATGCCCGTGAGTTTTTCATACTCAACGAGAAGCTCGGCGACTTTGTGCTGAGAGGTTCTCGGAACGGTCTGCAATCGGGCAGATCCGTCGAGATGCACAACGGCGGGATTTTGTCGCGCCATTCCGGCCGTGTCTGGTGATCAAACAGCATGTATGGATCGGGGCTTCCAGGGCTGAAAATCTCCGGCGCACGATCCTCCAGACATATCGGCGCCACTGGCCGGAAGTGTTCGCGAAGTTTGATGTCGTTGAGAAAATCCTTCATTTCGGGTGAAGTCGCGGCTGCGAGAATGCTTCTGCCACCCAACGCCCGTGGTCCAAGCTCAGCTCGGCCGGCAAGGAAAATCACGGGCGTGTTGCTGGCGAGGATTAGCGCAAGTTCACGCATGCTGCACGGGGCAGCCTCCCATTCGGGTGGCGCATGGCCGCATTGCAGCGCCGGCCCACTGTACACCGACCATTCCAGCGGCACGAAGCCTTTGTCCGCCGCCATTGCAGCGCAAGCGGCACCAAGTGCGGAGCCACTGTCATTCGGAAAGGGCGGCACCCATACAGCATCGAACAGGCCCGTACCACGAAGCGCACTGTTCCATTTAATGTTGAGACCGCAGCCCCCGGCTATGCACAGATTTCGCGCTCCCGGTAGACTGGAATGCCGCTGCAAAGCGATCTCCAATTCGCGTACGAGGAGACGCTCGAGGAAACAGTGAAAGGACGCAAGCACATCTTCGGGTGCGTCGGCCCTCAAACGGAGCGCGCTGGCGTCAAAGAAGTCATGCATGGCCGCAAGCGAGGACTCAGCGCTGTTGACGTCGGCCCGGTAACGACGGGCAAGCTCCGTGTCGGCCGCAAAGCGTTCCTCATAGAGCTCCTGAAATACCTCTACGATCCTTTCATCAACAGACCCAAGCGCGATGTAGGCCATCAGCTTGCCGGCAATACCTAAATCCCAGTTGGTGCGGTTTGCCTTCTTGTAAGGTCCGAAGTGTTGACCCACGGCAGCATAGGCATGGCCTATCATCGGAAACAGACATTGGATGAACCGGGCGCCCCCGCGTTCTACGTAGTAGAGACGTGGAAAGATGCAGCCATCCCATACCAGGCAGAACGCGGGCTGTTCGGCTTTGGCGAACGGGCTGGTGCAGTAAGCGGAGGCAACGTGGCCTGTGACATGCGGATAGCTTCTATAAGGGAAGGCGTTGCCATCTAGCACCAGGCCAGAGCCGTCACGTGAGGTGAGAAGGCCCTCCGCGTGACGTTCAACATACGGCGCCCCTTTCAGAGTGATCGGTGCCGCCCCACTGAGGACGTGGAATTGCGACTCGACCTCACCGTCCCAGCCGTCGATGACGAACAGATCAATATCTCGCGCATCCAGGCCGTGCTCCGCCAAGGAGACGACAACTGCATTGAGATTGTCAATGGTTTGATACCGCGGATTGTTGCCGCGCTTCTCCTGCTCGACGCAAAAGACAAGCCGTCCGTCCTCGACAAGGGCGATCGCCCCGTCATGCGTCAGCTTGATACCGCAGATACGCATAGTGCCTCCATGTCTAACGCCGGCAGGTCGACTCGTTCGACGATCAACCCGGATTCCGAAAGAGGGCGAGCAAGCAGTCTTCGTTGGGCGATTTACCCTTGCACTGCACACGCTCGACCTCGACCAACTTCTCATTGAGCATGGCGATGACCGTCTCGGCGCCGGCAGGGTGGCCCCAACGCCGGCATGTGTCATCACGGGCGGAAGCGAACACCAGATGCCCATCTGGCGAAACCATCCGCAGCAAGTTCCGGATCGCCGCGTGAATCTCGGCCACATCCCCGAGGTAGTAGAGAACTTCCGCCACGACGATCAGATCGAACAGCTCTGCGGTTGAGAACCGTTGAACGTCGGAGACCATCCACGTGATATGCGGCCACCTCTTGGTCCGTTGGCACGCTCGACCAATCGCTCGCGGCACGACATCTATCACCGTGAGGCGCTCGCAGTGAGGTGCCAGCTTTTCCGTGAATGCTCCAGCCGCACAGCCGACTTCCAGGGCATTTGTGATAAACCCCCGTGAAAGCGACAGCCGGAGCATTTGCGTGTGACGCTCCCGCTCGAAGTTATTACCGTCGAGCCGCCACGGATCGTCTGCAGCTAATTCCCGCTCTAACGACTGATAATTCTTGTTCAGGGTCACGAGTCATTCACCTCGGTGTAACGCGCACGATCACTCGCCGCTGCAAACGTTGTCAGACGTCACCAACGTCGAAGAACCACGCGACAACTCCGTCTTGCGAATTGACCCTGCGACTCCCGAACCTCCCATAGCGTCTGGTCGAGCCATCTGGCTTCGGATGACGAGCTGTTTTCCACCCCCGTTTGGTACGTTGGCAGACCCGCGTGACAGCCAGTCGCTATTGCTTAATGTACACAACGCATAGGCTTTCACGGGGAGTAAGAGAAAGATGTTGATGAGCGTGTGCAGAGAAAAGCCGAGAAATCGAAGTTGGCGCGCACGAAACGCTGCCACACTGCAGCGAACCATGGTCATTAATGCGATCATCAGTCCTGTCCACCACGGCACTGTGGCTGTGAATGCGAGCTGTGCGAGCGCCGTTATTGATGACAGGGCCAGAAGAAGCGGGCCGAGATTCTGTCCGATGACGTCTAGCGTGAGATAGCGATCAAGGCCGGGCAGCAGGCGCAGCCCAAGCCACGTGTCCCGGAAAGTACTCCGTGCCCAGCGGAGTTGTTGGCGTAGATACGGCCCTAGCCTGTCCGGAACCACAGTTGCCGCGATGGCGTCCGGAACGTACTCAGTCTGAAACCCTGCTTTCAGCATGAGGATCGTGAGATGGCGATCCTCACCGAAGTCGCTCGGCTTTCCCCGAAACGTTTGCGTCTCATACTGATCTAGCAGCAAAAGAAGCGCGGATCGGCGGTACATTGCACATGGGCCGCAGCAGCACATAACGGCGCCGAAGCGGGCCTGTGCCGCTCGCTCTTCGTTGCAAGCTAACCAGTACTCCATATCGATCAACCTGGTCAGCCAAGTGTCGCTCCGGTTGCTGGCGGTCAACTGCCCCATGGCAGCACCGATGGCTGGATGTTGCATCTTCAGTGCAAGCTTCGTGACGACGTCGGAGCCGAGTATCGTGTCCGAGTCGACATTGAGCACCAGATCTCCAAACGAGCGGCGTATCGCCGCGATCTGCGCCTTTCGTTTTCCAACATTCTTTTGCAGCGGAATGAAGGTGAACCTAGAGTCCTCAGCGTACGTTTCGTTTACAGCTCTTACAGCCTCCAGATTTGCAGAGCCGTCATCAACCACATAGACCCGCAATTCTCCCGCGTAGTCCTGGCTTGCAATGGAGGCCAGGCACACCGAGAGCGTTTGCGGATTCTCGTTAAAGCACGGTACGATAACATCCACGCTCGGCAGAGCGTCGGTATCGACTATATCGTTCGACAGTGGTGAGACGCTTGTCGGCTGAGCATAAAGCGCCTGCACGCTCTTATAGACAGTCGAGAGCAGCGCATATGACGATACAGCGACAGTGCTGGTTGTAGAGAGCAAGTCCATAGGGTTCCAATTTGTTCAGTGAGGTTGAGGAAGCGAGCGGATTGCAAACCCGCGCTCTTGCAATGCTGGAATCAGGCTCGAAAGCGCCAAGAGCGTCTGGTCGCGCAGACCAGCGCGACTGCATTGTCCCACCTCGCCGGGAGGACATCCGTCATGTAAGAGGACAATGGCACCCGGTCGGACAGACGCCAGCACTGCGTCGACGATCGCGTCGGCGCCAGGACGGGACCAGTCTCGCGGATCTACCGACCAATGGAGCGCCGCCAGTCCAGCCTTCGCTGACGTACTGAGCACTTCGTCAGTCCAAATGCCATACGGTGCACGCATGTGCCGAAGGGAGGCCTGGGGGCACGCCATTCTGATGATTCTGCTCGCCGTTAGTATTTCATGTTGCACTTCGGCGAGTTCGCATCTGGACAGGTCCGGATGTGTCATCGTGTGGTTTGCGACCTCGTGCCCTTCTGCGATCATTCGTCGTATTAGTTCCGGCTGGTCCGCCGCGTACGCGCCGATGACGAAGAAAGTGGCCGACACCCGGTATTCCGCCAGCACATCAAGGACATCCGATGTGCAAAGTGGATTAGGCCCGTCGTCAAACGTCAAATAGACGCTGCGACCTCCGCTGGCCTCAGCGTACTCGCTGCGCGCTGCAGATAAGCAGTCGAGGTGGCTCACAGCTCTGGCCCATTCCGATCAATGGTCGTACCGGTCGGCCAATCGCTCATTGGCTGTGCAATCGGAAAAACCACGATGAGTACGTCCTCGACGCGCACGGGCGGAAACTCTGTATTCACATCTGGAACTGTGGAGCGCACCCGAACCCCCGACACAACAGTCGCTAGCCCCCTCGGCCGAGCAATCTTGTAAGATGTTTCTGGAGCGCGGGCCGGACCGTGCCGAAGCCGAATGGAACACCAAGCTCCTGCAGTACCGGATACATCACGCGCATTGAATGGCTGATTCCGAGTCCCCTCCAGATCCGGACGCACCCCGTACAATCCGAGTTCTGCCACTAGTAGATCGACCCCGCCGACCTTGATAAAGCGGCGTAATGCGCCGATATGAGCCGCTACGCCGTGCGCGTCGTAACCGATTGCACGGACCTCGGGCCTCGCTCCGGCCCAACTTCGACTGCCTTCGAATGGTCTTGCGTTGCACGCTCCGGTCGGTCCGTAAGTGTTGCGGAAGAAGTCAGACAGTTCGATATGGTCGGCGAGCTGCAGCTCATTTTCCCAGCACAGCCTCCACCGCACCTGAGCGCTCACGGAGAGCCTCTCCCTAGAGCTGGATAAGGCAATATTCATGGCTGCCTCCTACGTACCGTCGGGCAGCTTAAAGTGGAGTAGATGCGCGCGAGCAGTTCGCTAGCACTGAATAGCTTGCTCACATAACGAGACACGCCGCCTCGCAGCGCACGCGCCCGGTGGTCGTCGCCGAGACGGCCCGTAAGCAGAATGGTGGCAATCGCCCTTCCGGAGGCGGCGAGCCGGTCGTATAATTCGAGCCCGATCATCACAGGCAACAGCATCTTCGCGACCAAGAAGGACGAGCTGAAGTGGCTGGGTTTCGAGAACTCATCGGCCACTTGGAACGGTTGAGGGATGTAGCCCGCCGAAGACAGCGCGCCCGTCAAGGCTTCACGGACCCAGGGATCGCTATCAGAGATCACATCGATCGCGTGCGCCAATCGCAAGAGATCTAACAAAGACTCCCCTGGGGTTTCGGCACGATTTGGCTGCAGTGGACAGGCCGCGTTGCAGATGCATTCGAGATATGCAATCGACTGCGGACTGATCGCGAAGCCGACGCGCAGTCAGCGGCAGAGATACGAAGGTTTGGAAAACCTATACCAATGTTTGCCGCTACTAAGCGCCTACGCATGCTAAGTGACGCCTGCCACGTCGAGCCGGCACGATACCGCGTGCGCAACCCGCTGAAATACGTAGATCTACCGGACATGCGCGACGGCCCATGCTCGGCGTACAGCCGAGGCTCGACGCCAGGGCAAAGACTGATAACCATTTCTGAAATGCCCGAGTTGTCGTTATCTCGATCAACATCCTTGCTATCCGGCATTCCGCAGAATTGGTAAAATCGATTGTTTTGATTGAACACATCCACAAAATGGATAATTCAACACCATGCGCTTCAAGGGTCTTGATCTAAATCTTCTCGTCGCGCTCGATGCTCTGATGACCGAGAATAACCTCACCGCGGCGGCCCGCAGCATCAATCTGAGTCAGCCGGCCATGAGCGCGGCCGTTGCCCGGCTGCGCGCATATTTCGGCGACGAACTATTCACGATGAAGGGACGGGAGCTCGTCCCAACGCCGCTTGCGAAAGGCCTCGCCGATCCAATCCGCAAGGCACTGCTGCACATCCAGCTCTCTATTATTTCGCGGGACACATTCAACCCAGCTCTATCGGATCGCCGCTTTACAATCATCCTTTCCGATTTCGTGGCGCTTGTTTTTTTTCGAAGTATCGTGGAGCGTATCGCACGGGAAGCGCCTGGCGTCAGCTTCGAATTGGTACCCTTCGCCGATGACCCCGATGGGCTACTCCGGCGGGGTGAGATCGATTTTTTAATCTCTCCGCACTTTCTTATGTCGAGCGAGGGCCCTAAAGCGACACTGTTCGAGGAGACAGTCGTGTGCGTAGGCTGCCGGACGAACAAGCAGCTATCACGGCAGCTTACACTCGAGGGATACATGTCGCTGGGGCACGTTGCGGCCAATTTCGGGCGGACGCGGAACTCCTTCATCGAGGAACGGTTTACGCTCGAACAAGGTTTCAAACGACGCATCGATGTCGTCGTGCAGAGCTTTAGTATGATCCCGCCTATGCTATTAGGCACTAGCCGTATAGCAACAATGCCCTTAACGTTAGTCAAACATTTCGAAGATACGATGCCGCTGCGGATGCTCGAACTTCCGCGGCCATTTCCAACATTCACCGAGGCCGTCCAATGGCCCGCCCTTCACGACAACGATCCGGGAAGCATCTGGATGCGGAACATATTGCTGGAGGAAGCGTCTCGCATCGCATCTCCGCGCGTATCCACCCGACGTTGCCGGGCCTGCTAGGTCTACTCGCGGCGCCTAGCTACCTGCTCTCCGCGCGAACTTTAGATGCCGTTCGGATCCCTTCAAGGGCGTTTAGTCGCCGATTTCCTTGCTCTGCAATCACTGGAGGACCTACCTGCCAGGGGAACATATTCGTTTTCTGGATCAAGCAGAAAGACGGCAGCGAGTCCGAATTGGCGCACTTGCGTGCCGGGTGGTCAGGCAACGGAACCTAATCTGCTTCTCGTTTCTGGATAACGATCTTGAGCCCGTCGTTTGGCAGCGCCGTCGCAATGCGCCTCGGACCAGGCAGACGGCCCAGCTGAATCGCGTTGTGTTTCGGCGGGCTGCAAGTAGCAACTGAGCCGCGAGGCGACCTCCGACATTGCGAGGAGATGCATCTTGCGGAATGGAATAATGTTCAGCTTGAGCCATTAAATCGCTTGAATCGCACGCTGCGTCAGGTTGTAGGCACACAACCACGGGCCACGCTGCGCCAGCAGGCATCGATAACGCGTCTGGCGACCTTACCGATGTAAGGGTGGTTCACAGTTAGCGATCGTTGCGAAGACCTACTTCAGACGTCGCATAATGCTTTGCGTTGACCCGTCTTCACGGAAGCCCGAAGGGATGAACCCCAAAGGGGTTCGGTTGCTGCCTCATTGTATACAACGCACGGGCTTTCAATGGGAGAGTAAGACGATATGCGTTTCAAGGGTCTTGATCTGAATCTCCTCGTTGCACTTGACGCTCTGATGAGCGAGCGTCAGCTCAGTTCGGCAGCCCGCAGCATCAACTTGAGTCAACCGGCCATGAGCGCGGCCATCGCCCGGCTACGCGCCTATTTCCGAGACGACCTATTTACGATGCGCGGTCGGGAACTTGTCCCAACACCGCGGGCCAAAGGACTTGCCGGCCCCGTTCGCGAGGCTCTGCTGCATATCCAGCTCTCCATTATTGCCAAGGACGTGTTCAAACCAGCCGAATCGAATCGTCAGTTCAGGATCATCCTCTCCGATTTTATGGCAGTCGTGTTCTTTCGAAAGGTTGTCGAGCGTATCGCGCGGGAAGCCCCCGCCGTCTGCTTCGACTTTCTGCCGCTCGGCGATGAGCCCGATGAGCTTCTCCGGCGCGGCGAAGTCGATTTTCTTATCTTGCCCGAACTCTTCCTGTCGAGCGCGCATCCTAAAGCGAAATTGTTTGAGGAAAGGCTCGTGTGTGTAGGCTGCGGAACGAACAAGCAGTTGTCATGCGAGTTTACATTCGAGAGATACATGTCGATGGGGCACGTTGCGGTCAAGTTCGGGCGTGCGCGAACGCCCTTCATCGAGGAACGGCTTTTGCTCGAGCGCGGTCTGAAGCGACGTATCGAGGTCGTCGTGCAGAGTTTTAGCATGATTCCGCCTCTATTAGTGGACACTGCGCGTATAGGGACGATGCCTTTAAGCCTGGTTGAGCATTATGAGAAAACCATGTTCCTGCGGATCGTTGAACTTCCGCTGCCATTTCTCGCATTCACCGAGGCTGTCCAATGGCCCGCGTTTCACAATAGTGATCCGGCAAGCATCTGGATGCGGGAGATATTACTGCAGGAGGCGCGCCTCATGGCTTCTTCGCGCAACGCCACAGGTAAACCCAGGCGCTGCTAACTATTCAAAGAGCATCTCATCACTACTCTTCGCATCAATCCGGCTAGCCCCAAAACAATTGTGAGAATCCGCCCGATTTCATCGTAAGCGCGCATTCGCGGTCGTATTACCGCATTTCAGGCATCTGATCCGCGTAGAACAATGACCTCCTCTCGGCTTACTCTCTCTCTCTCTCTCTCTCTCTCTCTCTCTCTCTCTCTCTCTCCGCCTCGATGAGCCGCAACTTTCGGCGTTGAAGATCAGCCATGACGCCATTTACAGCCCAACTGCGAATGGCTATTAAGCCTGCCGCGGCAGTAACTATTTCAAGCCCAGCAGTTGAGCCTGAAGACCCAGCAGTCGACAGCAGAGACGGAGCGCGATCTGCAAACCACCTTCGCGCTTCCCTCACATGTCGGTCCACAACTTTGAGAGCAAATCACCTTGAATACCTATCTCTCGCTCGACCTTCGCCCTATCGGATGTCACGATTTCCGGGGCCGCCTGCGCGCCTGATCCCTTGGAGAGATCTCTGTGCCCCGCAATGTCTCGAACGGCCCTGCTAATAAGAGGCACCACCACCGCCATCTCCACATAAAACGACAAATGCTTCCTGATGACCGCACCAGAGCTTGCGGAGATCCGCTTACAGCAAACGGCACAGATGTCGATGCAAACCCGAGGGCTTTCCCGACCAAGCTTACCCATTTGCACCTGCGTTCAGCGGTCGTGATCCCGCGCCGCTCAGGGTGCTGAAGGTCCCAAGTGCGGTGCTGCGCGCGTTGACGTTCCGCCCGCGAAGGCTTGGTAACGCTGGACTTTGACGGTGGCCGCAGCATCCGGCGCGTTCTTCTCGATAACAGCGTCTCGTTGGGAGAATCGAGGAAATGGACGAGACTGCCTGGGGCTTTGACGGGCAATCATCTGGTTGATCTATTCGCAATCCTGGCCGCGGCTGATGATCGCGTGCTGGGCCATTCACCCTCGCTACGGCGTTCGCATCTTCATCGCTGCAATTCAGATATTCAGTACCTTACGGTGCGCATCGACCTGCAATCTAAGTGGTTGCTGGACTGATCCGCGAAGAAAAGGACGCAGTGAGGCGATCCAATTGCTCAACGCACTCACAAGCGAGCAGATATCAGCAGAACTCGGGATCGCGAGAAAGGTGGCGAAGCACAACACGCTTGCCATCCGCCCGGATGCGCTCAGCGCACTGGCATTGATCATTCGGAGGTATTGCCCGTCTGAGTGTCTATTATTCTGTATACAAGCAAGAAGCGCATGTCGGAAAGCGCGGCCGCTGCTCAATCACCTACCCTCTCGCGTCATCTCTTATCCACCGTGGATCGATCCGTTGTGAATGCAATCAAAGGCGCAGCCGCCGGTTTACGGTTAGTATTGAGCAGCCGGACCCGGCCGAAAGTATGCTGCGACTGTCGTTCCTAGCCCGCATCGGCTTCCGATCGACACCCGTATCGGCTCTGCGCTTTTGTTGCAGTCATCTCTCAGACTCAGCGGCGCCCCGAATGTGAGCCTCCATCTTCGGCTTCGCCCGGCCAATCCGGCTGCACAGCGCTCGACGATTGAGAAAAGTTGGTCCGATATCCCCTACGCGGCTTCAAGACAAAGTAAACAGCGACTGTGTTGCACAACGGCATCACTTGAACGCACACCGTATCTTCGTCGCTGTACGCCCCCGGTCTGTCTCCTTTTGGCCCTACCGCAGCCAAACGTCTTGGCCACGTGCGCCTCCCCAGCGTGACGATAAACACGGAGAAGAATGTTGCAGCAGTGCAGTGGTGTCTACGATCCGAAGGACCTCTCGGTCTTGGGAAATATTTTTGATAGAGCAGTCGCGGCACTACCCGCATCTATGCGAACTCCTGAAAATCGAACGGCGATCGCCAAACTTCTTCTGCAACGTGCAGCCGAAGGCGAGGCCGGCTTGGCGTCTTTGATGAACTTGATGGACGCCATTGCCTCTGCCGCTTAATCAAGCGGCGATCTGAGGAGAGTTACACCTTGCTTGCGCCGTAATGGAAGAAGGTTCAGCTAGAGCGTTGAAATAGCTTGAATCTCACGCGACGTCAGGTTGTAGGCAACTAGAGACATGATTAAAGCTACACCACGAAGGCGCCGATGGCGCATTGGCGAACTTGCAGAGGCTACCGGCGTAACGGTACGCACTCTGCATCACTACGAGCACACGGGGTTATTGATTGCGTCGGAGCGCTCGGACGGTGGTCACCGGATGTATGATCGCGAAAGCGCCAAGCGAGTATATCAAATTCGAGCGCTGCGTGAGCTTGGTTTCTCTCTTCAAGAGATCCGTAGCGCGATAGAGGGCAGCACTTCGCTTACTGAGCTATTGCGCAAGCATTTGAAGCGGATTGAACTTCAAGTCGCGCGCGCGACCCTGTTGCGGGATCGTTTGCGCAACATGACGACGGGTGGTGACATTAATGTCAGTGTAGATGATCTACCTGCCACTTTAGATGCAATGTCGCGGGTTGAGAAACGCAGATGCGGCCTAGAAGCAGATCGAGAGGAGCGGTGGCGCAAGATCCGCGACGAGTTGCGGGATTGTCGGGATCGAGGCGAGCAGCCTTGCAGCGAACGGGTAAATGCTGTGGCGCTTGAGGCGCGCTCGCTACTCACTGAAATCGTAGGAATTGATTCGACCGTTTCAACAATCCTGAAAGTTCTTGGGCGATTGAGCACGCCGCGCAATCTGGCTAGCTGGGATCCCAGCATACTGCAGTATCTCGATCTCGCACTCGCCGCCTTGCAGGATCTGCCGTACTGAAATGGCCGCGCATAACGCGCGCACCACTCCTGTCGCTTCTCCATCTAGATGAGAATCGCACGGACTTTTCCGCGCCAGTGAACGTCCGGTTGTGGTTCGCGTCAGACGGTTCAAGGAATCGCAGTGCGATTCTCCACTTTTGCATTTTCGCGTCTTCTTCGAACCGCGATTGTGCGCACATTCATTGGACGAACTCCTCGATTAAGGCTTGAATCGCACGTAGCGTCAAATTGTACGATCTACCGTAGGTGGTCAGATGCTCTGACAGAACCACCGGGCACAACCCTGGCAAGCCGCGGAGGATCGCATGGACCTGCACTACTTTCAAAATCCCTGGGCGAGAGCTCTCGGCACCCGGGCGTCGCGGTAAATGATCATCATGGCCCTGCAAAAGCTCGATCAGAGGGAACCCGCTGCGGTCCAGGTGATCGCGGGTGCGCTGGATGCTGACGCAGCGTTCGTTATGGCGCAGTCAGGGCTCCTCGCAGGGAGACGCTTTATCCGACAAACCAAACCGGATGAATCTATCTATCTCTCGCGTACAGATAAGACTCACAAGCATTCTACTGAGCGCCTTCGCGGCAAATCCGGCTCGAACCGACGCCATGTCATTGAGTCGGCTGTGGTCGCGCCAAACCTACCTGGGAAGTACGCATTGCGAATGTCTCAAGCCGTTAGATTCACGCCGCACGGATCCGTCAGAAGGCTCGAGCTTTTCCTCACGGGCCCCAGAAGTATTGTCTGCGCGCCATGGGTGCCGTTGCCGGCGCACTTGCAGTTGGAACAGGACGAGCAACTGGAGATCAGGGCGGGATGTCTTCGCGTCGCCGTTGCCGGACGGGAAAGGGAGCTCGGTCCAAGTTCGAAATGTGATGTCCCAAGCGCCACTCCTCACAAGAGGTGGAATGCAAGCGACGAATCCGCACAATCTACATGGGTGCCGCTGCCGCAAGGCCGGACCCGCGAAAGGCTTTCTGTGCTCGATCGATTGCGCCTCAGCTGCGCGTCGGACGTGATGGAATGCCGAGATTGCCGGCGTCGGCGTATATCTCGCCGCCCGTCGCGACATCTTTCGTATAGCGCGGCCGCAATGGTTCTTTCGGCAGCTGCGGGGCCATCGGCCATGCTGGTTATGGGCCGCCTCCAGGCATCCAAGGCTTGCGTTGTCTTATAGCTAAACGACGCGCTCGCCTGGTCAGCAACGCCAAGCTTAACGGCAATCACACGAACATCGGGACCTCCAATGTCAATTTTTCGTATCAGTTCAGCTGCAAGCGCAGCGATCCTCTTTTGTGCTTTGGTTTCGACTGCGCCCGCTGCCGAGGTTCATATTGCGGTGGTCGGCCCGATGACCGGCAGCGCTGCTGCGCTCGGCGCGCAGATGCGCGATGGTGCTGCTGCAGCCGTCGATGCAGTAAATGCGTCTGGCCTACTTCCCGGTACAAAGGTCATACTGGACGTCGCTGATGACGCCTGCGATCCCAAACAGGCCGTCGCAGTTGCCAATCGGCTGACAACGGATCGGGTCAAGCTGGTCGTCGGCCACTTTTGTTCCTCTTCGTCGATTCCGGCTTCAGACGTGTACGCCGAAGCGGAACTTGTTCAAATTTCGCCGGGCTCAACTAATCCTCAGCTCACCGAACGTGGTCTCCGGACGGTGTTTCGGACCTGCGGCCGCGACGACAAACAAGGAGTCGTGGCAGCCGAATACATTCTGCGACATTTTCCGAAGAAAAAGATTGCCGTCCTGGACGACAAGAGCACCGCCGGCAAGGGCATTGCCGACGTCGTTGAGTCGCGCCTTCAGGAAGCAGGCGAAAACATCACTCGGCAAAGCTATGTGGCCGGCGAAAAGGACTACACGGCCCTGGTCTCAAGGATGAAGAGGGACGGAATCCAAATCGCCTACATCGGCGGCTATCATACCGAGATCGGCCTGATTGTGCGTCAGGCCGCAGAAGGAGGCGCAGGTCTCAGCGTCATGGCCAACGATGCGTTGATGACCAGCGACTTTGCGGCGATCGCGGGCGAAGCCGCAAACGGTACCATGTTCACCTTCATGTCCGATCCCGCCAAGAATCCTGAAGCCGCGGCCGCACTAGCCAAGCTCAAGACTTCCAACTTGCCTGCGGGAGGCTACACCCTCTACGCCTATGCTGCCGTCCAGGCCTGGGCGGAAGCGGTCAAGCGGGCCGGCCACTTCGAGGGCCGACGAGTAGCAGCCGCGCTTCGTTTGCAGCCAATCGAAACAGTAATAGGCATGGTCCGCTTCGATACCAAAGGAGACAATGTGGCTCCCGGCTTCGCCGTCTACCGCTGGCATGGCAACGCTGTCGAAGCCGTCGAGTAGAACGGATCGTCGCTACCGCACACACACCTGGATATTCAGCAAAGTGATGAAAATGATAAAACGTCGTCCCAACACGGTCATTGTTGCGCTACTCGCGTCGTTTCTCACGCTCACGGCAGCGCTCGCGTTACTTTATGCCCAGGATGCGCTGGTGTGCTTCGTTTGCCTGGCGCATTTTCTGAACCCGGAGAACATCGACACCGGCTTCTAGCTGTTCAGCATACACGTGCTTCCACTCGCCTGGATCAGCGCAGGAATGACACGGGCTCGACGCAGAAACAGCGGCAATGCCAATCAGTAACCGAGACGCTTCACTGAAGACGATGTGATCCACTCAACGATTCGTCACTCATCTTCGGGTGTGCGCAGAGCGGCGGGCTCATCTCTCCTTAGGGAACCTCGGGTTCGACCTGCTGCTGGCAGGCAATCTGGTTGGCCGCTGACCTCGCTGCCCAAGACAACGCCACGCACTCTATTTGCTGCAAGCATCTGCCTGCCTAACGGGGGCTCTATACCGACAATTCCGACTGCCACGGCGGATCAAGGGAGAAGACTATGTCCGATGCAAAATTGCGAAGTGTGCTTTCTTCTCTCTCGACAGTCGCGCGTCAGTTAGACGCTCTGCCGTCTGGCCGCCCTACTCCGGATGCTAGTTACGTCAAATTAGACGCGAATGAGAACCCATTTCCGTTGCCAGCTATCGTACTGCAAAGCGCAATTGCGGCCCTTGAGCGGCCGTACCGATATCCAGAAGACGACAACGTCAGCTTGAGGGAAGCGGCCGCCAGTACCTACGGCGTCCCGACGGATCATGTCATCGCCGGCAATGGATCCTCTGAACTTCTCGGGCTCGTCTACAGAGCCTTTCTTACCCCAGGCGACAGCGTGGCAATGATGTCGCCGGGTTTTTCATTCAACCGCAAACTTGCCATGTTGCAGGGTGCTGAATTTCTTGAAATCGGATGTAACGAGCCTCAGTCCTTGCCGATGGAGCAATTGCTCTTTGGCCCCGCAAGAGATGCTAAGTTCATTCTGTTAGCGAATCCGAACAATCCAACCGGAACGTTCGTTCCAGTCGACGAAATCGAGCAGCTCCTGGCACAATCGGATCGCTTAATCGTCTTGGACGAGGCCTATGTCGACTTTGCGCCTGATAACGGCCTACGCCTCGTCAGTCGTTATCCGAATCTTCTGATCTTAAGAACCTTTTCGAAAAGCTATGCCACGGCTGGCATTCGCATCGGCTTCGGCTTCGGTCATCCCGCGCTTATTGGCAGGCTACGTAACATCCAGAACGTCTTCAACATGAATGTGATCAGTCATGCCGTCGGCATCAGCGTCCTTGCGCATCGCGGCGCTTACGAGGAGAACCATAGACATATCGCGCAAGAACGACGGCGAGTTACAATTGCGCTGTCGCAACTTAGGTTCTCTGTAATGCCTTCTCACGCCAACTTCCTACTAGCCCGTGTGCCAGCGGGCCGAGACGGCCGATGGTGGCAGACAGCCTTGCAAAGACAAAAGATGCTCGTTGCCTTCTTTCCCGATAACGGTCTGGAAAACAGCATCCGCGTTAGCATCGGTACAAAAGAGCACATGGATGCGTTTCTTACAGCCGTCAGTGACATTTCACAATCAGCGGCATCGTGCACGGCTGAAGAGCACAACACCTGAGAACTAATATGCGGCCATATAGATACATCCGCGTCCATGACGTGTCGGATGGCCGGAAGCGAGCGGGCCTTCTGCCCAACACCTGGAGATGATCGAGTGAGCCACGTCTTAACTTCAAAGCTAACCTGCGGCATCTTCGATCACCTGGACGAGGACGGTCGCGATATCGCCCGACAATACGCAGATCGCCTCATGCTGGCCGAGGCGTACGATCGCCTCGGTTTCTATGCATATCATCTGGCGGAGCACCACTGTACGCCGCATGGGAGAGGTCCATCGCCGAACTTGTTCCTGTCGAGCGTCGCACAGCGCACACGGCAACTTCGTGTTGGCCCATTGGTGATGCTGCTTAACCTCTATCATCCGCTGCGCGCGTTCGAAGAGATCTGCATGCTCGACCAACTGAGCGGTGGCAGAGTTGAGCTGGGTATCGGGCGCGGCTCTTCTCCAATCGAACTGGGCTACTTCGGAATTACTACGGACGCGGCGCCACGCCGCTATGAGGAAGCCAGCGAAATCCTCATCAGCGCGATGAAAGGCGGCCCGTTATCCTATCGAGGCCAGCATTTTGAGCTGCGGGACGTGCCTTTGGCGCTAACACCTCATCAGAGTCCGAATCCGCCGACATGGATCACCACCAATCGACCCGAGTCCGCAGGTTGGGCCGCGAACAATGGCGCAAATCTCGCGTGCGTTGGCCCCTCCTCTGCCGTACGCAAAGTTACTGATGCCTTCCGCGCTCATCGAGAGCGCGACCGTGACGCTGACGACCGCACTCCATTTCTTGGTCTACTCCGCATGGTCGTGATTGCACGTTCTGAGGCAGATGCCTATTCGCTCGCGGCACCTGCTTACGAACGATGGCTCAAAAGCTTTAAGTTCCTTTACGAGCTCAATGCCATTCCGACTCCACCAAACCTCCCGCTGACCTTCGATGCGGCAATCGAGAGTGAATTGTGCGTCGTTGGAACGCCAGCTTCCGCGCGACGAATTCTTCTTGGTCAGCTGGAAGAGGCAGGTGCCAACTACCTTCTGTGTCAACTCGCATTTGGAAATCTGCCGGTAGATGCTTCCCTATACACGGCAACCGCAATCCACTCCGAAATCATGGCTGCACCTGGCTGACAGGGACTCGGTGTGTTCGACCCAGTCGCTGTGGCAGCGCTACTGGACCGCCCCGTACAGTCGGCGGGCAATGTGAGCTTGCGAACTTCCCGCTCTGCGAGCCTTGATCTCCTCGAAGTACGGACTGAGGGTAACAAGCGCGAGAGACCCGGCACTATGGAACAGTCAGTTCGGCGAGGGCAGCTGGCGCGGCTCGGTGGTGATCTGGTAGTCGCAACCTTCTTGCCGATCCTGGCATCTCGCGCACAACGCGGTGAGTGCCTGACGATAAGTCGTCGGCATTAATCGGCTTGCCGCCTTCAGCTGCGCATGCGCAGGCTCATCCGCTGGGGCGGCGCTTGCTGCCGAGGACCCAACCGCCCTCTGGCAATGGCAGTACGTCCCACGCCGGCAACATTCACACTCCGCAGGATGAGATGCAGGAGATCAGAATATGGTCGCTTGGTCGAAACGCCGTCACCGTTACCCTGAGTTCGTCGATGCCTCCCACGCCTTGGCGGCCGATTATTCGTCCGGCGCATAGGTGGAAACGTCGCCATTGTGAATGTAGAAATCGGTTGCACAAACTTCGTCGTGCTGATCATTACGATGTCACCTTTGAAGGCGACGCATTCCGGACCGCCGTCGTTCTCATCGGACCATTTCTCAGGTCACTCCGCTATTTTTTGCGCGGGAAGTGTTGTTCCCAAGGTCGAAGTCAGGGAAACCTTGTGATGAGCGCCGCCTTCAACAACTGGATATGCCTGATAGTCGCTTCCAGCTCATTTAACCGCCTCTGCCCTTCCGCTATCTCGCTGCCGAGCAAATTTTGATAATGGTTATCCTCCGGATCGCGCGCCAGATACTCATCTGAATCATTGCCCAAGGTTACTGCCGATCGCGCTAACGCGTCATCGATACGTGATTCTAGGCCAGCTTGTTCTGCTCTTGCGCCCTCCAGCGCATCCTCTAGCGACCGAAAAATGGATGTAGCGCGGGCACGATCCGTTTCGGTATCTCGGCTGGCCGATCGTGCTTTGAAATTCACAACGCTGCGCGCCTTTAGAAATCGTTGGAACATCTTCCGGCTTCTCCAGGATGGTTGGTCGAGGTGGACGCTGAGTCGCCACAACAAAATTACCACGAATGCGAAGGTTCGGCGCAAAATCGCTTCCGTGCGGACGATGCCGGTCCATGAGCAAATAGCCGATGCCTACATTACGATCGCATCTGATCCACCAGTTTTGGCTTGGCGCCCTCTTCGAGCTTTCTGTTGCCAGACCCGAGGTACACAAGCGCTTTGATGAAGTGTGCTCGCCGTTCGTCTAAGCCGCTGGGTCCAGGTGCCATCGCACTTGTGACGACGATCGGAGGTACAATAAGTGGCACGGTTTCTCGAAGATGAGAGCTATGCGGATGAACTGCTGCCAGCAAGCGACCTCTTTATGAAAGCAGATGACAGCGGAGTGCTGAAGCACAACAAACGCATATCGCAGGTCGTGCGCACATGATCTGTGAAAGCGCTGGCCGGGGCCGGCTTCGTGATCAGCCGCGCCGGAACCTAGTGAACAGGTTAGCTGCGTGGGCTTGGCAATGGGACGGCGCCGAACCAAAGGTGTCCCGACGCACGTTGCCGGGGATGACAGTGCGCCGGGTCCACCCCAACATCACCAGTAGATCCGTGATGATGCTGCCGGGAATGAAACAAGCAGCGTGGCGGAATTGAGGCTGCCGATTCTTTAACTGCGAGTCCAAAACATATTTATGCGCCGACCCCCAAGGGGCTTGAATCGTACGTAGCGTCAGGTTGCACGATGTCAAACTAGGCGTATCCACCCGAACAAAGTTGGTTGTTCATGATCTCACCACGACGCGACTGGGAAGGCCAAAGTGCAAGCACAGATAGCCCGATGACGCTATTCCTCATTCTGCTCCCGATCTTGATTCTGCTTCCGATCTTGTTCCTCAATTTCGGAAAGTAATCCGTCGTTCCCGTGGCCTTGCCAGAAGCGCGTGACCTCCCCGAACGCGCGTTAGGTTCGCACCAGCTGCCGCCATGAAGAAAAGCTTCTGTTGGGTTGCAGCCTCAGCACCGGCCCGAGCGCGCCTCGCCTCGATGAAATTCATGACCGCAGTGTAAGACTAGCGCGGGTATTTAGTGGCGGGAGTTGTTACTGCACCGCCGGAGGATCTTCACAGTATCCAAAGCCGGTTGTCGACGACAGATGCACAGGTGTACTTGCTCTCTATTCAACTCAATCTTCGCTCTCAACATATCGATAAGGACCGAAGCTGCTACACCTAGTGGCGAGAATGCCCAACTGGTTCGCATTCACAAGACATTGGCGCTCTTTCATCTCTCCAATAGGACGAAAATCTGCTGTAGCTAGACGGTCTGCGGTTGTCGTCAGCTGCGTAAACTATCCCTGAGGCATCGGTTGAGATTCTGCTTTCGTTTCTCCAGCAGTTCGACTCCTCTTGCTTGACGCTTGCCACGTTTGGAGGCGGAGACGATCCAACGCAATGCCGAGGAGAGAGTTTCACTGGGCTTATCGGAGCAACACGAGCTAGATGAGGCCCCGCCAAAACGTCACCCGCCGCGCAAAATTCTCTGCCGCATCCTGCCCGATAGGGCCAGCTTTCAGCTCGACGCGAACCTGGTCACGCGGGCCGTCGCAATACCATTGGCACGATCCCCTGGCAGCGTTCGGCGCCATGTTGTTCTGCCTGCTGTTTACCGGTTGGGAATGCCTTACCGACTGAGGAATGCCTTTTGCACATCTCTCCTTGCGCTGGACACCCGTGCCCGAGCTCCACCCAGCCAAGGCGGCCACATGCCGGACCGCCTAACGGTCACATCTGCATTTTCGACCTGCAATGTCGTGCTAATCATGCATCATCCAGCGTAATGCCGAGCGCATGATCCTTGTCCAGTCCAGAAGCATCACCCGCTCACCATCATGGCACGCAAATGGCGCAAGCGATTTGGCGATAGACTGAAAAAGCTGAGGCCCTGCGCACGGGGCCATAGCGTGTATCGAACGTGATCGGCCATCGGTTGCAGCGGAGGCACATTCCCATAGGTCAGCCGCTCCAGGCGGTCCCGCGCGCAGGCGGGCCGCCAAAATCGTTGATATAGTTTTGCTCTCCTATATTTCCTTTCAACGTCCTATCGAGCTGGCGAGGCGTTCACTCGGCCTGAGCCGAAGAATCAGATCAACGTAAGAACGCGGTCGGGGTCGATCGTCGTCGCCTCATGCGCCCGCTCAGATGAGGGCACGACAGCGCCGATTGGTGACATCGGGCGAACCGGACGTTCTGCACAGATCTTGCGGGCTGCTCGACCGCCCCCGGTTCAAAGGAACTAATCCGCTGGCCCACGTCTCGCTTGTGCAGCACCAATCCGATAGGGATAGAACGCGTCGGAGTGTGGCAAGGTACGTCCGTGCTGGCGGCGTCTCGCCGCCAGCGATGGCGACGAACTGGTGGCGGCCCGATTCGTGGCGAGCGGCGCGATCTCTTATGGCTGTATCGATGCGGCATGCAACTGGCTGCTATTCTCAGGAGATCAGTTTATGATGCCCATGGAGACTCCTGCGAACGGACGCCACACGATCAGCGACGTTAGCGTCCAGTGCCAGCGCTGGTGCCGCCGCGAATTCAAACGAGATTGTGGCGAATCGCCATTACGATGGCCTGGGTCCGGTTCGTCGTACCGAGCTTTCGCTGCACGTTCTTAAGATGAAAGTTGACTGTATTGTCGCTGATCTTCAGTATCACCCCAATTTCCCAGGACGATTTTCCCTCTGCCACCCAACGCAGGCAATCTTTTTCGCGCTCGGACAGGGTAAGCTTCCTGTTGCCGCTGGCGTCCGAGGGCCGCGCGATCTCTGAAAACGCGATGTGAAAGTGCCACGCCAGTAGGTTGAGGTGACTCATACGATACTGAGGATCGGCATCGTCGAACGGGGATGCAAACGATACCACAGATACTCGGCCCAAGGCCCCAAACAATGGCACGCTCATACCATGCTTCAGACCTGCCTCTCTGGCCTCGTCTAGTACGCGCTGCTCGCCGGCTTGCAGTTGATATTGCTGGGCGAGTTCGTCCCACAGATACGGCCCCGAAAGCATTGGTGTCCGCCGGACCACCGGGTCGACGACATGGTAGTTCCGTTCAAAATAGCGGTGGCACCAGTCAGGCGGGAAATTCACGGTCACTGCGGGCGGTAGATACGCCGGTAAACGAGGCGGCTCCGCGAAGGTAAGTGCTCCGTAAGCGACTTCACTGAAGCCCTCCTCGCTCGCACAGCTGACAAGAAGATCGAACAGCGGTTCGGTAGAGCACGTGCTCTTTGCACATTCGATGAAGCTGAATAGGTCCATGTGGCGCCTCACAAGGCCGGCCCAAAACGCCGGTATTGCGACTTAGGTAGATTCTGGCTTAGTTCGATCAGCGAAGCCCTTCTCCGCTCTTGATGCAGCCCGACCACGCGCCCGCTGCGGCAACAATGCCGTCCCGAATCCGTTGACCTCCCGGCAGGCGCTCAGAAGGCACAGGTGAACCGAGACCGCGGGCACGCCGATCAAGCAGCAGAGGTGCAGCGGATACCTAAAATCGAACACCACACGATCAACCGTTGCGCGGATAGCTGCATTTTATGTCGCCCGAGGGCTTCACGACGACGCGGTGGGTGCCGCATTCGATGCAGCCGTCCAGGGTATTCTCGATTTCGCAGTTGTCCTTCTCATAGCAGCGCCGCCAGGCCGGCTTTCACGAGCAGCAGCGGCGGCGACGGCGTTACGCGTGCGAACCCCGGAGGCACGACCGACATCGGCGAGATAGCGGTTCTCGAGCAGTTTCTCCTCGAGGCACAGTGAGGGCTCGACATTCATGTTTCCGCCTCCGTATTTGGTTCCACGCTGAGAGCGCAACGTTTTAGTTTGCTGTCACCCATGACCTCCTTCGGAAGCCGGTGCCCTCTTTTCCGGATGATGCGGTGGCACAGGCGCGGTCGAATATTCGCCGCGCTCAGGCCGCAGGACCTTCATGCCGCACTCGGCAGAGCTAGTGCGGCGCCATTGCCGGCCGTCCCGGCGCCAACCGTCAGTACCTTGCGTAACGACCCGGCCGCTGCTAGAGGCCGATGATGAGGACGGTGAGATCGCCGCCGAAACTCGTCGCTTAGCTCGGGCACTGCTCACAGCGCGAACAATTCCTAAGAGTCGATAATGGTCGGCCTCCTCCTGGCGGATGGAGTTGCTGGCCACGGGGCGCAGGCGGATCTGCGCGAAGTCGGAAACCTGCTTGATGCAAACATAACGTGCATGCGGTACTCCACGAGTTCCGAGAACCTGGGATGAGAACAGCAAGCCTCGTACCAGTTGCGGCGCTCGCGAGAATCTCGCGTGACGACAAACGTTTTGGGAGAATTGGCGGTCGATTGGGTCGCGTTAAGGCATTGAAGCAATTGCGACATACGTCGGAAATCCGACATCGCCGTTTGCAGCAGCCGCGACATTGGTTGATATAGATCGAGAAAAGCGCGGCCTAACAGAGTGCATTTTGCTCGCCTCATCTGCGGCGAGAGCGGGACGCTTAAGAAAGGTGAGCGCCCGCAGCGTCGTTGACGGCGATAGCGGCTTGGGGAGTTTAAACAATGCGCGCCTCCTGGCGCGGAAACTCCGTCAGTTGGCGGTGCCAGGGTTGCGCTGGAGGACAGCCGTTTTCCGAAGATGACCTCGTTTGCGGGCGATCGGCATCCCATAGCCGATATCGATGAATTCTCTGACTGTCTGCGGGCAGTCAAGGATACAGCCGCGGACGACTTGATCCTCGTGGCCCGGATCGAAGCGCTGATTGCCGGCCGTGAAATGGACGAAGCAATTTGCGCGCTAGCGCTTACCCCGCCGCGGGAACCGACGCGATCCTTATTCACACTCGTAAGCGCAGCGCGGACGAGATCCTCTCGTTCGCGGCAAACCACTCCATGCGAGCTGCAATAGCAGCAATGCGGTGCGGGTACGGTCGCACTATCCCTGAGGAAGGCGTTGCCCGCATTGAGCCACGTAACCCTGCACTCTACGAGATATTCCGTGCCGAAGCGCAGTACCTCTCCGCCCCTGACCTACGGCAATAGCTTCTCATCTGACAACAACATACTCGTTGTCGAAGGACTGCCGCCATGCAACCGTCTGCCCTAGCCTCACGCCCCACGGCAATTTCGATGAAGCAGCTATTTGCCCTCCTCGTACCGAAGATGACTTTAAAACGGCCGACGGACGACAGCTCTTACGCGACTACTGGCTTCTCATTGGCACGCACTGTTCGGTTATATCGATGGCCAAGCACCGAAGAGGCGTAATGGGCTCTCTCGCTGAAAAACGGCCGACGCGGACGATGCGCTTTTCCGTTTTGCCGCAGGTTTTCCGCCAAGCACGCTTCTGCGGTGCGTGCGATCGCCGACAATCGCCTCAAGCTGACGGCGATCATCCGGCGTGACCTTCACCTCAATTCCTGCTCTCGTGACGAGAGCTTCAACTGCTTCGAGTATTTGGGGAATCGCCCGAAAGAATCAGGCCACTAGGCTAACCCCAGATCACGGTAGAAGCTGCTGAATTCTTTGCATCAAAAAGCGGATCATGCAGATGCACAGCCCATTCCAGCAGGGTCTGCCGCACGGTAGTCGCCAATATGCCATGAAGCGCCAGCCGATTGAAAACGAGTGATCGGTCGGTCTCAGTACGCGCCGCGATAACGTCCGATAGCAAACGTACGTCATATCCGCGCTCGGCCGCCTGCAGCGCGGCAATGAAGATTTCCTCTTCGAGCCAACTTCCTACGAGGAAAATGATACCGGCTTCGGGTGAAGCCAGATTGTCCGTAAAACCGCCGATCGTGCCAAAATGGAAAAGGCATCAACGTCTGCACCACGGCAGCGTCCGAAAAAATATTTTGGGCGTCGGTGGCATTCCTTCCCCGACTCGTCAGCTTCTCGTAAGCCGCCCCTACGCAAATAAAGCCTGAATCAACCTACTCGATGGGAACAGAATGAATATCGATCCACTGAACACCGCAGAAGATTCCATTGGGGCTTACGCTCTACTGCCGCAGCATCAACGGGCGCAGCAACAGCCGGGCGCCGTGAGCGCACAAACAGCAGTACACCCGTCCGCGGATCAAGCCAACTTTGAGCAGCAGCTAAGTAAGGTGCGGCCAATCCACCAAACATTAAATTCAGCTGCCGCCTTGACACATTCCGGAATTGGATCATCCTCGACTATAATTGGATCACCCTCAATTATGACGAAAGGCAATCGGAGAGCACGCGCTATCCAGAAAAGCGAACGGTGCCCGGCCCCATCCTTCATCCAGGGCGCGCCGAACTTGCCGCATCGCTAGCCGGAGCGAACGTTGAGGCGCTGAAGAACGAGATCAGGCTGGCTGAGGAGCGGTCAGCACAGTGGCCAAGAAAAAGTGGATCTTCCGCCGGCAGTGCCGATAGCCGCAGAGTTTTGAACGACGTGCTAGCATCGTCGTATCTGAAACTGCATCGTTTTCAGAATGAGGCCGTCGATTGCGAGCCGCGGCTCGACGAGGATGTGAGTGCCATCGAGCATGTGCGTTCGTTAGCGGATTTACGTTGTCACGCTAGCCCGCATGTTTCAAAGGCTGCTATCTGCTCGGACGACGACAGGGAGGACGAAATTGATATGGCTCGCCTCGCTGCATGGCACACGAAAGGCCTTACAGATAGTGCTTTCGTGTCATTGTCCCACGACCCCTCGCAACTGCTCCTTTCAAAGGACCACAGTGAGCATGGCGCGAAGGCAATTGCAGAGAACGCTAAGGAGTTGCACACCTACACGGTACCGAGTGTCACCGCTTGGCCGACCGAAAAAATCAAAGACATTCTAGAGCGCGGGCGTGCTCCCGAAGATAAGGAGTTGCGAGATTGGGTGACGGGAACACCGACCGAGGAGACCGAGGTCTTGTTTCTGCGCGGCAATCTGGATGACTATCGGACGGCCAGCGAGGATAATCCGTACACGGCTGACGCACTGCAAAATGCTCGGCCCATCAAGAAAGCAAGGGTCAGCTCCGATGCGCTCGAGATGGTATCGGATTCTCGAACCCTTTGCCGCTCGGGCTCCAGCCATGAACCTTCGCAGTCCTGACGAGCTATCGCCCGTGGTAGAGCCGGCGGGGGCGCCTGTTTTCAGTTATCTGGAAGTCGAGCGTCCGAGCGCATCCGCGGCCGATCGGAAGGCGCGATCAAGTTTGGCCGTCATGATGACGTCGCCGGCCTGGGGTGGCGCAAGGCCGCGATCTGGGATCGGCTGATGGATGCCGTCGTCAAGGCCCACGATGGCAAGGCGCAGATGATCGACAGTTCGATTGTACGCGTCCATTAGCGCGCCTCCGGGGTCAAAAATGTGAAGATCGTTGTATGGCCGAAGCCGAGGAGGCCTCACCAAAATCCACGCGCGGGGGGAATGTCAGATATTTTGTGTAAGAGGCCTCTGTGAAGGTTGAATTGCAGTCGTTTCTTGCATCAGCCGGACATTGTCATCGATCCCATGGTGGCTAACAGTGGCCGGGCAGCAAGCTCTGTCAAGGCCGCAGCCGCCGCAGGCGGGGGCCGCAGGCCCGCCTTTACAGAGCTTGCTGATCGGCCAAACTCGGGCCGCCGGATAAGACGGCTGATCGACACTTTGGTCATCGCGCTGATCCCGGAAAACGCGAGCCGAACTGAATGGCGAACTGGCCCATGGCGGCAGTCCACTCGACGCCTCGCCGCCACCTCAATCCGGCGTTCTTGATGGCGAGATAAAGCAGCTTCAACGCCGCTTCGTCGTTTGGAAAGCTGCCGCGGGTCTTGATGATCTTGCGCAAGCTGCGGTGCAGCGCCTCGACCGCGTTGGTGGTGTAGATCATCTTGCGGACGCCAGGAGCGAACGCGAAGAACGGCACGACGTGTTCCCAGGCGCGGCGCCAAGCCTGGCCGATCGCCGGATAGCGCTTGCCCCATTCGTCCTCGAACTCCTCGAGCCGGAGCAGCGCCATGTCGGCATTCTCGGCGCGGTAGATTGCCTTGATGGCAGGCAGGATCGCCTTGCGATCCTTCCAGGCTACAAACGCCAGGCTGTTGCGGATCAGATGCACGATGCAGGTCTGCACCACGGTCTGCGGATAGACCGAGGCGATCGCCTCGGGAAAGCCCTTGAGCCCATCGACCACCGCGATCAGGATATCGTTGAGGCCACGCGTCTTCAGGTCGTTGACGACCTTGAGCCAGAATTTGGCGCCTTCGGTCTGCTCAATCCACAGCCCCAGAACCTCCTTCTCGCCGTCCGGATTGAGCGCCAGCGCGACATAGACGGCCTTGTTTTTGACCATGCCCTCATCGCGAATCTTGACCCGCAGTGCGTCGAAAAACACCACCGGATAGATCGGGTCGAGCGGACGGGTTTGCCATTCGCGGACTTCATCGAGAACCGCGTCGGTCACCCGGCTGATCAAATCCGGCGAGACCTCGGCCCCATAAAGTTCGGATAAATGCCCTTGGATCTCGCGCACCGTCATGCCGCGCGCGTAGAGGCTCAGGATTTTGTCGTCGAAGCCGTCGAAACGGGTCTGTCCTTTGGCGATCAATAGCGGCTCGAAGCTGCCGGCCCGGTCGCGTGGCACAGCTATGTCGATCTCGCCGTCCTCGGTCAGGATCGTCTTCGCGCTGGTCCCGTTGCGGCTATTGCCGCTGCCGCGGCCGGCCGGGTCCCCCTTCTCGTAGCCAAGATGATCGCTCAGCTCCGCACCAAGCGCCCGCTCAATCAGCGCCTTCTTCAGCTGCTTGAAAAGCCCGTCCGCACCTGTGAGGTCTTCAGGCTTCTCATAGTTAGCAAGCAGTTGATCCAGTAGTTCAGGTGTAATCGTCGTGTCGGTCGTCATGTGAGTCTCCTCGGTAGGGTAAACTCACAGAAACCTGCTTACACATTCTTTCTGACACCCTCCGCGCGGGTCGACACGAAAAGCCGCCCGGTCCCCCTCCTGATCTCCCGGTGAGGTCCACGACACCACCTGCGCCAAAACCCTGCTCGATAGTCTTGAGCAGCGCGCCGTTGTCATTGCCGACAAGGGCTACGATGCAGACCGCGTTCGTACCCACATCAGAGCTCAAGGCGCCGTTCCCACTATTCCCAACCGCTCCAACCGAAAGAACAGATTCCGCGGGAAGAAGTCCCTTTGTCGTCAGCGCAACTATGTCGAACGATTCTTCAATAAGCTCTAGCAGTTCCGCCGAGGACGTACCCGCCTGCAACGCGCTCCATAGGGCGGATGCCCGCATGGCGGTAGCTACTGCAGCTGCACGACCGTATTTCCAATGACCTCCTTCCGGTAACGCAGCAGGCGCTTTCCCTCGGAGTGCGGCGAACGACGGTGAGGTTGACGATGAGCAAGCTTCGTACCGAGCGCCATCCGCTCCGATCGGCGCGGCTTCGTCGAGGTCGAGCGAGGCCGCTCGAGAGCGTCACATGCGATTGCTATGCGCTAATGCAGCACAGGATCGCATGTGCTACCAGTAATTGTCGAGTCAGCAACCTGCCCTTGCGCCATTCCGGGGAGACACTCCATCTCCCCCATTGGCTTAGTTGCGGCCGAGCAAGAATGCAAGTGTATTCGCATCGCGCATCGAGCTTCGCAAGTGCGCGGCAGCTTCCATCTTACGCAGCTCGTTTTGGGCTGCATCGGCCGGGAATGAATCTGCCCAAGTCTCTACGATCAACCGATCACGACCTTTTCGGCTCGACTACGTCCGGTCCTGCGGTCTACACCGATTTCATAGCTGACGCGGTCTCCTTGCTTGGGCGTTACACCGGGCAACAAGCTGCTCACGTGGAAGAATAGGTCTTCACCGCCGGTATCAGGCGCTATAAAGCCGAAACCCTTATCGTCCTTAAACAGCTTCACCTTGCCTTGGGCATGTTCTTCTCTCCGAATCACCTGATTAACGGCGTATCTGATCATTAAACTCCGACAGACCTGCTCGCCTCAAATGATTTGCGGAATTGGGATTAGCTTTAGTGCGCCAGCTCCGCCGCGTTGAGCCGTGATAGCAGCGCGGACGACTTGGTCCTCGTGGCCCTGATCGAAGCGCTGATCGCGCGGCCATGAAATGAACGAAGCAATTTTACGCGCCAGCCCTTACGGCCGCGGGAACCGACGCGATCCTAAATTCAAACCCGTAAGAGCACCGCGGACGAGATCCTCTCGTTCGCGAGTGCCTGGCAGAGCTCACTGCCTGTCGTAATCATTCCAACGAAGTATCAACGAACACCAGTCTCTGTATATCGTCATTTTCGCATTTCGACAGTGATCTGGCAAACCACTCAATGCGAGCTGCAGTAGCAGCAATGCGGTGCGGCTACGGTCGCACTATCCCTGACCAAGGCGTTGCCGGCATTGAGCCACATAACGCTTCACTCTACGAGATATTCCGTGCCGAAGCGCAGTACCTCCCTGCCCCTGACCTACGGCAATAGCTTCTCATCTAGACAACAACATACTCGTTGTCGAAGGACTGCCATGCAACCATCTGCCCTACGCCTCACGCCCCACGGCAATTTCGAACGAAGCAGCTGTTTGCCCTCCTGGCACTGAAGTTACCGTCAAATGGCGCGACGGGCGACAGCTCTTACGCGACCATTGGCTTCTCTTTGGCACGAACTGCTCGGCTATCTCGATGGCCAGGCACCGAAGAAGCGTAATGAGCTCTCTCGCTGAGAACGGCCGACGCGGACGATGCGTTTTCTCTTTTGCCACAGGCTCTTCGCCAACCATGCTTATGCGGTGCGTTGGGACCGCCGACAATCGCCTCAAGCAGACGGCGATCCTCCGGCGTGACCTTCACCTCAATTCCTGCTCTCGTGATGAGAGCTTGAACTTCTTCGAGCGGAATCGGCCGAATGAGTCAGACCACCGGGCTAAGCCCAGATCACGGTAGAAGCTGCTGAACTTTTTGCGTCAAAAGCGGATCGTGCAGATGCACCGCCCATTCCAGCAGCATCTGCCGCACGGTAGTCGCCAATATGCCATGAAGCGCCAGCCGATTGAAAACGAGTGATCGGTCCGTCTCAATGCGCGCCGCGATGACATCTGATAGCAAGTGTACGTCACATCCGCGCTCGGCCGCCTGCAGTGCGGCAATGAAGATCTCCTCTTCGAGCCAACTTTCTCCGAAGAAAATGATACTGGTTTCGGGTGAAGCCAGATTTTCCGTAAACCGCCGATCGTGCCAAATGGAAAGGGCGTCAACGTCGAGCTGCGTCATCGAATGCTCGAGTGGGTGACCACTCTTAATCCCGAACGGCTGGCGTTCCCCGATGAGGGTCGAGGCGACGGTGAACATCTCCAGGCCCGTCTGCAGTAAGGAGAAAATGACGTGCCGTGCGGCAAGACCGACCGAAGCCGGCGGTTCGCCGCCTCAGATTGATCAAAACCACCCGACTATGTCGTGGGTCTGCGAGACTTATCTGTCAAATGACCTTTGCTGCAAGCTGCTCACGGGTGTGAAGTGCGATGGCATGCATGGCGACCTCCTGAAATTATCGGAGGGAACCAGAAAGAAATTTGCTAATCGCCTGTCAGATTTTACAGGTAAGTCTTGTGCAGCTCGATTGCGTTAGACCTATTTGAACAGAATACAAGCATAATGACCGGCCAGACGAGCGCCTGGTCCCTTGCGCATCTCGGCCGAAATCGGAGGCGTGGATGGTTAGGACAACAAACCGCGTCGCAAGGCCTCGGCGACGCATTGGGCAATAGATGCCGCACCAAGCTTGCGGCGCGCGTTCTCAAGATGAAACACGACGGTGCGCGGCGCAATCTGGACCAGCACCGCGATATCCGCGACAGTTTTCCCTGCGCGGTCCATGCAAGGCATTGGCGCTCGCGCTGAGTGAGTTCACTTTCCCCGAGTTTACCGGTGGAGGGTACGTCAAGTTTGGCGGCGACATGACTATGAAAATACAACCCGACGAGTTGTACGAGATCCTTCCAGTCGGCCACCAGCCGCTCCGGGTGAACGTCGCGGTCGCCCGTCGCAAGCGTAAATGCGGCCATCCGCCCAAATCCGCCCCGGATCGGCACAGTGATGCCTGATCTAATCCCGAAGGTCGTCGCTTCATCAAAAAAGCGGCGCTGCTCGCGGTTTCCGGCCGGGGCTGACGCCTCGCCTCCCCAGCTGAACAGCGCATGCTCGGCACGCGCGCGGTGCACCACAGGGTCGAGCTGCTGATACTCAAGCTGGAAATACCGGCTGGTCCAGGATTTGGGATAGGACGAGATCAACATCGGCGTGTCGCCGGTCAGGCGCAGATAGGCGAATCGCTGGAAACCCAGGCTCTGTGTCAGCCGCGTTGCGACACGCTCAAGTTCATCCGCATTGACTGCGGTTTGGATCGCATCGGTGAATTCCTGGAAAATGCTTTCGACCGGGCTCATTCCGGCTCTACCATCTTGAGCGAAATAGTCGTGCTTCCCAACGACATCACCGCGCGTTTGGCGAACAAGCTGTCCGGCCAAGTAGGTCGCGCGCCGTTCCGACCTATGCAGAAATTGCGGAGAAAACGGGCCAGATGCAGATACGTGAAGAAAAATTGTTCTCTTGCAGTTACGGCCCCTCGGAAGGCTGGGCTTCCTTGACCTTTGCGATCATCTCGCCCGATGTAAATACCTCGCGAGTGGAGTCCAGGATCGTTGCACCAGCCGTGCGATAATTGTCGTCCGTTGCGCCAATGCCGACGGCGGCCTTGATCTCGATTAGTACGCTGTGGCCGGCCGCAAATTCGCGGACCGCTCCCGGGCGTAAGGCCCGCACAATCGTCGTGCGTCTTGATTTCCTCGGGAACGCCGACCTTCATTAGCAATCTCATTTGGACGACCTCTTCCAATCGGGATAGCAGTTTGTTTTCCTGAAAACTTGTAAAGCAAGCACCAACGGCGCAGAAATTCAGCGATTTCTGGGGCCATTACGCTGGATTCCAAAAAAATGGACGCCGACAAGACCGATCTGACAATTCTCAGCGAGTTGACCTAGTCGCCGATGACCGTGCCGATGGCCTGGATGACCGCTGGTCACCCGAGTTCGGTTCGGTGGAGCGGCTGAGCGGCTGGTGATTGAACGTGGCAAGGAAATGGTGGTCAGCGCCACAGCAGCGAACCACCAGCAACGCTATCCTGACCCGGACTGGGTCGCGATGAAATATGCCCCTATGGCGAGCGAAGCGGTGCCGACGTTGGCGACGAAGCGCGTGAGTCCACTACAATTCGGATACAACGACCGTTCACCTGCTAGGCGCCGGTGCCGACATCAATATGATCCGCCCCTTGGCTGGGGGCCATGTGTCATTGGACACCACGCACATCTCGACTAGGACGTGAAGGCAGAGGCGTTAGCCAGGGGCGATATTCAGCGACCTGAGGGAGCCGCCTCGGCAACGCTCTCTGCCCCCGTTGATCGCATGCCTGAAAGCCTTCTAGGCCGAAGGCTCGCATTCACATGTCGCGGACCGAGCCAAGAAATTGGCGAAATCCTTGGCTCACTCCAGCGTCGGTAACGTAATCTGGCGACAACATAACGGGCTGTAGGTAGCCCGGCCTCGATATATTCCTCATGATCGACGGCATCACATGTTTACGCTTGAGCTCGCGGTGGACCGCCGCCTAGTCGGGCTCGGCGCGGCGCTGATGGCCCTGCTTGATGCCGGTGCCGGCAAACAGCCGGGCCTCCAGAACTGCATCTGTATCGTCTTCCGACAGCGGTCAGGTCAGATCGTTAGCCGCACCGTTGAAGGCGCAGCCCCGATCGGCCGCACGATCTCGCCGATCGGCATCCCGCGGCCGACTTCAAGTTGATCACATTCCGCGCATGGCCCATCGCAAGCCTGTCAGGCGACATCCAGGTCCACTCCTTCGCAAGCCGAAAGAGGCGGAGACCTATCAGAGCCACAAGAGGCCTTCTCACCCCGGGCGAAATCATGCCGGAACGGTGGGCTACATCGAGCCGAGCCCGCACACGATCTCTAGTCTCGTCGGTCCGGGGTTCTGCAATCGATGCCGCCAAGGAAGCCGGAAGGACGCGATCAGGTGCGCGATGCTCTCAGTCACCGACCTCCAAGTGGCATGCTATGCCGCCGACGCGCCCTCGCTCTTCTACTCCAGGTGTCGATTCATTCGGAGGAGGTTCCAACTCCGCGCCCAAGGTCGGATACTTCAAGAAGCATGTTTAAAGCCTTGGCGGAAGGCGGCCCAGCAAGGTTGCGTCGGTCTCATCCTGAGCTGCAACCGCCGAGATCCGACCGGATACGGGAGCAAAGCCATTTGCCACCGCGACGCCAGTTCCTGTCATTAGCGAATTGCCGAATGCCGATCCCTTCGCACGCCGCAATCACGGCTGAAGGGAGGCTTTAGCGAAGACCACCTCAACTCCACGACACTGCAAAGCGCGGGTGATACATTGCGCAGCTGCTACTTCAGTCACTTGCGTGCCTCTACCGTGTCCAGCATGTCTTGATCGCTGTCGAGAAAGCCTGCGAACACATCCACGATGAACTCGGCGTCGGCGCACGTCATCGGTGTCGAGATTGAAGCGGCGGCGCCGCCATGCGGCAGGATGATGCCGTTCTCCGCAAAAAAAACGAGTGAGCTGCTTCATTAGAGTTGCTCCGGCAGGCGTTGGATACATCTCGCGATAGTCATTTGGGATTTGTGCCCGCGGATGGATGCGAAACAGTGAGGCGGCTCCGGTCACGCATAGCGGCGCGTCCCGGGTTGAGATGACGCGGCTAATCCCGTCCCCGAACAATGTTTCCCAGGATCTCCAGATGTGCAAAAGCCGCGGGATCAAGATGCCGCATGAAGGCAAGGCCTGCGGTCATGGATAGAGGATTGGAGGAAACTGTGCCGCCTTGCGGAAGCAGTGGCCGACCCGCTGAGGCATCGAATACCTTCATCACGTCCTCGCGACCGCCGATTGCTCCAATCGGCAAACCGCCGCCGATGATCTTGCCCATCGTGACGAGGTCGGGAACGACGCCGTAGCGGGCGGAAGCACCTTGGAAACTCTGCCTAAGATTCAGGACCTCATCAGCAATCACCAGAATGCCGTTGCTTCGGGCGGTTTCCTGAACCGCAGCGATGAATTCAGGCTTCGGCGCAACCAGACCACCGCGGCTTGGCATCGGATCCAAAATGATGGCGGCAAGATCGTGCGCATGCAATGACAACAATCGGCGCACGCCTTCAACATCGTTGAAGCGGAGCACAACACTTCATCGAGCACGCTCGCGGGCATCCCGCGATAGAAGGCCGTAGACTTGGGTGCAGTGAGGTCACCCCAATTGTCCGGTGTCGCCGCTTGACTGACCTCGACCCAGTCGTAGGTGCCATGATAGGCGCCCTCGAGTTTGGCGATTTTCGAACGTCCGAAGGCCCGCGCAGCCTTGATCGCAAACAGCACGGCCTCAGTCCCAGTATTGACGAAGCGAACACGATCAACCTGCGGAATGCGGCCGCAAAGTAATTCGGCGAGTTCGATCTCGCTGTCCGTCGGATTTGCGAAGCAGCTGCCGCGCTGGAGTTGACGCGTTAGCGCTTCCACGACGGGCGCGAAGGCATGACCGTGGATCAACGCCGTGAAGTTGCAGTTGAGGTCGAGAAACCGGCGGCCATCCACATCGAACAGATAGCTGCCCTCTCCACGGTCGATATAGAGCGGCTCCGGATCCCGCTCGACGGTTACTCGGGACGTACCGTCAGGAAAAACCAGGCGCGCACGGGCAAAGCTTTCCTTGGATTTCTGCCCAATACCTGCGATTGCCGCCATATTAAATTCTGCCACCTGCCGGTTCACGGTACCCCCATCGATTTCATGCGATTCCTTTGGGCCGAGCGCGATTTCTCGCCGGTCCAGTGGGGTTAGCATAAAACACTTTCAAGGATTCCAGGTGTTCTGCGAGATTGCTATGCGTCATACAGTCGAGGGGCCTCTCCGAGTGCGACGTCGTTATTCGTGTCGACGCCTATCAGCCTATATCCTTCGCCTGGTTTTATTGGTGAGCGATCTGGCCGGAAGTTTGGATATATCGGCCTTTTTGTTGGAAGGGCCCGAGTGATTGAGACATACTCATTAAAATCGACTCCTATCGGAAGCTTGATGCCTTTTTGGGCGGCGGCGGCATCGTATGTTTGAAGAAAGCGTGACACTTGCAACGCATTAACTATGCTTACCATTGCTGCACCTTCGGCCCTATCGTGATGAGCGTCTTACCCTATACGGCGAGCTACGAGACTGATGATAACTGCATCAGCAATGGATCGAGACACTACCTACTCTGGTGAGCAATGCTGGACCGATATTCATTTGAGGAGCCTATGTTGGCAGTTATCAGCATTCAGCGGCGGCAGAAAGCGCTCTTGATTGGGCCGCGGCCCTGCAGCAAATGATGTCAACGGGATAGCCACGATCGAGGTAGTCGAGAATGTTCCTGTTACGATCACCACCAACTTTCCGCCACACCATCAGCTGCGAGGCACTGAGTACTCGACTGTTTTGCCGTGAACGCTCATCGAGCAGGTCTTCTTCAATATTGAGCGCGAAGCGCAGCTGGCGAAGGGATCAAGGCCCGGGCGACGGCCCTCATGCATTGGCGAAGGCTGGCATGGTCCGCCCGGGTCTTCTGGTGCCTCATGGTCATGCGACAGCAGCCGATGGCTTTACACGCCGGCCGTTCGCTCATCCCGAATGTGTCTCGCAGATGGGCGACAGCTTCCCGCTTCCCCGCGGGCATCACCACTTCTTTCCCAAGAGGTCCTTCAAGGCCGCATCGTCCAGCATGGCGTCGGCCAGCAACCGTTTCAGCCGCGTGTTCTCGTCCTCGAGCGTCTTAAGTTCCTTGGCCTCCAAGACCTCCATCGCGCCAAACTTGGCTCTCCACTTGTAGATGCTGGCGCCGCTGACGCCACGCGTGCGGCACAGATCGGCAACTGAAACGCCGGCCTCGTGCTCCCTCAAAATCCCGATGATCTGCTCTTCCGAAGAGCGGTTGCGCTTCATGCTCTGGTCCTTGTCGTGGGCCAGAACGCACTTCAAACTGGATTAGGCCAAAGGGGCAAGGTCAGAGCGATTACAGGAGAAAACCTTTTTCTCCTGTACCAAGAGCCATGAGCAACAATTCCACGCCCACGCCCGCTTTCAACCTGACGCGTAATTTTGATGATGGCTGAACAACAAAATCTCAGTCCAACGCTCACTCAGCCCGGACGGTCAATATGCGGAGATAACCAAAAATCCCGCGGGTTTAAACTGGAATGCGGTCAACGCGGGCATTCTTCTTATTGACGAAATTGGCTCCAAGAGCAAAGCTGCTCCCTGCGTACCCGATATTTGGCTTGCGGGCGGACGTTGGGTTCAACGGCAGCCGCTACAAGAACTTGGCGGATCCAAATCAACAAAGGGCTAACGGGAATAATTTCTATTGACGTCGCTGCGGACAGGCAACTGAGCTGGGCCCGGTTGTCTGAACAGATTTTTCGCACCGATAAGTGGAGCCTCTGCCGAGGTTAGGCTGCCAAGCGCAGAGGTAGCATGGCGTCGCGCCGTCAAGGCTCGAAGGCGGACGGCGGCCATTGTAAAGGTCCAGGTAACGGCCAATCGAAGTCGTTGGGCGAAGAAGTTCTCAGGTATCGGCTCGTCGGTCCTTATCTGTCCCCACCGAACCGAGCCGTTATCCACAGCGTCGATGAGAAGAGTCAGACACAGGCACTCGATCGCGAGCAACCGGTCTTGCCGATGATGCCTGGCGTACCGGAACGTCGTACGCACACCTACGTGCGGCATGGTACGACCACGCTGTTTGCTGCACTCGATGTCGCTTCGGGGTCTATCATTGGCAAATGCTACAAGCGTCACCGATTCGTCGAGTTGTTGAAGCTTTTAAAGGAGATCGACGCTCAAATCTCCAAAAGGGCTCGAAGTCCATATCGTTATGGACAACTACGCCACCCACAAGACATCCCAGATCAAACCGTGGCTCGCCCGACGGCCACACTATCATGTCCATTTCACGCCGACTTCCACCTCATGGACCAATCAGGTTGAGCGCTGGTTCGCCGAACTATCCAGAAACCAGATCCAGCGAGGTGTCCACACCTCCGTCAGGCAGCTCGAGGCCGACCTCCGCACCTTCATCGACCTGCACAACAGGAACCCAAGCCCTTCAAATGGACTAAGTCCGCAGACCAGATCTTGGCTTCCGTCAAACGCTTCTGCCAAAAAGCCCAGCAGACTTTATGTAGCGAATTTTAGATTCACGTGACTAGCAGGGCGCCGGGCCCTGACCGAACTCGGTGTACTGCCGCTCGAACAGACCGCGGTAGATGCCGCCGGGTCGCTTGGTGAGCTCATCATGCGTGCCCTGCTCGACGATCTCACCGCGATCGAACACCAGGATGCGATCGAGGCTGTGCACCGTCGACAACCGGTGCGCGATGACGATCGAGGTGCGTCCCTTCATCAGCCGCCCCATAGCCTGCTGGATCAACGCCTCCGATTCCGAATCGAGGCTGGAGGTCGCCTCGTCCAGGATCAGGACCGGCGCGTCCGCTAGGAACGCGCGCGCCAGCGCCACGCTGCCGCTCGCCACCCGACAGTTTTACACCGCGCTCACCCACCAGCGTGCCGTAGCTCTTCGGCAGTCGCAGGATGAAGTCGTGTGCATTGGCGAGCCGCGCCGCCTGCTCGATCGCCGCCATGCTGGCGCCCGGCCGGCCATAGGCAATGTTCTCAGCCAGCGAGCGGTGGAACAGCATCGGCTCCTGTTGCACGATCGCGATCTGGCTGCGCAGCGATTGCTGCGTCGCCATCGCGATATCCTGGCCGTCGATCAAAACCCTGCCGCCGGCGATATCGTAGAGCCGCTGCACCAGCTTGACGAACGTGGTCTTGCCCGAGCCGGAGCGCCCAACTAACCCGACGCGTTGCCCTGCGCGGATGTCGATCGACAACCCGTCATATAGTGGCACACGATGCCCGCCGTAGAGGAAGGTCACATCCTCGAAGGTGATACGGCCGCCCTCGATTTCGATCGGCTTCGCGTCAGTCGCATCGACAATACCGATCGGCTCGCCATGGATGGTGACAAGCTCCTCCATGTCGTTGACCGAACGCTGCAGATTGTTGATGTGCATGCCGACATCGCGCAAATAGGCGTGGATGACGTAATAGCTCGTCAGCACGTAAGTGACATCGCCCGGCGAGGCCCGGCCGGCGATCCACAGCAGGAGAGCACCACCGATCACCGAAGCTCGAAAGCACAAGAGCACCACGAGTTGCACCGCGTTCATCGCGTTGTAGCGCAGCCAGGTGCGGCGCACCCGCGTGCGCCAGCGACTGACGACACGGTCAAGCCGCGCATCCTCGCACGTCTCCGCGCCGAACGACTTCACCACCGCGTTGCAGGTGAGCGAGTCCGCCAGCGTGCCGCCGACCCTGGTGTCCCAGATATTGGAGACACGCGCCGCCGGCGCAATGTAGCTGATCGTGAATACCATGGTCATTGCGACATAGATCACCGCGACGAGGCCGATCACCCCGCCGAGCACGGACCAATGCAGACTGAGCAGGATCATCGAGCCCACGAGCACCGCCAGCGACGGCAACAATGCCATCAGGATCGTATTGTTGAGCAGGTCGAGCGCCCACATGCCGCGCGTAATCTTGCGTACGGTCGAGCCGGCGAAAGAATTGGCGTGCCAGTCGGTCGAGAACCGCTGCACCCGCATGAAGGCTTCGAGCGCGAAATCCGACATCGCCTTCAGCGTGAACCGCACGATCGCCTGCAAGCCTGTAAGCCGCAATAGGATCGAGAGCAGGCCAAGCGCGACGATGCCGCCGAACGCAACCATCGCCGCATGTCGCGCCGCCGGGTCGGAGGGGCCCAATGTCAGCGCATCGACCAGGCGCCCGGAATACACCGGCATGAACAGGTCGGCCGCTGTTGCGCCGAGAAAGCCGATGAGGATGATCGTGGCACGGACGGGCTGCTTCAGCCAGTGCTCCAACACAAACGGAAGCACCACGCTGATCGTGGCGGGTCGTTTGTCATCTTGAACGATCATGGCGCTCGCGATTGTGCTGCACGCGGCGTAAGAACCTTTCGATCCGGACGCGATGTGCCCAATGCTTGGCGCTGCCCTCCGAGGCGACGCGATAATGCCCGGTGTCTGAGGGCTGCGATCGAACTCTTCTACTCATTTCACCCCCTCTTTGCTTAGCGTTTTGCTGAAGCGGCTCAAGCTTTGCGGGTTCTACAGCATGAGAGCTTCGATCTGAGGCATCGGCCCGCCGTGTGCGATCCCTTCGAGAGTTTTGTTTGTGCCAGGCATGCGGGATCGACGTCATTCATCTTCGCCCGTCTGCAGAAGCGTGGCGATGGCCGCCTAGATCCGCCTGCCTCGATGGCCGTGCGCAAAGGCTCATTTTGATGACGGAGAAGTCGTTTAGCATTTTCGTGTGGGACCGTTAGACCGTCGGTTTTAGTTGCCACTGGCCCGCCGGAGAAAGTGAGGATGCCCAGTAGCAGTTCCGACCATCCCACTTTTTCATGTCTGCTCCGGCGCCTGCGCTTTGACGCTTTCGGACCCATCTTGCGCAGTTGCAACTCCTTGCCCATCGGAAAGCGTGAGGCAGGCGGGAACTGGGAGTTGTCGTTCGCCGGACCGAAGAGTTGGCGCATCGTCCCGGCCATCCACAGCTCGGATTTTTTGTCGATCGCGTCGCGAAACAATTGGCTTATGACCAGCAAGCCGGTCTGCAAGTCGCGCAGTTTATGAAGCGACAGATCCGCATGGAGCACGGGGAAGTTGACGTAGTCCGACATCACATCGATGGCCTCTTCGACCGCCGAAAGCGCCTTCGCCCAATCCTCCGCGTTCATCGCCGGCGTAAGTTTGGCGAGGATCGACTCAGTAAACACTCGCTTGCGCGTCATTTCGCGGGTTGTGCATTCGCTTTCGGCGATCCGCTCAGTACCGGCGGCTCCATCGCTGGTGCGCCAGGTGCCGTTGAGAACTTTCGGCAAGACGTCATCGAGCTGCATCGAAGGACCGATAAAGGCGATGTGGCCGTCACGGTCAACGACGAACGAGGTGGGCATCCCGACAGAAGAGCTTGGATCCATCCAAAGCTTGTTCATTTCGCCTGTAGAGTCGAACCCGATCCCATCGTTCAGATCTGAGAACTTGTCGGTCAACCACGCGTCTAAACTTGTCCGGGCCTCGTCCGCCGTTCGAGCTCGTTCGTGAGCTGCGACTCGAGCAGCTCACGTCCGCTGTGTTGGTGTTTCTCTTGCAGCTGTAGCAGATGGGGCATCACTGCCACACATGGTCCGCACCAAGTTGCCCAAAATTCGACGATGTACACTTTCCCGGGCTGGAAACTCGTGAGGGGCTCGCCGCTCAGCCAGTTCTCCACCTTGATCGGAGGAGTTGGGGACTCCATGCGCAGCACCATGTTGCTCTCCAAAGCTATTGCCACACGTAGCGCGAATGTTTGCGCCAGTCTGTTTGTCTCAGATACAGGAGCACACGGGTTCAAGGGAAGGAGAGCATCACTCGCTTTGCGCGTCTGGTGTGCGGTCAGCCCTCACTCCGTGTTTCTCCATCCCAATAGCAACGGGCGTGCCAAGTCCGTCAGCGCGCATTAAGCGCCTGATTAGGCTTTGGAAACTCCAAGGTGCTCCAAGGCAGCCGGTGTTTTGAATCTGACGGACTTTGTCCCGTGTCAGAACTTGGACACGAATCGCGCGCTTCGCCTGCCAGAAAAACTGGTTTGTGAGCCACCGAACGGAGCTTGCTAACCCTGTTCCCCGCCAGGCAGGATTAGAGGAGAGCGAGGATGCAGATCGGAATCGAAACAGCCAAGGCGGTGGACCCGCGACGCGTGTCCGTGGTCGATGACGACGGAATTATTCGCGGGGCACTGCAGCGGGAGCTGCGGATCGGTGCGCCTTAAAACTGCCAGTGTTCGCCATCGCGCCAAGGGGTTCCTGCACCACAAACTGGTACTCTGATCAGTTTTGCTGTCCAGACGCGTGTACTAGGGGGTGCCTGACACCCTATCCCGCTCTAAATCGTTGCCTCCGTATCGAAACTTATCGCCGCTCGCGTCGATGCGAGGCAAGGTTTATAAGGGCGTTCATCTCCAAGTTTCTGACCAGGAGGTCCGGCTGGCCCCGTGAACACTGTCGTCCTACCGCAAGCCCTGCGGATCGCCATACCGCCGATCGTCGGGTTCATAGTGCAGATCGTCGAGAACATGTCGATTGCTCCGCCTATAGTTCGAGAATAAATATCTTGATCGATCTTCCATAGCCATGGCAGTTTCCCCTCTTTCAATCAAAGTCAAGCAACGGCATGCGTCAGCGGCTTCTCGCTGACGCCACTTCGCGGCGGGCGCCGAGTAGAGCGCCTTGATTTCGTCGTGGTTGCGCAATTCGGTCGAAGCGCTGGATAGCACGCTCTCAAGAACGACCGCATGGTCGGAGCGTAGCGCGACCGCTCGACTACTGTTCAGCACCAGGATCGAGAGGCCCCCGCTTCGTGTTGAGCAGGTTCCGGACGATTCTGTTCTCAAGAACACTTATTATCGTGTTAGCGACAAACCAAAGGCTTAGAGCCGTGAGTTCGGTATTCTCAGCGCCTCACTGCGTGGGCCGCGTGTTGGCTTAGCGGATTCGGTCATGACCCAACCCACCCCCAATATCCAGGATTCGTCCGGAATTCGATTTTCGAGGATTGTCAGTTTTCTCTACGGGTCGGCCGCGGACATCTCTTTCTTCATCACAATTCTATCTATGGTCGTTTTCGTAAGCGGCCTAGCCGTGCCGAAGACGATCGACACCGGCGCCAGCAGACGTGCATCGAATGGCTTGCCGTAGAGGGGTCGGATGGCTCCGTTTGCCATGCAACACAGCGTCATGGCGCCCAAGCGCTTCAACGATTCCTGGACACCCAACATTTGGGGAAGCGCATTGAACGAAGTACTTTTGCGCTGCGAGCCCCTGGCTCATGCTGCTAATCTGGTAGTGGCACCCGGCAGGCCGAGGAAGCTATAGCGCGGTGACGGCTGCGACAGTCTCATTCGTTGGCTCGGATGATCGTGTTCACAAGCACGTTTCTGATCGATCATTTCGCATCGTTCAGATCCAGGGAGGTGTCCACACCTCCGTCAGGAGCTCGAGGCCGACATCCGTACCTTCATCGACCTGCACAACAGAAACCCGTTAAAATGGACCAAGTCCGCAGACCGGATCTTGGCTTCCGTCAAACGCTTCTGCGGCAAAGCTGGCAAACTTTGTGTGGCGAACTTTTGATTCACGTGACTAGCGCATTCGGATCTTTGGCCGCCAATTTGGCACGATAGTGCTGCTGAGCAGTTATCTGTGTGATGTTACCGTTCACTGCCGCATAGGCGGCTGCCTGCTTTGCTAGATCCGCTTGAACTACCTGACATGGCACTTTCTCCTGACCACGCAGCATGGCATCAGTCGTTCGATGCTGTCCGTCAACAATGGCGAAGTACTTCCTTCGACCGGGGCGACAATCACAGAGCGCATTTTGACCAGTCGAGATTCTCTGCGATTTGGTTGACGTTTACAGCACCACGGCGCCCGCGCCCCTCCAAGCCAACGTTGCGCAGCACTCAGTGCCCGGCTGTCGACCTCATTTTGATCCGCTTGCCTTCTACTGCCAGCTGCGGTCATTGAACCCGGCACGGTTCGCAGCCCTCCTGCGCTACGGCAAGCTGACCATTGCATCGAGCTCGCCGGAACGATTCCAAAACTTGATAGACGAAAAGTCGAAACGCGCCCCATCAAGGGCACGATCGCGCATTCCGGCGACTCCAAGGAAGACCAGCGCCGCGCTGAAATCCTTTCCCGGCGGCTCCATTACGGGGGCGCCAAAGGTGCGATCGATGGAAATTATTGCGGAAATCGAGCGGGTGGCGCGAGAGCTCTATTGCGGGCGATCGGCTTCATCGGCTTCAACGGACACATGGACACGAACATTGCGATCCGCACTGTACGATCGACGACGACCTGGCTATGTTTCATGCAGGTGGCGGGATAAGGCGATGTCGGAACCAAAGGCCGAATACGAGGAGACGCTCGTTAAGGCGCAACCAATCCTTGACGCATTTCGTGCTGATACATCTGGTGCATTTTGATTATCATCATCGACCACTACTACTCCTTCGTCTTCAACATTGCCCGTTATTTCCGCAAGCTTGGTGAAGCAGCGGAGGTGCTCCGGAACGACGTGGTCAGCGTCAGCGATCTTGTCGGTCTCAAGCCGCGCGCAGTCCTGATCTCCCCTGGTCCCTGCACTCCAATGGATATCCACCGCCGTCGTCCCCGAACTCTCAGGTCGCGTCCCAATTCTCGACAACTGCCTCGGACACCAGTGTATTAGGCGTATTTTCAGTGGACCGTGGCGCGTGCACGTCGCCTATACATGGCTGGTCCTCGTACGTAACGCATGACGGCCAAGGGCTGTTCAAGGAACTCCCGTCCCCACTTTGCGCGGGCGCTACTATTCTCTCGTCGTCGTGCTCAATGAGCCATGCGCGCCGCATCTCACGGTGATAGAGCGTTCGGGCGAAGGCGAGATCATGGCTCTCGCACATCGCTATCAGCCAACCTATGGCGCGCAGTTCCAACCGGAATCGATATTTACCCAAGAAGGGCACGTGGTGCTTATGAACTTCTTGCGAGTCGCAGAATTTCCGGAGCGCGAGGATCGGAGATCACGTCGCGCAAGGCCCGAGCTCAACTCACGGAAGCAAAGCGTGGAGCTGCTGCCACTTTGATGGATACTAGGCGGCGCTCTTGCCGGCGCCCGGTGCGACCAGGAAGCCGATGACCTCGCTTGACGCCGAGCATCATCGAAAACGGACACACGCGCCGCGTTCAGGCTTCGGTGAACACGACTTGGAGTGAACATGACCTGCCACTTCGTATTTCCTCCAGATGGAGCTAGCGTCCGGGAAGGAAGGAAAGATCAGGCGAGCAAGATTCTCGTAGGGACTTGACGCGTTCTCACCCCACGCTGGTTCTCTTCGGGAGATGAATTGGCCGGCCGAGCGCCTGTTCGACCAGATCAAAGATGTCGACAAGCACGCGCATGTTGATCAGCCAGCCCGCCTTGAACTGGGCGAACTGCGCCACGCGACAGCGAGATTGGCTTCTCGGAACTCCGTGTCGTCAGGGAAACAGCGCAGCATGACGCTGCGGAATCGACGTCGAGCATGATCGTCTCGCGATCGAAACGGCGGACATGGATAATGTCGGAGATCTGGCGAATCACGCCGAGCCCGGCGTGCTTGCCATGCCGAGTGCCGAGAAATGGAACATGTCGATCGGACATAGAGTGCCCAGTCAACATCCTCGTCGATGAGCGCCTCGATATCCTCAAAAATGCCGGTCGTTGATCGCGCAATGCAATGTCCGCGAGAAAAGCCAAAGCTATGCTCTGCCATACGGTTTGCTCCCGAAACCAGCTTGCAATAGCGGAGCTGCTTCGTGGTCGTCGGTCTCGACTCCTTACGGTCGACCGAATTCATTGCGCCACACACAACCTTCGCCATCTCGTCTCGAAACGCGTGTTGCGCGAACGGATGCCAGACTATTCTTTGGTATCATGGCTTGAAATCATTACGGCGGAATGAGGCTTTGAATGCGGCTTGCAGCCTGCCTGCCGTGAGAGGAGAAAGCCAGGGCAGTCGCCCTAACCAACGCACCCGCCCGATGTCGCAAATTGCGCCCTCAGTTTCAGCTTTTGTTTTGCCACTGAATGCAATCCCAAGATGCCGATCTGGGCGCTTTCGCAGAGCCTCTATCGACATCAGCGAGTGATTGATGGTGCCCAGTGCCGTTCTTGCGCAAAGCACGACTTGAGGCCGCCATCGCTCGAAGATGTCAATGTAAAGTGTGCCGCGACTCGGCGGCACAATCAGGCCGCCAGCGCTTCGTCAATTTCTGCGGAATGATGAGGCGAAGCGGGCGTTCGGAGGCGGTAATGCTCCGGCACGATGCGATCGGCTGAGAGACTGCCCAGCCGTGCGACGAGCTGGGTATCGGTCTCTCCATCAAGGCCAGCCTGAATCCAGTTCGCGCCAAGGAGATCGGCGAGCCCCGCGGAAAACACCGTCTTTCTGATGCCGGTATCTGTGCCTGTCATTACGATCCGCTGACGCATCGAACTCCACCCTCGTCTCCTCTATCAGAGCATCGAGCATTGCACGCACGTCATCCTCCACGATGTTGAGTGTCAGCGAAATTCGCAAACGGACTATGCCCGCAGGCACGGTTAGCGGTCGGATTCCGCAGATATCGAAGCCGCGAGCCTAGAGTGCACAGGCGAGCCGCATCGCACGCGCGTTGCCGCCAACGATATAGGGCACGATCTGCGAGAAGGACTTCGCCCCACACGCAAACCGATCCCCCGATGCGTGGCGCGGCCAGCTTGGCTGTGACGTTGCTGCCGCTCAGGTTCTTTCAAAAATCCCGCAGCGTACAACAGCGTACGATAACTCGATATCGAGCCTTCGTAGTGCAGATCGGCTTGGGTCACCGAGGATTTTGTCTTTAATCAACGTAATCTGCATTTCGGGCTCGACATGAGACCATACTGCAATGAAAGCCTCCGGCGGGCATGCCGGAGGCTTCCTTGAGGTTAACGTTGGTCGAGATGCTCTCCTTTGCTGCTGGTATCAGAAGTTGCGCTGAGCACGGAGTAGTAGTGAGACCGTGCCCTGATCCTTGATCTCGTAGATGGCGGGCGGCTTGGCTGCCGTCGTAGTGCCCGGGTAATTAACCGAGCCTGAGTAATTCTGGTTAAGCCGCGAATAGTTGAGGTCGGCTAAAAAGGTCAGGCCCTTGACCGGAGTCCAGCCCGTCCTGGTGCCGATGACCCAGAGGTCGAAGTCCGGGTTGCAGGTTGAACCCGCTGTCAGGAGTGTCCCCATCGCGGCGCTGCCGCAGATATATCCCTTGGCCGTGCCGTTGTAGCGGACCGCGCCCCACGCGCCATAGATCGACGTAGTCCAGTTTGGATTCCAGTTGTGGTTGTAACCGGCATTCATACCGTACGTCGTGGTCAGCTCCATGCCGGAGCCTGCAACGAAAACCGCGTCAGACAATCCAGCGAAACCGATGCTCCCATAGGCGCCGGCCAAGCCGGTACCACCGAACATCGAGTAAGTGGTACTCGTGAACTCTTGGAAGTTGTAACGGCTTGCACCTTTGGTATACACGGCCTGCATGTTGATGGTATCACCCGCACCAGTCGGGAGGTTCTTAATCGACAACGCAAGCTGTCCGGCCCAGCCCCACTTGTCGGCGGCATAGCCGGAGGTTTCGTACTGGCCGTAGTAGCCGGTGTGGTTGTTATGCGCCGCACCTGAAGCCTGGAACAGGCCCCAAGCCTGATCAACGCGGAACATTCCGACGAGATCAGGAGTCCTTGTACCACCGAAGTCGTTCGCGCCGTAAGCACCACCAACGATGCCCGCACCAGTGATGGCACTCACGTTCCAGAGGTTGCTCTGGTAGTTCTGTACCGGGTCCTGTGCCGACAGCGCGAGCGACATGCCATTGCCGAGGTCTGCGGTGTAGGTGAACTGGTTGACACCGACGACCGTGCCGCCGCCGCCAGGCAAACCATCGAAGCTGTTCGCCGGATAGTTGACCCAAGGTGAGGAGAACTGCGAGATCGCATGACCTATCGTGAAGCCGGCGAATTGGAGAAACACGGTGTAGACGCCGAGCCCGCCGGCGGCGACATTGCCGTCAGCCACTGCTCCCGGCGCACCAGCGGTTGAGTACGTCGCGGCGCCGCCAGTGAGACCGGTACCCGCGCCGTTGTAGCCACCGCTCGTCCAGTTGAACACCACATCGGCAAACGTACGCACGACGCCATATTCGGTCGCGGTGCGGGTGTCGATTGAGAAGTCGAGGCGGACCTAGCATTATAGTAGTTACCCAGACGATTGTTCGCCGCGTTCGTGCCGTTGTGGTAGGCGAGGAAGGTCGATGCGTGCACGCCGAGATCAGCGCGCAGATATCCACCCAGCTTGATGCAGGTGTCGGTGCCCGGGATGTAATAAAAGCCGGCTCCATACAAGGAGCAGATCCTCACGTACTCGACCGCCTTGGTCTTGACGGGCAGATCGGCAGCCTGCGCTCCGCCTCCGGCGATCAGACCCGCCGCCGAACCGACCAAAAGGCTCTTCACCATCTTCATAAGAGTTCTCCAAATTGTCTAACCTGCAAAGTGGCCGCTCAACTTTTACTGAAGAGATCAACCACCTTCGCCCCCGCCCCCAATCATTCTCGACCTGCAGGGCCTTCCTCGAACGCCAACTGGTTGATTGAACCAGTGAACGTCGCGGCGCGGACCATTCCGCCGCTCGCATGGTCAAGTTGACAGATTGCGTTCGTTATCGGCATGCAAACTTTGTACGGAACGGACCAACATGCGTGCGCGAGCTGCAAGCGTGTTCTAATCGTGTCACAACGGTACGCTTCGTACCGCAACCGGCTATGAACGTACGTCTCGTACGTTGAGGTGCCCATTTGGCCCCGCCGAAATGATGCTGAATCTATTACTGTCCGAAAAATTGCTCACGGACGCATAAGGCTGCGCAGGCCAATGCGACCAGTGCATCGGACACCGCGGTCGGCAACTTGTCTGAAATTGAACTGATAAGGTGAATCAGAATGCCTAGGCGGCTTTGCTGGGTCGCCAATTCTTTTGCTGCAGTCCCAGACTCAGGCGAGGCATAAGTGCCTGAAATAAATTTGTAACAACTGCATGCCTTTTGCTCGAGGCATTTGCGCTCATCTATGTGCAAGACGCCGCGCGTCTTGCGAATCAACCTTTGTACTTCGAATCGGATTAACGTCTCGGTTATCCCAGCGCGGCGCAATCCCAAGACAGACGAAAGATATTCATGGGTAACTGGAAGCACGCGAGCGTCAAGAGCATCACTCGCCAAACAGAGCCAGGACGCGAGCCGCTTCTCGCGATCGTGCCGAACGCCGCACAATCCTGTCTGAGCGCAATGCAAGGCCAGCGCTTCAACGTACCGAAAAAGAGATTGTCGGATTTCAGGGCGCTCGTTCATCACCCGACGCACATCCTCAACCCGGATCCTGTGCGCGATTCCGGGAATGAGCACAACAGACTGATGGATCGTTAGATGTCCTCCCAATAAGAGCGAAGCGCCGACCGCGCCCTGATATCCTATCATCGCCGTTTCAAGGACGCTTCCCACCGCGACAATCCTCAGCGAGATGAGACCCGACTCAATGAAATAGACGTGATCAAGATGCCTTTTCGGTTCTTGCAGAACCATACGTTCTCTCAGGACGATTGGCTCTAGGAACTCCCCTATTGCCGCGAGGTCTTCCAGAGAAATTCTCGCCAGAATCGCATTCTTGACAAGGGATCGCGTATTAGGACGCACCGTACCAGGCCGGTGAAGCATCGGCTGTGTGCCGGTGACCAGCTTGAGAGCTGTATCTCTCGAGCTGTCAAGCGCCTGAACGGCGGGCATGTCGTCGCTCATGATGCGGTCCGTCTCCTGACATGCGGATTTCTGCCGAGTCAACTCACTCACTGTAACGAAATGTTGATCACTCACTGTAACGGTGTTCCAATTTTGAATTAATGCATTGAGCCGCACATTGACGCTTAAATCCTGCGTTCGCACCTCTCTTGGACGGATTTTAACTGACCGGACCGATGGGATCCGTATCTCAAACCGAAGCGTTCTGAACTAAGCTGGCTCGAATACCTGGACGCGACCCGTTGCTTGTCACGAGGTCGGCAAGGATTTGTGCCGCGCCCAAGGAGAGTCCTCCGTGTCGTGACCGGTGACAACGAATAGGTGGCGATGGGCGGGCACCTGCTCGACGATCGGAACGGAGTCGGGCGGAGGCGGGCGTTCTCCACTCCACCCTTGGCAATCGAGGCTTGAGGATCGGTAGCAGTTTGCGTTCACGCTCCAGTGCTGATGAGAGCAGCCGGCGTCGGGCTTTGAAACCTGGCGAGCCAAAGTAACTCACGCCGGCAATTCGCGCCCGCCGTTCGCCAGGCGTAGGGACCGCACTCAGGCTCGGCACCGTAAGTGGCCGTCTGATAAATGCAGGCTCGACCTCCAGTTGAACGTGGTAGTCTCGCTCGGTGATCAGCGGGAGTTTGTGACCGCAGCCCGCCAGGAGCTGGTTCGCGTGCGCGCCGGTTGCGAGAACCACCGTTCTGGGCGAGAGGTGCGCGGTGAAATAACCGTCCGGCTTCTAAGCGGTCGCCTCGCACGCCGATTGATCAGTGCGCTCGCAATGCGATGAGGACGAGCAATATTGGGCGTCAGTTCACGCGTAACAAGCCCGCAACGATGTAAGCCAATGCACTTACTTGGAAATGCCGTGCCCCTGTCCTTAGGCCGGAAGTCCTTTCCGCTGACGCAATATGGTTGGGAAGCGCCAGTGTCATACATTAACTAATGTGATGGACCGTTCTGATTTGGCGAGGGATTGGTGCGAGAAACGCGCTGCCATCCAATCCGACTTCTGATTGAATAGCTGATTGCGCTACCAATCGCGAGCTCGTCGCGGCAAGCCATCCAACGGTTGGACTCTGCTCTGATCAAGTTCAGCAAAAGCGCGACGGAGCGCGCTTCGACAACAGACGGATGGACGACGCGGGATCGTTGCGCAACGTGCAGGAAACGCCCCCGGAAGTGTTGGCGCCCGAAGGATAGAACGCTTCTCTATCTGATCGCGACTACTAGCGAGCTGGCGCCGACGCGCAAAGAACTCGTGTGATCGCGATTGCTCAAACGCTGGCGCGCGCATCCGCTCACGTCAAAGAGGAGCGCGCATCGAGCCTAGAAGTCGCATTAAGGAAAAAGGCCTCTTGTCCACTTAGCTGATTGTACCACGCTAACGCCGATGGCCATGGCCGCCATTCGATGAGAAATACGATCGTGTCTGGCGCGAGCTATCGTTCGCTGAAAGGAGCGTTCGAGAATTCGGTAGAGGCGATCGAATATCTCGGCTTCCTCCCAAAATAGCCGCTGCAGATCCTGCACCCATTCGAAGTAGCTGACGATGACGCCTCCTGCATTGCAGAGAATATCGGGCAGGACAAAGATCTCACCGCCTAATTGCTGCAGGATGGAGTCAGCCTCGGGCGTCGTTGGACCATTGGCTCCCTCGGCTAGAATGCGACATTTGAGCTGGGAGGCATTTTCCCCCGTAATAACCCGCTCGATCGCAGCCGGCACCAGGACATCGCACTTTTGGACCAACAGCTCCGAGTGCTCAATGAGGCTCTGAGTAGAGAACCCAGCAAGTTGCCCTCGTTTCGCAATGTGGCGTTGTAAATCGGCAACATTGAGACCGGCGGGATCGTAGTATGCGGCAGTGTGATCACTGATACCGATAATTTTGACGCCTCTCTCGGCGAGAGAATAGACTGTCACTGACCCAACGTTGCCGAACCCTTGGACAACGGCTGTCGCGCTCGCCGCACTGATCCCAAGGTGCTCAAGTGCGCGACCGACGAGATAAGCTTACTCCGCGCCCAGTCGCTTCGCGGCGGCCAAGTGTGCCTCCTGCTGATATCGGCTTTCCCGTGACGATCTCATTGACCGTCTGCCCCCGATACATGGAATAGGTGTCCATAAACCAGGCCATGACCTGTTCGTTAGTGCCCATATCTGGGGCCATGACGTCGGTGTGCGGACCGACGAAAGGAATCATCTCCTGCATGTAGCGTCGGGATAGCGCTTCGAGTTCGCGCGGTGACAGCGCGTAGGGATCAACGGTAATGCCTCCTTTTGCTCCACCATAGGGAAGCCCCGCCAGCGCACATTTCCAGCTCATCCAAATGGCCAAGGCGGCAATTTCGCCAATATCCACTGATTGCGCGAACCGCGTTCCGCCCTTGGTTGGTCCGAGGGTAAGGTGGTGTTGCACCCGGAAACCCTGGTAGACCTCCGTCCGGCCGTCGTCTCTGTGAATTGGACAAGACACCGCGATTGCGCGCTTCGGATACAGCAGTCGGTCTCTGTCCATTTCCAAGATTTGCAGGTGATCGGCAACCCGCTCGAATTGCTGCCTGGCCATTTCGAACACGGGGCCGCCGTAGATTGATCTGTTCATGCGCCAGTCATCCAACTCGATTTGGTGTGAAGCCAATTGGAGCCTTAGGTCGAGAAAGGAAACACCGCCGCGAAACACCGCCGCCCCAGGAACGGCCGGCCAGTGAGCGTCCGTCGCGGGAGAAAAGTTACGACTAACGAGTTACGATAAAGCATGCGTACCACCCCGTCGCCGACCACCACGATACGGGCCGGCTGGACACCCGGCGGGCCACCGATCAACAGACCCCGCCCGCCCGCATACCGCTTCAGCGCCGCACCGGCCGCCTCCATCGCAAGCCTGCCCGCGATATCGCTCATCGGCGCAAGCAGCGGAAGCCCGCGATGCGCGTCAGTCACGGTTTCGTAGGCGATTGCAGTGCACCCAGATTTCATGAGGCCCTTAGCCTCCGCGTCCGCCGCCAGATGAAGAGGGAAGAGAATCTGATTCTCTCGCAGCTGCGCCCATTCGGAAGGTTGGCGGTCCTTGACCCTTAGAATCAGTCGCTCGGTGCAAATACATCGCGGGCGGAGTCCACAATCATTGCGCCGACCTCGCGATATTTGTCGTCCGTCGCGCCAATGCCAGCCCCGGCATTGACCGTCGGCCACATATTCGCGGACGGCTCGAGGCGTAAGGCCCACGCGGTACTCGGGCGTCTTGATTTCGCTGGGAAGACCGATCTTCACTTCCAATTTCCTTGCTCGACGACCTCTTCTAATCGGAAGAGCGGTGCAAACCTGCGACGCAGGCGGCCAAATAGCGCAGAATTCCAGCAATTTTGGCATTATAACGGAGGATTCCAAAACAGACGGGGCGCGGACAAGATCGACACCCTCGCCGAGCTCAGTGCAAACGCGCGGTTCAGCCAGGGTGAACGATCAAATTGAATGGGACCAACCAGCACAGCGGTCGTGTGCCGGCAGCGCGCGCTGGGACACGAAGGATTCATCCCCTGGTGCAGACGATATTTTGACCTGAAAAACCGATTTGGCCTCAACACCACCGTGCTGTCACGCTTGCCTCGGAACGTATCCCTTGACTCGAGGTCCGGTCTTAGGAAGTTCCGGCCCTCTTTTGATCTGCGTAGAAGTCCGATTGTCGCATACGACCATGTACGGTTTCCGGCCGATCGTGATCGCCATTTCCAGCGATCCAGATGGGGACAACCAGGAGGCGCGCACCGCTGGCAGTCTGCAAACGGGGGTAACTCGGTCTTTTGCGCAACCGCAGAGGATCGAGATGCCGACCGAGAGACTGTCCATGCGCCACATTGGCGAAGTTCTACGCCTGCACTGTAGCGTCGGCATGTCGCAACGCGCCGTTGCCCGCAGCCTGGGCTTGGCCCAGGGCACGGTCAGCAAGTACCTGAACCGAACCCGCCGCGCGGGCCTGACCTGGCCGTTGGCGCCGGAGCTTGATGACCATGTCCAGCTCGAGAACCGCTTTTATCCGCCACCCTCTGATCAGCCTAGCGACGAGCGTCCGCAGCCCGATTGGGCGCTCGTGCATCGCGAGCTGCGGCGCCCGAACGTCACGCTGACGCTGTTGTGGGAGGAGTATTGCGAAGCAAGCTCCGACAGCTTCAGCTATTCGTGCTTCTGCGAACGCTACAAGGAATGGGCCGGCCGCCTCAAGCCGACCCTGCGCCACGTCCATGTCGCCGTGCTCGGCGCCTCGAACTACACCTATGCCGAAGCCAGCGTCAGCCACAGCCTGCCGGACTGCTCGCCTCGCACGTTCCGGCATTCTCCTATTTCGATGGCATGGCCCGGCAGACGGTGAGCGACAATCTGAAGGCTGGCATTACCCGGGCTTGCTTTCACGAACCGACGGTGAACCGGACCTATGCCGATCTCGCCCGCCATTGCCGCACCGCCATCGTTCCGGCGCGGCTGTATCGGCCGCCGGACAAAGCCAAGGTCAAAGTCGGGGTCCAAATCACGTCGATGGGTTCTGGCGCGCTTGCGCAACCGCCTCTTCTTCTCGCTTGCCGCCCTTAATGAGGCGATCCACGCGCTTCTTGGCGAGCTGAACGATCGACCTTCGCGGAGCTGGGGGCGAAGTCGGCGCGAACTGTTCAAAGAGCTCGATCGTCCGGGGCTGACCTCCTTGCCGGATGAGTCGTACGAGTATGCGGAGTGGAAGTGTTGCCGGGTCAACCTCGATCATCATGTCGAGATCGTAAAGCATTACTCCAGCGTCCCTCACAACCTCCCGCAGCACCTCTTCGTGAACGCCTGCTCCAGCACGCTGTGTGCCGGCATTCTCGGGCTGGACTGAGGCAACCGACAATCTGCAGGAAGCGCGAAACGCCATGATTCCGACCTCGTGCGATTTCGGAAAGTTATCGCGCTCCACCTTCTTATCTAAGCATGATATTGTCGGAACGGTTGACCCACCGAATCTATACATCTGAAGCGTTAGGTTCGACCTCCTCTGCACGCTTCTCGTGGCCCATTGGAAGATCACATCACGGGTCTCTCAAACGAACTTGTCGGGATGGCGTTAGCTGCCTTCGGCACGCAGGATCGCCTCGGCAGCATCGGCCAACACCTGGCAACCAAGCACCAGGTCCGCATCGGCTGTGTTTTCAGTCCAATGGTGGCTGATACCCCCGATACTTGGGACGAACAGCATTGCGGTGCTGAGTTTCCGGGCCACAATCTGTGCATCGTGACTGGCGCCGCTTGGCATCCTGACATGGGCGCCAGGTGCATGGCTCGCGGCAGCATTCTCTATTGCCTCTTGGAACGCCGGATTCATATCCGATGGTGTTCCGGCTTCGGTCTGCCGGATCTTGGCTCGGCAACCGGTCTTGATTGTGATGTCTTCAACCAACTCTCTTAGCACAGCATCGAGGCGCTTAAGGACCTGCATCCGGGCATCCCGGAATTGGAATAGCATCTCTGCCTGACCCGGAATTATATTGGGCGCGCCCGGTTCCAATGTGATGCGACCAGTAGTCCAGACGGAACGCGGACCGGCCACTTCAGGGAAACGTTCGGCAATGGCTATTGCGAGCATAGCTGCGGCGACGCCGGCGTCCTTTCGGATACCCATTCGCGTTGCACCGGCGTGATTCTGGATGCCGTAAAAGACGATTGTATACTGCCAGGTGCCAACAATACTGGTAACAACGCCAATCCGCTTGCCCGAGGCTTCCAGCGTGTCGCCCTGTTCTATGTGTCCCTCCAAGTAGCCGACGTAGCGCTCCCGGTTTCACTAGAGATCGGGGAACCCCAGCTAGACCGGCTGCATGCAGCGCGTCGCCGAGCGGCAGCCCGTGATCGACATTGAAAGCACGGTCGATCTCCTCTTGTTCGACGTCACCGACGAACGAACGACTTCCGAGCATTGGGACGTAGTGGCCTTCTTCATCCGCCCATGCGACGGCGGCGATGGGAAGGCCGGTGCAGTCTGGTGTTTCCGTGAAGGTCCGGGCAATCTCGAGGCCATAGATCACTCCAAGCGCCCCGTCGAGCCATCCGGCGTAGTTTTGGGACTCTGCGTGCGACCCTATCAGTAGCGCTCGCCGTTCAGACCTCGGGATGCCGAACACATTGCCCATTCCATCGATATGCGCCTGAAGGCCTACCGCTTCATATTGTTGCGCAAGCCAGCGGCGACCGTTCATGTCTTCTTTCGAATAGGTTGGGCGATGGACGCCGGTGCGGTACGCGCCGAATTGCGCGAAACGTCTGAGATCCGATAGCAACCGACCGGCGTTGATCGTTGGCATCTGCTGAACCTCCTGGTACCGGAATCTAAAGCCGATTTATCATTCGCGCGACTTGTCAGAGATACGCCTTGCGCGGCGTCGGCTCCGCGGGCCACTGAATCAGCAGCCTCCAATACGGCGGCTTGGCTCGAGGAAAATCGCCCGGACTACAAACCGCAGCGGCTCTTTTACCTGTGTCGACTTACAGGTGCGACGGGCGATGCGTACCCCTGTCCTCAGCAACTTACTCTTGCGATAAATCTATTATCCTCACAGTTGTGCGGCGCTGCATGGCCTGTCCACGCGCAGTCTGTCACAACGTCCGCTCGCAACCAACGAAGCTATTTATGATCGGCCTCGGCAGCGCCTTGAAGCGGTCTACGCATTTTTTAGAGCAAAGAGCCGTTCGACAGCAATACTAGCAAATCAGCCCGAACTTTCCGCCGTATATCGCGCAGCACCGAACTCAACCGCTTTGGGAGCTATGAGAACTGCTGTGCATTCCTCGCCTCCTGTTGGCATTGGGTGGAAAGCCCTTTCCTTCGCCGCAGCACCGCGGCCGCAGTTGAGCACGGTATTGGCGCCGCCAAGTCTTGCTGCTTGTACGGACACTAGGCGCAACAGCTTCGGTCTGACTTGCGCCTCCTTCGCGAAGCAACGCGGTTACCCGCATGCTTCGCCGAGATTGCGAACTGTATCCCTTTTTCGATCTTGCTTTCCCCAATGAGAGGCCCATCCGCGCTTAAATCCTGCGTTCCGCGGCGCCGAATCGATAGATTTGGACTAAGCGGGTTGGTAGGAATGCGGGAAGCAGTACTCGCCTGGAGATATCCGCCACCGCGTCCTGTTTTGGCTAAGCGATGTTGCAACTTAGCTACTTCGCTGGCACGACGAAGCACTGGGACGGATAGGTAATGCTTATTTCAATGTCGAAGAGAAGCATCGCGCCCTATGTTACCCTCAGAAGTCGCTGCAAGCCTTTCGTGCTGCCTCGGGGCACAGCAAACGGCGTACCGGGGAGTACCACTTGCTGGTCGTTGGAACGCGGCGGCCGAGTTGAGGCTGACTACGTAAATTTGTCAGCCGGTCCCAATTACGTGTCCGCCTTCGGTTCGAGAATTACATTGTCGATCAGCCGGATTGACAAGACGTAGGCCGCGACCCAAAGTGCCGCAGGACGACTCAATGGACTCATGGCTGGCTTGAGCGTCTCAGCGTCTACAAGTTCAACGTACTGCAGCCGATCGATGTCCTCTAAATGCCGCGTGGCAATTGCTACGAGCACCTCGGCTTCGCGCTCGCCTGCCCCAAATTCGACCTCCGCCACGAATAGTCCGCAACTAATCGCAAGAGGCCGCCGCCGCTCTTCCCTGTTGAGGTGGCGCTTGTGACTGCTCATCGCGAGACCGTCCGGCTCCCGAACGGTTGGCGAGGTGACGATCTTGACCGGAATGTTGAGATCACTTGCTGTGCGACGTATGACTGCGCATTGCTGAACATCTTTCTGACCGAAGAAGGCGACATGCGGCTGTACTATGTTGAACAGCTTGCAGACGACGGTCGCGACACCACGGAAACGCCATCGAGCTTAACATCAAGTTGAATTGCCGGGCGTCCAGTTCGCGATCGCTTCGATACGACTCGTGTGGCGCGGGACATGTACCGTTACGGACATCTGCAGCCCAGCGTAGCAGCCGTTCCTGCAATTGCGTCTAAATAGGTGCGAACGAACTTGGCCCCACGCCCCTCGGTTAAACCCAGCAGATCGTGGAACACGAGCACTTGGCCCGAATAATCAGGACCGGCCCCGATGCCGATAGTCGGTATTCTCAGACGACTCGGTCATTCGTGCAGCAAGCTCTGCCGGTATACCCTCCAGAGCGAGACCGAAGCGTCCAGGCTCCTGAAGACGGTGCGCACCCTCAAGCAGGCGCAAAGCGTCATCGCTGTCCGGCCCTGCACCTTGAATCCACCTATGACATTGACGCTCTGTAGGGTGAGGCCGAGGTGGCCCAGCACAGGAATTTCGCAGTCGATCAACGAGCGAACCATATGAGCGAGCTTGGCACCATCCTCCAGTTTAACGGCGTCGACGCCCCGTTGCAGGAACTCCGGGCGTTGCGGATCGTTTCTTCGGAACTGAGGCGAAAGCTAAGAAGGAGCATATCAGCCACGAGCAAGGCGCGAGGCTCTGTCCGCGCAACGGCTTCGAGGTGATGGTTCATCATGGCCACGCTGACCGGCAGCGTGTTGTCGAAGCTAAGGCAGACATGCCGATGCTATCCCCCACAAGGATGATGTCTATCACGGGACACGCGATGCGTGAGGTAACTGCTCGTAAGCGGTGGTTATTGCGATGCGCCGTCCCTCCTGCTTCCACCTTTGCAGCACAGGAATCGTGAAACGTTCTGCAGGCGGCCGCGAGGTGTGGCTCATCTTAGATCCCGATAAGTCGACCTGCACACGTACACTCGTGACGTGCTCGCGCACACCATGATGTATTGATTCCGCTGGGCCAAAGGTCCGAAGTCGATCCCCTGCGCGGTCGCTCAGCTCTCGAAGGACACACCGGCCCTGCAGCCTCCGCCCGTACGAAGGCAAGCGAGGCGATGGCGGTCTCCTGGATGCCGGTGCCGGTGAGATCGGCCATGGTGATCTGCATCTCGCTTGTGCGCCCTCGACCCGGCAATGATCTCTCCTGTGGCTCTGCACAGTGGTTCTGACGGGTGCGGCGGTCAGATCAGGTCCGGCAGGAGCTTCGGATCAACGAGGACCTGATGCTGCGAGAACTCCTGGGCTGCCTTCTGATGAGGCCGGTTCGTTCCAGTGTCGGCACCATCTGGTGAACCGAAGGCGGGCTGAGGCGGAAATCTTCTTGCATGTCGGTTTCGGCCGGGGGTCTGCGGTGCAGCCTTGTATAGAGGTGGATAATAGCCAGATACTGCCCCTTTCCGGATGGAGAGAGCAAAGTGCCGTTCTGTTCGGTGAAATCTCCGCGGCTACTTTCATTTCTGGTAGTCCTCATGCGATCGACGTCGAGAAGGCTTTGCTTTGATGCTAACGTGCACACGTTTGACACTACTATCGTTCGGTCCCGAGTCGGGGGTCACTCTGGCTTAAGATCTGCGAGCAAGCACGGTTGAATTGACTCGATCTTATGCCAGGGTGCAGCATTCCAGCTGGTCCGAAAGATCAGGTTCCGACGAAGCTCTTCCACCTTGACGTCGGCTACGAGGCCAGGCCATCCGGCCGCTCGGTTGGGAACAAAAGTAACGAGCTCCGACGGAGAAGATGGCCGAATGTTGGGGAAGGCAGAGACCATCCTTCCTCCGGACTGTGTCATTCGAGAGAGAATCGCTAGATTTGTTGTGGTCGAGATGCGGGTCCCGAGACCCACATCATGAGTTACCCACCAGCATGCCGCCTACTGTGCTTGTGCGACATTCCGAGCAAGAACTACGAAATCTTGCCGAGCCGATCGATGATCCTGGCCCAACTCCTAGCACCCTTGTAGAAGCTCGTTAGATTGTACTTCTCGTTAGGCGAATGGATTCGGCTGTCGTCCAAACCGAAGCCCACAAGCAAGCAATCCATACCAAGCGTCTGATTCAAGGAAGCGACTATCGGGACCGAGCCTCCCGCTCCCATGAGGGCGGCTGGACGGCCCCACTCCTCCTCGAGCGCCTTGGCCGCGGCTGCGACATGGGGCTTTCTGGGATCGAACGCAAAGGCGAAGTGACCCTCATCGTTGGGTCGAAACTCGATCGAACAATCCTCTGGCGCGCGGCTGCGGATGAATTCCTCAAGTGAGGCCAGAATCCTGGCCGGAGTTTGCCCAGGCACCAAGCGACAGGTCAGCTTGGTGGATGCTTTAGACGGGATCACCGTCTTATTTCCGACGCCCTGGTATCCGCCAGTGATGCCGTTGAACTCGCAGGTCGGACGCACCCAAAGTTGCTCGAGCGCGCTGTAGCCTTTTTCTCCCGCGGGCTGGCTCAGACCAATGTCACTCAAGAATCCTGCGGCGTCGAAGCCCAGCGCTTCCAACTGCCGCCTCCTCTCGGTCGACGGCGTAGAGACCCCGCTGTAGAACCCAGGCACTGTAACCCGCCCATCACTGTCATGCAGCCCGGCGAGAATTTGAACGAGAGCACGGATCGGGTTCAGGGCCGGCCCGCCATACTGACCAGAGTGCAGATCGCGGTTCGGTCCGGTCAGTACCACTTCGCCCCCGACGATCCCGCGCATTGATAGCGTAATACCCGGCGTATCCTTGTCCCATTGCACCGTGTCGCAGATGAGCGCCAGATCGCAGGTGATTTCCTTGCCATGCTGAGCCAGGAACCCCGGCAGGCTCTGCGACCCACATTCCTCCTCACCTTCGAGCAAGACCGTGACCCGAATGGGCAGCTCGCCCGCCACCTGCTTCCATGCACGGAAAGCCTCGAGAAAGGTCGAGAACTGACCTTTACTGTCCTCTGCACCGCGCGCCACAATCACTTCACCATTGCGAGGCTCGACCTCTAACCGCGGCTCGAAGGGTGGAGAAGTCCACAACTCAAGCGGATCGGGCGGCTGCACGTCGTAGTGGCCATAGAAGAGAACGTGAGGCTTGCCTGCGGCATCCCGCGGGCCGTCATGGGCGACCACCATTGGATGGCCTGTTGTCTCACGCAACGCTGCGTCGAAACCAATCTCCCGAAGCGTATTGACACACCACTCTGCCGTAGCCCGGCAACTCTCTTTGTATGCCGGATCCGTCGAGATACTGGGAATCCGCAACACCTCAAACAGTCGCTTGAGAGCTGCATCTCGGGAGCTATCAAGCGCCTTGAGAACGGCGGGCAGGTGGTCGGTCATAGTGCGGTCCCTCTCATGTATTTGGGCTTAGCTCAGACGGAGGGCAGCTCAGTCCCGCCCTCTTTTAGTTCGGCGTCAGCGGAGCTTCCTGTCAATCTCCTTTCTCTTGGAAGGTATGTCTTCCGAGCTGTCTCCAAACCCGCTTGGCAGTGCTGAAGCGAGCCCCTTGGGAAGGAATAGCAAGACGATGATCATCATCACGGCCATCAGCATGTGGCGGCCTTCGGCGAAATTATGGATGTTGGCGAGCCCCTCCGAGATGAAAGTCAGCAAGATCGCCGCAAATAGTGGGCCATAGATGCTAGAAGTTCCGCCAACGAGCACCATGCTCAACACGAGCGAAACGGTCGAGAAGTCGAAGACCTCAGGAGAGGCCACGCGCACGTAGAGGACGTAGAAACCACCAGCCAATCCAGTAAAAAAGGCGCTGACTACAAGCGCCTTTAGGCGCTGCCTGGCGACGGGTATGCCGCGCGACAGTCCGTAGTCTTCATTGTCGCGCAGCGCCTTGATTGAAAGCCCGAAGTCCGATCGCACTAGCCAGCGCAGGCATACGGCCGTGACGACGAGCAGCGCAAAGGCGACGTAATAATAGCCGAACTTATAGTCACGCAAGAAATTGTAATTCGGGAGCCATAGCGTGGGTACGCGCACCATGCCCTGCGTGCCGCCTGTGATATCCGATTGGTTGATGACAAGTTGCATTACGAGCTGACTAAATGCGAAAGTAACGAGAACGACGTAGGCGCCCTGAAGGCGCACAACAGGCAGCGCGACGATAGCCGCGGCAGCGGAAGCCGCGCCCCCGCCTACCAGCATGGCCAGCCACGGATCGATCCCTAGAAGCTTTGCGCTCAGGCCTGTCGCGTAGACTCCAACGCCGAAGAAGGCGATATGGGCAAAATTAAAAATTCCAGCATAACCGAGAGTGAGGTCCCAACTTGCGGCGACGATCCCGTAGACGAACGAGATTATAAACAGATGTCTAAGATAGACGTCTTGGACGAAGATCGGTACCAGGAGTCCCGCGACCAGAAGGCCACCGATTAGCCACGTCTTTCCATTGCTGAGGACCTCCATCAGCGCACTACCTTTCCGAGGAGACCTTGCGGCCTGACGAGCACGACCAAGATGAGCAGGAAGAAAATGATAGAGGGGGCCCAGTAGATCCCGACGAGAAAAACCAGAGCCGCCTCAAGGAGCCCCATTAAATAGGCCGCGAGAATCGTTCCACCCAGCGAGCCGAGCCCGCCGAAGATCACAATGATCAATGCCTTTACGAGCGGGTCGGAACCAAATTCAGGGGTCAGTAGACGGACAGATCCGAGAAGTACTCCCGTCAACCCAGCAAGAACCGCCGATAGAGCGAATGTAATGATGAAAAGGCGAGAGACGTCGATCCCGATGAGCCGGGCGCCATCCGCGTTCTGCCCGACTGCCCTTATCCCGCGTCCGATCCGCGAATAACTGAGGAACAGCCAAAGCGCGCCTAACAATAATGGTGCCAGGACAATAATGAGCACCTCCTGGGCTGAGATCGTCGTCTCGAAGAGGCGGACTTTGCCTGGTAGGATCGGCGCCAGTTGCTTGAGCCTCGCGCCCCAGATTAACTGGATCCCCTTCTGTATGAAAATCATAGCGGCAAGTGTGGTCATGACAGTAATGAGCAGGATGTCACGATGATCGTAGAATGGCCGAATGACCACGCGTTCAATCAGAATGCCGACCCCGAGCAACACCGCTGCGGACACAGCGATCCCGGTCGCCAATCCAAAATCAAGCCCAGCCGCGTCGGACACGGTCCAGGCGACATACGCACCGAGTGTCATTAGCACCCCGTGAGCGAAGTTGAAGATCCCGAGCGTGGACCACACCAAGGACAATCCGCTCGCCATCAAGGCATAGCCCGAGCCGAGCACGATACCGCTAACGAGAATGGCACTAAGGATGTCGGCTGTGATCATGCGCTCTCCGACCCGAAATACATGTCCATAATCTCATCATGGTCGACGTTTGCGCCCCGGCTGATTTCCCGGCTGACTTCTCCGTGATCGACGAGGTACATGCGGTCTACCAATGACAGGATAAATGCGATGTCTTGCTCCACCAAAAGAAGGGGAATGCTGCGGGACGATATCTCTGCGATCGCTACTGCAAGTTCGTCCTTGAGTTTGGGGGACAGCCCGAGCGTCGGTTCGTCGAGCATCAGCATGCGCGGCGCGCACATGAGCCCGACACCGATCGAGAGCATCTGGCGCTCACCGCCCGACAGGGTCTTGCACTGCTGACGGCTTCGCTCGGCAAGCCTGGGAAAAAGTTCGAGTACATAGTCGAGATTTGTCTTTAGCTGCTCCTGCGCGCGCCGGGTGTAGGCCGCAAGCTCGAGTGTCTCCCTGATCTGCATGTCGGGGAACAGCAGGCTTGCCTGCGGTACATGAATCAAACCCCTCGCCACAATTTTTTGGGGTGCAAGCTCGTCAATCGGCTCACCCATGAAGCACACTGTCCCGCCCCGAGGGCGGATGACCCGCGAGATCGTGTTCAGAAGCGTTGTCTTGCCATGCCCATTCGGCCCAAAGAGCCCGACGCGCTCGTTTGGTGCCACGTGGAGGCTCATGCCGAGCAGCACGTCGGAACTATCATAGCCAGCACGCAAGTCGACAATGTCGAGTGCGTTCGTATTGTTGGTCAAAATCTTGCCTCCCGTTTGCCGAGATAGGCTTCGACGACCTTGGGGTTGCGCACCACCTCTTGCGGCTTGCCTGAAGCGATGACGGCGCCGTGATTGAGAACCATCAGGTGTCCGGAAACCTTCAGAAGGAGTGGCAAGACGTGTTCGATCAGCAAGATGGTTACGCCGCGTCCGTGCACGGTACCAATGAGATCCGAAAGATCGGATATCTCGGGCTTGGTTAGGCCGGCGGCAGGTTCATCCAACAGCAGCACCTTCGGCCGGCCGGCCATCGCAGAAGCGATCATCAACTGCTTGCGCTCGAAGACCGAGAGGTCGGAAGCGGCTTTCGCTCGCCGTTCGCTAGCTAGCGACACATCATCAAGTGCCTGCTCAGCGGCAGCCTTCGCTTCGGCAGAGGACATTTGCCCGCAATAAACGGCGCTTGCATAGACGTTTTCGCGTGCGCTCAAGGTGGCGAACTCCGCATCCTTCTGAAATGTGCGAAGAATCCCCGCGCGGCTGATCTCATGCGGTCTCATCCGATGGATGGGTCTGCCGGAAAGCAGCACCTCCCCATCGCTCGGTGGAAACGGAATACCGGTGATCAAGTTGAAGAGCGTGCTCTTGCCGCTGCCGTTCGGACCTGCGAGTCCGAAGATCTCGCCTTTTCGGATCGAGAACGACACCTTGTCGACGGCAACCAGCGCGCCGAAGCGTCGGGTCACCTCACGGACCTCGAGTAGCGGCGCGTTATCAATTCGTTCTGCCATCGTACCTATCTTCTGCAACTTTGAGAAAAGTGGCCACTCACCACGTGGCCACCAGTCGCTGCATCGCTATTGCTTCATCCATGGCGGCATACGGAAATCACCGGTTGCATATTGCTTGGGGTAGAATAGAACCCGCTGGCCATCCCAGATTTGAAAGAACTGGATCGGAAGTGCGTCATCGCCTTGGACTGCAAGATGCGTTTTTGGATCGAAGGATAACATACCGGCCACAACCTTCTTGTTGGTCTCGCCAATTGCCTTGCCAATTTCGCGGCGCTTGGTTGGATCGCCAACCTTCTTCAGCGCATCTGCATAGACCATGACCTCCTCATACAGGACCGGTCCGTATGGACCCGGCTCGTTGCCGTACTTCTCTTTGAATTTCCGGGCGACCTCGGCGGCGCGAGGGTTAGTTGGCGTATTGAGCACGCCGCCGAGCAGGTTGTAGACGATGCCCGTGGCTTGCCTGCCTGTCAGCTTCAGAAATTCAGGCACTGAAGGCGCGTACTGGATGAAGACCAGACTGTTGGTCGGCTGCTCAAGGAACTGAGCTAGAAACTTCGCCGCGTTGCCCGATTGATAATCGGTATTGATGATCACTGCGGGATTATCCTGACGAACCTTGGCAAGGAACGTCCGCCAGTCGCTGATCTCGCCCCACGGCAGAAGATCGGCAGAAGTGATCGTCCAGCCCGAGCTTTCGAAGCTCTTCTTCAGGCCCTCCATGATTGTCTTCGAATAGGGATTATCGGATGAAATCAGGGCAACCTTCTGATTTGGCAGCTTCAGCTTCCCACTCGCCTCAAGGCTCTTCAGGACTGGCACCATAGCCGTGTTATAGGCGTCATAAGACGGGCTGAATGACCAAACCGTCGGGAACTTGTCCGGATGAGGCGAGATCATGTCCCGCGTTTGAGCGGCATTCGCCGCGAGCAGGTACGGCATATCCTGCTCGGCCATCCGCTCTATCTCAAAGTTGCTGCCGCTCGCATAACCCGTGACGATGGCATTCAACTCGCGGTCACCTACAAGCCGCTCGATCGCACTGGTTACGGCGTCGGCGGATTGATTCTGAGTGTCGCCTACTACCACTTGCAGCTTGTAGCCGGCTACCCCGCCAGCCGCATTGATCTCCTCGATGGCGAGTTTGGCTCCGTTGACCATTTCGGCGCCGTCCGCCGCCGAACCTCCCGTAAGCGGCGCGAGAACGCCAATCTTTGCAACCTTGTCAGCGGAATGGGCGGGTGCTGTCGCGAGCAGAGCGACAAAAGCTAGACACGTACGAAGGCTAGAACATTTCATGGCGATACTCCCCTATTTTGCCTCTCGCTGATCGATCACGGCCTCCGAAGATGGTCGTCTCCTGCAGGCACGCGACATCCAAGGACTCCTCAATGCTCACCAGCCTCCAGATGCAATCGGTCCCGTGACTCCCCCCTCAGTCGATCGCTTCCATGCGCCTTCTGAATTGGACGCCATTTCATTACACTCAGCGAATCATTTCACGCCGCACCAGTCGATGATGCTAGCAGCCAGGGTTTTGGTCGTTTCCTCCAGCGAGGCGATGTCCACGTACTCGTCGACACCATGGAAACCGTCTCCGGATGCTCCGCAGATTACCGCGTCGACCCCCGCGCCAGCGTAGTGCGCAGCGTCAGTGACAAAAGTCACTCCTGCAATATTGGGTCTTCCCCCAACCTGCGTTCGGCGCTTCAAAAGCGACTGTGCGATCGGGTGATCAGGCGCTGTATTTATAGGCGGGAAATGCATCCCGCCGAGCTCCCACTCGACCTTGATCGGATGCTCTTGTAGCCAAAGGTCCTGCTGACAGAAATGGTGCACGAAGGCCTCGAACTCAGACCGGATGTCTTCCTTTCTCTGGTTCGGGAGGAACTTGTAGTCGAGGTCGATGACAGCAACATCCGGGATAATGGCGGGATTGGTCATTATGAGCGGCAAGCCTTCCAACCCGAGCCCCGAGCCGGCGCGCATCGCGCCGACATTGATCGTGTTCATGCCCGGAGGCAGCAGCGGATGCTGGCGGTTGCGGCATCGCGAGCTTTCGAAGTTTCTGAGCGCGTCCAGGAAACGCGCTGAGATATCGATAGCATTCACGGCTGGCCGTAGCCGATGAGGTCCGTCGCGCTGCGGCCAGATCTCGTTGTAGCGATAGCCCGAATGGCCTTGCCGACCGGTGATGGTGATACGTATCCACTCAAGGCCGCCCTCGCAGGCTTGGATATCGCCCCAGCTTGGCTCCGTGACGATCGCGGCTTTGGCCAGATAGCCGCGCTTGACAGTGTCGATGGCGCCGAAGCCGCCGGATTCCTCATCGACGACGGAATGGATGGCAACACGGCCCTGAAGTTCGATGCGTGCGATGCGGATAGCCCGGATAGCGGCAATTGCCGCTGCGACGCCGCTCTTCATGTCGACTGCGCCGCGGCCGTAGAGCTTACCGTCCCTGATTTCGCCGCCGAAGGGGTCAACCATCCACGAGCCGCGTTCGCCCACAGGCACGACGTCGATATGGCCGCACAGCAACAAGCTCCGCTCTTCGGACCCGGCGATCTGGCCGACGACATTTGGCCTGTCCGGAAATACGTCCCACCGCTCGGCCGACATGCCAATTGAAGTCAGCTCCGATTCGACCAGATCTCGGACCGCGCTCTCGCAGTTCTGGCGGGGATCACTGATAAACTTTGGGTTGACGGATGGGATCCGGACAAGTTTCTGCGTAAGGTCGGTTACGTACCCGCGCTCGTTGTCCATCGCTTTCCAGGCGGCATGGACCGCAGCTTCATCACTGGCCACTTGAGTCGTTCCTCTTCTGTCATATTTTTTGCTTCAGTTTTCGGTAGCGCGATCAGGCACCGCTGATCTCCTTGATCAGCGCATCTATGTCGACCTGCCGACAATATCCCTTGATGGCTCGCAGACTGTCGTCGTGGCGCTCCCGGCTGTAGGTGGCGCAGGCGTCCGGCACGAGCGTCACGAGATAGCCGAGATCGCAGGCGTCGCGGACCGCAGATTCCACGCACTGGTCAGTAACCAGTCCACACAACACCAGCTGCTTAATGCCAAGGTTGCGCAGCAAGTAATCAATGTGCGTGGATATGAAGACGCTTGAAGACGATTTCGGCAGCACGATTTCATCATCGCGGGGAGCGATCTCGTCGATCACCTTTCCGTCCCAGGATCCCTTTGCCACATTGAAGCCCGAGATCTTATAATCGATGCTACGATCACGGCCGTCCTTCGTGAGGTTCTCGATCGTCGTGTAAAGTACCTCAATGCCTTTCGCACGACATGCCGCTTGAAGCCGTTGCATATTAGGAATAGCGACGGTCCTCAAACGATCGAAATAATAGCCGTATTTGCCGGCGATATCCGCCTCAGAAACATCCTTGAATTCGCCGCCATCCCGCCGCACGCAAAAGTTCTGCACATCAATGAACAGCAAAGCCGATTCTTTCAGGTTGACCGGAATATCGCGTGTTCTCGGGAAATCAGCCATTGACGCCTTCTTTCGCCTGCGCATCGATCAAGGTCTCAGCAATCAACGCAGCCCACGTACGCTGACCGTCGACATCGAAAATCAAATCATTGCGGATTTCGAGGAGCACGTGTGGCAAGCTACGGCGCTCACCGTGCACGGGAATCGTGTAGTCTCCAATGTCATCGACCATGTAAGGCTCGTTGTGCGCCGACATTCTCCCGGGATTGCGCCTCTGGAAAGCGCCAAGGAAACGTTCGGCAAATTCAGGATCGTGGTTCGACAGCACTCCAAGCTGCCAAGGTCGCTCAGCTCCCCCATCAGCCGCGGCGTGAAACTATGCACCGCAACGAGAATCGTAAGCTTACGCGCTGCCGCCCGGCGATCGAGAAAGAGCGCTATCTCGCGATGGAAGGGCTCGTGGATTTCTGAGTAGCGCCGACGGCGCTCACTCTCAGATAGCCGCAGGTTGCCCGGCACGATTGTCCCATCGCTCACCTCCGGAATGCAGTCCGGCGCATGTAAGGGACGATTGCAATCGATAACAAGTCGGCTGTAGCGCTGGAGGAACAAGGGCGTGTCGAGCTGGACCGCAAGCTGACGCGCCACATCCTCTGCACCGATATCATAGGCAATGTGCCTGAGCATTTCGGCCTGAGGAAGTCCAAGAGCATTGAGGCGCTGCGGGATGGCCGTTCCAGCATGCTCGCAGACCAGTACGAAGTTAGAAGATCCGTTGGGATTGACCACCTCGACCTGCTGCGGGTCGGATGGGGACAGCAAACTCGCGATGGCTTTGGCAGATTGTGACATGTCAGCCTTGGCAATCCCCTCGGTGTCGCGACCGGTCAAAATGAACAGAAATTTTCAATCAGAGTCAACTAAAAGTCCGGTTTTGATGTATTTTTTTCATGGCCAGATCGGCCAAATCAGGTTCTCATAGCCGACTCGGCAAAATCAGGTCAGGTGGATATGGCTACCGTACGAGAGACAATAAGGCGCGAAATTGCCAACCTAACCGCAAGCGAGCGCAAGATTGCCAATGCGGTGTTAGCGGATTATCCATTCGGCGCTCTGCAAACCATTCAAGAGTTAGCCGAACGCACAGGCGTCAGTGCCCCATCGATCACGCGCTTCGTGAGCAAGCTCGGCTTTGCGGGTTATCAAGAATTCCAGCGCCAGTTGATAGCGGAGTTGCGAGAAAGCCGGCGTTCGCCACTGGAACTTAAAGCTAGCGAAAGGCTCGGCAGTGCCAGTGCGTTCCTGGCAGACTATGCGCGGCGTGCCTCAGAGCGGATGGACGAGATGAGCGCGAGCATACCGCCGGAACAATTCGACCGCATCCTGGCGCTCCTCGCCGATCCTGCTCGAGCAGTTTTTGTACTCGGTGGACGCATCAGCGACAGCATGGCGGGTTTGCTGTCGTCGCACCTCAAACAGATCGACCCAAGGTGCATCATCTCCCCCAAACTCGGAACATTGGCCGGACCTGCTGCTCTCAATTCGCAGGCACGATGTTCTGGTGCTTTTTGATTTTCGCCGTTACCAGCCCGACTTGGCTTTTCTGGCTGAGATCGTAGCGAAGGAGTGTCGACCGGTTATCGTGCTAATCACCGACAAATGGATGTCTCCAATTGCGCGCCATAGCGATCATGTAGTTGCCTTACCGATCGAAATTGAAACGGCATGGGACACTCTCGTCTGCGCGCTCGTCTTCGTCGAAGCGTTGATCGTTAAAGTATCAGAAGCGAATTGGGCTACGGCGAAAAAACGGCTGGAGGCTTGGGATCGACTTCGCCCGATGCCGCCAGGTCAGCCGTTGGAGGAAAAGAATAGTAGCTGAAGAAATCGGTTAGTACTGCTACCCCACTCTCGGTAGGCGTTTCCAGCTACTCGACTGGACAGGCGATGGATCGGCTCGACGCAGGCAAGCGCCTGATGCGCGCTGCTGTTTTGGCTGTGATCAAGGCAATCGAGGCGGATCGGCTGGCGGAGAAGGCGGCAGGACTCTGCGCGCGTTTGCTTTCCGGCCTCGTAACGACGGGCTCTTACGGTGAAGAGTGAAAAGCGGATCCTTCGCTCGCGAGGGCCTTCGTCGGCTGGCAAGCGCAACAGAATACTCGGACCACACGGCTTACGATCCACTAGCTTGTGAAAACGGCGGAAACTGCTCCTCGTCAATGGCATTCAGCCGATTTCACTGCAGACTAGCCATTTTCGGTCGCCCACTCGTCACGCTTGCTCATCGCAGGGCCGAGGCCCCAGCGATCTCCTCGATCACCGCGTCTGTATTCATTTGGCGGCAATATCCCTTCATTGTTCGCAGACTGTTGTCATGGCGCTCCTGGCTGAAGGTGACACAGGCGTCTGGCACGAGCGTAACGAGATAGCCGATGTCGAAAGCGTCGCGGATCGCGGACTCCACGCACTGCTCGGTAACTAGCCCGCACAGGACCAGCTGCTTGATCCCGAGATTGCGCAGCAGGTAATCAATATGCGTGGATATGAAGACGCTTGAAGATGATTTCGGCAGCACGATTTCGTCATCGCCGGGCGCGATCTCGTCGATGACCTTTCCGTCCCACGACCCCTTTGGCACGTTGAAGCCTGCGATCTTATATTCGAGGCTACGATCGCGGCCGTCCTTCGTGAGGTTCTCGATCGTCGTGTAAAGCACCTCAATGCCCTTCGCGCGGAAGGCCGCTTGAAGCCGCTGCATGTTGGGAATAGCGACGGTCTTCAAACGATCGAAATAATAGCCGTATTTGCCGGCGATATCCGCTTCAGACACATCCTTGAATTCTCCGCCATCTCGGCGCACGCAAAAGTTCTGCACATCGATGAACAGGAGCGCCGATTGTTTCGGATTAATCGCCAACTTACGCATCTTCGAATAGTCAGTCATTAATGAGTCCTTCGCTCACGATCGATGGTCTCGGCGGTACATACAACGCGCGCTGCTCCTCGACGTCGCCAATACAATAATTGCGGATTCAAAGCAGCACGTGCAGCAACCCAAGCACAGCCAGGTGGCACCACCTGCATTGTAGCGCTCGCAAATTGCTCGGCAGATGGACGATCGGCACTTCCGGTGGGCTCCGATGAACGTGCAGCTACAAAAAGATGCTTCACCCCGCTGTCGCCGAGCCGAAAAATTTTTTCGGTGTGAAAGCGGAAGCTCCAGCGATGTCTTCCTTCTACGTCGCTTCAACGGATCGCCGCTTGCCAGCGGCGCCGCCCCTCTCCGTCTCCGATCGAACAAAAATTTTCAATCAAAGTCAAATTTTATTTTGGATTTGACTAGTTTTTTTCACTTCTGGTAATGCTTGAAGACTGGACATACTCGTCTGCGCGCTCGTCTTCGTCCCGGCGTGATTGCAAAGTATTGGAATCAAACTGGCATGAGACGAGAAAGCGGCTTGGGTCCTGAAACCGGCCTTCGGCCAGGCCAGCCTTTGGAAGAAAACAATGATTGCAGAGGAAATGATTATTGCTTGCTGCACTGATCTCGCCGGCAAGGTTCGCGGCAAGGCCTTTCCAGCTACGCAATTCGAGAAGCGTATGAAACGAGGGATCGGCTGGACGCCGACCAACGTCCAGATCACCTGTTTCGACACAATCGCCGAGAGCCCATTTGGCTCGCTCGGCGACTTAGTCCTCATTCCTGATGAAAGTGCGAGAGTGCGAGTGCAGCTTGGTGACCATGTGCCAACAGAGCATTTCGCGCTGGGTGACATCCGCCACACCGACGGTCGACCATGGGAATTCTGTACCCGGTCGATTCTCAAGGGCGCCCTCGACCGTCTTCATAACATTTCCGGCCTGACGCTGCTTGGCGCCTTCGAGCATGAGTTTCAATTGCGAAACGGCGGGCAGAGTATTGGGAATGCATACACGATTGGCGGATTTCGTACCGAGCTGCGTCTGGCTGAGACGCTCGTAGCCGCAATGCGCATGGCAGGTTTGGAGCCGGATACTTTCATGAGGGAGTTTGGCGCGGGACAGTATGAAGTCACGATGGGTCCCTCACGAGGGATCGCCATCGCGGATCAGTCGACTGTCCTGCGCGAGCTGGTGCATTTGGTTGCAAACGCTTTGGGAAAGGAGGTTACTTTCACACCAATTCGTGACCCATCCGGCGTAGGCAATGGCGTCCATATCCACCTCAGTTTCCTGAATGGCGATAAGCCAGCAACCTGGGATCCAAAGGGCAAACATGAACTGGCCAAGACCGCAGGCCAATTCGTCGCCGGTATTCTCAAGTATCTCGATGCGATCGTCGCGATTACTGCGCCGAGCGTCGTTTCCTATCTCCGGCTGACACCTCATCGCTGGAGCGCGGCTTTCAACAATCTCGGCTTTCGCGACCGCGAAGCCTCGGTACGCATCTGTCCTGTTTCCGAGTTGAGCGACATTTCCAAAGCCGCCCAATTTAACTTCGAGTTCCGCGCAGCCGATGCTGCTGCAAGCCCACATTTGCAACTCGCAGCTATCGTACATGCGGGGTGCAAGGCATTGAAGAAGAACTCCCGGCGCCGGACGCGACCACCGAAGACCTCTCGCTTCTTAATTCATCAGCTCTGGCCGCACGCGGCTTTGTTCGCTTGCCGACATCGCTGCCCGAAGCGCTTGATCGGTTCGCAGAAAACACGACAGTGGCTGGCTGGTTTGCCCCAGGATTTGCTGAAACGTATGTAAAGCACAAGACGGGTGAGATGGCCTTCCTCAAAGAAAAAGCTCAAGGGGAGATTTGCAGATTGTATGAGCAGGTCTACTGATCAATAGAGAGTGATCATTCAACGATTCGCCGGCCACTGACCGAGCTGTGCTATAATCTCTCCAATACCAAATGCCGTAACAGAGGCTCGATCACACTGATCTGCAGATCCTCGACGCCGTGCAGCGCGACGGGAATCACCAAAGTTGGCTCTGGCAGAAAAGGTCGTGCTCTCACCAACGCCGTGTTGGATGCGGCTGCGCAAGCTCGAGCAAGGTGGAATGATCGCCGGCTATCAGGCGCGCTTGTTCCAGCGCGCAGTGACGCTAATGACAACCGTGGTGATGGAGGTCACTCTCAGAAACCACCGCCCAATCTGAATTCGAGCGGTTTGAGCGCGCATTGCACGAACCTGCTGAAATCATCGCCTGCTGGTCCGTGGGCGGCGGCGGTGACTTTCCTCCTCAAAGTGGTCGCCCACGACATCGATGCTTACCAACGATTCGTTATTGGTTTGCTTGCTCGCGAACTCGGAATCGACCGTTACTTTACCTACATCGTCATTAGTCGTCCGTTAAGAAGCCGATCTGAGTGTTGATTGGACGGTGAAGGCTGCGACGAGGGCGGTGAGGAAGAGGCACCAAAAATCCCTCAGCCAGGCGAGGATGCGGCGGAAGTTGTGTCCGACGGCGGAGAGGATGACGTTGGCGGCGTCTCCGGCGCGGCCCTTGAGATAGCAGCGGCCGAGGTGGCCTTCGGCCTTCAAGTGCCCGATGATGGGCTCGATGGCGGATCGGCGTCGCAGCTCGCGTTTGATGACGCCGAAGACGCCACGCTTCTGGCCTGAGATGAAGACGCGGCGCGGGTTCTCCGTGCCATGGCCGCGGTATCCCTTGTCGACATAGGCGCGCTCGATCGGGCAACCGGTGAGCCTCTCGGTGTCTTCGATGACGTCGCCAAGTGTGTGGCCGTCATAGGGGTTGTCCGGTAATGCCTTGGCGTGCAGCACGAACTGGCCGCCGGGGCCACGGCGGTTGGTGGTGACGATGGAGGCCTTCACGCCGAACTCGTAAGGTGCGCTGGCCTTGCCCTTGCCGATGCACTCCACCTCCGGGGCATGGAAGGAATAGAGCTTCAGCCGCGCTGGCGCTGCTGCTGCGAGCGGATCTGCGCGGCGCGGCCGAGCGGAAGTGCGAACGTCTGCTCGAGCGCCGTCTGTCCTTCGATCTTGCGGCGGATATCGCGGATGATCCGGCCGAGCCGGCTGCGCAGGATGCGCAACTGCCGCTGTTGTCGCTTGAACTGCTTGGCATGGGCGTAGCGGCCCGCCATCATCGCTGCCTTCTTGGCGATCCGCACGTAGGATTGCCGGATGCAACAGCTTGGCGTCGGTCGGGAAGGTGATGGCCTTCGGCTGCACCGTGGTGTCGACTGTGACCCGCTTGAGGTCGTTGCTGCGCAAGGCGTCGGCGCCGTGCGCCACCCGCAGGCTCTCGGCCAAGCAGCAGCTCCAGCTTGTCGCCGAGCCGCTTGCGCCAGTGGCTCAGGTCAGAGCGCTCGTGCGGGAAGGCGTGCTGGAAGAACTCCTCGCCGGTGAAGTACTGGAAATACGGGTCGTGGACCCAGCGCTCGCACACCCCTCGTCGGATAGCCCGTAAATGTGCGTATCCGTCCGGTGAAGCTTTCAATTACCCATAACTTTGACCACTCGAGCTGATCCGCTGATCGGCGAAATCTTGAATCGAAAGAATCACTTGTGATTCCTTGCTGAGCACTTGATTCGCGAGGGGGTGCTCTATGGGGCTGACATTGAGGGATCGATCGGCAAAAGGCTGTTTGCGATCCTTGGACGGTGAATGTTGGATTGATCGAGAGATTAGTGGATGCCAGTTTAGGGACGCCCGGCTCGGCGACAGATTCCGCAAACTGCTCACGCAGATTGGAGGCGCCATCGGACAAAGTATTCCGCTCGTCTGCCAGGATTGGGCGAATACCAAGGCAGCCTACCGCTTCTTCTCTAATGACCGGGTCAGCGAAGCGGACATTCTGGCTGGCCACTTTCAATCGACGCGTGAGCGCACGATTGCCACCGGCGGTCCGGTCCTAGTGCTCCATGATACGACCGAGTTCAGCTATCAAAGAGATAACTCAGACGCGATCGGGATCACCAAGAGCATAAACAGCGGTCGGGACAAAGCGGGCCGCCTGAGATCGCACACGTTTGCGGCATCCTGATGCACTCGAGCCTGGCGGTGACGACTGAAGGGCTGCCGCTTGGACTGACGGCTGTCAAATTCTGGACCCGGAAGAAATTCAAGGGGACCGCCGCGCTCAAGAAGAAGATTAATCCGACGCGCGTTCCCATCGAGAAGAAGGAGAGCATTCGATGGCTGGACAATGTCCGGCAATCCACGGAGCTGCTGGGCGATCCGGGACGATGCGTCCATGTCGGTGATCGCGAGAGCGACATCTATGAGCTGTTCTGCGCGGCTCGAGAAGCTGGAACCCATTTCGTGATCAGGACTTGCGTTGATCGTTTGGCTGGGGATGGAGATCACACGATCGCTGACGAAATGGACGAAGTCGCCGTCAAAGGACGGCATCGCATCGACGTCAGAGACAACAACGGCGATCCTGATGAAGCCGTCCTCGAGATCAGATATCGCAAGATTCGCGTTCTGCCGCCGATCGGAAAACAGAAGCGCTATCCGGCGCTGACCTTAACGGTGATCCACGCCGAAGAGCGCGTGACGCCGAAGAAGAGAAAGAAAATCGAGTGGAAGCTGATCACAGATCTGCCTGTTGGTTCCCGCGCCGAGGCCATTGAGAAGCTGGAATGGTATGCTTTAAGATGGAAGATTGAGGTGTTTCACAAGATCCTCAAATCGGGCTGCAAAGCTGAGGAGTCGAAGCTCAGGACCGCCCAGCGTCTGACCAATCTGATCTCGCTTTTTTGCATCCTGAGTTGGCGGGTCTTCTGGATGACGATGCTCAACCGTTCCGCCCCAGATGCACCGCCAACCCTCGCGTTGACCGCGACTGAAATCGGCGTGCTCGATCGCCTCGTCCGTGACAAACCAAAAGCGAGACAGAAAACGCTCGCGCACTATCTGATCAAGATTGCCCGGCTCGGTGGTTATCTCGCCCGCGCCAGCGATCCGCCGCCCGGCAATACCGTCATGTGGCGCGGGTTGTCACGCCTCACCGACATCGCGCTGGGCGCCACGGGAGAATTTGTGGGTAATTGAAAGCCGGTGAAGGCCGCCTTGCCGAGTGAGACGCGTTATTGAGAACTGTCCTTATGGACAGTGATAGGCGCAGCGCCCAGGTTGAACGGCTCGAAGTGGTGGACACAGGCCGGCGGCGGCGCTGGTCCGAGGATGAGAAGCTTAAGATCGTCCTGGAGAGCTTACAGGCGCCGCGCCAGGTCGCTGCGACGGCGCGGCGATACGGCGTTTCGCGCTCATTGCTGCTCCGATGGCGACGGTCGTTTCGCCCCGAGCCGAAGGATGCCAACCATCAAACAGGCTTCGTACCGGCGATGATGGTCGCGGAATCGGGGGCGACGCCTGGTCCAGCTGATGGACGGCCGCGGTGATCCCCATTGCGTCGGGCGTACGGGTGTGGATTGCGACCGGTCATACCGATATGCGTCGCGGCATGAACTCGCTGGCCTTGCTGGTGCAGGAAGCCTTCAGGCGCGACCCGCACGGCGGCGACCTCTACGTGTTCCGTGGCAAGAGCGGCAAGCTCATCAAGATCCTTTAGCATGATGGGCTGGGTATGTCGCTCTACGCCAAGCGGCTGGAGCGCGGCCGCTTTCTCTGGCCGTCGTCGACTGATGGCGTGGTGACAATCACCCCGGCCCAGCTCGGCTACTTGCTGGAGGGCATTGACTGGCGCATGCCGCAACACACGTGGCGACCGCAGGCGGCCGGCTGATCGCTGTGATTTGAATCGATGGCACGATCGGCAGTCCGGACAGAGACCGCGTCTTGTGATTCTCTGGTCGGCGATGGGCGCCGATGATTCTCTCCCCGACGATGTGACCACGCTGAAGGCGATGCTGCTTGCCGAGCGAGCAGCCCGCTTGGCCGCGGAGGCGGAAGCTCAGGCACGGACACTGCTGATCGAGAAGCTCAAGCTCACGATCAAGAAGCTGCGGCACGAGCAGTTCGGACAGTCCTCCGAGCGAGGCGCATTGCTGGACCAGCTCGAGCTGCAGCTCGCCGATCTGGAAGAGAACGCCGCGCAAGCCGAGACTGCGGCGCAGATGGCCGCAGCCGACAAGATTACGGTGGCACCATTCGAGCGCCGCAAGCCGGCGCGCCGGCCGCTGCCGGAGCATTTGCCGCGGGAGCGCATTGTCTATCCGGTGCCTGCGACCTGCCCATGCTGCGGCGACAACCGATTGCGTAAGATCGGCGAGGACGTGACCGAGATGCTGGAGCTCATCCCGTGCCAGTGGAAAGTGACCCAGCACGTGCGCGAGAAGCTCGTCTGCCGGGCCTGCGAGGCGATCACTCAGCCGCCGGCGCCCTCGCACCCGATTGCGCGTGGACGTGCGGGGCCGAAGCTGCTCGCTCATGTCTTGTTCGCCAAGTACGGCCTGCACCTGCCGCTCAATCGTCAGAGCGACGTCTACCAGCGCGAAGGCATCGACCTCGATGTATCGACGCTCGCCGACTGGGTGGGCGCGTCGGCCGCAACCCTGATGCCGCTGGTCGATGCAATCCGGAGCCATGTCTTCGCTGCCGAGCGCATCCATGCAGACGACACCACAGTGCCGGTCCTGGCCAAGGGCAAGACGCGGACCGGCCGGCTCTGGACCTATGCGCGCGACGACCGACCGTTCGCCGGCCCCGATCCGCCGGCCGCCGTGTTCTTCTATTCGCCGGATCGTATCGGTGAGCACCCGGAGCAACATCTGGCGGGCTATGCCGGGCTGATGCAGGCCGACGCCTATGCCGGTTTTGGCAAGCTCTACGAGGCCAATCGCAAAGCAGGTCCGATCATCGAGGCCGCGTGCTGGGCGCACGGCCGGCGCAAGTTCTTCGATCTAGCACGGCTCAGCAAGGCGCCGATCGCGGCCGAGGCGGTCAAGCGCATCGACGTCCTGTTCGCCATCGAGCGCGAGATCAACGGTCTCGCGCCGCAGGAGCGCCGGCACGTGCGCCAGGAGCGCAGTCGACCATTGATCACCGAACTGCACGCTTGGCTGCGCGAGCAGCGGGATAAGCTCTCCAGGAACAACGAGACGACCAAGGCGATCAACTACTGCCTCAGCCGCTGGGATGCATTCACCCGCTTCCTTGATGACGGGCGCCTGTGCATGTCGAACAACGCCGCCGAGCGCGAGCTACGGGCCGTCGCCGTGGGCAGAAGAAACTGGACCTTCGCCGGCTCCGACGAGGGCGGTCGGCGTGCGGCTGCGATCTACACCCTCATCGCCACCGCCAAGCTCAGCGACATCGATCCACAAGCTTGGCTCGCCGACGTGCTGGCCCGCCTGCCAGATTACCCCGCCAAACGCATCCACGAACTCCTGCCTTGGAATTGGCGGCTTCAGAGCATCGCTCACGCGGCTTGAGCCTAATCAGTCCTCCACCCAGAACGGCCTAACCGGGGGCCGTCACCGGATGCGTACAAATGTGCTTGAGCAGCAGCAGACCGATCATGAAGCGGGTCGCGATCCCCGGCCGGCCGTGCTCGCTGTAGAGCGGCGCAATCTCGCCGTCGATCCAGTCCCAGTCGATCTTGCCAGCGAGCAAAACCAGTTCGTGCTTTAGATTGATGATCTGGTCGAGCCGAGCCCGGAACAGATCGTTCAATCCAGTCGTCTGCTGCTTCTTCGGCCGCATCGTCCCCTCCGATGCAGACAAGGAATCATGCTTCCCGCTTCGAGGGATCCCGAAAACGAAATCGCAAGGTTCTGACGCTCAAAGCAGCAAAACCTTGCAATCCGGAAGCGCCCCTTGGCCCAAATCGAGATTCCCGTTCAGTGGCTTAGGTCTTCTTCACGGACGACTCATTAGGCTGTGAAGGATGATACTGTGCTGCCGGTCGATGCACTGATCAGGGATCCGCCGGATGGCTGACGGCCCAGCATCGCAAGCGACGGCGTAGAGGATGTTCTCTATTATGACGGCGGCTGGATCAGTCTCCATACCCACTGACTAGCGCCGCAGATTGGTCTCGGCTCTCCTATTGCCGGCGTAAGTTGTGCCAGCGCCACGGGTCACTAGCCTTGCCGGCAAAATGTTCTCCGTCTGAAACCTCACCTTTGTCTCGAGCCGCTGCTGTAGGAAGCAGTTCATTCGACCTGCTCAAAAGATTATTTCATCGCCTCTTCGGTCTCGCAGATCGCACTGATTTGACTGGCCGTCGTGTATTCCTTCCGGGGCGGGTCACGGAGTGACAGCTTCAATCGGAGGGAGCAACGTATCTGCTCAATCCGTGTAAGAGAGCAACTCCAGTTCGGATTCCGTTGAGGAAGCAGTCGATCTCGATATTCTCGTTTGGCGCGTGATTGGCCTCGTCAGCATTGGCATATGGGACGACAAAGGCATGCATGCCGAGCATTTTTGTAAATACGTAGTCCGGAAGGCTCCCGCCCATCATGGGATAGATGAGCGGCGGGACGCCCTGCCCAATGTGGACAGCGTGCTGAACGATCTCCGAAAATGATGAATCAAGCGGCGTTTTCGACGGCAGCATTTCTTCTTGGCGAATGAATTCCACGTCCGGAGCATGCCGCTTGACGTGAGCCTCTATTTTCCCGAGGACAGTATCGGGGGTTTGCCCGTCCACGAGGCGGGCGTCACACTTGACGAAGGCCTCGTGCGGCAGGACCGCCATCGATCCTTGTCCTGCATAGCCTCCGTGGAGCCCGTTTATCGTTAACGTCGGATGAAACATGAGCCTGTCAGCCACCGGCCGATCGGTTGGCGCATCCAACCTTGTGAGGCCGAACGCTTGCTTGATCCTACTCTCATCCAACGGCAAGCGCGCTGCCATGGCACGCTCGAGCTCGGTCGGCGGACTAACGTTGTCGTAAAAGCCTTCAATACTAATCTCCCCGGCCGCGTTCTTCATCGTCCCCAGCAAGTGCACAAGCGTCCAAATTGGGTTTGGAACGACTCCGCCGAAACTACCGGAATGAAGATCTCGATTGGCCGAACGGGCTCGCAATTCGAACGCCGCGATTCCGCGCACGCCATAAGCGACCACGGGACGGCCGGACTCGTGCAGCGGACCATCGGCTGTTATGACCAAGTCTGCCTCGAGGAGATCCCGATTTGCGCGAACAAACTCCTCAATGTGCGGGCTTCCGATTTCCTCCTCCCCTTCGAGCAAGATCAGCACATTGCATGGTAAGCGGCCATGCGTCGCCAAATACGATTCCACGGCTAAGATCTGGGCGAAGTGCTGGCCCTTGTTGTCTCCGGCGCCGCGCGCATAGATGCGCCCGTCTCGGATGGTCGGTTCGAATGGCGGACTGATCCAGGCTTCCAAAGGCTCCGGAGGTTGGACATCATAATGACCATAGAGCAAGACCGTCGGCGCTCCAGGCACGCGCTCCCAGCGTCCCAGCACCATCGGGTGCCCGGACGTGGAGATGGCCCGTGCTTTGAATCCCAGACGGCTCAGCATCTTCACGAGCATTTCGGCGACCTCGCCTATTCCGATGTTATGGGCACTGATACTAGGGTGTCGTAAGTAATCGAGCAAACGGCTGACGAACTCGTCTTTGTTCGTCTTGATATGCTCGAACACCCTCCCCAATCCCGGATCAATCGCGATTTGGCCAAGATCCGGATTCATGGGCAACAATCCTCTTTCTCGGAGATCAGACTTCCGCTCGTACGTGTAGGCGCCGATCCAGTGAGATCCGGCGCCGGTAATCTGGTCGTTTCGCCTCGAATGACGCCAAACTTGATCTGGCGAATTCGCTTTGTGAGCGGTCACAACGAGCGAGCCAATTGCCGCGGCACATACCAGCTCGCAAAATCTGACGCAAATGAGGCATGAACGGAGGAGAGATTCCCTCATCAGATACATTGGTCACAGCTTGCGCTCGTCCACCTTCAACGCCTTGCGGTTGCCTGAGCTCCCGCCACGAAGACTGGGGCGGCGGCCGGACGCGATGCGTTCACATCACATCACTGTTCGCTCCTCGCCCGACCAATCTCTGGAATTTCAGAAGGTCTAAGACATATCTGATGGTGAGTTCAGTCGTGGGGATGATGATGTCGTCGGACGCTCTGAATGTCCGCGTGTGCAGATACGAGTCATTGCCAGGCGCGCGGCTGCCGAACCAGAAGTAGATTGAGGGCACGCATGCTGAGTAAAATCCGAAGTCGTCGCTGCCCCCACGCCGGTGGCCGGTGAAGGCGTCGCGACCGATAGTATCGACAACGGGTTTACCGAAGCGGTTGACCATTTCTGCATCGTTCACGACAGCGGGCTCGCCCGTTTGGATGATGCATTCACCGTTTCCACTGTGCGTCGTAGCAAGACCATTGGCTACTCCTCGTATGCGCTCGCACAGCAGCGTTCGCCGCTCTGAGCTGCGTGTCCTGATCGTGCCCTCGAGCACGACAGAGGGGCAGCATTTGAGATCTCTGGCTCGCGATGCATTGCATGACGCAGCTCGATAACAGCATCGCACTCGGCGTTAGACAAAAGCTATTGCACTGTGTACTCATTTAGCTTGAACTCTGCTTCCGCGACGCTGAACTTGGCCTTGCCAATAAAGATTATTCCGCGATGTGCATTTATCAGGACGATTACTGCGCTCTACGAACTGATTGCGTTGTCGCTTCGCTCCTCGCAACTACGGAACGGACGGGTCTATCAAGCTCAGCCGGCGCCCATCCGATCGCGTTTCTCAGAAAAGTTAGTCCGAGCGCCGTGAATGCGGCTCGTTCTGCGTTGTCCTTGCCGTAGCCATGCCCGCCCCTTCGGTCTCATAGAAATAGGCCTTGTATCCCATCGCCTGGAGCTTCGCGGCCATCTTGCGCGCGTGGCCGGGATGGACCCGATCGTCCCGCCGCGTCGTGGCGATCAGGATTGGCGGATACGGCTGGCCCGGTTTCGCGGCGTGATAGGCGGAGTAGGTCTTCAGCCACTTCCATTCTTCGGGCTTGTCCGGATCGCCGTATTCCGCGATCCAGCTCGCCCCCGCGAGCAGTTTTGTATAGCGGCGCATGTCGATGACCGGGATGGTGCAGAAGAGGCCGCCGAACCTTTCAGGATATCGGGTCAACATATTGGCGATGAGAAGTCCGCCGTTCGATCGGCCCTCTGCTGCGATGCGCTTCGCGTGCGTCACGCCGCGCCGGACAAGGTCGGCGGCAACTGCCGCGAAATCATCATGCGAGAGAGACGCTTCCCGGCAAATCGCCCGGCATCGTGCCAGCGCGTACCGAATTCGCCGCCGCCGCGCAAATTCGCTTGCACCACAGTGCCGCCGCGCTCCAGCCAAAGCTTGCCGAGCGCAGGATCGTGGTACGGCTTCACCGAGCGACCAAAGCCACCATAGGCGCTCATATAGATCGGCGCGTCGCCGCTCTCGTGGACGGGGCCGGTCTGCACGTAGGGAATCTGCTCGCCATCGATGGAGATCGCCTCATGCTGGGTGATCACGACTCCGCCGGCGGTGAACGTTTTCGGCGCCTGCTTGAGCACGGTCGGGCTGGAGACACCCGGCTTAATCAGCATCAGGGATGGTGGACTGAGCGGATCCTGGACATTGGCGAGCAGGTCGCCATTGCTTTCGGACTCATGGTTGTCGAAGCGCCAGAGGTCAACCACGCCGATGTTCGGAAGGCCTTGTAGCGTCTCGCGGCCCCATCCGCTCTCCGACGGCGTGCAGATTTCGAACACCGGCCGCAGTTCGTCGAGAATCAGAAGGACCAGCTTGCCTGCCGTCCAGAACAATCCTTGCAACGCACGCCGCGGACCCGGCTCGAACAGAACCGCGAATTCTCGGCTACCGGCAAGAAACCCCGAGAGCGAGATGCCGAGCAGGCTATCGGCAGCGTATGCTCGTCCCGCCACGGTCCAGGGCTGCCGCAGCTTCACCGCGAACCAGTCACCATGCGCCTGCATCCACACGTCGGTGGGCAGATCGAGTTTCGTGAGTGCGCCGGCCGCATCGCGAAGCCAGAACGCGAAATTGAAGAAATCCACTCGATCGACGATCCAGGCCCGCTGAGCCGGGCCGGTGTCGTCGACGTCACAACGGACCCACATCCGATCTGTGGTGGTCTCGAAGATCAGCTGCGCCCGCTCGACCGGCTGGCCGCGCTGCCACAATCGGACTGTCCTGGCGTAACCTGAGCTTGTCGCCATGCGCTCACCATACGCGCTGGAAAGCATGAGCGTATCGGCATTGAGCCAGTCCACGCTGCCCTTGGCTTCCGGTAGGACGAAGCCGTCCTCCACGAAGCTCTTCGTCTCGGTGTCGAACTCACGCAAGGTGACGGCATCGCTGCCGCCGCGCGACAAGCTGAAGATGACCCGCTGATGTCCTGAGCTCATGGTGATCTGGCTCAGAAGCCAATCTTCGCCCTCGGTTGCGGCAAGCTTGTCGACGTCTAGCAAAGTCTCCCACGACGGGTTAGGCGTGCGAAATTCCGCGAGCGTGGTTCGCCGCCACAGCCCGCGCCGGTTGGTCGCGTCCTTCCAGAGATTGTAGAGAAGACCGTCGCGTCGCCCGATATAAGGAATGTTGTCCTGTCGGTCATAGATCGCGGCCAGCGTGTCGCGGTCACGCGCGAAGGCCGGGCTGCCAAACTTGTCCGACGTCAGGCGATTCTGCCGCTCGACAAAGTTGACAGCCGATGCTCCTTCGATCTCTTCCAGCCAGAGATATGGATCGTCATCGGGAGCGGAGAGCGAATCCATCCCAGGCTTGAAGGTCGGCGGCAGAGGCTCGGGTCTCGTTACGTCCGCACGTCCGCCACGCGGCCCGATCTGTTCGTACTGGCCGGAACGCGGAGCTTCCTGTCCTGGTTCGAAACTCTCAGCCATTGGAACAACTCACAGGTGGGGGAGGGTTATAGCTTTCACCTCCATTGGACAGTTCTATTTCGGCCAACTGAGGCCTGGGCTAAACGTTGTTGGCTGTAGCGTGGGAGGGGTGGCGAACTCGGTGAACGAGCAGCAAATGTCGCCTCCGATACAGGGGCGCCTGCTACCTACGTCCGGACAACTGCGGTTGCGCATGGCCCGTCTCCGGGCACCGAGTGCTGAAGGACCTCCACCATCCAATCTGGATGGCGCACGGCGCTCCAGCCGGCACGCTCGTAAACTCCGTGCGCATCCTTGGTAGCGAGAAGCCAACGACTCACGGTGGTCAAATCCGGATGAACGCGCACCGCGGCCGCAAGCCAGGCGCCAATGCCTCGCCCGCGATAATTGCGGTCGATGAACACATCCATCAGGTAGGCGAGCCGCGCGCAGTCGGTAACGATGCGGGCAAACCCGACCTGCTCCGTTTTCGCGATAAACGCCGACCGAGTTTGCACCTTTGATCGCGCGCACAACGAGTTCACGCGAAATCCCATTACCCCAGTACGACTCTTCCGAGAGAAAGCGCTGAACGCGATCAACGTCCATACGCGCCCGATCTGTGCTTAGCACGAAGCCGTCACATCGCCATTCAACGATTCGCGCTTCATTCGGCAATGCCATTCTCGTGTCCTTCTCGAAATGCACTCCAAATAAATCGGCTGCAAGTAGTGGCTTCCGAGGGCATCGACGATGGGCGGCTGTCGCTGGGACGCACGAGCCATGCCGGCGAGGAACAAAGTCGACGATCACCATGATACATTACGAGCGTTCAGCAGCTTGCCTGGTTCGTAAAACACTATCGATGGGAGGGTTGAGGATCTTCCACGACCTAAGCGCCTCCTAGGCCTTTCGTTTCGAGCTGTCGCCAAATCTTATCCGGCTAGTGAGCCGAATTTCGGCGTAATATGCCTCTTAACGTCCAAAATTCTGCGTTTGGTCTGGCGGCGGGAGCTTTTTGCTGCGAGCGAGGTCGAGCCTCTGCATTCGGCACAACTAACGCTTGAACATATCTGAGGCCTGCCGAACGGTCACGACACCTGCTGCAAACTCGATACACCCTGTCGGCGGCGCGGCGCGGCCCTCGGTCCGGCGACTGCTCAAATCGAAGAGATCATCGCTAGTATCGCCCCGATCAGTGCGCCAAGTGAGGCAACGTAACTGACTAGAGCATGACCCGGAAGCTGTGTTGTGTACTGCAACAGCGGTATCATGGCGCTCGATCACGGATTGATCGGTACGAGCACTACTTCGGAGAGTTTGGGCCGCACCTACCGCGGGCCTGCCACGTCGGTATGAGATCGTATGCGGGTACGCTAGCATGGGCCTTTCGCATATTCCCACCGCCGGTGCAGCGCCGCCTAAACGGGCTGCGCCCCGGCCGATCTCAAGAATTCAGGAGATCAAGGACGTATCTGCCAGCGAGCTCCGTCGTCGGGATGATGAGGTCGACGGAGGCTCCGAACGTTTTTCGGGATCGTTCACGACCGCGGGCTCGCCCGTGCGGATGATGCACTCAGCGCGGCCCCGATGCGTCGCAGTAACGCGTTCGGCCGCTTCGCGTTCGCGTTGGCACAGCAACGCACCCGCTCTGGGCTGCGGGTCCTGATCATACCTTCCATAACGACCGACGGGCAGATGATGTTGGTCGCCGTCCCGCCTTGAATGGTGCCAAACGTCACGCTCCGTCGTCGATTGGCATTTCGCGTGAGACCACCTTCTGCACCTCGTTGATGAACGCGGCGGCTATGATGATAGCGTCGACGCCCTGATGGGCCGTCGCGCCATGCGCCATCTCGCCGGTAACGATGAGTTTGAACTCATCGGCAGATCTGGTTATCGTCCCTCCGGGCGTCGAAATTGCAGATGGGAATGTCGGGACTGATGTGGAAGCCGACGGCACGGCCGAAGCCCTCGAGTAAGTTCTTGCACTCGCCCGCCAAGCGGCTCCGCCTCCTCGGCCGGCTGACAGAACACACGCACTTCCCCGCGAAATTCGCACGCAGCCTCGATGTAAGGCAAGCGCGGTGCCAAGCGCGATCGAGGCGTGCACGTCATGGCCGCAGGCATGCATCACTCCGTCCACCTGCGAGCGACAAGATAGATCATCGCGCGCCTCCTTGACCGGCAGCGCATCAATGTCGCCGCGCACGGCGATTGACCGCTTCGTGCCAGACGCGGCGCCTCCGATAACGCCATGGAGAAAAGTGTTGTGAAAGACTTTGGCGCCATGGATGCCGAAGCGCTGCAGGATGCCACGGATACGCTCCTGCGTCTTCCATTCCGCGTTTGAAAGCTCTGGCTCGCGATGCATGGCGTGCCGCAGCTCGATCACCGCATCGCGAGCGGCGTCGGTAAAGAAGCTATTGCTGCGTGTGTCCATTTGAGTTGGCACTTTGATCCGCGCCGCTGAATTAGCGCCTCTGAATCGATGTTACCTTCTGATGAAGCTGAAATCGACCTAGTTTCGGCGAATGCGCATGCATTCAGCAAGTTGTTCAACTGAGCGCAGAAATCCATCATGGATCGTGCGCTTCGAGAAGCGCGCGCTGTTCGGGTCCTGATCCCTGCTTGCCGCGTGCCGTGTTTAGCAAGACTATTTTTCGTCCATGCTCAAGCTGCGCCGCTTTCAATACTCGCAATTCTACCGTGTTCGACAAACCGGCACCGGCTTCGCACTTGTTCGCTTCCGGTGCTGTCGGTCAAGGCCGATAAAGCCTAGCGCAGCAATCCAGAGCGTCGCGATGCCAATCCAGGTCGTGGTCAACACGACTACACCAGAGATGACATTCGGCGAAATATGGCGGCGGATGATCCAGAGTGGTCCCGCTCCGCCGTGGGCTGCGGATCGCTTGAAATCGACTCGACTTGGTAGGCCTATTCCATGTCGGCTCTCAACCTCATGGGGCGGTATTCGAAGCCGTCTGGTCTGAGCACCCGGCGGCTTCATTTTACAAACAGAGCCAAACAACCCAGCCTTAGCCTGGGAGCTCGGCAGTTCCTCTTCACGTGGCGACCAACCTCTTCCTTTCTCGTCGCGGAAAAAAGTTGCCGAATGCTCATATTTGCGGATATCCGCGAGCCTCTTAGGATTCGATACGCATCGGCCGTGCGCGCTTAAGCTTCATTCCGAGAGAGCCAAAGCTCGCGATCTCATCCGCAAGAAGGATAGCGCGGCCTGGAGCCGAATTGCTTCAATATAGGCCATCGCGCCGCCGAACTTCTGCACTCGGCAAATACGGACGCTCGCGTGAAGCGGCAAATCGGCCTTAGAGTCCCCTCGGCTTGGATTTTCGAGGCTCAAGTCGCGGCAGTCCACACAGCTTTGATCGAATTGTACTGTTGTAGCTGCAGCCAACTGCGGTGTCCTTGCAGATTTTCCACTTCGTCTGAGCCATCGGTAACCCCTCGTTTCGTTCATTGCAGCAAGTGTCAGGCTCGGGCGAGCATCGGGTCGAGTCCGTCCCGCAAACCTCGCCGATGAGGTTCACGCCGACGACGAAGAGCGAACGACACCGGGAAGCAGCGCGATCCACCGCGTCCCGGGCAGGTCGAACACAGCAATCCATGGGTAGCGCTTGAGCGGGGCGCGCCGAAGGCCACACCCGTCGATCTGACTTGAGGTTATGGCAAAAGCGATCAACGCGCGCCGGCCGAATCTGCGGCGGAATGAACCTTCTTGGTTTACCTGCCAAGAGCGACCACGCTCTTCCACGTAAAGCTCTACTTCGTCGAGCGCTGATTGGTGGGCCTTGGCTGTGGTTCTGTCGATCATCTGCAGTTCAGCACGGCCTCGAATAGTTGCTGCGAAAAATCGCGACCGAACGAGCGGTTGAAGGATTCTAGGCCGTCCGTTTGAGAGCAGTACACCGACAGGCTATCCTCGCAGAAATAGCCGACCTTCAGCACCACATGCAGGGTTCCTGCTGATCACACGTCGATCGTCCACACATGGCTCTGTCGCGCAGTTCGTCGACGAAATGGCCAGGCGGCCCAATGCGGCGGCTTGATCTCATGCAACTCCGGGCCTTCCGCGCGCAGATCCCCTGGCGTTTGGAGCAGCCGATAGAAGGGCCTTGGACGGCATCCAAGATCAGCATAGAGGTCCTCGGCATCGCGCAGCTCGACGAGCTTGCCTGGATACATTACCCCAACCCGATCGCTGAAGTATTCGACGACTGACACGGCATGGGCAATGAAGAGATATGTTTGCCCGAACTCCGATTGCAGGTCGGTCCTTGCTGAAGCCAACGAGGTCGATCAGGTACTCTAGGAAATTCGCGCCGCTCGCCACTTAGCCGAAACTGACGCTATTCCAATTGTCGAAGAAACGACACACCGAAAGCGCTCATCGAACTGACTCGACCGTTTGGGTCTAAAGAAAATTCCACAAACCGTGCCTGTGTATCCTTCAAGTCAAGCATCTCGTCAATAACTGGATTCGAGCCCATCCTGAACAGATTAAGATGCCATGGATCGAGTGCTGCGGTAAATGCACCCGCGCCTGGAAAACCAAGCCTGAGCCCGCCATTTTCGACACTTACACGGACGGGTCCAGATTCACCGATGCAATCCTCGTAGACTCCGACATACTGGTCCAGCGATAGTGAAGGTGGCGCCTGGCTTCGCCGACCGCGTCTTAACTCGGCTTCTTGGTTCTCTGCCGATTGATGAATGCGTTGTAGCCATACCAAGCATTCTCGGCTCCAGTCGTGCGCCGGTTCACCGAGAGCTCGATCGAACAGCCAAGATCCAAGCGCCTTATTCAACGCCAATTGATCGCGCGCAGATCTCGGGCCATTTGAGAGAACCACGACCCCAATTTTCGCGCTAGGAATGAATGCGGCGTAGGAGGGAAAGCCGAGAATTCCGCCGCCATGTGCTAAGTAGACGTGTCCGCGATAGCGTCCTCTTTGCCAACCCAATGCGTAGCCCTCCACCTCTTCGGGCAACGGAAGCTTTTGTGAAGGCTGCTCACATCTAAGATTTTGCAGCGCGTGCAGGTCCCACACGGTGTCTGGTGTGAGAACCCGCGTCCCGTTGAAGCAACCGTCATGGAGATGCAGGAGAAGCCAATTAGCCATATCAGCAGCACTGGACACTAGTGCACCGGCCGCCGCGGCATTGTCGTAGCTTTGCCAGGGCAGAACCGTAGACGCTCGCTTTTCATCCCATCCGTGCGGCATGGCCAAGTTCCTGTCGCGGGCTTGCTCCACATTAGATGAGCCGCTGGGCGCCGCGCCAAAAAGCATCGGGGCAACGAAAGGTGCTTCCCAAAAATTGTACGGACTTGTGCCAGTACGATGCATCTCAAGGGGCTCCAGCAGCCGACGTTTGACGAACTCGCCCCAACTCTCACCGGAGACTGCCTCAATGACATTTCCCGCCAACGCATACATTAGGTTGCTGTAGCAATACGAGTCACGGAACTGGCCCACAGAGGGCGCGTGCCGCAGGCGACTAATTGCCTTCTTAGAATCCATGATCGCGACGAACGGATATATGTCGCCTACGATTCCGCTTCGATGAGTCACAGTGTCACGTATTGTCAGGTGACGCATCATCCAAGGATCGTGGAGCTGAAAATCGGGACAATGCTGTATAATCGGATCATCCCACCGAACCCTTCCTCATCGACGAGAATTCCTAACGCGGCGGTCGTAAATGCCTTTGTTGTTGATCCGACCTGAAACAATGTGTCTGGATCTATCTTAGTGTCTCGTCCCAATTGCCTCAAACCGAAGCCTTGGGCGTATATGACTTCTGGTCCTCGAACTACCGCGACAGCTGCACCGATGGCATTCCAGTCGGCCAGAGCACGCTCGATGTATTCGCATGCTCCACCCAGTTTGTACAATTCACTCATGGTGCGCACCACCGCATTGATCGTTATCCTCCTGAATGCTGTCCAGAGCCGCCGCGACAATGTGATTCTTTCGGACTGCCATCACGTCGGATGGGCCTTGGCGAGGGCACCTTCGTTCGATTCGGTCGCGACAACGCCCCAGCGCGACTCGACCGCCCGAGCTCGGCGCAAAACTCGCAAGAGCCGACGACAATATCGAGTTGGTGCAGAACGCACGGGATCCAAACAATCTTTTATCTCCAAAAAGGGGCCTCTCCGAGGGAGTGGTCCAAATCAAGGAGGAAATGTCCCTGGAGCGATCTTCGATTCAGGCCCGAACCAGCTCCATCCGTCAGAACGGCAACGAAGCCTCTTCGTCACGGCTGTGTCAGTTTATCGGACCTCAGTGCGCACTCAGGGCCTGCGGCAAATGTCGAATTTTGAGCATGGATGTAGATCCATTATTGATCAGTTCGCACGAAAGCCCGATCGCGGTCAGGCAATTCCTCAGCGAAATGGCAGGCCGCCCAATGCCGCGGTTTGATCTCGCGGAGCTCGGGACCCTTTTGCCCACAGATCTCTTCGGCAAGCCAGCACCGCGTGCGAAACGGACAGCCCGACGGCGGATGGAGCGGGCTCGGCACGTCGCCTTTTAGGACAATGCGTTCGCTCTTGCGCGCGCCCCTGGCGTTTGGGGCAGCCGATAGAAGTGCCTTGGTGTAGGGCATCCGAGGATCGGCATAGAGCTCTTCAGCGTCAGCCAATTCGACGAGCTTGCCAAGATACATAACACCTACCCGATTGCTGAAGTATTCGACGACTGACAGGTCATGGGCGATGAAGAGATATGTCAGGCCGAATTCCGATTGCAGCTCGGAAAGCAGGTTCAGGATCTGTGACTGGACGGACACGTCCAGTGCCGATACTGGTTCGTCGGCAACGATGAACTTCGGTTTCAACGCAAGCGCGCGCGATACCAATTCGCTGCCTCTGTCCGCCGCTGAATTCGTGTGGGTATCTATCGAGATGCTCCTTGCGCAATCCCACGAGCGCAATCAGGTGCTCGACGAATTCTCGCCGCTCACGCGGTGCCATTTTCCCTTGAACTAAAAGGCCCTCGGAAATAATGCTCCGCACGCTCATGCGCGGGTCGAGGCTGCTTCGCGGATCCTGAAAGACCGCCTGCACGTCGCGTCTTATCGATTTGAGCCGGCTGGGCGAGGCTGCCAGAATATCCTCACCTTCGAAAAGGATTTCGCCAGCCTGCGGGGTCTCCAGGCGAAGGATTGAGCGACCGAGAGAGGATTTCCCGCAACCAGACTCGCCGACCAGCCCGAACGTTTCGCCGCGAAAGATCCGTAAGGAAACGTCATTGACCGCTTTGACCCACTCGATATTCCGTTTTAGGAATCCCGAGTGGCTGGAATAAAACATCTTTAGGTTACGGATTTCGACGAGCACTTCGTCCGTCGATGCGCCGGCCTGCTTGCTCGAGTTCGTTTTTGTGCTATTCAACATCAGGATCTTCCGTAGCGCCTCAATAGAGCCAACAGGCGACCGTGCCGCCGTCCGGCTGCCGCATCAGCGGCGGCATGACTGAGCACTTTTCCATGGCACGCGAACAGCGAGGCTGGAACGGACAACCAGGGGGCATGTTCAGCGGGTTCGGCACCGCACCGCCGATTGCGTTCAGCGGTCGACCCCGCATTTCCGGGTGGGGAATGGAAGCAAGAAGGCCTTGCGTGTACGGATGCTTCGGTGCGTCTGTGACCTGATGAACCTTGCCCCATTCCATGACTCGGCCGCCGTACATTACCAGCACCTCATCGCACATCTCGCGCACGACGCCGATGTCGTGGGTGATGAGCAGAACAGCCGAGCGGCTCAAGCTTCGTACTAGGTCGAGAATTTGGGCCTGGATTGTCACATCCAACGCAGTCGTAGGTTCATCCAGAATCAGCAGTTCCGGCTCGTTGGCAAGCGCCATGGCAATTGTCACTCTCTGACGCATGCCGCCGCTGAGCTTGTGCGGGAATTCATGAATGCGCCGCTCTGGCGCCGGAATGCCGACCTGTCTGAATAGTTCGACCACACGAGTGCGCGCATCTGATCGGCCGATCTGACTGTGCGCCTGAATCGTCTCGATCACTTGATCACCGACAGTGTAGACCGGGTTCAGAGACGACATCGGATCTTGGAAGACGAGGCAAATGTCGCGGCCCCGCAATTGGCGGATTTCGCGCTCCTTCAGGGCCACAAGATTGCGCCCCTTGAATAGTATTTCGCCATCTACGATACGGCCTGGCGGCTCGATCAGGCGCATTATTGACAACGACGTGACGCTCTTGCCCGATCCCGATTCGCCAACGATGCCGAGGCGTCCGCCTGCGATAATCTGAAAACCGATGCCATCGACCGCTTTGATGGTGCAGTCGGCTGTGGTCGCGTAATACGTCTTCAGATCGCGGACTTCGAGAAGTGCGCGCTGTTCGGGAACTGATGCCGCCCTGCTGTGTGCTGTGCCCGCCAAGATTTCTTGCTCCTCGATGCTCACGTTGCGCTGCCCGTTTCAGTTCTCGCGATCCTGTCGCCCTCGACGGCATCGATCTTCAAACCGCTCGCTTCCGGTGCCGTCACATCAGCGTATCGGCAAGGATTGTGGTGGTGGTCACATCGCCACTATCCCGGCCGAGTTCCCAAGTTCTGACGGTTGGATTCACCTGGTCAACGAAGCTGCACCGAGATATTCAAAGCCACCACCCATATAAGTTACGCCCTTGAGGTTCTTCGAGACAACGACAAGATCGTTGTTCTGATGGATCGGTATCATCACGGCGTTGTCCATGATGATCTTCTGGGCTTTCTTATAGATCTGAGCGCGTTTTTCCTCATCGGCCTCCCTTTGACCCCGCCGAAGCAAATCAGTCAGCTCAGGATCCGAGAACTTGCTCCATGCGTAGTACTGGTCAGGCAGAAAAAAGGAATTCAGGCCAACTGGATCGGGGGCCACGTACTGCAGTGGGGTGAGAGAAAAGTTACCAGCAATGCTAGCGGCAAACCAAGCTGACAAGGCAAGTTGTTCGATTTGGACGTCCATACCAGCTTGGCGCAGGTAACCTTGCATCGCTTGACTAATCATCTGGTAAGACGGCCGGGTCGAAAGCACAGTCATCTTGAGGGTCAGCGTCTTGCCATCTCTTTCCCAGAACTGGCCGGGCTTCTTCCAGCCTGCTTCCGTCAGGAGCGCGGCGGCCTTCTGCGGATCGAAGGGGTAAGAACTCTCAAGCGAGGGGTCATAGCCGATCATACCTTCCTGAAGCGGAGTGTTGGAAATAGGATATGCGCCGCTTTCTGCGAGCTGGAGCACCGCCTTTTTGTCGACTGCGTATTGGATCGCCCTCCGCACGGCGATGTCGTCGGTCGGGAAGCGTTTCGTATTGAATAGGGCAAAGATTCCCATGCCGCTGACCGGCACGGGAATTTGGGTATATTTGCTATCGTTCTTCCATGAGCTCCAATAAATCCCGGGCGTCTTCTGTATCATCTGCGATTGGCCGGCCAGGAACTGGCTGACTCGCGCCTGCGAATTGGGGACGATCTGGAACGTCACCGACGCAATGTTGGGCGGGCCACTGTGTTTAAGCGCGGGCGGATTCCAGTTGTACTTCTCATTGCGGTTGAGAAGGACGCTCTCATTGGGCTTGTAGCTCGAGAAGACGAAGGGGCCGGTGCCGGTCGGATGGCCCCCGGCCTCCTTGCCGTACTTTTTGAGCGCTGTCGGCGACTGGATACCGTAGTAGGGAGTGCCGAGCACGCGGAGAAGCGGCGCATAGGGTTCCGCGCAGGAAAGCTGGACGATGTATTCGTCGAGCGCCTTTGCGGATGTACAGGGTCCGAGCTGGGCAAGGTTCTTCGCCTGCGTATCCTTGTCGATGATATACTCGAAATTGGCTACTACCGCAGCCGCATTGAATGGCGTTCCGTCATGGAAGGTGACATCCTTGCGCAGTTTGAATGTGTAGGTCTTTCCGTCCTCCGAAACGTCCCAGTTCGTAGCAAGACTGGGCGTCAACTTGAAATCCGGGGTCAGCCAAACGAGAGTATCGAAGATATTTGCCAGGATCGGACCAACATCACGGATCGTGGTAATTGCGGGGTTGAGACTGTCAACTGTCGATCCCCAGCCGATGATCAACTGGGCCTGCTTGTCTGCACTTTGGGCGAGTCCTGGTTGCGACATCATTGTGAGCGCACTGGCGCCCATGAATGCAGCAAATGCAACGTGCTTGGAAATATCCCACTTTCTTTCAGTCATTGGTCACCCCTCGTGTTCGTTGATTGCAGCAGGCCTCAGGCTCGGGCGAGCGTCGGATCGAATTCGTCCCGCAAACCGTCGCCAATGAGGTTCACGCCGACGACGAAAAGCGAAAGAAAGACGCCGGGAAAGAACGTGATCCACCACGCCAGCGTAATGAAGTTTTGACTGTCGCTCAGAATGGTGCCGAGTTCGGGCATGGGCGGCTGGACGCCAAGGCCGATAAAGCCTAGCGCAGCAATCCAGAGTGCCGCGATGCCAATCCAGGTCGTCGTCAAAACCACCACGCCGGAGAGGACATTCGGCAAGATATGGCGCCCAATGATCCAGAGTGGCCCCGCTCCCAGGGTGATTGCGGAATCGACATAGGGCAGGTTGCGGATTTCGGTCGTGGCTCCCTCTACCAACCGCGCATAGACGGGAATGACGACACCGGCAATGGCGATAACGCCATTGATGAGGCCGGGACCCAGAATGGCCGTTACCGCCAATGCAAGCAGGATTCCTGGAAACGCGAGCAACAGATCGACGATTCGCATGACACAGAAACCGAATGCGCCACCGAAATATCCAGCTGCCAGCCCGATTGTCGTTCCGAAGACACAACCCAGAAGAACCACGCAAAGGCTGGCGAGCATTGTCGTGCGCCCGCCATAGAGAACCCGAGCGAAGAGATCGCGCCCAAAGGCATCCGTACCCATTAGATATGTCAGCGAGGGTGGAGAGAAGGTGTGCATCGGGTCTTGCGAGCTCGGGTTTACCGACGTCAGCAGCGGCGCCGCCGCGACGAGAATGATCAGCACAAGACAGATTGTCAGCCCAAGCGCTAAGCTTCGATGTGTCAGCGCGCGTATGATCTGCCGTCCGAGCGCCTTGCGTGGAGTCAGCGGCTCAGCGGTCGATTTCGGAGCTTCCGCCTCTACTTTGAGCTGCACTAGACCTTTACTCCCTAGCGGAGGGCGTTGCGAGGAACCTTCCATCTCTGCCTGGACCTGCATTGTACTTCTTTCGCTAGCGATATGCGATGCGGGGATCGAAAACGGATAGAGCATATCCACGATAAAGTTCGTCACCGCGTAAATGATCGCGATAATGAGCACCACCGCCTGCACTGTCGGGTAATCGTGGGCAAGGATCGACTGGACAAGAAGCCGACCGACACCCGGCCTGGAGAACACCGTCTCAACGAATACGGCGCCGGAAAGGAGATGGCCAATCTGGAGGCCGACGATCGTTAGGATCGGGAGCAAGGCATTGCGCACCACGTGACGAACGAAAACGCGTGCACGCGAGATGCCTTTGGCACGCGCGGTGATGACGTGCTGCTGAACCATTGCACCGATGATGCTTGAACGAACGAAGCGCGCATTGTACCCGATCGACGCAACAGCGAGCGTCACGGACGGCAGAACCAGCCCCTTGAGCGACGCCCCCCGACCACATCAAACCAAGGGAGTTTTACGGCGAAAACTAGAATGAGCAAAAGTCCGAGCCAGAAGCTCGGGATCGACATGCCGACCAAGGCGAAGCCCATCGTCGCCATGTCGAGTGTACGGTTGCGTTTGATCGCCGCCGCGACTCCTAGGATAAAGCCAAAGAAAAGCGAAAGAGCCAGGCTGGCGGCCGCGAGCTGCAAGGTCGCCGGGAAATTCGCGGCAATTACCGACACTACTGGACGGTCTTCAGTATAGGAATAGCCGAAATCACCGCGCAGGAAGTTGCCGATCCAGGTCAGATATTGGATGTAGAGGGGTTCGTCTAAGCCGAGCTGGTGACGCAGCCGCACAACCAGCTCCTTATTGCCGGCTTCCATGCCCAGCATGGTGATCACTGGGTCGCCCGGAACGAGGCGTAGAATCAGAAATACCAGAACGCTAATAGCGAACGCGAGTGCGACGATAGCAAACAGGCGACGTGTGACGTAGCCGCCCATCATAATTGCTCCAAGACATCGCGCACATAGTGAGGGCTGTTTACCTCCTGCGGCCACCTCCCTTTCGTTGGTGCAGCCACACTCATGCGGCGCCAGAAGCCTGAGAAGGACGAGCTGTGAGTACGAACGATAGTCCGCGGAGGGCGACATCGCACTGACGCGGCTTGCGTAACGCGCCGAGAGCTGAAACAAGCAACCTTCGGTGCACTTGCGCGGACCAATCGTACAGCCGGGAGGTCGCGTGGCGCGGCCATCAGTTTCGGACCGACAGTTGGCGCACCGCAAAACCGCGGCATAGCGCGAATGTTGCCTTGGTCAAGATTTGCCCGGAAGTGTGAAGAGCGATAAGACTTACCCTCCAAAAACAGGGGCGCAGGAACTTGCCCGCATGAGGCTCGTGCCATTTACGATGTGGCTCATTGTTTCCATCCCTAGCTCTACTTCGTTACGCACAATATACCAGCCTATAAAGCTGAATTGCCCTAATTGAACTGCGATAGCGCAGAAATTCTGCGTCATCGCTGGATAAATTGAAGCTTTCATGTCGTCGCCGAGGACCAAGATCCATCACGAGCGCAGGCAATAGCTTGCGTGCTGGCGCCGCTCGTATCCGCCGGTATGCCTCGTCCTCCGGCTCCGTATGGACTGCGAACTGCTACCGCGCCACTTCCAGGTGGTCTTGGCGCACGTGGTTAGGACCAGCAGCCAGAAATAAGAGCTGGACTGCTTATGGTGTAAGGGACGCCAACGCCGTGCTGCTTATGCTCGTTGTTCTATCTGCGTAGCAGATTGCCGATAGAGACGTACTCGATGACTCTAGCGGCGCCGCTTTGCCGAATTTTCACTCGAACGGTCACTGCCGACTTGCAAAACGCAAAGGCAGCGATCCGCGTTTCTAGACTCTGGGTGCCTGCATCCGGCGGACCGACGCGGCGACGGCATCGCTCACAATGACGGCATTGAGCGGACTCGGCTTCGCGGCTAGCGCCGCGCGAGCTTCTTGCTGCACCGCAGTTCGCAATCCACGCGGTGCTTCCAGCACCGCGTTCGCAAACGCAACGCTCGCTTCTGTCGGCCACACCGCCTCGTACTCGCGTCGGGCCGGGCCATGAGTGACCGGCGGCATCTGGGTCTGCTTCGCCGCCATTTCCGCACGCCGCCGCGTTGTCGCCGGACTATCCAGAACGCCATCGCGGATCACCACACCATAAATTTCGGCAGCCTCCGATTCATCTAGCATCCTGTTCGTCACGTCCTCGAGGACCAGCGCAACGGGGCGGGTCACCGGATCGCCGAAGCCGCCCCCCGACGGGGAGACCATCCGCAGCACGTCACCGCGCTGCATCGTCAGCACGCCAACGTGCCCGAGTGCGGTTGCCTCGCCGGCCCGCACCAACCAAGTCTCACCGCTGCGACCGGGGTTGCCGCCTTGCATGCCCCAAGGCTGGAAACGGCATCGCTCCAGGCCGCGTACGGTAATTGTGACCTGGGAAATTGGGCATTCCAATTCGATGCATACCGAGGCGCCACCACGATAGCGGCCATGCCCAAAGCTGGACGGCACTAGCGCATGCTTCCGTACAAGCACTGGGGTTTCGGATTCCACACTTTCGATCGGAGTGCTTTTTCAGAAAGCCGAGCATCGTGTCATTCGCGTCCACGCCGTCGGCACGTACGCGACCGCCGGAGCCGCCACAGAATGGTTCTACCACAGACACTCGTGAGCGACCGGTGATCGCGTCCGGCCAAGACGCTGCGATAATGCCGGCCTGCCCGGCGCCGCAGGCGGCGATACCGCCCGGAATCGCCTGGTTCACACAGCCCATCAGCGCGTCATAGCAGCGCATCATGGTCATATAGCGGTTGCCCATCGCTGCGGGAAACTCGGCGTTCATCACCGTACCTGACGGTGCCCGAGAGCGGATTGGTCGCAAGATTCCGCCGTTCTGCGGTGTCGCGGGCTCCTTCGTCAGGATATAATTTGTCAACCCCCGGCATAGGGCCGAATGGGCGCGCCCGCCAGTGTTGAAGTTCAAGGCGGCTTTCACCTGCGGATCACTGCCTGCATAATCAATTTCCGCCTCGTCACCAGCAATGCGTAACCGGCAGTGAATATGCACCGGATAGCCCGCACTGTTACCGTCGAGGTAATCTGAAAACGCGTACTCGCCATCGCGCAGCCCGGCGATCACAGAACGCGCCTTCGTCTCGGCGTAGTCCATCACGTCGTCAATGCCCTGGCGGAAAGCGGCAACTCCGATACGCTCGCACAGCGCCACTGATCGGTGTTCAAACAGGCGCATCGCCGCCATCATCGCTTCCATATCCCCCCACAGCTCGTCGCCGATCCGAGAGTTGTCCTTCACAAAGTTCGCCACGTCCTGGTTCAATAGACCGCCGCGGAAGAGCTTGGTGGGACGGATGCGAAATCCCTCCTGAAAACATTCATGCAGGTCGGGCGAGATGCTGGTCGGCACGGCGCCGCCGATGTCGGTTGCGTGGACAAAGGCCCACGCAAACGCAATCAGCTCGCCGCGATAGAACACCGGCTGCGCCAGATTGATGTCCATCTGGTGGGTGATCACACCGTCGGTGCTGAACGGATCGTTGGAAATCAACACGTCGCCTGGTGCGCAATCGGAAAAATGCTCGATCAATCCGGTGATCGGCCCACCGCCAGCCGTGCTACCAGCAGACATCGGTGTAGCAAACGCCTCGCCGCGGGGCGTCGCCAGAGCGACTGCGAAATCCTGCGTCTGTTTCATAAAGGTGGTGTGTGCGGTACGATAGGCTAGCACAGCAGCCTCATCCGCCATGGCAGCGAAGCGATTCTTCATGATTTCGGTACGCGCAAGGTCCATCGCTCAGTCCTCCTTCGTCATCATGACGTCGCCCAGCGCACCGATGACCGCCCGAAATCTTGGCGGCACCAAAACGGTTGACAAATCGTGCTCGATAACCGCCGGCCCGTCTTGCTCCCACCCGGCCTCCAGATCAGTTCGGGCAAATATCGGGCAGTCCGGCCACCACCGCCCCTGGAATCGCAAATTGCGGCGCGATGCTGGTGCTGCCGAACGGACTGCCGTTTTTGCATTGGCCGTCGCTCCAGGTTTCGCCCGGCGACCGAACGCGCGAACCATCAATTCATTGACCGCTACCGGTTCACCAGGATTGGCATATCCGAAGAGCTTTTCATGTTCGGCATGGAACGCGGCAGCAATACCGTCCATCCCTGAATCGCGGCGCAATACATCCGTCAAATCCACCGGAATCGTGAAGGACTGCGCCGCATACCGCATTTCGGCCAGATACAGTGCCTCGACTTTCTCGATCTCCCCACGCGGGGCCTGATTGGAGACCCAATCGCGCCCAGACTTTGCCAGTTCGCCGAAGATACGACTCATCATATCGGCGTCCGCCGACATGCCCGTCACACTGCGTACCGAGTCATGAACCAGATCCGCCACTAGACAACCGAACGCACAGAACACGGAAGAAAGACGCGGCACCATGATTCGCTTGATTCCGACTTCTTCAGCCAGCAGCGGACCATGGATACCGCCGGCACCGCCGAAAATCATCAGCGTCAGATCGGCCGGACCAATCCCGGCGCGCGCCAGGAACGGAAGTACCTTTGCCAGCATGTTGCTGGTGGCAACCGCGATGCAGCCTTCCGCCGCAGCGAGCGCGTCACTGGCGCCAGCCTTCACGATCGGCACCATGGCTTGCCCGGCTAGGTCGCGCGACAATGGTAGACGGCCCCCAAGCAACCCACGTGGCGACAGGTAGTTGCACAGCAGATATGCGTCAGTCAGCGTCGGTGCGGTGCCGCCGGTGCCGTAACAGGCAGGCCCGGGCTTCGAACCAGCACTGCGGGGCCCAACCTTGAGGACTTCGCCATCCAGCCAAGCGATCGAACCGCCTCCCGCGCCCATCGCCTCGATTGCGGTCACTGGCAATAACAACGGAAAGTCACCCACTTCGGCCTGCGCGGTGAGAGAGGGCCGACCCACCTGCACGAGCGCCACATCGGTCGACGTGCCACCCATGTCCATTGTCAGAATGCTGCTGTTCGCGGTCCACTCGGCAAGCGTGCGCGCGCCAGTCACGCCGGCTGCGGGACCGGACAATAAGGTGTGCACCGGAAGGCGACAAGTTTCGACCGCCGACATCACGCCGCCATTGGATTTTGTCACCAGCAACCGCGCATTCGGCAAACGGCGATGCAGAAAATCATCGATCTCCCCGATATAGCCGGCCATCAGCCGCTTCACATAGACATTCAGCAGGGTCAGCATGGCCCGTTCATATTCCGACTGTTGCGGCCAGATCTCGTGCGACGCCATGACTTCGAGCTTAGGGAACCTAGCGCGGGCAATCTCCAGCACTCGCGCTTCGTGGACCGGGTTGCGGTAGCTGTGCAGAAGACAGACACCAATTGCGATGGCGCCGCGTTCCCGTGCCTGCTTTATGGCTGTGACAACGGAGTCGACATCCAACGGCGTTTCGATGCTGCCGTCGGCGCGCAGCCGTTCATTGACTTCAAACACCATAGCGCGCGGCACCAATGGCGTCGGCCGCCGATTGAACAGGTCCACCGGCTTGTCCAAACGAAGTCGGGCTATATCCAGGACACTCCGATGGCCCTGCGTGGTAATCAATGCGATTGGCGGCTCCGAGCGTTCGATGACCGCGTTGGTCCCGACGGTCGTGCCGTGCACCACCAATAGATGATCATCCGTTTTCACGGCGTGGCGTTCGACGATGCGGGTCAGTCCTTCAATAACTGCGTTAGCGAATTGGGGACGCGAGGTTGGAATCTTCTCTCCGTCAATCTGACGATAGCCGTCGGCTTCATGTCGCCAAACGGCAAAATCAGTGAAGGTGCCGCCGATATCCACTCCAATTCTCAGCATCGTCTGTTCCTGTCAGTAATTCTCAGCATGAATTGCCTGTTTCCTGGTTTCAGCAGATGCGGTCCTGGTTAGCTCGCGATTTGCTCCAGCTAATGATTGCCGCCGACGCTGAGGCGTTGGCGGAGAGATCTCGGCCCCTTTTCGGCCTAGTACTCGCGCCCGGCACGCCAACCCTCATAGGTCATTTTGGCAATGGCGCCGAGTCCTCGAAGCGGCTCCGGCGGAATCCAGCTGGGTTCCGATAACATGAGGCGATCGGTCAAAAGCGGAGATTGGGAGCCGCAAGCCATCTCTGCCAAGAGCTTCCCATGAATACTGGCTCTCAAGACCCCGGCCCCCTGACAGCCAACGGATGCGTAAAGCCCCGGCCTCAGTTCGCCAAAGTAGTTTTCTCCATTGGACGTGATGGCCGTTACCCCGCCCCACACGTACTCCAATTCATACGAACGCATGCCTGGAAATCGGTTTCGAAATAGCCGAGTCAGAATTGAGTGCACCTTCTTTGGCTCACTCTCCTTCTCGTATGAGGACGCACTTCGGATCAGAAAGCGCCCCAGCACTTTCCTCATAGTGGTCCCCCATTCGACTGGCCGGAATTACTCCCCAGGCCGGCAAGTTGCCGAAGCGAGCAAGCTCATCATTGTCCAACTGAGGGGTTAGCGCACCATACGTATACACGCCGACCATTCGGTCCGCCAAAAAACCCAACGCCCTCGCATGCGCGTTGTTCGCGATGAATACCTTGTCTGCGACAAACTCTCCCGTTGCGTCCGGATTCGGAAGGGACCCGCGCCCTCCACGGCCTCAACTGGCGTATGTTCAAGCACGGTGATGTTGGAAGGAAGCGTATCAGCAAGACCACGGATAAGCGCCGCCGGTTGCACCAGAGCACGCGTTAGTGGTTCAAAGCCATATCGGTAATAGCCGGTACCAAGAAGCTGTCTAAGCTCCTCGGCGCTATGGTCCAAACACTTTATGTTCCATTTTTCCAAAGACTGTCGAAAGCTCTGAGCCGCACGCTCTCCCCGAGGCGTGGCCGCTGCAGTTATGCGCGGGGCTTTCTCGTCCCAGTCGCAATCGATCTTGTGTTCTTTCACCAAAGTCCGCACCCAATCGAGCCCAGCCACCACAACGCGCACCTTTCTGGCTGCATCGTCGTTCGCCGAACCATGCACGTTTGCATGCGGGCTGATGGGATTTACCGACAGGAAGCCTGAGTTTCGCGCCGAGGAACCCTCCCCGATCTCCGACGCCTCGATAACAAGCGTCTCCTTGTCGGGCATCAACTCAGCCATGCGACGGGCTGCTCCTAGCCCCGTGTACCCCGCCCCTACAACAATCGCGTAGTACCGCCTTTCTTTTGGCAGCTGTTCGCGCGCGACGCGCCGCGGCAGCAACGCATTCCATCCACACGGCGCCGCATAACGAGGCGCGGTTTTCGAACCCATCATTCCGTTTCTCCAAAAGGCTTATCAGCGCGCCACGTTGCTTGCTTCCGAAAACAGGGGCGGGCGGGCTGGCTCGATACAGTCGAATTCAATTGGCACTGCGCAACACTAAAGACTGGCCAAAGGGCATCAGGCCATCGGACAGTTCGCCGAATAGATTCTGCACTCGGTGACCTTCGCCTCTCGTGCTGCTTCAACCGTAACGGGCGATCGGGTTTGACGATTGGCATCCCATAAGGTGCGAGCGCTTTGTGCTCGCATGTACTAGATGACATCGGCGCCTTTCACGTCTCCTCAGTCCAAGATCAAGTAACTGTAATCACCTTCCAATGTTGCATCATGCAATCAAGAGCGCGTTGACGCACAAATCCTGCGTGCAGGAACGTTCTCTTGAGGGATTTCATCTAACAGCTCATACGCGTCGCAGCACTCTGGCCGCTTCGCCGCGCCAGCTGCGGTAGGGACAGCAATCTCATCCGCGGCACGGCCACCGTGGTTAGAGAGATCCGCTCTCGATTCCCCCGCTGCTGGCCGACCCCACTGGACCCGGCATCACCACCAAGTCACGAAAGGTCTCGCCTGAAACACCGAATCTTCGCGCGAATTTATCATTCCATGTGGAAGCACATCCACAGACTTAAGAAGCATCTTATCGACGTTGATTCTCTTGAACCTCCACTCTGAGCGAAGATCGGAACCGGCCTTTCCAGCCATGGCAAAGAAAATTCCGAGCAGATCACATCGGCAAGTGTAGTCCGGGCAACATGCGCAGTAGCGAGGAGCAAAGCTTGGCTTCCGCCATATTCGATCGCAAGGGGTAGCCGCTTGTCCTCATGGTATGCGAGAACTCGTTCACAAGCACCGAGGAAGTTAGACGGATCGCAGCGAGAAGCCGCGGGATGACGACAGATCTGGTGAGTGCTTCAACTGTGTCGATCTGAAAAAGTGATCACGACTTGCCTGCACCTGAATATTGTACGCTCATCATTTCGCCCAGAAGCTTCCGTTCCCGCGAGCCAGAATAACATCTCTTATGGTGGGGGAAATTCTCATCCGTAAGGCCCTGCAAGTCATTTCGGCATGAGGAACGGATGGAGAATTATGCCCATGAGGTCCCCTTTTGATGCTCCAGGAGAGAGGCAGACCTTTACGATCCCTCGACAATCGACGTGATTGCGACCTTCATCTGATAACCACGGCTTTGGTTGCGTTAACGAGGTTCAGATTTTGGGAAGGCCCTCACCCCTTCCGCGCCTACCTTCATAACCATAGCCGCTCTGTTTGATGCCCGCATTTGGCGCATCCCCAGATACGCCCTTGAGGTGGTTGATAGGAGAGCACCCGCCGAAAGGCAGCGGATCATCCGTTTCTGAATCTCAGGGGAACGAAGATATAGGATGCAAGACCATACTCGGTCGCGTTGGCCTCCCTTATTGCCTCTTCGATTACTGAAGGGGGCGACCGTAAGGATCGGTCCAAACGGTTCTTCGTGGAGCACCCGTGATTCAGGGTCGACGTGGCTCAGAATAGTAGGCGCCCAGTAGCGTTCAATTTGGCAATTACCGGTTTCGATCCTTGCTCCGCGATCGACAGCATCCTTCGTCAGGCGCTCCATGGCTTCAATGCGCCTCGCATTCGCCATCGGCCCCATATCCGGTTCCGGATCATCGGGTCGGCCGCCCTGATCTTTTCTGCCGCCCGACAAGCTTAGCCAGGAACTTCTCATAAATCTGTCGTGCGACCAGAATCCAACTGGGAGCATTACAGCTCTGGCCTGCGCATTTGAATTTGCATGCGGATACTGCAGCAACGGCGTTTGACAAGTCCGTGTCTCAAGACGATGGCTGGGGAGTGGCCACCGAGCTCTAGGACGCAGCGCTGGAGGTTGTTTGCGGCGATCTTCGCAAGCTGCTTGTCAACCGGCGTAGAGCCGGTGAACGATAACGCCCTGACAATAGGCGAACCGAGCAGGTGTTCGGCGGCCATTGGCGGATTTCCAAAACACCAGACTTACAACGCCTGGCGGAATCCCTGCGTCATGTAAAGCTTCAACTACATGAACAGTCGCGCTTGGACTTTCTTCTGCCGCTTTCAGGATCACCGGGCAACCGGCAGCGAGTTTCCAGGCGTTGAGAACGGCTGGGTAATTCCATGTCGTGAATGCAGCAACTGCACCAATCGCTTGAGTACGATTACCCTTTTCTCGCGCATCGGAATTTGGGCAGACAACTCCTCTGCAGGAGACGAGATCCGAAGGGGTAGCCATGGCAACGCGGCCAATTTCTTGCTCGTTGGCAGGATTGATAAGGGTTAGATCCGTGCCGTTACGGTCCTTCACTTTCCATTGATGAAGAGCTTGTAGTTCGTGCTGTCGGACATAAAGGATCGCCCCTACTTCGGGTAAGTCATTTGCTTGTACTGCGCGTGCCTAGGCTGCCTGTGAGACGAGATTCAGGATTACTGTCCGAGTACTTGCGACGTCGCGTTCAGCTGTTGGCCGGAGAAGACAGCATTATCACCTCCATGGATGATGCCCGCATATCGACTCGAGTTGTCGGAGCCCTGGGAATGGGTGGCCGAAGCGGTGACAGCGGCCGCCATTATTCAAATCTTTTCGCCGCTGCGGACGAGTTCGTCCATCACCGAGCGAACAGCACTTTCGGTGATCGAAACGATATCGTCGATTTCGGACTTGGTGGTCACAAGCGGCGGAGCGAAGCCAAGAATGTCGCCATGCGGCATGGGCCGGGCGATCAGTCCTCGTTCGCGAGCCGCCTTGGAGACGCGAGCGCCAACTTTCAGGGACGGATCGAATCGTCTCTTGTTGTTGCGGTCGGTGACGAATTCGATAGCGGCCATCAAACCGACCCCGCGCACTTCGCCAACGATCGGCAACTGGGCGAACTTTATCTTGAGCTGCGCTTGGAAATAGGCGCCGACTTCGCGGGCGTTGCCAGGAAGGTCCTCTTTCTCGACGATATTGAGAACGGCATTTGCGGTAGCAGCGCCGATTGGATGCCCCGAGTAGGTGTAGCCGTGCGAAAATGCACCAACCTTGTCAGCACTGTCCTCCAAAACTTTATAGACCTCTTCTCCAACAATCGCGGCGGAAAGCGGGAAGTAACCAGAGGTCAAGCCCTTGGCGATGGTGACGAGGTCGGGTTCGATTCCGTAGTGCTGCGAACCGAACATTGAGCCTGTGCGGCCAAAGCCCGTGATTACTTCATCGGCGATTAGCAAAATGTCGTGCTTCTTGAGCACGGGCTGGATCGCTTGCCAGTAGCCGTCCGGAGGCGGCGTGATGCCGCCTGTCCCGAGCACCGGCTCGGCGATGAAGGCACCTACGTTGTCCGGACCGAGGCGCTCGATGAGCTGGTCGAGTTCAAGCGCGCGACGGGCAGAGAATTCCCGTTCGGTCTCCTCAGCGTTAGCGCCCCAGTAATGATGCGGAACACCCGTGCGCACAATCTGCGGAAGCGGAAGATCCATGTAGTCGTGGTAAAAACTCATGCCCGTCATCGAGCCGGATAGTACACTGCAGCCATGATAGCCACGTTCGCGCGATATGATCTTCTTCTTGTTCGGCTTGCCTCGAAGATTGTTATAGTACCAGACGAGTTTCGCCTGAGTCTCGTTCGCGTCGGAGCCGGACATGCCATAGAAGACCTTACTCATGTTTCCTGGCGCCATCTTGACGAGACGATCGGAGAGGATCGCAAGTTCGTCCGTCGTGTGCGCCGCGTAGCAGTGGTAGTACGCGAGACGGTAGGCCTGACGCGAGATTGCTTCGGCCACCTCGGTTCGCCCATAACCAATATTGACGCAGTACAAGCCGGCGAAACCGTCGATCAGCTGGTTGCCGCGCGCGTCCTGAATTCGATGCCCTTACCAGTTTCGATGATTGTCGGCTCGCCAAGCTTGCCGGTCGCAAACTCCTTAAGCTGCGTGAAAGGATGTAGGACGCTATTTCGTCCTTCTCGCTAACGTTTTTAATATTGATTGCCATTGTGCACCATTCCTCTCATCGCTGCAGGGTTAGCAAAGCAGACGCATTCGAGCTCAAGATCTCCAGCGAGACCGGCGCTCGAGCTCATACGGGCAACACCGATCGTTCTTACCCCCCGAACGTGTAGGCTTCGACGAACTTCGGCGGGTTGACTACCATCAGGCCGGTTCAGGGCGGTTCGTGAGCCACATGAACCAGTCAGAGACCAGCTAATGACTTAGACGACGGACCCCACGCCACCAACCATTCCCATCATTTGCCGTCCTTCACATAAGCTCGTGCGGCTACGAACTTGAATTGAAGCGAGATTGCGGCAATGCCGGCTGCCGAATAGTTGGAAAGACCATTTGAAAGTCCAGCCGTGCCCATTGTTTGAAATGCTGTGCTTTCAGCATACTGATGTCGCAAACATATTTACGGCGTTATCCATTGCGCGCGGAGGATTTCCTGCGTCGTACAATCGGTTGGCGCGGCAATTAACTAAGTCTAGGCCGGCTATGTGGGAGCCAAACCGATGTTTGCATCCCGAACTGGTCCTAAACAGGCTTATTCGACCGTATGCCAAAGCAAAGGAAGACTGAAGCGGCTTTCGAGGGGAGCCCTCATTTAAGGTCGACGTCTCAAATCATCCATTGGGGTAGGAAGGCTTACAAGAACGATTTTTTCCAGCTGCGTTGTTGCACGTGAGTGTGCGACAATTGATTGCTCCAAGAAGGCTCTCAAAGTGTCGGTCGACGCCACGAATAGATTATTGTTTTCTGCTGATTTCAGCAGATGACGCCCCTCGTTAGCTCACCATTCGATAGAGCCAGTGATCGCCCCCGACACTCAATGACGACCACGTTCTCGAGTTCCTTCGGCCTAGTACTTCGCGCCCGGCACGCCAACCCTCATAGGTCATTTTGGCAATGGCGCCGAGTCCTCGAAGCGGCTCCGGCGGAATCCAGCTGGGTTCCGATAACATGAGGCGATCGGTCAAAAGCGGAGATTGGGAGCCGCAAGCCATCTCTGCCAAGAGCTTCCCATGAATACTGGCTCTCAAGACCCCGGCCCCCTGACAGCCAACGGATGCGTAAAGCCCCGGCCTCAGTTCGCCAAAGTAGTTTTTCCCATTGGACGTGATGGCCGTTACCCCGCCCCACACGTACTCCAATTCATACGAACGCATGCCTGGAAATCGGTTTCGAAATAGCCGAGTCAGAATTGAGTGCACCTTCTTTGGCTCACTCTCCTTCTCGTATGAGGACGCACTTCGGATCAGAAAGCGCCCCAGCACTTTCCTCATAGTGGTCCCCATTCGACTGGCCGGAATTACTCCCCAGGCCGGCAAGTTGCCGAAGCGAGCAAGCTCATCATTGTCCAACTGAGGGGTTAGCGCACCATACGTATACACGCCGACCATTCGGTCCGCCAAAAAACCCAACGCCCTCGCATGCGCGTTGTTCGCGATGAATACCTTGTCTGCGACAAACTCTCCCCGTTGCGTCCGGATCGGAAGGGACCCGCGCCCTCCACGGCCTCAACTGGCGTATGTTCAAGCACGGTGATGTTGGAAGGAAGCGTATCAGCAAGACCACGGATAAGCGCCGCCGGTTGCACCAGAGCACGCGTTAGTGGTTCAAAGCCATATCGGTAATAGCCGGTACCAAGAAGCTGTCTAAGCTCCTCGGCGCTATGGTTCAAACACTTTATGTTCCATTTTTCCAAAGACTGTCGAAAGCTCTGAGCCGCACGCTCTCCCGAGGCGTGGCCGCTGCAGTTATGCGCGCCCCGTGTACCCCGCCCCTAGAACAACCGCGTAGTACCGCCTTTCTTTGGCAGCTGTTCGCGCGCGACGCGCCGCGGCAGCAACGCATTCCATCCACACGGCGCCGCATAACGAGGTGCGGTTTTGGAAGTTCTCACATCAGTCTCCGACCTCGCCTGTTCGCGAGGGATCTTCCGCCCTTCAGAAACGCGAGCGAATGAGCCCGCTGGCCATCCGGACGCCTTCTCCAGCAACGATCGTCGGAACTGCGATGTTACCCTTTGCGAAATCCTTGAGTTGGGTGAAAGGATGAAGGACACTGGAGCGATCTCATTCAGCGATGGCCAGGACGTCATTCATCCCACGTATCCTGCTCCACCACATCGCCGAAGCAGACGTATTTTAGTTGCATGTATTCGACCAAGCCGTGTCGTGAGCCCTCACGACCGAGCCCAGATTGCTTCCATCCGCCAAACGGAATCGGCGGGCCAGTGAACGACGCAGTGTTGATTCCGAGCATGCCGCACTCGATTCGCTCAGAAAGCCTAAGCGCCCGGCGTAGACTGTTCGTGTAAACGTATCCAGCTAATCCCATCTCGTTCGCATTGGCTCGAGCGACGACTTCTTCTTCAGCCTCGAAAGAAAGCACTGCAGCTACGGGTCCAAATGTTTCCTCTTGTGCAATGAGCATGTCCTCCCTAACACCACTGAGCAGCGTCGGATGTACGAAGTTCGGACCCAGGCTCTCCTGTGGGTTTGCGGATCTGATCTGCGCCCCCTTTGCCACCGCATCATCGATTTGCATTCTGCACTTATTGGCCACCGACAGCTTTGTCATTGGCCCAATATCTGTTTCAGGCTCCAGACCGTGACCAACCTTCAATTGAGCCATCGCCGAAGCAAAGGCCTCAACAAAGCGTTCATAGATGGTCTTTTGTACGTAGATGCGATTAGCCGCCAAGCAGTCCTGACCTGACGTAGCAAATTTTGCGGCCATCGCACCTTTGACCGCCTTATCTAGATCAACGTCATCGAAGATGATGAAGGGTGCATGCCCTCCAAGTTCGAGAGATACCTTTTTGATGGTCTCCGCCGCCCCCTCCAGGAGCAGACGGCCAACCTGTGTAGAGCCCGTGAACGAAAGAGCCCGCACCCTTGATCGCGCAACAGAGGACTCGAAAGCTCGATCGGATTACCGACGAGCACCTGAAACACGCCGTGCGGGATGCCAGCTTCTTCAGCCAACCGAGCGACCGCAAGAGCAGAGAGCGGGGTTTCCGGAGCAGGTTTGACGATAACCGGACAGCCGGCCGCAAGAGCTGCGCCAGCCTTTCGTGTAATCATGGCGACAGGAAAATTCCAGGGAGTGATCGCAGCCGCGACACCAATCGGCTGCATCCGCACGTGGAGAAGACTTCCAGGTTTATGACCGGGAATCGTTTCTCCGTATGCACGCTCCCCCTCTGCAGCGAACCAGTCGAGAAATCCGGCGCCGTAGGCAATTTCCTGGCGCGCCTCAGCGAGTGGCTTGCCTTGCTCGCTTGTCACCAGATAGCAAGCTCTTCCGGAATGGCTGAGCATCAGTGACGCCCAAGCTCTAAGAATAGCCGCGCGCCTGATGGCAACAATTCTCGCCAAGCAGTAAAAGATCGTTCAGCTGCTGCAATTGCCAGATTCATATCCTCGGTACCACACCGAGCAACATCTGCGATTTTTTCCCCAGTAGCTGGATCGATCACGGCGTCTCTTTGCTCGCCCAAAATCCATCGGCCGTCGACCAACGCGGCACCGGCGAGAAAATCACGACGACGCACACTTTGCAGTTGGCGCTCCGCAAGGCCGACCAGATCCGGGGCTTTGTACCGAACAGTTTGAGGTGCCATCTGAATGTTCCACGCGGTCATCTGTTGAAATTGGCCGTGCAATCAGGGTACTGGTGTGGCAAACACGTTTGCGTCGCATTTTCGCTTGGTTTGACGATTTCCTGCATCCCACGGGCATATTGCGGCGAAATTCACCTGAGAGCTGGAGCCGATATGCAATACGATCGAATAGACGCCCGCATCCTCGAGATCGTCCAAAAGAACAACCGTCTGACCTCGGACGCGATCGGAGAAATGGCGGGGCTCTCTGCGACCGCTTGCCAACGACGACTAAAGAGGCTCCGTTCGGATGGTATAATCGAAGCCGACGTTTCGATCGTTTCGGCGAAGGCAGTGGGAAGACCTATCCAGATGCTTGTGCTCGTGAGCCTGGAGAGAGAGCGTTCCGATATAATCGACAAGTTCAAGAAAGCTATCAAATCGTCGTCTGAGGTCGTCAATGGATTTTACGTCACAGGTGATGCCGATTTTGTTCTATACATTACGGCGCGCACTATGGAAGACTATGAGCAATTCACTCGGCGATTCTTCTATGAAAACCCTGACATTAAGGGCTTCAAAACGATGGTCATAATGGACCGCGTTAAGGCTGGCTTTGCGATCCCAATTGAGATTCCTTCCGAGGATTGACTCTCGTTGTGATTTCGGCCCGTTGCATGGTTTTTCATCGCTCACGCGCATGAAACGCGTAAAATTCACACTGTCGCTCTTCTATCCCATGCTGGCCGTCGAGACTTGAGCTGAGGGTTTTTAACATATCAATGTTCGAAGATAACACATTAGCAGCTGTGATTATCTCGTCTCATTCAGTTGAATGTCCATCCGTCCTGATGAGACCGGATAAATGCAGGAGATCTCGGCGTTGAAGACAGGTCTGAGGATCCGCGATGAGGTGCCGTCGCGGAGTTGGTAGGAATTGAGGTTGGCGTAGTCTCCGGGGTGATCAACCTCGAATCATCCGGCGTTGAAGCGTCGGACTGGAGACTACGCCATGAACAAGCCTACCACGAAGCCTGATTCCCTGCAGCCTGCGACTGAGCTGGCTGTTGATCTTTTCGACAACTGGTTTGACCCGATCGAGGCCGAAGTGCGGGCTCGGTCGCGTCAGTTCATCGAAGAACTGATCCGCGGCGAGCTCGATACTGCGCTGGCACGGCCGCGTTACGAACGAAGCAAGATGGCCGGCAATGAAGCGGGAGCCTGCGTCACGGGCCACCGTCATGGCAGCCGGACGCGCTCGCTGACGGGCACGTTCGGGCCGATCGAGATCGCGGTGCCGCGGGCCGGCTGACCACGCCGGAGGGCAAGACGACGGAATGGAAGAGCCAGGCGCTGCGGGCCTATCAGCGACGCACGCTTGCGGCCGACGCGCTGATCGCAAGCAGCTATCTCGCCGGCACCAATACCAGGCGGGTGCGTCGCGCGCTGGCGGCCTTGTTTGGCGGGACGGTCGGCAAGGACACGGTGAGCCGGACCTGGCGCAAGGTGAAGGGCGACTGGGATGCCTGGAACAGCCGCTCGCTGGCCGCGGAGCCGATGGTGCGCCTGATCCTCGACGGCACCGTCGTTCGTGTGCGCCTCGACCGCAACGCGACTTCGATTTCACTGCTCGTTGTGCTGGGCGTGCGAGCGGACGGCCAGAAGGTTCTGCTCGCGATCAAGAGCATGGGCGGCGAAAGCGCCGAGGCATGGCGCACAGTGCTGGACGATCTCATCAAGCGCGGGCTGCGGCGTCCCGAATTCCTCATCGTCGACGGCGCACCAGGGCTCGACAAGGCCATTGCAGTCGTCTGGGACGGCGTGCCGGTGCAACGCTGCACGGTTCACAAACACAGAAACCTGCTGGCACATGCCCCGGAGCGCCTGCACGACGAGATCACCGCAGATTACAACGACATGATCTATGCGACGACGCCTGAGGAGATCACCGTTCGCCAAGGCCTTCATCCGCAAATGGCGGCTCAAGCACCGCGCCGTTGCTGACAGCCTGGAGGAAGCAGGCGACCGCTTGTTCACCTTCGCGCGCATGCCGCCAAGCCAATGGCGCAGCCTACGCACGACCAATGCGATCGAGCGGTTGCACGAGGAGTTCAAGCGGCGGATCAAAACCCAAACCGTGTGCCGTCGGCCGACACCGCCGCGATGATGTTCTGGGCTCTGCTCGCCTCGGGACAGATCAGCATGCGCAAGGTCGATGGTTGGCAAACCCTCGCCACAAAACCCATCGATCAGCCAATTGACCTGGCCGCATGAAACGATAACTTCATGCTTCCCGGAGAATTCGCCAAGCCGAATTCCAACCGCATTCCGGACGGCACCCGCGATGAAATCGCGGCCAGTCTTACGTGACCGTGACGGCAACGCCATGTTCACCCGTTCTGAGAGCGGCAGCAATTTTTTCTGAGTGCGGCAGCAATTTTGAACTCGGGATCGAACCAGGGCTGGGCGCAGACCCGATCCATAGTTAGAGCCGCGGCACTATCGCACTTCATTCTCGCGATGGAATTTCTTTATCGGCCAATGTGCGCACCGCCTGTCTGCTTCACGCCATGACCCACAGATGTGGGCCATCAGTCGCCGCGCACCGAAGCCCGCCTGACGCGCCAGATCTCGCTGCCGCACCCGCCGCTCAATCAAACCAACAACACGATCGCCGCCGTCCGATCCGATCGACAAAAACTTACATGTCCTTCTGTTACCATGATCTCGACCTTATACTGCGTGCCCGCGAGCCTTGCTTAGACCGTCGCACGTGCCGGCGTGTTGCCCTGCGACACCCAGGCGCCCCAGACGGTGTTCATCTCCTGGAACGTGTTCATGTCCATTATGTAGATGGTCGCCGACAGCAGTTTTGACGACGCTGGCGAGATAAACGGTGTCGCCATGCGCGATAACCCTGCTCATACGCGGGCCGGGCTCAAAACGTTGGATGGCCATTCACAGTTTCCTCCATCAAACTAGCGGCCCGATTTAGCGCGATCCTTGCGAGACCGACACTTTGTAATCAGTTTGTAGGCGCCAAAAGCTCGCGACCCTTGTCTGTGCACCTGCAGGATGCACATGTGCACCTACCAATGCACCTCAGTTGCAAAAATGTGATCGTTCCGGCGTCACTTCTGTTCATGAGGCGCACTCACGCGTGAATAGGCGAAGCCGAATCTTTCCGAGATCGGAGCGTAGGACATTTGCAAACCGGCATCGGCGCTGATCTTGGACATGTAGTCGACGATTTCCTGAGCCCGGGAATCACCCTGTTTCAGGGGTATTGCGTGATTGTCCGGGTTGATGAGGCACGGGAAAAATCCTGCCGACGCCATCTGCACTCCTTCGAAATTGCAGGCGCCGACGAGGGTCATCCGCGCATCGGCATGAAATGGCAAGAGCGGATAGCCGTCGCGCGGATAGATCGCGTATTCCCCCAGCTCTCTTAGCAAATAGCCGCACTGCGCGAATTCGGGTCCAGCCAAGTCGAACACGAAATGACCAAGGCCGTAGAAGATCGGCTTGCCGCGGTAGATTTCGATACCGCGGAGAAAATGATGATGATGGCCCAGGACGACGTCAGCGCCGGCATCGATCGAGGCATAACCTAGAAGCCGCTCATATTCCGTCAAATAGCTTGGCCTGCACTGCCCCCAATGGTGACTCACCACAACGACATCTGCCTTCTTACGCAGATCCCCGATGAGCGACCTTAGAGACTCGACATCTTCTGGGTATGGGAAGGTGCGAATGTCAGGCGGCACGCCGGGCTCGAGTCCATAGGACGATTCAATGAAATAATGAACCCTCATGGGGGCGAGCCCCGGTGTCGATGGGTGAGCCTGATAGCCCGCCGGATAGACGGAAGCGAAGCCGAGAAAGCCGATTTTTATACCGCGCTGCTCGATGATCGCGGCTGCCGTAGCTTCGGATAGACTGGCGCCGGCGCCGACCGTCTTGATCCCTTGCGAATGTAGCAGGTTCAAGGTGTCGGTCAGGCCTTCATGTCCGCCATCGATGATATGATTGTTCGCCAGCGCCATCACATCGAAACCGGCTTTGGCTAGTCCGCTTCCATTCGATTGGGGCGAGACAACGCGCCAGCCCGCGCTTGGAGCAAAATGCGGATGATCGGTATATGCACCTTCGCAATTTCCAAAGACGAGGTCCAACTGGTGCAGCAGATCACTAGACCCAAAAAACGCGTCGTTCGCGTTCTCACGATTGACGAACACGTCGCCGACGGCGCCCAATGTCCACTTAGCCATGGCGACTCTCCTTCTTCGATCATCCAAAAAGGGGGCCACTCCAAAGGAGTGGCCCCCAAGTCAGGGAGGAAACGCCCCCTAGGGAGCCTCTGGGATCAGGCCGCGGCCTGCTCAATTGGTGAGAATGGCAGGCCAAGGCTCTCGGCCACAGCCTTATAAGTTAGTCGCCCCCCATAGACATTAAGGCCCGCGCGCAGATGCGGGTTTTCGCGCACGGCTGCAAAGCCCTTGCCGGCGAGAGCCAAACCAAACGGCAGCGTGGCGTTGTTCAGCGCCTGACTTGAGGTGAGCGGGACGGCTCCGGGCATGTTGGCGACGCAGTAATGAATGACCCCATCCACATCGTAGGTAGGATCAGCGTGCGTCGTCGGACGCGATGTCTCGAAGCATCCGCCCTGATCGATGGCCACGTCCACGATCACGGAGCCGTTGCGCATCAAGCTCAACATACCGCGGCTTACGAGTTTTGGCGCGCTCGCTCCGGGCACAAGTACCGCGCCAATGACGACGTCGGCCGCAGATATCTCTTCTTCTACAGCCTCAATCGTCGAGAACCGGGTACGGACCCGCCCCTCGAATAGTTCATCAAGTTCGCGAAGCCGGGGTATCGAGCGGTCAAGGATCGTGACCTCGGCGCCCAGGCCCACTGCCATACGCGCCGCATGCGTGCCGACAACGCCGCCTCCGATCACCACGATGCGAGCCGGCTGCACACCCGGCACGCCGCCGATCAACAGCCCTCGGCCGCCTGCATAGCGCTTCAGGGCCGCACCGGCAGCCTCAATTGCAAGCCTGCCCGCAACCTCGCTCATCGGCGCAAGCAGCGGAAGCCCACCATGCGCATCAGTCACGGTTTCGTAGGCGATTGCGGTGCACCCAGATTTTATCAAGCCCTTGGCTTGTTCAGGATCTGGCGCCAGATGCAGGTAAGTGAACAGGAACTGGTTCTCGCGAAGCTGGATCCACTCAGAAGGCTGCGGTTCCTTGACCTTTACGATCATGTCGCTCGACGCAAACACCTCGCGAGCGGAATCCAGAATCGTTGCGCCAGCCTTGCTATAGGTGTCATCTGAAGCGCCGATACCAGCACCGGCATCGGTCTCCACCACCACGCTGTGACCGGCGGCTACGTATTCGCGGACGGCCCCAGGCGTCAGGCCCACGCGGTACTCGTGCGTCTTGATTTCCTTGGGAACGCCGACTTTCATTTGTAATCCCCTGATTGGACAGTTCTTTCTAAATCGGAAACCAGCGCAAGGTACAACGCAGACAGTCAAATAGCGCATAAATTCAGCGATCCTTTGCGTTACAGCGCAGAATTTCGAACAGGCGGGTCCGACTAAGCTCGAGTGCCGAAATTGAGGATGCCGCCGAGTAGTCAGATTGAACCGGTTCGGCTTCAACACCACCTTCTCGCCGTCGTGCATCGTTATGAATGTACGGCGAGATAAAGCGGACGCCAGGAAGTGACAGTGTTCCCGCTTTCGCCGCATTCGTGACGAAACCTCCAAGACTCGTTCATGCCGATTTCGTTGCAAAAGTCGGCTGCTGCTGGAGGCAGTCGACCATTTGATTCGAAGGGACCAGCTTTGATCCGCCGGCCCTGACGCTCTCTATGCAACTCTTATGCTACGCAATACACAGAGCCTGAGCGGCCGGTCGCGCAACTAGCGATGCGAGCCGCCGCAGGTTCTGGGCAATGGCAGCCAGAACAAATTCGTACTGGGCGCCTCGTGGACCACGGTCGAAGCCGGCCGAGCTTCAGGATGCGCTTCAAGTGCGCGAACCGCACCTCGATCTTCTTGCGCTCATGTCGCGACTGCTCAAAGCCCTCGGTGCCGGCGAGCGACCGGGCAACGTCTCGGGCGAGTTCGTGGATGTCGCGCGGGATCTTGCGTGATGGTTGTTTTGGGCAGCACTGGGGTTTGAGCGGGCATATATCGCAATCGAGCTTGCTGGCGCGATACAGAAGCGTCTTGCCCTCGTGCACGGTGCGACTCGTGCCGAGCCGCTTCCCGCCTGGGCAATGGTAAACGTCGCTCGTCGGATCATATCGAAAGTCGCTGCGCGAGAAGGTGCCATGGTCCCGCTTCGATTTGTCGAACACAGGAATATGTGGCGCGATACCTTTCTCCTCAACCAGCCAGTTCAGCATCGGAGCTGCCCCGTAAGCGGTATCTCCGACAAGCCGCTCCGGCTTGAGGCCGAAGCGCTCCTCTGTTCGCTCGATCATGGTCTTTGCCGCGCGACCTCGGCCTGCCGGATGGCGCGGGAGGCCTCGACGTCAACGATGACGCCGAACTTCACGTTGATGAGATAGTTGTCGGAATAAGCGAAGAATGTGCGCGCCGGTCCACTGGGCAGCGGGATCGGAGGGCGAAACGAACTTCGGGACATCCTCGCTGGCGGCGCCACACGCCGTATCGTCGAGGGTCGCCAGATACTCCTTAACCGCGCGTGGCTTGACCTCGCCGGGTCACGATGTCTGCGCCGATCTTGACCCGCGATCGAGCGCTGCTTGTTGGCGTCGGCTTGGATCAAGCTCGCATTCAACGGCAAAGCCTTCGCCGCCAACCAGACCGGCCGCGATGCACGCCTCGACGACCCGTTCGAACATCCGGCGGAACATATCTCCATCGCGGAAACGCTCGTTGCGGGCGCGCGAAAATGCCGAATGATCCGGGATAGCGTCCTCGATACCGAGCTTGCAGAACCAGCGATAGGCCAAGTTCACCTGCACTTCACGGCAGATCAACCGCTCCGAGCGGATCGCAAACACATACCCACGACCAGCATCCGGATCATCAGTTCCGGATCGACCCGCGGAGACGCCGACGGTGGTGATGGTGCTCCTTTGGCTCCCTTGAAGGATGGAACTGGCTACTGCGCGGCTTCAACGCCACCGCTTCTGCTCGCTGTCGTACGCGCCGGCAACCGGATCGCTGACGTTCATCAGCTCACGTTTGAGTACTTTATCGCGGGAGGTGGTTCTAGGAAGCGCCGGAGTGAAGGCGATGTACCGGGGCACCTTGAAGACGGCAAGGCGCGCACGAGCATGCTCGAGAATGCGCTCCACAAGCAAATCGGCTGGCGTGACACCTTCCTTCAGCTCTACGTAGATCTTGACCTCCTCGCCGCGCTCGTCATGGGGAACTGGCACCGCGGCTACATCCGCGATCTCGGTGATCTCGCAAACGACGGTTTCGACCTCGAGCGCAGAGATGTTCTCGTGGTCCGCGCGCCGGATCATGTCCTTTTTACGTCCTACGAGCCAGTGAAAGCCAAGTTCGTCGCGGCGCAACAGATCACCCGTCTTGAACCACTCGCCCTCGAATGCGGCGGCATTTGCGTCCGGCCTATTCCAATAGCCCTTGAAGATCGCACGACCTTTCACCCACAGCTCGCCGACTTCGCCAACCGGCGTAGGGCTGCCATCCTCGTTCACCAACTTGAGCACCCGATAGGGGGAGCGAATTCCGACCGAATTGGAGTCGTCCATTTCTTCGATGTCGGGCGTTTGTGTGCCGTATCCGATTTCAGTCATCCCGTACCACCTTGAGTTGCGGACACCAAATTGCTCGCGGAATCGGCGTACCGTGTCAGGACTCCAGCGTTTGCCGGCTGACCCGGCCTGCTTCAGGCACGTCAACGATTCGGCGGTCGCTTCGGGCTGGTGCGTCATCCACTCGGAAAACTCAGACCACTCGATGCGGTACTGCTTAATCCAAGCGATCAACCGCGTCGAGCTGAACTGCGTAGCCAGGTACAGCGTACCGCCCTGTCGATATGACTTCAGAAGATATATTTGCGTAGTGGCATCGAAGAAGGGCGCCGTATAGAGATATCGCTGGTGCGGCTCATAGTTATGGTAGACTGACGCGTACGAGGCCACGCCCAAATAGTCGTGCGTCAACATGCAGCCCTTCGGAAACCCCGTCGTGCCTGAGGTGTATTGGATGTTCAGCAGGTCGTCTGGGTGAATGTCCTCGTCCACCGGCCCGTCCTCGACGTGGTTGAGCACTTCATCGAGAGTAGTAGCGGCCCCAGCGGAAGGCTGTCCGACATGAATAACTCGCTCTTTGGCGAGGTCCTGCGGCCACGGGTCCATCGCGGAGAACACTGGCCATGCCGATTCATCGACGATCGCGAATTTCGTCTGAGTGTCGTGCAGAACATATTCGATCTCCCTGGGCGTGTAGCGCATGTTGACTGGAACCAGCACCACACCGAGTTTTGCGAACGCGAACCACAGGATCGGGAATTCGATGCGATTGGGCAGCATCACACCGACGCGATCGCCCTTACGCACTCCGAATGCTTGCAGAGCACGTGCATATTTGTTGGACCAGCGGTCCATCTCGGAGTAGGTTGCGCGCTCGCCGCGCTCGAAAATGTCGATAGCCGTCGTTGAGCCGTGCGTTCGCGCCCGCATTGAAACTAGCTGTGCAATAGTGGTGGTTTCATATGCGGCTTCCAGCGCCTCGATCCTGCACAAGGCATTTGCTACGCGGTCGTGCAGTTGGGTTGATGTCGATCTTGCAGGGCTCATCGTAAGAAACCTTGAGGTTCAGGGGACAGAGACAACTTGGCCAACGGACGCAACCTTGTTACTTGATAGCTCGCTGAGATTGCGATCACCAGACGCTCGGCGTCGCGGATTATTCAGACCTCGTCCTGCCCGTCGAGACGTGCGTGACAGAGAGACGATCCGTTGATCAGGCGCGCCGCGATCACGGGAAGTCGAACTTGGCAACGCCCAGCTCCTCACTCGCATCGATTTCGAACGGCAGGTGCGAACGCAGGACGATGCGGCGCAGACCTTCCGACTGGGTCAGTTGCACGTCCTGGCCACGCGCGCTGCGCGCAGTACAGGAAGGAAGCCCAGCAACACCTTCAGCGCCACGCCGACGTAGGTTCCTGTCACCCCCCGGTGCGCGGAGCCACACCTTCTTGGCGAGTCCTCGATGTACTCCATCTTCACCCCGTCGATCAGGGTCGACAGGTAGTGATGCTTTGCCGCGCACGGAAGGCGGCTCGTGATCGCGGATGCTAGGCTTGCGCAAGCCCTGCAGGTAAAGGTCCCCTTGATGCTGGCGCAGCATCGGCACCCTCAGCCGCTTCGCGGCTTTGTCGCCCTTTTCCCTGTAAGTCATCAAGGCGAGCGCGGAATGGGTGGGCTCCCAGAACTTGGCGGCGAGTTGGCAGTCAGCACGCAGTGCCGCGATGTCTACTTCTTGCATGATTACCTCATCGGTGGTGGTTGGACAGACGATGCTGTAGTGCGTGGGTGCGCAGGATGACTGCCGTGCTCACCGCGAGCGCGATTGTCCATGCGGCCGCGATCACGGGACGCGTTTGTGCGCACGTGAAGGCTCAGCGTCGCTCGCGGACCGAGCCTTCCTGGGCGACGGACGCCACCAGCTTGCCGTTGGGCTTGAATATCAGCCCGCTCGAGAGGCCGCGTCAGCCTTGCGCGCTCGGCTAATCGTGGGCATAGAGCAGTGAGTCGTCGGCGCGGAACGGGCGGTGAAACCGGATCGCGTGGTCGAGGCTTACCAACATCATGTGCTTGTCGACCAGCGTGCCGCCGCCATAGCGCACCATCACCGCAGCGAGCAGTCAGAAATCCGAGGCATAGACCACCACGCACATATGCAGCGCCGGCCGCTTCGCGGCGGTATTGATCCAGATATGAATGCGGCCGTCTTCGATCTTCTGACAGATATAGGCCGATCTCGACTGGGTGCAACTCGATCGCATAATGGCTGCAGATGAATTCCGGCTTTTCGGGAAACATCGGCCGCTTGGATAATTCCTCCGCGGAGACTTCTTCCGGCAGGTCGGGCGTCTTGTTCTGATGTTCGAAGGTGCCCTGGCATTTGGCGTGAAACGACATCATGATAGAGACGATCGCGTTGCCATGCTGGATCGCGGTGACGCGCCGCGTGGGATAGCGATAGCTCTCGTTGTCGCGCAGGCGTTCAACCTGATAAATGATGGGCACCTGCAGGTCGACCGTCTGGATGAAATCGCAATGCAGCGAGTGCGACAGCCGGCCCTCAAGCGTATGGCATGCCGCGACCATCGCCTGCACGATCACGTGTCCACCGAACGCCAGCTGCCAGCTGGTCTTTGGACTATTGCCGCAAAACAGGACCTCGATCGGTTCGAGGTCGAGGATGGCGAGCAGGTCGACCATGCTTTTGGACATTGACATGCTTTCGGTTTGTTCGGCGTCATTCCGGGGCATCGCACAGCCATTCCCCCGAAGTCTGAGGAGTCCGGCTTCGGCTCTTTCGCGCCGCCGCGAATGACGCTGCGGCCCTTTTGGGCCCTCACTTCGGCCATCTCTTTCGCCGCTTACGGAGCAGCCAAACTTCAATTGGCGGAACCGCACTCAAAGTGCTTCTGCCTTGGCATTGATTTAGATAAATCGAGAACTTTCATCTGAACTCCTGGGCTGGGACTGCGAGACCGCCATTGTGAAAACGGATCCTTCTCCGTCACCTGCAATCGGCGTGCCGCAAAAAGGCTGTGCGAGCCTTGCTTGAGGAGACGCAAACCCATGTGCTTCGTGCCGCGCCGACGGAACACTTACACCTTAGTGTCGGGCTCCAGACATAGACGTCTTCAACCGGACACGGCTGAACACAACAACAAGGCGCGTAAGATGACGAGTGTACGTGATTCCGACGATGCTGCGCGTGCTGCGAACGGTCCGATTCAAATACGCCTGCCGCAAATGCACGACGACCGTGATCCAGGCGAAGCTGTTGCCGCGTCTGATTGAGAGCACGTGGCGGCGACGGTCCTCGTGACCCGCCTGGTGGTCTCGAACTTGGCGTGGCCTTTTTTCGCGCGACACTGGGCGGCTGAGTGAAGCGCGCCGCCCCGTGGGCCAGAGCCTCTGTGAGCTCCAGCTGCGGGCGACGATCAAGCCGCGCCGCGCGTGTTCTGCGCCGAGACGCCGATGGCGGACGGGACGACAGCGCACCAGAGTTCTGGGCACATGCCAGGGATGACCGGCCATGAGGCAGTCCCTCGCGGCCGGCGATTGCCTACGTGTTGGCCGACGGCCGCGGCACCGAGGAGATCGCCGGACAGTTGACGGCCTTTTCGAGCAAAATGCAGGTGGATGGTTATGCCGCCTACAAGGCGCTGGCCCGCAATCATAGCGGCGCGATCCCACTCGCTTTTGGCCTCGTTCGCCCATGCTCGATGCAAATTCGTCGAGGTGTACAAGACGACTCAGTCGCTGTTCGCGCTTGAGGTGATCGAACGAGTGCAGGGCGGAGATCCGCGGCAGTAGCGCCGGCAGCGTCTTGTCGCCCGCTGCACCGGGGCCGCACCATTGATGGAGGCGCTCAGGCCGGTGCTGATTTGAGCGGAAGCAAAACAAAACCACGGCTCATCGAGCGTGCGATCGGCTGATGGGTGAAACTTCATAGACGCGAGCGCATCGCGCGTCGCCTGCTCACAACTTCTCGCAGGAACGAGATTCAGGTAACCTCTAACAGCAGGGGGCCGTACGCCGCGTTGAACACGCCTCGATAAGCCAACCCAGATACCAATGGCGACCAAGGACCCTTCTTCAAATCGAGCACGTAGCTGAGGGAAAAGCCGATCAGCCAGTAAGCGATGCCGGCGAACAGAAGCGGCACCCGCGTGTCGATCAGTCCGCGCAAGCCGCCCGCGCAAAGCTCTGTACGGCAGAGGCAATAAAGAAGCTCGCGCCGACCAAAAGGAGCTTGGCAGCGAGCCGGATCGTCGCGTCGCCATCGCCGATCGATTCGCCCAGAAACAACTCGGCGATCTCAAAACGCGCGGCGATCACCGCAAGCGTCAGCATCGCGGCGATCACCATACCGAGCAGCATCGCGACCAAACCGGCTCGCTTAATACCGGGACCGTCGTTGCGGCCCACCGCATGTCCAACGCGCACGGCCGCCGCCATGCTGATGCCGAAAGAGATCATGGCCAGGATCGCGGCAATCTGAATCGCGATCTGATGGGCAGCGAGTGCGCTGTTGCTAATTAGATGCGCCAGCAGCGCTGCGGCCGAGAATAGTCCGTACTCGATCAAGGAGGCGATTGAGATCGGCGTGCCGATCAGCTCCAGCCGCGCCAGGCCGAACTTCCCATAGATCAGCAGATAACTAGTACCTCTGCACAGAAACTTTGACTCTTTGGCTAGAGGCTGATTTGGCGTCGAGCTTTGGATAGGCGCGCCTCATTTTGGCGCGTGCTTTATCGGGTGTGAACATCCGTTTGATGCGAGCGCGGGCGGCATTCCGCTGTTTCTCCCATGCGGCTGTCTCGGCAGCAATTTTTGGGCCGCTTTTGATTCTCCGATCGAGGCATTGCTTTGCCCCTCGCTCCTGTTCAAGACAACGCGAGGGACGGTTCGCAAATGGCCCCCAATTGGTTCCAACCGAACGTGTGGATGGGCTACGCAATGGGCTTCCTTTCGCCTCAATTCATTGCCAGGTGAAACTCCATCGGTCACGTGCACCGCCATCGAGGTAGCGCGGCGAGATCGCCACACAGACAAGCAAATTGGGGGCAGGTTTGTTTAAAGGCTCGCCCGCCACCGTCAGCAGTATACTACGCCGGCGGGGATTGAACCGGTGCGCGACCCGGAGCCGGCCGAACCTGGGCGCAGCTATGAGCGCGAGATCCCAGGCGAGATCGTCCACATCGATCAAAGAGCTCGGGCCTTCGATCACGTCGGCCACCGCATTGGCGGCGACCGCACCGGCAGAGTAACAGAACAGCCGTGTCATGACGAGACCGGAAACACTCACGTGGCTCAGCTGATAGAGCGCACGCCCACTTCTGGTAGGTGCGTGATGTCCTTAGCGGACTTGGACGGAGGAACGGCGTTACGTAAGGCATTGCCAAATCTGGTACACGTCCATTCTTCATCCTCTCAAACCGAGAGAAGCTGCTACTAGAGAGAAGTGCTTCCTCCGGCACAAGCGATTCAAAGGCTATCGTTCGAGTCGCCGTGGCACACGAGCTACAAGCGTCTCTGCGAACCTGGCAGCAACAGGAAGCACTCGATGAAGTCCGGGACATCAGTAGCGGCGAACTGAGCAAGTTCGCTACCCGGCTCACTCCACTCAGTCATTCGAAAATAACACTCGCCGCTCTGGATTTCTGACGACTAACTACGCACAGTTCCGCCAAATGGCGCGGTTTCTAATAACGCGCACAGTTGAGGAAACATTCAAATGAGCGTCTACACCAGGCCCGGCTTTGAGGTGGCGCACGAGCACTCCATCTTCGGTCCCGGCCCCAGCAGCGACATCATCGCGGGCAAGCCAAAAGGGGGCGGCGAAAGTAGTCTGACAACCAGCCTCCAGCCCCAAGCAGCTCAATCACTCTGTACGCTTGGCAAACGGAGTTCGGATGCAGTACAAGTCGCTCAGGCCTTAGAATTTTTTGATGTCGGCCACCCAGCCGCCTTTCCGACAGCTATGAATTGGATCTCAGGTGACAAACCGCCTGACACCGATAGCACACCGATCCCCGCATCTTGCAAGGACAACCACAGGGTCCGTCTTCATAATCAAATGTACAAGCTCGGCAGAAACGGTCACTGGCATCATCTTCCTCGATCTTCGTCGTGCCATCCACGTGTGATTGAAACATCCTGATGGCCATTCCAGACGGACATTGGATGGCACGTGTTTTTCTCGTCGAGCGACGCGCCTAAGACAACGCGAGCGGTGCTGGTGTGATGGAAGAACGAGCTGTCGCCAAAGTCGGTGCAGATCCTTCCAGGGTGTGCGCTACTAACGCGGAATCGCTGAATAACAATGTCGTTTTCCGCACATTCATCCAGCCGATGAAATTTGTTGCAGCTTTGAAACGGAAGAGTTCGCGTGAGGTGTTGAGCTTCAACGCAAGCGGACAACTTCAGATTACGCAACGCGTGCCCGTTTCGAGTGCTTCTCTCGGCCGAAGCCCCCGAGTAAACTGGTCGAACCATGAACTCGCGCTTCCCGAAATCCGGTTCACGTACGCGATCGGCACGCGCGTGCCATGCAGCAAGACCGCCAACTTCGTGAGCGGTGCGCACCTCAGCTCATCGAGCCGCTGACTTTTAGAGCGAAACCTGGCCTGATGCCGTTCTCATCCAATTGTATCCACCTCGCGGGCAGCGCTGGTGACAAATAGCTGTCGCAGGAGCGCTGCGCGTAGGTCGGCGGTGGGCAGAACGCTAAGAGCTACCTTATAATTCTAAAGCGAATGATCGAGCGAGTAAGTAACGCGACGGCGGATTTTCAGCCTCTTGAGAAACGGTAGGGGGACTCTCTTCCCTTTCTGCTGTATTCTTCCCGAGCGACGAACGGTTCGGGAATTGACGGCCGCAACTTGTAAGTGGCGGCGCCCTAGGACGCGGTGGTTCGAGACAGCCGGAGATCGTGAGAACTGTCGAGAGCCGTGTCTGTAAGAAAGATTCGCATTCTCGAGACTGACTGAGATCGGGGTTTCAGATGCCACGCCCGATAAACAATTGTGCCCCCGGACAGGGCCGTGAGTGACACGCCTATTGTCGGATGCGGACAAAGGAGCCCGCGCCAAAGCGTCCAATTCATCCCTGGAGGGCCGATGAAGCTTGCCCGATTAAGTCTCATGAATGCGCTGACAAGACTCGTGCTTTGTGCCCAGGCCGTCAACATCAATATCCCGCGCTCCACCAAGTTGGACACCGAGATTCCTGCAGCTTTCAAACAGAAGACCGGCCATCAGGCCCCGCTGAGCTCCAGCGCAGCCGGCCGATTTTGTAGCCAAAGGCGCGACGTTTCGGGTGCTCGTCTCGGCCGAAGACGCGCGCCTCAAGGACACCTCGTCGAGCATGATCTAGTGGCTACCTGAGACTCGGAACGCGCAAACGATCGGCGCGCTCGTGCCGTGCAGGAAAACCGCGACTTCGGCGAAGAGACCGGAGACGGTGAGGTTACGATGACCAATGTTATGGAAGGATTATGAACGTGATACTCGTCAACTCTCCCCCCTGCAGCTCTGCAGCGTCGAGCGTCGTCTTTGTTGGCAGGAATCGTCGTGGGAACTGGATTGTGCGCGAGCTAAACGGTTTTTTTGGAGGCCTGTTTGTCAGCCGCGCTCAAGCCTTGAAATACGCGCTGCTCGAAAATGGCCGCCATCCAGAAACAATCTTTGAACTCTCGAGCGAAATGGAGCTCCACATTCCTGGAAATATGTAAACTGCCGAGACGAGACGCGTGGCCTCGTATAGTCGCGCAACTTTGTGGGTTGGCAAATCGTTGAGCTTTGCTGGACGATTAGACCATCAACACGTAGTTGAGCGCCCCCGTCGACGTCGCGAACGAAAACGTCGACATATGTCTCTAGCCGAGATGACGCGGATTCTGTCGAAGTGCAAGTCCAGAGGGTGCCGTCCGGAATGCGGTTGGAATTCGGCTTGGCGAATTCTCCGGGAAGCATGAAGTTATCGTTTCATGCGGCCAGGTCAATTGGCTGATCGATGGGTTTTGTGGCGAGGGTTTGCCAACCATCGACCTTGCGCATGCTGATCTGTCCCGAGGCGAGCAGAGCCCAGAACATCATCGCGGCGGTGTCGGCCGACGGCAACACGGTTTGGGTTTTGATCCGCCGCTTGAACTCCTCGTGCAACCGCTCGATCGCATTGGTCGTGCGTAGGCTGCGCCATTGGCTTGGCGGCATGCGCGCGAAGGTGAACAAGCGGTCGCCTGCTTCCTCCAGGCTGTCAGCAACGGCGCGGTGCTTGAGCCGCCATTTGCGGATGAAGGCCTTGGCGAACGGTGATCTCCTCAGGCGTCGTCGCATAGATCATGTCGTTGTAATCTGCGGTGATCTCGTCGTGCAGGCGCTCCGGGGCATGTGCCAGCAGGTTTCTGTGTTTGTGAACCGTGCAGCGTTGCACCGGCACGCCGTCCCAGACGACTGCAATGGCCTTGTCGAGCCCTGGTGCGCCGTCGACGATGAGGAATTCGGGACGCCGCAGCCCGCGCTTGATGAGATCGTCCAGCACTGTGCGCCATGCCTCGGCGCTTTCGCCGCCCATGCTCTTGATCGCGAGCAGAACCTTCTGGCCGTCCGCTCGCACGCCCAGCACAACGAGCAGTGAAATCGAAGTCGCGTTGCGGTCGAGGCGCACACGAACGACGGTGCCGTCGAGGATCAGGCGCACCATCGGCTCCGCGGCCAGCGAGCGGCTGTTCCAGGCATCCCAGTCGCCCTTCACCTTGCGCCAGGTCCGGCTCACCGTGTCCTTGCCGACCGTCCCGCCAAACAAGGCCGCCAGCGCGCGACGCACCCGCCTGGTATTGGTGCCGGCGAGATAGCTGCTTGCGATCAGCGCGTCGGCCGCAAGCGTGCGTCGCTGATAGGCCCGCAGCGCCTGGCTCTTCCATTCCGTCGTCTTGCCCTCCGGCGTGGTCAGCCGGCCCGCGGCACCGCGATCTCGATCGGCCCGAACGTGCCCGTCAGCGAGCGCGTCCGGCTGCCATGACGGTGGCCCGTGACGCAGGCTCCCGCTTCATTGCCGGCCATCTTGCTTCGTTCGTAACGCGGCCGTGCCAGCGCAGTATCGAGCTCGCCGCGGATCAGTTCTTCGATGAACTGACGCGACCGAGCCCGCACTTCGGCCTCGATCGGGTCAAACCAGTTGTCGAAAAGATCAACAGCCAGCTCAGTCGCAGGCTGCAGGGAATCAGGCTTCGTGGTAGGCTTGTTCATGGCGTAGTCTCCAGTCCGACGCTTCAACGCCGGATGATTCGAGGTTGATCACCCCGGAGACTACGCCAACCTCAATTCCTACCAACTCCGCGACGGCACCGTCCAGAGTATGCACCCGGTAGTGACGCGGACGCAATTTGCTTGGACATGAAAAACTCGGTCATAGTGACCCTCGATTCGAATATACAGGGCGACCATGCCCGCCCCCTGCCCCACCCCACCCAGACTCCGCGCAACGACTGAATAAGCCATGGAGACGAAACCCCACAGGATCTGCAAGGCTACCCGTCTGGAAATCGGGAGCGTGCAAGGGTGGCCACTCGACGGTCCAACCAACTTGATGAGGCCGGCGAGGGGCGCGTGAGCGAGCGGCATTTCGCTTGCGTTCCCAGGCGGCGATTTCGCGGGCGCAGTCGCTTGGGGTCGTCAATTCTGCAATCCAGGCACTGCCCCGCAGGCCGATCTCGATCTCAACCATGTTGAGCCAGCTTGCGTGTTTGGGGGTGTAGCGGAACTCGAGGCCTCGCAAATCCGCCTGGCTCGGCGGGCGGGAACGCCTGACACAGGGCGTCGGCAGAGTGGGTCGATAAATTGTCCTGTACGATCCGGATGGCCTCGGCATCGGGATAATGGATGTCGACGAGGTCGCGCATGCATTGGGCGTAGTCTTCTGCCGCTCGCCGCTCGGTGATTGACCTTGCGCCAGGGACGATGCACGTCGAGGACGACGAAGAGATTGACCGTGCCATTGCGACGATAGTCGTAATCGTAACGTTCGAGCCGGCAAGGCTCGGCCGGGATAGGCTGACGCGCCTCGCCGATGAGTTGCACCGGGCTTTCTTCGAAGCACACCACCGGCCGCTTGGGGTCGACGCCTCGGCATAGAGGTCGAGGACGTCCTCAATGCGGGCGGCGTATTCGCCATCGACCTGCGGAATGCACCACATGTCTTTGCGCCAGGGTTTGAGGCCATTTTCAGCCAGGCGCCGCCGAGCCGTCTCGTGCGACAGGCTCTTGCGTTCGGTGAGCTTGACCATCGCAACTGCCAGCAGCTCTAGCGTCCAGCGGGCACGGCCATCTGGGGGCTGGCGCAGGCTGTCGCCACCAGCAAGGCTTCGTCGCAGCTCCGGCATCGGCGGCCAGCAAAATCTGTGCTCGCTTGAGGTTGCGGGACGCTGCTTGCCGTCGCTGAGCAGCGCCCTGAGTTCGTGCGCTCGATTTGGCTGAGTTCGACTCGATAGCGTACATTCATGTGTGCCTCCGTGTTCGAGGCGCGCATGAACAAATTGAATCGGTGGCCGGCGTGAGTCCTTCAACAAAACCTTCACGCCCAAGCAGGGGGCAGTATCTGGCTTTCATCCACCCCTATACAAGGCTGCACTGCAGACCCCCGGCCGAAACCGACATGCAGGAATGGGCGCGCCCGCCAATTTCCGCCTCAGCCCGCCTTCGGTTCACCAGATGGTGCTGACACTGGAACGAGCCGGCCTCATCAGAAGGCAGCCCAGGACTTCTCGCAGCATCAGGTCCTCGTTGATCCGAAACTCCTGCCGGACCTAATGTGACCGCCGCACGCAACCCGTCAGAACAACTGTGCAGAGCCACTAGTACCTCGGCGCAGTGATTTTGACAGGTTGGATCTGGGGTCAAAGCAGCTCTGGCAGGAGCTTCGGATCGACGAGCAATTCGATGCTGCGTGGTGCTCTTGGCTTGCCTTTTGATGAGGCCGGCTCGTTCGAGCGTCAGCACTATCTAATGGACCGAAGGCGGGCTGACGCGAAAATGCTGCTGCCCAACGTCCCGTCATCTGCTTCGGCGAGAGCCCGATCGAGCTTATCGGCGAGGTGCGCCAGCCGATCCCGGCGCGGTCCGGACAGATCGAGCGCTATGACTGCGAGTACCGCGCAATGGGACGGCGAACCTGTTCGTCTTCCTTGATGTGCACGCTGTGGCGCAAGGTGAAGGTTACCGAACGGCGTGCCGCCGAGGACTTTGCCGCCTGCATGCGCGAACTGGCCGATGTCCATTATCCCAGGGCGGAGCGCATCCGCGTCGTGCTCGACAACCTATCCACCCATTCGGCTGGCGCGCTCTATCAGAGCCTCCCGGCTTGCGAAGCACGACGGGTGCTGCGCCAACTGGAGTTCCACCACGTTCCCACACACGCCAGTTGGCTGGACATGGTAGAGATCGAGATCGCGGTCTTGGCCAAGCAATGCCTCGATCGGAGAATCAAAAGCGGCGCAAAACTCGCAGGCGAGACAGCCGCATGGGAGAAACAGCGCAATGCCGCCCGCGCTCGCATCAAACGGATGTTCACACCCGATAAAGCGCGCGCCAGAATGAGACGCGCCTATCCAAAACTCGACGCCAAATCAGCCTCTAGCCAAAGAGTCAAAACTTCTGTGCAGAGGTACTAGCTCGGTTCGAGATAGATTAAGCTGGGAACTCACCACAGATCCCGGCGATATGCTGTCGCACCCACAATGCGGCACGCATACAGACTCAACGCGTTCACGTCAGGCGACGCCGAGATCTGCCTGACTTGCGCCAGCGCTCGACCGTTGTGCCGGTCATTGGCGCCATCTCAATCCGAGCATCGGATAGGCCGGAACTCTCTGTGCCAGCGCCACGGCGACTTGACTGCGGTTCTCGCCGCCGCTGGGCATGACTTTCAGTCGCTGGCTGAAGCGTTTCTTGCGCCAACTCCGCTGCCGCCAATTGGCCGTTGCCGCCGGAGGCGGACGAAACAGCAGCAAATTGGCGCGCTTATCAACCGGCAGTCTCGCTCCTATTTTGCCTCGCTCTATATCGCGCATGGCAGGCCTACCAAATGTCGACCACGACGAAGCTTCCCGGATCGTGCGCACATCGATGTCCGCCCGGCACTCGCGCTCTTCTCATTCCCAAACGGGCGTCGGGTCACGTGGCCCCCTACCCTCTTTCAGCGTTTCGACGAATGATTCCTCGAAAATGTCGAGACCCTGGTTTAGTGTCTCAGAGTCGATCGTGAGTGCAGGCAAAAATTTTATGACCTGATCAACCGGTCCGCATCGTTCGATCATCAATCCCTTCTGAAATGCCTTGCGTGTCGTCTCCTCGGCGATTTCGGCCATTTGGCAATCAAACCCAAACGCCATACCCCGCCCTCGGATAACCGCGCTATTTCCATTTTCGGATGCAATCGCCTCAAGTCGGCGCCGCGTAAGTTCTCCCATCCGCTGGACTCCCTCCGAGAAAGTACGGTTGCGCCAATATATGTTTATAGCTGCCGTTGCAGCTACAAGCGCAAGATTGTTACCTCGAAAGGTACCAGTGTGTTCTCCAGGCTGCCATGCGTCAAGCTCCTCTTTGATCAACAACATTGATAGCGGCAGACCATACCCGCTCAGCGATTTCGACAATACGACGATATCTGGCGACAACCCAGCGAATTCGAAACTAAAGAATTCGCCCGTTCGACCACAGCCCATCTGGACATCGTCGACTATGAAAAGAGCTCCAACGTTTTTTGCTATAGCCCAAATTGATTGCAACCATTCGTTACCAGCTACATTTATCCCACCTTCTCCCTGGACAGTTTCGACAAGAATGGCAGCTGGACGATCGATACCACTGCTCTCGTCCATCAATACCTTTCGCAAGTAGTCAGCCGTATCGAAACCTGACCCAAAGTAACCATCATAGGGCATGAAACTTACGCCGGACAAAGAAACGCCACTCCCCTTGCGATAAAAATGGTTGCCGCTCGCCGCGATCGCTCCCAAGCTCATGCCATGATATCCGTTCGTGAACGAAATGATATTCTGGCGTCCTGTCAGTTTTCGTGAGAGCTTTAAAGCTGCTTCAACAGCATCCGCGCCTGTTGGGCCTGTGAATTGGAAACGGTATTTGAGCCCCCGTTCCCGAAGCATCACAGAGCTGAAAGTTTCCATAAATTCGATTTTTGCAGGAGTGGCCATATCAAGCCCGTGCACTACGGCGTCCGATGCCAGATACTCGGTAATTGCGGCTCGGATATCGTGATTGTTGTGCCCGTAATTCAACACTCCAGCACCGGAGAGAAAGTCGATGACCTTTCGGCCGCATTCCGTCAACATAATGGAACCGCGCGCTCGACTGAAAATAGCGGGAAACGAACGGGAGTATGATCGAACGTTTGATTCCAGGGTTTCCAGAGTCCGCATAGTGCGTAGATTGCCAATCACTCCACCCATGGTGTCCCTCCTTCGCATGTTGGTGTTCAACGGACAAGCACTCGTTGCCTGGGCCGAACATGGGCGTATTCTCAGTCTACTTATGTTGCACAACGATATCTCAACTAGAGCTTTATTCCTTTAGCTAAGAACCGGGGGCAACGGACCTACCGAAACTAGCAGTTTCTTCATTGCGAGTTGCGCATGCGTGCTGAGACGATATGGCCGCGCTTCGTCCATTCCGGAGAACTGATACACACATCAACTTAATTCAGAGACTGGCAGGTCACATCGCAGACTACAACTGATCCGCAAGATTGGGATGACGCCTTCAAAGCAGGGGCCTTGACGTGCGCCCCGCAATCTCCTCCAAAATGGATAAAGTCCACACCTCGGAGGGGGATGGAGATGAAGCCGAGCCGGTTCATGGAAGGACAGATCATCGGGATCTTGCGGAGCAGGAAGCCGGGGCGAAGAGGGTGGATGTGTGCCGCAAACACGGGATCAGCAGCGCGACGTTCTACAAATGGAAGGCCAAATACGGCGAGCTGGAAGTATCCGACGCCAAGAAGGCGCAGTAGGATGAGGACCCGAAGCTCAAGAAGCTGTTGGCAGAGGCGATGCCTCAACGCTAGGCTTAAGGACGTCGCAACAAAAAAATGGGACGCCGCCACCAGGCGTGGGGCCGTCGCTTACCTTCAGTCGCCTGTGAGGTCAGCGAGCCGGCGGGCTCGTACGGCGCTTGGAGCCGATCGCTCCTCGGTGCGGTATCGGAGCCATCGACCGGACGATGCGGCAGCACGCGCACGGCTGCGCGAGCTGCCGTCCGTTCGCCGGCGGTTCGGCTATCGACGGCTGCACGTCTTCCTCAGGCGTGAGGGTATCGTCATGAACCACTCGCTGGTGCGTCGCCGCGGCGCCGCAAGCGAGCGCTCGGAACGAGGGCTCCGATGCCCCTGCCGTAAGCTCCCAATCAACGCTGAAGCCCGGATCTCATGTGGGACGCCATAATCGACGGTCGCCGCTTCCGTGTCCTGGCCATCGTCGACGACTTCACGCGCGAATCCCTGGTTCTGATCCCGATACGTCCCTGCCAGACTTCCGGATGGCGCACGAGCTCGATGCCGTGATTGGAATCTGCTGTCGTCCGGCAATGATCGTTTCAGACAATGGCACCGAGTTCACCAGCATGAGGATGCTACGCTGGTCGCAGGTCGAGTGGCACTACATTGCGCGGCAAGCCGCAGCAGAATGCCTTCATCGAAAGGTCCAATGGTCGGCTGAGCTGTTGAACGAAACGCCGTTCAGCTCTCGCCCATGCCCCGAGCCTTTATCGCTCTGAAAAAATGGACTACAACACCGTTCGATGAATTGGGCTCAAATCAACCTGGGACTCTAACAGCGACGCCTTCTGTATCGGGACTAAGGATGCTCTCGAACGGCATGGGCAGCACGTTGTGCCAAAGAAATCCTGGCCCGCGGCGCCTCCATTCCCTAGCAGAAGCGGCGAGCGAACCCAGCGCGTCATTCCATGGAAAGGCATGAGGAAACGCTAGGATCGATTTTCGGCAGTTATCTTGGGCGCCAGCTTCAGCGCGGCTTCGACTCCGTTTGTCCCCACTGGACCAGAAAACCGAAATTGCAAGTCTAGTGACGGCGGCCGGACGGACTTCTTCTTGGAATTGAAAACTTGTTTTGCGGATGTTATAAGCGTTCAAGCTGTGAAATAAGCGGTCCTTTGTAAATATGAATATTGGACTGTTGTGACCGTAGTTCAGTGTGCCCCCTGAGAAATCTATGTTACTCGCGGCCGCTTTCGTCCCACAACGTCGCTTCGCTAGCCCAGATTTCTCACACAGTTGAGCGCATCGGGGCGCCGAATCAGCGAAAGTTGTTGTGCAGCAACGACTTTCTGATGATTCGAGGAGGCCCCGATGCCGACAGAGTGTTGCGCAGAACAATTCGATTTTGGAATGGTGGAAGGCCGGATTGTGGAGGCGGCCTTTGATGCCGGATTGGTGATTCGGATGCGGGAGCGCTGCTGCTGGGCGCGACCGATCGCGCGATTGCTCTGGTGGATCGATTTACGGCCGGCTTTCGCGATCACCGCCGTCAGGATTTGGTGGAGCATGCAGTGACCACTTTGGTCGGCCAGCGGGTGTTCGGGATTGCGCTGAGCTGTGAAGACCTCAATGACCATCAGGAACTGCGGCACGATCCTGTGCTGGCAATGCTTTCGGGAAAGCTTTCGGCCAAACGCGAGACCAGCGCCCCGGTGGCGGGCAAATCAACCCTGAACCGGCCGGAGCTGAGCCGGGAGGAACCGACGCGCTACCACAACTTCAATGAATCCGCCATCGATGCGCTGCCGGTCACGCTGTTTCTGGAAGCGCACGAGCGGCCGCCCAAGCAGATCATTCTCGACCTCGATACGACGGATGATCCACTGCACGGGCATCAGGAGGCCGCTCCGCGCCCGCTGGCCACATGCGCGTATCCTGCTGCGGGCGGACTCAGGCTTTGCGCGCGAGGCGCTGATGGTTTGGTGCGAGCAAAACCGCATCGACGATGTGTTCGGCTTGCCGCAAATCCACCGCTGGTCGCCATGATCGAGGCCGAACTTGCCGCCGCCAAGGCGACGGCTGAGAAGACGGGACGACCGGCGCATCGCTTCAAGGACTTCCATCGGAGCACGCTCGACAGCTGGAGCCGCCCGCGCCGCGTCATCGCCAAAGACGGAGTGGACGCAGGCGAGGCCAATCCGCGCTTCATCGTCACCTCGCTCAAAAGCAACGAGACAGGCGCGCGGCAACTCTACGAGGATGTCTACTGCGCGCGCGGCGACGCGGAGAACCGCATCAAGGGGATGCCAGCTTGATCTATATGCCGACCGCACATCGGCCCTCACCGTGCGCGCGCCAATCAACTGCGGCTGTGGTTCGATGGCCTACGTGCTCGTCCCTGCGCGCTGCGGCGCATCGGCCTGGCCGGAACCATGTTTGCGGACGCCACCTGCGGCACCATCCGCCTCAAGCTGAGTGCGGTATCACCCACAGGCCACGGAGACCCGCAAAATCAAATCATCCACGGGCCCGTGCCGCGCCACAATCCCGCACGCACCCAAAAGCCGTTCCTTCAACCAACCGCCACACTTGAAAAAATAATCGGTGGTATGAGAATGCGGGCTAGCCCTTGAGAATGCGCGGGAATCTCCGAGGATAGTATCTCACGTTGGACTCCAAGGACTCGAAAACATCGATCATAGTCGTATCCTTCAGAAGCTAAAAAGGCGGCAGTGGTCACGATCGTGCATACAGTAAGCTCTTGAGCTGACCTGCGGCAGAACACTAGCACGCAGAAAAATGCAAATCGGCCACTCTTTCGTACGTAGACCTCCGCGCCGCGATAGGGCTTTGGTCTAGTGGAACGCCTCATGGCGTGCATAACAACTTAATCGATAGCGACCGGTAGTAGAATCCCGGTTCGGCCGATGTTCATCACCGGATCGAAGCTTGCGCGCGATTGAAAACCTGCTAGGCGGCCACCGAATACGTAGCAATCAATTCCAGACTGCATTTTCTTGATCGATCGGCTTGGCGGATGCAGAACCGTAACCTCTCGAGGTCTGACGTACTCTTGAACTACATAAGGTGTGCACGCGGCCCGTAGGACGTGCTCTTCCCACACTCTGAGGACGTGAGACAGCCAACCAAGACGTGCTCGCCGCGCGTCGCGTTGGAGGGCTTCAGAACAAGATTTGCTCTATTTTCCTGAATGTAGGCGATGAGATCAATCCGACGCCCTTCGGGGTCAGTCGTTACACCCGCTCTAACAAGACGGGTCCACGGAATATGGCGTGCAATCAGCTCAAGCTGATCAGCGCTGAAGTGGGAGCTGAAGCGATCATCGCTGAGTACCGCCAGAATGGCCTTATCAGATAGTACCCACTGGGAGATCCACGGGTTTATAGAGACCACCTCTTGAGCCGCACACGCGTCTAAATAGTCTGTACATTCGCCGGCTCCAATGATTTCTCTCACATCGAGCTTGTTATAAACGAGCTCGATGAGCTCACCGTCCGGCGCGACCAGGCCACGAGGTGTTCTCTTCGTTGCGCTAACATCCAACGATACTGCGTTGACGCCTGCCTCCTTGAGGCCGCTGACAATCAAATCGACCTCGTTTGTATATCGGCCGCGAAAGTTGACCACCGCTGCGGTGTGGAGTTCGCGTCCAGTTGCGGCGCGATAGGTGGACGCCAGTTCCCGAACAAAGCAGCTCGGATCTCTGGCGAAGGGCTGCTTGCTCACGTCGAGTGACAAGCCATGTGTCAATGGGTTGGGTATCCCGCTCCAGACTCTCCGGGACGAGGCCGTTCAGAATAACGCCTCCCGGTCCTTCTGCGTTCGTTTCGAGAATTTTATAGTGGCCATCGGCACCGAATAAGCCATCCAGTCGACATACCGTTACAATCGGCCGATAGTGTGGGAGAGAGGTGATCCAATGGCGCAAAGATCTATAGGCTGGAAATAGCCCTTGTACCTCCTCATTGCAGCAATATAGCTCGGCGGCGACATCAAGGAGCTTTACCATGAGCTCAGCGATACCGCTGAGGTAGCGTGCCATTCCGGAGTCTATCGCGAGGGGCCGCAGAGATACGTGAAGCGCGCGTCCTTCAAAGTGAATGCCCGCCTGTGAAATTTCTCTAGACAGTTCGGCTTGAGCTTTCCAAATTGAGTTTGATTCGCAAGGAGCGAGTTCGCAAAGTCGGCGCTCGATTTGTGCTTCCGCCTCGCTGATCGCAGCCACCGTTGCAATCGCAGCTGGTTCCGACTGTATCTGAGATATCATGGGCGACCCTCCAAATGTAATGGGTATATTGGTGTTAGAATTTGCGGCGCCGCACAGAGAGCGGCGCCGTTCAACTCTCCGTTTCTAAGTGTTGCAGGATTTGGGCCAGCATGTCGGCCGCAATTTGCTGCTTGTTTTCTTGGTGGGATGTCGGATTCGGAACACGACGTAGGTTCGTGACAGCTGCCCGTTTTCTTTCGGACAGAAACACACCTGCTCATGTGCACCAGTTGCGACGCAGCCGTTGCGGGTCGAACGAGTTCTGCTCAGTAACAAGTCGGCGCCGTTCTTACGATTCAGCGTGTTCAGGTGTGTAGCCGCGCTGGCTTGCTGTGTTCTTCTGCTGCTGGACGAGAGATCTTAGATAGATGTGGGCCTAATGGCCCAATCAGCTGTATGGATCGTCGAGACTCCGCATGTCGGGTACATTATTCTGGATTAGGTCCACGTCACCGGCAGATCAGAGACTTCGCCTCGCCGCAATGGCCTAATGTCGATTGCTCCTCGGCGCTTGCAGGGAACTAAACATGGAAGTGAAATGAAGACGAAAGCCGCACCGCCACCGTGGCCAAAAAACTCGTCGATATCGTCGCACTGCTTGGACGTATCGAAATCATCGACCTAAAGTGGCGCGGCTAGCGTGAGGTTTACCGGGTTAGCGCCCGGGAGCCCGTTTAGCGAGAGGCCGCCGATAAGGCCAATCGCGCAGCACCCAGTCGGGCCGCAACATTGCGTTCGCATATCGCGAAGCAATCTGATCGATCGAGCTCGATTGGCAGATCACGACCGGCAGCTCGGCCAGTTGACTACATCGCGTATTGTCGAAATACCGACGATCACCAAGGCATGATAAGCCTCGGCCCTGATCCGAACCAATTCGTCGGTTTCGCCTACGGCGGCTGGGGCACCAACCAGCAAATGGGCACGCCTATCCCTGGCATTTGGCCACGGGACGCGCGCGCAGACCGAACGGTTGGAGAAGAGTCACAACGGTGCTTCCAAGTTCTTGGTCATAAAGATCCGGAATGTTCCAGGCGGCTCGCACGGTATACGACCGAAGGCCTTCCATCCGTTTCGAGCGTAGAAATCAGGTGCCTGAAAACTGATCGTATAGAGAAACGCCGACCGGCAGCCGCGCTGCCGACCTGCGTCTTCGAACTTCCTCAATATTCTAGTTCCCAAGCCCATTCCACGAAGTTCCTTTGGCAAAAAAAACACGTCGAGGAACAGCAATCCAAACGATGAACGGCCCATAGCGCCGCCAAAAATGCGTTCGGTTTCGGGATCTCTTAAGATCACAGCAAGAGGACGCCTATCACTGATCCCAGCAGTGACATCCTCGAAATCGTTGAGCCCCCCCTCAATTGCCTTGACAATGGAAGATCCGATGATGTCCGTAACGACGATATCCGGCATGTCCAGTTCCCTATTCACATGCAAAGCGTTGGGATGCTCAGATGATTGTTTCACGCTTGAACCGCGATCCGTGATGGACGCAACCAGAAGACACTCGATTGCCCGGGTAAGCGTGAACCACACTACTAGAAGCAAAACGTCAGTTACGCAGCGCGGGCTTTTCGTCACTCCGGTGAATTCTAGCCTCCTAACCTTAGCGCGGTCATGCGGCGCCCATTTCGAGCTGATGCCCACCTCGCGGAAAAACACGCGATATCGCAGCCGGCGGGATTCGCATCCGTGTTGCGTCCTCATTTCACCGGGGAATCATTCCATCTGGATTTCTGATGACGCAATCTCCGAGAACATGCACTCGCGTTGTGAGATCGCCTGTGCGCGCAGTGGGAAGATCTCCTAGCCTCCTGTAGTCTCTTCGGGTGACGATCGCGTCCGCATAGTGGAATTGCATCTGTAGCCAGTTCACGTTTTGACGTATACTCAGGAGCGTTGGCCACGAGAGCAGAGATCGATACCCCTTCTGATCTAAGACATGTTTTCTTACGGATCCGAATGCTGTGCGTATGGCTCATAGTACATGCCCGATCGCAGTTCGACACTGCCAATATCCATAGTTGATAGTTGCTTCCTTAGTACGCACGATTGCGCGGTTGGATATTGGCGAGCGAGACGAGTTGCGGAATGCGGTCGATTGCAAATATCAGATGCTATTGCATCGGCAGGAATGGTCATAGGTCGCGCGTGCACGAGTCCACCGGAGTCCTTCCACATCGGGATCAGCCACCGACTAGCGACTGACTAGAGCGTCAGCTGGCCAGCAATGATCTCGGGCTTCCTTGCCGCGAGCTATTGAAGCAAGCGCTCGATAGCGATCAGGCCGCAGGTCTCGTGTCCGTGTATCGTGCCTAGGACAATCAGTCGCGCGCCCCCTCTCGCCCCTTTGAAAAAATGCGCGCGAACCAGCGCGCACGATTCGGATATCTGATTGCGCTTCATGAAGTCTTCCCTAGGAAAGAAGCTCGGTACGCTTTATGCCGGACGTTGGTGCGGCATCCCGACGACGACCGCGCTTCGCCTGGAAGAAGCGCTGTACTTGGGTCCGAGCACCGCAACGAAATCGGCGTCTCACATTTGGGAGGAGAATGGAAAGGGTTGTTCGTCTCTCGCCTGCCGGATAGGCAGCTCAGTTCTCCAACGGCATTAATTTCAATCTGCGAGGAAGAAGCTCTGCTGATCACGAGGCCGCTCTGAGGGATACCCGTGACAATACTCCGTCGTCGGCGTGATGTCCGAGTCCGGAGTCACCAGTCCCAAACCAGGCTCGTTGCACACGGGCAGTCGGAGAGATGGTATTCTCGAACAGGGTCATGTGCTGAATCAGTGAATAGTTCTGGACGCCATGCCGATGTCGTGCAGATGCGCCTGGATGCCGAAGAACCGAGCGGCTGCCCAGCAGGATCCGACTTAGGTTGGTCGGGCCAACAGGCAGTCTGAGCACTGCGAACTTGCCCGGGCCCGACGGGCCAAAACGCATCGCCTACGACGCGCACACAACATCGCGCATCACAATTTGCACCATCTCGCGCTCCACGGCTCAAGCGCGAACTGACCTTCGGTCTCGCGCGCCAGCGGCGCGACGTCTCCGAGGACCAGCGTCTTACGAGGCCCATTCATGGCACTTCTCCTCAATCCGCGCTTCGACGACGTGAAACGATAGGCGTTAGCCTCCAGATTCATCGCGGCAGCATCGTTCCGACCCCCAAAGCGCGTGCTTTTCGGATTGCCAATTCGGCCAACGCCAGATCTGCGATCACAAAACCCCGAAATCCGAAAAAGGCCTTGATTGGCGCGCGAGGGCGCGACGAACCAGAAGCAAGGCGCCCAAGGTCTTCCTGATATCTTACGTATTCGACGGGTCGATTTGATGCGTCGACTGGCGATGTCGATTGCTCCAAACTATCTGTGATAAGTCTGTCGAAAGAAGTGAGCGTTTCCGGCCGCCAACTCCTGCCCCCGTCTACGGCCGAGGCGAATGATGAAGACGGCAGCAATCTAGCGTCCAGAAACGCATTCAAACCGGTATAACTCGGGACCATGGACACCACGATCTCGCATTCACTCACCAGATTATCGGGGTCGTTCGATATGATTGAGTCGAGTTTTTTTTCGGAGGCTGCAGCCGCAATTTTTTCAGCGGAGCTAACACTCCGACTTAGGAGATGGATTCTACGTAAGGACGGAAACAGGTCGACAAAGGCATCGAGATGGCTAAGCGCTTGCAAGCCGCAGCCGATCAAGCCGATGGTTGCAGGTGCATCAGGCGCAAGATAGGCGGCTGCCGCCGCGGACATCGCCGCTGTCCGTATCAGCGTGACGGAATTCCCATCGAGAACTGCAATGGGCACGCCCGTCTCATAATCACTCACGCAGACGAGGCCGTTAATTCTCGACCTTGTTTGACTACCTTCGACCGGAACCACCGCCACCCACTTCGTTGTCGCGATGCCATCGGCCTGAGATACCGAGCTCATCGAGATGAAGGAACCTTTCGTTATGGGAATGGCCGATTTCGGCAAGCCGATGTTGCGGCCAGCCGCATTGTCGCGAAAAGCGGAAAGGACCGCCTCACGCGCCTCCCGAGCCGAAATCTGGAGGGCCTGCACATGGGCATTCGAGAGATAAAGTAGCTCTGGAGACATCACGGGTACCTTCATACGTGCCAATTCAGGCGAAATGCTCGAGCATCGGCGTCGATTGTGACGGAATTATTCTTACAGACTACATGGAGATTCGCACTTTGAAACTGCCAAGATCGATAGTTGACACTATTGTCCCGAACCGGCCGGTAGGCGTAGTGGGCTTCGCAGAACGTTGAAGAAGCTCGGCGCCGACGGAAAGCAGGCCGAAAGACGACCGATCAAAGGCACGATTGCACCCTCGGCTGATTGCAGCGAAGATCAGCGCCGCGCCAACATCCTAGTTGCGTCCGAAAAGGACCTGCCGAGAACACAGTGATCCACGACCGTCGGCACACCGATCTGTCCCGCATTTGCACTCCGCATTCGGTCCAGGTTGCGTCGGGTGTGCAGCCTGGGATCCCATGCCTCGGTGCATCACCTATTGTCGATCATTACGGGCCGGGCGCGAACTTGCCGGTAACGAAGACGCAGTCACCCTAGCGACCCGAGTCGCAAATTCGGCAATCGTGGATTCGCAGTAGATTCGTATGGTTGTGCCAAGGATGGAGGCAAACAGAGACGGAGTATCTAATGACGGTCCGCGACTTGCCGCCCTGACATTGAGCGATGATGACCGAGCCGAACTGAAGTTGCTGACGATGCGGCGGAAGACAGCGCATGCGCTGGCTCCGAGAGTCCGGTTCGTGGTGATCTGCGCGGAAGGTGATCAGAACAAGGAAGTGACGGCCAAGCTGGGCCTGGACCGGCAGATCGTAGAGAAGTGGTGGCGGCGTTTTGTAGAGCGGCGCGTGACCGGGCTGCACGACGAGCCGCGCTCCGGAGCGCCGCGCACGATTGAGGACGCCCGCATCGAAGCCGTGATCGTGAGGACGTTGGGCAGTTGCCCCGAGAACGCCACCCGTTGGAGTTCCCGCGGCATGGCGAAGACCAGCGGCCTGTCGATGTCGACGGAGCAGCGCATGTGGCGGGCCTTCGGGCCCGAGCCGCACCGGATGGAGACGTTCAAGCTCTTCGACCGATGCAAACTTCGTGGCCAAAGTGCGCGATTTCGTGGGCCTCTACGTCTCGCCGGCGGAGCACGCCCTCGTTCTGTGTGCGGATGAGAAGCCCCAATCCAGGCGCTGGGCCGCCTGATGCTGCCGATGCGTCCCGGCCAGCCGCCCGAAGGAGCCATGACTACACAAGGCACGGCACCACATCCCTGTTCGCCGCCTTCGACATCGCGAGCGGACGGGTCATCGGCAGGTGCTATGGACGCACCAGATTGCGCCGGATACACTCGATGACGAGCTGCTTGACCGACACTCAGGCTCGCTTCAGGGCGGATCAGAAAGGCCGGGCTCAACCTGTCTCGGGCTGAACGTTTGCCAAGTAGTACCGAGCCCAAGCTCGAAAATCGACCGGTCCGGGGCTTGCCGATGCCGGTCTCTACTGGCGCTTTGTGGCCAATCCATCGAGATAACTTGGATCGCCACCATTAAGCCGGGTGTTTCGCGACAGAAACTGGTGTCGTAGTCCTGATACCCGTGTGCTAGGCAGAATCGGCGGCGTCTCGAGCGGCAACACGGCGCGTCCTTCTGTCCTGCTGATGAGTAGATGCAGCAGCGAGCGATCACTGCCGCGCAGCACACCATCTGTAAAGGGCCGATACGGAGCGTATAGTAGCCAGTACGTTCAGCACATAGCCAAACGAACGGCCACCCGTGTGGGAATAGTGATCGCCGAGGCCCCTCGTGGGCCTTGTACGGGGCGCCCGCCAAACCCTGCTCTATGGAGTCAACGAATTCCTTCCGTTTATGAAATACAAGAACGTCTAGGCTGGACCGATAAAAGCGAAGCGCTGAACTGTGGAGTGGCATGATCGATCGGGCGATCGCGGCAGCCGACCATCAGTGCCATGACGCAGCGTATCTCAAAAGGTAGACCGCCTAGCCGTGAGCAGTCTGGGCCTGGCCGATTTAACAATGCGCGCACTCTCGAAGTGCGTGGACACGTATAGAGCTACCAGCCCGCAGGTCGGTCGCTCTGTTACAACATGATCTTTGCCTGGAACGTCTCGGCGTTGCGGGCGAGCGCGATTTTCGGAGTCCTAAGCGGCTACAGCGCAGGCACTCCAGTCAGAGCAGCGGGCGCTTATCCGCCCATGGCTGCAGTTGCTCGAAAGCCGCCGAGGCCTGCAGTACGGCCAGATCTTCGAAGCGTTTGCCGACGATCTGAAGGCCAACCGGCAGCCCAGCCGGCGTAAAGCCGCATGGCAGGCTTGCGGCCGGGTTCCAAGACATGTTGAACGGGTATGTGAACTCCGCCCACGTGATCCAGTCCCATGGGTGGGTCGGCCAATGGTCGGGCAACAAATTCTTGGCTGGAAAAGCGGCGACCGAAGCGGAGGGTGTCAACAGGAAGTCCCAATCTTGGAACCAGCGATGGATGCTTGCGATGTAGACCATCTTGCGTCGGCGCATCTCCTGATAACGCGCGATGGAGACGTTCTCTGAATGTTTGATGCAGGCGACGAGCCCGGGGTCCATCTTCGCTTCCCATTCAGGAAGATACTGTGCGAGGCCGGTCATGTGGGCCGGCCAGAAGAAGCGGACCAACTCCGGGCCGTCCTTCGCCCAAGGAATCGGTACTTCATCGACGAATGCGCCAAGTTCTATAAAGCGCGACACCGAGGCCTTGACCAGTTCCTCAACTTGCTCATCGACGCGGGCGAAACCTAAGTCGAGGCTGTAAGCGATGCGTTTGCCTTTCACGCCCTCGTGCAGTCGTGCGAGATAGTTGGCGGGCCCGGCCTCGAGCGTCGTGTAGTCCAGGAAGTGCGGACCGGCCATCACCTCGAGCATCAGCGCGCTGTCGGCGACCGTGCGCGTTATCGGCCCAGCATGGGCGGTCATGTCACCTGTTCCAACTGGATAATATGGGACGCGCCCAAAGCTAGGCTTCAGTCCAAATACGCCGCAGAAATGCGATGGCATCCGGATCGAGCCTGCCCCGTCACTGCCCTGATGCAGCGGTCCGAGACCTGCGGCTGCCGCAGCACCCGCGCCGGCCGAGGATGCGCCGGCGTTGTAGCCGAGCTTCCATGGGTTGCTCGTGATGCCCGTGAGTGGGCTGCGTGATACACCGCTCCAACCGAATTCTGATACGGTGGTCTTGCCCAGGATGATGGCACCCTCGTCTCGGAGGCGCGGCACAATCGGCGTATCCTCGATCGGCTGATCGCCGGCAAATATCTTGCTGCCTCGTTGAGTCGGCATGTCCCTGGTGATCGAGAGATCTTTGATCGTGGCGGGCACGCCGTGCAATCGGCCAATTCGCGCACCGCTCATTAGGGCGGCTTCCGCCTTCTTGGCATCATCCATCGCACGATCTGCGGCGAGGTGGGCGAAGGCCTTTACCTTGGGCTCCAGCTCGGAGATGCGGCCGAGCAGGGCCTGCATGTACTCGACCGGCGAAATTTTTCTGGTGCGGATCAGTTCGGCCAGCTCGACGGCCGGCATAAAGCCGATGGTCTCAGAGTTCATCCAATCGTCCTTCCTTGAGTCCTCATCTGATTTCTGCTGGGTCGGTCCGCTAATTTTAAGGATTGCGCTAAAGCGCGGCAGGATCCCGGGGACCGACCACAGGACCGAACGTCGGCTGCATAAGCGTCTACGTTTTCCAGGGACGTCCCAGCGCTTTGAATTGTGATCTTGGTCAAGCGGCAGCTTTCAATCCGCGGCGTGGCTACTCAGGTCCCAACCCGAATTTACCCTAATGCATGGACGTTCATTGCTGAAATTGAGCGCCCGACTACAGGTGCGAGGTGCGGATCGTTTCGTTTGCTCTGGGGTTCCTGCTCGAAAGAAGCTATCATTCCGTGTGATGAACTTGAACATGCGAACTAGCCGGGCCAAGGACCGGATGATGACACCGGAAGCGGTGCCTACTACGCTTAAGAGACAAGGCTCGCAAGCCGGAACTGAGTTATCTACTCGCAGAAGGTTCGTTAGATCTGCGGGAATATCTTGCCGAGCACCTAGACGATCTATGCCAAGAAGGCCTTACGACCGAAGAACGCTGAACTGGCCGGAAGAGCGAAAGCTTTTCGAAACCTCGAGTGGATCGTTCCGCGCCCCGTCCAGTCGTGGCTGAATACACGCAAACCGCATGGCAAATTGCGCACCATCATCTTAGACTGGATGGCTCGCCAAAGATTATCTAGAGAAAGAAACTGTTGCCTCATCGCCGCTGTCTCAGATAGAGCCCATCCCTGAGACCGTCGCCGACCGCCTTGGCGAGGTAGCTGTCGATAGTCGAAGGATTTCTTGAGTCTGTTTGATCACGCTCTCGCCGGCCGTGTTTTTGGCGACGACGCCCGCAATATAAAGGGTGTCGACGTCCACGACAACTTGGCTCATGCGCGGACGGTTTCGAAACGCTGGATCGTCATTGAGGATCTCTATGATTGAATGGCGGGCCTGGCTAGGGGGTGCGCCGGCCTTACGATAATTGTCGTCCGTTGCACCAATGCCCGCGAAATTAGCCTCGACTAACACGCCTTAATCACACGTATTCATGAAGGGCGCCAAGCGCAACGCATACACGGGATTCGTGCGCCTTGGTTTCCATGGGAACACCGACCTTCATTTGCATTCTCTTCTTCTAATCGGAAGAGCTATGCAAAGCTGCCATGCAAGTGGCCAAGTAGCGCACAATTCAGCGATTTTTGCAACCTTGCGCAGGACTCCAACCACGTGGACACAACAATCTTCGCCGAGCTCAGCAGCGACCGCGGATCAGCCAGATCGAACTCTCCAATCGATTGGACTATGTAGCGCGGGATCGCGCGCCACGCAGGATTGATCACTGGGCCACTGCATTTCGAGTCGCAGGAGCGCTCAATTGGGGGTGGAACATAAGCGCGCCCAAGTGCTGGTTAATCACGCGCAGCGCCAATGCTTATACCGAACTTTATCCTGAAAGCTAATGACCGAATTGAGTGCTCTCATCGCCGCCCCGGCTCGATGAGAAAAGAGGACGCACTCTCATCAGCGCTATGAACGTGGTTTGGATCGAAGTTGTTGCGATGAACGTTCCGCACCCGAAACATCAGGTCGGCAAATGGGCAAGTGATAAAAGCGCGTCACCATGGCGGCCCTCCAGGAACTGCGGACCGGCGCGCTGCTGCCGGCGCAAGCGGCATGCCCGATCCGAAGCTTAGTCTGTCCTGAGGTGGAAAATCGCTAACTTCGACCCGGCTGCGCAAACATCAGGCGAATCTGCCCCTTTCGGCGCAAAGTTCGTCGTGAAGATTGACCATGTGGCATGCGTACTTGTCCCACCCAAGAAAGGGCAATTGGTCGACGTCGGACTTCGAAACCGCGGACGAAATGACGATGATGGCCCAGGATGATCAGCACTAGCGTCGCTTGAGACTCGGCTAGAATCCGCCGATGCTCGGATAAATCGACTGGCCTGCACCGTCCCCAATGGTGGCTGACCACGAGAACATCTACCACCCTGCTGCGCAGGTCTTCAATCAATGATCTCCGGAGCTCGAGTTTTCCGGGTGTGGGGACGTGCGAACTGCCTGGGCCGCGCGCGACTCGAGATAGGACCATTCCGGAACGAAAGAATGCGAGTGGATTTGCATGGCGGCGCCTCTCGGTGTCGATTTGCGAGCCTTATAGGCCGGCCGATACACGGAGGCGAAACCGAGAAGGCCGATCTTGATACCGGCTGCTCGATGACCGTGGCCGCCGTAGTTCCGCGAGGTTAGCAGCAGTACCGACAGGTCCGATCTCTTGGGAATGCAGCGGGTTTAAGGTGTCGATCAGATCCTCATGTCCGGCGTCGAGAATGTGATTATTGGCTTTGGCGAGTCCGCTCCGTTCGAGCTCGGCGCGACAACCTACCAGCCCGCGCTCGGCACAAAATACAGGTGATCCGTCTAGGCGCCTTCGCAATTTCCAAAGGCAAGGTCTATTTGGTGCAGGAGATCGCTACATCCAAAAAAGGCGCCCTTCGGATTCTCGCGATTGACGCAGACGTCACTGACGGCCCCAACGTCCAAAGTCATGATGACGGCCCTTGTTCGATCAGGAAGGCAGCCAGAGAATGCCATCGACTTGGCCTAACATTCTTCGGGGCCTGAAATATTGATTGTTGAGCGGGAACGACGATTCCATCATGATTAATGCAACGAGTTCCATGTTGATGCTCAGATTCCATAGTCGTACGCCGCCAATCGACGAGTCCACCGAACCTCCTCCAAATCCCGATCGCCAATGAGTAGCCACCTCTTCGGGCAATGAATATGGAATCCTACAACTTCGACAGCCTTGGATGACGTCGGGCGAAGTAGAACCACTCGGTGCCAGGATTGGTCTTCGCGTTCGGGAACACAATGAACCCATCCTCGGGTGCCATAACGGGCGCTCCGCATGCTCGGTATCCGACGACGTCGCCGCGGCGAAGTGGATCGAAACTGTTCCACTCGCGTGCGAACCGATCGTTCGCGCTCGCGTACTCGATCACCTCACATATGCGCAGCATTTCGATTTCGCTCTTGAGCTCTGGCGCTTCTGCATCGATCAGCCGCAGGTGCGCGAGCGTACGACGGATCGCTCGATACGCGACTTCTGGAGCACCAGGATCCGTGTGCTGACCGCATTCCAACGTCACGCCATAACCGCCGACCGACCGCATGTAGTCTGTCGTACCGCCGCCGTACCCTGCACTGCCGCCGCGCCAGCGCGCGCCCGCCGCGTTGGTGGCCAACCAGCCGTCGACCGCGCGGCTGACGCCGAGACGCTCAGCCAAGGCCTCCTCCTCCGATGCGTACTCGAACGGTTCGAGGTCGCCCGTGTTGTTCTCCGGCCCGAGAAGCACGAACGCCGCGCTGGCTGAGCCAAACGAGTGTAGGTCGAGAAGCACATCGTGTGTAGCGAGCAGCGGACAAAGCTCGTTCGCGATCCGGTCCTCGTTGTCTTGCGGCGTCGCCGTCGGCCTCAACTTGCGGTTCAGGTTGCGATCCCCGTTTCGAGTCCCGCGCTCATACGCCAAGCGATTGGTCACCGGCACTAGCGTCAGCTGGCCAGCGATGATCTCAAGCTCTCTCGCGATGAGTTCTTTGACCACGCGCTCGATTGCGATCGTGCCGCAGGTCTCGTTTCCGTGTACTGCGCCCAGAACAATCAGTCGCGGCCCCGGTCGCGCCCCATTGAATAGGCAAGTGCGAACGAGTGCGCTCGATGCGGCCATGTGATTACGTTTCATTTAAGCTTTCCTTGCAAGAGAGGCTCGGCACGCTCTATGCTTGGCCCTTGATGGCGGTATCACGACGACGATCGCGCGTGTCGCCTGGGAGAAGCGGCGCACTAGGTTACGAGCACCGCGGCGAATGAGACGCCTCATTTTTGAGAACGCTGAAAACGGATGTTGGTCTCTCGCCTGCAGGATAGGCAGGCCAGCTCTCGGACGGTGTATTTGCCTTGACTGTGTTCGAGCAGCTAAGTTGTTATCGTTAAGTTCACGGCTGAGTGATACAATGCAGCTTTGGCATTTGACGGCGGGGGTGCTGCCGCCGCAGTCGACGACGCGATTCCCTTGGACTGGAACGATCGCCACGAATTTCATTATCGCGTTCGCCTCGGATGCCGAGCTCATCGACAGCAACCGCGAATCCGGACCGATGTTGATGCCCGATTTCGGCAAGCCGACAATGCGACCAGCTGCATTGTCGGAGAAGCCAGCAAGAACTGCCTCTCGCCCCTTCCGAGGCGAAATTTGCAAGTCTTGGATATCATCATACGACAGGTAAGGCGGTTCGTTATAGCGCATAGTGACTTAACCCTCTTAATCAGAGTCATTGAAGAGCACCGCGATGCATGACCATGAGCATAATGACGCGCTCTGGGATGATCGATTCATTGGCGCTTAGTTCCCACGTTACCGCGGTCGCTCTCGACTGAATTCACCACGCCGTCCAGGCATCGCCGTACCGGGAGGAGCATGGGCATATAGGCAATCGATCGCGCCCGCACCCGGATTTGCCCGAAATGCATCGACTGGTTCGTCGGTCGACGCACATGCTCCGAGGCGAAGGACGTCGTAGCCGATGAGCTGATGTTCATACTCGATAAGTCTATCGGCTCCATTGTTTGGCGTTCGCTCAGGAGCACTGGCCAGCAGAGCGGACGTTGGCACTTCTTCTCGATCTGGAACGTATTCTTACAGACTACACGGATGGCCGCACTTTTAACCTATCAAGATCGATAGTCGATACTGGTTGTCCGCAAGGTACCATCACCCGTCAGGCGTGTTGACCCTGGCAGCTGAAGAACTAAAGGGCGTTCTCAAGCGAGCTGGGGGTCACATTGGAAATGTGGCGCTCAATTTTGATGAACGGAGGCCATAATGACGAAGAAGACCAGACGGACGATCGATGTGGCTCGAAGGCGACGATTGCTATCAAAGAGATGAGGTCCACCTGGATTAGATTTGTGCATGCGAGAAGCAACTTTGGGAGCAGGCGGTGCGGCGTTCGACGCGGGGGCCACCGGACGAGAAAGGCCAGCGCGAACGAGAGATCGAGAAGCTTCACGCCAAGATTCGCATCGACGATTGCGCGGGATTTACTGGCCCAGTACTGCTCACCGGAACTCTTCAACATCGATCAGGGCCTCGCACTCCATTTCCGACATCTTCACAGGTCTGCTCGCTGCGGCTGGCATGGCAGTTTTCGTCGAGCGGTGCGGTCGCGGGACGGTTGACTTCTTGATCGAGCGACTGGCGCTCACTCAAACGCGCTGACATCTATCTGGAGCGGGGCCACGTCGACGCTCGTACCGATATGCGTTCTACAATTATCGCCGGCATCATCAGGCGCTCGGCCATCACTGCTGATGATGAGCGAGCGCGTCGGAATGGCCGCGCGAACGCTTTGGATATCCCGACAACGCTCACGCCCCGCTCACGCAGTGCTCAAAAATACCCATAGCGGTAGCAGCAGAGGAAGCCTTTGATCGTGGCGGACTACATCTTCAGTGATGTCAAGAAGCGGAACCGATCTTTGCCGACGAAACCACCTTGCCGACCTCGCTCCCGGCTCTGGATCGACCAAGACAGCCTACCCGGCACCTCAATGGTTATCGCGGCATCCTGCAGGTGGATGGCTATGCCGCGTACAACAAGCTGGCGCGACCTGATCGCGGCAATGATGGCCTTACCTTGGCTGGCTGCTGGTCACAGCCGGCGCAAGTTCAGCCGAGGCTCTCGGCCACGGCCCTATAAGTTAGCCGGCCCCGATGGACGTTGAGGCCCCGGCGCGCGGATTCGTGCGAGCCTGCACAGGCGCTGCACATTGGCGTGCGAACCGGCTGCTTCCAGCGTCATGGCTTCAATGACTTCGACTGACGCCGCGGATGCGGGTTTGCCTTGCGCTGCCGGCCGCTCCAAGCAAAAATCGATGTCCATCTGCTGGCGGCCCACCAGCCGTTCGGTTCGGCAATGCGCGCGCTCGCCTGGGCGAGTGCAGAGCGCTTCTTGTCATCCGCCTGTAACGGCTTGAGCTTACGGGGGCCAGGCTTCGGCCCGCGCTTGCGGTTCAACCCCTTGATCCAGTCGTGCAGGAGCTTGCGCGATATCCCAAGCTTGCGGGCCACCGGCAGAACGCCTCCGCCCCCTTCGGCACGCTTGATCGCCTTGAATTTGAACGCCGTCGGAAACTGACGGGTTTTTCTTCTTGCTGCCACAGGTCATCCTCGAAATGACCCCGTCACAGAAATTAGCGTGTCTCATTCCAGGGATGCAGTCCAGAGTCCTAAAAAGGGCCACTCCGAACGAGTGGCCCAAGTTAGGGAGGAAACGCCCTCAACGGGCCTCTGGGATCAGGCCGCAGCCTGTTCGATCGGTGAGAATGGTAGGCCGAGACTCTCGGCCACGGCCCTATAAGTTAGCCGCCCTCATTGGACATTGTGGCCTGCGTGCAGATGCCGGTTTTCGAGCACGGCGGAAAATCCCTTGTTGGCGAGAGCCAAACCAAATGGCAGCGTGGCGTTGTTCACGGCCTGGCTCGAGGTGAGCGGGACAGCTCCCGGCATATTGGCCACACAGTAATGAATGACGCCGTCCACCTCGTAAGTTGGATCAGCGTAGGTGGTTGGACGCGATGTCTCAAAGCAGCCGCCCTGATCGATAGCTACATCCACGATTACCGAGCCCTTGCGCATCGAGTTCAACATGCCGCGGCTAACAAGTTTCGGCGCACTCGCGCCGGGAATGAGCACCGCGCCAATGACTACGTCCGCCGCAAATACCTCTTCCTCCACGGCGTCTATTGGTACGAACGCGCCCTTCGAATAGCTCATCCAGCTCGCGAAGCCGGGGCATCGAGCGGTCAATGATGGTGATGTCGGCACCCAGGCCCGCGGCGATCCGTGCCGCATGCGTACCGACAACACCGCCTCCAATCACCACGATACGGGCCGGCTGAACTCCGGGCACGCCAGTGATCAACAGGCCCCGCCCGCCTGTATACCGCTTCAGGGCTGCACCGGCCGCCTCGATCGCAAGCCTCCCCGCGACCTCGCTCATCGGCGCAAGCAGCGGAAGGCCGCCACGTGCATCAGTCACGGTTTTGTAGGCGATTGCAGTGCACCCAGATTCTAGGAGGCCGCTAGCCTGCTCCGGATCCGGTGCCAGATGAAGATAAGTGAAGAGAAGCTGATTCTTTCGCAGCTGGGTCCATTCGGACGGCTGGGGCTCCTTGACCTTTACGATCATCTCGCTCGATGCAAAGACCTCGTGCGCGGAGTCCAGAATCGTTGCGCCTGCCCTGCGACAATTGTCGTCTGTAGCGCCAATGCCGGCTCCGGCATTGGTCTCGACTACGACCCTGTGGCCGGCCGCCATATATTCACGGACGGCTCCCGGCGTCAGGCCCACGCGATATTCGTGCGTCTTGATTTCCTTGGGAACACCGACCTTCATTCGCATCTCCTTCGGGACCACTTATCTAATCGCAAGAGCGATTCAAACCGCAACGCAGATGGCCAAATGGTGAAGAAATCCAGCTATTTTTGGCGCCACAACGCAGGATCCGGAACAGATAGACGTCACAAGCATCAACGCGACGAAGTTTAAGGCAACACCCAGCACTGCGATAGCGCGCCGCAGTCATTGGAAGACGAAGGACATCGCGAATTATCGCGCTTTACTTAGCCCTGAACCGACTAGGCACGATGACGCTTTCAGCAACACCAATATCGACTATCGATCTTGGTAGTTTCAAAGTTCGCCCGTCCATGTAGTCTGAGCCCTGCGCACGGCTATTCACCCTCGTGAGGAGATCAAGAGAGCAGTCAATGTTCGCTCTGCTTGCCAATGCTCCTGAGCAAACTTCAAAACATGGATCCATTATACCTGGCGTCGCCGAAAGCGATTTTCCAATCTGGTAGCCATGTAATCATAAACGCGGTGATGTGATGCACCCATTTGATATCCGCTCCGCTCCTAAAGCGATGCGGTCGCCAAGTGAGGGACCAAGAAGAGGCTTATGCAGCGCAGTGACTGTCGACGGCTGCTCTGCCGAGCAAAGCGGGTGCAGTCCGGTTGCGTTCATCTCGGATCGCAAGTTCATCTGATTGTCCGTTTTGCGGTAAGCTCTTGCAATAATTAGCACGCGAAGGGAAGAGAAATGCCGGACATCGTTGTAACTGATGTAATCGCTTCTACAATCGTCAAGGCAATCGAGGGGGGTGACGATTTCATTGATATTACCACAGGGAACAGCAATGGCCGTCCCCTTGCTGTGGTCTTAAGGGATCTCGAAAGCCGGCGCGTTTTGGGCGGTGCGATGGGACTTTCATCGGCGGGATTGTTGTTCCTCGACTCGTTTTCTCTACCACAGGAATTTCGCGGAAGAGGCTTGGGGACAAAGATTTTGAAGGAATTTGAAGACGAGGGTCGAAGGCGTGGCTGCCGGTCGGCTTTCCTCTACACGATCAGTTTTCCCGATTTCTACGCTCGAAACGGATGGAAGGCCCTCGGCCGAATACCTTCCGACCTACCCGGAACATTCCGGGCTATTATGACTAAGAACTTAGAAGCATCCTCATAGATCTTCCTCTTCAACGGCGTCTTTTCAAACCATTGTACCCGCTCCTGATAATTGGAGTACGGCCGCGGGGGCGCGCGCGCCCCGACACCGTTTCGCCACCTAAATCGAGCCGCGCCAAGGGCTCCGCACACGAAATTTGTACCCTGGAAAACGTAGTTCGGAAGCGGTGGGAGGCCGTCGTATGGTGCGCAAAGTGTCGGCGCCATGGTAGTCGGGGGAAACGAGCGTGGACTATTAGCCGCTCTCGTGGCTCGTTTTCTCAGGACACAAGATGTACGGACCAAAGAGGGCGGCGCTCTAACAATGAGATTGCCTACGTCGCCAACGGCCTTGTGCGCGCAACCGCCTCCAGGCGATCGCTCATCATCGTCACGCTGACCGGCAGCGCGCTCCCAGGCAGGCATTACCAACCCTGTGGCCGACAAGGATATCGGTCTCGCTGAGCCGTAGACGGCTCGCCGGCGCGCGCCGCTGTGTTGATCCATGACATCGAGGCCGCCCCGACCTGAAACCAGCACGAAGCCGCAGTCAGCAAGGCCGCGAGTCCAAGAGGGACGAGATCTTGCGTGTCGTGCCTAGAATCGGCACGCGTTGTGAGGTAGGGAAAAGCGATGGCCCTTAACTGGCAGCGCCGATAGCAATCGTACTCGCAATGTCCCCTCCGCGTTGCCACATCCCGCACGTACCCTGGACCTAAGGACCGAGAACATTCGGCGCAGGTTCTGTCGCCGCGCGGGGTTCTATGATTCACGAGTATAAATTTCATAGCGTGGCCGATTAGTATGCTCCACTCCGGTCCGAGATCTCGGGCGACCGCAGATCATATGTCCTCCAGCCGAAAATCATGCTTCCACTTTAGGAGCTGATGGGAGCGCTGATGACCCGCATTCGATTGCGGACATAACAATGGTGATTGCTGAAGGGCCCGGTGCCGGTACCGTCGGCGGATAGTTTGCAACAATCGTCTCACAGCAAGCAGAAGAATGTCTTCGGGACAGGGCGTCCTTCTCACCAGAATGAACCTCATGTGGCGCCTCCTCAAACGAAGCAGTACACGGCGTCGAAAAAGTTTGACATGTTCGGCGGCGGAGCACACAAATGTTTTTGCCGTCGGATTATCCCTATTCCGCTCAACCTTCTGCTGCCGCATGCCCCGTCTTCGTCCAGGTTTCTTGCGCCTTGCCGGCATTGCCACAACAGCTAAGGCATATCGCAAAGAAGCTTGCGCATGGTATTCAATGCACTACCTTCGCAGCCTGTCTGTTACTGGGTGCGATGTATTAAGCCGCTCGCAACCAGCGAAGCCATTTTTGGTCGGCCTCCCGCCGCGCCTTGAAACGGTCGACGCATTTTTTCGAGCAAAGGGTCGTTCGCCAGCAGTAATAGCGGATCAATCCGAACTTTCCACCGCATATCGCGCAGCACCTTACTGAACCGTGCTGGGAAGTATGGGAGCTGTTGCTCATTCTCGCTTCCTGACGGCATTATGTGGATAGCCCCCTCATTTCTTCGCTGCAGCACCACGCCCGCACGCGAAGTGCGGCGTCGGCGATGCCAAGTCTCGCGGCATGTAGGAATACCGGGCGCAAGTGTTTAAGCTCTGATGTGCTCCTCCTCGGCGAGGCGGCGCGCTCAATCGGCGTGCTTCGCCGGCCGGCATTGATTGCTGACTGTAACGATATCTCAATATTGATTAATGCAATGCGCCGCGAGTTGACGCTTAAATCATGCGTCCTCTCGTCTTTCTTCGACGGATTTCAACTGATCTGGCCGGATATGGTACGTGTAGCAGCACCGCCTGGTGCGTCAGCGCCACCGCCCTGCTTTCGCGGTCAATCGGCGGCATCCGATTTCCGTCTCCAGCTGCTTGACATGCATGGGTGTGGCGACTTCCTTGGCGAAGCCGAGGTGCCTGGGTCCTCAGAAAACCGCGCGGAGCTTGCCGAAAATTCGCGTTCTCAGTATCTCGCCTAGAGCGACTCACCAGCCGTGAATCAGAAAAGCCCCGGTATGTGCTGCGGACTCCATGGGCTTACGAAGGCGACTTCGGTACGCGTCGATCTCTGAAGCGGCGCGTGGGTCAAAGCGTCAGCGCCCGTCATCCGGATCGATCAGGAGAAGGCGGTGATCCAACAAGCACACTCACGCGAGTTGCCGATGCTCACGGCCAATACACGATGGCGAGCCCTATGATGATGTCGGTGTTCGCCGTGTTCAGATGCGGTTGACATTCGCGACGCACAATGAAGAAGCCTGACTGCGTGTGGCGATAAGTGTTGGGTCATTGTGGGCAGCGACCGCTGAAGCACGATCATAACGAAAACGATAGCCTCGAATGCAGCGTGGTACAGGATGGTGAGCCGGGGCTTACTTGAGCTGAAGCAAAACGAAATCCGGGCTCATAGAGCCAGCGATTGACGCCTGGTGAAAGCTCGTCCCGAAATTGAGAGAAGGTCCGCTATCGAGGGTAACCGGAGTATCTAACTCTTGGCTCAAGTCGGGTAGAATAATCATCGCACCACCGTCGAAATGGTCGATCTTAGATTGCTGCTCGCTGAACCCGCCAAGCGCGTCTTCCGGCCAGCGCATCGACAGCATCGCGGATGCCGGTGTAGATTTCATCAAGGTCTGCCGCCGTGACGCAATAAGGCGGCATCACGTAGATCGTATTGCCGAGCGGCCGCAGCAGCAGATTTCGGTCCTTAAAGAAAGCGTGAAGCTTCGGACCGATACCCGCAAGATAGCCCGGATCCCTCGTTTTCAGATCGAGTGCTGTGACGGTGCCAGTTCGACGGACGTTTGCAAAGCGAGGATCGGCGCGGAATGGCTCAATTGCCTGCTCTTGCATCGTGGCGACCGACGCCACCCGCTGGCGACATTTCTGATCTTGCCAGAGATCCAGGTTGGCCTTTGCGGCGGCGCAGGCTAGCGGATTCGCGGTATATGAACTCGAATGAAAGAACGTACGCGTACGATCTTTCGAATAGTGTGCGTCGAAAACATCTGCGCGGCAGAGCGTCACCGCGAGTGGAAGCGCCCCTCCCGTGATGCCTTTCGAATAGCAGGCGATATCGGGCGTGACACTGGCCTGCTCGCAGGCGAACAGTGTTCCGGTGCGGCCCCAGCCCGTCATGACCTCGTCCGCAATGAACAGGACATCCGAGGCCTCACAGATCCGCTTCATCTCTCTGAGCACCCAGGGTGGGTACATCAGCATCCCGCCCGCCCCCAAAATCAAAGGCTCCACAATAAAGGCGGCTGGCATTTCGTTTCGACAAGCGGACTCGAGCGCATCGAGCGTCGCCTGCTCATGGCCTCTCGCAGGGAACGGGATCGAGGTGACGTCGAACAGGAGCGGCCCATACGCAGCGTTGAACACGCCTCGGGCACCGACCGACATGGCCCCAACTGTATCGCCGTGGTAGGACTCTTGCATCACGATGATGCGTATTCGCTGTTGGCCGATATTATGCCAGTAGCCGAGTGCCATTTTTAAGGCCACTTCCACACTGGCTGAGCCACTGTCCGAGAAGAAGACATGGTCGAGGCCGCGGGGTACGAGTTTCAAGAGTTGCGCAGCAACCTTCTCGGCCGGATCGTGGGTGTAGCCGGCGAAGATGATCTGGTTGAGCTTGCCTGCCTGTTCCTGGATGGCGCTCACGATATGTGGATGGCAATGACCGTGCGTCACGACCCACCAGGATGAGATTGCATCTATGATGCGGCGACCGTCAGCGGTGTGAAGATAGGCGCCATCACCACGCACAACCTTTGTCATCTCGGTTTGAAGCGCGTGTTGCGTGAATGGATGCCATATCGGCGACTTCTTCTTTGGCATCATGGCTTGAAATCATTAGCGATAAACGCACCCTTGAACACAGCCTGCAGCCTCTCTGGCGTGAGAGGAGAAAGCCAGGGCAATCGCCCTAACCAACGCACCCGCCCGATATCGCAAACTGCGCTCTCCGTTTCAGCATTTCTTTCGCCAACGAATGCAATCCCAAGAATGACGATGTGGCGCTTTCGCAACGCCTCTATCGATAGCAGCGAGTGATTGATGGTCCCGAGTGCTGTGCTCGCACAAAGCACGACCGGAAGCCGCCATCGCTCGAAGATGTCAATGTAAAGTGCGTCGCGCCTTAGCGGAACCATCAGCCCACCGGCACCCTCGATCACGAGCGGCCGCTCCCCCGTATCGGGTACATGGAGCGAGTCCACATCGATGCGGACTCCGTCGACTTCGGCGGAATGATGGGGCGAAGCCGGCGCTCGCAGACGGTAGGACTCTGGAACAAGCCGATCGGCGGAGAGACTGCCCAGCCGCGCGACGAGCTGGGTGTCGGTCTCTCCTTCGAGTCCGGCCTGAATCGGTTTCCAATAGTTCGCGCCGAGGAGATCGGCGAGCCCCGCGGCAAAAACCGTTTTTCCGATCCCGGTATCTGTCCCTGTCACCACGATTCGCTGACTCATCGCGAATCGTCCCAAGTCTCTTCGACTAACGCATCAAGCATGTCGGATACGTCATCTTCCCTCACGTTAAGCGTCAGCGAAATTCGCAAACGGGCCGTGCCCGCCGGCACAGTTGGAGGTCGAATTCCGCGGATATCGAAGCCGCGAGCCTGCAGTGCAGAGGCAAGCCGCATCGCACGCGAGTTGTCGCCAACAATATAGGGCACGATCTGCGAGCCCGAAGTATTCCGCAAACCGCGCACATTGATCTCCCGATGCGTGAATGCGACCAGGTTGGCCAAACGTTGCTGCCGCTCGGGTTCCTGCTGCAGGATCAAGATCGCCTCGCGCACGGCAACAGCCGTCAAGGGTGACGGCGCCGTGGCGAAGATAAATGGACGGCAGCGATTGATCATAAAATCGCGCAGCACGCCGGAGGCAGTGACAAGTGCGCCTGCAGCACCCAGCGCCTTGCCGCAGGTATGAACGACCAAGAGATTTTCGCGCCCTTCATAGGGCGTGGTAAGCCCTCGCCCCTGCTCGCCGTAGACGCCTGTGGCATGAGCCTCATCTACCATCAGGAACGCGTCGTACTGGTCGGCAAGCGCGACCAGCTCCTCGAGCGGTGCGAAGTCGCCATCCATGCTGTACAGACTTTCGGCCACGATCCATACGCGGCCCGTTCCACCCTTGGCCCGCCAGTCACGAATTATATTTTTGACCGACTGGGGGTCGTTGTGGGCGCTTATCCGAAACTCGGCCCGGCCGGCTCGCGCGCCTTCATGAATACTTGCGTGCACGAGAGAATCGAGAACAAGCAAATCGCCCCGCTGCGGCAGCGTGGTCAGAACAGCAAAATTTGCGACATACCCGCTGCCAAAGAAAAGCGCCGTCTCTGCTCCAAAGAACCTGGCAGCTTCTGCTTCGAGAATTTCGTGCTCCTCGCAATTGCCGCGCAGAAGCCGCGACCCGCCGGCTCCGATCGGTGTGCCGGTCTCGAGCGCGGCCAAGACAGCCTTTTTCATACGCGGTGCGCTCGCTAGCGCCAGATAATCGTTGGATGCAAAATCGATCCCTGCGCGCGGCTTGAGGCCGCGCAGCCGGTCGTCTTCTTTCAGGGCATGCAGGGCCGCGACATAGTCGCCAACTTTGGCCGCACGACTCGATTTCATTCTTCACTCCCAAGGTCGCGATCGATCGTGCAGAAGTTCTGATCACCGCGAAGAACAAGTGCTTCAGCAGCGACCTTATCTTTCAACGTGACAAGATGCGATTTTCCCCGTCAACCAGAACAACGCGCGGTCTGAAGATTTTTGCTTCCGGCTCATCAAAGGAGGCATATGCAACGATAGTAATTTTGTCTCCTGGCATCGCGAGCCGCGCAGCCGCACCGTTCAAATCTATGGTGCCCGACCCGCGTGGCGCTTCCATCACATCGGTCGCAAAACGCGCTCCGGTTTCGATGTTGTAGATTTCGACGCGTTCATTGATCAGGAATCCTGCCGCGTCCAGCAACGCACGATCAATCGAAATCGAGCCTTCACTGTACAGATCGGCTTCGGTCACCGAGGCGCGATGGATTTTGCCTTTCATCAACGTGATCTGCATTTCTCACATCAGCCGGGGTTTGCGCACAGCGTGCTCGTTGAGCTTCAATCAGGCAAGCCCGGACGTGACGCCGAGCCGGTCCAGCAAATTCGCGTCGCGGTCGCGCTGCGGGTTTTTGGTGGTCAACAGCACGTCGCCGATGAAGATGGAATTCGCGCCGGCCAAAAAGCACAGCGCCTGCAGTTCATCGGTCATATACTGCCGTCCGGCGGACAACCGCACCACGCTCTTTGGCATCATGATCCGGACCGTTGCTATCAGGCGCACCAGCGCGATCGGATCGGGACGCTCCGCGGTGTCATAGACCGGTACGCCCTTGACTTCGTTCCACAGATTGATCGGCACGCTTTCCGGATGGCTCGGCAGATTAGCGAGCAGCACGAGCATGCCGAGGCGGTCCTCGAGGCGCTCGCCCATGCCGAGAATGCCGCCGCTGCACACCTTGATGCCGGCATTGCGGACATGTGCAATCGTGTCGATGCGGTCCTGCAAGGTGCGGGTGGTGATGATCTTGCCATAGAAGTCCGGCGAGGTGTCGACGTTGTGATTGTAGAAGTCGAGCCCGGCCTCAGAGAGACGCGCGGCCTGCTTCGGCGTCAGCATGCCGAGCGTGACGCAGGTTTCCATGCCAAGACCTTTGACCGCGCTGACCATGTCGCAGACCTGGTCGAGATCGCGGTCTTTTGGACTGCGCCACGCCGCGGCCATGCAGAAGCGGGTCGCGCCCGCGTCCTTGGCGCGCTGCGCGGTCACGACCACATCGGCGCGATCCATCAGGCGGGTGGCTTTCAGGCCGGTATCGTAATGCGCGCTCTGCGCGCAGTAGCCGCAGTCTTCCGGACAGCCGCCGGTCTTGATGCTGAGCAGGCTTGCGGTTTCGACGTGGTTTGGATCGAAGTTTACGCGATGAATGGTCTGCGCCTGAAACAACAGGTCAGCGAACGGCAGGTCATAGAGCGCCTCGGCGTCGGCGCGCTCCCAGTCACTGCGGACCGGCGCGCTGTTGCGGCTGTCGTTCCGTTCCCTTCCCGCAGCAGCAACCACAAACTTACCCCTCCAACTTATGATAGATATTCAGATCGATTATCTATTATGTGTTACCTGTGGGGATGCTACGGCCTCGCCGCCCTTCCCCTGGGTCTTCTCTTTACGTTTCCGAGCAAAAACATAAAGCGTGTCGACGCCCAAAGACCGCAGAAATCTGCCCGACTTGCAGAAATTCTGCAAAATAAAGCCTTATACCGGGTTCGACGCGAGGCCATCACGCAAATGACAGCGCAAGCGAAGGCACTCATTTGATAGATAATCTATGATCACTGACAAGAACACGACGGCTGCGGGGCGCATTGCGGAGGCAATCGGTGAGCGCATCATCAGCGGCACGCTGCAGCCAGACGCCCCACTCCGGCAGCATCATGTCGCGCGGGAATTCAATTCAAGCCACGTCCCGGTGCGCGAGGCTTTTCGGCTACTGGAGGCCCGACATCTTGTCGTCGCTGTGCCCCGTCATGGTGTGCGGGTTGCTCCGCTCGATACCAATTCGGTGAAGGAGATCGCCGAGATGCGCGCCGCTCTCGAAGTGGTCGCTTTGCGCAATGCGGCTCCCAAGCTAACATTGGCCAATTTGGCACGGGTCGAGCTCGCCCTGATTGAAGGAGACAATGCCCAGACGATTCAGGATTTTGAGATGGCTAACCGCGCCTTCCACCAGGCGCTGGTGGCGCCCTGCTCGATGCCGCGCTTGCTCGCCAGCCTCGACGGACTACAGCTTGCAAATTCTCGATTGGTGTTCGCAATGGCGCGAAGTAGCGGCTGGCGACCGCGGTCGAATCAGGATCACCGCCTGATTCTGCAGGCACTGCGTGCGCGCAATGTGGACCAAGCCTGTAACCTGCTCGCGCGCCACATTCAAACGATTGAGCGCCTTGCCCTTCCCGCGTCCTGACCAGCAATAAGATCTGGCGAGTTCCGTTGCAGACCGCAGGCCATCGCAAGAGCATCAAACCATCGACCGTCTTGCCGCGCGACGCGGCTTGCGGCTGTTGCGGCGGGCCCTCTCCCAAGATATTTATGCGACCTACTCGCTACATCACCCTCGGTCATCCATGATTCGTCACATCGTCTTGTTTAGCGCCAAGAATAAGGCCCACATCGACCAAATGATCGAAGGCCTAAAGCTTCTCACCACAATTCCACATGCACGCCGGCTCGAGGTTGCTCGCAACCGCAAGACCGACCAGCTCGGCAACGATATCGACGTGGTAGTCTATGGTGAGTTCGACAACGAGACAGAACTCGCAGCGTACAAAATGCATGATCTGTACCAGGAATCGATCAGGCGGGTACGACCACTCCGGGAGCTGCGGTTCGCGGCTGACTACAATGTATCGGCAGACGCGTATCTCGCCTCAACGGCAGCGGTAAGCCAAGTTACTCGGCGTACTGAGCCGACTGGCGGGGGTTAACTTGACAATCGATCTCAAGAGCTTGCGGCGCCTCGCCGAGTGTCGCTCTCGTTGGGGTGGGGATCACAATCGGAGCGCGTCTCACGGCGCGCCACTGGTCGGTGACTGACGGCCCGATGCATGTCCGCGAGCTGCCGTGGATTGAGCCCGTCACAGCGATGCGACGGCTCGCGGATCGATCGCACCTTACGTTTCTCGACAGCGCGGCACCGCATGAGTTGCTCGGGCGCCATTCATATCTAACCTGCGACCCGTTCAGCACCTATCTGGTCGCGGACGGACGGGCGAGTTGCAACGGAGAGGCTCTCGATGGCGATCCATGGGAAGTTCTCCGGACCCTGCTCGCCAAGTATCCGCAAGAGCATCGTCCCGATCTCCCGCCGTTCCAGGAGGCGCGGCCGGCTTTCTTGCTTACGATCTGAACAGGACACTGGAGCGATTGCCAGCGCCTGCAACCGTCGGTCAGGGCTTGCCCCAATCCATCCTGCATTTCTATGACGTGGTAATCAGCTTCGACCACCGTGACCACAGATGCTGGATCGTTTCTACCGGATGGCCGGAGCAGGATACCGCGCGTCGGAGGGAGTGCGCACGCCGTCGAGCAGATGAGTTTGCAGCACGGCTTGCCAGCCCAAAGTCGCCGCGGAATGACTCCCCGGCAAAGCGGGCGTATGGCATTCGAACTTCAGCCGTGAGGGCTACATGGCGGCGGTACAGCGCGTCATCGACTTGATTCAGGCTGGAGACGTTTTCCAAGCCAACATTGCGCAGCGCTTCAGCGCCCGGCTGTCGACCTCATTTGATCCGCTCGCCTTTTACTGCCAGCTGCGGTCATTGAACCCGGCACCCTTTGCAGCCCTCCTGCGCTACGGCAAGTTGACCATTGCATCGAGCTCGCCGGAACGATTCCTCAAGCTTGAGGGACGAAAAGTCGAAACGCGCCCCATCAAGGGCACGATCGCGCGTTCAGCTAACTGCAAGGAAGACCAGCACCGCGCTGAAATCCTCCTTGCGTCCGAAAAGGACCGGGCCGAGAACACGATGATCGTTGACCTGCTGCGTAACGATCTGTCACGCGTTTGCACGCCGCATTCGGTCGAAGTCCCAGCGCTGTGCAAGCTCGAATCCTATGCCTCAGTGCACCATCTTGTGTCGATGGTTACGGGTGAACTTGCAGGACTCCAAGATGCCGTTACCCTGCTTCGAGCTTGCTTTCCCGGCGGCTCCGTTACCGGGGCACCAAAGGTGCGATCGATGGAAATTATCACGGACATCGAGCGTGTGGCGCGAGAGGTCTATTGCGGCGCGATCGGCTTTATCGGCTTCAACGGGCACATGGATACAAATATTGCGATCCGAACTGTCACGTTCGACGACGACCTGGCTGTGTTTCATGCAGGTGGCGGGATAACGGCGATGTCGGAACCCACGGCCGAATACGAGGAGACGCTGGCCAAGGCACAACGAATCTTTGACGCATTTTGTGCTGATACATCCGGTGTATTTTGATTGTCATCATCGACAACTACGACTCCTTCGTCTTCAACATTGCCCGCTATTTCCGCAAGCTTGGTCAAGCAACGGAGGTGATCCGGAACGACGTGGTCAGCGTCAGCGATCTTATTGGCCTCAAGCCGCGCGCAGTCGTGATCTCCCCTGGTCCCTGCACTCCAATGGAGGCCGGAATATCCACCGCCGTCGTCCGCGAACTTTCAGGTCGCGTCCCAATTCTCGGCATCTGCCTCGGACACCAGTGCATTGGGAGCGCTTTTGGCGGACGCGTAGTGCGCGCACGTCGCCCCATGCACGGTCGGTCCTCATGCGTAACGCATGATGGCCTTGGGCTATTCAACGACCTCCCGTCTCCACTTTGCGTGGGTCGCTACCATTCTCTTGTTGTCGAGCTCGATCAGTCGTGCGCGCCGCATCTCGCGGTGACAGCGCGTTCGGATCAGGGCGAGATCATGGCCCTGGCACATCGCTACCAACCAACCTTTGGCGTGCAGTTCCATCCGAATCGGTACTTACCCAGCAAGGTGACACGCTGCTGATCAACTTCTTGCGACTCGCAAAGACTTCCTGAGCGTGGACATCCGAGAGCACATCGCACAGACGGCTGCTTAACTGCTGAACCAAAAGAAGCCTGACGATAACCCAGTTGACGAGCTGTCCTTGCGGCTCACGGCCGGAAGGATTATTTCAACACGCTTCAATGAGAGGGTTGAAGTGATTCTACCGTGCGGCGCGGCACTACCGTCGATGACCGAGAGGGATATCTAGCTTCCGGGCTTTCTGCCGCAATGATCCGATGGTTCTTTTTGTAAGCTTCGCTATTTTCGCAACGGGTAGCTTCGCCTTCGAGTGTGCACGCAGTTCCTTAATGTCCGCCTTCGTGTACTCGCGACGGACAACCTTCTTTTTTTCTTAGCCATAACCACTCCGTTGGCACTATTGGCACGTCTCTAGCACGAAAAAACTGGAACTGCCAAGCCTGCCTGCGAGATGAAACGCATGAGGGCCACCCGAATGCAATCGAGTGCCCACACACCCTCCTGATCCTGGAGGCACGGCGCTGGTGTAAGCTGTTAGACAAAGCGTAGCTCGCGAAGGAGGCCACTTGTGAGCAGAGATCTCAACTGAGGAGATTGCAATTAAAGTCAGACGATGACGTACTCAGAAGAAACGGCGAAGAAACGGCTCCGCAGTAAGCGACGGCATGCAAAGCGCGACCGATACTACGTCTGTCTTCGCAAGGCCATTTTATCTACAACGTCAGTCGCAACAGACGAATGGAGTATTAGCGTCCCGCGTCTCAAATTCCCCTCCACTTAAACGCTCGGTTAGAGAGTCGACGTTGAGCATGATTGACCATAATCTACCTACCCTTCAGCAGGCTCCTGCCCTCCGAGCCGCGACATATGGCTTGTCGATTCCGAGCGGTCCGAGATTGTTCTGCTAGTGCATAAGCGTTTGCCGCTAACGCTTAGCATGCGGAGACGTCTATGCCCGGAGTCCGATACTAACACGCAAGTATTCCGCCGGCGCGGCAGGAAGCACATGTTTTTGCTCCTCTTCAAGCAGGCTGGCACAACGTCCTTCGCCAGACGATTGCTGGACACCAAGGATCGTTAGGACAATGGACAGACCTGTAGTCACCGCCTAGGAGTTCAGACGAAACTTGCTCGACTAATCCAGATCAATTCGACGGAGCTGCACCGTTGAGTGCAATCCCGCCAATAGAACCGTTGCCACATCCCTCACGGGTGCCGGTATCGTTCTCGCAGCAGCGGCGTCGGCTATATCGTCCTCGACGCGCCCGAAAGCTATACATTGCGTGATGCGGAGGCGACCATGCCACCAGCGGGATAACTCTGTTCTCGATTACAAATTCTAAACGACAGACTTGTTTTTTTAGGAGCGTCGCTGCGAAGCCAGTGGCGGTAGCCATGATCTGCCATCCACTTTGCCCGTGCCAAATGGCTATCGAAGGCGTTGCGAGGGCGTTTGGGTTCGCGATTCGGATCGATACGTAATACGAGCCGAGCAACTTTCTTTCCGATTTGCGCCGTGGGCCTCGGCATCGGCGAGTCGCCAGTACGTCACCAGATGTTGCTTGTGATGGGACGTCAGCGCCGCATTTTTGTGGGCGCCAAGTCCGTGACATCTGGGTAAAGCGGTGGTGTTTGCATGAAATCCCGCAAAAACTAACAAATACGCCGACTAGCACACCGTACGCTCTGAAAAATATACGTGGTCTCATATTGTCGCACGCGATCAGCATCTTCCAATAGCATCGACGTTCTCGGCCTGGCCATTTGTGGAGAATACTACTAGGTGAAATACGAAGGAGATCCCCTCTCGGCATGGATTACCGGAGAGATACTGGCACTTATACCGACTGACAAACGGCGTGAGCGGGAATTGGAATTCGCATCATAAGGACAGCCGCAACGAAATCTTAGTACTCGAGAAGGTCCTGTCCGGCGTTATTATCTCCATATCCACGACGCGCATCGATGCACGTCGATCCTCATAGATGTACCGCACGCGCCAGAGTGGCCCCCTCTCCGGGGTGAAGCTGAAATCGCCAGAGTCAAGCGCTCTGGCGATCGTTCGACAGCGTCGCCGTTGCTTATCGGCAAGGAGAACGCCGCATCGATAAGTACCGCCAAGCTCACGCCATCTGTGAGGTAACACACGTGCGATGTTGTCGCCGTGAACGCGCCGCAAAGTTGAGACGATTGCCGCTACGGCGTCTGGGTCTTTCAAAGGCACTCTGCACTAGCCTTGTTGAGCCGAGCCATAATGCCGACGCCCGAAGTCCTGCAAGTCTGCGGTGATGTTCGTGAAGGCCAGGACGAACCTGGTGAGTAAAAGCACTCCGCCGTCAATATGCTGGTATCTCGTTCGGTGCTTCCGATTGCGAGTGGACGGAGCCGCCTGATACGGCTTGCCGGCTAGCGCTCGACACTTTTGGCAACATAGCTGCCGCCGCGGGTCACGAAGGCACGATCTCAACGTGCTACCGGTCGTCTGTAGCCGGCCAAGCGCGCGGCCGGTACCCGCCGCCTCGAGCGCAAGCCTCCCCGCGACCTCGGTCATCGGCGTAAGCAGCGGAAGCGCGCCATGCATCAGGTCATGGCTTCTAGGCAATTGCGGTGCACCCAGACTTAGGAGCCCCCTGGCCCGCTCCGGGTCCGGCGCCAGATGCAGACAAGTGAAGAGGATCTGGTTCTTTCGTACCTGCGCCAAGGCGGGGGCTGCTAGGCGTTTACGATCTTCTCGCTCGATGCAAATACCTCGCGAGCGGAGTCCGCAATCGTTGGGCCGGCCTCGCGATAATTGTCGTCCGTTTCGCAGATTCTGGCGCCGGTATTGGTCTCGGCTACCACCCTGTGGCCGGCCACCGCATATTTCGGGATGGCCCCAGGCGGAAGACCCATGCGGCTTCCGTGCGCCGTGATTTCCTTGGGAACACCGACCCTCATTTGCAATCCCCTTACCTCGACGATGTTTTATAATCGGAAGAGCGGTGCAAGCTTGCGAAGCAGGCGCCAAATGGTGCAGAAATTCAGCGAGTTTTGGTCCTATACGCAGCATTCCAGGCATCGACACCGACAAGCCGATATGGCAGTCCTCGCCGAGCTCAGCGCCGACACGCGGATCCGCCATAGCAGACTGTCGAACCGAATTGCACGCACCGCGATCGCGCATCGATCTTTTACGCTGCTTTTCGATATCAACCATCAATGATACGAGGCCCCCGCCCCATGCGGGCGGAGGCACCTTGCCTTGACCGACATCGTGGAAAGCGCTGACCCGGCAACCGCACATGCCGACTAGTCCTGAAGCGTGGGAAAGGATTCGGCACGAGGTCCAAAGGAGCTTTCATCGAGCGGTGAGCTCCCAAACAATGCGGACGTGCCCACCTTCAATCGATGGTCGGAAAATATGCATGTCTCTGACACGCAGCCTACAGTCATCAATCAAGCTCAGGACGCGTCCAACATCTCCCTGATCAGAGAACACCACATACATTATGCCGGTTGCATTCAACCAGAGATGCGCCCCCGCGAGAGCTGAGGCCATAACTTTGTGATCTTCATCGTAGCAGGAGCGCTCCAGGTCGTCCCTTGCTTTGCGGTTCCAATAGGGGGCGGCAAAGATAATGATGTCAAACTTTTTCTGCGGATTGCAGCGCAGAATAGGTGTCGCTATAGCGCACTTCTGCTTTGTCCGAGTAACCTAATCGCTTGATGTTTATCTCCGTTGTGAGGACGGCTTGCGGATTTATGTCGAGAGCCACTAGGCGTCCTGCCCCGGCACGGAGTGCTGCAAGGCCAAGTACACCTGACCCGCATCCCAGATCTAGCACCGTTGCACCAGGTTCGATGCGCCACTTTGACATCAAGGCATCGGGAGCGTGACTTAGGCGCGGCGACAAAACGCCGGGCAAGATATGTAAGGGCATGCCGCTCACTTCCACATCGTGCGGGCGTTCGCAAAGTCGGAGTTCGGCCAGCATTGCATCTACGTCCGTCGTTTGGCGCCGCACAGATACGCCTACCGGGGCAGTCATTTGACTCTCCATCGTTGGGTAGCAAAGAATGAGGCGGCGAGTTCGGGCTCTGTCTTGCCGATGGTGGACTCGTCGACCTCATCTGTAATGCCGTGCTCCAGGAGCATGCATCGACCTGGTTGATCGTGGTCGGGATGATACCCTTGGCCGCCATTGTTAAGCATCTTGTTCACAAGCGTGGGATAGTGAGAACATCTGGTGCGAGGAGCCCGGCGGTCCGGAGCCGATCAAGGCGTCATCACCTTGATCAATTTCCTAGAAGAGAATGGCGGCTTACGCGGTCTAGAGCACGCCCAGATTCCAAGTTCGCCGATCCGATCTGCATCACGTCCTTGATTTCGAGATCGTCGAAACTGCCGGGTTCGCAGCGAAGCTTAGGATGGTGTTCTTCGCCTTCCGGGGCGGGATCAACCCTATGGAATCCGCCTCAACGAGGAGGATCTTGTGACCCATGTCGGCCAGTGCCTCTCACGTTTTCTCCGACGACCTCGACTTATCGATGCCATGATTGTCGTAACAGGTGATTTGTCTCTGAAGGCATGTTGTTTTACGTCAACCGATTGTCGAAGATTGCGCGGCTGTTCCCGCGCGTTGGTTTCTCTCTCAGAAATGGCCACACCAGTTTAAGAAGAGGACCGCTCGTCTTGCGCGTCTCAATGCACTTAGCCCTTTCCCTCACTCAGTGTTGCCGCCTCTATAGCAACAGTTGTGCCAGCGGCGTTCAAGCGCGATAACCTTCTGATTCGCTTTGAGGAGCATTCGCACGCCGCAAAGGGCGGTGTCTTGAACCCAACAGCGTCATATCGCTGTCAGAAACCGGACAGGGATCCGCGGTCGTTTGCGCGCGAAAGCTCTTTTTCCGGCAATTGTCGCGGCAGCTGCCGGATCGAAATCTATTAGGCTCATTGTCAAAAACTGTCAGGCTCGATCGGGGAGATCTCGATTGCGGCTGACCTGCCCCTGTGCATCGCCTTTCCCGGCGCGATGAAGCACCAATCGATCACGATCTCGCTCCAGGCAAGTATGAGATTGCAGGTGAACTCGGTATCATAGTCGGACACGATTATTCCCGGTTTGCCGCCTCGTTCGACGATCGCCGTGAGTTCGCCAGCGATGCGCCGTCATGAGACTAACGTGTCCGGAATGGCGCCCAGGCATTCCTTTGTGACATGTGACGATGATTGAGCCTGCCGAAGCGCCGTTGACGAACTCTGCGTGGAAGAAGTCCAGCGCTCAGCTTGCATTGGGCTTGGCTTCCACCGGGATCCGCGCCCCCGGGCCCTCAGCGTTGCGGCGGGCCCGCCGTTTGCGGACGGCGAGCCCTTCCTCCCGAAGACGGTAGATCAGGTAGGTGTGTTTCAGCCGTAGATCGTCGCCTCGGGCCCCCATGCTTGCGAGCCGGGTCCGCCGTTTTCGCCTCGCCTCATGCTTCTTCAACAGAGCGATAGTCTGCTCTTCCGTAAACCTTGCTCGCTGCATCTGGTCCGCCCTTCTTTAGGCCGGACGAGTCGCGTCGCACCAGGCGCTGGCCCGAATAGTGAGATGATGGAAAGCTAGGACCAGGGCATCGAGCGCTGCCGCTTTTTCGGAAAGAGCAGATCATAGGATGTTAGGGAGAACGAGGCTGGCGTTTCGGTCGCCGATTTGTGTGCAATAGTGTCCGGAGTCTGGGGATGCGAAGTCTTATACCCATTTCACCTTCTTTGCGTAAGCGCTGAGCTAAAGCCAGTCAGGCTTTGAGGTTTCACGGGATGAGAGCCCCTCGATCTGAGACATCGGCCAACCCTGCGCGATCCGATCCGAACGATTGTGCGATCCAGGCATGCGGATCGACGTCATTCATTTCACGCATCTGCACAACCGTGACGATGATCGCCCCAGGTCCGGCAGCCGCCATGCTCTCCGCGGAGAGCACACTTTTGATGACGAAGGGATCGTTCACGGGTTCTTGCAGAGCGTCCGATTGTTTGCCGCCATGGGATCGCGGCGCGACTTCACATGGAGATCGCTTCAGCCGCAATCCGGCTGGAGTTCACCGCAAGACCCGAACCTCCAACCTGCCGCAGACGATCCACCACTGTGCTACATGGATTCTACCTGCCACTGGCCCGCCAGAGAAATGGACGAACTGGCCAGTGAGCAATTCCGATTATTACTCATTTTCGTCTTTTTCTCCTCCGGCGGCTGCGCTTCGGTACTTTCGGGAGCTTGTTTTGCGGAACCGCACAAAGAGCTCCGTAGCAAGCCTTCTCACTCTTGTAGTTGGCCAGGGCCTGGAGCAACGGCACCGCGTAGTTCTGTTTCACTTCATCCTGCATAGACCCCGATGATCCAACGATTTCAGTGCCAGCTCGACCAACTCGATCGCGCGTTCCTTGTTGCCGCTCTCGTAGTAGTACTGAGCGACCGCCCCATAAGACAGGAACTTATAGCCGTCGCCTTGCGGGGGATTCACGGCCAGGATGTGTTCGGACAAATCCCTGCCCAATGCAAAGCGCTCGGTACACGGGAGATACGAGTAGTCCTTCGCCGGATCGAAGAGTTGGCTTATAGCCATAGCCATCCACTCCTCGGACTTTTTTGTGGATCGCGTCGCGAACCAATTGGCGCAAGACCGGCAAGCCGGTCCGCATGTCATTCATTTTGTGAAGCAACAGATTTGCGTGAATCACGCGGAAGTCGATATGGTCGACCATCAAGGCAATACCCTCTTCGACCGCCAAGAGCGCCGTTGTCCAATCCTCGGCCTTCATCGCCGGCCGAAGTTTGGCGTAGATCGGCTCAGTCACCGCTAGTTCCCGTACTACGCGTTGGTTTTCCGCGATCCGCATCGTATCGGCAGCTCTAGCTTCATCGCTGGTGCGCCAGATGCCATTGAGAACTTTCGGCAAAACGTCATCGAGTTCCGTCGGATGACCGATAAAGGCGATGTGGCCGTCACGGTCGACGACGAACGAGGTGGAATCCCGAAAGAAAACTGGAATCCATCCAAAACTTGTTCATTTCGCCTGTGTGGTCGAACGCGATCCGATAGTTCAGCTTCGAGAACTTTTCGGTCAACCACGCGTCCAACTGGGTTCGGGCCTCGTCCGCCGTTGGAGCTTGTTCGCGAGCTGCGACTCCGATGACTTCAAGTCCGCTGTCTTTGTATTTCTGTTGCAGCTGCACCAGATGGGGCATCGCCGCCACACATGGTCCGCACCAACTTGCCCAAAATTCGACGATGTATACTTTCCCGGGCTGGAAATTCGTTAGGGGCTGGCCACGAAGCCAGTTCTCCACCTTGATCGGAGGAGCTGGGGACTCGATACGGAGCACGATGTTGGTCTCCAAAGCTATTGCCAAAGGTTGTGCGACTTTATGCGCGAGCTCGTTTCTCTCTCAGAACCGCGCCACACGTATTCAAAGGAAGGAGAGCATCGCTCGCCTTGCGCGTCTGCGTGCACTCAGCCCTCATTCAGTACTTCTGCATCTCAGTAGCAACGGCCGTGCCAGTGCCGTCGACCCGTATTAAGCGCATGATTACGCTTTGAAAAACTCCGACGCTCCAAGGCAGCCGGTGTTTTGAACCTGCCGGGCTTTGTGCCGCTGTCAGAAATTGGACACGAAGCGCTTCGCACCGCTGGAAAAGCTGGTTTGGTGTTGTGACGGAACTTGCCGATCCCTCTCCCCGCCTGGCAGGATTAGGGGCGAGCGACGATGCAGATCGGAGTCGAAACAGCCAAAGCCGTGGACGTAGATCGACCCGCGAGAGCGGCTCGCGCAATGGACCGGATCGACTGACGCGGGCCCCCGCCATCGCGAGGCTACCCTGGACGCGATCCGCCGGATGCCGCGCTATGATCACGTCATCACCGAGCCCGACAAGGTCATGCCCTGGTTGACGTGCATCGAACGCCAGTGGAGACGAATCTCAGCGACCGAATTGGAGGCTGGGGCGCGGATATAACGTGGCGAGCGAACCCGCAGCGACCTTAACGCGCCACATAAACCATGCCCAAGCTGCGATCTGAAGAACTCCACAGCCAAATGCCATCTGAAGGGCGATGATTGGATTGTGCGCGTGTTAAATCGGCCAGTGCTCGCCATCGCGCCAGTCAGTTCCTACAACTGGTACTCCACATCACTTCAGCTGTCCGGCCTGCTGTACCCGGGTTGCCTGACAACCCTTAACCCCATTATAGTCTACCCGCTCGCGGCTTTGCCTACTCGCGACAGCGCGTTGCGCTTCGCTAACGGTTCGCTGTCATGCGGCTGGATAGAGCACTCCACCCTCGAGCTGTTGTTCATACTCGGAGCTCATGAAACCGTTCGGCAAAACCGGGCGATTTTCCCCTCGTCTTGCAGGGTGGCCTTTTTCCAAACTTATTCCGGGCGCTCGCGAAAGCGCGCGAACCGGCCATCCAGAGGTCACGGCGGGAAATTCCGGGTTCCCAATCCAAGTCGGCTGCTGCCGACTTAAACGACCAAAACCCGCGAATTCGGAATTCGACGCCCCCGGAACAATGGAGAAATGGAGCCCGTAGCCCGTCGTCTTCGCGGCCTAGACACCAGTGGGATCGATTTCCTGGTTGAGCTGCGCATGCAGGGTGGCCTGGTCAAGCTCGCCTTCCCACCAGGACACGAACACCGCGGCGATGCCGTTGCCGGTGATATTGGTAAGAGCCCGCACTTCGCTCATGAACTTGTCGATCGAGAACAAGATCGCCATGCCCGGCACCAGCGCAGGGTTGACCACCGACAGCGTAGCGGCCAGCGTAATGAACCCGGCGCCGGTGACGCCGCTTGCGCCCTTCGAGGTCAGCATCGCCACGATCAGGATCGTGAGCTGTTGGCCTAAGCTGAGCTCGACCCCGAGCGCCTGGGCGATGAATAGCGTCGCCAGCGTCATGTAGATGTTGGTGCCGTCGAGATTGAAGGAATAGCCAGTCGGCACCACAAGGCCCACAACGGGCTTGGAGCAGCCCAGCCGCTCCAGCTTCTCCATCAACTGCGGCAGCGCGCTTTCCGAGGACGAGGTGCCGAGCACGATCAAGAGCTCGTCTTTGATATAGGCGATGAACTTGAAGATCGAAAAACCGACGAAGCGCGCGATCAGACCGAGCACGATCACCACGAACAGCGCCGCTGTCGCATAAAATAGCGCGATCAGGCCGATCAGGTTGCCGAGCGCGGCGGGTCCGAACTTGCCGATCGTAAAGGCCATGGCGCCGAACGCGCCGATCGGAGCCGCCCTCATTACAATGGCGATCACGCCGAACACCGCGTGGGCCACGTCGTCGATCATTCCGCGCAGCTTCTCGCCGCGCTCGCCCAGCGCCATTAACGAGAAGCCGAACAGGATCGCAAACAAGAGTACCTGCAGGACATCGCCGCGCGCGAGTGCGCCGACCACGCTATCCGGAATGATGTTGAGGATGAAGTCGACGGTTTTCGAGGCTTCCGCCTGCTTCACGTAACTTGCAACGGCCGCGGCATCGGGCTTGGCCGCAAGGCCATGGCCGATCTGGAACAGGTTGCCTATAAGCAGGCCGAGCACTAATGCAAAGGTGGAGACGATCTCGAAATAGACCAACGCCTTGACGCCGACCCGCCCGACCTTCTTCGCATCCTGAATGTGGGCGATGCCGGACACCACGGTGCAGAAGATGATCGGCGCGATCACCATCTTGATCAGCTTGATGAATCCGTCACCGAGCGCCTTGATCCAGTCGTTGGTCGCAAGCGACGGCCACAGCCAACCGACGAGGATGCCGATCAGGATCGCGATCAGCACTTGAACGTAGAGAATTTTGTACCAAGGTCGCGACCCTGACACGGGCGCCGCAGTTGCGATGGTGGTCATGGCGCTCCTCTCCAATATGAACTTGAATACCGAGCCGCCGCGCTGAGAAGCGACGGCATCAGACGGTACCTCATGCCATCGCGTCCGATAGAAGACGGCGATGTCGGAAATCCGACAGCCGCAGCGTGAGTCCAACGGCTAGCTGGCACTTGCGTGTCTTTCCTGTTGTCCAAGCAAGGCGCGCACCAGATTCCGCGAGCGGCCCGACGATTGCCGTGATGAGGTGGAAAGCGCCGCCGCAGCCAAAGCGCTCGCAGGCGGCCCTTCATCAGGAGTGCCAGATGAGACCAGCTCGATTCATCCTGATAAATGTGCTGATCTCGGTTATGCTCGGACATGCAGAACCGGTGAGCATCAATGTTCCGGTTGCCGCCAGATTCACCGAGCGGGCCAGGGACATCGCACCATTCTTCAAGCAGATAACCGGATATGATTGCGTATTCGGCGCGCTCCTTGCGATCAATGTCGTCCTCCGGTAGCGCCTTGATCTCGGCGCCGATCCTGACCTTCAGCTCATAAAGCGCGGAATTGACGATCGGGCCGATGGCGGAGCAGCCTTCACGCATCTCATTACAGATGGAGGGGGCGTCGGTGCCCAAGCCGCACAGCCCGCCCCTTCCGGTAATTACAACGCGCCTCTCCATTCAAGCGTTCTTACCGAGCAAGCGGCGGACAGCTTCCAGAATGTCGCGGACATTCTCGCGATTTGGCGAGGCGTCGTCCATGTCCATCTCGACCTTGATGCCGCAGCACTGCTCCAGGTCGCAGATGACGTCCGTCAACTGGATGCCAAGCGAGGTCAGTTCCGTGGCGGTCGTTACCACGGCGTGTTTCTCGATCTCGGCGAGAAATCCTTCGCGAGTTGATCTGCCATCCTGTTCCTTTTCATCAGTGGTTGCGACGCAGATGCGGCGCCATCCGCTAGCCGAGCCACGTCGCGCGATGGAAGCATTGGCGTGAGGTGCGCGTCAGGTGCTATTCTCGATGCAACACGCCGCAACACTGGTAAAATTGATTTTTGGATGGTAAGCATCCACGCTATGGAAGTGTGGAGACATGCGCTTCACGCCAGGCGGCCGTCCCGGAGAACGCCGTTATGTTGGCCGGCCCTGGTCCGGAAATCACTCGGACGTCGACGCGTTCAAAGATCAAAAGGCGAACATCAAGGCAAGCCGCAGACAAGTTGGCACAGAGCATCTCCAGGATTTTTCCTCAAGGGGTGGATATGTACGTTGAAGACGCCGAAGTCGGAAAGCTGACAAGGCGCTGCGCCATTCCGCCGCAATTTAAGGGCGAACGCTGGCACTAAGCGGATCTCGGTGCCCTGACGCAAGGCGCTCATCATACTTCGCGAGCGGCACGCCGATTGCTTGGGATTAGGAGCAAGGCGGCGTCGCGGCCAAAAAGGGTCGAAGCAACGCTTCCGAGGACTTCCCGATGAGGCTTGTCCAATTGATCCTGATCAATGCAACCAAATCGTCGAGAGCGGCAATGATGAGCTCAAGTGTGTCGCGCTGGAGCCGCTCGCAACGAGCAAAACCAGTTCGCGCTGGCGAGTGCCGCGGGAGTTTTACGACCCGCTCCGGCTTGACGCCTTGCTGTTGGAGATGGGCACGGGACAAGGCTACACGCGCCTCGTCGAGTTTCTCAAAGGGCCGGAAGCCCACGCGATCATCGCGCGGTGGGGCTACGTGCTCGACCGCCAGAGTTGATGCGCATGGATGGCTTTTCGGCAGGGATCTGGCAGTCGCTCGGGCTCACGATCGAGCTCGCGAGCCTGACGACCATAATTCTGCTGGTCGTTGGTATGCCGCTCGCGTGGTGGCTAGCACGATCCAAGAGTCTTTGGACTGAGGCGGTGACCACGATCATCACGCTGCCGCTGGTGCTGCCGCCAACGGTACTCGGTTTCTATCTGCTGGTCCTGCTCGGCCCGAATGGCCCGGGCGGCCTTCTCGCCTCTCTCTGGGGCGGGCGCACGCTCGCCTACACCTTTGCGGGCCTCCTTGTCGGATCGGTTCTGAGCACGCTGCCTTTCGTGGTGCGGCCCATCCGCAACGCGTTCGTGATGATGGGCAACCGTCCGCTGGAAGTTGCGGCCACTCTGCGCGCCTCCCCATTATATGCCTTCTTCACGGTCGCCCTGCCTCTGGCGCGACCGGGTTTTCTCACAGCCGCCGTTCTTGGCTTTTCGCATACAATCGGCGCATTCGGCCTCGTGCTGATGATCGGCGGCAACCTTCCTGGGCACACCAAAGTGCTGCCGGCCTTTCTGGTCGACTATGTCCAAGCGTCACGCTGGCGCGAAGCAAGCTGGCTTGCCGCCGGCCTCGTGGTGTTCGCCTTTGCGGTAAACCTCACCTTAAGCTTGATCGACAAGTACAGCAGAAGGGGTAGCACGTGAGGACAGCCACACCAAGCCGGATCGACTTCGCTTTCAGCAGCAGTGTCGCCAGCTTAGCGCCCGATACGCAGTTCAGCGTACCGACCAAAAGCGTGGCGGCGACCGGCCAGGCTGCGGCAAGACCAGCGTAGCGCGCTGCATCGCCGGCCTTGCGCATTTGTCGGCCGGGTTCTGCGCCATCTTTTCACAGAGGAGTGGGCCGGCCTTGATGAAAACCTACTGCGCCGCGCGATCTCTCAGCCGAGGCGAAGCTCGGCCGCGAAGCTGATCTGGTAGACGCGCCGAAACGCGAAAATTGACTGAAGCGGATCGATTTCGCAGCAGAGCTTCCTGGCTAACAGAGGCGCGCTTGGTAAACTTTTGATTCTAAGTCCTGTTGTTGACTTACGATTCGGACGAGATCCCGGGCGGGGACGCCATGTCGGCTTCATCCTGTGGAGCAATCAAGCATTTCTCGTTAGAGATCCGGCATGCTGCGCCTTTCCGCCACGCCTGGGGAGCAAGGCAAATGCCCCGCCAAATAGAAACGAAGCTCGTATCTTTCTCGATTGTTTTGGAACATCTAAGGTCGGCAGCCTCCATTCGACTTAGCTGAATCCGACGACGGCTCCCGGCAGTCGCTACGGGACGCGTTGCCACTCCCTGTCGGGGATTCTCATCCTGGATGGATCACCGGCCGAGGGCCAGCAAAAGTGCCATTAGGCACGGCCTCCGCCGCCGCAGATGAATTGTGGTATTCTAACGTCTCACCGGCAAATACTACTGCAAATCTTTTTTGGCGTTGGGACAATCTGAGCCTGCCCTGCGCATGTTCTAAAGATCCATTTCGCCATTTGCAGCTCTCCGCAGTTCCAGCAACCAGTCTTGAGGCCGCCGAGCGTCACGCCGCGCGAAACTTGCGTTCTCGAATCCCCCTTGCAAAAGTTCGGGTGGCAGGAATCAATGCCAAACGGCTTCGCGATGCCGCGATCGGATGCGCTAGGGGCAGCGTCAATCTTTACTACTCTTGTGGTGCCATTGAAGGGCGATGTAACCGGGCAGCTGAGCGTAACCAAGAGCACGCTCCAAATTTTCCGAGCAGCATTCGCTTGCCCGGGGCATACAAGAGCCGGAAAACTTCGCAGTTCTGCCGGGCTGAGCGGCAGCCTTCCTACGATCGCTGGACAACGGCAGGAATGCTAGATGCCTGTTTTATGCGAGCAAGTTCGTTTTGACCGCCGTCACGTTTGCACTCCATACCATTTAGGCGATGCCCCGCCGGTGCACTCGGCGGGGGCTACTCTGCAGGTGCACAACGCGAGGCTCGCGAACGAGGTGTCACACCAAGGACCCTGACGGGTTACAGGAAGCGACGAGCTACACTTCACGTTGCCCGCGCCAGCGCTTCTACGTTTACAAGTCCACGCCGCCGGTAAGATTTTGACCCTTCCGATCGGCCGAGCGCGGATCTTACCGCTTACGCATCGCGCGGCCCGCACAGCTCGCTATCATCGGCCGAGAGACCGGCTCTACTCCCCCTTTTTCGAAACTCCGTTCTGGTGTCCAGCATCAGAATGCCCGACGCTTGGGCATTTGAATGGGGCGTTCTGAAATCCCGGAGCTGGAGATGTGAGGCACGTACAGCCGATAGCGATCACGCCGCTTGCGCGAACGCCATGCGCATATGGCGTAGTATGCCGCGAAACTGACGAACAGGACCGGAAGCAGAACTAAGAATAGCGTCATTGGGATTTCTCACTTTGCAGAGTGCTTGGGTCTTCTCGGACGCGCTGCGACGACATCAAGAAGAGCCCTTCTTGTTAGTTTGGAAAGACCTAATCTGAGCCGTACAACTTGACGCTACGTACGATTCAAGCCTCTCGCGGTCCCCGCAAAAAAATTAATGTGAACTTATCGCTTGAAGCCGCAGCCTCACTTTCGCCACGCTACTCGCTTCATTCAAACGCAGGATCACCACGGACGCACTGGTAATGCTGGGGAGAACCCGGCGCATTTCACTTCTTGGCGAAGTGCGTCGGGGCACCTCCTGTTGGCGGCGTCCACCGCAATGGCACGATCTCGTCAGCCAGAAGCAAATCCAATACGTGGCGGAATGGGCCTCTTACTGATAGATCGATCGACCTATCGTGAAAACCGAGCGGCCTGCCGGGATTAGAACTCACCTACGCGGCGAGACTTTGCTGCGATTGCGTGGACGGCATTCTTTCATGACGGCTCGACCAACATGAATGTCAGACGGTAGGACATAGTCAGAAATTACCACATCCGCAACAGGTGACGGCATAGAGAGCACGACCGACTCTGTACCTGCCCTTTGGCGAGGCCGTCTCATCTACAACCGACAAGGCGCGTGAGGCGAACTGAGTGTTCTCCGACATTGTCGAGCAAGTATGATGGCGGCTGAGACGCGCAATTGTAAGACCCAGTTTGACCGGCGCGCGCGACAAACCGCATGAGGTCGGCTGATGCGACGATACGCGCGCCTCGCTGCGTCATAGCGACACATCATCTTAAAGCAAGCGCTCAAGCTCGGCGCGAGAGGCGACCGGCAACATCTTAAGCCCCCTCTAAGCCTGCCATCCTCGTCCGGTTGAAGACGCCGATGTCGGAAACTCGACGGAGCGGCGTGGCCATTCCAGAGGGCACGCCGGCGCGTATGCGCGTTTCACTCTCGTCAAGTAAGGTGCGCACCATATTCCGGGAGCGGCACGCCGATTGCTGGGAGAGGAGCTGAGAGGCGCCGCGGCCAAACGGTCGCGGTGGCCACCTCCTAGGAGTTCCCGATGAGGCTCTCCCGATTGATCCTGATCGATGCAACTCTGATGCTGCTTATGCTCGGAAATGCAGAAGCGATGAATATCAATGTGGCGGTCGCCGCGAACCTCACCGTGTCGGCCAAGGAGATTGCGGCGTCGTTCAAGAAGACCGGGCGCGAGGCTTTGTTGAGCTTTGGGGCCAGCGGACAGGTTTACAGCCAGGTCACGCAAGCCGCGCCATTTCAGGTGTTTCTCTCAGCCGAGAAAACTGGTCGAGAACGGCCTCGCGGTTCCCGAAAGGCATGTCACCTATGCAATCGGTAAGCTCGTGCTGTGGAGTTCGACTGCGAGATTCGTCAATGGCGCGAGGCCTTTCGCAAACCTATCGATCTACAATCCGGCCGCGGCACCTTATGGCACAGCCGCGATGCAGGCTAGGAAAGCGCTCGGCGTCTTTGAGGCGACGCAGCCGAAGCTTGTGGCGACCTTGTCGCATCTTTCTGAGGCGGCCGCACCCTCGCCTTCACCTTTGCCGGGATCGCGGTCGGATCCGCTCTGTGCGCGCTGTCTTCGTGGGTGCAGCCCATCCGCCACGCCTCCGTTACCAAGCGGGCTTGCTGGCGTCATGGTGATGTTCGGCCTTGCGGCAATCGTCACCGCAACATTGGTCGGCAAATACAAGGGGAAGGAGTAGCACGTGAGGACGGCAACACCAGGCCGGATCGAAATCGCCTTCAGCGGCAGTGTCGCCAGCTTTGCTCTCGATGCGCAGTTTAACGTACCGACCAAAGGTGTGGCGGCGATTTTCGGCCCGCCAGGCTGCGGCAAGACCATGGTGGCGCGCTGCATCGCCGGCCTTGCGCGTTTGCCGACCGGCTTCTGCGCCATTGATGGCGAAGTGTGGCAGGATGAGACCACTTTCCGCCCACCGCATCTGCGCCCCATCGGCTATGTGTTCCAAGAGGCGAGCCTTTTTCCCCATTTGTCGGTCAGGCGCAACTTGCTTTACGGTGCGCCCAAACCCAAACCGACGCCGATCGCGTTTGATGAGGTAGTCGAACTGCTCGAGATAGCGCCGCTGCTCGATCGTTCTCCCTCGCATCTCTCCGGCTGCGAGCGGCAGCGCGTCGCCATGGGTCGTGCGCTGTTGTCTCAGCCTAGACTGCTTGTGATGGACGAGCCGCTAGCCACGCTCGACCGCTGTGCCAAGCGTGAGATTCTGCCCTTCATCGAGCGCCTCCATGAGAAGCTTGCGCTGCCCATGACATATATCAGCCAAGACATGGCTGAGATCGAACGCTTCGGCGATCATCTTATCATGATGGAGCGCGGCATAGTGATGGCGGCCGGGCCGTTGCACAACTTGCAGAGCGATCCTGCGCTGCCGCTTGCGGCGAGCCGCGAAGCCGCCGTCAGCCTCGATGCCGTGGTCGGCGGCTATGATGGGCGCTATGGGCTGCTCATCCTCCGCATCAAAGGTGCGCGCCTGTTGGTGCCGGCGCCGCCGTTTGCACCCGGCGTGCGCCAGCGGCTGCGCATTGCGGCCAGCGACGTCAGCGTCGCGCGCGAAGCGCCGCGCGCAAGCTCCGTTCTCAATCTCTTTCCGGCGCGCATCAAAGCCTGTTTGCCGATCGGCGCGGCTGAGTTCACGCTGGTGCTTGCGCTCGGCACCGGGGGCTCGGGCACAGAGATTTTGGCGCGCATCACGCGGTTCTCCTTTGATTCGCTAGGGCTAAAGCATGGAATGGACGTATTCGCCCAGCTCAAGCACGTCTCGCTGGTCTCGGCCTCTGAACCGCCACTGCAAACCATGGCGGCTTCCACGCCAGCAGGAGATTCTGGACAGGCGAGCGCCGCGGTGTGAACGAGCAGAAAGAGAATCGAGCCATGACCGCTAACTTCGCCGAAATCGATCCCAACCGCGTCGCGGCAATCCTCTACAAGCCAGAACACGACGTGGATGCGCTGCTCGCCGACTTAGCACAGGATCTCGCACGACAAGGCGTGGGCCTGGGCGGCATCGTGCAGCGCAACTTCAAGGGCGCAAACGGCACGAAAACCATGCGGGCGATCGACGTTGCGACAGGGCATGAGATTTCGATCTGCCAGCCACTCGGCAGCGGCGCAACGTCCTGCAAGCTGGATGCTACTGGGCTTGCCGACGCCGCAGCTATCGTGTCCCGCGCGATCAACCGGCACGTCGACCTCCTGGTGATCAACAAATTTTCCAAACAGGGCGTCCGGCCAGGGGCTACGCGACGAATTTGCTGATGCGATCATCGCTGGCGTGCCGCTCCTCACCGCCGTCCCCGAAAAATGCCTTTCCGACTGGCGGACTTTCACCGGTAATGTAGGCACTACGTTACTTTGCGAGCGCCAGGTCGCGGAGGCATGGTGGCGCGATATCGCCCGGCGCGTGCCGCGCATCCGCGCGCATTCCACCCCATCAGCGGCGATTTACCGACCATCACATTCGACAGCTTGATAACGGCCGAGCGCGCGGGGCCAACGTTGAGCCCGAGATCGTCCGCCGCCTCATTGGCATCGATGAAAACACACCGTTGATCCCAGTTTTCGCCCCCTCACATGAGCGGTCCTGGTGCGTGTGGTGAGGGCGCTCACGCGGCTTGGCAGAACGTTGCCGCGCGCCGGGTTTTATCTTATCAAGCTCTAGATTCGTTCGGCGTTCTAACTTACCCGAATAGTTGACTTGGGCTAATCGTTCAAAGCGCGCAACCGGTCGGATGCGAGACGCATCATGCTCAATGATGTAAGACGATAGTTCATTGAAATGATGCCGTTCAGATGCGTAAATGGTAAGCACCCGATTATTGCATTTCCGCCAGTTGAACCGCGAGGTCGCTTGGCATATCGCTTGCTTCGCTTGAAGCCGGAATCGTCGCCTTCCGCGCGAAGCAATCTTGTGAGGACAATATGCTTGGAATTGGAAATAGGTTGCCGGCGTTCGAAATCACAGGCGTGAAGCCCGGCTTTCACCTGCAGGAGGAGAAGGGGCAGAGCGCGTTCGAGACGCTGACAGAAAAAAGCTTTTCTGGGAAATGGAAAGTCATCTTCTTTTATCCCAAGGATTTCACCTTCGTCTGCCCAACCGAAATCGCCGACTTTGCCCGACTGTCGAAGGATTTTGCCGACCGCGATACGGTCGTGCTGGGCGGCTCGACAGACAACGAGTTCTGCAAGCTCGCCTGGCGGCGCGAGCATAAGGACCTGCACCATCTGCCGATCTGGCAGTTTGCCGACACCAAGGGCGGACTGGTCGATGGGTTAGGCGTGCGTTCGCCCGACGGCGTCGCCCTTCGCTACACATTCATCATTGAGCCCGACAATACGATCCAGCACGTCTACGCGACCAATTTCAATGTCGGCCGCAGCCCGAACGACACGCTGCGCGTGCTGGATGCCCTGCAAACCAACGAGCTCTGCCCGTGCAACCGCCAAATCGGCGGCGAAACATTGAAAGTTGCTTGAGACATCATGTCGATCCAGCAGTTACAAGACCAGATCCCGATTTCGCCAAGGACGTCAGACTCAACCTGGCGTCGATGATGTCGGATGAGACGCTGTCACCGCAGAGCAAATAAGGGCTGTTGTTGGCAGCCGCGATTGCGGGCCGAAATCCCGTGGTGATCGCCGCAATGGAATCCGCCGCGGCCGTCGTGATGACGCCGGCTGCGGTCGCGGCGGCGAAATCCGCAGCGTCCGTAATGGCGATGAACAACGTCTACTACCGCTTCGTTCACCTCGCCTCCAACCCGGAATACAAGACGATGCCGGCGCGGCTACGCATGAACGTGATCGGCAATCCGGGCGTGGACAAGGCCGACTTCGAGCTGTGGTCGCTGGCGGTAAGCGCCATCAACGGCTGCGGCGCCTGCATGGATGCGCATGAGAAGGCGGTGCGGGAGGTCGGCATCAGCTCGGCGGCCATCCAGACCGCGGTCCGCCTTGCTGCGATCGTGCAGTCGGTTGCGGTTGCGATCGAGGCGGCCGGGCACGGCGTGACCCAGGCGGTGGAGTGATCCACCCCTCCGGGCTCTTGTCGGGGAAAGGGTGGTTGTGGAATCAAAAGCTTGATTATCCAACGATTCAGACGCATTAGAAAAAGGGCCACAAAACGCCCTCCAGCAATTTCAATAAGTTGGCAGCCGAATCCAAATAGAGAAGCAGGTCTCGCCGAGTCCTGGAAAATCGGGGGTAACGGGCCGCGCTAAATGCTCGAACTATCGTGGTGAACCGGCCAGGATCGGCACGTCAGCCACCATCCTCTATGTGGATCTTGATGCTCCCTACGAGGAACAGGCGCAAAGGCGGTCGACTTGTTCTCGCAAGAGCCGAGCAAGCGGTCGGCCGATCCTCTCTTTATCGGGCGCCGGCTATGGCACTCGATGCTGTGAGAAACTCGCTGAGAGGTGCGCTTGGAATCTACCATTCTGAGACGAGCTGTACGCGGAAAGGTGGGCAGGTCGCCTCCTCCTTGCGTGTCGGTTGAGCTCGGATTTGCCCCGGGTACGGGAGTATACTTTATGCGCATTTTGGGAGGCGCGGCGCTCTGCGCCGCGTTGGGCGGCTGCGCATCTACTGGCGAGACTGTCTCTTTCCGAGCTTCAAATCCACAGCAGCAGGCGATGATGCGGGACGGGCAGCCTGCCATCGTCTCGCGTCAAAACAATTCGCTTGTGCTTGTCCGCCCCGCCGCGCGGCAGCTGCAGGCCAAACGCCGGCCGTCTTCGTGGTAGGCATCAGCCACCCTGGACGGCAGCCGGTCGACTTCCGAGTGGCCCAGGTTGAGGCGATCCAGCATGTCGCCGGGTCCGACTTCAGCATGCAGGTAGTCACCTATGAAATGGTGGGCCAAGAGAAAAAATCGGCAGATCGCCGCTGCCATTTTGACCCGTGTTGCAGCAGCCGGGAAATGCCTACAGCGCCTCTAGGGCGGGCTACGGCAGCAACACGACGCCGAGCGGCCGCACGGGCACGTTCTACAGTCCCACCGCCGCCACGATCGCAGGGCGATGCAGCGGCGCAGAACGAGGCGATGGTTGCGGCCACGATCGAGACCGGGCCGGCGCAACATGGACATGCTCGAGCAGTCAGCCATCAAAGATAACATCTTGATGCCGGGTGAATGGTACGGCGGTCAGCTGCACTTGGCGCCACCAACGGACCAGGGCGGCGGGCCGAAGACGTACCGATCATCATTACTGTAGGGACCGAGCGGCACGTGATCGACGTTTCACAGGGGCCAGCTGGCGTGTAAAGTGAGAAGGGCGGGCAGCTTTTTGCGAGTGCAGCCGACTGAACGAGTAGTGACGGTTCGGACAAACTTGATTGGTCGCCCTGCTTCTGACGTTGTTTTTTCACCAAGCGCTCTCAGCTTGCGGCGACAGAGGTGGCCCCGGTTATCGCAACAAGGCTGGGAAGTGCGTGGGCCGCGACGCATTGGGCCGGGAGTATGGACATCCTCGAACTATGAAGTGCACGGCTGAAGGCGCTGAAGATGCCGCTGCTAAGAGCGCTGCGATCCGCTCGTTAATGGAGCGTACGCACGAAATGAAAAAACAACCCTCGGCAGAATCGGTGCGTCCATGAATGATCTTCGCCCATATCGGAATGCTGAACGCTTGGCACCTTTGAGCGCTGGCACTCGATTTATTAAGAGGGTTCAAGCGGATCGGGATCGTGGCTGGCACTTGGTTCTCTTAGGCCGATTGGCGATCATTTTCTTGTCGCTGCAGAACAGCAACAGAGCGCTCAGCGGAAGTTTGAACAAGCTGCTTGCATCGCTGATGGGATTCGCAACAAGCGGCGGTTCGAAATGAAGAGCTATGATCAAGCGAGAATCGTTTGCGACAGGTCAGGCTGTCCGGGATATTCATTCTAGAGCGAACCGATGGACTACGCGAAGGCGGGCCCCGCCTGATCCGCTTGAACACGCGATTCATCCGTTCTGCGTCGGTCGGCTTTACGCGCGATTGAAGACACAGCATCTCCTTTGCCCTCGCCCCTGCGGTTGTGGCAATCATGCGCCCCTAAGCTGGAAGACAACAAGACGATACAAATATTGCGAATCCGTCCACACTTCAGGACGGCAACGAGGAAGAAGCTGCCAACTCACCTGATTTCGACTCTGGTTTTCCGCAGTTTTCGCAACCGGTACATTCGGCAACTGATCGGCCTGTGTACCGCGATTTGCATGCTGGTGTAGCTGTCTCACAGCGATGGCACTCGATCGACCTCGAGCCATCCGAGCCCACCGTTTTGCCCAATGGTCCGGGATCAGACTACCTCAGAGCAGCTTTCTCGTACGAATCGACGACTCGGCTCAAAATGCGGAGCTGCCCTCAAGGTATGTCCGGGATTCGGCGCTCGTGATTCACGCGATCCACTGGCGGAGCTGAACGGCACGCCTGCTCGTAAGCAGCTGGAAACGTATCATGAGCAGGCCTGCGTAGGTGGTCGTCCCGATTGACAAGCCAATCCAGATGCCGATTGCTCCAAGGCCCATCGTCAAACCAAAGGCGTAGCTAAGGGAGAAGCCGATCAGCCAATGAGCGACGCCTGCGAACAGGAGCGGCACCCGCGTGTCTTTCAGTCCGCGCAGGCTGCCCGCCGCAATGGTCTGCGCAGCCTCAGCGACAAAAAAGCTCGCGGCGACCATAAGCAGCTTTGCTGTCAGTCCGATCGTCGCGTCGACATCGCTGGCCGATTTGCCCAGAAACAGCCCGGCGATCTCAAAACGCGTGGCGATCACCGCAACCGCTAACATTGCAGCGATTGCGATACCGAGCAGCATCGCAGCTAGTCCTGCCCGCCTGATGCCGGCACTGTCGTTGCGGCCGACTGCATGGCTAACGCGCACGGCGGCCGCCATGCCGACGCCCAAAGGGATCGTGAACAGGATTGCTTCGACCTGAATCACGATGGAATGAGCGGCGAGTGCGTGGTTGCCGATCCGACCTGCCAGGAGCGCTGCGGCCGAGAATACTCCGTATTCCATCAAGAGGGCGATCGAGATCGGCGTGCCGATCACGATCAGCTGCCGCATTAAGGGCCAATCGAAGCGCCAGAGATGCGCAAGCACCCGGTACTCACGGAAAGGGTGGCGTTTTGTTGCGAACCACAAACCGGCCAAAAGCGTCGTGCAATTCACCAGGGTGCTCGCAAGTCCCGCCCCGAACAGCTCCAGCCGAGGCAGGCCGAGCTTTCCATAGACCAGTAGATACACGAGCAAGGCGTTGATGGGGACGGCGCCCAGCGTGATCCACAAGATCGGCTCCGGCCTATTGACCCCGCCCATGAAGTTACGGATGGCCTGAAGCCATAGCGCCGGCACCATGCCCCAGGCCACTCCGAGCAGGTATTGCTGGGCGAGCCGAGCCGCGTCCGGCGCCTCACCGAAAGCGAGCAGGATTTGCTCTGCGCGGAACGAAAGCGCGATTATCGGTAACGACAAGAACAGCGCCGCCCACAGCCCCATGCGCAATGCGCGCGGTACCACAGCAAAATTCGCGGCAGCAAACGCCTGCGCCGCCAAAGGCGCGATCGGCGCCAGCAGGCCGGCGCCGAAGGTGAAGGTGACGAGATAGAATGTGACGGCCAGCGCGGCCCCAGCAAGTGCCTCAGGCCCGATGTGCCCGATGAAGGCGAGATCGGTCGTCATCATCGCGACCTGCGCAAGCTGGGTCAGCACCATCGGGCAGGCGAGCTTCGCGGTTTGACCGAGCTCGACAGCGAGGTCGTGGCAAGCGCCCCGTGGCGCCAAGTCGTGCCGCGAAGCTGATACCGGCTTTGTTTCGACGATTTTATGCATGGAAATGATGCTGCCCGGTACCCGTCGGCAAACCAACGATCCCTGTTTTCCCGACGGGAGGCTTCTCTTCCTGCCCTGAATTCGCGAGGGCTGGGGATGCAGCCTCACACGCAGCCTCGCGCAAGTGACCGTCACAGACGACTTCGTACCAGTGATTTGGATCTGGCGTTGAGTTTGGATCTGCGGCCTGCGGCCCGCTGATGAGAACAGCTTGTCGCTCGGTCGGCCCCTCCACTTTTTCGCATAGAGGAAGTGGCCGGCGCGCCGAAATCTTCGATGACCAGCATCACCCCACGGGATTGACAGGTATCGATCCGGAAGTGATCGATCCGGGTAGCAAGATCGTGCGCCACCACAAACTGATAGGGCTTTCGCAAGTAGAAGGTTCACACGGAGCTTTGCGGTGAACTGAATCGCGACACTCTGGCAAGCTATCACTGCGTTCCCTCAGCATCCGTGCAGATGAGAGCTCCTTGTCAAAGTTCATGCCAAGTAGGAGCGCTTGATTTAGAAGGCGATTTGCACAAACGGACGTGTCATGAGCCCGACGGCCGTCGCAAAGCCGCCATCGGATCAACGATGCTTGATCTGGATGTCGCCCAGGTTTTTGAGATGCGAGCTTTCGGGGTTTGTCCGTTCGGCTTCACCGGGAACTGAAATCGCGAAACAGCGATTCCGCGATTCGCGCTGAGGGATCGCAACTGCCGCTTTCACCGGGGCTCACGCAGCGAGACGTCGGGCTGCCTGATATGGCCGTATTTGAGTAAACAGATGCGACCGCACAGAACCTTTCGAACGTTCTAGTCGTGCTGCCGAATGCGATGCAGCATGTCCTCTACTTGTAGCTCTACTGCTGGGTGGCTTCTCGACCGCAACGGCGGAGGCGAAGCGAGCACAAACGAAGCGCCGGGAGCAACTTCTGTTCAATGCCTTCCAATACAATGGGAGGCTGGACGGAAGATGCCTGCGCACCGGCTCGCAGAGCGAAAAACGACAGTCGGGGCAAGTCCTCAAACACCGCTACGGACGCCGGCCTCCGACGAGACCTTCATTGTCGCGCAAGCGGACCTACGCGACGTCTGGCGCACCATGAAAGATGGCAGCCGCAGGAGCCAGCATCGCGCAACACTTCGGGCAGGACGCGGGACCGACTGCAATGTCCAGACCGGTTGAAAAGGCGCGCGCGGAGGGTCAGCACAGCGTCGGCGCGGAAGCGCGACCGGAACCCGGGATCGAGTGCCTTGCACCGAGAGCCCGGTGCGGAACCGGCCGTATCCGCAGAAGGGGCCCTAAGCTCACGTGGTTTATTTGGCAACGGAATTAGCCTCCGCAAGCCAGGAGCCAGTCCTACCACTATGTAGGGCGCTGAGACATGAATCTGCCGTGAGATTGTCTCAACGGCCGTCACACGACGCCCGCCGTTCAGCCTCACCCAAACTTGAATGACACGCCGTATCCGCCACGCGGATAGCTCCATTCGATATCGCCGGTGGGCTCGCCGATGACGCGGCAGGTGCCGCACTCGATGCAGCCGTCGACAGTGATCTCGACCTGGCCCTTCTCGTTGAGCTCATAGCAGCGCGCCGGGCAGGCTTTCAAAAGCGTAAGCAGCTGGCGCGATGGCTTCGTGTGCGCGCACCTTGATGTGGGGATAACCGACGTCGACGAGATAGCGGTTGTAGAAAAGCTTATCCTCGACGCGCACTGAGAGCTCGACATTCATATATTTCAGCTTCCGTGGTTCGGCTTCGATTTTGGCTGGTTAGCGCCAAGCGCGGGCGAGGCGGAATGCATCACCGAACAGACCTGTCCATGACCGCGCATTGACAAACGATTTCAACGTCGCCTTCTCTTTCTCGGCCTTCGGCGTACCGTCGACGCGTACATAGTTCTGCATTGCTCTGGAGACGAGCTGCGGATAAGTGAGAAAGAAGTTTTGCGAGTTGGCATGCATCAGCATCGGCATATCCTTGTGCTTCTTCAGATCCTTCATCACGAATGAGTCGTCCAGCATCTTCTTGTAGACCGACAGATTTGCCGCGGTCATGGAAAGGCCACGCGATTTCACCTGGAAGATCGCTTCCGCTGCAAAGCGGCCCGAGGTCATCGCGAGGTTAGAGCCCTCACGATGGATGGCGTTGTTGAACTGCGCCGCATCGCCCACCACTACCCAGCCCTCGCCATAGAGCTGCGGGATTGCCTTGTAGCCGCCCTCAGGGATGAGGTGCGCGGCGTATTCCTTGATCTCCGAGTCCTGTATCAGCGGCGCCACGGATGGGTGACGCTTGAAGCAATCCAGCAGCCCATATGGCGTCTCTCCCGTGCGCTGAAAGTCGGCGACCATACAGCCAATGCCGACTGAGATGCACTCCTTGTTGGCATAGATGAAGCCCATCCCGGTCATGCCACGGGAAATGGTGCCGGCCGCTTCGATGACGACGCCTTCGTCGCCCTTGAGATTGAAACGGGCCTCGATGGTCTCACGAGGCAAAAAGTGCATTTCCTTAACCGCGAGTGCCACCTTGTCGGGCTTGGGCCGCTCGCGCAAGCGCGCACGGGTGCCAAGCAGACCGTTAACGCCTTCGGCCAGCACCACGACATCTGCGTGGATTCCGCCGTCGCGGCGATCTGTACGAACACCGATGACTTTTCCATCGGCGTCCTGCACAAGCTCAGTGACGGTAGTTTCGCACAGCACGGTCGCGCCGGCATCGCGCACTTTCGAGGAGAGCCATTTGTCGAACTGTGCTCGGATGATCGTGTACCGGTTCGGCTTCTCCTCATTGAAGTCGTCGGAGCGGTAGTGCACGCCGACATGGGAGCGATCGTCCATCATCCAGAACCGTTGCTCGATCAGATGGCGTTCGAGCGGTGCGTCCTCGCGGAAGTCCGGGATCAGCTTTTCCAGCATGTCGGCATAGAGGATTGCGCCCTGCACATTCTTCGATCCCGAATATTCGCCGCGCTCGAGCTGCAGCACCTTCATGCCGCTCCTGGCCATGGTCAACGCGGCCGCGTTGCCCGCCATACCGGCGCCGACCACAATTGCATCGAACCTCTCCTCTATCATGACACCTCCTCTAGCTCGCAATCCGGCCGGGCGAATGCTGCGAAAGCCGAGCACGAAATGCGGTCGTCAGCGCCGGTAACAACTGCCTCGCGTCGCTGACAATGGCGATATGGGCGAAGTCGAAGATCGGCGCGTTCTTGTCGGTATTGATGGCGACGATCAGATCAGCGCCCTCCACGCCGACCCGATGCTGGATCGCGCCCGAAATGCCTGCGGCGATATAGAGCTTTGGCCGGATAGTCTTGCCGGTCTGGCCGATCTGCCGATCGGAGGTGACCCAGCTCTTCTGCACCAGGGGGCGCGAGCAGCCATATTCGCCGCCGAGCACGGTGGCGAGCTGCTTTACCAGCTGGAAATTCTCCGGCGAGCCCAGCCCCAGCCCGCCGGCGACGACGACATCGGCATAGGCGAGATTGGATTTGGCGGAATCACGGTCCGGCACGAAGGACAGCACCTTGGTGACAATATCGTCTTCGAACAGGCGGAGCGGATGGATGATGATGCGGGCGGCATCGCGCGCGACCCGCTCTGGCATCGGCATCACGCGGGGGCGGACGGTTGCCATCTGCGGCCGGCAATTCAAGGTGTAGATCGTGCAGAGCAGCGAGCCGCCAAAGGTCGGACGCGTGGCCGCGAGCGAACCATCCACGTCGACGTCGAGGTCGGTGCAGTCCGCGGTGAGACCCGTCAGTAACGTGGTGGCTACCGACCCCGCGAGATCGCGACCGAGCGTGGTGGCGCCCAACAGCAGAATCTCGGGCTTATAGGTGTTGACGAGATCGGTCAGCGCCCTGCTGTAGGACTCGTTGCGATACTCCGACAGCACGTTATCGATCACGAGATAGGCCAGATCGGCGCCGTAGCAGAAGGATTCGAGCGCGGCGTTGCGTGTGGCCTCGCCCTCCGGCCCGATTACAACCGCGGCGACATCAACCTTCAGCTTGTCAGCAAGCTTGCGGCCTTCACCCATGAGTTCCCAGGAGACGGGATGCAATTGGCCACGCTCCTGCTCGACGAAGACCCAGATATGCTTGTAGCTCTTGAACTGCTCCGGCAATTCTTTTCTGCTTGCTGCGCGGCCGCCTGCGGCTGAAGTGGGTGCTTTGATGACGTTGCTCATACGTTGAGCTCCCCTCAGGACCTGCGCGCCAGCGCCAGTAGATCAGTCTCTAGCGCGTCCTCCAGCGCGAACAGGTCACTGGGATCGATGATGCTCGGTACACCCAGCCCGATGGTACTACTTGTCTCGGAGTGCACGCGGATTGGGGCGCAATCGGGGACCTGCTTGAGGCGGCGGACGATGTGCATGCGCTTCTCCAGAAATAGCGTGGACTTATTGCGAGACTTGGCGGCAGAACAGCAAGTGCCGTACCAGTTGCGGCGGCATCAAAAATCAGAGGCCAACTCAATGACTTGAGAGAAACTGATAAAAGATGGCCATTAACACCACCGACATTACAGTACCGACATACGTTGGGAATGCGACAGCGCCGACTTACGAATTGCTGCACAGTGTGATCTGGATAAGGGGAAGACGGCGCAACGCGCGGCAACGACGTGTTTTGGAACAAACCGCACCGAACTGATACGCAAGCTTACCTCAGCGCACTCAATGGCACGGAGGCCGCAGGCGCCTTCGATTCCGCGACCGCATCCTTCAACACCTTGAACACCCGCTGGTCGATCGGTGACGAGCCCACGAAATCGGCATAGGCCTGCCCCAGCATCGCCTTACACTGGCTCAAGACCTCTGCGTCAGTGGCACCGTCGAATTGTTCGTTGGCAAGATATTGCCCCATACGCCTTAGGATATGCAGGCGTGCAACATTGACGATCTTCGGGTCGTAATCGACGCCAAGCAGCGCAAAAAAATCTTCGGCCGAGGAGGCTTTGTTGAGTCGCTCTAGGATGCTTGGTGTCAGCTGTGTTTTGCTCATCGAAAAATCTTCCTTAGGTTAAGCCGCCAGCCTCTAGTCGGGCCCGGCACAGGCTGGTCATCTCGCCGCAACACCTTCTCGCGCAGACTACGCTGCATATGGCTAGACAGCCTATGTCATCGCAGAACAGCGAGAACTTTCACGTCGCGGCGGCGGTGTTCGGGGTGATGACGCCCTGGCGCCGGCGCTCGGCCATCCAGGCTCTCGCCAGTTTCATCGCCAAAGCAGAGCTTGAAGTCGCTGCATTGGGTGCAGACGGGCGTCGTGCAAATCACGAGGCCGTCGTCCTCGCACAGCGAGCGATAGAAGAAGCGCTTCCAACGCATATTGTTGATGTTGCGCGCGGCGAGCGGAGCGAAATGACGGCTTAGGAGCCGGAATAGTTCGCCACGATCGCGCAATCCAAGATCTTCCCACAAGTGATTTGGCTCGATCGCGCGACGCGCGATCATTGCAGAGAGCCAGCCGCCAGTGTCTCCTTCCGTTGACCGTTGCGCGAGCAAGAGATCACGCAACATTGCGATCTCGTCGTTCTCATTGCGCTTGAAACACAACTGCAACTCCTCGGCTTTGATCCGAATCGACGGGAAGTGCTGCTCCAGCAACGCCGCAAGCTCATGGTTGGACAGGCCGGCCTTCTCGGAAACCGGACCACCGTCCATCGTGGCGGCCGCCAGAATGGACGCCAGCACGTGGCGATCGAAATTGCTGTCACTGGTTATGTCGGCATCTGCCGGATGCGCCCCGGTGAGCAGGCGGTAGGTCGCAATTCCCCTATGCCTCTCCCCGCTCGGATCATTCGCCCTGGCAACAATAAGCGGAAACAGTCGCGCTTCGAACATGGGTGCCGTCTTTCCCCAGCGGTCACGGATGCTCCGCCGCATTCTCATGCTGGTCACGAGATTTTTCGCCGAAATGCCGGCCTCCCTCATTGAGCATTGGGGAGGCCCGCGTCCATCGGTGCGCGCTTTATGAGACTGCGAGCTCGGCAGCGGTCTTGCCAACGATGGCCTCGTCAACCGACTTCATGATGCCGTGCTCCATCAACATGTCCTCGAGTTCGTCCATGGAGATCGGCGTCGGGATGATGCCCTTGCCGCCATTGTTGTGGATCCTAGTCGCGAGATTGCGATAGTGATCGGCCTGCTGAGAGTCCGGCGCATATTCAAGCACGGTCATGCGGCGCAGCTCCGCATGTTGCACGACGTTATCGCGCGGCACGAAATAGATCAGATGGGTGCCGAGCTTCCTGGCCATCGCCTCCGCCAGTTCCAGCTCCTTGTCAGTCTGCCGCTCGTTGCAGATTAGGCCGCCGAGCCGCACGCCGCCAGAGTTGGCATATTTCAGGATGCCCTTCGAAATATTGTTGGCGGCATACATTGCCATCATCTCGCCGGACATCACGATGTAGATCTCCTGCGCCTTGTTCTCGCGGATTGGCATCGCAAAGCCGCCGCAGACGACGTCACCGAGCACGTCGTACGAGACGTAGTCGATGCCCTCATAAGCGCCGTTCTCTTCCAAGAAGTTGATCGAGGTGATGACGCCGCGACCGGCGCAGCCGACACCCGGCTCCGGGCCACCCGACTCTACGCACCGGATGTTTTGATAGCCGATCTTCATCACGTCCTCGAGTTCGAGGTCCTCGACACTGCCGGCATTCGCCGCCAGGCTCAAAATCGTGTCCTGCGCCTTGGCGTGCAGGATCAAGCGGGTCGAGTCCGCCTTGGGATCGCAGCCCACGATCAGAATCTTGTGGCCCATCTCGGCCAGCGCCGCCAGTGTGTTTTGAGAGGTGGTCGACTTGCCGATGCCACCTTTGCCGTAGAACGCGATTTGTCTCAGTGAAGACATGTTGCTCTCCAATCAACCGATTTGCCAAGATTACGCGCAACTCGCGCGCGAGCTTGTTTCTCTCTCAGAAACAGGCACACGGGTTCAAGGGAAGGAGAGCATCGCTCGTCTTGCGCGTCTGCGTGCACTCAGCCCTCACTCAGTGTTGCTGCATCTCAATAGCAACCGGCGTGCCAGCTCCGTGCTCGCTGTTTAAGTTTCTGATTAGTCTTTGGAAAACTCGCGAGCCGGTGGATGACACCAGGTGTTTTGACCTACAGGATGGTCGCCGCTGTTAGAAACCGGACAAGGACCGCAAGCATCAAACGGACAAAAGCTCGGCGCGCCGGCGGGACCTTTCGAGGCGTTCATGCAGGGAGCGGAAATTGCTAGTCGCTCTCGCGAGCTCCGCGCGATTTGAGGAGAGCGGCCATGCAGATCGGTGTCGAAACGTTGAAGGCGGTGGACCAACCGGGGGTGTTCGTCGATGAAGACGAGATCACCCGCGCGGCCGTGCAATTCATGCTGCATGACGAGATCGAGACGCACGAGACTTGCAACGCCGGAAGAGACTTTTGCTAGGGGCGTCGCGCATGTGCTGCTGCTCAGCGCCTCCTTTTGAAGCAGAAGGGGCCGACGCTGATCGGCGAATTGGCGGCCTCCCGACGCTCGGATCCTGATCGTCGGCGATTAATCTGATGAGGCGACCGCGGTCGAAGGCATCAAGGCCGACGCGCACAGCGTGCCGGTCGAGCCGCTGACCTTGGAAGCCGTCCGCAAGAAGGTCGATACCATTCTCGAACGCGGCGGCGCGATCGTCCAGCTCAGTATGCTCAAATAGCCGCGCCTTGGCGAGAATCTTTTCTATCAAAAGCCTGGCTGCGCCACCAACGCGCGCCAGATGCAGGCGCTGAGGGCCGCGGGCCACGACGTGATTGCCAAGGATTTCTTCAAGAAGCCGTGGGGTGCGGAGGGCACTGCGCCGCTCCTTCGAGAATACGCCGATCGCATCCTGGTTCAACCGCACCGCGCTCCGTATCAAGTCAGGCAAAATGAATCTCGACATAAGCGACGCGGCGAGCGCACTCCTGCTGATGCTGGGCGATCCGCTCCCGATACGGCGCCCGCTGATCGACGTCGACGGCATTCTTCGCCTTTCGGCGGAGTCAGTGGGTCTGCAGTCGCCTCACCTCCGGGGACAGCAGGTGCGCGTTCCCTCGTGCGAGCATCCATCATCTTGCGTGCTCTGCCCAAGCAGCGACAGCACCGGCTCAGGATCGAATTCCGCGCATCTTGCGGACTTCCCGCTCTCCCCGTTCTTCAGGGCGGCGCGAGTGGCAAGCTCGCGATGAGAAGGTCGGGGGTGAGAGGCTGTATCCACCAACGCAGGTAGCGGAGAATCCACCTCACCCGGATTTGCGCTTCGCGTAATCCGACCTCTCCCGCGCAGGCGGGCGTTAACCGAGCCTCTAGTTCCGCTTCAACACCATCACCAGGCGGTCGACACGTTTCCCTTGCTTGAGATGCTACTCGACGATTTCGTCGATGTGGTGAGGCGCGGTCGCGGCGGTACCAGCGGCCGTCGGGATAGACCACCATCAAGGGACGGGGATTGCAAAAACCGAGGCAGCCCGCCGCGATGAAGCCGATATCGGTGAGGCCCTGCGCTTCAATTGCCTTGCTCATCCTGCCCCTGCCGTAAGGATGAGTGGGAGGACGCTGGGTGTGGCAAAGACATGATGCCTATAGACCTGAGGAAGCTCAAATTCCGTTTCTGCGTTCATGCGCTTACCATGCAATCGATTGGATTGATCTCAAGAGAAACGAGCTCCGAGCACATCGATTCTGGGGCGCGTCTCCCAGCGCGAGGGCGGGAAGCACGTCACCCACTTTCTCCTTCTAAGCACCGTGTAGACCATCTGATGCGGCTGGGTCCCAGCTCTTGTCTGTGAAGGCACTCGAGACGACGTGGGCGCCATAATGATCTCCCTCGTTGGCCAGATCAGTCACGGATAATTCCGCGTCGGGAAAGGCCTCCCCTATGATGGCGGTTCAATGCCTGGTCCCGTCATCCCGATGTTCGTTGCTCCCGCTTCGCTTGCTGCACCATCTTGCTTGTCGATGCAAGGTCCAAGCCAACATGCGCCCGCGCCCTTCTGTACCGATCCTTGTCGACCTGCCGACGTGCAACTGTCAGTCATTGTCAGCTTTGCCACAGCAACGCTCTCTTCTGTTAAAGACATGACAGACATTTGGCCGGACAAGCTCGCGCCTCCAGCTTTTCGCAGCGAGACAGCAAAATAGCCGGGATTTCCGATCCCTCTGCACGGCCTCTCTTGCAATGTTGTGTCGCGCAGCGCGATGACCGTGGTCTTCTCGAAGGAGCCCGTCATGTTTTGGCGCGTTGTGGCGGCACTCGCTGAGGGCCTCGCATGAGGACGCGACATGGCATCGCAATTGCTACACCCTGATCGGAGGCCATGAAATGACAAAGCTGGATGATGAGATCGATCTCCTTGCGCTGGCCAAGTGGACGGTGGCGCCGGAGGACTCCCCCTCGCGCCCGGCTGCGCCGTCCCCGGCGAGATGCTGAATTCGGAGGAGGCAAGCGAGATCTATGGGCTCAAAGCGTCGACGTCCGGCTGGTCTTCGATCCATCTTGGAACAAATCGCGCATCTGGAACAGGTCGGGGTTCGAGCTTGGGCTGCTGTAACGTATATCTCGGAAGCGGAATACAGGTTTGCGAAATGATAATTGCGATGGTCGAACTCACGTGGACAAAGCCTTTTTCGCCTATCGCTCCGATCGCAGCGCTCAGGCTATGCCAGTACTGTTTGGTCGCGTGAAGCCGAGTGCGAGCTTTGCTTCCGATGAGACCGGTCTTGCGGAGGCGCCGAGACCGAGCAGGCGCTAGCGCAAAGCGCTCTCGACGGAGTCAGCTTGTGATACAGGATCGCGGTCTCTCCCTAACGGTCCTGTTACGTCTGGGTCTATGTCCCCCCTCCTGCCAACCCAGACGGAGCCCTCGGCGGTGTTGTCACCGCCGGGGGCCCTTCTTTGTCTCAAGCGTTGTCAGTTGATGGAGATGATGGGACACATACCAATCTTGGCCAATGACAGTCGCGCGAGTCACGACGTGAATGAATTTGAAATCTAGCAGCGTCAGCGGACCGGACCTGATGGATGTCTCGGCGGCTAAGACTGCAGAATACGGAAGCGGCGTTAAATCGGGGGCCCCGTCGTGGCGGCATCTATTCGAGTATCTCGCCTGCGGCAGCTGTCTTCTGCTTTCGAGAGGGAAGGCTTCTATCTTACTCTCCCAACAGCTGTCGGCAGATCGGCCGTCGCGCAAGCTGCAGATTGCCTGACGATATTCCGGATTAGTGTCGCCAAGAAAGCACAAGTAATCCGGTTGCGACCACCACTTCCAAAATATGGGATAACAATCGTTGCAGACCTCGACCTTAGAAAAGTATGGCGATGCTCGCCTGCCTTGGTACACCATCTATCCGACCGTAGCCCAATTCTCGCCGGTCACCGGCGCCGAAGCCTGTGAGAAATGGCTGCGGCGCCTGCCGGCTGATGACTCCGTGTCGCTCTATTTCCACATTCCGTTCTGTCGATCGATCTGCTGGTATTGCGGCTTCGCTAGAACCATCACTCGCCGGTATTCACCCATCCTCGAATTTTTGGCGGTTCTGCGTGAGGAGATCAATTTGGTCGCGGGGCAGGTGCCGCATGCGCTGCCTGTGAGCGATGTGCACTTCGGCGGAGGAACGCCGACCCTCATCGAGCCAGCGGAGTTCATGAGTCTGATGGAACTTCTGCGCCGCCGCTTTGCGGTTTCGAAAAGGCGACCATCGCTGTTGAGATCGACCCGCGCACGTTCACGCTCGCCGCATCCGAAGCGTTAGCGGCAGCCGGGGTGAACCGCGCGAGCCTCGGCGTCCAGAGCTTCGATCCGACTGTTCAAAAGGCGATCAACCGAGTCCAGAGTGAGGCACAAACAGAGCGCGCAGTCGAAACGCTGCGGCAGCATGGAATATTCCGCATCAACTTCGACCTCATCTACGGTCTGCCAAATCAGGCGGTGCAGTCCTGTGTTCAGACCGCGACAAGGGCGGTGGCCACGCGACCAGACCGGCTTGCGGTATTTGGCTATGCGCACGTTCCTTCCTTTAAGAAGAATCAGCGCCTGATTGACGAGGCAGCGCTGCCAGACACCCCCTGCCCGTGCAGAACAGGCCGCGGCCATCGCCAATACACTGATTGCAGCGGGCTACCGCCAAATCGGGCTCGACCATTTCGCCTTGCCGGACGATGAGCTCGCGCTAGCACAGGAAGCCGGTCGCCTGCGGCGGAACTCACTGGGTTACTCGGCCGACACCTGCAATAAAGTGATCGGCTTCGGCGCGTCGGCGATCGGCCGTCTCGGCGACGGTTACGTCCAGAACGAAGTTGCAGCGGGTTCCTACAGCCGCCAAATCAAAGCTGGCCGCCTGGCGACGTCAAAGGGCTACTGCCTCAGCGTCGAAGACCGCGTCCGGGCCGCAATCATCGAGCGGCTGATGTGCGATTTCGAGGTCGACGTGCCGGCAATCTGCGTCAGTCATGGATTTGACCCAGTCCCTTTCCTCGGTTCAGCCGAACGCTTGGCAATGCTCGCCGAGGATGGGATAGTGGAAATGGAAAAGGATTCATCCGCGTGAGGCAGGAGCATCGTTTTCTAGTTCGCGCTGTTGCGGCCGCATTCGACGCTTATGTTGGCAGCCCGCTCTGTTAACGCAGCCAAGGAGCGGTGCATCACCTTTCGCTGCACCTCGTCTAGAAGCCCGGCGAACGATTTTCGCTGACCTGGTACACTCACATACAGCTCCAAATTGGTGGGAGACGCCGCGGGCAGCTATGCCAAGAGAGCAGCCCCGGCCCTAGCCACGACCACAGCTGGACGACTTTCTGCCCGGGAATTGGACGCCCCCGACTGCAGCGCTCTCCGCTCGAGCAGCATGACCACGCAAGCCAACACGGTTCATCACGTCACGACGATTGCCCGTGTGGCCGCGGAGCTCGGCGAGGACGACGACTGGCTGCGGACGTCGCCAACGAAATGGAGGTCGAGTACCGCTTTCATCTGGCGTCTAGAGTCGGAGAAGATGGCAGCTGAGGCGTTCAGCGACTTCGGTATCGAACACCTGATCGAGCTCGTCCGGATGTACGAAGATAATCGGACCTGGTTCAAGCGCTGGCCGCCGGAATAATCCAATCAGCCTGCGGTCTACGCTGGATCCGTACTCCCAGCAAAGCGAAGCGATTTGTTGTGATGACACGATGGAGCCTATTGATGTGCATGGTCACGCCGCTCGACCGGATCGTTGGGGCTGCGGCGTGCAATTCCAGAGCAGCAAGTCGTCCAAGCGATGAGCTGGACCAAAGAGCACAAAAAGGACCAGCGCCGGCGCGACACAGCGCGCTTAATATTCGAGCACGGCAGTTACAACCAGATCCCGCGGGATCACGACCGTCGAAAATGTAGTTCCCCGTAAGAGCCTCGCGCAACCTGGATCGAAGCGACGACGCCCGAATTGCACCCATCGATGCTGCCATCGCGGAGGTTCGCCTTGACGCCGACGCTCTCGCGCCGAGCGGCATCATACCTACGAGTCGCGCGTCGCGCGGTCGACGTCTCACGCGCCCGGTCAACTACCAACTCTAGCAGTTGATGGAGATGACGGACACATGTCAGTCAACGCCGGTGAAACTTGCGCAGGCCCCTTCAAGAAAGAAGTCGCGATGCAATATAGATCTCGTAAATCCAATGGACCGGATGCAGGTCGTGTCACGTCGTCCGCACCCATCAAATCGCCTCCAGTCGCGATCTCCATCTTCTCATGAGAGCCGATCAAGGCGTTCTGGCGCCGTCAGCGAGCTTAGAGGGTCTCAAAGAATGTTATACCCTTCTGCCCGCCGGTGCTTCATCTCATCGACCGAGATACGAGCGGCGCTTTGTGGATCCGGCGTGTTGTGGACGATACGCGAGCTCCGCTACTGGCGCTGCTCTCTGCTGAAGAATATTGTCTTTTCCTTTTGGCAGCAGATTTGTCGCGACGATGGCTGGGCTCCGCGCGTCGATCGTCAATTTCTTGGTAGCAAACGGTCCACCGAGCAGGCCACTCTCGATGTCAACGCGCTGCAGCAGATACTTGCATTCGATCAGCGATCGAGCGGCCGGGTTGTCTCGCGCTGGATACGTACGTTGCGTATCGTGCCAAGCTGCGCCACCAGTGGTGTTAGGGGAGAAGGCTGCGCGGTCTCGTTGGCGTAGAGACGCCGCTTGGTGTCAAGCGTCACCCGGACCGCCTTCGAACCCCAACGATCGAGATCCGCTCTAGGTCAACCAGGTAGAAGCGCACTTTATCCAAATCTACCGACTCGGAAATCACTATGCATCGTGGCGTTATAGTCCCTGTATCCATTCGGCTATACTCGGCTGGTGTAATTGCTTTCAGCTCTCGACCAACTGCGAAGCCGAGAGGGCCTATTCTCCTGTCGCTACTAGCTAGTCTCGCCGGCAGTTCGGCGGCCGCAGTCGGCGACATCTCTGGCCCAAGAAGCGACAGCCCCGGTGAGATCGCCGAAGCGAGCATTCACAAAACTTCGGGTCCGGCCATGACATTCCGACGAGGCCGGCCCAAAGGAGCAGCGCGCCTTCTCGGGACCCCCCTGCCAAAAACAGCTACATCTACCACAAAGCGCGACAGTGCGGACGACGCTGCTAAGAACAGAGCTCAAAAGCAGATCGACGTATTCGCAAAATTCGAGAACCTCCGCGAAAAAGGCGCGGCGTTCACTATTCCTGGTCCTGCGGACACGATAAATCGGGGTACAGCTTCTGTCAGATCCGCGCTTTCGGATTTCGGGATTGGATTTGCTGGCTGGACCCTAAACACAGAGCTGGTCCCGGTTGTCTGAACAGAATCTCCGCATCGATAAGTGGAGCGTCTGCCGGGGTTTAGGCCGCCAAGCGGACCGGCGGCTGGTTGAAGTAGGCTTGATCCGGGGTGGCGCCGTCAAGGCTCGAATGGGGTCGGCGGCCATTGTAGAAGTCGAGGTATCGGCCGATCGAGTGGCGAGCCTCGCCGACAGTTTCGTAAGCTCGCAGGTAGACCTCCTCGTATTTGACGCTGCGCCAGAGCCGCTCGACGAAGACGTTGTCCCGCCAGGCGCCCTTGCCGTCCATGCTGATGGCGATGCCGTTGTCGGCGAGAACGCCGGTGAAGGCCGCCCCGGTGAACTGCGAGCCTTGATCGGTGTTGAAGATTTCCGGCTTGCCGTGACGGGCCATGGCATCCTCCAGTGTCTCGACGCAGAAGGCTGCTTCCATTGTGATCGACAACCGCCAGGACAAGACCCGACGGGTCGCCCAATCGAGCACGACAGCAAGGTAAACGAAGCCGCGCTCCATGGGGATATAGGTGATGTCCATGGCCCAGACCTGGTTCGGCCTCGTAATCTCCATGCCCCGCAGCAGGTATGGATAGATCTTGTGGCCGGGCTCCGGTTTCGTGCTGCGCGGACGGCGATAGAGCGCCTCTATCCCCATCCGTCGCATGAGCGTCTTGACATGCCGGCGGCCGATCTTGCACCCCTCGGCAGCCAGCAGGCCTCTCAACATACGCGAACCGGCGAAGGGAAACTCCAGATGCAGCCGGTCGAGACGCCGCATGATCGCGAGATCGGCATCCGGCACCGGCCGCGGCAGGTAATAGACGCTGCCGCGGCTGATCTGCAGAACTTCCGCCTGCCTGGTGATCGACAGATCGTGCTTGCGGTCGATCATCGCCTTGCGCTCAGCAATCCCGCCTTGGTGAGCGCTCCTTCTAAAAAATCGTTCTCCAGCGTCAGCTCGCCGATCTTGGCGTGCAGCGACTTCACGTCGATGGCTGCTTGCTCCGCTCCAGACCCGCCGCCGGGACCGAACGCATCGGCGGCCTTGCTTTCAAGTTGAGCCTTCCACGTCGTGATCTGATTGGGGTGAACGTCGAACTGCTCGGCCAGTTGAGTTATCGTCCGGTCACCCTTGACGGCGGCAAGCGCCACCTTCGCCTTGAAGGCCGGTGTGTGGTTCCGGCGTGCTCGTCTGCTCATCGTCGCTCCTGATCTGCAGGCACCAGCGTGCCCGCTGTCAGGCAGAAACTCCACTTATCGCCCTGTGCAGAATTCCGGGACCGGCTCTCACCTTTGTCAGCAATGAACTCGGTAATGCCGCCAGAAGCACCATCGCCAATCAGCAATATGTCGGCCAGAACCCGACGTTTAGTGCGGTCAATTATATGATCGTTACATATGACCTCACTCGCTTTGCAATTCCAGACGGTCAGATCGTGGTGGGGGCCGAGCATCAATACTGGACGTGAAGCCCGGCGGGCCAGACCGACTGGGGATCAATGCGGTTTCCTACTATCAGACGTTCTTCGACAGGAAGATCGAATTCAAAGTGGGTTACCTCCGGAACCAACATGAGTTTGCGGGCGCCGGAGAAAAGGTTTATTGGACCCTCGTCGAAGATCCTGTTCCAAGCAGGCATGAGCAACAATTGGGCGCCAACGCCAGCTCTCAACTTGAAGTACAATCTTAACGATCGCTTGTATAACAAGCTTTTCAATCCAGCGCTCGCTCAGTCCAGCCGGTCAATATACGCATGTAAGCGAAAATCCCACTGGCTTGAACTGGAGCACGCGCAACGCAGGCATTCTTTTGCTCGATGAACTTTGCTATAAGAACAAGCCAGCTCCCGGGCTACCCGAGACTTGGCTGCGGGCTGGCGCCGGCTTTAATAACAGCAGCTACACGAACCTACAGCATCCGACGCAACCGACGGCCAAGGCGAACAGCGTCCACGGCTCGGCATCTCGCGGAATCTATGGCGGGTTCTCTGCAATGTACGCGCCGCCTGACCTAAATAGTCGCCCGTTAAGAAGCCGGATTGAACCTGGCTGGGATGGCGAGCCCGCGCCAGAGGGGGATTAAGATCAGGCACAAAAGGTCTCTCAGCCAGGCGAGGATACGGCGGAAGTTATAGCCGACGGCGGAGAGGATCACGTTGGCTGCATCGCCTGCCCGGCCCTTGAGGTAACAGCGGCCGAGGTGGCCCTCTGACTTGAGGTGACCGATCACGGGCTCGATGGCGGAGCGACGCCGCAGTTCACGTTTGATGATGCCGAAGACGCCGCGCTTCTGACCCGAGATGAAGACGCGGCGCGGATTTTGCGCATCGTGACCGCGGTAGCCTTTGTCGACATAGGCGCGCTCGATGGCGCAGCCGGTGAGCTTCTCGGTGTCCTCGATGACATCCCGCAGCGTGTGGCCGTCATAGGGATTATCCGGCAGCGCCTTGGCGTGCAGCACGAACTGGCCGCCGGGGGCCGGCCGGTTGTTGGTGGTAATAGAGGCCTTCACGCCGAACTCGTAAGGCGCGGCTGCCTTGCCTTTGCCGATGCACTCCACCTCCGGGGCATGGAAGGAATACAGCTTCCAGCCGCGCTGGCGCTGCTGCTGCGAGCGGATCTGCGTGGCCCGGCTCAGCAGGAGTGCGAACGCCTCCTCAAGCGCATCCTGACCTTCGATCTTGCGGCGGATGTCGCGGATGATCCGGCCGAGCCGGGAACGCAGGATGCGCAACTGCCGCTGATGCCGCTTGAACTGTTTGGCATGGGCGTAGCGGCCCGCCATCATCGCGGCGGCCTTGGCGATACGCAGATAGGATTGCCGCAGCCGCACTCCGTACTTCCTCGCCAGCCGGTTCAGTCCGCGGATCGCCGCATGCAGCAGCTTGGCGTCGGTCGGGAAGCTGATGGCTTTGGGTTGCACAGTGGTGTCCACCGTCACCCGCTCAAGGTCGCGCGTGCGCAGCGCGCCGGCCTCATGCGCCACCCGTAGGCTCTCGGCCAGGAGCAACTCAAGCTTGTTGCCGAGCCGCTTGCGCCAATGGCTCAGGTCCGAGCGCTCGTGTGGGAAGGTGTGCTGGAAGAACTCTTCGCCGGTGAAGTATTGGAAATAGGGGTCGTAGACCCAGCGCTCGCACACCCCCTCGTCGGATAGTCCGCAAATGTGCTTGAGCAACAAAAGCCCGATCACAAACCGCGTCTCGATCCCGGGCCGGCCGTTCTCGCTGTAGAGCGGTGCGATCTCGCGATCGATCCAATCCCAATCGATCTTGCCGGCGAGCTGAACCAGCTCGTGCTTCAGATTGATGATCTGGTCAAGCCGCGCCCGGAACAGATCGTTCGATCCCGTCATTTGGTGCTTCTTCGGCCGCATCGCCCCCTCCGATGCAGCACAGAATCACGGTTCGCGGCGAAAGGGAATCCAAAAACAAATTGCAAGGTTCGCGGCCCTCAAGCCCCGAATCCTTGCAATCTCAATTGCACCCCTATCCGAAAAACGGACTCCCGCTCAATCGCTTAGAAGCTTGTTCACGGACGACTAAATAGGGCTAGTCAGTACTACGAGCTTCGCCTTTATGCGAAGGGGCTGTTTGACAGCCGGCCCACTGATCAGATGAGTCTTATTGTCAACAACACCATCTAGAGCCATTTCGCGGTGGGCGCTGTACTGGCGAAAGAGCAGCTGGCGCACCGCGACAGCACAGCAATTTCCGCACTATATACCGCGCATGTGGCACCCGGGATATATGCAACCGTAGGACTGACGTACATCAACAACCCGACAAGCATTACCTACACGCCGCAAACGGGACATGCCCTGAATATATTGATATCTACGTCGGTATTCTTCTATGGACTTAAGAGTGGGCGTGAATTCACCGCCATCGATATCATAATCGCCCTTTTCAACGGCTTGGGTCCACGCATCACGGCGATCTTGGTATCCGCTGTGGTCCTGACGCGAAGCCGGATACCCCCTAAACTGAGCCGTGGATTCCAACGTAGCATGCTGACTACGAATGGTAGCCGATGTCGTCCTGCGCAACCTCAAACCCTCGGAAGAGCCTCCGATTCTCATTCGTTCAACCGAGTTCTGATTTACGGCAACCACATTGGCTTTTCAATGCTTGCTCGTACTGCTCTCCCCAGACTAGCCTCCGAGCTCTTGCTCTGTCACGACACGGCTCAAAGCGTGTCATGGGAGCTTAGTTCATCTCGAGAAGAGGCGTCGTAAGCCGAACCGCGACACAGATGCCAAACCGACCCAACTACAGCAATCGCGCTATTGCTATCCCACAGTTGCGTTACTGCCCGAGAGGCGATGCGCAAGCTCCGCGAAACGTACCCCCTTCGGCAGCAAATCCTGCGACCGCGGCCGGCTGATTTGCGGCGCGCGAATGCTGAATTATCTTTCGTTGGCTCGAAATGCGCTTCAGCATCTTACCTCGGCAAGGAGGTCGCGTTCCGAGTCTGCGGCGCGCCCCCACCCAATTGCGCGTGGCGTGCTGCTCGGTTAAGTCTATTCGCAGATCCATTCGCGCGAACACTCGATAAGAGCAGTGTCAGCATCGGTGAACTTGCCGAGCTGCTAGTCAACCTTCGTGGACGGGTGCTTCGTCGTCATAAGGCGGGTTACACTGCATCGACCGTCGACGCTGACGGGCACGTCACCATCAATTGTGGCACGACGAACGACGCGATGCTGGTCGCCGTAATCATTGACCGCATAATGCTGCGTTGCGCGGTTATCCCAAATCGCGACATCGCCTTCTCTCCAGCTCCAGCGGACGGTGTTTTCGGGCGCCGTGATATGAGACTGGAATAGATCAAACAGCCTCTGACCGTCGCGTTTCGGGATATCAATAAACTTTTGCACCACATCGCCGAGCACCAGCGCGCGCTCGCCGGTCTCGGGATGTACACGGACCACCGGATGGTCGGTCTCGTAGATCGTTCTGGTAAAGACCTCATCAAAATGCCTCTGGTCGATTTCGCGAACACGGCAGGTCCCGGCGTAGTCGAAGGCGTTGCTGTGAACGCTCCAGAGTTCGTCGGCAAGCCGTTGGAGCGGCCGCGGCAGATCCAGATAGGCGGCCACAGTGTTCGACCAAATCGTATCGCCACCGGATGATGGGATCACAATGGCTCGCAGCACCGCAATTTTGGGATACGCCGCGAGAAAGGTTCCATCTGCGTGCCATACATCAGCCCGGCTACCTCCGCGCGCGGAATCAAGCTCAATGATCGAGGTCGTTCCATTGATCGTACCGAGCGTCGGATGCGGCACAAGCCTTCCCAAACAAGCAGCAAAGCGCTCCTGCTCCGCGTCGTCAAGATGCCCCTGATCGCGGAAGAAGATCACCTTATGTTCGAGCAACAAGCTGTTCATCGCAGCGATCGTCTGGTTCGGCAAATCACCCGAGAGCTTGATATTTCTGATTTCAGCACCGATGCGCGCTGCTCGCTTGACGACGTCGGTCAGTGGAATGACATTGCCAGTTGAAGCCGTTTCTTTCATTGCGAATTTTCCAAGCTTTGCGGATTCTTAAAGCGTACGAAGTACGCAAACGACACGTATCGGTGAACGCCTGGTTCCGACGCATGGCAGTCACTCGGTTTCGAAGGCAGACCTCGGATTACGGGTACTCTCGAGCAAGCGCCATGCCAATCCGAAAACGGAGCCTGTGAACGTCCGTGCGATAGCGGATCGGATGATTCGAACAGTTAGCCAGGGAGCTCGATGCCACGTCCCATCCTCTCTTTCCGCTCCCGAAAATTACCGGCAAAAAGCAGGGGTAAAACTCTGAGACGAGCGCCAGGGCCGCTTGCCGACGGCACAGGAGCATAATCGCCAGCGATTTGTACCGGCTAGGCACGCGAACAGAAAGAGATCATACCGTCCTGCTCTTTCAATGTCGGGCTGAAGACGGCGATGTGGGAAAGCCTCCCTATGATAATTACTCGGGTGTCCTACGTGGACCGGCTAAGTTTTGGGTCGTTTCACAGCGCGTATCAGCCAAGCGGCTCGCAGCTTGCTACCGCGGAAAATCTTGTCGAAAGATAACGACCGTGGAGAGATTGCCCCTCGTCATATCCTCGATCATGTGTCCTCGATCATGTGCCAGCGAAGAGGGGCGTTGATCGCACGTGGCCGTCATCCGCCAAGGTTTCAACCGCCTCGCGCTGGCTCAACGCCAAGGCGAGCAGGCGCACGAGCCATCGTTGCAAGCCCAATTTCCATCCGCGGATCTCTTCAGCTCGTGTTTGCGCGCCGCGCGCACGCGCGTCAGCGGCACGTGCCATTTTGACGAACGCTGGGCGGATCCGATCGTAGATCCGTCCGAGATCCTCCGCCTGGTCTTTTTCAGGATCTACTGCGTCATCAGCATCTTCAGCAGTCCGACCTGCACCAGAAACGCGTTGTGCGTGATGATCGCATCGATCCGCGCGGGAAACAGATGGGCGGGCACCGGATTGTGGTTTCCGGTCGACGTCTCTACCGCCTCGCGCGCCACGATCGGCGGCATGGCCGGGAACAATTCCTGCGGCGGCCGTTCGCTGCGCTACGGCACCATGCGCGGGGCCGGGATCTTCAAGCTCCTGGATTGCATCGTCGGATGTTGCTCCCTTCTCCTGGGATATAGACGGGCGAGATTGGCCCCCATTGTATCGAGAGCGGACAGATCACACGGAGGGACGGCTCATATCCATCCCATCAGCTGCAATCCCGGCCGCAATAGCTACGATCTCCTGGTGCTTTGCATACCTCCGTCCAGTGCCGGTGCGGATCTAGCAGACTTAGCCATCACCAACTGCGACTCGCGGCGCGGCGAGCTGATACGGAGGGCTCAGCCGCAACTCTGGTCATCACACTCATAGCCCTGAGGTGAAGCTGCTCATATGCCGTAGTGGTCGTCGCGGAGAGCCGATTCGTCGGCAAGCGCCGGCGTCGAGGGCAATGGCCGGCCCGGCTTGCACACGCCCTCTTCGATCTGCACCTTTGACGCATCATAGGTTTGCTGCACGCCAGGAGCCTAGCGCGCGCGGACGAATGAGACTGCCCCAGCAAAACTGGCTGTTTCTGTGATGCAGCGTGAGGTGTATCCCGGTTCAAATTATGAGTCGCCCGGCGTTCCGTCGGGCTGCCAGGGAGCTTCGCGAGCCAGAACCGCGACGCAGCGGATCGCGCCAGTGTCATCCAGGGCTTGTTGAAGAGCGACCGTGATGAAGATCGTCGTGTGGCTCACCTCGTTCCGAAAGGACGACGAACCCGAACGACGTGATGTGAACGACCATGCATCAAATAGATTTCCTCGAGTCTCCTCTCCTTTTGACGCGTCGCCGGCGGTAACCTGCCTCCCGCGTCAGGTGCTTTTACACAAGCACAGAACACCTCCGTGCGATGGGTGAACGAGTGGGCGCCTTCGCCCCCATAGTGCGGGATCGACCTGATCCCATCTTTGGCCGACCTGTTCATCAGAGGTCTCCCCCGGTCCGATTACGGCCCGATACTTCTCCTCAAACTGCCTGATGCGTGATCACTCCGGACACCCATCTGCTTCTTGTTCATTGGCCCGCAGCTTCGCTCCACGCTTCCTCGCCACACTCGGTCATCCTCATGCAGTCGCGCTTCGCTTCGCTCGTTGGGTGATCAATTCAGGATGACGTTAGAGTGCGCCCATGCTGGGACCACTGACGAAAAGACAGCCGGAAACGACCTGGTCCTCCGCACCATCGGGCTGTCGTGCCATGCCTTCCGATAAATATTCACACGTGAAGGATCGGCAGTAACGAAGCCGCGCTGCTCCTCCGCCCTGCTTTTGCGATTGCCAGAGGTTGCGATTACCAGACGAACGTCGCCTTTTCCGGCAGTTCGCAGACGAATTCGTCCTGGATTACGAGTTCAGTCCCTCCGACTGCCAGCTTGGAATTCCGCGTGTGAGCTTGCCTTCGCGGCCGCGGCTGTGGCGGATGCATTCCGCCATCGGGTGTCCCGAGCTGTCCACGATTTGATGCGCATTGGCGAAGCTGATGCCGTTCTGGGCGGTCACCCTGAAGGCACTGATCACGAAACCGCCCTGCGCCCCTCGCCCGGGCTTGCCGGCATCGCCGGTGGTACAGCGGCTCAGGTCCAGTATGATTTTCACAGCCTTGCCAGTCTGCAGCGGATTGAGCACCTCCGACCTATCTCGGCGATGGCTCATCGGGCCTTGGCAATCGTGCTCACGCTTGCAGCCGAAAGCAATCGACAGGCTTCTGCCACTGAATTTGATATGCTCTTGTCCTCTACGGGTGGTGCGGTGGTGCCAACTTGCCCGATGCCGTGATGGTAATCAGCTCGGCGGATTCCGGACCTCAGCGCTCTCGCCTTCGCGATACAACGCGTCGACGTCACAAACTCGTAGGTGAGGTCCGAGCGCTTTCACCACTTGTCAGGCGGTCAGCACGCCGCCTTCCCCGCAAACTGTGCCGCCGCCTTGACCCGCCCCCCGAGCGAGGCCGTCCAGGAGAAGTCACAATTCTGGCTGTTATACCCAGTCCGCGCCTCAGAGCTTGATCACTAGGCTCATTCTGCCCGCCTCTACCACGCGAGATCATGGCTATCGCGATCCTTGATCGCTCGAGTTTCTGTTTTCCAATGCTTGAAAAGACATCAAAGCGTCGTTCCGCCCGATCTACCCTTTGTTGCTTCTGATGGGCGGGGTTCGCAAATTTCTTTGAAGCGGTCGGCTCATCTATGCTTGGCCTCGTTCGTGACCCTCACCATGCGCACCGGTGCATCGCACTATGAGCTATTCGGCACCTGGATGCGTTCCATCGAAATAATTGATTTTACCGATTTTAGCTGAAGGCCCATAATCAATCGCTGTTAGAAGGAGCATTCAGGAATGTCGTGCGCGAGTCGATACATTCGTGCGTCAGTCGCAGGCCAACTCAAGGTCAACGACGGCTTAGCGGTCCAAGACCTGGATTCCCAATGAGCGGCTAGTCACAGTCTGGCTGTTAACTGCGACGTCTGAGGCGGATCGGTCTATCGCACTGCCGACGACGTAATGCCTTGCCCAAAACGCAGAAAGATTGCCTGGCTGCTCGTGCGTGCGGCGTACAGAACTTGGACAAACGAGCTCGCTATGCCATGACAGACCGTGAGCCAGTCGATGGACCCGCGTAGACTGGGTCGTCGCGGTTCGGTGCGGCCTGCAAGTCAAAAGGTATTCGATCAACCGTACTGTCAAAGGGACTTGAATCGCACCTAGCGTCAGGTTGTAGGTTTTGCGACAAGTCGCGGCATCCGTCGCTTCAACACTTCCTGACAGATGGCAAGTATTGCGAATGTCTCATAACATCGTGCGGCTCGACTGCGTCACTATCACTCTCTTGCGCTTTTGTTTCGAGCTCGCAGGCTGGCAATATCGATGCTGCCCTCATCGGGGCCAATGACCGCAATCACTGCTACACTTGGCATGCGGATGCGCCAGCATTCTGCTATGGCCCTCAATGTCGTGAAACGATTCAGGCGCTCTTCCAGCCACAAGTGGCATGTTGAGCGTCGCCGATAACGTGTGCGATCCCGGGCCGGACGCCGCAGTCGCCAACAGGCTGAGCAAAGATCGGGTGACTCTGGTCGCTGGCGACCATGATCTTCGCGATTGCTCCTGGCCAGGGACCGTTCCGCCGAAAAGGGAGCTCTTGAGATTGGCCGGCCTCATTTTCGACCGTAATGCGCTCAGGTTTTGGAGTACATGGACGAAAGGCGATAAAATGCGAATTCTCCTGGTTGATCGTGATGCGAACTTTGCGCGCGCCGTGAAGGAAGCGTTATTGGTTTGCGGTTTTGCCGTGGACGTAGTCCGCATTCTCGACGAGGCGCAGACCGCTCTTGGTTACGCCAGCTATCACATTCTCTTGCTTGAATTGGTTCTGCCCGATGGAGATGGCTTGGACTGGCTGAAGCAGTTGAGGCGCCAGGGATGTTCGATGCCCGCCATCATAATGAGCAGCCTGAATGATCTCGGTAGGCGGATCGCGATCTTCAATGGCGGTGCGGACGATTTCCTGCCCAAGCCAGTATCCATCGATGAACTCGTCGCTCGTATGCGAGCCATTTTGCGACGATCGCCACAAATGACAGCACCCATCGTTACGTACGGCAATCTACATTTCGATTCTATCGGCCGGCAAGTTTCAATTGATGATAGGCGATTAAGGATCGCGCGGCGCGAAGTGTGCATTCTTGAACATCTGCTCAGGCGCCCTGGCCGTGCCGTGCCGCGAGCGTCACTGGAGGAGGCCCTCTATGCGTTTGACGACGAGGTCTCCACGAACGCCTTAGAAGTTGGGATTTATCGCTTACGCGCACATTTGAGCCAGTCGGGCGCGACGCTACGGATCAAAACCGTACGCGGCGTCGGTTATGCACTTGAACTGAATAGCGCAGCTAGCCGCTGCGCAGTCGATCGAACTTGAAAGCGAAGGCTCCCTTGAAGTTCGCTCTCAATAATCATCATGGCAGCCGGAGACGGCCGAGCGCCGTCACGTTTGCCGTTCTTCCCTGCGTTTTCTGTGCCCTATGCACGGTCGCTCTACTATTTCCTCTCGCCGCCACAGCTCAGATAAAGCGGATTGGTACTCTAGGGACGCCGCGCTCGACTGCTGATAGCCTTAACGGAACTCTGAATCTTTCCTCCTCCCAGGGCAAGACAATTCATCTCCCAGCGCCAGCGGCGAGCATCTTTGTTGCCGACCCGACGATCGCGGACTATCAGGCGCCGTCGAACACGACCATCTTCGTCTTTGGAAAACACTCGGGACGGACCAGCTTGTTCGCTTTGAACGACAATGGTGAGGCCTTAGCCGAGCTTCGTGTTGTGGTCACCCAACCTATAGAGGATCTGCGCGCCGCGCTGAAGGCGGAGCTCGGGGCCTATCCGATCCAAGTAAGCTATACCCCACGGGGCGCGATTCTCAGCGGGACAGCGCCCAATGCCGATGTCGTCGACAGCGCCAAGAAGATCACGGAGCAGTTTCTCGGTGCGGGTGCGCTGGTCGTCAACAAGATCCAGGTGGCCGGTTCACTACAAGTCAATCTGAGCGTGCGCGTGGCCGAGGTTTCACGCACCGCCATGAAGGAGCTCGGCATTAACCTCTCTGCCTCGGGTCAAACCGGCCCTTTTGTTTTCGGCTTTAGCAGTGGCAAAGCTCGCGATGCCAGCGCCACTCGTGGCGCCGGCGCGGCAAGCGTCGGGTACGGCGTTGGAAGTGCGAACGTCAGTGCTGTTCTAGACGTACTCGCCAACGAGAGCCTCGCGTCAGTACTGGCTGAACCGAACCTTACCGCCATGTCCGGCGAATCAGCAAGTTTCCTGGCAGGCGGCGAATTTCCGATTCCGGTCATGCAGGACAATCGGCAAGTCTCAGTCCAATTCCGTCAATTCGGGATCAGCCTAGAGTTCGTCCCGACCGTTCTCAGCAACAATCAAATCAATCTTCACGTGAAGCCAGAGGTCAGCGAGCTATCGAAAGAAGGCGAAATCAGCGTCAACGGAATGTCCGTGCCCGGTCTCTCCACGCGGCGCGCCAGCACCGTCGTCGAGCTTGCCAGCGGTCAAAGCTTTGCAATCGGAGGGCTTATCCGGCGCAATTTCAGCACTGATATTGGCCGTTTTCCTTGGTTGGGCGATGTGCCGATCCTGGGTGCGCTGTTTCGCTCTTCCTCGTTCCAGAAGCAGGAGACGGAGCTGGTCATCATTGTCACGCCCTACATCGTGCGACCAGGATCAACTCCGGGCAAGATGAGCGCGCCCACTGACCGCATCGGACCGCCGTCGGACGCAGGGCGCACTTTGACGAACACGTTGGCAAATTCGCCGCGAGGCCGTGACGCTCCCCGCACGGCTGCACCAGGCGCGACCGGCGGCGCCCAGTTTATTATCGAATGAGGACGGCGAATGACCTTGCGACACCTGTGCTATTTGATCGCTATTACGGCGAGCGTAGGCGGATGCACAAATGGTACTGCGATCTATTCTGGGCCGGCTGAACAAGAGATCCAGGTAGAGCAGAAGACAAGCACCTTGCTGCTACAGAGCCTTCGTCGCGTCGAGAGGTCTCGTCTGCGGGATTTCATTGCGAATGCCAGTCGCGGTCGGCGGGATGCACTCCATCTCGATGTCACTGGCTCACCCGGGCTGATTGTGCAGGTGGCCCATGAGGCCCGCGCGATGGGCGTTACCCCTTATAATATCCGCCTGTCCGCTTCCCCCATCGGTCTACCCGCCCACTTCGGGATACGGATCGAGGCAACTATCTACGAAGCACATCCTCCCGTCTGTCCATCGCTTTCGATCGTCGGCCCTTCACTAGACGACAATTCTTTCAATCCAACGCTTGGATGCTCCATCCGGAACAACCTGGGAGTCATGGTCAACGATCCCGGCGATTTGCTGGGCAATGGAGCTGTCATGCCAACCAGTGGTGATCGTGCGGTGCTTCCCCTTCCCGCACGCGGGACCCTCACGCCGGGCAACAAGAGCAACTTGGAAGATAGAACTCATAACAAAGTTCCATCGGAAGGTTCATGAGCGGCTCGTCAACCCTAAGCAGCATACAACGCACTGTTGGCTGATACCTTGGCCAATGTCGGTCTCGCGGTAGCAGACGCCCCCTATAAGCAACCTTCGCTCCCCTTTCTGATCGCGCGGCTTGCACGTCAGGTTTCGCGACTTGGGTCGTTGACCAAAGCCTCGAGCGCATCATTTCTCCGCGAAGCTAGACCAGGCCGGCGGCAAAGAGCGCCTTTGCAACCCTCTCGAAACATTCGATCGGAACGGCCTTTCCAATCTTGGCCGTTCGGATCAGCTGACGCGCCAACATATGGTCCTGGACAACGCTCAGATGCAGCGCCTGCGCCTGAGCAAGCAGCCGTGAAGCAAGTTCGCCCTCACCGCGACACACCAAAACCGGGACTCCAGTCTCACCACGAACATAGCGCAGCCCAATCAACATTGCGGGCCGGTCAGTATCAATGTGGCCCGATGGATGCCGAGCGGAGACTCGTTCGCCGACTCTGACGGAGCCGACGGTATTCATTCTTTATATGAGGATTGCCTTCCTGTTCCTTGGACTCGAGCTTCGCTTCGCTCTTCGTCATGCGCATATCGCGCAAAAATAGCCAGCGCTGAATTAGCAGATCAATCAAGCCGCCAATCAGAAAAGCGCCGACCGCAATCTCGATCAGAACTTTGAGCTCGTTGAAGACAAACCCGAAACAAGCCAAACCGCAGATAGGCAAGTACACCAGCGCTTTCCAACTTGCGACCACAGTAAGAAGAAGAGTTCCACCGAGAACCAATACTTTGATTAGCGACTTGCCGAGCTCGACAAGCGATCGCTGAGAGACGATCTTGGTCAGCCCTTTAACGGGGTCCAATTTCTCAAGGCTTGGTTTCAGCGGCTCCATAGAAAACGTCGGCCCACCACTGGCCATGAAACTGGCCAGGATAGCCGCAATCACGACCGCTCCGATGATTGGAGCGACTGCTGCAATAGAGAGCTCGATTAATCCGACCAGCGCCTGCCGGACCGCACTGTTGAAGGGCTGCGCCTGCAGCTTATCGGTTAGCCGCACCGCTTCATGCCAACCGTCTTCGATCGGGCCCGCTCTGAGGCATAGGCAGCCGAAACCGGCGCAAATGCTGACCGCTGTGACAAAGTCGGCGCTGCGCGGGCTCTGTCCTTTCTTACGCGCGTCCCGTAGCTTCTTGGGGGTTGGTGGAAGCGCCTTCTCTTCGGTCGAGCCGTTCATTTTAAGAGCTTCGCGAGCCACTCCAGCACGCCGTTGAACTGGATGATTTCCGCGCCCATGTATTCGATGAGGTAGAAGGTGTAACTCACCATGATGAAGCCAAACGCGACATTCTTGATGGTCGGGGAGAGATCGTTCAGCTTGATTTGCGGCGCAAAGCGCCCGAGCAACATGAACGATACATCGATCAGGAGCAGCAGAGCCAGCACAGGCCCAGAGACCAGCAGAGACGTATGCATGATATGGTCGAGAAGCGCTACAAATTCCGTTGCCCCTTGCAGGGTCAGGTTAGGAAGTACCTGATATACGGGCCAGATCAGATAACTGCCATAGAGGCATCTGACCATCGTCTGCAGACCTCCAGACAGAACGAAAATCGTAACCGCAGCAGTCCCGAGAAAAAGACCCGTCGCCGAGGCTTGGCTGCGTGTCGCGGGATCGTCGACCTGGGTTGAAACACCTCGCTGGGTGTCGACGATCTCACCAACCGCCTGGATGCTCCATAGTGGTATACTGAGCAAGATGCCGAACAGCAGGCCGATGAATATCTCCTTGAGACCGACGAACGCGACGGCGATCATACGGGTGCCCGGATCTAACGTCGGCAGGCCGTCCTTGATGTGCGCCAGGCATGGCAGTCCGATCACGAGCGTCAAGCTTCCGCGGATCATCCCGCTAATGTGCGGCCGCGTAAATACGGGAAGCACCAACATAATTCCTAAGGTGCGGGCCGCAGCAAGGCCAGCTGCAACAACGAAGTCGATAGCAGTCTGGATCAGAGTTTGCGTCTCGGTGGGTGACAAACCCTGCATTTGAGGCCTGCTAGTTGCTCGCTCAGCCAATTGAACCGGCCCCGCTCGCCCTGCCCTGATGTTAGAAGTCGAGAATGCCGGAAATAATCGGCTGGGTTCGCTCCAATCGACGGCAATGGCGGTACCGCCCCTGCAACTTTGCTCTGCGGTCCACTCGCTAATACTTCGCTGTGAGGGTGGGGAACTCAGCGAAGATATGCTGGGCTTGTTCGATAAGCGGGGCGCTCAGCACCGGAGAAAATAGAACCAGCACGGCGACGACGACGGCGAGCTTCACGGTGAGGGGTAAGGTTTGATCCTGGATCTGCGTTGCCGCCTGGATGATGCCAACGCCCAGTCCGGCCACGAGAGCTGAGAGGAGCGGTGGCAGAACCCAGATCATGAACAGGACAAGCGATCGGTTCAGGTGAGTGATGATATTGGCTTCGTCCACATTAACCTCCTGGAGCTGCGTAACTTACGACTAATCCGTGCATGAGCAGCGACCAGCCGTTGATCGTGACGAACAGAAAGAGCTTGAAAGGAACAGATATCAGTGTTGGTGAGACCATTGACATCCCCATGGCCATCAAGATTGTCGTTACAATCAGATCGATCGTGATGAATGGAAGATACAGAAGGAAGCCAATTTCAAAAGCACGCTTGAGCTCCGAGATCAGAAAGGACGGTACAAGAATCGCAAAGTCATCAACCGTTGCGTTGCCACGCATCTCCTCCGACCAGACGTGTTCTGTCGACGACAGGAAGAATGTGCGCTGCTCCTCGTTGGTGAACTTCTTCAGATGGGCGCGCAGTGGTTCGCTCCCCTCCTTGGCGGCGGTCACCCAGTCATCGAACGTTTCGTAGCGAAGTTGCCGCTCGGTAACGCGGTTGTACGTCTGCTCAAACACTGGAGCGCTAATGAATACGGTAAGGATCAATGCAGCGCCATACAGAACAATGTTCGGGGGTATCGACTGGGTGCCGAGCGCGTTGCGCACCAGGAAGAGAACGATGGAAACCTTTATGAACGCCGTTGTTGTGACGACTGCCAAAGCCAGAAGGCCGAGCCCAACCGTCACCGCAAGGAGCGCAACGATGCTTGGTGGAATCTCACTCATTGGCCGCCAACCTGCCACGCAACCTGATGGCCAGTTCTTCGCCGACGCGCACGATGTCGCCGCAGCCGATCAATTGACCGTTGGCAAGAATGTCGACCGGGCCGTCAAGCGAGCGACCAAGTTCGAACACATGCCCCTCGTTGATGCTTCTCAACGTACGCAACGGGATGGGCCAGCGACCGCATTCGAACACAAGGGTGATCTCAATACTGTCGATGTCGGCTTCTGAGGGAGGGATCAGTTGCTGCGCTTGGCGTCTTGTCATCATATGTGCACACCTTAGAGGGTGGGGTTCGAGGCGGAACGGCCGCCGCAGGACCAGTCTACCGCCGTCGATCTGTGCCGGAGCCCACAACCTGTCCGCAGTGAGGATGACCTCGCCCCCGGCAAAGGGAATGACGTCAGGCAACAGTGCGTCGCCTGCCTGTGCTTGACGAATCAGCGCCACGGGCACGCGCAGCGAGCCAATCTCTGTTGCAACAATGACAGGCAATTCCGAGAAAGCTCGCGCGTCTCGCGCGGCGATTGCCCAACCAACTCGCCTAAGACACGGAACGCAGACGGAACCGGACCGTCAAGGGACGAGAATAGGAAGAGGCGAGCCCGGCCCGTGAGCGGTCCGTGGGCGATCTCGAGTTCCAGATAAGGGCCGTGCGCCGTTGCTTCGTCGATACGGACAAGTTGCAAATCCCGCGCCAACAGGGCTTCCAATCGAGAGAGCAAGGATTCAACCGCAAGTTCGAGAAGGAGCGAACGGGTTGGTTCGGAAGGTAAACTGAGGCCAGGCTGCACCGTCGAAATCAGTGTCTCCGCAATCGGGCGAGGCAACGACAATACAGCCGTTTCACCTCCGACGCGAAATACGCAGTCAAGCATGGCCGTGGCAGATGGCTCCGCCTGCCAGACAAGCCGGTTCATACGGATGGATAGCGGCTTATCGCCAAGGCGGCTGCGCAGAACGATGCGCGGCGCGGCGATCTCATTGAGCCACAAGACCACGCTATGCGACAGGGTTAGAGATGGCTCGAACTCTACGAGTCCACCCGGAGGATTTACCGAAGTGATTTCTACACGACCGCACGCTCGCGCCAGAGAACCAGCCATTAAATTGACTCGCCTACCGCTTGGCTATGCGAACCACTCTGATACCGGAGCAACACCTCATCGTCCGTTTCGATTTCGGCTGCGAACTCCAGACGAGCATTGGTCGTGCGCTGAACATCGCACTCAATCTGTCGCCATTTGTGGTTCGCCGCCGCACGCTTGGCCCAGAGGGCCCGCGCCTCAACAACCGCGGTCTGAGCCTGTTCTTGAGCGATGCGCGCCTCCTCAAGCGCCTCCCGCGCTGATGCGATCTCGGCTGCGAGCCGTGTAATGACAAGATGGCAGCGACGATCGAGTTCCGTGACGGACATCGCATCGAGAGATGCCATTTCCTGGTAGAGTTCATCTTCGACGCTTGCGCGGTGTTTCTCGGCGCATGCAAGCTCGCTGGAAGTTCGCTCCACCGCTTCGACCGCAATGCGGCGCTTGGCTTCGATATTGGACAGCTCACGAACGACGCTTCGCTCTCTTATGTCCTTCACGAGCCGCAGTTTCGACGCTTCGACCGGATTCAGGCCGTCAGACGCGACATCCATGTCACGGCCTCCTCAAAACTGGAAAGCTCGTCCTGCCCCTGGCACACGAACTTCCGCAACTGCTCGATTGAGGCGATTGCACGGTCAGTCCGCGGATCGCTACCCGGCTTGTATTCACCGACCTTGATCAAGAACTCCGCCTCATTGTAGCGCGAGAGCAGATCACGGAAGGAGGATGCCGCCTTTCGATGTGACACAGAGACGACCGCATCCATGACGCGACTTCGGCTCGACAGCAAGTCGATCGCGGGAAAATGCTCACGCGACGCGAGCGCGCGTGAAAGAATGATATGACCATCGAGGATACCGCGCGACTCTTCGGCGATTGGATCGCCCGTGCCATCACCTTCGACAAGCACGGTGTAGAAGGCCGTGATCGAGCCGTACTCGCCCATACCGGCGCGCTCCAATAGACCAGGCAGGAGCGCAAATACGGACGGAGGAAATCCGCGCCGCGTGGGAGGTTCTCCTGCGGCAAGGCCTATTTCGCGCATTGCGCGGCAAAAGCGCGTCAATGAATCCATGATCAGTACGACGCGCAGCCCCTGATCACGAAAGTACTCGGAGAGTGCAGTCGCCATATGCGCACATTGCGCCCGCTCCATTGCCGAGCGGTCGGAGGTCTCAACGACAACGATCGTACGACCGAGGCCCTCTCCAATATGACGCTCGATGAACTCACGTACCTCACGTCCACGCTCTCCTACAAGCGCAACTACGGTCACGTCGGCGGCCGCGCCTCTACAATCTGCGACATCAGCGTCGACTTGCCGCAACCGGCATCTCCATAGATTCCAATCCGCTGGCCTTCGCCACACGTCAGAAGTCCATCCAGCACGCGGACGCCGAGTGGAAAAGGCCGCTCAATACCACGCCGCCTCATTGGATTGGGCGCCCTGCCGCGGAGCGGGCGAGTGTCGGCCGTCTTTATTGGGCCCTTGCCGTCGAGCGGACGGCCGAAACTATCGATCACGCGGCCAAGCAAATCGGGTCCGACTGAAACCTCGCGGATTCGCCCGGTGGGAACCACTTCCGCGCGGTTAGGCAGGCCTACCATGTCACCGATTGGCGTCAGCAACACCCCGTTCGGCAGCAGACCGATGACTTCGGCGTCAAGCGACCATCCGGTACCGTGATCCTGCAACACGCACAGTTCCCCAACACGGGCCCCCGGCAATACGGCATGAAGCAACGGGCCGATCGCTCGTGTGATCCGTCCGCGCACCGCACGCGTATCGATGTGCTTTGCTGTAGACCTCAGAGATAATAACGCGGCGTGCACAGCCTCCTCGACAGGCGCATCGTCATAGGTTGGTCGTGGTGTGGTCACGGTTCGCTTTCTTGAGAAGACGGGACAAGGCCGGCACGCAATATGCGGAGCTGCGCGGCAAGCCCTAAGTCGACATTGCCAAATTCACTCCACAAAACGCACCGGTCCGGCGTCAGAGTCGGGTCCGGGTCAATTGTAAGTTTCGGCCGACCATTCCTTCCATCGAACGCTGCGAACTCGCGGATCAGTGCATCGGCTTTCACAGGCGACACGTGAAGACATACTTCCGCAATGCCATATGTTCGTTCAATCGCATGACGAACCGTCCTCACCAACATCTCGCCCGGATCGAAGGAGCCCAGCACGTCGTCCAAGATATCGAGGACGAGCTGCGGCAACTCCTGTTCAAGAACAGCTTTTCGCCGTGCCAGTTCGCAAGCAGCCTGGGCAACCAGCTGCGCCATTTCGTCCGAACCTGTCTTCAGGCCCTCGGAGTGGCCGTGCGCCCGCTCGCGCTCATAGGCTTTCCTTGCCCAGCTGCGAACCTGGTGTAGATACCGCTCTGCTAGCGCGCGCGTCTGTAGCGCATCGGACCAGATCCCAAGTTCCGCGGCTGGTATAAGTGGGCCGATCGGCCGAATCTGCGGGTCTGCTGGCAATGCTGGGTCATTGGCAGTCATACCGTTGCTGTCTCCGTGGCCAAATGGGCCATCACCAAAGACAGCAATGGGCCTGCCGCCTTGTGGTGTTCAGCGGCTGGAGCCTCCGCGGCCGTCCCCACAGGTAAGCGGAGAAGCACGCGCGCACGCTCAAGCTCTGAAGTTTCCTCGAGCCAAGCGCCAAGACAGGCGTATCCGTCATGTTCAATCTGTTCCGAAAGTCGCTCCGGATCGACAATCGATACGGTTGCGACTGCGCTGGACAAGTGTCGGATACCGAAAGCATGTGTTTCCGCACCGACATTTCCGACCAGAATTTCGAGATCATGCCTTGAGACCAGCTTCAGCACTGAACGGGCATGCCAGATACTGCCAGCGAGCAGGGCGGCGCGACGCGGATCATGCCCGAGCAGAACGTCCCTGCCCCAGCTACTTCCGTTCCAGACCCGTTCACTGCCTAGCACCAATTCGGCCAGTCTTTCCTGCAGCCTGAAACTCCTCTGCAACTGCAGGACCGTGGACGTCGACAGCGGCGCATCAAGACGGGCGGCAAAACGGCTCGGATGGATCACTGCAGCAAGCTGGCGCAGGCGATCGGAATGTGGAGGATGTGAATGATTTGATCCGTTGGATGTCATCGATACCAAAGCTGCATTCCGTCTATCTCTCATTGGACGTCAGCTTTTTTGCCGACGGCTTGGGCCGCGGGTATACGCTCGAAGCTCCGCCGAGATTTGCCGCTTTGCGCGATGATCGACCGAACTGATGCACGCGTGAGCTCAGCAGCATGTAAGATAGAGCGCCCAACGCGGCGCCCGCACCTCCCACCCCGACCGCAAGCAAGGGGGTCGACATGAACTTGGTCGGTTGGGCCGAAGCAGCTGCTGGCGCTGACGACAGCCCATGCTGAGCCCGCTCAACCGGCACGAACACGACCGCCACCTTCTCATATGATAGCCCTTCGATGCTGTTGGCCACGAGCATCTTGATCTGCGGTAGCAAGGCTGAGAGGTTCGCATTGGAGCCATGTCGGATGAAAACCGACGCCGAGGACGGGGTTGCATCCTGTCGCAAAAGACCATTCTTCGGCAGAACAACGTGGACACGGGCGGAGAGAACGCCATCGATATCGTTGATCGTGCGCGACAACTCTTCACTTAGGGCATAAACGTAGCGGGCACGCTCCTCAACCGGAGAGGCAACCAGACCCGATCCCTTGAACACCTCCCCGAGGTTCTTGAAGGCGCGGCGCGGCAAACCCTCGCCATTCAGCAGGTCGATCGAGAAGGCTAGCTGCTTTTCTTCCACCTGAATCGAGCTGGTCCCATCCTTGGCGACAACGCGGACTGCATCGACACCCTTGCTGAGCAGAAGCGCAAGCATCTCGTTGGCTTCACGCTCTTGCACTTTGGTATAGAGATCTGCCTTGCAACCGGCCAGCGAGAGCAGAACCGGCAACGCCACAAAAAGATGAAACTGCCTTCCGGCCCGCGCGCGGCGAAAGCTCTTTATTTGCGGCAAAACAGTCATCAACGTCTCTCAGCCTGCCGATAGCAGCTTGTTCAGAGATGAGCTGACAGCGCCGGTACACTTGGAGATCAGCGAAATCTCATTGACGCTATTGTAAACATCCCGCAGATTTGCCAATGCCGATCTCGAAGTGATCTGCACCTTCCGTTTTGCCGGCCGGGTGCACCTCAACTTGCTGCGAGCGCAAGATGGGCTGCGCGGCCGGTCCAAGAAGGCTATTCGCAGGAGGCGGCTCGCCGCCGACCACCGAAGGAAGCGCACTCGAAGGAAATGGTATGCCCCGGTGCATTGCAGAAAGATTTTGAAGGATGCGATCGCCAAGCGGGCTTACCTGCGTGACTGCACGCTGAACCTCCGCCACTGGCGGAGCCAACGCGCTATCGATCACCAGAGATGCGGCACCTTGATTCGAAGCCGCCTGCGCAAGACTCTCGTGAAACTGAGCGTGCGTCGATGAACAGGCGTCGGATAGACATTCGACCGGGCTGGCAGAGATCGGCGTAACGCCGAACATCATGGAAGACATCATTGCTCTCACGTCAGGAGATTAGCCGTTCGACACCGTGAACGGCTCAGCACCCTACAGGCGCGAGCTGACCATAAGCTGACGAGTATCACGAACACCGTCATCTAAAGATCACCTTTGGCTTCCAATTTGGGACGAACTCACGGCCTGCAACTTTATGCCGAATTTTGATGCTTGTTCTCAAGCGGAAGAACACTACGAATGCTCATCCGAGCTACGAGGCTGCACATCTTGAAGAACGTTCTATATGTCGGAGTTCTGACTGTCCTGGGTGTCGTTAGAGCGCTTGGCGCTCCGCTGGCGCTGCCATCGACGCCTTATAGCTACACGGTTCTCGATCAGGACCTCGCCACCGCACTGCAGGAATTTGGCAACAATCTAAACATCCGAATCAACGTCAGCACCGAGGTGAAGGGACGGGTTCGCGGGCGAATGCCGGATCTCGCACCGCGAGAGTTTCTTGAACGTTTGACGAAGCTCTATAATCTTCAATGGTACTACGACGGGCTGGTGCTTTACGTGTCTGATGCTCACGAGGCGCAAAGTCGTCTGCTCGTCCTGACTCCGATCACCTTCGATGCTTTCAAGGCGTCGCTCGATGCACTCAACATCTCCGACGAGCGCTATATCGTGAGACCTGCACCGGGAGATGGCCCGGTCTTCGTTTCTGGTCCGCCTCGGTTCATCGCGCTTGTGGACCAAACGCTCAAAGGCCTGTTGGCGGAGGCACAGGCGCGGCGAAACCCTGCGAGTGTCGAAACGCCGCCGCACCGACCGGTTTTGATGTTGTTTCGGGGGTCGTCAAGTTTGGTCATTCGTGATGGACGACCGGAGGGCCCTCTTTCGCCCGAGGTGCCGCATCAACACAGCGAGGTCCACGCGCCCGGTCCGGGCCAGAGATGACTTGATAGCAGGAGGTGACTTACGCAAGAAGCAACGCGCTCTCTGTATGCTTTGTCAGCTTTCGAGAGCCAAAGCTGCCAGCTTGAAGGCGCGGCTGGCTCGGCGGTGATGCCGCCGAGCGCCGCATTCCACGTACAGGTGCTCGAAACGGAAGCGTGGTCAGCATCATTCATGACTGTAAAGCTGGAGTTTAGCTCCCCAGGCGAGCCTCCGAACAGCTCTCCCAAGCTCGTAACGCAAATGACCTTCGTCGAACAAGGGCTCGAGCTGCTCCCTGCTTTCAAAGGAGGAACAGGATGGACTTTGATCCGATAAGCCGAGCAGACACGAGCCCAGAGCCCCACTCACATGGGCCACGGATCCAAGGAACTTTGAGCATGAACTGCCGGGCATATGAAGCCCCGAATTCAACCATCATTTGATTTGGCAGGAGCTCGAAGCTGACCTTCGCACGCCGAGCCATCGGGGCCTCCGCTTCAGTCCAAACAGCCGATTGCAAACTCCCGCGATGAGGACTGCGATTTCGGGCAAGGATTCGATTTGGCAGAAGCCCGCCTCTTGCGTCCCGGCCATCTCACGCAGCGCAAGCCGGGCCGTCGCGCGCCGAGGGCTGCGCCGCCACAAGTCTGAGACTTCGATTTGGTCAACGGACTCGGGCCGAGAATACTGGCTTTTCACTGGCGAAACAGCCACGCGCTCTCATATCGAGATGTTAAGACGTCCACGAATGCCATGGCGACCAAGGCCTGCCCTACAGCCACTTTCACGATCCTGGGCGTGCCCACACTGCCGAATTGACGGGATTATTCATCTCGCACCTTCGCTGGACCGGCATTTGGCCTGGAGCATGGAGCAAAGAACCGCCGACTGGCCAACCATGGACGACAAGGAACTGATCCTGAGAGCATTTGAGGTTCGATAGCAACGTTGGTCCACGCAACACAGTTGACGATTGCATTTTTCGAGGGTTCACACCGGCAGCTGGAGTCTGCCTGTTCCCATCATGCTTCATCGCGCTGATGGAGCCGGCACTAACAGTCTTGTGGCGGAGCCGCAGCGGTGGCTACGCGCCATCGAGTTCGCCCTGCGAAGTCGCGGTAGCCTTTCGACGTTGTGGCGCCAATCAGCGAACGCGAGCGATCTACAGATCGGTGGGCCCGAGTTGTTGAAAACACCGATGTGCCGCGTCAGGACGCGATCGTGGGCAACAAAGCCAGGTCAACACCGATATTGAGAATACGCCGCAGCTTTCGGCAACGGCTCTCATCGCTGATCCCGAACTCTTGAGGACCGTCAGCTTCTCGACAGCTAATCTCTCGTATTGGAAGCGTGAATATCTAGACGGCGATGTGCCCTATAGATTGTAGCGGAACTGAGCGCTGGGGTGAACTGAGCAACCGGAAGCAAGTGATAGGAGCTATTGGGCTCTCTGCCTATTAATGCTTCTTGCTCGTTGTTCGCCGCGAACTCGGGCTGCGCCATATGATGAGCTTGTGGCGCAATCTCACACCAGAGCATGTATAATGTCACTCGAAAACCTATTACGAATCGCCAATCCAGCCGCAGCTTTGTCCGGGCATGCTCCCGAGCTCCCGTCGGTGCTGGAGCATCCAAGCTTCGAGGCGGCGCTGGCCAGTCAGTTCTTGAAAGATAAGAGCGGCGATCATGCCGCACCACAGGAACCGGCCCCGCCAATTTCAGCCAAGCAACTGATCGAGGAGCTCTGGCAGGAGGCGCGGCATGTCCTACCGCCGGATCTCAGGGCTGTATTGGAGGCACCTGCGCAGGCCACGGAGTCATCTTCTGTTGCGACCGCCAGTGTTGCAACGGCGCCTATACCCAGCTCAAGGATCACATGGAACAGCGGCACCTTGACTGACCCCGAGTTGCAGATTGTGTCGGTGCTGAATCGTCACAAAGACAAATGCCCGCTCGATTGGAAGTCCCTTTCAGATTTGGCCAACGATCCCTCCACGCCGCAGGATCTGAATGCGGCGATCTGGGCACTGCAGCAGGATCCTGAGCTCTTCTATGCGATTGGCTCTCAAGGCGACGGCCGCTGCGGCGGGAAAATCAAGGCCGGTGATCTCTCCGGCTTCTCCGAGCATCACCCACAGCTTGCTACATTCCAGGAGCAGCAGGCGCGCAGCTACGCGCAGAACTACATTCCATCCGACGGCACCGGAAGCGGCCAGCCATCGATTATGACCGAGAGCTATGCATTGCGCGAGCTCTATCGGTATTCCGATAACCTGCCCAAGAACCTGAGCCTCGCCGATTTCAAACGGATCGTGGATGGCGAGGCAAAAACCGGAAAAAACCCGCCACAGGTTCTCGCGGCCGCTCATTACTTTCTCCGCCACCCTGACGAATGGAAACAGTTGTATGGTGGCTCGATAGATAAGGTCCACAAAGAGGACTTCCTGCAAGCTGCGTCATCATCGATGAATCTCACGCAAACCGAGCTGGATACGCTAGACACGATCAACAAGAATCAAGGCGCTTTTTTCGGGAAGGGCGACTTGACCCGGGACAAGCTAGCGAGCATGGCCGATGATAACAGTCTCGCCCCCGAGGTGCGACAGGCAGCCTCCCAGCTGCTCTCGGATCCGCTGTTGTTCGGGTTGATGAATAATTCAATCACGGGCTACAAGACCCACCACCAGTTCTTCGACTTCGGCGGCGGCCATACGGTCGATTCCGGCAACATCAGCAATAACGACTTCACTCACTTCTTGTCGACTGCGAACCGCAGCGCTCATCAATTAAAGACGCATGTCGCCCAAACGGCTGCTGACCAGTCGGCCGTCGCCGACATGATGCTGGGCATGGCGGATCAGCCCGATATCAAGTCTCCCAAGAAAAACGGCGGCGCCTTCATGCATGTCGTTGACGACGTGCTCAAGGTTGGCTCGAAGGTGCTCGACTGGGCTGCAACCGGGGTTGGTCTACTTGGCTTCATTCCAGGCCTGGGCCAATTTGCCGATCTCGCGTCAATGGTGCTCGAGAGCGAGGCGCAGGTAGCAAATCTTCTTCACACTGCCATATCCGGCGGGAACATCAAGCAAGCGTTGGAAGAAGCGGGCCTCAGCCTTGCGGCACAGGCGGTGAGCTGCGTCGCCGGCCCCGAAGTCAAGATAGCCATGCGTGAGGGCTTAGTGAAGCAGGCAATTCAAGAAGCCGCGACGGCTGGCATCAACCTGCCGGTTTCGATGGCGCAGTCGCACGCGGAAAACTATTTGAACCACCTGAAGGGACGCATTGAATCCGAGCGCATGCAAATCGCAGGCGCTTATAGCTAGTTGGAACGACTCTGCCGTCTAAGATCGTCCTGATAAGCTAGGCGAACTTGCGGGCCTCCCGGTCGGCTGGGTACCCCCTGCAGACCAGTAGGTCCCGCAAGCTTTGCCTGCGTGTTCGAGCCTTACGCCCGCCCCCCGACGGCTTTGTTTTTCGGCTGGACACGACCCGCCGGATTCACGATCCGCCTCAAATGCAATCCGTCGCTACGAAAATTGCATAGGCCGCCATTTAGCTCCAATCGGAGAAACTGAGCTTATCGCCGCTTAATCCCCACGACAAAGCCGGATCGACATCGACGAGAATGCCAGGCTTACAACCTGAGACGGAGAGCACACGATGCGGCTAGTGCAGAGCTGGCAAAGGCCGAAGGCCGCCGCACAAGCTGTAGACGTCTGCCCGCGACCCGCCCGGTGGATTGACCGCTATCGCCGTGAGCGACGTAGCAGGGCTGAGGGATCGCTGTTCGCGGCCCAATCGTCTGAGCACCTAGCACCAGATCGTACTTGATGGGATCGAGGCATGGCCGCCTGACGGGAAGCAATCGCCCAAGAAGTGGCGTGTCTGGCGTGTCGCCGGCGAGCCGGACTATCCCAGCGCCTCGACATCAACATGGTAGCTTCTTCTCTCCTGGAACTGACATTCCGCTCATTGAAACTCCGGTTGATCAAGAAACAGAGCGCCCGACCAATCGCTAGCACGTAAGGATGGTCCTGCTTGGTACAAACTATCTCATATCCAGTGTTCGCCACTCACATATGATTCGTTGGTCCGGCAAAACCGAGGATGACAAGTTGCCATCGGCTTATTGCATTTTCTGAGACTCGTCAGCTTCTCGAAAGCTAATGCTGGCAGACTGAGGATAGTGGAGATTGCCTTAATTGGCATGATCGAAATTGACATAGGAGAACCCGATGCGCGTTCCGAGCTCAAGCGCCGCTGCGCACGTTGATACCGATCTCCATGCGGTCCGTGCCGACAAAAACGGCTCACGCGCGCCTGGCACGCGTGATGAGGGGTCACCACGTGCGCATGATGATGGCCGATCGTCTGGTGTGAACAGTGCAGCTAATGGCGTGTCCAGTCCGGGCGATGACTCGCAGGATGCACGTTTGCAACAAGCGTTCACCGCCGTTCTCGGAACCCTCGCTCTCCAGATGGTAAATAGTGCGTCAGCCAACTTCGACGAAGCAATGAGCGAGACGGAGCAGGATTCCTGATGTTGGATGTTACGGCGTCAGGAAATAGGAGCTGCTAAATAGCGGCAACATTCGAACAAACAGGAGCAATCGTATGACTGGTAAGGTTGGTGCGTCGACTACCTCGGCTGCAGGTGGCATAGCTGGTACAGCTATCTCTGCAATGGCTGACGCGGCGACTCAGGTTGCGGGACAGGCCGCTTTCGACAGGCAACTCGCCGCTCTGACTGCCGTAAGCACCCAGGCTGCTGAGAGGGACGTTCAACTTCGCACCCTTACAACAGAGCTATCGACGGCCAAGAAAGTAGCCGACGAGCGGGTGCAGTAACGGACGAAGTGGGACGACGATGTCGCCGTCCCACTTTTCCGGTGTGAGTAATCAACGGACTCGGAATGAGCCGTACGGTCTTGCCGTACGGCTAGTCTCGCTATTCAGGAGACCCATCGTGCATAAACCGCATTCCCCGCATTTCGAAGTGCTTTCGGGACTGTATTCCGGGCTGACCGGCAAAGCAGGGCCCGGATCGAGCCTGATTGGCAGTGCCCTCGATGACGATCTAGTCTTCATCGAACAAGGGCTCGAACGGCATCATCTTCGTGTCACCCCACATTGCGATTCGATTGAGATCGAGCCCCTTGCCAGTGAAATCAGCGTCGAGGGTCACGAGACAGTTTCCCCAAACGAGCGCGTTGTTGTTCCTCTCCCAGCCGTAATTCATGCAGGCGCGATGTCCATTCGCTGGTCGACAGAGGGCTCTAAACAAGGCGGCTCTATGGATCGCTGGCATGTATCGATTGCCGCACTCGCCATAGCCCTGATCAGCTCTGTCGCGATCGGCGCAGTCTCAACCATTTTCGTCCACACCGACAGCTCTGTGGCCCTGAGCGCCGATCTCGCCCTCGTCCGTTAAAGTTGCACCCAAGCTGGTGCTCAACGCTCCTGATGCTCTCACGACCGAGGCAGCTGCCGAACGGCTGCAAGAGGAAGTTGATAGAGCGGGCCTTCTCAATATTAAGGTCGGTTCGGGGGCGGGTGTTGTCACCGTTGACGGCACCATTACGCCCGCCTCTCTCGCAAAATGGAAGGAAGTCCAGCAACGGTTCGATCACCATAGCAAAGGCGTTTATGCGCTCGTCAACGCAGTAGCCGTTAAGGAGGAGAAGACGCCCTCCTCAATTGCCGTTCAGGCTGTATGGCGCGGAAGCGATCCTCATCTGGTCATTGCCGGTGAAAAGTATTTCTTGGGCGCGCTGTTGAATAATGGATGGCTCATCGATCGGATCGAGGAGGGACGCGTGCTGCTGAGCCGGAATGGACGGCTTGCTGCCCTCCCCTATTAGAGTTCAGCCTCGCAGGTAAGAAGGAACTGACATGACTAGGCTGCCCCAGCATTCTGTAGAGCCTGGCGCCTCTTTTCGGGGGCTCAACCATGCCGATCATACACCTGCCGTTCAGCCGACCATCCCCTCAAGCCGATGGCATCGAGATCGAGGCGGAGCAAGCAAATGGTGGCAAGAGGCACACGCCAACTTTTCGGGAGAGGCCGGCGCAGGATCTGCCGGTTGGCGCCACGATCGAGGCCGCGGTGGGGCTTGACTCTATCGATCCAGTCTCGCGCATCAATCTCAACGAGGCGCGCGCGCGAATAGGTGAGATCGAGCCAAGTTCAGAACCGGCTCGGCTAAATGGCCCCAATCTCGCAGGCAGCCTGCTCTCCTTCGTCACGCCGCGCTTACGTCATTGGGACGTTCTGCGCGCAGACAAACACGGCCTTCTTCTCGAGCCTCTGGCCGATGCGCTGTCGGCCGCACCAGAGGATTTTGTGCCACGTGAAGGGGTCGGCATCCTGCAGCAGGAGCTGCGGCGGCTAATTCTGCTCCGGCAGAATCACAACGGCTTGATCAAAGGCTAGCAATGGCCGAGCCTGACGTAGTGCAACACCTCACACCTACCCCGCCGCCAAACGTTTCCAGAACCGGTGAGGTGTTGCTGATCTCTGAACAGGAGCGTGATTTGCTCTGCGCGCTTTCCTATGTCCACCTTGCGTGCGGGAACAGCACAGAAAGCCTGGCTCTGTTGCGACTCGTAGCTCACGAACGTTCTCAAGACATCGACCTGCTGCGCATTCTGGCCTACGCTCTCATCTCGGAGCGCCGCGGTGATGAAGCACTTTCGGTACTGGATAGGCTAGACACATTTGATGATCAGCCATCTTCGCGTCTGCCTTTGATGCTATTGCGCAGTCACGCCCTCCGCCAGGCTGGCCGCATGGCTGAGGCGCGAGCCGCCTTCGCAAGCTATGTTTCATTGCGGGGCAGCGCAGCTCCGTTCAAACAACAATAAGGGCTCCTCATGGCCAAGGTCCTACGCAGTCTCATCTTGCGCGCGCCGGCCCATCCGGACTTGATGGTCGCATTGATTCTGCTTCTGGCGATCGCCTTGATGATCATGCCGATCCCGATCGTGGCGATCGACACGCTGATCGGCTTCAACCTTGGCTTGGCCATATTGCTGCTAATGGTCGCCCTGCATCTCAACACGCCACTCGACTTTTCGTCCTTGCCGGGCGTGATCCTGATCTCCACCGTCTTTCGTCTGGCTCTTACGGTCGCAACGACGCGGTTGATTCTCGCTGAGGGTGATGCCGGTAGCATCATTCACACTTTCGGCGACTTCGTCATATCAGGCAACATCGCGGTCGGAATTGTCATATTCCTGATCGTGACCATGGTGCAGTTCATGGTGCTCGCCAAGGGCGCCGAGCGGGTTGCAGAGGTTTCGGCACGCTTCACGCTCGACGCGCTGCCGGGCAAGCAGATGGCGATCGACGCGGAACTGCGCAATGGTCACCTCGATCAACACGAAGCCCGCAGCCGGCGCGCCGCACTGGAGCAAGAAAGCCAACTTCACGGCGCCATGGACGGCGCTATGAAATTCGTCAAAGGCGACGCCATCGCCGGGCTGATAGTCATCTGCATCAATATGCTAGGTGGGATCAGCATCGGCCTGCTTTCCAGGGGACTGTCGCTCGATGAAGCGCTGCATCAGTATACGCTGCTGACGATAGGTGATGCGCTAATCTCGCAAATTCCGGCGCTGCTGCTGTCGATCACAGCCGCAACTATCGTCACCCGTGTCAACGGGCCCTCCAGGCTCAAACTTGGTGCCGATATCGTCAACCAACTTACAGCGAGCACACAAGCACTACGGCTGGCGGCCTGCGTGTTGCTTGTAATGGGACTCGTGCCGGGTTTCCCCTTGCCTCCATTTGTCGTCTTGGCCGCGCTCTTCGCAGGGGCAAGCTATGTCAAGGCTGGGGTGCAAAGCGGCAAGACTGGCGCCAAGATAGGCGCAAGTGTCACCGCATCGTCTCCAGCTCCAGTGCAGGCTCAGAAGAAAACGGTGCCTGCCGAGGCACTTCCGGTTACGCTATTCCTCGCACCGAACCTGACACATGCAATCGGCCAAGTAGAACTCGAGCAGTGCATCGAACGGGTTTCGGCACGGGTCTCAGCTGATCTTGGCATCACAATTCCACGCATCCCCGCTCAAGTCGACCAGCACTTAGCCGGGTCGCAATTTAGGGTAGAGGTCGAGGGGGGGCCAGTTGAAAGGGATTTCGTTGACCCGACCGAACTCATGCTTAATGACGACGTGGCAAACATTGAATTGAGCGGTATCCCTTTCCGGCAAGACCCAGACACCAATCGGATCTGGATCGAAGAAGGTCATGCGCCGGCTCTCAAAGCCGCCGGAATAGGGTACCACTGTCCGAGCGAAGTCGTCGGCTTGCGCGTCCATTCGACACTGACACGCTATGCACAGCGTTTGCTGGGTATTCAGGAGACGCGTCAATTGCTCAACCGGATGGAGCAGGAATATGCCGATCTGGTGAAGGAGGTGCTGCGCACGACGCCAATCCCCCGGATCGCCGACGTCTTGCGCCGCTTACTGGACGAGGGCATCCCCATTCGCAACACCCGCCTGGTCCTGGAGACGCTGGCCGAATGGAGCGAACGCGAGCAAAGCGTCGTCCTGCTCACCGAATATGTTCGCTCCGGTCTGAGGCGGCAGATCTGTCATCGCTATGCCAATGCCCATCGTGTGATGACCGCCTTCATCATCGAGCGTGAAACTGGAGGAGATCGTGCGCGGTGCGCTGCGTGATACTGCTGTCGGTTCCTACCTCGTTTTGGAGGATTGGCAGACCGAGAGGCTGCTTTCACAATTCCGTCAGATCCATTCGAGCATCGCATCGAGTCAGACCCAGCCGGTCATTCTGGGTTCAATGGATATCCGGCGTTTCGTCCGCGGTTTTCTCACCCGCAACGGTATTGATCTGCCTGTTCTGTCCTATCAGGATCTCGCCTCCGATTTCACGGTCCAGCCGGTGGGATCCGTCAAGCTCACGGAAACCAAGGAGACGGTTCCGTCAGCGGAGCGTCGTGCCCCAGTCGCCGCAGCCGGCTAATGGACCACAGCAGTTGATCGTGGGATGGACGTGATGAGACAACCACAAATGGGGCAGCAGCTGCGCGCCTTTGGCGCGGGCTCGTGCTCTAGGCTCCTCGCAGTGCTCGCCGTTCTGCTGGTCGGCGGTTGCACCAACTTGAATAAATCGGCTCTTGGACTAGCGGAGGCGCCAGGACCAGAGTTATTAGATACCAAGGATGTCGATCCTGCCGTGCGCGAGCGCATTGCGCACGCACTTCGCCAGGATGCTGACGAGGACACTCTGCGCGCTGCTTTGAGCCAACGGCCCGGTAACGTTGATGCGGCGATTCCTCTTGCGCGGGCCTTACTGGTGCGAAAGCACGCGGAAGAGGCGCTTCAGATACTGGACAGGGTTTTGCTTGCATCACCCGGCAATCTGCGTGCACTGAACGCGAAAGCCGTGATCCTCGATACCGAGGGACGCCACCGTGAGGCACAAGCGCTCTATCAACGGGCACTTGCAACGGAGCCAGAGAACGAGATGTTGCGCAACAATCTGAACCTTTCGCGCGCACTTAATGGCAAGGCCGAGAGCGGAAAGACCAGTTTGCGTGCGTCGTCCGACGGGGCCCATCCGTTGGTAGACTCGAAATAACGAGCGCCTCAGACATGCGCTGGCATTGCTTGCCGCCGCGAGCAGGAAGTCGGCCGCATCGTCTCCATCCTATTCGTGGAGCACGCGCTGGAATGCCCTTAGTATTCGGCTCATCGCCTTCTCACGCTGCCTTTGCCGACGCCGGGATGTTTGCAGCAGGTCGGCTGCGCAGCCGCAGCCGCCCTTGCGGTTGGTCGCAGCGTTAAGGTTTGGTAGCACAGGCATGAAGCCAACGTTGTGGCAAGCCTGGCGACTTGTAGCCGAAGCTGCGGTAGCCGGCCCCACCGCCTCGAGCCAGCCGACGGCCCCTGCTTCTTTTCGTCCCGCAAAACCTGGCAGAACAACGCGCGAGGCGTCGTCGAGCAGGACCGCAACCCAATTTCGGTGATCGCCTACGCTTGAGGCAATTCGGATTGGTTTGTGGGTCCGGGATAACGCCTTCGTCAGCTGGTCGTCAACTAAGTGGTCTATGGGTACCTGCCGCGCCTCGGCGGCCTAAACCCAATGCAAAAAAGAATGTGAACGATCATGTATGGTCGAATTGGTGGGTGCTTCGATAGCCCCTACACGCGTGACTCCAGCTGGTAAACGGATGCAGGAAGCCAAGACTTCGCCGACACGTTTGCCCGGGTGCGCTTAGACGGATCGACTTCGAGCGGAAGCTCATCTTCAGCGGGAACACCGGCGTATTTCCTCCATGATAGACCTCCAGTGGTGGAGATAGACAGGACTTCTTTCAGGACGGAGGCGAGGCAGTTTCACGGCGATAAAATGATGCACATTGCCGAGAATCCACAAGAGTATTCGGAATTCGTATCCTCGAGGGCCAGACGCACTGCGGACGTTGCTCGGCAATACGCCGTGAGACGAGATTCAGAGAACGCGCGATATTTCAGCTACCAATTAGGAAACCAGAGCGCCGGACTGATGAGAACGGAAAGCGGGTTCAGCATGACTGAATTCGAGTCGGACAATTGGCGGTACCAGTTTCCTGGCCGGGCTGAGATCAGCTCGATCGTGGATTTTCAGGTGGCTCATCCACTTGTCGAGAACGCAGGCGATATTCTGCTTGAGCATCAACTTCGGATCGACGGCGAACGACCGTTGCTGAATTGGCGTCCGGATAATCCAGAAGCACAAGCCCGTGCAGCGACAATGGGTTTCGTTCAAGTGGATGATGGAGACATGGTACTCGACCCTACGCAGCATCCCGAAAAGTGGACGAAGAACAGTGCCGGTCAATGGCAGCGTGCGGACAAACCTCAACTCTATCTTTGCAAAGCCGAGAAGAACGAGAGCAATGATACCGAGAGCGCATCAAGTTCCCCCAGATACTCGTCCGAGGATGGCTTCATGTGACCAGACTCTTGTGTTGGATGTAGCCGAAATCGTGGCGGCCGCATCCGACTGCAGGTATCGTATGGTGGCGCCGGCGTGAAGCCAGGCACGAAGCTTGCGGCCCGGCATCGAGTGCTGGGCCGCAAGCTACGTGCTGGCCCGCCAAGGAGATCGCGCTGGCCGGCCTGCTAGGGCCTGACGGTATGGTTCTCGACCGGTGAATGGTCGAGCGTGTTCGGCGATGCTACTCGACCATTTGGTCCATCACTGCGACATTGTCGAGACCGGCAACGACAGCTGACGATTCAAAAGCCGAGACGATGTTCAAACAACCCGCGCTCGCGCTGTCTCGGCAATCCCGACCAGCTCCGAGGACGCGAGCGCTACCAGCACAGCACGCCGACAAAAGGGTCCCTTTTTGATGCCGATAGGGGCCCACTCCAACGCCGATTGACAGGTGGCAGTTCACGAAGCCGCAAAATGCTCGTATCGGCTATCAAATATGATCAAACGCTCCGGATTGCTCAGATCGAGCTCAATAATGCATGGCACGGGCATAACGCATGAAAGCGCTGGGGAGAAAGCGGATCACGGAGCGCACCGCGCAAGAAGATACATGTGGACGAGAGCGGAACGCCCCCTCCAGTTCCCATTTCCAACGGCCCTGCCCGATCGACGACCACCAGGCCATCCAACTCGGTCGAAAAAACGTCGTAATCGCATCGGCAACGGAATCTACGCTCGGTCGGCATTGTTGTTGAACGACGTGTTAAGCAGAATCGGGACGCCTGTGCGGGTCTTGAACGCATTGATCAGCTCCCAATAGGCAGCATTATTCGTGCGCAAATTTGCAGCCGTGCCGTGCCGTCGATATGCCGGCGATAGTGCGACAGAATTTTCTGTCTTGCTTTTGGTTCGTCGTTGACAAGGCGATCGAGCACGCCGATTTCAGTCGCAGTCAACCCGAGGGTTGGCGGCGCGTCTGGGGCGGAACGGTTGAGCATCGTCATCCAGAAGACCCGCCAGCTCAGGATATAAAAGAGCGAGATCAAGTTGGTCAGACGCTGGGCGGTCCTGAGCTTCGACTCCTCAGCTTTGCAGCCCGTTTGAGGATGATTTTGTGGAACACCTCGATCTTCCATCTCAAACCTCGCTATTCGAGCTTCTCAATGGCGTCGGTGCGGGAACCAACGGGCAGGTGGTGATCAGCTTCCAATCGATCTTCTTTCTGTTTTTCGGCGTCCCGCGGCATGGATCACCGTCAGGGGCAGAGCGGGATAGCGCTTCTGCTTTCCGATCGGCGGCAGGACGCGAATCTTGCGATAACTGATCTCAAAAATGGCCTGGTCAGGATCGCCGTTGCTGTCTCGGACTTCGATGCGATGGAGCCCATTGACAGCGACCTCGTCCATTTCGTCGGGGATCGTGTGATTCCCGTCTCCAGCCAAGCGGTCGACTCAGGTCCTGATCAGGAAATGAGTTCTTATCTCCTGTGCTGTGCAGAAAAGCTGGTAATGTCACTCTCGCGATCACCAATAGGGATGCACTGTCCCGAATGCTCCAACAACTGCGTAGAATGTTTGAGATTTTCCAACCACCGGACGCTTTCCTTTTTCTCGATGCGAGTCGGGGTTGTATTGATCTTCTTTTTAAGCGCTGCCGTCCCCTTGAATTTCTTCCGAGTCCAGGCCTTAACGGCCGCCAACCCCAGCGGCCCCCCTCGATTGTAACCGCGAGGCTCGAATGCATCAGGATGTCGCAAACCGTGTGCGATCTGAGACGACCCGCCTTATCCCGAACGAGACCTTCAGTGGCGGCGGCACGATCACGTGCCGATTGGAAATGGCCGGCCAGAATGTCCGCTTTCGCTGACCGGGTCGTTAGAGAAGAAGCGGTAGGCTGCTTGGTATTCGCCCAATCCTGGCAGACGAGCGGAATGCTTTGTCCCATGGCGCTTCCAATCTGCCTGAGCAGTTTGCGGAATGTGTCGCCGAGCCGCGCGTCCCTAAACTCGCATCCACTACTCTCGATCAATCCAACATTCACCTTCCAAGCCTTTTGCCAATCGATCCCTTACGTCAGCCCCATAGAGTACCCCCTCGCGAATCAGGTGCTCAGAAAGAATCAGAAGTGATTCTTTCGATTCTAGATTTTCGCCGATCAGCGGATCAGCCTGAGTGGTCAAAGTTATGGGTATTGAAAGCTTCACCGGACGATACGATCAGGCGCGATGAGCGCACAGAGAGCCGGTCCCGGAATTCTGCACAGGGCGATAAGTGGAGTTTCTGCCTGACAGCGGGCACGCTGGGGCCTGCGAATCAGGAGCGACGATGAGCAGACGAGCACGCCGGAACCACACACCGGCCTTCAAGGCGAAGGTGGCGCTTGCCGCCGTCAAGGGTGACCGGACGATAACTCAACTGGCCGAGCAGTTCGACGTTCACCCCAATCAGATCACGACGTGGAAGGCTCAACTTGAAAGCAAGGCCGCCGATGCGTTCGGTCCCGGCGGCGGGTCTGGAGCGGAGCAAGCAGCCATCGACGTGAAGTCGCTGCACGCCAAGATCGGCGAGCTGACGCTGGAGAACGATTTTTTAGAAGGAGCGCTCACCAAGGCGGGATTGCTGAGCGCAAGGCGATGATCGACCGCAAGCACGATCTGTCGATCACCAGGCAGGCGGAAGTTCTGCAGATCAGCCGCGGCAGCGTCTATTACCTGCCGCGGCCGGTGCCGGATGCCGATCTCGCGATCATGCGGCGTCTCGACCGGCTGCATCTGGAGTTTCCTTCGCCGGTTCGCGTATGTTGAGAGGCCTGCTGGCTGCCGAGGGGTGCAAGATCGGCCGCCGGCATGTCAAGACGCTCATGCGACGGATGGGGATAGAGGCGCTCTATCGCCGTCCGCGCAGCACGAAACCGGAGCCCGGCCACAAGATCTATCCATACCTGCTGCGGGGCATGGAGATTACGAGGCCGAACCAGGTCTGGGCCATGGACATCACCTATATCCCCATGGAGCGCGGCTTCGTTTACCTTGCTGTCGTGCTCGATTGGGCGACCCGTCGGGTCTTGTCCTGGCGGTTGTCGATCACAATGGAAGCAGCCTTCTGCGTCGAGACACTGGAGGATGCCATGGCCCGTCACGGCAAGCCGGAAATCTTCAACACCGATCAAGGCTCGCAGTTCACCGGGGCGGCCTTCACCGGCGTTCTCGCCGACAACGGCATCGCCATCAGCATGGACGGCAAGGGCGCCTGGCGGGACAACGTCTTCGTCGAGCGGCTCTGGCGCAGCGTCAAATACGAGGAGGTCTACCTGCGAGCTTACGAAACTGTCGGCGAGGCTCGCCACTCGATCGGCCGATACCTCGACTTCTACAATGGCCGCCGACCCCATTCGAGCCTTGACGGCGCCACCCCGGATCAAGCCTACTTCAACCAGCCGCCAGTCCGCTTGGCGGCCTAAACCCCGGCAGACGCTCCACTTATCGATGCGGAGATTCTGTTCAGACAACCGGGACCAGCTCTCAGCCGTCGATTTCGCGTCGAGCGTTTATCCTCATCGATGACTCTTCACATATTGGTCGGCTTGTTAAAGCAATGTGCGGTACTTTGGACGCTCAACCGCGCTAGAGTTCCTTCGGACCTTGAGCTCAACCTTGTTGCGGGTGTGCTCGTCTGGAAAGGCACACAGGCCGGGGCGCATTTATTATGTGGAGTATGGACAGCAATTCGTGCACCCGAGCGCCTGCGGAAATCAGCGCAAGACAGGTTTCACTTCCATAAAAGAGATTCGGGCCAATTTGCGAACTCCAATTCGAAGCTACGTAGGCCAGTGAGTCTGGTCGTGAATTTGAGAGTCTTCCCAGAAAGGGCTATCAATGAGCCAGATGCGAACCTGAACACGGTCTTGCCAGAAGTTGCCATCGCAACACCTTGCTCCCCTTCGATCCTAGAGAAGCCAGTCGCCTCGGAGAGTTGCCCAATTGCAACTCCTTCAAGCGCGCTGCGAACCTCCAGGGAAGCCAAGTATGTTCCCTTGTCAGCCGCCCACTCGCTGACCGACAGGGCTGTAATCGCCGCGTCTCTCAAGAGACCATCTGCGATCCGGCAGCCATATTGAACCGTAAGAATGACGCGTTCATTCCGAACTCCGACCGGCTCTCGATCGGCCGCCGTTATAGTGCACGCGTACCGCCTTGTCTCCGCAACCGCGCCCGTGCTCAGGCCGAGCAAATCAAGAGCGGAACATAATATAAAAGCGAGAAGCGGTCTTGTCATTCGGCTACACCTGGTCTGGATATCGTTCGCCTGCTGTGTACAATCTGACGCTACGGCCGATTCAAGCTGCTTAGATTGCTTTGTTGGATGAAAGCTTCTCACGGCGACCGCGGTGTCCTAAAGGGGGCGCCGATCGGTACGCGTCCGGCGATGGCCGTGGTTGCGCGGCCCCGAACGGATCATTGACTGCGCTTACGCTGCGCAGCGGGCCAGCACGTCGGTAAACCAAGGCTGAGGCCGACGCCTTTGAGCTTGGCAGCGGCCATGATGGGGGCCGCGGCGCCGGAGCGCTAGCTCCTAGACAGGCGCAGGCGTTCTGGGGGCCGGCGCCATTTCGCATGCAATGACCCGCGGCACAGATCCCGAATTTGCTTGAGAGTGTCAATGTAAAAGGAAACGTGATCGCTAAGAGCCGTTCAAAGGCAGACTGCCGCTCGAGCAAGCGCTCTTCAAAGATCTTACGCTCCACATCACTTAACTCGGTTTGAAGCATTCTGCGACAGCGCCAAATGTCATTCCGAATGTATCTGATCTCATTCAAGCGATCGTCAATCGAAGCCATCACGGATACCGTACTTAACTTGAACCAGCTATGGACAAGTGCTCAATCAGCTCGTTCGTCAGTGAGACGCCGTTGAGATTTCGGCACATGGCCATAGGCGGACATGATGTAACGATCTCCTCCGAGCGTGTCCTGTTGTATCGAAGTCTTTCAACGCAAGAGAATGAAGTGACTGTCCCTTCTGCAGAAGTTCAGCGGTTTTTGCGGCATCGCGCAGGATTTCAACAGCTGCTACTAGCCCGTGAGTGGCCGAAATGACGGTCTTATTCCAATCAACACGCGGCCCGATCGGGTGTCAGCTCGACCACTTAAGCCGGGTGCCGGATACGAGTATCCAATTCAGTCGGACGGTGGCACGGCTAAGTGTTGGGCAACAGAGCTGGTCCCGGTTGTCTGAACAGAATCTCCGCATCGATAAGTGGAGCGTCTGCCGGGGTTTAGGCCGCCAAGCGGACTGGCGGCTGGTTGAAGTAGGCTTGATCCGGGGTGGCGCCGTCAAGGCTCGAATGGGGTCGGCGGCCATTGTAGAAGTCGAGGTATCGGCCGATCGAGTGGCGAGCCTCGCCGACAGTTTCGTAAGCTCGCAGGTAGACCTCCTCGTATTTGACGCTGCGCCAGAGCCGCTCGACGAAGACGTTGTCCCGCCAGGCGCCCTTGCCGTCCATGCTGATGGCGATGCCGTTGTCGGCGAGAACGCCGGTGAAGGCCGCCCCGGTGAACTGCGAGCCTTGATCGGTGTTGAAGATTTCCGGCTTGCCGTGACGGGCCATGGCATCCTCCAGTGTCTCGACGCAGAAGGCTGCTTCCATTGTGATCGACAACCGCCAGGACAAGACCCGACGGGTCGCCCAATCGAGCACGACAGCAAGGTAAACGAAGCCGCGCTCCATGGGGATATAGGTGATGTCCATGGCCCAGACCTGGTTCGGCCTCGTAATCTCCATGCCCCGCAGCAGGTATGGATAGATCTTGTGGCCGGGCTCCGGTTTCGTGCTGCGCGGACGGCGATAGAGCGCCTCTATCCCCATCCGTCGCATGAGCGTCTTGACATGCCGGCGGCCGATCTTGCACCCCTCGGCAGCCAGCAGGCCTCTCAACATACGCGAACCGGCGAAGGGAAACTCCAGATGCAGCCGGTCGAGACGCCGCATGATCGCGAGATCGGCATCCGGCACCGGCCGCGGCAGGTAATAGACGCTGCCGCGGCTGATCTGCAGAACTTCCGCCTGCCTGGTGATCGACAGATCGTGCTTGCGGTCGATCATCGCCTTGCGCTCAGCAATCCCGCCTTGGTGAGCGCTCCTTCTAAAAAATCGTTCTCCAGCGTCAGCTCGCCGATCTTGGCGTGCAGCGACTTCACGTCGATGGCTGCTTGCTCCGCTCCAGACCCGCCGCCGGGACCGAACGCATCGGCGGCCTTGCTTTCAAGTTGAGCCTTCCACGTCGTGATCTGATTGGGGTGAACGTCGAACTGCTCGGCCAGTTGAGTTATCGTCCGGTCACCCTTGACGGCGGCAAGCGCCACCTTCGCCTTGAAGGCCGGTGTGTGGTTCCGGCGTGCTCGTCTGCTCATCGTCGCTCCTGATTCGCAGGCCCCAGCGTGCCCGCTGTCAGGCAGAAACTCCACTTATCGCCCTGTGCAGAATTCCGGGACCGGCTCTCTCCTTGCCTTCCCGACGAGATTGGCAATTGCCATGCCAGCGGACCTCAGCTGAGATTGAAAATGAGCCATTTTCAGAACTAGGCGCTCCTCCGTTGCGCGGACTGATCGAGCGGAATCGTGCGGCGGCGGCCGCCATGGCGAGCCGGATACGACGAGCCAGAAGAAGCTTTAGTCGGCGGGCGAGGCGAACTCGTGACTCGATGCGCACGGCAGCGAGCCTGGGCTCGTCTCTAGCCATGCTCATAGCCGCCCGGCCGGCGCAGACCTTCTCGCCGCCGTTCCGCCCACGGCGGGCAGGCTGGCAATTGGATTCTATCACAAAGGTTTCGACGCGATGATGTCCAGCCGGACTAGCGCTTGTCGCATCTGTGACACTGTATGTGTTCATCAAACCAAGACATCCGACGTTGTTCGCTAGCCCGGACTCTTTCTGCAACCAAGTCAGCAACTTGCATCTCAGATGCAACTGGTACGACGGTTGCTATTGTCAAGCCACACCATGCGAACTGAGCGCGACCAGCGGTGTAAGACGGATACGATGAAGCTCGCGCGGAGCGTATTTGGCCATCCAATCGCTTGATGGAGAACAACATGCCGCAACCGGACAGATAACCGTTTTTGCGACAAAACTTGTTGTTGTTAGATCAACGACCATGCCGAAGGTTGGGCGCTAGTCTGATCTGCGAACAGGAAAGGTCGTGATTTGAGCTCAAAGCGAGCTTGCGAATCAAATAACAACCGAAAGCTTCGTGGGCGAAGCCCGCGAGCAAGCACCTCACCATCGAACATTTGATGCAGCCTCGCTTCCGAGGATCCGGTGCATGCTGCGCCGGCCGTTCAGGCAATGGGAGCTGGCATCGATTTAGCTGTTTCCTTGAATATCGATCAGAACTGATGAGGCGGGTGTATGAACAAATCGATGCGCAAGCTTCACCTTTTGGCCGAGGCATCTGTTCTGGCCATTGGGATGCTGATTTTTTCAGGAGCTAACGCAGACGATGATTTGATGGGAGGAGAGCCGGTCCCGGAATTCTGCACAGGGCGATAAGTGGAGTTTCTGCCTGACAGCGGGCACGCTGGGGCCTGCGAATCAGGAGCGACGATGAGCAGACGAGCACGCCGGAACCACACACCGGCCTTCAAGGCGAAGGTGGCGCTTGCCGCCGTCAAGGGTGACCGGACGATAACTCAACTGGCCGAGCAGTTCGACGTTCACCCCAATCAGATCACGACGTGGAAGGCTCAACTTGAAAGCAAGGCCGCCGATGCGTTCGGTCCCGGCGGCGGGTCTGGAGCGGAGCAAGCAGCCATCGACGTGAAGTCGCTGCACGCCAAGATCGGCGAGCTGACGCTGGAGAACGATTTTTTAGAAGGAGCGCTCACCAAGGCGGGATTGCTGGAGCGCAAGGCGATGATCGACCGCAAGCACGATCTGTCGATCACCAGGCAGGCGGAAGTTCTGCAGATCAGCCGCGGCAGCGTCTATTACCTGCCGCGGCCGGTGCCGGATGCCGATCTCGCGATCATGCGGCGTCTCGACCGGCTGCATCTGGAGTTTCCCTTCGCCGGTTCGCGTATGTTGAGAGGCCTGCTGGCTGCCGAGGGGTGCAAGATCGGCCGCCGGCATGTCAAGACGCTCATGCGACGGATGGGGATAGAGGCGCTCTATCGCCGTCCGCGCAGCACGAAACCGGAGCCCGGCCACAAGATCTATCCATACCTGCTGCGGGGCATGGAGATTACGAGGCCGAACCAGGTCTGGGCCATGGACATCACCTATATCCCCATGGAGCGCGGCTTCGTTTACCTTGCTGTCGTGCTCGATTGGGCGACCCGTCGGGTCTTGTCCTGGCGGTTGTCGATCACAATGGAAGCAGCCTTCTGCGTCGAGACACTGGAGGATGCCATGGCCCGTCACGGCAAGCCGGAAATCTTCAACACCGATCAAGGCTCGCAGTTCACCGGGGCGGCCTTCACCGGCGTTCTCGCCGACAACGGCATCGCCATCAGCATGGACGGCAAGGGCGCCTGGCGGGACAACGTCTTCGTCGAGCGGCTCTGGCGCAGCGTCAAATACGAGGAGGTCTACCTGCGAGCTTACGAAACTGTCGGCGAGGCTCGCCACTCGATCGGCCGATACCTCGACTTCTACAATGGCCGCCGACCCCATTCGAGCCTTGACGGCGCCACCCCGGATCAAGCCTACTTCAACCAGCCGCCAGTCCGCTTGGCGGCCTAAACCCCGGCAGACGCTCCACTTATCGATGCGGAGATTCTGTTCAGACAACCGGGACCAGCTCTAGCCGCTAGGCGGATCTTCGATCCGATCCCCTCAGCCACTCCTGCAGTAAAGGACAATCCAGTCACGCATGAAAAAGATCGAGCTGGGCAAGATGCTGTTCTTCGATCCGCGGCTATCGGCGAGCGAGATCATCAGCTGCAATACGTGCCACAATCTTGGCACCGGCGGAGTCGAGTCCCACCTCAGTCGGTCATGGATGGAACGTCGGCCTACGTCGGGCTCCAACCGTCTACAACGCGGTGTTCAATGCGGCGCAATTCTGGGACGGACGCGCCGTGGACCCCAAGGCGCAAGCCACTGGCCCGTGCAGGCGAGTGCCGAAATGAATGCGACTCCAGGTCATGTGCTCGACACCTTGAACCCAATGACCAGCTATGTCGACCTGTTCAAGAAGGCTTTCCCGAACGAAGCGAGGCCGGTCACGTTTGAAAACTTTGCCAAGGCAATCGAGGCTTTTGAAGCAACTCTGATTACACCCGCTGCCCCTTTCGATCAGTATCTGGAGGGCAATACACATGCTCTCGATGATCAGCAGAAGTCAGGCTTGGCGCTGTTATGGAGGGATGCTCCTCTTGCCACAATGGAGTCAACGTTGGTGGACAAGCCTACTTCCCATTCGGCGTGATGAAAAAGCCGGACGCAAGCCTGCTTCCGGCCACAGACAAGGGCCGGTTCGCGGTCACGAAGGCTGTCGGCGACGAATATGTCTTCCGCGCGGCGCCTTTGCGGAACGTCGCGTTGCGAGCCCCTTACTTCCATTCGGGCCAGGTTTGGAGCCTCAAGCAAGCTGTTGCCCTGATGAGTGAAATGCAGCTCGGCGCCAAGCTGAGCGATAAGGAAGAGAACGATATTGTCGCCTTTTTGAATTCGCTAACCGGGCGGTTGCCCAAGATCGAGTATCCGATACTGCCACGCGTACGAAGACGACGCCAACGCCTTCTATAAACAGATAGGATTTAACAGCCGCGGCATCATGGCTTGCTGAAGAATGCGACGCAAAAACCCGGCGTCCGGCCATGGACGTCAACGAATGATCCCATGCTGTCACTCATTATCGGGAATAAAAAAACGCCCGACCTCCTCGGGAGGCCGGGCAGAAAGTCATGGAGGAACGACGCTGCTGTACGCATCGCGCCAGCTTTCGTCGGCACGGAGGACTACCGACGATTGATTTACGGCGAGGGCATTCGCCGTTCAAACAACGAGAAGCAGATATCGCTGCGCGCGAAATCTGGGGCCGCTTGCCTTCGCTCCTGTCGGAAAGTTCAGCAACTTGCCACCATTTGCGCGCAATCCCGGCCAGCATGAGCAGTGCCTTGGTGCAACACACCAAGCTGAGCTCGCTCGTAGCAAACAGCTTGGCTGCAGTGCCGTGAAAGTTAAGCCGCAGTTTGCCATCGCGCAGCAGCATTTGGCACTCCCCAAACACCCAGAACCTCGATATATCGCCCGAAGATCCTGCTAAGGCGCCAATTTCGTATGGCATTCCGCAAGAGCGGTAAAATAGATTTTTGTGATGGGCCGCATCCACGGGATGGATAAATGAAAAAGTGGGAGTGTGGACAGCGTTCAAGCATTCACGACTTCGGGAATGGAAGACCTGATCGGGCACCGCGGCATGCTGTCGACCATCGGATCGAGGCTCGGCCTGTCGCCGGCTGTATGCGATCGTCCCCGCCAGCGCCAGCTGGCATTCCGAGCGCTGGACAATTCCGAAACCGCGATTAGCGATGTGGGCGGGCTCGCTTGCGATATGCGATTGCCTCTCACGGGCGACATCACCTCCGTACTTTCGTTCCGCTACGAAGCCACGTGTGCGAGTATTTCTACCGCGAGGGATAACCCTTCTCACTTGCTTTGGAAGCTCGCAAGGAGATGGCAAACTTCCAAAGCGCGTACATTTTATTCAGAACGCGTCGGCGAAACTCTCCGCACGATCCTGGCTCAGCGCGCAACTCGCGTGCGGCGGCCACCATTTTTCACGAGCCTCCTCCCGCCTTCGCGTTTTCAGGCCGCAGTCGGGATTGATCGAGAGCTACCGATCGGAAACTCGCTGCCGCGCCAACGCAACGAGCTGCTTGATCTCCGCCGGTGCTGGAATACGCGGTGAATGAACGTCATAGATACCGTGGCCGAATCTCACTGGGATATTTGTAGCACTTGAAGGCGTCGAGCAATTCCATCTTAGCACGCGAGGTCTCGATCGAAACGACGTCGGCGTCCCTTGCTACGATCGCATCGATAATTTCGTTGAACTCGGAATAGCGCATATGAGTATGGATCTGAGTTCCATCTGCCAGAGCGGAGGAGCAATCGCGGACGCTATCCACTGTCCAATCGAGATACTTCATCCACTGTGGCTTGCGTAGCGGCAGTCCCTCCCCCAACGCAGCCTCGTCGATCTGGATCATCGTCGCTCCGGCCGCCTCAAGATCGATCACCTCATCTCGAATGAGGCCGCATCTGGTCAAGGTCGCGGGTCAATTCTGAGAAAGACGACAGCTTGCACCTATCTCGCCTCTTCTTGTTACGCGAGCGCGAACGTGCTGTTCCCTACCGAGCTTGGTAGTTGCTCTCAGTTGCGTTGGCTGTATCCGTCTGACGATGGATTTCCTCAAGAGGGGCTAAGGTGGCGGTAGTTGGCGCTGAAGCGCAAAGGCTGCTCCACAGGGGCACGGCTTTGCGGAAAGCCGTGGCAGGAGATGAGAGCGCGATCGCAGAAGCGGTCGGAAAGCTACTTTCTGAATGGCGTGGCACCGGACCAGAGTTCACTCTCGACCGCGCGAAGCAGGTGGCTTTGCGGCTGATTCAGGCTCCCGAGCAGGGCTTCATTTTTGTCATCGAGGAACAAGCTACCGGGCAAATTGTAGGGGTCGCAACCGTCTCGGCCGTACAGGCGGTGAGAGCAGCCGGAGCGTACGGTTTGCTCCAGGAGTTATGGATTTCTCGCGAGATCCGAAGCTCTGACTACGGTCGGCATCTGTTCGAGGCGGTACATTCGGAGGCGAAGCGCCGAGGATGGCAGATGATTGAGGTTGCCTTGCCTCCGGATGGCTATCCGGCCTTGGAGCGGGTGCGCCGTTTTTATGGGGACAGGAGATATCGGAGTACCGGATCACGCTGGCGGAAGAGGATATGACACTATCGCGATAGCTGCTCCACGCCGTTCGAGCGGGTGAGTTTTCCAACACGGCGTGTATATCGGCTGCGCAGATCGCTCGTTGGTTGCATCACCGGTGTCAAAGACTATTTTTTGGTCTCGCTCCGCTCAATCTGCGCCGATTAGTCTGGCTTGAAGCAGATCGATTTTGCCGCGGCATACATTTTGCGTCTGCCCAGCTTGAGGCAGGTGATCTGCCTTTCGGTCCCGTCGGACCAGGTCGAGGTGATCGCCGCCGAACCGCTACTTCGTCCTTCTCACCGCGCGGATGAACGTTGCAACAACACTGGCGCGGGCCGCGCTCGATCCAAAGTGTGAGACTCGCTTCGGCCTTGCGCCCGATCATTAGGTGGGAATTCGGTGATGATCGGTTTGGCACGCCGGTGTCGATCGCCGCCACCGTGATAGCCCGCGCTTTGGTCACGAAGACCCGCCCCATTGTGATGAGGCGCGCGATTATTCTAGCCGCCCGGATCCGCTGAACATTTTGGGCATCGGCCTTTTAACGCACGCGGTCTGCGGGTTGCCGCGCATCGATTTGCGGACGGTGCCAAGCAAGGCCAGTTCTCCAGCATATGTTAGCGGTCGGCGGCCCGCCTCGCGCCCGGCAGGGACTTTTGCCGGGGCTTCGTCACATCCGCCACCACGGACGATTGCAATCATCGGATGAGCAGCGAGCCAAGCTTAAGCGGCCGCTGGCTCACGATCCGGCAGAAAAGTGAGTACCCGGCGCGCTTTTTAGACGCGGTGTTGCGAGACCTGGCGTCGGCCGCCGGCCAAATGCGAGGCCGAGGTGATGGAGGCAAGCGTGCAGCGCTCATCGCGCGTCGGTTCGAACGAGCAGAACTCCTCCCGCGAAGCACTCAGCGAAGATTTAGCGCCCGCACAGGACAGTGTCGCAGCGGAAGCGGCGTGCGATCGCGAGAAGCTGGAGATCCGCGAGAGCGGCAAATCGGATAGCCGTACGTCGATAGCGGCTGTGGATACGTCGTGAAGCCGTTCCGCACGATTGACCAGCGCTTCCGGACGCACGGACCGCAATCACAGCGTTATCTGCTTCGCAGTATGCACCCGCTATAGTCAAACCACGCGCCATCAGACTGCAGCGGCGGAATGCTTGCGCAGGGCGCTGATCCTCCTCAATCACGGCGCATGACTTCCCGAAGCTCCATCAGAAGCGAACAAGCAGATTTGAACGCCGATTAACTGCTGAAGCCGTTCACCCGATCGAGAGCTCCAAAATAGCTCTGGAGGATGTCTTCGTCAGCTGATCGTCAGTCAGCCGCTGTATCTAGACCCGCCGCGCCTGAGCAGCCTGAACTCAATGCGAAACATAGGAATGGAACCTCATGCATAGTCGGATTGGTGAGAGCACGTCGGAACCGAGCAGTTCGCACTCGCAATCAAGTCTTGCCTCTGACAGCCAATTGTTCGAATCCGCCGTGGAGCGGATGTGTTCTGAGATTCAAGATGGAGGGACGTCCTCCGCCGGCAGTTCGCGCGCTGCCGATGAGGCCGTCGCGGACAAGACTTCCCGCCCCTCTGTTGGTGTAGATCACCTTCACACTGTGGTACGTGTAGCCGCTGTAGCAGGTGCAGTCACAGGGACGTGCGGCCTTCCTTTGATATCGGACCCTGGGACCGCGGCGGCGGTGGCGGTCCATCCGCCAAGCTCGAGTGTGGCGACTCCCTCAGCCAAGAAAAAAATGCGCGGCCTGCGTCGTGAACTCGACGATGCCATTGAGGCGAGCTGGCGTTACCACAACTTAGAGGAGGGAATAAAGATGTTCGATCGGGTCGTCAATGCAGGCGCAGAAGTTCTGAAGTACTACGCAGAACTGGCCGCACTTGACCCTGACGGCGCTCGTACCATACTGCCCGAGGCTGATGCGCGTACGGCGCGCAAGCAGGTGCTCGACTATGGGTGCAGGTGCTCCGATGGCAGCGCCAAACAAATCGAGCCACTGTATGCTGACAGGCTCGCTAAGTGCGACTTGTTCGAAAAGCTCCGATCCAAGGCTAGCCCCGACCAGCTGAGCAACATCGGTTCCAGTGTGGCGAAGAGCCATAAGGACTGCTTGGAGTGGTTAAAAACGTGGGCATCGCGCAAAGAACAAATGCGGATAGCCTGCGCCGCTACGGTCAACTTATGTCCTGACGGCCCAGCCGTACTGCGGAGGCATACCGGCTCGGCATTCATCGCGAAGGTCGCACGGCTAGAAGCGCGTTTGGCTGCCGCCCAGTTCGAGCTTAGTCGGCTGGCGGGCACGTGCGAAGCAGCCGCGAGTGAACTCTTCAGGGGTGAGAACGAGGGAATGCGTCAGCTGCAACGCTCAATGTCGGACATTCATAGCGCAATCGAATCGACGGGCGTTGGCGCTCTCAACAAAGGGGACCGACTCGATACACACTGCCTCGACGTGGTGGGAGGAGTCTCCGAGAGGCTTTTGGAAATTGGGTCGGCGTTGCACAGCATCATTGTCAGGCTGAGCGATCAGCGAATAGGTGCCGACCTCCCATTGACCTTGTTGAAGCAAATCGAGCAAGAGGCATGGGACACTGCGGATCACGCCGCGGGCTTCTTGGCAATCCAGCCGCCGCCGCCAACGATCAATACATCGCCGGCCGATTCTGGGCTGCGACGCCGGAAGGCGCTGCAGGACGCAGCAAACGAAAAGGCAAGCACAAACCGGCCGCTGGGGCCGGCAGTTCGGCCAGGCCGCTGGAGCCGCAAGTCGCCGTGGCCGCCAGCGACACTGGGCCAGCAACCATGGTTCTCGTGCGCTCGGACCTAGGTACGAAGAGGCTTGTGAGCGCGGAGGCGGCCGATGCGATGGTCTCGGCGCCGGCGAGACAATTGGCGATGTGGCAGCCCCCAGCGTCGATGGATGCGCTGAAGCCGCTGCTCAAGCGGTTGGACGTACTTTTACGGTTCGATTTGGCTGGTCAGCAAAGCGCCGCCTCACAAGCACGCTACATGAAACCCGAGGACGCCCAACACGTCGTCGAGACCATCATCAACCGGCTGCACACGCAAGCCGAAGAGATGGACGCGCCCCTGCGCGCGTTGAAAGACCATCATCTACGCCTCATACTCCCGCCCGCAGAAGTGGACGAAGTGCACAAGAAAATAGTCACGCTCAGGAACGTTGGGTCGAGCGTGAACGGATTGGCCGGCCGTTTGCGCCGAGAGATGGCGGATATTCTGATGGATTGCAGGAAGAGCTACCACCTTCCGACGCAGAACTACCTTGAACACTTGCGGGAGGCCAACGAGTTGACAGTTCACCGTCCACAGCCGCTGAAGGAGGACGGGAAGCTGTTCGGAATTAAGATCGAGCCCAAGCCGCTGAAGAATGGTCGCGTGCCGCCTCCTATGTGGGTGCACATCCATACGAATAAGCAGACAGATACACGCCACTTAGCAACACTGCATGACAACGATTTCGCCGCTTGCCACGTCAAGAACAATGAACAGCACGGCCACAATCAGCAGTGGCTCGATGCCCGGGCTCGGGAGGGTCAGAAGATGTTTGTCATCCACCGTGGCAAGCTCAGCCCTGCTTTCTGTAAGTCCTTGTTAACGGCAGGACTTGGCGGCGATCCACGGCAGGCAGCGTCGACGCGCTCGACGCCCTAGTTATAGCGCGACAATCTGGATGGGAAGCCGCTTCCATCCTGATTGCCGCGCCGCACCCTTAGCTTTTGACCAGCGACAGCGTACCTAGGCAGGTTCGAGAGCCTTGCTCAGAATAGGCCCTCGCTGTGATAGGGGCCTCAAGAAAGCTGCGGGGGGTTGAGGCACCGTTCCTCTCACCGCACGGCAGCAGAGCTCGATTTGCGGTGGCAGTGAGCGCTTCGCACATGATCGGCGGTCGGTGATGTGGCCCGGCCGATTGGGCGCACGGGCGTGGCTGGCAATCCTTTGGCTGTTGTGGATCTCCAGCGTTCTGCCGTCGATGGGGGCATTGACGAGTGCACGGATCACGCAATAAGGGGTGGAGAGTACCAGCCGTCGGCCTCGACATGATGGGTGGGGCGTGTACGGCGGTGCTTCCAGCGGGTTGGTCGGCAGTTGTTCGGGGCGGCGTCACCACTCTCAAGTCATGCACCCATGGACCACCTTTCCAAGGGGATTGTGCCTCCAATAAGCTGACGGCCACTAGCCTCGGAAAGTCCGAGGATAGCACAGTCTGTTTCTTCCGCGCGCACGCGGGAAACGGCCCCGCGACAGTCTTTTAAAATGTCCCGCTCCATGCGCAGCCACTCGTTCTCCTGGCGCAGCCGGGCGACCTCAGCGGCTCCACCCAGCGCCGCAGCGCGGAATCGCGCAAACCGAGTTCCTTGGCGACTGACGTGATCGATCTACCACTCGAAAGGACGAGCTCCGCGGGCTGCCGCTGGTACTCATCGGTAAACGACCGACGTTGACGTCCTTCCATTCGACACCTCCTGGCTCTCTGAGCCTACTACAGGTGTCCACTCATTGGGAGCAGGTTCACCACCGATGCTGCTGCGTCCGCGAGTAAGCACGCCCTCGGCCATTGGGGATGCGCTGACGCCGTTGTGGGAGGCGTCGCATCGAGTGTGCGTGGTGCTGATCGCGACCCTTGTGCCGGCACTGGAGCAACACGGCCGTTTGCCGCTCGGCGAAGGTGAGCAGGCGCAATTGCTCGCAGTGAGCGCCGCGACCATCGATCGAATGCTCAGCGACGTGAAGATTGCGGCAGCAGGCGGCAGGCGGCCGTCAGTCCGGGTTTTACTCTGTTATCCGTTGGCCGGCCACTCGGAGAGATAGCGCTTGAGCATCTCCTTGGTGCCGCCGAGATCGGCCGAACGCGTGACACGAATGATTTCCGCTTCGGGCAATACGTTCACGCGCGACAAAGGCTGTCGACCAGCCGGTCGATTCTGATAAGGCCGCCAATGCGCGCTCGAACATCGACATGGCTGCGACCTGTCGCTGGTCAAGTGTCCGTCCCATTCATTCATGCTGGGAAAGATAACTTCCGCCGGCGCGCCCGGCCCTTTAACTCTCACAAATTCAAAAGCAGCGACATGCGATAGGCTTGCGCCGATGTTCGCGAGAACGACGGCGCTTTCCCGCAGATCCTGAGCCACGGTCATGAGACCATGCCTGATCCGGATGGACCATGATGTGCATGGTTTCCTCGCTGTCCTCGAACGGAGCTGGAAGCCGGTTGTCCTCCACCAGCTTCACGCCACACAGGCAGATGTGGCCGCCGATCACGGCGAGCGCGACGGGCTCAAGGGCTTTTCCGTTTCGGGGGCCGTCGATGCAAGACCCGCTGTCGATCTCCAACGTCGCACCGTGCCGGCCGTATCGCATCGGCGGCGGCCCGCGTCAGGCGAAACACGCCAACTCCACGGCCAGTTCCTGGTAGGCATTGCCGGCCCGCTCGCTGAGAGAATCATTGGTTCGGCATAAGTTCCCGCGGGCGCTTGCTCTTCTTAGACCACCGGTCATGTCCGTTGCCGCTGTTTCCGCCGAGCCTGAAGAAGCCGAGCCGAAGTCCAAAAGCTCGATGATCATGCTTCCGGTTCCGAGCACCTGGGCAGCAGAGCCGCGACTTAGAGCCGACGCCACGATCGTATTGAGCTTATCATTGCGCGCCACCTTCGAGACTCACTTGCAGTCTTGTTAAATGAAGATGTGGCAAGATCCGCATTTGGCCTGCCCCGCATTTGTCTGGAATGCCGATCTCGGGACCCACCGCCAAAAGTGCTGTGGCCTCAATGATCTCGATCATCTTGACATATGGCGAGACCCTGACTGGCGACATTTCCAGCCTGCCCTTTGGCGCATCGATGGTTCCTCGGCTCTAATAAATCGCTGCGCCAGCGCCCACGTTGATGGACGCGTCCTTCATCGTCTCGACGATGAACTCGTCTGGTTGTCCGCGAGATGGGTGTGAAACGGCAGTGCCACAGCGCGATCGGCGATCTTTTCCGCAACCAGAAAATCGCCGTGACGATACCCGAGGTCGAAGTAATGCCGCTGCAAATGCAACGGATGGCAATAGGCGGCGGCCTCGACCTGCTCGATGCGCAGATCGATGATGGCGTCGCGGCTGGATCGCGTGAAGCGCGTCCCGAGATGGACCAGATAGAGGAACCAATTCACCTCGGTCACGCCGGGACCCACATAGGGCGGCCTTATACCCTCAAAGGATTGCATATGCGCATTGTAGAGCTGTTCGGCGAGCCGGCGCTGCTCCAGAATTTCGTCGAGGCGCTTCAGCTGCCCAAGCCCCAACGTCCACTGTGAGATCGCTCATGCCAGCCTGGTAAGGTGCGGCGCTGCTGACGACAACCGAGGAGCGCTCATCCAGCCGATGCGCGCGACGGCGACGCAAGCCAACGACCAGGTCGATGTCGTGGTCACCACCATGCCGCCTTCGCCGCAGGTCAGAGCCAGTAGCTGTGCGAAATCAAAGGAGGCCATATCGCCGAAGCGGCCGACGAGTTCGCCCTTGTACCGCGATCCGATCGCCTCGGTAGAATCTTCCAGGAGCGGCAGCTTGCGAACCTGCGCAATCTCGCGCAGCTCTGACCATGGCGCCGGATGGCAATTGGGGTTGCCGCCAATAATGGCGCGCGTATTCGCCGCAATGCGCTGTTCGACCTTGGCCGGAACCAACGCTCCCGACCAATACTCGATGTCGGCAAACACCGGCCGCGCGCCAGTAAGGCTGATGGCATGCACCGTCTCACGAAACGAATACGGTGAGGCAATCACCTCCTGCCCAGGCCCGATGCCGAGCACCCTTACTTAGCGCAAGAGAAGTCCGATTGTGCCGCTTGGGACGGCAACGGCGTATTTGCGGCCAAGATAGGTCGCGAAGGCTTTCTCGAAGGCCTCAGTGACAGGCCCATTGGAGATTCGCGGCGAACACAGCAGCGCTTCCACCGCGGAGAGCTCGGCGGAGGTGATATCGGGATCGGAGAGCGGAATGAAGGATACATCGGTCTCGATCGCGTCCGCGCCATCGTCGTGATCCTCTGCGAGTGCAATGCTGGTCACCGCCCAATATTCCTCGCCGCCAACAGGATGCCAGTCGCCCGCGCCGGATCGACCGTGATCCGCACGCAGCGATCGCAGCCATCGATCAGATGCAGGTCGAAACCCGGAAAGCTTCGGAACGGCCGCTCCGTCACATCAGACGCATCACAGCGCGTCAAGGCGAGGTGCGGAAAGCGGCGCCGGAGCTCGAGGAATGGGCTTGCATCGGCTTCCGCCGCAAGCACCCGTTCGATTTCGATCAGTTCGTCTGTTCCAAGCGCCATCGCGGCTCCCAACTGGTCCCAAAGCAGCGTCATTGCCAGAACAGCCGCTCGGAATCCGTGTTCAAATCGTCGATTGCTGAGTTCAGCCGGGGGTAAATGCTGTAAAACTCCCAGATCCCGCGCGCGTGGTTCTTGCGAAACAGCTTCCAGGTTCTGCTCACTGTGTCATAATGGATCAGCGCGACATGGATCACGCCGCCGTCCTTGTCGATATTGCGCGAGCAGCAGCAGCTCTCGATGAGATAGCCGCCCCTCACCTGCTTCACATTCGCAGAGACATAGCGATAGCGCTTGCGCGCGGCGAGCGCGCGCTCGATCCGCTTGCAATCGAGCTCGTTTGGATGGGCGATCGACCCGACAAGTGGCCTTCTTATTACCGAGGCATTCATCGCAAAGCGCTCCCTCGCACCGGTGTGACCTCTTCTTCAAGGCAGCCAACGACCAGCCGCTCGCGGAACTCGACGAGATAGATTGTCACGTTCGCTTCGGTATGCCTGCCGACCTGCACGATCTCGCCGACCGCTCCGACACCGACCAAGAGTCCATCAGCCGGCGCATCCGGAAACGAGCCGTCATTAATCAGGTCGACCGCAGCCGTGACCCGCTGGCCCCATTGGTATTTCGGAAGGCGCGGGCCTATCATGGCGCGGCTACTTCCGGCAACGGCGGGTCCTCAAGCTCCTCGCGCGGCACCGCCGGCTCGAGCTCCTTGCGCTTCATACCGACGCGGTTGCCGCTTTCAAGAAACTCGACGCCATAGATGTAGAACTGCTGCAGGAACGTGCCGATCGAGAAGACGTAACCCACCTCCCCCTTTTTGGCGAGAATCTCGCCGATCTCCTTGCCGGCGTAAGTTCCGTCATTGCGGATAGTGCGCTTGGCCTGCACCTTTTCGCCAAAGGCGAAGAAGGGCGGCCCGGTCAACTCGACCACATCGCTGTCGCGAACGATGTTGCTCATGTCCCACTCCTCTCGATCGTTCGGGCTGGAGGGCTACGCGCGCGCGGGCTACTTCCTGCACCATGGAGTCCTCGTCCTCGGTCAACCCCGCCAGCTCGGCCGCCGTGACGCCCCAGGCGCGCCATCCGCGCTCAGCATGAGGCGGATGATTTTTCCGCGGCAGCGGGCATCAGCGTGAAGTTCATGGGCTCGCCCCTTTACGCTCGCGCCTAGTAGCACGGCGATGAGGTGTCTACGACGCAAGTATTGTCGACCGGACAGACTGCGACACATTGCGGCTCGTCGAAATAACCGATGCACTCGGTGCACTTCTTCGGGTCGATCACAAACGTTCCGTCCTTCTCCGAGATTGCGACATTCGGGCATTCGAGCTCGCAAGCCGAGCAGCTCGTGCATTGCGAGGCGATGATCTTGAACGGCATCGATATCTCCCTTAGGCCGCCGAAATGAGCGCGCCGTGCCGGATTGCCGCGTCGCCACGTTCGACATGCTGGACCTCACCCCTTTGCACCTTGTCGAGGTAAGACTTGAACCAGGCGATCGCCGACTTCTCGATGAACTCGTGGCCGTATTGATCGACCGGCTCGATGCCGGCCTTGATCAGCTCGCTCTTCGGGCAACCGCCGATCTTGGCCACGAACACTGCATGGCAGTCGTTGATGGCGCGGATGATGGTGGCAAGGCTGCCCTCCTCGCCATAACCGCCCTGGCAGTAGCAATCGACGCGGCGGTGGCCGACGAATTTGGCACCAGATATCGAGAGTTCGTACACCTGGAACTCCTTGGCATGGCCAAAATGTTCGTTGATCAGGCCCGAGCCCTTGGTCGCCACCGCAACCGAGAGCTTGATGTCGCTCGTCTCGCCGACGAGCTCGGCGAGCTGTTCCTGCTCGGTAGCAACTTTGGCAACGCGCTCCTCCTCGACCTTGGCCTGGTAGGCTTTGCGCGTCTCCAAATTGTATTTGACGTCCATGGCCATGACCTTCTCGGTAGCGAACTCCGCGCCGCGGTCCTCGCCGAGCAGGCCCACAGCGTCAGCGCGGCACTGCCGGCAGTGCCGCATCATGTTCATCTCGCCTTCGCAGGCATCCTGCAGCACCTTCAATTCCTGCGCGGTCGGGCCCCGCTGGCCCTTGAGACCGAACATGGTACCGTGCTCGGGCGCGGAGATCAGCGGCATGATGTTGTGCAGGAACGCGCCGCGCGATTTGACCGCCTTGTTGACATCGACCAGATGCTGGTCGTTGATGCCCGGAATCATCACCGAGTTGATCTTGCAGAGGATCCCCCGCTGGGTGAGCAGCTCGAGGCCTTGCAGCTGCCGGTCAGTGAGGATCTTTGCGGCTTCGACGCCGGTGTAGCGCTTGTGATTATAGAAAATCCACGGATAGATCTTGGCGCCGATTTCGGGGTCGACCATGTTGATGGTGATGGTGACATGGTCGATGTTGAAGCGGTCGATAGTGTCAACATGGTCGGGCAGCGCCAGGCCGTTGGTTGACAGGCACAACTTAATGTCGGGCGCGGCCTTGGCCACCAGCTCGAAGGTCTTGAAGGTCTTTTTCGGATTGGCCAGGGGATCGCCGGGACCAGCGATGCCGAGCACGGTCATCTGCGGGATGGTGGAGGCGACCGCCAGCACCTTTTTCGTCGCCTGCTCCGGCGTCAGTTTCTCGCTCACCACGCCTGGGCGTGATTCGTTGGCGCAATCATATTTACGATTACAGTAATTGCACTGGATGTTGCAGGCGGGCGCGACCGCAACATGCATGCGGGCGTAGTGATGATGCGCTTCTTCGCTGTAGCAGGGATGGTTCTTGACCTTCTCCCAGATTTCGGTCGGCAGATCATCTTGGCCGGCTTGCGAGCCGCAGCTCGCCTTGCCGCTGCCGCCGGACGTGCCGCAGCCCTTGTGCTCGGCGATCGCCAGTATGATCTCGCCGATGTCGACGGCGTTCCCTGCCGAGCTTCCTTCGTCCAGCGCTGACACGTGCATCCTTCCATTCTCCCTGCAGGCGGAAACTGAAAAGAAGATTAGCAATTCGCGTGCCATGGCCGGGACTGCGAGCAATTCTGATCTAAGTCAAAGACCTAGCCACTTGCCGCGGTTTACCGTGGAAGTGAAGGATTTCTGCATGAATTGGAAATGTTCGAAATGTGACAGGCGTTGCGATCCCGACTCGGAGATGAGCGCATCCATTCTCTGGCGCGAACGCAAAACACTTGCGCGCGCCGACACGCAGGCGTCATCGACCCATCTACAGAATCCGTCAGCCGGCGAGCAGGATCTCGATCGCGCGCGGGAGCGGGATGGCAAGCGGCCGCAGGCCGCGTTCGACCAGAAAACGCAGCTCGTTCCCGGACAGCACATCCGGCTCCACGATGGCATAATGAACACCGGCCGAGCGCTTCGTGAGCTGACGCGCATAGGTTCGCAGCAGTTGATCGCTGAAGCGGCAGCCGATGAAGAGAAAGCTGCGGCCACTGCGCCGCTCTTTGACCACGTCGGGGATCGGCGTCTGAATGTCTATCTCGGTCAGCACCTCGACATAGTCGGCCTCAGAGATCAGGAAGTTCCTGGCAGGCAGCACGCCGCCGTGCGGCTTGTAGAGGACCGTGGTCCAGTTCTGCGCTGTAACGCGATCGACCTCTTTGCCCTCTGCATCATAGAAGCGATACCAGCGGTCCTCGCCGATGCCGGCGCGAGTGATGCCCTGCACCTCGCCCCATCCTTCGTGCTTGCCAAGCGCCGCACGCATCACGCCGTCATACCAGGCATCGACGATGACAGGCAGGCACATCGCGGCGAGATGATGATGCAGTGCCGTCGGCTCGACGGTCGCAGCAAAGGCCTGCGCCATCAATGCTGTCACAGTGAAGCGATGCTTGTTGCTCTCGATGTGCTGCGCAGACGCCCAGACATTGCCCTTGGCCAGGCGCGGCAGCGCGACCTTGGTGGCGAAGAAGGCAGCCAAGGCCTCCGGTGTCATCGGCATATCCGGTTTGGACAACTCGGTAAGGCCCGGTCCGAGATAGGGAACAATGCTGCCGGCACGCAGCCTGGCCCCGAGGTCAGTGAGAATCACCTCCGCATCGGCCGCGCGGACAAAATCGACTTGCGTCGCCTTCATCGGTCGTCCCCGTCCCCGCCACGCTTCCTGGCCTTGATCGTGATCGGCAGGGGAGTGTCGCTCGCCATCTCGGGCAGATCAAGCACCCAGCCATTGGCTATTCTGATCCAGCCGCCCCACAGGGTCTCGTGCTCTGATTCAACGATCGGCTCTTCGAGATCTTTTTTCGGCACGTAAATCGACAGGCCCGCCTCGGGAGAGCGGCGAATCATGACTTTCATGAGATCAACTCGTGCATCGGGGCGAATTGCTGGCGGGATCGGGGTGCTCCAGCGACATGGCGCGCAGGCGAGCCACGATGTCGGACAGTACGCACACGACCTGATCGACCTCTTCGACGGTGGTTTCACGCGATAGGGAGAAGCGTACCGCGCCGCGCAGGCTGCTGGGCGGCACGTGCATGGCGCGCAGCACATGCGACGGCTCCATTGAGCCGCAGCTGCAGGCTGATCCGAGCGAAGCGGCAATGCCTGCACGATCAAGATGATGGATGATTGCTTCGCCTTCGAGATCTTCGAAGGCGATGTTAGCCGTGTTCGGCAGCCGGCTGCTGATGTCGCCGAGTGCCATGCAGTGGCCATTCTGCAAAATCGCCTGCTCCAGGCGATCGCGCAACCCACCAATGCGAAGGCGCTCCGGCTCGAGCCGCTCCGCCGCAAGCTCTGCAGCTTTTCCAAGACCGACGATGCCGGGGATGTTCTCGGTTCCGCCGCGGCGCCTTCGTTCCTGTGCCCCACCCCAGATCAGCGGCCTGAATTTTGTGCCTTTACGTAAATAGAGCGCGCCGATCCCTTTGGGGCCGTGCAGTTTGTGCGCAGACAGCGAGAGCATGTCGATAGCACTGTCCTTCAGGTCCACGGGCACCCTGCCTATGGCCTGCACCGCGTCGGTGTGAAACAGCGCGCCTGCCGCGCGCGCTAACGCGGCCAGGGACTCCACCGGGAAAATTGTGCCGGTCTCGTTGTTGGCCCACATAACCGACGCAATCGCCGTGCGCGGTCCAAGCGCCCAGCGAAACGCCTCGACGTCGAGCCGACCGCGCGAATCCACCGGGATCACATGCGCCTTGACGCCCCTTGTCGCCAATTGCTCGACCAGCGTAAGGATGACGGAATGCTCGACGCAGGTGGTGACGATCTCGTCGCGCCCTTCCTGTGTCACAAGCGCAGAAAGGATCGCGGTATTGTTGGACTCGGTCCCGCCGGAGGTGAAGACGATCTCATGATCGTGGGCGGCCCCCAGCAAGCTCTGCACGCTGCGACGCGCCTTCTTCACCGCGCCAGCGACCTCGCTGCCGAAGGCATGGGTGGACGAGGCATTGCCGAACTGCTCCGTGAAGAACGGCAACATGGCTAGGAAGACACACGGATCCGTCCGCGTGGTCGCATTGTTGTCAAGGTAAACCGGCACAACCGCCTCGTTCAACGCCGCGCATTGGCGGCGCGGGCGACAGGGATGAGGCGAACGAATTCGCCGAGGTTTGCGACCAGTCGCGCTTGAATGCCTTCCAAGGTCGCGCTTGAAAGCTTACAGAGCCCGCAGGCACCGGTCAGCTTGACCATGATCTTGCTGCCGTCGATCTGAACCAGTGACAGTCGCCGCCATCGCCTTGCAGATTGGGCCGGATCTCCTCGATCACGGCCCGAATGAATCGCTCCCGATCGGTCTCAGTGACCTGGGCTTGTTTCATTTGTTCGGATTCGACCAGCATGCTTCGACCTCTCTCGTCATCAGCTGAAGGATTTTCCACAGGAGCAGCTCGACCTAGCGTTCGGGTTGTCGAAGGTAAAGCCCGAGCCTTCCAGCGCCACCACGAAATCGATGGTCGTGCCGGCGAGGTGCTCATGGCTTCTATTGTCGACGAACACCTTGACCCCGTCGCGCTCGATCACCGTATCATCGGACTTCGCCGCGTCGGCGAGGCCCATCTTGTATTTGAATCCGACGCAGCCGCCGGCCTCGACCATGATACGCAGGCCGCTCGCTGGCTGCGCCGAAGCTGAAATCGCGCTCTTGACCGCGTTCACTGCGCTATCCGTCAGATTGATCATGGCTATCCTTCATTTGCCTGGGTCGGTTGTTTGCGAACTGGCAAGTCGCATGCCAGCGCGTAGGCGCCTGATAATGCTCGAGTTTTCGATTTCAAGCCCGTTGGCTTTGCGACGCGTGTCGGGTTCCTGACAAGGCTCTTCGAGGGATCACAGTGCGCTTGCGTGTTTTCTTTAAATGTTACGCCGACAAATCCTGCCGCATGTGGCGGCAAGCAATTTGCATTGCGTGTCGAAGCCGGCCGAAGTGTCCGGTGATGAGCTTAGATCGGAGACCACTTTCATGACGAACATCGCCGAACAACTAGAACACACACCCGACGTGCAATTCGAATATGTCTTCGAAGCGCTTGAGTGGCACTTCGCCAATATACCGCCGAGCGAACTCGCCACTACCGTGCGGCAATTCCCGGGCCACATGCGGGCCGATGTTCAGGTCGCGATAGATAAGCTATTCGCCGATCCGGTCCGCTTCTTCGGCACCTATGAACAACATCGGTACGAGACGCTTTCATTCGCTCGGATGAAACAGCGTGGACAGAATGCGATTTCGCTGGTGCCGCCGCAATATCACCAGGTTGATACTGGCGAGACGGCGCCGGTCAAATGCCTGTACAATGGACTGTGGCTTTGCCGGGCGAGCGAATTTCGCTATGCCGTCGTGCTCTCTTATGAGGTCGAGTTCAAGCGCAAGCCGATGATCCGGATTGAAATTGTTGCCCCTGCGGGGTCTGGCGGCGAAGCCTTTGTTCAGCGCAGCTTTGACGAACTGGAACGGGCGGTGCACGCGGCACGTTCTTATCGCGGCAAGATCCTCTCACTCGAGGAAGGTGCGGATTACAGCGGCCGCTCAAGAGGCATCATGGTGCATCGAGTGGCACCAGTAAGGCGCGAGGACGTGATCCTGCCGGAACAGGCTATCAAATTGCTCGATCGCAACGTGTTGTCGCCACGCGCGGCGCACTCCGCCGATCTGGCCAGTCGACCCGCAAGGGCATCCTGCTCTATGGCCCGCCGGGCACCGGTAAGACCCACACCATCCGCTATCTCGCCACCAACCTACCGGGACACACACCACGCTAATCATCACCGGCGAAGCGGTCGAACAGCTGGGCGCCTATATGACACTCGCGCGCCTGCTGCAGCCTACCATGGTGGTGATCGAGGATGTCGATCTGATCGCCAGCAAGCGCGACGACTTGACAACATGTGAGGAGGCCGTGCTGAACAAGCTCCTAAATGAAATGGACGGCTTGAAGGAAGACGCTGACATCCTCTTCGTGCTCACCACCAACCGCCCCGAGCAACTCGAGGGCGCCCTGGCCGGTCGCCCCGGCCGCATCGACCAGGCGATCGAGATACCGCTGCCTGATACGACCGGCCGCGACAAGCTGATCCGGCTTTACGCCATGGGCCTGCCGCTTGAGGCGGAGATCGTAGCCGAGACGGTGCGCCGCACTGAGGGCGTCAGCGCCGCTTTCATTAAGGAGCTGATGCGGCGCATCGCGCAATCATGCATCGCTCGTGACGGCGGAAATTCGTGACCACAGCCGACATCGAGGAAGCGCTCGACGACATGCTGTTCGCCGGCGGCCGACTCAACGTGAAGCTCTTGGGTGGGGCCGGAGCGATGGCTGCGGGGTCTGAATGAAGGCGAAGGGGGGAAGATCACCCGCTAAGGGCTGCGCCAACTCCCGCATGCGCCGGGTGTCGACGACGCGTCTATGACTGATGAGCAGCGAGGCGGTTCGTGAACGCGAACCGCCTCGACGAGCCCGAAGCAAAAATGACTGCCTGCTCGGCGGCTGCGCCGACGTTAAGATCGCGGTCTTGACTGCATCCATTACGCTATCCGTCAGGTTGCTTGTGGCTCACCTTCCTTTGCATCAGTCGGTTGCTTGCGAATTCGCAAGCTGCATGCCAGCGCGCGCTTGATAGTTCCCGTCTTTTTCGAATCGCGCCTGGTGGCTTTGCGACCCGTGTCAGGTTCCTGACGAGGCTCTTCGAGGGATGGCGGCGCGCTTGCGTGTTTTCCTTTAGTGTTACGCGGATGACCCGCTCCAGTCGCGGCGGCAAACAATTTGCATTGCACATGTTGCGCCGGCCGAGGTGTCCGGTGATGAGCTTAGATCGAGGACAATTTTCATGACTGCAATCGAGAATACGGCGCTAGGCCGGCTGGACAAGGAGGGGCGCCTGCTCAACGCCGTACTCAAGGGTAGCACCACCAAGCCGGGCCGGTTCGGCTTTCGCGGCGATATCGCACTAAAATTTCAGGCCCAGGTGGCGGACGAGAAGCGGCCGCCCGACTATTCGATCGAGCAGGTGCTGATGGTCGCGCAGGAAGGCGAAAGCGCCATTCCGGTGCTGGCCGGCTATCTGCACTCCTTCGCTTATCTTGCCGTTGTCGCAAAAGGTACTTGAGGGCGCGCTAAGCCCTCGTGGCAGCTACTTCATGTTTTGCAACAACATAGACCTGTTGGCGAAATACCGAACCAAACTCGGTGATATCACTTTCCACGTGCTGCCGTGCGATGAATCCACTGTCTGGAAGGAGATGATGGACCTGGTCGGGGTCAACAAGGACGAGATCAAGAAGCTCGATGCGGGCGGCAGGCTCGATTACTTGCTCGACGCGGCCAGGAATGTCGATGCATCCTATGACGAGATCTCCTACGAAGACGGGCTGAAGAGGATGGGGCCCGTCAAAAACCGCAACGAGAACCGGCCGTGGTCTGAGCGCCGGTTCAGCCGTCGCCGGAGGGATCGTTCTCGTCCTCAACAAGCCGTACGCCGGTGACGCAGATGTCGCCGTCCAGCACCGTCAACGCGACCGGCGTGAGCCCGCTGCCCTTGCACGGGCCATCAACGCAGCGGCCGGTGCCGAGCTCGAAGGTCGAGCCGTGCTTACTGCACATCAGCCGGATGCCCTTGGGATCGAGGAACTGGTTACGTTCCCAGTCCAGGTTGACCCGGTTATGCGGGCATTTATTGAGATAGCCAAACACCCGCTTGCCCCAGCGCACCACAACAATGGACCACGGCCTGTGGCTTCCGTCCTCGTCGACGATCATGAGATGGTAGCCCATGGCTTGCTGGCTTGGGATGTCGTAGAAGCCGCAGATCGCATAGGCGGTATTCCGCTGCATCCGTTGCTCATTCATGATAAGATGCCTTTCATTCATCACCCTGCGATCAGCCCTGCAAGAATCGCGCAGGGTGCCGGATCGCCTCACCTTCTGGGGAATTCGACGCGCGGCGTTGCAAGCGCGACCACCACTAGGTGCGACCCGTGCACGATCCACGGGTTCGCGCGAGCATTGTCGCTTTACGGGGCTCACAACGCGCATCTCCGCGGCTGCTACAAAAAATTGATCTCTGCGTCCGACTTTGCCGGCTGCTCGCTAGACGAGCTGACGGCAATGCTCGATTGTGGCATGCTGACCGTCTATTCGGTCACACGCCCGATTACGGCAGATCGCGCTGTCGATCAGGCGGGATTCTCGTGATTTTCAGCGTTGGCACGCCGGCCTTCGGCCCGCGGAGGGTGGCGTGAATCAGCCGCTCCTCGCGGCCAATCCGGTTTCGGCGGCCGGCTTCGGCTTGCCCGTGCCCGTCAGGCGGATGGCACGATGATCCCGGCTTGTTCCGCAGGCCCTGTCAACTACGAGAGCAAATTCGCCGAAGTGTCCTGCTCGAAAGGCTCACCGGTGAAGATCACCGCTATCAAATTGCTTCCGGTTCGTCGTCATACCGAAAGGTGCCCCGAAGCAGTCTCTCTTGGTGGGAGCAGTCATTGGAATGCTTTCCGCATCGGTGGGATGAGCGCTATGAACAAGCTGCCCCAACAAACCCGCGTCCAGATTCTGACGATGCTCTGTGAGGGCAGCAGCTCAGCCCGATTACGGGGTGTCGATCAATACCGTGACTAAGCTCTTGGTGGACACTGGTTTGGCCTGCGCCGCCTTCCACGATGAGAAGGTCCGCAATGTCCCCGCCATCCGCGTCCAATGCGATGAGGTTTGGTCGTTCAGCTACGCCAAGCAGAAGAATGTCAAATTTGCTAAAGCGGCTCCGGCCGCTGCTGGCGACATCTGGACGTGGACGGGCCTGACGCCGACTCTAAGCTGATCGTGTCATGGCACGTTGGCGACCGCAGCCAAGACACCGGCATTGTCTTCCTAGGATTACTTGAAGGCGCGTCTTGCCAACCGCGTCCAGCTCATCACAGATGGCCACAAAGCCTATCTCAAGGCCGTATCTGCGGTCGATTTCAACCTAACTACGCGATGCTGAACAAGATATTCGCGACTGACTATGACGGTCCTGGCCGCTCTAGCCCGCCCAAGCGCATTGGCGCGATCAAGGAAGCCATCATGGGCAACCCCGATCCGAAGCGTAACAGTGCCTCATTTGTTGAGCGGCAGAACCTGACCATGCGCATGTCAATGAGGCGGCTTACCCGGCTCACCAATGCGTTCAGCAAGAAGTTTGAAAACCACTGCTACGCGTTGGCACTCTACTTCTTTTTCTACAACTTCTGCCGCGTCCACAGACACTTGGCGTCACCCCGGCTATGGTCGCTGCCGTGACGGATGGCATCATGAAAATGGAAAGCCTTGTTGAGATCATCGGCGCGGAATGCCCCGGGGCCGCGCCGCAAAGGACTGGATGAGGCCCGTACACCGTCCGCCTGCCGTTTCGCATCGACCAGGTTGCCCATGGCCGCTGAAGACTGCGTGCAGCCTTCCCTATGCGCCGCGTTTTATATCAGCTAACGCATAACCTCGGTTTATGCGCTAGCTTCGATATTGCGTTTTTATCGGTTTTACCGCATAATAGGATCGGAGTAAAAATGACCGACCTTGCCCGTACACCGAACCAGATTGGCAACCTGATCCGCCGCACCCGTAAGAAGCGGGGGCTCAGCCAGTCGCAGGTCGGCGAGCGGGCGGGCCTGCGCCAGGAGACGATCTCGCCTATCGAAACTGGCCATCCGGCAGCCAAGCTGGACACCATCCTTGCGGTACTCGCGGCCCTGGACCTTGAGTTCCGGATCGTCCCGCGCACCAAAGGCACAGCCGCCGACCTTGAGGACATTTTCTGATGCCGCGGCGTCCCCGCCATGAGCCGCTTCGCGTGCCCTCAACAACCGGCTTGTCGGCCGCCTGAGCAAGGCGGCGACTGGCGCTATTGAATTCCGGTACGAGGCTGGCTGGCTCGGATGGGAACATGCCCTGCCCGTCTCGCTCTCGCTGCCGCTGCGCGAGGATGCCTTCCGCGGCGAAACCGTCACGGCCGTCTTCGACAATCTCCTCCCCGACCCGATGCGCTCCGCCGCCGCGTGGCGCAAAAGGTCGGCGCCGCGGGGACCGACACCTACAGCCTGCTCGCTGCCATCGGCAGGACTGCGTCGGCGCCCTGCAGTTCGTCGCCGACGATGATCATCATCATGATGATGATCACCATGGCGATGCCACCCCATCGCCGGCGATGCCGTCGATGACGAAGCGATTGAAAAGCTCCTCAAGGGGCTCGCCCAGGCTCCGCTCGGACTTACGCGTGACGATGATTTCCGGATTTCCGTGGCAGGAGCGCAGGAGAAAACGGCGCTGCTGCGACACGGCGGCAAGCGGCTCAAGCCGCACGGCACCACACCGACGACTCATATTTTCAAGACGCAGATCGGGAGCTGCCCAACGGCATCAACCTTTCGAACAGCGTCGAGAATGAATATTATTGCCTGAGACTTGCCGCCGCCTCCGGCCTGCCGGTGAACCATGCCGAGATTGCGACTTTCGGTAAGACCACGGCGCTCGTGATCGAGCGCTTCGACCGGCGGTGGACGAAGGATGGCCGCCTGCTCCGCCTGCCGCAGGAGGACTGCTGTCAGGCCCTGTCGGTCCCGCCGACGCGCAAATACCAGAGCGATGGCGGCCCCGGCATGATGAAGCTTCTTGATCTGCTCAAAGGCAGCGACACGCCCGCTGAAGATCAGGCGACCCTGCTCAGGGCGCAAATCTTCTTTTGGCTGATTGGCGCAACCGACGGCCATGCGAAGAATTTCAGCATCTTCATTACGCCCGGCGGCCGCTACCATCTGACACCGCTCTACGACGTGCTCACGGCACAGCCGAGTCCGGACACCGGTGAGATTCAGCGCAAGCAGATGAAGCTCGCAATGTCGGTAGGGACAAACAACCACTACAGGATTGCCGAAGTGCAGGGCCGGCATTTCTTGCAGACAGGCGAAGCGGCGGGCGTACCGAAAAAGCTCGTACAGGATTCAATCGAGTGGGTCGCCTCTACCGCTGAAAAGCTGCGCTCGCCAAAATCGAAAGCGAGCTGCCAAAAGGCTTTCCCGAGGCAATTCATAATTCGGTGAAAACCGCAGCTATGCAGCGCCTGCGTTCATTGAAAGTACAATAGCAGACAGACTACGGTTGCTGCCGCGGCCCGGCTGCATCGGCGGCAGCTCCGACAGCTAATCGCTCCAAGAGAGTCAGCCAATCGCGGACCGCGCTCTCGCGAACAACCAGCTGCTGCCCTACGCGGTAACCCATGTCGCCGGTTTTGGCGATGTAGTCCGCATCCACCGATCCGTCACGATGGGCGAGCAGATGCCGCTGCTGGAAATAGCGGTTTAGGGCCGTGAGATCGCCAGATGCGCGTCATATCTGCTCCCGAATGCTTGCTGCCACAGATCTCCGCCTTAGGTGAGATCCTGAAAGACATTCCGACGCGCCTTCGGTGGGCGGACATGGTGTTCGCCCCTTTCGCGCAGGCCGAGGCCGCGATCCTGGCCAATCCCGCCGCCATCAACGAACGCTTCCGCATCGCCGTGATGAGGAAGGCGCGAACAGGGGATTGAGTGATCCTCCCTCCCCTTCGCGGCCCCTTCGCGGTGAGGGTAAGGGATGAGGGGCCCATCCGCGCGAGCGCACATGGAGAGTCCGTCGTCCAATGCTTCGCGTCGACCTCTCTCCGCTCCATGGGAGAGTTGGACAGAGGCACCGCCGCCTCCACCGAGGCGGGTGCGTGGGTCTGACAGCTGGTCGGACAGACACGGGCGCAGGCGCCGCAGCCGATACAGGCGCCCTGGTCATTCATCACCATAATTTTCTTCTCGATCTCATCGTCTTCGTCATCGTCGAGATCGACGAGGTCGCCCTCCTCGTTGATCCCCTTCAACGTCATGACGTCGCGACCGCAGACCTTGAAACAGCGGCCACAACCGATGCACTTCTTGGCATCGATCGAGATCAGGTAGTTCGGCGTCCAGTTGCGACCATCGCGCGTTGCAAATGACATGATCGGGTGCCCTTTAGGCCTTTTCCAGCGCCTTGAGATCCTCACGCTTGCGCTCGAGTTCGGCAAACGCATCGTGCGCCTTCTGCGCCACCGCCATGATCGAGGTCCAGTTGACGGGCAGTTCCTCCGACACGTCGTGCAGATCCATCTTGGCCTGAGTCGCCTTGGCCGACAGCTTTTTTAATTCTGCTTTCAGCATTTCAACATCGCTCATGAGCCGCCCTCAATAGTTCGCCACGTCGGGAAATTTCCGGATCATCTTTCTGCCGCCGCTGACACATTTGGCACCCTCTGCGGCGAGCGTTGCTAGATTGTCGAATCCGAAGCGATGCACATCGCGCAGCTGCTTATTCACCACGATCAGCCGGCCGCCGATCAGCACGATGCGGCCAAAGCCTTCATGGTGCATCTTAGCATCGGCTGGATCATCACACCCGTCGCCTTCTCGATCGAGAGCGCGACCGCATTGAAGAACAGCTCCAGTCGCCAGATCGTATCCGGATCGGGATCTCCGACGATCGGCAACGCGCGCCTCCTCTCCTTGTCCAGGATGTAGGGCTCGAGCAGATCGAGATCGCTCTTGCCTTCCCAGGCGCCATGGAAGTCCTGGGCGCGCCAGATATTGACCAGTTCCTCACGAACGGCGCGTCGAGCGCGTTGTCGGTTTGCAGGATGCCCGCAGCCTCAGTCATGTCGTCCTCATTCATCGAAATCGAGCGTGCGCGCCTGGTCCTTGCCAGGGCCTTACGCAGCCAGGGCGGCGGAGTACCCTTCAGCACGCGCTCGAGCTTCTCGAGAACCGCCAGGATGTTCTCGGGCTTGTTCACCTTGATGGGATGTATTTTGTTCGACACCACCCGCGCAGCACCGGAGCCGCCGATGGCAGCGACATAGAGGATGGCGCAACCCTTGATGGCCTCAATCTTGGGCGCGAGCTTGTCTTCGTTGCCGTCTTCCTCGAGATCGCCGTCGAACTGGACCGCCTTCAGAAATTCGTGCCCGGCCGGCCCAACGTTATAGATGGCAATGTTCTTGGCCCAGCCGAAATGCGCATCGACGCGCCTCAGGTCCTGGGTAGCGAATGCGACCTTCATGCAATCGACCTCTGCGTTGCGGCGGTAAAACAGCGGCGGCCGGATCTTAAGGGCGGTGTCGAGGTCCGCCAGCTATCGGGCGTTGGCTGATGATTTTCCTCGCGGTCGGCGATTACGAGATTAGCGATATCGAAGATCAGATCGCGTGTGCCGCGATAGCCGACGGATAGCTGGTGTCCTGCGCCGATCCGATCGAAAATTGGAAATCCCGCACGATAAAACGGAATCTTCAGCCGCGCCGCCGCTTGGCGGCCATGTGAATGCGTGATCAGCAGATCACAATCCCTGGTCTTGGCAAGCTCTTCCAGATCCTCGAGATCGCCGATCAGCACCTCCCCGGTCCTGATCCGCTCCAGCACCGGCGACTGCGTGGTCGTCACGGCCGCCGTGATTTGCGTACCCATCTCGTGGAGCATGCTGGACAGGTCGAACAAGAGGTCAGGCTCGGCACCGATCGCAAGCTTGCGGCCGCCCACATGAAAATGCGCGTCCAGCATTGCATCGGCGAGCTGCCCACGCTGGCGCCGATATTTTGACGGCACAGGGCGGCCGCTGATCTCGCTCAGGAAAGCGATGAATTGATCGTTGGGAATGAGGCCGCACAGCCGCTCGAACAGGCGAAACGGCACCCCGGTCTTGGCCTGCATGGCTTCTGCCGCGCGCCGCATCTGCGCACCGATGGCAATGGTCCAGCCGGACCGGCCCATGCTCGCAATTTCGTCAACCCCGATGCCGCCGATGGTCGTCGGCGTAAACTCGTCCGGGATATGCCCGTCCAGCGATCCTGCCACATCAGGCAGGAAGGATGACTTCAGGCCAAAATCCTCCATGATCGTCCTGAGTTCGTCGAGGTCACCCGGCGTCAGGTGACATCCAGGGAGGACATTCACGCGCACGGGATCGCGCTCCGCTTCCACCGCCGGCGCCTCCACCAGGACCTCGACCATCCGCGCCACCGCCTTATCCCAGCCGTCCTGGAACGCGTCCTTGAAATCGGGCGTCGAGACGTAGACCAGAGGAAACTTGGCGAGCTGCGGATGCTTCTCGCGGATCAGCTTAATGTAGGCGTCGACATCATCGCCATTGGTTTCGGTCACCCCGGTCGAGCAGATCCCGATGATCTCCGGCTTGGTCCGATTGTAGATGTTGAGTATAGCCTGCTCGACATTTTCATACCCGCCGAGTACGGTCGTCACCTCGCTCATCGCAGTGGTCTGCAGCGGCACCGCCTCATTGAAATGCCGCACGAACAGCGTGAGCCCGAATGACGTGCACCCTTGCGAGCCGTGCAGAAGCGGCATGGCCCCACGCAGGCCCATGAAGGCGAATGCGCCGCCGATTGGCTGACTCATCTTCAGCGGGTTGACCGCACAGGCCTTCTTCGGCGTGGTGACGATGGCCATGATGCCGTCCTATTCCGCGGCCTGCAGCAGGGCAGGCGGCGAATGGACCGGCATTGTCGCCAGGATGTCCTCGATCCGCCTCTTGCAGCAGCCACCGAACGCGTCACTGTGCTGTCTGACTGCCTCGACGCTGGTCAGGCCATGCGAGCGGATCGCATCCTCGATTGTACCGAGATCGACTCTGTTGCAGAAGCAGACCTTTTTCGCGCGCTGGGTCGTCTCCGCCAGCGCTGGATCGGCGGCGATATCGTCGGCGGGCGCGTCCATCTGCGCCATTGCCTTGGCCTGCCGATTCTTGGCCACCTCGTCCCACGGCACCGGTCGACGCAGCTGCTCCCACATCGGATTGAACAGCGCCTTCTCGATCTCCTCGATCAGCTTCACCATACCGACATAGCCCATATACGCGTGGCAGCGCTCCTGGTTGATGTCGAGCCATGGCGTCGCCGATTTCAGCGCAACGAACTGCGATTTGCCGCCCGATAGCATGATGTCCGCTTTCGCGTCCTTCAGCATCTTGTACATCTCGCGCGGCGTCATGTCCTCGATCATGTGGGCATCCTCCCCCATCAGCTCCTTGATGCGCTCCTTGTCCTCCTTGGTGGATTTTTTGATGCTGGTGCCGACCAGCTCGAGCCCTGCCTCCTGCAGCGCCGCCACCACAGACCAGGACTTCACGCCGCCGGTGATCAGTAATGCCCTCTTCCCCGCAAAGCGGAGCTTGTACGGCTCGATCGCGGCCCAGGCGCGCGCCTCCTCGCGCGCGATCACCGCCTCGGTGCGCTCTATTAGTTCGGAAGGCGCGCCCCTTTCGACCAACAGCCGCACGATCTCGCGCAGCGAATCGCTGGAATCCTGGATCCCGTAGAACGAGCCTTCGAAGAACGGGATTCCGTAACGCTCCTCCATCTTGCGCGCGACATTGATCATCGCCTTCGAACATACCATCATGGCAGCGCGCGCCCGGTGCGATGAGGCGACTTCGCGATATTTACCATCGCCGGAGATGCTGGAGAGGATGCGGATACCGAGTTCGTCAAACAGCGGCTTGACCTGCCAGAGCTCTCCGGACAGGTTGTATTCCCCGATCAGGTTGATGTCGTAAGGCGTGGTGTAGTCCGGCTCTTGCGTGCCAATGACATGTTCGAGCAAGGACTCGCCGGCAAGCTTGTTGCCGAGGTTCTTGGGGCCGACGAAGCCCGGCGAATTTATGGGAATGACCGGCTTACAGAGCTTTTGCGAAGCCGCCTTGCAAACCGCATTGATGTCGTCTCCGATCATGGCAGGGACGCAGGTCTGATACACGAAGATGGCCGACGGATTGTACTTGTTGATAATGTCCTTGATCGCCTGGTAGAGCCGCTTCTCGCCCCCAAATATTATATCGGTTTCATTCATGTCAGTGGTGAAGCCAGTGCGCCAGATGCTAGCACCGGACGAGGCCGCACCGCGGTTGTCCCAGGAATTACCCTCACAGGCGATCGGACCGTGCACCAGATGAGCGACATCGGTGAAAGGCTGCAGCGCAATCTTGGCGCCGTCGAAGGCACAGCCGCCCGCGGCGCCGCCGAGCTGCGGCTGCTTGGTGCAGCCTTTCTTGCGGTCGGCCTCCGATTTGTTGGCGTTCTTGGCGCAGTCCGGCTCGCTGAAGATGTTCCGAATCGTGGCCGATAGCGAACTCATCCGTCTCCCCTCTCAACCGAGCTCATGTGCGAAGATCAGCCCCACGCTTTGGCCATCGCCGATCTCTGCCGGCGATGGCGCGCGTCGTGCGTCATCAACGAATGATATCGAAGCTATAGTCAGTTTTGCCGGCAACGTTGGTCTTGTTGTCGATCTCGTCGAAGATCTTGTCGAGAATCTTCACCAGCACGTTCATGCCGCCCTGATAGCCCCACACCGGAGAGCGGTGATGGTGATGCCGATCAAAAATTGGGAAGCCGATTCGGATCAGCGGGGTGCCGGTGTCGCGCTCCAGATACTTGCCGTAGGTGTTGCCGATCAGGAGGTCGACCGGTTCGGTGAACAAGAGCGAGCGCATGTGCCAGAGGTCTCGCCCCGGATAGGCGTGGCAGTTCTGCCCAAAAGGCGAGCTCGCAAACAGCGCCTGCATTTTCTCGGCCCAGGCCTTGTTGCCGTTGGTGGACAGCACATGGATCGGTTCGGCGCCAAGTTCGAGCAGGAAGGCAGCTAACCCATAGCAGAGGTCTGGATCGCCATAGATCGCGAATTTCTTGCCATGTACATGCGCGCCTGGAATCAGCCATCGCGTCGACCAAGCGCCCACGCTCTCGCGCCAGTTCCTCCGGGATATCCTTGCCGCTGATGCGCGACAGCGCCATCAGGAACTCATCCGTTCCAGACACACCCACCGGATGGTTGAAAGCCACGACCTCCTGGCCATGGTCGGCTATTAGCGCCAGCGTCTTTTCCGTACACCATTGCTGCATGGAGATTGTCGCCTTGGCGTGAACCGCGTTCGCAGCGTCTTCCAGGGTGGTGCCACCGTCATACATGCGGAACTTGCCGTCGGTCGGTGTATCGAGGACCTCGGAATTGTCGGCAAGAATGGTGTACTGGATGCCCATCAGTTCGAAGATGCGCTTGATCTCGCGGATATTGCCGACGGTGTAGCCGTCAAAGCCGCCGATGAAGTTGATCTTCTCGTTGGGGGCGCGCTCAACTTTCGACGCAGTTCCGGCTTTGCCGTCCCAGAAATGCTCAATGATGCCCCTGAGCGCATTGTCGTAGCCGGTTATGTGGCTGCCCACGAAGGCTGGCGTGTGCGCGAACGGCACGTCGAAATCTACCGGAACCGAGCCTTTTTCCTTTGATGTTTTGATGAAGGCGTTGAGGTCATCACCGATCACCTCCGCCATACAGGTGGTGGAGACCGCGATCATCTTGGGCTTGTACATGTTATAGCAGTTGGCGAGCCCGTCGATCATGTTGTTCAGGCCGCCGAATACCGCAGCGTCTTCCGTCATCGACGAGGAGACGCAGGAGCTCGGCTCCTTGAAGTGTCGTGACAGATGGCTGCGGTAATAGGCCACGCAGCCCTGGGAGCCATGCACGAAGGGCAGCGTGCCCTCGAAGCCTACGGAGGCAAACACCGCGCCGAGCGGCTGGCAGGCCTTGGCTGGGTTTACCGTCAGTGCTTCCCGCGCAAAATTTTTCTCGCGATATTCGGGCGTCTTCGCCCATTCCCTTATACGTTCGACCTCCGCGAGATCACGGGCATTCTCGAACATCTTCTTCTTGTTAGCGAGCATCTGCTGGTATTCCGGACCGCGGAACAGCTCGACGTGATCGAGCACGTGTTCTGCACTCTGCGCCATTAGTGTAACCCTTTCGAAAAATCGTGATCAATGTCGGCTCCGGCTCTCCGAAGAGACCCGCAGATATGCCGGTTATTCCCCGGCCAACAGCTTCGGCTCGGCGACTTCCTTCCAGGGCGCCTTGGTCTTCTTCCAGATCGGCGAGTTGATGGCCATGTCCATGTCGCGCGCGAAGATCGCAAACCCGTCATAACCGTGATATGGACCCGAATAGTCCCAGGAGTGCATTTGCCGGAACGGCACACCCATCTTCTGGAACACATATTTTCCTTGATGCCCGAGCCGACGAGGTCGGGCTGGATCTTCTCAACGAAGCGCTCGAACTCGTAGCCATTGACATCATCGTAGATCAGCGTGCCATCCTTCACATAATGCTGGGCGGTGCGTTGATAATCGTCGTTGTGGCCGAACTCATATCCGGTGCCGACGACTTCCATGCCGAGGTCCTCGTATGCGCCGATCACATGGCGGGGACGCAGTCCACCGACGAACAGCATCACGGTCTTGCCCTCCAGACGCGGGCGATACTTTGCGATCACGGCGTCCACCAGCGGCTGATATTTTGCAATGACCCGCTCGGCGCCCTCCTTGATCTTGTCGTCGAAATAGCCGGCGATCTTGCGCAGCGACTCCGCGATCTTCGAGGGCCCGAAGAAGTTATATTCGCACCACGGAATCCCAAATTTCTCCTCCATGTGGCGCGAGATGTAGTTCATCGAGCGGTAGCAATGCAGCACGTTAAGCCTAGCCTTCGGCGTTGCCTCGAGCTCGGCCAGAGAGCCATCGCCGGACCACTGCGCGATCACGCGCAGGCCCATTTCCTCCAGAAGGATTCGGGATGACCAGGCGTCGCCGCCGATATTGTAGTCACCGATAATAGCGACATCGTAGGGTGTCGACTCGACCTTCGGCTCGTTCTCGGGCGTGATCTTGTCGAAGATCCAATCGCGCACCGCGTCGTTGGCAATGTGGTGGCCCAGCGACTGCGACACGCCGCGGAAGCCCTCGCAGCGGACCGGCACGATAGTCTTACCGCCATATTCCTTCGACTTTGCTCTAGACACTGCCTCGATGTCGTCGCCGATCAGGCCGATCGGGCATTCCGACTGGATGGTGATGCCGTTGTTGAGCGGGAATAGTTCCTGGATCTCGTCAATGATTTTGACGAGCTTCTTGTCGCCGCCGAACACGATATCCTTTTCCTGGAAGTCAGAGGTGAACTGTAAGGTCACGAAAGTATCGATGCCCGTCGTGCCAACGTAATAGTTGCGCCGCGACCCCCACGAGTACTGTCCGCAACCGACCGGACCGTGGCTGATATGGATCATATCCTTGATCGGTCCCCAAACCACCCCTTGGAGCCCGCGTAGGCGCAACCGCGGATCGTCATCACACCGGGGATAGATTTGATGTTGGACTTGACCCCGCAATCCGACTTGCTGGTCTCGTGAACGTTGAGGTGCTTGGCGCGCCGCTTCGCGGTCTTCTCCGGATAGACCTTCAGTACCTCCTCGATGAGCTCTTTATTGCGAGCTTTGATTTCTCCGATGCTCTGGCTCGGGGCGAGACTCATGCTGATATCCTTAAGGTTTCCTGCTATAATGACAGCTCTCGGCCAAGAGGTTTGCAACGACCATGCCAATGCGGGGTGAACACAAAAACCAGCGCAGTTGGAAGTAGATAGCGCGTTCGCGAGGTGAGACGGACCGTTGTCGCAAACCCGACATCGGAGCGTATCCACAGAGCCTCTCTCCTGATCCTGTTCTAAACAAAACAAGGGCGGACTATTACAACGGGGATTTTCCGCTACAAGCCGCGGAAGACTTGCGGTACTTGGTGGGCGCGCTGCCGAAAGCGACGAACCAGCTGCCGAGTTGCGTCAGTCAGGTCTTGGCTCGCAACTACCATCCATCGCCGCGAAAGGCCGACCGGACTCGCCTTCATGGGCGACGGCGCACATTCGGCGCTGCCACGTCGCCGTCCTGATCCAAATGCTATCGGGCCGGTCGGGCCACCGAGATCATCGCAGCCGATCCAGCTCTTTGTTTCATGAGCTCGGCTCGCGTGAGCATCTCACACGCCGCTCGAACGGATTCGTTTCACGCTCTGCAGGGCACGCGCCGACGTCAAGGTCGCCCTAGCTGATGGAGGTTGATGCGGTAGGCTTGAGACCTCGCCGAGCGATCCGTTGATTCGCCGCATGATGACTAAGACAGTCGCCCGTTAAGAAGCCGGATTGAACCTGGCTGGGATGGCGAGCCCGCGCCAGAGGGGGATTAAGATCAGGCACAAAAGGTCTCTCAGCCAGGCGAGGATACGGCGGAAGTTATAGCCGACGGCGGAGAGGATCACGTTGGCTGCATCGCCTGCCCGGCCCTTGAGGTAACAGCGGCCGAGGTGGCCCTCTGACTTGAGGTGACCGATCACGGGCTCGATGGCGGAGCGACGCCGCAGTTCACGTTTGATGATGCCGAAGACGCCGCGCTTCTGACCCGAGATGAAGACGCGGCGCGGATTTTGCGCATCGTGACCGCGGTAGCCTTTGTCGACATAGGCGCGCTCGATGGCGCAGCCGGTGAGCTTCTCGGTGTCCTCGATGACATCCCGCAGCGTGTGGCCGTCATAGGGATTATCCGGCAGCGCCTTGGCGTGCAGCACGAACTGGCCGCCGGGGGCCGGCCGGTTGTTGGTGGTAATAGAGGCCTTCACGCCGAACTCGTAAGGCGCGGCTGCCTTGCCTTTGCCGATGCACTCCACCTCCGGGGCATGGAAGGAATACAGCTTCCAGCCGCGCTGGCGCTGCTGCTGCGAGCGGATCTGCGTGGCCCGGCTCAGCAGGAGTGCGAACGCCTCCTCAAGCGCATCCTGACCTTCGATCTTGCGGCGGATGTCGCGGATGATCCGGCCGAGCCGGGAACGCAGGATGCGCAACTGCCGCTGATGCCGCTTGAACTGTTTGGCATGGGCGTAGCGGCCCGCCATCATCGCGGCGGCCTTGGCGATACGCAGATAGGATTGCCGCAGCCGCACTCCGTGCTTCCTCGCCAGCCGGTTCAGTCCGCGGATCGCCGCATGCAGCAGCTTGGCGTCGGTCGGGAAGCTGATGGCTTTGGGTTGCACAGTGGTGTCCACCGTCACCCGCTCAAGGTCGCGCGTGCGCAGCGCGCCGGCCTCATGCGCCACCCGTAGGCTCTCGGCCAGGAGCAACTCAAGCTTGTTGCCGAGCCGCTTGCGCCAATGGCTCAGGTCCGAGCGCTCGTGTGGGAAGGTGTGCTGGAAGAACTCTTCGCCGGTGAAGTATTGGAAATAGGGGTCGTAGACCCAGCGCTCGCACACCCCCTCGTCGGATAGTCCGCAAATGTGCTTGAGCAACAAAAGCCCGATCACAAACCGCGTCTCGATCCCGGGCCGGCCGTTCTCGCTGTAGAGCGGTGCGATCTCGCGATCGATCCAATCCCAATCGATCTTGCCGGCGAGCTGAACCAGCTCGTGCTTCAGATTGATGATCTGGTCAAGCCGCGCCCGGAACAGATCGTTCGATCCCGTCATTTGGTGCTTCTTCGGCCGCATCGCCCCCTCCGATGCAGCACAGAATCACGGTTCGCGGCGAAAGGGAATCCAAAACAAATTGCAAGGTTCGCGGCCCTCAAGCCCCGAATCCTTGCAATCTCAATTGCACCCCTATCCGAAAAACGGACTCCCGCTCAATCGCTTAGAAGCTTGTTCACGGACGACTAAGACAAGCCTGCGCCAAGTACTCGACGGCTTCGTAGAGATCACCGAGAAACCGTTATCTCTGCCGCACGATTCCGGTATGGCCCGCATAGACCACTCGCCGATATTGCGGACACATGCCGTCGCCTTCATGAGCGTCAAAGAAGGATCCACTCGCGCGCGCTAAAGTCGTGAGCTGCAAGGTTCGCGCATCGTTGTGCCGCTCTCGTCAGATACGGCGCGCCATCGGCTTTGGCCCTGGGACCGGCTCGCCCGATCATGAGAACAGCTCCTGCGCCTTGATAAGCGCGCCCGCCAGCGCATTGATTTCTTCATGCGTGTTGTAGAGGGCGACGGAAGCGCGACACGTCGCCGGCAGGCTAAAGCGCTCGAGCAGCGGCATCGCGCAATGAGTCCCGGCGCGCACCGCAATCCCCTGCCGGTCGATCACGGTTGCGACGTCGTGGGGATGGGCGCCCTTCATCTCGAAGGAGATCACCGGTCCCTTGCCGCGCGCGGTGCCGATCAGACGCAGCGAATTGATTTCGCGCAGCCGCTCCTGGGCATAGTTCAAAAGATCGTGCTCATGAGCGGCGATGCGCTCCTTGCCGATCGAGTTGACGTAGTCGATCGCAGCTCCCAGCCCGATCGCCTCGACGATCGGCGGCGTCCCGGCTTCGAACTTGTGCGGCGGATCACCATAAGTGACCCAATCCTTTGCCACCTCGCGGATCATCTCGCCGCCGCCATTATAGGGCCGCATCGCGACCAGGTGCTCATGCTTGGCGTAGAGCGCGCCGATCCCGGTCGGGCCATAGATCTTGTGGCCGGTGAAGGCATAGAAATCGCAATCGAGATCCTGCACGTCGATCGGCAGATGTACCGCGCCTTGCGCGCCGTCGATCAGCACCGGAATGCCGCGGTCATGGGCGAGCTTCACGACCGCCTTGACCGGAACGAAAGTGCCGAGCGCGTTCGACATCTGCGTGATGGCGACGAGCTTGGTGCGCGGCGTCAGCAGCTTCTCGAATTCCTCGATCAGGAAATTGCCGTCGTCGTCGACCGGCGCCCATTTGATCACGGCGCCATGGCGCTCGCGCAGGAAGTGCCAGGGCACGATGTTGGAGTGGTGCTCCATGATCGAGAGCACGATCTCGTCGCCCGGCTTGATGTTGGGCTCGCCGAAGCACGATGCCACCAGATTGATGGCCTCGGTGACATTGCGGGTGAAGATGATTTCTTCGCTACGCCCTGCATTGACGAATTTCGCCACCTTGGCACGGGCGCCCTCGTAAGCCTCCGTCGCGGCATTGGCGAGGTAGTGCAGGCCGCGATGCACGTTGGCGTATTCGCTTGTGTAAGCCTCCGTCATGCGGTCGAGCACGGCGGTGGGCTTCTGCGCGGAGGCGGCGTTGTCGAAGTAGACCAGCGGCTTGCCATAGACCTTCATCGCCAGCGCCGGGAAATCCTCCCGCACGCGGGCCACGTCATAGGCACCATTCTTGACCGCCGGATGCTGGGTCATGCCCGTGCCTCCAGCCAACGCTGCGCGGCGGCGATTGCGAGCTCGCGCAGATCGTCGTTGACGATGGATTCGATAGCCTCACCAACAAAGGCCTGGCTCAACAGCGCCTCGGCCTCCTTCTCGGAAAGGCCGCGGGCACGCAGGTAGAACAGCAGGCTCTCGTCGAGCGCGCCGGTGGTCGCGCCATGGCCGCAGGTAACGTCGTCGGCGAAGATCTCGAGCTCCGGCTTGTTGTCGGCCTCGGCGTCGTCGGACAAAAGCAGTGCCCGCGTCATCATCTTGGCGTCGGTCTTCTGGGCATCGGGACGCACGATGATGCGGCCCTGGAAACACCGAATGGCCACGGTCGTCGACGACGGCGCGGAACACTTCGCGGCTGGCGCAATGCGGCACCGCGTGGTCCATCAACAGGGTGGTGTCGGCGTGCTGGCGGCCGTTGAGCAGATTGACGCCATTGGTCTCTACCCGGGAGTGTTCTCCAGCGAACGCAATCGTCGCCTGATAGCGGCTGACGGCGGCGCCGGAGGTCATGCCAAAGGTGTTGAAATGCGCATGCGCGCCCAGCGTGATGACGGCGGAGGAGATGTTGAACGCGTCGCGTCCATCCTCGACCAGTCGAACATGGTCGAGCCGCGAATTATCGCCGATTGCGACGATCAGCGAGTCATGTGCCTGATAGGGCCTTCGCACCCTCGGCCGCGATGTAGCTCTCGACCAGCGTCGCGCCGGTATCCTTGCCGAGACGCAGCAGAGAACGGGTGAACATTGCAGCCGGCGTGACGCCGCTCGCGACATGAATGACCTGCAGCGGCTGCTTCAGCACGACGCCATTGGCGATCTCGATCACCACGCCATCAGTCATCATCGCGCTGTTGAGCGCAACCATCGGATTGGCATTGTCGGGCGTGAACAACTGCGTCTGCAGCGCGGCGTCCCCGGTTTCCAGCACGTCGCGCAAAGTGCGGGCGGTAACGCCCTTCTCCAGCCCCCCAATTCGGAGAGCTTCGGCGCGAACACGCCGTCCACCAGCACCAGCCGACGGGCACCCTTGATCGCCTGCAGCTTCACGGCGGCGGCAGCCTGCTTCAGCGCGGCCGCATCCGGTGCGGCCGCCAGCGGCAGCACCTCGCGCATCAGCGCGCGCAGATCGGTGTATTTCCATTCCTCGAGCCGTCGGTGCGGCAGGCCGACGCGCTCATAGGCATCGAAGGCGGTATTCCGCGCCTCGGCGACCTTGCCGCCGCCCGGCAGCCGATCGCGCGCCACCGCAAAGCTGTCGCTCAGGGCGCGCCCGGTCTCGTTTTTTGCAAGAACTACATTCATCGCAAATCCGCTTCCCGTCAGGCCGCGTTTTCGAACTGGGTATAGCCGGAAGCCTCAAGCTCCAGCGCCAGATCCTTGCCGCCGCTCTTCACGACGCGGCCCTTCGACATCACGTGCACGAAATCAGGCACGATGTAGTTGAGCAGCCGCTGGTAGTGAGTGATGACGACCAGGGCGCGATCGGGCGAACGCAGCGCGTTGACGCCATCGGCCGCGATCCTGAGCGCGTCGATGTCGAGGCCGGAATCCATTTCATCGAGGATGCAGACGGCAGGCTCGAACAGCGCCATCTGCAAAATCTCGTTCCGCTTCTTCTCGCCGCCGGAGAAACCGACATTGACGCCGCGCTTGAGCATGTCCTGCGGGATGTTGAGCGACTTTGCGACCTCGCGGACCTTCTTGAGGAAGTCCGGCGTGGAGAATTCGCTTTCACCGCGCGCCTTGCGCTGCTGCGTTCAGCGCGGTGCGCAGGAAGTTCATGGTGGCGACGCCAGGGATTTCAACCGGATACTGGAACGCCAGGAACACGCCCTTGGCGGCACGCTCGTCCGGCTCCATCTCCAGCAGGTCCTCACCGCGGAACAGGATTTGTCCATCCGTGACTTCGTAACCCGGCTTGCCGGCGATGACATGCGACAGCGTGGATTTGCCGGAGCCGTTCGGTCCCATGATCGCGTGGACTTCGCCCGGGTTCACGGTCAGCGTCAGCCCGTGGAGAATTTCATTATCCTCGACGCGGACCTTCAAGTCTTTCACTTCAAGCAATGACATGTCTTTTCTCCGTTTTCACCGCTCGTCCTGAGTAGCGCCGCCAGGCGCGTCTCGAAGGACGTGGCCACAATCTTTCCGCCCATCCTTCGGGCCGGACGCTACGCGGCCTCCTCAGGATGAGGTCGCTATCCCACCGATCCTTCGAGCGAGATCGAGATCAGCTTCTGCGCCTCAACTGCGAACTCCATCGGCAGTTGCTGCAGCACGTCCTTCACGAAACCGTTGACCACGAGGCCAACCGCTTCCTCCTGCGAGAGCCCGCGTTGGGTGCAATAGAACAGCACGTCCTCGGAGATCTTTGACGTCGTCGCTTCGTGCTCGAACGTCGCCGACGAGTTCTTCGCCTCGACGTAAGGCACGGTATGCGCACCGCATTTGTCGCCAATCAGAAGCGAGTCGCAGGCGGTATAGTTGCGTGCGCCCGTCGCCTTGCGATGGGCGGTAACGAGGCCGCGGTAGGTGTTCTGCGACACGCCCGCCGCGATGCCCTTGGAAATGATCCGGCTCGACGTGTTCTTGCCGAGATGGATCATCTTGGTGCCGCTATCGACCTGTTGGTGACCGTTCGAGATCGCGATCGAATAGAACTCGCTGCGCGAATTATCGCCGCGCAGGATGCAGCTCGGATACTTCCAGGTGATCGCCGAACCGGTTTCGACCTGGGTCCAGGAAATCTTCGAATGGTTGCCGCGGCAGTCGCCACGCTTGGTGACGAAATTGTAGATGCCGCCCAAGCCTTCGGAATTGCCAGGATACCAGTTCTGTACCGTCGAATATTTGATCTCGGCGTCGTCGAGCGCGACGAGTTCGACGACCGCCGCATGCAACTGGTTCTCGTCGCGCTGCGGTGCAGTGCAGCCTTCGAGATAGCTGACGTAGGATCCCTTGTCGGCGATGATCAGCGTGCGCTCGAACTGGCCGGTGTTGCGTTCGTTGATGCGGAAATAGGTCGACAGCTCCATCGGGCAGCGCACGCCCGGCGGCACGTAGACGAACGAGCCGTCGGAGAACACCGCCGAGTTCAGCGTCGCGAAGTAATTGTCCGAGGTCGGCACGACCGTGCCGAGATACTTCTTCACCAGTTCGGGGTGCTCGCGGATCGCCTCCGAGATCGGCATGAAGATCACGCCGGCGGCCTTGAGCTCCTTCTGGAATGTCGTCGCCACCGAAACCGAGTCGAACACAGCGTCGACCGCGATCTTGCGGTTGGCCGACGGCTCGCCGCCGGGCGGGGGCTCGACGCCTTTGGCGACTTCGCGCAAGGGTATGCCGAGCTTCTCGTAGGTCTTGAGGATTTCGGGATCGATCTCATCGATCGACGACAGCGTCTTCTTCGGCTTCGGCGCCGCGTAGTAATAAATGTCCTGGTAGTCGATCTTGGGATAGTTGACGCGCGCCCAGGTCGGCTCGGTCATGGTCAGCCAGCGGCGATAGGCCTCAAGACGCCATTCCAGCATCCAGGCCGGCTCGTTCTTCTTGGCGGAAATGAAGCGGACGGTGTCCTCCGAAAGACCCTTCGGGGCCTTGTCGGACTCGATCAGCGTCTCAAAACCATATCGATATTGGTCGACGTCGATGCGGTGTACCCGGTCGACTGTCTCCTGTATGGCTACCATTGGCCGGTCCGCTCGCGCAACGACGACTCCGGCCATGTCCGACGAAGGCTGCGCCGGGCCCACTTCACTGCATATGCGATCGCGTAAGTCTCATGCAACTCGAGGCCGGCGACCAGGCCAATCGGGCGACCGACCAGAAAGGCGGTCACCGCCGATAGCATCTCAATCCTGCTGCGCGCCGCGAACCCGCTCATCAGCTGCTCCTCTATGCCTGTACGCAGGTGTCGGGCACCGGGCAGACAACAGTGCATTGCGGCGTGTCGAAATGACCCTCGCATTGGGTGCACGTCTGCGGATCGATCACATACACGTCGTTCTTGAGGTTGATTGCTGCATTGGGACATTCGAACTCACATGCGCCACAGACGGTGCACTGGGAGGCGATTATCTTGTAAGCCATAAACTCCGATTCCTTGGCAGGCGATGCGGGACGGCCTCTTCCTTTCAAGGCTCGTGCCAAATGCAGGGCCTTGATTTATCGCGGCTATTTTCCCTCTCGCGCGTGTCCTGGGCCCGACAGCGTGTCGTGACCGCGACACTCGGCCCACAAGCACTTGATCTCGATGCCGTACTTCTTGAGCGCCTAGCCGGTCTGGCGCGGGGGCAATCCGAGCAGGCGAGCCGCGTACGCCTGCACCGTGCCCGACTTCTCCATCGCCACGATGACGCGGTCGCGGTCGATTCTTCGAGAACTCGGCCGCGAGCAGCGGATGTCACTGCGCCACGTCGCAAGCGCGGCAGAAGGATGGCACGGCGCTGATGCGATGGTAGAGATCTGCGCGAAACTGAGTTTCGCACCACCGCTTAATCGAGATGGCGGTTGGTGACGTCAATGACAGTACGCTGACTTGACAGTCTGGTTGTTCGCCCTCGCGCTTGAACCCGCTCCTGCAGCACGCGGAGCGGATTGGCGTGGAATGATGGCGAGATCTAACCGATCTCGTCGAGAAACCAGCATTCTCTTGTGAGTCAGCTCGAATAGTCCCTTGCGCGAGTTCAGCGCTCCGGTGAAGGAGCCCTCCTCATGGGCGTACAATTCCGATTCAAGCATAGTCTCAGGCCGCGCGGCGCAGTTATCGAACGAAGCTTCAGGGCTGCGCGACCCGCCAGAAGCGTCCAGTCCTAAACCGCTCGTTCTCGAGAACATCCTGTACAAGCAGAACTGAGAATTAGGTGGCTTACCAAGCTTCACTGTCACATAACCTAATCATATTTCTTGTATTCGTCGGCGGAACGGCGACAACGCCGCCTCCCCACTCACTCGACGCAATAGCCCATCGGACGCCAGCTTCCACGGGCTTTTCTCGGGAACTCTGGATGGCAGGCCGGAGCCGCCACGGACCGATTCAATCTCTTGTGGATTAGCGCCATGACCCCTGCAGAGTCCCCGCAAACTAAACCGCATGCTTTGTTGAGAGGCGTTCTGGAGGATGCCGTCAGGATGGTGCCCGAAGCAAAGCGGATCTCTTCGTTGAAGGCATGCCTTGCTGAGAAGGTCCTAACTCTAGCTGCAGGGGGGTGAAACGAACCCAACTGTCTTAACCCGTCTCGCCGTGCAGAAAATGCAGGAATCCTGTCATAGCTGCTATGGATGTGAAGCGTGGTGACCGGCGCGCGACAGCCGTTACCGCGCAGCGGAACTGGTTGGCGTCTCCGATTCTGCTCGGCCTATACTGATGTTGTGACTGCGCATAAAGAGCACCTGCGCGAAGCAACAACCTAGTACTCGCGCCGGATGATGCAGCCTATCTAGTTTGGGCGCATGATCCGGAAGTGCGAATCGAGTTTCCGAAAAGAGGCATAGGCTTTAGCACGCCGCGGGAACGGGGCCGAGCCACGCCTTGCCCAGGAAGATTGCTGCCAAGCGTTATAATATCAGTCCGATGGCGGTCCGGGCATGAAGGAAATTCTGGAGTTGCTGCAAGGCAGCGACGCGCCGACAGAGGATCTCGCGACCTTCATGCGCCAGCATTGTGTTCTGGCTGATTGGCGCAACAGACGTCTATGAAGAACTTCATCACGTCTCTCAATCTCGGAGGGCGGCCACCGCGCACCTTCCGCAGCCTCGCCGAGTTCAGTGCGGCGATCGCTGATTTTGCTCACCCGGCTCAACGAGGAGCGGCCGATCCGGCGGCTCGGCGTGACCCGCCGCAAGCTGTTGGGGGAGATCGACCGGCCGGCGCTCAAGGCCTTGAAGAACCCTTACGTTTTCGCCGAGTGGCGGATCTGCCGGGGTCAGCATCGACCATTACGTCGAGGTCAAGGCGCATTACTACAGCGTCCCACATCGCTTCGTCCGCGCCGAGGAGGTGCGCTTCACCGCCCGCACCGTATCGAGATTTTCCACGAAGGTGAGCTGGTTGCCGCGCACAGCGCATAAGCGGCAACCACAAGCACACGACCGTGCCGGAGCACATGGCGTCCAGTCATCGGCGCTACGCCGGGTGGACCATTGCGCATCCGCAAGGACGATTATCTGGCCTCCTCGCCGATCTTAAGTCTCGAGCCGGAGGAGCTTCGGCGGCTCCTGGACGACGAACCGATGTCCTCGCAGCCGATTGACAATTCGGCGGCGCTTCAGGACAGCACGGATGCAGGTGATCAGCTGTCAATCGAAAGTCTGGATACTGCGGAGCTGTTGGAGATGCTCGCTTCCCCTGGACGTTCGCCAGCGAACGATGTGAATCAGCCTGGCCCAGCGGCGCGCGTTCGGCTTCCTGCCCCTGCTCCTCAATGGATTGCAATATCAACCAGCTCTGCTGCGGCGATGTTTCCCATCATTCATCACGAAGCTTTCGCTGCCATCGATGATTGAGGCTGCTCAAGCCAATATTCCTCCGCTCGCTCGCGTACCCTCGCTATCGCCGGAAGATTGACACGCGCAGAGCTTGCAAGGCGATTGGCTCGTTCTCATGGACGGCTGCTCGCGCGGCGACAAGGATACTCACCTCTAAAATCACCCCGTTCATCGAGGCTGAACGGGTTGCCCCGCCCACTCTAAAAGTCGCGCATCACGGCGTGCCTTTCACGTTCACCGCACGATGGAGAGACTCTCGGGCGCTTGATTGTCAGCTTTGAGACCGTTGTCAGCAACTTGACGCGACACACTCTTACGAAACGCCTGCAAAAAATGCGAATTCAGTTCGGCACGCGGCTTGCTTCGTTCAGGACATCATCACCAATCGCAGTGCGGTGATCTTCAGGGCGGACCCGGGGCGCGTTGCCGTCAGCGTCTGGTCTGCCCCGACGATTTGCCGCGCGGCGACAACTTCAGGAGCCGGGTTGTGGGCCGGGAAAGTGCAGGGCAATCTTTGATGCGATTCAGAGTTCTTTTTGGGGTGCCACGATAATGGCGCTCGTCGCAAGCGGTGCAGCCAAGGCGGATCTTGAGCCAGAAGTGAAACTGCCATGGGTGGTGTGGAACTGGTCCGGAGGCTACATTGGCGGGCACGTCGGCGGTGGGTACGGATGGACCTCCTTCAGCAATCCGTACGGTCCATCAATCTATGGCGGCGTCATCGATGCTCCGGCGTTCGTCGCAGGTGGCCAGATCGGCTACAACTAGCAGAAGAACAGCTGGGTGTTTGGCGTCGAACTGGATGCCAGCGGTGCTGTCTCGGCCGGCACAAATACCTGCCTCGCCGCCTCCGGCTTCGTGGTGAGCGCAAACTGCAAGGCAGGTCCCAACGTCTTTGCAACCGGGGCCGGCCGCGTTGGTTACGCCTTTGGCACGCTCGGCCACACGCTGGCATACCTCAAGGCAGGTGTAGCCTGGCTAAACAACCGGGGTGACGTCAACTTTAAAGGCGGCGGGCAACAGGAGAAAACCCATTTCGACTATGGTCGGGTCGGTGGCATCATCGGGCTGGGCTTCGAGCAAGCGCTTACGCCTGGATGGTCGGTAAGCGTCGAGTATGACTATCTGCTTTTTTGGCGGGCCGAGTGTCGCGACCGCTTCGACAGTGCAGTTTCCGCCGTTTGCAATTCTCCCGGCGAACACAACCAACCTGTCCAGCAACTATCACATCGGAAAGATTGGCCTGAACTACCATTTTGACGGGGGCCAGAAGGCCGCGCAATCGTCCGATACGCCGCTGTACGCGAAGTCAGCCGGCAGCGTACCATCCATTCCCTACTCGGCCGGCTGGTCGTTCGAAGGCGGCTCGCGGCTGTGGCTCAGCCGGGGAAGATTCCAATGGGACCACAGCGCAGTGCCCTATGGAGGACTTGAAGACCCCGGCATGCTCGATTCGAGGCTCACTTATCACGGACTGGACGGACTTTCCGGGGAGTTATTCGGCCGTATTGACAGTCCCTGGGGAGTGTTCCTGAAGAGCAACCTTGGTATTGGGCGCTTCAACAAAGGAAGGATGAACGATGAAGATTGGGGACCTGGCGACGGATTTTCCTACCTCAACACCCTTTCGGGTCAGTCAAACGGAAGGTTCACGTATTACACGGCCGACGTCGGTTACGATTTCCTGCGCGGTACCGAGTACAAGGTCGGCGGATTTATCGGTTGGACCTATTACGGCCAGAACTCGGACTCGACCGGATGCGTGCAGATCGCCCCCCTGTATTCATGTCTTACCCCGGGTGACAAGAGGGTCATCGGCAGCGAGGATACCCAATGGGATGCGCCCCGGATCGGCCTGAGTGCCGAAACCCTGCTGACGGAGCGATGGCGCGTGAACGCCGATATCGCTTACCTGCCCTGGACCGATTTCAAGGGGCGTGACTATCATCTCTTCCTCCCCAGACCACTGTGCTGTCCTACTTCATCACCAAAAGCATCAGCGTCGGCGTCGGTGGCCGCTATTGGGCCATGTGGAGCGAAAGGCACGGCAACTCTCTGTGCAGTGGCAGCATTGGCAACGGCTGCATCAATCACCCGCCCGCATTTGCGAAGTACAGCATGGAGCGCTGGGGTACGTTCTTTCAGGCCTCCTATAAGTTCGATTGAAAGGGGGCCCCATCTTGGCCAGCTCAAGACTGCCTCTCGAGCCCTGCTTGACACTGAACCGCCCCGGATTGCCGGATCCAACGCTTGGGAAAGTGGAGCTATGACAAGCAAGACGACGAACAAGTTTTCACCCGAAGTCCGGGCCCGTGCAGTTCGGATGGTTCTGCATCGCGAGCTCTCGTGCTGGGCGACATTAACGTCGATTGTGGCCAAGATCGGCTGCACGCCCGACGCTGCATGACCGGGTCAAGAAGACCGAGATCCGACCGCGGGCATCGGGCCGGCGTTCCGACCGACATGCCCGAGAAGCTGCGGCCCGTCGGATAGCCACGCCGCTCTCGTCCTCGATGGCGCCGGCTATCATATTGCTGCCGCGCTCACGATCCCCGAAACTGTCACCCTCGTGCGGTTGCCACCCTACGCCGGCGCAAAACCGCAGGCTGGGACGATGAGTATCTCGCAAACCTCATCGCCGCGTGGTCAAATTCACAAGAAACCGACCTATCGGGTGACCAACTACCACGAATATAACCAGAACCTGAAGAGGCGCGGCAAGATATGCTTTTAATTCGGCACCGGTTGAACCACGCCCAATTCCAGTCCTTTGTCTCAAAAGTCGAGATGCAATATGATTTCGAATCACCCAGTCACTTTGGTTGGCGGTAGCGACGAAGTCATCGAGCAGGCGCTGCGAGCCGCGGTGGGTGGTGCTCTGAGTGCGGTGTCGCCGACTCACCTACGGGGAGCGCTAGAAGCGGCAGTGTTTCCAGGGGGCGCCCGGATGCGCCCCAACTTCTGCTTGAAGTCTTCAATGCGTGCGGCGCAAGCCAACCGGAACTGGCTCCAAGAGCTACGGCGGCAATCGAATTGCTGCACTGTGCCTCGTTGGTCCATGACAACCTGCCTTGCTTCGATAACGCCGCGCTGCGTCGCGGCAAACCGACGGTGCACCGGCTGTTCGAAGCCGACCGCCGTTCTGGCCGGCGATGCCTTGATCGTGGCGGCTTTCAAAAACCTAGGCCGACAGGCTGCGCGGGCACCTGAATTGGTCGTGCGCATGATCGAGGTGGTCGCGGACGCGATCGGCCCCAGTCATGGGCTGATCGCCGGACAGTCGATGGAGGCCATGACGCACGTCCCAATCGACGGCTATCACCATTATAAGACCGGCTCCCTCTTTGTGGCGGCGGCCACGTGCGGTGCCCTGACAGGTGGTGCTGACCCGGCCCCATCGGCGAAAGTGGGGGAACTGCTCGGGCATGCTTACCAGATCGCCGACGACGTCGCAGAGATGGTCGGCCGCGCCGAGGCGCTTGGCAAATTGCGTGCCGTGGACACTCGATCGACCCAATATCGTTCGCGCCCAAGGGTTAGATGGCGCAGCCACCAAATTTTACGCGTATCTCGAACAGATAGGTGACACCATTCCTGCCAGCCCTCACAAAGGGTCCTTCGTTGACTGGTTGAGCCAGGCGCTTTGCAAGGGCGTGGCCGGCCCGGGAAAAGCCGGACTGATACAACAAGTGGCGCTGGAATGCGTCCAACCTTTATGAGAAATGAATTGCAGTCCAACCTAGCCAGCTACATCATTACTGAACTGCGGCAACTGCTTGCCGAGGTGGGCGACGGAGGACAGGTCCTTCCAGTTATGACACAGCTCAATTGCTGCGCTATGCACCGCCGCAACAGGATCTGGAAGGCGCCTATGGGTGGTTGCTGGCACAACAACAAGCCGATGGCGGCTGGGGCGAGCCTGGGCATCCGCTGTACCGCGATGTACCGACCGCCGCAGCGGTTCTTGCGCTGCACGCGCGCGATGACGGCGAGCGGCACCGCAGCGCGATTGCCGCCGGCATTCAATTCCTGAAAGGACAACATGCGCTGTGGCAGGCGCCGTTAGCCGAGGACATCCCGATTGGCATCGAACTGATCCTGCCTCGTCTGCTGGTCGAGGCGAACGCGGTCGGCCTGGCGCTGCCTGCGAAACAATACGATGCGTTGGTCCAACTGGGCGAAAAAATCTGGCAAGACTGCGTCGAGCAACACTCCCGGCAGGAAGTCCGCCGTTGCACTCCTGGGAGGCGTGGGGCGGCAATCCCAGCGCCGCCATGCTCGATCGCGTCGGCAGCGTCGGCATCAGCCCGTCGGCCACTGCCGCATGGCTATATGCGGCACGCAACGCCGGATTCGACGAAGCCCTGATCCGCAATGCCGAACAATATCTGGAAAAAGCTTCTGCCGGCACCGGAGCCGAGATTTCAGGTGTGGTGCCGAATGTCTGGCCGATCGATGTATTCGAACCGTCCTGGATCCTGCATACCCTGCTTTGGGCGATGTGCTGCAGCACACTGAACTGGCGGCAGAGGTCGCACAGATCGTTGCAACATTGCGCGGCGACATCAACGAGAACGGCTTGGGTGCAGCCCTCAACTTCGCTCCCGACGGCGATGACACGGCAGTCGTGATGTCGGTTCTCGCAATGACCGGTCACCGATTGCCTTACAACCCCCTACGTAGCTTTGCGCTCGGGAATTTATTCCTGACTTACCCCGGTGAGCGTAACCCGGCGCTGTCCACCACCGTCCATGTGGTTCACGCGCTGCGCCTGATTGGAGAATCCATCGAGGCTGGCGAGGCTTATCTGGAACAAAGCAGAGATGATGACGGCGTCTGGAGTGGCGAGAAGTGGCATGCGTCGTGGTTGTACCCGACTTCGCAGGCAATTGCTGCGCTCGGGCATGGTCGGCCTGCATGGCGCGACGAGCGGGCGCTGGCAGGCTTGCTGGCGAAACAGCATGCCTGCGGCGGCTGGGGACCGGCGATGCGCCCACATTCGAGGAAACCGCGTATGCGGTGCTGTCTCTGCATATGCTCTCCAGCCCGCAAAATCCGGCATCCGTGATCGCCGATGCGATGTCCAAGGCATGCCAGTGGATGCTGGGCGCTTACGTGCCATACGTCAGGCCGACCCGTGCGCTTTGGATCGGCAAAGAACTTTACTTCGCCCGCGGCGCGTGGTCCGGGTGTATGAACTGGTCGGCTTGTTGGTGGCAAGCCGCTGGTCGCTATGAATGGCAGCGGTCGATTACCTATTTGCGAAGGAAACATGAGTAAGCCTGATGAATTGTTGTCCGACCTGTTGGCGTGGGGTCACGGGCTCAAAGGGTTCAAGCGCGAGCATGCAAGCGAAGCCTTGCATGGAGGCAGCTTGTTTCTCATGGGTGTTGAGGACAAGTACGGCCGGATGATCCAGGGCGTCGGCACGCAAAACAAGCAGGCCGACCACGCGTTCATCCTCGATATGGCGATGCTCTTTTGGCTGGATGATTGTTTCGACGAACAGATATTGGAACAACATGAGCTCGATGCCGTCGGCGAGGTGCTGTCTGGCAAGAGTCGAGCCAGCACGGTCGAAGCTGAACGTTACCTGGCGCTGCTGGACCTGCTGGCGGCGCAGGCAAGGTCCGATGCGGATTTTGCGCTGGTGCGGGAATATGGAGCGACTTACTACCGCGCATTGCAAGCGGAAGCACATCTGTCGAGCGGAAAACGCGAGATGTCTTACGTCGAGTATCTGGAGAACGGCATCGACAGCATTGCCTTCATGCGGGTGCTTGCGTCCCTTTCTGCGCTGTGGGGACTGGATATGTCGGTGCGCCGGGAATGCCCCCGCTTCTTGCGCTTTCTGCGCCATCTGTGCCTCGTCGGCAGATTGCAGAACGATCTCCATTCGCTGGGCAAAGACCAGCGGGAGGCTTGCGCGGCGAACGCCGTAGTGGTGGTCGAACGCTTTCTGCCGGGCGCGCCTGCGCTCGCCTTCGTTGAAGAGGAACTGCGGGGCTACGAGCGGCTGCTGGACAAGGATATGGAGGATCTGGCGCTGGATGATCCCTTCCGCCGCCTGGCCGAAATATTTAGGAGAATGCGGGAACTGTATTACAGCACTTCGCGTGAGCGCTACCAAACCGCACAGCATGATGCAATCGGACAGCGTGGCTTGAGTGGCAAGAGCCGCTTGAGGAACGGATATTGAGATCCCGCCGACAGGCAAATCGCTCCAAGGGTATTCAACGATAGAAAGTAACAGGGGTGCTGCTTGATCCATTGAACCGAAGATTGCGGGGCATCAAGGTTTCCCCATCATGCGGGGGGACTTTTCCTTTGGTCGGCCACCTACCGGCCATTGTGTGCAATTTGCCGGATTTGTTGCGACAAGCCGGGCAGGATATGGGATCACACTTCTGCTCGATTTCGGGCCGGCCGGACTTTCCTTGGTTTGTTTGCATCCCGATGCGTTTTCGCTGTTTAAAAACAAAGTGACAACCTCTTGCGTGATCGAGGAAATGGTGCCCGAGATGTTTGGCAATACAGTGGTGGCGCAATGAAATGGACCTGCGGAGCGGGACCGCTTGAACCGGTTTGTTAGTTGGAAACTGACCGCTCCTGATCCCTTTCGATCACGCTGCCAGAGACTCTGTCTGCTCCAGCTTCTGTGGGCATGTGGTCAGCGCGTCAGCGTTGTCCACCATGTCCACAGCCTTCACGGCCTGCATTCGTTCGCGCCAGACCGCCATCGGCGTGCGGTAGCCGTGCGCCTGATGAAGGCGACGATTGTTGTAGAAGGCGATCCAGCTCGCGATCCCTGCCTTGGCCTCGCGGCCGTCGGTATAGCCCTTGAGATAGATGTCCTCATGCTTGAGCGACCGCCACAGCCGCTCGATGAAGACGTTGTCCATCCAACGACCGCGGCCAACCATGGAGATCTTGATCGGTGCGCCCGCCAACGCGCCGGTGAAGGCCGCACTGTTGAACTGGCTGCCCTGGTCGGTGTTGAAAATCTCCGGCGTGCCGTACTTCGCCAGCGCCTCTTCCAGAGCCGCCACGCAGAACGAGACGTCCATCGTGTTCGACAACCGCCACGCCAGAACCGCACGGCTCGCCCAGTCGATGATGGCGACGAGATAAAGAAAGCCGCGGCCACGCAATCTATCGAACGAAGCTTGAGGCGGCGCGATCTGCCAGTAGCGTTCAGTCCTACACCACTTGCGATCAGGATCGTCCCATGCAAGCAGAACTAAGAATTATGTGGGTTGCGAAGCTTCACTGTCACATGACCTATTCACATTTCTTGTATTCGTCGGTGGACGGCTCCTGTCTGCCTCACCCAATCCAATAACCCATCGGAAGCTAAGCTTTTCCCGGGAACTCTGGACGGCAGGCCGGAGCCGCCACGGACAAATTCAATCTCTTGTGGACAGCGCCATGCCCCTGCAAAATCCTCGCAAACTAAACCACATGCTTTGTTGAGAGGTGTTCTGGAGGATGCTGTCAAAATGGTGCCCGAAGCAAAGCGGACCTCTCCGTTGAAGGCATGCCTCGCCGAGAAGGTCTTAACTTTAGCCGCAGGGGGTGAAACGAATCCAACTGTCTTAACCCGTCTCGCCGTGCGGACAATGCAGGAATCCTGTCATAGCTGCTATGGATGTGGTGACCGGCGCGCGAAGCCGTTACCGCGCAGCGGCGAACTGACTGCCGTCTCCGATTCTGCTGGGCGTGCGTCAGCGCCGAATTTAGAGTTGTCGGCTGACGCTTGCGGTTCTTGATCTGGATCCAGCCCGGCGATCGGCCGGCAGGCCGTAAACCGGCACGTCGGCGCAGTCTGCTTGATGGCCGACAAAGTCATGGCATTGTGTTCCATCAGTTGTGGTGAGGATAGCACCGGGCACGGTTTCAGTCTGATCCCTTTCGCGGAGGGCGGTCTCGCCAGCACCCTAATCCTGACGTCTCGTCCTCCACGACGGTTGAGACCTTCCCACTCAACTTCGCCCGTCAGCAGTGTGTCCGTGGGGCGGATGGAGCAGGAGTTCTATCAAGCGCTGGCGCAGCACGTGCGCGATCTGGCCGAGAGATAACCAGAAGGCGCTTGCTGAATTGGCCTACACACATGATACGAAGGGCGTCAAGCTCGCCGGCATCGCGGTTCATTGAGCGGCCGCTGTCGCTTCGCGGCTCCGGCGAAGCATAACAGAAAACGGCAAAGTCGAGGCTAAATGCGAGACAAAGGGCGCTTGACCATCTAGCACTGGACCCCCGGCAGAACAGGATCGAGCTCTTCCTGCTCCAGGTCTTTGCAGACTCCCCGCTAGGTACGCGGCGAGTGCGGAGATACCGAATTCGGGTGGGCATCGCGCGGGGAGCGACTTTCTTCGCGGGGCCCTGCCGAATTTTTCGGCTATTTCGATGCTCATGAGGTGCGGTCGGACGGCGCGCCCTATCGCGCCTTCGATTATGTGAAAGATCCACGCTCCGTCCGCATCAATGTCTGACCAGCGGAAAGTCGGGGTAAGGTGTCTCGAAGCCTCGCACGTAGGATGCAGTACCGCGAAGCTGTAGCATTACATCCTGCCCCACGATCTAAGAACCGCTGCATCTTCCGGCGAATTGTCGAGCAGATCGAGGATGGTTGCCATCACCCCTTTTGTCTGTGACAGAAACCAGACAGTGGCTTTATTCCTAAGGGGTCCCCGTGAGTGGCGTGATGGTAGACTGGGTCAGCGCCGCAATGGCTCTCGAATACACAATCGTGGCACTCTGGCGCGCACTGGCTCAGTGAGGAGGCAATATTCGACGTGAGCTTGTCTGACAACCCCGTACAAGTGGGTGCATCCTGGTGTCGCCGTTACTATCGCCCCGGAGAACGCTCACGAAAACTCGGTCAAAGAACTCTCGACTAAAAATCCTTCTTAATTACTCTCCCAGCAGAACTTTTGGTTTGAAATAGCTGCGTGAACTCAGAGCGGCAGGTCTTTTCGTCAATTGTGGCGCCATACAGGCTTTCCATCGCCTTGCTGTACAGCGTATCCGTATCGACATTCTGATCTTTGTTCTAAGCATCATTGAGCCAAACGAGTGTGTCTGTCTCTATAATCAAAATCTTGTCTTTTGCATACTGAAGCTCGTCGCCGCTGATGTAGGTTCTCCAAAAGCGCTGCCGTTCGTGACACATTTTAATATGGCCGTAATGGCGATAAGCCTCATAAAGAGCATCCGTCATCGATTTTCTATCCCGCTCCCTATCGAAGTCTGATTGAGCCCGAGTAATGTCGGCTTGCATTGTAAGTGCCAGCGTTATGATCAAGATGCGAGATGCTCCGCTAACACTCACTTCCTTCCTCCACTTGGAGTCAATATCTTTGCTTGCCGTTTGCAGAGAGGCACTGACGCCATCTTAAATGTTCGTTCTGCTGCCGATCTTGCCACACCCGGCGCTACGAGCTGCCCTGTCGCATGATAAGGAGCTTGAAGGGAGCGATCTCTCGGCTTGACGGGTTCAACCCTGCCTCTGCTGGCCTCATCAGGCGCTATGGCGGTGGACTGAGCGGAATAGGCCCGCGCCGTAACGGTGGCCCGCTGTGCTGCCAACGTAGAGCAAGTTCGGGATTTGTCATCCAACGATAATGAAGTCTACGGAAGCTGCGAAAAGAAAGGTCCGCATGGTGCCTCCCGCGGATGTGATCAATTAGCTGGGCTGTATCAGCCATCACATCCAGCACGAACCCTTTCCAATATACATAGCAACTGCGCTCATCTTGATTACTGCGGCTCGGCCGGTCGACTTGGTCCTCGCCAGCTTGCCATGATTTGGAAAGAGGGCGCGTCTCGACGGACCGGCCGATCCTCAGTGCTGAGGAGGTCGTCGTCGCCCTGATCCATTTGTTCAGGCCACCGCATAATGTGGTGTCGGCGAGAGCCGTTCCAGCAGCTCCATCAGCCCAAGCGGGGATGAGCCTTGAGTCGGACCTGGAGTGCCTGCCGATCGGCAACGAGGTTGGCGAGGTGCAGCGGCTCGTGCTCTGGCCGCTCTCCTTGCGCCAATCGTCCAACCAGCGCCCGCGTGCCGTCCACCACGAAGACGCCGCAATCATAACCGTTCGGTTGCCGGGCCATGCGAGCTGGCTCCAGGCGAGCGCCCAGCTGTCGTGCGAGCATTGCTGCAAGCTCGTCGTTGTGTCCCCGGCCGGAGTCCTCGCGATAGGCGTCGTAGTGATAGGCAACCGGCTCTCCTCGCGTGCGGCGATCAACGAACAGCAACGACCAATGGCCGCCGCGGCGATTACGATCGGTAGCGCTGGCATCGTTCACTGGCAGGAACAGGAAGTCGGCTGTATCGTTGCCATTCTGATTACGGACGATGCGCTGGAACGCGCGTACCATGTCGCTCTCGGCGCCCAAGCGCAGCTGATAATGGGCTATGACGGGATCCACGAACCGCATCCGGGCGGCGAGATCAGGATTGTTCTCCTGCAACTGCTGCGCCAGGAGCTCGTAATCCCTGTGGATATGCTCGTCACCCAGCCATTGCTGGGCTCCGAGTACCCGTCCGCTGCGGTCGTGGGACGAGGCTGTCGGATCCAACGCTCCGATCTGAGCATCGGCCGGTATGCGCGGAAACACCGGCGCATCATGAGCATCATCACGCAGCTCCTGCCGTGTGGGCGGGAAATCAACCAGAGACCCAAGACCGCGGTAGATGTCTGACGACGGAGCCCGGACAGATGACGGCGCGGCTTCCGGTCGGTATCGGCCGCCCTTCGCGGCTCCGGCGAAGCATGACGGAAAACGTCAAACTCGAGGCTAAATGCGAGAAAGGCGCTTGACCATCTAGCACTGGCCCCAGGCAGAACAGGTCGAGCTCTTCCCCGCTAGGTACGCAGCGAGCGCGGAGATGCCGGGTTCGGGTGGGCATCGCGGGAGCGGCTTTCTTCGACGGGGCCCTACCCAATTTTTCGGCTATTTCGATGCTCATGAGGTGCGGTCGGACGGCGCGCCCGGTCGCGCGTTCTTTTGTGTGAAAGATCCACGTTCCGTCCGCATCAATGTCTGACCAGTGGAAGATCGGGGTGTTATGTGCCGACCTGTCGGCCTCGGAGCGGGCGCGGTCGATCGGATGCCGCACGGTTTTGTGAAAAACGTAGCAGCCATACGTAAATATCTGGATCGCATCGCGGAATGCCGGCTGGCCACGGTGAACGGTTATGCCTTCATCGAGGACGATCTCTTCCGCGCTGATATGATCGAGCGGATCATATGCGATTTGACCGAGGACCTCGAGCAGATATCCCGCATCCATCGCCGGGACCACGGACAGCAGTCGTCGATCGCGCCCGCATCGACCGGCTTCTAACCGACGGCGTCGTGACAATCTCTCATGGTAGGCTAACCGTCAGCCAAGGGTCGGAATTCCTGGTGCGTAACATCGCGCTGCCTTCGATGCTCCTTCGCAGCCAGCAGGCGTGCACAGCCGCGCTGTTTAGGGACCAAGCAGGCTTGGACCATTGTACCTTGTCAGCAGCAGCTCGGACCACGAACAAGATCCATCGCATCGGGCTTTGGTTTCGTCCTGAGCGCGTCGATAGTGTAGCTGTTTGCGCAATATTCATGAAGGTGCTGAGCCGCTGTTCCCGCTTCAATCTCGCGGTGGCACCGGGATTCTTCGGCGCACAGCGCACATACCAAGGTCATGTCGCGCAGCACGCCGGGCTCCTTGCCCGCAATAGTCGTTCCATCGATGCCAAGCGCCTTCAGCAAGTTTCGCAGTTCTTCGGCGCCATGTCGTCCGCGGGAAACAAGAGTCTCGAGTTCGGCCGGCGAGAGGCGGAGATCATGTGCGATGGAGTTGAATTCGGCGGCGCTGAGAGCACGGATATCGGCGGTGTCGCGGAGCCGGTCGAGCCAGTCGGAAAACTTGACCATGAGCCTGCCGCCGATCGATCCCGTCCTTATAGGCGATGCCATAGCACCCTCCCGTCTGGTTTCAGCGGTTCCAAGTATCGGGGCGAAAAAGCCGACCCGCATTGCTCCAGATCAAACTCGGAGGCGCTTGCCCAGACGCGCGACGACGAGGCGCTGCGATGAGGCGTTACAGTCGCGATTCCGGCTTCAGCTCGATCTGGCGCGGAGCTGGCGTCTCATCATTATCGGCGATCGCCCGCCAGGCGGCGCCCTCGAGATCGTCATACTGACCGTTCTTCAACGACCACAAGAAGCCGAACAGCCCCAAGAGCCCGAGCAGCAGCGCGAGCGGGACCAGGAACGCAATCACTTCCATGACGGATCCTCGTGCGGGACATGGCTCGCACGCAGCGCATTCAGCATCACCAGGATCGAAGAGCCCGACATCGCCGCGGCCGCGATCAGAGGCGTCACGAAGCCCAAAATGGCGATCGGCACGGCGAGGAAATTGTAACCGACGGCGGTATACAGATTTTGCCGCATCAGGCGCAGCGCTTTCCGCGAATAGTCGACCGCGGCTATCACCGGCGCGAGGTGATTGCCGAGGAAGACGAGATCGGCGGTCGCTTGGCTCAGATGCGCGGCCGAGATCGGCGACATCGAGACATGCGCTGCCGCCAGAGATGGCGCATCGTTAAGTCCGTCCCCAACCATCATGACCTTGAAACCCTGCCGCTTCAGTTCCTCGATCCGGGCGATCTTGTCGGCAGGCGTGACGCCGGCACGCCATTCGAGAACATCAAGCGCCTGGGCGGCGACACACCGCCGGCTCGCGATCGCCCGACAATATCTCCACCGCTATGCCGCGCCGCTGCAGCGCCGCAATGCTTGTGCGCGCATCCGGCCGAAGGCTTTGGCGGACCGCGAACACGTATCGTTGATCGGCCCGCGCAAAGCCAACGACGGAAGCCTCGGGATCGCGGCTCAAGATCTCGTTCGCGATATTATCGGCCTTGCAGAAGGATGGGCGCCCAAGCCTCACCTCATCGCCCTCAAAAATGCCGCGAACGCCCTGCCCCGGCTGTTCCATGACGCCGGGAAGCGGCGATTTCGCACCGGCCGCGCGCGCCAGTGCAGCAGCAACCGGATGATGGCTTGCGAGCGCAAGCCGGCCTGCCAGCTCGAGCACATGGGCCGGCACGGCCGCGGAATTCACGACGTCGAGCTCCGGCAACGTTAGCGTTCCCGTCTTGTCGAAGATGATGCGGTCAACCTCGGCGACGCGTTCGATGGCGTCGCCCGAATTGAGCAGCACCCCGGCGCGGAACATCGCGCCCGAGGCCACCGTCTGCACCGTCGGAATCGCGAGCCCCAGTGCACACGGACAGGTGATGATCAGCACCGCGATCGCGGTGATGATGGAATCGTGAAAACTGGCGCCAGCGATTAGCCAACCGATCATGGTCAGGAAGGCCGTGACATGCACCACCGGCGCGTAGAGCCGTGACGCGCGGTCGGCGAGCTGCACGTACCGCGAGCGCGCCTGAACGGCGTGGTCGAGAAGGCGCTGAATCTCCGCCAGCAGCGTGCTCTCGGAAGCGGCCGAGACGCGAATCCGCAAGGACCCGGAGATGTTGAGCGAGCCAGCATAAACGGCGCTGCCCGGCTTGACCGCCTCATGCAATGTCTCGCCCGTGATTAGGCTCTGGTCGACTTCCGATCTGCCGTCGATAACCGTGCCGTCGACTGCCGAACGCTCGCCTGGCCGCAGTAGCACGATGTCGCCAGCCTTGACCGCCACGGCCGGCACCATGGATATCTCGTCTGGACCGACGAATTTAGTTGCCGTCTCGGCCTTCAGTGCGGCGAGATTGCCGGCGACCGCGCGGGTCCGCCGCCGCATGTTCTGGTCGAGATAGCGCCCGACCAGCAGGAAGGTGAGCAGCATGATCGCTGCATCGAAATAGGCGTGCTCGGCATGGCCGATGGTCTCGAACATGGAGGTCGCCAGCGCCAGGATAACTCCGATACTGATCGGTACATCCATGTTGACGTTGCCGGTCCGCAGCGCGTTGAACGCGGAGCGAAAGAAGGGCTGGCCGGCATAAGCCGCCGCCGGCAGCGCGATCAGCGCCGACATCCAGTGGAAGAAGTCGCGCTGCTCCGGCAGCATGTCGCTGATATTGCCAGACCACACCGGGATCGACAGCATCATCACGTTCATGGTCGCAAATGCCGCGACGCCCAGACAGCGCAACACGAAGCGCGAATTCTCGGCCTCGATCGCTTCAGCGCTGACGGTCTCGAATGGATAGGCCTTGTAGCCGAGCTCGGCCAGGCGATCGATGAAGCGCGCCGGATCGAGCGCGCCTTCCTTCCACTCGAGCACAACGCGGCGGTCGGTTAGGTTGACGCGCGCTAGCGTCACACCCGACATCGCGGACAATCCGCACTCGATCTTCGATATGCAGCCGGCGCAGCTGACCCCTTCGACGGCCAGGTCGATATGCGCCAGTCCCGAGCCGAGATGCTTGATGTAATGCGAAAAGTCCCGCGTCGCCTGCATGAAGCATTCCTTCAGTTCAATAGCACGCGATTCCTGGACAGGAACACGCGGCGGCCACCCGCTTCGCCTTCGAGCACAACGTCCCATTGCCCCGGAGCAATCGCGCTGCCGCTGCCGCGATAGAGGCCGCCGGCTGCCTCCGACAGCGTAATCGCCCGGTCGGCACGCCGATCGGTCGGCCGTTCCAGCCGGCCCGTGAACTTTAATCCGGTCAACGGCTTTCCATTGCCGTCGCGCGCCTCGACTTCAAGCGCGGTGCGGCCGTCGGACTGCGCGCTAGATGCGCGTCGATTTTCCAGCTGCGCGTATTCTGCTCGCGTGCGGCGGCGATCTCCCTCTCATAGGCGAGGCTCGCCGCGTAGGCGCTGTCGACGTTCGTGCCGGGCAGCGTCATGGAAGCAAGCTTGATCATGGTGAGATTGATACCGATCACCACGCCGAAGAACGCAAGCAGCATGGAAAGCACCATGCGGCCGGTCAGCGGTTTTGGCAATGCGCGCCCTCTGTTCATGACAGTTCCACTTGTTCTCATGGCGAGACGAAATTGTCGGTCGCGGAAGCGACCTCGCCGAGACCGATATCGGTGATCCGGAATTTGATTGGGATCGATTTATCGGAATTCTTCTCCGACGGCGCGGTGACCAGCACGCGCAGTTCGGTGGTGGCGTCGCGTCCGAGCACGATCATTGGTCTATTAGACGTGATCGAGTCGTCGCCGACGACATGCAGCACAGCGTCCTGCGGACCATCGACGTCGATCGCCACCACTCGATCAAGACCGCGCTTGTTGAGCAAGCGGACTGTATAGGCGTTGCGGGTGGAGCCGTCGTTGAGCTTCACCGCAACCGGGTTGCGGTCGTGCAGGAGATTGACGTCGAGCAGCGAGCGGGTGAGCAGCGCATACAGCATGATCCCCCTACCAGCGCGATCAGCGCGATGTAGATGATGGTGCGCGGCCGCACGATGCGGTAGATAGGTGGCTTGCCGGCCAGTCGGCGCTGGATGTTGATGTCATTGTCGTAGCCGATCAGCCGCGTCGGCCGGCCGATCTTCTTCATCACGTTGTCGCAGGCGTCGATGCACAGGCCGCACTGGATGCAGTCGAGCTGCGGGCCGTTGCGGATGTCGATGCCGGTCGGGCAGACCGCTACGCATTGATAGCAACCGACGCAGTCGCCGGCTGGCAGGCCGAGCTCCCGGAGCTCGTTCGCCTTCTTCACCGACATGCGCTTTTCGCCGCGATCCTTGCGATAGGTGACGTTGAGCGCCCATTCGTCCGTCAGCGCCGCCTGAATACGGGGCCAGGGGCACATATAGACGCAGACCTGCTCGCGCATGAAGCCGGCGAGCAGATAGGTCGTGGCGGTGAGGATCGCGATCCAGATGTAGGCGATCGCCGGCGCCTGGAAGGTGACGAGCTCCTTTACCAGCGTCGGCGCATCGGTGAAATAGAGCACCCAGGCGCCGCCGGTCCACCAGGAGATGAGGAGCCAGATCGAATTCTTGAACACGATTTGGAAAATGCGATCGATTTTTGAGGGGTCGGCCGATGTATCCTTTTTCATGCGCTCGCGCCGGTCACCTTCAATCAGGCGTTCGACCTCGTAGAACAGGTCGGTCCAGACCGTCTGCGGGCAGAGATAGCCGCACCAGATGCGACCGCCGATCGAGTTCATCAGGAACAGCATGATCGCGGCGAGGATCAGAAGGCCGGTGAAATAGTAGACTTCCTGTGGCCACAGCTCGATGGGGAAGAAATAGAAGCGGCTGTTCGGCAAATCAATCAGCACCGCCTGGTCTGGAGCGCCGAGGCCGCGGTTCCAGCGCACGAAGGGCAGCAAATAGTAGGCACCGAGGCACAACACCATCAGGCCCCATTTGATCCGGCGAAATGTGCCGGAAACGCTCTGCGGGTAGACCTTCTTGCGTGACGCATAGAGCGGTCCGAGATCTTCAAGCTGGTCGGGGTTTATCTCGACGATCTTGCTCATAAGGCTCGATTATTGTGGCATTGTCGGAGGAAGCTAGTCCCCTTCCCACTGCCGGGTTGATCCTGCGCAAACCGAACGTCGTTTCCCTGCCTCGCTACTTGCCGCCGCCGAGCGTGTGGACGTAGATCGCAAGCGCCTTGATGGTGGACGGATCAAGGCGACCGACCCATGCCGGCATCACGCCACCTCGGCCATTCGTGATAGTCTCGATTAGCGTCGCCTCGTCCGACCCGTAGAGCCAGATCTTGTCGGTCAGATTGGCCGCACCGAGTTCCTGGTTGCCCTTACCCGCCTCGCCATGACAGCTCGTGCAATTCTCGGCGAAAATTTTTGCGCCGGCGGCGAGATTGAGGCCGGGTTGCGTCGACAAGCCCGAGAGCGAGCGAACGTAGTTAGCGACCGTAATGATCTCGTCCTGCTTCAGGATGCCATCCCTGCCGAAGGCAAGCATCGCGCCATCATGGGTCTTGGCGTGGCCCGAGCGCGCGCCGAACTGGACGGTCTGCTGAATTTGCTCGAGCGAACCGCCCCACAGCCAATCGTCATCGTTCAGGTTGGGATAGCCTTTTGCGCCGGCGCCGCCCGAGCCGTGGCAGGGCGCACAGTTATCGCCGAAAGCGGCCTTGCCGCGGGCACGCGCCAGCGCCAGCAGCGCCGGATCCTTCTCGATATCGGCGAGGAAGCCGTGCCCAGCGCGACCATCTTGTCGCCGCGGATCTTTTCGAGCTTGGCAAGCTCAACGCCGACCTCGGCGCGCGTTGAATATTTGAGCACGCCCCTGGTGTGGCTCCACAGCAGCGGCCAAGCCGGGTACACGGCCCAATAGCCGATCGACCACAGGATCGTGGCGTAGAAGGTGATCAGCCACCAGCGCGGCAGTGGCGTATTGAGTTCCTTGATGCCGTCCCACTGGTGTCCGGTGGTGGTCTTGCCCGAAACACTGTCGAGTTCGCTTTCAGCCATGATCTGTCAGTCCTCCCGCAATGGCATGCGAGACGCCTCGTCGAAGGCCGCCTGGCTGCGCGGCCAGAGCGCGTATATCACGATCGCGATGAACAGGCCGACGAAGATCGGCGTCCACAAACTCGTGACGAGCTCCGATGCGATGTTGTGAACGGTCAAGATTGCTTTCATCGTCCTGGCTCTCAGCGAAAACTGGCTTTTTCGTTGTAGAGCTTGAAATCGACCAGCGTGCCGAGCATCTGCAAGTAGGCAACGAGTGCATCCATCTCGGTCGGCGCACCGGCCTTGCCGTCGAAATTGCGGACCACAACTTTTGGATAGCGCTTGGCGAATGCATCTGTGTCGGCATTGTCCGGATCGGCCTGCGCCTTGAGGTCGGCCACTGCATTCTTGATCTGCTCGTCCGAATAAGGCACGCCCACGACGCGGCTGGCCTTGAGGTGATCGACCAGAACAGCGGCATCGACTTCTGTCTGGGCGAGGAACGGATAGCCCGGCATCACCGACTGCGGCACGATCGCGCGCGGATTGACCAAATGCGTGACGTGCCACTCGTCGGAATATTTGGCACCGACCCGTGCCAGATCCGGACCGGTGCGCTTCGAGCCCCACTGGAACGGATGGTCGTACATGCTCTCAGCGGCGAGCGAGAAGTGGCCATAGCGCTCGACCTCGTCGCGCAGCGGACGGACCATCTGCGAGTGGCAGAGATAGCAGCCCTCGCGAACATAGATGTTGCGGCCCGCGAGCTCGAGCGGCGTGTAGGGCCTGACGCCGTCGACCACCTCGATCGTGCTCTTCAGGTAGAACAGCGGGGTGATCTCGACCAGGCCGCCGATTGCAATCACGACCAGAATGCCCGCGATCAGGATGATCGAGTTCTTTTCGAAGATCTGATGGCGGTTCCAGAATGACATTCCATCGCTCCTTATTCCGCCACCTGCACCGCGAGCTCAGTGGCGACGTGTGCCTCGCCTGCCCGCACCGTCATCCAGAGATTACAGGCCATGATCACCGAGCCGATCAGGTACAGCGCGCCGCCGGCGGCACGAATGATGTAGAAGGGATGCATCGCTTCCATGGTCTCGATAAAGGAATATTCGAGGAAACCGAACGAGGTGTAGGCGCGCCACATCAGGCCCTGCATGATTCCCGAGACCCACATCGCCGAGATGTAGAGCACGATGCCAATCGTCGAGATCCAGAAGTGCCAGTTCACGAGCTTCAGGCTGTACAACTCTCTGCGGCCCCACAGCCAAGGCACTAGGCAATACAGTGCGCCAAAGGAAACGAAGCCGACCCAGCCGAGCGCACCGGAGTGAACGTGGCCGATGGTCCAGTCGGTATAGTGGCTCAGAGAATTCACCACCTTGATCGCCATCATTGGGCCTTCAAAGGTCGACATGCCGTAGAAGGCCACTGAGAGCACCATCATGCGCAGCACCGGATCGGTACGCAGCTTGTCCCAGGCACCCGACAGCGTCATGAGGCCGTTGATCATGCCGCCCCACGAGGGCATCCAGAGCATCACCGAAAACGTCATGCCGAGCGTCTGGGCCCAGTCCGGCAGCGCGGTGTAGTGTAGATGGTGCGGACCGGCCCAGATGTAGAGGAAAATCAGCGACCAGAAGTGGATAATCGAGAGCCGGTAGGAATAGATCGGCCGCCCGGCCCGCTTGGGTATGAAGTAGTACATGATGGCGAGGAAGCCAGCGGTTAAGAAGAAGCCGACCGCGTTATGGCCATACCACCACTGGAACATCGCATCCTGCACGCCGGCCCAGGCGATGTAGGATTTTGAGCCGAGCAGCGACACCGGCAGCGCCGGGTTGTTGCCGAGATGCAGCACGGCGATAGTGACGATGAAGGCAAGATAGAACCAATTGGCGACAAAGATGTGCGGCTCCTTGCGCTTCACCAGCGTTATCACGAACACGATGAGATAGACGACCCAAACGATCGATAGCCACAGATCGGCATACCATTCGGGTTCGGCATATTCCTTGGATTGCGTCACGCCGAGCAGATAGCCGGTGCCCGCGATCAGGATGAAGAAGTTGTAGCCGAGCACGACGAACCATGGCGCGAGATCACCGGCGAGCCGCACCCGACAGGTCCGTTGCACCACATAGAACGAGGTCGCGATCAGCACGTTGCCGCCAAAGGCGAAGATCACCGCCGAAGTATGCAGCGGACGGAGCCGGCCAAAGCTGGTCCAGGGCAGATCGAAGTTCAGCGCCGGCCAGGCAAGCTGGGATGCGATCACGAGCCCGACGGCGAAGCCGGCGATACCCCAGAACATCGCCATGAAGGAAGCAAACTTGATCGGACCGAGATTGTAGTTCGGCTTCCCGTCAATTTCCTGCGGTGGGAGCGACGCTGGACGTTCGAGATAGCGGTTCATGATGGCGAAGGAGCCGGCGCCGCTTGCCACTGCGGCGAGCGAAGCATGAAACGCGAACGGCGCATCCAGCGCCATGGCCGCAGCGAACGCGCAAACGAAGGCCGCCATCGAAAAGGACAGCATCAGCCCGGCTTCGCCATGGGTCATCCACTTCGCGGATTGAGCTTGCTGCATGTTTGTTTCTTTGCATGGGCGCCTGCCCCATCAGCCCGGGCCACGCTGCATTGTCCTTGATCGAGATCAACCCCGATCAGCTATCCACACCACCGGAGGTCGTTTTGCATCAGCTCCAGCGGCTGCCTGAAGTAATCAAAAAGCACGACCCTTTCGCGCCCCCCCCGGAAGGCGCTTGATGCACCCTGGGGATTGCACATTGATCCAAGCAAGGGCAGCGGCGAAAATAACGAAGACCGAGATGACGGCTGCGGAAGCCAAGAGCGAAACTGTGGGCATGACGACCTCCGTTGAAGCTGATGCGAATATATCGCCGTTTTCAAGAGGCGCGTCTTTGACCTTGATCAAACGAGAGCAAAGAACCAGACGCGACGCGCTTCAACTTACGCCCGCAGACAGAGCTTCGGCGCGCGCGGCATCCAACAGGACGACGCCACGCGTAAAGGTACGGATGACGCCATCACGTTCGAGCCTCGTGAAGGTACGACTCACCGTCTCGATGGTGAGCCCTAGATAATCCGCGATGTCCAGCCGTTTCATCGGCAGTGGCAAGATTTCTCCACCACATCCAATTTCGCTCAGTCGGTCGCGCCAGCCGATCACGAAGCTCGCCACCTTCTCTTCGGCGGAGCGTCGTCCGAGCAAGACCATGTGTTCCTGTGCCCGGGCGAGCTCGCGGCCCGCCAACTCGTTGATTCGGCGCAACAACCGCGGTCGGTTCTCGATGAACGTCGCGAACGATGCTTTAGAGAATTGGCACAGCGAGACACGGCCGATTGCGTCAGCCGAGAACTCGTGCTGCGATAAGCCGGAGAGCCCGAGAAAATCACCCGGCAATGCAAAACCGATGATCTGCCGCCGGCTGTCCGGCAACAGCTTATAGAGGCTCACGACACCGTTATGCACGCTGAAGAACGACGTTGCTATGTTTGCCTGTGCGAACACGGTTGCGCCCGAGCAGAAATGAACACGGCGCGACAGCTGCGCCACTTCGCGCAATTCGGTCTTGTCGAACGCCGCGCAAACGGCAAAGCCTCTCGCCGTGCAATCGTGACACGATTGCCAACGCGTTCCTTCCCCCAAAATCGAAATCTTCATACGCCGCTCCGATCCCGCCTGCGGGTGCCTCATGGGCGCGTTTCCCGCAGATCAATGCAGTGTAGCGTCCGTAGCGATGAGGTGTTGTTGATGCAGATCATTGCCGGAGTGGCCCTGAGGCCACTTTTCAAATCGTCATTCCGCGGCCGCGCGGAGCCATTGATGGGACGTCCAAAATGTTGCCATCTGCCACTGCCCTATATTTTCACCGCGCTGCTCCTGACCTCGACAGTCGTCGCCTCGCCCTCCCAGCAACGCGGCAGAACATTCGCGCTTCAGAGCTGGTGCGCGCTGCCACTCCATCGAAAAGGTCACCGACGGTCGGCTGAAGATCGCGCCGTCGTTCACCTTGCATAAGCGTTATCCTATCGAAATGCTGGGCGGGGCGCTCGCGGAAGGCATGAACCAGACATCCCACCGTCCCCGCTTTCAAGCTCGATCCCGACCAGAACGCGGTCTCGCAACATCCGGCTGGAGCTTGCGCGAGAGCCCTATGACCCCCCGATGGCGATGCGGAACCGGCTATGTCATTGTTGCGCCACTTGACGATGATTTCAGGATCAACGCCGAACTCTGGCGGGCTCACCGCGAATCCTGCAGCGTCGCGAGTTGGCGCCCAGATGAGGAATACGCCCTCGGCCATCTCGTTCACGTCAAGCCGACGGCTTGGGAGCTGCATTATGATTCTCACCGGCCAGGCTCGACGAAATTTGAATCCACTTCGAGGACGAGCGTTTCGTGCCTGGCGAAAACGTCTCGATCAGCAATGGCAAGAACATGCATACCTACCCCGTCACCATGGTGTTGCGGCTTTGATCGGATCGCCGCGCAAACGCTCGCTGAGAATGGACGGCGAGTGCAAACACTCGCCGCCCATTTTGTTCAAGGTACCAGCCCGACGTCGCAGAGGCGAGCCTTGGACATTCTCCCGGCCCAAGCAAGCTGACGGAGGCGAGCTGCCGGCCGGCCCGGCCAGGATCGCTCCGGCAACCGCGGAAGAGGTCGCCGAGTTCGCGCATCGTCATGTCGCGCCCGACCGTCCTGGGCTTGCGGGTCATGTAATCGGCAACGGTCTGCTCGAGAAATCTGCTTTCGATGGTGCTTTTCAATCACGCCGTACGGCGTGCATGTTGAGCAAGATCAACGAATCAGGTCAGCAGAGCGATCTAAAATAGCTTCTCAGTCTTGAGCCGGACCCGACATTCGGACCATAGTGGGAAATCCTAACCAAAACAGCGCGTTCCCTGCGGAACTGGAAGAACGCTTGACCGGCATAGTCCCATCCCCATACGATGCTCATCTCCACGATCAGTGCTTTCGGCTCGGCGCCGAGGGGGCCGGCGTTGGCGGCTGGGATCTCGACTTGTCCACCAGCGCCTTGTTCTTGTCGAAGACCGCACGAAATCTGTTCGGCGTTTCTGATACCGTTGCGGTCAGCTACCACCTGTTCCTTTCGCTGCTCGAGCCTGACGACCGCGAGCGCACCGAGCAGGCGATCTCCCGTTCAGTCGAGACGGGCGCCTTGTTTGACCTCTCCTTCCCGCTGAAGCGCGAGGACGGTCGCAGCCATTGGGTGCGTGCCCGCGGCAGCCTGTCTAGGGACACGGATGGCACACCCTCTCATCTCTCCGGCGTCGTGCTCGATATCGACGACGAGAAGCAGTTAGAGGAGGCGCTGCGCACGCGCGAACGGCACCTTCAGTCCATCCTGGAGACGATCCCGGACGCGATGATCGTCATCGACGGCAAGGGCATCATGCAGTTCTTCTCGAGCGCGGCGGAGCGGCAGTTCGGCTATCTCAAGCACGAAGCTATCGGGCAGAACGTCAACATTCTGATGCCCGAGCCCGACCGTTCGCCTCACGACGGCTACTTGGCGCGCTACGCCACGACCGGCGAGCGCCACATTATTGGTGTCGGCCGCATCGTCACCGGTCAGCGCAAGGACGACACCACGTTCCCGATGCATCTGTCGATCGGCGAGATGCAATCCGGCGGCAGGCCCTATTTCACGGGCTTCGTCCGCGACCTCACCGACCATCAACAGACCCAGGCGCGGCTGCAGGAGTTGCAGTCGGGCTCGTGCACATGTCGCGGCTCAGTGCAATGGGCGAGATGGCTTCGGCATTGGCGCATGAGCTCAACCAGCCGCTTGCTGCCATCAGCAACTACATGAAGGGCTCGCGCCGGCTGCTCGCCGCAAGCCACGATCCGAACCACGCTAGAATCGAGAACGCGATGGATCGCGCCGCCGAACAGGCGATCCGCGCCGGGCAGATCATCCGGCGGCTGCGCGATTTCATCGCCCGTGGCGAATCCGAAAAGCGCGTCGAGAAGTCTTTCAAAGATGATCGAAGAAGCCGGCGCGCTCGGCCTGGCCGGCGCGCGCGAGCAGGACGTGCGGATCCGCTTCAGCCTGGATCCGCAGCATGACCAGGTACTGGTCGACCGCGTCCAGATCCAGCAGGTGCTGGTGAACCTGTTCCGCAATGCGCTGGAAGCCATGACCCAGTCCGCACGGCGCGAGCTCATCGTTTCCAACCGGCCGGTCGACGACGAGATGACTGAAGTCTCGGTGTTCGACACCGGCCACGGATCCCCGACGATGTGGGGGATAAGCTGTTCGAGACCTTCTTTACGACTAAGGAAACCGGCATGGGGGTCGGGCTGTCTATCAGCCGCTCCATCATGGAGGCCCATGGCGGTCGTATGTGGGCCGTACCCAATCATACAGGTGGCGCGACCTTTTCGCTTCACGCTGCCGGCGGCACCGAATGAGAGTTTGACAGATGGCACGTAAGGGAAATGTCTACCTTATTGACGACGATGAGGCGATGCGAGATTCGCTGCAATTCTTGCTCGATTCCGCCGAGTTTGAGGTCAGCCTCTTCGAGTCGGCCCAGAAATTCCTGGATCAGCTTCCCACAATCCAATTCGGTTGCGTGGTCTCGGATATCCGTATGCCGGGTATCGACGGAATCGAGTTGTTGAAGCACGTCAAGGCGAGCCGTGCCACCTTGCCCATCATCATCATGACAGGGCATGGCGATGTCCCCCTGGCTGTCGAGGCGATGAAGCTCGGTGCGATCGATTTCCTAGAAAAGCCGTTCGAGGATGACCGCCTGGTCGTGATGATCGACGCCGCGCTGCGGCAGGCTGAGGCCGGCGCCCGTGACGAGGCGATGACGCAGGACATCGCCGGGCGGGCCGCTTCGCTGAGCCCGCGCGAGCGGCAGGTGATGGAGGGATTGGTGGCCGGCCTCTCAAATAAGATGATCGCGCGCGACTACAATATCAGTCCGCGCACCATCGAGGTCTACCGGGCCAATGTGATGACCAGGATGCAGGCGTCCAGCCTTTCCGAACTCGTCCGCCTCGCCATGCGGGCGGGAGTGCTGAAAAATTGAGCTGAATCAAGGCACTCCGTTCGGGGACATTATAAATGTGCGATGGACCAGATGCCCGGTCAGAAAGCCCATAAAGCGTGTGATGCCCTCATCTCCCAGAATGCCACTCGTTTACGTCGTCGATGATGACACCGACGTGCTCAGATCGCTACAATTCCTTTTGGAAACTGAGGGCTTCTCTGTCGGCACGTTCCGCAGCGCCGAAGCGCTCTTGAACGCCATGACCGTTGGCGGTGCCGATTGTTTGGTGATCGACTACAAGATGCCGGGCATGAGCGGTATTGACCTTGCTGACGTTTTGCGCCGGCGCGATGTCGACACCCCGATCATTCTCATCACCGGCTACCCCGACGCGTCTATTCCGGCCAAGGCAGCCATCGCCGGCATCCGCCACGTCCTCGTCAAGCCCCATGTTGAGGACAGCCTTTCCTCCCGCATCTGGGACGCGATCAACGGCGATCCCCAGCCCTCAGCGCCGTAAGAATCCGATCCCTCCGGGACTCTACGTAAGGATTCACCCTTAAGGCATGGAGCGGAATTTCGGGCTCGGTTGTTCGGTTTACCAATGCGCCATCCCGCCGCACAGGAGATGGCTCATGCTCACCCCGTCCGCCGCCCCTTCTCTCGACATCAACAGGCCCGCTCCCAGCGCGTTTGCACCTTCCGAACCGTTCTGCGGCCTCTCGACCCAAGCCGGCCTGATCGCCACTGAGTTCACCTACCGCAAGGACGAAGAAATCTATGGCGAGGATGAGCCCGCCAAATATGTCTACCAAGTGATCCGCGGCGCCGTGCGTACCCACAAACTATTGTCCGACGGTCGCCGGCAGATCGGCGCGTTCCATCTGTCCGGTGACGTGTTCGGGCTGGCTTCCGGCACAAAGCACGGCTTGGCCGCCGAAGCCATCATCGACACCGCGGTGCGCCTGGTGAGGCGCCGCAGCCTCGAACATGCCGCCGGCACTAATGTCCAGGTCGCCCACAAGCTCTGGACCATGACCGCGGGCGACCTCAAGCACGCCGAGGAGCACATGCTGCTGCTTGGTCGCAAGAGCGCTATGGAGCGGGTCGCCAACTTCCTGCTGGAAATGGATCGTCGCCTTGCAGTCGCGGGCACGATGGCGCTGCCGATGTGCCGCCGCGACATCGGCGATTATCTCGGGCTCACGTTGGAAACGGTCTCGCGCGCACTGTCGCAGTTGAACGACGAAGGCGTGCTGGGCTTTTCCGGCGCCCGGCAGATCGTGCTGCGCAATCGTCAGCGCTTGCGCAACATGGATACCTGATCTGCCTTATATGGCGTAGCCAAGTGGAGCGAATTCAGCTTGGCCGATGTGAACAAGCAATCGCTCCAACCCCAGTCGTTTTGACGGATTGACGAAGATCAAGCGAAGCCGGTTGTAACGCGGCCAAGCCGGAGACACCATGGTGCCTCATTCCGGTCATGGCGTAAGGTGGCCAGGAAGATCATGGCCTTCCAGCGGCCGTGTGAATCTTGGTGAGAAGCCTCTGGCCACGCGGCGCCCATCCCCGCAATGCAGCATAGCGGTTCTGGTCCAAGTCTCGTCGATGAAAACCAGGCGCTAAAGGCTTGATGCGATCTTGATTTTGATCCACTGGGCTCGCCGGCTAGCAACGTCGGGACGATCGCTTCCGCCAGCCACCACGCTTTTTGACTCGTGCTCACGCCGGACATCTTCTACGAGCTGGCGAAAGGCGGCCTCTTGTAACGCTTACGCGCATTGCGCGTCCACTCAGCGCGAGAAACCTTCATAGACGAAAGCGCCCCGAATGGTTTCCGCGTCCTTTTCTGTGACGCCCTGGGCTCGGACGGTATCGTACCAGGTCGCGCGCACTTTTTCGGTCATGTCCGCGACGATCGCTTTCGCTTCTTCCTCTTCCAGGAGGAATCGCGCGCGTTGAGACATCAGATTTTTCGCGTTCGCGAACCGCCCTTGGTCGCCCGCATCCATCGCCAGATCGCGCCGCTCCTGCGCGATGACAGGAGACGGCGTGAGATCATAGGCCGGCGAAAGCTTCCAGTGGCGGTCCTTCGCGATAAGCGCGTGGTTTCGCGGATGGTCGTCGATATTCGAGATCAGCGCATTGAAAAGCATGCGGCGAAAAAGCTCCGGCGCGTCGCGCTTTGGCTCTTCCACGACCCGGCGCAATTCTTCTGCGAGCAACACGTAGGACCAGCGGTCACGCATCTCCGCCGCCTCTTCCGCTCGAAGCAGCGTCAGACCGCTTATCATCCTTGCTTTGAGATAGCCCTTGCCGGTCTTCTCGCGATCAAAACGCTTCACGAGGAGAACGTCCTTTCCGGCGATGGTCTCGACCCGGCTCGACGCCACAGTGATGCCGCATGATCTTGCAAGCTCAAGCATCGCATGCTCGACGCGCGTGTTGTTCCAGCGGTCGTCGGGACGGTTGAATTTCGCGATCCAAAGCCCCTTGTCGTCCTCAACAACGGTCTTCGGGCGCGCGCCCCCCATGGATGTGCCGATCAGCATGAGGTCCTGGACCTGGGTCGCGTCTTCGTCCTTGATTTCATCCCCGCGCACGAGCGCTTCGGCAACTTCCTGGAGCCTAGCGAGTTCGAGCGTCTTGTTGAACTTGCGCCGGGGCGCAGGCGGCTTTTGGTTGAGGCCAAAGCCAAGCGCGCCCGCCCGATCGTCCGCCGAATGCAGCAGGTAATCGAGCTCGCCGAGTTGCGTGGCGCCCGCATGTTTTTCGATGACGCGCCGCCCCCAGTAGTCGGGACCTGCGTCGCGCAGCGCGCCAAACACGCCGTTCAGCCGCGCGGTTTCGTAGGTGTCTCCAGAGAGCTTGAGCTCGACCGGATCGATCGCGGCCGCATTGTCGCGGGCAAGATAGGATTTGCCGTAGACAAAATCGCCCGAGCGCGTTGCCGCGCCGGTCTTTCGACAGTTCGAACCGTCCAGCGGTGACGGATTCCGTCTCGCCCGGAAGAGTTATGTAGACGAAGCACTCGGCATTGCCCTTAGAAGTCATTATTCAGGCCCACGGGCTTTCGCGCGCGCGTGCGTGCCTTTGACGCCTCGAGTGCAAGACCTTCCTTGTCCTTGAGCGGATCGGCCAGGTCCTCAATCGGCGCGAGCAGGTCGTACAGCCACAGCAGCGCCGAATAGACGACGATTCCCCGTGGACGGCTTGCCCTTTTTCCGCATCCATGACGGCGCGCGGGCCCGTTCCTATGCGCGCAGCGGCGTCCTCGATCGTGATATTGCGCCGGACCCTTGCCGTCCGCAGGTTCTCGCCCAGGCGCTTTAGGACCTGTTCGACCGGGTAAGGAGGGGCTGTTTGGAGTTGGTTTCGTGCGATCATATCCGCTCTCAAGAGACGATAATGTCCTTTTATCTGCCCTTAACCTATATGACCCAAAACCAGATTTGTCAATAATTATGCTCTTAAGAGCATATTAATCCGATTAATACACCTTTAAGGGCATGAGACTTGATGCGTGAGTTCAGGTATGGAGCAAATTGGGTGCAAGCCGGCAACGTGGGAGCTGACACTTTCTCATTCCTGGAATGTCGCCGGGCCGGACCGACTGGACGCACATCATCGCCTTACCTCGAGCGGCAGGGACCGCCCGACGCACCTCTTACTCCCCCTATGTCGGCCAGACCACGGTGTCGCGTTGCCTGTTTGAAAGCGCGCGCCAAGGAACCAAGGAGGACGTTCGATAGGCAGGTCGACACCGAGAGGCACGTCATTTGTACGAATTATCTTGGACTTGGATACAGCCCCTGGCCGAATAATTTGGACGCGGTTCGCACTGCGCCGATCATGCTGTCGTCATGGGTCGCTCCAGACAGCCGCGCGCTCGTCCAACGGTAGTCGCGATCAATGGTATCACTCCGGCGAAGGTCGCGTTGTGTAGCTCCGTTCGAACGCTGATCACACCACATTCATGGGGCTAATTTGACCAGCTCCAGTCAAAGAAGGGCAATGAATCAAGCTACAAACGCATCTGTCGCCACTTACCAAAGACGACGCCTCTGGCTGTCATAGTCTATTGAAGGGGTTCACGGTCCGTTAGCCCAGTGAGCTGCCTTCAACAAAACATGATCACTCTCCCCTCATTCGATTTTGATGGCGGATGATGGCCTCGCGTGTCTTTCAGCTATCCGAAGACCCTTCAAACTTTCTCTGCTTTCAGTGGAGATACAGTCCGCGCTGTGCTTGAATGAGTCGTTCAAAAGGCTTTGCTTTCGACTTGCAGTTACCGGTTGAATGTCGAGAACCAGATTCACCGAAACTGATGTCAAATGCGCGGCAAGAAGTATCCTCGACGGTGGAGGTAAAGTCGAGCGCGAGAACCCACGCGTCGGGAAACGTCGTCAGAGGGTTCGGCGCCACGGCCTCTTCATGCCCGATGTCGAAATCATCGAAGAGCTGGGTCTGCCCGAAAAACTTGGCCGCAACGTATTGCGGCAATTAGACAAACCTCTCCCAGGCCGGCGGAGGTTTCCACAACCCGTGTCGCTTTGTGGAGATCGGCGCTTTTGGCCCGCCGTTTACAGGTATTTCATGGAGGAGTTTGGCGGATTACCGTCGAACATCACCCCCATAGACCCAGCGATCACCTGGGAGGAGAATTTCGATGAAACCCCTCAAGCCGGAAGGCCTAGAAACACCCGGCCTCGTCTGGCAGCGGCGAAGCAAGCGCCGCGGCAAGAAGACGATAAAGCAACCAACTGACCCATACGTCGGGTATTGGGTATGTCGTCCCGACATCCTGGAGAAGGGTTATACGCTTAAGACGCAGCGGCTCTGGCCGGCAGCCGGGCAACCGTATTCGTTGCCAAGCGACGATGATTGGAAGGACATAGCGGCGAGCTGTCGAAAGCTGCAGAGCGAAATGCTGGCTTTCTCTAATGGCCTCGTCATGTCGCCGGACGAGTTCGACGCGAAGAAGACGTTTGATGGGACGGTAGGCTCGCTGGTCGATATCTATTTGGCCGATCCGGACAGCCCTTTTCACAAGCTTCGATATGATACACGCAAAACTTATCGATCGCGGGTCCTCAATCTAAAGAGGATAGTCGGTCAAGCGCGCATCACGCCAAAAGCGCCAGAAGGTCCGAAACTCACATTCCGGGACTTCAATCGGTGGGCAGAAAATTGGGCCAAACAAAAAGTGGAAGGCGGTCCGCGTCGGGTTGCTCGAGCCCATGGCTATATGTCCTTCGTCAGGATCCTGTTCACGTTCGGAGCAATGGCAGAGTTGCCGCGCTGTGAGAAGCTTCACAAGGTTCTGTCCAAAATGGAGATTGAGAACCCCAAGCGCCGCAAGCAAAAGCTTACCCTGGAGCAGGCGGTTCTAATCATCAAAGAGGCGCACCGCCGCGGCGACCACTCGATAGCTTTCGCGCAAGCGTTGATGACTTCATTCATGATGCGACAAAAGGATGTTGTTGGAGAATGGATACCAATATCAGAGCCGGGCTTGTCTGCCGTCATGCACAAGGGCAAGAAGTGGATGCATGGCCTCACATGGGAAGAGGTCAACGCTGGTGTGCTGGATCACCGGCTAAGCAAGTCGCTACGAGGTAAGTTCGCGACCACAAATCCCGACGCCGGCAAAGGCGTAAGAGGAACGCTTGCGCTGTTTCCACTCGTCGTGGCCGAGATCGAGCGAATTCCGATCGAGAAGCGCAGCGGTCCGATGGTCGTTTCTGAGCACACGGGCCGCCCGTGGATTCAAAAGGTCTTTGCCGAACACTGGCGCGAGATCGCGAGAGCTGTTGGCGTTCCTGATGACGTGCAGAACCGTGACACTCGCGCGGGCGCTGCGAGCCACGCAGAGACGCAAGGCGCGAAGCCTGAGCAGATACGGCCGGCGCTTGGGCACGAGAAGATAGAAACGACGATGATCTACCTCCGCAACCAGGACGAAGGGCCGGACAATATCGCCCGTATAAGGTTTGGGGGTGGATCACGAACGAAGTAACTAACGCATTCTAACGACGTGTAGTGTTTTCAATTACTTGGGGCCTTAATTCCGTCACGGATCATGTATCCGGCGCCGCGGATCGTGTGCAGCAAGGGCCGCTCGAAGCCCTTGTCGATCTTGGAGCGCAGCCGCGAAATATGCACGTCGATGACGTTGGTCTGCGGATCGAAATGATAATCCCAGACGTTTTCGAGCAGCATGGTGCGCGTCACCACCTGGCCCGCATGCTTCATCAAATATTCGAGCAGGCGGAATTCGCGCGGCTGCAGCGTCAATTCGTCCTTGCCGCGGGCGACCCGATGCGAAAGCCGGTCGAGTTCGAGATCGCCGACGCGATAGGTGGTTTCCTCGGCCGGACCAACATTGCGGCGCGACAGCACCTCGACGCGCGCCAGCAACTCGGCGAATGAATAGGGCTTTGGCAGGTAATCGTCGCCGCCGGCGCGCAGGCCCTTGATGCGGTCGTCGACTTGGCCGAGTGCCGAGAGAATCAGGACCGGCGTGCGATTGCCGTTGTCGCGCAGCGCGCCGATCAGGGACAGGCCGTCGCGCTTGGGCAGCATCCGGTCGACCACGAGCACGTCGTAATCGCCGCTCTCGGCCATCGCGAGCCCCTCCTCACCATCGCTGGCGAGATCGGCGACATAGCCGACTTCACGGAACGCCTTGACCAGATAATCGGCGGACTCGCGGTCGTCTTCGATGATCAACAGGCGCATCTGCGGGGCGGGTACGGGTGCGGTTGCGGTCACGGGATCGTGCTTTCTCTCACCATGGCGCGGCCGCCCTGCACATGCAAGGCGACCGGCCGTTCTCAATAGAGCGGAATGATTTTTCTTCGAAAATCATCCCACTCTATCTTTTTGTCTGAGCACGATCTTTTGGGAAAACCGGTTTCGACTTTTCCGGATCATGCTCTCAAGTGAAAAAAGCGGGCGGCGAAGCTGGGGGACTTCACCGCCCTTAGGCCCTTCCGACGGAGGGGGGCGTATTCCACCGGAAGGTAGCCAGAGGGAGCGAGTTTTGGACCCGCTCCCCGGAAGGAGACGTCGGCGGGGGCGACTGATGCCGGCGAAACCTTCCATCTCGTATTTAGCCCTTGGCCAGCGGCACCGCCACGAAGCGCGACGAACCGCCGCTCTTCACGCGCATAAGAACGCTGTTCTTGTTGTCGGTGCGCGCGGCATCTATCGCCTCGCGGACTTCGCCGGCGCTGGTGACGCTCTTCCCCGCAACTTCGAGGATCACGTCGCCTTCCTTGAACCCGCGCTCGGCCGCCGCGCTCTTCGGGTCGACTTCCGTGACCACGACGCCGTCCTTGCCGGCGCCCGCCACGCTGTTGGCCGGGGCGAGCGACAGACCAAGCTTCGGAACACCGGTTCCCTTGGTGGCGCTACCCTTGTCTTCCTTGTCGGTATCGGCCTTGGCCTCGATCGTGTTCGGCAACTGGCCGAGCGTGAGGTTGACGACCTTGTCCTGGCCCTTTTGCAGCACGTTGAGCTTCACCGCAGCGCCAGGCGCCAGGCCGCCGATGGTGCGGGCGAGTTCACGGGCATCCTTGACCGGCTCGCCGTTGACCGCGGTGATGACGTCGCCGGACTGGATGCCGGCCTTGGCCGCCGGGCCGTTGGCCTGCGGTTCCGCCACCAGCGCGCCTTCCGCCTTCTTCATGCCGAGGCTGTCGGCAATGTCGGCTGTCACCGGCTGGATCTGGACGCCGATCCAGCCGCGGCTGACCGAGCCCTTGTCCTTGAGCTGGGCGATCACGTTCTTGACCGTCGATGCGGGAATCGAGAACGCTATGCCGACGCTGCCGCCGGACGGCGAATAGATCGCGGTGTTGACGCCCATAACCTCGCCGTTGGTGTCAAACGCCGGACCGCCGGAGTTGCCCTTGTTCACAGGCGCGTCGATCTGGATGAAATCGTCATACGGGCCGTTGCCGATGTCGCGGCCGGAGGCCGAAACGATGCCGGCGGTCACGGTGCCGCCGAGGCCGAACGGGTTACCGACAGCGAGCACCCAATCGCCGATCCGCGGCTTGGAATCGGAAAGCTTGGCGAACGGAAAATCGGTGCGGCCGGCGACCTTGATCAGCGCGAGGTCGGTGCGGGCATCGGTGCCGATCACCTTCGCGGTGTAGGTCTTGCCGTCATCCATCGTGACTTCGACCTTGTCGGCGCCGTCGACCACGTGATTGTTGGTCACGGCAAAACCGTCAGGCGAGATGAAGAAGCCGGAACCCTGGCCGGTTACCGGGCCACGGCCACGCGGTCCGCCGCGTAAACCCGGGGGCAAGCCATCCGGTCCGCCGAAGCGGCGGAAGAAGCGCTCCATCGGCGAGCCCGGCGGGAACGGCGAATCCTCGTCCTTGTTGGCGCTGTCGTCGCCCTTCGCGGTCTTGTCGGCGATATTGATCTTGACCGAAATCACCGACGGCTTCACGCGCTCGACGACGTCAGCAAAGCCGACCGGCCGCTCGACCTTGCGGACTTCGGTATTGACCTGCGCGTTCGCCGCACTGGTGAAGACATCGACCGGGCCCTGTGGGCTGAAGCCGTAAACGGCGGCGCCGAGGCCGGCGACGACGGAAGCCATCAGCGCGAATTTGCGCGCGGAGAACAGCGAACGGCGCGGTGCGCCGTAGGACGGAAGCGAAGAAAGATCGACGGGACGTTCGGTCATTTTTCTAAAATCTCCAGAGCCAGAATTCGACGGTGCGGAGGCGAGCACCTGACAGGACGGAAGATGGGGTTTCCCGCCTTACCGTGCGCTGGCTAGGGAATTAAACTTTTGTAATGGAGGGATTTATGGATGCGGCAGAATATCGCAGGTAAATCAACCGATTAGCCCGGATTGAAAAACGGCCTTGAGGGCAGACAGCTCTGCGGCTGGATATCACGCGGTCGATGCGGTCCATGGTTTGAGCCTGGCGGACGCCGCAGTGGCGGCGTCCGCCCTCGCCGCCTAAGCCCGCTTAGGTCTTCATCTTGAGCCGGCCCATGAAATCCCGCTTGCCGAGCGGCACGCCGTTGGTGCGCAGGATGTCGTAGGCGGTGGTGGCGTGGAAATAGAAATTGGGCAGCGAGAATGACATCAGAAAGCCTTCCGCCGTGAACGGCAGTTGGCGCTCGCCGAGATTGAACACGACGTCCTTGCCGGACAGCGCGTTAACGGCCTCCGGCGTCCATGCCGACAAGGCGTCGCGGGCCTCCGTGACCAGCCCCTGCAGTCCGGCGTAATCGTACGGCGTCTTGGACGCAGGCGGACGAAATTCTCCGCTTTGCACGCCCTCGATGGCGCCGCGGGAATGCTGAGCGACAGAAATAATCTGGAAACGCAGCGGCAGCATGTCCTGCGCCAGGCGCGCCTCGACGATCGTTTCCGGGTCGATGTTGTTCTCGCGAAAATGCTTGAGACCGCGCTCGAGGAAGCCGCCGACGGCGCCGAGGGTCTGAAGGTAGTTCGCCACGCTGGCGTCGTAGAGTGTAAGAGCCATGTCCGGTTTCTCCCTTGGGCGATGTTTGTTCTTGAACCGCCTGATTTCATAGCGGAAACCGGCCCGCTTGCAATGGAGGCCGGCTACACCGGTTTTTCGGGCGACGATTCCGCCGCGATCAGGCGCTCCAGCCGGGCCTCCTCCTCTTCACTTAATTTGAGCAAGGATGGATCGTTCGCGCCTGATGATTTCGAACGACGCCGGCTGAAGATCCACAGCGCCAGGCCGCCCCCAGCCAGTGCCAGCGGCGGCAACAGCCAGCAGCAGCGTATGCGGCGTGAAGCGCGGCTTCAGCAGCACGAACTCGCCGTAGCGCGCCACCAGAAAATCGATCACCTGGCTGTCGCTGTCGCCGGCGCCGATCCGCTCGCGCACCAGGAGCCGCAAATCGCGCGCCAACGGTGCATCGGAATCGTCGATCGACTGGTTCTGACACACCATGCAGCGCAACTCGCGCGACAGGTCACGCGCCCGCGCTTCCTTCGCAGGATCCGCCATGATCTCGTCGGGCTGCACGGCGTAAGCGGCCGGCACAGCAAAAGCTGTCAGCAGCAGCATGGCCAAAGTTGCAATCAGCTTTCGCATCATTCTCCCTCATCCAATGAAGCATCCGAAGGATGCGTCTCGAAGGATGACGTCAAACCGGGCCTCATCCTTCGAGACGCCGCTATCGCGGCTCCTCAGGATGAGGAAAACTATTCCGCCGGCTGCAGCGCGCGGGAAGCCTTGGCGGGCTTCGGCGCGCCGACACGCAGGCGGCGGTCCGAGAGCGACAGCAGGCCGCCGAACGCCATCAGCACTGGTCCCCACCAGATCAGCAGCACGAGCGGCTTGTGATAGATGCGCACCGCGATGGCGCCCTCGGCGCTGGTTTCGCCGAGCGAAACGTAAAGCTGGCTGGCGCCGCGGGTCAGTAACGCGGCTTCGGTGGTCGACGATCCCCGCGTGGTAAAGTTGCGCTTCGAGGGCGTCATCACGTGCAATCGCTCGCCATCGAGCGTGACCGTGAACTGCGCAATCATCTCGCGAAAGTTCGGCCCTGCCGCTGCGTGACGCCGTCGAGCTTCAACTGGTAGCCGGCGACCTTGGCGATATCGTTTGGCTTCATTGAGCCGATATATTCGCTGTTCCAGGTGGTTTCGCAGACGATCCCGATCAGGGCCACGCCGACGCCGGCATGCGCGAACGCCGTGCCCCAGGTCGCGCGCGGCAATCCCCGTGCGCGGGCCATCGCCGTCGCCAGGGGCGCACGGAACAGCGCTGTGCGTTCGGCGAGATCGCTCAGGGCGCCGGCGATGACGAATATCGCAAGCCCGATCGCGAGCGGTGCGAACGTGCTGCCGCCATAAGTCCACGCCCACAGCACGGCGATCGCGATCAGCGCCGCAATGCCGGCTGCCGTCAGCCGCTGCGCCGCGCCGAGCAGATCGCCGCGCTTCCACGCCAATAGCGGCGCGAACGGCATCGCGGCCATCAGCGGCACGAACAAGGGACCGAACGTCAGGTTGAAAAACGGCGCGCCGACCGAAATCTTGTCGCCGGTCAGTACCTCCAGCGCCAACGGATACAGCGTTCCGATGAAGACAGTCGCGCAGGCCGAGGTGAGGAACAGATTGTTGAGCACCAGCGCGCCTTCGCGCGAGATCGGCGCGAACAGCCCGCCCTGCTTCAGTGCCGACGCGCGCCAGATGTACAGCGACAGGCTGCCGCCGATGAAGATGCAGAGGATCAGCAGGATGAATACACCGCGCGCCGGATCGGTCGCAAACGCATGCACCGAGGTCAGAACGCCGGAGCGCACCAGGAAAGTGCCGAGCAGCGACAATGAGAAGGTCAGGATCGACAGCAGGATGGTCCAGACCTTCAGCGCATTGCGCTTTTCCATCACGACCGCGGAATGCAGCAGCGCGGTGCCGGCGAGCCAGGGCATCAGCGAAGCGTTCTCGACCGGGTCCCAGAACCACCAGCCGCCCCAGCCGAGTTCGTAATAGGCCCAGTACGACCCCATGGCGATGCCGAGCGTGAGGAATATCCACGCCACAAGGGTCCATGGCCGCACCCAGCGCGCCCAGGCCGCGTCGATCCGGCCTTCGATCAGGGCGGCCACCGCAAAGGAGAACGAGATCGAAAATCCGACATAGCCGAGATAAAGCATCGGCGGATGCACGGCGAGGCCGATGTCCTGCAGCACCGGATTGAGGTCGCGGCCCTCGATCGGCGGGCTGGCGATGCGCAGGAACGGGTTCGAAGTGACCAGGATGAACAGGTAGAACGCGCTGGCGACCCAGCCCTGCACCGCCAGCACATGCGCGCAGCGACAGCGGCAAGTTGTTGCCGAAGGCGGCGACCAGGCCGCCGAACAGCGCCAGAATCAACACCCACAGCAGCATCGATCCTTCGTGATTGCCCCACACGCCGGTGATCTTGTAGAGCAGCGGCTTCATCGAGTGAGAGTTCTCGAACACGTTGACGACGGAGAAATCCGATTCGACGTGCAGCATCGTCAGCGCCGTGAACGACGCCGCCACGAACAGCAACTGCGCCAGCGCCGTGGAGCGCGCGACGTTCATCAACGCATGATCGCCCCAGCGCGCACCTGCGATCGGCACCGTGGACTGGATCAGCGCCAGCGCGAGCGCCAGCACCAGCGCGTAATGTCCGGCTTCCGCAATCACCGCGACGCCCCCTTGGTCGACGCGGAGCGGCAGCAGTGCCCGGCTTTGCGCCGTAATCGTCTTTCCAGTGGCCCTGCTTCTTCAAGGCATCGGCGACGTCCTTGGGCATGTAGGTCTCGTCATGCTTTGCCAGTACGGTATCGGCCTTGAAGACTCCGGAGGCGTCGAGCACGCCTTCGGCGACGACGCCCTGCCCCTCGCGAAACAGGTCGGGCAGAATTCCCTTGTATGCGACCGGCAGCGTGGCGCTGCCGTCGGCCACGCTGAAGTTCACGGCGAGATTGTCGCCGCGCACCAGCGAACCTGGCTGCACCAGCCCACCGAGGCGAAAGCGCTTGCCGGCCGGGATTTGCTTCTCGGCCGCCATCGAGGGCGTGGAAAAGAACACGATGGAGTCGCGCATTGCGTTCAGCACCAGCGCCGCCGCGACCGCGAGCACCGCGAGCGAACCGCCGATCATGGTCAAACGCCGCTGCTTGCGCGTCATGCGTATCCTCTGTCTTCGCCCTTGGGTCTGGGCATCCTGCCTATCCATCAAGTCCGAGATTCCTTGCGCCCTCATTGAGCTGGCGCAAGCGTTCGGCATCGTTGGCGACCGCCTGGCGCGCGTCGGTTAGCGCGCTCGCCGCCTTGTCGCGTTCGCCCATCACCATATAGGCCCGCACCAGCCGCAGCCATCCCTCGACATCGTCGCCGTTCTGCTTCAGCCGCGTCGCAAGCCGGTCGACCATGCCGCGGATCATCGCGCCACGGTCGTCTTCGCTCATGTCCTTGGCGGCGGCCATCGCATCATTGGAGAGCGCCGGCGGGGCCGGACCGCCAACCCTTACCAGCGCGGCCTGGACCAGCGGCCGCCACGGCGCATCCGCAGGCGCCTTGGCGAGCATCCCGCGCCAGATCGAAGCCGCGTCAGCGGGCCTTCCATCCTGTTCCGCCGCAAGCCCGAGGAAATAGTTTGCCTTGGGATCGTCGGCGTTTTGCGCAACCGCGCGTTCGAACTCGACCTTGGCTTCCGTCGTGACCACGCCGCCCGCGGATCCCGCAAGGACTTCCCCGAGATCGGAACGGCGCTCGGCGCTGTCGCCGGCGTAACTGATGGAATTGCGATAGGCGCGGACAGCGTCATCGTAACGGCCGAGCCGCGCCAACACCGGCGCCAGCACGGTCCAGCCGCGGCCATCGGTCGGATTTTTTCCAGATGCGCTTCGACCTGCGCCACCATGTTGTCGAGCGGCTGATTGGCGTCCGCGGTACGAGGGCGCGAAGCCAGCGGAAAGTCGCCCAGCCGCGGCGATCCGAGCGAGAGATAGAACGTCACCGCCGCGATCGGCAATGCCACCAGCGCCACGACGGCCGAGGCGCGGCGCAAACCGAGGTTCGGCCGCCCCGGCAGATCGCGCCCGCCGTCCGCAGCGGCCAGCAGGCGGCGGCCGATTTCGACCCGCGCGGCCTCGGCTTCGGCCACGCCGATCAACCCGGCGGCGACATCGCGATCGATCTCGGCGAGCTGATCCCTGTAGACGGCAGCCTCGTTGCCGCCGGCCTGCGACGCCGAACTGCGGCTCAACGGCCAGAGCACGGCAAAGATCGCCGCGACCGTCATCAGCGCGAACACAAACCACAGCGTCATCAAGCGGTTCCCGGGAGCGGAACGGCGCTTTCCAGGCAAGCGCCGATGCGCCGCTTTACACCACCGGCGGCAAGCCCGGCAATTGACATTTGCGGCAGAAAAAGCCGGGAAACCGGAGGGTATCGCGGGCTCAGCCCCAGGGGCGCTCAGTTTTGGGGGCGGCGCCAAGTCGACGCGAACTCGGCGCTCTGCACAAGACAGCCGCCCGATGCGTCCCGTCCCTTCGGGTAGTAGGCGCTGCGATCACCGAGTTGGCGCGGAGTATAGCAATTGCACCAAGATGTAGGCGATGCTACAAAAGGAGGCTAATGCGTTATTCCGTCTCCCTAAAGGCAAACTGATGCGACCCTGGAAAGCTTTTCGACGTGACGCCCTTGCTTTCGACCTCGCTCTTTCATTTCCGCTGTTGTTCCTGTCGTTTGCGGCGTCCGCTCAGGACGGAGCGGAAAGAACGGCGATCGGCGCTGCGGTGCTACCCCGTGATCTCAGCCCCTGGGGCATGTTCATGCAGGCCGACATCGTCGTCAAAGCGGTGATGGTCGGTCTGGTTTTTGCGACCGTGGTTACCTGGACGGTGTGGCTGTCAAAGACGATCGAGTTGATCAGGGCGCGACGCAATGCCCGTAGCGGCTTGCGCGAACTCGCCAACGCACGAAACGTGGAAGACGCCGTGCGGCAGGTGCCCGAGGGCGCGGTTGCCCAACTGCTCGAGGGTGCTCTGGCTGAATTGAGATTGAGCACCGATCGAATGGACAAGGAGGGGATCAAGGTGCGGGTCGCCTCCCGGCTGCAGCAGATCGAGGCGGCGGCAAGCCGACGCATCGCCTTCGGCACCGGCGTGCTTGCGACCATCGGATCGACCGGCCCCTTCGTCGGGCTGTTCGGGACGGTCTGGGGAATTATGAACAGCTTCATCGGGATATCGAAGTCGCAAACCACCAACCTCGCCGTGGTCGCGCCCGAATCGCCGAGGCGCTGCTGGCGACGGCGCTGGGGTTGGTGGCCGCGATTCCGCGGTCGTGATCTACAACCTGTTTGCCCGCCAGATCAGTTCGTACCGGGCGCTGCTCGGGGATGGATCGTTGGAGATCGCGCGCCTCGTCGGCCGCGACCTCGACAGCGGCGCCGTACTCGTCAGACGGCACCTCGCCGCGGCGGAGTAGCAGCGATGGCTGCCAATTTGAACCAGGGCAATGACGACCTCTCCGAGATCCATGAAATCAATGTACGCCGTTCATCGACGTCATTCTCGTTCTGCTCATCATCTTCATGGTCGCCGCGCCGCTTGCGACCGTCGATATCGCCGTCGATCTTCCGGCATCGAACGCGCAGCCCCAGCCCCGGCCCGACAAGCCGATTTATCTGACGGTCAAGCCGGACCTTTCGCTGTCCGTCGGCAATGAAACCGTGGGTCGCGGCGCGCTGGCTGGCGTGCTCGATGCCAGCACCAACGGCCAAAAGGATACCCGTATCTTCCTGCGCGCGGACAAGCTCGTCCCTTATGGCGAGGTGATGCAGGTCATGAACGTGTTGCGGGCAGCCGGCTATCTGAAGGTCGCCCTGGTCGGAATGGAGCAAGCCTCATCGCCATGATGCAGCTTGCGGCCGAGGATCGATCCGACCTGCGACGCTGGATGTTCAGCAGCCTTGCGGTGCTGGGCGTCTACGCCGGCTTGACTGCCACGCTCGCCACCTGGCGCCACGCTGACGACACCGTGGCTGCCGAACCTTCCGGTGCGATCGTCGTCGACCTGGCGCCGTTGGCGGCAGCGCCCTCGACCACGCCAACCGACACCGCGCCCGGCCCGGAACGGGTGATGTCGGAAGCGCAGCCCGTGGCGAAGCCCGAGGTGACGCCATCAGATGAAACGCCCGAGTTGCCCCCTGCTCCCGATCCGGACGCCGCCGTGGCGCTGCAGACCAAACCACAGCCCGAGGTGACGCCGCAGCAGCAGGCCGCTGCCACGACGTCGGCGCCGCAGGCGGTCACCGAGCGCATCGCGCCGGTCGCCGTGGCGCCGACGCAGGGCGCGCCGAATGCGAAGAATTCGGAAGCCGTGGTGACGTGGCGAACGCAACTCCTCGCCTCGATCGAAAAGAACAAGCGATATCCGGAAGCCGCGCGCGGCCGCGGCGCGAGCAAGGTACAGCGCAAGTGTCGTTTGCGCTCGATCGCAAAGGGCTGGTGACCAACGCGCGGGTGATTCAAAGTTCGGGCTCAAACGCCCTTGACGAGGAAGCCGTCGCGCTCCTTAAGCGCGCGCAGCCATTTCCCGCGCCGCCGGCGACTTTTCCGGCGAGTTCGTGGTCGTCAGGTTGCCGATCCGCTTCACCGTAAAATAAGGCGCGCAACGAGACCGCGCCTCACTCGCGGCCTTGTCGCGAGCCCGCCTTGCGGGCCTTTTACTTCAGGCGGTTACTGCGCAACGATTGCGGCGCCGCCGCCGAATTTGTAGTTCACCCCGATCCTGACACCATCACTGGTCACCCGCGTGTTGGAGTCGAACGCAACCGCCGTGTTGCTGGCGGCGGTTGGCGGTGTGGAGCGCACCGAACCAAAATCCATGTGAAGATATTCGAGCCTTCCCGTCCAGTTACCCGTCAGCCGGGTCTCGAGACCTCCGCCGACGGCCCAGCCAAATCGATAGGTATCGGTATCAACGACTGCCATCGTCGCGGTGCCCACATTGTCGAAGCCTGCGACAGAATTTGACGTCGTTGCCTTGCTGAACGGAACGCCTGCGGTGACGTAGGCAAGCAGGCCCGGTGTAACGAGCGTTCCGACGCGCCCGCGAACCGACGCGACCCACCCGAGACGATAATCCAGGTTTGCGGTCACGGCGGCGTCAGGCGGGGCCAGCGCCGCGTTGCAGACATCGCCGGGGCAAGCGGCGGTGCTGCGTCCGCGCTGATTGCGGTATTCGAAATCTCCTTCGATGCCGGCCACCAATCGGCCGGACAGCCAGTTGTAGCCAGCTTGGCCGCCAAAACTCGCGGTGCCGCGCGTGGACGACAGGCGGCCTCCGGAAAGCGGGTCGCCGGTTGCAGCATCGCTGAAGGCGGCATGGGTCACCGCCGCGCCCCCGACATACCCGACATTGCCGCCGGCATACAGGCCCGCCCAGTTCCGGGCCGCATCAGGCGCCGGGCTCTTGTAGAACGCGCTGTCAGCGGGCCGCTTCCCCGCCCCGATCCAGGTGCCGGGCGGTCCGCTCGGCACTTCGGCTCCGTATTTGACGTTGAGGAAGAGTTTGAAGCCACGCCCGGGCTGCAGGATCTCGTCCTTGTGGAATTGAACTGAATTGCGAATGTTAGCATTGAGCAGATTGTCGCCAACGATCCCGGTCGCGACCTCGACCGCTCCCCACGGCGAACTCCTTCCAGAACTTCCGGTGTTCCAGCTGCACCTTGAGCAAGTCGTAGCCGTCGGTCGTCGTGTCGAATTGCGAAACGTCGTTTTGCGCAAATGCATGCAGCAGACCGACGCGGGCAAACCAATTGTCGCTCCGCCAATAGGCGCCGCCGCCGAGACGCATCGGAGGGATGCGCGGAACATTGCTGCCGTCGGTGAAGGTCGCCCGAACGATATCGTACTGGCCATCAAGGCCAAAGGTACCGTTGGCGAGGGGCGTGATGTCCCATTGCCAAGCCAACTCGCCGCCGCGAAACGTCGCGTCGCGCTGATCGTAATTGACCTGAATGTAATCGGTTCCGGTTCCGCATGAAGCGAACGCTTCCTGGCAAACGATCCCGGTGGCGCGCGAGAAAATGAACTTGTTGTAGGCCGTGTAATAGGCATTCGCGGCAAACCTGAAATCGCCATCGGTGCGTTTCAAGCCGATTTCCGCCGTCTGCGCGGTTTCAATTCCGAGGTTCGCGTTGCCGATCTTGAAGGTCTTCTCCGAACCATCAGGCCCTTGAGCGAACAGTTCAAGGGCGCGGGGCGCGCGTTCGATGCGTTGCAGCGTCAGACTTGCGACCAGCGAGGATGGAAGGTCCTTGATGACGCCGAAGCTGATGCTCTTCGGCATGAAGTCGAGCTTGGCCGCTTCCATCGCCGGCATGTCCGGCGGCGGCAGAAACGTCGGCGGAAACGTGAAAGCCGTTCCCGCGATATTGACCGCCTCGATGCGTCCCGCCAGTTGCGTGCGCAATGTGTCCGTATGTCTTGTTTCGTTGAGGAAATACGCCGCCGCGGTTCTTGTCTGGGCGGGAAGCAGGATTGCCTGGCCTTCCGTATCCAGCTGCTGGTAGGCGCCCTGCGCGCCAACAATACTGGTCAGTGCACCCATCGGCGTGGCGAACGGCGATAGTTCGAGCTCGATCTTGCCCTCGGTCTGCTTGTTCTTGAAGGTAGCCGTGATCGCCTGGAAGCCGGGAGCGGGACCGGCGAGCACGGTTTCGTCATGCCTGTAGTCTGAATATCCGGCCCAGTACCTGACGGCCGCAAGCGCGCTGGCGTCCGGACGATACTCGCCCTTGCTGGAGATCCTGGTTTGCTCGAGGTCGTTGTGCTGGCGGGCGGCCGCGGTCGCAATACCAGGGACGAAATAATCGCTGGTGAAGCGAGAGACGGCGACGCCGGCATAACCGCCGTCGAAAAGGTAGAGCCGCCGACCGCCGCTCCCGCACTCTGCGAGGCCGAGTTCGGCTGTTTCCCGTTCACGATCGGCGCGGGATTTGGGGGAGCGAGATAAGGATAGCTCGGGATGCTGTAATCGCCGGAGGATCGCCCGTAGATATCGGCGTGAACGGCGGCATTGCGACCGCCTGCATCCAGCAAAAGCCCGCTCTCCCATCCCTTGTTGACACTGGTCACGCCCGACCTCAGTTCCGCCGCCAGTCCTCCCGGCGGAGCGGCGGTCGGAATCCGGTTATTGTTGACGTCGACAACGCCTCCGACGGCTTGTGACCCGAAACGGAGTGCACCCGGTCCACGAACGACATCGACCCGCTGGATGGCGAGAGGATCGATCGGGACCGCGTGGTCTTGTGCGATATCGGAAACATCGACCGCACCGACGCCGTTCTCCTGAATACGGACCTTTGCGTCCGACAAGCCCCGCAGAACGGGGCGAGACGATTCCGTGGCAAGCCCCGCGGAGGTCGCGCCGGGCATGTTGGTGAACAGGCTGCCAAACCCGCCATTGCTGCTGCCGGTCTGGACTTGATGGCCTCCAATGGTCGACAGCGGCGCGAATGGTGGATTGAAGGGCGACGCCGGCGCCGTCGTTTCCGTGGGAACAGGCAGCGGCGCAGCGGCGGCCGTCGAAGGCCGGCTGGGCTCGCCGCGCCCGGTACGCCGCGCGGGTTTGGGCTGCCGCCCTTCCACGGTCACTTGCGGCATGTCGATTTCCGCTGGAGCGCCCGGCGTGCTTTGCGGTCCGGCGGCTGTGGCCGGTTGCGGCGTTGCTGTCGGCGACGGCCCCGGCTCCGTGGGCGCTTGCCCGGTGGCTGGGGGCGCCGGAGCGGCTGGTGCTGCAGGCGCCTGGGGCGCGGCCTGCGGCGCCGGTGGGGCGGGCTCTGCCGTTTGCGAGAGCGCTGCGTGGCTCAAACAAGCCATGGTAAGTGCCGACGTGCCCAGAAGGACCGTTCGAATAGCGCGCATATTCTTCCCCAACCTGATCGCGCTACAGCAACGACGCAACGATAAGCCGCGACACCAAAACGTAGGCAAGGCTACATGTTAATGCCGCACCGTTAACTGTCAAGACGCCGCGGCCGGCGTTCGCACGGCCCAGCGCCGGCCTGTTGCAGAACAGCGACAAGCCGGCAACTTGCAATGTGCTCGGCAGCGCGCCATGGTCTCGCCTCCTCTCGATGGATTCGCCTGGAAAGGTGCAGTGTTGCGCAAGCCCTCGACAGACCGGGCCAAACCGATGCAGCCGCTGCCCACGGAACAAACGCAGGCGCGCCGCTTTGGAAAGGCGCGGTCGGCGCGGTCAACCGCGGTTCTGGAAGATTACGTCGAACTGATCTCCGATCTGCTCGGAACGACCGGTGAGGCGCGCCCGACCGACATCGCGCGCAGGCTGGGCGTGTCGCACCCGACGGCTATCGACACCATCGCGCGGCTGAAGCGTGAAGATCTGGTGACGGCCCGTCCCTATCGCGGGGTGTTCCTGACTGAAAAGGGAGAGGCCCTCGCCAAGCGCGTCCGCGCACGTCACCGTCTGGTGGTGGATGTCCTGCTGGCGCTGGGCGTTCCCCATGAAGCCGCCGAGGGCGACGCCGAGGGCATCGAGCATCACGTTTCCGATGTGACCATCAAGGCCTTCGCCGAATTTCTTCGAGATGCCAAGGATCGACGCAAGGCATGATGCGCAGCGCTGTTTGCAAATCCCGCCGGATTCCGTCTCGAGAATATCGAAAGAACGGGCTTCTTGTCTTTTGTTCTAACGCGTTTTCTTACGCGAACCGATATCCACCCCGGATCAAGTCCGGGGCAGGCTTCGCTGCTCGCATCTAGCTAGCTGGCCCGTGTCGATTTGCGCTCGCCGGTTACGGCATTTTCGGCCGCCCGGTTCATCAGCGACGCATAGTCGTGGCCGAACAGGACTTCGCAGAAGCGGATCGCCGCCTTGACCTGCATCTGCCGGTAGCCGCGCGCCCTGGTGTCGCCGCCGCGAAGCGCCTGCACCAGTCCCTCCGTGGAATGCTCGACGTAATGCTGCAGATCGGAAAAGGTCCGCAGCGTCACCTCGTTGATCGCGAGTTCGCTGGCATAGGTGCGGCACACCGCCACGAAATCGATCAGGGCCGCGGTTTCCTCGACTTCGGACGGGTCGATCTTGGGGGCGGAAGCAATGTCCTTGTCGGCGCGCTGGCGCAGGGTGCGGCGGACCCGGCCCGGCACGCTCTCGATCTCCGACTGCAGCGAGTTGGAGATATCGGCGCGGATCGAGGTGAGCTGCCGTCCCCACGCGGAATCGTTGCGCAGGTCGAGCTCGGTGCGCAGGCCGCGCACGCCGTCGTGAAGGGTCTTCAGCTGGTCGCCGACATTGTCGAAATGGCCGCGCCGGATGTCCGTGCGCAGGCAGGCCGCGAGGAAGGAGATCGTGCAGCGCGATCGTGACGGCGACGCCGTAGGGCGTGGCGGCAACGCGAAGCTCATCGTCTGACGCCGCCATCTTGATCGCGAGACGGATGACCTGCCATGGCGCCGCGAGCCGCTGCATGATCAGCGATAGCGCGAATGGCAGCAATTGCGGCGTCTGCAGCGAGGGAACGTTGAGCGCCGAACTCACCGTTGCCATCTGCGAATCCGCTAGGACCCGCATCTGCCTGGGAAGCCGGCTGCCAAGCGTATCCATCGCCTCGCGCGCCCGCAGCACCGCCCCGATCGACAACAGATCCTCGACGACGTTGGGCGGGCCGATACGGGCCAGCGCCCGATGCCTGTCGTCGCCCGCTACCGGTGTGGCGATCTTGACGATCGCTTCGGCTGCAGCGAGCTGGAATTTGCGGGTCGCGGCTTCGAGGCCCGCGGTCGAGCCGCTCAACCTGATCTCGGCGAGTGCGGTTTCGAAGGCGCGTGCGGCCTCGGGCGCGCCGTCGCGGCCGAGCCATTGCCAGACCGGCAGCAGCGATGCGCGGCGGATCTGCCCGGCCCGCACCGGAAAATTGCCCTCGACGAGAAACGGCTCAAGCGGACCGTACAACAGGCGCGCCGGATCGTCGGTCCGCGGACGCGCCTCGTCGTCTTCCTCGGTGCCGCGCACAATCTTGCGCAATTGCTCGAGCACGAAATTGGCGACGGCGACGTCTTCCCCGCGCTCGATGGCGCGCTCGAACTCCCGCATCAGCAGCGCCTGCGATTGAGGCGGGAGCTGGGCAAGATAGTCCCTCAGCCGCTCGGTCGATGTCTGGCTCATGCGCCTGGTGTGGATGTTCGTGTCGCGCGGACGGCACAACGCGTCCGCCCCCAATACTAAAAGTGTGCGCGTTAAGAAGGCGTTTAGGAATAACGAAATCGGGGCGCAGGAGGGCTGGTTCTCAACCGGCGGCCCTCAAACGCCCGGCAGCACCAGTTCCGCCCGCAACCCGCCAATCGGGGCATCGCCGAGCGAAAGGCTGCCGCCATAGAGGGCGGCAAGATCAACCACGATCGAAAGCCCGAGCCCGGAGCCCGGCTTGGATTCATCCAGGCGCTGGCCGCGTCGGGAGACCTGCGCGCGCTCGGCGGCCGACAATCCGCGGCCATCATCATCGACGATGATACGGAGCCGCGGGCCTGTACCAATCTCTGCCGGCGGCTCCACCAGCACCTCGATCGAGACCTGCGAGGCCGCCCATTTGCAGGCGTTGTCCACGAGATTGCCGGCCATCTCCTCGAGGTCCTGGCGTTCGCCGCGGAACTTCGCCCTCGGATCGGCCTCGACCGCGATGATGATGTCGCGATCCCGATGGATCTTTTCCATGGTCCGCCGCAGCGCCTCGATGGCGGGGGCGACCTCGGTGACGGTGCCGACAATGGAGACCCGCGCAGCGATGCGCGCGCGCTCCAGATGATGCGCGACTTGATCGCGCATCACAACAGTCTGCTCCAACACCTTGTTCGCAAAGGGATCCGCCGAGTGGGCGGAGGCCTCGTTGACGATGACGGACAATGGCGTCTTGATCGCGTGGGCGAGGTTGCCGACATGGGTGCGCGCGCGTTCGACGATCTCGCGATTGGCGTCGATCAGTGCGTTGGTTTCGCGCGCCAGCGGCGCGATCTCGACCGGAAACTTGCCCTCCAGGCGTTCGGCGCGGCCGGAGCGGATATCGGCGATCGATTCCGAAATGCGCTTGAGCGGCGCCAACCCGAAGCGGACCTGGAAGATCGTCGTGAGCAACAGCACGATACCGAGCGCGGCGAAGGTGCCGCCGAGGTAGTAATCGAAGGCGCGAATTTCATCGAAAATCTCGCTGGCGTCGCCGGCCACGCTGACCAGGAACTTGCCGTCGGCGCCGAGATCGACCGGTCGTTCGACCACCCGCAGATCCTGGCCTTCGGGACCATCGACATAGCCGAGACGGATGCCGGCCGGGGTCAGCTCCGCGCCCAGATCCTCGAGTTTCGGCAGCTTCTTGTCCCACAGCGAACGCGAGGCCCGCGTCTCGGCTTTCTCGTCAGTGCGGACGATCTGCCAGTACCAGCCGGACAAGGGCAGTTCGAACAGCGGCTCGCCGAGCGACTGAAACTGGTGGTCGGGCGGCTCGTCGGGCGTTGCGACTTCGGCGATCAGGGTGCGAAGATAGAGATTGAGGCGGCGATCGAAGGCGCGCTCGGTCGCGTTACGATAGACCGACGACAGCACCACGCCGGTGATCACCAGGATCACGACCACCCACGCGGTCGCCGACAGGAACAACCGCGTAGCGAGCGAGCTTCCGCGCATCAGAGCATGATCCCGACCCTGGAGCTGCGGTTCCGATCGAAGCAGAACCGAAGCTCCAGTTTATTGTTTCGACGCGTTTTCTACCGCAGATAAGTCTACGCAATCTGCGCAAGATTGCTATGCGAACCGGTATCCACCCCGGATCAAGTCCGGGCAGGCTTTCGCTCGAAAACGCTATAGGACCGCGTTAGCCTAGCGCAACGTAGCGACCGGTTTTTGGATAAGATCACGCTCAAACAAAAGAGCAAGCCCATCAGGTGCCGGGCGACGGCGGCGTCAGCAGATAACCGAGCCCGCGCACGGTCTGGATGATGTCGACGTCGAGCTTCTTGCGGATGCGGCCGACGAATACCTCGATGGTATTGGAGTCGCGATCGAAGTCCTGGTCGTAAAGATGCTCGACCAGTTCGGTGCGTGACACCACGCGTCCGGTGTGGTGCATGAGATAGGACAGCAGGCGGTATTCGTGCGAGGTCATCTTGATCGGATTGCCGGATACGCTGACGCGGCCGGTGCGCGTGTCCAGCGACACCGGACCGCAGGTCAGTTCGGATTGGGCGTGACCGGTGGAACGGCGCAACAGCGCGCGCAATTCGCGCCAAAACTTCTTCGAGGTGAAACGGCTTGGCGACGTAATCATCGGCGCCGGCATCGAAGCCCTGCACCTTGTCGCTCCAGCGGTCGCGCGCCGTGAATCAGAACCGGCATCGCGCGCCCGTTGCGGCGCCACGCCTCCAGCACCGAGATGCCGTCCATCTTGGGCAGCCCGATATCGAGCACGATGGCATCATAGGGCTCGCTGTCACCCAGGAAATGCCCCTCCTCGCCATCGAATGCGCGATCGACCACATAACCGGCATCTGTCAGTGCCGTCGTAAGCTGACGGTTGAGATCCGGATCGTCCTCAACAACGAGCAGGCGCAAGCTGGCCTCCAATGGTGAGCCCTACGTTATCCAGATCTCAAAATGAGGGTAGCCGGCGTGAACGGGCTATGAACGGAACACACGGGGCAAGGTTACTTTTTCTTCATGCGGCTTCCTGCGGCCCGGGAGCACCCTCGGCGCGGGCCCAAACGCTTAACATGCGGGATCGGAGGCCCCAAGGGCCGCAAGGGCTTGCTTGCGAGCGCCTGCCTCGAAGGCCGTGTGCTGCCACCAAGCGAGCCGCAAAGTGTTCCCGTTCCCGTGCGGACCGATTGCCAAGCCTTCGTATGCGGGCCGGTCAGCTTCCCTCAGGTCCGGAAGAACACGAACCAGACGATGCCAAGGATCAGGACCGCGAGCCCGGTCGAAACCGTCAGGAGTGCCAGCACCGAGGGGCCGGGTTCGCCCTGACGCCTCGGTCGGGGTTTCGACAATCTGGCCATGCCGTCGCGTTGCCATGGGGGACTCCATTGATAAGTGCCTGTAATGCCGCGCGAATGCTCCGACACCGCCTGTTCAGAGCAACGCCCGATGGGAAATGATGTTCCGGACTTTCGGGCCCGGTCTGGCGGTCACGGTGTCAAAAAGGTCGCGGTCCGGAGGCCGGATCAGTTGCTTCGGCGGTTAACGCCGTTCCGAAATTCTCGCCTCCACCATGTTTGAGACGAGCTCATCGGGTGGTATTCTTAGTCTTTCGGCTGTTGCGTCCTTCGGAGTATCCCCATGGCCCCCGCGCCAACTGGAAGGGTTTTCTGCGCCTTTCGCTCGTTACTTGCCCGGTCGCCTTGTATCCGGCGACATCGGACACCGAGAAGGTCTCGTTCAACCAGATCAACCGCAAGACCGGCCATCGCATCAAGTATGCGAAGGTCGATGCCGATACCGGCGAGGAAGTCGCCAACGAAGACATCATGAAGGGCTACAAGATCGACACCGACACCTACATCGAAGTGTCGAAGGACGAGCTCGACGACCTCGCGCTGGAATCGACCCGCACCATCGAGATCGACGAATTTGTTCCGAAATCCGATATCGACGGCCGCTACCTGATCCGCCCCTATTACCTCGTGCCGGACGGCAAGGTCGGCCACGATGCCTTTGCGGTGATCCGCGAAACCATCCGCAATATGAACAAGGTCGCGATCGGGCGCGTGGTGTTGACCAACCGTGAGCACATCATCGCGCTGGAGCCGCTCGACAACGGACTGATGGGAACGCTGCTGCGCTATCCCTATGAGGTGCGCAGCGAGAAGGAATATTTCGAGGATATCCAGGACGTGAAGATCACCAAGGATATGCTTGATCTCGCTAAACATATCGTCGAGCAGAAATCCGGATCGTTCGAGCCCGAACAATTCGAGGACCGCTACGAGCAGGCGCTGGTCGACCTGATCAACAAGAAGCGCAACGGCCTCAGCACCACGGCAAAGGCCGCACCGAAGACCACCGGCAACGTCATCAATCTGATGGACGCGCTCAAGCGCAGTCTCGCCAGCGAAAAGCAGGCCGCTCCTGCCGCCGCCAAGGCCGAGAGACCAGTCAAGAGAAGGGTCAGGAGAAGGCCAAAGGCAAGAAGCCGCGCAAGGCCGGAGCCGGCCAGCGCGAAATGCTGTTGCCGATCAGCGGCAACGGCAAGCGCGCCGCCAAGGAGACGGCGAAGGAAGCTCCGAAAAAGGCCGAGAAGCCAGTGCGCGCCGCCGCCCGCACCAAAAAGGCCGGATGATTGCGCGGGAGTTCGCAAGATAGCCGCTAGCCCCCGCGATGCCGTGGTCGACTCCGTTCGATGAACCGGTGCAACTGCGCGGCGGACTCAAGCTCGCCACGCTGCAACAGGCCGCCGATTACATCATGGGATTACCGGCAGACGCGCAGCACGCGCCGCACTGGCAGATCGCAGTCGAGAATCTGATCAATGCCGCGGAGACCGGCGGCGGCTGGCTGATGTTCGCGCGGATCGCGATGATGCGGGCGCTGAATGCGGACAAGAGCGACAGCTAAACTAGCGGCGGTCTCAATCCCCGCCGCCGTCCCCGCCCCCGTCGCCGATTTCGATGTCCGCAGTGGTTCCCCGGGACGACCATTTCCCGAGCATCAGATCCATGAGCAGGACCGCGACCAATACCGCGGTGAACACGCGCCACGGATTTTGCTGGACGTAAGCGAGGATGGGCGGTCCCCAGGTCATCAATAGCGGCCCAAACAGCAGCTCTTGCATGATGCCCGCGGGCGGATTCCGCTATTTGACTGAGGTACTGACCGAGCTGTAGGTCGTATTGAGCGTGCTGCCGATGCCGTTGACGGCGGTGACGATCACGATGCTGAGGCCGGCCGCAATGATGCAGTATTCAATGGCAGTTGCGCCGCGTTCATCGTCCAAAAATCAATCAGTAATCGACGCATCGAAAAACTCCTGTCGACGCTTCCCGCGGGATTTTCCGCACCGTGCCCCGGGCGAAACTCTAGGTTGGAACGGTTGAGGAGGCCTTGACGAATACGATGAACGATTGATTAAGCCGAAGTCGGAATCGCCCGGTATTCATACCGGACGAAAAATTTACTCGCCCGATCGGTGCCTTCCGGAGTGAGCGCATGGCTGCGCAGAAGTGTGAACCGGCCAAGAACTACATCGGGCTCTTGAGCGACGAGATCGATGTGCGATCCGCAGCCATGGACCGCGTGAAGGATTACGTGCGCAGCCTGATGGCCACAATGTTCAATCGCCGCAGCGAAGGGAGGTGGAAACCTTGGAGGGGTAGTTACCCTCGCTCCGTCGCGGCGCTGAACGTGGTCCGGGCTTTCGCCCGGACCACAGGGGCATCCGCTATCAGAAGTTACGCTGGGCGCGAAGCTGAAGCAGGAACGTATCCTGATCCTTGAACTCGTACACGGCGTTCGGCTTCGAGCAGTCGCTGTGAACGTCGAGCTGCCCGACATCTTCTGGTCGAGATGGAACCACTGGACTTCGCCCGAGAACGTCAGGTTCTTGACTGGGGTCCAACGGGTGACGACGCCAAGCTGCGAGACGTTGAAGTCGGGGTTGCAGGTGTAATTGCCCGCGTTGTTGCCGACCAATGCCTGACCGCCGTGGCTGGCGGCGAAGGCGGCGCAATAGGCGCCCTTGGCCGAGGTGGTTCCCGCGCCCAGCAGGTTGTCGTTGGTTCCGCCGTCATACCTGACGGAAGAGTAGCCGCCGAACAGGGCGGTCGACCAGTTCGGATTCCAGTTGTGATTGAACGCGCCGCGGATGCCCCAGGCGGTCGTCAGTTTGATACCGTCGGTACCGGCTGCGCCCGGGAAATAGACGCCGTCGGTGGTCGCGCCGAAGCCGACGCTCTGGTAGGCGAAGCCGCTATCGCCGAACATCGCGAAGTTCGGCGAGCTGCCGCTGGTGGCGATCACTTGCTTGGTGGCGCCCTTGGCATAGGAGACGTCGAGCTTGATGTCGTCGCCCGGGCCGGTCGGCAGGTTTTTGATCTGCAACGCAGCCATCACCGCGCCGCCCCATTTGATTCTGGATGGCCGCTGATTTCGGACAGGCTGTTCGGGACGGAGCCCGCGCCCAGCGTATTGTACGAACCGCTGACCTCATGCGCCATGGCCGAGAATTGGAAGAGACCCCAGGCCTGATCGACCCGGATTCTGCCGACGATGTCGGGCGCGTGGGTGCCGGCATACGCGTTAGACCCGGTTCCATTGGCGCCGATCGCCGAGGGGATGCTCAGGTTGTAGACGGCGGTGCGATTCCAGACGGTTGGATCGTCGAGACCGATCGAGGCCGATACGCCATTGCCGAACTCGGCGGTGTACTGGATGTTGTTGACGCCGGTGTCGGTGTTATTGCCGCCGAGCAGGCTCGAGTTGATGTTGCCTGGAAAGCCGTTCCAGGGCGTCGAGTAGGCCGACGAGGACTTACCGAAGGTGAAGCCGGCGAACTGGATAAACAGATACTCGACCGCAACATAGCCGCCGCCGGGGACGTTAAGCGCGTTTGACACTCCGCCCGGGAACGCGGTGAGGGTGGCCGGATTGGAGCTGCCGAAATTGTTGAACTGGAAGTCGCCCTGGCCGAAGGTACGGACGACACCGTACTCGGTCGCGGTGCGGGTATCGATCGTCAGCGCCATGCGCGAACGGGAAAGGAAATAGTCGCGAAAGCGGTTCTGCTGGCCGAGATCACCGCTCCAGGCCGGAGCACCGTGGGCGCCGCCATTGAAGGTGGTGTCGGCACGCAGATAGCCGCCGATCTTGATGCAGGTGTCGGTACCGGGGATGTAGAAGAAGCCCGCGCCGTAAAGTGAGCAGATCCTGACATATTCGACCGCCTTGGCCTTGACCGGAAGGTCAGCTGCTTGTGCGCCGCTCAGGGCAATCAAGCCTGCCGCCGAGCTGAGAATGAGTGTTCGCGCCGTTTTCATTTTAGGTAGGGCTCCTATTCCCACGATTCATGCAAATGCATGGCGGCATACCTAATGCAAAAACCTTCGTGTTGCATGACAACGACGTGAACCCAGCTCACTTCGATCACGGCTGTGATTTTTTAGCAACGCAACAGCCTCGAGCCCGAGTCACACTATCACGTTTCGTTCGTCCCCGAGGCTCAGAAAGCAAGAATAATTCTCCCGACCTGCTACCGCTGCTTGCGAACGGCTCCTCCGGGCGGCCAAACGCATACCAGCACTTCCGCACGCACGCGCCGGCCGCGCTTTACCGGACTGAGAAATCCTGTTCCTACTGTCGCAAATGGGCCTGGATCAACCGGGCCCGCATCCAGGGGAGAGACCGTCATGAAGCTCGGCGCCGCCATTGCGGAAATCATGAAGCGCGAGGGGATCGAAATCCTCTGCGGCTATCCGGTCAACCATCTCATCGAATTTGCCGCCAATGCCGACATTCGTCCGGTGATGGTGCGTCAGGAACGCATCGGCGTTCACATGGCCGACGCGATCTCGCGCGTCACGTCGGGCCAGTCGATCGGCGCATTCTGCATGCAGCACGGGCCCGGCGCCGAGAACGCCATGGGCGGCGTGGCGCAATGTTACGGCGAATCAGTCCCGGTGCTGGTGCTGCCGATGGGCTATGCGCGCCGGCTCGCCAACATCGACCCGAATTTCAATTCCAGCCAGGCGATGAAGGCATTCTCGAAGTCTTCCGAGCCGATCAATATCGCCGCCGAAGTCTGCAACATCTTCCGGCGGGCGTTCACCAAGCTGAAGAACGGCCGCGGCGGACCGGTCATCGTCGAAATCCCGGCCGACATGTGGAACGAGGAAGTTCCGGAGCCCTTGAACTACACGCCGGTGCTGCGCACCCGCTACGGCGCCGATCCCCTCCATGTGAAGGAAGCGGCCGCCCTCCTGATTGGCGCCAAACGGCCGGTGATCTATGCCGGCCAGGGCGTGCACTACGCCAAAGCGTGGCCGCAGCTCAAACGTCTGGCCGAGCGTCTGGCCATCCCCGTCACCACCAGCCTGGGCGGTAAGTCGTCATTTCCGGAGACGCACCCGCTTTCGCTGGGTTCGGGTGGCCTAGCGGTGCCGCGGGCGGTGCCGAAATTCCTCGGGGAAGCCGACGTGATCTTCGGCATCGGCTGCTCGTTCACCGAAACCTCGTTCGGCATCGCCATGCCGAAGGGCAAGACCATCATTCATTCGACGCTCGACCCCAACCATCTCAACAAGGATGTCGAGGCCAAGATCGGCCTGGTCGGCGATGCCGGCCTGGTGCTCGACGCGTTGCTGGAGGAGATCGGCAGCAGCATCACGTCGGATCGCGACGCGACGGCCGTGGCCGCCGAGGTCGCGGCCTCGCACAAGGACTGGCTGGCGAAATGGATGCCGAAGCTGACGCATAACGAGGCGCCGCTCAGCCCCTATCGCGTGTTGTGGGATCTGCAGCACACCGTCGACATCAGGAACACCATCATCACCCACGATGCCGGCAGCCCGCGCGACCAGCTCTCGCCGTTCTGGAAGTCTATCGAGCCGCTGTCCTATATCGGCTGGGGCAAGACCACGCAGCTCGGCTATGGCCTTGGCCTTGCGATGGGCGCCAAGCTGGCAAAGCCCGACAAGCTCTGCATCAACGTCTGGGGTGATGCCGCGATCGGCTTCACCGGTATGGATTTCGAGACCGCAGTGCGCGAGCGCATCCCGATCATGTCGATCCTTTTGAACAATTTTTCCATGGCGATCGAACTGAAGGTGATGCCGATCTCGACCGAAAAGTATCGCTCGACCGACATCTCCGGCGACTACGCCGCCATGGCGCGCGCCTTTGGCGGCTATGGCGAGCGGGTGACGAAGCCCGAAGACATCATCCCCGCCATCAAGCGCGGCATTCAGAAGACCCAGGAAGGCATTCCCGTGCTGCTGGAATTCATCACCAGCAAGGAGACCGAGGTCTCGAGGCCGGGGACTCCAAGATAAAGGTTTAGACGCCCTACTCCGCCATTTCGGCCGGCGTCGAGGGGCCGGCCAGCGGCCGTTCTTCCATCGCGATCATGCAGAGCGCGGCGCCTGCAAGCAGCGCCGCGGCGGCGCCGAACACGTAGCGGAACGCCGTGATCATGTCGGCAACCGGGATCGCATTCACCGGCCCGCGGTGCTCGCCGAGCGAAATGCCCGCACCCAGCGCCATCAGCAGGATCGCGCTGAAGGCTGCGACCGTGAAGGACGACAGCAGCGCGCGGAAGAAATTCATCGCCCCGGTCACGGTGCCGATCTGCGCGCGCGCCACGGCATTCTGCAGCGAGACCACGCTGACCGGGAATGTCGTGCCGAGGCCGAGCGCAAAGATCGACAACAGCACCAGCAATCCCCACAGCGGCAGCGTGGTGAGCGCGAGCACGGCGCCGGAGACGGCGGCGAGCGAGGTGCCTGCAATCGCGACACGCTTGTAGTGTTTGGCGCGCGCCATGGTCCGCCCGGCGAACGCCGCGCCGCAGGTCGAGACGGCAGCCAGCGGAATCAGCGCCAAGCCGGCTTCGCTGGCGCTGAGATGGTAGACCACCTCGTAATAGAGAGGCAGATGCACCGTCAGCCCGGTGATGGCGCCCAGGGCGCAGCCGCCGGCAGCCATGGCGTAAGGCACCACCGTTCCGCCCATCAGCGGCAGCGGCAGGAACGGCTCTTCGGCGTTGCGCGCATGCCAGACAAAGGCCAGCGCCAGCGCGATCGATGCGCCGATCATCGCCATGATCGAAGGCGACAGCCAGGGATAACGATTGCCGCCCCAGGTCAGCACCAGCATGCACACGACGGCCGCGCCCATCAACAGCACCCCGCCGAGCCAGTCGACCTTGCGGCGGCGATGGAACACCGGGATCTTGCCCATCTTCGGCAGCAATAGCACCAGCGCACCGAGCGCCAGCGGCACGTTGATCCAGAAGATCATCGACCAGTGCAGGTGTTCGGCGAACACGCCGCCAAGAACGGGACCCAGCAAGCCTGCGGCCATCCAGACGCCGCTGAAATAGGCCTGATACTTGCCGCGCTCGCGCGGGCTAACCACGTCGGAGATCACGGTCTGCACGACCGGCATGATGCCGCCACCGCCAAGCCCCTGCAGGCCGCGCCCCAGAATCAGCACCGTCATATTGGGTGCTACGGCGCACAGGATTGAGCCTACCGTGAACAGGGCAAGCGAAACGGTGATCATGACGCGGCGACCATAGATGTCGCTCAGCGTGCCGAACACCGGCGCGACCGCGGTCGAGGCCAGCAGATAGGCCGTTATCACCCAGGAAAGATTGCTGACGTCGTTGAATTGCCGGCCGATGGTCGGCAGCGCCGTCGCCACGATGGTCTGGTCGAGCGCGGCCAGGAACATCGTCAGCAGCAGGCTCATCAGGATGGTGCGAACCTCGTCTGCGCTCAACGGCGCAGGCGGCGCGATCGGCGGCGCATCGCTGACATCGATGACCTCGGTCGTGATGTGCGAGAGCTCGCGGCCAATATCATCGTCTGGCAATGTCGTCTGGTCGGCAGGCTCACGGCCCTGCCGTTGGTGCTTGTTCATTTCGGACGTAATATTGTTCTGCGCGACCGAAGCCGCCGAGATGGAATCGCCATATGGCCCGCACATTAGAGGGCAAATTCTCTTCGCGGCAGACGCCCGCGCGCATGGGTGCATCCCGCGAGAACAACGTCGTGTTTCCGTGATCGATCAGCGCAAGAACTTCAGGGATTTCGGTTCAGGCTTTCGGCCGCTTCTTCAGCCGCGCCCGCTTCGGCAACAGCGCCGGCCATTGCACGATGTGATCCTCGAGATCCTCGTCGGGTATCTCGTCCTCGGTGCCCTGCACCCGCCCGCGCACGGAAACGCCGGCTTCATGGACCGTATTGGGGTCGCCCGAAATCAGCGGATGCCACCAGTACAGATCGCGCCCCTCCGCGACCAGTTTGTAACCGCAGCTCGGCGGCAGCCAGTTCAGGGTGCGAACATTCTCCGGCGTCAGGCGGACGCAATCCGGAACCTTGTCCGAACGGTGCGGATAGTCCTTGCAGGTGCATCGCCCGGAATCGAGCAGCTTGCAGGAAACGTGGGTAAAGTAGATTTTCCCGGTATCCTCGTCCTCAAGCTTTTCCAGGCAGCAGCGCGCACAGCCGTCGCACAGGCTTTCCCATTCGGCGTTGGACATCTCCTCCAACGTCTTGGTTTTCCAGAAGAATCCCTCCTGGCCGGAAAGCGGTTTGGGCGGTGCGGTCATGAAGTTGGGTATTTTCCGGTTTCGTTCGGCTGGGCCCTTCTAGGAGGTACGGCGACCAGGGTGCAAGCGGGGCCGACGACAGGGCACAAAGCCGGAGCATCATTAGGGCTGACCATCAAAATGGTGAGCCAGACCATTGGTTTATAGCCCCCGCTCGGATAGAACAACCGGGAGTCCCCAAGGGTCGTAAAAGCGGGTCGTAAAAGCGCCTTGGGCTTGCCGCAACATGAAACCAAGACGTCTCGAGAGTGCCCGGCCGGGCACCAGAGCGCCGAAGAACACACCAGGGGCCTAGTGCCGCCGATTTGAAGTTCCTCACTACCCGCGGCAGGCTCCGTCAGGAACTTCAAATCGAAAAGCGGCGCTAGTATCTTGGGTTAGCCAGTGCCCTTTGTTTTCCGAAGTTCGTACAAGGGGTGCGGCAACGTATTACGAACTTCCGGAAAACGGGCACTCGTGCGCCAGATTTTACCTCCGCAGTGGAAGCAGAAGATCCGGATCTTCCTCCTGGATCTGGATGCGCGTATCGACTCGACCCTGTTCTCGTCGGGCAAGGGCCTGCGCGAGCTCTACGAGCGCTATTCCACCTTCATGGACCGGTTCTATGTCGGCCGCTGGAAGCGCTGGGTCTTCATCGAGCCGTTTTCGGAAGCCGCCACCGTCGGCCTCGGCGGGCTGATCCTGATGCTGGCGCTCGCGGTCCCCGCGTTTCGCGAAACTGCCGATGACGACTGGCTCAAGAAGTCCGATCTCGCGGTGTCCTTCCTCGACCGCTACGGCAATCCGATCGGCAGCCGCGGCATCAAGCACAATGACCTGATTCCGCTGGAAGACTTTCCGGACAATCTGATCAAGGCGACGCTCGCCACCGAGGACCGCCGCTTCTACGACCATTTCGGCATCGACATCCCCGGCACCGCGCGCGCTCGTCACCAACGCGCAGGCCGGCGGCGTGCGCCAGGGCGGTTCGTCGATCACGCAACAGCTCGCCAAGAACCTGTTCCTCAACAACGAGCGCACCATCGAGCGCAAGGTGAAGGAAGCGTTCCTCGCGATCTGGCTGGAGACGCGCCTCACCAAGAACGAGATCCTGAAACTGTATCTCGATCGCGCCTATATGGGCGGCGGCACCTTCGGCGTCGACGGCGCGGCGCATTTCTACTTCAACAAGTCGGCACGCGACGTCAGTCTCGCGGAATCGGCTATGCTGGCCGGCCTGTTCAAGGCGCCGACCAAATACGCCCCCCATCAACCTGCCCGCCGCCCGCGCCCGCGCCAACATCGTGCTCGACAATCTCGTCGATGCAGGCTTCATGACCGAAGGCCAGGTGTTCGGTGCGCGGCGCAATCCGGCGATCGCCGTTGACCGCCGCGACGAAAATTCACCGAACTATTACCTCGACTACGCCTTCGAAGAGATGCGCAAGCTGGTCGATACCTTTCCGAAATCCTATATCGAACGCGTCTTCGTGGTCCGCACCGCGATCGACATGACCGTGCAGCGCGCCGCCGAGGAGGCCGTCGAAAACCAGTTGCGCCAGTTCGGCCGCGACTATCACGCGACGCAAGCCGCCACCGTGGTCGCCGATCTCGACGGCGGCGTTCGCGCGATGGTGGGCGGCCGCGACTATGGATCGAGCCAGTTCAATCGCGCGACCGACGCCTACCGGCAGCCGGGGTCGTCGTTCAAGCCCTATGTCTACACTACGGCGCTGTTGAACGGGTATACCCCGAACTCGAAAGTGGTCGACGGCCCGGTCTGCATCGGCAACTGGTGCCCGCAGAACTACGGCCACTCCTACTCGGGCTCGGTCACGCTGACGCAGGCGATCACCCGCTCGATCAACGTCGTTCCGGTGAAACTGTCGATTGCGCTCGGCGGCAAGGTGGCGAACCCGGCCAAGGCCGGGCGCGCCAAGATCACCGAGGTGGCACGCCGCTTCGGCCTCACAGCGCCGCTGCCCGATACGCCGTCGATGCCGATCGGCTCCGACGAAGTCACCGTGCTCGAACACGCAGTCGCCTACGCGACCTTCCCGAACAAGGGCAAGTCGGTCAGGCCGCATGCGGTGCTCGAAGTACGCACCGGCGCCGGTGACCTGGTCTGGCGCTTCGACCGCGATGGCAAGAAGCCGCTTCAAGCCATTCCGGCGTCGGTCGCCGCCGACATGGCGGGCATGATGAGCCACGTCGTCAGCGAGGGCACCGCGCGGCGTGCCGCGATCGACGGTATTCCGACCGCCGGCAAGACCGGCACCACCAACGCCTATCGCGACGCCTGGTTCGTCGGCTACACCGGTAACTTCACCTGCGCGGTCTGGTACGGCAATGACGACTATTCACCTACCAATCGCATGACCGGCGGCTCGCTGCCGGCACAGACCTGGCACGATATCATGGTCGTCGCGCACCAGGGCGTGGAGGTGAAGGAAATCCCAGGGATCGGCATGGGCACGAAACCGCCGCAGCCCGCCGCCCAGGCCACGGTCGCGGCCAACGGCGCGTCACGGATACTCGACACCAAACCCGGACCGCCACCGGTGTTGACCAAGCGCGGCGCGGATATTCTGGTACGGGTCGAGAAATTGCTCGACGAGGCCGCCAGGGCCGCAGGCAAGACATCGTCCAACGATCAACCGAAGCAGCCCGCCAAGCCGATCACGTCGGGCGCGCTGGCCTTCCCGGAGAACTATGTCGCAGCCGCTGGCGACCAGCCTGCGCCGGCGCAGCGGAAGAACTAAACGCATGATCGGCAGGAGTGGAAACCCGTTTTCCGACAAGACCATGCCCAACCAACATGAAGTGTATTAGAATCTGCTTCAACCTGCTTGAACCAGAGTCTGATGCCGTGATTTCTCGGAGCACTGGCCCGTGCGGCTGATCTTCATCACCTTGCTGGCGTTGGCGCTTGCCACCGTCGTCGGCCTCGGCTCGACCTATATGACGGCGACCCGCGGCACCGACCTCGGCACGCTCACGATCGGCGCCTGGACCGCGCGGCCCAAGAGCGGCACCGCCGAGGTCGATCCCTATTCGCGCGCCTCGATTGCCCGCAGCGGTGAATTGCCGATCGGCACCGGCGACGGCATCGCCTTCTCCGCCACCACGGACGACCGCAACAAGCCGCTCGACGGGCGTTGCGACGTGGTCGTCAGCGGGGTTACGCCGGCGGCCCGGTTCTGGACGCTGACGCTGTTCGACCGCAAGGGACATCTGGTTGCGAATTCGCTGCAGCGCCACGGCTTCACCAGCCAGGGAAATCGTCCGCGGCTCCGACGGCCAGTTCGAGATCCGCGTGGCGGCGCGGTCGCGCGCCGGAAACTGGCTGCCGACCGGCGGTATCGAACGGTACGCGCTGATGCTGCGGCTCTACGATACGCCGGTAGGCGTGGCGACGCGGACGCAGCGTGACGCCCCGATGCCCTCGATCTCCACGGTGGGCTGCCCATGATCCGGCTCTTGTTCACCATCATCGCGGGCGTGCTGCTGGGCGGCGTGGTGCACCTGGTCAGCGTGCTGGCGCTGCCGCGCATTGCGACCCAGGACGCCTATTCGCGCCTGACGCCGATGACCACGGAGAATGCCGTCACGGCCCTTCCGCTCGCCGATCCCAACAACGCGCCGATGCCGTTCATGGACCCGGCCTTTGCAGTCGCGATCTGCCGCTACGACCTGTCCGGCGGCGCGATCAAGCTTACTGTGCCGGTCAGCCAGGCCTACACGTCGGTGTCGTTCTACACTCGCAATGAAGTCGCCTATTACGCCATCAACGACCGCTCGGCCGGCCGCAAGGTGATCGAACTCGACCTGATGACCGAAGAGCAGCACTCCGAATTGCCGGAGGATGAGGAAGTCACCGCCGCCGACCGGTTGATCATCGACTCCCCGACAACGACCGGATTGATCGTGTTGAAGGCGCTGGCGCCGGAGCCCGGGCTGATGCCGCAGGCCCAGGCGGCGCTCGCAGCATCGAGTTGCAAGGTGCAGACCGAGCCGACGCCGGCGAAGCAGGAAGAACCTCCGCCGGCACCCGCGCCCGCGCCGCCCCGGGGCAAGCGGTAATCAAACGCCTCCGGACTCGCGGCCTGCTTAGCCTTTCACGGTCACGGCGCGCCCGATCGCGGGCTGCGCGGCGAGCGGCGGATTGGCCGTTTGCGCCGCAAGTTCGCCGATCAGCCGGTCGGCGTCGGCTGCAACTATTGTCGGGTGCCTGGATCACCAGCCGCTCCAGTGCCCACCGATACGAGGAAATTCGCCGCTCTAGGCATTGCTGGACCCATTGCACGATCAGCGTGTTCTCTTCCATGCGCGCGATCGCGTCGGCCGCTTCGCGCGGCGACAGCTCCGACACCATCTTGAGACTGGCGCTGCGCTTGCGGTCGAGTTCGATCACGCGCGCGGCCGAAGCAAAGAACGGCTCGAACCGCGTGATGTCGTTGCGGACGTCCTCAATGAGCTGCTGATAGCGCGACGTATGCGAACGGTGCGGCTCGTCGATCAAGGCGCGGCCATAGGTGGTGCGATCGAACACGACCTTCTGCCGCCATGGCGAGGGCAGCGGCTGGTAATCGCCGAACACACTCTTCCAGGCCGGGCGCGAGCGCGGCGGCTCGATCAGGGGATAGGCGAGATCGCGAAGCTGACGTTCGTTCTCGGTAAGCTGGAAGTGCGATGGCTTGAGGCCGACGCTTGCCGTGGCCTCTGCGCCCAGCCAGCGATGCATGTCGTCGTTGCGCATATCCGCGCGGGTGCGACCGAACTCGCCGCCGCTGCAGCCGCCGAGGGTCACGCCCACGAGCAGGACCATGAGGGCCGGTAGCGACCGAAGCCCGGTGGTCCGGATCGGGAGGCACATCTCCGGCATTTCAAACGTCCGTCGTTCAGGGCGCCGACGGCGACGGCGACCGGGGGCCGTGCCCTCTTCCGGTCCGCGCCCGTCGCCGGTTTCGCCGGCTTCACGTTCGATGCGGACAACGGGAAGGATCAGGACGGTTCCCAGGCCATCGCGTGGAGCGCCATCCATGGTTGAGCCCGGCCGCCGCGAAGCCGCATCCGCCGGAAATTCAATGATGGTGCCCATGTTCCGTTCTCTCTGGTTGCCACCGGGACGTGATCTGGCCGGCGACATGCCATCATTCAGAACAGAACGTGGTTAACGGCATCTTAATTTATGCGGACGGTACAGCTACGGGTCTGGGGGCTACGGGTCTGGGCGTCGTGCCTTGGTCGATACCTCGCATTTTAGGTGATTTCTTCACCGGCTGTTTTCCTTAACCAGCTCTTAAAGCGCGCTGCGTAGGCTGACGCGAAGGATTCCCGAAGTCGCGTACACCTGACATGACCGCAGCTCCATTATTTCCGGGTTTCGACGGGCTGATGACCCTCTCCCGTCGCGAGGGCGTCGATATTCGCCCGGACCTTGCTGCGCGTGCTGACCGACCTTTATGTCCAGGCCCCTGCCCACTCCGCCGACGAGGAACGGCAGTTCGTCGAACTGACGTCCCGCCTGATCGACCAGGTCGATGACGCGACGCGCGCCGCGGTGCGGGCGCGGCTCGCGATCTATCCGGCGACGCCTGCAGAAATCATGGACAAGCTCGGGCTGCGGCGTTCGCACCCCGGCCAGCTCTTGCCGGTCGCTGCTGCGATTGCGACCACGTCGGCCGGAGCGCCGCCGGAGAGGACACCAACCGAAGCGCAGTTGCGAATGGCGTCCAGCCTGTCGATGCGGCCGAACGATGCCGCCGAAGTCAGCGACATGTTCTTTGCGGCGAGCTCAAGCGAGCGCGCGCTGATCCTGCACAATATCTCGGAGACGCCACTGAAGGCTTCGGCGCGAATTCCCGCCGCCCGTGCTGCCCGGGCAATCCAGACGCTGGAGATGGCCGCGTTTGCCGAGGACAAGGAAAGCTTTGCGATCGAGATCGGTGAGGCCCTGATCCTGCCGACGCGGATCGCCGAGCAAGTCGTCAACGATCCCGGCCGCGAGCCGCTGGCGTGTGCGGCCCGGGCGCTGGACATGCCGAGCGCGGCTTTCCAGCGCGTGCTGATGTTCCTCGATCCGGAGTTCGGCTCCTCCGTGCACAACGTCTACCGGCTGTCGCGGCTGTACGACAGGCTGAGCGAGCGATCCGCTCTCGTCATGCTGGCGGCGTGGCGCGGCTCGACCATGGCCGTCACCCGCGCCAAATACCGTTCCTCGCTCTACGACGACGAGCGCCATCATGCGCGCGCGGCGACCTCGCAGACACGGCCCTCGGTGCAGCCCGGCAGCGCGCCCGCCATTCGCACCGCCACTGACGGTTCGAAACGCTAGGTTATTCCGTTTGCATCGACCGAGGGTCGCGCACATGCGGCCGCATGGTTCGAGACGCGCGGCGTAGCCGCCTCCTCACCATGGGGTGTGAGACCTCATCCTGAGGAGCATCGCTCTGCTATGCGTCTCGAAGGATGAAGCCACCGAACTGAAGTCAAGCGCTAGGCCTTCGCCAGATCCAGAAAATGTCGCCCTGCCCGGTCCTCGGTCTCGACGATCCAGGCGTCGGGATCGAAGCGGAGTTCCTTGGCGAGACGTTCTTCCACGGATTGCTCCGGCACTGGCTGCGGCGAGGCCGGCGCGAACAGCCGCTCGGCCGGACGGCTCTCGTCATAGACAGTCTGCGGCGCGGGCGCGTACAGCATGGCGTTGCCGTCGAGCAGCGCCACCTTGACGAAGACCGCACCTGCTCCTCCGCGCCGCGCTTGCGCACGGCGCCAAAGATTCCTCGCTCTGGCAGCGGCGCAGGTAAGCGGCCACCCAGATGGATGATTTCAATCGCATGGGCAGACGATAGGCGAACGGATTTATCGACGCAAATCGGCGTCACCAGGCGTAGCGGACGAAGGCCTTCGCGCACCAGGCCGTGATCACCTGCTACTCGATCGGGTGCCCGATCATCGCCGTGAGTTCTTTCACCAGGCGATCGGACATCTGGCCGGTCACGGGGAGCTTGCGGTCGCGCTCGAATTTCGAGATCGCGGCCTGGGTATCCGAACCGACCGCGCCGGTCGGCTTCAACTGGCCGTAGCCATATTGGGTGAGCGTGCGCTGCACGGCTGCCACGCGCCGCGCACCTGCGCTTTGCGCGGTTGCCGGAATCGGCGCCGGCGGCCGCGCGACATTCGCAGGTGTCGCGGTGGGCGCGCTGCTGGATTTGACCATCAGACTGGTCATTGCATCAGGGTTTCTGGCATCAGGGTTTCTGGCATCAGCGTTTTTGGGATCAGCGCTTTTGGCATCGACCTGTCTGGAGTCGGCGCCCCTCACCTCGACCTGCTTCGGCTCCGGCGGCTCCGCCTCGACAGGCCTTGCCGTCAGTTCGACCGGGCGCGGGCGCGGCAGCGGGTTCGCGCCGGCTGCTTGCGACGCCGGCAGCGTCACGACGGAGCTGAACATCGGCGACGGATGGCGGCCGGCCTGCAGGAACAGCGCATTGGCGACGATGGCGCATATGGCAGCGGCCGCAATCAGACCCGCGACCATGTCTTTCGGACTGTGCAGGAGAACGCGCATCATCAGGCCGCGCTCTTCTTTCGCTTCGATCACAGCCGCCTTCGCGCCACGACGGCGGCGGCGCGGCACCTCGTCATCATCATCAATACGTCTAGGCACGTTTCTTCACCTGATGGGCCAACTCTTGGTTCAACTCTTGGGCTAACTCTTGTAATCCGGACCGCAGCGTCGGCTTCAGCGTTGCGACGTTGCTTGAAGGCGCCGATGGCGGCGCGAAGTCAAGCGGCAAGGCCACAGCTACCGTGGTCCCTTCGCCGAGCTTGCTCTGCACGTTGATTTCGCCATTATGCAATCCGACCAGGCCCTTCACGATCGACAGGCCAAGGCCGGTGCCTTCGTGCCTGCGCTCAAAGGTCTTGCCGGCCTGGAAGAAGGGATCGCCGATCCGCGTGAGGTCGTCGGCGGCGATGCCGACCCCGGTGTCGGCGACACGCAGCATCAGACGCGATCCCTCGACCGCGGCCGAGACAGTTACGCTGCCGCCACGCTCGGTGAACTTAATGGCGTTGGTGACGAGGTTCAGCGCGATCTGCTTGAACGCGCGCGGATCGCCGTTCATCACGGGCAAATCCTCGGGCGCGCGGGTGATGAGATCGACGCCGTTGTCCCGCGCCTTCAGCGCCAGCAGATTGCAGCAATGCAGCAGCGCCGCGCGCGGCGCGAACGGCTCCGGCGAAATTTCGAAATTGCCCGATTCCATCTTCGACATGTCGAGGATGCCATTGACCACCGACAACAGATGCTGGCCGGAATCGTTGATGAGCTGCGCGTATTCCTTGCGTCTGATGGCGTCGACCATCAGCACGTCTTCCTGCACGATCATCTCGGAGAAACCGATGATGGCGTTCAGCGGCGTGCGCAGTTCGTGGCTCATGGTGGCCAGGAAACGCGTCTTGGATGCATCCGCCTGTTCGGCGGCGGTGCGCGCCAGCTCCAGCGCCTGCTGCTGGACCTTTCGATCGGTGACGTCGCGCATCACGGCTACTACTTCGGCCTCCGGCGCGGCCTGATCGAGCGGCCGGCAACGCATCTCGACCCAGATGAAATCGGCGGAAATATCGTTGCCGCGGACCGCATCACGGCGGATACGGAACTCGACGCTGCGCGATTCGCCGCCACGCGCGGCATCCGACAACGCCGTGAGATAGGCCGGACGGTCCGCGACATGGACGCGATCGAACAGGCCGTGGCCGGTGAGCCGCGCGACGGACGTCCCGAGCAAGGCTTCCGCCGCGGGCGAAACGAACTGCACGATGCCGTTGCGGCTATGGCGCGAAATCACGTCGCTCATGTTGAGCGCGAGCAGGCGGTAGCGGTCTTCCTCGACATTGAGCAGCGATACGGTGGTGCGCGCCAGCGATCCCGCTCCAAACGCAAGCCCCGCAGCATAGAGAATGGCCGAAGCTACGCCGGACGCCATCAGGAGGCCACGCAGCGCCGCGTTCGGCTCCGCGGTCGGCAATAGATGAAAATATCCGAGCGCGATCAGCAAGGCGGCGCACGACAGCGCCAGTGCCGAGGCGAACGCCACCACGCGGCGCGAGGCGGACAGCGCGGCTTCCAGGGGAACGACGACCAGCCAGATCGCAGCGAAGGATCTGATTCCCCCGGTGCTCACGGCGACCATCATGACGAGGCCCGCCATCGCCAGCGACGACAGGATATGCGCGCCTTCATAGCGGCCGGTGCGCGACAGGAACCAGGACAACAGGATGGGCGCGATCAGCCAGGCGAATGCCGCGACCTCGATCGCCGTCGGCGCCCCGCGTATCGCCAGATAGACCGGGAATGTCGCGAGCGCAACCAGGCTGCCGAGCAGCCGCGGCGCCATGAACGCGCGATGGCGGACGCGCGTCAGCGGTCATATCGTGCCGAGGATGCAGCAGCGCATCGAGACAATCGCGTATAATACTCAAAACAGTCACGGCTCTCGCGCTTCGGCTTGTTCGTCAGACAGACGCGCCGGAACGCCCCCTTAATCTTTTGCGCCACCGTGTCAGAGCGAACTTAAGCGAACGCTAAGGCGCGGCGGATGGCTGGCAAACACTGTGCATTCGCGCAAGTTTCACCGCGCGCCGCTCAATTGACGCGGATGGTGAACGTCTGGTTTCCAGCCCGTTCGATCTATGGTTTCGAAAATGGTGGACGCGCCGCCGCAACACTTCCTCGTGTCGTCAATCAAAAATTTACGTCGAATCGAATCATTCAAATTTTCAAAGGATTTTCGTCGACTTTACCTCAATGTAAACACTTGCGGTTTATCGACGGCTGTTAGTCAGGAACAAACCTGCGGATTAACCGCAACACAACCATAAGAGACGACCGGGGTCGCGAGATGTTTTTTCTGCTTCGCATGGCGTTCTGGCTCGGGCTCGTGCTCGTGCTGTTGCCGAGGGAAAAGACGCCAGAATCAGAGAAGCTGCCGCAGATAGGCGCGTCAGAGGCGGTATCGGCGGCGACGGCTGCCGTCTCCGACATGGGCCAGTTCTGCAAGCGTCAGCCCACGGCCTGCGAGGTCGGCGGCCAGGCGGCGACCGCTATCGGTCAGCGCGCGCAGGACGGCGTCCGCCAGCTGTACAAGATCATCACCGACAAGAAACCGCCCGATCACACCAGTTCGATCGGCGGTGCGGGGGGGGGGGGGGGGAGAGACGCGGAGGCCACAGTCGCGGACGCATCGCCCCGAGATACGCTGACCGAAGACGACATGGTGGTCGAATATCGGGGCCTGCCGACGCAGCAGCCTCAATAAGGTCGGCCTCAAATAAGGTCACGGAACCGGTTCCATTTTCGTCGCTTTCGACCGATCCGCACCCTATATATGGGCTTTGGGATTGGACGCGGGTTACGATGACGATCGACGAGATCAGGGACAATTTCGAGCTGCTGGAGGAATGGGACGACCGCTACCGGTACGTCATCGAACTCGGCCGCACGCTCGAACCGATGCCGGAGGCTGAGCATTCAGCCGCGAACAAGGTGAACGGCTGCGCCAGTCAGGTCTGGCTCTCCAGGCAGATTGATCGCAGCGGCACCAGCGAACCGCGCCTGAAATACCTTGGCGACAGCGATGCCCACATCGTGCGCGGCCTGATCGCGATCCTGCTGACGCTATTTTCCGGCCGCACCCCGCAGCAGATCCTGGCAACCGACGCACTTGCCGTGTTCGACGAGTTCGATTTCGCGAGCACCTGACGCCGCAGCGCTCCAACGGCTTGCGGTCCATGGTCGAGCGCATTCGCTCCGACGCGCGCGAGGCCCTGGCCGCGGCTTCCTGACAGCCGCCTCACAAAAACAAGAAGTTGCTTCCGCTTCCGCGCCTGCTGGCCGAGGCCCATCTTCTTGGCAAGCTGCGAACGCGCAACGGCGTAGTTCGGCGCTACCATCGGGTAGTCCGGCGGCAGGCTCCATTTGTCGCGGTACTGCTCCGGCGTCATGTTGTACTGCGTGCGCAAATGACGCTTGAGCGACTTGAAGCGTTTGCCGTCCTCAAGGCAGACCAGATATTCGGGGGTCATCGACTTCTTCACCGATACCGCCGGCTTGGCCGGTTCCAGCGGCGCGTCGACGCGGCCGGTCGACACCCGCAGCAGCGCGGCATGGACCTGGCTGATCAGGTTCGATTTCTGATGCCTGCGTCGGATTATTGCTGAGATAAGCCGACACAATATTGGCGGTCAGTTCGACGGGCGTTTTGCCGGCGGGATCGCTCATGGCTCAACCTTCCTGGATCGCGAATTGCATCTGCCGGCGGCCGGTTCGGGACAGTATCCGGCCGCGCCAATACATCAGCGGAATCTTGACGACTTGTAGAACCACTTGGCAACTATGAACGGATTACCGCGAATCTGACAAGAAGGCGGCACTTTATTTTCGATACGGCCTTCGCGGCAAGTATTGAGGACTCAAGGCCGCTGATCGAGATGCGCACGCAATTCGTCGATCGAGGCGAAGCGCATCATGCCCTCCGGCATCTGGGCCTCGATCGAACCGTCGGAATAAAGCGAATAGGCCATGCCATCGACAACGCCTGACTTCAGGATCGTCACCGCCGGCTGATCCGCATTTCGGGCTGGAGCCCCGCCGGATCTGGTGGACGTCGAGGGCGTCCGCAGGCCGCGCCGCGGGGCCGGCATTTCGTCGGGCTTCGAGCGGTCCGGCCTGGGCCATGCATCGTCGAACGCCGCGGGCTGCGGCTCGGCCGGCTCGATCGCCGGCGGCGCGTCGGGCGGGTTGGGGCGAAGATCCGATGACGGCAAATCCGGCGGCGTCGGTTCACCGGTCCGCGCCTGCGCGCGTTCGCGCTCTTTCCGCGATGTCGAAGAAAACAACAGATTGCGCTTCGGCTTCGGAGCCGGTGGTGGTGGAGCCGCGTCCTCCGGAAACATGGGCTCAGGAATCGGGTGATCGCGCAGGACAACCTCATCCTGCCACGGCGGCGGGGCGGACGGAGCGGCGCCATTCGCCTGCTGCACGGCTGGCTGGTCTCGGTTGAACGGGAAGCCAGTCGCGCCGGGCGCGGGATCCAGCATGGCACCCGGAGGCAGTACGGGCCTGACGGCGCCTTCGCCGCGCGCCTCGGGCATGGCAGCGCCGAGCCTGCGCGCAACGATCCTCAATTCCCTGATGGCGATCCAGAGCGCGAACAAGATCGCGCCGGTACAGACACCCATCACGCCTGACATAATCAGCGTGTTGCCGGTACTGAACTCCTTGATCGGGATCCCGAAGCCGATCGCCAGCAGGCCCGCCAAAACAAGGCCGATCCCGACGACCAACATAACAAACATCATTGAGCCAACCCCCGCAGCCGCGCCCTAGCTGCTCGCAAAACGCCCACGCCACGATACCGTCATATTGTGTGCATCGCCAACCGCCAACTGAGCACAGGGTTCCGCAAAAAGCGTTGTTCGGATGGAGGTTTGTGGGCGTAGGCGAGCCGCATCATTCAGGTCCCGTTCAGCGCGGCAACCGTAGTTCTACCGCCTACCAAATACTGCCCTTTTGTTGCATTGCATCAGGGATTTAGGCCACAATTCCCAATTACTTGGAAATGGAACTGCGCTATATGGGTACCGGGGAATGAGGCTCAAGGGTACCAAAGTTGGGCCATAGGGGACGCCGGGTTACCGATAGCCATGTCATCGATCACAACTTCTGCCCTCGTCGATACGCCCGCGCGGCGCTCGGTGGAGCGGACCAGCGACGACCTTGCCGTCTTCGTGCTGGCCGTGGTCACCCTGGTCGCGGGCCTGACCTTTCGTGACTACGGATTAGGCTGGGACGACTACACCCACGCCGAGTATGCCGACCTCCTGCTGCGCATGTACGGTTCCGGCTTCAAGGACACCGGCGCGCTGTCGTTCGCCAACCTCTATATGTATGGCGGCGGCTTCGACATGGCGGCGGCCCTGCTACACAAGGTCATTCCGCTCGAACTGTTCGAAACCCGCCGCCTGCTCGGCGCCGTCGTCGGCGTGATCGGCCTTGCCGTGACCTGGCGGCTGGCGCGGCGCGTCGGCGGCCCGCTTGCCGGGCTCGCAACGTTGCTGCTGCTCGCACTGTGCCCGACCTTCTACGGGCACATGTTCATGAACCCGAAGGACGCGCCGTTCGCCGTCTCGATGGTGATCCTGCTGCTGGGTCTCGTGCGCCTCGTCGAGGAATACCCCTCGCCCTCGCCGCGAACCATCCTGATCATCGGCCTCGGCGCGGGGCTTTCCATCGGCTGCCGGATTCTCGGCGGGCTGGCGCTGGTCTATGCGATGGTGGGCTTCGTGCCCCTGCTGATCGAGGAAGTCCGCACGCAAGGAACCCGCGAAGCCGGCCGCCGCTTCGGTCATGTCCTTTACGTGCTGCTGCCCGGTCTCGTCTTCGGATATTTGATCATGGGCCTGGTATGGCCGTGGTCGATCATGAAGCCGGGCAACCCGCTCCAGGCGCTGACCTACTTCTCGCATTTCTTCGAGAAGCCCTGGAAGGAAATGTTCGACGGCGCCCTGGTGTCGGTGCCCGACATGCCGTGGTCGTATCTGCCGACGCTGTTCGCGCTGCAGCTTCCCGAAGTGCTGCTGGCGCTTCTGGTTGCCGGAATCGTCGTCACCTTCATGTCGCTGTCGCGCGTGGACGTATCGTCCCGCCGCAAGACCATCCTCTTGATGCTGACGCTGGCGGCTACGCTGCCGCTGGTGATTGCGATGGTGAAGCGGCCGGCGCTCTACAACGGCATCCGGCATTTCGTTTTCGTCATCCCGCCGATGACGGTGCTTGCCGGTTTCGCGTTCGCCTGGGGCATGAACTGGCTGAAGGAAAATCACCGCCGGTGGCAACCGGCGGCGCTCGCTGCGTTCGCGTTCGGCCTGCTGTTGCCGCTCAGCGAGATGGTCCGCCTGCACCCTTACGAATACACCCATTTCAATCACATCGCCGGCACGGTTCGCACCGCCGACCGATTATTCATGCTGGATTACTGGGGGCTGGCGCTGAAGCAAGCTTCCGACGGCCTGCGCGAAGAACTGGTCGAACGTCAGGAAGTGGCTCCGCAGGGACGTAAATGGAAGGTCGCGGTGTGCGGCCCGCAGCGCCCGGCGCAGGTGGCGCTCGGTCCCGACTACACGATCGGATGGGACAGCCAATCCGCCGACTTTGCGATGACGCTGAGCGAGTTCTACTGCAAGGGTCTCACCGCGCCGGTCATGGTGGAAATCAAGCGCGACGATGTCGTGTTCGCGCGCGTCTACGACATCCGCGGCCGCGGTATCTCGACCCTGCTGGCGATTCCGGCGCCGTAACGGCGCCGCAGCCGGCAACAGCATAACTGCCACCGGAATGCCCGCCTTGCTGCCGCCCCGGCGCAGGGCTAGGCTTTCGAAAATCAGCAATTTTCGGGAGAGACCGCCATGTCGCCAGCCGAAGCTCGCCTGAAGCAAGTCCTCTCCGGCATGACGGACCCGCATCGATCCCAGCTACAAGACCTGAAGCCGGCAAACGGCAAACGCGCGAAAGGTTATAGCGGCGTGACGGTACTGGTGACCGGCAGTTCCGGCCATCTCGGCGCGGCGCTGATGCGCACGCTGCAGGCGCAGCGACGCGAGGCCATCGGCATCGATGTTCTGCCCGGCGCATTCACCCACCACGTCGGGTCGATCGCCGACCGGGCTTTCGTGCGCCGTTGCATGACGCGCGTCACGACCGTGTTGCACGCGGCGACGCTGCACAAGCCGCATGTGGCGACCCACGGCCGCCAGGACTTCGTTGACGTCAACGTAACCGGCACGCTCAATCTGCTCGAGGAAGCCGCCGCGGCCGGCGTCACTGCGTTTGTCTACACCAGCACCACCAGCGTATTCGGCGATGCTCTGGTGCCGCCGCCGGGCGAACCGGCAGCCTGGATAACCGAAGACGTCACGCCGGTGCCGAAAAACATCTACGGCGTCACCAAGGCGGCCGCGGAGGATCTGTGCCAGCTGTTCGCGCGCAACCACTCGCTTGACGCCATCGTGCTGCGCACCTCGCGATTCTTTCCCGAGGAGGACGATAATCGTGCGACACGGGAGGCCTACGCTGACGCCAACGCCAAAACCAACGAGTTCCTCTATCGCCGCGTCGATATCGAGGACGTGGTCAGTGCGCATCTGCTGGCGGCCCGCCACGCGCCATCGGCCGGCTTCGCGCGATACATCATCAGCGCCACCACACCATTCTCGCCCGACGACGTAGCGGAACTGCGCAGCAACGCGCCCCAGGTAGTCCGCCGTTATGTACCGGACTATGAGGCCGAGTATGCGCAGCGCGGCTGGACGATGATCCCGGGTATCGATCGCGTCTACGCCAACAACCGGGCGCGGGCGGAACTCGGCTGGCAACCGCGCCATGATTTCCGCGCGTTGGTTGCGCGGCTGAAGGAGAACGACGACATCCGCAGTCCGCTCGCGCGCGAAGTCGGCAGCAAGGGCTATCACGATCGGATTTTCCGCGAGGGCCCCTATCCGATGGAGTGAGCATCCAGCGGAAATATCCGGTGGACGAGCCGTGCGAATACGCTAAACTGTCGGCCAGACACCCTCTACACGTCTGGAATCAAAGCGCCGCCCAATCCCGGGCGGCGTTTTTATTTGAGGTGCTATCGTAGGATGGGTAGAGCGCAGCGAAACCCATCATCTCGCTCCCGCTAAGATCGCTCGCCGAAACTCGCGCCCAACTCGGCAACATCGCCTGCCCAATCTTCGGGATAGATTCCAAGCTTCATCATCCGATGAAACGACGAATACGGCCAATCCCCACCCGTGTTACGAAGCCATGCTTGACCGGATTGATATGGACGTAGTCGACGTGACGCGCCAAATCATTCTCGTCACGAATCGTGTGCTCCCAATAACGCCGCTGCCAGATGCCGCGTTCACCCTTGGCGACTCGACTACCCGAAATCGGCTCGTCGATCGGAAGGTTGCGTGAAAACGTCGATTTGATCAGCCGCCACCGCGTCGGAAAATCGCGATCGCCGTCGGGCAGCGTCCAGACCGCATGCAGATGATCCGGCAGGACAACAACCGCATCGATTGTGAACGGATGACGTTGACGGGTTTCACGAAACGCTGAACGCAGCGCATCGACGTGTTCCGTCAGTAACCGCAACCGCCTATCGGCGAGGTTGACCCGTAAAGAGGAAACAACCGCCGGGGATGAAATTGCGACGATAGCCCGTCATGACATACTCGCGTGACAAATTGATGGGTTTCGCTTCGCTCTACCCATCCTACGCGTCTGCTACTTCGCCGCCTCCGCGAACGCGCCGAGGATCCGCGCCCAGGAGCGGATGCCCTTGTGGAAACTCTTCAGATCATACTTCTCGTTCGGCGAATGGATGTTGTCGTCGTCGAGGCCGAAGCCGACCAGCACGGTGTCGAGGCCGAGCGTACGCTTGAAGTCCGCCACGATCGGGATCGAGGCGCCCGAGCCGATCAGTAGCGCTTCCTTGCCCCACTCGTCCGTCAGTGCGCGCTTGGCGGCTGCCAGCGGTTTCATGTTCCAGTCGAGCGCAATCGCCGGCGCGTTGGAGTGATCGGTGAACTCGGCCTTGCAATCGGCGGGCAGGCGCGCGGTGACATAGTCGCGAAAAGCCTTGCGGATTTTCTCGGGGTTTTGCCCCTCCACCAGCCGGAACGAAACCTTGGCGGAAGCTTCTGCGGGAATCACGGTCTTGGAGCCCTCGCCGGTATAGCCGCCGATGATGCCGTTGATGTCGCAAGTCGGGCGCGAGGAAACCTGCTCGATCAGGAGGCGGCCCTTCTCGCCGGCCGGAATCGAGCCCGATCGGCTTGAGGAATGATTCCGGCGTGAGATTGAGGTTCTTCCATTGCGCCAGGATGTCCGGCGGCAGGTCCTTCACGCCATCATAGAATCCGGGAATGGTGATGTGGCCGTTCTCATCATGCAGGCCGCCGAGAATATTGGTGAGCACCCGGATTGGGTTGCGCGCGCCGCCACCGAAGATGCCGGAATGCAGATCGCGATTGGCGGCCTTGATCTTGACCTCGTCATAGACGAGCCCGCGCAGCAGGTGGTGATCGCCGGCGTGTTCTGGTCCCACATGCCAGTGTCGCACACCAGCGCGAAGTCGGCCTTGAGGTCGCCCTTATTCTGCTCGAGGAACGGCACGAAATTCTTCGATCCGATTTCCTCCTCACCCTCGATGACGATGGTGATGTCGACCGGAAGCGATCCCGTTACCGACTTCCAGGCGCGGCAGGCTTCGACAAAGGTCATCAATTGCCCCTTGTCGTCCTCGGCGCCGCGCGCGACGATAATCTTGCGGCCGTCGACGTGGTCGGTAACGACAGGTTCGAACGGCGGACGGTGCCACAGGTTGAGCGGATCGACCGGCTGCACATCGTAATGGCCGTAGAACAGAACGTGTGGCCGGCCGTCGGTGCTCCCGTTGGCCTTGGCGACGATCGCGGGATGTCCCGCCGTCGGCCTCACCTCCACGGCAAAACCCAGCGTCGCGATGTCCCTGGCGAGATGTTCGGCGGCCGCCTTGCAATCGCCGGCGAAAGCCGGATCGGCCGAGATCGACTTGATCCGCAGCAGCGCAAACAGCCGCTCGAGACTGTTGTCGAAATCGGCGTCGATGTGATCGAGGACCGGCTGCATCTTTGCGTTGGACATGGCTGATATCCCTCAGTTGTGGGCTTTGTTGTTTGCATCACGTTGTAGCTCGCCCGTGGCCTGAGGCAAGACGGCGTCGACGGCTGGCGGATGCAGCATGTGCCAAACGAGCCCCGCCACGAGCAGGATAGTGGCCGCGAGATTATTGCCATACGCCTGCAGGTCGTTCGGAAACACCGGAAGCGACAGGCACAACAAGCCGCCCGCGGCGGCGAGCAACGCCCATGTACCGGCCTTGACCGCGGACCTCGGATCAAAGGCGGCGCGATGGGCGAGCACGGTGATCGGAAAGAACAGCCACAGGAAGTAATATTGGCGCGCAAGGGGTGAAGCGACCGTCATCAGACAGAAGAGTATGCCGATTTCCTCGGCGTCCGAGCGTTCGGTCCGGCGCGATGCGGGCGGCATGACCGCGATATATCCGAGCCCGATCAGCAGCGACACCGCCAGCACAATCCAGTTCGTCGTCTTGAAATCGAGGTTGGCGACATTCATCGTGCGCGCCGGCTTGGCCGGATTATCCTGATTGTAGTTCACCGGCCGCGTCAGCCGATGCGTCATGGCGATGATGGACTGGTTGACCCACGACCAGTTCTGCGCGTCGCGCTGCCCGAACCCCTTCTCCGAACTCGACCCCACCATCCCCTGGTACCAGGTCTTCAGCTCCGCGGCGTTGTGCTGGAAGCCGCGAAACGACGCCGGCAGCAGGAACAGAAATACGCCGATGAAAACCAGCATGCTCGCGGCAGCGGCCCATTGCCTTCGCCACACCAGATAGGGCAGCACCGCCACCGGAAACACCTTGATGGCGGTGGCGAGCGCGAACATGCCACCCGCCATCCATCCGCGCTGGTCCCGCAGCAGCCAGAATCCGTACAGCATCAGCGCCAGCAGCACCAAATTCGGCTGTCCGAGATCGAACATGTCGAACACAAAGGTCACGGTAACGAAGCCCGGCAGCGCTTCCAGCCACGGCCCGGGCTTGCGTCCCGATCCCGCCATCGCGTGGGAGAATTGCGCCGTCATCCACCAGACGACGACGTTGAGAAGCGCCAGGCAGAGATAAAGCGGGATCTTGCCGAAGAAGCTCGGGATTGCGAGCAGCACCGCCGATAGCGGCGGATAGATGAATTCGAAATAGGCGGCGGGATCGCTGGGGTAGAGGTTCTTGCCCTGCAACACCTGCTGCCCGGCCCAGTACCAGAGCGGATAATCCTTGGTCTTGCCGTTGCCCCAGATTTCCGGGACCAGAACGTCGGCCGTCAACGCGATGCAGCAGACCAGAAAGAGAAGATCGAGCGGCGCTCGCAACGACGGATATCTCAGCACGCGCTCGTTCCGGAAGTCAGAGTAAGATTACGTCGCCGCGAATGTTTTGTTAGACACGTTTTCTTCACGCGAACCGGCTTCCAGCCCGGATCAAGTCCGAGGCAGGCTTTCGCTGGCGAATGCTCTATCGCCGCAGCAATCCGCCGAGCGCGCCGCGCACCAGCGCGCGCCCGACCGAACTGCCGAGCGATCCGCCGACCGACTTGCCGAGATCGGCGACGACGCCGCCGATGACCTTGTTGGTGACCGAACGGGTGACATCCCGGGCGATGACCTGGCCGGTCGACAGCCTGCCGCGCTTGACGTTGGTGCCGAAGATGGTGCCGACGATTGCACCTAACTGCCCGAGGATTCCGCCGCCTGCGCCAACTCCACCATCTTGCCCGTCCGCGGGCGCAGCGGTGTCAGCCACGCGCTTCTGCAGCATCTCATATGCGGATTCGGCGTCGACCGCGGTGTCGTATTTGCCCTTGACCGGGCTCGTGTTCATGATCGCCTTGCGCTCCTCGGGCGTAATCGGCCCGATCCGCGCCGTCGGCGGCCGGATCATCACTCGCTCGACCATGGTCGGCGTACCGCCGCCTTCCAGGAACGACACCAGCGCCTCGCCCTTGCCGAGTTCCATGATGACGCGGGCTGTATCGAGCTTGGGGTTGGGCCGGAAGGTCTGCGCGGCGGCGGCGACCGCCTTCTGGTCGCGCGGCGTGAAAGCGCGCAGCGCGTGCTGCACGCGGCCGCCCAACTGGGCGAGCACCTTGTCCGGCACGTCGATCGGGTTCTGCGTGACGAAATAGACGCCGACGCCCTTGGAGCGGATCAGGCGGACCACCTGCTCGATCTTGTCCAACAAGGCCTTCGGCGCATCGTTGAACAACAGATGCGCCTCGTCGAAAAAGAACACCAGTTTCGGCTTCGGCAGGTCACCGGCTTCGGGCAACTCTTCAAACAACTCCGACAGCATCCACAACAGGAAAGTGGCGTAGAGCCTGGGGCTCTGCATCAGCTTGTCGGCAACCAGAATGTTGACGATTCCCCGGCCATCGCTGTCGGTCTTCATGAAATCCTTCAGCAGCAGCGCAGGCTCGCCGAAGAATTTAGTTCCGCCCTGGTTTTCCAACACCAGAAGCTGGCGCTGAATGGTTCCGACTGTCGCCTTGCTGACATGCCATAGCCCTGCGCGGCCTTGCGGAGCGGCGCCAGAAAATCTTCTTCGTCATCCGCCCCTTTTTTGCCGCCGACCGGGACAATCGCGTCCAACAGCGACCGCAGATCCTTCATGTCGATCAGCGTCAGGCCGTTTTTCGTCCGCAACGCGGAATGCGACGTTGAGAACGCCTTCCTGCACGTCGTTCAGATCGAGCATCCGCGACAGCAGCAACGGTCCCATTTCCGTAACCGTGGCGCGAACCGGGTGGCCCTGCTCCCCGAACACGTCCCAAAACACTGTCGAGAACTGGTCGGGCTGGAAATTGAGGCCCATTGAGCCGGCCCGCTTGAGGATGAAGTCCTTGGCCTCGCCGACCTCAGAGATGCCGGACAGATCGCCTTTGATATCGGCGGCGAATACGGGAACGCCGGCGCGCGCAAACCCTTCCGCCATCACCTGCAACGACACGGTCTTGCCGGTTCCGGTCGCCCCGGTGACCAGGCCGTGCCGATTGGCAAGCGCGAGCGACAACCAGGCTGTCTGTTCGCCTTTCCCAATAAAAATCTTCTCGTCGGTATCAGCAGTTTTGTTGTCGGAGGTCGCCATCTCATCGCCTCTTCGCACGCATCTGGGAGGTTTGGTTGCAAAGCCACATGATCTCAAGCCACACAATCATATCGCATCCCGCCCGTCGATTGAAACCGTCGGCAGCATGGTCGCAGGCGTCAGCCCGCCTCGTCGTCCGGTGCTTCTCATACTTTTTCCCGACCGTCCGGCAGAAAAAACGAGCGCGGAGCGCAATAAGTCAGTGTGAATCCGGCATTCACTCTTGCATTGCTGCAACACTCGCCGCGCGAATCGAGAACCAAACCGTCCTGATGTGCGCTGATCGCTTGTATTTCAGATCGCGGGCGCTCAAGATAAAATTTACAAGCAGACGACCCGGTACAACCGGCTGAGGGCGGGGCAATACATGGACGAATTGATTGGACGGCTGGCCTCAAAGGTCGGCATCGATAGCGTTGTCGCGGAAAAAACCATCGGCATCGTTCTGGGTTTTCTCCGTAGCGAGGGACCTTCCGACAAGGTTCAGGCTTTGATCGACCAAATTCCGGGGGCCGAAGCTGCGATTGCAGCGTCCAGCAACAATAGCGGCCTATCGAGACTGATGGGCGGCGGCTTGATGGCGGTCGGCACCCGGTTGATGGCGCTTGGGCTGGGAATGAGCGAGATTCAGAACGTGGCGCGTGAACTCTTTCGGTTCGGCCGCGACAAAATCGGAGCTGATCAAATGGGCGAGATCATTTCGGGGACGCCGGGCCTCAGCCAGTTCGCGTAAACACGCACCCTTCCTGAGCACGTCGCGCCTGAGCACATTCTTTTTCATTGAGTATCATGACATATCCCCTTTCCGAGATCGAAGGCCTGACCGCCTACTCCGCCTCGAAACTGAAGTCGCAGGGCATTCGCACGACGGAAGCGCTGCTGGAAGCCGCCCGCACGGTCAAAGGCCGCAAGGCGCTCGCGGCGAAGACCGGGATCAGTGAACAGCAACTGCTCGAATGGGCCAATTTTTCCGACTACATGCGAATTCCCGGGATGGGCAAGGCCAAAGTAGGCCTGGTGCGCGCAGCAGGCGTCACCACCGTGCGTGAACTCGCGCTGCGCAATCCGGCGCGGCTGGCCCAGAACATGAAAGACGTGAATGCCAGGCGCAAACTTGTCCGGGTTTTGCCGTCGGAAAGATCTGTCGAGCAACTGATCGAGCAGGCACGCAAGCTGCAGCCCATGATCAGCTACTAAAGCGTTTTCGAGCGAAAGCCGCCCCGGACTTGATCTGGAGTGGATCCCGCTTCGCGTGAAGAAACGCGTCAGGACAAAAACCAGGCCGCCTCTAAAACCGCCGGATCCGCCCGCGGCGCCGGTTCTCACGCCTTGACTCGCCAGCGCGGACCGCGCAAAGCCACGGCATGATCGCAACCAAGCCCAGACCCACTGCGGCGTCCGGTCCGGCCGGTCATTCAGTGCTGTCCGGGCTTCTGTCCAGGCCCTATCCGGCCGTGATGGGCGTGCTCAATGTGACGCCGGATTCATTCTCGGACGGCGGACGGTTTGCGGCCCCTGAGAGCGCGCTGGCGCAGGCCCGCCGGATGATCGCCGAGGGCGCCGACATCATCGATATCGGCGCGGAATCCACCCGGCCCTACGGCTCGGAGGCGATTTCTGCGGACGAAGAACTGAAGCGCTTGCAGCCGGTGCTGCCTGACGTCGTGGCGCTCGGCATTCCCGTATCGATCGACAGCATGAAATCGGCTGTCGTCGCCTGGGCGCTCGCCCATGGCGCCGCCATCGCCAACGACGTCTGGGGCCTGCAGCGCGATTCCGGCATGGTCGGACTGGTCGCCGAGCGCCAGGCGCCCGTCATCATCATGCACAACCGCGACAGTGCCGATCCGGCGATCGACATCATGCAGGATATCGCCGATTTCTTCGCGCGGTCGCTCGACATCGCTGCGAGGGCCGGAATTGCGCTCGACAAAATCGTGCTGGATCCCGGCATCGGCTTCGGCAAGACGCCTGGACAGAGCATGACCGCGCTGGCGCGCCTTGGCGAGTTGGAGTCTTTCGGATTGCCGCTCCTCGTCGGCGCATCGCGCAAGCGCTTCATCAGCACCGTGACGCCGTCGGAGCCGCATCAGCGCCTGGGCGGCTCGATCGCGGCCCATCTGATGGCGATGCAGCGCGGGGCGCGGATCATCCGGGCCCATGACGTCGCCGAAACCGTACAGGGCGCTGCGCGTGGCGGCGGCAATCAGGGAACAAGAATGAGCGATAACATCTTCATCACCGGCGTCGTCATTCATGCCCGCCACGGCGTGATGGAGCACGAGACCGAAGTCGGGCAGCGTTTCGTGATCGACCTTGAACTTTCCCTCAACCTGTCGGAACCCTCGCGCACCGATCACCTGTCCGACACCGTGTCCTATTCCAACGTAGTGACGACGGCGACGGCCGCCTTCAAGAACACCAACTACAAGCTGCTGGAGCGTGCGGCCGGCGCCGTTGCCGACGCGGTATTGGCGGCGTTTCCGCGCATCGATGCGGTCAAGGTCACCGTCCACAAGCCACATGCGCCGATCGCTGCGATCTTCGAGGATGTGGGCGTGGTGCTGACGCGCACGCGGCGATCGCCCTGACATGGCTGACGCGCTGATCGCACTCGGAGGCAATGTCGGCGACGTTCGCGCGACATTCAACAAGGCCATCTCCAATATTTGCGGCATGACGCAGGCCGCCCTACTGGCGCGATCGTCGGATTACACGACACCACCCTGGGGCGAGGAGCAGCAGGCACCGTTCACCAACGCCTGCATCGAGATTGAAACCAGCCTCGATCCGCACGCGCTCCTGTTCACGCTGCACAAGATCGAGAAGAAGTTCGGCCGCGACCGCGCCAGCGAAAAAGCGCTGGGGTCCGCGCACCCTCGACCTCGACCTGATCGCCTATGACGATGTCAGGATCGACAAGCCGGAACTGACGCTGCCGCACCCCCGCCTGTTCGAACGCGCCTTTGTGCTGGTGCCGCTGGCCGAGATCGCGCCCGACCGTGTCATTGCGGGACGCCGCGTCGCCGATGCGCTGGCGCAGCTTTCGACCGAGGGTATAGGACGGTTGCCCGAGCTCGATTGACCCCGAAAGGACCCAAAACAACCGTTTGGCTTGGCGGCCGCCCCGTGGCAATTTCCGGCCAAATACAAAGAGACGACCAAGGAATAATAGTCCGGATGAGCACCGATACCGATGAATTCACATTGGCAAGGGATTTTGCCCCGGCCACGTACGACGACTGGCGCAAGCTGGTCGATGGAGTGCTGAAAGGCGCGCCGTTCGAGAAACTGGTTAGCAAGACTTCCGATGGGTTGAGGATCGATCCGATCTATCGCCGCGCGCAGGGTGTAACCCCGGTCGCCGGCCGCGCCGCCGCCGCGCCTTGGCAGATCATGCAGCGGATCGATCATCCGGATGCGAAAGCGGCCAACGCGCAGGCGCTGCACGATCTGGAGAACGGCGCGACAGGGCTGACGCTGGTGTTCGCAGGCGCCAATGGCGCGCATGGTTTTGGGCTGGATCCTTCGGCGGAAGCCGTAGCAAAGGTTCTCGACGGCATCTATCTCGACGCCGGCATCGGCATCGAGCTCCAGATCGGTCAGCAGTCGCGGATGGCCGCCACCCACGTCGCCGAATACATCAAGGGCAGAGGCATCGATCCCTCCGCTTGCGATATCCGCTTTGGTCTGGACCCGCTCGGATCCCGTGCGGTGTGGGGCTCGAGCACCAATGGCTGGGCCGAGATCGTGACCGCGGTCACAAGCGTCGTCAAAGATCTCGCAGCGATGGGCTTCAAGGGCCCGCTCGCGGCTGCCGACGGACGGGTGATCCATGACGCGGGCGGATCGGAGGTGCAGGAACTGGCATTCGTGCTGGCCTCCGGCGTCGCCTATCTGCGCGCGATCGAACAAGCCGGGATTGCGCTCGAAGACGGGCAAGGCATGGTCTATGCGCGGCTTGCCGCCGACGCCGACCAGTTTTTGACGCTGGCAAAATTCCGGGCGCTGCGGCTGCTGTGGGCGCGGATCGAACAGGCCAGCGGCCTGACACCCAAACCGCTGTTCATCGCGGCCGACACCGCGTGGCGCATGCTGACGCAGCGCGACCCTTACGTGAACATGCTGCGCGCGACGATCGCGACCTTCTCCGCCGGTCTCGGCGGCGCCAACGCCATCACCGTATCGCCGCACACGCTGGCTTTGGGATTGCCCGACCCATTCGCCCGGCGCGCCGCGCGCAACACGCAACTGGTGCTGCTGGAAGAATCCAACCTCGCAAAAGTCTCCGATCCCGCGGCAGGCTCCGGCGGCATCGAAACGTTGACGAAGCAGCTTTGCGAAGCCGCATGGTCGCTATTCCAGGAGATCGAGAAAGCCGGCGGCATATTCCCGGCGCTCGAACAGAACCTGCTCCAGCGCAAGGTCGCCGCGACCAGGGCCGCGCGCGAGGCCAACGTCGCCAAACGAAGAGACGTGCTGACCGGCGCGAGCAAATTTCCGAACCTGCACGAGGCTGAGGTCGAGGTGCTGGACGCCAAGCCCATCGTGCTGCCGCCCCTTGGCGAAGCCAGGTTCAAGTTCGATCCGCTGCCACCGATGCGGCTGGCGGCGCCGTTCGAGGCGCTGCGGGACAAGTCGGACGATCAGCTCAAGACGTCGGGCGCGCGGCCAAAGATATTCCTCGCCAATCTCGGCACGCCCGCCGACTTCACCCCGCGCGCCACCTTTGCCAAGAGCTTTTTCGAGACCGGCGGCATCGAAGCGCTCGACACGCAGGGGTTTGCCGATCCGGCTGCCCTTGCCGCCGCGTTCAAGGCGTTCGGTGCGGCTGTTGCGTGTCTTTGTTCATCCGACAAGGTCTATGCGGAACACGCCGTGGCTGCCGCAAAGGCCCTTCAAGCCGCCGGTGCAAAACATATCTATTTGGCAGGCCGGCCCGGCGAACACGAGGCCGCGCTGCGCGCTGCCGGCGTCGGTGACTTTATCTTTGCCGGCGGCGATGCCCTGGCGATGCTGCGGGAAGCCTGGCTGCGGATGGAGTGAGCATGACGATGGACCGAAAACCTGTTCTCACCGGAGGCTGCCAGTGCGGCGCCGTGCGTTTCGCCGTCTATGCGACACCGGTGAAGATAGGGCTTTGCCATTGCAGGATGTGCCAGAAAGCGGTTGGCGGTCCATTCATATCGCTCGCCGAAGTCAAGCATGAGGATTTTGCGTGGACACATGGCAAACCGGCAACCTTCCGCTCATCATCGATCGCTGAGCGCGACTTCTGTGCCGCCTGCGGAACGCCACTCAGCTATCGGGCGATCGGCGGAGACGTGATTGAACTCACCACCGGCAGCTTCGACCGGCCGGACCTCGTCGTCCCGACCTACGCCACGGGAACCGAGTCCCATTTGGCTTGGGTCGGCAGGATTGCCTATCTGCCTGGTCGAAGCACGCTTGAAGCTGCCGGTGCCGAAAACCTTAACCGCATCGTCAGTCACCAGCATCCGGATCACGATTGAGGGTGCGACCTCGGCGATCGCACATGCTATGATGGTAACCATGAGCCGCATACCCAACTTCGCAGATATCGCCTTTGAAATCACCGCGCCCGCGCAGCCCGCCGGCAGCGCCGAGCCGTGGCTGACGCCCGAGGGCATCCCGGTAAAACCCGGCTACAGCGAGGTCGATCTCGAAGGCATCGACTTCCTCGAGACCTGGCCGGGCATCGCGCCCTATCTGCGCGGCCCCTACCCTACGATGTATGTCAACCAGCCCTGGACCATCAGGCAATATGCCGGGTTCTCGACGGCGGAAGATTCCAACGCGTTCTATCGACGTAATCTCGCGGCCGGGCAAAAAGGTCTTTCGGTCGCGTTCGACCTCGCCACCCACCGTGGCTATGACTCGGATCATCCGCGCGTCTCCGGCGACGTCGGCATGGCCGGCGTGGCGATCGATTCCATCTACGACATGCGCACGCTGTTTGCGGGTATTCCGCTCGACCAGATGAGCGTGTCGATGACCATGAACGGCGCGGTGCTGCCGATCCTCGCGTTGTTCGTTGCGGCCGCCGGGGAACAAGGCGTCCCGCCGGAGAAATTGTCGGGCACCATTCAGAACGACATTCTGAAAGAGTTCATGGTGCGCAACACCTACATCTATCCGCCGGCGCCCTCGATGCGGATCATCTCCGACATTTTTGCGTACACCTCGCAAAAAATGCCGAAATACAATTCGATTTCGATCTCCGGCTATCACATGCAGGAAGCCGGCGCGACGCAGGACCTCGAACTCGCCTATACGCTGGCCGACGGCGTCGAATATCTGCGCGCCGGACTTGCCGCAGGCCTCGATGTCGACCGCTTCGCGCCGCGGCTGTCGTTCTTCTGGGCGATCGGCATGAACTTCTTCATGGAAGTCGCCAAGATGCGCGCGGCGCGGCTGCTGTGGGCCAAGCTGCTTACGCAATTCAATCCAAAGGATCCGCGCTCGCTGTCGCTGCGCACGCATTGCCAGACTTCCGGCTGGTCGCTGACCGCGCAGGACGTTTTCAACAATGTGATGCGCACCACCATCGAGGCGATGGCGGCAACGCAAGGTCATACCCAGTCGCTGCACACCAATGCGCTCGACGAGGCCTTAGCGCTGCCGACGGATTTTTCAGCCCGGATCGCGCGCAACACGCAGTTGTTCCTGGAGCAGGAAAGCGGCACCAACCGCATCATCGATCCCTGGGGCGGCTCCTATTACGTGGAACGTCTGACCCGCGATCTCGCGGAGAAAGCCTGGGGTCACATCCAGGAAGTCGAGGCGCTCGGCGGCATGGCCAAGGCGATCGAGGCCGGCGTGCCGAAACTGCGGATCGAGGAAGCCTCCGCCAAGACGCAGGCGCGGATTGATGCCGGACGGCAGGCGGTGATCGGTGTCAACAAATACAAGCCGGTCAACGAGGCGGCGCTCGACGTGCTGAAGGTGGAAAACTCCACCGTGCGGCGGCTACAGATCGACAAGCTGAAGCGGCTGCGCTCCGAGCGCGACCAGAAGGAAGTCGATCAGGCGCTCGCGGCGCTGACGCGCAGCGCCGGCGAAGGCAACGGCAATTTGCTGGCGCTGGCGATTGACGCCGCGCGGGCCAAGGCGACCGTCGGCGAAATTTCGGACGCGATGGAAAAAGTGTTCGGGCGTCACCGCGCCGAAATCAAATCCATCACCGGCGTCTACAAGCGGGAGGCGTCCGCCATGTCCAACCGGGTCGAAAAAGTGCAGGCGCTGATCGATGCGTTCGAGAATGCCGAGGGCCGCCGCCCCCGCATCCTCGTTGCCAAGATCGGCCAGGACGGCCACGACCGCGGCCAGAAGGTGATCGCATCCGCTTTTGCCGATGTCGGCTTCGACGTCGATATCGGGCCGCTGTTCGCCACCGCCGACGAGGCGGCGCGGCAGGCAGTGGAGAACGACGTGCATATCCTCGGCGTGTCGTCGCTGGCGGCAGCCCACCTCACCGCGGTGCCGGAGCTCAAGGCCGCGCTGAAGAAGCACGGCCGCGAGGACATCATGATCATTATCGGCGGCGTGGTGCCGCCGCAGGATTATGAGGCGCTCTACAAGGCCGGTGCGGAAGCGATCTTCCCGCCGGGCACCGTGATCTCGGATGCGGCTGAGGAGCTGATCCACAAGCTCAACGCCCGGCTTGGCCATAGCGAGGCCGCGGAGTAACGCTCCGCCCGGCACGGCTTCTTCCAGAGGATCGTCCTTGCGCAGCATTGCAATCATCGCGTCACTAGGTTTCGCGTCGCGATCTTTGCCGGTTCGCGGCCCGAGGCGGACGAAGACCCGGAGCCGTGACGCCCCGCCCGTATCCTCACTCGCGAAGACGGCCTAGCGCCCTTTCGAGCGAATGGGTCCAGTCCGGAATCCACGATTGGAACAGCGTCTGCCAGCGATCGGCATCCTGCGGCGCGGTATCGAGCTGAACCTTCCACTCGATAAACGTGCGATTTCCCTCGACGATCGGAAGCAGGTGCATCGTCCCCTCGTAGCGCGTCGGTGCGGGTGCGTCCGGCGCAAGCCCCGCGGGAAACGGTAGCGGCTCGATGCCGGCATAGGTCAGCGCGTGCCCTTCGTCGGAATGGCCGGCGAGACGCTGCCGGATCCAGTTGCCGAGATAGCAGAAGCGCCTAACCGCGCCGATTTCGTCGCCGCCCTTGTCGTCCTCGATCACGCTTTCGGTGACCCCATCGATGTAGGCCGGATAATTGTTGAAATCGCGGATCAGGGCCCACACGGTTGGCAGGGGGTAATCCAGCACGGTGCTGTAATAGGCCGTCGTCATGTTGCCTCCGTAGTCGATCGCGGCGTAGCGCCGCATACGGATACCTATTCAGGGCCCCATCGCCGCCGCCACCCGATTTCCGGACGTGGCGTAATGCCCACCGGCGATGAAACCGCATTATCGCCCAACGCCTTGCGACCGCAGCGCAAAGCCGCCTAGAATGACCCATCACAAGAGCGCCCGATGTCAGGGACGCCGCAGGGAGGACGACCATGACCAAAATTACGCGCCGCGCATTCGCGGCTTCATCCGCCGCGGCAGCGGCCGTCGCGGGTTTTGGTTTCAAGCCGGCTCTGGCGCAAGCCTATCCGGCTAGGCCTGTGACCGTGATCGTGCCGTGGGGCGCCGGCGGTGGCACCGATGCAACCGCGCGCATTATCGCGGCGCTGCTGGAAAAGGATCTCGGCCAGCCGTTCAACGTGGTCAATCGCACCGGCGGCTCCGGCGTCGTCGGCCATTCCGCGATCGCATCCGCCCCGCCCGACGGCTACACCATCGGCATGCTGACAGTGGAAATCTCGATGATGCACTGGCAGGGGCTCACCGAACTGGCGCCAAAGAGCTATACGCCGCTCGCGCTGATGAACGAGGACCCGCCCGGCATCCAGGTCCCTTCCACATCGCCCTACAAGACCGTGAAGGAACTCGCCGAAGCCATCAAGGCCGCGCCCGCCGGCAAGTTCAAGGCCTCCGGAACCGGCCAGGGCGGCATATGGCATCTGGCGCTGGTCGGCTGGATGCAGGCGATGGGACTCGCGCCGAACCACGTCGCCTGGGTGCCGTCGAATGGCGCAGCGCCCGCGATGCAGGATCTCGCGGCGGGCGGTCTCGATCTCACCACCTGCTCGGTGCCGGAAGCGCGCGCGATCATCGAAGCCGGCAAGGCGCGCAGCCTCGCCATCATGGCCGCGGCGCGCAACCCCGCATTCCCCGACGTGCCGACGTTGAAGGAAGCCATGGGCATCGACTATTCGACCGGCGCCTGGCGCGGCATTGCCGGCCCCAAAGGCCTGCCCGCTGATGTCTCGGCCAAGCTCACCGCATCGCTGAAGAAGGTTTACGACTCGAAAGAGTTCAAGGACTTCATGAGTAATCGCGGCTTCGGTACGGTGTGGGGCGATGCCGCCCAATTCGCAGCTTTCATGGATAAGGGCGACGCCCAGATGGGCGTGGCGATGAAGGCTGCCGGCCTATCGAAGGCCTGATCCGTCTTCGTCGGCTGACAACGTCCGAAATCCGCGGAGCCATTTATGCATCTTCCCGATCGCGTCACGGGATTGTTTCTCGTTGGTCTCGGCGCGGCTGCCGCCTATGGCGGTTGGCAGCTGCCGCCGGTCCCCGGCCAGCCGGTCGGGCCCAACGTCTTCCCGCTCGTGATCGGAACGGGCTTGGCGCTGTGCGGACTCGCGATCGCGCTCGGGATCGGCCACTCCTTCGAAGAGGAGGAGCACCTTATTCCGGTCGAGGGCGGCCAGCCGCAGCCACCGATCGGAAAGCTCTACGGACTGCGCGCCCTGCTCCCGCCGGCACTGTTGCTGTTCTACGTGGCGATCGCCGAGCGGCTCGGCTTCATCCTTACGGCGACGCTGATCGTGTACGTGACCGCAACCGCGCTCGGAGCCCGCTGGAAGGTTGCGCTGCCGCTCGCCGTGCTGGCGCCGATCGGCATCCACCTGATTTTCTCGAAATTGCTGCGCGTGCCGCTGCCGCCTGGCGTTTTGCCGATGCCCTGGTGATCGATGCTCAACACTCTCACGCAAGCCTTCGCGCTCATTTCCACTTGGGAAGTCATCATCGCGATGCTCGCGGCATCGGTCTATGGCCTCGTCATCGGATCGCTGCCCGGCCTGTCGGCGACAATGGCGACCGCGCTGCTCGTGCCCGTCACGTTCTACCTGTCGCCGATCGCTGCGATTGCGACCATCGTGGCGGCATCCACGATGGCGATATTCGCCGGTGACATCCCCGGCGCGCTGCTTCGCATCCCGGGTACCCCCGCCTCGGCGGCCTACGCGGACGAAGCCTATGCGATGACCCGCAAGGGCGAGGCCGAACTCGCGCTCGGCGCGGGCGTATGGTTCTCCGCGGTCGGCGGCATCGCGGGCACGCTCTCGCTGATGATCCTCGCGCCGCCGCTTGCCGAGATCGCGCTGTCATTCTCGACCTTCGAATATTTCTGGCTCGCGTTCCTCGGCCTGATGTGCGCCACGCTGGTCGCGCGTTCCTCCCCGGTGAAGGCCATCGCGGCCATGTTCATCGGCCTGCTCGTCGCCTGCATCGGCATCGAAAACCCGGGCGGGGTCCCGCGCTTCACATTTGGAATGACCAACCTGTTCGGCGGCATCGAACCGATCCCGGCGCTGGTCGGCGTCTTTGCCGTGGCGCAGGTCATGCGCGCGATGCTGACGCCGGAACCGCCGCCGATCCCGCGCCGCAAGTTTGGAAGCATCTTGGCCGGCCAGTGGAAGCTCACCAAAAAATACAACTGGCAGATGACCCGCGGGAACATCATCGGCATCATCATCGGGGTGCTGCCGGGCGCCGGCGCCGACATGGCCGCCTGGGTCAGCTACGCCATGTCCAAGCGCTTCTCGAAGGAACCAGAGAAGTTCGGAACCGGCCACGTCGAGGGCCTGGTCGAAGCCGGCGCCAGCAACAACGCCAGCATCGCGTCGGGTTGGGTGCCGTCGCTGCTGTTCGGCATTCCCGGCGACACCATCGCAGCCATCGCCATTGGCGTGCTCTACATGAAGGGATTGAACCCCGGCCCGACGCTGTTCACCGAAAAAGCGTCGAGCATGTATGCGATCTACCTGATGTTCATTATCGCCAACATCATCATGATCCCGCTCGGCATCGTGATGATCCGGCTGGCGAGTTACGTGCTGCGCGCGCCGCGTTCCACCGTGATGCCTGTGATCATGCTGTGCTGCGCGGTCGGCTCGTTCGCCATCGGCAACAACATATTCGGCGTGGTTATCGTCGCAACCTTCGGGGTCATCGGTTACGTCATGGAAGCCAACGGCTATCCGGTCGCCGCGATGGTGCTCGGTATCGTGATGGGCACCATGATCGAGCAGAGTTTCGTCACCTCGCTGATCAAATCCGATGGCAGCGTGTTGCCGTTCTTCGAGCGGCCGATCTCGGCGATCCTTGCCGCCATGGCGATCGGCGCGCTGATCTGGCCGGTGCTGGTCTGGGTGTGGCGGCGGTTCAAGGCGGCTTCGCCCGCCACATCGACCCGCTAGCACATCCTGCACGATCCCCTCGCCTGCCCGGCGCGGCCGTTGTAAACCAAGCCATGACCCTGCCGAAGAATGCCTCCCCGGACATCGAGAAGCTCACTCGCGACCTCCGCGCAGGCCACCGCGCGGCGCTGGCGCGCGCAATTACGCTGATCGAAAGCAGGCGTTCCGATCACCAGGCGGCGGCGCGCGATCTGGTGCAGGCGCTGTTGCCCGATACCGGCAAGGCGGTCCGTGTCGGCATCACCGGCTCGCCCGGGGTCGGCAAATCCACCACCATCGACGCGCTCGGCATGTTCCTGATCGAACGCAGGCACAAGGTCGCGGTGCTCGCGGTGGATCCCTCCTCGGCCCGCACCGGCGGCTCGATCCTCGGCGACAAGACGCGGATGGCGCATCTGGCGAATTCCGACCACGCCTTCATCCGGCCCTCGCCCTCATCAGGCACCCTCGGCGGGGTAGCAGCCAAAACCCGCGAGGCGATGCTGCTGTGCGAGGCGGCCGGCTTCGACGTGGTGCTGGTGGAAACCGTCGGCATCGGCCAGTCCGAGACCGCGGTCTGCGACATGACCGATTTCTTCCTGGCGCTGATGCTGCCCGGCGCCGGCGATGAATTGCAGGGCATCAAGAAGGGGCTGGTCGAACTCGCCGACATGATCGCGATCAACAAGGCCGACGGCGATAACGTCAAGCGCGCCAATCTGGCAGCAGCCGAATATCGCGGCGCGCTGCATATCCTGAGCCCCGCTCGGAACACTGGCATCCGCCAGTGCTGACCTATTCGGCGTTGACCGGCACCGGCATGGATACGCTGTGGCAGAAGATCCTCGATCACCGCACCGCGATGAATGCCTCGGGTGAGTTCGCAAGCCGGCGGCGCGAGCAGCAGGTGAAATGGATGTGGTCGATGCTTGAGCAGCGGATGATGGCCCGGCTGCGCGCCGATCCGACGATCCGCGCCAAGGTGAAAAGACCGAGGCCGAAGTCGCGGAGGGCCGCATCACGCCGGCGGTTGCCGCCGAACAGATCGCGGAGTGGCTCCGCTAGGTTGGCTCGATACACCACTTGTGTCATCGTCCGCGAAGGCGGACGATCCAGTATTCCACTGCTGTCATTTGGGATCAAAACGTATGTCGGCGGTTACTGGATGCCCGCCTTCGCGGGCATGACGAGAGGAGAAATTGATCCACTTGAGCGAAAAGCTTCGCATTCTCGTCACCGGCTTCGGCCCGTTTCCCGGCGCGCCCTATAATCCAACGCAGCCGCTGGTGGCACGGCTCACGCGCCTGCGCCGCCCTGCGCTCACCGACGTCGAACTGTCCGGGCATATCTTCCCCGTGACCTACAAGGCGGTCGACCGTGAATTGCCGTTGGCTCTGAAAGAGCACAAGCCGCACGCGCTGCTGATGTTCGGCCTTGCCTCGCGAACTGCCTTTGTCCGGATCGAGACCCGCGCCCGCAATGCCGTCACCATGCTGTGGCCCGATGCCGATCAAGCGCGCGCCCGCAAGGGATCAATTGCCGGCGACGCCGACGCCAGCATGTTCGGCCCGCACACCGCCAAACTGTTGCGTGCGGCCAAGGGAACCGGGCTCGATGCCCGCGCCTCGCGCGATGCCGGGAGCTATCTCTGCAACTATCTGAGTTGGCGCGCGATCGAGGCTGTCGGCGGCGATAACGGCCCTCGCCTCGCCGCCTTCATCCATATCCCGCCGCTGGCGCGCGACGGTTCTGTCAGGCGCAAGGGGTCTCCACGCATCACGTTGGAAGAACTGGTCGATGCCGGCGAGGCGATGCTGCTGGAGATGGTGCGGCTGGCGCGACGGGCTTCGCCACTTCGTAGGGTGGGCAAAGCGTAGCGTGCCCACCATTGTTGCCCGCAAATCCAAATGGTGGGCACGGCGCAAGTGCGCCTTTGCCCACCCTGCGAAGTTCGATCGTACCCAACATTAACCCTACCCCCAACAATCGCCGTATTCCCTCCTGGTCTTCACCATGCCCGGCCGCATTTTCGCGATACGTAAGAGAAGCGCGAAGGCCACGACTTGCCACGCGCCAGGGCCATTCAATCATGCACGTAAACCGCCGCCATCTCCTTGGAACGTCCGCCGCCGGTGTCGCCGGCGCGCTTGCGATGTCACCGCAGGCTGCACGCGCAGCGCCGCCTGCCTCCGCGCTTGGCCGCGACGCAACGCAATATGGCGTTCGCCCCGGCAGTCCCGACGACCAGACCAAAAACCTGCAGCGCGCGATCGATGAGGCCACGCGCGCGCAAGTGCCGCTGGCGCTGCCGCCGGGCATCTATCGCACCGGCATGCTTCGCCTCGGAAGCGGCACGCAACTGGTCGGCGTTCGCGGCGCGACCAAGCTCGTGTTTAGTGGCGGCGCCTCGATGCTGCAGGGTGAAGGCGCCAACAGCGTCGGGCTATCAGGCATAACGTTCGATGGCAGCGGCATTCCGCTGCCGACGCGCCGCGGACTCGTGCATTGCCTCGGCGGGCACGACGTCCGCATTACCGATTGCGCGATTACCGCCAGCGGCGGCAACGGCATCTGGCTGGAGCAGGTCTCCGGCGACATCTCCGGCAACATCTTCACCAGGATCGCGACCACCGCCGTGGTGTCGTTCGACGCGCTCGGCCTGATCGTGTCGCGCAACACCATCATCGACACCAACGACAACGGCATCGAAATCCTGCGCACGTCGATTGGCGACGACGGCTCACAGGTTCTCGATAACCGCATCGAGGACATCAAGGCCGGACCCGGCGGCTCCGGGCAGTACGGCAACGCCATCAACGCCTTCCGCGCCGGAAATGTGATCGTGCGGGGCAACCGCATCAAGAATTGCGACTACTCGGCGGTGCGCGGCAATTCGGCATCGAACATCCAGATATCAGGCAACAGCGTCAGCAATGTCCGCGAGGTCGCGCTCTATTCGGAATTCGCGTTCGAAGGCGCCGTCATCGCCAACAACACCGTCGATGGCGCTGCCGTCGGCGTCTCCGTCTGCAATTTCAACGAAGGCGGGCGCATCGCGGTCGTGCAGGGCAACGTTATCCGAAATTTGCTGCCGAAGCGGCCGATCGGCACCGCACCGGACGATGACGCCGGGATCGGCATTTATGTCGAGGCGGATTCGTCAGTGACCGGCAACGTGATCGAGAATGCGCCCGCGTTCGGGATCATCGCCGGCTGGGGCAAATATCTCCGCGATGTCGCGATCACCGGCAATGTAATCCGCAACGCCTTCGTCGGCGTCGGCGTGTCGGTATTGCCCGGCGCCGGTACGGCGCTGGTCAACAACAACATGATTTCGGAAACCCCGCGCGGCGCCGTGGTCGGGCTCGATCACGCCCGAACCATTACGACCGATCTGTCAGCCGAAGGCGCCCAGCGTTACGCACAGGTGGTAGTCGGGGGCAATGCGGTGCGAAGATAGCGCCGCTACATCGCGTTACGCAGCAGCGGATAGCGTTCCTTCATCGCATCGAGATCGAGCGTCGGCAGCGGCATCTCGTCTGGCGCCGGCGCGTTAGGCGCGGACGGCGTTTCTTCGGCGAGGACGAGCTGGCTTTCCAGAGCGACCAGAACTTCGCCTGGAATGTCGCGCGGCGGTTCGGCCGCTATCGGCGCCGGCTGTGGCCGAAGGCGTGCAACCGGCTGGAGAAATCCTTGATCGCGCGGCAGCGGTGTCACTCGCTGGCGGCCAAGCCAGGTCAGGTCGATCGCGGAATTGTCGAGCGAAGCTTCGCGGCTCAACAGATCGCGCCAGGTTTCGACAGCGGCCTTGGCTTCCCTGATGTTTTCCAGGAATTCGATCTCGCTGTGAAAGCGGCGCCAGCGACCGGTCTCGAACAGTTCGGTGAGATATTCCAGCCGTTGCTCGGCAAGGTTGCACCAGCGCGCGACAATGTTGCGGCCGCGTGCCACGTCTCGGTGTGTCATGAATCAGCCCGAATGAGAGAGACGGACGCAGACGCAACCGGGACGAATCAGTTGGATATAATATGGATATTCTGTGGAAAACTTCGTCATTGTCCAGTGCGTGCGTTTGCGGAGCGCGCATCGAGCAAAGAAACCCGCACCAATGCGACACACACGCGAGTCGGAGCCCGCCACGAGGCCGCTCCTTTCTCGAAAGCGTTGCTGAAATGAAAGACCCGTCCGGGGGGACAACCGGACGGGTCAAGCCGTATGGGGCGCTTGGGGTGGATGGGCGCTCGCGCCGAATACAGCCGATGGGGAGGGATAACCGCTCCCACGTATATAAGTCGCAGTCACGCCGCCGAACGTTCAAAATGTGAGCCGATTTTTTTGGGGCCTTGTCCGGCGGCGATTGCCGGAAATCACTGCGCAGCGGGGCGATTGGCGGCGTTTGTGGTCGATTTGTCGGATGCCACCGACGGCGCGGAGTCGTTCAGCGCACGGCTCACGGAAGCGTTATCGGAAGCCGGGTTGAGCGCCGGCGTTTTCTCTCCGGCAGGCGTGCCGGAAACCGCGGCAAGCGGAACCGCCGGTGCGGCGGCTACGGCCGTGACCGCGGCGAAGGCGTCGGCCTTTCCGGCGCCGAACAAATCGTCGCGGCCGGGGGCGCCCAGGTCGCGGGCGGTTTTCGTCAGGAGCGCGCGAACATCATTTGGCTTCAACGCAGGATTGCGCTCCAGCATCAGCGCCGCAACGCCGCTGACATAGGCAGCGGAAAACGAGGTGCCTGATGTGATCTGATATTTTTCGTCCGGCGCCGGCAGGAAGATGTCCGCGCCGGGAGCTGCAATAGCGATGTGGTTGCCGCGGTTCGATGCCGCAAACAGCTTTTCCTGCGCGTCGGTGCCGCTCACCGCGATAACGTTGGGATTTGCGGCGGGATAAAGCGGCGGCGATTTCGCGCCGGCGTTGCCCGCCGCGGCGACCAGCAAGATGCCTCGGGCCGCGGTCGCAGCGATCCCTCGCTCGATCAGCGGATCCTTCGGCCCGGCAAAACTCATATTGATGACCTGCGCGCCGTGTTCGACCGCATAGTCCAATCCCCTGAGGATCACGTAGGACGTGCTCTGCGCGCTGCTCGATCTCCCGCCAAAGGCCCGGATCGCCAGCAGCCTCGCCTCCGGCGCGCTGCCCATCAGTTTGGCGTGGGCGACGATCGCACCGGCAATGCCGGTGCCGTGGACATGCGGACCTTCCTTGCTTCCGAGCGCATCGAAGGTGTCGGCGACCGAATTGACCAGTTCGGGATGCGTGGCGTCGACGCCTGAATCGATCACCGCGATGGTGACGTTCATGCCGCGAGCGAGCGTGGGGCCTGCGGCAACCGCAGCTGCGCGACCGCGTATTGCGCGGCATCGCCCTCGGTCGACGGCTTCTTCTGATCCTGCAGGAAATAACGGAAATTGAGCTGCACCGACCGCACGCTGCGGTCGGCAGCGAGTTCACGGCGCACCGTATCGACCGGACGACGGTCGATGATCCGGAACAGGCCGATGGTGCCGCCGAGCAGCCGGAAATTCTCCGAAGCGATGCGCTCCAGGCCATGACGCCGCGCCAGTTCATCGGCCTCGGCCGTGGACAACGTCCCGTCGATTTCGGCAACGAGTTCATTGGGAACTGTGCGCAGATTGACCGCGGCCTGCGAATTGCTCTTCTCTGAATTGCTCTTGCCTGAATTGCTCTTGCCTGCTCCGCCATTGCCCTTCTTGGCCGAGCCACCGTTGCCGGCACCGGCCGACATCACCGGACGATCGAAGCATTCGCCATCCTGACCGCGAAAAGCGTGCTGGCAAGCCGGATAAAGGTTGGGCGAGAACCGCGCAATGGAGAGCGTCGACTGCACGCCGGGCTGCGGGCGCGTTCGCACGGTCGAGCCTATCACGCCCACCCGCGGCGGCGTTCGCGCGACGGTGTTGACGCCCACGTTCGGGCGGGCCGCGATATTGGCGTTAATCCGCGGCGTTACCGTCGGATTGATGGAAGGTACGCGCGAGCCGACGTTGAGGTTGGGCGTACGCATGATGCTTTGCGCGTGAACCGCGGAAGCTGCGAAAACGATCAACGGCAGCAGCGCCGCCGACAGGATCGACACGCGGCGCCGGGTCTTGATCCGCCAATTCGAGCCATCATGAACCATGGGACCTCGGCTTGCCGGGCGCGCGACGAGCGGCTTACGGCGTTGCCACCGCAAGACTGACGATCTTCTCGCCCTGCAGCTTTTTCAGCAGGCCTGCGGCCTTTTCCTTGCCCATCGCCTTGTTGCCGAACTGCAGCCGGAACATGCCGCCCTTGGCGCCATCGACAATGGAAGCCTGATAATTGTCGAGCAGCGCGGTGATGTCGGCGATACGCGCTTCAGGCGTGAACCGCACCAGCGCGCGGCGGCGCGGCGCTGCTGCCGAGATCACGGGTGATGGGCGCCGACGGCTCGTTCAAGCTCAGCGAAGCCGTCTGGAACAAAGCGGTCTGGTTCTTCACCAGCACCGCACCGATCACGCCTGCCTGCAACAATAGCGCAATGGCGCCGAGGCTGGCCGACCAGGCTAGCGTACGCGGCGACAACTTAGCGAAAAATTCGGACACGCGGGCGGATATGCTTACCGAAAGCGACGGCTTGCGCACGGGCTCTCCGTCGATCGCAGCGAACAGCTTCGCCATGGCGCGCGCGGACGGCGCCCCCAGGCTCTCGTTCAGGCTGATCGTCTCGGCATATTCCTCGCGGATGACGGCATATTGCCGGGCGAGCTCGGGATCGCTGGCGAGCGCTTCCTCGACGCGGCGTGCATCACGCGCGTTCAGGGTGCCGGCCGCATGAAAGGGCAACAGCATCTCGATATCGCTGGGTTCTTGATCCAGCATTTTCTTGCTCGCTGCCATCATGGCCAACCTCGCTCTATGCCGGCTGCCTTCAGCAGCTCAGCCAATTTCTTGCGCGCATAAAACAGTCGCGTCTTGACGGTGTTCTCCGGAATACCGACGATTTCGGCCACCTCTTCCACGGACTTCTCGTGGTAGTAGACGAGATCGACGATCTCCCGATGCTCAGGCGAAAGCGCCGTCAGGCACTTGCGCAACGCTTCACCCGTATCCTTCTTCTGCACCACCACTTCAGGATCGTCGGACGTATCCTCGATCGCGTTCGCGGTCTCGTCGTCCAGCCCAACGTCCTTGCGGCGCCTAAGTGCCGACAGGGCCTTGAACCGCGTAATCGCCAACAGCCAGGTGGTAACGGCGGATCGGCCTTCGAACTTGCCAGCCTGACGCCACACATCGAGGAAAACCTCGCTGATGAGATCTTCCGCAACCTGTTCGTCCCTTACGAGCCGAAGCCCGAAACGGAACACCCTGACATGGTGCCTTCCGTAAAGCACCTGCATGGCGAGCCGGTCGCCTTGAGCGATCCGAGCGATCAGAACTTCGTCTGAAGCCGCCTGTGTCGCACTCAATGGCCGTCTCGCAAGGTTGGTCTGATGGGGGTGGCTGGCGGTTCGATGGGAAAGGCAAGATTCTTCACATTACGGCAATGCCCCGATTGCATGTGTGATCTATCCCACAGAAGCGCATCGCCTGGCGATAACGCCGGCCAGAACGAGCGAAGCCCCGAAATTGGTACCATAATACGGAAATACTTTCCTAGAGAATGCAGCACCTGCGACGACCTTACCAAGCCTTGTTCGGCAAGGGCAGCATCTGCCTGGAGTCCGCTTCTCCGACACGGGTTCCGCGCTATCGGAATCTGGCAGATTTCCGTTACGAAACAGCATAATGGCCGCATTTTAACGGACCAGATTCGGTCCCAAAAGATACCAAAACTAAAGGCTTTGTTCCCTAATGTTTCGTCCGGCACACTCCATCAGCGGCGGGACATGGGCAGCACGGCTTCATTGCTTCAAGGGCAAGGCTCCGACAGCGCGACAACGCACGTTGTCCGCCTGCCGTCGGAAGTACTGAAGCGTCGGGTCGGACAGCGCCGCCAGATGCTGGCCGTCCAGGCCGTCAGCTACTCACTCATCACGTCGGTCCTGCTGGTCTATTGCTACGCCGGCACCGTCTCGATCATCATTCCGTCGGCCTATTTCCTGTCCGGCGTTGGATTGGTCTCGATCTTTGTCGTGTTGTCAGAGTCCTACTTCAACGACAGGTTCGAGGATCACTATCTTACGATCTTCCAGGTTGGCGGCCACGTCGCGCTTCAGCTTTGTTTCCTGCTGGCGGCGCCCGAAATCGGATTTGCCTTCCTCAGCGTCGTGTTCCTGATTTTCGGATTCGGCGCGCTGCGGATGACCTCGCGGCAGGCAATTATTTCGTGGACGCTTACAATGATCGGCCTGGCGCCGATCTTTCTGTTTACCAGCACGCCGATCGGCCTGCCGGTCGCAACCGAGGCCGAACGCGTGGCCGCGATGCTTTCCTATGTCCTCACGATCGGACAATGCGCCTTCGTGGGATTGTATGGCAGCACGATGCGCAAGATGCTCTACGACCGCAGCTTCGAACTCAAGGCGGCCTACAAGCGGATCGAAGAGCTTGCCGAACTCGATGAACTGACCGGGTCCTCCAATCGCCGCTCCATCATGCGGATGCTGGATGAGGAAATCGCCCGCGCCGGGCGCAGCGGGTCGCCCTGCTCCATCGCGCTGATCGACCTCGACTGGTTCAAGCGCATCAACGACGCCTATGGTCACCCGACCGGCGACGAGGTGCTTCGGACATTCTCCATCACCATGTTCGCCAACATCCGCAGCGTTGACCGGTTCGGCCGCTACGGCGGCGAGGAATTTCTGCTGGTGCTGCCCGACATGGATACCAACAGCGCGGTGCGGGCCCTCGACCGGCTGCGCGCGATTATTGCCGATCTCGACTGGAGCGCGTTCTCGCCGGGCATGAAGGTGACGATCTCCGCCGGCGTCGCAACGCTGAAGCCGAACGAGACATCAGACATATTCCTCGCGCGCGCCGACAACGCGCTTTATGCAGCCAAGGCACAGGGACGCAACCGCATTACCAGCGCCTGATCCGACATATTTCAGTTCCGGTGGCGGAAGAATCCATCGCCGGCTTTTTCTCCAGGACAGAGACATGAGTTCGAAAACCCCTATTTCCCCCGGAAATCTGCTCGACGAATTGCAGAGCACACTGGCGCATGGAACCGTTGCTCGCCGGGTCGAGACCCTGCGCCGGGTGACGGATCTCTTCATCAACGGCGCGGTCGACTATTCCGACGAACAGGTCAGTCTGTTCGACGATGTCTTCCAGTGCTTGATCGATCACATCGAAACCTCCGCCAAGGCACTGCTTGCCAACCGTCTCGCCCCGATGGAAACCGCGCCGCCGCTCACCATCCGCGCGCTCGCCTTCGACGACGTTATCGAGGTCGCCGGTCCGGTACTCTCGTTATCCACGCGGCTCGACGACAAGACCCTGATCGAGAATGCGCGCAGCAAGAGCCAGGCGCATTTGATGGCGATTTCGACCCGCAAGGTACTGAGCGGCGCCGTCACCGACGTGTTGGTCCAGCGCGGCAATGACGAGGTGGTCCACTCGACCGTCAACAATCCAGGCGCCGAGTTCACCGAGCGCGGCTTCACCCGACTGGTCAGCCGCGCCGAAGGCGACGAGAATCTCGCGACCTGCATCGGCCTGCGTCCGGCCATACCGCGGCATCTCTATCTGAAACTGCTCGCGAAGGCGTCCGACACCGTGCGGCAGCGGCTTGAGGCCGCCAACCCGCAGCAGGCGGCCCAAGTGCCGACCGCGGTCAAGGAGGCGACGCGGCGCGCGCGCTCGGCGACCTCGGCGATCACCAGGAACACCGCGATTGCCCATGCTCTCGTCAAGTCGCTCCATGAGGACGGCCGGCTCGACGAGTTCCAGGTGGCGTCGTTTGCCGAGGCCGGCAAATTCGACGAAGCCAATGCGTCGGTCGCGGCGCTGGCCAACGTGCCGGTGGCGATTGCCGAGAACATGATGGTCGAAAGCCGGGCCGAAGGCGTGATGATCCTGGCGAAGGTCGCCGGACTGTCGTGGTCGACCGCCAAAACCATCATCAACATGCGCGATGAGCTGGCTGGCGGCGGCCCGACGGATATCGCCGCCTGCAAGGATACCTACGAGCGGTTGCGGCCGTCGACCGCACAGCAAGTGCTGCGCTTCCATCGCATGCAGCAAAGCGCGCCGGCCGTCTCAGCGGCTAGTATCTGAGTTCGTAGCCCGGATCCGGCGAAGCGCAATCCGGGGTCCCTATGCGCTTGCGAAAGAGGCCCGGATTTCGCTTCGCTGCATCCGGGCTACGCTGCTTTCGGGGATCGTGCCCTAGTATTTCAAAAGTTTCGATCCGGCCAGCGCGCCGACTGCGGTTACCAGCGCCGTCGCCAGCGTGTACCAGGTCGCCACGAACAGCGGCGAATCGTCCGTGCAATGCGAGGCGTAGAGCGTCGCCGCCAGCCCCGCCGACAACATCCCGGCGATGGCGCCGGCGACCGCCGGCCGCGACGGCGCGCCGTGACGCAAGCCCATCAGCGCGGCGGCCAGGATCGGCAGCGACAGCAGCGGGATGGCCGTCATGCAAACCCACGAATTCTTGCCGACCAGCCGGGTCATCATCGGCAGCCGCTGCGGCATCATCATCTCGCCGCCGATGCCTGCGGTCAAAAGCCCGGCCGGGATCACCAACAGCCAGCCAAAGCCCCGAAGCGAGGCTTCGGGCCGCGACAGATGCAGGCTGACGGCAATCGCCGCGATCGCCAGCGCCAGCGTCACCGCGAACTTCAGGTCGAAGAACGGATTACGGATCGCAACCATGACGTCGGGCCTGACGCCGAGTTCGGTGAAGAACATCAGAAGCGAGACCGGCGCGGCCGCCAGCAGCGCCAGCATCAGCGCATAGCCCACGGGGCGCGCACGGTGCCCGTTGTCGGCAGCCAGTGCTCTAATGAGCCGATCGGTATCCATCTCACTGTTCCCGTAACTTGGCGGTCAGGCTGGTCAGGCCCCGGTGCAGCGCCACCCGTACCGCGCCTTCGCTCATCGAAAATTTCGCCGCGGTGTCCTTGATCGACGCGCTGTCGACCGCGATCGACTGCAGCACGTCGCGCTGCCGCGCCGGCAGCGTATGAAGCTGGGCGGCGACCTCGCTCGCTGACGCTGTCTCGGCAGGCGCTTCGCCCGGAAGCGTTTCGGCGAAATCGTCGATATCGACGAAAATGCGCCGGCCGCGGCGGCGCAGCGCGTCGATCAGCTTGTTACGGGCGATCGCAAACAGCCACGGAGCGAACGGCGCGCTGACGTCCCAAGTGTGCCGCTTCAAATGGACCGCCAGCAAGATGTCCTGCACGATGTCCTCGGATTGATCGACCGGTTGCCCTGCACGCGCCAAGCCACGGCGCGCCGCGGCCCGGAGCACCGGCGTGACGGCCTTGAGCAGGCGATGATACGCCGCACTGTCGCCTGAAATGGCCGACCGCATCAGGCCGGTCCATTCGTCATCCCGTTCGCGCACCTGCGCTCCTACCCTGCAATTCGGTCGATCTTTCAATTTGTTACATCAGGATGATGAGATCACGAAGTCGTGATCGAACATCCCGGCGTACCAGCTCCGAGGCCAGGCCGGGGAATCGAGACGGCCGGTTGCCCGAACGGCAGGCTCATAACATCGATTGACCGGCCTCGCATCCATCGCCTCCGCTGCGGAGAAAATCCACGACGCGAAAAATACCCGAAAGCATCCTTCGGTGCTGCAGCATTGCCCTGCTTTTGCCCGGTGTTGCCCGAAGATTCCCTCTTTCTGCCGCGCTGTGGACACGCGGCGAGGTCTCATTTCGCCTCGGGCGCGGGCAAATGGGGAGATTCCACATGAAGATCAAAGCCAGCGCGGGCGCGGTCTTGTTGTTGGCCGCAGGGCTTTTTGTATCTTTCGCGGGACCGTCGCAGGCGACCGCAGCCGGCAGCGAGAGCGCCGCCGCCTCGAAATCGGAGAGCGCGACCTCAAGCAAATCCGTCAGGCAGAGTACGCGATACTGGAAGAAAAAGCGCTACGCCTACCGCAAATACACGCGAACGGCCTCCAAATCCGCCGAGACCGGAAAGGCCTCCGATGCAAGTGGCAGCGCCCAGCCCGCGGTCCCCGCATGGGTCGCCAACGCCAACGCGCAAATGACTTCAGCCGATGCGGCCCCGGACAGCGCCAGGGCGATGTCGGAGGCAATGTCGGCGAAGGCCAATACGATCCTGCTGGTGTCGGCGGACAAGCCGGCCGACGGGCAGGCTCCAGCCGACGGTACCGACACTGCGGTGACTGCTCCCGATCAGCTCAACGAGCTCGATCGGGCCCTGCAGGAGACCCCTTCCACGCAGACTGTTGCGGTGGCCTCGGCTAAACCGGCGCAGGAAACCCCCGTTCAGGCGTCGAACAGTGACAGCCTGGATAAGACCTCGCTGATCGGGAAGATCTTCATTGCCTTTGGCACCCTGCTGACGATGGCATCCGCAGCGCGCATGTTCATGGCTTAAGGGGGGCCCGCGGCACTGGACGCAGCAGACAGACATGCGCGTCCGGTGCCGCGTTGCACCCACTTGAAGCCCACCCCGCCAGCGGGCACATTGCCCGCAAAATCGGCTACCCGGGGTGGATCATGGCGACGTTCGAATACATCATTGTCGAGAGCAAGGGCGCGGTCGGCATCATTACGCTCAACCGCCCGAAAATGCTCAACGCGCTGTCGTTTGGCGTGTTTCGCGAAATCGCCGCTGCCGTCGACGACCTCGAGGCCGACGACAAGATCGGCTGCATCCTGCTCACCGGCAGCGAAAAGGCGTTCGCCGCCGGCGCCGATATCAAGGAGATGCAGCCGAAAACCTTCATCGACATGTTTTCCAGTGATTTCGCCGCCATCGGCGGCGACCGCGTTGCCACCTGCCGCAAGCCAACGATTGCGGCCGTCAGCGGCTATGCGCTTGGCGGCGGCTGCGAGCTCGCCATGATGTGCGACATCATCATCGCATCGGACACCGCGAAATTCGGCCAGCCGGAAATCACGCTCGGCACCATCCCGGGCATCGGCGGCACCCAGCGGCTGACGCGCGCCATCGGCAAGTCCAAGGCCATGGATCTCTGTCTCACCGGACGCATGATGGACGCCGCGGAAGCCGAGCGTTCGGGCCTCGTCAGCCGCATCGTACCGGCGGACAAATTGATGGAGGAAGCGCTGTCGGCCGCGGAAAAAATCGCCTCGATGTCGCGTCCCGCGGCCGCGATGGCCAAGGAAGCCATCAACCGCGCGTTCGAAACGCCGCTGTCGGAGGGGATGAACGTGGAGCGCAATCTGTTCCACTCGACCTTCGCACTGGAAGACCGCTCCGAAGGCATGGCGGCGTTCATCGAGAAGCGCAAGCCGGTGAACAAGAACAGGTAGGGCTTAGCCCGCTCATCGTCGTCCCTGCGGAACGCAGGACGACGATAGATTAGCGTGCCCTGCTCCTCGCCAACGCCGCGCCGACCAGCGCGCGATAGGCGCGCTCGGCAAACGTCTTCGGGCGATCGAGACCGAGCCGCGCCAGACATTCGAGGCCGGCGGCATCCGGCGGCTGCGTGATCCCCTGCCACAGCAACCCAGGCAGACGTAGCGGGGTCCGCTGCGCTTCCCGCAGCAACTGCAAAGCCGGGATCAGCCGTTGCTCGATCTCGGTAAAGTCGGTGCCGAACGGGAATGACGGCAATAGCCCGGCCTCGCGCGCCGGCTTCAAGGCATCCGCGACCCGCTCCGGAAAATTCTCGCGATAGGCGCGCGGGATTTCAAAATTCTTCGGCAGCTTGCCGGCATCCTTGGCGATCTTCGCCAATTCGTCCTGGAAGCGCGAGTCCGTGACCTGCAACATCGCCGCGATCGTCTCGGCGTCCGATTTGCCCCTGACATCGGCAACGCCATATTCGGTGACGAACACGTCGCGCAGATGCCGCGGGATGGTCTGGTGACCGTAGTTCCAGCGGATGTTGGAGTGCGTTTTCGCACCCGCCTGCCGCGTCGATTCCAGCGCGAGGATCGACCGCGCGCCCTCCAGCGCAAACGCCTGCGACACGAAATTATACTGGCCGCCGACGCCGCTCACGACCTGGCCGTTTTCAAGGCCGTCGGAAATCGCGGCTCCCATCAACGTCGCCATCATCGCGGTGTTGACGAAGCGCGCATCCACGCGTGCGCGGCGCTTTGCATCCTCATCGCCATAGAGCTGGTTGGTGAACGACACCGGCATCATCCGGATCCGCGCGATTTGCTCGCCCGGCATCTCGCGCAACGCGCGATAGAACGATTTCGGCCCGAGGAAGAACGCCCCATGCAGCATCACGCCGTCGACTTCGCGCTTGAGAACATCGGCGTCGATCAGGCCGAGAAACGCCTCGATCAGCATTTCGCTGACGCCATAGAGTCCTTTCTCGAACCGTCCGGTTTCCAGCGGCGATCCCTGTCCCTCTCCAGGGGCTAGTCGCTTCATGATGGCGTGGAACTGGGCGTTGTCCCGGTGACGGACGATCAGCCCCTGCGCCAGCGCGTCGCCGACCTGCCCGATGCCGATCTGCAGCGTGCCGCCATCGGGCACGAGGCCCGCCGCATGCAGCCCGATCGCGTATTTGGTGTCGCTGACCGGCTCGGCCGGCGGCGCGAACAGCGGGAAATCCGTCTCGGGACTGTCCAGCACCGCGGAAAATTCATCCGCCGGCAGATCGCCGGGGCCGGGCATGAACGGCAGTTCGGAATTGACCTGGCCGATCAGTCTGAACGACGCGCGGCCGTCGCTGCGGGCGCGCAATATGTCGAGCGTGGTGTCGGTATTGCAGCTCAGGCTGTAACGGGTTGCGCCATCCACGACGCGTTTCGCCACCAGCTGGGTGACGACGTTGAGCCGACGCGCCAGCAAATAAGAGGACGCATGGGTGTAGTTTGCCGAAATGTAATGTTGCTGCGCGTACGGCACCTGCAACCATTTGCCGGCCAGGAAGAAAAATTCGATCACGCTGATGTTCGGCGGCAGTTCGCCCCGGTGCAACGCGCTGGCATAGGTCAGGTCGGGATAGCCGCCGAACAGCCGGTCGATCACTGGATCAATAAAGCGCCGTTCGAGCAGGCTCGACGGCCTGGGCTTTCCAGCGTCAGCGCGGAAAAGAAGGTCAGGTTGATCGAGTGGTCGGCGGCCGCGCGCGCGTAGAGCGCGTTGATGACGTGGTTAGCCTTGCCGAGCCCGAGCGGCAATCCGACCACGAGGTTGGTGCCGACGTCACGGATGATATCCTCCGCGATCGCCTCGGGGTCGGAAAACAACTTCGGCATCGAATACGGACCTGGCATAGCTGAACAGCCAACCGCCCTGGAATCGGACGCCAGCCACGACAGAGCTATAGTGCATTTGTCGCCGATATTCGTCTGTGACGAACCGGCAACAGCCAAGCACTGATTTCCCCGAACTTGATGTACTGATGTCGCGCGGCGGTTTGCCTGTGGCGGCGACGTCCCCTAAACAGGTAAACGTGTCGGGTCGTCGGCGGGGGCGGACGACCAGCGCATGATCCGGAAAGTCGGCGGCGGTTCTCCGACAAGATCATGCTCAAGCAAGAAGTAGAGCGGCATGACCCTAACAGGAGGTCATCACGCTTTCGTGTTGGTTACGGGATCATATGACTTTGCGTACGGCTAGGGTTGGCCACGTTGGAAGGCGCGTGCTTCGATCGAGTACGTGCCTTGGGATTTTCCTTGGAATTTTCCTTGGGGTGGTGAGTGGCGTCGTGTTGCCGCGCCTGCCGCGCGCGGTGAAAACCTCCCGGAGGCGCTGGCCAAGGCCTATCAGACCAACCCGCAACTCAACGCGGAACGTGCGCGCCAGCGCGCCACCGACGAGAACGTGCCGCAGGCGCTCCGGGTTACCGGCCGCAGATCATCGCCGGCCTCTCCGCCGGCCTTCAGTCAGTACGGAACCTGCTGCCGGACAACACGATCCAGTCCGCAAACCTGAAACCGTGGACCGTCGGCGTGACCGTGACGCAGACGCTGTTCAACGGTTTTAAGACCGCCAACAGCGTGCGCGCGGCGGAGCTGCAGGTTCAATCCGGTCGCGAAGCCCTGCGCAATGTCGGCCAGGGCGTGCTGCTCGACGCGGTCACCGTCTATACAAATGTTCTCGCCAACCAATCGCTGGTCGAAGCGCAGCGCGCCAACGTCGCGTTCCTGCAGGAGACGCTCGGCATCACCCAGAAACGCCTGAATGCTGGCGACGTCACCCCGACCGACACCGCGCAGGCCGAGGCCCGCCTGAACCGCGGTCGCGCCGATCTGAATGCCGCCGAGGTCAATCTCGCCGTCAGCCAGGCGACCTATACCCAGGTGATCGGCAACGCGCCCACCTCGCTCCGCCCCGCTGAAGCCGTGGACCGCCTCCTGCCGCGCAGCCGCGAGGATGCCACCGGTCTTGCCTTCCGGCAGCATCCGGCGGTGATGGCCGCGAGTTTCGACTTCGATGTCGCCACGACTTCGATCCGCGTCGCCGAAAGCAGCCTGATGCCGACGATCACGCTGCAAGGCAGCGCCAGCCGCAGCAAGCAGTCGGATCCCACCCTCGGCACCTTCGGGACCGATCAGGCTTCGGTGACTGGTCAACTGACGCAGCCGATCTACGATGGCGGCATGGCGGCCTCGCAGACCCGGCAGGCCAAGGAGATCGCGGCCCAAAGCCGGCAGGTGCTGGATCAGTTCCGCAATCAGGCCCGCACTGCGGCGGTCGGCGCCTGGGTCGCCAATGAAGGCGCCAAGGTCGCAGTCACCGCGTCCAATCGAAGTGCGCGCCGCCACCGTCGCCCTGGAAGGCGTGCAGCGCGAAGCGGCCGGCGGCCAGCGCACCACGGTCGACGTGCTGAACGCGCAGCAGGACCTCATTTTGGCCAAGGCACGTCTGATCGGTGCGCAGCGCGACCGCGTCATCGCCTCCTATACCCTGCTTAGCGCGATCGGCCGGCTCGACGTCAAGACGCTCGGTCTCAACACCCCGGACTACCTGCCGGAAGTCCATTACCATCAGGTGCGCGACGCCTGGCACGGCCTTCGCACGCCGTCGGGACAGTAGTCGGCGATTTTCTCAACGCATTAATCGCGCGCTGATCATGTCGGGTATGTTCAGCCGCCATTGTCAAATCGGAGGGTCTTCCGGTTCGATAGCCCGGTTGCGTTACTGAACCGATAAAGCGATGCAGCCAGAGGGTGAGCGCGCTTCCCGCGCCTTGCTTCTCCCGATAATCTCCGGCGCACACCACAGCGAAACAACGCCCGGCGCAATGCGCCCCGTCGAGACACCAACAATCAATAACAACATCGAGGGAGAACACCGATGCTGACGCGACGCAGTATGATGCTTGCCTCGGTCGCGGCCGGAGTGACCATGAACAACGGAACCGCCTTTGCCAAAGCAGCGCAGCCGTCGACGCCGGTGAATTTCGACGTCCCCGCCGGCGCTTGCGACTGCCACACCCACATCCACCCGGATCCTGAGAAATTCCCGTTCTTCGCCGGCCGCGTCTACACGCCCGAACTGGCGTCGCCCGAGGAAATGACCGCCTTGCACAAGGCGCTGCACATGGAACGCGTGGTGATCGTCACGCCGAGCATCTACGGCACCGACAACTCCGCCACGCTGTTCGGCATGGCCGCGCGGGGGCCGACCGCACGCGGCGTCGCCGTGATCGACGACAAGACGTCGGAGAGCGATCTCGATGTCATGGGCAAGGCGGGCATTCGCGGCGTCCGCCTCAATCTCGCAACCGGCGGCGTCAACGACCCGACCGTGGCCCGGCCGCGCTTCACGGCCGCCGTCGAGCGCATGAAGGCGCGCGGCTGGCATGTTCAGCTTTACACCAATCCGGCGATGATTTCCGCGATCAAGGATCTGGTCGTGGCCTCGCCGGTGCCGGTCGTGTTCGATCATTTCGGCGGCGCGCAGGCAGCCCAGGGCATCGAACAACCCGGCTTTGCTGATCTGATGGATCTGGTGAAATCGGGCAAGGCCTACGTGAAGATCTCCGGCGCCTACCGTTCCTCGAAGCTCGGGCCCGATTATGCCGATTGCGTGCCGCTCGCCCAGTCGCTGATCGCGGCCAACGCCGACCGGGTCATCTGGGGCACCGACTGGCCGCATCCGAATTCGGTGACGCCGCCCGATAAGAAGATCACCGAGGTGACGCCGCTGTTTCAGATCGACGACGGGCGGCTGCTCAACCAGTTGCCGGTGTGGGCGCCGGACGCTGCGATCCGCAAGAAGATCCTGGTCGACAACCCGGCGCAGCTTTACGGGTTCTGAAGCGCGGCGCTCGACATCGCGCCCCGCTCCGTCTGTGCGAGCGGGTCGCGGTCGTAGTGGCGGAGCCAATCGCCGGACTTGCGCAGGCCGCCGAACGGAAACAGGTGAAATCCCGCGATAGCAGCCGTTGCGGCCGCGGGCGCGCAGCGCAATCCGTTGACGACATCGTCCGGTCCGTTATCCGTCAACAGCCGGCCGATCTGGCTGCGCAGCGCCCGCATCGAATTGCCGATGCCGCAGCGGAGCGCAAATTTGGTCAGTGTCGCTGGCGTCGCCGGGCCGGCCAGGCCGACGATAACAGGTAGATCGATGCCGGCGCGATCGAGTTCGCCGACCCATTGCAGGATCGGATCGCTCTCGAAACAGAACTGCGTGACGACATCGACGCGCGTTCCCGTCCGCCGCCCCCAGTCGCACCACGCCTTGAGCCCATTCAGCGCGTCGCGCAATTCGAGAAATGGTGGCCTTCAGGATGACCAGCGAGGCTCACGCAGCTGATGCCGTGCGCCTCGATCAATCCGCCGGCGCAGACATCGCCCGTCGATTTGAACGGGCCTTTCGTCGCAGCGACATCGGCCGCAATCAGGAGAATCCGAGACACAGCGGCTTCGCCCCGCGCCCACGCCAGAAAATCATCGAGCGCTTCCCGCGACGGCATTTCGCGCACGGCGATGTGCGGCACCGCGTTGAAGCCGGCGCGACGCAGCGCGGTCGCGGTCTCAATGTTGTGGCGATAATTGTCGCCCGGCAGGAACGTGATCGTGACATCCGTGCCGACCGCAAAATTGTCGCGCAATTCCGCAAGCTGATGCCCGCGTGAGGAAATTTCGACGGACGCGGACGACAGCAGCGCGGCGAGTTTGGCGGACGTCTGGTCGAAGACGGTCACGGACGGCTCCCCGATCACGCTGGCGCGCGGCGGCGCGAGATCACGTAGGTTTCATCGTTGAACCACAGGCCGCCATGCTTCTTCAGCACGCGGTCGGTGGCTTCGAGGTAACGACCGTCGCGAACCACTTCCGACAGCCTGTTGTCCTCGATTTGCGCGACATAGATCGCCGCATTCCAGGCCGCGAACAGGGTCGAGGTCCCGATCGGCCCGCTCACTTCGTCCGGCAGCGTGTGCATGTGATAGCGGAAGATCGAGCGCGCGTCGGAGGATGCGTTGAAATTGTAGCGCCGCGCGGCGCGCCAAGCTCACGCTTGACCTGGCGCAGGATCGCATAGCGGTCCGTCTTGAAGGGATCGTCGCCCGGCCAGACCTAGTCGATGATCTCTATGCCGGGATCCCTGCCGTGCGAATGGATGCCGATCAGCCGCCCACCCGACCGCAGCGACCGGCTGCGCGTGGCCGTTCCGGCCCAGGCCTTCCTCGATCCGCATGGCTGTCTCCTGCGGTTGTCCCTGACGGCATCAAGGGACGGCCACTGGATCGCGTCAACCACAAACCGAGTGGGCAGGAATCATGGGCGTTTGCCCACAGAAGTTCTCGCCCGGCGCGAGAATACCGAGATCAGCACCGGCAGCGTCACCAGGATGACGATCGGCGCCAGCATCATGCCGGTCACGACCACGACCGCCAGCGGCCTTTGCACCTGCGAACCGATCCCCTCGAGACCGCCGCCGGCAACAGCCCGACGCCCGCCACCACACAGGTCATCAGCACCGGCCGCAATTGCAGTTCGCCGGTGCGGATCACGGCCCGCATCCGCTCATAGCCTTCGTCGATCAGTTGATTGTACTGCGACAGGATGATGATGCCGTCCATCACGGCGATGCCGAACAGCGCGATGAAGCCGATCGCAGCCGACACGCTGAAGGGGATGCCCGTGATCAACAGCCCGAGCACGCCGCCGAAGATCGCCATCGGGATCACGCTCATGGCGAGCAGCGTATCGACCATGGAGCCGAAATTGAAGAACAGCAACACCCCGATCAGGGCGAGGCTGATCGGCACCACGATCGACAGCCGCTTGATGGCGTCCTGCAGATTGCCGAACTCTCCGACCCATTCGAGCCGCGAGCCCGGCGGCAACTGGACTTGAGCTGCGACCTTTTCCTGCGCTTCCTGGATCGCGCTGCCGAGGTCGCGGTTGCGTACCGAGAACTTGATCGGCAGATAGCGCTCCTGCTGTTCGCGGTAGATATAGGCGGCGCCCGAGATCAGGTTGATCGAGGCGACCTCGCTGAGCGGGATCTGGGTGATAGCGCCGCCCTGCCCCGCCACGCCGATGCGCAGATTATGGATCGCCTCGGCGCTCTTGCGGTATTCCGGCGCAAGGCGAACGATAATCGGGAAATGCCGGTCGCTGCCAGGTTCATAGAGATCGCCGGCGCTATCTCCGCCAATGGCAACCTTGATGGTGGCGTTGATATCGCCCGGCGACAGGCCATAGCGCGCCGCGCGTGCGCGGTCGATGTCGATCTGGATGGTCGGCTGGCCAAGCGAGGTGAACACCGCAAGATCGGTGACGCCCTGCACCGTGCCGAGCACGGATTTGATCTTGTTGGCGGTGTCGGTCAGCGCCTGCAGATCATTGCCGTAGAGCTTGATCGAATTCTCACCCTTGACGCCAGAGACGGCCTCCGAGACGTTGTCCTGCAGATATTGCGAGAAGTTGAATTCGACGCCCGGAAATTTGTCCTGCAATTGGCCAAGCAATTGCGCGGTCAGTTCGTCCTTGTCGCGGGTATCGGGCCATTCGCTGTTGGGCTTCAACGGCGCGAAAAATTCGGCGTTGAAGAGTCCTGCGGCGTCGGTGCCGTCATCCGGGCGGCCATGCTGCGACACCACCGATTCCACCTCGGGCCGGCTGCGGATCAGCCTCCGCATCTCGTTGACGTAGGCGTTCCCCTCCTGCAGCGAGATGGTCGGCGGCAGCGTCGCGCAGATCCACAGGTTGCCCTCTTCCAGCTTGGGCAGGAATTCCAGCCCCAGCAGCCGCGCGAACACGATGGTCAGCAGGACAAGACAAGCGGTGCCGGTCATCACGATCTTGCGGTTTGCGACCGCCCATTTCAGCGCCGGAACATAAAGCCGGTCGAGCTTTTTCACGATCCAGGTTTCGGCCTCTTCCAGATGCGAGGGCAGGATGATCGCACTCAGCGCGGGCGTTACAGTGAAGGTCGCGAGCAGGCCGCCCGCCAAGGCATAGGCATAGGTCCGCGCCATCGGGCCGAAGATGTTGCCTTCGACGCCGCTCAGCGTGAACAGCGGCAGGAAGGCTGCGATGATGATGGCGGCGGCGAAGAAGATCGAGCGTGACACGTCGGCAGAGGCCGACAGGATGGCGTGGCTCTTCATCCCCATCGTGGCGTCGAAGGAGATGTGGCTTCGCGCGGCCTCGGATAGCGCGGCGGTTTGAGTGAGCCTGCGGAAGATCGCCTCCACCATGATCACGGTGGCGTCAACGATCAGGCCGAAATCGATCGCGCCGACCGACAGCAGGTTGGCGGATTCGCCGCGCAGGACGAGGATAATGACGGCGCAGAGCAGCGCGAACGGGATCGTCGCGCCGACGATCAGCGCGCTTCGAAGGTCGCCGAGGAATATCCACTGCAACAGCACGATCAGGATGATTCCGACCACCATGTTGTGCAGCACCGTGTGGGTGGTGATGTCGATCAGATCTTTGCGGTCGTAGATCCGCTCGATCTTCACGCCGGGCGGCAGGATCGAGGAATGATTGATGTCACGGACGAGCTTTTCGACCCGGGCAATGGTCGGCGAACTCTGCTCGCCGCGCCGCATCAGCACGATGCCCTGTACGATGTCGTCGTCCTGGTCGAGGCCGGCGATGCCGAGCCGCGGCTTCTCGCCGATCGTCACATTCGCGATGTCGCGGACCAGCACCGGATTGCCGCCCGACTGCGACACCATGGTGTTGTTCAAATCCTCGATCGATCGGATCAGGCCGACGCCGCGCACCACGGCGGATTGCGCGCCGATATTGACGGTGTTGCCGCCGACATTGATGTTGGCATTGGTGACGGCCTGCAGCACCTGCGGAAGCGTCAGCCCGTTGGCGAACAGTCGGTTGAAATCGACCTGCAGTTCATAGGTCTTGGTCTTGCCGCCCCAGCCGGTGACGTCGATCACGCCGGGCACGGCGCGAAAGCGGCGCTGCAATACCCAGTCCTGCAGCGTCTTCAGGTCCAGCACGCTGTAGTTCGGCGGTCCCTTCAACCGGTAGCGATAGACTTCACCGGTCGGACTCAGCGGCGAAATGCCGGGCTGCGCGTTGCCCGGCAGGGGCGCGAGCTGCGACAGCCGGTTCAACACCTGCTGCAGCGCTTCTTCATAGGTGTAATCGAAGGAGAACTGCAGTTTGACATCGGACAATCCGTACAGCGAGATAGTGCGGATGGTGCGCAGGTTCTTGATGCCGGCGACTTGGGTCTCGATCGGGATCGTGATGTAGCGTTCGATCTCCTCCGACGACAGCCCCGGGCTTTGCGTCACGATGTCGACCATCGGCGGGGTCGGATCGGGATAGGCCTCGATGTTGAGCTGCTTGAACGCGATCAGGCCGCCGACGAGCACCGCGACGAACATGCCGACCATCAAATAGCGGCGGCTGACTGCTAGGGCTACCAGGCGATCCATTCAGATCGGAGCTTTCAAATGCAGATCAGCTGCCGGAGGCGGCGCGATCGATGAACAGACTGCCCCTGGTGACGATCTGCTCGCCGGGCCTGAGATTGCCGACCACCTCGACCAGGTCGCCGTTGGTGAGACCGGGCTTGATCTGACGCAGTTCGATCGACTTGTCCTCGCGCGCAACCCAGATCCGGACCTGGTCGCCTTCATAGATCAAGGCCTGCTTCGGCACGCCTACCGCCGGATGATCGCTGGCCGAATAGATCGTGACGTTGGCGAACATCTCCGGCTTCAGCAGGCCGTTCTTGTTGTTGTTGTCGATGGTGGCGCGGACGAGTAGCCGGCGCGTCGCCGGATCGATGGCCGTTGCGACGTAATTGAGCTGCGCCGGCAGCGTGCGGCCCGGCAGCGCCAGCACGTTGAACGTCACCTCCTGCCCGACAGAGATGTTCGCGCAATCGCTCTCGCGGACGAAGGCCGTCATCCACACGGTCGAGAGATCGCCGATCACGTAGACGGGGTCGCTGGCGCCGGCGTTGACATATTGTCCGGGGCCGATTTTGCGCTGGACCACGGTGCCCGCGATCGGCGCGAAGATGGTTGTCTCGGGGTTGATGCGGCCTTTTTCCTGGAAGGTCGCGATGTCGTCTTCAGTCAGACCGAGAATTCGCAGTTTGTTGCGCGACGCCTCCAGCGCCGTCTGCGATGAGCGCATGTCGTTCTGCGCCTGAATGAGCGTGGCCTGGCTCTGCTGATAATCCTTCAGCGGAACAGCCTTGCCTTCGAACAAATCCTTGGCGCGCGCGCCCTGCAACTGCGCCAGATCGAGCGCGGACCTTGCCTTGTTCATGGCGGTCATCGCCGCGATGAAATCGTTCTGCGCCTGCACGGTGTCGGCGGCCTCGAGCACGAACAGCGGCTGGCCCTTGACGACGCTGTCGCCCGGCCGCGCCAGAACCTTGGTGACCCGGCCCGCATAGGGAGAGAACACCGGCGTCGAGCGATCCTCATCGATCGCGATCTTGCCTTCGGTGACATGCTCGGCCCGGAACGCCAGTTCGGTGACCGGTTGGATGGTCAGGCTGGCCCATTCGGCGGGGCTCGGCGTGTAGCGGCTCAATCCCTTGCGGGACTGGCTCGATACTTCCGAATGCCCACGATTGGCGCCGCCGATATGGCTGGCACCGTACACGGCCTCGCCGGCCAACGCCAAAAGCGCTGCCGCCACGGCCCATTGCCGTAGGCTAACCATCTGCAATCGCTGGAAGAAATCGTTGAACATACGGTCCAGAACTATGCGACAATTTGTCCCATGGCGCTAATAGTGCCCATGGGGGTCTCGCACAACCCTAAAAATGCAAATGGTCTTACCGGACGCGATTAAAGTTTGGAGAGGTTGGCTCGAACGCCACTTGCTTGGCTATCCGCGTGACGGCCATTGCGGCGGATGGCTGCCGAGCGGCATTGCCGGGCGGGCCCAGAGCGCCGGGGTTTTCGACAGCAACGCCGAATGCCTGACCGATCGCAGCGCGCCGAAGCCTGACGAAGTTTCTTCGATGAAGGGCATCACCATCTCCCCGTAAAATCAGGGGTGTTCAGACCGTCGCTGACCCGCCCGAGATCCCACAGCCACCGCCCGGTCTGCGCCAGCGACACCTGGACGTGCCAGCTGCCGCCTTCGCGCGCCTGACGTGCCCTGGCCATCATGGCGCCGAACGCCATGAAGTACCCGGTGGCGTGGTCGAGCATCTGCGCCGGCAATTCCTTCGGTCCGTCGATGCCGGCCGCCTGCCCTTCGGCATGGTTGAAACCGGTCGCGGTCTGCACCAGCGAGTCGAAGCCGCGCCGCTCCGCCCATGGCCCGGCATGGCCATACGCCGACAACGTGACATAAACGATGCCGGGACTGATGCGCGCCGCGTCCTCCGGCGAGAAGCCAAGCGCGGCGATGGCACGTGGCCGGTAGCCCTGCGAGAAGATATCCGCCTGCTCCAGCAGTCCGCGCAGCACCTCCTCCTTGCTCGCTTTTGAGTTCGACAAAACTCGTCAGCTTGCCGCGCCCGGTGTCTATGGTGAGCCAGGGAATGGCAGGCAGGTCGGGACCGGAAATCAGCAGCACGTCGGCGCCGTGCGCGGCGAGCGTTCGGCCCGCAACGGGACCTGCGATCACACGCGACAGATCGAGCACGCGGATTCCGGCGAGCGGCCGGTCGCCCGCAGGCCACGGCTTTGGCGCGGCGTCACCGATTTTCATGATCGAGATCAGCGGCAACCTGGCGATCGCCTTGGCATGCGGCGAGGCCTCCCATTCATCATGAGAACGCATGAAGGCGACGACGCAGCCGTCGGCATAGGCCGCGGTCTCGAACGCCTCGCCATCCCATTGCATCAACGCCGCCTGAACTTTTTCGCGCTCCGGCTTGCAGTTCAACACCTTGCAGACGGCGTCGCGGTGATGCGGGAAGTTGGTGTGCAGCCGCACGAAGCCCTTATCGCGGGTTTTGTAGATGCCGGCGATCGCGTCCCAGGCTGGCGGCGGCGGCTTGCCGTCGACGCGCAGATAACGTTCGCTTCGGCATTCGGCCACGGCATGACGCATGTCGACCGTCACGTCCTGCGCTTGCCCGCTGCGCATTTTTCCAGATCTCGGCCGCCGCCAGTCCGGTCGCGGCGACACTCACTTGTGCGGCGGCGGCGACGCGAAACGAAGACGGCAATTGCGGCTCATTGCCGCTCAATGTGAGCGCGCCGAGCGCGGAAGCCTCGCCGCCGGCTGCGGTCCAGATGTCGGAGAGAACTTCTCTTGTGCTTTGCATGCGCTGCTCTCCTTCCCCGACATCCCCAGTAAGCGTAGCCCGGATGGAGCGCGAGCGAAATCCGGGACGGTCTCGCCAAGTGCCTCTGGAATACTGGATCGCCCGCCGGAGCCTGTCATCGGGCGGCCATTCGGCCGACCCGGTGGCGGGCGATGACAACTGAACGTGAGGCTGATCTCGCGGCGCGATGCGCCCGAAGTTTTGCAAGAAGTCTGTCCCTCCTTTGAACAGAGGGCGCAGGGAAGACCGGGCGCGCTGCACCCGCGGTCTCGTGTGCAATATGCATCGAAGAAAACGCACACGAGCATACAGGTTCAGCGGAGGCATCCGGCCTTCCTGCGCAGTGGCTTTACGGCTTATAACATGCTCTCCCCGGTGAACGGCTTTCTTGCCACCGTCGTCGGCGGGCACTTCCCCGTCGACTTGACGCCAGCACCGCGGCGTCAGGACCACACGACTTCGCCGTACGCTCAACACGCGCTCGTCTGCCACGCATTTCGCGTCCACCGCATCCCACCCCACGTTCGTGACGATCGCGATCCGCCCCTCAATTGGGTGAGACACGCGAAGAAAGAGCATTGATTTTGCCCGACGGGTTAAGTGGAATATTTTTTGCGCAGGGGCTAGACAGGTTTTTCAGGTGATTTGCCCGTCAGGCCCTCTGCTCGTCGTCCCGACAAGCGAGCAACGCGAGCGCGATCCGGGACCCATACCGCGTTGCTCTCGCGGTGGGGCGAGATGGCTGACGCCTTCACTGCCAACGACCGACGGTGGCTATGGGTCCCTGCGTTCGCAGGGACGACGATGCGCCGTTATTCACATCCCCATTCCGGCGCAGCTTCGATCGCTATCGGCGATTTGAGCTTTCTCCCGGGTTACCTTGGCCGCTACAATGCGCACGGATCAACAAAGGAAGAACAAAAATGGATTTGGGTTTGAAGGAAGAAACGCGGTCGTGCTCGGCGGTACGCGCGGCATTGGACGGGCGATTGCCGGCACGCTGGCCGGCGAAGGCGCCGGCGTCGCCGTCTGCGCCCGCAACGCGGATCAGGTCGCGGGCACGGTTACCGAGCTGAAAGCGATGGGCGTGAAGGCGACTGGCGCGTCCGTTGACGTCACCGACGGCGCAGCGCTGAAATCCTGGATCTCGGGCGTGGCCGGCGAGTTGGGCAGCATCGACATGCTGTTTTCCAATGCCGGCGCCATGGCGCAAGGCGGCGACGCCGCGTCGTGGGAGCAGAATTTTCGGCTCGACGTGCTCGGCGCCGTCAACGCGTTCGAGGCGGCGCGTCCATTCCTTGAAGCCAGCGGCGAAAAGACCGGCGACGCGGCCTGCGTCATCATCTCCTCGATTTCGGCGGCGCAGGCCGACAGTGCGAGTTCGTACGGCCCGATCAAGGCCGCGCTGATCCACATGGCGAAGGGGCTGGCGCGGCAATACGCAGGAAAGAAAATCCGCGTCAACGTGGTGTCGCCGGGCACGGTCTATTTCAAGGGCGGCATCTGGAACATGGTCGAGCAGAACATGCCCAAGCGCTACCAGGATGCTCTGGCGCGCAACCCGACCGGCCGCATGGCGACGCCACAGGAGATTGCGAACGCAGCCGTGTTCCTGGCGAGCCCGGCCTCATCGTTCACCACCGGCTCCAATCTCGTGGTCGATGGCGCGATCTCCAACCGGGTGAATTTTTGAGGGACAATGGATATTGGAATGTAGGGTGGGCAAAGGCGCACTTGCGTCGTGTCGACCACCTATCGGCAGCGACACCTGGATGGTGGGCACGCCAGCGCTTTGCCCACCCCTACGATTTCTGCGAGCTGTCAGACCTCATCCTGAGGAGCGCGCAGCGGCGTCTCGAAGGATGAATGGCACCAGCGGGGCCTCGTGGTTCGAGACGGCGCGGAGCCTGTCATCGGGCCGCGCTACGCGCGGACCCGTTGGCGCCTCCTCACCATGAGGATTCAATGGTTGTTACGATTCTTAACCTCGCCCCCGAACGCCGACAAGCGCGGCGTTTCCAAAGCAACCCGCGCCGCTGGCACCGCGCACAGACGCGCTCACCGTCATAAATCTTTCACATACTTCCGCCCGCGATTCGTGACAGTATTTATTCAGTCACATGACATTTCGATAACACGCGGAGCGGTGAATGAGTTTGGAAGCGCAGGCGCGGTCAGGTTCCCTGGCCTGGTCAAATCCTGTGGCCCGGTGGTGGGGTTTCCTGACCCTGGTCAGCGGCGGAAATATCGCGGCTTGGTTCTTGCTGTACCGCCAGCTTCAGCCGCAGCCGACCGGCAGTCTTGGCGACGCGTCCGGCATCGGGCTCATGCTCCTGCTCTGTGCGGCCTATGTTTTCGGCTGCGCATTCAGGTCGTTCCTTCCGCGCGCGGACGTTCAGCGGATCTGCCTGTTCGATACCTGGTTGTCGAGCGTTGTCGTCGGCCGGTCGGTAGCAACCTTGGCCGAGGTCGGCTTTGCGGCGCAGTGGGCGATTATCCTGCACCAGCTGGGTACGATGACCGGCGCGGAGACCACCCTGAACGCCGCGTGGGTGATCCTGCCGTTGATCCTCATCGCGGAATGCTTCTCATGGTACGCGGTGCTGACAAGAAACTATTTGTACAACGCCATCGAAAATTCGTTGTGGGCCGTTGCCTTCTTCATCGTCGGAATCGGCCTTTGCCGATTACTGCCGGAGTTCGGTGGTCCGGTTCGCGTCGCCCTCGCGATCGCATTCATCGGGATCGTTGGCTATCTGGCGTTTCTCATGACCATCGACGTCCCGATGTATCTGAGCCGATGGCGGACCGAGGTTGGCGACGGCGGCACGCTTATGAGCCCTCTCGAGGGTCTCCGTGACGTGAGCACGCGTTGGGTCGTGACGCACGACCTTGCCGAGTGGAAGGACGAGATTCCTGGATGTCGCTGTATTTCAGTGCCGCGGTCTGGGCCAGCCTCGCGCTGTGCGTTGTCTACTCGTTCGAAAATCATCTCCCGCGCTATCGCACCGAAGCTGCCATTGCGACCCACGCGATAACCGGAGTTGGCCAACATCCGCCAGGCGCGCATGCCAGCAGCTTGACCCTTCGGCAAGATAAAAACGGTAAATTTGAAGGTAATGCCTAAAGGGAACTTTACGAAATCACCATCAAGCTGACTACGTGTTCGACGATCGGATGGCCGATCGCGCAACCACGGACGGTCATCATGATTGTTGACGAACCGCGCACCAAGGTGCCGCGCGAACCGCGGCGCGAAGTGCAGAAACGGCCGACCTGGATGTCGGTCGACGACGGCATCACCAAGATTGAATGCTTCGTACTGGACGTCTCGCCGAGCGGCGCCAAGATCGTGACGGATGCAGCTATCGACGTCAGGGACAACTTCGTGTTGGCGCTCGTGCCGCAACATCCGAAGCGCCAGGCTTGCGAAGTCGTTTGGCGCCGGGGCCCGGACCTACGGCATCAAATTCCTGCCCTGATCAGGATAGACCGGGCGCTAACAGGCAACGATCCGCAAGACGGTCCGCGCCCGGCAGGCTCCACATCGGCCAGTGCTCTGAAGCCTCAAAGCTCTGAAGCCTTACGTCGCATTGTCGCGTGACGTGCAAGTCGCGTATCACACGTGCGGCTTTTCGTTTTTGCGAGGGCGAGCTTTGGACAGATTTCAGATCGGCACTCATTTCCTTGCCCTCGCTGCGGCCTTCGCGCTCGCGATCCCGATCGGCTGGGATCGCGAGAAGGGGGCGCGAAGCGCCGGCTTGCGAACCTTCCCGCTGGTCGCGCTGGCAAGCTGCGGGTTCGTGCAGGCCAGCGAAAATCTCCTGGTGCATTCTCCGGACGGCATGGCGAAAGTCATCGAAGGTTTGATCACGGGCATTGGCTTCATCGGCGGAGGCGCGATCCTCAAGCAAGGCGATTCCGTGCAGGGTACCGCGACGGCCGCGAGCCTGTGGGCCACCGGCGCGATCGGCGTTTCAGTGGGGCTCGGCAGCTACGATGTCGCGGTCACGGTCGCGGTTTTTACGTTCCTGACGCTGAAGCTGCTTACGCTGGTCAAGAAAGAAAGCGACATCAAGCAGGATTGAGCCCAGAAGGCTGTCGGGCGTTCGCGGCGAATCCGCCCAAGTGCTGCAGCCGGGCTGCCTTGCCTCAATGAGCCGGCATCGTCAGCCAAACCGGTCACGTTCGAAGTACACCGAGCGGACGTCTCAAAGCAGCGATAGAGCCCTATCGCCGTTACTGCACTGCAACCGCAGGGGTCTGTATCCGGATCCGAGGTGTGCCCCTCCTCTGTCCACCGAGACACGCGCCACCAAATCGTCATCCTAACGGCGAATTGCAGGCGAAATAATCAACGAGGAGTTTCCTGACGTGGAACCGGGGCACTCTCTCGTGCATATCTTAGCAATTGGCACGAGGCCTCACGGATGAGCAGATCGAGCCTTGCCCTCGTCAATCTTCGGGCGGTTGTGATCCTGATCGTGCTGGCGTTCCATTCGGTCCTCCCTTATCTCGCCTCCCTGCCGCCCACCCCGTATCCGTTCGACAACGCCCCCTATCTATGGCTGGCATTTCCGATCATCGACAGCCAGCGATGGTTCGGGTTCGACCTGTTCTGCGCCTGGCAGGATGTGGGCCTGATGAGCCTCATGTTCTTCCTCTCGGGCCTGTTCGTGCCTTCAAGCCTCGCGAGCAAGGGAAGCTGGAAGTTCTTATCCGACCGCCTGCTGCGGATCGGCTTGCCGATGGCGCTGGCCGTCATTTTCTTTCGCCGCTCGCCTATTACGCCGCCTATCGCACAACCGCCGCCGATCCCGGCCTCGGTCCCTATTGGCAAAGCTGGCTCGCGCTGCCGTTCTGGCCGTGCGGACCGCAGTGGTTCCTGGGCCAGCTATTGGCGCTCACCATTCTCGCAGCCGCAGCGCATCAATTCGTTCCAGGATGGAATCAGCGTCTTGTCCGGCTGGTGGCGCTCGCCGGCGGCAATCCCGGTCAGATTCCTTGTCGTTCTGGTGACGATCTCCGCACTGGCCTATATCCCCCTGATGCTGGCCTATTCACCGTTCGCATGGGTGAACATCGGCCCCATCGCGTTTCAGCCCAGCCGACCGTTGCACTACCTCGTCTATTTCCTCGCCGGCGTGGCGGTCGGGGCCTATGGCCTCGATCGTGGCTTGCTCGACTGCGACGGGGATCTGGCGCGGTACTGGATGGCATGGCTCGCCGCAGCCATTGCCGGTTTCCTGCTTTGGGCCGCGGCGACTTCGGCGACACTGGCGGATTGAGCGACGCTCCCTGATCGCGAAATTCGCGGTCGGCATTGGTTTCGTTGTCGCGTGCGCGACGAGCTGTCTCTGCTCGCTGGCGATCTGCTTGCGCTTCGCCCATTGGCGCACATGGGCATTCGACAGCCTGTCAGCGAATGCCTATCGAGATCTATCTGATACACTATGTGTTTGCCGTCTGGCTGCAATATGCGCTGCTGGGCACAGACTTGTTTGCGATCGGCAAGGCCACGATCGTGTTCAGCGGGACGCTGATCGTGAGCTGGTCCATCGCCGCCGCCATGGCCGGTGCGTTGCCGGTCTCGCGACTGAATGCGACCATATGCGGCATACGCCAATACATGAAGACTGAATTGACATTGGACAGAAGGTAATCGAGTCCCGGTAACATGCCATTGGTTTTCACCATCGCATTCCGAAATCTGTTTCATGACCGGCTGCGTTTGATTGCAACCGTGATTGGGATCGTGTTTTCCATCGTTCTGGTAACCATCCAGATGGGACTCTATTTCGGCTTTGGGCGCATGGTGACGACGATGATCGATCATGCGTCCGCCGATCTCTGGGTCATGCCGCGCGGAACCAAGTGCTTCGAGGATCCTTCCCTGCTGAACACGCGTGAGCGCTATCGCGCGCTTGCAATCAACGGAGTGGCGGATGCCATACCCGTCGTGATCGGATTTGCCGATTGGCGAATGTCGGGCGGGGCGTCGACTCCCGTTTTCGTCATCGGTTCGGATCTACGGTCCGGCGGGCTGCAGCCGTGGGACCTGGTGGAAGGCCGGATCGAGGCGCTGTCGAGCCCCGAGGCAGTCGCGGTCGACCGGACCTATTTCGATCGCCTTGGCGTCTCCGGGATCGGAGCGACCGCCGAAATCAGGCAGCAACCAGTAGAGGTGGCGGCCGTTACCAGCGGCATTCGTTCATTCACCACGACGCCGTTCGTTTTTATGGACGTCGATCGGGCGCGAGCGCACACGGGAGTTCCGGCCGGAAAGGCCACCTATCTTATTATTCGCCTGAGCGCCGACGCCGATCGTGATGGCGTTCGCCGGCAGCTGACATCGAACATCGCGGATGTCGAAGTCCTTACCCCGGCCGAGTTTCGCGAACGCAGCCGCACATTCTGGCTGTTCGGCACGGGCGCCGGCGCCGCGCTCTTCGCGGGCGCCCTGCTCGGCGTGATCGTCGGCACCGTCGTGGTCGCCCAGACTCTTTATGCAAGCACGAAAGAGCACCTGAACGAATTCGCCACCCTGCGCGCTATGGGCTCCTCGCGACGGTATATTTACAAAGTGATCGTCTGGCAGGCGCTGCTCAGTGCCATCATCGGCTTCGCCATCGCTGCGCTGATTGGCGACGCCGTCGTTCGACTGACCGCGGCGACGGCGTTGCCGATTGTCATCACGCCCGGGCTGATCGCCGGGCTGTTTCTGCTGACCCTCGTTATGTGCATCGGGTCATCCATCGCGGCAATCGTTCAGGTCACCCGCATCGACCCTGCCGTGGTATTCACGCGATGACCGAACCATTGCTCGAGGCGGTGAATGTAACAAAGGACCTTGGCAGCGGCGCTGCCAAGGTAACGGCGCTGAAGGGCGTAAGCCTGGCGCTTAACGGCGGTGAGCTCACCCTGCTCATGGGACCCTCCGGGAGCGGCAAGACCACGCTTCTGTCCATTCTCGGATGCATGTTGACGCCGACGGAGGGAACGGTTCGTATCTGCCGACAATCAACCGCGGGCGCTGACCCTGAGGACTTGGCACGGCTCAGGCGCGAGCATGTGGGTTTTGTTTTCCAGTCGTTTCATCTGTTTCCGACGTTGTCTGCCACTGACAACGTGAGGCTCGCGCTCGATGTCCGCGGTGCCCCCCTCCAGAGCGGCAAGGGTACGGTCACGAGAGGCACTGGCGATGGTCGGCCTGACCCACAAGACAAAGGCCTATCCGCGCGAACTCAGCGGCGGCGAACAGCAGCGCGTGGCGATCGCTCGCGCCATTGTCGGAAACCCGTCCATCATCCTCGCGGACGAGCCAACCGCCGCACTTGATGGCGCAAATGGCCAGGCGATCATGAAGATACTTGCCGAAATCGCCAAGGAACAGGGACACGCTGTGCTGATTGTGACGCATGATCCACGTCTGCTGCCATTCGCGGATCGAGTCGTTCATATCGAGGACGGACGGATCATTGATGATGAACGCGACGGCGCCAAACTGCAATGAATTCGCGAAATGCGGGAGGACCACTAGTCATGTCGAAGCGCCGGACAGCCTTGGTCGCCGTCTTGGCTCTGATTGCAGTCGCCGTAGTCGTGGTGGCGATTGCAGCAATGGCCCCCGTCAAGCCGGCAATTTGGGGCTCGTCGGCCGATGCACCGCAGGAAAAGCGCTGGCAGGCGGTTGCGCCCGGGCGCATCGAACCTTGCTCGGCCAGATCAAGGTCGCGACGGCAGTGGTCGGGGTGGTCCACAAGGTGTTGGTGAAGACCAATGACAAGGTGTTTGCCGGCGAGCCGCTGATCCAGCTCGCAGACGATGAGCTCCGAGCGCGGTTGGCGGCGGCGGAGACGCAGGTCACCCTGCGCGAGCGCGCCCGGGATGAAAGGTCGGCGACAGGCAGTGCGAGGACGCGACGCAAAGCCCTGGATGCTGTGGCCGATGCCGAACGGACGCTGTATGACGCGCGATCGGCAGTTGATCGGGCTGCTGCGAAGCTACGGACCAACGGCGGGTCGGACGCCGACCTGACCGCTGCCCGCCTGGCGTTCACGCGTGCTCAGAATGAACTGTCGACACGGCAAGACGAACTTCGTACCGCCGAGGACGACGGAGCTTTACCAACCTCGCTTGAGGGTCAGCTCAGTATCGCCCGATCGGAATACGCTGTGGCGCGATCCGCCCTCGACAAAATGACGGTGCGCGCACCGATTGATGGCACGGTGCTGCAGGTCAATGTGCGGGTCGGCGAAGTGGTCTCGCCCGGCTCGCCGGAGCCGCCGCTGCAGCTCGCCGACCTTTCGGCCCTATGCGTGCGTGCGGAACTGGACGAACGCGACCTCGGGTCGATCAAGGTCGGGCAAGCAGTAACCGTGCGGGCGGCCGCGTTTCCCGATCGTGAGTTCCAGGGAAGCGTCTCGTCGATCGCGCCGCTGATCGAGCCTGGCCGCCTCGAGCCGGCCGGATCGCGCAATCAGACCGACGTGGATGTCGTTCGGGTCATGGTCGGATTGACAGGAGCGGGAGAGCTCACGATCGGAATGAAGGCCGATGTCTATTTCCGTTCGGACAAGATCACGGCGCCGTGAGGGCGTTTCGTCGCCTGCGTGACATGAAATCTTTCACGCTTCCGGTGAAGCCATTTTCTCGGCCGACGAAAAAATCCAGAAACGATTTCGCTGTAGCGTGGCCTGTGATCAGACAATGGAGTCGATCATGTGGAACCTCATCAACATATTGTACCGGGAATATTGCTTGGCTCGGTTACGCGAGATGCGCAGGTTTCCCCTTGCTCACTGAAGCTCGCTAACTGAAGCCCGTTCATTGAAGCCCGCTGAAGCGCGAGCAATCTGTCGCAGCCAGCATTTACGGTTCCGCTGGTTTGCCGACTTGCAGTGAACCGAAATCAGGAATCATCTGGCGGGGACCGTGATCGAAGGAGAAGGTTATGCAGCCATCGACAGACGATCTGCTGATACGCCAAATCAGTGCGCTGATATCGGCGACCGCTGATGCAGCGTCGACGACCAACAGGGAACACGCCCCGTCCATCGAGGCAAGGCTGTACGAAACCCTGGCTGCACATTGCGCCGAAAAGCAAAGGGTCGCGGCAATATTTGCCAGAAGTGGATTTGGAACGGCGCAAAGGGGACTGGATCTACTGGTAGGTCGACACCAGCGGATCGGGGTCGTGTGGGCGCAAACGGCTCACGAGCGGATACCGCTTCCCTTCACACGCGGTCGCAGATAGGCCTTAATGAAAATCCCGTGACGGCGGCAGGATGCGGACGTCGCGCGGATGGCGGATTTTCTGCGCGGGGCTATCCGGGTGGTCGCGGCGGTCGTCGTTGAGCGGCTCGATCAGCGCGGGCCGGCCGGGACCGGGTGTTTGCGGGTAGCTGCATCGTTGGCGAGGCCGATCAGATCGTGGGAGCGGTCGAACATCCGTTGCGCCACCAGATGCGTCACCTCCTCGGGGCTGCTCTGGATATAGCCTTCGACCAGAATGAGCCGGGCGCCCATCACCTCCTTGCGGTACTGCTCCATCACCTTGGGCCACACCACGATGTTGGCGATGCCGGTTTCGTCCTCGAGCGTCGAAGACGACGCCCTTGGCGCTGCCCGGACGCTGCCGCACCAGCACCACGCCGGCGCAGCGGACGCGACGCTTGTCATTGCGATGGTTGATTTCGTTGCAGGCAACCACCCGTTCCTTCCTGAACATCTCCCGCAAAAAACTCCATCGGGTGGCCCTTCAGCGACAGCCGGACGGTCTGATAATCGGCGACCACCTGCTCCGGCAGCGGCATCAGAGGTAACGGTTTTGCGTTCTCGTCGGGCTGCTCGCGCGCGACCGCCGCCTCGAACAGCGGCAGCGGCACATCGTCGGGCAACCGCCGCACCGCCCAGAGTGCTGCGCGGCGATCGAGCCCGATGGAACGGAATGCATCGGCGTCGGCCAGCAGGATCAGCGCGCGTTTTGGCAGGCCGGTGTCGCGGGCGAACTCTTCGAGCGAGGTGAAGGGACGGCGTGTGCGGGCGGCGACGATGCGGTCGGCCCAGTCTTCCGCTTTTGCCACATCGTCATTCCGGGGCGATGCGACAGCATCGAACCCGAGATCGAGGTTCCGGGTTCACGCTTCGCGTGCCCCGGAACGACAACTGGCTTTGTTTCAATCTCTCCTCATCCGCATCGACCCAGTGAAAGCCGTCGATCTGACGGAAGCCCAGGCGCACCGCGCAGTACTTGCCCTCCCCTCCTCCAGTGTGTTCTGCGAAAAACTATAAGACACGTCGATCTCGCGCACCTCGACGCCGTTCTTGCGGGCGTCGCCGACGATCTGGGCGGGGGCGTAAAAGCCCATCGGCTGCGAATTGAGCAAGCCGCAGCAGAAGGCGTCGGGGTGGTAATGCTTCAGCCATGACGAGATATAGACGAGCTGCGCAAACTCGCGGCATGGCTTTCGGAAAACCGTAGGAGCCAAAGCCCTTGATCTGCTCAAAGCAGTTTTTTGGCGAATTCCGGCGCGTAGCCGCGCGCGATCATGTTGCCGATCATCTTGTCTTCAAACTTGCCGATGGTGCCGACGTTGCGAAAGGTCGCCATCGAACGGCGCAGCCCGTTGGCCTCTTCGGACGTGAACTTGGCGGCCTCGATCGCGATCCGCATTGCCTGTTCCTGGAACAGCGGCACGCCGAGCGTCTTGTGCAGCACCTTGTACAGTTCATCCGGAGGCCCTCGATCCGGTGAAGGCGACGGATAGCTTTGCTTCTCGATGCCGTTTCGCCGCCGCAAATACGGATGCACCATGTCGCCCTGGATCGGACCGGGCCGCACGATCGCCACCTCAATGACGAGATCGTAGAAGGTCTTGGCTTCAGGCGCGGCAACATGTTCATCTGCGCGCGGCTTTCGACCTGGAATACGCCGAGCTGATTCACCGCGGCACAGCATGTCGTAGACCGGCTTGTCGTCCTGCGGGACGGTCGCGAGTTCCCAGCGCTGGCCTTGTGTGCGTCGATCAGGTCAAAGCATTTTCGGATGCAGGTCAGCATGCCCAGCGCCAGCACGTCGACCTTCATCATGCTAAGCGCGTCGACATCGTCCTTGTCCCATTCGATGAAGGTGCGGTCGTCCATCGCGGCATTGCCGATCGGCACATAGGTATCGAGCCGGTCCTGCGTCAGCACATAGCCGCCGACATGCTGCGACAGATGGCGGGGGAACTCGATCAGTTCGGTGGCGAGTTCGACCGCGAGTTCGACCATCGCATTCGCCGGATCGAGCCCGGCCTGACGGACCTGCATCTCGTTGAGGCCCTTGCCCCAGCTTCCCCACACGGTATCGGCGAGCGCCGCGGTAACGTCCTCCGTCAACCCCAGCGCCTTGCCGACATCGCGGATCGCGCTGCGCGGACGGTAGTGGATGACGGTTGCAATGATCGCGGCGCGGTGGCGACCATAGCGGCGGTAGACATATTGCATCACCTCTTCGCGCCGCGAATGCTCGAAATCGACGTCGATGTCGGGCGGCTCCAGCCGTTCCTTGGAAATGAAGCGCTCGAACAAGAGATCGACCTTGGTCGGATCGACCGAGGTGATGCCGAGCACGTAGCAGACGGCGGAGTTGGCCGCCGATCCCCTGCCCTGACACAGGATGTTCTGGCTGCGCGCATAATGGACGATGTCGTGCACGGTAAGAAAATAATGTGCGTATTTGAGCTCGGCGATCAGCGCGAGCTCCTTGTGCAGGGTGGCGCGCAGCGTGTCGTCGATCTTGCCGCCGAAATATTTGTCAACACCGGCCCAGGTCAGGTCCTCCAGATGCTGCTGCGCGGTCTTGCCCGGCGGCACCGGTTCGTCCGGATACTGGTATTTGAGCTGGTCGAGCGAAAACGAAATGCGCTTGGCAAAGTGCATGGTTTCCGTGATCGCCTGGCGAATATCGCGAAACAGCCGCGCCATTTCATGGGCCGGCTTGAGATGGCGCTCCGCATTGGCTTCAAGGCGCTTGCCGATCGCGTCGATGGTGGTCTTCTCGCGGATACACGTCAGTACATCCTGCAGTGGACGGCGCGCGGGATGGTGGTACAGCACCTCGTTGGTCGCCAGCAGCGGCACTTTTGCGGCAAGCGCGATGCGATGCAGCCGCGCCAGGCGGCGCTTGTCGTCGCCGCGGTAGAGCAGGCTTGCCGCGAGCCACACGCCATCGGCGCGGCTGTGCTTCAGACGCTCCAGGATTTTCTGCGCTATCGCCGCCTCGAACCGATGCGGCAGCGCCAGCACCAGAAGCTGGCCTTCGGCGAATTCGAGGAGATCATCGAGGCTCAAATGGCATTCGCCCTTTTCGATCCGCTTGATGTCGTCGCCGCGCTTGCCGCGGGTGAGCAACTGGCATAGCCGGCCGTAAGCGGCGCGGTCGCGCGGATAGACCAGAATGTCAGGCGTGCCATCCATGAAAACAAGCCGCGCACCGACCAGAAGCTTTGGCTTGTGCTTGACCTCGGGGTTATCCAGTTCCTTCCAGGCGCGCACCACGCCGGCCAGCGTGTTGTGGTCGGCGATGCCGATCGCGGGAAGGCCGAGTTCACTCGCCTGATGTACATAGGCGCGCGGGTCCGAGCCGCCGCGCAGGAACGAGAAATTGGTGGTGATGCCGATTTCGGCATAATCAGGCGTTGACTCAACGCCGGAACTTACGGGATTTTTCATGCGAACAGCCCGTGCACGAACCATCTGACTGATGCGGGTTTGCCTTCCTCGTCTGCCAGTTCACTTTCATAGAGCCCGTCGCGAAAAATCCAGAAACGAAGTCCCGCTTCATCCTCGATGCGGAAATAATCCCGCGTCGGGCCATCGCCGTTCTGCTTCCACCATTCCATGGCGATGCGTTCCGGCCCCTCCACCCGCACCACCGCGTGGGTGACACGCCGCCAGGTGAACTGATGCGGCGGGCCGTCGGGCACCGTCGCAAACGGCACTTTGATCGGCTCTGGCCTGTCGAACAGCCGCAACGGGCGCAATGGCGGCTCGCTCTCGATGCGATCAGGCCATACCGCCTGCGCCGCGGCCGCCAGATGATGCTGCGCGGGCATCGCCAGCACGGCGCGCTCGGGAATGTGGGTATCCTGCGGTAGATGCACGACGACGCGTTTGCCCCCGATACGCGCGGCGATACGGTCGATCAGCGCGGCTAGTTCGTCATTGTCATGGACATTGACGTCGAGATCGCGCTGCTGCTGCACCACGATTTCGGTGCGGCTGGCGGAGAGCCTAATCAGATCGAAGCCGAAGCCGGGATCGAGGGGATCGTTGAGCGCATCGAGCCGCTCGCGAAACAGGCGGTCGATCACCTCTGCTTTGGTCACGGGACGGCCGGTGTCGACTGAAATCGTGCGCACCGCGCCGTCGGTGCGAAAGAAGCTCGCTTCCAGCCGCCGCGCGCCCTTGCCTTGCTTGTCCATCGCCGTGATCAGCATTCCCGCGAGCGCGGACAAATTCATCGCGATCACGTTTTCGGTGGCGACCGGTTCGGGAAAGCGCTTTTCGACGATGTAATCCGGCAGCGGTTTTCGGGGGCTGATCGGCGCATCGCCCTGCCCCAGCGCCTGCTCCAGCAGGGTGGTGAAACCGGCGCCAAACCTCGCCGTGATTTCGTGACGCCCGCGCGCGCGGCGACATCGCCGATGGTTTTCAAGCCGGCGCGGCGCAGGCCGCCGGTGACGGCCTCTTCCGCGCCGAGCGCGGATACCGGCAGCGGACTAACGGCCTCAGCCTCGCCGCCATCAGCGATGATTTTTCCCGCCGCGTGGCGTGTCAGCGTGCGGGCGCAGACCGAGGTGCTTGCGATCGCCGCGCTGACGGCAAAGCCGCGCCGTGTCAGCGCGCCGAAGACAATCTGCAGCAGCGCGCGCTCGCCGCTGAACAGATGGGCGCAGCCTGTGATATCCAAAAACAGCCCATGCGGCGGATCGAGCGCCACCAGCGGTGTGAAGCGGTCGCACCAGTCGGCGATGTCATCGAGCGTCTTTCGGTCGGCGATCTCGTCGGCATCGAACACCGTTAGCTCCGGGCAGATGGCGCGGGCATTGGCGAGCGGCAGACCGATCGAAAGGCCGGAGCGCGCGGCCAGATCGTCGAGCGCGTAAATCAGCAGCGCGTTGTTTTGCTTGGCAACGACGACTTTTGGGGTCTTATCCAGCTCTGCGTTGTTGCCCGAACTTTTTTGACGCGTTTTCTTCACGCGAACCGGTACCCACTTCGCTTGAAAACGCTATGTACTGCCGCTTGATGCGATCGATGGGCAGGCGCGGCAGCCACAGGCTGAGGATACGCCGCCGGTTCGCTGAAAAAGCACTCATCACATTTCCATTCCATGATCCAACGCCCCACCGGGCCATGACGGTTGCGGACGAGTTGCGCGTCGAACACCGGCGCGCCCCACGCACTCCAGGCAGACGCAGGCGGCGAATGCGCCGCCCGCACGATCCACCTTGTCTCCGCCGTCGAGGGCCGCGGCTCCGCCGCCACCCGCAGCAGCAGCGCGGTGACGCCGGAGGCCTGCGCGGCCAGGGTAAGCTTGCGGCTGGCGACGAGATCGAGCTGGCGCGCCTGCCCCCAGACTTCCAGCACGACGACGCCGAGCGCATCGCAGGCCAGCGCGTCGGCGGCGGTCCGCAATGCGGCATCGGTATCAGTGGCGCGCACCGTCACCACAAGACGCGGGTCGAGACCCAGTTCACAAAACCCGCTCATCGACAGCGCGCCGGATTCGAGTTCGCTAAAATCCTGCCGCACCCAGACCAGCGGCCGGCGCGGCGTCAGCCGTCCGGCGAGGCCGGCGATGAAACCGGTTGCCGTCGCGCTTTGATGTCCCTCGGCGAACACTTCATGCACTGAGGCCACCGCAAGACCGCCGCGCAGCACAGCGTCCGCCGATGCATGGCCGAGCGCGACCTTGTTGAGGTCATGCGCATCGCCATGCGCTTCCAGGCGTTCGATGCTGCCGCGCAAATTCGCAAGCGTGCTTGTTCGTGCGGTGCTCATGCGCCGCTCCTCAGGAAATTTTGGCCTTACCGCTTTTCCTAGTGAACCCGCGGCTGGCTCAGTTGTTCATGATATGTTCTAGTATAAAGCTAACAAGGCGGGCAGAGTCAATCGGGATCGACGTTTGGGCGATTCATGAACGGAATCAAAGGGGTTCAGCCTATGGACGTGCAACGTAAGCTGGAAATCCTGGTAGATGCCAACCTCGCACGCGGCATCCCCGGAATGGGTATTAGCCGTCATTGCGAGGAGCCAACGGCTCGCAATCACGAAAGGACTCGAATGACGAAAGGAGACGAATGCACTTCATCATCCTCGACAGCGAAACCGATTTCGACGGCTGGCGAAAGGCCGCCCGCGCACTGGCGCTGAACGGTGTGAAACCGTCCGAGGTGACATGGCGCGTCCGCGGCGATGCGCCTGAACTGTTCGAGCCGTCTGCGCCGCCGCTCGAACGACCGGAAGGCACCTTCACCGTATCGGCCAGATTCATCGAGCTGGCGCAGGCCGCGACCCTGCATCGTGACAGCGAACGGTTTGCCATTCTCTATCGCCTGCTATGGCGGCTGCGAAGTCGTCACGATCTGCTTGATATCGCGGCCGATCCCGATGTTGCAGCAGTTACTTCAATGGCCAAGGCGGTGCGCCGCGACGAGCACAAGATGCACGCCCTTGTCCGCTTCCGCGAAATCGGCCGCGAGCAGAAATCGCACTTTGTCGCCTGGTGCGAGCCGGAGCATCACATTGTCGAGCTGGCCGCGCCGTTCTTCGTGCGCCGTTTCGCCGATATGCCCTGGTCGATCCTGACCCCTGATGCCTGCGCGCATTGGGACGGCCATGCCGTCTCGATCACGCCGGGTATCAGCAAGGCCGAAATGCCAAGCGAAAACCGGCTGGAGGAAACTTGGCGGCATTATTACGCGAACATCTTCAATCCAGCGCGGCTGAAGACGGAGATGCCGAGGCAATACCGGAGGAACCTGCCGATGGCCTCGTCGATTAACCCTCGATCAAAGACACCATGACCGCGAATGCCGAGACTGAACCGCGCACGCTGCAGGAACCCTCAATGGCCCGCAAACACAACGACGCTATCGACACGCTACGCGAGCAAGCCGCCGATTGCCGAGCCTGCCCGCTGTGGAAAGGTGCCACCCAGACCGTATTCGGCGAAGGCGCGCAAACCGCCCGGATCATTCTGGTCGGCGAGCAGCCCGGCGACAAGGAAGATCTGGCCGGCAAACCGTTCGTCGGTCCGGCTGGACTGATGCTAGACCGCGCGCTGGAAGAAGCCGGGGTCGACCGCCGCAAGGTTTACATCACCAATGCAGTCAAGCACTTCAAATTCGTGCCGCGGGGAAAGATCCGCCTGCACCAGAAGCCGAACACGCCGGAGATCAAGGCGTGCCGGCAATGGTATGAACGCGAACTCGCCGCGATCAAGCCCGATTTGGTGGTGGCGATGGGCGCGACCGCGGCGCAAAGCGTGTTCGGGAAAATCACGCCGATCAATAAAAACCGTGGGCGCCTCATCGATCTCGACGACGACACCAAATCGCTGGTGACGGTGCATCCGTCCTATCTGTTGCGATTGCCCGACGCCGAGGCCAAAGCGCGCGAATACCGGCGCTTCGTCGAAGACTTGAAACTGGCGGCCGCCGTGCTGCGAAAATCAGCACGCGCGGCCTGAATTCACTGCAATCTGCAACCGCAATTTCTTGTGAAATATAACGAGAAAAATTGACAATCCCTTTCACAACCTTTAATTGATAAAGGGCACGATCGCATTCTGAAGAGAATTGGGGCGTCCTGTTCACGCCATGACGTTCCTCCGGTCGCCGCGCTGCACGGTCACCAGCCCCGGGCGTCGTGCAGCGCGCGACCTACTCCTCTTCCGCCGCTTGACGTAGCAGTGCGCGGCGTTGCCAACGATCCGGCAAATGCGTTGAACCGATGTAAATCCGTTAAACCGATAAAGAGCTCCATGGCGGAAGCAATGGCTTCAGGCGATGCATCTTCACGTCCCGGCTTCTTCAGGTCTCGGCTTAGCGACAATAAAGAAGGCCTGCACAGGAGATGCAGGCCTTCCTTCAAGTGTATTCGCACTTCAGGTGCAATCCGAGATTAAGAAGAGCGATGCGCCTTACGCCGCCGCCAGCTTGTTCTCGACCAGCTTGATCCAGTACGACGTGCCGTACACGATAGCCTCGTCGTTGAAGTCATAGGCGGGGTGATGGAGCCCTGCGCTGTCGCCGTTGCCGCAGAAGATGAAAGCGCCCGGCCGCGCTTCCAGCATATAGGCAAAATCTTCAGCGCCCATTAGCGGTGGCATCTCGTGGACGTTCTGGGCGCCCGCGATCTCCTTGGCCACCTGCGTGGCGAAGTCGGTTTGCTCGGCATGGTTTCTGGTCACGGGATAGCCGCGCTCGTAAACGAGATCGATTTTGGCGCCGGTCATTTTGGCCACGCCCTCACACACCTCGCGGATGCGCCGCTCGACCGTCTCGCGGACTTCAGGCGTCAGCGTCCGCACGGTGCCCCGGAGTTCGGCGGTTTGCGGGATCACGTTGCGCGCGTTGCCGGCGTGGAACTCGCAGATCGAGACCACGGCCGAATCCAGGGGATCGATGGTCCGCGAGACGATCGACTGCAGGGCGGTGATCAACTGGGAGCCAACGAGCACGGAATCGATGCATTTGTTCGGGCGGGCAGCGTGGCCGCCGAGCCCTTCGATCCTGATGTCGACCGAGTCGGTCGCGGCCATGACCGGACCCGGTCGGATGGCGAATGAGCCGACCGGAATCCCGGGGCCGTTATGCATGCCATAGACCTGTTCGATGCCGAACCGGTCCATCAGCCCGTCCTTGATCATGGCGGCGGCGCCTGCACCGCCCTCCTCGGCCGGCTGAAAGATCACGACCGCGTCGCCGGCGAAATTTCTGGTCTCGGCGAGATACCGCGCTGCACCCAAAAGCATCGCGGTGTGACCGTCATGGCCGCAAGCGTGCATCTTGCCCGGCGTCTTGGAGGCGTGGGGCAGATTGGTTGCTTCCTCGATCGGCAGCGCGTCCATGTCGGCGCGAAGCCCGATCACCTTGATTTCGCCCTTGCCGGGCTGCTTGCCCTTGATGACGCCGACGACGCCGGTGCGGCCAAGGCCGGTCGCGACCTCGTCGCAACCGAATTCGCGCAGGCGATCCGCCACGAATGCTGCAGTGCGGTGCACGTCGTAGAGCAATTCGGGATTTTCATGGATATCCCGGCGCCAGGCCTGGATAGCGGGTTGCAGATCGGCGACGCGATTGACGATGGGCATGGGAATTCTCGAACCTCGGTTTGGAACGCTTTGTGCTGTCTAGCATGCAAGGGGCGGTCCACCCAATGGCCGTGACGGCACACCGCCCCGGCCGCGATGCCGGGCTTGTCCCGGCCATCCACGTCTGCCTAATAACGACCCAACAAACGTGGATGCCCCGGGAGAAGTCCGGGCATGACGATAATCATGAACGGGCGGATGATGCCCTCGCAGGCTTGACGGTGATTTCGACTATATCGTGGTTGGCGCGGGCACGGCCGGCTGCATCATGGCCAACCGGCTGTCGGCCGATCCGAAAAGCCGCGTGCTGATCCTGGAAGCCGGCGGCAACGACAACTGGATCTGGTTTCACATCCCGGTCGGCTATCTCTTCGCCATCGGCAATCCACGTTCGGACTGGATGTTCAAGACCGAGCCGGAGCCCGGTCTCAATGGCCGCGCGCTTGCCTATCCCCGCGGCAAGGTGATCGGCGGCTCCTCCGCCATTAACGCCATGATCTCGATGCGCGGACAGGCCGCCGATTACGATCACTGGCGGCAGCTCGGCCTCACCGGCTGGGGCTATGACGACGTAAAGCCGCTGTTCAGGCGGCTGGAAGACCATTTCCTCGGCGAGAGCGAACATCACGGCGCCGGCGGCGGCTGGCGGATCGAGGCGCCGCGGCTGTCCTGGGCCATTCTCGACGCGGTCGGCGACGCCGCCGAGGAAATGGGCATCAAGCGCATTGCCGATTTCAACACCGGCGACAATGAAGGCACGAGCTATTTCCACGTCAACCAGAAGCGCGGCCGCCGCTGGTCGGCGGCGCGCGGCTTCCTCGCCGGTGCTGAACCGCAGCAATCTCCGACTGGAAAAGAACGTGCTGGTCGACCGGCTGATCATCGAGAACGGCCGCGCCGTCGGCGTGCGCTTCATGCAAGGTGGCGAAGTGGTCGAGGCCCGCACCCAGGGCGAAGTTATCTTGTGCGCGGGATCAATCGGATCGACGCAGGTGTTGCACCGTTCCGGCATCGGGCCGGCCGACTGGCTTTCGCCGCTCGGCATTGATGTCGTGCTCGATAGGCCGGGTGTGGGGCGCAATCTGCAGGACCATCTGCAGCAGCGGGCGATCTACAAGGTCTGGGGTGTCCGCACGCTGAACGAGACTTATTACAATCTGATCCGGCGCGGCATGATGGGGCTCGATTATGCCTTCCGCCGCCGCGGGCCGCTGACCATGGCGCCGTCGCAGCTCGGCATCTTCACCCGCTCCGATCCGCATCGCGAGCGCGCCAACATCCAGTTCCACGTGCAGCCGCTGTCGCTCGACAAGTTCGGCGATCCCCTGCACCGTTTTCCCGCCATCACCGTCAGCGCCTGCAACCTGCAGCCGACCTCGCGCGGCACCGTACGCATCCGCTCGGCGAAACCTGACGAGGCGCCATCGATCGCACCGAACTATCTCTCGACCGACGACGACCGCCAGGTGGCCGCCGACGCCATCCGCACCACACGGCGGCTGATGAAACAGAAGCGGCTCGAACTATATCATCCGCAGGAATATTTGCCCGGTCCGACCGTCGGCGATGACGACGCCTCCCTGGCGAAAGCCGCCGGCGATATCGGCACCACGATCTTCCACCCCGTGGGGACCGCGAAGATGGGGACGGCGAACGACCCGATGGCGGTGGTCGACGAACGGCTGCGTTTTTACGGCATCGGCGGGTTGCGCGTGGCCGACGCTTCGGTGATGCCGACGATTACGTCCGGCAACACCAATACGCCGACGGCGATGATCGCGGAAAAAAGGCGCTGCGATGATTCTGGAGGATGCAACCAAATAGCTGCGCAATGGAATGGGCGCAGCGCGGAGGCTTTGCGCTGGAAACGCGCCTGTTGAGGTCGTCTCCCGTTGTGGTAGAATAAATATATGCGCTTCCTCGCTTCCATTCTGTCTCTACTCCTGACCGCGATTTTGCTGTGCGCGTCGATTGCAGCCGCCCCCGGAGAGGACCGCCCGGGAGATGACGTTCAACAAGAGGTGCGCCAGAAATACGACGGCATCTCCTTTGCTGGAGGAGACTTTGAAATTTCGATCCGGCTTTGGTGCCGCAACAACTCGCGCTTGCCGCAGAACAGTTAGGTTGCCGTTACAAGGACGACATCAAGGAGCTGCCGATCCACTTTATCAGCGCTGAACACCGCCGACTTGCGCTCGTGTTTTGTCGTTCCGGCGTCAGTGGATCGCATCACGTATTCGACTTTGCCGACTTGCGAAAGCCGAAGCTGGTACAGCTTCCGTTTATTGCACAGAAGGAGGGGTTCGGCACGACAGCCAGGCCGGGCCTGATCACCTGGAAAAGAGATGCCGGAGTCTTTCAGGCCGAAGAGGGATCGGACATGTGCCCCAATTCGGAGCTCCGTCACACCTATCGACTGGGCTCGACCGAGGGCTGGGTCACCCGCGTCGCAAGTTTCGTGGTCGTCCGCGTTGAAGTCAGGGCAAAGCCCTGCGGCGGCCAAGACAGCGAATGGACCACGGTGTGGGAAGCGCCACCATGGCCTAAATCTGTCGTGGTTCGCTAAGGCTGATTTCCTTCAACGAGGCCCGCAGCAAGGTAGCCGGATGTGACAGCGGGTCGCGTGAACGCGCGGCCGATGATAGGCTCCGCGACATCCTGGTCAGGCTCAAGCGCCTGATTCTTCGGATATCGCTTCGCTCATCCAGGCTAACCTCCGACGCTACTGCGCCCTGCGATGATGCCGCGGCGCGACCGACCTTTGCCGCAGTGACAGCCGCCGGTCATGTTGACCATGCTCTCCTCCGACTGCGCCAAGGCAACAAGAGTCGCAGTCCTCTCCCGTCTCACCAACGAGACTCCGTCTCGCGACACGTGAGACGCGCGCCCGCGCATTGCTCGTGGGCCGCGGGCCATTTGCCGCCCGAAGACCGGCGCTTTCAGCGAAAATCGAGCCCGCCCCCTGCTGGCACACCGCTTGCTCCATTGCCGGAACCGCGCATCAAGACGCGTCCGCAAGCAAGTAGACACCATCGAGGAGAACACCATGGAGATCGGATATTTCACGATGCCTTCGCATCCACCGGAGTGCGGGTTGAAGGAGGGCCAGGATTGGGACCTCCAGGTTCTGCGCTGGCTCGACGAACTCGGCTATCAGGAGGCCTGGATCGGCGAACATCACACCGCGCCCTGGGAGCCTCACCCCGCGCCGGACCTGTTGATCGCGCAGGCTCTGTTGCAGACGAAGAACATCCGCATCGGGCCGGGCGGATTCCTTTTGCCCTATCATCATCCCGCCGAACTCGCCAACCGCGTGGCGATGCTCGATCATCTTTCCGAGGGACGGCTGAATTTCGGCGTCGCGGCCAGCGGCCTGCCGAGCGACTGGGCGATGTTCAATGTCGACGGCATGAGCGGTCAGAACCGCGACATGACGCGGGAGGCGCTGGAGATCATCCTGAAGCTTTGGGCCGAGCCCGCGCCCTTTACCTACAAGGGCAAGTTCTGGACGGTGACAAAGCCGGACACGATGTTCGATTTCCTCAAGCCCCACATCAAGCCGGTGCAGGCCCCGCATCCGCCGATCGGCGTCGCCGGGCTTTCCAAGAACTCCGATACGCTGAAGCTGGCCGGCGAGCGCGGCTTCATCCCGATGAGCCTCAACCTCAATCCGGCCTATGTCGGCAGCCATTGGGACTCGGTGGAAGCGGGTGCGGCGAAAGCCGGACGCAAGCCGAACCGGCAGGACTGGCGGCTGGTGCGCGAGGTGTTCGTCGCCGATACCGACGAGGAAGCCTGGAAGCTCTCGGCCGGCGACATGATGGGCCGGATGATGGGCGAGTATTTCCTGCCGCTGCTCGGGCATTTCGGCTTCAAGGATTATTTGAAGCACGCGCCTGACGTTCCCGACAGCGACGTGACGGTCGACTATTGCGCCCGGCGCAACTGGATCGTCGGCTCGCCTTCGACGGTGGCCGAAAAGATCGAGACCATCTATCAGGAAGTCGGCGGTTTCGGCGTGCTGCTGGTATTCGGCTTCGACTACAAGCACAAGCCCGAGGCGTGGCGGCATTCGCTCGAATTGTTGCGGCATGAAGTAATGCCGCGGCTGAAACATCTCGGCGCCGATCGCATCAAGGCGGCGTGAAACGGGAACAGCGGGTGCGGGACGATCGTTCCGCATCCGCTGGTCCGCATTTGATCACCACCGCCCGCATCATCCCGGAGTTTGAGGCATGAGCATCGACGCGCAAAGTTTCAAGCAGGCCATGCGCGAATGCGCCGGCGCCGTCGCGCTGGTGACGGTGGGCACGGCGCAGGGACAGCGCACCGGCCTGACGGTTACATCGGCCTGCTCGCTGTCCGACAATCCCCCGTCGCTGCTTGTCTGCGTCAACCGCAACGCGAGCGCGCATGCGCGCATCTGCGAGGAACGCGCTTTCGCCGTCAACTTCCTGCATGAGGAGCACGCGCTGCTCGCGCTGACCTTCAGCGGGCAGAAGGGTATCAACGGTGACGATCGCTTCGCCTTCGGGCGCTGGACCACAGGCGTTATCGGCACACCAATCCTGGAAGATGCCGTTGCAGCCTTCGACTGTGTACTGACACAGGAATTCGAAACAAGAACCCATTCGATATTCGTGGGTGAAGTGCGAAACGTGTCCTCGTCGGCGCAGAACACGCCCCTCCTCTATCTCCGCGGAAGTTTCCACGGGGCGCACGAGATAAGGGATGCTCTCTCGCTCGGCGACGTCGATGCGAGGCGGTTAAGCTGGAGCGGCTTTTCCTGACGCTCAGCCCGTGTTGGCAACACCTAGCGAGAGTTCGTGTCGATCTTCAACAGCTTGATTTTGCGGTAAAGCGTGGCGCGGCTGATATGCAGCGCCCGTGCAGCGTCGGAGACGCGCCCGCCATGGCCACGCAACGCTTCCGTGATCTCTGCGCGTTCGGCTGCGGCGGAATCCGGCTCGGCAGCGCGGCCGCCAAAGGGCGGCAGATCAAGATCGGCATCCGTGATGACGCCGCCCGCGGCAGTGCAGCCGGCGAGCCGCAACACGTGGCGGAGCTGCCGCATGTTTCCCGGGAAGGGATAGGCAAGCAACATCGACCAGGCCGCAGGCGCAAATCGGCAATCGGGCGCCTCCTCAGCTGCGATCAGCGCGATCACATCGGCCCTGTCGGCGCGCTCTCGCAGGGACGGCAGCCTGATTTCCAGGCCTCGCAGCCGATAGTAAAGATCGGCGCGAAAAGGTGCCGGCCTCCGCCATACGGCCGAGATCACGATGGGTCGCGCTGATGAGGCGGATGTCGACGGCAACCGGCTTCAGAGCCCCGAGTGGCCAGACCTCGCGATTTTCCAGTACGCGCAGCAACCGCGTTTGCAGGGCGATCGGCATGTCGCCGATCTCGTCGAGGAACAAGGTGCCGCCGTCGGCCTGTACGATCAACCCTTTCGACCCGTCGCGCCGCGCGCCGGTGAAGGCGCCGGCCTCATAGCCGAACAATTCGGCGTCGATCAGGCTCTCCGGCATCGCCGCACAATTGAGGGCTACATAGTTTCGCCGCGCGCGACTGCTCGACGCATGAATGGCGCGCGCGAACACGTCCTTGCCGACACCGGTCTCGCCGTGCAGCAAGATTGGCAGGTTGTGATCACCAATGCTCTTCAGGCGGCTGACGCCTTTGATCAGCGTCGGATCGCTTCCGGCGAGCTGGTTCAGGCGGTCAAACCGGCTTGCCGGAACTGCGCGGCGCTGGACTGGTGGAAGTCCTGCCGGTTTCGCGCGCAGCGGCGGCGCAACGTGCCCCTGCCCCAACACGCTGCCGTCGGCACGATGAAGTTCAACACGGCCGTCCGCCATGCCTGCCGCTCGATTGTCGAACCTGACGACTTGCGAGAAGTCGATGCCTGATTCGAGCATGCTGTCCGTCAGTGCAAGCATCGATCGCGCAGATCGGCAGGCGCCAACGACCCGACGATCGTCGTCGTACGCAATCAGTCCGTTGCCGCCTTCGCCTGGCACCGTCACGATCCAGGCGTTGCGAAAACGCCGGCGGAAGATTGACCGCTCGATCCGGCGCGTAGCTTCCATGGTAACCGCCAGCGCGAGCTGGTGCGCGGCGCGGCCGAGGTCATTGCGGCAAGAAGTGATGTTGACCGCACCGGCCAGACGGCCTCCATGGTCGAACAATGGCGCCACAGCGCAGCTGAAGATGCCCCATTGCTCGCGGAAGTGTTCATCGCGATGCACCAGGATCGGCTTCTGCTCGGCGAGCGCGGTACCGAGCCCATTGGTTCCCTCGAACGACTCCGAAAAATTGGAGCCCGTGTAGACCTTCCATTGCAGGAACATCCGGTCATCGGCGCCGCCAGGAAGGCGGCTTATCAACATGGTCGCGTTAGGGTCCGCCAGGTTGACGCAATATCCGGCGTCTCGCAGGACACGCGCGAGATCTTCCAGTTCAGGGACCGCGACCCGGATCAATTCCTCCATCGGTTGGGCGACGTGTCTTACTTCGGCTTCGGTAAACGTCTGCGGCGGCCCGCGGCGGGCGGGATCGAGCTTGTGATCGATCAGGCAGCGCCGCCAGGAGTTCGCGATCCGCGAACCGTTATCGACGTCGGCCACGTGGTCGGCGACGGACAAAACGCGGGCGACATGGTTCGGGGCCGAAAGGCTGGCCATGCGGACGTCTCCACCCCTGCAGTGTTGTGCAAAGTCTGGCATCGCAGGCGCGGAAGTCAATCACCAACCGATAGGCGGAGCGAACCGGCGTCGACTGCTCGCCTGCGTGATGCGCTCACCCGCCGGCCCGGGCACACGCGGAAAGGTCATCTGTCGATGCGATGCTTGCGAGCGGCGGAGCTTTCGGGAATAGACCGCGCTCGCGAGTGCACGGCTCCGGACCCCATCAGGGGGTTCCAGCGTCTGTTGCGAGTGCTCTCCGTTATGATCGCGGAGAAAGGCGGGCGATGGTTCTGCAAGGACTAGAGGTAGTGACTAGACGTAGTGACGGCGGATGAGCGACGGCGCACCCGCCGTTACACAGGCATGAGGCAGCCGGCTATCGCACCGCTCGACGATGCCGCGGCGCGACCGGCTGGCGATCACGTTTGGGCACGGGCGAACCATAATACGCATACGCGTTCGCCGAATCGGGCGGGCGAACCGCGTATCTGCCCCCGAGCACGTCTGCATTGGGATGATAGAACGCGAAAGCGCCGGGCTCCTGTATTGCGGCCTGCGCGAACACCGGCGTTGCAATGGCCGTCGCGAGAAGCGCGGCCGCAATGGTCGGGATGAACTTCGTCATGGTGAGTATCCTTTTGGTCGTGGGACCTCACCTATGTGGGCGCATCAACGCGAAAGCCGATAGGCGCGTACACCCATCACCGCGATTTGAGAAATCGCGCGCAGTCCGTGCACGGCGCGAAGATTTTTCCTTGCGGCGGGTTTGGAGAAGCACAGGCCTATCGCTGCCCGGCCTTTGACGAATTGTCTCTTCTCGGTTCGCCCGAATCGTCTGGCTCGATCGCACCAAGCTCGAATGATCGTGATACGCTGCCGCGCCGCTATGTCTGCGGCGGATAGCGCTCGAAGGTCGGCAGTTCGTGCGCGCGCTCCATCCAGCGAATCCGCTCGGCGGTCTGGATGTGCACCGTCGCCGGAACGGCATCGGGATCGTCGTAGGTCGCGCTTTGAATATCGATGATTCCGGGCATGATATTCGCGTTGGTGTAGAAAAGGCCCGTGCCGCAGTCGGCGCAGAAGTGCCGTCGGCCATGCTCCGAGGACTGGTAGACCTTGGGTTGCCCCTTCGTCACCTTGACCGCATCCTCCGCGTACATCGTCCAGCCGACGACGGGCGCGCCGGCGTGACGCCTGCAATCCGTGCAGTGACACAACGCATGAACGATGAGCTCGCCCCCGACCTGATAGCGGATGGCGCCGCAATGACAGCCGCCGGTGATGTTGCTCATGCGCTCCTCCGATTGATGCGGTTATGCCGGAGATTGTAGCCCGGATGAAGCGAAGCGCAATCCGGGACAAAATCCATCAATCGGGGAGACGCCCCCGGATTACGCGGAGCCTGTCATCGGGCGCGCATTCGCGCGACCCGTTGGCTTCATCTGGGCTACGGGACTTGTGCTACGCCGACTTCCGCACCGCGTTGTCGACCAGCGTCTTGCCAAGCGACCAGATCGCGCCGGGGACCTTGTGGCTGGCGGCGATGACGTCGTCGAATGACTTTTCGATCCAGCTGCAATCTTCTTCCGTGATCACGAGCGGCGGCAGCAGCTTGATGGTGTGGCTGCCGTGGCCGGAGACCTGGGTCAGGATCTTGTGATCCTTGAAAAGCGGCACCGTGATGAGCTGGCAGAACAGGCCTTTGTTCGCGGTCTCGAGCAGATTCCAGGAAGCCTTGAGCCGCAGCGATTTCGGCGGACCGAACTCGACGCCGATCATCAATCCCTTGCCGCGCACTTCCTTCATCAGTTCGTAGCCGGGCACCATCCGCGTGAGCGCGAGGCGAAGCTCGGCGCCGCGCTTGGCGGCCTGCTCGACCAGCTTTTCTTCCTTCATCACCTCGAGGGTGGCGATGCCGGCGGCCATCGCCAGATCGTTTTTCGCAAAGGTCGAGCCGTGCACAACGGCGCGATCCATCTGATTGAAGATCTTGTCGAAGATACTCTTGCGCGTCAGCAGCGCGCCGACCGGTACGTGACCGCCAGACAAGGCCTTCGCCAGCAGCACCATATCGGGCTCGACGTTCCAGTGCTCGACCGCGAGGAATTTTCCGGTGCGGCCGACGCCGGTCTGGATCTCGTCGGCGATGAATATCGCGCCGTATTTTTTGCACAGCGCGGCAGCACCCGGCAGAAATTCGTCCGATGGCAGATTGACGCCCTTGCCCTGGATCGGCTCGACGATGAAGGCCGCGACCTGGCGCGACGACAGCGCCTGCTCCAGCGCTGCAAGATCGTTGAATGGCACCTGCGTGCATCCCGGCAGCAGCGGCTCGAAGCCGGAGCGGAAGTTCGCATCGTCCATCAGCGACAGCGCGCCATAGGACAGGCCGTGAAACGAGTGAGAACAGGAGACGATGCCGGGCCGGCCGGTCGCGCCGCGCGCGAACTTGATCGCGGCTTCGACGGTCTCGGCGCCTGAATTGGCAAAGAACACCTTGTCCAGATATGGCACATGTTCCAGCAGGCGTTCCGCCAGTACGCCGGCGAGCGTGGAGACGTCAAGCTGCACGAGATTGGGAAAATCGCTGTCGAGGACGCTCTTCAGCGCCTGGCGGAGCGACGGATGATTGCGGCCAATCGCAAAAACGCCAAATCCGCTCAGTAGATCGAGGTAGCGTGCCCCGTCACGATCGAACAGGTATTGACCTTGACCCTTCTGAAAGCCCACATCGTAGCCGATGGTCTTGAGCACCTTGACGAGCTGCTCATTCAGATGGCGCGCATGCATGGAACTGCGCTGCGCCTGCCGCTCCACAAACATCTCGGAAACGTCTAGATATGAACTTGGCATTCGCTACATACGTCGGTTGATGGCCATTTCGTCAACTGAAAACGCTCAATGCGGCGTTTTGACCCCCGCTTTGGATTATCTACCTCAAGGATAGGTTTGAACCATGGTGCACTGCCCCAGAACTATCGCGCGTACAATAGTTTATTCGGGAATTTTTTTAACCACAGGTCTCTCCTCAGCGCTTGCAGCCGATCCCACCGGTGACTGGAAGGTCGCCGATGGTGTCGCCAACATCCGCGTCGCCCAATGCAGCGGCAACATGTGGGGCGTCGTTGCGTGGGAAAAGACCCCAGGTGGCAAGGACAAGAATAATCCGGATGCCTCAAAGCAGAGCCGGCCGACGCTCGGCATGCCGATTCTGATCGACATGAAGAAGAAGCCCGGCGTCGATGCCTGGGAAGGCCAAGTCTATAACGCCAAGGATGGACAGTTCTACAGTTCGACCATCAAGCCGGTCGGGTCCGACCAGCTCGAGATTCAAGGCTGCGTGCTCGGCTTCCTGTGCGGTGGTGAAACCTGGACCCGCGTCGGGCCGCCGATCCCCTCGAGCCCGGCCAACAGCATGGCCAAGGGCGCTCCGAAGGGCCCGGCTGGCGCCGCTTCCAAGACCGCAGCACCATCCACCGCAGCACCGGCCCCTGCGCCACCGAAGACTACAGGTGCGGTGAACCCGGCGCCGACGCCGAAGGCTGCGCCCGGTCAGAAACAGGCGGCCGGCCAGCCCGGAGACATCGGCGATATCTGCCTACTGCCCGACATCGCGCGGTTTACCCATTAGCGCCGGCTGGAACAGCAACACCGCGGCAAGGGTGATGACGAAAGAGAGCGCCAGCAGTTTTCCCATGCTGGCGGTGCCGGGATGACTGGATAGCCAGAGGCTTCCAAACGCAGTCGCGGTAGTCAGCGCCGAGAAAAGATCGCTCGCGTCAGGCTCGACTGCAGCAGATTCGTTCTGCCCTCGCGCCAGGCCGTAACGTAATAGATCTTGAAGGCGACGCCGACGCCGAGCAGCAGCGGCAGCGCCACGATGTTGGCGAAGTTGAGCGGCAGCTCGATCAGCACGCAGAGCTCCAGCGTCACCGCGCCGGCCACCAGCAGCGGCACCATCGTCATCAGCACGTCCGTGATCCGCCGCAGCGTCAGCCAGAGCAACAGGCTGATCACCAGCAGCGCCCATATGCCGGCGTGGATGAACGCCTTCACGATGGTGTCGCCGGATTTGAGGATCGACACCGGGCCGCCGATCGCATTGGGTTCGGCGGCCAGGACCGCATCGGCAAACCTGCGCAGGTTGTCGTTGTCGTTGGGATCTCCCTTCGGCAGCGCCTCGACGCGAATCAGCCCGTCCTTGGACTTCCAGCTGTTCACCAGTTCCGGCGGCAGTGTCTTCAGAGTCACAGGCCCCGCCTGCATCGTGTTCTTGAGCTGGTCGAACACGATCTTCATTGGCGCAATGAAAATGTCCTGCGCCTTGTCCCGCGTCGCCTGGTCGCGCTCGGCAAGCTTCGAGAGCGCATCCGCCAGCCGCCGCGACGCGACCGCACCCGGCCCCTTGCCGTCGCCGGCGGTCCTGCGCAGGGCGTCGACTGAACTCTTCAGCGCCTCCACGTTCTCCTGATCGGAGGGCGCCGCATCGACCTGGTCGGGATTGAGCGCGGGTCCAACCACCTTGGCCGCCTGCGCAATCAATCTCAGCTTCGCCGGCTGATCTTCGGGCACGAAACTGTCGAGCGACATCACGCGAAGAACTTCAGGCACTTTCTCAAGACGCGCCTCGATCTTCTTCGCCTCGGCTTCCGAATTGGTCAGCACGTTGACGGCGTTGGCGCCGGTGTTGGGATCCTTGCGCAGATCGAGGAAGGTCGCGATCGATTCGGCCTTCGGATTACGCAGGTTGATCGGGTTGAAATCGAACTTCATGAAGTAGAGCAGCGGCAGACCGGCCACGACGAGAAACAGGGTGCCTCCGACGATGATGACGCGGTGCCTTTCAAGGAACTCGTCCACGGGCGCCAGAAACGCGTAACCGACAGGTTCGCTTTCGCCGGGCGGGTGAAGCAGCTTCAGCATGGCCGGCAGCACCGTGATGCTGCTGATGAACGCGATCAGCATGCCGGCGCCGGCGATCTTGCCGAGTTCGGAGATGCCCTTGTAGTCGGTCGGCAGGAAGCAAGGAAACCGGCGGCGGTGGCCATCGCGGCGAGCGAAAGCGGGACCGCCGAACGCCTGGCCGCGCTCTCCAGCGCCAGCGCCAAATCTTCGTTCTTGAAACGCTCGGAACGGTAGCGGACGCTGAATTGAATGCCGAAATCGACGCCGAGACCGACGAACAGGACGGCAAACGCAATCGACAGCAGGTTCAGCGCCCCCACCATCATCAGACCGACCGCGGTTGTGAGCGCGAGACCGATGAACAGATTCACGAACACTGCGAAGATGATCTTGCCCGAGTGCAGCGCCATCCAGAGAATCACCAGCACGATGAGGACAGTGGCGATACCATTGACGATCGCGCCGTCCTGCACGGTCGAATATTCCTCGTTCGCAATCGGAACCGGGCCGGTCAGCCTGACGCGCGCACTGTACTGGCCGGCGAAATTGAGGTCGGTCGCGGCCTGCCGGATCGCGTCGGTCGCGTCCTTGCCGGGTTCGAGCGCGTTGTAGTCGAGCTTCGGCTTGAACTCGATGAAGGCGCGCCGGTCGGCATCGGTCAAAGGCTTGTCGCTGACGAGTTCGCGCCAGGAGAAGGTTGCAGCCCCCTTGTTCAGGACGTTCTCGACCGTCTGGCTGATCAGGTTGAAGGGGCGTTCGGTGTTGTCGAGCTTGACCTGGCCGCGCTTGATGCCGGCAAGTCCGGTCTCCAGCGCGCCGGTGAGGCCGCGGATCGAGGGGATCGCCGGCCATGATCTCGATCAGGGGGCTGCGGCATCGAGCTGGCCGGTCACCTTGCCCACCTCTTCGACCGGCAGGAACAACAGCCCGTTCTTCTCAAAGAACTCGCCGGAACCCAGCGGCTGCACCGATTCAAAATGCTCAGTGTCGCCGGACAGCTTTGTCGCCAGTGCGTTGCTTGCGGCACTGGCGAGCTCCGGCGTCGGCGCCTCGACCACGGCCAGAATCAGCTTTTCCCGGTCGAAGGCCTGTTCGAATTGCTGGTCGCGCTTGCGCCAATCGAGGTCGGGCGAAATGAGCCTGTTGATGTCGGTATTGATGGAGAAATTGCGCGCCGCATAGAAGCTTGCGCCGATCGCGAGGAGCAGCGAGACGACGACGACGAGAGTGGCAAACCGCGTACAGGTTCTGACAATCGAGACGACAATACTGGTCAGCACTTCGTTTCTTTCTGAATCTTAATGGAGCTGGGCGAAAACGCCCGCTGTCTAGCGGAGTTCCCGGGGCCGATCTAATGTTGTTTTGGTTATTTCCCGCCGGGTTCAACCAAAGCCGTCAAGACAGACCGAACGGCGTCCGGGAGCCGGTATAGACCGGATCACTGGGCAATAAAGTGGCGAAGCGGTGACGAATCGAACGCGCGCGGAACCCCTGGAAGGTATTATGATACCGCGAATCTGGTAACCTTTGCGCGATTCACCTTTTCTATACGCACAATATTTGACACATAGTCCCGTGCTTCCATGTGCTTGGGTGGGGATTACCTGCGGGATCCGGTCATGGTGCGGATATTGCAGTCCGGGTGTGACCGGCTGCACGGAGGCCTTCGGGTGAATTTGCGAATTCTGGATTTGGTGCAACTTGCGTAATGGACGTCCCATGGAAGTTTATCTTGCCCAGCCCCGCGGATTTTGTGCGGGCGTCGTGCGTGCCATCGAAATCGTCGAGCGTGCGCTCGAGAAATACGGCCCGCCGGTCTACGTCCGGCACGAGATCGTGCACAACAAGTACGTGGTCGAAAGCCTGAAGAACAAGGGCGCGATCTTCGTCGAGGATCTGTCGGAGGTTCCACCGGACGCGGTGACCGTGTTCAGCGCCCACGGCGTCGCCCGCAGCGTCGAAGAAGAGGCGGCCGTCCGCGGCTTGCCCGTCCTCAATGCCACCTGCCCCTTGGTCACCAAGGTCCACAATCAGGGGAAGCGGTATATGTCGAAGGGGCGCAACCTGATCCTGATCGGTCATGCCGGCCATCCCGAGGTCGAGGGTACCATGGGCCAGGTTCCAGGGCCTGTTTTACTGGTCCAGAACGTCGACGATGTGGCCGCCCTGACGCTGCCGGTGGACACCCCTGTTGCATATATCACCCAGACCACCCTGAGCGTGGACGACACAAAAGACATAATTGCCGCCCTTCAAGCCCGATTTACAGATATTCAAGGCCCCGACATCCGGGATATCTGCTATGCGACACAGAATCGCCAATCTGCGGTAAGGGATCTGAGTAAGCTGGTGGACGTCATTTTGGTGGTGGGGGCCACCAATAGTTCCAACTCAAACAGGCTCCGCGAAATCGGCACCGAGGTCGGCGTCGCGAGTTACCTCATTGCCGACGGGAGCGAGTTGAACCCCGATTGGCTCAAGGATGCGAAAGCCGTCGGCATCACGGCGGGCGCCTCGGCGCCCGAAGTTTTGGTCGACGACGTGATCGAGGCTTTGAGGCGTATCGGACCCGTCAAGGTGTCGGTGCTTCCCGGCCGGGAGGAAAATATCGAGTTCCGGCTTCCGGCCGAACTGACTGTGAGCTGATCCACTTCACTGTTCCAAGTCACTGTTCCAAGTCACTGTTCCAAGTCCAGAAAGAAAACCCCTCAATGGCAATACCGTTTTTCAAGGAACTGCGTATCGGCGGCTATCTGGTCAAGCAGAAGCTGCTTGGACGGAAGCGCTATCCGCTGGTGCTGATGCTGGAGCCGCTGTTCCGCTGCAACCTCGCCTGTGTCGGCTGCGGCAAGATCGATTATCCCGACGCGATCCTCAACCGCCGCATGTCGGCGCAGGAATGCTGGGATGCGGCCGACGAGTGCGGCGCGCCGATGGTGGCGATCCCCGGCGGGGAGCCGCTGATCCACAAGGAGATCGGCGAGATCGTGCGCGGCCTCGTGGCGCGCAAGAAATTCGTCTCGCTCTGCACCAACGCCCTGCTGCTGGAGAAGAAGCTCGATCTGTTCGAGCCCTCGCCCTATCTGTTCTTCTCGGTGCATCTCGACGGCCTGAAGGACCACCACGACAAGGCGGTGTCGCAGAAGGGCGTGTTCGACCGCGCGGTTTCCGCGATCAAGGCCGCGAAAGCACGCGGCTTCACCGTCAACGTCAACGCAACCATCTTCGACGGCCATGCGGCCGAGGACATAGCAAAGTTCCTCGACTTCACCACCGAGCTTGGCGTCGGCGTCTCGATGTCGCCAGGCTACGCCTATGAGCGCGCCCTGACCAGGAGCACTTCCTCAACCGCACCAAGACCAAGAAGCTGTTCCGCGACGTGTTCGCGCTCGGCAAGGGCAAAAAGTGGAACTTCATGCATTCCGGCCTGTTCCTCGACTTCCTGGCCGGCAACCAGTCGTACGAATGCACCCCGTGGGGCATGCCGGCCCGCAACATCTTCGGCTGGCAAAAACCCTGCTATCTGCTCGGCGAAGGCTACACCAAGACCTTCAAGGAATTGATGGAGACGACGGACTGGGACACCTACGGCACCGGCAAGTACGAGAAATGCGCCGACTGCATGGCGCATTGCGGCTACGAGCCGACGGCCGCCAACGCCGCGCTGGTCAATCCGCTCAAGGCGATGTGGGTCGCGCTGCGCGGCGTCCGCACATCGGGCCCGATGGCTCCCGAGATCAACCTAGATAATCAGCGTCCGGCCCAGTACATCTTCTCGGCCGAGGTGCAGAAGCGCCTGTCCGAGATCCGCCGTGATGAGGCCGCCGCTGCCGCAGCCAAGCAGCAGGCGAAGGCCTCCACCGCCGCCTGAGCGGGGCGGAAAAGATCAAACCAAAGATATTAAGGGCCCCGGTTCTCGGCGAACCAGGGCCCTTTTCTTTTTGTTTGACGCCCTACGAAAATCTTGAGGCTGGAAAAATCTTGAAGCTATCTGCCGCCGGCGCGGATCAGGTATTCGCGGCGGCGAGCCCCTCTTCGCCGTGCAAAAAGCCGCGGCAGCCGCGCAGGAGCGCAGTGCGCGGTTGAAATCGATACCGGTCGAAACCAGCGCGCGCAGCGTCATGGGATTGCGCGCAACTCCGCGGAGCACCTTGCGGAGGTCGATGTCGCCGTTCGGCTTGATGGCGCTCTTGGCAAGCGCCGGAAGCGCCCGGCTGGCGGGATCGGAGATTACCCGCAAGGCGGCGAACGGAAGCCCCGCCTCGGCGGCATAGGCGGCTGCGATATGGCTCTCCATGTCGACAGCTGCCGCCCCGGTTTCCGAATGCAGCGCGGCCTTGCAGGCCGTCGCCGCGATCACCTGTTCCACGCCGGCCAAGCCGCCGCGGACCACACGCCGACGCAGCGCGGCGCGGGCGATTAGCTCCTCATTCAGCGCTAAACCTGCCAGAAAGCGGGTATCGCCGGCCATCACCTCGGTGGCCACCACCACGTCGCCCGATTTCAGCGACGGATCGAGCCCGCCGGCGACGCCGAACGAGATGACACCCCTGAAAGTCGTAGAATCCAGCGTTGCCAGCAGCGCGCGCAATTGCTGCGGATCGCTGGAACTGCAGATGACGATCATGCCGGGGCCTGCCGCAATGCGGGCCTCCTGCACCAAACCTGTCACGATCAAAACCGGCCGCGGATCATTCGAATTGCGATCAACCGAATTGTCCACGATCTCGGCGACCCTCGCCCCCAAAGTCACATCCCGACCCCTACCACCCTGCTGTTGGTGCTTCTCAAATTTCGATACCGCGCCAGCGCCCAGAGCGGAAAGAACTTCGAGTAGCCATGATACCGCAAGTAAAACACCCGCGGAAAGCCCGTTGCCGTGTAGCGCGCCTCGTCCCAGAGTCCTTTCTCGGTCTGTGTGGCTTTTAGGTACTCCACACCCTGCACGATGGCCGGGTTTTCGACCTCTCCGGCCGCCATCAGTCCAAGCAAGGCCCATGCCGTTTGCGAGGAAGTCGACGGCGCGCCCTCAAATCCCCTTGTAATCGAGTCGGTAGCTGACCGCATCCTCGCCCCAGCCACCGTCCTCGTTCTGGATTGAAACCAGCCAATCCACCGCCTTGCGAATCATCGGGTCCTGGTGGCTCACCCCTGCGGCATTTAGGGCACAGAGCACCGACCAGGTCCCGTAGACGTAGTTCAGGCCCCAGCGGCCGTACCACGACCCCTCGGGCAGCTGGGTTCGGCGCAGAAAGGCGATCCCATCCGACACCGCCTTGCTGGTCTTCGCGGTCTCGCCGAGTTGCGCCAGCATCGAGATGCAGCGCGCGGTGACGTCCTCGGTCGGCGGATCGAGCAGCGCGCCGTGGTCGGAGAACGGGATGTTGTTGAGGTAATATTCGAGGTTGTTGACGTCGAAGGCGGCCCAGCCGCCGTCGCGGCTTTGCAGGCCCTCGATCCATTCGCGGCCGCGCGCAATCGCCGTATCGTATTCCTTGCTGCCGGAGGCCCGGCGCGCGCGGTCCATCGCCATCACGACCACGGCGGTGTCGTCGAGATCGGGATAGTAGGCATTGTTGTACTGGAACGCCCAACCGCCCGGGCGGACATCGGGAGCCTTCGTCGCCCAGTCGCCCTTGAGGTCGAGCACCTGCCTCGGCTTAATCCAGTCGAGGCCCTGCTTCATCTTCTCAAGCGTCTCTTCGCCACCGGCCTCCGCCAGCGCGTGGCAGGTCAGCGCCGTGTCCCACACCGGCGAGACGCAAGGCTGGCAATAGGCCTCGTGCTCGCCGATCACCAGCAGCTTGTCGATGCCCTTGCGGGTGACCGCGCGCGGCGGATAATCCGGCCCCTTGCCGAGCGCTTCGTACATCATGACGATGTTGGCCATCGGCGGATAGATCGCGCCCATGCCGTCTTCGCCGTTCAGCCGCTCTTCCGTGAAAGCGATCGCGGCGTCGATCGCGCGCTGACGCAGCTTCTTCGAAAACAATGGTTCGACCACCCGCAGGATCTTGTCCAGCGCGCTGAAGAGCGTGAACCAGCCCCAGCTTTGGTGCGGCGCCTTCGGCGTCATTCCGACCGATTTGGGATCCTGCAGAAACAACTCGTCGATGCCGACGCCCTTGGGGTTCTTCGCCAGCGGCTTCAACGCCGCCATCACCATCAGCGGCACGATAGTGGTGCGCGCCCAATAGGAAATCTTGTTGAGATGGAACGGCGACCACATCGGCAGCAGCATGATCTCGACCGGCAGCACCGGCACCGCGCGCCAGGTCAGCGCGCCATAGAAAGCCAGCAAGAACCGGGTGAAAACGTTGACGCGGCTGGCGCCGCCGCGGCTGCGGATCGCCTCGCGCGCGCGCACCATATGCGGCGCATCCACGGAATCGCCGATCATCTTCAGCGCAAAATAGGATTTGACGCTGGCACTCATGTCGAACGGGCCGTCATGCACCAGCGGCCAGCCGCCATGGTCGCCTTGCGTGCGGCGCAGATAGTTCGCGATCTTGGCTTCGAGCACGCTGTCGACGGGCTCGCCGAGATAATGGCGCAGCAGGATATATTCCGACGGTATCGTGCTGTCGGCTTCCAGCTCGAACACCCAGTGTCCGTCGGATTGCCGGTAGCCGAGCAGCGCTTCGGTCGCCGAAGAAATGCTCTTCTCCAGCGCGACGGGATCGACTGTCGCAACGGGATCGACTGCAATTGTTTTTTCAACGGAAAGCATATCGCTAGACATCCCCTCTATTCGCGCGCGGGCTCTGTGAAGCCGGTCACGCAACAAGTCCTGTCAGGCCGCCTGTGGCCTCGCCAGGATCAGATCGGCGGCGCGATCTCCCGACCGTATCGATCCTTCGATGGTTGCCGGCAATCCCGTATCAGTCCAGTCGCCGGCGAGAAACAGATTTTTGCATGTAGTCACCGGGCCGGGCCGCAGCGCGTTCTGCTCCGGTGTGGCCTCAAAGGTGGCGCGGCGCTCGCGCACGATCTGCCAGGGCGGCAACGGCAAATCGCCGGGCAAGCCCGAGGCCTTGCAGACGTCCCGCCAGATCGCCAGCGCGAGTTCCTCGCGCGGCATATCGACGAGGCGGTCGCCATTGCTGATGGTGACCGACAGCCGCTGCGGAAATGCGAACAGCCATTCCACCAGCCCGCCGACGACGCCGAGTATAGGCGGCGCATCCTTCGGCGGATCGAAGCGGAAATGCGCGTTGACGATGGCGCGGAATTTCGATGGCGTCTTCAAGCCCGGCAGCAGCGAGGCTGCCGCGCGCGGCGGCACCGCGAGCACTACGGCGTCGTCTGGGCCGACCGCGATCGTGTCGCCGCCGAATTTCAGTTCGCCGACCTTGCCGCCGGTCATCGCAAACTCGCGCAGTTCATGGCCGAACTGGATCGAGGCGCCCTTGCCCTGCAAAAGCTTGATCGCGGGTTCGACCAGAACCGCGCTCAGGCCATCGCGCGCGATCAGCGGCCGGCAGGCCTGCCCGCCCGCCAGCAGCGTTTCTCGCACGATCGCGCCGGCGAGACCCGCCGAACCCTCGGGCGGATCGACGTTGAGCGCCGCCAGCAGAAGGGGCTGCACAAGACGCTGATACAGCGTGCCGTCGCAGCGGATCGCCTTGCCGACCAGCTTGTCCGTCCCTGCCCAGATCAACGGCATCAATGCGAGATAATCGCGCAGGCTTGTATCGGGGACGCGCCGCGCCTCGTCGAACACCCACAGCGGCAATTTGCCGTCGCCGAGATCGAGCTGCCAGCGCTGGCCGGTGGCGACGTCGACGAAGGGAAACTGCGCGCGCTTCGGCCCGACCAGGCCAGACTCAGTACCGATCAATTTCGCGTAGGCCAGCGCATGGCGGTTGCCGGACAACAGCAGATGGTTGCCGTTGTCGATGGTGAGATTGGTGGCCGCGTCGAAATAGGACCGGCAACGGCCGCCGGCCTGCTGCGTGGCCTCGTGGACATGCACCCTGTAATTGGCGTTGGCGAGCCGCACGGCTGCCGAGAGGCCCGAAATGCCGGCGCCGATGATATGAACGTTTTTTTGCATCAGATGATCGCGTAACGGAGAAGGATGGCGATCTTCGCCATCTTGTGGACGCGAACCGGTTCGCGCGGAGCGGCAAAGCCCCGGGCAACCAACAAATCCAATATCGCGCGGTAATATTTCGACATGATCCGCGGCGCGCGCACCGCACGCCGCGAATTGCGTTTCATGATCTCGTCGGCTTTCTCGAAATGTTTCTTGGCCCGCTCGGCGAGCGGCATGCACACTTTCGGCAGCGCGCGGTCGGTTATCGCCCGATTGGGATCGTCGGTGGTGATGCCGGCAAGCAGCAGGCCTTCGCGCGGCAGATACAGACGGCCGAGGCCCGCGTCTTCATCGATATCGCGCAGGATGTTGGTCAGTTGCAGCGCGCGGCCGAGATGGTGGGCGAGCAGAATTCCGTCATCCTCGGGAAGTCCGAACACGCGGACCGACAATCGACCGACGGCGCTGGCGACGCGATCGCAATAAAGATCGAGCGTGGCGAGATCGGGCGCCCGGATGTCCCGGGGCACATCCATCTCCATGCCATCGACAATAGCCAGGAAATCCTCGCGCTTGAGGCCGAAGGTTCGCACCGATGCAGCGTAATCCTGCAAGCGCGGCGGCGGATGGCCCTGATACAGCGCGTCGATATCGTCGCGCCATTGCTGGAGCGCGGCCAGCCGCTCCGGGCGCGGTTCATGCAGATCAGCGATGTCGTCCACCTGCCGGCAGAAACTGTAGATCTGGAACATCGCCTCGCGCTGCCGGCGCGGCAGCATGCGCATCGCCGCATAGAACGAGCTGCCGGACGCGGTAGTGGCGTAGTCTGCGTTGGCCGCCGCCGTCTGCAGCGTCATGCGCCGGCCGCCGGTTTGGAAACAGGGCGACGCCCGACGGCACGGCGCAGTAACTCGCCGGCGATGCCGCCGGCGCTCTGCCCCAGCAATTCGAGTGGGCTAAGATGCACCCGCTCGCTCAGGGGATCGCGCACTTTGAGCATGCCGACGATCTTGTCGGCGAAGGCCTGGATCACGGAAACCTCGAGCCCGAGCCGGAAATCCTTCACTTCGGCGCTGAGCGACTTGCTTTGATTGAGCAGGGTTTCGGTCCGCACCGCGAGCGCCTGCAGGCATTGCAAGAGCGGCGGCGGCGACTTCGCCTCACCCAACATCTCGACCGATGCGCCGCTTGCCGCCAGCGCATCGCGCGGCAGGTAGACGCGGTTGAGATTTTTGTAGTCCTTGGCGCAGTCCTGCAGATGGTTGTTGATCTGCAAGCCCGCGCACAGCGCATCCGAAGCGGCCCAGGTCGAGGTGCTCTCGCCGTGGACGTCGAGCATGAAACGCCCGACCGGCATGGCCGAATAGCGGCAATAATGAATGACGTCGTCCCAATTCTCGTAACGCAGCTTGGTGACATCCATCCGGAACGCGACCAGCACGTCGAGCGCATGGCGCGGCGCCATCGCGCGCTCGGCCAATGCATGCCGCAGACTGACCGCTTCCTTTTGCGTGTCGCCCTTGCCCAGCAACTCTGCTTCGAGCAGGTCGAGATATCCAAGCTTTTCGTCCGCGCTGAGCGTCGCGTGGTCGGCGATGTCGTCGGCCGTCCTGACGAAGTTGTAGAAGCTCAGGATCAGCGCCCGGTGACGCGGATGAATGATCCACGACGCGACCGGAAAATTCTCGTCGCGGTGGGTCTTTCCGGATCGAAGATCGCTCGCGCTGGTCATCAGGAAATGGCTACGTTTCGTCTGGATTGGCGGCATGCGCCGATGCACAGCGCACGCTAGGAGATCGCGTGCCCCATATAGGGGAATACGCCGCCAAAACCAATGCTATATGGGGCTTGTCAGCCCCTTCAGTCGCGCCCGCCAGCAAACCAGAAACGGGGGTTTCCGCGGGGTTAACGGGCGAAAGCCGCGGCCTATTGCCCGTTGCTCTTGAGAACCTGGTCGCAGGCGGCGCTGATCTTGGAACGATGTTCCTTGAGACAGGCCAGGACGGTGAAATCGCCCTGGTCGATCACCGGACGGCAGAACTTCTGCACGTCGCGGGTACAGGCCTTCTGTTCCTCCGGCGTGCCGCGCTGCTGGGCGATGGCTTGCGACGAAACCGCGATCGACAAAAAGATGAGTGCGAGGAGAAATTTACGCATCGTATTCCTTCATTTGAGCAGCAAGAAATCCTGTTCCCGATTTGCGCTTCGGCATCGCCGGGATGGATTTGTTTGGATGGCAGGCGCCGCGTAACGCAGCAACGAATAGAGTACCGGACAAGCACTCGCAAATGCGGCCAAATTTGCGACGATCTGAGGATCCCAAGCAACACCCTGAGATAAAAACGCTATTTTCAGTTCAGCTTTCTTCGCAATTGGCTGTTGCAGACCCGGCTTTGCAAAGCTAGATGCTGCCCGGCGGCGCTGGCAGGAACGCTTTTCGACCCCTCTACCGAAACTGCCGTTTTGCCGGCAAGTGCCGGATGCGGCATACTGCCTTTTGAACCTAAGTTACTGCGGGGACACTAAATCTTCGATGCGGCGAGACGTATCTTGCAAGAGAGCGTCTATTTGATGGGAAAATCACGATGAAACTGTTTGGTTCCAGCTTGTTCGGTCAGGCTCTCGCAGCTGCTGGCGTCGGCGCCGCGCTCATGTTGTCGGTCACCGCAAGTCACGCCCAGGCGGGAGGCCCGTTTGCCGGTTTTGACGGAAACTGGGCCGGCTCGGGCACGGTCGCGCTTTCCAACGGCACCACCGAGAACATCCGCTGCAAGGCCGACTACAAGGTCAACGCCAGCGGGCTCGGCCTGAAGCAAAATCTGCACTGCGCCAGCGACAGCTACAAGTTCGATCTGTCCAGCGACGTCACCAGCCAGGGTGACCGCATCTCCGGCAACTGGAGCGAGAAGAGCCGCAATATCTTCGGCAATCTGCAGGGCACTGCAGGCGGCGGCCAGATCGAGGTGTTCGTCGAGGCTTCCGGATTTGCAGCGAACCTGAATTTGCGCACCACCGGCAACAAGCAGTCGGTGCAGATCGACTCCAAGGGCGAAATCCGCGGCGTCAAGATCACGATGAGCAAGACCTGATCCCTGCCCTTCCAGGCAGCGTAAATGGCAGCGTCTCGGCGCTGCCATTTTGCATTTCAGGACAGGTCGCGCATGGCGTCGCAGCGGCCGCTTCGAACCGCTAGCTGAATTGCCAGCGCCAATGAGCGTCGCCCCGATCGCGACGTTCCGTCACTTCGACGCGCATGAAGCGATCGTGCGCCAGCGCAGCTCCGATCCACAACTCGTTCCAGGCATCGAACACCGCAGGCGACAGCGCCTCGCGTTCCGCCATCAGCCGCCACGAGGTCTGGCGTACGCTTGCGCGCAGCCCTTCAAGCTGCAATTCCGCGTCGTCGTCCTGTCCGCGTGACAGCCGCGCGAAGGCCTTGGCGAAACCGGCAGCGCCCGCTTCCACTCCGCCCAACAGCGCGGCCACCTCGTCGAAACTGTGCATTCCAACAAGCCGGGCCGCAGCGCCTGCGAGATGGCCCCCTTCTTCCGGACCGAGCACGTTGATTGTCTCCGGCACGATCGAGGTGATGTACTCCATCGCGTAGTTGCGAAGAACTTTTTGCAGCCGTTCCTCCGGCCATGTGTTCTCCGGGAGTCGTGGCGCGAGATCGGCCCGGAACGGCGGACAGCGTTCGCCGGGCGAAAACTGCAATCGCTCCTCGGGCGCGAGATCGTGATCCCACTCCTTGTAGTAACCCTCGAGCCCGGGCTGTCCGTCGACGGTCTGCCCGGTGCAGACGAAGCCGAGCCGCGGATTTCCGAGCACAACGCCGTTATTGGCGTGCCATCCCCGCAGCATCGCCCGCGATACTTCCGACGGAATGCCGCAAATGGCAGTGCCGGACCAGATCCAGCGCGGCGGCGGATAGCGCACCCAGGCCTTCTTGTCGCTCTCGAACACATACTCGACCTTCACGCCGCCGATCTGGTTCGAGAGATAGTGATACTGGGCGCACGCCACCGCGTGCGGGAGCTTGTCGAGACCGAGCTTCTTCAATCCGGGCAGAAAGCGCGCCAGTTGCTGCCGCCGGAAGGTGCGGAACACCACCTCGGCCGCGCGCGGCGCCGGCACGGGAGGCGAGCATCAGGATCAGTCCTGTCAGATAGGAATGATAGATGTGCTCGAGCGCGCGGTAGGCGGCAGCGTCGGCGACCTTTGGACGAACTGCCGGTTCTGCGGACATCATTCCGCAGCCTCTATTTTGCAGACTTGGCGTGGGCGCCGGTCCCGCGAATCTTGTCCGACAGGTTGATCAGGAACATCGATGTCGGCCGCAGGATGAAGAGGTCTGCGACCAGTGCTGCGACCATCGAGAACGCGCTGAGCCAACCGAACAGGCGCAGTGACGGCAGGTCGGAGCAGACAGTCACGACGAGGCCGCAGGCAAGCACCACCGTGGTCAGGATCAGCGCCGGACCGACCAGCACGGTCGCGCGCTCGACTGCGAGTTCCGGACTGACGCCCGGCTTGCTCTCCAGCCGAAGCCGGTTGAGGAAATGGATCGTCGCGCTCAAGCCCAAGCCGAACGACACCGTCAGCGCGACCACGCTGGCGAACTGCAGCCCCTCGCCCATTATCCATAGCACCGTACCCGACGCCACCACCGGGAAAATGCCGGGCAGGATGCACGAGAACATCACCACGACCGAGCGGAACGCCAGCCCGATGAAGATCGCAACTATGAGGAATTCAATCGTCAGGCCATGGTTGAGCTTGTCGATCATGTTGGCGCTGTTGCGCGCGGCAATCGCCGACAGGCCGGTGACCGCGATTTCGAATCCGGGATGCTCGGCCCGCACCTTGTCGAGCGCCTTGTCGAGCTTGTCGACGACGGGAAGGATCTCGCTCGAATCGAGATCGGGAACGCGGCCCGACACCACCACCGCATCCTGATCGGCCGAGATGAAGCGGCGGACCAGATGCTCGGGGATCACGCTGACGTATTCCTTCAGCGTCGCGACATCGCTGCTGCCGGCTTTCTCGGCGAGCCAGCGGCGCAGCGTTTCGAGCGACCAGACGTTGCCGACGCCCGCCGATTTCTCGACCATCGCGTGAACGTCGGCGATCGCCTTCAACGTATCAGGCGCATAGAGCGAGGCGCCCTTGGGGAATTCGATCAGCACGTCGATCGGATTGGCGCCGGTGAGCTTGGCGTCGAGACGGCTCGACGCCTCGACCGCCTGCCGCTTGTCCGGCACCTGGTCGGCCAGCCGGTAGCGCGGCTCCAGCGTGGCGTAGATGTAGCCGAGGCCGGCAACGAGCAGCAACGCGAGCAGGCTGAACAGCCCGGGGCGTCCGACCATGCGTACCGCGATCCAGTAGCAGAAATTGCGCAGCGCCTGCACGCCGGCATCGGCGCTCTGGAATTTTCACGGCAAAGATCTTCTCGTTGCGGACGAACAGCACGCCGAACACCGGCACCAGCGAGAGCACCGCAACCAGCGCGATGATGGTGGCGGCAAGTCCTGCCTCGCCGAATTTGCGGATCAGTTCGGAATCGGAGAATTGCAGGGCGATGAACGATATGCCGGCGGTGCCGTGGGTCAGCACGCAGGCCGGTCCCACCACCTTCACGGCGTTGGTGAACGCGGTCAGTTTGTCCTGGCCTGCGATCAGGCGATCGCGCGCCGCGAACGTCAGCTGCATCGAGTCCGAGAAGCTGATCACCATGATGAGCGGCGTCATCACGTTCAAGAACATGTTGAGATTGAAATTGGCCCAGCCGAGGCCGCCGAGCGCGAGCAGGATCGCGATGATCGGCGGAAAGGCTGCGACCACCATGAACGATATCTTGCGGAAGAAGATGATCGCGATGATACAGCCGGCCAGAATGCCGAGGATGTTGTAGGTCAACCCGTCGCGCTTGACCGCATTGCGGATCTCAAGCTGCATGACGGGAACGCCGGACAGTTGCGCGTTGAGCCCGCTGCCCTTGAGATCGTCGGCCATGACCTTCCGGATCTCGCCGACCACTTTTTGCCGAGGTCGTTGCTGGAAACCACACTCGGCTCCAGCGACAGCACGACCAGTGCCAGCGTGCCGTCCTCGGACAACAGCTTGCCGCGAATGATCTCGTTGGTTTTGACAGTCTCGACGAACTTGTCGTAGGCCGTGCCCTCCGGCAGTTCCGGCGGGAACAGCGCCGCCGGCAGCTTGCCGGGTTCCGGCGCCTGGCGTGCCGAAAACAGCGAGACGAGGCCGCGCACGCCCTCGATCAATTGCAGGTCCGTGACCATGTCGCGGATCTTTTCGAGGTTTTCGCGCGCCAGCAGCGTCTTGCCCTCGACCACGACCAGCACGTCGAATTCGGTCGCCGGGAACCGCTTGGTCACGGCCTCGTATTGCTTGTAGTCCTTGGAATCGGAACGGAAGAGCTGGCTCAGCGAGTCGTCGATCTTGATCCGGTTGATCCCGAAGATCGCAGCCACGATGAAGACGGCAAGGATGATCATGGACAGGATCGGGGCCTTGACCGCGATCAGCCCCATACGTTCGAGCCCGAAGGCGATGCTCTTCCCCGGCGGTGGCTCCTCGATGGCAGCGACGTGGACGCGGCTTTCGGAGTTCTTGTCGAGCATACCCTGTCCAGTTCTCACGTCGGCCTGATGTGTGCAGCTTGTGTTTTGTGCAGCTTGGTTCGGGTACGCGACGCGGCTTTTCCAGCCCTGTCCGATTGGCGCTAGCCCTTGAAATCACGCGGTAAATTAACCGCCGCCGTTTTACAGGCCCGAACCGCATCCGGCAAGCGCGCGGGGCGGGGTAAATCGGCGCCCAGATCACGAAAATGCGCGTTAAGTCTCTGATTTGTCACACTCGCCAAACAGGGATCATGTTCCCTTGTTTGCGGGAATCCGGGGCGGCGATCCGGCGCCGCTTTCATCTTTGAGGGCAACGCCCGTGACTTGCCGCTTCAAGCCTTCACGAACCAGCCACGCGATCTTGAAGGCGGCTTCCTCGTAGCCCAGGCCCGCGCCGTGGATGTTGGACACGCAATTGCGCTCGGCATCGGTCAGACCGATGCGCGGCGCGAAGGTCAGGTAGGCGCCGAGGCTGTCAGGCGCCGACAGGCCGGGCCGCTCGCCGATCAGCATCACCACCATCCGCGCGCCGAGTGCGGCGCCGATCTCGTCGCCCAGCGCCACGCGCGCGCCCGATGCGATCACGATGTTGCCGATCCGGACGCCCGCCTCCAACAGCCGTGGGCCCAGATGGCGAACCAGTTCAACCGCGTGGACATTGACCGCGGCCGGCGACAGGCCATCGCCGATCACGATGACAATCTCGCCAGCGCCGCCGCTCTGCACGTCCAGCACGCGCCGGGAAGCCGGATCGATCATGCGTCCGAGATCGGGACGGCGCAGGTAATCGCGCCGGTTGCGCGCCTGGCTGGAAACCTGGCTGGCCTGCAGGCCGAGGCCGGCCAGTTCTGCCACCAGCCGCGGCGGGTCGAAGGCGGTGTGCACCGCGTCGCGCGCGCGGCGTGGTCGAGGGTAAAGGCGAGCAGCGCATCGGTCGGCATGCTCGCGCCGGAGCGGCCGAGCCCGACACGCGCCGGCGTCAGTTCCCGCAAATCCTCAAGCGAGCGGGACGGTGTCGCCGGCGTTTTCATGGCTTGTTACTCGGCAGGGACCGAGGCCTCGCGCAGCCGAACCGAATAGTTCGAGGCGTTCTGCCGGCCACTGGTGGCTGCGCGCGCAAATTCGATCAGATGATGCGCAATCGTCGCCGAACCAATCAGGCCCTCGATATCGCCGCGACGGAGCCGCCCCAGCGCGAATTTCCAGAACACCTTCCTGTAGTCGCCGAGCACGCCGACTTTCCAGAAAATGTTCCGGAGCATGATCAGGGCGCGTTTGATGTTGGCCCAGCTCTTCTGCTCGGGCGCCACCGGCACCTTGATCCGCTGCGCATAGGTGTAATCGCATTGATACTGGTAGCGCGCGTACAGCTTATCCGGTTGGTAGGCGACTTCCATGCATCTGCGCCAGGACTCGACCACCTGATCATAGGGCAAAGGAAATCGACGTTGGAGTCGCGGCTGTCGTCGTCATTGACCAGCCGGCCCTCACGCTCCAGCCGGTCCCACAGCGGCGTCTTCGGCAGCGCCTGCAACAGATTGATCGTCAGCAGCGGGATTCGCGACTCCTCGACGAATTTGAGCAGCGCATCACCGGTTTCCGGCTTGTCGGTGTCGAGCCCCATGATGATGCCGGAGACGACTTCCATCCCGTAGGAGTTGATGGTGCGAATGCCTTCCATGATCGGGACCATCATGTTGTGGTCCTTGTGCATCGCCTTCAGCGCGTCGGGATCGGGCGTCTCGATGCCGCAGAACACGGTGACGAACATCGCCTCGCGCATCAGCGCCAGAATTTCAGGCCGCTTGGCGATGTTGAGCGTCGCCTCGCAGGCGAGCCGCGTGACGTAGCCGGTTCGCTTCTGCCACTCGACGAGGTGCGGCAGGAGATCTAGCGCCGCCTTGCGGTTGCCGATGAAATTGTCATCGACGAAATAGATGGTGTCGGTCATGCCGCATTGGCGCAGCTTGTCCAGTTCGGCGACGATCTGCTGCGGCGTCTTCAGCCGCGGATTGCGGCCATAGAGGCCGGGGATGTCGCAGAACTCGCACTGATAGGGGCAACCGCTCGAATACTGGATGCTGCCCAGGAGATATTTCTTCACCTCCGCCAACTCGTAGGCCGGTATCGGAAACTCGGTCATAGCCAGGCGATCGTTGGTCTTCAGCACCACCTGCTGCTCGGGACGCGATGGATCGCGCGCCAGCCGTGCGATCAGATCATCCGTGGCGTCGCCGAGTTCGCCGACATGGAGATAGTCGAACGAGGGATAGTAATCCGGGCACGCGCTCACCGACGGCCCGCCGATCGCGACCGCAAGATCAAACGCGTGCGCACGCCGGCAGATGTCGTTCATCTGCTGACGCTGGATGTGCATGCCGCTGACGAACACCGCTTCCGCCCATTCGAAATCTTCCTTGGTCGCGGGGCGGATGTTCTCGTCGATGAAACGGACCGGCCAATTCGCCGGGAGGTAGGCCGCGATCAGCAAGAGACCCTGCGGTGGCATGAAGGCCTGTACGCCGGCAGTCAGGGGATAGGCGTATTCGAACGTACCGAAAGAAGACGTATAGCGCGGGAAGACGCACAGGATGCGCCGTACCGTCTCGATGCCTTCAGTTCTCATCAAACTTCCTCAGCCGACACTTCCGCAAATTTAAGCACGACATTGATAGCTGGGCCAGAAATTCTTCAACATTGTGGCCGTGACATTCAACCCGCCCGGGGTTCAATGGTTGCAAAAAATCGTACCGGCAGCGGTTTCCGCCGGCACTCATGCGATCAGCCGTGAGGCAAAATCGGGCAGCAGACCCGCGCTTCCGGCGAGCCGGAAATCGGCATCGGCGAGGCCGGTGCGAAGCAGCCATTCGTCGAACTCCGGCGCCCGCTTCAAGCCGAAGAGGTCGCGGACATAGAGCGCGTCATGAAACGATGTCGACTGATAGTTCAGCATGATGTCGTCGGCGCCCGGTACCCCCATGATGAAGGTGACGCCGGCGGCCGCCAGCAGCGTCAACAGATTGTCCATGTCGTCCTGGTCAGCCTCGGCATGGTTGGTGTAGCAGACGTCGACGCCAAGCGGCAGGCCGAGCAGCTTGCCGCAGAAATGATCCTCAAGGCCGGCGCGGATGATTTCCTTGCCGTCATACAAATATTCCGGGCCGATGAATCCGACGACGCTGTTGACCAGCAGCGGATCGAACGCGCGCGCCACCGCATAGGCCCGCGCCTCACAGGTCTGCTGGTCGACATTGTGATGGGCATTGGCCGACAGCGCCGAGCCCTGCCCGGTCTCGAAATACATCACATTGTCGCCGACCGTGCCGCGGCGGAGGCGACAGCCCCGCCTCTCGCGCCTCGCGCAGCAGCGCCAGATCGACGCCAAAGCTTCGGTTGGCCGCCTCCGTGCCCGCGACCGACTGGAATACCAGATCGACCGGCGCGCCTAGCCCGATCAGTCCGAGCGTGGTGGTGACGTGCGTGAGCACGCAGCCCTGTGTCGGTATCTGCAGCCGCGAGATGATACCGTCGAGCAGCCGCAGCAATTCGCCAATCACGGCCGGGTCGTCGCTGGCCGGATTGATGCCGATGCAGGCATCGCCCGATCCCAGCAGAATGCCGTCGAGGATCGAGGCGGTAATGCCCCTGGCGTCGTCGAAAGGATGATTGGGTTGCAGCCGCACGCTCATCCGCCCTTTCAGGCCGATGGTGTTGCGGAAGGCCGAGGTCACGGCGCATTTTTTGGCAACCAGGATCAGGTCCTGGTTGCGCATCAGCTTGGAGACCCCCGCCGCCATTTCCGGCGTGATCCCGCGGGAGAGCTTCGCCAGTGTCTCCCCGGTCGCGGCGTCCGATAGCAGCCAGTCGCGGAAGCCGCCGACCGTCAGCGACGAAACGACGGCAAAGCTCGGCGCGTCGTGGCTGTCGACGATCAGCCGGGTGACCTCGTCGTCCTCGTAAGGGACAACGGCCTCATTGAGGAACTGCTTGAGCGGGACGTCGGCGAGGGCCATGCGCGCCGCGATCATCTGCTCGGCGCTGTCGGCCGCGACGCCGGCCAGACGGTCGCCGGAGCGCGGCGGGGTCGCCTTGGCGAGCAGGTCGCGCAAATCATCGAACGTGTAGGAGGTGGTATTGATAATTTGGCGATAGACCATGACCGCTCCCAGGCCCATCTGCGCATCCATGGGCATGGCGACATTATCATCCCGCGCCAATCGTGCCGGGGCCTGTGGGTAGAAATCGTAGCGACCTCCAATTGCGCTGATGCGCCCAGAGCTCGTTCAGGTGGCGCAGAAATGCCAAATCTTCCCGACGACAACTCCTCGGTAAACCACACAGATACTTGAAATAATTATACAATTTCTATTGGTTGCAGGTATTAGAATTTCGCGGATTAAGAAATTATCCATCAAACTTCAGCACAATTTGAGCATGGCCAACGGTGCCCGCCGACCCGCTCAGGAGTGCCGACATGGCTGAAATTGCAAAATCCCCTAGCTCATTTTTTGGTAGCACCATGTCATCCCGGTTTTCGCTCGCAGCCAAGCTGTACTCCATCTTCGCGCTGTTCGCGGTGCTGGTCGCTGTCATCACCGCCCTGTCCGACTACAATACCCGCCAGAACGCCGAACTCACGGAAGCGGTCGCGACCGCGAGCCGCGCCGCCCTCAACGTCGAGCGCGTCAATTCGCTGGTCTATGCGGTTGTGATGGAATCGCGCGGCGTCTACATGTCGACGGATCCCGCCGTCGTGAAGAAATACGGCGACGGGTTGCTCAAGTTCAACGAACGCATTCTCGAGGTCGTGAAGAACTGGCAGGCGCTGGTGCAGGCCGACGACGCCGAGCAGTTCGCCACCTTCAAGAAGCGCATCGAACAATTCGTCGATTTCCGCAAGGAGCTGGTTCGCCGCGGGGTCGAGATCAACGCTGCCGCGGGGCGTGAGTGGGGCGACAATGACGCCAACCGTCAAGTCCGCACAGCGCTGAACAAGGACCTCGAGGCGCTGTCCAGGGTCTACGCCGAACGCAGCAGGAAGCTCGCGCAACAGACCGACACCAACCATACGATGGCCTTTGTCCTGACCTGCCTTGGCATCATGGCGCTGGTGGTGGTCGTGATCGGCGTGCTGATCATTGCCCGATCGGTCGCGCGGCCGCTGTCGGTTATCACCGCGACCATCAAGCAGGTCGCCGACGGCGCCGAAGGGGTGGAAGTTCCGCACACCGGCCGCGCCGACGAGATCGGTGCGCTGGCCCGCGCGATCAAGATCTTTCAGGAGGCGATGGACCGCAACCGCAACCTCAATTCGCAGGTGCTGGAGGATTCCAGGGCGCGCGGCGAGCGCAGCCGCCACATCGAAGCTTCGGTCGACGCCTTCCGTGAAGCGATCGGCGGCGTGCTGCGCGCGGTCACCGACAATGCGACCTCGATGCGCGACACCGCCCAGACCATCGCGAGCGCCTCATCCGATGCGAGCGGCCGCGCGGTGGCGGCATCCAGCGCGACCGAGCAGGCTTCCAGCAACGTTTCCGCCGTCGCCAGCGCTGCCGAAGAGCTCTCCGCTTCGGTCGAGGAAATCGGCCGCCAGGTTCGCCAGTCGGCCGGCGCCGTCGAGCAGGCAGGCCAGCGCACCGAGAAATCGGTCGCCGAAATCGAGGACTCGCGGCCGCGACCCAACGTATCGACGGCGTGCTCACCCTGATCCAGACGATCGCCGAGCAAACCAATCTCCTGGCGCTGAATGCAACGATCGAAGCCGCGCGCGCCGGCGACGCCGGACGTGGTTTCGCCGTCGTAGCGCATGAGGTCAAGGCGCTCGCCGAGCAAACCGCCAAGGCAACCGCCGAGATCGGCCAGAACGTCGGCCTGATCCAGACCTCGACGAAAAATTCCGTCGATGCGGTTCGCGAGATCGGCAACGCCGTACGTGAGATCAACGAGGTGACATCGATCATCGCAGGCGCCATCGGACAGCAGGATGCGGCGACCCGCGAGATCTCGGCGAATGCGCAACTGGCTGCGCAGGGCAACGGAACCCTGGTCGTCAATATCGGCTCGCTCAGCGAGGCCATCGGCACGACAAATACGGCAGCGGCCTCCGTCCTCACCGCATCCAGCGAACTGACGGCCACCGCGGAGACGCTGTCCCGCGAAGTCGAAGCGTTCTTCCGTAACCTGCGGGCCGATACGTTCGACCAACAGCGGAAGACCGGTACCTGATCAAGCGAGCATTATCCCCGCCACCTTGAGCGCCTGATCGAAAAGCAGCCGACGTTCTCGGCCTCTCTCCAAAAGCTTGAAAAACGAGTCTTTTTTTTCGTCATGGCCGGGCTTGTCCCGGCCATCCCGTCTTTCCTGCTTAAATGAAGCAAGACGTGGATGCCCGGCACAAGGCCGGGCATGACGAGTTTCGCGGCCTCATTCCACCAGCAACACGTCGACTGCGACCGCGAGCTTCTGCTTGCGCGATCCGACGATGATGCCATCGACCGGCGAGACGTCGGCGAAGTCGCGTCCGATCGCCAGAATGATGTGGTCGTTCTCGACTATGAGGTCGTTGGTCGGGTCAAAGCCGATCCAGCCAAGCCCGGCGCCGCACCACACCGACACCCAGGCGTGGGTTGCGTCGGCGCCCTGCAGGCGCGGCTGGCCCGCCGGCGGGATGGTGCGCAAATAGCCGCTGACATAGGCCGCCGGCAGTCCGAGCCCGCGCAAGCCCGCGATCATCACATGGGCAAAATCCTGGCAAACGCCGTGACGCTTCTCGAATACATCCCGGAGCGGCGTCGAGATCACGGTGGCCTTCGGGTCGTATCTGAAATCGTTGCGGATCCGGTGCATCAGATCGACGGTGCCCTGGACGATGCCGCCGCCCGCGGCAAAGCTTGCCGCGGCATAGGTGGTGACCGGCGCCAGCACCGGCACCAGCGAACTCGCAAAGACGTATCCGACCGGCGAAGCCGGACCGAGGCTGGTCGCCTGAAAGGCCTCTTCGCGAACGATCTCCCATGACCGGCTTGGCGCGGTGCGCGCAAGCGCCCGGCGCGACACTGAAACTCGCGATCTGGAATCGATCCGGAGACTGCGATGCGCGGTTTCGATCAGGACGCTCTCGGTGTGCGTTCCGAAAAAATCCCACCGCACCGTGCGATCTGCCGGTGGAGGCCGGATCTCCACTGTATGGGAGACCAGTTGCTGCCCGTCGCCGCTGCGCGGCTCCAGCCGCAGCGAGCATCGCGCAAAACTCACCGGGCTCTCGTAACTATAGGCCGTGACGTGACGGATGTCGTAGATCACGCGAGGCCCGTCAGCTTCTCCGGCCGGCTCGCATTGGGCCCGTGCGGGAAATAATGCAGGCCGATGGCGTCGGCGAGATTGAGCAGATCCTGCTCCAGCGCGAACAGCGCCTTGACATCCAGCGTGGCCGCTTCCGACGTCGTCAGCGTTGCCTGCAGCGCCACCGCGAGCCGCTGCGGCCGCTCGATCAGGCCGTGCTCCTTCAGGCTCGGGAGCGCGGCGATGTGGTCGTTCAGAGCAGCGACCTGAAACGCGACCGAGCGCGGATTATAGGGATCGAGCACCGCGAGATCCCGCACCAGCGCCAGCGCCGGGCCGACCAGATAGCGCGAACGATAGGTGATCTGGCAATCCACCAGCGTCAGCAAGACGTCGAGGTCTTCGTCGCCGGCTTCGTCATAGGCGAATTGTCGCGCGAACCGCGCGGTGTTGATGGCGCGCTCGACGCGGCGGCCCATGTCGAGAAAGCGCCAGCCGGCGGCGCGGTTCATGTTCTCCTGCGCCAGGCCGGCGAGACTTGCCAGTTCTCGCAACGTCAGCTCGGCGGCGCTGACGACGCTGTCATCGTCGTCGACCTGCAAGGCGAGACGCTCCACCATCTCGGTGATGATCTGCCAGGCGTCGGGCGAAAGCCGCTCGCGCAATGAGCTCGCGGTACGCTGCGCTGATTTTGCCAATGACAAAGCCGAGCCGAACTTGTCCGGGCTCTGCAGCGCCTCGGCGACGACCCTCGCGGGGTTCGTCCGCGTCGCCTGCGAGGTCGCACCCCAGGTTACCAGTAGCCGCTGGATGCGCTCGACCGACGGCAGCGCGGTCGACGATCCTTGACGGGGTCGCGCATCGGTGCGCCGAGCGCGCGGATCAGCCGCAGCGTCGCCTCGGCGCGCTCGAAATAGCGGCCGAGCCAGAGCAGATTATCCGCAGCGCGGCTCGGCACCACGCCGGCGATGCGCCTGATGCGCACGGCTTCGGCGGCCGGCAGCAGCGTCGAAGCCGATACCGCCTTGTCGACACCACCCAGACATCTGCCGACCGCGCGCCGTCGCCCATCGAGACGGCACGGGCATCGGCCTGCTCGGCTATTCTGCAGAAGCCACCGGGCAGGATGGTCCAGCCTTGGGGAGTTGCTGCGGCAAACACCCTCAGCACGAACGGGCGCGGCGTGATCCGCCCCTGCTCCCACACCGGGGTCGTCGACAGCCGCACCAGCTCCTGGCCGACATAATCGATGCCGCGATCGGCGATCGCGGTCCTGAGCCTGTCGCGCTCGGCGGGCGACAACTCGGCGGCAAGCACCGGCCCGTTGCCCGGAAAACCCGGAACGGTCCTGCCATAGGCGCCCTCGATCGCGAAATCTTCCAGGCGCGACAGCACCTCCTCGCGCGCGGATTTCTGGCCGCACCACCAGGTCGCGATGTGCGGCATGATCAAATTCTCACTGAGCAAACGCCGGCACAGGCTGGGCAGGAATCCCAGCAGCGCCTTCGCCTCCAGCACACCGGAGCCCGGCATGTTGGCGATGACCACGCCGTCCTTGCGCAGCACGTCGATCAACCCGGGCACGCCGAGATGGGATGACGCGTCGAGCTCGAGCGGATCGAGGAAATTGGAATCGACCCGGCGCAGCAGCACATCGAGCCGCTTCAGGCCGGCGACGGTACGGATATGGACGCGATCGCCGCTGACGGCGAGGTCGTCGCCCTCAACCAGGAGAAAGCCGAGATAGCGCGCCAGCGTCGCATGCTCGAAAAAGGTTTCGCTGAAGGCGCCCGGCGTCAGCAATCCAATGCGCGGCTCGTCGCGGTCGGCGCTGGCGCGAAGCAGATCGCGGAACGCCTCGAAGAACGGCGCCACGCGCTCGACGTTCATCGACTTGTAGAGATTGGAAAAGGCGCGCGACAGCACCAGGCGATTTTCCAACGCATAGCCGGCACCTGACGGCGCCTGGGTGCGGTCGTTCAGCACCCACCATCGCCCGTCGGGGCCGCGGCCGACATCGGCCGCATAGAGATGCAGGTAGCGACCTCCCGGCGGTTTGACGCCGCAAACGGCGCGCAGATATTCGTTGCTGCCGGCGATGGCGGCTGCGGGCACTGCGCCATCGGTGATCAGCCGGCCGTCGCCATAGAGATCGCGCAGCACCATTTCGAGCAATTGCGCACGCTGCGCGATACCGGTGGTCAATTGCTGCCAATCGGCCTCGTCGATGATCAGCGGCAGATGGCTCAGCGGCCACAGCCGGTCGGCGGTCTCGCCGGGCGCGCGGTAGGTAACGCCCGCTTCGCGCAAATGCCGGTCGGCGGAGGCGAAACGCCGCTCGATATCAACAGGCGAAAGCGCGGCGAAGGCATCGAAGAACCGGCTCCACGCCGCGCGGGGCGCGCCATCCGATCCGATGTATTCATCGGGAATGCCGGGCAGCCGAGTATAGTCCCGCGTCCATTGCGCCATCCGCCGCTGGCCCGGACGGGCCTTGCTTTCCTGACTGTTGCCCTGGCCTGCCATCCCGACTCCCCTTGAGGCGTGCTTCTGAATAAATCAGAGATCGCGGTCGCGGCCTCTTATTTTTTGACGCGTTTTCCGCTGGAAGACGCTATGGCGGAGCGCCGTCCTCAAGTCGAGCGTCAAGGGAATTCAATTGTGCGTTCCTCGGGCGGCGGCTCGATTCTGCCCGGGGTATGGCCGTGGTCCTGAAATCGGGCCAGCCGCCGTGCTTCCGCCTCGTAGGAATTGACCGGCTTGGTATCGTAGCTGCGGCCGCCGGGATGAGCTACGTGGTAGACGCAGCCGCCGAGCGAGCGGCCGTTCCAGGTATCAATCAAGTCAAATGTCAGCGGCGCGTGGACCGGTATGGTTGGATGCAGCCCCGACGCCGGCTGCCAGGCCTTGAAGCGGACCGCGGCGACCGCCTCGCTGGAGCGGCCCGTTGAGGTCATCGGCATCCGCCTTCCGTTACAGGTCACGACATGACGGCCTTCGACGAAACCTGTCGCCTTGACCTGCAAACGTTCCACCGAACTATCGACATAGCGCACGGTGCCGCCGGCCGAGCCTTCCTCTCCGAGCACGTGCCAGGGCTCCAGCGCCTGACGCAATTCCAGCGCGACGCCGCCATGGTGGACGCGGCCGAACACCGGAAAACGAAACTCGAGCTGTGCCGAATACCATTCCGGCGAAAACTCATAGCCGGATTGCCTGAGCTCTTCGAGCACGCCCAGAAAATCCTCCCAGAGGAAATGCGGCAGCATGAATCGATCGTGCAGCGTGGTGCCCCAGCGCACGAACTTGCCCTGCTGGGGCTCGCGCCAGAGCCTTGCGATCAGCGCGCGGATCAACAGTTGCTGCGCCAGCGACATGCGCGGATCGGGCGGCATTTCGAGCGCGCGGAATTCGACCAGCCCCAAACGGCCGGTCGGGCCATCAGGCGAATAGAGCTTGTCGATGCAGATTTCGGCGCGATGGGTATTGCCGGTGATATCGACGAGGATATGCCGGAACAGCCGATCGACCAGCCATAGCGGGGCCTCGATATCAGGCGGCGGCACATGGGCCAGCGCAATTTCCAGCTCATAAAGCCCGTCATGCCGCGCCTCGTCGATGCGCGGCGCCTGGCTGGTCGGGCCGATAAACATGCCAGAGAACAAGTACGACAGCGAGGGATGACGCTGCCAGTACAGCACCAGGCTCTTCAGCAGATCGGGGCGGCGCAGGAACGGCGAATCCTGGGGCGTAGAGCCACCGACCACAACATGGTTGCCGCCGCCGGTGCCGGTGTGGCGGCCGTCGACGAGAAAGCGGTTGGCGCCGAGCCGGACTTTTGCGGCGTCATCATACAGGCCGAAAGTGATATCGACCGCCTCGCGCCAGCTCTGCGCGGGCTGGACGTTGATTTCAATCACGCCGGGATCGGGCGTCACTTTGATGACCTCGACGCGCGGATCGTAGGGCGGCCCGTAGCCTTCGACATGGACCTGGATCTGCATTTCCTCAGCGGTCGCTTCCACCGCCGCGATCAGTTCGAGATAATCTTCGAGTTTTTCCACCGGCGGCATGAACGCGCACAGGACACCATCGCGGATTTCGACTGAGGTCGCCGTGCGCACCGGCTTGGGCTTGGATTTCGGCACCAGCTTTATCGGCACACCTCCCGCTTCGGCATTTTTATCTTCGGCCGCGAGTTCGAGACGCGGCTCCATCGGGTCCTGCTCGACCACGTACGGATACTCTTCAGGAGGAACATGCGGCAGCGACGCCATCGGCAGCCGCAGCCCGAGCGGGGAATCGCCGGGTATCAGAAACAGATGGCGTCGCTTGAGCTGCCAGCGCTCGCTCATCCAGCCTTTCATCCAACTCTGGGCGTCAGCGCCCGCGTGCTGGATCGGCAGGACGAAGCCCTTGGGTTTGTTCAACCCCTCATCGAATACCCGCGCCATGCGTGCGCGTTCTTCGGGATCGGCCAGCCTGGAGTCGCTGGGATCGACATTAGCCGGCAAGGCCGCTTCCTTCTGCAGCCAGTGTACGGAATCTTCATAGGCCGGCATGACATAGCCGGTATCGAGACCGAGCCGCCTCGCGGTGCGTTCCATAAACGCCTTGGCGTCTTTTATCTCGGCCTTGCCCGGGTTCTCGATCTTCGCGATCAGGTCGGTATTCTTCCAGATCGGCACGCCGTCCTTGCGCCAATAGAGGCCAAACGCCCAGCGCGGCAGGCTCTCGCCCGGATACCATTTGCCCTGCCCGTAATGTATTAGTCCGCCCGGCGCAAAACGCGCGTGCAGTTTGCGGATCAGTTCGTCGGCCAGCGCCTGCTTGGTCGGGCCGACGGCGGCGATATTCCATTCGGCCGATTCCAGATCGTCGACGGAGACGAAGGTCGGCTCGCCGCCCATGGTCAGCCGCACGTCATCGCGTTTCAGATCGGCATCGACCTGCTCGCCAAGGCTGTCGAGACGCGCCCAGGATTCATCCGAGAACGGCCGCGTGATCCGCGGCGCCTCGCGGATGCGCTTGACGCTCATTTCGAAGCCGAATTCGACGTTGGCGAAACCGGCGCTACCACTGATCGGCGCCGCCGAGCGGTAGTGCGGCGTGGCGGCGACGGGGATATGTCCCTCGCCCGTCAGCATGCCCGAGGTGACGTCAGATCGATCCAGCCTGCGCCCGGAAGATAGACTTCGGCCCAGGCGTGCAGATCGGTGAAATCGCTTTCGACCTCGCGCGGGCCTTCGACCGGATCGATGTCGGGACGCAATTGCATGAGGTAGCCGGAGACGAAACGTGCGGCGAGACCGAGGTGACGGAAGATCTGGATCAACAGCCACGCCGAGTCGCGGCACGATCCGGAGCCGCAGGCTAGCGTCTCTTCCGGCGTCTGAATTCCCGGCTCCATGCGTATGACGTATTTGATCTTCTTCTGAAGCTGCGCGTTGAGCTCGACCAGAAAATTGACGGTGCTGTCGGCCTCGCGCGGAATCTCCTTCACGTACGCGGCGAACAACGGCCCCTGCTCCGTGGTGACGAGATAAGGCGCAAGCTCGGTCTTGAGATCGCTGCTATATTGAAACGGAGAAGAGCTGGCGTAGGGTTCGACGAAGAAGTCGAAGGGATTGACGACCGTCATCTGCGCCGTGAAGTCGACTTCGATCTTCAACTCGCTCGCCTTCTCCGGAAACACGAAGCGCGCCAGCCAATTGCCTTGCGGATCCTGCTGCCAGTTCACGAAATGGTTTGTCGGCGTGACCTTGAGCGAGTAGCTCAGGATTGGTGTCCGCGTATGCGGCGCCGGGCGCAGGCGAACGGTCTGAGGGCCGAGATCGATCGGTCGGTCGTATCTGTAGTGCGTGACGTGATGCAGTGCGACGTAGATCGACACGGACCGGAAACTCCAGCGGCTTTTTTGAGCAGAACACTGGTTCCGGGTGGGATCAAGCACTAACAACGGGCAGCAGGTGCCTAGCGCGCGGGCGAAGTTCCGTACCTTCCCGTCATTGCGAGGAGCGAAGCGACGAAGCAATCCATCGCTCCGCTTGCGGCCCTATGGATTGCTTCGCTGCGCTCGCAATGACGGGCGTGGCTGGCACCTTCCGCAAAACCACGCCCGGTGGTTATGGGCCCCTGCGTTCGCAGGGGCGACGCGAGCGTGGTGCGAGAATTACATCGTGGCGCCGAGCACCCATGGCGCAAACTCGGCACCGCCGAAATCAAAACTTTCGCTCTTGGTCGGGTGGCCCGATGCCGTTTTCAGCATCAATTCGAATATGCGCTGGCCGCATTGCTGCACGCTCTCCTCGCCGTCGAGGATGGTGCCGCAATTGACGTCCATGTCGTCTTCCATGCGCTTGTACATCGGCGTGTTGGCGGGCTTGCAGCCGAATACGCTGCCGCGGCCGGTGGTGAAGCAAACGAGATTGGCGCCGCCCGCCACCTGCCCGGTCGCCGCGACGGGATCGTAGCCGGGCGTATCCATGAACACGAAACCCTTCTTGGTGATGGGCTCGGCGTAGTTGAGCACATCGACCAGATTGGTGCTGCCGGCCTTGGCCATCGCGCCCAGTGATTTTTCCAGGATGGTCGTGAGGCCGCCAGCCTTGTTGCCGGGACTCGGATTGGCGTTCATCTCGGCGCCTTCCCGCTTGGTGTATTCTTCCCACCAGCGCATCAAGCCGACGAGTTTTTCGCCGACCTCGCGGCTGACCGCGCGCCGCGTCAGCAGATGTTCAGCGCCATAGGTTTCCGGCGTCTCCGAGAGGATCATGGTGCCGCCATGGCGCACCAGAAGGTCGCTCGCCGCGCCCAATGCCGGGTTGGCTGACACGCCGGAGTAACCATCGGAGCCACCGCATTGCAGCGCCACCGTCAATTCGCTAGCCGGCACCGGCTCGCGCTTCACTTTATTGGCGTCGGTCAGCGCCTCCTTCACGAACGCGACGCCAGCCTCCACCGTCTTGCGGGTGCCGCCTACTTCCTGGATGTCCATCGCGCGCAGCCGGCCGGCGAGCTTCTGCTCCTGCATCAGCCCGCCGATCTGGTTGACCTCGCAGCCCAGACCCAGCACGACGACGGCGGAAAAATTCGCATGCCGCGCATAGCCGCCGAGCGTCCGTCGCAGCAGCGCCAGCGGTTCGTCCTGCGTCATGCCGCAGCCGGTCTTGTGGGTCAGCGCGACCACGCCGTCGACATTCGGGAAATCCGCCAGCGGATTGTCGCCGGTGAACGGGTTCTTCTTGAAGATATCGGCAACCATGCCGGCGACATGGGCGCTGCAATTCACCGAGGTGAGAATGCCGATATAGTTTCGCGTCGCCACCCGCCCGTCGGCGCGGCGAATGCCGTTGAACGTGGCTGGCAGATCGAAATTCGGCACCGGCTTGACGTCGACACCGAACGCATAGTCCTTGGCGAAATCGCCCATGCCGCAGTTCTGGGTGTGAACGTGTTGGCCCGGTGCAATCGGCGCGGTCGCAAAGCCGATAATCTGGCCGTAGCGGCGCACCGGCTCGCCCACGGCAATCGGCCTGATTGCGACCTTGTGGCCTGCCGGGATCCGTTCGACCGTGGCGACGCCCTCGGCCACCGCCATGCCGGGCGGCAGACTCGAGCGCGCGATCAGCACGCCGTCGTCAGGATGCAGGCGAATGACGGGTGCCGGGGTCATGAGATGTCTCCTGTCAGGCTGCGAGGTATCGTGCCCCGGATGCTGCGCAGCGCGCAAGCGGTGCGCTGCTGTTCCGGGGCCCATGCGCACCGCTTGTAGCCATGGTCCCGGCTCTGCGGAGCAGCGTTGCCGGACGATGCTACGCATCGCCTAGGCTGCACCGCGTCCGGGACCGCGTCCTACGCCTTGCCGGCGGAGTCCTTCCGGGTCTGGTTCACCTGCATCTTGGCGTAGGTCATCATCATGCCGCTCTCGTTCGACAGCGTCACGAGCTTGAAGCCCATGTTGATCGCGCGCACCGCACCCTCGGCGCCCGAGCAGTGAATGCCGGGATGGAGACCGCGCTTGCCGCATTCCTTGACGATCTTCTCGTAGATCTTGAGGATTTCCGGCTCGTCGCGGTCGAGCTTCGGCACCAGGCCATAGGAAAAGCCGAGATCGAGGGGCCGATATAGACGCCGTTGATGCCTTCGACGTCGAGGATCGATTCCATGTTTTCGACCGCGGTCCTGGTCTCCATCATCGGCAGCAGCACGATCTCGTCGTTGGCCGTCTGCTGGTAGCTGCCGGCCGAGCCATACATGCCTGATCAAATCGGGCCGTTTGAACGCGTGCCCTTCGGCGGATATTTGGCGTACTGGACCAGGTTCTGCGCTTCCTGCTTGGTGTTGATCATCGGGCAGATCACGCCATAGGCGCCGCCGTCGAGCACCTTGCCGATGATGCCGGGCTCGTTCCAGGGCACGCGAACCATCGGCGTCACCGGATGGCCGTTCATCGCCTGAAAGCACTGTACCATCGAGAGATAGTCCTGCACGCCGTGCTGCATGTCGACGGTCACGCTGTCGAAGCCGCATTGCGCGATCACCTCGGCGGAAAAGCCCGACGGGATCGCGAGCCACGCGTTCACCACGGCCTTGCCCGAGGCCCATACTTTCTTGACGTTGTTGGTTGTCATTGACCGCTTTCCCTTTGTGATCGTTGCACTATGTTGGAGTTCACTGGTTTGTTTAGCTGGTGGCCCGCTGAACGGCAGCCTCGCTGACGCCGACCTCACGGGCGGTGTTCACGATCGCAGCCCAGGTATCGTCCGGCAGCGGCACGCCGTTTTTGGTTCGCTCGGCGCGCATCTTCCGTTCGGGATCGCCGGGGATCAGCACGCTATCGACGCCCGAGACCGGCTTGGTCTCCCGGATGAAGTCGACATAGCGCGAGATTTCGCCGTCGAAGTAGCTCGTGGTGTCGACCACCTTGGGATCGATATAGAAGGCGAGCATGCCGTTGGCGAAACGCCGGCCACCCGAAGTGGCGCCGGTGCCGGTCAGCGCGCCGCCCAGCAGTTCGCAAATAAATGCAAGGCCCGAGCCTTTATGCTCGCCGAACGCGCGGATCGCGCCCGTGCCCTTGGTGTGGTCGCGCGGACCGTCCGGAGTGTAAGGCCCGTAGAGCACCGACGGCTCCTCGCTCAGCGTCCCATCGTGATCGACCAGTGCACCCGTAGGCAATTTCTTGCCGCCGCGGCTCGCCACCAGCACCTTGCCTTCGGCGACGATCGATGTGGCGAAATCGAGCACGATCGGGTCCTGCCCTTGGCGCGGAATGCCGACGCAATAGGGCGCAGTCGAGAGCCGCTTCTGCACGCCGCCGAAAGGCGCCACCAGCAGCGAGCCCGCGGCATTGACGAAGTGGACCGACACCAGCCCTTCAGCGGCGGCCATTTCCGCCCAGTCGCCGACGCGGCCGATATGGCCGGCATTGCGCAGCGCGATCGCGGCAAGGCCTGCCTTCTTGCACTTCTCGATGCCGATCTTGACAGCTTGCGGCGTCACGGTCTGGCCGTAGCCGAACTTGCCGTCGATCACCGCCAGCGACGGCGTATCGACCACGAGGTCGACCGTCTGGTCGGGAACCACCGAGCCCATCTTCTTCCAGCGGATATAGACCGGCACCCGGATCACGCCGTGGCTGTCATGGCCGGTGAGATTGGCGGTCGTGAGGTAGATGGCGATGCGCCTTGCTTCCTCAGGCGAGGACTCCGAATGCGAAAAAACCTCTGCAACGAAATCGATCAGGTTGTTGACTTGTATGGTGACCATATCCGGATTTCAGCCCTGTCCTTGCAAGGGGAAGCCTGCGTTATCAGCGGCGAACCCAAAGACTCCCGCACCGGTTTTCATGACCGGCTTGGCCGGCACTTTGAGCGAAAAATCGCGCGCGTGTCTACCGCCACAGTCGCATTGGCCAAATGATCGCAATCATTTGCCGCCCGCTATGCATCGGGCCGATAGCATCATGCAAATTTGTGCTTACTCGTCAGCCTCGGCGTCTGCCTCGTCGGCCACGCCCATCTCCGCAAGGCTGCGTTCCAACTCGCCCAGCATGTCCTGCAATTCGGCGAGCTTGCGGGCGCCAAAGCGGCCGGTGATTTCGGCGTAGATCGCTTCCGAAGTCGGCGCGACAGCCTCGATCAGCTTCAGCCCCTTGGGCGAGATCGACACCACGCCGCGCCGCAGATCGGCCTCCGCAGTGCGTCGCTCAATAAGATCGCGCGCCTCGAGATCGCGCAGGATCCGCGACAGGCTCGGCCCGAGCAGGAACGCGACGCGCGCCAACTCGGTAACCTCGATCGTATCCACCGCCGTCAGCGCGCGCAGGATTCGCCATTGCTGTTCGGTCAGCCCGTGATTGCGCAACGACGGGCGGAACTGCCGCATCACGGCTTCGCGCGCGCGTAACAGCGACATCGGCAGCGAGCGGGAGAATTCACGCATCGGCACGTTGCGGGCCTCGCCTGCTCTCCCGGCGTTCGAACGCCATCCGTCCGGGGATTTCTTGCCTGCCATTTTCAGTCGTCCGCCATCCGGAATCGTTGAGCAGAGAGAAGAATAAAGTTTTGCGTTGCAACAAGCATCAAATCAGTTTGCACGATATCACTTAACATGTTAAACATATTTCAGCACCAGCTATTTTGCCTGAGTACGCCGGACAACCATGGCCCTTTCCCGAGACGACATCCGCAGCGCCGCCGAACGGCTCGATCGCGCCGAAAAAACCCGCAAGCAGATCCGGCAGCTTTCGCTCGAACATCCCGGCATAACGATCGAAGACGCCTACGCTATTCAGAAAGCATGGGTCGAGATGAAGGTCGCCCAGGGCCGCGTGGTCAAGGGCCACAAGATCGGCCTGACGTCGAAGGCGATGCAGAGCGCTCTCAATATCGACGAGCCGGATTCCGGCATCCTGCTGGACGACATGTTCTTTACTGATGGCGGGCTGGTGCCGTCGGAACGTTTCATCGCCACCCGGGTCGAGGCCGAACTCGCCTTCGTGATGAAGTCGCGGTTGGCGGGGCCGGACTGCACCCTATTCGACGTGCTCAACGCCACCGATTTCGTGGTGCCGGCGCTGGAAATCCTCGACACGCGGGTTGAGCGGGTCGACTCGCAGACCAAATCCACCCGGAAAATCTTCGACACCGTCGCCGACAACGCCGCAAATGCCGGCATCGTGCTCGGCGGCCGGCCGATACGGCCGATGGACGCCGACCTGCGCTGGATCGGCGCGCTCTGCTTCCGTAACGGCCAGCTTGAAGAGACCGGGCTTGCGGCCGGCGTGCTCAATCATCCCGCCACGTCGGTGGCGTGGCTTGCCAACAAGATCGCGCCGAACGGCCTCGCCCTCGAGGCCGGGCAAGTGGTGCTGGCGGGGTCGTTCATCCGCCCGATCGAAACCCGCAAGGGCGACACGATCCAGGCGGACTATGGACCTTATGGTTCCGTGAGCTGCTACTTCGCCTGACGTTAGGGAATGCTGGAGCCATCGCAACATGCCGCATTTCACGATTGAATATTCAGCCAATCTCGATGGGCGCGTCGACATGGCCGCGGTCGTCGAACTCGTCCGCAAGGCCGCGGTCGAGACCGGCATCTTCCCGCTCGGGGGCATCCGCGTCCGCGCCGTCCGGTGCGAGCATTATGCCATCGCCGACGGCGGTAAAAACTTCGGCTTTCTCGACATGGTGCTGCGGCTTGGCGAGGGGCGCGACCTCGCGACCCGAAAGGCGGCCGGCGAACATATTTTCAAGGCCTTGTCGGCTTATCTTGACCCGGTGTTTGCGGACGGCAAGTTCGCGCTGTCGTTCGACATGCAGATCAACGACAAGGAAACCAGCTGGAAACGCAACAACATCCACGAAGCTCTCAAAGTGGTGGCTGCCCATGGATAAAGTGATTCCGAAGGACGTATTTCAGGCCAACCGCGACCGCGCAGCTCCCCTGCTCGCCAAGCTGAAGAGCGACGGCATCGGTCACATGATCAACGGCAAGTCCGTGCCGTCGATTTCGGGTCAAACGTTCGAGACCAAATCCCCGGTCGATGGTGCGGTGCTGGCATCCGTCGCCCGTGGCCGTGCTGATGACATCGACCGCGCCGCAACTGCAGCCGCGACTGCCTTCAAATCCTGGCGCGAGATGTCTGCGGCGGCGCGGAAGAAATTGCTGCATCGCGTGGCCGATGCGATCGAGGACCACGCCGACGACATCGCGGTGCTGGAATGCATCGATACCGGGCAGGCCCACCGCTTCATGGCCAAGGCCGCGATCCGGGCCGCGGAGAACTTCCGCTTCTTTGCGGACAGATGCGCCGAAGCCCGCGACGGCCTCAACATGCCGAGCGAGGAGCACTGGAACATCTCGACCCGGGTGCCGATCGGCCCGGTCGGCGTGATCACGCCGTGGAACACGCCGTTCATGCTGTCGACCTGGAAGATCGCTCCTGCGCTCGCCGCCGGCTGCACCGTCGTGCACAAGCCGGCGGAATGGTCGCCGGTGACCGCCGACCTGCTGGCGAAGCTTGCGAAGCAGGCTGGCCTGCCCGACGGCGTGCTCAACACCGTCCACGGCATGGGCGAGGAAGCCGGCAAGGCGCTGACCGAGCATCCCGCGATCAAGGCAATCGGCTTTGTCGGCGAGAGCTCGACCGGCTCCGCGATCATGGCGCAGGGCGCGCCCACCCTGAAGCGCGTGCATTTCGAACTCGGCGGCAAGAATCCCGTGATCGTGTTCGACGACGCCGATCTGGACCGCGCGCTCGACGCGGTTGTCTTCATGATCTACTCGCTCAACGGCGAGCGCTGCACCTCGTCGAGCCGTCTTCTGGTTCAGGAGGGCATCGCCGGAAAATTCATCGAAAAGCTCACCGCGCGGGTGAAGGCGCTGAAAGTGGGTCATCCGCTCGATCCCGCGACCGAAATCGGGCCGCTGATCCACGAGCGGCATCTGGCAAAAGTCTGCAGCTATTTCGACGTCGCGCGACAGGACGGCGCAACCATCGCCGTCGGAGGGAAGCCGCATGACGGCCCCGGCGGCGGGCATTACGTGCAGCCGACGCTGGTCACGTCAGCGCACTCCAAGATGCGAGTGGCACAGGAAGAAGTATTCGGCCCGTTCCTCACTGTGATTTCCTTCAAGGACGAGAAGGATGCGATCGAGATCGCCAACGGCGTGCAGTACGGTCTGACCGGCTATGTCTGGACCGGCGACATGGGCCGCGCGCTGCGGGTGGCGGACGCGTTGGAAGCTGGCATGATCTGGCTCAACTCCGAAAACGTCCGCCATCTGCCGACCCCGTTCGGCGGCATGAAATCGTCAGGCATCGGCCGCGACGGCGGCGACTACTCGTTCGACTTCTACATGGAAACCAAACACGTCTCGCTCGCGCGCGGGACGCATAAGATTCAGAAGCTGGGTCTGCCCTCATCCTGAGGAGCGGGCGCAAGCCCGCGTCTCGAAGGATGTGCCACGGGCCACATGGTTCGAGACGCCGCTTGCGCGCCTCCTCACCATGAGGATCAACAAATCAGGGAGTGGAGAAAGTAGATGCCCGTTCCGACGCATATCTTCGATCCGCCGTTCAACATCATCCGGTGCAGCCACGCCGTGCTTGATGTCGTGGACCTGAACAAAAGCCGCGCATTTTACGAAACCACAGTCGGCCTTCATGTCGAGGACAGCGACGACAAGGCGGTCTATTTGCGCGGCAGCGAGGAGCATCAGCATCACTCGCTGGTGTTGCGGAAAGCCCCTGTCGCGGCCTGCAGCCGGCTCGGCTTCAAGGTCGGCAATGACGGCGATCTCGACAGGGCCGCTACCTTCTTTTCCGAGAACGGCATCGCCTATGCCTTCACCGACCAGCCGTTCCAGGGTCGTACCCTGCAGTTCACCGATCCCGCTGGCTTCCAGCTCGAACTTTACGCAACGATGGAAAAGCGCCCGCATCTGCTGCGACGCTACGACCTCTACAAGGGCTGCCATCCGCAGCGGCTCGACCATTTCAACGTCTTCGCACCGGAGGTTCAGGGCACGATCGACTTCTATGCGCGGCTCGGCTTCCGCCTGACCGAGTATGGCGAGGAAGACGGCCCGAACGGGCGCATCGCAGCCGCGTGGATGCACCGCAAGGGCAATGTCCATGACCTCGCGATCACCAATGGCCGCGGCCCTCGCCTGCACCATATTGCCTATTGGACGCCGACGGCGATGAACATCCTGCATCTCTGCGACGTGATGGCCTCCAGCGGATACCTGAAGAACATCGAGCGCGGCCCGGGCCGTCACGGCATCTCGAATGCATTCTTTCTGTATGTCCGGGATCCCGACGGCCATCGCCTCGAACTCTACACCAGCGACTACTTCACCGGCGACCACGACCACGAGCCGTTGCGCTGGTCGCTGAAGGATCCGCGCCGACAGACGCTGTGGGGGCGCCGGCGCCGCGCTCCTGGTTCGAGGAGGGTTCACCCTTCTCGGGCCAGGAGGTCCGCGAACCGGCCTTCGTCGCCGACGTCACCATTGCGGATTGATTGGATAGCAGATGGCCCCTCCCCGCCTCGCCACGTTCACCGTTAGCGGATCGCAGAAATACGGCGCCGTGACCGATACCGGCATCGTCGATCTCTCCGCACGCTTCGGAAAGGAATTTCCGACGCTACGCGAAGCCATCGCGTATGGCGCGCTCATGAAACTCGCCGAAGACGCCGCTAAGCGCTCACCGGACTATGCGCTCGATACGATCAAATGGCAGCCGCCGATTCCTTCCCCGGAAAAGATCATCTGCATCGGCGTGAACTACCCCGACCGCAACGCCGAATACAAGGACGGCCAGGACGCGCCGAAATATCCGAGCATGTTCATGCGGACGCCGCGCTCCTTTGTCGGCCACAACGCGCCGCTGGTCCGCCCGCGTGCCTCCGCGCAACTCGATTACGAGGGCGAACTGGTACTGATCATCGGCAAGGCCGGCCGGCACATCAAGGAGAGCGACGCGCTGGATCACATAGCCGCCGTCACGCTGTGCAACGAGGGCACCATCCGTGACTGGGTGCGGCACGCCAAGTTCAACGTGACCCAGGGCAAGAATTTCGATTCGAGCGGCAGCCTCGGCCCGTGGCTGGTGCCCTACACCGATGAAAGCCAGATCGCCGACATCCGCCTCTCCACGCGGGTCAATGGCGAGACGCGGCAGGACGACCGCACGGGACGATTGATCTTCGGCTTCCGCTACCTCATCAATTATCTCTCGACCTTCACCACGCTGGTGCCCGGCGACGTCATCGTGACGGGAACGCCGACCGGCGCCGGCGCGCGGTTCGACCCGCCGCGCTATCTCAAGCCCGGCGACGTCATCGAGGTTGAAGCTGATGGTGTCGGCGTGCTGAAGAACAGCGTGGTCGACGAAGCCTGATAAATCCCGCAAGCGATTGGACCGTACAATGACCTCAACCTCCGGCGGCGAAGCGATCGTCAACGGCCTCGTCGCCCATGGCGTCGATGCTGTCTTTGGCCTGCCCGGCGCGCAAGTTTATGGGCTATTCGATGCCTTCCATCAGGCGCAGTTGAAGGTGGTCGGCGCACGCCACGAGCAGGCCTGCGGCTACATGGCCTTTGGCTATGCGCGTTCATCGGGCAAGCCCGGCGTGTTCAGCGTCGTGCCCGGCCCCGGCGTGCTCAACGCCGGTGCGGCGCTGCTCACCGCCTTCGGCTGCAATGAGCCGGTGCTGTGTCTCACCGGCCAGGTACCCACGCAATTTCTGGGCAAGGGGCGCGGCCATCTGCACGAGATGCCGGATCAACTTGCGACACTGCGTACCTTCGTCAAATGGGCCGAGCGCATCGAATATCCCGACTCAGCGCCCGCCATGGTGTCGCGCGCGTTTCAGGAAATGCTGTCAGGCCGCCGTGGCCCGGTTTCGCTGGAAATGCCGTGGGACGTCTTTACTCAGCGCGCACAGGTCGGCTCTTGCCAGGTGTACGACACCCTCCCCGCTCCGCAGCCCGATCCTGACCGTATCAAGGCGGCGGCCGCTCTCATCAAGGACAGCAAGCGGCCGATGATCTTCGTAGGCAGCGGCGCGATCCATGCGGGCGAGGAAATCCTCGAACTCGCCGAAATGATCGACGCGCCCGTCGTGGCGTTCCGCAGCGGCCGCGGCATCGTCTCCAACGCACACGAGCTCGGGCTGACCATGGCCGCGGCCTACAAGCTGTGGCCGAACACCGATCTGATGATCGGGATTGGGACGCGCATGGAATTGCCGGCGTCCGGATTCCGCTGGCCGTACCAGCCGCAGGGCTTGAAATCCGTTCGCATCGACATCGACCCGGTGGAAATGCGCCGGCTTGCATCCGACGCCGCCGTGATCGCAGACGCCAAGGCTGGCACCGCCGATCTGGTGGCGGCCGTGAAAAAGGCCGGCTACAGCAAGACCAGCGGCCGGCGTGCCGAGATCCGCGACGCCACCGCGACGGCGCAGCAGGAGATTCAGAAGGTTCAGCCGCAGATGGCCTATCTAAACATCCTGCGCGAGGTGCTGCCTGCCAATGCCATCGTCACCGACGAGCTGTCGCAAGTCGGCTTTGCCTCCTGGTACGGTTTCCCGATCTACGAGCCGCGCACCTTCATCACCTCGGGCTATCAGGGCACGCTCGGCTCTGGCTTCCCGACCGCATTGGGCGCCAAGGTCGCCAATCCGGACCGGCCGGTGGTCGCGATCACCGGCGACGGCGGCTTCATGTTCGCGGTGCAGGAGCTGTCTACCGCCGTGCAGTTTGGGATCGGCGTGCTGACGCTGGTGTTCAACAACAACGCCTACGGCAATGTCCGCCGCGACCAGCGCCAGCACTTTGACGGCCGCGTGGTGGCGTCCGACCTGGTCAATCCGGATTTCGTGAAACTGGCGGAATCCTTCGGCGTTGGAGCCGCGCGCGTGACCTCCCGGATCATTTCCGCCCTGCGCTGGAAAAGGCGCTGGCGGACGGCGGGCCGTATGTGATTTCGGTGGAGGTGCCGACGGATTCGGAAGTCTCGCCGTGGGCGTTCATTCACCCGGCGAAGCCGTAAGTCATCCTCATGGTGAGGAGGCGCCAACGGGTCCGCGCGTAGCGCGGCCCGATGACAGGCTCCGCGCCGTCTGGAACCACGAGGCCCCGCTGGTGCCATTCATCCTTCGAGACGCCGCTGCGCGGCTCCTCAGGACGAGGTCTGCTAAACCGGCCTAACCACACTCCGCTGCGCCCGCGAGGCCGCAATCACCAGCAGGCCTGCCCCGGCGACCGACCAGCACGCCACCGGGGCCCAATGCAGCAGCGGCGCATATTCCGGTAACTTCTGCAGGCCGCCGGCGACCGCCGCCATCCGCGCAAAGGTCGCGAGCGCCAGCGCGGAGAACACCAGCCCCACTACCTTTCCCTCGGCGCCGGTATCCCCGATCGCCAGCGCCGCCGACACCGCGGCCATCAGCATGCAGCCCCACGCCGCGCCCGCAACGAACTGCGCTGCGATCAGCATGTTGAGGTTGCCGGCGTACCCCGCACCGACAACGGCGAGCGCGCCTAATAGACCGGCGACGCCCATCACGATCAACCCGCCGCGATGCTTGACGATGACGCTGGCGGGAAACATCGCGATATTGAAGCCGATCCAGAATACCGGCATCAACCACTGCAGATCGTCCGGCTTTGCGAACCGCAGATAGAACGGCGTGCTGTTGATGGAAAAATGCAGTTGATAGCCCAGCGACAGAATGACCATCGAGGCGATGAAGAACATCGGCACCTGGCCGAGCGATTTTGCAGGCGCCGCCGATTGTTTCGCGACCGGATGCGCTTGCGCCAAACCGCGCTCGACCTTCGACAGTGCAAGCGTCGTGATCAGCAGCACCACGCCCGCAATCACGAACGGTAACCGCGGATCGTGATTACGCAGCACCACACCGAGATAGGGCGATACCGCTCCCGCCAGACCATAACCGAGCATTGCCAGCGCCGACAGAAACGGGATCGCCGGCCGCGCGCCGTACTTGCCCAGCAACGTCAGCGGCGGCGCGCGCAAGGCCGATGAGGTCACTACCCAGATCAGGATCAGGGCGATGAACCAGACCTGCGCGGCGGGTCCTGTGCCAGCCACGAACGGCAGCGCGATGAAGGCCGCGCTGGAGATCGCGGTCAATATGCCGACGAACACGCCAAGCCTGCCGACGAATGGCGCGATCCTGTCGGCGGCAATTCCCATCGCGGTGTCGGTGATGGTGAAGATCGCCTGATCCAGCATCAGGATCAGGATTACATATGATGGCGCAATCCCGACGTCGGCGCACAGTTTTGGCAGATAGATGACGTAAGTGGTCCAGCCCAGCGTGAAGACCAGCTGCAACACGGCGAGATAGACGCCGGTGCTGTTGGCGCTGGTGCTGGTCTCGGACGTTGTCTCTGATGTGGTCATGTCAGCCCCCCGGCCCGAGAGAGTGTAGACCATGAAAATATCAGATGGAACGCCCCTTCCCTTCTCCCCTTGTGGGAGAAGGTGGCTCGCATCGCCAGATGCGAGACGAATGAGGGGTCTGCTTCCGTGGATGGAGACCTCATCCGCCTTCCCTTCGGGAAGGCACCTTCTCCCACAAGGGGAGAAGGAAGGTCACCGCGCCTTGCGGAAAGTCAGGTTGATGCGCTGGCGGCCCATCAGCGCGTGTTCGCCATCGGCAAGCGGGGCAACGCCGTGAAAGAACAGCCGCGACGGCCCGCCCCATACCACGACGTCGCCATGCTCCAGCCGGTAGCGCCGCGGCTTGTCGGCGCGCTTGGGGCCGCCGAACAGGAAGATCGCGGGAAGACCCAGCGATACCGACACGATCGGCGCTGCATAATCCTGCTCGTCCTTATCCTGATGCAGCGACATTCGCGCGCCGGGTTCGTAGCGGTTGATGAGGCACGCATCCGGCGAAAAGCCTTCGAAACCGCCGTCGGCGGCCGCCCGCTTTGCGAGTTCGCGAAACGCCGGCGGCATCGCCGGCCAGGGCTGCCCGGAATTGGGATCGACGCGGTCATAACGATAGCCGCTGTGATCGGTGACCCAGCCGTTACTGCCGCAGTTGGTCATCGCGACCGACATCTGGTGGCCGCCCGGCGTGAACATGCGCCGGAACGGCGACTGCGCCACGATCTCACGCAAGGCCGCGATCACGTCGCTTTCGAAGGACTTGGCGAAGCCACGCAGCAAGATAGCACCATCCGCCATCGCTTCGCGCGATGGGCGCACATCCGGAACGGCCTCGAATAGATCTGCAGTCAACTCAACCCGCACTTACATCAGAGTTTACTTGAGGGTTTATTTGGCGTCGTGAAAGATCACGCCGACGGTGTGGCGGTGGCCGGAACGGATCCGGCTGACCCCATGGCGCAGATTAACCCGATAGGGCCCGCGCGTCCCCTGCACCGGCCGGTGATGCACAGCAAAGGCCACCGCATCGCCCTGCGCCAGCGGAACGACCTCGGGCCGCGACTGCATCCGCGGCCGCTGCTCCGTCAGCACGAACTCGCCGCCGGTGAAATCGCGCCCCGGTTCCGACAGCAGGATCGCGACCTGCAGCGGAAACACGTGTTCGCCGTAGAGATCCTGATGCAGGCAATTGTAATCGTCGGCGCCATATTGCAGCAGCAGCGGCGTCGGCCGCGTCTGCCCGGCGTCATGGCAGCGTTTCAGAAACGCCTCATGCCGGCCGGGATAGCGGATGTCGATTCCCATCCTCTCGTTCCAGCGATTGGCGATGCCGCAGAGCCGCACGTAAAGCGCCGGCCGCAATTGCGCGATCAGGTCGGGCAGCGGATAGGCGAAATATTTGTACTCGCCGCGGCCGAAACCATGGCGCCCCATCACGATCCGGCTGCGGAAATTCTTGTCGTCGGGATAGAGTGCCGCCAGCGCGTTACATTCCTCATGCGACAGCAATCCCTTCAGGACGGCGCAGCCCTGCGCGTCGAGGTCCGCGGTCGCCTGCGCCCAGTCGATGGCGTCAACCCGGGCGGGGATGTCGGAGGTTGCCGACCGGTCGATGTTTTTTGCGGTTGCTTTCATGGCCAGAACTCTCGCAAGCCACAGATAACTTCGCCACCCGATTTCCGCCTACCACGGTCATTGCGAGGAGCAAAGCGACGAAGCAATCCATAGTGTTCTCCGCGGAGGGATGGATTGCTTCGCTTCGCTCGCAATGACGGAGCCCTCTGCCGACAGCTAGCCCAGCACCGGCATCTCGATCACGTCATACCCGTGGCTGATCTTCCGTTTCAGCACGGGATCCTCCAGCTCAAATTCGAACCGGCTCGCCGGGCGGACGCCGCCCTTGGCCGCAAAGGTGCCGCCGAACATGGCGCAACCGTCGGGCAATCCCTTGCCGCCGAAGCCGCGCTCGATCAAGTCCTTAACCGGCAGCATCGCATCGAGCGTGCCTTCCTGGTAAAGCACGCGCGCGCCGTCGATAATGGCCCAGGAGCGCAGGATCATCCGGTCCCAGTGGGCGATGACGTCCTCCAGTTCCCACAGCACGGAGGCAACCGGTTTGTCGCACATCTGCTTGGACACCGTGACGCTGTAGGTTTCCACCTTGCGGTCGGTATGATCGGAGCCGCAGCCGACGAAGACGCGGCCCTGCCAGCCGATCAGCACGAACTCGACCTCGCCGCTGGAATCCCCGCCCGAGACCTCGATACGATCGCCCAGGGTAATCCGCCGCGCCGAACATCGATAGTAAATCGGCGTCGTCGCGGGCCGCGCGATGCCAATCGCTTCCAGTTCGGCGATATGCTTGTCGCGCGCCACCGGATCGCGCCCGGTCCAGCCGGCGATGACGGCTTGATCGATCGGAAGCGTCAGCGGCGTCGCTACGCCCTTGTCCTCGACGGTGAAGGTTAGATCAAACACGGATGGTGTTCTCCATTCCGGCGGCAAGTTCGAAGATGCGGTGGTCCGATCCGCCCGCCGCCGCGAGCATCAACCCGACCGGCACCTCGCCTTCGCGATGCGCCGGCAGCGAGATCGCACAGCCGTCGAGCATGTTGATCAGCGTACAGTTGCGTAACGAGCGTAGGTTCTGCGGCGAACGCCTTGTCGTCGGCGAGATCGGCGATGACAGGCGGCGTGTTTGCGGTGGTCGGCAGCACCAGCGCATCATAGGGCGCGATGCGCCTTTCCGTCCGCGCAATGAACGAGCGGCGCGCATTGAGGATATCGACATAGTCGGCAGCGCTGATGCTTTCGCCGCGCAGAATGCGGACGCGAACGCGGGGATCGTAGATGTCGCCATGGCTGGCGATCAGGTAGCGGTGCCAGGCGTAACTTTCCGCGGCGGCAAAACCGCCCTTGCTGTTCATGACCCCGACATCGTGGAATTCCGGTACCTCGATCCGCTCGATCGAAGCGCCATGGCGTGACAGCGTCTCCAGCACACGCTCAAAGGTTCTCGCGACCTCTTCGTCGAGATCATCGAGCGCGATCGTGGTCGGGACTGCGAGCCGCATGCCCTTGACCGGACGCGGCTGCAAAGGTTGCACGGCCTCATTGGCGAGCACGGCGTCCAGCACCGCACAGCAGCCGACGGTGCGCGCCAGCGGACCAAAACTGTCGAGCGAGGACGACAGCGGCACGCCGCCGTCGAGCGGCACGCGGGCCTGCGTCGGTTTGAAGCCAACGATGCCGTTATAGGCCGCCGGAATCCGGCAGGAGCCGCCGGTATCGGTGCCGAGCGCGCCATGCGCCATACGATCGGCGACAGAGACCGCCGCCCCCGAGGACGAGCCGCCCGGCACGTGGCCGACGCTGCGATTCCAGACGCTCTTCGGCGTGCCGTAATGCGGATTGATGCCGATGCCTGAATAGGCGAATTCGGTCATGTTGGTGCGGCCGATCACGATGAAGCCAGCCCGGCGCAGCCGCGCCACGACGGGCGCATCGGCCTCTGCCGGCATGCAATCCACCTCCAGCGCGCGCGAGCCGGCGCGGGTCACCTGCCCCTTGATGTCAAACAGGTCTTTTACCGAGACCGGAATGCCGGCGTAGGGCGACGGCGCCGCGTTGGCTTTACGCAACTGATCCATCGCATCTGCTGCTGCGATCGCCGCGGCCTTGTCGACGTGGATAAAGGTGCGCGCGCCCTCACCGGCGGGATCGGCAATCCTTGCGAGACATTCCTCGACCAGTTTGCGCGCAGTGGTACGTCCGGCGTCGAGATCGGCGGCCAGGCTGGCAAGTGTCGGATGGTTCGGCATGGCTTTCTCGTTCGCTTCCTTTGGCGTCACTTGTCATCCGAAGCGACCCTGGTGTCGATAGGTGTCCGCGGCAATTTGCCGTGGCGCGGACTATCTCCGATGACACGCTGGCATACAAGCGCTCTCGCGTACGGAATGCGGCCATGCGGCGGCAGCTGGACCGTTGACGGGGAACAGACAAATGTCGCATCAAGATCGCAACGTGCGGGCCGGCGCCCGCCCCCAAGGAGAATAGCCGAGATGGCGGAGCCCGCGCGCGCTAAACCAAAACCCACACCTGAAACGCAGCATTTCTGGGATGGAACGCAGGCCGGCGAATTGCGCCTGCAGCGCTGCGATGCCTGCGCCAACGTGTATTTCCCGCCGCGTCCCTTCTGTCCCTCCTGCGCCTCGCGCAGGGTCTCCGTCTTCAAGGCGAGCGGCAAGGGCACGCTCTACAGCTACGTCATCAACCACCGGCCGGCGGCGCTCGGCTTCACGCCGCCCTATGCAATCGCGGTCGTCGAACTCGATGAAGGTCCGCGCATGATGAGCAACGTCATCGACTGTCCGCAGACGCCGGAGGCGCTTGAGCTCGACATGAAGCTCGAAGTCGCTTTCGAAAAGCTCGACGACAAGATCACCCTTCCTTTGTTCCGTCCGGCGAAGGGCTAAGCATCATGCGCAGAAATCAAGTCGCCGTTGTCGGCGCTGCCGAGACCACCGAGCTCGGCGTCATCCCGAACACGTCGCAAATCCAGCTCCATGCGGATGCCGCGCTCAACGCCATCGCCGATGCCGGACTGAAACTCTCCGATATCGACGGCATCGCCACTGCCGTGGAAACCCCGCAGCAGATCGCGCACTACCTCGGCATCACGCCGACATGGGTTGACGGCACCTCCGTCGGCGGCTGCTCGTTCATGCTGCATGTCCGCCATGCCGCAGCCGCGATCGAGGCCGGTCTCTGCAAGACCGTGCTGATCACCCATGCCGAAAGCGGCAAGTCGATGATCGGCAAACTGCCGCGCTCGACGCCAGCAGACAGCCTCAACGGCCAGTTCGAAGCGCCATTCGGCGTCTACGGCCCGCCCAGCATGTTCCCGATCCCCGTGCTGCGCTACATGAAGACCTACGGCATCACCCACGAGCAGATCGCCATGGTCGCCGTGGCGCAGCGGGAATGGGCCGCGAAGAATCCGCGCGCCACCATGAAGGCGCCGATCACGGTCGAGGACGTGCTGAATTCGCGGATGATCGCCTATCCGTTCCGCATCCTGCAATGCTGCCTCGTCACCGACGGCGGCGGCGCGCTGATCCTCACCTCGGCCGACCGCGCCAAGGACTTTCCGAACAAGCCGGTCTACATCCTGGGCACCGGCGAGAGCGTGGAAACGCCGATGGTCAGCCAGATGGAAACCTTCAACTCCTCACGCGCCTTCAAGGTCGCAGGCCCAACCGCGTTTCGGGAAGCCGGCATCGCCCACAAGGACGTAGATCATCTGATGATCTACGACGCCTTTGCGCATCTACCGCTTTTTGGCCTAGGCGATCTCGGCTTCATGCCGCATGAAGAGACCGGCAAGTTCATCGCCGATGGCAACACCCGCCCCGGCGGCAAGCTGCCGCTCAACACCAATGGCGGCGGCCTGAGTTACATGCATTCCGGCATGTACGGCATGTACGCGCTGCAGGAGAGCGTGCGGCAAATGCGCGGCATCGCGCCGGCCCAGGTCAAGGACGCGAGAATCTCGGTCTGCCACGGTGTCGGCGGCATGTTCGCGGCATCAGGCACGATCATCTTTACGAACGAGAAGTAACCACCTTCGTCATTCCGGGGCGCGCAACGCGCGAACCCGGATCTCGAGATCCGGGTCTGGTCCTGCGGACCATCCCGGAATGACGAAGGACAACAGGAGAACTCCCATGACAAAATCACTGCAAGACAAGGTCATCATCGTCACCGGCGCGGGCCGCGGCATCGGGCGCGAGATCGCGCTGCTCTGCGCGGCCGAAGGCGCCAAGGTCGTGGTCAACGATCCCGGCGTCGCCGCCGACGGCGCCGGCACGAGTGCAGCGCCCGCCGAGGAAGTAGTCGAGGAGATCAAGAAGCGCGGCGGCACCGCGGTCGCCAACTTCGAGTCGGTTGCGGAAGCGATCCCCGCGAGCAAGATCGTGAAAGCCGCGACCGATCATTTCGGCCGGCTAGATGGCGTCGTCAACAATGCCGGCATTTTGCGCGACATGATCTTCCACAAAATGAGCGTGGAGGCGTTCGAGGCCGTCATCAAGGTGCACCTGATGGGCTCGTTCTACGTCAGCCACGCCGCGGCGCGGCTGTTCCGCGAGCAGGAGAGCGGCTCCTTCGTGCACTTCACCTCGACCTCGGGCCTGATCGGCAATTTCGGCCAGGCCAACTACGCAGCCGCCAAGCTCGGCATCGTCGGCCTGTCGAAGTCGATCGCGCTCGACATGGGCCGCTTCAACGTGCGCTCGAACTGCGTCTCGCCGTTCGCCTGGACCCGCATGATCGGCACCATCCCGACCGAGACCGAAGCCGAGAAGGCGCGCGTAGCGAAAATCCAGCAGATGGGACCGGAGAAGATCGCGCCGCTCTGCGCTTATCTGCTCAGCAACGCCGCCAAGGATGTGACCGGGCAGATCTTCGGGGTGCGCATGAACGAGATCTTCCTGATGGGCCAGTCACGCCCGATTCGCTCGGTGCACCGCGGCGAAGGCTGGACGCCGGAAACCATCGCCGAGCACGGCATGCCGGCGCTTGCGGGATCGTTCTACAAGCTCGACCGCTCTGCGGACATTTTTACCTGGGATCCGATCTGAGAGCTTTATGATCTGAGGACTTTATGAAAACAGTCGTCCCGGCTGGTTGCTGGGACGACTATCTTCGATTGCTCAGCGTACCCCGCCCGCTTTATGCCGGATTGCGGGCCGATGTTTTCCTTCCAACAAAAAACTTGGGAGGAAATCATGACAACCTCGCTGACCTTTCGCGATCCCCAACATAAAGGCGGCGGTTTCGACCGCCGCAAAATATTGACAGGCGCCGCGGCGCTTGCCGCCTCGGCCGTGACGATGAAATCGGCCTCTGCGGCATCGGTGGCGCCGCTCGGCCAAACCGGCGCGCCGACCACGGCAACCCAGCCCCTGCCCTTGGGCCCGCTTCCCGGAGCCCGCTATCCGGATTCCGCCTGGAGTCGATGAAGAAGCCGAAGGTTTCGTTCGGGCCGTCAGGCTTTCCGGCCTTCGCGGGCACCATGGCAGTCGAGCGGGTCGCAACCGGATTCCGCTGGGCCGAAGGCCCGGTCTACTTTCCGGCTGGGCGATATGTTCTGTTTAGCGACATTCCCAACAACCGCATCATGCGCTTCTCGGAGGATGACGGTCATCTCAGCGTGTATCGCCAGCCGTCGATGAACTCGAACGGCAACACCATCGACCGCGAAGGGCGCCTGATCACTTGCGAACACAGCGGTCGACGGGTCACCCGGACCGAACTCGATGGCTCGATCACGATCATCGCTGACAAGTACAATGGCAAGAAACTGAACTCGCCGAACGACGCGGTCGTCGCGGCCGACGGTTCGATCTGGTTCTGCGACCCGGCCTACGGTATCGGTGGCTATTACGAGGGCATCAAGGCCGAGCCCGAGCAGGAAAAGAAAAACGTCTACCGGGTGGATCCGAAATCCGGCGACATCAAGATGGTGGTCGATGACTTCGTGGAGCCGAACGGCCTTTGCTTCTCGCCCGACGAGAAGAAGCTCTATATCTGCGATACCGGCTTCACCGACGGGCCGGACAACCCGTCGCATATCCGCGTGTTCGACGTGGATCTCGGGGCCGGAAAGCTTTCGAACAGCAAGGTCTTTGCGGACATGCCCAAGCCCAGCATTACCGACGGGCTGCGCTGCGACACCGCCGGGCGTCTTTGGTGCTCCGTGGGTTGGGGCGATCCGAATGAGGACGGCGTGCGCTGCTACATGCCTGATGGCGATCTCCTCGGCAAGATCCACATCCCGGAGACTGTCGCCAACCTGTGCTTCGGCGGTCAGCAGCGAAATAGACTTTATATCTGCGGCTCGTCATCGCTCTATGCTGTCTATACGAGTGTGCAGGGCGCCCTGAAGCCGTGAGACGCTCTGAAACGTCAACAGCGTTATAATTGAAGGCGATCTACGCTCGCAGCCGTCATTGCGAGGAGCGTAGCGACGAAGCAATCCATCTCTCGTTACGCGGCGAGATGGATTGCTTCGCTTCGCTCGCAATGACGGTGGGACGGGCAGCGCCCCTACCCGCTGTTCCGCAACCCCGCCGAAATCCCGTTGATCGTGAGCTGAATCCCGCGCAGCACCTGCTCGTCCGGGTTCTGCGCGCGATGCTCCTTCAGCAATTCCACCTGTACGTGGTTGAGGGGGTCGAGATAGGGGAAGCGGTTGCGGATCGAGCGTTCCAGCAGCGGGTTGCCCTGCAAAAGACGTTCATGTCCCATGATGTCGAGCAGCGTCTCGATCGACGAATGCCATTCGCGCCGGATGCGCCCAAAGATGCTCTCGCGCAACTTCACGTCGGGCACCAGTTCAGCATAACGCGAGGCGATCGCGATCGAGCTCTTGGCCAGCACCATGTCCATGTTGGACAACAGCGTGCGGAAGAACGGCCATTCGCGGTAGAGTTCCTGCAGGAACGGCATGCCCTGCTCCGGATGTTCCTCGATCCAGGTTTCGACCGCGGAGCCGAAGCCGTACCAGCCCGGCAGCATCAGCCGGCATTGCGCCCAACTGAACACCCAGGGAATGGCGCGAAGGTCCTCGATCTCGCGGGTCTTCTTGCGCGAAGCCGGACGGCTGCCGATGTTGAGCGTCGAGATTTCGGTGATGACAGTCGAGCCCCAGAAATAATCGGCAAAGCCTTCAGTCTCATAGACCAGTCCGCGATAAGCCCTGAACGCCAGCGCCGAGAGCTGCTCCATCGCGGTCAGGTATTCCTTGCGCGGCGCGCTCTGCCGGGGATGCAGCAGGCTTGCCTCCAGCGTCGCCGCGGCCAGGATCTCCAGATTGCTGCGGCCGACCTCCGGATTGGAATATTTGCTGGAGATGATCTCGCCCTGCTCGGTGATGCGAATCTGGCCGTTCACGGCGCCGCCGGGTTGCGCGATGATGGCGTCATAGCTCGGCCCGCCGCCGCGGCCGACCGAGCCGCCGCGGCCGTGAAACAGCCGCAGCCGCACACCGTGATGCTCGAACACCTCGACCAGCTCGATTTCGGCCTTGTAGAGCTCCCAGCCCGAGGTGACGAAGCCGCCATCCTTGTTGCTGTCGGAATAGCCCAGCATCACTTCCTGAATGCCGCCGCGGCTGTCCACCAGCCTGCGGTAATCATGCAGCGACAGCATCCGGGCCATGATGCCGGATGATGCCTGCAAATCCTCGATGGTCTCGAACAACGGCACGATGTTGATGGCGCTGCGACCGGAGGGGTTGACGAGGCCGACCTCCTTGAGCAACAGCGCTACCTCCAGCATGTCCGACATGCCCTTGCACATGGAGATGATGCATTGGGAGATCACATCGGCGCCGAATTTGGCGTGCGCCTCGGCCGCGGCGTGAAACACCGCGAGCTCGCCCAGCGTCTCCTCGCTGTATTTGACAAAGGACGACGCCAGCGGGCGCGGATTGCGCAATTCGCCCGCCAATAGCGCAACGCGCGCCTCTTCGCCGAGCGCGAGGTAGGATGTGCCGGGAGTCGCGGCGTCGAGCAACTCCGCCACCGTGCGCTCATGCACCGCGGAATTTTGCCGGATATCGAGCCGGGCGAGATGGAAGCCGAAGCAATCCACGGCCCGGCGCAACAACCGCAGTCGCCCGCGCGCGATCACGCCGGAATTATTCGCGATCAGCGAACGGTTGAGCACGTCGAGATCGGCCTTGAATTCCTTCACGCTTGCATAGGGAGCGGCCTCGCCGACCGGCCGGCGGGTGGTCTCAACCTCCAGCCGCAGCGCGGTCGCGGTCAGCCGGGCATAGATGCCGGAAACCGCCAGTCGATACGGTTCGCCGCTTCGATGCGGCGATTTGTCGGGCGAGCGCTCGGCCAGCGCGCGCAATTCGTCGGAGACGTCAGCAAGATGCGCCGCAAGCGACAGTTCCGAGCCGAGGACGTGCAACTCCTCCAGATAGAAGTTCGTCACCCGGCTCGACTGCAGGCGCAGGGTACCGCGCATCACGTCGGCGGTGACGAACGGATTGCCGTCGCGATCGCCGCCGATCCAGCTTCCCATGGTCAGGAACGACGCCAGCTCGCCGGGCGTGCCGCCCTCCTCCTGGTTCAGGCGGTCTTCCAGCGCGCAATGCAGCCGGGGCACCTCGTGCAGGAATGTGTAGTCGTAGAACGACAGGCCGTTGGCGACCTCATCCAGCACGGTCAGCTTGGTCCGCCGCAACAGGTTCGTCTGCCACAGCGTCAACACGGCGCGGCGCAACTGCTCGGCGCAGGCCTCGATTTCTTCCGGCGTCAGCTGGACGCGCTCGCGCCGGTCGAGCAGTGCGGCGATCTCCATCTCGCGGTCGATCGTGCTCTTGCGGCGGACTTCGGTGGGATGCGCTGTCAGTACCGGGCTGACTTGGGCCTCCCCAAAGAATCGGCGCAGCTCAGCGGCGCTGAAGCCGGCAGTCTTTGCATGCGACAGTGTCTGCGTCAGCGTGCTCGCCCGCGGCCCGCCGGCGCCGCGCCCGCGCATCTGGCGGATGTTGTTCTGGTCCTCGGCGATGTTGGCGAGATGCGAGAAATAGCTGAAGGCGCGGACGATCCGCACGGTGTCGCTGATCGACATGCTGTCGAGGATGGTTTCGAGTTCCCGCCGCGCCAGCTTGTCCTCGTCGCGGTGGAACCGGATCGAGGTCTGTCGGATGCGTTCGACCAGGTCGAATACGTCGGCGCCTTCCTGATCCCGCACGGTATCGCCGAGAATGCGCCCGAGCAGGCGGATATCAGTCCGCAGCCGCGCATCCTCCTCCAGCGCAGAGCTTTCAAGAATACTGGCTTCGTCGCCGCGATTGGACCGGACCTCGATCTCGGAAGGCATGGTCTGGGAAGACATGGCTGGCTACCTCAGGAACTGCCCGGCAATTCCGAGTGTGCAAGTTTTTTGCCGCAGGGCAAGATAAAGATGGAGGCGGCGAGAACTTCACGTGCTGTCCTCATCCTGAGGAGCCGCGAAGCGGCGTCTCGAAGGATGGCCCGCGGGCCTCATGGTTCGAGACGGCGCTAACGCGCCTCCTCACCATGAGGATCGTTCAGCTATTCCCCTAAATCCTCCGCCCCGCACGCTCCCAATAGGGATCTCGCAGGCGACGCTTGAAGATCTTGCCGGAATCTTCCCGCGGCAGGCTGGCCTGGATTTCGATGTGCTTGGGCACCTTGTAGTCGGCCAGCGAAATCTTCAGTTGCGTGCGGATAGACGCGATGTCGAGCGTCACGCCCGGCTGCGGCTCCACGACTGCCATCAGCGCCTCGCCAAATTCCGCGTCGGGAATGCCGAACACCGCGCAATCATGCACGCCTGATATCGCATGCAGCGCAGCCTCGATCTCGGCGGGATAAATATTGACGCCGCCTGATATCACCATGTCGCGCTTGCGGTCGCAGATGAAGACATAGCCGTCCGCGTCGATATAGCCGACGTCGCCCGAGGTGATGAAGCCGTCGCGATCGATCTCCGTGCGCTTTTCCGGCTTGTTGTGGTAGGTGAAGTCCGGATTGCCGGCGATGCGCGAATAGATTTCGCCGATCTCGCCCTGCGGCAGTTCCCTTCCGTCGTCGCCGATAAAGCGCAGCTCCGCACCGGGGGCAATCCTGCCGACGGTGCCGGGCTTGTTCAGCGCGTCCTCGGAAGTGGCAAAGGTAACGGCGCCGGACTCGGTCGAGCCGTAAAATTCATAGATCACCGGCCCCCACCATTCGATCATCGCGCGCTTGACGTCGGCTGGGCAAGGCGCGGCGGCATGGATGATGTGGCGCAACGACGACATGTCGTATTTCTTGCGAACTTCCTCCGGCAGTTTCATCAGCCGGATGAACATCGTCGGCACCATGAAGATGGTGTCGATCTTCTCGCTCTCGACCACGCGCAGGAATTCCTCAGGGTCAAAGCGCGGCATGATCACCAGCGCGCCGCCGAGACGGCCTGCGCGCAAGCCGAATGAGTTCGGCGCGGAATGATAGAGCGGTCCCGGCAGCAGCGCGCGGGCGCCGGGCTTGAGGCCATAGATCAGGCTGCGCATGCGTTCGGCGTTGGCGGTCTGTTCCGGCGTCGGCGCGAAGCGACGCACGCCCTTTGGGTGGCCCGTGGTGCCCGAGGTGTAGATCATGTTCTGCGGCTGCGGCACCGCAGGCCCGTCATAGCGCGGTGCTGCTGCAGCCAGGACTCGAAATCGATGGCGAAGTCGGGCGTCGCCAGATGATCGGGATTGATCTTGTAGTGGCTAAGAATTTCCGGCGGTGTCGGCACGCTGAGCGCAGCAACGCCTGGCGGTATCGCCTCGCGTAGCTGGTGCAGCATGTCGGCATGCGCGATCAGTACCGATGTGCCGGAGTCCTTCAGCACGTAGTTGATTTCTTCCGGCTTGAAGTGCCAGTTCACGGGCACGCCGTAAGCGCCGAGCCGCATCGCGGCGTATGCCGCCTCGATGAAGGCGATGTCGTTGCGCATCAGCATGCAGACGCTGTCGCCCTGGCTGACACCGAGTTTTTGCAGTCCGCTGGCGATACGATCAGTGCGATCGGCGACCTCATCGTGGCTGCGCTTGCGCTGGCCGCTGATGATGCCGTGGAAGAGTTGGGACGCTGACAATGTCGATTTCCGATCTGTCGTCGGTTTGGAAGCTACGCTGTCATTCCGGGGCGATGCGAAGCATCGAACCCGGAATCTCGAGATTCCGGGTCTGGTCCTTCGGACCATCCCGGAATGACGAGACTATTAAACATCCGCAAACCGCGGCGCGCGCTTTTCCATATTGGCGCGCACGGCTTCGGTCTGGTTGGCGCTGCCGAGCAGCTTCTGCTGCTCGACGGATTCCGCCAGCAAGGCCGGGCCAGGATCGACGGACAGCTTGTTCAGCATGCGCTTGGCGGCGCGGATCGCATCCGGGCTCTTGCCGGCGATTTCGCGCGCGACCTCGAAGGCGGCAGCAAGCGGGTCGTCGCAGATCCGCGTTGCGAGACCATAGCTCATGGCTTCCTGCGCGGAGAAGATGCGGCCGGTATAGGTGAGTTCGCGCAGGATATCGCCGCGAACGAGGCTTGCGAGAATGGGCGTGCCGGCCATGTCGGGCACCAGCCCCCATTTGATCTCCATGATCGACATCCGCGCGTCGGGCGTGAGAAAGCGCATGTCGGCGCCGAGCGCGAGCTGGAACCCGCCACCGAACGCCACGCCCTGGATCGCAGCGATGACAGGCACCGGAAGCTGCCGCCAGCCCCATACCGCCTGCTGCGGAAAATTTGCCAGCCCATGGGTGCGTGCAGACAGGTCGCGCTTCTCGCCACCGGCGATCCCGTTACCGCCATTTTCCTTCATCGCGGCGAAGCGCCCCATATCGAGACCGGCGCAGAACGCACGCCCCTCGCCGGACAATACTACCGCCCGAACGCCTTTTTCGTGGGCGAGCCGCTCAGTTGCGGCCACCAGCGCCTCGAACATCGCGGCATCGAGCGCGTTCATCTTGTCGGCCCGCACCAGCCGGACATCGGCGATGCCATCCGAAATCGAGATCGAGACGCGCTGCTCCATGAAAATTCTCCTCCGCTGATATTTGTTGCAGCTTTACAGAACGGAATTGTCCGGATTTAGTCAATCGACCAATTAACAGACAATCCGTTGGGTGGAAACGATGTTCAACGATCAGCTTCTCGTCGGGCGGCGCATTCTCGTGACTGGTGGCGGCACCGGTCTCGGCAAATCCATGGCCGCACGATTTCTCCAGCTTGGCGCCGAGGTCCATATCTGCGGCCGCCGCAAGATCGTGTGCGACGAGACCGCAACCGAACTGATGGATCTGCACGGTGGGCGCGTGGTCAGCCACGGCGTTGATATCCGCAACGCGATGGCCGTCGATGAAATGATCGAGGCGATCTGGACCTCGGGGCCTCTCACCGATCTCATCAACAATGCCGCCGGCAATTTCATCTCGCGCTCGGAAGAGCTCTCGCCCCGCGGCTTCGATGCCGTCGCCAACATCGTCATGCACGGCACGTTCTATGTCACGCACGCGGTGGGACGACGCTGGATCGCCGCCAAGCAGCGCGGCAACGTGGTGTCGATCACCGTGACCTGGGTGCGCAACGGCTCGCCCTATGTGGTGCCGTCGGCGATGAGCAAATCCGCGATCCACGCCATGACCATGTCGCTCGCGGTCGAATGGGGCAAACACGGCATCCGCCTCAACACGATTGCGCCCGGCGAAATCCCGACCGAGGGCATGAGCAAGCGCATCAAGCCCGGCGACGAGGCCGGCGCGCGCACCAGGGCGCAGAACCCGATGGGCCGGGTCGGCACCATGGAGGAGTTGCAGAACCTCGCGGTGTTCCTGATCTCCGGCGGCTGCGACTGGATCAACGGCGAGACCATCGCCATGGACGGCGCACAGGCGCTTGCGATGGGCGGCAATTTCTATCAGTTGCGCGACTGGAGCGACGACGACTGGAGCAAAGCGCGCGATTCGATCAAGGCGCAGAATGAGAAGGACCGCGTTGCGCGGGGGTGAGCCACACACTCGATGTCGTCCCTGCGAAAGCAGGGACCCATAATCACCAGCGTCGATTGGTGCGAAGGCAACTGGCCCCGTCGTCTCACCGTTAGGCCGCGGCGTATGGGTCCCTGCTTTCGCAGGGACGGCAGTGCCGTATTGTCTTTGTTGCGCGATGACGCCAAACTCCGCATAACGAAAACAAGACGCCACGGGAGAAACATGTCCGCTGCACAGCAACTGACGAACCTTGCCGACATGGTGCGCGATCGCGCCAGAACCCGTGGCGAGGCGGTCGCCTATGAATTCGAGGGACGCCAGACCAGTTTCGCCGAATTCGACATCAAGACCAACCGCGTTGCGAATGCGCTGATCGCGCTCGGCGTCAAGCCGGGCGAGCGCATCGCCTATCTCGGCAAGAACAGCGACATCTATTTCGAGCTGTTGATGGGCGCGATGAAGGCCAATGTGGTGATGGCGCCGGTCAACTGGCGCCTCGCCGGACCCGAGATCGCGTTCATCGTTGGCGACTGCAAGGCGCCCGTGCTGTTCGCCGGCCCGGAATTCATCACCCAGGTCCGCAACATCAAGCCGCAACTGCCTGATGTCCGCACCGTCATCACGACCGAAGGCGGCGCGGCGGAATGGCAGGATTTTGCAGCATGGCGAGATGCACAGCGCGGCGACGATCCGAAGGTGCCAATCAGCCCGAGGGACATTGCAATCCAGCTCTATACGTCGGGCACCACGGGCAAGCCGAAGGGCGCGATGCTGTCGCACGCCAATTTCCTCAACCTGGTGCAAACCGGCAACGAGGCCGAGAAACCCGACTGGAACAAATGGTCGACCGACGACGTCTCGCTGGTGGCGATGCCGATCTTCCACATCGGCGGTTCTGGCTGGGGCGTGATGGGGCTCTATCACGGCGCCAAGGGCGTGATCGCACGCGAGTTCGATCCGACCAAGGTGCTCGATTTCTTCGAACAGTCCGGTATCACCAAGTTGTTCATGGTGCCGGCCGCGATGCAGTTCGTGGTGCGGCAGCCCCGCGCGCGGCAGGTCGATTTCTCCCGGCTGAAATACATGCTCTACGGCGCCTCCCCCATTCCGGCGGCCTTGCTGAAGGAATGCATCGAGGTGTTCAAATGCGGCTTCGTGCAGATGTACGGCATGACCGAGACGACAGGCACCATCGTAGCTCTTCCGCCCGAGGACCACGTCGAGGGGCTGGAGCGCATGCGTTCGGCCGGCAAGGCGTTGCCCGGCATTGAACTTGCGATCCTCGACCCCGACGGCAAGCGATTGCCCCGCGCAAGGTCGGCGAAATCGCGACCCGATCCGGCTCCAACATGGTCGGCTACTGGAACCTGCCGGACGCGACCGCCCGGACGCTCGGCAGCGACGGCTGGCTGCGCACCGGCGATGCCGGCTACATGGATGAGGACGGCTATCTCTATATCCACGACCGCATCAAGGACATGATCATCTCCGGCGGTGAGAACATCTATCCCGCCGAAGTCGAAAGCGCGATCTGTGATCACCCTGATGTGGCCGAAGCCGCCGTGATCGGCATCCCCGACGACAAATGGGGCGAAGCGGTGAAGGCGATCGTGGTGATGAAACCAGGCAAGCAGGCGACTGCCACCGACATCATCAATTTTACCCGCGAGCGCATCGCCGGATTCAAGACGCCGAAGTCGGTGGATTTTCTCGAGGCGTTGCCGCGCAATCCGTCGGGGAAGATTTTGCGGCGGAATTTGCGTGATCCCTATTGGGCGGGGAAAGATCGCCAGGTGAATTGAACTCCGCTGCATGAGGTTTGGGAGCGGCATTTCACCCTATCGTCGTCCCTGCGAACGCAGGGACCCATACGCCGCGCCGTCGGTTATGCGGGGAAAAGCTAGTTGCCTTCGATTGGGACCCAAACTACGCCCTGTGGTTATGGGTCCCTGCGTTCGCAGGGACGACCTGGTGAGAGAGCTGCACATCGCGCCCTCTCAATGCTTCCCTGCCCCCATATAGCCGAACAGGAATCCCGCCACCTTGCGCTTCTGGATTTCCTCGCTGCCTTCGGTGATGCGGTAGCGGCGGTGGTGGCGGTAGATGTGCTCGAACGGCTTGTGGCGTGAATAGCCCATGCCGCCGTGGACTTGCATGGCGCGGTCGGCGGCCTCACAGCACAGACGGTTTGCCCAGTAGTTGCACATCGATACCCGGTCGGAGAGCGTGTGCTCGACCTGCGCCTGCGTTAGCTGATCCATCTCCCATGCGGTCTTGCGGATCAACAGCCTGAGCATCTCGGCCTGCGTCGCGAGTTCCACCAGCGGCCACTGGATTGCCTGGTTCTCGGCCAGCGCCTTGCCGAACGGTTTTCGTTCGCGCGCGTATTTGACGCTTTCGTTGATGCAATAGACGGCCGCCCCCAGCGAGCTCGCCGCCTGCCGGATCCGGTTCTCGTGCACGAAGCACTGCGCCAGCGACAGGCCGCGTCCGATTTCGCCGAACAGCGCATCCTCAGGCACGAACACATCCGTGAAGCTGACGCGCGGATGATCCGTCGGCATGTTGAAAGTCCACATATACTCCTCGACCTTGACGCCCGGGCTCTTGGCCGGCACCAGCACGCAGGTGATGCCCCGCGCGTCGCCGTCATTGCCTGACGTCCGGGCAAACAGCGCGCAGTGCGTCGCGACGTGCATGCCCGTGGTCCACATTTTCTGGCCGTTGATGATCCAGCCCTTGACGTTGTCGCGGGTCGCCTGCACGGCCCTGGTTTCCATATGCGTCGCGTCCGAGCCATGATCGGGCTCGGTGAGACCAAACGTGATGCGATACTTGCCGGTGATCGAGCCGTCGATCATCGCCTTCTGCTCATCGGTGCCGTAGCGGTCGAGCATGGTCACGATCGGCAGGTTGCCGACGATCGAATGCTCATTCTGCAGGTCGTTGTGCAGGCCGAGGCCCTTCGAAGCGAAATGCTCACGGATTACAGCCATCCAGAGGTTGGAACCGTCTTTGCCGCCGTAACGCTTCGGAATCGCGAAGCGCAGGTGGCCGGCGGCGTCCGCGAGGTTCTTGGCCTTGCGCAGCAGCGCCTCCCATTCGTGCCGTGGCAGGCCGCCGTTCTCGAAATCGGTGCGCGCCCATTCGCGGCGATGGTCGAAGAAGCGGATATTGTCGTCGGCCTCCTCCAGCGGCTTGATCTCGCGCGCAATGAAGCGGTCGAGTTCGTCGAGATAGGCTGTGAGGTCGGCAGGCAGGTTGAAATCCAAGGCGGTCTCTCCCGGAAATATCGTGTGTTCTTGATTTGCGTTTAGGCGCTATGCAGCGCTCCTGCTCCGATCGATTAAGGTTGGAAGACCATGCCCAAGTCAAGCAAGGGAATAACGCTTGGCACGCGCGGGGGCCTTGCGTAATTGGATGGTATCGGACGGCGGGCACGCGGTAGTATCGCGGCCAATATTCTTCGCCGCAGAAAATCGAACGGGAGCAAACATGGATCTGAAATTCTCCAAGGTGACGCGCAAGGGCCTGGTCACGATCATCACGCTGTCGCGCCCCGAAGTGTACAACGCGTTGCATACCGATGCGCATTTCGAACTCGACAAGGTGTTCGACGATTTCTCCGCCGATCCCGAGCAATGGGTGGCGATCGTCACCGGCGCCGGCGACAAGGCGTTCTGCGCCGGCAACGATCTGAAATGGCAGGCGGCGGGCGGCAAGCGCGGCTGGGACAAGGGCGGCTTCGCCGGCCTCACCTCGCGGTTCGATTGCGACAAGCCGATCATCGCTGCCGTCAACGGCGTCGCAATGGGCGGCGGTTTTGAAATCGCGCTGGCCTGCGATCTCATCATCGCCGCCGAGAATGCGACCTTCGCGTTGCCCGAGCCCCGCGTCGGCCTTGCCGCATTGGCCGGCGGCGTGCACCGGCTGCCGCGGCAGATTGGTCTCAAGCGCGCCATGGGCATGATCCTCACCGCGCGCCACGTCTCGGCGAAGGAAGGTCTGGAGCTCGGCTTCGTCAACGAAGTGGTTCCGCAAGGTGAAGCGCTCGCCGCCGCGGAGCGCTGGGCCGAAACGATCTGCAAGAACTCGCCGATGTCGATCCGTGCCTCGAAGCAGGCGATCCAGAAGGGCCTTTCGGTTTCGCTCGAACAGGCGATCGCCGAACAGCGCGAGTATCCGGCGGTGAAGGCGATGGCGGCCTCGCAGGATTATATCGAGGGACCGAAGGCGTTTTCGGAGAAACGTCCGCCGAAGTGGCTGGGAAGTGAGGCACTCCGTACCCACCCAGCGTCATTCCGGGGCGATGCGAAGCATCGAACCCGGAATCTCGAGATTCCGGGTCTGGTGCTAGCGCCCCATCCCGGAATGACGGTGGTGTTCACGTCGTCCCCAACTCCCTTTTGTACGACGCGTAGTTCGGCTGATCGACAGCGAGCTTGTCCATCGTGGTTTGCCAGAGATGTTCTGCCAGCCCAGGCGTCTGCAGATCGACCTCGCCCTTGGCGATCTTGTCCGATAGCGCGCGGTTGAGCTCCATCAGCGATCCGTCCGCGCCGAGCAATTGCTTCAGCCGCGCGGTCTCCGCAGCATCGTTCCCCTGCTCCAGCGCCAGTTGCCGCGTGACGAGGTCGAGCGCGTTGATGCCGACGCGAAGCTTGAAGGCGTTGTGGCCCTTGATGCCAGGCGTGATCTCGTTGCGCAGAAAATCCGCAACCGCCTTGATCAGTTCGGTGGGTGTCGGTTCGTCCTGCATCCTACTTTCCTCGTGGTGCGAGCAACCGTAGCAAATCGATTTCCGTCTCTGACGAGCGCCGGCCGATCATGGCGCGTTCCATCGAATGATCGGGGCCCTGCCGAAAACGCTGCATCATGCCGCAGCACATGATGCCCCAACGCAGCGTGCCCATCACTTCCCAGAACATCACGCGATCGGGATCGACCTTGCGGCCGGTTTCCTCATAGCCCGCGAACAGTTCCTCGCGCGAGCCGAAACCGCCGACCGGCTTGTCGATCTCGCCGAAGCGCCAGGAGTTGACGCAGATCCACCCCAGGTCCTCCATCGGATCGCCGAAATGCGCGAGCTCCCAGTCCAGCACCGCGCGAACGCCGTCGGGCCCAATGATGAGATTGCCATGGCGGAAATCGCCATGCACCAGCGTCACCTCCTTCTGACGGTCCGGGATCGTGCTCGCGCAGCCAGCCCAGCGCCAGCTCGAATACCGGTCGCGGCCAGCCGAAACTTCGATACTCGCGTTCGAGATCGGCGATCTCCTTGGTTGCCGTCATCTCGCGAAGCTTTGGCAGCCTGGACGCCGGCAAACCATGAATGCCCGCGATCACCCCGCCCAGTTGCCGCGCCAGTATCGGACGCGCCTTGGCAAGCTGGTCATCGCGAAGAATCTTGCGGGCAATGGTCTCGCCCTCGATGCGCTGCATGATGAAGCCGGTGCCGAGTTCGTCCTCCGGCTTCAGCACATGCATCACGCGCGGCGACGGCAGGCCGGCGTCATGCGCGAGCTGCATCAGGACGGCTTCGGCATCGAGACCAGCGGCCTCGCCCCGGCGAGGCGCCGTAGCCCGGCGGCGCGCGGCGCAGAATGGCGCCGACATTGCCGTCCGAATGAATGATGTCGAACGTCCAGGTCTCCTGACTGGCTCCGCCGGAAAGTTTGGCGGCCCCAGTGACGCCGGTCGCCCCCTTGTACCAGGAGGCGACGCAACGTCCGAGTTGCTCCTCGATCATTTGCCCTTGAACTTGGCGGGGCGCTTTTCGAGAAACGCCGTGACGCCTTCCTTGAAATCTTCCGCCGCGCCCGCGATGCGTTGCGACTCGAATTCGAGATTGAGCTGATCCTCGAAGGAATTTTCCGGGCTGTCCCAATAGAGTTTTCGGATCAGGGACAGCGCAATTGTCGGCCCGTTGGCGAGCTCGTGCGCCAGCTTCATCGCCTCTTCCATCAGCACCCCGTCGTCGTAGACGCGGTTGACAAGGCCCCATTCCAGCGCCTTCTCGGCCGGCAGCCGTTCGCCCATCAGCGAGAGTTCGACCGAACGCGCCTTGCCGATCATGCGCGGCAGCAGCCAGGTCGAGCCGCAATCCGGCACGAGGCCAATGCGGCGGAACGCCTGCAGGAAATAGGACGAGCGCGCGCACAGGATCATGTCGCCCATCAAAGCAAAAACTCATCCCGGCACCGGCGGCGGGACCGTTGACCGCCGTCACGATCGGGCAGTGCAGCCTGCGCAGCCGCCGCAGGAACGGATGAAAACCGATTTCCAGCGAAGAGCCGGCGTTGCTCTTGCCGGGCTTCTGGTTGTTGCGGCCCTGCAGATTTGCGCCCGTGCAGAATGCGCGTCCGGCGCCGGTCAGCACCAGGCAGCGCACGTCCTCCCGCTTCTCCTCGATCGCATCGAGCGCTTCGGCGAGGCCGCCCAGCATGTCCATCGAGACCGCGTTCATGACCTCCTGATGATCCAGCTTGAGAACGGCGACCGAGCCGTCGAAATCGAGCGTGACGTGCTTGAACTGCATGGTTTCCTCATGACTTGTGTTTACGCGCTATTCCGTTGCGCGGCAGATCGGACCTGATGTCTCGACCCATATTTGATTTTCTCGATGCCCTTGTCCATGGTTGCATCGGAACATCTGCCCGCCACTGGGCGCACGACTTAACGCGCGCCACAGCAAATGGAAACATTTCAAGGGAAAATCTAATGAGCATCTTCGACCTCACCGGCCGCACGGCGGTCATCACCGGCGGTAATGGCGGCATCGGCCTTGGCATCGCGCAGGCGCTGAACGCGCAAGGCTGCAACGTGTCGATCTGGGGCCGCAACGCCGACAAGAACAGAAGCGCGGCCGCAACCATGTCGTCCGGTCCCGGCAAGGTCGACACGCAAATCTGCGACGTCTCTGATTCCGCTTCCGTCAAGGCGGCGATGAAGGCCACGCTCGACACCTTCGGCCGGGTCGACGGCTGCTTCGCCAATGCCGGCATCGGCGGCGGCGGGCGGCGCGCCTTCATCGACCGCACCGAGGAGGAAGTGGCGAAAAATGTTCGCGACCAATCTCGACGGCGTCTTCCATGTGTTCCAGGCCGCTGCGCGCCACATGACCGAGCGCGCCGAGGCCGGCGATAAATTCGGCCGGCTGGTCGCCACTTCGAGCCTGGCGTCGCTGTTCGGCACCGCCCGCAACGAGCATTATGCCGGCACCAAGGCAGCGCTGAACGCCTTGTGTCGCGCGCTCGCGGTTGAACTGGCGCGCCACGGCGTCACGGCGAACGCCATCCTGCCAGGCTGGATCAAGAGCGATATGACCGCGGGCATCATGGCCAACGACAAATTCGTCGCCAACGTGATGCCGCGCATTCCGGTGCGCCGCTTCGGCGAGCCCACGGATTTCGGCGGCATCGCAGTGTACATCATGAGCAAAGCGTCGTCGTATCATACGGCGGATTGTTTTGTGATCGATGGCGGGTATACGGCGTTTTGAGGTTGTGTGGCGCGCAGAGCGTGGCCACGGAGAAGACTGTCATACTCCGCGAACGCGGAGTATCCAGTACGCTGCGGCCTATCGATTCCATCACTACTGTCTCTGGAATACTGGATCACCCGCCCGAGCCTGTCATCGGACGGCCATTCGGCCGACCCGGTGGCGGGTGATGACGACTGAATATGACTACGCGATCTCGCGACTCTAAAGTCCGAGGTTTGCTGGAATCTTGTCCCTCATCGAGAACAGAGGGCGCAGGGAAGACCGGGTGCGCGCTGCACCCGCGGTCTCGTGTGCAATGTGCATCGAAGAAAACGCACACGAGCATACAGGTTCAGCGGAGGCATCCGGCCTTCCCTGCGCAATGGCTTTACGGCTTATAACGCGCTCTTGTGTCCGCAAAATCTGCCAGAATGTGCGAACGGGCGGTTCTGACCAACCGCCCGTCGCTGGATCTGAGCCCGTTCGCGCTCAAAGGCCCTGAGAGCCTGTCGGGGAGTGAGGGACAGATCCGGTGTCTTCCTCAACCCGAACAGTTGCACGGGCTGCGAGCCCGAACCGAGCAAGGAAGGGGAGTGGATGATGGCACAAAATGAGGTTGTTGTCGTCGGGATTGATGTGGCCAAGGACAAGGTGGATGCGTGCATTCGCTCGTTGTCTCAATGGCAGACGTTTCCGAGCACCGCAGAGGGGGCGGCGCGCACTGATCCGCTGGCTTCGCAAACACAAGGTCGGCAAGGCAGCCATGGAGGCTTCCGGCGGCTACGAGCGGGACTGGGCCAAGGTGCTGCGCGAGGCCGGCCTCGAAATCCTGGTCGTCGATCCCAAGCGGGTACGCAGCTTTGCCAAATCGGCTGGGCGGCTCGCCAAGAACGATCCGATCGATGCGGAGATGATCGCCTGGTTCGCCGAGACTTTCGTCGAGGCAAGGAGCCAGGCTCACGACGCCGCACGCGAGAAGCTGGTGCAGATCGTCAATGCGCGTCAAAGCCTGCTCGACATGCAGACCAGCCTGCAAAACAGGGGCGAGCATGCCACACCGGAAGTCGTGCAGAAAATGCAGGAGCGGCTGTTGAAGAAGATCGCCAGCGAGGTTGCCAAGCTCGACGCTGCGATCGCAGCCCTGGTCAAGGCGACGCCGCATTTTGTTGAGCTCGCCGAGATCATCGAGAGCGTGCCCGGGCTTGGCAAGGCCACGTCCGCCGGCCTGATCGCGGCGATGCCGGAACTCGGCCAAGTGAGCGACAACGTCGCCGCGGCCTTGTTGGGCGTAGCGCCTTACGATGACGATAGTGGCCAACGCAGGGGCAATCGCCACATCAAAGGCGGGCGCCGCAAGATCCGCAACCTCTTCTACATGGCTTGTCTTGGGGCCGCGACACAGCACAACCCTGTGCTCAAGGCGTTCTACGATCGCCTGGTCGCCAAAGGAAAGGAGAAGAAGGTTGCGCTCACCGCCTGCATGCGCAAGCTCATCTGCATCCTCAACATCATGATCGCGCGGCGCCAGAAATGGGATATTACCCGGCACAAAGCGAGCGATCCCGCTCGGCCTCTGCCGAGCGCGTGCCCAGCCTAAAGACCGGTGAGCGGACGGGGTCAAGGCCGTCAGCCGCCGGAGGCGGTGGCGCGCAGCGCGAGCCTTGAACCCGGCCGATCACAGGTCTACGAAAACACAGTTGCTCCCCGGTGAACGGCTCTTTTGCCACCGTCATCCGCAGAAGCTCGCTTCCGCGGACTTGACGCCAGCACCGCGGCGTCAGGACCACGACTTCGCCGTACGCTTGAGCCACGCTCGTCAGTCGCGGCTCTCGCGTCCACCGCATCCCACCGCACGTTCGTGACGATCGCGATCGCCCCTCAATTGGGTGAGACACGCAAAGAAAGAGCATTGATTTGCCCGACGGGTTAAGCGGAATATTTTTTTCGCGAAGGGCTGGACAGGCTTTCGGACTGATTTGCCCGTCAGGCAATTTCTCTCGTCCCGGCCAAGCGAGCAACGCGAGCGCGATCCGGGACCCATACGCCGCGGCCGTAATGTTGGGCGCGTAGGTCGACGGCTTTCTTCGACAACGTAGGTAGGCCGGTGGTTATGGGTCCCTGCGTTCGCAGGGACGACGATACACCGTCATTCCGACATCATAGCTCGCGTCGGGTAATTCACGTCCCCCATGACCCCAGTGCGATTGTCCCGGTTTGCGGGAATCTCCATCTCGTTTGGCGGTGATTGTCGCCCGGACCAATCGAAGCCAGCCTTTCCAAAGCAAGCTGGCTGAAAAACGCTTCTCCAGCCGCGCAATGGAGGATCTCCATGACATCCGACAGACGCACGTTTCTGGGTGCAAGCCTCGGCATCGCTACCGCCGTTGCCTCGCGCGCCGACGGCCTGACGACATCGGTACGGGCTGAATCCGCCGACCGGCCATTGTCTAGCGGCGACCTCAGTTGCGACCGCGACGTTCGCGCCGGAGCGGCCGACGATTTTGGCGGCATCATACACAAGCAACCCCGCGCGGTGGCAAGGCCGGCATCAAGTGCGGACATCGCCGACCTGATGCGGTGGGCCGGAAAGCAGGGCCTGAAGGTTGCGGCGCGCGGACAGGGCCATTCGATCTATGGTCGCCCGCTGAGCGAAGACGGCATCGTGATCGATATGAGCAAGCTCGGCACGATCCGCGATCTCGGGCCGGAGTGCATCGTGGTTGACGCCGGCGCAACGTGGAAGAACGTGCTCGACGCAACGCTGAAGCGAGGCCTGACGCTGCCGGTGCTTACCAACTATCTCGGCCTGTCGGTCGGCGGCACGCTTGCCGTCGGCGGGATCGGAGGGTCGTCTTCCCGATACGGCATGCAAACCGACAATGTCCTCGAACTCGACGTGGTGACTGGCGACGGCAAGGAACTGACATGTTCGGCAACGTCGAACCCGGATGTCTTTAATGGCGTTCGGGCCGGACTTGGCCAGTGCGGCGTCATCACGCGCGCGAGTTTGAGCCTGGTGCGCGCGCCCGAGCGGGTCCGCCGGTTTCAACTGTTTTACCGGGACTTGACCGCGCTGACTGCGGACCAACGGCGGGTGTTGAGCGCGCAACGCTTCGACCAGTTGCAAGGGGCAATTCTTCCCGATAGCGCCGGCGGTTGGCGATATCAGCTTGATGGGGCCGTATTCTATAACGGCGACCGAACGCCCGACGACGCAGTCGTGCTGGCCGGGTTGTCGGACATGCGTGACGCCGCAGTGATCGCCGACCTGACCTACCACGACGATGCATCTGCGTTTGCAAAGTTCGAAGACCTGCTCCGATCCAAGGGCCAATGGTCCACCCCAAAACCATGGCTGCTGACGTTCCTGCGCGGCAGCCACGCAGAGCAGCTTGCGCGCGATATCCTTGCCGGATTGACCAGTGCGGACCTCGGCCCATTCGGACGGATTACCTTTTATCCCATGCACACGCGCGCGCCTGCCGCACTCCGCTGTTTCGCTTGCCGGATGAGGAGGTCGTCTTTCCCTTCAACGTCATCCGCATCCCACCGTCAAACGACGCAGCAACAATGCAACGAATGGTCGCGCAAAACCGCGCGCTCTACGATCGCATCCACAGCGCCGGCGGCATCCAGTATCCGGTCAGCGCATTCCCCATGTCGCACGACGATTGGAAAAATCATTTCGGATCGAGCTGGCCGCGGCTTGCCGAAATCAAGCGGCGCTATGATCCTGGCAACTTGCTCGCGCCTGGCTACGGCATATTCTGATCGCTAGATCACGTCGGTCTTGAGGCCGTTCGCCAGAAAGTCCACGAAACGCCGCGTGCGCTCCAGCGGCGCCCGCGTCGGTGGCCAGACAAGCTGGATCGGCATTCCCTCGGTTTCAAATTCCGGCAGGACGATCGCGAGTGCGCCCTGGTCCACGTGCTCCCTGATTTGCCAGAGCGGCAGTTGAGCAAGGCCGAGGCCTTCGCTGACGACATCGCGGATGACAGCAGCGCTGTTCGAGCGGAAGCGGCCACCCACCCTGACCGTCTGCAGCCTACCGCCAATGCGAAACGGCCATTTGTCGACCACATCTGCGCCGGCCCGCAGGATGCAGTGATGGTTTTCCAGCTCATTGGGATGTTTTGGACTACCATATTGTGCGAGGTAGGATGGAGCCCCGCACGTTACGACGCGCAGCGCGTACAGCCGGCGCGCCGTCAGGGAATCGTCAACGGATTCGCCGATCCGTACCGCGATATCGAGGCCGTCAGCAAGGAGGTCGACCTGTTCGTCGGATGCTTTCAGTTCGATCTCGACGTTCGGATAAAGCTTCAGGAAGCGGGCAACGATCGGAGCGACGTAGCATGATGCAAACAGAAACGGCGCGCCGACTTTCAGCGAACCCGATACTTCGCCGCGAATATTGGCGGCCTCATTCCGCGCTTCGATGATCTCGGCGATCGCCGGCTTGATGCGCTCGTAGAACACTCGTCCCGCTTCCGTGGGTTCCGAGCGCCGCGTCGTGCGCTTGATGAGTTCCACACCGACGGCGCGCTCCAGGGCGATCAGCGACCGGTTCAGCGATTGCAGGGGCCGGCGAAGGTGGCGCGAGGCGGCCGCCTGACTGCCCTTCTCGACGATCGCCATGAATGCTTCGAGGTCGTCCAACCGTTCCACGCCGGAATCCTCTTTTTCGGGATTCTGTATCACAAAATACAACGATTGCGTGGCAGCCGCGGTCGACCCATCTGCGCCTTATTACCAGGCGAACGCAGCGGTCGTAGGCAACTCAGCGATCCCTGTCCGGGAACATAACCAGTCGAGACGAAGGAGAATCAAAATGGGCGCTCCATCACCCGAACTCTGTGCCCTCTGGCTCGCGCGGGCCTTCAACGCGCAGGATGTCGGGGCGGCAACGGCACTATACCATCCCGATGCGTCGATCGTGGAGGTTGATCAGGTCCACGGCCGCACCACGGTCGCGCGCGGCGCCGGGGAATCCGCAAGACCATGGCGGCCTATATCGGCATGAAGCCGCACATGGATGTCGTCACGCACCACGCCACCATTGCCGGCGATTTCGCCATGACACGCTCGCAATGGCTGATCAAAGGCACGGACAAGGATGGAAAGCCGACCGAAGTACACCATCACGGCATGGAGGTGCATCGCAAGATGCCGGATGGCACGTGGGTGTTCTTCATCGACCATCCGTTTGGGGCCGATCCCGACTGGGCGGTCAAGGCGCCACCGGCAACGGAGTAACGCTCAGTTAGTGTCGCTAGCTGAATTCACCTCGGTTGACCTGTCCCCTCGCCGAGTCCCGCCGCTGCGACGGCGGCGGACCCTGCTCCATAAACTCATCCCCACGGTCCGCGCGAGGCCGAGGTGCGGCCCCATGCACTACGGCGGGGATAGTTGCCTCGGGCACCGACGGAAGGCGTTCCGCCGCGTCCGCCCATTTCCGCCGCGAGCTGCTGCAAGGCGGCGATGCGGTTCTCGGTCGAGGGGTGCGTCGTGAACAAATTGTCCATGCCCTGGCCCGACAACGGGTTGATGATGAACATGTGCGCCGTCGCCGGATTGCGCTCCGCCTCCACGTTCGGCACCTGATGCGCCGCGTTTTCGATCTTGGACAGCGCAGATGCAAGCCACATCGGCTGGCCGACGATTCGCGCGCCGAGATCGTCGGCGGCGTATTCGCGGGTCCGGCTGATCGCCATCTGCACCAGCATGGCGCCGAGCGGAGCCAGGATCATCATGGCAATCGAACCGATGATGCCGGGCCCGTTGTTGTCGCGGTTGCCGCCAAAGAACATGCCGAACTGCGCCAGCATCGAGATTGCGCCGGCGATGGTCGCGGTGATGGTCATCAGCAGCGTATCGTGATTCCTGATGTGCGCGAGCTCATGCGCAATCACGCCGGCCAGCTCCTCGCGGCTGAGCGACTGCATCATGCCCGTGGTGACGGCAACGGCCGCGTTCTGCGGATTGCGGCCGGTGGCGAAGGCGTTGGGCTGCGCCTCATCCATCAAAAACACGCGCGGCATCGGCAGGCCGGCGCGGCCGGCAAGCTCGGCCACCAGTTGGACGAGTTCCGGCGCGGTGCTCCGGTCGACCTCATGGGCGCCGTACATCGAGAGCACCATGCGGTCCGAATTCCAGTAGGCGAACAGATTGGTCGCGGCGGCGATCACGAGTGCGATCATGGCGCCGCTGGCGCCGCCGATCAGATAGCCGACGCCCATGAACAGGCCGGTAAGACCGGCCAACAGTATGGCAGTCTTGAAATAGCTCATTATCGTCTCCCTGCCGCCCGCGGCTGAACGCCGTGGCTTGGCATCCCAGGGTAGTGATTTCCCTGGCCACCCTTCAAGATGCCGGGGTGCGTCGTCGCGCCGCGTTTGCCGGAGGAACCAACGCGCGAGCGGGATTAACGATCCGTAACTTGCGGGGGTCTGGCGGGACTTTCCGCCATGACGGGCGGGCCTGCTTGTACAACGCCGGCGCCGCCGTTTACATTGACCGGCAACGAGCAGCGCGCAGGGCTATTTGCGTCCCGTATGAGGCGCTAAGGCATGGCGGCTGCTCGTCTGGAAAAACTGTGGAGGAATTGACGAAATGTTTTCGCATGTGATGATCGGCACCAACGACCTCGGAAAGGCCAAGGCGTTCTATGACGCGCTGCTCGGACGCTCGATGTCCGGCCGGCCAAGGTCGACGGTCACCGCATCTTCTACTTCACCAAGACCGGCGTGTTTTCGGTGTCGAAGCCGATCAACGGCCAGCCGGCGACGCCCGCGAACGGCGGCACCATCGGCTTTGCAGCGAACTCGCCCGAGCAGGCCGACGCATGGCACGCGGCTGGCATCGCCAATGGCGGCACGACCTGCGAAAACCCGCCTGGTATTCGCGAGGGCGTTGGCGGCAAACTCTATCTCGCTTACCTGCGCGATCTCGACGGCAACAAGATCTGCGCCATGCACCGGATGGCAACGTAGGTAAAGTTCTTTCGTCATGGCCGGGCTTGTCCCGGCCATCCACTCTTTCGCGCCCACGTGAGGCAAAGACGTGGATGCCCGGCACAAGGCCGGGCATGACGAACTATCAATCGCATTCTGGTCGCACCGCCCGCGGGGCCTCATGGTTCGAGACGGCGCTCACGCGCCTCCTCACCATGAGGATCACGCATTAGCACTTCCCACGTCGCGGAAAATCGCGCCCCTTCGCCCGCGCTTGTACAAAGCCCACCCCGCCGTCTACATTGCCGGCCAACCGGCCGAGTGCGCGCCCGCAGACGAACGACTGCGCAATGGGAGGAATAATCCATGAAACACGCCTACATCCCGCGAACGACGACCTACAACCTCAATCCGGGCGAAGAACTCAACGACTTGCGCATGTCGGACGAGGTTCGTCCGCTGTACGAGCACGTCAAGAAATTCATCCGCGAAACCGTCGACCCGATGTCGGTCGAGTTCATGCGCCTCGGCGAGGGCAAGAAGGACCGCTGGAGTTTTGCGCCCGAGCAGCTCGCCGTGCTGCAGAAGGCCAAGGACAAGGCCAAGGAGGAAGGCCTGTGGAATTTCTTCCTGCCAGATGATGAGACCGGCCAAGGCCTGGAATCTGGACTATGCGTATATCGCGGTCGAGCTTGCGAAAAATCCGCTGGCCTCGGAAACCATGAACTGCTCGGCGCCGGATACCGGCAACATGGAAGTGCTGGAGCGTGTCGGCACCAAGGAGCAAAAGGAGAAGTGGCTGAAGCCGCTGCTCGCCGGCGAGATCCGTTCCGCCTATGCGATGACAGAACCGAACGTCGCCTCGTCGGACGCCAAGAACATTTCGACCACCGCAAAGCTCGTCGGTGACGAGTGGGCAATCAACGGCGAGAAATACTACATTTCCGGCGCCGGCGATCCACGCTGCAAGATCATGATCGTGATGGTGAAGACCAATCCCGATGCGCCGCCGAGCAAGCAGCAGTCGCAGATCCTGGTGCCGATCGACACCCCCGGCGTGGAAATCCTTGGCCCGATGCACGTGTTCGGCCACGACCACGCGCCGCGCGGGCACATGCATTTGCGCTTCAACAATTGCCGGGTGCCGAAGGAGAACATGCTGCTCGGCGAGGGCCGCGGTTTTGAAATCTCGCAGGTCCGCCTCGGGCCGGGCCGCATCCATCACTGCATGCGCACGATCGGCAAGGCGGAAAAGGCGCTCGACCTGATGGTGTCGCGCGGCCTCACCCGCGAAGCCTTCGGCAAGAAGATCGCACATCTCGGCGGCAATTTGCAGATCATTGCCCAGGCGCGCTGCGAGATCGAGGCGATGCGGCTGATGGTGTTGAAGGCTGCGAAAGCGATGGACGTGCTCGGCAACAAGGAAGCGAGGATCTGGGTCAGCATGGTCAAGGCCATGGTGCCGGAGCGCACCTGCAAGATCATCGACCAGGCGATCCAGATGCACGGCGCCACCGGCATTTCGCAATGGAGCCCGCTCGGCGAAATGTACCAGGACGTCCGCCATCTGCGCTTCGCCGACGGGCCGGATGAGGTGCACTGGATGGTGGTCGGCCGGCACGAACTGAGCATGCCGTAGGGCTTGGAACGCGCGCCTTATCAGGAGTCCCCGTGTAGCGCCCCCACCCCGGCCCTCCCCGCAAGCGCGGGAGAGGGAGAGGAGCGCGCCGCGTGGCGGGTAGCGTGGGCGACAAGAATCGGGCTGGTAGCTTGGTCATTGTTGGGTTCAGATCGCGCGGCAAACGACGCAGCACTCCCTCTCCGCTTGCGGGAGGGCTGGGGTGGGGTGCTTCCGCATACTCCACTCCTAGAGAGTCCCCTCCACCGCAATGCGCGCCAACAGGGATTCCCCATGCAATACGCCCCCGAAGATCTCAAACCCCGCGAGCGTTACAAGGTGCTGACGTCGTTCGTGCTGCCGCGGCCGATCGCGTGGGTGACGACGATGTCCGCGACCGGCGTGGTCAATGCGGCGCCGTTCAGCTTCTTCAATGTCTTCTGCGAGGATCCGCCGCTCTGCATGTTCGCCGCCAATCTGCGTCCCGACGGCCGCGTCAAGGATACCGTGATCAATATCCGCGCGACGAACGAGTTCGTGGTCAACATGACCGACGAGGCGCTGGCGCACGCGATGCACAGATCCAGCGGCGATTTCCCGCCCGAGATCGGCGAGCCGGACTATTTGAACCTCAAACTCGCGTCCTCGACCAAGATCGCCGTGCCGCGGCTGGCCGACGCGCCGTTTGCGATGGAATGCAAGACCTGGAAGGAAATCGACGTCAACGGCGATCGGCTGCTGGTGATGGGCGAAGGCATCCATTTCCACATCCGCGACGAATTGTGGGACCGCGCCGCGATGCGCGTGCACATGGAGCGCTATCACCCGATCGGCCGCATGTTCGCGGATCGCTATTGCCGCACCGATGATCGCGTGGTGTTTCCGCCGGCGGAGGGGCGAAGAATTAGCGTGCAGTTCGTAGGGTGGGCAAAGGCGCTTGCGCCGCGCCCACCATCTATCCACGTGCTCGTTGTGAGAATGGTGGGCACGCTGCCGCTTCGCCCACCCTACGCGAACGCCGCCTCTACGCAGCAGCCGGCCGGTGCGCACGCAGGAAAGAACGGATTTGGCGTACCGCGAGCGGCACGCGCTCTTTCGGCTCCTTCCACGGAAACAGGCTGACTTCCGCGTTCGGCGCCAGCATCGCTGTCTCCATCGCGACGGCGTAGGGATGCGCGGGGATATCGTCGGGCAGGATCAGCACCGGCGTGTGGCATTGGCGGACGAAATCGCGAGTCACCGTGAATACGAAGTCGGGGTTGGTGCGGTACATCCGCGTCAGGAATTTCTCGGCCATCTCCATCGTGAGACCCGGCCGGCGTTTGACAAGGTCCGGAGCCCAGCCCTTCATGTTGTTGTCGTAGAATAGGTCGCGCATCTCGGGGCGTGACCCCGATGGCATCGCCAGCACGCCAGCGACAATGCGATCCGGCGCGCGCTTCAGAAGATTCCAGATCAAGGGGCCGCCGATGCAGAAGCCCAGCACCATGAATTTGTCGATGCCGAGATGATCCATCAAAGCCAATTGATCGTCGGTGTGGGAATCCCAGGGACGGTCGATCTCCAGCGGCCCGGAGGACTGGCCGGGATTGGCGTTGCGCAGGTCGAAGGCGATGCAGCGGTACTCGTCGCCAAACTCCTTCATGGCGTTGAAGGGTGGATAGTCGCCGGTAATCCCCGAGATGTTGGAGTTCAGCCCGCCGCCGGCGATCAAGAGCAGCGGGAAGCCGGAGCCGGCTTCCTCATAATGGATGCGAACGGCGCCCTTTTCGAAAAAGCTCATGGCGGTCTCCCCTGCCCGTACCTCACGTCTTCGCGGGCTCGCCGATCTTGTCCTGCGTCTTGGTGTCGAAATCGCTGGCGTCGTGGCGCTCGTGCAATTGGCTCGCCGGATCGCCCGAAATACGGTTGACCATGCGCCCGCGCTTCACCGCCGGGCGTTTTGCGATCGCGTCGGTCCAGCGCTGCACGTTCTTGTATTCGTGCACCGACAGGAATTCGCCGGCGCCATAGACCAGCCCTTTCGCCAGCGCGCCGTACCACGGCCAGGTGGCCATGTCGGCGATCGTGTACTCGCTGCCTGCGAGATATTCGTTATCGGCAAGCCGCCGGTTGAGCACGTCGAGCTGGCGCTTCACCTCCATGGCGTAGCGGTCGATGGCGTATTCGATCTTGGTCGGTGCATAGGCGTAGAAGTGGCCAAAGCCGCCGCCGAGAAACGGCGCACTGCCCATCTGCCAGAACAGCCATGACAGGCATTCAGCCCGCGCCTGGCCGCCGGCCGGCAGGAAGACCCCGAATTTTTCGGCAAGATGCATCAGGATCGCGCCGGACTCGAACAGCCGGATTGGCGTCGCCCCGCTGCGGTCCATCAACGCAGGGATTTTCGAGTTCGGATTGACCGCGACAAATCCGCTGCTGAACTGGTCGCCGTCGATCTTGATCAGCCAGGCATCGTATTCCGCGCCGCTGTGACCTGCCGCCAACAGCTCCTCGAACATGACGGTGACCTTGACGCCGTTCGGCGTCGCCAGCGAATAGAGCTGAAACGGATGGCGGCCGACCGGCAGCTCCGCCTCATGCGTGGACCCTGCGATCGGGCGATTGATGGCGGCAAAGCGGCCGCCGCTCTCCTTGTTCCAGGTCCAGACCTTTGGCGGGACGTAAGCGGCAGGATCGGTGACGGGGGCGTCGGTCATTCATTTATCTCCAGAACCGTAGGACAGGCAAAAGCGCATCAGCGCCTTGTCCACCATTTGTTGTCCGTGTTGGATATGGTGGGCATGCTGCGCTTTGCCCACCCCGCGGGTTCCTACTTTCGTCATTGCGAGGAGCAAAGCGACGAAGCAATCTATTCTCACTCTACTCAGAGAGATGGATTGCTTCGCTTGCGCTCGCAATGACGATGTCAAGACGCCGCCATCTTTCGCGGCTGTTCCGCCCTCTCCATCACAAAGCCTTCATAGCCCTTGGCCGCGACGTCGTTGCAGATCTGCCGGTAGGGGCCGACGCCGCCGATATAGGGCATGAAAATCCGGGGCTTGCCGGGGACGTTGGCGCCCATGTACCAGGAATTGGCCTGCGGGTAGAGCGTGGTGCAGGCAACCTCATTGACATGGGCGACCCATTTGTCTTCGGCGTCCGTGGCTGCCCTCGATGGTGCCGAGGCCGTTGTCGCGCATATAGGCCATGCAGTCGGTGATCCAGTCGACATGCTGCTCGATCGAGACAATCATGTTCGATAGCACCGAGGGACTGCCGGGACCGGTGATAACAAAGAGATTGGGAAAGCCCGCGCTCATCAGGCCCAGATACGTGCGCGGCCCCGCGGCCCATTTCTGGTTCAGCGTCTGGCCGCCGCGGCCGCGAATGTCGATTTTCGCCACCGATCCCGTCATCGCATCGAAGCCGGTCGCCAGCACCAGCGCGTCGACCTCGTAATCCTTGGCGCCGACGCGCACCGCGTTTTCGGTAATCTCCTCGATCGGATTGGATTTGATGTCGACCAGCGCCACGTTGGGACGATTGAAGGTCGCAAAATAATCCGTGTCGATGCAGATGCGTTTTGAACCGATCGGATGGTTGTTGGGCTGCAGCAGCTTTGCGGTCTGCGGGTCCTTCACGATCTCGGCGATCTTGTCGCGGACGAAATTGGCGGCGGTGTCGTTGGCTGCCTGATCCAGCGCGAGGTTGTTGTAGACCGACATGAAGGTGAGTCCGCCGCGGTTCCAGCGCGCCGCGTATTTCGAGCGGCGTTCGCTATCGCCATCATCGAGCGCGCCACGATCGGGCATCTCGGTATAGATGCCATTCTTCGCCACCTCGCGCGCAAAGCGCCTGATCTCGGGATAGTTGGCCCGGAACTTCTCGCGCTCCTGCTCGCTGAGCGCGGCGTTGCGGGCAGGAATGGAGAAGTTCGCGGTGCGCTGAAACACCGTCAGCTGGCTTGCCTGCTCGGCAATAACGGGCACCGACTGGATCGCCGACGATCCGGTGCCGATGACGCCGACACGCTGGCCGGTGAAATCGACCTCCTCATGCGGCCAGTGGCCGGTGTGATAGACCTTGCCCTTGAACTGATCGATCCCCTTGATATCGGGTATCCGCGCGTTCGACAGGCAGCCGGTGGCGAGCACGACATATTTCGCGGTCACCGTCTTGCCGTCGGAGGTCGAGACCGACCACCGCGAGGTCGTCTCGTCGAAGTCAGCGCTGTCGACGCGGGTGTTGAACTGGATGTCGGGCCGCAGATTGAAGCGATCGGCGACGTGGTTGGCGTATTTCAGAATCTCGGGCTGCGGCGCGTAGCGCTCGCTCCAGTCCCATTCCTGCTGCAGCTCTTCGGAGAACGAATAGGAGTATTGCATGCTCTCGACGTCGCAGCGCGCGCCGGGATAGCGGTTCCAGTACCAGGTGCCGCCGACGCCCGAGCCCTGCTCGTAGACCCGTGCCGTCCTGCCCTGCCCGCGCAACCGGTGCAGCATGTACATGCCGGCAAAGCCTGCACCGACCACGACGACGTCGTAGGTCTCGGTGGATTTGGCAGCGGTAGAAGGCATGGCGGACATGAATGCGGGCTCCCTTGAACATTCTCTTGATTTGCCTGACAGCATTCTCTCCGCAGCGCCAAAGCGCAAGACGCAAATCCGCGGCGTGGCCTTGCATATTTTGCGAGGTGGAATGTTCACTCCTCATGGTGGTCAAGGCCGCTTGGCATGCATGGCCCCGATGGGCTAGCGTCCGGGCAACACCGCCAATCAAAACCAACAATGAGCGACTGGCCAGCGGCCGCCGCAGGGAGCGAGAACAACCATGAAATCGCCGATCTGCGACATGCTGGGTATAGAGTTTCCGCTGCTCGCCTTCAGCCATTGCCGCGACGTGGTCGCGGCCGTCAGCCCGCCGGTGGCTTTGGCGTGCTGGGCGCGACCGCGCACTCGCCGGAGACGATCGAACTGGAATTGAAATGGATCGACGATCACACCGACGGCAAGCCTTACGGGCTCGACGTACTGATCCCGGAAAACATCTCGACCGCGGGCGAAAAGGACGTCACCTGGAAAAGCCTGGAAGCGCGCATCTCGCCGCAGCATCGCGACTTCACCCGCAACCTGCTGAAGAAATACGGCATTGAACTGACGACGACCAACGTCGCCGACAACCAGCCCCAGCCGTTTGACGCGCAACGCGCGCTCGAGGTGCTCGACGTTTCGTTCCGCCACCCGATCAAGCTGATCGCGAATGCGCTCGGCGTACCGCCGAAGGCGATGCTCGACATGGGCCGCAAGCACGGCGTTCCGGTTGCGGCGCTCGTTGGATCCAAGGAGCATGCGCTGCGGCAGATCGCAGCCGGCGTCGATATTCTGGTGGCGCAGGGCACCGAGGCCGGCGGCCATTGCGGCGAAGTCTCGACCATGGTGCTGGTGCCCGAAGTGATCAAGGCCATCAAGCCGATCCGCGACGTGCCGGTGCTGGCCGCGGGCGGCATCATGACGGGCCGTCAGATGGCGGCCTGCATGGCGATGGGCGCCGCCGGCGGTGGACCGGCTCGGTGTGGCTCGCCACCGTCGAGTCCGAGACCACCGAAATCTTCCGTGAAAAAATGATTGCGGCGTCCTCGCGTGACGCCGTCCGCTCGAAGGGCCGCACCGGAAAGCCGGCGCGGCAGTTGCGCTCGGTGTGGACCGACGCATGGGACCGCGGGCCGGACAGTCCCGGCGCACTGCCGATGCCGCTGCAAAGCATCATCAGCCGCGACGCGTTCAAGCTCGATCGACCGCGCCGCGGCCGCAGGCAATGCGCAGGCGCGCGATCTCGTGACTTACTTCGTCGGCCAGGGCGTTGGCCTGATCGACAGCGTAAAATCAGCCGGAGCGGTGGTGCAGGAATTCAAGGAGGATTTTGCCGATGCCGTAGAGCACATGAATGCGCTGATGGAGGAGTAGTACTCGTGGCTCATCCTTCGAGACGCCGCTTCGCGGCTCCTCAGGATGACGGAGTGCCCGTAGCCGTCACCCTGAGGTGCCGTAGCGTAGCGAAGGCCTCGAAGGGCGACGGCTTGTCAAATGGCTAGAAAGTGAAACAAGAAGAAATGCCCAACTCCCCTCTCCCCGAAGACCGCATTCCCGTCATCGTCGGCGTCGGCGAAATCGTCGACCGGCCAAAGGACATCGCCGCCGGCCTCGAGCCGATGGCGCTGCTTGAACAAGCCGTGCGGCGCGCGGAAGCCGATAGTGGAGCGAAACTGCTCGGCGAGACCGGCTCGCTCGACGTCGTCAATTTCCTGAGCTGGCGCTACCGCGATCCCGAAACGCAGCTTGCCGGGCGTCTCGGCATCACCCCGGCGCATTGCTATTACGGCCCGGTCGGCGGCGAGAGCCCGATCCGCTACATTCACGAAGCGGCGCAGCGCATTGCGCGCGGCGAGTGCAGCGTGGCGGTGGTCTGCGGCGCGGAAGCGCAATCGACGGCGACCAAGGCCGAGCGCGGCGGCATCACGCTGCCATGGACCCCGTTCGCGCATGACGTCGAGGAGCCGAAGCGCGGCGCGGCGTTCCAGAAACCGATGGCGGTAAAACTCGGCGTGTTCCGCCCTATCACGGTCTACCCGCTCTATGAATCCGCGACCTCGGCGCATTGGGGCCAGACGCCGCGCGAGGCGCTCGCCGGAATCCGGCGCGCTGTGGTCGACCTTTGCGAAGGTGGCCTCGGAGGATCGGAACGCGTGGCTGAAGAGGAGCTTCGCGGCCGACGAGATCACGACGCCAACGGCAGACAACAGGCTTATCGCCTGGCCGTACACAAAACTGATGGTGGCCAATCCGACCGTGAACATGGGCGGGGCGGTTCTCCTCACGTCTTTGGCGAAGGCACGAGCGGCGGGCGTGCCAGAAGATCGCCTGATCTATCCGATCGGCGGCGCGTCGGCGGAAGAGCCGCGCGATTACCTCGTGCGCGACCAGTTCTACGAAAGCCATCCGCAGAACGCCGTTTTGAACGCGGTGATGGATCTGGTCGAAGGCGATGGCAGAAAATTCGACGCCATCGAACTCTATAGCTGCTTTCCCTGCGTGCCGAAGATGGCGCGGCGGACGCTCGGGCTCGGCGCCGACGTGCAGCCGACGGTGACCGGCGGGCTCACCTTCTTCGGCGCCCCGCTCAACACCTACATGACGCATGCGGCCTGCGCGATGGTGCGAAGCCTGCGCAAGGGCGGCAAGCTCGGCCTGCTCTATGGCCAGGGCGGTTTTGTTACCAAGCATCATGGGTTGGTGCTGTCGCGCGAGGCGCCGAAAGAGGCGCTCAAGCAGGACACCAGCGTGCAGGCCGAAGCCGATTGTAATCGGCGCAAGGTGCCGGAGTTCGTCACCGAAGCCAGCGGCAACGGCAAGGTCGAGAGCTTTACCGTCATCTACAAAGGCAAGGGCGAGGTCGAGCACGGCGTGGTGATGATACGCACGGAAGGCGACGCGCGGGCGCTCGCCCGCATCCCGGCCACTGACGAGACGACGCTCAAGCATTTGCTGAACATGGACCAGACGCCGGTTGGATCGATCGGCAATGTCGCCGCGGCCGAGGATGGCGTGCTGGAGTGGCGGGTGGCGTAGCAGCTTCTTCCCCTCTCCCCTTTGTGGGAGAGGGTGGATCAATCGCGCGAAGCGCGATTGAGATGGGTGAGGGGTCTGTATCCGGGGAAAGAGCCCCTCATCCGGCACGGACTTTGTCCGTGCCACCTTCTCCCACGAGGGGAGAAGGGAAAAGAATTCCGTTTCTTCTCCCTCGTCCAGCGCTTACGCCGCCCGGACCGAATCCAGGAACTTGCCGACCTCGAGCTTGAGGCGGTTGGAGTCTGACGATAGCGATTGGGCCGCAGAGAGCACCTGCGCAGAAGCTGAGCCGGTCTCGCTGGCGCCACGCTGGACGTCGGTGATGTTGGAAGAAACTTGCTGGGTACCGTGGGCCGCCTGCTGCACGTTGCGGGAGATTTCCTGCGTCGCCGCGCCCTGCTCTTCCACCGCCGCCGCAATGGTCGAGGCGATCTCGGCCAGCCGTTCGATGGTGTCGCTGATCTCCTTGATCGCTCCCACCGACTCCTGGGTGGCGCCCTGAATGCCGGTAATTTGTTGCCCGATCTCGCCGGTCGCCTTTGCCGTCTGCTCGGCCAGCGCCTTCACTTCAGACGCCACAACGGCGAAGCCGCGGCCGGCCTCGCCGGCGCGCGCGGCCCTCTATGGTGGCATTGAGCGCCAGCAGATTGGTCTGGCCTGCAATGGTGTTGATCAACTCGACGACGTCGCCGATGCGGGCTGCCGCCTTCGACAATTCGCTGACGCGGTCGTTGGTCGTGCGGGCCTGCTCGACGGCTTCGCTTGCCATCCGCGCCGATTCCTGCACCTGGCGGCTGATCTCGTTGACCGAGGAGGACAGTTCCTCCGTCGCGGACGCAACCGACTGCACATTGGTGGACGCTTCTTCCGAAGCCGCAGCCACCATGGTCGTCACTTCCTGCGCCCGCTCGGCGGTCGACGTCAGCGTGCCGGCCGACGCTTCGAGTTCAGTCGAGGCAGATGATACGGTTTCGACGATCTCGCCGACGGCCGCCTCGAAGGAGTCGGCAAGCCTGACCATCTCGGCCTTGCGCTGCTGGGCGGCGATCTGGTCCTGTTTGATCTTGGTTTCCGCTTCGTCGCGGGCCTTTTGCTCCGAGACGACCTTGAATTTCTCGACGGCGCCAGCGACCGCGCCGAGCTCATCCTTGCGACCAAGGCCCGGCAGCACCACCGCGAAATTGCCACCGGCAAGTTCGTCCATCGAGGCGCTCAGCGCGCGCATCGGACGCGCGATCGTGAAGAAGGAGAATATGCTCGTGCCGATCAACAGCAGAATCGTACCGATGCCGATTGCCAAAGCCTCCCATTCGGCGGTCGCCATTTCCCGGGCGGCCAAGGCCGCTTCTTCTTCGACACCACGCTTGGCGAAATCCGCGATCTGTTCGGCGAGCTGCTCGAGTTCGGCAGCGATCGGCAGTGTGACTTCGCGGGCAATGCGAACTGATTCCTCATTCAGTTTAGCAATCCGTGCCGCAGCGTCGGCGCCGCCGCCCGCGGCGACGATCGCCTCACCGCGGATGGCTGCGATCTGCTGAGCGCCCTTCGAATAGTCCGTCGCCTTCGCTTTGAGCATTTCGACGCGCGCATGGGTCTCTGCCGATCTGGACAATCTGCGCATCTCGTCGGCGAAATGGTTCGTGGATTTAAACCGGGAAGCAAGGTAGTCGTTGGCCTTCTGCAGGTCTGCCGAATTGTTGACGAGGCGGAGATCGCGCACGCCGATCTGCATGCCGCGAATTGAGGCCTTTGCATCCGCCGCGTCCCGCGCAATCGTTTGCTGCGCGGTCTTGCGCGCATCAACCTCGCGCAGCGCCGTGTTGGCCTTGATCTGGACAATCACCATCGTGGCGACGAGCAGAACGCCGAGGCCCGAGGCGATGCCGAGCTTTGCGCTGATCGACAGATTCAGAATGAGACGGGTGATGCCAGACATGGGTTAGCGTCCTCGAAAAACAACGGGGTCAGTGAAATCGCGGCGATACCGGCTGTTTCCCGCATGGCGGGATCACGGTTGAAGAAAGCGCCGGGCCAGACAATTGGACGAGCCGGTTCGTTGCGAACGAAGGCTCCTGCGGCATAGCCACAGAGCGGCACTCACGCCCGCTAACGTTCCATATGATGGTTAATTAGAACCTAAGCCGGCAGGGGCAGCGGGTCTGGTAGAACTACGGGACTCGTGCCTCTCTTCGCCGTCAGCATGACAGGCTGCTCGGATTTCTGCGGATTGCCGACAAGGTCTGCTGCGGCGTCTCGCCAAACAGATCGCGGTACAGCGAGGCGAACTCGCCCATGTGCCAGAAGCCGTTGACGAGCGCCACGGCCTTGATCGATTGCAGCGACGCTCCCCGCACCAGTTGCTGGCGCACATTCCACAGACGCCGAAGGCGCGTGCCAACGTTGCATGCTCATGCCGCGAACGGCAACCACGGCATTATGCAATGTCCGAACCGACACGCCAAGCTGGCGCGCCACATCGGCGCTGTACAGCGTCCTGCTGGCGTTGGCAGCAAGGAATTCGTCGAACTTTCTGACCAGCGCCAGATAGTTGCTCAGACTCAAGCGCTTGCCGTCGGACGCCGGCAACGCCGCGTCCATCGCCAGATCGACCGCCTGCAGAATCGATTCCTCAATACTCGCGATCACGTGAGGCTGCGCAAGGTTTCCGGCGAATGCGATGCAAGCGTCAGGGCATCGCGCGTCACCGCCTGGATCGCCTCGAACCTGGCGGGCTGGGTCGCGATCAATTGGGCACTGTCGGCCTCGCCCGGCCAGCCACGATCGTTGATGGTGTCGAAATTCACGAAACCGACCAGGTTGGCCTGCCGCTCCATGATTTCGCAAGCGGCAGTGCCCTTGACCAGTAGCAACGCCGGTGCGCGGCCTTCCACGCCGTTGATAATCAACGAGACGCCATCCTCCATCGCAAAGCCGACGATGGCGCCGGACGTGGAATATCGCACCTGGAGAATTCGCGGAAAGGTTTGCTGCAGATAGACCGTGCAGCACTTCAGCCTCAATGCCGCGAACGAGGCGGCAAAGCCTTTGGCGTCGAGCGGAATGCTCTTTGCCTCGCCGAGTCCCACAATGCTGCGGAAATGATCGAAATCCGGAGACCGGCTGATCTTCACGAAGTTCGATTCAACAAGTTGATCAAGCAACGACACGCGGCAGCAATCCGAACCGTGGGCAGCGATCGTCGTGACGACGAAAAAAGCTCGCTAGCCGGAAAGAAGAAAATCACGCGCAACTTGCCGCGGACGATCGGCGCCTCGACGCGCCATGCCGCTGGATGATGCGTCTGGAGTCCAGACCATCTTCATTGACGGAGGACGCTTGGCATCGGATTTCCTGATGCCGCGCGATATTACCGACTTTTCCCGGCTCCGAAACTTCGGCGATCGGATTCGGCCGCAGTTTCACTCAACGCGATTGCTCGGCTCGCGCCGCAATCGCAATTTTGCGATCTAGGGATGTCTCTCGTTTGTCGTGCAGCCGAAAAAAGCAGCGACCGGGTGAACCTTGCCAACCCCGCGTGTTCTGATTCGCGTCGTCGGCCATTGCTAAGTCGGCGTGAGAAGCCGGCTTCCGTTTCGGGCGGTCAGGACAATATCAGGCTGCCCGGACTGAGTTGAGGAACTTGCCGACCTCGAGCTTGAGGCGGTTGCTGTCGCCCGACAGCGATTGCGCCGCTGCAAGGACCTGCGAGGAGGCCGCACCGGTTTCGCCGGCGCCGCGCTGCACGTCGGTGATGTTGGAGGAAACCTGCTGGGTTCCCGCGGCCGCCTGCTGCACGTTGCGGGAGATTTCCTGCGTCGCCGCGCCCTGCTCTTCCACCGCCGCCGCAATTGTCGAAGAGATTTCCGACAGCCTCTCGATCGTGCCGCTGATTTCCTTGATCGCGTTCACCGACTCCTGCGTCGCCGCCTGGATACCGGTGATCTGCTGGCCGATCTCGCCGGTCGCCTTGGCGGTCTGTTCCGCCAGCGCCTTCACTTCCGACGCCACGACCGCGAAGCCGCGGCCGGCCTCGCCGGCGCGCGCCGCCTCGATGGTGGCGTTGAGCGCCAGCAGATTGGTCTGGCCCGCGATGGTGTTGATGAGCTCGACGACGTCGCCGATCCGGGTTGCCGCCTTCGACAATTCGCTGACCCGGTCATTGGTGACACGGGCCTGACCGACGGCATCGGTCGCCATCCGCGCCGATTCCTGCACCTGGCGACTGATCTCGTTGACGGACGACGCCATCTCCTCGGTCGCCGACGCCACCGACTGCACGTTGGTGGAAGCCTCTTCCGAAGCTGCCGCAACGGTAGCCGTAAGTTGCTGCGCGCGCTCCGCCGTCGTCGTCAGCGTACCCGCCGCGCCCTCAAGTTGGCTGGACGCCGACGATACCGCCTCGACGATCTGACCGACCGCCGCCTCGAAATCGTTGGCCATCCTGTTCATGTCCGCCTTGCGGCCCGTAGCGGCGCGGGTCTCCGCCTCGCGCTGCTCGGCCTCGAGCGCCTGCCGGGCGACGGCATTGCCCTTGAATATTTCGACGGCCTTGGCCATCTCGCCAACCTCGTCGCCGCGTCCGATACCAGGCACCTCGACGGCAAGGTTGCCGCTAGCGAGATCGTTCATGGCAGCCGTCATGCGCCGCAGCGGAGCGGTGATGCTGCGCGCCACGAAGATCGATACCGCAAGAGTAAACAGCAGGATCAATCCCACAATGCTCAGGGATCGCTGGGTCGAAGCCCAGGTCTGCGCGTTCAGGTCGTCGATGTAGACGCCGGTGCCGACGACCCAGTTCCACGGCGCGAAGCCGACCACATAGGACAATTTCGGCTGCGGCTTGTCGAAGCCCGGCTTGGGCCACTCGTAGGGCACGAAGCCCGCGCCGTTCTTCTTGACGGTGTCGACGAAATCGACGAACAGCAACTTGCCGTTCGGATCCTTGTAGGTCGAGAGATCGTTACCGTTCATCTCGGCCCTGATCGGATGCATCACCATTTTCGGATGCATGTCATTGATCCAGAAATAGTCGTTGCTGCCGTAACGAAGCGCCGCGACCCGCGCCATCGCCCGCTTCTGCGCGTCGGCGGCCGAAACGTCGCCCTTCTGCGCCGCGGCATGCTCTTCCTTGATGATGCCAAGCGCGAGTTCGCCGAGATGCCGCAACTCGATCTGTTTCTGCTGAATCAGGCTCGATGCCAGTTCGCGCGAGTTGAGATAGGCGATGCCCAGCACCCCGATGAAGCTCAGGCAAATGAGGGCATAGATCTTCCGGCCAACAGTCATCCTGGCCCGGCTTATCATTTCAAACATGCTCGATCTCCGCGCAGCGGGGGCAATACCCCGGCAATGCACGGAATCGTATAGGTCGACCGCTCGCTTCCCGTTAATGCCTGGTCAGTAGATATACTGAATTTTTGATTTACCTGATTGGCGCGACCGCGGCTCTATGCCGCCCGCACCGAGTCGAGGAACTTGCCGACCTCGAGCTTGAGGCGGTTGGAATCCGACGACAGCGACTGGGCCGAGGAGAGCACCTGCGTCGAGGCCGAACCGGTCTCGGTGGCCCCGCGCTGCACGTCGGTGATGTTGGACGAGACCTGCTGGGTACCCTGGGCCGCCTGCTGCACGTTGCGAGAGATTTCCTGCGTCGCGGCACCCTGCTCTTCCACCGCCGCCGCAATGGTCGAGGAGATCTCGGACAGCTTCTCGATGGTGGTGCTGATTTCCTTGATGGCGCCCACAGACTCTTGGGTCGCAGCCTGGATGCCCGTGATCTGCTGGCCGATCTCGCCGGTCGCCTTCGAGGTTTGCTCCGCCAGCGCCTTTACTTCGGAGGCAACGACGGCGAAGCCGCGGCCGGCATCGCCGGCACGAGCCGCCTCGATGGTGGCGTTCAGCGCCAGCAAATTGGTCTGTTCGGCGATGGTGTTGATGAGCTCGACCACGGCGCCGATGCGAGCCGCCGCCTTCGACAGTTCGCTCACCCTGTCATTGGTGGTGCGAGCCTGGTCGACGGCCGCATTGGCCATCCGCGCCGATTCCTGAACCTGACGGCTGATCTCGGTAATGGATGACGCCATCTCCTCGGTGGCCGAAGCCACCGACTGGACGTTGGCCGTGGCTTCCTCGGAAGCCGCTCCCACCATCGTGGTCAGTTCCTGGGCACGTTCGGCCGTCGCCGTCAGCGTGCCGGCGGAAGCCTCGAGTTCGGTCGAGGCCGACGACACGGTCTCCACGATCTCGCCGACCGCGCCTTCGAAATCGTCGGCGAGCTTGATCATCTCTTGCTTGCGCCGTTGCGCCGCGATCTGGTCCTGCTTGATCTTGGCTTCGGCCTCCTCACGCGCCTTTTGCTCGGCATTCTCGCGAATGACGGTCACCGTCTTGGCGAGGTCGCCGATTTCGTCGCCGCGGCTGGCGCCGGGAATCACGACATCGAGATTGCCGCCGGCCATCTCGCCCAGCGCTCCGTTCAGGCGCGTCATCGGACGTGCGATCCCGAGGAAGGAGAACACCACCGAAGCGATCAACGATATGACGACAACGATGGCCATGATCAGGTTGATCCGGTTGGCCTGCGCCGTATTGGCCATGACCTCTTCCTTGGAGGTCATGGCAAATTTTTGCGCCCCCCTCAACGGTCGCTTCCATCAAGTCGGCGGCATCAGCGGCGGGCTTCACCGTGCGGTTGATGATAATGTCGCTCTTCAATTGCTCCGTCTTCACGGCCTCTTCGTTGGCGGCCAGGAAGCGCTTGACGATCGAGGACAGCGAACTGACCACGACCAGCAAATCCCGGTCGTCCGCCTCACCACGCAGCTTGTTGAAAACGTCCTTCAGCGAGTTCTCGGTCCTGGTTATTGTCGTGATCAGGCTGGCATCGCCGGTGGCACCGAGTTTCCAGGTCGCCGCCCGCAACGCGTTTACCCTGGCATCTGCCAGAAACAGCAGCCGTTCGATATCGAGGCGATTGTCCAGCTTGGTCAGCGCAGGCGAATTCAACTGGGCCTCGAGAGCCTTGGTCCATTCATCAGAAATCGCCGAGCGCTTGTCGATCTGCGCAAGCAGGGTGATTTGCGCCTTGGCGAGGTCTTCCACGGCGGCAGCAAAACCGTCCATCAAGGATTTGATCTTCTGCAACCGCTCCCTGGTCTCCTGCCCCTGGGCGGCTGCGAGCGCCGAGTCCAGTTCCTTGGCTTCGTTCGCCTTGAACCGCTGCAGGTCGGCAACGGTCTTTTCGACCTCGGCCGGGGTTCTCGCCAGTCTGACGTCGCGGGCGGCGAGCTGAATCTTGCGCAGGTCGATATGCGCCGAGAGCGAGTTGTCGGCTACCTCTTGCGACCGGCCGGCACGCTCGCTGACCCCGACGATCTTCGCCTCGGTGAACATCTGGTTCGCCACCATGCCGGCCGCCAGCAAAATGCCGACTGCGCCGGCCAAGGCCAATTTGTTTCCGATACGGTTGAGCTTGATCATGTCGACGACCCCAAATTTCCCTGCGGATTTTCCGGAAGGCAGAATTCTTGAATGCAACCGGAAGACAACCAGCGCGTGTGGATTCCCAGCATGGCGGCAGCGTAACCAGAATCGGTTAATTTCCGCTTGAAACGCTCCCACTCCTATTCGATGTAGCCCCGCCGAATTCGCGCCAGACGCGAAAAAGCCCGGCTCTTTGCAAGCCGGGCCCTTCGTCTGACGTCGACCGTTGTCAGGCTGCCCGGACCGAGTCCAGAAACTTGCCGACCTCGAGCTTGAGGCGGTTGGAGTCACCCGATAGCGACTGGGCCGCCGAGAGCACCTGCGAGGAGGCCGCACCGGTTTCGCCGGCGCCGCGCTGCACGTCGGTGATGTTGGAGGAAACCTGCTGGGTTCCCGCGGCCGCCTGCTGCACGTTGCGGGAGATTTCCTGCGTCGCCGCGCCCTGCTCTTCCACCGCCGCCGCAATTGTCGAAGAGATTTCCGACAGCCTCTCGATCGTGCCGCTGATTTCCTTGATCGCGTTCACCGACTCCTGCGTCGCCGCCTGGATACCGGTGATCTGCTGGCCGATCTCGCCGGTCGCCTTGGCGGTCTGTTCCGCCAGCGCCTTCACTTCCGACGCCACGACCGCGAAGCCGCGGCCGGCCTCGCCGGCGCGCGCCGCCTCGATGGTGGCGTTGAGCGCCAGCAGATTGGTCTGGCCCGCGATGGTGTTGATGAGCTCGACGACGTCGCCGATCCGGGTTGCCGCCTTCGACAATTCGCTGACCCGGTCATTGGTGACACGGGCCTGACCAACGGCATCGGTCGCCATCCGCTCCGATTCCTGCACCTGGCGACTGATCTCGTTGACGGAGGAGGAAAGCTCCTCGGTCGCGGACGCCACTGACTGTACGTTGGTGGTGGCTTCCTCGGACGCCGCAGCAACGGCTGATGTCAGCTCCTGCGAGCGTTCGGCGGTCGCCGAAAGCGTGCCGGCCGAGGCTTCGAGCTGGGTCGAGGCCGACGACACGGTCTGGACGATCTCGCCGATCACGTTTTCGAAATTGCGGGTGATGCCATCGACGCGGCGGCCGCGTTCGATCTTGGCTTCGGCATCCGCTGCCGCCGCCCTGTCGGCGGCCTGCTTGGCGATCAACGCCTCCTTGAATATCTGCAAGGTGTCCGCCATCGCACCGATCTCGGTCTTCTCACCCTGGTGCGGCACCTCCGCGCTCAGGTCGCCCTTGCCCAGCGCCTGCATCGGCGTGACCACGGAGGCAATGCCGGTCGAGACGTCGCGAACCAGATAGTAGCTGACGCCGATGCCGCTGAGAACGGCCGCGCCCAGGATGGCCGCGAGCATCATGAATGCGCCTGCATAACTGTCGGCGGCATTCTGCGCCGCCTTGTCGGCGCCGGCGTTGTTGAGGTCGATACTCTTCTTCAGGACAGCATCGGCCTGAAGCCCGATCTTGTTCACGGTCATGGTATTGAGGTCGTGTGCTTCCGTGGGGATTTGGCCGACCGCCTTGCGGGACAGTTCCATGACTTCCTGGGTGCCCCTGCGGTACTTGTCCCAGAGCTGCGCCCATTCGTTGTACAGCGCGCGCTCTTCCGCCGACGTAATCAGCGGCTCGTAGGCTGCGCGGATCTTGGTGTTGGACTCAATGACGCTCGCCAGCGTCTTTTCCATCGCCAGCTTTTCATCCAGCGTCTCGGACAGCATGTGCTCGCGGATCACGTTGCGATAGGTGATGACTCCGGCGCGCAGGTCGCCCAGCACACGTACGCTCGGCAGCCAGCTCGTCGAGATATCCACCGTGCTGGCATTGATCGCTCGCATGTTGTGGACGGCAAGCAGGCCCATGCCCGTCATGACCACGAGCAGGAAGCCGACGACGGTAACGATCTTGGCGCGGATCGAGTATTTTGCGAGCATGGCTGGAATCTCTTGGTTTTGGGCGCCGGGGAGACGCCAGATGCTGACGACGCGGTGAATTGGAGAATCGCTGGAGGATGCCTTCCAGCCATCCAGCCCAATGCGTCCTCAGGTTGAGTTAATTTGTGCGTCCGTAAAATTACGGTACGTGAAAGAACTCACCAGGATATGAATGCCGCGAAGCGATCAGCGCATCAGCTTCAGCGCATCGGAGAAAAATTCGCTCCCGCCGAAATTGCCCGATTTCAGTGCAAGCAGCATGTCGCCGTCTCTCGCACCGACGGCCCGCAGAACCGGCACGCCTGCAGCGATTTCCTCGCCGACGAGGAATCCGGGAATGCGCAGCCGATCGACGACGGCGCCCGAAGTTTCACCACCCGCGACCACCAGTCGACGCACGCCCGACTGCACCAGGCCTTCCGCGAGATCGGCCATCGCCCGCTCGATGGCATGTCCGGCTGCATTGCGGCCATGACGGGATTGCAGGGCTGCAACCTGATCCGGCGTCGAACTGCTCGCGATCAGGATCGGGCCGTCGCCGATCCGGTCGCTCGCCCAGCCGAGCGCCCGACGCACCTCGGCAGGCCCCGCGATGATCTGCTCGGGATCGAGATGTAATACAGCCATCGTCTTTTCGGCGTTGGCAATCTGCTGCAGGGTTGCCTGCGAGCAGCTTCCCGCAAGGCACGCCGCCGATCCGCCGACCGGTGCACCGGAGACCGCGCCTGCCGCACCGGACTTGGTCTTGCCGGACGTGACCAGCGCCCGGGCAAGGCCGAGGCCGATACCGGACGCGCCGACGGACAGGCGGTGATCCAGCGCGACACCGCCGATTATTTCGAGATCACGATCGAATACGGCGTCGATGATCGCGGCGCCAAAGCCGCGGCCTGCGAGATCGGCGAGGCGGCTGCGAACGGCATCCATTCCCCGCGCAAGGGTGGCGAGATCGACCAGCCCAACCTTGGTCTGGCTTTGGCGCGCCAGCACCCGCACCAGATTGGAATCGTGCATCGGGTTGAGCGGATGATCCTTCAGCGGACTTTCGTTCAGCGGCACGCTGCCGACGAACAGATTGCCCTGATAGACAGTGCGGCCGGTTTCCGGAAAGGCCGGCGTCACCAGCACGATAGCGTCGCCGCAATCGGCGCGCAAAGCATCCATCACCGGGCCGATATTGCCGGCGTCGGTAGAATCGAACGTCGAGCAGATCTTGAACAGCACGTGACCGGCACCGCGGCTGCGCAGCCATTTATCGGCGGCGCGCGAACGCGTGACGGCAAGGCCCGGCTCGATCGAGCGGCTCTTGAGCGACACCACCACCGCATCGACCTCGGGCAATGCGAGATCGTCCGATGGCACGCCGATGGTCTGCACCGTGCGCAAGCCGCAGCGGGTCAGCGTGTTGGCGAGATCGGAAGCGCCGGTGTAGTCGTCGGCAATGCAGCCCAAGGACAATTTCACGATTTTACTCCGGCATAGGGCTTGAACCAGCCGAGGCCGTCAGTGGTCTTGCCGCGCGGGTTGTATTCGCAGCCGACGAAGCCGCTATAGCCGAGCCGGTCGAGTTCAGTGAACAGGAACGGATAGTTCAGCTCCTCGCCGTCGGGTTCGTTGCGCGAGGGGATGCTGGCGATCTGGACGTGGCCAATGATCGGCATCATCTCGCGCAGCCGCATGGTGACGTCGCCATGGATGATCTGGCAGTGATAGATATCGAACTGCAGTTTCAGGTTCGGGATCTTCAGCTCGGTAATCAGGTCGCGTGCGAACAGGAAGTCGTTGAGGAAATATCCGGGCACGTTGCGCGGGTTGATCGGCTCGATCACGACATCGAGGCCATGGGGTGCAAAGAACTCCGCCGCCCATGCTACCGATTTGTAGAACTGCTCGACGGCTTTCGCATCGCTGCGATTGGCGATGCCCGCCATCAGATGCACGCGCTTGACGCCTGTCGCCTTGGTGTAAGGCAATGCCGTTGTCAGGCTTTGCTTCAAATCGTCGAAGCGATCCGGCAGCGCGGCAAAGCCTTTCTCACCGGCATCCCAATTTCCCGGCGGCAGATTGAACAGCGCCTGCGTCAGACCGTTGCGCTTCAGCCGCTCGCCGACGGCCTCCGCCGGATGATCGTAGGGAAACAGGAATTCGACCGCGGTAAAGCCCGCTTTCGCCGCGGCGTCGAAGCGGTCGAGGAACGGAACTTCGTTGAACATCATGGAGAGATTGGCGGCAAAACGGGGCATTGACGGTCCTCTTCCTTCTTGCGGCTATTTCGGCTCGCCGGGCAGATGCGTGCCGGTGACTTTGGCGTACATTCGCGCCACCGAGGCGTCGTCGTCGCGGCCCATGCCGGCGGCGGCTGTCATCAGAAACATCTGCAGCGCGGCGGCGGCGACCGGGACCGGGAATTTAGTCGAGCGCGCCATGTCCTGGATGATGCCGAGATCTTTGACGAAAATCTCCACCGCGCTGCGCGGCGCATAGTCGCCGTCAAGCACATGCGGTATGCGGTTCTCAAACATCCAGGAATTGCCGGCAGACGCCGTGATCACCTCGTAGACCTTCCGGATATCGAGGCCCTGCTTGGCGGCAAACGCGATCGCTTCCGAGGCGGCGGCGATGTGGACGCCGGCGAGAAGCTGGTTGATCATCTTGAACGCAGCGCCCTGTCCGGCGTCATCACCCAGCTCGTAAAGCTTGGCCGCCATCGCATCCAGCGCCGGGCGCGCTTTCGCGAACGCGGCCGGGCTGCCGGACGCCAGGATGGTGAGTTCGCCCTGCGCCGCGCGCTGCGCGCCGCCCGAGATCGGCGCATCCAGATAATGCCGCCCGCTCGCCTCCAGCTGTTTGGCCAGCCGCCGCGCGACATCCGGATCCATGGTGGCGGACGAGATGAACACCGCGCCTTTCCCTAACGTTTCGGCGACGCCATTGGGGCCGAACAGAATGGTTTCGGTCTGGGTGGCGTTGACGACCACGCTGACGACGATGTCGGCAGCCTTGGCGGCCTCCGCCGGCGTTTTGGCGCCCTTGCCACCGTCGGCCACGAACCGGGCGACGCTTTCAGCCGAAACGTCGCAGCCGATAACCTCCAACCCAGCGCGTTTGAGGGAAGTTGCCATGCCGAACCCCATCGAGCCCAGCCCGATGACGGCAACGCACGGTTTTGTGGATTGTGGCATGCAGCGGTCCCTCAATGGTTTCTCGTTAGCCGCCATCCGGTCGGCGGCTTTGCCTCTGGGTATCACGGCTTGGCCGCGCTGCCAAAGCGTGAGACAAGGCGTGAAACAGGGTCGGCTCATGAGCGAAACAAGCATCCGTGAGGAAATCTGCCGCGTCGGCCGCTCGCTGTTCGAGCGCGGGTTGACACCGGGCTCTTCGGGCAACATCAGCGTGCGGCTGGACGATGGCGGCTGGCTGGTGACGCCGACCAATGCCTCATTGGGCTCGCTCGACCCGGCGCGGATGTCGCGGCTCGGCCCCGATGGACGGCTGGTATCCGGCGACGCGCCGACCAAGGAAGTGCCGCTGCACACCGCGCTCTACCAGACCCGCGGGGCCGCGCGCGCCGTGGTGCATTTGCATTCGACCCATTCGGTGGCGCTCTCGATGCTGCCGGAAATCGACCCCCGCGCCGCACTGCCGCCGATGACGCCCTATTATCTGATGAAATGCGGCCAGACTGCGCTGCTGCCCTATTATAGGCCCGGCGATCCGGCGGTCGCCGACGCCATCAAGGGGCTGGCCGGAAAGTACTCCTCCGTGCTGCTCGCCAACCACGGCCCGGTAGTGTCGGGCGATACGCTGGAAGCCGCGGTATTCGCGATCGAGGAACTGGAAGAGACCGCAAAACTCTATCTGCTGCTGCGCGGGTTGAACCCGCGGTATCTGTCGCCGGAGCAGGTGGAAGATTTGGCGAAGACATTCGGGTTGACGTTGCCGGAGCATGGGCCACATACGCCGAAGTCGTCATCCTGAGGTGCTCGCCGTCTTCGGCGAGCCTCGAAGGATGCGGCCACAGGTGGGCGCGGTCCATCCTTCGAGGCGCGCAAGAGCGCGCACCTCAGGATGACGGTTGCGTATGCGGAGACGCTGTAACTGCTACAATCCCAGATACGCCTTGCGCACATCCGGATTGACGCGAATGTCCGCCGCACTGCCCTGCATCAGCACGCGGCCGGTTTGCAGGATGTAGGCGCGGTCGGCGATTTCCAGGCACTCCGACATGCGCTGTTCGACAATCAGCACGGTCATCCCCGCGTCGCGGATGCGTTTCACCGCCTGGAATATCTCATCGACCAGTTTTGGCATGATGCCCTGCGAGGGCTCGTCGAGCATCAACAATCGTGGCCGCGTCATCAATGCGCGGCCGATCGCCAGCATCTGCTGCTCGCCGCCGGAAAGCGTCTCGGCGCGCTGGTCCAGCCGCTCCTGCAGGCGCGGGAACAGTTTGAACACGAGATCGAGCGGCGCCTCGCGGTTGCTCTCGCTGCGAAAAAGGTAACTGCCGAGCCGCAGATTGTCGCGCACCGACAGCCGCGGAAACAACCGGCGGTTTTCCGGCACATAGGCAATGCCGCGCGAGGTGATCACGTGCTGCGCCATGCCGTCGATGCGGGTGCCGTCGAACGACACGGTGCCGGAGCGCGGACGCTCCGCGCCAGCGATCGATTTCAGCAGCGTCGATTTGCCGGCCCCGTTGGCGCCGGCGACGCAGACGATCTCGCCTTTTGCCACCTCGATACTGACCGCTGATATCGCGACCAAGCCCTGATAGGCGGTGGTGACTTCATGCACCGACAGCATGACGATCTCCCAGATAGGCGCTGATGACTTTCGGATCGCGAACCACGTCGGAGGGCTTACCCTCGACCAGCACCTTGCCGAGATCGAGCACGATGGCGCGGTCGACCAGCGGCATGACGATTTCCATCACATGTTCGACCATCAGCACGGTGACGCCGGTATCGCGTACCTTGCGCACCAGTTCGACGCCGGTTTTCGCCTCGATCGGCGTTAGCCCGGTCAGGACTTCGTCGAGCAGCAGAAGCTTGGGCTCGGTCGCAAGCGCGCGCGCGACCTCGAGCCTTCGCTTTTCCGACGGGATCAAATCGGCCGCGAGCACGCTGGCGCGGCCGGCGAGACCGCAAAACTCGAGCACCTCATGGGCTTTGCGGCGCGCATCGCGCATCACGGTGGTGCGAACCAGTGCGCCGACGATGACGTTGTCGATGACGGTCATCGTCTCAAAACTCTTCACGACCTGGAAGGTGCGACCGATCCCGCGATGGCAGCGTTCCGCCGCCGGCAACGAGGTGACGTCCTCGCCGTCGAAAATGATCGAGCCTTGGGTGGGCGGCAGCACGCCCGCGATCAGATTGAACAGTGTCGACTTGCCGGCGCCATTCGGGCCGATCAGGCCGACGATTTCGCCGCGTCCGACCGAGATCGAGACGTCGCTGTTCGCAATCAGCCCGCCGAAGCGCTGCCAGACGCCGCGGGTTTCCAGCAAGGGCGTCGTCATCGCGCCGCCTCCTTGCGCTTGGACGAGAACAGCCCGACCAGGCCCTGTGGCCGCGCCAGCGAGATCAGGACGATCAGGCCGCCATATACGATCAAATCGACGCCGCGGCCGGAGCCGCCGATAAAGGAGCGCGTCAATTCCGTAAGCGGGATCAGGATAACGGCGCCCAGCATCGGGCCCCACAGCGTGCCGATGCCTCCCAACACCGCGGGCAGCGCCATCAGCAGCGAGAACTGGAAGCCCATGACGCTTTCGGGATCGATATAGGAGACGAACTGCGCATAGAAGCTGCCGCCGACCGCGACCAGGAACGCCGATACCGCTGCTGCCCCCATCTTGGAATTGAAGACAACGACGCCAAGGCTTTCAGCAGCTTCCGGATTGTCCTTCACCGCGCGCCACCAATATCCCCATTTGGAATCTTCCAGCCACCAGGTAACGAACCAGGCGACGCAGGCCAGCGCCAGCGCGAAGTAGAAGTATGGCAGTTTGCTGCGCGTGAACTGGAATTTCAGCCAGCTATCGCCGCGCACGGGAATATCGATGCCCAGTGCAGCGCCCGCCCAATCCCAGTTATGGAACAGAAGCAGTCCGATCTCGGCGATGACGATGGTGGCGATGACGAAGTAATGCCCGCGCAGGCGGAAGCAGGGATAACCGAGCGCCATGGCAATGACAGCCGAGATCACGCCGCCACCCAGCATGCCGAACCATGGCAGCACACCGAACTTGGTGAACAGCAGCGCAGTGGTATAGGCCCCAATCCCGAAATAGAGAGCATGACCGAGCGATATCTGCCCGCAATAGCCGGAGAGAATATTCCAGCTCTGCGACAATGCCCCGTACATCAGCGTCAGCACCATGATGTTCTGGACGTAGACGTCCTTGACGAACAGCGGCACCACCGCTGCGATCGCGGCAAGACAGAATGCGACGATGAGATCCCGGCGGCGACTTCTAGCGAAACTGGTATCCATCACATCGATCCGAACAGGCCGCGCGGCCGGATGAAGACGACAAGAAGATAGACCGCGTAGATGCCGACCGCCTTGAGCGAAGGCGGCAGGATCAATGCGGTGGTCGCCTCGACGAGGCCGACGATGATGCCACCGGCGAAGGCGCCGAACACGCTGCCGAAGCCGCCCAGCGCCACCGTCACATAGGCGATCAGCGCGAAGGAAGCGCCGACGTCGGGATAGATGTAGAAAAACATCGCCATGACCGCGCCGGCCAGACCCACCAGCGCCGCACCGAGGCCCCAGCCCAGCGCAAACACCCTGTTCTTGTCGATGCCGACCAGCGCCACCGCACCGGCATCCTCGCGGGTCGCCTCCAGCGCGCGGCCAAAGTCGGTGCGATTGATGAACAGATACAGCGCGCCAAAGGCCGCGATCGCTACCAGCGCCCCGACCAGTTGCGGCACCGGCAAGTAAATGCCGGCAACCGAGACCGTCTTGCCGCCAAGCCATGAATTCGTGACGCTGCGGTAGTCCGGCGTGAAGAAGAACTGCGCCAGTCCGCGCATGACGATAGCGAGACCGAAGGTCGAGAATATCTGCACCATGCCGGCGTTGGCCTTGGCGCGGACCGCAAAGCGCACGATCAACAGATAGACCACGGCCCCGAACACGAACAGCGCCGCCGCGACCAGCGGCGCTGCCAGCAAGGGATCGATCGCGAAGAACACACACAGGAAGAACGTCGCGTACATCGCGATCATCAGGAATTCGCCGTGCGCAAAGTTCACGACATCCATCAACCCGAAGATCAGCGCGAGCCCGACAGCAATGAGCCCGTAGAGCAGCCCCATCAGGAGGCCGCTTGCCAGACTTTGGATGATCGTCTCGGCGGTCATTGATGCTGCTCCGCGGCCCAAACGTCATCGTGAGGGTTCGTCATTGCGAGGAGCGAAGCGACGAAGCAATCCATTCTTTCTTTTTTGCGGCGAAATGGATTGCTTCGCTTCGCTCGCAATGACGGAACGCGCGAGGCTTTGTTTAGTGGTCATGTTCCCCGCCCCCGTGTGTCGGCTTACTTCATCGGCCAGACAGCTTCGGCTACTGCCGCCTGCGGCGGAAAGATGGTGACGAACTTGCCGCCGATGTATTGCAGCAGTACCGGGTCGGCGTCGTTGTTCTGGCCCAACTCGTCAAACTTGACACGCTTCCACGGCATGATCGTTGCCTCGCCCGGCATATCGGTGGCGACCAGCGCCGCGCGGATCTTTTTCACCGTCGGTGGATTTGGCGCGGTTGATGGCGTCCGCCATCACGATCAGGCCCATGAATTGCCGCGACGAGAAGTCGTTGAGGTCTTTGCCCGACTTTTCCTTGAACATGGCGTTGATCTTGCCGACCATAGGTCGCTTGGCGGCGAGGTCGAGCGAGAAGCTGCCGCGCGAGATGACGCCTTCGAGCTTGTCGCCGACCGCGTCGTACAGCGCCTTCTCCGAAAAACCGGCGTCCTGCGCCACGATCGCGTTCGGCTTGTAGCCGAGTTCGGCCATGGTCTTGACCAGGAGGATGCCATCGGTGGTGTAGCTCGAGGGCATCAGCACGTCGGCATTGGCGGCCTTGAGCTGCTGCACTTCCGCCGACAGCGACGGCGAGTTGGAACGGTACTTGATATCGCTCACCACCTTGTAGCCGCGTTCCTTCGCGAATTTGAGCTGCGCGTTGCCGGAATCCGTGCCGAAGATGGTATCTTCATGGAACAGCGACAGCGTCTCGATCTTAGTGCCCTTCTTCTTCATGGCATCGAAGAAATCGAACATGGCGCCCGAGAACATTTCGTCATGCGGGGCGGCACGGAAATAGAACTTGAGGCCGCGGCGATGCAGGCTCGGCGAGGAGTTGTCCGCCGAGATGAAGGGAATTTGATAGCGTTCGCAAATCTGGCTGACCGTGACAGCCACCGAGCTCTGATAGGTGCCGATGACGGCGCAGACTTTTTCCTGCGTGATCAAACGCTCGGCCTCGGCGCGGCCCTTCTGCGGGTCGGCCTGGTGATCGGCAAACACGAGGCGAACTTTTGCGCCGCCGAGCCCCGACAGGCCCTCGCCCTTCGCCAGCGGCATATCGAAATCGTAGTTCTTGTTGATGATCTCGGCCGCGGTCTCGAACGCCTTCTGCGCATCAACGCCGATCTGGGCGCTGGCGCCCGACAGCGGATAGATCACGCCGATCACCACTTCGGAGCTCTGCGCGCGGGCCGCTATCGGTCCGAGCGCGGCGGCGGCAGTGGCTCCAAGCAACACATTTCGGCGCGTGATATTCATGGCGATATCCTTTGTTGGTCGGCAACTATCGATGAAACGGGCGAAGGTTACGGTAAAGCCTCAATGATCAGCACGGACTGCATCAAAGTACGGCAAGCTGCTTGTTCATGAGATCGGTCACCAGCATCAGTCCGGGCGCATGCGTGATCGCGAACGGAAGCTTCGCGGCTGCGATCACCGATTGCGGAGTCACACCGCACGCCCAGAACACCGGAATCTCGTCCGTCCCGACCGGCACCGCATCGCCATAATCGGGCTTGTTGATGTCGGTAATGCCGATCGAGTGCGGATGGCCGAGATGAAGCGGCGCGCCATGAACGGCGGGAAAGCGCGAGGTAACCTGAACCGCGCGGATCGCGTCCGCCGGCTTGAACGGCCGCATCGATACCACCATCGGTCCCGCAAACGGACCTGCGGAGTTGCACGGGATATTGGTGCGGTACATCGGCACGCGCAATTTCCGTTCGATATGGCGGATCGGCAGACCGTCCGCCAGCAATGCTTCCTCGAAGGAGTAAGAACAGCCGATGACAAAGGCGACGAGATCGTCCCGCCAATGCGCCGTGATATCGGTCGGCTCTTCCACCACTTCGCCGTCACGCCAGACGCGATAGCGCGGCAGGTCGGTGCGGATATCGAGGTCGAGGCCGAGCGCGGGAATGCGGGGATCACCGGCGTCGGACATGCCGATGATCGGACAGGGTTTGGGATTGAGCTGGCAGAAGCGGTGAAACGCGCCGGCGAGCTTCTCGGGCAGGATCGCGAGATTGCCTTGGACGAAACCGTTGGCGACGCCGGCTGTGGTGGTGGCCATGCCGGAGCGGCAGGCATGCCGGGCGGCTACGCTTGGCGATAAATCTGACGTATCGCGGCCGGATGTTTCCGTTCTCGCCAGGCTGATCATCTTTGATCCCGCTCCAATCTGATCGACATCTACTCCCGCATATGGCTATTATAATGTCTAATCGTCTTTTCTAATTGTATTTGATAAATAAAATTTATCAATGTGCGGCCAGAGGGTGCATGATCGATTTCAAGGCAATTGAGACTTTCATGTGGGTGGTGACGCTGGGCAGCTTCCGCGGCGCCGCCCAAAAGCTCAACACCACGCAACCTGCGATCTCGCAGCGGATCGCGCAGCTCGAACGCGAGGTAGGCGTTAGGTTGCTGCAGCGTGACCGGCGCATGGTGCTGCCGACGCCGAGCGGGCGGCAATTGATGGTCTATGCCGAGAAACTGATCGGGCTGCGCTCGGAAATGCTTGCCGTGGTCGGCGACCACTCGGCGATGCGCGGCGTGCTGCGGCTCGGCGTGGCCGAGACCATCGTTCACACCTGGCTGACGCAGCTGATCAAGAGCGTCAATCACGCCTATCCCAACCTCTCGCTCGAAATCGAGGTCGACATCACCTCGAACTTGCGCAACCGGCTGCTGGCGCAGGAAATCGAACTCGCGTTCGTGCTGGGGCCGCTGACGGCGCCGACCGTCAATAACCGGGCGCTGTGCGATTATCCGGTGGGTTTTCTGGCAAGTCCCTCGCTTGGCCTCGGCAAGCACGCGCTGACGGTGCACGATCTGGCGAAATTTCCGATCATTACCTTCTCGCGCCGGACCCAGCCCTACGAGATGGTGCGCTCCCTGTTCAACCGCCCCGATCTGCCGTCAATCCGCCTGCATGCCAGCGCTTCGATCGCGACCGTCATCCACATGGCGATCGAAGGCCTCGGCATTGCCGTGATCCCGACCGCAATCGTCGAAAGCGAAATGGCCGATGGACGGTTGCAGTTGCTGTCGACGAACTTGCACCTGCCTTTACTGACGTTTTCGGCGAGTTGGCTGGCTTCGCCCGATACCGTTGCGGTGGAACGCGTGGTCGAACTCGCCGCAAATCTCGCGCGGGGCGGCGTCATTGTTGACGCGCGGGCGCAGGCGCGTCATTGAAAATACTCGCCTCCCGTATCGCTTGATCTTTTTCGGAAATGGCCCATGACCAAAATCGGCTCCAACCTGCAAATCGATTCTGCCCGGCTGTGGGACACCATTCACGAAACGGCCAAATTCGGCGCCACGCCCAAAGGCGGCGTGCGGCGGCTGACGCTCGGGCCTGAAGACAAGCAGGTGCGCGACTGGTTCCGTGCGCGTTGCGAGGCCGCGGGGCTGGAAGTGCATGTCGATGCGCTGGGCTCGATGTTCGGCCTGCGCAAGGGCCGCGACATGTCGAAACCTCCGGTTGGGCTCGGTTCCCATCTCGACACGCAACCGACCGGCGGGAAGTACGATGGCGTGCTCGGTACGCTGGCGGCGCTGGAAGTGGTCCGCACCCTCAACGATGCGGGGATCGAGACCGAGACACCGATCTGCATCTGCAACTGGACCAATGAGGAAGGCTCGCGGTTTGCGCCGGCGATGATGGCGTCCGCGGCTTACGTCGGCGACTTCACCACCGACGACATCCTGTCGCGCAGGGATTCCGAGGGGGTCACCGTGGGAGAAGCGCTCGACAGCATCGGCTATCGCGGCGACAGCCCGGTCGGCCGGCAGAAATTCTCTGCCTTCGTCGAACTGCATATCGAGCAGGGCCCGATCCTCGAAGCCGAGAGCAAGACCATCGGCGTGGTCGATTCCGGCCAGGGCGTGCTCTGGTACGACGGCAAGATCACGGGCTTCGAGAGCCATGCCGGCTCGACGCCGATGCCGCTGCGGCGCGACGCGCTGGCGACGCTCTCTGAAATCGTGCTGGCGATGGAGGCTATCGCGAAGAAGCACGGGCCGAAGGCGGTCGGCACCATCGGCGAGGCCGTAATCGCCAACCCCTCGCGCAACGTCATTCCGGGCGAAATTGCCTTCACCGTGGATTGCCGCAGCGCTGATGCCGCGATCATGGATGCGCTGGACAGGGATTTACGCGCCGCGAGTGCCGAGATCGCGGCCCGGCGCAAGGTCGACGTCAAGCTCGACCTGGTCTGGCGAAAGCCGCCGACCCATTTCGATCCCAAGCTGGTGGATGCCGTCGAGAACGCCGCCACAATGCTCGGCTATTCGCATCGCCGCATCACCTCCGGCGCCGGACACGATGCCTGCAACCTCAACACGGTGATCCCTGCGGCGATGGTGTTCGTGCCCTGCAAGGATGGCATCAGCCACAACGAGCTCGAGGACGCCACGCAAGCCGATTGCGCGGCGGGCGCCAACGTGTTGATGCATACCGTGCTGGCGCTGGCCGGCGTCGCGTCCTGATAACTAAAAACAAGGGGGAATGCCGTGCGCGGAGTTTTCGTCGACGCCAATGAATCGCTGGCCGTGATCTTCGAAAGGCTGCAACAGCCCGGCGATCCCAAGGTGCGGATCCACAGGGATCCCGACATCACATCGGATCAGTACCCGGAAGTGCTCGACGGCGCCGAGATCGCGATCGTCGATCACACCGCGCTGCCGACCGACATCGCGAAGAAATGCACCGGACTGAAGCACGTGGTGTTTCTCGGCACCGGCGCGCGCAGCTACATGAACCCGGAAGAGCTAGCGGAGCTCGGCATTTCCGTTCATTTGATCAAGGGCTATGGCGACACGGCAGTCGCCGAATGCGCGATCGCGCTGATGTGGGAGGGCGCGCGCGGCCTCGCCAAGATGGATCGCGGGATCCGCGCCGGCAGCTGGCTGCGCGATGACGGCATGCAGCTCACCGGCAAGACGCTGGGCCTGATAGGCTTCGGCGGCATCGCCGCCGAAGTCGCGCGCATTGCGCTTGGCTCTGGCATGCGCGTCATCGCCTGGAACCGTTCGCCGAAGAAACATCCGAAAGTCGAGTTCGTCGATCTCGACGAATTGCTGACCGAGAGCGACGTCGTCTCGATCCATCTGTTGCTCAACGACGAGACGCGCGGGCTGATCTCCGCCGCCTGCATCGAGGCGATGAAGCCCGGCGTCATCCTCGTCAACACCGCACGCGGTGCGATCGTCGACGAAAAAGCGATGATCGACGCCCTGAACTCCGGCCAGATTCGCCACGCCGGCCTCGACGTCTTCAACATCGAGCCGCTGCCGGCAGATCATCCGCTAACGAAACTACCGAACGTGACGCTGTCGGCGCATTCCGCGTTCCGCACGCCGGAGGCGAGCGAGAATTTGCTTCGGGCGGCGTGGGAGCATTGCCGGCGGATTGTGAAGAGGTGAACGGTCCTACCGCCGTCATTGCGAGCGAAGCGAAGCAATCCATAGTTCCGCAAGCGGTGAGATGGATTGCTGCGTCGCTTCGCTCCTCGCAATGACGGCCCCTTCTCCCCTTGTGGGAGAAGGTGGATCGCTGACGCGCAGCGGCAGCGAGACGGATGAGGGGTGGTCTCTATCAGCGGAGAGAACCCCTCATCCGCCTACGCTTCGCTTCGGCACCTTCTCCCACAAGGGGAGAAGGGAAGAATCAATCCACCATCTCCGCGACTGCCTTGCCGCACGCCAACGTGTCGGCGTTGCCACCGAGATCGCGGGTGCGCAGCGTGCGTTCGCCGAGTGTGCGCTCGATGGCGCCGACGATGGACTCTGCGGCAGCCTTCTCGCCGAGATGCTCCAGCATCATCGCGCCCGACCAGATCATGCCGATCGGGTTGGCGATGCCCTGCCCCGCGATATCGGGCGCCGAGCCGTGCACCGGTTCGAACACCGACGGGAAATTGCCTTCCGGGTTGATGTTGCCCGACGGCGCGATGCCGATGGTGCCGGTGCAGGCCGGGCCGAGATCAGAGAATATCGCCGAACAGATTGGAGCCGACCACGACGTCGAACCAGTCCGGATGCAGCACGAAGTTCGCGGTGAGGATATCGATGTGGTACTTGTCCCACTTCACTTTCGGAAAATTCTTCGCCATCGCCTCCACGCGCTCGTCCCAATAGGGCATCGTGATGGAGATGCCGTTGGACTTGGTCGCCGAGGTCAGGTGCTTCTTCGGCCGCGACTGCGCCAGCTCGAACGCGAATTTCAGGATGCGGTCGACGCCGGTGCGCGTCATCACCGTCTGTTGGGTGACGAATTCACGGTCGGTATCCGGGAACATCCGCCCGCCGACTGAGGAATATTCGCCTTCGGTATTTTCGCGCACCACCCAGAAATCGATATCGCCGGGCTTGCGGTTGGCGAGCGGCGACGGCACGCCGGGCATCAGCCGCACCGGCCGCAGATTCACGTACTGGTCAAACTCGCGCCGGAACTTGATCAGCGAACCCCACAGGGAGATGTGATCGGGGATTTTCGCGGGCCAGCCGACCGCGCCGAAATAGATCGCGTCGTGCTTGCCGATTTTTGCCTTCCAGTCCTCCGGCATCATCTCGCCGTGCTTTTCGTAATAGTCCCAGGACGCGAAGTCGAAATGATCGAAATGCACGGCCACACCATGCTTTTTCGCTGCCGCCTCCAGCACGCGCAGGCCCTCCGGGATGACTTCCTTGCCGATGCCGTCGCCGGGAATGACCGCGATCCGATACTGCTTTTTGGCGTTCATTAGAGAGTTTCCTTGTTGTTCTTGCCGGGTCGCTAATGCCGTTTATTTGACGGCCTTGCAATGGACCAAAGCTGCCGGTTACGCAACGCTGCACTGCAATGTTGACCGCCACGGCGCCCCAGGCCTAACAATTTCGCCGACCTCCATCCGGCCTCCTCTCACCCAGCGAGCAATTCCATGGATCTGCATCTGCGCGGCAAGCGCGTCCTGATCACCGGCGCCTCCAAGGGCATTGGCGCGGCCGCAGCCGAAGCCTTTGCCGAGGAAGGTTGCGATGTCATGCTGGCCGCCCGCAATGGCGACCAGTTGAAAGCCCTTGCCGAGCGGCTGCGCTCCGCGCACCAGATCGGCGCGACCACCCATATCGTGGACCTGCGCAAGCCCGAGGACATCGCGAAGCTCGCAAAGGATGCCGCCGACATCGACATCCTCGTCAACAATGCCGGCGACATTCCGGGCGGCTCGATCGACAAGATCGACGAGGCGACCTGGCGTCACGCGTGGGAGCTGAAAGTGTTCGGTTACATCAACCTCACCCGCGCGATCTATGCGCAGATGAAGGCGCGCGGGCACGGCGTCATCGTCAATGACATCGGTGCTGCCGGCGAAAAGTTCGACGCCAACTACATCTGCGGCAGCGCCGGAAACGCGGCGCTGATGGCGTTCACCCGCGCGCTCGGGGGCAAAAGCCTCGCCGACAATATTCGCGTGGTCGGCATCAATCCCGGTCCCGTCGGTACCGATCGCCATGTCACGCTGCTCAAAACGCGGGCAAAGAACCAGTTCGGCGACGAGAACCGCTACAAGGAATTCCAGAAGAACATGCCGCTCGGCCGCCCCGCCCATGCGCGCGAGATTGGCGACCTCATGGCGTTCCTGGCGTCGGACCGCTCGGGTTATACATCGGGCGTGATCTATACAGTGGACGGCGGGTATACGGCGGGATGGGGTTAGGTATCACCGCACACTCTCCCTCATCCTGAGGAGCCGCGCCATTGCGCGGCGTCTCGAAGGATGGGCCGCGGGCCTCGTGGTTCGAGACGGCGCTGCGCGCCTCCTCACCATGAGGATCATAAGACGCAATGACGGCGACACTTAACTCGTCGTCCTCTCGAACAACTGCCGAATCAACGTCGTGATCCTCCCCTTCGGCGACATCATTTCATTCAGAATCGTAAAATGGTTCGCACCCGGAATTTCCTCGTACGTCACCGGCAAGCCATATCTGGCGCGGTGACCGGCGAAATCGGCGGTCTGCTTGCGCAGCAGCGGCAACTCGGCGCTCCCGACCACCAGCGACAGCGGTTTTGACGGACCGCCTTCCTGCATCATCGGCGAGTTGCGGCGCGAGGTTGCCTCGTCGGCCCGCAGCTTTTCGTTGAGGTAGCTGTGGCGGATCGGCTCGAGGTCGTAGATGCCTGATATTGCCATGCCCGCCCTCACCTTCGGATGCGACAGCGCCATCGAGGTCAGATGCCCGCCGGCCGACCAGCCGGAGACGACGATGCCGTCGGCGGCCGCGCCAAGCGCAGGCAATTGCTCTGCGAGAAAATCGATGCCGCCGTGAATTTCTGCGACGATCTCGTCGAGCGTCGCATCCGGCGCCAGCGTGTAACCGATCAGCGCGACATTGATGCCATGCGCCATCGGGCCCTCGGCAACGATCGTAAAAACCTCCTTGGCGCGCGCCTGCCAGTAGCCGCCGTGAACGAACAGCAGCGTCGGCGCATTCTCGCCCGCTTTGAGGAAATCGATCCGGTCGCGCTCACGCGGGCCATATCGCAAATCGATATGGTCGGGAAAGCGCTTGCGCATGTCAGTGGAGCGTTGCTCCCAGCCGGCAACCATCTCCACGCTGCCGCGCACGGCGACGCCATTATTGAGGCCGAGGTCGCGCGCCTCCTGGCTCATCGCGCGCCAGTCAAGTGCAGAAAACAGCGTTGTCATGCAGATATCTCCGGTCGGTCACTATCCCAGTGCGTTTCCACTTTGCCGGAAAATGTTCTACAGCACCATCTGCGATCAAGAAACGGAAACGAACGGGAGTTACCGAAGTGGCTGCTGATCAGGGGCTGGTGCGAGAGACGGCGTGTGCCATCGTCGGCAAACTGAAATCGGGCGAAGTCACCCCGCTCGATCTGCTCGACGTGCTGGAAAAGCGCATCGCCGAAGTCGACGGCAAGGTCAACGCGCTGCCGACGCTGTGCTTCGACCGCGCCCGCAATCACGCCAAAGCCCTGATGAAGAAGCCGGCCTCCGAGCGGGGCCTGCTCGCCGGGCTGCCGATCCCGATCAAGGACCTGACCAATGTCGCGGGCGTGCTGACGACGCAGGGCTCGCCGATCTACAAGGATACCATCCCGGCGAAGTCGGATATTCTGGTCGAGCATCTCGAAAACAATGGCGGCGTGATCTACGCCAAATCGAACACGCCCGAGTTCGGCGCCGGCGCCAACACCTTCAACGAAGTTTTCGGCCCGACGCGCAATCCATGGGACACTTCGCGATCCGCCGCAGGATCCTCAGGCGGCGCGGCCGTCGCGCTCGCCACCGGCACGGCGTGGCTCGCGCATGGCTCCGACATGGGCGGCTCGCTGCGCAATCCCGCGAGCTTCTGCGGCATCGTGGGTTTAAGACCGAGCATCGGCCGCGTCGCGCACACGGTGGCGGCGGCGGTCGATCGCAATCTCGGTGTCCAGGGCCCGATGGCGCGCAATGTGGAAGACTTGGCCCTGCTGCTCGACGCCATGAGCGGCGAGCATCCCGCCGATCCCCTGTCGCTGCCCGTGCTGCCGACGTCGTTTCTCTCCGCCGCCCGCTCCGGCAGCAAGCCGAAGCGCATTGCCTATTCGCCCGATCTCGGCATCACGCCGGTCGATCCTGAGGTCGCCGCCATCACCCGCAAGGCAGCGCAACGTTTCGCAGAGGCCGGCGCCATCGTCGAGGAAGCCCACCCGGATCTCCGCGAGGCCCATGAGTGCTTCCATGTGCTGCGCGCGTTTGACTTCGCGCTCTCCAAGGCGGCGCTGCTCCGCTCCAGGCGCGACCAGCTCAAGCCCGAAGTGATCTGGAACATCGAGGAAGGCCTCAAGCTGACGGTGGAGCAGCTCGAGCGCGCCGAAGCGCAGCGCGTCGCTATGACGGCACGCACACTGGAATTTTTCGACAAGTACGATCTGTTGCTCGCGCCCGCGACAATCGTGCCGCCGTTTCCGGTCGAGAACCGCTACGTCGCCGAATGCGCCGGCAAGACGTTCGACAATTACGTCGAGTGGCTCGGCATCGTCTACGCGATCACGCTGGTATGTTGCCCCGCGCTGTCGCTGCCATGCGGCTTTACCGCCTCCGGCCTGCCGGTCGGACTACAGGTGGTGGCGCCGCCGCGCGGCGAGGCAAGGCTGCTTGCAGGCAGCAAGGTGCTGGAAGATATTCTGGGCGTGCGCGGGACGACGCCGATCGATCCAAGGGCGCCGAAGTAGGAGTTCCTCATGGTGAGGAGCGCGTCTTCGCGCGTCTCGAACCATGAGGCCCCGGCCGGGCTTTCATCCTTTGAGACGCCGCGGAGCCTGTCATCGGGCGCGCATTCGCGCGACCCGTTGGCGGCTCCTCAGGATGAGGTCAAATTTTCGCCGCTGGCGGTTCGTGTCTGTGTCGCTATACTCTCGGCAACGAAGTCCCGATCGCGATCGACATGACCGACGAACATGAACCACCGCCCGAGAGACCAGGGACTGGCCGACGCTCGATCTCGGCCTGACGCCGAACACCTCGCGCGAGCGGTGGCGGCTCGACGTTAGGAGCGCGGCAGCGCCGCGCGTCCTCGGACGATGCTATGCGTCGCCGATCGAACCACGAGGCCATGACTGCACCTGAGCGGAATGCGCGCTCAACATGGGAGACAGCCCATGCCGACTGAACGGTTTCAATTCACCGGCGAAGGCGGCCATCAGCTTGCCGCCGCGCTGGATACGCCGGATGGGCCGGTCCACGCCTATGCGCTGTTTGCGCATTGCTTCACCTGCGGCAAGGACGTGCTGGCGGCAAAGCGCATCGCGACGGCGCTGGCCGCAAAAGGAATTGCGGTGCTGCGGTTCGACTTCACGGGGCTCGGATCCAGCGAGGGCGATTTCGCGAACTCGACCTTCTCGTCGAACGTGGCCGATCTCGTCCGCGCCGCCAATCATTTGCGCGAAACACGGGGCGCGCCCGCGATCCTGATCGGGCATAGCCTCGGCGGTGCGGCAATCCTCGCCGCCGCCGGGCGGATTCCGGATGCCAAGGCGGTCGTAACGATCGCCGCCCCTTCCGATCCCGTCCACGTCACCCACCTGTTCAAGGATCGCATCGACGACATCCGCAACCACGGCAAGGTCGAGGTCCAGCTCGCGGGCCGGCCGTTCCACATCAAGCGCGAATTCCTCGACGATATCGCCGAGCATAGCCTGATGGCGCATGTCGCAAAGCTGCACAAGGCATTGCTGATCATGCATTCGCCGACTGATGACACCGTCGGCATCGACAATGCCACGAACATCTTCGTCGCAGCAAAGCACCCCAAGAGCTTCGTATCGCTGTCGGGCGCGGATCATTTGTTGAGCGGCAAGCGCGATGCCGCTTATGTCGCCAGCGTCATCACCGCATGGACCGAACGCTATGTCGATCCCGTCGCCGCCCAGCCGGCTGCCAAGACGAGCGAGGCTCCACGCCACGTCGTCGTGCGCGAGACCCGCAACAGCAAGTTCCAGCAGACCGTCACGACAGGTCCGCATCGGACGCTGGCGGATGAACCGGTTGCCGTCGGCGGCCAGGACAGCGGGCCCGGGCCATATGATTTCGTTCTGGCGGGCCTTGGCGCCTGTACTTCGATGACGATGCGGATGTATGCCGACCGCAAGTCACTGCCGCTCGATCGCGTCACCGTGACGCTCACGCACAGCAAAATTCACGCGCAGGATTGCGCCGAATGCGAAACACGCGAGGGCATGCTGGATCAAATCGACCGCGTGATCTCGATCGAAGGCGCACTCGACGCCGATCAGCGCAAGCGCTTGATGGAAATCGCCGACAAATGCCCGGTGCACCGGACATTGACGTCGGAGGTGCGGATCGTGACGAAGACGGCGGACTAGCGGACGGACAGCGGGCCTTATGGTTCGAGACGCGCAGCTTCGCAGCGCTCCTCACCATGAGGGGATAGAAGAGACCTCATCCTGAGGAGCCGCGCAACGGCGTCTCGAAGGATGCGGCCCTGCTGTCGAAGAAACGTTCTCAAGCCGCCGCCAGCGGGCGAACGCGCAGTGCGCCACGCAGGCCGGCGGCAGTGCCGACGAGAATGCCAGCGAATGCGATGAGTGAAGCGAGCGCCAGCGTCGAGAAGCCTGTCAGCCCTTGCCCGATCGAGCAACCAAAGGCCATCACGCCGCCTGCACCCATCAGCGCCGCCCCTCCACCCGAGCGCAGCATGTGCCGCGGCGACCGATAGCCCTCGAGCTGAAAGCGTCCGGTCAGGAGCGCCGTCACGAGGCTGCCGGCGAACACGCCGAACACGGTGACGATGCCGAAATTCAGCGTCGATCCCGTCGACAGCATGACATATTGCAGCGCGTCCGCGATCGGCGCGATGAAGGTGAGCGAGGTTACCGGCGTCGGATTGAAATCGTCGGCGCCGAGATAGCCGGTGGCAAACCAGCCGGCCGCTGCTAGCAGGCCGATCACGAGGCCGGCGGCGACCTGTCCCGGCGACCGCCGGAACGCCGGATGCGCAAAGGCAAAGATGATCAGCGCGGCAGAGATGATCGAGGCGGCCAGCATGCGCGCGGCGGTCGCGCTCAAGCCCGCGGCCGCGAGCAGCGCAGGTACCGAGTTTGCCGTAGCCGTGGTCTGTGACGCGCCGACCATTGCAATGCGCGCGGGCGCAATCAGTCCCTTCAGCGTCATCTGGGCGAAGATCGCCAGCACGACCACCACCACGAAGGAACGGAGATTGCCGCGGCCGAGCAGCACCAGCGCGCGAGAGCCGCAACCGTTCGACAGCACCATGCCATAGCCGAACAACAATCCGCCGAAGAACATCAACGGCGCGGAGAACGATGGTTGCAGGTAGATCGACTTGCCGATATCGACCAGTCCGCCTGCCGCCAGCAATTGCGTCGCGGCGACGGCAACGCCGATCGCCAGCGCGTAAGTGCGGACCAGCCGGCCATCGCCTTCCGCCCAGAAGCCTCGCAGGCTGCTGAGCAAGCAGAACCCGCTCAGGAGGCCGACTGACCCATAGACAAGGCCGATCAGCAGTCCGCTTATGATGACGATATTGCCACTGTCCAGCACAGGCTTTTCCCGGTTCTCTCGCGCGGCCGCCTGGCCGTCATCGCTCAAATAGGAAGCAATTTCCGCGCTGCTATTACGTTGGAAGCATGGGCCCGTCCACGGTCTGCCGAAGCAGAGAATGAATCTGTCGTCTAGTTCGGCGACGAAGGAACAAAACCGTTACAGCCGGGCGGAATAGGAGAGATTTGTTTTCCAGAGAAAATGCCCGCGTGGCCAGCGGATGCCTATCCCGCAGGCCGCAGGATCACGCGGTCGCGCGACGAACCGGCCACCGCGATGAAGGCCGCCTTGGCCTGTTCCAGCGGATAGATCGCGTTTGATTTGATCGAGAACGGCCTCAGATGTCCGCTGGCGAAGCCCGGGCCGAGCTCCCGCAACACCGCGCCGGTCGCGACGGAGGAAAGGCCGAGCGTATCGATGCCGACATAAGTGTGCTGGCCGCGATAGAATTCCAGAATGTTGAACTGCACGATGCGGTCGACCGCGGCGATCAGGATCTGACGCCCGCGTAGGCCGAGCGATTTGTGCGCGGCCTCGAAATAGGGATCGCCAACCGTGTTGAACACGATGTCGGCGCCCTTGCCGCCGGTCAGTTCGCGAACGCGCGCCGCGACATCGGTCGCGGAGGCGTTTATGACTTCAACGTTCGAATTGGCGTGACCCTCGTAAGCCTCGCTCTTGCGCACCACGCCGATCACCCGCGCGCCGTGCCAGCTCGCGATCTGCACGGCCGCCTGCCCGACCTTGCCGTTGACGCCCATGACCAGCAAGGTCTCACCCGCCTTCGGAACGCCGGCGCGGCGCAAGCCTTCCATCGCGGTGACGAAGGGCACGCCGATGCCAGCCGCCTCTTCCCATGAAATGCCCTTGGGCTTCTCCACCACGGCGTCGGCTTCGACCACCAGATGCGTAGCGTGCGTGCCGTCCCGGCGAATACCGAGATCGCCGGAAGAGCCGAACACCTCGCGCCCGATCCAACCGTCGGGCCCATCGATGACAACGCCCGCATAGTCGCGGCCCGGCGTGCGCGGAAATACCGCGTAAGGCATCAGCCCGGTCGCGGCCTTTACGTCGGACGGATTGACAGCCGCGGCCATGAGCTCGATCAACAATTCGTTTTCGCCGCGCGACAAAGCGTGCGTCTCGATAACAGGCGCGAGCGAGGAGGCATCGGCCGCCTTTGCCGGCAGGCGGACGCAGCGGGCATAAACCGATCGAGCATTTGATGTGACAGCCGGCCTCACTAAAGGCTCCGATCGGAATTGAACGAGATTGGACGGCCGCGATAGCAGCTTGGCCACATGACTAACGGACTGACGATTTAGATCAAGAGGCTTATCAACGATGCCGCGATCTGCGGGCGGAAAGCTGTTGTAGCTCCGCGAAGTCGCCTCGTATGAAAGCGGCCTTCTTGGCCCGGCTCCACTTCTTGAGCTTGCGCTCGCTTTCTATGGCATCGGTTACCCGATCGAACCACTGCGAAAAGACCAGGGTTACCGGCCGTCTAGTCGAGGTGTAACCGCCGAATGTCCCGGCGTTGTGCTGGGCGATTCTCATTTCCAGCGCTGTGCGCGTTGTTCCGATGTAGAAGCTGCCATCCGAGCAGCGAAGGATGTAGAGAAAAGCGCCGTCCGTCACTTCCTATCTCCGATGCTTGCTCTCAAACCTCATCCTGAGGAGCCGCGCAGCGGCGTCTCGAAGGATGTGGCCCTGCCGTGACCACATGGTTCGAGACGGCGCTTGCGCGCCTCCTCACCATGAGGAAAGACCCTGGCCACTTGCCGCTGAGCATGCAAGCAATCACTCTCGCCCCTTATCCTGAGGAGCGGCACCAGCCGCGTCTCGAAGGATGTGGCCAGCGTCCGGGCCTCATGGTTCGAGACGGCGCTTGCGCGCCTCCTCACCATGAGGAGAAGGCAATTTCGCTCGGCCGCTTGTTAACTCTCGGCCCGGAGCACCAGTGTAGAACCTCATCCTGAGGAGCCGCGCAGCGGCGTCTCGAAGGATGTGGCCACCACCGCGATCTCATGGTTCGAGACGGCGCTTGCGCGCCTCCTCACCATGAGGGGAGAAAGTTATTCCCTCGGTCGCTTGTCGTAAACACGTTTCGCCTTGCCGAGCGAACGCTCCAGCGTGTCCGGGGCTACGGCCTTGATACGCGCGGTGATGCCGATGGTGTTCTTGATGAAGACCGCAACCTTTTCGGCGTGCGCAAGCAATCCGCTGCCGTCCCAGCTTTCCGGGCGGGCTTCGGCGAGCACGGTCATCTCGTCCATCCGCCCCTCGCGCGTCAATTCGATGATGAAGTGGCCGCCGCACCAGTCGGTCGCCAGCAGCGCTTCCTCGATCTGGGTTGGGAACACGTTGACGCCGCGCAGGATGATCATGTCGTCGGAACGGCCGGTGACCTTTTCCATGCGCCGCATGCCCGGCCGCGCAGTACCCGGCAGGAGCCGCGTCAGGTCGCGGGTGCGGTAGCGGATGATCGGAAAGCCTTCCTTGGTCAGCGAGGTGAACACCAATTCGCCCTTCTCGCCGTCGGGCAGCGCCGCGCCCGTCTCGGGATCGATCACTTCGGGGTAGAAATGATCCTCCCAGATGTGCAGGCCGTCCTTGGTCTCCACACATTCCTGCGCCACACCAGGGCCGATCACTTCCGACAGTCCGTAGATATCGGTGGCATCCATATCAAAGGTCTGCTCGATCTCGGCGCGCATCGCGTTGGTCCAGGGTTCGGCGCCGAAGATGCCGAACTTCAGCGACGATTTGCGCGGGTCGAGGCCCTGCCTCCTGAACTCATCAGATATCGCGAGCATGTAGCTCGGCGTCACCGTGATGATGTCGGGCTTGAAGTCGTTGATCAGCTGCACCTGCCGCTCGGTCATGCCGCCGGAGACCGGCACCACCGTGCAGCCGAGTCTTTCGGCGCCGTAATGCGCGCCGAGGCCGCCGGTGAACAGGCCGTAGCCGTAGGCGTTGTGCATCAACATGCCGGTGCGCCCGCCCGCGGCGCGGATCGAGCGCGCCATCACGTCCGACCAGATGTCGATATCGCCTTGCGTATAGCCGACCACGATCGGCTTGCCGGTCGTGCCCGAGGACGCATGGACGCGGACCAGCTTTTTCGCGCGGCACCGCGAACATGTTGAAGGGATAGTTGTCGCGCAGGTCGGTTTTCACCGTGAACGGGAATTTGGCGAGATCGGAGAGTTGCCTGAAATCGGACGGATGCACGCCGGCCGCATCGAACGCCTTCCTGTAATGCGCGACATTGTCGTAGGCGTGCTTGAGCGACCAGGCGAGGCGCGTGGTTTGCAGCGCCAATATCGCGTCGCGAGAGGCGCGTTCGGCCTCGTCCAATTCGGGACGGTAACTCGTTGCTCTGGATTTCATGCCCGTCGCGGCCATCGCGCGTTTCCTCGTACTGTTATTTGGCCCCTGCATCCGCGACCGGAAGCCACGTGCCGGCGATAGTGCGGGAATGACCGCGGAACTCCGCGATCACGACGTCACCTGCGGTGACGCGGACGTCATAGATCCCGGACCGGCCGTTGCGCGAGATTTCCCGTCCGGTCGCGACCAGCACGTCGCCGAGTTTGCCCGGCCGGATGAAGGCGATGTCGCACTGCGCCGCGACCGCGCGCTCGTTGCGGGAGTTGCAGGCAAAGGCGAAGGTGGAATCGGCCAAGAGAAAAATGAATCCGCCATGGGCGATGCGCTGACCGTTGACCATGTGCGGCTGCACTGTCATCGTCATCCTGGCTTGCCCGGGCTTGACCTCGACGATCTTCATGCCGAGGCCCTTGCTGGCGTCGTCTTCCTTCCACATCGCATCCGCGCAGGCGCGTGCGAGTTCGTCAGGCGAAAGCGCGACGTTCATAGCGGTATGCCCGCTCTTTGAGACGGATCCACGACGTTCTCTCCCTGTGCGTACGGGCCTGTTTGAACGGGCCTCTTTACGTAGTGTGTCAGTCTTGGGACGAAGCACCGAGGTGTCAACGATCCCAAGTGTTCTGTAGTTCAAATCAACGTCCGTCATTCCGGGATGGTCCGAAGGACCAGACCCGGAATCTCGAGATTCCGGATTCGATGCTTCGCATCGCTCCGGAATGACAACTAGACATGGTCGTAGTCGACCACGACGTTGTCCGAGCAGGGCCGCGCCTGGCAGGTCAGGATGAATCCCGCCTTCAGCTCCCACGGCTCCAGCGAATAATTGACTTCCATTTGTGCATCACCCTCGACCAGCTTGGCTCGGCAGGTCGAGCACATGCCGCCCTTGCAGGCGAACGGCAGATCCATGCCGGCGCGCAGCGCCGCGTCGAGGATCGATTCTTCTTCGGCGACCGGAACCTCACGGCGCTTGCCATCAATGATCAGGGACGCCATCGCCTTCGGCGGTGCAGACGCTTCGATAACCTTCTTCGGCCGCGGCTTGCCGCCGAATTCCGAAACGAATCGCTCGACATGAATGCGATCCTCGGCAATGCCGATCTCGCGGCAGGTCGCTTCGATGTCCTCGCTCATCCCCGCAGGGCCGCAGATGAAGACATGGTCGACGCTCAAGGCCGGCACCAGCGAACGCAACAATACCCTCACCTTCTCGCCGTCGAGCCGGCCATGCAGGATCGGAATGTCCTGCTCTTCGCCCGAGATGACATGGAACAGCGAAAGCCGCTGGATGAAACGATCTTTCAATTCCTCCAGCTCTTCGAGGAACAGCATGTTAGTTGTCGAGCGGTTGCCGTAAAACAGAAAGAAGCGGCTGTTCGGCTCGCGCGCCAGCACGCCCTTGACGATCGACAGGATCGGCGTGATGCCGCTTCCCGCGGCAAAGCCGACATGGACCCGCGCCTCACCGGGCGCATGCGCGATGCCGAAGCGGCCGGTCGGCGTCATCACGTCGAGTTCGTCGCCGGTCTTCAGTTCGTCCGCGGCCCAGTTCGAGAACGCGCCGCCATCGACCTTCTTCACCGCGATGCGCAGCTCGCCATCGTCGGGCCCCGAGCAGATCGAATAGGAACGGCGCACTTCCTCGCCGTCCATGGTGGCGCGCAGGGTGAGGTACTGCCCCGGCGTGAAGCCGTAGTCGTCCTCCAGCTCCTTCGGGATTGCAAACGTCAACGACACCGCGTCCGCAGCCTCGCGGCGCAGATCGTTGACGGCCAGACGATGAAAGCGCGGTGCGTGGGACACTAGTGATCTCCCACCGTCATTGCGAGGAGCAAAGCGACGACGCAATCCATTCTTTCTTTCCGCGGTGACATGGATTGCTTCGCTTCGCTCGCAATGACGGGCATAGATCACGACCTCAGTGACACTTGAAATAATCGAACGGTTCGCGGCAGCTCCTGCAGCGCCACAGCGCCTTGCAGGAGGTCGAGCCGAATTCGGACAGCAGCTCGGTGTTTTGCGAGCCACATTGCGGACAGGTGACATGCTGTTCGCCGAAAAGCGCGCGGCGCGAGTTCGAGGCCTGCGGCGGCGCGATGCCGTATTCCCTGAGCTTGTTGCGGCCGTCCTCGCTCATCCAGTCCGTGGTCCAGGCCGGCGACAGCACGGTACGCACGGTCGGCTGGGCGATGCCGGCGCGCTCGAGTGCCAGCTCGATTTCGAGCGCTATCATGTTCATCGCGGGACAGCCTGAATAAGTCGGCGTGATCGCGACCTCGACGCGGCCGTCATGGATCTGAACGTCGCGCAGCACGCCGAGATCGGCGATGGTAAGCACCGGTATCTCGGGATCGACCACCTGCGAAGCCGCCTCCCAGGCGCGCCGGCGCAGATCGGTATCGCTGAGGACAGTTACCATGTCGTCCCCGGAAACGTTCGCGGCATCGACTGCAATTCGCTCAGGAGATGGCCGAGATGCTCGCTATGCCGGCCGCTGCGGCCGCCCTGCTGCATCCAGTCGCTATCAGGCAAAACCAGCGTCGCCTCGCGCACGACGTCGGACACCATCTTGAGCCATTGCGAGCGCAACGCCGCGGGATCGATCGCGATGCCGGCATCGATCAGGCCGCGCTCGCTGTCGTCGACGGCGAACATCTCGCCGGTGAAGGCCCAGAGATCGTCAATCGCTCCTTGCGCGCGGGCGTGGCTTTCCTCGGTGCCGTCGCCGAGACGGACGATCCATTCCGAGCAATGCCTGACATGATAGGCGCTCTCCTTTTCCGACTTCGCCGCGATCGCTGCCAGCGTCGGATCGCTGGAGCGCATCATCGCGCGCCAATAGAGATCAGCAAAGGTCGCATAGAAGAACTGCCGCACCATGGTACGCGCGAAATCGCCGTTCGGCTGTTCCAGCAGCAGGAGATTGCGATACTGCCTGACGTCACGCAGGTAAGCGAACTTGTCCTCGTCGTTGCCCCTGCCCTCGACTTTTGCGGCGTAGGAATAGAGCTCGCGCGCCTGCCCGAGCAGGTCGAGGCCCATGTTGGCGAGCGCCATGTCCTCTTCCAGCATCGGCGCATGGCCGCACCATTCCGACAGACGATGCCCTGATATCAGCGCATCGTCGGCGCGGCGCAGCGTGTAGAGCACCAGCGGGGTTTCGGAGATGGAGATGTTGGCGACGGTCATATCTGCGATCCATGCATCTACTGGCTCAACCTCATCCTGAGGAGCCTGCGCAGCAGGCGTCTCGAAGGATGGGCCACGGGCCTCATGGTTCGAGACGGCGCTGCGCGCCTCCTCACCATGAGGGAAAGAGACCTACATATGCCCAACTTCATCCGGCACGTCGTAAAACGTCGGGTGCCGGTAGATCTTCGACTCCGCCGGCTCGAACATCATGCCCTTCTCGGACGGATCGGACGCGGTGATCGCGTTCGAGGGCACTATCCAGATCGAGAGGCCCTCGCCGCGGCGGGTGTAGATATCGCGCGCGGCCTGCAGCGCCAGCGTCGCGTCGGTGGCGTGCAGCGAGCCGACATGCTTGTGCGCCAGCCCGTTGCGGCTGCGGATGAAAACTTCCCAGAGCGGAATGTTCGGCGTTGCCATCGCTGGTCTCCCTACTCGGCGGCCTGCAAGGCGGTCCGCTGCCTGCGCTTTTCAGCGTAAGCCAGCGCCGCATCGCGCACCCAGGCGCCGTCGTCATGCGCCTTGCGCCGCGCCGCCAGACGGTCGCGGTTGCAGGGGCCGTTGCCGGCCAGCACCTGCTTGAACTCTTCCCAATCGATCGCGCTGTATTCCCAATTGCCCGCCTCGTTTTGTTTCATGCCGGGATCGGGAATCGTTAAACCCAGGAACTGCGCCTGCGGCACGGTGGCATCGACGAACTTTTGGCGCAGCTCGTCGTTGGAGAAGCGCTTGATCTTCCACTTCGTGGAGGTGTCGCTGTGCTGGCTGACCTGGTCGGGCGGACCGAACATCATCAGCACCGGCCACCACCAGCGGTTCAGCGCGTCCTGCGCCATCGCCTTCTGCTCCTCGGTGCCGCGGCACAGCGTCAGCATGATTTCAAAGCCCTGCCGCTGATGAAAGGATTCCTCCTTGCAGACGCGGATCATCGCGCGCGCGTAAGGGCCGTAGGAACAGCGGCACAGCGGGATCTGATTCATGATCGCGGCACCGTCGACCAGCCAGCCGATCGTGCCGATGTCGGCCCAGGTCAGCGTTGGGTAATTGAAGATCGAGGAATACTTCGCCTTGCCCGCCAGCATCAGGTCGACCAGCTCTTCGCGCGAGGTGCCGAGCGTCTCGGCCGCAGCATAGAGATAGAGGCCGTGCCCGCATTCGTCCTGCACTTTGGCAAGCAGCGCGGCCTTGCGGCGCAGCGATGGCGCACGCGTGATCCAGTTGCCTTCGGGGAGCATGCCGACGATTTCGGAATGCGCGTGCTGCGAAATCTGCCGCGTCAGTGTCTTGCGGTAGGCCGCCGGCATCCAGTCGTTGGGCTCGATGCGCTCGTCGGCATCGATGCGCGCCTGAAACTGCGCGGCCCGCGCGGCGTCCTCAATGTTGCGGTCTTCGCCGTCCGACGTGTTGAGCGCCTGGGTGTACATGGCCGACCTCCCGGGATTTGTTGGGAGTAATCTATAACAAAATTTTAGATATGCAATCTATTTCTGTAACACGTTACGGTTCGGCGAAGCGCCGAAAAAGTCCCAACCCCGGCTTCGGCAAGGGCCCGCTTTCGTTGATGGCGTTGTGGTCAAGCCATTGTTCGGACGCGGGAAGTAGCGCGCGATAGATCTCGCCGCAGAGCGCGCGCGCAGCCCTGCCCGGCCAGTCCGCCGGCAACAGCGCGGTCGGCAGCAGCGGGTCGCGCAGCACGACGCGGCGGTAGTGGTGGATCAGGAGGATCCGCGCGGTGAAGGCGTCGGCGTCCGTCAGCCGCTCGCCGCGGCCGATCCAGCGCGCAGCGGCTCGAAGGCTTTCATGAATTTCTGGTAGGCGTCCGCGGTGCGATGAAGCGGCCAGCTTTCGCTGAGCAGACGCCGTCCGCTGTCGTCTTCGGCGGAGACTTCGAGACGAATGGCGCCGGCGGCTTCCTCCGGCACGGGAACGCCCGACGGCGCGACCCACACGCCCGGCAGCGGACTGCCGAAGCCGGCGTTCTTCAATGCCTCACGAGAGGCGTCGCGATCGCCGCCATTGCCGATCAGCAGCAATTCGAACCGCCCGGTCCAGTCGGACGCCGGCGGACCGTAGATGTGTCTAGTTGCGATATCAAACGTTTGCCGGCCACTCTGCACCAGGCGATAGAAGCTGTTGCGGCCAATTTTATTGCGCTCGAACCAGCCGTCGGCGGTCAGCCGCGACATCGCGGTGCGCACCACGCTGGGATCGATGTCGATTTCCCTGAAAAACTCCAGCAGCGTGCCAAGCCAGACCGAGCCGCCGCGCGGCACGATGGCATCGCCGAACACAGTGATGACGATGGAGCCGGTGCGCGACGGTTCTCGCTTCAACTGTTGGACGATGCGGGCAAGCGGCGGCGGCATGCGTCAGGCATACCGCGTTTTTCTCGGTTAAGACAACGCCGGGCAAGAGCTCAGCGATGCGGGTTCGGATAGACCATGCTGCGCCAGCCGGAGCGATCGAACGGGGCCCATTCGCCTTCCGGCTGCGCCAGGCGATCGGCGACCGCATAAACGGCGGCCGGATGATGGCCCATGCCGCAATGGCTGCTTTCGACCTCGATGCTCTCGGAGGTCGCTGATGTCTTTTCCATGCAGCCCTGCCAGGCGCAGATACCGTCGGTGCGGCTGAAGATCGCGGTGGTCGGCACCGGCGGCGTGCCCGACAGCGCGCCGCCGAAACGCGCATCCTCTTCATCGGCGCGGCGGCCGCTCGCCATCTCGTAGACCCGCCAGGCGTTGGTCGCCTTCGGCCCGGCGGCGAACGGGCTGCCGAGCGTAATCACGCCGCGGACGCGCTCGGGCATCATCTTGGCGAGCTGGCGCGCGTAGAGGCCGCCGAGGCTCCATCCGACCAGCGAGACCTTGCGGCCGTGCGTGTCGTTCAACTCCTGCACCAGATCGACCATCGCGTTCTGGACACCATGGCGCAGTCCGAGATTGCGGCCCTGGCGCCAGCCTGAGACGGCGTAGCCGCGGCTCTTCAGGAAGCTGCGCAGCGGACGCGTCGAAGTGTCGGACGCAACAAGCCCGGGCAATACCAGCACCGGGTGACCATCGCCTCTCGGGGCGAGGCTCAGCAGCGGCAAGGCGCCGAGAAACGCACCCAACTCGGAAATGGCCCGGCCCTCCAGAAACATCAGCGTTCTGGACGGCGGCGAAAGCGTCTGCGCAGCAACGGACATCATGTCTCCTCTCGGCTCGGCCCTTACGTCTCGGCAGCCGGCCACTGGTTCAGTTGAAAAGACGCAACCTGATAGAATCGCTCCGCAACCCGGCATCGTTGCTTAAAAAGCTAAGGAACCGGTTTTGGTCTTGCAAGCGGGGCAGATCACAGTCGGGATAACTAAAAGCGTTGACGTGATTAATTAGTCACAGCAGCCGCAGCAGGTATTCGAGGGTGTAAAGCGCCAGCCCCGCAAGCCCGCCGATCAGCGAGCCGTTGAAGCGGATGTATTGCAGATCGCGGCCGATGTTGATTTCGATCAGCGAGATCAACTGCCCCATGTCCCAGGATTTGACCTGGTCGGAGATGAAGCCGGAGACCCCGCTCTTCTGCTCGGCAACCACCGTCCGGAGCACGGCCACGAGGCCCTGGTTGATTTCGGCGCGCAGCTCGACGTCGCCGGCCAGCGCCTCGCCTGCCGTCACGAACATGCGCACCAGATATTGCTCCAGCACCTGCGTCTCGCCGGAGGCGCTGCGCTCGAAGAACGAGCGCACGTTCGCCCAGATGTGGCGCGCGAGACCGGACAGTTCGGGGCGCGCCAGAAGATCGCGCTTCAGGCCCTGGATGCGCTCGGCATAGACCGGATCGGTGCCGAGCCGGTCGACGAAAGTCAGCACCATGCGGTCGAACTCGCCGCGAAACGGATGCGCGGGATCGCTGCGGACTTCCTCGAAGAAGGCGGTCGCCGACGCCACGATCTTGTTCACCAGAAACTTGTCGGCGCGATAAAGCTTTAGCAGTGTCGGCAATTCGGCGCGGATCTTCTCGCGGATCATGGCCATGGTCTCGGCCTGAGTCATCGTCTGATGCACGGCGCGCAGCAGATCGTCGAGCAACCCCTGATGCCGCCCTCTTTGACGAAGGTGCGCAGCGTTCCGGCGGCGAGCGGCGCGAGATCGATCGACATCAATTGCGCGGTGATGCGGCGGCTGACGAAGGTCATCAGCCCGGAATTCTCCGTCGCAGCGACCGCTTCGGGCAGCAGCCGCAGCGCGAATCGCGCGAGATCCTCGCTGCGTTTGCGGTCGCGCAGCCAGTCGGCGATGAACGAACCGAAATCGATCTGCTGCAGCTTGGCCTCGACCGGGGCAGATTCGAGGAAATGCACCTCGATGAACTCGCCGAGCTTGTCGGCGATGCGGTGCTGGTTGCTCTGGATAATTGCCGTATGTGGGATCGGCAGTCCCAGCGGCCGTTTGAACAGCGCCACCACGGCGTACCAGTCGGCGAGACCGCCGATGGTGGCGGCCTCGGCAAAGGCCGCGACAAAGCCAAACACCGGATGCACCGGCAGCATAGCCTTTGCGGCGAGGAATATTGCAAACGTCGCCGCCAGCACCAGCGTCGCCAACAATTTTACGCGCCGCAACTCGGCGGCGCGCGCGGCGTCGCCGGGGACATCGATGACGAAGGTGCCGGGAAGAGTCATGACGGCTTTCGGCTGGACGACGATCCTCATCCTGAGGAGCGGCGTCTTCGCCGCGTCTCGAAGGATGCAGCCCCATCGTGGCCTCATGGTTCGAGACGGCGCAAGTGCGCCTCCTCACCATGAGGGTTTGGATGGATCTATGCGGACACGCCACAAAAAGAAGGCCCGCCTAGGCGGGCCTTCGAAAGAGCAGTTGTCAGGCGGATCGCGATCAGGCGGTCTTGGAGTAGACCTTGGCGAAGTTGTCCTGCGCGTTCTTGGCACCGTCAGCGACGAGCTTGCCGAGATATTCGGTGGTGGCCTTCGCCCGCGAGACGAGCACTTCGCCACGCGCACGGACCATGTCCGACTGGATCTGGGCGGCTTCGCTCAGCGACGTGGCCGAAGCGAGCTTGTCGATGCCGGCGAAGAACGCTTCCGCATCCTGATAGAGCGCCTGCTGGATATTGCGGCTGATCTTGGCGGCCTCGGAAACCGAACCGGCAACGGCGGTCTCGATGGCAGCGGTGACCTTCTCGGAACCGGCATGCATGTCGGCGGCGCGAACCTTGGCGGTCTCGGCCTGCTTCTTCACGAACTCACGGGCAGCTTCCGGAACTTCCAGGTTCTGAAGCTTGGTGAACGCCTCGGTGACGGGCGCGAAGGCTTCCTTGACGGTGTTCAGCACGGAATTGGTTTCGGTGGTCATTGGGTCTCTCCATCCTCAGGTTTGAGCTATGGGCTCACCCCGTCCGGTTTGGCCCGGGGCGCGAGCGTTGTGCCATAGTTAATGGTGCGACGCAACATCAATGTTGCAGCGCGATATCACGAATTCGTGATCAGCCTGATTGATGAGCGGTTTGCCCAGAGAACCGGCAAAAGTTCCACCTTAGGCTAATGTCGGCGCTGGCCCAGCTACTTTGCTTGGGGTTGTTTTCGCGATTTGTGTCTCGCTAGTGCTGAACCGCCCCCGGAACCCCGTAGGCCTCAAGCTGTGCCCGCACCTGCGCCACGTTGTGTCCGAGCACGACGATGTCGTGCTTCTTGCCGTCGACGTCCCGGACGTGGTCGCGCAGCAGGGCCTCGGCCTTGAAGCCAAGGCTTTCGAACAGGGCGATCGCCGCCTGCTGGTCGACCGTCATCTGCACCGACAGCTTTCCAGGCCGGCGCCCAGGGCGACGGCAAAGGTCTCCTGCGACAGCGCCCGGCCGACGCCCTGCCCGCGGACTTCCTGCGACACCACCATCCGGATCTCGCCGACATGGGGCGACCAGGAATGCGGGTCGCGCACCAGCGTGCCGCAGCCGACCACCGTCCCGCCCTTCACCGCCAGCAGGCTCGTGATGGCGCCGCGCTCGATCTCGTTGATCCAGGCCGACAGCACTTTTGGCTGGCTGATATTGCGCGGCAGGAACAACAGATCGTGCGTCGGGAGCTTTTGCGCGAAGGCCAGAACGGCGGCTTCATCGCTGCGCGCCATCAAGCGGAATTCAATGTCGCCGCCGTCGGTCTTGACGTGGCGCGGATAGGAACGTGTTTCGCTCATGTTGATCTCTTACCTAACCAGGAGTCCAGTTTCGGCCACAGCCGCTTGATCGCGTTGGCGCCGGCGACGAGGCTGACGTGACCACCCTTGAGCATCACCTCTTCCTTATCGGATGAGCCGACCTTGGTAATCAGATGCTTGGCCGCGTCATAGGGCACGATGTGATCGTGCTCGGCGACCGCATGCAGGATCGGCACCTTGATCTTTGAGATATCCGCCGCGCGCCCGCCGACCGACATGGTGTCGTTGTAGAGCTTGTTGTCCCACATCAAGTCCTTGGTGATGTCGCGGAAATACTCGCCGGCCAGCGGCAGCGTATCGGTCGCCCAGCGGTCGAACATCCGGTACGATTTCACGAACTCGTCGTTCCAGATGTTTTCCCACAATTGCACCTGGCTGACCGCGCGCGACGCCGGCCGCAGCATTTCGAACGAGGACAGGATCATTTCGGGCGGCACGTTGCCGACGCTATCGACCAGCTTATCGATGTCGAAATAGCGCCGGTCCGAGAAATTCTGGAACAGCTTCATCTCGCGGAAGTCGATCGGCGTGGTGAAGCAGATCAAGTTCTTCATCGGCCCGTCGTTGAAGATCGAGCCGTACAGCAGCGACAGCACGCCGCCGAAGCAATAGCCGATCACGGTGACGTCGCGCTCGCCGGAATCCTGCTGCACGCGGCGGACGCAATCCGGAATGAAGTCGAGGACGTAGTCCTCCATCCGCAAGCTTTTCTCTTCTGGCTTCGGCGCGGTCCAGTCCAGCATGTAGACGTCGTAGCCGCGCTTTAAGAGAAACTCGATGAAGCTCTGGCCCGGCACCATGTCGAGGATGTAGCCGCGGTTGGTGGTGGCCATCACGATCAGGATCGGCACGCGGTAGATTTCGTCCGCGACGGGACGGTAGTGATAGAGGTTCATGGTGCCGCGGACCGCCAGAATGTCCTTCGGCGTCGAGCCGAGCGACGGGCCGGACGAAGAGATATATTCGACGCCCTTGATGCTGCGCTGGATCGCGCGCTGCACCTCGGACTGGATCCGTTCCGGGATCGACGCCAGATCGAGGCCTGCGGGGGCGTTCATTTTTGCTCTCCCTCCGGCGGCGGACGCTTGGTGCGCGGCGGCCGCGCCGCGCCGTAACCGCCTTCCGGCGCCAGGGAGTTTTGGTGCACCTGATGCAACAGCGCCTTGATCTCGTTGAGCTGGCCTTCGATCGCCTGGATGCGCTCCGCCATGCCGACCATCTGCGCCCGGCTGGGCAGGTTCATCACGAGCAGATATTTCTCCATCAGCTCGCCGAGCTGCTTCTGCGCGCCCGCCGTCGCGCCGCCGACCTGATTCATCGCCTTGGAGAATTCCGGCGACGCCATCGCCTGGTTGGCGAAGGAGTTGAACCCCTTCTCCATCTCCGCGATCATGGATTGCCAGATCACGGCAGGATCGTTGCCCTTGTCGGCCATGGCGCCCTCTCCCTCTCGATTACGAGCGCTTGCCACGCTTCGCTTGATATTTGGCCCATACCACACCGTTGCGGCGGGCCGGTCAACCGGACGTTGGACGTCCGCGACAGGTCTTCTGCGGTGCGGGAAACCGTGCCATACAGTTTACCCATCAAGGTACCGCCCGAGGGAAAGACAAACGCGATGCTTGCCCATCAACCGCCGCAGATCGTCCGCGCCAACGGCATCGACATTTGCTACGAAATCTTCGGCGACCCGGCCGCCGAACCGATGCTGCTGATCATGGGGCTCGGCGCCCAGATGATCCATTGGGATGACGAGTTTTGCCGTCAGCTCGCCGCGCGCGGGTTTCGCGTCATCCGTTTCGACAACCGCGACATCGGCAAATCCTCTCACATGTCCGGCGGCAAGCGGCTGACCGCGTTTGAACTGCTCAAGCTGCGGTACCTTAAAATCCCGGTCGCCGCGCCCTACAAGTTGATCGACATGGCCAAGGACACCATTGGCCTGATGGACGTGCTCGGCATCAAGTCGGCGCATCTGGTCGGCGCGTCGATGGGCGGCATGATCGCCCAGGAAATCGCCATCTCATTCCCGGAGCGGGTGCGTTCGCTGACCTCGATCATGTCGACCACGGGCAGCCCCAAGATACCGCCGCCGACCCGCGAGGCCTCCGCCGTGCTGATGGCGCCGCCCCCGACCACGAAAGAGGAATATTTCGCGCGATTTGCCAAGACCTGGAAAGTGCTGCGCGTCGGCTCCTTCCCCGAAGACGAGGCGCTCGACCCTTCGCGCGCCGCACGCACCTACGAGCGCGGCCTCAATCCGGCCGGCGTGGGCCGGCAGTTGCGGGCGGTGCTGGCTTCCGGCAGCCGCAAGGAACGGCTGCGTCAGGTGACGGCTCCGACGCTGGTCATTCACGGCACCGTCGATCCGCTGGTTCGCCCCGAGGGCGGCAAGGACACCGCGGCATCGATACCCGGCGCAAAGCTGCTGATGATCGCAGGCATGGGCCACGCATTGCCGATCCCGATGTGGCCCGAGATCATCAACGCGATCGACGAGCACGCACGTCGAGCTGGAGCGAAGGCGGCGTAAGTGCTGCGTAGCCCGGATGGAGCCAGCGCAATCCGGGGAAATTCATCAACTCGCGCAACTGCCCCGGATTTCGCTCCGCTCCATCCGGCTACGCCCTACGTTATCTATTTGCCGCGATCCAAATGACGTGATGTGCGCCGCCGCCTCTTCCGGTGGCGCGGACATTGACTTCGTTGACGTCGAAGCCGGCGCTGCGAAGGCGCTTTGTAAACGCCGGATTGGTCCGGGATGACCACACTGCGAGTACCCCGCCGGGCCGAAGCGCCGCGTGCGCCGCGTGCAGACCAACCGAACTATAGAGCCCATCATTGGCCTTGCGGGTCAGCCCTTCCGGCCCGTTGTCGACGTCAAGGAGAATGGCATCGAACGCCCCACGATGCGACCGGATGATTTCGGTGACATCGGTTTCCCGGATGCTGACGCGGGGATCGGTCAGGCTATCACCAAAAATTCCTGCCATCGGGCCGCGCGCCCAGGCGATGACCGCCGGCACCAGCTCAGCCACAACGATCTGCGCTTTACTTCCGAGTGCGCCGAGCGCCGCGCGGAGCGTAAAACCCATGCCCAATCCGCCGATGAGCACATGGGGTTTTGCGACCGTCTCGATCTTCTTGGCCGCGAGTGTCGCGAGTGCAGCCTCGGAACCCGAGAGGCGGCTGTTCATCAGCTCGTTGGTGCCGAGCATGATGGAAAACTCTTTGCCGCGGCGCATGAGGCGGAGTTCACCGTCGGTGCCGGGAATGCGGGCGGTGTCGATCTTTTCCCAGGGAATCATGAAGGAGCTTTAGCACGGTCTCCCAACAACGTCGTCCCGGCCAAGCGACCGCCGTAGCTCAAAGAGCGAAGGCGCCAAGACAACAAATGACGCGGTCATCGTCCGGCTTGACCGGACGATCCAGTATCCCAGAGGCCTTGGTTGTTACGCTCCGTCTCACGACCGCCGCGGCGTACTGGGTCCCCCGCTTTCGCGGAGGACGACGGCTGGGCAAGCCTACCCGCTCGCCCACACATCCAGCACGTACCGGTTCTTCGTTCCGAGATCATCGATCCAGCGCAGGCCGGCTTCGGCGTCAGCGCCGGATCGTTCGCGATAGATCGCGACCAGCGCGGCCTTGACGTCCGGTTCCATCTGGCCGCCGTCGCCGCAGACATAGACGATCGCGCCCTGCTCGATCAGGCTCCAGATGTGGTCCTTTTGTGCGGCGACCAGATGCTGCACATAGGTCTTCTGCCCGTCGGCGCGCGAGAACGCGGTGTGCAGTTCGGCGATGCCGTCGGCGGCGAAGGCCTTCAACTCGTCGGCGTAGAGGAAATCCTGCTCGGGGTGGCGGCAGCCGAAGAACAGCATCGCCGGACCAAGTTTGGCGCCTTGCGCCTTGCGATGCGCGCGCTCCTGCAGGAAGCCGCGGAATGGCGCCAGCCCCGTACCCGGGCCGATCATGATCACGGGCACGGAAGGATCGTCGGGCAGGCGGAAGCCGGCCTTGGTCTCGCGCACCGTCGCATGAATGGTATCGCCGACACGGCGGCCGGCGAGATAGTTGGAGCAGACCCCCTTGTAGACGCCGCGGCCCGAACTTGCGGGCGCTTCCACCACGCCGGCGGTGACGCTGCAGCGCGCCGGATCGCCTGACGGCGACGACGAGATCGAATAATAACGCGGCGCCAGCAGCGACAGCATTTCCAGGTAGGCGTGGAACGGCAGCTCGCAGGCCGGATGTTCCTCCAGCAGATCGAATACCGATTTTCGCCTGGCAAGAACGTCCGAACGGTACCTCTCGGTCGAGGCTTCATCATCGCCGACATAGGCCAGCAATTTCGGCTTGGTGACGGGACAGCGGGTGTGTTCCGACATGATCTGGATCTGCTTGCGGGTCGCGATCTGCTGCAGCTCGACGAACTCGGTCAGCAACCGCCCGACCGAAACGGCATCGCCGACCGGCAACTGCGCGCGGCGGCCTTCGGCGACCTGCAGCCGGATCTGGTCGGCCGGGAGAAATCCGAAACGGCGCGCGACGGAATCGACCAGCGCCGGATCGTTACGCGGCACCACGCTGAGGTGGTCGCCGACGTGGTAAGCGATGCCCGGCGGCAGTTGCACCTCGATATGCCGGGTCGACCGGTCGGAGGGATTGACGCCGGTCTTGTTCTGCAGCTCGGAATTGACCAGCACCTTCATCGGGGCGACGCCGCCCTGCGCGACCATCGCGTGGACCGTCGAGGGCGCCACCGGCTCGATCGAATACAGCGGCGCGTCGTCGGCGCTGCGGGCGAAGCTGGAATCGATGCCCAATTCCTTCATCGCCGCGGGCGCGGCCGCCGCGAACCATTTTTCGAACTGGCCGTCGAGATCGCTGCGGGCATCGCCCTCGCCGCGGGCATAGAGGCTGCGCGCGCCATGCGCCGCCAGTTGCTCGTCGATCGTCCGCGGCACGGATTGGTAGGTCGCCGCCCAGTCGCTGTTGCCGCAGCCGAACACGGCGTAACGTACCTTGGCGAGCGCATCCTTCGGCAGACCGCTGTCCAGCCATTTGACGAACTGCGTCGCGTTGTCCGGGGCTGCGCCGTTGTAGGAAGCGCAGAAGACCAGTAGCGCGCCCTGCCCCGGCAGCTTGCCGACGTAATCGTCGAGCGCGCCAAGCTTGGTCGCAAAGCCGTTGACCTCGGCCAGATCAGCCACCCGCGTCGCCAGTTCTTCCGCCGTGCCGAGGTTAGAACCATACAGCACCAACAGCGGCGTGTTGTGTCCCGGGCGGGTCCGCGCCTGCCGCGCTGCCGCGTTCGCGGCGGCTACAGCCACGGCCGCACGGCCGGCGAACGCGCCACGATCCTTGTCGGCGCGCGGCCGCACCTTGATCTTGAAGCCGTCGGGCTTGATCGTCAGCGTTTCCTTCAGGTGCATCTGGTAGCGGTGCGTATCGATCAGCTTGAAACGCTGCAGGATCATCCCGATCGCGAGCGCCGCCTCGTGCATCGTAAAGCCGCGCCCGATACAGGCGCGCTGGCCGTTGCCGAACGGCTTCCAGGCGTTGATCGGGCGCTTGGCCTCGGCCTCGCGGCTGAAATTTTCCGGATCGAAAGCGTCCGGGTTCGGACCCCACACGCTTGGATCACGGTGCAGCGCCATCACCAGGATCGTGACGAAGGTATTCTTCTTCAGCTTGTACTTGCCGCCGATGGTCTCGTCGTTGAGTGGCGCGATGCCATAGGCCGGCGCCGGCGGCCACAGCCGCAGCGCCTCTTTCAATATCTGCGTGATGTAGGTGAGCTGCGTGACCTGCTGATAGGTCGGCTTTGCGCTGACATCGGGCCCCAGCACCCGGTCGACTTCCTCATAGGCCTTCTTGAGCACTTCGGGATGCTTGAGCAGCGCATAGATCGTGCACGATAGGAGTCCGCTGGTGGTCTCGTGGCCCGCGATCAGGAACGTGTTGATCTGGTAGCGGATGTTGACGTCGTCGAGCTGTTCGCCGGTGGCGCGGTCGACACCGCTCATCATGGCGCCGAGCATGTCCTTCTTGCCCTCGGCTGCCTCGGCATTGCCGCGACGCTCGGCGATGATCTCGTCGACCATCTTGTTCATGAAGGCGACATCCTGCGCAAGGTCGCGGCGGCGCTTCTGCAGCCACAGGCCTTCCAGCGGAATGCCACGCGTCATCATGATGGTCTCGAGCGAGCGCACCAGCGATTCCACGAACGGATGATAGTCGCGGCGATAAAACGAATTGAACCGGTAGTCGAAGCCGCAAAGGCCGATGGTGTCGAGCGTCAGCGCGGTCATGTCGTGGACGACGTCGATCTCCTCATCGCTGTTGAGCCGTTCCCATTTCTTCACGAGCTGCTCGGCGATATCCACCATGCTCGCGTGATAGGACTGCATCGCGCGGTTGCCGAACGGCTGCAGCAGGATGTTGTGCGCCTTGCTCCAGTTCGGCTCGTTGGTGTCGGCGGTAAACAGGCCGTCGCCGCCGACGGCGCGAACGCGGCGCAACGAGCCGCGCACCGCCTTGTCGAAACGCTTCTCGTCGGAAAGTTCGTCGATGAGATCGTGGCCGGAGACGATGACGAGCGGCGCGCCCATCATGTCGAGCCAGAAGATCGGCCCCAGTTCCTTGGTCAGCCGTACCAGATGCTGCACCGGCGCGTTCGGATCCAGCGACAGCATATTGCCGACAACCGGCTTTTTCGGCGGATGCGGTATCGGACTGAGTTTGTTGGTCGACGCCATCTTGGTCGTGTCTCCTGCCCTATCTCATCCACCCCGTCATTCCGGGATGGTCCGAAGGACCAGACCCGAATCTCGAGATTCCGGGCTCGATGCTTCGCATCGCCCCGGAATGACGGTGCGAGACGCTTCGCTCGCTATAACAACTTGCTGTTGTACGCTTTACCCAAACCTCTTCCTACGCCATTCAATCAGCTTGGCGCTGACCTCGTCCGGCTTTTCCTGCTGTGTCCAATGGCCGCTGTCGCGCACGAGATACTTCTCCAGATCCGGAACGAGCTTCTCCATGCCGTCGGCGGCCGATGGCGGCAGCACCGCGTCGTTCTCGGCCATGATCATCAGCGACGGCACGCGGACGGTATGATCGAGGCCTTTCGAGCGCTGCCAATTGCGCGAAAAGTTGCGGTACCAGTTGATGCCGCCGGTGAAGCCGGTCCTGGTGAAGGTGTCGACGAACACCTTCTTTTCCTCCGGCGACAGGATCGGCGTGCGCGGATCGTGTTTGGCATCGTAATTCGCGATCATCTGCGGAAACGCCAGATTGAGCCGCGGTGACGCGCCGACACCGGCGATCGGCTGTTCCTCCGGTGCACCTTCGGGGCGTGCCACCGGCTTGCGCATGAACGCATCAAAGGTCTGCTCGACGCGATTTCCGAAAATCCTGTCAGGCTCGCGGCCAGGGTCCTGGAATTGCACAATGTACATCTTGTCGCCGAAGCGCTGACGGAACAACTCGATCGGATCGGCTGGCGCGCGATCCCAGTGCGGCGTGTTGACGCCGACGACGCCGGCAACGCGATCGACATGCCGCAGCGGCATCTGCCAGACGATAAAACCGCCCCAATCGTGGCCGACGAAGATCGCCTTGTCGACCTTAAGATGATCGAGCAGCCCAACGAGGTCGCCGGTCAGGTGCTCTATGTCGTAGGCCTCGACCGGCTCGGGCCGGTCGGTCGCGCCATAGCCGCGCTGGTCCGGCGCAATCACCCGGATGCCGGCCTCGCCCAAGGCCTTGATCTGGTGACGCCAGGAGAACGCGATCTCCGGCCAGCCGTGGCACAGGATGACCGGGGCTTGTCGGAGTTCGGCCCCGCCTCGTAATAGCCCATACCAATACCGTTCACCTGGGCGAACTGCAGCGGTGGCATTTCAATCATGGTCGAACTCTATTCCGCCGCGCGGGTCATGCTCGGCGGCGGCGCGAACGCCGCCTCCAGCGCGTCAAATTCGCGCGGCAGCATGTCACACAAAACCTGGACATGGGGAATGATGTTGGCACCGGCGATGAAGCCGAAATCAAGCTGATCGCGGTAGCTCTGCACAGTGATGTTGAGCGCGATCCCGTGGGTCGAGATCGACACCGGGAAGATGTGCAGCAATTCCGCGCCTGCCGCGTACAGCGTTTGCCGCGGCCCCGGCACGTTGGACACCGTGATGTTGGCGGACGGCGGCAACACATCGGAAAGATCCGAGCGGCTATAGAGCAGCGCCAGGATTTGCACCAGGATCGGCGCACCGAGCATCGAGACATTGGAGACCTGCGGCATGAAGGCCCGCAATGGATGCGACATCTCCTTCGACTTGGTCGATTGCGCGATGATCGCCTCCAATCGCTCCTTGGGGTCTTCGATATTGGTGGCGATCGAGCAGATCATGCCGAACACCTGGTTGTTAGCCTCGGTGTTGCCCTCCTCGCGCAGCGAAATCGGCACCGCGGCGGTCATCGCCTTCGCGGGCAAGGCGCCCCGTTCCAGCAAATAGCGCCGGACCACGCCGGAGGATAGCGCCAGCACCACATCGTTGAGCTTGCCGCCGGATTGCTTGGCAAGCGCCTTGGCCCGCGACAGCGAAATCGAGGTGCCGGCAAAACTGCGCTCCGACGAAATCGCCTTGTTCAAAATAGTCGGCGGCGAAACCATGCTGGCGATGCTGTCTCGCGACTTCGGGTCGGAGATCTTGCCGACCACGTCGGAGACGCTTTTGAGCATCGCCGGAATGCTGCCGGCGAATTTCACCGCGCTTTCGATCTGGAACATGGCGTTGTCGAACAGGATCGATCCGAGATCGCTCTTGCCCGAACGTGGCAGGTCGAGGGTCTTCGGCGTCGAGGAGCCATCGAAAGGCTGGCGCCAGAGCTGCTGGTAGGAATCGATCAGGTTGGCCGCGATGTCGCGCGGCTCGTTGCCGCCCTTCGCCTGCGGAACGGGCTTTTCGACCTCGCGCGGCACCGGCGTGACGTCGTAGATCATGTTGGTCAGCGCCGCACCCGCGCCGCCGTCGATGCAGGCGTGATGCATCTTGGAATAAAGCCCGATCTCGTTATCCTTCATGCCCTCGAAGACATAGAACTCCCAGAGCGGCCGGGCGCGGTTCAGGAGCTTGGCGTGCATCCAGCCGACGATGCGCTCCAGCGTGGCGCGGTCGTACGGCGCCGGAAGGCTGCCGCGGAAAATGTGACGGTCAATGTCGAACTGGTCGTCCTCGACCCAGGACGGATGATCGATGTCGAGCGGCGCCTTCTCCAGCCGCGCTTTCAGGATCGGCGCGATGTGCAGCCGCGAGGCGATCATCGCCTTGAAGTCCTCGAAGAAGTTGCCGTTGTAGTTCTCCGGCAGGCGGAAGATCGCCATGCTTCCGACATGCATCGGCATTTCCGGCGTTTCCAGATACAGAAACGACGCGTCCATCGAAGACAGTTTCCTGGCGTCCGCCATGTTTCCCTCCCGCAGTAGAAAACGCGGCGCCCTGGCGGCGCTTCTGGCGTTCAGATCGTCTTTGTTATTGGAGCATATTCCGAAAACGGCCGCCCATCCTGCATCAATTGCAAGGCGGGCTCATTCGAAATCATGCCCTTACCTCAGGACTTTGGTCAGGATTGTGCATTTGCAGGGGGCCGTAGGCAATGGCAAACGGCCCCGAACGGTCAAAATGCTTAAATTCGCCCTCGGCCTGCGCCAGGCGGTCGGCTACCGCCCATAATGAAGCGGGATTGACGCCAAGACCGATATGGCTCGCGAGATGCACTTCGATGTTTTCGGCGGTTTTGGATGGACGCAGCAGGCTAGTGTGCCAGTTCACGATGCCATCGGTACGGGAATAGATCGAGGTTGCCGGAACCGGCAGGTCGCCGGCGATCGCTTGGCGGACTTCCGGGTTGTCGTCGACCGTCTCCCCCGACAGCGCCTCGTAGAGCCGCGTGGCATTGGTCGCCCTGATGTCGCTCGCAAACGGACTGCCGAGCGTGATCACCGAGCGTACCATGTCAGGCAGCTGCAGCGCCAAATCGCGTGCATAGACGCCGCCGAGACTCCAGCCGATCAGGCTGACCTTGCGGCCGGTCTGACCGTGAATGCGCCGCAGGAGATCGCGCAGCGCACCGCGCTTGGAGGCCACGCCGCCGAAGTTGCGGCCCATGTTCCATGCATAGGTGTCGTAGCCAAGCTCTTTCAGGTAGCGCCGCATTGGCGCCATCGACAGGTCGCTGGCGAGAAAGCCCGGCAGCGTCAGCACCGGATGCCCGTCGCCCTTCGGCGCGCGCAACAACAGCGGCGACAGCAGGAGGCTCGAATTCAGTTCGAACAGACACCTCGCCTCGGCCAGCATCAGGAACAGGCTCGGCGGCTGCAGCCTTTGCTCGCCCGTCGCTGCGCCGCCTTCTGCTGCGGCCACTATTACTTGTCCTTCTTGGCCATGCCGCCGAGGCCGGCCATGGTCACGAACATATCCTGGAATCGCTCCGCAATCTTGGGATCGAACGTGAACCAGCTTTGTATCAAGGACTCCGGCGAGACCTTGTCGATGTTGGCCATCACCTGCTGCTGCATCTTGTCCATCACCGCGGTCTGCATCGGCGAGACATCCGGCAGTCCGAAAATTGCCTGGCCTCCAGCGGCGTGCAATCTATTTCGACGTTAACTTTCATCGACCGCTCCTTTTGCTGGCTTGCTGCAGTATCGCCACGATAGCCCTGATCACGCAAGGAAAAGACCCTACCCCCATCCTCCTCAATCGTCGGATATGGTCAACCAAACCGTTCGACGGCAAAGGGTCTGACATCGGCAAACGGGGTCTCGCCGGTCATTATTTCGGCCAGCAGGCGGCCGGTTACGGGTCCGAGCGTGAGGCCATGGTGCTGGTGGCCGAAATCGAACCACAGCCCGATGGCGGGGGGCCTTCCCGATCACCGGCAGCATATCGGGCAAACAGGGGCGCGCGCCTTCCAGGGCGCGGCGTCGACCGGATCGCCGAGCGGAAACAGCTTGTGCGCCCGCGGCAGGGCACGCTCGACCTGGACCGGCGTCGGCGGCGCATCGCGGTGGGCGAACTCCGCGCCGGTCGTCAGGCGAATGCCGCGGTTCATCGGCGCCAGCAGATAGCCGAGATCGGCGTCCAGCACGGATGGTTCAGCACCGCATTGCCGCGCGTCTTGAGATGCAAGTGATAACCGCGCTTGACCTGAAGCGGGATCGAATAGCCGAGCGGCGCGAAGATCTGATCGGACCACGGCCCCATCGCCACCACGACGTCGCGCGCGGTAATCGTGCCTTCCAGCGTCGCCACACGCCACCGTCCGCCTGACGGTTCGAGCGTGCGCGCGTCGCCGACCAGATACCGCCCGCCCTTGCGGCCGAACAGCGCCGCATAGGCTTTGGCAAGGCCGCCGGGATCCGGCACAAATCCCGGCGCGGGAAAGTGGATCGCACCGCTGAAATCGCCGGTCAGATGCGGCTCGCGCGCGATAATCGCAGGCCCGTCCAGCACCTCGCCGGCGACGCTATATTGCTTTGCCCGCTCCAGGTCCCGCACGGCGCTCGCAAGCGTCGCATCGGAGCGGAACAGCTTGATCCAGCCGGTGCGCCGCAACAGCTCCGGCACGTTGGCCTCCTCGATCAACGCCTCATGTTCGATCAGGCTGCGCTGGATCAACGGCAATTCGGCCATCGCACTGTGCAGTGCACGCTCCGGCGACGAGGCGAGGAAATAGCGTACCAGCCACGGCAGAAAGTCCGGCAAGTCCTTGAAATGGTAACGCACCTGCGGCGCGCGATGGAACGCGTATCGCAGGATCTGGCCCACATCCCGGGGAAACATGTACGGAAAGACCGAAGCGCATTCGATCAGTCCGCCATTGCCGTAACTGGTTTCCTCGCCGGCAGCGTCGTGCCGGTCGATCAGGAACCACATTCCGGCCGCGTTTCTGCAGGTGCAAAGCAGCGCCGACGCCGACCATGCCCGCACCCAGGACGAGTACGTCGGCCTTCAGTTCCGCCATCAGCCACTCCGAAAGTTCAATGTAACGGGCTCGCGCCCAAGCCTTATTGTGAGGTCAGATGGTGAAGCTAGTCATTGCCGCACCGCCGCGCAAACCGGCACGCGATGCGGGGAAATGATGCTTGCGCGGTGGCTGGACTCTGGCAACATGGCTCGGCAATATCGCCGCTACTTGCGGAAGTTGCTGATCAAAGCGGGGAAATCGAACAAATGTCGGTACGTCAGAGTTTGCTTGCAGCGGCCACGGCTTCAATCATCGCCCTGGCGATGACGCCGGCATCGGCCCAGAGCCTGCGCTATGCCAACCAGGGCGATCTCAAATCGCTCGACCCGTACACGCTGAACGAGAGCACCACCCACGCCCATCTCGGGCAGGTCTTTGAGGGCCTGACCGCCCGTGACAAGGATTTGAAGATCATTCCGGCACTGGCGGAAAGCTGGAAACGCCGGAGCCGACCCGCTGGCGGTTCCATCTGCGCAAAGGTGTGAAATTCCACAACGGCGATCCCTTCACGGCCGACGATGTGGTCTTCTCCGCGGACCGCGTTCGCAAGAAGGGCTCGAACCTGCAGACCCGTGTTGCTCCCGATACCAAGGTCGTCAAGGTCGACGATCACACCGTCGACTTCATCCTGACTTCGCCCAATCCCATTCTGAATTCGCAATGGGATACCTGGTACATCATGAGCAGGAAGTGGGCCGAGGCGAACAACGCCGTCGAGCCGACACCCGCCGCGGCCACGACACCAAGCTTCGCCTCGCTCAACGCCAACGGCACCGGCGCCTTCTCGGTCGAAAGCCATCAGCCCGGTGTCAAGACCGTGTTCAAGGCCAACCCGACCTGGTGGCGCAAGCCGGAATATAACATCAAGGAAATCGTCTTCACGCCGATCGGCTCGACGCGACCCGCGTCGCCGCGCTGCTGTCGGGCGAGGTCGACGTCATGGAGCCTGTTCCGATCCAGGATATTTCGCGGGTGGATTCCAGCCCGAACGCCCAGGTGCTGAAGGGACCGGAACTCCGCACCATCTTCCTCGGCATGGATCAGGTGCGTGACGAACTGCTCTACTCCAACGTCAAGGGCAAGAACCCTTCAAGGACATCAAGGTCCGCGAGGCCTTCTTCAAGGCCATCGATGTCGAACTGATCAAGACCCGCGTCATGCGCGGCCTGTCGACGCCCTCGGCGCTGATGATCGCGCCGCAGCTGTTCAAGCTGTCCGGTGACTTTACGCGCCCGAAATTCGATCCTGGACGGCGCCAAGAAGCTGCTCACCGAAGCCGGCTACCCCGATGGCTTCGAAGTCACGATGGACTGTCCCAACGACCGCTATGTCAACGACGCCGCGATCTGTCAGGCGGTGGTCGGCATGCTGGCCCGTATCGGCGTCAAGGTGACGCTGCTGGCCCAGCCCAAGGCGCAGTATTTCGCCAAGGTGCTGGAAGCCCGGCGGCTACCAGACTTCATTCTATCTGCTCGGCTGGACTCCCGGCACGCTCGACTCGCACAACGTCCTGTTCGACATCATGGGCTGCCGCGACGATCCGAAGTCCAACCGCGGCGAAGCCAACTGGCGGCTACTGCAACAAGAAGCTCGACGAACTGGCCGATAAGGTGCTGCAGGAATCCGACGCGGCCAAGCGCGACCTCCTGATCAAGGAAGCGTTCCAAATCGGCGCCAAGGACTTCGGATATATCCCGCTGCATCAGCAGGCGCTGGCATGGGGCGCGTCGAAAAGGTGAAGCTGAACCAGCGCGCCGACAATCAAGTCCTGCTCTACTGGGCGAACAAACAGGACTAGGCAGGCTTCGACACCAGGTCCCGGCGGCTTAGCGGCTTCCGGGACCTCTCGTTTTCAGGCGACAGCGACGTTCGCCACCGCACCAGAGCAGTGAAAGGAATCCATGCTCGCTTTCACTCTTCGCCGCGCTCTCCAGGCCATCGGCGTCATGATCGCGGTCGGGGTCATCGCGTTCTCGATGTTCCGTTTCGCGGGCGACCCGGTCAACCAGATCGTGTCGCTTGATACGCCGGCCGCCGAACGCGAGGCGGTGCGCAAGTCTCTCGGTCTCGACGATCCCGTGCCGGTGCAGTTCGTCCGCTATTTCACCAACGCCGTGCAATTCAAGTTTGGAGTGTCCTATCAATTTCGCCAGCCGGTTTCGAACCTGCTGATGGAGCGGATGCCGGCGACGCTCGAACTTGCCGCCTGCGCCACGGTTCTCGCCATGGTATTCGGCATCCTGATGGGGGTCTATTCGGCGCTGCGGCGCGACACCATTCTCACGAAGTTCTTCCAGGCGGTGTCGCTGATCGGAATCTCGCTACCGACATTCCTGATCGGCATTCTCCTGATCTATTTGTTCTCGGTGACGCTGGGCTGGTTGCCCTCGTTCGGCCGCGGCGACGTGGTGCGGATCGGCTGGTGGACCACCGGCCTGCTCACGCTTTCCGGCCTCAAGGCGCTGATCATGCCCTCGATCACGCTCGGTCTGTTCCAGATGACCCTGATCATGCGGCTGGTGCGCCGAAATGCTCGAGGTGCTCCGCACCGATTATATCCGTTTCGCGCGCGCCCGCGGCCTGACCACGGGCGATCCATTTCGGTCACGCGCTCAAGAACACGCTGGTCCCCGTCATCACCGTTGCGGGCCTCCAGTTTGGCTCGGTAATTGCATTTGCCATCATCACCGAGACCGTCTTCCAGTGGCCGGGTATGGGATTGTTGTTCGTGCAGGCCGTGCAAAATGTCGATATCCCGATCATGGCCGCCTACCTGCTGATGGTGTCGCTGATATTCGTCACCATCAATCTGGTGGTCGATATCCTCTACACCGTCGTCGATCCGCGCCTGCGCTCGACCATCAGCCGTCCGGCATAAAGCGAGCCATCAGATGTCCGACGCCGGTCCCACACCGAATAGAGTCGAGCGCACAGCGAACGCGGCCTGCTGCTGCGGGGTGGCTGAAGCGCGCGCTCGACAGCGACATCTTCTATTCGTTCCGCCGCTCCCGGATGACCATGGTGGCGGGGGCCGTGACCGTTCTGTTTTTCCTGCTGGCGATCTTTGCATCCCAACTGGCGGTGCAGAACCCGTTCGACCCGGCGCAGCTGCAATTGATGAATTCGCGGATCTCGCCGCTGTGGACCGCCGACGGCCAGAGCCCGTTCCTGCTCGGCACCGACGAACAGGGCCGCGACGTGTTCTCGGCCATTCTCTACGGCTTGCGGATATCGCTCGTGGTCGGTGTGCTCGGCGTCGTGCTCGCCGGCACGCTCGAGCATCACGCTCGGGCTGGTCGCTGGATATTTCGGCGGCGCCGTCGACGGGCTGATCATGCGCATCGCCGACGTGCAGCTCACCTTCCCCGCGATCCTGATCGCGCTGTTGGTCAACGGCGTCGCCAAGTCCGTGTTCGGCAACCGGCTCGACGCCATGAGTACGCTTGCGGTGCTGGTGGTCGCGATCGGCTTGAGTTTCTGGGTGCAATATGCCCGCACCGTGCGCGGCTCCGTCATGGTCGAGAAGAACAAGGACTATGTCGCCGCCGCTCAACTGATCGGCCTTCCCGCCCCCGTCATTATGCTGAGGCACGTGCTGCCGAATACAATGGGACCGATTCTGGTGATCGCCACGATCAACCTCGCGCTCGCCATCATCACCGAGGCGACGCTGTCGTTCCTGGGCGCCGGCATGCCCGATACCATGCCCTCACTCGGCACCCTGATCCGGATCGGCAACAATTACCTGTTCGCTGGCGAATGGTGGATCGTCGCTTTCCCCGGCATTGCGCTGGCGGGATTGATCCTCTCCATCAACCTGCTCGGCGACCGGCTGCGCGACGCACTCAATCCAAAGCTCCGATGACCATTCCTGTCCTCTCCGTGCGTAACCTCGAGGTGGAATTCACCCGCCGCAGCACGCTGCGGGCGATCAATGGCGTTTCCTTCGACATCCCCAAGGGCGAGGTGCTCGGCGTGGTCGGCGAATCCGGCGCCGGCAATCGGTCACCGGCCTTGCCGTGATCGGACTGATCGATCCGCCCGGCCGGATCGCGGGCGGCGAGATCTATCTGTCGGGAACGCGAATCGACCATCTGCCGCCGGAAGAAATCCGCCGCATCCGGGGCAAGCGGATCGGGATGATCTTTCAGGATCCGTTGACGAGCCTCAATCCGCTCTACCGGATCGGCGACCAGATCGTGGAGACGATAAAGACCCACCTGAATCTTTCGGAGACGGCGGCGCAAGCGCGCCATCGACCTCCTCGCCGAAGTCGGCATTCCCGCGCCGGAAAAACGCATCGACGCCTACCCACACCGAATTCTCCGGCGGCATGCGCCAGCGCGTCGCCAATTGCGCTCGCGAGGTTGCGCCGAACCGAACTGATCATCGCCGACGAGCCGACCACCGCGCTCGACGTCTCCGTCCAAGCCCAGATCATTTCGCTGATCAAGCGCCTGGGGCGCGATCACGGCACCGCCGTCATGCTGGTCACCCACGACATGGGCGTGATCGCCGAGACCTCCGACCGGGTCGCCGTGATGTATTCGGGGCGGATTGCCGAGATCGGCCCGGTGCAGGACGTCGTGCAGAACCCGCTGCACCCGCTGGTACCCGGGATTGATGGGCGCGATCCCGACGCTTGCGGGCGAAGACAAGCGCCTGGTGCAAATTCCGGGTTCGATGCCGCGGCTTTCGGCGATCCCGCCGGGCTGCTCGTTCAATCCGCGCTGCGCCTTTGCGTTCGACCGCTGCCGCGTGGAACGGCCGGAGCCGCTCAAGCAAGGTTCGCACGCCGTCGCCTGCCATCTCTTCGACACCGCGCCCCGTGAAGCCGCGAAGGAGACGGCAGCATGAGCGCCCCCTTCGTCGACGTGAAGAATTTACGCCGCGTGTTCGACGTTTCAAAACCGTGGCTCAACCGCGTGCTGGAGGGCGGCCATCTGGAATTCCTGAAGGCCGTCGATGGCGTCACCTTCGACATCAAAAAGGAGAAACCTTCGCCCTCGTCGGAGAATCCGGTTCGGGCAAGACTACAGTGGCGCGGATGGTGGTCGGGCTGCTGCCGCCGAGTTCGGGCGAAGTCATCATCGACGGCGTTTCGATGACGAGTTCCAGGCAAGCGCAGGCCCGCCAACGCCTGCGCCGCCGCATCCAGATGATTTTCCAGGACCCCTATGCGAGCCTCAATCCCCGCTTCCGGGTCGATGCCATCGTATCCGAACCGATCCGCGCCTTCGACCTGATCGAGGGCGAGCGCGACATCCGCATGCGCGTCGGCGAGTTGCTGAACCTCGTCGGACTTCATCCCGACGACGGCCTGAAATATCCGCACGAATTTTCCGGCGGCCAGCGCCAGCGCATCGCGATTGCGCGCGCGCTGGCGTCGGAAGCCGAATTCATCGTCTGCGACGAGCCGACCTCGGCGCTCGACGTCTCCGTGCAGGCGCAGATCCTCAATCTGATGCGCGACCTGCAGGACAAGTTCGGCCTGACCTATCTCTTCATCAGCCACAACCTCGCCGTGGTCCGCCACATGGCGACGCGCATCGGCGTGATGTATCTCGGCCGCATCGTGGAGATTGCCGAGGGCCGCGAATTATTCGCCAATCCCCGCATGCCCTACACCAAGATGCTGCTGGGCGCGGTTCCCGATCTCGCAATGTCCGGCCGTCAGCGGATTCCGGTCAAGGGCGAGATCCCCAATCCGATCGATCCGCCACCCGGCTGCGCGTTCAGCCCGCGCTGCCCATTGGCGTTTGATCTGCCGCGGCAGGCGCCCGCGCTGATCGATGGCGTCGCCTGTCATGCCGTCAACAATCCGGCCGAAGCCGCCGTCGCGGTATGATCACAGGGATGGGAGCAATGCGTGGCATGCCACCGGTTGGCAGCCAGCCTCGCCTATGGTCAAGTGCGCCCGCGCCACGAGACCACAGCATTGGACCCCATGAGCAACATCAGTCCCGATCCATTCACGACCCGGCCGGAAATCGAAGGCACATTCGGGGTTGTCACCTCGACCCACTGGATCGCGACCGCGGTCGGCATGGGTATTCTGGAGAAAGGCGGCAACGCATTCGACGCCGGTGTCGCCACCGCTTTCACGCTGCAGGTCGTCGAGCCGCATCTGAACGGCCCGGGCGGCGACGTGCCGATCATTGTGCATGACACCAAGCGCGGCCGCACCGAGGTGATCTGCGGCCAGGGTCCCGCGCCGTCGAAGGCAACCATCGCCCATTACAAGAGCGAAGGCCTGGAGATGGTGCCGGGCACGGGGCTCCCTCGCCGCCTGCGTTCCCGGCACGTTTGAATCCTGGATGCTGCTCTTGCGCGATTACGGCACGATGCGGCTGCGCGACGTGCTGGAGCCCGCGATTGCCTACGCGCGCGACGGTTATCCGCTGGTCGAGCGAGCAGCGGCGACCATCCAGGTCGTCGAGCAGTTATTCCGAAAGCACTGGAGGACATCGGCGGCGGTCTACCTGCCGAACAACGAGGTGCCCAGACCCGGCACGCTGTTCACCAACAAGCAGCTCTCGGAAACCTACGCGCGTATCCTGAAAGAGGCCGAAAGCGCCGGCGCCGACCGCGTCGCGCAGATCGAGCGCGCGCGAAAATCCTGGTCGCATGGTTTCGTGGCGGAAGCGATCGACAGGTTTTGCCGCACCCAGGAAGTGATGGACGTCAGCGGCTCGCCGCATCGGGGTGTGCTTTCGGCCGACGACATGGCGCGCTGGCAGCCGACGGTGGAGGCGCCGCTGACGTATGACTACGGCCGCTACACCGTTTGCAAGCCCGGCGTCTGGAGCCAGGGTCCAGTCATGCTGCAGCAACTGGCGCTGTTGAAGGGCTTTGAGCTCGATGGGCTCGATCCGGCCGGCCCAGAATTCATTCATCTGCAGATCGAGTGCGCCAAGCTCGCCTTCGCCGACCGCGAGAAATTCTACGGCGATCCTGACTTCACCGACATCCCGATCACGACCTTGCTGTCTGACGCCTACAATGACGAGCGCCGCAAGCTGATCTCGAAGGACAAGGCTTCGCTCGATTTCATCCCGGGATCGGTGGAAGGTTTTGGCTCGGTGGTAAAGCTTCGCCGCGCCGAGGGCCATCGCGAGGCGGTCGGCGCCATGGGCGCGGGCGAACCGACCGTCGGCCGCTTCGGCGAGGTGCGCGGCGACACCGTGCATTTCGACATCATCGACCAGGCCGGCAACATGGTCTCGGCGACGCCGTCCGGCGGCTGGCTGCAATCCTCGCCGGTCATTCCCGAACTCGGCTTCTGCCTCGGCAGCCGCGCGCAGATGTTCTGGCTGGAAGAAGATCACCCCGCGGCGCTGGCGCCGGGCAAACGCCCGCGCACCACGCTCTCGCCGACCATGGCGCTGCGCGACGGCGAGCCGTATATGGCCTGGGGATCGCCCGGCGGCGACCAGCAGGATCAATGGACCACGCAATTCTTCCTGCGGCATGTCCACGCCAAGCTGAACCTGCAGGAAGCGATCGACGCGCCCGCCTGGCACTCCGAGCATTTCCCGATCTCGTTCTGGCCGCGCACCACACGCCCCGGCGTGCTGGTGGTCGAGAACCGCGTGCCGCAGGCGACCGTCGATACCCTCAAGGGCCGCGGCCATGTCGTCGAGATCGGCCCCGACTGGTCGGAAGGCCGTCTCACCGCGGCCTCGAGGGTTGGCCGACGCCGCCGCGCGGCCGCCAATCCCAGAGGCATGCAGGGCTACGCGGCAGGGCGATAACTCGAAGAGACAATCAGAGATGACCTGGTCGATTATCGCGCGCGATCCCCTCACCGGCCAAATCGGCATCGCCGTCGCGACCAGATTCTTCGCGGTCGGCGCACGCGTGCCGCATATCGCAGCCGGCTTCGGCGGCGTCGCAACGCAGGCGCTGGTCAATCCCTATTACGGCATCGACGGCGTCAAGCTGCTGCGCGAAGGGCGCAATCCCCGCGAGGTGGTGGACACGCTGATCGCCGCCGACGATGGGCGTGAGAGCCGACAACTGCATGTCATGGACACCAAGGGCAGCATTGCCGCTCATACGGGGCGCGAATGCGTCGATTGGTGCGGGCATATTCAGGGCGACGGCTTCTCTCTTGCCGGCAATATGCTGGCGGGCGCCGCCGTGCTCGACGACACCGCGCAGGCCTATGTGGCCAACGCCAGTCCGCCCTTCGCACAACGGCTGATCGTCGCCTTGACGGCCGGCGAAGCCGCCGGCGGCGACAAGCGCGGCAAGCAATCGGCGGCGCTGCTGATCCACGGCGACGAAGAATGGTCCGAGCTCGACCTGCGGGTCGACGATCACGCCGATCCGCTCGCCGAACTCGCGCGGCTGGAGCAAGTGAGCCGCGAGCGCTGGGTGCATTTCCGCCCGTTCCTGCCGACGCGCAGGAACCCGGCCGGGATCACCGACCGCGCGATCATCGATGCCAGCATTGAAGCGGCGACAGCGGGCAAGGTCTGAGCGTGAGCCCGCTAGATAAGCCCCTCATGGTGAGGAGGCGCCAACGGGTCCGCGCGTAGCGCGGCCCGATGACAGGCTCCGCGCCGTCTCGAACCATGAGGCCCGGGCTTCATCCTTCGAGACGCGCGTTCCGCGCTCCTCAGGATGAGGGATAGGGTCTAGATCACCATCTCCCGCAACACTCTTCGGCAATCCATCTCATATTCGAGATCGATCACGGGTGGCCGTGCGAAATGCCAGGTCAAACCTGAACGCGCCACGCCGCGACGAACCATGGCATCGGCAAGGACAGGATGAAAATCGTGCACGGTGTAAGTCTGCGCCGCCGTCGCATCCTTCCAGCCAAAGCCGAACGCGCCCATGCGCTGCTCCATCACGCCGACGACGTAGCGAACCTTCTCCGCAATGCCCTCTGGGCTGAGGTCGCGGTAGCGCACGGTTCGCTCCGCATAGCTGGCGTTGCCTTCCTGCGACTCGCCGCTCCCGGCGATCACGAAACTCGACGCCTTGCTTTGGCTCGGCCGCGTAAACGAGAAGGCGTAGAATGACGGTTCGGCCGGCGGAGCGATCTCCGGGCAGACATTGCTGCGCGCCACCGGATTGGTCTTGCCGTCATACACGCCCCACTCCGCCAGCGTCTTGACGTAGTGCAGGTTGAAATTCCGGAATCCCTCCTCGGTGAACGCCGCGGGCGAGCGCAGCTCGCAGGCACAGAACGACGTCAGCGGTCTTCCTGCGGCCTGAATGTATTTTGCGATTTGCGCAAAGCCCTCGGCCAGCGGCAGCCATTTGTCAAAACGCACCCGTTCGATTTCGTAGCCCGGGTTGGCCGCGACACCGCCGGAGTACTGAAACACGGCCGGAATGATGCGGTAGTTGCCGGCGGGAAAGTCGCTCGTCATGTTGCCTCCCTGTTTTTTCTTCTTTCCTAGCATGGAGGACCGGTGGCGTCGCCGGGCTATCGACACAAAAAACGACGGCAGCGATTTCCGCTGCCGTCGCTTGCAATTATTCCGCGGACGCGAAAGCTCAGGTCGGCTTGAGCGCCGGCCTCCCGAGATCGAAATCGGCGATCTCCTTGGTCCGCTCCGAGCCGGCCTTGGCCTGGTGGTCGGTGGCCAGCCAGACATAGACCGCAGGCAGCACGAACAGGGTGAACAGCGTGCCGATCGACATGCCGGAGACCACGACGAGACCGATCGAGAAGCGGCTCGCCGCGCCCGCGCCGGTTGCGGTCAGCAGCGGGATCAGGCCGGTGACCATCGCCGCCGTCGTCATCAGGATCGGACGCAGCCGGATGCGGGCCGCCATCTCGATCGCCGACCGCTTGTCGAGACCTTCCTTGAGCTGCAGCTCGTTGGCGAACTCGACCATCAGGATGCCGTGCTTGGTGATGAGGCCGACCAGCGTCAGCAATCCGACCTGGGTGTAGATGTTGATGGTCGCCACGCCGAAGAACAGCGGGATCAGCGCGCCGACGATCGCCATGGGAACGCTGATCATGATCACCAGCGGATCGCGCAGGCTCTCGAACTGCGCCGCCAGCACCAGGAAGATGATGATCAGCGCGAAGCCGAAGGTGATCGCGAGCTGGTTGCCCTCCTGCACGTATTGGCGCGAGTCGGCCAGATAGTCGTGGCCGAAGCCTGCGGGCAAGTTCTTCGCTTCGCCCTCCAGGAAGTCCACGGCCTGCCCAACCGTTACGCCTGGCATCGGCACCGCCGAGAAGGTCGCGGAGTTGAGTTGATTGTAATGCGTCAGCGAATTCGGATCGGTGTCGGTCTCGATCGACACGATGGTCGAGAGCGGCACCAACTGCCCGGTGCTGGTCGGAACATAGTAACCACCGAGCGATTCCGGCGACAGCCGCATGCCGCGGGGCACCTGCGGGATCACCTGATACGACCGGCCTTCGAGGTTGAAGCGGTTGACGTAATTGCCGCCCAGCAGGGTCTGCAGCGTGCTGCCGACCTGCGCCATGTTGATGCCGAGATCGCTTGCCTTGGAACGGTCGATGGAGACGCGCACCACCGGCTGGTTGAAGTCGAGATCGCTGTCGGAGACGATGAACAGGCCGCTCTTGCGCGCCGCGTCCTTCAGCTTCGACATCTGATCATAGACGGCCTGGAATCCGGCGGTCGAATTGATCACCATCTGTATCGGCAGGCCGCCGGGTCCACCCGGAAGCGGCGGCAGGTTGAACGCGAACGCCTGGACACCTTCGATCTTCGAGAGCTCCGCCTGCACCAGCGGCTTCAGCTGGATCGAGGAACGCTCGCGCTCGTCCCACGGCTTCAGCAGCATGCCGGCAATGCCGCCCTGCGGGCCGGTGATGCCGTTCAGGACGAAGCGGAGATCGGTCTCGGGGAACTTCTGGAACGCCTTGTCGAGCTTTTCGCCGTAGAAATCGACATAGTCAATGTTGGCGTATTTCGGCGCCTTTGTTACCGAGAACACGATGCCCTGGTCCTCCTCGGGCGCGAGCTCCTTGAAGTGTTCATATAGAGGAAGCCGACCAGACCGAGGATCGTCAGCGCGAACAGCCCGGTGATCGGACGATAGTCGAGCGAGCGGTCGAGCTGGCGTCCGTACCAGCGCGTCATCGCACCGAACACCCTGTTGACCAGCCGAGAGATCGCCCCTCGTCCGCGCTCTTCAGGAGGACCGAGCACATCATCGGCGACAACGTCAGCGCGATTACGCCCGACACGATCACGGAACCCGCGAGCGTGAAGGCGAATTCGCGGAACAGCGAACCGGTCAAGCCGCCGAGGAAGCCGATCGGTGCATACACCGCCGCCAGCGTGATCGTCATCGAGATCACGGGGCCGACGATTTCGCGCGCGCCCTGCAGCGACGCTTGCACCGGAGTTTTTCCTCCTCCAGATGGCGATGGATGTTCTCCACCACCACGATGGCGTCGTCGACCACAAGCCCGATCGCCAGCACCATCGCCAGCAGCGTCAACAGGTTGAAGCTAAAGCCCATCGCCAGCATCAGGCTGCAGACGCCGATCAGCGACAGCGGAATGGTAACCACGGGAATGATGACCGAGCGGAACGAGGCCAGGAACAGGAAGATCACGACCACGACGATCAGCACGGCCTCGATCAGCGTGTTCTTCACCTCGTCGATCGATGACTGAATGAACTTGGTCGAATCGTAGGCCACCTTCATCTTCATCGACGGCGGCAGGTTGCGTTCCAGCTCCGGAAACAGCGCGCGCACGCCCTTCACCAGGGTCAGCGGGTTGCCTTGTGGAGTCGCCTGCACGCCGATGAAGATCGCACGCTCGCCGCTGAAGGCAACGCTCGCATCGGTGCTTTGGGCGGCGAGTTCGACGGTCGCGATATCCTCGATCCGAACGAATCCGCCGTCCTTGGACTTGACGATCATCTTCTTGAACTGATCGAGGTTCCGCAGGTCTGTGTTGGTCGAAACGTTCGAGACGATCAGGTAGCCCTTGGCCTGGCCGGCCGCGGCCTGGAAGTTGTTGGCGGCAATCGCCGCCGAAACATCGCTCGGCGATACGCCGCGCCCCGCCATCCGCACCGGATCGAGCCACAGCCGCATCGCGAACGTTTGCCCGCCGAGAATGTCGGCGGATGCGACGCCGTCGACCGTCGACAGCACCGGTTGCACCACGCGTGTCAGATAGTCCGAAATGGCCGAACCCGAGAGTTCGTCGCTGGAGAATCCGAGATACATCACGGCCGTGGTCTGGCCGGTCGTCTTGGTCACGACCGGGTCGTTCGATTCCTTCGGGATCAGATATTTGACCGAGTTCACCTTGGCGAGAACTTCGGTCAGCGCCTGGTTCGGATCGAAATTCAGCTTGATGTAGACCTGGATCGTGCTGGTGCCCAGCACGGACGACGAGGTGATGTAGTCGACGCCCTCGGCGGAGGCGACCGCCTGCTCGATCGGCGTGGTGATGAAGCCCTGAATCAGGTTGGCCGACGCACCCGGATAGGAGGTGATGATATTGACCACCGTGTTCGACAGCTTTGGATATTGCCTGATCGGCAATACGCTGGCGGCTCGCAACCCGATCAGGAGGATAAGCAGACTGACGACGACCGACAGGACCGGACGCTTGATGAAGATATCGGTTAAGGCCATCGCAGATTTATCCCGGTGGGTTCAGCAGTTTCGGGCGCAGTCTCATTTCGAGGACCGCTGCCCGTCTTTCGCCAACGCGGCCCCTTGGGGCTGCGTTCATGTATCAGTAGCGCGGCGGCTTCGCCGGAATCGGCGGTGTCGGGTCGGTCGAGATCGTCACGGCCGATCCCGATTGCAGCTTGAGCTGCCCCACCGCCACCACGCGGTCGCCGTCCTTCAACCCTTTCAGGATTTCAGCACGTCCTTCGATGCGCTTGCCGGTCTGCACGAAGCTACGCGTGACGATGAGGCTGGTCTTGCCGTCCTCTTCCTTCTTCTCGCTGATGAGGAAGACGGAGTCGCCGTAGAGCGTGTAGTCGACTGCGGTTTCGGGCACGGTAACGACCGGCGGCTTGTCCGGCAGCACCACGGTGGTGGTCGCGAACATGCCGGGCTTGAGGATGCGATCCGGATTCTGCATCGTCGCCTGCACGCGAATGTTGCGCGTATCGGTCGCGATCTGCGGCTCGATGGTCGTGATCTTGCCTTCGAAGGTCCGGCCCGGATAGGCATCGACGGCGATACGAACGATCTGGCCAACCTTGAGCTGGCCGGAATCCTTTTCTGTCACGGTGAAGTTCGCAAACAGCACAGACAAATCGGTCAGCGAGACGATCTGCGTGCCCGCGGTCGATATTGTCCGACCTCGACCCTGCGAGAACGCCGAGTTCGCCATCGAACGGCGCCCGCACCAGCTTCTGCGAGATGATGGCCTGGGTCTTGGCGATGCCGGCGGTGGCCTGGTCGAACGCCGCCTGCGCGGTATCCACGGTCGCCTGCGGGCCGACCTGGCGCTCCATAGTTGCTTGGCGCGATCCAGCGAGATCTGCGCCACCCTCGCCTGTGCCTTGAAGTTGGCAAGGTCGGCCTGCTCGGGACCATCGAACAATTGCAGCAGCGGCGTGCCCTCTTCACGCTCGCACCCGCCGTGAACATGATGTCGGTGATACGCCCGTTGACGTCCGACGTCACATTGACCTGATGCACGGCGGCGAGGTCGCCGACCGCCGTCAGAAGATTTGGAATGGTTTCGACTTCGCCGTGGCGATGCTGACGCTGGTCGGCGGGGTTTGTTGTTCGCGAAGAACTGCGCGATCATCTTGCCACGGAAATAGTTGAACCAGACGAGACCGCCGACCAGCAAGGCCAGCAGCGTTCCCACAACGATGAACCAGCGCACCATCCGCACCGGCCGCTTGTGCGGCTTGTCGGCAATCGGCTTGCCCGTAATTTTGGGTTCAGTCACGATATTCATGTCATGCACTTTCTGCAGTTACCGATTGTCCCGAATTCGGCGACAGCTCGCAGTCCAGATGAGAAGCAATTGCGGCTTCGTTTAGTCCGATGCCGCGCAGGATAAATCGACAAAGCTGCCGCTCCAGATCGGCGGCGTTGCCGTAGGAAAGACAGGGCACGGCCGGGAGCCGCGTCAGCGCAGCCATTAGCACAGTGTGGTGTGCGAACCAGAACAGATTAAGCGGATCGCTGCCGACTCGCACCGCGTCGCCGGCCGCGATCGCGTTTTCGATCGATGCGGCAAACACCGGCCCGATCAGGCCACCAATCTTGTCGTAAAGCAGCCGCGCGAACTCGCCGTCATCGAGATGGCTGGTCGTCATCAGTCGCAGCCGCTGCGCTTCCTCCTGATCCGACCCGTTCGATACTTCAATGAAATGCCCCACCATGCCTTTGACCAGCGCGACGAGCGTTCCCGTCGACGGCTCCTGGCCGAGCAGGTTCGCAAAATCCGGATCGGCCTCGCACTCCTCCGCGAGGATTTCGGCATAGAGCGCGCGCTTTGGAAGGGAAGTGCTTGAACAGCAAGCCTTCCGAAATGGCTGCAGCAGCCGCCACGCTCTTGGTGGTGGTGCCGGGCAAAGCCGTTACGGGCAAAGCATCGCTTGGCAGCGCTCAAAATCAATTGCCGCCGCAAATCACTGGTCATGCGCAGGGTAGACATGGGCGTGTGAGTAATCACTCACCATGACCAAAGTCAACAATTATTGCGGCGCACTGGGCAAATGCGAGCACGCAGCGGCGTAAAGATCACACCTTCAACGCCTTGTTCAAACGTCAGTTTTACGAAAATCCAGCTCTCACCATTTCCGGCTCATTCGGATTGGATTGCAACCCCAACGCGCTGCTTGTAGTCCGGGCCGGACCGTCGTGGCCCGCATAATCCCTTCAATCCGAGTTGACGCCGGCTCGGGAACGGCATTTAAGATAGTTGCAAATGCGACTAATTTGGTGGTCGCCCATTTGTCCGTCTTCACAAAGAGTGACAGGCATGACTGCAGACACGCGCGAGCTGGCGGCCTCATTCGACCTCGAGAAGCTGACGCCGGGAATTCTATGCCGACCCTACCCGACCTATCGCGCGCTACGGGAAACCGAACCGGTCAAGCGGTTGCCGAACGGTTCGTAACACTTCCTGACGCGCTACGATGACCTCGTGGCGGCCTACAAGAACAACAGACCTTCTCTTCCGACAAGAAGAAGGAGTTCTCGCCGAAATATGGCGACTCCCTGCTCTACAGAACACCAATACACCACCAGCCTCGTCTTCAACGATCCCCCGTCAATACTGCGTAGCGCCGGCTGAGCGCGGGCGCGGCGTACGCCGCCGCGCGATCGACCGGCATGGACGCCCGACCTAGTCAGTGCTGGCGGACCGCCTGCTCGAGGCCGTCGCCGCTAAAGGCAAGGTGGACCTGATCGACGACTTCGCCGCCGCAAGGGTCCACGATCGAGGTCATCGGCAATCTGCTCGACGTGCCCCAGGACGAACGCGAACCCTTGCGCGGCTGGTCGCTCGCCATTCTCGGCGCGCTGGAGCCGGTGATCGCCCCTGATGTGTTCGCCCGCGGCAACAAGGCGGTGAAAGATTTCCTCTCCTATCTCGAAGTGCTGGTGGCGCGGCGGCGGGCCAAACCCGGCAATCCCGACCGCGACGTGCCGACCCGCCCATTCAGGGCGAAGACAACGGCGAGCGGCTGACCGAAAAAGGAACTGCTGCACAACTGCATCTTCCTCCTGCTCAATGCCGGCCACGAGACCACCACCAATCTGATCGGCAACGGACTGGTGGCGCTGCAGGCCCACGCGAGCGAAAAGCAGCGACTGATCGAGAATCCCACGCTGATCAAGACCGCGGTCGAGGAAATGCTACGCGGTTCGAGAGCTCCAATCAACTCGGCAACCGCATGACGGTCGAGCCGCGTTCGAACTCGGCGGCGTCGCATTGCCGGCGGGCACGCCGGTGACGCTGTGCATCGGCGCCGCCAATCGCGACCTCAAGGCTCAATTCGCCGATCCCGAACGTCTCGATATCGGCCGCACGCCGAACCGGCATCTCGCCTTCGGCACCGGCGCGCACCAATGCGCCGGGATGGCGCTGAAGCGCGGCCTCGAGGGCGCGGTTGCGGATCTCGCGTTTTCTGGCGCGGCTCTCGAATTACGCACTCAGCGGCGAGCCGGTGCGCGGCGGCCGGGTCCGCTTCCAGCGGGATTTTTGAGCGTGCCGTGCCAGGTCGGCCAGCGCCGCAGACCGATTACATTGGTCCCGCATCGCAAAATCGCGAAGCAATTCACGTACCCCAAGCGAACGATTTCCTGCGCTTGCGCGTTGAGATTTCCAGGCGACGAAGCACGAGGGAGCTGGGACCATGCTTTCGCGCGGCCATGACCGAGCGTTCTTGATAATGGCATTGAGCGGAATGGCGTACATGCGTCTGTCGCCCTCCGCCCTGCCTCAGGGCGTCGCAAGGCACGGAGGGCGTCTCCGGCCAACAGTTCAACAATGCCTGTCGAAAAGCCACATCGTGAGGGAGGGCGACAATCGGCTGGGCCCCAACCTCTACAAGATTGTCGGACGGAAAGCAGGATCGTTGCCGGACTACGCGTTTTCCAGCGCAATGAAGGAGGCAAGTCTGGGATGAGGAGAAGCTCGATCGCTTCATTACGAACCCCGATGAGGTCGTACCCGGCAACAGCATGAAGCCGTATGGCGGTCTCCCCATCGAGCGACGACAGAAAGAAAATCATCGCCTTCCTTGCTCAATCGCGATAGCGCGCCGCAACCAGCCTGCGCCAGTTTGATCATGGCCTCGTCCGGCTAGATGCCGCTCGGCACGCCTGGGATCGTAGTGCGAGGTCGGCGAACACGGGCGCATAGGCCGCTGTCCTGTCACTTTTTCCGCGCGCGCCGCCGCCAATGAGCGCTCCAGGGCCTGCGTCACGATGACGGCTGACCGCTCGTCGAGATGAATGCTGTCTGCCCAGCGCAGCGCGCCCGGCTAGCATCGATCCGCAGCCATCGATGCGGATCGGGAAACCGGGCGTGAATGATCTCCTCGCGTGGTGGTTAGCAAACCGCGAACTTTCAATCGGCTCCAGCATAGGGTGGAACTGGAACAGCAGCACCCGCGCCCACGTTGCTCCAGCCTCCGGATCAACTCTTCAATTCCCTTCGTTGATCCGCGTGGCATCTGCTGGATCCTGCGCATTAAACTGCTCAGGCGCGCGATCCACATAGCACGGCTGTCGAACTCGCCCGGCGGCTGCTCGACCAATTTACGAAGGTTGAGCGCGACCTGCTCATGCGTAGGGGCGTGACGCCGCTGCCTAGCGGCCACCGCCGCCCTGACAGGACGAAAGAACAGCTGCTCGATATCGCCCCGCGAATATCGTTCGACCACAGCACCATCAGTCGATCGGCCAAGAACGTTCGTCTCGACCAGAATGAGTTCAGGAAGATCTGGCTGGTTCGCAACGATCTCCAGCCCGGTCACGGAGAGCCTCCCGCAAGCGCGAGAGATTCCTCAGCCTTGGCGTTGCGAAATATTCCTCCTTGAGGCGGAAGGTCATCGAACTTCCCACCAGCACAATGTCGGGCACAGGTTCGCGCATAAAGCGGTTCAGGGTGATCAACGTGCCATCGCGTGGTCGTCGCCGGCATTTGCAGTCCGCCGCCGAAGCGCGCAGTCGCGAAGCCGCAGGCGATCAACAGAATGATCGCGCCGACGCCGCATTTTACCAGCCACTGAACGGCAGACACTCTCTGCTGTCTCCTAGAACTGAAAATAGATGAACGACGTCTCAGGACCGGCTTCGAGATACATCAGCGCCGCCATCGAACCGTATAGATATGGCTCGACACGGCGCAGGCTACCCTCAAACACCGGGCGAGAAACAACAACATGCTGGATCATGACCGGCAGCGAATAGAGCAGCGCCAGGCTGTAGAACAGCTTGGTCGGATTGGGATCGCGCTCGGCGTAAACATACCCGTGAGGTAACCGACCGCGTGATCGAAATTCGGCAGCTTGAAGAAGATCCACAGCATGGTGACACAGACGAAAAACGAAAATCATGCGGGCCGCACGAAACACCGCGGAATCGATTGAAGCCAGCCGCGCCAGCAAGGGGCGTTCGAGCACTAACAGCAAGCCGTGCAGCAACCCCCACATCAAATAGCTGAGGCCAGCGCCATGCCAAAGGCCGCCGAGACCCATGACGATCATCAGGTTCAGATAGGTCCGCCACGCGCCATGTCGATTGCCGCCGAGCGGGACGTATAGATAGGTCCGCAGCCAGGTCGACAGGGAAATGTGCCAGCGCGTCCAGAACTCGGAGAACGAGGTCGAGATGTAAGGAAGATTGAAATTGACCGGCAAGCGATAGCCAAACAGCAGGCCAAGCCCGATCGCTATCGCGGAATAGCCGAAGAAGTCCGCGTAGATCTGATAGCTGTAGAGGAAAACCAGCAGCCAGCGATCCTGGGTCTGCAACGCCTCGTAGAGCGGAAAGCTCATATAGGACGTCATTTCATTGAGGTTGTTCGCGACATAGAGCTTGAAGAAGAATCCGACCAGGATCCATTTCGCGGCCTCGACAAAGGGAATATCCGCAAAATACTTGGGCTTGATCTGCGGCATGAACATTTGCGCGCGTGTGATCGGACCGGAAACCAGCTGCGGAAAGAAGATGATGTAGAGGAAGACGCTCGTCAGCGTAGGCGTCGCCGCCTTCTGCCTGGTCAGGTCCACCAGCAGGCTGATGTTGTGGAAGACGAAAACGAAATGCCGATCGGCAGTGGCAATTTCAGAAGTAAATCAGCGGCGCGAAGTCGACCAGGCTGGGTGAAGCCGATCGACGAACAGCAGCTTGTATTTGAAGAACGCCAGCAGCGCGAGGTTGAAGGCAATGCCGACGGGAAGCCATGTCTTCCGGTTGCGCAACGCCAGAACCAGAAAGAGATAGGTTCCGAAAACCGCCACCGCCAACAGCGCCAGTAGTGCGGGCTGGCCATATCCGTAAAAGAACAGGCTCGCCAGGACCAGCAGCCGGATTTGAAACGCCTTCAGCGCTGGAAGGTAGTATGCCGCAAATACGATCGCGACGAAGACGCCGAACTGCCAGGATGTGAAAAGTCATGCCGCCCCAACGGTAGTTGGGGAGACCTAGCACTTCGACCCGGGAGGGCATAGCCGAAAGCAGCTCAATCGCAGGGCGGCTCCAGGCCGCCCCGCCAGAATGCGCTGGAATTCTAATTGCCGGCGGTGTTGAAGCGGAAAGATCGCAATCCCGTTCCGCATACTTCACTCGGCGAAGTCCTCGCGATCCTCGACCACAGTCGGCCGGCAACGCGCGCTCCAGGCAGCCTGAGCCGCTTCATCGGCCTTCTGCTCTTCCGCTGTCCGCTGTATGACCTTCACCGTGCGCGACCGCCCACGGCGAAATTGGTCTGCTGACTGGGAAGCAGCGGATCGCCGTTCCTGATTGCCGAAGCCCTGGCCAACTCGTAAGCCTGCCCGCGCTGTCGGCCTGGGCGGCAGCCGCCGCGGCCCCGTGATCCATCGCGAACTGCGCGGATGCCGACGAGACCGACGCTACGACAATCGAGATCGCGATGAAGATACGCATTGCAACTGCCCTCTTGAAATGAATGCCGTCGATCAGCATGATCGGCAAGCATTGAGGCGGTGTAAAGCAGCGTGGCTAACCGCGTTGCAATTTGATGCGTAAAATTTAGCTGCTTTTTGTCGCTGCAGGAGCGCAGCAAGTCTGGGATTCCTCGCCGGAATCCATCGAACCGTGGAACGCTCCCCGTTCACGCAGGAGCCGCCATGCGAGGCGCGACCGCTACCGCTACGGCCGAACTCGCAGCCCTTTTTCGCGTAGACCAGGCGCACGACGCCTTCCTTGTCATAGGTGCGCGTCGGCTTGCAGAACGCTTCCCATTTTTCGATGCTGGCGCGCCGCGCCTTTTTCGTCTTCCTGTTCCTGGGCCAGGTTGCGCGGCTGACTCTCCAGATAGGTCGTCGTGCATACCCTGCCGTAGAACCTGCTGAAGGTGCATCGTTCCACCATCTGCCATGCTTGCGCCGAGGTCGACACGAGGGCGAGAATTGCAATCGCGTAAAGGATTTTCATGTTGCCGCTCATCGCTGCGGAGACGTTCTCCGTGCGGCGTAGCTAGCGCCGCTGATCGCGCGGGTGCAACGGTAACCCTTTGTTAAGCTAAATACCCCCGAAAAAGGTTAAATCTGGAACCGGCGCGCTGTCGCTTCTCGCGACACCCTTCGAAAAATTACGCGCGACAGTGCAGATACGAGACAACATCGTCCGTCGTTGACACAGCGAGCGCGCGATCTCGCCAGTATCTGCTAGACCACCGTCCGGTGCCGCTCAATGCAGGTCCGCAAGACCTCATCCATCGGCTTTGTCCACCAGTCGTTGGAGAAGATCTCTATCTCGGAATAGCCGGCGAAACCCTGCGCCTCAACCGCCGATCGCGCAGATTTGATATCGATGACGCCGTCGCCCATCATGCCGCGGTCGTTGAGGATGTCTTTTGGTCGGCACCAGCCAGTCGCAGACGTGAAACGCGAGCAACCGATCTTTCCCTGCACGCGCGATCTGCGGCATCAGCTCCGGATCCCACCAGATGTGATAAACGTCGAGCGCCACGCCGAGTGCGCCCGTGCGCTGCGGATCGAGCTGATCGCAAATATCGAGCGCCTGCTTCGTCGTATTCACGCAGGCGATCCGCGGCATACGCCGGATGCAGCGGCTCGATCGCGAGCGGCATGTTTGCCTGTCTCGCATAATCCAGCATTTCGGCGATGGCGTCATGAACCTGCGCCCGCGCTCCGACAATGTCCTTGAGGCCGCGCTTCCCGGCCGCGAATATTGCGCAGGCCGCCGACGACGAGCACCACACATGGCGCATCTAGCGCCCTGGCTTCGTCGACCGCGCGGCGATTGTCATCCCGGGCGTCGATACGGCGCGCCGCATCCGAGGTGAACATGCCGCCGCGGCAGTAACCCGACAATTCACGCCCGGCGTCGCGGACAGCCCGCGCGGCGCGATCGAGGCCTACGGTCGCGACCTGATCGCGCCAGGGATCGATGGCGCGGATGCCATGCCGCGCGCAGGCTTCGATGATGGCGACAAGATCGCCCTGCTGGCGGACCGCCGCCGTATTAGGCGAGAGCCAGCGATGGTCGGAAGAAAATCGCGCATCAGGGCTCGATGCCGCGCGTCGCCAGCACCGTCTTCATGCGCCGTGTCGCCAGTTCGGGGTCGGAAAGCAGACCGGCCTTGTCGGCAAGGCGAAACAGTTCAGCCAGATGCAATGTCGAGCGCGTGCTCTCCTGCCCGCCGACCATGGTGAAATGAACCTGGTGGCCGTTGAGCCAGGCCATGAACACGATGCCGGTCTTGTAGAACCGCGTCGGCGCCTTGAAGATGTGGCGCGACAGCGGCACGGTCGGCCCCAGCACGTCATGGAAGCCGGCCTCGTCGCCGGCAGCTAACCGCGACAGCGCGTAGGACGCCGCCGGCGCGATGGCGTCGAAGATGCCGAGCAGCGCGTGCGAAAAGCCCTTGTCATCGCCCGCAATCAGTTCGGCGTAATTGAAATCGTCGCCGGTATACATCTTGACGTTCTTGTCGAGGCGGCGGCGCATGTCGATCTCGCGCTGCTTGTCGAGCAGCGAAACTTTCACGCCATCGACCTTGGCCGCGTTGGCGTTGATGATGGCGACTGCCGTATCCATCGCCTTGTCCAGGTCATCGGTGCCCCAATAGCCTGCCAGAGCCGGGTCGAACATGTCGCCGAGCCAATGGATGATCACGGGTTCGCGAACCTGCGACAGCACGCGGTCATAGACTTTTGCGTAGTCGTCGGCGCTGCGGCCGAGCTTGGCGAGCGCCCGCGAGGCCATCAGGATGATCCGGCCGCCGGCCTTCTCCACCGCCGCGATCTGTTCCTCATAGGCGCGAATGACGTCATCGATTGACTTTGCGTGTTCGACCGCCAGGTGATCGGTGCCGGCGCCGGAAAACACCAGCGCGTTCCCCTTGCCTTGGCCGCTTTCACCGAGCGCTGGATCAACTCCAGCGAGGTCGGCCAGTCCAGCCCCATGCCGCGCTGCGCGGTGTCCATGGCTTCCGCGACGCCCAGGCCTAGGTCCCAGACATGTTCGCGGAACGCAATGGTCCTGTCCCAATCGATCGCGGCCGAAAGCCACGGATCAGTGTCGGCGAGAGGATCGGCGACCACATGGGCTGCGGAAAACGCCACGCGGTTGAGTGCACCTTGGAGTTTCGCCGGAAACGTCCGCGACGCCGCCAGGCGGTAGGTTTCGATCGAGCCATCAGCCGCGGGCAGTTTCAGTGACAGAGAAGACATCGGCAATACGGGCTTGTTCATGATCCTAAATCCCTTGCTTTGCCTCACACCTTGATCGGGGCGACGTCGATCCAGCGACGTTCACGCCAGCTCTGCAACGCGCACTCCGCGAGTTGCACGCCCTTGGCGCCTTCCAGCAGCGTGAACTTGTAGGGCGCGTCTTCGCAGACATGGCGAATGAACATTTCCCACTGTTCCTTGAAGCCGTTGTCGTAGACGGCGTTTTCCGGAACCCTCTGCCAGTCGGCGTAGAAATCGTGGGTGCGCTTTTCGTCCGGGTTCCACACCGGGCGCGGCGTCGCCTGGCGAGCCTGGATCACGCAATCGGTCAGGCCCGCGACCGCCGAGCCATGGGTGCCGTCGACCTGGAAGGTCACGAGGTCGTCGCGATAGACCCGCGTCACCCAGGACATATTGATATGCGCGATCACACCGCCCTTGAGGCGGAAGGTAGCATACGCGGAATCATCGGCGGTCGCCGTGTACTTCTTGCCCTTTTCGTCGAAACGCTCGGGGATATCTGTCGTGCCGAGGCAGCTGATGCTCGACCTCGCCAAAGAGATTGTCGAGCACGTAGCGCCAGTGGCAGACCATGTCGAGGATGATGCCACCGCCGTCCTCGCTGCGATAATTCCACGACGGGCGCTGCGCTTCCTGCCAGCCGCCCTCGAACACCCAGTAGCCGAACTCGCCGCGCACCGAGAGCATGCGACCGAAGAAACCGGAATCGCGCAGGAAGGCGAGCTTCTTCAAGCCCGGCAAAAACAGCTTGTCCTGTACCGTGCCGTGCTTGACACCCTTGGCGGTGGCGAGCTTCAGCACCGCGACCGCCTCGTCCAGATTGGTCGCGATCGGCTTTTCGCAATAGACGTGCTTGCCGGCGTTGATCGCCTTCGTCAGCAACGTCGGACGCGCCTGCGTGGTCGCGGCATCGAAGAAAATCGTGTCGTCCTTGTCGGCCAGCGCCTTGTCGAGATCGGTCGACCAGCGCTGCACGCTGAAGCGCTTGGCAAGGCGTTCCACCTTGTCGGGATCGCGGCCGATCAGGATCGGGTCGGGCAGCATGCGGTCGCCGTTCGCGAGCAGCACGCCGCCCTGGTCGCGGATCGCAATGATGGAGCGGATCAGATGCTGGTTGAGCCCCATGCGGCCGGTCACACCGTTCATGATCAGGCCGAGGCGTTTGGTCGTCATACTGCTTTCTCCAGGGGAATTCGTGTTGCCGGCTGCGCCAGCGGCTGCATCGTGGACCAATCCGGATGGACGGAGGTGGCAAAGCCGGGCGCTGTCAGCGATCCCGTCAGCAGATCGCCGTCGTGGATCGCGAGCCGGATTTTATCCCCCTCGCGGACATAGAGATCGGGATGGCTTGCGAGAAACGCTTCCGCCTCAGTGGTCGGCGTATCGCCAAAGCCGTCGACATAATGGTGACCGTTGCGCTCGGCATGGGTGACGCTGATCAGCGCGCCGAGTGCGAGATCCTGCTGCACGGCCAGTCCCGCCTGGCAGGTCAGGTCCTCGCCGGCGATGAAATATTTTTTCACTGCCGGCGCTCCACTTCGCCGCGCGCGCCGCGTTGATCACCGACTTGTAAATACCCTTGCAGGATTTCGATGAAATGCCGCGATAGCCGAGCTCTCGCGCAAGCGGGAATGCGTCGTAGGAGTCATCGGCCTCGTCGATGATGAAATCGCGCCGCGCCAGCGCGCCGAGCGGCGACTGCCGCGTGATGTCGCGCGGCATCGGCTGCTCGATATAAAGAAGTTTGGCCGCGATCGGCCGCAGTGCAGCGTCGCGATCGAGACGCTCGACCAGAGCGCTCAAGGCCACAAGGTCGGCATATTGCTCGTTGGCGTCCAGCGTGACGCGGTAATCATACGGCAGCGTGGCGAGCGCTTCGCCGATCCGGATCAAGCGATCCGCATCGTGCGCGGGATCGCCGTTGAGCTTGAGCTTGAAATAGCGGGCGCCCGCATTTTCTTTACTGTCGGCTACCCCGCCCTCGCCTTCGACATGATCGTCCATGCCGACGGTGTGACGGATCGCGACGCGCTCCAGCCGCTTGCGGCTTGCCAGAAACCGCGAGACATCTTCATCGCCGAGATCGTGCGACAGCCGCGCATCGACACCGGCGATATTACCGGCCATGCCATCGAAGAAATTGGTGCCTGCGCAGCGCAGCAGCGCATCCAGGATCGCCTTGTCGATTTCGGCCGGCCCGTAAGCTGCCGCCAGCGGCGGAATATCTTCCCTGGCGCAAGCCTCGATCTGGGCGCCAATACAGGCTGCGTGCAGGCCGAACGCCGTCTCGAAGCTGGAGTGCGTCAGATAGATGTCTCGCACGATCAGCAGCGAGCGCCGCAGTTCCGTCACCGTCTCATCCGGCGACAGATGCGGCCGCTTGTCGAACCATTTCGGCACCAGAAATTCGGCGCTGGCGCCCGTGGCGCGCCCCTTGCCTTCGACCTCGATCTCGACCCGCACGAAAGCCTGCGGCGTCGCATTGATGACGACCGCACCGAACCGGAACGGCCGGGCAAAGGTGACCTGCCGTTCAAAAAAAGCGATGTCCTTTACGGCTAAGCGTAGCGGCATTGAAAGCCTGTCTCAGTCCAGCGCGCTTTGGGTGAAGAAATGCTTGCGGATGCGCTGCACCAGTTCGGTGAAGGCGGGATCGGCCATCGCGTCCAGCGAACGCGGCGCGGCAGCGGCACGTCGTAGATCGCCGCGATCGCGCCGGGCCGTTCGGTCATGACCAGCACGCGATCGGCCAGGAACACGGCCTCGGGAATCGAATGCGTGATCAGGAGTACGGTCTTGCCGGTTTCGCGCTGGATGCGCATCAATTCAACATTCATCTTCTCGCGCGTCATGGCGTCGAGCGCGCCGAACGGCTCGTCCATCAGCATGATCTTGGGATCGTGCACCAGCGCCCGGCAGATCGAGGCGCGCTGCTGCATGCCGCCGGACAATTGCCAGGGCAGTTTCTTCTCAAAGCCTTCGAGTCCGACCAGTTTCAACAGCGCTTTCGCCCGCGGCAGATATTCCGCGCGCGGCAATTTCTTCATGTCGATCGGCAGCATCACGTTGGAAATGATGTTGCGCCATGGCAACAGCAGGGCGTTCTGGAACACGATTCCGACATTGCCGTGCGGCTTGGTCACCTGTTCGCCTTCGACCAGGATTTCACCGGTCGAGGGCGCAAGCAGCCCGGAGATCATTTTCAACAGGGTGGACTTGCCGCAGCCGGACGGGCCAACCACGACAAAGAACTCGCCCTCGTTGATGTGAAAATCCAGCGGCCGCAGCGACGGAACATCGCCGTCGCGCGAGCGATAGGTCTTCGAAACGCCGGACAGCGTGATCCCCGGCGCAGCGCCGCTGGCGCGATCCGACACCAGGCGCAGATGCGCGCCCGGCTGATCGATCTTGGTTGGTTTGGTCGCAGGGTTCATTCAGTTGAGTCCATTTCAGAAAAGTCCTCTCCGCCCGTCGTCCCTGCGAACGCAGGGACCCATACGCCGTGACTTATCGTTCGGGCACGAGGGCAGAGACCTTTTGCAACAACCAGAGCCGGTGGTTATGGGTCCCTGCGTTCGCAGGGACGACAATGTCACGCGTCCAATCACGAACCGCCCTGCGGCAGATAGTCGTTGGTATAGAACGCCTTCGGATTGTCCTTGGCCTTGGCATCCAACCCGCCATATTCGACCATCAGGTTGACCGTGTCGGTCATGTTCTGGTCGGTCACCTGGAACGGCCGCTTGCCCTTGGTTTCCGCCGTGCGGTAGAGCGGGATCGTCAGCTCAAAGCCCTGCGTTAGCGTTTCGATCTTGCCGCCCTTCGGGTTGGCGTCGAGGATCGATTGCGCTGCCCCCTTCGGGTCCTTCTCCGCGGCTTCGACTGCCTTTGTCGTCGCCGACATGAAGCGCTTCACCAGATCGGCATTCGCCTTGACGAACTCGGTGTTGGCGACGACGCCCGAGCAGACCATGTTAATGCCGTAGTCGGCGAACTTGATCGCGTTGACGTCCTTGCCCGTCGCATCCTTGATCTTCATCGACTGGTCCATGACGTAACCGAGCAACAGATCGGCCTGGCCGTTGATGACGGCATTCAGCTTGGTCTGGCCGTCGCCGGCCACCGTCTGGAAGTCGCTTTCCTTCAGCCCGGTCTTTTTCAGGAACAGGGGCCAGATCTGCGTCATGGAATCGGCCGGCGTGATCGCCACTGTCTTGCCCTTGATGTCCTCGGGCTTCTTGATGTTCTTTTCCACAAAGCCCATCGCCGACATCGGGCTGGTCTGCAGCAGCACGCCGGTAGCGACGATCGGGGCGCCCTTCACCGCCGCGCGCATCATGGTGGGCACGTCGACATAGCCGAAATTAGCGGTCTTGGCCGCGACAGCCTGCGTGGTGGCCGCCGAACCGCGGCCTTCCTGGATTTCGAGGTCGATGCCTTCGGCGGCAAAGATGCCCTTGGCCTTGCCGTAGTAGAACGGCGCGTGCTCGCCGTAGACGTACCAGTTCAGCATCAGCACGACCTTGTCGGCGGCCGATGCGGGAAGCACTGAAAGCGCGGTCCAGGCCAGCGTCGCGAAAACTGCAGCTATCAATCGCATTGGTCTTTCCTCCCTGTTTTCGTCATTGTGAGCGAAGCGAAGCAATTCATTTCTCCGCTTGTGTCGCTAAGGATTGCTTCGCTTCGCTCGCAATGACGTGCTGTATTGTTGTTTTCGTGCAGTAGTTCTCAAGAAGCAAAAATGAGGTCCTCGCGCTGGCTGACATGCCAGGGGATCACGAGGCGTTCGATGCGGTCGACGGCCCAGAACAGGACCACGCCGAGCAGCGCGAGAATGACCAGGGCGGCAAACATCGTCGGCAGGTCGAAGGTGCCGATCGAGCGCTGCAGCACATAGCCGATGCCGGAATTGGAGCCGACGAACTCGCCGACCACGGCGCCGACGACTGCGAGCGTCACCGAGACTTTCAGCCCGGAGAAAATCGCCGGCATCGCATGCGGCAGGTTCACCGCGCGAAACACCTGGAAGCGGCTGCCCTGCATCGCGCGCGCGAGATCGACCATGTCGGGATCGACCGACTTGAAGCCCTGCACGGCGGACACCACCACAGGGAAAAACCCGAGCAGGAATGCCGAGATCACTTTCGGAATGATGCCGAACCCGAACCACACCACAAACAGCGGCGCGATCGCGATTTTTGGCACCGACTGCGAGAACACCAGCAGCGGATAGACGTAGCTTTCCACCGTCTTGGATCCCGCAATCAGCATGGCCACGGGAATGCCGAACAGCGCCGACAGCAGGAACCCGCAGAGGGTCGCGTAAGTGGTGGGCCACGCCTGCCGCAACAGTTCCGGCCAGTCCGTCCACAGCACCGCCACGACGTCGCCGGGCGCCGGGATCTGATAGGCCGGAATCCGGAATACGCGAATGGTGAGGTCCCAGATGACCACGATGAAAATCAGGAACAGAAACGGCCGTACCCACGCCGCGTTCAGCGCTTTCGCCACGCCACTCTCGCGCTTCAGCTCGGCCACGTCCCGCTCCCTGGTGATCGTCTTTTCGGGGACGAAATTAACCCGTTGGATAAATACTGTCCAGTAGGTTTCATGCGGCAAAATTGCCATTTCGCGTCGCCCCTGCGGACGCAGGGGCTCACAATCACAAGCGTTCATTCTTGCGAAGGCTGGGGCCGCTGTCCGGAATAACAATCAAGATCGGTGGCTATGGGTTCCTGCGTTCGCAGGAACGACGGCCTATACTGGTTGGTGCGCCGGTGGCCGAACGCCGGGCGCTACAGCCTTGCCAAAATCCGCGGTTGATTTACCCGTCAGCGCCGCCAGCACCAGCGCCACCATGTGCGCGAGGCGCTCGTCCCTCGCCTCCTTCTTCAGGAGGTCGCGGCCGAAGATCACGGAGAGCGTGGCGCTGTTCGAGAGATAGAAGAAGCAGAGCGCGGCGATCGAAATATAGAGTTGCACCGGATCGACGGCGACGCGGAAGTCGCCGCTCTCGACGCCGCGCCTCACCACCGTGCGGATCATCTCGACGAACGGCGAATGCATCGATTTGACCTTGGTCGAGCGCTTCAGATGGCGGGCTTTGGCGAGATTTTCGGTGTTGAGCAGCGCCAGGAATTCCGGGTTGCGGAGGAAGTAGTTCCAGGTGAAGTCGATCAGCCGCTCGATCGCCTCGGGCGGATCGAGATGTTCGAGATCGAGCCCGCGCTCCTCGGAACGGATCTTCTCGTAGGCGCCTTCGAGCACCGCGAGGTAGAGGTTTTCCTTGTTGCCGACGTGGTAATACAGCATGCGCTTGTTGGCGCCGGCGTTGGCCGCGATGCGGTCGACGCGCGCGCCGGCAAGGCCGTGGGCGGCGAATTCCTGCTTGGCGGCCTCGAGAATGCGCAGCCGCATGCCCTCGGGGTCGCGCTGCCACTTCAGAACGCGTTTTGCCTTTGCCAAATCAATCGCTCAATGCTCGCTACTGAGCAAGCTGTAGCACGCGCGGAGGCGTTTGAGAATGTGGGATGCCCTATTCCACCGTCATTGCGAGGAGCGTCAGCGACGAAGCAATCCATCCTTTGTTGCGCACAATGGATTGCTTCGCTTCGCTCGCAATGACGGTGGGTCAAGCGGGAGCGGGCGGCGGCCCGGCCGACGGCTGCACCAGAAGCGTCGGAACCCCGCAGGTGCCACTGCGCACGGTCATCACCCGCGTTCCCGGCTTGCGGCCGGTACGAACCTCAGAGACGTCCGCGCCCGCCTGAGCCAGCCGCGCATGCGTCGCGTCGATGTCGGCGACACGCCAGCACAGGCCTCGAAGCCGATCCTGTGAGGTGTCCGCCGGCTTGCCCAGGCGGTGCGTGACCTCGACGATGAGGTCGCCGCAGCGAAAGAACATCAGCCGGCCCCAGTCCGATGCGAGCGATCGAGCGCCATGTCGAGGCCGAGCCGCGCGCCGTAGAGCGCAGCCGCGCGCTCGGGGTCCGATGTCGAGACCACGAGATGGTCCAGCGCCGCGATCGACCCGTCCGTCGTTCGTACCGAGAGCGGGCGCTCCTGGTCGCGTTCGAGGAAGAACAGGCGGATGCCGCGCGTTGCCTCGGTGGCGGCCCGGGTGCGCTTCCATGAAGCACAGCGCCGCTGACCGCGTCGCGGCTTTCGACCTCGGCAATGGGGTCCGGCTTCAGCGTGAGCCGGTCGAGCCTGCGGTGGGTTTTGGCGATGTCGCTGGTTCGAAAGCAGATGCTCGCCAGCCCCTCGCCATGGGCGGCAAGCACCGCGCGAATTCGATCTGCGTTCCCGCCCTCGCCACTCGGCGCCATCAATTCGAGCGAGGTGTTGTCGAGCGTGAACAGAATGCGGTCGGCGCCGTCGCCGGTGTTTTGCCAGGCCGGCGCGCGGGCAAACAAGGTCTGGTAGGCCGTAGAGGCTGCATTGATGTCGTTGACAAGAACGACGACGTGATCGAGGCCGACAATCACGGGAAAAGTCCCCGCGTATTCTTGGCGGCGCGGACTTTCTCGACGCCGATCGCCATCGCGGCGGTGCGGTGCGGATCTTGTCCGCCTTGGCACGCTGCACCATCTGATCGAAGGCGCGATCGAGGATTGCGTATTCGCGCCGTGTCACCTCCTCTTCCTCCCAGAACAATTGCTGCAGGTCCTGCACCCATTCGAAATAGCTGACCACGACGCCGCCGGAATTGCAGAGAATGTCGGGGATCAGGAACACTTCGCCTTGGCGCTTTTCCAGCACCAGATCGGCATCCGGCGTCGTCGGGCCATTGGCGCCCTCAGCCAGCACGCGGCATTTCAGGTTTTCCGCAACCTTCGCGTCGATCACCCGCTCCATCGCCGCCGGCACCAGCACATCGCACGGCAGTGTGAGGATTTGTGCGGGATCGAAGGCTAACTCGTTGGAGAAACCGGCGATGCTGCCATGCGCGCCCGCGTGCCGCATCAGCGCGGGAATATCGAGCCCGGCCGGATCGTGCAGCGCGCCAGTGTGATCGCTGACCGCAATGATCTTCAGGCCATATTGCTGCAGCTCCAGCGCGGCATAGGAGCCGACATTGCCAAAGCCCTGGATGACGGCGGTGGCGGTGCCGGGATTGATCGAGAGCTCCTTCAGCACCCGCCTGGCGAGATAGGCGACGCCGCGGCCGGTCGCCTCGCGCCGGCCGAGCGTGCCGCCTGACGAGACCGGTTTGCCGGTGACGATCTCGGTCACGGTCTGTCCCTGATACATTGAATAGGTATCCATGAACCAGGCCATCACCTGCTCGTTGGTGCCCATGTCAGGCGCCATCACATCGGTATGCGGACCGACGAACGGAATCATCTCCTGCATGTAACGACGCGACAGCCCTTCCAGCTCGCGCTTGGAGATCGTGGTGAGATCGACGTTGACGCCGCCCTTGGCGCCGCCGTAGGGCAGCCCGACCAGTGCGCATTTCCAGCTCATCCAGATTGCAAGCGCCGCGACCTCGCCGATGTCGACAGAAGGAGCAAATCGCGTGCCGCCCTTGGTCGGACCGAGGGTGAGGTGATGCTGGACGCGATAGCCCTCGAACACGGCAACCGTGCCGTCGTCGCGGTGGATCGGACACGAGACGGTAACCGACCGCTTCGGCATCAGGATGCGGTCGCGCTCGTCCATCGGGATGTCGAGATGATTGGCGATGACACCGAACTGGTTCACCGCCATGTCGAACACCGGACCGGAATAGACCGTCATCATTTCCTCCCCTTTTGTCGCACCGTCAGGAACCCCGGGCAGCGGTCAGCCGTTATCGGCGGATGCTGGCGATAGCCCAAGGACGGTCGTAGTCTCCTCATACTCCCATCTCAAGCTGCAAAGACGGCACGGTTGCGAATAATTTCAGCGAATGCATCCGATAACCGGTGCTAATGTACACGCGCCGCGCCGGGATCCCCCATCAGCACATGACGGAAAACGAATGCAGGCCCTCTTCATCGGACAGACCTATATCGACGTTACCTTCATCACCGACCACATGCCGACCGGCGACGAAAAACATGTGGCCTCCACCTACGCCGTTTCCTTTGGCGGCAACGCGGTCACGGCGGCGTTCTGCTGCGCCAAGCTCGGCATCGTGCCCGACCTGATCGCGACCATGGCCAACGACTGGCTCGGCCGCATGTTTCAGGACATGGCCGCGAAATATGGACTCTGATCCATCCGCGCAAGGTCCACTCATCCTCGCTGTCCTTCATCATGCCGAAGGATGGCAAGCGCGCCATCGTGCGCTGCCGCGACGACGAGCATATCCACCCGTTTCCGGTCCTCAATCTGAAGGGCTGCCGCGCGCTGCATGTCGACGGCCACCAGCCCGATGCTGCAATCCATTATGCCAGGCTGTGCCGCGAGGCCGGCATTCTGACGTCGCTCGACGGCGGCGGCCTGCGGACCAACACGCATGAGCTGCTGGAATTCATCGACGTCGCCATCGTCGCGGAGCGGCTGTGCGAGCAGATGGACAAGACGCCGGACTCCATGCTGGACTACCTCAAGAGCCGCGGCTGCCGGATCGGCGGCGTCACCATGGGTGAACATGGCCTGCTCTGGTATGACGAGACCGGCACGGTCCACCGGTTGCCCGCACTTCCGATCCCGCGCGATCGCGTGATTGATACCAACGGCGCAGGCGACGTCTTCCACGGCGCCTATGTCTATTCCTATCTCAGCAATCCCGGTAAAAGCTGGCACGACCATTTCGAGTTCGCACGCTCCGCCTCGACCTACAAGATTCAGCGCCTCGGCAACGAGGCCGGATTGCCGACGCTTTCCGATATCGAAGCGGTCAAGCAGGAGTTTCGGGTAAGCGCCTGAGGGCGCCAGCGGGGTATTGCGTATGGGACGCGTCTTCGTCGCCGGCAGCATCAATATGGATGTGGTGGCGACAGCGGGCCGGCATCCGAGGGTCGGCGAAACTGTCGCCGGCAATGCCGTACATTATTTTCCCGGCGGCAAGGGCGCGAACCAGGCGGTGGCTGCCGCGAAGCTGGGCACACCAACAACGCTGATCGGCCGGCTCGGCGCGGATGCCTTCGGACAGCAGTTGAGGACGTTTCTGATCGCGCAGGGCGTCCACCTCGCCTTCGTCAAGGATACCGCCGATATCCATACCGGAACGGCAATCATCACCATCGCCGATGCCGACAACACCATCGTGGTGGTGCCCGGCGCCAATGCCCTTGTCAGCGCCGAGGATGTTGCCGTGCCCGTGCTTGCGGAAGGCGACATCGCGGTCAGCCAGTTCGAAATTCCGCTGCCCACAATCACAGCGTTCTTCAGACGCGCGCGAGCGGCCGGCGCGGCCACGATCCTCAATCCGGCGCCGGCCATCGCCTGCGGCCCGGAGTTGCTCGATCTCGTCGATATCCTGATCCTCAACGAAACCGAACTGGGGTTTCTCACGGGCACCGAGCTTCACGATAGCGACGACCCTGTCCGCTTCATCGAAGCGGCGCGCAGGCTGCAAGCCGGTCAGAACAAAGTCATCTGCGTTACCCTGGGCAAGCGTGGTGCGCTGGCGCTGATCGATGGCGAGACGTCGATGATTGCCGGTCGTGCCGTGGAGGCCGTCGACACCACTGGCGCCGGAGACTGTCTTGTCGGCGCGCTCGCGGCGCAACTGGCAGGCGGAACATCCATCCGCGACGCGCTCACTTACGCCAATGCCGCAGCTTCGATCTGTGTGCAGCGGATGGGCGCTGCGCCATCGATGCCGAACGCGGCGGAAGTGGCCAGTGCTCTGCACTCGTAGCGGGGCTGTCGATCTACTTCAGCGCCTGCAACTCGTCGTACTGGGCCCTGGTCCAGCCGGCACCGGCGGAGGCATCGTTGTGCAGCGGGATCGCCGCCTTTCGGAATCCCTCGCGATCAGGTTCGATCACGGTCTTGCCGAGCCTCTTGAACTCCCCGGCCAGAATCTTCTCGGAGGCCTCGATCGCTTCGGTCGCCTTCGAGGCGGCTTCCTTTAGCGTATCCGCAAAGAGCTTCTGCTCGTCCGGCGTCAGCTTGTTCCAGACGTGACTGCCGACCACCGTAACCATCGATTCCGTGATATGGCCGGTCAGCACGATGTGGCTCTGCACCTCGTAGAACTTCTTGGCCATGATCGTCGGTAGCGGATTCTCCTGACCGTCGACCGTGCCCTGCTCCAGCGCACGGTAGACCTCGGCGAAGGCAATCGGTGTTGCGCTGGCGCCAACGGATTTGGTGAACATCGGAAACAGCGGCGCCGGCGGCACGCGCAGCTTCATGCCCTTCATGTCCTCGGGTTTGCTGATGGGCTTGTTGGCGGTGACGTGGCGCTGACCGTAATAGGTGAGCGCGACGATCTTGTGCCGGGTCTTGTCGTCGTAGCCTTTCGCCAGATCGGCGAACAGGTTGCTGGCGCGATAGGCCTTCCAGTGATCAAGATCGCGCAGGATGAACGGCGCGCCGGTGATGCCGAGCGGCTTGTAGGTCGCCGCGACGAAGTTGATGTCGACGTAGATGATATCGACGGTGCCGAGCCCGAGCCCTTCATTGAGCTGGTTCTCGTTGCCGAGCCGGGAAGCCGGAAACACCTCGATGTCGAATTTGCCGTTGGTGCGCTTCCTGATCTCGCTGGCGGCCCACAGCGCCTCGGTGTGGTAGGGCTCGGTGACCTCGTAGACATGCGCCCATTTCAGCCTGGTCTGGGCCGAGGCCGGGCACCCCATGGCCAAGGCAATGATGATGCCACTGGCCAATGCGAGACAGCGCGTCCAGGCGGACAACATGTGGCCCTCCCCAACCGACCTGCCGGAAACCTCTTGACGGATCTTTGGCGACAGCGTTGCCGAAATGCCCGGCGGATGCAAGCAAGCGGGCACCGCAGCAAGTCCGGCCTAAGTCAGGGCGCTCTTCAGATCGAAGCCGACATCCGCCGCCTGCTCGGGCGTGATCGACCCGTGGGCGGCAAGCAGGCGGCGACCGAACATATGGTCGCCGGCGCGGTTGACGGACTCGATACCGACGAGGTTCCCGGCTTTATAGCAAAAGGCAGAGAAACCCCCTGGGTGCGATCGCCGCGCACAACCACGCGGTCATAGCCGGTGGTCAGCCCCACCATCTGCAGCTTGTCGGGGCCCTGATCGCTCCAGAACCACGGCAGGCCGTCATAGGACTTGGCATCGCCGGTCAGCCGGGCCGCAACGCAGCGGGCGTGGTCGGTGGCGTTCTGCACGGACTCCAGCCGCAACGAGCCGCTGAACCTGGGGCTCACATAGAGCGCACAATCGCCGATGGCCGAAATGTTCGGATCGGCAGTCAGGAGATGTTCGTCGACGACGATGCCGGCCGCCACAGGTAGGCCCGCCTCCGCCGCCAGTTCGACATTGGGCAAGACACCGACGCCGACCACGATCAGGTCGGCCTTCATGTGCCGGCCATCGCTGAGGCTGACGCCGGTGACCTTGCTGCCGTCGCTCTCGATGCTGGTGACCTGCACGCCCAGATGAATCCGAATGCCGGCTGCAGTGTGCCGTGATTGAAAAAATTCCGAGATCTCCGCGGTCACCGCGCGCGCCATCACCCGCGTGGCGAGCTCGATGACATCAACTTCGAGGCCTTTGGCGCGGGCGGTCGCGGCGAATTCCAGGCCGATGAATCCGGCGCCAATGACGATGACGCGTTGGCCCGGGGCGATGCAATCCCGCAAAGCCTGGCTTTCGTCGAGTGTCCGCAGATAGCGCACGCCGTCGAGATTGGCGTTGGGAATATCGAGCAGGCGATTGCGCGCGCCGGTTGCAAGCACTACGTGGCCGTAGTCGAGCGAGCCGCCGGAGGCGAGCGCCACGTTGCGCGCGGCGCGGTCGATCGCGATGGCGCGATCGGAGATCAGGTCAACCTTCTGATCGTGGTAGAATTTTTCCGGCCGGAACATCAGGCTGTCGGGCCCCCCGCTCCCCTTCAGATATGCCTTGGACAGCGGCGGCCGCTGGTACGGCAGATGGCCTTCATCGTTCACGAGCGCGATCGGTTCCGCAAAGCCGTGCTGGCGCAGCGAGGTCGCGACCTGAAAGCCGGCATGGCCCGCGCCAATGATAACAACCGGTCCTATCGTCATAGGGACAGCCCAACTTCGAGGGCACAGGAATCACCCATGTCGTCTCCTCTTTCCACTGATTTTGGCTTGCCTGTCTCGTCCCTTGGGAGCGGCGCTCGTGTCCGCGTCCCGAACGATGACAGGCCCTATCTGACCTCATGGCGCGAACAGACGCAAGAGCGCTGCTGGCCCGAGGATGTGCTTGTGCCGCATTTTGTAGGCTTGGCCGGGGATTGTCTCCTCCTGGCTTCTGTTATTTAAAGGCATGTCCGCCGTTCCAAGCCTGAGGCCTCGCCATGCCGACCTCCGATGATACCGCCGACGCCCCCCGCCCTGCTCCGGATCGAGGGGTCGATCGCAACCATTACGCTCAACCGGCCCGCGGCCTTCAACTCGATCAATCTGTCGATCGCGCAAAAGCTCGAGCAGCTTGGCGCCGAGGTCGAGGGCAACGACGATGTCCGGGTGCTTGTGATCGAGGGCGAAGGCCGCGCCTTCTCGGCCGGCGGCGATTTGCAGACCATCGGCGCGGCAGCGGCCACCGATACCATCGCGCCGGTGGTCGGGGAATTGCTGAAGCACTACCACGCCTTCATCGAGACGGTGCGGCGGATGCCGAAGATCGTGCTGTCCAGCGTCAACGGATCCGCGGCCGGTGCAGGCATGGGACTGGCCTTCGTCACCGACCTCTGCATCGCCGCCGATGACGCCCGCTTCACGCCGGCCTACGCCAAGATCGGCGTCTCGCCCGATGGCGGCAGTACGGTCGGCATGGTCGGTACCGTCGGCACCCGCCGCGTGCTGCAGCTATTCCTCGCCGAAGATAGTTTTACGGCGCAGCAGGCCTATGATTGGGGCCTCGTCGCGCGCGTCGTCCCGGCGGCCGAGCTGAAGGCGGAGACGCGAAAATTCGCCGAGCGGCTGGCGCAGAATCCGCCGGCCGCGATCGCAGGCACCAAGTCGCTGGTCTACCAGGCCGCGGTTACGCCGACCAAGCAGCAACTCGATGCCGAGGAAGCGAAGATCATCGACGCCATGCAGACCGAGGACTTCCGCGTTGCGGTGAAGAGATTCACCAGCAAGTCGAAGTGAGACGACGTGGAATGCTGGGGAAGTGAACTAGTATTTATCAATGTCGTCCCTGCGAACGCAGGGACCCATACCGCGTTGTCCTATCGATAAAGGCAAGATGGCTGACGGCTTCCCAAACAATTGGTGCCGCGGCGTATGGTTCCCTGCGTTCGCAGGGACGACAGCGGTTCTGATCCACTACCCCTTGCCCTGCCCGCGCATGAAATCGAAATCGCAGCCCTCGTCGGCCTGCAGGATGGTCTCGTTGAACAAATGTGCGTAGCCACGCCGGGCCCAGTCCGGCGTCGCAGCCGGCGCGAGCGCGGCGCGGCGCTTTTCGAGTTCGGCGTCCTCGACCAGGAGATCGATAGTGCGCTTCGCGACATCGAGGCGGATCATGTCGCCGTTCTTCACCAGCGCCAGCGGCCCGCCGACCGCCGACTCCGGCGTGATATGCAGCACGATGGTTCCGAACGCCGTGCCGCTCATGCGCGCATCCGATATCCGCACCATGTCCTTGACGCCGCCCCGCGCGAGTTTCCTCGGGATCGGCAGATAGCCTGCTTCCGGCATCCCCGGCGCGCCCTTGGGGCCGGCGTTGCGCAGCACCAGCACGTCGTCGGCGTTGACGTCGAGGTCGGGATCGTCGACCCGCAGCGTCATGTCCTCGACGGATTCAAACACCACGGCGCGTCCGGTGTGCTGCAGCAGCTTTGGGCTCGCCGCAGAATGCTTGATAACGGCCCCACGCGGCGCAAGGTTGCCGTGCAGCACCGCCATTGCGCCTTCCGACTTGATCGGATTGTCACGCGCACGAATCGCATCCTGCCCCGGCACTTCCTCGGCGCTGGCAACGATGTCGCGCAGGCTCGCGCCGGTGATGGTTTTGGCATCGAGGTCGATGAGGTCGCCGAGCTGCGCCATCAGCTTCGGCACGCCGCCGGCATGATGAAAGTGCTCCATGTAATGCTCGCCTGATGGCTTCAGGTCGATCAGCACGGGCACCTCACGTCCGAGCTTGTCGAAGGCTTCGAGATCGATGCGATGCTTGGTGCGGTTAGCGATCGCGGTCAGATGAATGAGCCCGTTGGTCGAGCCGCCGATCGCCTGCAGCACCACTTGAGCGTTGCGGAACGAGGCAGCCGTCAGCAGTTCGCTGGGCTTTGGCCCCTTCGCGACAGCCATCGCGGCGGCAACCTTGCCACTGGCCTCCGCCGAACGAAAACGTTCGGCATGCGGCGCCGGGATTGTCGCGCTCATCGGCAGCGAAAGGCCGAGCGCCTCCGTGATGCACGCCATGGTGCTGGCGGTGCCCATGACCATGCAGGTGCCGACCGATGGCGCCAGCCGGCCGTTGACGGCTTCGATCTCGACGTCGTCGATTTCGCCGGCGCGGTATTTTCCCCACAGCCGCCGGCAATCGGTACAGGCCCCTAGCACCTCGCCCTTGTGATGGCCGACCACCATCGGCCCGACTGGAATGACGACGGTCGGCAAATCGGCGGAGACCGCGGCCATGATCTGCGCCGGCAAGGTCTTGTCGCAGCCGCCGATCACGACCACGGCGTCCATCGGCTGGGCGCGGATCATCTCTTCGGTATCCATCGCCATCAAATTGCGCAGATACATCGAGGTCGGAAACGCAAAGCTCTCCGCGATCGAAATGGTCGGGAACACCATCGGCATGGCGCCGGTCAGCATCACCCCGCGCTTGACCGCTTCAATGATCTGCGGAACGTTGCCGTGACAGGGGTTGTAGTCGCTGTAGGTATTGGTGATGCCGACGATCGGCCGGTTCAGCGCGTCGTCCGAATAGCCCATCGCCTTGATGAAGGCCTTGCGCAGGAACAGCGAAAAGCCAGCGTCGCCATAACTCGTCAGTCCCTTGCGAAGTCCGTCGGCCATTTTCTTGCTTCCTGTCGTCTTGCGTGGGCACTAAAGGAGCCCGCCGAATTATTGTCAATGTTCGATCCCGGCCAACCAGTTGAGCGGCAATGTTCCGCCGCGGTCAACGGCGGATCTCGGAGGATGAGCGGACGAAGTAGCATTGGTCGTCATTCCGGGATGCGCGAAGTGCGTACCCGGAATGACGTGCTATTCTTCCAATCCACGATCCTGCCTTTGTCGCCATCGAACTCCATGCTGCAGAACGTGCCGCCCTGGTAGTAGTCGCCGACTGGATCGGGCTTGAGCTTGGCCTGCTCGGCCATCGCATGTTCGCGGAAATCCTCGGCTCTTCCCGTCGGCCGATAGCCGAGATCGTAGGCGCGGTGGTTGTCCCACCAGGCGCGCTCGTTGTGGGAGGCGCCGTAGAAAATCTCGAAGTGAATATCGGGATGATCGAGCCCGATGCGGCAGAGCTGCACCAAATCTTCCGGCTTCAGCCAGATCGACAGACGTCGGTGGTCGAGCGGCATGTCGCCGAAATTGCCGATGCGCAGACAGGTGACGCCAAGCCCGTGCTTGTCGGCATAGAGCGCGCCGACCGCTTCGCCAAACACCTTGCTGACGCCATAGCGGCTATCGGGGCGCGCCGTGACGTCGGTGCCGATCCGGTGATGGCGCGGGTAGAAGCCGACCGCATGGTTCGACGAGGCGAACACCACGCGCTTGACGCCCTTCTTGCGCGCGGCCTCGAACAGGTTATAGCCGCCGATGATGTTGGACTGCAGGATCGAATCCCAGGGGCCTTCGACCGAATAGCCGCCGAAATGCAGGATACCGTCGACGCCTTCGCAGATCGCCTCGACCTGCGCCAGATCAGCAAGATCCGCCGCCTTGAATTTTTCGTCCTTGCCGAGATCGGCCGGCGCCTTCAGATCGCTCAGCAGCAGGTCCGGATAGATCGGCGGCAACAGCTTGCGCAGGCTCGTCCCGATTCCCCCGGCAGCCCCGGTCATCAATATGCGTGGCATGTGTTTCCTCTTATTCTCGCGGCCGATTTGCGGTCATTGGCCGGGGATGATAGCAAACCCAAAGCTCGAGGAAACGCAACAACGAGAACAGCAAATGTCCGATGCAGCATCGCATTCAACCGGCTGGCACCCGGCAACCTATTATCCCGATCCCGCCATTCAAGCCCTCGATCCGCGCTTTGAGAAGTATTGGCTCAAGCTGTCGGCCGTCGAGCGGCTGGCCACCGGCCTGCGCTGGGCCGAAGGCCCGGTGTGGTTCGGCGACGGGCGCTACCTCCTCTGCAGCGACATTCCCAACCAGCGCATCCTCAAATGGGAAGAGGAAACCGGCAGCATCAGCATCTTCCGCAAGCCTTCGAACTTCGCCAACGGCAACACCCGCGACCGTCAGGGCCGTCTGATCACCTGCGAGCACGGTGGGCGGCGGGTGACCCGCACGGAATATGACGGATCGATCACGGTGCTGATGGACTCCTTCAACGGCAAGCGGCTGAACTCTCCCAATGATGTGGTCGTGAAGTCCGATGGCTCGATCTGGTTCACCGATCCGGTGTTCGGCTTGCTCGGCAATTACGAGGGCTACAAGGCGGAGCCTGAGATCGACGCCAATGTCTACCGGATCGACGGCGCAACCGGCAAGGCGACCATCGTTGCCGAAGGCGTGCTCGGCCCGAATGGGCTGTGCTTCTCGCCGGACGAGAAGATTCTCTACATCATCGAATCCCGCGGCGTGCCGAACCGCAAGATCCTCGCCTATGACGTTTCGCCTGATGGCGACAAGATTTCCAACAAGCGCGTGCTGGTCGACGCCGGCCCCGGCACGCCCGACGGCATGCGCTGCGACATCGACGGCAATCTGTGGTGCGGCTGGGGCATGGGCGACCGCGAACTCGATGGCGTCGTGGTGTTCGCGCCCGACGGCGTGATGATCGGCCGTATCGCGCTGCCGGAACGCTGCGCCAACCTCTGCTTCGGCGGATTGAAGCGCAACCGCCTGTTCATGGCCGCGAGCCAGTCGATCTACGCGCTGTATGTGAACACACAGGGCGCGCCCGGAGGATAGGTCCGCGCGCCCTTCAGCGCCGGCTTATCCCTTCTTCTCCTGTGCGGCGGCGGTTTGCTTGACGAGCGCGTCTTCGAACGCCTTCTCAAGCGTCGCGGCATAGGTGTTGAACTCACCGGGATTGACGAACGGATTGGGCGAGCCATCGGCGAGCTTGGCGCGCTTCTCCGCCATCTTGAACATTTCCGGATGCGGCGCGAGCAGCACATCCACCTTCATGTCCTGCGCCCGCGCGAACGTCTTCCTGTAGTCGGTAACGATCCCGGGATAGGTCGGGTTGGTGACAAGCCGGTTCAACGCCACGGTGCCGCTACAAAAAATGAGGACGGAGCGCGTGGCATCGCCGTCCGTGACCGAGAACGCCCAGCTCGTGCAGCCCGGCGAATGGCCAGGGGTTTCGCGGGCGGTCAGCGTTACGTCCCCAACCGTGACCGTGTCGCCTTCACGCACCGTGCGGTCCACCTTCACCGGCGGAAAATTGAGCGCCGTTTCCTCCCGCGCTCCCGGATAGTAGCCGCCTTCGAGCAGCGGCTTGTCGGCTTCGCCCGCGACAAGCTGGGCGCCGCTGGCCTGTTTCATTTCGGCAAGGCCGCCGGTGTGATCGATATGCGCGTGGGTATTGAGGAGATATTTGATGTCAGTGATCTTGAATCCGAGTTTCTCGATGTTCGCTTTGATCTGCGACGTTGCTTCCGGCATCACAGTATCGACCAGGATATGACCCTGCGGGGACGTGATCAGATAGGACGCAAGGCCGTCGGTTCCGACATAGTAGACATTGCCGATCATCCTGAACGGCTCGGTTGGCTTGTTCCACTTCACCAGGAGAGCAGCGAGCAGATCCTTCGGGGTCTGCGCTTGCGCTGTGCCGACGAGCGGCAATAGCGCGACAAGTGCAATGATCAGCTTCTTCATTCCCGCCCTCATTCTTGCTTGTTACTTCTTCGTCCAGCTTGACGACGATTCTGGTCAAAATGCCGGCCGCTTTCGGCGGCCGGCATCTTTCACACACGGCGCGAGCGCCGCATCAACTTACGCGGCGTTGTAGCCGGCGACCGCCTTCACCTCGAGATATTCCTCGAGGCCGTACTTGCCCCATTCGCGGCCGTTGCCGGACTGCTTGTAGCCGCCGAACGGCGCGGTGCGATCGTTGGGCACGCCCTGCAGGTTGATGTTGCCGGCGCGGATCTGCCTGGCAACGCGGCGCGCGCTTTCCACGGTGTCGCCCGAGACGTAACCGGCGAGACCATAGGGCGTGTCGTTGGCGATCTTCACGGCGTCAGCTTCATCCTTGGCGCCGAGAATCGTGAGCACGGGTCCGAAGATTTCTTCGCGGGCAATCGTCATGTCGTTGGTGACGTCGGCGAAGATGGTCGGGCGGACGTAGAAGCCCTTGTTGACGCCTTCGGGGAGACCGGGACCACCGGCCACCAGTGTCGCGCCTTCGTCGATGCCCTTCTTGATCAGCGCCTGGATCTTGTCCCACTGGATGCGCGACACGACCGGGCCGATGGTGGTGCCTTCGGCGCGGGGATCGCCCGCCTTGGTTTTGTCGGCAACCGCCTTGGCGATGGCTGCGACTTCCTTCATCTTCGACAGCGGCACGATCATCCGCGACGGCGCGTTGCAGGACTGTCCGGAGTTGTTGAACATGTGCATCACGCCACCGGTGACGGCCTTGGTAAGGTCGGCGCCTTCGAGGATGACGTTCGGGGACTTGCCGCCCAGTTCCTGGCTGACGCGCTTCACGGTCGGCGCGGCGCGCTTGGCGACGTCGACGCCGGCGCGGGTCGAGCCGGTGAACGAGATCATGTCGATATCAGGGTGCTCGCTCATGGCGGCGCCGACTTCCGGGCCGAGACCGTTGATCAGGTTGAACACGCCCTTCGGCACGCCGGCTTCATGGAGGATTTCCGCGAAAATCAACGCCGAGGACGGCGTGAATTCCGAGGGCTTGAGGATCATGGTGCAGCCGGCGGCAAGCGCGGGCGCGACCTTGCAGGCGATCTGGTTCAGCGGCCAGTTCCAGGGTGTGATCATGCCGATGACGCCGACGGCTTCGCGAACGACGACGGCCGAACCGATCGTCTCTTCGAAATGATAGTTCTTCAGCACTTCCAGGGTGGAAGCGATGTGGCCAAGTCCGGCGCCGGCCTGCAGGCGTTCGGCCATCGGCAGCGGCGCGCCCATCTCGTCGGACACGGCGGCGCCGATGTCCTTCATGCGGCCCTTGTAGATCTCGATGATCTTTTCCAGCAGCGCGATGCGCTCTTCGCGGCTGGTCTGCGAAAAGGTGACGAAGGCGCGCTTGGCGGCGGCCACCGCCTTGTCGACGTCGGCCTTAGAGCCGAGCGCAACATCATACATCGCCTCTTCGGTCGCCGGATTGACGACGGGCGTGGACTTCTTGACGGCAGGATCGACCCAGGCGCCGTCGATGTAGAATTGCATGCGGTTGACCATCGTAAACCTCTTTATTTCGGGGCGAATGAAGGGGGAACGGAAGCGTTCGGCAGGCATCCTTGCACGAAAGCCCTGACAAATGAACCCGCCATATGCGGGATGCCGCGATGCGGCAGGCGCTGGATATAAGGTCAGCGGCGGGGGGGTGGCAAGGTGCGCTTTATCGCATCTGCCCGGTGGAGAGACCCCCACCCTGGCCCTCCCCGCAAGCGGGAGAGGGAGAAGAGCTGCTTGCCGCGAACATTGAACGACAACTCGACGCAGCATCTAAACGCAACTCACGATAATCAACTTTCTGTTGCGCGACGCCGCCAAGCTACGAGGTGCACCCCCTCTCCAGCGCTTGCGGGGGAGGGTTGGGGTGGGGGTCGCGCGGCATCGGAAGTCTTCACACCGCCATCTTGCGGTGCCGCACCGGCGCTCCGACGGTCAGGGCTTCTGCCGCATCGATGATGGCGTTGGCGTCGATGCCGTGGTGGCGGTAGAGGTCGCCGATGGTGCCGGTCTGGCCGAACTGCTCGACGCCGAGCGCCTCGACCCGGTGGCCACGCACGCTGCCGAGCCAGCCCAGCGCCGCCGGATGGCCGTCGATCACGGTGACGAGGCCGCAGTCGCGCGACAGCGGCGCCAGTAGTCTTTCGACATGGCTGAGATGCTGAACGCCGCGGCGGTCGCGGCGCAAATTCCGTGCGGCGGTCCATCCCGCGTGCAGCCGGTCGGCGGAGGTTACCGCCAGGAGACCTGTGTCGCGATGGCTTTCGCCGATGAAACCGACAGCCTCGATCGCCTCCGGTGCGACCGCGCCGGTATAGGCGATCACGAGATCGCAATTCGCCCCGGGCTCGCGCAGCCAGTAGGCGCCCTCGGTGATATTCTTTTGCAGATCCGGCGTCATGATCCGCTGCGGCTGGTCGAGCGGGCGGGTCGAGAGACGCAAATAAACCGAACCGCCCTCGCCGCCTTCGCGCTGCATGTGGCGAAAACCCCACCCCATGATCACGGCGAGTTCGTCGACGAACGCCGGCTCGAACGAAGCCAGCCCATCCTGCGCCATACCGATCAGGGGCGTCGCGATCGACTGATGCGCGCCGCCCTCCGGCGCCAGCGTAATGCCCGACGGCGTCGCCACCACCATGAACCGCGCATCCTGGTAGCAGGCATAGTTCAGCGCATCGAGGCCGCGCTCGATGAAAGGATCGTACAACGTGCCGACCGGCAACAGCCGCTCGCCGTTGATCGCATGCGACAGCCCCAGCGCCGAGAGCATGATGAACAGGTTCATCTCCGCGATGCCGAGTTCCAAATGCTGGCCCTTCGGCGAAAAATCCCAGTTGAAGGTCGAGGGGATCTTCTCCTGCCGGAACAGGTCATGGTTCTCGGCCTTGGCAAACAATCCGCGGCGGTTGACCCAGGCGCCGAGATTGGTCGACACGGTGACATCAGGCGACGCGGTCACGATCCGCGCGGCGAGTTCGCTATCACCGCGCGCGAGTTCGTTCAGCACCAGCCCAAAGCCTTGTTGAGTGGACATCTGCGCCGCCGGCTTGAAGGTGAGCTGTTGCGGCACGTCGATGACAGGCGCGGTGAGACGGCGGCGGCCTTCCCCGTTGAATGGCGCTTCCGCCAAAAACGCCTCGAGTTCGGCTGATGGCTGCGACAGCCCTTCGAACTTGTCCCACTCATGGCCGGGACGGATGTTCTGCGAGGTGCGCCACTTCTCCATCTGCGCGACCGTCATCAATCCCGCATGATTGTCCTTGTGGCCCTGGAACGGCAGGCCGACTCCCTTGATGGTGTAGGCGATGAAGCAGACCGGACGATCATGATCGATCGCCTCAAAGGCCTCGATCATGCTGGCCATGTCGTGGCCGCCCAGATTGGACATCAGCGCAAGGAGTTCGTCGTCGCTACGGCGGTCGATCAGTTGCGTCACCTGCCCCTGATCGCCGATGTCGTCCTGCAGATGCTTGCGGAAGGCAGCCCCACCCTGGAAGCACAGCGCCGCATACATCTGGTTCGGACAATTATCGATCCACTGCTTCAGCGCCTCGCCGCCGGGCTCGGCGAACGCCGCCTGCATTAGGCGTCCATATTTCACGATCACCACGTGCCAGCCGAAATTGCGGAACATGGATTCGAATTTCGCCCACAGCCCCTCGCGCACCACGGCGTCCAGGCTCTGGCGATTGTAATCGACGACCCACCAGGTGTTCCGCAGCCCGTGCTTCCAGCCCTCCAGCAGCGCCTCAAAAATGTTGCCCTCGTCCATTTCGGCGTCGCCGACGAGCGCGATCATCCGCCCCTCGGGACGATTTTTCATCCAGCCATGCGCGGTGACGTAGTCCTGCACCAGCGAGGAGAACAGCGTTTGCGCGACGCCGAGGCCGACCGAGCCGGTGGAGAAATCGACGTCATCGGCATCCTTGGTGCGCGATGGATAGGATTGCGCGCCCTTGAAGCCGCGGAAATTCTCCAACTTCTCGCGGGTCTGATGCCCGAACAGATACTGGATGGCGTGAAACACCGGGCTTGCGTGCGGCTTCACCGCGACGCGATCCTGCGGCCGCAGCACCGAGAAGTACAGCGCCGACATGATGTTGGCGAGCGAGGCCGAAGACGCCTGATGGCCGCCGACCTTCAAGCCGTCGGCATTGGGCCGGACGTGGTTGGCATGATGGATCGTCCATGACGACAGCCAGAGAACCTTAGCCGCCAGCGCGGATAGCAATTCAAGGCGTGCGGGCTCGATGGGCATGGCAATGCTCCGACGGTTGAGTATGCGCCGATTTTAGCGGACGTGCAGGTGCCAAAATTCTCAATTCCTCGCGACACACACCCCGATATTGGGATAAATTACCACTCTCCGCCGCCAAATCGCGAGTCCATGCCAATGCAAGCCCTCGACGCCATCGACCGCAAAATCCTCAGCCTGCTGCAATCCGACAGCCGCATGACCATGCAGGAGCTCTCCGAACAGGTCGGCCTCTCGGTCTCGCCCTGCCACCGCCGGGTCAAGCTGCTGGAAGAGCGCGGCGTCATCACCCGGTATATCGCGACCGTCGACCAGAAATCGCTCGGGCTCCATGTCAGCGTCTTCATCTCGATCAAGCTGGCGCGGCAGAAGGAAGAGGATCTCAACCGCTTTGCGAAAGCGATTTCGAAATGGGACGAGGTGCTGGAATGTTATCTGATGACGGGCAACCGGGATTATCTCTTGCGCGTCGTCGCTGCCGATCTCTCCTCTTATGAAGCATTCCTGAAAAACAAGCTGACACGGCTCGACGGCATCGCTTCGATCGAGTCGAGCTTTGCGCTGAGCCAGGTGAAATACTCGATCGCGCTGCCGGTGTGAGTTCGTCGCCGATCCACGATTTGCCCGAATACTCGTCACATTCGTCATTGCCGGGCTTGACCTAGCAATCCATCCCCTTCAAAAAGCATCTTGCGAAGGTTGATGGATGCCCGGGTCAAGCCCGGGCATGACGAGTTTGCTTGTGTCAGGGTTCGTAAGCATAGCATCGCCTTCTCGCGGCACGATGCGCCCGAGCTTTGCATCTTCGTTGCCCTCTCGAAAATCAGAGGGCGCAGGGAAGACCGGGTGCGCGCTGCACCCGCGGTCTCGTGTGCAATGTGCATCGAAGAAAACGCACACGAGCATACAGGTACAGACGGAGCATTCCGGCATTCCCTGCGCAATGGCTTTACGGCTTATGCCGCGCTCTTGTGTCCGCAAAATCTGCCAGAATGTGCGAACGGGCGGTTCTGACCAACCGCCCGTCGCTGGATCTGAGCCCGTTCGCGCTCAAAGGCCTTGAGAGCCTGTCGGGGAGCGAGGGACAGATCCGGTGTCTTCCTCAACCCGAACAGTTGCACGGGCTGCGAGCCCGAACCGAGCAAGGAAGGGAGTGGATGATGGCACAAAATGAGGTTGTTGTCGTCGGGATTGATGTGGCCAAGGACAAGGTGGATGCGTGCATTCGCTCGTTGTCTCAATGGCAGACGTTTCCGAGCACCGCAGAGGGGCGGCGCGCACTGATCCGCTGGCTTCGCAAACACAAGGTCGGCAAGGCAGCCATGGAGGCTTCCGGCGGCTACGAGCGGGACTGGGCCAAGGTGCTGCGCGAGGCCGGCCTCGAAATCCTGGTCGTCGATCCCAAGCGGGTACGCAGCTTTGCCAAATCGGCTGGGCGGCTCGCCAAGAGCGATCCGATCGATGCGGAGATGATCGCCTGGTTCGCCGAGACGTTCGTCGAGGCAAAGAGCCAGGCTCACGACGCCGCACGCGAGAAGCTGGTGCAGATCGTCAATGCGCGTCAAAGCCTGCTCGACATGCAGACCAGCCTGCAAAACAGGGGCGAGCATGCCACACCGGAAGTCGTGCAGAAAATGCAGGAGCGGCTGTTGAAGAAGATCGCCAGCGAGGTTGCCAAGCTCGACGCTGCGATCGCAGCCCTGGTCAAGGCGACGCCGCATTTTTGTTGAGCTCGCCGAGATCATCGAGAGCGTGCCCGGGCTTGGCAAGGCCACGTCCGCCGGCCTGATCGCGGCGATGCCGGAACTCGGCCAAGTGAGCGACAACGTCGCCGCGGCCTTGTTGGGCGTAGCGCCTTACGATGACGATAGTGGCCAACGCAGGGGCAATCGCCACATCAAAGGCGGGCGCCGCAAGATCCGCAACCTCTTCTACATGGCTTGTCTTGGGGCCGCGACACAGCACAACCCTGTGCTCAAGGCGTTCTACGATCGCCTGGTCGCCAAAGGAAAGGAGAAGAAGGTTGCGCTCACCGCCTGCATGCGCAAGCTCATCTGCATCCTCAACATCATGATCGCGCGGCGCCAGAAATGGGATATTACCCGGCACAAAGCGAGCGATCCCGCTCGGCCTCTGCCGAGCGCGTGCCCAGCCTAAAGACCGGTGAGCGGACGGGGTCAAGGCCGTCAGCCGCCGGAGGCGGTGGCGCGCAGCGCCAGCCTTGAACCCGGCCGATCACAGGTCTACGAAAACACAGTTGCTCCCCGGTGAACGGCTTTCTTGCCACCGTCGTCACGCAGGACATGAACCCCAGCGCAACTTGACGCCAGCACCGCGGCGTCAGGACCACACGACTTCACCGTACGCGTCACGCCACGCTCGTCAGTCATGGCATCAGCGTCCACCGCATCTCACCGCACGTTCGTGACGATGGCCAACGCCCCTCAATTGGGTGAGACACGCAAAGAAACAGCACTGATTTGCCCGACGGGTTAAGCGGAATATTTTTGCGAAAGGGTATGGACAGACTTGCTTGACTGATTTGCCCGTCAGGCAAAATCGCTCGGATTACTCCAGGCGCAAACGCTTGAGTTCCTTCGCAGCATGGCGTTTTTTGCGGGATCTGCGTCATTTCGAACAGAGCATGTTCGCAGTAGATTGGATTTCTCTCGATATCATCGCGTTGGGTAGCCATGAATCCGCGACGTCTACTGTGGAGCGCCCTCGGCGCATTCGCGCTTCTCATCATCATCATCGGCGGAGGTTGGATAGCGTCACTCCCCGCAGCGCCATCGGTCATGCCGCCGCAGCCGATCGCGCAGGTAGAACTTGATGCGGCGATCGCCGCGTTGAAACCGCCAAAGCGGCAACGCCCACTGATCGCCATCATCGGAATTAACGACGCCACCGAGACCACCGATTATCTCATGCCCTACGGTATCCTGCGGCGCGCCGATGTTGCCGACGTGATGACGCTCGCAACGAAGCCGGGGCCGATGACGCTGTTTCCGGCGCTCAAGGTCGAACCGCAGGCAACCGTTGCGGAGTTCGATGCGCGGCATCCCGATGGCGCGGACTATGTCATCGTTCCCGCGATGAGCCGGGACGACGATCCGGCGGCGCTGCAATGGATCAGGGGCCAGTCGGCCAAGGGCGCGATCGTCATCGGCGTTTGCGCCGGAGCCAAGGTCGTCGGCGATGCCGGGCTGCTGGACGGCAAGCGGGCCACTACCCATTGGTATTCCGTCAAGGAGCTGCGCGAGAAGCATCCCGCGATCCGCTACGTCGAGGACAGACGGCTGGTGGTTGATAATGGCGTTGCAACGACGACCGGAATCACGGCGTCGATGCCGATGTCGCTCACGCTGATCGAGGCCATCGCCGGCCGCGACAAGGCCCAGGCCATCGCCCGCGATATCGGCCTCGCCAACTGGGATGCGCGGCACGAAAGCGACGAGTTCAAGTTCACGCGCCCGTTCGCATTGACGGCGATCGGCAATACGGCCGCGTTCTGGAACCGCGAGCAGCTTGGCATCGAGCTCAAGCCCGGCGTCGACGAAGTGTCGCTTGCGCTGATCGCCGACGCGTGGTCGCGGACCTATCGCTCACGCGCGCTGACGTTCGCCAGCACCGCCGATGCACAACAGACCAGAAACGGGATTAGCATTTTACCCGACCAGGTCGCAGCGAACTGGCCCGCGGCCCGGTTGCTGCCAGCGATCGAGAGTGCGAAACCTGCGCAAGCGTTGGACAACGCCCTTGGCGGCATTGCCGCTCGCTACGGAACGGGCACAGCAGATTTCGTCGCCATGCAGCTTGAATATCCGAGGCACCGCGCGCCGCAGTGAGGATGAAGCGTGCCCACCATTAAAACGAGAATGCGGATGGATGGTGGGGACGGCGCTCACGCGCCTTTGCCCACCCTACGCTGCACCGACGATGATCATCGCCACGGCTGGACGATGATCTTGGTGTGCGCCCCCGGATTGGCGAGATCGGCAAACGCCTTGGCGACACCGTCGATGCCGACGCTGGCGGTCACCATCGACGCCGCATCGACCTGCCCTTCCGCGATCAGGCGCAACGACCAGGCGAATTCGTCGGGCGTGTAGCCCAGCACGTATTGAACGTTGAGCTCCTTCAGGATGCCGAGCATCGGCTCAAGGCGGTCAGTCTCCATGCAGACGCCGACCACGACGATGCGGGCATCGCGCGGCGCGCCCTCGAACACCTGCTGGATCAGTCCGGGGACGCCGACGCATTCGAAGATCAGCGCGGGCTTCAGCGCCGGCAACAGCGCCTGCAACGGCGGCCGCGCGGCTTTTTCCTCCGCCGACATCTGGGCGTGCTCGGCCCAGGTCGCATAGGGCTGCGTGCGCGCGGGGTCGATGACGATATCGGCGCCGAGCTTCTCGGCGAGCGCGCGGCGCGCCGGGGAATAATCCGCGGCAACGATCGGGTGCATCCCCTTGATCTTCAGCGCAGCGATAACGGCGAGCCCCACCGGCCCGCAGCCGATCACCAGCGGCACCTCGCCTCCCCTGATGTCGGCTTTGGCGACGGCGTGAACGCCAACGGCGAGCGGCTCGGTCAACGCGGCGTGTTCGGCCGCCAACCCGTTGGGGACTTCCAGCAGCAACGCCTCGCTAAGCAGCATGCGCTCGGCATAGGCGCCGACATTGTCGTTGGAATAGCCGATGCCCTGCGGGCCTTCGGCGGTCAGCAATGCCGGCAGCGAACATACTTTGGTGCCGGGCTTGAGCTTGCGCGCCGTGCCCGGACCGTAGTCGATCACCTCGCAGCAGAATTCGTGGCCGAACACGACGTCGCGGGAAAGATCCATCGGCTTGCGGCCGGGGAAGTGTTTTGCGAGTTTGACCATGCGGTGGGCATGCTTGCGCGCGTGAAGATCAGAACCGCAGATGCCGCAGGCCAGCGACCTGACCAGCACCATGCCCGCGCCCGGTTTGGGTTCGGGCATCTCGTCGACGACGATCTCGCCGTTCCGGAAAATTGCAGCGCGCACGAAAGCTCCTCCAGGTGATTTTCCTCACCCTACCACGGAGGCTCACCACGCATAGCGCACAACGCGCTTTCGTCAGATCACGAAGATCAGGCGTTCGGCGACGGCTCGCCCGATACAGCCAAAAGTTGCGATCGACGCACCCGCTCGCGGTGAGCGGTGTAAAGCCCGCTGGCGACGATGAAGGCGGCGCCGGTCACAGTATAGGCGTCAGGGACTTCGCCGAAGACCAGGAAGCCGAGGAAGCTGACCCACAGCAACTGCGTGTAGGAAAACGGCGCGAGCACGGAAGCATCGGCATAACGGAACGCCAGCACTACGATCCACTGCCCCGCCGTCGAGGCGACGCCGATGAAGATGCCGAACATGATGTCGTGCCAGGTCGGCGTCACCCAGACGAACGGCACCAGCGCGGAGAGAATGACAAGGCCCGCCAGCGACGAATAGGTCATGGTGGTGATCGCGCGCTCGGTGCCGCTCATCATCCGCGTCATGATCAGCGTGCAGGCCCACGCCAGCGCCGAGACCAGCGGGAAGAACGCGGCGGGATGAAACGCGCCGGTACCCGGGCGCAGGATGATCAGCACACCGATCAGGCCGATTGCGGTCGCGATCCAGCGGCGCAGGCCGACCTTCTCGCTGAGGAAAATAATCGACAGCGCAGTGACGAACAGCGGCGCGACGAAGCCGGTGGCGGAGGCTTCCGCGATGGGGAGGAACCGCAGGCCGGAGATAAAGAACAGCGACGAGCCCAGCAGCGCCGCACCACGCAAGAGATGCAGGCCGAGCCTGTTCGTCTGCAGCGCAAACAGCGGGGAACCCGGCATCATCGCCGGTGTCATGATCAGCGCGAACACCAGGAACCTGATCCAGGCGATCTCGATCGAAGGCAATGTGGCCGAGAGATATTTTGCCGTCACGTCGGACGCGCCGAGGAAGATCGTCGAGGCTAGCACCAGCGCGATGCCCTTGAACGGGCGATCGGCGCGCGCGGGCGCCTTGCGGACGGCGGACTTCTTCTCGGGCAAAGGTAATGGAGCGCTGTCCAGCCTGGCGGCTGCGGCGGGGGGCGGTGTCACGGCAATCTCGAAAGGCACTAATGATCGAGATCGGGCGAGATTCTAAAAAACACCAATCGGGCCGCTACGACTAGGTCCGAAAACAGGATGCGGATATGCACTGAGGGCGCGATTGCAACACTTTGTTAAGGACGGCGTTCCGTCAGAGCATCGGCAGGCTGCGCGGTTTCGGCCCGCGCGGAAACGCCTTGTCCAATGCAGCGATCTCGTTGCTGCTGAGCGACAACTTTCCACCGCCGGCATTGTCGGCCGCGTGTTCCGCGCTTGAAGCTTTCGGAATCGCGAATACCGATGGCACGCGCGTGAGAAACGCCAGCGCGACCTGACGCGCGCTTGCCTTGTGCGCGTCAGCTATCGTCTGCAGCACTTCGCCCGCCTTGCTGTGCGATGACGGAAAATCATTGTGGCCGAACGGCGAATAGGCGACCACGGCTGTGCCGTTCCGCTCGCACCACGGGATGACCGTGTGTTCGATCGCACGCTCCTGCAAATGATAGAGCACCTGGTTGCAGGCGATCTTGCCCTTGCCCGCAACCGCCAGCAGCTCACCGAGATCATCAGCATCGAAATTGCTGACGCCCCAGGAACGGATTTTTCCCGCAGTGACCAGCTCGTCGAACGCCGCGACCGTCCCCTCGAATGGATAGGAGCCGCGCCAGTGCAGGAGATAGCAATCGAGATGATCGGTTCTTAGCCGTTTCAGCGACCGCTCGCAGGCCATGATGGTGCCGCGCCGCGGGCGTTGCTCGGCAATACCTTGGAGACCAGGAAAACCTTGTCGCGCTGTCCTTCGATCGCGTCCGCGATCACGAGTTCCGCATCGCCATACATCTCGGCGGTATCGATATGCGTCATGCCGAGATCGATGCCACGACGCAATGCAGCGACGGCCGCCTTGCGGTCGCCGCGATCGAGATACCAGGTGCCCTGCCCGATGATGGATACGTTGGCACCGTTAGTGCCGAATTTCTGTTGTCGCAAAATCGCCTCGTTCGTCCAAAGTCGCGAGCACGGACCTTAGACGAACTCGATCTCGATGTCCTCTGGGAACACACGACGAGTTGTCATCACTCGCCACCGGATCGGCGCATCGCGCCGCCGGATGCTTCGCGGTTCTGCCCGGGCGTGACGAGGCTCCACATCAATTCATCGCCGCCAGCTTCCGCTGCTCTGGATCGTTCGCCCCCGTCTGCGCGATCAGCCGCTTCAATTCCGGAATGCAGGAGCCGCAATTGGTGCCGGCCTTCAGCTTCGCGCCGATGTCGACGGCGGAACGCGCGCCCGCGACAATGGTGTCGCAGATCGTGTTGCGGCCGACGCCGAAGCAGGCGCAGACGATCGGCCCGGCATTGGCGAGGCCGTCGACAGATTTGCCCGACAGCAGCATGCGGCGCTGATCGTTGCCGAGTGCATCAGCGGCGAACAGGTCCTTGACGACATTCCAGTCGCCGGCGTCCCGCGCGGGGCCGATGAACAGGCAGGTGTCGATGCGGTCACCGTCAAACGACGCAGCCCGATAGACCCCGCCGCCGAAATCCCTGTACTCGGCGAGGTCTTCGCGCGCGAAGGCTTTCAGCCAGGATTCCCAGCCCGCGAGATCGGCATTGTCCGCGAACAGGTAGCCGTAGCCGCCATTGACGGCAACGCGAGCTACCCACGCATGCGCGGGCAGTTCGAGCGGCTTGCGCGACAACGCAAAGCCCCGGAACACGTACTCGTAAGGCGTGATCGAGGCCGGTGTCGCCTTGTTCTCGGGCTGGCCTGAGAATGGATCGGTAATCGGCGCCACCAGCGAGCCTACGCGCGCGCCGGTCGCGTTGGCCTCGCTCCAGTGGATCGGCGCGAACAGCATACCGCGCTGCTGGCGTTCGCTGACGACGACTCTGAGCGTGCATTGCCCATAGTCGGTCGTGACCCGCGCAAAATCGCCATCGGCGACGCCATCATTTCACGGCATCGTCGGGATGAACCTCGACGAACGGCTCCGGCAGATGCTGGCCGAGCCGCGGGCTTTCGCCCGTGCGAGTCATGGTGTGCCACTGATCGCGGATGCGGCCGGTGTTCAGCCGCAACGGCCGCGCGGCCGTGGTCTCGGTCCGCAACGCCGGAATTTCAGGCGCGATGAAGCGCGCCTTGAAATCGCCGGCGAAGAACCCGCCTTCGGCGAAGAAGCGCGATTGCGGATCGGTCCCCTGCCGGACCGGCCATTGCACCGGCGTCATTCCATCAAAGTCATCATCCGACAGCGATGTGAGCGCGCCGATGTCGAAATCGCGCGCGCCCTCGTTCTCGAAGGCCGAGAGCGCGGCGTGCTCGCGAAAAATATCCGCCGCCGAGCTGAAATTGAAGCCCGCGCCATGGCCGAGCCGCTTGGCCACCTCGCCGAGGATCCACCAGTCGGGCCGCGCCTCGCCCGGTGAGGACAGGAACGCGCGCTGCCGCGAGATGCGCCGTTCCGAGTTGGTCACGGTGCCGGATTTCTCGCCCCAGGCCTGCGCCGGCAGCAGCACATGCGCGCCGGCGTCCACCGTATCGTTGGAAACCACGTTCTCGGACACGACGAACAGTTCGAGTTTCTTCAGCGCCTCGCGAACGCCGTCAGCGTTCGGCAGCGACACCGCCGGATTGGTGCCCATCACCCACAGCGCCTTGATCTCGCCGCGCGCGATGCCCTCGAACATCTGCACCGCCTTCAGCCCCTCGTGGGTGGCGATGCGCGGCGCTTTCCAGAACCGGCGCACGCGGTCGATGTCCGGCGGCGTAAATCCCATATGGGCGGCGAGCTGGTTGGCGAGCCCGCCGACCTCGCGGCCACCCATCGCGTTGGGCTGCCCGGTCAGCGAGAACGGCGATGCGCCATTTTTGCCGATCCGGCCCGTCGCGAGGTGGCAATTGACGATGGCGTTGACCTTGTCGGTGCCCTGCGCCGACTGGTTGACGCCCTGCGAATACAGCGTCACCACGCGTGGCGTATTGGCAAACATCTGGAAGAACGCAGCAATGTCCTGCTCGGAAAGGCCGGTCGCCAGCGCGGTCGCGCCGACGCTGCCGGCCATGCCGCGCGCGCGGGCGATCGCGTCGTCGAAACCTGCGGTGTGGCGTTCGATGTAATCGCGATCGAGCGCGCCATTGTCCGCGAGGTGAACGAGCAAGCCGCTGAACAACGCGGTGTCGGTGCCCGGCTTCAATCCCAGGAACAAATCGTCATCGCCAACGGTATCGGTCCGGCGTGGATCGATCACGACGATGCGCGCGCCGCGCTGCTGCTTGTTGGCGAGCATGCGCTGGTACAGCACCGGATGGCACCAGGCGGCGTTGGAGCCGACGAGAACCAGCAGGTCGGCCTCGTCGAGATCTTCGTAACATCCGGGCACCGTGTCGGCGCCGAACGCGCGGCGGTGGCCCGCGACGGACGAGGCCATGCACAGCCGCGAATTGGTGTCGACATTGGCGCTGCCGATGAATCCCTTCATCAGCTTGTTGGCGACATAGTAATCCTCGGTCAGCAACTGGCCGGAGAGATAGAACGCGACAGCACCCGGGCCGTCGCGCGCGATGATGTGCTGGAACCTGTGCGCGACATGGTCGAGCGCGTCGCTCCAGGCCACCCGCTCCAGGGCCCCCTTGCCGCAGCGGATCATCGGATAGAGCAGCCGGTTGGTCAGGCCGAGCGTCTCGCCGAGCGCCGAGCCCTTCGAGCACAGCCGGCCGAAATTGGCGGGATGCTCGGGATCACCCGATATCGCCGCACCGCCCCGGCCGTCCGGCGTCGCCAGTACGCCGCAGCCGACGCCGCAATAGGCACAGGTGGTGCGCGTTGTACGCAGATTGGGATCGATGGCAGTCATGAGAGCAACCGGATCATGCAGCTTCCGAACGGATCGCAAGCGAGCGGCCAAACATCATGTCGGCGCGAATTCTGGCGGTGGGCTGGCGCGTGCGGATCAATTCGAGATACCAGAGCGCGTCGCCGACATCGCCGATCAGCACCGCGCCGGTCAATCGCCCGTCCGCGATCACGAGTTTCTTGTAGGTGCCGTGATTGATGTCAGAGAGCACGATATTTTCGCTGCCGTCGCCGCCCATGAAATCGCCGGCCGAGAACACACTGACGCCGGAGACTTTCAGGTTGGTCGCAACGATGCTGCCGGCGTAGGCGGCGTCACGGCCCGCGAGGTGCCGCGCCAGCACCCGCGCCTGCTCATAGGCGGGCTCAACCAGGCCGTAGCAAACGCCGCGGTGTTCGGCGCATTCGCCGATTGCAAACACATCCGAAGCGCCGGTTTGCAGGTGGTCGTCGACCACGATGCCGCGGTTGACGGCAATGCCGGCTTCCTTTGCCAGCGCGATATTCGGCCGGATACCGGCGGCAAAAATCACAGCGTCGGCCTCGATCCGGCGTCCATCCACCAGTTCGACGCCCTCGACCCGCGTTTCGCCATGGATGCGCGCAGTGTTGGCATTGAGCAGGATCTCGATGCCCTTGCGCTCGACGAGCGATTTCAACAATTCAGCCGCGGGCGCGTCGAGCTGACGTTCCATCAGGCGGCCCATCAAATGCACCAGCGTCACCGGCGCGCCGGCCTTGGCGAGCCCATAGGCCGCTTCGAGGCCCAGCAATCCGCCGCCGACCACCACCACGCGCTTCTTCTGTGCAGCCAGCGTCAGCAACAGATCGACGTCGCGGCTGTCGCGGAACGTATGCACGCCGGCGAGGTCGGCGCCGGGCACGTTCAGCCGCAGCGGCGACGATCCCGTGGTCAGCACCAGTTTTGAGAACGGAACGCTCTCCTCGTTCGCTATCTTGAGTTCGCGGCGGCCGACATCAATCTCGGTGGCGATACAGCCATACTTCAAGGTCACGCCGCGGTCGCGCCACCATGTGGCGGGCCGAAGCTCGATATCATGCGAGGCGGTCTCGCCCGCCAGCACCGACGACAACAGCACGCGGTTATAGGCGAGCCGCGGCTCGTCCCCGATCACGGCGATGGCGTAGCGGCCCAATGCCACCTTGGCCAATTCGTCGACCAGACGGGCAGCGGCCATGCCATTGCCAACGATCACCAACGGTTCACTCATGACGTATCCTCAACGTATCCTCACTCGGCAGCTTGTGCGCTGCCGTATGCTTCCGAGATCATGTAGCCGGACAGCGTGCCATAGGCCGCGGTCCAGGCGTCGGCGACATCTGCTGTCCAGGCTTCGCCGAGCCCTTTTTCCAAAGTCCACAACAGCGCGCCACCGACGACGGGATAGTGCTCCGGCCTGGCGCCATAGCCGACGTGGCGTTTCGCCAATGCGCTGGCGGCCGGCAACACCGATTCAAGATTGCTCAACCCGTTCACCACCACGGCCAGCGTAGTCATCAGCTTCTTGCGCTGCTCTTTCATGTCGGCAGGAAACATCGCCTTCACCGTTGGCGCGACTTCAAACAGGCGATCGTAGAAAATAACCGCGGCCTGCTCCGAAATCGGCGCAACTTTGGCGAAACTCTCCTGAACCAGATTGATTTGTGTTGGATTCACCGAAACTCTCCTCGCGTGTTAAGGGCAATCCAGTTGGTCGCGCGGCGGGAACAATAGTTCACCGCCAAAACTCCATAAGCGAAGCGCCTACGCCGCCTCGACGAAGCGATGCCGCTCGTAGAGGAATTCGAGCACGCGCTGCCGGCACTTGAGGTAACCGGGGTTGGTCGCGAGCTCGAGCCGCTTGCGCGGACGCGCCAGCGGCACCTCCAGTACTTCGCCGATCCTCGCGCTTGGCCCGTTGGTCATCATCACGATGCGGTCCGACAGCAGTACGGCCTCGTCGACGTCGTGCGTGATCATCAGGATGGTGTTGCCGAGCTTCTGGTGCAGCGCCATCACCGAGTCCTGCAGATGCGCGCGGGTCAGCGCGTCGAGCGCGCCAAAGGGCTCGTCGAGCAAAAGCACCTTCGGCTCCATCGCGAGCGCCCGGGCAATGCCGACGCGCTGCTTCATGCCACCGGAAATTTCCGACGGCCGCTTGTCCTTGGCGTGGGCCATCTGCACCAGGTTGAGATTGTGCATGGTCCAGGCGTCGCGCTCGGCTCGTGTCTTGCTCGACGAGAACACCTTGTCGACGCCGAGCCGCACATTTTCATAGACCGTCAGCCACGGCAGCAGGCTGTGGTTCTGGAACACTACCGCGCGATCCGGCCCCGGCGAATTGACCTCGCGGTTCTCCAGCAGCACGCAGCCATTGGTGGTGTTGGTGAGGCCGGCGACGATGTTGAGCAGCGTGGACTTGCCGCAGCCGGAATGGCCGATGATCGAGACGTATTCGCCCTTGTCGATCGTCAGGTTGATTTCCTTCAGCACCTCGGTCGTGGCGTTGCCGCGGGTGAAGGTCTTGTCGATGTGGTCGAGCTTCAGATAGGCCTGCATGACGTGTTCCTTCAGTTCAGCGCGGTGCCGCGGGTAACGATCTTCGCCAGTCCCGCAATCAGGCGGTCGAGCACGAAGCCGATGATGCCGACATAGAACAGGGCCAGGATGATTTCGCTGATGTGCGAGGAATTCCAGGCGTCCCAGATGAAGAAGCCGATGCCGACGCCGCCGATCAGCATTTCCGCCGCGACGATCGCAAGCCACGACAGGCCGATGCCGATGCGAAGGCCCGTGAAATGTGAAGGCGCCGCCGCCGGGATCATGATCTTGGAAAAGAACTCCAGCGGATTGAGCTGCACCACGGCTGCGACGTTGCGATAGTCCTGCGGGATGTTGCGGATGCCGACCGCGGTGTTGATGATGATCGGCCACACCGAGGTGATGAAGATGACGAAGATCGCCGAGGGCTGGCCGTCGCGGAACGCAGCCAGCGACAGCGGCAGCCACGCCAGCGGCGGGATGGTGCGAAGCACCTGGAACAGCGGATCGAGCCCGCGCATCGCCCACACCGACTGCCCGACCAGCGTGCCGAGCGCGATGCCGGCGATGGCGGCGATCGAATAGCCCAACGCCACGCGCTGCAAGCTAGCGGACAGGTGCCAGAAAAGGCCCTTGTCGATGCCGCCGTTGTCGAAGAACGGATCGAAGATCAGCTCCTTGGTATCCGTGAAGACGCGGGACGGCGGCGGCAGGGTCGAGCCGGTGCGGCGGCAGACCAGTTCCCAGAACAACATCAGGAGGGCGAGCACGACCAGCGGCGGAACGACGCGTATCGCGGTCTCCTTCGCCATCTTGATGTATTTTTCGGAACGCGGCGGCTGCTTCGGCGTCATCGTCACCACCGGCGCCGCCGTGGCCGGCGGCGAGGTAACGGGAATGGCCACAGCGGTGGCTTCGGCTTTGATCGCAGGCATCGACATTGAAATTGTATCTCCGCGTTTCAATGAGCGGGCCGCCCGCAAATGCGCGCGGCCTGGTTTGGATCAGACCTCAACACGCTTGATCGACAGCGACTTCAGATAGGCTGACGGATTCTCGGGATCGAAGACCTTGCCGTCGAAGAAGGTCTCCTTGCCGCGCGACTTGGACGTCGGAATCTCGGCAGCAGGAACACCCATTTCCTTGGCCGCCTCGCGCCACATGTCCTCGCGGTTGACCTTGGCGATCAGCGCCTTGCTGTCGAAGCCCGCTTCATATTTGCCCCAGCGGATGTCTTCCGTCATGAACCAGAGATCGTGGCTCTGGAACGGATAGGAGGCGTGGTCGCGCCAGTACTTCATGATGTGGGGCGAGTTCTCGACGACCTTGCCCGGGATGCCGTAGTCGAACTTGCCCTTGGCGCGATCGGCGATGTCTTCAACCGGACAGTTGATCCACTGGCGCTTGCCCATGATGGTGGCGAGTTCGTCCTTGTTCTCCATCTTGTCGGCCCACTGCTGCGCCTCCATGACCGCCATCAAGATCGCCTTGGCGGCTTTCGGATTCTTGTCGACCCATGCCGCGCGCATCCCCAGCGATTTTTCCGGGTGCTTGCTCCAGATTTCGCCGGTATTGATCGCGGTATAGCCGATCCCCTGATGAACCAATTGTCCGGGCCATGGCTCGCCGACACAGAAGGCATCCATGGTGCCGACCTTCATGTTGGCGACCATTTGCGGCGGCGGCACCGTGATGGTCTCGACATCCTTGTCGGGGTCGATGCCGCCGGCGGCGAGCCAGTAACGAATCCAGAGATCGTGCGTGCCGCCCGGGAAGGTCATCGCAACCTTGGCCGACTTGCCGACAGTCTTCTTCTTCTCGAACACGGCCTTGAGGGGCGACGCGTCGACGCCAACCTTGAGATCGGCATATTCCTTGGCGACCGAGATGCACTGCGCGTCGAGATTGAGCCGCGCCAGGATGTACATCGGGGTCGGCTGATTGTTCTGCGTCACCTTGCCAGCCGAGATCAGATAGGGCATCGGCGTCAGAATATGTGCGCCGTCAATGCCATTGCCTTCCGAGCCCAGCACGAGGTTGTCACGGGTGGTGCCCCACGACGCCTGCTTGGTGACTTCGACGTCGGGCATGCCGTATTTGGCGAACAGCCCCTTGTCCTTGGCGACGAACAAGGGACCAGCATCGCTGAGCGCGATGAAGCCAAGCTTCGCGGCCTTCACCTCGGGACCCGCACCTTGCGCGAAGGCGCCGGCGGGGAAATTCAGCTTGGCGGCGGCGAGCAAGGCGGCCGTTCCGCCGGTCGCCTTCAGGATCTGACGGCGGCTGAAACCAGGTGAGGTCGGAATAGTGGGCTTCGTCATGGGGTATCGCGCTCCTTTGCGTTTGAATGGGGCCGTCCGATTTGGTGTCACCACGCGAGGCGCACGTGGGCGCGTTCCAGGGAGGCCCCGGAGTGGCGGCGTCACAATTCGGATGAGTGGTCTCAAGGGACGGCATCAATGGCGTCGGCACAAGCTATTCAAGCTTCGTGCCAAGCCTTTTGCATCGCAAAAAACTTTATTATTTCAATGTATTACCAGCGTGGCGGCGCGATATTGGCCGAGTTGGGAGAACCGGTTCCCGCATTCAAAATTTGCGATTCGCCCAATCCTTGTGCGCCGCACAAGAATTGTGCAGGCCGTGCAGACCGTGTCCTACACGTCTTCGGTGGCCTTCGCCATCATCGGTTTCGGCGCGCTTCCTTCGCCCGGCTTCATGCGGAATTCGTAGGTCATCAGGTGCCACGGCTCGCCTGCCGGCTTGCCGTCCGGCATCGTCGGATCGGTGCGTTTTTCGATTCTGGCGACCAGTTCATCCTTCACGCCGAACACCACGTCGGAATCGAGGTATTTGTCCCCCTCCATGAAGACGTGCGTGATCAACGGCTGGTAGCCGGGCGCGTCGACCAGAAAATGCACATGCGCCGGCCGCATCGCATGGCGGCGGGTCTGCACGATCATCTCGCCGACCGGGCCGTCGGTCGGAATGGGATAACTGCACGGCAAAATGGTGCGGAAGAAAAACCTTCCATCGGCATCGGTGATGAAGCGCGCCCGCGACGACGGCCCCTGCTCCGCATAGGTCGGCTTCTGGGAATCGTAGAAGCCGTCATCATCGGCATGCCAGACGTCCACCGGCACGCCCGCCAGCGGCTTGCCCTTGAGGTCGGTGACGCGGCTTTGCACGAACATCCGCTCGCCCGGCAGCGTGGCCGAGATATCGGTGCCATGCGACGTTACCTTGTGCTCGCCGACATAGAACGGGCCGAGCACCGTGGTCTCGGTGGCGCCCTCGCGCTCGCGATGATTTACGGCGTCGACCAGCATCGACACGCCGAGCACGTCGGAGAGCAGAATGAACTCTTGCCGGATCGGAGTGCACTTCTGGCCGGTCCGGGTCAGGAAGTCGATCGCAAACTCCCATTCCTCGAAGGTGAGATCGGTCTTGCGGACGTAGTCGTGCAAGAACTTCACCAGTTCCTGCAGCAGGAATTTGGCGCGCGGATCCGGCGTATCGTCGAAGCTGCGGATCACGGCGGCGGTCAGTTCGGTTTCGTTGAATTGGGGCATTTTTTCTGTCCTGCGGGATACGCGGTGGTTGGCGTCAGCCTATACCACCGCCCCGCTCCCGATAAGCACGGCCGGTTGGAACGGGGCACACTTTTCGGCTATCAAAGTCGGCATCGCCAGCCGGAGATCAGTGCCGATGTTAGCCCCTACCCCCGCCTCGCCCGAGTCAGCCGGAATGTCCCAGGCGGCGCTCGATCGTCTCGAAAATCACCTGAAGCAGCGCTATGTCGAAGCCGGCCGCTTCCCCGGGACGCAGCTCCTGGTCTATCGCCGCGGCAAGGTCGTGCATTCGAGCGTGCAGGGCTTTGCCGACCTCGAGCGCAAGGCGCCGGTCAAGGACGACACGATCTTCCGCATCTATTCGATGACCAAGCCGCTCACGAGCGTAGCCTTCATGATGCTGGTCGAGGAAGGCCGCGTGGCGCTCGACGAGCCCGTTCACAAGTACATTCCGGAATGGAAGAACCTCGGCGTGTTCGTGGCCGGTACGCATCCGGCCTTTCTGACCCGCCCGCCGACACGGCCGATGCTGATCGTGGACCTGCTGCGGCACACGTCGGGCCTTACGTATGGCTTCCAGCAGCGCTCAATGTCGATGCCGCCTATCGCGAGAACAAGATCGGCGAAGTCGTCAAGGCCGGCACGCTGCAAACCATGATCGACGACCTCGCGAAAATCCGCTGGAGTTTTCGCCGGGCGAAGACCTGGAATTATTCCGTCGCCACCGACGTGGTCGGCTATCTCGTAGGCCTGATCAGCGGCAAGCCGTTCGAGCAGTTCCTGAAGGAGCGGATCCTCGATCCGCTCGGCATGAACGACACTGACTTCTTCGTGCCGAAGGACAAGGCGCATCGCTTCGCGGCGTGTTATTCGGCCGACCCGCAAGGCGGCATGACGTTCCACGCCACCGAGCGCAAGGGCACGCTGACGCTGCAGGACGACCCGGCGAAGAGTTCGTTCCTTACCCCGCCTTCGTTCATCTCCGGCGGCGGCGGCCTGTGCTCGACTACTGCTGACTACCTCACCTTCTGCCGGGCGCTGCTCAATGGCGGCGAACTCGGCGGCGTCCGCCTGCTGGGTCCGAAGACGCTGAAATTGATGACCTCAAACCATCTGCCCGGCGGGGTGGACCTGCCGGCGATGTCACGCTCGCTGTTCTCTGAAGCCGCCTATAACGGCATCGGTTTCGGCCTCGGCTTTGCCGTCACCATGAACCCCGCGCAGACGCTGATTGCCGGCAGCCTCGGCGAATTCAACTGGGGCGGCGCGGCGACGACCTCGTTCTTTATCGACCCGGTGGAGGAGCTGATCATGATCTTCATGACGCAGGTGCTGCCGTCGAGCGCCTATCCGCTGCGGCGCGAGCTGCGTACCATGGTGTATGCCGCCATCACCGACAGCAATCTCTGAAGGCAATCATCCGGGTTCCGCGGCGCGCTCGGCCCGTCGTGGAACCCGGCGCTTCCCAAACCGGCCTTCTCCAATATCCTTCCAATATCCTTGGCGGAATTTGCCTGCTTCTCCTATGCTCCGGCAACTGGGCGCCGATCGGGATCTTCGTTGTCAAAACCTTCATTACCAGTGCGTCTCGTCCTTCTGGTCGCGGGAACTACGCTGCCGCTGATCATTTTCGCGGCCGGCATCGTTTTCAACAATTACCGGCAGGACCGCCAGAACGCGACGCAACGGGTGCTCGAAACCGTGCGCAGCATTCGTCTCGTGCTCGATGCCGAGATGCAGCGGATGACCGGGGCGCTGCAGGTGCTGGCGCTGACCAATGCGCTGCGCAACCGGGATTTCGAGGGATTCCGTCACATCGCCCAAGGCTTCCTGGAACAATACGGCGAAGGCAGCGTCATCCTGATTGCAGACCGCACGGGGCAACAGGTGTTCTCCTCGCTCGCGCCGGACACGGCGAACCTCCCACCACGCAATAACCTCGCCATCGTAGAGAGGGTGTTCGCAGAGAAGAAGCCGATCTACTCCAACCTGTTCTTCGGGTCCGTCAAGAGACGCCTGATCATAACCGTCGAAGTGCCGGTCATTCTGGATGGCGAGGTTGCTTACGATATCTCCTTCAGCCCGCCGATCCAGATCTTCCAGGCGATGGTGGAGCAGCAGCGCCCAGCAAGGACTGGACGATATCGATCTTCGACGGCGAAGGCACAAGCTTCGCCCGCATACCGAACCCGCAAGACACGATCGGCAAGCGGGCCTCGCCTTCGCTCTATACGGAGATGTTCCGCAGCCCCGAATCCACCCTGACGACGGTGTCGCTGGAGGGCGTGCCACTGATCACGAGCTTCGCCCGCTCCTCCCTCACCGGCTGGACCGTCGCGGCCGGCATAACCGAGAGCTCGCTGGTCGCACCGCTCTGGCGCAACCTCGCAATCACCAGCGTAATCGGAGCCATCCTCCTGCTGGTCGGTCTCGCCTTTGCGGTGCGGATGGCGACGCAGATCGCGCGAGCCGAGATGTTGCATGGTCTCCTGATCGAAGAGCTCAACCATCGCGTCAAGAACACGCTCGCGGTCCTGCAGTCGATCGCCACGCAGACATTTCGCAGCGCAAGCCGGACCGAGCGCGAGAAGTTCGAAGGAGGCTGGGCGCCCTGGCGGAAGCGCACAACCTGTTGAGTCAGGAGAAGTGGCAGGGTTCCGCACTGCAGGACGTGGTTACGCGAGTGCTCCAGCCCTATCTGCTCAACAATCCCGAACGAGTGCGGCTGTTCGGGCCGCGAGTGCCGCTGTCGCCGCGGCTCGCAGTGGTGCTGGCGATGATCCTGCACGAGATCGCGACCAATGCGGCGAAGTACGGCGCCCTTTCGAACGACACCGGGACCGTAGCGCTGGATTGGGAGATCCTCGAAGAAAGCGACGGGCGCAAACTGCGGCTGATCTGGACCGAGTCCGGCGGCCCGCACGTTACGGCGCCGGTGCAGCGCGGTTTCGGATCGCGGCTGGTCGAGCGCAGCGCGCGCGATCAGCTCGGCGGCGAAGCGACCGTCGACTTCCTGCCGCGCGGCGTCGTCTATACGGTAAGCTGCGCGCTCGACAAGGGAGAATAGCCTTTTGTTTGACGCGTTTTCTGCGCAGATAAGTGTACGCAATCTGCGTAAACTTGATTGCTATGCGAACCGGGATCCACCCCGGATCAAGTCCGGGGCAGGCTTTCGCTCGAAAACGCTATGCTACTTGAGCATCTCCGGCACGATCACGCGCGGCAGGAACAGCGAAACCTCGGGCCAGATGATCAGTGCGGCCAGCACCAGCATCATCGGTATCAGCATGATCACCGTGTCCTTTAGCGCGTAGCGTAGCCGCACGCCCGCGATCGAGCAGGCGATCATCAGACAGAGACCGTAAGGCGGCGTCACCAGCCCGAACGCCAGCGAGACGATCGAGATGATCGCAAACTGCACCGGATGAAGGTCGACCGATTTCGCCAGCGGCTCGAGCACGGTGCCGACGATGACGATCGCCGGAATGGCGTCGAGGAAGCAGCCCACCACCAGAAAGCAGAACGAGATGAAAAAGCCCGCCGCGATCGCGCCCATGCCCCAGGTCGAAACATTCGCCAGCAGCTCCTGCGGATCTTGTAGTAGGCCAGCAGCCAGCCGAACGCGCTTGCCGTGCCCACGCAAAACAGCGCGACGCCGGCCAGACGTCCGGTGTCGAGCAATGCCTTGTAGAGTTGGCGCGCACCCGTTTCACGGTAAAAGAACGTCGACAGCGCAGCGGAATAGAGCACCGCGACGCAGGCAGATTCGGTCGCGGTAAACCACCCCAGCAAAATGCCGCCGACGATGATGAACGGCGTCATCAGCGCCGGTATCGATCGCCAGATCGCCCACCACATGTCCGTCCAGCTATCCTTCGGATAGGTCGGATAGCCGCGACGCACTGCATAGACATGCACGGTCGCCATCTGGGCGCCGGCGATCAGAAGCCCCGGCACGATGCCGGCCAGATACATCGCTGCGATCGAGGTCGAGATTAGCCCGCCCCACACAATCATCAGGATCGAGGGCGGGATGATCACGGCCAGCACGGCCGATACCGCCGTGATGGCGATAGAGAACGAGAGGTCGTAGCCCTCCTTGGTCTGGGCATCGATGAAGATCTTGGACTGGCTCGCCGCGTCTGCCGTCGAGGAGCCGGAAATGCCGGCAAAGAACACCGACAGCACGACATTGATCTGAGCCAGCGATCCCGGCCAATGCCCGACCATCGATCGCGACAGCTTGACCAGCCGGTCGGTGATGCCGCCGATGCTCATCAGGTTGGCGGTCAGCAGGAAGAACGGTACCGCCAGCAGGATGAACGAATTGTAGGCGTTGAACGTCTCCTGCGCGAGCGTCATGATCGACAGCCGAGGCTCGATCAGCAGGATCGGCACGCAGGCAAGCCCGAGCGCGAAGGCGACCGGCACGCGCACGATGAGCAGGCCAACGAAACCGCCGAACAGGACCAGCGCGGCCTCTCCGGCAGAAAGAACACTACCACTCATCGGTTCGCCCCAACCAGAATCCGCGCCTCGTCGACGATCTGTTCACCCGCGAAGACGATCCACGTCACGCCGGCCGCGGGCCATGCGACATGAATCAGCCAGAGTGGCAGATCGGCCAGTTCCGACGTTCGGTTCCAGGCGATCGCGTGAATTCGAACCCGGCCCACAGGAACACCAGCGCCAGCGCCAGGATGCCGAGGCGGGCCACAATCCGCACCGCGGCTTCAGCGCGCCGCGGCAGGTCGGGCCACACGTCGACCTCGAAATGCTGCGCCTCCCGCACGCCGACCATGGCGCCGATCATGATCGTCCAGACGAACAGGAAGCGCGCCATCTCCTCGGTCCAGATGTAGGACGGAATGAACGGCGTGTAGCGCGAGATGATTTGCAGCGTGACCGGAATGACCAGAATGCCGACACATGCGGCGAGCAGGATTTCCAGCAGTTTTGCATAGGCCGCCGTCACTCGGCGCCACAGCGACGGGTTAAACGAAACAGGTATTTCAGTCATCGCGGCTCCGTGCAGATAGCGGTCCGCCGATCCGGGCAAGCGGGGCTTGCCCGGGATGCTGTCGGCGAACGGTGTGCGACTTGGAGTGGGATGACGGTCATCCCACTCCACCCGTCTGTTATTTTGCGCATGATCTCCGCGCAAACGCGTTCCCGCGTTTGTCGCGAGGAAGACCGGTGTCCACCTTTCCGGATCATGCGCTAAGCGATGTTGATCTTCTCGAAGATGCCCTCAGCGCCGATTTCCTTGGCGTAGGTGGCTATCACGGGGTCGGCGAGCTTCTTCATCGCGTCGCGCTCCTCGAACGGAACACGCTTGAGCTTGCCGGCCTTCTCCAGTGTGTCGAGCTTGACGACTTCCTCGCTCGACTCCAGTTGACGGCCGTAGTCACCGGCTTCCTTGCCGGCCTTCATGATTGCGTCCTGAAGGTCCTTCGGCAGAGTCTTCAGCGTCTTCACCGAGAAGCAGATCGGCCGGATCGATACCGCGTGTTGCGTCAGATTGAGATGCGGCGCCACTTCGTAGAACTTCATAGCCTCGACGCCGGCCGCCTCGTTTTCGCCGGCCGAGATCACGCCGTTCTGGATGGCGTTGTAGACTTCGTTGTAGGCGATCACCGTCGGGCTCATGCCAACGGCGGCGAACGTCTTCGACCAGATCGGAGCGCCCTGCACGCGCACCTTGAGACCCTTGAGATCGGCGAGGTTCTTGAGTGGCTTGTTGGCGAAGATGTTGCGGATGCCGCCGCCTGCGTAGCCGATCAGAACGACCTCAGCCTTAACAGCGATTTCGTCGGCGACCGGCGCCAGGATATTCTTTTCGACGACCTTGTTCATGTGCTCGATGCCCTTGAACACAAAGGGCGCATCGATGAACGGCGCCGCCTTGGCGAAAGTCGACATGTGGGCTGGCGAGACAATGCCGTAATCGACCGCCTTGCCCTGCGACATGTACTCGAAATACTGTTTCTCAAGACCAAGCGACGAGTTCTTGTGCAGCGTGAAGTTGACGGGCTTGCCGTAATACTTCTTCACCAGCTCTTCGAACCGGGTCAGCGCCTTGGTGAAGGCGTGATCGTCGTTGAACTGCACGGCTCCGTTGAGCGTGACGGCCGCTTGTGCCCTGACGATCGATGGCATGCCGAAGGCGCCGGCAACAGCCGTCGCACCAAGGCCCGCAAGTACGGTTCTTCGTTTCATGGCGTTCCTCCCCTGTAATGCCCATCCCTTGTAAGCGGGACTTTGGGCCTGGCCGACAATGCGGCTGCAGGCGCAAAGCGTATGCAAAACAACGCGGCTGTGGAAGCCAATTTTAGGCGGGTACCCAGCACGAACAAGCCGCGGGCGGCCAAGGGCGCACCGGCGCCGCCAAAATGATTGCAATCATTTTGGCGGTGCCCAGAGCTTGGGCCGGCTGGCGTCCGGGAGCGGCCCGGCGTCGCGCGTCCGAAACTGGCCTCGTGATCACGACTGGCTATTCCGTTCAGCCTCGATGTCGTCTCGATCCATTCGATCGCTGACCTTCGGCCGACGCGTTTGATCGGCATGGCCCGGGCGCTCGACAATCCGATCGCAACGGCGTCGCGCGCCGCTGTTGTCGCGGCATGGAAAACAATCTCGACCACGACACGGCATGCCGCGTCAATGCATGAGCAGAGCCGATCGATGAGACGGCGGGTCAGGCGCGCTCGACGCTTGCCAGGTGAGACGGCGACGGCCGTTGCTCCGTATATCGAACACACGCATCAATTGAACGGGAATTGAATCTTGCTATATTTTCCCGGATATGACGGTAGAGAATTTTGCGCCCTACAAGCTACGTTTGGTACTCCGCGCGCCGCGAAGCCACTGCTTCCATAGCCAACGGCCCGTAAAACCCCGGTATGCAGGTTGCGTCACGGTCAGTATGCTCTTCAAAATCTGTGGCCATTGAACTCGCGGTGGTTGTGGTTTGGCCAATATTTTGCCAATTGTAGTGCTGCGGGGTTTCGCCAATTCGCCCTGGGCTCTACCGGCCGAACGTGGGCTGGAGGCGCCGGTATCAGGATGCTTCCAATGCGCGTTTGCGTTTGGCTAACCCATCCGCAACCTCGCAGGATTCCCGTGGTTCCAGAGAAAAATCACGGTCGATACGGATTTGACGTGGCAAAATACGGATGAATCCCTGACCTACTTCCGCCAAGGGTTCCCGATCGAAGGACGGTAGAACGAATGAACAGCAGATCAGCAGCAAAGAAGATGAAACAGCGCAGCGCCGGCAAACCCGACATTGAATTGGGCAAGCGGATTCGTCTGCGGCGTGTGGAACAGAAAATCTCGCAAGCGGAGCTTGGAGACAAGCTCGGCGTCAGCTTCCAGCAGGTTCAGAAGTACGAGAAGGGTGTCAACCGTGTCGGCGCCGCTCGTCTTCAGCAAATCGCCACCGCGCTCGATGTGCCGGTCACCTTCTTCTACGACGGCGATGGCAAGGCGCGGGAAGTCGAGAGCCTGTTGTTCCTGGATAGCGCGTTCAGCCTGAGGCTGCTGCGCGCCTACAGCAAGATCAAGGACCAGACCGTTCAGCGTCAGTTGGTATCCTTGATGGAGTCGATTGCCGCCAACGAGGACTAGACGCTATCGCGCCTGGATGCAGCACCGCGAACCCGATCATTCGATCGCGAGTAAATCGGCGGGTAGCTTGTTGCTGTGCCAAGTCAAATATTTCTGGCCGTGACAAAATCAATTTGTCGCCGCATTGGTTGGCGACGTCCGGCCATTTTCTACATCGAGAATCCGGATGTCAGGGCGCGCCGGCGCGGCGGGCGTGAGCCATCAGCTTTCCGATCCGCCGCGCCGAAACGTGGCACCACACTGCCGATACCTTGCGTCCCCTCAACATCGAAAGCCGCGGCCGATGCTCGACGTCTCCAAAAACACCGCAACATCCCACGCCGGCGGCAGAATCCTGCAGAGCGTCAGCGATGGCGTAGGTGTCATCACCTTCAACAATCCCGAAAAGCACAACGCCATTTCGCTCGAGATGTGGGAGGGGCTTGGGCCACGCGCTGGTCGAATTGCGTGACGACCCCGATGTCCGCGTCGTGATCCTGGTCGGCGCCGGCGACAAGGCTTTTGTCTCGGGCGCCGACATCAGCCAGTTCGAAAAAACCCGCCACAATGCGGCAGCCTCGGAAGAGTATTCGAAACGGAGCGAAGCGCAGCGCGCGCTGCTGGCTGACTACCCGAAGCCAACGATCGCCTGCATACGCGGCTTCTGTCTCGGCGGCGGAATGCAGGTCGCCATGGTGACGGATATCCGTATCGCTTCCGACAACAGCCAGTTCGGCATTCCCGCAGCCAGGCTCGGCATTGCCTATGGCTATGACGGCCTGCGCCATCTGGTCTCGCTGGTCGGGCCGTCCTGGGCGCGGCTCATCATGTACACGGGCATGCGGATCGATGCCACGGAAGCGTTGCGGATAGGCCTCGTCGATCGCGTGCTGCCGGATACGGAATTGTGGGGCGCCACCATGGAGATCGCGCGAACCATTTCCGGCAACGCGCCGCTGGCCATTAAAGCGGCCAAGATCACCATCGCCGAAGTGCTGAAAGACGAAAGCCGGCGCGACATGGATGCGATCAAGAAGATCGGCATGGCCTGCATGGACTCGGAGGATTTCCGCGAAGGCCGCACGGCCTTCATGGAAAAGCGCAAGCCGCAGTTCAAGGGGAAGTAGCGCCAGGCATGGTCATTCCGGGGCGATGCGCAGTGCCACTGCGTCACTAATCCCTCATGGTGAGGAGGCGCGCAAGCGCCGTCTCCAACCATGAGGCCACGGTTGGGCCTCGTCCTTCGAGACGCTTGCTTCGCAAGCTCCTCAGGATGAGGGGATAGAGCCGGCTATGACGCAGTAAGGGCAGCATCGAACTACGATATGCAATTGCACATCGGAGAATCTCGCAAACCATCCCAACCACTGGATTCTGGGTCCGTCTGCTTCGCAGCCGTCCCGGAATGACGGTTAGAGAGCAGCCAGCACCGCTTTGGTAATATCCGCCGTGCCGTTGCTGCCGCCGAATTCCATCGGCTTGATACCATCAGCATAAACCTTGTCGACAGCGCGCTCGATACGTTCGCCGGCTTCGGCTGCGCTTTCGAGGCCGTGCTTGTCTGCCAGCCAGTCCAGCATCATCGCCGCCGACAGGATCATCGCGGTGGGATTGGCCTTGCCCTGCCCCTTGATGTCGGGCGCGGTGCCGTGACAGGGCTGGAATACGGCGTGGCGGTCGCCGATATCGGCCGACGGCGCCATGCCCAGGCCGCCGATCAGGCCGGCGGCGAGGTCGGAGAGAATATCGCCGAACATGTTCTCCGTCACCATGACGTCGAAGTCCCAGGGGCGCTTCACCAGCATGAGCGAGCAGGCATCGACATAGAGCCGTTCGGTCCTGACGTCAGGATGGCGCGTGGCGGCCTCATCGAAAATCTCGCGGAAGAACGCAAACGCCCGAAACACGTTCGCCTTGTCAACGCAGGTCAACCCTCCGTTCGCCCGGCCGCGTGCCTTGCGGCGTTCGGCGAGGCGGAACGAGAACTCGAACAGCCGCTCCGAGGTTTTGCGGGTAATGACGAGCGTCTCGCGCGCCTCGGTATCGGTAACGACGCCCTTGCCCATCGACGCGAACAGGCCTTCGGTGGATTCCCTGATCAACACGAGATCGATGCCGCGCTGATCGGCGCCGACGATTGGGCTAGGCACGCCCGGTATCAGCCGCGCCGGCCGCACACCGGCGTAAAGATCGAAATGGAAGCGCAGTTCGACCTGCGGAGCGATCTCGGTGTTGTCCGGGTAGCGTACCGACGGCAGGCCGCAGGCGCCGAGCAAGATCGCGTCCGCCTCCTCGCACAGCCGCACGGTGCTCTCCGGCATGGATTTTCCGGTCGCCAGATAGTTGTTGGCGCCTGCCTGCGCGTCGGTGAAGCGAAACTTCAATTCCGTCGTCGCCTCGATCTTGCGCAGGACTTCAAGCGCAGGCGCCATCACTTCAGGACCGATGCCATCGCCGCCGAGCACGGCGATGTGGAGAGCGTTGTTTGCGGACATGGGGATCCTTGGAGTATTCGAACGATAACTACCAACGTCATTGCGAGCGCAGCGAAGCAATCCATATCGCGGCATAACCGATAGATGGATTGCCTCGTCGCTTACGCTCCTCGCAACGACGGTGGCAACATGAGGGGCTACGGCGTCAGCACGGCGCGGCCGACCAGCTTGCCCTTCTGCAACTCGGTCAGCGCTTCATTGGCCTTGGCGAGCGGCATCGTCGTCACCGGAATCGGCGCGATCTTCTGGTTGCGGACGAGATCGAGCAATTCCTCGGTTTCACGCAGATTTCCGACGTAGCTGCCCTGGATCGTGATCGCCTTGATCGGAATCAGCGGCAGCGCCCAGGGTGCGCCGCCGCCGAACAGGCCGACGATGACGAGCTTGCCGCCCTTGGTCAGGCAATCAAACCCGAGCTGCGTGGTCTGCGCGTTGCCGACGAGATCGATCACCGCGCGGATCGGGCCGCCGGCCCTCTTCGCGAGTTGCTCGAGCGCGTCCGGCGCCTTGCCGTCGACGGTGGCGAGCGCGCCGGCGGCTTCGGCTGCTTCACGCTTGCGTGCGTCGATGTCGACGACGATGGCGCCCTTGCCGCCCATCGCCTTCAACAGCGACAGGGCCATCAGGCCGAGCCCGCCGGCGCCGAAGATGACGATCGGCGAATTGAAGGCAAATTCGACCTTCTTCAGCGCGCTATAGGTGGTGACGCCGGAACACGCATAGGGCGCCGCCGTCACGGGGTCGAGCCCCTTCAGGTTCAGTAGGTATTTTGGATTTGGCACCGTCATGTGATCGGCGTAACCGCCGTCGCAATAAACGCCGAGCGAATTCGGCTTGACGACGCACATGTTCTCGTCGCCGCCAACGCACGTCTGGCACTTGCCGCAACCGAGCCAAGGGTAGACCAGCGCGACGTCACCCACCTTGAGATCACCCTTGTCGGCGGCCGTGACGTCGGGCCCGAACGCCACCACCTCGCCGACCGTCTCGTGACCCATCGTGCGCGGGAGCGACACGCCGCGATCCCTTCAGCGACAGCGGCTTGCGGCCATGGCCGAGATCATAGCCGCCTTCCCAGATGTGAAGGTCGCTGTGACAGACGCCGGCTGCCTTCACCTTGATCAGCACCTGCGTACCCGTCGGCTGCGGCGTCTCCTGATCCACCTCTTTCAGGGGGGCATTGAACTCGGCGACCTGAAAACTCTTCATCGCTTCTCTCCCATCATTCTTGCTCTTTACAGGCTTCTTGGCACAGGTTTCTTGGTAGAGGCATTTCTTGAGGGCGGACATTGCCACGTCTACCCAATCGAGACAAACGCGCCCGTCTCCCGGTATTCAGATCAGCGGATGATGGCAAGCCGCGAACTGGCCGGGCGCCACGGCGCGCAGTTCCGGTATCTGGTCGCGGCATCGCTGATCCGCCCGCGGGCAGCGGGTACGAAAACGGCAGCCGGACGGCGGCGCAATCGGCGACGGCGGCTCGCCCACGGGCACGGTCTCGGTCGGGCGGACATCCGGATCGGGCACCGGGATCGCCTCGATCAGCAGCGCGGTATAGGGATGAGCCGGGCTGGCGAACAGCTGTTCGGAGGGACCCACTTCGCACAACCGGCCGAGATACATCACCGCGACGCGATCGCTCACGGCTTTCACCACGGCTAGATCGTGCGCGATGAACAACAGCGTCAGTCCGAAACGCGCCTTCATCTCCTCCAGCAGATTGAGGATCTGGGCGCGGATGGAAACATCGAGCGCGGAGACCGGCTCGTCGCAGACGATGAACTCCGGATTGAGAACGAGGCGCACGCGCAATGCAGATGCGCTGGCACTGTCCGCCGGAGAACTCATGCGGCAGCCGCCCGACCACCAAGGCAGGATCGAGGCCGACGGCGCTGAGCACCTCGTAGACGAGTTCCTTGCGCTTGGCCGGATCCTTGACGCCTGAGATCACCAGCGGTTCGGCGACGATATCACCGATCTTGCGGCGCGGGTTGAGCGACGCGATCGGATCCTGAAAGATCAGCTGCACGCGCCGGCGCATCAGCCGCAGCGCGTCGCCCTGCATCGCCGTGAGATCGTGACCGTCGAACAGCACCCGCCCCGATGTCGGCCGGCGCAACTGCAGCACTGCCCGGCCGAGGTGTCGATTTACCGCAACCGGATTCGCCGACCAGACCGAGCGTTTCGCCGCGGGTGATCTGCAGGCTGACGCCGGACACTGCGTGAACGATCTTGGCGCCGACAGGATATTCCACGACAAGATCATAAACGTCGAGCAGCGGATCGCTTGAGGCGGATGGCAAGGCCTGCTGCATCATGCGCGGACACCCGCATGGATCTCGATCGGATGGAAGCAGGCGATTGGTGCTCCCGCGATTCGGCTTCCGTCAGCGCGGGCTTCTCGGTGTGGCAGCGGGCCACCGCATAGCGGCAGCGCGGCGAGAAGGAGCAGCCCTTTAGCGGCCGAGTCGGATCGGGCGGACGGCCCGATATCGCCGGCAGCGGCGTGTGGGGCGCGGCATCAATCTTTGGCAGCGCTGCGAGCAATGCTTCGGTGTAAGGCATCCGCATTTTCTTGAACAAGGCGGGCGTCGGCGCGCGCTCGACCACGCGGCCGGCATACATGACCGCGACTTCGTCGGTGCGGCCGGCCACGACGCCGAGATCGTGGGTGATGATGATCATCGCCATATGCCGGCGGCGTTGCTCCCGCGCCAGCAGATCGAGAATCTGCGCCTGGATCGTCACGTCGAGCGCGGTGGTCGGCTCATCCGCGATCAGGAGTTTCGGTTCGCATGACAGCGCGATCGCAATTGCCACCCGCTGCCGCATCCCGCCGGAGAGCTGATGCGGGTATTGCGCCAGCCTTTGCTCCGGGGCGGGAATGCCGACAGCGGCGAGCAATTCGACGCTGCGCTTCTTGGCAGTGGCGTCGTCAAACCCAAGATGCTCCCGCAGCGTCTCAATCAACTGGGTGCCGATCGTCAGCACCGGATTGAGCGAGGTCATCGGGTCCTGGAACACGACAGCCAGCGAGCGCCCGCGCAACCGGCGCAGCTTTTCCGGTGAGGTTGCAGCAAATCCTGTCCGTCGAACATCACGCGGCCGGAGAGCTTAGCCTTCTTTGGCAGCAATTGCAGGATCGCGCGCGACAGCATGGTCTTGCCGCAGCCGGATTCGCCGACGATGCCGAGCGTCCGCCCGGCGCCGACGGTGAGATCGACACGATCCACTGCACGCAGATTGCCGCGCGGCGTCGGCAGATCGACGGAGACATCCTCGACGGAAAGCAGCGTACTCTCGTTCACAGCGCGCCCTGACGTGGATCGGTGAGCGCCCGCAGCGTATCGCCGACCAGATTGAAGGAAAGCACGGTGAGGAACATCGCCGCCGCAGGAAGGAAGGCCAGCCGCGGCGCTACCTCGAGGCTTTCACGCCCCTCCCCGATCATGCTGCCCCAGCTCGATATCGGCGGCGGCACGCCAAGCCCGAGGAAGGACAGCGCGCCCTCGACGACGATGGTGACGGCTACCGCGAGCAGGAAGAAGGCCAGCAGCGGCAGCGCGACATTGGGCAGCAGTTCGCGCAGCAGGATGCGCGCATGCGTCGCGCCCAGCGCCTGCGCGGCGATGACGAACTCACGCCGCGCCAGCGTCAGCGTTGCCGCCCGGGCGACCCGCATGAAGGCGGGAACGCCAAGGAAGCCGAGAATGAGGGTGAGATTGAGAATCGACTGCCCGAGATAGGCGGTCACAGCCATCGCCAGAATCAAAGGCGGGAAGGCCAGCAGCACATCCATGCTGCCGACTACCGCCGACTCGAACCGCCCGCGAAAATAGCCCGCGAGCATGCCGAGCGCACCGCCGATGGTCAGCCCAATCACCGGTGCGCAAAGCCCGACCGCAAGCGAGATCCGCGCCCCGTAGATCAGTCGGGACAGTTCGTCGCGCCCAAGACCGTCAGTTCCGAGCCAGTGCGCCGCGGAGAACGGCGCGCGCCGTTCCAGCATATCCATGTCGGTCGGGCTCGGCAGCGGCAGCACGGGGGCGAAGATTGCGACCGCGATCATGAACGTCATCCAGCCGATCGCCGTCCAGAACAGCAGTCCCAGCCGGCGTCCGCGCTTTGCCGGTTCCGCCGCGACGCCTTCGTCGATCGTGAGCTCAAGCGTGGCCATGACGGATCCTGGGATCGAGGACGGCGTAAAGCAGGTCGACAATGAAGTTCATGATGACGAAGCCGGCGGCGACCAGCAGCACCACGCCCTGCAGGATGATGAGGTCGCGGGTATAGATCGCGCCGACCAGCAGCCGGCCGATGCCCGGAAGTGCGAAGATCGTCTCCACGATGACGGCACCGCCGATCAATCGTCCGATATTGATGCCGGTGATCGTGACCAGCGTCAGCGAAGAGGGTTTCAGCGCGTGCACGAACAGGATGCGCGACGCCTTGAGGCCCTTGGCTTTCGCCAGCGCGATATAGTCCTCCTGCAAGGTTGCAATCATGTCGGAGCGAAGCACGCGCATGATGCCGGGCCATTCGGCGAGCGCCAGCGTCAGCGCCGGCAGCAGCATGAAGCGCAGATTTGCGGCCGGGTCTTCGGCGAAAGGCACATAGCCCGTCGCCGGCAACCAGCGCAGCTCCACTGCAAACAGATAGATCAGCAGGATCGCCGATAGGAACGCCGGCACGGAAAGCATGGCGAACGCGCTGCCGGTCATGAAGCGGTCGAACGCGCTGCCGCTGCGGGCGGCGCACACGATCGCCAGGGGAACGCCGATGACGAGGCCCATGATCTCGGCCAGGATCATCAGTTCGAACGAGACAGGCAAACGCTCGGTGACTGCCTGCAGTACGGTTTGCCCGGTGCGGAACGACCGGCCGAAATCGCCCTGCAGGATGTTGCCGAGCCAGCCGAAGTAACGGATCCAGACCGGCTGATCGAGTCCCATGTCCTTGCGGAGCGCGGCCACGTTCTCCGGCGTCGCCTGGTCGCCGAGGATCGTATAGGCGAGATCACCCGGCAGCAACGACGCGATGAAGAACGTCAACAGCGATACGGCGATCAGGACCGGTATCAGATACAGAAGCCTACGCGCCACGAAGAGCAGCATGGAAGATCATTCCAGCCAGGTGTTGGATACGTCGACCACCCCGCTGTACATTTTTGGCAAGCCCTTAAGCTTCGCGCTCGACAGCGCGTAATAGGTGTTCTGGAAAGTCCAGAACCAGATCGCTTCCTTGTTGATGATACGGCTGATCGCGCAATAGTCCTCGATGCGCTTGTTCGTATCAGCCGTGGTGCGCGCCTGCTCGAGCAGCTTGTCGAGTTCGGGATTGGAATAGTTGGCGAGCGCCACCGGGCTGCCGGTACGGAAGTTCGCATACATCTGCACATCGGGATCGGCGAGATCGACGATCCGCCATGGCGTCAACTGGAACTGACGCATGAAGGCACGCGGCGGGATGGTGGCCTGGTCGACCTGCTCTATCTCCATGTTGGCGCCGGCCCGCTTCCAGAACTGTTGCAGCACCTGGCCAACGGTGCGCCCACGTGGCGTCGCCGTAACGAGCATCTTGAAATCGACGGGCTTGCCATAGTCCTTGATCAGCGCCTTGGCCTTCTCAAGGTCTTCGGGAAGCGCACCATCGTCCTTGCATTTGACCCAGGAGCCGTCGCCGTAGGGGTTGCTGGCAGGTCTTGCGAGACCGTTGGTGATGGCCTGCGACATCTTCTTGCGGTCAAGCGCCATTACCAGCGCCTGGCGCACGCGAACGTCGTCGAACGGTGCAACCTTGGTGTTGAAAGCGTAGACCTGCGCGCCTGACCCGACATAGGTGTGCACGGTCAGCTTCGGATCCTTTTGCGCCTTCATGATGCTGTCGGCGTTGTATTCGTCGTCCCAGATGATGTCGGCCTCGCCGGATTGCAGGCTGGCGAAGCGCGACTGTGCATCCGGCAGCGGTTTCAGCACGATGCGATCGAGATAGGGACGGCCCTTGTTCCAGTAGTCGGGATTTTTCTCGAGCACCATGCGATCGCCCGCCGTCCATGACTTCAGGATATAAGGGCCGGTGCCAACGGGATTGCGGTTGTAATCATCGCCCTTGGTTTTCCACGCCGTCGGCGACTGCACCGAATTGTTGGCGCTTGGAAAGCTCACAATTGCCGGCAAGTTCACCGACGGGTCCTTCAGATTGTAGACCACCGTCAATTCGTCGGGCGCCTCCACACTGTTGACAAAGGCAATATAAAAGGCACAGCGACACTTGTTGGCGGGGTCTTTCTGCCGATCGAAATTCTCTTTGAACGCTTGGGCGTTGAATGGTGTGCCGTCGTGGAATTTAACGCCAGGTCGCAGCTTGAAGGTCCAGGTCTTGAAGTCCTCGGAAGGAGTCCAGGACAGCGCGAGTTTCGGCTGCACAACGCCCTTATCGTCCAAAGACGTTAGCGTGTCGAAAATCGCCGCTGCTGCAGATCCGGCCGAGGTATCGAACACGCCGACCTTGAGCGGATCGAAACCGGGGATATCGAGCTCAAGGCCGAAGGTAATGCTACCGCCCGACTTCTGGGCGCTGGCGGGCATTGTCGACAACGCCACACCAAATCCCGCCACAAGAAATATTCGCGCAAGCGCGCTCGAACGGATCGCCGCTTCCATTGATGTTCCCTCCGATGTGTCGTCCGTCCGGTGTTCCGGATCGTCGATGGCTGGCGGCGAGATTGTCCGGAAACGCCGTCGCGGGCAAGGGCGTTTGCAAGCCGCGGATGAAAAGCCGCAGGATTGATTGCGTGGCGACGCGCTCCGTCAGCCGCGTGCAGCCACCGGCGCCTTCCCTGCAAAGGATGCAATTTCATCCTCCGACAGGCCGGTTTCCTTCAGGTAGGTGCGCGTATGTTCGCCGAGCGTCGACATCCGCCTCGCCGCCGACACCCTCGCGCCGGACATGCGGAACGGCAGGTTGAGAACCTTGAAGCTGCCGCCTCCGTCTTCGACCTCGGCCATCGCGCCGCGATGGGCGATCTGCGGATCGCGCAGCGCCTCGGCAACGGTGCGGTAGGCCGACGAGGGAACGCCGTGTTCACTGAGCGCCACGAGGCATTGCTCGGTCGTGACCGCGCGGGACCACGCCTCGACGCCTTCCATCAGGCTCGCCCAGTTTTCGCGCCGATCGGAATATTTCGCAAAGCGCGGATCGCTCACCCACTCCGAATGACCGATGACCTTCATCAGGCTCTGGAAGGTTTTCTCGCTGGCGATCGCGACCATCACATAGCCGTCCGTTGTCTCGATCGGACCGAACATCGGCCGCTGCGTCGGCTTCACTTCGAACTGCGACCATTGCAGTTCGTTCAGCGTCAGGCTCAGCATGGATTCCAGCATCGAGACGTCGATATGCTGGCCTTGTTCCGTTGCCGCGCGCTGATACAGCGCGGCCGAGATCGCGCCGAACGCATAGACGCCGGTGAGGACGTCGGCGTGATAGATGCCGCAATAGTCCGGCCGGCTGCGTCCGGGCTGGTAGGCCAGATGCGCCATCTCATAGCCCGAGGCCGCATGGATCACCGGCGCATAGGCCGGCAGTTCCGCCGACGGCCCGGTCTGGCCGTATCCGGAGATCGAGCAATAGATCAGTTTCGGATTGAGTTCGTGCAGCGAGGGTGGTCGAGCTTCAATCGCCGCATCACACCGGGGCGAAAATTCTCGACCAGCACGTCCGCGGTTGCAACGAGGCGGCGAACGGCCTCAAGCCCCTTGGGCGATTTCAGATCCAGAACCAGGCTGTTCTTGCCGACGTTGAGCTGGCCGAAGGCGGTTGAGCAATTATTCCGTACCGGCGGACGGGTCCGCATCGTCTCGCCTTCCTCGGTTTCGATCTTGATGACCTCCGCCCCCATGTCGGCCAGCATCCGCGTGCAGTGTGGCCCGGCAATCGTGGTCGAAAAATCGAGGACGCGCAGGCCTGCGAAGCTGCCTGTCAAATTCCTCTCATCGTTACCGGCTATGGTCATCTCTCTCAAAACTCCTTCGGCCTCTCGGCTTTCGTTTTCACAAGTAGCGTGACCCTAAATGGCACCGCCACGGCAGGAAAGGCTCAAGCGTGGGGGGACTGTTTGCGGGGGCCGGAAATATCGCCGGGCAAATTGGACCCTTTCTTGCATCGCCCCTCATCACGGCTGATCGAGGGCGCTTCTTTGAAGGTCTTGTTCGTCACCACGGAAATCGATGACTTCGTCCGGGTGGGCGGTCTCGCCGCCGTCTCCGCCGCCCTGCCCCGCGCGCTTCGCCCGTGGAGTGACGTACGCATCATGCTGCCCGGTTATCGGGACGTCGTCGACCAATTCTCCCATATTGAAATCGTTGGACAATGCGCGCCATTGGCGGAAATGCCGGCTTGCTCGCTCGGGCGGGCGTCGACCAGGGATGGCCTGCCGGTTTACGTGCTGCTCTGTCCGCACCTCTACGAGCGGCCGGGCAATCCCTATGGCGACGAATCCGGCCGCGACTGGCCGGACAACGATATCCGTTTCGGGCGATTTGCGTCTGCCGCGGCCGAGCTTGCCATGGGCAAGCTGGACAAGAATTGGGCAGCGGACCTGGTTCACGCCAACGACTGGCAGGCTGCATTGGCGCCCGCCTATCTCGCCTGGAACGGCGCAAGGTGCCCTCGATCCTGACCATCCATAATCTCGCCTATCAGGGACTATTCCCGCGGGACTCGCTGCGCCGGATCGGGGCGCCCGAGCAGTCCTTCCACATCGACGGGCTCGAATTTTACGACAAGCTGTCGTTTCTCAAAGGCGGCATCGTCTACGCTTCACACCCTGACCACCGTCAGCACGACCTATGCCAAGGAGATCACGACGCGCGAGCTCGGCTGCGGGCTCGAAGGTCTGCTCCGGCAGCGCTCGGACGCCGCGCAACTGACCGGCATTCTCAACGGTATCGACGAAAGCTGGGACCCCCGCGCCTGCGCACAACTGGCGCAGACCTTCGGCGCCGGCGATTGGGAGGGCAAGCAGGCGAATGCCGATTACGTGCGCAAGCAATTCGGCCTGGCGCTGTCGCGCGGCCCGATTTTCGGCCTTGTCGCCCGGCTCGTTCACCAGAAAGGCGTCGATCTCGTACTGTCCGCCGCCGACGAGATCATCGAGGCCGGCGGGCAGATCGTGGTGACCGGCAGCGGCGAGCCGCAGATCGAGCAGGCGCTGGTCGATGCGCATCGCCGCAGGCCGGACGCCATCGGGGTCGCCATCGGCTTCAACGACGGACAGGCGCGCAGAATATTTGCCGGCAGCGATTTTACGCTGATGCCGTCGCGGTTCGAACCGTGCGGCCTGAGCCAGATGTATGCGCAGCGGTTCGGGTCGCTGCCGATCGGTCACCAGACCGGGGACTGGCGGAGACCATCAGGGACGGCGAAACCGGATTCCTGTTCTCGCAACCGTCGGCGGAGTCCTTCCTCGGCGGCATCAGGCGTGCGTTCGAAGCCTTCCGCGCCAAGGACCGCCTCGACGCGATGCGGCGCAGCGCGATGGCGCGATCGTTCAGCTGGGATCTTTCGGCGGCCTGTTACAGCGCGCTCTACCGGAAGACGATCTCGCCTTCCATCAGCGCGTGATCGCAACTACTCCGCCGCTTCCGGCATGACTTCCATCTGCGCGTGGAGAATGACGCCGGAGAGCGGATCGAACTCGCCGATCCAGGGTTTCCTGTCGAGCACCGCCCTGGTGTGGCGGTAACCCGCATCCCAGCGCTGCATGATGCCGGACGGACTGAAATCGATATCCTTGGTGTGATCCTCGCGGCTGAGCTGCGGGGCGAGCAGCCGCACGACATGCATCCGGGTCGGACAGCCGTAACCAGTCAGCTCCCTCACCGCCTCGCTGTTTCGCTCGGCCTCGGGCAGGCGTGCAGCGAGCTGGTTGATGACGTGGCGCAGGCGATGCGCCTGCTGCTGGCGGTCGATGTGGCTGGCGATCCGGCTCGAATACTGCACGTCCTTGTGCCGGTTCAGCACCTCCGCCATCGTGGTCGGCTCGGCGCCGGACGGATTCCACAGATGCACGGCGAAGATCAGCGAGTTCTTGCGCGGATTGTCATCGAACACGGCTTCCGTCGGTGTGTTCGACAGAATGCCGCCGTCCCAATAGAGCTCCCCGTCGATTCGAATCGCGGGGAAGGCCGGCGGCAGCGCGCCCGACGCCATGATGTGCTTGACGCCAAGCTCGCCGTCGCGGCTGTCGAAATATCGCATCTGGCTGGTGCGAACATGCGCGGCGCCCACCGTCAGGCGCGGGCTGCATTGGTTGACCAGATTGAAGTCAACCAACTCGCTCAAGGTCCGCTCCAGCGGCAAGGTCGAGTAGTAGCCGGCCTGGTCGGACCCAGCGGATAGCTGTCGCCGGCATGGGCCAGCGGGTTCGGCCGAAAGAAACCGGGGATGCCGTTGGTCACCGTCGACCAGTAGGACAGTTTCTCATTGAAGCCCGGAAAGATGTCGCGAAAGCTCCAGACTGGATTCTGCTCCATCTTTTTCCAGAACTCGCGCAGCCGCGACAGCCGGTTCTGCGGCGAGTTGCCAGCGATCAGGCTGGCATTGATGGCGCCGATCGAGGTGCCTATGATCCAGTCCGGCTCGATACCGCTCTCATGCAGCGCCTGGTAAACACCGGCCTGATAGGACCCGAGCGCGCCGCCGCCTTGCAGCACCAGCACGACCTGGCCCGGGTCGGACCTTCCCAGTGACCGCAAGGTCGGCGAGGAATTGCTGCCCTTCACGTTGCTCATGTCACGCTCCTTTCGCCGATCTCGCGTTCTGATGTTCCCGCGGCTCGTCCATGTTAGGTTCAGTGTGCGGTCCAACCGCCGTCGACCGGCAGCGCGATGCCGGTAATCGAAGCGGCCGCGTCGCTGGCGAGAAACACCGTCAGCGCGCCGAGCTCTTCGACAGTGGCAAAACGCTTGTTCGGTTGCTGCGCCAGCAACACGTCGCGAATGACCTGCTCGCGGGAAATGCCGTGCGCCCTGGCCTGGCCGTCGATCTGCGTCTCGACCAGCGGCGTATAGACGTAACCCGGGCAGATCGCATTGCAGGTGATGCCATCTTCGGCGGTTTCGAGCGCGGTGACCTTGGTCAACCCGACGATGCCATGCTTGGCCGCAACATAGGCCGCCTTGAAGGGAGAGCCGACCAGCCCGTGGGCGGAGGCGATGTTGATAATCCGCCCGAACCTGTTGCCGCGCATCGCCGGCAGCGCCAGCCGCGTGGTATGAAACGCCGACGACAGGTTGATCGAGAGGATCGCGTCCCATTTCTCGACTGGAAACTGCTCGAGCGGCGCGACATACTGGATGCCGGCATTGTTGACGAGCACGTCGAGCCGGCCGTGCCCGGCGATCGTCGCAGCGATCATCTCGGCGATCGCATCGTGGCTCGTCATGTCGGCTGCGGAATAGCTGACCTTGACGCCGAACTCGGCTTCGATCTGCTCTCTGGTCCGCGCGATGGCGGCGGCCAGACCCAATCCATTGAGCACCACCGCCGAGCCGGCCTCGGCGAGCGCGCGGGCAATCCCGAGCCCGATGCCGCTGGTCGAACCCGTGACCAGCGAGACTTTACCTGTCAGCGGCCGCGAAGGCGCGGCGTTTTGGGTTTTGAGCTGGATATTCATGACCGCCCTTTCGCGCGGGGATTCAGCGCCTTACGCTGTTCATTTCCGCTTTAACCTGCACGACTGACGTCATTTGCGGAAATGCCGTTTGGCTTCCAAAACCATAGGCGGACGCTATCGCAGTTATGGTGTTATCGCGGGGCGCGATCGGTTACCTTCCCGGCACGACAGAGCGGGGCACGACCATGGAAATGCATCAGGTTCGCTACTTCCTTGCGGTTGCGCGCGTGCTCAACTTCACGCGCGCCGCCGACGAGTGCAACGTCACGCAACCGTCGTTGACGCGGGCCATCAAGCAACTGGAAGCAGAGCTGGGCGGCGACCTGTTTCGCCGCGAGCGTCCTGCCGCGCAATTGACCGAACTCGGCCAGCGCATGCATCCGCTGCTAAAGCAATGCTACGAGGCAGCGAACGGCGCGCGCGAACTCGCCTCATCGTTCAAGAGCGGCGAGGTCGGCGCGCTCAGGATTGCGCTGACGCATTCCGTCGACCTGTCGCTGCTGATTCCGCATCTCGACCAGATCAAGCGCCTGTTTAATCGCCTGGAGTTCCGCTTTCTGCGCGGCAACAGCCGCGAAGTCGCGGAATTTCTCAAGAAGGGCGAAGCCGAGCTCGGCATCGCCGCCGAAATCAGCGAAGAGTGGGACCGGCTCGATACCTGGCCCCTGTTCACGGAAAACTTTCACCTCGTCGTCAACCGGAAGCATCGGCTGGCGGACCGCGAGAAGATCGATTTCGGCGAGCTTCGCGCCGAGCAATTGCTGTCGCGAAATTATTGCGAGCATGCGGCGCGCGTGAATAGCTCGCTTCGCGAACACGGGCTCGATGTCGATCGCGGCCATGAAATCGCTTCGGAACGCGATTTGATTGAATTGCTCGAAGCCGACATCGGCGTCGCCATCGTGCCGGATACTGCCTCGATACCGACGACGCTCAAGCGCGCCACCGTCGTGGGGTTGGATGCACGGCGAACCGTGAACCTCTACGGTGTTGCCGGACGTGAGCGGACGGCCGTGGCGTCCACCGTAATGCGTATGCTGCGCGGCGCCGACTGGCAGCAATTCATCGGCAAATCAGCCAGCGCCTGAGGCGATCAAGCCCTGGCGCTGTTATCGTTCTTCGCTCGCGCTCTTCAACGCGGCAATCAGGTCATCGATTTCCATGCGCTTGCGGAAATCAGGATCGACGAAGCGGGCCTTCACCAATCCGTCGCGGTCGACCACGAAGGTCGCCGGAATCGGCAGAACCCAGCCGTCATTGCCATGGAAACTCGACAGGTCCTGGTATGAAAGCAGCCGCTGGATTTCGGTGCCGAGCCAGATCGCAAGATTGAGCGACAATGCGTAGCCGTTATCGAGGTCGGTCAGCACCGGAAACGGCGCATCGGCTTCGGATTTGAATTTCCCGGCATAGGCTTGCGTCTCCGGCATGATTGCGACCGTTTGCGCGCCCAATGCCCTGATCCGGTCCTGGGCCTGGATCACCGCCCGTACGTTCAGCCGGCAATAAGGACACCAATGGCCACGGTAGAACATCACTGCGACCGGCCCGTTGTCGATCAGTGATTTCAGGCTGACGAGCCGGCCGGCCTCGTCCGGCAACACGAACGGCGGCATCACCTCGCCCGGCCTTGGCGCATTTTCGCCGCCGCCATTTTTCATTGAGGCGCGCGACCAGCCGGGTCGACCGCTTCGCCATAGGCCGGAAATATCTCCCGCCCCGCCGCGGCGTAGGCCTCGAGCCGATCGCGCAGGCTGCCTTCCATGCCACTGCACTGCTCGAACGCCACCATGAGACGTTCGGCATTGGCTGGCGATAGCGTTGTCGTCATGTCGTGCTCCAGCATATCGGCTATTATTTTCCGGGCCGGGCCGCCCTGCAAGGGCGGCCCGGACGCTCCAGCGCCCCGAAATCAGGGCAGATAGAAATTGCCGGTGGGGTCGAGCATACCCGAGGTCGAGTAGAGCTGGCCCTTGTCCATGAAGAACACGGTGTTGTGCGGGACTTTCCGGGCGTTCTTCATCATCGCGTCGTGATTTTTGGGGCTCGACGCCATCGCCATTGCCGACATTTTCCCGGGGCCGGCATACATGTAGGCCATGCCCGGATTGAATTCCCAGGGAACTTGCGACAAGGCGGAGGTCGCGACGGCCGCAAAGGCGGCGGCGGCAATCAGGGTCTTGGAAAGCGTGGTCATGGGGATTCCTCAAAGCTTGATGGAAACGCCCGCCAATCGGGCGCTGGCCCATCAGAGGGCGGCCTGCCCCGAATTAGAAATGCCGATGCACAATCGGTTCGATAGCTGCCGCGTATCGAACGGCGCCGATACCGAGCGATCAGGCCGCGCCACGGCGCGGCCTGATCGTTTCAAGCCAGGGTTGCCACCGCCGCCGGCAATGGCCAGGACAATGTATACGCCTATCCGACGTTTTCTTCGGACATCAAGCATATGCTCGGCCATGGGTGAGCCACGCATAGCGCGGCGCTATGGAGTCAAGAGCCAACCGGCATTTCCGCAAGCGCGCGAATTCGATGATTGTCGTTGATGTAGACGGCCAGATCATTTCCGGGCCAAGGCAACGTAAAGGCACATAGAGGAGATCACGACATGTCCAAACCCAATCTCACGTCACGCACGATCTGGCGCGGCCTCGCACTGGCCGGAATGATCGCAGGTTCGGCCGCGACCGCTTCGTCCGCCATCGCCGGCGAATGTCCGGCCGGCAAGATGCAGGCGAACGTCCGCGAGAAGGTCGATTACAAGCCGGTCGGCGTCACCGACGTCACACTCGGCTCGATCAACCTCGAGAAGCAGCCGGCCAAGATCAAGGATCGCGAGCTGCGCTTCCGCAAGCTGACGATCGAGCCCGGCGGCATCGTGCCCTGGCACAGCCATGACGATCGTCCCGCGCTGATCTATGTCCAGCAGGGCGAGATCGTCGAGTATGCGAGCAATTGCTCGGAGCCGATCGTGCACAAGGCCGGCGAGATCAGGCCCGAAGTGTCCGGCACCTCGCACTGGTGGAAGAACCTCGGCAAAGAGACCGTCATTCTGTATGTCGGCGACGTCCGCAGGGATCCGCACGACAACCACATGTAAAGAACTGTAACGAGCGCTATCGAGGTCTCGTTGCCGGATGTGACGCCCCTGGGGTCCCCGTGTCGCCCCATACGCCCAGGGGTTACATCCTATCTTTCCGCTCATCCACGAGAAGCGCCATGACCAACATGTCCGAAGCGATGGAAATGCATGGTCCGTCGCCCGGCGTGGTGCTGCGCTCGCTCGTCATCGGCCTCACGGCTTTCCTGACCGTGGTCGATCTGTTCGCCACGCAGGCAATCCTTCCCTCGCTGACCCGGCATTACAACGTATCGCCCGCCGAGATGGGTTTTGCGGTCAACGCCAGCACGCTCGGCATGGCGGTCGCGGGCCTCCTTATCGGCTTCCTGAGCCCGCATATCGACCGCCGGTTCGGCATTCTCCTCAGTCTGATCCTGCTCGCGATCCCCACCGCGTTGCTGGCGAGCGCACCGGATCTGACTGCCTTCACGATCCTTCGCGTCGCGCAGGGCCTCTGCATGGCGTCGGCGTTTGCGCTGACGCTGGCCTATCTCGGCGAGCAATGCAGTTCAATGGACGCGGGCGGCGCGTTCGCGGCCTATATCACCGGCAATGTCGCCAGCAATCTGATCGGGCGGCTGGTATCTGCCGCGGTGGTCGATACCTTGGGGCTGGCCTCGAATTTCTATTTCTTTGCGCTGCTCAACCTTGCCGGCGCGGTGCTGGTCTATTTCACGATTCCGCGCGTCAAGCCGATGCATGCGATATCAGCGGCGCAATCGCCCCTTGCGGCGACCGCTGGCCATTGGCGCAACCCGGGGCTCCGCTCGGCCTTCGCCATCGGTTTCTGCATCCTGTTCGCCTTCATCGGCACCTTTACCTTCGTGAACTTTGTGCTGGTCCGTGAACCGTTGTCGCTCGGGCGAATGGATCTCGGCTTTGTCTATTTCGTCTTTGCGCCTTCCGTGGTCACGACGCTGTTTGCCGGCAAGGCGGCGGCACGGTTTGGCACGCGGCCGGCGATCTGGGGCGGGCTTGCGGTAGCGGCTTTCGGCCTGCCGCTGATGCTGTCTTCGCACCTGGCGGAAGTTCTGACCGGCATGGTGCTGGTCGGCGTCGGCACGTTCTTCGCACAGGCCTGCGCCACCGGCTTCGTCGGGCAGGCCGTCAGCGACAACCGCGGCGTAGCCAGCGGAACCTACCTCGCCTGCTATTTCCTCGGCGGCCTCGCCGGCAGCGCCGTGCTCGGCCAGCTGTTCGATTCCTTCGGGTGGACCGCCTGCGTCGCCGGCGTCGGCGCGTCACTGGCGATTGCGGCGCTGCTGACCGCGCGTCTTACCCTCAAGCAGTTCGCCGCGTCTCGGGCATAAACAACCAGACTATCGTCAGGCCGAGGGCCGCGATCGCCGCAAGCCCGACGAAAGCTGTGCTGCTGCCGAACGTGTCGCTGATATAGCCGGCGAGCACCGTACTGAGCGACGCGCCGATGCCGGTCGCAGTGCCGACGACGCCTAGCGCCAGATTAAAATGGCCGCTTCCGTAGGCGATATCGGCCACGATCAGCGGCACCATCACGCTCAGCACGGCCGCAGTAATGCCGTCGAACACCTGCACCGCGACCAGAAGATAGGGATCTTTCACGACCGCAAACAGCAGGCCGCGGATCGCGAGCGCGCCGAACGCCAGCAACAGCAGCGGCCGCCTTCCCCATGTCTGCGCCTTGCGTCCCACCGACGGCGAGGTCAATGCGACGATGGCCTGCGGCACGATAATGCAGGCTGCAATCAGCACCGGCGCCCATTGGCTCGACCGCATGGTGACGACACCTGCCATCAGCGGCAGCATGGCCGCATTCGCGAGCTGAAACAGCAACACGCCGCCGGCGAAGATCAACAGCGGGCGCTGGCGCAGAAGATGGAACACGCTGGTGGCCTCGGTATCGGGAACTTCGCGCACCACGGCGCCGTGGGATTGCTCCACGTCGATCTCCTGCCCGCGGATCCGCGCAAGCGCCATCAATGTGGGAATAGCGAGAAGTGCGGTGACAAAAAACACCGATTGGCTCGATAGGAAGTAACCGCACGCGCCCATCAAAGCTGCCGCCGAACCGTTGCCAAGCGATGCGAAACGGGCATTGCGCCCGAGCCGTTCTCCGATGGCGAGCGGCCCGACCAGGCCGAGGCTGATCGCCGCAATGGCCGGACCCAGAACGCAGCTCGCAAGTGCATGCAGCGTCGCAGCCGCCGTCACCACGGGAAAAATCGGCCACAGCGCATAGGCCAGCGCGCAGCAGCCGATGGTAGCGACGGCCAGACCCGCCACCAGCCGCTCGGAACGCGCGGCATCGACGATGGCCCCGCCCGTCATCTGCCCGAGCAGGCCGATGATCCCGCCGATCGAAAGCACGAAGCCGATCTCGACCTGCGTCCATTTCTGCGTGGTCAGATAGACCGCTATGAACGGACCGAATCCAGTCTGCACATCGGCGAGAAGAAGATGAACCAATCGAGGCCGCGCTGGCTTTCGCGCGATGGCTTCGGCTGACGATCGGGTGGCGGCGGCAGCGGCGCAAGCTTGCCGCCGGCCGATCGCCCTCCGCGATCGCCGTCAATCCGATCGATCGATTGGGATGGACGCGCGACCAGACTATTTCTCCTCTAGAGCAGGACGACCTTTCCTCGAACGGTCATTCCGCTCTATCTAGTTGAGGCATGATTTTCTCGGAATACCGGTACCCACTTTTTCCGGCTCAGGCTTTAATGACTGAAATCCCACGGCTGCAAACGGCCGGCCGCGCCAAGAACGATGACCGGCGCATCCTGTTTGTATTCCGGCGCCGCCGTCACCTGCTCCTTGGTCAGCTCGAGTGTGATGCTGTCACGCTTGTTGGCAACACTCCCAAAATGCAGCGCGTTCCAGTCAACCACGATCTTTCGGCTGCCGACGCCGAGAAAGCCGCCGAAATCGATGACCGCGGCGCGCACCGCACCTTCGCGATCGACAATCACATCGACGATCCGCCCCATGTTTTCGTTGGCCGGGCTGCGGACTTCGCGACCGAGTATGCCAAGGGCGTCCCTGGCGCCAATCACGGTGACCGAAGGCGGAGGTGCCGGCTCCTTTGTGGCATCCTGTGGAGCGGGGCGCTTGCCCTGGGTTGTTGCTGGGTCCTCCGCCGCCGAAACAGCGGAGCTCGTGGCTAGTCCGACCATCAGAATGGCAATGAAAGGGCCGGCTCGCATGATCACCTCCTGAACTTCCAAGACGCTCGAGCCGCGGACGAATGGCCCCTAATGCGTCAGTACGATCGACACCTGAATTTGGCCGCGCGTTCGCAGCACCTCAAGCGATACTTCCTCACCGTGACGGCGAACCCGCAGGTCGACGCTGGAGGGCCCGAGACGCAGATCGCGCAACACCACCTCGTTGAGGAACTCGGGCACGCGCGGGTCGCGAAGCCGGATCTCGCCGCGCGCAGCATCGAACTCGAGACCTAGCGCCGCCTCCAGCAAGGTAAAGGCCGTCGCACTCGCCCAAGCCTGCGGCGCAGGCGACAGGATAAAGCACCGGCCCACGACGTCTTTCGCGCCGGAATCCGCAGAACAATTCCGGTAGCCGCCGCAGGTCCATATAGCTGGCGGCGTCGAACAGGCCCTTGAACAGATGCGCCACCGAGTGCTTCAGGCCGTAGCGCGCCATGCCGAGCGCGATCAGCGCGTTATCATGCGGCCAGACCGATCCATCGTGATAAGACATCGGATTGTAGCGAACCTCGCCGAGCGCAACAGTGCGAATGCCCCATCCTGAAAGAATCTCGGACTCATCAGGTCAGCCACGACCCGCCGAGCCCGGTCGGTTTGGACAATGCCGGTGAACAGAAGTTGCCCCGCATTCGATGTTCGCACCTTGCACGGCCGCTTGGCGCCGTCGAGCGCCAGCGCGTAGGTGCCGAGCTCCTCGCACCAGAACGCCTCCTCGAAGCGCTCCGCGGCGCAGCGCGGCTGACTCGAGATTTGCCGCCCGATCAGTCATTCCGAGACGCCGGGCGCAACGCGCCGCCAGCTGCTTGCCGGCGAACACATATCCCTGGACTTCCGCCAGCGCGATGTAGCCTTCCGCGAGTTGTCCATCGGCATGAAAGATGGCGTCGAACGAATCCTTCCAGCCCTGATTGGCAAGCCCCTGCTCCGTGGCGCGCCGGTATTCGACAAAGCCATCCTTGTCCAGGATCGCCCGGCCCGTCGATCCATTGCAGCGCCGCCTCGATCGCCGGCCACAACTCGGCCAGCGTCGCCTCATCGCCGGTGCGTTCGACATAAAGGCCGGCCAGCAGCACGAACAGCGGCGTCGAATCGACGCTGCCGTAATATTGCGCGAACGGCACTTCGCGCAGCGCCGCCATCTCGCCGCCGCGCATCTCGTGCAGGATCTTGCCGGGCTCGGCATCGGCGAGCGGATCGACCGCCTTGGCCTGAAGAAAGCAAGCCGCCGCAGCACGCCCTGGGCAATGCGCGGATCGACCCACAGCATCTGCATCGCGGTGATCAGTCCGTCGCGGCCGAACGTGGTCGAATACCAGGGAATGCCCGCATAGGGGTATCTGCCCTGCGGTGTTTCCGTCATCAGCATGTTGAGGTCGGCCATTGCCTGGCACAGCACCTCGTTGAAGATATTGTTCGACGTCTCGATACTGGCCGCACCGGTCGTCGATCGGCGCATCTCGCGGCGGTGCGCCAGAAGGCCCCGAAAAGAACGGCACCGGCTTCTGCATGATCGGCTTGTTGCACGATACCGCGACGAAGAGGGCTGTAACCTCCTTGGTTGCAGGTCGAAATGATAGGTCGCCGAATTGACGGCAAGGCGGGTCGGCCGCGGATCGAAATGCAGGGCGGTAATGCGGGCCACCCCGTCGAGCCCGTTATATTCCAACACCACGTCGGCCGGACCGAGCAAACGGCTGGAGCCGATCCCGCGGCGGGGACGGCGCTCGCCGCGGACCTCGAACAGATCGGCGAAATCGTTGTCGAACAGCAGCGTAAGGTCGAAACTCGCCGGCCGGTCGCCGTGGTTTTGCAGAGCTATCCGCTGGTAGGCGGTGCCCCGCCACAGAAATATCGAGCGCACGATGTGCAGCGTGTCCTTCGGCAGCACCAGCCTGCCATTGCGGTACGTCGGAAGTGGTGAGGTCGACTGTCAGCGCCGAATTGTCGTCGCGCAGATTGGAGCCGAGCAGCAGCGGCTGGACGTCGTCGAGCACCATTTCCAGCCGGGCGAGATAGCGCGTGTCGCCGTTGAACAGGCCGTCGGGCCCGCCGGCGAACGCGCCGATATCGCCATGGCTGTCGAGCACGATAAAGGTGTCGTCGTGCTTGAGCGAGCGGCGTAACCGCGTCGCCGGCCCCGTCATCGGGATATAGAACGGCGACTCCGAGACCTGTTCGGCGGCGGCAATAGCGATCAGGTGGGTGACTTCGGCTGTCATTCAGACCTCGAGCGATTTTCTCGCGTTACGATGGACGCACCGGGACGCAGAAACTACTGCCGCAGATCAGGCCGCATGGGTGGCGAGACGACCCATTTCGCGCGCGACCAGCTCGCGGTAGGGGCCCCTTCCTGCACGAGAATATCCGGCGGTCCGTCTTCGATGATCCGGCCGCCTTGCAGCACCACCACGCGGTCAAAATTGCGCAACGTCGCGAGCCGGTGAGCGATCGCAATCACGGTGCGTCCACGCATCAGCCGGGATAGCGCCTCGCGGATCGCCTCTTCGGACGCGCCGTCAAGCGCCGCGGTCGCTTCATCCAGCAACAGGATCGGCGCATCTTTCAGGAAGGCGCGCGCGATCGCGATCCGCTGCCGCTGTCCGCCGGACACCTTGATACCACGATCGCCGACGATGGTCGCCATGCCTTCCGGGAGATTTTCGATGAAATCGCAGCGCGCCGCAATCGCCGCGCGCAGCACTTCGTCATCGCTGGCGTTCGGCCGCCCGTAGCGGATGTTTTCCATGATCGAGCGGTGGAACAGCGAAATATCCTGCGGCACCACCGAAATCGCCTCACGCAGACTTTGCTGCGTCACCCACCAATGTCCTGGCCGTCGATCGTGATGCTGCCGCTCTGGATGTCGTAGAACCGCTGCAGCAGCATGAAAAGACTGGATTTTCCGCCGCCGGATTGGCCGACCAGGCCCATCCGTTGCCCGGCCTGAGATGCGCAGGTTGAACTTCTCGAACACCTGAACACCGCCGGGATAGCGGAACGCGACATTGTTGAAGGCAACCGCAGCCCCGTTCCGGATCAGCGGTTCGGCCGCTGGATGGTCCTTCAGTTCGTGCGGCAGCAGCAGCGTCGCGATCGCTTCCGTCATGCGGGCCACATGCTGGGTGACGTCGACCAGCGCCACTGCAAGGTCGCGCGTTGCACTCAGGATCGAAAGCCCGAGGGTACAGACCAGCACGACGTCGCCGGTGGTTGCCGCGCCCTGCTGCCACAACGAAATGACCCAGGCCAACAGTGCAATGGTCAGCACGACTGTCACGACGGCGTGGGTAAGGCGGACCTTTTCGAGATAGCGGAGGCTACGTCCGCGGGCGTCGAGTTCCCGTTCCACGGTCGCGTCGAAGCGATCATGCTCGTAGCTCAGGCCGCAGAACGCCCGCACCAGCGGCATGTTGTTGATCACGTCGACCATTTCTCCGTCGACCGCGGCAGCCTTGTCGGCGAAGTCGTCGTGTAGGGCCTGCCTGCGGCGGCCAGGCGGAACATCGCCGCCACCATCAATCCTGCAATCACGATCAGCCCCGCCGACATCGTCACGCTGACGGTTCCGATCAGGATAATGGCCGAAACGGTCGCAATACACGGGGCAACACATTCCAGACGAACATGTTTTCGACGGTGAAGACCGCGTTGGAGGTCGCGGTGATGCGGCTGGTCAGCATACCCGGCAGGCGGTCGGAGAAGTAACTGGGCGCGTGACCGGTCAGGTGGCGGAACATGTCGCGGCGAAGATCGCCGGTGACGCCCACGAAGGTGAAGCTCGCTATCCAGCTTGCAACCCGCCACAACAGATTATCCGCCGCGATCAGCGACATGAAAAACCGAATGCCAGCCATACGCTGCCTGCGTGCGACGGACCGGCCGACAGCCTGTCGACAAGATTCTTCACCCGTATTGCGTGCCCACAGAGCAGGCAACGGCGCCAACGACGGCCGCCAGAATGACGGCATGGGCGGCGCGACGCTGGCGCAGATAGCGCAGCACAAACGGGAACGGACGGCGCGCATATCCAGAAAGATTGTCCATGACGTCTGCAAACCTGTTGAGCGTGAACGAGAATCCTCAATGCGCATCGCGCACGATTACGTGAAGAATGCCGCTTCGGGTTTCCGGCCAGAGTGGCCATCACCCCGCAACAATTCTGCAGCATCAGGACGGCTGTAAACTTCGTTGTGTCAGATGGCATCAGCAAGACGGCCGTGTGGAGGAAGCAAGATGTACTGATCAAAGGAACTTCGAAGATGCGGGAACGTTCCCGCATTGGCACGCCGGTGCCGACCGTGGGCTGAGGTTGATCCACTTCCAGACAGGAGACGAAAAGATGCGCATCGCGCAGGTTGCCCCGCTGACGGAGGCTGTTCCCCCAAACTGTACGGCGGCACCGAACGGGTCGTGCACTGGCTGACCGAAGAACTGGTTTCGTTGGGACACGACGTCACCCTGTTTGCCAGCGGCGACTCCCGCACCTCGGCCAAACTCGACGCCACCTGGCCGAAGGCGTTGCGCCTCGACGGCTCGGTCAGGGACCCCAACGCACTGCACATCGTGATGCTGGAGCGCGTGCGGCAGAAATGCGACGACGAAGAATTCGATTTTCTTCACTTTCATCTCGATTACTATCCATTCTCGCTGTTCTACCGGCAGCCGACGCCGTTCGTGACCACGCTGCATGGCAGGCTTGATCTGCCGGAGCACCAGCCCGTATTCAGCACCTTCTCCAAGGTTCCGGTGGTGTCGATTTCCAACGCGCAGCGGCGGCCGGTGCCGAAGGCCAACTGGGCACGCACCATTCACCACGGGCTGCCCGAGAATTTGCTGACGCCACAACAGGTGCAGCCGTCATATCTCGCCGTGCTCGGACGGATCGCGCCGGAAAAAGGGCATCGATCGCGCCATCCGGATCGCCACCCGATGCGGCATTCCGCTCAAGATCGCGGCAAAGGTCGATCGCGCCGACCAGGAATATTACGACGAGCTGATTTCTCCGCTCATCAAGACCAATCCGCTGGTCGAGGTTTATCGGCGAGATCTCAGACCGCGAGAAGTCGAATTCCTCAGCGGCGCGATTGGCTTGCTGGTTCCGATCGACTGGCCGGAGCCGTTCGGCCTCGTCATGATCGAAGCCATGGCGTGCGGCACGCCGGTACTGGCATACAACCGCGGCTCGGTCGCCGAGATCATCGATCCCGGCCTCACCGGTTTCGTGGTGGAAGATGAAACCAGCGCCATTGCCGTAGTCGATCGCCTTGCCACGCTGGACCGGGCCGCCATCCGCAAGCAGTTCGAGACCCGCTTCACGGCACGCCGCATGGCGCTGGATTATCTTGCCGTGTATCGCAGCCTGATGGAGGCGGCAGAACCGCGCATCAAACTCGTCAGCAGCGCGGGTAGCGTTGCCGCAGCTTCACCGTCATTGCGAGGAGCGAAGCGACGAAGCAATCTATTTCGCCGCGATGGGAGAGATAGATTGCTTCGCGGAGCCTGTCATCGGGCGCGCGTTCGCGCGACCCGTTGGCTCGCAATGACGTCAAGAGACCATCGTCCGTTTCGGCTCGACGATCTCGAACATCCGCGGGAATTCGTCCATCAGCATCATCAGTTCACCGAGCCGCATCGGATTGCCCGACACCCTGATCTTGCCGGCGCCAACCGCGTCCGGGAACGTCGTCAGCTTGGCGATCACTTCGTCCAGCACGCCGCGCGCCAGCGTGAAGCCGGCATCGGCATCGGCAGCCTGCGCGCCAGCCGTATAGGTCAGCGCGGAATTCTCCAGGTTGAGAACGAAGCTTTCACCGGTGTCGGTGAAATTCCAGTTCAGCACGATGCGCTTGCCTTCGGCCTTGGGGCCATTGAGGCGCACGCCAAGCACGTCCCATAGTTGCTCGGTGCGCAGCGCAGCCAGCGTCTCGCGCGGCATCGCCGAGCGCGGCGGCACTTTTGGCATTCCCTGCCGCAATTCCTGCGCACCGAACAGATAGGCGTTGCGCCAGGTCGAACTCTCCGAGGCGTAGCCGAGCTGCTCGAACGTATCCGCGAGCATCGCGCGGGCGGCCTGGTTGTCGGGATCGGCAAACACCAGATGGCTGACGGCCTGCGCCACGAAGCGGAATTCGCCCTTGGCAAAATCCTTTGCCGCACGCGCAGGATCGCGTCCGCACCGCCCATGTACTCGACATATTTCTTGCCGGACTCGACCGGCGGCAGCGGATCGAGGTTGACGGGGTTGGCGTCGTACCAGCCGAGATATTTCTGATAGATCGCCTTCACATTGTGCCGGATATGACCGTAATAGGCGCGCCCGTGCCACGCGCCCTCAAGGCTCGCCGGCAAGCGGATGGCTTCCGCGATTTCGGTCGCCGTGAGCCCATGGTTCATCAGGCGGATGGTCTGGTCATGCGCGAATTTGTAGAGATCGCGCTGCTGGCGGATCATGGTGTCGATCCGCTCATGCCCCCATACCGGCCAATGGTGCTGGCCGCACATCGCATCCGCCTTGCCACCCCACATCTGCAGGGCTTCGCCGAGATATTTCGACCAGGCCAGCGCATCGCGCACGTCGGCGCCGCGGAACGGCAGCAGATTGTGAAAATTATGCGTGCAGTTTTCCGCGAGGTTCAGAAGCTTGTAGCGCGGAATGAAGAAATGCATCTCCGCCGGGGCTTCGCTGTTCGGCGCCATCTGGAATTCGAATTCGACCCCGTCGATCACGCGCTTGTCGCCGGTTGCGATAATCAGGTCGGTCGGGCGCAGCAGCGCGACTGCGCCAGCCGCCATTGTCTTGCCGAGCCCGCAATCGACGTGCCCGCGCACGCCTTTGGCGAGGAGCGGGCCGAACTGATACATCGCGCGGCGCAGCATCGCAGGTCCCGCGATGATATTCTCCGAGACAGCGTGCTCCATGAACAGATTGGGCGCGATGATCGGCACCTTGCCGCCGACAAGCGTTTCGTCGTCGAGCACGCCGCGCGCGCCGCCCCAATGGTCGGTGTGGGTGTGGGTGAAGACGACGGCGGCGACCGGCCGTTTGCCCCGGTGCTGAAAGTAAAGCTCCATCGCGGTCCGTGCGCCCTCGATCGAGGTCAGCGTATCGACCACGATCACACCGCTGTCGCCCTCGATCAGCGTCATGTTGGCGATGTCGAGCCCGCGCACCTGATAGACGCCGGGCACTACCTCGAACAGGCCGTGATGCATGTTGAGCCGCGACTGCCGCCACAGGCTGGGATCGACTGTCGGCGGCGCATCTTCGGCGGACAGGAAGCCATAGGGCTCCAGGCTCCAGACCACCCTGCCCTGCGGCGAGGTGATCTTCGCGTTCTCCACCGTGCCGAGAAAGCCGCGCGCGGCATCGTCGAAATCTCTGACGTCGGAGAACGGCAGCGCCTTCAGCGTTGCCGCATGCTGCGCGATGACAGGCGCAGAGGCATCCTTCGGAGATTCCTGGGCGTTTCAATCGTGGCTGGCTGGCTCATTGTTGTTTACTCCCTTGCGCAACGGAAAACAGAAGGTGGAAAATCGAACAAAGTCAGCGAAACTGCAGTCCTTCGAACAGGCCGCTGTTGCGCCATGCGTCGATATATTTGAAATAGGCCAGTGGGCCCGCGGGATGGCCGACATTGAGCTTGGCCGCCGGACCCGGCTCGCGTCCTTCATTGTTGTAGTAACCGGGCGTGCAATCCGGCGAGCCGATCATCCGGCCCGCACCGGTCAGCAGCAGTTCGACCCAGCGATCCTCGGCTTCCCTGGTGACTTCGATCTCCTTGAAGCCGTTTGACTGCGCGTGCCGGACCATCAGCACGATTGTCCGGGCGGCCTCGGTCAGATTATGCGGCACATTGGAGATGAGGTTGGCGCCCTGCGTCGGCTGCACGAAGAACGCGTTCGGGAAATTATGGACGTGGATGCCGTGCTTGGTACGCATGCCGGAAGCCCAATGGTCCGACAGCTTGATCCCGCCCCGTCCCGTCAGATCGAAACCGGCGCGCCGCTTGTACTCGGTGCCGACTTCAAAGCCCGACGCATAGATGATGCAGTCGAGCTGGTATTCCCTGCACGCGACGACGACCCCATTCTCGGTGATCCGCTCGACACCTTTGCCATCGGTATCGACCAGATGCGTGCCCGGCGCGTTGAAGGCCTGCAGGTACGCGTCATGGAAGCACGGCCGCTTGCAGAGCTGTCGATACCAGGCCTTCAGCTTTGCGGCCGTCTCGCGATCCCCGACGATCGTATCGACGCGTGCGCGGATTTCCTCCATCTTTTCGAAGTCGGAGTCCTCGAAGGCCGCGAGCATATTTGGCGGAGTCCGTTGCTCGCGCGGCAGATCCAGTATCCTGGCGCGAATCCGCCGCGACAGATCGGTCCAGCCGTCCTGCACCAGATCTTCTTCCGCCGAGCCGCCGGCCTGGTTCGCGGTAAAATTCTCGAGCCAGCGCTGTTGCCAGCCGGGCGTTGCAATCTGCGAAAACCATGCGGGATCGATCGGCGCGTTGGCTCTGATGTCGACGGACGACGGGGTGCGCTGGAAGACGTAGAGCTCCTTGCAGGCGCGTGCGAGATGCGGCACGCACTGCACGGCAGTGGCGCCGGTGCCGATGATCCCGACGCGCTTGTCCGCCAGTTTGTCCATCAGCGCGCCACGGGGATCGCCGCCGGTGTAATCGTAGTCCCAGCGGCTGGTGTGGAACGAGTGCCCCTTGAAGGACTCGATACCTGCAATTCCGGGAAGCTTCGGCACATGCAGCGGCCCGGTCCCCATGCCGACGAACTGCGCGGTAAAGGCATCGCCGCGGTTAGTGCGTATGTTCCAGCGCGATTTCGCCTCGTCCCAATCGAGACTCGAGACCTCGGTATGAAACAGCGCGTTTGCGTAGAGTCCAAACTGCTTGCCGATGCGCTGGCAGTGCGCGAGAATCTCCGGCGCATGCGCGTATTTTTCCGACGGCATGTGGCCGGTCTCTTGGAGCAACGGCATATAGACCAGGGACGCGGTATCGCATTGCGCGCCCGGATATCTGTTCCAGTACCAGGTGCCGCCAAAGTCGCCGCCCTTCTCGATGATGCGGACATCATTGACGCCGGCTTCCGATAACCGCGCCGCGGTAGCGAGCCCGGCAAAACCGCCACCGATGAAGGCGAAGGTGACGTGATCGGTCTTCGGCGCGCGCGGCGTGACCGGCGTATAGGGATCGTCGAGATAGTGCGCGAGCTGTCCTGCGACCCGGAGATACTGGTCGTTGCCATCAGGGCGAAGCCGCTTGTTGCGCTCTTCCAGGTACTTTTGGCGCAGCCGCACCTTGTCGATTGCAGCGTTCCGCGAGGCCTGAGGTTGGTCGGTCATCGTCATCCGAAGGCGCCTTTCAGGAAATCATGATCCGCAACTGTCATTACCACCGCTCAGGACGGATGTGCGGACAGATACGGCGAGTTTGCGATCGACCAGGACGGCATCGGCTCCATGCGGAAGATCTGCCGCAGATGCACTTCATCGGGACCATCGCCGATGCGCAGCAGGCGTCCCCAGGCTAGCGCCTGATGGATCGGCGTATCGTCGGATCCGCCCATCGCGCCGAACACCTGCATGGCGCGGTCGGCGATCCGTTGCAGCATCGCAGGCACCGCAACCTTGATTAGCGATACGTCTCGCCAGGCGCCGTGGTGGCCGGCCTGATCCAGCCGCCACGCACAGCGATAGGCTAGCAGACGCGCCTGCTCCAATTCGACGCGGGATTCTGCGATCCAGCGCTGGACGGTGTCATATTGCATCACCGCCCGTCCGAAGGCGGAGCGCTCCGACGAGCGCACCATCATCAATTCGATCAGGAGTTCGCACAGCCCAATCGAGCGCATGCAATGGTGGATGCGGGCCGGCCCGAGCCTGACCTGCGCGACCTTGAAACCTTCGCCCTCCGCGCCGAGCAGGTTCGCTCGGGGCACCCGGACATTCTCAAAGGCAAGCTCACCGATCGGGGCGACATGATCTTCGCAGCCCATCCAGCGCAGCCGCCGCAGCAGGCGAACGCCCGGCGTCTGCATCGGCACGATGACGCAGGAATGGCGGCCGGTCCGGTCCGCATCGGAGTTCGTCACCCCCATCACGATCAGGAAGCTGCATTGCGGATGCGCCGCGCCGGTGATGAACCACTTTCGTCCGTTGATGACGTAGTCGTCGCCGTCCCGGACCATGCGCGTGGCGATATTGGTCGCATCTGAAGAGGCCACGTCCGGTTCGGTCATGCCGAACGCCGAGCGGGTTCTGGCTTCCAATAGCGGCTGCAGCCAGCGCGCCTTCTGCTCCGGCGTCGCGCAGTTCTGCAGCGCGATCATGTTGGGCACGTCGGGGGCCTGGCAGTTGAAGACTTCCGGCGCCCAGAACAGCCGGCCCATGATCTCGGCCAGCGGCGCATATTCAAGGTTGGAAAGGCGCGTACCGGGTTCGTTGTCGGCAAGTTCGGGGAGGCCAAGATTCCACAGGCCCGCCGCGCGCGCCTTTTGCTGCAGATCGCCGATGAAGGGCGCCGCCTCGCCTTTATAGGCGACGTGATGGAGCCAGGCCCGATGGCGCGGCAGCACTTCGGCGTCGAAGAACGCCTGCAGCTTCTCCCGCCACGCTTCCGATCGACCGGAGGGATCAAAATCCACTGCTGCCTCCCTTCGTTTGGAGCACCCTAATCGTATAGCGACACATTTTGCAAATTCATTTCGATATATTGACAGATATGTAGAAAGTGGCCAAGCTTCGGCCATGGCAGCGATCTCGACCATCGATCCCTCCTCCAAGGCCAGGTCGCCGGAGGAACATGCCGATCCCTCCTTCGCGACCACGCTGGCGCATGGGCTCGACGTGCTGGCCGCTTTCCGCAACCGCAGCGGCTCGCTGTCGAATGCCGAACTCGCGCTGCACACCGGGCTGTCGCGACCGACGGTGTCGCGGCTGACCTACACGCTGGCGCAACTCGGCTATCTTAAGCGCGATGCCAAGGGCCGGTTCGAACTTGGGCTTGGCATTCTGGCCGCCGCCTACCCGGTGCTGTCGGCGCTGAAGGTCCGGCAATTGGCGCGTCCGCTGATGCGCGATTTCGCAGCGTATTCCGGCGGTACCGTTTCCATCGCAATGCCATTCGGCCTCGACTTCATTTATGTCGAGACGCTGCGCACTACCGACGCCGTGGCGCATCTGCCGGATGTCGGTTTCGCGAGCTCGCTGGCGCCGACCGCCGTCGGCCGCGCGCTGTTGTCGCTCTTCACCACGGCAGAGCTTGAATCCTACGTCGCCAAGGTGAAGGCCGAGCGTCCGGAAGAAGCCGACTACGTGCAGGCGCGGACGCTGCCGGACATCGAGCTCTGCCGCGAGCGCGGCTTTGCGGTTTCGCTCGGCGAATGGCGGCGGGAAATCTTTGGCGTCGCCGCGCCGCTGTACCGCACGGCGTCAGGCGATTGCCTTTCCGTCAATTGCGGCCTCCCTCGTTTCGCTTCAACGCCGAGCAGATCGAGCGCGAATGCGGGCCCCGCATCCTTGGCCTTGCGCGCAGCATCCGCTCGCTGGTGGCCAACGACTGAATACCCCCGTGAGAGGGGCAAGGTGCATCGCGCCAACGATGCGTAAAATGGGGAGGGTAGAATGAGCGGCTTCAAAACCGTGCTGGGCTTTGCCTTGCGTTTTGCCTCGAGTTTTGCCTCGAGTTTTGTCTTGGGTTTCGCCTTGGGCGTCGCCATGCTGTTCGGCGGCGTGGCGCAGGCGCAGAGCAATTATCCGAACCGGCCCATCCGCATCATCGTGCCCTACCCTGCCGGCGGCATCGTCGACATCGTCGCACGCACCGTGACCGAACAGGTCGGCCGCGACTGGAAACAAACGGTCGTCATCGAAGCAAGGCCGGGCGGCAACAGCAACATCGGCACCGCTGCGGTGGCGCGCAGCGAACCCGACGGTTACACGTGGCTCGTCACCGGCCCGGCAGCGCTGGTCAACCCGACCCTGTACAAAGACGCCGGCTGGGACACGATGAAGGACCTCAAATGCGTCGGCCTCGCGGTGTGGAATCAAAGCGTAGCGCTTGTACACCCATCGATACCGGCCAGGACCGTCGCAGAATTCGTCGAGATCGCGCGCAAAAAGCCCGGCGAGCTCAATTTCGGCAATCCCGGCACCGGCTCTTCGATCGATCTGAGCGCGCAGAAACTGTTTCAGGCTGCCGGCATCAAGCTCACCAATGTCGGTTATAAAGGCCAGCCGCAAGCGTTGATCGACCTGATGACGAACCTGATGCATTTCGAGATCGTGTCGCTCGAACTGGCATTGCCGCACATCAAGGCCGGGAGCGTGAAGCCGCTGGCGGTCATGACCGACAAACGCGTCGCCGATCTACCTGATGTGCCGACGATCGCAGAGGCAGGATTTCCCGAAGCCACCTACCTGCCCTGGTACGGCATCTATGTTCAGGCAGGAACGCCCGATGCCATCGTCGAGAAGATCAATGACGGCATCAACAAGGCGCTGCAAAATCCAGAAGTGCGGCGTCAGCTTGCGGTCGCCAATATCCCGGGCAAGCCCATGTCGCTCGCCGATCTCGCCGCGCTGATGAAGGCGGATTACGAGAAGCTGACGAAGGTTATCAGGACCTCGGGCATGGCGCTGCAGTGATGCTCCAACCGTCATTGCGAAGAGCGTAGCGACGAAGCAACCCACCCTTTCTTTGCGGCCCGATGGGATTGCTTCGCTTCGCTGGCAATGACGGTGGAGAGTTTTTGCTATTCAACCGTCACTTCTTCACCTTGCTCGCATCCATCTTGATCGACGTATCCAGCATTTTGGTCGAGAACGCGCTGTTCACGTCAAACGGCTTTTCCATGCCGAGATAGGTCTGCACCAGCTCGTAGTCTTTCTTCATTCGCTCGGCATCGATCCAGCCCAGCGCCTTGGTGGTGGTGAAATCGTCCGTCATCAGGAACTTGATGCGCTCCCACTGGCGTTGCTGGTTTTCCTTATCGAGACCGGAGGCCTGGTCGAGCAGGGCCTTGAGACAGGGCTCGACGTCGGCGACGCAGGCGGCGTAAGCTTTCTGGCTGATCTTGATGAACTCCTCGACCAGCTTCGGGTTCTTCTCCAGGAAGGCGCCGTTGACGATCAGCGAATTGCCATAAGGGTTCAGCCCGATATCCTTCCAGTTGACGTAACCGAGATCGGCTCCGAATTCGATCACCTTCAGGTCGTGCTCATTGTAGAAATCGCTGATGATGTCGACCGTGTGGCTCTTCAGCGCCGCGATCTTGGCGGTTGGGCCGACATTGACGAAGCTTACGGCGTCGGGTGCGATGCCGGCGGCCTTCGCAAAGGCCGGCCACATCACGCGCGACGCATCGCCCGGCGGATTGCCGATCTTGTGGTTCGGGAAATCCTTGGGCCCGTTCACACCGTAGCTCTTCAGCCAGTAGAAGGTTTGTCCGGTATTGGCGTAGATGCTCATCAACGCCACCACGTCGGCGCCCTTGCTCTTCGCCACCAGCATGGTCGCGAGATCGGCTATTCCGAACGGCGAGCCGCCGGAGCCGACCTTCAGCGAGGAGACGCCGGATCCCTTGCCGACCTCGATGGTCAGGTCGATGCCGGCTTTCGCGTACCAGCCTTGCGACTTGGCGTAATAGAACGGCGAATGATCCGCGGTCGGCGTCCAGTTCAGGATCAGATTAATTGGCTCGGCGGCCGCGCAGGGAACGGCCGGCACCGCAAGCGCAAGTGCCAATCCCGCGATTCGCAACCCCTTCATGGCAACCCTCCTTGTTTGCAACCGATCTTGTCGCCGCCCGTCCGTGACGCTACCAATGCAACAAGGGACGAGACGACTTGTCAACTATTTGGTTGGAAATGCCCAAAAAACGATCTGACAATACCAGGCCGCAGCGGCGCGATCCGGCCGCGACCCGCAACAAGCTGCTGACGGCGGCGCGGCGCGAGTTCGCGAGCAGCGGTCTCGCGGGGGCCCGGGTCGACGAGATCGCCGCACGCGCAGGCGTCAACAAGCAACTCGTGTATCACTATTTCGGCGACAAGGATGCGCTGTATCTGGCGGTGCTCGAATGGGTCTATGAGGAGATCCGCGCCCAGGAGCGCAAGCTCAATCTCGAGGGATTGCCGCCCGAGCGGGCGATCAAGAAGCTGATCGAAAGTTCCTTCGATCATCTCGCCGCGCACCCCGACTTCATCGTGCTGCTGAACGACGAGAACCGCGGCGGCGCCCGGCATGTCCGCGGCTCGCGAAAACTGGAAGCGATGCATTCGCCGCTGGTCAGCCTGGTTTCGGCCATTCTCGGCCAAGGCGTAAAGTCGGGCATTTTCCGTAAAGGTATCAACCCGGTGCACCTCTATATCTCGATTGCCGGGCTCAGCTACTTCTACTTTTCGAATACGCCGACCCTGTCGGCGATCTTCGGCAAGGACCTGTCCAGCCGGGCCGCCAGGCAGGCCCGCCGCAAGCATGTGGTTGACCTGGTGATGCATTCGCTACGACCCTAATCAACCAGGTGGTTGATTGCTGGATGAGGTCGCGATAGATTGCGGTCGCGCGGCCAGGAACGGCCCCGCGTCAAAGGGAGCGGATGGTGTTCAGCGGTGACGGCGGATCGGCACGGTCTTTCGCGATCATCCTGATCGTGCATCTGGCCGTGATCGTGCTTTGGCAGGTACTGGTCGACGCCTTCCAAGTGCCGAAGTTCATCCTGCCCTCACCGCTCGCGACCATCGCAACGCTCAGTTCGGCCAAGTATGCGTGGCTTTCCAATCTCGCAGTGACGGCCGCGGAAATTCTTGGTGGGTTCTGCCTTGGAGCGCTGGTCGGCGTCATGCTGGCCGTGATGTTCACCTGGTCGCCGCTGGTCAGCCTCTTGCTGCTGCCGCTGTTCGTGACGCTGAACATGATTCCGAAGGTGGCGCTGGGCCCGCTGTTCATCGTCTGGTTCTCCTACGGCATCTTTCCGAACATCCTGATCGCGTTTTCCATCTGCTTCTTTCCGATCCTGCTGACAACCGCGCGCGGCTTGAGCGAGGTGGAACCGGATTTGCTTGACCTCGTGAAGTCCCTGCGCGGTTCGCGCTGGACGCTGTTCCGCAAGATCCAGTTGCCGGGCGCGCTGCCTTACGTATTTTCCGGGATGAAGGTCGGCGCGATTCTGGCGGTGGTCGGTGCCATCGTCGGCGAGTTCATCGCCTCCGAGCGGGGGCTCGGCTATCTCATGATCCAGGTACAGTCGTCGCTCGATACTCCGGCGATGGTGATGGCCGTCGTGCTCCTGACATTGCTGGGCGTGACGCTGTACGGCTTTGTGCTTGGCCTTGAGCGGATGTTCGTCGTCCGTGACATCCGATTGCAGTAACAGGACCAGGGAATTGCAGTAACAGGACCAGGGAAGAGACATGCTGCTAACGCGCGACAACCTGCCCGAGACGATTCCCGATATTGCATCGCTCGATGAATTGTTGTGCCGCCCGAGCCAGGCGCTGATCGATGATCTCCGCAAGGTCGATGGCGGCATCATGATCCTCGGCGTTGCCGGCAAGATGGGGCCGACGCTGGCGGGCCTTGCCAAGGCGGCTGCGCCGGAGCGCCGCGTGATCGGCGTCGCCCGCTTCAGCGATCCTGCCGTCAAGGATTGGCTGCAGGGGCGCGGCGTCGAGACCATCAGTTGCGACCTGCTCGACGAAGCTGCCATCAAGGCGCTGCCGAAGGTTCCAAATATCGTGTTCATGGCCGGACGCAAGTTCGGCGCCGAGGGCGATCTCTCGCTGACCTGGGCGATGAATTCGCACGTCCCTGCCCTGGTCGCACAGGCCTTCGCGGGCTCACGCATCGTCGCGTTTTCGACCGGCTGCGTATATCCGTTCGTACCGGTGGACGGTAAAGGCTCGACGAGGAGATGGCGCCCAATCCGCCTGGCGAATATGCGCAATCCTGCGTCGGGCGCGAGCGCATGTTCGAGTATTTCTCGAGGAAGTACGCGACGCCTGGACGGTTGTTCCGGCTGAACTACGCGATCGACATGCGCTATGGCGTTCTGCACGACATCGCCAGCAAAGTCTTGCAAGGCAAACCGATTGACGTCAGCCTCGGCCATGTCAATTTCATCTGGCAGGGCGACGCTTCTTCACAGGCGCTGCGCTGCCTCGCGCATTGCGACACGCCGACCTCGCCGATCAATGTCAGCGGCCATGAAATCCTGGCCGTGCGCGATCTCGCCGCGAAATTCGGCCAGCGATTTGGCCGGGCTCCCGTCATCACCGGCAAGGAAGAACCGACGGCATGGCTGACCAACACATCGCAGGCCGTGAAACTGTTCGGCCTGCCGCTCGTCGACACCGAGCAGTTGATCAGCTGGACCGCAGACTGGGTGTCACGATCGATGCCCAGCCTCGGCAAGCCCACCAAATATGAGGTGCGCGATGGCCGCTATTGAACCCATCGACATCGTCGAACTCGGCGTTGACGATGCGCAGGCCGGGCTTGTGCTGTCCACCGAAGCGGGCTGGAACCAGAGCGAGGCTGATTGGCGCTTCTTCTTGAGCAAAGGAGTCGTGTTCGGCATGCGGGACGGCGCCAGATTGGTGGCGACGGCTGCGCTGCTGCCCTACTCGGCGGGCAATGCCTGGATCAGCATGGTGTTGGTAGCCGCGGACTTTCGCCGCCGCGGCATTGCGACGAAGCTGGTCGATGCGTGCCTCGATGTGGCGACACGGCGCGGCCTGACGACCTGGCTGGACGCTACGCCGGCTGGTGCCTCCGTCTACGGTCCCCTCGGCTTCACGCCGACGCTGCAATGCGCGTCGGCTGCGGCTGGCAAAGCCCCAGGAAGCCAAAGCGACACGGCAACTTTCGGCCGGCAACCTCGAGGCATTGGTCGTGCGCGATGCCGGCGCGATGGGATTCGATCGCAGCACATTGCTGTCGGAATTCACCGCGCGGGCGGGCTCCCGCGTGGTGTCCTGTGGCCAGGCGATGGCCCTGATTCGGGATGGACGCACCGCGCGACATATTGGACCGCTGCTGGCCGATCGCACCGATCAAGCGCTGGCGTTGGTAGATGCCATCGTCAGCTCCGAGACCGGCCCATGGCTGATGGATGCCGTTCACCCCCATGACGATTTTCTGGACGGTCTCGTCCGTTCGGGCTGGAATATCGAACGGTCGTTTCAACGCATGCGCTTCGGCCGTCCGACCGCCTCGCCTGCGCAACCACCATTCGCCGTCGCCGGACCGGAATTTGGATAGGAATAGCCGTCATGCATCATAGCGAAATCAAGGCCGACGTCCGCAAGTTGATCGCCGACGGCACGGTGCTCCCGGCGCATCCGCTCGCGCTTGATGCCAACCGCGCGCTCGATATCAGGCATCAGCGCGCCTTGACACGCTATTATCTCGATGCCGGCGCCGGAGGATTGGCCGTCGGCGTTCACACCACCCAGTTCGCGATCCGCGACGTCGAGCTGTATCGGCCCGTGCTGGAACTGGCGGCGGAGACGGCAGCAAGCTGGACCAAACGGCCGCTCGCCATGGTCGCAGGCCTGGCCGGCCCGACGCAACAAGCCATTGCAGAAGCCCGAACCGCTGTCGGCATCGGCTATCACGCGGGCCTGCTCAGCCTCGCGGCGATGAAGTCGGCTGCCGAGGACGAGATCATCGCGCATTGCGAAGCGGTAGCGGGCGAGATTCCGCTGGTCGGCTTCTACCTGCAGCCGGCGGTCGGCGGCGTCATCCTCAGCGCCAATTTCTGGCGCCGCTTCGCGGCCATCGATAACATCATCGCCATCAAGATCGCGCCGTTCAATCGCTACCGAACGCTCGACGTGTTGCGGGGGGTGGCGGCCGCGGGCGCGCTCGATCGCGTCGCGCTCTATACCGGCAATGACGATCACATCCTGCTCGATCTCATGTTGCCGTTCGACCTGCGCGACAAGGGCGTCACCACCCGGGCCTATTTCAAAGGCGGCCTGCTCGGCCACTGGTCGGTATGGACGGCGAGTGCGATCAAGCAGTTCGAAATGTGCAAGGCTGCGCGCGGCAAGGACATCGTGCCGGCCGACCTGCTGGCGCTCGACGCGCGCGTCACCGATTGCAACAGTGCGTTCTTCGATGTCGCCAACAATTTCCACGGCTGCATCGCCGGTTGTCATGAAATCCTACGGCGCCAGGGGCTGATGCAGGGACTCTGGTGCCTCGATCCCGCGGAGGGTCTCAGCCCCGGCCAGATGTCGGAAATCGACCGCGTCTGCCGCGAGCATGCCGACCTGTCCGACGACGCCTTTGTGAGGGCGAACTTGCAGAAATGGCTGGCATGACGGCAGACGAGCCCTTCATCAGCCTGCGCAACGTCCGCAAGGTCTATCGTTCGAAAGGCACGGAATTCCTCGCGGTCTCCGACGTCACCATGGACGTCAGAGAAGGCGAACTGGTTTCGCTCGTCGGCCCATCCGGCTGCGGCAAGACCACGGTGCTGAAGATACTGGCCGGGCTTCACGAGGCCGACGGCGGCACCATCAGGATAGGCAGCGCAAAGACGCCGTTCGATCCTGGGCGCGATATCGGCATGGTGTTCCAGCAGGCCTTGTTGCTGAAATGGCGAACCATTCTCGATAACGTGCTGCTGCCGGCCGAAATCGTCGGCTTGCCTATGAGAGCCGCGCGGGCCCGCGCCCGCGATTTGCTCAATCTGGTCGGCCTCGCCGGTTACGAAGACAAGTATCCGCAGCAGCTATCCGGCGGCATGCAGCAACGCACGGCGATTGCGCGCGCTTTCATTCACGACCCGAAGCTGATCCTGATGGACGAGCCGTTCGGCGCGCTCGACGCACTGACCCGCGAACAGATGAATCTCGAAATGCTGCGGATCTGGCGCGAAAGCGGCAAGACCATCATTTTCGTGACGCATAGCATTCAGGAAGCGGTATTCCTGGCGTCGAGTTGCGCGGTGCTCACCGCAGGCCCGGCGCGTATGGCCGAATATTTCCCGATCGAACTGCCGTTCCCGCGGGCCTTGCCGATCAAGACCACCGACGAATTCGGCGCCTATGCGCGACGGATTTATGCGCGGCTGGGATTGAGCGCAGGTCCAGGCTGATCATTTGGACGCCGCATGGATCAGGTTGGCCGTGGCGCTGCCGTGACGCTGCAACGTCGGGTCGTTGCGGCTAATTGAGCGCCCATAGATAGGCCAGCGTCGCCGCGATCCCAAGGCCTGTTCTGACCGCGTGCAACCCTCCCCACTTCACGATCAGCGCGCGTGAGTTGGGACCGGCGTCATTTTCATCGATCGCATTAAGCAAATGGTTGGTGGGCATGATGCCCCACAGCGTATAGGGCCAGTTGGCGAGAATGAGCACCGCGCCGACGATCCAGCGCCAGTCATGGGTTTGCCATGCAGCCAACAGACCAAGCACGCCCGAAATGACTGCGCAACTCGCCTGCATCGTGAAGCCGCGTGCGTAGCTCGGTTTCCATTGCTTCAAGAGACCTCTGTCATCGAGCCCGAGACGCGCCGGCTGCTCGGCGAAATTGATGAAGAACGCGGCTCCGGCAAAGGCCGCGGCGACAATCGTCGCTAGCTGTCCTGCAAGCATGACTCACTCCATTGACAACATATATTCTAATTGACAACATATTGTCATTTTGGTTATTAATAATCAATGGCAGCCAAACGATATACGCCCGGCGGAGAGGCCTTGACCGATCTGATCCTGGCGGTGTTCCGGCTTAATGGGCGCCTGCTCGCGGCCGGCGACCGCCTTGTTTCGGATCTCGGGCTTACCAGCGCGCGCTGGCAGGTACTGGGCGCCATCGCCCATGCGCCAACCCCGCAACCGGTGGCCTGGCTGGCGCGCAGCATGGGACTGAACCGCCAGGGTGTTCAGCGCCTCGTCAACGAAATGCGAGAGGATGACCTCGTCGAGCTGCGTCCCAACCCGCATCATCGTCGCGCCCATCTCGTCGCGCTGACCAGACGTGGACAAGACGCCTTCGCGGCCGCCAGCCGGTTGCAGGCGCCATGGGCAAATGCCTTGGCGAAGGGCGTGGACGCCGGAGATCTTGCCGCGGCCAGACGGATCGTCAAAGCCCTCAGCGAGCGCCTTGAGAACGCGGATTAGCCCAACTGCACACCAATTGGGCGTCCGCCCACCGCAATCCGAATCCGGCCGAACCCACGCAACACCGGCGGATCAATTTTGTTCCGCTTAGCGGATACGCTTTTTCTTGATTTGAACTATTCCAGGTTGCAGGCCAAACATCGCGCCCGAAGCTCACTCGGTGGATTGAGCTAACAGGGGATAAGCGATGGCAAACCTCACGATCAATGGAAAAACAATCAGTGTGGACGTCGAAGACGACACGCCACTACTTTGGGCAATCCGGGAGAACGTCGGGCTGACCGGCACGAAATATGGGTGCGGCATCGCGCTATGCGGCGCCTGCACCGTTCATATCGATGGGGTCGCGATGCGCTCCTGCAGCATCTCGGTCGGCGAGGCTGCCGGCAAGCAGATCACCACCATCGAAGGCCTTGCCGGCAACAACGCGGCACTTCACAAGGTGCAGCAGGCCTGGGTAGCCAACGACGTCCCGCAATGCGGCTACTGTCAGAGTGGCATGATCATGGCCGTCGCCGCGCTTCTCAACGAGAAGCCGAAGCCGACCGACCAGGATATCGATGAGGCCATTACCAATATCTGCCGTTGCGGAACCTTCCAGCAGGTCCGCGAGGCGATCCACGCCGCTGCGAACGCCTGAGGGGGATGCCATGAACAAGCACGTCATGCCCAAACTCAATCGTCGCGCCTTCGTGATCGGTACGGTTGCCGCCGGCGCCGGCCTCTCCCTTGGCCTCGACCTTCCCTTCGGCGGACCGACCGTGGTCCGCGCTGCCGACGGCTCGCCTGAGGTCAATGCCTGGGTGGTGATCCGCCCCGACGACACCGTCGTGATCCGCATCGCCCGCTCCGAGATGGGACAGGGCACGCTCACCGGCCTCGCGCAGCTCGTCGCCGAAGAACTAGAATGCGACTGGTCGAAGGTCATCACCGAATATCCGACGCCGGGTCAGAGCGTCGCACGCAAACGCGTCTGGGGTGATTTCTCGACCGGCGGCAGCCGCGGCATTCGCTCCAGCCAGGATTATGTCCGCAAGGGTGGAGCGACCGCGCGCGTGATGCTGGTGCAGGCCGCCGCCAACGAATGGAAGGTGCCGGCCTCGGAATGCACCGCTGCCAACAGCGTCATCACCCATACGCCGTCGGGCAGGACAACCACCTACGGCAAGGTGGTGGAAGCCGCTGCGAAGCTCGAGCCGCCGGCCGACGTAAAGCTGAAAGATCCAAAGGACTGGAAGATCGCCGGCAAGGCCTTGAAGCGGCTCGACACCGTGCAGAAGACCACTGGGGAAATGATCTACGGCGTCGACGTCAAGCTGCCGGGCATGCTCAATGCCGCGATCAAGGATTGTCCCGTCTTCGGCGGCAAGTTGAAGAGCTTTGACGAAGCCAAGATCGCCAGCATGAAGGGCGTCAAGAAGGTCGTGCGCGTCGGCGACAGCGCGGTTGCCGTCGTTGCCGATACCTGGTGGCACGCCAAGACGGCGCTCGACGCGCTGCCGATCGTCTGGGACGAAGGCGAGAACGCCAAGGTCTCCAGTGCATCGATCGCCAAATGGCTGGCCGAGGGCCTCGACAATGCGCAGCCGGCCTATATTGGCAACCAGAATGGCGACGCCAAGGCCGCGATTGCCAGCGCTGCTAAGAAGGTCGAGGCAGTTTACGACTATCCCTACCAGAACCACGTGACCATGGAGCCGATGAACGCCACGGCGCTCTATACATCGGACAAATGCGAGGTCTGGTGCGGCACGCAAAACGGCGAGGCCGCATTTGCCGCGGTGCTGGAAGCGTCAGGATTGCCGGCCGAAAAATGCGAGGTGCACAAACACATCCTCGGCGGCGGTTTTGGCCGGCGCGGCATGACCGATTACGTCCGACAGGCGGTTCTCATCGCCAAGCAGATGCCGGCCACGCCGGTCAAGCTGTTGTGGTCGCGCGAAGAGGACATGGTGCAAGGCAAGTATCATCCGGTCACGCAATGCAAACTGACCGGGGCCTTCGATGCCGACAACAATCTCACGGCGCTGCACGTCAGATTGTCCGGCCAATCGATCCTGTTCTCGGTGCGTCCGGCGGCGCTGGTGAACGGCATGGATACGGTTGCGTTCCAGGGATTGAGTCCTTCCGGCGACGCGGCGATCGGCTACTCCGTGCCGAACCTGCTGGTCGAACATTCGATGCGCAATCCCCACGTTCCGCCCGGCTTCTGGCGCGGCGTCAATGTCAACCAGAATGCAATCTATATGGAATGCTTCATGGATGAACTGGCGCTTTCGGTCGGCCAGGATCCGGTGGAATTTCGCCGCAAGCTGATGAGCAAGCATCCGAAGCATCTTGCCGTTCTCAACGCGGTGGCCGAGAAAATCGGCTGGGGCAAGCCGGCGCCGCAAGGCGTCTATCGCGGTATTGCACAGGTGATGGGTTATGGTAGCTACGTCGCCGGCGCCGCGGAAATCTCCGTCACCGATGGCAGCAAGATCAAGGTGCACCGCATCGTTGCCTCGACCGATCCCGGCTATGTCGTCAACCCGGCGCAGGTCGAGCGGCAGATCGCGGGATCCTTTGTCTATGGCCTGTCCGCCCTGTTTTATGGCGGCTGCACGGTGAAGGACGGCAGGATCGAGCAGACCAACTTCGACACCTACAATTCGATGCGCATCAACGAGATGCCGAAGGTGGAATGCGTCATGGTGCCGAGCGGCGGCTTCTGGGGCGGCGTTGGCGAGCCGACCATCGGCGTCGCCGCCCCCGCCGTGCTGAACGCCTATTTCGCTGCAACCGGAAAACGCATACGCTCGGTGCCGCTGAAGGACCAGAACATCACGTTCGCCTGACGACAGAAGCGGCGGCCTCCGCGGGCCGCCGCTCCACCATCCGGAGATCCGCTGATGAAGGCGTTGCGTGTCGCGATCGGGATTGCAACGGTCGTAGCGTGGAGCTTGCCGGTGCTTGCCGCTTCCGATCCCCCGCCCGGCGCGGCATCCTGCTCCGGCTGCCACTCCGCCGGGGCAACGGCCGCCTCGTCCGTGTCGCGGCTGTACGGCCGCGACGCCGGCGAGATCATGACCGCGATGACTGGATTTCGCGACGGATCGCTTCCCGCCACGGTGATGAATCGCCTCGCCAAAGGCTTCTCCGACGACGAGTTGCGCGCGATTGCGGCGTGGCTCGCGGCACAGAAGTAAGAGGCCGCCAGCATGGGTATGAGCCATCGCATGAGCCGCCGGCAGTTCTGTGGCGCCGGCGCGGCCACAGTGACGGCCCTAGCGTTTCCGCTGCCCGCATTCGCACAAGCCGCAGCACGTGTCGTCGTGATCGGCGGTGGCTTCGGCGGCGCGAGTTGCGCGCGCGCGCTGAAGCAGATCGACCCGAAGTTGCAGGTCACGCTGGTCGAGCCGAACAAGACCTTCACCGCCTGCCCGTTGAGCAACAATGTCATCGCCGGATTGCGTTCGATTGAAGAGCAGAAATTCGGCTATGACAAGGTCGCCTCCAGCGGCGTGACCGTGGTGGCGCAGTCGGCAACGACCATCAGCGCCACGGCGCGGACCGTCGGGCTCGCCGACGGCACGTCGCTCGGCTACGAACGGCTGGTGCTGTCTCCCGGTGTCGATCTGCGATTCGGCGCACTGCCGGGCTACGATGAAGCCGCCGCTGAGAAGATGCCGCATGCTTGGAAAGCAGGCGAGCAAACGCTGTTGCTACGCAAGCAACTCGAGGCCATGGACGATGGCGGCCTGGTGGTGATCGCTGCACCCCCCAATCCCTTCCGCTGCCCGCCGGGACCTTACGAACGCGCCTGTCTGATCGGACACTATTTGAAGACCCAAAAACCGCGCTCGAAGCTGCTCATCCTCGACGCCAAAGATACCTTCTCCAAACAGCGTCTGTTTCAGAACGCCTGGAAAGAGCTTTATCCGGGAATGATCGAATGGATATCGCTGTCACAGGGCGGCAAGGTGAACGCCGTCGACCCCGCGACCAACACGCTGATCACCGATTTCGGAAACCACACCGCCCAGGTGGCCAACGTCATTCCGCCGCAGCGGGCCGGCCGCATCGCTACGATCGCAGGCACGACTGACAATACCGGCTGGTGCGCGATCGATCCTGTCACCTTCGAATCCAGGTCGGCGCCGAACATCCATGTCATCGGCGACGCCTGTCTCGCCGGCGCCATGCCCAAATCCGCATTCTCGGCGAATGCGCAGGCCAAGGTTTGCGCGAGCGCGATTGCCACGCTGATATCAGGCGGAACACCCGCCGCGCCGAAGCTGATCAATACCTGTTACAGCCTGGCGGCCCCCGGCTATGGCATCTCGATCGCCGGCGTCTACCAGCCGAAGAACGGAGTGCTTGCCGACGTCGAAGGCGCCGGCGGCGTCAGTCCGGCGGACGCGTCACGCGATTTCCGTGCGCGCGAGGCCGACTATGGGCAGTCCTGGTTCGCGACCATTACGGCGGAAGTCTTTGGCTAAACGCACGCATCGCATGTCAGGTCCGATCCTTGCCGGCGCACTCCTCGCGCTGCCCTGTCCGGTCGCGGCGCAAGCATTGCAACCCTACGCCGCCGTCGGCGACGCCATTCCGGAGCCGCTCACGAATACGCGAGGCGACGTTGCGCGCGGGCGCGCACTCGTCGTCGAACGTTCCAGCACTTGCATCCTCTGCCACAGCGGCCCATTTCCCGAACAGAAATTCCAGGGCGATCTGGCCCCCGATCTCTCCGGTTCCGGGAGCCGCTGGTCCGAGGGTCAGCTCCGGCTTCGGCTGGTGGATGCGTCCCGCCTCAACGCCGCGACAATCATGCCGTCGTACTACCGCGTGGACGGCCTGCAAAGCGTCGGCACCCCGTGGCGCGGCAAGCCGATCCTGTCGGCCGAACAGATCGAAGATATCGTGGCGTATCTCGTCACGCTGCGCGAATAGGAAGGTACGATGCAACGACCACTGAACTCATCACGCCGCCAGTTCCTCAGCCTCGCCGGTGGCGCAGCGGTGCTTGGAACGGTCCCCGTCGTGACGCTTCGGCCTGCCGAGGCGACGCCCGAGATGCTCGCCTCCGCCATCCGCAACGTCACCGGCGGCGGCGCGGTCAACACCGGCAAGGTCAAGCTCGACGTGCCGCCGCTGGTCGAGAACGGCAATACCGTGCCGCTAACGGTCAGCGTCAACCATCCGATGGCGCCGGAGGATCACGTCAGTAGCATCCACGTCTTCAACGAAAAGAATCCGCAGCCGAACATCGCCAATTTTTTATCTCGGCCCGCATTCCGGCCGCGCGCAGGTTTCGACCCGCATTCGCCTCGCCGATAGCCAGAAGATCGTAGCGATCGCAAAGCTGTCAGACGGTTCGTTCTGGTCGGCCAGCGTCGACGTCGTAGTGACTCTGGCCGCCTGCACCGAGGAGGTGATCTGATGGCGTCCGCCCTGATCAACGTTCCCAAGAAAGCCAACCGCGGCGACATCATCGAGATCAAGACGCTGATGTCGCACATCATGGAAACCGGCTATCGCCATAAGGCCTCAGGCGAAGTCGTGCCCCGCGACATCATCACGAGCTTTACTTGCCGCTTTAACGGCACGGAGATTTTCCGCGCCGATCTGTTCCCGGCAATCGCGGCGAACCCGTTCATCACCTTCTTCACGACCGCGACCGAGAGCGGCAAGTTCGACTTCGAATGGATCGGCGACCGGGGCTTTTCCGAAGCCGCGTCCGCTTCGATCACGGTCGAATGAGATTTATCGGCATCATTGCCGCCGCGCTGTTGATGGCGGACGCCGTTGGCGCCGCCGAAATCCCGCAAGCCGAACGCCGCTCGGGCTACAGCTTCATGGCGCCGGACAGCCGCACGATGCAGGACGAAGATACCGCCAATCCCGGCATGCTCTGGGTGCTCGACGGCGAGGCGCTGTGGAAGCGCAAGGTGGGCGCCGCGAACAAGGCCTGCGCCGATTGCCACAGCGATGCACGCGCCAGCATGAAGGGCGTCGCGGCCCGCTATCCCGCCTTCGACACGGCGCTCGGCCGCCCCGTCGATCTGGAACAGCGCATCAATCTCTGCCGCACCGACCGGCAGCAGGCGACGCCGCTGCCATTCGAGAGCCGCGAGTTGCTGGCGCTCACCGCCTTCGTCGCCAGACAGTCGCAAGGTGCTGCGATCGAAGCAGGCAGCGACCCGCAGCTCGCGCCGTTCATCGCCAAGGGGCGCGAACTCTTCATGCAGCGGCAGGGCCAGCTCAACCTTGGCTGTGCCAATTGTCACGACGATAACTGGGACAAGCGCCTCGCCGGATCGGCGATCACGCAAGGACACCCGACCGGGTATCCACTCTACCGGCTGGAATGGCAATCGCTGGGGTCGCTGCAGCGGCGCCTGCGCGCCTGCATCACCGGGATCCGGGCGGAAGCCTATGACTACGGCGCACCGGAACTGGTTGAACTTGAATTGTACCTTATGTCGCGGGCGCGCGGCATGCCGATGGAATCGCCGGCGGTGCGGCCTTAGGTGACGTCACCCTAACCCTCATGGTGAGGAGCGCGGAACGCGCGTCTCGAACCATGAGGCCCCACTCGGGCCTCGCCCTTCGAGACGCTTGCTGCGCAAGCTCCTCAGGGTGAGGGATAGATTCGTTCTGGCGCGCTGGATCAGCGCTCCGCGAACGCCTTCTCGACCACGAACTGCGCCGCCTCACCGTGATTGCCTTCGACGAAGCCCCTGCCGGTCAACAGTGCGCGCGTGTCGGTCACCAGCGCCGGGCTGCCGCAGATCATGACGCGGTCATGCACGGGATCGAGCGAGGCCAGTCCGATATCAGCGAATAGCTTACCGGAGTTGATCAGGTCGGTGATGCGGCCGCGGTTGCGGAAGGGGTCGCGCGTTACGGTCGGGTAGTAGATCAGCTGGTTGCGGATGTATTCGCCGATCAGCTCATCATTCGGCAGCTTTTCGGCGATCATCTCGCCATAGGCGAGTTCGGCGACGCGGCGGCAGCCATGCAGCAGCACCACCTTCTCGAAACGCTCATAGGTTTCGGGATCCTTGATCACGCTCAGGAACGGCGCCAGCCCAGTGCCGGTGCCGATCAGATAGAGGTTGCGGCCGTCTTCGAGATTGTCGATGACGAGCGTGCCGGTGGCCTTGCGGCTGACGATGATTTCGTCGCCCTGCTTCAGGTGCTGAAGCCGCGAGGTCAGCGGCCCGTCCGGCACCTTGATCGAGAAGAATTCGAGCTGGTCCTCGTAATTGGCGCTGGCGACGCTATAGGCGCGCAGCAGCGGCTTCTCGCCGACCTTCAGCCCGATCATGGTGAATTCGCCGTTTCTGAAACGAAACGAGGGATCGCGCGTGGTGGTGAAGCTGAACAGCGTGTCGGTCCAGTGATGGACGCTGAGGACGCTTTCCTGGTTGAAATTGCTCATCTTGCCGATCCCGTCGCCTGGAGGCCGATTGCGATGCTCAAATCATTTGTATACGATCATTCGTATACGAATGAATAATCCAGCTTGATCCCGGCGTCAAGCCGCGGGCAAGATGGCGTGCAGCGCCCCGAAGGCATTGAACAAAAAGGATAAACCGATGGCCCACGATGCACCCCAGGCGACCGGCCCGAGCAAACTGGTGATCCGCAATATCGGGCTGCTGCTGTCGGGGGCCCTGGAGAGGCCGATCCTGGATGCCGATACCATCGTGGCCGAGAACGGCAAGATCACTGCGATCGGCCGTTTCAGGGACGTCAATATCGAGGGCGCCACCACCGTCGTCGATGCCAATGGCACCACCGTCGCCCCCGGCCTGATCGACAGCCATGTCCATCCCGTCGCCGGCGATTGGACACCGCGGCAGAACCAGTTCAACTGGATCGACAGCTATCTCCACGGCGGCGTCACCACCATGATCTCGGCGGGCGAAGTGCATATGCCCGGCCGGCCGCGCGATGTCGTCGGGCTGAAGGCGATGGCGATCTTCGCACAGCGCGCGTTCTGGACGCTGCGCCCCGGCGGGGTGAAGGTGCATGCCGGCGCGCCCGTGATCGAATGCGAAATGGTCGAGGATGATTTCAAGGAGATGGCCGCGGCCGGCGTCAAGCTGCTCGGCGAGGTCGGGCTCGGCGGCGTCAAGGATGGTCCGACCGCGCGCAAGATGGTCGGCTGGGCGCGTAAGTACGGCATCCAGAGCACAATCCACACCGGCGGGCCATCAATCCCCGGTTCAGGCCTGATCGACAAGGACGTGGTGCTGGAAGCCGACACCGACGTGGTCGGTCACATCAATGGCGGCCACACGGCGCTGCCCGACGACCAGATCCGCTGTATCTGCGAGGGCTGCAAGCGCGGGCTGGAACTGGTTCACAACGGCAACGAACGCTCGGCGCTGTTCACGCTGCGCATCGCGCGCGAGATGGGCGATCTCAACCGCGTCATCCTCGGCACCGATGCGCCGGCCGGCTCGGGCGTGCAGCCGCTTGGCATCCTGCGCATGGTCTCGATGCTGTCTTCGCTCGGCGATCTGCCCGCCGAACTTGCGTTCTGCCTGGCAACCGGCAACACCGCGCGCATGCGCGAGCTCGATTGCGGCATCATCGAGGTCGGACGTTCCGCCGACTTCGTTCTGATGGACAAGGCCCAGCATTCGCCCGGCAAGAACATCCTCGAAAGCGTGCAGCTCGGCGACCTTCCGGGTATCGGCATGACCATCATCGACGGCATCGTCCGCACCCAGCGCAGCCGTAACACGCCGCCGGCGGGCAAGGTGCCGGAGATCATCATCGGGCATTGATGAAGGGCTCGCTCCGAATTGCCGGAGCCCAATAGCCGGTTTTGCGTGACTTGTCGTCACGTTCGTCCATCGCGCTTCGACCACCCATTCGATGCGGTAACCTTGCCACAGTACCTCCGGCAGGACCTATATCGGCGGTTCCATGGCTGGTCGAGGGCTGCTCGGCGCGGGCGCTCAAGCGTGTAGCCCTGTGACACCGCCGTAGGAGCAACCGGCCGGCGTTGCTGGCTGCCGGTTCCTCGGCCTGCGTTGCGGCAGCCGACATCAACACCCTGTGAGCCAAACGAGGCGCATCAGCCAGGGCTGGTCTCTTGCGCAGGTTGGCTGCTTGCCGCGTGCCTGCAATATGCTACGGTACCAGCGCCTGAAAAGATTGCTTGCCTCACGCTGTCATTTCGCAGTTCGGGAGCCAATCTAAGCCGTGGCCGAGATACGCAACATCAAGTCGAGCCGAACTGGCGAGCCGCCGCGTGCGCCGACACCGCGCCGCCTTGCTGCGATCGTCGCAGGCGATATCTCCGGCTACAGCCGCCTGATGCAAATCGACGAGGAAGGGACGCACACGCGCGTCAAGCGGATCGAGCGCGACCTCATCGAACCCAGTATCGTCGAACACCACGGCAAGTTGGTCAAGACGACCGGCGACGGCTTCATCGCAATCTTCGACAGTCCCGTCGAGGCCGTCCGGTGCAGCATCGTGATCCAGCAAAATCTGGTTGGCCGCAACGCGTCACTGCCCAGGCATCATTGGATCGAGTATCGCATCGGCGTCAATCTTGGCGACGTCATCATCGAAACGGACGACGTCTATGGCGACGGCGTCAATATTGCGACGCGGCTCGAAGGCATAGCCCATCCCGGCGAAGTCTATATCTCCGGCGGCATCTACGAGCAGATAAAGCATAAGCTGGTTTGCGGATACGAATCGCTCGGTGATCGCCACGTCAAGAACATCACCGACCCGGTGCGCGTCTATCGCGTGCTTCCCGACCCGTCCGCACTTCACGAACATCGCAGGCGACGCGAAAGGATTCTGGCCCTCCTGCTCATCCTTGCATTACTGATCATTGCGGGCGGCACTGTCTGGCAAATGCTTGGGGAACCTCGCAAGCTGTTTGATCAGGTGTTAGCTCCTGTTTCGTCTCCGGCGCCAAAAGCGCCTGCGACCGCTGCGAGACAACCAGCACAGCCGTCCCAGCCTTCGCCGACCGCGGCGCCAACTCAACAACAGGCGGCGCCTCAGCCTGCTCCTTCTCCGAAGGAAGCAGCGCCGTTACCGCAAACGGCGGCTCCCGCCACTCCTGCGAGTCCACCGGCTCAATCGGCTTCGGCGGTACGAGAGCCCGAGATGATTCCGCTTCGTGGCGGCAGCTTCGCCATGGGCAGCAACGACGACATTTCGGAGAAGCCCGTCCATCAGGTGACCATCAAGCCCTTTGCGATAGGCAAATATCCTGTCTCGGTGCGAGAATGGAACGCCTGCGCTGCCGCAAAGGCATGCGGATTCACGGCGACCGGAAAGGAGGATGCGCCGGTAACAAATGTGAGCTGGAGCGATGCCAAGCAATATGTCGCATGGCTGGCGGAAGTCACCCGGAAGCCATACCGACTGCCGACCGAGGCCGAATGGGAATATGCCGCGCGCGGCGGCACACAGACAAAATACTGGTGGGGCGATCAGTTTCAACCCGGCATGGCCAACTGCCGGAACTGCAGTGACATTTCGGCCGCCGATCAACCGGCGAAGGTCGGGAGCCTCAAGCCGAATCCGTTCGGGCTTTTTGATATGGGCGGTGGGGTCGATCAATGGGCAGAGGATTGCTGGCACAAGAGTTACGCAGGTGCGCCGGCGGACGGGTCCGCGTGGGTCGAGAATAATTGTTCCTCTCACGTGATCCGATCCGGCTCCTGGAGAAGCGACCAGCGGTATGCCCGGACATCACATCGCGACGGCTACGACACCAACGTACGATACCCCACCCACGGATTCCGGGTCGCGTTGTCCCCTTAGGAACGTTGAGAGAGCATGCCATGAAGTTCATGCAGCGGCTTTGGCTCACTGCGGCCCTCACTTGCCTGCCATTTGCAGCGTTCCCTCAAGGCAAGCCCGCACACAAGGATGCCGTTCTCTATTTCGTGTGGCCGCAGAACGGCGCCGTCATCAAGGGCGGGTTCTGGTGTCGCTTTGGTCTACGCAACATGGGCGTGACGCACTCCGGCGATAATTACCCGAACAGCGGCCATCACCATCTGCTGATAAACGTGAACGAGCCGCTCAATCCCAATGAGCCGATTCCACAGGACAAATCGCATCTTCATTTTGGGGCGGGCCAGACCGAAGCACGAATAGAACTTCCACCCGGCAAGCACACGCTCCAGCTCGTTCTTGGCGATGCCGAGCACTATCCGCACGTACCTCCGGTAGTCTCTCAGAAAATTACCATCACGGTCAAATAGAGCGGAACTCTCACCGCAGCTTGCCCAGCAACTCCAGCAGTAGCTCGCGCTCTTTCGCGTCGAGCGGCGCCAGCGTCTCCCGCGAGATCGCAAGCGCATTGGGCGCGGCTTTTTCCGCCAGTTGCTGGCCTGCGCGCGTCAGGCTCACCAGCAGGCGGCGGCCGTCCTCGGGGTCCGGGCTGGTCTCGGTCAGGCCGCGCGCGGTGAGGCGGTCGATCACGCCCTTGATGGTGGCGACATCCATCGACGTCAGCCGCCCGAGCAGGTTCTGCGAGCACGGGCCGGTCTCGGTCAATTTGGCGAGCGCCGCCCATTGCGTCGGCGTCAGGTTGATGCCGATTTCGCGGGCGAAGATGGTGGCATGGCGCTGCCATACCTGGCGCAGGATGAAGCCGATCTGCTCGTCGAGAACATAGGACGGCCGCGCCGGCTTGACGGTTCGTTTCGGCGAAACACTCCTTCCCATCTGCGCCCCCTGCTCTTCCCTTGCCTGCCGCCGCTCACAGCGACAGATGCGCGTCCCGGATGTCGGGCCGTGCGTCGAGCTCGGCCATCGTTCCGCCGAAGCAAATCTTGCCGCGCTCGATGATGTAGGCGCGATCGGAGATCAGCCGCGCGAAATGCAGGTTCTGCTCGGACACCACGATGCTGACGCCCTCCTTCTTCATCGCCAGGATGGCGTCGACCATCTGCTCGACGATCTTCGGCGACAATCCCTCCGAGGGCTCATCGAGCAGCACCAGCGACGGATTGCCCATCAGGGTTCGCGCGATGGTCAACATTTGTTGCTCGCCGCCGCTCATGCGTCCGCCCGGACGATTGCGCATTTCGCCGAGATCTCGGAAACAGCGTGAAGAGCTTTTCGCGGGTCCAGTAGGGCGCGTTGGGCCGCTTCGGCTGGCGGCCGACTTCGAGATTTTCCTCGACCGTCAGGTCCGTGAAAATGCGCCGCTCTTCCGGCACGTAGCCGAGCCCGCCGCGCACGATCGCGTGCGTCGGCTGGGCCGACACGTCCCTGCCCTCGAAGACGATCTGCCCGGAACGGTTCTCGACCAGGCCGACGATGGAACGGAAAGTGGTCGACTTGCCGGCGCCGTTGCGCCCGAGCAGCGCCACCACCTCGCCCTCGCCGACTTCGAGCGCGATATCGAACAGGATATGCGCCGGGCCGTAAAAGCTGTTGAGGTCCGTGACCTGTAGCTTCATGCGCCCGCTCCCTCGCGGTGGCGCGCGTCGTAGACCAGGCCCTCGCCGAGATAGATGGCGCGCACCTGCGGATTGCCGCGGACTTCCTCCGGCGAGCCTTCGGCGATCAAGCTGCCGCGGTTCAGCACCAGGATGCGATCGGCATGCTCGAACACCACATCCATGTCGTGCTCGGTGAAGAGCACGCCGATCGACTGCTCGCGGGCGATCTGCGCGGTGAGCCGCATCAGTTCGATCCGCTCGCGCGGCGCCATGCCGGCGGTCGGCTCGTCCATCAGCAGCAATTTTGGCTGGTTGGCGAGCGCGATCGCGAGCTCCAGCCGCTTGAGATCGCCATAAGCGAGTTCGCCGCAGGGCCGCTCGGCATGCGCGCCCATGCCGACGAGATCGAGCAGCCGGCCGGCCTCGCTGCGCGCGTAACTTGCGGTCGAACTCCAGAGATTGAACAATTGCCTGCCGTACGACACCAGCGCGACCTGCACGTTTTCGCGCACGGTCATGGTCGGGAACGTCGCGGTGATCTGGAACGTGCGCCCGACGCCGAGCCGCCAGATCGCGCGCGGCTTTCGGCCGACCGTATCCTCGCCGAGCAGATTGATGCGGCCGCTGTCCGGAAGGTTCTGCCCGTTGAGCATGTCGAAGCAGGTGCTTTTCCCGGCGCCGTTCGGCCCGATCAGCGCCAGGATTTCACCGGCCCTGAGCTCGAACGACACACTGCGAACGGCATGGACGCCGCCATAGGACTTGCTGAGATTCTGAACCGACAGCAATGTGGGAACCATGCTCATTCGGCAGTCTCGATGCGGGAGGTGACAAGCGCGGATTTCTTCTCAGGGGATCGCCAGCGATTCCTGATCGTTTCCAGCGTGCCGACGATGCCCTTCGGGAAGGCCACCACCATCAGCACGATGAAGCCGCCCAGCACCAGCTTGGACAAATCGGTTTGGCTCACCAGCCAGATGTTGGCGGCCTTGAAGACGATGGCGCCGATAACAGCACCCGAAACCGTCTCGACACCGCCGAGCAGCACCATGACCAGCGCATCGACCGACAGCGAAATGCCGAGGCTGTCAGGAAACACGCTGCCCTTTAGGTAGGCAAACAATGCGCCGCCAATTCCCGCGACCGTTCCGGCGATGACGAAGGCGGTCCATTGCACGCGCTTGCCGTTGATGCCGATCGCTTCGCTGCGCAGCGGCGAGTCCCGCGTGGCGCGCAACGCGAAACCGAATGGGGAGAACACGATCACCCGCAGTACCGTGACGGCGAGCGCGGCGATACCCAGTGATAGCCAATAGAAGCTCGCCGGGCCCGCAGCCCATTTTTCCGGCCAAACGCCCAAAATGCCGTTGTCGCCGCCGGTCACCGCGACCCACTGGAACGCGATCGACCAGACGATCTGCGCAAAGGCCAGCGTCAGCATCGCGAAATAGACGCCGGACAATTGCACGGCGAAGAAGCCGAACACCGCGGCACCGAGCAGGCCCAGCAGCGGGCCGAGCAGCAGCGAAACGATCATCGGCAGCCCCGCCGCCTTGGCGAGGAACGCGACGCCATAGGCGCCGAGCCCGAAATAGGCGGCGTGGCCGAACGAGGCCAGCCCGCCGACCGACATCAGGAAATGCAGGCTGGCGGCAAAGATCACGAAGATCGCAATCTCCGAACCGACCGTCAGCGCGTAGTTGCCCGCGAACAGCGGCAGCATGGCCGCAAAGATCAGCGCGCCGAGTGAGGCCCAGCGTTCACCCGAGGTGAGCGGCCGCCAGGGCGTGACGGTCAGGCCCGGCGTGCGGCGCGCCGCGGCCTCCGGCTTGCCGAACAGGCCCCATGGCCGCACGATCAGCACCACCGCCATGACGAGGAACACGAGGATGATGGATATCTTCGGAAAAATAAGGATGCCGAACGCGTTGAGTTCGGACACCAGCACGGCGGCGACGAAGGCGCCAATGATGCTGCCGAGCCCGCCGATCACCACGACCACGAACACTTCGACGATGATGCGAAGGTCGAGCGCGTGATGCACAGCATCGCGCGGAATCTGTAGCGCGCCGCCGAGCGCTGCGAGAAAGACGCCGAGCGCAAACACGCTGGTGAACAGCCATTTCTGATTGACGCCGAGCGCCGCCACCATATCGCGGTCCTGCGTCGCCGCGCGCACCAGCACACCCCAGCGCGTGCGCTGGAACAACAGCCAGAGCACGCCGAGCACGATCGGACTGAGCGCGATCAGAAACAGATCGTAGCTCGGGATATTCTGTCCGAAGAAATCGACCGCGCCCCTGAAACCGGGCGCGCGGCGGCCGAGCAGATCGTCCGGCCCCCAGATCAGCACTACGATATCCTGCACCATCAAGGTCAGGCCGAAGGTTGCGAGCAACTGGAACAATTCCGGCGCATGGTAGATCCGCCGCAGCAGCACCATCTCGACCAGCACACCGACGACGGCCACGACCAGCGCCGCAACGACGATGCCGCCCCAAAAGCCCAGCGCGCCGGAGAACCGTTCGGTCAGCGTGAAGGCGACATAGGCGCCGAGCATGTAGAACGCGCCATGGGCGAAGTTCACGATCCGCGTCACGCCGAAGATGATCGACAGGCCCGACGCGACCAGAAACAGCGATGCCGCGCTGGCGAGGCCGGTCAGGAACTGGACGAAGTAAAAGGCCATTTGCGGTCCGGGTTTAGCGCAATCGTCAGCGTCGGGGCTTCATCCTTCGAGACGGCGCTTTGCGCCTCCTCAGGATGAAGTCTGGATCAGGATCAGGTCTCAACCCTCATGGTGAGGAGCGCGGCACCGCCGCGCGTCTCGAACCATGAAGGCCGCGACCTCGACGAAGCTTCAATCCTTTGGGCGAAGCTTCTCAACTTCCGCATCGCTCGGGAGATAGTCGGCGCCCTTGCGATAGACCGAGTTCACCATCACGCCCTTGCCGTCCTTCAGCGCGGTCTTGCCGACATAGGCGCCGAGCGTCGACTGGTGATCGATCTTGCGGAAGGTGATCTCGCCGAACGGCGACGGCATCGACAGGCCCTCGGTCGCCGCAATCAGCTTCTCCGGATCGGTCGAATTGGCCTTGGCAAGGATCGCCGCGGCAGCCTTGATGGTCTGGTAACCGACGATCGATCCGAGGCGCGGATAGTCGTTGAACTTGGCCTGATACGCCTTCAGGAACTTGTCGTGGTCCGGCGTCTTGATGTCGTACCAGGGGTAACCCGTGACGATCCAGCCTTCGAGTCTCTTCCTTCAGCGGATCGAGATATTCCGGTTCGCCGGTGAGGAAGGAGACCACCGCGCGCCCCTTGAACAGGCCGCGAGTGTTGCCTTCGCGCACGAGCTTCACGAGATCGGCGCCGAAGGTGACGTTGAGGATCGCTTCCGGATTGGCTGATGCAACCGCCTGCACCACCGGACCGGCGTCGATCTTGCCCTGCGGCGGCCACTGCTCATCGACCCACTGGATGTCAGGCCGCTTCTCCGACATCAGCTTCTTGAACACCGCAACCGCCGACTGGCCGTATTCGTAGTTCGGCGCGATAGTCGCCCAGCGTTTGGCGGGCAGCTTGGCGGCTTCTTCCACCAGCATCGCCGCCTGCATGTAGTTGGAAGGACGCAGGCGGAAGGTGTAGCGATTGCCCTTGGACCAGGTGATGGCGTCCGTCAGCGGTTCCGCAGCGAGGAAGAATACTTTCTTCTGGTTGGCGAAATCAGAGACAGCCAGACCGATGTTGGACAGGAACGTACCGGTCAGCATCGCGACGTTCTCGCTCGACACCAGTTCATTGGCTGCGGTCTGCGCATCCGCCGGCTTGCCGCCGTCGTCCTTGGAAACGACGACGAGCTTCTTGCCGTTGATGCCGCCCGTGGCATTGACTTCCTCCACCGCGAGCTGCCAGCCCTTGCGATAGGGTTCGGTGAAGGCGGGCAGCAGCGAATAGCTGTTGATTTCGCCGATCTTGATTTCGCTCTGCGCAATGGCGCTGCCAGCCATTCCCGCAACCGCGATCGCCAGTCCCGCTCCCAGCAAATGTCTCCGTCGCATCCCTCTACCTCCAATGTTGACGCAATTATCTCAAACCGTCTTCGCCTTTGACTTCCGAAACCGTCAATCCGCCGACGCGGGGCAACGGCCTGCCGCTGTCGGTGACCGCAACCGCGACCATGATCTCGTTGGCGCGCGGCGCGTCGTTGATCTGCACTTCCATGCCGTCGAAATGGCTGCGCACGAACGCCGCATCCTTGTGGCCGAGCGGAATATCCAGCGTCGTTCCGGGGCCGCTGCGCTTCTTCGACGACGGGATCAGCGCCGCGCCCTTGCTCAGGACCTTGCGCACCGGCGCACCCATCTCGATGAGGATCGCTGCCGCGTGCTCCAGTTCGCCGTTTTCGCCAACCGCCGCAGCCTTGCCGTAACTCTGCGCCTTGGCGCCATCGATGCCGAGCGCAGCGACGGCCCTTTTCGAAAGCAGTTCGCCGAGTTCCTCGCCGATCGCAATCAAGGGCGAAAGGTCTTCGACATACCGGCCGGCAAACGGATTTTCGATCACGGCAATCGCTGCCGCGCGCCTGGTCGGCGGGGCAACTTTCTGACCCATCTCCAGATGGGTCTCCTCCACCACCGTAACGATCTTGCGAATGATCGCGCTCATCCTGTCAGCTCCGCTCTTGATCAGGCATGCGTCACTCTCTCTAGCGCACTTCCATGAAGCGCCGGCAACGTCTTTGCCCTGAACCCTTTTGCGCCCACCACGACCGTCTCGCCCAGTAGACGCAAGGCCGCACCTTCAATCAATCCGCCCTCGAGCAATTGTTGCGCCCGGTCGGCTCCTGCTCTCAACGCGTCGTCGACGTCGCTTTCCCTGAGTGCGCCGACGTCGCGGGTGACGAGGCGCGCGCCGAGGTCGCTGTCGGGCTGCAATTCATTGGCCGGACATCGGACGATCGCGGGATGGCCGGGCAAGTCGACGGCATTGGCGATGATGGTGGCGGCGGCATCGGCTTGCGATGCCGTTTTCGCCAGCACGGTCACCGCGTCGGCAATGCCGAGCGAGAAACTGCGGCCATGCCGGCCGCTGGTCGCGATGCCTCGAACCGGATCATCGGCTTCGATAACAATCGCGCGCATCAGACCTTGCCGGTCGGGCCGGTCCATCAGCCCGACGGTAAACCGTTCGCCGTCGGTCAAATGCAATGCGATGTCGCCGCCGTTATTGACGTAAGCACGATCGAGCCGGGCCGCGCTCAGCATCGCGCCGAGAATCTCTTCGGCGACACTGCCCGCCACCGCGGCCATCGGTGTGATGAAATGAGCTGATGCATATGGCGCCACCGCAGCATGCATGCGGCGCGCGACGGCGCCCTTCAACGTGGACCGCACCGGATCGGCCGGCTGGCGCAATTCAACCAACTCCACGCAGAGTTGATCCAACAGGCCGGTAAAGCGAAGCGCAGCGGCGTCGTAGGCGGCACGCACCTCCGTCTCGCTGCCATTCGTTTCGACAATCAAATCGATCGGACCGTCCTGCAAATGCAGCCGCCTGCCGTCGGGAAGAAGCGCGATTTGCGGGAGCCGTTTCATGCGCGCCGCCCCGGTATGTAGGGCATGGGGCGGAATTCGCTGTTGTCCCGCAAGGACGCCAGCGGACGCACGTGATCCATGTGGCCGCCGAGCGCGGCATAATCGGAGAGCCGCAGCGTGAATTCGATTGGCGCCACCAGCGCCGGTGTCGGGACGTAGCCGAAGGCGCCGGCCGGCACCTGCGTGACGTCAACCATGAAGGTGATGCCGCCGCCCGGCCAGACATAGACAGGCGCACCGCCGCTGGTGACCCGCGTCAGCGCATCCTTAACCGATCGCGTCAGCCGGACCGGGTTGTCGGTGACGCCGGCGCGCAGCGAACCGCCTGCGCCGCCCATGAACAGCACCGTGCATAGCGCCGGTTCGCAATTTTCCTGGATCTGCTCGACCGAGAGCTTCAGATCGGGCGGCATCTGCTTCTCGATCGGTTTGAGCGCCTCGTCGAGTTCGTAATAGGCGGCGTGCTCGCCTGTGGTGGAGACCATCAGCATGGTGAGACCGGGCCGCGCCTCCTTCGCATCGAACGGTCCCAGCACCGACAACGGATCGGATATTTTGGTGCCGCCCCAGCCGGTGCCGGGCTCGGCGACCTGGAAGTAACGGCCGGGCGTCGAGCGCCGTCCCTTCATCTTGATCCCGGTATCGGGAATATCGAGCAGCTTGCCGGCCTGATGCTCGCTGAGAACGCCGGTGATGTGGTCGTCCACCACCACTACCTCGTCGACCTTGCCATGCCATTGCTTGGCGAACATGCCAATCGTCGCCGAGCCGCAACCCACCCGCATGCGCTCCTCGGGGACGCCATTTACAATTGGCGGATAACCGGCCTGCACCACGACCGTTGCGCCACCATCGATCGTCAGTTCCACCGGCTTGCAATTGGAGAGGTCCATCAGCGCGTCGCAGGTGACGCGGCCCTCCTTCTTGGAACCGCCGGTCAGGTGGTGCACGCCGCCGAGCGACAGCATCTGCGAGCCATACTCGCTGGTCGTCACGTGACCGATCGCCTCGCCCTGCGCGCGGACTGTCGCCGTTTCCGGGCCCAGATAGCGGTCGGTGTCGATCTTCACCTTGACGCCGCAGTAGCTGAAAATGCCCTCGGTCACGACCGTGACCATGTCGACGCCGTCGACCTCCGATGACACGATAAAGGGCGCGGGCTTGTAATCAGGATAAGTTGTTCCGGCGCCAATCGCGGTGACGAACACGTTGGGTTCGCGGACGATCTTGCCATCCCAATCGCTGCCGCCGGCCTGGAACGGCACTAGCCGCCCGCCATGCGACACCGTTCGCTCCAGCACGATATGCGGATCGACACGCACCAGTTCGCCGTTGTGATTGGCATAGCGATCGCACGCGCCCGCCGCGCCCGGCTTGATGTAGCACATCACCGGACAGGCATCGCAGCGGATCTTGTCGCCACCGGCGGCGGTCGTCGCATCGCTCATGAACAAGCCTGCAGTCGAGGAGGCGTCGATCATACCTGCTTCTTCGCAGGTTGATCACTTTGTTCGTATACGAATGATGTTGCGCGCGCAGCGAAACCCTGTCAAGCGGCCCCGGCGGCGAAAAATCGCGGTTGCCGTATAATAACTCATTTGCCTCGCCCCTCTGTTCATAAAGCGGGCAGCGCGTTGCAGCGCGGGATTGCACCGCTTGCACGTTTGTACACAAACGGTATCTTTCGCGGACATCCAGCGTAGGTATTGCAGCGCAACGGAGGTTCCGAGGAGCATGACGCAGAGCATGATGCGCCTGACCGTCAATGGCAAAGCGTACGAGGTCGACGCGGCTCCCGACACTGCATTGCTCTATGTTCTGCGCAACGACCTCGCGTTGAATGGGCCGAAATATGGTTGCGGGCTCGGCGAATGCGGCGCCTGCGCGGTACTGATCGACGGTGTCGCGGCGCGTTCTTGCGTGATCCCCATCGAAGGCTGCGCCGGGCGCGACATTGTGACGCTCGAAGGTCTTGGCACGCGCGAGCATCCTGATCCCGTGCAGCAAGCCTTCATCCGCGAGCAGGCCGCGCAATGCGGCTATTGCCTCAACGGCATGATCATCACCACCAAGGCGCTGTTGCTGCGCTCCCCTCATCCTTCGGAAGCCGACGTGCTGGAGGCGCTGCGCCATCATCTGTGCCGGTGCGGCGCGCATATCGAAATCATGCGAGCGGCGATGCGGGCGGCGGGCCATGTCGTTGAGGCGCAAACGTGATGATGGCGCCGAACTCGAACGAGGATCGCGAACGAACGCCGGGAACGCTGTCCATCTTTCGACCCGCCTCGCCGGTCAAAGCCGTCAAGTTCGAGACCTTCATCAAGATCACCGCTGACGGATCGGTCACCGCCTATAATGGCCATGTCGATCTCGGCACCGGCATCCGCACCGCGCTCGGCCAAATCGTCGCCGAAGAACTCGACGTGTCCTTTGCGCGCGTCGCCGTCGTTCTGGGCGATACGTCTCTGGTGCCCAATCAGGGCCCCACGATTGCGAGCGAAACGATCCAGATCACTGCCGTGCCGCTACGCAAGGCCGCAGCGCAGGCGCGACAATTCCTGCTCAAGCGGGCGGCGGAGCGGCTGGAGCTTCCGGTTGATGATCTCGTCATCGAAGACGGCTTGATCCGCGGAAGGGATAATCGCAGCGTCAGCTATGGCGAACTGATCGCGGACGAAACCATACGACTTGAACTGGCGGACAACGTTCCCGTCAAGGCCGCCAGCGCCTACACCATCGTCGGGCAATCCGTCCCGCGCGTCGATCTGCCGGCGAAGGCAACCGGCGAACTGGTGTACGTTCATGACGTGCGCGTACCCGGCATGCTGCATGGCCGCGTCGTGCGTCCGCCCTACGCCGGCGTCGATGTCGGCGACTTCATCGGCACCAGCCTGATCGCGGTGGATGAGACCTCGGTGCGCGAAATCCCCGGACTTGTCGCCGTGGTCAGGATCGGCGACTTCGTCGGCGTCGTCGCCGAGCGCGAGGAAAATGCGATCAAGGCCGCGGCGCAGCTGAAGGTTTCCTGGAAGCCGGTGCCGACGCTTCCAGATCTCGGGGATATCGAAACGGCGCTGCGCGCCAATCCGTCCGTACCGCGAACGCTGATCGACAAGGGCAACGTCGATGCGGCCATTGCGGATGCTGCGAAACCGATGCAACGGACTTATGTCTGGCCGTACCAGATGCACGCCTCGATCGGTCCATCCTGCGCGGTGGCCGATTGTCAGGACGACCAGACCAGGGTCTGGTCGGGCACGCAGAACCCGCATCATCTCCGCACCGAGCTGGCGCAGCTGATCCATCGCCGCGAAGCGGAGATCGAAGTGATCAGGCTGGAAGCGGCGGGTTGCTACGGCCGCAACTGCGCCGATGACGTTTCCGCCGACGCGGTCCTGCTGTCGCGCGCCGTCGGGCGTCCCGTCCGCGTACAATTGACGCGCGAGCAGGAGCATGCGTGGGAGCCCAAGGGCACCGCGCAGTTGATGGATGTCAATGGCGGGTTGAACGAAGACGGCAGCGTCGTCGGTTATGATTTTGCCACGCGCTATCCGTCGAACGGCGCGCCGACGCTGGCGCTGCTACTGACCGGCACGATCCCGCACACGCCGGTTGTGTTCGAGATGGGCGATCGCACCGCGATCCCGCCCTACGACTACGATAATCTGCGCGTGGTAGCGCACGACATGCCGCCGATCGCGCGCGCCTCGTGGCTGCGCGGCGTCTCGGCGCTGCCGAACACCTTTGCGCATGAATCCTGGATCGACGAATGCGCCGATGAAGCCGGCGTCGACCCGATCGAATATCGGCTGCGCTATCTGAAGGACCAGCGCGCGATCGATCTCGTCAATGCGGTGGCTGAACGCGCCGGCTGGAAATCCCGGCCCGTGCGGCAGACAACCGAAGCCGAGGGCGATATCGTGCGCGGGCGCGGTTTTGCCTATGCGCTCTACGTGCACAGCAAGTTTCCCGGATATGGCGCGGCGTGGTCGGCATGGATCGCCGACGTCGCGGTCAACAAGGCGACCGGCGATGTCAGCGTCACGCGCGTGGTGGCGGGGCAGGATTCCGGCCTGATGATCAATCCGGACGGCGTCCGCCACCAGATCCACGGCAACGTCATCCAGTCGACCAGCCGCGCGCTGATGGAGGAAGTGTCGTTCGACCGCACCTCCGTGACGGCACGCGAATGGGGCGCCTACCCCATCATCAAATTCCCCGAGGTGCCCGAGATCGATGTGTTGATGCTGCCGCGGCAGGACCAGCCACCGCTCGGCGTCGGCGAGTCCGCATCGGTTCCCAGCGCGGCGGCCATCGCCAACGCCATCTTTGATGCAACCGGTGTGCGCTTTCGCGAATTGCCGTTCACGCCTGAGCGCATCCTGCGGGGATTGCGCGGTGATCAACCGGCGGCACCGGAGGCTTTGCCAGCCCCGCCGTCCCAGCCCACGCCGGCGTCGAGCAATTGGCAAAATCCGTTCGCCGGACGCCGGGGTGTATTTGCGACCGCCGCGGCACTTCTGCGCCGCCGCGATCGGCATCGGCGCAGCCGTGCTGCCTTGGCGTGCGATCGCGCCGATAGCGCGGCCGGATGCATCGGTCTATTCGGCGGCGACCATTGCCCGCGGTCAGCAACTCGCCGCGCTTGGCGACTGCGCGGTCTGCCACACCTCGGCGAACGGCGTGCTGAACGCCGGTGGCCGGCCGCTGCCGACGCCGTTCGGAACGATCTACTCGACCAACATCACGCCCGATGTCGAAACCGGAATCGGCGCGTGGTCCTATCCCGCCTTCGAGCGCGCGATGCGCGACGGTATCCATCGCGACGGCAGGCATCTGTATCCGGCGTTTCCCTACCCACATTTCGCCAAGACCACCGACGCCGACATGCAGGCGCTCTATGCGTATCTGATGGCGCAGTCGCCGGTGCGCGCGGAGGCGCCGAATAATGCGCTCGCATTTCCGTTCAACCTGCGCCTGCTGATGGCGGGATGGAATGCGCTGTTCCACAAGCCGGCGGTTTTCCAGGCCGACCCGACCAAGTCCGAGACATGGAATCGCGGCGCCTATCTGGTGGAAGGTCTCGGCCATTGCAGCGCCTGCCATTCGCCGCGCAACGCTCTCGGCGCGGAGAAGGCGAACGCCTATCTCGCCGGTGGATTTTCCGAAGGCTGGGAAGCACCGGCACTGACATCGTTGTCGCAAGCGCCGATCCCATGGAGCGAGAACGAGCTGTACGCGTATTTGCGAACCGGCGAATCCCGCTTTCACGGCGTCGCCGCGGGGCCGATGGCGCCGGTGGTGAAAGAACTCGCGGCGCTGCCGGATTCCGACATCCGCGCGATGGCGGTGTATCTCGGTTCGTTCAACGACAAGGCCATTGACCGCCCGGCGCAGGAAATGCTTGCCACCATGCTGGAAGCATCGACCGGCACAAGAATCTCGGCAGCATCCAGCGTCGGCGCCCGGCTCTATCAGGGCGCCTGCGCGGTGTGCCACGAAGTCGGCGGCGCGCCGCTGTTCGGCAGCCGTCCGTCGCTCGCGCTCAACAGCAATCTGCACAGCGCCGTGCCGGATAATCTGATTCAGGTCATCCTCCACGGCATTGCAGCGCCGGCCGCAGCCGACCTCGGCTATATGCCGGCCTTCAAGGACAGCCTGACCGACGGCCAAATCGCCGAACTGGCTGCCTATCTCAGGCGGCAATTTGCTCCAGACAAGCCGGCCTGGACCGATATCCACGCCGCGGTTGGCCGTATCCGGCAAGAATAGCGCGCTGAGCTGCCATGTCGCCGCCGAAACCCACTGGTTGGGCGGCTCCCGGCGCGGTAGGGTTCCACCATGGCAGTTACCGATATCGCATCCCGGACCTATAACCACGGCTGGCGGCTCGACCCGATCGTGCGCAGCCTGCTCGATACCGATTTTTACAAGCTGCTGATGCTGCAGATGATCCGCGAGTTCTACCCGGATCAGCGCGTCACCTTTTCGGTGATCAATCGCACCAAGCACGTCCGCCTTGCCGAGATCATCGACGAGGGCGAACTGCGCGCGCAGCTCGACCATGCTCGTACCATCCGCTTTAGCAAGAAGGAGCTGATCTGGCTCGCGGGTAACACATTCTACGGCAAGACCCAGATGTTCTCGCCCGACTTCATCAACTGGCTCTCCAACTTCCGGCTGCCCGAATACGAGCTGCACAAGGTCGACGGCCAGTATGAACTGCACTTCCACGGGCCGTGGACCCACACGACCATGTGGGAGATCCCGGCGCTAGCAATCATGAATGAGCTTCGCTCGCGACAGACGACTAAGGGACAGGGCCGCTTCGTGCTGGACGTGCTTTATGCGCGCGCCAAGGCCAAGCTGTGGTCCAAGGTCGAACGGCTGCGCAAGCTCGAAGGCTTGCGGCTTTCCGACTTCGGCACGCGCCGCCGGCATGGCCATTTGTGGCAGCGCTGGTGCGTCGAGGCTGTCAAGGAGGGCCTCGGGCCTTCCTTCACCGGAACCTCCAACGTGCTGCTGGCGATGGACAACGATCTCGAAGCGATAGGAACCAACGCGCATGAACTGCCGATGGTCGCGGCCGCACTGGCCAGTTCGGACGAGGAGTTGCGCTGGGCGCCCTATCGCATCCTCGACCAATGGCGCCATACCTATGGCGGCAACCTCCTGATCGCCCTGCCCGACGCGTTCGGCACCAAAACGTTCCTGCGCGACGCGCCGGAATGGGTCGCCGACTGGACCGGATTTCGCCCGGACAGCGCGCCGCCGATCACGGCCGGCGAAGACATCATCAAATGGTGGAAGCAGAAGGGCCGCGACCCGAGGGAGAAGCTGCTGGTGTTCTCCGACGGCATGGATGTCGATTCGATCGAGGAGACCTATCGCCATTTCGCGGGACGCGTCCGCATCTCCTTCGGCTGGGGCACCAACCTCACCAATGATTTCGTCGGCTGCGCGCCGGACGAGTCCGCCGATCTCGATCCGATCTCGATTGTCTGCAAGGTGACTTCGGTCGATGGACGGCCGGCGGTCAAGCTTTCGGATAATCCCGAGAAAGCCACCGGCGAGCCCTCCGAGGTCGAACGTTATTTGCGCGTGTTCGGAAATGCCGGCCGCGTCCGCACCGCCGTGCACGTCTGAACCCGCAAATATCAGCTTCCAGCCACCCACCGACCCGACGAGCCCCGCATGCCCGCACCCAAGCCGCCTGCTTTCGAAACCCTGAGCCTGCATGCGGGCCAGCGCCCGGATCCCGCAACCGGCGCCCGCGCCGTTCCGATCTACCAAACCACGTCCTACGTGTTCCAGGATCCGATCACGCCGCCGCGCTGTTCAATCTGGAGCGCGCCGGGCATATCTACACGCGCATCTCCAACCCCACGACGGCCGTGCTCGAAGAGCGGCTGGCGGCGCTGGAATCCGGCGTCGGCGCGATCTGCACGGCGAGCGGCATGGCCGCGATGCATCTGGCGATCGCAACCCTGCTCAATACCGGCGATCACATCGTCGCCTCCTCCTCGCTCTATGGCGGCACCATCAATCTGCTGGCGCACACGCTGCCGCGCTTCGGCATCACCACCACCTTCGTCAAGCCGCGTGCGCTCGATGAATTTCGCGCGGCGATCAAGCCGAATACGCGGCTCGTGATCGGCGAGACCATCGGCAATCCCGGGCTCGAAGTGCTGGATATTCCGGCGGTCGCGCAGATCGCGCATGACGCGAAAATTCCGCTGCTGATCGACAACACTTTTGCGACGCCGTTTCTCAGCCGCCCGATCGAGCTCGGCGCCGATATCGTGATGAACTCGGCGACCAAATGGATCGGCGGCCACGGCATTGCGATCGGCGGCGTCATCGTCGATGGCGGCCGGTTCGACTGGCACGCGTCCGGCAAGTTTCCCCAACTCACCGAGCCTTATGCCGGCTATCACGGCATCGTCTTCGACGAGCAGTTCGGCCAGGCCGCCTTCATCATGCGTGCGCGAACCGAGGGCCTGCGCGACTTCGGCGCCTGCCTGTCGCCAACCAACGCCTTCCAACTGCTGCAAGGTGTCGAGACGCTGGGCGTCCGCATGGAACGCCATATGAGCAACACGCTTGCGGTGCTCGAAGCCCTCACTGCGAACAAGGCCGTCGAGTGGGTGCTGCATCCCGCGCTGGAGAATCATCCCGACCATCAACTCGCCAAGAAGCTGCTGCCGCGTGGCGCCGGATCGATCGTCTCTTTCGGCATCAAGGGCGGCCGCGCCGCCGGCAAGAAATTCATCGAGACGTTGCGGATGATAAGCCACCTTGCCAATGTCGGCGACGCCAAGACGCTGGTTATTCACCCCGCCAGCACCACGCATCAGCAGATGGACGCGGCCCAGCTCAAGGCCGCAGGGGTCGGCGAGGAACTGGTGCGGCTGTCGGTCGGCATCGAAACCGTCTCCGATATCATCGACGATCTCGGCCAGGCGCTTCGCGCATCGCAGAAGGTTTGAACCATGCAGCTATCCGTTGACGGTGCTGATACTTTCGTTGCCACCGGCGGCCGTCCGTTCGATCCGTCGCTGCCTGCGGTCGTAATGCTGCACGGTGCGGGTTTTGATCATTCGACCTGGGCCCTGCACAGCCGGTGGTTTGCGCATCACGGCTATTCCGTGCTGGCGCCTGATTTGCCGGGCCACGGCCGCTCTGCCGGCACGCCGCTTCCGACCATCGCCGACATGGCCGACTGGACGGCTGCCCTGCTCGACGCTGCCGGCGCGCCAAAAGCCAAGCTCGTCGGTCACTCCATGGGCTCGCTGATCGCGCTCGAGACGTCGGCGCGGCATCCGCAGAAGGTCTCCAGCCTGAGTCTGATTGGAACGGCCGCGACGATGACTGTGGGGCCCGATCTGCTCCAGGCGGCCGAGGCCAACAGCCCCGATGCCTTCGACATGGTCTCGATCTGGGGTCTTGGATTCAAGGCCGAACTCGGCGGCAGCCTCGCGCCGGGACTGTGGATGCATCAGGGCGCGCAGCGCGTGCTGCAGCAGACGCGGCCCGGCGTGCTCTACAATGATCTCAACGCCTGCAACTCCTATCAGAACGCGCTCACGGCCGCCGCGCAGGTCAAGGTGCCCGCCACCTTCATTCTCGGCGAGCGCGACATGATGACCCTGCGAAGGCCGGCAAGACATTGGCGGCGGCGACGCCGAACGCCCGCACCGTGGTGTTGCCGGGTGCAGGCCACATGATGATGGTCGAAGCGCCGGACGAGTTGCTGGCGGCGTTGCGGTAGGAGGTCGCACTCGTCATTGCCGGGCTTGACCCGGCAATCCATCCTGAGAAGAGACTCTTGCGAAGATTGATGGATGCGCGGGTCAAGCCCGCGCATGACGAACATTACTACCGCACCGGCCTGCGCTCGACCGGATGGATATCGATTGCGCGCAGGCGGCCCAACCGCAGCACGTCCATCGCAAAGGTCCGGTCGATGCGGTCGCGATCGAGCACGCGGATCAGATCGTCGACGCCATTGATCTCGACATTGTCGAGCCTGATCACGACATCGCCGGGCAGCAATCCCGGTTTCGCGGCCGGACTATCCGGCTCTATCTGCGCCAGCAGCGCGCCCATCCGGTTGTCGACGCCTGCGACCACCGCATGACGCCGCGGGACCGGCGCGGTTTGGCCGGCGACACCGATATAGGCACGGCGGACATAGCCGTGGCGGATGATTTCGGACAAGACGAATTGCGCGGTGTTGCTGGCGACCGCCGCAGATGCCCTGCGCGCCGTTGATGATGGCGGTATTGATGCCGATCACCTCTGATGACGACGACACCAGCGGCCCGCCGGAATTGCCGGGGTTGAGCGCGGCATCGGTCTGGATCACGTCCTCGATGGTCCGCCCGCTCACCGAACGGATCGAACGGCCGAGCGCCGACACCACGCCGGCCGTCACGGTCGATTCGAATCCCAGCGGATTGCCGATCGCGACCACCAACTGGCCGCGGCGCAGCCGCTTGGAATCGCCGAGCGAGGCGAAGCGCAAATCGCGCGCGCCGTCGGCCCGCAAGAGAGCGAGATCGGTATCCGGATCGACGCCGAGCACATGGGCATCGGTGACAAAACCCTCAATGTCGCGCAGCCTGATCTCTTTCGATGAGCCGACCACATGGCTGTTGGTCAGCACCAAACCATCCGGCGAGATGACGATGCCGGAGCCAAGTCCGCCGCGCTCGCGGCTATTACGCACCTTCGGTCCGGTTTCGACGCGGACCACGGCGGGCCCGACGCGTTCGGTCACGCCGATGACGGCGTTGGAATAGGCGTCGAGCAGGACCTGGTCGTTTTCAGGGGCGGGTTCGGTCGTAGGCGACGGCAAGCGGTCGCCGGCAATACCTGAGGTAAAATCCAGCATGGCGAAATTCCTTCGGCTCCTCAGATGGTGGCCGGGGCCGGCCTCGCAAGAGCCTCCGCGCTGAGTGCGGGGCTGCCCTACCGCGCCTGCCGCAACGTCGGTGGCCGCGCCTTGACGGGATCGAGCAGCGACCAGTCGCCCTGCTCCAGCACATAGCCGTTCGGAAACGGCGCGCGAAGCTCAAGCCCGAGCGACCTCAAGACGCGATCGTCGCGGTAGTAGCATTGCAGGACGACGCGAACGAGCGTCGCCGCGGCAGCGCCGCCGTTTGCCCTGATCTCCTTTGCGACCTCATCGCGCCGCGCGGCATCAAGATCAGCCAGCGGCTTGCCGGCAAGGCGCGCCAGATGATCAAGCGCCGCCCGCACCATCGACGTATCGCGCCCGAGCGTCTTGAGGATATCGGCCTGGATGGCGGCATCGTCGGCGCCGGGCACGGCATACTCCGCGCTGGCCGGGATGATCATGCCGGCAACGACGCGCAGATCGTCGCGCTGGGCTGGGGTGAGAGCATTATCTTCGGACATCACTTCCTCAATCGAACAAATTGGCGAGGCGCTGCTTCATCTGGTCGGCGATGTAGAGCGCGATGGCCTGAATGGTGGAGGTCGGGTTCACGCCGCCCGAAGTGACGAACACGCTGCCATCGACGATGAACAGGTTCTTTACATCGTGCGAGCGGCCCCATTCGTTCACGACCGAACGCGAAGGATCCGCGCCCATGCGCGCGGTGCCGAGCAGATGCCAGCCGCCGTACAGGATCGGCGAATTGACGCAGATGTCTTTGGCGCCGGCGGCGGTGAGCGCCTCCTTGGCGCGCGCGATGCCGTGCTCCATCATTTTCCGGCTGTTCTCGCTGATGGTGTAGTCGATGCGTGGCGCCGGGATGCCGTGACTATCCTTGAGAACAGGGTCGAGCGTGACACGGTTGTGCTCCTCCGGCAGATCTTCACAGATTGCGGATGCGGCCAGCCGGTGGCCGTTGAGCTTGCGGAAAACCCGATGGTGATCGGCGCCCCACGGCAGGATGCCCTTGGCCTCGCTGGCCACCGCCTCAAACACCGGACCCGCGCCGCGGCCGAACTGGATCGCATAACCGCGCACGAAGTCGCGCGATGGATCGGTCTCGTAAAACTCCTTGCTCCAGAGACAGGTTGGCGGCGCTCGGTTGCTATCGGTGGGCTCGTCGACGTAGCCGTACACCTGCGCATAGGGATGGAACATCAGGTTCTTGCCGACAAGTCCGCTTGAGTTGGCGAGCCCGTTCGGAAAACGTCCCGACGCCGAATTTAGCAATAGCCGCGGTGTGCCGACGCCATTGCAGGCGACGATAACAACTTCGGCGGGCTGAAATTGCTCGACGCCGTCCCTGTCGTAATAGATCACGCCGGAGGCCATGCCGTTCTCGTTGGTCGTGATTTCGCGCACCCGGCAATGCGTGCGCAATTCGACACCGGCGCGCTGGGCGAGCGGCCAATAGGTGATGTCCGTCGAGGCCTTGGCACCCTGCGCACAGGCCGGTGTGCAGTGACCGAGATTGATGCAGCGCGCCCGCCCCCTCATAATCCATGGTCGCGACCGTGGTATCCGACGGCCACCAGTGCCAGCCGAGCTTGTTCATGGCCTTGCCGAGCATCGCGCCGGAGCGGCCGAGCGGCTGCGGCGGCATCGGCGGATGCGTCAGCGGCGAGGCAGGGTCGCCCGAGAGGCCGGAGGTCCCCATGATGCGGTCGTTCTCCTCAAAGAACGGCACCAGCGTGTCGTAATCGATCGGCCAGTCGTCGGCGACGCCGTCGAGCGACTTGACGCGGAAGTCGGACGGATGAAGGCGCGGCCAATGCGCGGTGTACATCACCGTCGAACCGCCGACGCCGTTGAAATTCACCACCTTGATCGGTGAATTGTCCTCGTTGATAGGATAGTCCTCGGGCCGGGCGCGGATGTTCGGGCTCGGCGAATAATCGCCATAGAATCGCGCCTCCCAGTCGCGCCCCGCGCTCGGATATTCCGATTGCTTCATCCAGCCGCCCTGATCGAGACAGAGGATGTGCATCCTGGTTTCGGCCAGGCTCCAGGCCACGGCCGCGCCAGAGGCACCGGCGCCAATGATCAGGACGTCAACGGGATCGTGTTTCATCCATGTTTTATGCCGTCATTGCAGCGAAGCGAAGCAATCCATCGTGCCGCAAGCGGAGGAATGGATTGCTTCGTCGCTTCGCTCCTCGCAATGACGGGAAGAGAGATTCGGAACAACCTTATACCAGCGTTCCATAGAGGTCGGTCCATTCCGGATTCAGAGATTCAATCAACGCCAACTTCCTGGCCCGGCTGCCTGCCTTGATCTGCTTTTCGCGCGTAATCGCTGCGATCATGCTTTCGTGCACTTCATACCATAGCAGTAGCTTGCAACCATACTTGGTGGAGCAGCCCTTCGCCAAGCCTTCGCGGTGCTCGAAAGCGCGACGGGGTAGATTGCCGGTTACACCTGGTATAGAGCGTGCCGCGACGTCGGCTGGCCATGATGTACACACAAGGCTGCTTCATCGACGTTCCTCTGGAAGCTGACGATCACGAGCTCACAATCCTTACCGGCAGCGTGCGGATGCCGCGGATGAAATTCGAATAGAGCCGTTGCGGCGGGCCCATGATTTCAAAACGAAGATCCCGTTGCAATATTTCCTCCCCAGAGAATGCGGATTTTGTTGTTCGGCGAGACGGTCGCCGACGCAGCGGTGAATGCCGGCGCCGAAGGCGAGATGCTGGCGCGGTTTGGCGCGTCGATGCGCGGTGCGCGAATAGCGGCCGCCAGGTGTCGCTTCCCTCCCCTCCTGCCGCCGCCGCTCGATGGGCGATCTGAACCCTGACGATAGGGGCAGATGCGGTCGCGAGTAAAGCCGACCGGGACCGGCTGGTGGCAAACCTGCAACCCTGCCACGCGTCCATGCGGGGTTTGTCCACCGGCGCAAGAGCGGATAGCCTTGGCGCAAACAATAAGCTCGGGAGAAACGTCCATTCCGGATTTCGACGCCATCATCATCGGCGCGGGCATGTCGGGCCTGTACCAGCTCTACCGGCTGCGCGAACAGGGCTTGCGCGTCCGGGGTGTTCGAGGCCGCGACCGACGTCGGCGGCACCTGGTACTGGAATCGCTATCCCGGCGCGCTTCGATTCCGAAAGTTATTCCTACGGCTACTCGTTTTCGAAGGAACTGCTTGAGGAATGGGAGTGGTCGGAGCATTTCGCCGGCCAGCCGGAAACGCTGCGCTATCTCAACCACGTCGCCGGCAAGTTCGACCTGCGCCGCGACATCCAGTTTCCGGAGCCGGGTCACGGCGGCGGTTTACGCCGAAGACACGCGAAGCTGGAGCATCACGCTGGAGGATGGCAGCAGCTTTGGCGCGCGTTTCCTGATTACCGCCATAGGCCCGCTGTCGACGCCCACCCTGCCGCGGATCGAGGGACGTGACGACTTCAAGGGCGCGTCCTTTCACACCGCGCGATGGCCGAAGGAGCCGGTGGATTTTGCGGGCGAAACGCGTCGCCGTGATCGGCACCGGCGCCACGGGCGTGCAGACCATCCAGACCATTGCAGGCCAGGTCGGCCACCTCACCGTGTTCCAGCGCACGCCGAACTGGTGCGCGCCGCTGCACAACGGCAAAATCGACGCCGAGACGCAGAAGAAGATCAAGGCCGGCTATCCCGAAATGTTCGCGCGGTGCCAGGAGACGTTCGCCTGCTTCCTGCACACGCCGGACCCGCGCGGCGCGTTCGAGGTTTCGGACGAAGAGCGAGGCGACTTACGAAAGGCTCTATGGCGAGCGCGGCTTCGGCATCTGGCAGGGCAACTTCCGCGACATATTGATCGACCGCAAGGCCAATGCAACGATCTCTTGATTTCGTCGCACGCAAGATCCGCGAGCGGGTCAGGAATCAGGCCGTAGCCGAAAAAGTTGATCCCCAGGAATCACGGTTTTGGCACGCCGGCTGCCGCTCGAGACCTTCTATTACGAAGTCTACAACCAGGACAATGTCGAACTGGTTGATATCACGGAAACGCCGATCGAGCGGATCACGCCGGAGGGCATCAGGACCAGCGCAAGAGAATACGCATTCGATATCATCATCTACGCCACCGGGTTCGACGCCATCACCGGCAGTTTCGACAAGATCGACATTCGCGGGACCGGCGGCGCGCGGCTGAAGGACAAATGGAGAAAAGGGCCGGAGACCTATCTCGGCATCATGGTCCACGAATTTCCCAACATGCTGATGCTGATGGGACCGCACACCGCACTCGGCAATATTCCGCGCAGCATCGAATACAGCGTCGACTGGGTCACCGGGCTGATTCGATTTGCGCGGGGAAGGAGCCTGACGCGGCTGGAGGCCAGGCCGGAAGGCGTCAAGGATTGGACCGATCACGTCAAGGCGCTCGGCGAGGAGTTGCTGTCCAACGAGGTCAATTCCTGGATGACCGGCATCAATTCCAACGTCGAGGGCAAACAGACCCGCATCGTCGCCCGCTACAGCGGCAGCGCGCCGGCGTACCGAGCAAGATGCGACGAGGTCGCGGCGAAACGGTACATGATGAGTTGAGGCTGGGGTAGATCCATCTCCGTCATCCTGAGGCGCGAGCGCAGCGAGCCTCGAAGGATGGAAGGCCAGAGCCGGGCCATCGCCCTTCGAGACGGCCGCTTTGCGGCCTCCTCAGGTGACGGACAGAGAGCCGGAAAGGTGTTCTCCGCGTCTTTGCGAGCGAAGCGAAGTAACCATCGCGTTGCTAGTGGAGACATGGATTGCTTCCGCCTTCGCTCGTTGAGCTTCGGCGGACAAGTCGTCGCTTTGCTCCCTTGCGCAAACGCTTCGCGTTTTGTCGCAGGCAATGACGGCTGGACAGAATTTCTCGATCTCGCGGCAGGGTCTACCCGAGGTTTGCATTTTCGATGCCCCCTGAGAACAGAGGCGCAGGGAAGACCGGGTGCGCGCTGCACCCGCGGTCTCGTGCAATGTGCACAAGGAAGTGCGCACACGAGCATACAGGTTCAGCGGAGAGCATCCGGCCTTCCCTGCGCAGTGGTTTTAACGGCTTATACCGCGTTCTCGGTGAACGGCTTTGTCACCGTCGTCACGCAAGGCATGGAAATTGCGCAACTTCTGACGCCAGCACCGCGGCGGCAGGACCACACGACTTCGCCGTACGCTTGAGCCACGCTCGTCAGTCGCAGCTCTCGCGTCCACCGCATCCCACCGCACGTTCGTGACGATCGCGATCGCCCCTCAATTGGGTGAGACACGCGAAGAAAGAGCATTGATTTGCCCGACGGGTTAAGCGGAATATTTTCGCGCGAAGGGCTGGACAGGCTTTTGGGTGAACGGCCCGACGGGTCGGTTTGTCGCACCACTGCCCCCACATCGTCATTGCGAGCCACCGGGTCGCGCGAACGCGCCCGATGACAGGCTCCGCGAAGCAATCCAGCGCGCGAGCTGTGGGAGGGGTGGATAGCTTCGTCGCTAACGCTCCTCGCAATGACGGTGAGGAACTCACCACGCGTCGATACACGGCCACTTGCACTTGTCGCGCGCCTCGGGCCGCGGCACCGAGCGCAAGCCCGCCATGATCCACTGCCGCGTATCGGCCGGATCGATCACCTCGTCGATCTCCAGCACCGAGGCGATCGAGACCGCCTTGCCGTTGGCGTAGGCTCGGCGACCTTGGCCTTGTAGTAGTTCTCGCGCTCGACCAGGTCTTCGATCGCTTCCATCTCCTTGCGAAAGCCGAGCCGGACATAGCCCTCCAGCCCCATGCCGCCGAACTCGCCGGTCGGCCAGGCCACCGTGAAGAAGGAGGCGTGGAAGCCGCCGCCGGTCATGGATTGCGCGCCGAGGCCGCAACTCCTTGCGCAGCACGATGCCGAACAGCGGCACCGTGAGGCCGGCGCCGGCCACGAACATGCGCGCGACGTGGCGCACGATCGCGGTCTTTCCGCTTCCGGCCCAACCATGAAGCCCGGCGTGTCGCCTAGCGACAGCAGCGGATGTCGAAGGCGTCGCAGAGCTGCATGAAGCGGGTGCGGCCCTGTCACCGGCTGGTGCATCGATCGCACCGCCGAGGTGCTTTGGATTGTTGGCGATCAGAACGGCTTGCCGATGCGGACAAACGCCGTGATCATGCCGAGGCCGAAATCGCGTCGGATCTCGAGCACCGAACCTTCGTCGGCGAGCAGATCGATGACGGTCCGGATATCATAGACCCGCAGGCGGTTTCTCGGGAATCGCCCGACGCAGCAGCCGCTGATCCGGCGCTTTTCCACCGGCTTGCGCGCCTTGGAAAATACCGACAAATATTTCTGCGCTGCCGATGTCGCTTCCGCCTCGTCCTCCACCAGAATGTCGATCACACCGTTCGGCGACTGGAACGACACGGGACCTACTTCGGCCGGATGGTAGACACCGAGGCCGCCCACCTTCGATCATCGCGGGGCCGCCCATGCCGATCGGAGGGTGTTCTTCGCCGTGGCGATGATGACATCGCAGCAACCGAGCATCGCGGCATTGCCGGCGAAGCAATAACCGGACACGACGCCGATCACCGGCACGAGGCCGGAGAGTTTCGCGAATTGCACGTGGGATGGCCCGTCGAGGCCGGTCATGCCCAACCGGTCGGTATCGCCGGGACGCCCCCGCCGCCTTCGGCGTAAAACACCACCGGCATCCGCCATTGCTCGGCAAGGCCCAGCATGCGCTCGATCTTCTTGTGGTTCATGTGACCCTGGGTGCCGGCCACACGGTATAGTCGTACGCGATCACCACCCAGCGGGCGGCGTCCGCACCGAACTTTTCCGCGTTCACGGTGGCGACGCCGGAGATCAGGCCATCGGCCGGGGTGTTGCGGATGAGATCGTCGACCGCGCGCCGCCGCCGCTGGGCCGCGATCGCCAGCGAGCCATATTCGACGAACGAACCTTCATCGACGAGCTGCGCGATGTTCTCGCGCGCCGTGCGCTGGTTGGTCTTGCGCCGCCGCGCGACCGACGCCGGGCGGTTTTCATCCAGCGTGATCGCATGGCGCTCGATCAGCTCGGCCAGATCGGGTCGGATGTAATCGAGATCGACATCTTCCTCTTCGGCCACATCGTGGGCATCGATCTCGGCCGGTTCGAGATAGAGGATCGCCTCATCCTGCATCAGCGTCACGCCCGCCTCAGCCGCCACCTTCGCCACCCGGCCGCCGTGCGGCGCCGTCACCAGATGCTCCATCTTCATGGATTCGAGCACGGCGATCTGCTGCCCGGGCCGGACGAGGTCCCCTTCCCTGACGTCGACAGCTACGATCGTGCCTTGCAGCGGCGCCGGAACAGGGCACCGAACCCGCCGGCCCCGCAACCGATGCCTCGACTGTTGACGTCTCGGCTTTGGGCGCGCCGTCGTCGGCGGCGATACCGGATTCGATCAGCGCGGTCTCCGCCGTCGCCTTGGCCTCGCCGACCAAAGCTCCGACATGCTTGTCGATGAAGCCGGTGCTGAGGCGATTGTCGACGAAATCCGGATGCGACAGGATCGCGGCGAGGAACGGAATATTGGTGCCGACGCCGTCGATCCGGAATTCGCGCAGGGTGCGCGAGGCCTTGTGCACTACATCGGTCCAGTTACCACCCGGCGAATGCACGATGACTTTTGCGAGCAGCGAGTCGAAGGCGGCGCTGGTGCGGTACCCTGAATAACCGAATGTATCGACGCGAACGCCGGGGCCGGACGGCAGGTCGAACAGATCAAGCGTTCCGCCGGTCGGCCGGGTCCCGCCCGTCTCGTCCATCACCTCCATGTTGACGCGGAGCTGCATCGCGTAGCCGCGGGGTTTGGGATATAGGCCTGCGCCAAACCGAGCGAACCCAGCGTGGCGCCGGCCGCCACCGCGAGCTGCGACTGCACGAGATCGAGGCCGAGCACCTCCTCGGTGACGGTATGCTCGACCTGCAGCCGCGGATTGGCCTCGATGAAGGCGAACGCCTGATCGCTTGCTCTGGCGTCGTTATCGACGAGGAATTCGAAGGTGCCGAGGTTGTCGTAGTTGGCGGCGGCGGCGAGCTCCTTGGCGGCGTCGATGATGCGCCCGCGCAAGGCGTCGTTCAGCGACGGGCTCGGCGCGATCTCTATGAGCTTCTGGTTGCGGCGCTGGATCGTGCATTCGCGCTCCCACAAATGGCTGATGGCGCCGTGGTGGTCGCAGATGATCTGCACCTCGATGTGGCGGGCGTTGCGGATGAGACGCTCGACATAGACGCTGTCGCTGCCGAAGGCGGCCTTGGCCTCGAACTGGCAGCGCGCATAGGCCTCCTCCAGCCTGGCCGCGTCATCGACCACGCGCATGCCGCGTCCGCCGCCGCCGGCAATGGCCTTGATCATGATGGCGGCGCCGGAACCCAACGATGCAAGGAAGGTCCTGGCTTGTTCGAGACTGGTCGGCCCGCCGGTGCCTTCGATGATGGGCACGCTGCATTGCTTCGCCAGCGCCTGGCCTGCGCCTTGTCGCCGAACAGATCCAGCGCCTCCGGCGACGGCCCGACGAAGACGATGCTTTCCTCGATGCAGCGCCGCGCCAGCGTGGAATTCTCGCTGAGGAAGCCATAGCCGGGATGCAGCGCATCGCAGCCGGTCGCTTTCGCAGCTGATATCACCGCCTCGATGTCGAGATAGGCCCGCGCGCCGCGCCCGGGATTTCGTGGGCAGCGTCGGCGGTGCGGGCATGCATCGACTGTGCATCGTCGGCGGAATAGATCGCGACGGTGGCAAGCCCGGCGTCGCCCGCGGCGCGCGCGATGCGAATGGCGATCTCGCCGCGATTGGCGATCAGCAATTTATGGAAGGACATGGACGTTTCCGTTGCAGGCGCGCTCGATCATACTTTTCCAGCGCAAAAAAATCCGCCGGTTCAGTTTCTTATTGCCAAACATAAAGGGCCTTGCTGCGATGCTGATGCGGGTGGAATTTTGTTCCGTGCAACGGAAATCGCTGGAAGCGCGAGGCGATCGGGCCTTAACTGCAAGCCAGATTCGCATCGAACCAGTTTTGCAGCGACGCCGAAAGCGGCGGCCAGGCGCGTTGAAAGCCGGACAGCTTTCCTGCGTTGATCCGGTAAACTCCGCGCAGTTCCTTGTCTATGTCAGGGAGATCGACGCCGGTACAACGGCCGTCGCTAACAATCAGCCGTCCGTCCACAACAACATCGCGCAGGAGAGACGCATTGCCCCGCGCGAATAGAAGATCGATGGCGTCGACAGGCATGATCTGATCGCGATCGAGATCGATCGTGACGAAATCGGCCGGCGCTCCAGATACGAGCGCACCAGTTCCGGGCGCGCCCGTCGCCTCCGCCCGTTGGCGATCGCGGGTGCGAGGAATTCGGAACAGGTCCAGGTTCGCCTGAAGCCAAGCCCGCCGTGCATCATCTGCACCAGCCGCATCTCCCGCAGCACATCGTCGTCCTCGTCCAGCGCCAGCCCGTCGAGCGCCGACCGCGATGGGACAGCCGCATTGGTGCGCAGCGGCGATCGGCGCGAGACCGGAGCGCAAGTGCAGGTTGGAACTGAAGTTGGTGACGATGCAGGCTCCAGACGCTGCGATCATCTCGATTTCGTCGGGCCGGGCGTGGATACAATGCACGCGCCAGCGTCAACCGCTCCGACAGAAAGCCGATGTCACGGAGATAGCGGACGACGCCTTGGGGAAAATTCTGATCCGCCCATGCGCGTTGGTAGATCGTTTCGAGCAGATGCATGTGGATGCGCCGGCCGGTTTGCGCCGAATTCTCCGCTACCGCTTCAAGCAGCGGCTTCGAACACCACTGCACACCGGCCGGGCCATGCTGAACGTCCAGCTTGGGGCCCGATATCGCCGCGGCTATAGCGTCCGTCAGTTCGATATAGGCCTGCGGCGGCGACCTCGGGGCGCGAACGAACAAGTCTTCGATCGTCTTGCGATCGTCATTGCCAAGACCGGACAGCAGCGGCTCACTGTCGCCATACACCACCGGATTCTGATCGCGCACGGCAAGCGCGAACGCGATGCGGATTCCAACGTCGGACGCGGCCCGCGCGATCGCCTTGGCTTCCTCGACCAGCGGCATCGTGCCGCTCGGGCGGGTGTAATGGATCATCATCGCCGCGCAACCGGCCCGCGCCGAACGCGCCAGCGCAGAGGCCGCGGTCAGACAAGGAATCGACCGGCGTGCCAAGCGCAGACCGCAGGGATCCAGCTTTCAAGCGGCATGCCGACCGCGCCGAACGAGGACGCGGCGGACATGGTCGTGGGCGTTGACGAAGGCGGAGAGCAGGACGGAGCGCGGACCGCTCGCAGGCGCCGCTCCTCAGGACACGGTGATGATGCCGTTGTCATGCCGCAGCACCCGCGTTTTCGAGCGGGCCGCGATCAGGGCCCGAGAACAGCGCATTCGCTGTTACTTCGCCGGACATGCAGGTCACCTTTAGGTCGGGTCGTGGAGCCCTCACCGTCATTGCGAGCGCAGCGAAGCAATCCATCGCGCCGCGGAAAGAAAGAATGGATTGCTTCGTCGCTTTGCTCCTCGCAATGACGAGAGGCGTCAGTTCGCCGTATATTTTCAACTCGCGCTCGGCCCGCGGTGGCGAAACTCGCGCGAGAAAATCTCCGAGGGCGCGGGCGCGCGGGCGAGCTGGTAGCCTTCGACGGATGCCGATGGCGCGGGCCATCCGGTCGTCCTTGACGTCGCCGACGCCGATCTCCTTCATCTCGGGCGATACGATCAACTTGTCGAAGGAAAACTGCAGGCGGCGCTTTTCGACATCGGCATTGATCAGATTGTCGTAGTTCAGCGCTGCCTTCATTTTCCGGCGTTCTGATCCTTGGCGATCGCGATCATGCCCTTGTTGACGGCGCGGACGAGCCCGGCGACGGCGCTTTGGATTGGATGCCAGCAGCTTGCGAGAGAGACCATCAGGCCGTTGGAATAGAGATCGAGCCCGTAATCGCCGAACGAGAACCATTTGTAGTCCTTGTCGGGATCCTGGCGGTTCAGCACCAGGTTGAAGTAGCTCGTGATATTGAACACCAGCGCGGCATCGATATCGCCCTTGATCAGCATCGGCTCCTGGAGGTTCGGCGCCATATTGTGAGATCTTGATCTTCTCGCCCTCCAGCTTGTTCTTTTGCGCAAACACCGGCAGCAGCCGCGTCGTCGGCGTGCCCTGCGCGCCGCCGAGCGTGCGCCCTTCGAAATCCTTGATGCTGTTGATGCCGCTGGTCTTCTTCGTCACGATCGCAACGGCGGCTGGTTCCAGGATCATATAGACCATGACAGGCGCGTCCTGCGGCTTGGTCGATGCGTTCTGGATGATGGCGTTGTCGCGCCGAAGCCCGGCGTCGTAGGCGCCCGACATGACCGCGTTACCGTAGCCCCTGAGCCCTCGCCCTGGTCGATCACGACATTGAGGCCCTCCTCTTTGAAGTAACCGTTATCCTTGGCGTAGAAGAATGCAGCATCGCTGCCTTGCGTTTTGGCCAGCCCATCGTAAACTTGATCGTCGTTTCCTGTGCGGTGGCGGCGCAGGTGAACAAGGCACCCCAACAGCGCGGCGCTACCTGGCTAGCATGGCGGTCTCCTCGACTGGGTTGGATGGCGGTTGATGAAATCCGGTTCAAGTGGCGATCAGGTCGTTCTTGCGGGTGGCCCAGCCGGTGACGCGTCCCTCGATCACCGAGAAGATGACGTAGAGCGCGACGCCGAGGCCCGCGAGCACGAACAGCCCGGCGAACACCAGCGGCACGTTGAAATTCGAGGACGCGGTCATCATCACGTTACCGATGCCGCGGTTCGAGGCGACGGTCTCGAGCACCGCGCCGACGAACGCGTAGCTGATCGCGACCTTCAACGACGCAAAGAAGAACGGCATGGTGCGCGGCAGCCCGACGTTCCAGAGGATATCGAACTTGCTGGCGCCGAGCGCTTTCAGCACGTCTTCCAGTTCGGGTTCGGTGGTCGCCAGGCCCGTCGCGATGTTGACGACGATCGGGAAGAAGCAGATCGAGAGCGCGATCAGCACCGCCGGCACTGAGCCAGAGCCGAACCACAGCACGAAGATCGACACCACGGCGACCTTCGGGATCGAGGAGAACCCGACCAGCAGCGGATAGGCCGTATCGTAAGCCGTCTTTGAAACGCCGATGACCGCGCCGAGCACGACGCCGAGGCCGACGCCGAGCACGAAGCCGATCATCGTGGTCGCCAGCGTCTGCAGAATATGCGGCCAAAGGATCGGGGCTGTCTCAAACAGCGTGACGAACACCTGCGACGGCGCGGCAGCACCAGATCGGACATGTCAGTCATCAGGCAGAACAGTTCCCAGGCGGCGAAGAACAGCACGATCAGTGCCGCCGACCAGGCCTTCTGGCGATAATCGAGATCGGGCATGTCAGGCCGCTCCCTGTGTTGCCGAAGCCCTTTTGGACGCCGTCCGGGCATCCTCGATGAATGCGCGCAGCTTTTGATTGAGCGCAACGAAGTCGGGCTCGAACGTCATTGCGACCGTGCGCGGCCGGGCGAAGTCGACGCGGCTGTCGTCGATGATGCGGCCGGGACGCGCGCTCATCACGCAGATGCGGCTTCCGAGGAACGCTGCCTGCGCAGATCATGGGTCACCAGCAGCACGGTCGGCTTGTGGGCAATCCAGAGGTCCTGAAGGATCGACCACAGCTCTTCCCGCGTGAATGATCGAGCGCGCCAAAGGGCCTCGTCGAGCAGCAGCATGCGCGGCTCGTGGATCAGCGCGCGGCACAGATTGGCGCGCTGCAGCATGCCGCCGGAGAGTTGCCAGGGATAACGGCTGCCGAACCCCTTGAGGCCGACCTGCTCCAGGAGCGCGTTGGCCTTGTCGCGGAATTCGGTCTTGCGTAGCTTTCGAACTGCGAACGAAAGGGTTCGACGATCTTGAGCGGCAGCATGATGTTCCGTTCGATCGTCATCCAGGGCAGCATGGTCGGATCTTGAAGCCATGCCGACGCAAGGCGCGCCGCCACTTCCCGGCCGCCGACGATGACGACGCCGGTGGTCGGCTGCACCAGGCCGCTCACCAGCCGCAGGATAGTGGACTTGCCGCATCCGGACGGCCCGACCAGCGCGACAAACTCGCCGTCCGCGATCCGGGAGTGTTGTCGTGGAAAGCGCCGGCACGGCGAGCGCCACGGCCGAAGGTGACCGAGGCGTCCGACAGTTCGATTGCAATCGGCCCGGTGGCAGCCGGAACCGGCGCTCCCCGAATTCGGAATCTGGTTGCATGCGCATCATGGCTGGAAGTGCATGCAAGCCGGATGCCAGCCAAAACCTGCGTGTTAAATCAACAGGATCTCGGCGGCCGTTAAATTCGCCGGATTCGTTTTTGTGCAATTGGGACTCTAAACTGCATGCAATTGAGGCGCTCAATTGGTGGACAATTGATAAGAGACGCCATCCGAAGCACGCCCCCAGAGATTCGCCGATGGCGCCCCGCTCCGCCAGCAAAACCCCGGCATCGTCCGACAAGGTCGGCGTGATCGCCGCGCGCTTCGCCGTGCCATCATCGAGCAGGCGCTGGAGCCCGGCGCGAAATTGCCGGAAGATTCGCTCGGTGAAAGGTTCGGCGTCAGCCGGACCATTGCGCGGCATGCGCTGGGCCAATTGGCCGCGGAAGGCCTCGTCGAACTTCGCCGCAACCGCATCGCGGTGGTGGCGACGCCGAGCTGGCAGGAGGCCCGCGATGCCTTTGACATCCGGATCGAGCTCGAACGCCTCGTGGTGCGTCAGCTCGCCGGCAAGCTGACGAAGAGCCAGGTCGCCGAACTGAACGCCCATATCGACGCCGAGGACCGCGCGCGCGACGGCACGGACGCGGTGTCGATTCGGCTCGCAACGGAATTTCACATCCTTGCTCGCCAACATGACGAACAGCCCGATCCTGGTGCGTTACGTCAGTGAGGTCGCCTATCGCTGCTGTCTGACGCTATCGCTGTACAGCCGTCCGCACTCGTCGGAATGCGCGATCAACGAGCATCGCGCGATCATCGCGGCGCTGGTCAAGGGCGACGAGAGCAAGGTGATGGGCCTGATGCACAGCCATCTGGATTCGGTGGCCAACCGCGCACTGGTAGCCCCTGCCCCGCAACGCGGCCGCGATTTGCTGGATATCCTCGCGCCTTATGCCGAGGAAGGCGAAAGTGGTCGCGTGGTGAAACTGCCGAAGGTGGTCAGGGCGCGGTAAGGCTGCCTTCACTCTTGCACGGAAAGATATTCCGTCATCCCCGGGATGAACGCAATTGCGTTCACCCGTGGGAGCGCGAAGCGCGTCTCGAAGGACGACGGCCCGGTCCGAGCAACTCACCCTTCGAGGCTCGCTCCGCGAGCACCTCAGGATGACGGACAGGGTTACGCCTCAATCCCCCGCTGCACCAGAATGCGCTCGGCGCTGTCGTTCCAGACGTCCATCTTCACGATCTGCCCACCCCTGACCACGAAGCGATCGACGTAGCGGTTGCCGTCGAACGGCGTGCCGTCGATCCATTCGCCGTAGAGCGTGCCGATGCTGTAGACAACGGTCTCTTCCGCGCCCGGACAGACGTCGAAGCGGTCCATCTTCTTCTTGACCCAGCGATAGCGCCGCGCGTTGAAACCGGTCGGCCCGCGGGGATGATCGAACTCCCGACCGCCGGTGAAAGTGATGATCGTGCCGGGTTTCATATAGGCCGCGGCCGCATCGGATCGGGGATCATGGAAGCCGTGAGATAGGCCTCGACCACCTCGGCGTCCGACATTCCCTTAGGTTCGGCTTTCGCGGCAACGGACATGGCGATTTCTCCTACGGGACAATACTACAATCGGCCCGCCAAACTGCATGCACATATTTTGAACAATTTGACCTCGAAACTGCACACAATCTGGAGCTGCCCGACGAGCGCTCTTCCGCTAGTTTCGGGGTTTGCTCCAGCCCAATCGGTCCCATGTACGCGCAAACGGCCTTCGATCTGATCTTTCGCAACGCCAGGACGCGGTCCTCGGCATCCACGGTCGATATCGGCGTCACCGGCGGGCGGATCGCTGCCATCGCACCACGGCTTGAGTGCGAGGCCGCCGAGATCGACGTCGGCGGCAAACTCGCCCTGCCCGGCTTCGTCGATACCCACATTCATCTGGATAAAGCGTGCCTGCTCGGCCGCTGCGGGCATGACCATGGCAGCGTGGCTGAGGCCATCGCCGCGGTCGCGGCCATGAAGCGCGATTTTACGGTGGAGGACGTCTACGCGCGCGGCGCAAAAGTAATCGAGCGCGCCATCGTGCATGGTACCACGCGGATGCGTACCCATGTCGAGATCGATCCGCGCATCGGCTTGCGCGGCTTTGAGGCGATCAAGGCGCTGAAACGCGATTATGCCTGGGCGATCGATCTCTCGATCTGCGTGTTTCCGCAGGAAGGCCTGACCAATGATCCTGGCGCCGAAGAGCTCCTGATTGCGTCCTTGCGCGATGGCGGCGCAGCGATCGGCGGCTGTCCCTATATGGACACTGACCCGAACGCGCATATCAAGAAACTGTTCGATCTGGCGCAGGAATTCGATGTCGACATCGACCTGCACCTCGACTTCGACCTCGATCCGTCTTGGTGGCATCTCGAAGAGGTCTGCCGGCAGACGGAACGGCGCAACTACCAGGGCCGCGTCGCGATCGGGCACGCCACCAAATTGTCGGCGCTTCCGCCGGACCTGTTGCAAGCGGCGGCGGCGCGCCCTCGCCAAATCGGGCGTCGCGGTAACCGTGCTGCCCGCGACCGATCTTTATTTGATGGGCCGCGACGCCACGCACAATGCGCCGCGCGGGTTGACGGTCGCGCACAAGCTGGTCGAGCGCGGCGTCGTGTGTTCGGTCGCGACCAACAACGTGCTCAATCCGTTCACGCCGTTCGGCGATGCCTCGCTGCTGAGAATGGCGAATTTCTACGCCAATGTCGCACATGCCGGCATCAGCGAATTCGACGCCTGTCTCGATCTCGTCACGGACCTTCCGGCGCGCCTGATGAATCTGCGGGATTACGGCATCGCGCCGGGCAATCCGGCCGACGTTATCATCCTCGATACGAACAGCGGCCAGAACGCGATTGCCGAACTGCCCGACATGCTGATGGGTTTCAAGAATGGCCGTCAGGTGTTCGAGCGACGCCGGCCGACGCTGTTTCCTCCGCAAGCCTTGCGACATTCCGGCCGGTGGCTTCATCCTTCGAGACGCGGCGCAAGCGCTGCTCATCAGGATGAGGTCTAACACCTCATGGTGAGGAGCGCGGCAACGCCGCGCGTCTCGAACCATGCAGGCCATGCTTTGCCGTATGCGCTGCCCTGCAATTGACGAGCCTGTCGATCCGTTGTTGTTATCAGCCAACACAATAACAAACACGACGGGCAGGAAAATCATGGCCAAGGCATCCCAAATAAGAAGCGTCGAAACGCTCGCCTGTGACGCCGGCTGGCGGAATTATCACTTCGTCAAGGTCATGACCGAGGACGGCATCGTCGGCTGGAGCGAGTATGACGAAGGCTTTGGCGCGCCCGGCGTCACCGCGGCGATCGAGCGGCTCGCGGCGCGAATTGTCGGCAAGAACGCCTTCCAGCATGAGCAGATTTACGCCGAGCTGTTTGCCGCAACGCGTCCCGCGGCCGGCGGCGTGGTGGCGCTGGCATTAGGGGCGATCGAGAACGCGCTGCTCGACGTCAAGGCCAAGGCGCTGGGCGTGCCCTGTTACGATCTGCTCGGCGGCAAGGTCCGTGACTGCATCCGGGTCTACTGGTCGCATTGTGCGACCTGGCGCATCAACCACCCCGACTGGTTCAAGCCGGCCATCACCAGCCTCGATGGCGTCAAATCTATCGGCAACGAGGTGCGCGAAAAGGGCTTTACGGCGATGAAGACCAACATCTTCGTCTACACCGACGGCAAGCCGCAGGGCTGGCGGCCCGGCTTCGGCTCGCCGTTCGAGCCCGAGATCAATGTCGATCGCAAGGTGCTACGCAATCTCTGCATGCACCTCGAGGCGATCCGCGATGGCGCCGGCCCTGATGTCGATCTGCTGCTCGACCTCAACTTCAACGCCAAGACCGAGGGCTACCTCAAGATTCTTCGCGCCATCAAGGACATGGATTTGTTCTGGGTGGAGATCGACACCTTCAACCCGCAGGCGCTGGGTTACATCCGCCGCCAGAGCCCGCATCCGGTCTCATCCTGCGAGACGCTATTGGGCTTGCGCGAATTCCTGCCCTATTTCAACGAACAGGCGATGGACGTTGCCATCATCGACACGCCCTGGAACGGGGTCTGGCAATCGATGAAGATCGCCGCAGCCGCAGAGCATTTCGAAGTCAACGTCGCCCCGCATAATTTCTACGGCCATCTCTGCACCATGATGAACGCGCATTTCTCCGCCGCGGTGCCGAACCTGCGCATCATGGAAACCGACATCGACCGCCTGGCGTGGGACCATGAACTGTTCACCCACCTGCCGGAGATCGTTGACGGTCACCTGGTGATGCCGGACCGGCCGGGCTGGGGCACCGAACCCAACGAGGAAGGCCTGCGCGCCCATCCGCCGAAGAGCAAGGGCGGGCTGTTGAATTACGGGCGGGCAGGGAAACGCTAAGTAGAACTGGTTCCAAGCTGAACCGGCGCACCCTGCCAGTCCGTCATCCTGAGGAGCCGCGAAGCGGCGTCTCGAAGGATGTGCAGCCCCCTGGTGGCCGTCGCCCTTCGAGACGGCCGCTTTGCGGCCTCCTCAGGGTGACGGAGAAGGAATAATGCCCCCACTCATTTGTCGTTCGGCCGGCTCGCAAACGCGCTTTCGATGACGTCGCCGATCGGCTGCCAGGCGTTGCCGTCGAACTGTACCAGCCGCATCTGCTCGATCGGGTGGAAATCAGCCGGCCCGGTGTTGATCGCAATTCCCGGCAACGCGATCGGGCTCTGGTAATTCTTGAGGGACGCCGCCTGCCGCATGATGTTCTCGCGCGACAGGTCGTCGCCGCACTGGGTCAACACCTGCACCAGGGTTTCGGCCGCCGCGTAGCCGAAGATGGCGTAGCCATCCTCCTTGTCGCCGTCGGGATAGTACTTATCCATGAACGCGAGCCATTCCTTGATGGCCGTGTCTTCCTTCCAGGTGGTGTCGCTGGCATCCTTCAGAAACGAGGTGGAGATCACGCCGACGGCGTTCTGAAGCCCCGCCGGTCTCAGCGCGTTCGCGATCGAAGCCGCCGCATTGACCAGCAACAACTGTGGATGCCAGCCGAGTTCGGCCGCTCTGCGGATGGCACGCGCCGAGATCGGCGGCGCGCAGTTGAGCACGAGCACTTCAGCACCGGAGTTCTTCAGAATGTCGACCTGGGTATCGATTGACATATCCGCTTCGATGGCGATGTCCGCAACAATCATGTTGGCGGTGATGCCGAGCCCCTCCTGCAACCCCCGGAAGAGATCGCGGCCGAACTGATCGTTCTGCCAGAGCACGGCGATCTTCCGGCTCGGATAGGAGGCCTGGATGTAATTGGCGTAGATCCGCCCCTCGGCCCGAAATGTCGGCTGCCAGCCAATCGTCCACGGAAATCGCTTCGATGCGCCCACTCCTCGTCGCCGGAGGCGACAAAGAGCTGTGGGATACTCCTCTCATTGAGATAGGTTCGCGTCGCCAGATTGCTCGGCGTGCCGAACGATCCGAACATCAGGTGCACGCGCTCCTGCTCGACCAGTTCACGGGTGTGCTCGGCCGCCGTTCTTGGATTTGAGCTGTCGTCGCGGGAGATGAACTTGATCTTGCGACCATTGATGCCGCCGCGCTCATTGATCATATCGAAATAGGCGGCCTCCGCCCTTCCGATCGAAGCGAACGCGGCCAACGGCCCGGTGTACGGCATGATGTTGCCGATGCGGATTTCGGTGTCGGTCACGCCGGCAGCCTGGGCCGGCTGCGTGGCCGCTGAAGCCGACACCAACAACGCGGCGGCGAGAAAAGTTACAATAAGTCTGGCTTCTTTTGTTATTTGCATCGACGCGGCCTCGAACGCCAAGCTAGCACGAGCTCGTGACGCCTAACCCAACGGTCACGATGATAGCGCCGGAAATGAGGTTGTTGAAATCAAATGTTGAACCCGGTCAGCGCAGCGAAATATCCAGCCATCCCAACGCATTGACCGTGACGTGGTCGCCGGTATCGACCAGCACGGTGGTGGTTTCGGCCTCGATGATCGCGGGGCCAGCCAGGGTGTGGCCGGGCTGCAAGTCATCCAGCGCATAGACCGGCACTTCGCGCCAGCCGCCGAAGAAGGCCTGGCGTCTGCCGCGTGGCGAACACGTGCTGGACGAAGCGGCATCCCGCGCGTGCTCGTCCTGCCGCGAGACTTCGCCGATGGCAGCGACGCGGGCGTTGACGAAGACCACCTCCTGGCCGCGCGAGGCGTAGGTGTAGAGTTCCTCGTGCCTGACGTGAAAGCGGTCCTCGATCTGGTCGACGAGATCGGCGGCGTTCGAGTCGAGACCATCAAGCGATACGTCGATCTCAAAAATCTGTTCGCCGTAGCGCATTTCGGCGGAGCGTTCGATTGCCACAGGTCCATTGAACCATGAGCGCAGGCGGCCGGCGGCTTGCTGCTCCAGCCCGGCGAAGAGTTCGCGCACCTCATCGGCGGTGATGCGCGCAGCCGCACCGTAATGCGTGCGGCTGACCTCGTAGCGGAGATCGCTGGTCAGCATGCCCCAGGCGGATAAAACCGACGCCACCGTCGGCACGATGATGCGCTTGATTTCCAGTTCACGCGCCACTTCGGCAGCGTGGAGACCTGCCGCTCCGCCAAAACTCAACAGCGCAAATTTGCGGGGATCGACGCCGCGGCGCAGCGTCATCAGGCGGATGCCATCGGCCATGTTCAGGTTGATCATGCGGTAGATGCCGGCGGCCGCCTCGACGCGCGACAGCTCCATCGCGGCTGCAACGCGGTCGACTGCCGCTTCCGACGCGGCGCGATCGAGCGGGCGCTTTCCGCCCATGAAGGCGGTTGCATCGAGATAGCCGAGCACGACATTGGCGTCGGTGACGGTCGCGGCCTGCCCGCCATTGCCGTAGCAGGCCGGGCCCGGCACCGAGCCCGCGCTTTCCGGTCCCACCCGCAGCGTGCGGCTGGCATCGACGCTGGCGATCGAGCCGCCGCCTGCGGCAATGCTTGCGATATCGAGGCTGCGCAGCGCAATGCGCTGGCCCGCCAGCATGCCGTCGGCGGACAGCGACGCCTGCCCGCCCGAAATCAGCGAGATGTCGGTAGAGGTGCCACCCATGTCGAACGGCACGAGATCGGGAATGCCGACCAGATCAGAACAGCGCCGGCCGCCGGACATGCCGCCCGCAGGTCCCGACAGCACGGTGCCCGCGGCGAGCCGCGAGGCTTCCTCCACCGGGGCCATGCCGCCATGCGACAGCACGACAAAAAGACTGCCCTTGAAACCGGCTTCGCCAGCCGCGCTTCGAGGTTGGTCAGATAGCGCCGCACGATCGGCTCGACATAGGCGTTCACGATCGTGGTCGAGACGCGCTCATATTCCTTGATCTGCGGCAGCACGTCGCTGGAGCGAGAGATACTGATCTCGGGCAGCGCCTGCGCCAGCCGCTCGACTGCGGCGAGTTCGTGAACCGGGTTGAGATAGGAATGCAGGAAGCACACCGCGACCGAAGTCGCGCCGGATTTCCTGATGCCGGCAATGGCGTCGTCGAGCGAGGCTGTATCAAGAGGAATCAAAACCTCGCCATTGGCCTTGAGCCGCTCCTTGACACCAAAACGCAATTCGCGCGGCACCAGCGGTTCCGGCGGCGGCGACCGCAGATCGTATCGATCGGGCTTGAGGGGCCCTCCGCATCTCGATGACGTCGCGATGACCTTCGGTGGTCAGCAGCGCGACCTTCGCGCCCTTGCGTTCCAAGAGCGCATTGGTCGCAACCGTGGTGCCGTGAATGAGGCGATCGGTCGCAGCGAGCATTTCCGCGCGCGTGACATTGAGGCGCCGCGCCAGCTCATCCAGGCCCGCCATCACGCCGATGGATTGATCCGCCGGCGTCGACGGCGATTTCGCAAACATTGTGTGCCCGGTCTCATCCGTGGCCACCAGATCGGTGTAGGTCCCGCCGACGTCAACGCCTATTCTGAACATCATCAGGACCGCTGCTCCGCCGCGACTTCGACCAAGCCCTGCTCGCGGTCGCGGCGGTGCGCCTCTTCCGATCGCTTCGAAGGTGGTCCCCATCCGCCTCCACCGGAAGAGCGTATCTCCAGGCAATCGCCGGGACGCAGTTCGATGCCGACTTCCTTGGTGCGCAACACGCGCGGCTCGCGACCATCGGACAGCAAACGATAGTAGTGCGGCTTGCCGTCTTCGCCGCCGAGCATGCCGCAGGGACCGTGGCGCGCGCCATCACCCGCCGTGTTGCCCTTCGCGGGCTTTTCGGTTTCCAACACCAGATCGAGCGACACGCCGAGGCCGCCACGATGCCGGCCGTCGCCGCCGGAGCCGGGGCGGAATTCATGGTGCCGGAAATGCAGGGGGAAGCGCACTTCGGCGACTTCGAGGCTGCCAAACTTGAGCCCGCCGACCGAGTGCCACTCGCCGATCGACGACCAACCGTCGCCGCCCGACGACGCGCCACCGCCGGGCCGCGCCTGGAACAGGTGCCAGATGAAATTCTTGCCGGTGCGCGGATCCTCGCCCTGGATCGCGATCCGAAAGCGGCGGCTCCAGCCGGCCATCGCGCGTTCCGGGCACGACGCCGACAACGCTTTCACGATCGCTTCGACGATTTCATTCGAGGGATGGCTGGTGCATAGGGTCACGGGCCGGCCCGGATCGGCCCACACCACGGTGCCCTGTTTGGCGATCACCTTCAGCGGCCGCAGCGCGCCGGTGTTCTTGGGGATTTCGGCGTCGATCAGGTAGGCAAAGGCCATCGCTACCGCCGCCTGCATGTTGGCGTGCGAGGAGTTCACAAAGCTGGTCGACTGCGGATCGGAATCGGAGAGATCGATCTCGACGTCGCTGCCTTTCTTGGTGACCTTCGCGGCGATGCGGATGTCGGTGCGGCCATGGCCGTCATCATCGAGAAACGCCTCGCCATGGAAGACGCCGTCCTTCCAGGTCGAGACCACCGCGCGGGTCTGCTGCTCCGTCGCGTCGAGAATTGCTTCCACGGCGGCTTCAACAACCGGCGCACCGAACTCCGAAAACAATCGCGATAGCCGCCGCTCGCCGAGATGCGCCGCGCCCAGCATCGCGGCGAGATCGCCGCGGAATTCACGGGGGTTGCGAATGTTCAGCGCCAGCAGATCGAGCAGATCGTCGCGGAGCTTTCCGGCCTCGTAGAGCTTGATCGGCGGGACGCGCAGTCCCTCCTGATAGATCTCGGTCGCGGCGGGATTGTAGGCGCCATGGGTGGCGCCGCCGATATCGCTTTGATGCGCGCGAACGATGGTCCAGAGCAGCCGCCGCTCGCCAGCGAACACCGGTACGAAGGCGGTCAAATCAGGCAGATGGCTGCCGCCGTGATAGGGATCGTTGAGCAGGATCACGTCGCCCGGCTTGACGTCCTTGAACCGTTCCTCGACCGCCAGCGTCGCCCATGGCAGCGCGCCGACATGAACCGGAAGATGATCGGCCTGCGCGATCAGGCGTCCGCCGGTGTCGCAGATCGCCAGCGAAAAATCGCGGCTGGAATTGAGGATCTGCGAATAGGAGGTGCGAAGCATGGCCTCGCCCATCTCCTTGACAATCGAACTGAGTCGGTGCTGGACGACGGAACGCGTAATCGGATCGATCTTGGCGGACATTCTTACCCGTTGTTATTCGTTTGTTCGTAGGATGGGTTGAGCCCTTGCGAAACCCATCACTATCACGTGCCGCAATTGATGGGTATCCACCTTCGCTCTTCGAGCTACGGCGGACAAGTCGCTCCAACGCACCCTGCGATAGCGTCGGTCAACTCGTGCTTGCCACTTCCTCAAGCGCGCCCGACGCCGCATCGATGATCGCATGTATATCGGCATCCGTCATCGGGGTCGACAATGCCATCAATCCATAGCCTGCGGCCAGCACGCCGCGATTGAGCAGCGCGCGCGAGAACACCGCCTGACGCCGCGCTTCCTCCTCGGTCATATAGGCCGAGCGATAGTCACGGATCGGGCGATCGGCAAAGTGAATCTTGAGCAGTGAACCCAAGCCCACCGTGCCGAACGCCGTGGTGGCGAAACGCGTCGTCGATGCCGGTGCGAACCGCCTCGCCCATCGCGTCCAGTCGCGCAAAGGCCGCATCGTCGAGCAGCTCCATCGCGGCGATCCCCGCACGCATCGTTACCGGATTGGCGGAGAACGTGCCGCCATGCGGCAGCGCCGGCCTGCCCGGACGCGGATCGAACACGGCCATGACATCCCTGTGGCCGCCAATCGCGCCGACTGGAAAGCCGCCGCCGATGATTTTTCCGAGCGTGGTCAGATCCGGATCGATGTTCCAGATGCCCTGCGCGCCGCTATAGCCCAGGCGAAACGTGATGACCTCATCGAAAATCAGGAGCGCGCCGACCTCGCGCGTGACTTTTCGCAGCGCCTCGAGATAAGCCCGATCGGCCGGCGCAAGGCCGGCGCGGTTCGGCATGGGATCGACCAGCACGCAGGCCAGTTCCGGCCCATGCTCGCGGATCAGGCTGACGGCCGCTTCCGCATCGTTGAAGGGAATGGTGACGACGTCGGCCAAGCACATTCTCCGGCGTGCCCTTCGCATAGGCGACCGACACCGGCGCGTTACGGCCCCAGGCTTCCGGCGCAGGGTCCAGGCTCACCTCGGCGTAGTCATAGGATCCGTGATAGGCGCCCTCACATTTGGCGATCTTGGGGCGGCCGGTATGCGCCCGCGCCGCCTTCAGCGCCATCATCACGGCCTCGGTGCCGGAGTTTGCAAACCTGACCTGTTCGGCCGAGGGCAATCGCGAAACGAGCAGTTCAGCGAGCTCGACCTCGGAGGCGGTCGGCAGGCCGAACGCCGAGCCCAGCGCCAGTTGCGCGGTCGCCGCCTTGATCAGCGCGGGATGGGCGTGGCCGTGAATCTGCGAGGTGAAGTTGTTGATGCAATCGATGAAGCTGTTGCCGTCGAGATCCCAGACACGACAGCCCCTCGCCGCGCGCGGCGTAGATCGGATAGGGCTTCATGAACACGGTGGTGCGCGTGTTGCCGCCGGGCAGGCTCGCCAGCGCGCGGTCGTACATTTTTTGCGAAGAAGAGTTTGGATCCGGGTACATGCGTAATTCCATCCAGTGATCACGTATACATCAAAAACACAATCGTCCCGACGATCAAGGTCAGAGCCATGAATAGCAGCACTGCGGGCAGGCCGAAGATCGTCGCCACCACGCCCGTCGTGGATTGCATCAGCGCCGCGCCAAGGAAGAACGCAAGGTTGATCGCAGAGAGCGCCTTGCCGGCGTTCTGCGCATCCACGAGTTGCCGCGTCATGCCGTAAAGCAAGGGTTGCGTCGATATGGCCATGCCGAACAGAACGAACAGCGTACCGTCAATCTGAGCCGGCACGGCTTTCACGCCGAGCAATTCAGACAGCGGATAATGCGGCGCTCCGGCCGCCATCAGGGCGAGCAGCAGCGCGGCAAAGGAATGCGAGGCGGCCAAGATTTCCCGGCGGTGGCCGATGCTGCGATCTAGAATCCCCATCAGCACGGGTCCTGCGATCAAGGCGAGCGTGAACACGCCAAGCGCGTTGCCCGCCTCGATGCGGCCGAGCGCCTTGATCTCCATCAGCCACGGCCCGCCCCACAATCCCCGCAACACCAGCGACGCCGCGAGCGACACCAGCGACAGCGCGATCAACCCGCGAAGCGGTCGCGACAAGCCGATCCGCAGCACCTCGGTCATCTGCGACAACGGCGAGGAATCGTCGGCATGCGCGGCCGGTTGTTTCGGGACCAGCGCGAATACCGCAACCGCCACGACAGCGCCAAAGCCGGCGGAGATCCAGAATCCGGCGCGCCATCCCCAGAGCTCGACGACGAACGCCAGCGGGCTTGCCGACAGCAGCATGCCGATATTGCCGATCGACAGGATGATCCCGGACCACAGGCCAAAGCGCGCCGCCGACATCTGCTTGGCGGCCAGCGTCATCGGGCACATCAGCATGCCCGACGTGGCAACGCCAAGCAGAAATTGCCCGAACAGAAAACTCTCCGGTCCGGTAGCGAGCCCTGACGCCAGCGCGCCAACGATAGTTCCCGCCAACAGGCTCAGCGAAACCGGGCGGACGCCGAAGCGATCCATCGCGGCGCCGACCGGAATTTGCGAGGCGGCGAAGGCGAAATGATAGATCGAGGTGAGGCTCCCCAGCGTCTGCGGCGGCGTGCGGAAATCGGCCGCCATCACGTCGAGGCTGATGGCCGGGATCGTCCTCAGCAGCGTCGACAGCATGTGGCCGCAGGCCAGCGCCAGAAGCGCAAAAATCAAGACGCGGATGTTGATATCAGCGTCATCAGCCTTGCCGTCCATGAGCCGTCTCGCCCCAAAACTATTTCAGGGCGAGGTATCACCAATATGGTGGGAACGCGAGATCCGGCCTGTCGCTGCGATCAGTTCTTGTGGAACACCAGTGTCCGCAGCTCGATGCTCTCGCGCGGGGCTGCATCGGCGGGCGTGGTCGGATCGATGAAGGCGGTATGCGGCCCGAACCGCGTGCGGCCGTCGGTTGCGGAATCGTAGCACTTCAGCAGCAGTGCCTCATCGGCCCTCATTTCCGGAATGTAGTACCAGCGATGGTTCGGGTTGTACTTGACGGAGTAAGTTTCGCCGCTGCGGTTCGGATAGATCAGATCGGAGGCGACGAGATCGCTCGCCTCGACCGTCTGGCCGTCGCACATCGCAAGCGGCGCATCGCGCAGCGGATCCCGGATCGGCCGCCACACATTGATGACCTGCACGCGCCCCTTCAGGAGCTCCTCGGCCTCATCTGGCAGGTGTTCGCGAACGCGATTGGCACCTGATTTATCTGTCTGGTCGACATGGACGCGGGTTGCCGGCTGGCGCGGACCGGCGCCCCTAACATCTGCGGCGCCCTCCACGCGCTTGCGTACGGTATGATCGAAAATAAGGACGCGGTCCGCCTTCAGCGTCGCCTTGAGGAAGGCTTCCACCGCGGGATAATAAACGCTCCTCACTTCCTTATCGTCGTAGAAATTCTTGACGATGGTGGGGTGCCGTACGAGTGCGAAGCCTTCGCGGTCAAGCGAGAGGTTTCCAGCAATGAGGCGCGCGTCGAAGATCGGAACGTTGTGCGGTTCGGGCAGCGCGGTCGATTTGGGTTCGCCCGGGGGGCGGATCGAAGGCGTAGGTTCGGGGCTTTCCCGGCGTGGGCGCCAGATAGTTCAGTTCGGCGGTGACGAAAGGAAGCGATCTGAGTTTCGCTTGCTGCAGGCCCATGGTGTTCTCCTGGACTCCATTGTTCGTTCTGTTTCATCTTGGCCTTGCCTCCGAGCCCCACAAGCCCGCGCTGAAAAAAGCAACGATGCCATTCCCGGCAGCGGCAAACAGGAAAAATCCTTTTCGAAGACGCCTTCCGAACCGGATGGTCTTTCCAGTCTTCACACGTTCGTCATCGCGCGCGAGCCCGCGATGAAGTTGACGCTGCGTTGATGCGCGGCAACAATGCCTGTTCCTTCCTTCAGCGGTCGAACGATTTTCGTGCGACCGGTTCCAGCTCAATTCACAGGCAGAACAACATGCAGGTCACAATGAAAGATAGAGTCGCCGTTGTCACCGGCGGCAGCAAGGGCATTGGGCTGGCGGTTGCGCGGCGATTTGCAGCCTCCGGCGCCAGGGTCGCTATCTTTGCGCGCGCGGCGCGGCGGACCTGAAGGCAGCGCGGGAGCTGCTGGCCAAAGACGGCCTCGAAGTCCGCGACTATGTCTGCGACGTGTCGAAGGCTTCCGATATTGCCAAGACGCATGAGAAGATCACCGCCGATCTCGGCGGCATCGACATCCTCGTCAACAATGCGGGCACGGCGCGGACGATGGCGTTTGAGGCCATCAGCGACGAGGCTTGGCAGGAAGACCTCGACCTTAAGCTGTTTGCGGCGATTCGCTTCAGCCGGCTGGTCTGGCCCGGCATGAAGGCGCGCAAATGGGGCCGCATCATCAATGTGCTCAATACCTACGCCAAGGCGCCGGCTGCGTCCTCGGCGCCGACCTCGGTATCGCGGGCGGCCGGCATGGCGCTGACCAAGGTGATGGCGAGCGAAGGCGGCGAGCACAACATCCTGGTCAATGCCGTGCTGGTTGGCCTGATCATGAGCGATCAATGGGTCCAGCGGCACGCCAAACAAGCGCCGGAGATGGACTTCGAGGCCTTTGCCAGGAATCTCGCCAAGGGCACCCCGTTGGGGCGCATCGGCACGGCGGAGGAATTTGCCAACATGGCCTGTTTCCTCGCCTCCGAGCAGGGATCGTTCATCACCGGCACCGCCATCAATGTCGACGGCGGTCGTTCGCCGGTGGTGTAGTGCGGTGGCTACATCCTTCTAGACGCGCGTTCCGCGCTCCTCAGGATGAGGTCCGGCTGCTGGCCTCATGGTGAGGAGCGCGGCAAGGCCGCGCGTCTCGAACCACGATCCATTGAACGCCGAAGCCGAGCGTGGAAACCGTCCAGCGCAAAACAAAAAGGCCCCCGTCGCCGGAGGCCTTTTCGATCTTTTACACCGCGTCCTTGGCGGCCTTGACCGGGCGGGCCCGACGATCTTGCGGGCCGGCTTGGCCTTGAACATCATTTCCTCGCCCGTGAAGGGGTTGGTGCCCTTCCGAGCCTTGGTCGCCGGCTTCTTGACCACGACGAACTTGGCGAAGCCGGGGACGAGGAACACCCCGTTCTTCTTCAGCTCCTTGTGGCCAACGTCAACGAGCGTGTCCATCACGTTCTTGACTTCCTTCTTCGAAACTTCGGTGGTGGTCGCGATCTTTTCGATCAGCTGCGACTTAGACATTTGGGTGGCCATGGTTGCTCCATTGATTCTGGCAAAGGCGACGATATGGCGGAAATGGCCTAAAAAAACAGGGTTTCCGACATTCTGCACAACTATCTCGCTAATCGAGTTGCACTGATTCGTCCAATTTTGGCTGGTTTTTAGGCCTCCCGAGCCTCCAGGGGCCTATTTTTAGGGGCAATCAGCACTTTTTCGGCTCGTGATCCGGACAATCTCAGACTGCTACCCAGGCGCCGCCTCTATTCAGACGAGCCCTGATTTTCCGATTGCCCGCTAGAAACAAGCAGAATCGGCTCACCGGTGAGCGCGTTGTTTTCAGAAAGCATCCGATGGAAGGGAGTAGCGGGCGCGCTCACGCCATTTTCGCGGGCGTCGCGGCGGCGGTAGACGAGCAGCATTAGCGGCGCCAGCTTGCGCAGGATGCCGTGAGCGACGATCGGCACCGGTTCGGTGAACGGCAGCGCCAGTTCGCTCTCCGGCACGCCGCGGACGGCCTTCGCCAGCTCATTGCCGAGCGGAATCGTCAGCGCGACGGCGCGGCCGTTGCAGCCGGTCCAGCCATAGGCGTTGGGGCCGAGCCGGTGGATGCGCGGCAGGAAATCCGTGGTCATGCCGACATAGCCGTTCCAGACGTAATCGAAGGAGACCTCGCCGATCTGCGGCCACAGCCGCTGCAGCCGCTCGGTGACGCGCGCCTTGATCCGCTCCACCTTGTTGCCCGGGCCGATCACCGCGCCGCCGGTGACGAGACGATCTCGTGCATCATAACGCGCGAAATAGAGTTCGCCGTGGGTATCCGACATCGCCTGCCGGCCAGGGATAATGGTCTTGCGGACATTGTCGGACAAAGGCTGCGTCGACATCTGCCAGGACAGCACCGGCATCACTTCGCGCGCGATGTCAGGCACCAGCGATTGGGAGAATTCGCCGCTATAGGCATTGGTGGCAACGACAAGCGCACGGCCGGATATCTCGCCCTTCGCGGTCTTGACTACCCAGCGGTCGTTGCGGCGCTCAAAACTCTCGGCGGGTGAACGCGCGTAAATGCGCGCGCCGAGGCCGAGCACGGTGCGTGCAAGACCGCGCGCCAGCGCGAGCGGATTGATGTGGCCGCCGGTCTTGTTCCAGAACCCGCCGAACCACGCATCCGAGCCCGTCATGTCGCCGACCTGTTCGCGCGACAGCAGTTCGACCGGCGCACCGAACTTCGACCACTGCCGCACCCGACGTTCGGCGATCTTGATGCGGCCGGGCGAATGCACCGGCTGCACCCAGCCGGCCTGTTCCTGCTCTGCGTCGATCTTGTAACGCCGCGTCACGTCGAACAGATACGAGGCACTGCCGCGCAACATGCCGACGAAGCGCTCGCCGACCTCGCCGTGCCTGGCGACAATATCCTCCGGATCGGGCCGCGACAGCGTCGGGATCACCTGGCCGTTGTTGCGCCCGGACGCGCCCCAGCCCGGCTCCACGGCCTCGACGATTGCAACATCGACGCCGGCCTCGCGCAGATGCAGCGCAGTGGAAAGGCCGGTGAATCCGGCGCCGATCACGATCACATCGGTCTGCTGCATGCCGATCAGCTCGGGCAGATCAGGCCCTGATGGCGTCACGGCGGCCCATAGCGAAGTGGGCCAGCGGACGTTGGTCGTATTCATCGTGATCCTTTCGTGCGGACGCCTTATCCTTGCGGGCGCCCTGTCGTTCTGCTTAGTTTAGCCTGCTCACAAAGCTCAAGGAAATAGGAAGTGGCACTCGAAAACGTCATCGGAATCGATCACGCCGTGATCATGGTGAAGGACCTCGACAAATCAGCCGACAACTACAAGCGGCTCGGCTTCACCGTGTCGCCGCGTGGCACCCACAGCGCGCATATGGGCTCGGGCAATTACACCATCATGTTCGACCCTGATTATTTGGAATTGCTCGGCGTGCTGACGCCGACAGAGCATAATGCTCCGGCGCGGGCGTTTCTTGAAAAGAGCGGCGAAGGCATCGAGCGTATCGCCTTCACGGCGGTTGATTCCGCTTTAGGCGCGGAAGAAATTCGCGCGCGCGGCTATCCGCCCGTTGGTCCGACTGATTTCGAACGGCCGGTGACGATGCCTGACGGCACGGTATCCGCGGCCAAATTCCGGATCTTCCAATGGCCGACGGCGGAAGCACCGGGCGGCGTGCGCATCTTCGCCTGCCAGCACAAGACGCGCGAGACGGTCTGGATTCCTGAACTAATGAAGCATGCCAACGGCGCCAGGCGCCTGAAGCAGGTGCTAATCGTAACCCCGGAGCCGGCAGACGACGCCGCGCAACTAGCGAGCATGATCGATCGTGAGGCAAGGGTCGAACCGGACGGTGTCATTGCAGTCCCCTCGGGCGGCGACCGCGCCGATTTCGTATTCCTGACCAAGAGTCAGCTCGGCACCCGCTACCCTGACGTCCCGCTGGCGGGATTGCCCGAGCGTGGCGGCGCGGGGCTTGTGATCGCGGCCGATGTCGCTGCGGCGGAGAAAGTGCTTGGTGCGACAGGCGTGAAAAGCGCCGGGGGCGTTGTCGTGCCGCCGGCTGAGGGTAACGGCACGATGCTCGCCTTCGTCGGCGCCTAACCCCGGCTCCGCTCTCTATCCCTCATCCTGAGGAGCGCGGAACGCGCGTTTCGAAGGATGAAGGCCGAGATGCTGCAGCGGGGCCTTCATGGTTCGAAACGGCGCGTCCGCGCCTCCTCACCATGAGGATTGACGAACCCTCATTCCGCCGGTGCTGCCACCGGCACCTCCGCAGGCGAGCTGTAGTTCGCACTCGTGTTCGCCAGCGCGAACAGCCCTGCCGCCATCACCGCATAAGCCAGCGCGACGCCCGGCGTGACACCGAACCCGCCGCCGATGCCCACCGCTTCGCCGTGCATGAAACCGAAATAGGTCATGACGGCGCCGGCCAGCGCGAAGGCTGACGCCTTCAGAAAATCGCGTTCGATCACGAACACGCCGATCGCGCCCAGCACGAGGCCAGCGAGGATCGAACCGCCGCCCATCACTTCCAGCCCGTGATAGAGCACGCCCTGCTGCGGCAGCGCCGATATTGCGGCGGCCTTGACCGCGTCGACCTTGTCGGCGGCGAGACCGCCGACGGTCTGAGCAGACGCAATCGTCGAGCCGAGCATGGTGTCAACCTGCAACTTGGCCCAGGCGGCGAGATGCGGCGTAAAGGCCAGCACGATCGCGGGCGCGTGCTTAACCGGCGTGGTCTGAAATGCCTGCGCGCCGATCAGCATGCCGATATAGAGCAGGATCGGCGAGATCGCGACCACAGGCACCAGCGCCAACAAGACCGAGATGATGCCGAACCAGGACAGCAGCACCACCATAATTCCGGTCGCCGCCGAATAGCCGATCCGGCCGCCCATCGCCTTCCAGCCGGGATGGCCAATATAGACGGCGTTGATGAAGGGATTGCCCATCAGGCAACCGATCAGGCTGACGACGCCGTCGGCGGTCAAGACGCGCGTGGTCGGATATTCGTCACCGGCCGCTTCCGCGCTTTCGACATTGTCCATGGCCTCGACGAGGTCGTAGATGCCAAATGGAATTGCGGTAATCAGGATGATGCCGAGGAATTCGAACCCTGAGACGACGTGGCCGATGGCCGGCAACGGCACCGAGAAGCCGAAGTTCGCAAAGGCATCGCCGACGCCCTTCAGGCTCAAGCCGCCGAGCCCGAGGCCGAACAGGTTCGAGCCCCACGCGATGAGCATGCCGGCCGCAATCGCAACGAGGCCTGCGGGAATGCCTCTCCGGATATTTCACGCCGCCGAACCAGCTCACCAGGATGATGGCAAAGCACACCAGCCCGATCTGCGGCGTCATGTACATTTCGAGCGCCGGTCGCATCGAGATGAAGGTGACGGAGACGCCGGCGAGCGTGCCGAGCAGCGCCGCGCGCGGGGTAATCCTTCGAATATACGGCGCGATGAAGCCGCCGATCATCAGGATAAAGCTCTGGAAGAACACCCAGACCAGACCGGCCGACCAGCCCTTGACGGGATCGCCGGTCTTGAGCGTGATCGGCAGCATGATCACGAAGGTGACGATGAACATGTGCGGCACGCTGACGCCCGACGGCAGCGCGCAGACGTCGCTGCGGCCGGTCTTCTGCGCCAGTTTGTAAGCGAGATAGGCGTAATAGAATGTCGAGAGGCACATCATCAGACCGAGCGCCGGCAGGATGCGGCCGAACACGAGGGTATCAGGCATTTTCAGCACGAAGCGCAACAGCCCGGTCAGAACCAGCATGTTGACGAGGATGTTGGTGCCGAAACCGAACAGGGCGTTCCAGTCGCCCGGCGTCCACAAGGCCGGCTTGAAACCTGAGGTGCCTGATGTCCCCGTCATGCTTGTGCTCATGGTGATGTCCCCGCTGCTGCCGTTCCTGGAATCTCCGGTGAGATTGCTTCCAGCACCGCGTCCGAATCCGAGACCCAGCCGAAGATGCCGCCCTGGGCCTTGATCATTTTCAGGCCCATCTCGTGAAACTCGGGGAAATAGGATGCGCAGCCATCGGCCAGCACCACGCAGCGATAGCCGCGATCATTGGCTTCGCGCACGGTGGTGTTGACGCAGACCTCGGTGGTGACGCCGCACACCAAAAGGTTCTCGATGCCATAGCGCTGCAGCACATCGCCGAGTTCGGTGGCGTAGAACGCGCCCTTGCCCGGCTTGTCGATCACGATCTCGCTGTCGAGCGGATAGAGCTCGGGAATGATGTCGTGGCCGGCCTCGCCGCGAATGAGAATGCGCCCCATCGGCCCAGGGTCGCCGATGCGCAAGGACGGCGCGCCGCGTTCGACCTTGGCCGGCGGCGCGTCGGAAAGATCCGGCAAATGGCCCTCGCGGGTGTGCACGACCAGCATGCCGGTCTCGCGCGCCGCTGACAGCACGGCCGCAATCGGCTTCACCGCACGCGCGAGCTGGCTGACATCGTTGCCGAGCGTTTCACCGAAGCCGCCCGGCTCCATGAAATCGCGCTGCATGTCGATGATGAGAAGCGCGGTCGCCGCCCAGTCGAGTGCGATCGGCTCCGGCTCCGCTGCGAGCTTTCCTGAGTTCGCCATGACGTACGCGCCCCGAACGAGAGAACTCTCGGGGCCAGCCAAGCAAGGCGCATGCCATTGTGTACAATGGCATCAAGCGTCTGATGGCCACGGAATCGATTGTTCTTTCAATTCGTTGAGCATCAACGCTGCGGCGGCACGTTCTCCATCCGACGCTTTCCGGACGTGCATCTGCTCGCTAACTGGGCAGCCGGGGCCGGAAATTCTCGATCAGTCGCAGCAACACCCGCGCGCCGGCATCGGCGTCGGCGAGCTCGACGTGCTCGGCCGGGTTATGGCTGATGCCGCCGCGGCAGCGCACGAACAGCATGGCGACGTCTGCGATATCGATCATCGCCATGCCGTCATGCCCGGCCCCGCTCGGCAGCTCGAAGGCGGGATAGCCCTCGGTGGCAACAGCTTCTGTTACCTGCGCCTTCAGCCACGGCGCGCAGGGCACGGTACGGTTTTCGTGCGTGACGTCGATCTGCAATGACAGATCGCGCCGCTTCGCGATCGCCTCGATCTGCCGCACGATCTCAGTGACTGCAAGTTTTCGGTGCGCATCCGTCGGCGCGCGAATATCGAGCGTGAACGAGACGCGCCCTGGGATGACGTTGGTGGCGCCGGGCATTGCGCTGATGACGCCGACGGTGCCGACCAGTCCGGCGCTATCGGCCTTGCAGAATTCCTCGACCGCCACGATGCATTCGGCAGCCCCTGCCAGCGCGTCGCGCCGCAGCGCCATCGGCACCGTTCCGGCATGGCCGGCCATGCCTGAGAGATTCGCCGCCAGCCGCGTGGCGCCCGCGATCGCCGTCACCACCCCGACGGGAAGGTTCTGTTGCTCCAGAACCGGACCCTGCTCGATGTGCAGTTCGACATAGGCATGCAGCTCGCGGCGGCCGCGCGCTGCAGCGCCGACATGGTCGGGATCGAGCCCGAATTGCTGCATCGCCTCGCGCATCGAGAGCCCGCCTTGGTCACACGCATTGAGCACGCTTTCGTCGAAGGTTCCCGCGACCGCGCGGCTGCCGAGCAAGGTGGAGGCAACCGCACGCCCTCCTCGTCGGCAAAGCCAACGACTTCGATGGCGAACGGCAACCGCACTCCCCGCCGGTTCAGATCGGCGACGCAGGAAATCGCCGTGATCACCCCGAGCGGCCCGTCCCATTTGCCGGCGTCGCGCACGGTATCGTAGTGCGAGCCCAGCATCAGGCACGGTAAGCCGGGGCGGTCGCCTTCGTAGCGGCCGCAGACATTGCCGATGGCGTCGAGATGCGCGGCCATTCCGGCATCTCTCATCCACGACATGAGTAGATCGGCCGCGGTGCGATGCTCGGATGACAGGAAGATCCGCGTCAGGTTATCGCCGGTCTCGGAAATCTCCCCGAGCTGATTGATCCGGCTTACGATTTCATCGCCGAGCATCGGCTCATCCAATATCGAAAGCATTGTCGGCGAGATGGCCGAGATTGGCGTGCCAGTGCTGCGCGATCTCTAGCCGCGTCGGTACCCAAACGCGCTCGTGCTCGCCGATATAGTCGAGAAAGCGCATCAGCGAAGCCGCGCGGCCGGGACGGCCGACGACCCGGCAATGCAGGCCGACCGACATCATCTTCGGCGCGGTCGCGCCTTCGGCGTAGAGCACGTCAAAACTGTCCTTGAGGTAGGTGAAGAACTCCTCGCCACCGCCAAAGCCTTGCGGGTTGACAAAGCGCATGTCGTTGGCGTCGAGCGTATAGGGAATGACCAGATGCGGCTCTAACCCAGGCGACTTGATCCAGTATGGCAGGTCGTCGGCATAGGAGTCGCAGAGATAAAGCAGGCCGCCGGCTTCCATCAGCAGCCCTAATGTGTTGATGGAGGAGCGTCCAGTGTACCAGCCGAGCGGGCGTGCGCCTGTCGCCTCGGTGTGAACACGGATCGCCTCCGCGATCTCGGCGCGCTCTTGCGCTTCCGACATGTCCTTGTGCTCGATCCATTTCAGGCTATGGCTGGCGATGTCCCAGCCAGCCTCCTTCATGGCCACGACCACGTCGGGATTTCGTTGCAGCGCGGTCGCGACGCCGAACACCGTCGTCGGCAGATTTCGTTCGGTGAACATCCGCCACAGCCGCCAGAAGCCGGCGCGCGAGCCATATTCGAACATCGATTCGATATTGGCGTGGCGCTGTCCCGGCCAGGGCTGCGCGCCCAGCACGTCGGACAAGAACGCCTCCGAGGCGGGGTCGCCGTGCAGGATATTGTTCTCGCCGCCTTCCTCGAAATTCACCACGAACTGGACCGCGACCCGCGCATTGCCTGGCCACCGCGGATCGGGCGGGTTGCGGCCGTAACCGCGAAGGTCGCGGGGGTAGCCGGCCCCGGCCACGCTAGGCTTCCTCGAAGCGGATCTTCTGCGCGCCCTTCCACAGCACGGTCTTGCCGAACGCGGTCAGGTTCTCCAGTCCCGAGGTCAGGGTGATGAAATGGTTGCCGGCGAGCTGGCCCATCTTGCTTGCGAAATGCACGCCGCCATAGGCGAGCAGGATTTCGGTCTCGCTGATGCCGCCGGGATAGAGAATGATCTGGCCCGGCGCGGGATAGCTGGTGTGGTTCTCATAGGAGACGCCGAAGTCGAGATCGCCGAGCGGCATCCAGACCCCCTCACCGCTCCAGCGGACATGGATCGCCTGGCTCTCGAACGGCATCGCCTTGCGAAAGGCGGCCACGGTCTTGGGCGCCAGTTGCTCCTCGAAGCGAGCCTGAAAGGTGAATTCGCCGGCACGGACAATCAGTTGGCTCATCGGTCTCTTCTTCTGGATGCTTTTGCTGAAGTGGTTCAGCCACATCCATTACAGCCGGGATAAACGGAAGCAAGTGGCATTCCGGTGGCCGACCCCCGCATTTGGTCGGCCGAATCCACTTGCTCGACGCGTCCTTGGCATGCGGCGTCTGCAGGTCCTAAACCCTTGCTTTCCTCGGATGTTACGCGTTTCATTCAGTGCAAACACCAAGCCCCGGGAAACACCCATGCCAGCGAAAATCATTGGTATGATCGGCACCCAGCAGGAGGGCGTCGCGGTTCACCTGATCAAGGGACAGATATCGCGCGAGTGGGTGATCGACTTCACCCGCCTTCACGAGCAGTGGAACTATGATTCTGTTCTCGTTGGATATTATGCCTCGGCCGCCGAAGGGTTCGCGATTGCGCTTTATGCGGCCGACCACACCGAGCGGATCAAGTTCCTGATCGCCCACCGGCCGGGCTCGGTGGCGCCGGCGCTGGCGGCGCGGCAAATCGCGACCTTCGACCAACTGACGCAGGGCCGCATGGCGCTGCATGTCATCGCCGGCACCAGCGACCAGGATCAGGCCAGCGAGGGCGACTTCCTACCCAAGAACGACCGCTACCGGCGCGCCGGCGAGTATCTCGACGTGATGCGCCGGCTCTGGACCAGCGACAGCCCGATCGATCACCACGGCGAGTTCTACCGCGTCGAGGGCGGCTACTCCGACATCAAACCCTTTCAGCAGCCTTGCCCCCGCTCTTCTTCGGCGGCTCATCGGAAGGCGCGCTGGAGATGGGCGCGAGACATTGCGACGTGTTCGCGATCTTCGGCGAGCCGCTTGCCGAGACGCGAGACCGGGTACGGGATTTCCGGCGGCGCGCGGCTGCCTTCGGACGCCGGGTCGGCTTCAACATGTCGCTGCGGCCGATCATGGCGGCGACCGAAGGCGCGGCCTGGAACAAGGCGCACGCCCTTCTGGCTGACGTCGAACGCAAGACCGGCGCCGCGCCGGATCCAACCAACCATTCCGCCGAACGCCTGCTCGGCTACGCCGCGCGCGCCGATGTACATGACGAGAGGCTGTGGATGGGCATTGCGCGCGCACCGGCGCGCCGGGCAATACGTCGTGCCTGGTCGGAACGCCGGAGCAAATTGCGGCGGCGGTGCTGCAGTATTACCGGCTCGGGATTCATTCGTTCCTGCTGCGCGGTTTGAAAACCCGCTCGACACGGTCGCGATCGGCCGCGACTTGATTCCACACATCAAGGCAGGCGCCCTCGATATCGACCGGCAGGCCGAGGCCGCCGAGTAGCGTTCTCTTTGAGAATCTGCAAACACCTCAAGATGCCGGCGCAAGACCTTGGCACACCGAGAAGAAAACGCGTGGAGCAAACTACATGAAGGCCGTGGTTGTCGAGAATTACGATTCGATCGACGGCATTTCGATCAAGGAGGTTGAAAGGCCCGGCGTTTCGCAAGGCGAAGTCCGCGTCAAGATCGGCGCTGCCGCCGTCGGCTTCGTCGACGGCTTGAAGGTGCAGGGCCTTTATCAAACCAAGGATCCGCTGCCGTTCGTGCCGGGGACTGAATTTGCCGGCGTGGTCGATGCCGTCGCCGACAACGTCGGCACATTCAAGCCGGGTATGCCCGTGATCGGCATGACCCGTTCCGGCGCGCTCGCCGAATACATCTCGGTCCCATCAGCGGCGCTCAAGCACCTGCCGGCGCAGGTTCCCTTCGAGGCCGGCGCATCGTTTCAGGCCAATTATCTCACCGGGCTTTACGCACTCGATGCCCGCGCGTCGCTTCGCACGGGCGAAACATTGCTGGTGCTGGGCGCCGCCGGCGCGTCGGCATCGCCGCCGTCCAGATCGGCAGGCTGATGGGCGCGCGGGTGATCGCCGCGGCTTCGACGCCGGAGAAGCGCGACTTCGCGGTTCGGTTCGGCGCCGATGAGACCATCGACTATACCCAGGCGGATTGGCGGGACACGCTCAAGGCGCTGACCGGCGGACATGGGCCGGACGTGATTTCGATCCCGTCGGCGGCGAGGTGGCACTACAGGCGTTTCGCTCGATCGCCTGGCGCGGGCGGCATCTCGTGGTCGGGTTCGCTTCCGGCACCATTCCGGCGCTGGCGTTCAACCTTCCCTTGCTCAAGGGGGCGCGCTGCTCGGCGTCGACCTCGCCCAGATCCAGAAGCGCGAGCCGGAGACCCACGCCCGCCTGATCGCGCAATTGTTCGACTGGCTCGCATCCGGCAAACTGAAGCCCGTCGTCGGCAAGGTCGTGCCGTTCGAGAATTTCCGCGAGGCCTTCAAGACCATGCAGTCGCGGTCGGCGCTCGGCAAGATGATCGTCAAATTCGGGTGAACCGGCGCAGGCATGCCATCACTGCGCCGAAACAGGACAACATTGATGTCTCCAGATCGTAACGAAGCCCGCCGCCTGATGCATACGCGGTCGGTCGAATGTTCAGGCTATTTGCGGGACGACGGCCTCTGGGAAGTCGAAGCGTGGCTGCGGGATACCAAACCCTTCACCCAGCGCGCCGATCGATTCCGCGGCGAACTGAAGCCGGGCGACCCCGTGCACGACATCGGCCTGCGTCTCGCAATCGACGACACCATGACCATCCGCGAGGCGGAGGCGATGATGCGCGCGACGCCGTATCCCACCTGCATCGAGGTCGAGCCGATCCTGCAGCGTCTGATCGGCGAGCGCGTCGGCCCGGGCTGGCGCGAACTGGTGCGGCGCAAGATCGGCCGGCTCGAGACCTGCACGCATCTGGCAGAACTGCTCGGCCCCGCCGTGACCACCCTGTTCCAAACCATGTCCTACGGCAAGATCCGGAAGGCCGCGACACGCTGGAGAACCAGCGCCGCCTCGGCGAGCGGCCATTCTTCATCGGCGGCTGCCATTCCTGGCGCACCGACGGCCCGGTCGTCGCCGCGATGTTTCCGCAGTTCGCGACCAAGCCGGCCGCAAATGATTAGGGGCCAAGACAACCCGGCGCGATCAGCTATCGCGCGTGTTCGCCTCTACGACCTTAGCATGTGGATCGCTGCTCGGCGGAATGCCGCTGGCCATGCGCCGATGCCTCACGCGGTCATAGACCGCAAAGGCCGCGGCCAGCGCGCATCCCGCGATGATGCCGATTGTAAGGTCTTCGATCAGCGTAAGGCCGAAAGTCGCGATCAGCACGCAGGCCGAGCGCCAGTCGTGAAGCAGGCGAAGGAACTCTTCCTTCTCCGCCATGTTCCAGCACACCACAACCAGCACGCCCGCGAGCGCCGACAGCGGGATGAAGCTGGCGAGCGGCGCCGCGACGAGCATGAACACCAGCACTAACACGGCATGCGCCATGCCGGAGACCGGGCTGCACGCACCGGCGCGAATGTTGGTCGCGGTACGTGCGATCGTGCCGGTCACGCTGATGCCGCCGAAGATGGCGGAGGCGACATTGGCGATGCCTTGCGCCACGACCTCCATGTTGTAGCGATGCTTCCGCCCCGTCATGCCGTCGGCGACCTTGGCGGAGAGCAGGCTTTCGACCGCGCCGAGCAGCGTAAAGGAGAGCGCGGCCGGCAATACCTCCAGCACGGTCGAATAGGAGATCGGAGGCAGCTTTGGTGACGGCAATCCATCAGGCAATTGTCCGAAATGACTGCCGATGGTCTCGACCGGCAGATGGAACAGCCACGCGGCGATCGAAGCAAGGGTCACGGCGATCAGCATTCCCGGCCAATTCGGCGCCAGGCGCCGCAGCAGGAAAATCAGTGCCGCCGAGCCCCCACCAACCATGACCGCCGCGGGGGTGACGGTCGGCAAGGACTGCGCGAGCATCGCGAGCTTTGGCAATAGCGGCCCGGGTTCGGCGGCGGGTAGCTTCAACCCGCCGAGATCCCTGAGCTGGCTGGCAAAGATCGTGACCGCGATGCCGCAGGTGAATCCGACCGTCACGGCATGCGGGATGTAACGGATCAGCGAGCCGAGCCTCAGCAGGCCGATCAGCGTCAGCAGGAAAACCGGATATGAAGACCGTGAGCAGAAGTCCGTCCAGGCCGAACCGGGTCACGGTTGCGGCCACCAGAACGATAAATGCGCCGGCGGGGCCGCCGATCTGGTAACGGCTGCCGCCCAGGGCGGATACTAAAAAGCCGCCGATGATGGCGGCGTATAATCCGCGCTCGGGCGAAACGCCCGAGGCGACGGCGATCGCCATCGACAGCGGGAGCGCAACGATCGCGACCGTCAATGCCGCCAGCATATCCTTTCGGAAGCAGCCGAGGTCGTATCCCTCGGACAGGACCGTGGCGAGCTTCGGACGATAATGATGGGCTGTGGCAGAGCCGTCAGGCATTGTGGGAAAACCGATCCGGATTCGGGCACTATAGCGGAACCCCAAAAACGGGGCCATGCGTCCATGGCCTTTTCGAGCAAATTCCGGGCCAGATACGTCATCAAATCACGTCCACGGAGCGGGCTTGCCGGAAGCAGGCTCGGCGCGGCTCAAGGGGCACGGCCAGCTCCGCGTCCCCTGAGCCGCGAACAGGCGCGAAGAGACAAGACGGAAACTTCCGCCGTCGGCAGGCGCGACTTCGGCCTCATGCAATTTGGCGATCAGTTCAGCGAACGGCCGCTGATCAGGTTCAAGGTGGCTGCGATCATCCGCTCACCGTGCCTGAACAGCCGTTCGGAGTCGCGACGCAAGAAGTCGAGCTGATGCTGGCCGCATTCCTGGCACATCGTCCTGACGTCCTTGACGGAATGTGCGCTCGCCATTTTCGCGGCGAACTCCGTGAAAAAGCTGCGTTTCGATCCGCGTTCGCTCCAACATCTCATCGCTCAGGAATAAGAACTCCTCAAACATCATCCTCTGCACCCCGAGCATGAACTCCAGCGCGCTTTGATTCAGCTTGTAAGCTTCCGCCTCCGCGGTTTCGGACGGCAGGTAAGAACCAGGAGTAGCCCGTTGAGACAGCTGCGCCATCATGATCTCCGATTTCCCGGATTTTGGCGAACGACGCCGATTGGCATCAAGCCAGCACTGAGGCGCATCAAACTGGCGGGATTGCGACCATCAGCCATTGCGGAAGCTGACCGAGACCGAAGGTCGCACTTCCTGATCACTGGCCAATCAGTGCGACATCAGCACCGGAACAGTCATCGTGTCGACCATGCCCCGCGTGACGCTGCCGAGAAGTCGCTCGTGCAGGCGCGAATGTCCGTAGGCACCCATCGCCAGCAGGCCAATCCCGCTTTCTGCCGCGATCGAAAGGATGGCGCCCTGGATCTTGCCGCGATCCGCCTTTAGCCGCTGGACACGCGCCGCTATGCCGCGCCGCGAGAGATGGCTGGCGATCTGGTCGGAGGATGCTTCACTCGCGTTTTCGTTGACGGCAATCACGGTGACGGCCTTTGCGCCCATCAGAAACGGCATCGCATCACGCATCGCGCGCGCCGCAAGACGGCTGCCGTCCCAGGCAATTCCGACGTGGTGGGCGTCGAGCGGTCCAATGTGGATGTAGGGAACCATCAGCATTGGTCCGCCCGAATTGTATAGAATCGCCTGCGGAATTTCGTTGTCGTAGCTCGCTTTCGACGGTTCCGGCTGCTGCACGATCGTCAGATCGTAAAGCCGGGCAAGCGTTCCGATGGTTTCGCCGGCTTCGGCGGGGACCGCCACGAAGGACCTGACGCCGTACGCGATCTTGGCGAGCTTGGCCTCGGCTTCGAACACGGATATCGCAGCGTTCGCCCTTTCCAGGGCGCGCGCCTGTACGCCCCCCATCATCGCGGCAACCGAGGCGCCGCCGCCCTCCACCGCCATCCCGACCGCGCTCATCGACTCATAGCCGATCGCCACGGCATCGAGATGCGACCGGCGCGCGACGCTCAGCGCGACGGCGACATCGATAACAGGCCTGACCGGTCGTTCCGAGGGAATATGAACCAGAATGTTCCTGAACATCGCCCTTCTCCCATTGCTTTCGCGAGGACGCACGGCCCTCACCCCGGGTAACTTGGCAACGTGTCCGACGGATACCGGGTCGAAATTGACGCAGATCAAACCCGGGCAAGACCAACGGGTAGCGTCGCGAACGGCGATGTTAGCACGTCCCGGCCTGCTTGAGGCTGCGATAAGCCTCGGTCTCGATCGCCACCGAATTTACGGCCAGGCGAGCCCTCCGGATACTCCATCAGGTATTCCGCGTTGCGATTTGCACCTACAAGCTGTCGCATCGGCCCCAATTGTTAAATCGTACTTGCGCGATCGTTAGCGACTGGCCGGCATGAAGGACTGAGAGTAAGGTGCCGCGCCATGCCGGAAGGATGGGAGTGCAAGATGAACACCTATCGCGTCTCCTTCTACAAGGATCTCTGCAATTCAGACGGCCATAGCTTCAAGTGCCTCCAGCGTCGGGTCGACGTCCAATCGGACGACCCGTCTCAGGCGCGGGTGCTGGCGGAACGGCTGGTCGACAACCAGCGCCTGAACGCCAGCTGCGTCGAAGTGATGCCCCTGGCAGAGGGCCTTCCTGAATTCGAACATCCATTGGGCCATGTGCCCGCGCCCAGCAGGCAAAATGTGGAATCGTATCGCGCGATGAATTAACCGCGAGGTCGATCGATATCCTGAAGCTTGCGGCAGGCGGTTGGACGCCGTTCAACTGATCGTTCAGCGCATTCGTTCTGGCGTCACTCATCATCCAGTTACGCCGGAGTGTATCCGGTCGTGCTCGGCGCCAGCAGTGGCCGCATCGCCGTGCGAATGATCGTCGCAATCTTCAAACCCGGTTGGAACGCGAAGCGATCACGCGTCGCGACATGACTCTGGAACGCGACGATCATCGCCCGCATAGCGCGCTGCAGCGAACGAAAATCCATCGTGACTTCCGATTGGCGTTCGAGCACATGGTCTGCGATTACGCCATCGTCCCAGCGGATGTGGCGTTGTGCGGAAAATTTCCGTGACACGGACTTCTCGCATTGCAAGAAGCCATCGCAAGACGAAGCACAAAAGGACGCAGCCGAAGCGAATGAACAGATTAGGCGTGACGCCGCGTCTGACGCATGCCACTATCTCAAGATAAACAAACGCTGCGCACGTCGGACGAAGCGCGGCTGCCAAGGGGGAAATCAAGCGTCGGCGTGGGCGGCGGAGCTCCCCTTTGGCCTAACCGGTCCGTTGGCGTCGCATGGGACAACAGATTGTCCATCGTCTGCTGATTTCATTCCCCGCCTTGCTCGGGGTTCTCTTCCTCTGCTTTTGTTTGTTGCAGGTCGTGCCGGCCGATCCGGCGATGATCATCGCCGGCCCCGATGCCAAGGCCGAAACCATCGCCGCGATCCGCCAGGAACTCGGCCTCGACCGATCGATCCCGATCCAGTTCTTCGAATACATCCTGCGTGTGCTGCGCGGCGATCTCGGTCGCTCGATCATTTCCAACAGGATGGTGAGCGAGGAACTGGCGATGACCATCGGGCCTACGATCGAGCTGATGGTCGGGTCGATGCTGCTCGCGGTGCCCAGCGGGCTCGCGCTTGGAACGCTGGCGGCGGTCAATCGCGGCCGCCTCACTGATCGCATCATCATGGCCTGCTCGGTAGCGGGCGTATCGATGCCGGTGTTCTTCATCGGCCTGATCCTGATCCAGTATGTCGGATTCAAGTGGGCGCTGTTGCCTTTCACCGGCCGCACCGGCCCGGTATGGGACGGCGGATTGCCGAGCCTGATCCTGCCGGCCCTGACTTTGGGCGCGGTATTGATCGGCCCGATCGCGCGCCTGACGCGCACAGCCGTTCTCGAAGTGCTTGGCGCCGATTTCGTGCGTACCGCGCGCGCCAAGGGATTGCGCGAGACGGTGGTGATCGTCCATCACGCCCTGCGCAACGCATTGATCCCTGTCGTCACGTTGATCGGGCTGCAGGCGGCGTTCCTGCTCGGTGGCGCGGTGGTCACGGAAACCATGTTCTCGTGGCCCGGCGTCGGCCGGCTCGCCGTCGGCGCCATCGTTTCCAGCGATTTTCCGACTGCGCAAGGCGCGATCATGATCCTCGCCATCGCCTTCCTGTCGATCAATCTGCTGGTCGATGTGCTCTACGTCTATCTCGATCCGAGGGTGAGGCGAAGATGAGCGTCGACGTACTCGAGTCTGGCTTTGTCAGGGACCAGGAAACCGGCACGTTCGCCCGTGCCGGGTTGCTGCGCCGCCTGGCGCGGGATCGGGTCGCGGCTGTCGCCGCGCTGGTGCTCACGGGAATCGTGCTGGCGGCGGCGTTTGCGCCGTGGATCGCACCCTACGATCCCTACTTCACCGACCTGACCAAGGTGATGCAGCCGCCCGGCGCCGAGCACTGGTTCGGCACCGACAATACCGGCCGCGATATCCTGAGCCGCGTCATCTTTGGCACGCGCAACACGCTGATGCTCGGACTGGTCGGCGTGATCGTCGGCGGACTGATCGGCGGTGTGCTTGGCATCCTCGCCGCCTACTACCGGCGGCTGGACGGCTGGATCATGCGGCTGGTCGACGTGATGCTGGCATTCCCCGCGATCCTGATCGGGCTCGCGGTGGCCGCGATCTTCGGCGCTGGCCTCGCGGCCGTGGTGATTGCGCTCGTGGTTGCCACCGTGCCCGACGTCGCGCGGGTCGCACGCGGCGCCGCGATGGGCGTCATGGGCCAGGAATTCATGGAGGCCGGTCGCGCCGTCGGGGTATCCGACAGCGCCCTGATCTGGCGCTACCTGACGCTCAACTGCATTTCGACGATCTTCGTGTTCCTGACCCTGCGCTTCGGCCAGATCATCCTGATCGGCGCGGCGCTCGGGTTCCTCGGCATGGGCGCGCAGCCGCCGACCGCCGAACTCGGCATGATGGCGGCGCAGGGCCGCGACTTCCTGTTCATGGCGCCGCACATCGCGACGATCCCGAGCTGTGCGATCTTCGTGATTGTGCTCGCCGCCAATCTTTTGGGCGACGCATTCCGCGACGTCCTCGATCCGAGGCTGCAGACATGATCAGGATGATTCTGAGTGTAGCATTCGCGCTGAGCATCCCGGCTTCTGCATCGGCCCAGACGCTCAACTTGATGAAGGGGATCGACGCGCCGCACTACGATGCGCAGCGCACCACTTGGGGACCGACCTCCGACATCGTCAACATGTTCCAGGACACGCTGGTGGCGCTCGACTGGGATGGCCGCACGCCGGTTCCCTACCTCGCCAAGTCTTGGACGATCAGCGAGGACGGCAGGACCTACACCTTCAAGCTACGCGACGACGTGTCGTTCTGCAGCGGCAAGAAGTTCACCGCCGCCGATGTGATCTACAGCTTCAAGCGGCTCAAGGATCCGGCGATCAAGGCGCCCTACGCCTGGCGCGCCGGCAACATCAAGGAATTGCGTGCGACCGATCCCTACACCGTCGAATACGAACTTCAGGAGCCGTACTCCGAACTACTGCTGCAGCTCACCATGTTCACCAACGTCATCCACAACAAGGACAGCGTGGAGGCGCTGGGTAGGGATTACGGCATCAAGGGCGCCGACGGCACCGGCCCATGGTGCTTCGAGAGTTGGCAGCCGCGCACCGAGATCGTGCTCACGCGCCACGACGCCTACAAATGGGGTCCGTCACTGTACAGGAACAAGGGACCGGTGAAGTTCGAAAAGCTCAGCATGAAAATCATGCCCGAGGAGTTCTAGCCGCGTAGCAGCGATGATGGCCGGCCAGTTCGACATGACCCACCAGTTTCCTCCAGCGTTCATCGCCCAGGCCAAGGCGGCTCCGATGCTGACCGTAACCGCCGCGAAGCCGAACTTCCAGCTACTCTATTTCGGCTTCAAGACGACGCGGCCCATGGTGGCCGACAGGCGCGTGCGCGAAGCGATGAGCATCGCGATCAACCGCGGCGAGATCGCGAAGGCGATCCTGTTGGGCAATGCCGATCCGGCCTTCACCATCGTTGACAAGGACGCGCTGGACCACGACCCGAAGACGGCAGGTATCATCAAGGAAGACCTCGAACGCGCCAAGCAACTGCTCGACGAGGCCGGCTGGAAGATGGGCAGCGACGGCGTCCGCGAGAAGGACGGCGTCAAGCTGCAGCCGAAGGTCTACTATACCCAGGCAGGCAACACGCCGCGCGTCGCCGAGGCGATCCAGGGCTATCTGCGCCGCATCGGCGTGCAGTGGCAGCTTCAGCCATGGGACTCGACCATTGCCGCCGCCAAGATGGCCGAGCAGGACTACGAAATCTGGTCGGTGACGGTGCCTTATCTGTCGGCGGGCGACCTCATGAACATCTACTTCGATTCCCGCAACATCCCGACGCCGAACCGGATGAACTGGAAGGACGCGGAAACCGATGACTGGCTGAAGCAAGGCCGCTCGGCCCTGACCGAGGCAGACCGCGCCAAATCTTACGCGCTGGTGCAGCAGAAGGTGATGCGGGAGCACCTCTGGATGCCCGTGCTCAATATCAACATGGACCAGGTGGCGAACAAGAAGATCACCGATGCCAGGCCGCACATGATCTACCAGAACACCTTCTACAAGGGGCTGGACGTGTCGCGTCAGAAATAACAACGAGGAGGAACACGATGCGCATCTTCACGGGCTTTGTGGCGCTGCTGGGAGCGGCCGCCGTATCTTCGGCGACCGAAGCGCAGACCTTGAGGGTGATGAAGTCGCTGGACGCGCCGCATTACGACGGCCAGCGCACGACCTGGTCGCCGACCTCGGACATCGTCAACATGTTCCAGGACACGCTGGTGGCGCTGGACTGGGACGGCAAGACGACGATCCCCTATCTCGCCAAGTCGTGGACGATCAGTGAGGACGGCAGGACCTACACATTCAAGCTGCGCGACGACGTGACGTTTTGCAGCGGCAAGAAATTCACCGCTGCCGATGTGGTCTACAGCTTCAAGCGGCTGAAGGATCCGGAAACCAAGGCGCCATACGCCTGGCGCGCCGGCGAAATCAAGGAGCTGCGCGCGCCCGATCCTTATACGGTCGAGTATGAGTTGAGCGAACCCTATTCCGAGCTACTGCTGCAGCTCACCATGTACACCAACGCGATCCACAACAAAGAGAGCGTTGAACAGCTGGGCAAGGACTACGGTATCAAGGAATCGACGGTACCGGGCCGTGGTGCTTCGAGAGCTGGCAACCACGCACCGAAATCGTGCTGAAGCGTCACGACGCCTACAAATGGGGCCCGTCGATGTACAAGAACAAGGGCCCGGTGAAGTTCGAGAAGCTCAGCATCAAGATCATACCGGAGGATGCGAGCCGTGTCGCCGCGATGCTGGGCGGACAGTTCGACGTCACCCATCAAATCCCGGTAGCATTCATTCAGCAGGTCAAGGCTGCACCCACCCTCGACGTTCAGGAAGCCAAGCCCAATTTCCAGCTGATGTATTACGGCTACAAGATCAGCCGGCCGATGGTTGCGGACAAGCGCGTGCGCGAAGCGATGAACATCGCGATCAACCGCGCCGACATCGTCAAGGGCATCATGCTGGGTAACGCCGAGCCCGCGTACACCTTCGTCGACCCGAAGGCGCTGGATTTTGCCGAGAAGACCAAGGGCATCATCAAGGAGGACGTCGAACGCGCCAAGGCGCTGCTGGAAGAGGCCGGCTGGAAGGTCGGCGCCGACGGCATCCGCGAAAAGGACGGCGTCAAGCTCGCGCCCAAGGTCCTGTTCGTTCAGGTGGCCTACTTCCCGCGCGTGTCCGAGGCGATCCAGGGCTACATGCGCAAGATCGGCGTCGACTGGAAGATCGTGGGCTTCGACTCCACGATCGCCCCCGCCGAAATGGCCAAGCAGGACTACGAGCTGTGGACCGTGACGGTGCCGTACCTCTCGGCGGGCGAGCTGATGAACATCTATTTCAACTCGAAGAACATCCCGACACCGAACCGCATGAACTGGAAGGACGCCGAAACCGACGAGTGGCTGCGGGCCGGCCGCGCCGCGCTGACTGACGCCGATCGCGCGCTCAGCTATGCCCGGGTCCAGGAGAAGGTGATGAGCGAGCATCTGTGGATGCCCGTGATGAACGTCGCGATGTACACGACGAGTCTGAAGAAGCTGAAGGGCGTCCGGCCGCACATGCTCTATCAGAACACGTTCTACAAGGGACTGGATTACTCCTTCTGATGGATACGCTCCTCGAGGTTCGTGGGCTGAAGACCCACTTCGAGACGGACCGCGGCCTGTTCCGCGCCGTCGACGGCATCAGCTTCAGCGTTCCCCGCGGGCGAACCATCGGCCTTGTCGGCGAGTCCGGCTGCGGCAAAAGCGTGACATCGCTTTCAGTCATGGGCCTGGTGCCGAGCCCGCCGGGCAAGGTCGAGGCCGAGGCGGTGCTGTTCGGAAATCGCGACATGCTGAAGCTGTCGGCCGACGAGCGGCGCAAGCTGCGCGGCGGCAAGATGTCGATGATCTTCCAGGAGCCGATGACCTCGCTCAACCCGGTCCACACCGTCGGCCAGCAAATCGTCGAAGCGATCCTCGCCCACACCACGATGTCGCCGCGCGCCGCAAAAGCACGCGCGATCGAAATGCTCGAACTGGTGCGGATCCCCTCGCCGGCGCAGCGCATCGACGATTACCCGCACAACATGTCGGGCGGCATGCGCCAGCGCGTCATGATCGCTATGGCGCTGTCGTGCGAGCCGTCGCTGTTGATCGCCGACGAGCCGACCACCGCGCTCGACGTCACCATCCAGGCGCAAATTCTCGACCTACTGAGCGACCTGCAGCAGCGGCTCGGGATGGCGATCCTGATCATTACCCACGACCTCGGCGTCATCGCCGAAGTCGCCGACCAGGTGCTGGTGATGTATGCCGGCCGGATCGTCGAGAGCGCCGATGTCAACGATTTGTTCGTCGATCCCCAGCATCCCTATACGATCGGGCTTCTCGGCTCGATCCCGCGCATCGACGTCGACCGCAAGCGGCTCGCCACCATCGAAGGCACGGTGCCCAGTCCCAACAAACAGCCTAAAGGTTGCCGCTTCGCGCCGCGCTGCCCGTTCGCGGACCTGCGCTGCAAGCAGCAGCCACCGCCGTTGCGCTATATCGCGCCCGGTCATCAGGTGGCGTGCTGGAAGGCTCCGGTCGAGGTGGCGTCATGAGCGATGCCCCGAACGATGTCCCGGTCTTGCAGGTCGACGGCCTGGTCAAGCATTTTGCGGTCAGTCGCGGCCTTATCCGCCGCAAGGTAATTGGGCTTGTGCGCGCCGTCGAAGATGTGACTTTCGAGATCGCCCGCGGCGAGACCCTGGCGCTGGTGGGTGAATCAGGCTGCGGCAAGTCGACCACCGGACGCCTGGTGCTGCGCCTGATGGACCCCACGGAGGGCTCGGTGCGTTTCAAGGGCAAGGAGATCGCGAACCTCGACAAGGATTCGCTGCGCCGGTTGCGCCGGCATATGCAGATCATCTTCCAGGATCCCTACGCCTCGCTCAACCCGCGCATGACCGTGGGCGAGATCCTGGCCGAGCCGCTGCGGGTGCACGAGATCGGCGACGCCGCTTCGCAGGCCGCGCGCGGCCGCGAGCTTCTGGAAATCGTCGGCCTGTTGCCCGAACATGCAAGGCGCTATCCGCATCAATTCTCCGGCGGGCAGCGTCAGCGCATCGGCATTGCTCGCGCGCTGGCCGGAAATCCCGACCTGATCGTCTGCGACGAACCTGTGTCGGCGCTCGATGTTTCGATCCAGGCGCAGATCGTCAACCTGCTGCAGAACCTGCAGCAACGCTTCGGTCTCTCCTACTTGTTCATTGCCCACGATCTTGCGGTCGTGAAGCACATCAGCGACCGCGTCGCGGTGATGTACCTCGGCAAGCTGGTCGAGATATCAGACAAGAAGACGATCTACGCCCGCCCGCTGCACCCCTATACCCAGGCGCTGCTGGCGGCGATCCCCAAGCCGGATCCGGCCTTGCGCACCAAGCGCGTCATGCTGCAGGGCGACGTGCCAAGCCCGTTCAACCCGCCGACCGGTTGCCGCTTCCATACCCGCTGCCCGCATGCCCAGGCGCGCTGCTCGGCGGAGGAGCCGAAGCTGCGCGAGGCGACGCCCGGCCATCGCGTGGCCTGTCATTTTTTCGAAACATTACCCGTCCCCACCATCATCGCGCGGGCCGGCATGGCGAACGGCAAACTCAGCGAGCGGCTGGCGCTCTTCGAGGCTGCCAAGCTGACACGGACATCCGCGTAAGCAAGATCAACCGGCGTGTTCGATGGCGCGGATGGCGCCGCGCAATTCGGCCAGCCCACGCAGCCGGCCGATCGCGGTATAGCCGGGATTGGTGCGCTTGGTCTCGGCAAGATCATCGAGCATGCGATGGCCGTGATCCGGCCGGAACACGATCTGATCGCTCGATGAACGCTTGCGATTTTCGGTAAGGAGCGCCTTGAGCACGGCGATCATGTCGACATCGCCGTCGAGATGATCCGACTCGAAGAACGACAGGCCGTCGCCTTCGCGTTTGGTTGCCCGCAAATGAGCGAAGCTGATCCGCGGCGCAAAGCGTTTGGCCATCGCGGGCAGATCGTTCTCCGCGCGGACGCCGAGCGAGCCGGTGCAGAAGCAAATGCCGTTCGCCTTGGAAGGCACCGCATCGAACAGCGCCTGGTAGTCTTCCGCCGAAGACGCAATACGCGGCAGGCCGAATAGCGGGCGCGGCGGATCGTCCGGATGCAGCGTCAGCGTCACGCCGAGAGATTCGGCGACCGGCGCGACGCTCGCGAGAAATTCGCTCAGATGCTGCCGCAGCGCTACGGAATCGATGCCGCGGTATTGCTGCAGCCGATCGCGGAACTGCGGAATGGTCAGAGGATCGGTGGTGGACCCCGGCAGCGCGCTGGCAATGTTCGTCACGAGATAGTCGATGTCGGCCTGCGTCATCTGCGAATAGACCTGCCTGGCGCGACGCTGCGCGGCCTTGGAATATTGCGCGGCCGCTTCGGGCCTTTGCAGGATGTGCAGATCGAACGCGGCGAACCGATCCTGGTCGAAGCGCATGGCCTTGGCGCCGTTCGGCAGATCCCATTCGAGATCGGTGCGGCACCAATCCACGACCGGCATGAAATTGTAGCAGATGATCTTGATGCCGGCCGCGGCGACCGACTCGAGGCTGGCGATCCAGGCCTCGATCGAGCGCGTCGCCTTGCCCCCGAGTCGCTTGACGTCATCGGGTATCGGAATCGATTCCACCACCGACCAGGTCAGCGGCGAACGGCCGGGCTGGCTGTTCTCGATCAGGTTCTTGCGTTCCTCGACCGCTGCTCGCGTCCAAGCTTCGCCGATCGGCACCTGATGCAGCGCCGTCACTACATCCGTGGCGCCGGCCTGGCGGATATCGTCGAGGGATACGGGATCATTGGGCCCGTACCACCGCCATCCCTGCAGCATCATGCGCAATCTCCTGAATTGAGGACCGCAATCAAGCGGTCAGCACGACCTTGACGCTCTGCGATCGATCCAGCGCCAGCCGTACCGCGTCGGGCGCGACCGCCAGCGGGCGCTCCGCGGTTACCAGCGACAGCACGTCGACGCTGCCGTCGGCGATCAGTTCGACGGCGGTCATGAATTCCGCCCCGAAGCGGAACGAGCCACGGAGGTCGATCTCCTTGGCCATCACGGCGTTCGCCGGCGCTGGAATGTGCCCGCCCGGCAGATTGCCGACCTGAACCACGATGCCGCCGCGCCTGACGACGCCGATCGCGCTCGCAAGGCCTGCCGCGGTGCCCGAGACTTCAAACGCCACGTCGAACGGACGCGCCGCAGCTTCAGCCTTCAGCACCTCATCGCCGCCGGAGATATCGACGACATGATTGGCGCCCAGTCTTGTGGCGAACGCCAGCGGCGCTGCGGCGATGTCGACAACGGTGGTCTCCCTATTCCTGCGCGCCGCGCCGCCAGCATCGTCAGCAGTCCAATCGGACCGGCGCCGAACAGCACCGCACGCTTGCCATTGACGTCACCCGCCCGCGCGACCGCATGCAGGCACACCGCGAGCGGTTCGGCCAGGGCCGCCGCCTGATACGTCACGTGATCCGGAATCTTCACGCATTGCGCCGGGATGGCGTCGAACACCGACGAAAAACCGCCCTGCATATGCGGGGTCTTCGAGGCCGAGCCCATGAAGAAGATGTTTTCGCAGAGATTGGGCCGGTTCTCGCGGCACGGCTTGCAGTGTCCGCACCAGCGCGATGGATTGACGGCGACGCGGTCGCCAACCTTCACGCCCGCAGCGGAGCCGGCGATCTCGACGACCTCGCCTGCGATTTCATGACCAAGCACCAGCGGCGAGGTCACGACGAAATCCCCGGTCCGGGCGTGGCGGTAGTAATGCATGTCGGAGCCGCAAATGCCGCCGGCGCCGAAACGGATGCGCACCATGCCTGAGGCAAGCGGATCGAGCGGCCGCTCGACCATGCGCAGATCTTCCGGACCGAACAAGGTTGCGGCTAAAGCCATCGATGTCATTTTGAAAGTCCCATGTATTTAGGCAACCAGAGCGTCAGCTCCGGGATGTAGGTGATGGCGACAAGCGCCAGCAACAGCGGCACCAACCACGGCAGGATCGCCATCGTGGTGCGCTCGACCGACAGTTTCGCCACCCGCGCGAGTACGAACAGCACCATGCCGAGCGGCGGGTGCAGCAGGCCGATCATCAGGTTCAGCGTCATGATCAGGCCGAAATGAATGGGATCGATGCCCAGTTTCAGAACGATCGGCAAAAGAATCGGCACCAAAATGGTGATGGCGGCGATGGTGTCGATGAAACAGCCGACGAACAGGATCAGGATGTTGGCAAGCAGCAGGAACACCCACTTGTTCTGGGTGATCCCCAGCATCGCGTCGGTCAGGGTTTGCGCCGCCTGCGACACCGTCAGCAACCATGCAAAGATCGAGGCCGCCGTGACGATGAACAGCACCGACGCCGTGGTCTCGATGGTGTCGAACGTCGCTTTCGCCACTGTCTGCAGCGTCATCGAGCGGTAACGCACGAGCCCCAGGAACAGCGACCAGATCACTGCGGCGACCGCGGCTTCGGTCGGCGTGAACCAGCCGAGCGTCATGCCGCCGATCAGAATGACGGGGGCCATCAGCGCCATCACCGCGGAGAAATCGAAATACCAGTCGAGCGCCAACAGCACCACGAGGCCAATCCCGACCGCCACGTTCACCGAGAGCCCGGCAACGACCAATAGCCAAACCACAAGCGGAAATGCGAGAACGATAAAGATCTCGATGGCGGCCGAACCGATCTGGGGCCAGGAGAACGGCGTGTCGCTGCCCCAGCCGTTCTTGTGCGCGAAATACGCCACCGTCGCCATCATGAGCAATGTCATCACCACGCCTGGAATGACGCCTGCGAGAAACAGCGCGCCGATCGAGACGTTCGCCATCATGCCGTAGATCACAAACGGCAACGACGGCGGGATGATCGGGCCGAGCGTGGCGGACGCCGCCGTCACGCCGACGGCGAACTCGGTGGAATAGCCGTGATCCTTCATCGCCTTGATTTCGATGGTGCCGAGCCCCGCGGCATCCGCGATGGCCGTGCCGGACATGCCCGAGAAGATCACCGAGCCTACGATATTGACGTGGCCGAGACCGCCGCGCATCCATCCCACCAGCGCGACGGCGAACTTGTAGATGCGCCCCGTCACGCCCGCGATGTTCATGAGGTTGCCGGCCAGAATGAAGAACGGCACGGCCAGCAGCGGAAAGCTCTCGACGCCCGCGATCATGCGCTGCGCCAGCGTCACGTCGGGTGTGATGCCGGTTGCGAGAATATACACCAGCGACGACACCGCCATGGCGAGCGCGACCGGAAGGCCGACCAGCATCAGCAGCAGAAATCCCCCAAGCAGCAGCAGCATCGGCTCAGCCTTCCGTTCCGTCGAATGCGCCGGGCCGCTCCAGGATCGAATAGCCCCGCCGCCAGTTTTCGACCGCGATCTGGATCGAGCGCACGGACATCAGCACGAAGCCGAGCAGCACGGCGTAGTAGACGAAGCCTTTTTGAAACTTGATCGTCGTCATCCGCTCGTCGCCGATGATCTGGATGAACTGCCAGGACCAGCTTGATCGCGTATCCAAAGAACGCGATCCGGATCAGATCGATGACGGTTGAAAGCGCGCGCGCTGCAAGATGCGGCAAATAACGGAACACGAGGTCGACCTGGATGTGCCGCGACAGCCGCACGCACATCGCCGAACCGATAAAGACGACGCCGATCAGGCAATAGGTCGCGATCTCCTCGGTCCAGGCGTAGCTGTCGTTGAGGACGTAGCGGGTGAAGAACTGCAGGAAGACGGAAAGCGCCATGATCCAGAAGATAGCGAGCGCCAGCCAATCCTCGACGGCGTATTGACCGAGGTCGGCGCCCTTGGGCACCTCGTCCTCGAAGGTGTGGGCGATCTCGTCCGCCGTGATCTGCTTGTGAACTTCAACCGTCGACATGCGCTGACTCCCCCACTGCCGTCGCGTGATTGGCTCACGTCATTCCGGGGCGACGCGTCAGCGTCGAACCCGGAATCTCGAGATTCCGGGTTCGACGCTGACGCGTCGCCCCGGAATGACGGCTCCTTCGTTACTTCACGGCCTGGATGCGATCCCAGTCGGCCTTGCGGTAGTCGAAGCTCTCGAAGCTCGTGGTCTTGATAACGGTGTCGCGGAACTCGGCCTTGTTGACCTCGGTCACGGTCAGTCCCTTCTGCTTGAAGAAGTCGACCAGCTTGGCCTCGTTGGCCTTGATCTCCGCGGTGGCTTTCGCCGCAGCCTCCTGCGTGACATCGGTGAAGATCTTGCGGTCTTCCTCGGACAGCTTCTTCCAGAGGGCGCCGGCGATCACGGTGTTGAGGTGATCGACGATGTGGCCGGTCAGCACGATGTGCTTCTGCACCTCGTAGAACTTTTTTCGCCTCGATGGTGGTCAGCGGATTTTCCTGGGCCTCGACGGTGCCGTTCTGCAACGCGAGATAAACCTCGGCAAAAGCGATCGGCGCGGTGTTGGCGCCGCAGGCGCGCGGCATCGCGAGATACGCCGGAACGTCGGGCACACGTATCTTGATGCCCTTCATGTCGGCGCAGGTCTTGACCGGCTTGTTCGACGAGGTGTGGCGCACGCCGTAATAGGTCACCGCCACGATCTGGTGGCCGCTTTTATCCGCATAGCCCTTCGCGAGTTCCTTGAAGACGTCGCTCTTGGTGTAGGCCAGCAGATGGTCGGCGTCGCGGAAGGTGTAGGGATAATAGGTCACGCCGATCGGCGGGTAGCTCTTGGCCGCAAAGCTCGAGCCGGAAATGATCATGTCGACCGAGCCGAGCGCGAGCCCCTGGTTGATGTCGGTTTCCTTGCCGAGCTGCGAGGCCGGATACACGTCGATCTGATAGCGGCCGCTGGTGCGCTTGCCGATTTCCTGCGCGGCCCAGACGGAAGCCGTATGGAACGGTTCCGACGTTTCGTAAACATGGGCCCATTTGAGTTTGGTCTGGGCCATGCCGACATTCGTCACGGCCAGCAGCGCCGCAGCGGACGCGGCAAATGCAATCGCCAATTTCTTCAGCACCGGAATTTCCTCCATCGTTACAATCTGCTTTTGTTACCCAACCGGCCCGGGATTGGCCGGGCCGTTCGAATTCTTGTTTCAGTCGACGTTCAACCGCTCCTTGCGGCGAGCCGGGATGCAGGCGAACCTTCCGTCCCGAAATTTTGCGCAAAGCGTTCCTGCGAACGCGCCAGATGATTTCGCATCGTGACGCGGGCGGCGTCGGGATCGCGCGCGGCGATGGCATCGCGGATCTCCCGGTGCTCGGCCAGCGCCGTACTCCAGGATTCCGGATTTTCGAAGTAGTGCGCGAGCTTGGCGAAGTACGGATTGAGCCGCTGGTCGAACAGTTCGCCGACGACGCGGACCAGCACGGCGTTGTCGAGGCAACCGGCGACTGCGACATGAAATGCGCGGTCATGGATCATCGAGGCTTCGCCGGGATGCTGCACTGTGGCCATCGCTTCGAGCGAAGCGTCGATGCGCGCGATATCCTCCGGTGTCGCCACCCTCGCCGCCTGTTCGGCGATGGTGCCCTCGATGAATTCGCGGGCGCGCAGCAATTCGAATGGACCTTCGATCATGGCGGATGCCGGCAGAGGCTGCGCGAGCGCGGCCGGTTCGCTGACATAGATCCCGGAGCCGACGCGGATGCGAACCCTGCCCTCGACTTCGAGCGCGATCAGCGCTTCGCGCACGGTGGGCCGCGAGACCCTCAACTGTTCGGCAAGATCTCGTTCGGTCGGAAGCCGGCTGCCGACGACGTATTCGCCGCTGTCGATCAAGGCGCGCAGCTGATCGGCAACCTGGCGATAAAGGCGTCGCGCTTCCACGGCCTCGAGCGGCACACTCGTCTCTCCCTGAAACGATCCCCTGACGGATCGATTTTTCTTGCTTTGATTGGACCAAGACCAATAAATCGGCAAATTGGTCTTACCAATTGACCAAAGGTTGATCGATCAGGCCTGCCATGTCAAGCGAGACAACGAAAATCCCCACTTCCAGCGCCAAAGACGGCGATCTTCGCCTGTCTAACGCCACCCTCGATCGGCTCCCCGACCAGATCCGCCGCCCGGCCTATGACCGCTCGTGCATCAAACCGGGCATCGTTCATCTCGGAATCGGCGCGTTCCACCGGGCGCACCAGGCGGTCGTCATCGACGATCTTCTCGCCGCCGGCGCCACGGATTGGGGGATCGTCGGCGCGAGCCTGCGAAGTTCGGATACGAGCGATGCACTTGCCCCGCAGGACTGCCTCTACACGGTTGCAGTTCGTTCCGGCGCGGGTACCGAACACCGGATTGTCGGCTCGGTCCTTGCGACCGAGGTTGCGAACGAAAATCCCGCACATTTGATTGCGCGCATGGCAGACCCGGCCACGCGCATCGTCTCGCTCACGGTCACCGAGAAGGGATATTGCCACACGCCGCAAACCGGCGAACTGAACGAGCATCATCCCGACATCGTCCATGACCTGCAGAATCCGGATCGGCCGCGCTCGGCTCCAGGGTTTCTGCTAGCCGCGCTCGCGCGCAGACGGGATGCCAGCATCGCCCTGTTTACCGTTCTCTCCTGCGACAACCTCTCCGCCAACGGTCATACCGTCAGGCGGATTGTCACGCAGTTCGCCGCGTTGAGATCGCCCGAGCTCGGCAAATGGATTGAAACCGAGGTCGCATTCCCCTCGACGATGGTCGACCGGATCGTTCCGAGACAACCGACGCCGACCGGGCGGCCGTCTCAAGCGAACTCGGCATGATCGACGCGTGGCCGGTGATCACCGAGCCGTTCACGCAATGGATCGTCGAAGAACACTTTCCCGCCGGTCGGCCGGATTTCGCCGCCGCGGGCGTGCAAATGGTCTCGGACGTGACGCCGTTCGAGCATATGAAGCTGCGGCTGCTCAACGCCAGCCACTCGGCGCTGGCCTATCTCGGCTACCTCGCCGGCCATGAGACCATCGCCTCAACCATGACCGACGATCGCTTTGCTGCGTTTGCCCGCCAGGTGATGGAAGACGCAGCGCCGACGCTCGCGATGCCTGAGGGCACCGACCTTGCGGGCTACAGCGCATCGCTGCTGCAGCGCTTCTCCAATCCCGCTTTGCACCATCGCACCTGGCAGATCGCGATGGACGGCTCGCAGAAACTGCCGCAACGGCTGCTCGCCACCATGCAGGACCGGCTGCGGCTCGGCCTGCCGATCGATACGCACGCGCTCGCGGTGGCGGGCTGGATGCGCTACGTCACCGCCAAGGACGAACAGGGACGCGCGATCGAGGTGCGCGATCCCCTTGCGCCGAAGCTTGCTGCGATTTCCAAGGCCGCCGGCCCGGCCGCGGAACGGCTTGCGCCGGCGCTGCTGGAGGTCGGCTCCATTTTCGGCGCGCTCGGAACCGATCCGCGCATGCGCAGCGCCGTCACCGAAGCGCTCGCAAAGCTTTATGAGGTGGGTGCGCGCAGGGTCGTGCAGGATTTTCAAACCGCTTAGTCGCACATCAGCGCGGCACCACCGCCGTTGCCTCGATTTCGACGCGCGCGGCTTTCTCGACCAGACGCACGACCTGAACCAGCGCCATCGCCGGATAATGCGCGCCGAAAATCTCGCGATAGACCCGGCCCAGATTCTTGAGGTTCGCCAGATATTCCTCGATATCGACGACGTACCAGGTCAGGCGCACGAGATGCTCGGGACGCGCGCCCCCTTCCGCGAGGATCTCGGAAATGTTGCTCAACGTCTGACGTACCTGCGCGACGAAGTCGGACTCCAAATGTCCCTCAGTGTCCCAACCGATCACGCCGCCAGTCACCACAAGACGGCCGTCGGCCGCCATGCCGTTGGCGTATCCTTTCGGCATCGGCCAGCCGCTCGGCTGCAGTACTTGCAAGCCGGACGGCGAGGTATCGGCCTCCACGCCAGCTGTCTTGGAGTCAGCAGTCTTGGAGTCAGGCACCACCATCAAGGCGGGGCTATTTGGCACGGTCACCGGCTATTCTCCTTCGCAATCCAGTTCAAGGCAGTCATTCCGCAGCAACACCGGGTGTCGATGCGCTGCCGGCCGCAGCCATCTGTCTCAGCGCAAAGCGTCTCAGCTTGCCTGTTTCGGTCTTCGGCAGTTGCGTGACATATTCGATCGCACGCGGGTACTTATAGGGCGCGATCTCGCGCTTGACGTGATCCTGCAACGCCGTCGTCAGCGCGGCATCGGCGGCAGCGCCGCCCGCAAGCACCACGTAAGCCTTGACGATCATGCCGCGCGCCTCGTCGGGAGCACCAACCACGCCGCATTCGGCGACCGCGGGATGCGACAGCAGCGCCGCCTCGACCTCGGGACCCGCGATGTTGTAGCCGGAAGACACGATCATGTCGTCCGAGCGGGCGACAAAGGACAGGCGGCCGTTCGCGTCGCGGACAAAGGAATCGCCGGTCAGATTCCAGCCGTCGCGGACATAGTTCGACTGCCGGCTGTCAGCGAGATAACGGCATCCGGTCGGCCCGCGCACCGCGAGCTTGCCGACGGTGCCCGGCGGCAATTCGTTCATGTCATCGTCGACGATTCTTAGCCTCGTAGCCGGAAACCGGATGCCCCGTCGTTCCGGCGACAGCGTCGCCGACGCGGTTGGTGATGAAGATGTGCAGCAATTCCGTAGAGCCGATGCCGTCGAGAATTGTCTTGCCGGTCTTGCGGGTCCAGGCTTCGAATACCGGAGCCGGCAAGGTTTCGCCGGCAGAGACCGCAAGCCGCAGCGACGACAGATCCGCGCCGTTGTCCATCGCCGCCATCATCGCCCGATACGCCGTCGGCGAGGTGAAGCAGATCGTGGCCTTGTAGGCTTCGATGATCTTGACCATTTCGGGCGGGGCCGCGTTTTCCAATAGCGTCGCCGTCGCTCCGTACCGCAACGGAAAGATCGCGAGCCCACCGAGCCCGAACGTAAATGCCAGCGGCGGCGAGCCCACGAAGACGTCATCCTCGGTGACGTTGAGGACCTCCCTGGCGTAGCCATCGGCGATGATCATCAGATCCCGATGGAAATGCATCGTCGCCTTCGGTTCGCCCGTAGTGCCCGAGGTAAATCCCAGCAAGACGACATCATCGCGCCCGGTCTTCACGGCATCGAACCGCACCGGCTTGTTCAGCGCGACCCGGTCGAGCTCGGCGTCATGGTTCGACGTGCCGTCGAAATTCACCACCTGCTTGAGAAACCGGCTGGTCTTCGCGCACGCAACCAGTTCATCGGCGATGCGGCTGTCGGTCAGCGCCAGCGCAATCTCCGCCTTGTCAACGATCTTGCTCAATTCGCCGGCGCGCAGCATCGGCATGGTGTTGACGACGACGGCGCCTGCCTTGGTTGCCGCAAGCCATGCCGCGACCAGCGCCGGATTGTTGCCCGAGCGGATCAGGACCCGGTTGCCGGGCTTGACGCCGTAATTCTCAACCAACGCATGCGCAAGGCGGTTGGACCAATCAGCCAGTTCCTTGTAGGTGCGCTGGCGGCCATTGCCGATCAGCGCGATACGATCGCCCCAACCCTTTTCGACAATACGGTCGGTCAGCTCGACGCCTGCGTTCAGATATTCCGGATATTGAAATTCGGGCCGGTCGATCAGCAGCTCCGGCCACTGCTCGAGCGGCGGAAGGTTTCGCCGCGCAAAATCATCGACGTGGCCCGATGGGCCGAGAGACGGACCAAGGGATCGGCTGGGAGTTTGACCTGACATTTCCATCGCCCCTCGCTTTCATCAATGAAAGGCTCGAGATCAATATCGAGGACGCCCGGCAGCGTTATCTCAGAAATCATTTTAGGCTTAAAGTAATTTTGCGCAAGTGCGGATTGAGGCCCTGCCCACAAATAGAGAGGCCGGGCAGCCGCACGACGCGGCCCCCGGCCCGGGAACTCGCGCCTCCCCTACGCGGCGGCCCGGTAGTCCGGCGCCAAGGCGAGGAAGCGGCCATAGGCCGCGGCGTCGGGCGGGGTAAATTTCTCGACCAGCGGATTTCGCCGCCGTCCAGCCACGCCGATATCGGCCAGCAATTCGTCAAAATGCTTGAAGTGATAGGGCGCGACGCATAGCCCGCCATAGACGCCGGCGGCCGGGCGCTCGACGCGCTTGAAATGCAGCATCATCTCGATGTTGTCCTGCATCTCCTTCGCCGTCGGCTGACGCGCCAACTGGCCGTCGGCATAACGGACCAGCCAGTTCGCCGCCAGATCGGCGCACAGTACCGTGCAGAAACTCGAATTGAAGCCGACGAATCCCATCTCCGGAAGATCCGGATTGGCGATAAGCCGATAAAGCCGATACTGCCCATCGGGATCGACCAGTCTGTCGCGGTAGGCCTGCGGCAGGAACGGAACACCGAGCTTGTAGCCGATCGCCAGCACGGCGACGTCAGCCTGAACCCTTTGCCCGCCGGTCATCACGATCGAATTGCCGTCGTAGCGCTCGAAGCTGCCGCGAATGGCCAAGATGCGCTTGTCCGCAACCATCGGGAAGAATCCGGGCGTGGCGATCGGCAGCGAACAATTGGCGCCATCCTCGATCCGCTCCTTGGGCACCATGTCGCACTTGCCGAGCTTGAGCTGCAGTTTCAGGAGGCTTTCCAGTCCGCGCCAGTTGGCCCAGACGAACGGTTTTGCGACCGCATGCGCGAACCGCGACATCGCGCCGATGCCCCAACTCCGGAACATCTCCTCCTGGGCGCGGACATAGAGAATGCGTTTGAAATTGATCAGGCCGCCGATGAAATACGGAATCCGCCACACCGGCTCGCGGTAAACCAGCGTGACTTCGGCCGCGCCGGAATTGACCGCGTTGACCGCGATGTCGGTCGCCGACTTCGATCCGCCGAGCACGACGACGCTGCGTCCCTTGGCGATTGTTGGATCGTTATATTGGGACGAGTGCATGACGCGCCCGCCCTGCGCCTTGAAGGACTCTTCGCCGGGCAGGCTGAGCGTCTGGGGCTCATTGAACTGTCCCGTACATATCGCAACGAAATCGAAGTCTTCGTGGCTGGTGCCGCCGTCCGGCCCCTGCAGGTCGAGCCGCCAGCCCGGCCTGGAATCGGGGCGACGATCCATCTGCAGCACAGCCGTGTTGAAGCGGATCGCGCGGAGTAGGTCGTGATCCCGGGCGTATCCGGTGAGATAGGCGTGGACCTGCGGTCCCTTCGGCCACTCCGGATAGGAATCCGGCATCGCCTTGTCGGTGTAGCGATAGAGATCCTTCGGGCTTTGGGTTTGCACCTCCGGATAGGACCGCGACGGCTCCCAGACGCCGCCTAAGTCGCCGCTGCGCTCGGCAATCGTGACCTGATGACCGCGCGCCGCGAACGCTTTTGCCGCCGCCAGCCCGGACACGCCGGCGCCGATGATACAAACCTGTTTTCGCCTGATCATGACAACTCTCCCGCAAGGATGCTTGGCGGCTTTCGGACCTACTCGTTGGCTTCGGGCGGCAAAAAATTCACCTCATGCTGCGCCGAGATCCGAACCACCTCTGCGGGGTCCGCCAGATTATGGAGCTGGTTGAACAGCGCTTCGAGCTTTTGCATCGGCGACACCCAGAACAATGCGCGCGCCGGCTTGTCCGACTTGTTGAAGTAGCCGTGCGGAATGCCGCGCGGCATCCGAACCAGATCACCGGCCTTGGCCTGTACCCAGACGCCGTCGAGCTTGAGATCGAGAACGCCTTCCTGCACCAGAATGAATTCATCCTGCGTCGGATGAACGTGCACCGGCACGAACTGGCCGGGTTCGCTGTTGGTCTCGAAGGCAAAGGTGGAATCGGTGATGGCTTTTGGGAAATAGACCTGACCGAGGATATTCCAGGTCTTGCCGCCGTAACCGGTACCGTTGGTAGTGATGCCTTTTTCGAGTGCTGCCATGTCGCCATCTCCTCTGTCGCATTTGGTGTGGTTGCGATGTCCAGAATGGTTCGCACAGGCTGGATCGAGCCGAACCGGCCGTCTAGCCGCAAAACGAATCCTCTCTTGGTTCGCGAGAGAATTTTCCGATTGCTGCGGCGCGGAAGGATTGGTTGTCGTCATTCCGGGGCGATGCGAAGCATCGAACTGTGATGTGCAATTGCACATCACAGAATCCATTTTACGGCAGGACAAGCGGCCCGATGGATTTCGGGTTCGCGCTGCGCACGCCCCGGAATGACGGGGAGAATGACCGCATGACCACCGACGCCTTCCGATCAGGCACCCACGGCCACAAAATCGCCTTTCCAACCCAGGCACGCGCAGATATTATAGGCTTCAACTAATGCAGAGGGCCGGGCCGTGGCGACAGGTGCCAGCATTCCCCAGCATGACCCGACCGTCCGGCTCGCGGCGTTCAAGCGCGTCTCGACCGATAGCGTCGACGATGCCGCCGACGCGATCGGGCGAATATTCTGCCCGCATCAACTGACTCCTGCCCGCGGCACGTCATCCGAATTTTTTGCACTGCATAATTGTGCGACGTCTGGCGGATTGTCCGTCAACTATGTCGCCTATGGCGGGTCGGTATCGATCGACCCCGGCTGCCTCGAGCGCTTCTTCCTGCTGCAAATACCGGTGCACGGCTCGGCACGGATACAAACTGCGGCACGCGACGTCGCCACTACACCTAGCGCCAGCGCCTCGTTGCTATCGCCGACAATTCCGGCACGAATGACCTGGGAGAGTAATTGCGCGCAGATCATTCTGCTGGTCGACCGGCGCCTCCTGGAACAGCGGGCCGCAGCGCTGTCGGGGCGCCCCATCGGCGCGGTCGAGTTCGAGCCTGCGGTCGATCTTTCCTCGGCCTGCAACCGGACGCTTCAGTCACAGGTGTTGGCATTCGTCGATCTTGCCGAGCGCCTCGGACCTCAACGGCAGCTTTCGCCGAACGCCGCGGCCAATCTGCGCGAGGCCCTGCTGGGCAGCCTGCTCCACGGCCTGCGTCACAGCGCGAGCGACGCCATGGACAGATTTGGCGGCCGGGCTGAATCGTTGCCGCGGTCGATGCAGCGCGCGCGGGAATTCCTCCATGCGCACGCGGAAGATCCGCTCGATCTCGCGCAGCTTGCCGAAGCCGCGGGCACCGGAATCCGTGCACTGCAACTCGGGTTCAGACGGCATTTCGGAACATCGATCTCGCAGATGCTGCTCGACATTCGTCTTGCGCACCTCAACGACAGGCTGACCGGCGCGTCCCCTGCCGCGCGCATCACCGATATCGCTTTCGAACTCGGGTTTACCCACCTCAGCCGAATGGCCAGCGCCTATCGCGCCAAATTCGGCGAAACGCCATCGGCGACAATACGCGGCATGAATTAGCGCCCAGCCAATTGCTTCAGCCGCAGCGTCATCGGCGAGTTGGGATCGGCAAGCGGCGCGATGGCGGTGAAATGATTGGCATCGGGAATTGTCCCGAACAGCGTCGCGATGCCGGCCACGTTCCAGGCATCGACGATGATGCGGCTCTGCCGAAGATATTCGGCGCTCTCATTACCGCCGACCACCGCATCCAGCGTGCCGTGCATCGGAGACTTCCAGAACAACGGACTCACCGCTCTCGCCGACGCGTCGTCGAGCTTCAACGCAATGTTGATGGACGTGCTAACCAGCGGACGCAGGTCAAACAACCCCGAAATGGCGTAGGCCGCGGTCACGAGCTGCTCTGGCAACGACTCATCTAACGCGCGCCAGTCCGTCGCCAGCATGCAGGCAGCGAGATGGCCGCCCGCGGAATGACCGCTCACGACCAGCGGCCGTCCGAGCTTCGCGAGCTCCCGCAAAGCGGCTCGCATCTCGCCGATAATCTCGGCGATGGAGACCGCGGGACAGAGGTCGTAACTCGGCACGGCGACGTCGATGCCATGAACGTTGAGCCCGCCGGCGAGATGGCTGAAGAACGAACCATCGAGCGCCTGCCAGTAGCCGCCATGGATGAACACGACAATCGGGCCTGCGCCATCGCCGGCAAACAGATCGATCCGGTTGCGTTCGCCCGAACCGTAAGGGATCACCTGGAGGCTGGCTTGATGCGCCTCGCGGTAGGTCTTTGCATTTTGGGACCAGCCGGCAATGATCGCGGGATGCTCCGGAACCCGCGCGCGATTATTGTATTCGGCTTCGTAGTCGACGTCCGCGCTCAACGGATCACCTCCGGGCAATCGAATCTTACGTCGTCCGCGTCTTCGCGGATCTCTGCGCCGACGCCTTGGTCTTGGCCAACAGACGCATCAGCTCACGGACGTCCTTCGGCGTCAGGTCCGCGAAAATATCGGCGATCCATAATTCGTGCTCCGCCGCCATCCTGCGAAATTCGGCGCGGCCGGCTTTGGTCAGGCGGATCACCTGCACGCGGCGGTCGGCATCCGAGGTGCGGCGGTCGAGGTGCCCGGATTCGACGAGGCGCTCGACCAGCCCGGTGACGTTGCCGTTCGAGACCATCATCCGCTTCGAAACATCCGACAGCGTCATGCCTTCAGGCGCCTTGTCGAGCTGGGCCATTAAATCGAACCGCGGCAGCGTGACATCGAAGCGCTCGCGCAGCCGGCTGCGCACTTCGCCCTCGATCAGGGTCGTGCAGGTCAACAGGCGGAGCCACAGCCGGAGTTCGTCGCCATGATCCTCCGGGAGCTCGACGGCCTTGGTCTCTGAATCAAGAGTCATGGTGTGCAATCTTATCTGCCTGACGTTCGGAAGAGCCCGAACAGACCGCAGCTTGGGATCATTGTCCAGATTTCTTTAAGTTTCAAGTAATTGGCGCACGGCTTGCATGGTGCGCTGCGCGGCTTGCAGGCGCGGTCGTCATCAGAATAAGCTGCATCTTGTGCATTTTGGTGTGGCGTCTGGTTTCGGCTGCGCAGCGGCCGAACGGAGGAACAATTATGAAGCAGTCGTTGAAGCTGACAGGACTTGCCGCTTTGCTGGGTATCGCAGCCGGTCCGGCGGTAGCGCAGGAGAAAATCAAGGTCGGCATCATCGTGACGTTGTCCGGGCCAGCCGCCGTGCTCGGCCAGCAATCCCGCGACGGTTTTCAGCTCGCGGTCAAGGACCTCGGCGGCAAGATGGCCGGCAAGGACGTCGAGGTCATTGTCGTCGACGACGAACTCAAGCCTGACGGCGCCGTGACCAAGGCGAAGGGCCTGCTTGAGCGCGAGAAGGTCGATTTCGTCATTGGGCCGATCTTCTCCAACATCCTGCAAGCCATTCACCGGCCGGTCACCGAGAACAAGACGTTCCTGATCAGCCCGAATGCCGGGCCGTCGAGCTATGCCGGCAAGGAGTGCAGCCCGTTCTTCTACGTGACCTCCTACCAGAACGACCAGGTTCACGAAATTCTCGGCAAGGTCGCCCAGGACCGCGGCTATAAGCGTGTCTACGTGCTGGTGCCGAATTATCAGGCCGGCAAGGATTCGGCTGCCGGGTTCAAGCTCGATTACAAGGGAGAGATCGTCGAGGAAAGCTACACGCCGCTGGGCACGCTCGATTTCCAGGTCGAGTTGACCAAGATCGCCTCCTCCAAGGTCGATGCGCTGTTCACGTTCATGCCCGGTGGTATGGGCGTGGGCCTCGTGAAACAATATCGTCAGGCCGGCCTCGCCGACAAGATTCCGGTGCTGTCGGCGTTCACGGTCGATGAATCGACGCTGCCCGCGCAGCAGGACGCCGCCATCGGCATGTTCGGCGGCTCGAACTGGGCGCCCAACATGGACAATCCCCAGAACAAGAAATTCGTGGCGAGCTATGAAGCCGCCTACAACAGCGTGCCCGGCACCTATGCGATGCAGGGCTATGATACGGCCATGCTGATCGACAGCGCGGTGAAGGCGGTGAAGGGCGACCTCAAGAACAAGGACGCGGTCTCGGCCGCGCTGAGGAAGGCCGAGTTCACCTCCCTGCGCGGCGATTTCAAGTTCAACGTCAACGGCTATCCGATCCAGAATTTCTATCTGACCAAGGTCGCCAAACGCCCCGATGGCAAGTTCCAGACCGAGATCGTCGAGAAGGTGTTCTCGAACTACGGCGACCGTTACGCCAAGGACTGCACCGCGGCCAAATAGGCATCAGAAGGGAACGACATCATGAAAACCGAAATCGCCGGCATCACCCGCGCCAATGAAGGCATCCAGGGAATTTCCTGGAGCATCCTCGGCCAGACCTATGTGCCGAAGAGCGTCACCGAGCATTCGTTCTCGTGGCATGCGACGCTCCCGCCCGAGGCGTTCGTGCCGCCGCATATCCACCCCGATCAGGACGAGTATCTCTACATCCTGGAAGGCAAGTTCGACTTCTTCCTCGACGGCGCCGACACGCAGGCCGCGCCGGGCGATCTGGTCCGGCTGCCGATGGGCAAGCCGCACGGCATTTTCAACAAGTCCGGCCGCACCGCAAAGGCACTGTTCTGGGTGTCACCGACGCGGCGGCTGTACGATCTGTTTTGGGGCATCCACAACATGAAGGAGCAGACGCCGGACGCGGTGGTGGCCCTGGCGGCCGAGCACAACATCCACTTCCTGCCGCCGCCTCCGGGCGCGTGAGATTAGGCCCGCACCGCCGCGAGACCCAGCGGCGGTGGCGCAAAACCGGCCTTGGAGGCGTAGCCGCGCACGATGGCCTCACGCTGGGCGTGGCTCAGCACCTTCTCGATATCGGTGAATCCATCCGGCGCCAGTTGCTCGACCGCGTCGATCACGCCTTCCGGGCCGCCGCGGCGGTTCGAGCGCACGATCTCCGCCGTCATCGGCAGGCGCTTCTGCTCATAGGCCACCAGCGCCTGACGCGGATGCTCGCTGCGCGCCAGTTCATCGGCGAGCGCGCGGGCGTCAAGGATCGCCTGCGACGCACCGTTCGAGCCGACCGGATACATCGGATGCGCGGCATCGCCGAGCAGCGTGACCCGTCCCCAGCTCCAGTACGGCAGGGGATCGCGGTCGCAGCACGGATACTCGTAAAATTCCGGCGTCGCCGAGATCAGGCTGCGCACGTCGACATGGGGCACCTTGAACCGATCGACATGCGGCATCAGTTCTTCGCGCTTGCCGGGCCGCGACCAATCCTCGCGGCGCGGCGGCGGTACATTGCCGTCGCCGACCTTCACCAGCACCGCCCAGTTGGTCAGCCGGCTTGCGGGGCTCGATCCTTCCGCGATCGGGTAGACGACCACCTTGGCGTGAAGCCCGCCGGCCACGATCATCGAGCGGCCAGTCAAAAATGCCGGCCAGTCGCGCGCCCCGCGCCACAGCATCAGGCCGTTCCAGCACGGCGGCCCCTCGTCCGGAAACAGCATCTCGCGCACGTGCGAATGAATGCCGTCGGCGCCAACCAGGATATCGCCGCGGGCGGTCGTGACATGGGCGCCGGTGCGGTCGAAAAAATGCGCGATCACGCCGCCCTCGTCCTGCGCGAACGCGCCGAGCCGGCAACCGGTGTGGATCGCCTCCTTGCCGAGCCGTTCCTCGACGGCGCGATGAATCACGCTCTGCAGGCGTCCGCGATGGACCGAGAATTGCGGCACCTCGTGCCCGGCGTCGAGGCCGCGCGGCTCGCGCCAGACTTCCTGGCCGTGGCGATTGAGATAGTACAATTGATCGGTGCGGATCGCGGCCGCGTCGAGCCGGTCCAATAGCCCGAGGCCGGCCAGTTCGCGGATCGCATGCGGCAGCGTGTTGATGCCGACGCCGAGCTCGCGGACACTATCGGTCTGCTCGAACAATTCGCAGTCGATGCCGCGGGCCCGCAACATCAGCGCGGTGGTGAGGCCTCCGATGCCGCCTCCGACGATGATCGCCTTCATCTGCTTGGCTCCACTCTACGCTCTTTCACCTTTCCCGCTTGCAGGCGAGGAAGGTGACCGATAGAGCCTGCCATCCGGCCTATTCGGCTGCAAGCGGCTTTGTCGCCTCCGCTTTGAGCTCGGCCCGGGTTTTCGGCTTACCCTTAATTTTGAGGTCCTCGAAATCCTGCCGGTCGCGAACGCTGTTGCGGAATATTTGTTCCTTGCCGGGCAGATATTGCGGCGGACAGGCAATATCGGACGCGCCGTACCAGGCCGCCGCCCGCATCGTGAACGACGGATCCACCAGATGCGGCCGGCCCAGCGCCACCAGGTCGGCGCGGCCGGCGGCGAGGATAGTGTTCGCCTGATCCGCCGTCGTGATGTTGCCGACGCACATGGTCGCGACCCGGGCCTCGTTGCGAACCTGTTCGGAGAACGGTGTCTGGAACATTCGCCCATAGACCGGCTGCGCGTCGCGCACGGTCTGGCCGGTCGAGACATCGATGAGATCGACGCCGGCTTCGGCAAACGCGCGCGCAATCGCCACGGCATCGTCGCCGGTGATGCCGCCCTCGGCCCAGTCGGTGGCGGAGATGCGAACCGACATCGGCTTGTGCGCCGGCCACGCCGCGCGCATCGCCTCGAAGATTTCCAAGGATAGCGCAGCCGGTTGGCAAGCGTACCGCCGTATTCATCCGTGCGCTTGTTGGTCAGCGGCGAGATGAAGCTCGCGAGCAAATAGCCGTGGGCGCAGTGCAGCTCCAGCATGTCGAAACCGCAAGCTTTGCCGCGCAAGGCCGCCGCGATGAACTCGGCCTTGACGTGGTCCATCGCGGCGCGATCCATTTCGCGCGGCACCTGGCTATCGGGGAAATAAGGCAGTGGCGACGCCGAGATCGTGTCCCAGCCGCCCTGTTCGAGCGGCCGGTCCATGCCCTCCCACATCAGCTTAGTGGCGCCCTTGCGGCCGGCATGTCCGAGCTGCAGGCAGATTTTCGCGGCGGAATTGGCGTGAACGAAATCGACAATGCGTGTCCACGCGGCCTGCTGCTCGTCATTCCACAAGCCAGCACAGCCGGGCGTGATACGGGCGTCGCGGCCGACACAGCTCATCTCCGTGAAAATCAGCCCGGCGCCGCCGATCGCGCGCGAGCCGTAATGCACCAGATGGAAATCGCCCGGCACGCCCTCCTTCGCCGAGTACATGCACATCGGCGACACCACGGCGCGGTTCGCCACTTCCATCTCGCGCAACTTGAGCGGCTGGAACATCGGCGCGACAGGTTTGTCGATATCGACGTCAAACCCTTTGGCGCGGACCTGCTTCGCAAAGGCCTTGTCGACCTCGCGGACAAACTCCGGCGCGCGCAGCGTCAGATTATCGTAGGTGATCGCCTTGGCGCGGGTCATGACCCCAAAGGCGAACTGCACGGGATCGAAATCCCAGAAGCGGTCGACGTGCTCGAACCAGACCAGCGACACGTCGGCGGCATGCTGAGTCTTCTCGACCTCCTCGCGCCGCCCCTGCTCGTAGGTCTGCAACGCGGCATCGACCGTCGGCGTCTGCGCCATCGCGTCCGCGAGCGCAATCGCATCTTCCATCGCGAGCTTGGTGCCGGAGCCGATCGAGAAATGCGCAGTTGCCTTGGCGTCGCCCAGCAGCACCATGTTGCCCTTGATCCAGCGTTGGCTGCGGATCATCGGGAAATTGCGCCACATCGAGCGGTTGGTCAGCAACGGATGGCCGTCGAGGAACCAGCCGAAGATCTCCGCCATGCGGTCGGCGGATTGCTGTTCGCTGAGGCCTTCGAGACCGGCGCGCGCAAATGTCTCGGCATCGGTCTCGAAGATCCAGGTCGAGCGGCCCGCTTCATACTGGTAGGCGTGTGCGATGAACGGCCCCCACTCGGTCTCCTGGAAGATGAAGGTGAAGGCATCGAGCGGCCGGGTCGAGCCCATCCACGCGAACTTGTTGGAGCGCAGATCGACCTCTGGCTGAAAATGATCGACGTACTTGTCGCGGAAGCGGCTGTTGATGCCGTCGGCGAGCACGATCAGATCGGCATCGGCAAAGCAGGCTTCGTCATCGACATCGGTCTCGAAGAGCAACGTCACGCCGAGTTCGCGCGCACGCTCCTGCAGGATCAACAGCAGCATCCGGCGCGAACAGCCGCAAAAACCGTTGCCGCCGACCCGGTGGACCGTGCCGCGGAAGTGCACGGCGATGTCGTCCCAATAGGCGAATTCCTGGATGATGCGGCGGTAGCTTGCGGGATCGTATTTCTCGAAATTGTCCAGCGTCGCATCCGAGAACACCACGCCGAAGCCGAAGGTGTCGTCGGCGCGGTTGCGCTCATAGACCGTGATCTCGGCCTGCGGCCGCTGCTTTTTCAAGAGGATCGCGGCATAGAGACCGGCCGGTCCGCCGCCGATTATCGCCACCTTCATCAGCGCCTCCGAAGCAGGCTGTCGGGCAAGTTCGAAATTACTTTAAGCATAAAACAATTTTTGGCAAGGCCTTGTTGTCTGTTGCCTCACATTCCGCCCTCATCCTGAGGAGCGGCCTCTTGGCCGCGTCTCGAAGGATGGGCCACGGGCCTCATGGTTCGAGACGGCGCTGACGCGCCTCCTCACCATGAGGGGATAGAGTCTCCGCTCGTAGCCCGGACGGAGCGCAGCGCAATCCGGGGTTCTCGCGGCGCCGGATGGAATCCCGGGTTTCGCTTTGCTCCACCCGGCCTACGCTCCTCAGTTCCCCTGAAATGCCGGGGTTCGCTTGTTCGAAAACGCCTCGAACGCCCGGGCGAAATCTTCAGTCGTCATGCAGAGCGCTTGGGCTACGGCTTCGGCTTCGATCGCCTCCTCCACCGACATCGCCCATTCCATCGCCAGCATACGCTTGGTCATGGTGTTGGCAAAAGTCGGCCCTTCGGAAATCTGCTTGGCCAGAAGTTGCGCCTGCGGCAGCACCTGCTCAGGCGTGACGATACGGCCGAAGAAGCCCCAGCGCTCGCCCTCCTCCGCGGTCATGAAGCGGCCGGTATAGAGCAGTTCCGAGGCCCGCGACTGTCCGATGATGCGCGGCAGGATCGCGCAGGCCCCCATGTCGCAGCCGGCGAGCCCGACCTTGTTGAACAGGAACGCGACCTTGGCTCCAACAGCCGCAAGCCGCAGGTCCGAGGCCATGGCGATGATCGCGCCGGCCCCGGCGCAGATGCCTTCGACGGCGGCGACGATCGGCTGCGGGCACGCCCGCATCGCCTTCACAAGATCCCCGGTCATGCGGGTGAAGGCGGTCAGCCCCTTGGTGTCCATCTGCACCAGCGGCCCAATGATCTCGAACACGTCGCCGCCTGAAGAGAAATTTCCGCCCGCGCCTGTTACAACGATGGTCTTGACCTCGTCATCCATCGCGCAGGCGCGAAAGAAATCGGTGAGTTCGCGGTAGCTTTCAAAGGTCAGCGGATTCTTTCGCTCGGGACGGTTCAGCGTCACCGTGGCGACGCCGCCGACCACGGCCAGCAGAAAATGCTTCGGCGAATACTCCGCCAGCGGCAGCGTGACGGGATTGGCTGCTATGCTCATGTTGTCTCCCTGAGTGTCATTGTTGTTTTGCGGTCAGACCTCGCCGCCGGCAACGGCGATCGCCTGTCCGGTGATCGCGCCGGCGCCTTCGCCGCAGAGCCAGAGCACGGCGTCGGCCACTTCCGACGGCGTCACGAGCCGCGCTTGCGGATTATGCTTCGACAGTTCGGCGATCGCCTGCATGCGGCTGCGGCCGGTCTTCTTGATGATGTTGTCGATAGAGCCTTCAAGCAGATCGGTTTCGGTGAAGCCGGGGCATACGGCATTGACCGTGACGCCGCTCTTTGCGGTCTCCAGCGCCAGCGAGCGTACGAGGCCGATCACCGCGTGCTTGGCGGCGCTGTAGGCCGAGACATAGGCGTAGCCCTTGAGGCCTGCCGTGGATGCGACGGCGACAATCCGGCCGCGGCGGCGCTCCATCATCGCGGGCAACACGGCCTGCGCGGCGTGGACCACGCCCATGAAATTAACGTCCATCATCCGCTGGAACAAGGCCGCATCGGAGCGGCCGAACGGCGCGGATTCGGCTGCGCCCGCATTGGCGATCAGGATGTCGATCGGCTGCCGCGCAGCGGCTTCGGCGATTGCAGCCTTAACCGAGGCCTGATCGGCGACATCGGCTACCACGGCGAATTGCGCCGCGCCCGCTGCAACCGCCTCATCGAGCGTTGCGCGATTGCGGCCGAGAACGGTCACCGTCGCACCCGCCTTCGACAGCGCCGCTGATATCGCGAGGCCAATGCCCCGCCCGCCGCCGGTGACAAGCGCATGGGAGGAACGCGATAGCTGGGACATAAGTGAGCCTCCAGGATGAGGGTTCAGCATATATTTTAAACTTCAAGCTTTTGCAAGGAAGCGGTGGGCTCTGGGCTTCGTGGGGTGGGCAAAGGCCCGCTTGCGCCGTGTCCACCATTCTCGAAGAGCGTCATCCTGAATGGTGGGCACGCTTCGCTTAGCCCACCCGACGACCGTCATGCCCCGCGAAGGCGGGGCATCCAGTACGCCGCGGCTTCGATTCCATCACTGCGGCCTCTGGAAATACTGATCGTCCGCCTTCGCGGAAGATGACGACTGAATATAGCTTCGCGCTCTCGCAGCCCAAAGGCCCGAGGTTTGTTTCAAACTTCCTCCCTCCTTAAAAACAGAGGGCGCAGGGAAAGCCGGGTGCGCGCTGCACCCGCGGTCTCGCGTGCAAATGTGCATCAAGAATGCGCACACGAGCATACAGGTTCAGCGGAGAGCATCCGGCCTTCCCTGCGCAGTGGTTTACGGTTTACTTCGTGATCTCCCCGGTGAACGGCTCTTTTGCCACCGTCGCCGCGCAGATACTTCTGCGCAACTTGACGCCAGCACCGCGGCGTCAGGACCACACGACTTCGCCGTCCGCTTGAGGCACGCTCGTCAGTCGTAGCTCTCGCGTCCACCGCATCCCACCGCACGTTCGTGACGATCGCGATCGCCCCTCATCTGCCGTGAGACACGCAAAGAAAGAGCATTGATTTGCCCGACGGGTTAAGCGGAATATTTTTGCGCGAAGGGCTGGACAGGGGTTTCGGACTGATTTGCCCGTCAGGCGCGTCAACGCGCAACACCATCAGACCCTCATGGTGAGGAGCGCGTCTTCGCGCGTCTCGAACCATGCGGCCGAGATACGGGCTCGTCCTTCGAGACGCCGCTGCGCGGCTCCTCAGGATGAGGTCCACAACCGCCGCGCGGACATCCTACACGCCTACACGATCCCATTCTCCCGAAGCTCAGCGATCGCATCCGCGTCATAGCCGATCGCGGCGAGCACGGAATCCGTATGCTCACCGAGCGTCGGCGGACGCGTTACGATTTCGCCCGGCGTCTCAGACAGCCGCACCGCGGCGCGCGCGGTCGGCGCGGGGTTCGGCAAGCCGGGATAATCGACCTCCTGCATGAAGCCGGCGGCGCGGATATGCGGATGCTCCAGCGCCTGTTGCGGGCTCAGGACGGGTCCTGCCGGAATCATCGCCTTGCCGAGTGTATCGACCGCTTCCTGCGTGGTCCGCTCGGCGCACCAGCGCGCCATTCGTTCACTGATGACAGGCCCGTTGTCGCCACGCTTGAGATCGTCGGCGAAGCGCGGATCCTGCAGCCAGTGATCCTCGCCCATCAATTTGGCCCAGCGGATGAACAGCGGCTTACCAGTGACCTGACACAACACCCAGCCATCCCTGGTGCGGTAGATGTCGGCGGGCGCGGCGGTCTGGCCGAGATTGCCGGTCGGAACGCGGTTGGCCGCGATCACCGCCTGCTCGATCAGCGTTGCGTTGGTAAAGGACAACGCGGTCGCCAGCAGCGCGCCTTCGACGATCTGCCCGCGGCCGGATTTGCCGCGTTCGATCAAGGCGGCGAGCGTACCGAACGCACAATGCAGCGCCGTTCCGAAATCAACCCAGTTCACCGCCGCCCTGTAAGGCGGCTCGCCCTTGCCCGTCATGTACACCGCGCCCGACATCACCTGCCCGACACCGTCGAAGCCGACGCGGTCGGACCACGGCCCCGGCCCGCCGAAGGCGGTTGCCGTAGTCAGAATAATATCCGGCTTGATCGCCTTCAGCGATTCGTAATCGAGCTTCATCGCCCGCAGCGTCTGCGGCGGCAAATTGGCGACGACCACGTCAGCGGTAGCGACCAGCCGGCGCATCACCTCCTGCCCCTCGGGCTTCATCGGATCGAGCGTAATGCATTTCTTGTTGCGGTTGACCTGCAGGAACAGCGCGCCCTCGCCGCCCTCGCCGACCGGCGCCACGAACCGATCCTCGCTGCCGTCGCGCTTTTCCACGCGAATGACTTCCGCACCGAATTCCGCCAGCAATGTCGCGCAGTACGGCCCCGCGATATAGCGCCCGAAATCGAGGACGCGCACGCCCTCCAGAACTCCCCCCATCGAATTTTCCCTTATCTGGCTGCGCGATTGTGCCGAGCTTCTATCTGTTGATGAATGAATTGGACGATCATACAATCACTGATCCTGCTCGAATGGAACATCCAGAATGACCCCGACTGCACAACGGCCCTATCGCGGTGTTTTCCCTGTCGCTCCGACCATTTTCGACGATCGCGGGGAGCTTGATCTCGCGGGTCAACGCCGCTGTATCGATTTCATGATCGAAGCCGGCTCGAACGGCCTCTGCATCCTGGCCAACTTCTCCGAGCAATTCGTCCTGACCGATGCCGAGCGCGAAAAGGTGATGCACGCGGTGCTGGAGCACGTCGCCGGCCGGGTGCCGGTGATCGTGACGACGACGCATTTCGGTTCGCGCGTCTGCGCTGAGCGTAGCTGCCAGGCCCAGGATGCGGGCGCCGCGATGACCATGATCATGCCGCCCTATCACGGCGCCACCTTCCGTGTATCGGAGAAGGCCATTTTCGACTTCTATCGCACCGTGTCTGATGCCATCGATATCCCCATCATGATCCAGGATGCTCCTGTTGCCGGAACACCACTTTCGGTCGACTTGCTGGCCCGCATGGCGCGGGAAATCCCCAACATCAGCTATTTCAAGATCGAGGTGCCGATGGCCGCAGCGAAGCTTCGCGATCTCATCGCAGCGGGCGGCAGCAGCATCGAAGGGCCCTGGGATGGCGAGGAAGGCATCACCCTCCTGGCCGATCTCGATGCCCGTGCGACCGGCGCGATGACAGGTGGCGGCTACCCGGACGGCATCCGGCAAATCGTCGATCCCTATCTCGCGGGGCGTCGGGAGGAAGCGGCGGCGGCTTATGCGCGCTGGCTGCCGCTGATCAATTACGAAAACCGCCAGTGCGGGTTGCAAGCCGCCAAGATACTCATGAAGGAAGGCGGCGTGATCGGTTCGGACGCGGTTCGTCACCCCCTGCAAAAGGTTCACCCGGCGGCGCGCGCCGGTCTTATTGAAATCGCCCGCCAGCTCGATCCCGTGGTGTTGCGTTGGGGACGGCAATAGACAGCGATTTTCGTGTAGTTCGCTCTCGTACATAACCGCGCTCGTCATTCCGGGATGGTGCGTTAGCACCAGACCCGGAATCTCGAGATTCCGGGTTCTGTGCTTCGCATAGCCCCGGAATGACGCTCTAATCCGGAAACGCGACATCTGCGATGACAGGAAGATGGTCCGAATACATGCGCGCCTTGTGATCGGTCCAGGCCGAGCGGATCACCCCGTCGCGCGAGACGTAAATCCGGTCCAGCCGCATCATTGGAAACAGGGCGGGAAACGTCCGCAACCGCGTGCGAACCGGGCAGGTTTGCGCCAGCACGCCCCGGACCGACCTCACCCAGAACCAATCGTTGAAGTCGCCGACCACGAGCGTTCGCGTCGGCTGCACCAGCTCAACCAGCGCATGTGCCTGGGCGTGCCTTTCATGGATGCTCAGGCCGAGATGGGTCGCAACGACCCTTATCTCGCCGACGACGTCAGACAATATGCGCGCGGAAATAGCCCGGCGAGGCTCCCGTTCCTGATACGACACGTCGACGATCTCAGGCTCCTCGGCAAAAGGCCAGCGGCTCAACAGCGCCTGTCCGTAATCGCCGTCCTTGGTGACGATCGACCTGGCGTCGACCCGGTGGTCGCCTACGGCCTTCGCCAACTGGACAAAGGGATCGTCGCTTCGCCCCCGCGAGTCGACTTCCTGCAACGCGACCACATCGGGAGACCAGTGGCGGATCACGGAACAGACACGATCCAGATCGAACTTTGGATTAAGGTGGAATGTGCCGTGAACGTTCCACGTCATGATCTGCAGGGTGTCCGTCACGTTCGTCTTCCTGCCAGCCAGGTCACGAGAAACTGCACGCCGAGGCAGACCGCGATCCAGGCGATGATCGCGAGCCCCAGCAGCAACGCATTGGTCCAGGACGCATTCCGCGCCAGATCCGCGATCTGCGCACCCAATGCCGCCATCGCGGTGATTCCCGGAGCCATGCCGAGCGCCGTTCCGAGCATGAAATCCCGCAGGCTCAACTTGCTGGCGCCGGCCACCACGTTCACGATCGAGAACGGCGCGATCGGCACCATGCGGATCATGGCCACGGCGACGACGCCCTTGCCGATGATGCGGCTCTGAACCCGCGATGAGCGGCGCCCGAGCAGCCGTTGCAGCCGGGCCTGGCCCAGCGCCCGGCCAATCCCGAACAGAACGAGCGCACTGAGCAGCACGCCAGTGGCGGCGCTGGCGAAACCCATCCACGGGCCGAGCGCCGCGGCCGTCGCTGCGATCAGGACAAGGACCGGAAAGACCACCAAACCACCGACGACGAACGCGGCAATCGCCAGCAGCGGCGCAAATTCCGATCGCGAAATGACCGAGGACACGAAGCCTACGTCGGTGAAATCGCTCAGCGACGTGTATTGCCAGGCCAGCGCGAGGCTGCCGAGCGCTGCCGCCAGTCCAGATACGGCCAGGATGGTCCGCGGCGTCCACATGCGATTGGCAGCGCGCTCGAGATCGAGAGGTTCCCTGGGATCTGCGACGGGTTGCACGACGCTCGCGACCCCGCCGATCCGGATGGTCGCATCGATCGGCTGCAGCGACTTCTCCCTGTCGTCCCTGGACAGCCTATCGAGAAATCCAAGAAGGTCGGCTTCGTTACTTTCGACCTCCTGCTCGTCCACGCCGCAGAAATGCCCGATGAGCCCGCGGCGAAGACGACCGATGAACTCCCGATGCTCTTCGGAGGTCGCCTCGAACGCGAGATCGCACTCGGTATCCGCACCCATCGACCGGTTGTTGAGGTTGGCCGAGCCCACGCGCAACAGACAATCGTCGACGATCATCACCTTGCTGTGCACCATGACGACGGTGGCCGAGTTCGCATCCCGCGTCGCGGGATAGAGAAAGCGAATCCGCTCCATGACGCCTGCCGCGATGAACTGGTCGATAAACCCGCCGCGGCCGCCCTGCATGGCCTGGGACTCGAACCACGACGTATGCATCTTAGGCGTGACGATCAGGACGCGAAGCGAAGGCACGTCCAGCATCCGCTGCGCCAGCCGGCGCGCAATGTCGGTCGAGCTCGTGAACTGGTTCTCGATATAGATGAAGCGGTTTGCCGCGTTAATGGATGCCTCGAACAGCCGGGCAACTTCGTTCACCCCCCGATGGCGTGCGGTCTTTATCTCCGTCCGGGCGATGCCCGCCGTCATATCCCGGGCTTGAACCGGCACCGACGCCGGCCAGCGGTCGCCGCGGATCATTTCGTGATTTTCGACCGTGCAGCCGGCTGCCCGCCACCTGCTCTCGGCCAACTTCGTAAGTGCAACGGCGGCTTCGCCATCGACCATGCACTGGACATCGTGGAACGGCGGATATGGCTTGCCGTCGGGATCTTTCCGGAGCGGATGACGGGCGGCGTGATCGCCGGTGTCCCAGCGCCGGATCGTCAGGTCGAGCCCGCCGGAAAACGCGACCGCCCCGTCAATGACGACGATCTTCTGGTGCTGCGCAGAACCGAGCGGAAGGCTGGAGTCGAAACAGAAACGAAGTCGGTTCGATGCTCCCGATGTGAATTTCGCCGCTGAACCCCACTCGCGCTCCGCGGCATAGAGGGCGGGAAAATTCCAGCTCAGGATGTCGATGCGCAGTTCGGCCCTCCTCTCCAGCAACGCCTTGAGAAACGAACCGAGCTCTTCGGGAAAACCATCATCGGCCCGCCCGGAAGGGCCGACAAAGCGGGTCTGGCTGTGGATGTCCCAGCCGATGATGTAGGCCTGCTGCGTGGCGAGAATCAAAGCTTCCCGCAGAGCGGCGAAATAGGCCGCCGCGTCGTTGAGGACTGTCAGCCGCCCCGCCTTGCACCTTCTCCAGACGGTTTCGCCGGGCCTGAGTATGGATGAGCTTCGGAGCAGTCGACACCTCGGCACGATCAGGAAACAGATGCGGGATCACAAGCCAGCGCTTGCCCGCCATGCAAATAACATTCTGCAGGCAAGACAGTTCCGGCGGCTGGAACTTCCTTGCTCCGTCGCGCGGGATGGTCAATGCCGGAGTTGATGAGGCCGGCCATGGACATCAATGGTTGCGTGGCAGCCTGAGTCGACCATTAAATCTGGAGGAATCCACAGCCAATCATACCGATGTATGAAGACACTCAACCCGTCCAAAGTTATGATTCGATCGCGACGCAGGCGAATGACCGGGGGGCGACTTGAGACACACGACACTTCTCAATCCATTTGAGCTGACGGCGGAGGCTGCTCCAAATGCGGGGACTCCACGAAGTACGGAGATTCCAAGCACGCGGGGAAGCCGGGCCACGCCGGTTTGCTCGCACTGTCGGTCCGACGACATTACCTGTTCTGCGACCGTTCAATGGAGCAACGAATCGCAGGAATGGCAGCTCGCCAACACGTTCGACCTGCCGGCCCACTGCAACACCTGCGGCAGCTCCGGCGATCTGACGTGGCTGCCGCTGAACTGAGCGGGCATTGATCAGCGCACAGACAAGCCGCTGACCCTTTTCGATCGTTTGCGAGCGGACGGATAGATCATCGTCTGTCCGGATCCGCGGCCGCCTCAGGGCGATCTCATCGAGCGCTGCCGCGCCCGCCTCGGCTTGACCGAGGAACGCCGACGCTTGCCACGCATTAAATTAAGGTGGGATACGCCGGACGGCACGAAATGAGCAATGTGAGCGACCTCCACCGCGAGAGGAGTCGTGAACCAGCCGAGCCAGGACCAGACGGCACGGTTTCGGGCGATGCAGGACGCGGCCGGCGCGCGATGTCGCCGTGGCAAATTCCCTGGAGAGGCTGGAAGGATATCCTGATCCGGACGTACCAGCAGTTCGGCGAAGATCGATTGCTCGCGGTCGCCGCAGGTGTCGTCTTCTACGGCCTGCTTGCTCTTTTTCCGGCCATCACCGCCCTCGTCTCCTCCTATGCCCTGTTCACCAAGGCAAGCACGATCAATGAACACATATCGATGCTTACCGGCGTCCTGCCAGAAGACGCCGTCGGCATCGTCAGGGAGCAGGTTGATCGGGTGCTTGCAAAGGGCGATGTAAGGCTGGGGCTGGCCTTCCTCGTCAGCTTCGTGCTTGCGGTGTGGAGCGCCAATGGCGGCATGAAGGCCATCATCGATGCGCTCAATGTCGTCTACGAGGAGGACGAGAAGCGCGGGTTCTTCAAACTCAACGCGGTTTCGCTCGCATTCACCTTTGGCGGGCTGGTCGCGGTGCTGCTCGCGATCGGCTCCGTAGTTGCACTCCCGATCGTTCTATCCACGATCGGTCTGGGCTCGATCACCGATGCGCTGTTCCGTATCGGACGGTGGCCGCTTCTTGTCATGACAATGCTGGTGGGCCTGGCCTTGCTATACCGGTTCGGCCCCAGCCGCCGCGCGGCGCGGTGGCGCTGGCTCAGCGTCGGCGGCGTGTTTGCAACGCTGACGTGGCTGGCCGGATCTGCGCTGCTGTCGTTCTATCTTAGCAACTATGCAAACTACGACGCGACCTACGGCTCGCTGGGCGCCGCGATCGGCCTGATGATGTGGATGTGGATGTCCACGATTGTGGTGCTGCTCGGCGCCGAACTCAATTCGGAAATCGAGCATCAGACCGCGGCCGACAGCACGGTAGGCGGCGACAAGCCGCTCGGCCGACGCGGCGCGAAGATGGCCGATACGATCGGAGAGGCGAAAGCATAGAGAGCACAGAGGGGGCGTCCGAATCTGGCTCCTGACCGTCGCCGGTGCGGAACCGCTGCGAGCCGGCTTTGCTCCCCTCAGGCGGCTGCAGGGACAAACGGCGATGTTCTTGTTTTTCTCAAATCGGCTGGGATGCCTGGGTTCGCTGGCAATTTCAGCAGCAGTGACCGTCGGGCTTCTGGTTGCCTTCGGCGTTCTCCGTTTCTGATCTCCTCGTGCGGCTGGCAAACGCAATTGGCGCCAACTACATTAGAGTCCTCCGCAAGCCTTCCAGTTGTCAGCCTTCCAGTTGATCCCGCTCGTGAAAAGATACCTGTTCATTTTCATCCTGCTCGTGCTCGTTCCCGTGGCTTATTCCGCCGTGATCTACCTGCTCGGCGACCGGCGGGAGAACTGGCAGACGGCCGACCGCTCCAGCGCCGGGCTGCTGCCGAAGGCTTCCGACCACCCGCAGGCCGTGATCAGGGTTTTCGCGGCGCGGACCGTGCGCTGGCGCGGCATCTTCGCTGTTCATACCTGGATCGTCGTGAAGGAGCGCGGAGCGAGCCGCTACAGCCGCTACGACTACACGGCCTGGGGTGAACCGACCCGGATCGATGGCTTCCTCGCAGACGGCAGATGGTTCGGCGCTATTCCGGAAACGGTCGTGAGCGTCGATGGCGCGGCCGCAGAGCCGCTCATTCCGAAAATTCGCGCAGTGATCGAGCGATACAAGTTCAGAGCCAATGGCGACTACAGCCCCTGGCCTGGTCCGAACTCCAACACGTTCATCCAGGCGATCCTGGACGCCGTTCCGGAACTTAACGCGGTGCTGCCTCCAACCGCGATCGGCAAGGACTATCCATACCGCGGCGACTGGTACGGCTTCACGCCGTCGCGCACCGGCGTGTTTGCTTCGCTCGGAGGCTATCTCGGGCTCACGATCGGATGGATCGAGGAATCGAGCTCAATTTTTTCGGTGGCGTGCTGGGGCTCGACATCCGCCGGCCTGCATTGAAGTTGCCCGGCGTCGGCCGCCTCGGCCTGCCGCTTGCGCAGTGACTGAGGTCGGTATCGAGTCGCGGCCCCATTGCTCGCGTGGTCTTCGAGCTGCTCGATCTATTCCAGAGCAGATGTCGCCAGTGTGGCGTCTGGCCGCAAAAAGGCCCCGATGCTGCGGCCTGCAATTGGTGAAGCCGGTGCACACTCTTATTGGTTGCAGGGTTTGCTTCCGTCGCCATTAGGCTTTAGATTTCCGCAAAATCACGTCCTCGAAAACGGGCGCCGCCTGGGGCTCGCGAGGCTGAACGGGATTTTACTGACGGAACTGGGGCGCTGCCTTACGGAACCCTGGGGCGCCGACCCATTCTATAGCGAGACATGCAAGCCGGCCGAGAGCGAGAATACCAGCGCGAGAACGATGCCGCCGCGCAGGATGCTGCAGCGCGCAGCCGGATGGAAATGAACGATGACCGAAGACAAGAGCGAACTGCTGAAATCGCTGACCATCGATCGCAGCGCCAGCAAGGTGGAACGATCGAGCCGCCGCTGGCTGCCGATCTCGGCGGTCGTTGTCGCCGGCGTCGTCGCATTTACCGCCTTTGGCGTTTTCGCATTTCGCCAGCAGGACTCCCGCAAGGAAACCGCACCACAGCCAGCCAGGCAACCGCAGACGTTGCAGCCTCAGTCTCCGCCGCAGCAGGCTGCAACAAATGGCAAGGCGACCGGCACCTTGGCGGCCTCCGGCTATGTGGTGGCACGCCGCAAGGCGACCGTTGCAGCCGAGATTACCGGAAAGGTGGTCGAGGTCTTCATCGACGAAGGCATGACGGTAACCGACGGCCAGATCGTCGCGCGGCTGGACAGCGTGCTTGCCGAAAAGGACTATGAGCTGGCACGCTCGCGCGTCGAGGCGGCTGATGCCGCAATAGCTGCGATCACTGCCGATCTGCAGGACGCGACCCGGATCATGTCGCGCGTGCAGACATTATCGCAGAAGAATTTTGCGACCGAGGCCGATCTGACCAAGGCGCAGGCGCGGGTCGGCGTGCTCAGCGCGCAATTGCGCCAGGTGCAGTCGCAATTCGAAACCGCCAAGATCGACGCCAAGCGCAGCGCCTCGGTGCTCGACAAGCATCAGATCCGCGCGCCGTTCGCCGGCGTCGTCGTCGACCGCAGCGCACAGCCTGGCGAGATGATCTCACCGATGTCGGTCGGCGGCTACACGCGCACCGGTATCTGCACCATCGTCGACATGGATTCGATCGAGATCGAAGTGGATGTGAACGAGGCCTTCATCGGCCGCGTCGTCCCCGGAGGCGCCGTCAACGCGGTGCTGGATGCCTATCCCGACTGGACCATTCCCTCCTCCGTCATCGCGATCGTGCCGACCGCAAACCGCGAGAAGGCCACAGTGAAGGTTCGCATCCGCTTCGACAAGAAGGACCCGCGTATCCTGCCTGACATGGCGGTGAAGGTGAACTTTCTGCGCGAGGCCAAGGTAAATGGCGCCACTGAGGCCACCGCCGCGAACTAGCGCCCATCTGGATTTTCAAGAGGAGACAAACTTGACAGCCGAACATCCGATGGTTCGCCTCGCCGGCGTAGCTAAGCGTTTCACCAAGGGAAAGGAAACGATCTCGATTTTCGACCATCTCGATCTTGCGATTCCCCGCGGCGATTTCGTCGCTATCATGGGGCCGTCCGGATCGGGCAAGACGACGCTGCTCAACCTGCTCGGTGGCATCGATCGCGTCGACGCGGGCGAGATTGCCGTCGCAGACAAGCGCATCGACGGCCTCTCCGAGAGCGAACTTGCCGCCTGGCGGGCCGCCAACATCGGCTTCATCTTCCAGTTCTACAATTTGATGCCGATGCTGACTGCGGCGCAGAATGTCGAACTGCCGCTGTTGCTGACCAGGTTGAACCGCAAGGAGCGCGCGGCCCGCGTTCACACCGCGCTTTCCGTGGTCGGGCTCGCCGACCGCATCAAGCACCGTCCGCGCGAAATGTCGGGCGGCCAGCAGCAGCGCGTTGCGATTGCGCGCGCCATCGTCTCGGATCCGAACCTGCTGCTGTGCGACGAACCGACCGGCGATCTCGACCGCCAGTCCGCTGACGAGATTCTTTCGATCCTGCAACTGCTCAATAGTGAACTCGGCAAGACCATCGTAATGGTTACCCACGACCCCGCTGCGGCAAACTATGCCAAGCGCGTCCTGCATCTCGACAAGGGCCGTTTCGTCGAACGGGAGCTCGCCGCGTGAACGATTTCGACCTGGTGCGGAAAAACCTGTTCCGCCGTAAATTGCGCGCAGCGCTGATGATCGTGTCGATCATGATCGCCTTCATGATCTTCGGCGTGCTCGCCGGATTTTACCGCGCCTTCACGGCCGGCGAGGATAGCGCCGCCGCGGATCGGCTGATCACCGTCAACAAGATCAACTTCACCCAGCCGATGCCGATCGCCTACTACAATCGCGTGCGAGCGGTGGAAGGGGTGCGGCAGGTCACTTTCGCCAACTGGTTCGGCGGCTATTATCAGGATCCGAAGAACTTCCTGATGGCGCTCGCGATCGAGCCAACCACCTATTTTGACGTATATCGCAGCGAGTTCGAGGTTCCGCCCGAGCAGCTTCAGGCCTTCATCCGCGACCGCAGTAGCGCGGTGGTCGGCGAAGCCTTGGCGCGGAAGCAGGGCTGGAAGATCGGCGATCGCATTCCGGTTGCCAGCAATATCTTCAGCCAGCGCAGTGGCGGACATACCTGGGACCTCACCATTGCCGGCATCGTCACGGGCAAGGCCGAGCATGTCGACACCAACTTCCTTTTGTTCCAGTACGCCTATTTCGACGAGACCCGCTCGTTCGGAAAGGACACCATCGGCTGGATGATTCTTCAGACAACATCGCCCGAAAACAACGATCGGGTGGCGAAGGCGATCGACGCGATGTTCGCCAACTCCACCGCCGAGACCTCGACCGACACTGAAAAGACGTTCGGGAAAGCGTTCGCTGCGCAGTTCGGCAATATCGCGCTGATCGTGTTGCTGGTGGTCGGCGCCGCCTTCGTCACCATCCTGATGATCGTCGGCAATACGATGGCGCTGTCGATCCGGGAGCGGACCCGTGAGATTGGCGTACTGAAGACGCTCGGTTTTTCAGGCCCGCGGATTTTGGCAATGGTGCTCGGTGAGTCGGTGTTGCTGGCTCTGCTCGGCGGATTGCCTGGACTGGCGATTGCGGCGCTGGTCGCAATGGCCCTGCGCACGAGCCTCGCCAACATCGCGCCGGCTTTTGCGGTATCGCCAGCCATAGCCCTGCAAGGGTTGGCGCTGATGATCGCGCTTGGACTGATCACGGGGATCATTCCGGCGTTCAACGCCATGCGGCTCAAAATCGCAACCGCGCTAGGGACGGGGATAAGCATGCGCTCGCTTTGGCTTCAGGTGGCGGCCGTCACCGCCATCAATCTCAAGAGCATTGCGCAACGGCGCTGGCTCTCGCTCTCGACAGTGATCGCGATCGCGCTGGTGGTGATCGTGCTGCTCGCATTCCTGGCGATGGCTAATGGATTCCAGCGCACCATCGCGGGATCCGGGGCCGACGACATCGCGATCGTGCTGCGGGCCGGTTCGCAGGCCGAAATCAACAGCACGGTGAGCCGTGATCAGGTGCGGCTGATCGAGGACGGGCCCGGCATCGCACGGGGCAGCGACGGCAAGCCCTCATCTCGCCGGAACTCTACCTTGTGGTCGACGGCATCAAGCGCTCCACCAAGACCAAGGCCAATCTGCCGCTGCGGGGGATCGGCGAACAGGGCACTGCGCTGCGCAAGGACATTGACATCGCCGCAGGCCGCATGTTCAACCGCGGCAGCAACGAAGTGGTGGTCGGCAAGGCATTGTTGCGTGAATTCGAGGGATTCGAACTCGGCAGTACTGCGTCGTTTGGCGCCACGCGCTGGACCGTCGTCGGCGTGTTCGAGGCCGGCGGCAGCGTGTTCGAATCCGAGATCTGGGCCGATCTTCCTGTGGTGCAGAGTCTGTTCAACCGCAACAACATCGTCCAGACCGTGCGCGCACGTCTTACCGGATCGGCCGCACTGAATGAGCTGAAAAGCTATAGCGAAAACGATCCGCGGCTGAAGCTCGATGTCAAATCCGAAGCCAATTACTTCGCCGAACAGGCGTCGCAAACCTCCGATCTGATTCAGAAACTCGGCTGGCCGCTGGCGATCGCGATGGCGCTGGGCGCGGTCGCCGGAGCACTCAACACGATGTATTCGTCGGTAGCGGCTCGCGCCACGGAAATCGCGACGCTGCGAGCCATCGGCTTCGGCGGCTTCCCCGCCTTTGTCGGGACGCTGGCCGAATCGCTGCTGCTCGCTCTCATTGGCGGCCTGCTCGGCGCCGCCGCTACCTACCTGATTTTCGATGGCGTCACGGCCTCGACCCTTGGCGGCAACTTCACCCAGGTGGTGTTCGACTTCAAGCTCAGTCCCTGGCTGATCGGCGAAGGCGTAGCGCTCGCACTGATCGTCGGGTTGATCGGCGGACTGTTTCCTGCATTCCGCGCCGCGCGATTGCCCATTGTCGAAGGTCTCTACGCGAACTGAGCTGCATGACGGAAATCGCAGCGCTATCGGCAGGCCCGATTGCGGGTGGAAGACTCTTCCTCGACCACGGCTTCGATGTAGGTGCTGTGCAACGACGTCGGCCACTTGAAGCCGTCGAACATGATGCGGACGGTGCTGCGGTATCGGCCCGCGCCAACGATGATGCCTTCGCGGCCTGCCAGAGTCGGGCATCGCGCCGCACCGAGCGCACTCATCCTGACGCGTGTCAGCGCCGGCCGCTCATCAGGCGGCTCAGGGTGGGATGGTGTCGTCGGACCGGGTACCATTGCGTTGCGATCACGGGTGCTCACTCCTGAACAGGTTATCCGCCGTGTGCATGACAACGCGATAACTATTCGGTGTTACACCGAAATCGAGTGCTCCCGGGCAGGGCTCCGGTCCGGCGCGTCCCGCCCATTGCGCCAGTTCCTGACCGGTGCGCTCGCCGGTTCTATCGCGGCCAACAGGGCAGTGTTGATTTCCGCCATCCGCCCGAGCTTGACCATGCATCGGGCGACCGCGACAAATCCATCGGACAGCTCCGGCTGCAGACGCATGAATGCGAGATACTGGCGTAGCGCTTCCTCATGCTGACCGAGCCCTTCGCAGACCTGGCCGAGACACTGCCACGCCTTGGCGGCGTCGGGGCGAACCGTCGTCAAGGTGCGGAACAGCCGCCTGGCCGCGGCGAGGTCACCCTTCGCCGCCAGCAACTGGCCGAGCCGATGCAACGCGTCGGCATGTTTCGGCTGAACCTCCAGAATCCGCCGGTAGCCGGCTTCGGCGTTGGCCGCCCGCCCCTTCCGGTGCAGTTCAGTCGCCTGTCGCAGGACGTCAGGGATGCATCTGGGGTCGATCCTGCCGCCAAGATTCCTGCCGTTCCTGGTCGCCAGAACGGTGCAGCGGATCTTGCGCTCCGCGCAGCCGAATGAATATTTGTACGGCTCGTTGCCGCGCAGGAAGTCGTATTCGGAAAAGCCGTTCTCGATGGCGTGGCGAATGCTGAAGGCATGCAGGATCGTGCCCGCAGGCGGTCCATCGAAGGTTTCGTCACGTCCGGCCATGAAGAACGAGAACGTTCGCTTGCGCGGATCCACCATCGTGGCCAGCGCTGCGACGGCCCGATCGCCATGCCAGAACGTCGGCAGGTACACCAGACCGGATTGGAAACTGCGCGTCAGCATGATGCCGTTCGAGCGAACGAGCCCATCCATCCGATCGCCCTTGCGGGAGCGCCACTTTGCCTCCCAGAGCCGCAGCAAGGTCTTGAGGTCTTCCGCAAAGGTTTCGGGGGTGGAAACGGATATTCGATATTCGCCCGGCCCATCGACCTGCTTCAGAAGGCGCCTGATTTTTTGCCTTGTGTTGGGGCTCAGCGTTTCGAGATAGGCATTCCAGTCCTTGGGCAGCGTCACGTACGGGCAGAGGGTGAGGTCGATCCCATCGACCTTGCTGACCCTGTCGACCTCGGTACAGTGAAAACCGGCTCTCGGAAAGCAGGCCAGAAGCAGCCGCACGCGCCGCTCCGACATTCGCAGATTGTCAAGATTGAGGCGCGCCCAGTTCATCTGCCTGATGTATCGGGCAAAGGCGGGAATGACCTTGTTCTCCGCCTCGGGCCTGCAAACCATGCCGGTGTAATCGGCGGAGCCGGCCATCCTGATTTCATGGAAGACATCGGAGTTCTCGATCGTGGTCTGCAGCCGCAACGGAAAGAACGCAACGTAGGGCGTATCCGCGGCCTCGTCGGCTTTTGCCGCCAGAATAAACCATGGTCCCGGGATGTGCGACAGTAAGCCGTTCAGCCATTTCCACGACAGGAATATCTGCGCTTCATCGTCCGCGTCGTAGACGGCATTCCAGTTATCCTCGAGTTTGGCCAGCGACGGCAAGGTGTCGATGATGTCGATATGCACGGCGGACGCCTTTCCCAAGTTTCAGTTGGCGGTTGGTTAGCGCTCCCGGAATGCGCGCATCATGCTGTCGTGGATGGGCCTGACGATGTACTGGAAGAAGGTTCGTTCTGCCGTCTTGATGTAGACCTCGGCCGGCATGCCGGGCGTCGGATTGAAGCCCGGAAGATTCCTGCTTTCTTCGCGGTTGAGCCTGACGCGGACAAGATAGATGTCGGTCGGCCCCACCTGCTGGGACTTCTTCTCGTCCGCCAGAGTATCGGCCGACAGGTACACGACCTCGCCGGAGACCATCGGCGTGATACGCTGGTTCAGTGCCGTCAGCCGCACCATCGCGGTCTGTCCGTGCTTCACGCTGTCGATGTCCTGCGGCCGCAACCGCGCCTCGATGATGAGCTCGTCCTTCAGCGGCAACAGCTCCATGATATTCTTGCCGGCCTCGACCACCCCGCCGCGCGTATGATAGCGCAGCTTCACCACGACGCCGCTGACCGGCGCCGTGACGCGGACCCGATCGAGTATGCCCTTGGCGCTAAGCATCCGCTCGCGGACGTCGGCCAGTTCGCCCCGGACCTCGTGCATCTGCTCGACCGCGGCCTTGATCGCCGTCTTGCGCACGCCGTTGATCTGCTCGAGCGCGCGCGCGATCCGCTCCTTGGCGTCCCCGATGTCACCCATGATGCGGCCGACTTCGCCTTCAAGGTTGGCCTTCGTGCGCTGCAGCACCATCAGTTCGGGTTTACGCACCAGTCCGGCCTGCACCAGGCGGTCCTTGGTCACGATCTCCTCGTCGAGCAGGACGATCTGGCGCTTGACCGCGTCCAGTTGTACCCGTGATCCCCGGATCCGCTCCTCCAGCGCCTTGATGCTCTCGTCGATGCTCTTGACGTCGCTGTTGAGGTTGTTGCGGCGCGCCGTAAACGTCATCTGCTGACTTTCCACGATCTCCTTCACTTCCGGCGACTTGCCCAGCCAATTGCCGATCTCGGGCGGAAGCTTGATCTCCGGCTCCTCCCTCATCTCCGCCTGCAGCCTCGCATCCATGGCCGACAGCCTGACGCGACGCAGGAACAGCCGCTGCAACTCCGCCCGCGACGCGGTGTCGTCAAGTTCGAGCAATATCTGTCCGGCCTCCACGGTGTCGCCTTCGCGCACGTAGATCTCGCGGATAACGCCACCCTCGAGATGCTGGACGATCTTGTTCTGCCCGGTAACGACGAACACGCCCGAGGCGACCACCGCGCCCGCGATCGGCGCCATGTTGCCCCAGACGCCGAACCCCCCAGCACGACCGCCATGATCAGCACGCCGGCAACCGTCGGCAATTTGGTCGATCGCGGCAGCGAATCGTACCAGGTGCCTTCTGATACCGCGGAGCGATCCGCAATTTTCCTTTTGCCATCGCGTAACCTCGTTGCTGTCAAACCCGGCTGACGTCCCCTCAATTCAGTGAAGGAGGATCGCCCGGCCCGTTCGGGATATTGCTCGGCTTGCGGCCAGTAATCATTGGAATGATCTCGTCGCGGTTCCCGAACGCCTGCACCGCTCCCTGATGCAGGATCATGATCTTGTCGACGCTCATCAGCAGCGCCGCGCGCTGGGTGATCGTCACCACCGTGATCTGCTTTTCCTTGGCGCGCAGCAGCGCCTTGGCGAGCGCCCGCTCGCCATTGGAGTCCAGGTTCGAATTCGGCTCGTCGAGCACGAGCAGGCGCGGGTTGCCGTAAAATGCGCGCGCCAACCCGATGCGCTGGCGCTGGCCGCCGACAGCGGGCTTCCATCCATGCCGACGATGGTCTCATAGCCCTGGGCGAAACCCGAGATCAGTTCATGCACGTCGGCGGCCTCGGCCGCGTCGAACACATCCTCATCGCGGGCATCCTCGCGCATTCGGCCGATATTGGCCTTGATGGATGCGGGGAACAATTGCACATCCTGCGGCAGGTACCCGACGCTCTCGCCGAACTGGCGTGGATCCCAGTTGCGCAGGTCCATCATGTCCAGCCTTACGCTGCCGGCGGTTGGAATGATGGATCCGACCAGCATGCGTGCCAGCATGGTCTTCCCGGTGCCGGAGTCTCCGACGATGGCAAGCGATTCCCCGGGCTTCAATTGAAAGCTGATTCCGTTGAGGATTACCTTCTTGTTCGGCGGCGGCACATAGAGAATGCGCTCGACGTTGAGATATCCTGCGGGACGCGGCAGCCGGAGCCGCTCCATGTTGAGCGGCGAGTTCAGCAACAGGGACTTGATCCGGGCGTAGGCGGAACGCGCCTGAACGAAGCTGCGCCAGCCTTCGATGGTGCCCTCCAGCGGCGCCAACGCACGGCTCGCCACGATCGAGGCCGCAATGACCATGCCGCTGGTTACCTGGCTTTCCAGCGCCAGCCATGCGCCCCAGCCGAGGATGGCGATCTGGGTGCACAGCCGCAGGAATTTCGAAAGTCCAGTCATCAGGATGTTGCGATCCTGCGCGACCACCTGCGCCTTCAGGGACTCCACTGTTTCGCGGCCCCACACCTGCACGCCTTCCGGAATCATGCCCATCGCATTGATGACCTGGGCGTTGCGCGCCATCGATTCCGCCGTCAGGTTTGCCCTGGCGCCATAATTGTTCGCCTGGTTGAACGGGATCGCGGTGACGCGCTGGTTCAGCAGCGCCACGATGACCAGCACAACGCCCGTGCCCAGCACGATAAACCCGAGATGCGGGTGGATCAGGAACACGACGGCGAAATAGACCGGCGCCACCGGCGTATCGAACATCGTCAGCAATACCGGACCGGTAATGAAAGCGCGGAGGTGTTGCAGGTCGGCCAGCGTCTGGAATTCGCGGCTGGATCCACTCTGCGCGGATTTGGCGGCGGCGCTCAGCACGGGTCCGCCCAATTTGGCTTCGGTCTCGACCGCAACCCGCATCAGGATGAGCCGGCGCATCATGTCCATCAGCACGTGCGCCCCGATCGCGATGGTCACGATAATGGTCAACATCACCAGCGTATCCGTGCTGCGGCTGGTCAGCACGCGATCGGACATGTTGAACAGGTAGATCGGTATAGCCAGCACCAGCAAATTGACCGCAACCGAGAAAAACCCCACGGTCACCATGTTGCGGCGGGCGTTCGCAAGACCCTTGCCAAGCACATCTCGAAATTCATGGTCGCTGGAACGCTTTTGGAGCGGCGTGCCGCCGCCCCTCCGCCGCCACCGCCGCCACCGGAGGAACCTCCACCGTCCTTGTCGCCGCCACGCTGGAGCGGGGGCGCCGGAACCGCCTGCTCGATCACGACGGTCGATCCCGGCGCCGGGGTTTTTGCTTCCTCCCGCATGGCTGGCTCGACTGACGGCGGCTCCGCGATTCTGGCTTTCGACAGGGGTTCCTTCTGGTCCGTGAACATCGCAGGCGGATCCTCGGCACGAGAAGCGGGCGGATCAAACCACGGGCGAAGGGGAATTATCTTGGCCGTATTCGGCGCCCCATCGTCAGACCGATAGGAGCGCAAATTACCGGCACGGCCTAAACTATCGTTCCCGCCCAACGACATCTCGAAGCTCCGTTACTTGCAATGAATAAACACCCTGCCCTTGCGGCTAATGCAGTACGCTCGCCATCGGATCTGCCTGCACCGAATTGGTAACTACGGCCGGGGACGCGCACGTCTGGTCCTGGGTGTCGTCGACGAAGGCAATGAGTTCAGTGACCAGCGCATCGGTGTCAGCGTTGACAGCGTCGCCCTGATCTGTCGGCAGCAAATCCGCCTGTACCAGAATTGAATCGGTGTAGACTTGTCCTTCGACGTAAATGACATCGGGATTGACATCGACAATCGCGGCGTCGTTGGTCAGTTCGTTGTTGCCGGTGTTGACCGACTGAGTCAGGGTCTCGTCGGGATGAAGCGCCATCAAATCGGCCGACGGCTCGTTCTGCAGCTGATACATCACGTTGACATCGGAAGTGACGTTGGTCTGCCAAACCGCATTGATGTCGTAATAATCTCCAGTGACGTAGAGCACGCGTAGAGGGCCGCCATTGCCGACGATGGCGCTACCCACGTCGGGATCGATCGAAGTCACGCCGGCGGCCAGCAGGCTCTCGATTGCCCTGAGGCCTGGAGTTAGCTCGTCGAAGGTGTCCCCGCCGTAATTTTCGATAGCTCCCGTGTTTGACAGGCGGTTACCGCCTGAGCTCACCGATTGAGACGGGTCGGCGCCGTCGGCCGACATCACGATGTTGTCGTTGTTCAACAGGACGTTGTTCTGAAAGATCACGTTCATGCCGTGATAGTCGCCCTGGATGATGATCAGGTCGTATTGAATTTCGCCATCAAAAATCACGGCCAGATTGCCGAGCTGATTGTGACCGCCGACGAGGTTGTAGTGGCTATTGCCGCTGACCTGCGTTGCGACATCGTTGTCGGAGAGATAGTTGGTCTGAACCACCGCGTGGACGCTGTAGTAATCGCCGTCGACCACATCGACGGTCCAGTTCGGGCCGGCGGAGCGGGCCGGGAATTCGGCGTAGATGCTGGAGTTCTGGACGAAATCCGCGATGTTGGTCGCGACATTGCCTTCGCTGGTCACCGATGGCGTGCCTTCGCCGCCCGAGACGCTGACGTCGTCGTTGTCGACGGTCGTATTGGTCTGGAACATGGCGTTGGTCTTGAAGTAGTCCCCCATGACGACCATGGTGCGGACACCCTCGCCAACATCGAGAATCTGTGCCGCGTTGATGCTTTCATTGCTGCCCAACGACGCCCACTGGCCGATCCCGTGGCCGGTGTCCGGCACCTCTTCGAACTCGGCCGGCGATGCAGGCTCGGTTGGCCGCTCCTGCAACTCGCCATTAAGGTAATAGCCGGCAGGCACCGAATGCTCATTCGGCGCGCCGCCGCGGTCGGCCCACGCAGCGTCGTGAGTGGTCAGGAAATTCACGGCCCCGGCATCGTTCTGCGGCATCCACCAATCGGTGGGAATTTCGGCGTTGGCGTCGGCCACCAGCTGCTCGATAGTGGTCATCGCATCGCCGTTGAGCTGCGTGATCAAGGGCTCGGCGACGACCAGAGCGTCCGGCGACAGGTTGGTGTCGTCGTCATGCATGAAATTGTGCTGGCGGACCGTGAGCTGGGTCTCCGCGCCGCCGTCTTCGTACGTCACCCTGATCTGCAGTTCGCCACCGCCGCCACCGCCGCCGCCCGACGGCGGCAGAGGGACCTTCGGGTTCAGCGGAGGCGGAAAGAAATCAAAATCGGAGTCTTGCGGACCACGCGCCAGCTTGAGCGGACGGCCGCGGAACACGTCCATGTCGTCCGCCACCAGTTCCGGCACCGGGCCTGCCTCACCACCCATGTCGTCAGGCACAAAGCGATGATCGTAGTTCGGTCGCGGCGTCGTGTAGTCGCCGGAAGGACCGGGCGCGAGCGTCTCTTCGTACTGGACACGGTCGCGGGCGATGTCGTGAAAGATCTGCAGATATCCTGCGAAATGCGAAATGATTTCGACGAAGCTCGCTGACGCCATGGCAACCTCCCTGTCGCCGCGAGCTAACAGGCCCGCCCGGGGACCCTCAGCTTCTTAGCAGCAACAGCAGCGATGAAATGAAATGATTGGCAAAAATGATCCGCGCGGCAAACGCCGCGCGGATCGAACGCAAAACTAGCCTACATCGCCATCAAGCACATCGCCACCCGCGGCCTGAATGGTGATGCTGTTGAACTGGATGTTCGCACCCTGGGTGATGTTCTGGTCGAAGGCCGACTGGTTGATCGCTGCATCGGCGCTGGAAGCAACGTCTGCACGTGCGCCAACATTGCCCTCGATATCGAGCTTGGACTCGCCGCCCTCGATCTTGGCATCCATGCTGAAGCCGGAGCTCGGATCCCACAATCCGCCGCCGCCACCGCCGCCAGAGTAGTTGGCAAACGAGTAGTTGACGTCGTTGTCGACCAGGTTGTTGACCTGATCAATATTGAACTGGTTGCCGTCGTCCATCTTCTGGTCCACCACGTCAGGCATCACGACAGAGCCGTACGTGGTGAAGTGGTTGAGGTCGATGACCGGGCTGGTCAAGCCGTCTGCGTCGAGTTCGAGATCGACCTTCACGTCTACGGCGACGTCCACCTTGTTCTCGACGGTGTTCTCGATCTTGTTCTCGATATCGTTGTCGACCTCGTTATCGACCTTGTTTTCGAGCTCGTTGTCGACCTTGTTCTCGACGGTATTCTCGTTCTTGTTCTCATTCTCATTCTTGTTGTCGTTCTCGTTGTCGTTCTCGTTCTCGCTCTTGGAATCCAACGACTGCACGGCGAACTGCAATTGACCCTGGCCCTGGCCCTGACCTTGGCCCTGCCCCTGCAACTGAGCCTGGAGTTCGGCCTGCGCCTGCAATTGGTCTTGTTCCTGGCTGTCGGGATCCCAATAATTCTTGGCTTGCTTACCCATAACGAGCTCCTGTGCTTGGAGCATCGCGGACGGAACGGAGATCGCTGATCTTCTAAGTCTGCGGTCTTCGAAGCGCGGCGGTGCTCTTCAACGTCGGTTCTTCCGACTGCCGGCACCTCGCCTTATTGCGGATGGCGGCCCGGTCAGAATGCCGACACATCTTCGCCAGCAAAATGCACGCATCCGATCCATCGCTGTATCTTGCGATATCAACGATCGATGCGGTTTGTGCCCGGAGTGGTCGGCTCTTCAATGAAAAGAAACGGGACGACGGCATCGTCCGTTGTGGTGGCCAGTCCTAGGCCACACCGGCAGGCCGACGTTTTGGCTGCGCGTCGCCGCAAACATGCGCTTCGAGGCGCGGCAGCAGGTCCCAGATATCGCGATTGATCTTCGTCATTTCATTGGTCGTCAGCAACATCTCATGCAGACGGCCCTCGTCCAGCGCTTTTATCTCGCCGAACCTCAAGCTCGACCTGGTCTCCATCAATCGCATCGACTGGGTGTGGGTGATGGCGCCTGCGGAATCAAATACGAACATGCAGTGATTCAATTCATTGCGAACCTTGGTGGACTCCGAAAAACGTTCGATGAGAGCGGTCAGATTTTTGGCGAGGGCTTTGTCGGTAACCCTGATCTTGGCCAATCGCTGGATCAGATCGAGTCTTGCGCGAGTCGTGTTCAGCGTAGCGAACACGACGGCGGCGGCGGCCTCGTCGGTCCGCAACAGAATCATCAACACATAGATGAAGAGGCTTTCGTTGTTCGACCAGCTGCAGATCAGGTTTCCGATCAAGGCCAGAACGAACGTGCGGCGATCTGCCGAGGCCGGAGCGGCGGCGGCCAGCACATCGAAGTCCGGCTTTGGCGGCAGCTTGCTGACAAACATTGCATATGCCTGCGGGTGCAAGGGGTTACAACGACACAATCGTAGTTAACTTCGTCACCGAAGGAGTACATATCGAAAGATATACTTAGCCAAGGTTGTAGTGACTGGTTCTTCGCAATCCCGGAATGAAAAATGTCGCTTGCTGCGGAACTGCTGCGATTCCCCTTGTTTTCGACGAATTCCCTGTCGCAGGTGTTCTATTTTTATATTAATAAGGGTAAGGTTTGAACAATTAAGATGTTGAGTGAACTAATTCATAGCGGCGTCATCGTTTGGAAGGAACTATCGATACCATAAGGGTATCATTTTCAATAATTTCAGGGGGCGCGTTATGTCAGTCCCAACCCAGAAGACAGTTTTTATTATTGATGCAATGGCCTTTCGACGAGCTCGCGCAGAGAGCTTTTTAAGTGCATGGGCCACGAGTGAAAACGTCGAATTGATTTCGCTTGATCCCAACGAAGCGCACGCAAGGCTTGTCGAGCGCAACGAATGCGACATGCTGATTTACAGCGTCGGCGCTCCCTCCGCCCACGAGATCTTCACCGAAATACAGGTGTTGCACACCCTGCGTCGCGAGGCTGCCCTCGCAATCGTTTCTGACGACGAAAATCCGGCCACGGTTATCGCCGCGATGCGTTCCGGAGCCCAGGGTTACTTCAGCAATTCCATGCCACCGGATCTTGCGCTGCAGGCCCTTTCGTTCGTTCTGCATGGCGGCACATATTTTCCGCCGACCGCCTTCATGGCCGGCCACGCGTCGAGCGGCGTGTCGCCAATCGAAAGCAGGCACCAGGAAGTTTCCCAGGAGCAACCGCTCCCGGACCCTGAGCGACAAAACCGGGCACCGCCCCTTGAATCGGAAGACAGCCCCTACGAACAGCAAGCCTCCCTTTTCGATGTGAAGGCTGCCGGCGTCCAACTCGGCAACGGCTCCAACGGCGTGCGACCGGCTCCCGAGTTTACCGAGCGGCAGTACGCCGTTCTCGCTTGCCTTTGCCAGGGCGATCCAAACAAGGTCATCGGCCGCAAGCTCGGAATGACTGAAACCACCGTGAAGGTCCATGTCCGGGAGATCATGCGCAAGCTGGGCGTATGCAACCGTACGCAGGTCGCCATCACCGCCGGACGCAACGGCACCGCCACGGACGGCGTGGCTGCGATCATTCCGCCGGATTCCACCGCGACGATCAAATCATCCGCGCCTCATTAGCGATTAATTTTTCGCATTCCATGCCAGCATCATTGCGCTGGCGGGAGTTGGTGAACGCTACCCTGGCCGGACACAAAAGAGCCCCGGTAATAGGGGGGACTCTGCCGCGCGGTTACCTTCGGATCAGGGGGCGCGCGGTCACCGAAGCTCAGCTTTCGGGGCTGATCAGATTGCTCCTTGTAGAATAGAGCATAACACCGATCGATTCCGCGACGAACGCGCATCGGCGTTGGCAGCGGATCATTGGCGCTAATCCTTTCGACGGGTCTATCCGATACCACCTTCCGTGTAATGCTCCGCTTGTGCGCACTCCCCTTGGGATCCTCCGGCCGGGGGAACCGGACAGGCGCTCTTCTATCTTGTTAAGGCGATGCAACGCCGACATGATCGCTTCTTCGTGGCAATCATGCCGTCCTAAATCGCGCTCTCAGGAGGCAGCCGTTGAAATGCTATGAATTACAAGGACCAAGCGGAGTTGACGGTCTTGCGTTGGTCGATAAGCCCGTCCCTCAACCTAGTGCAGGCGAGGTGCTCGTTCGGCTCAGGGCTGCCACGCTGAATTACCGGGATCTGCTCACCATCAAGGGCGGTTACGGCTCGCGTCAAAAGTTTCCGCTGGTGCCGGTTTCGGACGGTGCGGGTGTGATCGAGGCGGTCGGATCCGGGGTACGAGAATTCGCGCAAGGCGACCGCGTCATCGGCAGCTTCTTTGAAAGTTGGATCAGCGGTGAACCGAACGAGACAAAAATGCGCGCTGCGCTTGGGGGCGCCGTCGACGGTGTTCTTGCGGAGTATCGCATCTTCCCGGCGCAAGCGGTGGTGAGGACGCCGGAGCACCTCAGCGACGTCGAAGCCGCGGCACTTCCGTGCGCGGGGCTCACTGCCTGGAGCGCGGTGGTCAAGTTGGGAGGCGTGAGACCCGGCCAGACGGTTCTGACACAGGGGACCGGCGGAGTATCCCTCTTCGCACTTCAGTTTGCGAAGATGTGTGGCGCGCGCGTCATCGCGACCTCGTCGAGCGACGCAAAGATCGAGCGCCTGAGAAAGCTCGGTGCCGATTTTACCTTGAACTACAAAGAGACGCCTGACTGGGGAAAGAAGGCCCGGGAATGGAGCCATTCCGGCGTTGATCTCGTCGTGGAGGTGGGTGGGGTCGGCACGCTCAACGAGTCGATCCGGGCAACGAAAATTGGCGGCACAATAGCTTTCATTGGCGTGCTCGCCGGGCCGCCGGCATCCGACCTCCGGCTGCCGTTAATGGTCATGCAGCAACAACGTCTGCAAGGCGTTACCGTCGGATCTGTCGAAGATCTCCAGCAAATGGCCGATGCGATAGCCATAAACCGCATGAAACCCGTGATCGACACGACGTTTTCGTTCGACCAGGCGAAGGACGCGTTCGTCCGCATGACGAGCGGGGCGCATTTCGGGAAGGTAGCGATCGCGATTGGTTGAAATGGCCGTTTTCAGCGGTGGCCGGAATGCCTGGCTGGCGACGCATCGAAGCTCCGTTGGCCGTGAGATGCGCAAGTTGCTGAGCGCCATCCCAGTACATGTCTTTGAAGTTTGCCCGATCGTTTGAGACGGCAGCTTTACGCTTCCGCATCGCCGCCTACCGTTCGAATTAGGTCCAGCGTGTCGCCGCAGATGGAACGACCAGCGCGCCGGCCTCAACCATCGTATCGATCTCCTCCTCGCTAAAGCCCAGCTCCGCGCAAACGTCTCGGTTGTGTTCACCCCGGAGGGCCGGATCTCCGATCGGGGTCAGTTCATCACGGGAGAACTGCCAAGGCCGGCCCGGCAAGCGGTAGGTCCCGCCATTGCGATCGGATACCTCCTGCACGGCACCCCAATAGGAGGACCAATCGGTTGCGGCCAAGTCTCCAAGGGAGCGGATCTCACCCATTGCGATCTTCGCCTCGTCGAACTGCGCATCGAGAGCGGCCATGTCGGCGAAAGTCAGCATCCAGGTCTGAATTGTCGCGTGCAACGCGCCCAGGTTTTGCTTCCTCGACGCTGCCGTAGCAAAGCGCGGATCTTCGGCCAGATCTGCTCGCCGCATCGCGCGCAGGTAATTCAGGAAGGTCAACGACCAAACCATGCTTGTTGCGACGGTGAAGCGTTCGCCGCCGGGCCCGGTAAAGAACGGACAGTCGGTTGCACCAAGGATCGCAGGCTCGTCACCGAGATCGAACTGGCTGAGGTCGACATGCGCTCGTTCGTTGATCGCCATCAATGTTGCCGCCATCGCCACGTCGATGTATTGACCCTCGCCGGTCCTCTCGCGGCTCTGGAGCGCCGCAAGGATTGCGATGGCTGCCTGCAGCCCTGTATAGACATCGGCATGGGAGAGACTATCGGTCCGCTCGGCGCTTAGGTCGTCGCCATAGTGCCGAAGGCTGTTCGAGGTGAAGCCGCTTTCCGCCTGAACCGTTGGCGCATAGGCCATCCGGCCACTCCACGGCCCGCCCTGGCCATAACCGGTGATCGATGCATAGATGACGCGGGGATTGCGACTAGCGATCGTGCGGTAGTCGAGACCGAAAGAAGCCAATGTTCCGGCCCGGAAATTTTCAACGACAACGTCCGCGGTGTCGCAGAGCCGCAGCGCGATCTCCCGAGCACCCTGGGCGTTCAGATCGATGCTGATGTTGCGCTTCCCGGAGTTCTGCTGTGCGTAGTATCCCGACATGCCGGGCTTTGCCGGATGGGCAAAGCGCGAGACGTCCGGCCTTGGTGGCTCGATCTTGATAACCTCGGCGCCGAGATCGAGGAGCGTGCGCGCGCACAATGGTCCCGCGAGCACGCGCGAAAAATCGACGATGCGAATGTTCGACAACGGTCCGCTCATGTTCAACGCCCCGCGAACTTGGCGAGGCCGGGACCGTTTTGACGGAACGAGGTCAAGCCTGATCGCACGTCGTCGGACGCCCAAATTGGCTCCTGCAGCTTGCCCATCTGTTCATCGGCGGCACGCACGCCCTGATTGGCGGCGATATAGGCGACTTGCTTTGTTGCCGCATGTGCAATCGTGGGGCCGTTGGCCAGCTCCTCGGCAATCACCAGCGTCGCCTTGTCGAGAGCGTCATCGGGAACCACATGGTTAATCAGGCCCCAGCGCTCGAGTGTCGCGGCATCGTATCGCCTCCCAAGCATCGACATTTCCTTGGCGCGCGCCATTCCGATTCGCTGCACCTGCCGCTGGATTCCGCCCATCAGGGGATGAAGGCCGAGCGCCGATTCGACGGACCCGAACTTGGCCGAGCTCGCGGCAATAATATAATCGCAGGCGAGCGCCAATTCGACACCGCCTCCCAGGCAGACGCCGTGTACGCTGGCAACTAAGGGGACCGGCAACAGCTCAACTTCCTTCAAGAACTCGATGCCAGACCAGCCACCGCTAGCGGGGCCACTTCCACCTTCCAGACGTGAGCCAAACAGAGCGAGGTCAGCTCCCGCCGAGAAGTGGCGCAGGCCGCTGCGTATCACGATGGCTCGATTTCCGGCTTTATGTGCGCTCAGCAGCTCAGCCAAGAGCGCGTTCATCAGCGTAGGCCCTATCAAATTGTAGGGCTTGTGCACCATCGTAACGATCGTCACCGGCCCACGCTGCTCGCGAATAATTGGCGCCTCATCGGCCATCGCTGTTTCCTCTCGATCCTTGCTTCCCCTTCGGGGAGCCTCGAAGCAGAGCCTAGTCGAGTTACTATTACTATACAAGTCACTATTTTTAAGAACGTTATCGCGAGCGCGTGCATGGTGTCTTGGGGATCCGATCCGGACCGACTTGGCGTTTGGCGTCGGAACGAGTACCGCAAATGGGTACGAGGCACGACAGCTCGAACCCTGATGTGGGCGAAAGCAGCTCTCACAGCGCGATCGAGCACGGGTTGCCCGTCCCGGCTTAGGCTTTGAGCAGAGCCGGCATGGCGATCGAGCGGTGTCTGCGGGCGGAGCTTGCACAGGCGCTGTGTGAACGAAAGCGCCGCTCGACCATCGGTGCCGCGCGGCGTGCGATGTAACAGACGGAAGCCGGCTATTCACCTATTCAGGCAACGCCTGCCAACGTTCGCCCACAAGCTTCCTCAGTGTAATCGACTTCAGGGGTGCAAAGTCATCCGGGGTAGTGCTTACCCGGACTGACGGCATCAGCATGTCAACTTCGAGATCTTTGATGTTCGACGCCTGCCGCATTATGTTTTCGCGTGTAAGGTCATCACCCGATTCTCTGAGGACGTGAACCATCACCTGCGCCATAATATAGCCGAGTGCGTTGGTTGGCGCGTAGACGTCGGCATCCGGGTAATACTTGGCCAAAAACTTGAGGTAGTCTTTAACGCCGGGATCATTCGCCATTGCCGGATCGGTGACATCCTTGATAAATGCCCCGGCGATGACACCCTGCGAGATTGCGAGCCCGGCTGGCTTGAGCACGCTCCCTATCGAAGCCGCAGGTATGTTGATGAAGTGAACAGGCTTCCAGTCAAGCTCGGCGATTTTCCTGATCGCTTGCGCTGCGAATTTCGGACCGGCGAAATTCATGAAAATGTCCGCACCGCTCGATTTCAATCTTGCGACCTGCGAATCCTATCGTTGGCTCGATGACCTCATAACTCGCTTCAGCGACGATCATCGAAGCCGAAGCGCCGAGGCCTAGCTTCAGTCCAGCCACGATATCCTTGCCGTAGTCGTCCCGTTGATAGAGGACGGCTATCTTTCCATTGGGATAGTGGGCCGCGGCATACCGGCCATAGGTCTTGCCCTCGACGACAAAGGATGGCTGGAAACCCATTGTCCACGGAAAATTCTTCGGGTCATTCCATTTAGATCCGCCTCCGCCGATAAAGAGATGCGGTATCTTTCGTGCGTTTGCGTACCGGTGAATGGCCGTATTCGTCGGAACACCGAACGGGCTGAAAAGCAAAAGAACCTCGTCGTCCTCGATCAGGCGCCTTGTCTGTTCGACCGTCTTCGGAGGGCTGTAGGCATCGTCATAGCTGATAAGCCTGATCTTCCGTCCATTGATTCCGCCCTCCACATTCACCTTGTCGAAGTAAGCGCTTTCCGCTTTTCCCATCAATCCCCACGCGGAAGCCGGGCCGCTATACGGCATAGTATTGCCAATCTTGATCTCGGTATCGCTTGCGCCAGGACCATACTTCTTTTCTCCGGCGAGTGCCGGTTCAGAACAACCCCCCAAGCAAGCAAGCTGACGCACAATATGATTGCGGCACTGAACTTAATTCGCATTTTCCAACCCTTCCTGACCGGAGATATCGGCGCGCCGTCGTACTCGCGAGCAGCAAGTCTCGCGCAGTCACAAGAGGCGCCGATTGCCGAACCTTCGGCAAATTTTCCAGCGGCACCGGTTTTAATTCCGCTATTAATAGTTATTTCTTATTTACTTGTTTTTGCAAGCCATATCGCGCGATCGAGGCTCAAGGGCGTCGGGGTTGATTTTTCTGCAATACTCACTATCTAGGGGCAAGACTAGCTGCTTGAAGCAGTTAAAGGAGCTAACGTACAACGAATGGCAAAGAGGACCCTAGATGAAAGCTGTCCGGTTGCTCGATCGCTTGACATCGTCGGCGAACGGTGGACGCTGCTGATCATACGCGGGCTGCTTCCGGGCAAGATGCGATTTCAGGATCTGCGGAATCGTTGCCCGGAATGGCGCCAAACGTTCTTTCTGCCCGCCTGAAAACCCTTGAAATGCATGGCATTGTTGGTCGGGAGTTCTACTCCGATCATCCACCTCGCGCCGCATACGATCTTACGGACAAAGGTCGTGAACTTGGCGTGGTCGTGCTTGCGCTTGGTCGATGGGGCACGCGGCACCTTGGTCAAAAGATCAGTAGGGGCCTAATGCACGAGGAGTGCATTCGACATTTAAAGAATGCCACTGACGCCCTGTTGCAGCGTCCGGTCCAGCGGCGAGGAGCCGCAAAGACTGGTCTGTGAGATACAGCATCAACCTGCGCTGTTTCTCTACTGACGGCACCTGACCTGTTTCAGCAGGCCGGGCGCCTGGCGGGGATAGTTACCATCCCATCCAAGCCTATGAGAACTCCGTGCGTTCGATGCCGCGGCTGGCACTGGCCTTTTCCTAAAGATATTCGTCGGGAAGATATTCATTTGGGCGATCGTTTGCAGGTGCTTGCCGAGCGGCCGGTACATACAACAAGCGACGCTCAATTCGCATCAGACCAAGCCCTACGCACCACCAATCGAGGCGCAATGGCGGTCATCGGCTTGGCATTCCTCTATTTAAACTCGCCTCGGCAATCTGCCCCTGGCCACGCAGCAGAAGTCGGAACATCATCAGATGGGTGATCAAGAGCGGCGGGACGATAACGGTCGGAATGTAAAAGTCGCGCCTAACGATCCGGGCGGCAAGCTCACGCCGATCACGCCCTGATAGTAAGCAAAGAGCAAATCAATTGTTCCCGCCAGATTGAGCAGCCAAACCGCTGCCAGCGCCCAGGACTTTCTCGCAGTAAGCGCGAAGGTTGCAATCACCGCCAGCACTGCGGCAGCAAAGTCCCCGTAAGCTGCGGGGTTCGCAAAAACCGGCGACAAAGTTGGCGACACCACCCCAGGCGTCAGAAAACTCAGGCCGACGAAGCGAAACATGTGGGATGACGAGTACATTGAGGGCTTCCTCCCGAGACAAACCCTGCAGGCGCGGCCAAATGTAGAGTTGGGAAACCCTACCGAATGCCACGAAACAAAAAACGACAGAGATCCCGATAATCAGCTTGCTATCCATGACACCCTCTTCTTCCGAGCCCGGCCCAGCAATCGTGCAGCGGTTGCACCTGTATATGCAGCCATATGTCCGAAAAACGAGCGGTCATGTGCAACCCAATACATGCATGCTTGCTCGGTCGATTCACGGACGGATACACATTTTCACCAATTGAGAAAAACTGCCGAAGGTCTTCGAAAGACCCTCGGCCAGTCATGGGGAGAATGAGAAGCAGATTACTAGAACGCACATGCCTACTTATTTCTAAGTCACTTGCTAATAGCAATTGTATGATTCGAAATCAAGCACGATTTTGATCGAACCCACTGTTCGATGATGCAACGGGACCAATTACTCGATCTTTCCGCTGCAAAACGGATCGAAGCGAGGGCCGCCATAACAGGGCCCTCGTTCGCGAAAGAGGTTCGTCAAATTGCCCGCTTCGGCCTGATCGATAGGCTGAACACCAGACTAACCATTCATCAGCGAAGTTCATCGTTAGGCTGCGCCCTTTAGAATGCCCATCACGTCTTCGACATTGCGAATGGGTCGCGGATTGGCGCGCGTAAAGATGTGCGTCATCGCGGTTTCGCTGATCATTTTGAACTGGTTCGTGCCTACGTTGACGTCAGCAAGACGCCGCGGCAGTCCCAATCGCTCGACCAGCGATGCAAATGTGTCGGCGGCATCCTCGCCTGGCGCACCCAGCGCTTCCGCAAGCAGTGCCTGACTTTCAGCTGTTGCGGGCTTGTTGTAGCGCAGTACGCTCGGCATCGTTACAGCCGTGCAAAGATAGTGCGGAACATCGCATGTTCCGCCAAGAACATGTCCGATCGCATGGCTTGCCCCCATTGGGACGCGCGCCTGCAAGCCGAAACTCGATAGCCACGAGCCGTGCTGACCCATTCGAATGGCCGCGAGATTTCCGGGCTCAGACTTGATCTTCAACAGGCTTTCGGAGAGTAACCGAACGCCTTGAAGACAAACCGCATCGACCAATGGATTTCCCGCCGGCGAGCAAACGGCTTCGATGGCATGGTCAAGGCCCTCGTTCCGGATCCCAGCCATAGCGTTTCGGGGTAAACCGCGCAATGGCCGGATCAAGGATGATTGAAAGCGGCATCATCTGCGGATGAACGAAGCTCTGTTTCAGTTTGCGGCTCGTGTCGGTAACGAGCGCGGCACCGTTGTACTCGCCACCTGACAATGTGGTCGGGATGGCGATCATCCGCACCTTGGGGTCGCGAAAAGGACCAAGCTTCCGGGCCGGCAGGGGTCATCACAACTTCAAACCCATCAAGTCCCGCGGGCTCGCTAATGCCGTGCTCCATGCACATAAGGACGATCTTTGCTGAATCGATAACCGAGCCGCCTCCGATCGCGACGACAAGGTCCGTCCGCAGCTCGATGGCATCGGCAGCTATTTTTACTGCCTGCTGACGCGTGGTGTGCTGTTCGACGCCATCAAAGGTCCCAGCGTAGCGCGCCCCCAATGCGTCCCTGATTTTACCGATCTCGTCTGTTTTCTTGTTCAATGTATTGCTTACAATCAAGAATACGCTGCCAGCGTTCAGACGCTCAGCTTCTTCAACGAGAGCTCGCACCGCCGGCTTTCCAAAGATCAGACGGTCCATCCGAGGGAATTGGTGTACTCCAGTCTCGCGCATATTTACCTCCAAGGCCGACCCCGATCACAGCGCATGCTGCAGCTGCCAGTACACTTCCGGTACGCCCAGGCACTAGTCACTATTATAATTATAGTATATTGCAATAGAATACTTTATCTAACGATTGCGTCATTTTTGTTAGTTGGGAGAGCCACCTCCGATCTTCATTCGTCAGTTCATGCATCGTGCTCGGCCAGATCACGATCTGATAGGCCGTGTCCTGAAGCATAGACGGCCGTTGAGGCGCGGCGTTCGGCCTAACTCGGCATCAGGCGGGCTTGGGAGTGCATTCGAGACAGGGACTGCTGACAAGGGCGAACCACGAAGGACAGAGAACGTGCCTGACGAAGCCACTCATATCGGTAGCGGTGCGCAAGTCTTTATCCCTGACGCCGAAATGGAGGGCTGGTCAAGTCGCCCTGCCTTTCAACGGGGTCAGTTATGGGTAGTGGCTATTTGCTGGGTTGGCACCATTGCGCTCGCAGCGGCTTTCCTTCTATGACCGCAAGGCAGCGCTGGACTTAAATCACGATCATGGTCGACGATTAGATCGACAGGCTCTCCAAGTCTGTCTTGCCTCGATCGTGATGAAGTTGAGTTGGCGCACTGCCGGCATCTGACGGCGAAAACGCGTTGAGCCGTTCGCTCCAGTCCCACACTTGCGAAATGCACAACTGCAACTGCAGCGTATTCTTGGGAGCGACCAACTGACTCCATTCTGCTTATGTGCTTACAAGTCGGAGCGTTGAGTCCGCTGCTTTGCTGATCAGTCGATGAACTGGCTTCCAATCTTGCCCTTGAAGAGTCGGACCACGGGTGTTCGAGATAGACGTCCCGCTACATCGCAAGACGGACGAGCAGTTCACCCCATCGCGCACCTGCTTAGGTGGACGCTGTGCTGCCACCACTCGCAGCGATGAATCCCTGCAGCTCGGCGAGGCCTGCCTTCCAAGTCTCCATATCCGTCTGCATGTAGTGCGCGGTGGGGGAAACGCGCCTGCATGTACGGACTGCCGTGAAAAAGCCTGGTGTCACAAACCATGGCATATGGCTTGCCCCTGGTGTTGCGCGCTTCCTCGAATGCGTCCAGCACTTCCTGTACGCTGTTGCCGTTGATGCGTCGGGCCTTGAACCCGAACAGCTTCAAATTTTCCGGAACCGGCTCCACGCTCAGGATATCTTTGGTATGCCCGCCAGCCTGGAGGTCGTTGTTGTCGATCAGCAGCACAAGGTTATCCAGCTTGTGGTGGCCGGCGAACATGGCGGCCTCCCACACATTGCCCTCCTGCAACTCGCCATCCGACAACAGGCAATAAACCCGCTTGTCCGACCCGCGGATTTTCTCACCATAGGCAATGCCCGCCGATTGCGATGGGCCCTGTCCCAGCGAGCCGGCTGTGATTTCAAACCCCAACTGTCCTTCGATCGGGCTCATGTCGACCTTGGTGCCGTCGGCATTGTAGGTCCGCAGTTGCTCCATGGTGTAGGAGCCGTGCTCGGCGAGCGCGCCATAACACACGATCGCATCGTGCCCGTTCGACAGCACGAAGCGGTCATGAAACCAGCCATTCCCGTCCGGGCGCATCTCGTGAAAATACAGACACGCGCCGAGATCGGCCAATGCCACGCCCTGCCCTGCATAACCGCCGCGCTGCATACAGATGTCCATCACATTGCGACGGATCAACAGCGCCAGATGCTCGAGATCGGGCACCGACAGATTCTTCCCCTTCGTGTTCATACCTCCTCCTTGATCTGCCGGGCGAGATTTTCCGCATCCAGTCCGAGCGATTTCCGAATGTAGGCGAGCGATCCGCCGGGCGCCCAATGGTCGGGAATTCCCAGACGCGTGAGCTTTGGTCCGCCGCGATGATCCGCCATGATCTCGGCGACGAGACCGCCGAGACCGCCTACAATGTTGTGGTTCTCGATTGAGAAAATCCGGTCGCGGCCTTCGCAGAATCGCCAGATTTCCTCGTGCCGGACCGGCTTTAGTGTCGGAACATGCAGCAGCGCATGATCGATTCCCGCCCGATCGAGAAGTCGTGACGCCTCGATCGCCCATTCCGTGCCCGCACCGGTTGCGATAATTCCCGGACCTCCGCCTTCCCTGAGACGGTAGGTCTTTCCGATTTCGAAAACATATTTTCCCGGATCGAGCAGACGCGAGACCGTTCCGCGCAGCCCGCGCATATAGACAAGGCCCGGCTGTTTCACCGAGGCACGAACCGCTTGCGTGAACTCGGTCGCATCGACCGGATCGATCACGGTGGCGTGCGGAATAGCGCGGGTCATCGCAAGGTCTTCGGTGGATTGATGATGGATACGCGCCGGGCTGGTGATGCCGGGCGTGAATCCGACGACGACGCAGGTCTTGGGGCCAGTGCCCATGCAGATCACCATCTGATCAAACGCACGCCGCGACGCATAACAGGCGAAGGTGGTCGCGATCGGAATGAAACCCGCCTTCGAAATGCCCGCGCCGACCGAAAGCAGATTCTGTTCGGCCATTCCGACATCGAGAAACTGCTTTGGCGTTTCCTTCGGCACGCGGAAAATGTCGACATAAGGCTGCAGATCCGCCGTCATGATCATGATGTCGGGGTTGGATTTGCACAGTTCTATCGTGACGTCGTCGAAAGGCGCGACGACGCCGGGCTGATCTGCTTGAAGCAACATGTTCGGCTCCTGGTAACGGCTAGGGATAGGTGATCCGGCCGTCGGCCAGTAGTTTGCGATAGTCCGCGATGGTCTCGCCGATCCGCTCGGCGGTCGGCGACGGCAGCGGGCCGATCAGGCGTTCGAGCGTGGGGTCGGCCAACCGGCTGGGAGAACCGAGATCCGCCGATTCGCAGGTGATGGTCCCGCGCGCATTCGGCGCACATGCCACGATCAAGTCGATCAAGTCGGTCATTTCGATCGACTCACCGGGAATATTGGCCTGCACCGCACCGTTGAGCCTGGCCCGTGCACCGCGAATGAAAGCAAGCGCCACATCCTGCACGTGCTGGACGACATTCCTGCCGCCGAACTGCATGTGAAACGGTGCACCTGCGGCTGCCGCCAACATCGCAAGCGACGGCTGAGCGGACAGCCCGTTGAAGCGGCCGGCGCCGTAGACGACCCAGGGACGCAGCCCCATCGACGTTACGCCATGCTCCCGAAAATAGGCATTCGCCGTCATTTCCATCGCATAGCGGTGCACGCCGTAATGATCTCTCGGCGCGGGGAGCGATTTGTCGTCGATCTGGCCGTTGGCATAGCAGGACGCCGGACCGTAGACCGCCGCCGTGCTCGAATACGAAATTCCAAGCTTGCCGTTCCGGCGAACGGAGGCATCAAGCACATTGATGAGACCGCCGATGCTCACCTGCGACGACAGCAGCGGATTGATCTCGCTTGCCGGCCGCAACAGGCCGGCGAGATAGATGACATGGGTGACGTCGTCGCCGATCAGCGCGGACACAGCTTCCGGACTGCGCGCGTCGCTGACGAGATACGTCATCTTGTCGAGATGGCAGGGATCGAGCACCGAACTCATGCTGCGCGGGTCTGGATTGGCATCCGTCGCCGTCACCTTGACGCCCTCCTCGATCAGAAGACGGCAAATCCACGATCCGATGAAACCTCGCGCCCCAATGACGACGAAGTGCTCTTGCGCCATACTCACAATCGCTTTCCTTTCCTGCCCAGTGTGCTGGGCTTGTTATTTTCCGGCCTTCGCCAGTGCCGCGGCCTTCTCGAACACGTCCGGCGAAAGGAATTTCGACGGCTCTCCGATCCTGTCGATCGTTCCCGCGTCCTTGAGATCTGCGCGGTAGTCAGGGCCCAGTGCGCCACCTTCCCCTCCTTGAATGATGTCAGCCACTCATTGGCCGCCGGGTACTTCCCGAGATCGAAGCTGAAGGTGTAGGCGTCGTAGCTTTCCATCCTGGAAAAATAGGTCTCGTAGTTCTTCTTCCGGACGGGTTCTTCGTTCAGCTTGACCTGGGCCTGGATGATTGCCGCGCCCACGCGCGGCAAATCCGCCTTGTGCCGGGCGAAGAAATCATTGGAGATGACGAGGCCGCCGAGCACGGCAGTTTCAGGATAGAAGTCCTTGAGCGAAGTGACGCGGACCGCTCCCTTCTTCGTGGCCGCTTCGACGAAGCCGGCCGAGATCACCGCTGCCGGTATGGCGCCTGCAATCAAAGCTGTGGTCGTTGCCTGATACCCGGTGTTGACGGGCTTGATGTCGCTGATGTCAAGCCCGGCCTTCTTGAGCGCGTTCACGACAAGGACGTGCGCGGTCGTACCGAACGGAAAAGCGACCTGCTTACCCTTGAGGTCCTTCACCGTCTTGATTCCGGAATCTCCGGTCGCATAAAGCAGGTTGGTATCGTATTCAAGATAGGTCGGAGTGACGAGCACCCCGAGACCGCGCACTGCGATGCTCGATACCACGGCGGCACCTGCCAGCGCACCATCAAGGCTGCCGCCGACCAAGGCCTGGGTCATCTGCGTGCCGTTGTCGAACTTGAGCAACTCGACTTCGAGGTTCTGCGCCTTGAACAGTCCTTCGTCCTGCGCGACCAGGAGCGGCGGCGCCACCACTTCCGACAACAGGTAACCGATCCGGATCTTGAGAGGCTGACTGCCCGACTGGGCGTGGGCGGAAATGGCGGTGAAGGACAGCATGATCGTGGCCGTCAACGCATGCATCAGCTTTCGCAACATATGTTTAGCCTCCCTGGTGTTGAACCTGACCGGCGGTGCTCAGTGCTTGAGTTGCCCTTCTATGTGCCGCCGAAGGTCGATGAACTCGTTCGCGAGCCGCATATCCGCGGTGCGATTCTTTCCAAACGGTACGGTGATTACTTCCGAGAAGATCGCGGGCCGCTGCGCCATGACGACGATGCGGTCCGCGAGATAAATCGCTTCCTCCACGGAATGGGTGATAAAGACGGCAGCCTTCCTTTCCTCCGCAGTGATCTTCTGCAAGACCTCCTGCATGGTTCCGCGGCTTTGCGCGTCGAGAGCCGCGAACGGCTCGTCCATGAGCAGAATCTGCGGATTGGCGGCATAAGCGCGCGCAATGGCGACGCGCTGCTTCATGCCTCCCGACAACGCTTTGGGCAGCGCATTCTCGAAGCGCTTCAGTCCTGTGGTCGCGAGATAGTGCTCGACGATCCTGTCCTTGGCGGCCCTGTCGAGGTCGCAGCACTTGAGGTTCAACGGAAATTCGATGTTCTGGCGGACCGTCAACCAGGGGAAGACCGCTGAAACACCACCCCGCGGTCACGGCCGGCGTTCCGAACCTCTTCACCGCGAACAAGAACCGTGCCGCGGTTCGGGCGGGTAAAGCCTGCCGCCATGTTGAGCAATGTGGTCTTGCCGCAGCCGCTGCCGCCGACGATCGCGACGAATTCGTTCTCGCCGATGGTCAGGGAAAGATCGTCGAACACGACGTGGCGACGCAGGCCGCTGCCGTAGTATTTGCTGACCGACCGGAATTCGATCGGCGCGATGTTCGCTGCGGTCATCATCGCTCGACCCGCTCTTGCCAGTTGACGACGACGGCCATTGCCTTGCGGATCATCGCGTCCATGGCGAGCGCTATCGCGCCGATGCAGACAAGACCAACGTAGATATCGGGAATGACAAAGTAATTTCCCGCATTCTGGATGACCGCGCCCAGTCCCCGCTCCGCGGCAAGCAGCTCGGCGGCCACTAGCGTGCCCCAGCACACGCCCAGCGTCAGCCGCAGCGCCACGAACAGGTTGGGAATGAGCAGCGGAATCACGATCTTGCGAAATATCTCGGTCTCGGTCGCGCCGACCACGCGCGCGGCGCGGATATAGATCTCCTCGATGGCGGAGACGGCTTCGTAGATGACGATCAGCGACGTGAAGAAGGCGGCGTAAACCAGAATGCTGGCGCGCGCGACCTCGCCGATCCCGAGATAAACGATCACGAGCGGGCTGAGCGCGATGGGCGGGATGGCGCGGAACGAATTGATGACCGGCTGAAAGATGCGGCCGAGCGTCGGATACCATGCAAGGGCAAACCCGGCAGGAATGGCCAGTGCCATGCCGACGACCATGCCGCTCAGCACGCGCTGCACGCTCGCGAGCACGTCCCATGCAAGACCGGACGCAGCAAAGTTATGAATCAATCGAAGGAAGATCTCATCGGGGCGCGGCACCAGATCGCGATTGACAAGCCCCGAGGCCCACATCAGGTACCAGAGCGCGAACAGGATCGCGAAACCGAGAATTCCAAAGCCAATGCTGCGAGCCGCGCCGAACCACGCGGACCGGGCGGCGTCAGCCGGTTGCACATCATTCTCGTTTTCGGTTTCGCCCCTCCGCGAGGCCGACCGGACAAGGTCATCCTCGTGCGAGACAGCTTTCGCCCCACGCATGGCCTTCCATCCCCGACCGTCTTCATTCTTGTTACCTTACAGTGTAAGGTAGCGAAGTGACATGTCAAGCCCCGACTGTCGTCGATGGCGAACGCTGCCAGCAACGCGGCCGAAGGCTTGACGAGAGCCGATATATTGGAACAATTGTCGCGCCGGATTTGCGCAATCCACCGTCGAGAGAAATGTCCGTCCTTACAAGAAGCAAGAGCGTTGCCCGCAAGGCTTCGGCGCGACCTGCGCGAAAGCCACTGAGCCGCGACGTCATTCTGCGCGCCGCGCTGGAAATGATCGACGCCAACGGCATCGACTCGCTGAGCATGCGTCAACTGGGCCAGGCGCTCGGTGTCGAGGCGATGTCGATCTATCACTATTTCAGAAATCGGGACGACCTGCTCGATGGCGTGGTTGAAGCCGTCATGCAGGAAATCATCGACACCGTGGACAAGAACCACCGGCGCAATCATGGTTGGAAGACCGCGGCGCGAAAATTCATCACGGCCTACAGAATCGTTGGCAATCGTCATCCGAACGGATTCAGGCTTGTTGCGCAACGCACCCTTCGTACAGCCGCCGCCAAAAGGGTGGGCCAGGCCCTGACCGACGCATTCGCTGCTTCAGGGTTGAATTCGGAACAGGCGGTAATTGCCTATCGCGCGATGACTTGCTTCGTCGCCGGATTTGTCTTGTTCGAAACATCGGGAATGACGCCCGCCTACACGACAGGAAACGTTGATCTCGAATTCGAGAAAAGCCTCGATATACTTCTCGCGGGAATCGAAGAATGCCTCCCGCACTCGGGTTAGCAACTTTGGCCCGCCGCTGTTTCGCCGTCAGGCCCCTGACAGTCGACGCCGGACAGGCCGGCGGGAAGCCATGTCGCGCTTATGCGTCGCTCATGATTGGTGAGCACGCCGGAGCATGCATCAGGGAAACATAGGATAGGGGCGGGTCCGCACTCGAAAGCAATGCACATAACACGGCGGACAGGCTGAGGAAGCGGCAAACCTCGCTCGCACCGTCGTCTAGGCCATATACCGCGGAGTAAGCTATACCGGAACGGTTGATGCTGGCGCGACCTCGCAATACTCGGCGTGGCGGCCGTCCATTCGAAGGGGGCTTGGCTGCTTCACCACCCGGCTGTCGCGTCGCAATCCGTTCTCGACTGGTAAGCTGTTGTTAGAGAGCTATCAGTCACAGACTGATAAGCTTTTGCTCGAATTCCTATCAGTGCGCAAATTGCACTGCCGGCCTCACGGCAGTCGTGATCAAACCAGTCTCCGCCGATAGTCTCCGCAAAACGGGAGTATTCGCGGACAAGGGCGGAGACTTTCGGTGATTTCCGTCTCAAGTACGGCAAACCCGGAGTCCAGAGACGAAATCAAATGTACGAAAAGCGGGGATTTCCGGCCCATTCTCGCGGTTCTGGGAGTACCTGGCCGAACGCACGAATGGGTGGCTGGCGACGCAGTGCTAGTCGAACCTGTCTCCGGGCAGATTCCCTGCTAACTGGGAATTTTACAGGGAAACTGGAAATTTTGGTGGCTCGGAGACAGGACGGATAGCCAAAAAAGGCTGCACTGCAGCGACTTTTGGCTCAATTCCCTACTCCAAGTAACAGGGAAATAGTTTGAGCGAACAGGGTATCGCCACAACATAACAGGGATTTCCGTGGGCCATTCGATGGGATCAGCAGACGTGACCGTGGCCACCAAAATTGGCGGCGCTGCGGCTTGAAGATCGCGACCATTGAACCGACTGGCCCCCGCTGAGCCTGCCTCCATTCGGCAACTGTGCCATCTGGAGCGCCCCATCCGCTTAGACCGGCCCAAGAGCAGTCGGTGGCCAGCTCGCATAGGCGGCGTCTTATGGCCTTGGCGTCCAGATACGACAACTGCCCACCGGTCGCTTGCTCGCGGCCCTTGGACGCAGTCCTTGGCTTCTGCGGCAGGTTGATCGGTTAGCTCAAACGGACGGCCTGATGCAAACCTCGCCGATGGAAAGCCGAGATCCGCTGTACCTCCAATAGCGGTCATCGCGAGCACGGTCGAAACGTCCGTTTCGTGCCAAAACGGTCATCAAGGACAATGTCTCAAGTGGACCCACCCGCCTCGTCGGCGCCACCAGGCGCAAATAGCTGATCAGGTGCGGCATCCACGCTTTCCGACAGCCTTGTTCAGTTAAGCCAGGTATTTGGTTTTGTCGTGCATAGCCGCCAGCATCACCGGCCCGGTTCGGTGGTCCGGATAGGAGCATCCGTTTCTTCATGGAGAATGCGTTCGGCAGCCCCGTCAAGATCGTCGTACTGCCCGGCCTTGAGCGACCACATGAACGCTGCGAGAGCCGTGAGGCCGAGCCCGAATGCGATCGGTATCAGGTAAAAGTAATCTTTCATTCGGCAGCCTCCAGAATGGCTGCCGCCGAAATGGTGTCCGGGGCAGCGCTGGCCGCGATCCCCTCCCCGCCTTTCAAGCGAAACGCGTTGGCAACAACCAAAACTGATGATCCCGACATCGCGATGGCAGCAATCAGTGGCGTCGCAAAGCCCATGATTGCTATCGGCACCGCCACGACGTTGTAGGCAATCGCGAGCGCCAGGTTTTGCCGAATCAAACGTCTAGCCTCGCGCGCGACGGACACCGCGAGAGGTACCGCGAGCAGGCTTTGTCGCAGGAACACAAAGTCCGCCGCGCAACGTCCGACGTCCGCAGCGGAGGCTGGCGCCATGGACGCATGGGCAGCGCCGAGCGCCGGCGTGTCGTTAAGTCCGTCTCCGACCATGAGAACCTTTTCACCAGCGGCAGAGAGCGAATTGATGCGCGCAACCTTTTCGTTGGGCGTCACCCCGCTGCGATATGGAACGCCAAGCGCGGCGGCAACAAGTCCGACCGGTCCCTTGCGGTCGCCAGAAACGATCTCCACTCGAAGGCCGCTTTGCTGCAGCTTTGCGACGGTAACAGCCGCGTCCGTCCGCAGTTTGTCTTCAAAGCAGAAACCCGTCATCCACTGGCCATTCTGTGTCAGAGCAACCGACGCAGTTCCGACAATCGATTCCGGACTGGCGAGCGCCCACGACGGTTTCCCCAACCGATAGACTGCCGCGCCTGATTTCGCCTGCAAGCCGAAGCCCGCCTGTTCGGTAATATCGTCGAACACGACTGGCGACGGCGCAAGGCCAGCGGCAGCTTCGACGAGCGCCTGTGAATAGGGATGCCGGGAATGCAAGGCAAGAGCGGCTGCGAGTTTCAAAGACGCGCTGTCAATGTGTTCCGCCGAGACCAGGCGCGGCGCGGCCGACGTCAGCGTTCCCGTCTTATCAAATATGACCGCGTCAATCTCTGCGAGGCGCTCAATCGAGGAACCGTCCTTGACCATGATGCCATTCTTGAACAGCCGTTGCGCGGCTATCACCTGCACGATCGGCACCGCAAGTCCGAGCGCACAAGGGCACGTGATGATGAGAACAGCGATGGCGATGGTGATGGCGTTGTGCAGATCGCCGGTTGCGACCATCCAGCCTATGAACGTAAGAAATGCCGCGACATGCACGACTGGCGCGTAGAGCGCTGCTGCGCGGTCAGCGATACGCCGATAGCCGAATCGACCTTGCTCGGCCGCTTCCATCATCCGGATCATTTCAGCGAGGAATGAATTGCTGGCCTTCGCCGTCACGACAAGCGTTAGCGGACCGGTGAGATTCAGCGTACCCGCGCGCACGGTCGATCCCACAGTCGCACGCAGCGGCACGCTCTCGCCGGAGACCAGCGAAATGTCGAGCTCGGAATCACCCTTGCTCACGGCCGCATCAACAGGCACCCGTTCACCGGCGCCAAGCGTAACGCTCATGCCGGGCACGATCTCCTCGACAGGAAGATAAACTTGCGTGCCATCCGCCTGCACCACGAAAGCACCTCGTGCCGCGAGCTGGACCAGACTTCTGACGGCCAGCCGGGCTCGTTCTCGCATCATGTAGTCAAGCGTGCGCCCGATCAGCAAAAAGAACAGCAGCGAGATCGCGGCATCAAAATAGGCGTGCGGGCCATGTTGCACCGTCTCGTAAACGCTCATACCGAAGGCGAGCAGCACACCTAGCGAGATCGGAACGTCCATGTTGGTCCGTCCGTGCCTGAGGGCTCGCCAACCCGACAGGAAAAATATCCGACCGGAATAAGCCAGCGCAGGCAGCGCAATTATCAGGGACAACCAGTGGAAGAGGTCTCGGGTTTCAGCTTCAGCGCCTGACCAGATCGACACCGAAAGCAACATGATATTGCTTGAGGCAAAGCCCGCGACGGCAAGGGCCCGTATCAGTTCGGAAAGCGCGCCGTCGTCCTTGTCGGACTCAACGTCGAACAGATGAGCCTCGAAGCCAGCCCGCTTCAAAGTCTCGACAAACGGCGGCGGGCCGCCGTTTGATTGCCACCTGACCGTCACGCGTTTGGCCGACAGGTTGGCCCGCGCGCTTTCGACGCCCACAAGCCCGGCGAGCGCCTTCTCGATCGTCCGGACGCATGCGCCACAATGAATCGTCGGCACAGCGAGGTCGGTCTGGCGAATGCCATCAGCGACTACGCGGCTCGCGAGCAGGACCTCTTCGCTGCTTGCGAGCGCAGCTGGCAGCGTCGCCGTTAATTCCGCTCCCGAACCGCAACAACCCATCGGAGAGAACTCCAAATGCCTCGCGCTAGGACCCAGGTCGCATCGCCCGGTACGCGTGCCAGCTTCCATGTCCCAGCACCGGGAAAATTACGATCATGCCCAGCAGTCCGGTCGCGATGCCGATAACAATCAGCACCAGCATGATTGTCGCCCAGGTCAACATGACCGGCAGATTGTGCCAGACCAACGCCATGCTGGTGCCCATGGCGGTCAAAGCGTCCGTGCGCTCCGTTAGTAGCATCGGGATGGAAAAGGCACTGATGGCAAATGCAAACGCCGCAAACACGCCCCCGACGGCGCTGCCGATCAGCAACATCGCCCAGCCGACCTCTGTCGTGAACAGCATGGGAATGATGCGGTCAAGACCGGGAAACGGCCGCAGGCCAAAAAACAGCGCATACAGGATGACAGCAGCGCGCATCCACAACAACGTCAGCAGAAAAAGCAGCACGCCTGCGAATAGAACCTGGCCGCCCGACTCCGGCCTGACGAAGACCATCTGCCACAGGTTGACCGATCTGCCTTCTGCGATGCGCCGGCTTTTTTCGTACAGTCCGATTCCGATTATCGGACCGACGACCATGAAACCGGCAAACGCCGGGAGCAAGATGTAGTCCCAGCGAAGCCCGAATAGGCCGACGACGGTGACGACGGAGACCAGAAACACCAGGAGCCCGTAACTGATGCTGGCTGCCGGATCGATCGTGAAGTCGCGCCAGCCGGCCGAGAGCCAGTTCAGCGCGGTCGCGGGAGCGACGTTTCGCTTCCAGGTCCGCTCTCGCGGCAGAGGTGGAACAACGGCCGGTATCGGCGTCATCACTGGTCTCCCTGCTATCTCATCGCGGTGTGCATGACGATCGTGCCGCGCTGAACCTTCCATCCTTCGCAGAGCCCTCGCCATGGCGCACATGCGCGACACAATCCGGTTGCGACACGACGGCCACATAGACGAGGTGCGAATTGGCGATCAGCATCAGCAACAGCCCGGCGCCGATCGCGACCCAAAGAACGGCCCTTGTTCTGACATGCCTCGTCGCCGCGCTGGCCCCGTTCATCGTTCCCCCCGGCGAAGGTCGAACAGATAGAGCGCAAGAATTTTGCGGTCGAGCGGAGACAGTCTTCCGTCCCAACTTGGCATGTGGCCTTGCCGGCCGCGCCACACAGTCTCGTAGATCGACTCAGGGTCGCCACCGTAAATCCAGGATCGGTCCGTCAGGTCCGGTCCACCGAGATCGGTTTTGCCCTTGGCGTCGTCGCCATGGCAGGTGACGCAATTAGCGGCGAAAACGGCCTTGCCGGCCTCGATTTTCGCCGCGGACACATCCTTGGCGACAGCGGGGTCGGAAAGGCTGCGCACGTAACTCACGACGTCGTCGATCTCGCCCTTTTTGAGCATCTGATCGCGCCCGAATGCCATCATTTGCGAGGTCCGGCTTTGCGGGTGGGCCGAATTGATGCCGACGCGGATCGTTTCGGCGATGCTTTCGGGATCGCCGCCCCAAAGCCATGACGCCGTCGTCAAGTTCGGGAAGCCCTTGCCGCCCTGTGCGTTCGATCCATGACATGGTGCACAGTTGTCACCGAACAACGTCCGACCGGTTTGCCGCACGTTTTCCATCAAACGGGGGGCGGCCTGGATTTGCTTGAAGCTCTCAGCCTCAATGCGTTTGGACCAGCCGCTGCGTTCCAGTGCGGCCTGCGCCAGGCTTTCGCTGACGGTGGTACGCTGATCGATGCCGAGCAGGCCCTTCGTATAGGTCACCCCGAGCGGCCATGCCGGCATCAGCACCCAGTAAACGACGGAGAACAAGGCTGTTACAATCAGGAAGAAATAGACCGGCCGGGGTACCGGCGAATTCAATTCCTTGATGCCGTTCCATTCGTGACCGGTAGTCATATAGCCGGTATAGGGGTCGCGTTCGCCTACCGCCATGGCTGATCCCCGTGCGGCTTGTCCTCGTGCCCGAGAATCGATTGCGCTGCCTCGTCGAACTGCTTCTTGTTCGATGGCCAGTACGCGTAGGCGACGATGATGATCGAAAGCCCGATCAGATAGAACAGACCGAATGACTTCGAGAACCAGACTACAAAATCATTGTCCATGATCAACCTCCCGCCGCGGCGACCGGCTTGTGCGCAGCGTCAGTCAGCTTGCCGAGAATTTGCAGGTACGCGACCAAGGCATCGAGTTCAGTCAGCACGCCTGGCTTGCCGTCGAAGGCACGCACGTTCGTCGCCGCGCCGTAGCGCTTGGTGACGTCTTCGGCGTAAGGCGTGTCCGGCGCGGCCTGCCCGTAGGCATCGGACCTGGCGTTGACAATCATGTCGTCGGTGTAGGGCACGCCAACCTTGCGAAGCGCAGCCAGATGGCCGCCGAGGTCGTCAATGCGCAGTTCAGTGCGACCGAGCCAAGAGTAATGCGGCATGATTGACTCCGGCACGACATCCCGGGGGTTGTTGAGATGCCGCACGTGCCATTCGTCCGAATACTTGTTGCCCATGCGCGCGAGGTCGGGCCCCGTCCGCTTCGATCCCCACAGCATGGGATGATCGTATTTGGATTCAACGGCGAGCGAATAAGGGCCGTAGCGTTCCACTTCGTCACGTAACGTCCGGATCATCTGCGAATGGCAAGCGTAGCAGCCTTCCCGGATGTAGATATTGCGGCCTGCGATCTCGAGCGGCGTGTAAACGCGCATACCCGGAGCGTCTTCGACGGTCTGATGGATCGTGAACAACGGTATGATCTCCACCGCACCGCCGATGCCGGCAACGCCGATGATGGCGAGCAGAAAGCCGATGGTCTTGCGCTCAAGCCGGTAATGCAGGTTGAACATGCCGGGTCACTCCGCCGGTTGAGGCGCGGAAACGCCTGCGAGCGCGGGAACGGGATGATCGGCAACCCGTTCGTCGGCCGGCTGATCGGCCATCCGTATCGTCATCCAGATATTGTAGCATGCGACCAATGCGCCGATCAGGAACAGCAGGCCACCGATAGCGCGCGCGACATAGTAGGGATGCATCGCAACCAGGGTGTCGACAAAGGAATAAGCAAGCGTTCCGCTTTCATTGTAGGTCCGCCACATCAGCCCCTGGATGATGCCGGAATTCCACATCGCGAAAACGTAGATCACCGTTCCGGCAAGTGAGAGCCAGAAGTGCACTTCCACCAACCGGCCCGAATACATCCGCTCGCGCTTCCAAAGCCACGGCACCGATGCATAGATCGCGCCGAAAGTAATCATTGCGACCCAGCCGAGCGCGCCAACGTGCACGTGGCCGACGGTCCAGTCGGTATAGTGCGACAGCGAGTTGACGGAACGAATGGCCATGAACGAGCCTTCGAAGGTGACTATGCCGTAAAATACTGCAGCGACCATCATGAAGCGCAGGGTCGCATCGTCGCGCACCTTGTGCCAGGCACCATTCAGCGTCAGCAGCGCGTTGCCGGCCGATGCCCATGAAGGAACCAGCAGCATGACCGAAAACGTCATGCCGAGCGTCTGGACCCAATGCGGAAGCGCGGTGTAGTGCAGGTGATGCGAACCCGCCCACATGTACATGAAAGTGATGCCCCAGAAGCTGATGATCGACAGCCGATAGGAGAAGATCGGGCGGCCGGCACGCACCGGAAGGTAGTAGTACATCATGCCGAGGAAGCCGGCGGTCAGGAAGAACGCGACCGCGTTATGCCCGTACCACCACTGCGTCATCGCATCCTGGACACCAGAAAATGCCGAATAGCTCTTGGCCTGAGCGATTGAAACCGGGACGGCGAGGTTGTTGACGATGTGGAGAATCGCCACGACCAGGATGAAGGCCATGTAGTACCAGTTCGAAACGTAGATATGCGGCTCCTTCCGGCGAGCCAGTGTGCGCAGATAGATGATGAAGTAGGTCACCCACACAATTACCAGCCAGATATCGGCATACCATTCCGGCTCGGCATACTCCTTCGACTGCGTAACGCCCATCAGGTAGCCGGTTGCGGCGATGACGCAGAACAGGTTGTAGCCAAGCAGCACGAACCACGGACTCAACTGGTCCGGGAGGCGCGCACGCGAGGTTCGTTGCAGCACATAGAAGGACGTAGCGATCAGCGCATTGCCGCCGAAGCCGAAGATCACGCCGGAGGTATGCACTGGACGGAGGCGGCCGAAGCTCGACCAGGCCGCGTCGAATGTCAGGTTCGGATTAACAAGCTGCCATGCAATCCAGTCACCGACAAAAAGGCCCGCGACGACCCACACCATCGCGAGGATTATCCCCATTCGGCTGGGATCGTCGAAATAGTGGTCGAGCCGGCTGTCGTCAGGCTCGGGTGCGTAGTAGCCGGAAATGACGCCGAACGTACCGGCGATGCCGGCAAGCAGCACGATGGCGCCATGAACGCCTAGCGGATCGCCGTGCCCGGCAGCAGCCCCCATCGCGAGTCCACATAAGGAAATCGCGAGTAGAATGATCAGCGCAAGCTGCCGTTCGTGCTTTGTGAGCTGGGCGACCATCCTGGAGCTCCAAATGAAAGGGGATGCCAGCAGTTTTTTTGGTCCTGAAGTGCCGCTTGAAAGCTTTCACAACAACGAACTGTAAATTATCCCAAGCCGCAGTACAATCCAGAGGCAACATCCGGACGTGTCAGTACTTCACACGTACGCTTTGTCCACCGAGAAAAATGGCGATCAACCAGCATCGCTAGCCCCGCTGCATATTTGCCCATCGCACTCGCGCTCCTGAATTCGTCAACGACCCGGCACGTCGACCTTTTTCTAGGTCTGGTCGGGATCGAACCACATCATGCGACTGACAAGCCGCATTGTGTAGTCATCCAAATCCTTCTGGTAGACCGTGCCTGAATGATTCACGAGGAAGGTCATTACGCCTGAATTGCCGTACTCCGCAGGATAGGCGAGAAGCGCATGTCCCCCGATCATCTTGCCCTTGACGACGTAACTCAGCGTGCCGCCGGGGGCGTTCGGCCCTTGCTGCGTCAGGATCCGATAATAATAGCCGTGATACGGCGTGCGCCCTTCCCCGGCCTTGTATCCTTCGGCCGAGGCCTGTGCGACGAATTCGCCGAGCGGACTTGCATCGCCATCAGATGCGGGCCAGTAAAGACCGTCTTTCTTGCCGGACGAACTGACGATGCGCTGCGCATAAACGCCGGGACCGACCCCGGTGCGATCCTTTTCCGCATACTCGTTCTGCGCATCGACATAAGCGCGGCAGGTCTGAATCGCGTCCAGTTCGTTGCGTCCAATACGCCGGTACAGGATTTCAAGCCTGCCAGCAGCCGTATCGAATTTCCAGCCGGCCTTCTGGCGGGTAAGCGGAATCGGGAGCGGGAAGTCGTCGGCTCCCACGACCAGAAAAGCCTTGTCGCCTTCGATAGTCACATTGTGCTTGGCGTCGTAAGCCCCTATGAACCGTTCCCGCGCTTCGCGATCCGCCACTTCATTTCCGGAGAACATGATGTCCTGCGCATCCCGGCCGAGCACCTTGCGGATATCTCTCGTGGCTCTCGAGTTGGTGACGAGCTTGTTGCGCGCGTGTGCCTTTGCGCATAGCCGCTGTATCGCGTCCATCACGTCGGCCTGCTGCGCCAACACGGCATCGCCGAGATTCTTGGTCCAGTCGATCTTGTCGCTCATCATCGCGAGAACATCGGATGTACTGGCCAGCGCCTTGACGCTGTCGTCCCACGCCTGCTTTTCGACCGCTGCCTTGAGCGCATCGCCTTTCAGATTCTTTTTGGCTTTCACCCAGCGATCGGCCTGCACGGCCTCCAGGGGGTAGGTCGAAGCCGCCAGCACATTGGCGAGTAACTCATCGGGGTAAAGTGCGATCGGCGCGACCAGCGCATCGAGTTGCTGCGGCTTCAGCAAGGTCTGCTCAGGCTCCGCCGGTTTGCCATCGGTTGCCTGCGCCGCCGCAACGCCCGGAACAGCGATCATGATCGCTAACGCCAGCAGAAACTTCCCGCAACGCAACATGGTTGTGTCTCCATTGCCGATCGGGACAAGCCAACGACCGAAACGGCACTGCACCTTTGATCAGGATCAAAGGTCCGGGTTCGATGCGAACGGCGTGGGCCGATTGGGGGCGGCTGCGCTTGATTGAGCCATCGCCCTGCCGTCGGGCCGCGCGGCGAGCAGCGTCCGACGATCATGGACGAGACTCTGAAGGCGGTGCGCAGCCACGTTTAGGGTGGTGACATCAAGCGCGTTTTCGTCCCCAGCCGCTGCCTTCACGCGCTGCAGCTGAAGGACCTTGTCGATCTCACGCTCGATTTCAGACAGCTCCGACTCGCCATCCGCCGTTCTTATGCGGCGACCGAGGGCATAGAGCGAATCCAGTTCTTGTTCATTCTTTCGGGGTTCGCCTTCGTGAAGAAATTTCCACGCCGCCGCCGCCACAGAGACCAGGGCGCCGAATATCATCGGGGCCAGAAAGATGGCGTTTCCCCATTGATCGAGAAAGCTCTCCTGCGTGCCATTGTAGAAGGCGGCAGCACCCGGATGAACTGGCAGATACGCATCCGAGTCGGTGCTGGGCGCGGTCATCTGCGCCAGCATTGGCAGTTCGCCGAGCAGGTCCCTGCGCGCCTTCATCAACGCCTCCGCCAATGCGCCGGCCACATCGTTGTCGAACTGCTTGCTGGCAACAACATAGAACGAAACCCTGAGCGTGGTCAGATCGTCACTGGGAATCGGGGGCGAGCCCCGCAGCGTTCCTTTCGGGACGTCGAAGCTTTCGTAGGCGGGCTGTTTCCCGGCAATGGCGCCGGCCGCATCGATAGGAATAAGGACCGGCGCGGTCTTCGGATTTTGCAGAAAGAGGCCACGCAGCATTGCCAGATATTTCTCAGCCAGGGGGACGACGATCAGAAGTGCGCGCACCTCCCTGGTTTCGAGCGCGCGCCGGGTCTCCGCGGGCGCGAGGTTGCGGAACGCCACATTGGCACGGCCAAGATCGTACTCCTCGGTCAGGGCGCTGACGACCTTCCGGTTCATTTCGCCCCCGACCACACCGACGGAGAGACGCTTCAAGCCGGCGATGTCGGCGATCGAGGATCCCGGGGGTGCAACAAGCAACACCACGGCGTGTGCGAGGATGATGATGGCCTGCGCCTGCGACAGGTCGCCGACGTCGCCTCGCACGACGGCGAGATCGGTCTTGCTCGACGAAAACATGTCGGCCGCCTCAAGTGCACTGGTCGTCTCCACCAGCTTGAGGCGTACCGGCGCATTCGCTGCAGCGAGACGGCTCGCCAGCGCCGACATCAGTTTCGTGGCCTCACCGTCCAGTGATCCGACCGCGATGGTCAGCGTCGTCGGCCGTGAATACCAGCGATAGCCGAACAGACCTGCTCCCGTCACCAGAACGACGGCGCCTGCGACAAGGACCATCCGAAGCCATGACGGCATTCTGATCGAATCCATACGGCCTCACTGTTCACGGCATCTGTCAGTGGCCGCTCAGCACCAGTGTCTTGATCGGCAGCAGCAGAGCCTGGATTCGAAGCAGCATGGCGTGAACAAGCCCGACTGCATCGATCGCGTGCAATCCGAAGCTCTTCGCCGCGCTGAGCTTGCCGGACGAGATCAGGTCGTGATTGCTGGTGTAGGCGTTGACGATGCAACTGCTTCCCGCGGTCACGCCCTCGAGTCCACCCTTGTAGAGCGGCTCCAGAAACACCAGGATCGTCCCCGGCCTTAGGACATTCTGCGCTTCGATGAGTTGCTCTCCGCCGCGAAACTGACCTGCCGCGATATAGTCCTGAACGCCAGTGACGACCATCGGGATGACGGTCCATGGCTTGGAGATGCACGCCGCCTCGGCCACCATGCCGACCCTCATGACCTGGGCTTCGATCTGCCCGAAGCCGGCCTGCAGCGATCGTTGCCCTGCTCCCTCCGGAATCAGGATTCCAGCGGGCCGCATCAGCGGATTGACGACATCGCCGACGCGAAGGACGAACTGTTCCACACGCCCCGCTACACCGGCCCGGATAAACGTCTTGTCATAATCGACCTGCGCTTGCGCCAAAGCGGCTTCCGCACTCGCCTTCTCGGCAGGCAAAGGGTCGAGACGCGCAGCTCGGCGGATTGTTTTGAGGCGTTGGCCGCATCGAGCGATCCCTGGCGTCCGTCGACCAGGACCTGCAGCTTTTCGATGTCGCGCTGCGGCACGATCCCAGGGTTGCGTCGTTGCAGCTCGCTCTTCACTTGCAGTTCATCCTGAGCCTGCTGCACAGAGCTCTTCGCCTCCTGTATCTGGCCTTCTGTCTTCAGCACTTCCACTTGTGCGGCGACCAGCGCGGCATCGACTTCGGCGATCTTCCGCCGGGCGGTCTCCAGCGCCGCCTCTTGCTTGGAGCTATCCAACCTGAAGATGACCGCGTCTTTGGCGACGGGCGCGCTGTGATCGAGACGGACCTCGGCGACACGCCCCGATGTTTCGGGGACGATCGGCACCGTCCTGAAGAACAAGGTCGCGGTGTTGCTTGACGGGTGGAAATAGAAAATCAAGGTGATGAGCGAAATCGTAAGCATCAGGCAAGAGACGATGCCATATCTCAGTTCGAACCAGACCGAAAAGAAGGTAATCTCCTTGCCGAGACGCTTGCCCTGCACGAAGCGGCGGTACAGGTAGTCCGGCAGGATCGTGAGCATGGAGCAGAGGATCAGCTCAAGCATGGCCGTGCACCTCCTTCTTCGGCGCGCGCGGCTTCGGCTCTTCCGCCCCCGCGAGAGGTGGAGCGTTGCCCGCCTCGCCAGCGATAACATCGTCTGACGAATTACCAGCGATCCTCTCGACCGAACCTGCGATGCTGCGCAATGGCGTGCTGAAGTCCGGAAGGTCGATCATCGCAAGCAACAGAGCTGCGATCCAGAACAGGTGCACATGGGTGAACAGCGCCAGGAGCCCCAGCACAGCGACGATCTCGAACTGAAGTTTCTGCGACTTGTGAGCCATCCGCTCCGGCAACGAGTGCAGTTGCAGATAGAAGTTGCCAACCGACAGCACTGCGACAATCAGGAAGACACCCATCACGACCATCCAGACGTCCGTTTCCCCGGGCGCTGTGATGAAGGCGGGCAAATGGTGTGGAGCTAGCGGATGAAGCTGATCGCTCAAATGTTCCTCCACGTCTCAGGACAAAATAGGTGCCGGAACCCGGCGCCCGTCGTCCCAACTCCGCCAATACTGATCGGCAGCCGCGCCGGACCTTTGATATGAATCAACCCGCCTCGGTGCTCGGCCTGCTCATCAACGGCCACCAATGCTCAGATCGGACAACGGTGATAACTGATCGCCATATCCCCGATGCCCGGAAACATCCGCGAAATTTTGTTCGGCTCGAGCATCTTGAGGCTGAACTGGACGTTCGAGAGCATGATGTCGGTCGCACAGCCCGCGATGATGTTTACGGTGTCGCCATCCTCTTTCCTGGTCTTGATCTTGCAGCGGGCAAATTTGCCCCTGAGACGATCGGCTTCAACAATGAACCCGCCGCCGTGCTGATCTGACAGTGCGGTGAACTCAATCTGCTTCGCGCGTCCCTTCCTGACGAACACGTTACGGCATTCGTCCGCGCTGGTTGCCCACGCCCCGGAGAGATCGACGGCGCCTGCCTGCCTCGGACCATGCAGCCCCGCAACCATTGCAGCGGCGACTGCGAACGGAAGTAACCGGTTCATGCCATCCCCCCTCAGCTCAGCCGGGCGCTGCCGCAAATTGAAATCGGCGCGCGTCGCAAACGCTTGATTTGGATCAAAGGAGCGCCCTCGGCGCTGACGCTAGCTATCGGTTCAGGCGCGACGGTCATTTGAGGAAGGATCAGCCATGCCCGAGAAAATCGACGATCTGCTGCCCACGGCAAGGGAAATCCAGAAGCAAGCCGCCCTCCAGGAGGCTGAACGGGCCGAACAATATGCCCGCCGAACGGCCGCGGCCGAAGCTGAAAAGCGCAAGCTGATCGAAAAGCTGAGCAAACCGTCCGGCTTGTCCGAAGACGAGAAGGTAAAGCTTGCGTCAACCGTCATCCAGCGCGCAGTACGAAATGGACTCAGCGAAGTTCAGGTCTACCGATTCCCCAACACGCTGTGCACCGACAATGGCCGCGCCATCAATCAGCAGGAGCCGGGCTGGGAAAAGACGCTTACGGGGATAGCGCAGGAAATCTATCAGCTCTGGTTCGACTACCTGAAGCCGCGTGGCTACCGTATTCGATACCAGATCATCGATTTTCCGGGAGGTGTGCCGGGTGACATCAGCATTGTGATCGCCTGGGGTGGGTGATTACCTTTCTTGCTGCACGAAACGAGTCATGCCATGTCTGACGACCAGGCGGTTTCGTCGAAATTGAAGCGGAAGGATTACGAGAAGGAGCTGCGGAAGCTTCAGGTTCAGTTATGCCATTTGCAGGAATGGGTGAAGGAAAAGAAACTCAGGGTCATCATCCTGTTCGAAGGCAGGGATGCCGCCGGCAAGGGCGGCACGATCAAGGCGATCACCGAGAAAGTCAGCCCGCGCGTGTTCCGCGTCGTCGCGCTCCCGGCGCCTTCGGACCGCGAGAAGACGCAGATGTTCATGCAGCGCTACATGCAGCATTTTCCTTCCGCCGGCGAAATCGTCATCTTCGACCGCAGCTGGTACAACCGCGCCGGCGTCGAATATGTCATGGGCTTCTGCACGGAAGACGAGCACGACCGCTTCCTGTCTCTCTGCCCGCAAATCGAGCAATATGTGGTGGAAGGCGGCATCATCCTGATCAAGATCTGGCTTGAAGTGGGTATGGATGAGCAAGAGCGGCGCTTCAGGGCCAGGCTCGATGATCCGCTCCGGCAATGGAAATTGAGCCCTATGGACATCGAATCCTATCGCCAATGGTATGCATACTCGCGCGCACGCGACTTGATGCTCAAGAAGACGAACTCAAAACATGCGCCATGGCTGATCATCCGCTCCGATGACAAACGGCGCGCGCGGCTGAACTGCATCGCGCATCTGTTAACGGCCATTCCGTACAAGCGAGTGAATCGTGACAAGATCATGCTGCCGAAGCGTTCCGACAAGGACCGCTATAACGATCAAGCGAGCTTGCGCGGCATGAAACTCGTCAAACTCGTCGCCGAGCAATACTAGGCGAGCAATACCAGGATCGAGTTCCAGCTCAATCGTCGAACGCATCACGCCGAACCGCGGCCGGGAGGCCGCTCGACGCACGCCCCCCGACGGCGAAATCATTTCATAGCGATGGTAACCCCGCCCATGGCGGCCGACAATTCCACGCCAACCCTTGGACCGCTGAGCTGCAGGATGACGCCCTTGGCATTCTGCAACTGCACGCCGCCGGCTCCGGCCGCAAGTGCGCCACCGGCGCCGACCACGGCATATGGCCCGGCAATGTCTCCAGGACTCCTCAGGTTCAATGCCCTGCCGACCAGCTTGGTGGTCGATGCGCCAACAGTGAAACCGATGCTGGCCCCTGAAACTGTGAACGGATAGTTTTTGCCTCGGAAGGTCAGCACACCCTCACCACCTCCAACGCCCACGATAAACCCACCTTTGGTGAACAGAACGCTCACCCGCCCCGCTTCCGCTAGTGCCGATGTCGCAACGGCTGCAGAGGTCAGCATTCCAAACAGGGCTAGCACGATCGATCGCCTGCGATACATCATCATTCACTCCTGGAGGGTTTGAGTCCCGGGCCACACCGCGGCCCGGAGCTGACATTGCCAACTTGGCTAGTGCTCCTGACGGTCCTTAGGCTCCGTCATCGTGAGACGCGCCTGTGCCAGATGAGGCCGCTACTGGCGTACTCCGTTGATCCAGATCAATGTCGCCAGCTTCCGTCAGGAAAGGCTTTCGCTATCCGACGGTCACCGCCAGCGTCGGCAAAACACAGGATGCACGGCATGCTCCGACATCTGCTGCGTGTTCTCATCGTGTACACAGCGGCTATCCTGATGCTGACCGCTGCAGCGTTCGCGGACGACCGGACCGCAGATCGAGCCATTCAGGAGGAAGTCTGGGCGATCCCTGTCACGCTGCCCACAATTGCTTACGTGGTTCGGCCCGTCGGAGATGGGCCATTCCCCCTCGTCGTCATGAACCACGGTGTTTCGATGAACCAGAGAGAACGCAGCTTCTTTCCGTTGGTGGAATTCAGGGACGCGGCGATGTGGTTCGCACGGAGAGGCTACATGGTCGTTGCGCCCTCCGGCACCGGATATGGCGCAGCCGCACTCGATGACCCGGAACGCGGCTTGTACTCCCTGTTCTTTTCAAAGGTCGGCAGTTGCGACAATCCGAACTTCCGCGATGCCGGACGTGCGGTGGCCCTTATCGACAAATGGATCATCGAATACATGACCGATCAAAGGCTGATCGTGCCGGACAATGTCATTGTCGTCGGCCAATCGGCCGGCGGCTGGGCCGCCATTGCGCTGTCAAGCGAGAACCTCCCGGGGGTACGCGCGATCGTAGCATTCGCAGCAGGCCGCGGCGGGCGCGTCGGCGGCAAGCCCAACAACAATTGCGCGCCCGATAGACTGGTTGCGGCAACCGGGGAGTTCGGAAGCGCGGCGCGCACCCCTATGCTGTGGATCTACATCGAGAACGATACCTTCTTCGGCCCGGAATTATCCAGGCGAATGCACGAGGCCTATACCAAAGGCGGCGGCAACGCCGAATATCACCTGCTTCCGCCGTTCGGCAGTGACGGACATTTTCTGGTCAGTTCGCCCGACAGCCTTCCGTTGTGGACCCCGCTGGTCGGCGCGTTCCTGGACAAGCACAGATGAGGCTGACGCCGGCAGAACGATGGAGGCGAGCAATGAAAAGGAAGCGGTCCCGTCAATGCTTAGGCCACTCCAGCCTGATGACAGCACTGGCGATGCTGATGCTGTTGGATTTCGGCATTGGGACTGCATCCGCCCAACAGGCTGCGAAGCCGGAAGACAGCCCGGCAAGCGAGAAGCCGGCCGGCCAGGAATTCGCGTTGCGCGGCCAGCGCGCGGCGCGTGACATCAAGTATTCGGATTGGCGCAAGGTTTGCTTCAGGACTCCCGGAACGAACCTGGTGTGCCGGACATCGATCAGCGGTACGTTCGAGACGGGCCAGTCCGCGGTCCGCATCGATCTGATCGAACGCGAGGGCGACAAGGCCGCGCGGCTGCAAATGTTCCTTCCCGTCGGCCTCTATCTGCAGGCCGGGGTAAAGATCACGATCGACCAGGGCACGGCCTACCGGATTCCCTACGTCTGGTGCCTTACCAACGCCTGCATCGCAGCCGATCTGGCGGATCCCAAGTTGATCAAGGAAATGGAGACAGGCCAGAAACTTCAGCTCGAGGTCGTGGACTCCAGCGTCCTGGCGGTGACCACGGCCTTGCCGGTCAATCAGTTCGCCGCGGTTCGGCAGGGAGCTCCGACGCAAACGTTCGAGCAAAATATCGATGAATGACGCGCAGCCTCCGCGACGGTCAGCAGTCTACGCTGCCTCGGAGGCAGCCTTTTTCGATCGGCTCGATCAGGGACTTCGCACGGAATGGTTTTGTAAGATAGGCAATGCAGCCGGATTTGATTGCGGCCATGCGAACATCGGAACGGTCATTGGCGGTGATGTAAATAACTGGCAGGGAAATGCCCGCCGCCTTGAGACGATACCGCAGTTCGATTCCCGATCTGTTGTTCAGGTCGATGTCGAGAACCACGCAACATGCCGATCTGAAATCGTCGTGATTCTGGAACTCCTCGGCGGACGAAAACACGACGCTGTCGTAACCGTGTTGGCGTAGCAGCCGCTTTAGCCCCTTGAGCGTCCCAAGGTCATCATCGACGACAAAGACGACATTCCGCTTGCGCAAGATAGTAATCCTGTCCATCGCGCGCCTTGAACGTCTTTCCAAGAGACGATCTGGAACCCGTCAGCATCCGCCGAAGCCGATCAGGTCGTGGCTCTCCGACTCACCACACTGTTTTGGTACGCTCCGGGTCCCGCATTTTCTATTGTCCCATGGGACAATGCGAACTCAAATCCTGTTGACGACTTTTCAGTTCGTTTGTCCGGCACCCGACAAATCTCTCAAAATTCCGGCTCGCTCGGCAAGAGAGACCAATTCGGCGAGGGACTGTACGTGCATCTTCTCCATCACCCGGTGGCGATGGGCCTTGATCGTGCGCTCGGTCGCGCCCAATACGTTGGCAACCTGCTTGTTGGTGTTGCCGCGAATGACGAGTTCGAAAACTTCGCGCTCGCGCGGCGTCAACTTCGCGATATGAGCGCGCACGACGTCCAGTTCGTTTCTCTGGCTACGCGTTACCTCGTGGCGAGCCAGGGCCCGTTCAATTGCACCAAGAAGCTCCTCTGACGATACCGGCTTGGTGAGAACATCTTCCGCGCCTGCCTTGATAGCGCGCACCGTGGTCTGGACCTCCGCATAGCCCGTGAGAAACACGATCGGCAAAGCCGAACCGAGCTCGCTGAGGCGTGCCTGCAACTCCGGTCCGCTCAATCCTGGGATCCGCACGTCGAGCAGAATGCAACCCAACTCACTTTCGTTCGGCAAGCAATCGAGCAAATGCTGGGCCGACGGATAAGTCGCGACCTCGTAACCGGCCTTCTTCAAACGCCGTTCGATAGCCGTCCGAAAGGATGCGTCGTCATCAACAATATGAACAAGCCCCGGCAACTGATCCCCCTACGATAAAGCTAGCGGCAGAGACAAGCGAAACACCGCTCCACCTTCTCTTTGATTTTCCGCCCAGATACGTCCCCTATGCGCCTGTACGATGGTGCGCGAGATCGACAGGCCAATTCCCATTCCTTGCTTCTTGGTGGTGAAGAATGGATCAAAGACTTCATTCAACTTTTCGGCGGGAATTCCGGGACCGGAGTCCAAAATCGAAACAACTGCGGACGATCCGCCATTCATCTCGGCTCGCCCAATCACGGTCCGCCCGTTTGGTATCGCTGCCATTGCATCCATGCTGTTCACGACCAGGTTCATGATAACCTGCTGAAGCTGAACCTGATCACCCCTCACCTGAAGCGGCTCCTTCGACGGCTCCACATACAGTGCAACGTTTCGCGCCGACGCCTGAACCGACAGGAAATCGAACACCTTGCGTAGGGTATCGTTGAGGTCGATGGCCTTGTCCTCAAACGGTGCCCTTCTCAGAAAGCCGCGTGTGCGATGGATGACCTCGCTGGCGCGAATATCGTCTCGCTTGATGTCGGCAAGGATTTCCTTGACCTCGCTCAAGTTCGGTGCCGGAGAACTCAATATTATTTCTGCCGTCTCGGCATTGGTCAGAATCGTCCCGAGCGGCTGATTCAGCTCGTGCGCGATCGTGGAAGTCAGTTCCCCGGCCGTCGCCTGACGATCTGCATGGGCCAGCTCGGCCAAGCGGTTCCGGGATTTGCGTTCGGCGTTGGTTCGCCTGTGCCGTTCGTGCAGCAGAATCGCAATCAGCCCGGCCTGTATCAACAGCACGGCCGCAACAGAGAGGGTCTGCCAGCGGTACTTCTCCCACAGACCTGGTTCGCGAAAACGAACTTCACTTCCAGGAGGCAGGTCGGACCCGCTGATCCCCCATCGCTGGATCTGCAGCCAATTGAAGACTGGCTTCACGGCATGGGACATCGTCACGGGAATACTCGACGCCGGATCTCCGTGCAAGATCCGTAACGCCAGGTTTGCTGCATCAGCGCCGATCAGACGAGGAATGATCACGGGGCCGCCGATGCTACCCAGCGCAACAAGCGGTTCCGCCGCAACAATAGTTGGTCGATCTGCCTTCTCCGCAACCAGTTCAAACCCTTTGGCAGGCGAAAAGTAGGTGCCCTCGCCATCGGAATAAATTGCGGAATAGATGATGGCGCTGCGCTCGGGGAGAGCTTCGACTTTCTTCCGCACTTCCGCCATCGTCGCGCCCACGAGATCAATGACGTTCAGTCCTGCGGTAGCCTTCGGTATCTCAGAGCCCCAGCTCCCGAATATGTTCTGGCGGTCCCAATGATCGCCAACGAAGACGACGGTTTCCAGATCGGGCACCACCGCTCGCGCGATGCCGATTGAATCGGCAAGTCGAGTCTTGAGAATGCTGCCCGTCATATCGGGCGGCAATTTCAGCCGGGCGTAGTCGACCTCATCGACCATCCCAAACACGACAGGAATTCCCGGCCATAATTCATTCCTCCAGCGCTGCACAAACTCCAGGGTCCCGCAGCCCATCGTGACAATAACGCCGATATTCTTGTCCCGATATTTCTCGCTGAAATGACGGCGCAGACTTTCGTCATAGGCATCGCCATCAAAACGGCTGAGATCGAGACTTTCGGAGAAAAGCGTGGTCTGAGCGCTGGCATCGGCGTCGATTCTAGCGCGGAGCCCAGAGAATATCTGAACGAAGAACGGCCCCGTGGATTGGGATTGGTCCAGAACAAGTATCGATCGCGACCGCCCCTCTTGCGCCGTCACCGGGAGAGAGGTGAGGCCGACAGCTACGCCAATCAACAACGCACTGACCCACGCGATCATTGCATCAAAACCCAAGTTAGGCTCGCTGACATCGGCCATGTCTTCAAAAATTTCTTGCCGCGCTACCACACCTTGGCCTTGGCCTGGGCCTGGGTCATTGTCCCACAGGACAATGACCCTTGAGACAATAGCCTTCCCTGCACGTCTTAGTTTAACACAACCCCGGGAGCCGCCAGCCATGCATTCTTAAGACCTTTGGCAGGGCGAGCCCCCAAGTATGCAAACAATTCGTCTCAAACAGGGGGAGACTATGTTTGTCAACAGCAACGCTCATCCCGGCAATAAGCCAAAGGCCTTAGGACAACTCGGTGAGCTTTCGCGGGCAAGGGTAATTCTCAGCGAATTCAAATACAACAAGGGGACGGAGATCTTTGGGGAGGCGGAATCTGCCGACTATGTCTACCAAGTCGTTGACGGTGCGGTTCGCACCCATAAGCTGCTCTCTGACGGCCGCCGCCAGATTGGCGCCTTCCATCTGGCTGGCGACATTTTTGGGCTGGAGAACGGTGCAACCCACCGGTTTACCGCGGAAGCGATAGTCGATACGACAGTACGGCTGATGAAACGACACAGCCTGGAGCACGTAGCGCAGAGCGACGCACTGGTGGCGCTCGATCTCCTGAATATGACGACGAGCAACCTTCGGCATGCCGAGGACCATATGTTGCTCCTGGGGCGCAAGACGTCCCTTGAGCGCGTCGCCGCATTCCTGCTCGAGATGGACCGCCGCCTGACGGCCGCCGGCGTGATGGCCCTTCCGATGTCTCGCCGCGATATCGCCGACTATCTCGGCCTGACGCTCGAAACGGTCTCCCGGGCGCTGTCACATCTTCATGGCATGGGCATCCTCGGCTTCCTCGGCCAGACTCAGCGGCAAATCGTGCTGCTGGACCGGGTACGATTGGCGGAGCTGGACCTTTAGGGCGAAGCTAGATCGCCACTTCACTTCCGGACAAGCCGCCGAACCATGCGCCAAAATATCCGGCGTAGAGAGACGGCGATTCAAGATTCATCGAATGCCCAATGCCCGGCACCGTGCTTAGCCGGCAATCCGGCATCGCTGCTGCCATGGTCCTGAGATCGGCAGGAGCAATCCATCCATCCTTGTCGCCCCACAACACCAGATGCGGATGCCAGATCTCCGCCATGCGCCGCTCCAGCTGCCGCCGGTGGAGTGGGTGGCGAGGTGACAGAAGGGAATCTGCAGCTCGTCGAGTGCGGCCAGCATGTCGAGCGCATGCTGGCGCATGGAATAGTTGGAAAAATCGGCCGCTGGTGGCGGCCTATAGCTTTCGCCACAGCCGCGCCAGTCGATGCCGATCACACGGACACCGCTGGGAAACAGCGGGGCGGCGAGTTCGATCCAGTCTTTGCTGCCTGGATTGCCGTGGATGAAGACGACGGTGACATCGCGCTCGCCCCACTCTCGCCAGCCGAGCTAGACTTCGCCCCCTCTCCATCAGGCTCCCACTTTCGGGCCGGCGGTCGTCGACGCGCCGAGCGGCGTTGGTCCAAGGCGTTCAGGCACTGCATCTCTTGGCGCAGCGTTGCAATCTTTTCGTTGAGCCGAGTGACTTTGCCTCCGGTACCGCCTGCCCCTTGATACAGATCAAAGCTTCATGGCGGGTCCGCCTCACCCTCGGTCACGCGCCTGCAAGCGCAAGCGATTTCGAGCCTCCGATGAAATCCGTCTCCGTGGAAGAAGCCGTCGCGATGATCCCCAATGGCGCGACCATCATGATCGGCGGGTTCATGGGGGTGGGAACGCCGGAGCGGCTGCTGGACGAATTGGTCAGGCAAAGGAAGTCCGAGCTCTCCATCATCAGCAATGACGCCGCGGTTCCCGGCAAAGGCGTCGGGAAACTGTTCGACGCGGCGCTGGTTTCGACGCTGACCACAAGCCACGTCGGACTCAATCCGAACGTACAAAAACAGATGATGGCCAACCAAGTCGCGGTCAACCTGGTGCCGCAGGGCACCTTCGTCGAGCGCATTCGGGCTGGCGGCTGCGGCCTGGGAGGCGTGCTGACGCCGACGGGCATCGGCACCATAGTCGAGGAAGGCAAACGTCAGATCGACGTCGACGGCAAGAACTTCCTGCTTGAAAGGGCGCTTCGTTCGGATTTCGCGCTGATCCATGCATTCCTGGCGGATTACCTTGGCAACCTCGCCTACGCCTTGACCGCACGCAACTTCAACCCCGTCATGGCAATGGCGGCCGATACCGTCATCGTTACCGCGGAGCACATTGTCCCCGTCGGGGTCATTGCGCCCGACCACGTCGTAACGCCGGCACCGCTCGTCGACTACCTCATCGCCAACGGGTGACCCCATGGACGCTCAATCGATCATCGCCCGACGGGTGGCACGCGAACTTCGCGCAGGTAACCTCGTCAATCTCGGCATCGGAATTCCGACGCTGGTCGCGAACTTCGTTCCGTCCGATCTCAAGGTATTTTTTCAATCGGAGAACGGATTGATCGGCACGGGACCAATGCCGGAGCAAGGCATGGCCCACCCCCTGCTCACCGATGCCGGCGGACGGCCGATCAGCGCCCTGCCCGGCGCATGCGTCTTCGACAGCGCTATGTCGTTCGGATTGATCCGCGGTGGTCACGTTGACATAACGGTCCTCGGCGGCCTTCAGGTCGACGCCGAAGGACACCTCGCGAACTGGATGATCCCCGGCAAGATGGTGCCGGGGATGGGTGGCGCGATGGACCTGGTGTCCGGAGCAAAGCGCGTCATCGTCGCCATGCTGCACGCCGCCAAAGGGAAATCGAAAATCGTCCAAAAATGCGCCCTGCCGCTCACCTCTTCCCGGCCGGTCGACCTGGTTGTCACCGACATGGCGGTGATCGGCTTCACCGGCGGAAGGATAACGCTTCAGGAGACCGCGCCGGGCGTCACCGTCGCCGAGGTCATGGCGGTAACGGAAGCGGACTTGTTCATCCCAGCCAACGTTCCGGAAATGAAAATCTGATCCGACAAGCCTAGGCACGAGGACCAGCGATGCGCATCTTCAGCGACTTCAGCGAGTTCAAGGCGGTCGGCACCGAGATCGGAGCCAGCGAATGGATCGAAATAACACAGGAACGCATTAACCTCTTTGCGCAGGCGACCTGCGACGAGCAATGGATCCACGTCGATCAGGAGCGGGCCAAAAAGGAGATGCCGGGCGGCAGGACCATCGCTCACGGCCTCCTGTCGCTCAGCCTTGCGCCGATGTTCATTCGTTCCGCGATGGGCCTCAAGGGATTGCGCAACACATTGAATTACGGCGCGGACCGGATCCGCTACCTCTCCCCCGTCCCGGCCGGCTCACGGATCAGAGGCCGTACCAGCATCGCAGAAGTAGAGGACGTCCCGCCCGACGGCTTGAGAGTCAACTATCACATGGTGATCGAAATCGAAGGCGGCCAACGTCCCGCGTGCGTCGCCGAGCTAATCGCATTACACTACCGCTGAACGTGATGCTGGAAATGCCCGGGTGCAGATCCGCCGGAATCATCGGATGAAGAAGCACACTTGGTATGTGACCTTCGAAAGTATGTGACCTTCGAAATCCCGTGGAGAGGCACAGCGGCCCGAAGCCGGCGCTCTCGGTCGACCCAAGCGTTTGAAACCGAAATGGAAGCCAAGAACTTTGCGCGTGCCAAATTCGACGAGGGATTGGTCGTGACTGCCGGAACAATCATTCCTCATTTGCCGAGACGCGCGATCCCATCGGGACGCATTCCGTCATGGCTTCAAGAAGGGCAGGAACAACCAGGCAATGGCGCGGAAAGTACCGCCCGAAGACAGGGAAGATCGAATAAGTGCAGGTTTCAAGGGCGCGCAGAACTCACTGTGCACAAGCCGCGGCTCCCTCCATATGCACGATAATCAACAAAGCAATAGAGACCGCATCTCTGCTGGCTACCGCTGGTCTCGTAGGATTGGTCGGCATGGCCGCACCCGCATCCGCCGCAGACATGGCCGTCAAGGCACCGCCACCCGCTCCGCTTCCGGTGATCTACAACTGGAGCGGCTTCTACATCGGCGCGAACGGCGGATGGGGCCAGAGCCGCAACTGTTGGGATTTCGTTAACACGGTGGTTGGCACCTTCGCAGAGGGCTGCCACGAGCGGTCCGGAGGCCTCGCCGGCGGCCAGATCGGTTATCGCTGGCAAGCCAATCAGTGGGTGTTTGGTCTGGAAGCCCAGGGCGATTGGGCAGATCTCAGCCACACGCGCGTCAGCCTGTTCGATCCTACGCTCTCCACTCGCATCAAAACAGATGGCATTGGCCTCTTTACCGGCCAGATCGGCTATGCCTGGAATGCAGCGCTGCTGTACGTAAAGGGCGGCGCGGCGGTGACAAGCAACCGCTTTAGCATCCTCGACAACCTTAACTTCGACGCTGAACTGGCCTCGGCAAGTTCGACCCGCTGGGGCGGTGTCGTGGGTGTCGGATTTGAGTACGGCTTTGCACCGAACTGGTCGTTCGGCGTTGAATACGACCACCTGTTCATGGGCGATGCCAATAATTCGTTCACGGTTGTCGCACCTTTTGCCGCTGTGCTCAACAGCCGGATCAGCCAGGACGTGGATATGGTCACCGCGCGCATCAACTACCGCTTCGGCGGTTACGGGGCGCCGCCAGTGGCGGCCCGCTACTGATCAACCGCTTTTCTCCAGCAAGCAGAGCGTTAGCCCCGGCACCTCACCGGGGCTTTTTTCTGTGCAGAGATCTTCGCGAGAAACTTGAACCTTGGCCATAGGCCGCGAGCCCGCAACGAGATTGCGGGTGTCATCACCAGATATTGTTACCAAACCATCCAAACTGCGGCTGCCGCGCGACGAGGACCGAACGCGGCATCACGTGCCGCTTCACGATTTTGCGCTGCCGTTTCTGTTTCAGCTCTCGCCTTCCTGGGTCGGACGGTTCCGGCCGCTTCGCATCGGATGGTTGCATCAAAGCAAACGCCTCGCGTGCCCTCTCCTTTACAGCGACGTCGGTGACCGTCGCAGGACTGGCGACGCGGCCTTCCGCGATCGCAGTCTGCGCGGGAACGATCGTCGGCAGGGTGGTATCGAAAACGATGCGCTCCGGCCATTTCCGATCGGAATGAATGCGGATAACGGGCGAATTGGCCTGCGAACTCTCCATGACCGGCAGCTCGGTTAGGTATGCGTCCAGAATCAACACCAGAGCGAGCAACACTCCGCCGACATAAAGAAAATATCGCGCCAGTGGCATGCGCTGCTCCACCGCGACGCCGCACCCGCTTCGAGGTCGAACTCGGGTACGCTCGTGTCTTGGCAAGGTCCGCTTCACCTCGGGCGATCCGCGACATCAGCGAGGTGCTATTGCGGCAAGAAAAGCCCTATCAGCGCCGGCCGGCGCGATTCACCGGACCTCCACGGTTCATCGGCGTTCCAGGCCGTACCGCCTCTCGTGCCGCAGCTCGCGCAACCGGGCGCGGGCGCAGCACGACGCCTGGTCTTACAACGCAACCTGCGGGATAGTCGACATACTGGCAGTATACGACAGCGCTGGCCGGCTCTGTCGTTGCGGTCATGAAGCCGGCAACCAGCAAGGCTGATAATGTGATCGAGAGTTTCATTTTGTTCTCCCTGTGTCAGAGCCTCCAGATGATCCCGAACCTTCGGCACTTCGATACAGCCCGCTCAAGGCCCATACGGAGCGCGACCTGAATGCTGACCACGGCCGCCACTGCCGGATTGATACAGATCAAGGCCGCGCTCATTCACCTCCGTGGCTATCTTGAGCGAAGCCGGATTTGCGCGGCGTGCGGCATGAAGACGCCAAGGGCTCCGGCCTTCATGTGGGTGGCGCACCTCAACACTACTTGGGCCATCCACGCTTCTTTCGATCTCTCTCTTCGCCGCCCGCCACCAACGTCGTTCGCAATACCTCAAATATCACGGCCGTCGACCAGCCGAACAACAGGACACCATTCATCGCGGTCATCGGTCCGAGCAGATGCCAACGCTTGACCGGGGTTACGTCGCCGTAGCCGAGGGTCGTGTAGTTTACAAAAGCGAAGTACATGAGGTCCGTACCTTCGGGAGCCACGCCGACTGCCGCGTAAGTCAATGACCAGACCAGCACCTCGGCAAGGTGCGCGATCATCAGGACCGTCACCGCGGCAATCATGATCGCGATCAATCGAAGCGTTTGAAATGCCGTTGCCAGTTCATCCGCGCGGCGCGCCACCCTTATGACGACCACCATCACCAGAGCATGGATCGCAATGTTGCAACCGCTTGCGGCTGCGCCAATGAGAAACTGACGCAACATCAACACGTCTCCGGTAATGAGCGACCCTACCAGAACCGGCAATCACGGCGCCGGATATGATTACGCCATGATTCCACGTCTCAATCGATGATGTGATATCCGCCGTCGATATACATGACGCCGCCCGTGATCAGCTTCGCGCCGTCGAGCGCCAAGAACGCCGTCGCCGCGCCGACGTCGTCGATGCTCACGAGACTCCGTGTGGGTGCGGTGGTTTGCGCCTTGTCCATCAACTCGTCGAATTCGGGAATTCCTGAAGCTGCACGCGTCGCCAGCGGCCCTGGTGAAATCGCATGCACCCGGATGCCCTTGGGGCCGAGTTCGGCCGCGATGTAGCGGACCGCGGCCTCAAGGGCTGCTTTCGCAACACCCATCACGTTATAGTTTTTGACCACCATCTGGCTGCCATAATAGGTCATTGTGAAGAGCGTGCCGCCATCCTTCATCAGGGGTTCCGCCAGATGTGCCATTCGCATGAACGACCAGCAAGAAACGTCCATTGTCTTGAGGAAACCGTCACGCTCAACATCAACCACGCGCCCGTGCAGCGCTTCCTTTGGGGAGAAAGCGATCGAGTGAAGCAGAAAATCGAGCCGTCCCCACTCCTTCTCGATCCGTTCGAACACCTGTTCGGTTTGCCCTTCGGTGTTCACATCGAGCGGCATGAAGATCGGTGCCTCGAGTTCCTTCGCCAGGGGTTCGACGTGCTTTTTTGCCCGCTCGTTCAGGTAGGTGACCGCAAGCTCCGCACCTAAGGCCCGAAACGCCTTGGCGCATCCCCATGCGATCGACTGATCGTTGGCGATACCGACAATCAGTCCTTTCCGCCCCCTCAGCGCAACCTTGGTCTCCGGAAATACGGGAATTGTCATGACGCTCTCTCGCGTTTCAGACTGGAGGACGAGTGCCGATTCCACAGCAGCGACAATGTGTGCTGTGCAATCATGAGTTCTTCATCGGTCGGCACGATGTAGACCGGAATCTTGCTGTCCGCGCGCGATATCCGAAGGGTGTGGCGAGCGTTCTCGACCGGGTCGAGCGACACTCCGAGCCATTCGAGCCGCTCCGCAATCCTTGCTCGAATGTCGACGGAATTTTCGCCGATTCCTGCGGTGAAGACGAAACCATCGAGACCTTGCAGGGCCGCCGCCAGCATTCCGGCCTGCAGTGCCACCCTATAGACGAAATAGTTGACGGCAAACGCCGCGTGATGATCGCTGCTGTTCTGGAGCTCCCGCATGTCGTTGCTGACGCCGGAAAGTCCTTTCAGCCCGCAATCGCGGTAGAGAAAATCCTGCACCTCGGCTGGCGACATGCCCTTTTCGGTCATCAGGTACAGGATGACGCCGGGATCGATCTGGCCGATGCGCGTTCCCATCGGAAGACCATCGAGCGCAGTGAAGCCCATCGTGCTCTCCACGCTGCGTCCGCCGTGTATAGCGCACATGGACGCGCCGCTTCCGAGATGCGCCACGATCACCCGGCCCCTGGCGATTTCGGGTGCAACGTCCGGCAGGGTCTTTGCGATATATTCATAAGAAAGACCATGAAATCCGTAACGGCGGACTCCTCCTCGTGCAACCGGCGGGGAATGGCGTAGTGGTCCGCTACCTCGTCGTGCTCGCGGTGAAAGGCCGTGTCAAAGCAGGCGACCTGGGGCAGAGCAGGAAATTTGGCAAGCAGGGTTCGGATCGGCGCCAGATTGTGGGGCTGATGCAACGGTGCAAGTGCCATCAGCCGCTCGAGACGCGCGATCACCCCATGGTCGATCAATACGGGGCGGTCGTAGTCGGGACCGCCATGGACGACCCGATGGCCGACGGCGAGCGGGTTCAATTGATGTTCCTCCCGTAACCAGGCGCTGGCGAGCATCAGGGCGACCGGAACGTCCGGTACGTTCTCGATTGGATAGACTCGATCCGCCAATGCTTCGCCTGCCGCGCCGGTTGCGCGTAGCCGTGGACGGCTGCCGATCCCGTCCATCTGCCCCTTGATCTGTCGGTGCAGCTTGCCGTTCCTATCCACGGCGAACACCTGGAACTTGACGCTTGAGGAACCGCCATTGACGACGAGGATCGTATCCATGGCCGTCACGCGGCAATTGTCTGGGCGCGGCGCCGTCGCGCATCGGCATAGAGCGTCGCGACTGCGCAAGATGCCATGCGCGCTCTCGGTGAATCGGCGCGCGACGTCAATACAATCGGAACGCGAGCACCTAATACGATCCCAGCACTATCCGCCTTCGCGAAGTACGCCAGGTTCTTGGCCAGCATGTTGCCTGCCTCGAGATCGGGCACCACAAGGATCTGGGCCCGCCCCGCAACTTCCGACTTTATGCCCTTGATCCGTGCCGCCTCGCGGTCGACGGCGTTGTCAAATGCGAGCGGCCCATCCAGCAGCCCGCCCGTGATCTGACCGCGGTCCGCCATCTTGCAGAGCGCGGCGGCCTCGATGGTCGACGGTATCTTGGATGTAATGGTCTCGACCGCCGAGAGAATGGCGACCCGGGGAGATGTGCCAATTCCGATCTGGGTATAGAGATCAATCGCATTCTGTACGATGTCACGCTTGACATCGAGGTCCGGAAAAATATTGATCGCGGCATCGGTGATGAACAGGGTCTCGCTATAGGTCGGGACATCCATGATGAAGACGTGGCTGATCCGCCTCTCCGTGCGCAGCCCACCGGCCTTCGCGGTAACGCTTCGCATCAGCTCGTCCGTGTGCAGGCTGCCCTTCATCAGCATTTCGCCCTTGGCCGCGTGGATCAGCTCCACGGCCTTTGCTGCGGCGGCCTCGCTGTGAGGTGCATCGACCAGTTCAAATGCGCTGATGTCGATACCGTGCTTGAACGCGACCGCCCTGATCTTCGCCGGCGGTCCGACAAGTACAGGCTTGATGATGCCCGCCTCGGCGGCATCGGCTGCGCCGCGCAACGAGCTTTCGTCGCATGGATGCACGACGATGGTTGTCGCCGGCGGGATCGCTTTGGCTGCTGCAATGAGACGATCATATTTCGCGCCGGGTCTGGCTTCGCCCGCTTCGATGGATGCAATGCCCATATCCAACTCTCCGATCAACCCACCAACGCCTAGGACGCCTTCGCCCTCAATTTTCCGGCGAGACCGAACAGTTCCGTCACGCGATCGAACCGCTTGGCGGCTTCGCCGGATATTTCCGCACTCGCGGACAGCACGCTGCGGATTGCCTCCAGGCCGGCACGCCGCTCGCCTTCGTCAGGCGGAAGTAATTTGGGTATGGCGGCGAGGCTCGTCGCCGGCTCGAGCAGCAGCATGAAGAATTGCTCACGCACGATCTTCTTGAACTGCGCGAGCGTCAGACGCGAGCCAGCGTCGTTGGCACGAGCCCGCCGCAATGCCTCCAAGCTCCGCTCGTCGACCATTCCCCGCGAACTTCCGACATACAGCAGGCCACGAATGACGCATTCCCTGAGACCGCCTCTGCCGACCTGCGATTTGAGCTCGGCGATGCGCGCCTCCAGGCGCTCGCGATGTTCCGACGACATCTGCGGCTTTGGCGAAACGTCGGTATCCGGCGTGATGCCGACGGCGGCCTGCACCACCGGCGATCCATAGATGCCGAGAAAGAGCGCTTCACTCAGCGCTTCCTGCGTGTCGCGCCATTTATCGAGCACATCGACGATGTTCTTCGAGACCGTCTCCTGAAACTTGACGAACGGATTATCCTCTGCCGCCGGCTTACGCTGCTCGCGAATCTTGTCAGCAGCTCTCGCGACGCCCTTCATGGCGACATTATCGCCTCCAAAGGCCTCGTAAGAGACGCGTAGAGGATGCCACTGGCGCATCAACTCCGCCATTTGGGGCGTAACTGCCGCACGGACCCACGGCTGCACGAACTTTCGGTAATTCGAGAGATTGATTTCGGATACACGTGCGGCGGTCGCAAACCGCCGTTCATCCTCGGCCGTGTTGCCGCCCATGGCCCTGATATCGTCCAGCGTGCGCCGTTCGCACCGCATGATCCACTTTCCAATCGCGAGATCGGGATTGGCCGTGTCGGCGGATTTAGCTTCGAAGGTCGCCTCGTACAGTCCGGGCGGCAGCACGTCGATCAGGTCGATGTTGCTCGAGAATTCACTGTGCTCCTTCTTGGCGACGCCTCCCGAGACAAAGATTCCGAGGTGCCCGACGGTCTCGTGAACGGTGTAGACGATGGTTTGCCCGTAGGCCCGGATATCGTCGACATCACTGTAGAGATCGAGAATCCAGCCGAGTGCCTGCTGCGGCGGCGTGATGTTGTCACCCTTTTGAACAGAACACGACGATGGGGGATGATATTTTTCTGAGGTCGACGGTCTGGCCGTCCGATGTCTTGATACGCCCGGCGGCGAGGTTATTGCCAACGAACAGCTCGTCGACGATGAACTGGATCTCCTCGGCATTCAGATTGACATGACCGCCCCACCAGCGCTCGAATTCGAGATAGCGATCCGCCTCGCTGTCGACTTTCGAATAGACGTTGTACTGCTTGGTCCAGAGCGTGTTCGAGGGATTCATGTTCTCAAAGTTCTGGACGAGCCACGCCCCGTCGAACTTGCCGCCGCCAAGGTCGCTGGTGAGCGCGGTCAGCCAGCTTCCGCCGAGCAAGCCGCCAGAGTAGCGCATCGGGTTCTGGCCGCGGACGCCCGCCCAGTAGGACAATGGCGCGCCAGCGATGATCATCGGGCCGAACAGCTCCGGCTGCAGCGAGGCAAGGATCATGACCGCCCAGCCGGCCTGGCAATTGCCGATCACGCACGGCTTGCCGTCGGCTTCCGGATGCAGGGCGATAACCTTCTCGATAAAGACGGCTTCGGCTCTCGCGATGTCCTCGATGGTCTGGCCCGGCATCGGTTCGGGCAGGAAGCCGATGAAGTAACAGGGATGGCCGGCTTTCATCGCCACGCCAATCTCGCTGTCGGCCTTGAAGCCGCCGATTCCTGGCCCGTGACCCGCACGAGGATCAACCACTACGAACGGACGGCGCTTGTTATCGATTGCCACGCCACTTGGCGGAGCAACGCTTACCAGCGCGTAGTTGACCGGCCGCGGAAGCGTTCTGCCGTCGACGATCAATTCAACTTCATAGTTGAGGACATGCGGCGCCGTTTCAGCGATGTGTTCGCGGTACTGCAGTCCGCGCTGGCGCATGACGTCGAGGAACAGAACACTGCGTTGCCCGGTATCGACCAGATATTCGAGGCCGGATGCAAAGAGTCCCGGAAGCACTTCGCCAGAGATGGCCGGCTTGACGGTAGACATGCTCAAATCTCTCACTGCTTGCAGCCCATGCATCAGGATTGCGCCCGGACGGTCGGGACCATTGACATAGGTCAAGGGAAGAACCCTCGTTTGACATGCGCAGTCACATCAAGATGCGCCTAAGCGCTTGGCGTCCGCGGCGATTTTTTCCGTTATCTGTTCGGCGGCAGTAGCGGCGGAATCAGCCCGCTCTTCGCGGATCCAGGCCATCATCAACTCCCACGTCACCGCCAGGATGATGGGCCCGACAAACAGCCCGAGAATGCCATGCGCCAGCATCCCGCCCAAAACGCCGATGAAGATGATAAGCATGGGCGTATTCAGCCCACGTCCCATGAGTATCGGTTTCAGGACATTGTCGGCCAACCCCACGACCAGGAGATAGATCGTCAACGGAAGAGCCAAACCAAAGTCCTTGGTGGCCCAGATCCATATGATGACGGGAATAAGGACGATTGCCGACCCTATCTGGAGGATCGCAAGAACCAGCACAAGGAAAGCCAGCACGCCCGCATGAGGCACGCCTGCAAGCTTCAGTCCGACACCGGCCAGCAGCGATTGCAGGACGGCTACGCCGATAACTCCCTGCGCGATCGTGCGTATCGTCAACCCGGCGAGCGCGACGAAATCCTGGCTTCGCTGGGTGACCAGGCGCGTCTGAATCCTTTTTTATTGCTGCCACGAGGCCGGGGCCGTAATGGAACAGGAAGCCTGCCAGCACCACCGACGCGACGAACTTGAGCGTTCCCAAGCCCGCACTGCCGGCAAAGGCGAGCACCGGCCCGGCTAATGGCTTGAGGTGCGGAGCGATTTCCTTGAGCGCGACCCTCAGATTTGTCGAAGCATGATCCCAGAGTTCGTAAATCTGGGTGCCGACGACCGGCCATGCCTTGACGCCTTCCGGAGGCGACGGAATGACCAGGGCACCGGCACCAAGCTGGCGAGCAAGTTCTTGCAAGCCGTCAACCACGCCGTATCCAAGCCATGTCACCGGTCCAATGACGATCGCGAGATTGATGATCGTGATGATCGCGGCCGCCAGCTTCGGCCGATCGCCGAGCCAAACCGATAGCCAGTTGTACGGCGGGTACAGGGCTACGGTCAGAACCATGCTCCAGACGAGAATGGGAATGAATGGGCGGACAAGAACGAATGACCAGTAAACCAGGAAGGCCAGCACACCCAGGCGGAGCGCCAGCTGAATGATTTCTCCTCCGGATGTCGTCTGTCGAACTACTCTCTGGGCCATTGCCTCGCCCTCGCTGACGCCCGCAACGATCTCACCGCGGACCGGATGCAGGCCGATAGGACTTCACCTGATATTCAGAGCCTATCGGCGCTCGCCCAAGCTCGCGCTTGATCCAGATCAAGCAGCAGCACGCGAAGGTCGCTCTGGCTGATCAAGTGCACTGTGAGAGCCGAGGAGCTTCTGCCATGCCTGAAGCCGCCGAATATTCGGTCCGCGAGCATCTTCGCGACGACCGTCCAATCACGATCCGTGCGCTTCGCCCTGATGATCGGGCCGGGATGCTCGCGGCGATCGGACGGACTAGCATGCAATCGCTGCAGCGGCGCTTCTTCGTGCCAAAGAAGGGCTTTTCCGAGCAGGAAATGGCCTTCTTCCTCAACATCGACTTCGAATCCCACGTCGCAATCGTCGCGGAAGTCGCCGAGGATGGACGGTCAGTCATCGCCGGCGGCGGCCGCTATATCGTGGTCCAGCCGGGCCAGGCGGAGATAGCTTTCGTTGTGGTCGATGCCTATCAGGGCCAGGGTATCGGGACGATCCTGATGCGGCATCTGGCCGTCCTGGCTCGCGACGCTGGCCTCAAGGAATTGGTCGCGGAAGTGCTACCCGAGAACACCGCCATGCTGAAACTGTTCAAGAAGTTCGGCTTCCGGCCCGACTCGAAAGGATCGCCTCAGGTGGTCCACCTGACGCTGCAACTGCCTTGAGCGGGAAGGATCGTGGCGGAGTTCGCCCGACGCTACCGCAGCCCCAGCAGCGAGCGGCGATAGCCGTTGCTACGAGCTTCCTCCCCGGCACACAAAACTTCCGGTAAAGCCGCGGCCATACCGTCGTTGCCGCTTCGAGTAATAGATCCCTCTACCAAGATCGAGCCAGACGACCACATCCGCACGGCAATGTCGTTGCGCCTGTGACTCATAACGGAACGGCGTTAGCGGATTCGCAAAGGTGCTGGCGACACCACAGGCAATGATCGAAGCTGTTATCACCCCCGTAGCCCACAGCCGGAAACTTCGCATCGATAAACTGCCTGCTTTTAACCGATGAAATGATCGCAGCAGTTCAATCGAAAAACAATCGCCTTTGTCCGCTGCACAGGAGAAGGGCGCGGAAGAGCGTCAGAAGATATCCCGCGACCGCGCGCGGCTTCGCGAGCTAATTAGGCGACGTCCTGCCCAAGTACCCGAGATTTGCCTACGCGCAGCGTTACAATTCAGCGGCAGACATATCGGCCGTTTACCAGCACGCGGACACAGGCCGTGCCTGCAGCGGCTGCACCTACGGCCGCTCCGCCTATCACCGCACGCCGCGTTTGTCGTCGCGCAACGCCCGCGACGCTCATGGGGGTCGCCGGCCGCCCTACCCTCGCCTCCGCGCTTTCAATCGAGAGCGAAAGACCATTGTTGGGTGACGATGCTACCGATCCGAGGGTTCCGAACGCGAAAACCGCGGTAGCCAAGAACGCTCGCTTGACGGTGATATTCTTCATAGCGATCTCCTCTGCTGAGAGGACCACCGAATGTCATCCGTGCTCCGTTTGCTTGATCCAGGTCAATAAGCATGGCTGACCCAATATCGCGATCGCCGCGCGCCACGCGCGCTTTTCAGGATCGAGTGACCCCTCGGACAATGCCCTCACGGACAATGTCCTTTGATGCAATTGAATGTGAGCGTCGTCGATAGGAAAAGTCACTCAGGGTATCGCTGCCGCGCGCTAGGCGGGAGCATGGGGAAACGCAAGCGGCGCACCGGTCAGATTTCGGAGTATTGTCCAGACACGCCGGATCGAGGCTGAGCATTTGAGCCGTTCGTTACCACCAAACCTAAAGGGATGGCATGGGGCTATCCATAGCGCGGACTATTGTGGAAGCCCACGATGGACAAATATGCGCCGATAAAAAGCCCGGATGGGGGTGCGGTGTTCCGGATCAAGCTATGGGGGTGCGGTGTTCCGGATCAAGCTATCGATTTCCCGCCATGCTTCGGTTGGGTAGTTTTTGGAGATAGCTCGCGCATTTCTATTGGCGTGCGATATCGGCGGGGATGCGCGATCCCTGGCTACGTCAGGACTCAAAAGAACCAAGTCGACTTCTCCCGCCAACACTCTCCGTGATGCCGGAATCGATTTTTTCTTCGGCAGCGCCGCGGCTTCTCTCTTTCGACAGGCGGGACCAGTTCTCCGCCTCGGCCATCCAAAAGATTCTGTTTGCTGGTTCACGCTTGGCGAGCTGTCTGCACAGTGTAGCGCGCAAGTCAAACTCCAACTGATCAACCATCGGCGCCCCCTGCCTGAGGGAAAAATTATTGCCACGTGTTTACGACAAACGCCCTGCCCGCACTATTGTCCCAATGGTCATTGTCCCCACGGGCAAATGACGTTGAATAAGCGGCAAACCCAAAATGATTGCCGTTTCAATACCTTTGATCTGAGTCAAGACCAGGCACTCCAAAACGCAAGGACATCCTGATGCATGTCTGCCAATGAGAGCTTCCGAGATTCACCGAGGCGGCTCAATGCCGCCTCCATGCATTCGTGGATTCTAATGGAGAACGACAATGCTCAGACTGATTGCTGTGGCCGGCTTCGCCTTATCGATTGCAACATCGGCGCAAGCCATGACACCTGCGCCGCCTCCCCAGGCGGACGAAATGGTGACGCGAGTTGCTGTCGGCTGCGGACCGGGTAGAACGAGAGTCAACGGCGTATGCGTGGCACGGACTACCGTCCGCCAGACTCGCCGGGCTGTCCGCAGGTGCGTGCGATGGCAGAGTGGCATTTGCGCATTGTACGAGTGAACGCACCGGGCTGGCGTTCGGTCTAACATTTGTCGGACCCGTTAGACGCTCCCGATATCGCAGCCGATGTTCGATCGGAGTCGTGGCTGTGATCGATGCATGTTTGCTGTCGCCTTGTGTCCGGGGCGGCAGCAGATAAAGCGTCATGGCAAAGATCAGGTACACCATCAGCACGAGCACGCCGACAAACCATGCCGAGCGGCCACTGTTGGTCACCAGCGACGCGGTCATGGTCGCGATCAGCATCATGATCACCGCGCCCGGCCAGAATTGCAGGCTCATCGGCTCCGGCCCGATGACGTAGCTGAGTAGCACCAGCACAGGCGCGACAAAGAGCGCGATCTGGGATGCACTCCCGAGCGCAATCCCCACGCTCAGGTCCAGCCGGTTCTGCGTGCGCCGGAAAAGGCCGAGGCCATTTCCGCAGCGCCGCCCACCAGCGCAACGACGATGAAGCCGACAAAGGCCGGCGTCATCCCAAAGCCACCGCGGCCTCCTGCACCGACTCGACGAATACCTCGCTGACCAGTGCGACCAGTATGGTGACACCGGCGAGCGTGGCTAGAGCCAGCCCCATGGGCCACGGTGCTTCGCCAGCCTCCGCGTGGCCAGCCCCGCCAAACAATTCGCGATGGGTCTTGAGCGAGAAAAGCAGGCCCAGACCATATGCCACGATGAGCAACACGGACAGGCCCAGGCTCAACTTCGCCGTGAACTCCAATCCGGCTGCAGAATCGGTTTCGAGACCGCCGAGGGGATCAGGATCCCGATCGTCGCCAGGAAAAGCAGACTCGCCTGTAGCCGGGCGCTGCCCCGGTCGTATTCCTGGACATGGTGTCTTAGTCCGCCGAGCAGAAATGACATGCCGAGCATGAACAGCGTGTTGGTGACGATCGCCCCGGCGATCGATGCCTTCACAAGCGTATATTGCCCTGCGTGCAGCGCGGTTAGCGCGATGACGAGTTCCGTCAGGTTTCCGAGCGTGGCATTCAGCAGGCCTCCAACGGTGTCGCCAGTCTTGGCCGCCACAGATTCCGTGGCGTGGCTAAGTAGCCCGGCGAGCGGCACGATTGCGAGGACGGACAGCACGAAGAGCAAGGTGTGCGCATCCGGCTTGATGTTTTGCGCGACGAACAGTACCGGCACGAACGCCAGCAGCCATAGCAGGGGATTGTGCCGGATTTCCTTGAGCAATGGATTCATAAGGCCCTTCCGACGCGATAAATGCGCTGCCCTCATAAGTGCTTGCCGTCACAAAGCCGGGTACGCGCATCGCTCGGGGCTGCCGGGCGGTTCAGAGCGGGTCAAACCGAAGCTCCGGCAACCGTCATGCAGTCGTTAACGCATCGAGCGCGCGGCCGATTCGAGTGCGCGAGACCGGGAGGCATCGGGCCCTTACCGTCGAGCGCACCCGAATTCGCGCGCTCAATACGGATACTGACGCGGGCAGACCCAGGCGCCGTATTCGTTTTGGTAACAGCCGCTATTGTATCCGCCATAATAGCCGTAGGCTCCTGCTGCCACGGCGCCGGCCGCCGCACCGTACGCGGCTCCGCGATAGACACCTCTGCGAACCGCCGTGCGCGCTATCGGGCGACCAGGTATCGGACGATATCCATAGCCGCGTCCCGCAACCCCATATCCCCGGCCGGCAACGCCGACACGACCAGCATGAACCGCGCCGCCACGGAAATGAGCGCCGCCTCCGTGAAAGCCTCCACCCCGATAGCCGCCGCCACCCCGACGCGCGAACGCGTCATCCGGAATGAGGCTGGCGCCGACTAGAACGACTGCTGCCAGAGCAGCGAGAGCATAACGAAACATGGCTGTTCCTCCTGTTGATTGGGGTGTCGTGCACTTGAGCTCCAACGATTCCCAGCCGCCGATCAGCACCCGACGACAGCCTTCGGCGCTGACTGGAGGTTTGACCTAGATCAACGGTCTGGCCCCTTTTCGATCGCTAGGTTTTCGGCATAACCGAAAACGCGCTCGATCACGTCGCCGATCGGCTGCCAAGTGCGCTCATCGAACCGAATCAACCGCAATTGCTTGATCGGCTGAATATTCTCCGGATCGGTGTTGATCTTGATCCCGGGCACCAGAATAGAGAGCTCGTAATTCCTGAGCGCAGTTGCCATTGACGAACAAATCACGCGGTCCAATGATCGGAACTGACATGGGCCGCCTCCTGCCGCGGCAGGTAAGAACAGCCCTCGTTTTGCCTGTTAATCATCTGTTCGAGCGGCTACGATGCGCCTATTAGACTTGGGACAGCGATGCGCTTCTGGCAGATTGCCACATCGTTTCGATCTTTTTGCGCGCGGCCCTTCACCGCTGCGCTGACCATGACATTATTGCTTGCGGCGCTGTGTCAAAGTCAGGCGGCTGATCCAGCACCCAAACGCGTTATGATGCTCCATTCATTCGGTCCGCGCTTCAAACCGTGGAGCGACTACGAGCTGTACATTCGCTCGGAGATAAGCCGACGTTGGCAAAAGCCGGTGGATTTTCTCGACCAATCGCTGGTGAATACCGGGCTGGAAGATGAAGACGCGGAAGCTATCTTTGCGGAGTACCTTCGTACCCTCTACACCAGACGGCCGGTTGACCTCATTGTCGCTATCGGCGCACCCGCCGCGGCCTTTGTCCAGCGTTATCGCCAGCGGCTATTTCCGACAACGCCAATGGTCTTCACGGCGGTGGAGCAGCGCCGGGTCCAATACGAGGAGCTGACGGAAAATGATACGGTGGCTGCCGTTGCGCACGATTTTCCAGGCGCCTTCGACAATATCCTGCGCGTCTTGCCCCTCACAAAAACCATCGCGGTCGTCAACGGGGTTTCGCCGAACGAGAAGTTTTGGCTGGGGGAGATGCGCCGCGAACTCGCGCCATTGACCGGACGGGTCGAATTAAGATGGTACGATGAAAAGTCGTTCGAAGAAATTCTGATTGACACGGCAAGTCTTCCGCCTCACAGCGCGATCTTTGGCACCTGATGAACGTCGATGCGGCGGGGTTGCGCACGAGGCGAACGACGCGCTGAACAAACTCTCCTCTTCGGCCAACGGACCGATTTTCTCCTACGATAGTTCCTTCTTCGGTGAGTCAATCGTCGGCGGTCCGATGCACTCCGTGCAGAAGTTAGGGACAGATCACCGCTGCGGTTGCCGTTCGCATCCTCAACGGCGAAAAGGCAGGCGGCATCAAAACCCCACCCACCGGGTTCGCAGCGCCCATATTCGACTGGCGGCAAATGCAGCGCTGGGGAATTGGCGAGAACAACCTGCCTGCTGGCAGCACAGTGTACTTCCGGGAGCCAACGGTATTGGAGCGCTATTCGTGGCAGATCGCGCTCATCACCGGCATTATTCTGGTTCAGGCGGTGCTTATCTCGCTTTTGCTGCAAGAGCATCGTCGGCGACAAACGGCAGAAGTGCAGTCCCGACAGCGCATGGCAGAACTGGCCCATGTCAACCGCTTCTCGACCGCTGGCGAATTGACCGCCTCGATCGCCCACGAAATCAACCAGCCGCTCGGCTCTATTCTGACAAATGCCGAAACCGCAGAACAAATCCTGAAATCATCGAGCCCCGATATCGCTGAACTCAGAGAAATCATAAGCGATATTGTACATGAAGACCGGCGCGCCACCGAAGTCATGCGCAGGATGCGCGCTCTTCTGAAAAAGGCACCCTTCGAACAAAAACAGTTCGACCTTAATGAAGTCGTGCAGGAGACGATCAGATTTTTTTCGGCGCTAGCCGTTGGCCGGAAATTCGAAATGGTTAACGTCATCACACCGGAGGTGCTTCCCGTCCTCGGCGACCGCATCCAACTTCAACAAGTCATTTTGAATCTCGTCATGAACGGGATCGACGCGATGAGCGACATGCCGAGCGAAAATCGCATCATCGGCATCCGGACTTCGCGACTCGAGAACTTTGCCCAGCTATCCGTATCTGATCGCGGTCCGGGCATTCCTGTAGACAAATTAAACGAGGTCTTCGAACCGTTTTTCACCAGCAAGGCCGAAGGCATGGGCATGGGACTGTCCATCGCACGCACCATTATCGAAGCGCACCATGGGCAGATATCGGCAAGAAATCGGGTTCACGGCGGCGCGTCGTTCCGGATCGAACTTCCTCTTGTTCCCAATAATTGGTCCTAGGCTCGGCTTTGTCGTCGTCCGCGTTGACGTAGGCATCGATGTGTTCCTGAAGCTCCTTGAGGCTTGTGAAGGAGGTGCCGCCAAGCGACTGCCGCTGCAATTCGAAAACCATTTCTTATATATCGCTGCCCGGACACAGCGGATTGCCCAGCCTCGGAATGGCGATGAATTCATTGCCCGGGTTCTGGATGGCGGGCGCCGCTTGAACAACGACGCGTTCGGTGCGCTGGCCGTGGCACCTTGCCGCAAAATCATCAAGTGAACTGAGTGTTTGTCCTTCTTTGTTTGATCTAGATCAACGAAGGATTTCTTGAGCCCGGCTATGCTGCCGAGTGGGGCGATGCGCTCAAGCATTGCTCGATCTAGAGGCGGTAGGGCGTTTCATGCTCGACGCGATAGATAAAAATGATGCGCAGCCCGGTAGAGCGCATCGGACCGGTCGACGCGCGGAACTGCTCGTATTTGCCGTCATCGCCGCCTTCATCTGGCCGGTCGTCGCCGTTGGCGTGGTCGGCGGATATGGCTTTCTCGTCTGGATGTCCCAGCTGATCCTGGGACCGCCCGGCCCTCCGGGAGGGTGAGGCGCCATGGAAACCCAGGGACCCTCGCGCCGCGCCTTGTTTCGCGGGCAACTTCTCTCCAGGCCGATCGCTTTGATCGGTGACGCGTGCCTCGCCGAAGCCGGCATCGTCTGCCGCTCCTGCGGCGATGCATGTCCTGCCTCAGCCATTCGTTTCCGCCCCAGAATTGGATTGCCGCCCCAGGCCATCGTCAACGAGGCCGCCTGCACCGGATGCGGTGAATGCATCGGCGCCTGCCCGGGCTCAACGATCACCCTGGGCGCCGCGCGCGGCGGACACGCCGCATGACCGGCGAAGCCACCATTCACATTTCGAGCGCGGTCGTATCCGTGCTGCCGGACCACCGGGACGAGGTGCTGCGCACGCTCGCCGCCCTGCCTGACGTTGAGATCCATCAACGCGACGCCTCGAAGATCGTCATCGTGATGGAGGCGGCCGAGAGCGGAGTACTCGGCGGCCGCCTCGCCCAAATCGCAACCTGGCACGGCGTCCTGTCGGCCAACATGGTGTTCGAGCAAGTCGAACGGCTTGCCGATATTGGAGACTAGAACATGTCACTCGCGACGCGAATTGTTGAAGGCGCAGGCCGCCGCTGTCGCCGCCGCGGCCGCCGGCATGACTGTTCCCGCAGTGGCGCAACCTGTGGCGGGCGGCGTCGGATCGCTGGAGATCAAATGGTCGAAGGCCCCGTGCCGCTTCTGCGGCACCGGATGCGGGGTCATGGTCGGCGTCAAGGGCGGCAAGGTCGTCGCCACCCACGGCGATACCCTCGCCGAGGTCAATCGCGGACTGAACTGCATCAAGGGATATTTCCTCTCCAAGATCATGTATGGCGGCGACCGCCTGACCACGCCGCTGCTGCGCAAGAAGGGCGGCGTCTTCGACAAGAACGGCGAACTGACGCCGGTAACGTGGGACGAGGCCTTCGACGTAATGGCCGGCCGCGCCAAGGCGGTGCTGAAGGAGAAGGGACCGACGGCGCTCGGCATGTTCGGCTCGGGGCAATGGACGGTGTTCGAAGGCTACGCCGCCACCAAGCTGATGCGGGCCGGCTTCCGCTCGAACAACCTCGATCCGAACGCACGCCACTGCATGGCGTCGGCGGCGGTCGCCTTCATGCGCACGTTCGGTGCGGACGAACCGATGGGCTGCTATGACGACTTCGAGGCTGCTGATGCGTTCGTGCTGTGGGGTGCGAACATGGCCGAGATGCACCCGATCCTCTGGACGCGGCTCACCGATCGGCGCCTGAGTTACCCGCATGTGAAGGTGGCGGTGCTCGACATTCACGAACCGTAGTTCTGATCTCGCCGATATCCCGATCGTGTTCAAGCCGGGAACGGATCTGGCGATCCTCAACTACATCGCCAACCACATCATCTCGACCGGACGAGTCAACCAGGATTTCGTCAAGAATCACACGACATTCGTGAAGGGCGCGGTCGATATCGGATACGGGTTGCGCGCGGATCATCCGCTCGAAATCAAAGCCAACGGCGCGGCGGACCCCGGCGCCACCCAACCGATCGACTTTGGCGCCTACGCAGCCTTCGTGAAGGATTACACACTCGAGAAAGTGTCGGAGCTTACCGGAGTCGAACGCGGCTTCCTGCAAGAGCTCGCCGAGCTCTATGCCGATCCCAAGCGCAAGGTGATGTCGCTCTGGACGATGGGCTTCAACCAACACGTTCGCGGCGTATGGGCCAACCAGCTTCTCTACAATCTGCACCTGCTGACGGGGAAGATCTCCGAGCCCGGCAATTCGCCGTTCTCGCTGACCGGGCAGCCATCAGCGTGCGGCACCGCGCGCGAGGTCGGCACCTTCGCGCACCGTTTGCCGGCGGATATGGTTGTCAACAACCCGGAACACCGCAAGCACGCGGAAGAGATCTGGCGCATCCCGCACGGCATTATTCCGGAGAAGCCGGGCTACCACGCGGTCGAACAGGACCGGATGCTTCATGACGGCAAGCTGAACTTCTACTGGGTTCAGGTGAACAACAACATGCAGGCCGCGCCGAACAATTCCCGCGAGACCTATCCGGGTTACCGGAATCCGGCCAACTTCATCGTCGTCTCGATGCCTATCCGACCGTCACCGCGATGGCCGCCGATCTCGTCCTTCCCGCGGCGATGTGGGTCGAGAAGGAAGGCGCCTACGGCAACGCCGAACGCCGCACCCATGTCTGGCGGCAACTCGTCGACGCGCCCGGCGAGGCGCGTTCCGACCTCTGGCAGATCATGGAGTTTTCGAAACGCTTCACCACCGACGAGGTGTGGCCGCCGCAGATACTGGCCGAGAATCCGAATTATCGTGGCAAGACGCTGTTCGACGTGTTGTTCCGGAACGGCAAGGTCGACAAGTTTGCCGCCACCGAAATACCCACGGAGTACGTAAACCACGAGGCGAAGGCCTTCGGATTCTATGTGCAGAAGGGGCTGTTCGAGGAATACGCCGAATTCGGCCGAGGCCACGGACACGACCTCGCGCCCTTCGACACCTATCACGAAGTGCGGGGGTTGCGATGGCCCGTCGTCAACGGCAAGGAGACGAAGTGGCGCTATCGCGAAGGCCTCGATCCCTACGTCAAGCCGGGCAAGGGCGTCGAGTTCTATGGCAACAAGGACGGCAAGGCGAGAATCATCGCGGTGCCCTACGAGCCGCCGGCCGAATCTCCCGACAAGGAATACGACATCTGGCTGGTCACGGGCCGGGTGCTCGAACATTGGCACTCCGGCTCCATGACGATGCGGGTGCCGGAACTCTACAAGGCGTATCCCGGCGCCAGGGTCTACATGCATGCCGAGGACGCGCGTGCGCGGGGCATCAATGAGGGCGCCGAAGTCCGGGTGATTTCCCGGCGCGGCGAAATCAGGAGCCGGGTGGACACCAAGGGACGCAACCGGATGCCGCACGGCGTCGTCTTCGTTCCATGGTTCGACGCCAGCCAGCTCATCAACAAGGTGACGCTGGACGCAACCGATCCCATTTCCAAGCAGACGGACTTCAAGAAATGCGCGGTCAAGATCATCCCGGCTTGAAGAGATTTCGCAAGGCGCTGACGGGTGCTCTGCTCGGCGGCATGCTGGTGTTCGTCTGTGGCGCGATCTACGCCCAGAACGCACCGCAGATCGTGCCGCGCGTGACCGGAGCCGCGGCGCCGATGGGCGATGTGCCGGCGCCGGCCCTGGCGCGGCCGATCGTCGATGACAAGCGGCTCATGCGCAACTATCCGGAGCAGCCGCCGATCATTCCGCATTCCATCGACAACTATCAGCTCACGCTGAAGACCAATCGTTGCCTCGATTGTCATCGGCGGCAGTTCACCGAAGGCTCGGGTGCGCCGATGATCAGCGTTACCCATTTCATGGACCGCGACGGGCAGGTTCTCGCCGATGTTACGCCCCGCCGATACTTCTGCACCGCGTGCCATGTTCAGCAAACGGATGCACAGCCGCTCGTCCAGAGCACCTTCAAGGATATGCTTCTCGTCGGCCCAGGGAAGAAGTGAGAAGCTTCGATGCAGCGGCTCAAGGCATTCCTGATCTGGTTCTGGCAGATAGCCAGCCGTCCAAGCACGCATTTGAGCCTGGGCTTCCTCGCGCTCGGCGGCTTCATCTGCGGCGTGCTGTTCTGGGGCGCCTTCAACACTGCGCTCGAGATCACCAACACCGAGAAGTTCTGCATCTCGTGCCACGAGATGCGTAGCAACGTGTTCGAGGAGCTGCAGCGTACGCCCCACTTCTCGAACCGATCGGGCGTCCGCGCCAGTTGTCCCGACTGCCACGTTCCGCACGACTGGACCGACAAAATCGCCCGCAAGATGCAGGCCTCAAAGGAAGTCTGGGGCAAGATCTTCGGCGTGATCGATACCAGGCAAGAATTTCTAGATCACCGGCTCGAACTCGCCAAGCACGAATGGGCGAGACTGAAGGCCAATGATTCACTGGAGTGTCGCAATTGCCATTCCTCTGCGGCGATGGACTTCACCAAACAGACGCGGCGCGCTGCAGAAATCCACTCCCGGTTTCTCGTCCCCGGCGAAAAAACCTGCATCGACTGTCACAAGGGTATCGCCCATGAGCTGCCCGACATGACCGGCATTGAGCCGGGGTGGCGCGCGCCGCCAGAGCAAAGGGGTCGCCAAAGCTCTTTTGACGATGCCAGCGAAATCCTTCGCAAATACCTGGTCTCGGCCGGCACCAGTAAACCAAATTGATCCAAAACGACATTTGGTCTTGCTCCCGCTCTTTGCCACGCATTCTCGACAGAACGTTAGCCGTCAGGGCCAAATGCACGCCCTAAGCGACGAACTTCGCGCATCTGCGAAGCGGACTTGAATCTGAAGCGCGTGGTTGCCACCAACGTTTGTGACCGCTTCGATAGCGGATTGCGGTAGTGGCGCGCTCCGTCCCAAGGTCTTTGAGCTCGATGGTAGTCTATTCCATAACCGCTCATTCCATAACCGATGGGGTGGACGCCCCCGACGGCATCCAATGTGCCAAGGTAGTGGTGTCGAAACCGCTACGAAGGGGGACGTCCATGGAAGTGGTTAGCATTATCGGGTTGGACCTGGCCAAGAATGTGTTTCAGGCGCATGGCGCGGCGCCGGATGGATCGGTGGTTTTCCGGCGGAAGCTCACGCGCGGACAGGTTCTGAAATTCTTCGCGTCTCAGCCGAGCTGTACTGTGGCGATGGAAGCGTGCGCGGGAGCGCACCATTGGGCGCGTGCGATCGGAGCGCTGGGTCATCAGATCAGGCTGGTCGCGCCAGGGTATGTAAAGCCGTTCGTGAAGCGGCAGAAGAATGATACGGCCAATGCCGAGGCAATTGTGGAGGCGGCATTGCGACCGACCATGCGCTTCGTCGCCCCGAAGACCGAAGCACAGCAGGCTGCCGCAATGGCGTTCCGGACACGGGATTTGCTGGTGAGGCAGCGTACTCAGGCAATCAATGCCCTGCGTGGTCATCTAGCCGAATATGGTGTCGTGGCTCCAGCAGGCTCTGTCCACATCGGTCGCTTGATCGCGGTGATCGAGGGAGAAAGCGGTGTACTTCCGGGACCCGTGGCGAAATTGGCGGGCATGTTGGTGAAGCAGATCATGACCTTGAGTGAAGAGATCGGGGTGCTTGAGAATGAACTCCGAGCACGTGCCTGCAGTGACGAAACCATAGCGCGGCTGATGACGATTCCTGGCACTGGTGCCATCACGGCAGCGGCAATGGCGACATTCGCCCCACCTGCCGAGACCTTCACCAAAGGTCGTGACTTCGCTGCCTGGATCGGCCTTACACCGCGCCAGCATTCGACCGGGGGCAAAGAGAGGCTCGGCAGGACCTCGAAGATGGGGCAGCGCGATCTTCGCCGCTTGCTCATCATTGGCGCGGTCGCCGTAGTTCGATGGGCGGCGCGACGCGGCGCACCGAAAGGCTCCTGGCTGGGGCGGATGATGGCAAAAAAGCCGCGCATGCTGGTTGCCGTCGCCTTGGCCAACCGCATGGCGCGCGTTGCCTGGGCGCTTATGGCGAAGGGCGGAATCTATAGGAATCCGGCGGTCGCTGCCGCATAGGGCAACGATCGACGGGTTGACGTCGAAGGTGGAAGCAGGGCGAAAGGACACGTAAGGGCAAATGGTCACGAGACCGGATCGGGCAAACCAGCATTATGAGCGAAGCGCCTGCGAGCGCGCATAGCCGAAATGGCCCCAGTCCGCATATCTCCATACAGGCCCGCGGCGTGGATAAAGCCGCATCATGAGGCCGGACACACCTGACCACATGCCTGAGCGCGACCGGAAAAACAGCTCGCATCTTGGGGGGCGTCCACACACGTTCATTACGCGAATATCGAATTACTTGCCGCTTGACTCCGCAACAAATCGTGCAAATCTGACATTGTCATCCTGATCGGTGCGTCCGCATGTCCCGCCAGTATACCGGCCTTCGCGAAAGCTCTCGCACTCTGCGGACGACCATCGCTGACGCGCTGGACGTCCTGGAGGCAGAAACAAACTTTAAGCCAGATGATCGCGCAATTGTTTGGCTCCAGCCGTTGCAATTGCAAACGGAGGTTGTCTGGCTCGTGTCGGTTGTCTTTGAGTGTCCCACGCAGGACATTGGGTTTGTAGTACCTCTCCGTACGGCAAAAGCTTTTTTCGCGATCGATCAAAACACTTCGCAAAAGCGGCCGTTTGAAATGGAGTTGCTCGACGGTGCGATTGTCGGTCCTGAGGGCATCGATCTCGCGAGCGGTAACCGCGTTCGGGCCGTGGAGATCGTGCCCGCACGATTGCCTTACGAATTGAGCGAGCTTGACGAAGCGATCATTCATCTGACCATTTCAATGATTCCGGGAGCGGAAGATCGATGCTATCGCGATCTCCGAGATGACCTGACCGTTGAGGAGCGCAAGGGGATTCCCTGCTTACGTTTTATTGATTTTTCAAAGCTATCCGAAGGACCGAACCGCCCGGCCCTCGATGTTCCCTACTTGAAAGTGATCCGGGGCAGATTCGAACAACTCCATCCGGATAGTACGACGCCATCCGAACAGAAAATCGCGGATGCCCTAGAAAAAGCCGGCATTCGAGCACCGCTACGACGCCCCAAGGCGGCTTGACTGATTTTGCCATATTTCGAGTTGGATCAAAGGGCGCCCTAACCAAGGCGATAAGCTCTATCCTCTATGCATACTCAAATGTCATGGAGTCGGCAGTGCCCCCAAGGAAACCGAGCATCGGGAGAGCGAAGCCACTGAACACCCGCGTTCCCACCAAGAAAGCTACGGTACCTCGAAAGCGGCGCCCCAAACTTACAGACACTTTGGTGCTCGGCACTGAGCATGTGTGCTTTGATGGCCAACAACGACGTTCGGTGATGCAGCTATACATCGACGACCTACGAAGGGCGGCGAAATAACCTGACGAGGACGAACCGCGACAATAAGAACGTGGCACATCCGCGCAAAATCATCGAGAAAGTTACCATCGACGTTCATTGCTATTGTTGCCACATTTGCACTTTGATCGCCGCTGAGACAAGAGATCTCCAATGTGAATAAAACAGGCTCCGTCGAAACAAACGGAGCCGCAATGCAAATCTCCCAAGTTAGCATGATGCCGGTCAAAGCACTCCGGCTCAACAAGCGAAACGCTCGTACTCACTCAAAAAGCAGGTTCGCCAAATTGCAAACAGCATGCTGCAATTTGGCTTCACCAATCCTGTTTTGGTGGACGAACAGAACATCGTCATCGCTGGGCACGGCCGGCTATTGGCCGCCGCGGACCTCGGATTGAAGGAAGTTCCAGTCATCGTAATTTCTGGTCTGGGCGATGCTGAACAACGCGCGCTGGCCTTAACCGGCCGTCCGGCTGGAATCGTGATTTTTTCGACTTCGTGGGTGTGCTGTCGGTTGCCCTGCCACATGCTGACGTAGTCGCAATTGTGCAGCCAATATTCAACACCGGCTCCCCTCTATGTCAGCAACGGCGGGACCAGGGTAAGTCAAATGCGCGAGTTGAGCGACGATCGGACCGTCGAGCGAAACTACATTCGAAGGTGGCAGTCTCTCATCTCCGAATATGAGGCTGTCAGGGAAGGCCGATCAGACCAATTTCGCCGGATCGGGGATTTCTACCGTCACCACGGGACCTGCGCGCAAACCTTCCGGAAATACTACAATCGTTACCGGCTGAGCGGAGTTGAGACGGATCTATTGCCACAACGCCGTGGGCCCAAGAAGCGTGCGCCACAGGCCGTTGACGTGAGTGAGGCGCTCTTCAAAACACTCCACGCTCCGCCGTCAGACTTCGGCTACAATCGAACGACTTGGAAGGCCGCAGATCTGCAAGACGCGCTGAAGACATCGGGCGTTTCTCTGACGAAGCGCGCGATCAGAGCAACCATAAAAAGCGCCGGATACCGATGGCTAAAGGCCCGAAAGGTGCTCACCAGCAACGATCCCAACTATCAAACAAAGCTTGATAAGGTTCACGGTATACTTTCCTCGCTAAAGGTCGACGAAGGCTTCTTTTCTATCGATGAATTTGGTCCGTTTGCGATCAAGCAAACGGATGGACGCAGGCTGGTAGCTCCTGGCGAAACCGCCACCGTTCCTCAGTGGCAATCTTCAAAAGGATTTCTCATCGTAACCGCCGCTCTCGAACTCGCGACGAATCAAGTTACGCATTTCTACTCTGAGAAGAAGAATACCGACGAGATCGTAAAGTTGATAGAGATGCTGCTTGGGCGATACCGGCATCTGCCATGCATCTATTTGTCATGGGATGCCGCTTCTTGGCACATCTCAAAACGACTGACGGAAAAAATCGAAGCTATGAACGTCATGGCGTACGTCACAGGCTCCCCACGCATAGAACTTGCACCGCTACCTGCCAGGGCTCAATTCCTCAATGTGATAGAATCGATTTTCAGCGGGATGGCGCGGGCAATCATTCACAATAGCAGTTACGCGTCCAAGGAAGAGGCCAAAGCCGCCATAGACCGGTACTTCGATCAGCGAAATGAGCATTTCCGTTTGAATCCGAAACGCGCGGGCAATCGAATTTGGGGCGTGAGCGGCACACAGCCGTCTTTTCCGATTCCAACAACTGCAAAGGTCCAAGCTATTGACGAGGAGCGTGGGCCCGGCTCGCCGGCTCGTACTTTCGGCAACGACCGCACGAAATCTGGCGCGTCGCAGACCCGGTTTGCTAATGGCCACTTTGGCAGCAATCCGGCTTATCGGGTGATCGGCTAACGCAGGGTTGCTGTCTTCGATAGGGAATCGCTTCTCGCAAATCGTTCTTGCATTCGCCGGAAGTGGCTGTAGTGGATCCAAGCAATCTTCGTTCACCCGAGCATTTGGGTGTCACCACAGACGGAAATCGCCTGGCCGGAGATTGTCTTGCCGCGCGGGCTGCACATGAACAGGATTTGATCAGCGAGCTGGTCGGGCGTTACATAGTCCTTGATCGAGGTATAAGAAAACGCCGTGCGCTCCATTTCGGAATAGGAGATGCCGCGCTGCTGCGCCTTGGCTTCCAGCACGCGGCGCTGCCGGTCACCGGCGACGAGCCCGGGCAGGATCGCGTTGACGCGGATGTTGTCGGGCCCAAGCTCGATCGACAGCGATTTGGTGAAGCCGATGGCGCCCCATTTCGCCGCCGCATAGGGGGTGCGCATCGCAAACCCGAGTCTGCCGGCCGCCGACGAGATATTGACTATCGATGCGTTCTTGCTCTTGCGCAGCAAAGGCACCGCCAGCCTCGTGCAGTTGAACTGCCCAGTGAGGCAGATTTCCAGGCAGCGGTCCCAGTCTTCAGGATTCATCTCCTCGACCTTGAGGTCGGTCCGGCGATGCCGGCATTATTGACGAGCACATCGATGCCGCCGAGTTTTGCCGTGGCCTCCTCGAACAGTTTCTTCACTGCAACACGATCGGAGACATCGCACGGCGTCTGCGTGATCGCGGGATCGCTGACGGCAAGCGCCGACAGGGCCATTTCATCGACATCGCAGGTGTGAACCTTGGCGCCCTCGCGCGCAAATGCGCGGGCAATGGCGAGCCCGATGCCGTTGGCGCCGGCCGTAACCAGCACACGCAAACCCTTGATATCGAGATCCATGATCACTCCGGGGATGTGTTTCGAAGATTATCCGGCAAGCCCGCCACGTGACAGGATCACGCCGGCTGCGCCGCTGATATCGGCGGCGATGCCGGCCTGAGCCGCACCGCTATTGCGCGCCGCGATCGCCTTGCGAACCTCGGCATGACACCTGATGGCGTCGCCTTTCGCCAGCCGTTCGGGATTGGCGCGCAGATCGAGATTGATCACTGGTCCTGCCTTCAGCCACAGCGCTCGGATGATTTCGACCAGAATCGGCGAATGCGCCGCCTCGTAAACCGCAAAATGAAAGGTCTTGTTGAGTTCGACCGCGCGCGGCAAATCGGGCGCGGGCACCTCGCTCTCCAGCCGCATCGCCTCTTCGGCACGGGCGATCAACAACAGGTTGCCGTCGTCCCGGTTAAGGGCGGCCTGCGCGGCGGCATGGCCCTCAATGGCGATGCGCACTTGCGTCAGGTCGCGAAATTGCGCCGCCGACATCGAGGGAACGCGTACCGTGCGGTTCGGCGTCACCTCCAGCGCGTTGTCGGCGATCAGCCGCGACACCGCCTCGCGCACCGGCATGATGGAGACGCCGAGCACATCGGCCGCCGCGCGCAGCGACAGTTTTTCACCTGGCGCCAGCCGGCCGGAGATCAGCAAATCCGCCAGTTTCGCGTAAGCGCGCTGCCCCAGCGTCTGACGATCGAGCGGCTCCACCAGATTGAGCGCGACAGGCAGGTTCAACGCGGGTCTCCCATGCGGCCCGAGAATTTCGCGAGAGAGGGACTCGACAACGGCTCGGTCTTTTGCAACCCTAACTGTGATCACAGATCACGGCAAGCGGGACAAAGTGCTTTCTAATAGCGCGGCGCTTGCCGAAAGAAACAGCCGCGCCGCGCGGCCGTATCAGGGAGGACCATGGCTGATGTCCAACAACAATCAATTTACCCGCCGTCGCCTGTTGCAAACCGCCGGCGGCCTGGCCTTGGTGTCGGGGGTCTCCGCGCCGGCGATTCTGCGGGCGCAGACCGCCGATGTCATCAGGATCGGCCACTTGACCCCGCGCACGGGCTTCCTCGGCCCGCTCGGCGAATATGCGGTGATGGCAGCCGATCTCGCCGTGGAAGAGATCAACGCCTCCGGAGGCATGATGGGCCGCAAGGTCGAACTGCTCAAGGAGGACTCGGTCAACCCGCAGACCGCCTCGACCAAGGCCGAGCGCATGATCGAGCGCGACAAGGTGGCCTGCATCATCGGCGAGATTTCGTCCGCCTCGTGCCTGACCATTGCCCAGGTAGCCTCGCGCACCAAGACCCTGTTCATCAATACCGGCGGCAATTCGGACGCACTGCGCGGCAAGGACTGCCAGCGCTATATGTTCCACGTCGAGTCGCAGAACTCGATGTATGTGAAGACTGTCGGCCGCTCGCTGCTGCGCGACGGACTGGTCAAGGGCAAGAAATGGTACTCGCTGACGGCAGACTACGCCTTCGGCCATGACCTGCTGAAAGTGTCAAAGCGCTTCATGGAAAGCAATGGCGGCAACTTCGCCGGCGACGACCTGGTGCCGACCGACGCCACCGACTTCTCCGCGTATCTGCTCAAGATCCGCGAGGCCAAACCGGATCTTGTCGTGATCAATCTTGCCGGCAACCAGACCACCAACTTCCTCAAGCAATATGCCGAGTTCGGTCTGACCTTCCCGGTCGCCGGGTTCGGCTTCGACACAGCACTTGCCTGGGCTGCCGGCAAGGGCAACTTCGTCGGCACCTGGCCGGTGGTCTGGCATCACCAGCTCGACACCTCCGGCACCAAGGCCTTCGTGGCCGCCTTCACCAAGAAATACAACAAGCCGCCGGAGAACCAGGCCTGGGGTGACTACGTCGCCATCAAGATCGTGGCGCAGACTATCAATGATCTGAAATCGGCGGAATCGCCGAAGATCATCGCGCACCTCGAAAAGGGTGCGAAGTTCGATCTGCTGAAGACAAGGCCGGGTTACTTCCGCGCCTCGGATCATCAGCTGATGCATGAGATGTACGCGGTCACGGCGCTGCCTGCCGACAAGATCAAGAACCAGTGGGACATCTTCGCCTCGAGCCCGGCGGTGCCGGGTCCGAACGAAGAGCTCGAAGTGATCGCCGCCACCAAGGAAGAGAACAGCTGCACGTTCCCGAGCTGATCGACTGACCCACACTCCGTCATTCCGGGATGGTGCGTAAGCACCAGACCTCAGATGTGCAATTGCACATCGGCGGATCTCGAGATTCCGGGTTCGCGCTACGCGCGCCCCGGAATGACGGCATAGCAATGGCGGAATCAGAACCTTTACGGAAGCAAAGTCATGTCCGCCATGTTGTTAGCCCAGCAAATCCTCAACGGACTGCTCGACGGCGTCTATTATCTGCTGATCGCGCTCGGCCTGTCGCTGATCTTCTCGCTCGGCGGCATCGTCAATCTCGCGCACGGCGCATTCTATGCGATCGGCGCCTATCTCACGCTGGTGTTGTCGCCCTATCTCGGCTTCGGTGGATCCTTCGTGGCGGCGCCGGTCGTGGTGGCCCTGCTCGGCGTGGTGATCGAGCGCACGCTGTTCCGCCGGTTCTACCGTTCCGATCCAATTCTCTCGCTGCTGATGACCTTCGGCCTCGCCATGGTGGCTGAACAGGCGCTGCGGATGATTTTCGGGGCGCCGCCATTGTCTTATTCTATTCCGCAATGGCTGCGCGGACAGGTCGTTGTCGGCAGCTTCATCTATTCGTTCTATCGTGTAGTGCTGCTCGGCATCGCCGCGACCTGCATCGCCGGCCTCTGGCTGCTGTTGCAGAAGACCTCGTTCGGCCGCGTGGTGCGCGCCGGGGTGCAGAACCCCGACATGGTCGGCGCGCTCGGCATTTCGCTGCAGCCCTATATGTCCGCGGTGGCCGCGCTCGGCATCGGCCTCGCCGGCCTGGCCGGCGTGCTGCTTGCGCCGATCTATTCGATCCATCCGGCGATGGGCCAGGAGATCATCACGCCGGCCTTCGTAGTGGTGGTGATCGGCGGTCTTGGATCGTTCTGGGGCGTGGTCGCCGCCGCCTTGCTGGTCGGCCTCGTCAAAGGCGTGATGGTCGGCATTGGCTATTCCGCGGCCTCCACCGCGGCGATCTACCTCCTGATGCTCTTGGTGCTGCTGTTCCGGCCGCGCGGCCTGTTCGGCGAACGCATCACGCGGTTCGAGTGAGACGCTGACATGATGAAGCGCCTTCCCATTCCGCTGCTGATCGCCGCCCTCGGGCTGTTTGTGCTGCCGCCGGTGCTGCTCGCGCTCGGGCTCACCATGACCTCGGCGACGGAAGTGGTTACTTTCGCGCTGGCCTGCATGGCGCTCAATATTCTGGTCGGCCATACCGGGCTGGTATCGTTCGGCCATGGCGCATGGTTCGGTCTGGCCGCCTACGCCGCCGCGCTGGTCCAGCGTAATTTGATGCCGGAATCGTTCTTCGGACCCACCATCGCGGGCGTTATGATTGTGGTGGTGGTGGCGACCGCATTCGGATTCCTGATCCTGAGGCGGCGCGGCGTGTATTTCTCGTTGCTGACGCTGGCGCTGGCGGCGATGCTGTACGCGGTGGCGTTTCGATGGACTGAAGTCACCGGCGGCGAGAATGGCCTCGGCGGCATCACACGGCCGACGCTGCTCGGCTTCAATCTGGAGTCCTCGACGAATTATTACTGGTTTGTCGCAGGCATCGCGTTCCTGGTGCTGATCCTGCTCTGGCGCTTCCACAATTCGACCGTGGGTAGCGTGCTGGTGGCGATTCGCGAGAACGAGCAGCGCGCGCGTTTCCTCGGCTATCCCACCAACCGCTACAAGCTCGTCGCTTTCACGCTGTCGGCCGGCATCACCGGTCTCGCCGGCATTCTGCTGCTTTTCCAGAACCGCATGACCTCGGCCGATCCGATCTCGGTCGCGTTCTCCGGAGAACTGCTGGCGATGGTCGTGATCGGCGGCATGCGCAGCTTCCTGGGCCCCGCGCTCGGTGCGCTGTTTTTCATCCTGTTCCGCGAGTTCTTGGGTATCTACACCGAGAACTGGCTGTTCTGGTTTGGCCTGATCTTTGTCGGGTTCATCGTGTTTTCACCGACGGGCCTGGTCGGCGTCGCCGAGCGTCTGATGGCGCCGTTCCGCAAGAAGACAACGGAAGATGCCGCGATGTCCGCGCGCCGGATCGAAGCGCTTCCACTGCCGGAATTCCTGCGGCCGAAAACTCTCGTCGACGGGCCGGTGCTTTCCGCCCGCCAGATCGTCAAGAGTTTTGGCGGCATCAAGGCCGTTCAAGGGATCGACATTTCGATTGCCGACCGCACGCTGCACGCCTTGATCGGACCCAATGGCGCGGGCAAGACCACGGCATTCAACCTGTTGTCCGGCATGTTTCCTCCAGACGAGGGCTCGGTGTCGCTGATGGGTCAGCCGATCGCCGGCGAAACACCGGAGGAAATCGCGCACGCTGGCATCGGCCGTTCGTTCCAGATCACCAACCTGTTTCCGGCACTGAGCGTTGGCGAAAACATTCGCCTCGCCGTGCAGGCCCGGCACCCCCGCCGTTTCGATCCCCTCACCAACGCATTGTCGATTCAGGGCGATCAATACCGAGACCGACGAAACCATCCGCTATCTCGGCCTCGCCGGCATCGAAAAGGCGGAAGCCGGCATGCTGTCGTATGGTGGCCAGCGCCTGCTCGACATGGGCGTAGCGCTTGCCACCGCACCGCGCGTGCTATTGCTCGACGAGCCGCTCGCCGGCCTGGCCGCGGCGGAACGCGAGCGGATCGGCGCCATCATCAAGCGCATCTCCTCTGATTTGCCGGTATTGCTGGTCGAGCACGACATCGATCGGGTGTTTCAGCTCGCCGATCATGTCACGGTCATGAATGAAGGCCGGGTGCTGCTCGACGGCTCGGTCGAGGACGCGCGCGCCAGCCCGAAGGTGCAGGAAGTCTATATCGGCTCCGGTGCGACCGCGGTTGCCGCGCGCCCGCGCGAAACCGCAGCCCAGGTCAGCGCGCTGCTGACGGTGACGAACGTCGATACGTTTTATGGCAAGAGCCACATTCTCAACGACGTCAGTCTCACGCTGCACAAGAACGAGATCATCGCGTTGCTGGGCCGCAACGGAGCCGGCAAGTCGACGCTGCTGAAGACGCTGATCGGGATCGCACCGGCCTCAAGCGGCTCGATCAGGCTGGCCGACCATGAGTTGATCGGCAATTCTTCGGCGCAGAATGCTCGTCTCGGCATCGGCTATGTGCCGCAGGGTCGCGGCCTGTTCGCCGGCATGAGCGTCGAACAAAATCTCGAGCTCGGCGGGCTGAAGCGGCAGACCGGCAACGGCGTGCACTGGACCCGCGAGCGCATCTACGAATATTTCCCGCGAATTGCCGAACGGCTGGACAGTCCTGCGGATTACCTATCCGGTGGCGAGCAGCAGATGGTGGCGGTGGCGCGGGCGCTGTCGGGCGATGTTCGGGTATTGCTGCTCGATGAACCCTTCGAGGGGCTGGCGCCGGCCGTGGTCGAGCAATTGTTCGAAACCTTCGACCGCCTGCGCAAGGAAATCGCCATTATCATCGTCGATCACCACCTCGACCTGGCGCTGGCCTTGTCCGACACCACGGTGGCACTGGAGCGCGGCCGGATAATCCATCAGGGCCCGTCCAAAGCCCTGCGCGACGATCTCGATCTGCGCCGCAAGGTGCTCTGGTTGTGAGAGGCAAATGAAACAAGAAAATCGACACGTCGCCATTGTCGGTGCCGGCCTGATCGGACGCGCCTGGGCTACGATCTTTGCCCGCGCCGGATGGAATGTGCGGTTGACCGATCCGCACATTTCGACGCTGGCGGCAGCGCCCCGCTTGATCCGCGATGAGTTGCTCGCGCTGGCGCGCCACGGGCTAGGCGGCGATCCCGATGACGCTGTAGCGCGGATCTCGGTTGCAGGAAACCTCGAGGAGGCCGTAAGAGACGTCGAATTCGTCCAGGAAAACGGACCTGAGAACGTCGAAGAGAAGCAGATCATTTTTTCCCAACTCGACAGGATTGCGCCGAAGAATGCGCTGTTGGTTTCCTCGACCTCTGCCATCACCGCGTCGCGCTTCACGGAAACGTTGCCAGGCCGGGCGCGCTGCCTGGTCGGCCACCCCGTCAATCCGCCGCATCTGGTGCCGCTGGTTGAACTGTGCGGTGCGCCCTGGACTTCTCCGGAAGCGCTCGAGCGGGCGCGCACAATCTATCGCGAGATCGGCCAGATACCAGTTACCATCAACCGTGAGATCAACGGCTTTGTACTGAACCGGCTGCAGGGCGCGCTGCTCGCCGAAGCGTTTCGCCTCGTCGGCGAAGGCTATATCTCGGCGGAAGACCTCGATCACACCGTGAAGGATGGACTTGGCTTACGTTGGTCGTTTCTCGGCCCCTTTGAGACCATTGAACTCAATGCGCCCGGCGGCATCCCGGATTACTGCGCGCGCTATACCGGCTTTTACAAGGAACTTGCATCCAGCGCCGCTGGGTCCGAAGTGTACCAAAGCCCGAATGTTGACCGGGTGATCGCGGCATGGCCGCATCAACCGTCGCCTGAGCGGATCGCAGCGCTGACGCAGCGCCGCAACGAACGCCTTGCAGCATTGGCCGCGCACAAGGCCACGCAAACCGATCAGATCTAGAAGTATCGACACGAAAGAAAGAGAGCAGACATGAGCCGCAAAGTCATCATCACCTGCGCCGTGACCGGCGCGATCCACACGCCCTCGATGTCGAAGGCCTTGCCTGTGACGCCGCAGGAAATCGCCGATGCGGCCGTAGATGCGGCCGAAGCCGGCGCGGCCATCGTGCATCTGCACGCCCGCAATCCGAAGACTGGCCAGCCCGATCAGAGTCCGGAGGCCTTTGCCCCGTTCCTGAAGATCATCAAACAGCGCTCTAACTGCGTGATCAACCTCACGACCGGCGGTGCCCCGACCATGACGGTAGACGAGCGTGTTCGGCCCGCCGCGGTCTATAAGCCGGAAGTCGCTTCCCTCAACATGGGCTCCATGAATTTCGCGTTCTTCGGCATGCTCAACCGCTTCAAGAAATTTGACCACGACTGGGAGCGGAAGCACCTCGAGAACAAGGACATTGTGTTCCGCAATACGTTTCAGGACATCGAGTATGTCTTGAAGACCCTCTCGGAGACCGGCACTCGTTTTGAGTTCGAATGTTACGATACCGCGCATCTCTACAATCTTAATTATTTCCTCGAACAGGGTATGGTGAAGCCGCCGCTGTTTGTGCAGACCGTGTTCGGACTGCAGGGAGGCACCGGGGCGCATCCAGAGGACGTGCTGCACATGAAGCGAACCGCCGACCGCCTGTTCGGCGACAAGATGGTCTGGTCGGTGCTGGGCGCCGGCCGCAATCAACTTCCGATCGCGGCGATGGCAGCCGCCATGGGCGGCAATATTCGCGTCGGCTTGGAAGACTCGCTGTGGGCAGCCCCGGGCCGGATGGCGGCCTCGAACGCCGAGCAGGTGCAGTTAGCCCGCAAAATCATCGAAGGCCTCGGCCTTCAGGTAGCGACCTCAGACGAAGCCCGCGAAATTCTCGACTTGAAAGGCGGCGACAAGTTGGAAGTCTAATGCCCGCCAAGCGCACTCAAGAGAGTCACGCTGCTCTGATGCCGCTTGTGCACGTAGCTGAAGTCGATCCTTGGGCCGATTCCGCTTAGAGTCTGCCATCTGTGGACGGCTCCGAGCTGGCAGGGCTTTCTTCGCGTACGCAGAATTGGTCCGTGCGGCTATGTGTTCGACCTGTAGGACGGTTCATATGACCGTCGGCCATAATGCCCTCCACGGGTCAGGCCACAAGTCGGCCGCCGGAGACCGAAATGCACTGCCGCTCCTGGCATGCAGTGGATTTATTCTTCGGTCTCCAAAGCGCGTCTCCAGAAAACGGGAGTTTTGTTGGATTCGGCCGGAGACTTTTGGGAATTCTCGGCCCAAAAAGTTCGAACACCAGTCTCTGGAGACTGCCGGCGATGAGAAAAGCCCGCATTTGGCGGGCCTTTCTCATCAAGAAAAGAAAATTCTCTGAAAACAGGAATGCGTGGCTGGGGCGGGAGGGATCGAACCTCCGAATGGCGGAATCAAAATCAGCTTGATTATTCAACGATTTCAAGGCGCATTTGGAAAAATGCCAAGAATGTCCCCTGGCATTTTCAGTAGCTTGGCAGTCGTTTCCAAATGAGGAAGCAGCCCTCGCAGGGAGGATCAGTCTCGCAAAATCTGAGGCAACGGGCTGCGCGCGTGCCGACTGCGAAGAGACACTCCATGAAAGCGCAAACTTTTGAAAGAGCCGCTGATTAAGAGGCGTGTGATCTTATCGAGATATCACAAACGTGTCGTTCGACCGCATTGAAGCCTCAAGAGTTTTCCCTTGTCTGAATGACACGGATCGCCTCGTGAAGGCTCCAGAGCCGAGGCTCTATCCCAGGAGCACCTGCACACACCGCTTTCTAACTGATTGAAAAACTTAAACTCTCGCTCCAATCAATCATAGGGGCGACGGAGAGAAGGCGTTCATTGCATCGCGGATTTGGAAGCGAAGTGCCTGCTGTCGCATACAACCCTCACGAAAATCCGAGTGATTTGACAGTGAAACTGTAATTGTCAGGCGAACCGAAGCACGGCGATCGTTTCCAAATGCATGACAGCCATCCGCGGTACGAACTAGCTTATACTCTCCAACACTGCGCGAGCCTTTTTCAGATCCGCAGTGTCGTGGCCATTCGTGAACCAGCCATACGTCGCCGCGAGCAGCGTACGCGCGCTGTCAATTCGTCCGGCATCCCGCCAGACCTGCGCCAGACTTGTCGCGGTCCGCAGTTCGAACAGTCTCGCATTCTGCCTTTGTGCCGTTGCCAATCCGCGTCGGAACAAAGCCTCCACCTCGACAAGCGATGCGCCCTGGGAGAGTCTGGCGCAGGCTCGGACGCGAAATTCCTCCACCTCGCTGTAATGCTGCCCAGTTGCGTCAGCCTCCGCCGCCGCTCGATCCAGCAAGGCGATAGCCTCATCGTTTCTCTGGTTCTGCATCAGGATTTCGGCTTCGCTGATCAGGAAGTGGGGACTCCAGATCCTGGTTTGCAACCTATCGCGGATTTCCCGGCTGCGCTGCAGTCGTGCCAAGCCGGTATCCAACTCGCCCGTTATGGCCGAAGCCCAACCAAGAAGTGCCTCCGTAAAACATTCCCAGTAGAAAACATGATGCCGGTTCATGATCTCGATAAGCTCTTCAGCGAGCGAGAAAACAGTGATCGGATCCTGCTCAACCATTGATTTCATTGCGCAATGATAGATTGCATAGCAGCTCGTCAGGTGGTGTCCACGTTCGCGAGCCTCCTGCAAACTGCGCCTGCAGAGTTCCTCTGCCTCATCCAGACGACCGAGTTGTTGTGCGGCGATCGAATACTGCCCCAAGGTCGTTGGACGCGGTATCGTAAGATAATTACCGAGGGTCGTCGCCGTGCCTTCGCGCTCAAATTCCTCTATCACTTCCAGGAACAGGTCACGCGCCATGACGAGCTCGCCGCTCGCCAGCGCGACCATTGCTCTGATCCGAACCCCTTGTGCCGCCGATGTCGGATCCCCTGCCTGGCGCGCCAGTTCGAGAAGACTGCCCACGTACTCATCAGCGCGCGGAAAGTCGCACCGTACGAGGGGCGCCGCCGGCCCGGCCCCATAGGATGCGCAGCAACTGCCGCGTCTGTTTCAGGTCCTGACCAAGTTCAAGCAAACGGGCGTAGTTCTGTTCGACCTCTGGCCCCGAATAGCCATGGGTTGCGTATAGCGGCTCGATCAACGCAATCCGCAGTTCGTACTCCCGGCTCCGACTTGATTGTTCATCCGGAAGCTGCGTCAGCAGCCTCAAAGCCCGATTGAACTGACTGACCGCTTCAACGTTGTTGTACCGGCCTGCCGACCGAGAAGCAGCGCGGGCCCACCAATCAATCGCTTGGGAGACGAGACCCGCTTCAATGAAGTGATGCGCCAATAGTTCTGGCTGCACGTCCGCAATCTGTGCGAACTTGCTCTGCAACGTCTCGCAAATGCGTTTGTGTATCATCTGGCGACGACTAATCAGCAACGTCGAATAGGCGGCCTCCTGTATGAGCGAGTGCTTGAATGTGTAGATCACATCCGGCGGATTTCCTCGCGCGCTAATCAGGTCCGCCGCCTCAAGCAGTGCCAAAGCGGCTTCAAGCTCCTTGGACTTGGACGGTGCCACAGCAGCCAATAGCTCAAATGAGAACTCCCGCCCGATCACCGCACCAATCTGGGCAACGGCCTTGCTCTCTGTCAGCCGGTCAAGACGGGCAAGCAATGAGTCCTGCAGCGTTACCGGTATCATCGACTCACCAGATCCCCGCTTGTCGTCATAGGAACCGGCACTCGCCTCAAAGGGGCCGGAGTCGACCACGACCTTCGTCAGTTCCTCGATGAACAATGGCATCCCGTCCGCCTTGGCGACGATTTGCTCAACAAGTGTATCGGGTAAATCCTTCCGCGCCACCCGCCGGACCAACTCGTACGACTCCCGTCGGCTCAGCCGATTGAGGCTGAACGAAGCAACCTGGCTACGGCCGGTCCACGGGGGCTGATATTCCGGCCGGTGCGTTATTACAGCCAGGATGCGAGCGCTGTTGGTCCGGCCCAAGCCGCGGCTGATTGCCTCGACCGTTGTCGGATCAATCCAGTGCGCATCTTCCAGTATCCATAACACTGGCTTCAGCCGCGACAGGTTCACAACCCAATCGTCCAGTGCATCAAGCGTCAGGCTCTTCATCTGCTCGGCTGACACCTCGTGTCGGGGCAAGCGATCGCCAATGGGTATCGACAGCAGGTCGGCAAAAAGCGCTATCGTCTCGGGCGCCACATTCCCGGACTTCTGCATCTCAGCAATCAATCGATTCAGTTTCTCCTCCGGCTCCATGCCGAGCGTCAGTCCGGCCACGCGTTCGAAATAGGTGAAGATCGGATGCAGCGCACTATCGGTATGGAACGGCGAGCACTGCAGGCGGATGATGAAATGGCTCTCTGCTGCAATCCGGCTCGCAAGAGCCATGCACAATCGCGACTTTCCGATTCCTGCTTCGCCCGTCAGCAAGACCAACTGACGCTCGCCTTCGCAAGCGGTCCGCCATCGCCCAAGCAACAGCGACAGCTCATCTTCCCGGCCAACCACTTCTGTCAGATCTGCGGGGTGTGTAGCATCGAAGCGGCTTTCGGCAGCCGCCTCGCGCAGCACTCGCCAGACGGGTCTTAGGCCGGGCAGACCTTTCAAGTCGCACGTGCCAAGGAATTCAAGTTCGAACATGCCCTCGACCAACCGGCGCGTGCCGCCAGCAATGGCTATCCCGTCGGGTGGAGCAAGAGCCTGCAGTCGTGCCGCCAGCACCGGCGTTTCACCGACAACCGATTCCTCCCTCGCCGCGCCCTCGCCCAGAAGGTCACCAACCACAACAAGGCCTGTCGCGATGCCCGTCCGCACATGCAATGTTATACCGGGGAGCGAGACCAGGTTTGGTACAATGCGACTAAGCTCCAAGCCCGCACGCACAGCCCGTTCCGCTGCATCCTCCAAGGCGGCTGGATAGCCAAAATAGGCAACTAATCCGTCTCCGGTATATCTGGCAATGAAACCGCCAAGAGAGGTCACAACCTTCACGCAGGCGTCGAGGTAGACACCCATCACCTTGCGGAGCTCTTCCGGGTCTAGCTTGGAGGCGAGGGCTGTCGACTCGACCATGTCGCAGATCAGCACGGTCAACTGTCGCCGCTCTGCGTCCGGCCGCGTTCGCGCAAGCTTGACAGGCGCGTGCGGGTCGGTCGTTCCCCGCCCGAGAAGGTCGTCGATCGCCTTGAGCAGCTTCTTGCGGTGCCCCAGCGGTACACCAAGACGCGCCAGATCATCATCGGTCAGCTCGGGCAGAACATCGCTGTCGATCGCCTGATCGGAGAATAAGGCCCGGTATTGGCCAAGCCCAAGTTCTTCAAGCCATTCGCCGACGTCCAGACTTTGCATGAGATTGCACGTCCTAAAACCCTTGATACGCGGGCGCACTTGCCCGCTCCGCAACGTCCTACCTTGTCTCCATTCGGGTAGCGTGGGTCCAAAGATGCACGCACCATCTGGTGCAGGCCCCTTCTTTCAATTTCGACATTAACTCCCGCACAACGAAATCGCCAGCTAGTACCGGCTCAACTGCCTGGTTTGCTCGACCAGCGCGATCAATGGCGCGGGATCAACAGCGAACAGTCGTGCCTCGGTTCGCCCCTCTTCGGCGATCTTGTCGAGATAAGCCTCTGCTTCCGGCAGCTTGGCGACGAAGTGCCTGCCCAGCTCTGCCAGATTGCCGCCCTTCGGGTCGCAAAATATCTTGGCCGCTGCGGGATCGCGAATTGCCAGCGCCGCAGGTAGCGTAAGGATGCCGTCGCGCAAGTCCTCCTCTCCGCCGCCTCCGAGTGCGGCCAGCCCCTTCACATCGCCAACATCGTCGCAACCGTGATAGAGCAGCCCCAGCAGGCCACCAAAAGTTCGCAGCCTACCCGACCGATCGCCCAGGCAGGCGCACACCTCGAACATCGAGCCGGTGTCCTCTCCGGCGATCTTGCGCCAGTCCTCAATTCCCAGCGGTCGACGACGAAGCCGCCACTGCATGCATTCAGCCACGCCTAATCGTTTCAGCAGTTCCGAAAACAACGCAATGCCTGTTAGGTCGTCCTTCAGCTGCAGATAGCCCTCCGCCACGATGTAGCCCGAAGTCATCAAAGCCGATAGTTCGCCGAACTTGGTGTGCATGGTCGCGCGACCGCGCCGCGTCGGGGAACGATCTACAATGTCGTCAATGATCAAAGAAACATTGTGAAACAGCTCGATCACCAGAGCCGACTGCACGATCTGTTCGGGGATCGGCCCTTCACGTACCGCCCGATAGCAGGAGAAGATCGTCAACGGACGAAAGTATTTTGATCCCGTCAGGAACTGCCATTCAAGCGCTTCGCGCAACTCCTCACTGCAGCCCTCAATCCAGCGCGCAATGCGCTCGCGCAAGTCGGCCATCTCTGTCTCGAAACCAAGTCGTGTGATGACAGATTTTGTCGTTTGCTCTTGCATGTTTGAAACGCGCCGCCCTAGATTTTACTGCGCCAGCGCCTGCGGTAGGATCCGGACAGGTCGGGTTGTTGAAATTTCTGCGCTAAGCTCTCATCCAAATTACTCAACTCGCTCTGCAAGATGCGCGCCTCCCTGACAGCCAGGTCCCCCACCTCACGTAGCAATGCACGCAATTCATCGGCCGCAAGGAAGCGTTCAGATCCCGACGCACGGCCGTCGGCCGCGTTGACGCCAACGACCTGAGCCAACCTCGCTTGATGACTTTCGAATATTTGAGCTAAGCCGATCCAATAACTAACCGACCTGTTCGCGGCGATGATCATTGCGTGGCCCATTGGCAGCACGAAATCAGTCGCGACCGAATTCTCCTGGGCGCCCGGCGGCGAACCAATCGGCTGTCCGGCACTCGGATGGTCGAATCGCTGGCGATTGGCGGCGGCCAAATCGGCCATTGCGCCGAGCATGCCGATCATCGGTTCCAGCAGAGTTGTCCCGGGCAAGCCCGCCCCCGGATTGCGGCCGACTGCGGATTGCGCGCTCATGTTTTCCCGAAAGCCAAGACCCGCCAACCAGGCTTCACCCATTGCCATGAGAATGCCTGTGACAGGGTCGTCCGCCGATTGACCGGGACCAGAACCGAACATGCCTTCTCCGTTTGACAGACTTAAACCCGCGGGCCGCGCTATTACCTCGACCCTGCGTGCGCTGGCGTTCCCGACAATGCAGACGCCGGTCAATCACGAACCATGGTGCGCCGTCCACGCAAACTGTCATATCGCGAAAGAAACCCCATCATTGAAACCCGCGGCAGGCCAGTGAGGGCACGACAGACATTCGCCAACCCCGGCCGAGATGCTCCGGGAATCCCGGCCTCATCGGCTGGATGCGCCGACCCGGCAGCCCCGCCTTTGGGCTGCGTTTCCGCGGCAAGCGTCATGAGTGCTTCCTGATACGCCTGCCCCATTAGCTGGGCATAGCGGCCAGCGGCATCGGCGAACGCGCCTGCCGCGGCTGATTGGGCCAGAAGCATTTCGGTGAAGATTGTGCGATAGTTTGCCTGCATCCAGTAGGAATCCATTGATTTGCAATCAACGAGAGGCGACAATCCTAATATTATTCAGCGCAACTCGAGGGCGAGATGCCGGAAGTAATAATTGTCGGCTCCGGTTTGGCCGGTATCTCTGCAGCCACCCGACTGATGGAGCAGGGTTTCGACATAACATTATATGAGCAGAACAACTTTCTCGGCGGCAAGCTTGGCGCCCATAGGGACAGCGACAAACTCGATCCACACGAGCATTGCTACCACATGTACCTGAACTGGTACAATAATTTCTGGCAGTTCATGACGGAGATCGGCGCCGTCGACAAATTCATACCAAGCCCGATCATCGGCTGCCGCTTTCCGGGAGACAAGCAGACGCGGCCGTATCTCACCAATCCCGGATCGCCCTCGACCATTTTGACCAACATGCTGAACGGCGTCGCGCCCCTGCGGACCAATTCCTCTCGGCGTATTCGCTGCTCGACCTCATCGGCACGCAATCGATATCAGGGGCTGTGCTGGAGCAAACCTCCGTTAGCAATTTCTTTCGATCCAGGAGCTACAGCACTGAAGGTTCGATAGCGGCCTCCGCCCGCACCTTGGCGGAGGCCTTTGCCTCGCCAAGCTACCTTTCCTCCGCGCGAAGCTATCAGAGCTTGATCAAGTACGGGTATCCCAACCCGGCTCCGTCCTTGTGGCTGCTCACGCAGAACACCAACGACGCCATCTTCGAGCCGTGGAGACGACACCTCGAAGCGCGGGCAGAGGCTCTTGGGCGCCGCTTCGAGATTCACTTCCGGGCGCGGGTGGAAAGCCTTCATATGACGGATGGCCAGGTGCGCGGATTGACACTCGGCAAGATGCCGGAGGAACCGACCACCGACCGCAACGACGAGCCGGTGGCAAGCGAAACGTGGAAGATCGACGTTCCTGGTGATCTGGTGCTCGCCGTACCGCCAGGCCCGCTCGGTCGGCTCGTCAGCCCGGAGGTCGCGGCTTGCTCACCCAAGCTTGAAACGGTTCGCCGGCTGCGATCGGAGCCCATGATCTCCCTTGATGCGTATTTCAAGCGCAGGATCCCAGGCTTGACCAGCAACATTACGCTACTTCTGGGCTCGAAATATACACTAAGTCTGCTCGACATTTCGCAGGTCTGGAACGACTGGCCCGCGGGAGGGGGCACGGCGCTCAACGTCATCTCCTCAAATGCCGACTTGATCGCCGATTATCCGAAAGAAGTCATTTTGGAGGTAATGCTCAAGGAATTGCAACGCTTCCTCGACTTCAAGCTTGATGATGTGGACTACGATCGCTGCCATGTTCAAACCAATGTCGGCGAAGAACTTTTCGTCAACCAGGTCGGCAGCTGGGACTCTCGCCCAAAGGCGACTTGTGAGATTCCCAACCTCTTTCTGGCCGGCGATTTCTGCCAGACCTTCGTCGATGTCGTCACGATCGAAGGAGCCGTGGTCAGCGGCCTGTTGGCGGCCGAGGCATTGCGCCGCAAGCGCAAGGTTGGCGCGCCGATCGATATCATCCGGCCGGATTCCTATCCGGCGTTTCTTCCCGCGGCGCTCGCGGTGGCCCTACGCCCCGCGGCCTTGGCCGCAAAGGCTGTCTCAGTGGCCGATTCCATGATGCGCGCAAATTTCTCCCGGGTTTTTCCCAACGGATGATCTTTGGACGCTGCAACTCATCGAGGAAAATCCAACAACCGAGGCGGACCGTAAACTGCGGTCTGCCGCTCCGTCCAGCCATTCGCAGCTGGCAACCTGTCGGCGATGTCGAAACCGCGCAGCGTCTCGCATAAGCAAGCTGACTTGCCGTCGGCACACAGACACAAGCCGTCTCCCGGCGTGCCTAATTCAAGTACCACCGAGCCGCCGATCTGCGTTCCCTCCCCGCTGCCGCTCTTCGTCGTCATTGCCCAATAAGTCCGCCGTTCCGCACCCGCTCCACGTTGAGAGATGGAGAAGGTCGGCAGATCGGAAGACCGTGCATCGCCGAATCGCGGAAATCGGATCGACAACGCCTTGCCCTTCGTGTTCGTAAGGCCGAATAGCACTTTGTCCGCGGTGTAACGGACCGCGAGCGTGGAGGAGACGATCTTTTCTAACCCCCAAACTATGCGGGCGGCCTCTTTGGTGAACTCCTGCGTGACGACAATCGCCAAGTAATAGGTGAACAACTGCCTTGCGGGATCGTCCTTCACGGTCACTGTCAACGCAACAACGAACTCCGGATAAGCGCCAAAATCGCTGTTGCGATAATCCACTCCGACAATCATGAGCGGCGTCCGCCCGCCGCCGGCATCGAACGCCGACAGGATATCGCGGGCCGCGCCAAGCGAACGGTTGGCCGCCTCGGTGTCTACGAAAAACATCGCCCAACCCTGCGAAGCGTCCAGAACCCGCGCCGGCATCGCGAACGGTTTGCCATCCACCTCGAAAATCTCTCCATCGGGTTCAGGCCCGGCGTGCTCGTCACCGATGTAGGGCTCCAGACCGGCATCCGATCGTCGCGTCAATTCCATCGCCGCCTTTTCGGCAACCGATGGCGCTATTGCCGCCAACTCGCCCAGGCAATTCACGTAGCCCCTGGCCATGCTCCGCAGCAACTCCTCCGCCGGCACGGATGCCATCGCGCCCCGCACTAGGCGGTCTACCTCGTACCCCCAACTGCGACCGGCTATCGTCCACCATTGGACGCACGCCTCCGCGCCGAAACGAAGTGCCACCTCTCCGAGGTGCAGCAGGTGGTCGCTACGCGATGGCCGGCGAGATACTGAAGACGGAATAGGCGGCATGACAGAAACTCCTGGCCTGCGCCGATTGGGCGATTCGTCTGCGGCCGACAGGGCGCTCTAAGCTAATGGAAATCATGATAATGAAATAATGGCATGCCATGATGTTACACCGAGGCGGGCCGAACTCAAGTACGCCTTGCCATCTGATGGCGAACTGCGGCCTCAGTGAAGGCTATCGTTGTTGGCAGCCTTCTTGCTCCTTTAGGTCCGTTAGCTAAAAGGCCCACAAACACTTGTCAGCGAATTTATGCCGAGCGGATAAATAGGCCCGAACCTGCAGCCGCAACCAGACTGTTTTGAGCGGCGGGACCATTGGTAAAATTCGGAGACGTTTATCGCGTTCGCGCGTTCTGGTCCGAACGCGGCGTTGTGCGTCGTGGAAAACACGAGACTCGGGCTATGGCAAAAGACCCTCAACGACCTGTTTGCATCCTTGGTCCACCATTTACCACGCCACGTTTTCCGATTTTGCGATTTCGCGCAGACAGACCTTCTCCTTGGATCCGACTCGCAGCATGATGCGGGTGTCGCCGAATTGTTCGACGCAAGGGCTCCTAGGAACATTTGATCGTTGGAAATGAAATCAGGTGGGCGGAGTGACCAGTCGGAGAGCCCTTGTTTCAATGGTCAGAATAAAAAAATCCGCGACTGCCAGAAGCGGCTGATTTCACTGGCTAAGACCCTGGCTGGGGCGGGAGGGATCGAACCTCCGAATGGCGGAATCAAAATCCGCTGCCTTACCGCTTGGCTACGCCCCAACAGGCCGGAACGGGGGGAAGGATCGACGCATCCGATCGTCTCCGGCAACGCCGGTCTATAGACGGAGTTGAGCCATTTCAACAGGCGGACGGCCGAATTTCCGCCCAAAATCGAGCCCCGCGGCGCGACCCTTTATATAGGCGAGATAGCTGAACTCCCTTGAAGCCCCCGGGGCGGCTTTTCCGGATGCCCCCGAGGCCCGTTTTCGCCCCTCGGGGCGACCCCGATACCGCCCACCGGAGTGTTGAGAGAACCCCGGTTTCGTGGGAAGACGGCAGCAGTTTATTCTCCCAAAGCGAGATTTCGTCATGACTTACCGCGCGCCGATCTCTGACATCCTGCTCGCGCTCAACCACGGCGCCGGTCTGCAGGCCGCCGTGAAGGCCGGCCACTATGGCGATTTCGACGGCGACATTACCGCCGCCGTGCTGGAGGAAGCCGGAAAATTCGCCGGCGACGTGCTGGCCCCGCTGAACAGAGTGGGCGACGAACACGGCATCAAGCTCGAAGCCAACAAGGTGACCACCGCGCCGGGCTGGCCCGAAGCCTATCAGCGCTGGGCGGCGGCCGGGTGGAACGCGGTGTCGGGACCGGAAGCCTTTGGCGGCCAGGGCCTGCCGCTCGCGATCAACGCGGCCTGCACCGAAATCTGGAGCGCGTCGAATATCGCCTTCGGCCTCTGCCCGCTGCTGACACTGTCCGCGATCGAGGCGCTCGACGCCCATGGCAGCGAGGCGCTGAAGAAGATCTATCTGGAGAAGCTCGTGTCGGGCGAATGGACCGGCACCATGCAGCTCACCGAGCCGCAGGCCGGCTCCGACGTCGGCGCGCTACGCACCCGCGCCGAGCGCGCGGCCGACGGCAGCTATCGCATCAAGGGCACAAAAATCTTCATCACCTATGGCGACCACGACATGACCGATAACATCGTGCATTTCGTGCTGGCGCGCCTGCCCGATGCGCCCGCGGGCACCAAGGGGATTTCTCTCTTTTGATTCCGAAATTCCTCGTCAATGCCGACGGCACGCTCGGCGCGCGCAACGACATCTATCCGAGCGGCGTGGAGCACAAGCTCGGCATGCATGCTTCCCCCACATGCACCATGACCATGGGCGATAATGGCGGCGCGATCGGCTACCTGATCGGCGAGGAAAACCGCGGCATGCTCTGCATGTTCACGATGATGAACCAGGCCCGCCTCGCCGTCGGCCTCGAAGGCGTCGGCATCGCCGACCGCGCCTATCAGCAAGCCCTGGCGTTCGCGCAGGAGCGCAAGCAAGGCCGCGCCGTCGGCAAGAACGGCGACGGCCTCGACCCCATCATCGTGCATCCCGACGTCAAGCGCATGCTGCTGCAGATGCGCAGCCTGACCGCCGCCGCGCGCTCGATCTGCTACGCGACTGCAGTCGCGCTCGATGTCTCGGTGCGCGCCAAGGACGCCAAGGTGCGCAGCGACGCCGCCGCCCGCGGCGCGCTGCTGACGCCGATCGCAAAGGCCTTCTCCACCGATATCGGCAATGAAGTGGCGTATCTCGGCGTGCAGGTCCATGGCGGCATGGGTTTTATCGAGGAGACCGGCGCTGCCCAGCATTACCGCGACGCGCGCATCACCACGATCTACGAGGGCACCAACGGCATCCAGTCGATCGACCTCGTGACGCGAAAACTCGCCGCTAACGGCGGCGCGTCGGTCTGGGCTCTGCTCGATGAACTCAACGGCATCGTCAAGCAGGTCGAAGCCTCGAACGATCCGGCCTTCGGCACCACAGCAACCAAGCTGCGCGATGCGCTCGGCTCGCTCGAACGCAGCAGCAAATGGCTTTGAGCGCGTGGCGTCTGCGCCGAACGACGCGCTCGCAGGAGCTACGCCCTATCTGCGCCTGTTCGGCTCGACGCTCGGCGGCTGCATGCTGGCCGGCGAAGCGCTCGCCGCGAAGGGCGATGGCGATGCCGGCGGAGATCCGCAGCGCTATGTCACGCTGGCGCGGTTCTTTGCGGAAAACATTACCGTGCAGGCGGGATCGTTGGAGAAGACGGTGACGGACAGTGCAGATGCCGTGAACGGCGCGGATGCGGTGTTGCTGGGGTAACGGCAGCGCGATCGCAGGGTGGGCAAAGGCGCTTGCGCCGTGCCCACCATAAACATCTGGCTACGCGGCCCGGACGGTTGCGAGAAAATTCTCGACCTCCTGCTTGAGGCGCTCGGACTGCTTTGAAAGTTCGTCGGCCGAACCGAGAACCTGTTCAGCGGCGCTTCCTACCTGACCCGACGCCTGCGTCACGCCGGCGATGTTTTGCATGACCCCCTGCGTGCCTTGCGCGGCCTGCTGCACGCTGCGGGCAATTTCCCTGGTCGATCCACCCTGCTCTTCCACCGCGGCGGCGATCGTCGTGGCGATCTCGTCGATCTGGCCGATGGTGGCGCCGATTTCGCGAATCGCCCCGGCGGTTGTCCCGGTCGCATCGCGGATCGCCTGAATTTGATCTGCGATCTCCTCCGTTGCCTTCGCGGTCTGTGTCGACAGCGCCTTCACTTCGCTTGCCACCACCGCAAAGCCCTTGCCGGCCTCGCCGGCGCGCGCGGCTTCGATCGTTGCGTTCAGGGCCAGCAGGTTGGTCTGTGCGGCGATGTTTTGAATGAGCCCCATTACTTCGCCGATCTTCTGGGTCGCCTCGAGCAACCCCTCCACCATTGCATTGGTGCGTTCGGCCTGCGCAACGGCGCTTTGCGCGATCGTCCCCGAGTGAGCGATCTGGCGGGAGATTTCCTGCCCGGAACTCGAAAGTTCTTCCGCCGCGGCGGCCACGGTCTGCACATTTGCCGTGGTCTGCTGCGCAGCTGCGGCAACGGTGGTGCTCTGCCGCGTCGTCTCCTTCGCAATGGAAGACAGCGATTGCGCGGAGCGGTGCATTTCGGCGGCCGCCGAAGCGGCTCCGGCGACAATTCCACCGACACTCTTCTCGAACTCGAGCGCGATCCGGTTCATGGACGCCTTCCGTTCGGCCACGGCGGACGCGGTAGCGTCCTCCCGTTCTGCACGGAGACGTTCAGCATCGATCAAACGATCCTTGAAGACGGCAAGGCTGCGCGATATCTGGCCGATCTCGTTACGATGCTCAACGAACGGAATCTCGACGCTCAAGTCACCTTTGGCGAGGCCCTCCATGGCGCCGCATATCGCTCCGAGCGGACGAACCAGGCCGCGACCGAGTGCGAATGCGACAAATCCCGCGATGAGCAGGCCCGCCAAGCCGCCCGCTGCGATCCAGATGGCGCGGTCGTAGACAACAGCGTCGATATCGTCGGTATAGACGCCTGCCTGGATTGCGAGCAGCTTGTCTCCCTCGCCATATCCTCCGGCATAGGTGAGCTTCGGCAGTTCGGGACCGCCCGCCGATTTCGGCACCTGGTATTCGAGGTAACCACCGCCGGAGCGGGCCTTGCCGACGATGTTCCGAATCAGCAGCTGGCCCTGGTTGTCTTTGTAATCCCAGCGATTGACATTGATGTACTTCGGATTGGCGTGCACATAGGTCACGCCGGCATTCGAGCTGCCGGCGCCGTAGACTCCGAGATAGTCGGCGGATTTGCCCCAGCGCATGGCGCCGATCGCCTCGAAGGCACGTTGCTTGGCCTCTTCCGCCGGGATCTTGCCGGCTTTGGCTTTTTCATCGTAGTCCGCCAGGATCTTCTTTGCGGCCTCCACCAGATCGAACACCTTGGTCCGGCGTTCCTCGATGACGGTATTGCGAAGGACCATCACTTGAGTTGCTAGCGCTGCGACGAAGACAACGGTCAAAACCGCGATGATCATCGCAAAACGATTGTAGACAGTAAGGTGTCGCATGATGAGGGCCCTGATGACGGCGGCAATGGCCTACACTACCTCCCTACCAGTTAAGCGATTGTTGAGGACAAAGTGCAATCATGGCGCACGTGGCGAGATTGAGCGACCACGCGTGTGACGCAGCCGATACCGACGCCGCGATCACGGCCTATGGCGTGGGCACATCGAACGTGCAGCTGCGAGGTACGGTCACCGTAATTCCACGCTTTTGCGAATCATCCCCGCCAGCTTCTACTGTCACCGCAATCTGTATTCCCGAGCGTTGCTATTGTCCGCGCGCACCGAAAGGCACGGCTCCGGAAGGATGCATTTTTGCAGGTCACGGGGCGGCCAGGAGAATACGGCGCGCACCGATATTGGCACGAACCCTGCATTGACTGGATGAGTTGGAAACCTCTCTATAACGAAGGTCGCCATGCTCGTTACTCTTGTCGCTGTTCTCTGCAACAGCCAGCTTTGCCTTGAGAAGGTCGTTACCACCAGCGATCAGTCGGGCATTACCTTCAGTGCCTGTGCGGTCAACGCGCAAATTGGAATTGCCGATTGGCTCGCCAAAGGGCCGTATCACGAATGGAAATTGCAAAGTTACAAGTGCGTGATCGGCAAGTACGTGCCCAAGAACCAAGCGTGAGGCGAGTAGCCCGCAGGAGCCCAGCTTCGTAGCAACTATTAAACCCTCATGGTGAGGAGGCGCGCAACGCCGTCTCGAACCACGAGGTCACAGACGGGCCTGCATCCTTCGAGACGCGGCCTGAACGGCCGCCCCTCAGGATGAGGTCTAGCGGCTCGCAGAAGTCGTGGGTTATAGCGACCGATCCGTCCTGTCAGGGTTGCAGATTTTATCGCCGGGTTCGGGAACAGTCTCTTGTCGTAATCATTCCAGAGAAGGACAGGTGGTCCGCGCCGAGCAAGGACAAACCCACTTCGTGAGGTTCCTCCCCGAGAAGGTTCCAGCGTAGCACGCTAAGCGAATGCTCGGTGCTGCAACACCCTCGGATCAGCATTGCTACCGAGGTGTCACTATTTGCAGGTTTGGCGGGGCAGCGAACAGACATCCTCATTCGGGGCGGGGCGCAACCCAAACGGCTGAAGCAAAGACAGGAGAGGCCATGAAGCTGAATTCAACACAGCTCAAACAGACCCTGAGCCAATTTCAGGCTGAAGTGCTTCCAGAAGATCATCCGGCACTCAAACAACTGAGTGGCATATACGGGGGAACATACGTTCCTCCTCGACAGTAGCGGTCTAAACGTCCTCGAGCCTGCCGAAACGCGGGAAAAGGAAGGTCGGACCGGCGAAATCGTAAATCTTGCGAGCTGGAGCGATGCGACGCTGACCAGTCTCCGGCCGCACGAGCCGGAACCAACAGGCGTCCTCGTCGTGCTCGAACCGAGCCACTGATCGAGCTCCGACGACCCAGCCAGTAGGATGGGTGGAGCGAAGCGATACCCATCAATTCCGCCTTGTGCGCGGTGGTGGATTTCGCTGCGCTCTATCCATCCTACGAGCCTACGAAATAGGCTTCAGCCCGGCCTCGATCACCGCGCGGCGCGGTTCGAGAAACGGCGGTAGCGCCAGCTTTTCGCCGAGCGTTTCCATCGGCTCGTCCGTCGCAAAGCCCGGGCCGTCAGTGGCGATCTCGAATAGGATGCCGTTAAGCTCACGGAAATAGAGGCTGCGGAAATAGAAGCGGTCGATCTCGCCGCTGTTGGGGATCCGCAACTCCTCAAGTCGTTGCGTCCAGGCGTGATACTGCGCTTCGTCGGGGGTGCGGAATGCGACGTGGTGCACGCCGCCGGCGCCCTGCCGCGCGACAGGCACATTCTTGTCTTCGATCACATGCAGTTCGGCGGCGATACCGCCCTCTCCCATCTCGAACACATGAATCTGCGCACCGTGGGCGGCATAGTCGCGCACGCGGCGCATGTTCATGACTTCGGTCAGCACGAAGGCGGTGCGCGACAGCTCCTGCACGGTCAGCACGATCGGGCCGAGACCACGGATCTGGTGCTCCGGCGGCACCGGGCTGCGCTCCCATGGCGAAGCCGGGCCCGCGCCGCCATCGTCGATCAGCACCAGCCGCTGGCCTTCCCCATCCTCGAACGGCAGCGTCAGCCGGCCGTCGACCTCGACGACATCGCGGGTCACGCAGCCGGCCTTTTTCAAGCGGTCCCGCCAGTAACCGAGGCTTGCCTCGCCGGCGACGCGCAGGCCGGTGCGCGAGATCGAATTGGTTCCGCGCCCTCGGGCGCGGCCGGGAAATCGAAGAAGGTGAGATCGGTGCCGGGGTTGGCTTTTCCGTCGGCGTAAAACAGGTGGTAGGCGCTGACGTCATCCTGATTGACGGTCTTCTTGACCAGCCGCATGCCGAGCAGGCCGGTGTAGAAGGCCAAATTCTCCCGCGGCCTCGCAGAGATCGCGGTCAGGTGATGAATTCCGCCTAGCTGCATTGCGTTGTCCTCGTAGTCACATCCCCGGGGGAAAATCGCAGGGGAATAGTTGGGCCTTCTGCCGGATCATGTAGGATATGCCCCGATGCTTGGCCAGCCGCACCGTTGGCGCGCAGCAGGGGCACGCCGGATTGACTAGGAAGGTTATCTGTTTGGCGAACGCATGCGCTCGAAGGCCGTCGCCGCGTTCAAGGCGTTCTTTTTGCGCGAAAGAAGGGTTAGGCTGTTTCGCAAAGCCGTCGTGCCGGCCCGCTATCGTCACCGTCATTGCGAGCGCAGCGAAGCAATCCATCGCGCCGCACGAGCAAAGAATGGATTGCTTCGCTGCGCTCGCAATGACGACTTCAAATCACCTGATATGTCAGAGCCATGAGAATTCTCCTTCGTCCTATTCTTGCGTTCGCGATCATGATGGCGCTTGCCGCGTCATCTCTCGCCCAAACCGCTGCGCCGGTGGAATTGCGCATCGTCGCGATCAATGATTTTCACGGCTACCTTCGCCCCTCCCCGGGCGGGATCACGATCGCCGACCCCGAGGACAAGACCAGGAAGATCACGGTCCCCGCCGGCGGCGCCGAACACATGGCGACGCTGATCGGCCAACTTCGCGAAGGACGCCGGAACACGATCTTCGTCGCGGCCGGTGACCTGATCGAGCCAGCCCGTTCCTGTCGGCGATGTTTCACGATGAGCCCACCATTGAGGCGCTGTCGATGATGGGGCTCGAGCTTTCGGCCGTCGGCAACCACGAGTTCGACGAAGGCAAGGATGAGCTGCTGCGCATGCAGAATGGCGGCTGCCACCCGGTCGACAAATGCCAGGGGCCGCACCAGTTTGCGGGCGCGAAGTTCCGCTATCTCGCCGCCAGCACGATGGAGAAGCACACCGGCAAGACCGTATTTCCTGCCTATGAAATCAGGGCGTTCGACGGCATTCCGGTCGCCTTCATCGGCCTGACGCTGAAGGGCACGCCGGGACTGGTTTCGCCGCTGGGCGTTGCCGACCTCGAATTCCGCGACGAAGCCGAGACGGTGAATGCGCTGATCCCCGAACTGAAAGCGCGCGGCGTCGAGGCCATCGTCGTATTGATCCATGAGGGCGGGCTGCCGACGGGCGACTACAATGAATGCCCCGATATTTCAGGACCGATCGTCGACATCGTCAAAAAATTCGACAAGGCGGTCGACGTCGTGGTGTCCGGCCACACCCATCGCGCCTATGTCTGCGAGATCGACGGGCGGCTTGTCACCAGCGGCGACAAATACGGCACGCTCGTCACCGCGATCGACCTCAAGCTCGACCCCGTTACACGCGACGTCACCAGCGCGAAGGCCGACAACACCGTCGTACGATCAGCGACGCTTTCGAAGAACGCCGAACAGACCGCGCTGCTCGAAACTTACGACAGGGTCGCCGCGCCGATCGCCAACCGTCCGGCGGGCGCGGTGACGGAAACACTGTCGCGCACACCCAACAATGCCGGCGAGAGCCCGCTCGGCGACATCATCGCGGACGCGCAGCTCGCCGCGACCCGCGCCGCGCCGAATGGCGGCGCTGACATCGCGTTCACCAATCCCGGCGGCGTCCGCACCGACATTATGCGGAAGGAAAACGGCGCGGTGACTTATGCCGATCTGTTTGCCAGCCAGCCGTTCCGCAACCAGCTCGTGACGATGACGCTGACCGGAAAGCAGATCAAGGACATGCTGGAACAGCAATGGCGCGATCCGAAGCGGCCGCGGATCCTGCAGGTCTCGAAAGGCTTCAGCTATGCCTGGGACGCATCGAAGCCGGACGGCCAGCGCATCATCGCCGAGCGGATGTCGCTGAACGGGCAACCGGTCGATCCCGCCGCGAGCTATCGCGTCACCGTCAATAATTTTCTGTCGGCCGGCGGCGACGGCTTCACCGTTCTTACGCAGGGAACCGCGCCGCAAACCAGCATCTACGACATCGACGCGCTGCATGCCTATTTTAGGGCGAACAGTCCGATCGGCCCGACCGCCGCCGATCGCATTGTGCGAATAAACTGAGCCTGAATGCCCGGTCTGCGGTATGGCTCTTTCCGGGCGGTCCATGACCACCTAGATTAGCGGTTCCTTACCCGCGCGTTTCTTAACGCCAGGATCTCTGCATGACACTCTTTCTGACGCATTCCGCATGTCTCGACCATCTCACGCCCCCGGGGCACCTGAACGTCCTGACCGCCTGCGCGCGGTCGGCCAAGTGCTGGCGGAGGATCGATCTGCCGCTGGCGCGCGGCGAAGCGCCGGAAGGCAATCTCGACTCCGTCACGCTGTGCCATGGCGAACATTATATCGGCGAGCTCCGGCATATCTCCCCGACCAGCGGCATGATCTATATCGATGGCGACACCTCGATGTCTCCGGGCACTTGGGAAGCGGTCATGCGCGGCGTCGGCGGCGCGGTGGCCGCAACGGATGCAGTCATGTCCGGCTCCCATCGTAATGCGTTCGTCGCGGTGCGCCCGCCCGGCCATCATGCCGAGGTGAGCAAGCCGATGGGCTTCTGCTTCTTCGACAATGTCGCCATCGCGGCGCGCCACGCCCAGCGCACATACGGCATCGGCCGCGCGGCGATCGTCGATTTCGACGTCCATCACGGCAACGGCACGCAGGATATTTTCTGGCACGATCCGACCGTGATGTACTGCTCCACGCACCAGATGCCGCTGTTTCCGGGCACCGGTGCCAGCGGCGAGCGCGGCGAGCACGACACCATCGTCAACGCGCCGCTCGCCTCGGAGGACGGCAGCGCCAAGTTCCGCGCGGCGTTCGAAAACCTGATCCTGCCGCAGTTGCAGAAATTCAGCCCGGAACTGATCCTGGTCTCGGCCGGCTTCGACGCGCACTACCGCGATCCCTGGCCTCGATCAACCTGAAGGCGGACGACTTCGGCTGGGTCACGCGCAGGCTGATGGATGTGGCAGATGGCAGCGCCGGTGGCCGGGTTGTCTCGGTGCTCGAGGGCGGCTACGACCTGCAGGGGCTCAAAGAGTCGGTCGCCTCACATGTCACCGCATTGATGGACGCCTGAATCCTCGTCACAATGGACCCTAACTGAGCTTGATTCTGTGCACCGAGGAACTCAGGGGCACATCCGGGAACGCAATATGGCCGAAAACAACCAAGCCGACGTCAAGAAGCTTTCATTCGAGCGCGCGATCGAGGAGCTTGAATCGATCGTGAAGCGGCTCGAGGACGGCAAGGTGCCGCTGGAGGAATCGGTCGCCATCTACGAGCGCGGCGAGGCGCTGAAACGCCGCTGCGAAGAACTGCTGCGGCAGGCCGAGGCGCGCGTCGACAAGATCACGACGGATGCGAACGGCCAGGTCACCGGGACCGAGCCGCTCGACGTTCAGTAAGCCCGTCGCCCGGAATCGTCGGGGTTCGACGCAACAATCGGAAACATCAGGCGAATTTCGCGCACTCCGCGCCGCGGGGGCGAGCCGAATTAGTTCTTCGCGCCCGGCCCAGCCTGATATAGTCCGCCTAACTTGGGGACACTACGTGCGCGTCCAGCACCGCCATATCATCTATATTCAGGGATACGATCCGCGCGGGCTGGCGCAGTACTATCGCATGTTCCGGACCGAGCTGCGCAAGTTCAGCCGGCTTTATCAGCTCCAGGCTGTGATCAGCCGGCCCAAGGTCGCTTCCGACGACGAGATCGCGTCCTGGAGCATCGATACCAAGGCCGAAGACTGGCAGACGCGCACGAACTACGACTTCCTTCGGTTTGAGGATTTCATCCAGCAAGATCTGGCGTCACCGATCTGGCGCACGGTATTCCGGTCTGTATGGATCTACTGGCGCCTCGTCTTCGCCGGCACCATCGCGCGGTTCGGAAGTGCGAACTGGCGTTTCGCAACCTTCATCACCTACCCGCATCTGATGCTGCTGCTCGAAGCGGTAGGTGCCGCGGGCATCGCCTTTGTGTTCGAGAAAGGCCTGAACGCGCTCGGGATTCCCGACCTTTTCAGCATCGCGGCCGCGTCAGCGATTTTCGTTGCCCTGCTCGGAGGCGTGTTGAAATACACGGAGAACGCCACCTACGTGCTCTACCTCCTGTGCGACACGATCTGGACCTGGGAGTTCTCGCACCGCGAGCGCCCGGAATGGGACCAGCGCATCGATCGCTTCGCGCAACACCTCGTCAAGACAGTGCGGAGCACCGACGCCGATGAGATCGTCATCGTCGGCCATAGTTCCGGATCGTTCCTGAGCACCGAAATGCTGGCGCGCGCGCTGAAGCTCGACCCCGCGCTCGGCCGTCACGGCCCGCGGATCGTGCTGCTGACCATCGGGGGCAACTTCCCCATCGTCGGCTTCCACGCGGCGTCGAAGCAGTTCCGCGACCATCTGCGGATGCTGGCGGTCGAGCCGTCGATCGACTGGATTGACTGTCAGGCCCGCAAGGACGTCATGAATTTCTACCAGTTCGATCCGATCACTGGCCACGGCATCGACGTCGGCGCGGCCAGACGCAATCCCAGGATCGTTCCGGTTCGCTTTCGCGACATCATCAGGCCCGAGCACTACGAGAAGTTTCGCTGGCAATTCTTCCGGGTCCATTTCCAGTTCGTCATGGCCAATGAACGGGCCCACGCCTATGACTTCTTCATGATTGTGTGCGGACCGGTCCCGCTCAGCGAACGCATGGCTGTTCCCGATGCCGCACTCGCGGTCGCGACCGGCGACCCGGCCGCCCGCGAGTGGGCCTGGAGAAGGATCGAAACGGCCAAAACCGAGGCCGCGGATGCCAGCGATTTGGGCAAAAAGGAACCATCCGCCCGCCGCAGCGGTTGAAACCGGGATATTTCGGCATCCCGTCTCGGAACTCACTGGGTTGGCTTTGGCGGTCGCTTTGGTGTAAAGCTTGCAGTTCTATGGGCTGAGGAGAGCGGCCTGCCGCTGCTTTTCCACGGCCGTAAGCACTTCAAATAGCTAAGGAAACCGACCGGGAAGGGTTAAAGCTACCAACGTGATGCATATCACATGGTTCTGTCCGGAGTGCATCTAGGGTTTCAAATCAGGTACCGGCCTGCCGAGGTGGCACCCGGCATCTGGATTTTCACTGCGCGGTTAACGCGTACCCATCTCGCGTCGGGCCCTTCGCCCCGACATGCAAAATTGGAATATCGCTGTGACCACATTTAGTAAAACGCCGCTTCCGACACCATCCGCACGCCCGACGATCTTCGCAAGCTCAAGATAGAGCAGGTGCGGCAGGTCGCAGACGAGCTTCGTCAGGAAACCATCGACGCCGTGTCGGTGACCGGCGGCCACTTCGGCGCCGGTCTCGGCGTCGTGGAACTCACCACCGCGATCCACTACATCTTCGATACGCCGCGCGATCGCCTGATCTGGGATGTCGGCCATCAGGCCTATCCGCACAAGATCCTGACCGGCCGCCGCGACCGCATCCGCACGCTGCGCACCGGCGGTGGCCTGTCCGGCTTCACCAAGCGCAGCGAGAGCGACTACGACCCGTTCGGCGCCGCGCACTCCTCGACCTCGATTTCGGCCGGCCTCGGCATGGCCGTGGCGCGCGATCTTTCCGGTGGCAAGAACAACGTCATTGCCGTGATCGGCGACGGCGCCATGTCCGCCGGCATGGCCTATGAAGCCATGAACAATGCCGGCGCGATGAACTCGCGCCTGATCGTCATTCTGAACGACAACGACATGTCGATCGCCCCGCCCGTGGGCGCGATGTCGGCCTATCTGTCCCGGCTTTATTCCGGCAAGACCTACCGCTGCTGCGCGAGGCGGCAAAACAGATCAACAAGCATCTGCCCAAGGTGCTGGCCGATCGCGCCAACCGCGCAGAAGAGTATTCGCGCGGCTTCATGGTCGGCGGCGGCACGCTGTTCGAGGAACTCGGCTTCTATTATGTCGGCCCGATCGACGGCCACAATCTCGACCATCTGCTGCCGGTGCTGAAGAACGTCCGCGACATGAAGGACGGCCCGATCCTGGTCCATGTCGTGACGCAGAAGGGCAAGGGTTACGGCCCGGCGGAAGCCTCCGCCGACAAGTATCACGCGGTGGTCAAGTTCGACGTCGCCACGGGCGCGCAGGCCAAGGCCAAGCCGAATGCGCCGGCCTACCAGAACGTGTTCGGCCAGAGCCTCGTCAAGGAAGCCGAGAAGGACGACAAGATCGTCGCCATCACCGCAGCGATGCCGTCCGGCACCGGCGTCGACATCTTCAACAAGGCGTTTCCCGATAGAACCTTCGACGTCGGCATTGCCGAGCAGCATGCGGTGACCTTCGCCGCAGGCCTCGCCACCGAAGGCTACAAGCCGTTCTGCGCGATCTACTCGACCTTCCTGCAGCGCGGCTACGACCAGGTGGTCCACGACGTCGCGATCCAGAGCCTGCCGGTTCGCTTTGCGATCGACCGCGCCGGCCTGGTCGGCGCCGACGGCGCGACCCACGCCGGCTCGTTCGACAACGCCTATCTCGGCTGCCTGCCGAACTTCGTCATCATGGCGGCGTCCGACGAGTCGGAACTGGTGCACATGGTTGCAACCCAGGTCGCAATCAATGACCGCCCGAGCGCGGTGCGCTATCCGCGCGGCGAAGGCCGCGGCGTCGAAATGCCCGAATTCGGCGTACCCTCGAAATCGGCAAGGGCCGCATCGTCCGCCAGGGCAACAAGATCGCCCTGCTCTCGTTCGGCACGCGCATGGCCGAATGCGAGAAGGCCGCCGACGAACTCGCCGCCCACGGCCTTTCCACCACGATCGCCGACGCGCGCTTCATGAAGCCGCTGGACGTCGATCTGGTGCTGAAGCTGGCGCGCGACCACGAAGTGCTGCTCACCATCGAGGAAGGCTCGATCGGCGGGTTCGGCTCGCACGTCATGCAGACGCTGTCCGACAGCGGCATGCTCGACGGCGGCTTGAGGATGCGCGCGATGATCCTGCCCGACGAGTTCATCGACCATGACTCGCCGACAGCTATGTATGCCCATGCCGGCCTCGACGCCAAGGGCATCGTTGCCAAGGTGTTCGACGCGCTCGGCAAGGACTACAAGGCCGAGACGGTCAAGCTCGCCTGAGGTTTGGCGCAGCGTTTTCGAGCGAAAGCCTGCCCCGGACCTGATCCGGGGCGGCAACCGGTTTGCGCCAGAAAAACGCGTGAAGAAAACGCGTGAAGAAGAACCGGTAAACCCATGAAGATCTACCTGGCAGGCCCCGATGTGTTTCTGTCGGATGCAGTCGAGATCGGACGCCGCAAGGCCGCGATCTGCGCCCGCCACGGCCTGATCGGGCTCTATCCGCTCGACAACGCGGTCGATCTCACGGCCCCGGACGCATCGCTCGCGATCTTCAAAGGCAATGAAGCGATGATGGATGCGGCAGACGCAATCATTGCCAATCTGACGCCGTTTCGCGGTCCGAGCGCGGATGCCGGCACCGTCTATGAGCTCGGCTACATGGCCGGTCGCGGCAAGCTCTGTTTCGCCTACAGCAACGATCCCGCCACCTATGCCGAGCGTGTCGCGCGATCCTTCGACGTGACGAAATCCCCCGGCGTCCACCTGATCGACGGCGATGGGCTCACCGTGGAGGATTTCGGCCTGCCCGACAATCTCATGATGATCCACACGCTCGATCTGCATGGTGCTAGACTGGTGACGCCGCGGCAGGCGCCTGCAGACATCTGGCACGATCTCACCTCGTTTGAGGCCTGCGTGACTCTGGCGGCGGATCGCGCCATCGGTAAATCGGGCTGACATTGGCCAAGAAGAGCGACAACGAAACCTCTCCCCGCAAGCGCGCGGACGTGCTGCTGGTCGAGCGCGGCCTGTTTGAAAGCCGTGCCCGCGCGCGCGCCGCGATCGAGGCCGGCGGCATAGTGGCCGACGGCAGGCAGGTTTTGAAGGCATCGGAGACCATCGCCATCGACGCAGAATTGTCCGCGCAGCCCGCGCACCCCTACGTTTCGCGCGGCGGCGTCAAGCTGGCGGCAGCGCTGGACCAATACCCGATCGACATCGAGGGCCATGTCTGCCTCGATGTCGGCGCATCCACCGGCGGCTTTACCGAGGTGCTGCTGGCGAACGGCGCCAGCCTCGTCTTCGCCATCGATGTCGGGCGCGGCCAGTTGCATCCCCGCTGCGCGGCCATCCCAGGGTCGTGTCGATGGAAGAAACCGATATTCGCCAATTCGAAGGCAAGCGCCTGCCCGCCCGGCCCGATGTCGTCGTCATCGACGTCAGTTTCATTTCACTGAAGGCCGTGCTGCCGGTGGCATTGATCTGGCCGCAGCCCCGATGCATCTGCTGGCGCTGATCAAGCCGCAATTCGAGGCGGAGCGAAAACATTCCAAGCACGGCATCATCCGCAACGCGATGGTGCATCAGGAAATCTGCGACGATATCTCGGCGTTCGCGACCTCGCTTGGCTGCACCGGCATCGAGGTGTTTCCATCGACGATCAAGGGCGGCGACGGCAATATCGAATTCTTCATGGGCGCACGCCGTGGCTGACACCACCGAGCGCTTCGTCATCGATCACGTCGGCCATCATGGCGACGGCGTCGCCATCGCCGGCGGGAACAGGATCTACGTGCCTTACACAATCGGCGGAGATACGGTCGAGGTTGCGCCGGTTCCCGGCCACCATCCCGACCGCCGGAGATTGATCAAGGTCGAGGCCGCAAGCCCGGCGCGGGTCGCGCCGTTCTGCCCGCATTTCGGCGTCTGCGGCGGCTGCGCAATCCAGCACTGGGCCGCCGAGGCTTATCGCGCCTGGAAGCGCGAACTCGTCGTCACGACGCTGGCACAAGCCAGGATCGATTGCGAGGTAGCGCCGCTGGTCGATGCCCATGGCCTCGGCCGCCGCCGCATCACGCTCCATGCGCGGATGGGAACGCATGACGTTCTCAAGGTCGGATTTGCCGCGGCCAACTCGCACGACATCGTTCCGATCGACCACTGCCCGATCCTGGACCCGCATCTGGACGGCGCGATCGAGGCGGCCTGGGCCATCGCCGAGCCGCTGATATCAATGGGAAAGCCGCTCGACATCCAGATCACGGCGACCAACAGCGGACTTGATGTCGATGTGCGCGGCTCCGGCCCGTTGTCGACGGCCTTGATCGGGCGGCTGTCGCGCATCGCCGAGCAACACCGGCTGGCGCGGCTGACACGTCACGGCGAACTGGTGCTGATGCGAACGCCGCCCGTGGTCTCGATCGGCACGGCCCAGGTTGCGCTGCCGCCCGGATCCTTCCTGCAGGCAACGGTCGAAGGCGAAGCGCGGCTTGCCGCGCTGGTGTCCGGGCATTGCAAGCGCGGCAAGCACGTCGCCGATCTGTTTTGCGGCGTCGGCCCCTTTGCACTTCGGCTTGCCGCGAAGTCACGGATTGCTGCCTTCGACAGCGACGCCGGCGCGGTCGCGGCGCTACAGAAGGCTGCAACATCGACGTCGGGGCTCAAACCGGTCAAGGCCGAAGCGCGCGACCTGTTTCGCCGTCCGCTGATGCCGCAGGAATTGCGCGACTACGATACTGTTGTCTTCGATCCGCCGCGGCAGGGCGCGCAGGCGCAAGCGACGCAGCTTGCGGCCAGTAGAATTCCCGTGGTCGTTGCGGTGTCCTGCAACGTCACGACATTCGCGCGCGACGCCAAAATCCTGATCGACGGCGGCTACAGGATCGAAGGCGTAACCCCGGTCGACCAGTTCCGCCACACGCCGCATGTCGAGCTGGTGGCAAGGTTTGTCCGCAAGCGCTGAGCCGTAGCCCGGATGAAGCGAAGCGTAATCCGGGGACAACGTCGCGGCTTGCACTGGTCCCGGATTTCGCTTCGCTTCATCCGGGCTACGAAAAAGCTCACCGCCCCCAGCGATCCTGCCAGATCTTCTCGCCGACCAGGCAATTAACGCGCGGCTCCTTCGCCGCGGCAGGCACGACCGCGCGCTCCGGCGTACGGCCCGCGACCTCGAGCAGCAGCTTGGTGCGGATCGCTTCCTTGAACTTATCGCGCTCCTTGATCGTCACCACGAAGGAGCCGGGACCGCCGATCACGCAGTCTTCGTAGTAGAGATCGAGATTGTCGATATCCATGGTGGAATAAGACGGCTCCTTCACCATGATCGGCAGGCCGTTGATGATGACGCCCTTCTCCAGCGCGGCATCGCGGGCGGTGACGACCGGGCCGCCGTTGTTGTTCGGGCCATCGCCGGAAATATCGATCACACGCCGTATGCCGCGGTGCGGGTTCTCGTCGAACAGCTGCATGCCGAAACTGATCGCGCCCGAGATCGAGGTGCGCGACGCCCGGCGGATCGGCGTCTTGCTGATTTCATTGGCGACGGCGTCGGCCGTCTCGGGGCCGTCGATCAGCCGCCAGGGGATGATGATTTTCTGGTCGGAGGATGCCGCCCATTCGAAATAGGTCACGGCGATCTTGCCGTTCGGGCCGTTCTTCAGCGCCTGCAGGAATTCCTTGGAGACGATGGCCTGCGCATAGCCCTCGCGCTGGAGCGCGAGTTCGTCCATGTCCATCGAGTAGGAGACATCGACGGCGAGAATGAGTTCGACATCGACGGACGGATTGGCCTCCTTATCGGCGACGTGACGGCCCGCCTGTGCGCTAAGATGGATGTCTGGCCGGTTCTTTGGGTTAGGTGCGGCAACACCCGCGACGTCGCCACCGGCGAGCACGCCCGCTACAAGCACGGCCCCGATCGAGACATACCAGCGCATCGCTGCCCTCCCGTCGAATGTCGATGATGGTGACATGCAAAACGAGATACGAAAAGCGCAGATATCATTTATCCTTCACATTCGGGTTAGTACCGAATGATCAGGCTTCTGCCGCCGCTCGCCTGCTCGGCAGAAGTTCCGGCACCGCGATTCCGCCTTTCACGTCCCGATGGAAAACCGGCGCCTCTTTTCGATCAGACTCCAGCCATCGATTTGAACGATTATGCCGCCCGCCGCGACAGATGGGGTCGTCGCCGGCCCCCGGGCCGATGAATGCCCTGATCGAGCTGAAACTCTCGGCCAACCCCAGTTTCAGGACCGGCCCGGAGCCTGTAAACTGATCGAGACGGCCGTCAGCCGCGGCGACCAGAGCATGGCGCAGCGACTGGCGGATTGCCACGCCAATTGATCGCGGCGTGTCCGTCCGAGTTCGTTCGCTTCGGGACTACACTGGAATGGCCGATACCGTCGTTACACCAAAAACCAAGATCAAGACCAAGACCGAACGGCCGCGCCTGCACAAGGTCATCCTCGTCAACGACGACTACACGCCGCGCGAGTTCGTCGTCACCGTCCTGAAGGCGGAATTCCGCATGACCGAGGACCAGGCCCACAAGGTCATGATCACGGCACACCGCCGCGGCGTCTGCGTGGTCGCCGTGTTCACCAAGGACGTCGCCGAGACCAAGGCAACCCGCGCCACCGACGCCGGCCGCGCCAAGGGCTATCCGCTGCTGTTCACCACCGAGCCGGAGGAATAGCGTTCTGCGCGACGATTAACCTACCGACGTTTCGTCGGCCAAGCCGTAGACGCGCGCGGCCTTCGAGAAGCCGGCGACCGGAAACTCGCCGAGGTCGCTCCACCCTCCCCGGCAGATGCCGGCAAATCCCTCCGACGCCACGATCGTGCGCTGCAGGCGGCTGGCGATCTTTTCCAGCCGCGCCGCCAGATTAATGGCAGGACCGATGCAGGTGAAGTCGAGCCGGTTGCCGCCGCCGATATTGCCGTAGAGAATTCGCCCGACATGCAAGGCGACGCCGAAGCGAAATTTTTTCGACCGACTCGCCGACTGGATAATTCAGGCTGGCGACGCTGGCGCGGGATTCGTGGGCGGCCTCGAGCACGTGGCTGCAGACCTGCTGCTCGTCGCCGACATATTCATCGATCGGAAATACTGCGAGCAGCCCGTCGCCCATGTATTTCAAGACTTCGCCACCATGGTTCCTGATCGCTGCGACCTGGCAGTCGAAATAATGGTTCAGGATGTCCACGATGGTTTCGGCCGGCAGCCTGTCCGACAGCGCGGTGAAACCGCGCAGATCGGACAGCCAGATCGCGGCGTTCATCGTCTCGGTGTGACCGCGACGAATTTGGCCGCCGAGAATCCGCTCGCCGGCGCGGTTGCCGACATAGGTATCCAGCAGGCTCGCCGCGGTGCGGGTGAGGCTGATGATTTCGATGACACGCGCCAGCGGCGTCACGATTCTCCGCAGCGCCGCCAATTGTTCATCGGTAAATCCACCAGGCTGTTTGGTGGTCCAACTCGATGCGTTGACCGTTCCGTTGATGAAGGGTAGCGGCATTGCAATATAATCGGTGACGCCCTCGGCGCGCAGTTCCTCGATGATCGGGAAACGCTTGCTGGCGGGATCGTCGACGCGGGCGCGAACTTCCCGCCCCTGCTGGAAAACAATAATCAAAGGGCTGGTGTGGAAATCCGGGGATTCCAGAATCTTGTAATCGACCGCGCCGACTTGGACCTCGGCGCCCGGCCTCCAGACGAAGCTGCGGCCATAAATATTGGGATGCAGGGTACGGATGAAGACTCCAATGCGCCAGAGCGGCAGGCCTGCCGCAACCATTCGCTCGCAGGTCTCCGCCATAAAACTCTTCGGGCTGGCCGCGGTTCTCCCGCCGTCGATCAGCCAGTCGGTCAGCTTCTGCAACTCTGCGACGTTCATGACGCCGGTATTTGCCGCTCAAGCGCAGCGGGCGTCAAGGCGACACGAGCGCTTGACGTTGCGCGATACGTGCCGTCAGCCGACCTGCCCGCGATGGCGGAGAAAATGATCGGCGAGCACGCAGGCCATCATGGCCTCGCCCACCGGCACCGCGCGGATGCCGACGCAGGGGTCGTGGCGGCCTTTGGTCATGATGTCGGTGTCGCTGCCGGCGCGATCGACAGTCTTGCGCGGCGAGAGGATCGATGAGGTCGGCTTCACCGCAAAACGCACCACCACCGGCTGGCCGGTGGAGATGCCGCCGAGAACGCCACCGGCATGGTTCGACAGAAACCGCGTGCCGTTGTTGCCGGTCCGCATCTCATCGGCGTTTTCCTCGCCCGACAATTCGGCGGCGCCAAAACCTGCCCCGATCTCGACGCCCTTCACCGCATTGATGCTCATCATCGCGGCCGCCAGCTCGCCGTCGAGCTTGGCGTAGATCGGCGCACCCCAACCCGGCGGCACGCCTTCGGCAACCACTTCGATCACGGCGCCGATCGAGGAGCCGCTCTTGCGGATGCCATCGAGATATTGCTCGAAGAACGCCGCCTTGTCCTTGTCCGGGCAGAAGAACGGATTGCGCGCGATCTCGTCCCAATCCCACTTATCGCGATCGATCTTGTGCGGGCCCATCTGCACCAGCGCGCCGCGCACCTTGACGTCGGGCAATATCCTGCGCGCGATGGCGCCGGCGGCGACGCGCGTGGCGGTCTCGCGCGCCGACGAACGTCCGCCGCCGCGATAATCGCGCAGGCCGTATTTGGCCTCATAGGTGAAGTCGGCGTGGCCGGGACGAAACTTGTCCTTGATCTCGGAATAGTCCTTGGAGCGCTGGTCGGTGTTCTCGATTAGGAGCGCGATCGGCGTGCCCGTCGTCACCTGCCCGCCGGACTCGGGATGGGGCATTACGCCGGACAGGATTTTTACCGCGTCCGGCTCCTGGCGCTGGGTGGTGAAGCGCGACTGCCCGGGGCGGCGGCGATCGAGATCGTGCTGGATGTCTTCATTCGTCAGCGGGATCAGCGGCGGGCAGCCATCGACCACGCAGCCGATCGCGATCCCGTGGCTTTCGCCGAAGGTCGTGACCCGGAACATGTGGCCGAAGGTGTTGAAGGACATGGTGGTTCGCTTGGCTCGTAAGTCAGCACTGACGTGTGGTAACGCGAGGCAGCACGGCGGTCAAACCGGCCGTCGTCATTCCGGGGCGATGCGAAGCATCGAACCCGGAAATCTCGAGATTCCGGGTTCGGTCCTGCTGCTACTGCGTCAGTAATCCCTCATGGTGAGGAGGCGCGCAAGCGCCGTCTCCGGACGATGCCCCGCATCGCTGGGCGAACCACGAGGCCACGGTTGGGCCTCGTCCTTCGAGACGCTTGCTTCGCAAGCTCCTCAGAATGAGGGGATAGAGCCGGCTATGACGCAGTAAGGCTGCGGACCGCCCCGGAATGGCGGCGTTAAACACCGCCCTTAACTATATTTCCGCAACTCCCCGTCGCGGAACACGTAAACTGCGCCCTGCTCGATGGTCAGGTCGGCGGCGCTGACCGGCGTCTCGATGCCGAGCGCCACCATCAGCGCCCGCGCCGTGCCGCCATGGGCCACGGCAACGGTATCCGCGCTTAGGGAATCGTACCAGTCGCGCATCCGAAGCTGCACGGCTTCGTAGGTCTCGCCGCCGTCCGGCGCCATCGTCCACTTCGCCGTCAGCCGCCGGGCAAACAGCACCGGGTCGGCCGCCTGCATCTCGGCCAGCGTCGAGCCCTCCCAGACGCCGTAGCCGATCTCACGCAGGCGGTCGTCAAGCGCGTATTCGTCCGGCGGGAGTTTCAGGACGCCCCGCACCAATTCCATCGTCGCCCGCGCGCGGCCGAGCGGGCTTGCGACGAACGGCAAGGAGGACTTGTCGCGGCCGTCGCGCGCGAAGAGATCAGCGAGGATATTGCCGGCGTGGGCGGCCTGCCGGCGGCCGAGATCGTTGAGCGGAACGTCCTGCGCGCCCTGCAACCTGCCTTCCGCGTTCCACGACGTCTCGCCATGGCGGATGTAGTAGATCACAGGCGCGGGCATCGGACTTGCAGCTATTCCTTGCTCAGCGAATTGGAGAGCGAGATGTCGGGCGCGTCCGGGCGCTTCATGCCGACGACGTGATAGCCGGCGTCAACATGGTGCACCTCGCCGGTGACGCCGCGCGACAGGTCCGACAAGAGATACAGCGCGCTGTCGCCGACTTCCTCTGTTGTGACGCTACGGCGCATCGGCGCGTTGTGCTCGTTCCATTTCAGAATGTAGCGGAAATCGCCGATGCCGGAGGCGGCCAGTGTCTTGATCGGCCCCGCCGAGATCGCGTTGACGCGGATATTCTTCTCGCCGAGATCGGCGGCGAGATAGCGCACGCTGGCTTCAAGGGCCGCTTTCGCAACCCCCATCACGTTGTAGTGCGGCATCCATTTCTCGGCGCCGTAGTAGGTGAGCGTGATGATCGAGCCGCCGTCCACGAGCAGCTTTTCGGCACGCTGCGCGATTGCCGTCAGCGAGTAACAAGAGATCAGCATGGTCTTCGAGAAATTGTCGGCGGTGGTCTCGAGATAGCGGCCGTCGAGCTGGTCCTTGTCGGAGAAGGCGATGGCATGGACCACGAAGTCGATCTTGCCCCATTTTTCCCTGAGCACATCGAACACCGCGTCGATGGTCGCGGAATCGGTGACGTCGCAATGGCCCAGCAAGATACCGCCAAGCTCCTTCGCCAGCGGCTCGACGCGCTTCTTCAGCGCGTCGCCCTGCCAGGTGAGCGCGATTTCCGCGCCGGCATCGTGGCATGCCTTGGCGATGCCCCAGGCGATCGAGCGGTTGTTGGCGACGCCGAGGATCACCCCGCGCTTGCCCTGCATCAGACCTGATTTTTGCGACATCCGGTTTCCAATCGAGCTTATATATAGGGTTTGGGGGTACACCAGCACTCGGGCGCGGTCGAGCCCAAATCCGTCCTTCGGATTAGCGCTCTTTTGCATGTGGCTCAATGACCGGAATAGCTGGAATATACGTGTAGATTGGGTGTTATGTTGGGTAAGGCGTTCGCGCCGGATAACCCTTGCGATCTGGTGTCGATGACCGCTTTTCGTCAAAGTGTCGAAGCCATGATTCCGGCGCTCCGCCGCTACGCACGCGCGCTCGCGCGCGATGCCGATATCGCCGACGATCTGGTGCAGGATACGCTGGTGCGCGCGTTGCGTTCGGAACGGCTGTTTCTCGGCGGCGACGTCAGGAGCTGGCTCTATACGATCCTGACCAATTTGAACAAGAACCGGCGGCGATCGCTGGCACGGCGGCCGCAGTTCATGCCGCTGCTCGACAATAATCCGGATGCCAGCGGGACCGAAGCGGAAGGCCGGGACATCGCTCGCGCGCTTTCGACGCTGGTGGAAGAGCAGCGCTCGGTGCTGCTGCTCGTGATGCTGGAGGGATTGAGCTACCGCGAGGTAGCAGACATCCAGGGCGTGCCGATCGGCACCGTAATGTCACGGCTTGCCCGCGCACGCGCGCATGTCAAAGCATCGCTGGAAGGCGAGCGGGCGGCGCTGCGGCGGGTGAAATGAGAGGCGTAATGGCAAGCGTTATGCATAGGCAGATCAGGAATAGACAGAGACGACGACGATGACCGATCCCCACATTCCCGTCACCGAAGACGAGCTGCATGCTTACGTCGACAACGAGCTGCCGGCGGAGCGCCGCAGCGATGTCGAGGCGTGGCTCGCTGCGCATCCTGACGATGCGGTGCGGGTGCAGTCGTGGCGCACGATGGCGGAAGCGCTGCATATGCGATACGATTCCGTTGCCGACGAGGCGGTGCCGAGACGGCTTGAGATCGAACGGCTGGTGCGACAGCCGCGCAAATGGGTGTACGGCGCGATCGCGGCCACGATGGCGGCGTTCATTGTCGGCAGCGGCGTCGGCTGGCTGGCGCGCGGCGCCTCCGCCGCACCGTCGGTGATCCAAAGCTTCACAATGGAGGCGCTCGATGCGCACCGGCTCTACGTGGTGGAAGTCCGCCATCCCGTCGAAGTGCCCGGCAGCGAACGCGCCCATCTCCAGCAATGGCTGACCAAACGCTGCGGTTGGCTGGTCCGCGCGCCTGAACTGACGGCGGCAGGCCTCAAGCTCGTTGGCGGCAGGCTGTTGCCGGGCACGACAGGCCCTGCGTCCTTCATGATGTACGAGAGCGCCTCGGGGGAACGTTTCACGATCTACAGCGCGAAATCGGACGCGGAAACGACGCAGATGCGATACTCGACTCAGGGCAAGGAGAGCGCCCTGTTCTGGGCCGACCGCGGCGTTGCCTATGTGGTGGTGTCCGGCAGCGCCGACCGCGACCGGCTGACCCAGATCGCCCAGTCCGTCTACGACCAGATGGAGAAAACCGGCGGCTAGACAACGTCAAGCCGCTTGTCCCAATTCTGACATCGAAAATCTGGAATCAAACCACCAGCCCGTCTCATTAAAGCACCGGGTGATCACGCGAAAATGAGTAGCGTTCGATCCGCCGATCGGCGCAAGCGGCCTCGATTGGGGTTTGGTACCGCGCTGGTCCCCCTTTCGAGGCCGCCCATTTTCCGGGAAGCCATTGTTTTCCCTTAGAAAAAATCGCTTTTTGGGAAGACCCTGCCGGTTGATTGACATCACGTTTTCGCGGCGAATCAGGCCTGATCGACTCAGCCGGAATCGCTGCGCGGATTGTAGGGGTGGCTACCGCGCCACTTTTCCATCAATGCCTCAAGTTCGGCGTCGTTCCCGTCCGGCAAAATAATTCTCGTGGTGACGAACAGATCCCCGGTTCCGCCCGTCTTCGGCAGCCCCTTGCCCTTGAGGCGGAACGTGCGGCCGCTGGAGGTATTTTTCGGGATCGACAGTTCGACCGCGCTGCCGAGCGTCGGCACCCGGACCTTGGCGCCCAGCACCGCTTCATAGAGCGTGATCGGCAGATCGATGCGCAGGTCGCTGCCTTCGATCTTGAAAAGCGGATGCGGCGCGACGTTGACCGTGATCAGGAGGTCGCCTGGCGGGTGGCCCGGCGCAGTTTCGCCCTGGCCCTTCAGCCGGATCTGCTGGCCGGCGGTGACGCCCGGCGGAATCTTGACGTTGAGCTCCTTGCCGGTCGGCAAGCGGACGCGCTTCTCCCCGCCTCTGACAGATTCTTCCAGCGACACCGTCATGGCGACGTTCAGATCGAGATCGAGGCCGATCCCGCCAGTATCGAATTCAAAGGTCCTGCTCCCGCCGCCGGGACGTCCGCCGCGCGCCGCGCCACCGAACATGCTGTTGAGGATGTCCTCGAAACCCGCGCCGCCCCCGGCACCCGGGCCGCCGCCGGTACGAAAAGTGTACGATTCAAACCCGCCGGGCCCGCCGCCGGCGCGGCCGCGCGGGTCGCCGCCGCCAAAGCCCTGAAAGCGCGGCTTGCCCTCGGCGTCGATCTCGCCGCGGTCGAACTGCTTGCGCTTGTCCTCGTCGCCTATGATCTCGTTCGCCGAATTGATTTCGGAAAAACGCGCCGCAGCCTTCGGATCGTTGTTGTTGTTGTCGGGGTGATGCTTCTTGGCGAGCTTGCGATAGGCGCTCTTGATCGCCGCAGCGCTGGCGCCCCGCGGCACCCCCAAGACCTCATAGGGGTCGCGCATCCGTCAGGTCTCCTTCACGAGAATTCGGTTTTGAAGCTTAGGGCAAGTCGCCCGCTTTGGCTTCATCTGGTGAGCCAGTTGCATTTTTGCAACTACCTTGGAGGCTTGAGAACCAAGCCCTCCCATCTTTCTTTTGACTTCTTTTGACGCGTTTTCTTGACGCCAATCCTTTGCGGCGCTCACCCCTTGGTCCAGGGCTTTATGGTATGGATCTCCCATCGGCCATGGCCGGCCTTGCAGGCGGCGCCCTGCAGCCAGCTTTCGGCGCGGCCGTTGACATAGCTCGCCAGGAATCCCGACAAGTGCGGCCCTCTTCCGAGGTGTAAGCCTGCGACAGCGGCGTCACCGAGCCCCGCGCGCCGGTTTCCGGATTCTCCCAGGGCTGGCTGGAATCCTTATCGCCCTTGGTCAGCACGTCAGAGGCGGCGGTGCGGGCAAAGACCAAATCGCTCTCGGTCGGCACCGGCGGGCTCGTCACCTGCTTGCCCAGCGAACCCGTGACGTCGCTGCCGTTCATTTTGGCGAAGGCGGCATCCGAGCGAGACAGGCTGCAGCCGCCCGAGCCGAGGCCGATCAAAATCAACGTCATCACCGCGCCCGTGGGGCCGATCGCCGATAGGCCAACGCGTCCCCATGTCCTATATAGGGCTAGCCCGTATCGGGGCTGCAACGCGCTCTGGGACGCGAACGGACGCAACTGGGACTCCTGACATGACGGACACGACCTCCATCAAACACCCGACACCGTTAACATCGGGTGATTTTACCGCCGCCGCGGAACCGTTTGCGCTGTTCGGCGAGTGGTTTGCGGAGGCCGTGAAGTCCGAGCCGAACGATCCCAATGCGATGGCGCTGGCAACCGTCGACGCTGACGGCTTGCCGGATGCCCGGATGGTGCTGATGAAAGGCTATGATACCGATGGTTTCGTGTTCTACAGCCACATCGCCAGCCAGAAGGGCCGCGAACTCGCCGCAAATCCTAAGGCGGCTTTACTTTTTCACTGGAAATCGCTGCGCCGTCAGGTCCGAATCCGCGGCACCGTGTCATCGGTGACGGACGAGGAGGCCGACGCCTATTTCGCCACGCGCCCGAAGCAGGCACAGATCGGCGCCTGGGCCAGCAAGCAGTCGCAGCCGCTGGAAAGCCGCTTTGCCTTCGAGCAGGCGATCGCGCTGGTCGCCGCCAAATACATGATCGGAGAAGTGCCCCGTCCGCCGGGCTGGAGCGGCTGGCGCATTCACCCTTCGCGTTTCGAATTCTGGCACGACCGCCCGTTCCGTCTCCACGACCGCATCGAATTCCGCCGCGATGCGCCTGACGGTGCGTGGTCCAAGGTGAGGCTTTATCCCTGAACGATCGGCATGTGCGGGCCAAAGCGCGAAGCGCGTCTTCGTGTAGGATGCCTTCGTATAGGATATCCTGGCCATCCACGACTTCCCTCCATACGACAAGCAAGGCGTGGATGTCCGGCAGCGCAATTAGTCTGCGCAGGGCAGACTACGATGGCCGGACATGACCGAGAACGAGAGAACCTAGATGCCCTCTTCATCCAACGCGCCCCGCCGCACGCTGCTTCTGACCGGCGCCAGCCGCGGCATCGGCCACGCCACCGCGATCCGGTTCTCCTCGGCCGGCTGGCGGGTCATCACCTGCTCGCGGCATGCCTTTCCGGAAGTCTGCCCGTGGGGCGCGGGGCCTGAGGATCACATCGAGGTCGATCTCGGCGACCACGACGATACCACGCGCGCGATTTCCGAGATCCGCCGACGGCTCGAGAACGACGAGTTGCACGCGCTGGTCAACAACGCCGCGATCTCGCCGAAGGCTCCGGGCGGCGGCGGCCGGCTCGGCACCATGGATACCGATATCGAAACCTGGAGCCATGTATTTCGCGTCAACTTCTTCGCGCCGATCATGATGGCGCGCGGCCTGATCGAGGAGCTGAAGCACGCCAGGGGCGCAGTGGTGAACGTCACGTCGATCGCGGGCTCGCGCGTGCATCCGTTCGCCGGCGTCGCCTATGCGACGTCGAAGGCGGCGCTGGCGTCATTGACGCGCGAGATGGCTTCCGATTTCGGCCGCGTCGGTGTGCGCGTCAATTCGATCGCGCCGGGCGAGATCGACACCGCGATCCTGTCGCCGGGCACCGAGAAGATCGTCGAGCAGCAAATCCCGATGCACCGGCTCGGCACGCCGGACGAGGTGGCCAAGATCATCTATGTGCTGTGCACAGAAACCAGTTCGTACGTGAACGGCGCCGAGATCCACATCAACGGCGGGCAGCACGTTTAGTACGCGACGTGATCGCAACCATCAACCCTCATGGTGAGGAGGCGCCAACGGGTCCGCGCGTAGCGCGGCCCGATGACAGGCTCCGCGCCGTCTCGAACCACGAGGCCTCGCTGGTACCCTTCATCCTTCGAGACGCCGTTCGCGCGGCTCCTCAGGATGAGGTCTTCATTCGCGACGCGGCGCTCAATCACTCCGCGTAAAACTTGCGTTGTGCACTGCGCAGCGCAGACGCGTCAATGTCGAACGCGCTGGAGCACTCGTCTTCGTTCTCGCCGTCCGCCAGCACTGCACCGCAGTGCCGGCAAAGCCGCGCCGAGAACGCCTGCACCTTGCCAACGACGCGGCCCTGTTGATAGCGCGCAAAATCGATGACGTTGCGTGGTGACGTTATACGTTTCTCAACCATGGTATCCTCGCGGCCTGAGAACGCTTTATCGCAGACAAGTTTCGATCAATCGTTCAGCTCACCGCTCAAATTTTAGCGGTGAGGTTGATGCGCAATTCGCATGTCGGGAACCACAGGGAACCGCCGATCTACAGCCACTTCTTCCACCTGAACAGCAAATACGGCAGCACCGCTGCCATTAGCATCATCAAGAGCGCCATCGGATAGCCGTGCGCCCATTCGAGTTCCGGCATCGCCTTGAAGTTCATGCCGTAGATCGAGGCGATCAGCGTCGGCGGCATCAGCACGACGGCCATCACCGAGAACAGCTTGATGATGTTGTTCTGCTCGAGATTGACGACGCCGAGCATGGCGTCGAGCGTGAAGGTGATCTTGTTGGAAAGATAGGACGCGTGGTCGGTCAGCGAAACCACGTCGCGCTGCATGGTCTTGAGTTGCTCGCGCATGTCCTTGGACCATTTGATGCCTTCCACGACCGCCGACAGGAAAGTGACGACGCGGCCGATGGAGACCAGGCTCTCGCGGATCTTCGAGACCAGATCCCCTTTGCGCCCGATCGCGATCAGGATCTGCGAATATCGCTTGGCTTGGCCATGACGTGCGCTTTCGGGTTCGAAAATGTCGTGGGAGACCTGATCGACCTCGGCTCCGGCGCGCTCCAGAATGTCGGCGCAGCGGTCGATCACCGCATCAAGCAGTTCCATCAGCACCATTTCGCCCGAGATCCCCGGCAGGCATGACCGAGCCAGCTTGTGCTCGACCAGTGCAAACGGCTTTGGCGCGTCGTAGCGCACCGTCACCAGCCGATGGCCGGCCAGGATGAAGGTGACGGCCGTGGTCTTCGGCATGTCGGTGTCCGATTGGCACATCAGCGTCGCGGTCATGTAGCGGGCGCTGTTCTCGATATAGAGCCGGCTGGAAATTTCGATTTCCTGCATGTCCTCCCGGGTCGGCACCGCGATCCCGGCCAGCCGCTCCACCGCGCGGTCCTCCTCCGACGTCGGATTCACGAGGTCGATCCAGACCGCGTGATCCGGCAATGCCGCCGGGTCCGTCTCCGGGAGCTTTTTCAGGCTGGATCTGAAGGGGACATACACCGACAACATGGGCAACTCCGAGCGGGGCGGAAATCGCACCCAACGGCACTAAACGCGATTCTGGCAAGCGCAACATGACCGGCGTATTAACCGGCGATCCATATTTGTGGCGATGGCGTGGCACAGGCGTGGCTTCGATCCGACAGCAGCGCCATCCTGCCCAGAAATCAACCAAAAGCCGCAAAACTTGCGGCATAAAAGCCACAGCCGGCTTCCCGCAGCGCCGAACTGGCGCGCAAACACTGGCATATTTGCCGATCTTTGCCGATACTGGGATTAATGGAATCGTCGCGTTTCGGGCGCAGTATTGTTGCTGCGAACGCAAGACTTTCGATTGGAAGTGCATCATGTCGTCGCTGAAAGTAGTATTCGGGGTCCTTGCCGCCGGCTTTATGTTGTCGGGCTGCATGCAGGCCACCACCTATCAGGCCGCGCCCGAAGCCACCCTCAAGCCGAACGACAAAGCTCAGCTTGCCAGGGCGCGTTATGCCGCGGTTCCCCCGGCGGAACCCTTCCGCCGCGCTATTGTCGACTATCACCGCAAGGAACTGCCCGGAACCATCGTGGTCGATTCCGACAACCACTACCTTTACCTGGTGCAGGACGGCGGCAAGGCGATCCGCTACGGCGTGACCGTCGGCGAGGAAGCCCTCGCATTTTCTGGCATCGCCCGCGTCGGCAACATGGCGGAATGGCCGAAATGGACGCCGACCGCCGACATTCACAAGCGCATCGAAGGCCTGCCTGCCTCGGTGCCCGGCGGCGTCGACAATCCGCTCGGCGCCCGTGCGCTCTATCTCTATCAGGGCAACCGCGACACCCTGTTCCGCATCCACGGCACCAACCAGCCGGAATATATCGGCGCCTCGATCTCGTCGGGCTGCATCCGCATGACCAACGAAGACGTCATCGATCTCTACAGCCGGGTGAAGCAGGGTACGGTCGTCGTCGTGCTCGAACCCAAGCAGGGTGACCTCGCCGTTCAATTCCAAGATGGCCCTGCAGGGCGCCGGCAGTGCCGGGCCGATGCTGCAATAGCCGATCGGGTTACGCCGCAGACGATCAAGAGCGCCGGTTCTGCCGGCGCTTTTTGTTGCGGGCTCTTTTGCTGCGGGCCTGGTTGCAGCAGGTTTGACCTCAGGCTCCGGTTTGGCTTCTTCCGATTTTTTGGCATCCGGCGCAGCACCGGATGTGGCGCCAGGGATTTGGCGTCAGATTTGGCATCGGAACTGGCATCGGGTTTCCTGGCAACCCGCGCGGCGGCGCTTCCTCGGGCCGTGCTGCTGGCAGCAGCGGCGCCACCCGCGGCAGCGGGTCCCACACGTCCCACTGACATATCCGGTAATTGTTGCGCCGTTCCATCAGATCGAGATGGATATGGTCCTCATGGTACCAGTCCGATCCCGGGCCGAGCACCGTCGGAAAGCGCGCGCAGGCGGAATGCAGCACGGTTTCGCGCAACTCCCGCGGCACGGCGCGATCGGTGAGCGAGATTGAACGGCCGTTGGCGAGCTTGAAGGCGCGGATGTCGAGCGCATTGGCGCGGCCATGTTCGGAGAGCCTCGCGCCTGCGACGCGGTTGCGGCCACGGCACTCGTAAGAGTCGAAATTGTCGAGTTCGGAAACCGCGCTGCCGAGGCTGGCCGCCAGTGGCGCGACATCGTTACGGATCCAATCGGCCAGCGCGGCAGCCATGGTACAGCGCAGGACGGCGGCAGGCTTCACCGAGACCTGCCGCTTGTCCGGCAGCACGATCGCCTCCAGCCGCACCAGATCCTCGCCCCCGCAGCCGTTGGCGCCGCGGATGTCGGGAATGCTGGGCGCAATGGCGATGGCGTCCGTCAGCGCCAACCGGCACGCCGAAGGTTGCGGCGGTGCTGGCGCTGCCTGCTCGTCGGGCTTGCCGTTCTGGGCGGCCGACTTATCAGGCTCGGCAGACGGCGCCTCGGCCGGGCGGGGCTTCGGCAACGGCACCGCCGCGGGCAACGGCACCGCCGCGCGGCGGACCTTGCCTCGCGCACGCGGCTGTATCTCCCTGAACAGATCGGCCCACGGCGCGGCGCGAGAAGCTTTCGCCGCCCAAGCCGGCTCGACTGGCATGCCAAGCAGAAGCAGCGCCGCGGCAGCGGTAACCATTGCCGCTCCGATGCGGCCAAAGGCGCCATAAGCCCATTTTCGGCTTGCTTTCTCCGCGCTAGAGTTCATGTCAATTCCATGATCTTACGCCGGTCCGCTTGTGCTTTGGCGGATCGTGCGGAGACGCAAATAACCATCGGGAGGAAAGTGCGTATGCTCGGATTGATGCAAGACTGGCCTTTGCTTTGCCATCGGATTATCGAACACGCGGCGAAGTATCACGGCACCCAAGAGGTCGTCACGCGGTCGGTCGAAGGTCCGATTCATCGCACCAATTACGCCGAAATTCACGCGCGCGCGCTGAAAGTATCGCAGCGGCTCGATCGCGACGGCATCAAGCTCGGCGACCGCGTTGCCACCATCGCCTGGAACACCTGGCGCCATCTCGAAGCCTGGTACGGCATCATGGGAATCGGCGCGATCTGCCACACCGTTAATCCGCGGCTGTTCCCCGACCAGATCGCCTGGATCATCAACCACGCGCAGGACCGCGTGGTGATGGTCGACCTCACCTTCGTACCGATCCTGGAAAAAGATCGCCGACAATTTGCCAAGCGTCGAACGCTACATCGTGCTGACCGACAAGGCTCACATGCCGCAGATGACGCTGAAGAACGCAGTGGCCTATGAGGACTGGATCGCGGAAGCCGACGGGAAGTTCAAGTGGCAGGACTTTGACGAAAACACCGCGGCAGCGATGTGCTACACCTCGGGCACCACGGGCGATCCGAAGGGTGTATTGTATTCGCACCGCTCCAACGTGCTGCACGGGTTGATGGCCAACAATGTCGACGCTCTCGGCACCAGCGCCGCCGAGACAATGCTGCCGGTGGTGCCGTTGTTCCATGCCAACAGTTGGGGCATTGCATTCTCCGCGCCTTCGATGGGCACCAAGCTCGTCATGCCGGGCGCCAAGCTCGACGGCGCTTCGGTCTATGAACTTCTCGACACCGAGAAGGTCACACACACCGCCGGCGTGCCGACTGTGTGGCTGATGCTACTCAACCACATGTCGGCCAGCAATCTGAAGCTGCCTCACCTGAAAAGCGTGGTGTGCGGAGGCTCGGCGATGCCGCGCACGATGATCAAGTCCTTCGTCGACATGGGCGTTCGCGTCCGCCACGCCTGGGGCATGACCGAGATGAGCCCGATCGGCACCGTCGCAGCGCTGAAGCCGCCGTTTGCCGAACTCACGGGCGAAGAGCGGCTCGATATCCTGCAGACCCAGGGCTACCCGCCGTTCGGCGTCGAAATGAAGATCACCGACGATGCCGGCAAGGAACTGCCATGGGACGGCAAGACCTTCGGCCGCCTCAAGGTCGCCGGCCCTGCGGTCGCCAAGGCCTATTTCAAGGTTGACGCCGACATCCTCGACGACGAAGGCTTTTTCGACACTGGCGACGTCGCGACCATCGACCAGCACGGCTATATGCGGATCACCGACCGCTCCAAGGACGTGATCAAGTCCGGCGGCGAATGGATCTCTTCGATAGATCTGGAAAATCTAGCGGTCGCCCATCCCGCGGTCGCGGAAGCGGCCGTGATCGGCGTCTATCACCCGAAGTGGGACGAGCGCCCGCTCCTCATCGTCCAGCTCAAGCAGGGCGAGAAAGCGACGCGCGAGGACATCCTGAAATTCATGGATGGCAAGATCGCAAAGTGGTGGATGCCCGATGATGTCGCTTTCGTCGACGGTATCCCGCACACCGCGACCGGAAAGATCCTGAAAACCGCGCTGCGCGACCAGTTCAAGAGCTACCGCTTCCCGAACGCGGCGGCGTAAAAAGGAGATTCCGTCCCTCCCATTCGGGAGGGACGGTCTAGCCAAGCCGAGGATGCTCGCGATGGGTTAAACTTGGAACTTTGATCGCACGAGGCCTGGCAGTAATCCTTGAGAGATTTTATCAGAGATTTTATCAAAGCCGAAACGAGCGTCGATACTGGGATGGGCTCTGGCCGGTGACAGAGCGGAACACGCGGGCAAAATGCGCGGGACTAAGAAAGCCAACGCGTAGAGCCATCTGCGCAACCGAAAGCTTGCTGCTCGCCAGCAATTGCTTTGCCATCGCGACACGCCGCCCATGAACGAATTCCAGCGGCGTCCGTCCTGTCGTTGCCCTGAACGCGCGATGAAAATGGCCTTCCGACAGCTGCGCAAGATCAGCGAGATCGGCCACCCGAATCGGCTCGCTCAAATGTGCGTCGATGAATTCGGTGACACGACGCAATCGCCATGCCGGCAGCTTAATCCATGTATCCTTCACTTTCGCACCACCATATCGGCGCGCAAGGTACAGAATGAGAGCGAGGCTCATCGTATCGCAATAGGTCGTGTCGAGACCACCTTCTAGCGCGTCAAGCCGCTCGAATTCCGCCAGCATATTCCAGACGAAGCTGTCTTCCGATCCTGATAGCGGCCCCAGCGCTTCGATCGAGGTGCAAGCTATTCCGGTAATCTTCGCGGGGTCGATCGCGATGGCTGCCCATCGCCACTCCACATTGTGAAGCCGAAGCCGCCGCTCGCAACCGGCCGGCAAAAATGAAACAGTCGACGGCAAATCGGGGCCGTCATAGTGATGCCCGCCATCAGCCGAAATTTCATGCCGCTCGGCGCCGCCGGACAGGGTCGCCATGATGAGATGATTTGGCGACAGGATGCGTCCTTCGACGACGGAAGTCATCGGCCGGTGCGCAGTTTCGAATGCGCCGTTCGCCCATTGGGCGCGTCGCCACCCGTGCGGCCGGGAACTTAACCGATCGATGGTCGACGCATTTTCAATATCGCTTCGCATGACGACTTCCTGAGCAGCGGCGTTGCCTCAATACACATACAGATCCCGGAACCTCAATTCGTTACAAGGCGAACTGGAGCCGGTCGTCGCGTCAGGATCGGACAGATCGGATCAGGAACCCGCGCGACAAATCGAAGAGAACGATCATTTCTATCGGCGGGCGACCCTGCCGATTGCCGCAGGGCCGCCATCAACGGAGATGTGCCATGGACAAGACACCTCAAAATTCCCCGCTTACGACCGATCGCCGCAGGTTTCTTGGCGCCGCCACCGCAATGGGCGCCGTTGTCGCGACAGCGATGCCCGGAACGCGCGGCATTTCGACCGCCAACGCGCAGGTTCCTGTGGACGGTGCGTCGCCTTCCCCCGTAGCTGGACCAGTACTGAACCGAACGATCGGCCGCACCAATGAAAGCCTTCCGGCGCTCGGGCTCGGCACGTTTCTGACCTTCGACCTGCTGCCGGGCCGCAATCGCGACGCGCTGCGTGAGGTCACCAAGAGATATGTCGATGCGGGCGTTCGGGTGATCGATACGTCGCCACTCTACGGTACAAGCGAGGTCAGCGTCGGTGGATTTCTCAGCGAAATGGGCGTGACCGATCGGATGTTCATCAGCAACAAAATCTGGTCGACCGGCGACTACCTTGCCGACGAAAGCCACGCCTTGGCCAGCATGGAGCAATCGAGGCTTCGACTGTGGCGCGATAAGATCGACGTGCTCCACTGCCATAGCCTGGTCAATGTCGACGCGATCGTGCCGCTGCTGCGCGCGTGGAAGAAGGAGGGCAGGATCTGTTACGTCGGCGCCTCGGTCCACGAGAATGACTACCATCAAATTCTTGCAGGCTTGATCGACAAAGACCTGCTGGATTTTGTTCAGGTCAACTATTCCATCTTCAACCGCAACGCCGAGGCGCGCATCCTTCGTTCGGCGATGGACAAGGGCATCGGCGTGTTGACAAACATGCCTTTGGAAAAAGGCCGCCTGCACAAAATCATCGAGGGCCGGCCGCTGCCGGATTTTGCTCGCGAAATTGGTGTGGAGAACTGGGCGCAGTTCTTCATCAAATGGGCAATGGGCCCATCCGGCGGTGACGACCGTTCTCGCTGCAACATCGAATCCAGATCACGCAGCCGAGAATGTGGGCGCATTGCGCGGACCTCAGCCTGATCAATCCATGCGGCAGCGGATGGCGCAGCACATGGAAAGCATTGCTGGCTTCTCAAATCTTGCGTCGATGCCATGGTATCCCGACAAGCAGAGCATGTACCAGGGCGTCATTCGCCGCTCGCAGGCGGCATTGCGCCAGCGCATGAGTTGATCGATGAGCGGCAGGCGCGCTGGGTTGGCGCCTGCCGCTCTCAGCGTGCGGCAAGACCAGGAGAAGTTCGTACATGAGAAATTCGTACATGAAATGGCACTCGACTGCTTTTCCGTTTGGCTTGATGGCTGTCACCAGCATTGCACTCGCCGAACCTGGCGGACGCGAGAATCTGGGCAGGTTTGCCATCGACCGGACCGAAGTCACGATCAGCCAGTTTCGCAAATTCACTGCTGACAGAGCTCTGAAGACCGCGGCCGAACGGGACGGAGGTGGTCATGAATTCGCGGGCGGCTGGATCCGTCGCGCCGGCTGGACATGGTCGAATCCGTTCGGAGAACCGGGCACCGAAGATGAGCCGGCGGTGCATGTGTCGTGGAGCGAAGCTCGCGACTACTGCTCAGCGATGGGCGGGCGCTTGCCTACCTGGAAGAATGGGAGAGAGCCGCCTACGCCGAAACACGTGCGAATCCTACCGATGATTTCGCAAGGGGACGCACATACTCTTATCCTGTCGGCGACAGTCCTGACGGCATGAACACCTCCGGCAAAGATCGCTGGCCGCGGCATGCGGCGGTCGGTACCACCAAGCGGGGCGTCAACGGCCTCTACGATATGGGCGGCAACGACTGGGAGTGGCTTGCGGATCGCCGTGGCGACGAAGCGCTGACGGCGGGTGGATCGTGGTGGTACGGTGCAGATAAGACGCAATCGTCAGCCGTGCAGTGGAAGTCGGCCGACTTCTACGCTGTCTACATCGGGTTTCGCTGCGTTTACGGTTCTTAGCGCTTGGCGTCGTTCGACTTCCGCCATTGCAGGAACTGCTGATAGAGCGCCTCGTCATTGTCCGACGTGCGCGTCTCCTGCCGCCCGGCGTCGCGGGCTTGCGCGGCCATGAACTGCTCGAACTTTTGGCGCGTGTCCGATGTGGCCCCTGAATTCTTGTCGAGCCATTCCTGCGCCGCCGGAAAGCGGTTCCAGCCCTTCAGCGGCGCGCTCAACACCACTTCCTTCCACTTCGGATGGAACGGCGGCTGCTGCAGAGAGCTCAACCGGCCGAAGAATTTCTGGATGAAATGCTCGACCTTGCGGTACCGCTCGGTCTTCGAGGACCAGTTATAGGCTGCCAGGATGGCCGGCACCGCAACTGTGTCGACACGACCGCCGGGCGGGATCAGTGAAGGATAGTCCTCCGCCTTGAGGCCGGATGGCAGATAATCGGTCTGCAAGGGGCCGCTATAGGGGATCGGGACCAAGTGCAGATCGTCTCCTTCACCTGGCTCACGCCTTTGGAGGGACTTCCCTGCACCGCGACGACGGCATCGAGTTCGCCGTTCTTCAGCTTTTCGTAGGCAATGCGCTGCTCGATGAAGGCGTAGACCGGCTTGATGTTCAGCCTTTCGAAGATCGTGATCGCAGTGACGAACGTGCCGCCATTCGGCAAGTCGACGGCGACGCGCTTTCCGTTCCGGTCGGCGAGGCTGCGGATCGACTTCTTCGCGACGACGTGCATCTCCTCATTGTAGAGCTTCGTGATATAGGCGAACTGGTTGCGGATATTGCCGGTGTAGCCCTTTCTCTCCAGATAATCGAGCGTATCGGCGCGCATGATGCCGACGTCGACCCCTTTCAGGAAAAGGATGTCCGCGATGCTCTGCACCGATCCGCGGCCGATGATCGGCAGCACGCGCATCTCGTCGCCGTCATCGAGCGCGGAGGCAAGGTCGGCTCCGAACTGGACGTAGGTTCCGCCGATCGTGCCCGACATCAATGTGATCGTGTTAGCGTTGAGCCGCTCGCGCGTGCTCTTGTTGTTGCTGGAGTAACTGAATATCGCCTTCAATCCATCGCTCACGGCGGCGGGATCGACCTCGCCCTTGTTCTGGGCGGAGGCGGGCGTCGCGAGCAGCAGCGCAACCGCGGCCGCGGCCGCGCAGCCGAAGGTGGCAACATGTCGGATGTTCATGATCGGGAAGCTCCGGTAATCAATACTGACGAGGGCATATAACGCACGCGCTGAAATCAGCGGGGAACCGCCAGCGCTTCAAGCTGTCGCTGAGCGTCGGGCTCGCCCCATTCTCTTGCCTTCTGGTACCAGTTGCGGGCCTGCGCGACGTCCGCGAGCGGACCGTTCGCGCCCAGCTGCCTGAGCAAGGCCGGGTCATAGGTCGTGCCGAGCAAGAGCGCTGAGCGGGCATCGCGTGCCTCTGCTCCGCGCAGCAGCAACAGCCTTGCCGACAGGATGTCGCCGCTGGCGAGCAAATCCTGTCCGCGTTTGACGAGACCTGAAATTTCCTTCGGGTCAAGGTTGCGGACGATCTCCGCCTGAGGCGGCGGGGAAACCGCTACGGGCGCAGCGACCACGGCCGCAGCGGCCGGCGGGGGAGGGGCGCTCACAGCCGCCGTCCAGGACAGCCGTGTCGAGCTGGCGACGAGCGCTGCGCCGTCGGTATCGCGCAATTCCGCCGCGAGCAGCATCTGGCCGACGAAACCGTTGGGCGGAATGACCGATACGCCGGAAACTTCCGACGCGGGCACGTGCCACTCGTTGGCGATACGCTGGCCAGACGTCAGCCGTGCGCCGATCGGCAGTCCATTGATGGCAACGATGGCGCCGGGAAAAGGAGCGCCCACTTGAATCCCAAGCGGCAGCGGATCGTTGGCGCGCCCGCTGCGTTCCTGCGCGGACAACGTCGCGCCGCGCTTTTGCTGCGGCGCCGGAAGCACCGACGATTTGACCGACTGCCAGATCGCCGAAATCGAGGACGGGTCGTTTGCCGGGCGCTGTGATGCCGGAATCGCCATCACGAGAATCGATGCAACGCCTGCCGCAATCGCCACCGCGATCGAGAACCTGATCGCCACGTTGAACAGCGCGCGCCGCCCCGAATTGTCGCGGAGTACGGATGGCGCCTCGACAAGCGTGGGCTGCATCTGCTCCTGCAAGGCCTGGGCGACGGCCTTGGTGAACACCTCGGAACTCTCACGAGGTTGGGGCCGGGCCAGCGGTTGTGGCGGGTCTTCCGTCGTCAATCGCGGACGCCACTCCGCGGCCTGCTTGAGCACCTCATCCGGTTGCCCGCTCGTCTCGCGTTCCCTTAGCTCGCGCGGCACGTAGTAAGCCGGATCGTTCGGGTCATGCCTTGGATCATTCATACTGAACACTTGCCCTGGTGGGGCTTCCACCAGCCCCGTGGACGTACGCCGACTACGCTGTGCGATCCCTCAAACTCAAGGGCGCAACCGCACCCTTGCAGATCTGCCGGCTACCAGGGCCGAAAGATGAGATCATTCTTACAGCTTCCACTGACGCCCGCCATCATTCCCTTTTCCGTCGACGTTCGCCGATGTCCTTGCAGGATGTCCCGTGTTGCGGCGAATGCGACAACCTGAGGGCGAGAGGTAGCCGAAAGTGGGGTCGAGTCAATCTTCAACTAACAACCAATTTAAAAGACTGGTTAACTAGTAAGGTTGCCAGTTCCGGTCCTTTGTCCGATTAGTGTTGCTTGTAAACCTTGAAATTCGCCGGCGCCCGTGGTCTCAAGCTGCCCGTTTGCAACCCGACCTCCGATCGTCGGCGGACAGACTCAAACCCGGCAGATTTCATCGATGGCCCGAAGGTTTTCCGCTCCCTACCAGTCGGAGCCCGTGTCCAGCCTCGCCACCTGGTCGCGCAACCTTGCCATCTTCTCCGTGGTCGCAGCGATCGCCTCGATCGTCGTCGTCCGCTTCGGGTTCCTGGAGATGAAGCCGGCGCTGGCGACATTCTTCGGCGCACTGGCCTGCGCGGTTCTTTCCATTCTGGTCGGCCTCGCCGCGTTTGCGGCGATCTGGCAGAATGGGTCGCGCGGCATGGGCCGGATCCTGCTGGCGCTGCTGATCAACGCCCTCCTGCTCGCCTACCCGGCCTATCTCGCCCTGCAATACCGCAAGCTGCCGCCGATCCACGACATCACCACCGATCCGATCGATCCGCCGCGCTTCGAGGCCCTGGCGCGGCTGCGCAGCCGAAGGCGCCAATCCCGCGGTCTATGCCGGGCTCTATTCGGCCGAACAGCAGCGGCTGGCCTATCCCGAGATCGAAACCGTGGAGCTCGAAGTGCCTCCGCAGCGGGCCTATGAGGTCACGCTGCAACTGATAGCCAAGCGCAAATGGCTTGTGATCGACGAGCGTCCGCCGCAGCCGCCGCGCCGCATCGGCCGCATCGAGGCGGTGGCGCGGACGCCGATCATGGGATTCCGGGAGGACGTCTCGATCCGCATCACGCCCGACGGCGAGGACTCGCGCGTCGATATCCGCTCCTCCTCGCGCTATTTCGATAGCGATCTCGGCAGCAACGCCGCGCGCGTCACCAAGCTGATCGAGGACATCAACACGGCGGTCGACAACGCCAAACCGGAAGCGCCGAAGAAGCCGCAAACGCCGGCCAAAGGTCAGGCGAAGAATGTGAAGAAGTGACCGCAGGTCATTCCGGGGCGTGCGAAGCACGAACCCGGAATCTCGAGATTCCCGGTCTGGTGCTACGCACCATCCGGAATGACGCAGCAACATCAAGCCATCCGGTACGTGCCCCCCGATCACCGGATCGCCGTTGGTCGCAACGATGCCGCGGGCGACCAGATCCTCCAGATGCGCCAGCACGGAATAGCCGGCGGCGTTCGTCAGCCGCGGGTCGATGCCGATATAGATCGCGCGTACCATGGTCGGAATGTCGGCCTCGCCCTTGGCGAGACGGTGCAAGATCGAGGCCTCGCGGGCCTGGCGGTGCCGGGTCAGGAAGCGGACGTAACGCGGCCCTTCCGGAATTTCCGGCCCATGGCCTGAGAAATACAGATCCTCGCTGCGAGCTTCCAGCCGCGCCAGCGAGGCCATGTAATCGATCATCGATCCGTCCGGGGGAGCTACGATCGAGGTCGACCATCCCATCACGTGATCGCCGACGAAATTGATCCTTCGCGCAGGCCACGCGAATGCCACATGATTGGCGGTGTGGCCCGGCGTCGCCACCGCTTCGAGCGCCCAGCCAGCGCCTTCAATGACGTCGCCGTTCTTGACCTCGATATCCAGGTCTGAAGTCGCGATCGGCGCCGGATTCCGGATTGTGCTTCTCGCTCTCGAAACGCGGCCGCGAGGCCCGATGCGGCCCCTCGGCATAGACGGGGGCGCCGGTGGCAGCCTTGATCCGCGCGGTGTTCGGCGAGTGGTCGCGATGGGTATGGGTGACGAGAATATGGGTTACGGTCTCGCCGCGCACGGCGTCCAGCAGCGCCTTCGCATGCGCCTCGTCGTCCGGCCCGGGATCGATGATCGCGACCTTGCCCTTGCCTACGATGTAGCTGACCGTGCCGGTGAAGGTGAACGGGCTCGGATTGTTGCAGAGAACGCGCCGCACGCCGGGGCGAGCTTCGTCGACGATTCCGGGCTTGAGCGGAAAGTCGCGGTTGAACGGGATGTCGTCGTTATCGGCCATGGGGATGTCCTAAGTGGCGAGCCCGGGAACGACCTCAGTCGTCATACCCCGCGAAGGCGGGGTATCCAGTAATCGCCGGCGTTCGAGATAAAACGAGATGCCACGGAGTACTGGATCGTCCGCCTTCGCGGACGATGACAGCAACATATGTGGCACGCCCGTTACGAAAACGCCTGAATGCCGGTGATCGCCCGGCCCAGGATCAGGGCGTGGACGTCGTGGGTGCCTTCATAGGTGTTCACGGTTTCCAAATTCGCGGTGTGCCGCATCACGTGGTATTCGATCTGGATGCCGTTGCCGCCGTGCATGTCGCGGGACACGCGGGCGATGTCGAGCGCCTTGCCGCAATTGTTGCGCTTGACGATCGAGATCATCTCAGGCGCCATCTTGCCCTCGTCCATCAGGCGGCCGACGCGAAGAGAAGCCTGCAGCCCGAGCGCGATCTCGGTCTCCATGTCGGCGAGCTTCTTCTGCACCAATTGCGTTGCCGCCAAGGGCCGGCCGAACTGCTTGCGGTCGAGCGTGTATTGGCGGGCACGGTGCATGCAGTCCTCGGCAGCGCCCATGGCGCCCCAGGAGATGCCGTAACGGGCGCGGTTGAGGCAGCCGAACGGTCCCTTCAGGCCGGATACGTTGGGCAACAGGGCGCTCTCGGGCACCACCACGCCGTCCATCACGATCTCGCCGGTGATCGAGGCGCGCAACGAAAAGCTTGCCGCCGACCTTCGGCGCCGACAGGCCCTTCATGCCCTTTTCGAGAATGAAGCCGCGGATCTGATTGTCATGTGCGGCGGATTTCGCCCAGACGACAAACACGTCGGCGATCGGCGCATTGGAAATCCACATCTTGCTGCCGCTGATGCGATAGCCATCCGATACCTTCTCGACGCGGGTCTTCATGCCGCCGGGGTCGGAGCCGGCGTCGGGCTCGGTCAGGCCGAAGCAGCCGACCCACTCGCCGGTAGCAAGCTTCGGCAGATACTTCTTGCGCTGGTTCTCGTCGCCATAGGCGTAGATCGGATACATCACCAGCGACGACTGCACCGAGTTCATCGAGCGATAGCCGGAATCGACGCGCTCGATCTCGCGCGCCACCAGGCCATAGGCGACGTAGCTTGCATTGGCGCAGCCATATTCTTCCGGCAACGTAATACCGATCAGGCCGAGTTCGCCCATCTCGTTGAAGATCTCGCGGTCGGTCTTCTCTTCGAGATAGGCCTTGACGATGCGCGGCTGCAGCTTGTCCTGCGCATAGGCGCGCGCGGTGTCGCGGATCATGCGCTCGTCTTCGGTGAGCTGCTCGTCGAGCAGGAACGGATCGTCCCACTGGAAACCCGCAGCGGTCGGCTTGTCCTTGGTCTGAGGGCGCACGCTCATGAAAATCCCTTTCGCATCACTGTCCTCATGGAAATTGTCGACCAAATTAATGCGCTATCGACCGAAGCGCAAATCTTTCCCGGCGTCATTCCGGGGCGCGCGGCGCGAACCCGGAATCTCGAGATTCCGGATAACGTCCTGCGGACCATTCCGGAATGACAGGCTTCAACTTTCCAATTTTTCGTTGGCGACGATCTCGATGCCGAAGCCGGACAGTCCCTTGTAGTCGTGCACAGAGGACGTGAGGTTGACGATCGACGTAATCCCGAGGTCGCGCAGGATCTGGGCGCCAACGCCGACTTCACGCCATTGCCGGTTGCGATCGGCTTCCGCCGATTTCTGTTCGCCGACCGGCTCGACCGAACTCCTGCCGCACCATCGCGCAAATACACCAGCACGCCACGACCGGCATTCTTGAAATGGTTCAGCACGATCTGCATCCGCGCCTGGCCGGTGAAGAGATCCTTGACGATGTTGGGCTTGTGCAGCCGCGTCAGGACGTTCTTGCCGTCGCCGATGCCGTTATAGACGAATGCCGCGTGCGCAATCTCGTCGAACGGCGAACGGTAAGCATAGCCCTGCAGCGGGCCGATCGGGCTGTCGGTCGTAAACGTCGCGACCCGCTCGATCAGCTTCTCACGTGCCTGGCGATAGGCGATCATGTCAGCGATCGTGACGTGCCTGAGCTTGTGGGTGGCGGCGAAGCGTGCAACCTGCTCGCCCTTCATCACGGTGCCGTCGTCGTTCATCAATTCGCTGATCACGCCGACCGGTGGCAGGCCCGAGAGCTTGCACAGGTCGACCGCGGCCTCGGTATGGCCGGAACGCAGCAGCCGCCGCCGTCGCGGGCGATCAGCGGAAAGATGTGACCGGGCCGGGCGAAATCATTGGCGCCGGCGTTGGGATTGGCGAGCGCACGGCAGCAGGAAGCGCGCTCATCCGCCGAAATACCGGTGCCGCCATCGGGCTTGTAATCGATCGAGACCGTAAAGGCGGTGGTGTGATTGGATTCGTTGTGCGCCACCATCGGATCGAGCCGCAGCCGGCGGGCGTCGTCGGTGGTGATCGGCGCGCAGACAATGCCCGAGGTGTGGCGGATGATGAATGCCATCTTCTCCGCCGTGCAGAGCGAGGCCGCGACGATCAAATCGCCCTCGCCCTCCCGGTCGTCATCATCGGTGACGACGACGAGTTCGCCATTGGCAAAAGCTTGCAGAACTTCCTGGATCGTATCGGCCATTTTTCCCAAAATCTCGCTATGTGCAGCAAGTCCATTAGCCGGACTCAATGGCCTGCGCCAGCGTCAATACGCAGGGCAGAACGGCGCCGGCCCGCTTGGCGGAAGGCCATGCCACGACAGGACCGGAACGGGAAAGATCAATGACGGGGTCAGGTCCCAATCGCCATGGTCGCACCCATCATAGCAGAAAAACACCTGCTCGGAAGAGGCATGATGCGCCCGGCCGATTTCCGTTGGGCGACATGGTCTGACCGGCGCCATGGCCGGGGAAGGTCGCCTTACGACGCCGATTCTTGGCCGCTACGGCAAGACCTCGCGGCGCTCGCTGAGCAGCGCGTCGGTCTCGGCGCGCTTGTCTTCGAGTAGCCCCGCCTGCGCGGCCTCGATCACCTTGTAGAGCTCGTCGGCGTCGCTGAGCCGGGTCACCGTCACGTAATCGGCCCCGGCCTCGTAGAGGTCATTGACGTTGGCCAATATCTCGGCGGTCGCCACGATCTTGGCGGTCGGGTTGAGGGAACGGACGTGCCGGACCAGCTTTTCGTTGTCGGCGCCCTTCAACAGCGAGTCCGGTATGCTGAGGATGATCAGTTCGGCCTTGCCGACCCCCGCATGCACCAGCGTATCCACGTTGCTGATGTCGCCGTAGACCACGTGCATACCGCGATCGGTCAATGTCCGGAACACCATGGGATTGAAATCGATCACCGTGATCTGGTCGAGAGCCGCCGGATTGCGCTGTTCGATCTCGGCCAGCAGCGCGCTGGCAGCACGGAAGAAGCCGAGGATGACAATCCGTCGCGCCTCCCCGTGCCCACCCTCATGCCCGGTATCGGCGTCATGCTTGTGATCGAGATCGCGGAGACCGATCCGCTTCAAGGGACCGATCAGGCCGCGCGTGACCTGATCGCTGCGCGCCATGACGAAGGTGCTCACGACCGCCAGAACCACGAAAGCGAACGACGCCGCGCTCGACGTCTCGGTGCTGATATGGCCTGCCGCAATGCCGGTCTGGATCACGACCAGCGAGAATTCGGAAATCTGCGCCAGGTTGATCGCCGGCAACAGGCTGGCGCGCAACCCCTGCTTCATCAAATAGAGCGGGGTGAATGTCGTCAGCACCCGGCTGACGACCGTGAAGGCCGCGATCAGGAGCGCCAGCCCGATCACCGACGGGCCGGGGATGGGAATCGTCATCCCGAGCGCAACGAAGAATAGCGTGATGAAGAAGTCGCGCAGTGTGGTCACCTTGGCGGTGACGTCGAGCGCATAGGGGAATGTCGACAGCGAAACGCCGGCCACCAGCGCGCCCATCTCGCGCGACAGATGCAGTTGCTCGGCGATCTCGGCAATCAGGAAGCACCAGGCCAGCGCGCCGAGCAGGATCAGTTCCGGCCGGCGCGCGATCTGGTGGAACAGCCGCGGCAGCACATAGCGGCTGAGCACCAAAGCGGTCGCCACCAGCACGCCGACGCGGCCGATGGACAGCAGGACGACGCTCACTTGCAGATTGTCGAGGCTCGGCTGCACCGCCAGGAACAGGATCGCGAAGATGTCCTGCAGCACCAGCACACCAAGCGTGATGCGTCCCGGCAGCGTGTCGAGCTCACGCTTCTCATACAGCACCTTGACGATGATGACCGTGCTCGAGAGCGCGCAGGCGACGCAGAGATACAGCGCGTCGAACTTGCCCCCCCATCGACAGCCCGATCCCGATAAAGAACAATATTCCGAGCAGGACGCCGCCGATCAACTGTCCGCCGGCGGCAAACAGGATCACCTTGCCGGCGCGCACGATCTTTTTCAGGTCGATTTCCAGCCCGATCATGAACAGCATGAAGATCAGGCCGAGTTCGGAGATGACCGTGATCGATTCCTGAGACTTGACCCAGCCCATGCCGAATGGACCAATAAAGAACCCGGCGATAAGGTAGGCCAGGATCAAGGGCTGCCGCGTAAAATGGGCCAGCAGGCCCAGTCCCCAGGCGAACAGGATGCATAAGGTGATATCGCGAATAAGTTCGTGCATGGTTCCGGACTTTCCCCTCCTGCAACCTAGAGGTCCCGGCGCAGGGTCAAACAAGCAATGTGTCACAGCCGAAGAAAGGGCCCTTTTTCTCGCGATTCTGGCCACGCTGTCGATCCTGTATGCCTCCGGCGCCGGAGCACAGGCCGCAAGTAGCGTCGAACAAAACTTCGTCGGCTCTCTCACCGCGATCCTCACAGAGAATCTTGCGGTATCCGACGCGTTTTATGCGCCGGTCTATTCCAGCGTTTCGATGAGCCTGGGCAAGCTGCGGGCCGATTTTTCAGTCATGCTGAGCGTCCACGACGCGTCCGAAACCCGCCCGCTGGTCCTCAAGCAGATCGCCTATTTCGACACATCAGGCAAGATGGTGGAGAGCTACCTCAAGTCGCCGATTGCGCTAAAACCGTTCTCGACGATCGAGGTCTTCATCGCCGCCAATGATGTGCGCGGCGGCACCGGGGCGAACTAGCCTGCAGGAAAGCCGCAACCAAGCAGCCTTCTCAACGAAAAACAAAAAGGGAGTGACTATCCATGTCTACCGCTGCACCTTTCGATTTTGCGCCATTGCTGCCAGCCGGTTTGCCGGCGCCGGCGGCGCGGTGGACCGGCCTTGCCAAATACAGTTTTGTCGGCGGCAACAATGATCCGGACCAGGTTCCGGTCGACGGCCTGATCGAGGCTGTCAACGCCGTGCTCCGGCGCGAGGGCAGGACGCTCGCAACCTACGGCCTCGCCAGCGGCCCACAGGGTTATCGTCCGCTGCGCGAATTCCTCACCGCAAAGCTCAAGCGCGGTGCCGGCATTGCCTGCACCGCCGACGACGTCATGATCGTCTCGGGTTCGCTGCAGGCGCTCGACCTCGTCAACAACACACTGCTGGCGCGCGGCGACACCGTGCTGATCGAGCAGGAGACCTATCAGGGCGCGCTGAACCGGCTGACGCGGCTCGGCATCAAGGCGGTCGGCATTCCCCTCGACGAGGACGGCATGCGGATGGATGCGCTGGCGGCCGCGCTCGCCGACCACAAGCAGCGCGGCATCACGCCGAAATACATTTATACCATCCCGACCGTGCAGAACCCGACCGGATCAATCATGCCGGAGACCCGGCGCGCGGAGATGTTGAAGCTGTCGCAGCAATACGGCGTGCCGATCTTTGAAGACGATTGCTATGCCGATCTGATCTGGACCGGCGAGCGCCCGCCCGCGATCTACGCCATGACCCCTCATGGCGGCGTGATTCACGTCGGCTCGTTCTCGAAGTCGATCGCGCCGGCCCTGCGCGTCGGCTTCATCGTCGCGCCCTGGGAAATGATGTCGCGGATGCTGGCGCTGAAGACCGATGCCGGCTCCGGCGCGCTGGAGCAGATGGTGCTGGCGGAATATTGCGCGCCGCATTTCTCCACCCATGTGCCGGCGCTGACGCGCGGCCTGCGCGCCAAGCTCGACACGCTGATGGAAGCGCTCAACGAGCAGTTCGGCACCTCGGCCGAATTCGAGGCGCCCGCAGGCGGCATCTTCCTGTGGGTAAAACTTCCCGACAATGTCGATACGCTAAAACTCTACCAGGCCGCGCTCGCCGCCGGCGTCGCCATCAATCCCGGACCGGAATGGTCGACCGACAAGGCCCATGCCGGCAGCAGGTTGCGGCTGTGCTTTGCCAGCCCGTCGCATGACCAGATCCGAGAAGGTGTCGCCGTGCTCGCCGAAGTCTGCCGCAAGGAGTTCGGCGTCCCGGCGCGGATTGCGAATGTGGAAAAACGGGCCCGCTCGTGAGTTCGGGCTGACGACATCGCGCGGCCGATTCCGCGCAATCTTCAGGCAGGATTTCTCTCGTGGCGGGGACGGACTCCCGGCATCGACTGGGCATTGGCCTTGTTGTCGCCGCCGTAGCCTGGAGCACGGCGCCGTTCTTCACACGGGCACGAGGCGGCTACGAATGCGGCCTGGTTTGAGAACTTCGAACGGGTCCGCGCTTGCCGAGCTTGTCTTGAAGAAACTCGACGAAGGCGCGCACCCGGGGAATGTTCTGCCGGCCGGGTGGCAGCAGCGCCATAAGCGGCTGCGGATCGTCGTCATGGCAGCTTTCGAGCAGCGGGACCAGTCGCCCGGCTGAGAGTGCAGCCCGGCCCAAAAATCTCCGAGGCGAACGATACCGACGCCTGCGATGGCCAGTTCGAGCAAGACGTCCGCGCTGTCGGAACTGATCGAGCCCTGCACCGGAATCAGAACCCGCTCACCACCGACATACATCGGCCACTGCGCGAGGCGCGAGAAGCCACGGAGCAGCAGGCAATTGTGCGCGACCAGATCTTCTACCCGTCGCGGCTTGCCGTGACCTTTCAGGTAGGCCGGGCTGGCGACGATGATGCGGCGAACCTGGCCGAGAGGAACGGCGACAAGCGAAGCGTCATTCAACGGCCCTACCCGTATGGCGACATCGATCTGATCGGCAACGACGTCGATGCGGCGGTCGATGACCGACAGCTCGACGGTGATGTCCAGGGTACCGCTTGTGAAATTCCGGCAAAACTCCCGCGAGGTGATATTTGGCGAATGCCGTGCCGGTGTTGATGCGGATATGCCCTTGCGGCTGTCCGCGACCAGCGGTCACTTCGGCCTCGGCGGCCTCGATGGCGGCCAGGATTTCGCGTCCACGTATCGCGTAGGTCTCGCCTTCCTGGGTCAGCGCCAGACGGCGCGTCGTTCGCTGCAGCAGTTTCACGCCGAGGCGGTCTTCGAGTCGTGAAACGATTTTGGAAATCGCCGATGGCGTGAGGCCGGATTCCGTGGCCACGGCTGCAAAGCTGCCGAGGTCAACGACCCGAATGAAGGTGGCTATGTCGTGGGCTGCGTGCATGGATCCAATTCGTGACAAAAAGTACGGAGTAAGTACCAAAGATCGATATTTATCGCAAACTCGGAACGAATTACCGATGGGCAGGCCCCGGCATCGAAGGAGCAAGCCAATGCCACTAGCGAGGATTTCCGTCCCGGCGCATCTGACGGCGAACAAGGTACAGGTCCTCGCCGACGCGGTGCATGAGGCGTTGGTCTCGACCTGTGACGTGCCTGCGAACGACCGCTTTCAGCTCGTTTCGCGGTTCGCCGACCGCGACATGATCGTCGATCCTACATTCCCGGACGTGCGGCGTACGGCCGATGCGTCGATCGTCGAGATCACGTTCCTGGCCGGGCGAACCGTCGAACAGAAACGATCGCTCTACAAGGCCATCGTCGACCGCGCCGCGGCGGGTGGTTTCCGTTCCGACGATGTGATGGTCGCGCTGGTCGAGAATGGCCCGATCGACTGGTCGCTCGGGCGCGGCGAGGCCTATCAAGGGCACACATGAAAGCGCCATTCCCTGTCGTTGACAGCACGCGTGCTTATTCGCTCTTGATTCCGGCGTCGGTGATCAACTTCCCCCATTTCGCGCTTTCGCTCTGAATGAATTTGGCGAAGGCGTCCGGCGAAGTGGGCGCGGGTTCGGCGCCGAGAACGCGGATTTTCTCGATGGCCGCAGGATCGCTCAACGCCTTCACGAAGGCCGCGTTCAATCTGCTGATGACGCCGGATGGCGTGCCGGCGGGCGCCACGACCCCAAACCAGCCGACGGATTCAAATCCGCTCAGGCCCAACTCCGCAAGCGGCGTAACGTCAGGCAGGAAGACGACGCGCTTGGCGGCAGAGACCCCCAGCGCTTTCAGCTTGCCCTCCCGGATCAATTGCTGGGACGCCGGGATATCCAGTACAGCAAGAGGAATGTGGCCGGCGAGAACGTCCACCGCAGCCGGCGCGGTGCCGCGATATGCGATCAATTGCATTCTGATATCCGCCTTTTGAGCGAATAGCGCCGAGGTCAGGTGCATGGCGGTGCCGTTGCCACCGTGGCCGATCGATAGTACTTGCGGCTGGGCCTTGGCTTTCGCGATGAGGTCCGCGACCGACGAAATTTCCGACTTTTGCGACGCAACCAAGACGAACGGGATTTCCGCCAGCAAGGTGACCGGCACCAGATCCTTCAGCGGGTCGAACGACATCGCCGCGCGATTGAGGTGAGGATTGACCGTCAGCACACCCGCGGCGGCAACGCCGAGCGTATAGCCGTCCGGAGCGGCCTGCGCCACGGCGCCAACCCCGATGTTGCCGCCCGCTCCCGCCCGGTTTTCGATGACAATGGGTTGGCGCAAATCTTCCGCCAGCGCCGGCTGAAGGGCTCGGATCACGATATCGGAACTGCCGCCGGGCGGAAACGTCACGATGATCTTGATCGGCTGATCGGGATATGCGTTTGCTGTTTCAATCGCGAATGACGACAGCGACAAGGCGACAACAAAGGCCCCGATTAAAGCGCGCCAGATCGACGGAAACATTCAAGGCCCCCGATGATTTTTGTGGCTATCAGTTATGCATGAACGTCCCAAGGCGGCAAGTGACATGCCGGCAAGCGACAAGGTGGCGACCCGTGTTCTCGTCGTCGGAGCCGGTCCGGTCGGACTAACGTTGGCGATGGATCTCGCACTGCGGGGAATATCCGTCACCGTTGTGGAAACGCGCTCCGCCGGCGAGCCGCCGAGCGTGAAATGCAACCACGTTTCGTCGCGTTCGATGGAGATCTTCCGGAGGCTCGGGCTGGCGCAGAAGCTGCGCGATGCCGGCCTGCCGGCCGATTACCCGAACGACTGCGCCTACCGCACCACAGCAACGGGCATCGAGCTCTCGCGGATACCCATTCCCTGCCGGCGCGATCGCTATACCGCCACCGGCGGACCCGGACACCGACTGGCCGACGGCCGAGCCGCCGCACCGCATCAATCAGATCTACATGGAACCCGTGCTTTTCAGCCACGCGGCCTCGCTCGACGGCCTTCGGATTTTGAATCGCACAGCGTTCGAGGATTTCGGCGAACACAACGACAGCGTCGTTGCGACTGTCCGCAACCTCGATACCGGGGCCACCTTGCAGATTCAGGCCGATTTCATCGTCGGCTGCGACGGCGCGCGCTCGGCCGTTCGCAAGGCGATCGACGCAAATTTGCAGGGAACACCGATCATCCAGCGTGTGCAATCGACCTATATCCACGCGCCCGGCCTGCTCAGCCTCATGGATAAGCCCGCCTGGATGACGCTTGCGCTGAATCCGCGGCGCTGCGGCACAGTGGTCGCCATCGACGGCCGGGAGAAATGGCTGATCCACAATCACCTGAACAGGGAAGACGAGACCTTCGAAACAGTCGATCGCGACTGGTCGATCCGCGCCATCCTCGGCGTCGGTTCCGATTTCGAATACGAAGTCTTGAGCAAGGAGGATTGGGTCGGTCGCCGCCTTGTCGCCGATCACTTTCGCAGGGGACGCGCGTTCATCTGCGGTGACGCCGCGCATTTGTGGATGCCCTACGCCGGCTACGGCATGAACGCCGGGATCGCCGACGCGACAAACCTGGCATGGCTGCTGGCAGCATATCTGCAGGGATGGGCCGGAATCGCAATCCTCGATGCCTATGAAGCCGAGCGCCTTCCCATCACCGAACAAGTGTCGCGTTTTGCAATGGAGATGGCGGGCAAGGTCTTGAGCCAGCGTCGCGCCGTTCCCGATCAAATCGAGCAGCCGGGGCCGGAGGGTGACGCCGTCCGCAAGCAAGTGGGCCAGGCGGCGTATGATCTGAACGTACAGCAATATTGCTGTGCCGGCCTCAACTTTGGCTATTTCTACGACCGCTCACCGATTATCGCCTATGACGGCACCGACCAGCCCGGCTTTACGATGGCGGACTTCACGCCGTCGTCGACGCCGGGATGCCGCCTTCCGCTCGCGAAATTGTCCGACGGACGGCCCGTCTATGATGCGCTCGGACCAGGCTACACCCTTTTGCGCTACGATCCGGATGTTGAGGTTGCGTCATTGGCCGATGCGATGCGCGCAAACGGCGTGCCATTCCAGATCGTCGATGTTCCCCGCGATGGAGCGCAACCGTCCAGTGACCGCAAACTCATTCTTGCGCGCACCGATCAACACATAGCCTGGCGGGGCGACGCTATCCCTGACGATCCCGAGCACCTCGTCAGGAAGCTGCTCGGCCGAGCCGGCGAGGCTACGTTCGCCCACGCGTGAGGGAGCGGCGCGTTCCTCAGCGCACCGCGAACGGCGCCTGGTAAGGCCGGCCGAACGGCACGCCGTTGATGACGGTCTGCACCGGCTTCAGCAACAGCTTGCCGTCGCGCTTGTTGTTGCGGGTGTCGACGAACGAGGCTGGTCCCTCCACCATCTCCAGGATCGCGACGTCGCCGGGCGCGCCGATTTGCAGCGTGCCGATCTTGGGCGCGCGGTTGATGATCTTGGCCGGCGTTGTCGTCGCCGCCGCCACCACCTGCTCCAGCGACAGTCCGAGCGCCATGAACTTGCTCATCACGTTCGGCAAGTATGGCATGCCCGGCGAATTGCCGGAGAAGACGTGGATATCGGAGGAGATCGTATCCGGCGTGCAGCCGCCGGGCAGGGCCACTTCGGCGACCGTAAAGTCAAAGCTTCCGCCGCCATGGCCGACATCGAACATCACGCCGCGCTGCTTGGCTGATAGCGCGGCCGGCAACAGCTTGCCGTCCTGCACGATGTTGGTGAAGACGCCGGCGATGTTCGGCGCTCCGGAATAAGCGTGCGTCAAGACGTCGCCCGGCCGCAGCAGGTTGAGAATCTCCGACATCAGCTCTTTGGTCTCGACGCCGCCGATATGCACCATCATCTTGGCCGGCCAGCCGCACATCTCGCAGGCCTTAATCGCGCGCTTCAGCGGCTCGAGGCCGTGCTTGGCGATCACGTTCTCGGACATCCGCACCTTCACGCCGAGCAGGAAGTCCGGATTTTCGGCCAGCGCCATCGCGCAGGCATCCATCTGCGCATAATCGATGTTGTAGAGTTCGGCGACCGGGAATCCGGACAGCCCGTTGTTGGCGATGTGGACGAAGGCGTAAATCCGCGCGCGCGATTGCGCGACGATGTAACGGCGCAGCGCGGCAAGATTGTTGACGCCGGCGTCGCCCGCCGACACCACCGTGGTGGTGGCCTGAGCCTGCACCAGCTCATCGGCGGGAATGCCGATCGCGGAGCCGTAAGGGTAGACGTGGGAATGCAGATCGATCAGTCCCGGCGTCACCAGCCTGCCAGAAGCGTCGATCGTCTTCGCCGCACGTGCGGCCGGAATTTCGCTTTCGATCGCCTCAATCACGCCCCAGCGAATGCCGATGTCGCGTTTCCCCCGCATCGACTGGCTGGGATCAAGCACGTCGCCGCCCTTGATCACGAGATCGAACTTATCGTTCGGACCCATCGCAGCGTCGGCGCGTCCTGATATGGCCGCAACCGCGGCCGATCCGGTCAAACCCAGAAAATGACGGCGTGAAAACCCGCTCATGGCAACGCTCCCCTCTGTGATTTTTATGGGCCGATGATGCGCCCGGTATCGGCGCGGTGCAAGCAGGGTAAGCCGGCCGGCCCACCATCGGCCCACGCGAAGTTAAATAATCGCGACGCCGGTATCGAGTGGGCGTTGCCGGCCGTACGTGTAGCGGAACGGCGTTTGCGATGCACACGATGCGGACAAGGTCGTGATCATCAAGAAGCATCGCTACTGAGCTTGAAGTGCTTGAAACGGAAAATGGCTCCTCTCGGAGCCATTTTCTTTGTTGCGATCCGCCGCGTTGTTGGTTACGAGCGCCTGAAATCTCAGCTGTAGATTTCGAACAGGCCTGCGCCGCCCTGGCCGCCGCCGATGCACATCGTGACCACGCCCCACTTGGCCTTGCGCCGACGGCCTTCCTGCAGGATGTGGCCGGTCAGACGCGCGCCGGTCATGCCGAAGGGATGGCCGATCGCGATCGAGCCACCGTTGACGTTGTACTTCTCTGGATCGATGCCGAGCTTGTCGCGCGAATAGAGGCACTGGCTGGCGAAGGCTTCGTTGAGTTCCCAGAGATCGATGTCGTCGATCTTCAGGCCATGACGCTTCAACAGCTTCGGCACGGCGTAGATTGGGCCGATGCCCATCTCGTCCGGCTCGCAGCCCGCCGCCGCCCAAGCGACGAAACGGCCCATCGGGTTGAGGCCGCGCTTCTCGGCGTCCTTGGCTTCCATCAAGACCACCGCCGCCGCACCGTCAGAGAGCTGGCTGGCGTTGCCGGCGGTGACGTGCTTGCCGGGACCCTTGACGGGCTCGAGCTTGGCGAGGCCTTCCATGGTGGTCTCGGGGCGGTTGCACTCGTCGCGGTCGACCGTGTAGTCGACGATGCTCTCCGCCTTGGTCGCCTTGTCGACCACCTTCATCTTGGTCTTCATCGGGACGATTTCGTCCTTGAACTTGTTGGCCTGCTGGGCGGCCGCCATGCGGCGCTGCGATTCTAGCGAGTACTCATCCTGATATTCGCGGCTCAGCTTGTAGCGCTCGGCGACGATATCGGCGGTGTCGATCATGGCCATGAAGATATCGGGCGCAGCCTTGAGCAGGTCGGGATCGATCGATTCTTTGGGCGAGCCGCCGCCGGGGATCGAGATGCTCTCGACACCGCCGGCCACGATGCAGTCGGCGCCGTCGGAGCGGATCGAGTTGGCGGCCATCGCAATGGTCTGCAGTCCCGACGAACAGAAGCGGTTGACGGAAACGCCGGCCGTCGACTTCGGCATGCCGGCGAGCAACGCGGCCTGTCGGCCGATATTCGGGGCGCCATGCGCGCAATTGCCGAGATAGCAGTCTTCGACATAGTCCTTGTCGACACCGGCGCGCTCGACGGCGTGCTTGATGGCGTGGGCCGCCATCGACATCGGCGGGGTGATGTTGAACCCGCCGCGGCCGGACTTTGCCAGCCCGGTACGTGCATAGGAAACGATAACAGCTTCACGCATTTGAAGACCTCCCTTTGATGCGGCCAGTATGGACTGGAGCACAGTCCGTGTGTAGCGAAAACCCGAATTCCGGCGGACGGAAAAGGAAAGAATCTTCATCAATCCCACGCCGGCGCGTAGCCGGGATTTACACACCGTTTGTCCTTCGGCAAGGCCGCGATCACCTGCCTGTCGGCATCATCCAAATTCAGCTTGAGCGCGTCGAGATTGGCTTGTTGGCTTTCCGCGCGCAACGCTTTCGGGATCGCGGCAACGCCGTCCTGATCGAGCAGCCATTTCAGCGCAACTTGCGCGGCGCTGGCATTGTGCTTGCGGCCGATCTCGGCGAGCGCCGGCTCGGAAGCGGCAAGACCTTTGGCCAGCGGGGAATAGGCGACCAAGGGAAGCGATTTCGCAGTGAGAAATTGGCGGAGCCGCGTCTGGTCCAGCATCACGTGGTATTCGACCTGGTTGCAGGCGATCGGCGCCCTGATCTCCTCGACCACGGTTTTCAGCAGCGCGATGTTGAAATTGGCGACGCCGATGGCGCGGGTGCCGCCCTCTTCCCGCAGCCGCATCAGCGTCTCGAAGATTTCAGGCAAGTTCATCTTCGGCGCCGGCCAGTGCACCAGATAGAGGTCGACATGGTCGAGCCGCAGCTTCTTCAACGACGTTTCGAACGCCCGGCGGAGCGCATCCGGCGCCAGATTCTCGTTCCAGACCTTGGTCGTGATGTGCAGGTTCTTGCGGGCGATACCAGAAGCGGCGATCGCGGCGCCCACGGCTTCCTCATTGCCATACATCTCGGCGGTGTCGAGATGCCGGTAGCCCAGCGCCAACCCGCTCTCCACCGCCGCACGGCAGGCATCGCCCTGCATGTGAAAGGTCCCGAGGCCGAGCCTGGGCAGGCTGATACCCTGGGTTTGCAGATTTTCCATGATGGCTCCCGAGGAAGGTGAAATCGTCGCATGCGCGGCAAAAGTCGCGCAAACGGTATTTCATTGCAGGGAATAGGCCAGTATTGAACAGTTTGCGCGAGAGGCGCGGGGCAAATCAAGATCGGATTAGGCTGCGATGGTCAAAGCGTTGCAACGATGGCTGGACACCCATGAGCTGCCCGCGATCATCGCTGCCGTGCTCGGCGCGATCCTGGCGCTCTCAACGCTGCTTGTCGTGGGCGGCTATCTGCTGGTGACGCCCTAACGCTGCCAGTCGCAGATGCCGCCCGATTTGCAGGGCCAAGTCTGGATACGTGTATCCTGGGTTCGCGTATCGCGCGCTTGCGCATCGAGCGGATTGCTGTGCCGTCGCACCAGTTTTGGCGCCAGCTTTGCCCGGGCAGCACGCGGCCTCTCGACCCGGTGCGGCTTCTCCACCCGGTCCTGTACCACGCGCGTCTCCCGCACCACGCGCGTATTGTGCACCACGCCCGTCTTGCGTTCGGCGACCCTTGGCACAACCACGCGCTCCGTTTTCACCTGTTTGCGATCGGTCCTCGCTTCGATCGGAACCGGGGCGAACTCAGCTTCCGGGCCGAGCCGCTTCGGCGAGAGCATGGCCCTGGAGAGATCCATGCCGAGGAGCTCGCCCGCACGATACTCGTCCGCCAGGGCGGGGTTACCCGACATCAGGAGCCCCGTGCAAAGTGCTGCCGCAAAAGCGCTTTTCAGGACCATCAAAGGCCTCCTGAAAATCAACCAAAAGCTGAAACCAATTGCGATCATGTAGGAAGCCGGCCGGACAATTCCAGCCGTTCCTGCCCGCAAGGCTACCGGTGAATGATCCTGGCTGTGAAAAAGTTCACAGCCAGGACGAGCGGAACCTACTCGGCCGCCTGCGCAACAGGCTGGCCGATCGTGCTTTCCAGGCGCACGCATTCCCCGTGGTATTTCGCAACATTGGCTTCCTTGATGTGACCATAGCCGCGAACGAGTTCGGCGGATTTTGCCAGCGCCACCAGCCGCGGCCAGTCGTGCGGCTTCGCCTTGTCGAGATGGCGGAAGATCATCGCCGAATACTCGCCCGGCAACGCACGCTCCATCCGGCGTTCGGCCGTATAGCCGAACGGATCGAGCGCCGTACCGCGCAGGAACTTGAACCGGGTCAGGATATCGAACGCGCGAAAAATCCAGCCGCCGAACTCGCGCTTGCGCAGGTGACCCGTCACCTTGTCGCGCCGCGCCAGCAGCGGCGGCGCGAGGCTGACCTTGACGCCCGGACCGCCGTCGAACTGTTCCTTCAGCGCTTTCGCAAATTCGCCGTCGGAATAAAGCCGGGCGACTTCGTATTCGTCCTTGTAGGCCATCAGCTTGAACAAGCCTTTTGCAAAGGCCTCCGTAAGGTCATGCGATCCGGGCGCGGCCCTGGCCTCCGCCGCGCGAACGCGCTCGACTTCAGAAAGGTAGCGCTTCGAATAAGCCTCGTTCTGGTAATCGGTCAGGAAGCCCGCGCGGAAAGCGATGCTTTCATCGAGCGTACGTTTTGCAGGCGCCGCGCCCGAATTCTTGAACCGCGCCGCGCTGACGACGCGTTGCAGATCGTGCGCGGCGAGCCGGCCCCACGAGAACGCCAGCTTGTTCATGTCGATCGCCGCGCCGTTGAGGTCGATCGCCTTCATAATCGCTTCCAGCGACAACGGGATCGCGCCGCGCTGGAACGCAAAGCCGAGCATGAAGGCGTTGGTGGCGATGCTGTCGCCCATCAAAGCCGAGGCGAGGCCGGTCGCATCGAGGATATCAAGATCGCTGGCGCTGACTGCCTCGTTGAGCGAGTCCCGCATCGCCCCGGCCTGGAAATCGATGTCGGGATCGATCACAAAGCTTGCGGTCGGCAACAGGTCGGCATTAACGACAGCGCGCGTCACGCCACGTTCGGCCCGGCTCAGCGCCGGGACGCTGGTGGCGACGACGATGTCGCAGCCGAGTATGAGATTGGCGTTGCCGGGGCCGATGCGGACATTGGCGAGATCATCGGCCGATGGCGCAATGCGGACGTGGCTCATGACAGCGCCATTCTTCTGCGACAACCCCGTGAAGTCGAGCGTCGAGCACGCCTTGCCGTCGACATGCGCGGCCATGCCGAGCAGCGCGCCGATGGTGATGACGCCGGTGCCGCCGATCCCGGTGACCAGGATGTTGTAGGCGCCATCGAGCGCGAGCGCGGCCGGCGTCGGCAGATCGGCGAACAGCGCCGACGGATCGGCCGCGGCGCGATCGGCTTTCCGCAGCTTGCCGCCATGCACGGTGACAAAGCTCGGGCAAAAACCTTCGATGCAGGAAAAGTCCTTGTTGCAATTCGATTGATCAATCCGCCGCTTACGGCCGAACTCGGTCTCCAGCGGTTGGACAGACACGCAGTTCGAGACCTGCGAACAGTCGCCGCAGCCTTCGCAGACGCGTTCATTGATGAAGACGCGCTTCGGCGGATCCGGATAGAGCCCCCGCTTGCGGCGGCGGCGTTTCTCCGCCGCGCAGGTCTGGTCGTAGACCAGGACTGAAAGTCCCTTGACCTCACGCAACTCCTTCTGCACCGCGTCGAGCTCACGGCGGTGATGTACGGTCGCTCCGGCAGGAAAATAATTCGACGGATATTTGTCGGGATCGTCGGACACAATGACCAGGCGCTTGGCGCCCTCGGCCGAAACCTGGTGCGCGATCTGCGAGACGGTCACGCCGCCTTCGGCCGGCTGGCCGCCGGTCATCGCCACCGCATCGTTGTAGAGGATCTTGTATGTAATGTTGACGCCGGAAGCGGCCGCTGCGCGGATCGCCAGCAGGCCGGAATGGGTGTAGGTGCCATCACCGAGATTCTGGAACACGTGCTGTTCATTGGTGAACGGCGCCTGCCCGATCCAGGCGACGCCCTCCGCGCCCATATGCGAGATCGTAGCTGTCCGGCGGTTCGGCACCGACAGCGCCATGCCAGCCGATGCCGGCCATCGCGCGGCTGCCCTCGGGTATCTTGGTCGAGGTGTTGTGCGGACACCCCGAACAGAAATACGGCGTGCGCTGAAGCTTGGCGGCGCCGACGCCATCAGCGGGCCGGTCGAAAGCCTCGAGTTTTGCGAGACGCTGCTCCAGCGCGGGGCTGCGATGGCCGAGCCTGCGCAATCGCGCGACCACGGCGGCCGCCACCATGGTCGGTGTCAACTCGCCTTCGCTCGGCAACAACGTAAGGCCGGTCTCATCACGCTTGCCGACCACCGAGGGCCGCTTCGACGCATCGACGTTGTAGAGAATCCGTAAGAGCTGATCTTCGATGAAGCCACGCTTCTCTTCGACGACCAGAACGTCCTGCAGTCCTTCCGCGAACGCCCGCGCCCCGGATTCCTCCAGCGGCCAGGTCAGCGCGACCTTGTAGATGCGCAAGCCCAGCGCCTGCGCCTCGGCATCGGTAATGCCGAGATCGGCGAGCGCCTGCCTGAGATCGAGATAGGCCTTGCCGGTCGCCATGATGCCGAGCCGTGCCGGCTTTGAGTCGAGCACGATGCGGTCAAAGCGATTGACGCGCGTAAACGCCGCGACCGCCTGCATCTTCGGGCCATGCAACCGCCGCTCTTGCTCCATCGGTGCATCGGGCCAGCGTATGCCAAGGCCTCCGGGCGGCATTTCGAAATCTGAAGGGATAATGATCTTGATGCGATCGGGATCGCTCACGATCGAGGCCGAGCTTTCAACCGTCTCGGAAATCGCCTTGAAGCCGACCCAGCATCCGGAATAGCGCGACAGCGCGAAGCCGAGGATGCCGAGATCGAGATAGTCCTGCAGCGTGGCGGGATTGACCACCGGCATCAATGCCGCGGCAAACACCTGCTCGCTCTGATGGGCAAGCGTCGAGGACTGGCAGCCATGGTCGTCGCCGGCGAGCGCAATCACGCCGCCATTCGGCGAGGTGCCCGCCGAGTTGGCGTGCTTCAGCGCATCGACGGAACGGTCGACGCCCGGCCCCTTGCCGTACCAGATGCCGAACACGCCGTCGACCTTGGCGCCAGGAAACATGCCGACCTGCTGGCTGCCCCACACGGCAGTCGCCGCCAGATCCTCGTTGAGGCCCGGTGAAAATTCGATGTCGTGCTGCTTAAGGAAAGTTTTTGCGCGCCACAGCGCGTGATCGTACATGCCGAGTGGTGAGCCGCGGTAGCCTGATATGAAGCCGGCGGTATTGAGACCCTGCACGCGGTCGCGTTCGCGCTGCAACATCGGCAACCGGACCAGCGCCTGCGTACCGGAGAGAAATATCCGCTTGGCATCCAGGCGGTACTTGTCGTCCAGCCCAACTTCCATCAACGCCATTGTCCGCTCCCCGTCGCGTTTTTTCTGCCTGCCGGTCGCTCGAACCGGTCTCATTGGGGTTTAGAATGCACTGATTTTGCTATGCGTGCCCAGCCTGATTCCATGGCGAGAGGACATATCTCGCCGTCTTGTGGACGATCGCCGGCTCTTGCCGAAGCCCGCCATCTTTGAAACGCTAGAGGCCAAAGGAGAGAGCAAGGATGATATCACGAGCGAGAGCACAGATCGCTCTAGGGATAGGACGACCGGTCCGGCAACGCCAACGAGGGAAACAAGAAAATGGCCCGCCTGCCCTATCTCGAAGCCGACCAGGTCGCGCCCGAATACCGCGACATGCTCAAGCGCAATACCAACCTGCACAAGCTGCTGGTGAACTCGCCCGAGATGGCGCGCGCCTTCAACGGCGTCGGCGGCTACATCCGCTTCAAGAGCAAGCTCGACCCGCGCTTGCGTGAACTGGCGATCCTCCAGGTAGGCTGGATGGAGAAATCCGAATACGAGTTCACCCACCACGTGAAGATCGGCAAGGAGTTCGGCGTCACCGACGACGACATCGCCGGGCTGATGGCCGAGACCGAGGGCAAGCCTTCTAAGCTTGAGCCGTTGGCGAAGGCGATTTTGCGCGGCGCCCGCGAAATGGTGCGCGAACTTGCAATGTCGGATGCGACGTTCGCCGAAATCAAGAAAGAACTCTCCGACGAGCACATGGTCGACCTTGTGCTCACTATCGCCTTTTACTGCGCCGTTGTTCGCGTGCTGGCGACGATGAGAATCGACAACGAGCCCTATTACAAAGAGGTACTGAAACAGTACCCGATCCCGGGAGTGGAATGAGATGCGCCTGAAAGATCGTGTCGCCATCGTCGTCGGCGCCGGACAAAGCCCCGGCGAGGGCATCGGCAATGGCCGCGCCACTGCGCTGACCTTCGCGCGCGAAGGCGCCAAGGTTTTGTGCGTCGATCACAATCTGGCGTCGGCGCAGGAGACCGTCGATATGATCGCCGCCAAACAAGGCACGGCGGCGGCGTTCAAGGCCGACGTCACCAAAAATACCGATCTCAAGGCGATGGTGGCTGATGCACAAGCGCGCTGGGGCCGCATCGATATCCTGCACAACAATGTCGGCGTCAGCCTGTCCGGCGGCGACGCCGAGCTGCTCGACATTTCGGAGGAAGCGTTCGACCGCTGCGTCGCGATCAATCTGAAGAGCTGCGTGCTAGCCGCCAAGCATGTGATCCCGATCATGCGCGCACAAAAGAGCGGCGCCATCATCAACATCTCCTCGATGGCCGCGATCACGACCTATCCTTACGTCGCCTACAAGGCGACCAAGGCGGCGATGATCGCCTTCACCGAACAGCTCGCCTATCAGAACGCGCAATACGGCATCCGCGCCAACGTCATCCTGCCGGGCCTGATGAATACGCCGATGGCAGTCGATACCCGCGCGCGCGAATTCAAGAAGAGCCGTGCCGAAGTCGAGGCCGAGCGCGACAGCAAGGTGCCGCTGCGGCAGAAAATGGGCACCGGCTGGGACGTCGCCAACGCCGCGCTGTTTCTCGCGTCAGACGAAGCGAGCTTTATTACCGGCGTGACGCTGCCCGTGGATGGCGGCGCGAGCGTGCGGCGGGGATAGAATCGTAAGGGGGCACGCTTCCGCTTTGCCACCGCACACCTATGTCAGACCTCATTCTGAGGAGCCGCGCAGCGGCGTCTCGAAGGATGAATGGCACCAGCGGGGCCTCGTGGTTCGAGACGGCGCTGCGCGCCTCCTCGCCATGAGGGTTTGATAGCATCTCACGCCCCTTCGCGCACAACGGCCGCGGAACCGTGTCCTTACGGCCCAAAAATTTACCTTTTGTTAGTAACCTCATCTTAAGGGTTGCGACCATTGGGCGATCTTTTTGACGCCCGTGCTCACGCAACCTGCGCCAGCGTATTTGTTTTTGGCTTGCCCGCGTGATTCGCCAAATCGATCGATTCCAATGACACGATGATGTGACAACGCATCGCCGCTTGTCGAAATCCTGACTCGTTGCAGTCGCACGAACTTCACGTGCGCTCGCTATGAGGCACCACAAGAATTGTGGGAAGCCGAGGCACCATGAACGAAGAATTCGACTACGACCTGACGCCGGACCAGTGGGAAGCATTGAAAGCATTGCGCACGCCGGCGGCGCGGCTGCCGCGCATGAGCCGGTACACGGTTGACGGCCTGATCGCGCTTGATCTCGCCGCGATGAACGGAGATTTCCCGGCTATCACGCCGAAAGGACGCAAGGTACTGATTCGCGGGTCGTCGCGCCTGTTGCTCGATCTGGCGGCGTGATCGTCCTGACGTCTCTTGCTTGGGTCCGCTTCCGCCTGACATTCGATAGCCGGTACATGTCACACCGGCTTTTCGTCATCCGTCACCGGCGAGGTGATCACCAGGAACACCAGATCGACCAGCCCTGAATTCGAGATGGCGTGTTCGACGCCGGGCGGCAGGAAGATGAAGTCGTGCTTGCGGACAATGTGATTCTTCCCCGCAATCTCCATCAGCCCCTCGCCTTCGAGCACGTGATAGATCTGCTCCTGGATGTGATGCTTGTGGCGCGCGACGTGCGCCATCGGCTGGTACATCGATATGCGATAGTCGATGTGACGGGAGCCTGCGGTTTCCGGCATCACCAGCGGTTTTGACAGCGCGCCGCCGAAATGATTGGGGAACTCGCGCCACGGCACTTCGGCGATGTTGCGAATGAAGGCGCCGTTGTTCTCTGAACCCATACTGCTTCCTCCGCTGCTCAGACGACGCGGATCAAATCACCAGCGCGCCGCCGTCGATATAGACGATCGATCCCGTCGCAAAGCCGTTCGCCATGAAGCTCAGGATTTGCCGCGCGATATCCTCACCCGCGCCGACGCGGCCGACCGGCAATGAAGCCGCGGTCTTTGCCAGCATGTCGCGCCGCGCCTCCTCCGGCATTGCGGCGCGGATCGGCGTATCGATGATTCCGGGCGATACAGCATTGACGCGCACCGGCGCCAGTTCAAGCGCCAGCGCCCGGGCCAGCGATTCCAGCGCGCCATTGGCGGCGCTGACGATGGCCGAATTCGGCCGCGGACGAACGCTCAGGAAACCCGAAACCAGCGTCAGCGATCCGCCGGCGCGGATTTGCGCACTTTGGGCGACACGCCATGCGCCCCAGAACTTGCCTTCCATCGTGGCGCGAACATCCTCCATCGCCACCGTCTTGAACGGGCCGGTGCGAAGCTGCGCCGCCGTCACCACGACATGATCGACCGGGCCGCAACGGCGGAACAGTTCTGCAACGCTGTCGTCGCTGGTGACGTCGGCTTGTATAGCGTTCACTTGCAGCCTTGCGGCCGCGTTCTCCAGCCGCTCGCCGTTGCGGGACGCAATGATGACATCGGCGCCTTCGCGCTTCGCTATCTCCGCGGTCGCAAGACCAATGCCGGACGAACCGCCAACGACGACAACTTTTCTGCCTGCAAGCAACATGTGTTTTCCTCGAATGTGAATCAGGGCGGGCTGATAGCGCGTGCCGATGCCGGCCTTGCTTTGCCCGAGCCCGGGCAATTCCCAGACACCCGCGCCGACCGGATTGATGTCGGCGGCGATATCGACGTCGATCAGGTAGGGCTTGTTGGCGGCGATGCCCTTGCGAATGGCCTCACCGAGATCGCCGGCGCGATCGACGCGCACGCCTTCGACGCCGCAGGCGCGCGCCATCGCGGCAAAATCCGGATTGTAGCGCTCGCCCGTATTGGGATCGTGGAAATCGGTCGCGAGTTCGCGACCGCCGAGATAGCCGCGCTGCAATCCGCGGATCGAGGCATAGGCGTAATTGTTCCAGACTACCCAGACCACAGGCAGATTGTACTCCACCGCCGTCCCCAGGACGTTGGCGTGCATGAAGAACGCGCCGTCGCCGCACACCGAGACGCAGGGACGGTCGGGAGCTGCAAACTTCGCGCCCATTACGCCAGCAACGCCAAAGCCCATCGGGCCAAAGCCCATCGAACCGATCAGCGAATCCGGCCGCTTCGGCTTGCAGAAGCCAAGCAGCCAGTTGTGATGCACGCCGATGTCGCTGACCAGGATCGCATCCTCCGGCAGCGCCTTGTCGATTTCGAGCGCAGCGCGCTGCGGATTGATCGGGGTGGTGTCGTCGGAGAATCCGGGGGCGACGAACTTGTCCCATTCCTTGCGGTAGGTATCGATCTGCGCCAGCCACTTCTGGCGGGCGTCGGCCTTCCTGGTGAGGTCGGCGCGGCGGTCGAGTTCGGCGTGTACCTGCCGCAGGAACGTGCGCACGTCGGCCATCAGGCCGAGGGCTACGGGATAGTTGCGGCCGATCTCTTCGGGATCGATGTCGACATGGATCAGCCGCGTCGGCGGGATGGTGAAGGAATAGCCCGGGATCCACGAACTCGACGTGCGGTCGTCGAACCGCATGCCCATCGCCAGCAGCACGTCGGCCTGACGCGTCGCATGGTTGGCCTGATAGTGCCCGGCGCGCGCGACCAGACCCAGCGCCAGTGGATGGTTGCAATCGATCGCGCCAAGGCCGCTGGCCGAGGCCGCGACTGGAATCTGCAGCCGCTCGGCGAGTTTCAGCAATTCATCCGCCGCGCCGCCGTAGCGCACGCCCTGACCGACAATGATCGCCGGCCGATCCGCGCCGAGCAGCAAGTCGACGGCCTTGACCACGCCTTCGGGATCGGCGCCGCAGCGGCTCGATATATTGGCGTTCCAGGCCTGCGCGCTCGGTGCTTCCTCGGCCGATGCTTCCATGAACACGTCGAAGGGCACGTCGAGCACGACAGGTCCGGGCCGGCCGCTCGTCATCGTCTTCCAGGCCTGACGGACCGCCAGCGGCACCATCTCGCCGCGCGTCGGCTGGAACACCTTCTTGCAATAGGACCGCACTGTTGACGGAAAGTCGGCCTGATGATGCCGGTACAATTCCTGGAACGCGCCGCGGTTGAACTGGCTGGTCGGCACATTGCCCGTCACCGCCAGGAACGGCACGGAGTCGAGAAACGCATTGCCAAGCGAGATCGGGAGATTGGCCGATCCCGGCCCGCAGGAGGTGAAGGTCGCCGTCGGCCGCCCCGACACCCGGTAGTAGACGTCGGCCATGAAGCCGGCGACGCTCTCATGGTGCACCGAAATCGTCTTGAGCTCGTCGGAGCGCTCGTACAGCGCGTCGATGAACTGAATGTTGCCGTGGCCGCACAGGCCGAACACCTGCGGCACTTTCTCCTGGATCAGATAGTCGACGATGACCTGGGCGCCATTGAGCACGTTACGCGACATCGATCACTCTCTCCCTCAGCTCAACGATCCCCGCTTCCGCGTCTTGAACTGCGCGGCCAGCAACCCCGACCCTATTTCTCATAATACTGTACGTCAATTGCTATTGTGGTATGCTACGGGTTGCGTCTCGAACAACACGCGGCGCTGTTGCCGGGCAAGGGCGGCCTGATAGAGTTCGCCTCGCCCATCCTGGAGAGCTGATTCCGTGAAATCGCGCACCAAGCTGAAGACGAGCGACAAGCAGGCCACTCCACGCAAGGTCGCGATCGCGAAGCTGGTGCCATCGAGCGAACCCAACATCGACGACGAGGCCGAGGAACGCGCGCGCGGCGGCGTGCAGTCGCTCGGGCGCGCGTTTTCGATCCTCGAGGAAGTCGCGCGCCACCGCGAAGGCATCGGGCTTGCCGACCTCAGCAAGCTGGTAGGCCTGCACAATTCCACCACCTTCCACCTCGCCAAGACGCTGGTCTCGCTCGGCTACATGCGGCAGGAGCGCGATTCCAAACGCTACCGCGTCGGCCGGCCGCTGTTTGCGCTCGCGGCAAGCGCGCTCGACGAAATCGAGATGGTGAATCCCGCGACCCCCATCCTGGAAGACCTGTCGCGGGAGACCGGCGAAAGCGGCCATTTCGCCGTGCGCATGGGCGACGCCGTGGTCGTAATCGCCCGCACCAGTGGAGCCGGCGCGTTTCAACTGACCGATCGCGTCGGCGTCGTGCGACCGGCGCATTGCACGGCCCTGGGCAAGATCATTCTCGCCTCGCTCCGCCCCGATCAGTTGAAGCGTTTTCTCGAACGGGTCGAACTAAAGCCCTCGACCAAGAAGTCGATCACCGAACCGTCGGTGCTGCTGCGCGAGATCGCCGAGATCAGGCGCAGCGCGATTGCCTTCGATGACGGCGAATTCAATGCGGAGGTCCGCTGCGTTGCGGTCCCGGTCTATAATTTCACCGGCGAAGTGATCGGCGCGCTCGGCATTTCGGGCCCGATCTGGCGCATGACCGACCAGGCGTTGCAGAGCCGCGCAAAACTGGTGCAGACGGCCGCCGGCCGGCTGTCGGCCGAGTTCGGCGCCCGGGATCTCGCCAAATCTTCCTGATCTTCCCGCGATCCAAATCTTCCCACGATCCAGGCCTTTCTGATTCCATCCCAACGGTTTGCGCGTGCCTGCGACGCATTTAGCGTTGACAGCCGACGCCAGGTCCGGAAATACTTGCAATAATAAAAGAACATATCTCACATTGTCGCATAAGCGGGAATTGGAGAGGGACGTCGCGACGTATCCTTGGGAGGAGACCAGTGATGACCCCCTACAGCCGACGTACTTTGTTGAAAGCCGGCGCCGCTCTTGCCGGCGTATCCGCCATCGGATCTCCAGCCATCGTTCGCGCGCAGGCCGCACGGATCAAGATCGGCCATCTGGTGCCGCTGACCGGTTTTCTCGGCGCGATCGGCAGCTACGCCCAGCTCGGGGTGAAGATGGCGGCCGAGGAGATCAACGCGTCCGGCGGCATCATGGGCAAGCAGATCGACCTGATGTCGGAAGACTCGGTCAATCCGGCAACCGCTTCGACCAAGGCGCAGCGCATGATCGAGCAGGATGGCGCGGTGGTGCTGCTCGGCGAAATCTCTTCGGCGTCGTCGCTGACCATCATGCAGGTCGCCGAACGCAACAAGAAGGTCTTCTTCTCGACCGGCGCCCGCTCCGACGCCCTGCGCGGCAAGGATTGCAACCGCTACTCTTTCCACTGCGACATTCCGAACACCGTGATGGTCAACGCCGTCGGCACCGCGCTACTGCAGAAGGGTATGGTGAAGGGCAAGAAATTCGTTACGCTGACCGCGGACTACATTTTCGGTCACGACCTGCTGAAAGCGGCCAAATCCTTCTTTGGCGCCAACGACGCCACCCTGATCGGCGACGAGCTGATTGCAACCGATGTCACCGATTTCAGCCCGTATCTGCTGAAAATTCGGCAGGCCAAGCCTGATGTCGTGTGCTGCAATCTCGCCGGCAACCAGGTCACCAACCTCGTCAAGCAATATGCGGAATTCGGTTTCCCCTATCCGCTCGTCGGCTTCAACCTCAACACCGGCGATGCCTGGGCGATGGGGGAAGGCAATCTGAGCGGCACCTGGCCGACCGTCTGGTATCACACACTCGATAATTCCGCTTCCAAGGCCTTCGTCGAGGCCTTCACCAAGAAGTACAACAAGCCGCCGGAGAACCACGCCTGGATCGAGTACATCACGCTGAAGCTGCTGGCGCAGGCGATCAGCGAGATAAAGTCGACCGAGAGCGACGCGCTGATTGCTTATTTCGAAAAAGCAGACGCAGTTCGACATCATGAAGGCGCGCAAGTCCTATTTCCGCTCCTGGGACCATCAGCTGGTGCAGGAGGCCTATCCGTTCACGGTGAAGCCGAAGAACGAGATGAAGGACAAGTGGGACATGCTCGTGCTCGGCAACGCCGTGCCGGCCGCCGGTGCGGAGCTGGAATCGATCTACCCGACGAAGACGCAAAATCCCTGCAACATGAAGGCGTAGAAGCCCGCTCCGGGCGTCGGGCGCACTGGCGTAGCGGCGCCGGCACCAGAACGCCGGCGCCGTTTTTTGTTCAAGTTAGCGGATCGCACATGCAGTTCGGATTCTTGCTGGAGCAGGTGGTGAATGGCCTGGTGCTCGGAGGCTATTACCTCCTGATTGCGCTCGGCCTGTCGCTGATCTTCAGCGTCGGCGGCATCGTCAACCTGGCGCACGGCGCGTTCTACGCGCTTGGAGCTCACATTTCGGTCGAGATCACGAAATATCTCGGCTTTGGTCCGGCGGTGGTGCTGTCGCCGGTCGCCGTCGCGGTGCTCGGCATTCTCTTCGAACGCTTCATCCTGCGCCGATTCTATGACGCCGATCCGATCCTGAGCCTGCTGGTCACGTTCGGGCTCGCCATGGTCACCGAACAGGCGCTCCGTATCATCTGGGGCGCACCGCCTTTGTCGGCCGCGATACCCCAGGCGTTTCGCGGCTCGGTCTTCCTCGGCGACTTCCTGTTCTCGCGCTATCGCCTCTTGATCCTCGCCGTCGTCGCCGCGGTGCTGCTCGGCGTCTGGCTGCTGCTGCACAAGACCTCCTTCGGCCGCGTGGTCCGCGCCGGTATCCAGCGGCCGGACATGGTCGCGGCACTCGGCATCCGACTGCAGCCCTACATGACCGCGATCGTCATGCTCGGCGTCGGCATGGCAGCCCTTGGCGGCGCGTTCTTTGCGCCGATCACGATCGTCCATCCGGCCATGGGCGCCGAGATCATCACCGTCGCCTTTGTCGTGGTGGTCATCGGCGGCCTCGGCAGCTTCTGGGGCGTGGTGATCGCGGCGCTGCTGGTCGGCGTCGTCAGGGGCATCACCATTCATTTCGCGCCGGCTGCGGGTGAAGCCTCGATCTATGTGCTGATGTTCCTGGTGCTACTGGTGCGGCCGCGCGGGCTGCTCGGTGAGCGTATCGAGAAGTTCGAATGACAACCGCCCCTGCCGCCAAATATCATCAGCTGCTGCTGGCAACGCTCGCCGTCATCGCGCTGCCGTTCGGTCTGTATCTGCTCGGCCTCTCGCTCAACACCGGCACCATGGTGGTGGCGCTCGCCATCGCCGCGATGGGGCTTAATCTCTGCATCGGCTATACCGGCCTGGTATCGTTCGGTCACGGCGCATGGTTCGGCATCGGCGCCTATGCGGCGGGGCTGATCCAGCGCAACTGGTTTGGCGGCGATATCTTTCTGCCATTGCTGCTGGCGGCGATCGTCGTCGCTGTCATCTCGACCTTCGTCGGCATCATCATCCTGCGACGGCGCGGGGTCTATTTCTCGCTGCTGACGCTGGCGCTGTCGGCATTGACCTACACCATCGCCTTCCGCTGGACCGCCGTGACCGGCGGCGAGGACGGCCTCGGCGGGTTGAAGCGCGGCGGCGTCGGGCCGTTCAGCCTCGACAATGCGCTGAACTATTACATCGTCGTCTCCGTGCTCTGCCTCGGCGTGCTCCATCTCTTGCTGCGGCTGGTGCGCTCGCCGTTCGGCCACGTGCTGATGGCGATCCGCGAGAACCAGTTGCGCGCTACCTTCCAGGGTTATCCGGTCGAGCGCTACAAGCTCGGCGTCTTCGTGATCTCGGCGGTAGTGACCGGCTTCGCCGGCGGGCTGATTGGATTCCAGAACTACCTGGTCTCCGCCGAAGCGGTCTCGGTGCCGTTCTCCAGGCGAACTGCTCGCGATCGTCGTGATCGGCGGGATGCGCAGCATGCTGGGGCCGGCGATCGGCGCGCTGTTCTTCATTCTGTTCCGCGAATTGTTTTCGATCTGGACGCCGGACTGGCTGTTGTGGTTCGGCCTGATCTTCGTCGCCTTCGTGCTGTACTCGCCGGGCGGCCTCGTCGGCATCTGGGCCACGCTTTCGAAGCGCTGGTGGCCGGCGCCGGAAGAAGCCGCCGCCATGAGCAAGCGAAAAATCTACGACGGCCTGCCGTTGCCGGCCTTCCTGCTGCCGAAGGGTTTCGACGGCACCGTGCTCGAGGTGCGTGGAGTCTCCAAGACCTTCGGCGGCATCCGCGCCGTCACGAATGCGAGCCTTCAGGTCGGCGCCGGCGAAATCCACGCGCTGATCGGGCCGAACGGTGCAGGCAAGACCACGCTGTTCAATTTGGTTTCCGGCCTGTTCCCGACGGACAACGGCACCATCAAGCTCAACGGCCGCGAGATCCAGGGCGTGCCGTCGGAGGCGATCTGCCATCAGGGGCTGGCGCGCTCGTTCCAGATTACAAACCTGTTCAAGGGCCTGTCGATCTACGAAAACCTGCGCCTGTCGCTGCAGGCACAGAGCCGCGGGCGCTTCAACCTCTGGCGCGACATCGATCACTACGAGAACATCCACGCCGAGACCGCGGAGCTGATAAAATTCCTCGGCCTGCAGGGGATCGAGGCCATCGAAGGCGGCGAACTTTCCTATGGCGGGCAGCGGCTGGTCGACCTCGGCATCGCGCTCGGCTCCAGGCCGCAGGTGCTGCTGCTGGATGAGCCGCTGGCCGGTCTTGCAGCCGCCGAGCGGGAACGCGTGTCGAACCTCGTCAGGAACATCGCGGCCAACATTCCCGTGTTGATCGTCGAGCACGATATCGATCGCGTGCTTGGCTTTTCCCACACCGTGACCGTGATGAACCAGGGCGAAGTGCTGATGACCGGTACGCCCGAGGCCGTGCGCGCCGACCGAAGGGTGCAGGAGATCTACACCGGCACCGGCGTCCCTGAAGTGGAGCACAGCCGCAGCGATGAGATCGGCGAGAGCGCTGCGCCGGTCCTGAGCTTCGAACGCGTCAATACCTTCTACGGCAAGAGCCATATCCTGCACGACGCCACGCTTGACGTGCGCGAGGGTGAAATCGTCGCTCTCCTCGGCCGCAACGGCGCGGGCAAATCGACGCTGTTGAAGACACTCGCTGGCCTGGTGCCATTGTCGTCAGGCGCCATTCAATATGCCGGCGCGGATATCTCCCGCATGCCGGCCCCCGACATTGCGCGCGCCGGCATCGGTTATGTGCCGCAGGGCCGCGGCCTGTTCGCCGGCATGACGGTGCGGGAAAACCTCTCGCTCGGCCGCCTCGCGCGCAAGACCGACGGCAGCGACGGCGTGGTGTGGGACGAGGCGCAGATCCTCGATTATTTCCCGCGGCTTCGGGAGCGAATGGATGTCGCAGCCGATTATCTTTCCGGCGGCGAGCAGCAGATGGTGGCGGTGGCGCGCGCGATGTCGGGCAACGTCAAGCTGCTCCTGCTCGACGAACCCTTCGAGGGACTGGCGCCGACCGTGATCCTCGAACTGTTCAAGGTGTTCGACAAACTGCGGCAGCACATTTCCATTGTGATCGTCGAACACAATCTCGATCTGGTGCTGGCCCTGGCCGATCGCGTGTTCGCGCTGGAGCGCGGCGCAGTGTTCCATCAGGGACCGGCCCAGCCGCTGCTGACCGACCTCGAATACCGCAAGAAGATTTTATGGCTGTAACACTCACCGCCGTTATTGCGAGGAGCGAAGCGACGAAGCTATCCATTCTTCCCTTTTTGCGGCACTCTGGATTGCTTCGCTGCACTCAATGACGGCACTCAGCGGGAGATTGCAGCCGTTTTAGTCAGACTCAGAGGCTAAATGCTCGTCAGGCCTTGTGCGCGCGATGATCTCGGCGGCGCCCCTGTCAAGCAGATCGAGCCCGACCGCGCGGCCGAGTTCACGGGGCCGGTCCGCCGCGCCGTGCCGCGACACTTCGATGAAGCGGTCGCCGGTTTCATCCAGCACGGCAGCCGTCAGTGTCATCTCGTTGCCCGCAAGCGTGGCGTGGCCGGCAATCGGCGAGTTGCAGTGACCGTTCAAGACCCACAGCACCTCGCGCTCGGCCTCGGCGCAGAGCCGCGACGAGACGTCTTCGATCTTCGCCAGCCGCCCGCGCGTGACCCAATCCTTTTCGACGCATTCAACGGCAACGATGCCCTGCCCCACCGCCGGCAGCATCTCGCGAACCGAAAAATCATGCGCGATGCGCGAAATCATCCCGATGCGCTCGAGCCCCGATCGCGCCATGACCAGCGCATCCGCCGGTCCCACCTCGCCGCCGTCGGGTAGCCGCTGCATGTCGCCACGATCGAGTTTTGCCACGCGGGTATCCGCGGCGCCGCGAAAATGGATGACGGTGGCCTCGGGAAACAGCCGGCGCAGATAGGCTGCGCGGCGTACCGCATTGGTGCCGATGTTGAAGCCTTTGCCCTTCGATGTCCGAAACTCCTCCAGCGAGACGCCGGGACGCAGCACCAGCGCATCGTTGGCGGCATCGCGCGGCAGGGTCGCCGCGATGATCAGGCCGGGGGTCTCCTCGTTGCCGGGGACGTCCTTGAGCGAGTGCATCGCCGCCTGCAATTGACCGGCGCGCATCGCTTCGCGGATTTCGGCGACGAACGCACCGCCCTTGCCGCCATGGCGCAACAACTTGCTGGTCTGGTCCTGATCGCCGCGGGTTTCGAACTTGACGATCTCGACGGCGAGATCAGGATCGGACACGCGAAGCAGCCGCGCGATTCCCTCCGTCTGCGCCAGCGCCATCACGCTCTTGCGCGTGCCGATCCTCAAAGCCTGTCCTGACACAAGGTCTCCGTTCCGAACGCGATCAACAGCGTTGTTTTCGAGCGTAGGGGATAGAGCAAGCGGCCCACCAGAACAATGATTTTGGCCAACCTCAGAACCAGCCTGCCGCTCGTTCGAGCACGGCCTGCCTTCAAGCCCGATAGCCGCCGGTCTGCCATTCCAAAACGCCGATTGTGCGATGCAGCAAAATCAATAAGGTGCCCGTCTCAAGAGGGTTTTTTGTTGTCCGAAGTCAATGCCACGGCCGTTGTATCGTCAGGCCACCGCCCGATGGGCTTTCCCGAATTCGTGATCGTGATCGCGTCGATTATGGCGCTGAATCCGATCGCGATGGACATGATGCTGCCGGCGCTGCCGAACATCGCTTCCGCCTTCCACATCACGACAGCCAACCGGCCGCAGATGGTGTTGTCGGTCTTTCTGCTCGGCTTTGGCGTCGGCCAGTTCGTGATGGGCCCGCTGTCGGACCGCTTCGGCCGCCGCCCGATCCTTTTGGGCGGCATGATGATCTATTGTGTCGCCAGCCTGCTCGCGATCGCAGCGCCCTCCTTCGAAACCTTGCTGCTGGCGCGGGCACTGCAGGGCCTCGGCACGTCGGCTACCCGCGTAATCGCCACCTCGATCGTTCGCGACTGCTACGCCGGCCGGCGCATGGCGAGCGTGATGTCGCTGGCGATGATGGTGTTCATCGCCGTGCCCGTCGTCGCACCTTCGTTCGGGCAAGCCGTGCTGTTGCTGACGCAGTGGCGCGGCATTTTCATCGTGCTGATGCTGTATGGCGTGGTCGCGCTGGCCTGGAGCGTGCTGCGCATGCCGGAGACGCTGCCAGAGGCGCGGCGCAAGTCGCTGGCGATCACGGAGGTGCTCGGCGCCTACCGGCAAACCATCACCAACCGCCAGACGCTCGGCTATGCGCTTGCCGCCGGCGGCGTGCAGGGCTCGCTGTTCGCCTTTGTGTTTTCGTCGCAGCAGGTGTTCACCGAGATCTACAAGCTCGGGCACTATTTTCCGCTGGCGTTCGCGGCCTGCGCCGTCGGCGTCGCCATTGCTGGCTTCATCAATTCGAGATTCGTCGGCCGTCTCGGCATGCGCGTCATCTCGCATGGCGCGCTGGTCGGCTTCGTTATCGTGTCTGCAGCGATGCTGGCGGCGGCGAAATCAGGCATGCTCACTCTGCCGTTGTTCATGGCGCTGACGGCGCTGATGATGTTTGCATTTGGCCTGATGATCGCCAACTTCACGGCGCTGGCGATGGAGCCGCAGGGCCATATCGCCGGCACCGCCTCATCGCTGTACGGCTCGATCACGACCCTGCTCGGCATCGGCATCGGCGTCACCATCGGCCAGGATTACGACGGCACGCTGGTGCCGTTCGCGACGGGCTTCTTCCTCTGCACGCTGGCCGCGCTCGCGGTGGTGTTGGTGGTGGAGAAAGGCCGCCTGTTCAACGCGCATGGCGTGAGGGTGTGACCGTTTCATTTTGAGCGGCTGATGGTCATGAGCTTCCTGCGTCGCAAAGTCGCAACACCTATCAAGGAACGAACGATTTCTGCGCTCGCGCATTGAAACCGTTGGGCAGTCGAAGACTTAGGGAGCTGCAGTCGTGCTTCCGCCCGGTGTTCGCCTTGCAACGTTTCTCGTTGGCGTGTCGGTGATCGCGTCGAGCGTCGGCGCGTCCGCTCAGCCAGGAAGGGGCGGCCCGGGGGGACCACCGCCAGGAGCAGCCTCGCCGCCCGCGATGGCGCGTCCCGCGGCGCCACCCGCGATGGCCCGCCCCGCGGCGCCACCCGCGATGGCGCGTCCCTCGCCACCCGCAATGGCGCGCCCTGCGCCACCCGCAATGGCCCGCCCCGCGCCGCCTGCGATGGCGCGGCCTGCCGCCCCCGGCGATCCGTGCGGCTCCGCCACCACAGCGTCCCGCCATGGCACCGTCTCACACCCCGAGGATCGCCGCACCGCCGCAGCGTGCCGCGCCTCGCGTGTCAGGACCGCGACCGGACGTTCAACCTGGTCCGGCTTCGCAGCCGCGGCGCCCAGCCATGGCACCGACTCGAACACCTGACATCGCTGCAACGCCGCAGCGTCGGGGCGCACCATCAGCCCTGACCGCCGACCAGCCGCGAGAGCGGATAGGACAGGAGCGGATAGAACGGCGTGAGCAGCAACGGCTCGAACGGCAGCAAGCCATCCAGGACCGGCAGCGCGACATCCTTTCGCGCCAGAGCGTGCAGCGCCAGGAGCGCATCGATCGCTTACAGCAGCGTGTGCAGCGACTGCAGTCGGAACAGCCGCAAGGCCAGCGGGCGCAACGGGCGCAGCAACGGTCGCTGCAGGCACAAGAGCGTCTGTTACAGCGCGAGCAACAGTTGCAGCAACGCACGCTGGCGCGCCAGGAGAGACTGGGAATACAGCCTTCGGCTCGGGAACCCGGCGCCACTGCCGCCGTGCAGGCGGCTGCACGCGGACGATTTACCGAGCGCTTCCGCAACAATGACGACCCCAGGGCACAGGCAATACTCGAGGCGCGGCGACACGGCTTGGCTCCGCGCCACGCCTGGCGGCGCGGTCATCGCGCGGCCTTCGTGCCGTGGCTAGGCCCCGTGTTCTGGCCCTATGCCTATTCCGATATTTTCAACTACACATTCTGGCCTTCCGCCTACGACACCGGCTATTGGGCCTACGCTTACGACGATCTCTTCGACACCGTGTACTGGGGTGAAGGCGGTCCATATTCGGCATATGCCAGGCTGGATCCGAGTGAGCCGGCGAGAGCCCGTACATCCCGCACCCCCCGTACCCCCCTCAGCAGACAGGAATTCCGGCAACTGTGCGGAGACCCGGAAGGCGGCATCACCGCTTGGCCGTTCGCCTCGATCGTGCAGGCGGTGCAACCGACGCCCGAGCAGCGCGCATTGCTCGACGAACTGAAAAACGCAGCGGCAAGGGCCGCCGACGAGTTCAAGGAGTCTTGCGACGATTCGTATGCAATGACTCCCCCGGCCGTTTGCGGGCGATGACGAACCGCATCAGCGCCACGCTCGATGCCGTGCGGATCGTTCGGCCGGCGCTGGAGAAATTCTACAATTCGCTGAGTGACGAGCAGCAGGCGCGCTTCAATGCGATCGGGCCTGAGATAGCAAAGGATTCAAAACAGCAGCCGCAGCAGGACGCGACCGCGCAGTCCGACACCTGCGGCGAGCCCAAGTCCGGCCTGACCAACCTGCCGATCGAGCGGATCGAGGCCGTCGTTCGCCCGGCGGGCACGCAAAAGGACGGACTGGAGCGCCTGCGTGAGGCGACCGAGAAGGCGGTTCAAGGACTGCAAGCTGCCTGCCCGGAGGACGTGCCGCTCACGCCGGTGGGAAGGCTGGAGGCGATGGAAAAGCGGCTCGAGGCCATGCTGCAAGCGGCCAAGCTGGTGCAGCCGGCTTTGGACGAATTCTATGCAACGCTGAGCGGCGAGCAAAAGGCGCGCTTCAATACGCTTAAACAGTTCGCGGGCCGTTGATCGCAGCGGGCCCAATGAGAACTGACCATCTTCATTTTCATCGTCCGCAATTAGAACCCCGATAGCTACGGACGAAAATGGCGCGATCGCCAAGGTCGAGCAATCCACCGAATCTGATTTCATGCGGCCCTTGTACGGGTGCGGTGACACGCTCTTCGCCAATGCGGCCCGCGCCGGTGCTACAAGGCGACGCGCACTATTCTGTCCAACGGGAAAATCCTGCGTCCCGAACGCTATGCACTACGCGCGTGGTTCTTGACCTTTCTTCCTGCTTGGGTCACGCTATTCAGTGGCAGGTAAACCATTTCGACTATTCATCGTCAGAGAATTCGATGCTGTCCTGGTGAAAGCGGCAAGCACGCCGTAGCCCGGACAGAACGCTTTGCTTTATCGCTTGACTGCATTTCGGAACAACATCGCGGCAAACCGCGAGAACTAAGCTTCGACCGAACGGAGGATTGCCTTGAGCGAGTCGCTTCATCCCGCCGCGCCCCATCATCTGCCGGGATTCATCACCGCGCCAGGCGACACCGACGTACTGATGGTCGTCGTCGGCATTTTTCTGATCGTCGTCGTTCTCGCGGTCGGCAATTTCTATTTGCACCTGCACACTTTGCCGGAGCGGATGGCGCACAAGTCGCAGAAGCTCCAGTTTGAAATCGTTGCCGTGCTGGGCCTGCTGGCGCTGTTCACGCACAACCACCTGTTCTGGGTGATCGGCCTGTTCCTCGCCATGATCGACCTGCCGGACTTCAGCGCGCCGCTGCGCAGAATTGCCGGATCGGTCGAAAAGATGGCCGGCGTTCCGCCGGAGGAAGATCCGACCGAGCCGCCAAGTGGAGCCGCCGCCGCGCACCCTGCTGCACCCGACGATGCAAAGGCCGCTGGCGCCAAGAGCAAGGTGCACAGCCATGCTTGAGCTGCTTCTCTGCTCCCTCCTGACGATATTTCCGGACTATCTCTATCGCCGCTACCGGCAGGAAAGCGCATCGGCCACGAAATCACGCTCTATTCGGTCTGGTTCGAACTGCGATTTGGCATCGTCGCCTGCCTGATGCTCACCGTCGCGCTGATCACGATGATCTTCTATTATCATCCGTCGACCAATTCGGCGACGTTGTTCTATCGCACTGTTCCGATAGTGCCCGAAGTAACCGGCCGAGTGGCGGAGGTTCGCGTTGATCACACCGCGGCGGTCAAAAAGGGCGACGTGATCTTCACCCTGGACAGCGCCAAGCAGCGGGCGTCGCTGGAGACGGCCAGGCGCAAGATCGCCGAAGTCGATGCATCGATGCTGGCGGCGCAAGCCGATATCCTGAAGGCGGAAGGCCAGCTTCAGGAGGCAAAGGGCTCGCTGCAGCAGGCAACGGACGAACTCGACACCAAACGCGAATTGCAGAAGCGTAACCCCGGCATTGTTCCGCAACGCGACATCGAAAAGCTCGAAGTGGCCGCCGCAGGTCGCCAAGGCTCCTCGACGCCGCGACCGCTTCCAAGCAATCCGCGATGACGCGACTGAGCGCGCTGCTACCGGCGGAGAAGGCAAGCGCGGAGGCGGCGCTGGCCGAAGCGCAGGTCGATCTGGACAAGACCATTATTCGCGCCGGTGTCGACGGGCGGGTCGAGCAGTTCGCACTGAGGCCGGGTGATGTCGTCAATCCAATGATACGGTCGGCCGGCGTTCTGATTCCGGAGGGTGCAGGACGGCGTGCTCTTATGGCAGGGTTTGGGCAGATCGAGGCTCAGGTCATGAAGGCCGGAATGGTGGCCGAGGCCACCTGCATTTCCAAGCCGTGGACGATCATTCCGATGGTGGTTACCAACGTGCAGGACTACATCGCGGCGGGCCAGTTCAGGGGCGGCGAACAACTGGTCGAGGCGCAGCAGGTCGTGCGTCCGGGCACCATTCTCGTGTTCATGGAGCCGATCTACAAGGGCGGGCTGGAGGGCGTGACGCCCGGCAGCAGTTGTATCGCCAACGCCTACACCAGTAATCACGAATTGATCTCGTCAGGGAAAGTCGGTTCGTTCAAGGGCTTTGGGTTGCATGTCGTCGATGCCGTCGGGCTTGTGCACGCGATGCTGTTGCGGATTCAGGCCCTGCTGCTGCCGGTCAAGACGCTGGTGTTGAGCGGGCATTGAGCTATCAGCAACTGCCGGTGGCTGTACGTGAGGCCGTGGCTGTACATGAGGCGGCCGGCGATACTCTTTTGTAGCCAGCGAGCGCGCCCCTCGGACAGACGGTGTGGCCAGGCGACACCCGCCGATCTGCCCGGCGAGCAGATCAGCTGATTTCCTGTCAATTCGGTTCGCAGAATGTTGCGTTCCGTCTGCGGTCTTCTCGCTCATATTGCTGAATCATCGCGACGTTCTGATGCTCAACGACATCTTGCTCTCGCATGGAACCCGCGCAATCGAGGTGCATTGGAGCAATGCCCGTGAATGCGCGGAGAATGGAGGAGCAACATGAAGCGCAGATCGATCTGGAAGCGATACGGCTTTGCCTGGGTCACAGCGAGCCTGTTTGTGATCACGCTGACCGGCCACTGGCTATTTGGCTGGTTCGCCTACATAGACGAGCAGCGCGCGCTTCAACAGCCTATCGAGATCGGCGCCTACACCGTCGAGATGATGCGAGACACGCTGGAAAACTGGCAGTCCGAGTTCCTGCAGCTGTTATGGCAGGTCGCCGGCCTCGCTTTTCTCCTGCATGTCGGCTCCCCGCAATCGAAAGAAGGCGACGACAGGATGGAGGCCAAGATCGATGCGATACTGCTGGCTGTTGAGCCGAAGAAAGGCGACGAACTCCTCAAGAGCATCGACGACGAGTACGAGGGCCGCCACACCGATGCTCGCTTCGTCCGCATGCTGGAGCGAGCACATCACCGGTCAGCGCGTACAGTCTAGCATGTAGCCCAAGGCGGCGGCGAGAATGAAAGGGCCCCAGCAGCAATGCTGAGACCCTTCGCGGCGGGTGTCGCACGGGGGAAGTGCGACCTTGGTCAACCAGCGTCGCCCGCAATTGTTCCCATAGCGTTTTCAAGCGAAAGCCCGGCTCTGATTCGATCAGAACCGATAATGCTCCAGAGTTTCCGGCCCGCTATTTCCGGGGCGGCAAGCCCGGCAACGTTACCACTTCATTGATGTGAGAGGCGGTCTCCACCTGCCGAACCTTGCGCAAAACCAGGTCACGCTCCGGCCCCTGTGGCGTTTTGCCGGCCAGTTCCTTGAGACGGTTTGCTTCGCTTGCAAGGCGTTCTGCAAAGGTCGCTTTGTGTTTGATCCGCAGTCGACGATTCACGGCGCGGTCCTCCACTTCCAGACCTGCAAATTAGAACGCGCTTTGCCGGTTCTCGTCTGTCGGGTGGCCGACAAATGATTCGAATCGAGCCAATGGCCACAGTGCCATTTTTTCCCGTCTTCAATTCCGATGTTGAACCGCCGCGGAACGAATCTGCCCGGCTCACCGAGGGGCATTTTTCCTGTCGCGTATTTTCCTCGAACAGATCAACCTAAGGGCGGTTGCGTGCCGGCGGGTCGGAGTTAGACTTAATCAATATTGCTTGCGATATTTGTTGGTGCTGGCCATGAAACAACATGCGGTACCCCCTCCTAACTCCCCAACCTGGGTGATGATCGGCGGAATCGTTATGGTGCTCTGCACCTTCGGATTCGTCGTCAGTGGGTTGTTCTAGATCTGGCGGCGAACTGATCTGTCGTCAGTCTGCGTCGATCGGCGATTCAACTGGCCCGCTTCGACTTGCTCGCCCGCTTCCTCGCCACCCGCACGTCACTGAATTTCCCGCCCGGATGCTGCTTTTTCCCGACGCATTTGCACGCCATGAATTCTCCGTGTAGCGCGCACCGCACGCCGACGTGACCATCTTACGCTCGCCAAATTGCCTGTCGGGCAAATCACTTGAATTTCGTGTCCAGCCCCCTTGCGAAAAATTTTCCGCTTAACCCGTCGGGCAAATCAATGCTTTGACTCGTGCCATCCTGTCCCGAGAAGAGGGGCGTTGGCCATCGTCACGAACGTTGGGGCAGGATGCGGTGGACGCGGCAGCGTCGGGCGCGAGATGTGTTCGCAGGGCGGTCTGACCGTGAGTGAACAACGCGCGCAAGACGAACGACGTTGATGCGTACGGCAAAACCGTGTGGTCCTGGCACCCGTTGCTGGTGTCAAGCTGCCGGTGGTGAAATCGATCCAACCGGATCCGATCAGCCATCAAGCCGGCAGCGACGGTGACAAGACGAATTCGTCGCCGAGGAGAGCACGGCATAAGACGTAAAGCCATTGCGCAGGGAATGCCGGATTGCCTCCGCTGAACCTGTATGCTCGTGTGCGTTTCTTTGTGCGCATTTTGCACACGAGACCGCGGGTGCAGCGCGCATCCGGCATTCCCTGCACCCTCCTCTTCGAGGGTGACGGCTCGGCAAGACTCGGACGCCAATCGCGCCGCGAGAACGCTGATTTATGTTCGTTTTGGGAAGGGAATCGGCGGTTGACTTGGGAACCGCCAGCAATCAGAAAAAGGCCTGAAAAATGAATGGCAAAAATGAATGGTCGGAGTGGCAGGATTCGAACCTGCGACCCCTGCGTCCCGAACGCAGTGCTCTACCGGGCTGAGCCACACTCCGACTAAGAACGCGGCTTATAGCCTTGGGTTTCGGCGACCGCAAGGAGCCGGATTAAGGAAATAAATCACAGTGAATGTTGGCCTGAAAACCCAGATTTTGCCCGCCGGCCCGGCCGCCGTGGCGGCGGCAGCGCGCATCCTCGCCAAAGGCGGACTGGTCGCGTTCCCGACCGAGACCGTCTACGGCCTTGGCGCCGATGCCGCCAATCCGGCCGCAATTGCCCACCTCTACCAGGCCAAGGGCCGGCCGGCCTTCAATCCGCTGATCGCCCATGTCGGCGACATCGCCGCCGCGCGGCGGATCGCTCACTTTGATGGCCCCGCAATGGCGCTCGCCGAAGCGTTCTGGCCGGGCCCGCTGACGCTGGTGCTGCCGAAAACACCGGATTGCGCCGTCGCAGATCTCGCCACCGCCGGCCTCGAAACGATCGCGATCCGGATACCGGCCCACCCCGTGGCGCGTGAGATCCTGCGGGAGTTCGGCAGCGCCGTGGTGGCGCCATCCGCGAACCTCTCGGGTCATGTCTCCCCGACCACGGCCGCCCACGTGCAAAGCGACCTCGCGGGGCGGATCGACCTGATCGTCGATGGCGGCTCGGTCGAGGTCGGCGTCGAATCGACGATCGTCGGTTGCTTCGACGAGGCGATGCTGCTGCGTCCGGGCGGCGTGCCGCGCGCCGAGATCGAACGCGTGCTCGGCCGTGCGCTGAAACAGCCGCCCACTGAAACCGACAGCGACAGCGGACAGCCGCTGGCGCCGGGCATGCTGGCCTCCCATTACGCGCCACGCGCGAAGGTGCGGCTCAATGCGATCGATGTAGCGCCCGGCGAGGCGCTGCTGGCGTTTGGCCTCGGAGCAATTTCGGGAATTGACGCCGCTTCCGTGGTGATGAATCTGTCCGAGCGTGGTGACCTCGCTGAGGCCGCCGCCAACCTGTTCGGCTATCTTCGCGCGCTCGACGGCAAGGGCGCGCACACCATCGCGGTGATGCCCATTCCAGACGAAGGCCTGGGCGAAGCCATCAACGACCGGCTACGCCGCGCCGCGGTGGGACGGGAATGAGCGGGCGGGAATGAAAGAGAACAATAAAGAGAACAATAAAATGAATATCGTTCAAGGTTCGGTACCGCCGCTTCCGCCCGAGTTGATCGCAAAATTTCGCGCTGTTGTCGGCGACAAATATGCGGTCACTGACGCCGCCGATATCGCACCCTATGTCACCGAGGAACGCGACCTGTTCCACGGCCGCTCGCCGCTCGTGCTGCGGCCCGGCTCCACGGCCGAGGTGTCCGCCATCTGCAAGCTCGCCAGCGAGCACAAAATCGCGCTGGTGCCACAGGGCGGCAATACTGGCCTGGTCGGCGGCCAGACCCCGCACAACGGCGAGGTCGTCGTCTCGCTGCGGCGGCTGGATAAAATTCGCGAGATCGATCCCGCCTCCAATACCATGACCTGCGAGGCCGGCGTGGTGCTGCAGATCGCGCAGCAGCGTGCGGCCGAAGTCGATCGCCTGTTCCCGCTGTCGCTCGGCGCTGAGGGCAGTTGCACCATCGGCGGCAACCTCTCCACCAATGCCGGCGGCACCGCTGCATTGGCGTACGGCGTGGCGCGCGAGATGGCGCTCGGACTGGAAGTCGTGCTCGCCGACGGGCGGATCCTGAACGGGCTGTCGAAATTGAAAAAGGACAACACCGGCTACGACCTGCGCAATCTCTTCATCGGCGCCGAGGGCACGCTCGGCATCATCACCGCTGCGACGCTAAAGCTGTTTCCGAAGCCGCATGCGGTGGAGACCGCCTATGTCGGCCTGAAATCGCCGGCGCAGGCGCTCAAGCTGCTCTCGATCGCACAGAACGAGGCGGCCGGTAGCCTCACCAGCTTCGAACTGCTGGCCGATATCGCGGTCGATTTCAGCCTTCGCCACGGCATCGACATCCGCGATCCCCTGACAAGCAAGCACCCCTGGTATGTGCTGATGGAGTTATCCTCCTCGCGTGACGACGCCCGTGCCGCGCTTGAATCGATCCTCGCCCAGGGCATGGAAGAAGGCATCGTCGATGACGCCGTGATCGCAGCAAACCTGACCCAGCGCGCGGCGTTCTGGAAGCTGCGCGACGAAATGTCGGCGGCGCAGAAGCCGGAAGGCGGCTCGATCAAGCACGACATCTCCGTGCCGGTCGCGGCGGTGCCCGCCTTCATCGAAGAGGCCAACGCGGCCGTCGTGAAGCTGATTCCGGGCTCGCGGCCGGTGCCGTTCGGCCATCTCGGCGACGGCAATATCCACTACAATGTCAGCCAGCCGATCGGCGGCAACACCGGCGACTTCATGTCGCGCTGGCACGAGGTCAACGAGGTCGTGTTCGCGATCGTGATGCGGATGGGCGGATCGATTTCCGCCGAGCACGGTATCGGCGTGCTCAAGCGCGACGAACTGCCCGATGTAAAGGACAAGGTCGCGATCGAACTGATGCGCGGCATCAAGGCGATGCTCGATCCGTTAGGCATCATGAATCCCGGGAAAGTGCTGTGAATATTCCTCCTGCTGCGACCGCCGACGGACTGAGCATTACGACGATTGAAGACTGCGATATCGCTGAGGTGATCGCGCTGTGGCAGCGTTGCGGGTCGACGCGACCATGGAACGATCCGGCCAGCGACGCTTTGGCGCGCAAAGGAACCAACTCAACGGTGCTGTTGGGCCGCAATAACGGCGCGCTTGTCGCGTCCGTGCTGGTCGGCCACGACGGCCATCGCGGCTGGGTCTATTATGTCACTGTCGATCCGGATCGGCGCTATGAAGGCTTTGGTCAAGCAATCATGAACGCCGCCGAAGAATGGCTTCGTGCTCGCGGCATCTTAAAGCTTCAACTTATGGTTCGCAAAGACAATGCGCAGGTCCACGCGTTCTACCAGTCGATCGGCTATTACAACCAGCAGACCGTGACCTTCGCCAAATGGCTCGACGGCCGCGAGCCGACGCCGTAGCCATCACGACCCGGTAGAGAAACATGACCGTCTCCGATCGCGTCCGCATCAAGAACGTCAGCGTGCTCTCAGACAGGCACTATCGGTTGAACGAAGTCGAGTTCGACTATCGCCGTGGCAACGGCGAATGGCAGACGCAGAAGCGGGAGGTCTTCGATCGCGGCCACGCCGCGGCGCTGTTGCCGTATAATCTTGCAATCCGCAACGTCGTGCTGACGCGGCAGTTCCGCCTGCCGGCCTACCTTGCCGGTCATGACGATCTCATGATCGAGGCGGCCGCCGGCATGCTCGACGACGCCTCACCGGAGGAACGGATCCGCGCCGAGGCGGAGGAAGAAACCGGCTACCGGCTCGGCGAGGTGCGCAAGGTATTCGAAGCCTTCATGAGTCCGGGCGCGGTCACCGAGAAACTGCACTTGTTCGTCGCCGAGTACGAAGCTGCGATGCGGGTCGGCAGCGGCGGCGGCATTGCCGACGAGGGCGAGGACATCGAGGTGCTGGAATTGCCGATCGATCAGGCGCTCGCGATGATATCGGACGGCCGCATCGCCGACGCCAAGACGATCATGCTGCTGCAGTATGCGGCGCTGAATATTTTTCGATGAGGACCGTAGCAACCAGTGCGCCTCAAAACAATGAGCCCTGCCCGTCATCCTCCGGCGTCATCGATGCCATCTTGCGCGGCGCGGCCTTCTTCGCAGGCTTCGGCTCCTCCGCCGCCCTTTCCTCTTCCGTGATCGGCAACAGCAATTGCGCGTCGTCATTGACGACGCGATTGACGCGCGTGGAAATCTCGTGCCAGGCGAACTCGCCTTCGAGCGGCCCTTTCAGCAGCGCCATGACGTCATCGGCGTCGTTGGTCCGGCCGTCGAGCCAGCGCTCGAACTCGTCGGGCGCGATCGTGACCGGCACGCGGTCATGCAGCGCAGCCAGGTCGCGGCTGGCCGGTGCGGTGACGATGGCGACGCCGTCGGTCTCCTCGCCGTTCGGCCCCATCCAGGTTTCAGCCAGCGCGGCAAAGCCGACCGGCCGGCCGTCGCGGCGATGGATGAAAAACGGCCGCTTGCGGCCGCCGGCATCCTGCCATTCGTAATAGCCATCCGCCGGAATCAGGCAGCGCCGCCGCTTGATCGCGTTCTTGAACGCGGGCTTGTCGAGAACCGTCTCGGAGCGCGCGTTGATCAGAAGCGTAAATTTGCGGGGATCCTTGACCCACGCAGGCACCAGCCCCCAGCGCATCAGCCGGAAATGCCGGCCGCCATTTTCCAGGATGATCACCGGGATCGGCTGGGTCGGCGCAATATTGTAACGCGGCGGAAAATTGGGCTGCTCGACATAGCCAAAGATCTGCCGAAGTGCCTCTGGGGGCGAAGTAATTACAAAGCGTCCGCACATTATCTCACCCAAATAGGTGGCCGTTTAATAGGTGTTAACCCCAGATGTTAACAGTGGCCTCGATGACTTCAGCGGCCGCCACACCTTCGCGATCCGATCGACCGATATCGCCACCGACGGGCCGCATTGACGAGATCCGTGCGGCGCAGTTGCGCGCTGCCAACATCAATCCCCGCACCGGGCTTGCCACCGATTATCTGAATCATTTCAACGAAGCCATCATGCTGCTCGAAATGGTGCCGGACATGCCGGAATGCGCGGAGGATTTCCTGACATGGACACCGCTGTCCTACGCCGAGCATTTCTGGGCCTCCAACTTCAAGGCCCGCGACCTCGCGATCGAGGCCTATGAATCCGCCGATCCCAAGGTCCGTGCCGATTTCGACAACCTCACGACCAGCATGACCTCGATCCTGACCGCGGTGGGATCGGCCATGCGCGAAGCCCAGCAGGACAAGACCCGCGCCACGCTCGCTGAACAGGCCGCCTCCTGGGTGAAGCCGTTGGTCGCGCTGGCCGGCGGCGTCATCAACGGCAAATCCGAGTCCGACGTTGAAACCATCATGTCGAACCACTAGAATCCTATCATTCTGATTGAATAAGATCCGATCCGCGCCAGAAGCGGTTCCCTGTTTTTCCGGATCACCCTTGGCTTCACCCGTTCAGCCGACCCGTCCCCAACTGGCCGTCAGCGGCGCGATCTTTCGCGACGGCAAGATCCTGCTGGTCCGCCGCGCCCGCTCGCCGGGCAAGGGATTCTACTCGTTCCCCGGCGGCCGGGTCGAATTCGGCGAATCGCTGCACACTGCGCTTCACCGCGAGGTCGATGAGGAAACCGGGCTGAGAATCGAGATTTTGGGGCTTGCCGGCTGGCGCGAGGTGCTGCCGGCGGTCAGTGGCGGCGGGCACTACGTCATCATGTCGTTCGCGGCGCGCTGGACGGCCAGGGAGCCGGTCCTGAACGACGAGCACGACGACTTCAAGTGGCTGTCGCCGGAGGCGCTCGGCGATCTCAAGGTCACCGGCGGCCTTCTGGAGGTCATCGAGGCGGCCCGGAAGCTGGTCTAGGAGGCATTTTTGCTCCGCGCCTTGCCTCGGGCGTATTGAGGGGGCATATCGGGCGGGTTCTGGAACCCAAATGCTAAAGCACTTTCTCGCCGTTCTCATCCTCATCTCGGCATGCCATGTGGCTCCCGCGCGGGCGCAGGACGCAGCCGCGCCGTTTGATGGCGACCTGCAGCGGCTGGCCGAAATCCTCGGCACGCTGCACTATCTCAGGGGCATTTGCGGCAGCAACGAAGGGGCGAAATGGCGCAACGAGATGCAGGCGCTGATCGATGCCGAGACACCCTCCGGCGACCGCCGCGCCCGCATGATCGCGGGCTTCAACCGGGGTTATAATGGCTTTCAGCAGACCTACCGGACCTGCACGCCGGCAGCTTCCGTCGCGATCCGCAGGTATATCGAGGAAGGCTCGAAAATCTCGCGCGACCTGACCGCGCGCTACGCGAATTGATTCATGGACGCGATCTATTTCGATCTCGACGGAACGCTGACGGACCCAAAACCCGGCATCACCCGTTCGATTCAATATGCGCTGCAAAGGCTCGATCATCCTGATATCCCGACCGAGGACGAACTGATCTGGTGTATCGGCCCGCCACTGCGCGCGAGTTTTGTGCGATTGCTGGGCGGCGATCATTCCTGAAGTGGTGTGCGCGCGTCGGCTTGACGTTCGGAGCGCGGGTTCCAGGGGCCGCCTCAAATTCGGGCAGCTATTAACCTTTCCTAAAGATGTTGGTTAGCCGGGCTGGCACCGCGTGCTACAGCTTCGCGCGTTCGACGCGTTCCGCCCTGGATCGCGCACAGATTTCGTTGAGTTTCATGCGCCACCCAGCGTCCTTTTCGATTGCCCGCGAGCCACTTCCCGACCACGAACAAAAGCAGGCCGCGCTCGGCTACCTCAATGAGGCCTGGGCGGAGGCGCGGCACGACGGCGTTGACGGTGATTGCCTGGCGCAGGCGAGCATGTTCACCGCGCTCGCCGAGCTGGTTTCGACCTATGGCGAGGACGCGGTGGCGAAATTCGTGGAAGGTCTGTCCGCCCGCGTGCGCAACGGCGAGTTCTCGCTGTCGCTGGCGAAGCAGTAATTCGGCTTCACTGCGCCGATCTCGTCATTGCGAGGAGCGCAAGCGACGAAGCAATCCATTTATCCGTCATGCCGCGATATGGATTGCTTCGCTGCGCTCGCAATGACGGACGAAAGACCGTCTACACCTTCAACGTCTCCAGAAACCGCACCGGCTCTCCCGTCGACGGCGTCGTCACTTCGCCCTGCCACATCACGCGCTTGCCGCGGACAAACGTGCCGACCGGCCAGCCGGTGACGCGCACGCCGTCATAGGGCGTCCAGCCGGCGCGCGAGGCGACCCACTTGTTGGTGATGGTCTCAGAGCGCTTGAGATCGACGATCGTGAAGTCGGCGTCATAGCCTGCCGCTATACGGCCCTTACAGGCGATGTTGAACAGCCGCGCTGGGCCTGCGCTGGTGAGATCGACGAAACGTGCCAGCGACAACCGCCCGGCATTGACGTGATCGAGCATCAGCGGCACCAGCGTCTGCACCCCGGTCATGCCCGACGGCGAGGCGGGATAGGTCTTCGCCTTCTCCTCCAGCGTATGCGGCGCGTGGTCGGAGCCGAGCACATCGATGATCCCCTGCTCGATGCCCTGCCAGATGCCGTCGCGGTGATCGGCCGAGCGCACCGGCGGGTTCATCTGCGCGCGAGTCCCGAGCCGCTCGTAGCATTCGGGCGCCACCAGCGTCAGATGATGCGGCGTCGCCTCGCAGGACGCGACGTCCTTGTGGTCCCGCAGGAACTCGATCTCCTGCTTGGTCGAGATATGCAGCACGTGGATGCGTTTTCCGGTCTCGTGCGCGAGCTTGACCAGCCGCTGCGTCGCCATCAGCGCTGCGGTCTCATCGCGCCACACTGGATGCGAGCGCGGATCTCCCTCGACGCGGAGCGGTTTGCGGTCGTTGAGGCGGTATTCGTCCTCGGCATGAAAGGCGGCGCGCCGCCGGATCACCTGAAAAATTCGCCGCAGGCTCTCGTCGTCCTCGACCAGCAGCGCGCCGGTGGAGGAGCCGATAAATACTTTCACGCCAGCGCAGCCCGGTGCGCGTTCCAGTTCCGGCAGATCCTGCACGTTCTCGCGGGTGCCGCCGATGAAGAACGCGAAGTCGCAATGCATGCGGTGGCGGGCGCGCTTCACCTTGTCGGTGAAGTTCTGTTCGGTGACGGTGAGCGGATCGGTGTTCGGCATTTCGAACACGGCGGTGACCCCGCCCATCACGGCGCTGCGCGATCCGGTTTCAAGATCCTCCTTATGTGTCTGGCCTGGTTCGCGGAAATGCACCTGCGTATCGATCACGCCGGGCAGGATGTGCAGGCCCTTGCAGTCGATCGTCTCGGCAGCAGAAGCTTGTCCAAGCCCGCCGATCGCGGCGATGCGGCCATCGGAGATGCCGATGTCGCGGATGCCCTCACCGTCCTGATTGACCACGGTGCCGGATTTTAGAATGGTATCAAATCGTTGATTCATCGGTCCTCGACGCCCGCTTTAGGCTATCGCGCGGGCCTTGTTGGCGGCACCTTAGCGCCTTAACTTCGCATGGGATATCCACCACCTGTGTTTCCCCAGGAACTTCAAGAGAACGTCAGAAGAGGCCGATTTAGCTTATGAAAGCAGCGTTTCTACCAGACCGGGGCGTGGTCAAGGTCAGCGGCGAGGATGCCCGTAACTTCCTCAATGGCCTCGTCACCACAGACATCACGCTGCTGCAGCCCGGTCTTGGCCGGTTCGGCGCGCTACTGACGCCGCAGGGCAAGATCACGATCGATTTTCTGATCACCGAAGCCCCCGCCGGCCATGGCGGCGGCTTCCTGATCGATGCGCCGCGCCCGCTGGCGCAGGGCCTCGCCGACAAGCTCGGTTTCTACAAGCTGCGCGCCAAGGTCGCAGTCGAGAACATCTCCGACAGCATGGGCGTGCTGGCGGTGTGGGACGGCGAACCGGCCATGAAACCCGATCTGGCCTTTGCCGATCCGCGGCATGAGGCGCTGGGCTGGCGCGTCCTCGTGCCCGAGGATCTCAAGCAGAAGGTGGCTGATCTGGTCGGCGCCGATCTCACCGACAGCGAGGCCTACGAGGCCCATCGCATAGCAAGCGGCGTGCCGCGCGGCGGGCTCGATTTCATGTACAGCGACGCGTTTCCCCACGAATCCAATATGGATCGGCTGCACGGCATCGATTTCGACAAGGGCTGCTATGTCGGCCAGGAAGTAGTGTCGCGGATGCAGCATCGCGGCACCGCGCGGACACGGGTGGTGCGGGTCACGCTGGAAGACTTTTCGCCGGAAGCCGGGCTCCCGGTTCTGGCTGGAGAAAAGCCGGTCGGCACCATGGGTTCGACCGCTGATGGCAAGGGTCTCGCGCTGGTCCGAACCGATCGCGTCGCCGATGCGCTTGACGCCGGCCTGGCGCTGACCGCAGGTGGCCTTGCAATCCGGCTGACCGATCCGAACGACGTTCGTATCCCACCGAAACAGACCGTCGCATGAGCCGATCCGCGCGCCAGCATGCCGACGGCAAGATACGGTGTCCGTGGCCGGGCGAAGACCCGTTCTACATGGCCTATCACGACACCGAATGGGGCGTGCCGGAATATGACGACCGCGCGCTGTACGAGAAGCTGATACTCGACGGCTTTCAGGCAGGGCTGTCGTGGATCACGATTTTGCGCAAGCGCGAAAACTTCCGCAAAGCCTTCGACGACTTCCAGCCGGAAAAGATCGCGCGCTACAACGAAAAGAAAGTCCACGCGCTGATGAACGATGCCGGCATCGTACGCAACCGCGCCAAGATCGAAGGCACCGTCAGCAGCGCCAAAGCCTATCTGAAGATCATGGAAGAAGGTCCGGGCTTCTCCAAATTCCTGTGGGACTTTGTCGACGGCAAGCCCAAGGTGAACCAGTTCAAGACCACCGCCAGCGTGCCGGCTTCGACGCCGGTCTCGATCAAGATTTCCAAGGAGCTCGGCGCACGCGGATTCAAGTTCGTCGGCCCGACCATTGTCTACGCCTTCATGCAGGCCACCGGCATGGTCAACGACCACCTGGTCACCTGCTTCTGCCACGAGAACTGCGGCGGACAAACATCGCAAGCCCCGCCTCAAGACCAAATGACGGCCGGAAAATCGTCCGCCTCGAACACCTCTACCCGCGCCTGGCAACGGATGCTGTCGGGGCGGCGGCTCGATCTGCTTGACCCCTCGCCGCTCGATATCGAGATCGCCGACATTGCGCATGGGCTGGCGCGCGTCGCGCGCTGGAACGGTCAGACCAGCGGCGCGCATATCTTCTCGGTGGCGCAGCATACGCTGTTGGTGGAAGCCGTGATGCGCGAGCAGATGCCGCGCGTGGATGTCCGCTTCGGCTAGCGGCGCTGCTGCACGACGCGCCGGAATATGTCATCGGCGACATGATCTCGCCGTTCAAGGCGGTGCTCGGCGGCGACTACAAGGTGGTGGAAAAGCGCCTGCTCGCGGCGATCCATATTCGCTTCGGCTTGCCGCCGGTTCTGGCCGACGAGATAACGACGGCGATCAAGGCCGCCGACCGCGGCGCGGCCTATCTCGAAGCTACGCACCTGGCCGGCTTTTCGCAGGCCGAGGCGAGACGCCTGTTTGGCAAGGACCCCGGCCTGCCTGAGGCGTCGGTGCGCGATTACATGACGCCATGGACGGCGGCGAAGGCCGAGAAGCGGTTTTTGACACGATTCAACCTGTTGCTCGCTTGAACGCCCGGCGCAAACCTGCTTTCACCACCCTAGGCGCGGGCCTATAATCGCGCCCAAAGAGGACGCTTCAGGGATCGCCATGCTTCATGTCTGCTCGCTTGCCGCCCTTCCCGAAACCGTCAGGGCCACCGGCGCCAGCCACATTCTCACCGTAATGGCCAACGTCGATCAGGTGCAGCGCCCAGCTTCGGTGCTGGAGACCAACCATCTGAGGGTGTCAATGGACGACATCACCGAGCAGATGGACGGCTTTCTCGCCCCGTCGGATCAGCATATCGAGAAGGTGTTGAATTTCGTCCGCAGCTGGGACCGCAGCGCGCCGATGGTGGTGCATTGCTATGCCGGCATCAGCCGTTCGACGGCGAGCGCCTTTGCCGCCGCCTGCGCCCTCAATCCGCACCGCGACGAGATCGAGATTGCCCGGCAAATTCGCGCCCGCTCCGCGATCGCGTCGCCGAACCGGCTGATCGTCAGCCTCGCGGACAAGGCGCTCGGACGCGACGGGCGGATGCTTCGCGCGCTCGACGAAATGGGCCCGGGCAGCATGACGGTAGAAGGCCGGCCGTTCCGCGTCGATCTGGACTAGTACGACATCTATCCATGCTCTGCGTTCCCCGGATGCTGCGCAGCGCGCCGCTTGCGGCGTGGTGCGCAGCTGATCCGGGGTCCACGCACTGAAGGTGTGCGTCCCGGCTCTGCGGTGCACCGCCAAGAGGCGCTGCATCGCGTCCGGGACACGGAGAAACGCGCCGGCCGATTTGAACTTTTAGCGGGTAAATCTGCACTCACTGGATTGCAACCAGGCTGCGGACGTGGCCGGTTAACGGTCTGACGTGCCCGCCTGGAGGCCTGATGTTCGATTCTCCGTTCGATTTCCTCGCACTCGTGATCGCGATTGTCGCCTTTATCTTCGCGCGTAAGGCCATGAACCAGGTCGCGGAGTTGCGGACGCGGCTGGAGGCGATCGGGACGACGGCGGCGACCGCGACGCCCGTGCCGCCACCCCTGACACCGCTGGAGGCGTTCGAGCAGACACTGCCGCCGGCTTCGCCCGGGGTCACGCCGGAGCCACCGCCCATCGTCCCAGACATCGAATCCATCGCCCCCTCAGACGCGGGCGAGCAAGCCGCTGGTGGCGCCGCGGCACCGCCGCCTCCGCTGCCGCAACCCGATCGCGGGTTCGAGGAAACCGTCGGCACCCGCTGGGTGGTGTGGATTGGTGGGCTGACGCTCGCGCTCGGCGGCTTCTTCATGGTGCGCTATTCGATCGAGGCCGGTCTGCTCAGCGACGAAGTACGCACGGCGCTGGGCGGCCTGTTCGCCTTGGTGCTGCTTGCCGCAGGCGAATGGACCCGCCGCAAGGAGAGCCTCGCCACGATCGAAGCGCTGCCCATCGCCAATATTCCGGCCATCCTGACAGCGGCCGGAACGGCGGTCGCGTTTGCCACCGTCTATGCGGCCTATGCGCTCTACGGCTTTCTGGTTCCGGCAACCGCTTTCGTCCTGCTGGGGCTCGTAGCGCTCGGCACGCTGGCCGCGGCGCTGCTGCACGGGCCGGCGCTTGCCGGTCTCGGCGTCGTAGGTGCCTTCGTGACACCTATCCTGGTCTCGTCCGACAGGCCGGACTTCTGGGCGCTCTACATCTATCTCGCGATCGTCACCGCCGTCGCCTTCGGCTTGGCGCGCGTCAGGCTGTGGCGCTGGCTCGCGGTCACCACGATCGTATTCGCGCTGCTGTGGACTTTCCCGTGCCTGCAATGCGGACCGTCGATGGTCGGCCCGCACGCATTCCATGTTCTCGCAGGTTTCATCCTCGCTGCGTTGCTGGTGGTGTGTGGATTCATGTTCGGTCCGCCCGCAGAAGAAGGCCAGGTCGAGCCGATCTCATCGGGCTCGCTCGCGGCCTATTTGCTCGGCGCCACGCTGATCGTGCTGAACAGCTTTCACGCCGACACCGCAATGATCGTGTTCGGCCTGCTGGTAGCCGGCAGCCTTCTCGTCGCCTGGCGCAGCGATGCCGCTGCTGGTGCGGTCGGGGCCGCCGCCGCGCTGGTGTTCGTCGTATTCGCCGAATGGGCCGTTCGCGCCAACTCGGAAGTGCTGGTGCTGCCCGGCGGTCCGCTGCCGGGCATTGGACCGAACGCCACGGACGGATCGGTGTCGCTGCACCTGATATCGGCCGCGATCTTCGCCGCTGGATTTGGAGTAGCCGGATTTCTGGCGCAGGGCCGTTTCGCCGGCCCCGTCATACCGGTGATCTGGTCGGCCGCGGCGGTGTTCACGCCGCTGGCGCTACTGGTTGCGCTCTATGCCCGCATCGCGCATCTCGACCGCTCGATCCCGTTTGCCATCCTCGCGGTGATGCTGGCCGCGGCCTATGCCGCCGCGACCGAGATCCTCTCCAAGCGTGACGACCGCCCGGGATTGCAGGCTTCGATCGCGCTGTTTGCAACCGGCGCGCTCGCCGCACTGGCGCTCGCGCTGACCTTCGCGCTGGAAAAAGGCTGGCTCACGATTGCGCTGGCGCTGATGTCGGCAGGCACTGCCTGGATTTCGATGCAGCGACCGATTCCGTTCCTGCGCTCGCTCGCGGCTATCCTCGCCGGCATCGTGGTGCTGCGCATCGGCTACGAGCCGCGCATTGTCGGCAGTGCCGTCGGCACCACGCCGATCTTCAACTGGCTATTGTGGGGCTACGGCATTCCGGCGGCATCGTTCTGGGCCGGAAGCATCTTCCTGCGAGCGCGGCGGCGACGACGCGCCGCTGCGGACGGTGGAGGCGGCAGCGATCCTGTTCACGGTGCTGCTGGCGTTCATGGAAATCCGCCATGCCGTCAACAATGGCGATGTGTATCGGCAGAGCGCCGACCTCACCGAGGTTGCGCTGCAGGTCTGCGTGGCGCTGGCGATGGCGATCGGGCTGGAGCGCCTGCGCGTCCGGACCGGCAGCATCATCCACAACGCCGGCGCGATCCTGCTCACGGTATTCGCCGGCCTCGCGGCGCTGTTCGGGCTGTTGCTGCTGGAAAACCCGATTCTCTGGTATATCGACGTCGGCGGCCCTGTCATCAACCTGCTGCTGCTCGGCTATGCCCTGCCCGCCGTGCTGGCGCTGCTGTTGTCATACGCTGTCGCAGGCCGGCGCCCGGTCAGCTACGCCAACACGATCGCGACCGGAGCGCTCATTCTCGCGCTCGCTTACGTGACGTTTGAAATCCGGAGGATCTATCACGGCCCGGTCTTGTCCGTCGGCCCGACCACCGGCGCCGAGCAATACACCTATTCGATCGCCTGGCTGGCGTTCGGCGTGATACTGCTCGGCATCGGCATTCTCTTCAACTCGCAGCGCGCACGTCTGGCATCCGCCGCTGTCATTGCACTGACGATCGTAAAGGCTTTCCTGATCGACATGTCGACGCTGACAGGCGTTTACCGCGCGCTGTCGTTCATGTGCCTCGGCCTGGTGCTGGTGGCGATCGGCTGGCTGTACCAGCGCATCCTGTTCCGCAGGCAAGCCGCGACGCCGGTTGCTCCGGCGGCGCCGACCGGAGGATGATTGTCAGGCGGCGCGCACCGAATCGAGGAACTTGCCGACCTCGAGCTTGAGACGGTTGCTGTCTGTCGACAGCGACTGCGCCGCGGAGAGAACCTGCGACGAGGCCGAACCGGTTTCGATCGCGCCGCGCTGCACGTTGGTGATGTTGGAAGAAACCTGCTGGGTGCCTTGCGCAGCTTGCTGCACGTTGCGAGAAATTTCCTGCGTTGCGGCGCCCTGCTCTTCCACCGCGGCTGCAATGGTCGAGGAGATCTCCGACAGTTTCTCGATCGTGCCGCTGATCTCCTTGATCGCGTTCACCGAGTCCTGAGTCGCGGCCTGGATACCGGTAATCTGCTGACCGATCTCGCCGGTAGCCTTCGCTGTCTGCTCGGCCAGCGCTTTCACTTCGAGGCCACGACGGCGAAGCCGCGGCCGGCTTCACCGGCGCGCGCGGCCTCGATGGTGGCGTTGAGCGCGAGCAGATTGGTCTGCCCTGCGATGGTGTTGATCAGTTCGACCACATCGCCGATGCGGCTCGCCGCCTTCGACAATTCGCTGACCCGGTCGTTGGTGGTTCGGGCCTGGTCGACAGCCGCATTGGCCATCCGCGCCGATTCCTGAACCTGTCGGCTGATCTCGTTGACGGACGACGCCATTTCTTCGGTCGCGGACGCCACCGACTGCACATTGGTCGACGCTTCCTCGGAGGCTGCCGCAACTGCGGTGGTCAACTCCTGCGACCGCTCGGCGGTAGCCGACAATGTGGAAGCGGAGGCTTCCAGTTCGGTGGATGCCGACGAGACGGTTTCGACGATCTCGCCAACCGCGCCTTCGAAGTTGTCGGCGAGCTTGATCATGTCGGCCTTGCGCTGTTGCGCCGCGATCTGATCCTGCTTGATCTTGGCCTCCGCTTCGTCGCGGGCCTTCTTCTCCGAAACGACCTTGAACTTCTCGACCGCGCCTGCGACGTCGCCGACCTCATCCTTCCGCCCAAGGCCAGGCAGCACAATCGCGAAATTGCCGCCAGCGAGTTCTTCCATTGACGCGCTCAAGGCGCGCATCGGGCGACCTATCGTCAGGATGGAGAAAACACAAGTGCCGATCAGCAGAAGCGCCACGGCGATTCCCGTCATCAGGGACGTCCGTTCCACCGACGCGGCCTTGTTGCTGGCCGCGGCCCGCGCTTCTTCGCTGCGCTGCTTGCCGTGTTCGTTGATCTTGTTTGCAACGGCTTCTATTTCCACGTTGACGGGGATGGTCACTTCCCGGCGGATCCGGTTGATCTCGTCGACCAGCTTTGCGGTCTGCGTGACGGCTTCCGCACTGCGCCCAGCATCGCCCTTCTCGATTCCGATCACCTGCTTGCGGACGGCCTCAAGCTGTTCCTTGCCCTTGCGAAGGCCCTCGATGAGGACCCCGAGTCTCGCGATCTGCTCGCCATTCTCAGCCGACTTCGACAGTCTTGCCATGTTGCCGGTGAATGTGAGCGCCGCTGTTGTCCGGTCCGCAAAATACTCGGCGCTCTTCTGAAGCTCGGCCGGTGTCGTCGAAAGAAGAATGTCGCGAATCCCGACCTGCATGCCCCTCACGGATGCCTTCGCCTGCGCGGCGTCCTGAGCGATGGTTTGCTGCCGTGCCGCTGTGTCGGTCGCCTTCCGGACATCCTCCCCGCCTGTCATTTGCAAATAGATCATCGACGCAACCAGCACGATCGTCAGTACGGAAGTGATCGCGAGCTTGGTACCGATTCGCCAGTCCTGAATTATTCTAATCATTGCAATCCCTCAGATGCGTGTGGACTCAGCAACGGAGGTGTTGATGATCGCCCTGTTGCGCGCGAGCGGCCGCCGCTCGCCAGACGATCAGTACAGTTCCGGATTCTACATTAGGGTTAACGCCGATACCCGTAGGTCTACGGAGCGACGCGCCGAACCCGTTGAGGGCTTATCGGACGTCACAATCGTAAACTGCGGGCTTGAGATGGGCGAAGCGCGTTAAGACAACTGACGACAGCTGGGAAAATCAGGGGCGTCGCTTCGACGCAAATGCTTAGCTGACCGATTCTGCGACGAGGCGAATCCTGAACACCGGCTTCTTGGCCTCGTCCAGAAGCTCCATCTGCCATTCGGCGTTCTGTTTCAGGCTGCGGGAAATACTGCCGAGCAGGTTGCCGCAGACCTTGGTCATTTCGGCCCAAGCGGCCTCGCGGCTCTCGAATTCGGATCCCTGATCGGATGCGCCTGCGTAGCGGCCGTGGCTGATCCGAAAAATACAGCGGCATGATCGTTCCAGGTGTTGGGCCGCCCCCGGCCTCATTGCCGGCCGACACGTTGGAGTGAGACTCGCTACCAGGACGTGAACTCGCGAGCCCGTATGACTACGGGCTCGCCCTTACCGGCCTGGATTCTGGCAGCAGCGCGCCCGCGCGATCAATCGGTCGAGCGGCGCAGTTCCGGCGCGCTTTCGGCCTTGGCAGGTTCAGATTTGGCGGCTTCCGACTTGGCTGGCTCGGCCTGGGCCTCGGATTTCACCGGCTCGAGTTTGGCGCTCTCGACCGGCGGCGTTTGGACTCGCGCCGTTACCTCGGCACGTGCGTCAGCCGCGCGCGGCGGCTCCTCCCGGCGATGCAGCGAACGTGGCCGCGCCACGGAGCGCGCCATCAGCATCTGCGACGCGCCCTGGTGACGGAAATCGCAATAGGCGAAGCCCATGCCCGAGACGGAGCCGCGGAAAGAACGATCATCCTGCTTGTCGAGATTGAAGCACGGCTCGAACGGAAGACCCTTGATGGATGCGCAGACGGCCTGGCCGCGAATCTGGAGCGTGTTGCCCGGCAGGCGCACGCGGCGGATCGGGCCCGAGCCGCTGAACTGAACCGAACCGGCGGCGCCGAGATCGTCCAGTATTCGGCCAGCGCCGCGGGTGCCGTCGAAACAGGTGAAAGCGAAAACCTTGCCGGCCACAAACTTGCGTGCCTCGTCGGCATTCATCATCCCGGCCAGGGCAGGAACAACCATCGCACCGGCCGTGACGGCCCCCAACACCAAACGCGCAAGCATGCGGCTACTCCAACTTTACAAGAGCGCGGGCACCCACCTTAAGGTCTCTTTACCCGCTGCTTACCATACGAACCGTGGCAATATTGGAGCCGCTTGGTTGGTAAAGTCTGAACGCCGTTAGAGAATTTTTACCACGATTCGACCGCGGACCTGGCCGGCGAGGATTTGCGCGCCGGCCCCGATGACCTGGTCTAGGACAATTTCGTGAGTAATATCAGATAGTTTTGCCTTATCCAAATCGCTGGCGAGGCGGCTCCAGGCGACTTTGCGCCGCTCGATCGGACACATCACCGAGTCGATGCCGAGAAGGCACACTCCACGCAAAATAAACGGCGCGACCGACGATGGCAGATCCATGCCGGCGGCAAGGCCGCACGCTGCAATAGCCCCGCCATACTTCGTCATCGACAGGATATTGGCGAGCGTGGTCGATCCGACGCTGTCGATGCCGCCTGCCCACCGCTCCTTGGCCAGCGGCTTGGGCGGGCCGGAGAGCTCGGCGCGATCGATCACCTCGGCTGCTCCTAGCCCTTGAGATAATCCGCTTCCGACATCCGCCCGGTGGATGCGATGACTTGGTAGCCGAGCTTCGAGAGCACGGCGGTGGCCACCGAGCCGACGCCGCCGGCGGCGCCGGTCACCACGACCGGTCCGCTATTGGGCGTCAGGCCATGCTTCTCGAGCGCCAGCACCGACAGCATCGCGGTGTAACCGGCCGTGCCGATCGCCATCGCCTCGCGGGTCGAGATATTATTGGGCAGCCGCACCAGCCAGTCGCCCTTGACGCGCGCCTTCTCGGCATAGGCCCCGAGATGGGTTTCGCCCATGCCCCAGCCATTGCAGACGACCTTGTCGCCGGCCTTCCACCCTGGATGCGAGGATTGTTCCACAGTGCCGGCGAAGTCGATGCCGGCGATCATCGGAAAGCGCCGCACCACCGGGCTTTGCCGGTGACGGCAAGGCCGTCCTTGTAGTTCAGCGTCGACCACTCGACGGCGACCGTGACGTCGCCCTCCATCAACTCGGCTTCATCGAACTGCGTCAGCGCGGCGGTGGTGCCTTTTTCCGCCTTGTCGATCCTGATGGCCTTGAACGTTCCCACGATAAACTCCCCGAACTTTTATCTGTCGGGGAGTTTTTACCGCATCACGCGGGTTGTGCAACCGGACGCGCGACCGGCTGTTCGACGATCGGCAGGTTGATCAGCGCCGACAGCACGCCGAATACAACCGAGAGCCACCAGATCGGCGTATAGGAACCGAATTGCTCGAACACGATGCCGCCGAGCCAGACGCCGAGGAATCCGCCGACCTGATGGCTCACGAAGGCAAAGCCGTACAGCGTCGCAAACCAGCGGGTGCCGAACATCAGCGCCACCAGCGCCGAAGTCGGCGGCACCGTCGAGAGCCAGGTCAGGCCGCTGATGGCGCCGAATGCGATCGCCGAGAAGGTGGTGATCGGGAATGATATGAAGGCGATGATCGAGATCGCCCGCGTGAAATAGATCACCGACAGAATATAGCGCTTCGGGAACAGATTCTGCAGCCAGCCGACGCTGAGCGAGCCGATGATGTTGAACAAGCCGATCGCCGCAATCACCCAGCCGCCGGTCGAGGCGGGAATGCCGCGATCGACGAGATAGGCCGGCAGATGCACGGTGATGAAAGCGAGCTGAAAGCCGCAGGTGAAGAAGCCGAGCACCAGCAGCACATAGGAGCGATGGCCGAACGCCTCCGCAAGCGCCGTCTTGAACGACTGTTGGTCGGCGGCCGGGACATTCGACGATGCCGCAGGCGGCGTCGCGATTGCAAGCGACAGCGGAACGATCAGCAGCATCAGCAACGCGAATACCGTCAGCGCCGCCTGCCAGCCGAAATTGTCGATCATCGCCACGCCGAACGGCGCGAACAGGAATTGCCCGAACGAGCCAGCGGCGGTGCCGGCGCCGAGCGCCATGCCGCGCTTTTCGGGCGGCAGCAGCTTGCTGAACGCCGACAACACGAGGTTGAACGAACAACCGGATAGCCCGAAGCCGATCAGAACGCCGGCGCCGAGATCGAGCGACAGCGGTGTCGTGGAGTAGCGCATCAAGAGCAGGCCGCCGGCATACAGCAATGCGCCGACAATCATCACGCGCAAAATGCCGAACCGGTCTGCGATGGCGCCGGCGATCGGTTGGCCCAGTCCCCACAACAGGTTTTGCAGCGCCAGCGCGAGGCCGAAGACGTCGCGGCCCCAGGTGAATTCCGCGCCCATCGGCTGAACAAAGAAGCCGAGGCTCGATCGCGGCCCAAAGCTCAACAGCGCGACCGCGCACCCGCAGATGATGATCACCAGCGGCGTCCGCCAGGTGCCAAGTCCCGAGGATGGATGAAGGTCGCCGGTCGTTACAGCCATTTATTTCCCCCTTGGACAATCGGCGCCCGGGACCGCCAGGCGAAACATTACGGTGAATTAATGCAGTTGCATGAAAAGCCCAAGGGGCGGCGTAGAAAAATTTTCCGCTGCAGGGCAGCTCTGCAAAATTGGCGAGGACAATGAATGCAATTTTTGGACGTAGCCCGGATCGAGCGAAGCGCGCTCCAGGGCCATCGCCCGCGTGGATCAGGAGTTACCGTTTCGCGCTCGCCTGCTCGGCCGAGCTTTGCGCGACTTCGGCAAGCTTGGCGGAGATCGCCGCGGTCTCGGCGGCCGTGCCCCAACTCGGCGCGTCGCTGCCGTTGCCCCAGGCCCGCGGCCGGTAGAAGGTGTGTACGCCGGTCTTGTACATCTTCTTCATTTCATTGACCCAGGACGGGCGCACCCAATAGGCGTGGTAGTGCGTCGACTTGTCGACTTCCGGCAGCCAGAGCTGACCATCAAGCATCGCCCTGGCGATTTTCTTCGCCCGCTCCCACATGTCGGGCTCGCGGATCACGTCCCTATTATTGTCGCAGGCGAAGGTGAACTGGCACGCCAGATGGCGGTGCTTGTTCTGGTAAACCACGCCGCACACCGTGTCCGGATATTTGCCGGAGAAAGCGCGGTTCAGCACCACCTGGGCCACGGCAATCTGACCGCGCACCGCTTCGCCGCGGGCTTCGAAATAGATCGCCTCGGTCAGGCACTTCTCCGACTTGGCACGCGACTTTTCGTCGAACAGGCCAAGGCGCTCGGCCGGCGTCTTGGCCTGCTGGTTGTCGGAATTGACCTCGCCCTTCGGCGCGATGCTCTCGCCCATCTCGCCGGCCCGCACCGGCCCGTCGGCGTCGACCGGCAGCGAGGCCATCACCTTCATGTCGGGATCGGGACGCGCGGCAGGCATGACGATCATCGGTTCTTCGCCGGGCTGCCAGCGTTCGATGCTTTCGGGAGCGCCGAGCGATGATCCAAAAACAGGCTCGAGGTCTTGAAGGAGAAGCCATCGCGCGTAGGGGCGGCTGCGCGCGCGGTCTCCGGCGCGGGCGGAACGCCCTGGAGCTCATCCTGCGGTCTGGTTTCGAGCGACAGCGACACATCGAATTGCGCAAGCGGCGGCGCGCTCAGCGCGGCTTGAAGCTCGGGATCGAGCGGTGCGCGCTCAACAGACGACGTCGCCTCGGCGGTCTTTGCGCCCTTGACCAATGCATTGGAGTTCGCGGGATCCTCGACAGCCGGCGCGCGCTCGGCTGGACCTGCGGACTCTGCCGGCGACGGCGGCACCACGACAAGGCGGTCGCCCTTCAGCGTGCGATCGACCTTAGGGAAATCGGCGGCATGATAACGCGGCGGCGGGGCAACGAGCGGATTGCGCGTCACTGAACCCGTGATGTCGATGCCCTGATTGTCGAGGCTTGCGAGGCGATAGGTGGCGGTTTGCGGTGAGGAGGTCCCGATCGGACGACCGAAGCTGAAAGTTGCGACCTGAATGGCGCCCGCAGAGGAGAACACGCGCTTCTGCCAGCGCTCGGCGACGCCCGGCTGGCGGGCCAGCAGCGCGGCGATATCCTGATATCCGATCTCGGTCGGCATCAATGCGAAGACGCAGAGACCGAGGCCGAAGGACGCAAGCCGCGCGCCCTTCGGCTGGTTACGCAACACAAACATCGATACGCTCACGCAACGCTTACACGATCGAACTTCAGTACATCCGTGCAATTCGACCTTTTTTGTTGGTATCGAATTTAGGTTGCTGGGGAGTTAATCGGCGTGGCCTGCGTGTGACACGCAAGAGATTGCCCGCCTTTTGCCGATTGCATGAGAAGTGTTGGTAAATGGGCACTCGACGAAACTGGTAAATATCTCGTCAACGAAAATGATGAAGAATTCGATCGCGTGTGAGCACGGGAACCCGTTGCACGCTCGCGTAGACACCGTTAGATGCCGCGGCCAAACCTCTCCACGTCATTGCGAGCGCAAGCGAAGCAATCCATCGCACGGCATAACGGATGGATGGATTGCTTCGTCGCTTCCGCTCCTCGCAATGACGTGCTTGGTGCATCACGGCCGGGCATGTCGCGGTCACCCGCGTCCTCGCACATGCAAGAACGCAAATGCCCGACACAAGGCCGGCATGACGCCGTCTTCGTTGAAAGTCAGTGCGAAATAAAAACTACGCCTGGCTCGCGACCGTCTTGCCGAGCGCGGCCTGCGCCGCGGCGAGCCGCGCGATCGGCACGCGATAGGGCGAGCAGGAGACGTAGTCGAGCCCGATCTCGTGGCAGAACGCCACCGATGCGGGATCGCCGCCATGCTCGCCGCAAATGCCGACCTTGAGATTGGGCCGCGTCTTGCGGCCGCGGGCGACACCGATCTTCACGAGTTCACCAACGCCGGCGCGATCGACCGAGATGAACGGATCGATCTCGAGGATTCCCTTCGCGACATAAGTGCCAAGGAAACTCGCGGCGTCGTCGCGGCTGATGCCGTAGGTAGTCTGGGTCAGATCGTTGGTGCCGAACGAGAAGAACTCCGCGGTCTGCGCGACATCGCCGGCCATCAGGCAGGCGCGCGGCAACTCGATCATCGTGCCGACCTGATAAGTCAGCTTCTTGCCGGTCTCCTTCATCACCGACTGCGCGGTGGCGTCGATCCGCGCCTTGACCAGATCGAACTCCGCCTTGGTCGCGATCAACGGCACCATCACCTCGAGGCCGACGGCCTTGCCGGTGCGCTTTTCGGCTTCGACCGCAGCCTCGAAGATCGCGCGCGCCTGCATCTCGGCGATTTCAGGATAGGCAATGGCGAGGCGGCAGCCGCGGAAACCCAGCATCGGGTTGAACTCGGCGAGGTCGCGGGCACGATCGGCGAGCTTGCGCGGATCGGTATTCATCGCACGCGCGACTTCCTCGATCTCGGCCTGGGTGTGCGGCAGGAACTCGTGCAGCGGCGGATCGAGCAGACGGATCGTGACCGGCAGCCCCTTCATGATCTCGAACAGCTCGACGAAGTCCGCGCGCTGCATCGGCAACAGCTTCGACAGCGCTGCACGGCGCGATTGTTCATCCTCGGAAAGGATCATCTCGCGCACGGTGCGGATGCGGGTTTCCTCGAAGAACATGTGCTCGGTACGGCACAGCCCGATGCCCTCGCCGCCGAATTTTATCGCGGTGCGCGCATCTTCAGGCGTGTCTGCGTTGACGCGAACGCCGAGCTTGCGAACCTGATCAGCCCAGCCCATCAGGGTGCCGAATTCGCCCGACAGTTTCGGCTCGATCATCGGCATGCGGCCGGCCAGCACCTGGCCGAGCGAACCATCGATGGTGATGACGTCGCCGGTCTTGAAGGTGCGCGAGCCGACGCTCATCGTGCCCCGGCCGTAATCGACGCGAATGGCGCCGCAACCGGAGACGCAGGGCTTGCCCATGCCGCGCGCGACCACGGCGGCGTGCGAAGTCATGCCGCCGCGGGTGGTGAGAATGCCTTCGGCGGCGTGCATGCCGTGAATGTCTTCCGGGCTGGTCTCGACCCGAACCAGAATGACATTGCGGCCATCGGCCTGAAGCTTGGCGGCTTCATCGGACGAGAACACGATCTCGCCGGACGCGGCGCCGGGCGACGCCGGCAGGCCGGTCGCGATCACGTCGCGCTTGGCTGCGGGATCGATGGTCGGATGCAGCAATTGATCCAGCGAAGCCGGATCGATCCGCATCACCGCGTCCTTTTTCGAGATCAGGCCCTCATTGGCGAGTTCGACCGCGATGCGCAGCGCCGCCTTGGCGGTACGCTTGCCGCCGCGGGTCTGCAGCATCCACAGTTTGCCCTGCTCGACCGTGAACTCCATGTCCTGCATGTCGCGGTAGTGTCTTTCGAGCAGCGTGTAGAACCGCGTCAGCTCCTTGAACGCTTCCGGCATCGCGGTTTCCATCGACGGCTTGTCGGAACCGGATTCCTTGCGCGCGGCTTCGGTGATGTCCTGCGGCGTGCGGATGCCCGCGACCACGTCCTCGCCCTGCGCGTTGATCAGGAATTCGCCGTAGAGCTTGCTCTCGCCGGTAGAGGGATTGCGCGTGAACGCAACGCCGGTCGCAGAGGTTTCGCCCATGTTGCCGAACACCATGGCCTGCACGTTGACGGCGGTACCCCAGGATTCCGGGATGTCATGCAGGCGGCGGTAGGTCACCGCGCGCGTGTTCATCCAGGATGAGAACACGGCGCCGATCGCGCCCCACAATTGCTCGTGCGGATCCTGCGGGAAATCCTTGCCCGTCTCGCGCGCCACGGCTTCCTTGTACTTGCCGACCAGTTCGACCCAGTCGTCGCCGGTGAGATCCGTGTCGAGCGTATAGCCCTGGCCGTCCTTGAAGGTGTCGAGGATGTCCTCGAAGTGATGATGCTCGAAGCCGAGCACCACATCCGAATACATGGTGATGAAGCGGCGATAGCTGTCATAGGCGAAGCGGCGATCGCCGGACAATTCGGCGAGCGCTTCGACGGTCTTGTCGTTGAGGCCGAGGTTGAGCACGGTATCCATCATGCCCGGCATCGAGGCGCGGCCGCCGGAACGGACCGACACCAAAAGCGGATTCTTCGAATCGCCGAACGCCTTGCCGGCGAGCTTGCCGACGTGATCGAGCGCCTTCTCGACCTGCGCCTTCAAGGCAGGCGGATAGGATTTGTCGTGGGCGTAGAAATAGGTGCAGACCGAGGTCGGAATCGTGAAGCCCGGGGGCACGGGCAGGCCGAGATTGGCCATTTCGGCGAGGTTCGCGCCCTTGCCGCCCAGGAGGTCGCGCAGGCCCGCTTTGCCCTCCGCCTTGCCGTCGCCGAACGTATAGACCCACTTGCCGGACTTTACGGTCTCGGCGGCAGGCTTGCGCGCCGGAACCTTGGCAGCCTTCTTCAAGACCTTGGCGACCGGCTTGGCCGCACCCTTCTTCAGCGCCTTGCGGGCGGAAGGGACGGCGGCCGCCTTGGGTCGACCCGATGGCTTTGATTTCGCTGCAGATTTCACTGCAGCCTTCTTGGACTTCGCGACGGCTTTGGCCATGGATTCCAACTATCCGAAAAGGGAGAAGATTGCGGGCCTTACACCACTTTGAAGGGTTCCGCGCAAGCCGCGAAACCCCGCTTTCCTGCGCTAGAACCGAAACATCTTGAGCACGCCGAGACCAACCAGCCCGACGAAGATCAGGTAGATGGCTACGATGTAATTGAGCAGCCGGGGCATGATCAGGATAAAAATTCCCGCAATGAGGGCAACAATCGCGGGAATGTTTGCAGCGGTGATGGTCATTGAACTCTCCGGCTGATGGGACGGGAAATCGAATCGAGGGCGGCAACTTAACCGCTGGCGCGGTTTGGGAATAGCAAGACGCTCACGCGTTCAACGGGTTCCGGCTTCGCAACAATTCCCCAGAAATGCCGCGGATGAGGCCGCGGTTTTCAGGAACAATGCTGCACGCGATGAATTGGCTCCGATTGTGCGCTGGCCGACAGCCGGCGTCTCTTCACGCGAAGGAGTGGACCATGCGAACCAGGATACTTGCCATTGCAGCGATCGCCGGCGCGATGGCTGCCCCGATCGCAGCGCAGGCGCAGGGCACCGTCGGCAGCACGGTGGTCATCGGCGAACATGAAGGTATCGCCTCCAGCCAGCGTTCGGCCTTCCGTGAATATATCGTGCGCGAGCGGGTGCCGAACTACACGATGCCCGAGCGCGTGGCCGTCGGCACCGTGCTGCCGGAAGCCGGCGTAACCTACTACGACGTGCCGCAAACGTTCGGCGCAACGCCCTATCGTTACACCGTGGTGAACGGCCAGACGATATTGGTCGAGCCACGCTCGCGTCGCATCGTTCAGGTGGTCGATTAACCTAGGCCACCTGAACGGTTGGTCCGGGCGCCGCGCAAGCGGATGTGCGCGAGATACGACCGGACATGAAGCCCCGCCTGGCGTCCCCTCCAGGCGGGGTTTTCATTATTCCCTGATCTCGAGACCCGGCTTCTTCACCACAAGGCGGTGAATCTTCTTTCCCGATGAGGCGCTGACGACCTCTTCGTCGAGTAGCACGGCGTTGGTCTTCAGTTCCGCCAGCACGAGCGCGGGATCGAACGCCGCGTAAAGCCTTCCCTGGGTGTCGCGATGATCGCTGGCGTCCGTGACGCGCCAGCTGAGATACAGAATTCCGCTCGGCTTGACGACATCGAGCAGACGCCGGACCGACGGCGCAATCTGCTTGCGGTCGAGATGCATGATCACGGTCTCGCACAGCACGTTGTCGTAAGCGCTGGCGTCGATGCCGCGCAGCTCGGGCAATTGCGCGCGCACGAAGTTGAAGCCTGGATGCCGCCGGCGCGCTTCGTCGAGCAGGCCTTCGCAGGCGTCGAAGCCCACGGCTGGAAAACCGTTCGCATTGAGCCAGGAAACCTCGCGGCCGCTGCCGCAGCCGATATCGGCCGAGGTCCCGCCGCGCACGAAAAACCGTTCGACGACCTCCTGAAGATCAACCGGTGCAGGCTGGCCGTGCCAGTCCTCCGCGAACGCCGCCGCATTCAATTCGTAAGCGGCGAGCGTCTGTCGGTCCATGATCTAGCCTTCGATCTTCGAAAAATCCGCGACCGCGCGGGTGGCCGCGCGGATTTCGTTCAGCAACCTTAGTCGGTTCTCGCGTATGTCAGGTTCATCGACATTGACCTTGACCTTGTCAAAGAACGCATCGACCGCCGGACGGAGTTTTGCCATCGCGCTCATCGCAGCGGCAAAGTCTTCCCTGGCCACCGCGACGCCAGCGTCGCTCTTGACCTGATCGATCGCCTTCGCAAGCGCCTTTTCCTCAGGCAGCTTGTAGAGCCCCGCATCCGGCGCACCGTCAAAGGTCCGCTTGTCCTTCTTCTCTTCGATCGAGAGAATGTTGCTCGCGCGCTTGGTTCCGGCAAGCAGGTTCTTGCCGTCATCGGTTTCCAGGAACTTTCCGAGCGCCTCGACGCGGCGGACCACCATCAACAGATCGTCCTGGCCGCCAAGCGAGAACACCGCATCGACGAGATCGTGACGCGCGCCCTGGTCGCGGAGCTGCACTTTCAGGCGGTCGGCGAGGAAGGCGAGGAGATCGCTCGGAAGTCTCTGAGCATCGGCCGCCGGATATTTTGCGCCCTTGTCGGGCAAGCCAGCGATTCCTGACTTGGCCACGTTCAAGATCGGCAGCCGGAGCGCATTTTCAACAATCAGCCGGATGACGCCCAGCGCCGCTCGCCTAAGGGCATAGGGGTCCTTGCTTCCTGTCGGCTTCTCGTCGATCGCCCAGAACCCGACCAGCGTGTCGATCTTGTCGGCCAGCGCAACCACCACGCTCACCGGATCGATCGGAACACGATCGGCGGGACCCTGCGGCTTGTAATGCTCTTCGCACGCAGCGGCGACGGAGGCGTCTTCGCCTTGCGCCAGTGCGTAGTACTTCCCCATCAATCCCTGCACTTCAGGGAATTCGCCGACCACTTCGGTCAACAAATCGGCCTTCGCCAGACGTGCCGCGCGCTTCGCCTTCTCGACATCGGCGCCGACCAAAGGTGCGCTCGGCCGTGAGCCGCTCGATACGCTTGATGCGCTCGGCCTGCGTGCCGAGCTTTTCGTGAAACACGATCTGATCGAATTTCGGCAAGCGAGCTTCGAGCTTCGTCTTCAAATCGGTCTCATAGAAGAACTTCGCGTCCGACAGCCGCGCGCGGATGACGCGCTCGTTGCCGGCGACAATCGTCTTGCCGCCGTCGCTCGCCTCGATGTTGGCGGTGAGGATGAACTTGTTCGTCAGCTTGCCCGTCTTGGGATCGCTGACCACAAAGCATTTCTGGTTGTTGCGGATGGTGGCGCGGATCACTTCATCCGGGATCGTGAGATACTCCTTGTCGAACGATCCCATCAGCGCGACCGGCCATTCGACGAGGCCTGCGACTTCATCTGCCAGCGCCAAGTCCTCGACCAGTTCAAAGCCTTGCGCGAACGCCAACTGCTTGGCGTCGGCGAGGATGATGTCCTTGCGTGCCTGCGGGTCGAGCACGACCTTGGTCGCCTTCAGCTTGGCTTCGTAGTCCTCGAAGCGGCGCACCGAGATCGCTGATGGCGCCATGAAGCGATGGCCGAACGTGGTCTGTCCAGCCTCGATGCCGTCGACGGAAAATTTCACGACGTCGGGCTCTTCGGTCTCCAGACCGAAGGTCGCGATGATCGAGTGCAGCGGCCGCACCCAGGAGAGCGAGCCTGATTTGGCCGAACGATCGCCCCAGCGCATCGATTTCGGCCACGGGAAGGTTCTGATGATGACAGGCAGGATGTCGGCGAGCACGTCGATGGTGGCGCGGCCGGGCTTTTCGATCAGCGCGATGTAGAAATCGCCCTTCTTCGGGTCGGTTTGAATCTTGGCGTCTTCGATCCTGGCAAGGCCGGTCGCCTTCAAGAATCCCTGGATCGCCGCATCGGGCCCGCCGACGCGGGGGCCGCGGCGTTCTTCCTTCAGGTCGGATTGCCGGGCCGGAATGCCGTGCACGGTCAGCGCCAGCCGCCGCGGCGTCGCAAACGCCTTGGCGCCCTCATAGACCAGCCCCTCGGCCACAAGCTTGTCGGTGACCATGCGGCGCAGGTCGTCTGCCGCCTTCGCCTGCATGCGCGCGGGATTTCCTCGGAAAACAGCTCTAACAGGAGATCCGTCATCAGACCGCCCTGCCCGCTTCGGTGTGAACCCAGGCTTCGCCGCAGGCCTTTGCCAGTTCGCGCACCCGCATGATGTAGCTCTGCCGCTCCGTCACCGAGATCACGCCGCGAGCGTCGAGCAAATTGAAGACGTGGCTCGCCTTGATGCACTGGTCATAGGCCGGCAGCGCCATCAGGTGTTCCTTCTGATTGCTGCCCTCACGCCAACCAGCCGCGAGATATTTTCTGCAGGCCTCTTCCGCCATCCTGAACTGCTCGAACAGCATCGTCGTGTCCGAGTGTTCGAAATTGTGCCGGGAATATTCCTGCTCGGCCTGCAGGAACACGTCACCGTAGGTGACTTTGTCCGCACCGTCGCGGCCGTTGAAGTTGAGGTCATAGACGCGGTCGACGCCCTGCACATACATCGCAAGACGTTCGAGCCCGTAGGTGAGTTCGCCGGCGACCGGCGCGCATTCGACGCCCGCCACCTGCTGAAAGTACGTGAACTGGCTGACTTCCATGCCGTCGCACCAGCACTCCCAGCCCAGCCCCCACGCCCCCAGCGTTGGGCTTTCCCAATCGTCCTCGACAAAGCGGATGTCGTGCAGGCTTGAATCGATGCCGATGGCGGCCAGCGACTTCAGATACAGGTCCTGGAGATCCGGCGGCGACGGCTTCATGATCACCTGAAACTGGTAATAGTGCTGCAGCCGGTTGGGATTTTCACCGTAGCGGCCATCCTTGGGCCGCCGGGAGGGTTGCACATAGGCCGCATTCCAGCGCTTCGGCCCAAGCGCGCGCAGCGTCGTCGCCGGGTGAAAGGTGCCGGCGCCCATTTCCATGTCATAGGGCTGCAGGATCACGCAGCCCTGTTCAGCCCAAAACCGCTGCAGAGCAAGGATGAAGCCCTGGAACGAACGTTCCGGGCGCATATGGGCAGGCAAGGCATCCATAGGCAGAATCGATCTCGCGAGGGGTTTTAAGAGCGCGGGACCGTATCGGCGGTGGCGAGGGGAATCAAGGCGATGCCGGGGCACTTCCTCATGGTGAGGAGCGCATCTTGCGCGTCCCGAACCATGTGGCCCGGCGTGCGGCCATCCTTCGAGACGCGGGCTCGCGCCCGCTCCTCAGGATGAGGTCGGATTAAGGGCATCTAGCCCGGCCGGTAAGCGCCGGTAACGGGGTCGCGCCGGAGGGTCGGAATTTCTCCCGTGCGGGCGGCCTCGGCGACACGTTCCATGCGCGCCTCTTCCAATTCCCTGTTGATGCGGACGGCAGTCTTGTAGGCCCAGCGGACCACGGCCAGCCCACCCAGGGCACCAGCGAATGCGATCAACGGCGGCATCGGTCGATCCTTGTCGTTCACGCGCCAACCCCCATGCCGCGCATTCTCGCCCAAGCCGGCCTGCGCCGCAATTGCGCTTTTGGGACTAAATGGCGCGGCTCGTTGACCTCTTGTTGACCTCTAAAACCCGAATTTGGCCCAAATTGCCCGAGTTTCGAGCGCCGAAATCAGCTCATCCGGCAATCCCCCGATACCGTCCAGTGAGGCCAGCGAGCCCGCCCCCGGCGACCTCCGGCCCAACAACCCCGCCAGCATCCCGCTCGCGGGCGAGATCACGGGCGTCAGCACCTTCTCGCCAAAGCGTTCGCGCAGCGTGGAACGGAGATCGCCGATTGAATCCGCCAATCCCAGCGACACCGAGGTTTCGCCCGCCCAATATTCGCCGGTGAACAGGACGTCGTCGGCACCCTTGAGGCGCGCGCCACGGCTTCCTTTCACGAGCGCGATGAAGATGGCGTGGATCTCACGCTGGAGCGCCTTCAGGCGCGCCACGTCATCGGGATTTTCGGGCAGGAACGGGTCGAGCATCGCCTTGTGCTCGCCCGCCGTATAGAGCCGCCGCTCGACGCCGATTTTCTTGATCAGGTCCTGAAGACCGAAGCTGCCGCCGACCACGCCGATCGAGCCAAGGATCGAGGACGGGTCGCAGAATATTTCGTCCCCCGCGCAGGCGATCATATAGCCGCCGGATGCCGCGACGTCCTCGACGAACACCAGCACCGGCAGTTTCTTTTCCGCAGCGAGTTGCCTGATCCGCAAATAGATCTGACGCGATTGCACCGGCGAGCCGCCGGGCGAATTGATCACCAGCGCCACGGCCTTGGCGTGTTTGGTGGCGAAGGCGCGTTCGAGCGTCTTGGCGATGCCCGCCAGCGACAGGCCCGGCCGCAACGGCGTTACCGCACCGATCACGCCAGACAACCGCACCACGGGTACGACGACGGCCCCGCGCCGGAATTTCGCTGGGATGAATTCCTTGACCCTGTCGAAGAGGCCCGGCAATCCCGCGCGATCACTTAATTGTTCACTCATGCCGTTACCTCGAATTAACCATTTTTTATCACGCCAATGTCATTGGAAAGGCCGGAACGCCTTTTGCATTGCAGTTTTGAAAGCTGCAATGGGCAGCGGAGAGTGGCATGAAAATCTATCTGCTGATAATGCTCATCGGCAGCCTTTTGGTCGCGGTTCACTTCACTTCGACGCCGAAACGGCAATCGGAAACACTTCCGCAGTAGCGTTTCGCCCGGAAACTCGAACGATCGCGCCACCCTCAGGGATTGGCCAGCGGCAAACTTCCTTTCCCGGCAAGAATCTCCTGTACCCTTTTATTAGGCACGCCTGACTCATCATTGAGCATCAGGCCGGGATGGATTTGTGTCGGCGCCCGTCCGCCCTTGACGGCGCGGACCAGGACGCGATTGGCAGCCCCTTGCGTCGCCGTGAACGGGTAAGATCTGCAGGCTTCCGAAACCGTGATCGAGCGCCGAGAGCACTTCGGCGATACCGTCGGCGCGCCAGATCAGCGTCAGCGTGGCCCTGGATTTAAGGATTCGCCGCGCCGCGTGAACCCAGTTCGCAAGCGTCGTCGCGGTCGCCACATGCGCGATGCCGCGCGCTTTGTCCGGTGAAATCCGATGCCGCGCGGGATCGTTGAATGGCGGATTCATCAGGACGGCATCGACGCTGTCGGGGCCAAGCCCGGCGGCTGCAAAGGCTGTAGCGTCCGCTTCGACATCGAGCAGGATGATTTCGGCCGCGATCGCGTTCGAGGTGGCATTGGCGCGCGCAAGCTCCGCCAGCGCCGCATCGATCTCGACCAGAACCAGATCGACGCCGGCGACGCGCCTGGCGACCGCAAGGCCCGCGGCACCGACACCGGCGCCGAGATCGGCCACGCGATCACCCGAACGGGCTGATGTCGCCGCCGCCAGCAGCACGGCATCGTGACCGGCGCGATGTCCCGATTTCAGTTGCCGCAAACGCAATTGCCCGCCGAGAAACGCATCCTCGGTGAGGTCGACGGCCGGGTCAGTCATCGGGCCGCAATTCGTGGGCCAGCCCCGCGTCGGTCAGAAGCTGGCGGGCCTCGCGGTTGTCGTCCTCATGGACCAGGATACGGCGCGGCAGAACGCCGAGCGATCCCTCGATGATGCTCATGTTCTGGTCCAGCACCAGATGATGAATATTGGCACCGTCGAGCAGCGCGCCGATCGCGGAAACCAGCACGATATCGTTGGTCCGAACCAATTCCCGCAACTTACGCTCTCCTTTCTCGCCCCCGTGGAAGCTGGCGCCCATTCGGTCCTGATTGAGTCAGAACCGAAGCTCCACCAACCGGTACCCACCTCGCCTCGAAAATGCCAACTGCGGCGACTGTCAACCGCTACCTGCCCTTGCCGCCCCAGCCGGCACTTTCTATTGTAGATCAGGATAGTGCGAATTGGCCAAAAGTGGAGACCCGCGTGGCGGTTATTGTACCCTCCGAAAGCCCGTCGAACGCTTCGATAGATGCGCTGGTCGGGCTTGTCGCCGCCGACATGGATCGGGTCAACGCCACGATCCTGTCGCGGACGGGTTCGAAGTCACCATGATTCCCGAGGTCGCCAACCACCTGATCTCCTCGGGCGGCAAACGTCTTCGCCCGATGTTGACGCTGGCGATGGCCAGCCTCACCGGCTATTCCGGCGACGGCCATATCAAGCTCGCCGCCTCGGTCGAATTCATGCACACCGCGACGCTGCTGCATGACGACGTGGTCGACGAAAGCGAACTGCGGCGCGGCAAACTTTCGGCGCGGATGCTGTGGGGCAATGAGGCCAGCGTGCTGGTCGGCGACTTCCTGCTCGGCCAGGCGTTTCGCATGATGGTCGAGGTCGGCTCGCTGCGCGCGCTCGATATTCTCTCCTCGGCCGCGGCCACCATCGCCGAAGGCGAGGTGATGCAACTCGCCGCGGCGAAGAATACTGCAACCACCGAGGACGAATACCTCGCCGTCATCAGGGCAAGACCGCCGAACTGTTCGCCGCCGCCTGCGAAGTCGGGCCTGTCATTGCGAACCGGCCGAAAGCGGAGCAGACCGCATGCCGCTCGGTCGGCATGAATCTCGGCATTGCGTTCCAGCTCGTCGACGATGTGCTGGACTATGGCGGCAAGGCCGCCAAGCTCGGAAGAACATCGGCGATGACTTCCGCGAGGGCAAGATCACGCTGCCGGTGGTGCTGGCATTCCGCCGCGGCAATGACAGCGAGCGTGCGTTCTGGATCAAGGCATTGGAGCGCGGCGAGATCGGCGATAGCGATCTGGATCACGCCATCGGATTGATGACCAAGCATCGGACGCTGGAAGACACGATCAGCCGCGCCCAGCACTACGGCGCGATGGCCGTCGACGCGCTGGCGCTGTTTCCGGCCTCGCCGATGAAGACCGCGCTCGAACAAGTCGTAGCGTTCTGCCTGGCGCGGTCGCATTGATCACAACACACGAACGATCGCATAGATGAACGCCACGAACTTTCCGCTGTTCTTGCTTGCGGCGCTTGTTATTGCCGCGATCCCCGGCCCCGGTATTTCTTACGTCGCTGCCAGAACGCTGGCGGGCGGCAGCAAGGCCGGCATCGCGTCGACGTTCGGGACCGCGCTCGGCGGGCTCGTGCATGTGGTCGCAGGTGGGCTCGGCGTCTCGGCGATCATTCTTGCAAGTGCCGAGCTCTTCACCGTGCTGAAATTCGCAGGCGCGATTTATTTGATATGGCTTGGCGTCACGACGTTTCGCGAGGCCCGTCACTTGCTGCCGGAAAAGATCACCCCGGTCGGCGCGAAGCGGGCTTTTGCGGACGGCGTGCTGGTCGAAGCCCTCAATCCCAAGACCGCGGCCTTCTTTCTGGCCTTCATTCCGCAGTTCCTTGATCCGGCCGGCGGCTACCCCGCCCTCCAGTTCATGGCGCTGGGCTTGGTCTCGGTCGCGCTCAATACGCTGGTCGATTTCATTGTGGTGATGATGGCATCGACAGCACATTCGGGTCTCGAGCGCCGGCCGCAGCTATTTCAACGCCTGAGACAGGGATCGGGACTGTTCATCGCCGGGCTCGGAGTTTCGCTGGCGCTGGTGCGCCGGCCCGCGAACTAGCTGAGCACCCCCGCATGCACCCACCATCCGGGGTGGTGGCCTCGATCTTCTCCGCGGCACGTTGGGCGTCGGCGGTATTCTCATAGATCGCAAAGCAGGTGGCGCCTGATCCTGACATTCGCGCCAGCCAGGCTCCATTCGTGGCGCTCAGCGCCGAGATGACTTCACCAACCACAGGTTCGATGCGTGTGGCCGGCGTTTCCAGGTCGTTGGAACTGGCGGCCAGCAATTCAACCCAATCCTCCAGAGACGCGCCTTCTTCGGGCCACGACCGGTCCTGCAGCAATACATCGGTGGCGCCGACCAGCAATTCACCGTTGCGCAGGCCGAGCGCATTGAAGACGTCGCGGGTTGCGACGGGAATGCAGGGGTTCACCATGACGCAGGGCATTTTCGGCAAGTTCAGCGGCTGCAGCGTTTCGCCGACGCCGGTCATGACGCAGGAAGCGACCGGACGCAGACCGGCACGTCGGCACCGGTCAATTGCGCGACCTCGAGGATGCGGGGATCGTCGAGCGCCAGCCCGTTCAACTGCGCCAGCAAGCGCAGCGCCGCCGCCGCGTCTGCCGAACCGCCGCCGATGCCGGCTGCGACCGGCAATACCTTGTCGAGGCGGAAACTGCCCGCCTTCATGGAAGGCACGCGTTCAGCTAGCAGGCGCGCAGCTTTCAGCACCAGATTGTCCGACGTCTCGCCGCAAGCCTGCGCCAGCGGTCCGGACATTTTCAGTTCAAGATCGGGGCCGGGCGTCAGCGTCAGACGATCGGCGCAGTCGGCAAACGCCACCACGCTTTCGAGATCGTGATAGCCGTCCGCGCGGCGGCCATTTACCCGCAAGGTCAGGTTGACCTTGGCGCGTCCCTCATCATTCAATTCCGGCATCGCCGAACAGCCCCCAAAGTCCTTCCGTCAGCCGCCCCTGCCGTCTTCTTTTTTCTTGTCGGCGGACGCTGCGGAAGAGGTATCTTCGGGCAGACCATTGGCGATCTTGGCCTCGATCTTCGGCAACTCTTCCGCCTCGGGCTTGAGATCGCGGGCGTGGGCCCACTGGAATTTGGCTTCCAGCGTCCGGCCGACGCGCCAATAGGCATCGCCGAGATGGTCGTTGATGGTGGGATCCTCGGGCTTGAGATCGATCGCGCGCTCGAGGTGCTTCACCGCGTCTTCGAAATTGCCGATGCGGTAGTAAGCCCAGCCGAGCGAATCCACGATGTAGCCGTCGTCGGGCCGCTGATCGACGGCACGTTTGATCATCTTCATGCCTTCGTCGAGATTGATGCCCTGGTCGATCCAGGAATAGCCGAGATAGTTCAGCACATGCGGCTGCTCAGGCTGCAGTTCGAGCGCCTTGCGCATGTCGACCTCGGCCTTGCTCCACTGCTTGGAACGCTCCTCGCAGATGCCGCGATAGTAGTAGGTGACCCAGGTATTCTTGTCGGTCATCTGCGACATCGCGTCGATCGCCAGCGAATAGGTCGTGGCGCAATCGTTGAACTTCTTGCGGCCGCGTTCAATGTTGCCGAGCGCCATGATGGCTTCGATATCCTTCGGCGCCTCGGCCGTGACACCCTTCAGAATCTTGATCGCTTCCTCGCTGCGGTCGGCGGCGTCAAGATTGGTGGCAAGCTGGATCTGTGCGTTGCGCTTCAGCGGCGAACTGGCCGGCATGCGCTCATAGACCTTGATCGCCATCGGTGGCTTCTTCACGGACTCGTAGAGATCGGCGAGCGACAGCAGCGCCAGCGGATGATTGGGCTGCAGGTACAGCGCGAGTTGCAGATAGACCAGCGCCAGATCCTCGCCGCCGCGGCGGGTAAGCGTTGCGCCGATGCCGTACAGCGCCTCTGCCGCGCCGGCCTGTGCCGAATCAACCAGCGGCGAGAGCTTCTTGCCGGCCCTGGTATCGCGCAGCCCTTCCTGGACCAGCGGATGCCGCGGCAGCTTCTTGTCGAAGGCCTCGTAGACGCCGGTCGCCGCTGCGCCTTCCTTGTTGCGCGACAGCCAGCGCGCATAGGCTTCGGAAACGCGCAGCATGGAATCGTCGAGCTTGTAGGCGCGCTCAAAGCGCGTTCCGGCATCCTTTTCCTTGCCCGAAATCTCAAGGATCATGCCGGTGTGGAGATCCTTGAAGATCGGATACCATTCGGGTCCGGTCAGCTTGTCGATGTTGGCGACCGCCGCCTTGGCATCGCCGGCGCCATAGCTCGCCCAGCCCGACAACAGTGTCGCGACCAGGTCGGTGATCGGCCCGCGGATCGACTGGTTGATGTTGGTCTGCGCGGCGGCATATTTCTTCTGCTTGAGGTCGCGCACGCCGACGACCAGCCGCGCGACGCGGTTGGACTTGTCCATCGTCAGAATGCGGTCGGCGAGCTTGACGGCCTCGTCAATGTCGCCGTCCGCCAGCGAAGAGATGAAGGCGCGGTCGAGCAGCTCGTTGTTCTTCGGATCAGTGCGGAGCGCCGAGCGATAGAATGCCGCAGCCGAAGCGGCGTCACGCTCGACGCTGGCATGGCGCGCGGCGAGATAGCTGCCGGAGGTAGTCAGCGATTTCAGATCGGCCTTGCTCGGGAATTGCGCGGCGTTGTCGCCCGTATGTTCGGGCGTCTGCGCCAAAACCGCGCCGGGCGCGGCAAGTGCGGCGAGAGTAATTGCGGCGATCGTCCAACGATTGATACGAGTGGAAAGCATCACGGTTCGCCTAGCTCCAGGATGTATGGCAGGATCTTACGATCAGTCTCGCGACCGGTCTCGAATGCAACCCAAGCGGCGGCATCTCGGCCTGCAACAATGCCGCTTTTGGCCTTCAACCGCAAGGATACGGGTTGGCGAATCGATTGGCAGATTAGGCCCTTAGGCCGGCGATTTGGCCATCCCAACCCGGTAACGCTTTCACTGTGGCGGTATCGTGACCGCCCGCGGTATTCCCCGGCTCCAGCTCACGCAATCGTGGTCGGAGCCGCCGTTATCACATGCCCACGTAATTAGGTCCGCCGCCACCTTCCGGCGGAACCCAGGTGATGTTGCCGTTCGGGTCCTTCACGTCGCAGGTTTTGCAGTGGACGCAATTCTGGGCGTTGATCTGGAAACGCGGCCTGCGGCCTCCTCGACCCATTCGTAAACGCCAGCCGGGCAGTAGCGGTTCGAAGGACCGGCATAGACGTCGTGCTCGGACGTCTTCAGCAGGTTCAGGTCAGCGACCTTCAGATGAACCGGCTGGTCCTCTTCATGGTTGGTGTTGGAGAGGAACACCGAGGACAGCTTGTCGAAGGTTATCTTGCCGTCCGGCTTCGGGTACACGATCGGCGTGTGCGTCTTGGCCGGATCCAGCGTCTTGCGGTCGGGCTTGGCATGCGACTGGGTTCCGAACAGCGAGAACCCCAGCGTATTGCACCACATGTCGAAGCCGCCGAGCGCCACGCCAACGATGGTACCGAACTTCGACCATAGCGGCTTGACGTTCCGGACCCGGTGCAGATCCTTGCCGACTGCGGAATCCCGCCAGGCGTTTTCGTATTCGACCAGTTCGTCATTGGCGCGGCCGGCGCCGAGCGCTGCGGCCACGTGTTCGGCGGCGAGCATGCCGCTGCCCATCGCATTGTGCACGCCCTTGATGCGCGGCACGTTGACGAAGCCCGCGGCGCAGCCAATCAGCGCGCCGCCCGGAAACTCAGGCGCGGCACCGACTGATAGCCGCCCTCGGTGATGGCGCGCGCGCCATAGGCAAGCCGCTTGCCGCCTTCGAAGACGGTGCGGATCGAGGGTGCGTCTTGAAGCGCTGGAATTCGTCGAACGGCGACAGATACGGATCGTCGTAATTGAGATGCACGACGAAACCGACCGCAACCTTGTTGTCGTCGTAGTGATAGAGGAACGACCCACCGCCGGTCGAATTGTTCAGGGGCCAGCCGAACGAATGCTGGATCAGGCCCTTCTGGTGTTTTGCAGGATCGATCTCCCAGACTTCCTTCAGGCCGATGCCGAATTTCGGCGGCTCGCTGTTGGCGTCGAGCGAGAACTTCGCGATCAGCTGCTTGGTCAGGCTGCCGCGCGCCTTCGGCGAACAGCGTGTATTTGCCGAGCAGTTCCATGCCGCGGGTGTAGGTATCCTTGTGGCTGCCGTCCCTGGCGATGCCCATGTCGCCGGTCGCAATGCCGCGCACCGCGCCCTTCTCGTCATAGAGCACTTCGACGGCGGCAAAGCCCGGATAGATTTCGACGCCAAGCGCTTCGGCTCTGGGCGCCAGCCAGCGGCAGACATTGCCGAGCGAGCCGATATAGCAGTGATGATTGTTCATCAGCGGCGGCATCGCGAAGTTCGGCAGCCGGATCGCGCTGGTCGCCGTCGTCCAGTAGAAGCGGTCGTCCTTGACCTCGGTCTTCAACGGACAATCCGCATCCTCACGCCAGTCCGGGATCAGCCTGTCGAGCGAGACCGGATCGATCACGGCGCCCGACAGGATATGTGCGCCGACCTCGGAACCCTTCTCCACCACGACGATGCTGAGGTCGGCGTTGAGCTGCTTCAGCCGGATCGCCGCGGCCAAGCCTGACGGCCCGGCGCCCACGATCACGACGTCGAATTCCATGGATTCGCGAGGAGGAAGTTCTTCGGTGCTCATGATCTGATCTCAGCCCAATTGAGAACGGCTCTAAAGGCTCGTTGTTTCCGATTTTTGCGGTGAGGACAACCATGGAAATGCAATGTAAGGCGTTTCGCATCGACCCGATCGGTCCCGGAGCCATATCGGTTCTGATTGCATCAGAATCGGGCTCCAGTCTTTTGTTTTGACGCGTTTTCTTTTGCGCCAACCGGGTATCCACTTCGCTCGAAAACGCTATAGATTGGCATAATGGATTTCATTCCCGAGCCTGCGCCTAATGTCCGGCAATTGCTGGCCTTTTATCTGGAGGCCGGGGTCGATTGCGCTTTGATGGAGGAGCCGGTCAGCCGGCTCGCCGAGCCGGATGCGCTTCCTGCGCCCGTGGTTCGCGAAACCGCGCCTCTCCGGGCGGTCACAGAAGTTCGTGCGGCTGTTCCGGCCGTTCCGCGCAGCGAAACAGCGCCGGCGCCCGAAGCGGCGATTGCTTCCGCACGCGAAGCGGCGCGGACCGCGCCGACACTGGAAGCGCTGCGCGCGCTGCTGGAAAATTTCGAGGGTTGTGCGCTGAAAAACACCGCAACGCGGCTGGTGTTTGCGGACGGCAATCCCGAGGCGCGCATCATGTTCGTCGGCGAGGCTCCCGGCCGCGACGAGGACATCGAGGGCCTGCCCTTCGTCGGGCGTTCCGGCAAGCTGCTGGACCGGATGATCGCGGCGATCGGGCTCGACCGCAGCAAGGCCTACATCGCCAACGTGATCCCCTGGCGACCGCCCGGCAACCGCACCCCGACGCCACAGGAGACGCAAATCTGCCTGCCGTTCATCCAGCGGCAGATCGAGTTGGTCAATCCAGACGTGCTGGTGACGCTAGGCAATCCCTCGACGCAAACGCTGCTGTCGACCCGCGAGGGCATCATGAAGACCCGCGGGAAGTGGTTCGACTACGAAACCGGCACGCGCACGATCCGCGCCACGGCGACGTTCCACCCGGCCTATCTGTTGCGTTCGCCGTCCTACAAACGGATGTCGTGGCAGGATCTGCGAGCAATCGCCAGGGCGCTGGAACAAGCGCCCTCTGCTTGAGGCTTACGGCGCTTTCGGCCGCACGATGGCCCAGCCGATGCGCAGCAACGGCTGCCGGCCATTCACCATCCATTCGAAGGCGCGCGGCACTTCAGGCACCAGTCCGGGGAACCGCTGCGCGATATCGGGGGTGGCGTGCCCGAGGTATCGGAGGCGCGCCAGACCACCACGCCGCCGGTTTCGCTGAATTTCGCGACCGACAGCCACGGGGTTCGTTGCGGCGCGGCGTCAAGCAGCAGATGCGGGCGCCCGGTGTCCATCGCGATAAAGCTCGCCAGTTGCGGATCGCCGGTCACCGCGCGCAGCCGCTGATTGGTTCGCCGTTCGAAATTGTCGCCGAAGAAGCGCGCAATTGCCGTTGCCGGCAGCGAAGTCGACACTTCCGTACTGCCGGTCCATGGCTGGAAGAACGTGGTCGCGATCACCGCCAGCGCCGGCGCGGCAAGCGTCGCCGCCCAGACCGAGCGTAACAGGCGCTGGCGCCGCAGATAGACGAGATCGCCGGTCGCGACGATCACGGCAAGGCCCGACATCAGCAGCGCAACGCCGGCGCCGCCAAAGACGCGGTCGAGATTGAAAAGGCCCCCGACCAGGCTTCCGAGCAACGCCGGAGCGATGGCGAAGAAATAGACGAATTTGCGCGCCAGGGGATCGACCGGCGGCCGATAGATGATGGGCGCTTCCTCAGCGTTGCGGGCAAACCAGGTGGAGTTGAGGATCACGAGCAGCACGATGCCCGACATCGCCAGCACCAGCCCACCGAGCAACCCTCCCCATTCCAGGACGCGCGTGCCGAGATCGGAAATCGCCGGCCAGGGCGGCATGGCGAGCGCATCGGCGCGGACGAGCCAGATCAAATAGGGCAAGGCCAGGACGATGATCACGAGCAGCGCGTAGAGCGGGTCGAGCGACATCAGCATGCGCCGCCCCGCGGGGTGGCAACGGCAAATCCTGCCAGCAGCAGCAACAGCCCGATCGCGGCTGGTGTCGTCAGCAGCAACAGGCCGGCTTCGATCGACCAGGCAAACCATGCGCTACGCCGGTTCTGGCCGATCAATTGCCAGGAATGCAGCAGCAGCAGCGCCCAGAGCGGGCGCGCCAGCACCAGCGGGCCGAATTCAACGCCCGGCGAACTGAAGGCCACGACCGTCATCGAGAGCAGCACCGCGAGCACCGCCTGCTGCCCGCCGACAATCGCGCGCGCCAGATGATAGAAGGTCAGGAACGTGACGACGGCAGATTTGCGCCAGCAGATAGACGCCGAACATATGATTGCCCATGGCGCGGAACGCGATGTCGGCAAGCCAGAAGGCGAGCGGTGGGCCCAGATCGGTTCCGACCTGATATTCCCGGCCGAAAGCCAGCAAGGTCGCCAGATCACCGGGCGGGCTGCGATAGAGCAGCGCCGGCAGGATCAGCCAAAGCCCGGCCTGGAGCAGCACCACGAGCCAGACTACCAGCCGCGGCCGGGCGCGGATCAGTTCGACAACGAGCGAGGTGAAGCGCATGAAACGTCCGAAATGCCCGGGCCGAGCAGCCTTGTCCGAGGACGTTTGATAGAGCGCACCAGCCGCCGAGGCAACCATCGCGTTTTCAGGCGTAGCGATTGCCGTTCGTTGTGGGAAAACGCGAAGAACAATCGCGCCTCAAACCGCAGCCGAATCCTCGGACACGATCTCTGTGTCCGCCTCTGTGTCCGCCGCAAATAGGTCAGGATCGCACACGATCGCCTCGGGAAAATGCTTCAGTCGCGCCGCAATCACAGGCGCGAAGAATCGGCGGTGGTGGACGCTCGGTCCCAGCCGATCCAGCGCCTCGCGATGTTCCGGCACCGCGTAGCCCTTGTGGGTTTCGAAGCCATAGCCCGGGCAATCCAGCGCCAGCGCGCACATCAGGCGGTCGCGCGTCACCTTGGCGATGATCGATGCCGCCGCAATCGAGATGACAATGCCGTCGCCGCCGATCACGGCGTCGCAATCACAGGGCGCGTCGACCTTGTCGCGGCCGTCGACGAACACATGCTTTGGCATCTCGGGCAGCGCACGGACAGCGCGCGCCAGAGCCCAAAGCGAGGCGCGCAGAATATTGTCGCGATCGATTCGCGCGGGCGAGGCAAAGGCGACCGCAAATGACGCCGTGGCACAGATTTCCTCGAACAGTTCCTCACGGCGCTCCGCCGTCAACCGCTTGGAATCGTCGATCCCCTTTGGAATTCTCTTCGGATCCAGCACGACGGCGGCGGCCACCACGGGACCGGCCAGCGGACCACGTCCGGCTTCGTCGCAGCCGGCCACGGGCCAGATGCCGCGCTTGATCAGCGCCCGCTCACGCCTAAAACTTGGCGGCGCGACCGCGATTACGCCCTTTGGCGGTTCGGTGTCGGCCTGTTCCTTGCCGGCCTTCTTGTCAGTTTTTTTGGTGGACTTGTCCCGAATCATGCCGGGATGGTGCGAAAGCGCGCGCCGGCGCGCAACCGGGAACTTGGCGCAATTCCCGTTATTCAATCACCGCCCGGGATGATACGCCTAGTCCGGCAGATGAAACCGCCGGTCTTCACCGACATCGATGCCCGGCGCGACCATGACCTCCCAAGGATGGTTGTCAGGATCGCCAAAATAGCCGGAGTAACCTCCATAGTCGGTCTTGTGCGCCGGCTTCAGCAGCGACGCGCCGCAGGAGACCGCGAAATTCAGCACTCATGCTACCCCTTCCCCGTCATTGCGAGGAGCGTAAGCGACGAAGCAATCCATTTTTCGTGGATTGCTTCGCTGAGCCTGTCATCGGGCGGGCATTCGCCCGACCCTTGGCTCGCAGCGACGACTGCAAAGACCGCTTCTGGCTAAAACAAACTCAATTGCTGTCCGCTTCGTTTCGGCTTGACGAAATGATCGGTCGTCAGTTTCAAGCGGCGCTTGTTGAGGCCGAGCTTCTCGCAGGCGATCTCGAACCGGCGGCCGATCATCCAGGCCATCGGGCCGGTTCCCTTCATCCGCGTGCCCCATTGCGAGTCGTAGTCGCGGCCGCCGCGCATGTCGCGGATCAGGGTGAAGACGTGGCGATAGCGGTCGGGATAGTTCGCCATCAACCATTCGCGGAACAGATCGCGCACTTCCAGCGGCAGCCGCAGCAGCACGTAGCTCGCTTCCTTGACGCCGGCGTGGGCCGCCGCATCGAGAATGCGTTCGATCTCGGAATCGTTCAGCGCCGGAATGACGGGAGCGACCATCACGGTCGCGGGAATGCCGGCCGACGACAATTGCCGCAGTGCCTCCAGCCGTTTCGGCGGCGTCGAAGCGCGCGGCTCCATGGTGCGCGCGAGTTTGGGATCGAGGGTGGTCACTGAAATCGCGACCTTGGCGAGATTGCGCTTCGCCATCCGCGAGAGAATATCGATGTCCCGCGTCACCAGCGCCGACTTGGTGACGATGCCGACGGGATGGCCGGCCCGCTCCAGCACCTCGAGAATGCCGCGCATGATTTTATGTTCGCGCTCGATCGGCTGATAGGGATCTGTGTTGGCGCCGATCGCGATCATGCGCGGCTCGTAACCCGATGCCGCCAGTTCCTTCTCGAGCAACTCAGGCGCGTCGGGTTTGGCGAGCAGTTTCGATCTGAAATCGAGCCCGGGGGAAAGGCCGAGATAGGCGTGCGTCGGCCGCGCGAAGCAGTAGACGCAGCCATGCTCGCAACCGCGATAGGGATTGATCGAGCGGTCGAAGCCGATGTCGGGTGAATCGTTGCGCGTGATGACCTTGCGCGAGGTATCCAGCCCCACCCCCCCCCCCCGTGGTCTTGAACGGCGGCAGGTCTTCCAGGCTCTGCCAGCCATCATCGAAGGCGACCCGCGCCTCGGCCTCGAACCGCCCGCTGTCGTTGGATTGGGCGCCGCGGCCGCGACGCCGGTCACGCTCGATGGCGACCGCAAGTTCAGGGAAAAGGGGTCGCACCCGCCGGCTCGGAGGGCGCCGTGACCGGCGGGTGCTTGAGGGCATGAGAGGATGCTCGGCTCATGGAGAGAACATAGCACGGCACTAGAACAAATCAAGAACACTATTCAGGAGAATCCACAAAGGAGATATTGAAGACGGCAAGCCCTCCCGCAAAAAACTCCGCGCAAATAGCTGTTTTGATTGTGACAAGGTGATAACAGTGCGGCGTTTTTCACCGTTTGAGCCATCGAAGCCTCATGCTGAGCGTGATCATTCCGACCGATGGGGTCGAGCAGCCTGCCGTCGCAACGCTAGCGGCCCTCGTGCCGGGAGCTGCGGCCGGCGTGATCCGCGAGGTGCTGCTGGTCGACCGGGCCGGCACCGGCGTGATCGAACGGGTGGCCGACGTAGCCGGCTGCCGTTTTCTGGCTTTTGAAGGAACGCGCGTTGCGGCTTTGGCGGCGGGCGCGCGGGCGGCGCGCTCGCCCTGGCTGATGTTCCTGCATGCCGGCGCCGTGCTCGACAGCGGCTGGATCGAAGAGACCACGCAATTCATCCAGAGCGTATCAAGCAGCGGTCGGCCGCGCGCCGGGGTCTTCCGCTACGCCCGATCACCCTATACCGATGTGCGGCTGCGCGACGGCTTCAAATTCGTCGCCCGCATGATTGCAGGACCCTCGGCGGAACAGGGACCCTGATCGCACGCGATCATTATGAGCGGCTTGGCGGCTACGGGCCGGATTCTCGCCGCTCCGAGACGCGGCTGTTGCGACAGCTCGGCCCGCTCCGCGCGCACCCAGTTGCGCAGTCGGATCATGGTCGTCGCCTAAGACCGATCGACTTCTTTTCTTTTTCCAACGAACCCGCGACCACAGACGGATCGAGCCCGAGCCTGGTCTCGCTCGGTGCCAAGCCGCGCCAATATACTTGCCAAAGTCAACTATATAATTGACAATGGCAACTACCGAGGTGGCACCATGTCTCAATTGATCCCGACCAAGAGGTCGCGGCCGTACGCGCCTTCAACCGCTTCTACACCCGCAAGCTCGGCGTGCTGGACCAGCAGCTCCTGAAAAGCCCGTACTCGCTGAGCGAGGCGCGGGTGCCGTACGAACTCGCCCACCGTGAAAATCTCTCGGCAAAGGAGATCGCAACCGAGTTGGGCCTCGATGCAGGCTATCTCAGCCGGATCGTGCAGAATTTCGATGAAGCCGGGCTGATCACCAGCAAGCCGCTGCCGTCCGATCGGCGGCAAAATCGCCTCGCTTTGACGGCCAAGGGGCGTCAGACGTTCGCAAAGCTCGAGCGCAGTATGAAGGACGACGTTGCAGCGATGCTGGCGAAGGTGCCGCGCGACGGTAAAGCGCAGTTGATCGGCGCGATGGCCGTCATCGAACGGTTGCTCGGCGAATCCGGCGGCTCGTCTTCGCCCGCGGCGCTGCGCGAGCCGCGTCCCGGCGACATGGGATGGGTGGTGCAGAGCCATGGCGCGTTCTACGCCCGCGAATACGGCTTCGATTCCTCCGTTCGAGGGCCTCGTCGCCGAGATCGCAGCGAAATTCCTCGCCTCATTCGACGCGTCGCGCGAGCGTTGCTGGATCGCCGATATCGAGGGCGTGCAGGTCGGCTCGATATTTCTGGTGCGCCATACCGATGACGTAGCGAAGCTGCGATTGCTGCTGGTCGAGCCGGCCGGGCGCGGACAGGGATTGGGCCGGCGGCTGGTCGGCGAATGCATCGCGTTCGCGCGGCAATGCGGCTATCGCCGGATCACGCTGTGGACCCAGAGCATGCTGGTTGCCGCCCGCAAGATCTATCAGGAGGCCGGGTTCAAGCTGGTCGCCAGCGAGCCGCACCGCAGCTTCGGCCAGGACCTGGTCGGCGAAACCTGGGAACTCGAATTATGAGACCGGAGCGCCGCGATACCGCGCGGCGCGTGACGCCTGAACTCATCGACTTCCATATCAAGCACGCGCACCACTTGCGCGTCGAATCCTATCGCAACATGTGGCGCGCGATAGGCGCGTTGCTGATCAGGCTGAAGCGCCTTTGGCTTTAGGCCGCCGCAGATGCTCGTCCAGCCGCGGCATGATCTCGACGAAATTGCAGGGCCGCGTGCGGTAATCGAGCTGGGCGGCAAGGATACCGTCCCATGCGTCGCGGCAAGCGCCCGGCGATCCCGGCAGGCAGAAGATAAAGGTCGCGCCCGCAACGCCGGCGGTGGCGCGGCTTTGCACGGTCGAAGCGCCGATCTTGGCATGGCTCAGCATGTGGAAGGCGATGGAAAAACCATCCATCCGCTTTTCGAACAGTGGCTCGACCGCCTCCGGCGTCACGTCGCGGCCGGTGAAGCCGGTGCCGCCGGTGGTGATGATTGCATCGACGCCCGGATCGCCGATCCATCGCCGAATGATGAGTCGGATCGCATCGACGTCGTCGACGATGATCTCGCGTGCCGCGAGATGATGACCGGCCGCTGTCAGCCGGTCCGCCAGCGTGGCGCCCGATTTGTCATCGGCCAGCGAACGCGTGTCTGAGATCGTCAGCACCGCGATGTTCAGCGGAACGAATTGTTTGGTTTCATCGATGGAGGACATGACTAACTCGCTCTTCGCTCCGTATTCGAACGTCATCCTGAGGTGCCCGCCGTGGCGCGCCCTCGAAGGATGGGCCGCGGGCTAATCATCCTTCGAGGCTCGCCAAGAGGCGAGCACCTCCCGAGTGAACGCAAGTGGTTCATCCGGGGATGACGATCTCTTATAGAGCTCCCGCAGCAAATGTATTGCAGGCCTGCACTGTGCCCTGCTGATAGCCGGTCATGAACCATTGCTTGCGCTGCGCCGCGGAGCCGTGGGTGAAGCTATCGGGCACCACCCTCCCCGTCGACTGCCGCTGCAGCGTGTCGTCACCGATCGCGGTTGCCGTCCTCAATGCCGCGTCGATGTCGCCAGCTTCGAGGAAGCCCGACGTTTCTTCTCCTCGCGGTTGACCCAGACACCGGACAGGCAATCTGCCTGCAGCTCGACCTTGACCTGCAGCGCGTTGGCTTCCGCTTTGCTGCCGGCCTGCTGCTGCAGCCGCTGCACGCGCGGCAGGATGCCGAGCAGGTTCTGGATGTGATGGCCCGCTTCATGCGCGATGATGTAGGCCGTCGTGAATTTGCAGGCACTGCCCGAGCAGCCGCGAAAGCGCGTCTCGACCTCGCGGAAGAAACTGGTGTCGAGGAATATCTGCTTGTCCGGCGGGCAATAGAACGGCCCCATCGCCGACTGCGCCATGCCGCAGCGTCCGCCATTGGTGGCGTTGCGAAACAGCACGATGCGCGGGCCCGTATAATTTTGTCCGCTGGACTGGAAGATCTCGCTCCAGCGGTCGTCGATTTCGCCGAGAATGCCGGCGATCATGCTGCCGACTTCGTCCTTCGGCGCGCCGGTCTTGGCCGGTCCCGACCGGCGATCGGTCTGATAGGTCGGCGCCTGGCCGCCGCCGCTGAGGATTTCAGCGCCGCCGATCAGGATGCGCGGGTCGATGCCGAAGGCGTAGCCGACCAGGCCGAGCACGATGATGGTGCCGATGCCGAGCCCGCCACCGCCCATCGGCAGCCCAAACCCTCCGCCACCACCCATTCCGCCGCCGCCCTCGTCACGACGGTCATCGATCTCGTCGCTGCGACGGAAATCATCGTAACGCATGGCGATATTTCCTCATCCCGGCTGTTTGCTCAAATACGCAACGCAGCACTGACGTAAAATTTCAATTCCATTAATCAATAACCCGCCCGGCAAATATTGCCTAGTGCACAAGCCGCGGCAATCTTGCTGGCAATTCCGCCGGCAAACTCTCTCTCGGCAATCTCTGCTCCTGACAACCTTGGTTAAGTCGATTTTTACTTTGCCCGGTCAATGTATCGCCAGTCGGTTGTTTAGTCCCGCGTCGCCGACAGCGTCGCCTGAGTCAGAGTAGTTGAGTCATGGTTGTGTCGCGTCGCGGGGCGTCTGTAAGGGCGCCCCGCACCAAATTTGAGTCCGATTCCAGCGCTCGTATCGTCGTCGGCGATTGCGTCGCCGAGATGTCGAAGCTTCCGGCCGGTTCGGTCGACCTGGTGTTCGCAGACCCCCGTATAATCTGCAGCTCAAGGGCGATCTGAAGCGCCCCGACGAATCCCATGTCGATGCCGTCAATAACGACTGGGACAAGTTTTCATCGTTCGCCGACTATGACGACTTCACCCGCGCCTGGCTGCTCGCCTGCCGCCGGGTCATGAAACCGTCGGCGACGCTGTGGGTGATCGGCTCCTATCACAACATTTTCCGCGTCGGCTCGATCATGCAGGACCTCGGCTTCTGGGTCCTCAACGATATCGTCTGGCGCAAGACCAATCCGATGCCGAATTTCCGCGGCCGCCGCTTCACCAATGCCCATGAGACCATGATCTGGGCGGCGCGCGACGAGAAAGCCAAAGGCTATACGTTCTTCAACTACGAAGCGCTGAAGGCCGCCAACGAGGACGTGCAGGCGCGTTCCGACTGGCTGATCCCGCTTTGCACCGGCGAAGAGCGCCTCAAAGGCGCCGATGGCAAAGTGCACCCGACCCAGAAGCCCGAGGGCCTGCTGGCGCGCGCTGCTGTCGTCGTCGAAGCCCGGCGACCTCGTGATCGATCCCTTCAACGGCACCGGCACCACCGGCGCCGTGGCAAAACGTCTCGGCCGCCGCTACATCGGCTTCGAACGCGACCAGATCTACGCGAAAGCGGCCGAAGCGCGCATCGCTGCGGTCGAACCGCTGCCGGAAGCAACCCTGGCGCCGTTCATGACCGCGCGCGATGCCCCGCGCGTGGCGTTCTCGAACTGATCGAACGCGGCATGATTCCGCCCGGCACCAAGCTGGTCGATTCCAAGAAGCGCCACGGCGCGCTGGTCCGGGCCGACGGCGCCATCATGCTCGGCGACAAGGTCGGCTCGATCCATCGCATCGGTGCGGTGGCACAGGGCTCCGGCGCCTGCAATGGCTGGACCTTCTGGCACGTCGAGACCAAGAACGGCCTCAGGCTGATCGACGAGTTGCGCGCCGAAATCCGCTCCGGAATGGCGGCCGGGGTAACTCTTTTTCGTTCAACCGACGCCGCTGCAAGCCTGGCAACGCACTTCAGCGTGCACACGACCGCCCAGGTCCATCGGCGGCCATGGCGCGAAATGCGCCTCTGCCCGCACCCTGCACAGCCTCCGCGATCAATCGGCATGGCAGCCGTGCCAGGCGCGCAGGCGGTTTTTGCGCTTTGGTTCTCATTTTCGCGTATGCTCCGCGATATTAATTATCCCATATGAGATTGCTCGATGCGCACCCGAGGGATCCGAGTCCTTTATTGTGCTGCCGCTGCTGCCGATCTTCCTGCTCGGCGCGTTTCCGATGCTGCTGTTGAGCCTGATGGGTCCCGCCGGATTGGTTATCCTCGGCATTCTCATTGTCTCCGTCGGCCTGACCGATGTGCTGGAGTCCAATAGCGCCTACAGCGAGCAGATCATCGTTCACGGCTATACGCGCGGTACCGAACGCGCGATCCAGCGGACAAATCTGCGATCGGAGATTCGTTTTGCCGTCACCATGATCGTCGCGGGCGCAGGGCTTGCCGTCGCGGGGCTCTACGGCGTCTTCTGCTACGGCTGATCCGCATCCCCGGACGGCCTCGTTCGCACTTAATATTGCGCTGTTTACGACGGCATCGCGGCGCCTCGGCGCTTAGCCTCTCACAAAGCTCGTCGGTTGCGTTTCCTGCCAAAGTTTGCGCATGGATGCCTGCCCGCGGCCTCGCCGCGCCCGGTTTTTACTGTCGCCCAACGAGAGCGAGGGAGACTTTTTGAATGCTCAAATTTTCCACTTCACAACGGATCACCCAACCCAACCAAAGTCGCCCTCTTCCTCGAAGAAGCCGGCATAGCCTATCCAGCCGGTCGCCGTCGACACCCGCAAAGGTGACCAGTTCAAGCCGGAATATCTCGCCATCAATCCGGAACGCCAAGGTGCCGGCCATCGACGACGACTTGGCGTCAAGGTGTTCTACACGCAACGCCATCCTGCTCTACCTCGCGGAAAAGACCGGCAAGTTCGTGCCTGCAAATCTACCCCGGCCAACCGCGCCGAATTGCTGTCCTGGCTGGTGTTCCCAGTGCCACCGGGTTAGGCCCGTATTCCGGCCAGGCCGTGCACTTCAAGCACTTCGCGCCGGAAAAGATCGACTACGCCCATAACCGCTACCAGTTCGAGGGCGCAGCGGCATTTCGGCATTTCTCAACGACCATCTCGCCAACCGCCGCTACATGGTCGGCGACACCTACACCATCGTCGATATGGACGTCTGGGGCTGGGCCCGCATGATCGCCTTCGTTCCGCGCCGAGGACGCGGGTTGCGAAATATCCCAACGTCATGGCTGGCTTCGACGAGATCCGGCACGTCCCGCGGCGGCAAAGGCGATCGCGCTGAAGGACAATTTCAAGTTCAAGGCGGAGATGGATCGACGTGCAGAGGCCCGCAGCAACATGTTCAAGCATCTCGCGGTCAAGGCCGCCTGATCAGGCTCAATCCGGCAGAACGGCGGCCCGCAAGGGCGCCGTTCTCATTTTCAGTCTTCCCCCTTGCCAGAACGGCTTGGCCACCTCATTGGCAACTTCCGCCCAGCAGGTGCCGATAGTAACTCGCGCCCGCTCATCGCGGCCAGTTGACGCCGTGTGCGGACTGCGCTTCCGCCAGACACCGACGAGCGCGAGCGCGCGCCTGGTGACCGCGCATCCCGGATTTCGCCGCCCAAGCCGATGCGGACGATTCTCCGCGCAATCGCTGTTCAATGGCTCAAACCGCGGCGCCGAGCTTTCGCTCTTCCGGAACTGGCCCGAGCACCCGCTCGACTAGCGCGGAATCGCAGTACTCCTCGATCTCCTTGATCTTGCCGTCCTCGATGCGCCAGACCATGCAATACTGATTGTCGTAGCGTAGGCCAGCCTTTTGCGACATTGTCGCGGGCTTCGACGACGACATAATCACCTCCGCGATGAAGTTGAACGCCATGCGCGGCCGCATCGGCAAAGAACGAGCGGGGGAAATGACCCATCAGGCCGTTCTGGATGGCGGCACGCCCTTTGAACTCGTGCGACCAGGAATACTGGCCGGTCACGATCCAGGCGGCATCGTCGGCGAGGCTATCGACGAAGGTGGTCCCGCCGCGGTTGGCGGAATCCGTGTAGACCTGCTGCACAAGTTTCTTGTTCGCTGCTGCGCTCATGGCGGCTTCCTTTTGATCTGTGCTGCAGATCATCGCGCGCACACGCCATTCTTCCAATCGATAATGAATAGATATATATTCATTCCATGAATTTGAATTCTCGCTGACCAATCTACTGGTCGCGCTCGACGCCCTGCTCAGGGAAGCAATGCTGCCGCGCCGCGATGCGGATCGGGCTGCCGTATCCAGCCGAGAGCCACGCCCGCCAGCGCCTGCGCGACCTGGTCGGCGACCCTCTATTGGTGCGAACCGGCGCGCGGATGGAGCTGGACGCCGCGGGCGCAGGCGCGCGCGCTCCCTTGGCGCAGGCACTCGATCAGGTGCGCGCGCTGTTCATTCCCGACGAATTCGACGCGGCCAGAAGCGAACGGCAATTTCGCCTGATGATGCCTGATCTGGCCGTTCGAGCTTCTTGATGCCGCCGCTGATGGAGAAGATCACAAGGGTGGCGCCAACGTCCGGATCGATGTGGTGCCGTGGCGGGGACCGGCGATCTTCACGGCGGAATTCGCCCGCACGATCGATCTGGTGATCTCCATCGGCAATGCCTTCACCGGCTTTCACCGGCAACGACTCTATATCGACAGCGACGCCCTCGCCGTTCGGCGCGGTCACCCCGCCGGCGCGCGACTGAAGCGGATCGATACATTTCTCGACGCCCGGCATGTCGCCGTCGTGATCCGCGGCCAGAGCGAGGACCTGATCGACGGCTGGTTGCGCACAAAGGCATCGAACGGCGGATCGCGCTGGTGGTGCCTGGCTATATCGAGGCGCTGCACGTTACCGCGCGCACCGATCTCGTCGCCTTCGTGCCGCGCCGCCTGATTGCCGCGCTGTCGAGGCAATTGTCGCTCGCAACAATCACGCCGCCGCTCGATCCCGGAATCGACGAGCAGTTCATGTTCTATCCGACCCGCGCCCAGATGGACCCCGGGTCGATCTGGCGTAACATCTATGCTTGGTATCGGCCGCGAGATGGAGCGTGGAAAGCCGAAAGGCTGCGTAGGGTGGAGCAAAGGCGTGCCCACCTTTCCAAATATCGACGCGGATTGAACGGTGGGCACGGCGCAAGAGCGCCTTTGCCCACCCTACGAGCCGAGTTCAGGCCTTTTTCTTCAGCCAGCACCTTCTGCACGGCCGGCCGTTCCGACATCCGCTTGCGGTGAGCCGCCACCTTCGGCAGGGTCGCAAGATCGACGCCGTCGTCCTCAAGCCAAAGCCCGATCGTAAACAGATAGGGGTCGCAGATCGTGTACCGCTCGCCCATCACCCACGGCCCGTCCGGCATGCTGCGCTCGATGAGGGCAAAGCTCGCGGCCATGGTTTCAGGCACCTTGCGTTTCATGTCGGCGAACGAAGACTCGACCGCCTAGCGATAGCCGCGTCGCTTGTGGGCATGCGCCACATGCACCGAGGAACAGAGATAGCTGTTGAAGGCCTGCGCTTGCGCGAACGCGAAGGGATCATCGGGCATCAGCTTCGCCTGCGGAAAACTCTGCGCAATGAAGGCGAGGATCGCCGGCGTCTCGGTCAGGATGCCGCGGTCCGCCACCAGCGCCGGCACCCGCCCCTTTCGGATTGATCGCCAGATATTGCGGGCTGGTCTGCTGGCTGCTCTTGAAGTCGACCCGTTCCGCCGCGTACGAGGCGCCGGCCTCTTCCAGCAATATGCGAAGCCAGCGCGCAGGTTCCGGGGGCGTAATAGAGTTTGAACATGTTGATCCTCACGGTTACCAACCGGAGGTTAACTTCGTATCCCCTTGCCGTCCATCCGTCGCCGGCGATCAACCGATTTCGCGGTTCAGTTCGCGCGCGCCTGAGCTTTCCTCGATGTACACATGACGATCGTGTCATCGGCGGGATAATGCTCGGGAGCCACCGGGGTCAGTTGGGCCTGGATGCACTTCCATGCGCCGTCCTCGAACAGATATGTATCGGTGTACGCGGTCATGCCGGTCACCTCATTTCCATCACGGCGGCGCGTGTACTTGTTGGTCGAGCGCACCAGCGCAACGTCGCCGATGACGGTAATGAGTTCATCGCGGACGTCCCAGTAGACAATGACCTTCCGGATCGAAGGCGGTTGCCCAATATTTAAATAGGTGGCACGATCCCAGCGCTGGCCCGTGGGCAGGATGGTGATGAAGCCGGGATGAAGTATGGCGTCGTGCGATGGCACGTCGTTGGTCACGAAATTATGGATGAAGCGGGCGTTCAACGCGCGCAATTCGTTCATCGGCACGGTCGATTGATGATCACGCAGGGCAAGTTGCATTTCCATCTCCTGAGGTTTTTGAAAGTGCGAGTTGTCGCGCCTTCTCGGCGGTCGCGTCGTCCGCCGGAAAGAAGCATTCGATCTTGATCGCTGTTGCAGCGCTGCGTCCGTCGGCATCGCCAGCGTCGTAAAGGTGGAGAAGAAGGCCAGCCGAAAGTCGCCCTTGGCGAGTTGCATCGTCATCACGGGAGAGGACGCCGACGAATGACGGGGAAGTCTCCACTCGGCCGACAGTCCGGATAGGTCATGATTTCATCGAGCAGTTGCGCTGCAGCCCGGCTGCCTTGCGCGACGTCGCGGTGAAGGATCTGGATCATCTGGCCGGCGAACTCATCCCAGTTCAGCATGAACTGCCGCAGCCCCCTGGGATGGAAAACGACGTGCATTGCATTGTCCGCGAGCCCGGATTCCATCTCGTATGAATCGCGAAACGTTTTCAGCAGGCGCGCCGACCCCTGGTTGCGCATGCGAACGTCCCAGCGGCCGTCGATGACAATTCCCGGATACGGCTCCTGCTGCCGAAGCATGAAATCCAGCGCCTGCCGCACGGGCTGCAAATTGTCAGCCGCCAATCCCTTTGTCGCCGTAGGGCGGCACGAAGCCGGCCGCAACATGCAGGGCATTCCTTTCCTCGAGCGGCAGATCGAGCGCGCTTCCGAGCAACTGCACCATCTCGCGGCTCGGTTGCGAGCGGCCGGTTTCCAGGAAGCAAAGATGCCTGGCGGACACATTGGCATCTGCGGCCAGTTCGATCTGCGTTAGGCGGCGCACGTTTCGCCAATGCTTCAGCAAGCGGCTGAAATGGCCGGCCGGGATAACCTGCGAATTCTGGTTTGGCGCATCCATACGAGGCAATCTAGACCATCACGTCAGAAGGGCAATTACCTCGGATGTAAGTGACGATCTGACAATTCTCTGCAAGAGTTGCGCCGTCAGCACGTGCGATCAGCACCTCGATCGTGTGGCGAGACCGGGATCGGCGAGGAGCATTCATGGACGGCAACGCAATCGCGAACGCAGTGATGCGGTATATGGCGGCGTGGAACGAGCCGGCGGCTTCGGGCAGACACGCGCTGCTTGAGCAATGCTGGAGCGACGGCGGCGTCTATGTCGATCCGAAAGTTTCGCCCTGGCCGGGCGTGAAGCCCTCTCCCGCCACATCGCCACGGTTCAGGCCGGGCGGCCCGGCGCACGGCTTGAGTTCATGAGCGGCATCGATGTGCATCACAATGTGGTGCGCTTTCTCTGGCGCCTGGTGCGCGCGGACGGGACCTGCGGCGACACGTCGATCGATTTTGGCGAGATCGGCCCCGACGGCCGGCTGGTCAAGATCATCGGCTTCTTCGGTGCTCCCCCACCGCTCGATTGAATCGTCCGGCGCCGCCAGGAACCTATCCACCGGCAACCTCCGCAGTTGCCCCCTGCCGCCTCTCATGCCATGACGCCGAGGAGTAACAGGGGCGTAACATGACCGTACTCATCGCCGGTGGCGGCATCGGCGGGGCTGACGCTGGCGCTCAGCCTGCACCAGATTGGCATTCCGGCCAAGGTGTTCGAAAGCGTGCCCGAACTGCGGCCGCTCGGCGTAGGCATCAACGTGCTGCCGCATGCGGTGCGCGAGCTGATCGAACTCGGCCTGCATGACGCCCTCGACACGGCCGCGGTTCGCACCAAGGAACTCGCGTATTTCTCCAAGCACGGCAAGCCGATCTGGAGCGAGCCGCGCGGCATCGAGGCCGGTTACAAATGGCCGCAATTCTCGATCCATCGCGGCACGCTGCAGCAGATCCTGCTCGACACCGCGATCGAACGGCTGGGGCAAGAGAACATTCTGACCAGCCACCATCTCTCCGGCTGGAGCGAAACCGACAACGGCGTGCGCGCCGAATTTATCGATAGGGCGACTGGCAAATCGAAAGGCCATCATGAAGGCGCGCTGCTGATCGCTGCCGACGGCATCCACTCGGCTGTTCGCGAAAAACTCTATCCCGACGAAGGGCCGCCGATCTGGAATGGGCGCATCCTGTGGCGCGGCATCACCGACAGCGACGCCTTCCTGTCCGGCCGCACCATGATCATGGCCGGCTTCAGAAATCCTGAAATTCGTCTGCTATCCGATTTCGAAGGAGGCAGAGCGCGCGGGCAGGTTCAAAATCAACTGGGTGGCCGAGCGGCACATGCCGCCGACCTATCAGTGGCGGCGCGAGGATTATAACCGCACCGCAAGGCTCGAAGAGTTTCTGCCCTGGTTCAAGGACTGGAAATTCGACTGGCTCGACGTGCCCGGCCTGATCCAGAACTGCCCGCACGCCTACGAATATCCCCTCGTCGATCGCGATCCCGTTGCGCAATGGACATTTGCCGCGTCACGCTGATGGGCGACGCCGCGCACCCGATGTACCCGATCGGCTCCAACGGCGCGTCGCAGGCGATCCTCGATGCCCGCGTTATCACCCGCGAGATCCTGGCGCACGGCGCGACCAACGCCGCGCTCGTTGCCTATGAAGCCGAGCGCCGGCCGGCGACCACCGACCTCGTGATGCTCAACCGCCGCAACGGGCCCGAGCAGGTCATGCAGATGGTCGAAGAGCGAGCGCCCAATGGCTACAAGGTCGTCACCGACGTTTTGTCGCTGAAGGAACTGGAAGACATCGCGGCGAACTACAAGCGCGTCGCCGGCTTCCAGGTCGAAGGCCTCAACGCCAAACCGCCGATCGTGCCCCATCGAAGCGGCGCAGGCCGGTTCGGGCTAGAAACCACGACACAGGGGGCTACCGCGATGAGCGACTGGGTGCACAATCTGCCGGTGTCGGCGATGGCGCTGGTCATCTTCGGCTTCACCTATCTGCTCGCCATCGCCGTTTTCATGTCCGTTACCGTGCTCGCAACGGGGGAGCGGGCAAAGTCGATTCAAGGCCGTCTCCCCGGCATGCTGCCGGTGCTTGGCATCATATTCGGCCTGTTCGTGGCATTTACCGCAGCGCAGGTCTGGAACGACAGTGATCGCGCCGGCGCGGCGGTAAGCCGCGAGGCAAGCGCGCTGAGAAGTGTGGTGCTTCTCGCCGCCGGCTTGCCTGCGGAGAAGGAGGCCAAGTTGCGCAGCCTCGTTCGCGATTATGTCGAGCACTCCGCAACGGTGGAATGGCCGATGATGGCGCGCCAGACCGCCTCGTTGCGGGCCGCTCCGCCCGCACTCGTCGAGGCCTTGCAACTCGTCGTGGCGATCGCGCCGCAGGGAGAGGGCCAGCAGACGGCGCAGCGCGAAATAGTTTCCGCGCTCCAGTCCGCGCTGGATGCGCGCAGACAACGGATCATTGTCAGCCAGGCCGAGGTGAATCCGGTCAAGTGGTGGTGCCTTTATCTGCAAGCGATAAGCGAACTGCTGGTGATCGCGGTTGTTCACTGCGACAATCGGCTGGCATCAGCAATTGCGTTGGGGCTGTTCGCGACGGGCGTTGCCGCCTCGGTACTGCTGATCGCCGCCCATGACCGGCCATTCACTGGTCAGATATCGATCGGGCCGGAGCCACTACCGCAAATCATGCCGAACGATCTGACCAGCCGGTAAGCAGCGCGCTTCGCCCGGTGCGTCACGCTCGAATGGCCTGCGCGGTCTCGACCAGCCGCGCGCTGGTCGTGGCGGTGGCCAGCACGGTGCCATCCGCGGCCATCAACCGTCCCTCCACGAACGCGACCGTCTTCCCGAGTTGAGCTACATTGGCTTCGCCGACAATCTTCCCCGGCTTGGCTGGCGCCAGAAAATTCACCGTCATCGTGATAGTGGCCGTATAGAGTTTTCCGTCCGTCATGGCGAACACCGCCGGCCCCATGGTGTCGTCGAGCATCGCCGAGAGAATGCCGCCTTGAACGAAGCCGGCCGGATTGCAGAAATCCCGTTTGCCGTCGAAACCGATCCGGATCCAGCCGTCCTTCGGCCGCGCGTCGAGAAGATGCCAGCCGAGCAGTTTCGAAGACGGCGGGGCGGTGAGATCATCGAGGGCGGTGCTGACCATGGGAACCTCCGTAAGGCTCCCTGTCTAGCGCAGGCCTGCTGCCAGCATGGTGTCAGCAGCCTGGCGTGTCGCGCCTAGAGGTCCAGTCCGTGCGCGATCGCCTTGCGCATCACGTTGGGCAGCGCCTCATCGGCCAGCGTTGCGATCGGCACCCAGCGCATGCCCTCCGGCGCGCGTGCGCGCGGCGGCATCAGCGGTGTACACGACAAGCTCAAGCGGAAAATGCGTGAAGACGTGGGTGACGACGCCCGCCTTGCGGTGCCAGCGCGCCACGCCCTTGAGCGCAGGCGCCTGCTTGAGTGCGACCTTGTCGTCCTGTCCGGCGAGCCAGTCCGAGCCCGGTACTTCCGTCATGCCGCCGAGCAGGCCTTTGTCCGCCCGCGTACGAACCAGGAGTTCATCACCGCGCGTGACGATGAAGGCGGCGCCGCGGCGAAGCGTCCCCGCCTTCTTTGGCGCCTTGCGCGGAACGTCTCCTGATCGCCGCGCGCGCGGGCTACGCAATCATCGTTCAGCGGGCACAGCGCGCAAGCCGGCTTCTTCGGCGTGCAGATCGAGGAGCCGAGATCCATCAGCGCCTGCGCGCTATCGCCGGCGCGAGACTTCGTCGCCGGCGCGGGACGGTCCGAGCAATGTCGCCGCCAATTCGCCAACAAGCGGCTTTGCTCGAGGCAGCGGCTCTTCGACCGCATAGAGCCGCGACACCACGCGCTCGATATTGCCGTCGACCGGCATGGTCCTGATGTCGAAGGCGATCGCTCCGATCGCCGCCGCCGTGTAGGGCCCGATCCCCGGCAATTTGCGCAGGCCTTCCTCGGTGCCGGGAAACACTCCGCCATGATCGCGCAACACGGCGACCGCGCACGCGTGCAGATTGCGCGCACGCGAATAGTAGCCGAGCCCGGCCCACATCCGCAGCACGTCGTCGAGGCGCGGCCCAGCGCCTCGACATCCGGCCAGCGCGCCAAAAATTTTTCGAAATACGGTCCGACCGTTTTGACGCCGGTCTGCTGCAGCATGATTTCAGACAGCCAGACCCGGTACGGATCGGCGCGCTCGCCGGCCGGCGGCCGCCACGGCAACCGGCGGCGATGGCGGTCATACCAGCCGAGCAGCAGCGCAGGACGATCGGCTACAGCGACAAGTTGTTCTCGTCGTTTGATTTTGATGGCCGCAGGACTCATAGGCGCACTCTAGTGTGGTGATGCCAATCTCTCCACGTCATGCCCGGGCTTGTCCCGGGGCATCCACGTCTTTTCTTCTCGTGCCAAGCCAAGACGTGGATGCCCGGGCTTAGGCGAATGGTGGCGACGTCCTTCGGACGGCTATGAGAAGGTTCCGCCTTCGCCTCGCGAAGTGTTATAGAGCCCTATGGCAAAACCCGGCCCGATCTCGGCGAAACCGCTTTCCGTCCTGCTCAGCGACGTGTTTTCGGACGCCTATGCCAAGCAGGGATTTGCCGCGCGCGAACTCGTCACGCGTTGGTCTGACATTGCGGGACCCGAAATCGCCGCCCACCTCCGAGCCGTTGAAGATGCAATGGCCGCGGCCGGTGGAGGGACAGCCGCAGGAACCAGCCACGCTGGTATTGCGGGTGGAAGGTCCGATGGCGCTGGAGATCCAGCATTCCTCCGACGTGATCCTGCAACGGGTCAACCGCTTCTTCGGCTGGAGCGCGGTCGGCCGGCTGGCGCTGCGGCAGGCCCTGCTCGCGCCGGAATAGCCCCGCGCCCGCCAGCGCACCGGATCCAAAAAGCGGTGGCCAAGGTCGCCGAAACCTCTCCTCGATAGAAGATGAGGAACGCGCGCGCGCTGGCGCGGCTCGGCGCCTCGACCTAGCGAAATTGCAGCCCTACGACGCGGCTTGCCCGGTGCAACCCGCCATTGCCACAATTATCGTTTCAAGCTAGCGAGGGCTTCTTTCGCACTTTCTGGCGTGAACGCGCCGTTCGGGAGCAGACTTCGATGATCACGCGCCGCGCTTTCACCGCCGCCCTGTCGCTGACCGGGCTCACCGCCCTCGCCGGCTTCTCGCCGCTGCGGCTGATCACGGGATGCCGGCGCAAGGCGCTGCCGACGTCGCCAAGCCGCAATCGCTGCCGGACATGGCGCTTGGCCCCGCCAACGCCTCCGTAACCATCACCGAATACACCGCCTCGATGACTTGCCCGCACTGCGCGGCTTTTGCCGAACAGGTATTCCCGAAGATCAAGTCGGAATTCATCGACAGCGGCAAGATCCGTTACGTATTCCGGGAATTCCGCTCGACATCAAGGCAGCTGCGGGATCGATGTTGGCGCGCTGCATCGCCAAGGACGACGCCCCGGAAATATTTCGCCGTCATCGACCTCCTGTTCAGGCAGCAGAACGACTGGGTGGCGAAGAATACCACGGAGACGCTGATCCGGATCGGCAAGCAGGCCGGCCTCACCCAAACGCAGGTCGAAGACTGCCTGAAAGATCAGGCGCTGCTCGACAAGATCGCGGCCGAGACCAGGAAGTTCGCCTCCGAGGTCCTGAAGGTGACGTCGACGCCGACCTTCTTCATCAACGGCGAGATGATCAAAGGCGAGCAGAGCTTTGAGGAGTTCCTCAAAGCGCATCAATGCGATACTGAAGAGCTGATTCGCTTCCGCTGGATTTCACATGCGGCCATAAGTCCAGCAAAAGACTGGACAAAAGCGCCTCAAAAAGCCTTGGGAAAAGCCCCTCGGAGCCGTTGCCCTTCGGCCCCGGTCTCGCCATTGTCGCTGGCATAACAGCCGCAACAGGCTTTTCGCCCACACACCGACATTGCCTTCTATGGTATTGTCACGGCAGGGAGATCTGCGCCCGGCCAACAGAGATTTGTGTTCATGAAACTCACGCGCCTTCGCCTCCACGGTTTCAAGTCGTTCGTTGAACCCACTGATTTCATGATCGAACCCGGCCTCACCGGGGTCGTCGGACCGAACGGCTGCGGTAAATCCAACCTGGTCGAGGCGTTGCGCTGGGCGATGGGCGAGACCTCGCACAAACCGCTGCGCGCTGCCGATATGGACGCGGTGATCTTCGCCGGTTCCGGCAACCGTCCGGCGCGCAACCACGCCGAAGTTGGCATGACGATCGACAACGCCGATCGCACGGCGCCGGCTGCCGTCAATGACAGTCAGTTTCTGGAAATCTCCCGCCGCATCGAGCGCGAAGCAGGCTCGGTCTATCGCATCAACGGCCGCGACGTGCGCGCCCGCGACGTGCAGATCCTGTTTGCCGACGCCGCCACCGGCGCCCGTTCGCCGGCGCTGGTTCACCAGGGCAAGATCGGCGAGATCATTCAGGCCAAGCCCGAACAGCGCCGCCGCGTACTGGAAGATGCCGCCGGCGTCGCCGGACTTCATGCCCGCCGCCACGAAGCCGAGTTGTGCGGCTGAAGGCGGCCGAGACCAACCTCACCCGCGTCGAGGACGTCATCGGCCAACTCGCAGGCCAGATCGACGGCCTGAAGAAGCAGGCGCGCCAGGCCATCCGCTTCCGCGAAGTCGCCGCCAAGGTGCGCAAGGCCGAGGCCACGCTGTTCCATCTGCGCTGGCTGGAGGCGAACGCCGACGTCGCGGAAGCCGGACATACCCATGACATCAACGTTCGCGAAATGGCCGAGCGCACCCGCGAGCAGGCCGAGGCCGCGCGCATCCAGGCGATCCGCGCCTCCGAACTGCCGGCGCTGCGCGAGGGCGAAGCCCGCGCCGCGGCGGGACTGCAGCGCCTCACCAATGCGCGCGAACTGCTCGATCGCGAGGAAGAGCGCGCCAAGGAGCGCGTCGCCGAGCTCGACCGGCGGCTGACGCAGTTCGCCGCCGACATCGCGCGCGAACAGCAGCAGACCTCCGACGCCGAGATCGCGCAGCGGCTCGACACCGAAGATGCCGAGCTGAAGGAAGAGATCAAGACGCGCGTCGAAAAGCGCTCCGGCGTCGATGAACGCGTCGGAAGCGGAAGCGACGCTTTCCACCGCCGAGCGCAGGTTCGGCGAGCTGACCACGGCACTCGCCGACCTCACCGCCAAGCGCAATCAGCTCGAGGCGGGCGTGCGCACCCATCGCGACCGGCTGGCGCGGCTCGATCAGGAAATCGCCAGCGTCCAGGCCGACGAGGAGAAACTCGCGCAGGAAACCGGCAATCTCGGCGACATCGACGCGCTTGCCGGCGCCATGGAGACCGCGCAGGAAACCCTCGCCGCATCCGGAAGCCGCGGCGCAAGCCAGCGAGACCGGCCACGCCGCCGCGCGGCAAAAGCTCGAAGCCTCCCGCGTGCCCCTTGTGGAAGCCGAAAGAGCGTGCAGCGGCTCGAGACCGAAGCGCGCACCATTTCAAAACTCGTCAACGGCGAAACCAAGAACCTGTGGCCGCCGATCATCGACGGCGTCACCGTCACCAAGGGCTATGAGAAGGCGCTGGCGCAGTCCTTGGCGATGACCTCGACGCGCCCGTCGATCCTCTGCGCCGCTGCGCTGGACCAATGCCGGTGCGCGTTTCGACGATCCGGCGCTGCCCGAGGGCATCGAGGCCCTTGCCGCCCATGTCGAGGCGCCGACCGAACTGGCGCGCGCGCCTGGCGCAGATCGGCGTCGTGCCCAAGGATCGCGGCGGAGAACTGGTTTCGCAGTTGAAGACCGGCCAGCGGCTGGTGTCGCTGGAAGGCGACGTCTGGCGCCGACGGCTTTGTCGCAGCCGCCCACGCCCCGACCGGCGCTGCACGGCGCCTCGCCGAACGGGCGCGACTTGTCGATATCGAACACGAGCTGGAGCAGGCCCGCGCCGACGCCACCGCCAAGCGGCAGGCATTGGAAGATGCCGAGGCTGAACTCAAGGCCGCGTCGGCCGCGGAGTCCGCCGCCCGCGAAGCCTGGCGTGCCGCGCAGCGCGAGGCCGATACCGCGCGCGAGCGCCATGCCACGACCGAGCGCGAGATCAACCGCCACGCCGCGCGCAAATCGGCGCTGACCGAAGCCCACACGCGTCTCGCCGCCGATCGCAGCGAGACCGAAGCCGCGCACGAGAGCGCGACGGCCGCACTGGCCGAACTGCCGCCGACGCTCGACACCGAAACCCGGCTCACGGCGGTTCGCACCGACATCGAGGGCCATCGCCGGTTCGCAGCGCAAGTGCGTGCCGAAGCGCAGGCGCTGGCGCGAGAGGCCGAACTCGCCGACCGCCGCGTGCAGGCGATCCTGGCCGAGCGCACCGAATGGCAAAAACCGCAAGCAGAGCTCCGCCTCGCAGGTCGCCACCGTCGAGGCCCGCATCACGGAAGTGACCGCCGAGCGGGCCGACCTTGAAAATGCGCCGGCGCTGTTTGCCGAAAAGCGCCGCGCGCTGATCAACGAAATCGAGTCCGCCGAAAGCGCCCGCCGCGTTGCCGCCGACGCTCTCGCAGCTGCCGAGAGCGTGATGGCGCAAACCGACGCGAAGCCAAGGCATCGCTCGAAGCGCTTCCTCTGCCCGCGAGGCCTGCGCCCGCGCCGAAGAACGCATGGAGGGCACCAAGCGCCGGCTTTCCGACATCGAGCGCGAAATCCACGACATGCTCGAAGTCGAGCCCCACGCCGTGGCGGCGCTGGCCGAGATCGAGCCCGGCGCGGAATTGCCGCCGCTCAACGAAATCGAGGAAAACCTCGAAAAGCTGCGCCGCGACCGCGAGCGGCTGGGCGCCGTCAATCTGCGCGCCGAGGAAGAGCTGCGCGAGGTGGAAACCCAGCACACCGCGCTCACCACCGAACGCGACGACCTCGTCGAAGCCATCAAGCGGCTGCGTCAGGGCATCCAGAGCCTCAACCGCGAAGCGCGCGAGCGGCTGTTGACCTCGTTCGAGACCGTCAACGAGCACTTCAAGCGGCTATTCACCGAATTGTTCGGCGGCGGCGAAGCGGCGCTCCATTTGATCGAAAGCGACGATCCGCTGGAAGCCGGTCTGGAAATCATCGCCAAGCCGCCCGGCAAGAAGCCGCAGACGCTGTCGCTGCTGTCAGGTGGCGAGCAGGCGCTGACCGCGCTGGCGCTGATCTTCGCGGTGTTCCTCACCAACCCGTCCCCAATCTGCGTGCTGGACGAAGTCGACGCGCCGCTCGACGACCACAACGTGGAGCGGTTCTGCAACCTGCTGCACGAGATGACGTCGTCGACCGAAACCCGCTTCATCATCATCACGCACAATCCGATCACGATGGCGCGGATGAACCGGCTGTTCGGCGTCACCATGGCCGAACGCGGCGTGTCGCAACTGGTCCGGTCGGCCTCGACGACGCCGTGAAGATCCTCGACCAGAACGTGGCGTAACGTCACGGCTCCGTCGCCACAATGGTTGACGTCATCATCCGCGGAGGCGGATGATCCAGTACGCCGCACTGTCCGTGATCGTCACAACCGCCTCTGTACTGGATGCCCGCCTTCGCGGGCATGACGGGGAAACGATGACCTCGCCCGACCTCCCCGCCGAACTGAAAGCCGCGCTCGACGGCAAGCTGCGGGGCTTTCCGCGCAGCGACGCCGCTGGCCGCGCCGCATCGATCTCGAAAAACCTATCGCGACGGCGGCGGCCCCGGCGCCATCCGCTCGGAGGCCGATGCGCTGGCCTATGCGCTGGCGCGGATGCCCGCGACCTATGCCGCGGTCACGGCCAGCCTTAATGCGCTCGTCGAGATCAGGCCGGACTTCGCACCCAACGCCCTGCTCGATATCGGCGCCGGGCCGGGGACGGCGACCTGGGCGGCCGCAGAAGCCTTTGCCCTCGCTGCGGGATTTCACGCTGCTCGACGCCAACGATGCCTTGCGCACGCTGGCGCTGGACCTTGCGCGCGACAGCACGCGGTTGCGCGGCATCGACTATCAACGCGGCGAGGCCCGCGCCGCGTTGGCGAAAGCGGACGCGGCCGATCTCGTCATGGCGAGTTACATGATCGGTGAAGTCGGCGACACGAGCTGGCGCGCGCCGGCCGAGCTGATGTGGAGAAGACCCGCGACACGCTGCTTGTGGTCGAACCCGGTACGCCCGCAGGCTACGCGCGCGGATCATCGAGCTGAGAGATCGAATGATCACCCGGGGCGCGCATGTCGCCGCCCCATGCCCCCATGACGGCAAATGCCCGCTTCAGGCGCCCAACCGGTGCCATTTCACCCAACGCCTGCAGCGCTCGCGCGCGCACAAGCAGGTCAAGGGCGCGGAGCTGCCGTTCGAGGACGAAAAATTCGCCTATGTCGCGCTGACGCGCGCGCCGGTTGCAGGGCGGCCCTCACGCGTCCTGGCGCAACCGCTCGTCACCAAGGTCGAAGTAACGGCCAAACTCTGCACGCCAGCAGGCCTCGCCCTCACAAAGGTGCCCCGCCGCGCCAAGGCGGATTCTGCCGGTGCCCGGCGCTGGCGGTGGGGCGATGCGGTGGGTTGACCCGTCATTCCGGGATGGTCCGTGGGACCAGACCTCAGATGCGCAATTGCGCATCGGGGAATCCGAGATCCTCCGATGTGCAATGGCACATCGGAGTTCGATGCTTTGCATCACCCTGAATGAAGGCGGAGTGTTCGCCGATTGAACTTATCCCGCCTTACATCCGACTAAAGCCATGCCCCAGGTTGCGGCAGGCTGCCGCGCGCCACGTTTTTCGTCTAGTTTCCCGCTATCTTCGTCCCACAGGAGTTGTTCGCCATGTCGACCGGCTGGATCGTTCTCGGCGTCATCGCCATCATCGTGCTGTTTGCCTTCGCTGCGTATAACGGACTCGTCGCGCTGAGCCAGCGCGTCAGCCAGGCCTTTGCCGACATCGACGTGCAGCTCAAGCAGCGCCACGATCTGATCCCGAACCTGGTCGAGACCGTGAAGGGCTATGCCTCGCATGAGCGCGGCACGCTCGACGATGTGATCAAGGCCCGCAATTCCGCGATGTCGGCGCAGGGACCGGCGCAGGTGTCCGCCGCCGAGAACCAGTTGAGCGGCGCGCTCGGGCGCTTGATCGCGCTGTCGGAGGCCTATCCGGACCTCAAGGCCAACGCCAATTTCCAGCAGCTTGCGAGCGAACTGTCCGACCTCGAAAACAAGATCGCGGCCAGCCGCCGCTTCTTCAACAACGCGGTCCAGGAATACAACACCGGCATCCAACAACTGCCGGCGGCGTTGTTTGCCGGCATGTTCGGCCTCACTCGCAAGGAATTCTTCGACCCTCGGCGCCAGCCGCACCGAAGTCGAGGTGGTGCCGACCGTGAAGTTCTAAGGTCCGACAACGCCCCTCCGAGCAGCACGTCATGGCCGCCTACGGTCTCTACACGCATATCGCGTCGAACAAGTTTCGTTCGATGCTGATGCTCGCGGGTCTGTTTCTGCTGATCTACGTGCTGGTCTTTGCCGGCGCGCTGGTCGCCGAAGCGCTGAGCCACAGCGGCGAATCGGTCGACTATTACCTGATGCGCGCATCGCGCGATCTGATCGCGGCTTTCCCCTACGCGACAATCATCGCCGCGCTTTGGATCGTGATTGCCTATTTCTTCCACCAGAACATGATCGACGCCGTAACGGGTGGCGAGAGCGTGACGCGGCAGCAGCAGCCGCGGCTCTATAATCTGCTGGAAAAATCTCTGATCTCGCGCGGCATCCCGATGCCGAAGCTGAAGGTGATGGACAGCCCGGCGCTGAACGCTATCGCGAGCGGCCTCAACCAGCGGCAATACGCCATTACAGTCACGTCGGGGCTGCTGGCCGCGCTCAACGACCAGGAGATCGAGGCCGTGCTCGGCCACGAACTCACGCATATCCGCAACGGCGATGTTCAGTTGATGGTGATCGCGGTCATCATCACCGGCGTGGTCGGCTTCTTCGGCGAGCTGTTCTTTCGCACGTTTACTAACCTGTCGTGGAACTCCACCGGCAGCGACTGGTCATCATCCTCGTCTTCCTCTTCCTCCTCGTCCTCATCATCCGACCGCGACAGCAAGGGGTGGCGGCGGCGCGATCATCGCGATCATCATCGCGGCGCTGATCCTGCTGGCCTGGCTGTTGTCGCAGGTCGCCAAGCTGGCGCTGTCGCGGTCGCGCGAATTGCTGGCCGACGCCGGCTCGGTCGAACTGACCAAGAATCCCGATGCCATGATCTCGGCGCTGCGCAAGATCGAGAACCGCGGCGAGCTCCCCGGCGCAACCTCGGCGGTCATGGAACTCTGCGTCGACAACCCGCGCGAGGGATTTGCCGATCTGTTCGCGACCCACCCCTCGGTGGACAGGCGTGTAAAAGCGCTGGTGCAGTTCGCGGAGGCCACGACCCTGGCCCGCTGGCCCTGCCATCCGATGCAGCGGACGAGCCGGACGATCAGAGGGAAACGACCCCCGACCAGCTCTCGCCCCCCGATCCCGCATGGCCCCTGGAGGACGCCACTGAGCCCGGCACGCGTCCCGGCCCCTCCGAAGGCCCCTGGGGCCGGCATAGCTGAGCTGCCTCTGGCTGGGGTTAACGAATTCCGCATGAATAACGACGGCGGCGGTCCAAGGATTGAATTATCCCTTGTTTCTGCCATGTTCGCGCCCAAAGCAGGGTATGGGGACCTGTCGACCGCTCCCCGCGGTCGGAGATGCTGTTCAAAGAATTCCATGGCAAAGCCAGTCGTGATTGTGGTGGGCGCGGACAAGGGCGGGATCGGCAAGACGACGTACCGCGGACGCTTCTGGATTATTTCAGTGCCAACAACGTGCCGACCCGGGCGTTCGATACCGAATCCCCGCGGGGCACCCTGAAACGGTTCCACCCCGACATCACCGAGATCGCCGACATGACGACGACCTCGGACCAGATGAAGATCTTCGATACGCTGAACGCGGTCAGCCCCTCCGTCACGGTGATCGACGTTCGGGCCGGACTATTGTCCCCGGCGCTGGCCTGCTGCGCGACATTGGGTTTCTCGATGCGGCGAAGGCGGGGCAGATCACCTTCGCCGTGTTCCATATACCGGGACCCTCGATCGCCTCGCCCGACGAAATCGCCGAAACCGCGAATTTCATGCAGGGCGCCAATATTACCTGGTGAAGAACTTCATCAACGACACCCAGTTCTTCCAGAGGGACCAGCCCACCTACAATTCCTATTTCCACCGCATCAAGGACGCCGTCGACCTCACGATCCCCAAGCTCAATGAAATGGCCTATGAGCAGGTCGAGGTTTCCTCGGTGCCGTTCCTCAAATTCGTCGCCAACAAGGGCAAGGAAGACGAAGCCGCGAACTATTCCTTCGTGCTGCGCGGCTATGTCCGGCACTGGCTCGCCAATGTCTGGAGCGAGTTCGACCGCATCAAGCTGACCGACCTCGTCGGCGCCGGCAAACCGACTCGGCGCGGCGGCGAAAAATAGTCGTGTCCCCGGTGCGATGGGGCTGGATTAGGCGAAAAATTTCGCCTGATATAGCGCGTGATGCGCCTCACGCCCGTCTACATCATCTGCTCGCCCCGTCCAATGGTCGGCAAGACGCTGCTCGCGCGGCTCTTGAGCGAATTCCTGCTGCTGAAAAACGGCACGGTGTCTTCCTTCGACATCAATCTGAAAGAGCCGTCCCTGCTCGAGTATCTGCCGCGCATTACCAAGACGGCCGACGTCGGCGACACCTATGGCAAGATGCAGTTGATGGACCGCCTGATCGTCAATGACGGCACAGCCAAGGTGATCGACCTCGGCTTTCACGCCTTCGACGAATTCTTCAAGATGACCGATGAAATCGGATTCCTGAAGGAGGCCGCGCGGCGCAGCGTCGCGCCGGTCATCCTCGTGGCCGATACCGACCGCGTCTCCGCACGCAGCTATCCGATGCTGCAGCAGCAGATCCCGGCGAAGACGCTGATCACGGTCGACAACGAGCACGTGGTGCGCGGCGAACTCCCACAGGCCATGGCAACGGGACGGACTTTGCGGATATCGGCGCTGCCGTCCTTCCTGAAGACCTATATCGACCGGCTGACCTTCTCATTCACCGATTATCTGCGCAACGAGAGGGACTCATCGACCGAGCTGCACCAGTGGGTACGAAAGAACTACACCAGCTTTCGGGAACTCGAGCTGAGCTTGCTGCCGCAGCGAACATGAGCCCTGCAGGGCGCCGCAATATTATCCGGGTAATATTGCCAACTCAGTGCCCTTCGAACGCCATCAGCGTGCGCACCGGCACGTCCATCGCGCGCAATTTGGCGGCGCCGCCGAGATCGGGCAGATCGATGATGAAGCACGCCGCGACCACGTTGGCGCCGATCTGGCGCAACAGCTTCACCGCGCCTTCCGCGGTGCCACCGGTGGCAATTAGGTCGTCGACCAGGATGACGCGTTCGCCGGGCTGGATCGCATCTGCATGCATTTCCATTTCATCGAGACCTTATTCCAGCGAATAGGCGATCCGTACCGTGGTGTGCGGCAGCTTGCCTTTCTTGCGGATCGGCACGAAGCCGGCCGACACCTGATGCGCCACCGCGCCGCCGAGGATGAATCCCCTCGCCTCGATGCCGGCGACCTTGTCGATCTTCAGTCCCGCCCATGGTTGCACCAGTTCATCGACCGCACGGCGAAAGGCGCGCGCATCCGCCAGCAGGGTCGTGATGTCGCGGAACAGGATGCCTTTTTTCGGATAGTCCGGAATGGTGCGGACGGTAGACTTCAGATCGTGATCGAATGTCATCGGTATCTCTTTCAAATGTCATTCCGGGGCGATGCGTAGCATCAAACTATGGTGCGCAATTGCGCACCTGAGAATCTCGAGATTCCGGGTCTGGTGCTAACGCACCATCCCGGAATGACGTGTGCAAAATGTTGCATCAGTTCATCCCCCATTCAGACGAAAAGCGTTCTCGACGATACGCAGCCCGACCTCGCCGCCGAGCGACATCAGTGACTCCGGGTGAAACTGAACGCCGCCGACAGGCAGGGTCTTGTGTTCGATCGCCATCGCGACGCCGTCCTCGGTGGTCGCGGTGACCTCCAGAACGTCGGGCACGCTGTCGCGCTCGACATAGAGCGAATGGTAGCGACCGATCACGATCTCATTGGGCAAGTTTTGCATCAGCCGCCCGCCGCGTACCTGAATCCGCGACGGACGTCCGTGCGCGGGCTGGGTAAGCTGGCCGAGCTGGCCGCCGAAATATTCGCCGATCGCCTGCACACCGAGGCAGACGCCGAAAATCGGCAGCTTCCTGTCGAGCGCCGTTCCGATGGTCTTCGAAATTCCGAAATCCTCAGGCCTTCCCGGGCCCGGCGACAGCACAAGCAGATCCCAGTTCTTCTTCAGCATCTCCTGGGCATGAACGTGCCGGACCACGGTCACGCTGGCGCCGACCTGGCGGAAATAATCCGCCAGCATATGAACGAAGCTGTCGTCGTGATCGATCAGCAGCACTTTTCTGCCCGAGCCGGTGGCGTCGGGCGCAAACGCCGACAGCGGCTTCGGCCCATCGCCGCGCAGCGCCTGGAACAGCGCGGCCGCCTTGACCTGGCATTCGCGATCTTCGGCGGCGGGATCTGAATCGAACAGGCAGGTGGCGCCGACGCGCACCTCGGCGAGGCCGTCCTTCATGCGAATGGTGCGAATGGTGAGCCCGGTATTGATGCTGCCGTCGAAATTCACAGCACCGATCGCGCCGGCATACCAGCGCCGCGACGAACGCTCATTGTCTTCGACGAACTGCATCGCCCACAATTTCGGCGCGCCGGTCACCGTCACCGCCCAGGCATGCGTGAGGAACGCATCGAGCGAATCGAAGCCCGGCCGCAGCATGCCCTCGACATGGTCGACGGTATGGAACAGTTTCGAATAGGTCTCGATCTGCCGCCGCGCGAGAACCTTAATCGTTCCCGGCACACAGACCCGCGCCTTGTCGTTGCGGTCGACGTCGGTGCACATGTTGAGTTCGAATTCGTCCTTTTCCGAATTCAACAATTGCCGGATCTGCTCGGCGTCGCCGATCGCGTCGACGCCGCGCGCAATCGTGCCCGAGATCGGACACGTTTCCACCCGCCGTCCATCGGAACGCACGAACATTTCCGGCGAGGCCGACACGAGGAATTCGCCCTCGCCGAGACCCATCAGCGCGCCATAGGGCGACGGGTTGATACGACCAGAGCCGCTGAAACACTTCCGCCGGCGAGCGTTCGCAGCGCTCGGCGAACAGCTGCCCCGGCACCGCCTCGAACAGATCGCCGCGCGCAAACGCCGCGCGCGCGACCTCGACGGTGGCCTGATATTCGCCGGGCGCATGATCGGCAAATCCCTGCCGGGGCGTTTTGACGTAGGCGCTCTCGGCGGTGTCGCGCGGCAGGGCCTGGGTGGACCTTCCCTTCCAGGCAAAATCATAGTTTAGCACCACGCCGCGGCCGGTGGCGCGGTCATAGGCCAGCAGGCGATCCGGCACGTAGAGCACGATGTCGCGCTGGTCGCTCTCCCCGCGCGCTTCTGCACGAGGTCCTCGATCTGAAACACGAGATCGTAGGCGAAGGCGCCGAACAGGCCGAGCAGCGGATCGTCATTGGCGGTGAAGGCAGCGACGAGATCGCGCACCAGCGACATCACGCTGGCGCGGCGGGTGCGCTGGTCTTCCTCGACCGGTGCGGCGCCGCGGATGATATGGCCGGCCAGTCGCCTCTCGCTTCGCTCCGAAATCACCACGCAGGGTTCGCGCAGTACGTCGCCGAGGAATGCGATCAGCACCTCGCCGCGCGCGTTCAGTGCAGCGAGCGAAAAGTCTGAGCCGACCGTTTCCAGCACCAGCGGCGGATCGGAGAAGCCGAGGTCAAAGCTCTCGTAGCGACCGGGCACCGTGGTGCCGGAGGACAACACCACACCGCGGCGGCGATCGAGCAACTCGATCAGGTCATCAAGCCGCTTGGCATCGCCGGTGAACTGCTCGACGGTTCGCGATATCGCGAGGCCGCCGCTGGTCCGGTATTCGCTGTGCTCCGGCAGGGAGAAAGCTGTCCTGTTCATGTGATCCTCTTACGAAACTTCGGGAGGGAGCGCCACACAGGACAAACGAAGGGACCGTCGCACTGCGATGGCGACCTTCGACGATTAAAAAATGAAATCGCACCGGCCACCTCTTTAAGAGGTGCGCCACCAGAGATGGGATGGGCTGATAACGGTGTTCATGGGGGCTAAACACCATCCGCCGTGGAGGATGTCAAGAGACGGGCCGGCGTGGAAGGCGGGTATCGGGTCCACCTTTGGGTGTCGGAATGCGCAAAACTTGCATAGGATTTGACCAAGCGGCGGCGCCTTCAACGCGCATGGAATGCGAGGAACGGAGGCTCGGGATGGCGTTGCTGGGTCTGGGATACGCCGGGTTCGGATCGGCCGACCTCGAGGACTGGCGGCAGTTCGGGACGGGGTTGGTCGGGCTCCAGGCGGTGGAGCGCGGCAATTCGCTGCTGGCCTTCCGGATGGATGACCGCAAGCAGCGCATCGTCATCGACCGCGCGATGGGCGAAGGCACGCGCTTCTTCGGCTGGGAGGTCGCCGACAGCGCCGCGCTGGATGCGCTGGCGGCCCGGTTGGAAAAGGCCGGCGTGCAGGTCACGGCCGAACCGCAAACGCTGGCCGACGCAAGGCGCGTCCGCGGCCTGATTTCGTTTCGTGACCCCGCCGGCAACCGGCTGGAAGCGTTTCATGGCGCCGAGACCGACGACACGCCGTTCGTGCCGGGACGTTCGATCTCGGGCTTTCGCACCGGCCCGCTCGGCCTCGGGCACGCCGTGCTGACGGTCGAGAGCATCGACCCCGTGATGGCGTTCTATGTCGACGTGCTCGGCTTCGGACTGTCCGACTACATCTCAAAGCCGTTCCGCGCCTACTTCTTCCATATCAACGCACGGCATCACAGTCTCGCGCTGATCGAGACCGGCAGAAACGGCATGCATCATCTGATGGTGGAGCTGTTCTCGCTCGACGACGTCGGCCAGTGCTACGACATCGCGCTGACGCAAGCGGATCGCGTCAGCGTTACGCTCGGCCGCCACACCAACGATTTCATGACGTTCTACGCCAAAACGCCCTCGTCCTTCATGATCGAATGCGGCTGGGGCGGCCGCGAGATCGATCCGGCGACGTGGCAGCCGGTCGAAATGCACGATGGCCCGAGCCTGTGGGGACACGAGCGCGTCTGGCTGCCGCCCGAAGACCGCGAAGTCGCCCGCGAGATGCGCATGCGCGCGGCCGCTTCCGGACTGCGCGCCCCGGTGCAGGTGATGGAAGGCAACTACAAGCTGATGTCGGGCACGTGCGCGTGGTGGGACGGGGTGAGCGGCAAAGGTTAGGCGGTGAGAAGTGTCGCCCAACAACCCGCGTCGTCCGGCGTTCGCCGGGACGACGGCGAGACCTATTGCCGATAACAGCCCTGCTCGATCTCTTCGATCAGGCCGCGCGCCTTCGGATTCCAGCCGAGTTGCCGCGCGCGCTTCGCGCGCACCCGGCTGTTCGACGCCATGGTGTCTTCGGCAGTGCCCTCACCCCATTCGGAAGCCGCCTCCGCCATCGACATCGCCGTTGGCGGCCCCGCAAGACCGAGCATGCCGTTGATGGCCTCGCACACCTCGCGCATCGAATTCTCGCCGTTCTCGGCGAAGTAGAACGATCCAGCCGGCGCCTTCTCAATTGCGAGTACGTAGAGCGTCACCAGATCGTCGATATGGACGTTCGACCAGATGTTCTCGCCGGGTCCGGCATGGGCTGCGCGACCGCGTGTTCTGGCCAGTTCGATCAGCAGAGGCACCTGCGTGCTGTGCGGCTCGACGCCATGGCCGAGGCCATAGATCAGGCTCGGGCAGACGATGACCGGACGGCACCCCTTGTCGCGGTAGGAGAGAATGAGCTCGTTCAACGCCACCCTCGCCGCGCGCGCAGGCGACGGGGCGATGGGCGAACTTCGTCGAACACCGCATCGGACCGCTGCCCTCCGGCGCGCGTGCCGACAATGCTCGATCCTGACGTGTGAATGAGCGGCTTGCCGCTTCCTGTCAGCGCATCGAGCATGGCCACGACGGCGCCCCTGTGATCGGCGCTCGCGGCATTGACGACGATGTCTGCGGCCTGTGCTGCTTGCGCCAGCCGCTCCCCGTCATCCAGCGTTCCCAGCAATGGCTGGATGCCCCGGGCGCGAACCGCATCGGCTTTCTCCGGGGAGCGAACAAGGCCGGTCACCTGATGTCCGGCAGCGACGAGATGACCCGCAACCGACCCGCCGATATAGCCGGAGGCGCCCGTGCAAAAGATTTTCATCTTCTTTCCACCATCGTCTCGTCTACGACAGGCATCTCACCCAAGATGCTTCTTGAAGAACTCCGTCGCCCGGCCCCAGGCCAGTTCCGCCGCCTGACGGTCATGGACGGATCGCCGCTGCTCGTTGACGAAGGCGTGCTCGGCGTCATAGCGGAAAATCTCAAGTGACTTGCCGGCGGCCTTCATGCCCTGCTCGAACGCATCGACCACCTGCGGCGTGCACCAATCGTCCTTGTTGGCGAAATGGGCCTGCAGCGGAATCCTGATGTCGGCGGGCTTTGCGGCTTGCTCCGGCGGGATGCCATAAAACACCACGCCCGCCGTCAGTTCCGGCACCCTGGCGGCGCCGATGATGGTCACCGCGCCGCCGAGGCAGAAGCCGGTCAGCCCGACCTTGGCGCCGTTCCTGGAAAGATATTGTGCCGCGCCTCGCACCGTCTGCGTGGTGGCGTCGATGAAATCCAGCGAGTTCATCTCTTTGCCGGCCGCATCCGTGTCGTGATACGGCACCACCGTGCCCTTGTAGAGATCGGGCGCCAGTGCGTCGAAGCCGGCAAGCGCGAAGCGGTCGCAGAGGCCCTTGATCTGGTCCTGCAAGCCCCACCATTCCTGGATCACGACTACGCCCGGCGCATTGCTGCGTGCGGCATTGGCGAGATAGCCGTTGGCATCCTTGCCGTCCGGGCGCTTGAACGTGACGCTGGTACCCATGGGTTCCTCCGCAATGATTTTTCTGGCTGGTGGCCGCCATTTTGTCCGCAGTGGCGACAGGAAGCAATCGCCCAGCAAAAAGCCCCCGCAGGGGCTTTTCCGAAATTCACAAGGCGGCGAGATCAGTGGGCGTTGGCCCAGACCTTCTTCTTGGTGAAATACAGCAAGACGGTGAGCAGGATCAGGAACACGAACACCTGCAGGCCGAGTTGCTTGCGCGCCTCCATGTGCGGCTCCGCGGCCCACATCAGGAACGTGGTGACGTCCTTGGCGTATTGCGCAACCGTCGCCGGCGAGCCGTCATCATAGGTGACCTGGCCGTCGTTCAGCGGCTTCGGCATCTTGATGGCGTGGCCAGGGAAATAATTGTTGTAGTAGGAGCCTTCAGGCAGCGCGAAGCCGGCCGGCGGCTTGTCCTCATAGCCCTGCAGCAGCGCCACGACATAGTCCGGGCCCTGCTCCTGATACTGGGTGAAGAAGTCGATCAGGAACATCGGGAAGCCGCGGCCGTAGCTGCGCGCCTTGGTGATCAGCGACAGGTCCGGGGGAAAGGCGCCGCCATTGGCCGCGCGCGCCGCCTGCTCGTTCGGGAACGGCGACGGGAAATAATCGGCGGGGCGGCCGGGCCGTTCGAACATCTCGCCCTGGTCGTTCGGGCCATCCTTGACCTTGTATTCGGAGGCGAACGCCTGGGCCTGCGCCACCGAAAAACCGGGACCGCCGGATTCGGCGAGGTTGCGGAATGCGACAAAGGACAGGCCGTGACAGGCCGCGCAGACTTCCTTGTAGACCTTCAGGCCGCGCTGCATTTCGCCACGGTCGAACTTGCCGAAGGGGCCAGAAAACGACCACTTCTGCGCCGGCGGTTTGGTGCTGCCTTCGGCAGCGCGGGCGCTCGGCGCCGCCCAACAGCAAGCCGCCGGCGACCATCAAGGCAATCACGCTCGACACCATCGGCGCAGCCTTGCCGCCCGACTTCGCGAGCACGTCGTCGGCGATCGAGTTAGGCACCGGACGGGGCTTCTCGATCCGGGAGAGCAGCGGCAACAGGATCAGGAAGTAGGCGAAGTAGAGGAAGGTCAGGATGCGGCCCACGATAACGTAAATGCCTTCCGGCGGCTGGGCGCCGAGATAGCCGAGACCGATGCAGACGACGACAAAGATCCAGAAGAACTGCTTGGCTAGCGGTCGGTACTTCGACGAACGCGTTTTGGCGCTGTCGAGCCAGGGCAGGAATGCCAGGATGATGATCGCGCCGAACATTGCAACGACGCCGGCGAGCTTGTTCGGGATCGAGCGCAGGATGGCGTAGAACGGCAGGTAGTACCATTCCGGCACGATGTGCGCGGGCGTCACGGCGGGATTGGCCGGAATGTAGTTCTCGGCGTCGCCGAGATAGTTCGGCATATAGAAGATGAACCAGGCGAAGAACAGCAGGAAGCAGGAGACGCCGAACATGTCCTTGATGGTCGCGTAAGGCGTGAACGCCACCGTGTCCTTTTCCGTCTTCGGCTCGACGCCGGCCGGATTGTTCTGGCCCGCGACGTGCAGCGCCCAGATGTGCAGCACGACGACGCCCGCGATCACGAACGGCAGCAGGTAATGCAGCGAGAAGAAGCGGTTCAGCGTCGGATTGCCGACGGAGTAGCCGCCCCACAACAGCGTCACGATGCTCTCGCCGAAATAGGGTACGGCCGAGAACAGGTTGGTGATGACGGTGGCGCCCCAGAAGCTCATCTGGCCCCACGGCAGCACGTAGCCCATGAAGCCGGTTGCCATCATCAGGAGATAGATGATGACGCCGAGGATCCAGAGCACTTCGCGCGGCTCCCCATACGACCCGTAGTAAATGCCGCGGAACATGTGGATGTAGACGGCGAAGAAGAACATCGACGCGCCGCTGGCGTGGATGTTGCGCAGCAGCCAGCCGTAGTTGACGTCGCGGACGATGAGTTCGACCGATTTGAAGGCGAGATCGGCATGCGGCGTGTAGTGCATCGCCAGGATCACGCCGGTCAGGATCTGCACGCCCAGCATCAGCGAGAGGATGGCGCCGAAGGTCCACCAGTAGTTCAGGTTACGCGGCGTCGGATACGCCACGAACGAGGAATGCATGAGTCCCATGATCGGGAGGCGCCGTTCGATCCACTTCAAGGCGGGATTGGTCGGCTGGAAATCGGATGGTCCGCTCATTGATGCGATCCTGAGGAAGTAAGACGACGCGACGGGTTAAGGGGTCTCGGACTGGCGTCGGGCCCTTAGCCGATCTGGATTTTGGTATCGGAAACGAACGTGTAGGGCGGTACGGCCAGATTGGTCGGCGCGGGTCCCTGCCGGATGCGACCCGAGGTGTCGTACACCGAACCGTGGCACGGACAGAAGAAGCCGTCGTATTGGCCCTCATGGGCGATGGGGATACAGCCCAGGTGAGTGCAGATGCCGACCACGACCAGCCACTGGTCATGGCCCGGCTTGACCCGCGCCTCGTCGCTCTGCGGATCGGGCAGGCTCGATACCGAGACCTGGCGGGCCTCTTCGATCTGCTTCTTGGTTCGGTGGCTGACGTAGATCGGCTTGCCGCGCCAGAACACCTTGATGTCCTGTCCTTCGGCGATCGGGGTCAGGTCGACCTCGATCGGCGCACCGGCCGCCACAGTCGAGGCATCCGGGTTCATCTGGGCCACCAGCGGCCATACCGTGGCAGCGGCGCCTACGGCGGCGACGGCTCCCGTTGCAACAAAAAGGAAATCACGGCGTGTCGGATGGTCCGCCGAAGACGCTGTCGTCACGATTCCAAGCCCTTTCTTAATCTGCAGCCAGCGGAACCGCCCCGGCCACGCTGAATAGCGCAATCGGAAGAGGCTGCCGGCGCCCGCGGCCCCGCGGCGGCAGAAAAACCACTTTTCCTCCCCCAATCCGGCGGAACAAGCAGTCCAGAATCGTTCTATTGGCACCCTTGCCGTAAGAGCGCAAGCCCGCTATCGGCTCGCAAGCGTGCAATGCACTAAATCAGCGCCCGGCCGTGATTTATTCAATACATTTCACCCATAATTCCGAAGCCTCGACACCATGCAGATTGCGCTTTTCCAGCCTGATATTCCCCAGAACACCGGAACGATTCTGCGCCTGTGTGCGTGCTTGGGCGTCGCGGCCCATATTATCGAGCCAGCCGGATTTCCGACTTCCGATCGGCATTTCCGCCGGGCGGGAATGGACGATCAAATCAATATAGCCATTACCCGCCATGACTCATGGTCAAAATTCGAGCAATGGCGTAACGAGGCGGGTTTCCGGCTGGTGCTGTTTACGACCAAGGGAGCCGGTTCCTATCTGAATTTCCGCTACCAGAGGGACGATGTCCTGCTGTTCGGGCGGGAATCGGCGGGGGTTACCGACGAGGTCGCATCCGTCGCCGATGCGCGGCTGGTAATCCCGATCAGGCCGGGCTTGCGCTCGCTCAATGGGCTATGGCCGCCGCCATGGCATTGGGCGAGGCGCTGCGTCAAGGACCGGCTCCGCGGTTGCGGGCGAGATGCGGTCGAGGAGAGACGGTGAGTTACGCGGTCAAAGAAATATTTCTGACCTTGCAGGGCGAAGGCGCGCATGCCGGCCGTGCGGCGGTGTTTTGCCGTTTTTCCGGCTGCAACCTCTGGAGCGGCCGCGAACAGGGACCGTGCCACCGCCACCTGCCGGTTTTGCGATACGGACTTTGTCGGCACCGACGGCACGCTGGGCGGCCGTTACGCCACCGCCGATGAACTCGCCGATACGATCGAAGGCCAATGGACCGGCGACAACATCAACCGCTACGTTGTCCTGACCGGCGGCGAACCCTTGTTGCAGGTCGACACGCCGTTCATTGATGCGCTGCATGCGCGCGGCTTCTCGATCGGCATCGAGACCAACGGCACCATCGATCCTCCGCAGGGTATGGACTGGGTCTGTGTCAGCCCGAAAGCCGGCGCCGACCTCGTGGTGCGCAGCGGTCACGAATTGAAGCTGGTCTATCCGCAGGTGGGCGCGCAGCCGGAGGATTTCGCAGGGCTCGATTTCCGAGCGCTTCTCGCTGCAGCCGATGGACGGGCCCGACGTGATCGAGAACACCGCGCGCGCGGTCGATTATTGCATCCGGCACCCCCAATGGCGGCTCAGCCTGCAAACACACAGACCTCGGCATCAGATAGGATCCTGGACTTTCAAGATGTGGGAACTGACGAAATCGTTTCGCTTTGAAGCTGCGCATTCCCTGAAGGGAACGACCTTTGGCGCCGACAGCGAGGAAATCCACGGCCACTCGTTTCGCGCCGAAGTAAGCGTGCGCGGCACCGCCGATCCCGCGACCGGCATGGTGGTCGATCTCGGCCTGCTCGAACGCAGCATGGAAGAAGTCCGCAAGACCCTCGACCACAAGCTTCTGAACAAGATCGAAGCATTGGGAACGCCGACGCTGGAAAAACCTGTCGCGCTTCATCTGGGAGCGAGTCCAGCATGCCGGCAAGATCACCCGCGTGAGCGTTTACCGCGACAGTTGCAACGAGAGCTGCACCTACTTCGGGCCAGAAGGCTAGATATTCACCACCGTCATTGCGAGGAGCGTCAGCGACGAAGCAATCCATTCTTTTCGTAGCACGATGGATTGCTTCGCTTCGCTCGCAATAACGGAAAGTAACGTTGGGAATTTTGCATGGACATGTCGCTGATCGAGGATCGCAAGGCGCGGGCGCGGAGCTGGTTCGAGGCATTGCGCAACGACATTTGCGCGGCCTTCGAGCGGCTGGAAGACGATGCACCGGCCTCGCTCTATCCCGGTGACGCCGGTCGATTCATGCGCACGCCCTGGGACCGCACCGACCACACCGGCAAGCCCGGCGGCGGCGGGGTGATGTCGATCATGCGCGGCAGACTGTTCGAGAAAGTCGGCGTGCACTGTTCCACCGTGCACGGCGAGTTCGCGCCCGAGTTCCGCGCCCAGATCCCGGGCGCGGCCGACGATCCCAGGTTCTGGGCGTCGGGCATTTCGCTGATCGCGCACCTGCGCAATCCGCACGTGCCTGCGGTGCACATGAATACCCGCTTCGTGGTCACCACCAAGGCGTGGTTCGGCGGCGGCGCGGATCTGACGCCGGTGCTGGACCGGCGCCGCACCCAGGAAGACCCGGACACGCTGGCCTTCCATCAGGCGATGAGGCAAGCCTGCGAGATCGAGCGGCGTCGCCGACTACGACAAATACAAGAAATGGTGCGATGAGTATTTCTATCTGCCGCATCGCAAGGAAGCGCGCGGCATCGGCGGCATTTTCTACGACTGGCACGACTCAGGGCGATTGGGAGGCCGACCTCGTCTTCACGCAGGACGTCGGTCGCGCCTTCCTGAAAATCTATCCGGAACTGGTCCGGCGCAATTTCGCCCTCGCCTGGAACGCCGCCGACCGTGAGGAACAACTGATCCGGCGCGGACGCTATGTCGAGTTCAACCTGCTCTACGACCGCGGCACCATCTTCGGGCTGAAAACCGGCGGCAATGTGGATTCCATTCTCTCGTCAATGCCGCCGGTGGTAAAGTGGCCATGATCGCATGATCGGCTTGTCATGACTGATCGCTAGAATGCGATTCGTGTCATGTATCCAAGGAGCAGATCATGGATTTGAAACCAGGCGATGTCGTCATTCTGAAGTCCGGTGGCCATCCGCTTAGCGTGGTGGAAGTCAACGAGGGTAATGTTGCGTGCGTGTGGATGGGCAATGAAGGCGACCTCTTTTCGCGAGACGCTGCCGCTTGCCGTGCTTGAGCTCGCCGAAGCCGACGACGAAGAGGAAGACGACGACGAAGAAGACAATGACGAAGACGAGGACGAGGACGAAGACGAAGCGGCCGAGCACAGCAAGGTTGCGTAAGGGAACCTTGACGTCGCCCGGCATTCATGGCCCGGCGACGTCGTTTCCTGAAATTGGACCCCGTGCGGGGGATCTGGATATTCGCGGCAACTCGGCCGCAGCTTCCCGCGGTCGATACTGCTGGAAGCGAATGGCCGTGAAGCGATGACCCACCTGCCCCGCGCGATGCTGATCGATATGGACGACACCATCCTGTCGGCCTATGGCCGCCCGGAAATCGCCTGGCACAATGTCGCCGCGGAATTTGCCGGCGAATTCGACCCTTCACGTCGCAACAGGTCGCCGCCGCAGTCCTCGATTCCGCACGCAAATTCTGGGCGGTCGCCGGGGCCGAATGGCGGCTGAAGCTGGATGAGGCGCGGCGCGTGACCGTCACGCGCGGATTTGCCGCCCTTGCCGCGGGCGGTCACGCCCTGCCCTCGGATCTGGCGGCGCGGCTCGCGGACCGCTTCACCGCCTATCGCGAAGAGGAAATGTTCGTCTTCCCGGCGCGCATGACGCCATCGACGAATTGAAGGCGCGCGGCGTGAAACTCGCGCTGGTCACCAATGGCGCCGCCGGCGCCCAGCGCGCGAAGGTCGAACGTTTTGCGCTCTCGATCGTTTCGATCACATCCAGATCGAGGGCGAGCACGGTTTTGGCAAGCCGGAAGAGCGCGCCTACCTGCACGCCATGCAGGCGCTGGGCGTCACCGCTTCAGATACCTGGATGATCGGCGACAATCTGGAATGGGAAGTCGTGGCGCCGCAACGCCTTGGTATCTACGCCATCTGGATCGACGTGCATGGCGATGGCCTGCCTGCGGATTCCACCGTGAAGCCCGACCGCATCATCCGCTCGCTTAGCGAGTTGCTGACTGACGACGCAGCATGAAGCTTTGCCGCTCCACCGCCGTCTAGCCGTGATCGCCTGAGCTACGGCTCGGCATGCCGCCCCACCGTGATCATCGGGAAACACAGCCGCAAGCTCGACCCGGTTCTCGCTCCCAACCAAAATATCGAAAACAACCCCATGCAAAGTAGAATGGTAACCGCCGGCATGTGCGATGCCAGCGACTACATTTGACACGTCGCGCAAATCAGCGGCACTGAGTTAGGGTGCGGACTCATTGAATCACTTCACCTCTCCAGCTTTTTGCAGGGGTCAAAGGCGTTGGCGGACGTCCGCTTTGGTGCGGATTCCGGACTCAAGTCCGACATCGCGTCACGTCCGAAAAGTGCCATAACCGGACTCATGCGCCGCAGCAGAGTGCCGCCATTCGATCACCTCCTGGGCATTGGAGAGCTACTCGGGCAACCCCGCTTTCCGAAGACCCTCAATAAGCAGCTTTACGTTTTTGGGGCCCCGGGCGATATGCGCCGATATTGTAAAGGCGGGATCGATCTCAAGCGCATGCGCCGCCGCGTCGTGCGCCTCAGCGTCACGTCCGAGATGGGCGAAGGCGGACGCGAGGCAGCGGTGAGTTGCCACATAGAGGTTCTGACGAAGGGCTTTCTTCAATACGACGATGGCCTCGTCAAAGCGGCGAAGCTCGATAAGGGCCTGCCCAATGCCAGTAAGCGTCATGTATTGCCACGGTCTACCGGGCTCAGGCGAATGGCACGCTCAAAGCTCCGGATCGCTTCCTCCGGCAGCCCCGCAATTCTATAGACCTCGCCTCTGCAGTGGCATGTGGTCCATGAATTTGGGTTGAGCGCGACTGCCCGGTCAGCCATTTCGATCTCGCCTTCACTATCGCCGACCAAGAACGCCGAGATTAAGGCAGCCCTTGCTAACGTGTCCGGATCACCGTCGTCGATGCTCAATGCCAAACGAGCAAGACGAACTGCTTCCTTGCGGTCGAACTGGGGATCGTTGCTATAGCCCAAAACGACGTTGACCATGTGACAGACACCTGCCAGAGCAGCGGCAGAGCCGAACCGAGGGTCGAGCTCGAAGGCGCGATGAGCCAGCCTTATCGCCTCGGCCCCCCTTCGCGGGTCGCTAGGTAGAACTGCTGCCCTGCACGGAGATAAAAATCATAGGCGGTGAGGTTCTCTGGTCGCCGCCGCGTCGCCAGTGCAATTTCTGCTTGAAACAACTTTGGCTGAATAGCTGAGACAACGGCGAGCGTGACGTCGTCCTGCAACGCGAAAATGTCTGTCATGTCTCGCTCGAACCTGTCCGCCCAAATGTGCGTGCCCGTAGCCGCTTCAATCAACTGGCCCGTGATGCGAACTTTCCCCGACGCTTTGCGCACCGCCCCTTCAAGGACATAGCGCACGCCAAGCCTGCGCCCGACTTCCTTGATGTCGACCGCTTTGCCCTTGAAGGTGAAACTCGAATTGCGAGCGATCACGAACAGCCCTTTGAACCGCGAAAGCGCGGTCGTGATCTCCTCCACCATCCCGTCCGCGAAGTACTTCCTGCTCCGGGATCGCCGGACATGTTCGCGAACGGCAGCACGGCGATGGAGGGCTTGTCGGGAACTGCAGGAACGCCTGGGCGCATCGCCCGGATTTGGGCCCGCAACTTCTCGCGCCTCCCGCACCTGTCCGACGAAACGGAATCCCTTACGCGGTAACGTCTTGATCAGGCGTTGCTCCGCGCCGGAATCGCCGATGGCGCAGCGGGCGGCGTTCAGGCGGGTCGTCAGTGCCGCATCGGACACGATGCGTCCATTCCAGATGGCGCCGATCAGATCGTCCTTGGTGACGACACGCTCCCGGTGACGGATCAGATAAGCAAGGAGATCAAACACCTGTGGGGTGACAGCAATCACATCCGGTCCGCGACATAGTTGGCGACGGGCGGTGTCGAACGCGTACTCCTCGAAGAGATAGCGCAAACTGCGGACCTCCTGAACTTGCGTAGCGCATTCGGAGTTCAAGCCAGAACATCCGACCGCATTGGCCAGCCGCCACGTAGCTACGTCGACATTTAACAGGGATCTGGCGCGGGGAACAGGTCGGGTCGGGGTCATTCGCGTCGCTTTGACCGCGTGCAGCTTCCTTGCGGTCCAGCCCCACAAGCAGACATAACTGCGGACCGACGGCACGTCTCAAAGGTGCACACAAGCAGACATCGGTCCCTGCCTACACACCGTGTTCGATAGCGGCTGGAAGGCGACATCACGGATTGCTCGGGTAACGGCGAGTCGCTAGTTGGAGGACCTAGCCAGAAGCGTCTGAGCCGCCCTGCTGCACCAACTCGAGGGTGATGCCCTCGGGACCCTCGAAGAGCCGTAGCTTTCGGCTGATGTAGTCCATTTCGTCGCTCAGCATGGTTACGCCGTTGGCCACGAGGTGCGCAGTGACCGCCTCAATGTCGTCGACGCGGAACGCGGTGATTGAAGCCCCGTTTTCGCAGATTTGTCGGGTGCGCACCCGGATCGGTCCCTGGGATCGGCTCAAACTCAGGCAGCTGGATCTCGAAAGGATAAGCCGCTCCTTCGAGTGCGAGGGTGATGTGCTGCGCTTTCATGCCCGGCATGCCCATGTACCGGGCGGAAGGCCACCGTCGATCGTCGCGACGTGATCTTTTCTGAAGCCAAGGAGCGCGAAGAACTCGATCGCCGCGCCGGCGTCTGCCACCGCGATAGTAACATGATCCGGATTGAGTATCATATTGTTACCCTGTAATCCACGCGTGGCGCTCGGCCGCGCGGCCATACGTCTGCCGGGTGAGCTGCCATCAACCGGCCCTCCCGCCTCTTGCAGGGCTACCAGCTCGCTCCGTCGCACGGTAGGCGGGGCCTGCGGCGAAGTCTGCTTCGGCGTCGGTTTGACCGCATCACGGCGACTTCCGGTCTACCCCCGTGAACGGACATTCTCAGGATAGGCGGGCATGCTCAAAGGTGCCCACAAGCGATTCATGCGTTGCAGTCAACTGCGCCTTTTATCGGCGCTTGCAATGCGAGCACTTCAAACAGCCTTGAATGACTAACTTGTAAGCTGACTTTCCGCTGGCGACCTCTAATGTTTTGGCCAAATCCGCTTTGGACATTGGCGCGACTTGGTCTGAACGACGGTGCCGGATAGCGGTAGGGAATGCGGCAATTGATGCTTGGAGGTTATAGTCGCACCGCACCAGCCACGGGGATCGAGCCATCGCCATGCGCCACGCCTCCTGTTGCACGCTCTTACCACAGCCGGCCTGTTCACCGGTCTGTTCCTGGGATCCAGCCTCATCTCAGATGCATCTGCCGCGACCGCCGGCCAGGCCTTGGCCGTCTCCGTCGACGATTTCAATTATATCGACACGTCGAACGAGCCCGCCGATCAGACGGCCGTGCATGAAAAGCGATTGCGGGCTTTCATGACCGCGCTGCGGGACGACGTCACGGCAGACCGGCGTTTTGAGCTCGTGCCCTCCTCCTGCGCACCAAATTGTCCGACCGACGGACCGGCGTTGCGCGATCGGCTGCGCGCGACGTCACAGGCCGGCACGCAGATCCTGATTATCGGCATCGTTCACAAGCTAAGCACGCTGGTGCAGGTTGTGCGGATTGCTGCCGTCGATACGACAGCCCAGCGCGTCGTGTTCAGAAAGTACTTCCAGTTCCGCGGTGACAATGACGAGGCATGGCAGCGGGCGGAGCGCTTTGTATCGGAGGAGGTCCGCGACCGGCTGCTTGAAAGCAGATCGCAGCAATAGGGTCAGAAGGAGACCCTAGTTACTCCTCTTGTCTGCCCGTAACCAAGCAATGAAGGTTCTTGTCGCCTCATTGCTCGCGAACGCCAGCTTTTCTGAGTCCTTCGACGATGTCGTCGTACTCACGACGAAACTGCGGATTGCTCGAACGTGCGTAGCCTATTTGCTGGAACCACTGGACCGTGAAGTCCGGTCGGATTGCATTCAATTCGGCTAACATTTGTTGGGCCATTTCCAAATTGCCCGTGGCTCCATAAGCTGAAATCAGATCCGCATACGGCAACCAGTTTAATTTGTTTAGATTGATCGAGCGCCTGCATTCCTCGACGGCTTCGTTATACTGGTGCACATGCACGTGAGCATGACAGAGGAAGAAGTGCCAATCGCCAGCGGCCGGATCTTTTTGGGGCTTAGGCGCAAAGCGATCTTAACCGGGGAGAACGCTTCGCGCGCGCGTCCCGCTGTGATAAGTGCGATTCCTTTGCTGCGTACGCAAGCGGCGAATTAGGGTCGATTTCCAAAGCTGCGTCGTATTCAGGCAGCGCTCCTCGGGATTTCCGTAATGCAAAATGTTTCCCTTCGCTATGTGCGCGTTTGCGGTCGCCGGGCGTTTTGCAAGAACTTGATCAATTAGTTTGGTCGCCGTCTTTTGTCCTCGACCACAGATGTTGACCATCCGTTGATCACGTCATGGGCTATGCACCACGCTTTACCGAGCATTGCGTCAATGTTGTCCGGATCGAGGCGCAGCGCGCTGTCGAATAAGTCCTTTGCCTGCGCGTTCGTTGACCTGTTCCGAGGTCCATAGAGTTTTGCCCAGCCGCGCATGCTGAAATCCACAGCGTCCGGATTCGTTGGCCTGTCCATTTGGCTGCGCCGGCTTTCGGCCTGGATGAGTTCGACGTTGAGAGAGCGGGCGAGCCGCGCCGTGACCTGCTCCTGCAAGGCCGCAAGATCGTCCGATCACCGTCAAAACGGTCCGACCAGACGTCTCGGCCAGTTGACAGGTCGGAAAGTGACACGTTCATCCGGACCCGATCTCCGGCCCGTTGCACGGCGCCCTGTACGGCCCATCGAATACCAAGGTCCTTGCCGAGTGTCTTAAGATCGACCTGCTTGTTCTTATAGGAAAAAGCCGTTCCGCGCCCGATCACGAATGCACCGGGCATCTGTGCGAGGTCGGTCGTCAAGTCAGTCGCAATGCCGCTAGCGAAATAGTCCTGCTCCGGATCGTTGTTGAGGTTCGCAAATGGCAGCACGACGAGAGACAGGCGAGGAACGATGTCGGGCCGAGCCGTCGCCTCTTTCTGTGTCGTTTCGTCTTGCCGCAATACATCAGTGCGGACCGTCTTCCAGGCATTCCAATAACCGACGAGGCCACCGGCCACCGCACCGACGACCGCAATTGAGGCAAGCGCGCGGCAGAGATGCGTCAAACGCGCTCGGATCCGATCCATGGAACGACGAGGAGGTGAAAGCGGACGTTGTCTTGCGTGTTCAGTCCGGGTAGCCGAACCAGCCTTGACCACGGCATAAGCCCGCACCGGGCGGTCGATATTCCTGAGGTTCTGCTCGCCCAGATCGGCGAACTCAACGCTGACCTTGCCCTGGACTTGATCGTAGGCAGAAGCCGAGATGCAGATGCCGCCCGGTTCTGCAATACTTTCAAGCCGCGCCGCAATGTTAACGCCGTCTCCAAAGATGTCGTGGGGCTCGACGATTACGTCGCCGATATTGATGCCCACACGGAACGCAATGCGCCTATCTTCAGCATCTCCGATTGTCAGTTCGTCAACGCGGGTCTGGAACTGTACAGCCCCTCGAACCGCTTCGACTGCACTTGGAAACTCTGCCAACAACCCGTCGCCGGTATTCTTCACGATGCGACCGCCGTGGTCGGCAATCGCCGGCTTTACACCGTTCGCTAGGAGAGTGGCCAGTTTGGCGTGGGTCGCCTCTTCGTCATTGTGCATCAACCGCGAGTAGCCAGCCACGTCGGCGGCCAATATCGCCGACAGCCTCCGCTCGACTCGGTCTGGCCGCTCCTGCACCATGCCTGCGATCCAACCTGGACGCGATTTGTACAACGGGTCACTTGGGACGGCTATACGGGCAAATGTCGCAATTGGTGCCAACAGCGGACACTAGGCGCGAAGACTACCTCGGCTAAGTGTCATGAGTGACCTCCCCCACGCTAGATAGTCCCATTGCTCAGCTCGCCAATTGGCGTCGGGATCCCATGCTGACTAACAACGGTGCGCCGCATGCTGGCCGCTGCCTGCTGCTGTCGAACTTGAGGTTTGTCAATTGCGGTCGCTAAGCCTTTGGTAGTGTGCGTGCGAAGCGAAGAATGCCGTGTTGCTCTACAGTGGGCGGTTCGATGGTGACAGACCGTGAGAAATGATGCTCTGACGCGGCAGGCAACCGCGCGGCAGTGACCGCAACGAGGGCGCCTCCTTCGCCGCAAGCGCAACCATCTTATGCCGATCCTTCAGCCTACTCTGATCGCTGGGGGTAAATCCGCAGGAGGGTCTAATGTTCAACCGTGTTCCATTTACCCCTGGCGATCTAACCGACCATCAACACGGCACCGACGACACCCTCTTCGGCGTCACCAACAGTACAACTACAACAATCACAAATCTTTTGATCGGCGATGCCGGCGGCAGCATGTTCGATTTTTCCAAGGGCGGCAACGACACCTTCTTTGGGGGATTCTTTAACGTCATCAACAACGTTTACGGTGACGCGGTCGGCACCATGTCGGACCGCAGTAAAGGCGGCGACGACACCTTCTGGGGCGGCGGTCTACCGGGTGCACCCCCAGGCCAGACCCCCCTCAACACTTTCTACGGTGACGCGGGCGATATGTCCGACCGCAGTAAAGGAGGCAACGATACCTTCAACGGTGGCGCCTTTGCCGGCAATATCTTCTACGGTGACACGGCTGGCAGCTTGTTCGATCAGGCGCAGGGCGGCGACGACACCTTCACAGCGGCCCTATTCTTTGCCCAGAACACCTTCTATGGCGACGCTGGCGTCAACATGTCCGACCACAGCAGGAGCGGCAACGATACCTTCACGGGGAGCTCGATTGCCGGCAACACGTTCTATGGCGACGTTGGCGGCGACATGTCCGGCCACAGCAGGAGCGGCAACGATACCTTCACGGGGGGATCCTTCGCCTCCGTCAACACTTTCTACGGCGATGCCGGCGGGAACATTTCCGACCATTGTGAGGCGGGCGACGATACCTTCACGGTTCTGGCCACAGAAAGCGTATCCAACATCTTCTACGGTGACGCGGGCGGCAACATGTCCGGCCACGCTGAAGGGGGAAACGACAGTTTCACGGCCATCAGCTCGACTTCCAGTATGGCCAGCGGCTCGACTTCCAATGATGTCACTGGCGACGCTCTTACCGTGTCGGGTCGCGCTGTTGGCGGCAATGATAGCCTAACCTGCGGTAACACGAGCGTGAGTGGAGAGAACATTCTGCGCGGTGATGCGGACGCCATGTCCGGCTCCGCTCAGGGCGGCAACGATGTTCTCACCGGCGGCAACAACACTGGCAGTGGTCAGCTCAATAACTTCCTCTACGGAGACGCGCTGTCTTTGTCCGGCTGCAGCAAGGGCGGCGACGACACGTTGTATGCCGGGACCGCGGCAGCCGGCGGTACTGTCAATAACGTGATGTGGGGTGACGGTTTATTGTTGAACGGCGCCAAGGGCGGCAGCGATCAGTTCGTGTTCAAAGACGACGGCCTGATGACAGTCGGGACCCAGAACACCATCGAAGACTTCAGCCAGAGTCAACATGATCAAATCGAGTTCATCGATGTGGCGGGGGTGCAGTCATTCAATGATCTCGTCATCACCCAAAGTGGAACTGACACGGTCATTACCGCAGGAGAAGACCAAGTTACTCTGCACAACTTCATGGGTTCACTTACGGAAAAGGACTTCTTATTTGCCTGAACGATGACAGAATGTGTCGAACTTCCTCGTGCATGGCCATCTCACGGTCAAGGCCACTTGGCTGCGTGATAATAAGTCAGCGAATTCCTCTTAGATTTCTCGCAAAATTCTTTAAAGCAAACTTCGCAGCGCCGCCGCGATCATCACCGTGCCGCCGACGATCACGGCGGCGTCGAGGATCGCGGTGTGGATCTGCACCGGCATACGCTCGACAAAAGCCTTGGCGAGGAATGCGCCGGGTATCGTGATGGCGCCGATCAGGAGGGCGAAGGCCAGCACCTGCGGCGTGACGACGCCGGCAAGGCCAGCACGGAAATCTTGATGAGGCTGGTCACGATCGAGATCACGGCGTCGGTGGCGATCACGGCAGCCCCTTCAAGCCCGCACGCCATCAACAGCGACAGCAGGATCACGCCGGAACCGGACGTGCCGCCGACGACAACACCGTAACCGACGGCGCCGACGCCGAGCCCGGTATCGCCGATCCTGACGTCGCGGCGTTTGAGCAGCCGGCGCAGCGGCACGCTCAATATCAGCATGCTGCCGATCACGAGCGCCGCGCCGGCGCTGGTGAGCAACGTATAGCCATAGGCGCCGAGCGCTGTCGTCAGCGCTGCGGCGCCGATCACGATCAGCGCGCGGCGACCGTCGGCGTAGCGGAAATAGGCAACGAAGCGGCTGATATTGGCGAAGATCGCAGAGATCGCGATGATCGGCACCACCGGCTCGGGGCCAATCAACGGCACCAGCACCAGCGGCATCAGCGCGCGCGGTGCCGTAGCCGGCAAGGCCACCGACGACGGACGCGAACAGCGCCACGCCTCCAACCAGCACGAGCTGGCCCAGCGAAACATCGGCGAAGCCGACAAGAATATTCACAGCCGGTGGTCACGGGTGAAACGGGCGGCGACCTGGTCGGCGATATCAGCCAGCGCGGATGGATCCAGCGGAAAATCCGCAGCCAGCCAGGCGTCTTCCGCGAGCGCCAGCACGTGGCCGAGCGCGGGGCCTTCGGCAATGCCGCGGGAAATGAAATCGGCCGCCTTCAGCGGAAATTTCGGCGCGCTCCAGCGCTGCGGCAAGGTTGCAAGCTCGTGCCAACGCGCAGCGCCGCCGTCGCCAGCGCCTGCCCGCGCCCACGCCAGCATCACCCGGTCGCGATAGGGATCCTCGCCAAGCCGATAGAGAAGCTGCCGCGTCCGCGCTCCGTCCTTGCTGGCGAACCGCCACCAGCGATGGCCCATCGAGTCGAGAGCCTTTGCTTCCGAGTTGGAGAGACGTAGCCGGGCCGCGACGCGTTTGGCGTCTTCGGTGACGGCGACCGCAAGGGCGGCCAGCCGGCGTACCGGGTTCGGTGCGAGTCCCAGCGCACGTTCCGCCGCGATCATCGCCGCGAACGTTCCGGTGTAGGTCACGCCGCCGAAGATCGGCAGCAGCAGGCCGGCGTCCGCCATCGCCTGCACCGCAACCCCGGCCCCCTCCGCGACCACGAGCTTGAGCATCTCCATGCGCACGCGTTCGGCAGAAGGCTCGCCAATCCCGCGCGTCCGGCGATGCAGGCGAGATATCCGGCGCGATCGGGCTCGCCCGCCCCATAGGCGGCGTGCATACGGAAAAAACGCAGGATGCGCAGATAATCCTCGGCGATGCGCTGGCTGGCATCGCCGATGAAGCGCACGCGGCGGGCTTCGATATCCGCAAGCCCGCCGACGTGGTCGTGCACGATGCCTTCGGCATCGACGGAAAGCCCGTTGATGGTGAAGTCGCGCCGCTCCGCATCGCGAACCCAGTCGCGGCCGAAGGCAACCTTGGCCTTGCGGCCATAGGTCTCGGTGTCCTCACGCAAGGTCGTAACCTCGAACGGCTGTGTGTCGATCACCAGGGTGACGGTGCCGTGATCAATGCCGGTGGGCACGCACTTGATGCCGGCCGCCTTGGCGCGGCGGACGACCTCGTCGGACAGCGCCGTGGTTGCAATGTCGATATCGCCGGTCGGGATTTTCAAAAGCGCATTGCGGACCGCGCCGCCAACCACGCGGGCTTCCTCGCCATTGCCGTTGAGCAAGGCGAGCACGCGCGCGGCTGGGCCGGATCTGAGCCAGGGCGCGTCCGACAGCACGCGTGCCTCACTCATTTCTTTTCTCGGTTCCAGGAATCAACTTGCCGTTCTCGATATGGGCGGGGATGTAGGTTGAATCCGGCGGCGCGCCGGAGAAATGCGCGAGCAGGACGAAGCTGATCATGACCAGCAGCAACGATCCCAGCACCAGCTTGGCGACCAGATGCGCCGGCCAGGAAGAGGACGCGAACACGCCGGCACGGGTGGCGATCAGAAAAAGCGCATAAGCCACGAACGGAATCAGGAAAATTGCGATCTCGGTCAGGACCGGACGGATCATGCGAGATAAATCCGCTCATACAGTACGCGCAGGATGCCTGCCGTCGCACCCCAGATGTAACGCTCGGCGAACGGCATGGCGTAATAGGAACGCTCCATGCCGCGAAACTCCTTGGAGTGGATCTGATGGTTTTCGGGATTCATCAGGAACGCCAGCGGCACCTCGAAGGCGTCGTCCACCTCGCCTTCGTTGATCTTCAGCTTGAAGCCGGGCTTCACCCGCGCCACCGTCGGCAGGATGCGAAACCCGAACGCGGTTCCGTAGAGATCGAGATAGCCGATCGGCTCGATGAAGTCGCGCTTGAGGCCGACCTCTTCCTCCGCCTCGCGCAAGGCAGCGTCGAGCGGCGAGGCATCGGTCGCGTCGATCTTGCCGCCCGGAAAGGAAATCTGGCCGGCATGGCTGGAGATGCGGCGAGCGCTGCGTCAGCAGCACGGTCGGCTCGCGGTGTTCGACCACCGGGATCAGCACCGCCGCCGGCCGTACCGGCTGCTCGCGCGCGACGATCTCCAGCATACGGTCGTTGCCATCGTCGCCGGTCCTGGGAATGATATTGGGATCGATCAGGCCGGGCGGCACGTCGAAGTTCAACCGCGCCTGGCTCCGCGCGAAGAATTCCGCCGAGCTGATCGGAGCCGCTTCCATCTTTTTCAGTATCGGCTCGTTCAAACCGCGTCCCTCACCTGCTTCGCATCCGCCATCGCAAAGAATTCGCCGCCGGACTCGATCCCGAACATCGGCTGACCATCGACCACTCGCTCTTCCCCCATGTCAACCAGATCGAAATAGAGCGCGCGGGTCACCTTGGCCCACAGATCGGCGCGGACGTGCAGGTAAGGCGTGAGACCGCCGTCGGCCGCCATCTCGAATCGCAGGCGGTGTCCGGAATCGCATGGCACCCAGTCGTCGACATTGGTGCGAAAGCGCAATAGCCGCCCGCGATCATCAGCCTCCTTCTGCATCTCCACCGCGAGGAAAGGTGCATCGTCGACGCGGATGCCGACCTTTTCGACCGGGGTCACGAGAAAGTGCTTGCCGTCTTCGCGCTTCAGGATGGTCGAGAACAGCCGCACCAGCGCCGGCCGGCCGATCGGCGTGCCCATGTAGAACCACGTACCGTCGCTGGCGATTCGCATGTCGAGATCGCCGCAGAATGGCGGATTCCACAGATGTACCGGCGGCAGCCCTTTCCGGCCGGGGCGGCGTTGGCGGCGTCCCTCGCAGCGACAGTTAGTCCTTCGAGGCCCTCAGCGCCGGTTTGCCCTTGCTTCGCCATTGTTTGACCTGAGTCTGAGCCCTTCGATCTGGCACGATTGGTGCACGTGTTCCGATATGTGTTCCCTACGATCTGATCCGCAATATTGCGGACCAAGTCGCCATATCGTGATGCCGTTCATACCCCGAAATACCGATAATGTGGGGATAGTTTAATTCAACGAATACATGGCCTTTGCACAAGTTTAGCATGAGGCTCGTGGCATGACGACGCAATCGGCGGCGTCATGAAGCATTCAAGGAGAAAGACATGGCGAATGCAGACGGTGTCGAGAAGCTCGAGGACGCGATCGTCCGTTCGGCCGAACAGGTCGCCGGTCAGATCCGCGCCGCAAGGAGGCGATCTCCACCGTCATCTTCGGCCAGGAACGGGTGATCGAAAACACCTGGTGACGATCCTGTCCGGCGGTCATGCGCTCCTGATCGGGGTCCCCGGTCTGGCAAAGACCAAGCTCGTTGAAACGCTCGGCATCACGCTCGGGCTGGACGCCAAGCGCATTCAGTTCACGCCGGACCTGATGCCGTCGGATATTCTGGGCGCCGAGGTGCTCGACGAAAGCAATTCCGGCAAGCGGTCGTTCCGCTTCATCGCGGGGCCCGTGTTCGCGCAGCTCCTGATGGCCGACGAAATCAACCGCGCCAGCCCGCGCACCCAGTCCGCCTTGCTGCAAGCCATGCAGGAACAGCACATCACCGTTGCGGGCGCGCGCCACGATCTGCCGAAGCCGTTCCATGTGCTCGCCACGCAAAACCCGCTGGAGCAGGAAGGCACCTATCCGCTCCCCGAAGCGCAGCTCGATCGCTTCCTGATGGAGATCGACGTCGACTATCCCGACCGCGACGCCGAACGCCGCATCCTGTTCGAAACCACGGGCGCGGAAGAGACGCTCGCCAAGGCATCGATGAACGCCGAAATCCTGATCGCGGCGCAGCGGCTGGTGCGGCGCCTCCCGGTCGGCGACAGCGTCGTCGAGGCGATCCTGTCGCTGGTGCGCGCCGCGCGGCCTGACCCGGACGGCGGCGACAAGCTGATCGCCTGGGGACCAGGTCCGCGCGCCAGCCAGTCTTTGATGCTGGCGGTTCGCGCCCGCGCGCTGCTCGACGGCCGCCTCGCCCCCTCGATCGACGACGTGCTCGATCTGGCGGAACCCATTCTCAAGCACCGCATGGCGCTGACCTTCTCGGCGCGCGCGGAGGGCCGCACCATTCCAGACGTGATCAGACAATTGAAAACGCGGATCGGTTGATGGCCGCAGAGACCAGCCACGAGACCAGGGAGATTCTTGCAATACGACGTGCCGATGGCGAAAGCCGAACGCTCGCCGCATCGCTGCCTCGTCTCGTGCTTGAAGCCCGCCGTATCGCTGCCAACGTCATCCATGGTCTGCATGGCAGGCGCCGCGCCGGCCCGGCGAAAGTTTCTGGCAATACCGCCGCTTCGTCTCGGGCGAGCCGTCGCAGAACGTCGACTGGCGGCGCTCGGCGCGCGACGATCATCTCTATGTCCGCGAGCAGGAGTGGGAGGCTGCGCATACCGTTTGGCTGTGGCCCGACCGCTCGCCGTCGATGGTTTTGCCTCGAAAGGCGCGCGTGACAGCAAACTGGAACGCGGGCTGATCGTCACTTTTGCGCTCGCCGAACTCTTGGTCGCGGGCGGCGAACGTGTCGGTATCCCCGGCCTGATGAACCCGACCTCGAACAACAACGTGATCGACAAGATGGCGCAGGCGATGGTGCATGACGATGCCACACGCGCGAGCCTGCCGCCGTCGTTCGTGCCGTCGGCGCTGGCCGAAATCGTGGTGCTCTCCGACTTCTGGTCGCCGATGAGCGAAATCAAGACCATGCTCGCAGGCCTTTCGGCCTCCGGCGCGCATGGCACGCTGATCCAGGTTGTCGATCCGGCGGAAGAAACCTTTCCCTATGCCGGCCGGGTTGAATTCGTCGAACCCGAGGGCGGCGGCGTGATCACAGCGGGCCGTGCCGAGAGCTGGGCCAGCGACTATGTCGCGCGCGTCGCGCGGCACCGCGAAGAAATCCGCACCGAGACCAATAAGCTCGACTGGCTGTTCTCGACCCACACCACCAGCCGCTCGGCCGCCGAGCTCCTGTTGTTCCTGCATTCGGGGATGATGGTGAGCAAGGGGAGCGTGCGCAGCTCGGAAACGTGAAAGCGGGGCGAACCGCATGATCGCCGGCCTCCCCCTCACCTTTGCCCAACCGCTGCTGCTGCTGGGCCTGCTGAGCCTGCCGGTGCTCTGGTGGCTGCTGCGCGTCATGCCGCCGCGGCCGAGGCGGATCGAGTTTCCGCCGACGCGGCTGTTGTTCGACATCAGCCCGAAGGAAGAAACCCCATCGCGGACGCCGTGGTGGCTGACCGCGCTGCGCCTTGCCGCCGCGGCGCTGGTCATTCTCGCCGCCGCCGGCCCGATCTGGAATCCGCAGACCGCCGTCGGCGGCAGCAATGCGCCGCTGGTGATCCTGCTCGACGACGGCTGGAGCGCCGCGGCGAGCTGGGACACGAGGATCAAGGCCGCCGACGAACTGATCGCCAATGCCGACAACGACCGCCGCGGCGTGGCGCTGGTTCCGCTCTCCGATCCCGCGCGTGACATCACGCTGATGCCGGCCGGCACCGCACGCGTCGCGCTGCGTCAGATTGCCCCAAACCTTATTCGATCGACCGCGTCGACACGCTTGGCGCCGTCGACCGTTTCCTGAAGGCAACCGGAGACGCCGAAATCGCCTGGCTGTCCGATGGCGTCGACACCGGACGCGGTACGGAATTCATCGAAGGCCTCGGCAAGACCATTGGCGACCGCAAGCTGACGGTGTTCGAGGGCGGCGCGTCCTGGACGCTGGCGCTGGTCGCCGCCGAAAATGCCGCGGCGAAGATGACGGTGAAGGTGCTGCGCACCACCGGCGGGATCGCCGCGGGCGTGGTTCGCGCCGTCGACGCCAAGGGTTCGCCGATCGGCGAGGCGCGCTACGCCTTTGGAGCGCAGGATCGCGAAACCGAAGCGGCGTTCGATCTACCGGTCGAGCTGCGCAACGACATCGCGCGGCTCGAAATCTCGGGCGAACGATCCGCCGGCGCGGTGCAATTGCTAGACAAGAGATGGCGCCGGCGCGCCATCGGCGTCGTCACCGGCGCGACCAGCGATACTGCGCAGCCGCTCCTGGCGTCGACCTTCTATCTCACCCGCGCATTGTCGCCCTTCGCCGATGTGCGGCTCGGCGACCGTGGCGCGCCGCAACAGGTGATCGGGCAGTTCCTCGATCAACGGCTGCCGATGATCGTGCTGGCGGATGTCGGCACGCTGTCGCCTGAAATCCGCGAGCGCCTGAATGCATGGATCGATCAGGGCGGCGTGCTGGTGCGTTTCGCCGGTCCCCGTCTGGCGCAGGCCGACGACGATCTGGTGCCCGTCAAGCTGCGCCGCGGCGGCCGCAGCCTCGGCGGCAGCCTCACCTGGGAAAAGCCGCAGCATCTGGCTTCCTTCGCCGCCGATGGTCCATTCGCGGCTCTTGCGGTGCCCAAGGATATCACCGTCAACCGGCAGGTTCTGGCCGAACCTGACGCCGTGCTCACCACCAAGACCTGGGCAGCGCTGGAAGACGGCACGCCGCTGGTAACCGGTGAACATCGCGGCAAGGAATCCTCAGCCTGTTCCATGTCGGCGCGGACTCGCGCTGGTCGGACCTGCCGATGTCCGGAAGCTTCGTCGAGATGCTGCGGCGGCTGGTCGACTTGTCCGGCTATACCGCGAAGCCCGGCGCTGGTGTCGCCAGCGAAACGGCCAATGCCGAGACCGTGGCGCCGCTGCGCACGCTCGACGGCTTCGGCGCGTTCGGGCCGCCGCCCTCGACCGCGAAGCCGATGCCGGCGGACTACCGCGATCGCGCCACCGCGGATCATCCGCCTGGCTTCTACGGCGCCGCCGAAGGCCCGATCGCGGTCAACACGCTGGCGTCAGCCGATCGCATCGCGCCGCTCGATACGTCGTCTCTGCGCGCGCAACGCGCCAGTTACACCAATGCCGAACCGCGTGATCTCAGGGGCATACTTCTCTCGTCGTCGCTGGCGCTGTTCCTGATCGATGCGATCGTGGTCGCGATGCTGGGCGCGGGCCTGGCCGGGCTGTGGCGGCGGCGCCCGCGGCCGCTTCGGTCGTGCTGGCGCTGATCCTTTCCGCGACATCGATCGTGCCGTCGCCGACGCGTGCGGACGACGAGACCGCTATCAGCGCCGTCTCGCAGACCCGCCTCGCCTATGTCATGACAGGCAACGCCGACGTCGATTCCATCGTCAAGGCCGGCATGTCCGGACTGACGCTGTTTCTGGCGCAGCGCACGGCGCTGGAGGCCGGCGATCCCGTCGGCATCGACCCCGCGCGGGACGAACTGGCGTTCTTCCCGCTGATCTACTGGCCGATCGTGCCGGGCGCGCCGAAGCCGCCGCAGGACGCGATCAACCGGATCGACGCCTACATGAAACAGGGCGGCACGGTTCTGTTCGACACCCGCGATGCCGTCGAGGCGCCGCCGGGCGAGAATGGCGCATCGCAGACGCCGGGGATGCGAACGTTGCGTGAAATTCTTTCTTCCCTCGATGTGCCCGAGCTCGAGCCGGTGCCGCGCGAGCATGTGTTGACCAAGACGTTTTATCTGCTGCGCGATTTCCCCGGCCGCTTCAACTCGGGCCAGACCTGGGTCGAGACGCTGCCGCGCGAGGATGACGACGAGGCAGCCTCGCGGCCGGCGCGCGGCGGCGACGGCGTCTCCCCGATCATCATCACCTCGAACGATCTTGCCGGCGCATGGGCGATCCGCCCGGACGGCCAGCCGACGCTGCCGCTGACGCCGGGCGAGCCGCGCCAGCGCGAATTCGCCTTTCGCTCCGGGGTCAACATCGTGATGTACACGCTGACCGGCAACTACAAGGCCGACCAGGTTCACGCGCCCGCCCTCATCGAACGGCTGGGGCAATGATGCACGTTATGAGCAACAGCGTGTTCCATAGCCACGCCGTCATGGCCGGGCATGACAATGCTGATAGGTCCCTGCCATGAATTACGGCATCGCGTTCACGCCCCTTGTTCCCACGCTCGTGCTGTGGATCGCGCTCGTCGCGATCGTCGCGATATCGGCGCTGCTGCTGCTTGGCCGCGCGCGCGCGGCGCTGCGGTGCGCGTCGCCGCGCTGGCGCTGATCCTGCTGGCGCTCGCCAACCCCTCCTTCACGCGCGAGGACCGCGAGCCGTTGTCCTCGGTCGCGGCCGTCGTGATCGACAAGAGCCCGAGCCAGAACTTCGGCACGCGCAACCAGGAGACGGCGAAGGCGCAGGAAGCTCTCGTCGACACGCTGAAGAAGATCAAGGGACTGGAAGTCCGCGTCGTCGAGGCCGGACAGGCCGACGGCGAAACCGACGGCACCAAACTGTTCGGCGCGCTGTCCTCGGCGCTCTCGGACGTTCCGGTCGATCGCGTCGCCGGCGCGTTCCTGATCACCGACGGCCGGGTCCATGACATTCCCGCCAACGCCGCCGCCATTGGATTCCAGGCGCCGGTGCATGCACTGGTCACCGGGCGCAAGGACGAGCGCGACCGGCGCATCGCGATCTCGGCAGCGCCCGCTTCGGCATCGTCGGACAGCCGCAGACCATCACCTACCGGCTGGACGACCAGGGCGTCACCGGCCAGCGTGCGAAGATTGTCGTGCGCCGCGACGGCGAGGTGGTCAGCGAGCGTACCATGCTGAGCGGCCAGACCTCCAATGTCGAGATCGACATCAAGCATGCCGGCCCGAACATCGTCGAGATCGAGGCCTCGCCGCTGGAGAACGAATTGACGCCGGTCAATAACCGCGCCGTGGTTTCCATCGACGGCGTGCGCGACGGCTGCGCGTGCTGCTGGTCTCCGGCGAGCCGCATTCCGGCGAGCGCACCTGGCGCAACCTGTTGAAGTCCGACGCCAGCGTCGACTTGGTGCACTTCACCATCCTGCGGCCGCCGGAGAAGCAGGACGGCACGCCGATCAACGAATTGTCGCTGATCGCGTTTCCGACCCGCGAGCTGTTCCAGCAGAGGATCAACGATTTCCATCTGATCATCTTCGACCGCTACGCCCGCCAGGGGTGCTGCCGATCGCCTATTTCGACAACATCGCGCGCTATGTCCGCGGCGGCGGCGCGGTGCTGGTGTCGGCCGGGCCCGACTACGCCTCCACCACCAGTATCTGGCGCACGCCGCTGGATACGGTGCTGCCGGCTGAACCCGTCGGCGTCACCGAGAAGCCGTTCTATGCGCATCTGAGCGACGCCGGCAAGCGCCATCCGGTCACCCGCGGCCTCGAAGGCTCCGCCACCGAGCCGCCGCGCTGGAGCCGCTTCTTCCGCACCGTCGATACGCGCAACGCGATCAACCCGCCTGTCATGACCGGCGCCGACGGCAAGCCGCTGCTGTTGTTGTCGCGCTTCGGCGAGGGCCGCGTCGCGCTGCTGTTATCGGATCACATCTGGCTCTGGGCGCGCGGCTTTGAAGGCGGCGGACCTCACCTCGACTTGCTGCGGCGGACCTCGCACTGGCTGATGAAGCAGCCCGATCTCGACGAAGAGGCGCTGCGCCTGCAGATCCAGGGCAAGGACCTCGCCGTGCTGCGTCAGACCATGGCCGACAATGTGCCGCCGGTAACCGTGACCTCGCCGAGCGGCGTCACCCGCGAGCTGACGCTCTCCGCTAGCGAGCCCGGCACCTGGCGTTCGACGCTTCCCGCGAATGAACTCGGCCTCTGGCAGGCGACGGACGGCACGCTGAAAGCGCTGATCAATGTCGGACCCACCAATCCGAAGGAATTTTCCGAAGTCACCTCCACGACCGAGATGTTGAAGCCGCTGGCGCAGGCCACCGGCGGCGACGCGCGGCGCGTGGCCGACGGCGGCAGCGTAGATCTCCCCGTGTGGTGCCGGTGCGTGCCTCCGGCATCTTCCACGGCGATGGCTGGATGGGCGTGAAGATGCGCGACGCCAGCGTCGTCAAGGGCGTCGGCGTGCTGCCGATGTTCGCCGGCCTGATCGGACTCTTGCTGCTGCTAGGTGCGTTTGCAGCGACGTGGCTGCGCGAGGGGCGCTGAGCGCGACGTCGACGATGCAGCTCCTTTCACAGGGAGCCTATGCTGCCTCGTCGGCACGCAGCCATCTCGGGAACGGATCGGCCATCCCGGCCCATTCCTTGACGTGCATTCCGGGTTTGCCCGAGACAAGGCAAGCGTCGAGGCGTGCCTTGATCGCGTTCTCGTCCATGCCGGTGCCGATGAAGACGATCTCCTGTCGGCGATCGCCATAGAGTTCGTTCCAGTTCTTTTTCAACGATTTCCGCCAGAACGGATCGTCCGGCCAGCGATCGGCAGGCACATTGGCCCACCAGAATCCCAGACCTTCCGTTCGGACGATCGCACCTGCCTGATTCAACTCACCGAGCCATTGTGGGCGCGTTGCGATCCAGAAATGCCCTTTCGCCCGGATCACTCCGGCCCAGCTTTCCTGCAGGAACTGATGGAATTTTGCGGGCTCGAACGGCCGGCGCGCGCGGTAGACGAAGCTGCCGACGCCGTACTGCTCTGTCTCGGGCGTGTGATCGCCGAAGCCATACAATTCCTTGAACCAGAGCGGATGCTGCTGCGCCGCGCGAAATCGAAACGGCCCGTGTCGAGGATGCGTTCGAAGGGAGCTTTGGCGAAATCAGTCTCCACGATATCGGCGGCCGGGTTGAGCGCGCGGATGATTTTGCGCGCCGCGTCCAGTTGGACGGCGGACGCATCATTGATCTTGTTCAGCACAATGACGTCGGCGAATTCGATCTGCTCCACCAACAGATCCACCATTGTCCGCTTGTCGTCGGCGCCAAGGGATTCGCCGCGATCCCTGATGAAGTCGGCCGAGGAATAATCCCGCAGCAGGTTGACGGCATCGACCACCGTTACCATGGTGTCGAGCACTGCCACGTCGGAAAGACTGTCGCCCTCTTCGGTCCGGAAATCGAACGTCGCGGCAACGGGGAGCGGCTCCGAAATGCCCGTCGATTCAATCAGGAGGTAGTCGTACTTGCCGCCTTCGGCGAGCGTTCGGACTTCCTTCAACAGATCGTCACGCAGCGTGCAGCAGATGCACCCGTTGGTCATCTCCACCAGTTTTTCGTCAGTCCGCGACAGATTCGCACCGCCATCGCGCACGAGGTCGGCGTCGATGTTGACCTCGCTCATGTCGTTCACAATCACCGCAACTTTCAGGCCGTGACGGTTGTTCAGCACATGATTCAGCAAAGTTGTCTTTCCAGCCCCCAGGAAGCCGGACAAGACGGTGACGGGGAGTTTTCGCATGGAGATCAAACAACCTGTGCAGTGTGTGGAATCCCGGTCGGGAGTGGCGAGGCATCCGGATGCTCCCAAAGATGTAATGTTATAACATAACATATAAGATAACGGCCTTTGTCAATCGGAAAAATCTCTCGCGAGTTGCCTTGTCATGCTGAAGGCCGGGGAGCCGCGCCCGTTGCAGCAATCACACAGCGTTGGTGGATTCGTTCGGACGCGCTTGCACCGCGTTGACTTCGCGATGCCCCTCCGATGTTATAATGTTACATTGGGATGGCCGAGAGGCCCGGCCGCCCCGGGGCAAGGCGTACGTCATTGTGAAATGGTTTCGAAACAACGTCAGAACTGGCGCGCGATTGGCGCTGTTCGCGCTTGTTGTCCAGTTTGCGCTGTCGTTCGGACATTTCCACGAGGCCGCCGCGCAGAACGTCCGGATCGGCCTCTCGGATGCCGGTCCTACCTACGCCACGGATCAGGCCGCGTTTGTTGCAGCCGGCGAAACGGTAAAGCATCAACAGCCTTCTGATCACGATAGCGACCGGCACACAGAGCACGCCTGCGTAATCTGCTCCGTCATCTCACTTGCCAACAATTTCCTGTTTACCACGTCGCCCCTGCTGGAGCTGCCGCAGGCGATCGAGCTTCTGTACCTGGCCACCGACGCCGAATTCGCACATCTCGGTGCGCTCCATCCTCCATTCCGCTCCCGCGCGCCTCCTGCCTCCTGACTTCGATTGATTGATGCACTCCCGAGGAGATCGCCGCGCCACACGCGGCTTCCCGAGGGAAAATCAGGAATCGGTCCGTCACACATCGACGGAATCAGGATCGGGACAATGACATTCAAGAAGAAACGAGCTTTCCATTTCGGTGGAGCAAGCTGGCTATTGCTATGCGCGATGGGCAATCATGCGGTGGCCCAGGACGCGGCGTCGCCACCACGCTCCTCGACACAACTGCCTGAAATTACCGTGACGGCGCCCAGCCCGATCGTGCGGCGAAAACCCGCGCCGTCGCCAGCGCCGGCACGCGTCGTCCGTGCAGCGCCAGGCCAAAGCCGCGAACGCCCGGCAGAACCGCAGCCCGCGCCCGTCGCCGCCGCTCCCCAACAGGGTGTGCTGCCGGTCGTGACCGATCAGTTCGCAACGGTTACCGTGGTGCCCAACGAGGAGATCCGCCGCCAAGGCACCGCCCAGCTTGGCGATCTCCTGTTCTCGAAGCCCGGCATTACCGGCTCCACTTTTGCGCCCGGTGCCTCGAGCCGGCCGATCATCCGGGGCCTCGACGTCAATCGCGTCGGCATCATCGAGAACGGCACCAACGCTGGCGGTGCGTCCGATCTCGGCGAAGACCATTTCGTGCCAGTCGATCCACTGGCGACGAACCAGGTGGAAGTCATCCGCGGTCCGGCGGCGATGCGCTACGGATCGACATCGATCGGCGGCGTCGTCAGCGCAACCAACAATCGCATCCCGGACGCCCCGCCTTCATGCGCGGCGACACCGTTCCAGACGTATGGACTGCCGGCGAAAGCGCCGCTCGCAAGCATGGGATCACCTTCCTGCGTCACGGTCGAAACCCGAGCGGCCGTCAGTTCCGTCGACCGCGGTGTCGATGGCGGCATTCTGCTCGATGCCGGCGGTGGCAATTTCGCGATTCATGCCGACGCCTATGGCCGCAAAGCCAGCGATTACAGCATTCCGAGCTATCCGTATTTGTTTGACCAGACGCGCCCCGTCAACGGCCGGCAGCCGAATTCGGCGATGCAGGCAGCTGGTGCGTCGATCGGCGGCTCCTATATTTTCTCTGGCGGCTTCATTGGCGCTGCGATTACGCAGAACGATACGCTCTATCGCATTCCCGGCATCGATGGCGCCGATCACCAGACCCGCATCGACGCGCGCCAGACCAAATTCACGGCGAAGGGCGAATACCGGCCGGATGCAGCTGCGATCGACGCCGTCAGGTTTTGGGCGGGCGCCACCGATTACAAGCACAACGAGATCGGTCTTGCCGACCCCGCCGACTTCTCGTCCCTCGGCGTGCGGCAGACCTTCACCAACAAGGAGCAGGAAGGGCGCGTGGAGGTGCAGATGGCGCCGTTCAACGCGCGCTTTGCCGCCGTTACAACGGCCTTTGGCCTGCAAGCCGGGCACCAGGAACTGACGGCGTCAAGCCCGGACGATCCAACCAGCCCGCTCAACGGATTGTGGGATCCCAACAAGAACAACAGGGTTGCCGGCTACGTCTTCAACGAGCTCAAGTTCACTGACTCAACCAAGGCGCAGATCGCCGGCCGGGTCGAGCATGTCAGTCTCAGCGGAACCATGCCGGCATTCATTCCGGAGCTGTTCGACCTCAATGCCAATCCAGGCGATGTCGGTCCGCCGACGGCGCGCAATCCAAGCTTCACGCCGAAAAGCGCGAGCATCGGCTTGATCCAGAACCTTCCAGGCGAACTGGTCGCGAGCATCACCGCTCAATACGCCGAGCGCGCGCCCAAGCCAGCGGAATTGTTTTCGCGCGGAGCACACGACGCAACCGCCACCTTCGACATCGGCAATCCCAATCTAGGCATTGAGACCGCCAAGTCGATCGAAATCGGATTACGACGGGCGACCGGCCCCTTCAGGTTCGAAGCGACGGCTTACTATACGAAGTTCAATGGGTTCATTTTCCGTCGCCTTACCGGCAACACCTGCGAGGATGTCGCCTGTGTCGGTCCTGCCGACCCGGCATTTCCGCTCGAGCTGAACCAGGCGATCTATTCGCAACGCGACGCCACCTTCCGCGGCGGCGAGTTCCAGAGCCAGTTGGACGTCGGGCCGCTCAACGGCGGCATCTGGGGCGTCGAGAACCAGTTCGACGTCGTGCGCGCGACCTTCAGCGATGGCACCAATGTCCCGCGAATCCCGCCGGTACGCATAGGTGGCGGCCTGTTCTGGCGCGATGCCAATTGGCTGACGCGGATCAACCTGCTGCACGCCTTCGCGCAGAACGATATCGCCCCGATCGGCGAGACGCCAACCGCGGGCTATAATCTGTTGAAGGCGGAGATCAGCTACAAGACCAAGCTCGATCCGTCCTGGTTTGGCGCGCGCGAAATGATGGTCGGGCTGGTCGGCAACAACCTGTTGAACGAGAACATCCGCAATTCGGCGTCCTTCAACAAGGACGAGGTCTTGCTGCCGGGCATCGGTGTGCGGGCGTTTGCCAATCTGAAGTTCTAGCGCAGCGCTCATGGGTGGCGTTAGCTGGTGGTACCAGCTAACGTCTGCATGACGGTGGCTCGCAGGTCGATCCCCCGTCATGTATCTCGCCCTGGAAGCGGACGAACAAGGATAGATGCCTGCGCCGATCAATATTCACGTCTATAGCGACGCTCTCGTCTTGCTCGGCACTGCGGGCGTGGTCATTCCATTGGTACGGCGGTTCGGCCTCAATCCCGTACTTGGCTATCTCGGAGCCGGCGCGATCCTGGGTCCCCTCGGACTGGGATCGTTCATCGGAACCTTCCCGTTCCTCTATTGGTTCACCGTAGTCGATCCCAGGAACGTCTCCGGCTTTGCCGACCTTGGCATCGTGTTCCTACTCTTCCTGATCGGCCTGGAGCTATCCTACGAGCGATTGAAGTCTATGCGCCGCCTGATTTTCGGGCTCGGTGGTTCACAAATCGTGCTTTCGGCCGCGGTGATCGGCGGCATCGCAGCGATTGCAGGCAACAAGGCTCCGGTAGCACTCATCATTGGCGCGTGCCTCGCTCTGTCTTCAACTGCCATCGTCATCGAGCTGCTTTCCAGACAGGGACGACTCAACACGAGTGCGGGTCGGGCCAGCTTCGCGACCCTGCTGGCGCAAGATCTGGCGGTAGCTCCTCTCCTGCTTTTTATCTCTATTTTTGGAACGGGCGAGGCCGGTTCGGTTGTCGCGACACTCATATTGGCACTCACAAACGCTGCCCTCGCCCTCGGCGTGATCGTCATCGTTGGCCGCGTGGTGACGAGGCCGCTGTTCCGTCTCGTCGCATCAGCCGGCATGAGCGAATTGTTCGTCGCCACGACGCTGTTCGTGATCGTCGCAACGGGGGTGGCTGCCGCCATGGCCGGCTTCTCGATGGCGCTTGGCGCCTTTGTGGCCGGCTTGCTGCTTGCCGAGACGGAATTCCGCAAGGCGATCGAGACGGCCATCGATCCCTTCAAGGGTCTCTTGCTCGGCCTGTTCTTTTTCACGGTCGGCATGAACATCGATTTGCGCGAGCTTGCCCGCGATCCGGTTGGGCTGGTTGGGGGCGCCGTCGGACTCATTGCCGTGAAATCCCTTATCCTCATTATCCTTGCCCGGCTGTTTCGTCTCTCGTGGCCGGCCTCTCTCGAAGTCGGTCTGCTGCTCGGCCCGGGCGGCGAGTTCGCCTTCGTCGCGATCGGCATGGCGACAACGCTCGGTCTGATCGAGGCCAACGTATCGAGCTTCACGGTAGCTTTGACATCGCTGACCATGATGCTCACCCCCGGGCTCTCCCATCTCGCGCGACGGCTGGCGCCGATGGTGCGCGAAGACAAGCCGCTCGATCCCGAACTTGCGGCTGCGCCGCGTGGAGGGAGCGGCCATGCCATCGTCGTCGGGCACGGCCGGGTGGGACAGGTCGTCTGCACAATGCTCGATCGGCACAAATTCCAGTACATCGCCGTCGACAATGACGCCGCCGCCGTTCCGGAGCAGCGAAGGAAGGGGCGCACCGTCTATTACGGTGACGCGACCAATCCGGAGTTTTTGAAGAGTTGCGGGCTTATGGAAGCCGCGGCGGTCATCGTTACGATCGGCGAAGCCAAAGGCATCGACCAAATTGTCGCCGAGGTGCGCGCGCTCAGACAGGACATGCCGATCGTTTCACGCGCCCGTGACGCCGACCACGCGCGGCATCTCTATCAAATCGGGGTCACCGACGCCGTACCGGAGACCATTGAAGCAAGCCTGCTGTTGTCCGAAGCAGCCCTGATCGACCTGGGCGTGGCGATGGGGCTGGTCGTTGCCTCGATCCATGAGAAACGCGAGGAGTTCCGGCACGAATTGCAGCAGGCGGCAGGCGGCGCGCGGCCTGCACAGGGCCGGACGACCAGCGCAAAAACGGATCCATCTCCCTGATTTGAACACGAGGGCGGAGCGGCTCTGCCGTCCCCGGTCGCTGTGCCGCGCTATACAGTGATGACTTTTGGCTGAATCAGCCGTCATCCCCGCGCAACGGCTTCGCCGTTGTCGCTGGAGGTGCGCGCCCCTTGCGCGCCTCGAAGGATGAGTACGGCCAGTGGCCCATCCTTCGAGGCTCGCTACGCTCGCTGCTCCAGCGACAACGGCGAAGCCGTTGCGCGGGGATGACGGCTGACTGCGCGGGGCGCGTCGATCCCATCTAATACCATCCCGCGCTACCGCGCCTTGCTCCAGTCCGGGCGGATATCTCCGGAGACCCCATCGAACGCGCCATCCACTAGTTCCGCCACAAGCAGGCGGCTGTAGTCGACCGGACCCGGCATGATCGCCCGCCCCTTCGGCACGACCTTAAAGCCGACACGGCTGTAATAGGGTTCGTCGCCGACCAGAATGACCAGGCGATGCCCCTTGGCCTTGGCGTCCCGCAGTGAGCGATCGAGCAGCAAGCGCCCGACGCCACGGCCGCGGAACGGCGGCTCGACCGTCAACGGCCCGAGCATCAGCGCCGGCGTATCGCCGATGCAGATCGGCAACTGGCGTACCGAGCCGACCAGCAACGTGCCGATCCGCGCCGTGAACGACAGATCGAGCAGATGATCGACATGCTCGCGCAGGCGGTAGGCGCTCAGCACGAAGCGGCCGGGTCCAAACGTGCGCTCGTGCAGCCGTTCGATCGCCTGCTCGTCTTTCGGTGTTTCGGCCAGAATGGTGACGGAAAGTTCGCTCATGATGAGGCGCGGGATAGCATCTGGCGGCGGCGCGGTCCATGACCTGGGACGGTGTCGGTTTCGATAAAATCAGAGCCGAGGCCCCAATTTTGTTTTGACGCGCTTTTCTTGACGCGAACATCAGGTCGAGCGCATGCACGCTCAACTCGGTTTCGATCTCGAAACCGTCTGACGTCGCCGGAAAGAATTGAATCGCTTTCGGGCACAGGCGGTGCCTAGCGCCAGGTTGCTATCGAGGCCGCGCCGTCAAGTACCTCCGCGATCCGAAGGCGCGTGCCCCTGGTTGTCTCTGCCGGCAGCGCGCCGGCGTCATAGAACCCGCACTCGACGATCTCATGATTGGGCTCCGGCAGCCGGTCCTGCCGGAATTGCCTGACGATATAGACCGCGACATGGTCGCGGCGGGAGATGTGGCCGTTGAAGAACAGGCCGTGCAGCACCGGCTCCCCGGTCAGTTCGATCCGCCCCTCCTCCACCAATTCCCGCCGCAGGGCTTCGAGGAAGGTCTCGCCGACCTCGACCCCGCCGCCCGGCAGATGCCAGCCGGCGACATAGCTGTGCCTGACCAGAAACACCTTGTTATCGCCGTCGAGCACGACGCCGCGCACCCCGAGCGTCATGCCGCGGGCCATCCGCCAGTAGAGATGAAACACCCGCCGCAACTGCGGCTCGAGGCGCGTTCGCAGGCGCTGCAGGACCGTCGTCACTCGAACCTCGGATGGACAGCTATCACGTTTGATCCTTATATCGCGGATATGATCGTGCGACGGCTCTATATCACAGGCAGTGCGACGGGGCGCGAATGACCGAGACCTTCACGCTGGCGCATCTGTCCGATCCGCATTTGCCGCCATTGCCCGCGGCGCGTATTCGCGATCTCGCGGGCAAGCGCGCGCTTGGTTATTTCAACTGGACCCGCAACCGCCACAAATATCACCGCCGCGAGGTGCTGGATGCGCTGGTCGCCGACATGCAGGCGCAGCGGCCGGACCATATCGCGGTAACCGGCGACCTCGTCAATCTGGCGCTGGAGGCCGAGTTCACGCCGGCGCAGGCTTGGTTGGAGAGCGTCGGAACGCCGCAGCAGGTCACCGTCGTTCCCGGCAACCACGATGCCTATGTTCGCGCCACGCGGCACCATTTCGCCGGCGCGTTCGAGAAGTATCTGAGCGGCGATGCCGAGGCTGACGGGACGCCGTTTCCGTTCGTGCGCCGGCGCGGTCCGCTGGCGCTGATTGGCGTGTCTTCGGCCGTGCCGACGCCGCCGCTGATGGCAACAGGCCGGCTCGGCCGCGCGCAGCTCGACGCGCTCGATCGCCATCTGGCGAACTTGTCGACCGAGGAAGCATTCCGGGTGCTGCTGGTGCATCATCCCCTGCACTCGAATTCGCGCATGAAACAGCTGACGGATTCGAAGGCGCTGCGCGCGATGCTGAAGCGTCGCGGCGTCGAGCTGGTCCTGCACGGGCACGACCACATTCACTCGACGATGTGGATCGAGGGCAGCGATAAGCAGATTCCCGTAATCGGTGTGCCGTCGGCGTCGGCGCTGGCGCACCGGCATTATCCGGCCGCGGCGTATAATCTGTTTTCAATCGCGCGCGACGGCGACAAATGGCGCTGCGTGCAGACCGTGCGCGGCGTCGACGCGGATTTTCGCGTGCGGCAGATCAAGCAGACGACGCTGCTCTAGAAATTCGTCAAGCTCGCATACAGCGCCAGCGCGAACAGCGCGGCCGCGCCAAGCAGGAATCCCAGCACGAACATGCCGAAGCCGCGGCGGCGCGGCTTTGCAGTCACCGCCGGCTCGACGATAGGGGTTGCGACCATCGCGTGCTCGCGCTCGATCATGCGGCGCGCGACATAATCGGTGACGGCATCGACGATGACAGGCACGTCATGCGACTCGGCGAGCACGATCCGGCCGAAGCGCGTGTCCTGCACGAAGCGGTAGATGCGCTTGTCGCGCCCCATCACGATATGCGCCACCACGTCGATCCACAGCCGTGGCGTTTCGCCCTGGCTGACGCCGCGGTCGAACAGATCGACCTGCGCCGGCACCTGCGCAAACAACGGATCGAGCGCCTCGTTCAGGATCTCGAGCCGGGCGACTTCGGCGTCGCGCAGTTCGACGACGACGCCGGTGCGATCGGCGGCCTCGATCCGGGCCTGGCGGAGCGCGTCGCGCAGCCGCGTCGGTCGCATGTCACGGGCCTCGTTGGCGGTGTTGTGCGCGTCTGACATCGGTAGCCGCCTTTATCCTGAAGGGATGAGCTCGATTAACCTATCAGTAACCATAATCGACACAAAGGCTGTTTGTTTGCAAGAGGTTAGCGGCCAATGATCCTGGGCTCGTTGAACCAGCCCGTCGCCCCGCCCCTCGCCACCTGAAGTAATGGGCGAAGAAGAGAAACGAACTCCATCTCGAAAATTGCAAAACGGCCCCACCCGGATTTCCGGATGGGGCCGCCTGTCCTTGGCGTTTCCTTAAAGATTTTTATCGGCAGCCGTCAGGCGGAGACGCGGGAGGGCTCTTCGACGATCGAAAAGCGCACTCCGGCCTTGTGGCGGTTCTCTTCCGAGACCGCGCGCCAGGCATCCTCTGCCTCTTTGCGGGTCTTGAAGGGTCCCTGTACCTGAGCCGAGCCTTCCACCAGCTTGTGGAAGTTCATCGAGCCGAACTCACCGCCGATCACCCAGAAATTGCTGCCTGTGGTCATTGTCAGTCTCCTTCCAGCGTTAGCCGAACTGGTTCATCGTATTGTGGGCGCCGCCCGCCTTCAGAGCAGCTTCACCGGCGAAATATTCCTTGTGCTCGTCGCCGATATCGGAGCCGGCCATGTTCTGATGCTTTGCGCAGGCGATGCCCTGACGGATCTCCTGACGCTGAACGTTCTTCACATAGCCCAGCATGCCCTGCTCGCCGAAATACTCCTTCGCGAGATTATCAGTCGACAGAGCTGCCGTGTGATAGGTCGGCAACGTGATCAGATGGTGGAAGATGCCAGCACGCTTTGCTGAATCGGCCTGGAAGGTGCGGATGCGCTCGTCTGCTTCAATGGCCAGCGGCGTATCGTCGTATTCCGGCTTCATCAGATCGGCCCGATTGTACTTGCTGACATCCTTGCCGGCTTCCTTCATCGCGTCGTAGACCTGCCAACGGAAGTTGAGCGTCCAGTTGAACGAGGGCGAATTGTTGTAGGCCAGCTTCGCGTTCGGAATGACCTCGCGAATGCGGTCAACCATCTTGGCGATCTGCTCGATATGCGGCTTCTCGGTCTCGATCCACAACAGGTCGGCACCGTTTTGCAGCGAGGTGATGGAATCGAGCACGCAGCGATCTTCGCCAGTGCCGGCACGGAACTGATAGAGGTTGCTGGCAAGCCGCTTCGGACGCATCATCTTGCCGTTGCGGTTGATGATGACATCGCCATTCCTGGCGTTGGCGGCTGTCACTTCCTCGCAATCCAGGAAGCTGTTGTACTGATCGCCCAGGTCGCCGGGCTTGTGGCTCACAGCGATTTGCTGCGTGAGACCGGCACCCAGCGAGTCGGTGCGGGTCACGATGATGCCGTCTTCGACGCCCAGTTCGAGGAAGGCATGGCGGCAGGCCCGGATCTTCGCCAGGAACACCTCGTGCGGCACAGTCACCTTGCCGTCCTGGTGGCCGCACTGCTTTTCGTCGGAGACCTGATTTTCGATCTGCAGAGCGCACGCACCTGCTTCAATCATCTTCTTTGCGAGCAGATAGGTCGCCTCCGCATTACCAAAACCAGCGTCGATGTCGGCGATGACGGGCACGACATGCGTCTGGAAGTTGTCGATCTTTTCGATCAATGCCTTTTCCTTCTCCTGGTCGCCTGCCTTGCGAGCGGCGTCGAGGGCGCGGAAGATATCGTTGAGCTCACGGGAGTCCGCCTGACGGAGGAAGGTGTAGAGCTCTTCGATCAGCGCCGGCACTGAGGTCTTCTCGTGCATCGACTGATCAGGAAGCGGTCCGAACTCGGAGCGAAGCGCGGCGATCATCCAGCCGGAGAGATACAGATAGCGGCGATCGGTCGTACCGAAATGCTTCTTGACCGAAATCAGCTTCTGCTGCGCGATGAAGCCATGCCAGCAACCGAGTGACTGGGTGTACTTGGTGGGATCGGCGTCATAGGCAGCCATATCGCTGCGCATCAGCGCCGCAGTGTACCGGGCGACGTCCAGGCCGGTCTTGAAGCGGTTCTGCAGACGCATGCGCGCCACGGCTTCGGCGGTCACGCCGTCCCAGGTCGGCTTGGTCTTGAGGAGCGCCTCGGCAGCTCCAACCTCGCTCAGATAGGAAGCCGGTCCCTGGATAGCCTGGTCACTGATCCCACGTGGCTGGTAGTTCATTTGCGTGATCCTTCACTCTTCTCTCTAAACGACATTCGTGACAGTGCATTGCGAAACGTCAGAGAGCTAAACGCGAAAAACCATATTTCGTACAGGCTGCTTGCTTTTGAATGGTGATGTCATGTAACATCCGAACTTGTAATAGATGTAATTTTGTCAATTTTGTCACAAAAAGGTCAAGGAACCTGCCATGGCCACCGACTCCGGAAAGAAGCTTTTCGTCGGGCCGCGCTTTCGGCGGATCCGCCAGCAGCTCGGCCTGTCGCAGACCCAGATCGCCGAGGGGCTGGGCATTTCTCCGAGCTATATCAACCTGATAGAGCGGAACCAGCGCCCGGTGACGGCGCAGATATTGCTCCGCCTGGCCGAAACCTATGACCTCGACTTGCGTGATCTCGCCACCGCCGACGAGGATCGTTTCTTTGCCGAGCTGAACGAGATTTTTTCCGATCCGTTGTTCCGCCAGATCGACCTGCCAAAGCAGGAACTGCGCGATCTCGCCGAACTGTGCCCCGGTGTGACTCACTCGCTGCAGCGCCTCTATGCCGCCTATACCGAGGCCCGCCGCGGCGAAACCCTGGTGGCAGCGCAAATGGCCGATCGCGACGAGGGCGCGCGGTTCGAGGCCAACCCGATCGAGCGCGTGCGCGACCTGATCGAGGCCAACCGCAATTATTTCCCCGAGCTCGAACAGGCCGCCGAAAACCTGCGCGACGAGCTGAACGCCTCCGCCGAGGAACTGTTCGCGGCGCTTGCGGCGCGGCTGCGCGAAAAGCATTCGATCGTCACCCGCATCATGCCGGTCGACGTGATGCGCGAGACGCTGCGGCGGTTCGACCGCCATCGCCGGCAGCTTCTGATCTCCGAACTGGTCGACGGATCGGGCCGCGCCTTCCAGCTCGCGCTGCAGGTCGGACTTACCGAATGCGGCGCCAGCATCGACGCCATCGTCAATCGCGCCGGTCCGCTCGACGACACGCCGCGGCGCCTCTATCGCATTACGCTCGCGAATTATTTTGCCGCCGCCGTGATGATGCCCTATCAGCCGTTCCATACGGCGGCGGAAAATCTGAACTACGACGTGCATGTGCTGGCGCAGCGCTTCAACGCCGGCTTCGAGCAGGTCTGCCATCGCCTCACCACGCTGCAGCGGCCGAACGCGCGCGGCGTGCCGTTCTTTCTGTTGCGCGTCGACAATGCCGGCAATGTCTCCAAAAGATTCTCCTCCGGCACGTTTCCGTTCTCGAAGTTCGGCGGCACCTGCCCGCTGTGGAACGTGCATTCGACCTTTGACACGCCGGACCGCCTGCTCAAGCAGGTGATCGAACTGCCCGACGGCACGCGCTATTTCTCGATCGCGCAGATGGTGCGCCGTCCGGTGGCCCCGCACCCGCAGCCGCAGCCGCGCTTTGCGATCGGCCTGGGGTGCGAAATCCGTCATGCATCGAAGCTGGTTTACGCCGCCGGCATGGATCTGGAAAAAGCCGAGGGTACGCCGATCGGCGTCAACTGCCGGCTTTGCGAACGCGAGAACTGCAGCCAGCGCGCCGAGCCGCCGATCACGCGCACGCTGATCCTGGATGAGAACACGCGGCGGGTGTCGTCGTTTGCGTTTTCGAATGCAAGGGAGTTGTGAGGCTGAGGCTCCATCAACTCGTCGTCCCTGCGAACGCAGGGACCCAGACTCCGCGGCCATTAAACTGCCCGTCGGGCAAAGCAGGCGTTCGCGGGAATGATGAAGATCTATTCATCATCGCGCGTCAGTCCATCGGGAAGAACTGGAACATCGCTGCATCCAGGACGTTGCATTTCGTTCAACACGAAGGAGAGACCAATGCTGAAACCAGTGATTGCCGCGACCGCCGCCCTGCTGGTCGCAACCTCGGCGTTTGCGCAGAGCGACAAGATGAAATCCTCAGGTTCCTCTGAGTACTCGTCGGCACAGAAGATGCAGAAGACGTCGGAACAGAAGACGTCGGAACAGAAGATGAAGAAGAGCAAGGCTACGACCGCGAAGGGGGTACCGGAAAGCGCACCCGGCACGACCACCGGATCGGCTCCGAAGAAGAAGTACTAATTCTCCAGCGGAACGGTCCGGCATCACTGCCGGGCCGTTTTCTTGTCGCACGAATCTTTGCCCGTCTAGTAGTCTCGTACAGGGTGGGTTAGCCGCAGGCGTAACGCACCGGCCGCACCATCCACGCTCACCGAAGTCGGTGGGTTACGCTTCGCTAACTAACCCACCCTGCGGGCTCACACTCCCGTCTGGATGGTCCGCCAACGCGGCGAGAAGGCTTTCGCCACCAGCAACACGCCGCGCTCGTTGGTTTCCAGCGCAATCTTTTGCGCCAGCATCACATCACCGGCGACGAGATTGTCCTTTGGTACAAAACACCGTCCGACCAGCGGGCGGCCGAGGGAATCGAGCTCGCAAACATTCATGCTGACGCCATAGCGAATCCGGTAGCGCTTGCCGCTGTGGCAACCGATGACATCGAAATGGCGATGCTGACGGTATTGCGCGAGCTGTTCGGGCGACAGCCACGCCTTCAGGAGCGCGAGCCCGCGCGCTTCGCGATCGCTGTGAAAGCCGAACTCCCAGAACCACCGCCAGGCGGCCAGCACGCGACGTGCGGCGTTGGCACCATGCCGCAGCAACTGCCTTAACATGGCCGCACCTAGCCGCCGACAAACCGCGGGATGAACAGCGTCTCTTCCGCTTTCGGATCGAATTTGCGGGTCACGGTCAGGGTCACCCGTCGGCGAGCGGACCGCCGCGGTATAACCGTTCCGCATCAACGCGTTGAAACGCTGCTCGGCCTCCAAGAGGGCCGCAGCGTCTTTCGGATTGAATTCGTGCCGGCTGTCGCCGGAGTAATCCATGATGATTTGCATTGCCATCCCTGCACTCCTTTGCTGGATGAGAGCGCGAAGCCAATGCGAGGCTTCGACGAAAGTTCCTTCCATCAGCGATCCACATGTGAGGGACGGAAGCGGGTGCAATGCAAATGAACGATAATGCAGCGCGGCTCGCTAAATCTCCGCGTACACTTCCAGCAGATTTCCATCGGGATCGCGAAAGAACAGCGTGCGGTGGCCGAACGGCCGGTCGGTCGGCGGCGAGACGATATCGACGCGCTGCCGCACGAGCTCCTCGGCGCAGCGATCGACTTCGGAAGCGGCAACTTTGAATGCGAGCTGCAGCGAGGCGCTTCCCGTGGGCGTCGGCGCATCCTTGGCCGTCAGGCTCGGCAGCGCCAGGGCCAGCGTGTTGCCGCCGATCTGATACTCGATCCAGCCCGCAGAAAGCTCGCGCGCTACCGCAAAACTGAGGACGTCTTCATAAAAGCGGCGCATCGCCGCCATGTCACGCACGAAAAGGACGGTGTAGTCGATCGCCCGGATGGCCTGGAAAGGCGAATGTAAATTCTGTTCGTTCATCGACAGGTCCTTCTGCAGCGGAAAGCATGAAGCTCGCAGGGTGGATTAGCAGCTCGTCCGTCGTTCGAAAAGCGAAGGCGTAACCGACCAATTTCGTCGCAAAGCGCGGCGGATCGCGCTGGCGCTATCCGCCCTACGGCCCTGCATTCTTTTTGACAGCTGTGCGCCTTCATGTCACGCTGCCGGAAATGGGGTGAGACAAACGTCCGTCCCGGCACCTTCCAAGGCCAAAAAGAAAACGTAGCCACCTCATCGACGTACCGTCGAACAGCGATTGCGGCCGTCTGACCCGCGGGCGCCGGCATTGCGTGAAACGAAGGGAGGAGCTGCGATGATTAAATCCACACTGGTATTGGGATTCGCGGGGCTAGCCGCCTTGGCCCTCGCGGCGGTGACCACAGATGCCAACGCGCAGGAAAAAGTCCGCTGGAAGATGCAGAGCGCGTTCGGCAGCCAGCTGCCGCACCTCGGCACCTCGGGCGTGCGCTTCGTGAAGAATGTCGAGCGGTTATCGGGCGGCAAACTGGAGATCAAGTTCTACGAGCCCGGTGCGCTGATCCCGCCGCTGGAGTGCTTCGACGCGGTGGCCAAGGGCTCGATCGAATCGTGCTGGACGACGCCCGGCTACCACACCGGCAAGTACCCCGCGCTCGCCTTCTTTACCACGGTGCCGTTCGGACCGCCCGTCGGCGAGTTCCTCGGCTGGAAGTGGTTCGGCGGCGGCAACCAGTTGCGCAACGAGATCTACGCCCAGCATGGCCTGATTGCGATCGACTCCTTCGCCATCGCGCCCGAGACCTCCGGCTGGTTCCGCAACGAGATCAAGTCGATCGAAGAGCTGAAGGGGCTGAAGATGCGGTTCTTCGGCCTTGGCGCACAGGTGATGCAGAAGCTCGGCGTCTCCACCCAGCTGCTGGCGGCGGCCGACATCTATCCTGCGCTGGAACGCGGCGTGATCGACGCGACCGAGTTCTCGATGCCGACGATGGACACCAAGTTGGGCTTCCATCAGATCGCCAAGTACAACTATTTCCCAGGTTGGCATCAGCAGACCTCGGTGAGCGAGCTTCTGATGAACAAGGCGGCATGGGACAAGCTGTCGGATCAGAACAAGGCGATCATCGAGATCGCCCTCGGCGAATCCGTCATGCACACCTACGTCGAGAGCGACCACGCCCAGTTCGCGGCGATGGCCGAGATGCGCGACAAGCACAAGGTTCAAGTCAAGCGCTGGAGCGACCAGGACCTGGCCGCGCTGGAGAAGGCCTGGCTGGAAGTGCTGGCGGAGGAATCGGCCAAGGACCCGCTGTTCAAGAAGGTCGCCGATCACTACCTGGACTACCGCAAGAAATTCGCCGTCTGGGGCGTGTCGCAGACGATGAAGGCCACCTACCAGAAGGATTGAGCGGAGGCAGCCGGCGCAGCGCGCCTGCGCCGGTTCCCGCCGGGGAGGTTTGCCTCGCCGGCCGGTGATGAAATCATCCGGTTGCGCACAGTGCGCTGCCGCGGGTTGCGCCACAGCAGGACTTTGTCGCGATGAATGCATTGCTGAAGCTGGCCGAGAACATGCGGCGGGCGCTCGAGGTTGTTGCCCTGGCGTCCGGCTGGCTGCTCGTTATCATGGCGTGCGTGACTACGTTCGATGTCGTCGCGCGCAAGTTTGGCTTGCAGCTGCCGTACACCAGGCTGCAAGAGCTTGAATGGCACTTCCACGCCGCGATCTTCTCGCTTTGGATGGGCTACTGCTACACCATCAACGCGCATCCGCGGGTCGATACATTCACCGAGATGATGTCGTATCGCCGCAGGGCATGGATCGAACTCGCCGGCTGCCTCCTGCTGGCGCTGCCCTACACGGCGCTGGTCGCCTACTACAGCCTGGATTTCGTTGCGCAGTCCTATCGGCTCGGCGAGCAGTCCGACAGCACCGTCGGGCTGACCCACCGCTGGATCATCAAGGGCATCTACGCAGCCGGCCTGTGGATGGTGGTGCTCGGCATCCTCAGCGTACTGCTCCGCGTGATCGTCTTCCTGTTCGGCCAAAAGTCGGAGCGGGAAGTCAATCTGCAAATCGGACATGTGATTACCGACGTCTAATCCAACCGGGGGACTGCAACGTGCTCGACTGGCTGGCCGACAATCTCGCTCTGATCATGTTCGTGTCGATGTTTTTCTTCATTTTCATCGGCTACCCGGTCGCATTCATCATGGGCGGACTGGCGCTCGCCTTTGCCGTGTTCGGCGCCTGGCTCGGCACGTTCAACCTGATCGGCCTGTCCGATATCGTCCTGCGCATGTGGGGCGGGGTCGCCAACGATCCGGTGCTGGCTTCGATCCCCATGTTCATCTTCATGGGCGCGATCCTGGAGCGATCGGGCTCCGCCAAGGACATGCTGGACGCAACCGAGGTCCTGCTCAAGCGGTGCCCGGGCGCGCTGGCGGTTTCCGTGATGGTGATGGGCACGATCCTGGCGGCGCCGATCGGCGTGGTCGGCGCGGCTGTCATTACGCTGTCGGTGATCGCGCTGCCGCAGATGCTGGCCGCGGGCTACGACAAGCGACTTGCCATCGGCACCATCGCCTCGGCCGGAACGCTCGGCATCCTAATTCCGCCGGCCATCATGCTGGTGGTGATGGCGGACATGCTGGCGACCTCGGCGGGCAATCTGTTTCTCGCCGCCATCATGCCGGGCTTGCTGCTCTCCGGCCTCTACCTCGTCTATATCGTGCTCGTCGCCATCTTCAGGCCGGGCGCCGCGCCCAAGCTGCCGCCCGGCTACGGGCCGCAGACTCGCACTGCGTTCTGGTACGCGCTCTGGCGCGGCCTGTTCCCGATGACGGCGCTGCTGGTGATCGTGCTCGGCTCGATCTTCGCCGGCTGGGCCACGCCTACGGAGAGCGGGGCCGTCGGCGTGATCGGCTCCATGTTCATCGCCGCGCTCAACCGGCGCATGACGTTCAAGATGATGAACGAGGCGATCTACGCCTCCTGCCGTGCCAACGGCCTTGTGTTCCTGATCTTCCTCGGCGCGACCGGCTTCTCCTACGTGTTCCGCGTGCTCGGCGGCGACGAGCTGATGATCTCGACGCTCACCCATTTCGGCATCGACACCAAGTGGGAAATGCTCGGCTTCGTCATGGTTCTGATCTTCCTGCTCGGTTTCCCGTTCGAGTGGATCGAGATCTGCCTGATCGTCCTGCCGGTGTTCGGGCCGATCTTGTTGAGGTACGACTTCTCCGACCACATCGGCAACAACGCTGCCCTGATGACCTGGTTCGGCACGCTGGTTGCAGTCAATCTGCAGACCGCCTTCATGACTCCGCCGTTCGGGGCGACGCTGTTCTACATGAAGGGCACGGCGCCGCCGGGCGTCACCATGAACGACGTGTTCACGGCCATGTATCCGTTCGTCGCGCTGCAGGCGCTCGGCTTGATACTCTGCATTTACTTCCCAAGCATCAGCCTGTGGCTGCCGAGACTGGCCGGCTTCATCGAATAGCGACCATTTCCTCGCGCAGAATTCGGATGCACGGCGAGCAGGTCAAGTCCCGGTGTCCGAGCCGCCCCAGATCTTCTGCTCGGTCCAACCGAGCTCCGAGAATTCTCCAGCGCGCAGCGGCGCTTCGCCGGCCGAGAAAAACTCATCAAGTTGGGGCGGGCTCACCGACGTGGCGCTGAGCATCGCGTGGGCCTGACCGCGATGATGCACCTGGTGCTGGAACAGGTGCAGCAGCAGACGGTCCATCCGTTCGCGCTGGATGGAAGTGCCGCGATGGACGGAGACGATGCGCTGCAGTCCGGCTCCGTCAAGCGCTTCGACGACGGCGAGCAAGCGCCGGTCTACCGCGGCTTGTGCTTCCTTCAGCGCGGCAACGGTGCCGCAAGGCTCCTGGTCCGCCCAGGCTGACGGCCCGAGCGTGCCGCCTTCCATCGCGTCGACGTAGAAGTGATCGATAATCAGGATATGATTGAGCGTGGCGCGCAGGCTTGGGAAAAAGCCGGCTCGTTTCGCAGTGAATTCGTCCTGCGATAGCCGCGCGCAGACGGTGAGAAGCCGGTGGTTTGCCCAGGCGTTGTTGTGCGCCATGGCACGATAGGGCAGCACATCATTCATTGACGTCGCCGAGTCTTGGCAGCTTGTAAGGTGGGTTAGCGAAGCGTAGCCCACCGCTTGTCGCAGGGAGTGGTGGGTTACGCCTTCGGCTAACCCACCCTACAAGCCCTACCCCTCCAACACCTCCACCACCTTCGGCGGCGACATCGGCAGTGCGTAGAACCTCTTTCCCAGCGCGTTGTGTACGGCGTTGGCGACGGCCGCCATCACCGGCACCAGCGGCACTTCGCCGACGCCCTTCACGCCTTGCGGGTGTTTGGGGTTCGGGACTTCGACCATGATCGTATCCAGCATCGGCAGGTCCGAGCACACTGGCATGCGGTAGTCGAGGAAGCCGGGGTTATCGACCTTGCCCTGCTTGTTGTAGATGTATTCCTCGTTCAGCGCCCAGCCGATACCTTGGGCGACGCCGCCCTGCATCTGGCCTTCGACGTAAGCCGGATGGATGGCGCGGCCGACGTCCTGCACGGCGGTGTAGCGAATCACTCTGACGATGCCGAGATCGACATCGACCTCGACGTCGCAGATATGCGTGCCAAAGCCGCCTTCGGCGCCTTCGGTGTTGAGCTGCACGCCGGCGCCGATCGGCCCGCCCATCGAAGGCGCCTTCGCGGCGAGGTCGGCGAGCGTCAGCGGCGGAAATTCGCCGGCGTTCGGGCTTGCCGGGTGGGCTGCGCCGTTTTCCCATTTCACCGCTTCGGGATCGATCTCCCAGATCTTTGCGGCGCGCTCGCGCAGCGTGGTGATGATTTTTTTCGGCCGATTGCGTGACCACCATCGCGGACGCGAACAGCACGCGGCTGCCGCCGGTGAGGTTCGAGAAGCCGACCGTGGCCGTGTCGCCGATCAGCACCGAGACGCGGCGGTAATCGATGCCGAGCAATTCCGCGCAGATGTTGGCGATCGCAGCCCGCGAGCCGCCGATATCTGGATGGCCGGTGGTGACGACGACGTTGCCGTCCTCGGTGATGTTGACCTGGGCGGAGGATTCGCCGCCGGCGTTGAACCAGAAGCCAGAGGCGACGCCCCGACCCAGAAATTTTCCCTGAAGTTTGCCGAGCGGGGTGTTGTAATGCTCGGAATTTTTCGCGGCTTCCACCGTCTCGATGTAGCCGATGCGCGGGAACACCGGGCCGTGCGCGGCCTTCGTCCCCTGCTTCGCGGCGTTCTTCAGCCGCAGCTCGAGCGGATCCATTTTCAGCGCTTCGGCGATTTCATCGAGCACGCACTCCACGGCGTAGGCGCCGATCGGCGCGCCCGGCGCGCGATAGGCTGCGACCTTGGAGCGGTTCGACAGCACGTCGTAGCCGGTCGAAAGCACATGCGGGATATCATAGGGCGAGAAACTGCAGCCGACCGCGCCGCGGATCGGCGAGCCCGGCAGCGCGCCGGCCTGCAGATAGAAGGTGCCCTGGGCCGCGACGATGGTGCCGTCTTTCTTGGCGCCGATCTTCACCGTACTCTTGGAGCCGGAGGTGGGGCCGGTCGCCCGCATCACTTCCTCGCGGGTCATCACCATCTTCACCGGACGGCCGGATTTTTTCGCCAGCAGCGTCGCCAGCGGTTCGAGATAGACGATGGTCTTGCCGCCAAAGCCGCCGCCAATCTCGGCGGGGATGGCGCGGATATCACTTTGGGGAAGACCGGTGAGATAGGCCGTCATGGCGCGGACCATGAACTGGCCCTGGCTCGAGCTCCAGATCGTGGTCTTGCCGTCGGCGGCGACGCTGACGAGACAGGCGTGCGGCTCGATGTAGCCCTGATGCACGGGGCGCGTGGTGAAGGTGCGCTCGATCACCACGTCGGCCTCCTTGAAGCCTTCTGATATGTCGCCCTTCTTCACTTCGAGCTTGCCGGCGATATTCGAGGGCTTGCCTTCATACTTGTTGAACTCGTGCAGGATCGGCGCGTCCGGCTTGAGCGCATCGTCGATCTCGATCGCGAACGGCAGCACCTCGTATTCGACCTCGATCAGCTCGCAGGCTTTCGCCGCGATGGCTTCGGAGGTCGCCGCGACCGCTGCGACGGGATGGCCGGGGAACAGCGCCTTTTCGCGCGCCATCACGTTGCGGCACATCCAGCGCATGTCCTGGATGCCAAGCATCACTGACTTGTCGACCGGAAAATCGACGACGTCGCGGGCGGTGACGACGGCTTTCACACCCGGCAGCTTCTCCGCCTTCGAGGTGTCGATGCCCTTGATGCGGGCATGCGGATGCGGGCTGCGCAAGATCTTGCCCCAGATCATGCCGGGCATGGTGGTGTCGGCGGCAAAGGCGGCGCGGCCCGTGACCTTGTCGACGCCGTCAGGACGAATGGTGCTTTGGCCGATCCACTTGTTGTTGGTGACGATGTTCATTGAGCTGCCTCCCGCATTTCTTCAGCGGTTTCCATCACTGCGCGGACGATCTTGTCATAGCCGGTGCACCGGCAGAGATTGCCGGCGAGCCAGAAGCGGACTTCCTCCTCGCTCGGCCGCGGATTTTTCTCAAGAGCGCATCGGAGGCGACCAGCATGCCCGCCGTGCAGATGCCACACTGCAGCGCCGCCATTTCCAGAAATTTTTGTTGCAGCGGATGCAATTTGTCGCCGGTCGCCAGGCCCTCGATGGTCCTGATCTCGTGACCTTCGGATTCGACCGCGAGCATCAGGCAAGAACAGACCAGGCGATCATCGAGCGTGATCGAGCAGGCGCCGCAATCGCCGGACGCGCAGCCTTCCTTGGAGCCGGTGAGGGAGAGCGGCCCGCGCAGCGCGTCGAGCATGGTGTCGGACGGCTCGCAGAGGAATTCCATCGGCTCGCCGTTGATGGATGTCGTGATGTGAACTTTGGCCATGAAGATTACTTTCCCGACTTCACTTGTTCTGGGCGGCGCGCTGGGCGGCGATCGCGGTCGTGCGCTTGAGCAGCACGCCGGCGACCTTGGTGCGGTAGGCAATGGTGCCGCGCTTGTCGTCGATCGGACGGCAGGCGGCCGAACAGGCCGCCGCTGCCTTTGCCAGCGCAGCATCGTCGAGCCTGCTGCCGATCAGCGCTTTCGCGGCGTCTTCCACCAGCAGCACGGTGGGCGCGACGGCGCCGAGGCCGACGCGAGCGGCGGTGCAGACGCCGTCCTTGATCGTCAGGCTGACGCCGACGCCGACCACCGCGATGTCCATTTCGGTGCGCGGGATCATGCGCAGATAAGCATCGCTCGATCCGGGCGGACGCGGCGGCAGCGTGAAGGAGACCAGGATCTCGCCCGGCTTCAAATTGGTGCGGCCGGGACCGGCCGGCACGTCTTCCACCTTCATTTCGCGGCGGCCGTTCGGGCCCTGCACGGTAACGGTGGCGCCGGCGGCGACCATCGCGGGCACGCTGTCGCCAGCGGGCGAGCCGTTGCAGAGATTGCCGCCCGCAGACGCCCGGCCCTGCATTTGTTTGGAGCCGATCAGGTTGACGGCTTCCAGCACGCCGGGCCAGACCTTGCCGAAAGTCTCGTGGTCGTGGAGCGCCATGCCGGAGACGGCCGCGCCGATGCGAAAGCTGCCGTCGGCGGCCTGCTCGATATCAGTCATCTCGGGGATTTTCTTGATGTCGACGATCACGCCGGGCTTGAGCATGCCCGAACGCATCTGCACCAGGAGATCAGTTCCACCGGCCAGGATGCGCGCGGCGCTGCCGGCTTGAGCGAATGCACCGACCGCTTCGTCAAGCGTGCTAGGTGCCAGATATCGGAGTTCCGTCATGGTCTTCCCGCCATCTCCCTCGTTCCGCCCGCCCCAGTGATTGTTGGCTCACCTTCAAAAAGACGGACAGAAACGGTAGCCTACACGGCGGAGAGCGGTTGGAACAGCCTGCGAGACCGGGTTCAGGCGGCAGGCTCCTATGCGCAAGGCGGGGCTTGCGCGGCGGATTGCTCCGAGGCGGCACGCCGGAGAGCCGTCCGAACCGTCATTGCGAGGAGCGCCAGCGACGAAGCAATCCATCGTTCTGCGCCCGATGGATTGCTTCGCTTCGCTCGCAATGACGGCTCCCCCAACCTCGCCCGTTGGCTAATCCGGCCTGCCGGTCTAAGACTGGACTTTCGGATTCCCTGTATTGCGCCGGTGACATTGATGCCAACTTGCAGATTCGTCGTGGTGATCGCAGCATCCTTGGCACTTTCATCGGCAAGCATGGCCCAACCGGCCCCTGCTCCCGCCCGCCCCGCGCCGACCGGGCCTGCGACGGCGCAACCGATACCGCCGGCCGGAGGCGCTCCCGGTCAGCCGATTGCCCGAGCACCTTCGCCCCGCGCCGCCGCCTGTCACAATGGCATGTCGTTCGACCGTTTCCTCGCCGACCTGAAACAGCAGGCGGTCGCGGCCGGCGTGTCGCAGCGGGCGCTGGCCGAGGCCGCCCTTACCTCCTCTACGACCAAAGCATCGTCAACCGCGACCGTGGCCAGCGCGTATTCGGCCGGGTATTCACCGAATTCGCACGAAACAGAGCGTCCGATGGCGCGGCAAAAAATGCGCAGGCGAGAATCCGGATGCATGCGGCAGCGTTCAACCGCGCCGAGAAGGAATATGGCGTGCCGCCCGCCGTGATCGCCGCTTTCTGGGGACTGGAGAGCAGCTTCGGCGCCGAGTTAGGCAAGCTGCATACGCTGCCGTCGCTGGTGTCGCTGGCGTACGACTGCCGCCGCTCGGAAATGTTCGCCAAGGAAACCATCGCCGCCTTGAAGATCATCGACCGCGGCGATCTCACTGCCTCCGAAATGATCGGTTCATGGGCCGGCGAACTCGGCCAGACGCAGTTTTTGCCGACGCACTATTTCAACTATGCGGTGGATTATGACGGCGACGGCCATCGCAACATGCTCCGCAGCGCGCCTGATGTGATCGGCTCGACCGCCAACTACATCGCCAACGGATTGAAGTGGCGGCGCGGCGAGCCGTGGCTGCAGGAGGTGCGCGCGCCGGCCAATCTGCCGTGGGACCAGGCTGATCTCACCATCAAACTCTCGCGCGCGAAATGGGCGCAGATGGGCGTGACCTATCCCGACGGCAGGCCGTTGCCGAACGACGACATGCCGGCCTCGCTGCTGCTGCCGATGGGCCGCGCCGGACCGGCATTTCTGGCTTACGCGAACTTCGCCGCCTATACCGAGTGGAACAACTCGCTGATCTATTCGATCACCGCCGGCTATCTCGCCACCCGCATCGCCGGCGCTCCGCCGATGCGACAGCCGTCCGCGCCGGTTGCGCAACTGCCGTTCAACGAGCTCAAGGAGCTGCAGCAGCTATTGGTGCGCGCGGGCTTCAATGTCGGCAAGGTCGACGGCGTGATGGGGCAGTTGAGCCGGACGGCGGTGAAGACGATGCAGATCAAGTATGGCTTGCCCGCGGATTCCTGGCCGACGGCTGAGCTATTGGCGCGGATGCGCGGCGGATCGCGTCAAGGCGCGTTGAACTGAGGCTCGTAGCCCGGATGGAGCGCAGCAGAATTTGTCGTCCCTGCGAACGCAGGGACCCATACGCCGTGCCGTAAATTTTGAGCGACGCTGTTCGACGGCTTTGTTCAACAACCAAGCCCTGTGGCTATGGGTCCCTGCGTTCGCAGGGACGACAGCTCGTAGCCGGGATAAAGCTTCGCTCCATCCGGGCTACGGGTGCGGCGCTGGCATAATTGACTGTGATCGGCGGGCTGCGAGCGTTGTATTTCCCCCGAAGGCTTCCCATGTCGAAATCACCTCATCGTCTTGAGGTGTTATTCCACATCACGAAAAGAGCATCACATGTCTTTCTATGACGCCACCGTGCCGGCCTTCCTGCAGATACTCGGCAGCCTTTCCGGCCTGCTCACCAAGGCGGAAGCGCATTGCGCGGCGAAGAACATCCAGCCCGAGGTGCTGCTCAACGCGCGGCTTTATCCGGACATGCTGCCGCTGAACCGGCAGATCCAGCTTGCCTGCGATTTCGCCACCAAAGGCTGCGCGCGGCTGACGCATAGCGAGGTGCCGTCCATCCCCGATACCGAAAAGACATTCGCCGATTTACAGCAGCGGCTCGCGAACACCATCGCCTACGTGAAATCATTCAAGCCCGCGCAGTTCGAGGGTGCCGACGCCAAGGACGTCACCTTCCCGGCCGGCCCGAACAAATCCATGACGCTGAAGGGCCAGCAATTCCTCTCGGGCTTCTCCTTCCCGAATTTCTATTTCCATGCCGCCATCGCCCACGGCATCCTGCGTCACAGCGGCGTGGAAATCGGCAAGCGGGATTTTCTCGGGGTGTAGCAAAACTGCTTGCCCCTCATGGTGGAGACCTTTGCACGGATAGCGAATTTGGCGTGCGAAAGGGCAATTTGCGAACGTCGATAGTGCTGGGCCGGCCGGCGGCTACGGGAAATTGCAGCGTAGCACGCATTGGGGGGCGCCGCGGGCTTATGCCGCCATCAGGGTTCGGCTGCGTTTGAGGTTGAAGGCCATGCAGGCGAGCAGATAGGCCGCGAGGTTACGCGCGGCATTGAAGTAGCGCATGCGCGTGAAGCCGTAGGTGCGCTTGAGGGTGCCGAACACAGCTTCCACCGGACTGCGCAGCGGTACGATGGCGTGGTTGCGTTCGATCTCATCGGGCGAGAGTGGCTTGGTCCTCTGGCCGCGCCGCATGATCCCGTCCCCGAACCCCCGTGCCTGCAGGTGCTCCCGCAATCCCTTGCTGTGATAACCGCGATCGGCATAGACCGTCCCGGCGTCGGAAGGGATCAACGCGGGGGCGACACTCACATCCTGGATGTTGGCAGAGGTGAGCAGGCCGTTGCGGATCAAGCCCGATCCTCGGTCCACCGCCACGTGCATCTTGTAGCCGAAGGTGAAGCGGCGACGCTCATTGTCGGCGCCGAACCGGGCGTCCGGATCCGTCTCACTCGTCGGCCCCTCTTCCTTGCGGGGGCGACGCGCGGCACTCGTGACCATCGAGGCGTCGATCAGCGTGCCTTGCTTGACCAAAAGGCCCCGTGCGTCCAGTTGGCGCTGCAGTTCGGCGAACAGGCTCTCGATCAGTCCATCCTTCGTCAGACGCTCCCGAAACCGCCAGATCGTGCTGTGATCCGGCGTCTCGTCCTCAAGCGAGAGCCCGGCAAAACGCTGGAAACTGAGCCGGTCGAACAACGCGTCCTCCATCGCCGGGTCAGAAAGCCCGTACCAGCGCTGCAGCAGCATGACCTTGAACATCATCAGCGGCGGGAACGATGGCTCTCCCTTGGCCGCCACTGGGATCACCGCCAACAACCGTTCGAATGCCGACCAGTCCAGCAGACCATTGATCTCGTCCAGCACCTCTCGTCGGCTGCCACGCCGGCTTACCGCCGCGTCCAGTAGTCCAAGCTGACCGATCCGCCGCTGACCCATCTCAACCTCCGCGACTCATTCGGTCAAAAGGGAATCACGTTCCCTCTATCCGTGCAAAGGTCTCCATGGTGAGGAAGCGCACTTGCGCCGTCTCCGGACGATGCTTGGCATCGCCGGGAGAACCATGAGGCCACAGACGGGCCTGCATCTCTTCGAGACGCAGGCTTCGCCTGCTCCTCTGGATGAGGAACAATGCCTACGACGCCGGCCACATGGCCGGAATCGTGCGCAGCTAATCTGCGTCAGCCGAATGGCTCGCCCATTGCGCTCGCTCCCGCAATGCCCAACTTTCTCCTATCTTCAATTCTTCCGGATATCTCCGACATGAGCCAGACCAAACTCTTCGAGCCCTTCAAGCTTGGCCCGATCATGCTACCCAACCGCCTTGTGATGGCGCCGCTGACCCGCAACCGCGCGGTGCCGCCCGGCATGGTGCCGAGCCCGCTCGCGGTTGACTATTACGGCCAGCGCGCGTCGGCCGGGCTACTCATCACCGAAGCCAGCCAGGTCTCGCAGCAGGGCCAGGGCTATCAGGACACGCCCGGCATCTATTCGAAGGAACAGGTCGCAGGCTGGCGCAAGGTCACCGACCGCGTGCATGAAGAAGGCGGCCGCATCTTCATCCAGATCTGGCATGTCGGCCGCATCTCGCATGATTCGCTGCAACCTGGCGGCGGCAAGCCGGTCGCGCCATCTGCGATCCGCGCCAAGGGCAAGACCTTTGTGCACGGCACTTTCACCGAAATTTCCGAGCCGCGCGCGCTCGAACTTTCGGAGATTCCCGGGATCATCGAAGATTTTAAACGCGGCACCGAGAATGCACTGGCGGCCGGTTTCGACGGCATCGAAATTCATGGCGCCAACGGCTATCTGCTCGATCAGTTCGCGAAGGACGGCACCAACAAGCGTACCGATGCCTATGGCGGTTCGATCGAGAACCGCGCAAAACTGATGCTGGAGGTTTCCAGGGTGGTGGCTGCCGTCGCCGGTCCCGAACGCACCGGCATCCGCATTTCGCCGGTGACGCCCGCCAACGACGTCTCTGATAGCAAGCCGCAGCCGCTGTTCGATCACATCGTGGATGGGCTCAACGCGCTGAAGCTGGCGTATATTCACGTCATCGAAGGCGCCACCGGCGGCCGCGCGACATCGCGCCGTTTGACTATGCGTCGTTGCGTAAGCGTTTCAAGCAGGCTACGTCGCCAACAACGGCTATGATTTCGATCTCGCGACCAAGGTGCTCGAGGCCGACGCGGCCGACCTGATCGCGTTCGGCAAGCCGTTCATCTCGAACCCCGATCTGGTCGAGCGCCTTAAGAAAGGCGCGCCGCTCAACGAGTGGGACAAGGCGACGTTCTATGGCGGCGGGGCGAAGGGATACACGGATTATCCGACGCTCGGAGCCGCGCAGGCGGCGGAGTGAGTTTCACCGCGTCGTAACCCGTCATGCCCCGCGAAGGCGGGGCATCCAGTAAACGCCGACGTCAGCGATAGAGCCCGAGAGGCCGCGGCGTACTGGATCGTCCGCCTTCGCGGACGATGACAATGGAGTAAAGGGCTTCGGCAGCGGACAAGAAAAAAGGCCGGGATCGCTCCCGGCCTTTCGTTTTTCTCCGTTCGTCATGCCCCGCGAAGGCGGGGCATCCAGTAGACGCAGCCGTCAGCGATAGAGCCCGAGGGCCGCGGCGTGGCTGATCGTCCGCCTTCGCGGACGATGACAATGGAGCAAAGGGCTTCGGTAGCGGACAAGAAAAAGGCCGGGATCGCTCCCGGCCTTTCGTTTTTCTCCGTTCGTCATGCCCCGCGAAGGCGGGGCATCCAGTAGACGCAGCCGTCAGCGATAGAGCCGAGAGGCCGCGGCGTACTGGATCGTCCGGTCAAGCCGGACGATGACCGCAACGCTTACTTCGCCTCCGCCCGCTTCGGGGGCGTTGCCGGCCACGACTTGATCAGTGCGTCGTAATCGACGGTTTCGCCTTTCGGTTTTTCGTTCGCCAGCTTGCGGGCCGGCGCGATGGTCTTGTCCTTTTCGGCCTTGGCGAACCAGAATTCGGCCGTCTCCTTCTTGTTCAGCTTCGGCCCGCACTCCTTCTGCACGCCGGACTTCTCGAGGCGCTCCAGCACCGAATCCTGGGCTGCTGCCAGCGAATCCATCGCCGCTTGCGGGGTCTTCGCACCGGACGACGCATCGCCGATGTTCTGCCACCACAATTGAGCAAGCTTCGGATAGTCAGGCACGTTGTTGCCGGTCGGGGTCCACTGCACGCGCGGGCGAGCGGTAGAACTCGATCAGGCCGCCGAGCTTCGGCGCACGCTCGGTGAACGACTTGTCCCAGATGTCGGATTCACGAACGAAGGTGAGACCGACATGGCTCTTCTTTAAGGACACCGTCTTGGAGTTGATGAACTGCAGATAGAGCCAGGCCGCCTTGCGTCGATCGGGCGGGGTCGACTTCAGGAGCGTCGCGGAGCCGGCGTCCTGATAACCGAGCTTCATGCCTTCCTTCCAGTACGAGCCGTGCGGCGACGGCGCCATGCGCCACTTCGGCGTACCGTCGGCGTTCACGACTGCGATACCGGGCTTCACCATGTCGGCGGTGAAGGCGGTGTACCAGAAGATCTGCTGCGCGATCGCGCCTTGCGCCGGCACCGGTCCCGATTCGGAGAAGGTCATGCCTTGCGCCTGCGGCGGGGCATACTTCTTCATCCAGTCAAGATACTTGGTGATCGAATAGACCGCCGCCGGGCCGTTGGTGTCGCCGCCGCGCTCGACGGATGAACCAACCGGACGACAGCCGTCCATGCGGATGCCCCACTCGTCGACCGGCTTACCGTTCGGGATGCCCTTGTCGCCGTTGCCGGCCATCGACAGCCAGGCGTCGGTGAAACGCCAGCCGAGCGAGGGATCCTTCTTGCCATATCCATGTGGCCATAGACCTTGACGCCGTTGATCTCCTTGATGTCGTTGGTGAAGAACTCGGCGATGTCTTCATAGGCCGACCAGTTCACGGGAACGCCGAGATCGTAGCCGTACTTGGCCTTGAATTTGGCCTTGTAATCCGGATTGGAGAACCAGTCGTAACGGAACCAATAAAGGTTCGCGAACTGCTGGTCGGGAAGCTGATAGAGCTTGCCGTCCGGACCCGTGGTGAAGGATTTGCCGATGAAGTCGTTGACGTCGAGCTGGGGATTGGTGACGTCCTTGCCTTCGCCGGTCATGTAGTCCGACAGGATCACGGTCTGGCCGTAACGGAAGTGCGTTCCGATCAGGTCGCTATCGTTGATCCAGCCGTCGTAGACGTTCTTGCCGGACTGCATTTGGGTCTGCAGCTTTTCAACGACGTCACCTTCCTGGATCAGGTCGTGCTTGACCTTGATGCCGGTGATCTCGGTGAAGGCCTTCGCCAGCGTCCGCGATTCATATTCGTGCGTCGTGATCGTTTCCGACACGACGTTGATCTCCATTCCCTTGAACGGCGCTGCCGCCTTTTCGAACCACTGCAGCTCCTTCAGCTGATCGGCCTTCGACAGCGTCGAGGGCTGAAATTCGCTGTCGATCCACCTCTGATTGACGGCGTCGTCCGCTGAGCGGGTGCGGCAATCGTAACGGAAGCCGCGATCAGCGCAGCTGCGCTGGTCATCGTCAGAAAGCTCTCCTTGGTCACGGGGCCGTTTCTCCTCAAGCGTCGCATGTTGGATCCTCCGGTTGCAGCGACAAACACAAACTCAGGCCCGGGTTGATCCCGGATCTGCTCTTTTTCGCTTCCTAGACGGTGCGGAAAATCGCAACGGCCGAGACGAGCGAAATCACGGTTGCGAGCCACAGGCTCGATATTTCAACGCCCTCCCCGATCGGCAGCGTCAGAAGCGGGTCGGTGCCGACAAAGGCAATCCACAAGAGATGGACGACGGCGGCGAGCACCAGCGAAATGAACAGCCGGTCGCCGCGCGTGGTCGGAATCCGCAACACGCCGACGCGTTCGGCTTCGGGGTAGGCGATCGCAAGCCAGGTCATGACGCCGAGCGTCAGCGACAGCATCACAAAGAAGATCGCGGTCGGCAGCGTCCAGGCCATCCATGCGATGTGTTCCATGTGCGTTAGTCCTCACGCCTGCGCATGATCTCAGAACAAACCAATTGGTTTGTTCGAGAAAACCGGTGCCCACTTTTTCGGAATCATGCGCTACACCCGACCAAGCGCAAAGCCGCGCGCGATGTAGTTGCGGACGAACCAGATCACCAGGGCGCCGGGGATAATGGTGAGCACGCCGGCCGCAGCCAGCAGGCCCCAATCCATGCCGGCCGCCGAAACCGTACGGGTCATGATCGCCGAGATCGGCTTGGCGTTGACCGAGGTCAACGTGCGCGCCAGCAGCAATTCGACCCAGGAGAACATGAAGCAGAAGAACGCGGCGACGCCGATGCCGCTCGCGATCAGGGGCACCAGGATCTTGGCGAAGAATCGTGGAAACGAATAGCCGTCGAGGAACGCGGTCTCGTCGATCTCGCGCGGCACACCCGAGACGAAACCTTCGAGGATCCAGACCGCGAGCGGTACATTGAAGATGCAATGCGCGAGCGCGACCGCCCAGGGCGTGTCGAACAGGTTGATCGCCGAATAGAGATTGAAGAACGGCAGCGCAAAGACCGCCGCCGGCGCCATGCGGTTCGACAGCAGCCAGAAGAACAGATGCTTGTCGCCGAGGAAGCGGTAGCGCGAGAAGCCGTAAGCCGCCGGCAGCGCCACCGCCAATCGAGATCACGGTGTTGATCAGCACGTATGTCAGCGAGTTGATGTAGCCCGAATACCAGCTTTCGTCGGTGAAGATGCGCTTGTAGTTTTCCAGCGTGGGCTGGTGCGGCCACAGCGTCATCGTCGTGACGATTTCGGTATTGGTCTTGAAGCTCATGTTGACGAGCCAGTAGATCGGCAACAGCAGGAAGATCAGAAACAGCGACATGATAAGGCGGCGGCCGGGAATCGAGTTCATCACGCGGCTCCCTGTTTTTCGGGACGCTCGGCCCCGGCGTTGGTCATCACGGTGTAGAAGATCCAGCACACGATCAGGATGATCAGGTTGTAGACCAGCGACAGCGCGGCGGCCTTGCCGAGGTCGAACTGCCCAAGCGCGATCTTGACCAACTCGATCGAGACGAAGGTGGTCGAGTTGCCGGGGCCGCCGCCGGTCACCACGAACGGCTCGGTGTAGATCATGAAGCTGTCCATGAACCGCAGCAGTACCGCGATCAGCAGCACGCGGTTCATCTTCGGCAACTGGATCGCCTTGAACACCGCCCAGCGCGAGGCGCCGTCGATCTGCGCCGCCTGGTAATAGGCGTCGGGGATCGACTTCAGCCCGGCGTAGCACAGCAGCGCAACGAGGCTGGTCCAGTGCCACACGTCCATCACGATGACGGTGGCCCAGGCATCGAACTCGTTGGAGACGTAGTTGTAGTCGATGCCGAGGCTGTTGAGCGTGTAACCGAGCAGGCCGATGTCGGGCCGCCCGAAAATCTGCCAGATGGTTCCGACCACGTTCCACGGAATCAACAGCGGCAACGCCAGGATCACCAGGCAGACCGCGACCGTCCAGCCCTGGCGCGGCATCGACAGCGCCACTACGATCCCAAGCGGCACCTCGATCGCAAGGATTATGGCCGAGAACAACAGATTGCGGCCAAGCGACGCCAGGAAACGCTCGCCGAGATCGGTCGAGGGATCGAGCAGTTCCTTGAACCAGCCGACGCCGTTCCAGAAGAACTGGTTATTGCCGAACGTGTCCTGCATCGAATAGTTCACGACCGTCATCAGCGGCAGGATCGCGGAGAACGCGACCACCAGGAACACCGGCAGCACCAGGAACCAGGCTTTCTGGTTGATGGTCTTGTCCATCAGGCAACCCCTCGACCAGACGGCTGTCGGCATAGACGTGAACATGCGCGGGGTCGAACACGAGCCCGACCGCGTTGTCCGGAACGGAAAATCCTGGTGGCACGCGAGCGGCGAATTTCGCATCGCCGATGCGAACGCGGGCGAAGCGGACGCGACCGAGATCGTCGATGCGCTCGATGGTGGCCGACAACAGGCCGGACGCGGGAGCCGCGATATTGACGAATTCCGGCCGCACGCCGATTTCGATGTTGGCGCCCGCCGGCAGCACGCCGTAATTGCGATGCAGGCCGATGACGTGGCCGTCGATGCGCGCCTCGTGCCCGCTCACGACAGCCGGCACGATGTTCATGCCGGGCGAACCGATAAAGTAACCCCACGAACGTATGCGCGGGCTTGTCGAACAATTCGGCCGGCGTGCCGCTCTGCACCACGCGACCGTCATGCATGACGACGACGGTATCGGCAAGGTCAGCGCCTCGGTCTGGTCATGGGTCACGTAGATCATCGTGAGATCAAGCTCGCGATGCAGCGCCTTGAGCTTTGAGCGCAACTGCCATTTCAGCTCGGGATCGATCACCGTCAGCGGCTCGTCGAACAGCACCGCGGCGACGTCGGAGCGGACGAGGCCGCGGCCAAGCGAAATCTTCTGCTTGGCGTCGGCCGTCAGGCGCGTTGCCTTGCGGCCGAGATAAGGCGTGAGATCGAGCAGATCGGCGATCTGCTTGACCCGCGCATCGACCTCGGCCTTCAGCACGCCGCGGTTCTTCAAGGGGAATGCAAGGTTCTGCCCGACCGTCATGGTGTCGTAGATCACCGGAAACTGGAACACCTGCGCGATATTGCGCTTCTGGGTTGACAGCGGCGTGATATCGGCGCCGTCGAACAGGATTTTGCCGCGCGAGGGCGTCACGATTCCGGAAATCAGGTTGAGAAGCGTGGTCTTGCCGCAGCCGGAAGGCCCCAGCAGCGCTAGGCGCCGCCCTGCCGCCAGGTCATCGTTACCGGCTTCAGCGCAAACGATTCGACGGCAGCATCATTGCCGCCATAGGAGTGCGCGAGATCGACGAGGTCAATGCGTGCCATGTCGCATCTTCCTCATATGCTTTTACTGTTTAACGCTGCGCCCGGCGCGGCGACCAGGCGGTCGGCAGCGTCGAACACGAAAACATTGTCGGGATCGAGCACGGCATCGAGCACGTGGCCGGGCTCGTATTCATGCACGCCCTGCAGCACCGCGACCCAGTTGGAGGCGTCGCGGTTGAGATGCACGAAGCTTTCCGAACCGGTGATCTCGGTCACGGTGACGGTGGCGTGGAACGCATGGCGGCCGGCGATGCCGCTCGCCACTTCGAGCTGATGGGCGCGGAAGCCGACGCGATAGGGGCCGTCGGCAAGCTGCGCATAGAGCCCGGTGGCCGGCGCCTGGATTCCGCCGGCGTACTGCACAGAACCGTTCTTTTTCTCGATTTCGACGATGTTGAGCGGCGGATCCGAAAACACCTGCGCCACCCGCAGCGTGTCGGGGTGGCGATAGACCTTCGACGTATCGCCGGCCTGCAATACCTCGCCTTCCCACATGCACACGGTGTCACCGCCGAGTAGCAGCGCCTCGAAGGTTCGGTCGTCGCATAGACGAAGATCGCGCCCGACGCCTCGAAGATGCGCGGCAGTTCGGTGCGCAATTCCTCACGGAGCTTGTAATCGAGATTGGCCAGCGGCTCGTCCAAGAGAACCAGATCGGCGCCCTTGACCAGCGCGCGCGCGATCGCGGTGCGTTGCTGCTGACCGCCGGACAATTGCAGCGGCGTGCGTTTCAGATAGGGCTCGAGCCGCAGGAGTTTCGCGGCTTCCTGGACGCGCCGGTCGATTTCCTCGCGTGGCCGGCCCTGCACCCGCAACGGCGAGGCGATGTTTTCATAGACCGTCAGCGAGGGGTAGTTGATGAATTGCTGATAGACCATCGCGACCGAGCGCTGCCGCACGTCTGCCCCGGTGACGTCCTTGCCGTCGACCAGCACGCGGCCGGTCGTAGGCTTGTCGAGACCGGCAAGCAGCCGCATGATCGAGGTCTTGCCCGACAGCGTCGGTCCGAGCAGCACACTCAGCGTGCCGCGCCCGAGCGTCAGCGAGACATCGCGGATGGTCGGGATACCGTCCACGGTTCGCGTGACATGTTCGAGCATGACGCTCATCGCCGCCCTTCCACTTCACGCAAGGGCCGTTCACCGGAGGCGCGGTGGGCTTTGATCCATTCGTCGAGGGCTGTGATTTCGTCCGCCGACAGCCGCAATCCGAGCTTGGACCTTCGCCACACGATGTCTTCGGCGCTGCAGGCCCATTCGTTGGCGATCAGGTACCTGACTTCGCTTTCCGTCAGGGTAGCGCCGAACGACTGGCCGAGGTCGGCAAAAGATTTTGCGTTGCCGAGCAGTTTTGTCGCGCGGGTGCCATAGGCATGCGCCAGCCGGTTGGCATGCGCTGGGTGAGGAACGGATAATTCCGCGTCAGTTCCGCGATCAGCGCCGCGATCGCCGAAACATCCATGTCGCCGCCGGGCAGCGGCGCCTTGCCGGTCCAGCCCTCTTTCGCCTTGAAGTCCTCGCGAGGCGCGGCACTATGCAAATACGGCGCGAGCCGTTCCAGCGCTTCTTCCGCCAGGCGCCGGTAGGTCGTGATCTTGCCGCCATAGATCGACAGCAGCGGCGCGCCGCCGGGCGTATCGAGTTCGAACACGTAATCGCGGGTCGCAGCCTTGGCTTCGCTGGCGCCGTCGTCATACAGCGGCCGCACGCCGGAATAGGTCCAGACCACATCCGCAGGCAGCACCGGCTTCTTCAGGTACTCGCTCGCGGAGGCGCAGAGATACTGGATCTCTTCGGGCGAGGCTTTCACCTTCGCCGGATCGCCGTCGTAATCGCGATCGGTGGTGCCGATCAGCGTGAAATCGTTCTGGTATGGAATGACGAAGATGATGCGACCGTCGGCATTTTGAAACATGTAGGCCCGGTCATGCTCATAGAGCTTGCGCACCACGATGTGCGAACCCTGCACCAGCCGCACCTTTGCGCGCGCATTGACGCCCGAGCCCGCGGACAGCACCCGCTCGACCCAGGGGCCGCCAGCGTTGACCAGCGCGCGCGCCTGGATGGTGGTGCGCGTGCCGCTCATGGTGTTCTCGACGGTGACGTGCCAGACGCCGTCGACCTGCCTGATCTCGACCGCTCGCGCGCGGGTGTGGATTTCGGCACCGCGATCGGCCGCATCCCGCGCGGTGAGCACGACAAGGCGCGCGTCATCGACGAAGCAATCGGAATATTCGAAGCCCTTGTGGTAGCGGTTGGCGATCAAGGGTTTTCCCACCTCGTCGTGGACGAGATCGACCGAGCGCGTCGGCGGCAGCAGATGCCGGCCGCCGATATGGTCGTACAGGAACAACCCTAGCCGGAGGCAGCCAGGCCGGACGCAAGCCGGAGTGGTGCGGCAAAACGAAACGTAGCGGACGAATGATGTGGGGCGCGATCTGCCAGAGGATTTCGCGTTCGATCAGCGCCTCGCGGACCAACCGAAACTCGTAATATTCGAGATAGCGCAGACCGCCATGCACCAACTTGGTCGACCAGGACGACGTCCCGCTGGCCAAGTCGTTCATTTCACAAAGGAAAACAGAGCTGCCCCGGCCCACTGCATCGCGCGCGATGCCGCAGCCGTTGATACCGCCTCCGATAATGGCGAGGTCGAAAACCTTGTCCAACGAACGCTTCCCCGGCGATCGCCTCTTCACTTCGGCGATTTAGCTTTCGGATTGGATTAAATCACAAACAAAAGCGAAAGCAAGACGAAAGCGGGCTTGGAATCGCATTGAGGGGCATCCTTTCGGTGTAGGGGCTTTGGGCCTCGAGACCGTGGGGCTTTCATCCTTCGAGACGCCGCTGCGCGGCTCCTCAGGACGAGGTCTTACAATCTCTCGTGTGAAGGAAACCGGAGACCCTCATGGTGACGAGCGCGGCAAGGCCGCACGTCTCCGGACGATGCGTTGCATCGCCGGGCGAACCATGTGGCCGAGACGCATCCATTCGGCAGCTTCAAGGCGCCCTATTTCAACCGCACCACCGTGGACGCGGGTTCACCGTTGGGCTCATCGATATCGGCAGCTTGCTTCTCCATCGCCTCGACCACCTCGATGCCGCGGGTGTGGCAAATATTGGCGAGGCCTGCCGGCAACGGCGCGTCGGTGACGAACGTCTGGATCTGGCTGAGATGGGCGATGCGCACCGGCGCGCTGCGCCGGAGTTTGGTTGAGTCTGCCACCAGCATGACGCTGCGCGCGTTTGCAATGATCGCCTGGGCGGCCTGCACTTCGCGATAGTCGAAATCCAGCAGCGCTCCTTCCTCGTCGATCGCGGACGCGCCGATGATGGCGTAATCGACCTTGAACTGACCGATCAGGCTGATCGCGGTCGAGCCGATCACGGCGCCGTCGGCGCGGCGCACCGCCCCGCCCGCGACGATCACCTCGATGCGCGGATGCCGATAGAGCAGCATTGCGACGTTGAGATTGTTGGTGATGACGAGCAGATCCTCATGCGAAGTCAGCGCGCTCGCGACTTCCTCCGTCGTGGTGCCGATGTTGATGAACAGCGAGCAGCCGTTCGGAATCCGCGACGCCGCGGCGATGCCGATCGCCCGCTTTTCCTCCGCCGCCACGAAACGCCGCGCTTCATAAGCGAGGTTTTCGACGCCGGATGCAATGATGGCGCCGCCATGGATGCGCGTCAGCGAGCGCTGGTCACAGAGATCGTTGAGGTCCTTGCGGATGGTCTGCGCCGAAACCTCGAACCGTTTGGCGAGCTCTTCCACGATCACGCGGCCGGAGGCGCGGGCGATATTGAGGATTTCAGTCTGGCGGTTGGACAGTCCGGCCATGGCGGCACCCTCGGGGCAATTGGGCTTGGGGCATCTGGGGCACAAAGTTGCCGTATGGTGCGGCTGATTAGGGCCGCGGTCAACGAGGAGATCAGCCGCAAGGCGGCCGGAAGGGCGAACAACGAATCCTGGTTAAGGCAAACCGCGCTGCAAACCAGCCATGCCGTTCTCTTGCTGCTGCTACCCACGTGCGGCGCTCGACAAGACAGCCGGTGGCTGCAACACTGGCTTCATAACAAACAACGGAGGACGCCAATGAATATCGATCGTCGTCAGCTCGCCTTGCCGGTGCCTGCCCTTGGCCTCGTGAGCATCGCCCCGGGCATGGCGTTCGCCGGCGCCGATGAAGATGCGGTCGCGAAAAATGTCGAAGCGTTCCGTGCGGCGCAGGCTGCCGGCAATGCCGAGGGATCGCTCCACTCTGCGCGGAAGAACTCAGCTACAGCCACTCCAGCGGCGCAGTCGATGACAAGGCGGCGCTGCTGGCGGGCGTCAAGAACGCAAAATACAAATGGACGACGCTTGAATACAAGAATCCGACGATCCGTGTCGTCGGCCCGGTCGCCATCGTGCGCTTCAACTTCGTCGGCGAGCAGGAATTTGCGGCCGACGGCAAGAAGGTGCCGCAAAACCTCCACATCCTGATGAACTGGCAAAAGCAGGGAGCGGACTGGAAATTGCTATCCCGCTCGGCGACCAAGCTCTGATAGCGCCGGGACGGACGCCCTCCCCGCCTATGCCGCCAGCGTCATCCCGCTGGCGAGCCGCCGGGCGGCGCGCTCGGCCTCGCGCGCGTTGCGAAAGACCTGCCCTTCCAGCTGGCTGAAACGGTGTGACGCGGCGAAAAACCGAAAGCCGCCCGGACCGCGCACAACGATGCCCGCGGGTTGCGAGAAAAACTTCGATAATGTAGCTGTCGGACATTGGCCCAGCCTTAAGATTAATTCCGGGCCACTAACGGGTTGCATGGTCAATTGTTCCGGCCACCGTTGCGCCGCATCCCTGACCTATGTCAAAGCTAGTCGCGGAACTTGGCTCGCGAATCGTCCAAATGGCCGGAGAACAGACATGATACCGAAATTCGCGCTTTCGATGCTGGTTGCCCTTGCGGTTTGCGCACCCTGCAGGAAGCAGCCGCGCAGGAAGCGCGCGGCGGCGCGCTGTTCAGCGGCGCTGCCGGCGCCATTGTCGGCGGCGCGCTCGGTGGCGGACGTGGTGCTGCGGTCGGCGCCATCGTTGGCGCCACGACCGAGCTGCGATCGGCGCCCAGGGCGAGCCGCGGCCTGGCGGCTACCGCTACTATCCAGGGCGGCTGCGGTGGAGCAGCCTGGCGGCTGGCAGGAAGTTTCGCCGCGCTATTGCGGTGTCCAGGCGCAATACGCACCTCCGCCGCCCCGGTATTATGACGACACGCCGCGCTGCATGCGCTCGCCGACCTATAATCCGCGCAGTGGCATTCATCGGCCGCGACGGCTACGAGCGTCCCTGCCCGTAGGAGCTAAGTCGCGATGGTCGCGCCATCCGGCCGGACCGGCTGCGGATGGCCGTTCTCGTCGATCGAGACGTAGGTGAAGTTGCCGTCGGTCACCAGGATCGACTGCATCTCCTTGCGGCGCACGACCCAGGCTTCGAGATGGACGGTGATCGAGGTGCGTCCGACCCGCACCAGATTGGCGTAGACGGACACGAGATCGCCGACATAAACGGCTTTGCGAAAATTCATCGCCTCGATCGCGACCGTCACGGTGCGGGACTTTGCGATCTTGGAAGCAGCCACCCCGCCGCCGATATCCATCTGGCTGAGCAGCCAGCCGCCAAAAATGTCGCCATTGGCGTTGGTGTCGGCCGGCATCGCCAGCGTGCGGATGCAGAGCTCGCCGCGCGGTTCGGTCTCGGTCGAGGGCAGCGCGTGCACATGCGTCTCCGTCACTTGAATGTCTCCCAGCCGGCATCGGGCGTAAACCGGCCGCCGAATTTTCCTTCAACGCCCGCAGCGTCGCGACCACGTTCTCCACGCCGCGCGTTCGCGCATAGTTCAACGGCCCGCCGCGGAACGGGGCGTAGCCAGTGCCGAAAATGACGGCGCCATCGACCACGTCGGCATTGTCGACGATGCCTTCGCGCAAGCACGCGACGCAGACATTCGACATCGGCAGGACCAGCCGGTCGATCATTTCCGCCGTCGGCTCCGACGTCGCGGGCAAGCCGGTCGAGGTGTCCGCCTTGCCGTCCTTCCAGGTGTAAAAACCCTTGCCGCTCTTGCGGCCGAGTTCGCCCCGGGCAACCTTGTCGCGCAACCAGGCCGGCGTCGGCGGCAGCAGGTCGCCGAACTTCGAGCGCAGCATGTCGCCGACATCGAGACAGATATCGAGGCCGACCTGGTCAGCGAGCTCGATCGGCCCCATCGGCATGCCGAACTTCTTCGCGGCGGCGTCGATGACTGATTTGTCGATCTTCTCGTCGAGCATCAGCATCGCTTCCAGCATGTAGGGCGTCAGTGCGCGATTGACGAGGAAGCCGGGTGAAGATTTCACCGGCAGCGGCAGCCGGTCGATGGCGCCGACGAACGCCAGCGCTTGCTTCAGCAATTGTGCATCGGTGCCGTCATGGCTGACGACCTCGACGAGTTGCAGCCGCGATACCGGATTGAAGAAATGTAGCCCAAGCAGCCGCTCGGGCTTCTCCAGCGTGGTGCGCAGATCCTGCAGAGGGATACTGGAAGTATTGGTCGCGAGGATCGCGCCGGGCTTCATCTTGGGCTCAAGCCCGGCATAGACTTTCTGCTTCAATTCCAGTTTTTCCGGCACCGCTTCGATAATGAGATCGGCGTTGCGGACGCCCTCGGCCTGCATGTCCGGCATCAGCCGGTCAAGCGCATCGCGAATATCCGTACGCTTGCGCAGGATCTTGCCGAACAGATCCGCCGCGCGCTTGATCGCGCTCGCGATCGGCTCCGGCTTCATGTCGGCGAGCGTCACCCGCATGCCCTGGCCGGCGCACCAGGCGGCGATGTCGCCGCCCATCGCGCCGGCGCCGATGACGTAAACGTGCTCGATCCTGTTGCCGGCCCCTGCGATCTTCTTCATCTGCTCGCGCAGGAAGAACACGCGGATCAGGTTCTGCGCGGTCGGCGTCAACATGAGTCTCGCAAACGACACCTTCTCGGCGCTGAGCATCGCGCGCTTATCGCCGCCGTGGTTTTCCCAGAGATCGATCAGCGCATAAGGCGCGGATAATGCTCTTCCGACGCGGCCTTGCCAGCTTCCCGCCGCATGCGCGAAGCGAGGAAGCCCCTGACCGGTCCGAGGCCGAACGCGGTGTTGAGAAACCCGGACCGCGTGCGCTTCAGGCGACCGGAAACGGCGTCCTTTACTGCGTTGCGGACGTGCCGCTCCTGCGTCACGGCGTCGACAAGCCCAAGCGACCTTGCCCTGCGCGCGTCGACCGTCTTGCCGGTCAGCATCATCGGCATCGACTGGATCGGATTGACAAGCTGCGTGAAGCGCACGGTACCGCCGAGACCGGGATGCAGGCCGAGCATCACCTCGGGGAAACCAAACCGCGCATCCTCGATCGCAATCCGCATCTGGCAGGCCAGCGCAACCTCCAGGCCACCGCCGAGGCAGAAGCCGTGGATGACGGCAACCGTCGGAATCCTTAGTGCTTCGAGGCGGTCGATTACCGCATGCGCGCGGCCGATTTCGGCCTCGACCGCGGCCGGATCGCTGGCGCCGCGAAATTCGTTGACGTCGGCGCCCGCGATGAAACCGGATTTTTTGGCGGAGCGAATGACAAGCCCCGTGGGCCGCTGGCTTTCCAGCTCGGCGAGCACCTTGTCGAGTTCTTCGATCAAATCCGACGAGAGCGTATTGGCGCTGGCGCCCGCGCGATCGAACAACAGCCAGGCGACGCCGTCGGCATCCCGGGTCAGCCTGAAATTTCTGTACGGGCCATCGGCATCGGGCTTGGGCCCGAGTTCGAGCACGCGATCGCCGAGAGCGTTCATGATCTGTGAATCCATGATCACATCGTCTCTATCAACATCGCGCCGCCCTGCCCGCCGCCGATACATTCGGTGGCGATGCCACGCCTTGTGCCCAATCGCTTCATGGCGTTGACGAGGTGCAGCACGATGCGGTTGCCGCTGCAGCCGACGGGATGGCCGAGGCTGATCGCGCCGCCATCGACATTCAATTTGGTCTGGTCGAGTTCGCCGGCCGCGCCATCGAGGCCGAGAATCTCCTTGCAGAACTTTTCATCGTTCCAGGCGGCAAGACAGCCCAGCACCTGCGTCGCAAACGCCTCGTTCAACTCCCAGGTCTCGATATCGGACAGCGTCAGTTCGTTGCGCTTCAAAAGCTCCGTCGCCGACAGCACCGGACCCAGGCCCATAATGCGGGGATCGAGCGCCGACCATTGGCTGTCCAGAATAGCCGCCTTCGGCGTCAGGCCGTGTTTGGCGACGGCCTCTTCGGATGCGAGGATTACCCAGGACGCGCCATCTGTGATCTGCGAGGAATTGCCGGCCGTAACCTTGCCCCAGGGACGCTCGAACACCGGCTTCAGTTTTGCCAACGTCTCCGCCGTAGAGTCCGGCCGCACGCCGTCGTCGTGATCGTAGAATTTGCCGTCGCGCGCAAATGCCGTCTCGACCTCGCCCTTGAGCCAGCCCTGCGATTGCGCGTTGGCAAGCCGCTTGTGGCTTTCGGCGGCGTAGGCATCCGACTGCGCGCGCGTGACGCCGAAGAGATGCCCGACCACTTCGGCGGTCTGGCCCATGTTGAGTTCGGTGATGGGATCAGTGAGACCACGTTCGAGCCCGATGATCGGCTTGAAGTAACTCGGCTTCACCTTCAGCGCAGCCATGATTTTTGCGCCGATACCCTTGGCGCCGGCAAGGCCCGCGAACCAGCGTACGCCCTGCTGCGGCCACACCAGCGGCGCGTGGCTCAACGCTTCGGCGCCGCCGGCCAAGATCAGGTCCGAGACGCCCTCACGGATGTAGCGGTAACCCGTATCGATCGACTGCATGCCGGAGCCGCAATTGATCTGCACCGTGAAGGCGACCATCTTCTCGCCCATCCCGAGCCGCAGGGCGGCGACACGAGCCGGATTCATCTCGTCGGCAATGACGTTGACGCAACCGAGGATAACCTGATCGAAGGCATCAGGCGCAAACGGCTGCCGCGCCAGCAGCGGCCGCCCGCACTGCACGGCGAGATCGACCGGGGTGAACGGCCCGGGACCGGAGCGCGCTTTCAGGAACGGCGTCCGGCTGCCGTCGACAATAAAGACCGGTCGCGCCATCAGCTTGCTGCCCTCTGCTCACCCAGTTCCTGGAAGAATTGATGCACGCCAGCGCCTTTCCTGTAAATCGGCGACAGCGCTTCCGGCGCGAAATCGTCGACCTCGATCACCTTTGACACGGCCTCGTGCGCCGCCGTCAGCTTTCGCCTTGCGCCTGCGTGATGACGCCCTTCGTCACCGCTTCGTTCCAGTCATGCAGGCGCGCAGCGCGCATCTGCTTGGAGATATCCTCTGCCGCAGTGACCAGCAGGAACGCCTTCTCCAGCCGGGCCACGCCGCCGTCGTCATCGACATGCGACAGATCGGCCGTCAAGCGGTCGCGCGCTGCCGACGGCTCCAGCACGAGCTGCGCGCATTGATGTACGACACGGTCGGACGGGCCGAGCACGCTTGCGCCGAACGGCTGGATCAGGAATTTCAGGATCACAGCCACAAACCGGTTCGGCAGGTTGGCCAGGATTTCCGCGAAGCGATTTTCGATGGTGCGGAATCCAGTTGCCATGCACCATTCGAGCGCGGCGAAATCGGCTTGCTGCCGCCCCTCGTCCTGCCAGCGCTTCAGCGCGGCCGATAACAGATAGAGTTCGGACAGGATATCGCCGAACCGGGCCGAGAGCATTTCCTTGCGCTTGAGCGCGCCGCCAAGCGTCAACAGCGCCATGTCGGCGCACAGCGCGAACGCCGAAGAATAGCGCGAGAGCTGGCGATAGAACCGCGTCGCCTCGGCGGCGTCCGGCGCGGGCGCAAACAGGCCGCCGCTCCAGCTCCGAGCCCAGGCGCGGAACATGGTCTTGAAGCTGTGGCCGACATGCTTCCAGAACGCGGTATCAAAGGCGTCGAGACCCTTGGCTCGGTCGGCCTCGCCCAACGCATTCATCTCGTCGAGCAGATACGGATGCGCACGGATCGCGCCCTGCCCGAACACGATCAGATTGCGGGTCAGAATATTGGCGCCTTCGACGGTGATGCCGACCGGCACCGAGCGATAGAGGTTGCCGAGATAGTTTTGCGGGCCGTCGATCACGGCCTTACCGCCGTGGATGTCCATGGCGTCGTCGATCGCGATCCGCATCCGTTCGGTGGCGTGCAGCTTCATGATACCGGAAATCACGGCGGGATGGCGCCCCTGGTTGAGCGCCGCACAGGTCAGCCGCCGCGCGGCGTCGAGCAGATAGGCCGTGCCGGCGATGCGAGCGAGCGGCTCCTCGATGCCTTCGAACTTGCCGATGGCGATGCCGAACTGTTCGCGAATGCGGGCATAGGCGCCTGTCGTGCGCGCCGCATAGGCGGCGCCCGCGGCGGAGAGCGACGGCAGCGAGATGCCGCGGCCGGCGGCGAGTGCCGTCATCAGCATCTTCCAGCCCTGCCCGAGCCGCTCTTGTCCGCCGATGACGTAGTCCATCGGGATAAAGACGTCGCGGCCCCAGTTCGGGCCGTTCTGGAACACCTGCATCGCCGGCAGATGGCGATGGCCGATTTCGACGCCGGGCAGATGGGTCGGGATCAGGGCAACGGTAATGCCGAGGTCTTCCTGTTGGCCGACGAGATGATCGGGATCATAGGCCTTGAACGCGAGACCAAGCAGCGTCGCGACCGGCCCGAGCGTGATGTAGCGCTTGTGCCAGTTCAGCCGCAGGCCGATCGTTTCGCGGCCTTCGAAAGTGCCCTTGCAGATGATGCCGGTGTCGACCATCGACGCCGCATCGGAGCCTGCTTCCGGGCTGGTCAGGCCGAAGCAGGGAATATCCGTACCCTCGGCGAGCCGTGGCAACCATTTCTGCTGCTGCTCCGTGGTGCCGAAGCGCATCAGCAGTTCGCCGGGCCCGAGCGAGTTCGGCACCATCACAGTGACGGCGGCGGTCAGCGACCGCGAGGAAAGTTTTCGCACCACTTCGGAATGCGCGTAGGGCGAAAAGCCGAGCCCGCCATATTCCTTCGGGATGATCATGCCGAAGAACTTGTGACGCTTGATGAAGGCCCATGCCTCCGGCGGCAGATCGCGCCATTCCCAGTTGATCTTCCACTCGTCGAGCATGGCGCAGAGTTCGTCGACCGGACCGGTTAGGAAGGCCTGCTCTTCCGCCGTCAACCTCGCCGGCGCGTTCGCCAGCAATTTCGACCAGTCAGGATTGCCGGTGAAGAGGTCGGCGTCCCACCAGACGTCGCCGGCTTCGAGCGCCTCGCGCTCGGTGTCGGACATCGCCGGCAACACGCCACGTGCCCAGGAGAAGATCGGTTTGCTGATGAAATCGCGGCGGATGCTCATGGCGAACCCTCCTGGTCTGCGACGCGACGTCGCGCCCACCTGTGCCAAACGACGGTCCATTCTAGCTGATGGCGCGGGATTAGGGCGCGTTTCGTGTCGGGAATGAGGCGAAATTGATAAACCAAGTGATAACGGCGGAGGCCCCGCATCCGTTCCAAAAACTCTGCATTGTCCGGCGTTTAGAGACTGGCGACGTTGCCACCGAGCGAGAAGCACGACGTGTCGTCAACGCCTGGAGAGCACGCCGGTCTGTATCGGGCAAACCGATCTACAAATAACGCTTGCTGCGTCTTCGTTCGTTGGGGACGAACACGGCAAACACTTCCTTGACGCGAACGGCAGGCGTGACATCGCGGGTAAAGCGCGGCTCTGCCGTCGCCGCGGTTTCTTCGACGCGAGGCGCGTAAAGAGCGCTCCCGTGCAGGGATCCGCCGAACCGCAAATTGCTTTCGTCGGGCCCGATGGATTCCGGGCCTGCGCCCAAGTGGGCGCATCTCCGATGCGCAATTGCGCATCGGTGAATGACGATGGAGAGACGCGTGGAGAAGGCAGAACCGCTCAGCCCGGTCCGGCGCCCTGCGTTGCCGTGTACACCGCATAGAGCGACTGGCTCGCAGCCATGAACAGGCGGTTGCGCTTGGGGCCGCCGAAGCAGACGTTGCCGCACACCTCGGGCAGGCGGATGCGGCCGATCAGCTTGCCTTCCGGCGACCACACCGTCACGCCGCTGTAACCGACGGCGCGGCCGGCATTGCTCGAGCACCAGACGTTGCCGTTGACATCGCAGCGCACGCCGTCCGGTCCGCATTTCACGCCGTCGATCATGAAATCGCTGAACCGCTTGTGGTTGGTGAGCTTGTTGTCGGTGCCGACATCGAACACGAACATCTCGCCCTTGCCGCCCGGACCGGTATCGCCCGGCCCCTTGCCGGTGCTGGCGACGTACAGCTTCTTGTAGTCGGGCGAGAAGCAGAGGCCGTTGGGATCCGGCACTTGTTCCTCGGTCACCACGAGGTCGATGCGGCCGGATGGATCGATGCGATAGCAGTTGGTCGGCAGTTCGCGCTTGCCCGGCACGAAGCCTGCCGGCTGTCCGATCCGTGGATTGAGCTTGCCGGCGAGATTGCTCGGGCCCCCGCGACATCAGGCTCACCCTCATAGAGCATGCCGCCATAGGGCGGGTCGGTGAACCAGTAGCTGCCATCCGGGTGGGCGACGACGTCGTTGGGCGAGTTGAGGTTCTTGCCGTTGTAGGAGTCGGCCAGCACGGTCGCGGTGCCGTCGTGCTCATAGCGCACCACCCGGCGGGTGAGATGTTCGCAGGAGAGCTGGCGGCCCTGGAAATCGAACGAGTTGCCGTTGCTGTTGTTGGACGGGGCGCGGAAAACGCTGATGTGGCCGTCGTCTTCCGACCATCGCATCTGCCTGTTGTTGGGGATGTCGCTCCACAGGAGATAGCGGCCTTGCGCGCTCCAGGCCGGTCCTTCGGCCCACAACACCCCGGTATGCAGGCGCTTGATCGCCGTGTTGGGCTGGGCGAGGTTGTTGAACGACGGGTCGACCGCGATAATGTCGGGGTCCCAGAAATAGGTGGTCGGGGCGCCGCGCCGACTGAAATCGCGAGGCGGGCTGGTAATCGTGGATGGCGCCACCGGGCCGCCTTGAGCGAAGCGCGCCGCTCACCCCGGCCACGGTGGCGCCGGCGGCTACCGCCAGACCATGGACGAGGGTTCGTCGTGAAATCGTGCTTTCTGGATCGCGCTGCTGTTGTCGATCGCCCCGCTGTTGGCGTGTCATCGCATCCTCCCAATGTGTGCGCCGGCCGTTGATCCGGCCTGGCAACCTAAGGTTAGTCCGGTCCGCTTCCAGTTGCGAGAGCTGCTTTCAATTTGCTCGCGGCCGAAAGCTTGCGATGCAAGATGGCAATTCCTCGTCCGACTGATGTCCGGGGGAGGCTCCCCACTGCGCGCGCGATCGGTTGGCAAGCGGCGCTTCGCTACATCAGGCCTTCGTCGGGAATATTCAACACCGTACCGCACGCTTTGCAGTGCACCGCATCGCTATCGTGACGCTGCAGTCCACAGGTCGGGCAGGCAAACCGCACCTTGTGCGGGGTCAACAACGCGCGGGCGAGGTTGAAGAACAGCGTCACGCCGAAGATCATGATGACGACCGAGATCATGCGGCCGAGCGTTCCCTGCAGGGTGATGTCGCCGAAGCCGGTCGTCGTCAGCGCCGTAACGGTAAAATACAGCGCGTCCGCATAGTTCGTGATCTGGGTATTGCGAAACTTCTGGGTTTCGTAAACGATCGCGGTCATCACGAAGATGAACACGGCGAGGTTGGTGACGGCAAAGATGACTTCCTCGTTGCGGCGAAAGAACGTGCTGTCCTCCCGCAGCCGCACCAGCATCTGGTAGTCGCGCAACAGCCGCAATGTCCGCAGGATACGAAGAAAGCCGCCGGCCTCCCCCGCCAGCGGCGCCAGGAATGAGATGATTGCGACGACGTCGGTCCAGGTCGAGAAGCGGGTGAACTCAAGCAGGCGGCTCCGGCTGGCCAGCAACCGCGCGGCGAAATCCGCAAGGATCACGACGCCAAACAAGACGTCGAGCGTCTCGGTGATGTCGTTGGAGGGCAGGAACGAGGTGGCGATGATGAACAGCACCGTCACGATATCGAACGCCAGCAGGGCATAACGGAAACGAACGCCCTGCGGCGTTGCGCCCTCGTAAAGGCGCCTGATATTCTTTTGCAGCGAGGCGAACGACATGACGCCATATTCGCCATTCGGCCGCATCATTGCAAATGATGGATGGTGGCGGCGAATAGAGAAACAGCCCTGGCGCTACGCCGACCGCAGGAAGGAATCACTTTGGCTCGCGGCCGAGCGCTCGATGAACGCCACTTCCGTGCCTTTCTTCAAGGTCTTTGCCAGCTTGTCGACGTCCCAATTGGTGAGACGGATGCAGCCGTGCGACTCCGACTTGCTTATCTTCGAAGGGTTCGAAGTCCCGTGAATGCCATATCCTTCCGCTGAAAGTCCGATCCAGTAGATGCCCACGGGGTTGTTGGGGCCGGGCTTGATCGTGAAGGCTCGTTTGGATTTGACCTCCTTGAATTTGTAGTCCGGGTTGTAGCGATAGTGCGGGTTGGCATCGATCGAGACCACCTTGAGGACCCCGCTGGGGGTCGGCTTTTCCTCGCTTCCTACGGTCGCGGGAAAGAAGGCGATCAGTTCGGAATTCGCGAAGGCCTTGACGGTCTGGGAGGTCTTGTCGACCTCGACGCGGGTAACGGCTGACTTCGTCTCGTTCCTCATGACATTGACGACCGAAATCGTCTGGCCGGCCTCGTCGAATTTCTTGCCGGGATTTAGCGCTGCGAGAAGCGCCTCGCTCATGTGAAACTTCTCGGCGATCACCTCGCGCGGGCTGGTGTAGCTCAGCGCCTTCAGGACTTTCATGTCTTCCATCTTCGCAGGGAGTTTCTTCAGGAACGGCCCTTTTACGTCCTTCTCCGTGATCTTGTAGTCGACGACGATCGGATCCGATCCGGTGGCCAGCAACGCGCCCCAGACTTCGGAAGTCAGGGGCTGCTTGCTCACGGCTAGGCCTTTGGATTCGGCGAATGCCTTCAGGGCTTTCTGGGCATTCTCGCCCAGCTTGCCGTCGATCTCCCCGGCGAGAAATTGGCGCGGTCGAGCAGAACCTGTGCCTTGACGATCGCCGGATGGACCTTGTCATCGGCCGGCGCCTTGCCTTTGAATTCTGCGCTGTTGATCGATGCCGCATCGAGGGCCGCAAAGGCGGGCCGGACGAGGCAAGCGAGCAGGATCGCTCCGACAAACAGGCGGATCATCGGCAATCTCCAAAATACCTTCTAATAAGGATTTGGACGGGTCGGAGTTCCGTGAGAGGCGCTGCTACATTCCGGTATTAATCCGGCCGGATCATCTCGAACATATTTTCCGGCTTGATCTCGAAATAATCGCCGCGGCGGCCGGCGCGGACGATCGGGTGGGCCAGTCCGGTCTGGTAGACGCCATCCTTGATCATGGCCTTGTCGATATGCACGGCGACGACCTCCCCCAGCGTCAGCCAGGCCTGCGCCTTTTCGCCGTCGGCACCCTGCAACTGGATGATTTGCGTCAGCTTGCACTCGAAAGCGACCGGGCTTTCGGCTACGCGGGGGACATTGACGAGCTTGCAGGGCACGGCCGTCAGTCCAGCGACCTTGAACTCATCGACGTTGCTGGCCACGTGGGCGGCCGTCGCGTTCATCTGCTGCGCCAGATCCATGGTGGCGAGATTCCAGACGAACTCCTTTGTCTCCTGGATATTTCCCGCGCTGTCCTTCCAGTTGGTGGAGGAAAAGCCGATGATCGGCGGGTGATAGCAGAAGGCGTTGAAGAAGCTGTAGGGCGCCAGATTGATGTTGCCCTTGCCGTCCCGCGAGGAAATCCAGCCGATCGGGCGCGGGGCGATGATGGCGTTGAAGGGATCGTGCTTGAGGCCGTGGCCGTTCTTGGGCTCGTAGAAATGCAGGTCTTTTGGGCTCTTGGCGTCCATTCCGGTTCTTCCTTTTTGTCATTGCCTGCGACAAACGCGAAGCGTTTGCGCAAGGGAGACTGCGACGAAGCAATCCATATCACGCCATGCGGCGCGATGGATTGCTTCGCGGAGCCTCTCGCAAGCGGCCGGAGTCGTCGCGGATTACGCTTCGCTCCATCCGGGCTACGCAGTTCGGGATAGCCGGTCAAGCGATGAAAACTTCAATTCGCCTTGGGACGCGGCGAAAGGCCGGCGATGACAAAATCGATCATCTGGTCGATCGTCGGGCCCGGCTTGTTGGCGCACTGCGCGATCATTTGCGGGTGGAAGAAGCGCATCATCGCGGTGCAGGCGCAGAGCGAGGCCAGCATCAGGTCGGGAGCTTCGAATTCGCCGGAGGCGGCCCCTTGAGCGATCACCTGGCCGAGGGTCGAGGCGATGCACTCCATATGGGCGACGCAGACGCCCCAGTCCTCCTCCATCGCGATCTCGACCATCTCATGCAGTTTGGAGTCACCGACATAGCGCTCGGTGTTCATGCGATGGATGGTCTTCATCATCTCGCGGAGGCGGGCCGGCGCCGGCCCCGGGGAGCGGGCGATCCGCTGCGCCTCGACCTCGACCTCGCCCATCAGGGTTCGCGCCACGCCCTCGTGGATCGCCTTCTTCGAATCGAAGAAGCGATAGACGTTGGCGGGGCTCATCCGCAGTTCCTTGGCGATGTCGGCGACCGTCGTCTTCTGGTAGCCGATCTGCCGGAACAGACGCTCCGCCACCACGAGAATCCTCTCCCGTGTGTCAGTTTCGACGTTTTCCGAAATCAGCGTCATGTCAGCACTCAATGTTCAATTATTCTGCGGCGTCGGCAAGCGGAATTGCATGCGGACCCTGACTTGCTCCTTAGCCTGATGCTGCGGCGCAAGATCAGGCTGCTCGCCTTGGCCGCTTTCTTCCAGGCTCTTCCTGAACCACAGGGCATAGAGGCCCGGCAGGTATAGCAAGGTCAGGAACGTTGCAACGAACAAACCGCCCATGATGGTGATCGCCATCGGCCCCCAGAACGCGGAGCGCGACAGCGGGATCATGGCGAGGATCGCAGCCATCGCCGTCAGCACCACCGGGCGGGCACGCCGAACGGTGGCTTCGACGATGGCTTCCTTGCGCGTCAGGCCCTGGGAAACATCGGACTCGATCTGGTCGACCAAAATCACCGCGTTGCGCATGATCATGCCGGCCAGCGCGATCAGGCCGAGCAGCGCCACGAAGCCGAACGGCTGGTTCGCGACATTGAGGCCGAGCGAGGCACCGACGATGCCGAGCGGCGCTGTCAGGAACACCAGGATCAGGCGCGAGAAGCTCTGCAACTGGATCATCAGCAGCGTCAGCATCACGATCACCATCAGCGGAAACAGCAGGGCGATCGAGGCGTTGCCCTTTTCGGATTCCTCGAACGCGCCGCCGGGCTCGATCCGGTAGGCCGGCTCGAGATGGTCGCGGATTTCCTTCAGCTTCGGCCAGATCTGGTTGGTGACGTCGGGCGCCTGCACGCCGTCGACGACGTCGGTCCGCACCGTGATCGCCATGTCGCGGTTGCGCCGCCACATGATCGGCTCCTCATGCGCATACTCGATCTTGGCGATCTGCTGCAGCGGGACGGCGACGCCGTTGCGCGAGGTCACGGTGAGGTCGCCGACGCTCTTGAGGTCGAGCCGTTCGGACGGCACCGCGCGCGCGACCACGCCGACCTTCTCGATGCCGTCGCGAATCGTCGTGACCTGCGCGCCCGAGATCAGCATGGCCAGCGCCTGCGAGACGTCCTGCGGGGTGAGGCCGAGCGCGCGGGCGCGATCCTGGTCGACCACGAGCTTCAGGTATGGCGACTGCTCGTTCCAGTCGAGCTGCGGCTCCTGCACGTTGGGATTTTGCCGTACGACGTCGCGCACCTTGTAGGCGATGTCGCGCACGGTGTTGGGATCGGGGCCGATCACGCGGAACTGGACCGGGAAACCGACCGGCGGGCCGAAATTGAAGCGATCGACGCGGACGCGCGCTTCGGTCAGTTGGCCCTCGGCGACCGCCTTCTCCAGCCGCGCCTTGATCCGCTCGCGGGCCTCGACGTCCTTGGAGACGATCACGATCTCGGCGAAGGCCTCGTTCGGCAGCTGCGGATTGAGGCCGAGCCAGAAGCGCGGCGAACCCTGGCCGACATAGGCGGTGTAGGTCGCGATATCCTTGTCGTCCTTCAATAGTGCCTCGGCCTTCTTCACGGACTTCTCCGTGACGTTGAAGGCGGTGCCTTCCGGCAGGCGCAGCTGCAGGAACAGTTCGGGCCGCTCCGACAGCGGGAAGAACTGCTGCTGCACATTGCCGAACCCTACGATCGAGAGCACGAACACGCCGACGGTCGCCAGCACCACCTTGATCCGGTGGTCGACGCACCACTGCACCATGCGGCGCAGGATGCGATAGATCCGCGTCTCGTAGACCGCGTGCGGATCGTGGTTGTGGTGGACCTTGATGTTCGGCAGCAGCTTGACGCCGATATAGGGCGTGAAGATCACCGCGACGAACCAGGACGCGACCAGCGAGATCGCCACGATCCAGAAGATGCCGCCGGCGTATTCGCCGACCGCCGAATTGGCAAAGCCGATGGGGAGGAAGCCAGCGGCCGTGACCAGCGTTCCCGTGAGCATCGGAAACGCAGTAGATCCCAGGCAAAGGCGGCCGCGCGGACGCGGTCCCAGCCCTGCTCCATCTTCACCACCATCATCTCCACCGCGATGATGGCGTCGTCGACCAGAAGGCCGAGCGCAATGATCAGCGCGCCGAGCGTGATGCGGTGCAGATCGAGCGACATTGCACTCATGACGACGAACACGATCGCCAGCACCAGCGGCACAGATGTCGCCACCACGATGCCAGTCCGCCAGCCGAGCGCCACGAAGGAGACGAACAGCACGATCGCCAGCGCCTCGATGAAGGACTTCACGAACTCGCCGACGGCGTGCTCGACCACCTTCGGCTGGTCGGCGATCTGCTCGACCTCGATGCCCTGCGGCACGGCCTTCATGAAATCGGCGGTCGCCTTCTGGACCTCCTTGCCGAGTTCGAGAATGTTGGCGCCCTTGGTGGTAACGACGCCGATGCCGAGCGCGGGCTTTCCTTCCTGACGGGCGACGAAGGTCGGCGGATCGACGAACCCGTGCGTGACAGTGGCGATGTCGCCGAGCCGGAACACGCGGCCATTGCTTTCGACCGGAGTCTCCGCGACCGCCTTGACGCCGTCGAGCGCGCCGGTGACGCGCAGCGGCACGCGCTGCGACGAGGTTTCCACCGTACCGGCCGGCGTGACGTTGTTCTGCTTGGCGAGCGAATCGAACAGCGCCTGCGGCGTGATGCCGAGCGTCGCCAGCTTGGCGTGCGAGAATTCAACGAAGATGCGCTCGTCCTGCGCACCGTAGAGATTGACCTTGGTGACGCCGGGCACCTTCAACAGCCGCTGGCGCATGCCCTCGGCGGCCTTCTTCAACTGCGCGTAGTCGGCGCCGTCGCCGGTCATCATATAGAGGATGGAATCGACGTCGGAGAATTCGTCGTTGACGGTCGGGCCGAGCAGGCCGGCGGGCAACTGGCCCTGCACGTCCACCAGCTTCTTGCGCAGCAGATAAAACAGATAGGGCACATCCTTGGGCGGGGTCGAATCCTTGAAGGTGACCTGCATCGCCGTGAAGGACGGCTTGGAATAGGTCTGCACCTTCTCGAAATACGGCAGCTCCTGCAGCTTCTTCTCGATGGGATCGGCGACCTGGGTCTGCATTTCCTGCGCAGTCGCGCCGGGCCAAATCGCCGAGACGTTCACCACCTTGACCGTAAAGAACGGATCCTCGGCGCGGCCAAGCGAACGGTAGGAGAAGAACCCGGCGGCGCCGAGCGCGATCATCAGGAACAGGATCAGGGTCGGATGGCTCACCGCCCAGGCCGAGAGATTGAAGCGCTTCATGTCACTCTCCAATTCCGAAAAACTTTGCCTTGAGCGTCATTGCGAGCGGAGCCTGTCATCGAGCGCGCATTCGCGCGACCCGTTGGCTCCTCGCAACGACGGGACTAGAACGACAGTGACGAGACGACCCGGACCTTCTGGGCCGGATCGAGCTTCTGCACGCCGAGCGCGACGACCTTGGCGCCTTCGGCAACGCCGCCGGAGATCACGACGGAATTGCTCTCATAGGATTTCACGACGACCGGCTTCAGCGTAATCGCGCCGGAATCGTCGACGATAAAGAGCGAGGGATTGCTGCCCTGGCTGAACAGCGCCGACAGCGGCAGCTTTGCGACGCGCTCGGTCGCGCCATCCGCAAGCGTCAGCGTCGCGGTCATGCCGAGCGATACCTTGTCATCGGCTTCCGGAAGCGAGAATTTCGCCAGATAGGTTCGCGTTGCCGGATCGGCCGAGGGCGCGATCTCGCGCAGCTTCGCGGCATATTTCTTCTCGGCATCCGACCACAGCGTCACGGTCGCTGTGCCGGACTTGGCGCGGCCAACCAGCGTCTCGGGGATCGCGACCACGGCTTCCTTTTCGGCAAAGCGCGCGACACGGATCGCAGTCTGGCCGGAAGCCACGACCTGGCCGGGATCGATCAGGGTCGCGGTGACGACGCCGCGGCTGTCGGCCAGCAGCGTTGCATAAGAGAGAGGTTCTTGGTGAGTTCGACCGAACGCTCGGCGCGATTGAAGCGCGCCCGCGCCTCATCGGCAGCCGCACGGCTCTGGTCCATTTGCGCATCCGTGGTCCAGCCCTTGGCGCGCAGATCCTTGGCGCGCTGCTCGGAGGCAGTCGCCTGCGCCAGCACGCCGGTGGCGGCGCGGAATTCGGCCTCCGACTGCTCGGCCTGGAGCTTCAGATCGACTTCGTCGAGTGTGGCGAGCGGCTGGCCGACTTCGACAGTCTGGCCGACTTCGACCAAGCGCTTGGCGACCTTGCCGGGAACCCGAAAGCCCATGTCAGTCTCGATCCGGGGCCGAATAGTGCCGACGAAGCTGCGCTCCGGCGTTTCCGCGGCATAATGGACGGTGGCGACCAGAACCGGGCGCCCGGGAGCGGCGGTTTCAGCCGCCTTTTCATTGCAGCCGGTCAGCGCGAACACCGCAAAGGCCAGCGATGCGCCGGTCAAGAGCTTGTAATAATTAGAAAAAATCGAACGAGCGAACATCGGACTCTCCATCGCAGGGTCGATGAAGAGTGTGTAATGTTCTCTGATGAATGTCAATATTCGTCAGTAGACACCATTTCGTGAGTTTTCGTGAGTTAATGAACTCCTAAGGGAAAGGCAAAGATCTCTAGGAGAACTCCTCGCGATCGCGACTGCGGAACCGTCACGCGCCAGTTGGTGAAAACGCACCGAGTTCGGGTGCCTGAGTTAGATGGGCACGACGACACCGCAGCCAGTCAGTTGCGCCAGGTAACAAAGGCTCTGCCCAACTGGGAAATTTCAGGTGGAGCTTCCAGTCGATCGACTCGCGACGAAGCGCATCAAGACAAGCTTCCGCGCTGTGCTGCATTGGAACAGGTCATCTTCCTGACCGCGAAGCGAGAGCAGCACGAAGACGATCGCGATGTGTTGATTGAGTGCGGTTCGTGCATGCGATGCTTGATATTCGGCCGCCTCACTTGGTCGCAGCGCACGAGGAGTCCGACTATGCGAAAACTTTCGAATGCCGCACGATACACCTCTGATCGCAACCATCGTTGCGGGCCTCGGGCTCGCCTTTGTTTTCGGCACCATCGCACAGCGGCTCAAGATACCTCCCTGGTCGGATATCTGCTCGCCGGCGTCGCCGTGGGCCCCTTCACGCCAGGTTACGTCGCCGACCAAGCGCTGGCGACGGAACTCGCCGAACTCGGCATCATCCTTCTGATGTTCGGCGTGGGCCTGCATTTCTCGCTGAACGAACTTCTGTCTGTCAAAGCCATCGCGATACCCGGCGCCATCGTCCAGATCGTGGTTGCAACGCTGATGGGCCTTGGCCTCGCCATGCTGATGGAGTGGAAGGTCAGCGAGGGCCTCGTATTCGGATTGGCGCTATCGGTGGCAAGTACCGTGGTCCTGCTCCGCGCCCTTCAGGAGCGCCGTCTGCTGGAGACTGGACGCGGCCGAATAGCCGTCGGCTGGCTGATCGTCGAAGACCTGGCCATGGTGCTCGCGCTCGTCCTGATTCCGACGTTTGCGAAACTGCAAGATGGAGATACCAACAAGCTTGCCTCTGACCCGCTGACTGGGCACCTCGATCTCGGGCTTTGGGGCATATTGCTGCTGACGACCGTCAAGATCGCATTGTTCGTTGCGCTGATGCTGATCGTGGGACGACGGCTCATCCCGTGGATCCTTCATTACATCGCGCACACGGGATCGCGCGAACTGTTTCGGCTCGCCGTGCTGGCGATCGCGCTGGGCGTCGCATTCGGATCGACCAAACTGTTCGACGTGTCGCTTGCACTGGGCGCGTTCTTTGCCGGGATGATGCTGCGGGAGTCGCCGCTCAGTCAGCGCGCTGCGGAAGAATCGCTGCCGCTGCGCGATGCCTTTGCCGTGCTGTTCTTCGTGTCGGTCGGAATGCTGTTCGACCCATTTAGCGTGATCCGCGATCCGTGGCCGCTAATAGCAACCCTCCTTGTCATCATCATCGGAAAGTCGCTCGCCGCGTTCCTGATCGTGCTTGCGTTCCGGCACCCGGTCGCGACAGCGCTGACGATTTCAGCCAGCCTTGCCCAGATCGGCGAGTTCTCCTTCATCCTGGCGGAACTGGGTTTCGCCTCGAAACTGCTCTCCAAGCAAGCCCGCGACCTGATCCTCGCCGGCGCGATCCTTTCCATCATGCTCAATCCACTGGTATTCGCGGGCGTCGATTGGCTGATCGCGCGGCTCGAACGCCGCAACGCGCCCTCCCCGGCCGTGCCGCGGCGCCCAAGGCGATCCCGGTCACGCACCTGACGGACCATACGATCCTGGTCGGTTACGGCAGGGTCGGAAACATCATTGGCAATGACCTGAAGCAGAAGAAGCTGCCGTTCCTCGTGATCGAGGATTCGGACGGCACAGTCAGCAAACTCAAGGAGAGCGGTATCGAAGCGCTCATGGGCAATGCCGCGCAGCCCGAAATTCTCAAGGCTGCAAGACTCTCCGAGAGCCGAAACGTCGTCATTGCCATTCCGGAAGCTTTTGAGGCGGGACAGATCGTCCAGCAGGCCCGCGCTGCCAACGCCAATATCCGGATCATCGCGCGCGCGCATTCGGACGCCGAGGTCGAACATTTGCAGGGATTGGGAGCGGATACGGTCATCATGGGCGAGCGGGAAATCGCGCGCGGGATGATCGAAGAACTGGAGAGGAGATTTCCAGATGCTGCCGACGAGGATTCCCCGCGCGTGGCCGAGGCCGGTTCGAAAGCTTGAAGTGATCACGCCTGATGGCCGCGTGTTTCACTTTCCGCGGCTGTCATTGCCCACACGTCTCTTGATGCTTCTTCAGCGGCACGCCGACACGGCAGCGATCTCCACCGCTGTCCTCGTGCTGATCTATGTCGCCGGACTGGCGGCACAGGCGCTGGACGGTTCGGCCTTCGATGCCTGCGACCTGCCGCGGCCGATCGGGACCTCCTGAAGGAGACGCCGGCCGCGCAGGCCCTGGCGCTTGACCGGCCCGGCTCCGGCAAACTCGGTCTTGGTCTCGTGCCCACCGAGGTACACCAGAAGCCCGGCGACGAGCGGCAACAGCGACAGATCGAACTGATCAGCGCGATCATCGTCGTTGCGGGATCGCCCCCAAATGTCAGGCGCGTCGGGCTTTCTTGCGGGTCTTCTTCGGAATGGTCTTCCTGGCGCTTCGCGCAACCTTGCTGGCAGTCCTCGATTTCTTGCTCGATTTTTTGGTGGCGGCCTTCGCCGCCGCCTTCGTGGACCTTACTTTCGTGCTCTTCGCTTTCGCGGTTTTGGCTTTCGTGGCCCTAGCCACCGGCGCGCTCCGCGGCTTCTTCGCCGCGCGCTTGCGCCGTGCAAGTGCGGTCGCGACCGGCGGCACCATCAGTGGATCGGACACCAAGCCGTCGGCGGCGAGCGGCACGTAGACCGCCGCACGTTCGTCGGCCTTCAGGCCGGCCTTGTCGGGCTTCAGCGCCTGGCTGGCGGCTTCCGTCGCGGTGCTCGCAATGTCCTTCACCGTGTCGGTGAATTTTCCCAGAATCGATTTGTCCTTGCCCATGTCGCCCTCCAGTGTTCGCAACATGGAACTAACCGGTCCGGTCGCGCAGGGTTCCAACGCGGAAACCTAATCCGCCAACTGAAACCGCTCGAAGCGGTCAAGTTCTTCCTCGATGCGGCGCTTGTAATCCTTGCGCGCGCCCCTCACCGCGCCCTTGCCGACCCAGCTCCATTTCTGCATCAGCAACTTTCGGCTCTGGCGGTCGGTCTTGAGATCGATGGCAGCGACGATGTCTTCGCCAACCAGCACCGGCAGCGCGAAATAGCCGAACAGGCGCTTCTCCTTTGGCACATAGGCCTCAAAGCGATGGCCATAATCGAAGAACAGTTCGGTGCGTTTGCGCTGGATAATCAAGGGATCGAACGGCGAGAGAATGTGCACCAGGCCGGCATCGCTCTCGCCTGCCGACACGGACCAGTCCGCCTCGACCACCTCCGGGCGCGCCCAGTGCTCCTGCTTGCCGGCGCCTTCGAGCGCGACTGGCGCCAGCTCCTTGCGCCGCACCCGCGCCTCGATCAGGCGCCGCACCGCCGCCTTGCTCGGCGCGTCCAGATGGCAGACGGAATCCAGACTGACGAGCCCTTGCGACCGCAACGCGCGATCGAGCAGATAGGCGGTGATATCAGCTGACGATGCCGGCTTCGGCGGCTTGTCCCAGCCGAAATGCCGCGTCATCAGCTCATAGGTCTTGAGCATGCCGTTGCGTTCGGAGATCGTGACCTCGCCGGTATAGAAGGCGAGCTGCAGCGCCCGCTTCGAGGGTTTGCGGCTCTGCCACAGATGTTCCTTCTCGGTCAGCACGTCATCCTCGATATCGCGGATGGTGAGTGCGCCGTCGCGCCGCAGCAGCCGCATCACCTTTCGCGTATCCTCGGGCTTCACCGAGGCGAACCATCTGTGGCCCTCGCGCCGGTGCTGCCGCATTGCCGGAATGAAGAAGCGAAAATCCTGCGCCGGAACGTAGGACAGCGCGTGGGTCCAGTATTCGAAAACGCTCTTGTCGATGCTCTGGGCCTGCCGCAGGTCCGCGCGCCGATAGGCCGGGATGCGGCTATGGAGAATGTGATGGTGGCAGCGCTCGATCACATGGATGGTATCGATCTGCACGTAGCCGAGATGGTCCACTGCCGCCGCAACGGCCTGCGGCCCGTCGCCAAATGGCTGGCGCGTATCGAGCCGCTGGGCATGCAGCCAGATTCGCCGGGCCTCGGCTTTGGTCAGGGGGTGGGGGTCAGTCGCGCGGGGCATCGCGCGGCAATGTAGTCGGATTCGCTCGTGTGAGTGAGCCCCGGATTAGGGGTTGACCCCGTCACGGCGTTTCTGGTGCTCCCCGACACTGCCCGTGGCGATCTCGGCCTCGCAGGAGGCCCGGCCGCGCTCCGGAGCATGGCACCTGTAGACAGTTCCGGTCAGACGATCGATCAGCCACGCGTTTTCTTCCGTCGGGCTTTCGAACCCGACATAGCGGCTGCCGAGCGAGTTGATCAGCGTCGACAGCAAGATTGCAGCGGCGATCATGGCCGCGCCGATAAGTGTTGGCATTGAACTTCCGGAACCCGCCGGCTCCGGCGCGCTGGTGCGATAACCCAGGTGCTCACGCTGACGCTTGACTGACTGCAACACCCGCCCCGCCCGCTGGCTGCCCCGAACGATTTCTTCTTCGGATTTTCTTGTGAGCGATCTTGTTAGGTACGCATCTGGCCGATTTGTTGTCCACAGATCGGCGCTGGCGCGGCATTGGGAGAACAATTGGGAGAACAATCGTTTCCGCAGGTAAATCTCACGCGCTGGATCCGCGCCGTCCGGTGGGGCGAGGCGGCAAGAAACTTGTTACGGGTGAGCGCCGCGGAAACGTCGAGCGCTTCGACCTGCGGGCGAGATCGAAAGGGCCGTGTTCCAGCGGAGGCGCACATGGCGGGAGGTTCATCGAATCGCCCGGCAGGCGACGGTGATCCAGATCACCCGGGAAAATCGAGCGATCGAACCTGATCGAGGGCGCTGGGACGGGGCCGCAGAAACAGGCAAATACTGCACCGGCGGCCTCAAAAGCCTTGGCATCCAGCCCTCAAGCCCTCTCCCGCACGGAAGGCCGGCTTTTACCAGCGTGATTTGGATCACATTCGCCGCTTTGAACCGGTCCTATGCTCGCAGCATCAAAACGTCATGCACGCCAGCTTGCAGGCGTTAACAGTGAGGATAGGACAATGACCCGCTCTAAACTTTCAATCGTGACGATCAGCGCCGCGCTGTCGATGACGGCGGGCCTGGCAGTGGCCGGCGAAACCGTCTCGGCCGATCAAATCCTCGGCGCGCTGAAGCCGAAGCCTGCGACCCGCGGCCTCTCGACCGCCGCGCAGCAGGTGGACACCGCGGCACAGGCCAAGGAAGTCAGCTTCGTCAACACGCTGCGCAACCGCAAGACGCGTTCGCTCTCGCTCGGTGAACGCCAGGAAATCGCGGAACTCGCGGCAGCCAAGCCGAAGATCGACCTCGAAATTCAGTTCGACTACAACTCCGCCGACATCAGCAAGAATTCGATGACGGCGGTGCAGGAGCTCGGCAAGGCGCTCTCCGACGTCAGCCTGAAGGGTTCGACCTTCGTGGTGGCCGGTCACACCGATGCGGTCGGCAGCGAGGGGTATAATCAGGATCTTTCCGAGCGCCGCGCCGACACGATCAAAAAGTACCTGACCGAGAAATACGGCATCGCCGGCTCCAACCTCGTGACCGTCGGTTACGGCGAGAGCAAGCCGAAGGATGCGAATGCGCCGATGGACCCGACCAACCGCCGCGTTCAGGTCGTCAATATGGATACCAAGACGGCCTCGAAGTAATCGCTTGAACGCTAAACCGCCTGCCCGCGCGCGGCAGGCGGATTTTTCGACGCCAACCAACACAGGACGGGGGAGTCGGTTCGTTTCTACGACCTGTCGAGGGTCTCCCTGATCTTTGCAGCCAGCAACGCATGGGTGACCGGCTTCTGCAGGAGCGATACGCCGGAATCAGGCCGGCCCTGATGGACAATGGCATCGCGCGAATAGCCGGACATGCGCAAGACCCTCAGCCCGGACTGGCGATGGTGCAGTTGATCAGCCAGCGTTTCTCCGAACGGTGGTCTCAGATCCAGTTCTGGAAGATCATCAAGCGGCTGAACATCGCCATCGAGGTGCCTATGAACGCGGCTGATATCGGCAACATTGCAGCAAAGCCGGCAAAACCGATCGCAACATAGGCCCACAGTACCCAGCCGGGCATGTTGCCTCGTTTCAAGGCATAGACCAGCGCAAAGCTCGCCGTGGTCGCAGCTGGCAGGTAGTAGTAGATGAAACCGAGCGTTCGCGGCAGCAATCCCCAGGCGATATACGGACCGAAATAGAAGGCCAGCACCAGGAATACATCCACCCGCCGCGTTACGATCCAGTCGCGCAGGCAAATGGCGAGAGCGATCAGCGCCGGCCACAGGATCAGCGGATTGCCGAGGAACACCACGGCCGAGACCCGGTCGTCGCCAATCTTGTCGAACAGATACCAGACCGGGCGCACCAGGAACGGCCAGGACGGCCACGAACTCATATAGGTGTGGCCAGCGATCGCAGTCGTGGTGTTGTCGCTGAAGATCCGCCGTTGCGCTTCCAGAATCTCCCGGACGGAAAATCCGTAGAGCGGAATGAACGTCGCGAGATAGACGGCCGTAGGCATCAGCACGAAGCAGACGGCAAAATGCCACGCCCTGAAGTCGGGCCATAGATCAGGCCTGTACCAATCTTCAGGGCGGGCGTCAGCGAATTGCGTGCGCCAGCCTTGCATTAGACGGATCGCCGCGATGATGACGATGCAGACCGCGAGCACGAACAGCCCGCTCCATTTGCAGCCGACCGACAGACCGAAACCTGCCCCTGCGAACGTAAACCACCGATGCGGCCGCTGTTTGCGGAAGCCGTGCATGAATGCCGCGATGGCGAACAGGCTGAAGGCGAGCGCAAAAATATCCAGCATCGCGATCCGCGATTGCACGAACAGCATCTGGTTGAAGAACGCGAGCAGGCTCGCCGCGACAGCCGGACCTTGCGCGGCGAACAGCGCAAGGCCGCACAGATACACCGCGACGAGAGCGAGCGATCCAAACAACACGGCCGGATAGCGCCAGCCCAGCGGCCCGTCGCCGAACGAATGGATCGACAATGCGATGAGTTGCTTGGCCAGCGGCGGGTGCATCGGGTTGAGCATCGGCTGCGGCATCACGGGCTCGAGCATCTGGCGCGCCGCCGGGACGTAGTGCACCTCGTCGAAATAGAATTTCTCCGGCGTGGTTACGCCGATGAGCATCGCAAAATGCGCGATGGCGAAGATGATTGCTGCGATGATGGCGCTACGCACCACCGAATCGAAGAGAACTGCGTGTGATTGGGGCGCTGTCTTCACGGACAATGTGGCACTGACTCACTAAACGGCATTGCGGCAAAATTGAGTGTGGGCGCTACAGATTATTATGTCCATTGCATTGAACGCATTTCGATTCCGCCGCCACTAACTCGCGGGCTAGTGAGGCGCCGCTTGTGATAATTCTACCACATCGCTTGGGCGTGCGATCCGGTACGATATGGGATAGATCGATCGGCTATGAAATGAATTCGCGTAACTGCTTTCTTTTTTCTATTTGCAATTGGCCTGCTAGCGACGCTGACGGCGAGTCCGCTCCGAGCGCAAACGCGCGTCGGCGAGGCGACCGTCGTCAAGAATGAAGTGCTTCGTGTTGCCGGATCTGCGACCAGCCAGATCAAGGTCGGCGATGGACTGGTTCGCGACGAGGTCGTGCGCACGGGGCTCAACAGCGCCACGCGGCTGGTGATGGCCGACAGCACCAATCTCTCGCTCGGGCCCAGCGCCACGCTCAAGCTCGACCGTACCGTGTTCGACGATTCGACTCATTATCGTGACGTCGCGGTGCGGCTGACCTCAGGCGCATTTCGTTTCGTCACCGGCAATTCGGACAAGGCCGCCTACAAGATCACGACTCCGCTTGCGACCATCGGCGTCCGCGGCACCACCCTCGATATTCTCTCGCAGCGCGGCCGGACCATTGTCAATCTGCAGGACGGCGCGGCTACCGTCTGTACGGTCAGCTTCGAATGCATCCAGCTGACCCGGCCGGGCGACACCGCCATCATTACCTCGAGCGGCAGCAAGTCGACGATCAAGAAGACCAACAACCCGCCCTGGACCTTTGCCGCGACCTGCAGCGCCGCAGCGGGGCTTTGCAGCACCACGCAATATGCGGATGCATCACCGGTCATCGTCGATGACGGCAGCGATCCCACCGGCATGCTGTGCGGGCGCTGACGATGGCAAATTTCCCCCGCGGCCTCCTGGTGACCGCAGCACTCGCGCTCGCGGCGCAATCGTCCCCGACGTGGGCACAATCGCCTTCACCGAGCCCAAGTCCGAGCCCGACCTACTCGCCGTCACCGACGCCGGCGCCCACGCCAAGCCCTACGCCGTCGTCGAGCCCGACGCCTACGCCGAGCGCGTCGCCGATCGCCACTCCGGGGTCCAATAGCGGATCGATCAACGACCTGGCGAACCAGCGCTTCAACCAGATGATCACCAACCGCGTGCTCGGCAACGTGCTGCTGGGCGTCAACGAGCAGGTCAACTGCAACGACTGCTTCAGCGCGTTCGGATCGGCAGGATCGTTCTCGGCCGGCATTCACGGCCGCAAGAACCTGACCCCCAATTTGTCGCTATTGGCCGGCATCGCCTATGCCCAGTACAGCGAAGGTGGTTACAACGTCACCGGCACGCCGATCGGCGCGTTCGCGCTGCGCTACGATTTCGTCGACTGGGGATCGTCACGGCCGTTCTTCGATATCGGCACCATCCTGTCGCCGTTCCAGAAGGTGCGCTACACGCGCAGCTACACGACGAGTCTCGGCGCGGTGTCGCTTGAAAGCAATACAAGCAGCGAGAATTACGCCGTCTACGGCCGCGCCGGCTGGATGAGCCGATTGTCGCCGCGCGACGAAGTCGCAGCTTCCGTCGAGATCTGGCAGCTATGGCAACGCGTGAAGGGCTACACGGATCCGGCCGCCGCGTTCAATCCGTTCGACGCCTCGATTGCCACGGGTACCGACCGGACCAACCTCGTCAAGGTCGGCGGACAATGGACGCATCTGTTTGGCAATAGCGTCGAGGCCAATATCAACGGCGGATGGGTGCAATCGTTTGCGACGCGCTCCGGCATCGTCGCCACCGTGACCGGCGACGGCACGATCGTGCCGACGATTGGCAACCAGGGCTGGCTCGAATATGGCGGCCGGCTCGGCTTCCGGATCACCAAGGGCTGGGTCGCCGACCTCTTCGTCAACGGCACCGCCGGCCCGCAGCCCGTCGGCAACACCCTTCACGGCGGCGTGGGATTGCGGATCACGTATTAGATGGAGTGTAGGGTGGGCAAAGGCGCGGTTTGCGCCGTGCCCACCGTCTCACCAGGCGTGAATGGTTGGCACGCTATCGCTTTGCCCACCCTACGATTCTCTGCTTACTCACGCCGCGTTCTTGCCCTCATAGGCTCGCTTCAGACCTTCGATGTCGAGCTTGACCATGCCCATCATCGCCTGCATCGCGCGCTGCGCGCCGGCGGCATCCGCGCCGCCGAGATATTTTGACAGCGCGGTCGGCACGATCTGCCACGAGACGCCGTAACGATCCTTCAGCCAGCCGCATTGTACGGCCTTGCCGCCGTCCGCCAGCAGCGCATCCCAGAGCCGATCGACCTCGGCCTGATCGGCGCAGTCGATCTTGAACGAGACGGCCTGGGTGAAGTCGAATGGCTTGTTGCCGTTCAGAGCCAAGAATTGCTGGCCGCCCACCGTGAACTCCACCACCAGCACAGCGCCGGTCTTGCCGGCAGGGCTATCGAAGGTATTGCGCTGGACCTTCTCGATCCGGGAATCGGGCAGCAGTGAAACGTACAGCTTCGCGGCCTCTTCGGCCTCGCTGTTGAACCAGAGGCAGGGAGAAATCTTGGACATCGGTAAGCTCCGGGTTGCTGACAGATTCGATTTATCAGGCGTCGGCCATGGCGGATTGCGCGGCGGCGACATCCATCCACATCACTTCCCAGTGGTGACCGTCCGGATCTTCGAAGCTGCGGCCATACATGAAGCCGTAATCCTGCTTCGGGCCCGGATCGACGCCGCCACCCGCGGCCTGCGCCTTGCCGACCGTATCGTCCACCGCCTCGCGACTGTCGGCGGAAAGGCAGATCAGTACCTGGCTGGTGGCCTTGGTATCCGCGATCTTCTTCGAGGTGAACTGCCGGTACTTGTCGTGGGTCAGCAGCATGACGTGGATGGTGTCGGAAAACACCATGCAGGACCCGGTATCATCGGAGAACTGCGGGTTCTTTTCGGCGCCGACCGCCTGATAGAAGGCGGTGGCACGGGCGAGATCGCTGACGGGCAGATTGACGAAGATCATTTTGGCCATAATGGGCTCCTTTTCGAGGGGGCGTCCCAAGGACGAAGGGGCGGACGCAAGTCCGACATCCCTTTTCAGATTTTTTGGGCGGCGAAACGGGCGCGCGAAACCTGGGGATCCGGAGAAAGAGGCGGCTACCCTACCTGCCCTTGAAGTCAGGTTTGCGCTTTTCCCTGAATGCCTTGACGCCTTCCTTGAGGTCCTCGCTATCCCGCACGGGGTCGAGCAGTCGGCGTACCTCGGCGGCCGTTTCCAACGGCCCCTTCGGCATCGCATCGCGGGCGAGCTTCTTGAGCGCCCGAACGACCAGCGGCGCGTTGGCGGCGATTTTCGCGGCCATCTCCTGCGCCAGCGCAACATGCTGCCCCTTCGGGGCAACCTTGTTCACGAAGCCGATCTGGTAGGCGCGCTCGGCGGACATTTCCTCGCCGACCAGAAGGAACTCCATGGCGATCTTGTGCGGCATGCGGGCCACCACCGACGAGACGCCGCCGGCGGTGGTGCCGATCTTGCCCTCGGGATAGATGAAGCGCGTCGTCTCCGATGCAATGCACATGTCGGCCATCTGCACCAGCACGAAGGCGCCGCCGACGACCCATCCCGATGTCGCGGCGATTACGGGCTTGTCCAGTTCGACACCCAACCCAGGCACCGCGTGCCACATATTTACGGGGAGATCTCTGACATCGGCGCCGACGGAAAAATATGCTTCCTCCGACGACGCGAGCACTGCGACCCGATCGTCGCTTTCGTGAAAGCGGAACCAGGCTTGCCGCAGTTCATCACACAAGGCGTTGTTGAGAGCATTGTGCGCCGACGTGCGATCCATCGTGATGGTGGCGATGTGGCCTGAGCTCTCGTAGCGAACAAGCGTCATGGGATTCCCCCGCGACATCCGCAACAACTGCGGCGTTTGTTATTTTTACTTCTTCTCGGCGGGATCGCGGTGCACCGGATCGACCCACAGCACGGTTTCAGGCTTTTCCACCGGCTCGATGTCGAGATTGATGGCGACCGCCTCGCCGTCGCTTCGCACCAGCACGCATTCCAGCGCCTCGTCGCGACTGGCGTTGATCTCCTGATGCGGCACGTAGGGCGGCACAAAAATGAAATCGCCGGGGCCGGCCTCGGCAGTGAACTGCAGGTGCTCGCCCCAGCGCATGCGCGCCTTACCCTTCACGACATAGATGATGCTTTCGAGATGGCCGTGATGGTGCGCGCCGGTCTTGGCATCGGGCCGGATCGTGACGGTGCCCGCCCATAATTTCTGCGCGCCGACGCGGGCGAAGTTGATCGCGGCCTTGCGGTCCATGCCGGCGGTCGACGGCACGTTGGGATCGAGCTGATTGCCGGGAATGACGCGAACGCCATCGTGCTTCCAGCGCTCGGTATCGCCGTGCGAATGATCGTGATCGTGGGAATGGGGGTGATCGTGAGTGCCGCTCATCTTGTTGCTTTCTGAAGAAACCGGTTCACGTGTGAGAGTTCGTTATTTCACCGCCAGCAATTCGACGTCGAACATCAGCGTGGCGTTGGGCGGAATGACGCCGCCGGCGCCACGCGCGCCGTAACCAAGTGCGGGCGGAATGATCAGCGTGCGCTTGCCGCCGACCTTCATCGAGGCGACGCCTTCGTCCCAGCCGGCGATCACCTGGCGCTGGCCGATCGGAAACTCAAACGGCTCGTTGCGATCGACTGATGAATCGAACTTCTTGCCCTTCTGGCCGTTCTCGTAGAGCCATCCCGTATAGTGCATGACGCAAGTCTGACCGGACTTCGGTGACGCGCCGGCGCCGACCTTGCTGTCGATGATCTGCAAACCTGAAGCTGTGGTCATGGGTTTTCCTGCAGTCTGGGCCGATGCCATCATGGGCATGGCAATCGGCGTGGAGACCGCGGCCGCCGCGGCGGCAAATGCGGTCCGGATGATCGTGCGTCGGGAAGATCGCATCTCAGTGCACCTCGTTCGAGAGACCGACGTCTCTAACCTAAGGCGAGCTATTTCCATAGCCATTTTTCAGCCATCAGCCATGCGATGCGAACGGCTACAGCCCATCGCTCTAACGAGAGCGAAGGGCTTGCTGTTCCGGAGACAACGAGAATCGAAAGTCTCAATAGCCGAGCGCGCAACCGTCCTTGCGGGGATCGGAGCCGCCGGTCAGCGTGCCCTTGTCCCAGTCGATCCAGATCGCCTGGCCGCCGCCGAGCGGGCCGACCACGCTGGTGGTCTTGTGGCCGATCTTCTGCAGGCCCGCGACGATATCGGCCGGCACGCTGTCTTCGAGCTGGTAGATGCCCTCGTAATGCAGGCCGCGCGGCATATCGATGGCTTCCTGCACGTCGCAGCCATAGTCGAGAATGTTGGTCAGCACATGGCTCTGTCCCACCGGCTGATACTGTCCGCCCATCACGCCGAACGGCATCACTGCGCGGCCGCTTTTGGTGGCGAGACTCGGAATGATCGTGTGCAGGGGCCGCTTGCCCGGCGCGATGCAGTTGGGATGGCCCGGCTGGATCCGGAAACCGCCTGCGCGATTCTGCAGGAGGATGCCGGTCTTGTTGGAAACGATCGCCGAACCGAAGGAATGCGCGATCGAGTTGATGAAGGAGCAGACGTTGCGGTCCCTATCGACCACCGTGATGTAGACCGTGGACGGATTCATCGGCGGCGCAACGTTCGGCAGGTCGAGCAGCCGGTCCATCCTGATATTCTTGATGTGCTTCTCGGCGAATTCCTTGGCGAGGATTCCGGCAACGTCGACATGAACATGCTGCGGATCGGCGATATACTGCTCCCGCATCATGTAGGCGATGCGCGCCGCCTCCGCCTCGAGATGGAAACGCTCGACGCTGAGTGCAGGAAAGTTCGTCAGGTCGAAGCGTGAGAGAATGTTCAGCATAACGAGCATGGTGATGCCCGGGCCATTCGGCGGGCACTGCCAGACGTCGTGGCCTTTATACATGGTGCCGATCGGTGAGGTCGTTTCGGTAGAGTGCGCCGCGAAATCTTCCAGCGTGTGCAGGCCCCCGATGCCGCGCAATGTCTCGACCACGTCGGCTGCGATCTCGCCGGCGTAGAACGCGTCGCGGCCGTTCTTCGCGATCGCGCGCAAGGTCTTGCCCAATTCCGGCTGATGGATCACGTCGCCGGCCGCGGCCGGCTTGCCGTGCGGCAGCAGATAGCGCTCGGTGTTGGTGCCGTTCTTCAGCTTCTCGAACTGGTTCTTCCAGTCGAAGGCGATGCGGGGCGCAACGACGTAGCCTTCCTCGGCGCCCTTGATCGCGGGCTGCAGCAGGGTGTCGAGCCCCATCTTGCCATGGTCGCGCAGGATCGTGTCCCAGGCATCGATCGCGCCGGGAATGCTCACCGCGTGGGCCGAGGTCAGCGGCACCGAGTGGATCTTGCGCTCGAGATACCATTCGGCCGTGGCCGCCATCGGTGCGCGGCCGGAGCCGTTATAGGCGACGATCTTGCCCTCGCCCTTCGGCTGGATCAGCGCGAAACAATCACCGCCGATGCCGGTCGATTGCGGCTCGATCACACCGAGCAGCGCACAGGCGGCGACCGCAGCGTCGGCAGCAGTGCCGCCCGCGCGCATCACATCGATGGCGACAAGCGCGGCCTCCGGATGCGACGTCGCTACCATCGCGTTCTGGGCATGGACCGTCGAGCGGCCGGCGAAATGGAAATTCCTCATCGCGAGTGCTTTCTTTTTAAGCGTATCTTGCGCATCCCGCGGGGGTGGGCGGGTTTACAGACGGTTCTTGGCATATTCATCCCGGGCAGGGCAATGGCTGGCATGCCAGGGGGCAATGCGCGGAATACGGAGGGCTTTACGGGGTTTCCCCTCCCCGGCCCGCCTGATAAACCGTCGCCATGCCGCTCAAGGTCGCCGCCTTCTATCAATTCGCCGCGCTGCCGGACTTCCAGGAGCTGCGCGAGCCGTTGCGCGCGATCGGCGCAGGCCTCGGGCTGAAAGGCAGCGTGCTGCTGGCGCATGAGGGCATCAACGGCACGGTTGCCGGGAGCCATGAGGGCATCGACGCGTTCGTTGGTAAATTGCAGCACGGATCCCTTTTCGGGGGTCGGCTCGACAATCTCGAACTGAAATTCTCGAGCGCTTCCGAGATGCCGTTCCAGCGGCTGAAGGTCCGGTTGAAAAAGGAAATCGTCACGCTCGGCACCGCGGTCGATCCGACGCGCCAGGTCGGCACCTACGTCGACCCGTCAGACTGGAATGCGCTGATCGCTTCGCCCGATACGCTGGTCATCGACACCCGCAACGCCTTCGAGGTCGCGATGGGCACCTTCGAAGGCGCGGTCGATCCCGGCATCAAGAGTTTTGGACAATTCAAGGATTTCGCCGCGCAGAAGCTCGACCCTGCGAAGCACCCGAAGATTGCGATGTTCTGCACGGGCGGTATCCGATGCGAGAAGGCCAGCGCCTATCTGCTGGCGCACGGATTTGATGAGGTCTATCACCTCAAGGGCGGCATCCTTCGCTATCTGGAAGGCGTGCCGGAGCAGGAAAGCCGCTGGCGCGGCAAATGCTTCGTATTCGACGAACGCGTGACGCTCGGTCACGGGCTGCGGGAGCACAAGACTGGCGATGGCTCGCATGAGTGATGTTGACGCGCTGAACGAGCGGATCGACGCGCTGGAGATGCGCCTGACCTATCAGGACGTGACCATCGAGACGCTGAACCAGACGATCACGTCGCAGTGGGTTGAGATCGACAGGCTGACGCGCCAGATCGCTGAACTGAAGGAGCGCCTGCAGGAAGCCGAAAGCAACGCGCCGGGTCCGGCGAACGAACCGCCGCCGCATTATTGAAATTCGGGCGTTCTTAGTGCTGCCGCTGCTTCCTTAGTGCTGCCGTTGCTTGGCGAGTCTTTGGCGAACGTGTTCGAACTCGCCATCACTCTTCGACGGCGCGGGTTGCGTGTCGCTTACAGGGTCGGATGCCGGAAAGGTGTCAACCAGCCCTGCCTCCAGCTTTTCGTGGGTTTCCCGATCGGCCCGCTGCGCCTCACGGGGATCGGCGGCGTGTTTGTCATGCGCCGCGGGATTGAATTTCGCAGCCATAGAATGTGCCTCCATGTCTGAGGTAACGTCCCGGATTTAGCGGAGTTCCACATCTCGCCTTGGCCCGGGCGGAACCTGCGTGTATCAGAGGCCGGAGATCAGCAGCTCTCCCAGGAACTTTTCGATTGTCCCAGAAATCCGCCATTAAGCCCCTTCTCGAAGTGCTGTCCGGCCGCAGGCAGAAAGTGCCTCCGGTATGGATGATGCGGCAGGCCGGCCGCTATCTGCCGGAGTATCGCGAGCTGCGCGCCAAGGCCGGCGGCTTTCTAGACCTGTGCTTCACGCCGGAATACGCCGCCGAAGTGACGCTGCAGCCGATCCGTCGCTTCAACTTCGACGCCGCGATCATCTTCTCCGACATTCTCGTCATCCCCTACGCGCTCGGCCGCACCGTGCGCTTCGAAGCGGGCGAAGGCCCGCGGCTCGATCCCCTGGATACGCCAGAACAAGTGGCGACGCTGGCGCGCGACGCTGATTTCGGCAAGCTCGAGCCGGTCTATGAAGCGCTGCGCCGCGTGCGCCGCGAACTCGCGCCCGACATCGCGCTGATTGGATTCTGCGGCGCACCGTGGACGGTCGCGACCTACATGGTCGCCGGCCAGGGCACGCCGGATCAGGCGCCGGCGCGGATGATGGCCTATCGCCACCCAGAAGCGTTCGCGCAAATCATCGACGTGCTGGTGGAGAATTCGATCCAGTATCTGCTCGGCCAGCTCAAGGCCGGCGCGGACGTGCTGCAGATCTTCGACACCTGGGCCGGCGTGCTGCCGCCGCGCGAATTCGCACGCTGGTCGATCGAACCTGCGAGGCGCATCGTCGCCGGCGTGCGCGCGCAAGTGCCTGACGCAAAAATCATCCGGATTTCCCCGCGGCGCCGGCGCGCTGCTGCCGGCCTATGTGGAGGCGACTGGCGTCGATGCCGTCAGCATCGACTGGGCGGCCGAGCCGTCATTGATCCGCGAGCGCGTGCAAAACCGCGTCGCCGTGCAGGGCAATCTCGATCCGCTGGTGCTGATCGCGGGCGGCGCTGCGCTCGACCGCGCCGTCGACGATGTGCTGGCGAATTACGCGCAAGGCCGGCTGATCTTCAACCTCGGCCACGGCATCCAGCCGGAAACCCCGATCGCGCATGTCGAGCAGATGCTGAAGCGGGTGCGGGCGCATAGGGGCTGACGCACGACACCGCCGTCATGCCCGCGAAGGCGGGCATCCAGTAACCAACAGCGGAACTAAGAGCGGAGACGTCGCGGCGTACTGGATCATCCGCCTTCGCGGATGATAACAGCGGTATTTCGTGGCAACACTGCCGTCATGCCCGCGAAGGCGGGCATTCAGTAACCAACAGCGGAAGTAAGAGCCGAGACGTCGCGGCGTACTGGATCATCCGCCTTCGCGGATAATGACAGCGGTATTTTCGTGGCAACGCTGCCGTCATGCCCGCGAAGGCGGGCACCCAGTAACCAGCAGCGGAACTAAGAGCCGAGACGTCGCTGCGTACTGGATCATCCGCCTTCGCCTTCGCCGATGATGACAGCGGTATTTCGTGGCAACACTGCCGTCATGCCCGCGAAGGCGGGCATCCAGTAACCAACAGCGGAACTAAGAGCGGAGACGTCGCGGCGTACTGGATCATCCGCCTTCGCGGATGATAACAGCGGTATTTCGTGGCAACCGCCAATGGTCAGCAGGCGCCAAGCGCTACCGCGCATCCTCCAAAATCATGTCGGACGCCTTCTCGGCAATCATGATCGTCGGCGCGTTGGTATTGCCCGACATCAGATCCGGCATGATGGACGCATCGACCACGCGAAGACCCTCGATGCCGCGCACCCGGAGCCGCTGGTCGACGACCGCGAGTGGATCGCTGCCCATCCGACAGGTCGAGGTCGGGTGATAGACTGTGCTGCCGGTGCGGCGGCAGAAGTCCAGCAACTCGTCGTCGCTCTGGACCTTCGGGCCGGGATCGACTTCCGCGACCGCGTAGGCCTTTAGCGCCGGCGCGGCGAGGATGTTGCGCAGGATGCGGATGCCATCGATGAAGGCGCGGCGATCGGTTTCGGTCGCGAGATAGTTGATGCGGATTTCCGGCGGCACGGAAGGATCGGCACTCTTGATGCGGAGCGAGCCACGGCTCTCGGGGCGCAACTGGCAAACCGACGCTGTAAAGCCGGAAAGCGCGTGCAGCTTCTCGCCCATCTTGTCGGTCGAGAACGGCAGGAAGTGAATCTGGATATCGGGCGACGCCAGCCGCGGACTGGTCTTGAAGAACGCCCCCGAGGTGCCGGCGGCGATCGTCAGCGGCCCCTTGCGCAAGGCTGCGTACTGAATGCCTGCCATCATCCGGCGAAGCGGATTGTTGATGACATCGTTGAGCGTGACTTTTTGCGCGCAGCGCGTGATCAGCCGGACCTGCATGTGATCCTGCAGATCGTTGCCGACGCCGGGCGCGTCGAGCACGATCTCGATGCCATGCTGCTTCAACAGATCGGCAGGCCCCACGCCGGAGAGTTGCAGCAGTTGCGGCGAGTTATACGCGCCGCTGGAAACCAGGATTTCCTTGCGCGCCCGCGCGGTTCGCACGCGGCCCTCTTGCTTGTATTCGACCACCCTGGCGCGACGCCCCTCGAACAGAATGCGCTGCGCCAGCGCCGAGGTCTCGATGTGCAGATTGCCGCGGCTCTTTGCCGGACGCAGATAGGAAAACGCCGTGCTGGCGCGCCGGCCGCGGCTCGTCGTGGTCTGGAAAAATCCCGCGCCTTCCTGGGTAGCGCCATTGAAGTCGGGATTGGTCGGGATGCCGGTCTCGGCGGCGGCAACGACAAAGGCCTCCGACAACGGATCGGCGTGCCGCCAGTCGGACACCGGCAGCGGCCCATCCGCGCCGTGATATTTGTCGGGACCGCGCTGCTGGTTCTCGGCCTTCTTGAAATAGGGCAGCACGTCCTCATAGCCCCAGCCGGCATTGCCGCGCTGGCGCCAGCGATCGTAATCCTCGTGCTGGCCGCGCACATACAACAGCCCGTTGATCGAGCTCGATCCGCCGAGCACTTTTCCGCGCGGCTGGAACACCTGACGGCCGTTCAATCCCGGTTCGGGCTCGGTCTGGTACATCCAGTTGACGGATTTTTCCTTGAACAGTTTTCCGTAGCCGAGCGGCACATGGATCCAGAGATTGGTATCCTTCGGCCCCGCCTCCAGCAGCAAGACCGAATGTTTTCCGTCGGCACTCAGGCGATTGGCGAGCACGCATCCGGCCGAGCCGGCGCCGACGATGACGTAATCGAATTCGGAAGTTTCATTGTTGTTGTTCATTGTTTCCCCGCATGCGGACCGAAAGAGGTAGCGGGGCCGCCACAGGCGGTCAATTACCTCCCGGTCGCGGGCGAGGAAAAATCGACGATCTGCCGCACACCCCGGAACGACGGAGCATCCGCTTTATCATTCCAAGGCGCCGACCACGGGGGAATTACGCCGGCTGTTTTGCGAGTTTCGAAAAGTCCGGCGGCCGGCGTTCGGCGAAAGCCATGAACGCCTCGCGGGCCTCCAGGGTTTTCAGGCGCTCCGCGAACCGTTCGCTTTCCGCCTTGATCTGCGCCATCAGCAGTTCCGGATTGCGCATCAGCCGCTTGGTGGTGCTGACGGCGCCAGCCGGTTGTTTCGCCAGACGAGACGCAAGCGCCCTCGCCTCGGCATCGAGCTTGTCCAGCGGCACCACCCTGTTGGCGAGGCCCCACGCGAACGCGGACCTGGCATCCACCGCTTCGCCGAGCGCGAACATCTCGTAGGCACGCGCGTAGCCGATGCGAAGCGGCATCAGCAGGCTGGAGGCCGCTTCCGGCACCAGTGCGAGATTGACGAACGGCGTTGAAAGCAGGGCATTCTCGGCCAGCACGACCAGATCGCAATGCAGCAGCATCGTGGTGCCGATGCCGACCGCACGTCCCTGAACGGCTGCGACCAGCGGGCGGCTCGATCGCGCCAGCGCCTGCAGGAATCGACCGACATGCCGCTCGCCCTGAAAAGCACCTGTCGCCATGGCCGCGAACTCGCCGACATCGTTGCCGGCGGTGAACATGTCGCCCTCGCCCCGGATCAGCACGACGCGGGCGGAGGCATCGGTCTCAGCCGCTTCGATCGCGTCGGCCAGCGCGCCGTACATCGCGTTGGTCAGCGCGTTCTTCTTGTCCGGCCGCGCCATCGTCAGGCTCAGGATGCCGCCGTCGTTCTCGCTTCTGATATGCTCGGTCATTCGTCTTCTCCTCTGGGAAATCTGGTTTGCAGGCTGGTGAGCCAGCGCGCGACGACATCGATCTCGGCTTCGCTAAATCCTTCTATGAGGCGCGCGTTGACCTCCACAAGCCCGGCCTTCGACTGCGCCAGCGCGGTGCGGCCGGCCGGGGTCAGCCACAGCCGCCATGCTCGCCCGTCGTCCGGATCAGCGCGCCGCTTGATCAGGTTCGCCGCCGTCATCCGGTCAACAAGGCCGCTGATGCCGGGCGGCCCGAGATCGAGCGCCGCGCCGGCCTCGCCCATCAGCACGCCGTCACGCTGGCCGAGAATGAACAGCAACCCGGACTGGGCCGCCGTTACCCCGCTGTGCTGCGTCCGCGCCGCCATCCAGCGCTGCAGCCGGCGCTGCGCGACATTGAGCAGAAACACCAGCCGGTGCTCGCGACGGGAGCTCACTCCAACCGCCTCACAAACTTATTTCGCATGCGAACTATTTAGGCCGATGCGGGGAAGTTGTCACGCCAATTCTGAGCCGAAGCTGTAAAAAATCGATTTTCGATTGACGGCACCAGCTTCTCTCGCCAATCTGCGCCGCCATGAGCAGCATCGGGTTGAGTTTTGGTGATGATCTGGCGGATGAACGGCCGCGAAGCCTGACCTCCGCCGTTCAGGAGCGGCTGCGCGCGGATATTCTTTCGACCCGGCTGCTGCCGGGTCAGAAGCTGCATATCGCGGGCCTCGCCAAGCAGTTTTCCGTCAGCCTCGCGGCGGTGCGCGAGGCGCTGTCGCGGCTCGTCGCGGACGGGCTGGTGCAGGCGTCCGATCAGCGCGGCTTTCGCGTCAGCCCGGTCTCTCCGGCCGATCTACGGGACGTTACGCAAACCCGTGTCGACATCGAGGGGCTGGCACTGCGGCGCTCGATCGAGCTCGGGGACCAGGCGTGGCTGTCATCGGTCGAACGATCCTTCGCATCGCTGTGCGCCGTTCCCTACACCTATCCAGATGACCCCACCCATCACTACGAGGAATGGGTGGTGCGTCACCGCACTTTCCATCGCACGCTGGTGAACGCGTGCGGCTCGCAATGGCTGCTCGGGTTTCGAGACGTGCTGCACGAGCAGAGCGAACGCTATCGAAGGCTCTCGATCCGGCGCGACACCGAAAAATCCCGCAACGTCGAGGCCGAACACGCAGCCATCGTGCATGCCGTGCTCAAGCGCGATCCGGACGCCGCGGTCGCGGCGCTCTCGATACATTTTCAGACGACCATGCATCTGGTCGAGCTCGCAACGCCCAGTCTTCCCGGGGGCGCGACACCGTCTGATCTTTCGTTCGAAAAACAAGCCAAATCAAAAAAAGCAAAGGGAAACGTCACCATGATCATCACGCGACGCCACATCCTGGCAACGATCACCGCGGCTACCATGCTTGGCGCATCGGGTATGGCGCAGGCCGCCGACACCGTTCGCATCGGCCTTCCCACCAAGACCTACTGGCCGACAACGATTGCGGAAACGGCGGTGCGGCAAAAGCTGTTCGAGAAAGAAGGCATCGCGGCCGAGCTGACGATCTATCGCGGCGGCGCCGAGACGTTCGAGGCGATGGCGGCGGGCGCCGCCGACGTCATTCTCGATGCGACTTCGCTGGTGTCAGCCGGACGCAAGAAGGGCGTGAATTCCAAAGTGCTCGCGAACGCCGCCATGGGTTATTACGGCTGGCAGTTGATGACGCTTTCGAAATCGACGCTCGGGGTCAAGGAGCTGAACGGCAAGAAGGTCGCCATCACCTCCGCGGGCTCCGGCTCCGACCTCTTGGCGCTGTGGACCCAGCAGGACAAGAAGATCGAGTTCACCCGCGTGCCCGTCGGCGGTGGCGGCCTGGTGCCGAACCTGCTCGCCGGCAATGTCGACGCGGCGGTGGTGTACTCGCCGCTGAGCTTCCATATCTCCAAATCGGGCGAAGCGCGCACCATCCTCGACTTCTCCAGGGAAGTGCCGCCGAACCTCGCCGCCGGCTGGATCGCGCTCGACAAATACGTGCAGGACAAGCCGCAGATGGTGCAGAAGACGCTGAACGCGCTCTATGGCGCGCTGGCGTTCATGCGCGCCAACAAGGACGTTTCCGTCAAGCTGATCGCCGACCTCTATGAAATTCCCGCCGAGATCGCGGCGCTGGAATACGAGAACACGATCATGAAGCTCGAAACCGACGGCAGCATGGACGCGCCCAAGATTCCGGAGCAGCTTCAACTCGCGCTCGACATGGCCAAGGCCGGCGGCATGAAAGATCTTGGGCCCGCCGCGGAGATCATCTCGACGCAGTTCAAGCCGGTTCCGACCAAGCCCTGAGGCGGCGCGATGCGCGGATTAGGCGTAAAGGCGGCGCGGCTCGCCATTGTGGTGGTGCTGTTTGCGATATGGGAACTCCTGTCGCGGACCGGCATCGTCAACCCGCGCCTGCTCCCCTCCGCATCCGACACGCTGGCGACGCTCGGCGATCTGCTGCAGCGGGCGAGCGTGCGCAAGGATCTGGCTGTCACGGCGAGCGAGGTATTGACCGCGTTTGCGCTCGCCGTTCCCTTTGGCGCGTTGATCGGCTTCCTGATCGCGGAAAACCGCTATTTTGCCGATGTGGCCAAGCCGCTGCTGTTCTTTGCCTTCAGCATCCCGAAGTCGATCTTCCTGCCGATGTTCATCCTGGTGTTCGGCGTCGGCTTTTCGCAGAAAGTCGGCTTCGGCTTCTTTTCGACGATCTTCATCGTCATCATGTCGACCACGACGGCGGTGGAGTCGGTCAAGGTCGAGCATTTGACGGTCGCGCGTTCTTACGGTGCGACGCCAATGCAGACCGCGTTTCGCGTCTATCTGCCGAGCATGCTGCCTGTGCTGCTGGAAGCGCTGCGGATCTCGATGATCTTCAATCTCACCGGCGTCATTCTCGCCGAAATGTACGCCTCGCGCGACGGCATCGGCCACCAGATCGCGACCTGGGGCGAGAACTTCCAGATGAGGCAATTGCTGGCCGGCGTGGTGATGATCGCCGTGATCGCAATTGCCTTCAATGAACTGGTCAGATGGGTGGAAACACGATGCAGCCATTGGCGAACATAACCCCGCTGAAGCCGGCCGGCGCGATCGAGGTCCGCAATGTCGGACAGATCTTCAAGACCACGACGCAGGACGTCGTCGCGCTCGAAGACGTTTCGCTCGACGTCAAACCTGGCCGCTTCGTCGTGCTGGTCGGCCCGAGCGGATGCGGCAAGTCGACGCTTCTGATGATGATGGCCGGCCTGCGCCAGCAGACCTCCGGCACCATCACCGTCAGCGGCGCGCCGATCCCCGAGCCCGATCCGAACCGGGTCGGCGTGGTGTTTCAGGAAGCCAGCCTGTTTCCCTGGCTGACGGCGGAAGAGAACGTCGAATTTCCGCTGGCGCTGCGCCGCGTCGGCAAGGATGAGCGCCGCGCCAAGGCGCAGGATGCGTTGAAACTCGTCGGCCTCGACGGCTTCGGCAAGCGCCATCCGCACGAACTGTCCGGCGGCATGAAGCAGCGCGTTTCGATCGCGCGCGGACTGGTTCAGGATCCACCGGTGCTGCTGATGGACGAACCGTTTGCCGCGCTCGACGAACAGACCCGCATGACCATGGGCGACGAGCTATTACGCATCTGGGCGGCGACCGGCAAGACGGTGGTGTTCGTCACCCACAGCCTGACCGAGGCGGTTTATCTCGCCGACGAAGTGATCGTGATGTCGCCGCGCCCCGGCCGCATCGTCGATCATTTGCAGGTCTCGCTGCCCCGCCCCCGCACCTATGAAATGCTGAGCGGCGATACGTTCGGCACCCTGCGCGACCGCATCTGGCGGCATATCCGTAAATCGGCGTGAGGCTGACATGACCGCGGCAACGCTTCGCAGATTGATCGTGATCGGCCTGATCGCGCTGTGGGAAATCCTGCCGCGCGCCGGTCTAATTCCTGAGCTGTTCCTGCCGTCGCTGTCTTCGACGCTAACAGCCGGATGGAACGAGGCCGGTGAATACGGCCATGCCCTTGCCGTCACGCTCTACGAGGTCGCGATCTCGATGGCATTCGCCTGCGGCGGCGGCATCCTCCTCGGCGCCATCGTCGGCAGCCTGCCGCGGCCGCGCATCCTGATCATGCCGATGGTCTCGAGCCTCTATGCGGTGCCGCTGGTCATCCTCTATCCGGTATTCACCGTGTGGCTCGGCATCGGCTCGGAATCCAAGATCGCGTTCGCCTCGATCTATGGATTCCTGCCGACGATGCTTGCGACCGCGGCAGGCATTCAGACCATCGATCCGCAATTGCTGCTGGCCGCCCGCAGCATGGGCGCGACGCTGAGCCAACGGCTGATCTGCGTGATCATTCCGGCGGCGATCCCGACCGTGCTGTCGGGGCTGCGCGTCGGCGGCGCGCTGGTGATCGTCGGGGTGGTCGTGTCGGAGATGCTGATTTCGTCCGCCGGCATCGGCTATCTCATCTCGCGCTACCGCACCATTCTCGACAGTCCGCATGTGTTCGCCGGCGTGCTGCTGGTGCTGGCGATGGCGATTGCCTTCAACGCCGCCATCAAATGGATCGAGCGCAAGGCCGCGATCTGGCAGACCGGCACCCGCGCCGGACAGAACGCGGCGGAAGAAACCGCGCCCACCCTGCAGCCCGCGACCTGACGGGGAGTATCGGCGTGTTCGACCTGACGCTGACATTCGACAACGGCCCCGAACCCGGCGTCACGCCGCGCGTGCTCGATGTCCTGCGCGAACGCGGCATCACGACGACTTTCTTCGTGATCGGCGAAAAGCTCGGCGACGGCGAACGCCGCCGGCTTGCCGCACGGGCCCATGACGAAGGCCACTGGATCGGCAATCATACGTTTACCCACTCCGTTCCGCTCGGCCAGCAGCACGACGCCGCGACGGCCGAGAAGGAAATCGGCCGGACCCAGGCTGCGATCGGCGATCTCGCCCACGCGCAACGCTGGTTCCGGCCTTTCGGCGGCGGCGGCCATCTCGACGCACGGCTGTTGAAGCCTTCGGTCGTCGACTACCTCAGACGCAACAAACATAGCTGCGTGCTCTGGAACGCCATTCCGCGCGACTGGGACGATCCCGACGGCTGGACCGAGCGGGCACTGGAACAATGCCGCGCGCAGCCGTGGAGCGTGATGGTGCTGCACGACCTGCCGACCGGCGCAATGGATCATCTCGAACGCTTTCTCGACCGCGTCGAAGAGATCGGCGCGCGCGTCCGACAGGATTTTCCGCCCGACTGCGTCCCGATCCGTTCAGGCGAGATCGTGCGGCCGATCAAACCCTATGTTTCCTCCATCGAAGAAAGCCTCAAGAAATGAAGATCGCGAGTTTCAAGGCGGGTCAGACGGCAACCTACGGCCTGGTTACGGATGCCGGAATCATCGACGCGGGCAAGCGGCTGACGGCTTGGCCGACCCTGAAGGCGTTACTCGCCCATGAATCGCTCGACGCGCTGAAAGCGCTGCAGGGCGAACGACCCGACTACGCATTGGCCGAAATCGAACTGCTGCCGACCGTGCCCGATCCGGACAAGATTTTCTGCATCGGGGTCAACTACGCCACGCATCTCGCGGAAAGCGGCCATCCCACCCCGCCGCACCCGATGATCTTCACCCGCTTTGCCAACAGCCAGGTCGGCGGCGGCCAGCCGATGATCCGGCCGCTGGAGTCCGAACGGTTCGACTATGAAGGCGAGATGGCCGTCATCATCGGCAAGGCCGGGCGACGGATTGCGTGCGAAGCCGCACTCGCGCATGTCGCCGGTTATGCCTGCTACAATGACGGCAGCATCCGCGACTGGCAGCGCCATACCTCGCAATTCACGCCCGGCAAGAACTTCGTCGGCACCGGCGCGTTCGGGCCGTGGATGGTCACGTCAGACGAAATCCCCGATATCAGCAAGCAGACCATCGCGACCCGCCTCAACGGCGTCGAGGTGCAGGCCGCGCCGATCTCCGATCTCGTGTTCGATGTGCCCGCCCTGATCGCCTATTGCTCGACCTTCACCGAGCTCGCGCCCGGCGACGTCATCGTCACCGGCACGACCGGTGGCGTCGGCGCCTATCGCGCGCCGCCGCTCTGGATGAAGGATGGCGACGTGGTCGAGGTGGAGGTGTCCGGCATCGGCGTGCTTCGCAATCCGGTCAGGGACGAGGTTGCGGCCGCGGCGACGCACGCCGCGTGAAGTGAGCGACCAATAACAGAAGAGCAAGGAGACAATCATGAACCTGCCGAAGCACCTGTTGCCGACCACCGTGGTCGGGAGCTACCCACAGCCGGAATGGCTGGTGGATCGCGCGATGCTGTCGAAGGTGGTGCCGCGAACGCGCATGCATGCGATGTGGCGGCTGCCCGCGGAACATCTGGAACAAGCGCAGGACGACGCCACCATCGTCGCCATCAGGGACATGGAGCGCGCCGGCATCGACATCGTGACCGACGGCGAAATCCGCCGCGAAAGCTATTCCAACCGTTTTGCGACGGCGCTCGATGGCATAGACGACGAGAATCCGGCCATGATCACCTCGCGCAGCGGACACCAGACGCCAGTACCCCGCGTCGTCGGACCGGTGAAGCGCCGCGGCCCAGTCGAACTGCACGATATGGAATTTCTTCGCCAGAACACCGATCGCGCGGCCAAGATCACCCTGCCCGGTCCGTTCACGATGAGCCAGCAGGCCCAGAACGAGTTCTACAAGGACGACGAGGAACTGGCGATGGCGTTCGCCGCCGCCGTCAACGCCGAAGCTCTCGATTTGCAGAAGGCCGGCGCGGACGTGATCCAGCTTGATGAGCCCTGGGTACGCAACAATCCGGACCTCGCTCGCCGCTATGCGGTCAAGGCCATCAATCGCGCGCTGCAAGGCATTACTGTGCCCACCGTCGTGCATCTGTGCTTCGGCTATGCCGCGGTCGTGGCCGGCTCGACCAAGCCGGCCGGCTATTCCTTTCTCGCCGAGCTCGCCGACACCCATGCCGAACAGATTTCGATCGAGGCGGCGCAGCCGAAGCTCGATCTCGGCGTACTCAGGGATTTGTCGTCCAAGAAGATCATGCTCGGCGTGCTCGACCTCGGCAATCCCGAGATCGAAACCGCCGATGTCGTGGCCGGCCGCATCCGCAACGGCTTGAAGCATGTCGCGGCCGACCGGCTGGTCGTGGCGCCCGATTGCGGCATGAAGTACATGCCGCGCCATACAGCGTTCGGAAAACTGAAGGCGATGTGCGAGGCGGCAGCAACCGTTCGCAGGGAGATCAGCTAAGCGGTTTGCCGTCAAGCCAATCCGCGCCGCGTGCGTACAAGGCCTCGACCTCCGGCCCCTTCAGGCCCGGCATGTCACGCTTGACGGTGTAGCCGATGCGGGTCTGCAAGTACGCGAGGTGCCGGTAGCCTGGTGGAAACTGCTCGAGCAGCGCCTTGTCGAGAACGGGCGTTGCGCCCGGCGTTACGGGGTCCATCCGGTCCTTCTCATAGATCGGCTGGCGCAGCACGATGCCCCAACGCCCCTCTCGCTTTTCGAGGAAGTCGTAGAACCGCCCGGTGCAAAGTACGTCGCACAGCACGCCTTCGACCTCGGCACGCTGCGAGATCGTCATCTTGGTCTGCGAGATCGCGCGGTGTCCTGCCAGGTCGACCGAGATGCCGCCGAGGAAATGCAGGATGCTGACCCCTTTCGCCCACGCCTGCTTGCTGATCTCGATGAACTCGTCGCCGGTGCCTTGCGTCCAGGTCGCCATCATGCGGCCGTCGGGATGCCAGACGGTGCGGAAACGCTCCCAATCGCCGGCATCGCGCCAGATCGCCCAGTTCTGCAACAGCGCCCGGATCAGACGGTCGTCTTCAATCTCGCTGTCGCTTGGGGGCATGCGGACGCTTCCTTCGGATATGTTCGATTCGGTCAGGAGACATACCAACACTTGGCGTTCGCGGCCAAGCCGGGAGTGGATGCGATGGGCGGTCGCTCTGCCTTCAGAGCAACTTGGCGCGGACGAACAGCGCGCGCAATGCGTTGGTCGCCTGCACTGTCAGCATCGCATTGCCGGCGGCGCCCTGCAGCGAGCTTACGGCATCGGCGTGCAGCGAGCGAAACTCGATCCATTCGATCGAGCTGAGATTGGTGATGAACCGGTAGGCCTGGCCGACGGTCCCGATAGACACCGTCTGGCCGTTCAGGTTGACCTTGAAAACCGCCCGCAACGGTGTGTCGCAGTCGGAAACGCCGCTTGCGATGGCTGTCATGACGGGGAGGGTGAACGCCGTGACGCGGTGAGGCCTTCCTTGAGGCTCGGCACAACGACAAGGCGCTTCACCTCGCCGTTGCGGTATGCCGCCAGGAAGCGGTCATACTCCTTGATCGAGACGCAGCCGTTCGAATCGCCGTTGGGGCCGAGCAAGTAGTTGTGCACGAGCAGGCCGGTGCGCCCATGCATTTCGTTCTCGCCGACAGGCGTCATGCGGAGCGCCGCGACACCATGAAACAGCTTTTCGCGCGGCTTGAGGTCATAGACGTTCGGCGGCGTTGCGCCGACCATGCGCTGGTCGACATACCCAGGATTGTCCATCAGGCTGCCGAGACCCGAATGCGCCTCAAGCTTGGTCCCGTTCGGCAGGTAAACGGCACGCGCCGAAATGTCGTAGACGGCGGTGACATTGTCGTAGCCGAGCGCCGAAAGGTCCTTGCGCTCGCCAAACAGCCCGTCTCCCGGCGTCAGGGATGCCAGCGTGAAACGCATCGGCACCAGCTCGGCGAGCTTGTCGAACATCGTGCGGTTATCCGACGGCGCCGGCGGCGGATCGTTTCTGGGCTGAAGGTTGGCCTCGACCGGCCGGGATCTTGGCAGCGGAATAGCCGCTTCGACTGATGGCGCGGGCTGCTCGGGTTGGACGGTCTGGACATCGCGCGGTTGTCCACCGAGCAGGTTTTCGATGTGCCCGAACTCGGCGTCGAAGTCCGTACGCAGCGGCCGGCTGGCGGTCCGCCAGGGGTAGCTGATCACCCGCGAATTGCGCACCGATCCCGAGCCAAAGCGATCATCGAATGAAGTGGTCGGGACATTTGCCGATGCGGGATTTTGCATCCATGCGGCCAGGTCGAAACCGGTAGTCCAGGCGGCGAGGCCCGACGCAACACCGAGCGCGGCGACGGCGCACGCCACCTTGCCGAGCAATCGAGTACCCCGGCTCGAAGCAAGCCCGGTTGCGCTGGTCTTCCTGCTATTCATCCGTCCCCGGCTCGGCGCTTCGGAATCACGTCTGATTCCGTAGGATTCACCGAATAAGCCCCATATAATGCAAACCAAAGTAAGGCATAATCGAGACATGCGGTCCCGGCCATCGGGACCGGTCAAATCAGCGGCCTCAAACCATGTCATGGTAAACCCGCCGGCGGTTCCGGGGCAACAGGGCGTTAGGGGCGGAGAACCGGATCCGGTATTCGGTGCGGGGGCCTGTTCCAGTTCGAATGCTCCGGGAGCTTGTCGGCATGCACGTCGAGCGCCGGCCCGATCCAGATCGGATCGGCGAGATGATCCCTGCGCGGGTTGGTCGTGTTCGGATGCACCAGCACGCTCAACCTGCCATGATTGAGCATCAGCCAGGGAACCAGCTCCGGAAAACCCCGGTGGAAAAGGCCACCTGGTACATGGCCTGATCATGCGGACCGACCTTGACGTCGTGCCACCGTCCGAGCGTGACCGAGAAGCGCTCGCCGATCCAGTTGCGCAATTGTGCGGCCTCGGCCCGCGTGGTCGCCGGGTCGTAGTAGATGTGGGCGTGATAGCTTGCGATCTCGCCAATCGATCGCGGACCACTCGCCTCCGGCTCACCCGTCATCGCGTCCGCTCCATGCCATCGTTGTTCTGCAACCAGCGGCAATGATCGCTGCAACCGTTGGCGTGGTCAATGCTTCAGCCCGGTCGCCGCTGGCTGCTCTCGTAGAGGGTTATTCCGGCGGCAGGGTCGAGGCGGACATCGGCCGCGCTCAGTTCGCTTTGCCGAACAGCACGGGAAGCTGACGCGGGCCGCGCACCGTGCCTTCCGACCAGGTGACCTTGCCGGCCGGATCGAGCCTGAAGTCCGAATCCGCTTCAGCCACTCCTCGATCGCGACCGTCATTTCCATGCGCGCGAGGTTGGAGCCGACGCAGCGATGAATGCCGAGGCCGAACGCCGCGTGGCGGTTCTCCTTGCGGTCGATCACGACCTTGTCGGCATCAGGGAACATGGCGGGATCGCGGTTGGCGGCCGGGAAAGACAACAGCACCATGTTGCCGGGCTTGACCGGGCAGCCGCTGATGGTGGTCTCCTTCATCACCTCGCGCGCCATGGTCACCGGCGAATAGGCCCGCAGCAGCTCTTCGACCGCGAGCGGCATCAGCTCCGGCTCTGCGATCAGGCGCTCGCGATCCGCAGGCGTTTTCGCGAGATGCCACAGCGAGGAGCCGATCGCGCTCCAGGTGGTGTCGATGCCGGCGATCAACAGCAATCGCAGTGAACCCAGCACGTGGCCGTCGGACAAGGGTTGCCCGTCCTTGTCCCTGGCGTTCATCAGCGTCGAGATCAAATCGTCGGTCGGGCGCTGCTTGCGCTGCTCGATGTGGCCAGCGAAGTAGCCGGTCATGTCCTGCACGGCAGACATCAGCGCGTTGTCGTCCTTGATGCCGAGCTCGAGAATGCCGTGAATCCACTTGATGAAGAGATCACCGTCCTTCTCGGGAATCCCGAGCATATGCGCGATGGCGCGAACCGGAACATGCTTGGTGTAGCGCGCGGCGGCGTCGCATTTGCCGTCGGCAATGAACTCGTCGATCAGTTCGTTGCAGATGGCGCGAACCCGCGGCTCCAGCTTCTTCATCGCATCGGGCGTGAATGGCGGCAGCAGCAACTGCTTGGCGGGCTTGTGCGCCGGCGGATCGGAAGTGATCGGCGGGGCGGTCGCGGTGATGTCCGGCCGGACGTCGCGCACGATGACGCGGCGGGAGGAAAAATGCTCGGTATCGTAGGCGATTTCCTTCACCGCCTGGTAGGTGGTCGGCATGTAGCAGCCGAGAAAACGTTCGGTGTGGACGACCGGCGAGGCGGCCCGCAGCTTTTCCCAGATCGGAAACGGATTTTCCGTCCAGGTCGGATCGGTGTGGTCGAAATCGTTGACCCAGTCAGTTACCGGGGGATGTTCGGGCATGATGCTGGCAGAATCGGACATCGGAGCAAATCCTCTGCTTGGTTCGTTCAGATCCAGATGAGCTAAGTCGATTTCGGGACCGGACTATTTCTCGGTCACTTCGATCGCGATCTCGGGACAGTTGGTCTGTGCGAGCCAAGCCTTGTCTTCCAGACCCGGAGGCACGGAGCCGTCGCCGACTTCGTGCGCGTTGCCGAATTCATCGAGATCGAATAGTTCAGGCGCCAGTGATTTGCAGCGCGCGTGTCCCTGGCATTTGTCCTGGTCGACGCGGATTCTGAGATTTCCAGCCATCGCAGCGTTTCCCCTGTTTTAGCGCGCTTTACCGCGCACCGTGATCTTCTGTCGCTGTTCGTCCGTCAGCACGGCTGGACAGCCCCGCCGGCACCTCGCGAAGTTATATCATATTACATTCGCTCCGCCGTTGTGCTGTCAAGTCAAAAGTTATAGATCATGACATTCAAATGCCGCCTCGACCCGCACGCAAAGCTCTCAACGCCTATCACCACGGGGATCTTCGCGATGCCCTGGTTCAGGCCGCATTGCACCAGGTCGAGCTTGGCGGCCCGGAAGCGATCAGCATCAGCGCGCTTGCCAAGACACTCGGCGTCTCGCAGCCGGCGCCCTACAAGCATTTTGCCGATCGCGAGACGCTGCTGACGGCAGTTACGGCCGAAGCGTTCCGCCAGTTCTCGGCCACGCTGCGGGCGGCGATCGAGAAACCGTCGAAGCGTTCGAAGCTGTCGCGCTTCGCGCAGGTTACGCTGGATTTCGGCCTGCACCGCAACGGCATCTACCGCCTGATGTTCGCCTCGAGAATCATGGCGTGCGCGCCGAAAGGCAGCGAGTTGCACAGCGCGGCGATGGAGACCTTCGACCTGCTGCTGGAAGCGTTGGAAGCTCCGGCCATCGGACTCCTGCGCGAGCGAACCGCCCTGAAGATCTGGGCGTCGCTTCACGGTGTGGTCATGCTGGCCGAACAGGGGCTGCTCACCGGCCAGGTTGCAAATGTCAGCCGGGAAGAGCTGGTCGAAGACATCGTCGAGCAAACCAAACTCGCGCTGTCGGTCGCCATCACCGCCGCGGGCAAGGCCGGCCGATAGGGCCCGCTTCCGCGCGACGCAAATACGCCACACCGATCGCGAGATCGCAGCCCGCGCGCCGCCGCGCTGCTTGTTTTCGCGCCCCGTAAATGATCAGCTTGGCCGGTCAAGGGCATTGTCGGTTGAGCAAGAATTTTTCCAGATTCCGGGTCCGTCCCGCATCGCGCCATCAGCGGTTCGGATTGGCGCGATCGGCCGGTGGTGCGGCCCTCGGCGTGCTGCTGACGCTCTGCCTTTGCGGCGCAGGCCTGGCAAAGGACGAGGATGACGATGAAGAGGACGCGGCCGCCAAGCCAGCGCTGCCGAACATCTACCTCGATACGCGAACCATTTATTCGACGCTGCCTGCAGGCTCACTCTCGATCGGATTCAGCGCCCCTCCATTGCTGTCGAGGCTGGCGAACCTTTCCTCGCTCCGAACCCAGACTTCGCCGTCCAGCCGCAGCATCTCGGTCGACCTGCCCGTCACTGTCGATGTCAACGATTGGCTCTCGGTCTATGGCGGCGTCAGCGGAGCCACGTCGCAGGCTGGCACCGATCCCTGGACCGCGTTCACGATTTTCAGCTTTACCGTCGGATTCCAGGCCGACATCTATCAGCAGAACGGCGGAACGTTTCCGACCATCACCGTTCAATCCAACGCGTCGCGTTCGATTTCGGATGCCCCGCTGGCCTCCACCACCTACAACACGATCCTCGAGGCGGGCTATGCGCTGAACACGGATGAAACGCGCGGGCTGCTCGCGGGGACGCAGTACGCCAAGGTCCTCGTCGATACCCCCTCGCCCGCGTCAACCCTGATATCATGGGCTATGTCGGTGGCTATTATCAGTGGGACAACAACTGGAAATTCACCGGCCGCTTCGGCGTGCAACATTTCGGCGGCGCGCAGCTTCTGAACCTGACGCCGTTTCCCGCATTCACGCAGCCGATCGTGCGGCTGGACCTCGACCGCATGGATGACAACGACAACCGCCTGTTCGGCGTCACCGCGCAAATCGCATGGACGCCGAAGCCTTCCTACCAGCTGACACTCCGAACGCCGCTCTACGCGATCAAGAATTAGGGACGAAATTCCAGCTAGCTCGTCATGCCCGGCCTTGAGAGCCGGGCATCCACGCCTTGCTTCACTAGGGCGAAGAACGTAGATGGCCGGGACATCAAGCGCGAAGACGCGCTTCGCGCTTTTGCCCGGCCATAACGAAAGAGCCGGTTCACACCCCCGTCTGGGTGATGAACTTGGTGTTGAAATATCCCTCCATCGCCTCGGTGCCGCCTTCCGAGCCGTAGCCGGAATCCTTGACGCCACCGAACGGGACTTCAGGCAACGCCAGGCCGAAACTGTTGATCGAGACCATGCCGGCCTCGATGGCGGCGCCGATCGCGGTTGCGGTCTTGGTCGAACTGGTGAAGGCGTAGGACGCCAGACCAAAGGGCAAGCGGTTGGCTTCCTCGGCCACCTCGTCGAAGGTCGAGAATCGGGAGATCAACGCCAGCGGTCCGAACGGCTCCTCGTTCATGGCGCGCGCGTCCTTCGGCACGTCGCTGACCACGGTCGGCTCGAAGAAGTAGCCCTTGTTGCCGACGCGGTGGCCGCCGGTCTCGAGCTTGGCGCCCTTGCCCACGGCATCCTGCACCATGCCTTCGATGGCGGTGACGCGGCGAGGATTGGCGAGCGAGCCCATCTTCGAATCCGGATCCATGCCGTTGCCGACCTTCATCGCCTTGGCGCCCTCGACGAACTTGTCGACGAATTCGCGAAACACGTCGTCTTGCACCAGCATGCGCGTCGGCGAAATGCACACTTGGCCGGCATTACGGTACTTTGCCGCCGCCAGAATCTTGGCGGCCGCCGACACGTCGGCGTCCTTGAACACGATCGCCGGCGCGTGGCCGCCAAGCTCCATGGTGGCGCGCTTCATGTGCAGGCCCGCCAAGGCCGAAAGCTGCTTGCCCACATTGGTCGATCCCGTGAAGGAAATCTTGCGGATCACCGGGTGCGGAATGAGATACTCCGAAATCTCTGATGGTACGCCGTAGACCAGATTGATCACGCCGTCGGGCACGCCGGCATCGGCGAAAGCGCGGATCAGTTGCGCCGGAGACGCAGGCGTTTCCTCGGGCGCCTTGACGATGATCGAGCAGCCCGCGGCGAGACCCGCGGAGAGCTTGCGGACGACCTGGTTGATCGGGAAATTCCACGGCGTGAAGGCGGCGACCGGACCGACCGGCTCCCTGATCGAGATCTGGTAGATGCCGGGACCGCGCGCTGGGATCACCCGGCCATAGGCGCGCTTGGCTTCTTCGGCAAACCATTCGATGACGTCGGCGGCGGCCATGGCTTCCATCTTCGCCTCGGCGAGCGTCTTGCCCTGCTCCATCGTCAACAGCGGCGCGATTTCGTCGTTGCGCTCGCGCATGATCGCTGCGGCCTTGCGCATGATCTTACAGCGGTCGAACGGCGCCACCGCGCGCCAGAGCTTGAAGCCCTTGGCGGCAGCCTCCAGCGCTTCGTCGAGATCGGCGCGGTCGGCATGCGCGACGGTGCCGATCGTTTCCTCCGTCGCCGGATTGAGCACGGCGATGGTCTTGCCCGACTGGCTCGGACGCCATTTGCCATCGATGAACAGTTGAGTGTTGGAATATGCCACGAGACTTGCTCCCTGAGCGCGATTTGTTGCCGCCAAACGGCGCGGCAGATGATCAGGCGCCTATATGATGGAAGCTTGACGGAATTGCAAAGCTGATTCAATTCTGTACGGCTTTGCCGGCGGAGACATCGCCGCAAAGGGCGGCAAGCCCGATCCGAACGATGCCGTCGGCATTCGCGAGGAGGATGTCCGCGCACTACACGCGCTGCCTCGCCGATCAGTTGCGCTTCTACGACATCACCGTGAATTGCATCGCACCCGGCGACACCCGCACCGGGCGGTTCATGGGCACGCGTGCCGTGGATCAGGAGAGACTGGTCGAAACAGGTACGCTCGACCGCATCGCCACCGTCGACGAAGTCGCGCGCGTCGTCGAAGTGTTCGCGGGCCCGTTAGGCGGGTTTGTCTCGGGTCAGGTGCTGCGCGTGGATGGCGGCGGACAGTGCTGGGCGGGGTGAGTGGCGAGAAACGAAATCAGCTCCGCGTTGCAAATATCCTCGCAATCATCAGGGCCAGGAGAGTTTTGATGAAGTCCCCGTTTAGGAAGCCGTTAATATAACCATGCTAACGGTAGTGGCATTTAAACCAGGAATATTGCGGTGGTCGAAACCCGGGTTGCGCCACGCGTTAAAATCATGAAGGCCGCCAAGATCGACTATGGCGGCGACAAGTATCCATGCATTGTTCGCGACATATCCAGCACCGGTGCCGCGCTGGAGTTTTCCGATTTTCTCCGCATTCCCGATGAATTCACATTGATCATGCCGGATGACCGTTTGCGGCTTCCATGCCGCGTCGTATGGCGAAGGGACTACCGCGTCGGAGTGCATTTCAACTGATTTGAGCAATGCGCCCGGGACCCGCACCGGCCACTCCACTTGCTCGTAGATTTGATCGTGGTCCTTGATTTTTGGCGGCGATCCGGCAGCGGCTTTGTGCGAATGCGCATGGAGGTGCGATGGCGTATTTCGAGAGCGTATCGGCCCAACCCTTGGAGCGAGAATTGGAGAAGTCGCCGTAGATGCGGCGAACGCTTGCCTCCCCGATTTTCGCACGGGAAAACCAATTCGCGTGCAGGTTCGCGTGAAGATCAATCGAAGGCTCGTCGCCCTGATCGGCGGACCGCCGTTCGCCGACAGACGGTTGTCACCCATGTCTTAGGTACGATCTGTTACCGATGTCTCCGGGCCGGACAAAGTTAAGTTGGTAGCGAGAGACCGCTACCGCCTTTCCCCACACGACGCAAATCTACGATATTTCCTCCGATCGTCGGCCTAAAGTCCTGGAAGCTCTTTCAGGACAGGTTCCATCGATACCGACATTCGCTGATAGTGGCCGATTTAAGTAGAGTTAGCCGCAGCGGGACCGACCATCGTAACTTGGTTCGTCGAACCTGCCACCCCTGCGTCCCGAACGTTGTTACTGTTGGGAAATAGCAACAAAATCAACGATTTTCGAGCAGCTTTGAGCGCCATTATCGCCGTTTGTTCACGGAGTTTCGGTGGTCAATCGGTGGTTGGAAACCTTATGTCCACTCGGGACGCGGAGTGCGTGGAGGGTCTCCGTCTAGCGGATGGCTGGGGCTATACCGCTTCCGCTTGGTCAAGCCGCCGCTGTTGCTACCCGGGAAAATGTTGCAATCGTTGGGAACTCCCGGCACGGCGAAGCGTCGAATCCTCACTTCCGGCCGATGCCCCATTGCCCCTGGCTGGAAGAAAACCTGCCCTCAGGTTGGCGGCCCCAGGGATCGACTTGGGGCCGTTTAGGGCTCGCTGGATCGTGGAATGGCCCTGCACTTCAGCCGCGTTGGTACTGCAAGAGAGGAACTAGAGATCTGGAGCGCGAGCGAACGCGGGTTTTCGTTCGTGATCAGTAACGAGAATAGCAGTGGTCCTGGACTTCACGGCCGGCCTGGGTTTGTAGCTTCTTGGCGCCCCATCGATATCAACAAGCCTGCTATCAGGGTGGGCGGATCACCCTTCAAGACGTTCGCCGAAGCCGAGAAGGCCTGCGAGACCATGCTAGAGCACCTGACCAGATAGCTTCTCGGCTTTGGCACTACATCACCAGGCTGCCGAAGGCGGAGGCCGCGCAGCCGGAATGGCAAACCGCGATCGAAGCACTGATGCTAGTGGTCGAGCTAGCTGGACCAACCATGTTCGCTCGGATCGGCGTCATGAGGGCGTAGCGCGTGTTCGATCCATCGCGCAAAAGACATCATTGGGGCCGTCGGAAGCTGGCGCGCGATCGATAACGAACACCGGACGTAAGGCGCGAAACGGTTGGGAACCAGTCAGCGGCCGGCGTGTTGTTGGGTGCCCAGCTCACCTCCGCCACTAACTTTACGACCAAAGTGAACTCGGGCTCGCTACCTGAACGGTTGTTGATCTTCTCTTTCTGGAGATCGCAATGACTAAAGTGGGTCGCAGGGAGGCTCGTCGCCGACGGGTGTTGGCAATCGCCGCCCTAGTAGCGCTGTTCGCCGCACCGCAAACATGTCTCGCGTACGACGGTCCGACTTTTCGCAGTGGGCTGTGGAAGTTTGAGCGCACACTCGAGACCGATGGCAAGGAGACCAATCGGTTGCAAACCAGCGGTCTGCCAATCGCCCGAGAAATGACCCGCTGTGTTAACCCAACCTCCGCGATGGAAGCGCAATTCACACCATTTGGAGCCTGCAAACCCAAAAACTTTCGGAAGACAGATAGCGGTTATGTTTTCCAGAAATTCTGTGGAAGCGCTGCACCAATTGAGACCCAGATCGACGTGAGGGGTGACGGCGCATACACGTTGATCAACCGGGGTAGTATTGGAAAGATGTCGACGAAGGAGACTGTCGTGGCGCAAAGGGTTGGCGATTGCCGACACACGGGGAGTTAGCGACGAGACACTTCCCCAATATCGCCCGAGAAAAACCCGCCGGTATGAACTGTCCCTCACCTCTCCTCGTCCGGATGCACCCATTTGTACGGCGTGATCTCCCGCGTCTCCGTTAGCTTGATCATGTGCACCGGCAGCGCATAGCGGCCCTTCCGGCATGACCGGCATTTCAACGAAGCCTCCAGCTTCCGCAGCGGCGTGTCGCGCGGGCGTCAGCACCAAGGGCGTGGCAGCTTGGGACAACTCGTTGCGCCGCATACGAAGCGAACCGCTAATCCTTCCGCGATTAGTGTAGCTCCCACATCCACGCCGTTGACTTGAAGCGTTCCGCAGCGACGGCCGAAATTGCACGCACCTGTGCCTTCCGTCCCCGGCGCACAAGAGCACGCAATTTGCTGAAACTCCGGACGGCCGCTGCTGACCAACTCGCGAAGCCGCCGTTTGGCGGCGTCGCCTTTCTGACGTTCTGCGTCGCAGCGAGCCCGGTCTCCGGTTTCGGGCGCGTTGAACCCCACTAGTCGGACGTTCGGCTGACCATCATCTAGGCTGATGGTATCCCCCCGTCGATGACCCGCACCGAAATGGAAGCCGAAACGGAGACCGGTTCGGTCACGGCGGTAGATAGCTTCGGCCAAGCTCGGACGGCCACAAAGCCAATAAGGACACAAAGAACGACCAAGCCAGCAAAGTAACGCGAGCTATGCGGCATGGGATTTAAGCCAGCGAGCATTTTGATCGGCTTCGGTTCGGCCCACTTGGTCTGGCGGAATTTGTGGACATTGTTGGGCATGCTCAACAACTAAGCGCGAAGCGTTAAGACGGGATGAGCTTGACCCGGAAAATCCTTGAGATTTCGTTGGGAAATGCCGTGAGACAGCGCCCGCGCCAACCAGGCAGTTCAGATGTAAATGGAAACGACCTCAACGCGCTGGGGCGTCGAGCCCGTCATTCCAGCGAGCAGTCAATTCTGGGGCCTAAACGATCCCCAGCCGCAAACCCTAGCAGCTTGCGCGCGCGCCCTGCGGGCAGCGCATCCTCCGGCAATGACGACCAAATCCCGAGAGAGTCGATCTACGGCAGTTCGATCCGCGCTTCGGTGGAGCGTGCCAAGAAAGCGCGCAAGGAGGCCGACCGTCTGGCCTGTGTCGCCTGGAACCAGCGCATGCTGGGCTACCAGGGTCCGGCACAGCCATCCCCTGCCCTTGGCGACGCGCTGAATGCCGGTTACCTCTATCTCGAAGTCAAATGCTTGGGCTGCAACACGTATCAAACTGTGCCGCTAAATATTGTCCGCCGACCGAAGTCCACGCCAATTCATGAACTGGGGCGCTACATGCGGTGCAAGGATTGCTCGCGGCTTCAAGGGCGACCGTACAAGCGGAGCCATTTGGTAGCGCTGCGGCGGGCGAAGATTTCCGCTGACGATCCTGCGTCGTCATGGTGGCCGGGTGAGCGAGACTGAGCCTGGAGAGCGCACACCTAGCTTCGGGACTTCCGCCATCCTGCCGCACGCGCATTCGCCTCAGAGCAAAACCATCGCTCGCCTGAAAGCAAATCGATCCGCGTTTGGGTGTAATACTCCTGTCCCGGCGTGTGATAGATACGCTGACCGGTGTTCTTGCTGATGTTGCCTTTGATGGGACAGCCGACAAGAATTGGCCCGAACTCTGTCGCCGCGATGATACCGCCGACGACAGCCAATCCGATTATCGTGGGGACGATCTTTTGCCGCGCTTTTCAAACCATGGCTTGATTTTGGCTGTCTTGAAAGCTGGAATATCGTCCAAAATCTTTAAGCAACTAAATCCTCGTTTCTTCACATTTGATGCATTTTGCATGTGCAATCTCTATTCGATCACTACCAACCAAGAAGCGATCCATCGCCTATTCCGCGTCATCAATCGCTACGTCGGCAGCCTCGCGCCGATGCCGGGCGTGTTTCCGGATTATCCGGCCCCGGTGATCCGCAACACCGAAACAGGCACCGAGATGACCCTGATGCGGTGGGGCATGCCGTCGTCTCCGCGCACAGGCGGACCGCCGGTCACAAACATCCGCAACACGTCATCGCCGCACTGGCGCGGCTGGCTGAAGCCAGAGAACCGCTGCCTTGTGCCGTTCAACAGCTTCGCCGAGTACGCGCCAGAACCCAATCCGGAGACCAAGAAGAAGGACGTGGTCTGGTTCGCGTTGAACGAGGACCGACCGCTTTTTGCGTTCGGCGGCATCTGGACCGAATTCAAAGGTCGATCGTGGCACCAAGTCGAAGCCGATGCCCGGCCCTCACCTGGTCTATGGCTTTCTGACCACGGCGCCGAACGCAATCGTTGAACCGATCCACCCAAAAGCAATGCTGGTCATCCTGACAACGCAAGAGGAATGCGACGCCTGAATGCGCCCCGTGGGATGAGGCAGAGGCATTGCAACGGCCTTGCCTGATGGCGCCCCTAAGATCGTCGCGCGGGGTACCGACAAAGAGAATCGCGCGGCAGCGGAGCCGTCGTGCGCCGGGCCGTAGGGCCGTGTTCTTACGGATACTCAAGCCTGTGGAAAACTGTAGGGTGGTCTCTTGCCGGCGCGGCTTTTCATTCGGAATAAATTTTCCAGCGAAGGGTCGCGCCAATGCGGCCCTTTTGGATTTCAGGCACTGCGCATCTTTCCCGTCGGTAACGATGGAGCATGTAGGCCGCAGCAGCGGCGGTGATCTCACCTGATCCCTAAGCCATTTTCATGCCCCAGATCGTCGAGGTCACCGCGCCCTTTGACCCTATTTCTCCACGGTCCCTTGCAGGAGCTTGATGCCGTCCGCGAGCGCCCGCCGCATTAGCAGCGTATCGACGCCGTAGAGATCATGCGAAAGCCCTTGGCCCGGTAATCGCGCGCCCACTTCTCGTCGCCGGCGAGAAAGCCTGGCGTCTTGCTGTGTTTGTTGCAGGCTTTGACCAGGTTATCGACAGCCGCATGGAATTTCCGGATTATCGAATTGCCCCGGGGATGCCCATGAAGTTCGTCAGGTCGTAGTGGCCGAGGTTCAGACCACGCCCACGCCATCGACTGCCGCGATCGCATCGACGTTTTCGATGCCCTTTCGCGGAAACCTCGACCAGCACGATCACCATCGTGCGCGCGTTTGCCTGGACGATCTTATCGGTCTCGGCGCCACCCGAATAGTCATCGTGCGCCGCTACATTGAACGCAGCACCGCGACGCCCTGAAGGCGGATATTTCGTGCAGTCAACGATCGCCTTCGCCTGCTCCGGTGTTTCGACCATGGGCGCACCATGATGCCCATTCGCCAACATCGAGCGCACGCGCGATGTGATGATAGTCGTCCGAAGGGAACGCGGACGAGAGGCACGAGATCGAGCCCACGGCAGAATGCGAGGTGTGCCTTTATCGTCCGGAAGCCGACGCCCGAGTGCTCCATGTCATAGAGAATGAATTCCAGCACCGGCCTCGCGGCAGATTGCCGGGTAGCCGGGCGAAGAACTCGAACGTCATCGTGCCGAACGCACAGACGCCAGCCGCGAGCCGCGGTTTCAATGATTTTGGACGCAACGGAGCCTCCGAGGGTGTTTCTGTTAAAGCCGCTTCTGGCACTTTCCAATAGTGGTCTGCCGCTGCGCTCCCAGGTGGCGCGCTGATGGTCGGCGCGCGGCGCGGACAGGGAAGATCGCGCCGCAGCGTGACTGAGTTTAATACTTTTCGCTGGTGATTTTTCTCCCTGACGACAAACCGTGCGTGCCGTCCAATACTACTGCGCTAAGGAAGGTGAGCGACGGCTGGCCGCTTAAGGGCGCAGAACGATCAGTGGCCTTGTCTGTAGCGACAATATTCGTCGCCGTTTTCATATTCCACGCAGACCTTCACGCGACGGCGGGGCCGATCTTCATCGTAACCCCTGTAGTCTCGGTCCCGGTCCGGGCGGTCCCTCCGTCGATCGTCGCGATCGCTTCGTTCTCCGTATCGTCCACGCTCCCAATCGCGATCCTGATCCGCATCACGGTCGCGATGCATTCTCCGGTCTGGACCCAATTCGCGGTCGTTGCCGCGATCACCGATGCAGCCATTCGACGACGCTGAACGCCGACCGCTGGCCCGATCGCGGATCTGGTTGCCGGACATCGAACCCGGCTTTGTCTGCACGCAAGCGCGGCGATGTCTGGGATCGGCAAGAAGCCGTCACCGGGGTCAGGGGATACGGTGACGGCTCCTAGTTGCAGCACAGTGCCCAGACAAAGGACGAGGCCGATGGTCCACCCAATCGGTTCGAAGGGAATGTTAACGGCAACGCCTATTCGCCAGCGAGGCAGTCTGATTGGTCTGCACCACTCACGCATTGAGTGCCATCTGGTTCGGCTGCGCCATTGCTTTCCATCGGCATCTTGCCGAGCCGCCGCCATCGCCATCAATTCCTTACTGTGAGGGCTCCATACCCCCATGCGCTCATCCAGTACATAACGTGCACCGCGGAAGGCACACGCTTATGACCCAACCTTCGAAACGCGTACCCACATGGCTGACGATTGAGCATCCTGGTGATCGTCATATCGCTCGGTAATTATCGGGGGCCGGATCGCCATCGGGATTGCTTCCTAGCCACGAACCTGAACCGGGCGAGCGGTAGGCATGCGAAATCCGGCTGCGCGCCGGTGACCTGCCAGTTCTGGACAGCCGCCAGTTCGCTACTGCCAAAACTGGCACATCCAGACTGCTGGCTTTCCGAACGGCGGTTTCGCTTCTCAAGGATATGCGCGTCTCCGGCGAGAAACCCGCGTTGCCTCAAATCGCCTCCACGCCCTAGACCGAGCGCGGGGTATCTCGTCGGTGCACCAAGATGCTTTTGGCGAATTCTCGCCAATTTGCCGCGCGAGTGAGCGAGGTTCCCGTATGATCCCCTGGACCACTGAGGAAACCTTCCTGCTCATCGGCCTTTGGCCGTTTGCATCAAAGGCCGCGCAAATATCGAGATGGTTGAACCGCTCGCGCTCGTCAGATATGCGGAAAGGCAATGCGGCTGCGCCACGATGACTTGTTGCCAGCCGGCGTAGAAAAACATTTCGAGGTGAAACCGGTGCAGACGCGGCATGGTCGCGCCAAAACAACGGTAACATCGATCATGCCGCAAAAGCCGGCATCGCCGCTCGATGACACCGTGCCGCCTGCCGGACATGCGGGCCTGCGCGCTGATCGAGCTCGACGACGGGCGCTGTCACTCGGCCGCTCGGCGACGTTCACCAGGTCGCGACGCTGTTCTGCGCCGGTGCCACCGTGCCGGGCCGTTGCTATTGCGCCCACCATCTGCGGCGAGCGCGCGGCCAGGGCAGCGCCTCCTAACGATCGGTGCTATCCTCGCGTCATGCTTGACCCCAAACAGTGTCACAAACTGCTGATGGCCGATCGAACCCGTGATGTCACCTGGATCACCGCGGCGATCGAGCACCTGCTGGTGGCAAACCCGGACGTGAGCCTATTCGATGTCGAAACCGCGTTTCGAGATGGTGCCTGCGCGGCCTATGTGATCGCCACGAACGAGAGGTTCGAGGTCGCGCTCGGCATGCTGGCCTGGCGCGTCGCGCTGGCCTCGGGCGTCATGAGGTGGATGCAAACCGGGCTGGCGCTGGCGCATTGATCGATCTCTACCGGCTCCCAGCACGCAATGCCTCGCAAAAATTCTCAAACTTCACCGCGGTCACGGCGACCGCCACCTTCCTGTCGCGGGAATGGGAACGCGCCGGGCATGCAGCCGCAAGGCCTGACGTATACCTCGACGGCATGAAGCGCAGCGGCGTTTAGCGAACCATCTTCACGACATTGAGAGTGTCGGTCCACTGAGCTTCAAAGGGTTTTACCGGTGATGGTGGGATGTTCCCGCATTCAACAATGTCCGCACGTGCTGGTCTGAAGCATATGACGACGCCATACCTAATCGCTGCACGTCAGGGCATCATTTTAGCGGTCACGCTCACCCTGATCCTGGTCGAGGTTGCCGACGCCATCGAGGGCGAACTCGATCGGCGGTCGACATGATCGTCCGCTGCATTGATAGCACTGCTGCGTCGACGTGCTGGTGGTCGGGCGTGAATATGAGGTCCGCGCCGAACGGGACGACTGCTATCCGTTCCGGCTTCGACAAAGGATCCAGCAAGACGCGATTCAGTCACTGGCGCCGTCAGCTCAGGGTGAGGCGGCGCCGGCGTAGAACGCCTGCGGTAAAAAGAGCCCACGGAACCATACGAAGGTGTGGGGGTGACGATTTGTCGGTCTTCACACAATGCCGCAGCAAACCACGTGGGTTTCCTACACTCCGCCGCGCTACTTTCTGGAAGGTGGAGAACGGAGCAATCATGATTGCGAGGTACCTCCATCGCGCTGGCGCTGATAGTCGACAGCCGTTACGATTGTGTGCCTGCTCGAAATATCGTGGATCGAGAGCGAGATGCACGAGCCGTTCTTCTCTGGTGCCCATACAAGCGACTGAACCGTGTTGGCGGTTCCCGGCGCATCCTTCGCACCCTGCCGGGGGCCTCTCCCGCCTTGGCCGACGCTCATCCTGAGAACCTGAGCGTCAGTCATGGGCAATCTCGCAGGTCACGGCGCGCGTCTCCAACTCCCGCCTTCAGATTGCCTTCGGCATAGACGTGCAGGAATTCCCAATTTCTATGCCGATGTCACAGCCTCGTGGCCACAAAAAAACGCCGCCCGATTGGGGGGCGGTTCTCGTGATGTTCAAAGTTTACGCTTACGGAAAAACCCTCGTTTTACACCTGCACTTTGACGGTGTTTTACACGTTAACTCATTGATATTGTTGCACGGTGCGAATTCTGCTGGGATCGCCACACTTATACCGATGAAATAAGGGTTTCTTGCAGTTTCGGCTTTGTTGTCGCCCGAACCGTGTTGCGAGTCGATGCAGGCCGATGTCACCTAAAGGTCTTACCATCGGCTACAAATAGTTCCATGCAGCACGAGCGCAACACGGCCTCCTGCTTGGTTCGCATCGGACTTGAAGGCGAGCGCCATCGGTTTGGTCGCACTTATCGCGGCCGTCGCTGCGGTGGTCGCAGTGCTGGCGCGATCGTTTCAATTGGGGTCAAGATCGAAAAGCTCGGCAGCGGCATTGATGACGGACGTTCGTGTCGGTGCGCTGGCACTGTCATCTAGATTTGGCATGCACGTTGCATCATAATTGGCTGCCGGGATTTCAGTGCCCGGTCAGGACATGCCTGACGCCGCCGAGCGAACATATTCCGCTCCGTGTTGTGCATCAGGCTCTTTGACACACAGGGCCGAGACTCGTCTCGACATACCCCCCTGAAAATACCGGCGCCCGTTAGACGATGATATTTTAAAGGAATGAACCGCAACTGATTGATCAACAGTTGGCTCGCTTTGCGTACGCATCGCAATAATATTCAGCGCTATCGCAACCTATTACAGACCAACCTGACGGAGCTTGAGCGCCAGTTTGTCGAAAAGCGCCTGATCGAAGAGCAATCAAATCTGGACAGCCTGGTCACTTCCCCTCCCCAATGACTTTGCGGCAGAATTTGAGCGCCATGCAGCGACAGCAGAAGATCACGCTCGGGGAAATGCGATCGTCGGGCGGCCCTACCCGGCTCATCGTCTATGGCGGCGACAATCGTTGCGCGTATTCCGGTCCGGCTCGCGGAAACAATTTCGCGCACTCTGGTCAGGCGGGTGGCTGCCGTTGGAGCAGCGACATGATCATCAGTGCAGCAATTATAACCGCCGGCCCGCAGCCAACCAAAGCGGCTAACCAAAGTTCCGGATTGCGCAAGATGCTGTTATCGTCGTGCATGGCACCGTTCTCCACTAACACTGGTTGTCAACGGAAATGACCGGGAGGTCGTTCCTCAATTGTCCCAAATGGGCACCGCCCTCCTATCTTTCCCGCATGCGAAAATCGGCGTGCGAACCTTGCATTCCTACCCGGGGCACGACGGTTCCAACCGGGAACGATTGGCTTCACGAGATCAAACACGATGGCTATCGACTGATCGTCCAAAGGGATGAGCAGTGCGTTCGCCTATTCACCCGCAATGGCAACGACTGGATCGGGCGGTTTCCGCTCATCACCCAGGCCGCGTTACGCAACCGGAATAGTTCGTTCGTCATCGACGGCGAGGCCGTGGTGCTGGGTGTTGACGGCATCTCAGATTTCAACGGTCTGCACTCCCGCAAATACGACTACGAAGTCCAGTTCTATGCCTTCGATATGCTAGTCGACAGCGGCGAAGATCTCCGCATGCTTCCGTTACATCTCCGCAAGAACAACCTCACCCGACTTCTGGCTAGACGCATCAATGGCATCTTCCTGGCCGACTTCGAACAGGGCGAAATAGGCCCCGACCTATTCCGTCATGCCTGCCTAATGGGACTGGAGGGCCTGGTTTCGAAACCGGCCCTATCGTGCCGGCCGCTCTCCCATTGGGTAAAGGTCAAGAACCGCAGCCATCCCGCGATGTCGCGGGTCATGGACACGTTCCGCTGATTGCCCCGGAGGAACATGCTAAGGGATGACCAATCATCAACGGCTCGAGCCTGGGACATTCACGCGGGCTGAGCGCGAAGCCCGTAAGGCTTTCGCAGCGCAAGAAGCTGAGAACGCGTTGAGTGAATATGAAAAAGCGCAGCGAGCATTCCATGCGAACCGAGAGCGTTTGAAGGCGGAGCGGTTAGCACGAGAAGCGGCCGCGTCGAAAACATCGTCTCTTCAGGACAGCTGAAGTCATTCTCGCGCAGCTTATCGACTTTTCTCTCCCCGCAAGGTCACGGCTGTGACGGCAAGCGTGTCGAGGCTTTTTGACGATCGATATTCAAGCTGACCGCTGACTAACAGCGCCGCTGCAAAAACAACTACTATCATAGCCGTGGCGAGTTGCGTTGAGCCATTTCAGCGATGCTGGAGGCGCATGTATCTGAGTGACAAGCACTGACGGAAGCCCAGCGCCGTGTCCCATTCGCCACCGGTGTCCATCACCTCATTGCGTCGGCCTCGTCTTCGATGGCGACCATGAAGATGACCGGCCGCTAAAGCCGGCGTTGATCTCGCGTCAGTCGAATAGTCGAATACCATCCTAAAATAACCGAGGAGTGTCAGTGGCAGGTGTCCCCGAACCCTCCTGGGCGATGCTTGCTCTTGGATTCGCTGGCGTTGGATATCTCGCCTATCGCCGCCGCAATCAGGCTGCACTTGCGTAGCCTGACCATCCAGTCCCGATCATGATGCGGAAATACCGTCTTCGGACGGTCTTTTTGGTGGTCCCGATTGACTCAACTATTGCGCATTGATGTTGAAGCACGGGCCATACGAGTTATCAAGCACGAGGCGGTGCCCCAGACGGCCAGCTTCGAGGTCCGATATAAGAACTCGGAACATCGGCTGATTTAATCCGTTCTCGGTAGGAGCTGGTTTCACAGCGAAGGGAGAGATTCATGAAGTACGTATTGGCAGTAGTCACCGCGGTGAGCATATGCGCCGGAGTTCCCGCAAGCGCGGAAGATGTGGGCGTCGGTGCCGAAGTTAGGCCGGGGTGGGAGCCGGAGTGACAGTGGGCTCTTGATCACCGCGACCGAGATCGCGATCGAACCGTAATAAAGGAACGCGAGCCCCGGGACACAACAGTCATCAAGGAGCGCGAGCGGAACCTGATCGTAACGTGACCGTCGAGCAGGAACGCACCATCGAGCGTCGCAATTAATTGACCGCATCCGAATCGCGAAACCACTTCAAGGCGTCGAGCTGATTGCTCGGAAAAATTGGCTCAGCGCGACCTGTGCGCTGAGCCATCCAAGTTACCTTCCAGTCAGATAGGAGGAGTGGGGTATCTGGCTCGGAAACCTGGCAACGTCTGTCCGACGAGTAAGCCGCCTCAGTTGGCGGCCTTGGTTTGCGCCCGCTTGGTGCGCTTCGAGTCATAGAGCTCAAAGCGGTCACGGAGAAGGCTGGCACCAACAAGGAACGCCGGTATTGTGATCTCCACGCTGTGCTTGGTTCTGAGACATTGTTTTGCAGACCAGCAATTTCCTCATTGTTTGCGTCCCAGGCAAAACCGTTCCGGACATATCGGTCCACCTGAGAGAAAAGCCTGTATGATGACGCGAGAGGTCATCGGGACGTGCCGCAGATGGCGAGCCCCCACCCTGATGGTTTGGTGCCGCCCGCATTTGAAGGGTCAGGGTTCCTTCCGTGGTGCTCCGGCCGTGAACATATTTCCGCCTTTGTCGGCTGCGTTAAAAACGCCGGGACAGTTCTGAACGAGCCTTGAAAAAGGCGATGTGACGTGCAGGCTGCATGCTCATGCTTGGGAAGCTTCGTAGGCTGCAAAACCATCTGCCGTCCCATAGCTCGCCGTAGCGCAGATGCTTTGATCGCTCTCAGGCGGGTGACATTGCGTTTGATACGGAGCACCAAATGGATTCCACGCTGGACGACAAGCTCATGGAAGGGCAGCTCGCGAGCTTGGATGATGACGCGCTTTCGAACCTGGCGCGCGAACTGGGGGTCAATCCTTCAGACCCGCCGGCAAGCATCAAGAGATCTCGCGTCCCGCTGGCAACGATTCAACAATTGGCGGATTGGCGCTACGTGGCTTTCGTCGGTTCTTTGTTGGCAGCATCCATTGGTGTTGCTGCTTGGTGGTGGTCGTCCCCCGCTCATACGGCGATGATGGCTCCCTCGACCCAGCACCTCTGACACAGGCCGCGCCGGAAGCCGCCGCGCCGAAAGACGCTGCGCCGACTGCCGTCGCCCTGTCTTCCGATTTGGCGCAGCAGCTCCAACCGATGACGCGCGATCTCGCCGCCTTGAGGCAAGCGGTCGAACAGCTCAAGGTGAGGCAAGAGCAATTGGTCCGCGACAATGAAAATGTCGCCAGCCAACTCAAGGCGAGCCAGGAAGAAATGGCACGCAACAACAATATCATCGAACAGATCAAGGTGACCCAGATGCAGATGGCGCGCGAAAGCGAGACGGTCACCGAGCGGCTCAACGCAAGCCAGGAACAACTCGCCGGCGTTATCGCCAACGCCTCAGAGCCAAAGGTGAGCCCCGAAGAGCCAAAGGTGATGCCCGAAATACCACTGCCGCGTCCGCGGGCAGTCGGCCAAGTCGCGCAGACGCAAAAGCCGGCGCCAACCCCGGCGCTGCCGCAAGCCAAAACCGCAACCGTCATTGGTGATGGCCATGGTCAGTGCGCTAATGCCGTGACCTACCTGCTTCCTGCGACGTGATGAGCACGCCCGCGCCCGAGCCAGCCGCGCTAAGCTCGATCTGCACGAGAGCGGCGTGTTCGTGAAGGTGACCCAAGCCGGCGCGGATCTCTTCGCTTGATGGCCGAGAAGGGCTGACAGCGCAGGTTCGAAGATCCTATCTGCTGATGAAATACGCCACTAACCGTCCCTGCACCGATCCCGAGAAGGCTGCGCGCCGTATCATGGAGCACGCACAAGCGTTCAAACCAAACAACGCGTGAGCGGCAGGATCTAAATCGAGAAATCAACGTCTCTTCCTCTTTGGCGACAAGGGTAATGCCGGCGGAATACGCCGGCTGGAAGCTGGCGATATCCCGCGGTTGCGGTGGCTGGAGCTCATCAGAGGCACGTTTGTGGAACTGCCGCAAAGCGGCGCGGGCTCATGCCGGGGTTTCCAGACGAAATCTCGCTGAGATCGTGCAACGCCATTTTCTCGAGTTGATTTCGCCCAGCAGCGAACTTCGAACCCTAGCGCAGTCGGCTAATGGTGCTGTGGCTCACATTGTATGAGCGTGCACGTCCGTTAGCACCTCTCCCGCCTCTCGGCGACCGATTGCCTCTCTTCTCTGGTGGATGGTGAGCTTCGGTTTGCGGCCCAAGATGACCCCCCTCGCCTTCGCGCGCTCACGCCCTTCCCCAGTTCTAGTTCGAATAAGCTCCCCGCTCGAACTCGGCAAGTCCGCCCAATACGGTCAGCATCAAGCGACCATGGGCCGTCGTGGTGTCAGCCCAGGCATCTCTCAGCGATTTGAACCCAGCCCTTTTTCGGGCGATCGTCCCTAGCAGATTAAGTAGATCGCGTATGGACCTCGCCAATCGATCGAGCCGGGTGACACCAACACGTCCCCTTTTTCGAGAACCGCCATCAGGCGCGTCAGCTGCTTTACGGTCGGACCGAGCGCCACTGATTTTTTCCTGAAATATCTTGGCGCATTTCGCAGCTTTGAGCTCGGCTAATTGGGCGGAAAGAGATTGACCGTCGGTGCTCACCCTCGCGTATCCGTAAACCGCCATACCGCAACATATAATATGCACAATATAAAAGCCGCATTTTATAAGGGTCAACGTTTTTGTGCACAAATCATGATTTTGCACGAACCCCTCGATGTCCGTTGTGACCTCCCGACGAATGCGGCGCCAATTCTCAGTTTGACCCATTACGACGCAAACGGGCATCCCTCTCGTGATCGGTGCGGCAACGTGGTAACGTCAAGAGGCCCATCAGGTCTCGGCCCGGGGGAAACGATATGCGGCGGCGCGAGTTTATCGGGTTGCCTCGGTAGTGCGGCAGGCGCGTGGGCCTGCGCCGATACGTTTGCCGAGGAGAACCTCACCGAAAGCTCGGATTGGATACCTTGACCAAAAGCACCCCAACCGAGGGCTGCACAGTCACGCCTGAGTGCAGGGGAGTCAAAAGAAGGACTGCGCCAGGCCCCATGCCAACCGAGCCTGGCTCGCATCCGACTTGCGCACGCTCGGCTGGCGCGAAGGCGAGAATTTACAGATCGAGATACGGTCAAGCAACGAGGACCTTGCGAGCCTCACGCGAGTGCAGCTGAACTCGTGGCGCTGCGGCCTAATGTTCTGGTCGCACCTGCGAGCACGGAGACGAAAGCTCTTCAGGCCGCTACGAGCGACATTCCGATCTTCTTCCAACTCTCTTCTGATCCCGTTGGCTATGGTCTCGTAGACAGCATCGCCCGCCCAGGCAGAAACATCACCGGAATTGCCACAGCTCCGCAAATGCTGGGTAAACGGTTCCAGCTGCTCGTGCAGCTGCTTGGCCATCGGCCTGCGAAAATTGCTTGGTTGAGCAATCCTGAAGAGGTAGCGGCCAAGCTTAATGAGGCGGCTGTGATGCAATCGGCCGAGAAGTTGGGCATCGAGGTCGAACGCTGGGAGGTGCGTAAACCCGATGATCTTGAGCGTGTCTTTGCTGCGACGGCCGGGAGCGAAGCGGTTCTGGTTCAGTGGCTTGCCCTAACAGAGGCCCACGCGCGGCAAATCGCTGAACTGGCCGTACAGTATCGGTTGCCCTCCGTTTATGAGGTCCGAGTACGTGGTTGACGGCGGATTGGTGTCATATGGTTTGGATTTCAGAGAGAACTGGCGCCGGGGCGTGACCTACGTCGATCGCATTCTGAGGGGTGCCCAACCCCTAAGGATTTACCAGTGGATCAGGCCAGCAAGTTCAATCTGGCCATCAACCTCAAGACGGCGAAATCGCTCGGCCTCACCGTGCCGCCTGAACTGCTCGTTACCGCCGACGAAGTCATCGAGTGAAACTGGGCCGAGGTCGCTTTTGGCACGAAACAGACTCGCCCGCGCATTTCGCCGATGTCCGTAGTTGATGTGATATTGTTGCAAAGTCGAAAATCGAACGACGTCAGAAATCTCGCAAAAATTGATTTTTAGCCGACGCGGCCACTGCAATACTCCGTAACGCCGATACGAAACTCCCTGGTCGTTTTGGTGCGAAGCGATGTGGTCCCTCATATCGCCTCGAGCGAAACGCATCAGTGGTCCTGAAAAATTTCGATCGTCACCCCTAAAAACCTTTTGCAACATGGGGTAATTCCGGGATCGAGCCAGACAAGGGCAAGGGAATCAGCTCTCCAGGAACGTATGAGGCCAGCCTCATGTGGCCTCGCAACGATGGAGAGCGGCAATGGAATGCTATGTCGGACTGGACGTGTCGTTGAACCAGACATCGATCTGTGGGGTGGACAAGTCGGGATCGGTCGTGCGAGAGGGCGTCGTCGATTCAGATCCTGAGGCGATTTCAGTTTACGTGAAGTCAAAGGCGCCGGGCGCGGTACGCATCGGCCTCGAGACCGGACCGACGTCTACTTGGTTATGGACTGAGCTTAGGCGGTTTGGCCTACCGGTGATTGTATCGACGCGCGCCATGCCAAGGCGGTGCTCAAGATGCAGATCAACAAGAGCGACCGCAACGATGCTATCGGGATCGCCCGCATCATGCAGACCGGTTGGTTCAAGGAGGTGCACGTCAAGGATGTCGACAGCCACTCGGTCAGGGCGTTGCTGGCGAGCCGGGCGCTGCTGGTCAAGATCAAGCGCGATCTCGAGAACCATGTTCGCGGCCTTCTGAAGAACCTCGGTCTCGTGATCGGCCGTGCCAAGTTCAATGTCTTCGCCGTGCGAGCCGAGGAGTTGATCGAGGGTCGCCCTGAGCTGATAGCTGCGATCAGACCGCTGCTCGAAGCGCGCAATGCCGTCGGGCAGCAGGTCAGAACTTGACCGCAAGGTTGTGAAACTGGCTCGCCATGATGCGCAGGTTCGTCAGTTCACGACCGTGCCTGGTGTCGGTCCGATCACCGCGCTGGCCTTCAAGGCAACGATTGACGATCCGGCACGGTTTGCGCGGTCGAGAAGCGTAGGTGCTTACGTTGGGCTAACCAGTAGACGCCATGCGTCCGGAGAGGTCGATTGGACAGGTCGCATCGCGAAGTGCGGCGACGCGATGCTACGAAGTTACCTGTTTGAAGCAGCCGGGTTCTGCTGACGCGCGTCCCGAAATGGTCCGCCGTGAAGGCCTGGGGGGTTAGGCTCGCCAAGCGCAACGGGCTCCGCAAGGCCAAGGTAGCGGTCGCGCGTAAGCTCGCGGTCATTCTGCATCGCATGTGGATCGATGGAACCGAGTTCAACTGGTCGAAGAAGGAGATTGCTGCCAAGCGAGGGCATTACCGAGTTCTTGCCAAACGGCTGGAAAAGACGTCCCTGCCGGGACGATGGCGATGGTGAGTTACGTCCGATTTTTTGCGCGCGCCCGAAAGGCCGACCGCGATTGCAACATTGAACCGCCAGCGTCACCTTGCGCCATCATGCGGAGGGCTTACCCCTACCGCGGAGAGAACAGTGGGCCCGGCAAGGATATCGTTGGAAAGCTTGACACCCAGACCCGGAATTAGAGAACAATATCGGCCAAATGCAGACATCCGCAGCATCCTCGCTACCACGGCAGCGTGAACTGGACTTGCGTTGGTCCTCTATAGGGCGCACCCTCAAGACATCACCGGCTCGGCTCTGCCCGTAGGCGTCGGTGGCTGAGAGTGTCGCGCTCCCGCCTGCAAGGCAATGGAGCGCAGCGATGCCCCACCACCGAGATAATTTCCTGCTAAACCTACTTGAACCGGACGTGCTTGATCGGATCGAGCCGCAGCTTACGATCATCGACCTGCATAGAGAGCAAGTATTGGCGCCGAAACGCATCAGCGGATTGAGAGGGTCTATTTTCCTCATTCCGGGATTATCTCCTGCGTGGTCGAGCTGAAGGGCGGCGGTGCAATCGAAAGCGGCATGATCGGTAAGGATGGCAGTTTCGGAGCGAGCCAAGCACTCGATGACAAGGTATCGCTCAATCATGTCGTAATTCAACTTGGGGGCACAGCTTCGCTTATGTCGTCCGACCATTTGCGTCAGCAGGCAGACACGCTTCCGGCCTTTCGGTCGTTGCTAATCAAATATGATCAGTTCTTTTTTGTCTCGGGTGCAGCAACACGTAGCTTGCAATGCCGTTCACAACATCCAAGCCCGTACCTGCAAATGGCTTTTGCGGATGCATGAACTTGCTGGCCCCGATCTGTCGTTAACGCAGGAATTTTTAGCGCAAATGATGGGAGTGACGCGGACCTCCGTGACGACAGTGGCAGGTGGACTGCAGAAGGCTGGAATGATTACATATAACAGGGGTCGCCTTCATCTCATCGACCTTGCGCAAATACAACAATGGGCCTGCGAATGCGACGAAGATATTCGCTCTCACTATCGTCGTATCTTCAGTTCGAATGAGGAATAGTTGTAGCCGACGCTACCTTATCCAACCCTCTCGCGGCTTCGGGCGGTGACCCGCGCGTAGACGGGCTACTCTTTCGCTGTGCTTTGAATAGCACGAGTAAAAAAGTCGCGGGCTATCGCATCTAAGGCTGCGGAGATTTGCTCGCTAGGCTCCCGCGCGGTGCCGCATTTTCCTTCGAGTCTTTCGGCCTCGCGAATGTAACTCATGGATAATTCGCGTAAGCGCTGGACTTCAGAGTCATCGGGTAAGGGTGCGATTTGAGCCAAAAGGTGTCGTGCACGCGCGCGTGCGCTTCCAGAAACCATCCACGATAGCCTCCGAGGGTTCTACATTTTTGAGTTTGTGATCCAGTTCCCTCTGCCCGAATAATAACATTCGGTAGGAAAGTAAGGCCCTTGAGATGGGCTCGCGCTAAGATCAGGTAAGCCAAACGCACGCCGTACTGTCGTGTTCCCGACACTGCGCCGATTTTTTCACATCATCGTCCGGTCACCGCGCGCCTTCTGTAACCACGCCGATCCGCCCGAACATGCCGCCCGCTCGTGTTCTTGCTGCAACATCTCTTTTGTTCCGTTCGAGCGAACGCGATTTTGGACTGGTACTCCGATTCGCTCGGTGCAAACTAAAAAGCCGGGCGGAGCCATTCAGTATGCAATTTAATTTTGAGGAACCCGTTGATGAAGAGGTCACTGCTCATTCTCGTTGCTCTCTGCTTTTCGGCAACCGCATTCGCTCAGGACGCGCCGCCCAAAGTCGGTAGTAAGCCGCTGGTTCGGGTAAAGCCAAAAGAGCCAAGCCGCTGCAAACTCGTTGGAACTGTCCGAGGCACAAAGCTATGGGCGGGTGACTGCGTGGGATCAGAGCTGAGTAGAGGCACGACAACCCCGACGGAAACGCAAGCCTTGCCTGAACAAGCGACCAGCGTAATCCCGCTCGATCAGAAAGAGTGAATCGTCCGCAACCTCCCTTTGGGGAATAGCAGTTTTGATAAAGATCACGCTGCTCTCTGATCTGGAGATCCCATTCGCCTGTGGCATCGCGCGGCGCTGACATCTCAGGCGCTATCGTGCGGCGGATCGCCATTTTCTCAGGCCGAAACCGCCTCCCCACTGCTGGCGGAACACATTATCGAGACGCATCAGGACGCGGAGAGAGCTGGGGAAGACGAAAATCTTTGCTCGATCATGCCCACTGATCCGCGGGTCCAGAATTCGTGCAGTTAAGAACGCGCTACCAATTAGTCGTTGCTTCAAGTGTTTGAGTAGCGCGTCATTTACCCTGGCGGGCTTCTGGGCTGGATCAGGTGCTTGATGCGTCGCATAATTTGCGGATGGCGAACAGTATATGGACCGAAGATTTTAGCTGTCCCAGTTCCGGGCTGCCTTACACCGCGACCAGGGAGCACCATCCACACAAGCAATCAGGCAGTTTCAGCTGTGAGGTTTGCGCGACCAAAATCTACGCGTGGTCAGGCAACTATGATTTTTTCGATTGGAAAGTTGACGAAGTGAAGTCGCCCGCCTTTGGGAAAAGATGGGGGTGATGACCATGGTCGAGACTGCTGAAACCTACCAAGTCAGCGACAACGATATGGACGACATGATCACGGTCGCCAACAATCTGGACGAGCGATACATCGAAGCCATTGCTGCCGGTCGGCTTGGCTTGTTGATCGATTGGAAGCGTGTCGGTGAGGACGCGGAAGGCAACGATCAATATCGGCCGCGTCTCCAACTGATCGCCATCGCACAGGCAACTACACCGGCTGCGACACCGGAGAAACAGGAGGTCGCCCGTGCCGATTGATTTTCGCATTCGAGATAGGAAATGCTTTCAACGGAATGCAGCCGGCCTGGAGCTGGCGATTTCGCTTGGTTGGCCTGAATTGCACGAGCGGAACGTTCGTAAAGCTAACACAGAGTGGCCGGCATTGCCGCATTGGACAGCCGTCTCCGCTATAACAAACTTAATTGCAACCTGTACTTTGATTCCTGAGAGATGGCTAAGTAGTTGATCAAGCGGAACGCAATGGCTGCACCGACATGGGCTTTCCTTTGCTAGAGAGTGCATGATCACACCCGCGAAGCATTAGTCACGTGCCGAGCCGGAGCTGCGGAATGCTGTGGCCGTCGTTGAGGACCAAACGTGGAACTTCGGGTCCGCCCGTCATCCTCCGGCCTCCCATTCCGTTCCCGACCTGCCCCGTCCAAGGCGCTTCATCCAATCTTCCTCGCGAGTCGGCCGAGCGGACCGGCGAGTCGAACTTTAAGGGCGTCTGCTTTTCTCTATGAGGTCCTTTCGATGACCCCCTTGTCCTTCAGCGGATTAGGAGCACTCATCAGGTGCTTGAGGACCGGTTTAGTCGGTTTCGGAATGGCTTCAGAGCCTTCCTCATCGCTCGGAACCTTTGCCTGCACAATCTTGGCGGCGAAAAATGCACCCTCCGTTCGATTGCGGACACCAAGCGCATGCACGAGCGCCGCAGTGTGAATTTTTGCCGTGCCTACAGCAATCCCGAGCTCCCGAGCAATTTCCTTGGTGGCCATACCTTGGGCCAACAGCGGCAGAACTTCCCGCCGCCTACGCGTCAAACGGAGGCTTTTAAGCTCCAAGCTGACCGTCGAAATAGCTTCGGCATCGTCCTGTTCGGCGAGCCACCGCGGGACGTATATCCGTCCTGAAAGCAGATCGGTGATCGCCCGCAGCCATTCCGGCCTCCATCTGAGTTTTGTGCAAGTACCCATGAAATCCCGCGGCCAAGCAACTCAGCACATCGCTGCGAGCATTGGATGTGGACATAACAAGGCGCATCTGGGGGGCACGAGTGCGTGCTTCCTGCAGAAGATGATGTGAATGCTGGTTGAGGCAATTGGAATCGATTAGCAGCAGATTGAAGACCTCATTGAATGCGCCTCAAGGTTAGCACACGCCGTAACGCGGGCGAGGCCTGCATCCTCAATCAATGCCCGGATGCCTCTTCTGTAAACGCCGTTTTCGTCTACCAACAAGATCGCAGGCATAATCAATCCATGTCACTGTAACCCCGCGTTGCATAAGTTTCCCGGACAAGCATCGTTCCAACAGGCTGGCGTTGAGCGGTGGCGTGTCGGCCACCGGACAGACGGGGAACACAGTTCGCAATTTGTTAGCTCGGGACAAGTGGAGGACAGCAAGTGTCCCCCGAATTAGGAAATGTTTCGTACGAGCAACAAAAAGTGGTGCGCTGCTTCCCGCCGCGCCGCGTTGATAAGGCATGGCTATCTACAGGCTGATACAAAACACGGTGTTCGAGCCGAAGGACATTGAACGTCTGGTGGCGGCTTACGAACAAACGCTGCGGGCGCTGCGCCTAAAGGATCGCGATGACCCCGTCACCCAACTTGTCGCCGAGAAGATCATTGCGATTGGCCGGTTGGGAATTGAAGACCCGACTGAGGTTTCCAAGCTCGCACTCAAAGAGTTGGGGCTACGATAGGGCGGCGTAGTTTAGCGGGCCGTGGCCGGACACCAAGGCGTGGGCGATTGGACGCACTGGCGGGCAGTTGTGGGCCGCGAAAAGCAGCTCAAAGGAAAGTTCGACGAGCACACGTTTCTTACGGGGGAGCTTGGGATCGGCAACCTGTAAATGGCTTAGAGGTTGGGTGGAAACTTTTTTTTCACAAGGTCGGATTGAATGTAAGAACAGCATTTTTGGAGTCCAAAAGTGGATGACGAAGCTCCTCTGAGGATTGCAGTTGATAGAGCGTGGACCGTCTATTTGGCGACCCGCCGTGACGTTGACGCCGCCGATCCGCGTCGATGCACACTTGAGAGGTACCTTAGCGGAAAATGGCAGGCTGGCGAAAATGATCCAGAAGAGCTGACATGCTGCGGCCTGTCTTACCTAGCTCGCCTAGGCTCTGAGAGCTGGTGAAGGCAGGATGGCGGCCTTAGCAAAGGTTCTTGTCCGCGTTGCTGCTCGCGGCGCCCGACCGCATAGGACGCTGGCGGCGATTGCAAGTCTCATCGCGGCTGGTGTGGCGGTGACCCTCCAATATACGTTTGGATTGGGGTCCTGACTTCGCTGCAACTTCTCGAGCCCTACCAACTCGGATCAGCTCTTGCGTGCGGCACACGCGAGGCGTCTTAAAGCAACACCCGGCGCGTCTTGTGAGCGCCGGGGTTATACTTGTAGCCAGGTACTACCCGCAACGGCGGACCCTGCGGATCGAGCCATCGTCGCGCTCGATCGTGACCGTGCGGCATCCGCGATATCCCCGATCACAACCGTAGGCGCGATAAGCGGTCGATCGTAGTCGCGGTAGTAGCGCGGCTGCGGGCCCATTCTCACGCCGCCGATCGGTGTATCAACGGCAACTTGAGCTGACGCGGGTGCAACCGAGATTGGCGTGGCGATAGCACACCATCCAGTAACAGAGTTCGCATGAAAGTTCCTCCTGAGCTTTATTTCACTGCTTTTCAACGCCCGAGGTAGGCAAGGTTTCGCGCTGGCGCCTTCATCGGTAAACGTGGCCGCTGGATTGGAACCTGAACGGCAGATGCAATATCGGCGGATCATGCGAAAAGCGCCGCAGACACACTACGGGGTCAGTCCGTCCTTGCCGCAGCGTGGGCGAATCGCGATACTGCTTCAAACAAGGTGATCAAGGGCGGACGAAGGAGTTTCGTAAATTTGATGCATCCGCAAGCAGACGAAATAGCCATCGGAAGCCGGTTCAAGATGAGTGAGCTTGGAGCCATTCGTTGCCCCCGCCTCGCCGGCAAAGTCGGCACTGTTGTCGGCAGAGGTATTTATCGAAACAGCATCACGGTGGTGTTCGACGGGAATAGGACAACAAGCTCATTGCATCGGGACTACATCGCGCTCACGCAGACCCGGTTGAGCACTTGACAATCGAAGGCTCGCTGCCAGGCCCTCGCAGGGGGTCGCCGTAATCGCGCGCGATGACCACCAAGTCGCGAGAGATAGGGATGACTTAAGAATGCCTCTTAGCCCATTCAATCACTCGACACCCCCGAATTTCCTTTTGATCGCTAGGAACCAATTCTAGTCGCCGTCTTTTGAACCACTTTCAATTGCGTGGAGTCGGGTAATGCGTGCGTCACCATCGATCGTCCCCGGCATCGACCAAGATGTCTATCTGGTCCTCGACGACTTCGGCCGAATGGGTTGTGTCTGGCGCGAGACAAACGTCCACCGATCTTGAAGCTGTCATCCAAGATTTGTTGGAAGGCCAGTACAGCAACCCGGTTCGCGTCATTGGCTTTAACCTCTCGGAAGCTTGGGTTCGCGACGTTTCCGAAGAGATAGCGCGAATGCTGCGCCAGCGCTGCGCCGATGAAAACCGCGAACTGCCGGATTCGCTGCATCAGCTCGTCGAGCAAGCGGCCAGGACTCAGAGCTAGCGCCATTCTTTGCTGACGCCCGCCGGCCAGGGTGCGGCGGGGGCGCGGGTTGACGATCGGTCGGCTCGGCGATGACCTCGATCCCGTCGTTGAATGTTACACCGCGTCGAAGGCCAGCTCTTCCAGCCTCAAGCCGCTGACTGAAATCCCAGCAAGCCACAGCGGCTGAGGACGCTCTCTTACCCGCAAGCTTACCCGCAATCCAGAGCCTACGCTTGCTCGAACATACATGCTAAAGGCACTGCTCGGTTGCAATTCAAGCATGCGGACCGCGGCCTCATCCCCGAGAACTAAAAGGACGGCCCGACGTTTTCGATGACGAGAACGAATTGCCCGGACGAGGAGCTAGAACTCTCGGCCTCAGCCCCAAAGCTTGATCCAATCCATAGCAAGACAGAAAGTCGCTGTGAGATGTACAGAGTTCCCCTTTGCAAGCCGCGCCGGACCATCGGCGGATGTTCACGTCTTGGATGCTGCTAGCCGCCGAGGCAAATGGCGTTGTCGCGCTGCGGATGATGAAACTGATGCGGGGCGGTAACAGTGCCCGGCGCGAAGCTGAACTAATGGTCCGTGAAATGCTGGTCTTGAAGCTACGGCCAGTCTAATGACCGGCGCTTCGGGCGATAGAATAGTCCATCGATACCGAAAACGTGTTGCGGCAAATGCGAAGCGGTTGAGCAGACTCAATTCGGGTCGAAGCAAAAAGAGAAAACCACGCCGAAAGTAGTTTCCGCGCGCGCTTGAATGAACCCAGCGGCACTAACCGACGCCTATGGGCTTGGACTCTTCTGGTTGGTCCAGTTGGCGGCGTGATCGGAGCGACAGCTTCAACTTGTGGGCCTTAAAGGATATCGCGCCATGGAGCGATCGGTCAGCTCAGCTATCTTTGAGGCGGGATATCGTTGAGCCAATCCTTTGAGCTGCTCGATGTCCTGGTCCGTTCAACGCCTTCCCATAAATTCCTCCACTCGCAATGTGGAAAGTTCCAGAGCGGCCCGGCGCACCAGGACTCCGAACGACATACGCCGGGCCATACCACATGGGTCACCCCCCGGAATGGCGTATTCTCACCCGGAATGGCGTATTCACGCTGGGTCTGATTCTTGGCAGAATTGCACCGATGCCAAGGCAACAGAAAATCACCCTCGGAGAAATGCGGGAGTCCGGCCCTACCAGGCTCATCGTCTACTGCGGGATTACGCATTGGGTCGTGATCGACGCTGGCAGCTGGGGTGATGACTGTTCGCCTGTCCGACCTGGAGCCGAAATTCACCTGCCAAGTCTGCGGCCATCGCGGCGCCGATATCAGGCCGCTTTTCGAACGCGCACGCATGGGGACAAGCTGACAATACGGGTACCGGCCTGTTTTCTGGGAAGGGGCCTTTGTCTACTAGTGAACAGACAGACGCCACTAATGAGCGTTAACTTTTGAACATCACCGCCCGGAGCAGCGCTGTGCAGCAAACCTCTCTCAATCAAGTATATCGTATCGATCAGAGCCCGTCCTCTCAGGCAGAACGGCTACGCAAGGAAGCCCGCGGCACCCCGCCTGGGGTTCGGCGCGACCAGTTGCTCCGCAGAGCTCGGCAGCTCGAGACGGCCGCCCATTTCGACCAGTGGCTCAATTCAAAGGGGCTCTCACCTCCGACTTAGGTCCCCACGGAACGGGCTTCAGTTGAGCGCATTTACCCCAGGTGCCGGGCGCCGGGCGCCGCCGCCTGGCGCGTTGGAAAACGGCCCCAGCCATCCCCCGCTGGGGCCGTTTCACTCCGAAACGAAAAGCCCGGCAAACGTGCCGGACAGTTCGAGAGTATTTTCACCGCGCCGAAATGAGTATTTCGCCCTGCTGAAATGAGTATTGCCGCCGTGCTGAATTGAGAAAATTAAATCCCTGATGCAAACCAGTGTGTGCACTGCATGCGGCACATTCTCTCCGTAAGAATACGGTGGAACCTCTACTCATGGGAAAGCTTGGTAATTGCCGCCGAATGCTCGCGCCTCGAGTATCGGCGGTGAAATGGCGACCCCAGCCTATCGCCCCCGGCTGGGGCCGTTTCTCATTTAGATGCCGGCGAGTTGCTTGCCCAACAACGCCAGCCACGTACTAACACGGAAACAAGCGCGCGCAGCAAGAAGCCGGATCAGGCGCATTCGTCGCCCCCTTTCAAGACGGCAACGGACGCGGGCTTCTTCATGGGGCTCGGTCCGGCAAGAAAGCCGGTCACAAGCTGGGTTGCCAAACGCAATACAGCCAAGGCGTCTTCGGTCTCTTCCGGAAGTTGGCTTGCCAACATCACGGCATGGCGGCGATGCCAGTTTTCCTCTTTCATACCATTACCGCCGGTTGGAGCTTCAGTTCGTTCGGTTCATCGTCTTCCCGGTCGGCATCATCCACTTCGCCGTCAAACCCGCAATTCGCGGGACGCCAGCTTAACGACTGTCCTGTCTAAGCGCTGGTCCGCCGGTGGCGATCCCAGCTCACTGCTGGCACTATGCTTCACGGATCTCACAGGAATGAGCGAGATTGCCCTGGGTTGATCTCCAATCATAGGAGGAGGTCTCTCATGGCTTATGAAGGAAGGGAAACAGGAAACTTGATCGGCAGCGACAAGGTCGAAGGGACGGCCGTTTATAGCCCCGACAGTCAGCGCATTGGTTCGATCGAACGGGTGATGATCGACAAGATGAGCGGCAAAGTCGCCTACGCGGTGCTGGGGTTTGGGGGCTTCCTCGGCATGGGGGACGAGCATTATCCGCTTCCGTGGCAAGCGCTGAAGTACGACACCAACCTTGGCGGCTACGTTACGGGAATTACCGGCAGTCAGCTGAGCGGAGCGCCAAAGTATAGTAACGAGAGTAGCTGGAATTGGTTAGACCCGTCGGTAGCCCGCTCGGTCGACGATTACTACGGCGGCATTCCGGCTCCGTGAGGATTCCGGAACGTTCCGGGAATGGCTGTAGTGGGCATAAGCGCCCCACGCGCCGGCGCGGTTTGACGCGAGTGCTATAATCACGCGGTCAGTTGATTCGAGGCCGCGATGTCCCATTACGCCCAACGCAAGCTGCCGCTGCAGGCCGCCCGCCCGGCCTATCGCACCCTGCAAGGCTGGGCGCTCGGCAAGCTAATCGAGCAAGGCGCCGTGAAGGAATGCGAACACCACGGCCACAGGGTCGATCGCCCTGATCCCGAGGCCTGGAATCGGGCTCGCGAAGAGGCTTGGCGGAACCCGTATCCGGGCGCTACCGCCGAGGCCTGCATCGCCGCGATGGAAGAGGTCTTGCGCGGCGTCGGCGACACCTGCCCGGACTGCTGAATCTTCCCTTGCCGACTCCACTTCGGCCGCCCTCCGCCTATATTGACTCAATTCGGTATAGGTGGAGTTTGAGTTATGGCCCCGCGCGCCAATTGGAAGGGCTTTTTGCGGCTGTCGCTCGTGACATGCCCGATCGCATTGTTCCCCGCGACCTCGGAATCCGAGAAGATCAGTTTCAACCAGATCAACAAGACCGGGCACCGGATTCGGCACCTCAAGGTCGACGCCGACACTGGCGAAGAGGTCTCCAACGAAGACATCATCAAAGGCTACCAGGTCGACAAGGACCGCTATCTCCAAGTGACCAAGGACGAGCTGGAGAACATCGCGCTGGAATCCACCCGAACCATCGAGATCGACGAGTTCGTGCCGCGAAGCGAGATCGACGATCTCTATCTGGTTCGCCCATATTACATCATCCCAGACGGTAAGGTCGGTCACGACGCCTTCGCCGTGATCCGCGAGACCATTCGCTCGCTCGACAAGGTCGCACTCGCCGGAATAGTGCTCTGACCAACCGTGAGCATGTCCTCGCGCTTGAGGCACGCGACAAGGGGTTGATGGGCATGCTGCTGCGCTACCCCTATGAAGTGCGGGACGCAGCCGAATATTTTGATGACATTCAGGACGTGAAGATCACTAAGGACATGCTTGATCTCGCCAAGCACATCGTGGATACGAAGGCTGGGCACTTCGAGCCTGCTAAGTTCGAGGATCACTACGAGGTAGCTCTGCAGGAACTGCTTGAGAAGAAACAGAAGGGCCAGCCCATCGCAGCGGCCAAAAAGGCGCCATCCAGCAATGTCTACAACCTGATGGACGCGACTCCGGGAAAGCATAAGGGGGCTAGCGTACGCCGGGGAAAAGCCGGCAAAGGCCACTAAGAAAAAGCTAAGTCCGCTAAGCCCGCCGCCAAGCGGAAAGCAGGTTGAGGGCGGACATGCTCAGAAAAAGGATAAAGGCTTGGACGGAAGAAGATGATCGCCGATTGCTTGAATTACGCGCAGCTGGCCGATCTTCGATTTCGATTGCCGCAGCTCTCAAACGATCAACAAATGCAGTTCACCGGCGATTTTCCACTCTAAAGACCCGGGCTGAGTGCCGAAGTTGCCCGGCACATCCGAAATTGAAGCTAGATGCGCCGCTAAGCCTTTGAATCCTGCATTCCTACTCGGGAAGCAAGGTGCCCAGCGGTCCCGACCGGATTCACGAAATCAAGCACGATGACTACCGCCTGATTGTTCAGCGCGATGGCCAGCGCGTGCGTCTTTTCACTCGCAATGGTTATGACTGGACCGATCGATACACGGGCCGCCGCCCTCGCGGTCTGATGGCCAGGCGGTCTCTCCTCCGGTGCCCTATCGAAACATTGTCAAACCCGAGCGCCTATATCCCTCCGGCGGCGGTGGTGGTCCAATAATCGAGCATGGCTGCCAACCGGTTGACTGCAGCCCCCTGACCGATTCGCCGTCGGGAACATCAGGCGTCACCGGTTCTTCGGACTTACAGGTCTTAGAGCCGGCCGGCGATGTCGTGCGCGGTGCCAAACAAGTTCTCGTAAGGACAAACAAGTTCTCATAGGAGTCGAGTATCGGCAGGTCGTCGCGCGGCGGCGCTTCGGTTGTTTCTAGTGACTTCTCTGCAAAGCGAACCGAGGCGGACAGCCTACGTAGGTCCCGGCCCTTCGGTCAGCGAGCTGGTCGGCAGCATCAGCACGGCCCGGCATCATGTCCTTGGACAGAGCTGCACGCGCTCGTCACGGCAATGATCAGACATTAGATCGGCAGGGCACCCATCTTAGGAACGTTGCACTAAACAGCAGGTTATGGCCTCAGGTCCTCGCTTTTAAGGATGAATGTTATGGCTAACTCACCTGAAATGCTTCGTCCAAATCACCGTACTCCCCCTCAGACCAGCGAAGTCGCTCCCGCCGACGACATCCGCACGATCATGTTGAACCAGGTGGCCTGGGGTGCCGTCTTCGCAGGTGCAGCGATAGCACTGGTCATGCAGATCATCCTCAACATGATTGGGCTTGGCGTGGGTCTATCTACCTTAGACGTCGCGCAAGGTGATACTCCTAGCGCGAGCTCAATGTCAGTTGGTGCTGGTATCTGGTTTGTCGTTTCGGGAATCCTGGCGGCTGGGCTCGGAGGCTATATTGCGGGTCGGCTTTCTGGAAAGGCGTCGAATTCGACGACTGCTTATCACGGGTTGGTATCGTGGGCGGTCTCAACGCTAGCTGTCGTCTATCTACTCTCCGCCGCCGCCTCGGGCATGGTTGGCGGCGCCCTCAGCACCGCGTCTTCTGCTCTGGGTGGAGCAGGCAAAGCCCTGGGCTCCGTCCAGACGGCAGTTCAGACGGCCGCGCCCTCCTTGAACAGTGTCAGCGACCCAATGGCGGCCATCGAAAGCAAAGTACGGAGCGCCTCGAGGCCAAGATCCTGCGGCACTTCGCGATGCTGCGATCACAGCCGTTCGCGCCGCTCTAACCGGAGACCCTGCCCAACAGGCAGCTGCCAATGACAAGGCCGCCGAGGCGTTAGCCAAGGCCCAGAATATATCTAAAGACGAGGCAAAGGCTCAGGTGGATCAGTACCAGCAGCAATACAAGGAAACGGTAACCAAGACAAAGCTGCAGGCCAAACAGGCGGCCGATACTGCGGCAAAGCGTGCATCCCAAGGCGCATTGTTCGGTGCGTTGGCCCTCTTGCTGGGTGCCCTGGCAGCGTTCTTTGCCGGGCACGCTGGCGCAGTGACCCCTACGGTTTCGGTCAGAGCAAGCGGCACTTGATCAGGATATAGATGTGCCTTGGTGGTGTTCGCTATCGGCAAGACGGTTCGCGTCTGCAAGCGCCCGGGAGGCCGCGGCGCAGGCGGTCTTCAAGCGGGTGAGCGCCAGGGCAGACGATATCGCCCCGAGCATTTGTGAGCTACAGGCGAGCGGCGCTGAGTCGTTGCGGGCCCTTGCTGACGGATTGAACGCCCGCGGCATTCCAACGGCTCGGCGTCATGGCAAGTGGTCGGCGGTGCAGGTGTCTCTCCGCAAGCGCTTTGCGATTCCATTCTGTCGGCTTGGTGCCAGCGCGAGCTGCTGCCCCGTCGATCAGGAACCGAAAGCCGCGTTGAACCTGAACCGTAAGCGCCTCACTGTAGCGAATAGCCTCAACCATCAACGTCCCCAGAATTGCTTGCCTTCAGGTGTATAGGCGCCGCCTACCCGCGAGGCTGCTCGCGATCCACGCAGGCAAGGCATCGGTGAAGGTCCTGTGTTCCGCGCTATTACCTTTTGCAAAGACAATCTCCAAAGCTACATCGGTGTGAGTTTGCCTCCGGACGGCTCGTTGGCTCTATGAAGAACAAACAAATGCTCGCCGTCGCGGCAGAGAAGCCATGGGTCACCGTTTGCGTTGTGGTAAATCTCTCGTTCTCCGACTGCCATGCTGGTCCTGTGCTCGCCGAGAATACCGGCGCGCCAAAAAAATGGCCCTCAATGCTCATCCGCGGAATTCGGCGATCGGAATCGCCTATGAAATTCCCATCGTCAAGCTGTGATCGCGGGCTTCCTCGGTGATTTGCTCGATTGCTTCAATTCTCTTCAAGCTCGCCAGCCCCCGTTGACCAGCGGCCGTGTTCCTGATCTGGACCGCAGCGGCGCTTCACGGCTTGACGTAGGTCCAGCCCTGCTCCTGCAGTTCCATCACGCGCACTACGCCTGACTTCACGACCTTCGCTTCCGAGATCAGCCGGATCTCCTTGCTTTCGACCTTGCTCATATATTCGCGGGTATTGCCGCAGGCTTTGAAGGAGATTTCCGGACTGCTCAGCGCAAACGCCTCGATTCGCGCTTTTACCGGAGAGGTGTCGTCGCGCAGCATATGAAGGCCAGGGCCAAAAGTGACAACCTCGATCGACACTTTCTCGCCGAGGTCCTTGTAATATTGGACCACGTTGCTCGCATTGTTGAGCGCGAGGTTCATCATCGCCGTTTCGTTGCTGTTCACCTGCAGGATAAGGCGGTGCGGCTTATTGGTATCCTGAGGGAGGTTCGTTTTTGGTAACCGCATCCTGCGCTGATTGTTTCTTGTTCACCTGCGCTTCCGACGACGGCACGACCAAGAGCAGCGCTGCAATCGCCGTCGCCGCTCCAGCCATTTTTCTGAATCTCGTCATGGAGTTCATCCCATCCGGTGGCCATTAGTTGCGTGGCCCGGCAACGGCGTGTGGCCATTTGCACGCCGCTGCCAGCTTCTCTCGCGCCGTCTTTAATCCGCCGAGCGAAAAACGCCCGTCTTGGGCGACACCCGATCGGGTGGTGATGCGAACCGCAATGTGACCATCCTCGGGGAGCGACTGCAGCAGGCGTACGATGTCACCTGTGAACGCGGCGCCGGTTCCAAACGACGGCGAACCTGCCGCAAGTTGCACCGGCTGATCGTTGTTGACGCGGTAGGTAATGCTGTAGCCCGAACTGCTGCGAGAGACGGCCGGTCCTGAGACCACCAGCTCGGTGCGGCCACCGCGGCAGTGAATGGCGAGCCGCATCGACGCGCCATCGGAGCCCCCGCGAGAGGACGCGGTGGCGGTCACCATCGGCGTATAGTTTACCGGCGAGGTGGTTTCGCTGATGATCCAGTTGTCGCCGGCCCTCGACGCGCGATCCGGCGCTGCGATGTCACGCGACAGCCTGTCCAGACATTCCAGGCGCTCTGCATCCTCCATGATGATGGAGCAGGCGCGAAGATGCGCCATTGATCGGCCGCGCCTTGCGCGAAAGCGATCCCGCTAGCAACTTCGAATGCCACCGACAGGAGGATCGCCTTCATCGCGATGCCCGCGGTGCGCGCGCCTGACGATCTAGCCATTCCTGCGCCGCCGCAAAGCGATCGAGGCCTGGGACTGTCGCAGCGAGATTGATCGACTTCCATTTCGGATCGAAGCCCGCTGCCTGCGGCCTGTCGATACGCGAAAACAGAACATCGACAAAGCGGGCGACGCGCTGATAGCGGTTTGTTTTTGCGGGCCAATTGAACGCGACCAGTGCGGTCGGCACCGCGATCGTCGACAGACGTTCACCTTGCTTGATCAGCCCAGGGTAATCGGCCGCCTCCAGCACCGCGGGAAGATAGTAATCCTCGAATTTGCTTTCGAATTTTACCGGAAGGAACTTGAAGCCCGGCTCCCAGCGCCCCTTTACGAAGGCGTCAACCGGCTTCGACGTGATGAAGACAACGGCTGCCATCTCGCCTTTGCGCATCTGCTCCAGCGCGACCTGATGCGGAATGAAAGTCTTTTCTGCATTAATGCCGAGGCGGCTGAAGATCAGTGGCCCCGAATATGCCGCGGCCGTGCCCTGGGTGTTGAAATTTACCTTCTTGCCAGCGAGATCCTGCAGGCTCTCGATCTCGGGCCGGACAAAGATATGCAGCTCCGACGGGAAGAGATTGAGCAGGTGGATCCGACGCCGGATCTCCGGGACCTGAATCTTGTACTCTTCGAGCGCGTCGGAATTGATGATCGCCGTATCAACGCCACGCAAATAGAGCAGCGAGTTCAGATTTTTCCGTGGCGCCCCGAGTGACGAGTCGGCAGGACATGCAAATTCGTGCCATCATCGACGACGCGGGCCATCTCGGCCGCGAGACGTAGGGGCCGCGCACCTTCGAGCAAGCCGCCGGCGAGGCCGACGGTCCAGGCGTTCATCTTCTCTTTTCGATTTGTGGTAATACGCGGCGGACGTCTGGGGCCCCGCCTTTGGCGGTTTGCGCGCACACGTCGGTCGATAGAAGCATCAGGATAACAGGCGCCAGCGCGGCGAGCAGCAGCAACGAGCGTGGTTTTGGGATGTTGTTCATCTCTACCCCTCCACCAAAGCAGCCTCTTAGCCAGCGTCAACGATGCGTGAATGCAAGCCTGATCCTCTCCCTGGCGCAACGCATCGAGTCGGTCCTATGCCTCCCGAATGCCGCCAGTATCCCGAATGCCGCCAGTAGCGGGAAAAAGGTGGCAAGGTCTGCCCAATACTGAACAGAACACGGAAGATTGTTAAGCTTGTCTTGGCCGCGCTTCGAACGCGTGCATGGGAACGGACTAGGCCGACAAAGAGAAGTCGCCCCAAAGGGCGTACTCGGGGACGGCCTAAGTTAAGGCTTACGGAGCCGATAAGTACCCCTACGTGCTCAAACACCAAACGTTTCGCGATCGACCTGTCTGTTCTGCAGCCAACGGCCGGGCGCCCGGCCTATCGCACGCTTGAAGGTTGGGCTCTTGGCGTACTGAGGCGCAATCCTCGCCAAAGCATTTTCCCTGCGTCTGTCGCTTGGTAACCGGCTGAACGTTTGAACAAGCGGCGCCATCGCGGCCCCGATTTAAAAACTAGTTCATCAATGATCCGCCTCTTCGCGTCCAAACCAACTCGCCGGCTTTCGTTCGCCACCAGCAATAACTAACGCTCGGGATCGATCCTTGGCCGCTTCAATGCCGCCGTCATAAGCCCTCGCATATAGGTCGCGTGCCTTTGTCGCATCGCCCCGGGTCCCACGTGTCCTCCATGTCGCGAGGACATTCGGATCATAAGTTTCCGCGAGAGCGAAGGTTGCTTGAGCGCCACCCGTTTCGGCAGCCAACTCGAGCACGTCCCGCGCCGCGCGAATATTTCCCTGGGCGAGTAGCGCTTTGGCGCGTGCCAGCAAGCCTGCCGCTTCAGTCCCTTTCGCCTCGGTGGACACTGGCTGCTCCGTCGCGGCCGTCCTGCAGATTGCCTCGTGGTTTCAGCATTCGGCGTGATTCCCTTAGGCTGTCCCCGCTTTTGAGGCAGCGATCTCAGTTCGGCCTTCGCGTATTCGGCCGCCTGATCTGACGCGGTTTCGTCGCTATTTTGGCGCCGCAAAGTTCCGACGACGTCAGACGTAACGGTCTCGATGTGCTTGGTTCGCGCGGCCTCCTCGTTCGTTTTGCGCGGCGTAGCTACTTGTGCATCGGCGCTCTGGCGCACCTTTCGCCGGCTCGCTTTCTAGCGCCTCAGCGTTATCTCGCTGCTGCTGCAGAGATTGTTGCAATTCCGCCGTCGCGGTTTCGGCTACCCGCTTGAGCTGCGCAGCTTCATCGTCCTTTTGGCGCGACAATATCGCCAGCGCCTCGAGCTCCCGCCGCACCTCTCCCAAATCGCTCGATAGCGTTTCGGCCCGCTGACGCTCCTGCTGCAGAGATTGCTGCAATTCCGCGATGGTGCTCTCAGCCGCCCTGAGTCTGCAGCACGGCTTCATCGACTGCCTTTTGCGACTGCGCGGCCTGGGTCTCGATCTCGCGGCGGGTTCCCGCAAGCTCGCTCGCGAGTGCTGCGGCATGCGCCTGTGCCTCGTCGAGCGCGTGGCGCCGTGGCTCGGCGGTGGCCGTCGTCATCGCTTGTGCGGCCTTGGCTTCCTGCATCAGGACGGCGGTCTTCTTTTGCTCCTGCTGCAGGGATTGTCGCAGTTCCGCGATGGTGGCCTCCGCCGCCTGCTTCTGTTTGGTGGTCGCATCGACCACCTTTTGCGACTGCGCCGCCTGCGTCTCAACTTCGCGGTGCGCGGTCGCGAGTTCGCTCGCCACTGCGACGCGGCGCTCGCGTTCCTCGTCCAGCGCTTGATGAAGTTTCGCCGCACTCGTGGTCAGCTCTTGTCGCGCATCTGCGACTTCCTGCGTGAGGGCGGCCGTTTTCTCGCGCTCCTGTTCGAGCAACTGTGCGCCCTTCGCGGCTTCCGCCCGCAGTTGGGCCTCGAGTTCCTCGATGATACGCCGGGCTTCGGTCAGCTCTTGCGCCACGGCTTGGGCACGTTCCCGCTTTAAGGATTGTTCGGCTTCCGGTGCGGCCGCAACTTCCTCGGACGCGTTGGTGTGACTGGCTTCGGTGGGATGGGACGGGAGGGCAATCTTCGAGTTCTGGCTCGGCAATTGGTTGCCTCGCGCGGCGACCGGCTCGATTGTCCTGGTCCTAGAGATACCCGGCTGACGGGTATCTAAGGTCGCATAGAAAAGCAGGCCGATGAGCGCCGCCGCCGTGGCAGCGACGAAGTAGTTAAAACGCCGCCGCCGCGCCGACGGTCCGACCTGAGAGAGGTGCTCGATCCATTGTCGCGCGGCATTGGAAGCCAATGCGTCGGCGTGATCTTGCTGGGTTTGCCGTCTCTCCCGACCCATTCACCCGCCTCAAGCGACCAGGAGGCGATGCCCCATGTCTCCCTCGCGTCATCTTCGAGAATGACGACTTTCCCATCTCTTGGTGCGGTCTCAATCGCGTGGCGCATGTAAGAAGACGCCTCCTGAAAGGTTATCGGGCAATGCTTCTCAACAGAAAACCTAGATGGCCGCGGCGGCTTGGGGCGAGCGGCCTAATTTTCATGGGCGCGGCCTCCCATGTTGCAGACCTCGGTAGCTTTAAAGCCCGCGATCAGGCTCCCGTCTGTCCCATTGTGAACATAAGGGCTTCACGCGACTACATTTTTTCCTAGCGCCAAGCATTGCGTACCGGGCGAATGGGCATTCGCCCGAGAAAGGCAGGCAACGCTTAGCCAAAAACGATTATGGGGCCCGGACGGTTTCGGGAACAAGTAGCAATGTTCCGGAATTCGGTCGAGGTCTGGAGGAAGCCAGTGCACATGCGAAGACGGCCTCAGCGCGTCTGGGAAGTTGGGCCCGTAAGATACCAACCCGCCTTCCTCGACCGGCTCGCGGCCACCGCTCATGGTTGGCAGCCGCATACTAAGCGCCATCATTGATGCCATCATTGATATGGTGTCTGGCGCACCGGCAGCGTGCCGCTCGGTCGATCGTGAGTACCACCGCGGCATAGTGCTGCTGCAGTGAGGAGAGCAACGCCCGCGATTTCAGATGCGCTCTGGAACCATTCAGAGAGTGTCCGGTTAGTCCGTGGGGCCGATGGAGGAACCATCGCCATGAGGATCGGATATCTTGCTGCAATCGCGATAGTTGCCGCGGGTGTTGGACTGGCGGTCCATTCTGTCGGCTCGCTGCCGCCCGAAAAGCAGTCCACGCCTGCCGCCGCCCAATTGGCGACCCTGTTAGCTGAGTCCGTGGATCCGTTTTTGCATCGGTCCGGTGGCTAACATCCGCCGCAGGGTCCCCGTCCCTTGCGCGCTGCGCAACCCATCGGGGACCGACCCTCAACCGCACACGCCGCGCGAGCGGAGCGGAGTGGCAGGACGGCAATGCGATATCTCAAGCTGGCAATCCTAGTTTTGGCATATGCGCTGATATCATCGCCCGCGTTTGCGCAAACCTGTTGCCCCGCCGGCTGCGCGCCAGAGGCCAATCGGTGCGTGACCACGGGTCCGCCGTGGACCAGATGCCTTCCCATCGCCTGCGCCGAGGAATCTCGAAGGCCGTCCGCCGGGTCCCCTGGCCCTACGCGCGAGCCCCGAAAAAGCGCGGTGCTCGCCCGCCCGCTGCGCACAGCGCGTACTTACGTGGCCCCACGTCAGATCCCCGCGCATTGCCCATTGATGAATCCAACCAAAGCACAGGTCGACGAGGCGACCAATCAATGCGTGAATGCGTTGACCCGAAGTGCGCAGTTGCGGGATTGCTTTTTCGAGGACGATGCCGGCAGGGCCGAAGACAAAAGAACTGGGCTGAGCTGCCCCGATCGTCAAGCTGCGCTGGCTAAGCAGTGTCTAAAACGCTGCGCCAACTACGCATCAGACACGACCCATTTGGTGTGCACCGGCAGCTATCCGAACACCGTCTGGCATATCTCCTTTGGAGATATCTCGGGCGACACCGGCAATTCCGCGCGTGTAGACCTCTGCGGGCCTCCGCTAAGAAGCATCGTAGCTGGCGGCGGGCGGAAGTGATTGAGTGGTTCGCCGATCCCGCGGTTGAGCGGCCCTTGCCGGACGATGCACTCAAAATCGTTGCCTGGCGTCAACACGGACAGACAAGGCCGCCGCATGAAGCTCACTAATGACCGCCCCTGCCCTAATCCTGAAAAAGCCGCCGGATCCTCGTATCGTCAACTAGGTCGAGCTTCAGGGGCGCATCCATATCGAAAAGATCAACGGCCTGTTCCTATTCAGCGACGGCGGCAGCCCGACGGAATATGGGCGCCGGCATGAAGTTCGCGATCGAGCGCGGCTGGCTTGTGTGCACGAACCCGGGACGTTCGTCACCTTCGCGTTGGCTGAGGGTCAAATTTGGTGCGATTGACGCTTACTTAGCTCCCAGCATGTCTTTCAGTTCTGCTGCCTTCTTCATGCACCCCTGTTCGTCGCCGGCCTCGGACATCTTGCGGGCTTCGACGATCATTTGGGTGGCATGCTCGCCACCCCTGGGCGCTAACTCTGCCGGTGACTTGTTCCTGATGAGGTGAAGCAGGCTCCACAGCACGCGCCGTTGTTCCGGTGGTTTCCGCCGCACCGCTCTTTTGTTTGCCCTTTACAAGCTCCTCTTGGTGCTTGGTCGCCGCCATTCCGGTTTCGCTCGTGCTCGCGCCCGTCTCCGCCGAAACGACCTTCTGTTCCAGTAATTTCAGTTCTTGGTTGCAATCAGCAAACGCCGGCGATGTGATGATAGCGGTGAATGCGACTGCAGTCGTTGTGCGAATGATCATCTGAACCTCCTGCTCAAGGTTCTCCCCACCGAAGTGAGGAATGCAAGGAAACGACCGCACTATGAAGTGGTTCCTTGCGAGAAATAGCCGATCAGCCAGGCTGTCCGACCGAATTTTCGATGGAATCGCGGTCGATACGCGGCGGCACCGACGAACCGGGAACACGCTCTATGAGCGTCCAGGACGGTTGCAGCAGTTCCCAGCCTGTGATGGCCTCGCGTCCATCGTGGGTTAGGTCCGTCGCGGCGTTCCATCACCGCGGCGGGCCGCCTATTGCTTTGTAGGTTGACCTTTGGCCCGGCTGCCTCTGATCTGATCTCGCAGATACTTGTAGTCGCCGATGAACAGCCGGAGGGCTGACGCGCGCGGAAGGGCGTTGTACTCAGCCAAATGCGCGTTCTAGCATCTTGACATTGTATTCATTGATCCGCGGGCAGATTGTTTGGATGACGACTTCAGAATTTCCTGGCTCGCAAGCTGTCAGCAACAGCATCATCGGAGGCGACAAACGCCATCCATCGCATCTTTTGTCTCCACCGTCTCTGCATTGACTTTGGCTGTGACTTCATCCCTACCCGCTGCGATCGAGAGCATTACTGGACAGACGGCTGTTGCTTCAGGAGGCCAGTGAAGCAGTCGCGGATGACGTCGATCATCATCTTCGCGGTGCCGAAACGGGTTTACCCGTCAGAGCATGGCTCGCCACCGCCGTCGTTTGACCAGACGGTTCAACTTGAAGAGAGCAGCGACTCGTCAGAACAAATACCAATCAGACGCGGTTCTTACCGCCCGTGTCAGAGAAGGCATCCGGCTCAACTTTTTACGGACGCAGCCGGCTACAATGCGCTGCTGCTGTTGGAACGAACGTCGATCATCGCGATTGATTCGGAGTGAATCGAACCGGAGATTCGTTTCATGCGCGCGCGCCGCCTGTCTGCCGCCCTCGGGTTGATCTTCATTCCGACGCTTGCGTATCCTGGAGCCACGGAGTGGCGGCGATACATGATCCCAGGCACCCGGACTAGCGTCGAGATGCCGGTTACGATATTCACGAAGGATGCAGGACCGCCGAAAGAAGGCACGGGGCAGCGCTTTTTCACCGACGATAACCGGGCCGACCTGACGGTGCAGTCCGTGCCTAATCCCGACAACGATTCGCCCGCCACATTCCTGGCGAAGAAAAACCCGCCGGCCGGCATCATCTACAAGCGGGTGACGCCGGATTTCTTCGTCGTGTCCAGCATTCACAATGACCATATCTGGTACAACCGCTGCAACCGGGCGAATGGCGCCATGAACTGCGTGCTGATCAATTATCCCGCCGCGGAAAAGCGGCAGTGGGACAGCGTAGTCACGCGGATAAGTCAAACGCTCAGAGGTTAGCCCTGCACTGATCCGGACGTCCGGAGGCAGGCGAGGTCCTTTTGCCGATTTTAGCGCGCTTCCATCTTGGGTTACCCTGCAAAGCCGTGCAAGACACGCAAGACTTGAACGGCGCAGCGCTTCGAGTAATCGGGGACGCCTTGTCCCAAACCGTTCGTCGTTGCATGCGGGCAGCCGACCGCGCAGCTATCCCTCGGTCCAAGCCGAGCCGTCGACGCATTCCTGCAAGCAGGGTTCTCTGGACGTACCTGGCCACTCGGCCGTGGTTCCCTGAAATCACGATCGATCGGCGTCTTGTCACCACCATCGTCCCGACCTGCGGCGACATCCGGCGGCTTTAATAGCCAGGACTTCGCCACTCGCGAGGCGGTACCGCCGCCCGTGATCATGTTGGCGAAGTCCGAGCACCACAACCGAGTCGGCAGGCCCAGCGAAGGGCCAGTGCGACCGATATATGCCCTCGCCCGCTCAACCAGCGCCGACACTGCCCCGGCAAATGATCCTGCGCCGCCACAGAGCGCCGCTGGTGAATCCGCGGCGCTCCCTGACGTTCGGTTACCCGTCGTGGCGCGAAGTTCTCAGGGCTCGCCCTACGGGCTTTTCCAGATGCTCCAAATCCAAAGATGAATCAGTTCAAGCCTTCGAACTGACCTCCTTCGCGTCGGGCTGGAACGGTTTGTGGATCACCTTCTTCATCGCACGGCGGTTGCATCGGCGAGGGCAAATACGTTATCGACATTCGGATGCCTGGAGATGGGCCGAGGGGTGTCTGGCTCCTCCGCCCTCCTTCACGAAGGCTGTGCTTACCTCTCTCCTGTGTATTCGCGATCTACCCCAAATCCCTCAGATCAATCGTCACAATGGAGCGCTTGTTCCATTAGCCCATTAGCCTGACCGCGAGGTGGACCGCGCCCGCCGCAGGAACCACCCTTCCTCCCCGCAGTTGATCAGCATCACCACCGTAATTCCATTGGAGGAGGATATGGGACTCTTTTTTCTAAAGACATCCGGAGCATGGATGATCTGCTGCTGCGCGGCCTGCACGATATCTACTATGCCGAACAAGAGATCACCGAGGCGCTGCCAAAGATGATCGACCAAGCGACCAACCGCGATCTGGCGCAAGGCCTCAAGAACCATCTCGAGGAAACCAACAGGCAGATCGAGCGCCTCGACCAGGTCTTCAAGAAGCTCGGCACGACTCCGCAATCCACCGACTGTCCGGCGATCGATGGCCTAATTAGTGAGGCCGGCAACACGGCGGGCGAAATCGAGGACAAGTCCGTGTTGGACGCCGCGATCATCGCCAGCGCACAAGCCGTCGAGCACTATGAGATCGCGCGCTACGGCACCTTGATCGCCTGGGCCGAAGAGCTCGGCCACGACGATATCGTTCGCTTCCTCACCACCAATCTCAACGAGGAGAAGGCGGCCAATACCAAGCTCAATACGGTGGCCCTGCGAAAAGGCGTCAACCGCAAGGCCGCCAGCTGATGGAGCCTCTCATGAGACGTACAATGATAGCAAGCGCATGCATATTGGTGGCGGCGCCGGCGTTTGCCCAATCGGTTGGCGAGAAGACCGGCGTCAATTCCATGCTTGGCGTAAGCCCTCGACCGCGGATTTCGTTAAGGAGGTCGCGCTTTCGGACATGTTCGAGATCGAGGCCAGCAAGCTCGCCCAGTTGAAAGGCAACGCGGCGGAAAAGACTTTCGCCTCCCAGATGGTGACGGATCACACCAAGACCAGCACGGAGTTGAAGGGCCTGGTGTCCAGCGGCAAGGTGAAGGCCGAATTGCCCACGGCCCTTGACAGCTCGCGCCAGAGCAAGATCGACAAGCTCAAAGGCGCTGGCGACAACGACTTCAGCTCCGAGTTCAACTCGATGCAGGTCAGCGCCCACAAGGACGCCGTCGACCTGTTCGATCGCTATGCCAAGGGCGGCGACAATGCCGACCTGAAGGACTGGACCGGCAAGACTCTGCCCGCGCTCAAGCATCACCTGGAAATGGCGCAGGACCTCGATAAGAAGCTGGTCCCGACGGTCGGCGAAGGCAAGAAGTAACCCGCGACGCGGGGGCCGCAAAGCTTGCGGCCCCCAATGCCCGCTTAGAACTGCCGGAGGCGCGCCATGCCCCAGACGGTTGGTGATTTCCTTGTGCAGAGGTTGCACGACTGGGGCGTGCGCCTCGTATTCGGCTATCCTGGCGATGGGATCAACGGCGTGTTCGGCGCGCTAAATCGCGCCGACGGCAAGCTGCAATTCATCCAGGCCCGCCACGAGGAAATGGCGGCCTTCATGGCTTCGGCCTACGCCAAGTTCTCCGGCGAACTCGGCGTCTGCATTGCAACTTCGGGACCCGGCGCGTCGCATCTCACGACGGGACTTTACGACGCCTTGCTCGATCACCAGCCAGTGCTGGCCATCGTCGGGCAGCAGTCCCGCAACGCGCTCGGCGGCCAGTACCAGCAGGAGCTCGATCTCGTCTCCATGCTGAAGGACGTGGCGAGCGCCTATGTGGTGCAGGCCTCCGCGCCGTCGCAAGTCAGGCATCTCGTCGACCGGGCCGTCCGCATCGCGCTATCGCACCGGACCGTCACTGCCATTGGCTCCCGAACGACTTGCAGGATGAGGCTTACGAAGATCCACCGAACGCCCACGGCACCCTGCGATCCGGAACGGGCTACAGCGCGCCCAAGATCGTGCCGCAACCCGCCGACCTGGAGCGTGCGGCTGCTGTGCTCAATGCTGGAAGCAAGGTCGCCATGCTGGTTGGCGCCGGCGCACTGGGCGCGGCCAATGAGGTCGCCGCGGTGGCAAACCGCCTATCAGCCGGATGCGCCAAAGCCCTGCTCGGAAAGGCCGTCCTGTCCGACAACCTGCCCTGGGTGACTGGTGCAATTGGCCTTTTGGGGACGGAGCCGAGCTACCGGCTGATGAATGAATGCGACACGCTCCTGATGGTGGGCTCGGCTTTTCCCTATTCGAGTTCCTGCCAAAGGAAGGCAGCGCGCGCGGCGTCCAGATCGATATCGACGCCGGCATGCTCTCGATCCGTTACCCGATGGAGGTGAACCTCGTCGGCGACGCCGCAGAGACCCTTAGGCTGCTGCTGCCCAAACTTGAGCAAAAATCCGCCGGCGAATGGCGCAAGGGAATCGCGGATGGTATCCAGCAGTGGTGGAAGGACCTCGACGACCGCGCCCACCAGCCTGCATCGCCGGTGAACCCGCAACTTGTCACTTGGGAGCTGTCACCGCGCCTTCCCGACCGCGCCGTCATCACGAGCGACTCGGGCTCGTGCGCCAACTGGTTTGCTCGTGATATCCGCATTCGCGACGATATGAAGGCGTCTATGTCGGGTGGCCTTGCCTCCATGGGCGCTGCCGTTCCCTATGCGATCGCCGCGAAATACGCTTTTCCGGAACGACCGGTGATCGCGCTGGTCGGCGATGGCGCCATGCAGATGAACAACATGGCCGAACTGATTACCGTCGCCAAGTACTGGCGGGATTGGGTGGACCACCGCTGGATCGTTTGCGTGTTCAACAATGAAGACCTCAACCAGGTGACCTGGGAACAGCGGATCATCAATGGTGATCCCAAATTCGAGGCTTCGCAGCGCATCCCGAACATCTCCTATTCCCGCTTTGCCGAGATGATCGGCCTGCGCGGCATCTTTGTCGACAATCCCGAGCTTGTGGGACCTGCGTGGGATCAGGCGCTGGCAAGTGACCTGCCGGTGGTGCTCGAAGTCAAGACCGATCCGGAAGTGATGCCATTGCCGCCCCACGTCACGTTCCAGCAAGCGAGGAATTTATGATGGCCCTCGCAAAGGGCGATCGTGAGCGAACAAGCATGCTGCGGGGCGCCGCCCGGCAGGTTCTGGAGACAGTTTTGCCGGCGCGGGACTAGAAGTCTGGGCCTGTTTCAGCTGCCCGGCGGCAGCAGCCTGCGCCGACGCCCAGCGACAGAGCGATTCCATGATAAGCGCCACAAAAAGATCAGCGCCACAAAAAACTGTTGCGACATCGGTCTGCCCGGCTTGCCCATGTTGGTTGCCACCTGCACTGGAACAGTTTTGAGACCTGCTAGGATTGCCCGTGCCACGGGTCGATGTGTCGGCGGCCAGCCGATCAGTCCCCCGGTCATCGGGCCGCTGGCGAAGGTCGAGCGCTGACAACTGCTTATGCCGCGGCTTGCGCCAAGCATCTTCCTGTTCAGCCAGCCGATCCGCCAAGCGGCCGGAGGAGTCCTCCTTACCGGGTTGGAACAGGGCTCGCTCTTCCGAATTGTGCTCTTGAGAGGAAGCGCATGGAAGAACTGCGCTGAAGGCGTGGCCGACGATGCGCGGCACGCATTCCAGCCAATTCAATAACCAGGAGCGGGACATGCACCAGCTAATCTATCTCGTTGGACTGATCGTAGTAATCCTCGCCATCCTTTCCTTCTTCGGGCTTCGTTGAGCAATTGCCATGACCACGATCGAACAGGAACGGATCTCTCCGGGCCATATCGCAGCTCCCAGCTATCTTGGCTGGACGCCTGCCATCGCAGGAGCGTTGATCGCAACGGCGCTTTCCGCCGTTCTGATCGCCTTCGGAACGGCCATCGGATTGGGCGTGGCATCCTCCGCGCCGACCTGGCGCGACGCCTCGGTGGCGCTTTGGCTGCTATCGGGCATCTATCTGATATTAGTATCGCTGGTCAGTTTTGGCCTCGGCGGCTACGTTGCCGGCCGCATCCAAACGACCATGCCTGCCGCTGATGCCGGTGAGGTCGAGTACAGGGACGGCCTCCACGGCCTGGCTGCCTGGGCCATCGCCGTCGTCATGACCGTGCTTGTCGGAAGCGCGACCCTCGCGCGTGCGCCTTCCACCCAAACCGCGCCCGCCGCCAGTGCGGCGGAGCCGATGTTGAGTTACGAACTCGACCGGCTGTTCCGTCCGGCGCGACGAACACCCAATGCCGAGACGGCGATGGAGCGGTGCGGAAGCCGGACGTGTTCTCTCACCTCCTCCAGCCACAGCGGGCGTCGCGGCCGAGGACCGCGCCTATCTGGTGCAGCTGGTGAACGGCGTTACCGGGCTGGCTGGCCCGACGTCGAACGCCGCGTCGACAATCATCGCCAGCGCTAAGAGCGCCATTGCCCGTTCGCGGCGCAGCGCCATCATCGCGGCATTTTCGGTCGCGGCTTCAATATTGCTTGGAGCCGTGGTGGCGTGGTTCGCGGCCTGCGAGGGCGGTCGCCATCGCGATGGCGCGGGCCGGGCTGGCTGACAAATCGTCCTTTGACAGCGAGGGAACAAGGTATCCCGTGAATGGAGGCGGCCGCCACGCGGTGCACCACGCGGCTGCAAGACGATGTTCATGAGCCAGAACACGATACAATTCGCTGAGTGATGGCTCCGGCACCCTTCATCTCTGGCCGAACCTATGGCGCGAATTCAGGAACGTCTATTCGAGGAAGCCGTTCTGGACGATCAGGCGCTTCGGCACGCATTGGCGCTTTACCTGCACGACCATCATCCTCGCACGGCCCGGCCCATCCCCCAGGCCGCTGGCACCGACGCCATGATATGCCGGCGCGATCGGAGGTCAAGGAAGACGTCCTGCATTTGCAGCGTGCGAGCCGCGGGCGCTGGAGAATGCCAGGATCTCTCTCAAGCAATTTGGCAAACCGGTTCGGTGAAAGCAGATCCGGCGTTCCTCCAGAGCGTCAATGTGCTCCGACTCAAGGTGAAGAAAATGCGAAAACTGGCCCGCGGAATTCCGCGGCGCTGGTTCGAAAACTCCGCTTACTAACGCAGCGCAGGGCGGATCGTTGCCGAGATCAGTACGAAATTCATTCATGGAAACACCTTGCAGGCGAATACCGCCAGATCGGAGCCAAGCACATGCGCTTCCAGATTCTGAACGACGACAACAGCGCGAATTCGAGCCCTCCCTGATGTTGCAATGACGAGCTCGGCGCCAGGGCCGTCGCGCATTCCACGACCTCAAACCCCTTCGCCTTGAGTTTTCAGCAAGAAACCTCGCGCGCTGCAGCGGTCATCTTCCACCAGGAGGAAGCGAGAAAGTCGAGGCGGCCCAACGCCTTCAGGGTTTCCTGAACGGCGCGTGATTTCGGATCGGTAACGTCGCCCTTGATCAGTAGGCATTAAACCTTCACAAAACGCGACATGGCGCTTTCTGGATGAAGACTTGGCGTTCACGCGAAAGGTCAAAGTGAAGACGACTTTCCCCGTTGGCCAAGGCTTCGACCGCCTCTCGTGCTTGCAATGTAGCGGACGAGTAGCCCTTACGAATAATACGCAGACTTTCCGGTGCCATGACAATTTGCCGGCTATGTGAGCTGACCGTTCAGCGCTCCACTTTTGTTGCGCCGAGTCATCGAGCGAACTCCGAAAACAGCTTAATAGCGCACGAAAGTTAGCGCCGACCCTTGATGTCTCCACGTGGAGTCATCATCGCTCCGCGTCACAGAAACGGCGCGGGCCGCCGCCATACGGCTGATAGCTGCAGTCCGTCTGGTCGAACGATCGGTAGCGGCGGGAGCACACATCCACGTTGCAGGAGGGGTTGCTCGTAAGTTGAGCCCTGGTCTCGGCGGCTATCGCCGCCGACTGCGGCGGGATCGCGCACACTTTTCGCCCCCCCCCCCCCCCCCCCCCGGGCCCCGGCGCGGTTGGTGCGTGCAATCGGACGCGCGGAAGCCGTCGTAGGCATTCGCGCACATCTCGACATCGCATTGAAGCGGATCCGTGCTGCCTTGGCGTTCCGTAGCCGAGTCCCCCTCCGGTGCGGTAACCGGCGCAGCCTCCACGGTGGCAACGCGCGGCCCGGTTTTCTGCGCGACCGCGCCTGCCGCCTCCACAAAACGGCTCCAGATTTGCACCGGTAAGGATCCTCCCGTGACGCCCCGCATCGGAGACTGGTCGTCGTTGCCGACCCACACGCCAACGACAAGCGTTTCGTTGAAACCGATGAACCAGGCATCGCGATGATCCTGACTGGTGCCCGTCTTGCCGGCAACGAAGCCGCCGGTATCAGCGCTTCGGCCGGTGCCGCCCGTCACCACGCCGCGCAGGAGTGTCACCAGCTCTTCGCGAAGCGCCAACTCAGCGCCCGTGGGCGCGCCGAGAGTGCGTAGTCCCTCGTTCTCCGGGCCGAATGCCGTTATTCCGAACGGATCGACCCGTCGGCCTGCACGCACTGATGCAAACGCGCCGGCAAGGTCGACGAGCGTCAGCTCGGCGGTGCCAAGGGCGAGACTGGGGACTGCGGGCAGCGGCGCGTCAATGCCAAGATCCCGCGCCGCGGCAACCACCTTGTCGAGTCCAATATCGGTCGCGAGCCGTACCGCCGCCGTGTTGACAGACTGCGCGAAAGCCTGCTCCAGAGTCATCCTGCCGTAGTGGCGGCCGCCGAAATTCTGCGGCTCCCAGCGCTTGACCCGGAGCGGCGAGGCATCGACAACGTCGCCAAGCGAAAACCCATTACGCAGGGCGGCATAGTAGACGAACAGCTTGAACGCGGAGCCGGGTTGCCGCCGGGCGTCCGCGGCACGATTGAACTGACTTTCATCGTAATCGCGCCCGCCAACCATGGCGACAACGGCACCATCGGGCCGCATGGCGACAAGCGCGGCCTGTGATGGCTCACCGCCCCGCGGCATTTTTAGCGTGTCTGCGATGATCCGTTCCGCCGTTTGTTGCAGTTCGGGCACCAGCGTCGTTCGCACTGTGACGGTGAGCGCATCTTTGCCGGCCACTTTTGGATACTCGTGCCTGGCGATCCAGTCGCCAAACCAGGAAGTGGCGGGCGCAAACTCAGCAGCGGTCTTTGCCTCGGCCGGCGTGCCTTTGGCTTCCGAGGCGGTCCTTTCGTCGAGGGCTCCGGTTGCGACCATGGCGTCGAGCACCTGCGCGGCCCGCTGACGCGCGGCTTCAGGATTGCGGATTGGATTGTAGGCCGAAGGCGCCTGAATCAGACCGGCGAGCATGGCGGCTTCAGCTAAGGAAAGCGCGGCCAGCCTCTTGCCGAAATACACGCGAGCGGCGGACAATATTCCGTAGGCTCCGCCGCCAAGATAGACGCGGTTCAGGTATTCGGTGAGGATCGCGTCCTTGTCCATGTGAAAGTCGAGCCATAGCGCTGCGAATGCCTCGCGCAGTTTGCGGTTCATTGACTGTTCGCGCCCGACCAGACCGCGCAGCCTCACGAGCTGCTGGGTGATTGTGCTCCCGCCCTGGACAACCCCGCCGGAATCGCGGTTCACCGTCGCTGCGCGCAGAATTGCGAGGGGATCGATCCCGACATGCTGGTAGAAGCGGCGATCTTCGATGCTCAGCACCGCCTTGACGAGCAGGTCCGGGAAGGCGTTGCGGGCAGCTGCGTCGGCGAGAGGTCCAGCGCGTCCGAGCGGGCGGTCGTCCGCCGCTTTCAGCAAAAGGGAATGCCGGTCGAAGCGCGCCGGCGTGTCAGCGGACGGCGCGCCGTACAGCGCCCACAGGATGCCACCGGTGATCACGATGGCCACACCCAGCGTCGCCATGACCATGCCCTGGATGAACGCCACGATGGCGACAGCGCGGCGCCCCACTTCCCCCTTGCCTTTCATGGCTGTGCGCTTTCCGCACTGGTCCGCTTTCCGCCACCACTTCGCCAGGGCTGCGCGCCGCAATTGCGTGAGATATTGCCCAAACGTCATCAGGTCCGACTTAATGGCACTGAACAAGACCTGCCCAGCCGTCGCGCTGCGTAAGCTTCCCGCTTGGTCCTGCCGCGCGCCGGCGGCCTCGGGGGACGGGGGCCCCTCGGACCCGGTACGTTCGGAAACCTCCGCCGGCCGGCGCTGTTCCGAATCGGCGTCGCTGGCGGGCGCGTCGGCCGCATGCCGCACAATCTCTCCAGAACCATCCTGCAAGTCGGAACTGTGGTGCATGGGGTTTTGCCGGTTCGTGGTTTCAACGTGGCAAGGACGCGCCACACCAGACAACGGCCAAGATCACGATTTCGTTTCCGCTCGCGCCTGCCGAATCGCCGCAGTTGAACGGCCGCCGATAGTTGCGTGGTCGCGCCCGAATTAGTTCCTCGAGCGAGGAAGCCAGCTTCTGAGCGAGAACAAGCCTTCGCTACGGTTCGGTGGAGACGTTGTCCCTGAGCGCGGGCCTCACGCTTTCAGGTAACGCGGCTGAAGCGCGGAGTCCGACGGGTTGGGCTTAAAGGGCTGTTTGGTGCGCTATTGAGCGCGTCTGCCTTGGTTCTTGGTTGTGTAAAAACGTCCTAGCGGAACCATAGCCGCCGAGGCAAATGGCGTTGTCGCGCTGCGGATGATGAAACTGATGCGGGGCGGTAACGGTGCCCGGCGCGAAGCTGAACTAATGGTCCGTGAAAAGATGGATGCTGGTCTTGAAGCTACGGCCAGTCTAATGACCGGCGCTTCGGCGATAGAATAGTCCATCGATACCGAAAACGTGTTGCGGCAAATGCGAAGCGGTTGAGCAGACTCAATTCGGGTCGAAGCAAAAGAGAAAACCACGCCGAAAGTAGTTTCCGCGCGCGCTTATCAATCGGCATTCTGGAATCCCAAGGTCACCCCAGGCTACAAGTAGATGTTAGTCGACAATCAATTTGCCCGGCCCGGCCGTAGTGCTCGAATGCCTGCGGCCTATTTGATGGTGGGGCTACAATATTACAAGCAGTTCCGTCGCGTGTCCGAAGTTGAACTTTTGCAGATTGCCGGCCCGATAAAATCTGGGGTTGCTCGCAGGTCGCGTTGGGCTAACACAGCCGCGATTAGCTCTGTCGAACCACCCGCAAGTTGCCGATTCTTCCCGGGTTGAGGAACCAGCCGGTGCCGCAGGCATTGGAGTCAACCGCATGGTGCGGACAAGGAGGGACAAATGAAGAAATTGGTGCTGATTTCGGCGGCGGCCTCGCTGCTGGCGACTGCAGCCTTCGCTCAGACGGCGGTTACGACCACGACCGGCACGGCCGGAGCAGCCGTCCAGATCGAGCCGCAGTACCGCACCAAGATCAAAAGCTACGTCACCGAACACAAGATCCGGCCCATGACCACGAAGGAGACGATCGTGGTCGGCGGTCGCGTGCCGGCCGACGTCGAACTGGAATCGGTGCCCGCTGACTGGGGTCCGTCTCTCACCAAGTATCGCTACGTGTATTCGGGTGACCGCGTCATGCTGGTTGAACCGGGTAGCCGGACCGTCGTTCAGGAAGTCGACTGACTCCTTCGCGCGAAGCGGGGTCCCTTGAGGGCTTCGCCTTGCGTTGGGTCGTCAGCCCTTCAAGGCTGAACAGAACGGCACCTTTGGGGAAAGTCAGTTTGCTCGCTTCGACCGACACATACATCCGACTACCGAAACTCTTTTTCAGGCCTTCAGGCCGTGCGCATTAGTGCACCGGTCGCCTACATCCTTCTTTATGCCGCGTTGTACGCCGCTTTCGGCGTAGCGTCGCCGTTTTGGCCAAGATTTTTCGAAACAAGAGGCCTAAGCCCACAGGAGATCGGCATTGTGCTCGCTGCCGCGATGGTAACGCGTCTTCTGGCCGGACCAACAGTTGGGATGCTTGCAGATCGAGCAGATTTGTTGCGCTTTGCTCTCGCAGTTTGTACTGCATTGGCCGCCGCATCGGCCGCCGCTTTATTGTGGGTGCACTCGTTCGCGTTGCTGCTTTTCATAGCTGTGCTCCAGGCCGCTTCTCTTGCTCCCACGGCTTCTCTGGCTGACGCATTATCGGTCAACGCGGCAAGACCGCGGTTGGCCGGGAAGGAATTTGAGTACGGCTGGATACGGGGCTCGGCATCATTGGCCTTCATATTTGGCACACTGACGGCCGGGCAGCTCATCAGCCGAACCGATATTACGCCTATCATCTGGATGAATTTGTCCCTGCTTGTCGCAGCGGCCGGATTAACCGCATTGTTACCTCGTGTCGTTGCTTGCTCTTCGCCGCTCATCGGCAGAACTTCTGTGATCCGCGAGCTTAATGAGCTTCTTCGCATCTCCCGCTTTCGGATGATGATAATGGTTACATCCTCCGTCTATGGCAGCCATGCGATGCACGACGCGTTCGCCGTCATTTGGTGGAGTGCTGCCGGGATCGAGCCTTGGACCATAAGCATCCTCTGGTCGGAAGCCGTGGCTGCGGAAGTTATCGTGTTCTTTCTGATCGGCCCAGCTCTGCTCGACCGGCTCGGTGCCCGTGGCGCGGCCGTCCTGGCCGCCGCGGCCGGCATTGTGCGGTGGTCCGTCGCCGGCGTGACGACCTCCGTTTTGGCGCTTTCAATTATCCAGCCGCTGCACGGCTTTACCTTTGCCCTGCTTCATCTCGCCTCGATGTGCATGATGCAGACGCTGGTACCAGCTCGTCTGGCAGGAACCGGCCAATCCATTTACGCGTTTGGCTCAGGTTGCTTGACTGCCGTGCTGACCCTGTTGTCGGGGGTTCTCTACGCCAAGTTTGGAGGAGCGGCCTTTCTTCCGATGGCCCTTCTATGTGCCGTCGCACTCCCGCTTGCGTGGCTTGGTTTCGCTGACGAGCGGAATCGATCCGCCGGGGTTCTTTGATTCTCCTGCGCGCGCAATTTCATCAGCGGCCTCATGGTGCAGCGGGTGCCTTCATCGTCACCGATGTGGATCCATTTATGCTGCCAATTCACATCGCCGTCGCCGAAGGAGCGCAACAGGATCGCACAGCGGACCAAGGAAGCGCACAGCTGGACAATCCTGAAATCACCTCGATCGGCCCTTCCTTGGTGAAAGGGCATGCAATTGCGGCGGTGCCGGTGCATCACTGCCCGGACTGTAATCGAACTGATCCAGCCGATCCCAACGGCGTCCCTGCGATGCCCGCACCCGGTCGCAACGTTGGCCGGAACATCTGCGAGCGCCGGCCATTGTGTATTTGCTTAGCTGGGGCGCTACCGGAGGAACGAATTCATGGCATACCAACCCAATCCGAACGATCCCCATGTTGCGGGCCGGAGTGAAGACGAAATGCGGCGTCGCGACAATGAGCTGCAAGCCGACCCCCAGCTCGCTGAAGGTCCCGCCAGCGGCGCCAAAGTCGCAATGTACGCCGTCGCCATCGCAGTTGTGCTGGGTGTCGTGTTCTATGGCCTGAATAACACCACCGTGGACCAGGCGGGCACCACGCCGCCCAGCCAGACCGCGCAGCAGACCCAGCCGGCCAACCCTGCGGCGCCTTCGGGCATGCGTGAGGTAACGCCGCGCGCCAACACCGAGCCCGGCACGACCACGGGCGCGGCGACGACCAACCGTCCGACGCCGCCGTCTCCGAACCCCACAGGTACGGAAGTCGATCGCAGCAAACAGTAACGGTCGATCGTCCGAAACGACTTGCAGCGGGCCTATCGGCCCGCTGTTTTTTGTGACTAGCTGAACATGTTGTTGAGTTCGCCGCCGAGATAACGGTTGGCGAATTTGCCAAAAACGCCCCGTTCCTGTTTCGGCGACAAAGGGACGCCGGCGGAATATCGGGCGGGCTTCGATCGCGCGATTTCGCTAGGCTGGCTGGACGAGAGCGGCAGCTTTGTAGAGCTCACGCAACGCGGCGCGGACTTATTCGCCTAGGCTTGGTAGGTCGATCGCGAAATTGCTGTGGGTCGCGTTTGGCGCTAGCCAGCGACTCGCCTGGCTGGCTTTTTTAGCAACTCATCCCGTTCGCGCCCCGGCGTGATTAGAAGCGCGGCGGAGCAGGCACGCTCGGCAAACTGTAGCAGGCGCTCTTCCATCGTGGAGCGCGAACCAGACCACGTCTTTTTCTTGGTTTCCGGGTTCGGCTCGGGCGCTTATTGTGAACGACAGTTACTGAGCCAAGGATAGGCTGATCCGGGTGACGACCGCGTCCCACTGTCGATCCTCCGCCGCCGGGTAATTGATCAACACGCAATGCATGTATCCGTGGGCGCGGTTGCAGCGATTGTACCAGGTTCGGCCGTTTCGAATGCTGGACACAGCGAAGAAACGTGGCGTCACTCGCTTGTATTGAATGCCAGCAGGCGGTCGCCTCTTCTGCAGAAATTTAGCAGGCGAGTCGTTGCCGGGGTTTGGAACTGACTGCAGCGTAAGATCTGCTCGGCGGTCTTGTGTAAAAAGGCGCCACCCTATTCCATCCTCCGGTGAGCCTGCGTCCTCGGTGAAGATGGACACGGGGATATCGACATTAGCTCCCGTGTTCGGGATCACGTATCTCCGCCACTGAATGGTATCCGCAGCGCCAATCACCGGAACCATACTGACAACAAGGGTAATAAGACGCGACTTCATGCTGCCACCCATTTCGGTTCGAGACCAATCGGACCTCTCCACTTTTGTTCCGATTCCTTCGGCATTGGGCGGCCGCCTCTGCTACAACAAAAGTTAATCGCACTGTACTTTTGTATGGCTAAGGCGCGTTCATCGCTTGGCACGCAATGACTGCACCGACATCGGTGGGAAGTCGCGTTGGTCCGGCATGCATCGCCAGCGCGGTGAGGCCCGACGGTAGACTCCTCAGCCCACCGTCGGGCCGATATTGCATGATCATACGTGAAGCGTCGTTTGATGAAATGTTACCGCTGCGGGGATTCTGGTTGGGTCTGTGAAAGCCATCGGGACCGCTCTGCATGCGGCTGCGGCAGCCCGGCAGCGCCCTGCCCTTCCTGCAATATGCTTGGCGAAAGCGAAGCGCCTCGCCGGCCGGCCGGCACCTTCTGAGTAGATCAGCCTGAATATTTTGCAGACGCGGACGATCTCGCTCTCAGCTCGCCCTACTTGCTGCCGTCCTCATTGCGCGACGAGATGATCCGCAACGGCTGCTCGAGGCAACCATTCAGGCTATCGATCGCCTGCGCAATGGTGCCACCGTCGGCATAAGTCACCATGTGCCCCGCATCATTCACGAGGTGCAGGTCGGACCGGCTGAGTACTTCATGTAGACGTCCGGCCTGTTCGGGTTCGATAAGCTGGTCCCCTGTTCCGTGGAAAATATGGATCGGGCACCGAATGCTTGAATAGCGAGACTGCAGCCGCGCCGCTTCCGGAATGAGAAACGCACTTTCCTCCGCGGCCGCCCTCAACTGTTTTGGCCTGACCATTAGGGAGATAGGAAAGCCATCCTTGAAGTTCCCCGGGACAGAGCGGGGCGCAAAAAGCTTGCGCAACAATGCCGGCAGAATGGCCCAGGAGATAATTGGCGCTACCGTGTAGCGAACCATATCACCCAAGACCGGTATTGCTGGACCTGACACCATCCAAAAGTCCAACCGCCATGTCGGAAAGTAGTAACCGGAAGCAAGCACAAGGCCACGGATCGGATAGTTACTTTGCAATCCGATCGCCACAGCGACTAGCGCACCCCATGAGTGGCCGAGCACGACAGGATCGCGCAAACCGAGTTGCTCAAAAGCCTTCACGAACAGCGCCGCCTGGGATGTTGCAGTCCAGATGCGTGCGCGGGGCCGTTGACTATATCCGAAGCCTGGCCGATCGAAGCATACAACCCGGTTGCGGCGTGCAAGCCGGTCCACGAGTCCGCTGATGATGAAATCCTGAATCATCGAGCCGTTGCCATGGAACAGCACCACGCACGGAGCTGCGCGATCACCACGCTCGAGGAACTGGAGACGCACCCCTCACACTCGATGAAGTTGCCGATGGGCGGGTTCTTCCGTTCAGCCATCAACGAGAACACGATGTTCCCAATGACCAGAAGAAGGAGGAAGACAACAACAGCGACGAAAACGGTTTCACCAGTGGACATTCGCGGAGCCTCGCCACGCACGTAGCCAGCCGAATTGCGGCCGAGTAAGAGCCAATGAGCGCATCAACCTCCACATCTTGCTGTCGTTCCTAAGCGACAATGGAGATCGTGGAAAAGACTGGCAAGCTTTGGAACGGTCGTACCCAGATCGCGTTGCTCGGCAAGGGACTGGGGCGAGTCATCAACCTGCAATCATCGGAGAACAAGATGGCAAGCCCACGCCAGGAGGACAAATCTACGCAAGGCATGGAAGACGCAGCCCGCCGCGCCGGCGAGAGGGCTGCTGAGCAGACCACCCGTATCGGACAAGCTGCAGCTGATCAGACGGCGCGTGTCGGGCAAGCTGTGGCTGAATCCGGGCAGGAAGTGGCTCGAGCAAGTGCGAACCTGCTCAAGCAAAACGTCGAGACGTTACAGAACGCATGGCGCTTCGGCCTGGAAGCGGCGACCTCGGTCATGGGACGGTCCACCGAGCAATTTGGTCGCACGCTCGGCTTGTCAGGAGAAGGGGTACAGGCAACGGAACAGGCAACGGAACGGTCGGCCCGCAACGCGCAAACGCTGCTTTACAGTGGTACCGCTGCTGCCAAAGTGATGGGTGGAATGTCTCGAGAGTACTTCCAGATGGTTCGGCATCAAGTCGAGAAGAACATGGACCACATGAACGACTTGTGGACCTGCCGAACTCCTCAGGACTTTGCAGCCGTACAAAGTGACATGGTGCGGGAGACCGTGGAAACCGCTCTGGAGAGCAGCCGTCGAATAGCCGACATGTCGCTCAAAATGGCCGACGAAACCGGAAAGCAGATCAAACAAAGTGTGGAAGAGGTCCGGCGCACCGCCTAACCCCGGGGCGTACAAGTTCGACTTTGAAAAAGAGCGGCTATTGTCAGCCGCTCTTGCCGTTCTGGGCGGTGAGATTTTTGATGCAAGCCAATGCATAGATCAATATCGGGCATTCCCGATCTTCGTTAGGCACCTCTGCGGCGTGACTTCGCGATGTCGCGCGGCTGGCTCGTGATGCACGAATCCGGGATCTTCGTGAAGCTTACTCCTGCCGGCGCGGAGCTGTTCGCCTGATGCGAAAAGGGCCCAGCGCGATGCTGAGACCCTTTGCTTCTGTCGGGATCGTCGCACCGGGGGTAAGATGCGACGCCTTTTTAATCCGCACGGCCGCAGATCGTTCCTATCCCTCGCGTCCGAGCCGCCGCTCGACCCGCTTTCGGCTACTGCCGACCTTCTTAATCGCCTTCTTCACCGAGGCCGCAGACCGCTTGGTCTTTTTTCGCGGTATAGCTCACCTCGTAATCCTGCCCGCCAGCAACCCGCGGCCGGCCCTGTTTGCGCCCGCGGCCCTCCGTTGCTTTTTGCCATTCTTCGATATTTCCCGTTGAGAGCGGCAACGCGCTATCATGTCGGGTGTTCCAGCCGCCGATCCGCTTGCCGTCGAGACTCGCCAAAAGATAGGAACGATCAAAGCCGATCGGCGTAAGAATCGGGCGACGTCCGACTACGGACGTCACCGGCTCCAGCTCTTTGCGCCGTCATGTCGACGCCCGAGGCTGGAGCCACCATGTGGAGTGGCGTACGCGTCACTCGCCGCCCATCCTGCCGTGGCACGCCGAACGGGACACGCCATTGGAGATGAAAATGATGCGCATCGCGGCTGCAATTCTCGCAAGCATATTTAGTGTGGCCACCGCAGTCGCCCAATCCACTGCGGCATCGGGCGAAAAGCCGGAGACGGCTTGCACGAAGTCACCGGCTGCGACAACCGGAAGCGGCGAGGAAAAGACTGCGAATTCAATGGCCGTCGGAAAGAGCGCAGTGCTGCCCGACGCCGGCGGCGCAAATTCGGCGGCGCCAACCGTGCAGAGCGGCGACAAGCCGCTGAAAGTCAACCCGGACTGCCCGCCGGATTCCAAGCCGAAGTAATAGACAGCTCGTAGGATGGGTTGGAGAGAGCGAACCCATCACCTCGGTTCATACCGCGGTACCTGGTGCCGGACGACTTTGGCAGACGGCTTGGCCGCGCGTGGCGCGAGACCAACGAAGAGAGGATGCCCACTCGCGAAACGCCCATGCGCGACCTCACGGACGACTTATAGCCGCCCCGCGCGCATCGTCGCCTTCAATACCGCGGAGGGCTGGTCGCGATGTGACGGATATCGCCGACGAGCTATGTCGGCGCTTTGCCGAGTTCGACGAAGTGCCGGTCTCGGTGCAGGAGTTCTTGGCCGCGGCTGTCCGGCGCTGAGCCGGTAGCAATCCTAGCCGTCGATCTAAACCCGAGGTACCTGCCCGGTTCTGTGGCGTGGAGTTTGGTTCGTGGCCTTCCAGCCGAAGGAGCCGGCGGCGATCGGCGTCAAGGCGCCCCTTCCCGGATTCACCGAACCGACGCTGGCAAGCCCGATCGAGAAGGTGCCGTCCGGCAAGCGATGGATACACGAGATCAAGTTCGACGGCTACCGCGTGCAGGTCCATCTCACCAACGACGCCGTCAAGGTATTCACCCGGCGCGGCAACGATTGGACCAAGCGCTTCCGCAAGATTGCCGACGATGCTTGGCACATAGCCGCCGGTTCGGCGATCATCGACGGCGAGGTTGTCGGGCGATGCAGGTAAAAACGGATATCGCTCGACGACAAGGTTCATTGACGTTTCAAGCCTTTGCACCGACTGTATCGGCCATTTTTGCGCCGCGAGAACCCATCGGCTGTGGGGCGCCCGTCGTCGTATCCCGCACCGATTGATGCTCGCTCTCGGCGTTCAGTTCGGCCCCGAGGAGAATGACGATGATGGAGAGCCAAATCCAGATCATGAAGCCGATCACCGCACCGAGCGAACCATAGGTTTTGTTGTAGCTTCCGAAGTTGGCGGCGTACCACGAAAAGAGGAGGGAAACGGCGAGCCATCCGACCGCAGCAAACGCGCTGCCCCAAGTGATCCACCGCCACTTCGGTTTGGCCCGGCTGGGGCCGTACCGATAAATGAGGGAGAGGCCAAACATCACCACAACCAGCAGCGTGGGCCAGCGCAGAATTTTGGTCGCCAGCTCGGCTGCAGTGGCAATCCCCAAATAATCCAGGACGATTGGAAGCACCACCATCGCGCCCAGCGCCAGCAACACGAAGACGATCGCCGCCAGGGTGAATGCGAGTGAAACTGCATTCAGCTTGATGAGTCCTCGCCTCTCCGGCTCCTTGTTGACGAGGTTCAATGTGTCGAAAAGCGATTTGATCCCGGCATTTGCGCTCCAGAGCGCGGTGGCCAAACCGACAATGAAAGTCATCCCCAGCGTGTTGCTCCCCTGCGATGCGATACGGTTCATCTCCTCTCTGAGCACGTCAAGTGCGCCTTGCGGCAAAATCCCCGAAAGACCGTCGAGATGGGCGGCGATGGCGCTGGAATCTGCGAACAATCCATACAGCGACACAAGAGCAGCTACTGCGGGGAACAGGGCAAGGATCGAGTAAAAGGTCACACCGGCGGCCAGCGCAATGACCCGATCGCTTCCGATATTTTGATATACCCTCCAAAGGACGTCTTTCCACCCCGCGGGCGGAATGTCGGAAGGCCTATTCGCAAGCCGGCCCCGGCCGGGATCGACCCGACGATGCGGCACGTTGCGGCGACCGGTTCTCGCGCTATGTGAGTAGTCCCTTTCTGAAAACCGCTCCGGTTTGAACCCGACGAACAGCAGGATGGTCGTAAGCGCCGTGATCCAGAACGCTTCCGCGGATTGGTTTGTGTCGCTGCCGACGCTCCGCTCGACCATCGATCAATGCTCGCTGTGCTGGTCCTCCCGGCTGGGCGAAGTCTCAGCCGAAGGCACCAGCGGTGTTTCATGCTTGAGTCCATGTGCGACGGCTTACCGTCGCTCTCGCTGGAAGTGGAGACCAACCCCTGCTTTTCGGCCTCGTGCGTTGCGCTCTGCCAGGCCCGCTCGGCGACTGATTGGCCTTTTTCCAGTTGTTCCTTGGCTAGATCGGTCGTCCTACCCTTCACCGCATCGCTGCTTTCGCCCATAAACTCGTCTTCGGCTTCGGCGGAGGGCGACGCCGCACCGATAGCTGCCCCTATGGCCAAGCCGAGCCCAACCAGCACCAAGGGCTGTTCGTAGACAAAATCCACGATGCTGCGGCCGCTCGCCGCGAACTTCTCGCGCATATCGGATGCGGACTTTTGCAGCTCGTCGCCGGCTCGACGTGCCTGGTCGGCAGCCACATCATACGTTGTCGATGCGGTCTGGGCGACGGAATCCACAGCGGATCGCGCGGCGCCCTGCACCTCCGAGCTTGCGTCGTCCGCAAGCTCGGAGGCGGCAGCATAGGTAGACGAAGCAGTATCCCGCATTGAAACGGCCGTTTCGCGCGCGGTATCCTGCAGGTTTGAAGCCTTGCTTCGTCCGCGCTCATCCAGGTCGGCGGCCGTCGACCTAGCTTGATCGCTCCACTTGGAAGCCGTGTCCGAAACAGTGTCGGCCGCATATCTAGTGCCGCCCGCCACGTCATCCCTTGTGGCTGCGACTTTGTCCCTCGTTCTAGATGCAATATTTTCAGCCTTTGTTCGGTAGGCGGAGTCGTGTCGTCGGCCGGCCATCGCGAGCCAGGCGAGTCCGGCGCCCATTAGCGCAACTGGGACAGGATTTTCGACGGCCTGCTGACGAAGATTGCGGAAAAACATGCCGCCGCTGGTGTCGGTTGCATAATCGACTAAACGATCGATGACATGGCCCGGCGTCATCCGGGCGCGAAGTTCATCGAGAGTCTCTGCGATCCGCGCTCGCTCTTCCTCGGTTTCGCGTTCAAGCTGCTCGCTGGTGCTCATGGCCTGACCTCAATTGTTGCTTCGCCACGGACGCATCTTCTTGGATCTGATGGATCGTCTTGTTCGGAACCAGATTCTCGGCCTTCATTCGGTTGATGCCGACCAGCAGCAGGATAATGCCGATCAGAAGGGCCGCGCCGCCGACGATCAGCGCCGCTACGGTCGGTTGGAAGTGGGCCTTCTCCAGCGCTCCGACGGCGGCCTGAAGGAGCACGACCAAGGCTGGAGTGAGCAGCACGGCGCCGCCCACAATGAACGCGAGGCCAAAGGCTAACTGTGTGATCTTCTCCGAGATTTCGGCGCGCGCGAGTTGGCTTTCCTTCCGCGCCAGCGTCGGGAATTGGGTCAACAGGTCTCCGACGATTTCGGGAATGGAACGTTCATAGCGGCGATGATCCATGGCCTCCTCCTGCCTGCTAACGGCGGTCTTCAGGGCGCGGCGCGGAACTCTTCAGGAAGCGAGACAGAGCGAACCCAGCAAGGACTGAGCCTGCGAAGGCGGCCGCGGGTTGCCGCCGCGCGAAACTGTTGAAGCTGGAGACCAGATCCTCGACGCTGCGCTCGCGCAACGCCGACGATGCGCCTTCCAATTTGTCGGCCATGGCGTGGATGTAACCCGCCGCCTGCGGCAGTTCCCGACCTAATTCGTCAGCCGCGCCGTGCACCGCACGACCCACTCCCGATAATTGATCGACGCCTTCGGACTTGGCCTCATCCGCCGCATCAACGATCCCTTCCTTGACGCCGCCGGCCGCACCCTTCAATTCCTCTCGGACGTCCGCGGCGCCTTCGCCTTGGGATTTGTTTGCCATCGCCGTTCCTCGGTCTGTTGCGACGAGCGGTCGCGCCATTCTTCGGCCCGAGCGCCTGCTTCGAAGCAAACCGTTATGTGCAACGCGGGTTCCTGTTGGCCAAAAAATTTCGCTTGCTTCTGAGGACCTTGCTTCTGAGAAGACTCGTCGACTGACCGCGGCCTGTCATCGCCCGCAAAGCTGAGTAATTTTTGCTGCGCCGCGGCAGCCCGGGCAAGGTCCGGCACCCGTCCATCACCGGACTGCAGGAGGATTTGTGATGGCCACGCGCGAATGGACTAACATCGACATCGAAGAGCTCAAGGCGACAATCAATGATGGCCTTTCCATCGAGGAGGCGGCGGAAGCACTGGATCGCCGTGATGTTGAGGAGGTTCGAAGAAATGCCGGGAGCTCGGATTGAAGCCGAAAAAGGGCGAACCATAAGTGACATCCTCCGCTAGACCGGCCGCTCCTCTTGCCGGTAGTGGCCTGCGGGAGGACCTGCAATGAAGTGGTGCGCCCGCTGCGAGAAACAGCCATTGGTTGAGTGAGGACCATTCGGACCGGTCTTGGTTAGGCGCGCGCGACACGCACCGGCCGCTCGTAGCTCGCCGGAAGATCGAGCCAATACTCCAGCAAGCGGCTCATCAGAAACTCCTCTCGCACGCTTTCCTTCGCCCGCGACCCGAGCCGTCGCGCAATCCGGAATCCTTCAGGAGCTGGACTATTCTTCCGGTTGTCCGCACCAAGAATCCGTTCTCGCCATCCCTATCTGCCGCCGAATGCCGGCGACATTCGCCACCGATCGCAACCACACCTTTCCACATCGCTCGGTGACGGTGAGCCCGAACCCTTCACGGATCGACTTCTCTAAAACCACGGCCGAACGACGCTGCCACGCACGACCAGGATCGGATCATCGACGGCGAGGACAATGATGCGTTCGTCGATCGAGCTCTTGATGGTTTCCAGTATCGCCTGACCTTCCGGATCGTCGGGGGCATCGTTGCCGATCAGCACGAGCGCACGAGTGTGCAATCCACTTCGTTGCGTGCCTTGCGAAACGTCTCGATGACCCCTATCGGGTCTTTCCAGCGGTCAAACCCGGATATCCGTGTCACCAACGGGCGGTCTGTCGAAAATTCGGTGGTAGGTGAGGCAATCTACTATCTCCGCATCAGATAGGTCGGCGTTCTTGGGGGGAAAAAGGATTGATTGCAGTGAGAGCTCTGTTGTGATTTCAGTAATCATATCGTGGCTAGAATCGGTCAGTTAGTTGCGTTGGAGTACCCAGTGATCGATTTTGACGAACTGCGAGATCTCGCAGACGAAACCCGTGCCTATATCCAGATGTCGAATGACAAGGCTTTTGCCCTGAGAGCTATTGTTATTAGCCACGACGTGGTTCTTGGAATCTATCCCTCTGCTGAAGGCATGGGCCTGCACGTCATCAAGGGTGACGAGCTTCTCCGCCAGATCGCGAACTCAAACGAGGTTTGCGAATACACCCACGCCGCCATCGCAGTTCAGGACCGGGAACAGGCGGAAACGCTTCAGGCGCTTGTGGCTTAGGCCCATCGTTCTTTCCTTATGAGACTATGGTGAGTCTCATAAGGAAGGGTCTCAGCTACCGCGTTGAGAGCGATACCCCGAGCGCCGAGGCCTTCACCATCACGGCGCCGGGTGTTCTCTTGAGGGATTTTGCGATCTGATCGCGCCCCTTTTTCTGCTTAGCTAAGATCTTGAGAGTTTTCACGTCGTCTTTCGACCAAGCGACGCGTGTAAGTTTCTTTTTCTTGGGCATGTATGCTCCTTTTGAGGAAGCGCTTCTTACAAACCATGTTGTTTAGTTCAAGGCACATTCACGTCAGGCAATGACGCTGCAAGGAAGATATCTACCGCAACCGGCGCGCAGACGGGCTACCCTTTCGCTTTGCTTTGAACAGCACGAGTAAAAAAGTCGCAGGCTATCGCATCTAAGGCTGCGGAGATTTCTTCGCTAGGCTCCCGCGTGGTGCCACGCTTTCGTTCCAGTCTTTCGGCCTCGCGAATGTAATTCATAGACAATTCGCGCAAGCGCTGCATTTCAGTGTCATCTGGTAAGGGTGCGATTTGCGCCAAAAGGTGTCGTGCCCGCGCGCACGCACGCTCGCTTCGAGAGCCATCCATGATAGCCTCGAGGGACATAGATTTGTGAATTTCTGATTAGTTCCCTCTGCCGAACAATAACATTCGGTCGGAAAGGAAGGCCGTTGAGATCGGCTCGCTAAAATCAAGTAAGCCAAACGCACGCCGTACTGTCGCGTTCCCGACATTTCGCCGATTTTTTCACATCATCGTCCGGCGCCGCGCGTAGACAACTGTTCAAATTCTGTTTTCCATCTGTACATGCCTTTGGGCAGGTTAGACAATCCAAGCCATTGATTTCCAATAAGGCACAGATTTTGCTGGGATCGCCATTTTCTCAGGCCGAAACCGCCTCCCCACTGCTGGCGGAACACATTATCGAGACGCATCAGGACGCGGAGAGAGCTGGGGAAGACGAAAATCTTTGCTCGATCATGCCCACTGATCCGCGGGTCCAGAATTCGTGCAGTTAAGAACGCGCTACCAATTAGTCGTTGCTTCAAGTGTTTGAGTAGCGCGTCATTTACCCTGGCGGGCTTCTGGGCTGGATCAGGTGCTTGATGCGTCGCATAATTTGCGGATGGCGAACAGTATATGGACCGAAGATTTTAGCTGTCCCAGTTCCGGGCTGCCTTACACCGCGACCAGGGAGCACCATCCACACAAGCAATCAGGCAGTTTCAGCTGTGAGGTTTGCGCGACCAAAATCTACGCGTGGTCAGGCAACTATGATTTTTTCGATTGGAAAGTTGACGAAGTGAAGTCGCCCGCCTTTGGGAAAAGATGGGGGTGATGACCATGGTCGAGACTGCTGAAACCTACCAAGTCAACGACAACGATATGGACGACATGATCACGGTCGCCAACAATCTGGACGAGCGATACATCGAAGCAATTGCTGCCGGTCGGCTTGGCTTGTTGATCGATTGGAAGCGTGTCGGTGAGGACGCGGAAGGCAACGATCAATATCGGCCGCGTCTCCAACTGATCGCCATCGCACAGGCAACTACACCGGCTGCGACACCGGAGAAACAGGAGGTCGCCCGTGCCGATTGATTTTCGCATTCGAGATAGGAAATGCTTTCAACGGAATGCAGCGCCGGCCTGGAGCTGGCGATTTCGCTTGGTTGGCCTGAATTGCACGAGAGCGGAACTTCGTAAAGCTAACACAGAGTGGCCGGCATTGCCGCATTGGACAAACAAGGTGATCAAGGGCGGACGAAGGAGTTTCGTTAATTTGATGCATCCGGAAGCAGACGAAATAGCCATCGGAAGCCGGTTCAAGATGAGTGAGCTTGGAGCCATTCGTTGAGGCGGAGATATCATCAGCGATCTGACAACGCCTTCCGAGCCCTCCGAGCCACGAGATCAATGACTTGCCGCATGTAGTGGGCCGCGATCGCATCGGGCGGCATTTCGTCAATCCTGCTCGGTCGGGTTCTTGGACGGCATCGAACGGATAGGCCGTGCACAGCTGCATGATGTCTTGCAGCGCCTCTTCAAGGCGTTTCTCGCGTTCAGTCATAGGTGCCTCCACGGCCAACATGAAAACCAGCTGAAGCCCAGCAACACGCTGTTCAGCGATCTGACGGTTCGGCAAGCGCCTTCCTCGCAATCTGACCAACACGCTCCATGACGTGGCGCATGCAATGGAGCCTGATCACATCGATGGATATGCCGCCAGCCTTGAGCAGTTCGCCCGCCTTCTCCCAATCCGGTTCTGGGAACACGTCGCGCGAATAGACCCGGCTCCAGTGGAGAAGACGGTGCAGGGCCTCTTCGAACCGTTCCTCGCGGTCAGTCATAGGTCACCTCCATGGCCAACATGATGATCAGCATGGTCGCGGCCGAGGCGAGGCGCGTACAGGCTGAAAACCAGCAGGATGAGCGCAATAACAAGCACTTGCGCACCATGCCGAGCAAAAAGAAGCTGGTACAGAAGGTTGAACGCTTTATCGCTCGTGCTGGCGCCCGTCCCTTCCACATCTCCCAACTGCGCCAGGAGTTCAATGTGTACTAGCCAACGGGTGACTTGACGACGAAGTCGGTCTCTCGTTTCCAGCGCAGCTCGATAGGTGAGAAGGCGCGTCATTCCCCGCCGACGATGTAGCGCTCCGCGGCGAATGTCAGATCGGCGCTTGAGGGTATAAGGCTCGAAAGCGCTGCACGATTTGAAGCGATTTTTCGGTAGAGAAAGTTCGACACCCGGCGCGGGATTTGGTTTACAAAAAAAGCCGGCAACGGCATTTGCGCTGGTCCGTTTAAGATCACCTCGTATGCGTCTACATCAAAGTGGAGACCGTTCTGGGTTAGCAAGCCGAACGTACTTTCTGGCCGGTGGCCATGTGCTTCCATGAGAGCACGGCCCCGCAGTGAGCGGACGTTACAGAGCTTCAGACTGCATTCGTCATCTCGGGCAAGGATCTTCTTCAGAGCCCAGCGGCAGAAGCGACAATTCCCGTCAAAAAATATGATGCCTTTAAGGCCACGTAGGTCCGGGGCGAAATTGTCTTCTATGGCACTCATCCGTTTCGAACCTGATGACCAATGAATTATCCACTGCGCTACAGGCCCCCAAACAGGGATCGATCTCAGCACCGGCCTTGTCCGTTGAATGCATCACGAGCCCGCAGGCGCGCACCGTGGCGTCTTTAAATCGACCTCGACCAAAAAATCTTGCGCTGCCAGCGACGAGAACAGGCAGGTCTCTTTCGAATAGCCAACCTGCGCTCCCGACTAGCGGCGCGCCCACTGGCGCAGTGTGTGCCGCCCGTCCTATCGCTCCGGATCGCTCACCAATTGTCCCAGGGCCCGCCGTATCCGTAAGGTCTGTAGAAGCGGGCGGCCCCAGGTTCCTGGATTGCTTGCCAACCGTAGTCGACCGGATAGTAGCTGTAGGCGGGATAGTAGCCGCCGTAATAAGGGCCGGGGTAGTAGCCGCCGTAGTGCGGGCCGCCATAAGAGCCATATGCGCTGCTCGCGATCGCGCCACCGATTATGGCACCATCTAACGCGCCTACGGCCCAACCCCCACTCGATGACCCCAGCCTCCGAAACCTCTATATCCCCATCCGCCGCCGCGCCAGCCGCCCCACCGGATCTGGATCGAATTGTCGGCAACCATTGATTTCATGCTTGCCACGTTGGTCGGCAAAGGAGCCGCATAGAGCGTCGCGACGTTGCTGGCCATCAAGGCCCCGGCAAATCCGCCTACCAATGCCATGCTTAGGGTACGCATACGAATATTCTCCTCCATCAGCTGTTAGGAGAGACCCGCAGGCTAGGACAGCCTTGGGCAAACGCAAGATGGCGCGGTGCCGCGCTTACTTACGGGACTGCGAACCAATCACATCCTCCGCCGGATATGCGTCCTCCGCCAGCGCATGGAATTCCGGCGTCCCGTCATCCCGGGCGATCACCACCTCGCCGTCGATCAGGAACGATGTCGCCTTGAGACGCGGTGCAGCATCAACGATGCCTGGAAAACGCTTGGCGCCCAGATAGCTGCCGCGCGTGAACAGCGGAAGCCACCATGGTTACAGGAGAGGTCATCGCTAAAGTCACTACCAGTACCCTTGACGCGATGAAGCCCACGCCGCTGGCCATCGCGTTGTTGGCGGTCAATATCGGCTTTCTCGGCTTCGCGGCCTATGTGCTGGGCGAGGTCGCCGCCAACGCATCCGAACGCAACAAGCCAAGAAGAAATCTTCCCGGCGCTAACCACAGACGCCAGGGTGGCTCCAAGCCCCGGGAGTCAAGATAACAGCGCAAAGGACTGGAGCCATGGCGTTCGTCCAGTTACGCCACCTCGATCATACGCGATCCTGGGATGTGAAGCTTCAGCAAGCTCAGCCTCCCCCGCCCCAACGACAAGGGGTCTTTAGGCCCCCAAAATCGCCAGAAGTCCACTATCGCAGTGCTCCAGGGTGTGATCCGAAAACGGACCAGGACATCCCTTATGAGCCAACAACGGATCAGCCTTGAGCCCTCGAGTCGACCAATTTCTCTGCCTCCATACGGCGAAGCGGCTGGCAGGGGATCGTCGGTTTGGCAGTTATCGGCGGCCCCGCTCTCGCTTCACTCGTGGGAGCCGGTCGTCTGACCGCGGGCCCAAGAACTCGAAAGGACAACCCATGAAACTCACGACAATCGTTGTGTCCTCATTGCTGATGCTCAGTTCGACACTCGCACTTGCACAAGGTAGCTCGGGCGACGCTGCAGCTTCTGGCGGCGCGACCGGTGGACCGGTCGGGGCTGGTTCCTCCAGCGCCGTCAAGAGCGACACGACAAGCCCCAGCGGCGCGCGGGACAGCTCGCAAAGCCCCGGATCGGGCGACGCCTCTGCCACCACCGCTGGCGGTGCGACCGGTGGACCGGCCGGGGCTGGATCTTCCAGTGCAACTAAGAGCGACACCACAGGCTCCTCAAAAGATCCTGCGCGCCGCTAACAACTATCCGCAAACGTCCGAGAGGCCCTGGAACGGATCAGGACGGCCGGTCAGCGGGTCGTGCGCATCGAGGTCTTCCGAGTCAGCATATCGACCGGTCGATGTGGCTGGCGAGCTGTATTGGTCTTTCCAGGGCGAAGCCCTCGCCACTGTCATCAAACTTTCATTGGCTGCGGCTTCACTCGGCGTGCGTCCGGCGGCTCCGGCGTGACCCCCCCCCCCACTGCCCCCAGCGTCGGAGCCGTCCCCGTCGCCCGACGTGCCCACGAAAGCGAAAAGCCCGGCGCGGCGGGCCGGGCGATCGGAAGTATGGTTACGTGATGAAGTGCGAGGGATTAAATTGTTAGGTGCGACCCCTGGTCGGTTCACTTCTGAACGATTGCAGTGATTTCCACAGGGCGGGCGCCGCCTGTGGATTCGCCGGAATGGCTCGACGCAATCCGCTAGTGCACTACACGAAGAAAATAGTAGCTGATGCCACGGAGCACGACGATCGTGGGGATGGCCCAAAGGAGGAATACTGGTCGGCAACTTCCGAGTCTGACACCCTTGAGAAACGCCAGCTGGCGTGGCGATGTCTGTTTCTTAAGGGTACCGCGGAAGTTGTCGCTAGACGGTCAAACCGACGCGATTGACCCATCTCCGACTTCTTCGGCAACTGGATTGCCAACTATTCCTCGTTCGAACTGAAGATACGCCGATAGTGACAGCGAATATCTTCGTCGCATTCGCAGGCCCACCAATAAGCCGTCGTGACATGGTAGCTCCATGCCTGCAGTTAACACATCGTGTCATTTCGCTGCGCTGCGGAACTCGGTCGCTATGGGGACATAGCGGACATTGAGTAGGACGCACCGCAATCTCGATTTATGAGAGAGGGCCGCCGTCATCGTAGATGCGCACCTATCGCGCCAGACGCCGGGGAGCTATAGGACACTCCCCGCCCGGAAACCGCTTCAGCGAGCCGAAGGGATGATCCAGATCAACGCCGCCGCTCGAGCGCCTCCAATGATGGCGCATGGCAAAACCTGCTTTTACCATCATCGAAGTGGTTGGCATCGCGACGATCATTCTCAGCGTCGCTCTGATCGTCTACGTCGTGTTTTTCTACTGATGAATGCAGACCTCGGGCCGGGCTAGCGCCACTCCTCCTCGCGCTCCCCGCCCACCGCATCACTCGCCGGGTTCTTCGACTTGAGCCACGTCCTCGACGCCCCGCTGCGATAGGGCGCGTCTGTCCGCTTCGACCCGATGCCTTCCAGCCCGCTTCGACCCGATGCCTTCCAGCCCCATGCGGCGACCTCCAGATGTTCAACGAACCGGATGGACTTGCCGGGCGAGGATAACTAATAGGGGCAACGCGCCGAAGCCCTCGACCAGCGCCCGCGTCACAGCACGGCAACATGACCACAAAGTCGGTCTCTCGTTTCCAGCGCAGCTTGATATGAAACCGCCACTCAAGATCGACTTACGAGCCTGCAAACGCGAGCCTCAAAGAACAGGCCCGGTTTAGTCACGCTTCTGCTCCTCGGCTTGCGCGAGCTTTATCCAGCCTTCGGCAAGTTCTAGCCACGCCTGCTTGTCGAGCGGGTTGACCGCCTTAGCCGCCTGCTCTCGACACTCCTCCGCATGCCTTCGGTATTTGGCTACGTCATCATCACCAACCATGGTGCAGATCAACGACGCCACCTGCGTGGGGGTTCCTGATCGCGAGGCGCAGCTCAAAGCACCATTGGCAACGCCGACCTTGACGGCCGCGTTTCCGGCCGCAACCTTGTCGGCCTGGCCGCGCTGGCGACATGCCGACCATGGCCGGCCTCGTTGCCGAGCCAAAGCAGCGGCGGTGCTGCTATCCCGAAATGCTTGTTCGATTTCGAACAGGTTCGTTCCCGGGCTTGCCAACAGCACCTCGGCGACAACGGTGGTGATAACGCCGACATCATGGGTGCGGCCAGCAAGCAGCACGGCGTGACGGTGTTGGACGGAAAGCGTCATGCGGTCGAGGATAGCACCTCTCGGTTAGACACTCCCTGGCCATGCAGTAACAGTCTCCGGCGAGATGCCGACAATCTCGGAGGCAAAACTTAAGTGCCTATCAGGCCACAGATGCAACACTTAGCATCGGCCAACTGCGAGGCTTGTGTTTGTTCCCAGTGTTGCAGAATGGGCTCTGGCGTTCATTTCTTGTGGACTAACGCACCATTAACTCCCGCGACGTCACCATGCTGCTAAAGAACGTTTGGGCATGGGGGATCTCGACATGGTTGATATCGCGAAGATCGTGTTTTTCATCTTAGCGTGCGCATTCCTGTTCAGCCTGACAGCGTTTCTGTTTCGCGATCAAATCACGAGCAGGCGTGGATGATGTCGCCCGGCTAGCGCCAGAAGGCCTTGAACCGATCCGGCGATAGTTCGGTGTAGCGCACTGTGTGCTGAATGTGCCGGTGGCCTTGCTGGCGCATCGATTGCGGCGCCGCCGAATCTGCGCGAGACGATTGGGATCGTTCCTGGCACGCCTCAATTCAACCATTCGACTCAGGCCCAGCCTGTATGCGTGAATCCGGCGTCTCGTCAGGTGGCGGCTGATAACTCTCCGTCCTGACTCTCAAGCCGACGACCTGTGAGCGGAGTCAAAGGCCCGGGCCTTGTCCAGCCAACCGGGCCTTTGTGCTGTTCGAGACCATCATCGCCGTTCCTGAGACCCTGGCGAACCAGCGGCGTGGCGTGACGGCCATCACCCTGCCACCTGCGCCAGCGCCACCAACAGCGCGATTGTAATGATGAACAACACTGCTTCGGCATCCGTCATCGGCCACATGGCGCGACCCTCGAACTGGTCAATGATTATACTCGCCGTCGCCCGTCGCCGAGGGCCTTCGAGCTTCGCCGCGACATGGCGAAAGAGGCGGCGCTGCGCCGGTTAGGGCCACCATTAACAGATTCTTAACTATATGGGTTCGGGATTAGCAGCGCGAAGAACCTGCACCATGGGAGGAGCTGATGGATACCCCAACGTCTGCCGCACCCGACGACAAAACGCCTCCGCCGGGTTTGGCTTTGGGCAAAGAGAAGTCGAACCCTCTCTGGCCAGCTGGCGTTCAGCGCCGAACGATTTAACTCTTCCGTCGCCCGCTTGACCTCAACTTCGATAGGCGAACTTCAGGGGTTAGTTTCCGAACTCCAAAAATGCAGGAGTTCCTGACGTCCGAGGTCGCCAGCGTGCAGCGCCACATCGACAGCGCGTTGGGCGGAATTAATATCATCGTCGAAACTATTGGTCCGTGGAGAACCATCGCAAGCTCACAGACACTTCCACCCGGCACTCGCAATGTCCGCACGGGGGGCTGGCAGCCCATATTGAGCAACGCAATCGCGTTGGGTAGCAACGGCCGGGATGCGCCGCTCGGCGGTTTTTGCTGGTTCGCGAGAGCACGGTGCGACTCCCTCCCGAAGGACCCGGGCGAGCGACCTACCAAGAAAGCAAACAGGAATGACTGGCAAACAGTCAGCTGAATTTCCCCCCAACATGGCCCAGCGAGCGGTTATGCAATATCTAAGCCTCGACGATTGGAAGGTCGTCGCCCGCCTTCCCATTCCAGCCGGTGAATTGATGCTGAGCCGCATACGCAATTATGGGTGGATCGAGATCCGAGGTGAAAAGCACCGTACGGCAATCAAGCTCACCCCGGCGGGTCTCCAGGCGATGCGGTCGGCCATTTGAAACCAGCCGGCTTGTTGAGCTGGAGCGAAGGCGAAGAAATGACATTACTGGACGAAAAGATCGCAGCACTTTTCCGTAGAAGCTCACCAATTTCCGCCGACGCGGAGCCGGCGCCTTCCGTTGACTGCCCAGTTGCCGAAGAAGCTGCGTTTGAAGCTGCTGTAAGCGAGCCCGCGGGCGAAGAGGCAAATGCAACGCGGGTTGACGACCAACTTACGTCGGCTCCTCAAGGGAAAATGGCAAAGCAAACAAGCTCTCCATGGACGGGATTGGATTTAGATACGGCGATCCGCCTCCGCTGGGCACTGCGCGATATCAAAGTCTAGCGGACGAAATTAACGCCCGTCAGTCCAGGTGATTTGGAGACTTTGATTGAAATGGGCCTGGTCGAAATGCGCGACGACGCGCCTCTGCTCACCAACGCAGCTCATCAAGCACTTGATCAATGAATGCCCTTGTGGAGAGTCGGGGGCGCAAATATTGTCGCTAGTCGTCACGTCTTCAACTGAGGCGGGCATAATGGCTGAAATCCACAAAGTTTCCGTCGAGAAGACCCTGAACAAGATACGCGGCGACGATGCAAAGCAATCTAAGGAGGCAGCGTTCAACGACAAGATTGATGTGCTCGATGAGGAGATGCATGAGAGCGCAGAGACTGCGCCTCGAACGTCATCAAGGGAAGCATCATCAAGAAAGCAAGACAAAGCCCACTTCCCCGCCACGTTATGCGTTCGGGAAGTTGGTATCGCGCTTATTCTGGTTTTTGCGCTCATAAGCCTGTGGCTAACGGGATGAAGCCGGCGCCTGAGAAGCTGTCAAGGCAAAAGGCGGTCAAGCAATGTAGGTTCATGGGAACGACGGCTGAGGACATTTAGTTGTGTGCCGGGTCGGGGCTGCTGCCCTGGCGCATTGGAATGACAGCCCAGAGGGGGCGTATTCCATCGAAAGGGTAGCCGGAGGGAGCGAACCTTTGGGGTCCGCGCGTCCCTCCGACCGAGGCCTGCTGGCTCATGCTGACGCGCGGCGAAAAAACTAGTGGACGCAATTTGCCATTAGCGCACAGGCGAAGCCCGCGACCAAGATGCCCGAAGCTGTGACGGAGACAAGGTCAATTGACCAAGTGTGGCCGTCTCCACCGATCAAATCGAAGTGTCGGGAGTGGCTTTCGTCGCGATATGTGTGAAGACGCATGACAGACTACATGCAGTGGAGCCATCGGTCTCATATGGCCGCCGCACAACGCGGCCCGCCAACCACCGGAAGTTTAAAAGCATCAGTACTAGCAGGTCATTCCGGTCGCGCATCTGCGGATGGCTCGACGGGTCTGGCGGACGGTGGTTCTTGCCACGCACACTCCGTTAACCCGTGTCCTACCCGCGCCGCAGGCAGCAGCGACTTCCGTGATCATGCTGTCCGGCTGAGGAATAGGCGCAGGTGTCATAGCTTGCGCCGATACTGCAACCGACAAGGCGAAGCCAGCAATACCAATCAACCTAATCATTTTGATCCTCCCTTAACTGTTCAATCACTCCGACCTCTCACAGCAGGGGATGCTGCGGCGGCTCTCGTCGCCCGAAGGCTTGAGATAGATCAAGGCCAGTACTTCAGCAGTTCGACGCGAATGGAGGATCAGAGAGATCCACCATCGGCGCGTCCGCTGCTTGGCAACGACTAAAACCGAGCACGGTTGCATTGTTTGTTAGGGCTGGGGGTCGCTACTGGTCCCTGAAGCGTTCTCGTTTGCCGCCGTTATTGCGCGCTCGACCTCGACCGCTAGTGTGCCCAAATGGTCTGCGAGCCTGCGAACAGTTCTCGCTTTTGCGGGGAAGTTGCGAGAACGGCGATCGCACATTCCGCCGCATCCCGGCGAAGTTTTTCCAGTTGGGTCTGGTAATCTATCATCGGCACGCGCCCTAGCAGCAGCGAGGGTATGTTTCCAGCCTCACACCGGCAACTAGGCGGCTTGTAACAAGTGCGTGGAGCTCGTTACATCGATCCGGATTATATGCGGAAAAGGGAGGACAGCATGTCATGGAATTGGCGGGACTTGGTTGTATTGACATTCTTGGTACTCCTGTTCGGCGCCGCAATGATAGCGAACGTGAGTGACGGACCGATGCACGAGCACCGCGGTTCGTGGGTAACCCACGCAATGCGATAGGCCCAACCGTACACTGCTTCGGATTGGATACTCCATCCGCGCACTGACATCGTGTCTGTCCTGCGGCTGAGAGTGGAACCGCGAACCACAAGGCGCCGGCGTCCGAATTAAATTGCAAAGGGAACGAGGCCGAAAACGCAATTTCACCACTAGTGTCTCCGCATTTGAGGGGCACGCTCTCGGCATGTACGGCCCGGCGTTCGGGCGCGAGTTCTTGCAAAGCCCTCACGGATTTTCCCTCACAGCACGAAACGGACCTGAGCGGTCGGCGTACCGATGTCTGCTGTCGGGAGTAGAACGGACATGCCGCGTCGGCGGAGACACTTCCGGTCTTGGACCCTAATCAGACATCCGCTCCAAGCACGCCGAGTTCCTGTTTCATCCGATCGCCCGCCTTCGTTGCTGAAAGGCCGATTGTCGCCGCGCCGTATTCTTTTTCGCTCGCGGGGATCGCGCACGGGCCTATGCTGCTCAGGCGCAATCCTTTCAGCGTGGGTCGATCCTGTAAGCCACAACAGTGCCGTCCATCATCATCGGGATCATGACGGTGCCGTCGGGCCCCACGCCGAGATCGGCGCTCCCCTTCGTGAGCGGAAGGAGGCGCGTCGGCTTGCCATTGTTCGCGACGTGGAACAGACCGCCGCTTACCCAGTCGGTGACAAGATAGCCGTCCTTGCCATCGGGCTCGAGGCCATCGAAATTGCCGACTGGTGTCGAGTCACCAAGAGCCGACACTTTCTTGGTCGCGAGATCGATCGCCTTCATGTGGCCAGGTACCTTGGTCGAGAAATCCGGGGCCATCTTGCCCCACGACGCGACGACAAGCCTCCCGTCCTCGACGAGGAGCCCGTTCGGGTTGTCGAGCGCGTCATCCTGCAGCAGCAGCGACAGCTTGCCGCCGTCGAGCACCCAAATGCTGTTTGTCACCATGTCGGAGACGTAGACCCGTCCCCTTTTGTCAGCCGCGAGGTCGTTCAAGAATTTGGATCCGGGTGCCTCGTATCGGTTGGTAATTTCGCCCTTGGCGGGGTCGATTTCCGCAATCCGATCGACGTCTGCGGCGTACAGCTTGCCGTTGGCAAGCGCGAGGCCGGTCGGACCGTCCAGTCCCTTGACCCACTCGATTGTCACGACCTTTCCATCCGGCCCAAGCTTTGAAATGAAGCCGTTGCCATCCTTTTTCATTGGATCGCCGTTGACGTTCGACACATAAATGGCCCCCGCGGCCCGGTCAAAGATCACCGACTCGGGCTGCTTGAAGCCCCTCGCCTCCCACAGCTTCTGAGGTTCCGCGGCGACGGCACTGAGGGTAAGCACAGCAAACACCAATGCGGAGAGCTGAGGTGTCCTCATGATAGCCTCCTCGTGATTGCCCCGAGAAAGGAACGAGCCCGTAAGGGCAGATGTTCCTCCCGTTCTTCCCAGGCGCTCCAATTTCTCTTTGGCTTCTTTGCTCCCAAGGGGCGGAGCACCTGTTCGAGACTCGGGTCAGCGCCGCTGCCCCAAGGCAAACTAAATGACCGCCTCAGGTCGAAGACGACCACTGTCTCGCTCATCCGACGGTTGCCACTAATGGCCAGAAGCTGACGCGCCATCCCGTCCAATGCACGTCTACTGACGCTGGCCCGCAATTTCGAGCGACACCATTTCACATTTGATTTGCGCACTCTACATCCGGGGTGCAGCCTGTCTTGGCGGGCTTGCGAGCTTTGAGAGTCGTGCCAGCGTTGCGCGGTCGAACGCTCGCGCAGTGGAGAGTGGAGGATCGCATGGGCATCGAACTGCGCCGTGGCGCACCCGACGATTCAGTGAAATGCGGTCGCATCTGCTTTGACGCCTTCAAGAGGTTGGCTGAACGGCACGGCTTCCCGCCAGACTTTCCTTCACCCGAGGTTGCGTCCGGGCTCCTGTCGATGCTCCTCCAGCATCCCGGCTTCTATGCGGTAGTTGCCCTTGGTGATGGAGAAATCGTAGGAAGCAATTTCATGGATGAACGCTCGCAGATTGTCGGGATCGGTCCGATCTCGGTCGACCCGGCGACACAGAAGCGAGGGGTCGGCCGAGTTCTCATGGAGCACGTCCTCGATCGTGCCGCCGAGCGACGTGCTCCGGGGGTTCGGCTAGTACAGGCCGGCTACAACAATCAAAGCCTGTGTCTTTATACAAAACTGGGCTTTAGGGCGCGAGAGCCACTTTCGCTAATGAGCGGCTCACCGCCCAAGGTAGGTGTTGCGGGATACGAGGTGCGTCAGGCTGGTGAAGGAGACTTTGTGACCTGCAATCAACTCTGTCGGAAGCTCCATGGTCATGATCGTGCGGGCGAGTTAACGGACGCGATCCAAGGAAAGACCGCCACTGTTGTCGAGCGTCTCGGCCGCGTAACGGGATATGCGACGTCCATCGGTTTCTTTGACCATGCGATCGGCGAGACTAATGAGGATCTGATGGCGCTCATCAATGCGGCACCAAGTATTACGGGGCCCGGCATCCTCGTCCCAAGCCGTAACCATGCACTGTTTTCATGGTGCCTGGAAAACCGCTTGAACTTGGTTTTCCAAATGACGCTTATGAGCATCGGACTCTACAGCGAACCGGAGGGCGCCTATCTGCCCTCGGTTCTCTATTGAGGCATTTCGTGGTCCCGCAAACACCCGCGTTGCGCTGTCCGTGTCTCCTTGTGGCAGATCGCGTCATTTCGGTGCGGTGCGGAATTTGGTCGCTATCGCGGCATAGCGGACATGCAGGGGCTGGAGCGCCTGGCTCGACCCGGTCACGAGTGACCCAATTCGGTCATAGACGACAGGTTACCAACGTTTGCTCGGGCAAGATGCCGTGCCGCTGCAGCGCCTTTAGTAGGATTCGGAAACTTCTTTGGAGCGCCCCTCGGCGTTCATTTGCCGGCAAGCACATTGCTGGCGATGGTGACGTACTTACGACCGGCCTCTTGGGCCATGTCGATAGCCTCCGGCAAGGAACGGTCCTGACGCACCTTCGCCAACTTGACCAACATGGGAAGATTGATTCCTGCGAGCACGTCCACATTTGGACGGCTCATGCAGGAAATAGCAAGATTGACGGCGTGCCGCCGAACATGTCGGTAAGAATGGCAACGCCGTCACCGCTATCGACGCGATTTACCGCTTCGATGATATCGCTTCGACACAAATCGGCGTCGTCTTCGGCTCCAATCGTGATGGCTTCGATTTGTTTTGCGGACCCATGACATGTTCGAGCGCCGCCTTGAACTCGTCCGCAAGGCGTCCATGGGTCACAAGCACTAGACCAATCATCGGAACTCGGTCCTGAGCGATGTCGAACGGCGGCTCTGGGGCCACGACAATCGTGCTGTTCGGATAGAGGCGTTAAAAGCGCGCGGACAGCAGCGCCGCACATAGCGCGTCTAGCGCAGGCCAAACACTTTCAACTAATAATGGCGTATGGTGGCGACGCGTTTAATCGATGCTAGCAAGCAGGTCTTGTGATGGCGCGCCAAAAATTTGGGATTTCGCGCCAATACGAAAGCGCTGAAGGGACGCAACGCAACGATCACGATCGACAGTGGCGGCGGCGCGTTCACGGAGTTCAGGGTGCGACTGCCGCGACATCGGCATGTGGTGGCGTGAAGAAACGGACCAGTACCAGCTTGTTCGCAATGGGCGACGGAGTGAGTGTCGCCCATCTGCCGATACCAATTGTCTGATGTTGGCAAAGCGGAGCGGTCTGACGATGTCCGTTCATTGAGGTAAGGAGGACTTCGCAAATTGCGCGCGCCCAAGTCCGAAAATGACCGATATTGTTGCAAAAGGTTTTTGGGGTGACGATCGAAATTTTTCAGGACCACTGATGCGTTTCGCTCGAGGCGGTATGAGGGACCACATCGTTTCACACAAAAACGACCACGGAGCTTCGTATCGGCGTTACGGAGTATTGCAGTGGCCGCGTCGGCTAAAATCAACTTTTGCGAGATTTTTGACGTCGTTCGATTTTCGACCTTTGCAACAATATCGACCCGAAGCGGACACCGACGCTTGGCGTTATGCTGCGAAATCGCTACGCTCGGACCGCGACGTCAGAGGGTTTTGGCAACGCACGGCATTGCGCGCGACGATGCTGGATTGCAAGCCGCGCGGAGGAGGAATTGGAATGGCGGCTGCGTGGCGGACGAGTGCGCCAAACGGCGTTTGGGCGATAATCATTTGATTTTCAGAACCGCAGGGTACCACGAACAAGCCTAAATCGGGGATTTCATGGCCTCCAGCCAACCCGCGAGGTTTCACTCGATACCAAGTGCCACCGGCGGGATCGCACGGCTTGCCTGCGCACGGCTGCGCGAGTTTGGCAAGGACGCGACGGTCGTTCTTACCAAGGTGAGGGCGAGACCGGAGCAGGTCTATGATGACACCATACGATTGGAGGTACCCAAGCAAATCAAAATTCTGGAGTTGGTATCCGAAGAACTTCAGGATGGACTTCTCGGATTTCACCTAGCCCGCAGTTTCGATCTCCGAGAAGTCGGCTTGGTTTACTATGTGATCGCATCATCGGAACGATTTGCCGATGCCCTGCTGAACGCGACGCGATACTGCACGATCGTGAATGAAGGAGTCCGCCTTCAGATTAGGCAGGATGACCGAAGCGTCTCGATCACTCTCGACTATGTCGATATCGAAAGGCATTCAGACCGGCATCAGATCGAGTTCTGGCTGGTGACGATGGTACGGATTTGCCGGCAAGTGACCGACACGAGGCTGGCGCTGCGTCATTTGAAGATCAGACATCGGCGCGACGAAACGCCAGCGGAATTCAGGAGCTTTTTGGGTGCGAGGTTGAATTTGGCGCAGACAGCGATGAGATCATCCTTCCGGCATCGGTGGCATCCCTCCCCATTGTTGGTCGTGACAACTATTTGAACGATCTGCTGCGGCAATATGCAGAAGCAGCACTTGCCGACCGTCCGAAGGAGCGCCCGGCTCTTCGATCGGCCGTGGAGGGGATTTTGCCGCAGCTGCTCCCACACGCCAGAGCAAGTATCTCGAACGTCGCCAAACGGCTAGCCATGAGCACAAGAACGCTGTCGCGTAAGCTCCGCGAAGAGGGTGTGGCGTTTACGGAAATATTGGAGGAGACAAAAGAAGCGCTTGCAAAGAGCTACCTTGCCGAGCGCGACCTGCCAGTGTCCGAGATTGCATGGCTGTTGGGATATCGCGAGGTTAGCTCTTTTATCCATGCGTTCAAGCGTTGGACCGGCATGACACCGCGGCAATTTCGTTTAGCCCCTTCTCTCCAACTTGCGAGTGCGAAAAGGAGCGCTGGCTGACTAAGGGGTTTTTGGTAGTCATAGCCAACTAAAGACGGTCTTACTTCGCAAAGAACGCGACGTGGGCAGTAGCTTTTGAGCGGCAGGAGGGCCCTAGAATGAAGAAGACATTTGCTGCCTTCGTCGCGGTCGCAACGATCGCTGGTTGGCTCGCCGCGACGCCGGCAAACGCGCAGCGTGGCGTTGCTGCAGGCGTCGCGGCTCCAGGCTACTATTATGGGCCCGGCTATCACGGACCAGGTCACCGGCGTTACGACGATTTTGGCAGTTGCGAATGGGTGACACAGCGTTTCTGGGACAGCAATGGCCGCCGGGTGCGAGTCTGCGGCTGATCCGCGATTACTGCGAGATTGAACGGCTCATAGCAACCATCGACGTCGAGCGGAGACCATCGAAATGACCGGGGCCTCAGGTAGACCAACTCCTTGCCTTCCAGCTTCCCCAAGTACAGCGCGGCCACTCCCGTGGGGTCCTTCACGAAGCCAACCACAGCGAATTTGTCCCGCTGCACGCACTTCACCTTAATGCGTCACTACGCTCCGACCGGTAAGGAGCGCTCGCGCTTGGCCGCATAACTATCGCGAAGCGCGAAAATGCGTCGTCGTAATTCCTCCGGGTCCTTGAGCGGCTATGGCCTTGGCAGTGGCAGCTTAGCTCCGAGCAGAAATCAAGAATTATGCACTACCCGATGCGGGATATTTCCTGAGGACGGGATATTTCCTGAATCAAGGCAGCCCGAGCCTTATTGCGATCATCTCCGTCAAGGGCCTCGCAAATGCTATTCGCCAGAAGGTAACGCTGTAAAACCTCTAGCCTGCTATGGAAGCTACTGAGCTGCGCAGTTGCCTTGCCATAAAGAACGAAAACAATGCCTGCTACGATTTCGACTGTAGCGCCGGAGAAGAAAGCGATTCCAGCTGGTAGCGCAGACAAAGCTGCTGCGACAAAGAAGATCAGCCCAACTCCCGAACCCACCAATGCCCAAAAGAAGATGCGGCGTGATTGCGCCAGCGCGATTTGGTGATATCCGGCCAGCAACTCCAGCTGTGAAGCAGCAATCAGTTGAACGTTTGCCGGATCAGCCGCCCCGATACGCTGAATAGAGTCGCGTATAATACTGTTTTCAATATTGTTGACCGCGATGTTGCCCCAGAGCTCGCTCAAGATTATTCCAACCCGGGGAAATTCGATCCGGTGCGCGGCCTCTTTTTCCGGCTGGCTTTCCATGGCGACAAACTCCGGCTTCGGCTGGTGGCCCAGCATACATGACACCGGCAAAGGCAAGATAGAGTGCGGCGGGCCGATACCTGATGGGCATGCTTGAAATCGATCGCGACGGCGCGGGGCACAACTCTAGAGTTAGGCACCTGAATTCGGATTCCAACGGTTTTAGGCCGTGCAGAAATTTAGGTGCAAATCGCCGCGCATGTCGCTTCATGGCCAAACTGCGACCTCCTAGCCTAAATAGACCATGTCCGTTTTGGCCGTACTTTCGGAAGCGGCGGCGCTGCTCACCAAAAGAGAACAATAGGCCTTGCGCGCTCTGTTGGTCGGCAGCCTCTTAACCATCCGTTAACCATAACCTCTCACGATGTTGCTCGTAGTCATCCGCAAGGGGCATGAACTACATGGCGCAGCGTAATTCCAGAGCGTCAGTTGGTGGGGACGAGAACGTCCTGAGCTTTCCTCCACCACCAGACAAGGGAGCAACAGCCCTCGATCTGGTGTACCAAGCGGCCGATATATTCCGCAGTATGGAGGAGCACGCCCGCGAGACCGAGGCCCGCGCCCAATCGCTCTGCGCGAGCGCCTTAGAAAGATTGCGGCTCGCCGAAATGCGAGCTGAGGCCGCCGAGCGGGCGCAACGTGAACTCATCATCACCGCGGAGCATAAGCTGCAAGGTGCGTGCAGAGCACTAGAACAAGCCCAGTCGTGTATTGAAGCCCAAAAGGATAAGTTGACAGCCGTAGAGCTTCGCGCCGAAGTTGCTGAAGCCGAAGCGCGACAAGCCAAGGAAGCGCTCGCGCATGTTGAAGAGGCCATTCGCAAGCGGCTGCTTTGCGCAAACCCGGATGCCGATAGCAAGTTGACGGCGGTAGCCCGATAATTGCGACTGCCGCGACGCGCTGGGTGCCACCAGCGGGCGGCTTGTCAGCGTTTGTCGTCGTGCTTGGCTGCCTCAGCTGATAGTTCGAGGTTTCGCAGGTCCTGTTCTAGCTCCGCCACGAGCTGATTTATCTGCGATAGGTTGTCAGGGTCCTGCGAAAACATCTCCGCCAGTAACCGGTATTGGGCGACGGCATTCATCAGTTCCGTACGTAAGTCGTATTCACCCATGCAAGTCAAAGCACGTGTGACGACTTGGTTTCATAGTAGTAAGCGCGCAACTACTGTAACCTCGGCAGCCGCAGCAGCTTTAAGGGAAGGAACTTGAAATCGATCCGCGAGCGACGGGTAATTTAGGAGCCATTGCGCGCGGAGAGGCTCATTATCCCACGCGCGGCCCATGGCCCGACGCGGCTTGTTCGATTTGCGGTGATGGCCATCGGCCCGTCGTCTTCACCCGCTGTGCAAGATAAGCCAAAAGCCGACACCGCCGAGCGCCAGTGCGGTCCAGATTGCCTCGAATCTCACCAAACGCGGCGCGAGCGCTACGAGCAGCGACCCGTGGTCGCCAGGATAGTCGTTGCTCCTCGCCTATCATTCGCTCAATCGCGCTAACAGGCGGGACACCGCAGTTGGGTGCAACGCGCCGTCGCCACAGGGCGCGCTAACGCCTTGCCGGTTTAGCTCCTCCTAACGACTCCTATGGGCACCTGAAGGACTGGTGGGCTCCTTCGAGCACCATCGGTTTTTTGCAGGGTATCGGGTCGCTGAGGGGCAAACCTATCCACATCCAGAACTGCTGTAGGCCTGCGGGTGACCCTCGCAAACCTTAGCGGCTTCCCATTGAAACGCCTTCGGGGCGATCATGTCCTATGACCACCAAATCCCGCCAATCAATCTACGGCGCGTCCGTTCGTGCGGCGGCGGAGCGTGCCAAGGAAGCCCGCAACGAGGCCGATATCCGTCTGAGCCATAAAGTGAGTGAGTTAATGCTAAGCGCGGTTTTTTCGCTCCCACTCGTCGAACTCTGCGTTGGACATCTTTGAGAAGTCCGGCAGTTTGGTGGAGCGCGACGAACTGCTGCGTCGGTTCGGCGGAGGCGTCGCATCCTTGGTGTCGCGGGCTGCCTTCATGCGCTCGAGCTTGCTTTTGACAAACTCGTCGTTGGGTGCCTCCTCGACATTAACATCCAGACTTTTGGCAGCCTTGCGAATGTACGCGACGTCGTCCGGGTGGGTGTTCCCATCGAACGAAGTGCGGCACGTTCGGCACGGTACTCGGCCTTTGTGATGCGGCCTGTATCCTCTTCCGAAAGAACATTTTTGCCGTCTGTCTTCGGAGCGCGGCTCTCCTTGGGCTTACCGGTCTTCGGGTCTAGGCCCGCTTTTCTGAGGAAATCCTCAGCCTTGTTGGCACGCTTCTGCTGGTCCTCGAACTTGGTCTTGTAACCGCCTTCGTCGGCTGCGTTGTCGTTGCCATCCGCGGTCTCGTCGCCAGTATCCTGAACGTCGTCCGCGCCGGTATCGGTGTCGTTATTTGTGTCGAGGTCGCCACCTGCCCCTTCGGTCTGATCTGCGGCGTCAGACTGTGTTTGGTCGTCGTCTTGCGGCATAGAGATTTGTTACTACGGCGGTATCCCCACCTCCAATTATGTAAACGGGCCTTTCGAACCCTCGCCTCCCTCGACCGTAGCCTGTGATTGTGGACAGGCGAGAGGCCTGCACGGATTAACGAGATGAGTTCTGCTTTGATTGTACACCCTCAGCCGCGTTAGCAACCCTGGTGATGTGCAAAACCGTCTTCGAGGATTTTGGCAGCCTCGGCGCGCATCTTCACCTGCTGGCCGTACTCAGCGTCGGGTAGTGAGCGGTTGAGCAGTGTAGCGCTCCGTACCCTGTGGCGTGATGCCTTCGAGCATGACGCTCTTCACGGCTTCTCGCATACCGGCGTTTCTACGAATGCTTTGATGAGTGCACGTTTGTCGGGGGTCATACAGTTTTGTAGAGAGCGAGCCACAGGCGGGCGACGGATTCGGTGGGTGTTGCACCATTCGCAGCAAGTTCCTTGTCATAGAAACTCTTTGCTCGCCAACCACGGGATACATTGTAGGAGAGATTGAAATTGCGACCGTTATGGTAACAAGCCTCTATAAGTTCTTCGAGAGTGGGAACGTAGGCGCGATCACGAGCCACTATCTGCTCAGGATCAACAAGCCATCGGCCATTGCCACCTTGCGGAAATCCAGCCTCTCTAAGCTCGTTTGCCAGTTTGTAGTCGATCGTACAGCAATTGTATCATCGGTCGGGACCGGCTGCTGCACCTGTTGAACCGGTGCGGTGCCGGGCGCCTGCATCTTGGTTAAGAGCAGTGGCGATACCCCTGCTACCTCCATGAGCTGCAGGAACAGACTGCGCATCGGTCGCCATCCTCCAGGGCGATGTTGCGGTCGTCGGGGAGCTGCATTGAAGTCACAAACTTGATGACGTTGCTGAGTGTTTCGAGCATTGCTGCCTTATTCTTCTGCTCACCGGTGGTGACGACATCCACGGTGCCCATCCAGTCAGAGAACCGCTTGTCGAACCCCTTTGAGCGGCGGCGGCGCTGCATGCTCGCCTCTTTGACGGCGCCGTATCCGCTTCGCCTCGGTGCGCGCCTCCGCGAGCGAAACAATGCCGAATCTCATTGAATTAAGCTACAAAAAATCCTATTACGCAGCCTCCGGCGCCTTCGCGCGCGTCAGGTCCTTTAGGAACTGATCCATGAGCGGCTTGTTGCCAAACCGGCGATAAGAGCGCTCTGACTCTAACGAAAATGTCGGTTGGGCCCCTACCAAGTTTGCCATTGTCAGCTGCGCCGCTTCTATATCACCGCGCCCCCTTGCAGCGCAGCCTGGATTAGCAGGCAGTTGGCATCGCGCGCGGCGCCCTTACAAGGCATTCGGCGATCACGGTAGCCGACTCATCGCGACGATCAGCGGCGTAAAGAGCCTGGCCGTGCACATATGCGTAATATTCCGGCGCCATGGGATGAAGGCGACGTGCCCGCTCGGCATTGGCAACGGCGTCCGCGTAGTCCCCGAAACGGACTTGCGCTTTTGCCAATGCCATCATGCTATCCGGGTCATTGGGATTCAGTTCGACGGCGCGCTTGGCGGCCTGCAGGCCGCCTGCATAATCGCCCTGCACCGCGAGCCCGAAGCTGATCACCTGATAGCCGAGCGAGAGATTGGGATCGAGGCGCACAGCCTGGCGCGCTTCGCTAAGACCTAGTTCCAGCTCATGCGCTGTCGCCCGACCATTCGACCTCCTGGCCACATCCGCGATGTAAGTGAGGGCCAAGCCCGCACGGGCGGCGGCATAGGCCGGGTCCATTTCCAGCGCGCGCTGATATATGCCGCGTGCCTCCATAAGTGCTTCCGCATCCTGGGCGCCATGCCGGTATCGATGACGAGCCCGCAGGACAAGATCGTAAGCCTGAAGGTTGTCGGTCGGACGTTGCGCGGCAGCGGTGGCTTCACTTCGGCCGATATACGGCGCGAGCTGGGCGACGATTTCCGTGGTCAGCTCGCTTTGTACGGTGAAGACGTCGGCAACCTGCCTGTCGAAGCTGCGCGACCAAAGGTGCGCGCCCGATTTCACGTCGATCAGCTGCGCCGAGACGCGAAGCCGGTCCCCTCGCGGCGCGCGCTGCCTTCCACCACGTAGGAAACGCCCAGCTTTACCCCAAGCTTGCGCACATCGCTTTCCTGCCCGCGCACGGCATATGTGGAGTCGCGCGCGATGATCTGAAGCTCGGAATTCCTTGCAAGCGCCGTGGTCACATCCTCGGTCAGCCCGTCTGCAAAGTACGACTGGTCGCCGCTCATGGTCGCAAAGGGCATGACCGCAACTGACGGCCGCGGGTCGGCGCGGGTCTGGTCGAAAGACAGCGCGGCCGGGAGCCGGCTGACCATCGCCGCCAGGGAAAGCGGTTGGATTTGGGTGCCGATGAGGACAAGGGCTACGGCGGCGACGCCATACGACCAGCGCGCAGCGGTACCGCGTAGAACGCGCGGGACTTTTCGCCAGCGAGACCACGAGGATTGCGCGCGCCGTACCCGGTAGACATCAAGAAGCTCGGGAATATTTTTTGCACGCCTGCGGCCCACACGCGCGAACACCTCGCCGCGATTGCGGTCTGCGGCCATGACGACAGCGCCGCTGACAAAGATGCTACCGGGGTCGGCCATCGCCTCAAGCCGTGTGGCGACATTAACGCCGTCGCCGTACATATCGCCATCATCCTCGATGACATCACCGAGGTTGATGCCTATGCGCAGCTCAAACGGGGCGTTGTCGAACCCTTGCTGGACAGCAGCGGCCGCATCAACGGCTTCGTTAACGCTTGAAAACATCGCCAGAAACCCGTCCCCGGTCATCTTGAAGATGCGTCCGCCATGCCGCGCGACTGTGGGTTCGATCAGATTATCGAAGACCGTGCGCAGCTCTTTATAGGTGGAGGCCTCGTTTTCGGCCATCATCCGGCTGTAGCCGACGATGTCGGCGGCCATGATCGCGGCGAGCTTGCGTTCCATCAACGGTTTCCCTGTACAGGGGCCAGGCACAAACTGGCATTGCGGACATTTAACGCGCCGCCGGCTTGAGATTAAACCTTCCAACCCGCATGCGGTTATCATCACAGCTCATATATGCGTGAATATTGAGACCCGTCCGGCGGCGCGTAGGCAGCGGCACTCCGCTCATATGGCTGATCCTGCGTTTCCCCTGCGGGTTCCCGTATGGCCGGGACAGCCTTGAGCCCGGCCCCGAAAGGGCGCGTCGTCACACTTTAGGAGCGGCTTCGACGCCTGACATGACCTCAACAACCTCGGGAAGCCGCGCGCCGCACATTGATGGCAGGCACGGCGGAATTCAGCTCCGCCAGTTCCGCAAGCGTAAACCTGCAAAGGTGCCGATTTTGTTGCAAAAGTTGGTTGAGGCAGGCGACGAACCGTGATTCCGTTACGTTGACGCGAATCTCGGTGAGGTCGATCCATGATGGGCCGTCTGAAGAGTGACCAAGGTCAACTGTTCTACGAGTTTCATCTTGGCGACGCGGTCCCCGAAGACCATCTGGTGCGGAAGATCGACACTGCTCTCGATCTGTCCTGGCTTCACAGCGAACTTGCACCTCATTATTCGTTGATGGGTCGCCCGTCGATCGATCCGGAACTGATGATCCGGATGCTGGTCGTCGGGTATGTCTTTGCGATCCGTTCGGAACGGCTGATCTGCCGTGAGGTGCAGGTGAATCTCGCCTATCGCTGGTTCTGCAAGCTCGGTATCGAGGACGCTATCCCGGATCATTCGGCGTTCTCGCGTGCCCGGAACGAGCGCTTCCGCGAGGGAGATGTTTTTCGTCGCGTGTTTGAGCGTGTCGTCGAGGCGTGCATTGCGGCCGGTCTGGTTGGTGGCGAAGGCTTTGCAGTCGATGCGAGCCTGATTGCGGCCGACGCCAACAAGCAGCGTTCGATCGCGGGTCAGGATTGGCGCAGGGATCCCAAGAGGTCCAGCCGCGCGGTGAAGGAGTATCTGGCGACCCTCGACGATACGGCATGGGGCGCCGCCAGCGACGTTGTTCCGAAGTTCGTTTCGCCGTTCGATCCCGCGGCCCAGTGGACCGGAGCTCACAAGGGACCGGCATTCTTCGCTTACTCCGACAACTATCTCATTGACGTGAAGTTTGGCGTTATCGTTGACGTCGAGGCTTCCCGCTCCATTCGTCAGGCCGAGGTCGGCGCTGCAAAAACCATGATCGATCGAACAGAGGAGCGCTTCGGCCTTAAGCCTGAACGGCTTGTCGGAGATACCGCTTACGGGGCAGCTCCAATGCTGAACTGGTTGGTCGAGGAGAAAGGCATCGCACCCCATATTCCCGTGTTCGACAAATCGAAGCGGGACGACGGCACCTTCTCGCGTAGCGACTTTCGATATGACCCGACGAACGACGTTTACCGCTGCCCCGGCGGAAAGCAGCTTGGGACAAGCGGCACCGTACATGAGGGCAAGACGCTTCTGTATCGCGCCAGCAAGCTCGACTGCGATGTATGCCCACTCAAACCGCAGTGCTGTCCGAAGGACCCATCGCGCAAGATCCCGCGCGACATCCATGAGCACGCCCGGGATGTTGCCCGTTCGCTCGCCAGCACCGAGGGCTTCGAGCAGTCACGACGTGAGCGCAAGAAGATCGAGATGCGGTTCGCGCACTTGAAGCGCATTCTGAAGCTCGGCCGGCTTCGACTGCGTGGTCCACGAGGCGCCCAGGACGAATTTGTTCTGGCTGCCATCGCCCAGAACCTGCGGCGGCTCGCATCGCTAGTTGCGCGACCGCCACCCGCTCAGGCTCTGTGCATTGCGTAGCGTAAAAGTTGCGTAGAGAGCGTCGGGGTCGGGGGATCAAACCCGATCGCCCCTAAATGAATTGGCCGGCCGCCCATCAGCAGCAGCCGACTTTTGCAACAAAATCGGCCAATACCGACCTTTGCTTGTTCACTCAATTACCTTGTCGGCACTCGCGACGAGCGCAGGAGGTACGGAAAGCCCCAGCTGCTTGGCCGTGTTGAGATTGATGGACAACTCGAATCTGGTCACTTGGTAGATCGGGATGTCGCCGGGCTTTGCTCCTCGGAGAATTGCGTCGATGTTGTTGGCGACGCGCCTATACAATTCGATCAGATCGAAGGAATAGGCCATTAAGCCCCCGGCCTCGACGGGATGAGGATGCGTAAAAATCGCCGGAAGCTTCGCGTCGCCGAGCAACTTAGCGATCAAAGTGCTGTTTTGATCGACCTCAGGCGAATCGAGGACCATGACCGCATCTGCACCGTCGCGGGAGATGCTCTCGATCGCCGCCTGATAGCCTGCTTCGCTGGTACCAAATTCCAGTAAAGACACCGCGAGAGGGAGGCCTGCCGTTTCGGCAGCTGCGCGGAAAGCGCCTGCGTTCGACCCATTCCATTGAAATCGAAGGGCGAGACAGCCAAGTTTCGACATCGTCGGAACCATCTCGCGCAATAGTGCAATCCGCTTCCCATGAATGGATGGACCAACGTCGACGCTAACTCCCGAGAAATTGCCGCCCGGGTGAGCCAGACTCTCGGCGATCCCTTGCCTAACAGGATCGCCAGTTATCACCACGATTGGAATACGCGATGTCAGCTTTTTGAAGATGACTGCGCCAGGGCCAATGACAAGGATGACATCCGGGTTACTCCGAACGATTTCCGTCGCCAGGGCTTCGAGGCCGGACGTGTTCTGTTCTCGGCCGTAACTTTCGACCTTGAGGTTTTGTCCCTCGATCCACCTTAACCGCCGAAGTTCAGCGAATAGAGCTGGGGAAACTTTGCTTTCGCTATGCTCATGCAAGTCCGCGCTTGGCTGTGATGGGCTGAAGATAGCAAGACGTTTCTTATTGGTGCTCTGCTGTGCTACCGCAGCAAGCGGCCGTACGACCGCCGCACCGCCAAGAAGCCTGATGAAATCGCGCCGTCTCATGCAGCCCTCCAATGAGGCTCAGGACCACGCTAAACGCAGGTCGAAGCATACCACATCGCGGCATGGAAGTCCGGGGTGTTGGAGGCGCAAGATGTCGAGCGCGGCAATCCGCTATTCTGCGTTGCGCCATGACCGCTAAGGGGCATTCGCTTCGTTCTGACGTGCGCTTGCGACTTCCGGTCTAACCCCTTAAGCGGACAATTTGCGAACCGCTCAGTATGTCTCAAGAGTGCCAATAGGAGACTCGTGCGCCGCAGCAAACGGCGTCTCTATTCGATCACCTCGTCGGCGCGGGCGAGAAGCGACGGCGGCACTTCGAGGCCAAGCGCTTTGGCGGTCTTCACATTGATTACCAGCTCGAACTTGGTGGGGGCTTCAACCGGCAGGTCGGACGGCTTTGCACCCCGCAATATGCGATCAACATATGCGGCGACTCGGCGAAACGACTCGCTCCTGTCGACTCCGTAGGACACCAATCCGCCATCGGTAACGAAGAATCGGAAGAAATAGATTGCGGGTAGACGATGTTGCGCCGCCAACCCGATGATCACCTTCCGGTTCACGACACTGAAACCGTCGGATAGAACAACAAGACCACCGTTCGGATCGCGGGCGAATGATTTGACCGCAGGTTCCACGTCGTCGACGGCATGCACAGGCATAGCGATCGGCTGCATGCCGAGCGCCGCTGCCGCAGCCTCGATGGGACGCGAATAAAACGACCCGCCGCCAGGAGAGGTCTGCGGATTGAACAGGAGCGCGACCCGGCTGACGGCGGGAGCAATCTCTCTGAGAATCTCCAGCCACTTTCCCCCCAGGCTTGGTTCGAAATTGGTGAGGCCGGTCATATGGCCTCCGGGTCTTGCCAGGCTCGCGACGAAACCCTCGCCGATCGGATCGGAAACCTGTGCGAAGACAGTCGGGATGGACTTGGTCTCCCGCCACAGGGCCACCGATGCCGGCGTACTGGAGGTAAAGAGGACATCCGGCGCCAAGCCTAAGAGTTCTTTCGCGAAGACGTGCATGCGCTCGACATCGCCAGCGGCGTAGCGATGGTCGATTTGGATATTGCGTTCCTCGGTCCATCCAAACGATGCAAGCCCCTGCACAAACTGCGCGATACTGGCACGGTACTCCGGGTCGTCTTCGGCATTGATCGTGAGTACGCCGATCCGCCGCATCCGCTCGCCTTGCTGCGCGCGCGCCGCGATCGGCCACGCCGCCGCCACGCCGATGAGCGCAACAAATTCTCGCCGCCTCATAGGCTTCCCCTCTTGCAGAGAGAGTTCCAGCGAGCAGAGGCTATCACACTAGGGCGACGTCTGTTGTGCGTCAGAGCAAATTTGGCGGCCAAACGTCTCAGTTGGGTCAATCTCGTCATCCCGACCATGCGCCAGTCACTTCCGGTCTACCCCTGAGAGCAGATATTCTCTGAGCCGGTCGGCATGTCTCAAAGGGTGCCAACTCCGGACTCATGCACCGAACTACGCCCTCATTGGATCACGTCGTCGGCGCGGCTGACGCATGCGACGGGAGGTGGAGCGCTGTCACTGTCTCCAAATTACGAAGCGTCCGGGCCGAGTTTGGCTCCGAGATGATTGCTGCCGCACTCGCCGCGGGCAAGCACGTCGCCGCGCTGCCAAGGAATGAGATGAATTCCTTTCGTCGCATGCGCCCTCCCCCTCAGAGGACCACGCCTGTGGCATAGAGAGCTTAGCAGCTTGGTGGTTGGCCGCCAGGGATTGTAGCTTTCGGTAACTCTCAGCTGGGCGAGCAACCTCGGGTTCCGTTACCGCCTGCCGGCTCCCGGTCCGCAGGCTGAGACAAGCTGCAGCATTGCTGCTAGATTTGAGCAATGAGCATCTCTCTCCACCCGGATACGCCACGGGGTCGGACGCTAGCGGGATCGCCGGTAGCGAGCGCGGGGTTGGGAGCGGTTTCACCCGGCGCGAGGAACCGCAGCGGGCTCTTCATCAAGTACGTTGCGCTGTTTGTCGCCGTCGTTGGCGTCGCGCTGCTCGCCAACGGAAGTTTCGAGGTTTTCTTCTATTACCGCGAGCACAAAGCCTCGCTGATCCAGATTCAGCACGAACAGGCGGTGGCTGCGGCGGCCAAGATCAGCCGGTTCATCAAGGAAATCGAGAACCAGCTCGGATGGACCACCCAATTACCGTGGTCGGCGGATTCAATCGAACAGCGCCGCTTTGACGCGCTGCGATTGCTGCGTCAGGTGCCGGCGATCACCGAACTCGCGCAGGTGGATTCTACCGGCAAGGAGCGGCTGCTCGTCTCGCGCTTGGCCATGAACGTGATCGACAGCGGCCTTGACCTTTCAAAGGAGCCGAAATTCTCCGAGGCCGTCGCCCACAAGGTCTACTACGGGCCGGTCTACTCTTCCGCAGGGAATCCGAGCCCTATATGACGTTGGCGGCGGCCGGCATCCGTAAGGACGCCGGCGTCAGCATCGCCGAGGTCAACTTGAAGCTGATCTGGGACGTGGTGTCCCAGATCAAGGTTGGCGAGCACGGCCGCGCTTATGTGGTCGACGCTCAGGGCCGGCTGATTGCGCATCCCGACATCAGCCTTGTGCTGCGCAACACCGACATGTCCAAGCTCGCGCAGGTGCAGGCGGCGCAAGCTGGGCAGGCGGGCGCCACAGCCGACGAGCTGCAGGGCGCGCGCAATATCCAGGGGCAAGAGGTGTTGACCGCATCCGCGCCGATCTTACCGCTCGGTTGGACCATGTTTGTCGAACTTCCGGTCGAGGAAGCCTATGCCCCGCTCTACATCGCCTTGCAGCGGCTAGCGTTCGTGCTGCTTGCGGCATCAGTGTTTGCTGTGCTTGCAGGCATCCTGTTGGCGCGACGCATGGTCGGTCCGATCCAGGCGCTGCGCGCGGGCGCCGCACGCATCGGCGCCGGCGATCTCGGCCAGCGCATCTCAATCAAGACCGGCGACGAACTGGAAAGCCTCGCTGACCAGTTCAACGAAATGGGCGCGCGGTTGCAGGAATCTTATGCCGACCTGGAAAACAAGGTCGAGCAGCGGACCGCAGAATTGCGGGAGTCCCTGCAGCAGCAGACGGCGACCGCGGAAGTGCTCAAGGTAATCAGCCGGTCGGCCTTTGACCTGCAGACGGTGCTCGATACGCTGGTCGAGATCTGCCGTACGGCTGTGCGAAGCCGATTTCGCGCTGATCTCCAACCTCGAGGGAGAAGCTTACCGGGTGGTGGCAACCTTTTCCATTACGCCCGAATACAACGCGCTCATTCGAGGTCGCGTTTTGCCCGTTGGGCGTGGGAGCATGACCGGACGGATTGCATCTGAGGGACAGGTCGTCCACATCGCCGATATCGCTTCCGACGAGGAATACTCCATAACCGAGACGGTGACGCTGGAAAAAACTCACACCATGCTCGGCGTGCCTCTACTGCGCGAGGGGGTCGTGGTCGGTACGATCAATCTCGGACGCCAGCGGGTGCAACGCTTTACTGACAGGCAGATCGAGTTGGTTCGGACTCTCGCCGACCAGGCCGTGATCGCGATCGAGAATGTTCGGCTGCTCGATGAGCTTCAGGCGCGAACGGAGGAGCTCGGGCGCTCGGTCCAGGAGCTGAAAGCGCTCGGCGACGTCACGCAGGCGGTGAACTCGACGCTCGATCTCGAAACCGTGCTTGCGACCATCGTCGCCAAGGCGGTGCAGCTCTCGGGTACCGATGCCGGCGCCATCTACGTGTTCGACGAGGCGCAACAGCAATTCCGGCTGAGCGCCACCTACGGAATGGACGAGGCGCTGATTGCAGCGATCCGCGACCAACGGATCGGCGCCGGTGAGAGGCTGATGCAGCAGGCCGCTTCGGTTCGCGGACCCCTGCAGGTTTCCGACCTTCGTCAGGAGCCCTCCTCGCCGACCCTGGAGCTCATCCTACGCGCTGGCTATCGATCGCTGCTGGCTGTGCCGTTGCTCAGCCGCGACACCATCGTCGGCGCCCTAGTGGTACGGCGGCGTGACACCGGTACGTTCGCGGCTGGCAAGATCAACCTCCTGCAGACCTTCGCGGCCCAATCGGTGCTGGCGATCCAGAACGCCAGGCTGTTCCATGAGATCGAGGACAAGAGCCGGCAGCTCGAGATTGCGAGCAAGCACAAATCGCAGTTCCTCGCCAACATGAGTCACGAGCTGCGCACGCCACTCAATGCCATCCTCGGCTACACCGAGCTGATCCTGGACAACATCTATGGTGACATGCCCGACAAGATGCGAGCGGTGCTCGAGCGCGTTCAGAGCAACGGCAAGCACCTTCTTGGTCTGATCAACGACGTCCTTGATCTGTCCAAGATCGAGGCGGGTCAGCTCACCCTGTCGCTGACCGACTACTCACTTAGAGACATCGTACACGCCGTGGTCGTCGCCGTCGAATCGCTCGCGACCGAAAAGGATCTGGCGCTCGATATTGAAGTCGCCCCGGATCTGCCCATTGGCCGCGGCGATGAGCGTCGCCTCGCGCAGGTGCTGCTCAACCTTGTCGGCAATGCCATCAAGTTCACGGACCGGGGCTCGGTATCGATCAAGGCTTCGGCAGCGGATGGCACGTTTACGGTCGCCGTTCGTGATACCGGGCCCGGAATTTCAGCAGACCATCAAGCGAAGATCTTCGAGGAGTTTGCGCAGGCCGACACATCCTCGACCCGCAAGAAGGGCGGAACGGGGCTCGGCCTATCGATCGCCAAGCGGATCATCGAACTGCACCACGGGCGGATTTGGGTGGAATCGGTCCCTGGCGAGGGCGCGACATTTTCCTTTGCGATTCCGGTGCGAGTCGAGCAACAGGCGAGGCAACCATGACCAAGCGCATCCTGGTGATCGAAGATCAGGAGGACAACCGGCGAATCCTGCGGGATTTGCTTTCGAGCGTCGGATACGAGCTGATCGAAGCCGAAAATGGCGAGGACGGCGTTGCGGCAGCCGCCGCGGATCGGCCCGATCTCATTCTAATGGATATACAGCTGCCGCTTCTGGACGGCTACGAGGCGACACGCCGGATCAAGGCTCAATCGGCACTCTCCGCAATCCCCATTATCGCGGTGACCTCCTACGCCCTGAGCGGAGACGAGGACAAGGCGCGGGCTGCGGGCTGCGAGGGCTATGTCACTAAGCCCTTTAGTCCGCGTGAGCTGCTCGCCAAGATCCGGGAATATCTGCCCTAACGAGCCGAGCTCCGATGCACCATCCCCCCGCATTCTAATCGTCGACGACAGCGAGGCGAACCGCGACATTCTCAGCGCACGGCTTGCGCCACACGGCTATGAGCTCATGCAAGCGGCCGACGGAGAGGAAGCGCTCGCTGCGGCGAGAGAAAGGGCCCCGGATCTAATCCTGCTCGACGTCATGATGCCCAAGATCGACGGCATCGAGGTCTGCCGCCAGCTCAAGCAGGATGCCGAGCTTCCGTTCATGCCCATCATTCTGGTGACGGCCCGGGCCGATACCAGGGATGTGGTCACAGGGCTCGAGGCCGGGGCCGACGAATATCTGACCAAGCCGATCGATCAGTCCGCGCTGGTAGCGCGTGTGAAATCGGTGCTGCGCCTCAAGGAGCTTCATGACAAGGTGCAGGGGCAGGCGCACGAACTCGCCGACTGGAACCGCACGCTCGAGCAGCGCGTCACGGAGCAAGTCGCCGAGATCGAACGCATGGGCCGCCTAAAGAGCTTCCTGGCGCCGCAGATTGCCGAGATCGTTCTGTCCTCGGGCGAAGAGCTCTTGGACAGCCACCGCCGAGATGTGACCGTGTTGTTCTGTGATCTGCGGGGGTTCACTGCCTTTGCGGAGACGGCCGAGCCGGAGGAGGTAATAGCGGTTCTGCGCGAGTACCACGCGGACCTCGGTGCGCTCATCCACGAGTTCGAAGGCACGTTGCACCGCTTTGCCGGCGATGGCATCATGGTCTTGTTCAACGATCCGCTGCCATGTGTCGATCCTGCGCTGCGCGCCGTTCGGCTCGCCGTCGCAATGCGCGACCACGCTGCCGCGCTTGCGACCAACTGGCGCAAGTTGGGTCACGAGCTCGGGTTCGGGGTCGGCATCGCCCACGGCTACGCTACGCTCGGCCGCATCGGTTGCGAGGGCCGGTTCGACTATTCGGCCACCGGCTCGGTCGTCAATCTCGCCGCGCGACTGTGCGCCGAGGCGAAAAACGGACAGATCCTGATCGACAGCAAGGTGTTCGCGGCGATCGAGGAGCTTGCAGAGACCGAGCCTGTCGGCGGGCTCGTGCTCAAGGGCTTTCACCGTCCGATCCAAGCCTTCAATGTGAATGTGTGCGCTTGACCCGTAAACGAAATTCAAGGTCGACTGAATTTCCAGACCGGTCGCAATTGTGTCGCTACGTCGATCTGAATCCGCATAGCCCACGCCGCGCCACTTACATGCCCTCCCGTGGTTCCCTTGGAGGTTTGCGGACACCGGTGCCGTGTGTGCGGCACCACCATCATGGGGCCGGCATCCTAAGCCCCTTCGAAAACCCGGAAGTGCCGAACTTATTCGATCACCTCGTCGGCGCGGACGAGTAACGAGGGCGGCATGGTGAGGCCGAGCGCTTTGGCCGTCTTCATATTGATGATTAGCTCGAATTTGGTCGGCTGCTGTACCGGGAGATCGGCAGGCTTGGCGCCTTTGAGGATCTTATCGACGTAGCCGGCTGCACGGCGGAACAGATCGGATATATCGGGGCCGTAGACCGACAATCCGCCGCCTTTGGCGGAGTGTCGGAAGAAGTAGTTTGCCGGCAGATGATACTTCGCCGCGAGCGCGATAACTCGCGGAGCCTCGACCCAGGTCAGAACATCGCCAACATCAACTATGGCATCGACGTGCTGAGCGGCGGCCGAGGCAAAGGCGACGTCGAGTTCCTCGGCCGTGGCCGCCTCAACTATCGGCAGAGCCACGCTCAGCTTGCGGGCTGTGCGGGGCAGGTACTCCTCGGCTAATGTCAGCCTGTGCATTGGATTGCCCGGATTGACCAGGAGCGCAATTTTCGAGGCGCCAGGAACCAGTTCCCGGAGGATTTCTATACGTTTCCCGAGGAAGTCTTCAGGTACGACGGTCGCAAGACCCGTTATATTGCCACCTGGTCGCGATAGGCTTTGCACGAGGCCGAGCCCAACGGGATCGCCGACCGCCACGAATACAGTCGGAATGGTGGCAGTTGCCGATTTCAGGGCTGCGGTTGCCTGCGGTCCCGCGACGATGAGCGCATCGGGACTGAGAGCAATCAGTTCGGCGACTGAAGCTGGCAGTCGATCCGGGGGTTGGGAAAAACGATACTCGATAATCAGGTTTCTTCCGTCTATCCAGCCGTGGCTTCGTAGCCCATCAAACAACGCAAGCTCGGTTTGATTGAGGGCCTGCCCGCTCCCATCACCTACAGCAAGAAAGCCAAGCCGACGGCGTGTCTCCTGCGCCCACGAACGCCGTGGCGAAATGAGCAGCGCCGCAGCAGATGCTATGAACTCCCGCCGCTTCATTCGATCCTCATCGCAGCTTGCGGAGACGCGGGTGAGAGTATCAGATTTCGATGGTCACCGCACTCAGTGCGCGTGTAGATGCTGCGTCGCAAACGCGGCGCGTACCGCACAACTGCTATGGGTCAAACGCGTCGTTCTGATCGTGCGACGACCACTTCCGGCCTACCCCGACAAGCAGACAGTTCCGCGTCGGTCGGCAGGTCTCAAAGTGTACCGGCAAAGGACATCAATTGCTATTCGATCACCTCGTCGGCGCGGACGAGTAACGAGGGCGGCACGGTGAGGCCGAGCGCGTTGGCGGTCTTCATGTTGATCACCAACTCGAATTTGGTCGGCTGCTCAACCGGCAGATCGGAAGGCTTGGTGCCTTTGAGGATCTTATCGACGTAGCCGCCTGCACGAAAAAACAGATCGGCTATATCGGGGCCGTATGAAACCAAACCGCCATTGGCGGCGAATAGTCGGAAGAGATAGAGCGCGGGCAGACGATGCTCCGCCGCCAGCGCGGTAACTCGCGGGGCGTTGTTAACGGTCAACGGATCGCCAAAAGGAATTATTGCATCGACGTGCTGGGCTGCGGCCGACCCAAAGGCGATGTCCAGTTCCTCCGCCGTGGTCGCCTCTACTATCGGGAGAGCCACGCCTAGGTTCCGGGCAATTTGGGGCAACTCCTCGGCTACGATCAACCTGTGAATTGGATTGCCCGGATTGACCAAGATCGCAATTTTCGAGGCGGTAGGAACCATTCCCGCAGGGTTTCTATCATCTTGGCGTTGAAATCTCCTGGTACGTAGGTCGCAAGACCGGTCATGTTGCCGCCGGGGCGCGACAGGCTTTGGACGAGGCCAAGCCGCACGGGATCGGCCACAGCCACGAATGCAATCGGAATGTTAGCGGTTGCCGATTTCAGGGCTGCGGCTGTTTGTGGGTTGCCGGCGATGAGCAGATCGGGGCTGAGAGCGACCAACTCCGCAGCCAAAGCTGGCAGGCGATCCTGGGACTGGGCATAACGATATTCGATGATCAGGTTTCGTCCATCGATCCAGCTATGGTTTCGCAAGCCGTCAAGCAACGCCTTGTGCATGGTCGGCACCCGTTCACCATAGCCGAGAACGCCAAGCCGACGACGCGTCCCCTGCGCCAGCGAACGCCGTGGCGGAACGAGCAGCGCCGCAGTAGCCGCTATGAACTCCCGCCGCCTCATTCGATCCTCATCGCAGCTTGAGGAGACGGATACAGAGTATCAGGTCTCGATGGTCGTCGCACTCAGTGGGTAGAGATGCTGCGTCGCAAATGCGGCGCTTGGCGCAGAACGGCTATGGGTCCATTTCCGGACCTTGGCGGATGGGGTAGGCGACGTCCGCTTAACACCGGATAGTGTTGCAAAAGTCGAAAGTTGCAGCGGTCCAAATTTTTGGCGAAAACCTGAGGCGCAAAGAGATCGATGATTCGCATAGCCTGAGTCGCGCTACCGAAGTCGCCCATGAATTTGGCGCAAGGCGATGAGGTTCCTCAGATCATTACACGAAGAACGCGCCAGCGGCCCTCAGAATTTTTAACATCTCCTGCAAAACGACTTTTGCAACACAATCCACCGACGAACAGACATCATTGAGCGCGAACATGAGGCCTGAAAAGTGCCGCCAGATGCGGACTCATGCGTTACAGTAATCAACCGCTTCATTCAATCACCTCGTCGGCGCGGCCGAGTAATGAAGGCGGTACCGTGAGCCCGAGGACCTTGGCGGTTTTGAGATTGATAACAAGTTCGAATTTCACAGGTTGCTCGATAGGCAAATCTGCCGGCTTCTCCCCGTTTAAGACCTTTTGCACATAGCCCGCCAAACGTTTGGCCTCAAAAATCCGACTCGGCCCGTAGGACAGCAACGCACCGCTGTCTGCGAATTCCCGCCACGACGCAATCACTGGAAGATGACGCTCTTGGCCGTGTTGTGCGATTTTAGCGGCAACAATGCCAGTAAGGCGTGACGAGATGACGAGCAGGCCATCGGCGCCACTTGCACCCACCTCCTGCAGCGCTGCATCGAGATCGGCGATCTTGTTTATCGGATGGGTCGTTAGCTCAAGGCCAAGCGATTCGGCTCCGCGCCGCGCAAAAGTCACTTCGTCATCGAAATGCTGCGGATTGAATATCACCGCAACCTTCCTGACGTTGGGCGCCACTTCCTTGAGCAGTTCCATCCGCTTCGCCGCCATTTCATCCGTAAGAAACGTGATCCCAGTGAAGTTCTTGCCTGGTCGAGCAAGAGACACGGCAATCCCCGACCGGATAGGGCTATCACTAACGCCACCGACGATGGGTATGCTATCTTTGCTTGCCTCAAACAGTGGCTTGATAACATCACCGCCAACAGCGAGCAGAAGGTTGGGCCTTTGCGCGACAAGTTCGGTGGCCAATTCCGCAAGTCGATCCGGCATACCGTGGGCATAGCGGAAGACGATCTCGATGTTGCGGCCATCGAGGAGTCCGGCCTGTGCGAGTGCGTCCTTCAATGACTGATCGACCGGTCCCAATTTTTTGGCGTCGCTAAATACTAACCACCCAATCCGGGGCAGCGATTTCTGCGCATGCACGGCAAGCGGCCAAGCTGACACCATGCCGCCAAGAACTGCTATGAACTCGCGCCGCTGCATCCGGACACGCTCATTTAGTTCATCCCAATATCAAATCTAACACCTTGCGAATGGGCGGCGAACTAAAAATGGCAAGCAAACGGCATCAAACGGTATCAGGACCTGATGTCTCAAATGGGTCAATTGCGTCATTTTGGTCGTCGACCGACTACTTTCGCGGTAGGGACGCGAGTTACCTCTCGCCCCCCGCACAGATCCGTACGGGCCCAATTCGGGCATACGGCTCCCACCTTGGGTGTCTAACGGCGAAGCGACTCGCTGGCCACGGATGAAGGATTCGTGGTTTCGGGAGCCAGTCGTCGGCCAACCGCTTGATCCGCTCCCAGGTCGTCCAGTCTTTCTGGCTCCGCTGCCGTAGCGTGCGCCGCCAGAGATTGGTGACGTGGAATAGGAACGCGGTCAGTGTCGAACTGTTTGTCGGCACCGCGTGGTAGTTGAAGTAGCCGGTGACGACCTGCTGCAACCATCTTCCCTGCTGGGGAATCGGCTGATGAATGCGCCGTCGCAGTTCCTGTTTGATGGCTTGCAACTTTGCCTGCATGCGATCCCGCCGGGACTTCCGTTTGAGTTGGAATTTGCCCCGACGAGTTTTGCCGCAGATAAAGGTGAATCCCAGGAAGGTGAAGGTCTCCGGTTTGCCGAGCCCGCGCCGCTTGCGGTTTTCCACCACGAAGCGTCCAAACTCGATCAGCCGGGTCTTCTCCGAATGAAGCGACAGTGCAAACTCCTGTAACCGCTTACGCATCTCGTCGAGGAAGCGACGGGCGTCGGTCTCGTGCTCAAAGCCAACAATGAGGTCGTCGGCGTAGCGCACGATGATCATATTGCCCGCAGCCTCACGCCGTCGCCAGCGCTCGGCCCAGAGGTCGAAAACGTAGTGCAAGTAGAGATTGGCCAGAAGCGGTGAGATCACCGATCCCTGCCCGGTCCCCTTGTCACTGACCGTCACGATCCCGTCTTCCAGGACGCCTGCCTTGAGCCATTTCTGGATCAGGCGGATGATGCGTCGGTCGCCGACGCGATGTTCCACAAACTTGATGAGCCATTCCTGGCTCACTGTGTCGAAGAACGAGCGGATGTCGGCGTCCAGTATCCAGTTCACCTTTGTGCTGGTGATCCCGACCATGAGCGCATCCATCGCATCGTGCGTGCTGCGTCCGGGTCGGAACCCATAAGAGAACCCGAGGAAATCTTCCTCGTAGATCGCGCTCAGCACTGCAGCCGTGGCCCTCTGGACGATCTTGTCCTCAAGGGCGGCGACCGCGATCGGGCGTTGCCGACCATTCGGCTTGGGTATGTAAACCCGCCGCGACGGTAGTGCCCGATACGCTCCCCGATGGACGCGAGCATGCAGGTCCTCAAGATTGCGCTCAAGGTGCTGCTCGTAGTCCCGGCATGTCAGCCCGTCCACTCCAGCTGCAGCATTCTCCTTGAGTTCAGAGAATGCCTCTGCGAGGTGATCAATACTGACGTGATGGAAGAGCGCGGTGAACTTCTCCTTCTTCCTTTGCCTTGCAGCTTGCCGTATGCGCGCCAGCGCCTGTGACACGGTTCCCCGGTACTGTGCCCGGCCCGTGCTTTGCTGGACTCACATTCCCCTCGGCCTCCGCCCTTGCCTCCACCAACTCCGCAGCCGGTTGCCCGGCTTTGTTCGTCGGCCTCACAGCTACTATGGCGGGGTCAGACTTCTCATGATCGTACATCGTCGGCTACGGCTCCTCGCCTTCCCGACGCGGACCAGTGCAGCACGCATGCTGGCGCTGGCCGACCATGAGATCTCCCGGTTCCCGAGGAAAGAGCGTGCGCACATGCCAGTGTCTAAGACCACGCCGGGCCGTCTGGGCGCTCGCGTTATCGCGCCCATCCGTGTTGCCTTCCGTCACCGGAACGACGTCGGCACCCAGGATGAGGGTACTTTCGCGGCTCAATGGCTGGCCTATGCGCTCCCCTGTCAACGCTTCGCCAATACCCTCACGAGTATCTGCGCATGACTCGGGGTCGACGCGGTTCGCTACTCCTTCATCGTGATGGACTTGCACCATCTACTCCTTGCCGGTCTCCCGGCGCACTCCGGTCTTCCCCTGGAAACGGACATCGTCAGGGCCGGTCGTCATGTCTCAAAGGTGCCATCAACGGACAACCGCGCTGCTCTTCGTGATTTCGCCGCTGTTCTATCCATAGAACGAGCAATTGCGGCAGAACGCCGAAAAAGGCTCTGCATTGTGCAGGCCCCTTTCTATTTTCGCGTTCATTCTCGGCCTTCTACTTTTTTAGAAGGTTGCTGAGAAATTCGACGACGTCCTTGCGAGCGGCGTCCGTCGCCTCGGCATTATAAGCCATGGTGGTGCCACGTTCGATACAGAGATCATTGAGACTGGCGGGCTGGCCTGTATCACTGTTGATGATCACGCCCTGCGGCCTTTCCTCGAAGCGGCATTTGCGATACTCGGTCGGCGCCTGCGCGTTCCGTATCGTGCCCGCGATACCCTGGTTGTCGAAAAGATGATAGGCGCCCGGATATTCAACGATGTCTATATTGGCGCCAGCTTTTTCATCCGCGCGACGTAATCGCGGCATGGGCCGATCGGCACCCAGTCGTCGGCGACGCCGTGATTTAGCCGGATCGGCTTCCGACTCACCTTTTCGTCATCAATCATCGCAGTGTTGCAGGGCGCGTAGAAACCGATGTATGCGGCAAAGCCCGCGCCCTGAGGCGCGTAGGCACGCTGGAAGCGATCCATGCTCGCATAGATCGAGGGTACGGCGCCGTTCGAGAAACCCATGATCGCAACCTTGTCCGGATCAATGCGCGGGTGCTTCGCGAGCACAGCGAGCGCAGCAAACGCGTCGTTCATCTTCGCGTAGGGCGAAAGTTGCGCAGGATCGGCAATGGTGTTCGTAATCCCACGCCCTGTGAAGCTGTCGGCAACAAACGTGGCGAAGCCCGCCTTGTTCAGCTCGCCCGCCCACATGCCATAATTGAAGCCTATGCCGCCCGCGCCATGCACGAAGACGACGGCTGGCAACCGGTCGGTTCCGGGCTTCGGTATGCGAAGCTCGCCCGCGATCGTCACGGGCTTGCCATCTTTTTTCCGAGCAAGAAATCAGCTGTACTGAGTGTGACTGTCTGCATCGGATGAACTTCGGTGCGGGAGATGGGTTGTGACCGTCCGGCTTCCGATATGAAGACAGCGCCAGCGATCGTGAACGCGCAAATCAGGGCGCGGGCGAATGAAGTGTTCATGAATTCCCTCCCTTGCTGTCTGACGTTCCAGATGACCAAGGATGGCGTGAACGATAGCGTCACTCCCGGAGAATGTAGCTTCTTTGATTGTCCGAATGCCTGGCGGCCGGTGTCGCACGCGCAGTCGATAACGCGGGGCAATTCGCCGCCTTGGAACTTAAAGTTACATCGCGGCACACGGCTCTACAAGATATTGTGGTGCCGTCGGCGACTGGAATTTTGATGCGTTGTCCGAAACGAGTCATTAGCGCCGTTCTGACCGTCATCCGACCACATCGGACATCGTCAGACCGGTCCGGCCGGTCCGGTTCGTGCGGATATTGTTGCAAAAGTCGAAAATCGAACAACCCTAAAATTCTCGCGAAAGTTTATCTTTGGACCTCTCTGCTGCTGCGTCGCTTTTCAACGCCACTTACGGAGGTCCGTGATCGATTTTGGATTAAAACGATAAGGTCCCTCACGTCGCCGCGCGCAAAACGCATTAGCCGCTCTAAGAATTTTCGTTCGCCACCCCAAAAAGACTTTTGCAACAATATCTGCCAGAAGCAGACTCGTGAAATGCAGCAATCCGACCTCCTCGATCACCCCGTAGCCGCCCGCCAGAACTGGCCGTCGAAATCGGTCCGTATGCCATGAGACTGCTGGTGGCCCGTCTCATTCGATCGTTCGGCTCGCACCTAGCAAGATCGATGTCGGGATCTCGATGTCCAGCGCCTTCGCCGTTCTGACATTCACTACGAGTTCGAACTTGGTCGGCTGCTCGACTGGAAGATTTGCAGGGCTTTCGCCCCGGAATATCCGGTCAGCGTAGGTCGCAAGTCGCAAATAGGTCGCTCGCTGGTTGGCTCCGTAACTCAGGAGCCCACCGGCATCGCAGTACTCGCTCCAACCGAACATCGATGGCAGCTTTTGATCGATGGCAAATTGCGCAACCTTGACTCGATACACCATAGTGGCGCCTTCTGGGAACACTAGCATCGCGTCCGCGCGTGCACTGCTGACTGTGGCTAGCGCTTTGTCCAATTCCCCCGCGCCCACGAACGGAACGTAGATCAGATTGATGCTTAGCTTTTGGGCTGCGTGTTGGGTGGCATGCCATTCCGCTGGCTCACCGGGATGATCGGTATTTGACAGCACAGCAAGCTTCCGCAATTTCGGAAATATATCTTTCAACAAATCGACTCGCTTTGCGGCGAGATCGAGTGACAGGAACGTACTGCCCGTAAAATTGCTCCCCGGCCGTGCGAGGCTTTCGACGAGACCGAGTTGCACCGGATCGCCGCTAATGGCAAAAAGAACCGGAACTTCAGTTACCGCCCTCATTGCTCGAGTGGCGGGTCCGCTCGACACCACAAGGTCCACCTTGCCGCGAGTCAATTCGGCCAAGACCGGACGAAGCGCGTCGGGATTGCCGGGCGAATAACGCAGTTCCAGCAATACGTCCTTGCCCTCGACATATCCGCGCTCACGCAAACCTTCGCGAAATCCATCAACGAAAGGATCGGGTTGCGATTCAGTCGAAACCCAGAAGACGCGGCGAATCCTGGCCGTCTGTTGTGCCCTTGCGGCGAGCGGCCACGTAACGGCTGTACTGCCAATCAGAGTAAGGACGTCGCGTCGTCTCATGGCCTTTTCATGCATGTGATCACGCAAAATGCCAGTACCAGCAAATCAACCACAAAACTGGTGAATGTCGCGTCGTCTTGGTCACGGATCAATCACTTCCGGTCTACCCCAATAAATAGACATTCTCAGCATCTGTCGGACTGTCTCAAACGTGACATAACCGGACCTTGGCTTGTTCACTCAATTGCCTTATCGGCAATCGCGACGAGCGCAGGAGGTACGGAAAGCCCCAGCTGCTTGGCTGTCTTGAGGTTGATGGACAACTCGAATTTAGTTACTTGGTAGAACGGGATGTCGCCGGGCTTTGCTCCCCAGAGAATTGCGTCGATAGTGTGGGCGGAGCGCTTATACAATTCGATCAGGTCGAAGGAATAGGCCATTAAGCCCCCGGCCTCGACGGACTCGGTAAACGAAAAAATCGCCGGAAGCTTCGCGTCGCCGAGTAACTTGGCGATCAAAGCGCCTTTTTTGCTCGGTCTCAGGCGACTCGACGACCATGACCGCATCTGCACCGTCGCGGGAGATGCTCTCGACCGCCGCCCGATAGCCTGCCTCGCTGGTACCCATTTCCACTAAAGACACCGCGAGAGGGAGGCCTGCCGTTTCGGCCGCTGCGCGGATTGCGGGGCCTTGGGTTACATTCCATTGCAATCGAAGAATGAGACAGCCAAGTTTCGACATCGTCGGAAACATCTCGCGCAACAGTGCGATCCGTTTTCCATAAATGGATGGACCGGTGTCGACGCTAACTCCCGTGAAATTGCTGCCCGGGTGCGCCAGACTGTCGGCGATCCCCGTCTTAACGGGGTCACCAGTTATCGCTACGATGGGAATACGCGATGTTAGCTTTTTGAAGATGACTGCGCCAGGGCCAACGACGAAGATGACGTCCGGGTTGCTTCGAACGACTTCTGTCGCCAGGGCTTCGGGGCCGGACGTGTTTTGCTCTCGGCCGTAACTTTCGACCTTGAGGTTTTGTCCCTCGATCCACCTTAACCGCCGAAGTTCAGCGAATAAGGCTTGCCAACCTTTGCTTTCGCTATGCTCGTGCAAGTCCGCGCTTGGCACTGATGGGCTGAAGATAGCAAGACGTTTCTTATTAGTGCCCTGCTGTGCCGCCGCGGCGAACGGCCATGCCAGCGCACCACACACGACACTGAGAAAAGCCCTCCGCGTCATGGCCACTCCGAGCTTAGGTCAGGGCATCTTACTGGCTTACGAGCCGCATTCTACTCCTTCTGACCGCCATCAGTGAGGACGATCCCAGCCCCGCGGCGTTGTGTCCGGCCTAGGGTTGTCACTCCACGGAACGTCGCGCTCAAATCAAAAAGCCATCCGACGCCCTCCTTTAAAGGAGTCCAATGTCCGCTCTGGACGACGCTTTGGCGCCCGAGAATTCGCAGTAGGTCAAAAGCGACGGTCCGGCGATGTCCGCGTTCCTTCCGCCTTACCCCTGAAAGCCGACATTCTTCGTAAAAGGTGCCACAACCGGACTCATGCGTCGCAGCAGGAGAGCTCTATTCGATCACCTCGTCGGCGTGAACGAGCAACGCGGGCGGCAGTTGCAGGCCCAATGGCCGTGCAGCTTTTTGGTTCATGACCAACTCAAATTCGGTTGGGACTTGAACAGGCAGTTCGGCAGGATTGGCACCGCGCAAGATTCGATCAACATAGGATGCCGCGCCTGCGAAAATCTTCTCGATTTTCACCCCGTACGACATTAGGCCGCCGGCCTCGCAGAAGATGCGAAGCGGGTAGATCGCCGGTAGCCTGCACTCTGCAACCAGCGCAGTAATCTGGACGCGCCGGACAGAAGTGATCGCATCTGGCAGAAAAATGAGCCCACTATTCGACTCATCCTTGAGCGAGCGAATAAGACGATCAATGTCGGAGCTATCGCCGCTCGGTGTCTCAATCGAGGCAATCCCTACTTTGCTCGCGACTTCATCAATTGACTTGCGAAACGCTGAGGAATTGTTGCCCGGTTCAGGGTTATATACGATCCCTATGCGCTCGACGTTTGGCGCCACTTCCTTGATCAGCGAAACCCATTTGCCACCGAGGGACGGTTCAAATGGCGTAAAACCAGTCACGTTGCCCCCGGGCCTTGAGAAGGTCTCGACGTAACGCATGCCGACTGGATCGCTGACCATCGCGAAAACGGTCGGAATGCTAGAATGTTCGGCGTGCAGAGCGGCCATAGAGGTGTTGGTCACTGCGAACAGAACATCAGGCTGCAAAGCGAGCAGCTCCCGGGCATATGCCTGTGAGAGATTGGTATCGCCACGAGTTATTCGATACTCGATCTGGAGATTTTGGCCGAGTATCCACCCCTTCTCTCTGAGGGAGGTTTCGAGAAAGTTAGCTTGACCTGGCTCGGTATAGAGAATCCCGACACGACGCGCACGGCCTTGAGCGCTCGCGCGGCCGACACTAGCGAGCATCGCAAGACCGAGAATGAACTCTCGCCTCCTCATGCGCCGCCCTTAGACTTCAGATGCGCTAATGGTATCGCGCCGCAGAAAAGGCGGATAGAGGCTTGTGTCCGCGTTGGGCCATTTTCGACCGATTCAGTCAGTTTTGGCTGCCAGTTCATATCCGCTTCGCCCCAGAAAGCGGACCTTAAACGGAGGGCGATAAGCATAACGCGCGTTGAGGTTGGCCAGATGCATGTGAATCCAACTCCCGTTCACGTAGGGCCGCATTGTTTGAACGTTTGATCGCACACCCTCCCACATCGATCGACGTCATGTTGATGGAGTAGTCGAGCTTGGTCGCCTCGGCGCTGATCACTTTCAACCGAGGCAGAAGTCGGACAGCGCTTCGTTCAGCTCTTTGAAAGCTCGGAGGGCCTGGCGCTAGTCGCCGCTTCGGCCCAGAACATCGATCGGATGGTCAGCCTCTACCGGTCCTATAGCGCACGGACCGGACACTGATCATTGGCCTCAAAGCGCTTGCGCGGAGTTCAGCCTTCCCTGAAAGATTAGAGCGATCGGCAACCCGCCCGTTCAGCACGAGATTTCTTCTGATAGGCCGCAGAAAGTGGCTTGAGAGTGACACGCGATCTTTCTTCGCAAAACTCCGCAATTTCTCAAGCCCTCATCTGAAGCTTAAGTAGCGGATCAGGCGCTGCGTGTCTTCTGGAATCCCCGATGGATGTTATTGTCTATTACCGCATACGTCCAAGCGACCCTTCCTCTTCGGATCAAGCTCTTGAAGAGCAGCGAGCTGCCGTCCAGAGCTGGCTGACCAGCCATCCCGCCACCGTCAAAGCTGAGTACATCGAGCCAGAGACAGACGGCTTCTCTCGTCCGCACCTGCGTGAAGCGATCGAAGCATGCAGGCAGATTGGCGCCACGCTGCTCATCGCCCGAACTGAGGCCGTCGGCAGCGGCGAACCGTTCTCGCCGCGCATCACAAGCGTACTGTCGCATTCACCGCCCGGAATGGCCGTTGTCTCCGATGTGAACTCGCCCGAATGATTGGATAACCGTAGCAGGCTCGAAAAGCCAGGAGTCGAAGGCAAGAGTCGTCGGCCGCTACCGAGGAGTACCGGAGCATTTGCATCGGGCCTGAGAACTTCCAACCGCCGACTCCCTCGCATCCAGTTGCGCGTGGACGTGCCGGGGCCGAAACTGCTCGCCACTCTTGGCAGAGAACATCGACATCGGCCAAGCGGGTGAACTTGCGTTGTCTACTCTATGATTGGCGCACCAGAGCTCTTGATAACATCTCCCCATTTTTCATTTTCTTGTTTCATGAATCGTCCGAAATCCGGACCGAAGAGTGTACCTACTTCCGCTCCTGTCACCTCGAAGCTCTTTCGTAAGCTCGGGCGAGACATTACCTGCTTGATGTCAGCGGTCACCTTGGAGACGATATCGGCTCGTGTTCCCGCTGGCGCTAACACGCCGAACCAGGACGATGCCTCGAAACCAATCAACCCCGCCTCTTCAAATGTCGGTACATCCGGAAGTGTGTTCAATCGTTTGGGACTTGCAACGGCCAGCGCGCGCACGGTACCGGCCTCAACCTGCGGGATGACGGTGGGCAAGTTGTCGAACAGAATGGGTACGTGGCCTGCGATAAGATCATTCATGGCTGGCGCGGCGCCGCGGTACGGCACATGTCTCAGTTTGGCACCTGTCATTTTCTTGAATAGTTCGGCTGACAGATGATGCGTCGATCCAATTCCGGACGAAGCGTAATTGAGCTGTTCGGTTCCGGTTTTCGCCAGCTGCAAAAACTCGCTGAGCGTTGAAGCCGGCAATCTCGGATTGACTACTAAAACGATTGGAACGGTTGCCAGCAGGGCGATAGGTGTGAAGTCGCGCGCCGGATCAAACGGCAGTTTCCTGTAGAGCGATGGATTTATGACAATTGGACCGGGTGAACTGACCAGATAAGTGTACCCATCTGCTGGCGCGGTCGCCGCCGCCTGGGTTCCGATATTTCCGCCTCCACCCGGTTTGTTCTCTACCAAGACGGGTTGTTGCCATATCTCGGTAAGCGCTTGCGCCAAGCTCCGTGCTGCTGCGTCGTTTGACCCACCCGCAGGATTTGGCACGATGAGTCGAACAGCCCGCGTCGGAAACATCTCGGCTCCGACCGCGCTCGATTGAATCCCGACCGCAAGAACAAGCAAACCCAGAGCTATTCTTCTCACGGATACTTCTCCCGTTTGGCCTGGTCGATCGACTCCGAGAATTGAACGGCTGGGGGTTTTACTGATAGCGCGCGCTTTCAAGCCCTATAGCGGTACAACGAGCAGGATATCGACATTACGTGAGTCCAGCACAACGATACGCTCCCTAAACCCAAGCGAGCCGCCTTCCTCTTGGATCACGTCGAGATATTTGCCGGTGGCAAAGAGGTCCATCCGGCCCGTCTCCATGATACGAACGATCTGGAAGTTCGAGCGCGCCCTGACCCAACCAGTTGCTTGGTCGCAAGACAGTGTCGGATAACCGATGATGTGATTGTAGGTATGAGGCTCGAAGATATTGGCGGTATGGAAGGCCTTGACCCGATCGATCATCATTCCTCGGCCGACACACCGCATGATTCCGATCGGCAAGCCCGCTTCATGATTTTCCTTGGTCGTGATGTGGTAGATTCCGTTCGGCGTGAAGAATTGCGGCCAAAGGTCGATCTTGCCATCGTCCATGGCATGGCCGTATGAGGAGATCAGCTCCACAGCCTCGCGGTATTGGTCACCGCTCGATGGCGTGACCGGCTTGTCGATGACGCTGGGCATGGCTTGCTCCTCAGAATCCCATGATACTGCGGTAACCCTGCCAGAAGCCCCGCACGGCGGTTTCAGTCGCACGGGAATTCTTCTCGGATTCGGCGACCCGACCTCCCATTTCCATGAAAGACGCGCATTCTGGATCGTTGCGGGTACCGCGCTGGACGAACTCGTTGATGCAGCCGTCTTCAAGCGATACCAAGCCAGCCGCACCGGTCAGATTGCTCTGCATGATGCGCATCTGCGATTGTTCCTCGGTATCGCGCTCGTAGCCGAGGTAGATCCAGAACAGTTCGGTCTTATCGACCCCCTTCGGGGCAAAGAAGCGAATGGCGAGCGAATTCAGAGTGAATTGAATGCACATGTTGGGAAAGACGGTTTGGATGCTGTGCGTGATGCCGTCGTCGAATTCCTCCCAGGCATGCAGCAGCTCCGGCCCATCGAGGGCGGATTCGTAATTCGCCGAATGGACCTTGGCCTCGGAATATTCGGTGGCCTCTTGCAGCTTGGCCCGCTGCGCAAAACTCAAATGGTGCCACTTTTCGTCGGACAGGATGATACCTCCGTCCATATCCAACCGGTTCACCTTGAAGGTCGTATAGAAGGTATGGAGCAGGGTGGCGTGATACGAGTCGCGCAAATTTTCGGCATAGAGCTTCCAGTTGTTGTGAATCGTCTGGCTGTGCGTGCCGAGGACGCGAAGCGGACGATCAAGATTTCGCTTGATGAATTGCGCCATTTCTGGGCCGAGATAGGTTTCGACGTTCTCTACCTCCTCGGAGAATGTTCCGAAGATCATTCCGCAAAAGTTTTCCGTGCGAATCGGTTGAAGGCGATGCTTGGCGACATCGAAATCGCTCGGCATCCCGCCCTGTCCGCGAAGCCCGTTACGGAACGCGACGCCCTTTAATTTTCCGTCAAGGCCGTAATTCCAGGCATGATAGACGCAGGTAAGGCTTGCAACGTTGTCCTGCTTCTTGAGGCACACCAATGCTCCCTTGTGGGCGCAGCGATTGACCATCGCATGAACTTTACCGTCATGATCCCTCGCCACGATAACAGGCGTTTCGCCGATCGTCGTGGTGCGGTAGTCGCCCGCCTTTGAGATGTCCACGTCGAGGCAAAGGAAATTCCAGGAGCGGCCTCTGAAGATACGTTCCTGCTCTAGTTTGTAGATTTCCGGATCGGTAAAGAGACGGTAGGGCGCGCGCGCGATGCCTTCCGCCGGCCAATTGAAATCCAATGCAGGCTTGCCGGGGACAGAACTCGGTTGGGGTGTCGTCAGCATCTCGTCATTCTCCCCGGTCTCGCCGGTTTAGAGGCGTTCAAAGGAGACTACTGAGCCGAGCGCTATGACAGCCAATAATTTTTTGGGCTAAACTAATAAGTAAATCATATCAACCGAGGTTCAGGTCAGTGCCGGACGTGCCGACTTCTTCAACTGGTTGACGAACGCAATGACCGCCGGCGCTCGCTCCGACTTACGATAAACCATAGCCAAATCAGACTGCTGATTGATATTTGCCAACGGCCGATAGGCCACGTCGGCAATTTGCAGGTGCCGAAGGGAGTCGGGTACGAACGCCACGCCGAGACCGCCGGCGACCAGCCCTGCCAGGGCCGTGAATTGTCCCGCGCGTTGCGTTATTTGCGGAGACAATCCGCCCGCGGCACATATCTGAGCAACTTGCGCGTTGAAGCCACTCCCCTCCTGGATCTGCACGGCGACGAAGGGCTCGGACTTCAACGCTTCCAGCGTCACGGTCTTTTGTCGCGCGAGCCGGTGTCCGCGTGGTATCGCCAATATGATCGGTTCCCGGTGCAGCGACACGATCGCTACCTCGGGCGGCAGGGATTTCACCGGAAGGCGCAATATACCAAGATCAAGCCGGCCACTGCTCACATCATCCAATTGCTGGACGATCCCGATTTCGTTCAGGCGAAACTCCACGAGAGGATTGTTTTCGCGAAACCGGGAAATTGCTCTCGACAGGACGCCGGTGAAGATCGCTGAACCGACATATCCAATTTCGATATGCCCCAGTTCGCCTCGCCCTGCTTGACGGGCCACCAGCGCGGTCTTTTCGGCTTGCTGAAGAGTCCTTATTGCCTCGTTCAGCGTAACCCGACCGGCGACGGTGAGCTTGACCGACCTTTTCGTCCGGTGGAAGAGTTCAACGCCGAGTTCGCGCTCGAGTGCCCGAATTTGCTGCGTGAGTGCCGGCTGCGCGATACCGAGGCGCTCGGCGGCCTTTCCGAAGTGCAATTCCTCCGCTAGAACGGACATGTATTTCAAGCGACGCAATTCCATTCTCTGCCTCCATGGCAGCCTCGATGCACCGATGCAGCATTCGATCCTACCATGCTTGCAATTGCGCTGGTGGCGGCCTGTCGCGCATCCGATGACGCCCTCTTCGGAATCAAGCGGGCGAGGATGTCGATCATTCTCTCAAGCCCGCCTGCAAAGGTACGCCGCGCCTCCGTGCCCGAACGTCCGATATCGCGGCCAAGCTGGAAACGCCCAACCGCGGGCAGGATTGTTGCGATGGCGGGGGCTGAACTCCGCAGAAAGGCGCATCTCACCACCAAAACGAAGCCGCTGGAGAGAAATCAGGAAGACGATATCACCGAAGTCAGACCGCCATCGACGGCAAGGATCTGACCGGTGATGTGCTTGCCGGCGTCGCTGGCGAAGAGAACCGCGGCGCCCTTCAGATCGTCCTCGTCGCCGATGCGGCGCAGCGGTGCGCCGGCGGCGAGCTTTTCGACCCCGACCGCCTCGATCGTACCCTTCGTCATCCTCGACGGAAAAAAGCCGGGCGCCAGAGCATTTGCCGTAATTCCGTAGCGCCCCCAACTACCCGCCAAGGCTCGCGTGAAATTGACCACCGCGCCCTTGCTCGTGTTGTAGGCGATCATCTGCATATCCCCGGAACTTCCGAACAGGCCCGCGATCGACGCAAGGTTGATGATGCGGCCATATCCGTTGGGGATCATCGAGTGCTTCGCAACCTGTTGGCTGAGCAGGAATAGCGAGCGGATGTTCAGATTCATCACCTTGTCCCACGCCTCGATCGGGTGATCCTCGGTCGGGGCGCCCCAGTTTGCGCCCGCGTTGTTCACCAGAATGTCTATCCGGCCGAGCTTCTTGATCGCTTCGTCAGTGAGCCGCTTGACGTCTTCGTCCCTCGAATTGTCCGCTGCGATCCACTCCGCCTTGATGCCGAGACCGGCAAGATGCGCCTGGGCCTTTTCCAGATCCGGCGCCTTGCGAGAGGAAATCACCACCCGCGCCCCTTGCTCGCCCAGCGCCTCGGCGATTTGCAGCCCAAGGCCGCGGGAGCCGCCTGTAACAAGAGCATTCTTTCCAGTGAGATCGAATGCCTTCTTGATGCTTCCCATTGTCAAATCCTCTGGTGGGCGACGTTCTGCTGTGCGGTTATGTGGTCCGCGAGATCGCTATTTCCCGCGGAATACTGCCGAGCGGCGTTCCACGAAGGACTGGATGCCTTCTTTCATGTCTTCGCTGCTGAAGACGCGATCCTTGATCTTGGGAATGTAATCGATCGCGGCTTGTTCACCGGCCTCGATATATTTCAGCGCGGCTTCCTTGGTCACCTGAATGCCGATCGGCGCGTTCCTGGCGATGAGTTGTGCGATTTCCATCGCCCGGGCAATCTGTTGGCCGGGAGTGACGACCTCCTGAACAAATCCGATCTTGTAAGCCCGCGCTGCGCTGAACTCGTCGCACAGGAACAAATGATACATCGCATCTCCCCAGCCGGTCCGGGTCAGATAGCGAAAGTGGGCACCACCAAGTGGCGCGATCCCGCGCTTGGACTCCATTTGGCAGAACCGGGCGTCATCGGCCGCGACGACGATATCGCCAGCCAGCATCATTTCGATGCCGATCGTGAAACAGATCCCCTGCACTGCCGTCACAATCGGCTTGCGGCACCGGCTTTTCAGCGCGAACGCATCGATGTTGTCAGGCTTGATCTCGCTATTCTCAGCCTTGGGCCCAAAGAATTTCGGCATATCCAGTCCGGCCGTGAAATCCGGACCTTCGGCGCAGAGCACCCCGACCCAGTAATCGTCCGTTCGGTCGAGAAGCGTCATCGCATCCGACATCTGCGCCATCATCTGCGGACTGAACGAGTTCTTCTTCGCCACGTTGTCGATAATGATCTTGAAGACGTGCCCATGCACCTCGGTGCGGATCCGGCCGACTTGGGTTTTAGTGTCGTTCATTTGCTGGTCCCCGAATTGCCTCAGCTCAGCTCAGCGCCGCGAACGCGGTCCGTTCGAAAGCCATCAGTTCTTCCGTCCGGCCATCACGTACCTTCAGTAGCCACTGCGGATCCTGAAGCAGCGCCCGGCCCACCGCGACGAGATCAAACTCCTCGCGATCGAGGCGGCGCATCAACTCGTCGAGGGATGCCGGACGGGAGCTTTCGCCGCCGTATGCGGCAATGAATTCGCCGCTCAGACCGACCGACCCGACCGAAATCGTCGGTACTCCCGTCACCTTTTTGGCCCATCCCGCGAAGTTCAAATCGGAGCCATCGAACTCCGGCTCCCAGAAGCGCCGTTGTGAGCAATGCAAAATATCGACGCCCGCGTCGACCAGAGGTTTGAGCCAGGCTTCCAATGCGCGAGCCGTGTCGGCCAGCTTCACTTCGTAGTCCTGCTGCTTCCATTGGCTGATGCGGAGCAATATCGGAAAATCCGGTCCGACCGACTTGCGCACCGCGTGGACAATATCAGCGGCAAACCGGGCCCGCCCGGGCAGGTCCTTGCCTCCATAGCTATCCTCGCGGCGATTGGTACCCTCCCAGAAGAACTGATCGATCAGATAGCCGTGCGCACCGTGCAATTCGACGGCGTCGAATCCCAGGCGCTTTGCCGCAAGCGCCGCGTCGGCGAAAGCGCGAATGGCGTCTGCGATGTCCTCTTCGCTCATCGGCTCGCCGAACTTCTTTTCCGGTCGCGACAGGCCGGACGGACTGTCGTAGGCACCGGGAGGCGACCAATCCTGGGCGCGCGTGCGAACGGCTCCGACATGCCATAGCTGCGGCGCCATCAGGCCACCCGCGGCGTGCACCTCGTCGACCACACGCCGCCACCCTGCCAACTCCTGCTCGCCATGAAAGCGGGGAACATTTGGATCGTTCAGGGATGCCGGACGATCCACGCCCGTCCCCTCCGATATGATGAGCCCGACCGCCCCTTCGGCCCGGCGGCGGTAGTACTGCGCGACGTCTTCGGTCGGAATTCCGCCCGGAGAGAACGAGCGCGTCATCGGCGCCAGCACCACCCGGTTGGGCAAGTTCAGCCCTTTCAGCTTGAAGGGCCGGAAAAGTACGTCGCTGGACATTCGCGCTCCCTGATTCAATTGATCGCTCTGCGGGCTTCGATCACACGCATTGCTGGCTCAAAAGGCAAGCTCACTTTTCCTCGGCGCTGAGAACCTTCCCGAATTGATCCCATGTGCTGCCGTTCCAGCGCTGCAACTGCAGCTGCGTGTACGCCATACTGCTTTCCGGGCCGGTGTTGACCGTAATACCGGGAATGAGCGTCGGCAGGGACAAGCCACGTATGTTACGCGATTGCTTGACGATGTTCTCGCGCGATAGATCGTCACCGCACTGCTTGAGCACCTGCTCCAGGATCTGCCCCTGCTGTGTACCGAACAGATAGTTGGCATCGCCGATGTCGGCACCCGGCAGGTATTTCGCGAAATGGTCGCGGTACCACTTGATGCCGGGATCATCGGCCCACTTCTTGTCGCCCGGGTCCTTGAAAATAGTCGCAGCGACGATGCCCACAGCTTTCTCCGGGCCCGCTGGGACGATGGTTGAGGAGACTGAACTCGACACCAGATTGATCAGGAACAGCGGCTTCCAACCGACCTCATCGGCCTTCTTGATGGCTTGGGCCGCGAATTTCGGCGTGCCGGCAACCAGGAACGCCTCTGCGCCAGACGATTTCAACTTCACCACGTGAGAATCGATCGTCGGCTCAGTCACTTCGTACGAGGACGCTACAACCTTCTTGTCGAAGTCGCCTTTCAGGTAGCCTTTGAATGCATTGACGAAGTCCTTACCCAAATCGTCGTTCTGATAGAGGATCGCAATCTTTGCGTCCGGGCGGGCCTGGGTGATGTACTTCGCGTAGATCCGCCCTTCCGTGTCATAGCTGGGCAACCCCGTGGTGGTCATCGGAAATTCAGCGAAGTTCGTGAATTTGGTGACGCCGCTTACGACGAACAGATGCGGCACTTTCTTGGCGTTGACGTACTTGATGGTGGCGCCGATGCCGGGCGTACCCAGTGGACCAAACAGAAACGCCACCTCGTCGCTTTCGATAAGCTTTCTGGTCTGCTCGACTGTCTTGGGCGGGCTGTAGGCATCGTCGTAGGTGATGAGGTTGATCTTGCGGCCGTTAATGCCGCCGCGCTCGTTGATCGAATTGATGTAGGCGATCATCCCCTTCCCAGTATTGCTGAGCGGCGAGGCGGGACCGCTAAACGGGAACGTAGCCCCCACCTTCACTTCGGCGCCCGTGATGCCCGGCGTTTCCGCACGCGCGTTCGCGCCGACAATCGTCACGCAGATCGCGGCCGCCAGTATGGACTTCCTGAACATCGACATCCCCCTTTGTGCGGCGACGGGTTGCGTCGCTCATCGATCGTTGAATTTCCGTACGGCCTCGGCGACCGGCTCTCGGTGTAGCTTCGTCCCATTCCTTGCCGTGCGGCACTCAGCCCGCGGCTGCGGCATCGGACGTCTTTTCCGCCGTCCGTTCGATCGCCAGCTCTCGGAGCTTGTGTTTGAGTATCTTGCCGGTGGAGGCCGAAGGCAGAGCGTCGAGCACGATCAATTCAGTCGGACGCTTGTACGAAGTGAGCTGTTGGGCCGTGTACGCCTTCAGGTCTTCCTCGCTGACGCTGGCGCCGGGGAGAAGCTGCACGAACGCGACGACCTCCTCGTTGCCATCAACCGGTCGTCCCACCACAGCGGATTGGACGACTTGCTCGTGCGCATTCAGCACCGCCTCTACTTCAGCAGGGTAAACGTTGAAGCCGGAGCGAATGATGAGTTCTTTGGTGCGGCCAGCGATGTAGAGATGGCCCTCGCCGTTGACCCGGGCGAGATCCCCTGTGTTGAACCATCCCTGGTTATCGATCGCCGCGGCCGTCTGCTCGGGTGAGCGATAGTAGCCAAGCATCACGTTTGGGCCTCGGACGTGCAGCTCGCCCACTTCGCCGATCGCCACCTTCTTGCCCAGCCTGTCCACGATCCGGTGCTCGATGCCGGGAAGAAAGGGGCCGACCGACTCGTCCAGGACGGGGTGTTCTGAACGGACGCCCGACAGGCCCGGCGAACATTCGGTGATGCCGTAATTGTTCAATAGCGGGATTCCGAACTCGTCCTCGATCCGCTTCTTCAGGTCGAGGTCGAGCGGAGCGCCGGCGACGGCTGTGATCCGCAGCTTGCCTCGCTCGAGCCGCTGGATGCCCTTGACCGCCTTGTGTTCGAGCAGCCGCTGATATGTCGCGGGAACACCGAACAGGCTCGTGATGCCCTCCTCGGCTATGGCATGGGCCAGTGCGGCGGGATCGGCCTTGGCAACCACATACAATGTGCCGCCGTGCATCAGCGTGGCGATCAGCAGGATCGCATACCCGACGATGTGGGACATCGGCAGCACACCGTAGATGCGGTCGGCGGGACCGCTTTGGCGAAGGATTCCCGAAGTCTTTGCGGTAAACAGCAGATTGCGGTGGCTCAGCATGACCCTTCGGAGCACCGGTCGTGCCCGACGTGTAGAGGAGGCCCGCGACCTGGCGGGCGCCATCCTTCTCGACGGGCTCCGCTTGCGCATCCGCATTGAGTGGACCAATACCGATCCCACCGAACGGTCCCACAGCGTCTATTTTGGCGCCGACGCGGCTGGCGTGATCGGCAGCTTCCTTTGAAAGCGCCGAGTTGAACAGCACGCGTCTTGCGCCGCTGTGGGTCGCGATCAAATCGATCTCTCTGGCCGAGAGCCGGGGATTAACGGCAATGCCCCATGCATCGAGCTTGCTCGCCGCGAAGAGCATCGCCCCCAGAGCCACGCTGTTCTCGCTTGCAATCATCACGCGATCGCCGGGCCTGATCCCCAAATTGGAAATGTCCTTCGCCGCGGCGTCGACAGCTTCCGAGAACTGCCGGTAGCTCCACGAATGCCCCCCTTCCACGAACGCCGGGTGACCCGGGGTGTCCTGCACGAACGGCGCGTAGACTTCGTGCACTCGTGAAGGCAGGCCATCGAGCAATTCGGCCGCAGTGACATTGTCCACGCTCCTCATGCCATCCTCCATTGCGCCCTTTTTCGGAAGCGCTGCGCGGCCCCTCAAAGGGGCGGGTCCGCTCCTTCATGCCAATCGGCAGGTCGAGTAAATAGTTCTAAAATAGAACTGTCAAGCTGGACGGCGATTTATCGGATTAGCAGGATAAGCCTGCGTCAGTCGTGCGCAGCTAATTCTAATTTAGAATTCGACGTAGCGAGGTAAGTCGTTCGGATAAATCCGTGGTGTAAGGCTCGCCCGTGGCGCATGTCGGCGAAAGCGGCAGAGCCTTTCACCTGACGCAACGGCTTTCCGTTCATGAAACGCGCGTCAGCGTTCGCAGGAACCCGAGCCGGCGATGGAAGCGATGCGAGCGTGAGACGTCTCAAGTCGAGCGACGCGGGCGAAGTGTATGCAGCAAAGGTTTCCGCGATCACTCATTCAATCGTTACAGAGCACATGCGTTTAGCTGGCGACCTTCCGGCGCGTGGTCTGGCTGAGGAACGCCTTCAATTGAACCTCCATGTTGCTTGCCCCAACCCCGAAGCGACAACAGTACGGGCCCGAGGCTCTGGCCGAAGGCCGAGATTTCATATTCCACCTTCGGAGGAATCTGCGGATAGGCGCGGCGCACGATCACGCCATCGGCCTCCAATTCGCGCAATTGAAGGGTCAGTATCCTCTGCGTGGCGTTAGGGATGGCTCGTGACAGTTCCATGAACCGCTTCTTGCCGGCGAAGAGATGAAACAGGATCAGCGGCTTCCACATGCCGCCAATGACGGACAGCGTCACCCCGACCGCGCATCCGCTTTTCGCGTCAAACCTTCTAGGACGCATGGGGACCTCCATAAATGATCGTACGTTCTGACGGCATGCAGGATCCGCAACCTGGAGCCTATTCGATGGCACCGAACGCTTCGGTCACACTCGTCCATTTTGAAGGCGCTGTAGTTGCCGTCGATGCCTGGACCCGGATACGCTATCACATGACGACCCTAATACAATAGATGCCCTCCTCCAGATAGGGGCATGACCGGGGTAGGAGAACTCGTCGACAGCCCGCACTACGTCGCCAAGTCAGACTCGCTGTCATATCGACCAAGGCCTTGGCTTCGCGCTTTGGCACGCGTCGGGTACGTTCATAAATGATAGTAGCCGCTTTAATTGTGCCTTCTTGCGAAAAAGAGGCGCGACCCTAGGTCCGTGGACAACGAAACACCGACCTAGGATATGGCGATGACGTTCAAGGCACTGCTGGCAGCAAAAACAGACGGAAAGATTTCGACCAGCGTGGTCGAAATGAACGAGCAAGGTCTCATGCCTGGCGACGTTACGGTCGCCGTCGACTATTCGACCGTGAACTACAAGGATGCGCTGGCCATTAGCGGGCGCGCAGAGATCATTCGCCAGTTTCCCCTCATTCCCGGTATCGATCTTGCTGGAACAGTAGAGGCATCCTCCTATCCCGGCATCGCCGTCGGAGATCGCGTCGTCGCCAACAGCTGGGGATTGAGTCAGACCCACCATGGCGGTTACGCCCAGAAGGCGCGGATCAAAGGCGAGTGGCTCGTGAAGATCCCGGCTCCCTTATCCACGAAGGATGCCATGGCAATCGGCACGGCCGGTTACACCGCGATGCTGTCGGTGCTGGCGCTCGAACATGGCGGCATCACGCCGCAGCGTGGCGATATCGTCGTAACCGGCGCCAATGGCGGCGTCGGCTCGATTGCGATCGCCCTCCTGGCCGACCTCGGTTATCGCGTCGTTGCATCAACTGGACGTCTTGAAGAAGCCGATTATCTGCGAAGCCTCGGTGCAGCCGATGTCATCGATCGGCAGACGCTTTCGGAGCCCGGAGCTCCTGTCGCGCGCGAGCGTTGGGCGGGGGCAGTAGATTCCGTCGGCAGTCATACGCTGGTGAACGTGTTGGCGCAGACGCAGTACCGCGGCGTGGTGGACGGCCTGCGGCCTGGCTCAGGGGTGTCGATCTTCCCGGAACGGTTCTGCCGTTCATCCTGCGCAACGTCACACTTGCTGGAATTGACTCGGTGAATGCCCCGCAGGAGGCGCGAATCGAGGCATGGTCGCGCTTGGCTCGCGACCTGGACCTGAACAAGCTCGCCCGAACGATGCAGGTGGTCGGCCTCGCAGAGGTTCCCGACGTGGTGCGCCAAATGTTCGCGGGCAAGGTGCAGGGCCGCACGGTCATCGACGTCAATGCGTAGCTATGACCGGACTTGTTTGGCCGCGCTTCGATGAAAATCGGACCGCGCGGCAACAAGACAGCGAAAGCCCTCTTGCAGTCCGTTATATGCCAAATTTGCGGTCGATGTCGGCGAGAGACACGTCGACTCGAAAGGCATCAGTCAGTCGCTTCCTGACTCGCACCGCGCAAGTACGCATCACCATTTCTCAGCCCACGGCCGGAGCACGACTTCGAACGCCCAGGTCGACCGATGCTGCTGATGAAGCTGAAGATAGGTTTTCGCGATGTGGACGGGGTCGGCCATGTTGTCGTCGACAGTTGTGCCCGCGAGCCGGTGCGCGCGGGTCCCATCCTCCTGAGTCCAGCCGATCGCGGCGTCGATCGGCACATTCGCGACGTGGATCCCCTGCGGCATCAGTTCTCTTGCCATGCTTTGCGCGAGTCCGGACTTGGCATGACATGCCATTGCAAAGGCGCCGCTTGATGGGAAGCCCTTGAGCGCCGCGCTGGCATTCGTGAAGATGATCGTTCCTCTCGCGCCATTGGCATCGGGTTCGTTTCCGAGCATGAGCCTGGCGGCTTGCTGACCGACCAGAAACGCAGAGAATGCCGAGTTTCGAAGTGTCTCGAGCGCCATCGCGGGATCGGCTTCGATAACGCCCTTGCGGAAGATGCCGGGAACCCGGCCATCGATGTTATGCACGACAAGCCTCGGTGTCCCGATGCCTTGAACGACATTCTCGAACAGCTGCGCCACGGCCGCCGGTTCGCTGGCATCGCAGGCGTATCGACGCACACCGTGTGTCTTTTCGAGGGTCTCAAGGACGGCCTTTTCGGGATTTCTGGCTGCGACGGCGACTCGCATACCGCTTTCCGCGAACAGCCTGGCGCAACTCGAACTGATACCCGGACCGCCGCCGACAATGAGTGCAACGTCCTGTGCGGAAGTTTGCTTGTCGCGGTTGGATTGAGTCATGCTGTTTCCTCGGATGTGTTGGTGGCCGACCGGAAGCGTGGCGCCGCAACTCAGGCGACGCCAATACGAAAACCTATTGTTTCACTGCAATGACGACCTTGCCTCTTGCGCGTCCTGTCTCGACGTAGGCCAAGGCGTCCGCGGTCTTTTCAAACGGGAAGACTTTATCCACGACCGGACGGATCACGCCGGATCTCGATCAGCGATGTGATTTCGTTGAGCTGCTGTCCCTGCGCTCGCATGAACAGGAATGAATAGCGCACGCCCAGACTTTGAGCCTTGTTCCGCGCACCACGGCTCAGGAAGCGTATCACCAGCTTCAGGAACAGATTCAACCCTTGTTCGCTGGCGAATTCGGGATCCGGCGGCCCCGAAATCGAAACCAGGAGGCCACCAGGCTTCAACACGCGCAGGGATTTTTCAAGCGTCCTGGCGTCCTGGCTATGCAGCACCACATCGTAGCCCGACAAAGCCTTCTCGAAATCCTGCGTCTTGTAGTCGATAACCACATCCGCACCGAGGCTCTTGACCAGCTCGACATTTTTTCGCACTCGTCGTCGTCGCGACTGTAGCGCCGAGATGCTTGGCAAGCTGGATGGCAAACGTCCCGACGCCACCGGAGCCGGCCTGGATGAAGACCTTCTGGCCGGGCTTCAGCTTGGCCACCTCTACCAGCGCCTGCCATGCGGTCAGCCCCACCAGCGGGATGGAGGCCGCTTCCTCCATGCTGATGTTCTTGGGCTTTAGCGCCAAGTCGGCTTCATTCACCGCAATGAATTCCGCGAATGTTCCGACCCGATGATCGCGCGGCCGTGCATAGACCTCGTCGCCCGCCTTGAACCGCCTGACCTTGGGACCAACCCTGGTGACGATCCCGGCCACATCGTGACCGAGAACGAAAGGCGGACGATACGGCAGGAAGAGTTTGAATTCTCCGTCCCTTACCTTGGAGTCCAAGAGGTTCACGGCGGTGGCGTGAACTCTAACCATGACATCATCGTCGCGCACCTCCGGCTCCGGTACTTTGGCCAGGCGCAGCGCGCCCTTCTTTTTGTATTTGTCGACAACGAATGCCTTCATGGTGCCTTCTCCAAGCTGAAATAAGTCGCGGCGTCAGGCGCCGAGGAAGGACAGGGCCTTCGGAACGAAATCGGCGTGGTTCTGAAAAATCCCGCCATGCCCGGCATCTTCGTAGATAACCAGTTCTGCGCCCGGGATACGGCGCGCCATATCGATGCTGTTTGCGGTCGGCACCATGATATCATTGTCGCCATTCGCGATCAGTACCGGGATCCGGATGCTGCCGAGATCTTGAGGCGCCTGTCGGCCCCAGGCAGTGATGGCCTTGATCTGGCGCAAGAAGCACCGGGCGTAGCCCCCTTGTCCCGGCCTGCCTTGCGCTCTTTCAGTCGTTTCAGGAAGGCCGTCGCGGCTTGGCGGCCGTTGGCCGTGGACGTGAAGAACAGATAGAATTTTGGGTCCTGCAGCGTCAGAAGGCCTTTGATCATCAAAGGCCAGGATACCGACCACACCTTGTCGATTCCTTCGCCGCCCGCCGGCCCCGTGCCGGTCAGAATCAGTTTTCGCACCAGGTCCGGCGCTTTCAACGTGATATCCTGCGCCACGAATCCGCCGAGGGAAAAGCCGAGCAGATCGACTTTATCGAAGCCCAACGCGCGGATCAGGGCAATCGCATCCCGCGTCATTTCATCGACGGTCACAGGCGCTGTTCCGCCCGATGCACCGATACCCCTGTAGTTGGTCGCGATCACGCGATGTTTGCTGGCGAGGCCGTCGACGATCCGCGGGTCGAAATTGTCGAGAACCGCACCCCAGTGGTTGAGAAGAATTAGCGGCACGCCGGTGCGGGGGCCGATGTCGCGGTAGACGAAACTGGTCCCACCGACATTTATCGAGAGCGTAGGTGCATCGATGTAGCGCACCCCTCGCCCGAGGTTAGTAACAGTACTTGACATGGTCTTCTCCATGGTCCGGCTCGGACTGAAAACTCCAGGATGGGGCGGATGATCGGCCGGACCGCACGGCTCTCTGTTTGCGCGCCAGTACACGTGCTGATTACGCCAGCCCGAATTGCGATCGCAGGATCTTGTCAAACAGCGCCCGAGGACGCCGGTCGAATGTGACTTGCCGCGCGGCCTCGTCGATGCCAATCGACGCACCGAATATTGGCTTCCTGCGTTCAGACGCTCTCAAATTCGGCATTACTTTACCTCTGGACTCTCATTGGGTTCGGCGGTCAGTGGCCGCACTTTTTTGATGACGATCGTCATCTTATGTGTTAGATGATGGTCGTCATGAAAAATGTCAAGTGGAGTTTCTGCGAATCCGAGCGCGCGGCCGGTGGCGACGACCATCGGACGGAGATCCCGTCCTGCGACCAGCGGGGTCAGCACACCATGAGGGTGTCGCGCGAAAAGGCGCTGGAGAACCGCGCGCAGATCATCGGGACTGCGGCGCGCCTGTTGCGCGAGCGTGGTTTCGATGGGATCGGCGTTGCCGATATCATGAATGCAGCCGGGCTGACTCATGGCGGCTTCTATCGCAACTTCGCTTCAAAGGATGATCTGGCGGTCAAGGCCAGCGAACGTGCGATCGCCGACACGACAGCGTTGCTGAAGGATGGACTGGCCCAACAGCCCAAAGATCCGTTTCGCGAACTCATCGAACGCTATGTGTCATCGGCCCATCGCGACGATCCGGGTTCCGGGTGCATTCTGCCAGCGTTGGCCGTCGACGCCGCGCGCAGCGACGATCCCGCTCTCCGCGCCGTCTTCATCACGGCGATCCAGGGCTATCTCGACCAGATTGCGAAACTGTCGTCCGCGCCTCCAGGGGCCGTGGCCGGCAGACATCCCGCGGCTATCCTCTCGGAGATGGTTGGCGCTGTCATATTGTCTCGGGTGCTTGCGGGCGACCCTCTGGCCGAATCACTGATTGCTGCCGTCGTGGCGGATATCGCGGGATCATCCCCGGAAAACAAATCGGCCGCAGAGTGACTTCAGCCGCTTAGTCTCACCTGAAATTGGGAACGCGTTTCTCGATGAAGGCCCGCACGGCTTCGGTGTGCTCCGCCGTACCCGCCGCAACGACCATCTTCTCGGCCTCGTGATCCAATGACGTCAGGAAGTCAGCCGATAGCGCAAGATCGAGATTATCCTTGATGGCGGCATAAGCGCTCACTGGACCATTCGCCAACGTCCTCGCCCATGCGAACGCTTCCTTCTGCAGGTCGACATCAGGGACCACGCGATTGACCAACCCCAGCGCTTCGCAGCGGCGTGCATCGAACCGTTCGGACAGGAACATCAGTTCGCGGGCACGCGCCGTTCCGGCCAGCCGGGTCAACAGCCACGAAATCCCGTAATCGCCCGTAAGCGCAATTCTGGCATAGCCGGTCGTCATGATGGTGGATTCGGCTGCGATGCGAACGTCGCAGGCGAGCGCAATCGCAAGCCCAGCGCCAGCTGCCGGTCCCGGCAAGGCCGCGATGGTGGGTTTACGCACCGAAACAAGCACGCCGGTCAGGGTTCGCTGCCGCTCCTTCAGTCGGGCAACCTTGTCGTCGAATGACATAGCCGGTGCGGCCGAACTGCCGCCCATCCCCTTGACATCGCCGCCCGAACAGAAAGCGCTGCCCGCACCGGTAATCAGCAGTGCGCCAACGTTCGGATCATCACCGCTCTGCTTGATCATTCGGCGCAACGCCGGCGTGAGATGGTCGGACAGCGAATTTCGCGCCTCGGGTCTGTTCAAGGTGATCACAGCGACGCGATCCCGGATCGTGCACAGCAGTTCGTCCGTCCCGGTATCAATCGAGATTGACCCACCAGTCATGGTTTTGACCTTTCAAGTCCTGCGTCCGCGGCGCTCTTAAATGAGCAAGCGCATTATCCAGCTGTAACCCGTTTCTCACCGGCCAGGCTTCACCAGTTTTCGCGGAATGGCCGCAGTTCCGTGAGGAATGACCACGCCGATCGGTCCTGACCGTAGAGATGGTACAGTTCGTCGGCGATGGCAGCAGGCTTGATGAAGAATTCATCCGGTTTGTCGCTCATCCGTGCGCGCATTCGAGGCGTGTCGATCACGGCGTCGATGAGAAGATAAGCGACATGCACGCCGAGAGGCCCCATGTCACGTGCGATCGACTCGGCCAATATACGCTGCGCCGCCTTTGTCGGAGCGAAGCCGGCAAAATTGGCCTTGCCGCGAATCGAAGACGTGTTTCCGGTCACCAGGATCGCGCCCTTGCCGCGATCGATCATGTCAGGAGCCACTTCGCGCGCCAGGTACAACAAGCCCATTACATTGACCTCGAAATTGCCCTTCAGCATCTTCGGGTCGATCTCGCGAAAGCTTCCCCAGCCACCTCCGACCGCGTTGTGGATGAGAACCTCGGCCGCTCCAAAACGGCGCTTTACGTCAGTGACCACGGTCCGCACCTGACTCTCATCTGAGACGTCGCAGGTCACCGCGTGGACATCCGGAAGCTCTTTCGCAAGGCTATTGATGAGCTCTGTTGAGCGAGCAAGCGCTATGATACGGAAGCCGCCTGCAGAGAAACGCTTGACGATGGCAGCTCCCGTGCCCGGCCCTACCCCGGTGACGATCGCGATTGGTTTCTCGGTCATTCGGTGCTCCCCTCGAGCGATTATCCAGCCGCTCTCATATGAATTCGCTCGGACTGCGACTGATAGACGGCGGCCTCCTGCGCGGAAACCAGCGCCAGACGAACCGCGACGTTCTTGTGGTAGGGCGTTCCAGCGATGGGATCGCGGTTGCCGCTCTCGGTGAGAAGATTAATACGCGGCCCGTTGATCAGCCGCTCTCCGTCCGACGTGGGGTATGCCTGACCGTAGCCATGCGGCAGCGCCAGTTGGCCGTTCCGCATGGCGTCGTCGACCTTGCAACGGACGACGAGCCGCCCGACCACCGATTCGACGGCGATCCAGTCGCCATCCTTGGCGCCCAACTCGCTCAGATCGCTCGAATTGATCAACATGGCGCCGTCCGGATCCTCGCGGCGCCACGCGGGATCGCGAAAGATCTGGTTGGCATTGAACATGCGGCGACCACCGGCTGCCAGCATGAACGGAAACTCCTTTGGCGCGCCCGCTGCTTGCGGATCAAGCCGTGCCAGCCATTCCAGCATTTGCGGGACCACCAGCCGAACCCTGCGATCCGAATGGCTGATCAACGACCAGACCTCGTCATAGTCATGCCGGGTAACGGCGGTGCCCTGCCGGGTGGCTACGATCGTGTCGAACAGGAGGTCGCCGAGCTGATGATCCGCCACCTCGTCCGAGGCGCCGATCGCACGCCGCACCGCTTGCGGCGATCGCTTCGCGCAAGCCAACGCCGCGCCCCACAAGGGTGCCGCGGCCGCCGTGCCGTCCGGAAGCGTCTGCCCTAGCGTGTGATAGAGCACCAGGGCGGGAACTGCGCCGGGGTTTTCAGCGATGAAGGCACGAAAGGCGACGGCGAACTCGGCTCGGGAACGCCGCGCCGCCCTCCCGCAGGGGCGCGAGCACGTTGTCGCCCGGCAGAAGTCCCAGCGCGATGGCAAGCCGCGTGTAGATCTCGGGCTCCGGCAAGGTGCCGGGGAGCGGCGGCAACACACCGGCACGAACATGAAAATAGTTCGTCGGAAATTCGAAGTTGAACAGCGTGAATTCAGTTTTCTCGAACTGTGAGGACGCCGGGAGAACGTAATGCGCGAGCCGTGCGGTTTCGGTCATCGCAACGTCGACCACAACGCACAGGTCGAGCGAGCGCAGCGCGCGTTCCACAGCCTCGGTGTTTGCGGCCGTGTTGGCGGGATTGGAACTGTCGATCCAGGCGCAACGCAACCGGTCGGGATGGTCGTTGAGCACCGCCTTGGGGAAAATGTTGGGCGGCAACAGGCCCCCAATAATCGCGTCGCCGGTGGGTGCAAATGTCTGGTTCGGAGAATTTCCCCATAGCGGTTGAAGCCAGCTATGCAATTGGTTGGTGCCTTTACGGCCGAAGTTGCCGGAAAGCATGATCAAAAGCTTTTCGAGATAGGAGTTGAGCGTCGAGTTGATGCCTTGCTGGATGCCAAGTTCGACCCGAACCACCATGGCCTTCGCTGCTGCGATCATTGCGGCGCAACGCTCCAGATCCGCGATGGAGATATCGGCGGCGGCAGCCCATTCTTCAACGGGGATGTTCAGCAATACCTGCTTCACTTCCGCGAAGCCGATCGTGTGCTCCTCAATAAAGGCATGGTCGATCCGGTCGGACCGGACAAGCGTGGTCAGCAGCGCGCCCAGGAGAAACGAGTCGGCACCGGGACGAACCGCGAGATGCAGATCCGCCATTTCCGCGGTTTCGGTTCGTCTGGGATCAATGACGATCAGCTTGCGTGCGGGATCCTTGCGGATTTGATTGAGATGATCGCGCGCATTGGGAAGCCGTGGGCGATCCAGGGATTTGCACCGATGACCAGCAGGAGATCGCAGTGATGTACGTCTTCGGCGGTATGGCAGGTCTGGCTGCCGAACATGTGGCCATTGACCCAGAAGTCGCCGGTTTTTTCCTGCGAAAGGGCATTGAAGACGCTGCGCGAACCCAGCGCGCGCAACAATCCACTGGCGTAGGCGCCGCCGGCGTGGTTGCCCTGCCCACCACCGCCGTAAAGGGCGATAGTCTTGCCGCCATATCTGTCGACGATGTCGCGCAGCCGCTCCGCGATTTCTACGATCGCCACGTCCCACTCGATTTCATCAAAGCCGCCGTCCGCGCGACGGCGCAGCGGGGTCGTGAGCCGGTCCCGGTGATGCGCATAATATGGAATCCGGGTCGCCTTGTTGCACAGATAGCCCTGTGATTTCGGGCTCGAACGGTCGCCCCGCACCTTCTCGAGGCGCTCGTCGTTCACCAGAACTTCGATCCCGCAATTGATGTAGCACAGGTTGCAGGTTGTCTTGAGCCACTTGCCGGCCGTCATAGTGACCTCCCTTGTTATGATTTTTTCGTAGCCCGTCGCCTTTGTTGTTCTTCGTTGCGGCTTCCGAATCCGGCCGCCAGCGGCCTTGCGTCCGGCATCGAGGATACGGTCGGAAAGTTTCCCCGCGCCGACCGCACGCGACAGCACGATCGATCCCACCATGGTTGCGATTGCGCCCGTCGCGATTTGACGGGCCTGTCCGGGCGGCTCACCGGGAATCAACTCGACAAGGGCTTCGATCATCCTCTCCAGTTTGGAAGCCAGGGCCTGCTGCTCGCTCGGACCCGATCGCGCGACATCGACGGCCAGGGTTGGAAGCGCGCAACCGTGTTTGGGATTGTCGCGATGCCGGGGACTAACATAATCGGCGATCAGTGCCTCGAAGCGTTCCCCGTCGGTCTTCCCGTTCGCCAGTTTTTTCCATCGCCCAGTCGTCTGGTCCATCGCAAACGCGATCGCCTCGCTGACAAGCGCGGCACGCGACTCGAAATGGTTATAGAAGCCGCCGTGGGTCAGACCCGCGAGCTTCATCAAGTCGACAACACTGAGCCCTTCCGCACCCTTTTGGCGCAAACCGTAGGAGGCATTTTCCACGATCCGATCGCGGGTTTGACGCCTGTGGTCGTCTACGTATCGCATTGCCACTCCGTGCAAGGTCCTAAGGTTCTCGGCTGCACAACCCGTTCCCATCCCTCGAAGCAATTCTGGAACCGCGCTTCCTTGAAAGTTCACGGCAACATTTCATTGCAATGCTGGCTATCTTATATGACTATCGTCATATAACAACATCTATCAACAGGAGAGTTCGCCATGGCCGCTGCTTCCGACCCCGTCGTCATCCTTTCCGCCGCCCGCACGCCGCTCGGCCGCTTCATGGGCGAGCTGTCGCCTCTCAGCGCCCACAAACTCGGCTCCCACGTGATCGGTGCGGCGCTGGATCGGGCCAAGCTGGCACCCGAGCGGATCGATGAGGTTTTCATGGGCAACGTATTGCCGGCCGGACAAGGCCAGGCACCCGCGCGCCAGGCCGCCCGCGGCGCCAAACTGCCGGACGCCACCGGCGCCACCACCATCAACAAGGTCTGCGGTTCCGGCATGAAGGCGACCATGCTGGCCCATGACATCATCAATGCGGGCTCGGCCTCGATCGTGCTGTCCGGCGGCATGGAGAGCATGAGCAATGCACCCTATCTGCTGGCCAAGGCGCGCGGCGGTTACCGCGCCGGGCATGACCGCATCATCGATCACATGATGATGGACGGGCTGGAGGACGCCTATGAGACCGGCCGCTCGATGGGCGATTTCGGCGAGGCCACCGCGGAAGCCTATCAATTCACCCGGAAGGACCAGGACGCCTACGCGATGGAGACCTTGACCCGCGCGCGCAAGGCGGTCGAAGGCGGCGCGTTCAAAGCCGAGATCGCGCCGATCACACTGACCGAAAAGGCCGGGCCGCGGATCATCGCGAACGACGAACATCCGCTGAAAGTCGACCCGGCCAAGATTCCCGGATTGAAAGCCGCGTTCCGTGCCAACGGCACCATCACGCCGGCCGCCTCCTCCGCCAATGCCGACGGCGCCGCGGCGCTCATTCTCGCAAAGCGCTCACTCGCCGATCGTGATGGCCTCCCGGTACTGGCCGAGATCAAGGGCCATGCCACCCACAGCCAGGAACCGCAATGGTTCACCACGGCGCCGATCCCGGCCATCCGCAAGCTGTTGGACAAGGTCGGCTGGAGCCTCGGCGATGTCGATCTGTTCGAGATCAACGAGGCCTTTGCCGTAGTGGCGATGGCGGCGCAGAAGGATCTCGGCATTCCCAGGGAGAAGCTGAACGTCAATGGTGGCGCCTGCGCGCTCGGTCATCCCATTGGTGCCACCGGCGCGCGCCTGATCGTTACGCTGCTGCATGCGCTCGAAGCCCAAAACCTCAAACGCGGCGTCGCGGCGTTATGCATCGGCGGCGGTGAAGCCACCGCGGTCGCGATCGAGCGTGTCGTCCGCGGATAGCACCGCCGATCCAGCAGGTGAGTGTTCGGCGAGCGGCGTGAACTGCGTCGCTCGCCGCAAGCAGGTGAATGTACCGGATTGATCTCGACATAGCGGTGCGGATCAACGTGGCCGATCCACAGGAGAGTAAGAATGAAATTCTATCTGTGTAAGTATATTCCTCCGCGCACGGATTTTCTCGCGACCATGACTGCCGAGGAAGGCAAATGGATGAAGCTGCACGGAGATTTCCTGAATAACCTCCTCGACAAAGGGCTGATCGTGGCCCACGGCCCCGTGATGGACCCAAGCGGCGGTTATGGCGTGTCGCTCTACCAGATTTCCGATGATCAGGACATCGCGACCATTACCTCGGAAGACCCCATCGTAAAGAACGGCGCCGGCCACTACGAGCATTACCCCATGCTTCACTTGAAATCGCGGGCGACAGTTCTGCCAAGCTAGTCCGCGAAAACAGCGACGGGGCCTGGACGAATTTCTGATCAGCTACCGTGAAATTCCGGTTTGCTGCTGCCAGCCGGACGCTTCATCTCGAACATGTTCTCCGTCCTGACCTCGAGGTAATCTCCACCACGGCCGGCGCGCAATATGGGACGCGCAAGTGCAGTGTTGTAGACGCCGTCCTCGATCAAGGACTTGTCGATGTATACTGCGACGACCTCGCCGAGCACGAACCATCCTTCGACCTTCTCACCGCGCGCATTCGTCAGCTGCGAGACCTCGGTGACCTTGCATTCCATTGCGGCCCTGCTCTCGCCTACCCGCGGCACCGCGACGTGGCGCCCGGGCATTGGCGTCAGCCCTGCGGCTTCGAACTCGCTGACGCCGTGATCGAGCGGCGTCGCCGTCACGTTCATGCGCTCGCCCAGATCCATCGTGACCAGATTCCAGACGAATTCGCGGGTCTCGCTGACGTTCTTGACGGTGTCCTTCCACGAGATTGAGGAGAACCCGATTATCGGCGGGTCGTAGAGGAACGCGTTGAAGAAGCTGTATGGAGCGAGGTTCAGTTGACCCGCCGCACTGCGCGACGAAATCCAGCCAATCGGACGCGGCGCGACTATCGCGTTGAATGGATTATGTCGGAGTCCGTGGCCCTGCGAAGGCTCGTAGTAATGGAAGTCGGTCAGATCCATGAATTTCCCCGAGGCTGCCGAGGGCCAGCCATCGCTGGCCAGTCCAACTTCATCAATAACGATCAATCCACGCATGGCGATGCGTGGATCTTCGTCAGAAACATCCGGCAGCAACATGCCCCGCGGGAATGCTCACGCGATCGCCAAGGCGGCAGCCGGCCTTTGTTCGGCGCCATCGAGGAAACCAGTCAGGCGCTGACGGATGATTCGCTCGGCATCCGCCATGATGCGGTCGATCAGTTCCTTCACCGTCGGAATATCGTGAATGAGTCCAACGACCATGCCGCAGCTCCACGCGCCCGCGTCCATGTCGCCGTCGATCATGACCTTGGGATAGACGCCCGCCACCTGCTCGTGGATGTCGTCAATCTTCAGGCTTTTGCCTTTCGCTCGCTCGATTTCGAGCAGGTGTTCGACGCCTTTGTTGTTCAATACACGTTCGGTGTTGCGTAGCGCGCGCATGACCAGTCGGGTGTCGAGTTCCGATGCCTTTACCAGTGCATCCTTGACGTTCTGGTGCACCGGCGCTTCCTTGGTGGCGATAAAGCGCGTGCCCATGTTCATGCCGGCAGCCCCCATCGCCAGCGCCGCTACCAGGCTGCGTGCGTCGGCCATGCCGCCGGAAGCAACGAACGGAATTTTCAATTCCTCAGCCGCACGCGGCAGGAGGATCATGTTCGGCATATCATCTTCGCCGGGATGGCCGCCGCACTCAAAACCGTCGACGCTGACGGCGTCGCAGCCGATCTGCTCGGCCTTCAGCGAGTGGCGAACCGAAGTGCATTTGTGGATGACCTTGATGCCCGCCGCCTTCAGAGCCGGCATGTATTGCTCGGGGCTACGTCCCGCGGTTTCGACGATCCTGATGCCGCCTTCCCTGATGGCTGCGATGTATTCCGGATAGGGAGGCGCGCTGAAGGTCGGCAGGAAGGTCAGATTCACCCCCGAACGGCTTATCGGTCATTTCGTGGCAGCGCGCGATTTCCTTTGCGAGCAGTTCAGGCGTTCTTTGCGTCAATCCGGTGATGAGGCCGAGGCCGCCAGCATTGGACACGGCCGCGGCCATTTCGGCAAAGCCCACATAATGCATGCCGCCCTGGATGATGGGATGTTTGATGCCGAACAATTCAGTAATTGCTGTTTTCACGAGGAGCTCCTGCTTTTCTGTCGCACTTTTCTCTCAATAGACGATTTCCAGAAGCCCCGCGGCCCCCATGCCGCCACCGACACACATGGTGACGACGGCATATTTCGCCTTGCGCCGACGCCCCTCAATCAGGGCATGGCCGGTCAGCCGGGCTCCGGTCATGCCGTAGGGATGCCCAACTGCGATCGAGCCGCCGTTGACATTGAGCTTTTCGGGGTCGATGCCAAGCTTGTCGCGACAATAGATCACCTGCACCGCGAAGGCCTCGTTCAATTCCCAGAGGTCGATATCGTCGATCTTGAGTCCATGACGCTTAAGGAGCCGGGGCACAGCGTAGACCGGCCCCACCCCCATCTCGTCCGGCTCGCAGCCTGCCGAGACGAAGCCCCGGAAAATGCCAAGCGGTTTGAGTCCCTTCTGCGCCGCGAGCTTGTCGCTCATGATGACAGCGGCACTTGCGCCGTCGGAAAGCTGGCTCGCGTTGCCACCCGTGACGGTAAAGCCCGGCCCCTTAGCTGGCTTGACGCTAGCCAGACCCTCGGCCGTGGTATCGGGACGCGGCCCTTCGTCAGTCGACAGCGTCACTTCTCGATATGACACGGCACTGGTCGTCTTGTCGGTGACTGCCATTGTTGTCTTGATTGGTGCGAGTTCGTCGTTGAAGCGGCCGCCCTGTTGCGCCGCCGCTGTCCGGCGCTGGCTTTCAAGGCTGTACTCGTCCTGGCGTTCGCGCGAGATGTCGTAGCGCTTGGCCACGATCTCGGCCGTATCCAGCATCGCGATGTAGGCGTCCCCTTTCATCGCCAGCAGTTCGGGATCGACGGCATGAAAGCTGTTGAACTGGTTATTCTGGACCAGGCTGATGGATTCGCCACCGCCGCCGATGGCAACCTCCACGCCATCGAAGATGACCGAGCGCGCAGCCAAGGCAATCGCCTGTAGGCCAGACGCGCACTGCCGGTCGATGGTGGTTCCGGCCACGCTGACCGGCAGTCCGGCGCGCAGCAGCGCCTTGCGTGCAATGTTGGTACCCGTGGTACCCTGTTGCATGGCGCACCCCATCACGACGTCCTCGACTTCGGCACCCTCGACGTTGGCCCGTGACAATGCAGCGGAAATGGCATGACCCAGCAAGGTCGCACCTTCGGTATTGTTGAGGGCGCCCTTGTAGGCCTTGCCAATGGGGGTGCGGGCAGTCGAGACGATTACGGCTTCGGTCATTGCTTACCTCTGGTCGGGTGCGGTAGTCGATTTGCTGCGTTGGAAGGACTAGCTCTGCTGCGCGTACCGCATCAGATGGTAGGTGGGATCACCAAATTGAACGTTGATGGAGTTTATCCGCTTGAAGTAATGGCCGACGTTCAACTCGTCGCTCATACCCATGCCTCCATGTAGCTGCACAGCCTGCTCGGCGACGAAGCGGGCGGCGTTGCCAACCTTCGACTTCGCGCCCGACGCCAGCTTCGATCCATTTGGCTCCCGAGCCGCAAGACTGAGGCTCAAATGTTGCGTGAGCGAGATCGACTCTTCGAGCGCGATGAACATGTCGACCATGCGGTGCTGCAACACCTGAAACGTCCCGAGGGCGACCCCGAATTGCTTGCGCGCCTTGCTATATTCAAGCGTCGCCGAATTCAGCACCGACATCGCGCCGACGGCTTCCGCGCAGAGCGCAGCGATCGCGCGATCGCGGCACGCTTCGAGCGCTGCGACGCCCTCGCCTTCGGCACCAAGCAACTGGCTGCCCGGAACGTGGACGTCCATCAGCGTCAGCTCGGCGGCGCGCCGACCATCGACCGTTTTGAAGCTTTGCAAGTGGAGATTGGCAGAATGGCGATCAACGACGAACAGGCTTACGCCGGCACGGTCGCGGGGGCCACCGGACGTTCGCGCCGAGACGATCAGCTTGTCGGCCCACGGCGCACCAATCACCGCGGCCTTTGTTCCGCTCAGGACAAAGTTGTCCCCCGGCGCCGCGCCGTCGTCGTGACGTTGTTAAAATCGTAGCGTGATCGCCCTTCCGCCCAGGCCAGCGTCCATATGGCGCTGCCATCCATAATCTTCGGCAAGAACGCCTCGCGCTGCTCCGGCGAGCCGGCGTCTTCGATCAGGCCGCCAGCGAGAACAACGGTCTCGAGGTACGGTTCGACGACCAGGCTGCGGCCGAATTCCTGCATCACGATCATGGTCGAAAGCGATCCGCCACCAAGACCTCCGGAGCTTTCCTGAAACGGTGCCGCGCACAACCCAAGCTCGGCAAAGGCGCTCCAGTGCTTGCGGCTCCAGCCTTCATCCGTCGCAACAATTTTTCGACGCTCGTCAAAATCGTACTGCTCGCGCAGGAAGCGTTGAATGCTGGAACGGAGCAGTTCCTGTTCTTCGGTCAACTGGATATCCATCGGATGCCTCGTGCGATGTGGTCAGAGACCGAGAACCGCTTTCGCGATGATGTTGCGCTGGATTTCATTCGAACCCCCGTAAATGCTGAGTTTTCGGGAGTTCAGATATTTCTCGGTCGCGGTGTGCCCGTAATCCGGCCCTGGCATGAAGTGGTTGGAACTCACTGGGTGCTCGCGGATCGCCAGGCCATAGTTACCGATGGCTTGATGCGTTAGATCCGTGATGCGCTGGAATATTTCGGTGCCCCTGATCTTGAACAGCGACGCGGCCGGTCCCGGATCGATGCCACGCGACATCTGCGCGACGATTCGCAGTTCGGTCGCCTCCAAAGCGAGCACATCCAGCTCGACGCGCGCGATGTCCTTGACGAACTCCCCGAAAGCCGGATCGTCTTCGCCGATCTCGGTCTTCACAATGTGCTTGAGATGCGCAAGATAGCGCGTCGAGCGGCCGATCCCGGCCATGCTGGTACGCTCATTGCCGAGCAGAAACTTCGCGTAAGTCCAGCCCTTGTTCTCCTCGCCGATCAAATTTTCGATGGGGACGCGCACGTCCTCGAGGAAGACGTCGTTCACCTCGTGCGATCCGTCGATAGTGATGATGGGCCGAACCGTGACGCCCGGCGATTTCATGTCGATCAGGAGGAAGGAGATGCCGGCTTGAGGTTTTGCCGAAGGATCGGTCCGAACCAGGCAGAATATCCAGTCGGCATGCTGGGCCAGTGTCGTCCAGGTCTTATGGCCGTTGACGATGTAGTGATCACCGTCGCGCACCGCCTTGGTTCGGACGGAGGCAAGGTCTGAACCGGATCCCGGCTCCGAATAGCCCTGGCACCACCAATCCTCACCGGAAAGGATTCGTGGCAAAAACTTCTGTTTCTGCGCGTCGTTGCCGAATGTGTAGATAACCGGGCCGACCATGGTCACGCTGAACGCGAGTGGCGGCAGCGTCCCGGCACGTGACGTCTCCTGCTCGAAGATGAAGCGCTGTGTGATCGACCAGCCAGGCCCGCCATGCTCCTTGGGCCAGAGCGGCGCGATCCATCCCTTCTGGTGGAGAATACGGTGCCAGAGCAGCATCTGCTCCTTGGAAAGATCGGTTTCCGGATTGGGAACGCGCATTTCCGCGGGATAGTTCTCCGCGATGAAAGCGCGCACTTCGTCACGAAACGCAGCCTCCTCGCTGGAAAGATCGAGCTCCATGGTGAGAGACCCCCGCTACCACTTCTCGCCGAACGGACGAATCTCCAGCTCAAACGTCCAGGCGCTTTTGGGCTGCTGATAAAGCAGCCAGTAGGACTCAGCGACCGACGATGGCGGCATTAGCAGATCAGGATCGTCCAGCGCGTTCGGGCCAAGCGCCTCGATCCGCCGCTGCCGCACCCATTCGGTGTCGACACCGGAGTCGATAATGAGATGCGCCACGTGGATGTTCTTGGGGCCTAACTCGCGCGCGGTCGCCTGTGCAACGGCCCGCAGACCGAACTTCGCGCTGGCGAACGCGGCATATCCCGTCCCGCCACGGAGGCTCGCTGTCGCACCGGTGAAGAAGATATTGCCTTTGCCGCGGGGCAGCATCAGCCTCGCGGCCTCGCGGCCGGCGAGGAAGCCGGAATAGCAGGCCATTTCCCAGACCTTGCGGAACACGCGTTCGGTCGTGTCCAGAATCGGGAAGTTGACGTTGGCGCCGATATTGAAAATGCAGACCTCCAGCGGCGCGTGCTTGTCGGCGTCGCCGAGGAAGGAGATGATCTCCTCTTCCTTGCGTGCATCGAGGGAGCGCGCGTGAATTTCGCCTCCGGCCTTCTCGATCTCCTTGACCAGTGGTTCAAGCTTGGCGCCGTTGCGGCGCCCGGCGAATACCGTAAAGCCCTCCGAGGCGAACTTCTTTGCAATTTCACTGCCGATAAAGTCGCCAGCACCGATCACGGCCACGGTCGCGTTTCTCTTCTGCAAGGGTATTCTCCCGGTCAGGTTAGACATGTTGTCTGCGAAATTCGGCCGCCCGCTCCGGAGGGCTTTCATCACCCTCGCCAGGCAAGAAATCCGCTAGCTCGTGCTTAAGTATCTTGCCGGTTGAGGTGGCCGGCAACGCATCGAGGATGATGATTTTGGACGGCCGCTTGTATGAGGTGAGTTGAAATCGGATGAAACCCATCAGATCGTCCGGCGTCACACGTGACCCCGGCAGCAGTTGCACAAAGCCGACAATCTCTTCGTTGCCGTCGGCGGCACGGCCGACCACAGCGCATTGCACGACGTCCTTGTGGGAACTGAGCACCGCTTCGACCTCGGCGGGATAGACGTTGAAGCCCGAGCGAATGATCATTTCCTTGGTGCGGCCGACAATGTAGAGGCAATCGCCATCGAAACGAGCCAGATCGCCTGTATTGAACCAGCCCTCGCTGTCGATGACCTTGGCGGTCAATTCGGGGGCACGATAGTAGCCGAGCATCACGTTGCGCCCGCGGACATGCAGTTCCCCGACTTCACCCCTCGCCGTCGGAATGCCGTCGAGCGTTCTGACCCGCGCCTCTACTCCCGGCAGCACCGTGCCTACCGCCTGGTCGGCACGTGGCGCATCGAAGCGCACGCCCGATATCCCTGGCGAACATTCGGTGATCCCGTAACCGTTAAGCAACGGAAGGCCGAACTCTTTTTCCACACGCAACTTCAGATTCAAATCGAGCGGCGCGCCGGCGACGGTGATCAACCGTAATGAGCCTCGTGCGAGTTGCTCCACGCCCGACACGCTCTTGTACTCCAGCAGTCGTTGATAGGTGGCGGGCACGCCATTGAGGATGGTAACGCCCTCTTCCGCGATTGCCCGGGCGGTCGCGGCAGGTTCGTATTTGCTGACCAGCCGCACCGTTCCGCCGGTCATCAATGTCATGATCAGGAGCGAGATGCCGACGATATGGGAGATCGGCAAGACGAGATAGATCTTGTCGTCTTCGCTCATTTTGCGGATATGGGCGGTGGTTTTCGCGCTGATCAGCAGGTTGTCATGCGAGAGCATCACGCCTTTCGGCGTCCCCGTCGTTCCCGAGGTGTAGATCAGCACCGCGACTTGTTTTACGGGATCCGCCTCCACCGGCTCGGCGGCTGCGCTTTCGTTGAGCGGGCCAACACCTATCTCCGGTAACGTGCCTACTCGCCGGTTCTGGGCGGCACAGCGCGAAGCGTGAGCCGCAGCCTCCTTCGAAATACCCGACGTGAAAAACATCCGGCGGGCGCCGCTATGGTCGCGGATCTGATCCAGTTCGCGTGCGGACAATCGCGGGTTGGCTACGATGGCCCAGGCGTCGAGCCGGCTCGTCGCCAACAGCAGTGCGGCGAGCGCAATGCAGTTTTCGCTGACAATGATCATCCGGTCACCCGGCCTGATCCCGAGTGAGGAGAGGACGCTGGCGATCTCGGCAACGCGCTGCTCCAGATCACCATAACTCCAGGATGCCCCGTCTTCGACCAGCGCGATCCGATCGGGGGGCTTTGGCAACTTGCCTTGCGGTTACTTCATGGATACGACGCGGCAAGCCGAGAGCAATCTCATCGAGATCGATCGCTTCTGAAGGCTCGGCCACGACTAACCTCCCATCAACGATTGCCTGCTCGCGCGATGCGCGAATGCTTCGTTGCACCTAACGTTCTTTTTTAGAACTCGTCAATCATTAATTCAGGGTCCCGGCTTCACGAGATACGAAGGGGCAACAAAACTGACCTATTGTATTCGACTCATTCTCGAACGACGTCGTTTACAATGCGCTATCCGACCGATACGATTAAAGTATCAAATAGGAACTCAATGGGAGGCATGGAATGGCGGCGAACCGCGGTGTAGCGATACTTGTCGGCGCTGGCGACGCCATCGGAGCGGCCGTCGCTCGGCGCTTTGCCAAGGGCGGCTATACGGTTTGCATCTGCAGGCGTGATGCATCTAAATCGCAGGGCCTTGTGGCCGAACTGAGGATGCCGGACATCAAATTCACGCGTTCAGCGTCGATGCCCGTCAGGAAGCAGAGGTCCAAGGCATATTCGCGCGGATCGAAAAAGAGCTCGGACCGATCGAAGTCTGCCTCTACAACGCCGGTTCGAACGTCAACAAGCCTCTGCTGGACACCACAGAGAAGCTGTTCTTCAAGGCCTGGGAACTGGCCTGCTACGGCGGCTTCCTGGTCGGACGAGAGGCTGCACGCGTCATGCTTCCGCGTGGACACGGCACCATCTTCTTTACGGGTGCAACCGCCAGCGTGCGCGGCGGCCAGGGGTTTGCGGCATTTTCATCAGCGAAGTTCGGACTTCGAGCCGTGGCCCAGGCGATGGCGCGCGAGCTGGGGCCGAAGAATATTCATGTCGTGCATCTGCTGATCGACGCCGGCGTGGATAGTGAGGCTATCCATCAGCGCATGAAAGCGGCCAAGGGGATCGAGGCAAGCGAAATTCCCCCGGATAGCCTGACAAAAACGTCTTCCATTGCTGACGCCTATTGGTTCACCCACCAGCAAAGCAGGGATGGCTGGACCCACGAACTCGATCTCCGTCCGTCCGTGGAGAAGTGGTAACATGAGCGCGACGCCAAACCTGACCCTGTGGGGCGTTGGGACAAGCCGCACCATTCGTCCCCACTGGGCCATGCACGAACTGGGCCTGGCCTACACGACAAAGCCGATCGGGCCGCGAACGGGCGAGACCAAGACCGCGGAATATACCAGGCTCAATCCGCGCCAGAAGATTCCTCTGCTTCAGGACGGCGACTTCGCCATCGGCGAGAGCGCCGCGATCGTTACCTACCTGTCGCGAATGTACTCCACGACCGAGCGCTCGCTGATTCCCGAAACCACCCGCGAGTATGCCGCGTGGCTGGAATGGTGCTTCTTTATCGTCGCCGAGCTGGATTCAACCAGCCTTTACGTGATGCGCCGCCATCGGGCCGACGCGCTCGGTCCAATCTACGGTATTGCGCCCGAGGTCGTTGCCCAGGCCGGCGAGTATTTCCGCCAACAGTTGCGCCATGTCGAAGTAGCACTCGCGGACGACCGGCAATTCCTGATGGGCGACCGGTTTACCAGCGCCGACATCCTGCTCACGACCTGCCTTGAGTGGGCTATCGCCTATGGCGTCGGCATTTGCGACAACGCGCAGCCCTATCTCGAACGCATCAGGGAACGGGATGCCTTTCGGCAAGCCGTCGCGGCAAATGTCCCGAAGGCACCCATCACGCCGATGCCGGCGAAAGCTTAGAAGAGCGCCCGCACGCGTGCAAGGACGGCTTACCGTCAGACCGCCACACGCACGCTACGCTCGGCGACCATCTTGTCGATGGCGCTGTCGTCATAACCCAATTCGCGCAACACATCGCGCGAGTGCTCGCCGACCCGGGGCGCGGGTCCACCAATCGCGGCCTCATTGACCGCAAACCGGGCCGCCGGCTTCGGCTGCCGCACCCGACCGACCTTCGGCTGATCGAACTCCGCGATGATGCCGCGCGCGATTACCTGTTCATTGTGGATGATTTCGCCTCGCCGCAGGATCGGCGCGCAGGGCACGTCGGCAGCATCGAGGCGCGCCAGCCATTCGGCTGTGGTGTGCTGGCCGATGTATTCCGCCATCTTGTTGATACGGGCCGTGGCATTGACCGAGCGTGCGCCCGGGTCGCAAAGCGGGGATCGTTGGCAAGCTCGGGATCGCCAGATGCCCGGCAAAATCCCTGCCATTCGGAATCCGAAATGGTACCGGCCGTGATGTAGCCGTCGCTGGTCTTGAACACGAGATCCGGCCGATCGTTGGGATCTGCGGCGGTGGCCTCGGCTCCGACCACCGTGTATTGCATCATGCCCTCAGGCCACAGGTACGAAATCATCGTATCCAGCATCGCAACCTGGATATGATCGCCCTGCCCGGTCTTCTCGCGGGCGTAGAGCGCCGCCGCCACCGCCTGCGCGGTGAACACGGCGGTCGTCTTGTCGCATACAATAGTTCGTATCATCTGCGGACGGTTCGTTACCGGTTGCGACTGGATATCGGCAAAACCCGACAGCGCCTGAATGATCGGATCATAGACGCGCTTCTTCACATACGGGCCGGTCTCGCCGACGCCGCTGATCGAGACGTAGATCAAGCGCGGATGGCGTTGGCGCAACTCGTCAACGCCGAGACCGAGGCGCTCCATGGTGCCGGGACGGAAATTCTGCACCAGGACGTCTGCCTGCGCGACCAGCTTGGCGAGAACCTCTCGGCCGGCTGAGCTCTTGACGTCGATCGACAGTGAACGCTTGCCGCGGTTCGAAGAGATAAAAAGCGCGGAGAACTCGCCATCCTTGTCGATGGTAGCGCGGCTGCGCCGCGTAATATCGCCACTAATCGGCTCGATCTTCAGGACGTCAGCGCCCTGATCCGCCAGAAACATGGTCGCGTAGGGACCGGACACCACGCCTGTCAAATCGAGGACTCGAACACCGCTAAGCGGGCCAGGCATGAGCATTCTCCCTTAATTGCTTCGTTGTGGGGCCGACTGAGTTTTCCCCATGCAAACCCGGAACATCGGCCTGGCTCTGCAGGCCTCCATCCCAATCCTAGGCCGTTTTCGAAACCAGCTGACTGGTCTGTTCGACGATCGACTCCTCGACGTCACGGAGTTGGTCCTTGCCGAAGAACATTTCCTTTCCGACAAAGAAAGTCGGTGAGCCGAATGCTCCGCGGTTAACGGCGTCGGTGGTCCGATCGATCAACCCCTTCTTGACGTCATCCTGCTGCGCACGCGCAATCAACCGGTCGATATCGATACCTGACGAAACGAATGCGTTCCGGAAGGTTTCGAGGTCATCCATCTTCTTGGGTTCTTCCCACATATGATGATAGGCAGCGCGAAAATAGGGCTCAAACACGCCCTCGAACTGAGCCGCGACGGCGCCGCGCATCAGCATCAGCGTGTTGACCGGAAAGAAGGGATTCTGGCGAAATTTCGTGATGTTATGGCGGCGGATGAAGCGCTGGGTCTCGAGCGTCTGGTATTCCGGCTTGTTCTTGATTCCGCGAAGCGAATCGAACGGCGACATGTTGCCGGTCCCCTTGAAGATGCCGCCGAGCAGAACCGGGACATATTCGAATTTCACGCCGGTGCGCCATTCGATTCCTGGCAGGACCAGTTCCGCCAGATAAGCGTTCAGGCTGCCGAAATCGAACAAGAATTCAACTTTCAGGGGCATGTCAGTTCCTCCCGCAGAGCGAAATGGGTGGCCGGGTTTGGTGACCTTCGAGCCGAACTTTGGCTACCATTCGGTCATACAGTTCTAAAATTGAACTGTCAAATCGACACCTGAATTCTGCTGGTTTTAACTGGTCGCGGGGTATTGTTTGGCATTTAGTACCTATCTAGAATGATAGACGCGGCTGCGGTTCCCTGGGTTGATTCGAACGGAACAGGCGCCTGCCGACCGGAGAGCAGGAATGAAATGGGATGAACTTGAGCTAGAGCCATGTTCGATGGCTCGAACCATCGGCGTGATCGGTGACCGTTGGACGCTTTTGATCCTCCGCGAATGCTTTTCTGCGTACGCGCCGCTTTGAAGGCTTTCAGTCAGCGCTTGGAATCACGCGGCATTTGCTCGCAGAGCGGCTGAAGAAGCTGGTTCGGCAGGGCGTGCTGCGCCGCATTCCATACCAGGAGGCGCCCAAGCGCCACGAGTATATCCTGACGCAGAAGGGCCTCGACCTCTATCCGATCATGATGGCGCTCGTCCATTGGGGCGACACCCACATGGTCGACGAGCGCGGGCGGCCGTTGCTGCATCAGCACCGCAAATGCGGCAAGAACTTCGATCCGGTCATGGTGTGCTCCGAATGCGGCGAGCCGCTTTTGGCCAAGGAGGTACATACCCACCCCGGCCCCGGCGCCCGCCCGCCTTCGGAACGGATTTCTGGCGACAAGCCCGCAAAGCCAAAGACGCGCAAGCAAGCGGCGTGACCATCAGGACGCTCATGCTCAAATCACTGTCACGTCTTCGCTCGGCGCCTCTGCATACAGCTTTTCGACGCACCACGATCGGTGGTTCAACACTGCCCGCTGGTTGACGTACGCCTTGTCGGTGATCTCGCCTGCCGCCATTGACGGCGGATCCTTGAGCAGGGAGAACGAACAAATTCTTTCGCTGCTTCCGACGGTTTCATTGTATTCCCGAAAACGGTCTTTCAGGAATTGAACCACGACAGGGTCGCAGGTCAAATCCGACGCTGGCGTCTTCGATATCCGCGCTGCCTCGGCCGGATTCAACCAGCACAGCAGCGCACACGATTCACGATTTTCTCCCGCGACGACGAGGTCCAGCAATACGCCCCGGGTTGCAGCCAGAATTGCCGCACGCATATTCCCGATCGAGACCCACGTGCCGTTCGCGAGTTTGAAGTTCTCGGAGATTCTGCCGGTAAAGCGCAACCCAAGCTCCGGCTTCTGAGGATCCAGAAACGAGACGGTATCGCCGATGCGATAGAATCCTTCCTCATCGAAGGCCTGTTCGGTCAAATCCGGCCGTCCGAGATAACCTGGCGTAACGTTGGGTCCCTTGACCCTCGCCTCGTACGTATCGGAAACAGGGATCAGTTTTAATTGCAGACCCGGCGCGGGAAGACCGATCTCTCCCGGCTGGTCGGTCGCCCAATGGGTCGTACTGATTGTCGGGGCGGTTTCGGTAGTGCCGTAGCCCGACATGACGGGAATTCGCCGGCCGGTGATCGACGATGTCAACCGATAGAGTTTCTCAAGCGTGACCTGGGAGATGGCGGCCCCGGCATAGCTCAATCGATCCATTCGCTTGAATACGCTGGCACCAAGTTCGAGGTCGTTCTCGATTGCACCACACAGGAGATTGTAGCCGGCAGGTACGTTGAACATGGCGGTGGGCGAAATCTCCTTGAGATTCGCGACCGTCTTGTGGAAGAGCTGAGGCAGCGGCCGGCCATCGTCGATGTAGAGCGTACCGCCATTCTTGAGAATGCCGTGAAGGATGACGTTGCTGCCCATCGTATGGTGCCAGGGCAGCCACTCGACCTGCACCGGCGCGTCCGGAGGAGACACCAGCAGGCTGCCCATTTGCAGGGAAGTCGCCATCATGCGGTGGGTGTTGAGCACGCCTTTGGGGAAACCGGTCGAACCGGATGTGAAGAGGATCTTCGCGACAGCGTCGCAGGAAACCGCATGCGAAGCATCGGCCAGATCCTTCGCTCCCCGTTCGGGATGTCAGTGCGCCGAAAGGCACGGTGTCCGGCGCCCCATCGACGCTGATCCAGGTCGCCGCAGCCAGTTCGGGAATAGAGCGCCCCGCGGAGAAATCGCGCGCGCTCTGGACGAAGACAAAATTCGGGCGCAGCGCTTCCGCTATATCCTTGAGCCGAGCCAGTCCGCCGGGCATCAGCGTGTAGTTTGGTGATATCGGCGCCAGTATTATCCCTATCGACATCGCGGCAAACGAGATCACCGCGTTCTCGATCGAGTTACCTGAAAGTATCGCCAGCTTGTCGGCCGGCTTCGCGCCCATCTCTATCAGGCTTTGGCCAACCGCCTGAACCTGCGCCCATGCCTCGCGATAGGTGATCTCGTCCCACCCCCTTGCGCATTGCGTTGCGCAAGAAAAATCCTGTCAGGAACAGAATTAGCCCAGTTCGGAAGAAAATCCGTGATGCGCCAGTCGCACTTTCCTAACTCAAGCGGCGAGCTCAATATGAGCGTGCCGTCGGTTCGACGCTCTATGGAAAGCTCCCTCGGCGCGAACGTCAGTGGCTTCGTCGACATCGAAACAATCTCCTGAACCGGTGTAATGGTCGACAAGCGCGGGCACGAATCGTCGCTTCTGATGCCATGTCCGCTGAACCTGCCCGCCTGGATCGCGCGACGATCGATCGAGCTTTCGGGCCAGACCAGCCGGCAGTTGGCAACTACTCGCCAACTGCCGCTCCCATCGCCTCGCCAGGTGAATTCACTCGGACTTGGCGTCCAGCACTTCCCCCAAAGCCTTCCCAACTTGTGCCGGTCCATCGCTGCAATCGCATCTGTGTCCAGATCATGTTCAGCGTGTCGGTAGTGTTGACCTTGATGCCGGGCAGCACGGTCGGCACCACGAAATCCCTGAGGTTCTTGGCCTGCGCGAGAATATTCTTGCGGGACAGATCATTGCCGCATTGCTTTAGAATCTGCTCGAGCAGGATGCCTTGCTGGTAGCCGGTCAGATAGCTGCCGTTAGTGATATCGACGCCCGGCAAATACTTGTCCAGAAATGCCCGGTAGGTCTGCATACCCGGGTCATCTTTCCATGTCGGATCCAGGATGTCCTTGTTGGTCGTGCCGACGATCACGCCGACTGATTTATCGAGACCGGCGGGTGCGAGCGTGCCTCCGACAGAGCCGGAGGGGAAATTGATGATGACGGTGGCCTTCCAGCCGATCACCGACGCCTGCCGGATGGCTTGAGCGGCGAACTTCGGTGTGCCGGCGATCACGAAAGCATCCGCACCGGAGCTCCTCCAGATTGACCACCTGCGGATCGACCGTCGGTTCGGTGACCTCATAGGAAGCGGTAACGACCTTTCGGTCGAAATCTTTTCCGAGAAATGCCTTGAAGGCGCTGACATAATCTTTGCCTAGGTCGTCATTCTGATAGAGGATGGCATACTTGGCGTTCGGCAATGTCTTCGTCAGATATTTGGCGTAGATCTTTCCTTCGGTGTCGTAGCTGACAAGACCTGTCGTGGTCATCGGGTAACTGGCGACATCCGTGAACTTGGATGACCCGCTGATAACTGCGACGCTTGGCACCCCTTTCGACCGCAGGTATTTTGCCGTAGCGGAGATGCCGGGAGTGCCAAGCTGGCCGAACATGAACGACACTTCGTCGCTCTCAACAAGTTTGCGGACGTGCTCCACGGCTTTGGGAGGGCTGTAGGCATCGTCATACGCGATGTAATTGATCTTGCGTCCGTTGATGCCGCCGCGGTCGTTGATCGACTGGATGTAGGCGATAACTCCCTTGCCCACGAGGCCGATCGATGACGCCGGTCCGCTGAAGGGAAAGACGCCACCGATCTTGATCTCGGTAGCAGAGATTCCCGGTTCGTCCGCCGCGAGAGCCGGGCCGCTCAAAAGCAGAGCCACAGCCGCAACGGCCTTCCAGTTCACCAACATTGCGCATCCTCCCAAACGCACGCCTTTCCGCGGCACGTCGTCTCGAAAGAGATTACAGTTCTTTTTTAGAACTCGTCAAGCACTTAGATCGTCATCTGCCGGCCGGTCATCGATGGGCTTCGTCAGCATGCGCAGAAGCGTGTGAGTTCTAACATTACACAGGCACTCTGCTCTGGCAGCGGTCAGCTCGTGGAGAGCCACGCCGGCTCATCCGCCGAATGCCAGGCAGAAGGCCGGCGAGCCATTCCTCTGCCAGGAGAACCTAGCCATTCTATTTTAAAACTAATGCTGCCACTCTTGCAGATGCATTTCCGTGGGCAAGCCGCCTTTGTCCCATCCCAGCGGGCGAGACCTTGAAGTATCTCCCCAGGGCCTTACTCGGCGGCCATTGCTGTTCGCAATTCCGGCTCCTCAGTCGAACCTTCATGGGTCTCGTCTGCAGTCGGCTTGATCCGAAACCATGCAGCATAGAGCGCAGGAAGGAACAGCAGGATCAGTACCGTGCCGACCGCCGTGCCGCCGATCAGCGTATAGGCCATCGATCCCCAGAAGACGGAGTGCGTGAGAGGGATGAAGGCCAGCACGGCGGCCAGTGCGGTCAGGATCACCGGCCTTGTGCGTTGCACCGTGGCCTCGATGACGGCGTGATAGTCGTCAAGGCCGGCCGCGCGATTCTCCTTGATTTGTTCGGTCAGGATGAGGGTATTGCGCATCAGGATGCCCGCCAGTCCGATCAGGCCCAGAATGGCGTTGAATCCGAAGGGCTGGTTAAAGGCGAGCAATATCGGTACCACGCCGACGAGCCCAAGCGGTGCCGTCAGCATGACCATCGCCATCGTCGAGAAAGATCGCACCTGCAGCATGATGACGATCAGCATGGCGGCGATCATGGCGGGAAAGACCGTCGCCAACGCGTCATTGGCCTTGGTTGCCTCTTCGATCGATCCGCCCAATTCGATGCGATAGCCGGCCGGAAGGATGCGATCAGCGGCTGAAGGGCCGCCTTGATCTCCTTGGAAACCTCCGGAGGTTGGGTCGCTTCATTGATATCCGAGCGGATCGTGACGACGGGTGTGCGATCGCGGCGCTTCATGATCGGCTCTTCCAAACGGGCCTCCGAATGGCCGATCTGGTCGAGTGGAATCGGGCGGCCGTCCCGGCTCATCAGTGAGAAGTCCGCCAGACGCGTTGGATCCAGCCGCTCGCCACCGGCGCTGCGTGCCACGATGGGGACATTGCGAATGTCCTCGCGGACCTGCGTAACAGGGATGCCAGTGAGGAGGAACTGGAGCTGCCGGCCCACCTCCGCTGGCGAGAGACCGATCAGGTTCAGTCGATCCTGATCCGGGATGAAGCGGAGCACGGGTGTGCGATTACCCCAATCGCGGTTCGCCTGCCGCACGTCGGGAACGCCACGCATGATATCGAGAGCTTTTTCAGAGATAGCGTACAACTGCGCGGGATCAGGCCCCATAACCCGAAACTCGACCGGGAACGGCGTGTAGGGTCCGAACACAAGCTGAGTGACGCGCACATTGGCCTCAGGTGCAAGCCCATCTGACACCGCCTGGCGAAGCCGGTGCTTCAAAGCTTCGCGCGCCTCCGCATCCGGTGTAAGCACGACGATCTTGGCGAAGGCCGGATCAGGCAGCTCCGGCGCCATCGCGAAGAAGAATCGGGGAGCGCCCTGACCGACATAGCTCGTAACGATCTTGGCCTCCGACTGGTGGTTCAGCCAGTGTTCGAGCTTCTCGACTGTAGCGGTCGTCGTCCCGATGCTGGTGCCTTCCGGCAGACAGATCTCCACCAGCACTTCGGGGCGGTCGGACGTCGGGAAGAACTGCTGCTTGACGGCGCCCATGCCGACAACGGAAAGCGCGAAGGCGATGCCGACGATGGCGCTGGTTACGAACTTGTGGCGCACGGCGAAGGTGATGACGCTTCGCAGGCGCCGATAGTTCGGTGTGCCGTAGATCGCATGGTGACCGCCTTCGACCGGTTTGATCGCGGGCAGCATCTTGACGCCAAGATAGGGCGTGAAGATCACCGCGACGATCCAGGAGACGATGAGGGCAAACCCCACGACCCAGAAGATGTTGCCGGCGTATTCGCCGGCCGTCGAGCCCACAGCTTCAGACGTTATCTCGCTCCATCCGGCCGTCCTGGCCCGCTATGAGCAACAGCTCGTCCAACTTCAAGACGCGCTGTCGAAAGGTATCAACGCAGGAGATTCTGAGGCGACGGAAGCAATTCGAGATCTCGTTGAGACAGTGACGGTATTTAGAGACCCTTCGCGGTCAGGCGGCGTCACGGTCGAAATCGCCGGGCGCCTAACTGCTTTACTGAATGAACCTGTGTTCCCCACCAACGTTCGAGGAGTATGGGGAAAGGTGGTAGCGAGAGAGGGACTCGAACCCCCGACCCCAGGATTATGATTCCCGTGCTCTAACCAGCTGAGCTACCTCGCCACGGTTCACCGGCACGGCAATATATACCGCGCTCGCGAACGCGCGGCATATAAGAAGTAGCGCCAGGGCCTGTCAAGCAAACCCGCATCTGCAGCAAAATACCTGCAAATGGCGCTATTTCGGCCGAACGTTGGGGTCGCCGCCGGGGCTGCCGGGAGGCGGAATCACGGGCGTCTTGCCAGCGTCCGGGGCAGGGGCGTGCATTTCGGGATCGACCCCCGGAGGCGGGCACAGCACGCCTTCGGGCGGGCCAGTTTGTCGCCAAGCGGTTCAGACCGTTGCCCGGTAGTTGTTCCCTCCGGGGCCGCCGTGCCGGAATTCGGCGCGGGCGTACCGGAATGCGGCGCTGGGTGCATCGGCGCGCAATCGGCCGCGCGCGCGGGCGATGGTGGCGCGGTGCGGGCCGGGGGCGTCGTCGGGCCAGGCGGAGCCTGTGCGCCCGCCACGCTCGCAGTCGCCACCAACACACATGAGAGAAGAACTGCGCGTTTTATAGCCATGCAGGAAAACGGCCTGCGCGCGCGGAGGTTCCGCAACTAGGTTGTCGCTTTTTTGTTTGACGCGTTTTCTTAACGCGAACCGGCATCCACTTCGCTCGAAAACGCTAGGCGGTTCACGATTTCCGAAAACGGATCAGCGAAAAATGTCCCATCGGCGGCATCGGCCGCCGTTCGGTCAAGGTGACGCCGCCATGTTTGGCGGCCCAGTCGGTCAGGCGAGCCCACGGGAATTCCGGCCGCCAGCCGAGCCGCCGCGCCAATGGCGCGAACGCCAGCTCGAAGACGCGGCGCGGACCGCTTTCGGCGCCGATGTGATTGACCAGGATGAGTTCGCCGCCCGGCTTCAGCACGCGGATGAAATCATCCAGCGTGCGTTCCGGATCGGGCACCGCGGTGATGACATATTGCGCCACCACCGCGTCGAAAAAGCAGTCTTTGAACGCCAGGTTCTTGGCGTCCATCACCGCAAGCGCTTCGACATTGGTCAGGCCGAGCGCGCGCACGCGCTTGAGCGCCCGCCGCAGCATCGGCTCGGAAATGTCGACGCCGCATAATTTCGTGCTGCGCGAGTATTCCGACAGCGACAGGCCGGTGCCGACGCCGACATCGAGAACGCGTCCGCCGATCTTGTCGGCTTCCGCAATGGTCGATTGGCGGCCGTGGTCGAACACCTTGCCGAACACGAGATCGTAGACCGGTGCCCAGCGCTCATAAGCCTTTTTCGACCCCCTCGCGGTCGATGTCCCCAGCCATTCCCTCTGCCCCGATTTTCTTAGCCGCGCATCACCTCGGCCAGCGGCGCAGGTGTTTCCTGCCTCCCTGCCCTCACCGCGTTTCGTGCAGTCGCGCTCTTGATGAATCCGCCGCCGAGCACGCGCGCCTGTCCCGCCGGGGCATCGTAGAACACGCAGGCCTGCCCCGGCGATACGCCTTCTTCGCCGGCGACGAGTTCGACTTCATAGCCGCCGTCCACCGCACGCAGCCAGGCCGGCTGCGGCGCACGCGTCGATCGCACGCGCACGAACATCTCGATGCCCTCGCCGACGACGCGATCGAGCGAGCCATCACCGATCCAGTTGACGTCGCGCAGCCGGATGCGATCCATCCGCAGCGCCTCGCGCGGTCCGACCACGACGCGGCGGCTCGCCGCATCGAGCCTGACGACATAGAGCGGTGCGCCGGATGCGATGCCCAATCCCTTGCGCTGGCCGACGGTGAAATGAACGATGCCCTGATGCCGGCCGATGACGCGGCCTTCGAGATCGACGATGTCGCCCGGCTCGATCGCGCCGGGCTTCAGGCGGCCGATGACGTCGGTGTAGCGCCCGGTTGGCACGAAGCAGATGTCCTGACTGTCCTGCTTGTCGGCGACTTCGAGGCCAAAACGCCGCGCCAGTTCGCGCGCCTGCGGCTTGGTCATGTCGCCGAGCGGAAAGCGCAGAAAATCGAGCTGTTCGCGAGTGGTCGCAAACAGGAAATAGCTCTGGTCGCGATCGGAATCCGCGGCGCACATCAGCGCCCGCGATCCATCGCCGAGGCGGCGCGAGGCTACATAATGCCCGGTCGCGAGTGCGTGCGCGCCAAGCTCGCGCGCGGTCGACAGCAGATCGCGAAACTTGACCGAGCGGTTGCACTCGATGCAGGGCACCGGCGTTTCGCCAAGCGCGTAACTGTCGGCGAAATTGTCGATCACGGATTCGCGGAAGCGGCTTTCATAGTCGAGCACGTAATGCGGAATGCCGATCCGTTCAGCGACATTGCGGGCATCGTGGATGTCTCGGCCAGCGCAGCAGGCGCCCTTGCGATGGGTAGCCGCGCCATGATCGTAAAGCTGCAGCGTGATCCCGACCACGTCATAGCCCTCGGACTTCAGCAAGGCAGCCGTCACCGACAGATCGACGCCGCCGGACATGGCGACAACGATCCGCGTGTCTTGCGGGCGACCTTCGAGATCCAGACTGTTTGGCATGCCAGGGGTCATCGACTTCAATCGCGAGGGCAGCGCGCGCCTCGCGGCCAGGGTTAAAAAGCCTTTTAGATATAAGGTCTTAAGGCATCATTCGGCTATTCCGGGCCGGATCGGACGCCGCTCTTTAATATAGGCCGTATTCCCGGGAGGCAATCAGCCACTCCCCCTTTTGGGATGAATCCAGGGCGGCAAATCTTGCCGCCGGGCAGAAAAAGGGGCTCGTGTTCGGGCCTCCAACGCCCGCGCGCCCATACCGTAATCCTTTGAAATACAACGATATTTTTTTCAAACGCAGCTGGCCCGGTCCTTGCTGAATAGGTACCGAGGTTCCAGCACGAGGGTCGCCTGTGGTTAGTGTCACGTCAGAAGTATCGGCAAACGTGTCTTTTCAGGGCGCGCAGGCGAGGTCCGCACGGACCGATTCCGATCAATCCGCCGGCAACAACAGTTTCGCGGCCCTGGTCGACAGCAATGCGGCCGCCAGCAACAACGACAATCGCGCCCAAGATCGCGTCCAAGACCGCGCCCAGGACTCAGCGCCCGCCCCGCGCCGCGCCGACGATTCGCATGTAGCTTCCGACAACCGCGCGCGCGACAACAGTGCCGCGTCGGACAAGACTGCATCTGATAAGGCCGCGGGCAACGATTCCAACGACCGCGATGCCGCGATGAAGACACGCGACGACGTCAAAGCCGATGCCAAAACAGACGCAACGGCCGAAACGACCCGCGCGACCAAATCGAAGTCCGATGCGCCAAAGTCCGACAAGTCCGATGAAACCAAGCAGGTATCTTCCGGCGACGACGCTGCAGCAAAGGATCAGACCGAAGCGGCGCCGGATGGAACGGCCGTGGTGACGGTCGAACCCGTTACCATCGCCAATGCCACTGCTGCCGCGCCGGTGATGGCAACGGCTTCCGCGACGCGCGTAGCCGAGCAAGGCGCCGGCGCCGCTTGCCATCGCCGCCGCAGCAATCGCCGCGTCAGCTTCGCTGGTGAGCGAGACCGCTCCGGCGACCCCCGCGCCTGAAGGCGCTGACGCAGCTTCGGCAGCCGCCGCCAATGGCAAGGCCGACGGTACCAAGATCAATGCCCAGGGTGCAGTCGGCCAAGCCGTCAGCGCCGCAGCCACTTCTGCCGACACCACCGCCACCACGGGTATTGCGCAGGCCGCCGCGGTGGTCGCGGCGACGCCTGCGGCATCGAAACCCACCGTTCAGCTCAAGAACCCTGTTGTCGCGAAGGAAGGCGCCGCAACTGCCGGCGAGCAGGACAGTGCGGCCGGCACGGCCGACGCCACCGCAACATCAGATGCGGGCACAATCACCCCCTCCATCACGCCGCAGGCGGAAACCGCGGGCAAGCCGAAGGCCGAGAACGGCATGGCCGAGGCCGTCAAGGCCGATACGTCCAATTCCGCTACGCCATTGGCCATCCACGCCGGCGCGCAAGCAGCAACCGCAGATGCCGGCCCCACGTCACTCAATTCTTCCGGCAGCGGCCTGCAAGTCACTGGCGCGATCCCCGCACAACAACCATCCGCTTCGACCGTACCCGCCGCCGCGGCTCAACTCACCGCAACCGCAGCCACCAGCGCCGCGGTGCCGCTGAGCGGGCTTGCGATGGAGATCGCCGCTTCAGCCAACAGCGGCAAGACCCGCTTCGAAATCCGGCTCGATCCGCGGAGCTCGGCCGCATCGATGTCCGCATCGATATCGATCGCCACGGCCAGATGACATCGCACCTGACGGTCGAACGGCCGGAAACACTGTCGATGCTGCGTCAGGACGCGAACCAGCTGCAGCGTGCGCTGGACAATGCCGGACTTACGACCGGCAATAGCGGGCTGCAGTTCAGCCTGCGCGATCAATCCTCGCAAGGCCAGAACGACGGCGGGCAGTCCAATCCCAACGCCCATCGGCTAGTGGTCAGCGAGGAAGAGAACGTTCCTTCGGTCGTCGCCGGCCGTAGTTATGGCCGCATGCTCGGTTCGAGCGGCGGCGTCGATATCAGAGTTTAAGGAAGACCGCCATGGCAGTCGATGCAACCATGCCGCCGCCGGTCGTCTCGGCGCCCGCGACCGGCTCCGCTACGAGCAACAACACCGCTTCGGAGAAGACGACGGGAATTGCGGATAATTTCCAGACCTTCCTGACGCTGCTGACGACGCAGCTCCAGCACCAGAACCCGCTGGATCCGCTCGACACCAACCAGTTCACCCAGCAGCTCGTGCAGTTTGCCGGCATCGAGCAGCAGCTCAAGTCGAACGAACAACTGAAAGCGCTGGTGGAGATCGAAAAGAGCGCGCAGGCGACGCAGGCGCTCGTCTATGTCGGCAACACCGTTGCCGTTGATGGCAGCAAGGCGCAGTTCGACAAATCTGCGACCTGGAATTTTCACTCCGAGAAAGACACCTCCGCGACGATCACGATCACCAATTCGGCCGGACAGACGGCCTATTCCGGGTCCTATGCGCTGAAACAGGGCAGCTCCAGTTTCGTCTGGGATGGCAAGGGCAATGATGGCGTCCAATGGCCGGCCGGCGCCTACACCTTGACCGCGGTCGGCAAGGACAGTTCGGGAAACAACGTGGCGATCTCCACTGAAGTCCAGGGCGTCGTCGACTCAGTCGATCTCAGCGCCTCCCCGCCGCTGCTTTCAATCGGCGGGCAAAGCTACACCACCGACAAGATCAAGCGCGTGGTTCGTCCGGGCGCCTCTGCCTAGCCAGCCTAGCGGCCCGGCATTTCCGGCAAGATCACAACGGCGTCCATCCCGGAAGTGGGCCGGGCCATGGAACTTTTCCATCATTTTCAAGGAGATTCGTATTGAAGCCTTGGGCTTAGGCAAATTTTAAGCCGAGGGGCGTAGGTTGGCAGGGTGAGTTCAGTGGTCGAGAGTTTGTGAGTACGCCATGACAGAACCCCATCGCCCGAGGGTAAAATACGTCATCGGGCCTGACGGTAGTCCGTTAACAATCGCGGATTTGCCCGCGCCCGGAACCAAACGGTGGGTGATCCGCCGCAAGGCCCAAGTCGTTGCCGCGGTTCGCGGCGGCCTGCTCTCCCTTGAGGAAGCATGCAGCCGTTATACGCTGACGGTCGACGAATTCCTGTCCTGGCAGTTTTCCATCGATCAGCATGGCCTGGCTGGCTTGCGGACCACCCGGATCCAGCAATATCGCCAGTAAGCTCTGCGTAAACCAGCGGCATTTATCGAAAACCGGCTTCGTTTTGCGAAGCCGGTTTTTTTCATGCCGGAACTATTCGCGCCGGCTTTAACGCTCGTTAACCATATGGAAACCATCCCCTAGGCAATAATTGCCCAGTCGGTCCCTGGGGCCGAATCCCTGGGGGCGGTTGGTGCAAAGTCTCGTTGCTTTCCTGAAAGGCCTGGGCGCGTCGAGGCTGATGGCCATGGTCGCGGTGACCACCGCGCTGATCGGCTTCTTCACCTTCGTCATCATGCGCGTCACGACGCCGCAGATGACGACGCTGTTCACCGACCTCACCACCGAAGATTCCTCCAGCATCATCAAGGATCTCGAACGCCAGGCGATCCCCTTCGAGCTGCGCAACGAGGGCGCCGTCATCATGGTGCCGAAGGACAAGGTCACGCGGCTGCGGATGAAGCTGGCCGAAAGCAACCTGCCCAAGGGCGGCGGCGTCGGCTACGAAATCTTCGACAAATCCGACGCGCTCGGCACCACGAGCTTCGTCCAGAACATCAATCATCTGCGCGCGCTGGAGGGCGAACTCGCCCGCACCATTCGCGCCATCGACCGCATCCAGGCCGCCCGGGTCCACCTGGTGCTGCCGGAACGGCCGCTGTTTTCGCGGGAAACGCCCGAGCCGTCGGCCTCGATCGTGGTGCGGGTGCGCGGCAGCCTCGAACCCCAGCAAATCCGCGCCATCCGCCACGTGGTGGCGTCCGCCGTCAACGGGCTGAAGCCGCAGCGCGTGTCGATCGTCGACGAGGGCGGCCGGCTGCTGGCCGACGGCGCCACCAAGGATGCTGATCTCGCCGTCGGCGACGAGCGCCGCACCGCGTACGAGAAGCGGATGCGCAACGAAGTCGAGGCGATCGTCTCCTCGGTGGTCGGCCAGGGCCGCGCCCGTGTCCAGCTCACCGCCGATTTCGACTACAACAAGATCACCCAGACCTCGGACAAGTTCGATCCCGAAGGCCGGGTGCTGCGCTCCAGCCAGACCCGCGAGGAATCCGCGCTGACCGCCGAGAACAACGGCCAGGTTACGGTCAACAACGAACTGCCCGGCAATCAGGCCAACACCACCACGCCGACGGCCCGCGACCAGAGCAAGAAGAGCGAAGAGACCAACAATTACGAAATTTCCCGCACCACCAAGACCGAGGTCACCGAGGCCGGACGCGTCAATCGGATCTCGGTCGCGGTGCTGGTCGACGGCGCCTATACCAAGAACGAAAAAGGCGAGATGGTCTATCAGGATCGCAGCAAGGAACAGCTCGATCGCATCGCCACCCTGGTGCGCTCGGCGATCGGCTTCGACCAGAAGCGCGGCGACCAGGTCGAGGTCGTCAACCTCCGCTTTGCCGAAGCGCCGTCCGTCGCGCCGGTTGCAGAGCCGTCCGGCCTGCTCGGCATGCTGCAGTTCACCAAGGATGACGTCATGTACGTCATCGAGCTCGGCGTCATGATGCTGCTCGGCCTCGTCGTGCTGTTCATGGTGATCCGGCCGCTGGTCAAGCGCATCCTGGCCTCCGAAGTCATTCCCGCGAAGACCGAGCCGGCACCCGCCTTGATCGACGCCAGTGCGCTGGCCGAACTAGGGCCCAACCAGGCCTTGATTACTGGCACCAGCGGCACCGCCCAATTGATCGACGTCGCCCAGGTCCAGGGCCAGGTCCACGCGCAAGCCGTGCACCGGGTCGGCGAACTGGCCGAACGAAATCCGAACGAGACCGCTTCCATTGTTCGCCAATGGCTAAGCGAACCCGCCGAGTGATGTGACATGGCCGTACCGCAAACCACAAACGCCAACGACATCACCACCGTCATCTCGGCGCTGGCGAGCCGTCAGAGCAACCGGCCCAAGGGCAAGCCGCTGAGCGGCGCGAAGCGCGCCGCAATCCTGATGCTGGCGCTGGGCGAGCAATATGGCGGCAAGGTCTGGTCGCTGCTCGACGACGATGAGGTCCGCGAGCTGTCGATCCACATGTCGACGCTCGGCACCGTCGAGGCCGACGTGGTCGAGGACCTGCTGCTCGAATTCGTCTCGCGCATGTCGGCTTCCGGCGCCCTGATGGGCACCTTCGACGCCACCGAACGGCTGTTGCAGCAATACCTGCCATCCGAGCGCGTCACCGGCATCATGGATGAAATTCGCGGCCCCGCCGGCCGCAACATGTGGGAGAAGCTCTCCAACGTCCAGGAAGAGGTGCTCGCCAACTACCTCAAGAACGAATACCCGCAGACCATTGCAGTGGTGCTGTCGAAGCTGAAGCCGGAGCACGCCGCCCGGGTGCTGGCGATCCTGCCCGAGGATCTCGCGCTCGATGTGGTCGGCCGCATGCTGAAGATGGAGGCGGTGCAGAAGGAGGTCATCGAGCGCGTCGAGCAGACGCTGCGCACCGAGTTCATGTCCAACCTGTCGCAGACCCGCCGCCGCGACGCCCACGAGGTGATGGCGGAAATCTTCAACAATTTCGACCGCCAGACCGAGACCCGCTTCATCACCTCGCTGGAGGAGGAAAACCGCGAATCCGCCGAACGCATCAAGGCGCTGATGTTCACCTTCGACGACCTCATCAAGCTCGACTCCGCCTCGGCCCAGACACTGATGCGCAATATCGACAAGGACAAGCTCGGGATCGCGCTGAAGAGCGCCAATGAGGAGGTGCGCAGCTTCTTCCTCGGCAACATGTCGTCCCGCGCCGGCAAGATGCTGATGGACGACATGGCGGCGATGGGACCGGTGCGGCTACGCGACGTCGACGAAGCGCAGGCCCTGCTCGTCAACCTCGCCAAGGACATGGCCGCCAAAGGTGAAATTACGCTGACCAAGAACCGCGCCGACGACGAGCTGGTGTACTGATGGCCGCGCCCGCAAAATTCCTGTTCGACATGGACTTCTCGGCGCCGGACAAGACGCGCGAGCGTCCCGCCACCGCCGCCGAGATCGCGCAAAAGATCGCGGACGCGGAAGCGCGCCCTATCGCGCCGGATATGAGGCGGCCCAGCGCGAGGCCAAGGCGGAAAGCGACCGCCGCTCGGCGCTGGCGCTGGAAGAGATCGGGATCGCCATCAAGGAATCGCCATGCGTTTTTCCGGTATCGAGGCCAGGATGGAAACCGAGGCCGTCGATGTCGCGGTCGCGGTGGCGCGCAAGCTGTGCAGCGAACTGATTTCCCGCGAGCCGCTCGGCGAAATCACCGCACTCGTCACCGACTGCTTCTCTCATCTGGTCGCAACCCCGCACCTCGTGGTTCGTATCAACGAGCGGCTCTACGACGCCGCGCGCGAGAACATCGAGCGGCAGGCCGCGCAGAGCGGCTTCGAGGGGCGGCTGGTGATCCTGGCTGAGCCTGATATCGCGACCGGCGACTGCCGGATCGAATGGGCCGACGGCGGCGTGGTGCTGGAACGCGCGGCCATCGAAGCGAAGATCAGCGAACTTGTCGGGCGCTATCTGGCGTCCCGCGATCAGGCCGGAGCGTAAAGGCCATGAGGACTGAACCATGAGTGACATCGACGCACAGGTACCACTTCCCGACCTCAACGCCGCCGACGCGCCGCCGATCGACGACCTCGCCTATAACGAGGACGAACAGGCTTCGCGTATCGCGGCCGACCTTGAGGCCGTATTCGACGTGCCGGTGCAGGTTTCCGCCGTGCTGGGCCGCTCCAAGATGGATGTCGGCGAGCTCCTGAAGCTCGGACCCGGCACCGTGCTGGAGCTCGACCGCCGCGTCGGTGAAGCGATCGACATCTACGTCAACAACCGCCTGGTGGCGCGTGGCGAAGTCGTGCTGGTGGAAGACAAGCTCGGCGTCACCATGACGGAAATCATCAAGGCCGAACGCAGCTAACAATTTTGACGATACGCGCCTGCAAGGCGCGAACACACGAACAGGAGATAAACATGCGGCTTCTCATCGTTGGCACATTGAAGGGCCAACTCACGACCGCCACCAAGATCGCGATGGACAACGGCGCTTCGGTGACCCACGCCGAAGCGATCGAACAGGCGATGGCCGTACTGCGCGGCGGCAAGGGCGCCGACCTGCTCCTGGTCGACGTCGCCCTTGACATCCGCGACCTGGTGATGCGGCTGGAAGCCGAGCACATCCATGTGCCGATCGTGGCTTGCGGCATCTCCAACGACGCCCGCGCCGCGGTCGCCGCGATTCACGCGGGCGCCAAGGAACACATCCCGCTGCCGCCGGATCCGGAACTGATCGCCGCCGTGCTCGCGGCCGTCGCCAATGATTCACGTGACCTCGTCTACCGCGACGAAGCCATGGGCAAGGTGATCAAGCTGGCGCAGCAGATCGCGGGTTCCGACGCCTCTGTCATGATCACCGGCGAATCCGAACCGGCAAGGAAGTGCTGGCGCGCTATGTCCACACCCGCTCCAACCGAGCCAAGCGACCGTTCATCTCGATCAACTGCGCGGCGATCCCCGAGCATCTCCTGGAGTCCGAACTGTTCGGCCACGAGAAAGGCGCCTTCACCGGCGCGGTCGCGCGCCGCATCGGAAAATTCGAGGAGGCGACCGGCGGCACGTTGCTGCTCGATGAAATCTCCGAAATGGATGTGCGGCTGCAATCGAAACTATTGCGCGCGATCCAGGAGCGCGTGATCGACCGCGTCGGCGGAACCAAGCCGGTGCCTGTCGACATTCGCATCATTGCGACGTCGAACCGCAACCTCACTGACGCCGTACGCGAAGGCACCTTCCGCGAGGACCTGCTGTTTCGTCTTAACGTCGTCAATTTGAAGATCCCGCCGCTGCGTGACCGCCCGGCGGATATTCTCGAGCTCGCGCAGCACTTCGCCAAGAAGTATGCCGAAGCCAACGGCGTGTCGCTGCGCCCGATCTCCGCCGATGCTCGGCGGGTGCTGACATCAAACCGCTGGCAGGGCAACGTTCGCGAACTGGAAAACACCATCCACCGTTCGGTGCTGATGGCGCAGGGCGATGAGATCGGCGCTGAGGCCATCCTGCCCGACGGCGACCGCCTCGACCTCGCCAAGACCGCGCCCGCGGTGGCACACGCCACCTTCGCCGCTGAACAGGTGACCCGCGCCTTGGTCGGCCGCACCGTCGCCGACGTCGAGCGCGATCTGATCCTCGAGACGCTCAAGCACTGCCTCGGCAATCGGACCCATGCAGCCAATATCCTGGGCATCTCTATCCGCACACTACGCAACAAGCTGAACGAATATGCCGACGGCGGAATACCGATTACGCCCGCAGGCGCCGGCGACTATCAGCGGTTTGTCGCGGCGGGGTAGGCAGCAACCAGGAATAACTCGGCGCATCCGGTTTACGAAAAATGTGGATGGGATCGCCGGGCTGCAGGTCGCGCCCGGTAAAGACAGCATAGGCATATAGCGCGAGATAGGCGATCGCGATCGCGCCGACGCCGTAAAATGCCCAGGCTGCTAGACGTTTCATGCGCCGGGTTTAGATCGAGAACAACGAAAAAGCCAGTCCGGCAGGCTCCGGAACCGCAGAAGACTTGCGTCAGATCTTGCGCGCGGGCACGCTGACCTCGGCAAGCCTGGCCGCATCCTCGTCCTGGTCGATCGCGACATAGCGTCCCTGCCAATAGGCCAGCGCCGCCGTGCGCCCGGAGAGCTGCAGATCCAGCACCCGCCCGATGACGATCGCGTGCGAATGGCGCTCGACGATATCCTCGACTTCACAATCGATCGCCGCCAGCGCGCCGACCAGTAGCGGCACGCCGGAGGCGCGCGTCGTCCATTCGACGCCGGCGAAACGATCCGTGCCCTTCAGCCCGCCCTTGCCGGTAAATCGCTCGGCGACATCGAGCTGGTCTGACGTCAGGATGTTGACGCCGAAGAAGCCGTAGCGTTTCACGAGTGGCCACGATGACGCTTCCCGGTTGATGCTGACGATCAAGGTCGGTGGATCGACCGACAGCGAGGAGACCGAAGTCACGGTCATGCCCGAGATGTCCCTGCCCCTTCCTGCGGTGATGACGCTGACGCCGCCGGCCAGATGCCGCATCGCTCCGCGAAACTCGTCCGAAGGAACCCCGTGATCAAACGTAATATTGCGGACAACAGAGTTCATGGGGACCTCGCAGGTCGGAAGTTTCTTCCGCGCCTTCCAGAAGATTTTCAGGATCGCGCCTTCCAGCGCCGCCAGCTCGGCCGAACCGCGCAGCCTTGGACGCGGGACATCGACGCTGAAATCGTGGGCGATGCGGCCGTCTTCGATCACCAGCACGCGATCAGCCAACGCCACTGCTTCGGCGACGTCGTGCGTCACCAGGATCGCGGTAAAGCCCTGATCGTGCCAGACCCGTTCCAGCAGCCGCTGCATCGAAATACGCGTCAACGCATCGAGCGCTCCCAGCGGCTCGTCGAACGCCAGCACGCGCGGGCGGCTGACCAGCGCCCGCGCCAGCGCCACGCGCTGCTTCTGTCCGCCGGAGAGAACGGCGGGCCACTGCTCACGCTTGTCGCCGAGGCCGACCTCGACCAGCGCACTTTCGGCGCGCGCCTGTGCATCCTCCGACGTCCGCTCACGTCCAAGGCCTACTTCAACGTTGGACAGCACCCGCGCCCACGGCAAAAGCCGCGGCTCCTGGAACATCACGCGGACGTCTTCCGCGCGTGCTTCTTCGACAAAACCGATCGTGCCCGCTGTGGCAGTCTCCAGACCAGCAATCAACCGCAGCAAGTACTCTTGCCGCAGCCGCTGCGGCCGACGATCGCAACGGATTGGCCGGCGGGAATATGCAGGTCGACGCCGCGCAAGACCTCATTGTCACCGAAGGACTTGCGCAGACCCTGAATGGTAAGCGAGAGGCCACGAGACGTGGTTCTCGGACTGCGGCGGACAAACCGCGCCTGCTCGATGATTTCGGCGCGAGCCAAAGGCTCGGCATCCGACAGACGAAAGCGAAGGGCTTCTTGCATATTATCCTCAATGTTTCTGGAAAGCCGGATGCCAGGACAGCGTCAGCCGTTCCAGCGCGCGTGAAGCGCTGTCGGCGAGTTTGCCGAGCAAGGCATAGATCAGGATCGAAAGCACCACGACGTCGATCAGCATGAACTCGCGCGCCTGCATCGCCATGTAGCCGAGGCCGGACGAGGCGGCGATGGTTTCGGCCACGATCAACGTCAGCCACATGATGCCGAGCGCAAAGCGGACGCCGACGAAGATGGAGGGCAAGGCGCCGGGGAAGATCACCCGGCGGAACAATTCGCCATCGGTCATGCCATAGATGCGACCCATCTCGATCAAATGCGGATCGACGGTACGGATGCCGTGCAGCGTATTCAGATAGATCGGAAAGAACACGCCGAGCGCCACCAGGAACAGTTTTGCCGATTCATCGATGCCGAACCACAGGATGACCAGCGGGATCAGCGCCAGGTGCGGGATGTTGCGCACCATCTGCAGCGTCGTGTCGGTCAGCTTGCTGGAGAGCTGCGACAGGCCGTTGGCAAGGCCGAACGCAAAGCCGATGCCGCCGCCGATCAGAAATCCGATGCTGGCGCGCCAGAAGCTTACCCAGATGTTGCGGGCGAGCTCACCTGACAGCAGGAGCTTCCATCCTGCCAGCGCGACGTCGGTCGGCGCGGGCAGTACCCGCGCGGCACGAAGCCGGTGACGCAGGCAAGCTGCCATATGAGAATGATCGCGAGCGGCACGATCCACGGGATCAGGCCGTCGATCCGTGGCAATTTCGGCGTGCCTGTGCGCGGAAGACTGTCGATGAGACTCATGATTGTGATGCCTGTTTCTGCGGCCGGTATTCGTTGCCGATGGTTTCACCGAAAGGTCCGGTATTGACGCGGATCGGCGTCACGTTGTTTTGCTGTGCCAGCGACAGCAGCGGGAATACCAGCTCGGCGAAGCGAAAGGCTTCCTCCAGATGCGGATAGCCGGACATGATGAAGGTATCGATGCCGATGTCCCGGTATTCCCTGATCCGCGCCGCGACCGTCTCGGGGTCGCCAACCAGCGCAGTGCCCGCGCCGCCCCGCACCAGGCCGACCCCGGCCCACAGATTCGGGCTGATCTCGAGCCTGTCGCGGCGGCCGCCATGCAGTTGCGCCATGCGCTGCTGGCCGACCGAATCCATCCGCGAGAAGATCTTTTGCGCCGAAGCGACCGTCTCGTCAGTGACGTGCTGGATCAGTTCATCCGCGGCCTTCCAGGCTTCCGCATTGGTCTCGCGCACGATCACATGCAGGCGGATGCCGAACGAGATTTTTCGCCCGCGCGCGGCAGCGACGGTCTTCACTCGGTTGACCTTTTCGGCGACCTGCGCCGGCGGCTCACCCCAGGTCAGGTATTTGTCGACGGTATCGACGGCGACGTCGATGCCGGGCGTCCGACGATCCGCCGAAGTAGAGCGGCGGCCGCGGCGACTGCACAGGTTGGAACAGCAAGCGGCCGTCCTCGATGCGGATATTCTTGCCGTCGACATTGACGTTCCTGCCCGCGAGAAGATCGCTGTAGACGTTGAGGAACTCGCGCGTCACCTCGTAACGTTCGTCATGGTTCAGGAAGATGCCGTCTCCCTTGTTCTCGATGGGGTCACCGCCAGTGACGACATTGATCAGCAAACGTCCATTCGACACCCGGTCGAGTGTCGCGGTCATGCGCGCGGCGACGCTTGGCGATTGCAGGCCGGGCCGCACAGCTACCAGATAGCGCAGCCGCTCGGTCCATGGCGCCACGGCTGAGGCCACCACCCAGGAATCCTCGCAGCTACGCCCGGTCGGCAGCAGCACGCCGAAATAGCCGAGCTGGTCCGCGGCCTGCGCGATCTGGCGCAGGTAATGAAGTTCACCTCGCGTCCGCCCGTGGTGGTGCCGAGGTAGCGGCCATCGCCATGGGTCGGCAGGAACCAGAGTATGTCAGCGTTGGGTTGCGTGCTCATGATCCGGGCCTCCGCGCCACGTCAGAAATCCTGATTTGCTTTGGAATAAGTCCGAGCGCGAAGAACGCGTCCGCGACCTGTTGCTGGTCGGCGATCACGCTGTCGGTGATCGGCTTGATGCCGTAGGACTGCCGCCTTAAGGCAACCTCGACGACGGGAACGGAAAGCCCGATCGCCGGTGCAAGCTGCTCGGCCACGGCATGGATGTCGCCCCTAGCCCAGTCGTCGACCTCGCTGAGTTGAGCCAGGACCAGATCGACGATCTTCGGATCGCTCTCCACGAACTTCTTCGATGAGAAGTAGAACTGATAGTTCGAGACGATGCCGGTACCGTCGGCGAGCGTGCGCGCGCCGGTGGCGGCTTCGGCGGCGGCCTGGAACGGATCCCAGATCACCCAGGCATCGACCGCCCTGCGCTCGAATGCTGCGCGCGCATCGGCCGGCGCCAGAAACACCGGCTCGATCTCCGAATACTTGACGCCGGCTTTCTCCAGCGCCTTCACCAGGAGATAGTGAACGTTGGAGCCCTTGTTCAGCGCGACCTTCTTGCCTTTCAGCTCAGTGACCGAAGTCAGCTTGCTGTCCTTCGGCACCAGGATGGCCTCGCCTTTCGGCGCCGGCGGCTCATAGGCGACATACTGGATCGGCGCGCCCGCAGCCTGCGCGAATATCGGCGGCGCTTCGCCGGTATTGCCGAAATCGATTGCACCGACATTGAGCGCTTCGAGCAGCGGCGGACCGGACGGAAACTCCGTCCAGACCACTTTGTAGCCGGCGGCTTTCAGCTTCTCCTCTAACGTGCCCCTGCTCTTGAGCAGCACCAGCTTGCCGTACTTCTGGAAGCCGATGCGGACCACCTTGTCTTGCCTGTCCTGGCCGTAGGAAGGGCCGACCGCAGCAGCGACGATGCTGATCGACAGCACGGCGCTCGTGATCAAGCGTTGAATGAAACGCGTCATGAGTTGCGTCCTCTTGTTTGGGGAATCAGGTTTGGGTATGGCGCCAGACGATGTCGCGCACGGCGATCTTTTTCGGAATCAGGCCGAGCTTGTGGAATCGGTCGGCGACCGCCTGCTGCGTGGCGATGATCTCGTCCGCTACAGGGCCGATCACGAATGAGGCGCGGTTGGCCGCGACGACTTGAACTTCCAGCGGCACGCCCGTCACCGCGGCGAGCGCGCTCGCGACATCGGCGCGATGGGCTTCGGCCCAGCGAGCGGCTTCCGCCAGCCCATCGATCACGTCGCGAGTTTCCCGCACATGAGTGTTCGCGAAATCGCGGTTGGCGAGATAGAACGAAGTGGTCTTGGCGACTTCATAGGCATTGATCAGGATACGCCCGTTCTGCCGCTTCTCGCCGATCGCGAAATACGGATCCCAGATCGCCCACGCCTCGATACTGCCGTTCGCAAATGCCGGTCCCGCATCGGGCGGCGACAGATAGACCGGCGTGATATCCTCGTAAGTCAGCCCCGCCCTTTCCAGCGTGGCGATCACCACGTTGTGTGCGCTCGTGCCCTTCGCAAATCCGATGCGCTTACCTCTCAGATCGGCAATGGTGCGGATGCTGGAGTTGGCGGGAACCAGAATGCCCTGCCCGTTAGTGATCGGAGATCCCGCGACATAGACGATATTCGCGTTCGCAGCCTGCGCGAAGATCGGCGGTGTATCGCCGACCGCGCCAAGGTCGACGCTGCCGGTGCTCATGGCTTCCAGCAAGGGCGGCCCCGACGTGAACTCGATCCACTTGATACCGATTTGCCTAGTAGCGAACCGCTTTTCGAGCACGGCCTGCTGCCGGGCGATCACGAGCACGCCGGTCTTCTGATAGCCAATGCGGATCTCCTTGACGGCTTGTGCCTCTGCGCGCGACGACAGCGCAGCAATTGCACCTCCAACCGACAATCCGAGAAATTCCCGACGCTTCATTCCAAATCTCCTGACGACCATGCGCGATGCAGCGCGAGCATGCGATGTCAGGATGATGGGGCTGCTGATTCAAACTGTCGAGCATCTCAAAGAAATAACGATGCGCATTCTGTCATTCGGAATGTCACGACGGATTTATTGTTGGATGGATGATCGCGACGATATTTTTTCCCGCAGCACACGCGATCGGAACCATTGCTCTCGCTTCACGGCGCCGTGAATTTTCCTGCCGACCCCATCGAGCCGCAAAGAATTCGGCGACACGCTTCAATGCCCGCGCACGAACTGATTGTTTGCACAGTATTTGAGCGGCAGCGTCACGGCGCACGCTAAGCTTCGCGAAAGCGAACTCGAACGACCGATTCATTTCGACCTCGTATCGTAATTCGGTCAGCCATTTCATTGACTGACTTGCCGTTGTTCGTAGGTTTTGCACATCGCTGATTGCGCCCACGCAATGCAGCGGATGAAATGGGAAAAGATCAAGAACATGAATGCAACCAAACTTGAATCGCGCCCCCGCGCGCGTCTTCGCCGTTTCGGCGAGAAATTGTTCGGTGCGGCGGCGGCAGCAACGATCGCTACATCAGCGATGGCCGCGGACGCGGTGACGCTCCGCGTCGGCGACCAGAAGGGTGGCAACCGTTCGCTGCTGGAGATTTCGGGCTACGCGAAGGATTTGCCATACAAGATCGAATGGTCGGAATTTCCTGCTGCCGCGCCGATCTCCGAGGCGCTCAACGCAGGCGCGCTCGATGTCGGTTATACCGGCGATCTCTCATTCCTGACCGTGTATGCCGCGGGCGCCCCGATCAAGGCCATTGGCGGCACCCGCTCCGACGCCAGGACGCAGGCCATTCTGGTTCACAAGGATTCGCTGATCAGGACCGCCGAAGACCTCAAGGGCAAGCGCCTGGCGGGCACGCGCGGCGGCTGGGGACAGTTCCTGATCGATGCGACGCTGGAGAAAGCCGGACACAAGATCGACGACGCTACATTCGCGCCGCTCGGGCCGGTAGATGCCAAGATCGCGCTGGTCGCAGGCTCGATCGACGCATGGGCGGTATGGGAGCCCTACGTGTCCTATGCCACGCTCAAGGACAATGCGCGTGTCGTCGCCAACGGCGAAGGGTTGACCCCGACTGTCACCTTCATCGTCGCATCCGATCAGGCGATCGCCACCAAGCGCGCCGCCGTTCAGGATCTCGTGCAGCGGCTCAACAAGGCGCGGCTATGGTCGCTCGATCATCTCGGCGAGTACGCCAAGAACACCGCAGAGCTCACCAGGCTTCCTGAAGACGTTCTGTTGAGCGCCTACAAGGCGCAACGGACCAGTCCGATTGCGATCGACGAAAGTATCGTCAAGGAAGTTCAGGAGGCATCGGACCGTGCAACCCGCTACGGGATCCTGGCGAAGACGCTCGACGTCAACAGGGCGGTCGATCGCAGCTTTACGGCGGCTGCAAACTCGAACTAATGCGCACCACGGGCGCGGCGCGATCTCTCCCATCGCGCCGCGCCCGGTTCGACATCCGCCGAAGCTACTATCCCGCCGCCACCTTCTGCGTCGGCGCGACGTTCACGGCCAGCTTGCCGTACCGATCCTTGAAAGCTTCCGTGTCGATCTCTTCGAGCTGGATCGCCCCGCTCATCACGCCTTTCTTCCAGGCGTCATGTTCAGGATCATTCCGGAACTCCGGCATCACTTCCCTGGCGAACAGCTCGAGCGAGTCGCAGATGTGTTCGTGGCTGTTCTTGCCGGCCTGGTTGAGCAGGATCACCTGATCGATGTGGGACGAGCGAAAGCGTCGCAGTTTCTTAGCTATATGGTTTCCGGCGATCCGATCAAGCCGCCGCGCAGTGCGGCCTCCTGCGCGTCCGGATTCTCGCGCTTCCACTTGTTGTATTCGTCCCACATGTTGACCGTGCCGGGGTCCGGACGCTGCCGGTTCTGCGACGCGCCGTAATAGCGCAGCGCGAACTGGAAGAAGGTTGCGCCGTCGGCGCGCGCCCGTGCCTCCTCGTCAGTCTTGGCGCACATGAAGAACGACACCAGCGCCATGTTCGGATTGATCTCGTATTCGGCGAGCTTCTTTAAGCGCTTGGTGATCGCGTTGTAGGAGGCGTGTACCCAGGCATGCGCCGCCTCCGCGCTGACGAACTGAAAGCCGAGCGCGCCAAAGCCGTTCTCGCCGGCGCGCTCTATGGTCGGCAATTGCGAACACGCCATCCACAGCGGCGGATGCGGCTTCTGCAAGGGTTTGGGCACCACGTTGCGCAAGGGGATGTCGAAATACTTGCCGTGATGTTCGGTGCCCACCTTGGTGAACATCGGAAAGATCGCCTGAACCGCCTCCTCGAACACCTCGCGCTTGGTTTCCATGTCGCGGCCGAACGGGGTCAGCTCGGTGATGGATGCGCTCTCCCCCATGCCGAATTCGCAGCGTCCGTTTGAGAGCAGATCGAGCACCGCGACCCGCTCGGCGACGCGCGCGGGATGATTGGTGGTGAGCTGGAAAATGCCGTGGCCGAGCCGGATCTTCTTGGTGCGCTGACTGGCGGCGGCGAGAACGATTCCGGCGCGGGCGAGTGCGAGTATTCCTCCAGGAAATGATGTTCCACCACCCAGGCGTAGTCATATCCGAGCCGGTCGGCGGTCTCGAGCTGCGTCAGCGCATTCTGGTAGAGCCGCAGCTCGTCGCCCTCTTTCCCACGGGCGCGGCAGTTGCAGCTCGTAAAAGATGCCGAATTTCATGACGCCTCCCAAAACCGCTTGTTGTTTTGGTTCAGGGTATTCCCCGATGCGCCCTGAGTCTAGCCTCGGCCGCGAAACCGCAATTCCGCGCCGCGGGAAGCAGCCTTGCATGAGCGCGCGAATGGTTAGCTTTACGATCTCCGGAGTCGCGGCCTCTCGCCCGCTCTCATCATCTGGACCCCATGACCACCTTTACGCCGCATCAGGATTCCGCGCTGAAGGCCGTTGCCGACTGGCTGAAGGCCAAGCCCCCCGGCAGGAGCGGCACCCCGCCCATCTTCCGCCTGTTCGGCTATGCCGGCACCGGCAAGACCACGCTGGCGCGGCACATCGCCGACGGTGTCGATGGCGAGGAAGTTTGCCGCCTTCACCGGCAAGGTGGCGCTGGTGATGCGCAACAAGGGTTGCGACAACGCCTCCACCATCCACTCGCTGATCTATCGCGCCCGCGAGTCCGGCGTCGAGCAGCCGAGTTTCGAATTATGGGATGATGCGCCCGCCTCGAAGGCCAAGCTTATCGTGATCGACGAGTGCTCGATGGTCGATGCCGAACTCGGCCGTGACCTGATGTCGTTCGACTGTCCGCTATTGGTGCTCGGCGATCCCGCGCAATTGCCGCCGATCCAGGGCGGTGGCTTCTTCACCGACTGCGAGCCCGACGCGATGCTCACGGAGGTGCATCGCCAGGCCCAGGACGATCCGATCGTGCGGATGTCAATGGACATCCGCGAGGGCCGCGAACTCGAAATCGGCCGCCATGGCGAGAGCGAGGTGGTCTCGCGCAGCGAGCTTGATCCGGATCGTGTGATGGGCGCCGACCAGGTGCTGGTCGGCCGCAACAATACCCGCCGCGCCTACAACCTGCGGGTAAGGCAGAAGCAGAACATCGAGGATCCGTTGCCGGTCGCCGGCGACAAGCTGGTCTGCCTGCGCAACAACCGCAAGAAAGGCCTGTTCAACGGCGGGCTGTGGCGGGTGAAGTCACGCACCCAGCCGAGATCGAAATCCAAGATCCTGACCATGCGGCTCTCGCCGGATGAAGATTTCGGTCACAAGGTGACCAAGGTCTCGGTGCGCCACGATTGCTTCGAGGGCGGCATCGAGGCGATCCCGTGGGAGCAGCGCAAGCCCTACGACGAGTTCGACTATGGCTATGTTCTCACCGTGCACAAGTCGCAGGGCTCGCAATGGGACGACGTGGTGCTGTTCGACGAAAGCTTTGCGTTCCAGGACAGCCGGGCACGGTGGCTCTACACCGGCATCACACGGGCGGCGAAACGGCTGAGCGTGGTGGTGTAGCCCCGGTCATTCCGCGATGCGAAAGTAGGCGCAGTTTTCACGAACTCGTGTGGCACCGGCCGTAACAATCCGCAGCCAGAGCCGTATCTTGGGCATCGGAGAGAACCGAGCCGATTGCGAAACACCGCTCCCGCTCTAGACTGCCCCCAACCTATTGCCCAAGAGGAACCCATGCACCCTCGCCAATTCAGCCGCCTTTCGTTGTGCGCTGCCGCCATCGGCGCGCTGGCCCTCGCCGCGTTCGCCGTCTCCCCCGCGCGCCTCGGAGGAAGCCGTCATCATTCCCGCCCCCACAACCGACGTTCAGGCTGCCGATGGCATCCAGACCGCAGTAATCGCGGGCGGCTGCTTCTGGGGCGTCCAGGGCGTGTACCAGCACACCGCCGGCGTCCTCAACGCGGTGTCCGGCTATTCCGGCGGCAGCAAGGCGACCGCGAACTACACCATGATCGGCACCGGGACGACCGGCCATGCCGAGGCGGTCGAGATCAAGTACGATCCGAAGAAGATCAGCTATGGCAAGATCCTGCAGATCTTCTTCTCCGTCGTGCATGACCCGACGCAAGTGAATCGCCAGGGCCCGGACACCGGCACGCAATATCGCTCGGCGATCTTTGCCGTGAACGACGAGCAGAAGAAGGTGGCGGACGCCTATATCGCCCAGCTCAACGCCGCCAAGGTCTACAAGAAGCCGATCGTGACCAAGGTCGGCCCGCTGCAGGCGTTCTATCCGGCGGAGGACTATCACCAGGACTACCTGACACTGCACCCGACCCAGCCCTATATTGTCTTCAACGACATCCCGAAGATCGAGAACCTGAAGAGGGTCTTTGCGGAGAATTACATCGAGAAGCCGACGCTGGTGAGCAAGGCGAAGGTCACCAATTAAGGAGGATAGATGTCCGACACCAAGACATCCGGCAAGGTCGTCAAGAGCGAAGCTGAATGGCGCAAGGAGCTGACGCCGATGCAGTACGCCGTGCTGCGCGAGAAGGCGACCGAGCGACCGTTCTCGGGCGAATATGAGCACGAGCACCGCAAGGGCACCTACACCTGCGCCGGCTGCGGCCAGACGCTTCGTTCGAGTCCGACGCCAAGTTCGATTCCGGCTGCGGCTGGCCGAGCTTCACTGCGCCTGCCGACAGCCACGTCGACGAGGAGCGCGACGTCAGCCACGGCATGATCCGCACCGAAGTCTTATGCTCGAAATGCAATGGCCATCTCGGCCACGTCTTCCCCGACGGCCCCGGCCCGACCGGCCTGCGCTACTGTATCAATTCGGCGGCGCTGAAACTGCAGCCGAAATAGTGCAGACGCCATGCAACGCCGCTGACGGTGCTGCCGATCGACCAGACGAAGAGGTGACTTCTGTCCTTCTCCGCTTGTGGGAGAAGGTGGATCGCTGACGCGAAGCGGCAGCGAGACGGATGAGGGGTCCGTCTCCGCGGTGGAGACCCTCATCCGCCTTCACTTCGCGAAGGCACCTTCTCCCACAGGGAAGAAGTGGGAAGGCACGACCCCGACACCCCTTTTCGGCGCATCGACCAAGGACTCGCAGCCCGGAATATGCTTTGTTCCGGGCTGCGGGGCGTTTTCACGCGCCGAGGAGCGCGCCCGTGTCGCTTGGAACGATACTCATCATCATCCTGATTATATTCCTGCTGGGCGGCTTCTCAGGCCGTTTCGGCGGCTACGGCTATGGCCTGGGCCATTCCGGCATGGGGCTCGGTGGCGTAATTTTGATCGTGCTCCTCATCCTGCTGCTGCTCGGCAAGCTGTGAGCGAAATAAGCCATTGAAATAACTTGATTTAATTTTTGTCCGGGAGCCATGCACGGATTCATCATCACCCCCGATCAGCGGCTTCAGGAGTCGCATTTCTGTCAAACAGGCTTATATTAGGGGTCGAAATGACGTGCACGGCGCGGCGCCAAAATAGCCCACCGTCATCCAATCCCCATTCGCTCAAACGCAAGAGCCAAAAAAGATTGAGGTCACAGACCATGCGTCCATTCAGCTATGATACCGCTGCCGAACTGTTTCCTGCCGCGATCCGCAAGAAAAAGCGAGCCGGGTTTTGCATATCGGCGGTTTGGCACCGCGGCTGAAGCGGTCCGCTTCGCGATCGAGGAATTGCCGGCGGACTCGCTGAACGGCGCCTATCTGCAGGTCGAGGAAGCCCGCTTCGATCAGAGCGGCATCCGCACGCTCTATGAAAGCGAAGCCTTCCGCTGCCGCGCCGCCCGCGTGCGCCCGTCAGCGCCGAAGACAAGGCCGACGCGGCATAAGATTCCGCGATCGTCGGACGGACTGCCCTCGGATCATTTCCGAGGGCATGTTTTTTAGCGCCATGTTTCCACGTGCCGTGCTCTAATGCGGTTGCTTGTCGAGCCAGCGCTTGAGCATCCGCACGTTGCGAACGTTGGCACGGAACATGACGTCGAAGGCGTCGCCCGCGACCGGCACCAGCCCGACCACGCCGTCAACCGCGACATTGGCAAGCATCCGCGCCGTGATGTGCCAGGGCGCACCGAGCGCGCGCCTCGCGCACCAGCCACAGCGAAATCGCCGTCGTGATGATGTCGCCGACCACCGGGATCAGGCCGATCAGCCCGTCGATGCCGTAGCGGAAATTTGTGCCCGGCACGATGAAGGCGACATCCAGCAGCTTTGCGATGGCGTCGAGCCGTGCCAGCCGTTACTCGCGGGTGAGATTGCCGAACGGATTGGCGCTCGAATGTCCGAAATCGAACCGCACCCCCTCGAACTGCGTGCGCATGCTCGCATCGGGGATTTCACGCCCCCTCCTGGTCGATTACAGGGCCACGCCCCGGCGCACGCCCGCGGACGCCCGCGGGGCTCCCAACGGCTGCTCCGGGCGCGAACGAGGGGGCCTAATGATATCGTCGTTTGACATGGTCATCACATGGTAACGCGAATGCGAGGCGCAAGTTGCGTCACGCCGCCGCGGAAGTCGCCCCGATTTGTGGAGGGAACGGCGGCCCGAAAGGTCCGCCGTTTCTTCCTGGCGAGCGAACAATCTCCTAGAACAATCTCCAAACGTCGTCCCTGCCTGGCGCGCAATTGCGCACTAGGCGGGGACGACGGAAGAGTTTTCGGATTCAATTTTCAAAGAGCCGGCACGCCTTCGCATTCCCGCGGCGCGATGCGCCCGAGTGATGACTGAAGTTTGTCCCTCATCGAAACGGAGGGCGCAGGGAAGACCGGGTGCGCGCTGCACCCGCGGTCTCGCGTGCCAGATGCACACAGCAAAAGCGCACACGAGCATACAGGTTCAGCGGAAGCATCCTGGTCTTCCCTGCGCAGTGCACTGCCCCTGACGGGTTTTTCCTGACATCCCCGAAGCAGGCATCAATTTAATATGCCTTCGTTGCGTTGCGCGCGACCAGGTGGAATACGTGCAACACATCGAGCCGCGTCATCCAAGCATCTTCGGGCAAATCGACAGCACGAGGTGATACAGGTGAAGAAGTTCGCCTCTCTCGCAATCACTTTCATCCTCGCCTTGGGCAGCGCGGCAATCGTAGCGTACGTGATAGCGCACATCGCACACCACAGTCTCGGCTTCTCGCGATCCGCGCTTCGCGAGCAGGCACTGATCTGTGCGGCGCTCGTTGTGGGCCTTGTCACGATCGAACTGCTCGCAAGCAAAGAGAGATAGCAACGACGATGAGGATCATAGATCTGGCTGTTGCTCTCGTCGTCTTCGTCGGAAGCGCCGGCGTGACCGCGTTGTTGACCATACTGTTTATCCACTACGGGCTGGGCGTTCCTCCATCCGTATTGAGGCTCAACGCTCTCATCTCGGCTGGTGCGCTTGGCATCGTGCTTGCGGTGGCGATTGTTGGGGCCGACGAGAGGGAAGACTAGAGCCTGATCGGTTCTCATTGAATCAGAGCCGGGCTCCAGACCTTTGTTTTGACGCGTTTTTTTCACGCGAACCGGCGGGGGCATGAAATGTTCGGGCGCAAGGCAATCGATCGTCGGCCGTTGGCATTCTGCGTTCCATGTTCGGAGAAAACGCCGCATCGTTACGAGCGGTTGGCCGTCAACGGGCGGCTGACTTCCAGGGCCGTCTGTCTGGTCTGCGACAATGATTCACGTAAAGTGATCATTCAGGAAGGCACCGCCGGATCAGCTCAATAAGAGGCCTGATTTGGCCCGCCCTTTCTGTTCGGCTCAACGTTCATCGCACACCTCCACTGTCGGCTTGGCACGGCATGCGGCATGCGATCGGCGGCAGTATCTGGCACATGACGGTTGACAGGTTTTTCCTGACGCGCCGCCACGAGACTGCACTCTAGGATAGCGATCGGTCGGGCGAGCAAGTGCATCAAACGTCGGGGGAGCGCGAGGGTGGGCCGAACCAAACGCAAGTTGATCAAGCAATCACGAAGCAAGCAGCTGTACGAACGGGCTTTTTTCTGCAAGCAATTGGCGATAGGTGCGGCGGACCCGGCGTTTGCCGCGAAGCTCCAGGCATTGGCCGACGAGTATGAAGGCGAGGCCGCGCGAGCAGCGTCGCCCATGGATGCGCCCGGTATGCCACGCGAACCCGATGCGGCCCGAAGTGCTTGATGGACTGTGTGCCGACAGATCGCTGGTTTACAGGGACGGAGTGTTTGGCTTGAACGCGTCAGCAGAAAACGTCGAGATGATTCGAAAGCTTCAGGAAGTCTACGCCCGCTATCTCATCCCGGTGACCGACGTCATCCACAGCAAATCCCGAAGCGCTCACTCAACTGCCGAGAAGCTTTGGCTTCGAGGGGATTGACGACGTGCGCGCGATCATCTGCAGTTTGTGCAACCCCGAATGCACTGCGGCGTTGCGGCGCGCCTTGCGCCAGGTCGCCGGCTCGGCTGCGCTTCTGGTGGCCTTGTTCTCAGCGCAGCCATCGTCCGCCCAGAAGATCCATTCTTACGAACCGCTGATGATGGATCCGTACTCCACGATCTATGTCAATGACGGCTCCTGTTCGGCGGGCAAGGTCTTGAAGGTGCAGGGCGCACCGCGCAATCAACGGCGGAAGAAGAGCTGCGTGCCAATGAGCGACCTGCAGGGCGCGCCACGTTCGGGGACTGCCAGATAGCCGTCGGGTTGCTGCGCAAGGCCCGCGGACGATCATCCGCCGCCTCGCATACGCGCGCATCGCGCTCAGTTTGGAGCCGTGAGCCAGCCCTGCTTGATGCCGTAGCGAACGATATCCGCGCGGCTGTGCAGTCCCTTCTTTTCGGACGCCCGCGCCTTGTAGGTCTCGACGCTCTTGACGCTAACCTCAAGCTGCCCGGCGATTTGCTTGTTGCTGAATCCCTGAGCCACGAGCTTGAGCACGTCCTCTTCGCGCCGGCTCAATTCCCCGCCATCGCCGTCGATCGCCGACGCGAGTTCGGGAGTGTTGATCGATGCCTTCTCGGCTATCGCGGGATCGAGATAGACGCCGCCCTGGTTGACGGCCCGGATGGCCCGAAGCAATTCGTCCCCGGCCGATCGCTTCAAGAGATATCCCCTGGCGCCTGCTTCAAGAACCGGGTGAACATACGCGCGATCTTCATGGACGGTCAGGGCAATGATCTTTACCTCCGGGCATTGCCGGCTCACCTGACGCGCCAGCTCCATACCGCTGATATCGGGCAGGGAAAGATCGATCACCGCGATGTCCGGTGCGCATTCGCAAATGGCCTTCAGGCCCGTTGCCCCGGTATTCGCCTCCCCGACCAGTTCGACCTCGGGCACGCCCTGCAGCAGCGCCCGAATGCCGGCGAGCACGACAGGATGATCATCGACGAGAGCGATGCGAACGGGCGTCATCTGCCGGTCTCCGGCGCTTCCAGCGGTATCTGGACAAAAATCGTACTTCCCTTTCCTGGAGCGGATTCGATGGCGATCGTGCCGTCAAGAAGGGCAACCCGCTCCTTCATGCCGGACAGTCCCAATCCGGACGCCTGACCGCTGCCTGACGCATTCCGGCCGACGTTTTCCGGGTCGAAACCTATTCCATCGTCCTCGAGAACGAGCGCCAGCCCGTCCGCTTTCCTTTCGAGCACGATGCTCACTCTGCCGGCCCGGGCGTGCTTGAGAACGTTGGTCAATCCTTCCTGCACCAATCGGTACAGCACGGCCGCCACATCGGGGGGCAGCGGATTGTCTCGCCCGAACGTCTGAATATCGACACGAACGCCATAACGCTCCTGCCATTCCGCAACATAGGCTTCGATCGCCCTGAAAATTCCGAGGTCATCGATCGCCGTCGGCCGCAGGTCCGACGCGGTGCGATGAATGTCACGGCCGATCTGTGCTGCAAGCTGTTCAAGCCATCGTACCTGCTCGGTTGCGGCCTCTGCGTTGCTTCCCTTGGCCAGTCCTTGCTCCAGTGCTTTCAGGCCGAGGGACAGCCCCGTCACGGTCTGCCCTATCTGATCGTGCAGTTCTCGCGAAATCCGCCGCTGCTCCTCTTCCTGGGCGGAAGCCAGGCGTCGAAGCAAATGAGACCGCTCGGCTTCCGCGCGCTTTGGAATATCGATGTCGGCCAACACGCCGTGGATCACGTGTCGTCGATTGGGTGGCCCTTCGGCCCTCCCCGCCGCGCGTAACCAGTATTCGCCGCGATCGTTCGATTGAATCAGAAACTCGACGCTGCTCGATCTGCCACTCTCGAGGCAGGTTGTGCCGAACGAGGTCATGACAGCGCGGTAAGGTGATTCGATCTGCGCAAAAATCCGGTCTGCAGACCAACTGGTTTCCTCCGATCGGGAACTCGGCAAGCCAAGCAATGCGCAAAAGCGACTACAGCCGCTGAATTCATTGGCGGCCATATCCCAGCGCCATGTCCCGAGTTCGGCCGCATCGATCGCGAGCGCCCCTCGCTTTTCGCTGTCCAGCAGCGCTGCCGCCGATTGAAGCGCCTCCATGCGACGTCGCTGGGCGATTTCCCGCGCGATCACCAGGCCAAGCGCGATCGCCAGCCCCACGCTGGCGGCCGTGCCACCGAACAACAGCCGCAGGGAGCGGGATACGGGAGCATTCAGCTCCGACACGGGGACGCCCACGTGGACCGACCATCCTTCGGTGCCGGCCAGGACGCGGTGGACGGTTTCAACATCCACGCCCTCACGGGTCTGGGTTCGCGCCGAACCCGAACCCGAACCGCCACGCGCAATGGCTTCCTGCACGGCAGGTGTTGTCGCTGCCGCACGGGGGGTACTCGTGTCCGGCGTGCGCGCGACGATTTTTCCCTGGCGTCAATCACGGTGCCGGCCCATCCGGCGGGCAGCCCGGCTTGACCCAGGATCGTGCCGATCTGGTCCGGCAGGAGCCCGATCGTCAGTATGTAGCGGAGTTCACCGTCCCGAATGACGGGGACACGCAGGGACACCAGCTGTTTGCCTATTGCGGCCTGGTACGGACCAAGTCCGCCGAGGACTGGCTTTCGGGTACGGAGAACCGCGTTAAAACTTTCGGTGTCGGTTACGGGTCCGAGCGGAGCCCCGAGCGGTCGCAGCACGTTCAGCACCTGCTCTTGATCCGGCTTCGTCAGCGCCGCGGTCTCCCATAGCGGCCGGGCGGCCACTATGCGCGTTGCCTCGCGGTAGAAAGCGCTCAGATTCCCCTGATCGAGCGCGGCCGAGCTTGCAAGCGTTTCGGCGACCTGCATTTCACGAGAAATCTCGCCTTCGATCCGGTGCGCGACTTGCGTCAGCGCTTCGGTGGCAGCCGTCCGGGCGTAGCTTCTCTCCTGGTCGGCGGTGATATAGGCCATCCATCCGCCGAGCAGCAGGACCGGAATGGCAGCGGTAAGGACAAGCGCGGTGAAAAGCCAGACGGCTTCGTTCCTGCGGCCAGAACTGGAGGAAAACCTGTTACCCAACTCCGCGATCACAGTTGCGCGCATATCCTTTTGCCGCCGAAGACTGACAATGCTGTGGGTTCCCTTACGTTGCATTCTCGGATCGGACCAGCCTGACATTAGTCTGCCAAGGCCCTTGTCGGCCGCCGAGGTCAGGTAAATCCTGACGCGCGCAAACGGCTATCTCGTTCCCGAGCCCATTCGGTTCCAATTGAAGGCGCGAGCGCGGGGAATACGCAGCAAGGACGGGCTGGCGGACCGCCATAGCGTTTTCGAGCGAAGCTCGCCTGAAGAAAACGCGTCAAAACGAGAATCCAGAGCATGATCGGTTCTGATTTAATCAGAACCGATCATACTCTAGGTCGAATGAACCTGCTGCTGCGACGTGTCGGCATATTTGTGCGCCAGCCAGGACGACAGCATCGCAGGCGCCATGCCGACGATCCCGAAGAGAAAGAACTGCACCACGCCGGCATCGCGCTGGCCATAGAGCAATTGCGCCGCCATGAACCCGATCGCGCCGACGATCAGCATCCGCAACACGGGCCGAATATGCGGAACATGAAAGAGAATGTCATCGATCGCGCCAATCATCAGCATCGGCACGATGCCGAACAGATAGCTGTATTGCAGTGTTTTCGCGAACGTGCCCAGGAACTTTCCGACCTCCGACCAGCTGGTGTCCGTCCAGTAACCCGAGGCCACCGTGGTCGCGAACAGCATCAGAAGGCCGCCGATGAACGGGCCGACGGCTGCGAAGATCAGATAGCGTTTCATGAGCGACTCCTGCGCGAACCTCCGGCCAAACTCGAACTGCTTTAACCAGCCATGCGCAATTTCAAATCAAGTTGGCGCGGAGTCAAGATGAGCCGGTTTGTCCCATGCACAGCAAATGGGATCGCAGGGACGTTCCGGTTGGTGTGAGACTGAGCTGCCTCAGGCTCCTGCTGCCGCCGGCGTTTTCGCCGCCCGGTCGTTCTTCTTTTTTGCAAGAATCCGATCAGAGCCGAATCTGATTGTCCATTGCGCCACCGACAGCAGCAGGGATTCATGTATCGCGACGCATTGGTCGAGTTCGCGCTGGGTCGGCGGCGGACAACCCGGCCGGTTGCGAACGATCATCGTCGTGGTCGACCAGGTCAGCCTGGCGGCCTTGCACGCCACGATCAGTCCATACAGCCGGTCGCTATCGAGCAGCGGTTCTATGGCCTCTACCTTGACGTCTGCCTTCAATGCGAGCGCGGCTACGACAAGGGTGTATTCGCCCCTCACCGCAAACCGGTTCACGATTGAATCGCTGAGCTTTCCCGTTCGATTGAGCGCAACGACCTCGCTTTGCGCCTTGGTATAGTCAATCACTTTTCGCGGCACGCGATCCTGCTCGGCGATCGCTGCAACAGGACCCTGAGTTTTCGCCTTCACAACGGGCCGCTGCGCCGTCAAAAATCGCGCCAGCACCACGTCGGCAACCTTGCCAAGCAGCTCCCGCAGCAGGTTCCCGGGAAGGTCTGATCGAAGGCCGACCTTTTCCGCGAGGCTTTCGTCGCGCTCTGCCCTTCCAACAAGCGTTGCGTAACCGCACTCGGAGAAATTCGCTCCCGCGTTGTGCGCGAGCGCGTTGCAGACGTTAACGTCGCCAAATCTCATCAGCGCATCGGTCAGCGCTTCGGTGAGGATCTTTCTGTTTGATATCGCCAACAAATGTTGCTGGCCGCGGCTTTTGGCGATTTCAAGGAGGTCTTTTTCCAACAGCCAATTGGATTTTCGCAAAACCGGCGCGGCTACCAAGGGGTCTTCGTGAAATGCCAGCTTGCGGATCGTCTGGCGCGGCGCTCGATCTAGTATGGACAGGGCTTCGCTAAGATGGACCACGGTTGCCGCCTCCACCCGCCCGATCAGTTGAGCGAGGACGCCATCGACGGCAGCTATCTGAGAATCATTGAGCTGATCAACATTGGACAGAAATAAGCTCGTCACCTGCCCCAAAATTTGGGCATCGTGCTCGGGTCCACCCTTTTCGGCTCCGTTCAATTCCGCGCGCAGATGCGGCGATGCGGCAGGCATGACTAGTTGGGCTCCATATCGATGGTCCGCGCTTGCTTCATGCCTTCAAGGCCACGCTCCGGAACGCCCTCACAAGCGATCGTTCCAGTTTTCCATCCATGCCGTCCAGGATCTGGTAGGCGGCTTGCCCGGACATCGGCGCTCTGTACGGTCTCGACTCGATCAGCGCGGCGTAGATATCGGATATCGTCAGCAATCGTACGAGGTCGGATATCTGCGGCGCCGTCAGCGCATCGGGATAACCGGAACCGTCGAGATATTCGTGGTGGTGCCTGACGCCATCGAGAGATCTCCGGGCTGAACTCCGGGTGGGCCTGCAATAGTTCGTATCCGATCACCGGATGGCGTCTCATGACTTCTTCCTCGCCCGGGTCAAGCCGTCCAGGCTTGTCGAGAATGGACAAGGGAATGCGTGCCTTGCCGATATCATGCAGGGTCGCCGCCAATCCGAGCCGCCTTACGTCTGCATTCGAGAATTTGATGGCCAGGGCGAAGCCAACCGCCACGCCCGTCACCAGCAGGCAGTGCTGGAACGTTCCCTCATGATAGCGGCGCACGTCGTTCAGCCACGAACTCAGTCCGTTTTGCTCGATGCCGTTGATGATCTCCGATGTGGCGTTCGCGGCATCCGCAAGCTTGAACGGTCTGCCTTCCCGTATCGCGGTGAACATCGACCCGAAGACTGCCGCACTATGCGTGATCTCGGGCGAGGCATTGGCGAGGCCGGCTTGCGCCGCCTTCTGGGCGACTTCGATCTGCGCCAGTTTCGATACGATTTCCTTTGGGCGAGAAACCACGCCCGTCGCGCCGAGCGCAAACGCCTGCGCGACCATATGGTGGAGGTGTTTCTGGACGACGAACAGTTTTTCAGAGACGCCGCGCAGGTCCTGCAAGACGAGTTTGATCTGTTCTACGGGGGCTGCCTTGCGCAGGTCGGCGTCAACCATCAGTACGCCGTGCGAGATGATTGGCGTGCCGCCAACTCCCAGCACCTGGGATTCGACGTCATGTTGCGGTCCCAGCATCGCGCGGATGGCTGGTATCTTTGTAGGCTCATCAGTCAAGAAATGAACGAGCATTGAGCACCAGTTTCAAAAACTGATTTCGCGTATTTTTGACCAAACGAAAGCAACAGTGTCGAAAGCGTCCCGGCAATAACGACTGATCGTACGCAGACTTCCCTAACCGGGAGTTGCCGCCAAACCGGCGTTTTTCCGCATTAATACTGAGTATTCCGGAGGCGGAGCCCAGGCCGCGTCTCACCCATTTGGGGGTGGAGCTTCTGATGTAAGGCGGATCTCCAGCGAACCGCGGAGATAGCGCTGCAGGGACAAATATCGGGGCGTGGAAGACGCCCCTACTCTCCCCACGTCGCAAACGCGTCGTTGAACGCGCGTTCGCCGGGAGCGCCTTTTTCGATCGCAATGATGGCGCGGCGCTGGTTGACGTAGACCAGCGGCACGTCGAACCATGAGCGCTCCTTCAGGAGCTGAAGATTGCGCGCGCGATCGGAATCGACGTTGGAGAGGCCGACCAGGAAGAAGCCGTCGGTGACCTTGACCGCGAGCCCGGCCAGCGGCGTGCCGCGCGCCTGCTCGTTCGACTTCATCAGGATGCCCGGCACGTTGCCGACGCCGCCGCCGGAGAAATCCTGCGGCAGGATGAAGGTCAGTTCGGCGGTATGGCTCGCCGGCAGCGATGTATCGGTGTTGCGGCGGAACGACATCGTCATCTTGAACTTACGGTCGGGAATCTCGATGTCGGCGCGCACGGCGATATCAGGCTTCTGGTTGCCGCTCCCCTTGATCGGTTCGGTGCGCCAGATCACCGAGCCGACATATTGTTTGCCCTTGGGATCGCCCGGATCCTCGTCATACAGCACCACGCGCTGCGCCACGGGCGCCACGTTTTCGCTCGACGAGGGCTGACCGACGCGATCAGGAATCTTCGGCCGCGACTGCGGAGCGGCCGGGTCCTTTGGCGCTTCCACCACGGTTGAGGATTTGAACAGGCCACTGACTGCGGTCACAACCGACTTGCCCCACAGGATGCCGGCGCCGACCAGAATGAGGACGATACCGACCGCGATCGCGCTCTTGAACGGAAACACCGCCGCTGACCGCACGCGCTTGTTCGGCTCGCGGTCGCCGTTCTGCGACAGCCGCGAACGCTCACGCGGCGGCGGCTGCTGCGGCGCGTAGCGGTCGGCCTCCTCCATCGACTCGTCGTAAGAATAGGGCGCCTCGGGATCGGCGCCGCGGTTTTCCATGCTCGGCTCGAGCCGGTCGAATTCCGGCGAGGGTGACGGCACGTTGGCATAGGTCTTGCGCGCGTTGCGGTTGGCTTGCGCAGCGGCGTGGCCGAGATCATCGGCGTCGGCGGCGATATCGCGGAAGCCGCGCATGCCCGGCGGCTGCGGCATCTGCGGCGCGCCATTGTCAGGGCCGCGGCGCGGCCCACCCGTACGCTCGCGAGTTGGCGGCAGCACCGGATCCTGCATCGGCAGTTGCGGCGGCTGCGGACGCGGGGCGGGCGGCGGCGCATCGGGGCGCAAATTGCGCGGCGGGCGCTGGTCGCGCTGATCCTCTTGGCCGAGCGGCGGACGCGCATCGCGCGAGGGGGGCTGAGCCGGCGGACGCGGACGTAGCGCAGACCCTGGCGCCGGCGCGGCGGTGGAAGATGCGGCGTCCGGCGGACGGGCGTTGGCGCGGCGGAAGGCGTCGCCACCACGCGCAGCACCGGCGCCACCGCCAGGCCGCGAGGCCTCGCGGGCGCGCTGGGCGGCCTCGGACTCGACCTTGCGCACGGCCTCTTCCAGCGACAGCCGCTCGCGGGTGATTTCGGATTCGGAGAGCGGCGGCTGCACGCTGCGCAACTGCGCAATCAGCGCGGTGCGTGCCCGCTCATAGAGCGCACGGCGGCTCTCGCCGGGAGCACTGGGGTCCAGGCCGGCGATGGCGCGTGCGATCAGCGGGTAGTAGTCAGCCATATCTCTTCAATAATACCGGTCTATTTTAGAGTCTGGACGGTAACATCCCGTTAAGCCTCGAACGGGTTCTGGACCAGGATAGTATCCTCGCGTTCGGGGCTGGTGGAAAGCAAGGCGATAGGACAACCCACGAGTTCCTCGACCCGGCGGACATATTTAATGGCCTGGGCCGGCAAGTCCGCCCAGGAACGGGCGTTGGCGGTCGGCTCCTTCCAGCCCTCGATGGTCTCATACACTGGAACCACCCTTGCCTGGGCGCCCTCGCCCGCCGGCAGATGATCGATTTCCTTGCCGTCCAGCATATAGCCGGTGCAGACCTCGATGGAGTCGAATCCGTCGAGAATGTCGAGCTTGGTCAGCGCGAGGCCCGTGATGCCGCAGGTGCGGACCGTTTGCCGCACCAGCACCGCATCGAACCAGCCGCAGCGCCGCGGGCGGCCGGTATTGGTGCCGAACTCGCGGCCGCGCTCGCCGATCTTGCGTCCGATCTCATTGTCCTGCTCGGTCGGGAACGGTCCCTGCCCGACGCGGGTCGTGTAGGCCTTGCAGATGCCAAGCACGTAACCGACCGAGGCCGGACCCAGGCCGGAGCCGGTCGCGGCCTGCGCCGCCACGGTGTTGGAAGAGGTGACGTAGGGATAGGTGCCGTGGTCGACATCGAGCAGCGCGCCCTGCGCGCCCTCGAATAGAATGCGCTTACCCTCGCGGCGCTTGAGGTCCAGCAGCCGCCACACCGTTTCGGTGTAGGGCAACAGCTTCGGCGCCAGCGCCGTGAGCTCTTTGAGGATCCCGCCGCCGTCGATCTCCTCCAGATTGAGCCCGCGGCGCAGCGCGTTGTGATGCGCCAGCAGGCGGTCGATCTTGTGCGGCAGCGTGTCGAGGTCGGCAAGGTCCATCAGGCGAATGGCGCGGCGGCCGACCTTGTCCTCATAGGCGGGGCCGATGCCGCGGCGGGTGGTGCCGATCGCGGTGGCTGCGTTGGAGGATTCGCGCAAGGCATCGAGTTCGCGGTGCAGCGGCAGAATCAGCGTGACGTTTTCGGCGACGCGCAGATTGTCCGGGCTGATGGCGACGCCCTGCCCCTTCAGTCTTGCGACTTCGTCGAGAAAAGCCTGGGGGTCGAACACGACGCCGTTGCCGATCACCGCAAGCTTCGAGGGCCGCAGCACGCCGGAGGGCAGCAGCGCCAGCTTGTAGGTCTCGCCATTGATGACGAGCGTATGGCCGGCATTGTGGCCGCCCTGGAAGCGCACGACGATATCGGCCTGCTCCGACAACCAGTCGACGATCTTGCCCTTCCCCTCGTCGCCCCACTGGGCGCCGACGACGACAACATTGGCCATTTCTAAGGTGTTCCCTGCAACTCTGTTGGTCTCAGCATAAAGTTCCCGGAAGCCCGATAGCCGCTTTTCCGGATCATGCTTCTCTTTAGGTTTGCGCATGATCTGATCGGAAAACCGGTAGCCACTTTTCCGGATCATGCGGTAGCTTGCCCAGCCAAAATCACGGCCGGGGCCGTTCGCATGCAAGGCAGCCCCACCGGATAAAGGAAGCGGGTGATCTAGGCAAGCAAGAAGGCGGCTTTACGGGTGTCTTAGAACGCGTCCAACCCCTTGATATCCCCCAAAAATTCGTGGCGCGCATTAACATCTGGCAATGATGGAAGGCCCAACGGAAAGCTGATGTCCAAAACCACCCGCACAACCCAGGCGCTGGACAAGTTTGGCGTGAAATTCACCCTGCACGCTTACGATTACGACCCGGATGCGGAGAGCATCGGGTTGCAGGCCGCCGAATCGCTCGGCGTCGAGGCGGCCCGCGTGCTCAAGACGCTGATGGCCGAGGTCGACGGCAAGCCGGTCTGCGCCGTGGTGCCGTCGGATTGCGAAGTCAGCATGAAGAAGCTCGCGAGCGCGTTCGGCGGCAAGGCGGCCAAGATGATGCGCCCGGCCGACGCCGAACGGCTGACCGGCTACCATGTCGGCGGCATCAGCCCGTTCGGCCAGAAGAAGCACGTGCCGGTCGCGATCGAGGCGACGGCGCTCGGCCACGCCAGCGTGTTCATCAACGGCGGCCAGCGCGGCCTGCAGGTCGAACTCGACCCCCGGGACGCCGTGAAGGCGGCGGGAGCGATCGCGCGGCCGCTGACGGCGTGAAGGGCCTTTACGTGACCTTCGATTCGGTTGCTGATTTGGGCTGCGTCTGCGCCCACAGCATCGCGTCGACGATCGCCTCGCGCAATTTCGGGCGCAGCCCTTCGTCGCAATCGATGAACGCCAGAATGGAATTGGCGCGGACGGCAAACCGGTGCCGCGTCTCGGCTTCGGCTTCTTCGGCCGACAATGGCTTGTTCAAGGAATGACCTATCGGTTGCATGATTTCGACCTCACGGGCAGATGAAGCTGCTGGTTCAGCCATCGCCTGCGACCGTGGTCCCAACGATCGAACGGACGCCTAATAACTCGGAAAAATCCTGAATAACCCAAACTGCACGCCATCCCGGAAGACAAACCAGGGTTGGATATCATAAATTTATCGTCCTTAGATTGCATACTCGCAGGCGGTCTGGCAACTCCAAACAATGGGCAGGGCCGGCCCGCATGGGCGCGATGCGTCTTCGCCATTGATGAACCGGCCAAATCCGTGTCTGTGACACGGGCCGGGCCACATTCCGGCCCGGCGGCCTCGCCGGGCGGGCCGCGGCGCCATGAACCGGGTCTTTGTCCACGAATGTCGGCTTCCGAACCCACCCCACCCGCGCCGGCCGGAAACTGGCTCGCCAACCAGCCTTATGTCCTGCTCAGCATCACCGCGCTGTGCTGGGCCGGCAACGCCATTGTCGGGCGGCTGGCCGCCGGCCACATCGCGCCCGTCACGCTTTCGTTCCTGCGCTGGTCGCTCGCGTTCCTGATCATTCTGCCCTTTGCCTGGAAACATCTGGTGGGCGACTGGGCCGCGATCCGCGGCCGTCTCGGCATCATGATCGTGCTCTCCATCACCGGCATCGGCGCGTTCAACACCCTGCAATATTGGGCGCTCGAGCACACCCAGGCACTGAACACGCTGCTGTTGCAGTCCGCAGGTCCCCTGGTCGTCGCGGTGTGGTCGCTGTTGCTGCTCGGGGTACGGCTGACGCTGGCGCAGGCCGCAGGCATCACGCTGTCGCTGGCCGGCGTGCTTGTCATCCTGATGCACGGCGACCTCACCAAGCTTTCGAATATCGAGTTCAACCGGGGCGACCTGATCTTCATCGTGGCGCTGGCGATCTTCGGGCTCTACTCGGTGCTGTCGCTGAAGCGGCCCAACATCCACGCATTGTCTTTTGTCGCCTTCACCTTCGGCGCCGGCGCGGCCTGTCTGATTCCGCTGTTCGTCTGGGAGTTGTTCACGCGGCCGCTGATGCAGATCGACGCCGCGAACCTGATGACGCTGCTCTACGTCGCGCTGTTTCCCTCGACGATCGCCTATCTCTGCTTCAATCGCGGCGTGCAGCTGATCGGGGCCAACCGCGCTGCGCCATTCTTCCACGTGGTGCCGGTGTTCGGCACCGTCATGTCGATCGCCTTCCTCGGCGAACATCCGCAGGCCTTCCACTTCATCGGCTTCGCGCTGGTGCTGACCGGGGTCTTCGTGGCATCGCGCAAGCCGAAGACGAGCTAGTTCCGGTGACTTGCCGCGCCAAATCCGCTATCTCTTCGCCATCCCCTTGGGCCTGCTTCGCTTGGGCATTTCAATGAGTCCGCGCCGGCAATCTGATGATCGGAACCCTGACCCTGGCCCTGATCGCCGGGTCGCTCGGCGCGTTCCTCACCTATCAGAAGCTCGCCGGCGTCAAGCAGAAGACGCCGTTCCGGGTGATCTTCGAAGGTTCAGCCAGTGGGCTTCGCAACGGCGGCAGCGTGAATTTCGCCGGCATCCGGGTCGGCGAGGTGGTGTCGCTGAAGCTCGACCATCCGCGCCGCGTCGTGGCGCTGGCGATGATCGACGGTAACACGCCGGTGCGCAGCGACACGCAAGTCGGCCTCGAGTTCCAGGGGCTGACGGGGATCGCGGCAATCTCGTTCACCGGCGGCTCGGACGAGGCGCCGCCGCCGCCCAAGGGCGCGGACGGCATTCCGGAGCTCACCGCGGACCCGGAGGGCACGCTCAACACCCAGGAAAAAGATCCGCGTGGCGTTGCGCAACGTCGACAAGGTCATCGCCGACAACGAGGTGGCGGTAAAGGATACGCTGCGGAATTTCGAGACGTTCACCGCATCGCTGTCCGGCAATGGCGAGAAGATCACCAGCATCATCGCGACCGCCGAAAGCAGCATCAACGGCGTCGACGACGCGCTGACCAAGACCGGGGATTTCCTCGGCGGGCTTGCCAGCGACAAATATGGCGGCGAGTTGCTGCCGACCGTGATCTCGCTGCGCGAACTGATCGAAAGTTTTGACAAGAAGTCCGGAGCTGTCATCGCCGATACCCGCCGGATGTTCGGCGAACTCAGCCAGTCCATCAACAACAGCAAGTTCGGCAGCAGGCCTCCCCGCTCGACGCTAACGTGATTCCCTCGATCATTTGCGCATGATCTTTTTGAAAAGCCGGTACCCGCTTTTCCGGACCATGCGCCAGCAACCAAAAATGGAACGCCCGAAATGCTCGACAAGTCCACGGCCGTGACCGCGCCGTCCGCTACCGTGACCCGCGCGCAGAGCGCCGTTCCGCGCGCGTTGCAGAAGTATCTCTCGCTCGACGATTTCGAGCCAACGGCGCGCCGCCGGATCCCAAAATTCCTCTACGGCTATATCTCGGGCGGCGCCGAGACCGACGCGGCCGTGCGCGACAACCGAAAAGCTTTCGACGAATACGGCTTCGTGCCACGCGTGCTCAACGACGTCTCCGGCCGCGACCAGACCACCACGCTGTTCGGCAAGAGCTACGCCTCGCCGTTCGGCATTCCGCCGATGGGCTCCTCGGCACTGTGTGCCTATCGCGGCGACATCGTGCTGACGCGCGCGGCGGCCGAGACGAATGTGCCGATGATTCTCAGCGCATCGTCGCTGATCACGCTGGAAGACGTGCGGCGCGAAAATCAAGCGGCGTGGTATCAGGCCTATCTCGCAGGCCGGCCGGAGCGCATCGAACCGCTGGTCGACCGGGTCGCGGCCGCCGGCTACGACACCTTTGTCGTCACCGCCGACGTGCCGGTGCCGCCCAACCGCGAGAACAACATCCGCAACGGCTTTCAGGTGCCGCTTGCGATCACGCCGCGCGTCGCCTGGGACACGGTCACGCATCCGCATTGGCTGTTCGGCACCTGGGCGCGCACGGTGATCAATCATGGCATGCCGCATTTCGAGAACATGGACGCGCAGCGCGGACCGCCGGTGCTCGCCAAGAACCTGATGCGCAACATCGGCCATCGCGACCAGCTGGCCTGGAAGCATGTCGAACTGATCCGCAAGATGTGGAAGGGCAAGCTCGTCATCAAGGGACTGGTCTCGCCCGCGGACGCCAAAATCGCGCGCGAGAGCGGCGTCGACGGCGTGATGCTCTCCAACCATGGCGGACGCCAGCTCGATTACACCATGTCCGGCCTGCGCACACTGCCGGAGATCGCGGCCGAAGCCAAAGGCATGACTGTCATGGTCGACGGCGGCATCCGCCGCGGCACCGACGTGATCAAGGCGCTCGCGCTCGGCGCGCATTTCGTCTGGGTCGGCCGGCCGTTTCTCTATGCCGCGATCGCCGGCGGCGAGGCCGGCGTGCGGCGCGCGATCACGCTGCTGCAGGCCGAAATCGACCGCGACCTGGCGCTGCTCGGCATCCGCTCCATCAGCGAGATCACGCCGGATCTGGTGAGGAAGTTTTAGATAGACTAAATCCGTAGATGGGATAACGGGCCCGGTCTGCCCTCCAAGCAAGCCGCGCTTGCTACGGCGCTGTTGAATGCGCGCTTCGCGCGGCTTGTTTGGAAGGCGGGCGGTCGTCCCTCACATGGATGGTGTTACGGAGTCGAGGGTTGGACCTCGCTCCAAGCATCAAGGAGAGACGACCATGGAGTATTATGCCGGAATCGACGTGTCTTTGGAATGCTCAAGCGTGTGTGTGGTTGATGCGAACGGCAAAATTGTCCGGGAAGGCAAGGTGGCAAGCGAGCCGGCGGCGCTGATTCGCTGGCTCAGCTCGCTCGGGCTTGGGCTAACCCGGATCGGGCTGGAAGCTGGGCCGCTGTCGCAATGGCTGTACGCGGCGATGAAGCGGGCTGGGCTCGCGGTTGAGCTGTTGGAGACGCGGCACGTCCACGATGCGTTCAAGGCGATGCCAGTGAAGTCGGACCGCAATGACGCACGGGGGATCGCACAACTGATGCGGCTGGGCTGGTTCCGGCCGGTTCACTGCAAGTCGATAAATGCCCAGGAAGTACGTGCCGTGCTGACGGCGCGCAAGCTGGTCCAGAGCAAGCTTCTGGATGTCGAGAACAGTCTGCGCGGGATCCTGCGGGGCTTTGGGCTGAAGGTTGGCAAGACGACGGGAACAGGTTTTGCCGGACGGATCAACGAGTTGGCAAAGGGGCATCCGAACCTGGAAGTGATCGCAGAAGCGCTGCTGCGGGTGCGCAGCGCCCTGCTCAGTGAGTTCAAAGCCTTCGAGAAGCGGGCCGGCAAGATGTCGCGGATGGATGCCAAAGCCAGGTTGTTGATGTCGACGCCTGCGGTGGGACCGATCATCTCGCTGACTTATGCCGCGGCGATCGATGATCCCGCGCGGTTTACATCCTCAAGCAGGCCGGGTCGCATTTCGGGCTGACGCCGAAGAAGCACCAGTCCGGCGAGACCGACCGATCGGGGCGGATCAGCAAGATCGGGGACGGCTCCGTACGCGAGGCGCTCTACCAGGCCGCTCACATCATGCTGACGAAGCCGGTCAAGGGGTGTTCGCAGCTCAAAAGCTGGGCGATGCGGATTGCCAAGCGTGCCGGCATGAGCAAGGCCAAGGTCGCACTGGCGCGCAAGCTCGCCGTGATCATGCATCGCATGCTCAAGGACGGCGCGCCTTTCAATCCAGCCACCAAGGCCAACGCTGCAACAGCCTAGGAGGAAAAACGACAGGTTTCGGGCGGGCCACGACACCAGCCTTCGAAGCGAAGTCCCTTCGCCGGGACGATGGATCAGGTCAGGCCGACATCCGGGTTGTCGACATATCAAACGATATGATCACGCTTTCCGTAGATTGGCCGACCTATCCTCTCACGAACCCCATCAGGCGACGGCCTCGCGCCGATCCCGTACAGAAGCAAGTTCCCGGCGAGCGGATGACGCAAAAGGGATTGACTAATCGAGGCCCGTTACAGAAGCCCGGATGAAGCGCAGCGAAATCCGGGGTTCTCGCGCAAATGGTCAGGCTGTCCCGGATTGCGCTGCGCTCCATCCGGGCTACGGGCTACAGGGCCTTAAACTTGCTATACGTTTCCTTGGCCGCGATGATCACGTGGTCGGCGCAGCCGTTGATGCGCTGCGGGTCGCAACGCTGTTCGTAATCCTGCGACGTCATCATGTCGATGAAGGCGGCCACCGTCGGGTAGTACACCAGCGCCAGATAGTCCCAGGTGTTGCCGGCTTCGAGTCCAAGCGCGACCGCCTTGGCGTCGCCGGTCCATAGCAGCGTGCCGCCGCGTGCCTTGATCATCGGCACGGTGAGCGCGCTGTAGCGCAGATAGGCGTCCCAGCCCGATCCGTCGCCGTCAAGCGAACGCTCGCGAAACCGCATCAGGTTCACCATCACGACCGGCGCCTGCTGGTCAATTTCTCAAGACCGCTGATATTCAGAAACTCCACGCCCATGGCCAGCACTCCACGTCATCCCAAGAACAAGCATACAGCATTGTAGCATTGCATGTGCGGCACTTGTCGCGCGATGGAATTCCGGCCTACTCCGGCCGCGACCATGACCCAGCCCGCGCAAACGCCGACGGCCTTCCATCCGGCTCGTTGGCTGAACAACCAGCCATACCTCCTGCTCAGCCTGACCTCGCTGTTCTGGGCCGGCAATATCGTGCTGGCGCGCGCCATGTCGCAGGCCACGTGCCGCCGCTGACGCTGTCCTGCATCCGCTGGATCGGCACCTTTCTCATCCTGCTGCCGTTTGCCTGGCCGCATCTGAAGCACGACTGGCCGGTGCTGCGCGCGCACCTGCCGATGATGCTGTTTTTGTCGTTGGTCGGATTCGCCTACAACAACGCGATCTCGTACTGGGCCCTGCAATATACCGAGGCGCTGAACGCGCTACTGATCCAGTCGGCGGGACCGCTGTTCGTGGCGCTGTGGTCGCTGGCGTTGTTCGGCATCCGTCTGACCGGCGCGCAACTCGCCGGTATCACCATATCGCTCGCGGGCGTGCTGACCATCATCCTGCGCGGCGACTTCGGCGCACTCGCCAGCATCAGCTTCAACCGGGGCGACCTGATGTTTGCGAGTTCGCTGGTGTCGTTCGGACTGTATTCGGCGCTGATTCCGCGGCGGCCGGTGACGCACGCATTGTCGCTGATCTCGTTCACCACCTGCTGCGGCGCGTTGATGCTGGTGCCGTTCGCGATCTGGGAGTTTTCCACCGGCGCCACGCTGAAGTTCGATCTCGTTTCGATGGCGACGCTGGGCTACGCCGTGATCTTTCCTTCGACACTCGCCTATCTGTTCTTCAACCGCGGCCTCGCGCTGATCGGGCCGAACCGCGCCGCGCCGTTCTTTCACCTGGTGCCGGTGTTCGGCTCGGCAATGGCGATCGTGCTGCTGGGCGAGCAGTTGCGGCTATTCCATCTGGCTGGCTATGCGCTGGTGCTGGCCGGCGTGGTGATCGCGTCGCGGCGGGGATCGGCCAAGGTTTAGGAAAACGCATGTGTTTGGGGCATGCGGCGTCGCGTCTTACCGGCTTCCACTTTGATCCCGGGCAGGCTAGCTTGCCCGCCAATTCACCAAAAAACAGCTGAGGAAACGACTATATGTTCGAACGATTGAAGCGGTACCGGCACGTCGCGGCGGCGGCCTCCCTGACGTTGGCGCTGGTCGCCACGGCTTCCGCGCAGGCCCCCTATCCGAACCGCAACATCACGCTGGTGCTGCCTTTCGCCGCCGGCAGCGGCACCGACACCACGACACGCCTGATCGGCAAAGAACTCGGTGTCGCGCTCGGCGTCAGTATGGTGATCGAGAACAAGGCCGGCGCCAACGGCTCGATCGCGGCGAGCTATGTCGCCCGCTCCGCTCCCGACGGATACACGCTGTTCGTGACGACGAACACGTCGCATTCGGCCAATCCGTATCTCTTGAAGAACATGACCTACGATCCGGTCAAGGATTTCACCCCGATCGCACGGACCGGCGACTTGCCCTTCATGCTGGTGATCCATCCGGACGTCCCGGCGAATTCGGTGGCCGAACTGATTGCGCTCGCCAAGAAGGAGCCGGGCAAATACTCCTACGCCAGCGGCAGCTCGTCGGCGATCGTGTCGGGCGCAACCTTTGCCCGTCTCGCCGGGATCGATCTGCTTCACGTCCCCTACAAGAGCTCGCCGCCGGCCCTGACCGACGTGATCGCCGGCCGCGTCTCCATGATGTTCATCGACGTCCCGACCGGCCTGCCCCACGTCAACGCCAAGGCGCTGAAGGCGCTTGCGGTCACCACCAAGCAACCCTCGGCCCTGCTGCCGCATCTGCCCACCATGGACGCCACGGTCAAGGGCTTCGACATCACGTCATGGCAGGGCTATTTCGGCCCGGCGAACATGCCGAAGGATATCGTCACCAGGTTGAACGCGGAAATCCGCAAGGTCATCGAACGGCCTGACATCAAGAGCCAGCTCGCCGAGCGCGGCATGGAGGCGTTCTCCGGCACGCCGGAAGAGTTCGACGCCTTCGTAAAGGATCAGCTCGTGGTGTGGGAGAAGCTGATCGCCGGAGCGGGGATCGAGAAGCAGTAGGGCGAGACCGTACGGCGTAGCAACGATCAAACCCTCGTGGTGAGGAGGTGCCAACGGGTCCGTGCGTAGCGCGGCCCGATGACAGGCTCCGCGCCGTCTCCGGACGATGCTTCGCATCGCCGGGAGAACCACGAGGCCCCGCCGGTGCCATTCATCCTTCGAGACGCCGCTCCGCGGCTCCTCAGGATGAGGTCTGACAGAAGCGTAGCGTGGGCAAAGCGAAGCGTGCCTACCACCTAAGCTACGATTCGTTGATAGATGGTGGGCACGGCGCAAGTGCGCCTTTGCCCACCCTACGATCTCCGTCATTGCGAGCGAAGCAAAGCAATCCATGGCTCGGCACGGGGAAAGATGGATTGCTTCGTCGCTGCGCTCCTCGCAATGACGGATGGATACTGCGTAGGGTGGGCAAAGCGATAGCGTGCCCACCATTCACGTTGCGATCCGTTGATGGATGGTGGGCACGGCGCAGATGCGCCTTTGCCCACCTACCGATCTCGACTTACGCCGCCCGCACCTTGACGAGGAATTCGTCGACCGCGCTGCGCAGCATGCCGGACTGGTTGTCGAGTTCGCGCGCATTCGCCAGCACCTCGGACGCGGCCTTACCGGTGGCTGCCGCCGCCGTGGTGACACCGCCGATATGGGTGGAGACCTCGTTCGATCCGGCCGCCACCGACTGGATGTTGCGGGCGATCTCGCGGGTGGCCCCGCCCTGCTGCTCAACGGCGCTCGAGATCGAGACCGTGATCTCGCTCATCTGCGAGATGGTTTCAGTAATGCCGCCGATCGAGGCCACCGCCTCGCTGGTCGAGGCCTGCATGGCCGCAATCTGGGAGGAGATTTCCTCGGTCGCCTTCGCGGTCTGGTTGGCGAGCGCCTTCACCTCGGATGCCACGACCGCAAAGCCGCGGCCGGAATCGCCGGCACGCGCCGCTTCGATGGTGGCGTTGAGCGCGAGCAGGTTGGTCTGCGCGGCGATCGAGTGGATCAGCTTGACCACCTCGCCGATCTTCTCCGCGCCGGTCGAGAGCGCGCCGACGGTGGCGTTGGTGCGCTCGGCGTTGCTGACCGCCTTGCTGGCGATTTCGCTGGAACGCGCCACCTGACGGGAAATTTCCGTAACCGAACTGGACAGCTCTTCCGCGGCGGCCGCAACCGTGCCGACATTATCCGACGAACGCCGCGCCGACGGTCGCAGCCCGCGCGCTGGCGTCGCTGGCGGTTGCCGTCATCGACTGCGCAGTGGTCTGCATGCCTGCGGCCGCCGTCGATACCGAGCGGACGATGCCGGTCACGCTGCGTTCGAAGTCGCTGGCAATGCTCTCCATTGCCGCCCGGCGCTCGGCCTCGGCACGTGCCTGCACCTGAGCTTCCGCCTGTTCGAGCCCGCGGATGCGCACCGCATTGTCCTTGAAGATCTGGACGGTCGCGGCCATCGCGCCGATCTCGTCGCCGCGGCCGATGCCGGGAATTGCGCCGTCAAGCCTGCCCTCGGCCAGGTCCTGCATACGGGCGCCGAGCTGACCGAGCGGCTTACTGATGCTGCGGCCGATCATCCAGGCGATGCTGCCCGAAATCACGGCAATGCCGAGTATTGCAAGCCCGAGCAGCCACGCGATCGGCTTCATCTTGGCGTCGAGATCGTCGATATAGGCGCCGGTGCCGACGAACATATTCCAGCCGGGTATCCCGACGGCATAGGAAACCTTGCGAATCAGCTACTCCTTACCCGGCTTCATGTATTCGTAAGGCAGAATGATTTCGCCTTTGGTCGCGACGCCGTCGCGCAATTCACGCGCGAGTTTCCGGCCGTTGGTCTCGACGTCGAGGCGGTTCTGGCCGATCTGCTTGGGATCCGGCGTTACCACCGCAACACCATCCATCGTATAGGCAAACACGTAGCCGGAGCCTTTGTCGAACGTCATGGTGACGCCCCGGCGGGTGAATTCGGCAATCGCGGCTTCCTTGGTGAGCTGCCCCGCTTCAACCTGCTTTTGCAGTCCGAGCGCGACGTTACGCGCGACCTCGACGATCGCCTTGGTCTGATCGAGCCGGGCATTGAGCATCTCGCGCTGCATCAGATAGCCTGCGAGAACGCCGGCGGCACAGAGTCCAAGCAAGGTTGCACCCACCAAAATACCGAGTTTGGGGGTGATCTTCAGGTTTGTAAGTTTCACGGAAGATCTCCAGAGGGGAACGCGAGCCATGCGATTTGGCGGATTGATTCGCGCCACGGTATTGTGAGACCCTTTACCGCTTGGTTACGGAGTTCGCCCGTAGAAGTGCGGAGGCACATGCGTCAGACCAACCGACGATTGTACGGGGCGCCATCCGGATCGCGTAAAAGATGAAATGGCCGCCAGTTGTCGCGGCCCAAACAAGACCGAAGAGTCAAATCGGAGCAGGAAATGCCAAAATTCAGGGTAATGACGCCGAAAGGCGCGAGCTTCACGGTCGCCGGCGGCGGCTACGAGTATGAAAGAGAGGCGCTCGACCCGATCGATGCCGAAATCATCGAGGCGCCGGCCAATGAGGCGGAATTCATCGCCGCCGCAAGGACTGCCGACGCCATCTACGCCAAGGGCATGCCGATCACGAAGACGGTCATCGACGCATTGGAGAACTGCAAGGTCATCACGCTCGGCAGCGTCGGCGTCGACAGCGTCGACGTCAAGGCCGCCACCGCCCGCGGCATCCCCGTCACCAATATCCCCGATACTTTCATCGAAGAGGTCGCCGACCACGCGATGATGCTGCTACTGGCGGGTTTCCGCCGGCTGGTCGAGCAGGACAAGATGGTGCGCACCGGCCGCTGGTCCGAGGGCCGTCCGGCGCTGTTGAAGATTCCGCGGCTGATGGGACAGACGTTGGGCTTCATCTCGTTCGGCCGCGTCGCGCGTGCAGTGGCCAAGCGCGCCGCGCCATTCGGGCTTCGCATGATCGCCTACGATCCCTTCATCCAGGAAACGCTGATTTCCGACCATGGCGTGATCCCGGCGACGCTGTCGGAGGTGCTGTCGCAATCCGATTTCCTGTCGATGCACGCCCCGGCCCGGCCCGAGGTCCATCACATGCTGGGCGAGAAGCACTTCAAGCAGATGAAGAAGAGCGCAATCTTCATCAATACCGGCCGCGGCGCGACCGTGGACGAGGAGGCGCTGATCAAGGCGCTGCAGGAGGGATGGATCGCGCACGCAGCGCTCGACGTGCTGGAAAAGGAACCGCCGTCCCACAACAACCCGATGCTTTCGATGGATAACGTTACGCTGACGGCGCATGTGGCCTCTGCATCGGCACGTTTTGACGAGGCGCGCAAGCGCCGTGTAGGCTACGAATTGTCACTGGTCCTGTCGGGGATGTGGCCGGTAAGCTGCGTCAATCCGTCGGTGCTCCAGAATACCTCGCTTCGTCGCTGGCAACCCGTCAGCATGGATCGTGGCCCCAACAGCTGAGGACGACAAAAAAGTTTCGTACGAACGGTTCACCGGCGATTCAACGCCGGGAACCAATACAGGGAGAGGACCATGAGGAACGATATCACCCGCCGCGATGCGTTGGCTTTGGGCGCCTCGGTGGCGGCGCTGGCCGTGACCGGCGCATCGGCACAGACCGCATCCCCGATCAAGGCTGCCGATGTTCCGGCTCCCAAGCTGGCGATCGAGAAAGGCGCGAGCCTGCGCATGCTGCGCCCGGTGCGCTTCGTGCAGGCGGACGAGGACGTATTCCGCGCCAACGCGGCCAAGTTCAGCAAGGAGACCGGCGTCGAGGTCAAGGTCGACTTCGTCGGCTGGGAAGACATCAACCAGCAGACCGCGGTGACCTCGAATTCCGGCGCCGGCCCCGACATCATCATCGGCTTCTCGGACGCGCCGCACATCTATGTCGACAAGCTGATCGAGCTGACCGATGTGGCCGACTATCTCGGCAAGCGCTATGGGGGCTGGCAGCCGTTGGCGCAGAAGTACGGCAAGAAGAGCAAGAGTGACGCCTGGATCGGACTGCCTTTTGGCGCCACCGCCGGCCCCTTGATCTATCGCAAATCAGTGCTGCAATCGATCGGGTACGACAAGATTCCGGAAGATCATGCCGGAATTCTCGATCTGTGCCGCAAGCTGCAGAAGGCCGGCAAGCCGGCCGGCTTCGCTCTCGGTAATGCCAGAGGCGACGGCAACGGCTTCGCCAACTGGGCGCTGTGGTCGCACAACGCTTCCCTGCTCGATGAGGAAGGCAACGTCATCATCAACAGCAAGGAGACGATCGCCGCGCTGAACTGGGTCAAGGAACTGTACCCGACCTTCATCGCCGGCACGCCGTCCTGGAATGACGTCAGCAACAATCGCGCCTACTCCTCGCAGGAAATCTCGCTGACCGCCAACGGCGTCTCGCTGTATTTCTCCCTGAAGAACGATCCGGCGACCCGCGCGATCGCCGACGATAGCGAGCATCAATTGCTGCCGAAGGGCCTGGCCAAGATTTCACCGATGGCGGGTCTGACGCTGAATGCAATGGTATTCAAGCACAGCCCGTATCCCAACGCCGCAAAGGCATTCCTGCAATTCATGCTGGAAAAGGACCAGTACGAGCCGTGGCTCAACGCCAACTCGGGCTATTGGTCGCAGCCGCTTGCCGCTTATGCCGACGCTGCGGTGTGGTCCAGCGATCCCAAGGTCAAGATCTTCAAAAACACCATGAACAGCACCTATTACGACGGCTACAAGGGCCCGATCTCGACGGCAACCGGGGCGGTCAACGCCGATTACGTGCTTGTGCAAATGTGCGCAGCGGTCGCCACCGGCGCCTCGACGCCCGAAGCTGCGGCCGCGGAAGCGGAGCAGCGCTGCAAGCGGTATTTCCGGCGACAGAACCGGTAAGGCCCTGTCGAACCGCACACCTGGATCAACCGTCATTGCGAGCGAAGCGAAGCAATCCATAGTGCCATGCCACATAAATAATGGATTGCTTCGTCGCTTCGCTCCTCGCAATGACGAGCGAACGAGCATTCAATGTCCGTAACCACTCTACCATCGCGCGGCGTAGCGCTCCGGCAACCGGGCTGGATCGTCCGGCTGTTCGACTACAAGCCGTTCCTGATCGTCATGTGCCTGACGCCGGCGATCGGCCTGCTCGCGGTATTCCTCACCTATCCGCTCGGCCTCGGCGTATGGCTTGCCTTCACCGACACCACCATCGGCCAACGTGGCATCTTCGTTGGCCTCGAGAATTTCCAGTATCTGTGGAGCGATCCCTTGTGGTGGGGCGCGGTGTTCTACAGCGTGTTCTACACGGCGATCGCGACCTTCGGAAAGTTCGCGCTCGGCTTCTGGCTGGCGCTGCTCTTGAACAACCATTTTCCGCTCAAGAGCCTGTTGCGCGCCATCGTGCTGCTGCCGTGGATCGTGCCGACTGTGCTGTCGGCGCTGGCGTTCTGGTGGATCTACGATCCGCAATTCTCGATCATCTCCTATCTGCTGGTGGATGTACTGCACATCCGCACCACCAATATCGACTTCCTCGGCAATCCCTGGAGCGCGCGGTTTTCGCTGATCGCAGCCAACATCTGGCGCGGCATTCCATTCGTGGCGATTTCGTTGCTCGCCGGCCTGCAGACGATATCACCCTCGCTCTATGAGGCGGCGATGCTGGACGGCGCCAGCGCCTGGCAGCGCTTCCGCTACATCACCTTCCCGATGATGCTGCCGATACTCGCGATCGTAATGACGTTCTCGATCATTTTCACCTTCACCGACTTCCAGCTCGTCTACGCGATCACCCGCGGCGGGCCGGTCAACTCGACGCACCTTTTGGCGACGTTGGCGTTCCAGCGCGGCATCGCCGGCGGAGAACTCGGCGAAGGTGCGGCGATCGCGGTCTCGATGATCCCGTTCCTGGTGTTCGCAACGTTGTTCAGCTACTTCGGCCTCGCCCGCCGCAAATGGCAGCAGGGAGAGCAATGACTGATACAGCGCCGCTTCGACCAATGTCGCCAGCGCCACGCCGGACACGATGTCGTGGGATTCGCGCGCGCGGCGGTGATGATGATCTATTTGCCGCTGTCGTGCTTCGTGCTGATCCTGCTGTTTCCGTTCTACTGGATGGCGATCACCTCGTTCAAGCCGAACGCGGAACTCCTGAACTACAAGGAGCACAACCCGTTCTGGATCTCCTCGCCGACGCTCGCGCACATCAAGCACCTGTTGTTCAACACCGCCTATCCGGCGTGGCTGAAGACCACGATGTTCGTGGCGATCGGTTCGACCTTCCTGTCGCTGTTTGCGAGCACGCTCGCCGCTTATGCGATCGAGCGGCTGCGCTTCCGCGGCAGCCCCTATGTGGGCCTCGGGATTTATCTCGCCTATCTGGTGCCGCCGTCGATCCTGTTCATTCCGCTGGCGACCGTGGTGGTGCAGTTCGGCCTGTTCGACAGCCCCTTGGCGCTGATCCTGGTATATCCGACCTTCCTGGTTCCGTTCTGCACGTGGCTATTGATCGGCTACTTCAAGTCGATCCCGTATGAGCTGGAGGAGTGCGCGCTGGTCGATGGCGCGACGCGGTTGCAGATATTGTGGCGGATCACGCTGCCGCTCGCGGTGCCCGGCCTGATCTCAGCCGGCATCTTCTCGTTCACGCTGTCATGGAACGAGTTCATCTACGCGCTCGCCTTCATCCAGAGCAGCGCCAACAAGACCGTCCCTGTGGCGATCCTGACCGAGCTCGTCTCCGGCGACGTCTATCAATGGGGCGCGCTGATGGCGGGTTCGCTGCTCGGCTCGCTGCCGGTCGCGGTGTTCTACTCGCTGTTCGTGGACTATTACGTCTCGTCGCTGACGGGGGCGGTGAAGGAATAATGCTTACTGCAGCCCGAATGATACCGGCATGGTGAAGCTCATCGAGCCCTGCTTCATATCGGATGGAAAGGGTGGGAATGGTTGTGCTCGGCGAAGCGTCGCCAAACTCTCTGCATCTAGTACCGGGTGGCCGGTTGATCCGACGAGTCTGCTCGCGAGCACCTGACCGTTGCGGCCCAAGGTGAAATTTACCCGACCAATGCCCTGCTTGCCGGCCGCTTTGGCTTCCGGCGGATATTGCTTGAAGCGCCGCAGATGGGCGAGAACCAGCTGGTTGTAGGAAGCAACGGCCGCCGCGGATGCACCGGAGCTGGCGACCGACACGGCTGGCGCCTGACGTTCTGCTCTCGGAGACCCCGTCGTGCGCGGGGCAGGCGCAGCCTCAGTCGGCTTCTTCGCGTCGGCGCGAACGACCTTCGGCTTCACCGGCGCCGGCTTTTTCTCAGGCTCGACCTTTGCAGGCTCGGGCTTTGGCGGGGTCGGCTCGGTCTTCTGCTCCGGCGGCGCGATGACCTCCGGCTTCTCCTGCGGCGGTGTCGGTGCGATCTGCTTCTGCACAGCTTCCGCAATCGCCGGCTCCGGTGGTGACGCATCCGCCTCCTGCATCACCGGTCCCGGCGCGAGATCCATCGGCGTCGGCTGCGGCGAGGACGAGACCGGCGCCATGTCGACCATGATTGCAGGCATGGAGACGCCGGGCACGGGCCGCTGCGTGTACCAGTTCAAGGCCAGCGCGATCAGCGCCGCATGCGCGGCGGCGATCGCCACGGCTGACACGCTCCAGCGGCGCAGCGCGGCCTGATCATGAACCTCATGCAGCGAGAACGCATTCATGGCACTAGCTGCGGCCGTCGAGGCCGACCAGCGCGATCTTGAGGTAGCCGGCGTTGCGCAGCAGGTTCATGACCTCCATCAGGTCGCCATAGCTGACCGCCTTGTCGGCGCGCAGATAGAGGCGCTCGTCCTTCTTCCCCTTGGTGGCGCCGTCGATGGTCGTGACCAGCGCATCGCGCGCGATGACGTCCTCACCGACCGCTACCGAAAGATCCGGCTTCACCGTGACGAACACCGGCTTGTCCGGGCGCGGCGATGGTTCTACCGCGCTGGCGGGAAGATCGACGCCGAGATCGACGGTGGCCAGCGGCGCGGCGACCATGAAGACGATCAAAAGCACCAGCATCACATCGATAAACGGCGTGACGTTGATCTCATGAGCCTCGACAAGGTCATCCACGCCGCTGCGCGTCCGTCCGCCGACCACGTTACCGAGTTTAGCACCCATTGCTCAGGCTCTCTTCGCTCACTCCGCAGCGCGGGCTAGCCGAAACGAGCCGCGGTCGCCTTCGCGGCTGATCAGGAGCAGCACCATCGCCGAGGCATCGCCGAGCAGCGCGCGATGGGCTGATATCGAGCGGGTGAGATGATTGTAGATCACGACCGCCGGGATCGCCGCCACGAGACCCAGCGCGGTCGCGAGCAATGCTTCGGCGATGCCGGGCGCGACGACAGCGAGATTGGTGGTGTGCGCTTCGGAAATGCCGATGAACGAATTCATGATGCCCCATACCGTTCCGAACAGGCCGACGAATGGTGCGGTAGCGCCGATGGTCGCCAGCACGCCGGTGCCGCGGGCGATCTGCCGCGACATCGCGGCTTCGACCCGCTCCAGCCGCAGCGCGACGCGCTCCTTGAGGCCATCGTCGAAATGGCCAGCGGAGAAGTGGCCTCGCGCGCGGCGGACTGGATGATCTGCGCCACGGCATCACTGCCGTTGCGCGTCTCCTTCTCGACAGTCGCCAGCACGGTATCGGTTTCCAGAAGGCTCAGGCGCTTTCTGGCAGTCGCGGTCTTGCGGCGGAGCTCGACGGTCTTGGCCAGCCAGATCGTCCACGTCACCAGTGAGGCCAGCGCCAGGCCCACCATGACCGCCTGGACCACGATGTCCGCATTCGCAAACATGTTCCAGGGCGACAGGTTGCGCGGCAGCAGCGCAGCGTCGGTGGCTGCCTGCGCCGCGCCCGGCAAGACGGCTGCGCCAGCCGCGCCACCCAAACGGATCATAAAGTCGAGCACTCTTCGCTGCATGATCGTCTCCCGGGCTGGCATTGCGGATCGGCTACGCCGCGCCGGCCGGCGCGATCCTGTCCGCAAGTGCATGAAAGCGCTGCAACTGATCGCCGCGTAACGCGCGCGCCTCGTCGCGGCCGACGAACACCTTGAACATGATGCCGCCATCGACGTTGATGAACGCGATGAAGGCCGACGATTTTCCCATGAACGGCCGCTCGACAAAGGCGATTGCCGCGCAGCGTTCATACCGGAGATGCCCATGCAATCCCTTGGGCTGCATCAGGTTGAAATAGCCACGGCCGATCTCGCCCGCAGGTATGGCGCCGGTGAATTCGAAGATCGCATCGTCGGTGTGAACGATCAGCGTCACCTCGCCCCATTGCGCGATGTCGCCCATCGCGGCAGCAAACTCGCCGCCGCCGCCGATGCGCACCATCGCTTCGGGCATCGCCTCCAGCACGACGCGCGGCGTGACTTTTCGCTCCCGCGCCACGTCCTCGATGACCGCTCCCGGATTTTCCAGCATATGCGCCTTGAGATCGGCGAGTTCCGTGCTCAACATCGCACCCCTCCTTCAAGCCGCGGCGCTGGATTTGCGCTCGCTCAGGATCACCTCAAAACCTTCGAACTTGGGATGGCCGAGGTAGAGGCTTTCGCCGGTCTTGTTGTCGGCGCGGGCGTGGGCGCGGCGGAATTCGTCCGAACGGGTCCATGCTTCGAACGCAGCCTTGTCGACCCAGACCGTGTGCGAAGAATAGAGCGTGTGATCCTCAAGGACGGGACCCTTGAGCAGATGAAACTCGACGAAGCCCGCCATGTCACCGAGATAGGATTCCCGCGTGCGCCAGACCGTTTCGAAGGCCGCCTCCGAGCCGATCTTCACCTGGAACCTGTTCATTGCGATAAACATCTGAAATCTCCTTGCTGGGGTGCGCCTAGCGTACCGATTGAGTGGGGTGGAAACATGAACGCGCCGAAGCCGCGCTGGAGCATCAGCGCGGCTCGGCGGCAACTGGATTGGTTTGTCAGCTCTTCGAACTATGCTCCACCAAAGTGAATTTTCAAGCCGGCCTTGTAGACCCTGCCCGGGCCGGGACTCGACCACAGAACGTCGTTCTGCGGGGTGCCGTCGTTCGAGCTGCCGGGGATCGCATAGGGCCGGTAATACTGGTTCAACAGATTGTCGATCGACGCCGAGAAGGCGATGTCCTTGGTCGCGTTCCAGGTCAGGTATAGATTCACCAGCTCATAACCAGTCGACGGCAGATAGCCGACGGGCACATCGTTGTTGGCGCTGAACGACGACCACTGCGCCGCCAGGATCAGCCTGCGGTCGAGCAGCCGCACGCCGCCCGTCGTAGTGATCTTGCGCGGTGTGATGGTCGCCAGGCCGATATTGGTCGCGACGTTCTTGCCGCGTATCAGGTGGCCGGCGACACCGACATACCAAGAGCCCGCGTCGTACAGCGTTTCGGCTTCAACACCCTCGATCCGCGCATGCGCGATGTTCTGGTACTGGAAGAACTGGGAGAACGAACCGAACGGCGGCACCGGAACCGGCGTCGATGCGACGAGGTCGATATAATTGTCAACATCATTGCGGAACACGTTGAACTTGCCGCGGAAACTGTCGTTGGCGGTGAAGATGCCGTCATACTTCAGATTAACGCCAGCCTCCTTGTTCTTGCCGACCTCCGCCTGCAGGTTCGGGTTGGGCAGGAAGCAAAACAGTCCGCCGGTGCCGCCCGGACAGACGAACAAGGGCGGACCACCGCCGGTCGCGTGTGCACCGGCGATCAGCGTCTCCGTGATCGATGGCGCGCGGTAACCTTCGGCATAGCTGACGTAGGGCGTGAAGCCCGCTGCCGGCGTCACGCCGACCGTGATCTTGGGCGAGAAGCGGTCGCCGCCGGTTGACACCGTGGCGGAGTCGAGATCGTAGCGGTCGTACCTGATCGCGCTGATCACTTCGAGCCAGGTCGAATAGTTCTGCTTCAACTGCGCGAAGCCGCCGGAAACCGTGCGCTTGCCGCCCGGCGTGGTGATGTTGGAGTTGCCGCGGCTATCAAAGGTACGGACGTTGTCTTCGAACGCATCGAACCCGTAGGTCAGCGCGTTGCGCCAGTCGCCGATGTTGAATCGCGTGGTGTTGTTGACGTCGAGGCCGAAGGTGTCGAGCACATAGCCGCGCTTGTCGCCGACGCAGCCGGAAATGTTGTTGCCGAAATTGCCGGGGCCGCACAAGGCCGCGCCCGCGGTGCTGTTGTGAAAGGTCTTGACCTGGTCGTTTTCGGTCCGGTTGGCATAGACTGAAGCGTTCCAGTCAAACCACATGTCGTCAGGCTTGTTGTACTTCCATGTGACGGTGCCGGTGTAGTTCTTGGCATCGGACGCATAGACCGATGATCCCTGGAACAGCGCGCGCTGCGCGGCGGTCGCCACCGGGCCGCGATTGAACTGCCCGACGTTGTATTGGTAATCCTGGAATACCGCGCCGAACTTGACTTCATGGCCATCGGCCGGCCGCACAGTGGTTTTCAAAAGGCCGGCCGCGATTTCATTGCCGGTATTGCCGATCTCGGTGCCGTTGCCATCCTTGTAATTGCCCTGCGTGCGGTAGACCGCGCCGCCGAAAATATCGAAATTGGGATCGACGCGCACGCCGCCGAAGATCGAACCGAGGCCGCGAGCATTGTTGGTGCCGCCGGAGCCGGTCATGTCGACGCCCCAGCGCTCGCCCGGGCGCACGACGTCGTCGATGTCCTTGGTACGGAACGAGACCACGCCGCCGATCGCGCCGGAGCCGTAGATGTTCGCGGTCGGGCCGCGTACCACATCGACGCCGCCGACCAATTCAGGATCGAGGAAGAACGAGCCGTTGGCGTTGTGGCCGGTGCGCTGGTAGTTCTGCCGCGCACCATCGACGACGACCGCGACACGGCCGAAATCCTGCAGGCCGCGGATGTTGATGACGGTCGAGGGATCGTCGCCGCGCTCCTGGAACGACACGCCAGGCACGTTGTAGAAGATATCAGACAGCCGATTCGGCTGCAGCCCCTGGATCTGTTCGAGCGTCACCACGCTGACGGGAGCCAGCGCATCGATGGCGCGCTCCTCGGTCTTCGACGCCACGATCGTGAGGGTATCCAGCGACTGCACCGGCGTGCTGCCGATCTGCGCGCGCGTTCATGACAGGCGCGGCCTGAGCGCCCTGCGGCGGCGCGGCGGGCTTACGTTTCGATTGTTTCTGTTTTCTTCTCCGACGCGCGCGCGACGGCCTCCGCTTCGACAGTTTGCGTGAATGCGGCCGTTGAAGACATCAACGCCAATGAAAATGCCGTCGCGCCCAAAACCAAGGCGCGCGAATGCCAAGCCCCGAAAGCCATACTGCCCCAACCTGTTGTTCTGTCTCGTGGGTCTGGCTGGCGGGCGCCGCTGACAATGCGGACTGCTTGCTGGCTACCGATTTTCGCGACCGGGCCACCCCTGCTCGTATCGCATGCATTTGGTTACGCCGCGCTGCGGAACCGGTCAACAACCGCGCAGCTCACTTTATATCGATTGTAAATTGCAGCGGTTGGATTGCGGCCGGGCCGACCTATACAAACATACATTGCAAGTACTTCAATCGGGGCTCCATAAACTAGATGACCGCAACTTCAGGAGGAAAGCTCGGAGACGCGCCGACGCACACGGCGAATTCGTCTCCCGCAGCGCGTTCTGTCGTCATGAGCGGCAACCGGATCGACAGCCGCGAGCTGTTTGCGGTGGAGCGCGAGATCATCATCGCGCATGGCGATGAGAATTACCGCTTGCGGCTGACGTCGCAGAACAAGCTGATCCTGACCAAGTGAACCAGCAATGACATTCTGTCGTACGCTCGCAATATCGGCCGCCACCTGCTGCTTCCTGCTTGGCGGCGCTGCAGTTGCTGCAGGCATTACGGTGCATGATGCACGCAACCGCGACGTCACGATATCAGATCCCGCGCGGATCGTTTCGATCGGCGGCGCGATTACCGAAATTCTCTACGCGCTGGGTTTCGAGGACAGGCTGGCCGGCGTCGATACGACAAGCCTCTATCCGGCCGCGGCGCGCGACAAACCGAATGTCGGCTATATGCGGCAGTTATCGGCCGAAGGCGTGCTCGGGCTCAATCCCTCGCTGGTGCTGGCCGTGCAGGGCTCCGGGCCGAAGGAAACCATGGACGTGCTGGAAGCGGCCAAGGTGCCGCTGGTGCTGGTGCCCGAAACCTTTTCCGAACAAGGCCTGCTCGACAAGATCAGGCTGGTCGGCCACGCCATGGGCGCGGACAAGCGGGCCGAATGCCTGACGGCGGTAGTGACGGACGATCTGGCGCAACTGCGCGCACTGCGCGCCAAGGTAACGAAGCCGGTCCGCGTGATGTTCGTGATGTCGCTGCTGAACGGCCGGGCGATGGCTGCGGGCCAGAAGACGGCCGCGAATGAAATCATCGCGCTCGCCGGCGGCGTCAACGCGATCGATGGCTATGACGGCTACAAGATCATCAACGACGAGGCGATTATCGCGGCGAAGCCGGACGTGGTGCTGTCGATCCAGCGCGGCAAGGATACGCTGGCCGCGGAAACGATATACCTCCATCCCGCCTTCGCGCTGACGCCGGTGGCTGCGAACAAGACCTTCATCTCGATGGAAGGCCTTTATCTGCTCGGCTTCGGGCCGCGCACGGCGGCTGCGGCGCGCGATCTCTCGATCAAGCTCTACCCGGCGCTGGCGTCACAGGCGGAGAAATTTACGCCGGCGGCAGTGACGGCAAACTGCCGGCAATGACTGATCTGGCCGACAGCCGTGCGGAGAGCGCAAAGCGCCGCTCCGGATATGCCTTGCGCCCGGCCGCTTCCCTGACCCTCGCCTGTTTGCTGATTGCGCTCGTTGCCGTAGCGCTGATCGCCCTTACCTTGGGCGCCGCAGGAATTCCGCTGGCGCGGCTGCCCACGGCGCTCGGCCTGTGGGCGGACACCTCAGCCAGTCCAAATCTCGCGCGCGACCAGCTCGTGCTGTGGTCGATCCGGATTCCGCGGATCGCCGCCGCCGCCATGGTGGGCGGACTGCTCGCGGCAGCCGGCGCGATCATGCAGGGACTGTTTCGAAATCCCCTCGCCGATCCGGCGCTGGTTGGTGTTTCCTCCGGCGGCGCGTTTGCAGCGGCGGCCGCGATCGTCTTCACCGACAGCCAGATCGGCGAGAGCCTCCGCTTCATGCAAAATCAATTACTGCCGATCGCGGCCTTCGTGGGCTCGCTGGCGACAACCGTCATTCTCTATCGAATCGCGAGCCGCTCGGGACGGACGTCGATTGCAATCTTCCTGCTGGCGGAATCGCGATCGCCGCGATCGCCAATGCCGGCATCGGGCTTTTGGTGTTCATCGCCGACGACCGCCAGTTGCGCGACATCACGTTCTGGCTATTGGGCTCGCTGAGCGGGGCGACCTGGCCCAAGCTTGCCACGCTGGCCCCGGTGCTGGGGCTCGCCTTGATCGCCTGCCTGTCGATCGCGCGCGGGCTCGACGTCCTGGTACTGGGCGAAGCTGAGGCGTTTCACAGCGGCGTCGACGTCGAACGGCTGAAGCGGATTTCGATCGTGCTGGTGTCGGCCATGACCGGGGTCGCGGTTTCCGTCTGCGGCGTCGTCGGGTTTGTCGGCATCGTGGTGCCGCATCTCTTGCGCCTGGTGATCGGCCCCGCGCACCGCCTGCTGCTGCCGGCTTCAATACTGCTGGGCGCCCTGCTGATGGTAAGCGCGGATACGCTGGCCCGGACCATTGTTGCGCCCGCCGAGATGCCGATCGGAATCCTGACCGCGGCGATCGGCGCGCCGTTCTTTCTGGCCATGCTGCTGCGGCAGCGCGGACTGGTCTCGCTATGACATTCATTCTCGAAGCGCAGTCGCTCTCGATGGTGGTCGGCGGCGCGACGCTGATCGATGCGATCGACCTGCGCATCGCGGTCGGCGAGATGGTTGCGATCGTCGGCCCCAATGGGGCCGGCAAATCGACGCTACTGCGGATGTTGTCCGGCGATCTCCGCCCGACAAGGGGCCGGATCGAGCTAAAGCAGCGCGACATCGCTGCCTATCCGCCGCGTCAGCTTGCCCATCATCGCGCGATGCTGTCGCAGCATGTCAACGTCACCTTCCCGTTCACGGTCGAGGAGATCGTCCATATGGGCGCGGGCGACACCGGCCGCGCGTCCGCGCAGCGGCTGGTCGATGCGGCGCTCGGCGAGGTCGGACTGGCGCATTTCAGTAACCGGCAATTGCCGACGCTCTCCGGCGGCGAACAGCAGCGGGCGCATCTTGCCCGTATCCTGGTGCAGCTTGCCTGTGGCGAGGCGCTGCACGGGCCCGGCCTCCTCTTGCTGGACGAGCCGACCTCCAGCCTCGACATGCGCCACCAGATCGATCTCGTCGAGACGGCGCGGCGACGCGCGCAGAACGGCACCGCCGTGGTCGCGGTTCTGCATGATCTCAATCTGGCGATGCGGTTCGCCGACCGGATCGTGCTCCTGCATCGCGGCAAACTTGCCGTCGACGGCGGCCGCACCGATGCAATGACGGCCGAGACCATCCGCCGGATCTTCGAGGTCGACGTCAGGATCGACTATACTGATGACGGCGTGCCGTTTCTGCTGCCGCAGACCATGCAGCCGGTCGGAACGCAGCACAGCTCCGCCAATCGTTGAGGCGACGTACGGCCGCAGGGTTATCCAACGGCATCGTCAGCGCTTCACAAAACTGTCAGTCGGCTGTAACACGCGCTCCGCAAGACACACCGCATCGTTCCTCACAGGAGATCAACCATGCGCGTGCCACTGCTCACTTCCATCGCGTCCCTCCTTCTGGCCACGACCGCAGCCTTCGCGCAAGGCGAGGGTGAATTCCCCGCAACGCTTCGCGGACACGCCGTGATGCCGGCTCAGTCTTTCATCGATGCTCCCGCTGATGCCCCTGAAGATCTCAAGACCGCGGGCAAGTACACCTCTGGACGCCGCGTCGATGCCGCCGGCAGCGTGATGGGAAAATCCTATGATCGGCCGACCGGCGTGTCGCTGCCGTTCAAGGGCCAGCCGTTGCAGGGCCATTCCGGCATCAAGGTGATGCCGGACGGCTCGTTCTGGGTGCTCACCGACAACGGCATGGGCTCGCGCTACAACTCGGCCGATTCGATGCTGTACCTGAACCGACACAAGATCGACTGGGAGACCGGCAAGATCGAGCGCCAGGAAACCATCTTCCTGCACGATCCCGACAAGAAGGTGCCGTTCCGCATCCTCCACGAAGACACCGCGAAGCGCTATTTGACCGGCGCCGATTTCGATACCGAGGGATTTCAGATCGTCGGCGATACCTTCTGGATCAGCGACGAGTTCGGGCCCTATGTGCTGAAGGTCGACAAGACCGGCAAGGTGCTGGCGGTGTTCGACGGCATGGCCGACGGCAAGCCGGTGCGCTCGCCGGATCATTGGTCGGTGCAGTCGCCCGCCGCTCCTGGCGCGACCTACACGACAGTCAATCTGCGCCGCTCCAAGGGCTATGAGGGCTTCGCGTCTTCGAAGGACGGAAAATTCCTCTATGGCCTGCTCGAAGGACCGCTGTGGGATGCCGAGAAGAAGGATTTTGAAAAGGTCGACGGCAAGGAAGCCGCCCGGATTCTCGAGTTCGACGTCGCCGCTGAAAAGTTCACCGGGCGCTACTGGCACTATGTGTTCGAGCAGAACGGCAACGCCATCGGCGATTTCAACATGATCGACGCCACGAGCGGCCTGATCATCGAGCGCGACAATGGCGAAGGCACCGCGGACAAGGCCTGCCCGCAGGGCCAACGCGGCGAAAACTGCTTCCCCGACCTCGCCAGGTTCAAGCGCATCTACAAGGTCGAACTGTCAGACGCCAATGTCGGCAAGCCTGCCCGCAAGGTCGCCTATATCGACCTGATGAAGATCAAGGACCCCGACAAGAAGGCCCGCAAGCCGCTCAACGACGGCGTGCTCACTTTCCCGTTCTTCACCATCGAGAACGTCGATCGCGTCGACGAGAAGCACATCATCGTCGGCAACGACAACAACCTGCCGTTCTCCTCGAGCCGCGATCCGAACAAGGCCGACGACAATGAGTTCGTGCTGCTGGAAGTGACGGAGTTCCTGAAGGCGAAGTGAGACGAAGGCTCGAGCGCTTCTACACCGTCATCGCCCGGCTTGACCGGGCGATCCAGTACTCCGAGGCGCCTGTCGTGCGTACACTCTAGCGTCGCCGAATACTGGATGCCCCGCCTTCGCGGGGCATGACGGGAAAGATAAGGGGAGCGCTCAGCGCCCCTCACCCCGCCGGCACCATCACGACGCCCTTGTCCTTGGGCCAGCGCACACGCCATGCGAAGTTGACGTCCCTCACCTCGCCCGCCTTCGTCTCGAACGCCCATTCCAGCACGCCGCGCCTGTCGCGGATGTTACTCGCGGTCGGCGGCGTCGTCGATGGCAGCATCTCGACCACGATGTCCTCGTTCTCGCTGACCGGTAACTGATCCTCGATCGCAATCCGAATCGGGAAATCATGGCCGTTGCGCACCGTGGTCTTGAACGAGCGCTCGTCGGTTTTCGACGTCGTCACGATCAAGCCGGCTGAGCCCTCGTTGCGCTTGAGCACCGCACGCTCGATCTTGATCTTGTCGTCGGCGCCGAAGCCGAGCCGCACGGTTTCATCCTTGCCGGCGGCGGCCATATGGCTGCGGCCGACGAAGACGCCGTCGCGATAGATCGCAACCCGGCCCGCAAGGAGCGGCGCGTCCTCGTTCTGCTTGAAGCTCGCTTCCAGGAACGCGGTCGGGTCCTTCACCGGCGCGGCGCGCACCGCGAGCTCGGGCGCAATGATCGCACTGGAGACGCGCAGGCTCTTGGCCCCTTCACTGGCGCCGAGGCTGACGCGGCCAGGAATTTTGAACATCACCTGAAAGCCGCCGACCTCCGCCGTGGCCTGCTGCTCATCGGCGCGCTCGGTCAGCGCCTCCGCCACCTTGGCCGCCGGCGCGGCCCGCAGCAGCGGCTTTCCCGCATTATCCATCAAGCCGCCGCTGACGGACGCGACAGGACGCGGCGGTTGCGGATACTGCACGATCAGCGAATTGAGATCGGGCGCGTTGCCGCCACGCGCGGTTCGCACGGTCGAAACGCTGAGTGCGACATTGGACCAATCCTCGCCGGTGGCTTGCGTAATCTCCGCGCGACGCACCAGTTCGAGCGCGGGCTTGCGGTCTTTGGCGCCAGTATCGAGGCGGGCATCATAGAGCGGTATCCAGCGTGCGTTGCGCACCGAATAGGTTACCCGCAGCGTTGCCTTGGTCGCCGCGCCAGTGGCGAGATCGATCCGGACCTCCAGCTTGTTTGATGGTTTCTGCGCGCGGTCCTGCTCGAGACGCGCGATTTCGCGATCGAGCTCGCGCTGCTTGCGATCGGCATCACGGATGGCGGCCTCGGCGCTGGCGACTTCCGCCGCGACCGCGGCAAAGGCCGCGCGCCATTCGGCGATCGGCCGCGCGTCGCCCTTGTCGCCGATGCCGGCCGGAGACGTCTCCGCAAAGCGTTCGGCGAATTTGCGCCGCGCCGTGGCGGCATTGATCGCGCCTTGTAGATTGGCGCGCTCGTCCTTCAGCGCCTCGATGCGCTTGTCAAGTTCGGGTAGGTTGACCGGCGGCGCGGCGCGCGGTGGCCGGGCGTCGATCGAGCCGATCGTGAGCTTCGCGCCGGCCTCTCCCTCGACCCGCAGCGAGGATGGATCGAGCGTCAGCGGAAAATCCTTGAGAACGGCCGAATTCTCGCCGGCGGGAAGATCGAGCGTGATGACGCGCGTGACGCTGGCCCCGTCGGGATAGACGGTCACGGCATCAACGGCCGAACGGGCGTCGACATCGGCCGCCCGCGCCTGTCCCGCAGCCAGCGCCACGAGAACGACGAGGCTCGTCGTCAAATAACTGTTCGCAATCAATCGCATGGATTCCCTCCTGAACCGTTCGCCGGACGGCGGCGCATAACGCCCATCACCCCTGGTGGTGAGACGTTGCGAGGAAGGAACCGGTTCGATTGAGGTTTCCCCGTGGCTTCGCCGCGGCGGGACCACGGCGAAACCACGCTTGTCACTCCGAAGCGCGATAGCCTCAGGCCGCGCGTACCGAGTCGAGGAATTTGCCGACTTCGAGCTTGAGGCGGTTGCTGTCGCCGGCCAGCGACTGCGCCGCCGAGAGCACCTGCGCCGACGCCGAGCCGGTTTCGCTCGCGCCCTGCCTGACGTCAGTGATGTGGGCGCTGACCTGCGTCGTTCCCAGTGCCGCCTGTTGCACGTTGCGGGAGATTTCCTGCGTCGCCGCGCCCTGCTCTTCCACAGCGGCGGCAATAGTCGATGAAATCTCGGACAGCTTCTCGATCGTGCCGCTGATCTCCTTGATCGCGGTCACGGAGTCGCCGGTAGCGGACTGGATGTCCGCGATCTGCCGGCCGATGTCGCCGGTCGCCTTGGCCGTTTGCTCGGCCAGCGCCTTGACTTCGGAAGCCACCACCGCAAAGCCGCGGCCGGCCTCGCCGGCACGGGCAGCCTCGATCGTGGCGTTCAGGGCGAGCAGGTTGGTCTGCCCCGCGATAGTGTTAATCAGTTCGACGACGTCGCCGATACGAGCCGCCGCGCGCGACAATTCGCTGACGCGATTGTTGGTCTGCTGCGCCTGATCGACGGCTTCACTGGCCATGCGCGCCGAATCCTGTACCTGGCGGCTGATCTCATTAACCGAGGAGGTCAACTCCTCGGTTGCCGAGGCCACCGACTGCACATTGGTGGCGGCCTCTTCGGAGGCGGCCTCCACCATCGTGGTGAGCTCCTGCGAGCGGGCCGCGGTCGAGGTGAGCACGTCGGCCGAGGCTTCCAGTTCGGTCGATGCGGAAGACACCGTCTCCACGATCTGGCCGACAGCGCCTTCGAAGGCATCCGCCATCCTGATCATGTCGGCCTTGCGCCGCTCGGCTGCGATCCGATCCTGCCTGATCTTTTCCTCCGTCTCATCGCGCCTTTTTCTCGGCATTGACCATGAAAGTTTCCACTGCCTGCGCGATGTCCCCGATCTCGTCGCGACGCCCAAGCCCGGGAAGCACGATGGCGAAATTGCCCTTGGCCAATTCCTTCATCGCCGCAGTCATGGCGAACAGTGGCTTCGATACCGACCTGCCGATGAACAATCCCGCTCCCAAGACCGCGGCCGCGATCAGCGCTATCGCAATTTCCATCCGGCGCTGGATGCTGTCGCGTTCTGCGATGTTCAACCGGCCGGCCTCGGCCCTGACATCATTGACCGCCTTCGATACCGCCTCGATTACGGGCTCGACCGCCGCAAACGACTCCGACATCGCCTTCAGCTCGCCGGCAAGCATCAAGGCCTGTTCCATCCAGGCGTGAAAATCGCGCTGATAATCCGCAAGCTTTTGCTTTAGCTCGACCTTTGCGGCCGCCGGAACGTCAGCCTTCTCAAGACCGGCGATGAACTCCGCGTTTCGCTTCCTCATGTCGTCGCCATACTTGCGGTCGCGCCGCAACATGAAGTCCTTCTCGTGACGGCGCATCATCAGCATGGTGATCAGCAGTCCAGGCTCGTGCAATTGAGCGACCCGCGATTCGATGTCGTGGACGGACGCGCGCAGGCGCCCTTGGAGGCCCGACTTCTCGTCGAGACCAAGCTGGCGCTTCTGTTCGACGACGGCTGTGAAGTGCGCCTGATATTTCTTCAGCGATGCGCTCATCGCGTCGATCTGGCGCGCGAGATCGGGCTTGCCGACGCCAACGACCTTGCTTTGCAGCCCGGTAAACCGCCATCGCCTTTTCGCCGTAGAGATGGATGCCGCCGATTAGAACGACGCCAACCACACCGATCGCGCCGATCGCCGTAATCTTGTGAGTCAAACGCAAGTGGAGAGATCGCATGCTGATTCCTGAGGAGGCGAGTTCAAGAAGATGAAAACCTGCTCCTGGAGCCTTAGCGTGCGCGCTTGCAACATTCGGTAAAATTCCAGACCCGTAGAAATACTGCCGGCATTGACGAGAAACGCCGATCCCTCCCGCGACGGGAGAGACCGGCGACATGAAATGCTCAGAATACAGGCGCCTTAGAACACCAGCGCCTTGGCCTGCTTCACTTGCGGCAGTGCCTGCACCTTCGCAAGCACGTCAGCGGGCACCGGACCGTCAATCTCGACCAGCGCGATGGCATCGCCGCCCGGCTTGTTGCGGCCGAGATGGAAGGTCGCGATGTTGATCTGGGCCGCGCCGAGCAGGCCAGCGAAGCGGCCGATGAAGCCTGGCTTATCCTCGTTGGTGACGTAGATCATCGATTTGCCGAACTCAGCATCGACCCGGATACCCTTGATGTCGACCAGCCGCGGCTTGCCATCGTGATAGACCGTGCCGGATACCGAGCGCTCCTGCCGTTCGGTCACGACGGTGACCGTGATCAGGCTTTCGTAATCGCTCTGCGCCGCGCGCACGATTTCATCGACCACCATGCCGCGCTCTTTCGCGACGACGGGCGCCGAAACCACGTTGACCTCGCCCAGCATCGGGCGCAGCAAGCCCGACAGCACCGCCGAGGTGATCGCTTTGATCTTCATTTCCGCGACATGCCCCTCATAGGTAATCTGGACTTTCAAAATCCCGCTCTCGGTGAGTTGCCCCGCGAACGAGCCGAGCTTGTCGGCGAGCTCGATAAACGGCTTCAGCTTTGGCGCTTCTTCGGCCGTGATCGACGGGAAGTTCACCGCGTTCGAGATCGCGCCGGTCAGGAGGTAGTCCGACATCTGCTCGGCGACCTGAAGGGCTACGTTCTCCTGCGCTTCCGTGGTGGAAGCGCCGAGATGCGGCGTGCAGATCACGTTGGGATGGCCAAACAGCACGTTCTTGGTGGCGGGCTCCTCGACGAACACGTCGAAGGCGGCGCCCGCGACGTGCTTGGAGTTCAGCGCATCGAGCAGCGCCTGCTCATCGACCAGGCCGCCGCGCGCGCAGTTGACGATGCGCACGCCCTTCTTCATCTTGGCGATCGCCGACGCGTCGATGATGTTTCTGGTCTTTTCGGTCAGCGGCGTGTGCAGCGTGATGAAATCGGCGCGCTTGAGGAGTTCGTCGAGCTCGACCTTTTCGACGCCGATGTCCTTGGCGCGTTCCGGCGACAGGAACGGATCGAACGCGACCACTTTCATGCGAAGGCCGAGCGCGCGGTCGGCGGCGATCGAGCCAATGTTGCCGCAGCCGATCACGCCGAGCGTCTTGCCGGTGATCTCGACGCCCATGAAGCGGTTCTTCTCCCACTTGCCGGCCTGCGTCGAGGCGTCAGCCTGCGGAATTTCACGGGCCAGCGCCAGCATCAGCGTGATCGCGTGTTCGGCGGTCGTGATCGAATTGCCGAACGGCGTGTTCATGACGATGATGCCCTTGGCGGTGGCCGCCGGAATCTCGACATTGTCGACGCCGATACCGGCGCGACCGATTACCTTGAGCCTCGTAGCTTTCTCGATGATCTTCGCGGTCGCCTTGGTCGCGGAGCGGATCGCAAGCCCGTCGTAATTGCCGATGATCTCGGCGAGCTTGTCCTTGTCCTTGCCGAGATTGGGCTGGAAGTCGACCTCGACGCCGCGATCCCTGAAGATCTGCACGGCGGCGGGAGAGAGCGCGTCGGAAATGAGAACCTTGGGTTTGGACATTGGAGTGATCCGTTCTTGGACGATCATTTGATATCGTCACCCGCGGGCTAAAGCGCGAAGCGCGTCTTCGCGCTTGAGACCCGCGGGTCCATCTTTTTCGATGGATGGCCGGGTCAAGCCCGGCCATGACGATGATGAAGCGAACTTAAGCAGCCTTCGGCAACGCGGCCTTGGTCTCGGCGAACGCCCAGTCGATCCACTGCGTCAGCAGCACGACGTCAGAGGCTTCCACGGTGGCGCCGCACCAGATCCGCAGGCCGGCCGGCGCATCGCGGTAATAGGCGAAGTCGTAACCGGCGCCTTCCTTCTCTACCAGCGCAACCAGCTTCTTGGAGAAGTCCGCCTGCGCGTCCGCCGTCAGCGAGGTGATCGCGGGATCGACGATCTTCAGGCACACCGAGGTGTTGGAGCGGATCGACGGATCCTTCGCCAGGAAATCGATCCAGGGCGTCTTCGCCTTCCAGTCGGCCAGCGCCTTGGTGTTGGCGTCGGCGCGCGCAATCAGGGCCTTGAGGCCGCCGATCGATTTCGCCCAGTTCAGCGCATCGAGATAGTCCTCGACGCACAGCATCGACGGCGTGTTGATGGTCTCGCCCTCGAAGATGCCCTGGTTGAGCTTGCCGCCCTTGGTCAGGCGGAAAATCTTTGGCAGCGGCCAGGCCGGCTTGTAGGTTTCAAGCCGCTCGACAGCGCGAGGGCTGAGGATCAGCATGCCGTGCGCGGCCTCGCCGCCCAGCGCCTTCTGCCAGGAGAACGTCACCACATCGAGTTTTGCAAAATCGAGCGGCTGCGCGAAAGCGGCGGACGTCGCGTCGCAGATGGTGAGGCCTTCGCGGGTCGCGCTGATCCAGTCGGCATTGGGCACGCGCACGCCCGAGGTCGTGCCGTTCCAGGTGAAGACGATGTCGGAGGCCGGATCGGCCTTGGAGAGATCGGGGATATCGCCATAGCCGGCGTGCAGCTTGGTGACGTCCTTGAGCTTCAATTCCTTGACGACATCGCTGACCCAGCCCTCGCCAAAGATTCCCAGGCGATCGTGGTGACGGGCTTTGCTCCGAGCAGCGACCACAGCGCCATTTCGACCGCGCCGGTATCGGACGCCGGCACGATGCCGAGCTTGTAGTCGGCCGGCACTTCAAGCACTTCGCGCGTCAGTTCGATCGCGAGCTTGAGTTTCGCCTTGCCCACTTTCGCACGGTGCGAACGGCCGAGGGCTGCATCCTTGAGATTTTGGGGGTTCCAGCCGGGGCGCTTGGCGCAAGGGCCGGAGGAAAAATGCGGCACGTTCGGCCGCGAAGCGGGCTTCGCTACGGTCATGATCTATCCTTCCAGATAGTAAGCCTCCCGTTGGGGGGAGGTGTCCCGCCGCGGTCATTAGGGGAAACGCGCCCAGCCGTCAAGAAACTTCGGCAGAATCCGTTGTCATCTTGAGTTCACACGCGGTTGATGGGGCCTCGCCCGCGGATGGGATCGGTTGCTGCCCCAGCAATTCAGCCGCATCGGAGATCAGCTTGACTGCCCTCCGCCGGCTCGCGACCTTCAGAATGCTCGTTTCGCCAGCCTGCACGACGTATTCGTTTCCGATCCTGACAATCGAATAATTCTTCATCGGAAATCCCCAAGCAGCCCAAGCCCCATGGGCGACGCCGACATAGCGCAGACGTTCCTCTCCGTAAAATCACGGACGTCCGCTTAGTTTATCGGTTGTTAACCGGATCGCAGAGTGACGACTACCGCAGGCATGCGTCGCAGCCGCGCTTCAACCGCCATTGGCCAACCTTTATTCTGACGCGTTCTCTTTACGCGAACCGCAATCCACTCCGCATCAAGGGCGGGACAGGCCTCGCTCGTATGGCGATCAAAACCGTATCGTCATGCCGACATGGCTGCGCGCAAACCCGAGCCGCTCATAGAAACGTTGCGCATCGACACGCGTGTGATGCGTGAGCAGTTCGACCAGCCTGCATCCGCGGCCGCGCGCTTCCGTCAGTGCCCATTGCACCATCTGCTCGCCGATGCCGCGGTTGCGGCAATGGCTGGCGACGCGAACATCCTCGATCAGGCCGCGCGAGGCGCCCTGCGAGCTCAGCCCCGGCAGAATACAAAGCTGCAGGCAGCCAACGACGACGCCCTCCCCGTCCTCGGCGACGACGAGAAGGATATTCGGGTCGCGCTGCATCGCCTCGAACGCGGTGAAATAGCTTTGCGGCAGCGGATCTTCGATCCGCTCACGGGCCCGCCAAGCGGATCGTCCGCGAGCATGGCGACGATGATGCCGACGTCCTCGCGGCGGGCACGGCGAATGATGATAGCAGAAGTGGTGGCCATGACGGTTTCCGGAGAAGTCAGCGCACGGGCGGCAAACCGAGGGACTTCTCGGTCTCGCCGATCCAGCGGCGCACCGCGGCATAGCCGTCGAGATGAAAGCCGCCTTCATGCGCCACGCGCGTATAGGCCAGCAGCGATACGTCGGCGAGCGAGACAGCATCGCCGACCAGGAATGGCGTGATGGCGAGCTGGTGCTCCATCCGCGCCAGCGCCGCGTAGCCGCGTTTGACCTTGTCTGGATCGAGGTCGGAGGCCGGCTTGCCCAGATAGAACATCTGGAAGCGGCAGACGGCGATATAGGGCTCGTGGCTGTATTGCTCCCAGAACAGCCACTCATCCATCTTGGCCGCCGCGAAGGCATCCGACGGAATGAGGTGGGAGCCGCGAGCGAGATAGCGGATGATGGCGTTGGATTGCGCCAACGTCCGGCCGTCCTCGAACTCGACCGTCGGTACCTGGCCGGCATTGTTGAGCTTGAGGAATTCCGCCGTTCGCGTCTCGCGCTTGAGCGTATCAACGGATATCCAGGTGTAGGGCAGCGCGAGATGGTCGCATACCCATTTCACTTTCAGGCAGTTGCCGGAATTGGTATCGCCGTAGACCTTCATGCGCGGTCGCCCTCGTTACGACGACAGTGCAACAGCCCGCGGCAAATCTGTCAACGGCGTAGCAATCGGCGCCCGCTTTCGGCGAGATCAGAATTTATAGCCCAGACCCGCGCGCACCGTGTTGACGGTGGTATCTACCTTTGTGGTGAACCGGAGATATTCCCATTCGGCGCGCAGGAAGAGTCCAGAGTACAGCATCACGTCGACGCCGAGACCGCCTGCGAAGCCCCATACGAAGTGAGAGTTCTTGTCGTCCGTCAGGCTGTAGGCGCCCGATAAATCGGGAAGCGGCGGAACGGCCGAGCCGACATACTGATAGTAAATGTCGGCATCGGCCCTGCGATTGATATTTGCCTGCCCCAGCGCGACACCGACAAATCCATAAGGCAGGAAGCTGTCGATTGCGTATGCGCCGCGCACCCGCAGCGAGCCGTAATCGGTGAGCTTCATCGAGGCGCTTGAGGACACGGCAGCCGTCGACACGTAATCAGTAGGGTACTGGAACGACCGGGCCTGAGAGCCGCTGTTGGCTCCGAAGAAGTTGCCGTGGGTATAGTTCAGCTCCAGACCAATGATGGCCTCGCTCCACTGAAAATTATAGCCAATGAACCCGCCATAGCCGCTGTTTTGCATATGGGCCTTGCCGAGCAGAGGCCACTGCGAAATGTTGAATTGCGATTCCAGATCGAGATTGTTCAGAAGCTTGGCGAGCAAGTCTTGACCGGAGTTCGTGAAGTCCATATCCGCCGCGCCATGCGCAGCGTGGCCTCCGATATAGACACCTGCCCAGTTGACGTTACTTCTGGTTAGTCCCTCGGTGAAACTGCCGCGGAGAAACGGCAGGTCCGGCATATCGGCCGCCTGCGCGCCGGTCACCGCTCCACACATCACCGCCACCAGCAAAAATCGACGCATCGCAACGCTCCATCGGACACTCTGAACTTGCGTTGATCATCGCCTGTTAACCTTAACCAATCGTTGTTGCGGGCCCCGATTGGTCGCCATCTTGTCGGAAAGATGGACGCATTCTGCATCGGCCGCCGCATTGCCCCAGTCATCCGCGCAAACAGCAAAACGGCGCGGGAAACTCCCCGCGCCGTCTCGCAGCCATTAACGAATGAAAGTCCGGATTAACCTTTGCGCATCAGCGGCGGCGCGTAAACCTGCGGGCTGGTCAGATTCCAGCGCACGCCGAGCTTGAGGTCATGCGAGGTGATGTCCTTGAAGTTCATCGGATTGTTTGTCGTGAAGCCTTGGAACGTTGTTACTGGACCAGTCAGCCCAGATCCGAGATCAACGTAGCTATAGGCCAGTTCAAGCGTCAGGCTCGGATTGACCTTGTAGGCGAGACCAGCGTGGGCTGCCCAGGCAAAATTCCACTTCGAAGCGGAAGCAGCGCTAGCAAAGCCCGGCCCGATAACACCAGGAGCAACATCTCCAAGGTTCTGATCTGTGAAGTTGGAGATTGTCACCCGCGACGTACCCACGCCAGCGCCGATAAAGGGCGTGACGCACCACCACGTTCCCAGATCAACGTAGGCGTTGGCAAGAATAAGCCACTCGGACTTGCTTGCACCATAGTTGTCCGCTGCGCTGCCGATGACGCCGCCGCCAAGCGGATACGTAACCAGGTCCTGGCCGTGAAAATTCGTCCGTCCACGGTATTGACCAGTGATATCGCCGCGGAACCAATTGTTGAACTGATAACCAACACCGATACCGAAGATGCCACCGGTATCAAACCCGCTTTGCTGGTTTAAAGAAAGCAGTGGTGTGTAAAGGGCCTCGTTGCCATTCCGCACACTCTTCACGCGCTGATTGCTGAAGCCGATGTCGCCGCGCAGATACCAGCCGCCGAAATCCTCGACCACCGGGGCCGGAGCATACGGGGGCGGCGCAATCGCCATGTCGGCAGCGAACGCCGCCGAGGACAACAAAGTGGCCGCACCGGCGGCAATCAAAGACTTAACGCTACGCATTGGCTTCGTCCTTTTGTCCGGTGAGGCTGACTGCAAAAGGCCTCACTTCAAAAACTCACGGACGGACGATGGCACCAAATGCTTAAGCGCCGCTTAACCCTAATTTTTAAGGTTGACAATCTCTGACTTTTCTCTCGGCCCACTGTTCGCGGCCCGAGCGATGATGCATTTGCAGTACAGAAAATGGCGCAAACCGCCACACATCCTAACGATGCGTTGAAGATCGCGGCGTTAAGGTTTTGTTGACGCGGCCGCAGCGCCTCGCCTGCAGCGCGCGCGTGCCTATCGCATGGATTTGGGCATCTTCGGCAGGAACACCGCGAGCAGCCCGAGCGCGGGCAGAAACGCGCAGAGGTGATAGACAAAGGCAATGCCGGTGTGATCGGCCAGCTTGCCGAGCACGGCTGCGCCAAGTCCGCCGATGCCGAAGGCGACGCCGAAGAACACGCCGGAGATCATCCCGAAGCGATGCGGCATCAGCTCCTGCGCGAACACGATGATCGACGAGGTCGCCGAGGAGATGATCAGCCCGATGAGCACGGTCAGCACCGCGCTACCGACAAGGCCGGCGTAAGGTAGCGCCAGCGTGAACGGCAGCGCGCCGAGGATCGAGAACCAGATGACGTATTTGCGTCCGAAGCGATCGCCAAGCGGCCCGCCGAAGAACGCGCCCGCCGCGTTGGCGGCAAGAAAGAGAAAAAGGTAGAGCTGGGCGGCTTGCGTCGATACCCCGAACTTCTCGATCAGATAGAAGATGTAATAGCTCGACAGGCTCGACACGTAGAGCTGTTTTGAAAACAGCAGCGCGACCAGCACTACCAGCGCAATTCTGACGCGCCGAAAATCCGGCAAGTCCGGATGACGCTCCACCGCCGCCGATTTCTTCGCGCTGATCTGCGGCTTGTACCAGACGCCGATGCGCCAAAGGATCACGATTGCCAGAAACGCGATCGATGAAAACCAGGCGATCGATGGTTGACCGAACGGCACCACGATCAAGGCCGCCAGCACCGGCCCCATCGACGTGCCGAAACTGCCGCCGAGCTGAAACACCGATTGCGCAAATCCGTAACGCCCGCCAGACGCCAGGCGCGCGATCCGCGCCGACTCCGGATGGAATACCGCCGAGCCAAGCCCGACCAGCGCGGCCGCGATCAGAATGACGGGGTAGCTATTCGCGACGCTCAGCAGCAGCAATCCGAAGAAGGTGAATCCCATGCCGATGGCGAGCGAGAACGGCTGCGCCTTCTTGTCGGTGAAATGCCCGACCAGCGGCTGCAGCAGCGACGCGGTAAACTGGAACGCCAGCGTGATCATGCCGATCTGCGCATAGTCGAGCGCGTAAGCATCTTTCAGGATCGGATAGACCGACGCAATCAGCGACTGCATGGTGTCGTTGAGGAAATGCGAAAAGCTGATGCCGGTGAGCACGACATAGGCCGGTCCGGCCACGGCCGCCTTGACGACAAGGCCGGGCGCCGCGTCCGGCACGACCACCGGCGCGGCCAGCGTTTCCTCGGAGACGATGACGGGCTTGTTCAAGGGCTCAGTCCCGGAAAAAGATTCGCGGATGGCAACGCCCGTCTTCTACGTCGCACACGCTGGGGCGACCAGCACCAATAGCCGATGGCTGTGATGCGTTGCCGCGCATGATCGATCAGCGATCACGCGCCGTTCGGATAAAGCAGGCTTATGCCGCCGCGGCGTGACCGAGCGCGCTGACGATCTGATCGACGACCTCCTCGACCAGGATACGATCGTCGCCCTCGCCCATCACGCGGATGACAGGCTCGGTGCCGGACGAACGCACCAGCAGGCGGCCGTGGCCGTTGAGGCGGTTTTCGCCGTCGACGATCGCCGACTTGACCTCGGCATCGTCGAGCGGCTTGCCGCTGCGGTAACGCACGTTCTTGAGGATCTGCGGCAGCGGGTCGAAACGGTGGCAGACTTCCGACACCGGACGGCGAAGCTTCTGCACCACAGCCAGCACCTGCAGCGCGGCAACGAAGCCGTCGCCGGTGGTGGCGTAGTCGGAGAGAATGATATGGCCTGAGGGTTCGCCGCCGAGATTGTAGCCCTGCTTCAGCATCTGCTCGAGCACGTAGCGATCGCCGACCGGCGTACGCACCATGCCGATGCCCTCCCCTTCGAGGAAGCGCTCGAGCCCGAGGTTCGACATCACGGTGGCGACGATGCCGGGCTTGGCGAGACGGCCGTCTTCCTTCCAGCTTTGCGCGATCACCGCGAGCAATTGGTCGCCGTCGACCACATGTCCGCGCTCGTCGACCAGGATAACGCGATCGGCGTCGCCGTCGAGTGCGATGCCGATATCAGCGCGCATCTCGCGCACCTTTTTCGCCAGTGCCTCCGGCGAGGTCGAGCCGCATTCCTTGTTGATGTTGAAACCGTCGGGGTCGACGCCGATCGCAATGACGTCGGCGCCCAGCTCCCACAGCGCTTCCGGCACCACCTTGTAGGCCGCGCCATGCGCGCAATCGATCACCACGCGCAAGCCGTCCAGCGAGAGCTCGCGCGGCAGCGTACGCTTGGCGAATTCGATGTAGCGGTCATGGACGCCGTCGATGCGGCGGGCGCGCCCGAGGCTGGCGCTCTGCGCCAGGCGGCGATCGATCGGCTCGTCGAGCAGTTGCTCGATCTGCCTCTCGAGGTCGTCGGACAGTTTGAAGCCCTGCGGGCCGAACAGCTTGATGCCGTTGTCCTCGAACAGATTATGCGAGGCTGAAATCATCACGCCGAGATCGGCGCGCATCGACTTGGTCAGCATCGCAACCGCCGGCGTCGGCATCGGGCCGAGCAGCAGCACATCCATGCCGACCGAGGTAAAGCCGGCGACCATGGCGTATTCGATCATGTAGCCGGAGAGGCGCGTATCCTTGCCGATGACGACGCGGTGGCGGTGATCGCCGCGCTGAAACACCAGGCCGGCCGCCTGCCCCACCTTGAGCGCGAGCTCAGGCGTGATCAACCCATTGGCGCGGCCCCGAGATCCCGTCGGTACCGAAATATTTGCGGCTCATGTGACCCCCAGCAATTCCGGGGCTTCTTCAGGCCATCCCGGCAAGAAATCCCCGAACACGCTCCATCGTCGCGTGCAGGAGTTATAATCCCTCAGCCGCTAAAATGGCTTCAAAAAATATGATGAATCATTACGGCCAAAGATAACCACATCTTATACTAACCAGCTGTTATCACTGGATATTTTTGAACGGCGGCTGCCTGCGCGAAGGTTTCAGTTCCGCCGCTTGACGTGGTGGTCGGCCTTGGAGGGCGGCGGCTGGATGATATTGACCGGGTCGGACGCCGGAAAGGTCTCTTCCAGGGCCTCGTCCAGCGCATCGTCCAGCCGGCGCTTCTTGGCACGCTCCTCGGCACTGGTGTCGGCAGGAGCAACGGTGCGCGGTCCGGTCATGGGATTTCCTTCCCTTGCGGATGGATGACGCCAGATGCGATTTGGCTGGCGTACCAACCATGATAGATGACAACACAGCGAAGAAGTTCAAGAAGGGCCGGAACGTCCATGAAGCACATCACCTGCATTGAGGATCTGCGCCAGTTGCACAAGCGGCGCGTGCCCAAGGCCTTCTTCGACTATGCAGATCGCGGCTCCTACACCGAGGATACGCTGCGCGCCAATTCGAGGATCTTCGCCAGATCAAGTTCCGTCAGCGTATCCTGGTCGACGTATCGAAGCGCGATCTCTCCACCACGATCCTCGGCGAGCCCGCGGCGATGCCGCTGATCCTGGCGCCTGTCGGGCTGCTCGGCATGCAGCACGGCGACGGCGAGATTTACGCCTGCCGCGCCGCGCAGGCGACCGGCATTCCGTTTACGCAGAGCACGATGTCGATCTGCTCGATCGAGGATATCGCAGCCGCCGTCGAGAAGCCGTTCTGGTTTCAGCTCTACGTGATGAAAGACCGCGGCTTCATCAAGTCGCTGATCGAACGCGCGATCGCGGCCAAGTGCAGTGCGCTGGTGCTGACCGTCGACCTGCAGGTGATCGGGCAGCGCCACCAGGACATCAAGAACGGAATGACGGTGCCGCCGGAATGGTCGGTGTCGAAGCTGCTCGACTTCGCCAGCAAGCCCTCATGGATCGCCGGCGTGCTGCGCGGCAAGCGCCGCACCTTCGGCAACATCGTCGGCCACGTCAAAGGCACCGAGGATCTCACCAAGCTGTCGGAATGGACGGCGTCACAGTTCGACACCTCGCTGAACTGGAAGGACATCGACTGGATCCGCAGCATCTGGCCGGGCAAGCTGATCCTGAAAGGCATTCTCGACGTCGAGGACGCGGAAGAAGCCGCCAAGACCGGCGCGCAGGCGTTGGTGGTGTCCAACCATGGCGGACGCCAGCTCGACGGTGCGCCGTCGACGATCGAGGCGCTGCCCGAAATTGTCGATGCGGTCGGCTCGAAGATGGAAATCATGTTCGACGGCGGCATCCGCACCGGCATGGACGTGATGCGCGCGCTCGCGCTCGGCGCCAAATCCTGCATGATCGGCCGCGCCTATGCCTATGGGTTAGGGGCCGGCGGACAGGAAGGCGTCGCCAAGGCGATCGACATCCTCGCCAGGGAACTCACCACCACGATGGGCCTGTGCGGCGTCAACACCATCGCCGAGATCGACGATAACGTGCTGGCGATTTAGCGGCGTCGCGGTCTCTTCTTCCCTTCTCCCCTTGTGGGAGAAGGTGGCGCGGACGCAGTCCGTGCCGGATGAGGGGTTCTCTCCGCGGAGACAACGCCTCACCCGTCTCGAACGAGCTTCGCTCGTTCGATCCACCCTCTCCCACAAGGGAAGAGGGAAAGCCAAATCACATCGGCGGTGTAATCCCATCGCGGCCGACATTGACGCGCGCCGCTTCCAGCGTGCCGTCGTCCTTCTTCACCGCACCGAAGATGATGATCTTGGCGCCCGGCTTCAGTTCGGATTTGTCGCCGGCGACGAAGGTAACGATCGGCGTACCCTCCGGCACCACGACCTTCTTCTCGCCGTCCTTGTACTTGACCAGGATATTCTGACCGTCGATGCCCTTGACCGTCTGGGCGACGGTGGCGTTGGTCATGGTTGAGTTCGGGCGCTGATCCCAGGGGCGGAAACCTTCGGCCGCGCCGCGCTGGTTCTCGGGGAAAATATGCACCGCTACCGCTTTCTGGGTACCGTCCGGCTCCGGCATCCCGGTAACGCCGATGTAGGAGCCCTCCTTGATCTCCGACAACTCGGTCTTCGCCACGCCGAACACCGCGACGTTGTCGGTGACGCGGACTTTCACGTCGGTTCCCTCGCGCGATTTGATCGACAGCATCGGGCCGTCGAGGGCCTCGATGGTGCCGCGAATCCGGACTGTCGGCGGCTGTTGCGCCCACGCCGCCGTTCCGAGCAAGGTGACAAGCGTCAGCGAGGCCGCGAGCACGTGCAGCGTCCACGAAAAAATCGTTCGCATGGTGTTTTCCTCCCGCGGCTGTCTCTGCAACCGATGCAACCCCAACACCGCAAGGAAGTACCTATTCCACCGGGGCGAAATCACATCGGCGGGGTCAGCCCGTCCCGGCCGACGCTGACACGGTTAGTCTCGAGCGAGCCGTCCGGCAGCTTCTTCGTGAAGGCGATCACCTTGGCGCCGGGCTTGAGATCGGATTTGTCGGCGGGTACGTACGTCACGACCGGCGTCTCCGGGAGACCACGACCTTCTTCTCGCCGCCCCGGTACTTGATCAACAGGGAGTGACCGTCATTGCCGACCACGGAGTCCGCCACCGTGGCATTGGTCATGGTGGAGTTGGGCCGCAGGTCGTAGGGCCGCGAGCCCTCGCCGGTGCCGCGCATGGCTTCTGGAAAGACGTGCACCTCCACCGCATTTTGGGTGCCGTCCGGTCCCGGCACCGTGGTGGTGCCGATGAAGGAACCGACCTTGACATCGGAGAGGGAGATTTTGTCGATCCCCGCGACCTTGATGTCGCCGGCCATATGCAGCCTGACGTCCTCGCCGCCCCTCGACTTGACGGCGAGCACGTCGCCATCGACGGCTTCGATGGTGCCGCGAACGCGCGACGACGTGGGCGGCTGCTGGGCGATTGCGTAAAGCGTGGAAGCCGCAACCATTGCGACGGCGACAAGCGGGCGAACAAACTGATAGCGATTGCTGGACATGCGGGAACCTCCAGTGATGGCACCGACGTAGCCATTCACCCCCGCTTTGCAGAAATATTCCGGCTCAAAATCCCGCGATCAGTCGATCATGAATTCGTGAGATCGGCCTCGACGAGCGCACGCAGCTCCGATGTCACCTCGGGACGCTGCCCGAACCACAATTCGAACCCGCGCACCGCCTGGTGCAACAGCATGCCGAGCCCATCGGCCGTCTTCAATCCGCGTGCATGCGCAGCGGCGAGCAGTGGCGTCTGCAGCGGCACATAAACGAGATCGGCGACGACGGCGTGTGACGGCAGCAGGCCGACGTCGAGTTCGAGCGCGGGCTGGCCGTGCATGCCGAGCGATGTCGTGTTTACCAGCAGCCCGGCGCGCGGCAGCAGGTCTGGGATGGTATCCCACGCGACGGGCAGAACGCGCGCGCCGAATTGATCTGACAGCGCACGGGTGCGCTCGATAGTGCGGTTGGCGAGATGCACGCGCTTGATGCCGCGTTCCAGCAAACCGGACACCACCGCGCGCCGAACCGCCGGCGCCCAGCACCAGCGCATCCTCGCACTTGTCCCAGCCGCTCGCGCAGGCGTCGAGATTGTTGATGAAGCCCTCGACGTCAGTATTGGTCGAGCACAGCTCGCCGTCTGCATACCACAGCGTATTGGCGGCCCCAACGGCACGGGCGCGGTCATCCGGCTTCGACAGCGCCAGCGCACGCTCCTTGTGCGGAATGGTGACGTTGGCGCCGACGAAGCCACGGAGCGACAGCCGAAACAAAAAATCCTTGAACTCGTCGGGTGGCACCGCCTCGATGACATAGCCGCCTTCGATGCCAAGCGTGCGCAGCCAGTAATGATGAATCAGCGGCGAGCGCGAATGCGCGGCCGGCCATCCGATCAGACAGGCGGCGCGGGGTTTGGTCACGACAACAACCTCCTCAAAGACGTCGATGGCCGGGATCAACCCGGCCACGACGATCAATTTATCTTCCTGGAGGTGTGTCAAGCCGGGCGCGAGCCGCCGCGGCCGACCAGGCCGCGACAATCCTGCCGGATGGTCACGCCGCCACGCGATGCGCCGCGATGATCTGGTCGGCGGCGCGGCCGGTGACTTCGGCCATGCGGTCGAACGCCCTCGTGAAACCGCCGGCGCCGGCGGTTGCCGACCGCAGCTCCACGATGAGGTCGCCGATCTCGGCTTCTGGCATCGTGGCGCGGACGCAATCCCATCCGGGCCAGTTCTCGCGGGTGTCGAAGCCCAGGATCTGGCCGCGTCGCGCCGAGAGGATGGCGTTGATCTTCGCCGTCGCCTCGGTCGGACAGACGATCTCCACCATGTGGATCGGCTCCAGCAGCACCGGCTGGCACTGCGGCAGCGCCTCGCTCATGCCGATCCGCGCCGCGGTGCGGAAGGCGAGATCCGAGGAGTCCACGCTGTGATACGAGCCGTCGATCAGCGTGACCTGAAGGTCGATGACGGGGAAGCCGAGCGGGCCGCGCGCCAGCCCGTCGACCACGCCCTCTTCCACCGCACCGATGTAGTTGCGCGGCACCGCGCCGCCGACGACCTTTTCGTGGAATTCGAAGCCCGAGCCGCGCGTCATCGGCTTGATCTCCAGCACCACGTCGCCGAACTGGCCATGGCCGCCGGATTGCTTCTTGTGGCGGCCGCGCTGGGTGATGGATTTGCGGATGGTCTCCTGATAGCCGATGGCGGGCGGTTGCGATTTGGCGTTGACGCCGAAGCGGTCCTTGAGCCGCTCCAGCGCGACGCGAAGATGCATCTCGCCCTGCCCCCATAGCACGATGTCGTGGGTCTGCGGGTTGTGGATCATCGTCAGCGACGGATCCTCCTCGTTCAGCCGAAACAGCGCCTGGCCGAGCTTGACGTCGTCCTTACGATCGGTCGCCGCAAGCGACATCGCCAGCACCGGTGGCGTCGGCTCGACGCGCGCTAGCGCCGGTGGTGCGGTCTTGCCGCTCGACAACGTGTCACCGGTCTTGATCGCGTCGAGCTTGCCGAGCGCGATCGTTTCGCCAGCTTCCGCCGTCGCCCGCTTGGTATCGTGCGCGCCGTTGACCGCGAGGATGCCGGAAACCCGCCCGGCTTCGCCGGAGGAGGATTGCAGCGTCGCGCCGTCGTCGAGGTGGCCGGCGAGCAGCCGGGCCAGCGATAGCTTGCCGCCGTGCTGCAAATGCATGGTCTTGAACACATAGGCCAGCGCGTCTTTCTGCGACGATGCGCCGAGGCGCTTCGCCGTCTCGCTCACGCCGGGCGCTTCATGCCGCAGCGCCTTCATCAGCCGCAGCACGCCGTTCTCGCGCGCCGCCGAACCGAGCAGCACCGGACAGATCAGGCCCTCGCGCAATTCGCGGGCGAGATCGTCGAACACGGCGTCGCGCGGCGGCTGGATGTCCTCCAGCAACTGCTCCATCAGCGCGTCGTCATGGTCGGCGAGCTTTTCCAGCATCGAGAAGCGCGCTTCCTTCTCGCGGTCGAGATTGCCGCCTTCCAGCGCCACGACTTCGGAAGGCTTGTGTTCGCGATAGACGAAGGCGCGCTCCAGTGCGAGATCGACGAAGCCTTCGATCAGTTCGCCGTTCCAGATCGGAATCTGCCGCAGCACCAGCGGCACGCGCGAAGCCGGCTGCAGGGTCGCCAGCGTCTCGCGGATGCGCTTGTTGGCGCGGTCGATCTTGTTCAGAAACAGAAAACGGGGAATGCCCAAATCTTCCAGCTCGCGCAGGATGATCTGCAGTTGCGGCAGCTTCTTCTCATCCGCCTCGCAGACCAGCACCGCAGCATCGACCGCGGGAAGCGCGGCGCGCATGTCATGCGCGAATTCGATCGAGCCGGGACAATCGATAAAGGTGTAACTGTCGCCCATGAAACTGGTCGTGGCGGCGGAGAGGCCCACGCCCATCTTGTGGTGCCGCGCCTCCGGGCTGGAATCGCCGACCGAGGTTCCGGCATCGACGCTGCCGGCATTTTGATGGCGCCCGTTCGCGCCAATATGGCTTCTAGAAGTGTGGTTTTACCGCTTTGGAAGGGGCCCACCAGTGCAATGCACCGTGGACCATGGGGACTTCTGACGTCTTGTCCCATTGCCGCCTCCTTGTTTGGAGCTCGGCCCGTGATTGGGTCGGCGGATCAGATGCTCCGCCCGTCCTGTGATTTTGGCAAGCAGGAAAACGTCGCTGCGCTGCGATGTGATGCAACATTAAACTATCCCGTCATTGCGAGCGAAGCGAAGCAATCCATAATCTCGCCGCGTTACCAAGTCTGGATTGCTTCGTCGCTATCGCTCCTGACGAGGGAGGACGACGAAAATCACCGCCCCGGCCGGAGTTCCAGGCTTTCCAATCCGGCAGCAATGCTGACGCCCACCTGACCCTGCACGCTGAGCGGCTGCAGCGCGATGGAATTCGCGGAGCCGCCGACCAGCACGTTGCCGCCGACGCCGACGCCGAATGTCGCGCTGCCTTGTGCACCGACATAGTCGCCGGAGAGATCGCCCGGCCCGAGCCGCGCCACCGGCGCGAACACGCCCCAGGCCAGCGCCGATTCCTGGGTGATCCCGAGATCGAGCCCGACCTTGCGGATGGTGGCGACGTAGCGATCTTCCGGCATGCCCTCGGCGCGCAGCACGCAGCCGAGATGGGTCACGGAACCGACGATAAAACCGACGCTGGCGCCGCCGCGGCACTCCAGCACGCCGACCTGTACGCGCTGCACCTGCTGCGCGCTCGCACCGCTGACGGAAGCGGCCAGAATGGCAAGCGCGGCACCGGCAAGAATGAAAGAACGACGCATGAAGAAATCTCCGGCTGAAAAGCTGTGATGCGAGCAGAAAATCAATAATTCGCGCCGTGTCCGCGGCGCGCTTCGTTCTATGCCACAACATCACGAGCCGTGCCAGATTTGCCGGGGGCCTTAAGCGTCATTCCGGGGCGATGCGTAGCATCGAACCCGGAATCTCGAGATTCCGGGTTCACGCTTCGCGCGCCCCGGAATGATGTTGAATCAAAAAAGAGGCCCGCTTGCGCGGGCCTCTTCCTAAGAGACGCTGGCCAATCTCAACCGCGATGGCGATGCCGCGCGTGCCGGCGCGGACCGTAGCCGCGGAACGGCTGCAGCTCGATGCCCGCGATACCGGCGGCGACGTTCAGCCCGGTCTGGCCTTGCACGCTGAGCGGTTGCAGCGCGTAAGCGTTGGCCGGACCGCCAACCAGGAAGTTGCCGCCACCGCCGACGCCGATCGACGCATTGGCGCCAACCCCGCCATAGCTGCCGGCGAGTTCGCCGCGCCCGAGCCGGCTGCTCGGCGCATTGACGGCCCAGGAAAGCTGGGTCTGCCCGGTAACGCCGAGATCGAGACCGATGCGCTGCACCTTGGCGATGTAGGGTTCAGGCCGGCAGCCTTCGCTGCGGAACACGCATTCGAGGCTCGTCACCGAGCCGACGACGAAGCCGACATTCTGGCCACCCTGGCATTGCAGGATGCCGGCGCGAACCGGCGGTGCCGCGTTGGCGCTCGCGATCGGCGCAAGAAGCGCCAGCGTGGCGATAGTCAATGTCGGGAAACGCATCTGTCCTGATCTCCGCATGATGGATCAATTTAGCGGGCGGACAAGAGGGAAGCGCCGTGTCCGAAACATGGCGCTTCCTCAAGAAGTCGTCAAAACAGCGCGCAGCGTTCACGCGCGATGTGATTTGACTATCGCAAATTGCCGCAAAAGCGCTGAATGCGTTTGCAGGCGTCCTCGAGATCGGAGGTTTTGGTCGCGTAGGAAATCCGGAACGCCGGTCCAAGCCCGAACGCGGAACCCTGCACGACAGCGACGCCTTCGCTCTCCAAGAGCTCGGTAACGAAATCCTCGTCGTTAGCGATCACCTTGCCGCTTGGCGAGGCCTTGCCGATGGTGCCGGCGCAGGACGGATAGACGTAGAAGGCGCCCTCGGGTCGCGGGCATTCGATGCCCTTGGCCTGGTTGAGCATCGACACCACGAGGTCGCGGCGCTCCTTGAACACCTTGTTATGAACAGGGATGAAATCCTGCGGACCGTTGAGCGCCTCGACCGAGGCCCACTGTGCGATCGACGACGGGTTCGAGGTCGATTGCGACTGGATCGTCGCCATCGCCTTGATCAGGTCGGCGGGGCCGCCGGCATAGCCGATGCGCCAGCCGGTCATGCAATAGGCTTTCGACACGCCGTTCACCGTCAGCGTGCGCTCATACAATTTCGGTTCGACCTGCGCCGGCGTTGCGAACACGAAGTCGTCATAGACCAGGTGCTCGTACATGTCGTCGGTCATCACCCAGACATGCGGATGCTTCACCAGCACGTCGGTGATCGCCTTCAGTTCAGCGCGCGTGTACGCAGCGCCGGTCGGGTTCGACGGCGAGCACAGGATGATCCATTTGGTCTTCGGCGTGATCGCCTTTTCCAGGTCTTCGGGCTTCAGCTTGAAACCATTCGCCGCGGTGCAGACCACGGGCACGGTTTCGCCGCCGGCCAGCGCCACCATTTCCGGATAGCTCACCCAGTACGGCGCCGGGATGATCACCTCATCGCCGGGATTGAGGGTCGCCATCAGCGCGTTATAGAGCACCTGCTTGCCGCCGGTGCCGACGATGATCTGGTTCGGCTTGTAGGTCAGGCCGTTCTCGCGCTGGAACTTGGCTGATATCGCCTCCTTCAGCTCGGGAATGCCGCCGACATCTGTGTACTTGGTCTTGCCGGCCTCGATGGCGCGGATCGCCGCCAGTTTGATGTTGGCGGGCGTGTCGAAGTCCGGCTCACCAGCGCCAAGGCCGATGACGTTGCGGCCCGCCGCTTTCAGCGCGCGTGCTTTATCCGTGACCGCGATCGTCGCGGACGGCTTCACACGGGCGAGCGAGGCGGACAGGAAGGGCATCATCATCTCCTGGCAAACGTCGTGAACTCTTGATTCCACGACTCTTTCTGATGGGATCGGCGCACCCTAAGACGCTGCGCGCTGCATCGCAAGAAGCTTGGCCGGATTAAGGCCAAACTTTAGGGAACGTTAAAGCGGGCTCGGTACGGTCGGAGCAATACGGCGCAATATTTGGAAAAATTCCGCGGTGAAATGACTCATATCTGGCAAGGGTTGCGAACCGGCGAATGGCTGACCGCGGCGCGCGCCCGCGCCTACTGCCAGATCCTGCTCACCTTCGCCGGCCTGGCCGTCGTCGGCTGGATCGCGCTGTCGCACGACCTGGTCGATCGCAACGGCAAGCCGATCGGCACCGATTTCTCGAGCTTCTATACCGCCGGCGCGCTGGCGCTGGAGGGACATGCGGCGGACGCCTACAACATGGCCCTGCATCATGCCCGCGAGCGACAATTGTTCGGGCCCGACACGCCATTCTACAGCTGGTTCTATCCGCCGAACTTCTTCCTCCTCGCCGCGCCGCTGGCGCTTTTGCCCTACGCGCTGGCGCTCGCCGCATGGCAGGGTCTTTCGCTCGCGTTCTATCTGGCGGTGATCGGCGCGATCCTGCAGCCAGCGCGGCAGGAGCACGGCGTGATCGGCCGATTGTGGCTGCCGGTGGCCGCCGCTTTCCCCGCCGTCTTCATCAACCTCGGCCACGGGCAGAACGGCTTTTTGAGCGCCGCCTTGCTGGGCGCGGCACTGGTCGCGCTGCCGCGACGACCGGTTATCGCAGGCGTGCTGTTTGGCCTTCTGTCCTACAAGCCGCAATTCGGGCTCGTGATCCCCTTCGCGCTGATGGCCGGCAGACAGTGGCGCACGCTTTTTCCGCGGGCCTCACCGTGATCGTTGTCATCGGCGCGTCCGCAGCCTTGTTCGGGGTCGATGTTTGGACGGTGTTCCTCGCTTCCACCGAGACCTCGCGCAAGCTGCTGCTGGAAGAAGGCAATGTCGGCTTCGAGAAACTGCAGAGCGCGTTTGCCGCGATCAGGCTGTGGGGCGGCGGTGTGACGCCTGGCTACGTGGCGCAGACAGCAGTGTCCGTGCTCACGATCGTCACTGCCGCGTGGGTCTGGCATGCAAGCCGCCATCATACCATCAAGGCGGCGCTCTTGATCACCGCCACCGCGCTCGCCTCCCCGCACATTCTCGACTACGACCTGATGCTGCTCGCGCCAGCGCTCGCCTTCTTCGTCGCGGCGAGATCGGATGCGCGCTTCGGCGACTATGAGATCAGCCTGCTCGCGCTTGTCTGGATCGCGCCGCTGTTGTCGCGCAGCGTCGCCGGCGCCACTTACATACCACTCGGGCTGCTCGTGGTGCTGGCCTTCTATGCTTTCGTCTTGCGGCGAGCGGCGCTCGATCGCGCGAGCCACGCAGTTGGCGCGCACCGCGTCGCGCAAGCGTGATCTTAATTGTTCCGATGTGTTGACAGAATTATTCTGCGCGCGTGCAGTGCGGTAGAGGTTTTGGACTTTTTCCATTCCGCGGGTCTTGCGACGCATTGATATCGGCATCATTGTTTAACCGCGTTGCGGCGCGAAAGCCTGGCGCTTCCGTCCGCCGCGTGCGTGCTTCCCTCGACCGAGTGAAATTCCAGAAGATCCATGTACAAGCTCTATTCGATGCAGCGCTCCGGCAACAGTTACAAGGTCCGCCTTGCGCTGGCGCTGCTCAACGCGCCGTATCAGGCGATCGAAGTCGACATTCTGAGCGGCGAAAGCCGCACCCCGATTTTCTGGCGAAGAATCCCAGCGGACAGGTGCCGCTCCTGGAAGTTGCAGAGGGGCGCTATCTCGCCGAGTCCAACGCCATCCTCTGGTATGTTTGCGGCGGCACCTCGCTGGCGCCGGAATCGCGGGTTGAGCGCGCCGAAGCGCTGCAATGGATGTTCTTCGAACAGCACGCTTTGGAACCCAATATCGGCGCCGCCTATTTCTGGCTGTCGCTGGTCAAGGGCGGCCGTGACCTGCAGACGCATGCCCTGGAGGACTGGATGGAGCGCGGCTATGCGGCGCTCCAGGTGATGGAAAACCACCTCAAGACCCGCGCCTATTTTGCCGCCGGCCAGCTCACGGTCGCGGACATCGCGCTGTATGGCTACACCCATGTCGCCGACCGCTGCGACTACGATTTGGCAACCTTCCCCGCCATCCGCGCCTGGCTGCGGCGGGTCGAACAGATCCCGGGTTTCGTCACCATGGACTGGCAGCCCGGGGCCGAAATCGACGACCCGGCGCGCATAGCCGCCGGGGCTTGACCGCCGTCACCCCCGGGGACCGGCACGCTCACTTTCGCGCGAGAACGTCGCCAAAGGTTAATAATAACGGGCATAACGTTAACCTTTGCCGTGATTTCGCCGCTTTCCATGCTTGCCCGCCGCAATGTTGCCTGCGATCACGTCGAAATTCCCTCGTACCGTGGGTGATTCGTCCGCGGCTTGAAGGATTCGGACCATGATACGGTCGCCCGGCACGGCGGGCTTCGACAGCCGCCCTGCACCCGTTGCTTCTTCCCGGTTGACCGGCGCCATCGCCACTTCGCTCGCGATCGGCACGCTGTCGCTGTGCCTCGTGGTCACGCTGACGGTGCTGTCGATCAAGGCCACCCTGGCGATGCCGATTCCCGGATAATTCCTGCGTTTTTTATTTGCATCATTAGCCGAAGCAACGCGCGATGATCAGCATCGCGAATGGACCAGGATGAAAACACCTGTCGGTCTTGTAACCGTCACGCTAACGGTCGCGATCCTGCTTGCGGTCTCGTTCCTGATCGCTACCGGAACGCGCGGCGAAGAGCAGGTGTTCGGGTCGTCGGCGGGCGAGCTCGAGGGTTCGAACCATCGCAAGGGGCCTCTCCAACCCATGGGCGCTGGCGTTCTTGCCTGACGGAAAAATGCTGGTGACCGAGCGGCCGGGCCGCATGCGCATCGTCACGGCGGAGGGACAGATCTCGCCGCCGCTGAAGGGCGTGCCCGACGTCTGGGCTTCGGGCCAGGGCGGCCTGCACGACGTCGTCATCGACAAATCCTTTGCGCAGAACAGGACCATCTATTTCTGCTTCGCCGAACGAACCGAGGGCGGCGGGCGCACCACGACCGCGCGCGCGAAACTGAACGACGGCAACGGCCGCCTTGACGACGTCAAGATCATCTTCCGCCAGCAAGGACCACTATCGTCAGGCAACCACTTTGGCTGCCGCATCGCGCAGGCCGAGGATGGCAATTTGTTCGTGGCATTGGGTGATCATTTCACCTACCGCGACCAGGCGCAGAATCTCGGCAACCATCTGGGCAAGCTGATCCGGATTACGCCCGATGGATCTGTGCCATCAGGCAACCCGTTCGCCGGCCGCGCCGACGCCAAACCGGAAATCTGGAGTTATGGACATCGCAACGTGCAGGCGCTTGGCATCAATCCGGCGTCCGGCGAGCTCTGGGAGATCGAGCACGGCCCGCGTGGCGGCGACGAGGTCAACATCGTCGGCAAAGGCAAGAATTACGGCTGGCCGGTGATCGGCTACGGCATCGATTACTCCGGCGCGAAGATCCACGACAGCACGGCCAGGGACGGCATGGAGCAGCCGGTCAAATATTGGGTGCCGTCGATCGCACCGTCAGGCATGGCCTTCTATACTGGAAAACTGTTTCCGAAATGGTCCGGCAGCCTGTTCACCGGCGCGCTGCGCGGCTCGATGCTGGTGCGGCTGACGCTGAATGGAAACGCGGTGACATCAGAGGAACGCCTGCTGCAGAACCTGAATGAGCGGATCAGGGACGTCCGTCAGGGACCCGACGGGGCGCTTTGGTTGCTGACCGACAGTTCGGCAGGACGCATCTTGCGGGTGGCACCGGCTGCAAAATGAGGACGCATGCGTGAGCGCGTCATCATCGGGCATTGGCGGTTCACGTCCATCTGTGAAAAATCAAGAACGCGCCGAAGGCGATACAGGCAAAACCCAGCGCGTGATTCCAGCCCAGCGGCTCCTTCAGGTACAGCACCGAGAATCCGGCGAACACCACCAGCGTGATTACCTCCTGCATGGTCTTGAGCTGTGCGGCCGAATATACCGCGCTGCCCCAGCGGTTGGCCGGCACCGCCAGCCAGTATTCAAAGAAGGCGATCCCCCAGCTCGCAACGACGACGAGCGGGAGCGCGCTTTCCTTTTGAATTTGAGATGGCCGTACCAGGCAAAGGTCATGAAGACGTTGGAGGCAAACAGCATCAGGATCGGCAGCAGCGTGGAGGAGAGAGTGGGCATCGAAATCCTCTTGTAAATGGCGTGCGCCAACTGAGCGCGCAGAACCCGGTTCCATCGCTTCGATATCATTTGATTTCAAAAACGCGAAAGCCGGGCGCATCCGGGCAAGTTCATATTAAGAATAGCAATAGAAATCCCGCCACGATCAAAGCGTTCGGGCAAACTGGCTGCCCTTATTGTCGGCGGACAACGAGCACAGCATGCAGTCAAACTGGCGCGCAGCTTCCGGTCCAGCTCTCACGACAGCGACGGCGTTGATCGCCTTCCTTGTCGATCGACATTTCGTTGCCGTCCCCAATCCCGCGCCGCTGTTCGTCTGCATCGTCGCCCTCGCAAGCTCCATCAGCGGCATCGCCTCCGGCATGATCAGCGCCGTCATTGCAGTAGCGTCTTCGGCGCTGTTCTTTCTCAACCATCGCGCGGTGCCCGGCTACGACATGTCGGACCTGGCGCGCATGCTGCTGCTGGCAGCGACCGCGGGAGGAACCGCCCTCATTACCGGCCTGTTGCGGAAAAAATGGGTCGATGCGTTCGCATGGGAGCAGAAGCACCATGCCACCGCGGTTCGGCTGGCGGCCGCGCTCAACCAGGTCGAGATCGGCATCGTGCTGCTCGATCGCGATACCCGCGCGGAATTCATCAACCGCGCCTTCCGCGACTATTTCGCGCTGTCCGACGAACAGGCGGACAGCAAGCCGCCCTTTATCGCTTTAATGTACCACGGCCGTGACACCGGCGCCTGGGAACTGCCCGAGGACGAATTGAGCGCCTTCATCGCGCGGCGCACAGAGATGATGCGGGCCGGCGACTCCACGCCGATCAACATCAATCTCGCCGACGGACAGGTGCTGCTCTTCAGCTGCACGGCGCTGCCCGATGGCGGACGCATGCTGAGCTATACACCGGTCACCGATCTCGTTCGGCACACCGATGATCCCGGCAGCGCCGACTACTACCGCTCGCTGCGCGGCGGCTATCGCAGCCTGACCCGGCACCTGCGCGCGGCCGAATAGAAGCGGCCGATGAATAGCGGCGGACGACGCATGCTACTTGGATACACGCTGCCGGCAAGATTGATCCCTCCCCGCCGCACCTGTAAACCTTGCAGGCCTTCCCGCCAGCGCGCGCCCGCGACGCTGCTCCTCCACCCAGATGGAATCACTCGATGTCCGGCGATCTCACCATCCGTTTCGTCACCCGAGAAGACTACCGGCAATGGCTTCCGCTGTGGGACGGCTACAATGCGTTTTACGGCCGGTCCGGCGCGACGGCGCTTGCACCCGAGATCACGGCGATGACATGGTCGCGCTTCTTCGATGGGTATGAGCCAGTGCATGCGCTGGTCGCCGAGAGCGGCGGCGAGCTGCTCGGGCTGACGCACTATCTGTTTCACCGCAGCACGACGTCGATCGAACCGAACTGCTATCTGCAGGATCTCTTCACCAGCGTGGGCGCGCGCGGCAAAGGCGTCGGCCGCGCCCTCATCAATGGTGTGTACGAACAAGCGAAGCTCGCAGGCGCATCGCGCGTCTATTGGCTGACGCACGAAACCAACCACACCGCGATGCAGCTCTACGACAAGGTGGCGGAGCGCTCCGGCTTCGTCGTCTACCGCAAGCTTTTCTGAAACGCAGAGTCCGAACGGGCCGCCCTGTGGGTAATAAAGGTGTCACCGGGGCGTAACATAGCTCGGCTAGCCTCTGCCCGCGTCTGGTCAGACCCCCGTCTCGGATCACGCGCCCCAAGCGGTCCCCGTCAGTCGCCGCGTCTGACTGGGGCCGCACTTTTTTTTTGTGGCGCATACCTGCCAAGCCCTTGATGCCGCTGATGTCGCGCACCGTGCGGGTCGACGGCACGGAGGCCAAAATGCGGCCTCCTCGCGCGCTTTTCCCACAGGATCGATCCATGCAAATTCGCAATCTCGGCGGCTCCGGCCTGCGCGTTTCCGCCGTCGGCCTCGGTTGCAACAATTTCGGCCAGCGCACTGACCTCGAGACCTCGCGCAAGGTGATCCACAAGGCGATCGACCTCGGCATCACCCTGTTCGACACCGCCGACATCTATGCGGGCATGGGCGGCTCGAAACCGTGCTCGGCACCGTGCTCGGCGACCGCCGCAAGGACATCGTGCTGGCGACGAAATACTCCAAGCCGATGGGACCGATGGTACCAAGCAGGGCGCCTCGCGCCGCTACATCATGTCCGCGGTCGAGGCCAGCCTGACGCGGCTGAAGACCGACTACATTGATCTTTACCAGCAGCATGACTACGACCCGCTGACGCCGATGGAAGAAACGCTACGCGCGCTCGACGATCTCATTCGCCAGGGCAAGGTCCGCTACATCGGCAATTCGAATTTTCCGGCCTGGCGCATTGCCGCAGCCGAAATGATGGCGCGGCAGATGAACGTCAATCGTTTCGATTCCTGCCAGGACGAGTACAGCCTCGTGGTGCGCGACATCGAGAAGTATATCTTGCCTGCCGCGCAGGAATACAAGCTCGGCCTGCTGCCGTTCTTCCCGCTGGCGAGCGGACTGCTCACCGGCAAATACCAGCGCGGCGCCGTCGCGCCCGCCGACACGCGCTTCGCCAAGGCGCCCGCCTTGAAGGATCGCTACGCTACCCGGCATCGTCGAGAAACTGCAGGCATTCGCGCAAGCCCGCGGCCACGCCATGCTAGAACTCGCCTTCTCCTGGCTCGCAAGTCGCGAGCGTCATCGCCGGCGCCACCCGTGTCGAACAGGTCGAGCAGAATGTGAAAGCCATCGGCTGGGCACTGAGCGCCGAGGAGCTGGCGGAGATCGACGGGATTACGAAATAAGGCTGGTTCGGCGTCGTCCCTGCGAACGCAGGTACCCATAACCACAAATGTTCATCGGATTTCCCTTGGATCTTTCGCGGGCGTATAATTGCCCGCCGAATATAACGCGCTTCGCTGTGAACCCGAGATTAGTTCCGCACTGGGGATGCCGCCCTGCTCATGACAAATCGGTCAGAAAATCAGCCGTCGCGCCACCTTGTGTGCGCTGGCTGCGGCACAGAGTTCAGCTGCAGCCCGACGGGTCCATGCTGGTGCAGTGAGGAGGCCTTCCGCCTGCCGATGCCGGTGGACGGCGGCGATTGCCTATGCCCGGACTGCCTGCGAAAGGCCGCGCGCGCTGCGGCCAAGGCTTCAGCGTGACCGGCCAATGGAACATCGGTGCCGTCCTGCTCGACATGGACGGCACGCTGCTCGATACCGAGCGGGTCTATTTCGACAGCCTGGTCGCAGCGCTGAGCGCGCATGGCTACACCGACGACACCGTGACGCTGTGCCGGGCGATGGTCGGCCTTCCCGGGCCGGAATGCGAGGCCATGCTGCACGCGCGCTACGGGGAACGCTTTCCGCTCGCGGACGTCAGCAAGGCCTTCATCACCAACCGCGATGAAATTCTCAGCGCAGGCCTGCCGCTGAAACACGGCGCGGTCGAATTGCTGGACGCGCTGCAGGCGGCCGGATGTCCGATGGCGATCGTCACCTCCTCGTCGCAGCGCACCACTGAGGCGCATCTGACGCTGGCCGGCATCCGCCACCGCTTCGAAACCATCCTGACCGGCGACGATGTCGCCCGCGGCAAACCGAGCCCCGACCTCTATCTGCTGGCCGCAGCGCGCTTCGGCCTGAAGCCGGAAACTTGCGTGGCGATAGAAGATTCCAACCACGGCGTGATGGCCGCCCTCGCCGCCGGCGCTATCACCATCATGGTGCCCGACATGGTGACGCCGACGGAAGAATCGCGCGCGAGATGCGCCGCCGTCGTGCCGGACCTGAACGCGGTGACGGCGATGCTGCGCGAGCGTGGCGGGCTTAAACGCCGCTCGCTCTGATCGTCATTGCGAGGAGCGAAGCGACGAAGCAATCCATCGCGCCGCAAGCGGAAGCATGGATTGCTTCGCTTCGCTCGCAATGACGGACTACTGCGCTCGCCGCGACTGCGGCTTTGCGTGCGATGGTAGCGCAGCCTTGGTCAACGCGCGCGCTGCCTGGCCGGCCGTCTCCATGTAGGAGGGATCGCGGTGCAGCAGCACGACAGCGAATGAGCCGTCCAGCAGCAACAGGATTTGACGGGAGAGCTGTGAGGCCTGTGCGATGCCGGCGGCGGCAAGGTCGCACGCAGCCATTCCTCGAACTTCTTCTTGTGCGCGGCGCCGATCTTCATGGCGGGATGTCCGGGCATGTTGGCGAGTTCGGCCGACGTGCGCAAAAATCCGCAGCCCTTCCACTTCGGATGCCGCGCCGAGCGGGCGAGATTGCGGAAGATGCGTTCGACCTGTGCCGGCAATCCGTCGTTGGCCTCGGCAAACCATTGCTTGAACAGCGCGAGGTTGGGCTGATCGCGGGCGGCGAGATACGCCGCGACGAGATCGTCCTTGCTTCTGAAATGATAATACAGCGTGCGCTTGGTGACGCCGGCCTTCGCCGCCACCGCATCGACGCTGACGCCGCGGATGCCGTCGTTATAGAACAGCGCGCTCGCCGCCGAAATGATGCGGTCACGCGTCGGGGTGCCGGATCGTGCCATGCGGCGTACGTATACCGACCAGTGAATATACACAATGCGACCAAGCTCCTAGGGTGCCGCACAGCCATCGACACTTCCGGAGAAACTGATGTCCGATCCCCTGCTGCTCGAAATCGACGACGGCATCGCGCTGATCACGCTCAACCGTCCCGACAAGCTCAATGCCCTGAGTTACGATCTGATCGACCGCCTGATGGCGGCGCTGGATGCGATCGAGACCGACGCCGGTGCGCGCGCCGTGATCCTGACCGGCGCGGGCGAGCGCGCTTTTTCCGCAGGCGCCGACATCCACGAGTTCTCGGTGAGCGTGCGCCGGGGTTCGAATGCGGCGGTGCGCGACTTCGTCCGGCGCGGACAGGCCATGACCGCGCGGCTCGAAGCGTTCAGGAAGCCGGTGATCGCGGCAGTCAACGGATTGGCGTTCGGCGGCGGATGCGAGATCACCGAGGCCGTTCATCTGGCGATCGCCAGCGAGGACGCGCGTTTCGCCAAGCCGGAAATCAATCTCGGCATGCCGCCGACCTTCGGCGGAACCCAGCGGCTGCCGCGCCTCGTCGGCCGCAAGCGCGCGCTGGAACTGTTGCTGACGGGCGATCCCTTCAGCCCGGCGCGGGCAGTGGAGATCGGACTCATCAACATGGTCGTGCCCCATGACGCGCTGCTGCCAACCGCCCGCGAACTGGCGGGCCGCATCGTCAGGCATTCGCCGCTTGCGATCGGCAGCATCATTACGGCGGTCACCCGCGGATTGAACATGAGCATCGGCGAAGGGTTGCAGGTCGAGAGCGAGCAGTTCGCCGCGATGACGCCGACCAGCGATCTCGGCGAGGGCATCAATGCGTGGATCGAGCGACGGCAGCCGGTCTATAGCGGCCGCTAGTCAACACGACGCGTGACTATTTACGTTTCCAAAATTACGGCCTACGCGGCGGCCTTGATCGCAATCACTTTTCGCATGGCGTCAGCCAACTCGCGATAATGCAGGCCGAGGCGCAAGTATAATTCGCGTTTCGCTTTATCCGTCGCCAGCTTACCAATCAAATCGCATTCGGTAGCGAGGGTCTCAAATCCTTCCAGTTTGACTTCAAGGTCGGTCATGACCCCGTCTCCCCTGCCGGCCACTAAAGGGCACAGGTTACGCCTTCGTTTTACGTCAGGGCCAACATTGTTATCCGGTAGAACTAAATTTGGTCGAAATGCAGCCCCGGCGATAGGGCGGACACTTCCGCAATCGCCGACGTATCATTCAGGGCATCGCGCTGTGTCTGCTGAACTGCCGGCAGCCGATATACGATATACGATATACCTGTGTTTGCTTGAAAGGAACGAGGTCGCTAATTGAGGCGGCCCTTCAATGCGAAGCGTCGGAGGCTTTAAGCGAACCGGTCCGCGGCCGAAGGCCGCCTGCGTTGTCGCAGGACGGCAACAGCTTCATTGTTTCTCAGGCGGAACAGGACATCTGACTCCACACGCATCCCGATTTGGATCAGTCTCTTGAGGCCGGGGGACGGCGGATCGAAGTTTTACCCGGCTGGCCGCAGGGCGCGAATGCCCGCGGCCTTCCCACCCACACCAAAAGGCCGGAGTGGCAAAACTATTCCGATGCGATGATCTGACATTGTGAGGAGTAGCGCAAATGGGTTTCACCAGCGCGAACGACCATCCCAACCGCAATAGTCCGGAAGATCCGCTGTGCTACGCACCGCGCTCGGCGCGCAGCAAGGCGGACCCACGATCCAACGCGACACCGCAGACGAGATCAGATCATTTGCCTCCGACTGCCCCTCTGTCTCGTTTTGATGAGATGCGCGAGGAAGCCTTCGCCAAATTCACCCGTCCGCTGGAGTCCCAATTCGTTTACGAACGCCGTCCGCCACGCGTACTACTGGCCACTGCCGGTGCCGCAGCGATCGGTGTCATCGTGATCTTGGCGCTCGTTTTGTTTAACGTGTTTCCAAAACCAAAAAGTGATCCCTCGGAGCTCGCCGTTTCTATTTCGACTCCTGCGTCGGCTACGCCGGCTCAAGTGACGTCCGAGGACTCCCAAGCACTGCTTCAAGGCTTCAAGCAGTTTCAAAAGATACAAGGAAGCGAAAACCCGGAACATGCAGTTTCTGAACCGGCCTCCGCTGGAACGGCCAAAGAAGGGCCCGAAAAATCCCAAGCTCTGCTTGAAAAATTCATGCAGTGGCAGCAAAGGAAATAGGCGGCGGCCTCAACCACGCTGTCGTCCCGGCGCGGCGCCGGAATCACAACCACCGTTGAAAATAGTTGGAGCACGCTGGAGCTTCAGCGCGGCATAACCACGTACACTCGTGGTTATGGGTCCCTGCGTTCGCAGGAACGATACCGAACAATATCTACTTCGAAATCCGATCGATACAACAGCGCGACCGATGCAGGGAAATGCGTCGGCATTAACCATGCAAAGCCCGCCGCGGCGAAAGGCCGGGCGTTTAACAAGCAGTTAATACTTTTGCGCAAATGATAGACGATCAGCGCAACATTACAGATCGCCGCAAGAAATGCGGGCGAAACTCAGGCCCCTTATGAGGGATTAGCATGAGAACGCTTCTCATTGGTGTTCTGGCTGCGACCCTGGTTGGCTGTAGCTGCCCTTTACCGCCGCTAACGAGCATGGACGCATGCGCGGACGGCTGTCTCAACAAGACGGCCAGTCGGCCGATTGAACCGACGTCAGCGTCATCTAGGACCAATTCCGCGACAACAAGAGTTACGTCGACCATCGCGGCGAAAGCGGAAGAGCCGTCGACTTCCCACGTCCGCGAAGGACCCCATCTCGCTGCGAAAAAGACGAAGCCCGCCGTGACCGAAGCGAAAGTCGAGGCCCCGGCATCAGGTCGGCCCGCTGAGACGTTCGATCCTGCAATCATCAAGGCGAAGGTCACGGTTGCTGCGAAATTGGAGGACCCGACGTCTGCCGAGTTCGGTGAGATGAAACGGGCCATCCGCAAAAATACGCTCGGAAAATCCGTCGACACCATTTGCGGCCGCGTCAAAGGAAAAAAGGTGTCGGGCGAAGATACCGGAGACAGGCCGTTTCTGTATCTCGTGAAGGAAGATGATGCATACGTCGTCGATGGCCCCGCCAATTCAGCGGCGGCAAGCGCGTATCGCAATATTTGCAGCGAAGCTGGAACGACAGAACCGCTGCCAAAATCTGTTGCACCGGACCAGAAGGTCCCCTGACCACCTTCCTGCGAACGATCTCGATAATCGGGAGCAACGTCGCGATCGGCAGCACTGCTGAGTGTGTGGAGCAGACTTTGCTCCATGGAGAATGGAAATCAGAACTGTTGGAGTGAACAAGCATTACTTTTGAATTCGGGGATATCATGGACGATCTTACTAATCCTGCGGAATTGGCCCAGGCATCACAGAAATCACCGGTGCTCGTGATCATCGAGCAACATGTCCTGGCGCGTACCTGCATCCTCAATATCCTCAAGAGAGAACTCACTGGGTTCGAAATCGTCGAGATGGCAACGACGAGTGGCCTGAGCTGGTTATCAGGCAGAGATATCCGCTTGATCGTGCTGAATATCGGGGACAAGCAGATCACTGACCCTGCGATCGAGGTCAGTCTCGCGTTTCTCGCAGAATTCTGTCCGAAAGCATCCGTTGCCCTGTTGTCAAATCGTGACGACGAGGCGACGACTTCAGCCGCGATGCAGCGGGGAGTCCGCGGCTTTTTTCCGATATCGATTCCGGTCGAAGTCGCCATCGCCGGACTACGCCTGGTTCTTGCCGGTGGGGTCTACCGACCCTTACCGATCGTTGGGCAAAATGGAGCGTCGAGTCTCAAGACGATGTCGGAATACCCCGACGTTCCCGAGCTATCCGGAATCCACGAGGGTAGCGGCGCCACGAAGAATGTGCCGGAACGCGCGATGGTCGACCTTACGCCGCGCGAACAGCACGTGCTGGAGGCGCTGAAGCTCGGCCTTCCTAACAAGTTGATCGCCGTCAGGCTCAATCTTTCGGAGAACACCGTAAAAATGCATATTCAGCATATCATGCGAAAATGTTCCGCCCGCAACCGCACCGAGGCGGTGCTTCGCTGGAGCCGGCGAACAAACGGTCATGCGCCGCCCTTGCGAGTGCCATCATCTTGAGGGCTGTCTGCGCTCGCCGTCGCAGTTCAATCCTCGCGGAACGCGCCGTTGAAGCTGTCGAGCAGAGGCCTGAGGGCGTAGAGCGCCACGGTGCCGCGACCAGTCTTGATGAACACCTGGGCCGGCATTCCCGGAATAATCTGGACACCATCGATCCCGACGCCCGGATCCTGCACACGAATCTTGGTTGCGTAGTATGGCTGATCGGTGCGCTTGTCGATCAGTCGGTCGGCAGAAACGTGCGTCACGGTCCCATGGAGCCGTGGCACGCGGCGCTGATTGTAGGGCAGGAGATTCACATCGGCGCTCAGTCCGGGACGGACCACATCGATGTCTTCGGGCCTGACACGCGCAATCACGATGAGCCGATCTTGCCGAGGAACCAGATCCATGAGAGGTGCGCCGGCGCCAATGACGCCACCTGGGGTATGGACCCTCAGGTCGGTTACTACGCCGTCCTCGGGCGCCTTGACCGCCGTTCGTGAGAGTTGGTCGTCGGCCGCCTGCAGCCGTTCGCGTATCTGAAAGATCTGGTTTTGCACCTCGCGCAGCGACTGCGCGATCTCGTTTTGGCGGTCATGCTCCAGTTTGAGGAGAACTGCCTCGGACTCGTTGATAACCTGCCCCGCGCGCGATATCTGCGCGACAATCTCACCCCGCCGTCCCTCGATGTCAGCCAGCTCCCGCTCGAGGTTCAGAAGCCGCGGGCGCCGCTCAAGTCCCTTGCTGACGAGCGTGGCGACCGTAGCCGCTTCCTCGCGGACGATTTCGATGCGCCTCGAGGCCGCGCTTTCCTGCGCCTTGAGGCCCTCGATCTCCTTTTCTACCTGCGACCTCTTTTCCCGGTTTACGGCCGCTTGCGATTGAAAGACCTGACGACGCGTTTCGAAGATGCCTTGCTGGCCCGCAAGGACCGCCGCGACCGACGGGCTGGCAATCTTCGCCGTCTCCAACTCGGCCGGAAACAACACCCGCCCTTCGCCGTGCTGTTCCGCCTGCAGCCGCGCTTCTCGCGCCGTCGCCTCCCACAACTGGCCTCGCAGACTCTGGGCTTCGGCACGGGCCTTGGTGTCCTCCAACGAGATCATTGTTTGTCCGGAACGGACAACGTCACCATCAGCGACCAGAATTTCCCTGATGATGCCACCCTCAAGGTGCTGAATCGTCTTGCGGCTCGACTCGGATTCGACGGTGCCTGCAGCAATCGCGGCGCTCTCGAGCGGGGCATAGGTCGACCAGATTCCGAGGCCGAGGACAAAGCCGCAGACCAGCAGATTTCCCGTCCGGGTAACACCTCGCAGCCGGTCCGAGAGCGCGGGCGGTGCCGATCCCGAACGCAGCGGAACATCCCACCTCGCGACGCGAGTGAATGCAATTTTCTTGAGATTCCCTCCGCTGCGGGCAAGGAGATCGTGAAAATATTTGCCGTGGACCCGGCGGGCAGCGCAAAACCGGTCCCAGAGCGCTAGCGGCGCCGATCTCAACCACCGCAAAACCACCCAAATCTTGACCTGAGCGAATGCAATTTTCATCAGACCCCATCCCCCTCGGGCAAAGAGATCGCGAGAGTCCTTGCCGCGGGTCACGGCAAGATCCGTTGCGGTGCGGCGCTAACGCTGCTTTCGCGCTGCTGGTTGAATTGCGGCGGCACAGGTTCGCGCGAGGCGACCTGGGGTCGCGCCAGACACCTCTCGAAAACTTCCCTGCTGTCACCAAATGCGCTGACCGCGCCGCCCTGCATAATGGCAAGCTTGTTCGTTGCGCCGAGGATTCCGATCCGGTGAGTGATGATGATCACCGTTGTATTGGCCGCCCTCATCCGCTCAATGGCCTCGAAGAGCACGCGCTCTCCGATATAGTCCAGGCTGGAGTTCGGCTCATCGAGAACCACGAGGTGCGGGTCGCCAAAAAACGCCCGTGCAAGGCCGAGGCGCTGGCGAAACCCACGTGCGAGATTGGCCCCTCCGCCAACGACGACCGTATCGTACGCCTGCGGCAGCCGAATGATCGCCTCGTGAAGGCCGGCCAAGTTTGCCGCCGCAATCACCTTCTGCAGATCGGCATCCTCCAGCCGTGCAATGATGTCCTTTATCGTTTCTCCGAAGAGATCGATATCCTGCGGCAGATATCCGAGGCGCCGGCCGCCGCCCGCATCGTGCAAGGCCAAAACGTCGATGCCATCAAGCAGGACCGAACCTGCCGTTGGAGCGGAGATTCCCGTGATGATCTTGCCGAGCGTGGATTTGCCGGAGCCAGATGGACCAATGATGCCAAGGCATTCACCGGGCGCGAGACTGAATGACACATCCTTCAGCATCCAATGGTCCGATCCTGGCACGGCGACGCCAACATTGTTGACAATGAGGCTGCCCTTCGGCCTCTCCGGGAGGGCCCTGACCTTCGCAACCGTGGGGACAGAGGCCATGATGTCGTTGAGCCGGCGGTAGGCGGCCAAGGCCATCGCGAATGCCTTCCAGCCTGCAATCGCCCCTTCAACGGGCGCGAGCGCGCGTCCGAACAACAGCGTCGTGGCAAAGATGATGGCGGGACTTCTGCTCTGTTCCAGGACGAGCCAGGCGGCAGTGCCCATGATCAATACCTGCGCCAGCGCCCGCACGGGCTTGGAGATCAGCATGATGGTTTCGTAGCGGCGCTGGACCACCTCTTGCTCGCTCCTCGCATCCTGCGCAGCCTGGCGGATGAAGCGCGCGGCGCCGTCGAGCATTCCCATGGCTCGGATCACGTGGAGGTTGCCAACGGCCATGCCGAACCATCCCTGGCTCCTCGCCAGCGCGGCCGCTGACCGCGCCAGCGGTCCTTCCGTGAGCAAGTCTCCGGCAAGGCTGAGACCAAGCAGGAGAAGCACACTGAGCGCGCCTATCACCCCCAGCAAAGGATGCACGAGGAAGAGAACGCCGAGGAAGAGCGGCGTCCAGAGCGCGTCAAACAAGGTCGAGCAAGCTCCGGACTGGGCGAACTGACGCAGGATCGCAAGATCGCGATACGCTTCCGATGCCCGCGCCCGATCGGCATAGGCGTATTTGAAGCACGCGGAGAGCGCTGCCGGATGGAGTTCTTCTTCAAGCCACTCGCCCATTCGGCCCAATGCAGCGCGGCGCAATGCATCAAGCACCCCGCCAACCACGACGGTAAACGCAACGATGAGCGTCAGCATCAGGAGCGTATCGCCGCTGCGGCTCGACAGGACGCGATCATAGATCTGAAGCAGATAGATCGAAGGCGCGAGAAGAAGGAGATTGTAGCTGCAGCTATACGCGAAAACGAGTCCGAACGACCCTGCGCAGGCCCGCAACGCCGACTTCAACGCGGTCCGCGGTGGTGACATTGTCTGCAGCCGGAGCGGTGGCATCAGCATTGCGGTCCCGCCAGAGATCTGAAGTCCGAACCTTCCGCCGCGTTATTCGTCGACTTCACGACGAATTGAGAACCGGCGGCATTCTGCCGCCGGTCTCACCCCTCACAAGTATCGATCAGCTAAGGATGTCTGAATCGTCGATATGGAAGTACTTGGAATCGTTGAGCACATCGTTCAGGTTCGCGGATTCGATGCTGGCCTTGAAGTGAATATCCCCGCCTTTCGCATAGTTGTCGTTTCCGCCGTCGCCTCCAATGCCGGCCATCACGGTCTGACTCTGGTCCGCAGCGAGCCAGTTTTCCTGATAGGCGTTCGTGTTGGCATCCACGTCGGATTTGTTATGGCCGCTGTCGGATTTCTGGTCGCCATTCGACACGGCTTTTCCGCCCTCTGCCTTGGCATACTTCTCCGCCTTGGCGTTCGCGCCCCCGGCGTCCCAGTATGCCTTCTGGTAAACGTCATCGCCGTTCTTGACGTGGACGTCGGCGCCTTCCGCCTTGTTGGACGGCTCGAACTTGATACTCGGGTTGCTACTGATATTGCCCTTGTTGTAACCGTCTCCACCGTTCCCCGCGCTGTTGCCGCCGGTCGAAACTTCCTTGAACGTGATCGTGTCGGAAGGAAACATTGCCTTTGCCATGTGAGTCTCCCTATTTGGTTTGCACACTGTGCGTCCCGTTTGGACAGCAGCAATTCTGGATTTGGACACCGGATCGGTCTAGCCGCCAAAGCTGATGCCATCCGAAGCGAACGGTGTACGCCCGAAATGCTACCCTCTCGCCGCCGGGATCCGGGCGGCTCCAATGCGGCTGGAGTGTTTTCAAGCGAAAGCCTGCCCCGGACTTGATCCGGGGTGAAGACCTGTTCGCGTCAAGAAAACGCGTTAAATCTGGATTTCAGAGCGCCGTTTCGATCGATCGAAACGGAAAAGGCTCTAGGCAAGATCCAGCAAGTGAAGGTCCGCCAACAGGTGCATGGCGAAATCGCCGCCAAACGCGGCGTTGCCGTGGCCGCCGTCGCCACCGTTTCCAGCAATCTGGACCACGCTCTGATTGAGCTGGACATTGTTGCTCTGATGAGCCTCGGCTGTTGAATTGTAGCCGGCGACGGCAATGTTGATCGGAGCGTAAATCGCCACGTTGATGTCGACGAGGCTTCCTGCGAAATAACCGTTGCCGCCATTGCCGGCGCTGTTGTTGCCGGTCGCAATGACATCAGAGCCGATCAATTCGAAGATGGAAGAGAACATGTCCGCAGTTCCGCCAGTCGCGGCGTTGCCGTTGCCGCCATCACCCCCGACGCCGGCCATCTGAAACGCGGATTGATCGATCACCACATCGTTTGTCTGCTCAGCGTGGGCGCTGGAATTGTATCCCGCGACCGCGATGTTGATCGGATAATAAAACGCAAAGGTCGCGTGGACGAGACCTCCATAAGAGTAACCGTCTCCGCCGTTGCCGGCGCTGTTCTCACCGCTACCGATCGCGCCTGAGCCGACAGACCCGAGCGCGCCAACACTTCCGCCCGATGCGGCATTTCCATTGCCGCCATTACCGCCAACGCCCGCGATCTGGGTCGCGGACTGATCAAAATACGCGATGTTCGTCTGGTGGGCGTCGGCCGTCGCATGGGAGCCGGCCACCGCAATGTTGACCGGGGCATAGACCGCGACAGGCGCATGCACCATTGCTCCGAAGAAGTAGCCATCGCCGCCATTGCCGGCGCTGTTGTCACCGGTTGCGATCACGCCGGGGCCGACAGACCCGAACGCGCCGACGCTTCCGCCTGATGCGGCATTCCCATTGCCACCATCACCGCCAACCCCCGCGATCTGGGTCGCGGACTGATCAAAGTACGCGATGTTCGTCTGATGGGCGAGGGCCATCGCATGCGCCCCCGGCGCCGCCACGTTGAGCGGCTCGAAAGCAGCGTAACTCCTGTCGATCAGGCTCCCGGCAAAATAGCCGTTGCCGCCATTGCCGGCGCTGTTATCTCTCGTGTGGGTTGCGAAGTGTAGCCGCGAATCCATGGCAAGCCACCACGAGCCCGGTGCATCGTGTCCGAACATATCCTTGCGGTCGAGGGAAACACCGGAAACGCCGTCCAATACCCGAGGATCCATGGCTGTTGCCCTACTGAAATCGCTTTGCGCCGACTGGACGGACGCCTCCCGAACTCAAGAAAGAATGTCACCTCGGCGGACCAAAAGCCGAGTCGTCAATTCGGATCGCAAACGTTTAGGCGATAGACACGATATCGGTTACGCCCGTTCGGGTGTGGGATGGTGGTACCTTGCGTGAATCTGAACACCTCCGCGGAGGAAACGAATGTGTCCACTTGGTGCGGACGCACCAGGGTTTCCTCGTGCGTTCGGGGCGCTGAACGCTATGGCAATGTGCTCGCAAAAAAGGTGCCGACTGAGCCGCCAAGGTGGCTGTGTGTGACGAGGACGTTCCGGTTTAGCGGGGCTTTGCACCGGAAAATCGAACGACCTTCGCCCACTTTTCAGTCTCCTCTGCAAAGAGCGCTGCAGTTGCGGCGGGCGAGCTCCCAAGCACCGTCGCGCCGAGACGTTCCAGTTGCGCTTTCATCCTGGTATCGGCAAGGCCGGCAGCGATTTCCCTGTTGAGAGCTTCGATGATCTCGGCTGGTGTACTCCTCGGCGCGCCCACCGCCAGCCACGAGCTTGCCTCATAGCCGGGAAAGAACTCTGCCAATACAGGCACACCCGGTAGCGCCTCGGAACGTCCGCTGGTCGTTACCGCCAAGGCGCGTAATTTTCCGGCCTTGATGTATTCGATCGAGGCGGGAAGGTTGTCAAATGCTGCATGCACTTGGCCCCCGAGCAGATCAGTCAACATAGGGGCCGAGCCCCGATAGGGGACATGATTCATGTCGATGTCCGCCATCATCCTGAGCATTTCGTAGCAAAGATGACTGCCGGTCCCCGTCCCGAACGACGCGACGTTGAGCTTTCCCGGATTGGCCTTTACGTAGGCTATCAATTCTGGGACCGTCTTTGCCGAAACGGCGGGAATTACTTCAAGAACGTAAGGAGAGCGAATGAGGCCCGCGACCGGTGCGATGTCACGCACGAAAACGAAAGGCAGGTCGTGATAAAGCGAAGCGTTTATGGCATTGGCTGGGGTGCATATGAGGAGTGTGTGGCCGTCCGCGGGCGCGCGAACGACGGCTTCAGTCGCAATGTTGGTGCCGGCGCCTGGTCTGTTTTCGACGATGAAGCTTGCGCCGAACCGCTCTGAAAGCCATTGTGAAAAGAGACGCGCAACGACATCAGTCGTGCCGCCTGCTGGAAATCCAACAATGATGTGCACGGTTCGCGAAGGGTAGCTTTGCGCTCGCGCGACACTCGGACGCGAGACCAGAACGCCGCCAAACACCTTGATGATATCACGCCGGTTCATTACTCGGTCCCGGATGAATAACGATCCACGCTATTGCCACACCGTCTAGGACGAACGGCAACCATTTAAGACTTGCAATCAGCGCGCCCGAACGATCGTCCTCTTAACTCCGCGCAAGATGTCGGGTGCCCTATTAGTCGCTGCCAACCCGCCGGAACTCTGGCCACGACGCGGCGAACGACAGGCACGGCCAATTGCAAGCGAAGGACACTATGGGATCAGCCCAAGATTTCTGCCCGCAGCGACCGGATCAATGATTCCGTATCCATATTGATTGTTCCAGACGCCTCCCGGCCCGGCGCCTGTGCCGGCGCGCGCCGTGGCACGAAGTGCGTCGAACAGCTGTGCCGGCGGCAGCGCCGCGGGCGGTCGTCTGGTGCGCAGCGCCGCGACACAGCCCGCCGCGACCGGGCAGGCCGTGGAGGTGCCTCCGTCCTCTTCCCTCTCGCCGAAGACCTGCGATCCCAGGTAATGTGTGTAGGCCGTAAGGTCCGGCTTGTCCGGCGTCGGATCGGGAAACAGCGAAACCGCGGGCCCCTGGGACGAATAGCCGACGCGAAGATCCGTCAAGTCGCACCCCGCGACGGTCAGAACCTCTGAATAAGCGCAGGCACCCCTGATCGATCCAGCGGAGAGATGCAGAAAGGGCGGCGTAGGACATGGCAGGCCGCCATTGCCCGCAGAAAACACAATATCGACGCCAAGCTGGGAGAGAATCCATACCAGTTGGTGGAACGGGTGCCGGGCATTATCGATGAAACGTCGCGGGTGCCCCGGCGAAAAGTCCTCCCAGCACGGGTGGAAGATGGACCAGCTATTGCTGATGACGAGCGCGGAATAGCGGGCTGCTGGCCCCGCAAGGATGTTATTGACCCAGAAGAACAGAAGTTTGGAAAAAGCAATCGTAGCGGCGCCGACCGTACCGTCGACGGTGTGGTCGCCCGGCGCCCGCGCAATCAAGCTTGGGTAGTCGAGGAGCGTAGCCTTCGGAGCGATGGACAAAACATTGTAGGCGCACATGGTGCCGTGGCCGATCCGGTGGAGACCGGCCGGCGTTGCCACCGTGTCCGGTTTCCAGGAATTTGCGATATCAAAAATTGGTGGGTCGCCAGCTAACCGGGGTGGAAGCGGAAATTTCAACCGCGGCCGCCCCTGCCCAATAAGATGAGGAAGATAAATGCCGCTGTCGACGATTGCGACGGCGACGCCGGACCCGTGTAGTCCATTCGCAATGAGGCGGGCCACATCCAGCCTGGTTTGCGCGTCGCGGATCGTACTGACCGGGAGATCGTTGGCGCATGTCAGCAACGGGTAGGTGCTCGGGTCGGAATAGAGTTTTAAGTCCGACTTGCCGCCCTTGCCCAATATCTCCCTTGGAATCGACGCGGGACGGTTCGCCTTAACAAACCCGCGTATGGTAAAATACCTGGATTTTTCCGGCAGCAGAACGTCCAGGCTGTTCCGAAGGGCTTCGGTGTCTGCGAGATCGAATCTCTCGGCACTTGCAAAATCGAGGCTGTCCGGATCCCAGGGCCCCATCGGTACCGCATAAAACGATTTATCGAGAACAAATTCCTCCGGCAGTCCCGTCTCACCAATATCGATGTCCGAGGTCCGATTGTGCCATAAATTTCTTGCGAGGCTGACTAACCATTCTTGGCTGTCTTGTTGTCTTTCGAGCACGGCGAGGACGCGTACGTACTCTGGGCCAGGCGCATCCATCGAATCCATGACGGTCTCCCTAGGTCACTGATTTGCCCACTCGTTTCTTGCAGCGATCGCGTTGTTTACCAGGATGTAAGTCGGACATTGCTGGAGGACCGGATGAATCTGGTTGGCCAGAGCGACACCCGCGTCGCAGTCGCTCTGGTAGTGAAGACCGGCGATCTCGCGGTTGAACGCCGCGCGCCTGGCAAGCTCGAAAAGTGCGGGTCCGCGACTGGGCACCAACGGTGCAAGGCAAAGGGAAGTTAGTTGGGCGATCAGCGCGTGTCCCGCCGGATAAGAGCCATGATTGGGGACCGCGACCGGCGGGAATAATGTGGGGCAGACCTGCGACGGTCTCGGGCGATTAAATTTCCGCTTGAAATGCATCATCAGAGTCTCCCCGACTCTTGCGGCGAGTTTCATCAGCAAGAATGTGCAAGGATGGGTGCTCGCGTCCATCATCAGGAGTTGCATCCAGGATAATTGGAGATTCTGGTCCTGCTGGATGATCTCACCGAGCGCCTCCGGCCGCTCGGTGACTGCCAGTCCGATCAAACGGTCGATGTCAGGTTGGGTGATCGCGGCGGGCCCCGGGAGATTGATGGCTGCCCACGCGACGCCACCCCCACCATCCGGAAGGCTAAAAAATTCTGGCAGTACTGTCAGCGCCCACAGGTCAGGATCCCAATATCGCGCAGGGAAATCGGGAAAGGTGAGACCCAGATTTGATGCTATCAAGAAATCCGCAAAGGGCCTGTCGGTACGCATGGCAAAAGTCGAGACACCGCCGCCACCCTGCCACCCGCCGCCTTGCCAACCGCCACCTTGCCAACCGCCGCCCTGCCAACCGCCGCCCTGCCATCCTCCGCCTTGCCAACCACCGCCCATCTTGCAATCCTCCCTCGCTGGAATGAAAGCTTCTGTACCGGTTTTGCATGACCGCAGGCGACATAGAGGCTGATCGATCGCGAATGAGCCTGCGTACCCGCACAAACATTATCCCATTAACGCTGCGCCGGATCTGTGAAGCAGACCACAGGATCGGCTAATATTCGGGTGTTGCTACGAACCGATCGATAGCTTGAATGACACTTAGTCGGGCAAGCCGGCCAGGCGTATTCTTGCAAGTAACTCTTTTCGCAACTCGGGCTGAAGCGGGCACCATCTTTCGTACGGCAACAGACGAAATCCGGGGTTCACTTCAAGCATAACACGGCCGAAATGACGCGCTTCGTCCAATTTCCCCACGGCAACCAAACTCGCGATTAGCCAGCGCAAATTGGAGCAGAGTCTGGGATTCAGTGCTGCGCTCTTGCGGGCCCAAATAATAGCTTCGTCGTAGCTGCCGTTTACGTAGTGAGCCAGACCCAGGAACAGCAGATAAAAAAACGATTGCTTATCAGCTGGGGACAATCGCAATCCCCTTTCGGCCCGTTCTATCGCCGACTTGGATTGACCAGTGTATGAGTAAACACCGCTACTTAGCGTCCAAGCCATGGCGTTGCTTGGAGCAACGTCTAGTGCGCGCCCGAAGACCTCGATGGCCCCAGAATAGTCGCGGAACAGCACGGCTTTGGTGTGGCCGCAAATTGCAAGCGCAAAGCCGTCGGCAGGATCGCGCTCGACTGCGGCTGTCGCGAGCCGCGCCGCTTCGATTGAATCCGCTTCCTGATTTGTTGTCCATCCCTGGTTGATGTTGTGGACTTGCCAAAGTGCAGCGTAAGCATGGGCGAGCGCATAAGTGTCGTCAGCGGCAATAGCCCGATGCAACAGTTGTCCCGCTTGCCTGAAGTCGGAGGGATTCATCCGATACAGCAGGTCGATCGCCTGCAACAACAGGTCGTAAGCGTTCATGTTCTCGGGGCGTTTTCGCATCGCGGATTTAAGTTCTGCCTCACGTACGTGAGGTGCAATGCTCCATACGATACGTGTTGCGATACGTTCCTGCAGGTCAAAAAGTTCTGCCATTTCGCCGTCGTAGCGGTCGCTCCAGATCAGCGAGCCCGTCTCCACCTGCCACAACTCCGCGGCGATCCTTATGCGCTTCTCGGCACGGCGTACGCTTCCGCTCAACACATAGCGCACCCCCAATTCCTGACCTATCTTCTGCAGATCTATCGGCGCCTGATAGGCAAGGGTCGAGGTACGCGAAATTACGAGTAACCCACGCACGCTGGCCAGCGTGAATATTATGTCGTCAACCATACCCTCGCCGAAATAGGTGTCCTGATTATTTTCGCCGGACCCGCGAAACGGCAGTATCGCTATTGACGGCAACTGGGCCTTGCGACCGAAATGTGAAGCGTGATCGGCACCCGGAGTGCATATGGAATAAGCTTGAACCGGTTTCGATATGTTCTTCAGTTCGAGTTCTCCGATATCGTCGACGGAAACGTCTATCGTCGACTTCACGAACGAAAAGAATCGAGTCCGAAATCACGATGCCGCCGGGCGGAGAGAATTGCTCGAGACGCGCAGCCACATTGACGCTGGCTCCGAAAATGTCCTCGGCTTCGGTGATCACCTCTCCGACATTGAGACCGAGGCGCATCCGGATCTTGCGTTCAATAGGCTGCACAGCCTCGCTTGCGGCCAGGTCGTGTTGCAATTCGACAGCGCATCGAACTGCATCTACCGCGCTGTCGAATGACGCCAGGAACCCGTCACCCGTATTCTTGATGATGCGACCACGATAGGAAACAATGCAAGGATCGATCGTTTCGACGCGCAGCGCACGCAACCGAACGTGCGTGTCGATTTCCGCGATCTCCGTCAGGCGGGAGTAATCAACAACATCCGCGGCCAGAACGGCCATCATCCGTCGGACGACGTTGGCGGACGACGCCAATGCAGCGGTGGCGCTGTTCATTACTCATGCTCCGCCAAGTCTGTTTGAACGTTTATGGCGCGTTCATCGAATCCTGCACGGGACTAGCTGCTCTTTCCATCAATCCGGCGTCGGCAGCTACAGGCCGCTTTCGCCACTAGGCAACTTGTCGTATTCCAGCCGAACCGCCTCTTCGATGATAGATTCAGAAGCCTCATCCCAAATCCTGGCCCCGCATGAGTTACATATGCCGATCGGTACATCGGCGGAGCAAGTCAGATACCCTTTATTGGTCCATTGGATGAACCTGAGCTTCTCCTTGCGCTTGACCACGCGCCCGTGCCACCCGATCTGAACTGGAAGTGTGTGACCCAGTTCACAGTTAGCCTGAATTTGGAAAAGTTGCTTGCCTCCAAGCAACACAGCATCGAGTTGCAGCAGTCCCCGGCGGCGTGCTGGATACCGGTTCGCGTGAAGAAACCGCGTCAAAACAAGAATCCAGAGGAACCGATAAGGCTCCTAGTGAAGCCCAACGCGGTTTCGCCGTGCGACGAAAAACAGATACAGCAGGATGGGCAAGGTCAATGAGAGCCACGACACGGCATCCCACCATCCATCTCCGATAAGGGCCGCAAGAAGGCCGACGATGCTCAGCGCTCCGACAACAATCGGTACAGCAAAAATCTGTCCAAGCGTTCGATGACTTCTCACGACAACCATCAGGAAGACATTAGGGGGTCATTGACCGCAGAGCCCTGCGCAATGGCGCGATCGACGCTGACACCGGCTTTGCGCCTGCGCAGCCAGAGATAGACGCCCGTACCCAGCACGATGATCGTCAGCACGTCGAGCACTGCCCAAAGAATCTTCAGCGGCATACCGCCGTAATCGCCGAAATGCAGCGGCTGCGAAATGAACAGCGTCGTGACATACCAGGGCATATCGCGGCTGTCGGTTAGTTTACCGGTTTCCGCGTCGATCAAGGCCGGCTTCAGAAGGCGTGATGTTACGGGCGTGTCCCCTTTAGAAAAACGATGTAGTGGCTCTTGCTGCTGAAGACCGTTCCCGGAAATGCGACGAAGCTCGGCGTCATTCCCGGCACGGCGTGCGCCGCAACGTCCACGGCAGCCTGAAGTGACGTCAGCTTCGTGGGCGGCGCGCGATCGCGGTACTGCGCCGTCATCTCGGCCAACTGCCCGTACTGCCACATCTTCAAAACGAGATCGGCCCAGGTGTTGATCACGCCGGTAAAGCCGACCACGAGCGTCCACATGACAAGCAGGATGCCTGCCAGATTGTGGACGTCGAGCCAGCGCACGATGCGCGGGCGGTGGCCGCGGTAGGTACCGAAGTCCAGCTTCCGCACCGACGGCGCATAGACGACGATGCCCGATATGATGGCGACACAGAACAGGATCCCCATCAATCCAAGGAACAGCTTGCCCGGCAAACCGGCAAACATGTCGGTATGCAATTTCAGCATGATGTAGGTAAAGCGGCCGGTAACGTCCGGCGCATCGAGATAGGCGCCGGTATGCGAATCCATCCGGACGAAGCGATTCTTCGTGGGGTCAGATGTGATGGACTCGCCGACGCTTACGAACATCGCGTTGGGATCGTCGCGATCCCAAATCAGGAAGTGCGGCACTTGCCAGGACGAATTCGCCAAGGCATTGGCGAGCAGGCGATCGAGATCGGCGTAAGGCGTACCGGGAGGGACATCGGCAGGCTTCACCTGGCTGTGCAGAAGGTCGTCGATCTCCTCATGAAAGATCAGCGGCAGCCCGGTGATGCACAACAGGAGCATGAATAGCGTGCAGATCAGGCTCGTCCATTTGTGGACGAAACCCCATCTGCGGAGCGACCTTGTTCCTGCGGTTAACATGGCATCCTAGTTCCAGGCATATTTGACCGTGCCGAGCACCGTACGTGCCGCACCGAGACCGCAATAGGCGAGAGCCGTCAGGCACGATGACACATAATACTTGTTGGTCAGATTGGTCGCGTTGATCTGCGCACTCCAGCCTTTCAGATCGGGCCGCAGATATTTGAAATCAAAACTAACGGTGGCATCGAACAGGGTATAGTCCGGAATCAGGATCGTATTGGCCGCATCGCCGTAATTCTGGCCGACGTAGCGCACGCCGCCGCCAATCCCGAGGCCGGCGACGGGGCCGTCATACCACGTGTATTTGGCCCACAATGCGGCCTGGTCGAGTGCAGTGTTGACCAGATAGTTGCCAACGAAAGCATCATTGCTCTTTGTCACCCTCGGATCATATTTGCTGTAGGCGCCAACGATCTCCAGCTCTCGCGTAACGTTGCCGCGTGCCTCCAGTTCGATGCCACGCACGCGCACCTCGCCAGTCTGGACGCTGAAGATGACGTTGGTCGGATCGGTGGTCAGCACGTTCCGCTGGGTGGTTTCGAATACCGCGGCAGTCAACAGCAAATTCGAGCCAAGCGGCTTGAACTTGACGCCGACCTCGGCACCTTCGCCGGTCGTCGGCTTGAAGGGATGGCCGAACTGGTCAGTGCCTGACGCCGGCACGAACGAGGTCGAATAATTGACGTAGGGCGAGATGCCATTGTCGAACAGATAATTCAGCCCGACGCGACCGGTCGACGCCCTGTCATTCTGCAGGTAGGTTCCGGCCGCTGGTAAAAGAGCCTTGCTGATCGTTTCCGCCTGGGCCCAATCCTGTCGTCCCGTGAGTGTCAGCGTCCATCGATCGAGCTTGACCTGATCCTGAAGGTAGATACCGGCCTGCTTCGCCGTGGTTTCCGTATCGATGAAGGGGGTAAGTGTACTGGCCGGCGGCACGAAGGCGCCGTAGGCCGGTGCAAACACGTCGATTGGAGCGATGAACGCGAACTTGTAATTCGAGGTCGAGGCCTGGCGCTGATAATCGAAGCCGGCGAGAACCTTGTGAATCAGCGGACCGGTTGCAAAATCGGCCTGGATCTGATTGTCCAGCGCCACATTCTGCGCGGCGGAGCTCACATAATTGAATGACCGCAGGGCGGTTCTGAAATCGGGAAGCAGGCCTTCGGAACGGACGCCGGCTACATCGTTTGTCACGTCGAAGTAGCGGAAATTCGACCGGAACTGCAGACTATTGTCGAACCGGTGCTCAAACGCATAGCCGACCGAAAATTGTTCCAGCTTGTAGCCATCGGCGCTGGGCTCACCGATGTAGCGGCTATAGGGAATGCGGCCAAACGGATTGGGCGCCAACCCCGCCGCGCCGCCCGGCACATATTGCTGCCATCCCTTGTTGTCGATGTTCTGGTATTGCGACAGGATGGTAAACGATGTGTCCGTCGTCGGCCGCCACGTCAGGCTCGGTGCGATGAATATCTTGTTCTGATGCACGAAGTCCTGTTGCCCGTCGGTGCCATAGCCGAGACCGACGATGCGGTAGAGAAACTCGCCATTCTTGTCGAGTGGCCCCGACGAGTCGAAGGCGCCCTGAAAGCGGTTGAACGAACCAAAAGTACCGATGATTTCGTGCTGTGGCGTCGATGTCGGACGCTTGCTCACCATGTTGATGAGTCCGCCCGGATCGGTCTGTCCATAGAGGCTCGCCGACGGCCCCCTCAACACTTCAATTCGTTCAAGACCGTAAGTTTCGATCTTCGGAACGGCGAACTGCGTTCCTGGATCGAGCGGCAGTCGAAGGCCATCTAGATAGCGCGGTGCGTCGAAGCCGCGAAGCTTGATCGCGTCGAAGATGGTGGTAGCGCCATAGAGATCGAGCGTGACGCCTGGTGTGTAGCGCAATGCCTCGACGAGGTTCTGAGCACCCTGGTCGGCGATTTGATCCTTTGTCACGACCGAGATCGACTGCGGTGTGGTGAGAATTGGCGTATCGGTTTTGGTACCGGTCGCACTTTGATTGGCGAGATAACCGACTACCGGCCCGGTGGCGCGTTCACCGACCGCGCCGCGAATGCCGGGTTGCACGGTCCGCTGCTGCGCGGGCGTGGCGACCCGCCGCGTCGCGCTCTGCGATCTCGCGGCTCTTCTTGAAGGCTGCATTGGACGGACTGCTTGCGGCTTCGGTGCATCGACCGTGACGGGCGGCAACGCCTGGCCGGACTGTGCCAGAACCGGGCCTATTTGCATGCTTAACCCGAAAACTGTTACGCAGAAAAAGCCAATCGACGCCGCACCCCATGCGGACAGCCTCACACAATCACGCTTCATCGCAGGCGCACCCCTGAACCCAACTGTCCCCATGATTGAGAGAGCAGATTTGATTCCTAGGTGCCTTTGCGCTTGCGCAAAAAATCTTTGATCGCGTGTTGATGCTTTCCAAGTTGGGGCCGATCTCTCGTCACCGGCCCCGCGCGGTCACATTCTGCGGGAGCAGGCCAGACGTCGGACACGTCAGGATCGTTTGTCGCGGTGACAACGGCTCGGCACATATCCGAAATGCTTGCGGAATGCCGTGGAAAAATTCGCCGAATTGGCGTAGCCGACGGAATAGGCTGCTTCAGTGACCGACAATCCCTGATGCAGCAAGGCTTCGCGGGCGGAGGCAAGCCGGCTCTTCCTCAGATAGTCCGATGCGCTGACGCCGTACATCCGTTGGAACTGCGCGTTGAAGGTGCGTCGGCCCAATCCGGCGTGCCGCGCCAGTTCTTCGATCGTCCAGGGGTGCCGCAGGTCAGATCTAATCAGGTCACCGACTGCCTGCAGGCGCAAACGCTTCTGGTCGGATACGAGACCGACTTCCTCGTTGCCGCGCAACGCCAACATGGCTCGGGCCAAGATCTCTGTCGCGTGCGCCGACAGTAGCAGTTCGGCGGCCCGACCCTCGGCCACTGGCGAAATCATCTCCATGGCGATGGCCTTAATTCGGGGCGACGCCCTCAGCGAAGTGGCAAAGACTTTTCGATTCTGGGTGCCGAACAGTTCGAGGAAGTCATCGCTCAACCCGAGCCGCTCCAGGGACGAAACGGGAAAGGCGATACCGGCAGCCTGCATGTGCGCGCCACGCGGCGCATCGCCGTCCCAGAGCGTCGGCTCCCGGAGCGCCATGACGGCGATGGAATCATCCGAATAACGGACCCGGTTGGCGCCGTGGCGTGGCCGGCCACCGCCAGCCCCCTTCAGCACCACGGAGATGAAAAGCCCCGCCTTGATAATCCCTTCGGTGCGAATCTGGCTGCTCAGCACGAAATTGTTGCGTTGGAAAAGGCAGCCCGGCGCATCCAGCCACTGCGCTTGATCGGCAAATTGGTCAACGACGGAACTGTCATCAGAATAGACGCGGAAGTCCTCGAAGATGTGGTCGTAGATGTGCGGCATCAACGCTGGTTTGACGTGATCACGCCCCAAGTATGCAGTTCGCTTCGATGGCTCTCAAGGTTGCGAGCGCGGCTGCAATTTAGAAGGAGTGTAAACACGTAATCACTCGGCGCTGACGCCCACCTGCGATCTCCATTACGTGAAATTATGTCGTCGGGGGCCGCGCATGAAACAATGTCGAGGGGCCACGAAACCATTTTTGGGGCGCCGCGAAGACAACCCGAAACGAAGGCCTGATATCAAGGCCGTCGATCAAACAACGGGGTGCGATCATGTGGAAATTTCTCACCTTGCTTTACCGCGAGTATTGCCGGCTTTACCGCAAATATTGCCGGGCACGGGTGGCTGAAATCCGCAAGTACAATTTCGCAAGGAGCGCCTGACCCGTTTGCTCGCGCGCTCATCGGATTAGAGCCATGCGTGAAGAATTTACATCCAATACTTTCCTGGTAGTGACCATCGCCAGCTTTTTCCTGCTGGGTTCTGGTTTGCTCGCCCTGGCGCTCATCTGAGCGCCCGCTTGTTATAGCCGGCTTCCACCGATTACCGGGCTGAGAAAAGTCATGACCGAGACCGACCTGGAAAAATTGTGGAGCCTCGTTCCCGTTGGCGAGGCCAACGCGGCCGCGGCAAGCAAGATCTGGAAACGTCTCGATATGTGGGCGCGCTCGACAGTCCAGCACGAGCTAAGCTGGATGGCGGATGCAGGCCGCATTCACCGGGTATCACGCGGCATGCCGATGGGCGGAGAAGTTCGCCTGTACTATCGAATGCGAGACCAATGACTACCGCACCACGGACGCGGTCTGGCCGAACAGGATCTTCCGCTCCTCCTCGGTGCGGATCGCGGGCCGGCCGAAATTCGGATTGACCTCTTTCGCCAGGGCGTAGGCGCGCTCGGTCGCGGGCCGCGCACGGATCGTCTCCAGCCAGCGCTTCAGGTGCGGGAAATCGTCGATGTTCTGGCCCTGGTTCTTGTGGCCCACGACCCAGGGATAGCTCGCCATGTCGGCGATCGAGTAATCGCCGGCGACGAATTCGCGGTCGGCGAGACGCTTGTTCAGCACGCCATAGAGACGGTTGGTCTCGTTGACGTAGCGGTCGATGGCGTATTGCAGTTTTTCCTGGGCGTAGTTCCGGAAATGATGGTTCTGCCCGGCCATCGGCCCGAGCCCGCCCATCTGCCAGAAAGTCCACTGGATCGCGTCGTAGCGGCCGTAGAGGTCGGCGGGCAGGAACTTGCCGGTCTTCTCCGCCAGATACAAAAGCATCGCCCCGGATTCGAAGATCGAGATCGGCTTGCCGCCGCCCTTGGGCTCATGATCGACCATGGCAGGGATTCGATTGTTCGGCGCGATCGCCAAGAATTCCGGCTTGAACTGGTCGCCCCTGCCGATGTTTACCGGGAAAATCTTGTACTTCAGCCCGGTCTCCTCGAGGAACATCGTGACCTTGTGGCCGTTCGGCGTGGTCCAGTAATGGAGGTCGATCATGGGAAGATCCTGCTGTCATTGAATTCGCGCGTCGCAAGAAGATGCGATTGCATGAATTTGAGCAGATCGCTTTCCCAAGTCAATGCCGCCCGCGATCGCCACGCGCGATTGTGATACGCGCTAGCCGCGGCCGTGCTCGCGCAGAAATTTTGCGCCGCAATCGGTGGCCACGACGCGCACGCCACCCGCGACCGGCTGGCGTGCTACATAGCCGCGATCGACCGCGTCCTCCCAGATCGTCAGCCGCGGGCATGAGGTTCGCCACGTCTCGATCACTTCGGAATAAAGTCGGGGCTCGCGCGCGACCCATTCGACGAGATCGAGCACCAGCGCATCCGTTGTCTCGGTCATCAAGTCCTCCGCTCGAAAAGCGGTTCAGCTCAAAACGCCATCGCGCTCGGGCGCGTGAACAGCAGCCAGCTTCCATAAAGGATGTAGTAGCCGGCAACCGTCGTGATCAGCCGGTTGGCCCAGGTGCGAAACTGCGCGTCGCTCATGGCTTCCAGGATACGCCGCGCCAGCGTGGTGCCGAGCATCGAGGCCGCGACCGCAACCGCCGCCAGTACCGGATCCAGCGTGGCGGCCTGGTCGATGATGCCGCCGAAATAGATCAGTTTTGTAAAATGGCTGGCGACCTGGCATGTCGCCTTGGTGGCGACCACCTCGCGGCGGCCGAAATTGCCGCCGAGAAAGAAGGTGTCCATCAAGGGACCGGAAACGCCGGTCATCAGCATCAGCCCCATGCAGATGAAGCCGTAGAATGAGCCCTGCGCGATGCTATCAGGGTTGGGCTTGAGGTTCTTCGGCATCAGCCGCGCCATGAACGGCGTCACGCCGAGCAGCAGCAGCGCGATCGGCTTGTCCGGTACGTAGCGGGTGATCGACCAGACGCCGAGCGCCAGCCCGCAACCGATTAGATAGACGAATACCGGCCGCCAGCGGATATGCGCCCGCCACAGAAAGGCGCGCCAGCCGTTCGACGCCATCTGCGTGATCGCGTGCAGCACCATTGCCGTCGGCAACGGCATGAAGGTCAGGAGCACGCCGATCAGGATCATCCCGCCGGCCATGCCGAATAGGCCCGACAGGAAGGCGGTCGCGACCATCAGCGCACCGAGCGCGGCAATCATGAGCGAGACCATTGGAATCTCCGCCAGATCGTCGGTTCTGACTGAATCAGAACCGACGATCTGGATCCTTTATTTTTGACGCGGTTTCTTAACGCGAAGCGGGCTCCACTTCGCTCGAAAACGCTATGTTACTTCTGCCGCGCTTGGACGCGAGGCGCAAACTGAGTTATCTTGCTCTGGCGTCAGTTTTCCTGAGGGTTATGTGCGGCGACTGCTTTTTCTCAACGGCATCAAGGCGTTCGAAGCCGCGGCGCGCAGCGGCAGCTTTGCGGCGGCTGGCGCCGAGCTCAACGTTTCCGCCGCCGCCGTCAGCCGGATGGTGCATCTGCTGGAAGAGCGGCTCGGCATCGCGCTGTTCGAGCGCAAGGCCAACCGCCTCGTGACCACGGCGGCGGGCCGCGTCTACCAGAGCGGGCTGACGCCGATCTTCGACGCGCTGGCGAGCCTGACCGCGCAGGTGACGGCGCCTTCAAGCGTCCGCGTGCTGACCATCGGCGTCGGCCCGACCTTTGCGATGAAATGGCTGATCCCGCGGCTGGCGGATTTCCGGAAAGAAGAGCCCGATATCGAGGTGCGCATCACCACCGGCGGCGCGGCGGCGCCGTTCGGCGAGGACTGGAGCTGCGGCATCAAGCTCGGCGACGGCGAATGGCCGGGCCTGATCGCCGAGCCGCTGTTCGCCGCCGACTTGTTGCCGGTCTGCGCACCGCGGCTGGCCAGCCAGCTTAAACGTCCGAGCGATCTGAAGGGCCCTACCCTGCTACGCGTCGCGCATTCGCCCGATGACTGGCCGTCATGGCTGAAGGCCGCCGGCGTCGCGCGCGTCACCGCGCGCGGACCGGAGTTGCAATTCTACGGCCAGGCACTGCAGGCGGCGGTCGACGGCCTCGGCATCGCGATGGGCATCCGCCCCTACATCGACGACGACCTCGCCGCGGGACGGCTGGTCGCGCCGTTTGCGCTCAGCGTGCCGAAGGGTATGCGCTGGTACCTGGTCTATCGCGGCTTCAGCACCGGCCAACGCGATTTCGCCGCGTTCCGGCGCTGGATTATCCGCGCCGTCGCGGAGCCGGCCGCGCGTCGCAAGGGGCAGCGCCATGCCGGATGAGAAGATAGACACGCTCGTGATCGGCGGCGGCCAGGCTGGCCTCGGCTCTGGAATACTGGATCGCCCGCCTTCGCCTTCGCGGGCGATGACGGCTCCTTTGCTTTGCCGTAAAAATCAACGGACTTGTGAACCCGTTCACATCCGCCTTCCCCCAGCCGTGCTCCTCTCCCGCCATGGAACATTCCGGGAGACGCGCCATGATCTACGGCGGCTTTGAAATTCAGTCGTTCGAAGCAGGGAGAGGGCTATGGCACGCGAGGATTCAACGGGCCAATCTGGAACCGGTGATCATCGACGGCCTGGCGTTTCCGACGCTCGAAGTCGGCTTCGCGTGGTCGAATCCGGACGCGGCGATCGCGGATGCGAAAGCCCATATCGATCGCCTCATGCCGCGGTTCGCGACGTAACCGGCCGCAACGTCACGATCCCCAAACCCGAACAGATACTGCAAGCGACGCCGGCGCTGTCCAACTGCCCGGATTGCAGCGCTTCACTCGCGGTGCTGCGCATCATCCCCGGCCGTGCGGGCGCGGAATACTGGACCATGCGATGCACGCGCTGCGGCGGGATCCATCTGGATATCGTCAAGGCCGTACAGGCCAGAGCGGACAACGACGACCTCCGCGCCATCTCAAATCCGTCATCCTGAGGAGCGCGAAGCGCGTCTCGAAGGACGACGGCCACGGTCCGGGCCGCGCATCCTTCGAGGCTCGCTGCGCTCGCACCTCCAGCGACAACGGCGAAGCCGTTGCGCGGGGATGACGGGGCCGGTTCCGAATCTCCGTCTTGCTGACATCTGCTGACACGGCGGCGCGCGGCGTCACGCGCGGGCATTTGCCCTTTTCTCGTCAGCTGACTCATCCCATATTCGCCTGATGGCGAAGAAACCTGATACTCCCAAAAAGCCCGGCAAAACCCCTAAATCCAAAGCGCATCGACCCGACGTGCAGCCGATCGGGCCGGCCCTTGCCGAACTGCTCAATCCCGCGATCAACCGCGGCGACGCCGGCATGGGCTCGGGCACCGGCCTGCAGCCGCCGCCGGACAATTCCTGGGATCGCCGCGCCGGCGGCGAGGCCGCTGCGCATCGCGCACGCGCCTCGACCAAGGGAACTAGCGAAGACGTCGCCAAGCGCGATGCCGCGCCGCAAGGCCTCGACGAAGCCCCCCAAGCCAACTACGGCACCTCAGCAACCATTCCCACGCTCGACCCCGAACTCGCCCGTCAGCTCGGCCTGCCCACCGCGGAGGACGACGACGATGCGCTGGCCCGGCCGCCGCGCAACAAGATGGAAGCGCTCGGCGTCAAGGCGACCGCCGACGCGCTGGAGAACCTGATCCGCGACGGCCGTCCCGAATTTCGCGGCGACGGCGGCCAGTTGAAAGTCTGGACGCCGCACCGGCCGCCGCGCCCGGAAAAATCCGAAGGCGGCGTGCGTTTCGAGATCAAATCCGAATACGAGCCGAAGGGCGACCAGCCGACCGCGATCGCCGAACTGGTCGAGGGCATCAACCGCAACGACCGCACGCAGGTCCTGCTCGGCGTCACCGGCAGCGGCAAGACCTACACCATGGCCAAGGTGATCGAGGCCACGCAGCGCCCCGCCATCATCCTGGCGCCGAACAAGACGCTGGCCGCCCAGCTCTATGGCGAGTTCAAGAATTTCTTCCCCGACAACGCGGTGGAGTATTTTGTCAGTTACTACGACTACTACCAGCCTGAAGCCTACGTCCCGCGCACGGACACCTACATAGAAAAAGACTCCTCGATCAACGAGCAGATCGACCGCATGCGCCATTCGGCGACGCGCGCGCTCTTGGAGCGCGACGACGTCATCATCGTCGCCTCGGTCTCCTGCATCTACGGTATCGGCTCGGTCGAAACCTATACCGCGATGACGTTCGCGCTGAAAAAGGGCGAGCGCATCGACCAGCGGCAATTGATCGCCGACCTCGTGGCGCTGCAATACAAGCGCACGCAGGCCGACTTCACCCGCGGCACATTCCGCGTCCGCGGCGACGTCATCGACATCTTTCCGGCGCACTATGAAGACCGCGCCTGGCGCGTGAACCTGTTCGGCGACACCGTGGAAAATATCGAGGAGTTCGATCCGCTCACCGGCCACAAGCAGGACGATCTCGAATTCATCAAGATCTACGCCAACTCGCACTATGTGACGCCGCGCCCGACGCTGGTGCAAGCGATCAAGTCGATCAAGAGCGAATTGAAGCTGCGGCTGGACGAACTCAACAACCAGGGCCGCCTCCTGGAAGCGCAGCGGCTGGAACAGCGCACCACCTTCGATCTCGAAATGATGGAAGCGACGGGTAGCTGCGCCGGCATCGAAAACTATTCGCGCTACCTCACGGGACGCCGCCCCGGCGAGCCGCCGCCGACGCTGTTCGAATACGTGCCTGACAACGCGCTGGTCTTCGCCGACGAAAGCCACGTCACGGTGCCGCAGATCGGCGCCATGTTCAAAGGCGACTTCCGCCGCAAGGCGACGCTCGCCGAATACGGCTTCCGCCTGCCCTCCTGCATGGACAACCGTCCGCTGCGGTTCGAGGAATGGGACATGATGCGCCCGCAGAGCGTTGCGGTGTCGGCGACCCCGAGCGGCTGGGAATTGAACGAAAGCGGCGGCGTGTTCGTCGAGCAGGTGATCCGACCGACCGGGTTGATCGACCCGCCGGTCCACATTCGCCCGGCTCGCACGCAAGTGGACGATCTCGTCGGCGAGGTCCGCGCCACCGCTGCAGCCGGCTATCGCTCGCTGATCACGGTGCTGACGAAGCGGATGGCGGAAGACCTCACCGAGTACCTGCACGAGCAGGGCATTCGCGTGCGCTACATGCACTCGGATATCGACACCATCGAGCGCATCGAGATCATCAGGGATCTCCGCTTAGGCGCGTTCGACGCGCTGGTCGGCATCAACCTGTTGCGCGAGGGCCTCGACATTCCCGAATGCGCGCTGGTCGCGATCCTCGACGCCGACAAGGAAGGTTTTCTGCGCAGCGAGACCTCGCTGATCCAGACCATCGGCCGCGCTGCGCGCAACGTCGACGGCAAGGTGATCCTCTATGCCGACCAGATGACCGGCTCGATGGAGCGCGCCATCGCCGAAACCGACCGCCGCCGCGAGAAGCAGGTCGAATACAACACGGCGCACGGCATCACGCCCGAGAGCATCAAGAAGTCGATCGGCGACATCATGAACAGCGTCTACGAGCGCGACCACGTGCTGGTCGAGATCGGCGACGGCGGCATGGCCGACGACGTCATCAGCATCGGCCACAATTTCGAGGCTGTTCTCTCCCGACCTCGAAACAAGAATGCGCGAGGCCGCCGCCGACCTGAACTTCGAGGAAGCCGCCAGACTCCGCGACGAAGTCAAACGCCTCCGCGCGACCGAGATGGCTGTTGTCGACGACCCGACTGCAAAACAGCGCGCCGTGCAAGGCAAGGCCGGCGCTTATGCGGGAACGAAGAAGTACGGCGAGGCCGCGAATTTGCCTGTCAGCGCGATGAAGAAGCGCGGCGTCTCTTCCGCAATCAAAGCCAGCCGCGGCGGCGCTCCCTCGTCCCCTTCTCCCCGTCCTTCACGGGGTCGAGACGATCGAAGCTCGCTCTTGGAGGGTCGGGGTGAGGACGCGACACTGGAAGTCTCTCCACCTCCAAAATCCACAAACCCCACCTCGACGAAATGCACGGCCCCGAGTCCCTGCCCTACCGACCGGACCGCGCCACCCGGCGCAAACCCTCGCCCGACAGCGGCAGCAAAATCTTCCAGCCCACCGACTCGCGCCAATCCGGCCCCGAGTTCGGCCCCGCCCCACGCTCAAGCGGCGGCGCGCCGGGACATCGCGGCGGGTGGAAGAAGAGGTAAGACAGACGGGCGTTTCCCTGCACATAAGCACGGCAACGGTCTCAGGCGGTTACAAAAAGTGAATTTTGGAGGCTTGCAATTCGAGCCGAAGGTTGTTGCGCGCCTGCTTGAAGTGTCGTTGCTTTAATGGGTGGAGTGGGCTGGGAGATGGTTCGAAAGGACGCTCCCGATGGCACGACAGCAGATTGAGAGGTTGGATTTCGAAGACCGGAGCAGGAGGGCGTATCTCCGACGGGATCGGGAAACCGGATCCTGTTCTGGCGCAGGAGTTTATTTCAAGTTTTGCGAAAGCTGCCACCACATGGCGGCGGCAACTGCCGGACCGTCGCCGACGCGGTCCGGCCTCCCGATCATTTCTTCGGATCGTATGCAACGGCTGGATCTTTCACGCTGGCGGACCTGAGGTTTGCCTGGGTCGGCGTCATGGCGGGCCTCGCCGGGCTGGCTACGCTGCTTCTTTTCGGCTGGAGTGAAATTGGAGCGGGCACGGTGAGTGCGACCGAACGGCGCGCAGATCCTTCCAGCCTGGCTGCCGCCGCTGGGGTTGAAACGCCGGCTGAGCGGATGGACGCGATAAGACGACGCGGTCTGGAATTGTTGCGTGCGGACATTCCCGAAGACGAGCCGTCCCAATCGTTAACGCGCGGTGACCGCCTCGAACTCCGCGACGGGACCATCACGCCAGTCATGCGTGTCGCAACGGCTGCCGAGAACGACGACAAGCGTTACTGCGCCTGCTCCGTTGCCGGCACGGCCTGCTGCGAGCAAACCTGCCAAAGCAAAGGAGAGGCATGCAGTGAAGGAGCGCGCGGCGTGCTGCAAGGGATCCCCATGATCGGGTCAGGCCGGCACACGCCAAGAACGTGCAGGTTGCGGCCCAGCCGCAGACGACCTCCGCCGGCGGACTGCAGGCGGACCGGGCGCCACCGGAGGAGAACAAGGCGTTCGGCTGGGCCCCGCGGCTGCCGGACTCGATCGTGCCGTCCTCGTGGCTAGCCGGTTGGGAGAACCTGTGGGCGAAAGGAAATGGCGGTGGAGGTTCATCCTGCAGCCCGTCGGCAAATCCGGCCACAGGATGCCCGCGGGAGGCTCAGGCCGGCCCGCGATAGCGGTCCACAAGTCGCGCCTGCAATCGCCGTGACGGGTATCACAAAGCGCCTCGGCGGACACAAGAGCGCGTTGCGCAGGAAGGCCGGGTGTTCCGGCGCACCTGTGGTCCTCCGTGTGCATTGTTGTGCGCACGACTACGGGTGCTTAGGGCACCCGGCTTTCCTGCGCCATCTGATTTTCTAAGGGCTACGCGTGATGCAAATCCTCAGGCGCGTGGTGCCGTGCGTGTGGAGCCCGTCATTGCGAGGAGCGAAGCGACGAAGCAATCCATAGCGCCGAGTCCACGGAGAGATGGATTGCTTCGCTTCGCTCGCAATGACGGAGAAAATGCTCTGGCTGTTTGACATCACTGTAAGCAAATGCGCCGACGAACAATTCCTGTCGTCCCCGCGAACGCAAGCCATAACCACCAGCGGGTGGTTTTGCGAAAGGCGTCTGCCGCACTGCCTCATTGATAGATTACGCGGTATGGGTCCATGCGTTCCGCAGGGACGACATCAGAGATGACTTCCGCCGCCCTCACCCCGACCGCCGGTTGCTGGTGTTCTGCGTCATGTTGCCGTGCTCGGCTTGCTCGCGGATGTTGTTCTTCTCGTCGTCGCGATGGCCCTTGGTGGTGTCGAGCGGCACATCGGGGGCGCTGCCGGGTCCCTTGTGGCTCTGGTTGTCTTCGGGGACAGGCGGGACGGTCTTCTTGGTCATCATGGTCTCCGTTAGCAACGGAAGAAAATAACGCCGACAGTCGCACAATCGTTCCGGGCGGAACGGCGGCCTGCAGCACGGCAAAATGGCCGCGCGCCGTGTCGCCCTGCGACTCATGCGAGCATTCTCGCAGCCCTCCGGCCGCGACCTCATCGGGCACCTGCTCCGCGAGGCCGGGCCGGCGTTGCGCCCGCGGCACGCGCATTTAAACGCTTCGCTAACCGTCAAGCCGGTGCGGTACGACGATAGCCGTGAACCTTTTTGAAACCACCGACGTCAGATAGTTTGAGTCCTTTTGCTGAATGGAGTTGGCCGCGCGAGCCGGGTCGAACAAGGGCGGGAGCGACGCATGACCGAGGGACCTCGTCGTCAGCGGATGCTGGATTTCTTCAACATCCTATATTCCGGCGACATTGAAGGCGCGTTGGCGCACTGCACCGACGACGTCGAATTCCTCGCCAACGCCCCGGTCGATATCCTCCCCCATATGGGTCATCGCCGCGGCAAGGCCGAGTTGCGCGAGATGTGGACCGCGGTGCGTGCCCGCTATTCCGAAATGCGCTGCGAGGTGCCGATCATCGTCGCCGAGGGCGACCAGGTGGCCGCGAACATTCGCGTGTTCTTTCGCAAGAGCATCAATCAGCGCATGGTGCAATTCGATATCGCCGCCTTCTACACGCTGCGCGACGGCAAGATCAGCCATATCAGGGAAATCATCGATACGTTCGATCTGGTCCAGCAGTTGCTCGAGCGCGACGTCGCCGCGATTCTCACCGGCAGCAAGCCGGGAGGGATTTAGCGGGTTCGTCATTCCGGGATGGTCCGAAGGACCAGACCCGGAATCTCGAGATTCCGGGTCTATGCTTCGCATCGCCCCGGAACGACGCCGCTACCTATTTTTCCTCGCACCATTGAACCTCGCCGCGTCAGCCGTGACCCATCACCAGGCTTTTTGTGGACAAGAAGAACATATGAAGATCGCGTTGCTGGCTTTGCTGGGTTTGGCGTTGGGGACGCTGGGAGGCGCTGCACTTGGTATCGGGGCCGGGCTGGCCTGGGTGGAAATCTTTAAAACCACGAGTTTTGAAGGCTATAGCGGGATGCTGGTGTTCTTCACCTTCATGCCGCTCGGAGCAGCGGTCGGCGCCATCGGCGGCGCCCTGCTGTTCGGCGTGATCGCCATTCGCGACGCCGAGATCGCCATCGAACGCGAGCCGGTGCGTCATAGAGAGCGCTAATCCGGCTGGAATCGCTGCATTTGTGCAATGCAAAAACGGCAATTGTGTTTTGGCCTGACTCCTCTATTTCTCGCTGCAACAGTGAAGTTCAGCATTTTGGCCCGGCGTCGATGAAGACGCCCATTGGGCGCGACTGCTGTTTTGAAAATCCAGTTTCAAGGACCAGACCAAAATGACAGAGCATAGCCTCTGGCGTTTTTCGCGCGCGTTGCATCGCGCGATCAATGAACGCCAGCCCGCCGATCTCGAAACCCTGATCGACGAGGACGTCGATTGGGCGATCTACGGACCGATCGACATGTTTCCGTTCTTCGGCTCGCGCCGCGGCAAGGCGGCCGTGATGGAGGTGATCGGCAGATCGCGGACAATTTCCGTGTCCATCGCTTCGATCGCGAATCGATCATGCTGGGGGGTGGATTCCGCCGCCTCGATGATGCGCTTTTCGCTGACGGCGCTGGATTCGAACAAGCCGATCAGCCTGCGGATCGCGCATTTCGCGCAGTTCAGGGCCGGCCAGCTCACCAACTTCCGCGTCCTGGTCGATACGTTCGATCTGGTCGAACAAAGTGTGGGCTATCCGATCCACCTGCCGCGCATGGCGGTTTAGACTCTCTATGCGTCATGGCCGGGCTCGTCCCACGACTGTGGCACAAGGCCGGGCATGACTCGCGTCGCCATAATTTCGCACCAGAATGAACGCATTGGTGGCGGGACTTGGAATACGGGCGGGCAATGACTTCTATAAAGCGATTTGGCTGGGCAAGGCTGCCAATGCTGGTGGCCGGCTTCAGTTTGGCCTCGATGCTGGCGGCAACGGCGCAAACGCCGCCGGCGGATGACGATCCGGATGTGGCTGCGGTGGAAGGGGAAGCCGCGGCCGTCCCCGACGTCAACGACGCCGACATCATGAAGCACATCGACGTCAGCAAGCTCGACTGGAGCCAGCTCAACACCGACCCGTCGACGCTTACGGCTTCGGCGCCGAAGAAAAGCGCCGCATCGAAAGCCGCAGACAGCGCGGAAGCCTCCTGGTCGTCCAACGCCAGGCCGAATGGCACCTCCGCCGTGTCGGTCAAGCAATCCATCACGCCGTTTTGGGATACGCGCATCGGTGCCGACATGACGGTCGCGCGGCAAGGCACGCTGACCGCGTCCGAGCTGCTCTCGGAAAAGCTCGCCAATGGCGGCAACCTGCCGCAATCATCCGGTACGGCCTGGGCGGCGATATCCGCCCCCGGCGTGGCCTCGATCTGGGACAAGACGTCGGTAGAAGCCCGCATCGATCCCGGACAGGAGCAGAGCAGGCTCGGCACCTCCTTGAGCAAATCGCTGCCGCTCGACGAGCACTATTCGCTCACCTTGCAAAACGGCTACAATCTGATCCAGCAGGGCATCGTGCCGGTGCCCGGCATCGTCAGCCATCCGTCGCGCAGCTACGAAACCGACCAGTCGGCGAAACTCAGCATCGCCGACACCGGCACCAGCTTCATCGCCGGCCAGACCCTGTCGACCTCGGACGACAAATGGCTGCGCAAGGTCGGCGCCGAGCAGAAGCTGTTCGATGGCGTCACCATCTCCGGCTCGATCGGCGAGACGCCCTCCGGCGCTGCCAACACGAGCCTCAGCGCGGGGTTCAAGCGGAGCTGGTAGGCCGGAATCGCCCCGATTTGGCACGTTTTCCCGCCTGCAGCCCCCTGCCCCCGAGAATGATCGAGCATTGCCGCAGATTGGCCCAGATGCGGTCAAAATCGGCAGCGCAGATGGCACTGCTCCACTTCGTTGTGCGGGGGACGTCCGCGCTCGCTTGAAAGCGAAACAGAGGAATAGCCAATGAACGCTACCATTCGTTCCGAAGAAATCGAATCAACCGAGGAAGGCGACAACAATCTCGCTGCCGTAACCGAAGTCGAAGCCGGCATCCGCGAGTTCGTTCGCAACGACATCGCCTATCTGCGCCGCCCGGCGGTCGCAGCGGAAACCACGCCGCTCGACCCCAATGCCGAAGCCACCGTGAACAACGTCAACTCGCTGATCCAGCGCGTCGCCGGAACCTCGTTGGCGGAAATCGAGAAACTGATCTCCGAACTCGAAAGCCTGCGCGACCTCCTGCATGCCGAAGGCCAGCGGGTTCAGCGCGAGATCTCCGGCTATGCGCAGCTCAGCCAGGCCGCGATGAAGTCGACGCGCATGATCGCCGACAACGTCACGCAGTGGAAACGCGCCGCCGACGGGCTGCGCAACAGCTAAGCGCGTTTCGTCAAGATCTGAATGGCCGCCGCCTCCTGTTAATGGAGCGCGGCGGTTTCGTTTGGCCAAATTGATTTGAACTTGCCCGCCGTGAGCTGCGACCAACGGCAGGCGCCCTCACCGAGGGTAAGGGGTTTGGACCTCGGATTCTGGGGATACTCTCGATGGAAAGCGTTCAGCCGGACAATGCGGATCGGATTCCGCTGCCGCATTCACAGCACAGCGTAGGCAGCATTGCGATCCGTTTTGTCGGATTGCTGCTGGCGTCCGTGGTCGTCATGGCGCTGCTCTGGGGCAGCTGATTCTTTTGTGATTCCGCGGCTATGGTTACCGAGTCTGCAATTATTCGCGGACGAACGAGGTGTTCTCGATCGTGTAAACGCCGTCGGCATAGGTTTTAACCACCATTGCGGTGGTCAGCATCACCGCCATCGTGACGGTAGCGAAGATAAAGCCGACGAATTTCAGGCCGCTGCGGTCTGCCATGATCATCCCCTGGGTATCTGTCCCTGAGTCTCATATGGCAGCGATTCAGTTCAAATTGCGTTAGCAAAAAATTCGTTCCGCGAGCTCATGGATCGCGACGAACCGGGGGAAGCAATTCGCTAACCATGCCGGGCGCTGGCTCAGGAACGCCGCGGCACGAAGGCGGTGGCGAGGAACGAGAACACCGCGTCCCCGCGCTGGTTAGTGCCGGTATTGCGGGCCTGCAGGATGCCCCATTCGGGACGCTTCTCCGAGGTCCGCTTGGTTTCGACCCGGTTGGAAAAGCGGATGGTGTCGCCGGCCAGCACCGGCATGATCCAGCGCAATTCGCGAAAGCCCGGCGAGGGCCCCCACACCGCGACCTTCTCGCCGCGCGCGGCAGCCTCCGCCGCCAGGCGCTTGCCGTCGGCGACCAGCAGCTTCATGCAGACCGCGGCGACGTGCCAGCCCGATGCAGCCAGTCCTCCGAATAAGGATTTACGTCCCTCTTCCTCATCGAGGTGAAAACGCTGCGGATCGAACTGCGTCGCAAACTTCTTGATATCGTCGGCGGTGAAGGTGAACGAACCAAACTCGCGCTCTGCGCCGATCTCGATGTCCTCGAAGAAACGCATCGCTACTCCGCTCCCGCCTCGGCGCGTCGACGCACGATGATTGGCGACTCCATTTCGCACAGCACCACCCCGGCCGCGTTGCGGATCGTGCCCGTGAAGGTCACGATGCCGGTCTCGGGACGGCTGCGCGAAATCCTGGTCTCTGCGACGCCGACATCGAGCGTCAGGTCATCGCCCGGGCGCAGCGGCGCCAGCCAGCGCATCTCGTTGACGCCGGGCGAGCCGAGCGAGGCGGTGCGGCCGATAAAGCCGTCGAACAGCATCCGCATTATGATCGAGCCGAGGTGCCAGCCCGAACCGGACAGCCCCTTCAGCATCGAGGCGTTGGCCGCCGCCTCGTCCAAGTGCATCGGCTGCGGGTCGAATTCGGCGGCAAAGGCCAAGATCTCCTCGCGCGTGACGTGGCGCGGTCCGAACGTGCCGAAATGGCCGGGCTTGAAGTCTTCGAAGGTCAGCGCTGTCATCAAACAAGGATTTGCATTGAGGATGTGGATTTGCTGCGGGGAGCCCGATTGTGGCCGTTATTTGCGGCAATCTCAACCCGCCCATCCGCATGGCTATTTCGCCGAGGGCGAGCACCGCTCGTGGCGCTCGACCTTGACTTGCCCGAAGCAATATTCGGCGCTAGCCGTATGACTGATGGGACCAGCTTATTTGACCCGCCGGAGAACCACCGATGTTCGATTTTCAGGATCTGTTTCAGTGGGACCGTTTCATCACGCCCACGATCATCAAAACCTTCTACTGGCTGGTCATCGGCTTGATCGTGCTGTTCGGCATATCCGGGATTTTCTCCGGCCTGGCGGCGATGGCGATCAGCCCGTTCGGCGGATTCATCGTGCTGTTGTCCTCGATCGCCGGGGTCGTGGTCGGCGTGGTGTTTTCGCGCATCGCCGCGGAATTCATCCTGATCGTTTTCCGTATCAACGAGCATCTCGGCGCGATCCGGGATCAGGGGCAGATGCGGTAGGCTTTCTCCGTCATCCTGAGGAGCGCGGAACGCGCGTCTCGAAGGATGACAGAGCCCTGCGGCCCATCCTTCGAAACGCCGCGCAAAAGCGCGGCTCCTCCAGCGATAACGGCGTAGCCGTTACGCGGGGATGACGGCGGAGTTGGTGGCAAAGAATTCTAGTTATTAAACCGGAAATGCATGACGTCGCCGTCGGCGACGACATATTCCTTGCCCTCCAGCCGCAGCTTGCCGGCATCGCGGGCGCCGGCTTCGCCGCTTAGCGCAACATAGTCGGGATAGGCGATGGTCTCGGCCCGGATGAAGCCCGTTTCGAAATCGGTATGGATCACCCCGGCCGCAGCCGGCGCCTTGGTGCCGCGGTTGATGGTCCAGGCGCGGGCTTCCTTGGGCCCCACCGTGAAATAGGTGATGAGATCGAGCAGCTGGTAGCCGGCGCGGATCAGGCGGTCGAGACCGGCCTCCTCGAGGCCTAGCGTATCGAGAAACTCGGCGCGCTCCTCGCGTGACAGGGTCGCGATCTCGGATTCGATCTTGGCCGAAATCACCACCGCGACCGCGCCTTCTTTCTTCGCGTGTTCGAACACCTGTTTCGAAAAGCCGTTGCCATCCTTGGCCGAGCCTTCCTCGACGTTGCAGACGTACAGTACCGGCTTGGAGGTCAAGAGACCCAGCATGCCGAAGGCGCGCTCTTCTTCCGGCTTGCGCTCCAGAAACCGCGCGGGCTTGCCGTCGCGCAACAGCACCAGCGCGCGATTGACGAGGTCGAGCTGTTCCTTGGCGTCCTTGTCGTTGCCCTTGGCCTTCTTGGCCAGATTGTCGACGCGCTTTTCGAGGCTGTCGAGGTCGGCGAGCATCAGTTCGGTTTCGATGGTCTCAATATCGGCCAGCGGCGCGATCTTGCCTTCGACATGGGTGATGTCGGAATCCTCGAAACATCGCACCACATGCGCCACCGCATCGACCTCGCGGATGGTGGCGAGGAACTGGTTGCCGAGGCCTTCGCCCTTCGACGCACCGCGCACCAGGCCTGCGATGTCGACGAAGGTCAGCCGCGTCGGGATAATCTGCGCCGATCCGGCGATGGCAGACAGCTTGTCGAGCCTGGGATCAGGCACCGCGACCTCGCCGACGTTCGGCTCGATGGTGCAGAACGGATAGTTCGCCGCCTGCGCCGCAGCCGTCTCGGTCAGCGCGTTGAACAGCGTCGACTTGCCGACATTGGGCAACCCGACGATACCGCATTTGAATCCCATCGTACTTTCCGATCTTTCGCGCGATACTGCGGCGAGTGAATTGATTCCGGTCGTCATACGCGGGCTTGACCCGCGTATCCATCTTCCTTGAGAGATGGATCGCCGGATCAAGTCCGGCGATGACGAGGTGAGCTCTATTGCCCGCCCTCGTCTTCCTTCTCGAAAAATCCCTTGGCCTGCATCGTCAGATGCACCTTGTTCTGAAACGTCAATCCTTGCCCTTCGTGAGCAAACCGGCGTTGTCGGCCACCGCCTCGCACAGCGCTTCCACCCAGGGGCGATCGCTCTTTGCAAAGTCCGACAGCACGTGACCGTGCACCAGCGCCTTGATGCCGGGATGACCGATCCCCAGCCGCACCCGGCGATAATCGTTGCCGATATGCGAGGAGATCGAGCGCAACCCGTTATGGCCGGCGATGCCGCCGCCGATCTTGACGCGCACCTTCGCCGCCGGCAGTTCGAGTTCGTCCTGAAACACGGTGATGTCGCCGGCGGACAACTTGAAGAAGTTGGCAGCTTCCTGAACTGCGCGCCCGGACTCATTCATGTAGGTGGTCGGCCGAAGCAGGACGACGCGCTCGCGATCGAGCGTGCCCTCGGCGGTCACGCCCTGAAAACGGCGGCGCCATGGTGCGAAACCATGACGCCGCGCAATTTCATCGACGGCCATGAACCCGATGTTGTGCCGGTTGTTCGCGTATTTCGCGCCGGGGTTACCGAGGCCAACAAACAGGCGCATGACGCGGCATCCCGCGTTCGCTTACTTCTTCTTGTCGCCGCCGGCAGGCGCCTTCGCACCCGCCGCCGGAGCCGCAGCACCCGCCGCAGGCGCAGCCGCCGCCGGAGCGCCGGGAGCCGCAGCAGCGGCCGGACCACCTGCAGCCGCAGCAGCCGCCGCAGCCTTCTGTTCTTCGGCGTAACCGGACGGCGGCACAATGGTCACCAGCGTTGCGTCTTCGCGCGACAGCGACTTCACGCCGGCCGGCAGCTTGATGTCGGAGAGATGCAGCGAGTAGCTGATTTCCAGTCCGCCGGCATCGGCTTCGAGATACTGCGGGATGTTATCGACCGAGCATTCGAGGTCGATGGTGTGGGTGACGATGTTGATGGTGCCGCCGCGCTTGACGCCGGGGAGGTTTCGCCGTTCACGACATGCAGGGGCACGCTGACGCGGATGGTCGCGCCTTCGCCGAGCCGCATAAAGTCGACATGCAGCGGGAAGTCACGCACCGGATCAAGGTGGAAGTCGCGCGGAATCACGCGGTGCTTCTTGCCCTCGATATCGATGTCGAAAAGCGTGGTCAGGAACCGGCCGGCCAGGATGCGCTGGCGCAGTTCGGCATCGTCGACCGAGATGGTCACGGGGGGGCTGGTTGTTGCCATAGATCACTCCGGGCACTCTCCCGGCGCGACGTACTGCCCGGGCGGCCCCCTTGCCGCTCTGCGGACGTGCGGTCGCCTTCAATTCCTTGACGGTCGCCATCGTGTTAAGTCCTTGTTTTCTAAAAAAGTTAAAGGCCGCATCGCGGCCCGTTGGCGTCCCACAGCAAGCCTCCAGGGGTGCGGGGGCTGCGGACGTGGCGGGCTTTTAGCCCCAAAGGGGCGAAATGACAAGGAAATGAAGGGATTTTTTTGGCGGTTTTGGGAGGCAAATCCTCCTCAACTCGTCATTGCCGGGCTTGACCCGGCAATCCATCTCCCTTGCGAAGATTGATGGATGCCCGGGTCAAGCCCGGGCATGACGAGCAAGTGATAACACGCCCTACCCGTCCGTCTTCAGGCTGCCGACATCCGGCGCCGACGGCGAGATGCCGAGCTTGGCTTCCAGCGCCGCGATGCGGGTCGTCAGCGCCTCGTTTTCCTCGCGCGCCAAGCGGGCCATGTCCTTGACCGCGTCGAACTCCTCGCGCTTGACGAGGTCGAGGTCGCGCAGGATGCGCTCGGCCTGATTGCGAACGACCGAATCGACCTCGCGCTTGACGCCCTGCGCCGCACCGGCGGCGTCGTTCATCAAACGGCCGATCTCGTCGAAAAACCGATTGCTGGTCTGGGTCATCTGGAACGCTCCGGTCGCTGCAAATTGATCGTCACCGGCATCACAATGGCGATCCTGGGCGCCCCGTTCAAGGCCAACGTGTCGTCCGCTTGCCTTGTCATACCCCGGTTTCCTTGCAATCGTATCGAACGCCCAGCCAGAAACCAGAATCACAAAGCAAAAGAAACGCCCATGATCGACCAGCAGATCGATATTCCGACCAAGGACGGCAAAACCACCACCTTCATCACCCATGCCGAGCGCGGCGGGCCGTTTCCAGTCATTATCTTCTACATGGACGCGCCGGCGATCCGCGAGGAGCTGCGCGACATGGCGCGGCGGCTCGGCACGTCGGGGTACTACGTGATGCTGCCCAACATGTATTACCGCTCCGGCGTCATGGAGATCGGCCCGATCCCGCCAGACCCGGAAGCACCCGAACGCAAGCGGATGTTCGGCTTCATGAACTCCATCAACATTCCGATGGTGATGGAGGACACCAAGGCGCTGCTCGCCTACGCCGACAGCCAGTCCGCCGCGAACACGAAAATCGTCGGCACCGTCGGCTATTGCATGAGCGGCCGCTACGCGGTCAACGCAGCGACGCATTTTCCGGATCGCGTGAAGGCCGCCGCATCGGTCTACGGCACGCATCTGGCGACCGACCAACCGGACAGCCCGCATCTGGCTGCATCGAAGACCAAGGCTGAATTGTATTTCGCCTGCGCTGAGACCGACATCTACGCGCCGCAGGAGATCATCGACAAGGTGACGGCGGGGATGAAGGGATCGAACAACGAGGTCGAGGTCTATCCCGGCACCCATCACGGCTTCGCCTTCCCCAAGCGGCCGGTCTATCACCGCGACGCCGCCGAGCGGCACTGGGAGCGGCTGCTGGCGCTCTATCGCCGCAACCTCGTGCCATAGACATCGCGCACGATGCCCTTTCTCACCATCGCCTTTCCGGTATTTGACCCGATCGCCATCTCTATCGGGCCGATCGCGATCCGCTGGTATGCACTGGCCTATATCGGCGGCATCGTGCTCGGTTGGATCTATGCCCGTGCACTGATCAAGAACGAGCGACTGTGGGGCGGGCCGGCGCCGATCTCGCCGGTGCAGCTCGACGACTTCATCCTGTGGGTCACCATCGGTATCATCGTCGGCGGCCGCACAGGTTACGTGCTGTTCTACAATCCCGCCTTCTTCATCCAGCACCCGGCGGAAATATTCCAGTTGTGGAATGGCGGCATGTCATTTCACGGCGGCTTCCTCGGCTGCGTTGCCGCGGTGATGCTGTTCTGCCGCAAGAACGATCTGCCGATCCTCTCGCTCGGCGACATCACCACCGCGGTCGGGCCGATTGGATTATTTCTCGGACGGCTCGCCAATTTCATCAACAGCGAGCTGTGGGGCCGGCCGGCGGATTCCAGCGTGCCCTGGGCGATGGTGTTCCCCAATGGCGGGCCGCTGCCGCGGCACCCCAGCCAGCTCTACGAAGCAGCGCTCGAGGGCATCCTGCTGTTTGCGGTTCTGGCGGTCATGATCCGGATGGGCGCCCTGAAGCGGCCAGGCCTGATCCTCGGCAGCTTCATCGCCATCTACGGCCTTGCACGCATTACCGGCGAACTCTTCCGCGAACCCGATCCGCAACTCGGATTTTTGTGGGGCGGACTGACCATGGGTATGCTGCTGTCGGTGCCGATGATCATTGCCGGAGCCGTCCTTGTCGTGATGGCATGGCGCCGCGGGATGCGTGAGCATATGCAAAAGTCAGTTCAAGGCAGGCCGTGACCGAATTTTCGCCGCTGGAGTCGGAGATCAAGAGGCTGATCAAGTCGTCGGGACCGATGCCGGTCTGGCGGTACATGGAACTATGCCTTGTTCATCCCGACCACGGCTATTACGTGTCGCGCGATCCATTGGGCCGCGAGGGCGATTTCACCACCGCGCCCGAAGTAAGCCAGATGTTCGGTGAGCTGATCGGACTATGGACAGCGTCGGTCTGGAAGGCGATCGGCTCGCCATCGATGCTGCGGCTGGTCGAACTCGGCCCCGGCCGCGGCACCATGATGGCGGATGCGCTCCGCGCGCTTCGGGTGTTGCCGCCACTCTATCAATCGCTCAGCATCCATCTCGTCGAGATCAATCCTGTGCTGCGCGAGAAACAGCGGGCGATGCTATCTGGCGTACGCAGCATCGCCTGGCATGACAGCATCGACGAGGTGCCTGAAGGCCCCGCGGTCATTCTTGCCAACGAGTATTTCGACGTCCTGCCAATCCATCAGGTGGTCAAGCGCGAGACCGGCTGGCATGAGCGCGTGGTCGACCTCGACGCCAATGACAAGCTGGTGTTCAGCGCCGAGGTCGAACCTATGCCGCGCTTCGAAGTGCTGCTGCCGCCGCTGGTGCGCGCCGCCCCGGTCGGCGCCGTATTCGAATGGCGGCCGGATACCGAGATGATGAAGATCGCGGCGCGGGTCCGCGACCAGGACGGCGCGGCGCTGATCATCGATTACGGCCATCTGCGCAGCGACGCCGGCGACACCTTCCAGGCCATCGCCCGCCACAGCTTTGCCGATCCCTTGAAAAATCCTGGCCAGGCCGACGTGACCGCGCATGTCGACTTCCAGGCGCTGACGCGCGCGGCGGAAGATGTCGGCGCGCGCGTCCACGGCCCGGTGACGCAGGGCGAATTCCTCAAGCGGCTCGGCGTCGAAACGCGGGCCGTCGCGTTGATGGCAAAAACCACGCCGGAGGTTTCCGCCGATATTTCCAGCGCGCTGAAGCGGCTGATCGATAGCGGCCGCGGTGGCATGGGTTCGATGTTCAAGGTGCTCGCGGTTACCGAGCCAAATCTCACCTCGGTCGCGGGCCTTAGCGACGGACAGCCGGCAGCCGGGGAAGGAACACCATGACGTTTGGATCGTCGCTGCTCGCGGCCATTCCTGGCCTGCGCCACGCCTTCTTCACCCGCGAGGGCGGGATATCCGGCGGAATTTACGAAGGCCTCAATGGCGGCATCGGCTCGAACGACGATCCCGCCAATGTCGCGGAAAATCGCCGCCGGATGGCCGAGCAGATGGGCGTTGTGCCGGAGAACTTCATAAGCGCGCACCAGATCCATTCGCCCGACGCGGTGGTGGCGACCGGGCCATGGCAGGGAGATGCGCGGCCGCGCGCCGACGCCATCGTCACGCGCACGGAAGGCATCGCCATCGGCGTCACCGCCGCCGATTGCGGCCCGATCCTGTTCGCCGACGCCGGCGCGCGCGTGATCGGCGCCGCGCACGCCGGCTGGAAGGGCGCGCTGACAGGCGTGCTGGAATCCACCATCGACGCGATGGAAAAACTCGGCGCCGACCGCAGCGGCATCGTCGCCGCCATCGGTCCCTTGATCCGCCAGCATTCCTACGAAGTCGGCAGCGAATTCGTCGAGCGCTTCCTGGAAGCCGACGCGGAAAATGCCGCGTTCTTCATCCCCTCGGTTCGCGCCGGCCATGCGATGTTCGATCTCGCCGGCTTCATCCGCATACGGCTAGAGAATGCCGGCGTCCTGATGATCGACGACATCGGCGTCGATACCTATTCCGACGAGCGCTTCTACAGCTACCGCCGCTCGGTGCACCGGAAAGAGCCGGACTACGGCCGTCACGTTCACGCGATCGCGCTGGAAAGCTGAATGGCGTGGATTGCCGCGGCCATGACACACCCTCTCGCCGGTGAGGCTGGCCAGTCATGAAAACGCCGCGATCGGACAAGTGTCCGCAAGGTGTGACTGTCGTGCCAGAACGCCGGGCTTTCTGAGCCAGCCGCGAGTCCTGCCCTAGACCTTAACGTATTTTAACGATATCGCAGGGAGCAATGAGGAACCCCTTCCCAGCTTCATGCCCGCAAGCCCCGCGCGCGATGATCGCCGCAGCGCTGCTTGTCGTTTCCTGCGCACTCGGCGGTTGCGCCGGCGGCGGAGCCGCCAGCGGCTCGTACGCGATGGCTTCGACCGGTGGCGGTCCCACCGTGGCGTTCGAATCGATCGATGGTCCACCGCCGCAGGTGTTCGACCGCATGGTCGGCGTGCTCGACAGCGAATCGAAGCTGCGAAACCTGTCGATCGTTTCGCGCGAGGGCGGTGCTTCCTATCGCGTGCGAGGCTATCTCTCGGCGCAGGTGGTGCGCGGACGGACCGTGATCGCCTGGGTCTGGGACGTCTACGACAACAACCAGCAGCGCGCGCTGCGGCTTTCCGGCGAAGAACCGGCCGGCAAGTCCGGACGCGACGCCTGGGCCGCGGCCGACGACCTCGTCCTGCGCAAAATCGCGCAGGCCGGCCTCAGTGGCCTCACCGGCATGATCAACGGAACCCCCGATGCGGCACCTGCCGCCGCCCCGGTCAGCCGCGGCCCCGCGGTCGCGAGTGCGCAAGGGGCCGTACCCGCTCAGGATGCCCCTGGCGTCGCCGCGCTCGGCTACAGCGCCCAATAAAGCGGCGCCATAAAGTCCCGTAACGGCCCATTTTTGGCCGGGAAAACGGCGGCAATGGGTTGCCAGCCGCGCCCCCCGCCTGATATCTCCTCGCCCATCGAAACGCGCCGGTTCCGAGGAATTCTCGATATGCTGAACGTCGTATCCAGCAAGGCGCGAGGAGAAGCGTCAATGGCGGCCAAGAACGGCTCGATCAAGCTGGTCGCCGGCAATTCCAATCCCGTGCTGGCCCAGGAAATCGCCAACTGGCTGCATCTGTCGCCGACCAAGGCGGTGGTCCGCCGCTTTGCGGACATGGAGATCTTCGTCGAAATTCAGGAAAACGTCCGCGGCTCGGACGTCTTCGTCATCCAGTCGACGTCGTTTCCGGCCAACGACCATCTGATGGAACTCCTGATCATCACCGATGCGCTGCGCCGGGCGTCCGCGCGCCGCATCACCGCGGTGATCCCCTATTTCGGCTACGCCCGGCAGGACCGCAAGGTCGGTTCGCGCTCGCCGATTTCGGCCAAGCTGGTGGCCAACCTCATCACTCGCGCCGGCGTCGACCGCGTGATGACGCTCGACCTGCACGCCGGCCAGATCCAGGGCTTCTTCGACATTCCGACCGACAATCTCTACGCCTCACCGGTCATGGTGCGCGACATCAAGGAACGCTTCGACCTCGGCAATGTCATGGTGGTGTCGCCGGACGTCGGCGGCGTGGTGCGCGCGCGCGGCTGGCCAAGCGCATCAACACGCCGCTCGCCATCATCGACAAGCGCCGCGAGCGCGCCGGTGAGTCGAGGTCATGAACGTGATCGGCGACGTCGCCGGCTATACCTGCATCCTGATCGACGACATCGTCGATTCCGGCGGCACGCTGGTGAACGCCGCCGACGCCCTGCTCGCCAACGGCGCCAAGGATGTCTACGCCTACATTTCCCATGGCGTGCTGTCGGGCGGCGCGGCGGCCCGTATCGTCTCGTCCAAGCTGAAAGAGCTTGTCATTACCGACTCGATCCTGCCGACGGACGCGGTCAACAAGGCCACCAACATCCGCACGCTGTCGATCGCGCCCCTGATCGCGGAAGCCATCAGCCGCACCGCGTCGGAAGAATCGGTGTCGAGCCTGTTCGACTAGGATTCGCTGCACGCGTCATTGCCTGCGACAATCGCGAAGCGTTTGCGCAAGGGAGTGAAGCGACGAAGCAGTCCATTCTTCGTGTCAGACCTCATCCTGAGGAGCCGCGGAGCGGCGTCTCGAAGGATGAATGGCACCAGCGGGGCCTCGTGGTTCGAGACGGCGCGGAGCCTGTCATCGGGCCGCGCTACGCGCGGACCCGTTGGCGCCTCCTGACCATGAGGGTTTGATTGTTGTCCCTTTATTCAAAGCCCGGCCGCGGCACCAGATTCATCAGCATTCGTGCGTAACCGCCGTCGACCGTGATCTCGTCGCCATTCACATAGGACGACCGGTCGCTGGCGAGGAACAGGATGGCGTCGGCAATGTCCTGCGGCATGCCGATCCGGCGCGAAGGCACCAATGCGGCGCGGCGTTCGATAACGCCGGGCGTGTCGTAGAACGACTGGCTCATCGGCGTGATCACCATGCCCGGGCTGACGACGTTGCTGCGGATGCCGTGCGGCCCCCATTCGTTCGCGAGCTGCTGCGAGAGCATGATCACGCCGGCCTTGCTGACGCTGTAGGCGCCGCTCTGCCCTTGCGCGTTGCTGCCGGCGATCGAGGCCACGTGAACCAGGCTGCCGCGGCGATGCGCGCGCATCTGCCGGCCGAAAATCTGCGAGCAGAGAAAATAGCCGGTCAGGTTGACGGACAGAACAGCATTCCATTCGGCAAGGGACAGGGAATCGAGTGCGCCGGGACGCAACACAGCCGCGGTGTTGACCAATACGTGGGACGGCCCCAGCAATGTCTCGATCGTCGCGGACGCTGATGTCACGCTCTCGACGCTCGACGTATCGCAACGCGTCACGACGCAATCGGAGCCCAGTTCACGCAGTTCGGCGCGGGTGGCCTCAAGTCCCCGTTCATCGAGATCGATGGCGGCGACGCGGGCGCCGGCCAGGGCGAAACTGACGGCCACGGCGCGGCCGATGCCGCCGCCCCCACCCGTCACCACGCAAACGCGGCCTGAAAGGCCAAGCCAATCGGAAGGTTGTTGCCCGGTTTTGACCATCGAGGACTCCTATCCAGCGTCGTACTCGTCCAGCGTCGTACTCGTCATTGCCTGCGACAAACGCTAAGCGTTTGCGCGCGAGAGCGCAGGCGACGACTTGTCCGCCGTAGCTCGAAGAGCGAAGGCGGAAGCAATCCACCCTATCTTTCGTGGCAAGATGGATTGCTTCGTTTCACTCGCAATGACCGTCTCTTATCCCACGATCCCCGCCGCGACCTGGCCACGCAGCCGCTCCAGGCTGTGCAGGGTGTTGGCGCAGGCCTCGGCGACTTCGATGCCCTTGATGACGAAGTGCTTGCGGAAGAAATCGTGATGCACCGCGCTGTCATGGAATTGCTGCGGCGTCAGCACCGCCGAGAACACCGGCACCTCGGTCTTGAGCTGCACGTCCATCAACGCCTTGATCACGGTGTCGGCGACGAATTCGTGGCGGTAGATGCCGCCGTCGACGACGAGGCCGGCGGCCACGATCGCGGTGTAGCGCCGCGTCTTGGCGAGCAGTTGCGCATGCAGCGGGATCTCGAACGAACCCGGCACTTCGAACAGATCGACCTGCGCCCGCGAGATGTGACGCGCCTCGATCTCGGCGAGGAACGCGATGCGGCATTCCTCGACCACGTCGCGGTGCCACGACGATTGCACGAAGGCGACCCGCTGCGGCTTGACGAAACGCGGATGCGCAGGCGCCGGCGGACGCTCGGGCACGTCAGGAACGTGACCAGCTTCGGCAGTTTGGGGTTGGGATTGGACTTCAGGCTCTTGCAACATCTGATTCATGGCTTTCCTCTTTCAGGACCAGAATCAGGGCATACGGAGCGACGTCGGCCCACGCGCAAACGTGCGAGGCCGCCGCAAACCGTTCTCTTTCATCCGGACTGTAACCGTCGGCTTCGAATCGCACCGAATCTGCTGACCCTTCATCTCAAGCGAGAAGAAGGCGCTCGCGGGCTTGGGCTACGTCACCCTTACCGCCGGTGGGGATTTTCACCCCGCCCTGAGAACATCGGCCGCCCGGAATGGACGACCTGCCCAAGAATATGACCAAACGCCGGGGCGTCAGCAAGCACCTTTAGCATGGGAATCGGCATGTCCCCATGCCGCCGGAACAGGGCGGGCTGTCAATTGCAAACCTCTCACGTCATCTGGGCGATGGTCTGCATCGCGGCGATGTAGCCGTACGGTCCCAGTCCGCAAATCACCCCGGTCGCCACGAACGAAATCTTCGAGTGACGGTGATATTCGTCGCGGGCGTGGATGTTGGAGATGTGCACTTCGAGCACGGGACCTTCGAACGCCTTGATCGCGTCCATGATGCCGACCGAGGTGAAGGAAAAGCCGGCCGGATTGATGATGATGGCGTCGGCGTCCTCGCGGGCGGACTGGATCAGGTCGATGATGACGCCTTCATGGTTGGACTGGTGGAAAGCGATCTTCAGGTCCAGCTTCGCGGCATGCGCCTCGCAATTCTCCTTGATCTGCGCGAGCGTGGTGGTGCCGTAGATATGTGGCTCGCGTACGCCGAGCAGATTGAGGTTGGGGCCGTTGAGGATCATGACGCGTTTCATGGCTAGGTCCTTTCGAGAAATTTCCGCTGATCGATCTTCGTCTCCTGCCCGGCCTCTTCGGACTGGGCGAGCCTCACCGTCAGTATGTGCTGTGTCGCGGCGGCGGGGGATGAGAAATGAGGTCATCCCAAGGAAATTAGCGAAATATTAACGAATTTGGCGGGACCATGCCAGCGAAGCGGCGCCGTGGACTCAGCGATCGCGAATTCCGATTCCGGTTTGTTCTCAAATTAATAAGTATGGCCGCGATCAACTGTGGACGACGCCGCTTTGGCCTGTGGACGGACTCAGGGGTGAGTTGCGCGGATTCCGCAAATCACATCACTTGAGCCTCGGCAGGCCCCGGGAAGATCAGCGATCGGGAATTGCAGACGGCGGCGCCGCATGAGTTCAACGCGCGCCGTTCCCCGCGTGCGTATCGGAAGAATGAAAAAACAAGGTCGAGACGGCATGTCCCTCCTCGAAGGCATTATCGAATCCCGGAACAACCCGCTCGCGGTTGTCGAGGACATCGCCGCCGATAACAACTGGGCGTTCGAGCGCTCCGGCGAAGACGAAGTCACCATTGTCTCCAAGGGCAACTGGACCGACTATCAGCTCTCCTTCACCTGGATGATCGAGATCGAGGCGCTGCATCTGGCCTGCGCCTTCGACATGAAGATCCCGCCCGCGCGGCGCGCGGAGGTGCAGCGGCTGATTGCGGCAGTCAACGAGCAACTATGGATCGGGCATTTCGACATCTGGACCCATACCGGCATGATCATGTACCGGCAGGCCCTCGTGTTGCCGGGCGGCCTGACCGCCTCGACCGCGCAATGCGAGTCCATGCTCGTCGGCGCTATCCACGCCTGCGAGCGCTATTACCCCGCGTTCCAGTTCGTGGTCTGGGCCGGCAAAACCGCCGCGGAAGCCATGAACGCGGCGATGTTCGATACCGAGGGCGAGGCGTAGGGTTTTCGGCTTACTCAATCGTCATGCCCGGGCTTGACCCGGGCATCCATCAACGGGAGATGTTCCTTGAATCGGATGGATTGCCGGGTCAAGCCCGGCAATGACGGCTTAATGCTTGTGGCCCCTCTCGCGCTTCACTAAAACCTCGTGTGGCTATGGGTCCCTGCTTTCGCAGGGACGACGGCAGTATTTGCGGTGATGCCTTGAACACCAACGCACTTCAAAACCTCAGCGGCACCGTTGCTCTCGCCGGCGCAGGCAAAATGGGCGGTGCAATGCTCACCGGGTGGCTGGCGGGCGGCCTCGACGCAAACCGCGCGATGGTTGTCGAGCCCTACCCGTCCGACGAAATCAAGGCGCTCGCTGCAAAGGGCATTCGCCTCAATCCGAAAGACGCCGGCACAGCCGATACGCTGGTGGTCGCGGTGAAGCCGCAGATGTTCCGCGAGGCGGGTCCGACGCTGAAGTCCCTGGTGGGGCCCGCCACGCTCGTCGTCTCGATCATGGCGGGCACGACCATCGCGGCGCTGGAGCAGGTCTGCGGCGGCATGGTGGTTCGCGCCATGCCGAACACGCCGGCCGCCATCGGCCGCGGCATCACGGTCGCAGTCGCGGCGAAGAATGTCAGTGCGGCGCAACGCGCCACCGCCGACGCGCTGCTGCGCGCCACCGGTTCAGTCGAATGGGTCGATGACGAAGACCTGATGGACGCGGTAACCGCCGTGTCCGGCTCCGGCCCGGCCTATGTCTTCCTGCTCGCCGAGGAACTCGCGCGCGCCGGCGTCGAGGCCGGCTTGCCCGCCGAACTCGCCACCAAGCTTGCGCGCGAAACCGTCGCCGGCTCCGGCGAATTGCTGCATCGCTCGGATCTTGCTTCGGCAACGCTGCGCCAGAACGTCACCTCGCCCGGCGGCACCACGGCCGCCGCGCTGGAAGTGCTGATGGGTCAAGACGGCATGCAGCCGCTGATGATCCGCGCGATTGCCGCAGCGACGAAGCGGTCAAAGGAATTGGCGAAGTAGTTTGTCACAGTCCTCATCCTGAGGAGCCGCGCTTGCGCGGCGTCTCGAAGGATGGATTTCGCCGTGGCCCATCCCTTCGAGACGCGCGTTCCGCGCTCCTCAGGATGAGGTCGAGTGTGCGGCAGCTACTTCTTCCCAACCCTCTTGGTGAAACTCTCGGCATTGACGAGACCACGCGCGTGGCGGCCGTCGCCGATCTTGCGATCGCCTTCGAACGCCTCGACCTCGAAGCGAATGACGCGGCGCTCCACCGCAATTACTTTGGCCGTGACCCGCACCGTCGCGCCGACGAGGACGCGCCGAGATGGCGGATGTCGACCTCGGTACCGACCGTGATCCAGCCCGGCTGAACAAAGCCCTTGATGGCGTCGCTTGAGGCCATCTCCATTTCCAGGATCATCATCGGCGTCGCATAGACCATCGGCATGCCAGGCACGAAATGCCCGACCGTGCGCTCGGCCGGCACGACCAGCGTCCGCTCGGCGCTTATGCCGACCTTGATGATGTCGCGTGCGTCCATGGGGACTCTCTGTCATTCCGGGGCGCGAAGCGAACCCGGATCTCGAGATTCCGGGTTCGCGCTTCGCGCGCCCCGGAATGACGAGACTTGGATTGGGCGATTACTTCTTCACCGCAGCCGCGCGCTCGACGAAGGTCTTGCCGCCTTTCATCTTGTGGGCCAGCGGCGCTTCGTTGATCTGGATCACGACCGCATCGGCATCGACGCCGAGGTTCTTGACCAGCGCCTGGGTGATGTCGCGCATCATGCCGGCCTTCTGTTCGTCGGTGCGGCCGGCGGCCATGCTCACGGTGATCTCAGGCATTGGTATTGCTCCTTTTTTCTCTTGCTACGTCTCGCCGCAGATGCGGTCCTCATCTCCGAGGGGTCGCGCATCTTGCACCAGCGTCATCATCCGCGAAAGCGGATGATCCAGTACTCCGCGCCGGTATTGCTCAACGTTGGCGTCACGGCGTACTGGATGCCCGCCTTCGCGGGCATGACGACTGAGTTAGTTAGCTCCACTCCACCCCGTGCCGATCAAGAATCTTGCGTACCTCCTCGACCAGAGAAGCCAACGGCACCTTCGTCTGAGCGCTGCCCTGCTTCTGCAGATATTCTTCGCGATCTTTTTCGAGTTTCGCAAGCTCCGCGCCGAGGATCAAATCCTTGAGCAGGACCTGCGATCCAGCAGGATCATCCCTTTCATCCGAACCCTGGATGATCACGCAAGGCGAGTTGCGGCGGGTCGGCATATTTGAGCTGGTTGCCCATGTTCTTGGGGTTGCCGAGATAGAGCTCGGCGCGGATGCGGGGACCATCCGGCTTTGCCGGATCAACAAGAGCATTGCGGAGCTGCGCGACCATCTTCTGGTAATCGGCGACGCGGTCGCGATCGAACACCGTGACGACAACCGGCCCGAAGTCCGGCCTGGTGTCGAGCTTGCCGAGCATGGTCAGCGCGGCCTGCAGCCGCGACACGCCGATGGAAAATCCCGTCGCCGGCACCGGTTCGCCGCGGAAGCGCGAGACGAGGCCGTCATAACGTCCGCCGCCACCGACCGAGCCGAAGCGGACGGGACGGCCTTTTTCGTCCTTGGTTTCGAGCGTGAGTTCTACCTCATAGACCGGGCCGGTATAGTATTCGAGGCCGCGCACGACGGAGGGATCGATGACGATTTGATCCGGTCCATAGCCCGATGCCGTCACAAGCTTGCTGATCGCGTCGAGTTCGTCGCGGCCTTCCTGTCCGATCTTGCTGTCGCGCAGCCGCGCATCGATCTGCGCGCTCTGCTCGATTGCGCCAACCACGAGGGCAATGTCGTCTACTTTGAGACCGGCGCCTTTGGTGAAGTCACCCGACTCGTCCTTACGGCCGTCGCCAAGCAATTGCTGGACGCCGGAAATACCGAGCCGATCGAGCTTGTCGATCGCGCGCATGACGGTCAGCCATTGTCCGTCATCGGCGATGCCAAGCGCGTCCCTCACCCCATCGAGCACCTTGCGGTTATTCACCTTCACCAGGTAGCTGCCGCGGGGAATGCCGAGCGCTTCCATCGTGTCCGCCGCCATCATGCACATCTCGGCATCGGCAGCAGGAGATGCGCTGCCCACCGTGTCGGCATCGAACTGCATGAACTGGCGGAAGCGGCCGGGGCCGGGTTTTTCGTTGCGGTAGACGTAGCCCGCGCGATAACTGCGATAGGGTTTTGGCAAAGCGTCGAAATTTTCCGCGACATAACGGGCCAGCGGCGCGGTCAGGTCGTAACGCAGCGAAATCCACTGTTCGTCATCATCCTGGAACGAGAACACGCCCTCGTTCGGCCGGTCCTGGTCGGGCAGGAATTTGCCGAGCGCGTCGGTGAACTCCATCGCCGGGGTTTCGACCGGCTCAAAGCCGTAGCGCTCATAAACTTCGCGGATCTTCTCAACCATCTGGCGCGTGGCGGCAATCGCGGCCGGGCCACGATCCTCCAGCCCGCGCGGCAGGCGGGCCTTCAGCTTCAGGGGTTTTTTGGGTTTGTCAGCCATGGGCGGCGTTGGTACCAGCCAAGGCGCGGCCGGGCAACCGTGCTGACTTTCCTTCTCCCCTTGTGGGAGAAGGTGGCGCGGACGCAGTCCGCGTCGGATGAGGGATCTGCATCCGCGAAGAGAACCCCTCACCCGCCCTTCGGGCACCCTCTCCCACAAGGGAGAGGGAAAGAAAAATCATTCCGCCGCTGGTCACAGGACCTTTCTGATCCAGTCGTGCGGGTCGGCCGCGCGACCGTACTGGATGTCGACCAACTTCTTGCGCAGCCCCATCGCGACGGGGCCGGCCGCGCCGCCGCTGATGAGAAAGTCTCCGCTCGCGGAACACACCTTGCCGATCGGCGAGATGACCGCCGCCGTGCCGCAGGCGAAGGCCTCTTTCAGCTTTCCACTGGCGGCGTCAGTGCGCCACTGGTCGATCGTGTAGGCCTCCTCGCGCACGCGCGTACCGGAATCCTTCGCGAGCTCGATGATCGAATCGCGGGTAATGCCCGGCAGGATCGTGCCGAGCGGCGGCGTCAGCAGCGAACCGTCGTCGAACACGAAGAAGACGTTCATGCCGCCGAGCTCCTCGATGTAGCGGCGCTCGACCGCATCGAGGAAAACGACCTGATCGCAGCCGTGATCGATGGCCTCGGCCTGCGCGCGCAGGCTCGCGGCGTAATTGCCGCCGCATTTGACGGCGCCGGTGCCGCCGATCGCGGCGCGCGTGTAGTTCTCCGACACCCAGATCGACACGGGCGCAGGTCCGCCCTTGAAATAGGAGCCGACCGGCGAGGCGATGACGGCGAAGATGTATTCGGCGGAAGGCTTCACGCCGAGGAAGACCTCGCTCGCGATCATGAAAGGCCGCAGGTAGAGACTGCCCTCGCCGCCTGGTATCCAGGCGCTGTCGATGCGCACGAGCTGCTCGACCGCTTCGATGAACACAGGCTCGGGCAGCGGCGCCATGGCCATGCGCTCAGCCGAACTCCGGAAGCGCCTCGCGTTGGCATCGGGGCGGAACAGGTTCACGCCGTTGTCGCGCTTGTAGGCCTTGAGGCCTTCGAAAATCTCCTGTGCGTAGTGCAGGACGGCTGCGGCCGGATCGAGCGGGAAATTCGCGCGGGATTCGACGCGCGCGCCATACCAGCCTTTCGCCTGATGGTAGCGGACCACAGCCATGTGATCGGTGAAAATCCGGCCGAAGCCGGGGTCCACGAGCCTGGCCGCGCGCTCCTTCTCGGACGTCGGATCTCGTCGCAGGCTGGATTTCGAATTTCAAACTCATTCCCTTGCTTCCTGCCCTTGCTTGCCGCTGTCGGAACCGGCGCGATTTCTGGCGCCTTGGCGCCGTTTAATAGGTTGGACTTCACCTACACCAGCTTCGCAGCCGGTTTCCATCGCGAGCAGGTCCTCAGGACATGCTTTTGCGGAATGCCGAAGTCCAGTATGTTTGCCGAAATGCCGCTCGACAATCGCACGGTAATCCAATTTGCGGCCGTTGCCGCCATCGCTGGCTTTTCCCGGCTGCCTGACACGCGCCAAGAGCGAAACGACTTAAAGTTTCGTCGTGGCTGGCAGTTTTGTAACATTGAACCCAAGATATGTCAACATGACTGACATAAATTTCTCAAGGCCCGCCGCCGACCCCGATTCGAAGGGGGCCGAGGGGGCGTCCACTGCCCCGCGGTCGGGCGAAATGCGCTGGGACATCATCGAATTGCTGTTCTTCGCCTACCGCGACTTCGTCGGCGATGCCGACCATGAGCTTGAGGCTTTCGGGTTCGGCCGCGCCCATCACCGGGTGATGCATTTCGTCTACCGCTATCCCGGCCTCAAGGTCGCCGACCTGCTCGACGTTCTGCGCATCACCAAGCAGTCGCTCGGGCGCGTGCTCAAGCAATTGCTCGACGAGGGCTACATCATCCAGAAGACCGGCAATAATGACCGCCGGCAGCGCCTTCTTTACGCCACCCCCAAGGGCGAAGCGTTGGTGGCGAAGCTCGCAGGGCTCCAGACCGATCGCATCACCCGTGCGCTCGGGGAGATCAGCCCCGAAGGCGTCGCGGCCATCAGCCAGTTCCTGCGCGCCATGATCGACCGCGAAGACCCCGACAAAGTGCTGGAAGCGATCTTCGAACCGGCAGCAAGAAGCCAAGGGAGTGATCGTGGTGCAAGGAGCAACCATCGCCGCAGCCACTGCGCGAACGCCGCAGCCGGCCGACGACGCCCCGCATCTTCTCCTGGTCGACGACGACCGTCGTATCCGCGACCTGCTGTCCCGGTTTCTTTGCGGCGAGGGTTATCGGGTCACGACCGCGTCGAGCGCGAACGACGCCCGCGCCAAACTGCTCGGCCTGCATTTCGATCTCCTGATCCTCGACGTCATGATGCCCGGCGAAACCGGGTTCGACCTGGCGCGGTTCATCCGCACTTCCTCCTCGGTGCCGATCATCATGCTGACGGCGCGCCACGAAGCGGAGGCCCGGATCGAGGGCCTGCAGATCGGCGCCGACGACTACGTCGCCAAGCCGTTCGAGCCGCGCGAACTGGTGTTGCGGATCGGCAATATCCTCAAGCGCACCGCGCCGCCGCCGGTGGAAACGCTGGAGCAGATCGCGTTCGGGCCTTATTTGTTTCATCTCGATCGCGGCGAGCTGCGCCAGGGCGAGGAGATCATTCACCTGACCGACCGCGAGCGCGAGATGCTGCGCATTCTCGCCGCCAATCCGGGCGAGACCGTGCCGCGTGCGGAGCTGACCGGCGGCGGCACGGTGAACGAACGCGCGGTCGACGTGCAGATCAACCGCCTGCGGCGCAAGATCGAGCGCGATCCCGCCAATCCGCTGTTCCTGCAGGCGGTGCGCGGCATCGGCTATCGCCTGGTCGCGTCGCCCTGAGCCGATAGCCATGAGCACGCTCGACACCGGCCTGACCTTGATCCGCAACGCGTCGCAACGCGTCTCCGCGGCCAATGGCTGGATGGGTAACGCGTTCAAGAGCTGGATGCCGACCGGCCTCTACGCGCGTGCGCTCTTGATCATGATCGTGCCGATGGTGATCCTGCAAACGGTCGTCGCGTTCGTGTTCATGGAGCGGCACTGGAATACGGTGACGCGGCGTTTGTCCGCCGCCGTGGTGCAGGACATCGCCAGCCTGATCGACGTCTACAAGGGCTATCCGCAGGACAGGAACCGCGCGCAGCTCCGCCGCATCGGACAGCGGCTGCAACTGGTCGTGGATTTTCTTCCCGTCGGCGACATGCCGCCGCCCGGCCCAAAGCCGTTCTTCTCGCTGCTCGACCAGACGCTGTCGGTGCAGCTCGGCCGCCAGATCGGCAGGCCGTTCTGGATCGACACCGTCGGCAAATCCAATCTGGTTGAAATTCGCATTCAGCTCGACGACGCCGTGATGCGCGTGTTCGCGCAGCGAAGTGCGGCCTACGCTTCCAATTCGGAGATTTTCATCTTCTGGATGCTGGGCACGTCCTCGATCCTCCTGATCGTCGCGGTGCTGTTCCTGCGCAACCAGATCAGGCCGATCCTGCGGCTGGCGGACGCCGCCGAAAGCTTCGGCAAGGGCCGCGAGGTGCCAAATTTCCGTCCCCGCGGCGCGCGGGAAGTGCGGCGCGCAGCCCAGGCGTTCCTGGAAATGAAGGCCCGCATCGAGCGCACGATCGAGCAGCGCACCGCGATGCTGGCGGGCGTCTCGCACGATCTGCGCACCATCCTGACCCGTTTCAAGCTCGAACTCGCGTTGATCGGCGACAGCCCCGAAGTCGACGGCATGCGCAAGGATGTCGACGAAATGGCCGGCATGCTGGAGGCCTATCTCGCCTTTGCGCGCGGCGACAGCGGCGAGATTGCGCAGCCGACCGACATGACGAAGGCGCTGGAAGAATTGCGCAGCGACGCCGAGCGCAACGGCCATACTGCTACGGTGACGTTCCACGGCCTGCCTGTCGTGACGGTGAAACCGGCCTCGTTCAAGCGCTGCCTCGGCAACCTCGTCTCCAACGCGGCACGCCACGCCAACGCGATTTCAATCACCGGCCATCGCGATCATCGTTATCTGACGGTGACGGTCGACGACGACGGACCGGGAATTCCCGTGGCAATGCGCGAGGAAGTGTTCAAGCCGTTCCTGCGTCTCGACGATGCCCGCAACCAGGATGAGGGTGGCACGGGCTTAGGGCTGGCCATCGCCCGCGACATCGCCCGCTCGCATGGCGGCGACATCACGCTCGGCAACAGCCCGATGGGCGGCTTGCGCGCCGCGGTGCGGGTGCCGGTGTAGCATCGCGCTGTGATACCGTGGTCGCGGCCATGCTTCGAGACGGCGCTTCGCGCCTCCTCAGGATGAGGTCTGAGACCTCATGGTGAGGAGCGCGGCAAAGCCGCGCGTCTCGAACCATGTCGCCCGAAGTGCAATCGCGCGCGAGACTATTTCGCCGGCTGCTTCGGGATCATGTCCTTCAGCTTTTGCATGTCCTTGATGTTCATCTTCATGCCGCCGGGCATCATGATGTCGCCGGGCTTCTGATCGGCCTTGCAGGCGCCGAGCCACTTCGCCTCGATCGTCGTCGTCCCGCCGGCGGGGCCGCGCTCGCTGCGCACGGTCGACTTCACGGTATAGGCGGAATTGAAGTCGCCGTTGATTTCCGCGTGCGAGGCGATCGTCACGCCGGAAATGCCGCAGATGGAATCGGTGACATAACCGGTCGCCGTCTTCTGGATTTCCTGCTTCGAGCACATCTCCTTGCCCATCGGCGACATCGCCGTGCTCATGTCCTTGTCGGTGGTCTCGTCGGTGCACTGCTGCATCGTCATGTCGGGCGCCGGCGATCCCGCGCGCACCACCTTCATCTCCCACAAGCCCGCCTTGCGCACGGGGAGTTCCACGGCGCCGGCCGCGCTGACCGACAACAGGGCCAGCACGCCAAGCGCCGCGCCAAATGACAGAAGCTGTCGCGTCATGTCCGCGCTCCCGCAAAGTTATGTTGAGTGGTGACGGCGCTCAGTAAAGCGTGCGCAGGGGCCGTTCACTGGCGCCATAAGGCACCCAGCGACAGGCGAACGAAATGTAGCCGCCGTAAACCGGCTGCACGCCCAGGAATTTCACCACCTTGCCGTAGGAGGCGCAGTGATCGACGGCGAGTTGGCGGGCATCCGCCTGGGTCGCCAGCGTATAGGCGATGATCCCGCCGGTATCATTGCCCTTGAACGGCGGCACCCAGCCGGCCTGCGCCGGCGCGCCCGCCAGCATTCCGCCTATGGCAACCAGGCACGCGGCCCCAATCCTTCGCATCGCAGACTCCATTTCACCCGAAGCACACCATAGAGCGCGCCGCAGGCCGTGAAAAGAATGGTTGCGTCCGGAGGCAGACTTGCCTGGCAGGTGTTGCCGCGTTGCACTTGACCTTGTGCGGGCTTCGCGGCACCGTCGCAGCCGTTCGATTACGGGCGGATTCCCATGCGCAACCTATTCACATCCTTGAAAGCACTCGGCCTTGTGGCGACGGCGCTCGCCCTGCTGGTCTCCGGCCATGCCGCCCATGCCGCTAATCCACTGGAATTGAATTTCGGCCTGTTCGGCCCGGACTATGACGGCCGCGTCGCGCCGTGCGAATCGGCGCTGCCGACCATCACCTCGCAATTCCAGGAGAAGGAAAGCAAGTTCTGGAATTCGGCGCTGACGATCACAGCCTATGGCCGGATTCGCGAAACGGCCTTCCGCCCCTGGCAATCCGACAACATCCCGCGACGATACTGCAGCGGCGACGTAATGCTCAGCGACGGAAAACCGCGCACCGTGCACTATTCCATCATCGAGGACGGCGGCTTTGCCGCCTTCGGTCAGGGCGTCGAATGGTGCGTGACCGGGCTTGATCGCAACTGGGCCTATAGTCCCGGTTGCAGGGCCGCGCGGCCCTGATTCTCCACACCTGAATTCTGCAAGGGATGTGACGGCCGGTTGATTTCGGGCTTCGCTGTTTTTGTTCTTGAAATGTTCCGGTTCCCTGCTAGGCTCGGAGCAGTCGAGTATGAAGGGGGCGTCCGAATGTTCCGATCCGTCATTATTTTGCGGCTTCTGATGTCGCTGGCTTTCACGGTCGCCGCCGTCGGGGTGGCGTCCGCCCAGGATCGCCGGCAAAACGCCCCGGGCGAGTTTGATTTTTACGTGTTGGCGCTTTCATGGTCGCCGTCGTTCTGCGAGGCGGCTGCCGAACGCGGCAACAGCGGGCGCTCGCACGCCCAGTGCAGTCGCCCCTATTCCTTCGTGGTTCACGGCCTGTGGCCGCAATATGAGCGCGGATTTCCCGAATATTGCCAGCGGCCGTCGCCGCGGCTCGATCGCAACATCATGACCTCGATGCTGGACCTGATGCCGGCGCCGGGCCTGATCTTCAATGAATGGGACAAGCACGGCACCTGTTCGGGGCTCGGCGCGCGAGCCTATTTCGAGAGCATCCGCAAGGCGCGCGCTGCGGTGAAAATTCCCGAGCAATTCCTGGACCTTTCGGAGCCGAAGACCATCGCTCCCGGCGAGATCGAAGAGGCCTTCATCAAGGCCAATCCGGGCTTGAGCGGTTCGGCGATTTCGGTGGTCTGCTCGAGCCGGCGCCTCAGCGAAGTCCGGGTCTGCATGAGCAAGGACATGCAATTCCAGGCCTGCGAGGAAATCGACCGTCGCGCCTGCCGCCGCGACGAGGTGGTGATGCCGCCGGTGCGGGGCGGCTGAAAACCGCTCCTCGGCACCGCCGGGCCTAAATCTGTCTGCGCAGACTGCCTCGATTTGTCTGCGCTCCCGGTCATCCACGTCTTTATTGTCGTCTGCAAAGTACGTGGATGGCCGGGCTCCCTCTATGGCAAGGCTCCCTATGCCAAGGCTTCCTATGGCAAGGCTTCCTATGGCAACGCTCCGCTGGGCCGCAGCCTTGCTTTCAGAAGCTTTTGCGGAGGGGACAAGCCCGGCCATGACGGGTAGAAGACATCATGACGGGTAGAAGACATGGCGTCTTCTCGAATTGGTCAGCCGATTTCCATGAACTACCGACACGCCTTTCACGCCGGCGGCTTTGCCGATGTCATCAAGCACATCGTGCTGGTGCGCATGCTGACCTATCTGCAGGAAAAGCAGGCGGCATTCCGCGTCATCGACAGCCACGCCGGCGCCGGCCGGTACGATCTGACCGGCGATGAGGCGCGCCGCGGCGGCGAATGGCTGACCGGGATTGCGCGGGTGATGCAGGCCCGGTTCTCGGAAAACGCGCTGCCGCTGGTTGCGCCCTATCTCGACATCGTCAGGGCATTCAACCCGCCGGGCGAACTCAAGGCCTATCCTGGATCGCCCTTGATCGCCCGAGCGCTGTTGCGGCCGCAGGACCGGCTCACAGCGTGTGAAATCGAGCCGAATGCCCGCAGGCAATTGATCGATGCGCTGCGCCGCGACAGCCAGGCACGGGTGGTCGACCTTGACGGATGGACCGCGCTGCCGGCGTTCGTGCCGCCGAACGAGCGGCGTGGCCTGGTGCTGATCGATCCCTCGTTCGAACAAAAGGACGAGTTCGAGAGGCTGGCGGATAGCTTTGCCGAAGCCTATGCGAAATGGCCGACCGGCAGCTATCTGATCTGGTACCCGGTGAAGAGCCGGCGCGCCACCGACACCCTTGCGCGCCATGTCGCTGACGTCGCCGCCGCCAGCAAGCCGGCGGGAAAATGTCTGCGACTCGAGTTCAGCGCCGCGCCGCAGGCGGCGGGCGGCCCTCTCACCTCCACCGGTCTTTTGATCGTCAATCCGCCATGGACGCTGGCGGGTGAGTTGAAGACCGTTCTACCCGAACTGGAGAAACCGCTCGGCCAGGGCGGCGCCGGCCGTTTCAGGCTCGAGACGCCCAAGCCCTGAGGGTACCCCCGAAAAGTATGATTGGCCGTAGGCAATTTGCGCGAAACCGTATTATGCTCAGTCGTTGGGACTGGCTTTACGTTCCGCTTCCGCGAATGGTTGCGGCGGAGTGATCAAGGCCGAACAAAAATCCGGACGATCGTGGCATGCCCCCGATCGGCTCAGGTGGCCAAGCTTCCGGCAGCGAATGTCCGGTCGGCCGAAACGCGAAATGCGTAACGGCGGAGCAATACGGGGGAGGAGTTTCCCGATGGCCATGACTGGAACAGTCAAGTTCTTCAATGGAGAACGCGGCTACGGCTTCATCAAGCCCGATGACGGCGGTCGCGATGTGTTCGTTCACATCACCGCGGTCGAGCGGGCCGGATTGAAGGATCTGACTGAAGGACAGCGCATTACATTCGAGGTCGAACCAGACAAGAAGGGTAAAGGCCCCAAGGCGGTCAACCTGGTGATTTCATCATGAGCTGACGCCCGCGTTTGGAAGCGGACTGAATTTTTGCCTGCCGGAATTTCAACTGCGCGCAGCGTCGCCGCCGCTCAGATTGCAGGCGTTCGCACGATGCGCGCGCCGCTCAATCGACCCCTATTGCCGGCAGCGCTTCACGTAAAACCCGCGCGTGGACACAAAAAATCCCGGCGGCTTACTGCCGCCGGGAGGTGGTAGCTGACAGTTTCTTTGTTCTCAGAAGTGATAATTCACGCCGGCCCGTATCAAGCCGAACCGGTAGCCGTTCGACGCGCCTGTAATGACGAAGTTGCTGTTGGCGAGATCGACATAGAGATACTCGACCTTGGCGCTCCAGTTCGGGGCAAAGCGCATCTCGGCGCCGGCGCCCAGGGTCCAGCCCAAATTGGTATGGGATTCGGACAGGCCGAAGGTGGTAGCGCGCAGCTCGCCGAAGGCCAGACCACCGGTGCCGTAGAACAAAACGTTGCTGAGCGCGTAGCCGACTCGGCCGCGAAGCGTGCCGAACCAGGGGTTGGAGAATTTCCATGGCGCAAAGGTCTCCTCGGCGCCGGTCGCCTGGATGTCGCCTTCGACACCGAACACCCAAGGGCCCCCATTCTGCCAATTGTATCCGGCCTGAACGCCGCCCGCGATTCCCGACGGTTTGGTCAGATTGTTGGCGACCGAGCCCCAGGCATAGCCGAGGTTGCCGCCGAGATAGGGACGGACCAGCTAAAGGCGTCGTACAGCTGGTTGCCGGTATACGCGCGTCCGTAATTGAGGTCGGCCGCCTGTGCCGACATTGTCCAGCCCGCGGCGACCAGCGCCAGCGCACGCAAAACAAACCTGCTCATCACGCAACTCCACGCAACTGCCGCGACCTGCCGGTTCGAGAGACCGGCTGGTTACGGAATTCCAGTTTTTTCCCGCACGATTTATCGAGAGTTTTAAGTTAAAGGGTTGTTAAGGCGGGTTACCGCCCGCTCATCAGTCCTAAGAATGCGTTACCAGCGCATTTCCGGGCTCGCCGGGAGCGCTGGCGATGCCGCCTTCCAGCGCTTAATTTAGGCCCATGGATCACGATTCTACCGACCGTCCGAAAACCCCGCGCAAGGCGCGGCGGGGTTCCCCTCCCGATCTGCCGCCCCAGGACTTGACCTCTCAAGACCTGACCTCCGCGGACGTCGACCCCGCGATGCCCGCGGCCGAGGACGACGACGAGGAGCGGTTGCCGGAGGTTCCGGAAGAGCCTGCCGAGGCAGTGGCAGAGGGCCCGCTCGCGGTCGGCCATGCCGCCATCGAAAACGCGGTGCGGCTGGCGCCGACTTCGCCCGGCGTCTATCGCATGCTCAATGCCGCCAGCGACGTGCTGTACGTCGGCAAGGCGAAGAACGTCCGCAAGCGCCTTGCTTCCTACGCTCGCGTCAACGCGCCGCTGCCGGCGCGCATCCTGCGCATGATCGCCGCAACCGTGACGATCGAGATCGTCTCCACCACGACCGAGACCGAAGCGCTGTTGCTCGAGGCCAATCTGATCAAGCAGCTGCGGCCGCGCTTCAACGTGCAACTGCGCGACGACAAATCGTTTCCCTATATCCTGATCACCGGCGACCATTGGGCGCCGCAGATCCTCAAGCATCGCGGCGCGCAAACCAGGCCCGGCCGGTATTTCGGTCCGTTCGCATCCGCCGGCGCCGTCAATCGCACCATCACGGCGCTGCAGCGCGCCTTTTTGATCTGCTCCTGCACCGACGGTTTCTTCGAAAGCCGCACACGGCCCTGCCTGCTCTACCAGATCCGCCGCTGTTCCGGCCCCTGCACCGGCGAGATCGACTTCCCCGGCTATACCGAGCTGGTGCGCGAGGCGAACGACTTCCTGTCCGGCCGCAGCCATCTGGTGAAGAAAGAACTCGCCGGTGAGATGGAGAAGGCGTCGACCGAGCTCGAATTCGAAACCGCGGCGCTGTATCGCGATCGCCTTGCTGCGCTGTCGGCGATCCAGTCGCAGCAGGAATCAATCCGCGCACCGTGGAAGAGGCCGACGTGTTCGCCATCCATCAGGAAGGCGGCTATTCCTGCGTCGAGGTGTTCTTCTTCCGCACCGGGCAGAACTGGGGCAACCGCGCTTATTTCCCGCGCGCCGAGAAGTCGTTCACACCGGAAGAGGTGCTGGGCTCTTTCCTCGCGCAATTCTACGACGATAAGCCGCCGCCGAAACTCATCCTGTTGTCACATGAGATCGAGGAAAGCGCGCTGCTGGCTGATGCGCTCGCGGTCAAGGCCGGATTCAAGGTGGAAGTCTCCACGCCCAAGCGCGGAGAAAAAGAAGGAGCTCATTGCCCACGCGTTGACCAATGCGCGCGAGGCGCTCGGCCGCAAGCTGAGCGATACCGCAACCCAGAGTCGCCTGCTACAGGGCATGGCGACCACGCTCGGGCTGGCGCAGGCGCCCCGTCGCATCGAGGTCTACGACAACAGCCATATCCAGGGCAGCAACGCCGTAGGCGCAATGATCGTGGCGGGGCCGGATGGATTTATCAAAAACCAGTACCGCAAGTTCAACATCAAGTCCGAGGGCCTGACGCCCGGCGACGACTACGCGATGATGCGCGAGGTGCTGGAACGGCGCTTCAAGCGGCTGTTGAAGCCGCCGGAGGGCGACGCCGCCAAACCCGGGACCGACGATGATTCGTTTCCGCAATGGCCCGATCTCGTCATCATCGACGGCGGCCGCGGCCAGCTCAATGCCGTTCGGGAAATTTTCGAAGGCCTCGGCCTGACCCAGGTGTCGCTGATGGCGGTCGCCAAGGGACCAGACCGCGATGCCGGGCGCGAGACCCTGTTCATGCCGGACCGCGAGGCCATCAAGCTCGAGCCGCGCGACCCCGTGCTGTATTTCATTCAGCGGCTGCGCGACGAGGCGCATCGTTTCGTCATCGGCTCGCACCGCAAGCTGCGCAAAAAGGACATTCGGGAAGCCGGCCTGCAAGAGATCCCGGGCATCGGCCCGTCACGCAAACGTGCCTTACTGCATCACTTTGGAACATTGAAGGAGATCGAGCGGGCCTCGATCACCGACCTCGGCAAGGTTCCAGGCGTCAGCGCCGAAAGCGCCCGCAAGATTTTCGAATTTTTCCATGCGCAGCCGGGTTAAAGGGATTCGGGTCACGCGGGCTTCGCCTGCGACAGATAGGCCCGCACGGTTGACCTTCACGCTCCAGCGGTATTGGTAAGACGGATGAACATCGCAACCACCAAAGGACAGACCAAGAGCCTGTCCCTGCCGAATATCCTGACCTACGCGCGCATCGCCGCCATTCCGGTGGTGGTCGGTTGCGTTTTTGCCCAATCCATCTTGGACGGCCCGCTGTGGCTGCGCTGGGTGGCGCTGGCCGTCTTCCTCGCAGCCGCGGTGACTGACTATCTCGATGGCTACTATGCGCGAATGTGGGACCAGCAGTCCGCCTTTGGTCGTATGCTCGACCCGATCGCCGACAAGCTCCTGGTGGCGTCCTGCCTCTTGATGCTGGCGGCCGATAGCAGCATCCATGGCTGGACCCTCTGGGCTGCCATCGTGATCCTGTGCCGCGAGATCCTGGTCTCGGGCCTGCGGGAATATCTCGCCGCGCTGCGAGTGAGCGTGCCCGTGACCAAGCTTGCGAAGTGGAAGACCACCATTCAGCTGGTCGCGATCGGTTTTCTGATCACGGGCGAAGCCGGCGAGCAGATTTTTGCCGCGACCACCCTGATCGGTATCGCCCTGTTGTGGTTGTCGGCGATCTTCACGATCTACACCGGCTGGGACTATTTCCGCGCCGGCATCCACCACCTCATCGAGGAGGATGAGGGATGAAGGTCAAATATTTCGCCTGGGTACGCGAGCGGGTCGGAATAGCCGAGGAAACCGTCGAGCCGCCGACGGATGTGCGCACGGTGAACGATCTGATCGGCTGGCTCTCCGGCCGCGGCGAAGCCTATGCTTACGCCTTCGAGAAGCCGAAGGTGATCCGCGCCGCGATCGATCACGCCCATGTCAAGCCGGACGCTGCGATATCAGGCGCCCGCGAGATTGCATTCTTCCCGCCGATGACGGGCGGCTGACCTCATCCATGTCTGTCACCGCGACCATTCGCATCCAGGAAGCCGATTTCGACGTCGCGCAGGAAATCGCGGCGCTGACCAAAGGCCGCACCGATATCGGCGCGGTCGTCTCCTTCAGTGGCATCTGCCGCGGCAGCGAGAACGGCGAACCGATCGCAGCACTCACGCTCGAGCATTACCCGGGCATGGCGGAAGCTGAAATCGGGCGGCATGCCGATGAAGCACTGTCGCGTTGGCCGTTGCAGGGCCTTCGCGTCATTCATCGGTTCGGCCGTATTGCGCCGGGCGAGAACATCGTGCTGGTGGTGACCGCTTCGTCGCACCGGCAGGCAGCCTTTGAAGCAGCGGAATTCCTGATGGACTACCTCAAGACAAATGCGCCGTTCTGGAAGCGCGAGGAAAGCCAGAAGGGCGCGAGCTGGATCGAAGCGCGCGACCATGACGACACCGCCGCCGCACGCTGGACCAAATCCTGATGGCCAAACGGACGAAGCCACCAGCGAAGCGCGGCCGGACCACATCGAATTTTCCCAAAGTCGCCTCAGGCGAACTGCTCACGCTGATCGATTTCGTCCGCTATGCCGTGAGCCGTTTCATCGAGGCCAGGCTGGTCTTCGCGCATGGCACCACCGATCCGGTGGCGGAGGCCGCGTTTCTCATCTGCGAGACGCTGCATCTTCACCCCGACCAGTTCGAGAGTTTCGCAACTGCGCGTGTCACGGCGGCTGAAGGCAAAAAGATCCTCGATCTGATCGAGCGCCGCGTCACCACACGAAAACCCGCCGCCTATCTCGTCAACAAGATCTATATGCGCGGCCTGCCCTTCTATGTCGATGAGCGCACCATCGTGCCGCGCTCCTTCATAGGCGAATTGCTGGACTCGCATTTCGGCCGCCAGGAAAAACAAGGATATGACGAAGAAGACGGTTCGCTGATCGGTGATCCGGCATCGGTGCACCGCGTGCTCGACCTCTGCACCGGCTCGGGCTGCCTTGCCATTCTGGCGAGCCGGAATTTTCCGAACGCTGAGATCGACGCGGTGGATATCTCAAAGGATGCGCTCGAAGTCGCCGCGCGCAATGTCGGAGATTACGGCCTTGGGGATAGGCTCACGCTTTACCGTGGCGATCTGTTCAAGCCGCTGGATGACAAGCGCTACGACCTGATCATTTCCAATCCGCCCTATGTCGATGCGGAAGGCATGGCCGACCTCCCCCGCGAATGCCGCGCCGAGCCCAAACTCGCCTTCGATGGCGGCGACGACGGGCTCAACATCGTCAGGCGCATCCTCGATGAAGCGGCCGCGCACCTGATGCCGCAGGGCGGGCTGTTGTGCGAAATCGGCCGCTGCCGCCCGCAACTGGAAGCTGCCTATCCGCAGTTGCCGCTGCTCTGGCTCGATACCGAGGATTCCGAGGGCGAGGTATTCTGGATCGCCGCGGCCGATCTCGATAGCCTCGGTTCTGATTAAACCAGAACCGGCTCCAATTTTTTGTTTTGACGCGTTTTCTTCGAACCAGGTCCACTTCGCTCAAAAACGCTGCAGGCCGCCCGATTTGCGCGGAAATCACGACCTATTGGCGTTCCCGTCTTGCGTTGAAACTGATAGTCTGATCGGCGTCCGCTCTGCACCAAACGCAAAGCTGCAAACTGAAAAAGAGGCCTCCCATGCTGGACAAGAGCCCCCGCCCCAACTCCGTCAACGTGCCGAACGATCTCGCCGCGCACTGGATGCCGTTCACCGCGAACCGGGCGTTCAAGAAGAATCCGCGGCTGCTCGCCGGCGCCAAGGACATGCATTACATCACCGTCGACGGCCGCAAGATCATCGATGGCGCCTCGGGCATGTGGTGCACCAATGCCGGCCACGGCCGCACCCAGATTTCCTCCGCGATCGCCAGGCAGGCCGAGGCGCTGGACTATGCGCCGCCGTTCCAGTTCGGCATCCCGCAGGCCTTCGAACTCGCAAGCCGCATTGCCGAGCTTGCGCCCGATGGCCTCGACCACGTGTTCTTCTGCAATTCCGGCTCGGAGGCGGCCGACACCGCGCTCAAGATCGCGCTCGCCTATCACCAGATCAACGGCCAGGGCAGCCGCATCCGCCTGATCGGCCGCGAACGCGGCTATCACGGCGTCGGTTTTGGCGGCACCTCTGTCGGCGGCATCCTCGGTAACCGCAAGCTGTTCGGCTCGCTGCTGACTGGTGTCGACCATCTGCCGGCGACCTACGATCGCGAGAAGCAGGCGTTCAGCAAGGGCGAGCCGGAATACGGCGCGCATTTTGCCGACGAGCTGGAGCGTCTGGTCAATCTGCACGGCGCCAACACCATCGCCGCCGTGATCGTCGAGCCAATGGCCGGCTCGACCGGCGTGCTGCCGGCGCCGAAGGGCTATCTCCAGCGACTGCGCGAGATCACCCAGAAACACGGCATCCTCTTGATCTTCGACGAGGTCATTACCGGCTATGGCCGGCTCGGCTTTGCCTTTGCCGCCGAACGCTACGGCGTGGTGCCCGACATGCTGACGTTCGCCAAGGGCATCACCAATGGTGCCGCACCGATGGGCGGCGTGCTGGTGCGCAACGCCATCCACGACGCCTTCATGAGCGGCCCGGAGTACGCGGTGGAACTGACCCACGGCTACACCTACTCGGCCCATCCGCTCGCCTGCGCCGCGGGTCTTGCCACCCTCGACATCTATCGCGACGAAAAGCTATTCGAGCGCGCGAACAAGCTCGAGCCGAAATTCGCCGACGCCGTGATGTCGCTGCGGAAGGAACCGGGCGTATTGGATATCCGCACCGTCGGCCTGACCGCCGGCATCGACCTCGCACCGCTTGCCGACGCGCCAGGCAAGCGCGGCTTTGCCGGGCTCGACAGCGCCTTCCACGACAACGACTTGATGTTGCGGGTGGCCGGCGACACGCTGGCCCTGACCCCGCCGCTGATCGTCAGCGAAGACCAGATCGGCGAGATCATCGAGAAGGTCGCCAAGGTGATCCGCGCGACGGCTTAGCCGCGTTCAGGAACATTCGAAACAACCCCGCGTTCATTCCCACGCGGCAGAGGCGATCTTGCCTCTGCCGGTGAAGGAAATGCGGAGATGCTCGCGCCATCCAGCGGCTTGCTGCGCGCCGGGATCGGGCTGAAGCTCAGCCAGATCAAGCTGGCGACACGGACCTACCTGCGCGACCGGACCAACCAGGCGACCGGGACGATGGCGTCCTATGCCATCGCCGCCGCCCTATTCGCTGCAGCCGGCATTTTCCTGATCGCAGCCTGCCTCGTCGGCGTCACCGCACTGTTTCGCTGGATCGAAATCCATTACGGGCAATTTTGGGCGTTCGGCGCGGTCGGCGCGCTACTTGCCGCCATCGCCGCTATCTGTGGCGCGCTCGGGACCGCCAAGCTCCGACCGTCACCGCCGCATTTCCCCTCGCTCGCCAGCCGCTTGCGAGTGGCGATCAGGTCCAATCCGCTCAAACCGGACCAGATCGAAGCCGCGCGAGATACTGCTGCCTCCATCCTGCTTACACCTTCGGCGCCGCCGTCCGGCGTTCGGCGCGTACGACGATCGCAGCCCGCGCGACATAACAGGAACATGCAAGCCGGCCTGATTCTGATGGCGACGTTGCTTGGTTGGGCGGCGATGCGACGGCGACGGCACGCGCACCAAACGGACGTCTGATGCCGCGCGCGCGAATGTCAGGGGCGGCCGTCGCGCCCAATTGCCGGCTAGGCCCGCGCCACCACCGGTTCCGGCCGTGTCAAAAGAACACTAGCTCTGCGAATCAACATTGATGCTAAGGTTGCAGCGCTCGGGGGGAGCGCAAACCGGACCATGCCTGAAACTTCCGTGTTTTCCCGGGTGAAGGCAGTTCGGACTTGGGGGCGTAGCGCGCGACATGATTCGCATTTCGACGGTTTTCATCGCCATCTGCATGGTGCTGGTCGCAGCGTCCCTCGGGCTCGTGCTGCATGCGGTGGCTGGCTTTAGCGTTTCGGAATCCGCGATCGTGGCGCTGACCGCGCTGACCTTCCTGATCCTGTATAACGCGGTGTCGATGCGGCTGCGCGACCGCTCCGATGTCGGCGGCCAGATTGCAGATCTGTCCCGCGGTACCGCCGACCTCGCTCGCCAGGTCGCCGAGTTCGGCCGCCGGCTCGCCGCCGTCGAAGGCCGGGTGGTGTCGGCGAACTCCGCAGGCGCCGACCGCATCCAGGCCGTGATCGGCGAGATCAACGAACTCGGCGTGCTGGTCAAGCAACTGGCCGTCTCGGTCGCCAGCCATGACGACCTGCTGTCGTCCGGCGCCGCCGCAGCGCCCGCCCCGGCAAGCAAGCCGGGTTCCGCGCCGCAGAACGAGCAGTCGTTTACCCCGGAGGATGCGCCGCCCACCGTCGCCAGGCCGGCACAGGTTGCGGCCGCAACGCAGGCGCCCGCCATTGCGGCAGAAGCCGCCTCACCCGCACGCAGCCAGCCGCAGTTGCTTGCGGCGGTGAAAAACGCGGTCGAGGAAAGCCGGCTCGACATCTATCTGCAGCCGATGGTGACGCTGCCGCAGCGCAAGGTGCGGTTCTACGAGGCGGTGACCCGGCTGCGCGACGACAAGGACCAGATTCTCGCCGCCGACGATTTCATCTCCATCGCCGAAGCCGGCGGGCTGATCGGGAAGATCGATCACATGGTGATGCTGCGCTGTGTCCAGGTGCTGCGCCGCCTGATGGTGCGCAACAAGGATGTCGGCGTATTCTGCAACGTGTCCGCGGCGACGCTCGGCAATCCGACCCATTTCGCGCAGTGCCTCGATTTTCTCGAGGCCAATCGCGCGCTGGCGCCGACCTTCGTGCTCGAGTTCAAGCAGTCGACGTTCCGCAATCTCGGCCCGACCGAAACCGAGCATCTCGCGGCGCTGTCGCAGCGCGGTTATCGTTTTTCGATCGATCATGTCAGCGATCTACGGGTCGAGCCGCGGGAACTCGCCGACCGCGGCGTCCGTTTCATCAAGGTGCCGGCGGCGCTGCTGCTCGACCCCAGGCAGAGCTCGACCTCCGACATCCACCCCTCCGACCTTTCCGATCTACTCGGCCGCTTCGGCATCGACCTGATCGCGGAAAAGATCGAGGGCGAGCGCGCGGTGGTCGATCTGCTCGACTATGACGTGCGGTTTGGGCAGGGCTTCCTGTTTGCACCGCCGCGGCCGTTGCGGCCCGAAGGGGCATCTGCTACCGGGGCCACCCCGAACAAGGAATCCGCAGTTCCAATGCTCCGAATGGCTCCAGCAACCCCGTTCCGATCGCCAGCCCGGCCGCAGAGCTTTCCGTGCGCGCGACCGGCAATGCCGCGCTGGCGCGCCGCGCCGCCGGACCGGGCTAGCCGGCTCGCTGCGTCATGACCACACTCCGGTTCGCCGAAAGACTGCGCGACCTCGTGGATGGCGTTGACGTCATCCTCTCTGACATCTGGGGCGTCGTGCATAACGGGCTCGAGGCGTTTCCCGAGGCCTGCGAGGCGCTGCACACCTATCGCCAGCACGGCGGCACCGTCATCCTGATCACCAACGCGCCGCGGCCGGCCGATTCCGTGCAGCGGCAATTGCGCAAGCTCGGCGTCGCCGACGAGATCTATGACGCGATCGTCAGCTCCGGAGACCTGACCCGCCACTTCGTCGCCGATCACCCGGGCAAGAGGATGTTCTGGCTCGGCCCGGAGCGCGACAGTTCGATCTATCGCGGGCTCGATGCCGTGGTGGCGCCGCTGGAACAGGCCGACTACATCGTCTGTACGGGCCTATTCGATGACGAAACCGAATCGGCGGAAGACTACCGTGCGATGATGCTGCAGGCGCGCGAACGCGAACTGCCGCTGGTCTGCGCCAACCCCGACATCGTCGTCGAACGCGGTGACCGCCTGATCTATTGCGCCGGCGCGATCGCCGAACTCTATCGCGAGCTGGGCGGCGAGGTGGTCTTTACGGCAAGCCGCACCGGCCGATCTATGAACGCGCCATGGCGCTCGCCGCCGAGCGCCGCGGCCACCCGGCGCCGCTCGACCGGGTGCTGGCGATCGGGATTCCGTGCGGACCGACCTGACGGGCGCGCTTGGCTTCGGGATCGACTGCCTGTTCGTGACCCGCGGCATCCATTCCGAAGACTTCGAAGGCATCGACCAGCTCGACCCGACCTCGGTCAAGGAGCTGTTCGGCCATCCGCCGAAGGCGCTGATGCGGGAGTTAAGGTGGTAGGACGACCAGCAATACAATAGCAATTGCGACTGTATGCCGTCATGGCCGGGCTTGTCCCGGCCATCCACGTCTTATCGCTCGCGGTGGCAAAGACGTGGATGCCCGGGACAAGCCCGGGCATGACGAAAATTATTGCGAGTGGCGCGTGGTGATTTGCGCTTACGCCGTCGCCATGTCCGGGAAGACCGCCTCGATCTTGGTCTTCAGCGTGGCCGCGTTGAACGGCTTTACGATGTAGTTGTTCACGCCGGCCTTCTTGGCCGCGATCACGTTCTCGGTCTTGGATTCCGCCGTGATCATGATGAAGGGCGTGGTGGCGAGGTTGGGATCGGCACGGACTTCCTTGAGCAGGTCGTAGCCGGTCATCGGCTCCATGTTCCAGTCCGAAATCACGAGCCCGTATTTCTTGCCGCGCATCTTGTTCAGCGCCGCCGAACCGTCGCTGGCATCGTCGATGTTGTCAAAACCGAGCTGCTTCAAAAAGATTTCGGATGATGCGGATCATGGTGCTGTAGTCATCAACCACCAGAACCGGCATGGACAAATCAACCGCCATCTTTTCCCCCACTCAACGCTTATGCCACAAACTATCCGCAGGCCTGCGCGACCCGCAGTCCTCCCCCCACCCCTAGCATCAGGCGTTAAACAGCCCGTTAACGCCAAGGCTTTTCGGCAGTGTTAAGTTGGCGTATCCTCGGGCGGAAAAATCACAAAAGTGACTGTGCCCCAAGGGTTTTGATCATCGAAGTGTTCGATACCTTTCGGCACCGTTAAGGGCAAATCGCATCGTTCCTTAGCTGGGCACTAGCTCGAATCGGGAGGATCAGATGCTACAACAATTAATGAGTGGTGATGGAAATCCATCAATTGAGAAGCGACTACCGAACAAAGCCCGCCTCAATGACCGGTTCATCGGTGACCTAAAGCCGCAGCCTAAACCTTTCCTAGTCTGGGACACCAAGCAGAACGGTCTGGCAATCCAAGTCCAGACGACTGGCCATAAAGCATTCAAGGCCATCTGCAGCGGCAAACGGCCGCTCGCGTTGGTATCATATCGCTGACGCCAACGCGATTGACATTGCGCAAGCACGCACGCTGGCTAACGCCGTCATGTATCAAGTCGCACAAGGCAAGGACGCTGCGTAAAGCCTCGCGTAGCACTGGGACCTTCGAAGATTTGGCGAAACGATACGCGAAGCACGCAGAGACAATAAACAAGTCTTGGGAGAGCACCGACAAGCTGATCAAGAGCTATGTGATTCCGAAATGGGGTAAGCTACAGGCGGCGGATATCGCTAGGGCCGATGTTAAGGCACTCAAAGCTGGTATCGCGGCCAAGATCACCGCCAATCCGGTTCTAGCTTCCATCAGCGCAATCTTCTCTTGGGCCATCCGGGAAGAGGTCGCAGCGGTCAAGGTCATACTACCAAGATTGTGGAGCCCTTCGTGTTGCTTTGGATCGCGGCCGCCATCGCGTCCCCATCCTCGATACGACTGAAAGTGATACCGTTCCATATTTCATTATCGGTCGCGGTCCCCAATTCGTGGACGACTGGCGTTCCGCCATCGTGATCCGCCGTGAGTTAGAGCGCTTATGTCGCGAGGAGCTGGCTGATGGCTGACATCCCGCCGACAACAGAGGTCGAAGGCCTGGCAAGCTCAACAAACTTCCGCGTTCTGTTCACTAATGGGCAGACGTTGCCACTCTTTCCCGCTTCTCTCGGCACGCCAGATGGGTACCCACTACCCTATCTGGCTGTTAGGAAGCTAATACTTGGGATGGCCTCGGCGCACGGCCTCGCGCTGGGGCCATTTTTATTCGACTAGCGCGCATGTCCATCTGAATGAGGAACGGCCCCAGCTTCCCGCATGTAGCTGGGGCCGCCTTCTTCCGGTAGGGGCAGTGGGCTCAACCGGAAGTCCATATTAGATTCGTTTCGAGGACACCCGGTTCCATTGCTCTTGCCGGTTTTTCCCGAAATTCGATGTATGGGTCGGGCACCAGACAGACGGATGAAGGGAGCGACATTTTAAATGGCCTCATAAAGGAGGCAGTGCCATGGGAAGTCGGGGACGCATCAAACACGAGAAGACATTTGAGGAGCGACTGGCGGAAGAGGCTCAGCGCTTCAAAGAGGCGGCCGACAAGCTCCCGCCCGGCAGGGCTCGCGAACTGCTTTTGCGACGGGCTCGGCAGGCCGAAACGGCATCACGCATCAACAATTGGCTTAGATCCCCCGGACTACAGCCGCCCAAGGAACTAGAAAATTTGGTTTCCGATCAGAAGGAGTAAGGCCGCACCGTTTGCGCTTCGACCGAGCCTACTCAATGGCCTTGATCAGGTCGGGATGAAAACGTCGTGTTTCTTTTGGAGCGCGAAGTTATGCCAATCCGCTTCGGCGGGAACATGTGATGACAAATCCGACCTGCACGATCTGTCACGGCACCGGGTGGGTCTGTGAAAACCACCCTGAGCAGGCGTGGGATAAAAAAATCGGCTGCGACGGCGGTGCCGGTATGCCCTGCAAATGCAATTCCAGTGAACATCAGTCAAGTGATTGAAGAGAGTGCGCCGCCGCGCCGAGAGGGCCGGGGCTGCAAAACCGTCAACTAGGACAATCCCAGTTTTGCAGCTGGAGGTTCGGCGGTTAGCGCCGCGCGAAGGTTGGTGCTACTAACACGTCCAGGCGATCAGCGTTTCAATCGACCAGTACGCCGAAGAGCGGCACTGGGTAACCGGGATTACTTCCTCAACAAGCCGCATAGCATTGGTGGTGGCAGGAACGACCACGTCCCCTGATTGTTCGCGTCAAAGGTTCCGGCCTCAGGCGTCCAGTTCCCGGTTCCGCAAGCAATCTGAACAAATATTCAGAAAACGGGGAACGAAAATCCTCGCCGGTGACTTGCCGTGCGAGACCGTCGCCCGCCGTCAACCGAACGGCGCGTGTCGCGGATAGCCAAAGGTCCTTTTGGACCCGCTGTTCAAGAAAAACACTGGTTCAAACAAGCGCTCGCGCACGATAGCCAAAGGCGACGGGGGGGGGTTTCCGCTCGTCTGTCTGCGAGAACCGTTATGCGAAATCCTGTTGACATTGACTCCCGGCATAGTCGCGCGATCGTCAAAGAGATCGGTGAACGACTACGCGCGTCATTGGAAGAAGATCGAGAGTTACCCGTGAACTTCCGAAAGCAGATCGATCGACTCCGTCAATCTGAAAGCGAGACGCTGGCCAACGTTGCTGGGTCGTCGCGGCGTTTGCAACCTGGTGACAAATCCTAATTGCCCAATCTGTCACGGCATCGGGTTGGTCTGCGAAAATCACCCTGAGAAGGCTTGGGATAAGGAAATCGGCTGCGACTGGTGCCGGTATGCCTGACGCCGACGCGTCACTAATGACAATGTGGCAGGCGATCCTCAGTCCACAGGCTATGTAATGTGGGGATAGTGCTCGCAACATGGCGAATCGGGCGAGTTGAACATATATAGAACAAACACGTCGGCGCGACAGGGGGACAACCAAGGAAGTCTACCCGATGACCTACACGCTCACGTTCGATAACGCTGTTGATGTTTGGTTGCGTTACTGGAGTGGAGAGTTTCAACACAAGATTGCGGCGCACTACGGTGTGAACCAAGGGCGCGTGAACGAGGTGTTGAAGGAACGACTACACCCAGGAAGCAGACAAGTCGCAGCATCTAAACGGGCTGCGTACACTGATGAACGGGCGGCGCCAATGCCGCCCGTTTTCATTCGCAGGCACAGTGACTCCTCGTGCGTCGCTACTCTAGTTCGTCAGCCCGCTCAGTCCACGCCTTCACGACAAGTTTGGCGAGCGCGACGACCTCTTCAGTGACTTCGCCTCTATAGCGCGATTCGGCGAAGGCTCTCGCCTGATCTGGCGAACCTTCCATTCGCTCCGCTCATCCATCTCTTCGTCCGACAGTTCCACGACAGGCGGCGTGGTTTTCCGTTTTGGTGCTTTGACCAACGCCTTCGCGTCCTTGTGCTTCATGTTGGGATGGATCGCGCCATCATCTATAGCTTGTTGGAAAGTCTCGTCGTCAGCTGGCCGGTTAACAGCCCGTTAACCGGGTGTGGGCGGATTGCGTCTGTTTTGGGACGACCCCGCCTGCTTGACTTCGAAGGCGGCGCCGCGGCACGGTCCGGCCGCGTTCACCGGGGTCGAGGCCCCTGAAAAATCTCTGAAGAATCCCTGAAATGACACCTGGTTTTACCGTTATCCGAGACATTACCCCCGCTGCCGAGATCCCCCGGGGAGCCGTGGTCGCGATGGGCAATTTCGATGGCGTCCATCTGGGCCACCGGGCCGTGATCGCCGCCGCCCTGCGGATGGGCCACGCCCATGGCAAGCCTGCGTTTGCCGTCACCTTCGAGCCGCATCCCCGCAGCTTTTTCAGCCCCAACAGCCCGCAATTCCGTCTCTCCGACGAGACCAACAAGCTGCGGCTCCTGGCCGGGACCGGATTGGCCGGCGCCGTGGTGATGACCTTCGACAAGGCCCGCGCCGGGACCTCGGCGCAAGATTTTATTCACCATGACCTGATCGAGCGTCTCGGCATCAGCGGAATTGCGGTCGGCTACGACTTTCATTTCGGCAAGGGCCGGGTCGGCTCGCCGAGCCTCTTGGTCAGCGAGGCGCCGCGGCTCGGGATCGAGGTCGACGTCCAGGCCCATGTCGATATCGAGGAGCGGCCGGTTTCCTCCAGCGCGATCCGCATGGCGCTGGCGGAGGGTCAGATCGACGACGCTACCGCGATGCTGGGCGGACCGTGGTTCGTCAGCGGAGAAGTCATCCATGGCGAGAAGCGCGGCCGCGATCTCGGCTATCCCACGGCCAATATTCGGCTCGACAAGAATTGCAGCCTCAAGCACGGCATCTATGCGGTGCGGGTCGGCCGCGGAGCCGAGCGCTTCGACGCCGTGGCGAGTTTCGGCCGCCGTCCGACGTTCGACAATGGCGCGCCGCTGCTCGAGGTGTTCATGTTCGACTTCAAGGGCGATCTCTATGGGACCACGCTCGATGTCGCCTTTATCGGCTTCATCCGCGACGAACTCAAGTTCGACTCAATCGACGCGCTGATCCGGCAAATGGACGACGACAGCACGCGAGCACGCGAGCGACTAGCCGCCGCGCCCGATGCGTTTCCCAAGCTTGGAGCCATTGATTGAGCAAGAGCGAAAAACAGAAAATGCTGGCCGGCGAACTGTATCGTCCCGGCGATCCCGAACTGCAGGCGGATGCCGCCGCGAACAAAGCCTGGCTCGCGCGATATAATGCGGCAATGGCAGCGCCCGTGTCCGAACGCCATGCGCTGCTGTCAGCGCATCTCGGCCATGTCGGCGCCAGTGCCGTGATCCGTCCGCCGTTCTTTTGCGACTATGGCTACAACATCCGGCTCGGCGACGAGGTGTTTCTCAACTTCAACTGCGTCATCCTCGATGTGGTGGAAGTTGTTATCGGCGACCGCACCCAGATCGGACCCGCGACGCAGATCTATGCCGCCGACCACCCGCGCGACGCCGAGACGCGGCGGACGGGGCTTGAATTCGGCCGGCCCGTGCGGATCGGCAGCGACGTCTGGATCGGCGGCGGCGCCATCATCCTGCCCGGGATCACGATCGGCGACGGCGCTGTGATCGGTGCCGGCAGCGTGGTCACGCGGGACGTCGCCGCGGGCCGGATCGTCGCCGGAAACCCTGCCCGGCCTCGTCCGGGCTGAAACCAGGCCCGGCTGCCGCCGGGCTTTGCGATTTTGCCGGTTGGCTGCTATGGAAAGGCCCCATGTTTGCGCGGCGCACCATCAGCATTAGCGGCCCGGCTTCCGCCTGAGCGTTCTGCTCGGCGCAAGACCGGGATTTCCCTGTTTTATCCGCGATCCCCCCGCGTATCAGCGCCGTTGACGAGCCAAATCAGAGCATTCATGTCCCAAAAGCCGCAAAAATCCGACGTCACCGACTATTCCAAGACCCTGTTCCTGCCGCAGACGGAATTCCCGATGCGCGCCGGCTTGCCGCAACGCGAGCCGGAGATCCTCAAATACTGGAACGAGATCGACCTCTACGGAAAGCTGCGACAGGACGCCGCCGGCCGCGCCAAATTCGTGCTGCATGATGGCCCGCCCTACGCCAATGGCAACATCCATATCGGCCACGCGCTGAACAAGATCCTCAAGGACGTCGTCACCAAGAGCCAGCAGATGCTGGGCTTCGATTCCAATTACGTGCCGGGCTGGGACTGTCACGGCCTGCCGATCGAATGGAAGATCGAGGAAGAGAACTACCGCTCCAAGGGCAAGCAGAAGCCGGACTTCCGTGACTCCACTGCGATGGTCGCGTTCCGCAAGGAATGCCGCGCCTATGCGACGCACTGGCTCAACGTCCAGCGCGAGGAGTTCAAGCGGCTCGGCATCATCGGCGACTGGGATCACCCCTATGCCACCATGAGCTATCCGGCCGAAGCGCAGATCGCGCGCGAGCTGATGAAGTTCGCGGCCAACGGCACGCTCTATCGCGGCTCCAAGCCGGTGATGTGGAGCGTGGTGGAAAAGACCGCGCTCGCCGAGGCCGAGGTCGAATACGAGGACTACACCTCGGATATGGTGTGGGTGAAATTTCCGGTCACCTCGCCGGCACATGGCGCGCTGGCCAACGCGTCCGTCGTGATCTGGACCACGACGCCCTGGACGCTGCCCGGCAACCGCGCCATCAGCTTTTCGCCGAAGATCGCCTACGGTCTGTTTGAGGTCACCGACGCGCCCGCCGACAACTGGGCGAAGAATGGCGATCTGTTGATCCTCGCCGATGCGCTCGCCGAAAGCGTGTTCAAGCAGGCGCGCGTCACGGCCTACAAGAAGGTGCGCGATCTGCCCGGCGACACGCTCGACGCGGTCGAATGCGCGCATCCGTTGAAGGGCGTCAGTGGTGGTTACGAATTCACTGTCCCGCTGCTCCCCGGCGACCACGTCACCGACGACACCGGTACCGGCTTCGTGCACACCGCGCCCGGCCACGGCCGCGAAGACTTCGACGTCTGGATGGCGAACGCGCGCGAGTTGGAAGCCCGCGGCATCAACACCACGATCCCCTATACGGTCGACGAGAATGGCGCCTTCACCGATCACGCGCCGGGCTTTGTCGGCAGGCGCGTGATCAACGACAAGGGCGAAAAGGGCGACGCCAACGAGGCCGTGATCAAGGCGCTGGTCGAGGCCGGCAAGCTCCTGGCGCGCGGCCGGCTCAAGCATCAATATCCGCATTCATGGCGCTCGAAGAAGCCGGTGATCTTCCGCAATACGCCGCAATGGTTCATCGCCATGGACAAGGACATTGCTGATCACGGCAAAGCAACGCCCGGCGATACGCTACGCGCGCGCGCGCTGCATGCGATCGCGGTGACGCAGTGGGTGCCGCCCGCCGGGCAGAACCGCATCACCGGCATGATCGCTGGCCGCCCCGACTGGGTGATCTCGCGCCAGCGCGCCTGGGGCGTGCCGATCGCCGTGTTCGTGCGCGAAAAGGCCGATGGGACAGCGGAAATCCTGCAGGACGAGGCCGTCAACAAGCGCATCGCGGACGCCTTTGAAAAGGAAGGCGCCGACGCCTGGTACATGGATGGCGCGCGCGAACGCTTCCTCGGCTCACTCGCGAATGAAAACTGGAAGAAGGTCGACGACATCTGCGACGTCTGGTTCGATTCCGGCTCCACGCATGCGTTCGTGCTGGAAGACCCCGTGCACTTCCCGGGCCTCGCCGGCATCAAGCGCAAGGTCGATGGCGGGCAGGACACCGTGATGTATCTGGAAGGCAGCGACCAGCATCGCGGCTGGTTTCATTCCTCGCTGCTGGAGAGCTGCGGCACCCGCGGCCGCGCGCCGTATGACATCGTACTCACCCACGGCTTCACGCTGGATGAGAACGGCCGCAAGATGTCGAAATCGCTCGGCAACACCGTCGAGCCGCAGAAGGTGATGAAGGATTCGGGCGCCGATATCTTGCGGCTCTGGGTCAGCGCCACCGACTACGCCGACGACCAGCGCATCGGGCCCGAAATCCTGAAAAACACCATCGAGACCTATCGCAAGCTGCGCAACTCGATCCGCTGGATGCTCGGCACGCTGCACCATTTCAATCCGGCCGACGCGGTTGCGCCTGCCGACATGCCCGAGCTGGAACGCCTGATGCTGCACGAACTCGCGGGCAGGGCCGCGATCGTGCGTCAGGCTTATGCCGAGTTCGACTACAAGACGGTGGTCGCGACGCTGTCAGCGTTCATGAACACCGAATTGTCGGCGTTCTATTTCGACATCCGCAAGGACACGCTCTATTGCGATGCGCCGTCGTCGCTGGCGCGCAAAGCAGCTCTGACCACGATCGATATCATCTGCGATGCGATCCTGCGCTGGCTGGCCCCCGTTCTGGAGCTTCACGACCGACGAAGCGTGGCGGATGTACAGGCCGAACGCCGAGCCGTCGGTGCATCTGACGCTGTTCCCGGAAGGTTTTGAGAAATTCCGCGACGATACGCTTGCCGCCAAATGGGAAATCATCAGGGACGTCAGACGCGTCGTCACCGGCGCGCTCGAACTCGAACGCGCCGCCAAGAACATCGGTTCGTCGCTGGAGGCCTCGCCGCTGGTCTATGTGTCGGACAAGAACATCTTCAACACACTGTTCGATGTCGATCTGGCCGAAGTCTGCATCACCTCGAACGCGATGGTGACCAATGACGACGCGCCGGCTTCGGCGTTCAAGCTCGGCGACATCCAGGGCGTCGCGGTCGTGGTCGAAAAGGCTGAAGGCACGAAGTGCGCGCGGTCATGGAAGATCCTCCCGACCGTGGGCGAAGACGCCGAATATCCCGACGTCTCGCCGCGCGACGCGCAGGCGCTGCGTGAGTGGAAGGCATTGGGGGTGGCGGTGTAAGGTATAATGGCGGTGCAATACCTATCGTCGTCCCTGCATCTATCGTCGTCCCTGCGAAAGCAGGGACCCATAACCACCGGCGCCAAGGATAGACGAAGGCAGATGACCCACAGTCTTTCAAACAACAGCCGCCTCGGAGTATGGGTCCCTGCGTTCGCAGGGACGACAGTGCGGTTTGGGGCAGCGATCCACATGACCCCTCACCTCCGCGCCGGCGTCATCGCCGCGATCGCCACGTTGATGCTCGATCAGGCCTCCAAGCTCTGGCTGCTCTACGTGTTCGACCTCGCCCATCGCGGTGCGGTCAGGGTCACGCCGTTCTTCGACCTGGTGCTGGCCTGGAACGTCGGGATCAGTTTTGGCTGGTTCCAGACCGACAATCAGCTCGCCCAGATCGCGCTGATGGCGATCAAGGCGATTGCCGTGATCGTGCTGGGGGTCTGGATGGCGCGGTCGAGCACGCTGCTGGCGACGCTGGCCATAGGCCTGATCATCGGCGGGGCGGTCGGCAACGGCATCGACCGCTTCCTCCATGGCGCCGTGGTCGATTTCGCCCTGTTCCACCTCGATATCGGCGGGAAAACCTTCAATTGGTACGTGTTTAACCTTGCGGATGTAGCCATTGTTGCCGGGGTAGCGGGCCTATTGTATGATTCCTTCCTGGGGGTACCCGCCGCAAAAGCGCCCTGATCCCGGCCGATACGGACCGCGCCGATCTGTGCCTGCAAGCGCGGGGTGACGCTGCTCAACGCCGGCCCCCGCGTGTTGCGGAAATTGTGAATGGGAACAGCACGATGCGCGAGACCGAAGCCCGCTTCTGGATGCTGCAGAATACCTCGCTGAGCCGAGCCTTGCGGTTCGCCGCCGTTGCCATCGGCGTCGGCCTCGTGATGGCCGCCGGACCCGTGCGCGCGGCTGATGACGAGGACGAAGACGACAAGACCTTCGAGGAAAAGATCATCGAAGGCATCATGCGCGGCATCGGCGGCACCAACATGGAAAACCGCGGCATCGAATACCGCGAGCGCTCCCCGCTGGTGGTTCCTCCCAAGCTCGACCTGCCGCCGCCGGCCGAAGCCGCGGCCGAAGCCAAGGCACCGAACTGGCCGAAGGATCCCGACGACCAGCGCCGCAAGGCGGCCGTCGCGGCCCGCAAGAAAGAAAACAAGGATCCGCGCGAGGCGGCCCGTATCCTGACGCCGGCCGAACTCGCGGTAGGCAAGACCGCGGCGCCCTCGCGGACCAACAATGATCCGGTGCAGCCCGGCAATTCGAACAACAACCCAATCCTGAGCCCGTCGCAGCTGGGCTATAGCGGCGGCTTCAGCGGCCTGTTCGGCGGCAGCAAGACCGAGACGGCACCCTTCAAGGGTGAGCCGACACGGGAATCGCTGACCCAGCCGCCGGTCGGCTACCAGACGCCGTCGTCGAATTTCGCCTACGGTACCGGGCCGAAGGAGTCGCTGAACAAGGAATACAATCCGGCCGCCGGCAAGTATGGCGAATAGTTAAGCATATCTCTCGCCTTCGTGACGATTGCCGGCGCTTGCGCGGTGTACGATGCCGCGGCTTTATCCCGGAACGATTTGTTCGGGCTGTTTCTAACATTTGCGCGAATTCCCGCCGCAAGAGCGGTAACCACTTTTGCGGAACACGCGCCAGATAGGTCATGATGTCATCGTACCGCTTTGCCGCTTCGCTCGTTGCAGCCTTCATCTCGACGTCCACTTTCTCCGCCGGTAGCGCGCTTGCCCAGACCACGGTCACGTCGGAACGCCCCGCCAGCTTCACCCTCGAAAATGGCCTGCAGGTGGTCGTGATCCCGGATCATCGCACGCCCGTCGTCACGCAGATGATCTGGTACAAGGTCGGCTCCGCCGACGAAACGCCGGGCAAGTCGGGACTGGCGCACTTCCTCGAACATCTGATGTTCAAGGGGACAGCCAGGCATCCCGCCGGTGAATTTTCCCAGACCGTGCTTCGGATCGGCGGCAACGAGAACGCCTTCACCTCGGTCGACTACACCGGTTATTTCCAGCGCGTGCCGCGCGAGCAATTGGCGACCATGATGGAGTTCGAGGCCGATCGCATGACCGGCCTCATTCTCAAGGATGAAAACGTGTTGCCGGAGCGCGACGTCGTGCTCGAGGAATTCAACATGCGGGTCGCCAACAATCCGGATGCGCGGCTGACCGAGCAGATGCTGGCGGCGCTCTATCTCAACCATCCCTACGGCCGGCCAGTGATCGGCTGGCGCCAGGAGATCGAGAAGCTCGACCGCGAGGACGCGCTGGCATTCTACAAGCGCTTCTATGCGCCGAACAACGCGATCCTGGTGATTGCCGGTGACGTCGACGTCAACGAAGTCCGCCCGATGGTGGAAAAAGCCTATGGCGGCATCCCGGCCCAGCCGGCCATTGCCGCGCTGCGCATCCGTCCGCAGGAGCCGGTGCCCGCGGCGCCACGCACGGTGACGCTGTCCGATCCGCGCGTCGAACAGAACAGCCTGCGGCGCTATTATCTCGTTCCCTCCGCCACGACCGCCGCGGCCGACGAAGGTCCGGCGCTCGACGTGCTCGCGCAGCTCATGGGCGGCGGCTCCAATTCCTATCTCTATCGTGCGCTCGTGATCGACCGTCCACTGGCGATCAGCGCCGGCGCCGGATATCAGGGAACCTCGCTCGATCCGTCGCAGTTCTCGATCTCGGTTTCGCCGAAGTCCGGCGTGGAGTTCGCGCAGATCGAACAGGTGATTGACGGCGTGATTGCAGACGTCATTCAAATCCCGCCCGCGCCGAGGACCTCGAACGGGTCAAGACCCAGCTCATTGCCGAGGCGATCTACGCCCAGGATAACCAGGCCACGCTGGCGCGCTGGTACGGCGGCGCGCTCACGACGGGGCGCAGCATCGACGACATCAGGAGCTGGCCGGACCGCATTCGCGCCGTCACCGCCGAACAGATCCGCAACACCGCGCAGAAATGGCTCGACAAGAAGCGCTCGGTGACCGGCTATCTGATCAAGGATTCCGCTGCGAAACGCGAGGAGAAGCGCTCGTGAACTATTTTCGGATCGGCGCGCAGCGCGTTGCATTGAGCCTGATCGCCGGCGCAGCGCTGCTGGCAGTGGCGACACCGTCGCATGCGGCAGCAAAAATTCAGCGCCTGGTCTCGCCGGGCGGCATCGAGGCCTGGTTCGTGCAGGACGCCACCGTGCCCCTGATCGCGATGGAATATGCCTTCAGCGGCGGCGCCAGCCAGGATCCGGCCGGCAAATCCGGCGTCGGCAACATGGTCGCCAGCCTGCTCGATGAAGGCTCCGGCGATCTTGATTCAAAAACCTTCCACGAGCGCCTCGATCGCCGCGCTATTGAACTGAGCTTTTCGTCGACCCGGGATTATTTCCGTGGCTCGTTACGCATGCTGAAGGACAACAAGGACGAGGCCTTCGATCTCCTGCATCTGGCGCTCACCTCGCCGCATTTCAACACAACCGACGTCGAGCGCATTCGTGCGCAGGTCATCTCCGGGCTTCGCCGCGAAACCACCAGCCCGACCTCGCTGGCGAGCCGCAAATTCCTCGAGGTCGCCTTTGGCGATCATCCCTATGGCAGGCAGGCCAACGGCACGCTGGATAGCGTGCCGGCGATCGACGTCGCCGACATGAAGGATTACGTCCGCCGCGTGATTGCGAAGGATAGCCTGCGGATCGCCGTGGTCGGTGATGTCGATGCCGATACGCTCGGCAAGCTGCTGGACAAGACGTTTGGCGGATTGCCGGCCAAGGCCAGCCTGACGCCGGTCGCCGATGTGCAGGCCGCCAAGCCGCCGCAGCGCACCTTCATCCCGCTCGACGTGCCGCAGACGGTGGTGACGTTCGGCGGTCCCGGCATTCGCCGCAACGATCCGAATTTCATGGCCGCCTATGTGGTGAATCACATCCTCGGCGGCGGCAGCTTCTCGTCGCGACTCTACAAGGAAGTTCGCGAAAAGCGCGGCCTTGCCTATTCAATCTATGAATCCCTGCTCTGGATGGATCGCTCCGCGGTGTTCGTCGGCAATACCGGCACCCGCGCCGACCGTGCCGGCGAAACCGTCGACGCGATCGATCAGGAAATCCGCCGCATGGCCGAGGACGGCCCGACGCAGAAAGAGCTGGACGAGGCCAAGTCCTACCTGAAGGGCTCGCAGATGCTGGCGCTCGATACCTCTTCGAAGCTCGCGCAGGCGCTGCTGCAATATCAGCTCGACAAGCTCCCGATCGATTATATCGAGAAGCGCAACGCGCTCGTTGACGCCGTGACGCTCGACGACGCCAAGAAGGCCGCGCAGAAGCTGTGGGGACAGGGCCTGCTCACCGTGATCGTCGGCCGCGCCCCACAGGCCGCAGTCCAGCCCGCCGCGGCGGCGCCGAAGGCGAACTGATAAGTCGCCTCCACCGTCATGGCCGGGCACAGTAGTCTGCCTTGCGCAGACTACGTAAACTTGTCTACGCTCCCGGTCGTCCACGTCCTTAAGATGCTATGCTTTTAAACGTGGATGCCCGGGACATCTAGCGCGCAGACGCGCTTCGCGCTTTTGCCCGGGCATGACGACTTTTCGGGGCTGCCATGCTGCGGGTTTCCCGCGATCTCACGATCGACGAGAACGATATCGAGATCGGCTTCGTCCGCGCGTCCGGCCCGGGCGGGCAGAACGTCAACAAGCTCGCCACCGCAGCGCAGCTGCGCTTCGACACGCGGAAGGTCACGCTGCCGGAAGACGCCGCCGCGCGGCTGAACCGGCTTGCCGGCCAGCGCATGACCAAGGAAGGCGTGATCGTGATCCACGCCCAGCGCTTCCGCACCCAGGAGCGCAACCGGGCCGATGCGATCGACCGGCTGCTCGACCTGCTGCGCGAAGCCATCGTGAGGCCAATCCCGAGGCGGGCAACCAAGCCGACCTTCGGGTCGAAGCAGCGGCGGCTGGAAGGCAAGAAACGCCGCAGCGACGTCAAGGCGAAACGCAACACGGCGCGCTTCGACGATTGAGGCAACAGCTCCCTCTGGTTCAGTGAGAGACCTCAAGCGTGCCGCCCTGCCGGGCTTTCGGTTCGCGGGCCGTCGGCTAAAATGGAAAAAACTCCGGCCGCCGCGCGACCGGAGTTTCAGGTTTCGAAAGCAACCCGTTGAGGGGATCGGGCGTCCTAGTAGCGTTTGCCGCCCGTCGCGGCATCGCCGGCCGCACCACCGGTGCCCTTGGCCGCGCCGCCGCCGCCGGCTCCTACCGTACCCTTTGCGCCGGTCTTCCCGGCGACGCCGGCCTTTTCTCCGGCCGCGCCTCCTGCGCATTGAACTCCTCATCGCCGCTGCCCGACATTCCGCCCCCTTGCATCTGCGTCTTGCCCTGCGCGCCTCCGCGGATTTTGGTGTCGGATGACGTACCTTGCGCTAACACCGGGCTAGCAAACACGGCCGACATTGCAAGCGCGACCAACGAGGTTTTCACTAATTTCATCCATTTCTCCAGGTTTGATTGGCGATGAACGGTCCGCTACTCCATGCGCCGCCCGCCTGCACCGGACCGGCTCATCGCGCAGATCAACTGTCACGAACGGCGCACTCGCCATGCAAGCCGCGCCGTGTGGTGATCGTGCAGGGATTTCAGGGTAATTTCGCGAATCCTTGGCCACGGACCGACCGCATATGCGGCAGTGGAACCTCGGCACTCGAACCTGCGATCGGAAGATCGGGAGCCCGGTCCGCAGGGGAGCGCGGCCGCTTTTGTTCTGCCGTGAAACAGCCCGCTACTACCACCGCTTATTTTCCGCGACCTACAGTCTGCGCACGCCAATGGTGAAGCACATGACGAGGCTGCGCACGACAGGGGCAATCGGTCTGGGATTTTGCGCCGCGCTGCTTGTCGTGACGATGGCCGGCGGACAGATGCCGCTGCCCGCCGCCAAGCCACCAGATGGTGGCGACGCTGTTCAAGCAGCAATGCGCGACCTGCCATACCACAAATACATCCGATCCGGCTCGGCAAGGTCCGACGCTGTTTGCGATCGTCGGCCGGCCGGCCGGCAAAGCGGACGGCTTCCACTACTCCGCGGGTTTCGCCAAAGCCGACTTCGTCTGGGACGATGCGCGGCTCGACGCCTTCCTGGTCAATCCGCAGCAAATGATTCCCGGCGTCATCATGGCCTACCGCCAGCCCAAGGCGGAGACCCGGTCCGCCATCATCGCCTATCTGAAGGAGCTGAACTGAATGGCAAAGCCCGTTCACTCGATGATCCGCGTGTTCGACGAGGCGAAATCGCTGGACTTCTACGCACGCGCCTTCGGGCTTGAGGTCGCCGATCATCTCAAGTTTGCGGATTTCGCGTTGATCTATCTGCGTCATCCGTCCTCGCCCTTGAGGTCGAACTGACCGTCAATTTCGATCGCAAAGAACCCTATGTGCTGGGCGACGGCTACGGACATCTCGCTGTCGTCGTGGATGACGTCGTCGCCGAACATTTGAGGTTCGAACACGAGAGATTGTCACCCGGACCGCTGCGCGACTTCAAGCATGACGGCAGGACGCTGGCGCGCTTCTTCTTCGTTACCGACCCTGACGGCTACAAAATCGAGGTGATCCAGCGGGGTGGACGCTTCGGATAATCGCAATCAACACGCATTCTATGGAGGACACCCATGAGAGAAGTCGATCGTCGAAGCAACATGACCGCCGCGTCTTCCTGAAGGGCGCAGCCACGGCGGTGCCGACCGTCGCGATCGCGACCAGCGCGGGCGTGGGACTTAACGACGCCTGGGCCGACGATGCCACCACGCTGACGCCGGCGACGCTGAAGACGCTGGTGAAGTTCGCGCGCGATATCTATCCGCACGACTTCCTGGGCGACAGCTACTACATCGCCGCAATCAAGCCGTGGGACGGCAAGTCGGCGAAAGATCCGGCCACAAAGGCGCTGATCAATGACGGCGTCGCGCTTCTGGATCAGGAAGCTAACGATCGCCACAAGGTTCCCTATGCGCAGGTACAGTGGGAAGCCGACCGCGTGGCGCTGTTGCAGCGCATCGAACAGACCGCCTTCTTCCAGAAAGTGCGCGGTGACCTCGTCGTCTCCCTCTACAACCAGAAAGAGGTCTGGCCGAAGTTCGGCTACGAGGGCTCCTCCGCCGAGCACGGCGGCTATATCAAGCGCGGCTTCGCCGACATCGATTGGCTGCCAAAGGCTTAGGCCTTAGGCAACGAACGCTCAGGGAGGAATGACAATGGCAAAATTCGATCTGAATGATAGCGGCGTGGTCGTGATCGTCGGCTCCGGCGCGGGCGGCGGAACGCTTGGCAATGAGCTTGCGCAAAAAGGCGTCAAGGTCGTGATCCTTGAAGCTGGCTCGCGCATCGAGATGCAGGATTTCGTCAACGATGAGTGGGAGAGCTTTACCCAGCTCGCCTGGTCGGACATGCGCACTACCTCCGGAAGCTGGCGTGTCGCCAAGGACTTCGCCAACCTGCCGGCCTGGATCGTCAAGGCGGTCGGCGGCTCGACGACGCATTGGGCCGGCGCGTCGCTGCGCTTCGACGAGCATGAGTTCAAGGTCAAGAGCACCTATGGCAACATTCCCGGCGCCAACCTGCTGGATTGGCCGATCACGCTCGCCGAGATGGAGCCGTGGTACGCCAAGGCTGAGGACAAGATGGGCGTCACCCGCACCAACGGCATTCCGGGGCTACCCGGCAACAACAATTTCAAGGTGATGGAAGCCGGCGCGAAGAAGCTCGGCTACAAGACCGTGCACACCGGCAACATGGCGATCAACAGTGACCCGCGCGACGGGCGTGGAGCCTGTCAGCAGATCGGCTTCTGCTTCCAGGGCTGCAAGTCGGGTGCGAAATGGTCGACGCTCTACACCGAAATTCCCAGGGGCGAGGCGACCGGAAATCTCGAGGTGCGCCCCAACAGCATGGTGATCAAGATCGAGCACGACGCGTCCGGCAAGGTCGCGGGCGTGGTCTATGCCGACCAGAGCGGCGCGATGCAGCGCCAAAAGGCGCGCGTGGTGGCGGTCGCGGGCAATTCGATCGAGAGCCCGCGGCTATTGCTCAACAGCGCCTCGAACACGTTCCCGGATGGCCTTGCCAACTCGTCCGGTCAGGTCGGCCGCAACTATATGCGGCACATGACCGGCAGCGTCTACGCGGCGTTCGAGAAGTCGGTGCACATGTATCGCGGCACCACCATGGCCGGCATCATCCGCGACGAGGCGAAGAACGACCCCAAACGCGGCTTCGTCGGCGGCTACGAGATGGAGACGCTGTCGATCGGCGTGCCCTTCATGGCGGCGTTCCTGAACCCCGGCGCATGGGGACGCTCCTTCACCAGCGCGATGGAGTCCTATCCGCGCATGGCCGGCATGTGGCTGGTCGGCGAGGACATGCCGCAGGAAACCAACCGCATCACGCTGGATCCGAAGGCCAGGGACAAGTTCGGCATGCCGGTGGCGAGCGTGCATTTCGACGACCATCCGAACGACGTCGCGATGCGTAATCACGCCTACAAGCAGGGTGCCGCCGTCTACGAGGCCGTCGGGGCCACCGTGACCTATCCGACGCCGCCCTACCCGAGCACGCACAACCTCGGCACCAACCGCATGAGCGAGAAGCCTAGGGATGGCGTGGTGAACAAGTTCGGCCAGACCCACGACGTCAAGAACCTGTTCATCTCCGACGGCAGCCAGTTCACCAGCGGCGCCGCCTGCAATCCGACGCTGACGATCGTCTCGCTGGCGATCCGGCAGGCAGACCACATTGCCGGCGCGATGCAGCGCAAGGAAATCTAGAGCGTTTTCGAGCGAAGTGGGCACCGGTTCGCGTGAAGAAAACGCGTCAAACAAAAAGCTCTAGAGTCCGGTTCTGATTTAGTCAGAACCGGACCCTAGTTCCCGCAAACGGAAGCGGCTCGGTCCGGGATGGACAGAGCCGCTTTTTGTGTCAGATCGGGCGGAAACCTATTCGGCCGCGTCGAGCATGGCGGGGGCACTGCCACGAAATTCCGGCACGGCGACCGCACTCCTGGCGCGATAGATCAAACAGGAGCAGCGCAACAGCGAGGCAAAATTCTTGACCTCCCCGTGGTGGTCGAGAACCTCGTCGTGCAGCGTGGTAAGGAACTTTGCGAGGCTCATCCCCTCCTTCGCCGCGATCTCCTCCAGCGTGTCCCAGAACGATATTTCCAGCCGGATCGAGGTGCAATGGCCGCCCATCCGCAGCGATCGGGTCTGCGATTCATAGTCGCGTTGAGGCTGGTGCGCGAACAGATGGCACATGGCGTTCCTCCGGTCGGATTATAATTTTTTCTAAACGATATACCGGCGCAGGCGACCTCACAATCCCAAGTCCAATCCCAAGTCGCGCCGCCCCGCCGAGAACGAACCTCAGCATCTTCAAGGCGATAGTCTACCCTCATCCCCAGCCGGGCATGGTTTCGGCTTCTTCCCATGCATTTGCCGTCCCGGGCGCCTAGAATGGCGGTTCAGCCTCGAATCGCGCTCAAGCCCCCGTCCCATGCCCGTCCGCCAGCTCCCCGAACAGGTCGTCAACCGCATCGCCGCCGGCGAGGTGGTCGAACGTCCCGCGAGCGTGGTGAAGGAACTCGTCGAAAACGCCATCGACGCCGGCGCCAGCCGGGTCGACATTTTCACCGATGGCGGCGGACGACGGCGGATCGGCATCACTGATGACGGCAGCGGCATGACCTTTGGCGACCTCGCGCTCGCCGTCGATCGCCACGCCACCTCCAAGCTCGACGACGAGGATCTGCTGCGCATTCGCACGCTGGGGTTTCGCGGCGAGGCCCTGCCCTCGATCGGCGCGGTCGCGAGACTGGGCATCACCACGCGACATGGCAGCGAACCGCATGCCTGGTCGCTGTCGGTCGAAGGCGGCGAGAAATCGGAGATCATGCCGGCGGCGCTGTCTCCAGGGCACCCGCGTCGAGGTCAGCGATCTCTTTTATGCGACGCCGGCCCGGCTGAAATTCCTCAAGACCGACCGCACCGAGGCCGAAGCGATCCGCGAAGTGGTGCGGCGGCTGGCGATGGCGCGGCCCGACATCGCCTTTACGCTCGCCGGCGAAGAACGTGCGCCGGCGACCTGGGCGGCGGCGCTGCCGGGCGCGGCGGGCCGGCTGACGCGGCTCGGCGATATCCTCGGCAGCGACTTCCGTTCGAGCGCCATCGAAGTGCGCGCCGAGCGCGAGGGCGTCGTGGTCGAAGGCTTTGCCGCCGCGCCGTCGCTGACGCGGGCCAACGCGCTCGGGCAGTATCTGTTCGTCAACGGTCGCCCGGTGCGCGACAAGCTGATTCTCGGCGCGGTGCGCGCGGCCTATTCGGATTATCTGCCGCGCGACCGCCACCCCGTGGTCGCGTTGTTCGTGACGACGGATCCTCAGGAGGTCGATGCCAACGTACATCCGGCCAAGACCGAGGTGCGGTTTCGCAACGCCGGCCTCGTCCGCGCGCTGATCGTGCACGCGCTGAAGGATGGCCTTGCCCGCGAGGGCCGACGCACTGCCGCCAATACCGACGGCGCGGCGCTATCGGCATTCCGTCCGTCGTTTGCGCCGCGTCCGACCAACTGGGACTGGCGGAGCTCGCCGGCCTATCCGGTGGGCCCGGCGCCTTCGTTCGGAGGCGGAGTAGCGTCTGCGCTCGCCGAAGCCGGCCAGGCCGCTTTCGATGTCGGCGCGCCGACCGCCGACGTGCGCTTCGAGGCGCAACCTGCAGCCGACCTGCTCGATCGGCCATTGGGCGCGGCACGGACGCAGATCCACGAGACCTATATCGTATCGCAGACCCGCGACGGCCTGATCGTGGTGGACCAGCACGCCGCCCATGAGCGCATCGTCTATGAAAAGCTGAAGGCGTCGCTGGCGAAGAACGGCGTGCAGCGGCAGATCCTGCTGATCCCCGAGATCGTCGAACTCGATGAGTCCACCGTTGAGAAGCTGCTCGCACGCGCCGGCGAACTGGCGTCGTTCGGGCTTGCAATCGAATCCTTCGGCCCCGGCGCGGTTGCGGTGCGCGAGACGCCGTCGCTGCTCGGCAAGACCAATGCGGCTGCGCTGCTGCGCGATCTCGCTGAGCATATGGCCGAATGGGACGAGGCGTTGCCGCTGGAGCGACGCTTGATGCACGTCGCAGCGACCATGGCCTGCCACGGCTCGGTCCGCGCCGGCCGTCGACTCAAGCCGGAGGAGATGAACGCGCTATTGCGCGAAATGGAAGACACGCCGAACTCCGGCCAGTGCAATCACGGCCGCCCGACCTATGTGGAATTGAAGCTGAGCGATATCGAGAAGCTGTTCGGCAGGCGGTGAGATAAAGTGCTTCCGCATACCGACTGTCATCGCCCGGCTTGACCCGGGCGACCCAGTACGCCGCGGCGGTCGTGATGAGTCGCTGACTCCTCTGGAATACTGGATGCCCCGCCTTTGCGGGGCATGGCGAGTTAGCAGTGGGCAACCGCACCAAATCGCAAAAACACGAACTCCGTATCATCATACGCGCGGCGTTCCAGTTCCTCGAAACCATCAGGTGTGCCAAGCGAAGCCGCCTTTGCTTCCTCCACCACCAGCAACGCCCCCGGCGTCAGCCAGCCGCCATCGCGCAGCGAGACGAGTGCCTTCTCGGCGAGACCCTTGCCGTAGGGCGGATCGAGGAAGGCCAGCGAGAACGGCTCCATCGGATGCGCAGGGCCGAGATTGGTGGCATCGCGGCGATAGACTTTTGTCACGCCGCCGAGCCCGAGCGCCTCGACATTGTTGCGCAACAGCGCGCGGGCCTCGGCGCCATTGTCGACGAACAACGTAAAGCCAGCCCCGCGCGATACCGCTTCGATGCCGAGCGCACCGGTGCCGGCAAATAGATCCAGCACGCGCGCGCCTTCGATCGGATCGCCATAGGCGTGAATCAAAATGTTGAACACGGACTCGCGCAGCCGGTCCGCCGTCGGGCGGATCTCCTGCGAGGAGGGCGAGGCCAGATTGCGGCCCTTCAATCGTCCGCCGACGACACGCATTATCAGGTCTCGTCATGCCCGGGCCTGTCCCGGGCATCCACGTTTTTGCGCTGGCGATGCAAGCAAGACGTGGATGGCCGGGTCAAGCCCGGCCATGACAGCTCTCGGGTCGATCGCTTCCCAGCAGCCATTGAATCCTACTCGTCCCGCGGCTTCAAATCGCGTTTGCCGTGATAGCCGCGCTGGGGGCGGCGCGGCGGGCCGTAGCCGTTGGCTTCTTCCTCGTTGCGCGCGCGGGCCTCCTCGCTGCCGGTGCGCTGCACCAGCACGCGGCGGCCCTTGCGGTCGGCGATCAGCGCGCTTTTTCCCGCGGGCTTGAACGGCTTCTTGCCGCGTGGCGGCTCGGCCTCCTCGTCGTCGGACTTCTCGCCTGATATCGGCCGGTTGAAATCGGCGCCGGCGAGCGCAGCGATCTTCTCGCCGAGCTGTTCGCGCAGCACGCGGGTCTTGACCTCTTCGACCTGGCCCTCGGCGAGTTCGCCGAGCTGGAACGGTCCGTAGGAAACGCGGATCAGCCGGTTCACCTCAAGGCCGAGATGGGCCATGACGTTGCGGACTTCGCGGTTCTTGCCTTCGCGGATCGCAAACACCAGCCAGACATTGGCGCCCTGGTCGCGCTCCAGCGTCGCGTCGATCGAGCCATATTTGACGCCGTCAACCTCGATGCCCTTCTTTAGCTCGTCGAGCTGCGCCTGCGTGACCTCGCCATGGGCGCGGACACGATAGCGCCGCAGCCAGCCGGTGTCGGGCAATTCGAGCGCGCGCGCCAGCCCACCGTCATTGGTCAGCAACAGCAGGCCCTCGGTGTTGAAATCGAGCCGGCCGATCGAGATCAGCCGCGGCAGCCCTTCCGGCAGATTGTCGAACACGGTCGGCCGGCCCTCGGGGTCGGCATGCGTGGTCATCAGGCCGCGCGGCTTGTGATACATGAACAGCCGTGTCCGCTCGCGCGGCGGCAACACCTTGCCATCGACGGCGATGGTGTCGTTGGCGGTGACGTCGAGCGCCGGCGAATTGATCACGCGGCCGTTGACGGTGACACGGCCCTGCGTGATCCATTCCTCGGCATCGCGGCGCGAGGCGAGGCCGGCGCGAGCCACCACCTTGGCGATGCGCTCGCCGGCCTTTTTCGGCTTTGGCTCAGGACGCGGCGCGCGCTTGTCGAAATCAGGCGTGCGCTCGCGATAGGCGCCACGGCCGCCAAACGCGGGACGTTTTGCAAAGATCCTGCTGTCGTCTTCATTGTCGCGGCGCGGGCGGTCGCCTTCGCTGCGTGGATGCTCCTGCCAGTCGGTGCGACCCTCCGGTCTTTGGCGAGGACGGTCGAACTTCGGCCGGTCCTCACGCGAACGCGAAAAGCGAGGACGCTCTTCGCCGCCGCGATCGTCGCGCGACCGGTCAAAGCGCGGCTTGTCGAAATTGCGCGCGCCGTCACGGGCGGGACGGGAGTCACGCTCGCCGCGATCCTCGCGCTTCTGCCACGGCTTTGAATCGCCGCGATCCCGACCACGGTCAGGTCGGTCACCAAAGTCCTTACGCGGGCCCCGATCAGGCGCGCCCCGGGAGAATTTTCGATCGCCAAACTTTCGCTCCGGACGATCGCCGCGGGGACGATCGCCGTCGCGTGACGGCCGGGCGCTAAAGGGCCGATCGCCGCGCGGGCGGTCGCCGTCTTTGCGAAAACCTTCGCCACGCGGCGTATAGGGCCGCTTCTCCCCGCCACCTTCTCGTGGGGTATAGGGCTTCCTGTCGCTAAATTTCCTGTCGGAAAAACGTGCAGCCGGGCGTGCATCGTCGCGATCACGGCGCGGCGGACGGTCGTCGCGGTTGAAATTTGGGCGGTCGCCGCGCGGCTTGAACGAACGCTTCTCGTCGCCGCGGGGACGCTCGTCGCGATTAAATCGCGGCCGCGGCGCGTCGCCAAAGTCGCGGCGCGGCGGACGGTCATCATCCCGGCGCGGCGGACGATCGCCGTCGCGATCGCGCTTGCCGGCGTACGGCTTGCCCCCAGCCGAATAAGGCTTCTTGCCAAACGATTTCGCGCCGTCGGACTTCCCGGCATAGGGACGCCGTTCGCCGTCGGCGTCACCCTTGCCGGCAAACCCGCGCTTGGCGAACTTCTTCTCAGGCCCCCTCGCCGCCCCGGAACGGCCCTTGCCACCGCCGGCGCGGCCCTTGCCGCTGCCGGGACGATCACGCCGGCCGCGGGAATCGTTGTTTTTGTCGCTATCGCGGGGCATGAATGGTCTCTCGGGTACAGATGAATTGGCAATCAGGAAGCGGATGGGCTGTCATAGCGATAACGCGCGCGCACTTTGCTCAAGGCGCATTCTCACGCAAAACCGGTATCCGCGTTTGCTGAAGGCGGCTCTCATAGCAGGTTTCTTCCGATGATACGAGGCATGACTGCCCCTTCTTTCATGGATTTGGCGCTTAAAACGGCTGAAAACGCCGGAAAAGCGGGTGAAGTTCCGATCGGGTGCGTGATCGTCAGGGGTTACGAGGTGATCGCCACCGCCGGCAACCGGACGCTGACCGACCGCGATCCGACGGCGCACGCCGAAATCCTGGCGATCCGGCAGGCCGCCGAGACCATCGGGACCGAGCGGCTGGTCGACTGCGACCTCTACGTCACGCTGGAACCCTGCACGATGTGCGCGGGCGCGATCTCGTTCGCACGGATCCGGCGGCTCTATTACGGCGCCGCCGATCCCAAGGGCGGCGCGGTGGATTCCGGCGTGCGGTTCTTTGCGCAGCCGACCTGCCATCACGTGCCGGAGGTTTATTCCGCGGTGGGCGAGACCGAGGCCGCGACACTGCTGCGGGATTTTTTCAAGGTAAGGCGGTAGGCGCGATCCCACCAAACACACCGCCGTCATCATCCGCGAAAGCGGATGATCCAGTATTCCAAAAACGCCTATGATTGATCGAGGAGCCGCGGCGTACTGGATACCCGCCTTCGCGGGTATGACGAGTTGGGTTCATCCGGGCGAAGTCAGGCTGCCGTAAAGAACTCCTTCAACAACTTCGCCGTCACCTCCGGGTTCTCCTCCGTGAGAAAATGCCCGGCATCCACCGGTGCGCCCGATACATTCGTCGCCCATTTCTTCCACGTATCCAGCGGCGTAGCAGCCGCGCTCGCAACACCGGCATCGCCCCACAGCGCCAGCATCGGGGTCGTGATCTTGTTGCCGGCATCGAAATCGGCCTTGTCGATTTCGTAGTCGGCATAGGCGCCGGCGCGGTAGTCCTCGCACATCGCGTGCACGCGGGAGGGATCGCGGAACGGCGCGAGATAATGCTCCAGCGCGCGCGGATCGATCGCATCCAGCGTCTTCGATTTGGTCTGGCTCGCCATCTTTTCCTTGAGGAAGAATTCTCCATTGCCCGAGATCAGCGTTTCCGGCAGCGGGTACGGCTGCGCCAGAAACGCCCAATGATAGATCTTCAGCGCGGACAGCCGGTTCAATTTCTCCCAGTAATCATAGGTCGGCGCGATATCGAGCACGGCGAGCTTCGACAGCCGGCCGGGATGATCGAGCGCCAGCCGATACGACACGCGGCCGCCGCGGTCGTGACCGGCGAGCGCAAAATGCACATGACCAAGCTGCTCCATCGCCTCCACCATCACCTTTGCCATCGCGCGCTTGGTGTAGGGCGTATGATTCTCGTCGCTATCGGGCATGTCCGACCAGCCATAGCCCGGCAGGTCGGCGATGATCAGCGTGAACCTGTCTGCAAGCTGCGGCGCGACCGGGTGCCACATCACGTGCGTCGACGAAAATCCATGCAGCAGCAACAGCGGCGGGCCCTTGCCGCCGACGCGGGCGAAAATGCGGCCCGACGAGGTGTTGATCCATTCGGAAGCGTATCCGGGAAACAGATCGGCAAGATCGGGCATGGGCGCTCCTTCTTGGGGCTGCGGTTGCTGCTTCAAACTTTGTTTGCGTTGCCGCCGGCAGATTGCAGGTTTATGCCATCCCTCAAGCCCGACCAACAGCAACAAGAAGCGAGGAAACCACAGATGTCGATCGATTTCGAAATCCCGGCAGAAGCCAAGGCGATCCGCGAGAAGGTCCGCAAATGGGTGCATGACGAATGCATCCCCGCGGAAAAGGAACTCGACACCAAGCCGCTCGCCGAAGTGCTGGGCCCGCTGCGGAAGAAGGCGCGTGCGCAGGGGCTGTGGTGCCCGTTCGTGCCGAAGGAATATGGCGGCATGGGCCTCGGCCCGCTCGCCAACGCGCTGGTGCAGATGGAGCTCGGCGAGCATGCTGGGCGCGCTCTCGATGAACACGCAGGGGCCGGACGATGCCTCGATGATGACAATCCTTGCCCACGGCACGGAATATCAGAAGGAAAAGTTCCTCAAACCGCTGCTCAATGGCGACAAGCGCATCTGCTTCTCGATGACCGAAAAGGCCGCCGGCGCCGACGCCACCGGCATGCAGACTACGGCGGTAAAGGACGGCAACGAGAACTACATCCTGAACGGTGAGAAGTGGTTTTCCTCCTCCGCCAGCGTTGCCGACATGGCGCTGGTGATGGCCAAGACCGACCCGAACGCGCCACGCCACAAGCAATACTCGACCTTCATCGTCGAACTGCCGAACCCCGGCTACAAGATCAAGCGCAACGTCGCGAACATGGCGATCGAGGGACCGCATGACGACGTGATCCACGGTGGCCACTCCGAGATCGAGATCAGGGATTTGAAGGTACCTGCCGACAATCTGGTTGGCGGCGAAGGCAACGGCTTCAACATGGGCCAGCACCGCCTCGCCTATGGCCGCCTGCGCCACGGCATGCACAACGTTGCCAAGGCGCAACGCGCGCTCGACATGGCGGCCGCGCACGTCACCAAGCGCTCGACCTTCGGCACCCTGCTGGCGGACCGGCAAGCCGTGCAGTTCATGCTCGCCGATTGCGCCAGCGAACTCTATATCGGCCGCCTGATGCTGCTGCACATCGCCTACAAGGCGGAGAAAGGCCTCGACATCCGGCAGGAGAACTCGATCGCCAAGATCTTCCATGCGCATATGGTGCACAAGGTGATCGACACTGCGATCCAGCTTCATGGCGCGCTTGGCTTCAGCCAGGATACGCCGCTGGCGAAGTGGTACACCCAGGTGCGCTCGCAGCGGCTGGTCGACGGTCCGGACGAAGTGCACAAGTGGAAGATCGGCAAGAACGTCATCAAGGCGTTCCGCGAGCACGGCACGACGGCAAGCGCCGCGGGCGGGATTTGTTGTAGTTTACGCCGTCATTCCGGGGCGGCGCGCAGCGTCGAACCCGGAATCCCGAGATGGCCATACGCGCTAAACAACTTCGAGATTCCGGATCGACGCGCATGGCGCGTCGTCCGGAATGACGGCTAACCCGCCCTCTCCTGCTCCACCGCCTGCCAGGCGATGTCGCGGCGGCAGAAGCCGTTCGGCCATTTGATGCGATCGACGGCCTGGTAGGCGCGTTGCTGCGCCTCCAGCACGGTCTTGCCCGAGGCGCAGACGTTCAGCACGCGACCGCCATTGGCGAGAATGGCGCCGTCCTTCGCCACCGTGCCGGCATGGAAGATTTCAACGCCCTCGATACCCGCGGCGTCATCGAGGCCCTCGATGCGCGTGCCCTTGTTGTAGTCGCCGGGGTAGCCCTTTGCCGCCATCACCACGGTCAGCGCGGGCTCGGGAAACCAGCGCAGGTCGAAATGCTTCAATTCTCCGTCGCAGGAGGCGAGAAACGCCGGAACGATGTCGGACATCATCCGCAGCATCAGCACCTGGCATTCTGGATCGCCGAAGCGGACGTTATATTCGAATAGCTTTGGACCGTCTGCCGTCAGCATCACGCCGGCATAGAGCACGCCGCGAAACAGCGTGCCACGCGCCTTCATGCCGGCGACGGTCGGCAAGATGATCCGCGCCATGATCTGGTCGTGCACTTCCGGCGTCACGAACGGCGTCGGCGAGTAGGCGCCCATGCCGCCGGTGTTCGGCCCCTCGTCATGGTCGAACACGCGCTTGTGGTCCTGGGCGGACGCGAGCGCAATCGCGGTGTCGCCGTCGCATAGCGCAAAAAAACTGATCTCGCGGCCTTCGAGAAACTCCTCGATCACGACCTCGGCACCGGCCGAGCCGAACGCGCCCTCAAACATCATGGCGACGGCGGCTTCGGCCTCCGCCAGGGTCTTTGCCACGACGACGCCCTTGCCGGCGGCAAGCTCGTCGGCCTTGACCACGATCGGCGCGCCCTGCGCGCGGACATAGGCCAGCGCCTCGGCAGCGTTATCGAAGCGGCGGTAGGTGCCGGTCGGAATGTTGAACTCGCTGCACAGGTCCTTGGTAAATCCCTTGGAGCCTTCGAGCTGCGCTGCCTCTTTGCTCGGCCCAAATGCCTTGATGCCGACCGCCGCGAGATCGTCGACGATCCCAGCAGCAAGCGGCGTCTCCGGGCCGACCACGACCAAATCCACGGCATTACGCTTGCAGAAATCGAGTACCGCGGCGTGGTCGGTGATATCAAGCGCGACGCATTCCGCCTCCCTGGCAATGCCGGCATTGCCCGGCGCGCACCACAGCTTGGTCAGCAGCGGGGACGCGGCGATCTTCCATGCGAGGGCGTGTTCGCGGCCGCCGGAACCGAGCAGGAGGATGTTCATTGGGAATGCAGCCAAGTGGAGGGTTGCCGGCGATTGCGCGACGGTTTAGCACGGCAGCAGCCGGTCGCAAGAACGTGTCCATTCCTGTGTGGATATGTGCCTCAGCGCCGCCACCACAACGTCCAGACCTTGCGGAAGCGCCGGAAAAGGCCGATTCTAGGGCCTGATATGTCTGCTGAAAACCTGATCAACGCACCTGAATTCACCGTCTCGAACTGTCCTCCGCGCTGAAGCGGACGGTTGAGGACGCCTATGGGCATGTCCGCGTGCGCGGCGAAATCTCCGGCTTCCGCGGGCCGCACTCCTCCGGCCACTGCTATTTCGCGCTCAAGGACGAGAGCGCCAAGATCGAGGCCGTGATCTGGAAATTCGCCCATGCGCGAATGCGCTTCAAGCCGCAGGAAGGGCTGGAGGTCATCGCGACCGGCAAGCTCACGACTTATCCGGGCTCGTCGAAATACCAGATCGTGATCGAGGCGATCGAGCCCGCCGGGATTGGCGCGCTGATGGCGCTGATGGAGGAGCGCAAGAGGAAGCTCGCGGCCGAGGGCCTGTTCGACGAGGCGCGTAAGCAATTGTTGCCCTGGCTGCCGGAAGTGATCGGCGTCGTTACCTCGCCGACAGGCGCGGTCATTCGCGACATCCTGCACCGGCTGCAGGACCGTTTCCCCGGCGCGTGCTGGTGTGGCCGGTCAAGGTGCAGGGCGAAGGATCGGCGGAACAAGTCGCCGCCGCCATCCGCGGCTTCAACGCGCTGCCCGAAGCGGGCCGAATTCCGCGGCCGAATCTCCTGATCGTCGCGCGCGGTGGCGGCTCGCTGGAGGATTTGTGGTCGTTCAACGAGGAGATCGTGGTTCGCGCCGCCGCCGAGAGCATGATCCCGTTGATCTCGGCCGTGGGCCACGAGACGGACATCACGCTGATCGATTTCGCCGCCGACAAGCGCGCGCCGACGCCGACCGCGGCCGCCGAAATGGCCGTCCCCGTCCGCAGCGAATTGTTCCTTGAGGTCGAAAGCCTCGCGCGGCGCACGATGGTGTGCTGGCAGCGCGGCCAGGAAAGCCGCCGCAATGAATTGCGCGCCGCCGCCCGCGCGCTGCCCGGCTTGAGCGAACTGCTCGCGATCCCGCGCCAGCGGCTGGATCATCTGGGTTCCGCCCTGCCCCGTGGATCGAAGGCCAATACGCACGCGCACCACCGCCGCTTCTCCAATACCAGCGCCGGCCTGACATTGAGGGTCCTACGCGGACAGGTCGCGCAGGCCAACCAGCGCCTCATCGTATCCGGCGAACGCATCAAGCTTTCCGCCCGCGCGCTGCTGCGCAACCGGCGTGATCGCTTTGTCGGGCTGGAGGTCAGGCTCAAGGCTTCAAAGCTCTCCAACGCCCAAGCGCAACGCAACGCGATCGCGCGCGACCGCGAGCGCACGCAACGGCTGGCCGAACGCGCCCGCCGTGCACTGCTGACCGCGATGCAGCGCCTCAACGCGCGGGTTGGGCATAGCGGCCAATTGCTGGCGGCGCTGTCCTATCGCGGCGTACTGGCGCGCGGCTTTGCCCTGGTGCGCGACGCGCAGGGTCACGCCGTGCACGCCGCCGCCTCGGTCGGACCCGGCGCGCATCTTTCCATCGAATTCGCCGACGGCCGCGTGGGCGCCACGGCGGATGCTGACCGGCCGCCCGCGACGCCGGCACCCTCGACCCCGCCCAAGGCTGAGCCGCGCGACGCCAGACCGATCGCGGCCAAGCGCGTGACGAAACCGGTCGATCAAGGCAGCTTGTTCTAGCGCGCCAACCACTCCGCGACGCGCCGTTGCGCATCCGATCGCGCGTCCGCGTCAGTGCCGATGTGGCCGCGTTCGGGCAACGCGGCGTCGGCGCCTGCGATCGCACGCAGTGGAAGGTTGGCACGGTCGAAATCGTGCGACGCCGCGGGATAGACCACGATCCGCGCCAGCGCGCTGCGGCCGCGGGCGCCATCCACCATCTGGCGGCAGGCCTGCGGCGAACTGACGTCGTCTTTCGCGCCGATCAGCAGCAGCGTCGGCACGCGCGCGCTCCAGCCGAGGCCGGAGGAGATCCGGCAATCCGGATAGAATGCAATCGCCGAGCGGAAATCCGGCCCGGTGCCGCGCGGCGACAATTGCGGACGCACCGCCCACAGCACCGCGCTGGCGCCGTTCGCCCATCCGATCAGGCTGATGCGGTCGCGCGCCGCCCAGGACTGCTGCAGCAGCCATAGCCGCGACGCCGTGATATCGGCGACCCGCTCGCGGCGGGCGAGAACACGAGGCTCCTTGGCGCTGCATTGCGGATCCAGTTCGCGCGAACCGTAACTGTCCGGCAGCAGCACAGCATGGCCGGTCTTCAATAGCTGTTCCGCCCAGTCCCGGTAGCGCGGCAGCACGGCGTCGGATTGCCCACTCAATCCGCCGCAGCCATGCAGCGCGATCACGGTGGGAAACGGCCCGTTGCCATCCGGCTTGTAGAGCTGCGCATGCAGGATCAGACTGGCTGCGGGGATGTCGACTTGGCGGGGAGCCGGCAACGGCGCGGCACCCGCGCTGCAGGCCGCAGCGAGGAGCGTCAGAAATAGCGTTGCTGACAAAAGGCGCATCGGTTTCGAGCCGGATCATGTGGCTGCAGGCACAGCGGAACTCAGGCTATCATGCAGGTTGGGCACAAAATCATCACAAGTAGGTGGGCTTCCCGAGCGGACAGCCCGACCTATCTATGATAGATCGAATTCGAGAAAATACACTTAGGCCTAGGTCTGACGGGCCGGCCCATCGGAGAGTTTGACGGTGCTCAATAAATTCGGTCCCTCGGGGCACGGCGAAGCGCAGGTGCAATATCTGGACGGCGATTTCCGCGTGATCTCGCCCGGAACCTATGTGCGCTGCGCCATCACCGACGTGCGGATCCCGCTCGACGAGTTGAAGTACTGGAGCGTCGATCTTCAGGAGGCCTATTCGCTTCCCACCGCCGTGCTGCAGCGGCACTTTCCGGATGCGCTGAAGACGCAGAGCTAGGATTGCTTTTGTAGCCTATCCTACGCATTCCTCTGCCGCGCCTTGAACAGGCGTGCCGATACGAACTTCCGCAACAGTGCCGCGTCGTCGAATTCGAGCGTCACCGCGAACGGCACGATGGGCTGCGCCCGGTCCGGCAGTCCCTCGCCCTGCCGCAGCCGCGCCAGATCCTTTGCCGTCGTCACCAGCGTCAGCGCGTCGCGTTTTGCCTCGGCGATCAGGCTTTCGATCTCGCCTTGCGAATACGGATGATGATCGGCGAAGGCGCGCTGCTGGATGACATCGATGCCGTTTGCCCGCAGCGTGGTGAAGAATCGCGCGGGGTCGCCGATCCCGGCAAACGCCAGCACGCGCTTGCCGCTGAGCGACGCAACCTGCGCCGCATCCGGCTTCAGATGCGCCGATAGCACCGGCTTGCCCTGCGCGGCAATCTCGGCGGCTACAGTCTCGGCGGCATTGCCGTTGCCAACAATGATGAGCGCGTCGGTGCGCGCCAGTTGCGGCCGCAGCGGCGCGCGCAGCGGACCGGCGGGAAACACCTGCCCGTTGCCAAGCCCGCGGCCGCCGTCGATCACGATCAGGGATGCATCCTTGACGACCGACGGATTCTGAAAACCGTCGTCCATCACGATCACAGTCGCGCCTTGCGCGCGCGCCAGCGGAATGCCCTCGGCGCGGTTGCGTGCCACCACCACCGGAAGATGACCAGCCAGCATCAGCGGCTCGTCACCGACGTCAGACGCCGCATGCCGCCCGGGATCGACCCTGACCGGCCCGCGCAATTTTCCGCCATAGCCGCGGCTGAGCACCACCGGCGTCTCCCCGAGGTCGCGCAGCAGTTTTGAAAGCGCCAGCACGGTCGGCGTTTTGCCGGCGCCGCCGACGTGATAATTGCCGACGCAGAGCACGGGAATGCCGGCATTCAGTCCGCTGCGCTCGAGGCGCTTCGCCGCGATGGCGCCATAGAGCGCGCCGAGCGGTTTCAATAGATGCGAATTCAGCGAGGGCGGGCCATGCCAGAAGCCCGGCTCACGCATTGGCGGCTCCCATTTCGAGCCGCAATTGCAGCAAATATGGCTCGAGCGCTGTCAGCGTGTGCTCCAGCGCGCCGCCGAGTTGCCCGACCACGCGCTCGGACGCCGTGAGCAAGGCTTCGCGCGCCCTGGGATCGGCGAGCAATTGTCCGAGCTGCTTCACCAGCATTTCCTGGGTGTCGGCCCGTCGCGCGCCGCCGGCGGAATCGAGCGCTTCGTACACATCGGTGAAGTTGAAGACGTGGGGGCCGTGGACGATCGACGCACCGAGCTTGATCGCCTCGATCGGATTTTTGTCCGCCATTCTCGACCAGCGATCCGCCCATGAACACGATCGGCGCCAGCCGGTAGAACAATCCCAACTCACCCATGGTGTCGGCGACATAGATGTCGGTCGTGGCGGTCGGCAATTCCTCGCGCGAGCGCAAACTTGCATGAAGGCCGGAAGCGTCAATCATGCGAGCGATGGCCTCGCCGCGATCGGGATGCCGCGGCACGATCACGGTCAACAGTTGCGGAAAATATCTGGCGAGCGTCCGGTGGGTTTCCGTCAAAATCTCTTCTTCGCCGGGATGCGTGGAGGCCGCGACCACGACCGGGCGGCCGCGCGTCATCGAGATCAGCCAATCCAGTTTCTCGCTGTCAGCCGGCGGCGCGGGAACGTCGAGTTTGAGGTTCCCCGTCACCACGACATTGCGGCTGCCGAGCGCCGCAAAGCGCTCTGCATCGAGTCGCGATTGCGCCAGGCAAACGTCGAACCGGCCGAGCAGCGCGGAGATCGTGCCTGAGACCCGGCGCCAGCGTGGAAACGAGCGATGCGACATCCGTCCGTTGATCAGCACCATCGGCGCGTCGCGCGGCGCTCGACAGGATCAGGTTCGGCCACAGGTCGGACTCGATGAACAGCGCCAGCGAGGGCCGCCAGTGATCGAGGAACCGCGTAACGTAACGGGGCGAATCATACGGCACGTATTGATGAATGACGTCGGCAGGAAACCGCTTGGCGACGATCGCCGCCGACGTCACCGTGCCCGAGGTCAGGAGAATTCGCAGGTTCAGCGCCCGCAGCCGCTCGATCAGCGCCGCCGCCGCCAGCACTTCGCCGACGCTGGCGCCATGAATCCACACCAGCGGCCCGGCGGGCCGGACATCTGCACTCAGCCCGCGGCGTTCGCCGACGCGCGCCGGATCTTCCTTGCCAAGTTTCAACCGACGGTTGATGACCGCGGGCGACAACGGAACCATCGCGGACGACAGTTTCCGGTAGACGCGCAACGTCATCGGCAGCGGATCAGCCAAGAGCGGCCTCCGGACGCCCGACGGCCTTGTAGGCGCGACGGGTTGCTTCGTTCAGTAAAGCTTCTACCTGAAGGCGCAGCTTTTCCATAGTCTCGGCGTCGGCGTCCGGCGGCACGTATACATGTTCAATTCCTACCACGGCACCGCGCCCGAAAGGCAAATTGATGGTGCTGGAGTCCCAGTTTTTCAACCTGATAAAGCGGCTGGTCGCCATCGCAAACGGCATGATCGGCCGTCCGGATTCCCGCGCCAGCATGATAATGCCTAGCCCCACGACCCGCGCGCGCTTCGGCACGTCGGCGGTGGTAGCGACGTTCCACTTTTCATCCAGCGCCTGCAACATTTCCCGGAACGCGCCGACGCCGCCCTTGCGGTGAAACGCTCCGCCATGATCGCCGGAACCTCTGATCGTGCCGATGCCGAGCCGCTCGGCGGCGATGGCGTTGAACTCGCCGTCGCGATGGCGCGAAATCAGGACTTTGGCGCGGTGGCTCTCCTTCGTCTTGATGAACGGCGTCATGAAATGCTGGCCGTGCCAGAACGCGAAGATCGCCGGCATCTCCGGCTCGACGATGCCATAGATGTTGGCCGGGTCGTAGCTGAAGCGGTTGGTCAGCCAGACCAGCCGCAGATACTCGGCCGCGAGCACGCCAAGCGCGCGCTGAACCCAGTTGCTGCGCAGCAGATCGCGAAGGAATCGTTTCAACTGGAGGACTTCGTGTCTTGACCTGGATCGAGCAGCCGGTGGAGGTGAACCACGAAGTAGCGCATGTGGGCATTGTCCACGGTCTGCTGCGCCTTCGCCTTCCAGGCGGCGTGAGCGGATGCATAATTGGGAAACACGCCGACGATATCGACCTGGTCGAGGTCCTTGAACGTGATGTGTTCGAGATCAGTCAGCTCGCCGCCGATGACGAGATGAAGCAATTGCGGCTGGGCACTATCTGGCATGATGGTCTTTCCTAACGAGATGCCCGGCAAGCATGATGGCTCGTGTTCAGTCGTTGCGATGAGTGGAACGATTTGCAGCGCGGATCCGACCGGTTCAGGGCAGCGGACGAATTCGAAAATGCTCGACAATGCGCGCATGACGATCACGTCCCGCTGCCACCAGTATTCCGTGCACCACCTCCCGGCGATTATACTCAATCGCGTCCCCCGAGAGCGCGGTCATTCTACCATTCGCTTCCTGCACGATCAAATTCGCCGCGGCGAGATCCCAGTCACGGCTCTGACCGCCTGCAAAAGCGGCATCGAGACTGCCATCCGCGACCCGGCACAGCCGAAGCGCCAGCGATCCGATCCGCGGATGCAGCGTAATGTCACCTGCGGACAGGCTCAGCCGCTGCACCAGCGGCTTTGGCCCGGCCATGCGGGAGAAATCCAGCTCGCTGCCGGAAGTGGCGTAAACCGGACTTCCATTGCGCGTGGTGCCCTGACCGCGCATCGCGAAGAAGAACTCATCGGTGGCGGGAGCGAATACCGCCGCCAGCACCGGCGTCGCACCGGCAACCAGCGCCACGCTGACGCACCAGTCCTCGCGGCCGGCCAGATAGCCGCGGGTGCCGTCGATCGGATCGACGATCCAGGCCAGCGACTTGCCGAGACGCGAATCATCGTCGACGCTTTCTTCCGACAGCCAGCCATAATCCGGCGTTGCCGAGCGCAGGCGGCGCTCAATAAGGTCGTTGACGGCGATATCGGCCTCGGAGACCGGCGACGAGGCGCCCTTGGTCCAGTTCTTCAATTCGGTGCGAAACATCGACAGCGCCAGCGCGCCGGCTTCCCGCACCGTGCCCGTCAACAACGCGGCGTCGCGCGCTCCAATCTTGTCGGCCGTATCAGCGTCCGCCAAGCGTCAGGCCCTCGATGCGCAGCGTTGGCGCGTTGACGCCGTAGCGGAATTCCAGGTCGTTGGCCGCGACCAGAGATTTGAACATCGCCAGCAGATGGCCTGCGATCGTCACCTCGCTGACGGGATAGGTGATCTCGCCGTTCTCGATCCAGAAGCCGGACGCGCCGCGGCTGTAATCGCCGGTGACGCCGTTGACGCCGGAACCGATCAGGTCGGTGACGTAAAAACCCTGCTTGATGTCGGAGATCAGCTCCTTCGGTGTCATCTCGCCGGCTTCGAGATGCAGATTATACGCGCCCGGCGACGGCGACGACGAGACGCCGCGATGGGCATGTCCGGTCGTGACCATCCCTAGTTCGCGCGCGGTCGCACAATCCAGCAGCCACGAGGTCAACACCCCCTCGTCGATGATCGCGAGCTTCTTCACCTTGACGCCCTCGGCGTCGAAAGTCTGCGAACGCAGCCCACGCACCCGGAGCGGATCATCGATGATGCGGATATTCCTGGAAAACAGCTGCTCGCCGAGCCGGTCCTTCAGGAAGCTGGTCTTGCGCGCGATCGAGGCGCCGTTGATGGCGCCGACGAGATGACCGACCAGCGATCCCGACACCCGGGGATCGTACACGACCGGCACCTTGCAGGTTTCGACCTTGCGCGGATTGGCGCGCGCCACGGTGCGTTCGCCCGCACTGCGGCCGACGCTCGCGGGCGAAGCGAGATCGGAGGCGTGCGGCGCCGAGGTGAAGTCGTAGTCGCGCTCCATGCCGGTACCCTCGCCGGAGATCGCGGTCATCGAGATGCCGTGGCTGGAGCGCAGATAGGAGCCGTGGAAACCGGTGGAGGTCACCAGCACCATGCCGCCGATTCCGCTGGAGGCCGACGCGCCGCCTGACTTGGTCACGCCCTTGACTGCCATGCCGGCCGCTTCGGCCTCGCAGGCGCGGCGTTCAAGTTCGGAAGTCGAGGGCACTTCGCGGTCGAGCAAGTCGAGATCGGCGAACTCGCGCGCCAAGAGCGACGGATCGGCAAGACCGACATATTTGTCGTCAGGCGCGACGCGCGCCATCGCGACCGCGCGCTCGGCGAGTTTCGCAACCCCGTCGCCGCTGATATCGTTTGTCGAAACCACCGCCTGGCGTTGCCCGACCAGCACGCGCAATCCGACATCATCGCCTTCGGAGCGCTCGGATTCCTCGACGCGGCCCTCGCGCACTTCAACACCCTGCGAAACGCCGCGCACCGCGACCGCGTCGGCGGCGTCCGCACCGGCGCGCTTCGCCGCCTCGACCAGCCGCTGCGCCAGCGTCGACAACGTCGATTGATCGAACAGATCGGAGGTTTCGGGAAGCCGCGAAGCAGGCGAAGCAGTGGATGGTGAAGAGCTCACAAACAAAATCCCTGACATTGACGAGAGCTGGGACGCAAATCTGACGACTCAGCAGATGTGCCTGATTCACAGGGATTTCAAGCATTTTAGTGCGCCGAATGCCAAACAATTTCGGCATTTCCGCAACGTCTCGTCAATCATGTGCGCCAAGGTCTTGTCAATCATGCGGATAGATGCAGGCCAGGTGACCTCGGGTTAACCAGCCTTTTTAAGGCGAAACGGAAATAGCTCGGCTAAGGTCTCGCGTATCGACCGGGAACATAATCCCGGCGGGGAGACTACAGCCGTGAGGCGTCAAACACCAACAAGCGGGATCAATCCCGCCGGGTCGAGCCGTGCACTGCGGCTCGACCCTCTTCCCTGCCGCTCAGCTTCCATGCGCACGACACCCGCGCAGACGGTGGCGTGCGGAGGATCGAACTTCATCGCGAACGCGTCGTGCTGCACCGTGCCATCCATGGCATGCGGATGGCCATCAATGTTCGCGTACGCGACTTTCTCGGCGTTGCGCTGCGCGGTCTCGACGACGCGCAGATGCTGGTGCTGGTACATCGCGATCCCTCGCTGACAATTCCTTTGTGCGTAAGTTCCGACCGCGAGGAGATCGCGTCCGCATGGCGGATGTGGAGCGATATATTTGCGCTGCCGCAATTGCCGGAAGACAACCGCTGCGAACCGGCCGCCCGGCGCCGCCGCCACAACGCGATCCGCGCCCGCCGCCCGAAATTCCTGGTCCGCCGCCGCGCCGACGGCCTGCTCAACCCGGCGAATATCCATCAGGGCGAACGCGAGATCATCGCGCGGGATTAGTGTAGCCTCGCCATTGCTTCCGTAGGATGGGTGGAGCGAAGCGATACCCATCAACCGGCGAGCGTGGCGATGGGTATCGCTTCGCTCCACCCATCCTACGAGACTAAACATGCTTTCGCGATCTCGCGACGCTATTCGCCCGAGGTTTGCAATTGCAGCCCCCTCTCGAAAGTACAGAGGGCGCAGGGAAGACCGGGTGCGCGCTGCACCCGCGGTCTCGTGTGCAATGTGCATCGAAGAGAGCGCACACGAGCATACAGGTTCAGCGGGAGCATCCCGGCCTTCCCTGCGCAATGGCTTTACGGCTTACTTCGTGCTCTTGTGTCCGCAAAATCTGCCAGAATGTGCGAACGGGCGGTTCTGACCAACCGCCCGTCGCTGGATCTGAGCCCGTTCGCGCTCAAAGGCCTTGAGAGCCTGTCGGGGAGCGAGGGACAGATCCGGTGTCTTCCTCAACCCGAACAGTTGCACGGGCTGCGAGCCCGAACCGAGCAAGGAAGGGAGTGGATGATGGCACAAAATGAGGTTGTTGTCGTCGGGATTGATGTGGCCAAGGACAAGGTGGATGCGTGCATTCGCTCGTTGTCTCAATGGCAGACGTTTCCGAGCACCGCAGAGGGGCGGCGCGCACTGATCCGCTGGCTTCGCAAACACAAGGTCGGCAAGGCAGCCATGGAGGCTTCCGGCGGCTACGAGCGGGACTGGGCCAAGGTGCTGCGCGAGGCCGGCCTCGAAATCCTGGTCGTCGATCCCAAGCGGGTACGCAGCTTTGCCAAATCGGCTGGGCGGCTCGCCAAGAGCGATCCGATCGATGCGGAGATGATCGCCTGGTTCGCCGAGACGTTCGTCGAGGCAAAGAGCCAGGCTCACGACGCCGCACGCGAGAAGCTGGTGCAGATCGTCAATGCGCGTCAAAGCCTGCTCGACATGCAGACCAGCCTGCAAAACAGGGGCGAGCATGCCACACCGGAAGTCGTGCAGAAAATGCAGGAGCGGCTGTTGAAGAAGATCGCCAGCGAGGTTGCCAAGCTCGACGCTGCGATCGCAGCCCTGGTCAAGGCGACGCCGCATTTTGTTGAGCTCGCCGAGATCATCGAGAGCGTGCCCGGGCTTGGCAAGGCCACGTCCGCCGGCCTGATCGCGGCGATGCCGGAACTCGGCCAAGTGAGCGACAACGTCGCCGCGGCCTTGTTGGGCGTAGCGCCTTACGATGACGATAGTGGCCAACGCAGGGGCAATCGCCACATCAAAGGCGGGCGCCGCAAGATCCGCAACCTCTTCTACATGGCTTGTCTTGGGGCCGCGACACAGCACAACCCTGTGCTCAAGGCGTTCTACGATCGCCTGGTCGCCAAAGGAAAGGAGAAGAAGGTTGCGCTCACCGCCTGCATGCGCAAGCTCATCTGCATCCTCAACATCATGATCGCGCGGCGCCAGAAATGGGATATTACCCGGCACAAAGCGAGCGATCCCGCTCGGCCTCTGCCGAGCGCGTGCCCAGCCTAAAGACCGGTGAGCGGACGGGGTCAAGGCCGTCAGCCGCCAGAGGCGGTGGCGCGCAGCGCCAGCCTTGAACCCGGCCGATCACAGGTCTACGAAAACACAGTTGCTCCCCGGTGAACGGCCTTCTTGCCACCGTCGCCGCGCAGGAATGAACCTGCGCGACTTGACGCCAGCACCGCGGCGTCAGGACCACACGACTTCGCCGTACGCTTCATGCGCGCTCGTCTGCCACGCATTTCGCGTCCACCGCATCCCACCGCACGTTCGTGACGATCGCGAGCCGCCCCTCAATTGGGTGAGACACGCGAAGAAAGAGCATTGATTTGCCCGACGGGTTAAGTTGAATATTTTTGCAAAAGAGTATGGACAGACTTTTGGTGATTTGCCCGTCGTGCCAGGTTGTCGCAGTTGCTGCCTCCACGTCGTCATTGCGAGCGCAGCGAAGCAATCCATAGCGCGGCTTGCGGAAACGTGGATTGCTTCGCTTCGCTCGCAATGACGGCGAGCATGTCGTAGGGTGGGCAAAGCGACAGCGTGCTCACCATCATGAGCGGAATGCTTGATGGTGGGCACGTCGCTAACGCGCCTTTACCCACCCTCCGAATTCAGCGCAGCACTGCGTCCACGAACAATCCCGCAAACAGCAACAGTCCTGCGTCGCGGTTTGATTTGAATATCCGCAGGCACAGTGCGGGATCGCTGATGTCGAGCTTGCGGATTTGCCAGACCAGGTGCGCCGCGAACGCGGCCAGTCCGATCCATGCCGGCCATCGCGCGCCTGCGAGCGCCAGCGCCGCGCCGATCAGGATCACCGCGAGCGAATAAAACGCCGCCAGCGCCGAGTGCGTGCGCGCGCCGAACAGCCGCGCCGTCGACTTGACGCCGATCAGCGCGTCATCCTCGGCGTCCTGATGCGCGTAGATGGTGTCATAGCCGATCACCCAGGCGATCGAGCCGGCGTAGAGCACGAGCGCGGTCACATCGATCCGGCCGAGTGTGACGGCAATCCCATCAGCGCACCCCAGGAGAACGCCAGGCCGAGCACGACCTGCGGCCACCAGGTGATGCGTTTCATGAAGGGATAGACGGCGACAATAGCCAGCGACGCGATGCCGGTCATGACCGCGAAGCGGTTGAACTGAAGCAGCACGACAAGCCCGATCAGCGCCAGCAGGACCAGGAAGGCAACCGCCTGCGCCACGCTGACCTGCCCCGCGGAAGCGGCCGCGACCGCGTCCGCTCGACCCTGGCGTCGAGGTCGCGATCGGTGATGTCGTTCCAGGTGCAGCCCGCGCCGCGCATGACAAAGGCGCCGATGAAGAACAGCACGATCACCAGCGGCAATTGGCTGATATCGCGCGCCACGCCTGCAGCGAGCGCCGCCGACCACCAGCACGGCATCAGCAACAGCCACGATCCGATCGGCCGATCGAAACGCGCGAGACGCAAATAGGGCCGAGACCAGGACGGCGCGCGCGTATCGACCCAGTTGCCGGTGGCGTCGGCAACGCGGGCGGTCGCGTCGCTCATCGGGTCGGGGTCATCGGGTGAGGACGTTGCCGTTCAGCGTATCGAAGGTGCTGCCGCCCTTCTTCATGGGCTGCGCCTCGGGGAGCGCCGCGGAAGAGCCGAGGACTTCGCTCAGGCTGGGACCGGCCGGCCGCTGCGCCTGCGCCTGCGCGGCCATTCCGCAGACCTGCTTCTGCATCTTCTCGGTGTTCTTGTGGCCGTTCCTGAGCTGGTCGGCGATCTGCGGCGGAATTCCGCATTTCTCCGAATTGGTCTCGACGTATTTGATCATCTTGACTTCGGCTTGGCCGAAACTGCCGATCAGCTTGCAAGCCTCGTCCGGCGACGCCTTGCGGTCGCTCGCCGCCTTGATCATCTTGCCTCGCTTCTCCGCCTCTGCGCGCAGGGGGACGAACCCTTTCATGCAGGCGTCGGCGGCGCCACCCGCCTGCGGCGGACCACCCGCTTGCGGCGCTGCTCCACGATCAAACACCGAGCCGCCGGAAACCGGCGCGGCGCCTTGGCTCGGGAAAGCCGCGGGCGCAGCCCCGTTCACAGGCGGAAACGGCGAAGCGTTCGCGGGCGCCGCGCTCTGGTTGGGCAATGGCGCCGGAAACGCGCCTTGCGCAAAGACTTGGGCCCCGTGAACAATCACGAGAGCAGCGGTCAGCGGCACAATCAGGCGGATCATCAAGGGTGTTTCTCCGGCAAGGTCCAGGCAGCCCCAACGTCGTCCGAACGAAGCAGATTTGCGATGAGCTTTTTACGATTCCTGCCGGCCCTTAACAACCCGTTGATTAGGGCGGCAGCGCGGCGTAGGGCCGCGTCGAAGGTTAAAAACAGGTCCGGATTCTAGCGCTTTAGGCTAAAAGCGCCCGGAAACGGAAAATTACAGATGCCTGAACTCGATTTTAGCGCCCCTCGCCTGTTCGTCGACGCCCCTTTGCAGGAGGGCGCGCGAATCGAACTGGAGCGCAACCAGAGCAATTATCTGGGCAACGTGCTGCGGCTCGGCTCAGGCGAGAACATCCTGGTGTTCAACGGCCGCGACGGCGAATGGCAGGCGCAAATCGAAGGCCGCAAGCGGCCTGATCGTTTGACCATCGTGAGCCGGACGCGGCCGCAGGACCGCCTGCCCGACATCGCTTACGTGTTCGCGCCGCTCAAACATGCCCGCCTCGACTACATGGTGCAGAAGGCCGTCGAAATGGGTGCGTCGATGCTACAGCCGGTTCTGACCCGTCACACCCAGGTCTCGCGGGTCAATAGCGAGCGTATGCGCGCCAATGTCATCGAGGCCGCCGAGCAATGCGGCATCCTGAGCCTGGCTGCGGTCGCCGAGCCCGTGGCGTTCGACCGCTACCTGGGTGAACGCGGGCCAACGCGCCTGTTGGTATTCTGCGACGAGGCGACGGAGGTCCGGGGTCCGCTGCAGGCGCTGCAGCAGGGGTTAGCCGCCGCCGACGGCATCGACATCCTGATCGGTCCCGAGGGCGGGTTTGCCGAGGAAGAACGCGCCCTGCTGCTGCGGCAGCCCAGAACGCTGCGGCTTTCCCTGGGGCCGCGAATCCTGCGCGCGGACACGGCCGGGGTAGCCGCGCTGGCGCTGGTCCAGGCCGCGCTGGGGGACTGGCGGGAGCCGGGATAGCGATGGCCAGCGGCGGCCCGACCCGTTAAGGCAGCCCTCTTAAGCCGCCCGTTAATTCACTCGTCAATTCACTTGCCGATCCCAGTCGAATCCCCGCCCCGGCCGTGCTAAGGCCTGCGCCAACAATTCCCGGAACCCCTGGGGAACCCAGCAAGAACCCTGCAACCAGGTTTCCTGCGAGTATTTGGACCTGAGATGACCGTGACCGCCGCCGCCCGAGGTGCCGCCGGATCCGCCGCCTGGGCGGACGCGCTGCTATTGTCGTTCGCGCAGGCCGGCTACATCAGGGCCGAGCCCGGTATCCTGCAGCCGGCCGAGCCGTTCCTCGACCTCTCCGGCGAGGACATCCGCAAGAGCCTTTACCTGACCACTGATGCCAGCGGCGAAGAGCTCTGCCTTCGCCCCGATCTCACCATTCCGGTCGCGCGAGATTATCTCGCCTCCCGCCGCGCGGGGCAGCCCGCAGGCTTCAGCTATCTCGGGCCGGTGTTCCGCTATCGCGGCGGCGAGCCAAGCGAGTTTCTGCAGGCCGGCATCGAATCTTTTGGCCGGCAGGACCGCGCCGCGGCGGACGCGGAAATGCTGGCGCTGGCGCTCGAAGCCACCGCCGCCTTCGGATTGAAGGATGTCGAAATCCGCACCGGCGATGTCGCCCTGTTCACGGCGCTGATCGACGCGCTTAACCTCTACCCGGTCTGGCGGCGGCGGCTGATCAAGGATTTCAATCGCAAGGTCAGCCTCACACAGGATATCGAGCGGCTGACGCTCGCGACCGCGCCCGGCCACAACGAATATGAGGGCGTACTCGCAGCACTTGCCGGCTCCGACCGCAAGGCGGCGCTGGCGCTGGTGACCGACCTGATGTCGATCGCCGGCACCACCAATGTCGGCGGCCGCAGCGTTGCCGAAATCGCCGACCGCTTTCTCGAACAATCGACACTGAAGGGCGGCGCGCTGCCGCGCGACGCCATCGAGATCATCAAGCGCTTCCTGGCGATCGCGGGCGATCCCGATGAATCGGTGGCGCAGCTGCGCGCCCTGGCCGACGATGCAAAGCTCGATCTGGCGGCGGCAATCGACCAGCTCGAAAGCCGCGTCGGCTTCATGGCCGCGCGCGGCATCGACACGCGCCTGACGCGCTTTTCCACCTCGTTCGACGCGGCCTCGACTATTACACCGGCTTCGAATTCGAGTTGCACGCCAAAAGCAACGGCGTCGAACCGCTGGTCGCGGGCGGGCGCTATGATGGCCTGATGACCCAGCTCGGCTCGGCCACGCCGATCGCAGCCGTCGGATTTTCGGTCTGGATCGAAGCCCTGACGCAGCTTGCTGCACAAGGGAGCGTCGCATGAGCGCCCCCTTCGTCCTCGCCGTTCCCTCCAAGGGCCGCCTGCAGGAAAACGCCGAAGCGTTTTTCACGCGCGCAGGCCTTTCGCTCGCCAAGCCGCGCGGCGCGCGCGATTATCGCGGCACGATTTCCGGCCTCGAGAATGTCGAGATCGCCTATCTCTCCGCCAGCGAGATCGCCTCGCAGCTCGCGCGCGCGGCATGGTGCACCTCGGCGTCACCGGCGAGGATCTTCTGCGCGAAAGCATTGTGGACGCCGACAAGCGCGTCTTGTTGATCGACAATCTCGGCTTCGGGAGCGCCAATGTCGTGGTCGCGGTGCCGCAGGCCTGGATCGACGTCCGCACCATGGCCGATCTCGACGATGTCACCACCGGCTTCCGTGCGCAGCATAACCGGCGCATGCGGGTCGCGACCAAGTACATCAACCTGACCCGCAACTTCTTCGCCGCCCACGGCGTGGTCGACTACCGCATCGTCGAGCGCGGGCGCCACCGAAGGCGCGCCGGCCGTCGGCACCGCCGAGATGATCGTCGACATCACGACGACAGGCGCGACGCTGGCCGCCAACGGACTGAAGGTGCTCGACGATGGCGTGATCCTGCGCAGCCAGGCCAACCTCGTGGCTTCAAAGGACGCCGACTGGTCGGGCGAGGCCCGCGAGACCGCGCGCGTCATCCTGGATCATATCGCCGCGCGCGCCCGCGCCAGCAAGTATCGCGAAGTGCGAACGCGTTTCGCCGGCTGCAACGATGCGCTGCTCGCCGAGGCGCATAACCGCTTCGGCGTGGTCGCCCCGTTCGGCGGGCCAACCTCCTCCGGCATGCTTACGCTGCACTGCCCACCGACGCACCTTTACGCGCTCGGCAGTTTCCTGCGCGAGCATGGCGCCGATACGGTTTCGATCGCCTCGCTCGACTACGTACTCGACCGCGAAAACCCGCTATTCGCCCGGCTTGAGGCGTTCTTGCGGCAATGAGGCTGCCGTTTCGTTCATCGTTGCGACAGCTGGCGGCGAGTAACATATGCTGTTTTGGAGCATGATTATTATGCCCAAGCACAGGGATTTAACTGGAACCTGATCGATGACGCTCGGCTCTGACGTTTCCCGCCTGTCGACGACCGCGGCCAGCGCTGCGGCGCGCGGCCTGTCGATCGTCGTACCGCTGTACAACGAGGCCGCAGGGCTGGCCGTGCTGCACGAGCGGCTGATCGGCCTCGCCCGGTCGCTCAAGGCACGCTACGACCTCGCCAGCGAAGTGATCTATGTCGACGACGGCAGTGCCGATAGCACGCTTGCGATTGCGCGCGGCCTTGCCGCTGATGCCCTCGACGTTCAGGTGGTGTCGCTGTCGCGCAATTTCGGCAAGGAAGCAGCCTTGATGGCGGGACTGGACCATGCCCGGCGCGGCGCGGTGCTGTTCATGGACGGCGACGGCCAGCACCCGCCGAGCCTGGTCGAAAAGCTCGTCGCGCACTGGATCGATGACGGTTTTGACGTCGTCTATACGGCGAAGGCGCACCGCGACAATGAATCGTTCCTGCGCCGCCAGGCGGTGCACAGCTTCTATGCGCTGATCAACTGGGGCGCACGGCAGAAGATCCCCGAGGACGCCGGCGACTTCCGCCTGCTGTCGCCGCGCGCTGCCGCCGCACTGCGGCAGCTTCCCGAGCGCAACCGCTTCTTCAAGGGGCTGGCGAGCTGGATCGGCTTCCGCCAGATCCGCGTCGATTATGAGCCGGCGCCGCGCGCTCATGGCGTCACGACCTTCAGCCCTGGCCGGCTGATCGGCCTTTCGATCGAGGGATTGACGTCGTTCTCGGTTGCGCCGCTGCGGTTTGCGAGCCTGTTCGGCGTGCTGCTCGCCGCGGGCGCCTTCATGTTCGGCCTGACCATCCTGTGGGAAGTCTTGACCACCGGCAAGCAGGTCCCCGGCTATCCCTCGCTGGTGATCGGCCTGATGACGATCGGCGGCGTGCAGCTCATCATGATCGGCATCGTCGGCGAATATATCGGCAAGATCCTGTCCGAGCTCAAAGCGCGCCCGATCTACTTCGTCGCCGAGCACTCCGAAAAACGAGCGGAAGCGGCGCCAAGCGCCAGCGAACGGACCGCCGCCGAATGAACGACGCCGCGCCGTTGCGCCGGATCTGGCTGTGCGCCGACGATTACGGGCTGGCCGAAGGCGTCAACCGCGCCATTCGCGATTTGATTTCCCGCCGCCGTCTCAATGCGACGTCGGTGATGGTGGTCGGCCCGGCGATCGGCCGCAACGAGGTTGCCGAGCTGCAGACGGCAGCGGCGGCGAGCCCGCGCTGCGCCATCGGCCTGCACGCGACATTGTCGGCGCCGTTCCGTCCGCTGACGATGCACTTTCGGCCTCTCAATGGCGGCCTGTTCCTGCCGTTTCCGAACATACTGCGATTAGCGCTGTTGCGGCGGCTCGATCCCGGATTGATCGAGGATGAGCTCTCTGCTCAGCTCACGACTTTCAAGGACCTGTTCGGCCGCGCGCCTGATTTCGTCGACGGCCATCAGCACGTACAGCTCTTCCCGCAGGTGCGCGATGCATTCCTGCGGGCGGTGAAGGAAGCAGCCCCCGGCGCTTGGGTGCGCCAGGGCGGCAGGCCGCAGCCGCTGGCAAAACGGCTCGGTGCGCCCAAGGCGATGGTGCTCGACGTTCTCAGCGCGCAATTCCGCAAGCGCGCCGCCTCCGCCGGCATCCCCTTCAATCCGGCCTTTGCCGGCGCCTATGATTTTTCGCGAGAGCCGGACTTCGGCGCGCTGATGCGGCAGTTCATCGAGGAATTGCCGGAAGGCGGGCTCGTGATGTGCCATCCGGGTTTTGTCGACGAAACGCTCATCAACCTCGATCCCCTCACCACCCAGCGCGAAGCCGAACATGCGTATCTCGCCGGCGCCCAGTTCCCGCCGCTGCTCGCGGCGAATAAAGTTACACTGGATTGATATCCTTCAATAAAACCGTCGGTCGAATTTGTCGCATACGGAAATTTAATTCGCCCACCTACTACTTGCGACACAAAGCCCTCCTACATCTTCCACGCGCTTCGATGACGTTTCGATGCGAGGGAGAAGGCCATGACACCGCAAGAACGCCAATTGATTGACGATCTTTTCGACCGCCTCGCCAAGCTGGAGACCACGCCACGCGATCCCGAGGCCATGTCTGCGATCATGCAGGGCCTGCAAAAAGCGCCCAATGCCGTCTACGCGCTGGTGCAAGCGGTGCTCGTGCAGGACGAAGCGTTGAAGCGCGCCGACAGCCGTATCCAGGAACTGGAAGCGGTGACCGGCCAGCAAAATCAAACTCAAAATCAACCTGGCGGCTTCCTCGATTCAATGCGCGACGCTATTTTCGGGCAGAGCCAGCAGCACGGCCAAAACCAGTCGCAAGGCTCAGTGCCCAACGTTCGCGCGCCCGAGATGGCCGGCGGCCGTCCGGCATGGAACACCGGCCAGGTTTTGCAGCAGGGCCAGGCGCCCGGACAATATGGTCAGCCGGGCTACGCCCAGCCCTCTTATGGCGCGCAGCAGCAGCCGCCTCCGTTCGGCGGTGGCGGCGGCTCATTTCTCGGCACCGCAGCGGCGGCCGCGGTCGGCGTGGTCGGCGGATCGATGCTGGCCAGCAGCCTCCGTTCGATGATGGGCGGCGGCAGTGGCAACCAACAAAGCTTCGGCGACACGGCGGGCCATAGCGGCGGAATCGAAGACCGCAGGCCGTGGAGCGATCAGTCCGGCGGCAATCTGGCGCGCGACGCCGGGGTCAACGACATCGGCTCGTCCGGCCAGCGCGCCGACAACAGCGATTCCGGTTCGCGGCAGGGATTCTTCGATCAGGCCTCGCACGACGACGATAACGACATGGATCATGATTCCGACGGCTTCGAAGGCGACGGCGACGGCGATTACGCCTGAGCGACATGAGACCTGGAAAAGAAAACGGCCGCCCGATCGGGCGGCCGTTTTTATTTCGATCGATCGTAGCCCGGAGGAGCGAAGCGCAATCGGGGACAAGTGCCTCCGCGGTGAGATAGTCCCCGGATTTCGCTTTCGCTCCATCCGGGCTACGGGCTGCGTGAGAAATCAGATCACGACGACCCTGGCGCCGACATTGACGCGGCCGTAGAGATCGATCACGTCTTCATTGCGCATGCGGAAGCAACCCGAGGATACGTTGGTGCCGATGGTCCAGGGCTCGTTGGAGCCGTGGATCCGATAGAGCGACGATCCCAGATACATCGCCCGCGCGCCGAGCGGATTTTGCGGGCCGCCCTCCATGTGCCGCGGCAGGTCGGGGCGGCGCGCCAGCATTTCCGGCGGCGGCGTCCAGGCCGGCCATTCCTTTTTTGCGGAAATCGTCTTGACGCCGGACCAAGTGAAGCCGGGACGGCCGACCCCGATGCCGTAGCGCAGCGCCTTGCCGTCGCCCTGCACCAGGAACAGGAACTTGTTCGAGGTGTCGACGACGATAGTGCCCGGGCTTTCATTGCCGTGATAGTCGACCACCTGCTTCTCGTATTTCGGATCGAAGGGACGCTGCGCGGGTTCGACCGCCTCCTCCTGCCCGCGCATCGATTGCTGCGGATCCATCGGCGGCAGCAGCGAACGCTGCCCGCCATATCCGTAACCAGGCTGCTGCCGATAGGCAGGCTGCTGTTCATAGGAGGGCTGTTGCTGATAACGCCCGCCTTGCGGCCCATCGCCGAACAGGAATTCGATGAAGCCGCCGCCCATCTGCGAGCGTTCGGCATAAGCCATGCGCGCCGGCGCAGGCTGGCGAGCGTAGATCACGGTGGATTCAGCAAATGGAGAGGCGTCGATCGCTGCCGCCTCACCGGCGAAGCAAAGGCAAGAAACGCTCGCGAGGAGCGCAAGGGATAATTTTCCGGACATCGACGTACTCTGTACTGTTTCGTCACTGCGGGTTCGCAAACGGCGATTGAACCGCGCCGTTGCACCTGATCAATACAAATCAAAACCTAATCGGTTTGGTAAACGGAAACCGCGTTTCGATTCACCACGTCGTCAATCGCGCCGGATTTGTCCGGTAGCGTTTATTTTGAATGAACGCCAACGGCTCATGGTTAAGCGTTGGTATGCGCCAGAGCCTTATCCGTTTCGACGGGATCGAAACAGGGCTCTAGATTCTTGATTTGACGCGTTTTCTCAGCGCGAACCGGTCGCCACCTCGCTTGAAAACGTTCTGGCGCGAAGCGGCGGCACGACATGTTCCCGCGTGAACCTCACGTTAAATCGCACCGGTCTAGAAAGGCCTGGAAGTAAAGGGGTGGGAAAAAACTCATGTCGGTAAGTCGCAAACGTTTTCGTATCGAACAAGCCATCCTCGGCGATGTGCCAATGCCTCTGGTCGAAGGCGGCGAGATCGGCCCGATGCATAAGGAGATCATGGCCGAGCTGCGCGCGATCCGTGCACAAATGGCGGCCAGCGCCCACGTACGCGCGGGAGGTGAGGCTGTGGATGTCGCGCGCGAGGTAGCGCAGACCCAGGCGCTGCTGGAAACCTATCGCGCGCAGATCGAACAGTGCGAGAAGCTCAAAGTCGAGCTCGACCTCATTCACGACGCCATCAACCGCACCAAGCGCGAAATCGCCGTGCTGCACGGCAAGAGCTTTGACGGCCAGGAGATGGCCAAGGTCAATGGCGAACTCGGCGCCGTCGTCGGCGGCACCGAACAGGCCACCCAGCAGATTCTCGAAGCCACCGAGGCGATCGACCAGGCGGCGACCGCATTATCCAAGAACATCTCGGCCGATCAGCAGAAGCTGCTCAGCGAGGACATCCAGGAACGCGTCGTCTCGATCTTCGAGGCCTGCAACTTTCAGGATCTCACCGGCCAGCGCATCAGCAAAGTCATGGGTACGATGAAATTCATCGAGCAGCACATCAATGCGATGATGGACATCTGGGGCGGCGTCGACGCGATCAGGGCTCACGCCACGCCGATCGTCGACACCCGCGAAGGCGACGCCAAGCTGCTCAACGGCCCGAAGCTGGACGGCGATGCCGGCCACGCCTCGCAGGACGACATCGACGCACTGTTCGATTGATCGAGCTGGTTAACGCAGACCAAATAGAAACGCCGGCTAGATGCCGGCGTTTTTTGTTTTGCGCGGCCGACTTCTCCCCTGTCATCGTCCGCGAACGCGGACGATCCAGTATTCCAGAGACGTCAGAAATTCAGCGGAGAAGCCGCGGCGTACTGGATGCCCCGCCTGCGCGGGCATGACGGGAAGGGTATGCCGTTTGCATCAAGCCCGCGGCGCGCAGCGGATGTAGACCATGTTGCCGTAACGAACGGCGGCATCCTTGTCGATGAAGCGGGTGATGAGGACGCGGCCGTCGAACGACACGATCTCGCGGTCCTGCTCGCCGCCGGCAGGGCCGGGGGACCGATATAGTTCTTGCCGCTCGGGCTGCCCTTCAGGCGCAGTTCCTGCGGGGTCGCCTGGTCGGCCAGGTGCATGACCACGCCGCCGGACTGGCCGGCGCCGATCACGTACGGCTGCTTGCATTGCCCCCTCGCCGCGGCCTCGGTGCGGGCGCGGTCGTTGGGATTCTGGAACGAGGCGAGGCCCCAGCGGCCGACGATCTCGTCGGCGCGGATCGATGCCGGCATTTCGGGCGCGAGGCCGGGCTCGGCATCGGGAGGTGGAGTGGACGACAATGACGGCAGGCTCATGCTGCTGCAGGCCCCCAGGAATATCGTCAGCGCCGAAGCGATCGCCAGGTTGGCAACCGTACGCGCATTACGTGACCTTATCATCGTATTCCCCCGAGCAATTCCTAAGGGCCGCTCCCGTGAAGCAGCCAACCGCAAAAAGTCCGCCAGAGCAATGACGGCCGGTAAATTACGCCGCTGCTCCGATTTGGTTTCCGTGGGAGCATCCTATATTGGCCTCAAGAAGGCCTTAACCCCCTTGTTTGCTTGACAGGATCGGCGCCAGGCCATATTCCCCGGCTCCACGTTTAGCACTCAAATACGACGATTGCTAAGGGCCAAGCTGTCCCGCCCGGGACGGCGTCGAATACCCCTGTATCCAGCCAGTTTCGATGGCAACCAGTTCTGAAACCAAGCCTCCCAGAGGAACTTCAAGAGGAGACGTCATGGCCAAATCCAAATTCCGTCCGCTGCACGACCGCGTGGTAGTCAAGCGCATCGATGCCGAAGAAAAGTCCAAGGGCGGCATCATCATTCCTGACAGCGCCAAAGAAAAGCCCTCCCAGGGCGAAGTCACGGCGGTGGGCCCGGGCGGCCGCGACGAAGCCGGCAAGCTGATCCCGATCGACCTCAAGGTTGGCGACCGCGTGGTGTTCGGCAAATGGTCCGGCACCGAGGTCAAACTCGACGGCGAGGAACTCCTGATCATGAAGGAGAGCGACATCATGGGCGTGCTGAGCTGAGCCGATAGATCCGAACGGTCGCCGCACTCTCAGATGTCATGCCCGGACTTGATCCGGGCATCCATCACTCTTCCAAAGAAGATGGATTGCCGGGTCACCTAGCACGAAGACGCACTTCGTGCTCTTGCCCGGCAATGACGATTGAAAAAGGCGGCAACCGATTGCCCCAATTCTCAAGGAGGTCCAAAAACATGGCTGCCAAAGACGTTAAATTTTCCGGAGACGCCCGCGATCGAATGCTGCGCGGCGTCGATGTTCTCGCCAACGCGGTGAAGGTGACGCTCGGCCCGAAGGGCCGCAACGTCGTGATCGAGAAGAGCTTCGGCGCTCCCCGCATCACCAAGGACGGCGTCACCGTCGCCAAGGAAATCGAACTCGAGGACAAGTTCGAAAACATGGGCGCGCAGATGCTGCGCGAAGTCGCCTCCAAGACCAACGACACCGCAGGCGACGGCACCACCACCGCGACCGTGCTGGCGCAGGCGATCGTGCGCGAGGGCGGCAAGGCGGTTGCCGCCGGCATGAACCCGATGGACCTGAAGCGCGGTATCGACATCGCGGTCCACGCCGTCGTCAAGGATCTCGAGAAGCGCGCCAAGCCGGTCGCGGCCTCCTCCGAAGTCGCTCAGATCGGCACCATCTCGGCCAATGGCGATGTGGCCATCGGCAAGATGATCGCGCAGGCGATGCAGAAGGTCGGCAATGAAGGCGTGATCACGGTCGAGGAAAACAAGTCGCTCGAGACCGAGGTCGACATTGTCGAGGGCATGAAGTTCGACCGCGGCTACCTGTCGCCCTACTTCATCACCAACGCCGAAAAGATGACGGCCGAACTCGAAGACGTCTACGTGCTGCTGCACGAGAAGAAGCTCTCCGGCCTGCAGTCGATGCTGCCGGTGCTGGAAGCCGTGGTGCAGTCCGGCCGGCCGCTGCTGATCATCGCCGAGGACGTCGAGGGCGAGGCGCTGGCGACGCTGGTGGTCAACCGCCTGCGCGGCGGCTTGAAGGTTGCCGCCGTTAAGGCGCCGGGCTTCGGCGATCGCCGCAAGGCGATGCTGGAAGACATCGCGATCCTGACCGGCGGTCAGCTGATCTCCGACGAGCTCGGCATGAAGCTCGAAAGCGTCACCATCAACATGCTCGGCCGCGCCGGCAAGGTGGTGATCGACAAGGAAAACACCACGATCGTCAAAGGCGCGGGCAAGAAGAAAGATATCGAATCCCGCGTCACGCAGATCAAGGCGCAGATCGAGGAAACCACCTCGGACTACGACCGCGAGAAGCTTCAGGAGCGGCTGGCCAAGCTCGCCGGCGGCGTCGCGGTGATCCGCGTCGGCGGCGCGACCGAAGTCGAGGTCAAGGAAAAGAAGGATCGCGTCGATGACGCCCTCAATGCGACCCGTGCAGCCGTCCAGGAAGGCATCGTGCCGGGCGGCGGCGTGGCGCTGCTGCGCGCCAAGAAGGCTGTCGGCCGCATCAACAACGACAATTCCGACGTCCAGGCCGGTATCAATATCGTGCTGAAGGCGCTGGAAGCCCCGGTCCGCCAGATCTCGGAGAATGCCGGTGTCGAGGGCTCGATCGTGGTCGGCAAGATCCTCGAGAACAAGTCCGAGACCTTCGGCTTCGACGCCCAGACCGAAGAATATGTCGACATGGTCGACAAGGGCATCATCGACCCGGCCAAGGTGGTGCGGACTGCGCTGCAGGACGCTTCCTCCGTCGCCGGCCTGCTGGTGACCACCGAAGCCATGGTGGCCGAACTGCCGAAGGAGCCGGCGGCGCCGATGCCCGGCGGTGGCGGCGGCATGGGTGGAATGGGCGGCATGGGCTTCTAAGCCCCGCCTTTCCCAATCCAGGAGATCGAAGGCCGCCTCCGGGCGGCCTTCTTTGACGATGACAACCGCTGTGCCAGCCTGATTGAGGAACCGAAAAAGGCTCTTTCGCTTTGATTTGATGCGTTTTCTCCACGCGAGCCGCTCTGCATCCCCGGATCAAGTCCGAGGACGTGCCTTGCTCGAAAACGCCGCCGAGGTTTGCTACTTACGACGGATCGAATCCGTCGCTTCAGGGGATCTCATATGCGCGCGCGCTTCCTGCTCCTGCTCGGTCTGGTCACGGTCTCCCCGAGCCTTGCTTTCGCCCAGATGAAACTTCCCTCCAAGACAACGCCGGGCGCGAGCGAGACCAGGTACTTCACCGCGATCGATGGACTGATGGACGGCAATGCCGACGTCGTGCTGAAAGAAACCCGCCAGGGCAAGAACGTTACCGCGGCCACGCTCGACGTCTGCTATCCCGCCGCGAAAGGTTCCGATCGCAAGGACCGCTTCGTTGCCAACCTCGCCGTTGACGGCCAGAACCTGACGGGAACGACGCAAAGCCTCGGCGACAAGCTGCCGGTCACCGTCAAGCTGTCGCGCAAGCCGACCGGTGACACCTTCGAATTCCGCGGCCAGATCACCGTCGGCCAGACCGTCACTGAAGTGACCTCGACGGACAATTCCGACCTCAGCGAAAAGGAATTTCTGGACAACCAGACCAGCGACGACGGCATCACGCCGGCGCCGAAGGATTTTACCGAGGTCTCGCCGGAATCGATCGGCGTAAGGCTGAAGCTCGACGCCGCGCTGGATTTCCTCAAGAGCCTGAAGGGACAAGAGGTCGAGGTCGGACTGAGCAGTCTTGCGATTTCATGCGATGCGCTGCGCGCCGGTGAGCAGACCATCAACCTCACCGCCGATCCAGAGCGGTCCGCAGCGCTAATCGCCAAAGCAAGGTCGACGCCCGGAGTGGTCGCCGCGGGATGGACCAGCGGTATCGTCGAGATGGATCGCACCATCCGTTTTGCGGCAAACGAATGGCGCGACGGCGCCAAGATCAACAAGGACAAGCTTGCGTCGGCGATCTCCGGCGTGCTTTCCGGGACGCTTGCGGCCAAGGCGGCGGGTGCCGACTGGAACGCCAATACCGGCAAACTGACGCTGACCTTCCAGCGGCCGAGCCAGATCTATCCGCCGCTCGGCCTCACCGAAAATGTCGAGATCATCGCGCTGGTATCGCCGGACAAGCCCGGCCCGTCGGACCGGCTGATGCTGTGGATCTCGAGCCCGGTGATCACGACCGCGGATGAAGGCGCTGGCCCCAAGCTGAACCTGTCGGAGGAATCCACCGGCGACGAGGAAGGCGGCGAACCGAAGGACGATAATGGTTCGCTCGAAGCGCTGGCAAAAGAGTTCAAGGGCCAGCGCTGGGACGCCGACAAGTCGCTGTGGAAGTGATCCGCAAGCGCCCTGCACGACAGGGCTGGTGTCTGTCAGGCTGCGCGCATCGATTCTGCCTCTCGACGGCGGGTACAGCGCGCAATGACTTGGTCCCCTCGTTCGCTGTTAAGATTGGATTCAGTTTCCGGGATCATCATCGGGTAGCCGAACGTAGGTCACGCCATGCAAGACCACGAGCCGAGTACCCTTGGAAGCATTTGGCCAGGAGATGTGGCCGGCGGCCGGTTGCCGAGCCAGCCGGTGCGCCTGTGGGATTTCTTGGGCCGCAATCGCGATGAAGTCCTGGTGTTGCGAGAACCCCACGGTGATCGTGCGCGCACCATTTTGCTGGCCACAATCGCACTGGCCGCATCCTTCGGGCTGGGATGGGCTGGGGGCTGAATTGGCCTGAGGTCGCAACTGTGCTTGGCGTTGGCCCGATCGCTCAGAACAGATCGCCTTCGCCTCCAGCTTCTGAAGCAAAATCAGGCGGCAAGATTGAAGGCGCTCCTCGAAGGACGGTATCCACGCCAGATCCGCAGACAGCGGCACCCGCCGTTGTAGGGAGCATTCCCAAGCCTTCCGCCCCATTACCGGGAGGCGCTCGCCTGTCCGCGGGCTCGGCCTCTCCGGCCATTACCACCTCTCCCGGCGTGGCAGTCGCGATGAGGCCGCCTTTGGCGCCGGCACCGGAAACGAAACCGACGACCATTTCGGGCTGGAGGGTTGTCGATGTCAGGGACGGAACCGCTGTTCTCGAAGGCCCTGACGGAATCCGGATGGCCGCACACGGCGACTCAATTCCCGGACTCGGGCGAGTTGAATCCATCGTGCGCTGGGGCAACCGCTGGATCGTTGCCACCGCCAACGGATTGATTGCGACGCAGTAGCTGTCCCGGGAACAGACCGGACCAGGCCAGCCATCACGGCTGGTGCAAGCACGCGTCCTAATTCGTGTTGATCCGGAAGCGCAGCGTCTTCGTGCCGGTGAACGAAACGAAATCGCCTTGTCGCTTCCAGCTACCCGCTTCAGTCAGGGCCGCGATCAGTTCATCGTCCTGCTGCGCGCGGTCCGGCGGACATGTCCGGTTCTCCATCGCACCGGCGACGAAGATCATGGTATTGCCCGCCACCGAAAACTGGCCCCTGCCGCCCTTGCACCAGAGTTCGAGGATCACCTCGCCACGGTCGCCGATCTCGAGATTAGGTATCCGTTTGGACCCGGGCTGGCGGTTTACGTCGAGCGTCATCTCCGCACCGAACGGGAAACCGTCATCGGCCATAGCCGGGCTGAAATGCAGGACCGTGCCCGTCAGCACGACCAACGCGACGCTTGCGCGAAAAATACGTGGGAATGAAATCATGCAACCTCTCGAAATACACCGATGCCCGGCCCGCGCCGCGCCGTTCTATTGAACAAGTATGTGGTTGGCTAGACGGGGCGCAGCATAAATCTGCATTGACGAAAAAATCCCCGCGGCGCCGGCCGCGGGGACGGTGGCAGCATCGCCTTGATGGCTATCCCTACTTCAGGACCAGCATCGTGAACGGGTAGACGTAGGCCTGCAGCGTCACCAGCACGCCGACAAGGCAGGCCAGCACGATCGAATGCAGGAACACGTAACGAAGGATCGAGCCTTCGTGGCCGTACCAGTTGGTCGCGGTCGAGGCGACCACGATCGATTGCGCGTCGATCATCTTGCCCATGACGCCGCCGGAGGAATTGGCGGCGGCCATCAGTACGGGCGACAGGCCGAGCTGTTCGGAGGTGATCTTTTGCAGATTGCCGAACAGCACGTTGGACGCGGTGTCCGATCCCGTCAACGCCACGCCGAGCCAGCCGAGCAGCGTGCCGAAGAAGGGATACAGCACGCCGGTTGCGGCGAAGGCGAGCCGAGCGTGGCGTCGACGCCGGACAGCCGCGTCAGCGTGCCGATGGCGAGCATCGCCGAGATCGTGACCAGCGAGATCGCGCACAGCTTGATGGTGCGGCCGTATTCGCCGATCATCTTCGCCGGCGAGAATCCCATCAGGAAGCCGGAGATGATGGCGGCGATCAGCATCCCGGTCCCGGTGAAGGACAGATAGGTGAAATCGAACACGGCTGCTTCCGGCGTCGCTTTCGCGGCCACCGGCGGCATCTTGTTGATCATGTTGTGCAGCTCGGGCACCTGATACTTCCAGACGAAAATCGCGTTCGCCCAGTTCTTGAACGCGCCGGTGCCCCAGATCAGCATCACGACGCAGACGATGATCCACGGCAGCAACGCGCTCCAGAGCTGCGCCTGGCTGAGCTTCGTCGTATCCCATGGCTTGGCGGGCTTCATGGTCGCTGCCGATTCATCACGCCCGCGCAGCGCCGGAGAGGTCCAGAGCTCGCGGGGTTGCCACACCTTGAGAAACAGGATCAGGCAGCCCATCGAGATCAGCGACGCGCTGATATCGACGATCCAGGGATTGATGTAGTTCGAGATCACGAACTGCGGAACAGCGAACGAAACGCCGGTGACGAGAATGGCCGGCCAGATCGCCGTCATGCCGCGCCAGCCTGCGAATGCCCAGATCAGCCAGAACGGCACGATCAGCGAGAAGAACGGCAGCTGCCGGCCGACCATCGCGCCGAGGACATAGGGATCGAGACCTGTCACCGACGCCAGCCCCTGAATCGGCGTGCCGAGCGCGCCGTAGGCGACGGGTGCGGTGTTGGCGATCAGCGAAAGGCCGGAGGCCGCCAGCGGCGAGAAGCCGAGCCCGATCAGGACCGCGCCGGTGATCGCAACCGGCGTGCCGAAGCCGGATGCGCCTTCGAAGAACGCGCCGAATGCGAACGCGATCAAGAGGAGCTGCAGGCGGCGATCGGTGGTGACGCCGCCGATCGCACGCTGCAGCAGTTCGAACCGGCCGGTCTCGACCGTGATGCGGTAGAGAAAATGACGTTGAGCACGATCCAGCCGATCGGGAAGAAGCCGACCACGACGCCAAGCAGCGAGGCGCGGATCGACATGCCGGCGGGCATGGTAAAGATGGCTGTCGTGATGATATTGGCAACGACCAGCGCGACGATGGCCGCGATATGCGCCTTGACCTTGCCGCTGGCGATCAGCACCAACAGCGTCACGACAGGCACGGCGGCAGCGATCGTCGACAGTGCCGCGTTGCCAAGCGGATTATAGATTGGTCCCACATTGCGGTTCTCCCACATTGTTGTTATTGGCGCGCCCGCCACCGTGGATGGCCGGGCATGAGTTGAGCGATTCGCGGGAACAACCTTGGAAAAGCGGGGTTGGGCTGCCTTGGCATCGCCAACGCTCACAACCTCGCGAAGTTCGATGGCCGCCGCCCCTCGCCGTCTCGACCATGCTAGGGTCTAGCCGAGGGCTGCGACAAGCCGCCGCAGGCCGCCAAATCCATAACCTTAGTAGTAGAACCTGATTCTTACATCCTTTCAGGGCCTTAGCCCTATTCCCGGAGACGGTGATCTGTGAAAAACATCCGCTCGACGCTCGCCACCGTATGGCGCATCTCCGCCCCCTATTTCCGCTCCGAAGATAAATGGGCCGGCCGCGGGCTGCTGGCGGCGGTGATCGCCATCGAGCTTGCCATCGTCGGCATCAACGTCCTGCTCAATCAATGGAACAGCCGCTTCTACAACGCGCTGCAGGAACGAAACTGGGACTCGTTCGTCAGCGAGATCATCTATTTCAGCGTCCTTGCCACGGTCTTTATCGTGATGGCGGTTTACCAGCTCTATCTCAATCAATGGCTGCAGATCCGCTGGCGGCGCTGGATGACCGCGCAATATCTCAGTGACTGGCTGCAGCAGGCCAACCACTACCGGATGCAGCTTCAGGGCGACGCGGCCGACAACCCCGACCAGCGCATGACCGACGACGTCAAGCTGTTCGTCGATCGCACGCTCAACATCGGCGTAGGATTGCTGAGCTCGATCGTCACGATCGCGTCCTTTGTCACGATCCTGTGGGCCCTTTCGAACGCTGCGCCGCTGCACCTGTTCGGTCAGGATTATGCGATTCCCGGCTACCTCGTTTGGGGCGCGCTGATCTATTCGGTGCTCGGCACCATCCTGACCCATCTGATCGGCTGGCCGCTGGTAGGCATCGATTTTCGGCAGCAGCAATACGAAGCGGATTTTCGTTTCAACCTGGTGCGCGTGCGAGAAAACTCCGAACAAATCGCATTGTTGGACGGCGACGAGGCCGAGCGCCAACGCCTTCTGGTGCGTTTCGGACGCGTGGTCGAGAACTGGCTCGCTATCATGAACCGGACCAAGAAGGTGACGGCGTTCACGGCCAGCTATTCGCAGGCGTCGGTTGTTTTTCCCTACGTCCTGGTAGCGCCGGCCTACTTCGCGAACAAGATTCAGCTCGGCGGCATGATGCAGACCGCATCGGCATTTTCGAGCGTTCAGGGCGCGCTATCGTTCTTCATCACGATCTATCGTCAACTGGCGGAGTGGCAGGCCGTGGTCAACCGTCTCGACGGGTTCGAGGCAGGGATCGTATCGGCGCGCGAGCTTGCAACCCGCAAGGACAGAATTCACGTCATCGAGGCGGCGGGCGACGGCGCCATCGACATCAAGGGGCTGGCGCTGCGCCTGCCGAACGGAACGCCGCTGGTGAACGCAGAGCAATTCAGTTTGCGCAAAGGCGAGCGCACACTGGTGACAGGACCCTCGGGCTCCGGCAAATCGACGCTGTTCCGCGCGATTGCCGGCATCTGGCCGTTCGGGGCCGGCTCCATCACCGTCCCTGTGGGGGCAACATTGATGATGCTGCCGCAGCGACCGTATTTCCCGACCGGATCGCTGCGCGGCGCGGTCGAATACCCTGCCAAGGAAGGCACGTTTACCGACAGCCGGATCAGCAACGCGCTCGAGCAGGTCGGATTGCCCAAGCTCGCGTCGCACCCCGACGAACATGGGCACTGGAACCGAACCCTTTCGCTCGGCGAGCAACAGCGCCTCGGACTCGCGCGCGCACTGTTGCATGCACCGCAGTACCTGTTCCTCGATGAAGCCACGGCGTCGCTCGACGAACCTTCGGAGGCGGCACTGTATCGTCTGATCGAGAAGAAATTGCCGGCAACCACGATCGTCTCGATCGGCCATCGCTCGACGCTGGATGCCTTCCACCAGCGCAATGTCATGCTCAGACGCGACGGCGATCGATTTGCGCTGCAGGATCGCGGCGAGGCAGCCAAATCGCTATAGCCATGTAGCCCGGATGGAGCGAAGCGCAATCCGGGATGAACTCATCCGCTTGTGACCTGGTCCCGGATTGCGCTTCGCTCCATCCGGGCTACGCTCTTTTTCTTAAAGCCAGCGTTGCGGCCATGCCTGACGGCGAACCCAGCGATGCCAGACACAGGCGAAGGCCGTCAAAAGCACCGCGCCGACCAGCACCGGCGCGAACAGAAACGTCCATGGCAGGTTGGCCGAAACCACCAGCAGCGGATTGATACCCGCCGGCGGGTGGAAGGTCCCGGTCACGTACATCGCCAGGATGGACAGGCCAACGGCGGCGGCCGCCGCCCAGGCCTGCGGTCCCGTCAACTTCAATACGGCGAGGCCGACCAGGGCCGACACCAGATGCCCGCCGATCAGGGCGCGTGGCTGCGCCGGCTCCGCGTTCGGCGACCCGATCACCAACACGATCGAGGTCGCGAACGGAATCACCGCGAGCGGGTAATGCATGGCGAGCGAGAACCACTCCATGGCGCCGATCGCGATCGCGCCGCCGAGGCCCGCAACTGCGCCGGCCAGCGCATTGCGGTGATCGTTGCGGGAAATCGCCTTGATCGCCGCGCGTCGCCAATCCCGTTTCATTCAACTGCCCCAAAAAGAAAAGGGGCGGCAGATTGCTCTGCCGCCCCCTCGTCTTCGACAGAGATGTCTTACTTCAGGTTGGTCATCGCGGTCAGGTCGGCCGAGAGCTTGACGATGCCGGCTGCGCCGCACCAGTTCGAACCCACACCGGAGGGATTGATCGGGGTAAGGAAGGTGCCCGACGTTGCACTGATGTTGCCGCGAGCCGAGAAGTCGCTGGTGAAGGCGTTGCAATCGCCCTTCGACAGGTTGGTGTCGGAGTAACGGAAGTCCAGCGTAAACACCTTGTAGGTGAAGCCGATGCCGACGTTCCAGGTATTGTAGTCGGCGTAGTTGATGCCGTTCGGGAAGATCGCCGTTCCGTAGAACGAGTCCGACGTGCCCAGCCATTGGCGGCCGAACTCACCCGACACGTACATGCCGATGCCGCTGCTGCCGAACCAGGTGCTCGGCGCGATCGCCTTGCCGACGATCGAAGCATAGGTGCCTTCGGCGCCGCTGTTGAGGAAGCTCGGCGTATAATAGACGTTGCCGCCCATCGAGAAGTTGTCGTTGAAGGTGTAGTTCACCTTGCCGTAGACTTCGAAGAAGCTGAGGTCCTTCTTGATCACGTTGGCGTTGACCAGAGCGTTCGCCTGGCATTCGGCGCTGAGCGGAACGCCGGCAAAATCGGTGGTAGCGCCGAAACCGTAGTGGCAGGTTCCACCGGGATAGAGGTAGCCCCAGGCGCCGACGTCGAAGGCGAAAGCGCCGAATGTAGCGCGGGCACCGCCGTAAACGTCAACTTCAGCGGCCGCACGGTTGGGGAACGAGATGCTTGCGGCGCCGAGGCCGACGTAGAGCTGGAAATCCTTGTTGACGTTGAAGCGCGGCTCGAAATAGGCGTTGACCGACGGCTTGTGGTTGGACTGGGTGATGCCGCGGAAGATGTAGTCGTTGGTGATCCCGGCGCCGAAGGCGATATCCCAGGGATCGAACGCGACCGGGGCGGCACGACGGCCTTCACCCGCATATCCGCAGCGAGAGCCGAACCCGATACCATTGCCAGCGCCGTTGCTAACAAAGCCACTTTCTTCATGACGATCCCCATCACCTTCTAAAACAGTCCCGTTTCGGCGGCCCCCCGGGCAAGCGATAACCGACTGCAGCCAAATTCCCTTAACGTGTTTGCAATCTGGTACGGCGTGTCACAGCCGTGAAGCAAAAAAGGCAAGCATGTGCCGCCTTTTTAGGCGTTCTGACCATTTCCAAAAATGTTATCGGGGGGTGTTGCATTCGGACAACATTTTCGACGGTTTTTCCGTGTCGGACGAGCGACCTCAGAACCCGAATACCCCGCCGCTCGCGAAACATCGGACGGCGATTTTGCGAGATCGACCTCCCCCGCGAAAGCACGGTCCAGATCACCCCAATGCGGCCTTCACGAAAAAAGGCCGCAGCGGGACGCTGCGGCCTTTCGAAAGCTCGTTTCCCCCAACGGCTAGTGCTGATCACCGCCGTTGGACGAACTCGATCCCCATGACGTGCTCGAAGGCTCCGAACTCGGGGTAGCCCAGCTCGGGGCCGGCGCCGGTTCGGGTTCCGGCCCGGGAGCTGCCATCGGAGCGGGCGCCGGCTTGGGCGCAGCAGGCTTCGCAGCCGCTTTCCTTTTTTGACCGCGCTCTTCTTTGCAGCCTTCTTCGGCGCTGCCTTTGACGTCTTGGCGGCCTTTTTGGCGGATTTCTTTGCGCCCTTCTTGGCCGATTTCTTCGCAGATTTCTTCGCGGATTTCTTGGCGGCCTTCTTCGACGCCTTCTTTGCGGACTTCTTCTTCGCCGCTACGGCCTTCTTGGCCTTCTTCGCCTTCTTGCCCTTCTTACTCTTCTTCGCCTTAGCCATCGTGATCCTCCTGTTTACCGCTGGTCCATGCTTGTCGAGCGCTTGAGATTCCGCAGAGCTGGATCGGGACGACGCTTCTCCGAAGCGTCCTCCCGCTCCATTCTTTGGTCTGAGCATGATCCCCGGGCAAACGCTTCGCGCTTGTCCCGAGGAAAACCGGTGCCCGCCGATCCCGGTTCGTGCTCGAGGGCCGATCGATCAATTCAATCCTGGACCTGTCCATCCAGGCTTTGGACCTCCTGTCGCCCAATCGAGAAGCTCAATCGTGTGCACCACAGGAACTGACGTACCGCCGGCAATCTGAACCATGCATCCAATATTGCCTGCAGCGATCATGTCCGGTTTGACTGTCGCAATATTGGCGATCTTTCGATCGCGCAATCTGCTCGCAATGTCAGGCTGGAGAATGTTGTAGGTCCCCGCCGAACCGCAACACAAATGGCTCTCGGGTACATCTTTCACCACGAATCCATTCTTGGAAAGCAATTCTTTCGGGACATGCGTGATTTTCTGTCCATGCTGCAGCGAACAGGCGGAGTGATAGGCGACCGTGACGTCGCCTTTCTGGCTCGATGGAATGAGCGCGATGCCGCCGAGATACTCGGTGATATCCTTTGCCAGCGCGGAGATTTGCGCTGCGCCCTGTGCGAAATCGCGGTCCTCGCGCAGCATGAAACCATAGTCCTTGATGACCGTTCCGCAGCCCGATGTCGTGATCAGGATGGCGTCGAGGCCGCCTTGTTCCGCCTCCCTTTTCCACAAGGTGATGTTGGCGCGGGCCCGCGCGAGCGCGTCGCCGTCCTGCCCGAGGTGATGGGTCAGCGCGCCGCAGCATTGCTCGTCCTTGACCAGCACGACCTCGATGCCGTGCCGCGTCAGGAGGTTGATGGCGGCCTGGTTGATGCGTGGCGCCAGCACCTGCTGGGCGCAGCCCTGCAGCAGCGCGACCCGCCCGCGCTTCTCGCCCGCGGCCGGAAAGACGGTCCCGCCCGACGGTCCCGGCGCCGGCAGCCGCTTCGGCGCCAGCGCCAGCATCGCCTTGATCCGCCGCAGCAGACCGGGCGTGGCCGCTGCCTTCGGCGTCGGCAGGAGGCCTGCGAACGGCCGGGCGAACCGCGCCATGATCATGCCGGCGCGAAACAGCCCGGGCCGCGGCAGCACGAAACCCAGGATCGCGCGCAGGGCCCGCTCGGCAAGCGGCCTCGAATAGTCCCGCTCGATCCGGACCCGCGCCTGATCGACCAGATGCATGTAGTTCACCCCTGACGGGCAGGTGGTCATGCAGGCAAGGCAGGAGAGGCAGCGGTCGATATGCTTGACCACCTCCGGCGTCGGCGGCTTGTCCTTCTCCAGCATCTCCTTGATCAGGTAGATCCGGCCGCGGGGGCTATCGAGCTCGTCGCCGAGCAGCACGTAGGTCGGACAGGTCGCGGTGCAGAATCCGCAATGCACGCAGGCGCGCAGGATCTTGTCGGCTTCGGCGATATCGGGATCCGCGAGCTGGGCGAGCGAGAATTCGGTTTTCATGACGCAGGCCCCCGCACCATCCGGCCGCGGTTGAGAATGGTCTTGGGATCGAAGCTGTTGCGCACGCGATCGCTCAAGGCAGCTAGGCCGGCGGGCTGCGGATGAAACACATCGACATGGCGCCGGACCGTCTCGGAGGCGCGGATCAGCATGGCGTGGCCACCCGCGGCATCGACCCGCTGACGCACCAGCGCCGCCTGCGCGTCCGGCTTGGGCGGTAGCGCCGCCCAGATCAGGCCGCCGCCCCAATCATAGATCACGTCGCCCCCGGTGTCGCGCGCCAGCGCCTGGCCGAGCGCGCCGCCCGAGGCCGGGGGACAGACGATCCGCCACACCGGCCACGCGCCGAGCGCGCCGCTGGCCGCGAACGGTTCGATATCGCGGACCGCAGTCCAGGCCGTGGCGGAGGCTGTGTCCCGCAGCATTTCCACCGGCCCGAACGGCGCAAGCATCTTGGCAAGCGAATTGGCGCGATCGGCAACCGAGGCGGCGATGCCTTCGAGCCGCACCAGCGTCATCGCGCCGCCGTTGGACCCGATGCCTGCCAGCGCGCCGGTCGCGGGCCGGAACGCCGAATTCGGCAGATGCGCCGCGCCGGAAACGTCGAACGGCGAGCCGAGCGCCGTGGTCATCGCCCGGTTCGCGGTCAGATCGTCGAGCCCGGACAGCATCAGCGTGCGCTCGCTTTCCGGCTTCGGCATCACCTTCAGCGTCACCTCGGTCATGACCGCCAGCGTGCCCCATGACCCCGTCAGCAGTTTGCAGAGATCGTAGCCGGTGACGTTCTTCACCACCCGTCCGCCGGTCTTGAAGCTGTCGCCGAAGCCCGACACGGCATGCGCACCGAGGAGATGATCGCGGGCGCCGCCGGCCTTGATCCGGCGGGGACCCGCCAGCCCTGCGCCGATCATGCCGCCGATGGTGCCGCTGCCGGACACGCCAAGCAGCGCAGAGGTGTCGATCGGCTCGAAGGCAAATTGCTGGTTCTTGGAATCGATCAGCGACTGCACGTCGGCGAGCGGCGCGCCGGCCTGAACCGTGATGATCAGCTCATTCGGCTCATAGGATGAGACTGCATTCAGCGCAGATATGTCGAGCACGGCGTTGGTGGCCATCGGCTGGCCGATCTGCCGCCTTGTGCCATGGCCGATGATCTCCAGCGGCTGTTCGCCGGCAATTGCCGCCCGCACCACCTGCTCGACGTCCTTGGCGTCACGTACTTTTAGGGTGTCCACGGCGTTACGCCTGTCCGTTGCCGTCATCGTCCGCGAAGGCGGACGATCCAGTAATCGCAGCGGTCGGAGATAAATATCGGTTGCGCGGCGTACTGGATACCCCGCCTTCGCGGGGTATGACGATTGAGAAACTGGAGAGGGCCATGATCAAAACCGCGGAAGGTCGGGAAACGCCAGCTTGCCGCCATGCACATGCATGCGGCCGAGCTCGGCGCAGCGATGCAGGGTTGGAAACACTTTTCCCGGGTTGAGCAGCCCTTGCGCGTCGAACGCGCATTTCAGCCTCTGCTGCTGGTTGAGATCGATCTCCGAAAACATCTCGCCCATCAGGTCGCGCTTCTCGATACCGACGCCATGTTCGCCGGTCAGCACGCCGCCGAGTTCGACGCAAGCGCGCAGGATATCGGCGCCGAAGGCTTCCGCCCGCTCCATCTCGCCGGGCTGGTTGGCATCGTAGAGGATGAGCGGATGCAGGTTGCCGTCGCCGGCGTGAAACACGTTGGCGACGCGCAGATCGTATTTGGCCGATAGGTCGCGGATGCGCGCCAGCGCCTTCGGCAGCGCGCCGCGCGGGATGGTGCCATCCATGCAGAGGTAGTCCGGCGAAATCCGCCCAACCGCCGGGAACGCCGCCTTGCGGCCGGCCCAGAATAGATTGCGCTCGGCCTCGGAGGTGGAAATCTGGCAGGTCGTCGAACCGCAGCCCTGCGCGATCGCCTCGACGCGCTTGATCAGTTCATCGACTTCCACGCTCGGCCCGTCGAGTTCGATGATCAAGAGTGCCTCGACGTCGAGCGGATAGCCCGCATGGACAAAGGCTTCGGCGGCGTGGATTGCCGGCTTGTCCATCATCTCCATGCCGCCCGGAATGACGCCGGCGCCAATGATCCGCGCGACGCATTCGCCGGCGGCCTCGACCTCGGCAAACCCCACCATCAGCGCGCGCGCCGTCTCGGGCTTCTGCAGGATCCGCACCGTGATCTCGGTGATGACGCCGAGCAGGCCTTCGGAGCCGGTGATGATCCCCATCAGGTCGTAACCGGCGTTTTCCGCGGCTTTGCCGCCGATCCGCAGGATCTCGCCCGACATCAGCACGATTTCGCAGCCCAGCACATTGTTGGTGGTCATGCCGTATTTCAGGCAATGCACCCCGCCGGAATTTTCCGCGACATTGCCGCCGATCGAGCAGGCGATCTGCGACGACGGATCGGGCGCGTAGTAGAAGCCGGCATGCGCCACCGCCTGGCTGATGGCGAGGTTGGTCACGCCGGGTTCGGTCACCACCACGCGGTTGTCGAAATCGATCTCGCGGATGCGCTTGAACTTGCCGAGCCCCAGCAGCACGCCGTCGGCCAGCGGCAGCGCGCCGCCGGACAGCGAGGTGCCGGAACCGCGCGGCACCACCTTGATGCCCTGCTCGAAGCAGTATTTCAGGACTTGGGAGACCTGTTCCGTGGTGTCCGGCAGCACCACGACCATCGGCGGCTGCCGGTAGGCCATCAGGCCATCGGACTCGTAGGGCAGCATTTCGGCGGCACTGTCGATCACGCCCTCGCCCGGCACGATCGCGCGAAGCGCTGTGACGATGGCCTCACGGCGATCCAGGACCGCCTGATCGGAAGCCGGCATCATGATGGCCATGCGTATCCTCGAAGCGAATGATCGATTTGTGATGCCAAATCAAGCACGTCTACCAAGATTTGGGTAGGCCATCCGAAAGTTGGATTGCCGCCTCTCCGGACGGTTAGTTCACTCTGGGACAAGCCTGCCACGGTGAAACCTGTCAAAGTTTCGTGGCTTGTCCAATCCAGGCGGCCCTGCCACAAGAAATCCGCCTCTCTACCTGGGAAGAAACGAAGAGCACCCCATGAAAACACCGACTTTGAGCGCGCTGGTTATCGTTACCTCATTCGCTGCAGCAACGGGCGCGCTGGCGCAGGACGTTGCCGCCGGCAAAACCTCGTTCAACAAATGCATGGCCTGCCACGCGATCGGCGAAGGCGCCAAGAACAGGGTCGGCCCGGTGCTGAACGGGCTCGAAGGCCGCAAGTCCGGCACCATTGAGGGCTACTCCTATTCGGAGGCCAACAAGAACTCCGGCATCACCTGGAACAAGGATACGTTCCTTGAATACATCAAGGATCCCAAAGCGAAGATTCCCGGCACCAAGATGATTTTTGCCGGCATCAAGAACGAGAAAGAATCGAACGATCTCTGGGCGTTCATCGCGCAGTACGACAAGGACGGCAAGACCAAGTGAGGCGATCAGCGGTTTTGCACCACCTGCGCAACCGCAACCGCTCTCTTCTTCGCGCTCCCGTCGTCAAGCCAGCGTATGCACGATCACCGGCCCGGCCATCGCGGTAGCCGGCCCGGTCAATAGCGGCGCGAGGTCATGCTCGATCCACGCCAGCGCGCGCTTGTTCGACTCCTCGGCGGACGCGTAATTATTGAAGAGGCTGATCGCGATCACGGTGTCGTCGGGCGCATAGACCACGTAATAGCCCATGAAACCCTCGACCCCGCTGATGACGGGAATCGCGCCCTCCTTGATCCTGCGTGTGAGCTCTTCGACCTTGCCGGCCTTTGCCTTTCCCTGACGAATGGCGGCGTACATGGGGCTCTCCCTCGCGGCAAGCTGCCCGAATTGACACTCTCACGTCATCCCGAGCGGGACGAGCAGCGGAATCCCGCACATTACCCGATCGTATCCTATCTCAGGCAGTCAGGCCATCCGGCGGTCTTCATCGCGCCGGCGACGGCTCGCGCGCCGGATATCATTTCTCTGCGGCGGCTGTCGCCGAATCCATGCCCGCGATCATCGCCTCTACTTCTGTGATGACGAGATCGGGCGCCGCATGCTGGACCATGTGGCCGACCCCCGGCAGCACGATCAGCTTCGCGTTCGGCGCAGCCGCCGCGAGCGGACGCGAATGGATTCTGGTCGATACCGTCTTGTCGGATTCATCGCCCGAGATGATCGTAATCGGGACCTTGATCTCGGCGTAGCGCGGCGCCTGCTCGGCAACCGCGGCTTTCAACGTCACCATGTCACGCGCATTGGCGAGAAACTCGCGCGGCCGCAGCAGCAAGCTGGTCGCGGTATTGATAACAAATCCATCCGGCATCGCCTGCGGCAGGAAAACGCCGCGCGCCCCGGGCTCGGCGAGAAAATGGCCGAGCGGCAGCGTGATGGTGTGGGCGAGCAGCGGGCCGATCACCGGTGTTGAGATGATCTTGTTGTATCGCCCGACGCCACCCGGCCATGGATAGGCGACCGGCGCCAGCATCACGAGGCCGGCGACCGCTTGCGGATAATCCAGCGCGATGCGCGTGCCGAGCGCGCCGGCCCAGGAATGCACCACGAAAACCGCCCTGTTGACGCCGAGCTTCGCCAGCGCCTCGCCGATCATCCGGCCCTGGATCTCGGGCGTCGAGTCATCGAGGCGGACGCGCGTGCTCCAGCCATGCCCGGGACGGTCAATCAGGATCACACGGTGATTTCCGGCAAGCCGCTCGCCGACCGGCTGCCGCATCACCTCGAGATTGGAACTTGCGCCATGCAGCATCACGATCGGCGGGCCGACCGCGTCGCGCGGGCCGATATCGACGATATGAAGGGCGCCGCCGGTGACCTCGACCATCCTGCCCTGGGCGGATAAGCCCGCTGCGCGAGCCAGACGCCGGCCTGCGTGACCAGCGCCAGTAGCCCCAGCGCCACCACGACAATCACTGTAACCATTGAGAATTTCCGGCTGATCTTCTGCACCAACGAGTTACGGCTCGAACGTTGGCTGGTTTCGGGACTTGTCCACAGGTCGGCAACTCTGTGGATAGCGGGGTCATACCGGCGTCATCGGTAACTTTATAGAGTCGCGTCGACACTTTCGCCATGTGTGGACGTGCCTGATTGGGGTGGCCGGCGCCACGCACTGTACCCGAAATCCACAGGGAACAGGGGCGCAGGCTACAAATTTGTTCAGCGTACAATCGGAGGATTACCCATGATTTCCGACGCAAGCGAAGCCGCCATCGATCAGATCGTAGCAAGTTGCAATGGCGACATCCGCGGTGCGCTCAAGGCACTGTTGCGGGTGAACGAGCAGCTTGAGGCGGAATTGGCGCAGTTCTACGCCGCGGTTGGCCTCGACGGCATGGCCCGCGGCAGCAACGCTATTCACTAGAGCCTTTCCGTGCAGCGTGCCGTCGAGAATCAAGGTTAGCCGCGATCTGTTTGATTAAGCATGATCTTATATGCTCCAGATCAGATATCGCGGCCTTCAACCTTTTCGGTGAGCGACTTCACCAGTTCCGGCACTTTTTCGAGGTGCGGGTTAACGGCAAGCGCCTTGCGGAAAGCTTCAAGCGCGCGCTTCTCGTCGCCGACGTCCTGCATGATCATGCCCAGTCCCGCCAGCGCGCCGAAATGACGGGGCTCGCGGATCAGGACTTCGCGAATGTCCTGGAGCGAACGGGGTAAGTCGTTCTTCAGATAGTGAAGCGTCGCGCGCCGGTTCCAGGCTTCGACATAGTCGGGACGCAGCTTCACGACGGCATCCAGCACCTTCAGCGCGACATCCGGTTTCTGCGCCTCCATCGCGGCCTTGGCGCGCAGCATCAACAGCGCAGCGGTGTCGCTCGGGGTCTGCATCCACATCGCCCAGATCCGCGCCTCGACATGCTTGGCGCTGGCTTCATCGGGAGCGGCCTTCAGCGCGCCGAACAGGAAATCCAGTCCGCGCGTGCGGTCGGCGCCGACCTTCGGAAGCTTGCTCGGCGCTTCCGGTAGCTTCTTCTGCTCCTTGGGCGGGGGAATCACGCGGGGGTCGTTCTGGGCAAAAGCGACCGCCGGCACGGCTGTCACGACCGCGGCGAGGATCGCAATCCGGCAGTTACGGGTGACCGGGAATCTGAAAGCCATGGGACAAGTCTAGACGCGCAAAATCGCGCTGCAAAGCAGCGCGTCGTCAAAGACCTGTGAAGCGAGGGAGAAAGCCGGCTTAGCCCTGACGGGCCTTGAAGCGGCGCTGCACCTTGTTGATCACGTATACCCGGCCCTTGCGGCGGACCAGACGGTTGTTGCGGTGACGACCACGCAGCGATTTCAACGAGTTACGGACCTTCATGGGACAATCCTGATGCTTTGAAAGGCCGTGTTGGAGGCCGAACCTGAGCTACCCGAAAGCGGCAAAATGGGATCAATCCCGCCAGCGGCCAGCCGCCCGGGACGGGGCGGTTTCTAAGCCATCGCGGCACCGAATGTCAATCCGAATGGGCCCGGTTTCGGCTTCATTCGGCCGGAAAACCCCGCTCGTGGTCAGCGACCGGAGTTGAAATCGCTGGCGAATTCAATCTCAATCCCGCGGGAACTCCACCATCGCTTCGCCGGTGGCAACTTTTTCGCCCGCCTGGTTCCGCACCATGACATCGATCAGGACCCAGCGTGAGTTTTTGGTCACCTGCTTCGATTTGACGACGCCATGGGGCTGGATGGTGTCCCCGGGCCGGACCGGCTTGACCCACCGCGTTTCCAGCCGGCGGTGGATGGCGCCCAGCGGATAGGCCCAGTCGGTGATCATTCGGGAGATCAGCCCGAAATTGTTCATGCCGTGCATGATGATGCCGCCGAAACTGGTCTTGCCGAAAGAGCCCTTCATGTAGTCGTCGTCGAGGTGCAGCGGGTTGTAGTCGAGCGAGGCATCGCAAAACAGGCGGATGGATTCGCGGCTGACCGCGAAGGTGGGCCCCTCGATGCCGTCGCCGGCGTTGAGATCTTCGAATGTCGTCGTCATGGCGCCCTCCCGCTATACCGGCCGGATCGTCCAGCCGCGGCCGGAGCAGATCACCTCGCCGCGCTGGTTGAAGAAGACATTGTCGTGCACCACGAACAGCCGTTCGCGCTTGATGAACTTGTCGAGTGCGCGGGCCTGCAATGTGATGACGTCGTTGGGGCGTGCCGGAATATTGTAGCTCCAGGACTGCCCTGCATTGACGGTGCCCGGCGAGCGCATCCAGTCGTCTGCCGGCGTGCAGGAAAACATCAGCAGAATATGGATCGAGGGCGGCGCGATCAGCCCGCCATAGCGGGTGGTTTTGGCGTAGGCTTCATCGAAATAGATCGGATGATCCTCGCCGACCGATCGGCAGTAGAGCTCGATCGCTTGCCTGGTCAGCGTATAGGGAATGGTCTTGCGCTGCTCCCCGGGAACAATGTCGTCCCAGACTTTGCGCAGGTTGGCGTCTTTCCAGAAATCGGTCTCGAACGCCTCCGCTTGGGCCATGCCGTCCTCCCTGCTGTCCGCGCTTTTGCTTCTGCCGCCTTGCGGAATTTGTTATATAGTATAATCAATTTTCCAGACCCAAAAATCAAGCCGCCGGGGAAGCCCAAATGCCCAAACTGCAACTGCCCGATATCGAAAAAGTCGTCGCGATCGACATCCATACCCATGCGGAAGAACCCTGCGGCATGCATGGCGACGACGGCTATGACGATTTCCAGGAGCGCATGGCCGACTATTTCAAGTCGCCGCACAAGCATCCGCCGACGGTGCCGGAGACCGCGGCCTATTACCGCTCCAAGAACATCGCGGCCGTGATCTTCCCGGTCGACGCCGAGCGCGAGACCGGCTTCCGCCGCTACAACAATTACGAAATGCTGGAAGTCGCCTCCGAAAATCTCGACGTGCTGATCCCCTTCGTCTCGATCGATCCGCACAAAGGCAAGTTAGGGGTGCGCGAGGCGAAGAAGCTGATGGAGGAATACGGCGTCCGCGGCTTCAAATTCCACCCGACCATGCAAGGCTTCTATGCCAACGACCGCATGGCCTATCCGCTCTACGAGGCGATCAATGACGGCGGCGCGATCGCGTTGTTCCACACCGGACAGACCGGCGTCGGCTCCGGCATGCCCGGCGGCATGGGGATGCGCTTGAAGTATTCCAACCCGATGTACATGGACGACGTGGCGGCGGATTTTCCCGACCTGAAGATCATCCTCGCGCATCCGTCCTTTCCCTGGCAGGAGGAGGCACTGTCGGTCGCAACCCACAAGCCGAACGTCTATATCGATCTCTCCGGCTGGTCGCCGAAGTATTTTCCGCCGATTCTCGTCCGCTACATTAACTCGATCCTGCAGGACAAGATGCTGTTCGGTTCGGACTGGCCTGTCATCACGCCGGACCGCTGGCTGGCGGATTTCGCCAAGCTCGACATCCGCGAGGAAATCCGGCCCAAGGTATTGAAGGCCAACGCGCGGAAGATTTTGGGTATATAAGGCGATGCCATCAACCAGTCGGCAACGGATCAATCGTCCGAAGCGCTTCGCGAATTTCTCGACGCAACGATCGGCCAGAAAGTGCACTAAAAGTGACCATCAAAGCTGTCGTGTTCGATGCCTATGGCACGCTTTACGACGTCCAGTCAGTGGCTGACGTCACCGAGGATGCCTTTCCCGGCTATGGCGGGATCATCACCCAGGTGTGGCGTATCAAGCAGCTCGAATATACATGGCTGCGCTCGCTGATGCGGCGCTACCAGGATTTCTCGGAGGTCACTCGCGACTCGCTTGTCTATACGCTGCGCAGCCTCGGGCTCGAATATGACGACGACACCTTCGCGCGCATCATCGACAAATATCTGCATCTCGATCTCTATCCGGATGCGCTCGCTGCACTTTCGGCGATGAAGGATCAGAAACTCGCCATCCTGTCAAACGGTAGCCCCGACATGCTCGGCGCGCTGGTGCGCAACAGCGGGCTCGATCGCCTGCTCGATGCGACCATCAGCGTCGATGCAAGGAAAATCTTCAAGCCAAGTCCCGAAGCCTACGCGCTGATCGAGGAGGTGCTGCACGTGCCGCCCGCGGAGGTGCTGTTCATCTCCTCCAATCCCTGGGACGCCTGCGGCGCCAAGGCGTTTGGGCTCAACGTCGCGTGGATCGAGCGGGTGAGCCCGGAAGCAATGGCGCTGGCCTGCATCGAAAGCGAGTTGTTGCCGCCATTGACAATGTTCAAGGCACTGCGCACCCAGATGGATGAGCTCGGCGTCGCACCCGACCATTGCGTCCACGGCCTCTCCGAACTTCCTGCCCTGGTGTCTGCCCAAAGGTCCTGAAAAAGATGAGTCTTGCTTCCGTCCGTGCCTTCTTTGCAGAGAAGGCACCCGACATCTCCGTGATCGAATCCAGCATGAGTTCGGCCACCGTCGCCCTCGCCGCGGAGGCCTATGGCGTCGAGCCGGCGCGGATCGCCAAAACGCTGAGCCTGCGGGTCGGTGACCGCGTGGTGCTGATCGTGGCCGCCGGCACGTCACGGATGGACAACAAGAAGGTGAAGGCGCTGTTCGGGGTAAAGCCGAAAATGCTCGGCCTCGACGAGGTCGCCGAGATCACCGGCCATGAGGTCGGTGGCGTCTGTCCGTTCGGATTGAAAACGCCGCTGCCGGTCTATTGCGACGTGTCACTGAAAGCATTCGACATCGTAGTGCCCGCCGCAGGCTCGACCCATAGCGCGGTGCGGATTACGCCGGTGCGGATGGCGGAACTCACCGCGGCCGAATGGGTCGACGTCTGCGAGCACAGGCCCGCGCAGGAAGCGCAAGCCTACTCGTCATAATGCCTACTCGTCATCCTCATAATAGGGCGGTCTCGGCTGCAGCGGCTGCGCCGGTTGTGCAGCGCGGCCGCGCGGCGCCATTTGCTGTTGCGGTACGCGCGACTGCTGTTGCGGTACGCGCGACGCGGGCTGCCGTTGCTGCTCCGCATTCGCCTGCGATTCGAATACCGCGCGGCAATTATTGGAGAGCTGCGGCGTGTTCTGCCGCAAACACGCCACGATCCGGCTGACATCCGGTATCTGATCACTGCAAAGTCGCCAGACGTCAGGCGTGCAGGCCATCTGCTGTTCCCAGGTTCCGCGGTATTCTTGCGATGACACGGGGGCGACAACGCCCGTTGCGCCGCCGATCGCGATGACAAGGCTCAGGCCGATCCGCTGCGTTCGCATGGATGGGTCCCCTTCGTTCGATTTCCAGACAACGCGGAAGCTCCGCGCGGCGACAACCGAGACCTGTCAAAGGAATACGGCCACGCAACGTTCCAACGGACAAAAAATGTGAAGGCGGTTCCCTACTCCACCTTGCCGATCTTCTTCACCGCCGCGACCAGCCGCGCGCTGTCTTCCGCGACGAACGTTGAGAATTCCGGCGCATCCAGATACGCAACCGGGCTGCCGGCGGTCTCATACGTCTTGATTACCTCAGGCGCCTTCACTGCTTGCGCCATCGCTTCGCGCAGCCGCATCATGATCGGAGCCGGCAGCGCGCTCTGCGCGAACAATCCCGCCCAGATGTAAAACTCGACGTCCTTGTAGCCGAGCTCCTTGAAAGTCGGCAGATCGGGGAAACTCGGGACGCGCGCCGCGCCCCAGTTGGCGAGCACACGCATCTTGCCGTCATCGACCTGCTGCTTCAGCGTGCCCGGTGCTGACGCCACCGCCTGCACGGTGCCGCCGAGCAACGCCGTCAGCGCAGGGCCGGCGCCGCGAAACGGTACGTGCAGCAGTCTGATGCCAGCGCTTGCCGCAAACATCTCCATCGCCACATGCAACGTGCCGTAGGGACCGGACGAGCCATAGGGAATTTGTCCGGGACGCTTTTTGGCGTCGTCGACAAAATCCTGCAGCGTCTTCCATGGCGCAGACGCCGGTACCGCGAGCAGCGTCGGATCGGCGAGCACGCGCGCGATCGGCGCGAATTGCGAAACTTCATAGGCCACCGGCCGGTCGAACAAGCGATCCGCTTCCGGCAGCACCGCGAGCGAGGACAACGTCATCAACAGCGTGTGGCCGTCCGGTTCGGCGCGCGCCGCCGCCATTGCCGACCGATCCCCCGCCGCCGCCGGCGCGGTTGTCGACGATGACGGGCTTGCCGAGAATTCGCTCGAGCGCCAGCGCGATCGGCCGCGCCGCGAGATCAGCCTGGCCGCCGGGCGGAAACGGCACGATCATGGTGATGGTGCGCGAGGGATACGGGCTTTGCGCGATGGCGGCGCTGGAGAGAGCGGTTTGCGCCAGCGGCAATGCTGCGGCGGCCTTGAGAAGTTCGCGGCGATTCATTGATAGCCTCCCAGACTATTTGTTTTCGTAGTTGGAGGCAGCCTAGCTCCAAATCGCAGGGTGGGCAAAGCGAAGCGTGCCCACCTTCCCACGCGAACATGGACATGTCGCACGTGTCGTCGATTGGCGGCACAGCGGCTTCCATCGTTATGTCAAGCGCGGTCTGCTTGAAGAGGATTGGGGCGGTGACATAAGGGAGATCCTGGGATCGTTCGACGCTTCGCTTTGCCCACTCTACGAAGTCTTTCTTCGCTTCCCCTTCGCAAAATGCTTCGCCAGGAAATCCGCCAGCACTTCGACGCGGGCGGGGCGCGGGCCGCCGGGCGGGGTCACCAGGTGCACCGCGCCTTCGGGCTGATGCCAGCCCTTGAGGATCACTTCGACCTCGCCCGATGCGATGGCGTCGCCGACGATGAAGTTAGGCAGATCGGCGATGCCGAGACCCGCGATCACCGACGGCATTACCGCCTGGCCATTGTTGACGCGCAACTGACCCGCGGTGCGCACGCTGGCTTGCTCGCCGGCTGCGTTGGTGTAGTGCCAAACGCCGGGTGTCGAGAGATAGGCGTAGCCGAAGCATTTATGCTGGGCGAGATGCATCGGGTGGGTCGGCTTGCCGTGGCGCTTCAGGTAGGCCGGCGCCGCCACGGTGTAGCGCGGCATCGCGCACAGCCGCCGCGCGATCAGCGATGAGTCAGGCAGTCGCGCGATTCGCAGGCCGGCATCAAAACCCTCGCCGATCAGATCCACGGTCGCGTCGCTCAGGTGAAGATCGATCGAGACTTCCGGATACTGCTTGAGAAACTCTGGCAGTATCGGCGCTACCGCTTTCACCCCGAACGTCATCGGCACCGCCAGCCGCACCAGCCCGCGCGGCGCCATCGATTGCGACAAGGCCTCGTTCTCCGCCGCCTCGCCATCGGCCAATAGCTGCGTCGCGCGCTCGGCCAGTTTTTGGCCGGCATCGGTCAGCGCCAGCCGCCGCGAGGTGCGGTTGAACAGCCGCGCGCCAAGCCGCTGCTCCAGCCGGCTGACCGCCTTCGACACCGTGGCCTTGGACAGCGCGAGCTCGGTCGAGGCGGCCGCAAACGACCGCAATTCTACGACTTTCGCGAAAATCGCGAGCGCTTCGAAATCCGGGAGCTTCGGCATGGTGGGTCGTCCTATAGCTAATTTTTGGAAACAATGAGTTTCGATAGTTTCTATTTCTATACCACATTGGACGGCATATCCAACGGCCATCGGAATTCAAGCAACGGAGAAATCCAATGACCAAGAAACTTTCAGGCAAGGTTGCCCTCGTCACCGGCGGCTCGCGCGGCATCGGCGCGGCTACCGCCCGCGCACTCGCCGATGAAGGCGCCAATGTCGCGATCAGCTACCTCGCCTCCCCCGACAAGGCCGAGGCGGTCGTTGCGGAATTGAAAGCCAAGGGCGTCGAAGCCCGCGCGTTCAAGGCCGACCAGGCGTCATCGACCGAGGTCGAGCAACTGGTCAAGGACGTCGCCAAGGCATTCGGCCGGCTCGACATCCTCGTCAACAATGCCGGCGTAGCCGTCAGCGGCGCGGTCGACGACGCCAATGCCGATACCGCGGCGCTGGCCCGTCAGGACGCGGTCAACGTTCACGGCGTCATCACCGCGATCCGCATGGCCGCGCAATTGATGGGCGAAGGCGGACGCATCGTCACCGTCGGCTCCGGCATCGCCACCCGCGCATCGTTCCCCGGGCTTGCCGACTACGCCGCCACCAAGGCTGCGATCGTCGGCTACACCAAGGGGGCCTCGCGCGACCTCGGACCACGCGGCATCACCGTGAACGTGCTGCAGCCGGGCTCGATCGACACCGACATGAACCCGAAGGATGGCGGCGATTTCGCCGAAGCCCAGCGCATCCAGCACGCGCTGCAACGTTTCGGCACCGCCGAAGAGATCGCGGCCGGAATCGTGTTTCTCGCCAGCCCGCAGGCGTCGTTCGTGACCGGCACAGTGCTCAACGTCGATGGCGGTTTCGGCGCCTAGTTCAAATCCAGAAAAGGCCGGACGCACAGCGCCCGGCGCCTCCCCAAAATTGTAAGTGACAAGGAATATCCCATGATCGAACTCAGACCCTTCAACCAACTCGGCAGCGCCGATCACGGCTGGCTGAAGGCCAAGCATCACTTCTCGTTCGGCAGCCATTACGACCCTGATAATATGGGCCATGGCTCCTTGCGGGTGTGGAACGACGACGAGATCGCGCCGAACTCGGGCTTTCCCGCCCATCCCCACGCCAACATGGAAATCATCACCTATGTCCGCGAAGGCGCCATCACGCATCAAGACTCGCTCGGCAACAAGGGCCGCACCGAAGCCGGCGACGTGCAGGTGATGAGCGCAGGAAGCGGCATTCGTCACTCCGAGTACAACCTCGAAGCTTCGAAGACGAAGATTTTCCAGATCTGGATCGAGCCGACCACGAAGGGCGGCCAGCCGACCTGGGGCGCCAAGCCGTTTCCGAAGTCGAATCGCTCCGGCAAGCTCGTCACCATCGCCAGCGGCATTGCCGGCGACAAGGACGCGCTGCCGATCCGCGCCGATGCGCGGGTGCTCGCCACCACGCTGAAGGCCGGTGAGAGCGCGGAATACGCCCCGCACAAGGCGCGCCACCTTTATCTGGTGCCGGCGGCCGGCAGCGTCGAGGTCAACGGCGTGCGCGTCAACGCCCGCGACGGCGCCGCGATCCGCAACGAGGCAAAGCTGACGATTACCGCGCTGGAAGATACCGAACTGGTGCTGGTCGACGCGGCGTAACGCAAGCAAGTCGCCCCAAAACGAGATCGTCATGCCCCGGGCTTGACCCGGGCATCCATCCTCTTCGGAAGGGTCCTTGTGAAGATCGATGGATTGCCGGGTCAAGCCCGGCAATGACGCTCCCAACAACAAACCAACTACCCAAACTCAAAAAGGAAAGCCATCATGGCCAAAGTACTCGTGCTCTATTACTCCGCTTACGGTCACATCGAGGCGATGGCGAATGCCGTCGCGGAAGGCGCTCGCAAAGCCGGGGCGACCGTCGACGTCAAACGCGTGCCGGAGCTGGTGCCGGAAGCCGTCGCCACGGCCTCGCATTACAAGCTCGATCAGGCGGCACCGACTGCAAAGATCGAGGACCTTGCGAACTACGACGCCATCATTGTCGGCACCGGCACCCGCTTCGGCCGGATGGCCTCGCAGATGGCGAACTTCCTCGATCAGGCCGGCGGCCTCTGGGCCAAGGGCGCGTTGCACGGCAAGGTCGGGGGCGCCTTCACCGCGTCCGCCACCCAGCATGGCGGGCAGGAAACTACGCTGTTCTCGATCATTACCAACCTGCTGCACTTCGGCATGACTATCGTCGGCCTGAACTATGGATTTGCCGGTCAGATGAAGCTCGAGGAAATCACCGGCGGCGCACCCTATGGCGCGACCACGATTACCGGCGGCGACGGCAGCCGCCAGCCGAGCGAGAACGAACTCGCCGGTGCGCGCTATCAAGGACGTGTGATCGCGGAGACCGCCAGCAAACTGCATGGCTGATGCGACGGGGGCGGCATTCTCTTCGGACAATGCCGCCCTATCTGCCGTTGATTGGGGGACGACGGACATCGGCATGGTCGAAATTCTTTTTATCGCTCAACTGGCGCGCCGGCCGCTGCAGGCCATGGCACGCCGCTGGTGGTGCAAACATCTCTCACGCGCCTCGCGTGGGCGGCGGCGCTGCCCGGAATGCACGAAATCGTGAGGCGTGCCGCCTGAAGGTCTCGTGACGAATTCGTGATAGGCGTTCTGTCTTATAGGCGTCTGTCTTGGCGATCAGAAGCACGGGGTTCAGGCATGAGCAACAATCCCAAAGCCTCGTGGCCGGAGCTGCCGACCGCGGCGTGGCGCGATACCTATGCAACGCTCCATTTGTGGACCCAGATCGCCGGCAAAATCCGCCTGACCAAATCTCCCTGGCTCAATCACTCCTGGCACGTGACGCTGTATGTCACGCCACGCGGATTGACGACGTCGCCGGTGCCGTATGGCGCGCGAACATTCCAGATCGACTTCGACTTCATCGATCACGCCTTGCGCATCACGACCAGCGACGGCGCGGAGCGGCAGTTTGCGCTGGCGGGACAATCGGTCGCCAGCTTCTACGCGGCAACCATGGCGGCGCTTGCCGAACTCGGCATCGTTGTTGCCATCGACGAGATGCCCAATGAATTGCCGGGCCCGCTACGATTTTCAGAGGATACCGCGCACGCGTCCTACGACCCCGATGCCGTCAGGCGCTTCCTGCAGGTTCTCTTGAACTGCGATCGGGTCTTCAAGCAATTCCGAACAGAATTTCTCGGCAAAGCAAGCCCGGTGCATTTCTTCTGGGGCAGTTTCGATCTGGCGGTGACACGCTTCTCGGGACGCCGCGCGCCGCGTCATCCCGGAGGCGTGCCCAACCTGCCCGACGCCGTGGCACATGAAGCCTATTCACACGAAGTCAGCAGCGCCGGCTTCTGGCCGGGCAGCGGCGCGGTGGATTACCCTGCATTCTATTCCTACGCCTATCCCGAGCCGCCCGGCTTCCGGGCAGCAAAGGTGCGGCCGGACGCAGCGGTCTTCAGCGAAGCGGCCGGCGAGTTCATCCTGCCCTACGATGCCGTGCGCAGGGCTGGTGATCCCGACCAGGCGCTGCTCGACTTCCTGCACAGCACGTACGAGGCCGCGGCGATCTCGGCGAAGTGGGATCGCGACGCGCTCGAATGCGATCCGGGCCAGCCGGGCGTGGTGCGGCCGGTTTGATGCTGTGGAGGGTTACGGCAGCGCCTAATCTTACTGCGTTGTAACCGGCTTTATCCCCTCATCCTGAGGAGCTTGCGCAGCAAGCGTCTCGAAGGATGGGGCCAGAAGTAGCGCCGTGGCCTCATGGTTCGAGACGGCGCTTACGCGCCTTCTCACCATGAGGGGTTAGGGACGCGTAAGACTAAACCACCTACAGGCTCACAAGCTAATGCCGCGATTCCGGCTTCACCACGGTCTGGCGGACTTCCGCGCCGCAGTCGGCGCATTCATACGTGAAGTCGATTTTCGCCATGCTCCAATGCGGTTCGACGTCGCGAATATACATCGGAATGCCTACGCAGCTCGGACAAATGACGTAGGCCGGCTCGCTGTCATCGTGACAATGGATATAGGCTGGCATGTTGGCTCTCCCCACGGCAGCATTCACCAGTAACCCTGACCCCAAGCGCAGCATACGCTTCGGCGGCAAATGCAATCATGAACTCTGGCGAACGCAACTAGAACGGCCGCACAATCCTGGCATGTGTGACAGATTTGCAACCGTGCTCGCACGGCCCACGGCGTGTCAATTCTCTTCGCGTGACAACAGCTTACCGAGCGCGCGCTTCATCAAGCGCTCGATCCGGGGATAATTGCGCAGTTCCCGCGCCGCGCGATCACGCAAGGCATAGGGCCACCCGCGCCAGCTCAGGGGAGCGCTGATATCGGCGAGCGGCAGCGGCGTTACGCCGAAGCGGCGCTTGTAGGCGTAGTTGCCGACCGAGAAGTCGAACTCACGCACGCCGTCCGCGTGCAGCGCCGCCATGGTGCGTTCGATCACCAGCCGGCCCGGCGAACAACTCGACCATTTCTCGCCGGCATTGCTGAACCGCACCATCACATAGCGCGAGCCACAGCGCATGCCGAGCAAGGCTGCCACCACCTCTTCCCCAACGGTCAGCGCCGACACCACGGCATAGCCGCCGGCAACGCCATCACGCACGAGGTTGCGGTAGAACGCGGCATGGGCTTCATTGTTGAGAATGAAGTTCACCCCGAGGTGCTGCATGCGGGCACTTTGCTGCGCATCCAGGGTGTCAAGAAGACGCAGGGCCTCGTCCTTTTCGCCGCCGATCCGGAATTGAGCGCTGGGATACGCCGTGAACGCACGCCAGCTCCGGTCAAGCACCTTGCGGACGTCGCGCTTGAGCGAACGCTTGTACTGATTGAAATCGTCGCCGGTCGTAACGAGGTTTCCATTCAGCGAGCACGGCCCGGCACCATCAAGCATCGCCAGTGGATTGGATCTGGCCCCAAGATCGAGCGGCATTTTCTTGAGGCGAATGAGATCGGCGCCACCGGGCAGCCGGCGCAACGCCAGTCGCAGGTCGCGCCACAGGATGGCCGCCGCCCTCGGTTCGCGCGGCGCAGCCGGACCGAGCAGCGGCGCGTTGTAGTCGGTCAATTCGAGGTCGGCGAATTCCACGATGCGGATGCGCTGCTGCCTACGCTTGATCAGCGGCAGCAACATTGCGACTTCACCCGTTGCACGATCCCTGACTGTTGCCAGTAAGGGTTCGATATCGGGCCGTCCGGCGAACGCGCCATACCATGCCGCGAGCCAGTTTCCGTGCTGGAAGATCGTCGCCTGCCCGCGACGATATGCACTGTTCCAGTCGCCTGCAACGGTGTCCCAATCAGTGAATTCCACGGAAAACGCCGCAGCCTGCAACGCGCGGCCGCGAGCCGCGTGCCGTACTGCTTCGTTCGTGAGAGTTGTCACGATCACGCCGCCTTCATGCCGCCTTGGGAAGATCGACCACCTGCTCCGGATGGCCGTGGTCAAGACGGAATTCGATGACGTTGCGCGCCTTGCGTTCGCGCTTGACCCAGGACGTGTTCCGCAGCGCCTTCTGCATCACCGCCTTGCCCCAGAACGACGGTCCCTTGAGCGCGCGGCTCTTGGGCGTGTACCCGAAGCGATTGCGCAACAGGCCGTTGGCGAGATTGACGATCCGCGTCCGCCTGATCTCTTCGTTCTCGTAACCGACCGTCATGGAGATGTTGACGGTGCCGAGATTGTCGACGCGGTGCGGCGCGTTCAGCGGCCAGTTCAGCATTTGCCCCGGCTCAAGATCGAGCACGGTCGCGTAGCGATCGTACCATTCGTGATAGGGCATATCGAGTTCGAGCTCGAACAGCTGGATGTCTTCGAGGTTCTTCGGCGTCACGAACGGAGGGTGCGACGGATAGATGTGGACGCGCTTGCGACCGACGATCTGAATCAGGCTCTGACCCGGAAGATCGGCGTGATAAGGAACCCGCGCCTCCGGCGCCGAGATCAGAATGCCCGCGTTATACTGATGCGGTAACGCAAACTCCGGCACCTTCTCGCCGACTTCAGCGAACATCTGGCCCAGCATGTCGTGGTACCCGGTGTCGATCTCCGAAACCATGCGCAGGTTGAGCCAAAGGCCGCCTTTGGAAATTGCGTCGATGACCTGGCGGCCGCTGAAATTTCCGATATCGCCGTGCCGCCAGATGCGCTTGCCGTCCTTCACGCCGGTTTGCATCAGGCTGTAGTGCTCGCGCGGATAACCTTCAATCAGTGCGGCAAGATGATCCATCGAGAACAATGGCGACTTGTGCATGTTGTGCGCGAGCCGGATCGGGGCGTTGCCCCACAGCACCGAATGCGTGTCGTCCCAATTGCTGAAAATATTACTTGTCGTTGTCATCGCCGCCGCACTCCTGCTGACTTGCCGCTCGTATTCGCCGGGATGACGACCATTCCGGCGCGTGTCGCACGCTGTCCCGAAATCTCAAATGGCTGCCACGCCGCTGGCCGTCCGATGTGCCGTTATGAGACGGCCGGATAACCTTCACGCTCCAACTGGCAAGAAGGATGCCGCAGGGGTGTCGCATCCGCTTACCGGACGATAATGTCTGGGATGTATGGCTAACGCTGGTTATCTCGAACAAGGCGCCGGCGGCCCCAGGATGGATACACAACCCCGATATCGCGCCCTGTTTCTCGGCGCTGGGCCGCAAATGCATTGCGGCGTTGGACAGTTTACCCGGCTGCTGCACGAGACCATCGAAAAGCTCGATCCTGGCACGACCATCTCGTTAACCCTGACGCGCGCGGAAGGCTCGATGGCCGATATCTGGCGCGCGGTGGGGTCGGCGCAGAGCGTGGCCTGCAACTTTCCGATTGTGGCCTGGAAGCGCGTGATCTTCGCGCCGCTGCTGGCGCTCGCTTTTGCATGGCTGCGGCGGCGCAGGATTGTCCTGATTCAGCACGAATGGGGCGGCCTGCACTGGCTGCGCCGGATCACCTACATGCCGGCGCTTGTCCTGGCCGACACCATTGTCATGTTCTCGCCGCTGGTGCAGCGCGAGCTGGCGGCGGATCCAGTGCTAGGCTGGTCGGCCAAGAAAAGCGTGCTGGCGCCGTTGCCACCGAACATCGAGGCCCCGGCAGGCATTGCGGATTCGAAATGGCGGCAACGCCTCGCCGCCGCACGGGCCGACCGACGGCTCTTGATCGGTCATTTCGGATCGATCTACCCGGGCAAGCAGCCGAACGCGCTGCTCGAGATCGGCGCCATTCTGAAGCAGCGCGGGCTGAAGCCGCTAATCGTCTACATCGGCTCCTTCATACGCGGCGTCGACAAGGTCGAAGAAGAGTTTTACGCCCGGGTCGCCGAACTCGACCTGTCGGACGACGTCATCGTCAGCGGCTACGTCGCCTCGGATCACGAGGTGTTCGGCCTGTTCAGCGAGGTCGACGCATTCTGCTATCCGCTCGATGAGGGCTTACCGCGCGGCGATCGAGCATTCTCACCTGCGTGCAGGCCGGCCGGCCGCTGATCGTAACCGGCCCCGCGCTGCCAGAGGAATTCAACCATCATGCGCGCTTCAAGGAACTGATCGATCGCGGCGCCATCGTGCTGGTGCCGCGCGGGTCGAACGCGGAAGCCTACGCCGACCGCATCGCCTCGGCGCTGAAATGGCCGTCGGTGCAAGCCGCGTTCGATTTCGATGGATGGTGGCAGGACGTCGCCAGCGCCGTTCGCGCGCGGCTCTGACGGCCTCACGCCCGGACGCGGAACCGCGCCAGATAGTGCAGGCCGAACACCGCGAGCAGCAGCGTAATCCAGGTGGGATCGGCGCGGTCGAGGAAGAAGCTCTCCATCGACGACAGGTAAAGTCCGAACAGCCAGATGCGCAACAGCGCCATCGCCAAGGGACCGCCATTGCCGCCGAATTCGGCCTGCTGAAAATTCCGCAACGGAACGATCACCAGCACCACGACGAGCAAGGCCAGTCCAGGCAGACCCATGCCGAGCGCTGTATCGAGATAGCCGTTGTGGCTGTGCGATGCGAAGGCCGCCCATTCCTTGCCTTCCGGCATATCCTGGATGCCGCCGCTACCCCAGAACGCCACGAAGCCGTAGCCGGTCGCCAATCGCTGCTGCAGCGACTGCAGCGCAAACGTCCAGATGTCGGTACGGCCAGTAAAGGTCGAATCCAGCGGCAAATGCTTTGCAAGCCCGGCGAGGCCTTCGCTCATGACAGTGCCGACGCTGAGCATGTTCAGCAACAATAGCGGCGTCAGAAGCAGGATCGCCCGCACCCAGAACGAGCGAAACACTGATGTAAGCGAGGTAAGCAACAGCACGGCAATACACAGCGTCAGCGAACTCTTGCCGGCGGCATTCAACAGAAACAGCGAGGCAAAAGCGATGATCGCCCCGCCGGATATCCATGCGCCGGAGCGAACGATATAGATACCCAAAAACAGCAGCATCGCCATCACGCCTGCCGCCACGTTCTTGTGACCGAACGCGCCGCGCCAGTCGCCGGCAAGAAGCGGCTCCTGCAGATCGGTTGGCTGATGGATCGCAAACTGCGGCGCCAGCAGGATCCCAAGGTAGCAAACCGCCAGCAGCCCGAGCGCTGCGATGCTGAGCCAGCGCATCAATTCGCTCTGCGATTTCGGCAGCAGCATCATGGTCGCGGTCACCGCGATAACGCACACCGTCAACGCGAAACGCCGGATCGACGTGCCGGGGTCGGACGACAGGACCACCGTCACACATATCCACGCGCCAAACAGCATGAACGACGGCGTCAACAACGTTGCCAGCCCGCGCATGTTGTCGCGCATTGCGAGCCCGACCGTGAGCACGGCGAGGCCGCCGAACGCCAGATAAGTCGGCGCCTCATTGCCGGTGCTGACGTCCCCAATGTGCACTTCGCCGAGGTCGGCGAACGGCCGTAGCGAAATCCACGCCAGCAGGAGGGTTCCGATGAAGGCTGCGCAGCGAACGACATCCAGCACTTGCTGACGCCGAACCCCTCCGACGACAATACGAAACTCGGGGCTGATGGCGAGCTGGCTCACGTGATTTTCGAGGCCTTGTAGGGCTGCGGTTCGATACCGAAGGCCGCGAGCGCGCTGCCAGCAGCGACCGTCATCGGATGCATCGCAGTGAGCGCCTTGTGTTCGGTGAGCACGAGACGACCGGCGTGAACGAGCGACAGCGGCAGCATCACCAGCATCTTGACGGTCAGCTTGAACCGCCGCCAGGTGGTCTGCGCTGCCTTGCGCTGAACGTGATAATTGATCGCGCCGATACGCAGGCCGCGCAAGGCAATCCAGCGGGGCTTGGTGCGGCTCTCCGGAACGGTTTCGGTGATGACCGCTTCCTCGACCCAGTGGAACGTCATGCCGGCCAGCCGGCAGCGCCAGAAGAAATCGGTATCACCGCCACCGAGGAAATTGAAGCGCAGGTCGAAGGCGGGGTCGCCAAGCCGCGCAAATACCGGCCGCCTGATCAGACAATTGCCGCAGCCATAGATCACCGGCACCGGGCCAGATGCGTCGTAGGCCGGCGCAAACGCCGGATGGCAGCGCAGGCCGCGCTTCCGGGCGTCGTCGAATTCAGGCAGTACCGGCCCCCCGACGATGTCGGCGCCGGTCGTCTCTGACGCTGATACCATCCGCTCAAGCCAGTCTTCCGAGGCGATCTCGTCATCGTCGATCATCAGGAAGCTGGTCGCGTCCGGAAACATCGCCAGCGCGGTCTCGAACGCGGCATTGATCGCGTGGCAATTGCCCTGGCGCGGTTCAACTACGCAGACACCGGGAAATTTTCCCGCTGCCAGGAAACTCGACGCAACCGGAACGCTCCCGCTTTTTGAAGCGTCATTCTCAACCATGACGACGGCAAAGCGGCGCTCGGTGCGCTGTTGCGCCAGCGACTCCAGCGTTTGCTGCAGATAATGCGGCCGGCGAAAGCAGGGAATGCAGATCACGATCTCGATCGAGGGGTCGAGCGCGGGCGAAATCGTCGCCAGGGCGCGGGCGACCTGCGGCATGGCGTCAATGTCTTCCATCTGCGGATAACCGGATCGCATGGCTGTTCTTGTGTTTCGTCGTCCCGAAGCGGGATCGCGCCCGCGGTAACGGAACATAACCGTTTCGATATGATCGTCCGTCCCGGAAGGTTCCCGGCAATCCGCACGATACGGCGGCATCATTGCAATAATGGGTCCAGCGACAGGCATCGCGATAAGGAGTTCGTGCGACGGTTAATGGACTGGGTTAACCGGCGCTAAACCGCGCGTGTTCCGTCAGCGCCGGAACAGTTTTCTGAACAGCTTCTGTGATTTTGGGAACCGGTTGTTGTCGATCTGCGTTGGCCACAACCCGTCGACGTTGAAGTAGGCCGCGTAGGCAATGCTCTGTTGATTCTGCACAAACCAGTTGTGCATCTGCTGAATGAAGTACGGATTGTCGCCGAAATTGCCGACGCCCCACTCGGGGTAGGTCATCGGCTTGCCGTGCTTCGCGGCAAAGTCCCGATGCCATTGCAGACCGAACGGACCTTTCAGGTAGAATCTTTCCCAGCGCTCCTCCGGCGATCCCTCATACTTGAAGTCGTAGACATCGAGGCCGATGTAATCGACGACATCGTCGCCGGGATAGGCGAGGTCTGCGGGCGTTTCCTGTGGACCCCATCCCGGGCACCAGTCGATTTTGAAGTCGCTCGAGTATCGCCTGAAGATTTCAACGACGCGCCGGAATGCCCTGATGTAGTCGGCCTCCTGGCCCTTGGCGAACCACGCCGTGGAGTCCAGGTTCATCTCCCAGCCAAGGCGGATGATCGCCTTGGGCTGCGCTTCGGAAATGGCCCGGGCAGCAGCTTCGAACGCGGCGTCGTGCAGCCCCTCCGCGACATCGGCGAGCGGTGTCCCCTTCACCGTCAGAGGCATCGACCACACCACGTTGCGTGCCGGATTGAGCTTCTTCCAGATGCCCGGCACCCAGCTCAGCTTGGAGTAGTCCTCCCAGGTCGTTTGAGCGTAGAAGTCGACGCCGAGCACCGAGGACGGCTTCTGGCCGAGCCATTTCTCCCACGCCTGCAGGGTATGCTCACGGCCGATCGGCCCCCAGTTCACGAACGCGCCGCCGAACTTGGCAGGGTCGGAAAAGCGAACCGGAGTCCTGGTCTGGCCGTGGGCGGCGACGACGCCGAACAGCATCGCCGCGGCGGCGATGGCCAACGTCAAAATTCGGCGACGATTGCGAGGGAGTTCAGTTCGACGCATTTCTTATCCCGCCGGTTCGCCGGAACGAAGCCGACAATCTTCGCGCCACTTCCATCGATCCCTCGGCGGTGAGGTGGCCCGCATCGAACTGCAATGGAATGTCGCCATCCGCGAACTCGTCGCAGCGGCCATCGCGGCACACGGAATCATATACCGAAAGGTAGGCCGCCCCCCTTGCAGCCACGATCCGGCGCATGGCCTGATCGCGCTCCCAAATTCCCGATGTGCGCATGCCCTGGGCGACCGGCTTGTTGCGCATGATGCCGTCGACCAGCAGGCGCGGCAGCGCACCGTCGACCAGACCCGGAATATCCTCGTCCTTCCACGAGGCGGACAGCAGAACCTTGTCAATCTTGTTGTTTGCAAGGAAATCGTTGAACACGAACTGCATCAGCTTCGGACAGGCGCGCGTGTCGAGAAGCGAGACCGGCATGACGGCGGGGCGGCAGCCGCTGGCAGTCGCCTGCATCACGTTCACGTCCGCCATCGCCGAAGACAGCCCAAACCATAGATGCGCCGCATGGCTGTCGCCGACAAGCAGGTAGTTGGGCCGCGTCCGGTCCAGCTTCATGCAGTTCTCGACATCGAGCTGCTGCCGATTGGTCGAGAGATAACATTGCCCGGCACGAAACGCGGGCTTGGGGTCATAGGCAAGATAGGAACCGATCGCCACCACGCGCTCCGGAAAGCGAAATGGCGCGCCGCCAACCAGCAGGATCAAGCCGCAGAGCGCGAGCGCCGAAACCGTCGCGCTCCCGGTGACGCCGAACACCGTGTGCCTTGAGACTTCCCTGCCCTTCGCCCGGAACGGCATTTCGACGAATTTCCATGACAGCCAGGCGATGCCGATCATCGCTGCGATCAGCGCCGTTCGGGTCAAGCCGGATAGCTCGCTGAAGAACAGCGCATCCGTGCGCTGGAACACGATCAGCGGCCAATGCCACAGATAGAGCGAGTAGGAAATCAGGCCGATAAATACCATCGGTCGGATCGAGAGCAGTTTGCCGGCGACCGAAGGCCCTCGCTCGCTGGAGGCGATCACCATCACGGCGCCGACGCTGGCAAGCGAAGTCATCAACAGTAGCGGGGCCGACGGCGATCCAAGCAGGATGACGCCGAGCAGAAGCAGCATCCCGATGACGCCGCAGATCGTCTTGCTCAACTCGGTCTTTGGCGCCGGGATGAACTTGATCGCCAGCAGCGCTCCCAACGCCAGCTCCCACGCGCGGAACGGCGTCAGATAGAACACGAAGGTCTGGTTGCGATGGCTGACAGCGTAGGCCGCCGCAAGCGAAAGCGCTGCAACGACAGCAAACAGAAGTTTGGCGTGCCTTGGCAGAAAGCGATAGGCGAACAGCATGAACAATGGCGTGATCAGGTAGAACTGCTCTTCAACGCCCAGCGACCACGTATGCAGGAGCGGCTTGGTTTCGGCCGGCGCGTCGAAATACCCGGCCGTTCCCGCGAAGAAGATATTCGAGACCGAGCCGATCGCGCTGGCGAGGCTCTTTGAATAGTCTTCCAGTTCAACCGGCAGGAAATAGATATAGGCGAGTACAGTCGTGGCCAGAAACATGACAAAGAGCGCAGGCAGGATGCGCAGGATCCGGCGCTTGTAGAAATCTCCCAGCGAGAACGTCCCGTTACGGAGATCTGCATCGATCATGCCGCAGATCAGGTATCCCGAGATCACAAAGAAGATATCGACACCGACGAACCCGCCGCCAAACCCGGGCACCCCAATATGGTAGAGGACCACCGGAACGACGGCGAGCGCCCGCAGGCCATCAACATCGGCGCGATACTTCATCATCTCTGTCGATCCCATAACTTCATCGATCCCGAAGTGGCGCGCTGATCCTGGCGGCGCGCACCGTTGCAAAACCGGACACTCCGGACGATCCGGCTGTGCCAAAAAGAACTAACGCCAGAGCGCTTGCGCCGTCGGCGAAGAAAAAGCCGCTGCAAATACCGCCAAACCATCACGCGTCCGCCTCTTCGCCGAGGTGACGGCGATGCGGGATGGACTTCTGCAATATCCGGGCAACACCGGTTCATTGCGGCCAGCGCGGTCGAATAACGCTTTCGCTATGGTTACTGCACGCCGCTAACCGGTACGCGATGGTTAACCGCGCAAAAAATTAACCACCTCGACTAGCCGAAGCGCTTACCGCAGCGGTTCGGCACCGATCTTGCTCATTGGCTGACACGAGGGAATCTGCACGCAGAAACCCGGTGCCCTGAGTGTTGTCGCCAGAAAGACTTACGAGATGAATCCGGTAGCGTTGTTAACCCCGACTTACGGACCTGACCTAGAGATCTGCAAGCTGCTCTGCGAGAGCGTAGATCGCCACGTCACTTCATTCTCGAAGCATTACCTGCTGGTGCCCGACTGCGATGTGCCGTTGTTCGCCCCTCTGGCGAGCGATCGCCGCGTCGTTGTTCCGGCGTCGACCCTCCTGCCCGACTGGCTGCGGCCGCTACCGCGCATCATTCAACGCAAGCGGCGCCGGTTCTGGTGGTCGCTGCGCGCCAAGCCGGTCAGCGGCTGGCACGTCCAGCAGCTCCTGAAAATCGCGGCGGCGATCGAGCTGCCCCATCACCGCTATTGCATCCTCGACTCCGACGTTGTGTTTTTCCGGGATTTCGATCTGTCGCGTTTTGAGTATCCGAACGCAATCCCGCTCCTGACCATGGAAAACATGGTCACCGAGGATCAGCCGCGCCATTCGCGCTGGCATGAGACGAGCCATCGACTGTTGGGGCTGAAGACGCCGCCCCTGCCCGGCCACGACTTCATCGGTCATCTCATATTCTGGGATCAGCAGACGACGCGCGAGATGGTTTCGCGGATCGAGACAACGACGGGGCTCGGCTGGATTGAGGCGCTATGCCGGACCCGCGAGTTCTCCGAATACATGCTGTACGGCTACTTTGTGCAGAACGATGCGGCGTCCTCGGCCGCGCACACCCTCGTCCCGATCACGCCGTGCGTGAGCTATTGGGACGATCCGACGTTGAGCAAGAGTGAGCTCAACCAACTGCTCCGAAGCGCAAACCAGCAAGACGTCGCCTTTTTCGATCGCCTCGTTCTCCAGCACGCCGGTCGAGACGATCCGTGCCGCGATCGCCGAAAGCCGCGCCATCCTCGCGCCGACCGATACCGCGATCGAACCTGCGGGACTCACCGCGGTATGCTGATCGGGCAAGCCAGCATCAACCTGGCCGCCAACATCCTCTCGGCATTGCTGGGGTTGTTGAGCGTGTTCATTTTCACGCGGCTGTTCTCGCCGCATGACTATGGCATCTATCTGCTTGGTGTCGGCTTCGCCTCCGTTATCAGCGTCTTCCTTGTCGGCTGGTTCCGAAATCTCATTATGAGCGGGCATGCCCGCAATGACGGCACCGACGTCCGCGGCCTGGTGATCTCGGGTTATCTGATCTGCTGCCTCTCCGCGCCCATCGCCTACGGCATAGGGCGGCTGGTCGGACTGGAGCCTGCGGCGGCGCTTGCCGCAGTCGTGCTCTCGGTCGCGATTGGCCTGTTCGAGCTGACCCAGGATCTCGTTCGCGCCCGGCTGATGGCGCTGTCGGTGATGAAGGCGACGCTGGTTCGCGCCATCGCCGTGCTCGGCCTCGGCGCCGCCGTCGCGCTGGTCAGTCCGACCGGCGTGCTGTTACTACTCGCGTCCGCGCTCGCCTATTTGCTCGCGGTGCTGGTGCAATCGCGCACCGCCTGGCGCGGCACGATCCTCAAGTTCGATGGCAACGGCCTTGCGGCCGTGGCGAAAGCCGGCCTGCCGCTGACCTTGTCCCTTACGCTCCTCGCGATCTCCAGTGTCACCGACCGCTTCATGATCGCAAACCTCGTTGGCGCGGCGGACGCCGGAAAATATGTCGCCAGCCTCGACCTTGTCAGGCAGACATTGATGATGCCGGCAATGAGCGCCGCCGCGGCGTTCTTCCCGCTCGCGGTACAAATCCACGCCAGCAAGGGAGATGCAGCGGCACGAACGCATCTCGCCGAGTGCGCCGAGCTGCTGTTTGGCATCACGCTGCCGGCCTGCCTGGGCTTCGCGGTCATTTCCGCCCATGTCGCCAACGTCATCCTCGGCGCCGACTTCCGCGAGTCGGCGGTGCAAATCATGCCGATCATCGCGGTTGCCGTGATCTTCCAGGTTCTGACGCAGCAGTATCTGCATGCGAGCTTCCTGCTGTCCGGGCGCAACTCCTTCTATCTGATCAACACGGCGTCGATCATCGTCGCCAACGTCATTCTGTCCTACGTTCTGGTCAGCCATTACGGCGCCGTAGGCGCGGCCTGGGCGCGGCTGGGCGCAGATATCATCGGATTTGCCTGCGCGCTGGTGCTCAGCCGCTTTGCTTTCCCGATCCCGCTTCCCCTCGGCCGGCTGGCGCTGATCATGATCGCCGGATTGGCGATGGCGCTGATCGTCGTCGCCCTCAACAGAATCCTGCATGTCGCCGACCTCACCGCATGCGCGGTGCTGGCCTGCGCGGGGTTCGCCAGCTACGCGGCGCTGTGCTGGCTGTTAGATATCTCCCGGATTCGCGGACGGCTGAAGACCGGCGTCGCGATGTTCCGGACCAAACTCGCAAACATCAACATTGGATAGGAACAAATGAGCAAGACATTTGCCCTCGATGCCATACATTCGGCGCCTGCCGACGTCGCCGCCAAGCCTGCGGCGGCGCATCCGCAGTCGCTGCTCGATTTGCCGCCCGGCGGAGCACGGCAGAGCCTGCTGAGCGTTCATGCCATCCTCGAGGCCAAGCTGCCTGCAACCGACCTTGCAATCTACGAGGCCGGCGGCGGCTCGACCAGCTTCCTGCCGCTCAACGTGCTGCGTCGCGCCCACGTCACCGTGGTCGACATCGACGAGGACCAGATCCGCAACAATGACTACGCACAGGAAGCGATCCTCGGCGACATCCAGACCTATCGCTTCGCGCCGAACAGCTTCGATCTCGTGATCTGCTACAACGTGATCGAGCATGTGCCGGATGTCGAAGCGGCGTTGCTCGGCTTCTGCCAGTCGCTGAAGCCGAAAGGCATGATCCTGATCGGCGCACCCAATCCGAGGTCGCTATCCGGCATCATCACCAAGTACTCGCCGCACTGGTTCCATGTCTGGTTCTACCGCCATATTCGCGGCGACAACAACGCCGGCCAACCCGGCTGCGCGCCGTTCCCGACGCATTTCCATCCGCTGGTCACGCTCGACCGGCTGGAAGCGTTCGCACAGAAGCACGGCCTGCAGACGATCTATCGCAAGCAATATGAGAGCCCGCGCTATCCGGAGATGCGGCGACGCAAGCCTGCCTTCGCGGCCCTAATCGATACCGCCGCCAAGGTGATGAATTTCTTCCTGCCCGGCAAAACCGACGTGCGGCACGGCGACTACCACGTGATCCTGCGAAAGCGCTGAACCATGATTGCGACGTTGTCAGAGGCATATGCGAAGGCCAGCCGCCAGGTGGCGATGCATCTGCACGTCGATTTGCGTGCCGTCGACGAAGCACGAACCAATAACGGATGGTTAATTTTCCGTGGCCACAACGCCACCGTTCGTCCGACCTTCTGTGGCTGTTCCTCAGCTCGGCTCTATCCGGCCGCAATGCGCCCACGCTTAAACGCTTTGTTTGCCATTTCCGTGAATAGTCCCTCAATGAGTATGGTTAATTTTTCCTGTTGCGTTTGTTCTGCGCGTTTCTCCGGCGCGCGTGGCGTGACCCGAAGGCTAACCCCTCAGCCGATGCGTGCGGCAGTTCGAATGGAAGCTGGGGTCGATGTTTAATTATGACCAGCCGATAGACCAGGCCAAGCCTGACACCGGGCGCGCCGCGGCGCCGGTGCCGGCGGGCTTCAGCATGCTCGATCTGGTTCACCTGCTGTGGCAGCGAAAGGTTGCGATCGCCTCGGCGGCGCTGATCTGCGCCTGCGTCGCGGTCACGATCGGCAAGAGCCTCACTCCGAAGTATACGGCAACCGCCCAGCTCTATGTCGACCCGCGCGAACTGCAGCTGGTCGACCGTGAACTTACGCCCCGCGCCCAGGACACGTCAGGTCTTGCGATGGTGGTCGAAAGCCAGGCGCGCCTGATCACGTCGAACAACGTGCTGCTGCAGGCGATCCGCGACACCAGTCTGGAGAAGGATCCCGAGTTCGGTGGCGGTGAGTCCAAGGGTATCCTGGGATCGTTGCTCGGCCTGTTCGGGATCGAGATGCGCCCAACAGCCGAACAGAAGAAGCTTGTTGAGATGAGTGCGCTGGAAGCGCTCAATCGCCATATCAACGTCAAGAAAACCGACCGCACCTTCATCGTCGATATCGATGTCTGGTCGCACGAGCCGGCCAAGGCGGCGATGCTCGCCAACGCGATCTCCAACGCCTATCTCGCCGAATCCAAGCAGTCGCAGGCCGCAGCGGCCCGGCGCGCCACCACCGACCTGTCCGGCCGGCTGAAGGAATTGCAGGGACGGCTTCGCAACGCCGAAAACACGCTCGCGGTCTACAAGGCGCAGAACAATTTCGTCGGCACCCAGGACACGCTCATCAGCGACCAGCAGCTCTCCTCCAGCAACCAGCGGCTCGCAGCGGCCCGGGCGCTGACGCTCGATGCGCAAGCCAAGCACGACCAGATTGAAGCCAGCCGCAAGGCATCGACCGATGCCGGCGCCATTCCCGAGGCGCTGCAGTCGCAGACGATCGCCAATCTGCGCGCCCAATATGCCGAAGCGCGGAAGCGCCAGGCCGAGTTGCAGAGCGAATTGGGGCCACGGCATCCCGCGCTGCGCCAGGCGGAACAGCAAGCGCAGGATCTGCGCCGCACCATCAACGAAGAGGTCGAGCGCTTCGCGCAAGCCGCGAAGAACGACCTGATCCGCGCCCGCGACTATGAAGCTTCGCTCAACAAGGCGCTGGAGACCCAGAAGCGCCAGAGCGTGCAGTTGAGCCAGGCCTCGGTACGCCTGCGCGAACTCGAGCGCGATGTGGAAGCTAGCCGCGACGTCTATCAGTCGTTCCTCAAGCGCTCGCGCGAGACCGAGGAACAGGAGAGCCTGAACACCTCGAGCGCACGCATCATCGGCGAGGCCACCGTGCCGCAGCGGCGCACCTTCCCGCCCGCCATGAGCCTGTTCGCGATGATCGGCTTCTTCTTTGGAGGGCTTGCCGCCTCCGCCTGGTTCATCGCCGCCAACCAGTTGACGCCGGGCGTCAACCCTGTTCGGCCCCGGGATCAATCGGCGCCACCGGCCGCCGCGGAGAAGCGCGCCACCACCGCGGCCGCGAAGCAGCCGCCCGCCGTTGAACCCGTGCCGCACCCCGCGATCAGCCTGATCGAGAAGCCGCTGATTGCGCGGCTGCAGGAATCCGACGTGATGCGCACGCTCGGTGGTATCCTGGCAACAGGCGGCACCGCCGACGTTACGCGGCTGGGCTGGCCGACGCTGCGCGCCGGTTTCCCGCTGATGGCGTTCCTTAGCACCATGCGCGAGATGCGCACGACGCTGGCCAAGCGCGCCGCCAAGGACACTGCGCCCGTCATGGCCGTGATCGGCGCAGGCCCAGAGCAGGACCGCAGCATCGCCGCGCTGAACATTGCGCTCGCCGCGGCGCGCGACGGCGCCAGGGTGCTGATGATCGATGCCGACCACAAGTCACGCGCGCTGTCGAACAAGGTTAGCCATTTGAGCAGGGGCGAACCCAGCCGCCTCGGCTGGCTCAGCATCGGCACGAAGGCATCCCGCGCCATCCAGACCGCCAACGGAATTTCGATCCTGGCCGACGTCAGCGCCACCGACGCCAAGGCCGGCGACGCCATCCGCAAGGCGATTGCGCATGCACGTTCTGCCGGCGGCTACGACCTGGTGATCCTCGATGGGCCGGCCATGCCGTGGAGCCCGGCCGACCGCAAACTGCTCGACATCGCCGAGGGGCTCGTCGCGATCCTCCCGGTTCACCTCGACATCAACGACAGCATGGAAGACATCATCGCAGCGCTCGGCGGGACCGAGCGCAAGCTGGTCGGCGTTGTCCTCGATGAACTCAACCCAACGGCCGTCAATCGTCAGCGAGACAAGCAGTATGCGTGAGCGTCGCGTAAATCCCGTCGGGAGAACGGCCACGGCCGGCGTACCCCGCATCACATTGGGCGGGCTGCGGCTCGCCGTGCTCGATCTCGAGCAGACCGCGAATTTCATGATCGACATGGTATTCCCGCAACGCCGCGTTCGGCGTCCGCTTTACCTGACCTCGGCCAATGGCGAGGTGCTGGCGCGCTGCTCGACCGAGCCGATGACCGACCGGCTGTTTCGCGCCGCCGATCTGATCAATGCCGACGGCCAGCCGCTGGTAACCGTGTCGCGGCTCAAATCGCCGACGCCGCTGCCCGAGCGCGTCGCGACCACCGACCTGTTTCACGTCGTCGCCCGCAAGGCGCAGGCCGCCGGTTTGACCTTCTATATGTTCGGCGCGGACGAAGCGGAGAACACCTCCGCCGTCGCTCGCGTTCGCAAACTGTATCCGGACCTCAAGATCGTCGGACACTCCCACGGCTATTTCCGCGGAGAGGCGCTGCGCGCCAAGGTCGACGAAATCAACGCCCTGGCGCCGGATTATCTCTGGATCGCGCTCGGCGTTCCCTATGAGCAGGCTTTCGTCGATGAATTCACCCCGCATCTGTTCAATGTCGGCGTCATCAAGACATCAGGCGGATTGTTCAATTTCCTGTCCGGCAGCCGCACCGGGCGCCGCGCTGGATGCAGCAGGCGAGCCTCGAATGGGCCTGGCGTATCTGGCTGGAGCCACGCCGCCTGTTCTGGCGTTACCTGACCACCAATCCGCGCGCGCTCTTTTTGTTGCTCAACAGGAGCCAGCCGTCGGACAGCAACCGGATGCCCAGGGGATGAGCGGCCGTCCAGCCATACTCGTCACCGGCGGTGCGGGCTATATCGGCTCGCATTGTTGCAGAGCGCTGGACGCCGCCGGCTATCGGCCGGTCATCTACGACAATTTCTCTAGGGGCCACCGCAGCTTCGTCGCAGGCGCGCTGGTGGTCGGCGACATCGCGGACAAGGCCACGCTGGCGCGCGCTCTTGCCGATCATGACATCGCGGCCGTCATGCATTTCGCCGCATCGAGCCTGGTCGGCGAGTCGGTCACTGACCCGCAGAAATATTACGTCAACAACCTCGCTGGCACGCTGGCGCTGCTGGAGGCGATGCGCGAGGCCGGCTGTAACCGCCTGGTGTTTTCGTCGACCGGCGCGGTCTATGGCAATGCCGACAGCACGGCATTGCGTGAAGATTACGCCTGCGCGCCGATCAACCCCTACGGCGCCTCGAAATGGATGATCGAGCGCGTGTTGACGGATTATCGCACGGCTTACGGCCTCGGATCTTTCGCGTTGCGCTATTTCAACGCCAGCGGCGCCGATCCGGCGGGTGGCATCGGCGAATTGCGTGAGGTCGAGACTCATCTGATTCCGCGCGCGATGATGGCGCTGCAGGGATACGTGCCGGAGTTTGCGGTGTTCGGTGACGATTACGGCACGCCCGACGGCACGGCGATCCGCGACTACATTCACGTCACCGACCTCGCGGCGGCCCATGTTCTGGCGCTCGAACTTCTACTGCAGGGACATCGCGGCGGCGCCTTGGATCTCGGCACCGGCCGGGGCTTCTCGGTGCGCGAGATCCTCGCAGCAATCGCCGCCGAGACCGGCCGCGAAGTTCCGCATGTCGTCAAGCCGCGCCGCCCGGGCGATCCGACCTGTCTGGTTGCAGACGTCGCCGCCGCGCGCGGGACGCTGGGCTTCCGTCCCACCCATTCCGATCTTGCGACCATCATCCGCACCGCGTGGGCATGGCACAGAAAAGCCCACCCGCTAAAAGCGGGTGAGCTTGTCCTGGATCAAGCGGAGCTGCCGCCGGCCGCCTGATTATGGCCGCTCGATCAGAGAGGCTTGATCTGCACCTTGCGCCACTTGATCACGCCCGAACCGTATTGCAGGGCGAAGGGGCCGCTGGCGTGCTTTGAATCCTGCACATCGACGGTCTTCTGCCCGTTGAGCGTGACGACGAGATTCGGGCCCTTGGCCGTGATCTCGTAAGTGTTCCATTTGCCGCCCGCCTTTGGCATCGGGTCGACCTTGGCGATATCGACGATCGCGCCGGTGCCGTAGGTCGGGTCAGGCCGCTTGTCGAAGATGTTGACCTCATAGCAGATCTTGGCATCGATCTTGGCCGACTGGTCGCAGCGAATGAAGATGCCGCTATTGGCATCGTCATCGGCCCAGAACTCGGCCTTGATCTGGAAATCCTTGTAGGATTCCTTGCTGACGAGATAGGACGGATCCTTGCCCTCGGTGATCTTGTCGGCGACCAGTGCGCCGTCCTTCATCGCCCAGTTGGCTTTGCCGACCTCGGTCCAGTCACCCATCTTCTTATCGTCGACCAACGTCACCCAGCCGTCGCTCTGGCCGGATGCCACGCTGGAAAATTGAAGAGCGGCGGCGCCCATCAGCAGACCGGCCGCGAGTATCGACAAACGCTTCATTAAGAAAGTCCTCCCTCGGTGCTTTTGATTGGGCGCAACCTATCACCACCACGCACGGGGTAAATCCAATTTTTCATGCTGCAGTTGCGTCGTCCGCGTGCCGCATTGGTCGGCTACACGCGGGAAGGGCCCAGCAACCATTTCACGGGAGACGCGTTTCATATCCCCAACCATTCGAGGGAATGAAACATGGCTGATACCTCACAAATCCGGGAACATATGGACGTCATTTCGTCGGACAAGAAGACGGTGGGAAAAGTCGACCATCTCGAAGGACCCGACAAGATCAAGCTGACCAAGCAGAGTTCGCCCGATGGTCAGCACCATCACTTCATTCCGGTGTCATGGGTCGATCACGTTGACCAGCATGTCCATCTCAACAAATCGGGCGCGGATGTAACCTTGCACTGGCAGCACGGTCGGCAATAGCCGGCTGACATGCATTGCGCTCGCAGCGGATGCAGATATCATCGGATGTCAGGAGATTGAATGCATCCGGCGGCGACACAGCAATTCGAACGCATGATCGGCGAATACGCGCGTTGGCGCGCCGTCCCGGAAGAGGAACGGTCGCCCGCTCCGGCGTGGTGGTGGGGACCGGCGATGGAGTTGCGCAACATGCCGCAGCCCTTGCCCGCTGAATGGTGCGCGCAGCTCGGACTGCCCGAACATGCGACTTGTGCTGCGGGTGCGGAAATCTTCCTCACGGCTTTCGCGGGGCAGACCTCCCTGCCCTGGCCCACCGATTTTCCCCGCAAGACAGACATAACGGACGCGAAAGACATTCGCGAGCTCCACCCGCAACCGTCAGACGACAGCGCGTTTCAACCCTGATCCGGCATCAGGTTGCAGCGGCGGCGATTCCAGCGCCGGTGCGGCCCGCAGCAGATCGGCCATTTGCCTGGCCGGCAGCGGTTTGGAAAACAGGAAGCCCTGCATCTCGTCGCAGGCATGGCTGCGCAGGAATGCCTGCTGCTCGAGGGTTTCGACGCCCTCGGCAACTACGGTCATCCCGAGCGCCTTGCCCATGCTGATGATCGCCTGCGCAATGGCCTGGTCCTCGGTATCGACAGGCAGGTCGCGAACGAAGGAGCGGTCGATCTTGATCGTATCGATCGGGAAATGCTTCATCAGCGACATCGACGAATAGCCGGTTCCGAAATCGTCGATCGCAAGCCGGATACCGCGGCTCTGGATCGCGTCGAGCACCTTGATTGCCCGCGACACGTTGCGCATCACCATGCTTTCGGTGACTTCGAGCTGCAGCAGCACCGGCGACATGCCGCTCGCCAACAGCGCCTCGTCGACGTCATGCAATAGATGCGCGTCGGCGAATTGACGCGGCGAAAGGTTCACCGCCATCGTCACCGGCCGCAGGCCGCGCCGCTGCCAGGCCATGTTCTGCGCGCAGGCTTCCTTGAGCACCCAGCGGCCGATCGGAACGATCAGCCCGGTCTCCTCGGCAAGCGGAATGAATTGTCCCGGCGACACGCTGCCGAGATCGGGATGATTCCAGCGCAACAGCGCCTCGACGCCGGTGATCTGGCTACTCATCATGTCGATCTTGGGCTGATAGTGCAGCGAAAACTGGTCGCGCTCCAGCGCGCGGCGCAAGGCGCTCTCCAGCGTCAGGCGCTCGATCGACTGCGTCTTGATCTCCCTGGTGAAGAAGCGGAAGCCATTCTTGCCATCTTCCTTGGCGAGGTACATCGCCATGTCGGCATTCTTGGTCAGCGTCTGCATATCAGTGCCGTCGGGCGGATACATCGCTATCCCGATCGAAGCCGTGGTCTGGCATTCGTGGCCGCTCAACTGCAGGGGCTGGCTGAGCACGGATAGAAGCTCTCCGGAAATGCGCTCGACCTCGTGGCGCTCGGCAGTCTCTTCCAGAATGACCACGAACTCGTCGCCGCCAAGCCGCGCCACGACATCGCTCGAACGCAGCGCCCGCCGCAGTCTGCCGGCGATCTCCACCAGCAGCCTGTCCCCGGCGTCGTGGCCCAGCAGATCGTTGATGACCTTGAACCTGTCGAGATCGATGAACAGCAGCGCGAAATGCCGCCGATAGCGCTCGGCGGCCTCGATCGCACGCCGCAGCATACCGTTGAACATTTCGCGATTCGGCAGGTTGGTGAGGCTGTCGTGCGACGCCAGGTATTCGATCCGTTCGTCGGCCCTTGTCTTTTCGTCGGCGCGGTCAAAATTCTCCAACGCAAAGGACACGTTGTCGACGAGCCGCTGCAACAATTCGGCAAATTCTGGCGTGAACGTATCTTTCTCGAGCGACATGAACGCCATCGTGCCGACCACCCTTCCTTGCGTAAACAGGGGGAATGCGGCGCCGGAATTCGTGCTGTCAAGGCGCGCTCTATGGTGAAACGCCTCGGCGCAGGGATCAGCGAGGTAATCGTTGATGATGCAGGCCCGCTGCGAACGTATCGCCTGACCGCACAGCCCACGTCCCTCCGGGTGCGCCTCATTGGCCGATATCTTTGCCAGTCGCGCGCTGACGGCAGTCGGACCGGCGGCAGCTACAACGTCGAGATAGTCGCTGTCAGGTTTCATCAACGTGATGGAGGTCAAGGTGAACTTGCCACCATTGGCCGCGGCCTCACACACCAGTTCGAACAATTCCGCCCGCGACGTCGCGCGGATGATCGCCTCGTTGGTCGCGCTTAGCGCCGCCAGCATGCGCGTCAGGCGTTCCTTCTGGACTTCGGTCCTTGCCTTGTCGTCGGCACGGTCGAAGTTCTCCAGTGCGAACGACACGTTGTCGGTGAGCCGCTGCAGCAGTTCAGCGTATTCAGGTGTGAACGTGTCCTTCTCGGAGGAGATGAAAAACATCACGCCAACGGGCTGGCCGGAGACGAGCAGCGGGAATGCTGCGCCCGCCATCGCGCCGTCGCTGTGAATGAATTGATGAAACGCCGATCCCCGCGGGTCCGCACGCAGATCGTTGGCAATGCAGGCTCGCCGGGAGCGGAACGCGTTGCCGCAGAGGCCGCGTCCTTCCGGATCATCCGCGTTGATCGATACGTTTACCCGGCGCATGTTGTCGGCGGTCGGCCCCGCCACGGCGACCATATCGGTGAAGTCGCAGTCGGACCTGGCCATGAGGATGCTGGTCGAGTTGAACCGTCCGCCCTTCGCCGCCGCTTCGCATACCAATTCGAACAGCTCGGCGCGTGACGTTGCGCGAACGATCGCCTCGTTGGTCGCGCTGAGCGCCGCCAGCATTCGCGTCAGCCGTTCCCTCTGGGCATCGGCCTTCGCCTTCTCACTGGCGCGTTCGAAATTTTCCAGCGCGAACGATACGTTCTCGGCGATTCGCGCCATCAGCGCGACGACCTCTTCATCCGCCGCCCACAGCATGCCGACAAAGAACATCAGCACGCCGACGCTCTCACCGAATTTGATCAAGGGAACTGCTACGCAAGCAGTCACGCCCGCTTCGCGCGCAACCTGCTGCCACGGCTGCCCCTGCGCCGAATTGAGGATATCGTTATTGATACAAGGCTTCTGCGTTCGGAACGCCCTACCGCAGACGCCGTTTCCATAGATATTGTCTGGATCGATCGAGTACTTTGCCCGCGGCATGTGTTCGAAAATTTCACCCGTTCCCGCGACCGGCTTCAGCCAGATCGAACCGGGCTCCGCAAGCAGGACTTGCGTAGCGGCTGATTTTCCGCTGTGTACCGCGGCGTCGCAGACGCGTTGATAGAGATCCGCTTCAGTCTTGGCGCGGAGAATGGCTTCGTTGGTCGCGCTGATGGCGCCGAACATCCGGTTCAGCCGCCGCATCGCACGTTCGCCGTTCTTGCGCGCGGCCTCATGGTCGAAATTATCGAGCGCAAACGAAACGTTCGCCGACACGCGCTGCAACATCGAGACGATCTGTCCGTCGATCGATCGCGCTTCCCGCCCCGTGACGAGGAAAACGCCGACGCTGCGACCATTGCAAGTCAGCGGCAGTGCTGCCGCCGCACCCACCTGGGCGGCCTTGGCGCCGTCGCGCCAGGGCAGCGAACGCGGATCGTTCAGGAAATCGTTGCTGACGCATACCTGCCGGTCGCGAAAGGCTTGCCCGCAAACGCCGGAGCCCTCGGGCGTATTGGCCACGATCGAAATATCGATGCTGCGCAGGCGCGCGAGGTCATCGCCACAGCCGGCGGCAAAGCGCAGGAGATTGGTTTCCGGCTCCAACAGGAAGACAGCCGCGGCCAGGAAGTCCCCGCTGGAAAGCGCGGCTTCGCAAACTTTCTCGTAAAGCTCTTCGGCTGATTTGCGTACAGAATCGCTTCGTTGGTGGCATTCAACGCCGCGAATGTCCGCGCGATATCGGTCTTCAACGTCTCCAAGCCCCCTGCGGGCAACGTCAGAGTTGCCCCCGCGCGATTTTATGCGTGCGAGAGGCCTAAATGGTCGTTATTGGCGGCCGGAAGTTCCGATTCAGAGTAAATGACCGACCAACGATGACGCTGTTTCTCCGAAGAACTACGGCCCCGTTGACGATTTGTCAGCCATACGACCGGCGGCACCGGCCGGGCCGACGGACGATTGCGCGGCAGCTTCATTCGTTTCGAATGATGAAATCCCGATGACCCAGGACCGTGTCGGCAGCATGGCTATCAGGACATTCTGCCCTTGCCCTCCCCTCACCGCTTTGAGACGATGTGGGCTGCGACAACAAGCAAGACCCGCCATTCGCGCGGGCATTCCCTGAGGAAATCCCATGCCGTTCGTTCAGGCCGACCGTCTCACACGCATCGGCTCGGCGCTGCTCAGGGCGGCCGGCGCATCGGAGGAGGAAGCCGGCGCGGTTGCCGTCGGCTGCGTCAACGCCAATCTCGCCGGCCACGATTCGCACGGGGTGATCGCGATCCCGACCTACATCGATCGCATCAAGGCCGGCCATATCGTGCCCGGCGCGAACTGGACCATTGTTCAGGAATCCCCGACCACGACCGTGATCGACGGCCATTGGGGGTTCGGCTTTCACGTCAACGCCAAGGCGATGGCGCTGACGATCGAGAAGGCGAAGACCGCCAATGTGGCGGCCTGCACGGTGTTCCGGCAGAGCCATGTCGGGCGGCTCGCCGCCTATCCCCTGATGGCGATGCGAGCGGGCGTGATCGGCATTGCCGCGGCCGATTCCGGCCGTTCGCCGAAGCACGTCGCGCCGTTCGGCGGGCGCGAAGCCCGGCTTGGCACCAACCCGATCTCGATCGCGGTGCCATCGGATCTCGAGGCGCCGTTCTACCTGGACATGGCGACCTCGGCGGTGGCGGCCGGCAAGATCGCGCTGTCGGTCGCGCGCGGTGAACAAATTCCACAGGGCTGGATCATCGACGCCGAGGGCCGGCACACCACCGACCCAACCCAGTATCGCAAGGGCGGCGCGCTGCTGCCGCTCGGCGGCAGCGAGGGCTACAAGGAAGCGGTCTGGCCGCGGTGGTCGAGGTGCTGTGCGGCCTGCTCACCGGGCTCGGCTTTGGCGTCGAGCCGACCGGCCGTCATAATGACGGATGCTTCATGGCGGTGTTCAACGTCGTCGCGTTCCGCCCTCTGAAGGATTTCGAGAAGGAGGTCGGCGAGTTCGCTCGCTATCTCAAATCCACGCCGCCCTCGGAAGGCTCATCCGGCGTTTTCTATCCCGGCGAGATCGAACATATCCGTGAGCAACAGCGCCGGCGCGACGGCATCGAGATCGAGGACGCTACCTGGGACAGGCTGAAGGCGCTCGCCGCCGACCACGGACTGGCCGCCGAGCTCGATCTGAAATGAAAATCGGTCCCATCCGCACATGGAGAACGACATGAAACGGCAAATGGCGCTGGTGGGATTCCTGCAGGCGCAGAACTGCACCAATCTGCCGAGTTCGTGGCGCCACCCGGAATCGCGCGACGATTCGATGTCGGCCGATTACTATCAGGAGATCGCGCGGATTCTCGAAGCCGGCAAATTCCATATGGCGTTCTTCGATGACCGGCTGGCGATGCCGGACCGTTACGGCAATGACCACGCCCACACCGTCGAATACGGCATCCGCTGCGTGAAGATGGACCCGCTAATCGTGCTGACCACGATGGGGATAGTCACGACGAAGCTCGGGCTGGGGTCGACCTGCTCGACCACCTAGTTACGAGCCGTTCGATGTCGCGCGCCGTTTCGCCACCCTCGACTTGATGTCGGGCGGACGCGCGGGGTGGAACGTCGTCACCTCGCTCAATGACGGCGAGGCCCACAACATGGGCAAGGACGCCCATCTCGAACATGACTTCCGCTACGATCGCGCCGACGAATTTATGGAAGTCGTGCTCGGCCATTGGGACACCTGGGAAGACGGTTCGTTGATCATGGACAAGAAGCGCGGACGTTTCGCCGATCCGGCGAAGGTGAAGCGGCTTGATCACAACGGGCAATTCTTCAAGTCGCGCGGTCCGTTCACCGTGCCGCGTTCGGCGCAGGGCCATCCTGTCATTATCCAGGCCGGCGCGTCCGGCCGCGGCCAGCGCTTTGCGGGGCGATGGGGCGAGGTGATTTTCACCGCCGCGCGCAACGTGGCCGCCGCCAAGGAAGGCTATGCGGCTGTCCGTACCGAAGCGGCGAAAGCCGGCCGCGATCCCGACCAGATGTTCATCTGCAACCTCACCACACCCGTCTGCGGCGCGACCAAGGCCGAAGCCGAGGACAAGATGGCGGTGATCAACAAGCTGCCGCTGCAGATCGATGCGCTGTCGCTGCTCGCGGAAGCGCTGAACTACGACTTCGCCTCCAAGCCGCTCGATGAGCCGCTGACATCAAGAAGAGCTTGGGAGCATGCAGGGCATCCTGGGCATTCGCGACGGCGTGCTCAAGAATTCCGGCAAGACCAATCCCAGCGCGCGCGACTTCGTCACCTTCTCCGGTCGCGGCCAGGTGCAGGACGCGATCGTCGGCGGGCCGAAGGAGATCGCGGACAGGCTCGAAGAGATGTTCGTCGAGCGCGGCTGCGACGGCTTTGTCATCGCGGCCACCATCGTCCCCGGCTCCTACGCCGATTTCGTCAAGCATGTGGTGCCGGAATTGCAGCGCCGCGGCCTGTTTCACGAGGATTATGCCGGCAAGACGTTGCGCGAAAATCTCGGCCTGCAGCGCCCTGCCGCCGGCGCCTGGAAAACCCGGCCGCAGGCCGCGGCCGAATAAAAACAAAAAGGACATTTCATGCGTTGGCTTAAGTTCACCGCCGCCGGCAAGACATCCTGGGGCATCGTCGAGGGCGAGGGCGTGATCGCCGTCAATGGCGATCCCTTCGGCGAGTGGCAGCGCGGGACGCAATCCCGCGCGCTGAAGGACGTCAAGATCGAGCTGCCGCTGATGCCGCGCACCTTCTATTGCGTCGGTCTCAACTACCTCAAGCATCTCAAGGAAGCCGCCGACAAGGCCGGCACGGTGCCCTAACGTGCCCGACCGGCCCGAAATCGGCTATCGCGCGCAGAACGCGCTGATCGCCCACGACGAGGATGTGGTGATTCCGGCGACCGCGACCGAGAAGATCCACTACGAGGGCGAACTGGTGGTCGTCATCGGCAAGAAGGCAAAGCACCTCACCGAGGCCAACGCGATGTCCTGCGTATTCGGCTACACCATCGGCAACGACGTCAGCGAGCGCACCTGGCAGAAGGCCGATCGCGGCCTGTGGCGATCGAAAAACGCCGATACCTTCAAGCCGATGGGTCCCTGGATCGAAACCGATGTCGATCTCGACAAGATGGAAACCGCGATCCGGGTCAACGGCAAGGAAACCGGCCGCTTCCGAACCAATGACATGATCTTCGGCATCGTGCCGTTCATCGTCGAACTGACCAAATATTTTACGCTGTGGCCGGGCGACGTGATCTGGATGGGCACCGACGGCACTTCGCCCAACCTCAAGGCCGGCGACGTCGTCGAGATCGACATCACCGGCATCGGGACATTGCGGAACAGGTTCGTGGTGGAGAAGGGTTGAGGCGGCGCAGCGTAGGTTTCGCTTCGGCGCCAGCGTCTGCCATGGGTCGATCTAGATCATCCTCGCCACAACCGGAATTTTCCGCAACAGCAGCGTGACCGCCCAGCTCAGCGCCAGCGTGCTGATGAACACGACGGCAAACTTGACGAATGCCGGCCACGCGTAGTTGTAGACCGCGTATTGCAGCCAGATGATGAAGATGTAGTGCGTCAGAAAGATGCCGTAGACCGATGGCCGCATCGCATCGAGCAGGCGCATGCTGGTGGACGCGAGACGCAGGGACACCGCCAGCACGACGAACGCCATCGCCGCGCTGAACAGCGCGAAGGCGAGGCCATAGAAGGTTCGCCACAACAGCGCCGGCAGATCGAAATCCGCAATCCAGTTGTGGCGGCCATAGACCAGCAACAGGATCACGCCATAGAACAGCAGCGCATACGCGAGCCAGACCGGCCAGCGCTTCGCCAGCTCGCCATCCTCACGGAGGATTCCGGCGCGAAGGTTGACCACGCCGATACCGACGCCAACAAGGAAATAGCCGGCATAGAGCAGGATCCGGCTGGTCTGGATCGGCAGCGGGTAGCCGCCTGGCTCCAGCCAGCTTGCATCGCCGAAGATCAGCCGCATCGGCACATACACCGCGACCGAGACAAGCAGGAAGGCGCCGAAGGCCGTCCACGGCCGCTCGCGCAGCAATCATTCCGCCGAACATTTTTGACATGCGCGGGGCGAGCGCCCACAGCGCGGCGGCCACGACATCGAGCGCCAGCAGCACCCACAGGAACCATGCCGGACCCGAGGGCCAGGGGGCCGACAGTGAGCGTGCGCCACCAGAAATGAAAGAAGTTGAAATCCGTGGTTCCCGGCAGATGATATCGCGGGAACGTCGGATAATATGCAATCGGCATCAGCACGAAGATCGAGACCAGAAAGGGAATGCCGAGCCGCCACGCGCGCCCTTGCAGAAAGTTTGACGCCCCCCTGCGGGTCAGGCTGCCATGGACGAACAGGCCCGAGATCAGGAACATGCAGGCCATGAAGAAGCTGTCGTTGAACAGCACAACGAGGTCGAACCCGAGCCAGCGCATTTTGTCGCCGTTGCCGAAATGGGTATAGTTGACGGCGGAGTGATGGATCAGCACCAATAGCGTGATGAACGTGCGCGTACGGTCGAGCGCGACCAGACGTGCGGCGGTCGTTCTGACCCGATCGCTTCCTTCGGTCTTGCACAGCATTTCATCTCTTTCAACCAGTCCAGTGCTCGCGGCGGCCGGAAGGCGCCGGCCGGGAGAGGAGCCGTCACCGCAACCAGGATGGCTATCGCACCCAGTAGCGTCGCGCAGAGGGTTTCGTGACGCTGACTTGCGCGGAAACAGCCCCCGGCTTTCCCATTTCATGTAACGATCTTATTGTATCGAAACGCATCGATCCAGATGGGATACACTGAAGCAATCGTTCAAATTGAAAACGTCCAGAGAGGAGAACGAGCATGAAGCCCCGGATGAATTACTATCAGGCCGCCCCTGATACCATCAAAGCGCTTATAGCACTCGAAGCCCAGATCCAGGCCTCCGGCCTTGAGAAGTCGTTGATCGAGCTGGTCAAGACGCGCGCCTCGCAGATCAACGGCTGCGCGTATTGCATCAACATGCACACCCAGGACGCCCGCAAGCTGGGCGAGACCGAGCAGCGGCTTTACATGCTGAGCGCCTGGCGCGAGTCGCCGCTCTATACCGACCGCGAACGCGCCGCGCTGGCGTGGACCGACGCAGTGACGCTGATCGCCGATACGCATGCCCCTGACGATCTCTACGAAGGCGTGCGCGCCCACTTCTCGGAAGCGGAGACGGTCAATTTGACCATGCTGATCGGGGCCATCAATGCCTGGAACAGGATCGCGATCTCCTTCCGGGCGATTCATCCGGTCAAGGCGAAGGCGGCGGTGGCGTAGCTTCACGCTTCACTGTCATGCCCCGCTTCAAGCGGGGCATCCAGTACGCCGCGGCTTTTTCGGTTCAAGCACAACCGTCTCTGGAATACTGGATCGCCCGGTCAAGCCGGGCGACGACGTCACGCCGCGCTAAACCGCCGTCGCCTTGGCGAACTCGACATAGATCTCGCGCAACCGGTTGGTCATCGGGCCGGGCTTGCCGTTGGCGACCTTCTTGCCGTCGATCGACACCACCGCCTGCACGAACACCGTGGCGCTAGTGATGAAGGCTTCCTTGGCGGCCAGCGCTTCCTCGACCGAAAACGCCCGCTCCTCGACGCGAAGCTGCCGTTCTTCCGCCAACGCGACCACCGCTTTACGGGTACAGCCCGGCAGAATCGCGCTGCCGTTCTGTCGCGTCACGATGACGTCGTCCTGGGTCAGGATGAAGCAGGATGACGATCCGCCCTCGGTCACCTTGCCGTCTTCGATCATCCAGGCCTCGCCGGCGCCGGCTTCCGCCGCGGCCTGCTTGGCAAGCACCTGCGCCAGCAGCGCCACGCTCTTGATGTCGCGCCGGGTCCAGCGCAGGTCAGGCACCGTGATCACGTTGATCCCGGTCGTGGCCGACGGCGCGTTGACGATGTCCTTGACGGAAGTGAACATGATCAACGTCGGCTTGACGTTCTTGGGAAACGCGAAATCGCGCCCGGTGTCAGCGCCGCGCGTCACCTCCAGATAGACCATGCCGTTGACGAGGTTGTTACGCTCCACGAGCTCCTTCTGAATTTCCTGGATGCGCTCGACGCTTTCTGGCAGGGCAGCGATATCTCGCCGACCGAGCGCTCCAGCCGCGCCAGATGCGGGCGTTGTCGATCAGCTTTCCGTCCAGCACGGCGGCTACCTCGTAGATGCCATCGGCAAACAGGAAGCCGCGGTCGAGGACCGAGACCTTGGCCTCTGAAGGGGCACGAACGAGCCGTTGACGTAAGCGATCTGTTCCAAAATGGAGTCTCCCTGGGGGTAGCGAAGCCGGTGCGGTGGACGTTATAGGCAATTTGTTAATGGCGAGGAACCCTTCCGGGGGACGAAACAGCCACCACCGTCATTGCGAGGAGCGCAGCGACGAAGCAATCCATTCCTCCGCGTGCCGCACCATGGATTGCTTCGTCGCTTCGCTCGCAATGACGGCGTTGCCCTGCGCGCCTAATGCGAGAGAATCTTCGACAAGAACTTCTGCGCCCGTTCGCTGCGGGGCTGCCGAAGAAATCCGTCTTCAGCGCATCCTCGACGATCTCGCCCTTGTCCATGAAGATGACGCGATGCGCCACCTTGCTGGCAAAGCCCATCTCGTGGGTGACGACCATCATGGTCATGCCCTCGTGGGCGAGATCGACCATGACGTCGAGCACCTCGCTGATCATTTCGGGATCGAGCGCCGACGTCGGCTCGTCGAACAGCATCGCGATCGGGTCCATCGCCAGCGCCCGTGCGATCGCGACGCGCTGCTGCTGCCCGCCGGACAGTTCGGCCGGGTATTTGCTCGCATGCGCCGTCAACCCGACGCGTTCGAGCAGCTTGTCGCCCTTGGCCATGGCTTCGTCATGCGAGCGCCCCAGCACCTTCTCCTGCGCCAGGCACAAATTCTCGATGATCCGCAAGTGCGGAAACAGCTCGAAATGCTGGAACACCATGCCGACGCGTGCCCGCAGCTTCGGCAAATCGGTCTTGGGATCATTGACCTTGATGCCGTCAAGGATGATCTGGCCTTCCTGAAACGGCTCCAGCGCGTTGACGCATTTGATCAGCGTCGATTTTCCCGAACCTGACGGGCCGCACACCACCACGACTTCGCCCTTGGCGACGTTGGTAGTGCAGTCCTTCAACACCTGGAAGATCGGCCCGTACCATTTGTTGACGTGGCTGATTTCGATCATGCGCCCTCGCTAGCGAACAATAGCAATGCGTGCCTGCAGGCGCCTGACGCCGTAGGACGCGAAACAGGAAATCGCGAAATAAACCGCGGCCGCGAACAGATACATCTCGACCAGCCGCCCATCGCGCTGCGCCACCTTGCTGGCCGCGCCGAGGAAATCCGGGATCGACAGCACATAGACCAGCGAGGTGTCCTGGAACAGCACGATGGTCTGCGTTAGCAGCACCGGCAGCATGTTCCGGAATGCCTGCGGCAGCACGATATAGCGCATGGACTGGCTGTAGGTCAGGCCGAGCGCACTTGCGGCCGCCGGCTGTCCCTTGGAAATGGACTGGATACCGGCGCGCATGATTTCGGAGAAATACGCCGCCTCGAACATGATGAAGGTGACGAGCGAAGAGGTGAATGCGCCGACCCGTATCGGCCGCGACGCGCCCGTCAGCCACTGACCGATATAGGGCACCAGGAAGTAGAACCAGAAGATCACCAGCACCAGCGGCAGCGAGCGCATGAAGTCGACATAAAGCCCGGCGATGCGGCCGAGCAGTTTGTAGCTGGACAGCCGCATCAGCGCGATCAGCGTGCCGAAAACAAGGCCGCCGAGCGCCGACAGCCCCGTCAACATCAGCGTGAACGTCATGCCGTCGAGAAACAGGTAGGGAAGCGAGCGGCGGATGACGTCAAAATCGAGGTTGTCGAACATCGCTATTTCCCGGTGATGTAGCCGGGGATCGCCAGGCCGCGTTCGAGGAAACGCATGCCGGTGACGACGACGATGTTGATCAGGAGATACATCACGGTCGCGGCGGTGAAGGCCTCGAACACCTGAAAGGAGAACTCCTGCATCGCCCGCGCCTGGCCGGTCAGTTCGATCAGGCCGATGGTGATCGCGACCGAGGTATTCTTGATGGTGTTGAGAAATTCCGAAGTCAGCGGCGGCAAGATGATGCGGAATGCCATCGGCAGCAGCACGTAGCGATAGCCTTGCGCCGTCGTCAGGCCGAGCGCGGTCGCTGCCTGCTTCTGACCGCGCGGCAGCGAGGCAATGCCGGCGGCGAGCTGCACGGCGACGCGGGCCGACATGAACAGTCCCACCCCGATCGCCGCCGTCCAGAATGGCGCGTTGGGGAGCTGCTTCATCCACAGCCCTGCGGCGCGCGGCAACAGTTCGGGCAGCACGAAGAACCAGAGAAACAACTGCACGAGCAGCGGCATGTTGCGGAAGAATTCGACGTAGCCGAAGCCGATCCAGGACGCCGTCCTCGACGGTAGCGTGCGCAAGATACCGATGATCGTGCCGAAGATCAGTGCGATGACCCAGGCCAGAAGCGCGGTCTTGATCGTCAGCACCAATCCCGACAACAGCATGTCGAGATAGGTGCCGGCCCCGGTCGGGTTCGGCTCGAAGAAGATGTGCCAGTTCCAGTTGTAGTTCACGAAGGTCCCGCCCGAAAACGCCGCCAACTAATCTTGCCACCACACCCATGCAAATGTCTGGCCATTCTTCCTACAAAATGGCCAGACCAGCTATCACCCTCATCCTGAGGAGCGGCGTCTCCGCCGCGTCTCGAAGGATGAAGGCCACCACCGTGGCCTCATGGTTCTAGACGGCGCCAAGGCGCCTCTTCACCATGAGGATCCACATATAGCTACTTGTACGAATCCGGATCCGGCGAGTCCGACGGCTTGGCGAACTCGTTCTTCAGCTCGGCACCGATCGGCACGTTGAGGTTCAATCCCTTGGGCGGGATCTTCTGCGTGAACCATTTGTCGTAGATCTTTTGCGCCTCGCCGCCGGTATAGAGCGCCGCGGTTGCGGCATCGACCACCTTCTTGAAGGCCGGATCGTCCTTGCGCAGCATGATGCCGTAGGGCTCGGGCTTGGAGAACGCATCCTTGGAGATGACGTAGTCGCCCGGAGCCTTCGACCCGGCGACCAGGCTGGCCAGCAGGATATCGTCCATCACGAAGGCCACCGCACGGTCGGTCTCGACCATCAGGAACGCCTCGGCGTGATCCTTGGCCGGAATGATGTTGATGCTGAGATTACGCGCCGCGTTGACCTCGGTGAGCTGCTTGATGTTGGTGGTGCCGGCGGTGGAGACCACCGACTTGCCCTTGAGGTCGTCGATCGAATTGATCTTGCTCGCCTTCTTGGTGACGTAGCGGCTCGCGGTCAGGAAGTGGGTGTTGGTGTAGGCGATCTGCTTCTGGCGCTCGACATTGTTGGTGGTCGAGCCGCATTCGAGATCGATCGTGCCGTTGGCGAGCAGCGGGATGCGGGTCGACGAGGTCACGGGGTTGAGCTTGACCTCGAGCTTGTCGAGCTTGAGCTCTTTCTTCACGGCATCGACGATCTTGTAGCAGATGTCCATGGCGTAGCCGATCGGCTTCTGGTTGTCGTCGAGATAGGAGAACGGAATCGAGGAATCGCGGAAGCCGAGCGTGATGGCGCCGGTATCCTTGATGTTCTTCAGCGTCCCCGTGAGTTCTTGCGCCATCGCCGGCCCGGCGCACAGGACGCCGGCGAGCAGATAGCCGATAATCTGACCATGTTTCACGTAACTTCTCCCTTAAAAGGTTGCAGATGATTGCTCATCCAACCGAACTCGACGACTTGCCAGGTAGCTTACGAAATAACCTGCCAGGTGGTTTCGCCGGCGGTCTCGAACCAGTCCTTTCAAGACCGCCCCCGGCGTGCCCGGCACTATACCTGCACAATTCGGACCAAAACAGATTTAGTGGCCGCTGGCTATTCATACGGTCCCTGTATGCGACTAAGGATAAAGGAAGCGCCCATTTGTCGCCACCGATCGGGGTCCCTTGCGGCCGGAAGCCGCCGTCACGGTACCCTCGGTCAGCCAGGCGACGCCCCGGCCGCTGAGCGCCATCCCGTGTAGCACGTCGGGCTACAGCATAACCCTGCCCCGGCTCGATGCGCACGTGATCAGGCACAGCATCACGGATATGGAGCGCAAGCTGGTATTCGCACCGCGCGCGCGACGGGCGGACGGCCATCAGGGTCGCGGGGATCGCCGATCTTGAAAGCGATGATACGGATCGACGCAGGACGCATCGATATCCTGCGCCGCGCCTCGGCGGAATTAATTACTTGGGATAGACGCCGCCGGCGACGTCGTGCCCTGGTGCGGGCTTCGTCCCATGAACGCCCGACAGCCGCCCGATCATCGGCTGGTCGCCTCTCGACGGGCTGTTCATCAATTCAGGACACGGCATGCTGGGCTGGACGCTCGCCTGCGGCAGCGCGCGGCTGACGGCGGACATGATCGATCGCAAGCCATCGGCCGCCGAGGCTGGAGCGTTTGCGCTGCGCCGTGCCGCATGAATGGCGGCCGCCGTTGCCTGGCAATCGCCAGCGAAATGGAACCGGCGTGTCCGATCGATCTCGGTCGGCCTGATCATCCCGTGGATGTACCGGCGGTTAAATTCCGCGTCTCGGGATGCCAACGCAGACCAATTGTCGCACGTGTCGTTTCCAGCCGATTGCGCGGGCCTGTGCGGTCAATAGGCTTTTCTTCTCAGGCGATTTCGGGGAAGATTGGACCCAGGAAAGAAAACAAGCGCGCCTTCCCATCAATGATGGCCGCCAGGGAGTGTTGATATGTCGAGACGTAGCCGTTTGTCGATCGCTATTGCTGCCGCCGTCACGCTGATATCCGCAGCCGCCGGCGCGCAGGAATATCCGACCAAGCCGATCACCCTGATCGTCCCGTGGCCGGCAGGCGGCTCGACCGACATCTCAATGCGCGCGATTGCCGAGAGCGCGTCGAAAGTGCTCGGCCAGCCGATCGCCATCGACAACAAGGCCGGCGGCAGCGGCACGGTCGGCCCGGCCACCATGGCGGCAGGCGCCAAGCCCGATGGCTATACCCTCGCGCAGATTCCGATCACGGTGTTCCGCCTGCCGCTGATGCAGGAAGTCTCCTGGAATCCCGACAGGGACTTCACCTACATCATTCACCTGACCGGCTACACCTTCGGCGTGACCACCAGTGCCGAATCGCAATTCAAGACCTGGAAGGATGTGGTCGATTACGCCAAGCAGAATCCCGGCAAGGTGACTTACGCCACGCCGGGCGCCGGGACGTCGCTGCATATCGGCATGGAGCAGATCGCCGCCATGGCCGGCATCAAGCTGACGCAGGTGCCGTTCAAGGGCGGCGCGGAAACCAACGCCGCGGTGCTCGGCCGGCACACCATGCTGCAGGCGGATTCGACGGGTTGGCGGCCGCTGGTCGACGCCGGCAAGCTGCGGCTGCTGATGGTGTGGACCTCGGCACGCTCGCCGAATTATCCCGACGTGCCGACGCTGAAGGAGCTCGGCTATCCCATGGTCTATGATTCCCCGTTCGGCATCGCCGGTCCGAAGGGCATGGACCCGAAAATCGTCGCCAAGCTGCACGACGCCTTCAAGAAGGCGCTCGACGACCCCGCCGTGATCGCCACGCTTGCCAAATTCGACATGGTGCCGAACTACAAGAATACCGAGGACTACAAGAAATTCGTCGTCGAGGTCACCGAGTCCGAGCGCAAGGTGATCGACAGGCTCGGACTGGCGAAAAAGACGAACTGAGACTTGCCGCGAGCGATGACGTCATCCTGAGGTGCGCGCTCTTGCGCGCCTCGAAGGATGGACACGGGCACCGTCGCCCCTTCGAGGGCTACGCTGCGCTCCGCCGCCTCAGGGTGACGGTGATCTGAGAGTGTTAGCACATGAGCGATCAATCCAATGTCAAGTTGCGCTTGAACAATTCCGAATTGTGGGGCGGGCTGATCGGGCTCGCACTTGGCGGATTTGTCGTCTGGTCCGGGCTCAAGCTGAAGCTCGGCACCGTCAACGATCCGGGCGCCGGTTTCGTGCTGTTTTATGCCGGCATCCTGATGTGCCTATTCGCCACCGCGATCATCGTCGCGGCATTGACCGAGGGCGGGCCGACCTTCGGTTCGCGATGGGAGAACACGCGCTGGACCAAGCCGCCGCTGGTGATCGCCTGTCTCATCGCCTTTTCATTCGCCCTCAATTCGCTCGGGTTTCTGCTGTCCTCGATTCCGTTGATGCTGCTGCTGTTGCGCCTGGTCGATCCGGTGCGATGGCAGCTCGCCATTCCGATTGCGCTGCTGGTTCCGCTCTGCATGTGGTGGATCCTCAAACGCCTGCTCCTGATCCAGTTGCCTTCGGGCATCTTCGAAATCGGCTGACCGCACCATGGACACCCTCATCAATGTCGCGCATGGCTTCGGCGTCGCCCTTCAACCCATCAACCTGGTCTACTGCTTCATCGGCGTCTTCATCGGCACACTGGTCGGCGTGCTGCCCGGCATCGGCCCGATCTCGGCGATGTCGCTCCTGCTGCCGATAACGCTGTCGGGAACGCCGGAATCCGGCATCATCATGATGGCCGGCATCTACTACGGCTCGATGTATGGCGGTTCGACCACCTCGATCCTGGTCAACATTCCGGGCGAAGCCGCTTCCGTCGTCACCTGTATCGACGGCCACCAGATGGCCAAGCAGGGCCGCGCCGGTCCGGCGCTCGGCATCGCCGCGTTCGGCTCGTTCTTCGCCGGCACCTTCGCCCTGGTCGCGCTGATGCTGGTGGCGCCCCGGCTCGCAAGCGTCGCGATTGCGTTCGGGCCGGCCGAATATTTCAGTCTGATGGTTCTCGGTCTCGTCGTTTTGACGTTCCTGACGCAGGGCTCGATGGCGAAGGCGCTACTGATGGCCTGCATTGGCGTCGTGCTCGGCGTGATCGGGCTCGACAGCATCACCGCGCAACCGCGCTTGACCTTCGGCCGCCTCGAACTGATCGACGGCATCGGCCTCGTTCCTGTTGTGATGGGCCTGTTCGGCGTCGCTGAAGTGCTGCTCAACACCGAGCACGTCATCAAGCGCGACATCATCAACGCCAAAATCACGCAGTTATTGCCCAGCAGGGCGGACCTGAAGGCCAGCGCCGGACCGGTCACGCGCGGAACCGTGCTCGGTTTCTTTCTCGGGATTCTTCCCGGCGGCGGCGCCGTAATCTCGTCGTTCGCGTCCTATGCGCTTGAGAAGCGGCTATCCCGGACGCCCGAACGCTTCGGCAAGGGCGCGATCGAGGGCGTCGCGGGTCCTGAAGCCGCCAACAACGCCGCGGCCGGCGGCGCCTTCATTCCGCTGATGACGCTCGGCATTCCGCCGAATGTGGTGATGGCGCTGCTGCTGGGAGCCTTCGTCATTCACGGGCTGCAACCCGGCCCGTTGATGATCACGCAGAATCCCGGCCTGTTCTGGGGCATCGTCGCCAGCATGTATATCGGCAACCTGATGCTGCTGGTGCTCAATCTGCCGATGATCGGCATGTGGGTTCAGCTGCTCAAGCTGCCCTACAACATCCTGTTCCCGCTGATCATCCTGTTCACCATCATCGGCGTCTATTGCTCCAGCAACAATGTGTTCGACGTCTATGTAATGATCGCGTTCGGCGTGATCGGCTATTTCATGCGCAAGCTCGGCTATGAGCCGGCGCCGCTGGTGCTGGCCTTCGTGCTGGGGCCGATGCTGGAGAATAATCTGCGCAAGTCGCTGATTCTGTCGCAGGGCGATCTCATGACCTTCGTGCAGCGGCCGATCTCGGCCGTCTGCCTGGCGCTGGCGGTGGTGTTGCTTGTCGCACCGCTGCTGCCGGCACTGCGCAGGAAGCGCGAGATGGTCGCGCTGGACGAAGAGGTGTAGCGCTAACCCGCCTTGATGATCTTGAGCGGGCTCGGCTTCGCCGGCTGCGCGATCGCGCGCGACAGAATCAGCGATTCCTTTTTCAGCATCTCGGCAAGTTCGGTCTCGCGCCGGCGGATGCGGTCGCTGGACGCGCCGACGCTCAAGGCCGCGATCACCTGCCCGGTGTCGTCGCGAACGGGCACGCCGACCCCACCCATGCCGGGATAGGCGGCGTCGAGCACAACGGTATGGCCGTGCCTGCGCGCCGCAACGATGCGCTCGCGCAGATATTTCGGCGTGATGCGCGGCGATTTCGCCAGCCGCGGCATGATGATCTCGATGATCGCGTCGATCTCGGCATCGGGCAGCCACACCATCAGCGCGAGGCTGCCCGCGCCAACGCCGAGCGGCCGCCGGCTGCCGATCTGCAGATAGTTCGGCTGCAGCGGATGGCTGCCGACCGAGCGCGCCAGATACAAAGCCTCGACGCCGCTGCGCACCGACAGCAGCGCGGTATCGGCGGAACGCTCGGAAAGGCGCAACAGACTCGGCTGCGCCAGTTCGGCAATGTCGACCGTGCGGCGCGCGCCGACCGCCATCACCCGCGCCTCCTGCCCGAGCTCATAGGTCTTCGCACCGGTCACGCGGGTGACAAAGCCTTCCTCGATCAGCGAACCGAGGATGCGCAGCGTCGTCGCCTTGTTCAAGGAGGTCGCGTCGGCAATCTCGGTCAGCCGCAACGGCGAACTCTGCGCCAGCGCGCGCAGGATCGCGCATACTTTCTGAATGGCATTGAACTTGTCGGGCTGCCCGACGACGGACGGCAACGGTTTCTTCTTGACCGAGGATGCGTTCATGCCGCACGGCCCTCGCGCATGGTAGAGTGGAATCCGAACAGGTTGTCGTTCATCGCCGTGGTCTCCGCCCTTCCCTCGATCCTAGTGAGGCTGGAGCGCACGCGACAGGGCATAATTTCGTGTGGCGAGACTTTCTGCGAATTTTGTACCTTTAAAGATACTCCCTTTGCTCTCTTGAGCTGCAGATATTCCGCCAGACGAACCCCGCCCGCCGGCTACGAGGGGCGCGGCATCTCGCCGAGATCCCAGAACAGGCCGGCCATGATGGCGAGCGCTTCTTCCGTTACCGGCAGCAGAATGTGTTCGTCCGGCGCATGCTGCGAGCAGCCGGGATAGGAATGCGGCACCCAGATCGTGGGCAGGCCCAGCCCCTCGGCAAACACGTTGTTGGGCAGCGAGCCGCCGAAACTCGGCAGGATCGCGGGCGCTTTGCCGGTGGTCTGCCGGATCGACTCCGCTGTCCAGTTCACCCAAGGGCTGTCGAAATCGGTTCGCGACGCCACAAAGCTTTGGGTCGCAGTGACCTCGACCATCGGAAAACCGTTTGAGTGCAGATGCGCGCGCACCGCGTTGACAGCTTCGTCGATTTTTGTGCCGACGACGAAGCGAAGCTGCAGGACTGCGCGCGCCTGTCCCGGAATCGCATTGGCCGGGTTGTCGATATTGCCCGACGACATCGCCAGCACTTCCAGCGTGTTCCAGGCATAGAGCCGCTCGGCTGCAGACAGGCCCTCTTCGCCCCAGTCGGGCGAGAGCGCCGGCTCGTCGGCGGTCGGCTCGACCTTCACGTTCGCAAGCGCCGCGCGGATCCGGTTCGATATTGGCGGCGGCTTCAACTGTTCAAGCCGCAGGCGCCCCTTGCCATCGACGAGCGAGGCAATGGCGCTCGCCAGAATCGTCGCGGGATTGGCGAGCACGCCGCCCCAATTGCCGGAATGATGTCCGCCGTCGCGCAGGTTCACGTCAAGATGAATGCGCAATCCGCCGCGACAGCCGAGGAAGATGGTGGGCCGCTCGGCGGAGAGCCGCGGCCCATCGGACGCCAGAAACAGATCGGCGGCCAATTCGCTGCGCAGGGACTCGCACACCTGCAGCAAATCGGGCGAGCCGATCTCCTCGCCGGTCTCGATGATGAATTTGGCATTGAACCCGAGCTTGCCGCCACGCGCCTCGCGCACCGCACGCAGCGCCGCCATGTTGATGCTGTGCTGCCCTTTATTGTCCGCCGTGCCACGGCCATAGACGCGATCGCCCTTGGTCGTGGTCTGCCAGGGATCGAGGTTGTCCCGCCATTCGCCGGCCATGCCGTCGACCACGTCGCCATGGCCATAGGTGAGGACGGTCGGCAGCGAGGCATCCTCGCGATAGTCGGCCAGCAGGTAAGGCCCCTTGCCCGTCGGCGATTCAATCAATCGGGTGGTGAACTCGAGCTCTGCAAATGCCGGCTGAAGGTCGTCCACGAGATAGGCGCGAAGCGCTTCGCCGCCGCCAGGATTCTGGCTTTCGGTCCGATAGGCAACCCTGCGGCCGAGTTCGCGGAGAAACGTGCCGGAATGGAGATGCTCGCGTGCCCTCGCAATCGCGTCGGCTCTCGTCGCCATATTTATTTCCTTTCTTACTCGCTCACCTGTGGTGCGGTAACGTATCGGGATAAGTCGTGCACTGGAAGTGGCGCGGCCTGCCGAATTGGCCTTGCCAAAGCCGGTGAGGATGCAACAATTTCAAGCAGCAGCCCGGCGTTCGATCGGACGAATGCGGAGGGAACTCTGCGCACGTCCGGGATCTTCGCGTCATGAAAAAACAAATCCGGCTCAACGCCTTCGCCATGAACTGCGTGGCGCATCAATCGCCCGGGCTCTGGACCCATCCGCGCGACCGCACGCTCGAATACAATCGGCTGCCCTATTGGCTCGATCTCGCGAAGACGCTGGAGCGCGGGCGGTTCGACGGGCTGTTTCTCGCCGACGTACTCGGCGTCTACGATGTGTTCGGCAACAGCCCGGACGCGGCACTGCGCAATGCGGCGCAGACGCCGGCCAACGAACCGCTGATGCTGATTCCGGCGATGGCCACGGTGACCAAAAATCTCGGCTTCGGCGTCACCAGCAATCTGTCGTTCGAGCCGCCCTACCCGTTTGCCAGAAGGATGTCGACGCTCGATCACCTCACCGAGGGCCGGATCGGCTGGAACGTGGTGACCGGCTATCTCGACAGCGCCGCCCGCGGCGCCGGCAAGGACAAGCAGACCGCGCATGACGACCGCTACGATATCGCGGATGAATATATGGAGCTGGTCTACAAGCTCTGGGAAGGAAGCTGGGAGGACGAGGCCGTGCTGCGCGACCGCGCGCGCGGGGTGTTTGCCGATCCGTCGAAGGTGCATCGTATCCAGCATGAGGGCAATAACTACAGGCTCAATGCGATCCACCTGAGCGAGCCGTCGCCGCAACGCACGCCGGTGCTTTATCAAGCGGGCACCTCGCCGCGCGGACGGCAATTCGCGGCCCGGCACGCCGAATGCGTGTTCATGTCGGGCCCGTCGGCCAAGATCATCGGGCCCCGCGTGGCGGCGATCCGGGCGGCTGCCAAGGAGATCGGCCGCAACCCGGCTGAAATCCTGATGTTCAGCATGATGACCATTATTCTCGGCCGCACCGAGGCCGAGGCGAAGGCGAAATACGCCGACTATCGCCGCCACATCAACCCCGAGGGCGCGCTGGCGCTGATGTCGGGCTGGACCGGCGTCGATTTCTCAAGCTACGACCTCGACCAGGAGGTGCGCCACGTCCAGAACGACGCCGGCCGCACCGCGCTTGATAATGTCACCCGCGCCGATCCGGACCGGGTCTGGACCGTGCGCGAAGTCGTCGAGCACGTCGGCATCGGCGGCGCCGGGCCGGTCGTGGTCGGTACGCCCGACAAGGTCGCCGACGATATCGAAGCCTGGTTCGAGCAGACCGACGTCGACGGCCTCAACGTTGCCTTTGCCACCTCGCCCGGCGATTTCGAGGATATCGCCGACATGCTGGTGCCCGAACTGACCCGGCGCGGGCGCTACAAGGAAGCTTATGCCGAGGGGACGCTGCGGGAGAAGCTGTTCGGCGCGGGGCGCGCGCGGCTGACCGAGACGCATCCGGCGAGCCGCTATCGTCCGCATGCGGCGGCGAGAGCGGCGGAGTAGTCGCCCACTCATGGTTCCGTCATCCTGAGGCGCTCGCGCAGCGAGCCTCGAAGGATGAGCGGCCACCACCCGGGCCGTCGCCCTTCGAGACGGCCGCGTTGCGGCCTCCTCCAGGGTGACGGGAGATAGATCGGGCCGATATCGTCAATCGTGCATCAATTCACCGAATTGCTCACCATCACCTCGATCAGCTTGGCGCCGGGGCGGCTGAAGGCGGATGACAGTACTGACTTGAGCTGCGAAGGATCGGTCACCTTCGTCGCCTCAAGCCCCAGCGATTTCGCCATGCCCGTGAAATCAACCGGCGGATCGGTGAAATCCATGCCGACATAGTGATCGTCGCCGTGGAAGGCGAGCAGCCGCTGCTTGATGATGCGATAGCCGCCATTGTTGACGATCACGAAGGTCAGCGGCAGCTTGTGGTTGGCGGCCGTCCACAGCGACTGGATCGAATACATCGAGCTGCCGTCGCCGGAGTAACACACGACGGGCCGGTCCGGGTTGGCGAGGCTGACGCCGACGGACGCCGGCAGTCCCCAACCGATGCCGCCCGAGGCCAGCGCGTGATAGCCGTAGCGGTCGCGGTGCGGACGCAGCGCGATGATCTGGCGCGATGAGGTCAGTCCCTCATCGACCAGGATCGCGTTTTCGGGCATCGCCTCGACCACCTGCAATGCCAGCCAGTCGGGGTCGATCGGCGAGGTGTTGGCGTGTTTCGAAATCTGCTCGACCAGCGGCTTGCGCCGCGCTTGCCAGTTCTTCGATGCGAGGGCGGCCAATCCCTGCTTCGCACGCGCCTCGAGCACGCTGCCGCCCGAAGCCTTCAGCGCCGGGACCAGTGCGCGCAGGGTTTGTTTTACGTCCGCCTTGAGCGCGATCTCGGCGCTGTAATTCTTGGCGAGATCCCAATCGACCAGGCCGACCTGCACGATCGAAAGCCCGTCGGGCAGCGGATCGACCTCGCTGTAGACCGACATCCGCAACGGATCGCCGCCAAGCGCAATGATAAGATCATACGGCGATAGCGTGTCGCGGGCGATTTTCTGGATGCGCGCCAGCGCGCCCATGAAGCACGGGCTTTCGGACAGGAATTGCGCGCCATACGGCGTCGACGACTGGTAGGCCGGACAGCCCAGCGTTTCCGCAAGCTGTGCGGCTTCCTGCAGCGCATCGCTTTTCACGATCTCGTCGCCGACGATGATCACGGGCCGCTCTGCTTTCAGGATGCGCGCAGTCAACGCCTGCAGCGATTCGTCCGACGGTTTGACGCGTGTATCGACGCGGGTCGAGCGGCCGAGTTCGATACCGGCCTCGGCATTGAGGATATCGCCCGGCAGCGAAATGAACACCGGCCCCGTCGGCGGCGTGGTCGCGATCTTGGCGGCGCGGCGCACGATGCGCGGCAGATCTTCCAGCCGCGTCACTTCCACCGCCCATTTCACCAGCGGCTCCGCCATCTGCACCAGCGGCCCGTACAGCACCGGCTCCGTCAGGCCGTGGCCCTGCTCCTGCTGGCCGGCGGTCAGGATCAGGGCGTGCCGGTGAAGCTGGCGTTGTAGAGCGAGCCCATCGCGTTGCCGAGACCCGGTGCGACATGGACATTGCAGGCGACGAGCTTGCCCGAGGCGCGGCTGAAGCCGTCGGCCATGGCGACGACAAGGCTCTCCTGCATCGCCATCACGTAGGTAAGATCAGGATGGTCCTTCAGGGCGTGCATGATCGGCAGTTCGGTGGTGCCGGGATTGCCGAACAGATGCGTGACACCCTCGTCCTTCAGCAACGCAAGAAATGCCGAACGCCCGGTGATTTTGTTCTTCATGTTTCCTCCGGCCCTCGGGTTCGTTGACCCGCGGGATGGAGGCACATGATCAAACTTGCAGGACGCGCGCAATGGAGAGAGGTCATGGCTGCCCTGCGCGGCCGAGGCTGAACGGGTCGTCGCCGGCGCGCTTTTTTCTTTTTCGAACGCTGCCAGACTACGCCGGGATATCCTTTCAGCGGCACCAGCGGTTCGCCGGTGTAGGCCCACTCCTGCAATTCCTCGATCGCGATGTGGTAGAGCGGTTGTCGCCCAGTGCGGCCAGAGAACAGCGCACGGGGAATATTGACCATGTGAGGCGAATGGGCGCGCTCATAAGCAATGGGCGTGCCGCAGCTCGAACAGAAACTTCGCGCCGTTTTGGTGGCTTTGTCCTCGTAGCGCGTGAGGTTGGCCTTGCCCTTGGTGATACGGAAGCGCTTGCGCCAGCTTCCGACATAGGTAGCATACGCCGCGCCATGCGCGCGGCGGCTGCCGGGTGAATGATCGTGCCAGGCCCAGCGTGCTGGCACGTCGATCTCGAAGGAGACCTTGCCGCACAAGCATTGGCCGGTGGCGGGTTTACCCAGCGAAACCGCTTTGGTCTTCTTCTCCGATTCTTCCGGAAACATTCTCGGGCCCCTCGGCGATCATGTAGATGGGATAACGGGCCCGGTCTGCCCTCCAAGCAAGCCGCGCTTGCTACGGCGCTGTTGAATGCGCGCTTCGCGCGGCTTGTTTGGAAGGCGGGCGGTCGTCCCTCACATGGATGGTGTTACGGAGTCGAGGGTTGGACCTCGCTCCAAGCATCAAGGAGAGACGACCATGGAGTATTATGCCGGAATCGACGTGTCTTTGGAATGCTCAAGCGTGTGTGTGGTTGATGCGAACGGCAAAATTGTCCGGGAAGGCAAGGTGGCAAGCGAGCCGGCGGCGCTGATTCGCTGGCTCAGCTCGCTCGGGCTTGGGCTAACCCGGATCGGGCTGGAAGCTGGGCCGCTGTCGCAATGGCTGTACGCGGCGATGAAGCGGGCTGGGCTCGCGGTTGAGCTGTTGGAGACGCGGCACGTCCACGATGCGTTCAAGGCGATGCCAGTGAAGTCGGACCGCAATGACGCACGGGGGATCGCACAACTGATGCGGCTGGGCTGGTTCCGGCCGGTTCACTGCAAGTCGATAAATGCCCAGGAAGTACGTGCCGTGCTGACGGCGCGCAAGCTGGTCCAGAGCAAGCTTCTGGATGTCGAGAACAGTCTGCGCGGGATCCTGCGGGGCTTTGGGCTGAAGGTTGGCAAGACGACGGGAACAGGTTTGCCGGACGGATCAACGAGTTGGCAAAGGGGCATCCGAACCTGGAAGTGATCGCAGAAGCGCTGCTGCGGGTGCGCAGCGCCCTGCTCAGTGAGTTCAAAGCCTTCGAGAAGCGGGCCGGCAAGATGTCGCGGATGGATGCCAAAGCCAGGTTGTTGATGTCGACGCCTGCGGTGGGACCGATCATCTCGCTGACTTATGCCGCGGCGATCGATGATCCCGCGCGGTTTACATCCTCCAAGCAGGCCGGGTCGCATTTCGGGCTGACGCCGAAGAAGCACCAGTCCGGCGAGACCGACCGATCGGGGCGGATCAGCAAGATCGGGGACGGCTCCGTACGCGAGGCGCTCTACCAGGCCGCTCACATCATGCTGACGAAGCCGGTCAAGGGGTGTTCGCAGCTCAAAAGCTGGGCGATGCGGATTGCCAAGCGTGCCGGCATGAGCAAGGCCAAGGTCGCACTGGCGCGCAAGCTCGCCGTGATCATGCATCGCATGCTCAAGGACGGCGCGCCTTTCAATCCAGCCACCAAGGCCAACGCTGCAACAGCCTAGGAGGAAAAACGACAGGTTTCGGGCGGGCCACGACACCAGCCTTCCGAAGCGAAGTCCCTTCGCCGGGACGATGGATCAGGTCAGGCCGACATCCGGGTTGTCGACATATCAAACGATATGATCACGCTTTCCGCAGATTGGCCGACCTATCCTCTCACGAACCCCATCAGGCGACGGCCTCGCGCCGATCCCGTACAGAAGCAAGTTCCCGGCGAGCGGATGACGCAAAGGGATTGACTAATCGAGGCCCGTTACAGAAGCCCGGATGAAGCGAAGCGAAATCCGGGGCCGGTATCAGCCGTGTCCCCCGGATTTCGCTTCGCTCCATCCGGGCTACAATCGTTTCACGCCTGCTCCAGCTCGTTGTGCTCCGGGTAGTCCGTATAGCCGGCCACATCGCCGCCATAGAACGTCGCCCGGTTATACGGCGTCAGCGGGAAGCCGCGCTGCAGGCGGCGCGGCAGGTCCGGATTGGAGATGAAGATGCGGCCGAAGGCGACCGCGTCGGCGTGACCATTCCTGATCGCCGCATCCGCCGCCTCGCCGGTAAAGCCGCCGGCGGTGATCAAGACGCCCTTCCAGATCGGACGAAACAGCACCATCGCCGAAGGAACGTTCTGATGGTTGACTTCGGCACGGCCGGCGCCAGAGGAGCGCGGCTCGATGAAATGCAAATACGCGAGGCCCAGCGGGTTGAGCTGTTCGATCGCGTGCGTGTAGAGCGGCATCGGGTCAGGCTCGCCGCTGCCATTGGCGACGCCATAGGGCGATAGCCGCACCCCGACCCGATCGGCGCCCCAGACCTCGACCACAGCCTTCGTCACCTCCATCAGGAAGCGCGTGCGGTTTTCGATAGAGCCGCCATACTGATCGGTGCGCAAATTGGTGTGCGACTGCAAAAACTGCTCGATCAGATAGCCGTTGGCGCCGTGAATCTCGACGCCGTCGAAGCCGGCTGCAAGCGCATTCTCCGCGGCCTGCCGATAGGCATCGATCACACCGGGGATTTCCGCGGTCTCGAGCGCGCGTGGCGTCTCGTAAGGCACCGCCTTGCCGTCGGCCGTCCCGGTCTTCAGATCGGCAATCGGCACCGCCGATGGCGCGACCGGCAGCACACCGCCGGGCTGGAACGAGGAATGCGAAACGCGCCCGACATGCCAGAGCTGCAGGAAGATCACGCCGCCCTTGGCGTGCACGGCGTCGACCACCTCGCGCCAGCCCGCAATCTGGTGCTCGGTGTAGATGCCGGGCACACCGGGGCTGCCGAATCCGGTCGCCATCACCGGCGAGGCCTCGGCGATCAGCAATCCGCCCGGCGTCGCGCGCTGGGCGTAGTATTCCGCGTTCAACGGCCGCGGCGCCAGCGATGGCTTGGCCGCCCGCATGCGCGTCAACGGCGCCAACGCGAGACGGTGCTTGAGCTGATATCGACCGACCTTGAGCGGCGAAAACAACGATGCATAATTCATGTCTATTCCAGAACCCCGTGTTGATACGGATATGTAACCGCTTCAGCTTGTTCGTAAAAGGCTTGGGTGGCAATGCGCCAGCCCGAAGCGAGCGAGCACACCTTCCATGCAAAAACCGAACGCCAAATCGCTTCCTTCGCTCAGCGTCCGCATCGATCTCGACGCGGAACGCCGCATCGGGCCCGGCAAGATCGCGTTGCTCGAGAACATCCATAATTGCGGCTCGATTTCGGCTGCCGGCCGGGCCATGGCGATGTCGTACAAGCGGGCGTGGGACCTGGTGGACGAGATCAACCGGATCTGCCGGCAGGTCGCCGTCGAGCGGCAGACCGGCGGCAAGAAAGGCGGCGGCGCGATGCTGACGCCGTTCGGCCTCTCGCTGGTCGCGCGCTATCGCAAAATCGAACGGGATGCTACGAGCGCCGCGCGCAAGGAACTGCAGGCCTTGCGGAGCGAGATCGGCCGGCCAAAGAAGCGCGCGGGCTGATACCAAAGAGAAAGTGTGCGATAACTGTACGCTCTGAGGTCTGAGGTCTTCCTCCAAGCGTCCAGGAAAATTTGCATGCCCCATCCCGCCATGTCGCCCAATAATGTAGCCGTGATCACCGGAGGCGCCTCCGGCATCGGGCTCGCGGCCGCGATGCGGTTCGCCGGCCTCGGCATGAAGGTGTGTATCGCCGAGATCGGCACTGAGCGGCTCACCGAGGCCGCGACAAAGCTGGCGTCGGTCGCGAAAGGCGGCGACGCCGATGTGATGGCTGCGTCCGTCGACGTCAGCCGCTTCGATGACGTCGACGGACTGGAAGCCGCGGTGCAAAAGCGGTTCGGCGGCACCGATATCCTGATGAACAATGCCGGCATCGGACCCGACAGCAGCAGTTTTGGTCCGCTGGAGAACTGGCAGCGGATTCTCCAGGTGAACCTGTGGGGCGTCATTCATGGCACGCAAGCCTTCACACCTGGCATGATCGAGCGCGGCCGCCCCGGTCTCGTCATTAACACCGGCTCCAAGCAGGGCATCACGACCCCGCCCGGCAATCCCGCCTACAACGTTTCCAAGGCCGGCGTGAAGGCGCTCACCGAGGCCCTGCAGCATGAATTGCGCAACACACCCGGCTGCAAGATCAGCGCGCATCTGATGATCCCCGGTCATGTCTTCACCGGCCTCACCGCCCGCGGCCGCACCGAGAAGCCGCCGGGGGCGTGGACGCCGGAGCAGACGATAGATTTCATGATTGCGCGCATCGACGCCGGCGATTTCTACATCCTCTGCCCGGACAACGACGTGCCGCGGCAACTCGACGAGCGGCGCATGCTGTGGGCAATCGGCGACATCGTCGAAAACCGCCCCGCGTTGTCGCGTTGGCATCCGGATTACGCGGAGGCGTTTGCGAAGTTTGTGAAGGGGTCGTAGATCGTAGGGGTAGGCAAAGCGCCGCGTGCCCACCATCAACCGATTGTCGCCCCTGCAAACGCAGCGACCCATACGCCGCGGCGGGTATTGTTTACTGCGCTCGCAATGACGCTGGAAATGCGACGTCCGTCAAAGCGTTTCCTGCTTGTGTCCGCATTGCTTGCAGGCGAACTTGACGCGGGTCGCGCCTTTTTCGGCCTGGAGACGGTTGGGCGCACCGCATTTGCCGCAGGTGGTTTCGATCCTTGTGTTGCCCTGTTTGACCACAAGGGTCTTCTTTTCCATCGTCTCGCGGATCAGGCGCTCGGCCTCCTCGCGCATCGACTGCTTCGACATGGCCGCACCTTGTCATGAAAAACGCTCGCGGCGTTCTATAGCACGCAACGAGCACATTTCCAGCCTGCCGACTTTCCTCTGCCGTCACGCCGGTTCCGGCGTCGACGCCAGCAAGCGCCGCACCAGCGCCAGCTCGGTTTCGGTGGCCGGATCCGATTGACAGATAAATCTTTCCCCATCCAAATGACCGCCCAAGAATGAGCAGCAGGGGCGGAGCGCGTGGCGGCTAACCAACAAGAAACTTACGAATGCGATGCGCTGGTGGTCGGCTCGGGGTGTGCCGGGATGTCGGCGGCGGTCACTGCGGGGCATCACGGGCTCAACGTCCTCATTGTCGAGAAGGAGCCGCGCTTTGGCGGCACCACGGCGCGGTCCGGTGGCTGGCTCTGGATTCCCGGCACTTCGCTGGCGCGAGACTGGGGCATCCTCGAAGCGCCCGATCAGGCGCGAACCTATCTGCGCCATCAGGCCGGCAACAGTTTCGATGCCGCCCGCGTCGATGCGTTTCTGACGGCAGGACCTGAGGCGGTCGATTTCTTTACGACGAAAACCGCGGTTCGCTTCGACATGCCGCTGACGTTTCCGGACTATGACGCCGAAGCGCCCGGCGGCGCGCAGGGTGGCCGCTCGATGGTGACGCGGCCGTTCGACGCCCACGAATTGGGCCCGCACATCAAGAATATCGGCGCACCCCTGCCCGAACTCACCGTGTTCGGCATGATGCTGGGCTCGGGCAAGGAGATCGTGCACTTCATGCGCGCGACCAGGTCGCTGGCCTCGGCGCTTTACGTCGCCAGGCGCTTGTCCAGGCATGCGATAGACGTGATGCGCTACGGCCGCGGCATGACGCTGACCAACGGCAATGCGCTCGCCGGACGTCTCGCCAAATCGGCGTTCGACCTGAAGATTCCGCTATGGCTGTCATCGCCGGTGCGCGAGTTGATCGTCGAGGACGGCGCGGTGCGCGGCGCGATCGTCGACCGCGACGGAACGCCGGTTCGCATCACCGCGAAGCGCGGCGTGGTGCTCGCCTGCGGCGGCTTCCCCCATGATGTCACAAGGCGCAAGGTGATGTTCTCGCACGCGCCCTCGGGCGCCGAGCATTTCTCGCCCGGCCCCACCGGCAACACCGGCGACGGATTGCGACTGGCGGAGGCCGCGGGCGGCCGCATCGAGGATTCGTTGCCGAACGCCGCGGCATGGGTGCCGGTCTCGATCACCGAACGCAAGGACGGCAGCAAGGGCGTGATGCCGCATTTCATCGACCGCGCAAAGCCCGGCGTCATCGCCGTGACGCGTGACGGCAAGCGTTTTGCCAATGAAGGAAATTCCTATCACGCCTTCGTTCAGGAGATGATGAGGGCCGCAAAGCCGGGCGAAGAGATCACAGCGTTTCTATTGTGTGATCATCGCGCGCTGCGAAAGTATGGGCTCGGATGTGTGCCGCCGTTTCCGATGCCGCTACGCCATCATCTCGCGACCGGCTATCTCAAGCGCGGCGCAACCCTGGTCGAACTGGCCGACCGAACCGGCATCGACCCAAAAGGACTCAAAGCCACGGTCGCGGAATTCAACGCATCAGCCGCGGAGGGGCGCGATCCCGCCTTCGGCAAGGGCTCGCGCGCCTATAACCGCTACCAGGGGGATGCGTTGCATGGTCCGAACCCCTGCGTCGCGCCGATCAAGGATGGTCCGTTTTATGCGATCAAGATGGTGGTCGGCGATCTCGGCACCTATGCCGGCATCAAGACCGACGAACATGCGCGTGCGCTGGATGCCGACGGCCGCCCGATCGCGGGCCTCTATGCCGCCGGCAACGACATGGCCAGCATCATGGGCGGCAACTATCCCGGCGCCGGCATCACACTGGGGCCGGCGCTGACATTCGGCTACATCGCGGGCAAGCATATCGCTGGTGAGGCTTCGAGCTAGAGCTTCTTGTTTTGACGCGTTTTCTACCGCAGATAAGTCTAGAGTCTCCGGCCCAGATTTTAGGCAGAAGGGAAAACTAGCAATTTGGTTCCGAAGCGGAACCCTGCGGTGTGCACGGCGTTGCCGAGGGTCGTCGTCAGTAACCCGCGGGGGTGTCGTGAACCGTAGAGATTTCCTCGCTGCTTCCGCGTTGCCGTTGGTGTCCGCTGCCGCGCCGGGCTGTTGTCTCGCGCGCATGCCCAAGCGACACCGTTCGATCGATCCATCGTGCGGCAAATGGCTCGCGAGCTCGCCGCCAAGGCGTACCAGGCGCCCAGCGAAAAACTGCCCGATAATCTCAGCAACATCGACTACGACCGTTATCGGGCGATCAGGTTCTTGCCGGAGCGCGCGCTTTGGCGCGGCGAAAAACTGCCGTTCGAGGTGCAGTTCTTTCATCGCGGCTTTTTCTACAAGAACAGGGTCGACATCTTCGAGGTGAAGAACGGCCAGGCGGCAAAGATCCCCTACCGGCCCGATCTCTTCTCGTTCGGCGATACCGCGCCACCGGGCCCCGCGGTGGACCTCGGCTTTGCCGGCTTCCGGCTTCATGCGCCGATCAACAAGCCCGACTATTATGACGAGGTCTGCGTCTTTCTCGGCGCAAGCTATTTCCGCGCCGTGGCCAAAGGAGAACTGTACGGCCTTTCGGCGCGGGGGCTCGCCATCAACACCGGCGAAGCAAAGGGCGAGGAATTCCCGTACTTCAAGACGTTCTGGATCGAGAAGCCGGCGGCCGGCGCCAATTCCATCGTCGTACACGCATTGCTCGACAGCGAGAGCGCGGCCGCGGCCTATCGATTCACCATCCGGCCCGGCGACACCACCGTGTTCGATGTCGAGATGGCGCTCTATCCCCGCGTCGATCTAGAGCACACCGGCCTCGCGCCGATGACGAGCATGTTCTTCTTCGGACCGAACGACCGCAAGGACGTCGATGACTTCCGTCCATCGGTCCACGATTCGGATGGCCTTGCGATCTTCAACGGCCGAGGCGAAGAGCTTTGGCGGCCGCTGCATAATCCAAAGGAGTTGCAAGTCTCCTCGTTTGCCGACCTTAACCCGCGCGGTTTCGGCCTGATGCAGCGCCAGAAAGATTTTGCCGCCTATCAGGATCTCGAATCGAATTTCGAACGCCGGCCAAGCCTGTGGACGGAGCCGATCGGCGACTGGGGTGAAGGCGAGGTGAAGCTGCTCGAGATTCCAACCAACGAAGAGATTCACGACAACATCGCATTGTTCTGGCATCCGAAAACTCCGTTGCCGGCCAAGGGCGAGCATACCTACACCTATCGTTTGCACTGGGGACCGGATGCGCCAAAGCCGACCGCGCTGGCGCGGTTCTCCCGCACGGGCATCGGTGCGCGAGGCGACAAAGCTGCGATCTTCGTGCTCGACGTCATCGGCGAGAAGCTGAAGTCCGTTGATCCCAAGACCCTGCGCGGCGTGGTGACGACCGAGAAGGCCAAGATCCAGAACATCGTCACCCAGCCAAATCCGGCAACCGGCGGCTGGCGATTGAGCTTCGAGCTTCTGAAGGAAAAGGCCCCGGTCGAAATCCGCGCATCGCTCATGCAGGACAATGAAGCGCTATCGGAGGTCTGGGTTTATCGATGGACACCGTAGCGAAGACCGGTTGCTCGCCCGAGAGCCGCGATATTCCATCGAACGCGTTTCTGCCCGCGGAATCGCCGATGGACATGGCGGTCCAGCCGTTGCAGCGATTCGAGCCGCCGCCTGGCCCGCGCTTTGCGCCGATGTGGTTCCGCCGAGCATTCATCCTCGCCGGCACCGCCCTTCTGACCGCGGCAGGCTGTTACGAGATGTACCGCGTGCTTCAGGTTGGCGGCATCACGGTCCTGGAGTCGATCATCCTTGCGCTGTTCGTGCTGCTGTTCGCATGGATCGCCTTTTCCTTCACGTCCGCACTTGCCGGCTTTGCCGTTCTGCTGTTCCGGAAGAAAGACGAACTTGGCATCGATCCCGCTACGCCCCTGCCGGCGATTCGCAGCCGCACCGCGATGCTGCTGCCGACCTATAACGAGGATCCGTATCGCGTGCTGGCGAGACTGCGCGCGATCCATGAATCGGTCGAGGAAACCGGACACGGCGCGAGCTTCGACTGGTTTGTCCTGAGCGACACCACCGACCCCGCGACCTGGATCGCCGAGGAAAAGTGTTTCCTCAAGCTTCGACAGGACGTTGGGGGCGCGGCCGGGATTTTCTATCGCCATCGTCCCGAAAACACTGCGCGCAAGTCCGGCAATATCGAGGAATGGGTGCGGCGGTTCGGCGCCCAGTACGAGTGCATGCTGATCCTGGACGCCGACAGCCTGATGACCGGTGACACCATCGTTCGCCTCGTGGCGGCCATGGAAGAGCATCCCAGGGCGGCCCTGATCCAGACGCTGCCGATTGTCGTCAATGCAAAATCCCTGTTCGCGCGATGGCAGCAATTCGCCGGGCGATTGTACGGCCCGATGCTGGCCGCCGGGATCGCATGGTGGCACGGCTCCGAAGGCAATTACTGGGGACACAACGCCATCATTCGCGTCCGCGCCTTTGCGCAGTATGCCGGGCTCCCCGAGCTCAGGGGCCGCAAACCATTCGGCGGCCATATTCTCAGCCACGACTTCATCGAAGCGGCTTTGATGCGACGCGGCGGCTGGGCCATCCACATGGCGCCCAAGCTCGGCGGCAGCTACGAGGAATCCCCGCCTACGCTTTCGGATTTTGCCGCGCGAGACCGGCGTTGGTGCCAGGGCAATCTGCAGCATCTGGCGCTGCTTCCGACACGCGGCTTTCACTGGGTTTCGCGGCTTCATTTGCTGACCGGAATTGGATCGTATCTTACCGCGCCGCTCTGGCTGATCTTTCTGGTGTTCGGAATCCTGGTATCGCTGCAGGCGCAATTCGTCAGGCCCGAGTACTTCCCGAAAGGATACTCGCTGTTTCCGAAATGGCCGGCGCAGGATCCGATCCTGGCAGCCTGGGTGTTCGTCGGCACGATGGGAATGCTGATCGCGCCAAAGCTGTTCGCCTTCCTCGTGCTGCTGACAGATCGCGACACCCGGAAGAAATTCGGCGGCGGCTTTCGGGTGCTGGCCGGCATCATCGCCGAGACGATCCTTTCGGGCCTGACCGCGCCTGTGATGATGATCTTCCAATCCTCCGCCGTCAGCGAAATCCTGCTCGGACGCGACGCGGGATGGCAGGTTCAGCGGCGCGACGATGGCGGCGTCTCGCGCCGTGACACTATCAATACCTACGCGGTGCCGACGTCCATTGGGATCATCATGGCGGCGAGCGCCTATGCCGTGTCGCTGCCGTTGCTGCTCTGGATGATGCCGGTGATCCTCGGCCTGCTGCTGGCGATACCTATTGCCATGCTGTCGTCATCGGCGGGCTCGGGACGAAACACAGGATTGTTCAAGACCCCCGAGCAGACCGCGCCGCCGCGAGTCCTCACGAGGGCCAACGAACTGGCCAACGTACCGCACTCGCCCCTTACCTGCCCGCTGCACGAGTTGCACCACGACGGCGGCCTGCGCGAAGCTCATCTTAGCAATTTGTCTGGCCAGAAGCCGCGGAACCGCGGCGAGGTTGACCCTCACCTCGCAATCGCGCGGGCAAAGATCGAAGATGCTGAAACCCTCGACGAGGCGGCGGGATATCTGAGCCTTCGCGAGAAATTCGCGGTGCTCAATGCGCCCGCGGCCCTCACGGCCTTGCTGGCACTGCCGGACCATCGAGCGTGAGAACCAACTTCACATTTCGCATCTCATCCTTGCAATTTAAAGTGGGCGCCGGACCTGTGGTGAGGCCTGCATCGCCCCTGCTCATTCTTGGCCAACGCAGCAAATCTGCTAGACTGCCCGTCAGCGAGGCGGAAAAATGGAAGCGCCCGGACCCGAGCGAAGGCTCGCAGCGATCCTTGCCGCCGACATGGTCGGCTATAGCCGGCTGATGGAGGTCGACGAGGCGGGGACGCTTGCACGCCTCAAGACCCACCGGCTTGAGCTCATCGATCCCTCGATTGCCAAGAACCGCGGCCGGATCATCAAGACGACCGGCGACGGCATGCTGGTGGAGTTCCGCAGCGTCGTTGATGCGGTGTCGTGCGCGGCAGAGATTCAGCGCCGAATGGCGCGGCGTAATGCCGATGTGTCGCCAGCGCGGTGGATCCAGTTCCGCATCGGCATCAACCTGGGCGACGTGATCATCGAGGACAACGATATTTTTGGCGATGGTGTCAACGTCGCGGCGCGCCTTGAGATACTCGCCGAGCCGGGCGGCATCTGCGTCTCCGGCGCCGTGCGCGATCAGATCGGCCACCGGCTCGACGACATCACTTTTGAGGATCTCGGCGACCAGACCGTCAAGAACATCGCCCGTCCGATCCACGTCTTTCGGCTGCGGCTCGAACCGGATGCAACCGGGGCGCCCGTGAGCGGCAAGGACGGCCCAGCAACGACGGTCACGACAAGGAAGCCGTCCATCGCCGTGCTGCCGCTGGTCAACATGAGCGGCGATCCGGAGCAGGAATTCTTTGCGGACGGCCTCACCGAGGACATCATCACCGAGCTGTCGCGCTTCCGCGACCTGCTCATCATCTCGCGCAACTCGACCTTCGTGCACAAGGGCAAAGCGGTCAAGGTGCAGGAGATCGCGCGCGAGCTCGATGTCGAATACGTCCTCGAGGGGAGCGTGCGAAAGGTCGGCGATCGCGTCCGCGTCACCGTGCAGCTGATCGATGCGCGAACCGATCGGCACGTCTGGGCCGAACGCTACGACCGCAAGCTGGAGGATATCTTCGCCATCCAGGACGAGGTGACCGGCGCGATCGTTGCCACGCTTCCCGGTCGCGTCGAAGCGGCCACGCAGGAGCGCGCGAAGCGCCAGCGAACCGACAACATGGCCGCGTATGAGTGCGTCCTCGCCGCCAAGGTGCTGCACCACCGCTCGCAGCGGGAGGCCAACGCCGAGGCGCAGCTGCTGCTCGACCGCGCCATCGCGCTCGATCCGAATTACGCGCACGCGCATGCCTGGAAGGCCTGCGTGCTGGGGCAGACCTGGGTCTATGGATGGTGCGCGGATCGCGACGCCACCTTTCAGCAGGTGGCTGACGAGTTGCAGATTGCGCTGGCGCTCGATGACAATGACAGCGACGTTCACCGCATCCTGGCCGCGGTAAACCTGACGCGCGACGATCACGACCGGGCAGCCTACCATCAGGAGCGGGCACTTGCGCTCAATCCCAACTATGATCTCGTCGTGGTACAGCAGGGCGAGTTTCTGACCTGGTTGGGGCGTCCGGAAGAAGGGATCGACTGGATCAGGAAGGCGATGCGCCTCAATCCGTACCACCCCGAGCGCTTTTGGAGCCACCTCGGTCGCGCCTGCTACTGCGCGGAGAAATTCGCGGATGCCGCTGAGGCGTTCGCGCGGATCACGCGGCCCGACTACACGCATCACGCTTTCCTCGCCGCGACGTTCGCGCAAATGGGCAATGCCGTGGCGGCCGCCGCACATGCTGCAGAGGTCGTGAAGCTCGAACCGAATTTCTCGGTGGCCACCTATCTCGCCACCCAGCATTACAAGCAGGAAGCCGACCGCCGGCGTCACGAGGCCGGGCTGCTGAAGGCAGGCCTGCCGGCGTGAGGGGTGCTGCGATTTGCGGCACGAGCCCGCCTTCGCCAAGTGGCTCCGGCGAGGCAGCCTTCGCTTGCTTCGCTATGATAGGACTGAGTGTGGCTTGCCTAGCCGTAGCTTGCGAAGCAAGCGAAGGCTGGTGGGCGCGACAGGGATCGAACCTGTGACCCCTACCATGTCAAGGTAGTGCTCTCCCGCTGAGCTACGCGCCCCAGAATGGGATGACCGATCATCCCGCTCCAGCTTTATCCGTATTGGGTGGGGTCCGTATATCGGCTCCAAAGCGCCCCCGCAAGGACGCTCAGGCGTAATTTCTGACGTGATTCCGCGTGAAACGGAGGCCGAATCAGGCCGCCAGCATCTTGTTCACTTCGCTGACCAGTTCGCGCAGGTGAACCGGCTTGGCCAGCACCTTGGCGTTCTTGGGCGCTTCCGAATCGGAGTTCAGCGCGACAGCGGCAAAGCCGGTGATGAACATGATCTTGATGTCGGGGTCGAGTTCAGAGGCGCGGCGCGCCAGCTCGATGCCGTCCATTTCCGGCATCACGATATCGGTGAGCAGCATCTCGAACGGCTCCTCGCGCAGCCGCTGATAGGCCGACATGCCGTTGTCGTGGGGCGAGACCTGAAACCCCGCGTTTTCCAGCGCCTTAACCAGGAAGCGGCGCATGTCGTTGTCGTCTTCGGCGAGGAGGATCTTGTGCATGGCGGTCAGTCGTCGCATCCGGCTTGGAGGATCAATCGGCACACTAAGCCCGACAGAGGGTAAATTTCGGGTGAAAGGTGACGGCGTCTTGGCGATGGCGTGCACCGCTATTTATCTACCGGACGCTACCAAGGTCGAACAAGGCGGCGCTTTTCAGGCGTTTGCGACATGTTCCAGGACGTTGGCGGCTTTTTTCGCTTGGCAGAATGATTGCGATTACGGACAATGCATCCTTACAAAACCTCCCTTCACCGGCAGAATCGGTTGCAGGATCGACCGGCTCAAAGGGCAAGCGGACATTCAAGGGACGGCGCCCGACGATGACCCAGTTTGATGGCGAACTGTCGCCTCCGTTCGAGATCGTGGAGCCGGCGCACTGGCGCGCGCCGATCATCTTCAATTCGCCGCATTCCGGCTCTGTCTATCCGCCCGAATTCCTCAACGCCTCCCGCATCGACCTCGCCGCGCTGCGCCGCTCCGAGGATTCGTTCATGGACGAATTGATCGGAGGCTTGGGCGAGCGGGGTTTTCCGACGGTTCGGGTCAATTTCCCCCGCTCCTATGTCGATGTGAACCGCGAGCCCTATGAGCTCGATCCGCGCATGTTCACCGGCCGCCTGCCGAGCTTCGCCAATACCCGCTCGATGCGGGTCGCCGGCGGTCTCGGCACCATCCCCCGCGTGGTCGGCGACGGGCAGGAAATCTATCGCGAGCGGCTTTCCGTCGACGAGGCGCTGGGACGGATCGAGGCGCTGTACAAGCCGTACCACCGCGGGCTGCGGCGGCTGATCAACAAGGCCCATCAGGCGTTCGGCACCGTCATCTTGGTGGATTGCCATTCGATGCCCTCGGTCGGCGTGTCGCGCGACGAGCCGCGGCGGCCCGATATCGTGATCGGCGACCGCTACGGCACCAGTTGCGCCGGCCTGCTGCCCGATGTGGTCGAGGAAATCATGAGCGGGCTCGGCTATTCGATCGGGCGCAACAAGCCCTATGCCGGCGGCTTCATCACCGAGCATTACGGCAACCCGGCCAGCGGATTGCACACCGTGCAGCTCGAACTCAACCGCGCGATCTATATGGATGAGCGGCGGCGCGAACGAAGCCCGCGCTTTGCCCAGGTGGCAGCCGATTTCGCCGCGCTCGCGAACGCGCTGGCGCAGGTGCCGCTCGGGGATCTCGGGCCGTTCCAGGCGGCGGCGGAGTAGACAGTCTCCGGGGCGCGCCTCTTGGCGCGAGCCCGCAATCCATCACACCACATGCGCGGGGCGGCTAAATGGATTCCGGACTCGCGACAACGTCGCGCTCCGGAATGACAAGCCAAAAGAAAAAAGGGCCGCTTGAATGAACAAGCGGCCCAAGTCTAGGGAGGAAACGCCCAAGGAGGGCAGCGATAGCGCGAGGCGCTACCGCACCGCAACAATATGCGGCCGCGCTGCACAAAACGCAAGGGTTTTTGGGTCATCTCCGGCGCAATGTGGATCAAGCTGGCGGATCAGCAACAGGACTGGGTTAAGATAATTATTACAATAAAATCAATAACTTATTCCAAAATCCAACCGAGACCCGGTCGCACCGCAGTGCTGGTATGCCAAAAACTCGCAACTTCGTGATGGACGGCCTAACCAAAAATCCACGCTTAAACGAAGCCTAGTCGAAAGCCGATTCGAAAGCCGATACCTCAAGACGGATAGGATAAGGCTGCATCGCCCGTGCGCGGCGGGCCGGATTGGGCTAGGCAAGAGGCGATATTCTTCTCTTGGCGGTAAGGGACAGCCGTGACGGTCATCGATTTCACAGCCTTCATCGGCCGCCTTGCCACCTCATCCGGTGAAACCATTCTGCCGTTCTTCCGGACCTCGCTCTCCATCGACAACAAGAGCGCGAGCGATTTCGATCCGGTCACCGAGGCCGACCGCGCCGCCGAAGCGGTCATGCGCCGGCTGATCAAGGCCAATTTTCCCCAGCACGGCATCGTCGGAGAGGAATTCGGCAATGAGCGCGAGGACGCCGAATATGTCTGGGTGCTCGATCCGATCGACGGCACCAAGTCCTTCATCGCGGGCTTCCCGATCTGGGGCACCCTGATCGCGCTGCTGCACAAGGGCACACCGGTGTTCGGCATGATGCACCAGCCCTATATCGGCGAGCGCTTTTCCGGCGACTCCGGCTCGGCGCACTATTCCGGGCCGTCGGGCGAACGGCGGCTGACGGTGCGGCGCTGCGCGTCGCTGAAGGAAGCGACCTCTTTCACCACGAGCCCGCTGTTGATGAACGCCGCGGACCGCGAAGCCTTCGGCCGAGTCGAGAACGCGGTGCGGCTGACGCGCTATGGCGGCGATTGTTATTCCTACTGCATGCTGGCGGCCGGTCATCTCGACCTCGTGATCGAGACCGAGCTCAAGCCCTATGACATCGCAGCATTGATCCCGATCATCACCGGCGCCGGCGGTGTCGTCACCAATTGGGAGGGCAAGCCCGCCCAAGCCGGCGGCCGCATCATCGCCGCCGGCGACCCGCGGGTGCACGAAGCGGCGATGAAGCTGCTGAACAGCTAGGGGCCTCGATGGACGCGATGCTGGTCGTCCACATGCAAGTCGGGCTCCTCAGCAGCAAGCCCAAACATGACTTGCGCGGCGTTGTGGATCGCATCAACCGGCTCACCGCCAGGGTCCGCGCCCAAACGGGCAAGGTGATTTTGATCCAGCATTGCGGCGACAAGAGAGACGACTTTGAGCCGCAGACGCCCGGATGGCAGTTTCTTCCCGAACTTGTCCGGGAACCTGCCGATATTATCGTCCCGACGACTCTGAACGATCCTTTTGCCGGTACGGACCTGCAGGCGCGTTTGAAGGAGTTCCAGCCGGACCGGATCCTGATCACAGGATGGGCAACTGATTTCTGCGTAGATTCCACGGTTCGTTCGACGGTCGCACATCATTACGATGTTGTGGCGGTAGCCGACGGCCACACCCTGAGCGACCGTCCTCACCTCGATGCCCTCAGCATCATTCGCCACCACAACTGGGTCTGGAGCAACCTGATCACCCGGCGCTCCATCAAGGTCGCCGCGACCGACGAATTGCTGCCTTGATCCACGCATGGCGGGCTACGATCGGCTGAATCGGCCGCGCCGGCCGGCACGCCCGCGAGTATCGTCAAGCTCCTCAACCGTGTCACCAACGAGGCGATGGACGATCCGCAGGTGAAGCAGAAGCTCGCCGACCAGGGCCTCACCGTCGCCGGCAACACGCCGGAGCATTTTCGCGACTACATCAGCGCCGAGACCAAAAAGTGGGCGAAGGTCATCAAGGACGCCGGCATCGGAACGACGAAATAAGTGTCACCGCGCATACGTCCGCAGATGGTCCACCAGCTGTTTGGCCGGGCGTGGCAGCGACTTGAAGCTGCGGGCGCAGATCACGAGCCGCCGGTTGGCCCAGGGATCCCTGATCCTGATCATGCTGATCTTCATCGTTCGCGCGCATCGTCTTGCGGCGACCTCGGGCATCACGGCAACCCCGATGCCGGCGGCGACCATCTGGCCGATCGCGTCGAAGCTGTTCAGCCGGGCGCGGAAGCGCAGGCGCGCCCCCAACCGCGCGGCGTGTGCGCTGACATGGGCGTGCAGCGCGATCGAGCTGATCAGGCCGACAAAATCACGCTCCACCACTTCGGCAAAATCGACGTGCCGCCGATTCGCCAGTTCATCCTCGCGCGCGGTAACCAGCACCAGACGATCCTCGCTGAACGGAATCCGCTCGATATTGTCTGCAAGCGCATGCTCGGCCGCGAGGCCGAGATCCGCGGCGCCGGAGACGATGGCGCGGGCGATATCGGCGCTTTCGCGCTCCTCGACGTCGATCGAGATGTGGGGGTGCTGGCTCAAGAAGGCGGCCAGCGCCTTCGGCAGATATTCCGACAGCCCTGACGTATTGGCGAGGAAGCGGACGGTGGCCTTCACGCCGCGGGCATAGGCCACGAGATCGCCGCGCATCGCCTCGACATTGTGGATCACGATCCTCGCATGATCGAGCAGGCTTTCGCCGGCCGGCGTCAGTTCGACGCCGCGACGGCCGCGCGTCAGCAGCGAAACGCCAAGCGCTTCTTCCAGCCCCTTGATCCGCGCGCTCGCCGAAGCCAGCGCGAGATGAACTTTTACCGCGCCGTTGGTGATACTGCGCGTCTCGGCCACCGCGATGAAGAGCTGAAGATCGACCAGATCGAAACGCATCGGAACCTCTCAACCCTCATGGTGAGGAGGCGCAATTGCGCCTTCCCGAACCATGAGGCCCGGGTTTTGCCCGCGGCCATCCTTCGAGACGCGCGCCATGCGCGCTGCTCAGGATGAGGACGGCATGCGTGGCACTATCAGCCTTCGTCATGAACGAAGGCTACCTTCGTAACCTCCAGATTGTGCCCTTTAGGCCGATGGGTCAATGTCGTCCCATGTTCGACCCCCTGCTCATCCTCATCGCCGCAGCATTCCTGCTGGCCGGCTTCATCAAGGGCGCCATCGGGCTCGGCCTGCCGACAGTGGCGATGGGCCTGCTCGCGGTGACGATGCCGCCCGGCCAGGCGATCGCGATCGTGATCGTGCCGGCGATCGTCACCAATATCTGGCAGACCTTCGGCGGCCCCTATCTGCGCGACATCATGCGGCGGCTGTGGCCGCTGATGGTCGGCACGGTGATCGGCATCTGGCTCAATGCCGGGCTGTTGACCGGTCCCTATGCGCCCTACGGCACCGTGGTTCTCGGCACATTACTGGTGATCTACGCAGTCCTCGGTCTGAGCCAGATCAGCTTCAAGGTCGCGAGCCGCGACGAGAAATGGATCGGCGGCATCGTCGGCCTGATCACCGGCGTGGTTTCGGCCGCCACCGGCGTTCAGGTGATTCCCTCAGTGCCCTTCATGCAGGCGATCGGCATGGAGAAGGACGAACTGGTCCAGGCGCTCGGGGTGTTCTTCACGGTCGCCACAGTGGCGCTCGCCTTCAATCTCACCGCGGCGGGACTTTTGACAGCGGCGACCGCGCTGCCGGGCGCGGTGGCGATGGTGGCGTCCTTTGCCGGCATGTTCGTCGGACAGGCAGTGCGGACGCGGATGCAGCCGGACGTGTTTCGCCGCTGGTTTCTGATCGCGATGTTTTTTCTCGGGCTCTATCTCGCCTGCAGCGCCTTGGTGAAGCTCCACGGCTGAATGGTTAAGGCAGACCTCAGCGCGCCTCCAGCATCGCGACACGAATCCCGAGATAGACGAACAGTCCGCCGAGCGCGCGGTTGATCCACGCCATCGCGCCCGCCGATTGCCTGATCCGGCTGGCGGCCCTGGCCGCGAAGGCCGCAATGCCGAGGCACCACAGCGTGCCGCCGGAAATGAAGATCAGGCCGAGGACCAGAAAGGCCAGTGTCTTGTGCGGTGAATCCGCGGCCACGAATTGCGGCAGGAACGCCAGGAAGAACAGCGCCACCTTCGGATTGAGCACATTGGTCAGCGCGCCTTGCCAGAAAACCCGCGCAAGCGACGTCTCGGCGGCGGACGTGGTCGCCTCGGCAACCGGGCGCGGCTGCGACAGCAGCATCTGCACGCCCGTGAACAACAGATAGGCCGCACCGACCCATTTCAGGACCGTGAAGGCGGCCGATGACGCCATCAGGAGCGCGGACAGGCCGATCGCGGCACCGAACACATGGACCAGGCAGCCGCAGCAAATCCCGATCGCTGCCGCTGCCCCGCCGCGCCATCCCATCTGGACGCTGCGGCCGACAATATAGGCCGTATCCGGCCCCGGGGTGACGTTTAGGAGCAATCCGGACAGGATAAACAACCAGAGTTCGTGAATGCCGAGCGTTTCAACTATCATTTTCAAGCAACCCTCATTTCGAGGTTCCCTCGGCCCTGAGCCTCACTGAAGGCGTGCCAATCCCTGAACGATTGCAGTACTATCATGACCAGATCGGCCTTCCGCCGGATGCAGCGTATTTTATAAACATTGGAATCGGTCAACCGACCACGTAGTGGTTATCCGACCATTTGGACACCATTGGGGATATACTGGGGACATGGAAAGACGCCTGGCAGCCATCGTCTGCGCTGACGTCGCCGGCTATTCCCGCATGATGGGAGCCGACGAGGCGGGCACGCACGCCACGTTCAAGGCGCACAGGTCCGCGATCTATCCGATCATTCTCAATCACGGCGGCCGCCTGGTGAAGAACACCGGCGACGGCTTCCTGCTGGAATTTCCCAGCATCGTCGGCGCCATCGAGGCGGCGATCGCGATGCAGATGGTGATGGCCGAACGCAACGAGCATCTTCCCGCCGATCGCCTCATGCAGTTCCGCATGGGCATCCACATGGGCGACGTGATGGCCGACGAGGACGAGGTGTTCGGCGACGACGTCAACATCGCCGTCCGCCTGGAGTCGGTCGCCGCCCCCGGCGGCGTGGCGGTTTCGGGCAAGGCCTCCCAAGAGGCCGGCAAGCGCCTCAGCGTCACGCTGGTCGATGCAGGCCCCCACCGGTTCAAGAACATCGACGAGCCGATCCATGTCTGGACTTGGCAACCCGCTGGTTCGGACGCCAGCGTCCCCGCGCCCAAAGCTTTGACCGAAACGTCGGTCACCAACCTTCCGGCCCAGTATCGGACGGCGATCGTGGGCGTGCTGCCGTTCGCGAATTTGAGCGAAAGCGCCGACGAGTATTTTTCCGATGGGCTCACCGAGGACCTGATCCACGCGCTGTCGCTGCAATCGTTCTACCGGGTCCTGAGCCGTAACTCGACATTCTCGTTCAAGGGCAAGAACGTGAGCACGCGCCTGATCGCGCGCGAGATCGACGCAACCTACCTGATCCAGGGCTCGGTGCGGCGTGCCGCGACCAAGATTCGCGTCACCGCCGAGCTGATCGCGCCCGAGACCGGCGAACAATTATGGACCGGCCGGTTCGACCGCGACATCGGCGACCTGTTCGCGATGCAGGACGAACTCACCACCAGCCTGTCCGCGGCGATCGCGGCCGAGATCTACCGGGCGGAAGCCTCCGCCCCGCCGCGCTCCTCGTCGAACGACATCACCGCATGGGATCGATTCCTGAAAGGGCTGTCCCACTATTACCTGCAGACCAAGGCGGATTTCGAAACCGCGATCGGCCTGTTCAAGGAAGCCATCGCGCTTGATCCGACGCTGTCGATCGCGCGCGCCTATCTCGCCACCATCCAGACCCAGGCCATCCATTTCGGGTGGATCAAGGGCACACGCGAAGTGTGGGACGGCGCAATGAGCCTCGCGGAGAGCAGCGTCCGGCTCGATCCCCGTTCGTCCTTTGCGTTTCAGATTCTCGCCTATCTGCACGCGCTGGAAGGGCATTACGAGGCGGCGATGGATGCCGCCAAGCGGGCGGTCGGGCTCAACCCCTACGACATGGGCGCCCGCGGCGTGCTTGGCGCGTGTCATCTCTACAGCGGCGAACACCGGGCCGCCGTCGAATTGTTTACGATGGCAGCGCAGCGCGGCAACAGCGATCCCCGATACCAATTTGCGGCGTTCAACGCGTTCAGCCATTACCTGCTCGGCCAATATGACGCTTCGCTGTCGTGGGCGCGCGAGGCTCTGTACGCCAATCCCAATCATCTGCAGGCGCTCACGATACGGACGGCGGCGCTTGCCCAATTGGGGCGAGCCGACGAGGCGGCAAATGCGGCCCGCGTTGTGCTGAGCAACTACCCGGGCCTGACGGTCGAACGGTACTTGCGGAATTTTCACTGGAAGCTGCCGGCCGACATCGCGCATTTCCGTGACGGCCTTGTGAAGGCCGGCATCCCCTTCGGCAGATTGACGCTGGTCGAGTCCTCGCCAAAGCTCGCCGCAGATTCCTGAGGGCGTGTGAGGCTGTCGGTTGACACCGCGTCGGATTCCGCCAAAGCTTCCCTACACGCTGAAGTAGTTCGCCGCCGAATTTCCTTTTCAGACCGACGCTCGCGCTCCCGATGGGAGCGGATGCTTTTTTATATTCGATGCCTTTGAGGATTACCTCCATGCCTGACGACTGCATCGGCACCGCCCCGGGCGCTACGCCTGCCGGGCAGATCTCCGTTTCAGCCAACAATCCCTGCCCGTTCTTGCGCGCGCTCGTCGCCAATGGTTACGTCGGCGGCCACGTCGTGCCGCTTTCGCAACTGTCCGAAATCGTCGGGGACGCGAGCGGACAAACCGGCTTTGGCGAAAAGAAGGTACGGCTGGCAGCCTGGCTGGTTGCCGTCGTTGCAAACGGTCTCTGGCCGCTGCGCGTGTTGAAGAGCGCAACCTCCGGCGCCGTGCTCGACGAACTGCGCAATGGCCCTCTCGATAAGCACGGTGGCGGCTCGCGCATTCTCGACGCCGATGCGAAGGTCCATGAAGACGAGATCGAGCGGCTCGCCGGCTTCGGCCGGGACTGCAAGGACCCCGCCGGGGACGTCGAGCGCGGGCTGACGGCGAAAGAGATCGACATCTTCATGAAGGCCAACCTCAAGCGCGACGGTGACGCGGCGCACTGGTATTACCCCATCCTGATGAAGGGCGAATGGCCTGTGCTGCTAAAGATTCTCGGCAAGGGCGAAGGCGAGGCGCGTTACCTCAGCGTCGCCGAAGTACGAACCCTGTTCGTAGAGCGGCGGCTGCCCGAGCGAATCACGGCGCGGCTGCTGAAACCGGCGGCGGGCTAGTCCTCGGTCGTCATGCCCGGACTTGATCCGGGCATCCATCGTGCTTCGGACAAGCGCATCGTTCACGAGGATGGATTGCCGGGTCGAGCCCGGCAATGACAGTTCGGTGCACTATCCGAACAGCGGCGTGCCGGGCACGAAGGCGTCGAACGCCGCCCAGAATTGCGAGCGGTAGCGGTCCTGCTCCTGCAGGATCTCGTGCCTGGAGCCCGCGATCACCAGATGCGAGCCGGCGCGCAGATGATAGGCGAACTCCTCGATCGCCGCGGTTGAGACGATGGTGTCGTTGCTGGCGGCAAGCATCAGGATCGGCTGGCGGATTTCGGAGGGGTAACTCGCCTCGCGAAAACTATTCATCGCCCTGAAGGCGGTATCGGCCCAGGCCACCGTCGGCGAGCCGATGCCCAGCGTCGGATCTTCTTCCAGGATCGCGGCATTGCGGGCATAGCGCACGGGATCGCTGGTGAAGGGGTTGTTGATGAAGGATTGCGTGCCGGTCAGCGCGTCGCTGCCGCCCGGCACATAGCGGCCGCCCTGGCCGGCGAGCCGCATGATCCGCAGCAGCGCGCGCGCCGGAAATGCGGTCGTGCGCCCCGGCAGATCGATCATCGGCGCCGTCAGCACCATGCGGTCGAACCAGCGTTTTCCCGCATGCGCGACCCGCAGCATGACAGCCCCGCCCATCGAATGCGCCAGCGCGAAATAGGGCGGCGGGCAATCCGGCAGCACCACCTGCTGCACGAAGGTCTCGACGTCCACTTCGAAATCGGAGAAGTCGCGAACAAAGCCCTTGCGCGGATCGCGCAGGCGGCGCGACGAATGACCCTGGCCGCGCCAGTCGATCATCGCCACCGCAAATCCGCGATCGCGCAAGTCGCGCACCGTCTCGAAATATTTTTCGATCTGCTCGCTGCGCCCGGTGAAGACGCAAACCGTACCCTTGCGCCCCGCCGGCGGAGCCCAGCGCGCGAAGCGCAACTCGGCGCCGTCGGGCGTCTTGATGGTGCCTGAGACGACGTCCTCCGGAACCGGATTGGCAGGGATCGAGACGAGCGTCATGAGGGGAACCGGCTAGGTGAGAAGGGCTGGAAATCAAGGCGGAGAACGTCAAAAACGGGCCAGTTTTGCCCCTCTTGAACGCCGTTTCACCCCTCCCATATCATTTCTGTGCAGGCCGCTACCAGTGCTTCGGAACCGAAACACGAAGGCTGCACGAAGACGAAAGCCCGGCCCGATGGCGGGCGGGTTACCCCAACAGTCGCTCAATGGAGGACTAGCTATGCGTACCTACGATCTCACCCCGTTTTATCGTTCCACCGTCGGCTTCGACCGTTTCTTCAACCTGCTTGACCAGGCGACCGCAGACGGAAGCCCCGGCTATCCCCCTACAATATCGAACGCACCGGCGAGAACGCCTACCGCATCAGCGTTGCGGTCTCCGGCTTCTCGCAAGGCGAGCTTTCGATCGTCGCGAAGGAAAACACGCTGACGATCAAGGGCGAGAAAACCGCCAACGAGAACGGCAAGGACAATTCCGAAGTGCTCTACCGCGGCATCGCGGCGCGGGCCTTCGAGCGCGTATTCCAGCTTGCCGATTTCGTGCAGGTGAAGAACGCCTCGCTCGAGAACGGCCTGCTCCACGTCGATCTCGTTCGCGAGATCCCCGAGGCCAAGAAGCCCCGCAGCATTCCGATCAACTCCGGCGCGAAGACCCCGCAGGTGGTCGACGCCTCGGTCGCTGCGTAACGGTCTTCGGCCGATATTGGCTGCATGCGAAAACGCCCCGGGAAACCGGGGCGTTTTGGGTTAGTAGCCCGGATGGAGCGCAGCGCAATCCGGATGGCGTCGTCCACTCGCGGGAGGCCCCGGATTTCGCGGAGCTCCATCCGGGCTTCTGTAACGGGCCTCGATTAGTCAATCCCTTTTTGCGTCATCCGCTCGCCGGGAACTTGCTTCTGTACGGGATCGGCGCAAGGCCGTCGCCTGATGGGGTTCGTGAGAGGATAGGTCGGCCAATCTGCGGAAAGCGTGATCATATCGTTTGATATGTCGACAACCCGGATGTCGGCCTGACCTGATCCATCGTCCCGGCGAAGGGACTTCGCTTCGGAAGGCTGGTGTCGTGGCCCGCCCGAAACCTGTCGTTTTTCCTCCTAGGCTGTTGCAGCGTTGGCCTTGGTGGCTGGATTGAAAGGCGCGCCGTCCTTGAGCATGCGATGCATGATCACGGCGAGCTTGCGCGCCAGTGCGACCTTGGCCTTGCTCATGCCGGCACGCTTGGCAATCCGCATCGCCCAGCTCTTGAGCTGCGAACACCCCTTGACCGGCTTCGTCAGCATGATGTGAGCGGCCTGGTAGAGCGCCTCGCGTACGGAGCCGTCCCCGATCTTGCTGATCCGCCCCGATCGGTCGGTCTCGCCGGACTGGTGCTTCTTCGGCGTCAGCCCGAAATGCGACCCGGCCTGCTTGGAGGATGTAAACCGCGCGGGATCATCGATCGCCGCGGCATAAGTCAGCGAGATGATCGGTCCCACCGCAGGCGTCGACATCAACAACCTGGCTTTGGCATCCATCCGCGACATCTTGCCGGCCCGCTTCTCGAAGGCTTTGAACTCACTGAGCAGGGCGCTGCGCACCCGCAGCAGCGCTTCTGCGATCACTTCCAGGTTCGGATGCCCCTTTGCCAACTCGTTGATCCGTCCGGCAAAACCTGTTCCCGTCGTCTTGCCAACCTTCAGCCCAAAGCCCCGCAGGATCCCGCGCAGACTGTTCTCGACATCCAGAAGCTTGCTCTGGACCAGCTTGCGCGCCGTCAGCACGGCACGTACTTCCTGGGCATTTATCGACTTGCAGTGAACCGGCCGGAACCAGCCCAGCCGCATCAGTTGTGCGATCCCCCGTGCGTCATTGCGGTCCGACTTCACTGGCATCGCCTTGAACGCATCGTGGACGTGCCGCGTCTCCAACAGCTCAACCGCGAGCCCAGCCCGCTTCATCGCCGCGTACAGCCATTGCGACAGCGGCCCAGCTTCCAGCCCGATCCGGGTTAGCCCAAGCCCGAGCGAGCTGAGCCAGCAAATCAGCGCCGCCGGCTCGCTTGCCACCTTGCCTTCCCGGACAATTTTGCCGTTCGCATCAACCACACACACGCTTGAGCATTCCAAAGACACGTCGATTCCGGCATAATACTCCATGGTCGTCTCTCCTTGATGCTTGGAGCGAGGTCCAACCCTCGACTCCGTAACACCATCCATGTGAGGGACGACCGCCCGCCTTCCAAACAAGCCGCGCGAAGCGCGCATTCAACAGCGCCGTAGCAAGCGCGGCTTGCTTGGAGGGCAGACCGGGCCCGTTATCCCATCTACGGTGCTCTCGCAACAATCACGTCGCCGTGACGTCCGTAACGATGCCGTCGCTCGCCCCGAAGTTCGAAGCGGAGCAGGGATCAGCCGGCAAGGCAAATACGGAGCACTTCGATGAAAATCCTACGAGCACTGACAATTGTGGCTGGCGTGCTTGCGGCATCGCTCGGCGCGCAAATCGCGCCGGCGCTGGCGGCCGGCCCCGTCAAGGCGAAGAATGTCGTGCTGGTGCACGGCGCGTGGGCCGACGGATCGAGCTGGGCGCAGGTCATTCCGCGCCTTCAGGCGGCGGGCCTTCACGTAACCGCGGTGCAGAATCCGCTGACCTCGCTGGAAGATTCCGTCGCCGCGACACGCCGCGTGCTCGCGCAACAGGACGGCCCGACGGTGCTGGTGGCGCATTCCTGGGGCGGTACCGTGATCAGCGAAGTCGGCACCGATCCGAAGGTCACGGCGCTCGTCTACGTCGCGGCGCGCGCGCCGATGCCGGCGAAGATTTCGTCGCCCAGTCGCAAAAATTCCCGGCCGGCGCGGCCCAGGCCGGCGTCCAGGAGCATGACGGCTTCACTCAACTGTCCGAGGACGCCTTCCTGAAATATTTCGCCAACGGCGTCGACCCCACGACCGCGAAAGTGCTCTACGCCGTGCAGTGGCCGATCGCGGCCTCGATTTTCGCCGGCCGCACCACCGTGGCGGCATGGCACAGCAAGCCGAGCTGGTATGCCGTGTCGAAGCTCGATCAGACCATCAATCCCGACCTGGAACGGTTTCTGGCCAAGCGAATGAACGCGACGACGATCGAGCTGGAAGCCGGCCACCTGTCGCTGGTCTCGAAGCCCGATGAGGTCGCCGATCTGATCCTGGCCGCTGCGGGTCAGCGGGAATAGCTCGGCCCGAACGCAAACCGCCCCGGAAGACCAGGCGTTTTTTTGTTGCTGCGTCTTGTTTGTCATTCCGGGGCACGCGAAGCGTGAACCCGGAATCTCGAGATTCCGGGTCTGGTCCTTCGGACCATCCCGGAATGACGTCCGTTGTTAGTACTACTCCAGCCCTTGCGCCTGCGGCATCTCTTGTGTCGGCGCAATCTGCGGAACGGGCGTCGTCGCCGGCACCGAACCGGTCGTAACGGCCTGCGGAGCCGCCGCCTGAACCTCTGCCTGTTTTGGCGGAGGCGCTGCCGACTGCTGCACCGGTTCTGGGGCGCGCTTGACGGCGTTCGGGTTAGCCTTCGGGATCGGCACCGTGCGGCTCGCAACCTTCGGAGCCGATCGCGGCGGTTGCGGTGAGCCGGTCACATGGGCTGGCGGCGGAGGAGCCCCTGGAGGCTCGTCAATGACCCTGGACTCCTCGTAAACATTACCGCCCATCCGATAGGCCGGCACGAAGCGGATGATGCGGCCGTTGCGCGCGTCGATGATCAGCCGGCCGTCCTCGCCGCCTCGATCGATCACTGCAATCGTGTAAACGAAGCCGCGGAGCCTGGGGATGCCGAGCGGCGAGAAGCCGTTATCGCGAAGTACGGCATAGACCTCCGTCGACGGCAGCAGGCTCGGGCCGTAACCGTAGCGCGGCCCGGGGATTTCAGACGGTACCGGCTCGTAGGGAGCGTCAAAGTCCGACACCTGCCGCATATGGCGCGCGCCCGTTTCCATAGGGCACCTGCGCCTGCGCGCCGGCCGCAAGCAGCACCAGTCCCGCCGCCAAGGATCCCGTGAATAACTTCATCCGCCAATGCTCCTGTAAGCCCCACGCCTCTGGCCTGGCTGCGGGAGCGTTTTCGCCCTTCGCCTGCCGGCCTAACGTAGAATCTCCCTGCGAAATCCGGCGGTCCTTGGGCCGGATCGGGGCGCGTTTGCCCGCAAAGCCAGGGTCGCGGTTTTTCCACGCTATCCGGCGCGGAAAAGCATGCGGGCGAGGACTTTCACGCGCTTGTGTGATAGACAAAAGTTTGGCATGGTCGGAGTTAGGACAGTATCACTGTCTCAATTGCGGAGCTGTCCCGGCACAGGGATTGCAATGAAACCGTGGCGCCACGAGCTCCAGGGCAGTGCAGGCAAGGCCGTTCCTCAGGGACGTTGAACGCCCAAGCCTGAATTTAAGAAATTGCGGCTCGCGGCGGACGAGCGGTGGCCCGGTGGGTGCCGCAAACGCCCAAGGTGCGCCGACGATGCGGTGAGGCCGTTAGCCTGATTGAGAGGAATGAAATGAGCGGGTCGGAATTCGAGCGCGAAAACATCGTGACAGAAACGCTGTCGGCGACCGCGGCTTCGAAACCGGCCGCCACTTTGCCTGAAAATGCTCAGCGCGAACATGACTGGCGCCCGCCGGCCGAGGGCCTGTACGACCTCGGCATGGAGAAAGATTCCTGCGGCGTCGGCTTCATCGCCAACATCAAGGGCAAGAAGTCGCATCAGATCGTCTCCGACGCGATCAACATTCTCTGCAACCTCGAACATCGCGGCGCGGTCGGCGCCGATCCGCGCGCGGCGACGGCGCCGGCATTCTCGTGCAGATTCCGCACGCCTTCTTCTCGCGCAAGGCCGCTGAGATCGGCTTCAAGCTGCCGGAGCCCGGCCATTACGCGATCGGCGCGCTGTTCATGCCGAAGGAGACGGCGTGGCGCAAAGTGATCCAGAGCATCATCGCCGAACAGATCAAGGAAGAAGGCCTGGTGCTGCTCGGCTGGCGCGACGTGCCGTCCGACAACTCCTCGCTCGGCGAAACCGTCAAGCCGACCGAGCCCTATCACATGCAGGTGTTCATCGGCCGCAACGGCACGGCGAAGACCGAGGACGAGTTCGAGCGCCGCCTCTACATCCTGCGCAAGTCGATCTCGCAGGCGATCTATCAGCGCCGCGACCGCGGGCTGGCGGGCTATTACCCGGTCTCGCTGTCGTGCCGCACCGTGATCTACAAGGGCATGTTCCTCGCCGACCAGCTCGGCAAGTACTATCCCGATTTGCACGAAGCGGATTTCGAGAGTGCGCTGGCGCTGGTGCATCAGCGCTTCTCGACCAACACCTTCCCGACCTGGTCGCTGGCGCATCCGTACCGGATGATCGCCCATAACGGCGAAATCAACACGCTGCGCGGCAACGTCAACTGGATGGCCGCGCGCCAGGCCTCCGTGCATTCGGAAGCTTACGGCAAGGACATCAGCCGGCTGTGGCCGATCTCGTATGAGGGCCAGAGCGACACCGCCTGCTTCGACAACGCGCTCGAATTCCTGGTGCAGGGCGGCTACTCGCTGCCGCACGCGGTCATGATGATGATTCCGGAAGCGTGGGCCGGCAATCCCCTGATGGATGAGCAGCGCCGCGCCTTCTACGAGTATCACGCCGCGCTGATGGAGCCGTGGGACGGCCCCGCCGCGATCGCCTTCACCGACGGCCGCCAGATCGGCGCCACGCTCGACCGCAACGGGCTTCGTCCGGCGCGCTATCTCGTCACCAGGGACGACCGCATCGTGATGGCGTCCGAAATGGGCGTGCTGAAGATTCCCGAGGACCAGATCGTCACCAAGTGGCGGCTGCAGCCCGGCAAGATGCTGCTGGTCGACCTCGAACAGGGACGCCTCATTCCCGACGACGAGATCAAGGCGACGCTCGCGAAGAGCCATCCCTACAGCGACTGGCTGCATCGCACCCAGCTCGTGCTGGAAGAATTGCCCGACGCGCCCACCAAGGGCATACGCTCCAATCTGCCGCTGCTCGACCGGCAGCAGGCGTTCGGTTATTCGCAGGAAGACATCACCATCCTGATGACGCCGATGGCGGCCACCGGCGAGGAAGCCGCAGGCTCAATGGGCAACGACACGCCGATCTCGGCGCTGTCGGACCGGCCGAAGCCTCTCTTCACATATTTCAAGCAGAACTTCGCGCAGGTGACGAACCCGCCGATCGACCCGATCCGCGAGGAGCTCGTGATGAGCCTCGTCTCGATCATCGGGCCGCGGCCGAACCTGTTCGATCTGCAGGGCATGGCCTCGACCAAGCGGCTCGAAGTGCGCCAGCCGATCCTCACCGACGCGGACCTGGAAAAGATCCGCTCGATCTCGGATGTCGCAGACACACATTTCAAATCGCGCACGCTGGACACCACCTTCCACGCCGGCTTCGGCGCGGCGGGCATGGAGCAGGTGCTCGACGAATGTGTGCGCGCGCCGAAGGCGCGGTGCGCGAAGGCGTCAACATCATCATTCTGTCCGACCGCATGGCAGGTTCGGACCGGATCCCGATCCCCTCGCTGCTCGCCTGCGCCGCCGTGCATCATCATTTGATCCGCACCGGCTTGCGCACCTCGGTCGGACTTGTCGTCGAATCCGGCGAGCCGCGCGAAGTGCATCATTTCGCGTGCCTCGCCGGCTACGGCGCCGAGGCGATCAATCCGTATCTCGCTTTCGAGACCATCATCGCGATGAAGGATCGGCTGCCGGGCGCGCTCGACGACCATGAGATCGTCAAACGCTACATCAAGTCGATCGGCAAGGGCCTCTTGAAGGTGATGTCCAAGATGGGCATCTCGACCTACCAGTCCTATTGCGGCGCGCAGATCTTCGACGCGGTCGGGCTGAAGGCCGATTTCGTAGCCAAGTACTTCGCCGGCACCCACACCCGCATCGAAGGCGTGGGGCTTGCCGAAATCGCCGAGGAAACCGTGCGCCGCCACACGGACGCGTTCGGCGAGGCGCAGGTCTACAAGACCGCGCTCGATGTCGGCGGCGAATATGCCTACCGCACCCGCGGCGAGGACCACGCCTGGACCGCAGAATCCGTCTCGACGCTGCAGCATGCCGTGCGCGGCAACTCACAGGAGCGCTACCGGGCGTTCGCAAAAATTCTCAACGAGCAGTCCGAGCGGCTGCTGGCGCTGCGCGGACTGTTCCGGATCAAGACCGCCGAGGACGAGAAGCGCAAGCCCGTGAAGCTCGACCAGGTCGAGCCGGCCTCCGAAATCGTCAAGCGTTTCGCCACCGGAGCCATGTCGTTCGGCTCGATCTCGCGCGAGGCGCATACGACGCTCGCGATCGCCATGAACCGGATCGGCGGCAAGTCCAACACCGGCGAAGGCGGTGAAGAGGCCGATCGCTTCAAGCCGATGCCGAACGGCGACAGCATGCGCTCGGCGATCAAGCAGGTCGCCTCGGGCCGTTTCGGCGTGACGACGGAATATCTCGTCAACTCCGACATGATGCAGATCAAGATGGCGCAGGGCGCCAAGCCCGGCGAAGGCGGACAATTGCCCGGCCACAAGGTCGACGCGACCATCGCGCGCGTGCGGCATTCGACGCCCGGCGTCGGTCTCGCCGCCGCCGCATCACGACATCTATTCGATCGAGGATCTGGCGCAGCTGATCTACGACCTCAAGAACGTCAATCCGGACGGTCAGGTCTCGGTCAAGCTGGTCTCCGAAATCGGCGTCGGCACGGTGGCCGCGGGCGTTGCGAAAGCGCGCGCCGACCACGTCACCATCGCGGGCTTCGAGGGCGGCACCGGCGCGTCTCCCCTCACCTCGATCAAGCATGCGGGTTCGCCGTGGGAAATCGGATTGGCCGAAACCCACCAGACGCTGGTGCGCGAGCGCCTGCGCAGCCGCATCGTGGTCCAGGTCGACGGCGGCTTCCGCACCGGACGCGACGTCGTGATCGGTGCGCTGCTCGGCGCCGACGAATTCGGCTTCGCCACCGCGCCGCTGATCGCGGCCGGCTGCATCATGATGCGCAAGTGTCATCTCAACACCTGCCCGGTCGGCGTCGCGACGCAGGATCCGGTGCTGCGCAAGCGCTTCACCGGCCAGCCCGAGCACGTCATCAACTATTTCTTCTTCGTTGCGGAAGAAGTGCGCGAGATCATGGCGCAGCTCGGCTACCGCACCTTCGACGAGATGGTCGGCCAAACCCAGATGCTCGACCAGTCCACGCTGGTGGCGCATTGAAGGCCAAGGGGCTCGACTTCTCAAAGCTGTTCGTGCGGCAGAAGGAACTGCCCGGCCAGAAGATCTATCACGCCGAAGTCCAGAACCATCACTTGGAGAAGGTGCTCGACCGTCGCCTGATCGACAAGGCGCAGGCAGCGCTCGACCGCGGCGCGCCCGTCAAGATCGAGGAAGAGATCAACAACACCGATCGCTCCGCTGGCGCGATGCTGTCGGGCGCGGTGGCCAAGATCTACGGCCATGCCGGGCTGCCGCATGACACCATCCATGTCAGCCTGAAGGGCACCGCGGGACAGGCGTTCGGCGCGTGGCTGGCGCGCGGCGTCACCTTCGATCTCGAAGGCGAAGGCAACGACTATGTCGGCAAGGGCCTGTCGGGCGGCCGCATCATCGTCAAGCCGCCGAGGGATTCCGGCATCGTTCCGGAAGAGTCCATCATCGTCGGCAACACGGTGATGTACGGCGCGATCGAGGGCGAATGCTATTTCCGCGGCATCGCCGGCGAGCGCTTCGCGGTGCGTAACTCCGGCGCGATCGCAGTCGTCGAAGGCGCCGGCGATCATTGCTGCGAATACATGACCGGCGGCATCGTCGTGGTGCTGGGCAAGACCGGGCGCAACTTTGCGGCCGGGATGTCGGGCGGCATCGCCTACGTGCTGGACGAGGCCGGCGACTTCGCCAGACTCTGCAACATGGCGATGGTCGAACTCGAGCCGGTGCTCTCGGAAGAGATGATCAATCAGAACACCTATCACCACGCTGGCGATCTCGAGCAGCATGGCCGGGTCGACGTGTTCCAGGACCTGCTCGCTTCCGACGTCGAGCGGCTGCACGTGCTGATCACGCGTCATGCCAAGCTGACCGGCTCGAAGAGGGCCGCGGAGATGCTCGCGAACTGGAAGGGCTGGCTGCCGAAATTCCGCAAGGTGATGCCGGTGGAATACCGCCGCGCGCTTAAGGAATTGAAGGCGCACGCCGACGCCGAGCCCAAAATCGCGATCGGGGCTTAATTTTCGGCCCTCATGGTGAGGAGGCGCGAAGCGCCGTCTCGAACCAAGAGGCCAGGATGCGGGCCTCTAGCCTTCGAGACGCGGCGCGCGCCGCTCCTCAGGATGAGGGTCGAGAGATAGACGAATTTAAGAGATGCAGGGACGTCAGGGTTTAATGGGCAAGATCACAGGTTTTCTCGAGATCGACCGGAATGAACGCAAGTATGCGCCGGTCACCGAGCGGTTGAAGAATTATCGCGAATTCGTCATTCCCCTGAGCGAGAAGGACACCCGCGACCAGGCCGCGCGCTGCATGAATTGCGGCATCCCCTATTGCCACGGCACCGGCTCGGTGGCGCCGGGCACGCCGGGCTGTCCGGTCAACAACCAGATCCCTGACTTCAACGACCTTGTCTATCAGGACAACTGGGAAGAAGCCTCGCGCAACCTGCACTCGACCAACAATTTCCTGAATTCACCGGCCGCATTTGTCCAGCGCCGTGCGAGGCATCCTGCACGCTCAACATCGACGACAACCCGGTCACCATCAAGACCATCGAATGCGCCATCGTCGACCGCGCCTGGGACAATGGCTGGCTGAAGCCCGAGATTGCGCCTGCCAAGACCGGCAAGAAGGTCGCGATCGTCGGCTCCGGCCCCGCAGGCCTTGCGGCCGCGCAGCAGCTCGCCCGCGCCGGCCATGACGTGCATGTCTACGAGAAGTTCGCCAAGGCCGGCGGGTTGCTTCGTTATGGCATTCCCGACTTCAAGATGGAAAAGCACATCATCGACCGCCGCGTGGCGCAGATGGAAGCCGAGGGCGTGACATTCCACTACGGCGTCCACATCGGCGGCACCTCGCAGGGTGCGATCGATCCGCGCGAACTGCTCAACCAGTATGACGCGGTCGCACTTACCGGCGGCGCCGAAGCCGGCCGCGACCTGCCGATTCCCGGCCGCGACCTCGACGGCATCCATTTTGCGATGGATTTCCTGCCGCAGCAGAACCGCCGCGTTTCCTCCGAGCCGCTCGGCGACGCCAAGGACATTCTCGCCGAGGGCAAGCATGTCGTCGTGATCGGCGGCGGCGACACCGGATCGGACTGCATCGGCACGTCGTTCCGGCAGGGCGCAAAATCCGTCACCCAGCTCGAAATCATGCCGGCGCCGCCCGAGCATGAGAACAAGGGCCTGACCTGGCCGAACTGGCCGCTGAAGATGCGGACCTCGTCGAGCCAAGCCGAAGGCGCGAAGCGCGAATTCGCGGTGCTGACGCAGAAGTTCTCAGGGCTGGACGGCAAGGTCGAGAGGCTGCATTGCGTGCACGTCGACGACAAGTTCAAGCCGATCGAGGGAACCGAATTCGAACTCGAGGCGCAATTGGTGCTGCTGGCCATGGGCTTCGTGCATCCGGTGCACGAAGGCATGCTGAAGAGCCTCGGCGTCGATCTCGACCAGCGCGGCAACGTCCGCGCCAACACCGCCGACTACAAGACATCGCTGCCCAACGTCTTCTCCGCCGGCGACATGCGCCGCGGCCAGTCGCTGGTGGTGTGGGCGATCCGCGAAGGCCGTTTGTGCGCGCGGGCGATTGACCAGTATCTGATGGGGACGACGACGCTGCCGCGGTAGTGGCAGAGCTTGTCACACGATGCAACTGCAGCCATCACCCAAGCTGTCATCACCCGCGAAAGCGGGTGATCCAGTATTCCAGAGACGCTTGCGAGATTCGTAGAAGCCGCGGCGTACTGGATGCCCCGCCTGAAGCGGGGCATGACAAGTTGAGCGTGGAGCGCCAGCGCAGTCCTTAATGCTGCACCACGCCCAGCATCACCACCGTCGATGCCGTGCTGTTGCCAGGCAAATTCGAATCCAGCCAGTCGCGCCGCAGCGTGCCCTTGACCCAGAGGGGTGCGGCTCATCTTGTAGATCAGGTCGCCGGAGAGCGAATAGAAGCGGTCGAAGCGGTCGTCGCCCTGGTATTGCTGGGTGCCCCAGGTGAATTTGCCGATCGCCGTCAGCCAGCGGCGGAAATCGTGGTCGACCTCGGTGGTATATGTGTGCGTCAGCACGCCGGAGACGCCGGGCACCGTGGTCTCGTCAATCGAGGTGGTGGCGAAGAATTTTGCGGTGGTCAGCGGCGTTGCGACCCACACCAGCGATGCCGATGTCAGCAGGCCTTGCAACGATTGCAGCCGCGGATCTTCATAGCTGCGTGCCGCCCAGCCGACCGCGACTTCGCCGGTCAGCATCCGCGAGAGCTCGAAACTGGTGCCGGCCCTGACGTTGCCGCCGCTCGAATTGCGCTGATAGCCGTTACGATCGACCAGAAGGTCGTGCGAGCGGATATTGCCCTCGATTTCGCCGAACGGTTTCAAGCCCGGCATCAGGTCGTAGCTGATGCGGCCGAGGCCGCCGTACTGATTGTAGTGTGCGGTCGTCGTTGCTGGTCGACGTGCCGTCGGTCAGCTCCGAGTACTGATACATGGTGCGGTCGACCGCAGCGCCTGCGGAAAGCTGCAGCCGGTTGAAGTTCTGATCGACGCCAAACGTGCCGCCGAACGTCGCATAGACCGGATATCTGGACAGCCCGGCCTGCACATTCGGGCTGCCGGGGTTGTCGGTGGCGACGCGCAATCGCGCCTGGCCGAGCAGGCGGGTGTCGTGGGTGACATCGAGACGGCCATCGACATGGCCGATGAAATCCGGACGGTCGACATTTGTCGGCGCCGACGACACCACGCCGTCCACCGGAGGAAAAGTGTTGGTGTAGCCGGTGAAGGACCCCCTGAGGTCGGCGACAACAGCGTGGCGCTCCCAGTCGGAGAACGCGACAAATTCCGGCGCGATCACATAGAACGGCGATCCCCGCGGCACCGACGTTCGCGCCGGATTGGTGTCGTAACCGCCTCGGAGTTCGACCGCGGATTTGATGAGAAAACTGCCGGCATAGTCGCCGACCGGGCCGAACGGATCGTCGTCGATCTTCAGCCGCCTGCACGGCGGCTGTCCGACCACCGTCCCGGCCATCGCGGGCGGCAGCGGCGCTTTGTTGGCGGTCTCCGACGGCGGCGCCGACAGCCGCACGCGTCCGTTGGGACCGGCTGTATTGGTCACCGCTACGGCGCGATTGCCGGGGCCCAGCGCTTTCGGCTTGGGCTGGCCCGGATAGAGTTTTGGCGTGGTGCGCTTGCGGTTGAGCGAGTCGAAGCCGGACGTCGAGGCGCCGCTCGCGGCCGGCAGGCCATATTTCGGATTTGCCCGATCCGCGACGGCGCAGGCTTGTCCTTGTCGTTATCCTGCAGCTTCGAACTGTTGAGCGGATCGCTCGCTTCTGCCGCCGTGCGGCGGAGCGGCGAATCCGCGGCCGTCACCCGGCTCGCGCGCGTCGGGCTGAACAGGTCTGACGTGACGGTCTGCGCCTGCGCGCCGGTACCGGTCAGGGCGATCAGCACAAGGCACGGCAAGGCTGCGCGAAAGAGGCGCGCGCGCCCGTCTTGGCCCCTTGCTGGCCCTGCCACCACGGTAAAAATACCCCAACAAAAACAGATACTTAATTGGCGCGTTCCGGACGTCCCGGAAAACGTCGTTAATGGAGTTAAAACAATTATGGTTAATGAGGCGTTGAGAGCGGCTCCTGCGCGTCGCATCACCGGACGTGCCATGCTAAGGAGAGGTTCGGGGGCAAAAGCCCTCCTCCCTGGAAGCAGACATGGCCAATCCGACACCGCTGATGGCAAAATCATCCGGCACCGACCCCGCTGATGCCGCCGTCCAGTCGGCCTTGCGCACGCTCGATGTCGAGGGCAGCGGCATCGCCGCGATCACGGCGGCGTTGCAATCCGATCTCCGCGCGCCCTTTGTCGCCGCCGCGGATCTGATCCGAAACGCCAAGGGCCGGCTGATCGTCACCGGGCTCGGCAAGTCCGGCCACATCGGCCGCAAGATCGCGGCGACCTTTGCCTCGACCGGCACGCCCGCCTTTTTCGTGCACGCCGCGGAAGCAAGCCACGGCGATCTCGGCATGATCACGCCCGAGGACGTCATCCTGGCGCTGTCCTGGTCCGGCGAGCAGCCGGAGATGAAGAACCTCATCACCTACGCCAAGCGGTTCCGCATTCCGGTGATTGCGATGACCGCGGAGCGGGAATCTTCGCTGGCCAAGGCCGCCGACGTCGCGCTCACGCTGCCCAAGGCGCGCGAGGCCTGTCCGCATAACCTCGCGCCGACCACCTCCTCGCTGATGATGCTGGCGCTCGGCGATGCGCTGGCGATTGCGCTTTTGGAAGGCCGCGGCTTTACCTCGGTCGATTTCAGCGTGCTGCATCCCGGCGGCAAGCTTGGCGCGCTCGGAAAATACACCCGCGACCTCATGCACACCGGCGATGCGGTGCCGCTCAAGCCGCTCGGCACCAAGATGTCCGACGCGCTGGTCGAGATGACGTCGAAGGGCTTTGGCTGCGTCGGCATCGTCGACGCCCGCGGACAGATCGCCGGCATCGTCACCGACGGCGACCTGCGCCGTCACATGGGACCCGACCTGATGACGGCCAGCGTCGACGAGGTCATGACCAGAAATCCGAAGACGATCGGCCGTGATCTCTTGGCCGGCGAGGCGCTGGAGATTCTCAACTCCTCGAAGATCACAGCGCTGATCGTGACGGACGCCAACAAGCCGGTCGGCATCGTGCATCTGCACGATTTGCTGCGCGCCGGGGTGGCGTAGCTCCCGACCTCTCCCCGTCATTGCGAGAGCGCAAGCGACGAAGCAATCCATACCGTTTCCGCGGAAAGATTCTGGATTGCTTCGCTTCGCTCGCAATGACGGGGTTAGACCTACTCCGGAAACCGCGCCGCCTTTTCCTCCAGCGGCAGCGCCAGCCCGTTCGCGAGATACGACACGGTGCGATAGAATCCGCACAGCAGGATGATCTCGAATATCTTCGCCGCGTCGTAATGCGCCGACAGCGCGGTGAATTCGGCATCGCCGAGCGTGGCGCGGTCGTGCAGCGCGTCGACGGCCGCGAGCAGCGCCTGCTCCGCCAGTGACCAACATGCCTCGGTGGAGGCTCCGTGGACGGTGGCGCGGACCTGTTCCTCTGTCAGATCCGCAGGCTTAGCGAACGTCGCGACATGCACGCCCCATTCATACTCGCATCCCGTTCGGGCGCAGGTGCGGTCGATGACGATCTCGCGCTCCCGCAACGAGAGCGGGCCACGATCAAGGAGACTGACGGCGCGGAATTTCTCCCAGGCACGGGTGTTGCCCGCCATGACGCGAAACAGTACCAGCGGCGGCGCGCCGCGCATGATCCGGTCGAACTGTCCTTGATCTCCGGTGAATAAGGCGGTTGCAGCGGCGCAATGCGCGGCGTGATCTGGGACACGGCGGGCTCCTGTGCTACAATAAACGTAGCATTACGCTACACAATCTGTAGCGAACCGCAAGAGGGTTTTCGATGCCGAAACGGGCTGCCGTCACAACGAAAAGGGCCGTGCGCGGATCCAAGACGGGCCGCCCGATCATGGCGCTGCTTGATCTGCTGGGGCGGCGCTGGAGCCTGCGGATCATCTGGGAGCTGCGCGAGGCGACACTCACCTCGCGCGCTGCGCACCGCCTGCGATGAGGCCTCGCCGACGGTGGTTCAGGCAAGGCTGACCGAACTGCGCGATGCCGGCCTCGTCGAACTGATGCAAGGCGACGGTTACCATCTTACCGAACTGGGCAGGGAGCTGATGGAAAGCTTCCTGCCCTTGCATCGCTTTGCCGAGCGGTGGAGCAAGCAAACGGCGGGTTAGGCCGCCGCTACCGTCAGGCTCGCTCCATCGGCCTGCACCACTCTGACCCGACTGCCGGCCGGCGCGTCCGGGACCGGCGACGCGCCAGATCGTGTCGTCGATCCGCACCGTGCCTGTTCCGTCGACGATCGGCTTTTCCAGCGTGAACTCCCGGCCGATCAAGGCTTCGGTCCGCCGGTTGAGGAATGGGTTGCTGACGCTGCGGCTTCCAGCGCTGCGGGCGAAGTGCCGCCACGCCGGCACGGCGGCGACTACGAAGATGGCGAACAACAGCAGTTGCGTCTGCCAGGACGGGTTGATCGCAAACGACAGCAATCCGACCAGCAGCGCCGCGAGCCCGAGCCAGAACAGGAAAATGCCCGGCGCAAGCAGCTCCAGCGCCATCAAGATGAAGCCGAGGATCAGCCAGTTCCAAGTGCCTAACGTAGACAAAATTTCGGCCATGGTACGAACCTCTAATCAAACATTATGACCTTCCGGATCCGACCTATCGCTGCGGCGTGACCCGCGCGGGGTGGGACCGGTGTTCGGCACCGATGATGTCCGCCGCGCGGGCGCCGCGGCCGATGTCGCGGTCTCGCCGAAGGTGGCTTTGGCGATCTCGCCGATGCCGGCCAGCGAACCCAGAATACTGGTCGCCTCGATCGGCAGCATGACGATCTTCTGGTTCGGCGAATCGGCCAGTTGTCCGAACGCCCTGATGTATTTATCGGCGATGAAGTAATTCAGCGCGGCGACGTCGCCTTTGGCAATGGCTTCAGAGACCATCTGCGTCGCCTTGGCCTCGGCCTCCGCGGAACGTTCGCGCGCCTCGGCGTCGCGAAACGCAGCTTCCTTGCGGCCTTCGGCCTGCAGGATCTGGCCCTGCTTGGCGCCCTCCGCACGCAGAATCTCGGACTGCCGCTGGCCCTCGGCCTGCAGAATGTCGGCGCGCTTGACGCGTTCGGCCTTCATCTGCCGTCCCATCGCTTCCACCAGATCGGCCGGCGGCACGATGTCCTTGATCTCGATGCGGTTGACCTTCAGCCCCCACGGCGAAACCGCGGCATCGACCACGCGCGCAGCAGGCGCTCGTTGATCTCGTCGCGATGCGACAGCACCTGGTCGAGATCCATCGATCCCATCACCGAGCGGATATTGGTCATGGTCAGCACGATAATCGCCTGATCGAGATTGATACTTCGTAACTCGCCTTGGCGGCATCGAACACCTGATAGAAGGCGACGCCGTCCACCGTCACGGTGGCGTTGTCCTTGGTGATCACCTCCTGCTCGGGAATGCTCGATCACCTGCTCCATCATGTTCATCTTGCGGCCGACACGGTCGAAATAGGGAACGATGATGTTCAACCCCGGTGACAGCGTGCGGGTATATTTGCCGAACCGCTCGATGGTCCAATCATAGCCCTGCGGCACCGTCTTGACCCCCGCGAACAGCGTGACAATGACGAGCAGAACAAAGGCAATCGCGAAAATATCGAAGCCGCTCATAAAGTCCTCCAAAGCCGGCAAGATGCGTGGCCGGACGCGATCTCATTTTGTCAGCAAAGCCGCGGCGCCGGTCCGGCCGGCTGTTCTCAGATTATGCTTATATAGCCAGGGAAGGGTTGTCGGCCACCAGATGTTCGCGGTCCGCACCACAACCTGCGCTTTATTTTGAGGGGATGGAATCCAGCCTCTAAATCCAGTCGCTATATCCAGCCTTGCAGCTCGCGGAGCACGAGCTGGCGGATCACGTCCATGCCTGGGTCGCTGTCGTTGAGGCAGGAATCGCCGCGAACTGCTCGCCGCCATTGTGCTTGAAGATCTCGGCGTTTTCCTGCGCGATCTCCTCCAGCGTCTCCAGGCAATCGGCGGAAAAGCCGGGCATCACGACGGCAATGCGTTTCACACCATCTTTCGCAAGTTTTTCGATGGTCTTGTCGGTATAGGGCTGCAACCACGCGTCGAAGCCGAAGCGCGATTGAAAGGTAAGGATCAGCCTTGCGGCATCGAAGCCCATGCGCTTGCGCAAGCTCTCGGTTGTTGCGACGCACTGGGCGTAGTAGGGATCGCCCTTGTCGACATATTTCTGCGGCATGCCGTGAAACGACGCCACGACCAGCTCGGGCTGGAACGGCAACGACGCCAGATGCGCTGACATCGAGACCGCCAGCGCCTCGATATAGTCTGGATCGTCATAGTAAGGCGGCGTCACCCGCACCGTCGGCTGCGCACGCATGTCACCCAGCACGCGAAATACTTCGTCGCAGACGGTCGCCGACGTCGCGGCGGAATATTGCGGATAGAGCGGCACCACCAGCAGGCGGTCGCAGCCTTGCGCGGTCAGGGCTGTGATGCGCAACGGATCGACGGATTGCCGTAGCGCATCGCCCAATCGACCACGACGTGGTCGTGATCGGCGATCGCCTCGGCGAGCTTCTCGGCCTGCGCGCGCGTGATCGTCTTGAGCGGGGATTTGTTCTTCTCGGTGTTCCAGATCTTTCGGTAGTCGCGCGCCTTGCGGCCGGGACGCACGCGCAGGATGATGCCGTTCAGGATCAGCTTCCACCGCAGCCCCTGATCCTCGATCACGCGCGGGTCGGAGAGAAATTCCTTCAGGTAGACCCGCACGCCCCTCGCATCCGCGGTGTCGGGGGTGCCGAGATTGACCAGCAGCACGCCGATGCGTCCGGGCTGGGCTGCCGGCGCCGGGGTTGCACTTCCAATGGGGGTGGCCATCGTCATGATTTCAGTGGCTTCGCGTGTTGGCCCATCCTTGTCAAGATAATGGCCGGTTCGATACGCTCACATATTGCCGCGGGCGGGAGGAACCATGACGATCGCCGAATGGTGCGTTTTCGGAACGCTGATGCTCTATTTGCTGACGATCGCCTCCGTCAAATGGGCCGGGTATCGCCGTTTCGACAATTCCAGCCGCGCGATCCCGCGTTCCACGAAGACCCGATCCGCGCCCGCGCGCTCGGCGCCCACCAGAACGGCATCGAGGCCTTTCCGTTCTTTGCGGCCGCCGTGCTGCTGGCGGAATTCCGGCTGGCCCCGCAGCACTACATCGATGAGCTCGCGGTCCTGTTTCTGATCGTGCGGATCGCCTATGTATTCACCTATCTCGGCAACCGCCCGACGCTGCGCTCGATCCTCTGGAGCCTCGGGTTCGCGATCAATATCGCGATTTTCTTCCTGCCCGCGATCAGGGCTTATCTGCCGGCGTAAGGTTCGTTGTGCCGTCATACCCGCCACCGGGTCTCGCCGTGCGAGCCCGATGACTGGCTCCGGCGGGCATCCAGTGCGCCGCGGCCTATCCACGTCATTGCGAGCGAAGCGAAGCAATCCATGCCGCGGCATAGAGGAAGCATGGATTGCTTCGTCGCTCCGCTCCTCGCAATGACGATGTTTGGCTTCAGACATGACTTCACGATCTCGCGGCACGATCTGCCCGAAGTTTGCATCTTAGGTGTCCCTCCACGCAAACAGAGGGCGCAGGGGAAAGACCGGGCGCGCTGCACCCGCGGTCTCGTGTGCAAAGCGCACAGAAGCAGCACACGAGCATACAGGTTCAGCGGAGGCATCCGGCCTTCCTGCACAGTGGCTTTACGGCTTGCTTCGTCCTCTCCCCGGTGAACGGCTTTCTTGCCACCGTCATCACGCAGGGCATGGGCCTTGCGCAACTTGACGCCAGCACCGCGGCGTCAGGACCACACGACTTCGCCGTACGCTTGAGCCACGCTCGTCAGTCGCAGCTCTCGCGTCCACCGCATCCCACCGCGCGTTCGTGACGATCGCGATCGCCCCTCATCTGCCGTGAGACACGCGAAGAAAGAGCATTGATTTGCCCGACGGGTTAAGCGGAATATTTTTGCGCGAAGGACTGGACAGGCTTTCGGACTGATTTGCCCGTCAGGCAATTTCTGGTCGTTATTCCGGGGCAGCCCACAGGGCTACTGCGTCACTAATCCCTCATGGTGAGGAGGCGCGTAAGCGCCGTCTCCGGACGATGCCCTGCATCGCCGGGCGAACCATGAGGCCACGGTTGGGCCTCGTCCTTCGAGACGCTTGCTTCGCAAGCTACTCAGGATGAGGAGATAGAGCCGGCTACGACGCAGTAAGGGCAGTGGTGGAGGACCTTGAATTCTCGGTTCCCCGGCGATATCTAGGGATACTAGTGCTACGATAGAGCCATCATGTCGCCAGCAACTGTCTATGCGAATTCTGGGAGCCACGATCCTCCTGGTCGCGCTTTCGTTCGCGCCGTCTGTTGCCCAGGCCCATACCGGCCATCAGCACCAGGCATCCGTTCACGGCGGCAAGGGCCAAGCGGTCTGAAGCCGCATCTCTGAATCCGAACGGTCGGCCACTGAATCCGAACGGCCGGCCACGCCTGCGTCATTAGAGCAGGCTCAGTGGAAGCAGACCGGCGCCCCCCGGCTTCGACCGGAATTGCACCGGCGACTGCTGTGCATTCGCATGCCGCCTGCTGCGCGGCCGGGTTGCCTAGCCCTGTGGCGTTCGTCGCGTTTCCCCTGGGTGATAACGCGTGTTGGGTTTGCCCCGTCACAGATGTGGCCAGACCGCGCGCCTGAATCGCTCAGGCGGCCTCCCAAGTACTTCATCTGAATCCAACCGAACAGTGAGTTTGCGAGGCACGCCGCGTGCTGCCCGCAAGCGACGGCAATTCAGATTGAAGGACTACCAGTATGCTTTCCCATTTCGGGCGTGCCCTGCGTGCTCCGCGGTGACTGCAGCTCTGTGCGCTGCGATCGCCCCCGCTCCGCCCACGAGGGCCATGACGACGAGCAGCAACAGCCCGTCTCGGCGGGCGCGCTGCCACGCGGCGAGGCCTGATTCCAACGCGTTCGAGATCGTTGCTATCGTCCGCGGCGAAAATCTCGAGATTTATCTCGACCGGTTCGCCACGAACGAGCCGGTAACCGGCGCAACGCTTGAAGTCGAATCGCCTGATGGGTCCGTCAAAGCCGCCGGAGGGTGCCGACGGCGCATACCGGGTGGCAGCGCCGTGGCTCGCCAAGAGCGGGCGTACAGACTTAATCTTCACGGTTACGGCCGGAGACACCACCGACATTTTGCCGCTGACGATCCAGACTTTGCCCGGGGCGGCGCAAAACGCTGCACCACGCGATGCGCCTACTGGCGGGCATTTCAGCATGGTTTCGGTTCTCCTTGTGCTAGGCGGCGTGCTCATGGGGGCGCTGCTCTCCGCCATTACACTGCGCGGTAGGCGCAGGATGGCAGCCCTTGTTGTGATCTTTTCCATGCTCATGGGTGCGCGCGTGCCGGAAGCGCATGAGGGCCACGGCCATGAGGAAGAAAAGGCACAAGTCGCAATCAGCACCGCCCGGGCGAGCGCGCCCAGCGCCTCGCCGATGGGGCGGTTTTCGTACCCAAGACGGTGCAGCGGATATTTGCGGTGCGGACGCTGGTCGCCGAAAACGCGGAGCACAAGAAGATCACTGAACTTCCGGGGCGGATCATTCCCGATCCCAATGCCAGCGGGTATGTGCAATCCGCCGTCGGCGGCCGTCTTCCGCGCCGCCGGGCGGCTTTCCCCGACTGGGCACACGGGTGAAGCAAGGCGACATCCTCGGTTATGTCACGCCGCCTATTGCGGCGATCGATGTTTCCGACATGCGGCAGCGCCAGGGCGAGCTCGATCAGCAAATCTCGATTGTTGAACGCAGGTTCGCGCGTTACGAGCAGCTCGCGCCGTCGGGCGCCATATCCCGAACCCAACTCGACGACACACGGCTCGAGCTGGAAGGGCTTCGCGAACGGCGCGCATCGATTGACAAATCGCGCCGTGACCCCGAAGCACTGATCGCGCCGGTTGCAGGCGTGATCGCCGAAGGCAGCGCCGTAGCCGGCCAGATCGTTCAGCCGAGCTCCATCGTCTTCAACATCATCGATCCGTCGCGGCTGTGGGTCGAGGCGCTGAGTTTCGAGAGCATCGAACCGTCCCGAGGCGCGCGGGCGTCGACATATACGGGCAGGAACTACGACCTGATGTATCAGGGCACCGGCTTCGCCGATCGCAGCCAATCGGTGCCGGTGCATTTTGCCGTGACGGGCGATACGGCAGGGCTACGAGCCGGCCAGTTCCTGACCGTGCTGGTCACGACCGATGACACCAAGGAAGGCGTTGCGGTGCCGCGTAGCAGCGTCGTTCGCGGCTCAAACGGCCAGGATTTCGTCTACGAGCACATAGCCCCCGAGCGGTTCATGGCAAGGAGCGTGCGCACGGAGCCTCGACGGCGATCGTGTGCTGATCGTGTCCGGCTTCACTCCCCGGCAAGCGGATCGTGTCGCAAGGCGCGGACCTTCTCGATCACGTACGCTGAGGAGGCACGCTCATGTTTACATTCCTGGTTAGCGCCTCGCTCCGCAATCGCCTGTTTGTTCTTGCGATGGCGGGCGTCCTCGTTCTTCTGGGCGCCTATACCGCGCGGCAGTTGCCCGTCGATGTGTTCCCGGACCTCAACCGTCCGACCGTTACCATCATGACGGAATCCGAAGGTTACGCTCCGCCGGAAGTCGAGCAGCTCGTCAGCTTCCCGATCGAAACCCAGATGAACGGCGTGCCAGGCGTCAGCCGGGTACGATCGGTCTCGGGCATCGGGCTTTCGATCGTCTACGTCGAGTTCGATTGGGGAACCGACATCTTCCGCAACCGTCAGCTGGTCGCGGAACGTCTCGCGCAAGTGCAGAGCCAGTTGCCTCTCAACGTCACCCCGCAGATCGGCCCCATCAGTTCGATCATGGGGCAAATTCTCCTGATCGCGGTGACGTCGAAGACGGCTTCGCCAATGGAGGTGCGCGAGATCGCCGACTTCACGATCAGGCCCCGGCTGCTCGCGATACCCGGTGTTGCGCAGGTGATCCCGATTGGCGGCGAGGTTCGTCAATACCGGATTGCGCCGCTGCCTCCGCGTTGCGCGCGCTGGGTGTGAGCTATGAGCAAATGGAGCAGGCGCTAAGGCAGTTCGGCACCAACACCGGCGGCGGTTTCACCGACCAGAATGCCCGCGAATTCCTCATCCGGAATATCGGCCGCACGACGAGCCTCGAAGACCTGCGCAACATCGTTGTTACCACCATCGAGGGACGCCCTATCCTGCTTCGGCAGGTAGCGAACGTCGACTTTGCGCCCAAGGTCAAGCGCGGCGATGCCGGCTACATGAGCAAGCCCGCCGTGGTCGTCTCGGTCGAGAAGCAGCCCAATGTCGGTACGGTACGGCTGACGCAACAGATCACGCAGGTGCTTGCGGAGCTGGAGCCGAGCCTGCCGTCCGGCGTAAAGGCCAACGAGATCATATTCAGGCAGGCGAGTTTCATCGAAAACTCGATCCAGAACGTGGAGCGGGTGTTGCTCGAAGCAGGCCTTGTCGTGGCCGTCATCCTGTTCGCGTTTCTTCTCAACTGGCGCACGACGGCAATTTCGCTCACCGCGATCCCGGTCTCGATCCTGACCACGGCCATCATCTTCAAACTGCTTGGCCTATCGATCAACACGATGACCCTGGGCGGCCTTGCGATCGCCATCGGCGAGCTGGTCGATGACGCCGTCGTCGATGTCGAGAACATCTTCCGCCGGCTGCGCGAGAACAGGGAGCAAGGCGATCCCCGGTCAGTTTTCGACGTGGTGGTTTCGGCATCCAACGAAGTGCGGTCGGGCATAGTCTACGCCACGATGATCATCGTCCTCGTATTCGTACCGCTGTTTGCGCTTTCGGGCATCGAGGGACGGCTGTTCGCACCGCTCGGTCACGCCTACATCATCTCGATCCTCGCGAGCCTGCTGGTTTCGATCACCCTCACCCCCGTGATGGCCTATTACCTGCTGCCGGGGATGAAACGCCTCGCGCAGCGGGAGAGCTGGCTCGTCCGCAAGCTCAAGTCTGCGAACCATGCAGCGCTCGGGTTTGCTTTGCTCACAGGGGGATTGCTGCTCGGCGTCACGGCGCTGGCGGTGCTGGGCGCCGGTGCCGGCGCGCTCGGCCTGAAGCGTGCGTTCCTTCCGGCCTTCAACGAAGGTACATTCACGATCAATATTGCGTTCAACCCCGGCGTTTCACTTTCCGAATCGACCCGGGTGGGATCGATCGCCGAACGCCTTCTGCTTGATGTGCCGGAAGTGATCAGCGTCGGGCGGCGCACGGGACGGGCGGAACTGGACGAGCACGCCGAAGGCGTCCATTCCTCCGACCTCGAAGTCGATCTCAAGCCCTCGCAGCGGCCGAAGCCCGAGATCGTCGCGGACATACGCTCCCGGCTTTCGGTGCTGCCGCTCTCGGTCAATGTCGGGCAGCCGATATCGCACAGGCTCGATCATCTGCTCTCGGGCGTCCGTGCCGAGCTCGCCCTGAAACTGTTCGGCGACGACCTCGACACGCTGCGAAACAGTGCGGAAGAACTCCGGCTGCGACTCTCGAAGATTGAAGGCATCCAGGACCTGCAGGTCGAAAAGCAGGTTCGTATCCCGCAACTCGAGATCCGAGTCGATTATACGCGAGCCGCTTTGTACGGCGTGCAGCCGGGCGCCGTGACCGATCAGTTGTCGCGTCTGTCGAGCGGGCGCGTCATCTCGCGCGTGGTCGACGGCTACAAGCGCTACGACGTCGTCATGCGGCTGCCGGACCGGCTTCGCACCACCGAAAAGCTCGGCGACCTCTTGATCAAGACCCCATCGGGGTGGATACCGGCGCGTCAGATCGCAGATGTGAAGGAGACCGATGGACCGAATCAGATCCTGAGAGAGAACGGCCGCAGGCGCATCGTCATACTCGCGAATTCGACGGCAACACCGACATGGCGGAGATCGTGCGGCGCGTTCGCGCTGAATTGGACGCAGCGAGCCTGCCGCAGGGCGTCACCGCGAACCTTGAAGGCACTTTCCAGGCGCAGGAGGAATCCAGCCGCAGGATAGGCATCCTTTCAGTCGTTTCTCTCGCGCTGATCTTCGCAATTCTCTACAGCCGCTACCGCTCCGCCGTGCTGGCCGCGATCATCATGGGCGGGGTGCCCTGGCGCTGATCGGTTCGGTCGCGGCGCTGGCGCTGACCGGTCAGCCGCTGTCTGTCGCCAGCATGGTTGGCTTCATAACGCTGGCGGGGATCGCGACACGCAACGGCATTCTCAAGATCAGCCACTACATCAATCTCGCCTTGCGCGAGCAGATGGAGTTCGGCCCCGAGCTTGTCATCCGCGGAAGCCTCGAGCGCATGACACCCGTCCTGATGACCGCGCTGTCCGCGGGGCTGGCGCTGCTGCCGCTGCTGATCGCGGCCGACGAGCCGGGCAAGGAGATATTGCACCCGGTCGCGGTGACGATCTTCGGCGGACTTGTCAGCGCAACATTGCTCGATGCTTTGATCACGCCGGTGCTGTTTCTCATGTTCGGCAGGAAGCCGCTGATGCGACTGATGCAACGAAAGCCCGAAGAGCATCTCGGGGATCATGCCGCCTCCCATTCCTATTAATCGCTCCTACCCTCGCAAAGGAGACTGCGCTTGAAGTTCAGATATCTCACTCTCGGTGTTGCCTTGCTGGCCGCCTTGCCCGCGTACGCACACGAGTTGAAAAGTTTGCACGGCAGACGTCTCGCCGAGGCCGGGCCTTACCATGTAGAACTCGTCGCCAAAGAGAAGGCGATTGAAGTATTCCTCACGGGCGAAAACGACAAGCCGATTGATCCGAAGGGCTTCAAGGGCGTCGCTATTTTCAATCTGGGAGGAAAGGCCGAACGCATCACGCTCGCACCTTCGGAAAAGAACGCACTGAGCGGAATGGCGGCCACGGCCCTCCCCGCCAATCCCAAGGGAGCGGTTCAGCTCACCGCACCGGACGGCAAGACTGCAACGGCGCGATTCGATTAGCGCCGCCCTGGCGGCTGCGCTGATCCTCTGGAGCCCAGGCGCCGCGACTTTGTAACTCCTCGTCATTGCGAGCGAAGCGAAGCAATCCATTCTCCGCCAAGACCAAGCTGGATTGCTTCGTCGCTTCGCTTCTCGCAATGACGTGGATGGGTCCGATACGACAACAGCAGAAATCTCATCCCACAAGATGCTTCTCCCGTGTCGCGATCAGGTCCCGGATCGCTTGCGGGATCGGGACCGGGCGATGGGTCTGCTGGTCGGTGTTGACCCAGACGATCTCGCCGGTCACGAGCGCCTCAGCGCCGCCCTTGAGGAAGATGGCAAGTTCGAACGCGAGGCTTGAATTGCCGATCCGCGCCACCCGTGCGCCAACGTCCAACTCCCAGTCGAACCGGACCGGGGCCTTGTATTCGATGACCGATTTGACGACGTGGAAATCCATGCCGCTCTTCCTGGCGTCGGCGTACTGATCGTAACCCAGCGCGCGGAAATATTCGGTGATGGTGGTGTCGAAATAGGTCAGGTAATGCGCGTTGAAAACGACGCCCTGGCCGTCGATCTCGGAATATCGCACCCGAAACGGGTGAAAGAACCAGAATTGCTCGCGTGACATGGATCCTCGGATGGCGTGTTTGATTGCTGCCTACTTAGCCCACCGTATCAGTTTCATAAAGCCGGGCCGCTTGCGTAGCCCGGATGGAGCGCAGCGCAATCCGGGGCCCTGGAATGAGTAGGTAAAGTCGTCCCGGGTTGCGCGGAGCCTGTCATCGGGCGCGCGTTCGCGCGACCCGTTGGCTCCACCCGGGGCTACGACTATGGGATCACAAACACGTTGCGCGTTCGGCGGCGAGATAGCCGAACAAGAGGCCGAGGCCGAACAGCAGCACCAGCCCGGCCGCGCCGGAATTCGACGCCGCGCATGATCAGCATACCGCCGCCTTCGCTTCCTGCGCTCAGCCGCCGGGCGAGCCCCTTTGCGGACACGGCGACGACGGCAATCGTCGCGACCGTGATCGCGGTGCCGAGCCCCATCACGAAGGTCGCGGCGATGCCGGCCCAGAACAGCCCCTGCGCCAACGCGAACACCAGCACCAGGATCGCACCCGAGCAGGGCCGCATGCCCACGGCAAAGATCGCGCCGAGACCGCGTTGCCAGCCGCCGGGACCGGCGAGTTGATCCGGCGTCGGTCCGTGGGAATGGCCGCAATGCTCGTCATGAACATGGTCGTGGCCGTGCGCATGATTGTGATGATGATGGCCATGGTCACGACCGTGATCATGATGATGCGCCGCCGCCATCGCCGGCTCCGGCTTTGCCTGCAGCGCGCGCATAAAACCGCCGCCCTTGGTCCAGACCAGCCGGGCGCCAAAGGCGGCGATCAGGGCGTAGCTTGCGATCTCAATCGCCTTCTCCGCGGAGCACATCGTCTTGGCGGTCGAACTGAGCAGCCAGGCCAGAACCGCAACCAGCGCCACCGCCACCAGCGCCTGCAGCATCGCCGAGGCAAACGACAGCACGATGCCGCGCCGCGCGGTTTCCTCATTGGCGACCAGATAGGACGAGATCACCGCCTTGCCGTGGCCGGGGCCGGCGGCGTGAAAGATGCCGTAGGCGAAGGAAATCACGAGCAGCGTCCAGACCGCGCTGCCATCCGATTTCGCCGCGCGAATGGTCGACGACATCTCGCGATAGAATTCCGATTGCTTGGCCAGGATCCATCCGATGATGCCGCCGACCTGCGGCTCGGCCGCGGGGCGCGGCCCCCGAACGGATTTTGCGCCATCAGGACGTGCCAGGCGGCGTCAAGGACAATAACGGCCGATAATACCGCAACGGTGAAGGCGATGCCTCGCGCAAGGCCGGCGGGCATCCGCCTCACAGGCAATTCACCGTGATCTTGTTGGCGAACATCGCGCCGTAATTGGAATTGTCGCCGTTCATGAAGTTCTGCTCGTTCAGCCGCTGGGTATTGGCGGTCTCGTCATTCGGCCGCTGGAACTGCATTTTGCAGGCGGCGGGCGCGCCGACCAGCTTGATCGGATCCTTGTCGTCGAACTTGAAGTCGATGAAGTAGGAGGGATCGAATACTTCCAGCGCAAGCTGCTTCGGCGTCACCGGCGCCTTCACCGGCAGGACGAAATGCAGCGTCAGCGCGCCGTCCTTGTGTTCGAGGAAGTAGTCCACCGGCTCCTCGAATTTGGTCTTCTTGCCGTCGGCCTTGGCGAAGGTGAAGAAGTTGAACTCCTTCAGCGACTCGACATTGGTCTGGGCCAGCGGCGCCAGTTCCTCGCGGGTGTAGACGCCCTTGGTCTTGGTCGTAATGCCCTGCAGTGCGTAGGTCGTGAACATTTCGTCAAAGGTCCAGGCGTGGCGCACGCCCGTGATCGAGCCGTCGGGCGCGTAGACCACCTGGCTTTTGGCCGTGATCCAGACGATGCGGATGCGCCTCGGCCGCGGTCGTGCCGAGCACGATGCCGGCGGTGAAGAGGGGTAGACCGAGTAAGCGGTGCATGGTTGATGTCACCTCAGGCCGCCGGTGTTGCTTCGAGCAGGCCGCGCCGGCGCAACAGCGCGTCGGCCTCCGGCTCGCGGCCGCGGAAGGCGACATAGGCCTCTTCAGGTTCGCGTGAACCGCCCGACGAATAGATATCGTCAAGCAGGCGCTTGGCGATGGCGGGATCGAAGATGTCGCCGGCCTCCTCGAAGGCGCCGAACGCGTCGGCATCCATCACTTCGGACCACATGTAGCTGTAGTAGCCGGACGCATAATGATCACCCGAGAAGATGTGGCCGAATTGCGTGGGCCGGTGCCGCAGCGCGATTTCCGCGGGCATGCCGATCTTCTCGAGTTCGGCCTTCTCGAACGCTCCGACGTCGCGGCTGGCCGAAGCCGGCTGGGTGTGGAATTCGAGGTCAATCAGCGCCGAGGACACGAACTCCACGGTGGCAAAGCCCTGGTTGAACTTGCGGGCGGCGAGGAAGCGCTGCAGCAGGTCGTCGGGCAGCGGCTCGCCGGTCTGGTAGTGTTTTGCGAACTGCCGCAGCACCTGCGGCTGCTCCTGCCAGTGCTCGTAGAGCTGGGAGGGCAGCTCGACGAAGTCGGTGAAAACCGACGTCCCCGATAGCGAGGGATAGGTCACGTTGGAGAGCATGCCGTGCAGGGCGTGGCCGAACTCGTGGAATAGCGTGCGCGCATCGTCGGGCGACAACAGCGACGGCTCGCCGCCGGCCCCCTTGGCGAAGTTGCAGACGTTGATGATCAGCGGCGCGATCTCGCCGTCGAGCTTCTGCTGGTCGCGCAGCGAGGTCATCCAGGCGCCGGAGCGTTTTGAGGGCCTGGCGAAGTAATCGCCATAGAACAGCGCCTTGTGCTTGCCATCGGCATCCCTGACCTCCCAGACCCGGACGTCCGGATGCCAGACCGGGATGTCCTTGCGTTCGGAGAAGGTGATCCCGAACAGGCGGGTGGCGCAGTCGAAGGCGGCCTCGATCATGTGGTCGAGGACGAGATACGGCTTGATCGCAGCGTCGTCGAAATTGGCGCGGCGCTGGCGCAGTATCTCGGCGTAGTAGCGCCAGTCCCATGGCGCCAGCGCGAAGTTGCCGCCCTCCTCCGCGATCAGCTCCTGCAGGGCGTCGCGGTCGGCCAGCGCTCTCGCCCGGGCCGGCTTCCAGACGCGCTCCAAGAGGCTGCGTACCGCTTCCGGCGTCTTGGCCATGGAATCCTCCAGCCGGTAAGCGGCGTAGGTCGGATAGCCCATGATCTTCGCGGCCTCCTCTCGCAGCTCGAGGATCTCCACGATGGCGGCGTTGTTGTCGTTGGCGTTGCCATTGTCGCCGCGCGCGGTGAAGGCGCGATACACCTTTTCGCGCAGGTCGCGGCGGGAGGAGCTCTTCAGGAACGGCTCGACCGAGGAGCGCGACAGCGTCATGATCGCCTTGCCGGCCATGCCCCGCTCTTCGGCGGTCGCCTTCGCCGCGGCGACGAAAGCGTCGGGAAGGCCCTCGCGGTCGTCCTCGCCGAGCTCCATGAACCAGTCCTGCTCGTCGCCGAGCAGATGGTGGCTGAACGACGTGCCGAGCTGCGCCAGCCGCTCGTTGATCTCGGCCCGGCGCTTCTTGGCGAGCTCGTCCAACCCTGCGCCGGCGCGGTGGAAGTTGGTGTAGGTGCGCTCCAAGAGCCGCATCTGCTCGCCGGTCAGGCCCAGCGTGGCGCGGTTGTTGTGCAGCAGCGCAATGCGGCCGAACAGCACCGCGTTCATCATGATCGGGTTCCAGTGCCGCGCCATCCGCAAGGAGACTTCCTTGTCGATCTCCAGGATCGCGGGATTGGAGTGCGCCGAGACCAGGTCGTAGAACACGGCGGTAACCTTGGAGAGCAGCCTGCCCGAACGCTCCAGCGCCGTGATGGTGTTGGCGAAGTCCGGCGCGGAAGGATCGTGGGTGATCGCCGCGATCTCGGCGGCATGATCGGCAAAGGCTCGCTCGAAGGCCGGCAGGAAGTGCTCCGGCTCGATTTCGGCAAAAGGCGGCGTCTCGAACGGCGTCTGCCACGGCTCGAGCAGCGGGTTCGCCTTGGCTTCCGAAATGGCCGCGGTTTGCGGGGTTTCTGACATCACAATTCCCGTTTTATCCTCTGGAGCCCTTGCGGTCCTGATTTAATCAGGACCGGGCTCCAGGTCTATTTTTGACGCGTCTTCTTCACGCGAACCGGTACCCACTTCGCTCGAAAACGCTCTGGAACATGCGTCAATCTATATCACGCGATGCGGCATTTTTGGGCCTTTTGCGCTTGATAGATGGGGCCTTTTCGGAGAGATTGCGCCCCTTAAACAGGACCTGTTCCATGAGCCCACAGCCCGCCTCCACTGGTCACCGCGAGATCGTCTGGCCGAGCGTCATCACCGTCATCTCGGCGGCGATCCTGATCGGCGCGGAGGTGTTCGGCGCGGCATTCGCCGGCGGCTGGGCGCTCGCGATCCTGCTCGGCCTCGACGACACCAGCGCGCACATCCTGCAGGCGGTGCTGTTTGCGATCGGCGTCATGATCATGGTGGGCTTCATCCGCGCAGCTCAGCGCATCGAGCCGTTTACGAAACGCGCCTGACGAGTGCCTGCATGAGACGCGCCTGACGCGCGCCAGCGAGAAACCGCTGCGGCGCAGGCGCTAAATCATCTGCACATCTCCCGAAAATCTTAACGCCCGTTCATGTTTGTCGTCAGCGCCGCGCGCTGAGAACGGCTTTGCAAGCACGCGTTAGGGAAATTTGTCCCCAGCCTAAAAAAATTGTTGCGAAGCGAAGTCAAAAGACTTATTTCCAGCCTTGCCCAATTTCGCACGTGCCTGTGGTCGTGTGTCAGTCGGTAGGTATCCGGACAAGAGGCCGGACAGCCGCCAAGGGATGAAGAACCGAGGGTCGCTCTTGTTCGAGTGGCCAGCATCTCTCTCAAGAGATGCCGTTGAAGGTCTCTCCATCCTTTGCAACCGTGACTGGCAGCCGGAGGCGAACCGGCGCACCCCGCTCTCAACGGGGGACGCGACTTAAAGCAACGACGGATCGGGCTTTTTTGGTCTCTACCGGCATTCCACCGCCGGCGCGGGCTACTGAAAAGGCTTGTCCTTCATTGCCAGGTGTGCGGGCGGGAGAAATTCCCAACCAATCCACGGCAGCACAATTCGGCTTGAGTTCGAGGTTTTGTCGCGTCTCCATCGTGCGGCAACGCCGAAGCACCCATGTCCGAGATCACATTTGAACGGGTCCCGTCGCTGGGCCGTTTGGAGGGTGCTATGACCGAACGTATTCAGGAATTCCTGCGCAACCGTCGCAGCGAGGGCCAGGACACCGAGCCGTGCCTCGTGGTCGACCTCGAAGTCGTGCGCGACAACTACCAGACCTTCGCGAAGGCCCTGCCGGACAGCCGCGTGTTCTACGCGGTGAAGGCTAATCCTGCGCCCGAAGTGTTGTCGCTGCTGGCCTCGATGGGCTCGTGCTTCGACACTGCAACCGTCGCCGAAATCGAAATGGCGCTGGCTGCCGGCGCGACGCCGGACCGCGTCTCCTATGGCAATACGATCAAGAAGGAGCGCGATATCGCGCGCGCCGCGCTCGGCATTCGCCTGTTCGCGGTCGACTGCGCCGCCGAAGTCGAAAAGGTCGCCCGTGCCGCCCCCGGCGCCAAGGTGTTCTGCCGCATTCTCTACGATTGCGCAGGCGCCGAATGGCCGCTGTCGCGCAAGTTCGGCTGCGATCCGGAGATGGCGGTCGAGGTGCTCGACCTCGCCAAGCGTCTGGGCCTGGAGCCGTGCGGCATCTCGTTCCATGTCGGCTCGCAGCAGCGCAAGGTGAAGGCGTGGGATCGCGCCCTGTCGATGGCCTCGACGGTGTTCCGTGACTGCGCCGAGCGCGGGATCAACCTGTCCATGGTCAACATGGGCGGCGGCTTCCCGACCAAGTACCTCAAGGAGGTTCCTCCGGTCGTGCAGTACGGTCGGTCGATCTTCCGTGCGCTGCGCAAGCATTTCGGCAACCAGATCCCGGAAACGATCATCGAGCCGGGCCGCGGCATGGTCGGAAATGCCGGTGTCATCGAGACCGAAGTCGTCCTGATCTCCAGGAAGAGCGACGAGGACGAGGTGCGCTGGGTGTATCTCGACATCGGCAAGTTCGGCGGTCTCGCCGAGACGATGGACGAGTGATCCGCTACGCCATCCGAACCCCGCATGACGGTGCGGACATGACGCCGTGCGTGCTCGCAGGCCCGACCTGCGATAGCGCCGACGTGCTGTACGAGAAGATGCCGTACCCGCTTCCGGTGACGCTCGAGATCGGCGACAAGCTGCTGATCGAAGGCACCGGCGCGTATACGTCGACCTACTCGTCGGTGGCGTTCAACGGCATCCCGCCGCTGCGGACCTACCACATCTGACGCCTCGTTAGAGGCCGACTAATCGGGAGCCGGTGCGCCGGCTCCCACCCCCTCATTTGCCGATTTTCTGACAACGCTTCCCACGGCTCCACGGCCGTTCGGAGCGGGGACTGACGTGCCATGACTGCTTTGCGAAACACCCCCGTTGCCCTCATCTCCGATGCCGCTCCGTTCGCGATCCGTGCGGAACGTGCGTCGGACGTCGCCGCGCGTGAAGCGCTGCTGGATGCCTGCTTTGGCGCAGGCCGCCATACGCGCACCTGCCAGCGCCTGCGCGACGGACGCGCGCCCGCTGAAGGCCTTGCCTTGTCGGCCGTGCGCCAGGGCCGGGTGGTCGGGTCCGTGCGGTTGTGGCACGTCAGCGCCGGGGGCATCCCGGCGCTCATGCTCGGCCCGCTGGCGGTTGAGGTTTCCTCCCGCCAGCTCGGCGTCGGGGCCGCGCTGATGGACCACGCGCTCGCGGCGGCGACGGCGCGTGGCCATCGCGCGGTGATCCTGCTCGGCGATGCGCCCTACTATGCCCGCTTCTGCTTCTCTGCCACCAAGACCGGCGAGCTGTCGCTGCCCGGCCCGTTCGAGCTCGACCGGCTGCTCGGCCTCGAACTGCGCGAAGGCGCGCTCGACGGCGCCTGCGGGACGATCGTCCCGACCGGCGCGCCGGTGGCGAAAGCAAAGGCAGCACGGACCAGAAAGGCACTGTTCGTGCCGCGCGTGGCGTAATCGCCATGTCGGAGAGCCTGCCCCAACAGGGCGATGCGGCGCGCTCGCGCTTCCGCAGCGCCGTGACCACCGTCCTCCTGCTCATGATCGCCGTTATGATTGTCAGGGACATCTTCGCGCGCCGCTGGGGATCGAGCCCGCCGCCGGCCTCCGGCGTGACGCAACGCGCCCCGTGAGCGCGCCAGGGGTTGCGCGCACCGCAAAAAAACCCTTAAACCGCGCCCATCCCGCTTCCCGGATCAGCCCAAGATCGCTCCCAAGATCGAGGTTCCTCATGCCCCGCCGCCTGATTTCCACCGGCTCGCCATTCGAGAAGACTGCCGGCTACAGCCGCGCCGTCATAGACGGCGATTTCGCCTTCGTCGCCGGCACTACCGGCTACGACTACGCCACGATGGTCATACCAGCCGATGTCACAAGCCAGGCACGCAACTGCTTTAGAAACATTGAGGCTGCGCTCAAGGAAGGCGGCTTCGCGATGGCCGATATCGTCCGCGCGACCTATTACATCACTGATCTCGCGGATGCGGACGCATTCTTCTCGGTCTGCGGCGAGGTGTTTGGCGAGATACGTCCGGCCACCACCCTCCTCGTCGTCGCAGGGCTCTACAAGCCCGAGATGAAGATCGAGATCGAAGTGACCGCGAAGCGCCGCACCGCCTGATCCCTCCATTCCCACGAATTTCTGTTTCCGGAGATCAACTGATGAACGCACTGGCGAAAATTCACGCGAAAGTCACCGGCCCCATTGTGATGGTCGGCTTCGGTTCGATCGGCAAAGGCATGCTGCCCTTGATCGAGCGCCATTTCGACTATGACAAGTCGCGCTTGGTCATCATCGATCCGCATGAGGATGGCGAGCTCGCCAAGAAACACGGCGTGCGCTTCATCAAGCAAGCCGTGACCCGCGACAATTATCGCGAATTCCTGATCCCGCTGCTCACCGAAGGCGGCGGCCAAGGATTCTGCGTCAACCTCTCCGTCGACACCTCCTCGGTCGACATCATGACCATGTGCCGGGAGATCGGCGCGCTCTACATCGATACCGTGGTGGAGCCCTGGGCGGGTTTCTATTTCGACAAGGATATCGGTCCCGAAAAGCGCTCCAACTACGCCCTGCGCGAGACGCTGCTGGCGGCCAAGCACAAGAGCCCGGGCGGCACAACCGCCGTCTCCACCTGCGGTGCCAATCCCGGCATGGTATCCTGGTTCGTCAAGCAGGCGCTGTTCGATATCGCTCGCGACACCAACACGCCCTTCAACGAGCCGAAGAGCCGCGAGGGTTGGGGTCAGCTCGCGCAGAAGCTCGGCGTCAAAGGCATCCACATCGCCGAGCGCGACACCCAGCGCTCCAGGAATCGAAGCCGATGAATGTGTTCGTCAACACCTGGTCGGTGGAAGGGTTCGTGTCCGAAGGCATGCAACCGGCCGAGCTCGGCTGGGGTACCCATGAGAAATGGATGCCGGAGAACGGCCGCCAGCACACCGAAGGCTGCGGTGCGGCGATCTACCTGCTGCAGCCGGGCGCCGACACCCGCGTGCGCTCATGGTGCCCGACGCCGGGGCCGCAATACGGCTTCCTCGTCACTCACAACGAGTCGATCTCGATTGCGGACTATTTCACGCTGCGCGATGGCAACAAGGTGATCTATCGCCCGACCTGCCACTACGCCTACCACCCGGCCAACGATGCCGTGCTGTCGCTGCACGAGATTTTCGGCGCGACCGGCAAGATGCAGCCGAGCTGGCACATTCTGGACGAGCACGAGGTCGTCGACGGCATCGACGAGCTCGGCGTGCTGGTCTACGGCCACGGCAAGAACGCTTATTGGTACGGCTCGCAACTCTCGATCGAGGAAACCCGCCTCGTCGCACCCTACCAGAACGCGACCGGCATGCAGGTGTCGTCCGCCGTGCTGGCCGGCATGGTGTGGGCGCTGGAGAACCCCGAAGCCGGCATCGTCGAAGCCGACGAGATGGATTTCCACCGTTGCCTCGAAATCCAGCGGCCGTATCTCGGCCCGGTGAAGGGTTACTACACGGACTGGACGCCGCTCACAGACCGGCCCGGTCTGTTCCCGGAAGACATCGACACGTCAGATCCCTGGCAATTCCGGAACGTGCTGGTGCGTTAGGGAACCCGACGCCGCCCGCGTGGTGCACTGCACATGCGGGACATGTGCCAGCATCCGCAGCGTAGAACTACGCATCGGTGAATGCTGCCCGCCGTAACATTCGATTAATCCAATCGCGCGATCCTGAGGGCTAAATTTCTGCGAGGGCCTCGGCCGTCGCCTCTGCTTTTCGAGCGACGGCTCCCCAGTGGAGCGACCAACAATGCGCGCCATCATTGCCATCGTCCTGTCGGCCGTTGCACTGGCTGCGTGCACGCCTGAGAGCAATAACGACATTACGGGCTCGGTCGGAAACTGCGCCCGCAAGCTTTACAGCCAGTACAATCCCAAGGACATGAAGCAGTGCGTCGCGGTGTGCATCGCCTGCGAACGCGGCGTGACCACGACCTGCTCGACGTCGTGCACACTCAAGGGCGCGCGCTGAGCGCTCACCCGTCCGGGTACCGATAGCGCTTACGCAGCAAAACGTTTGAATGTAATGCGGCCGCGCTGCCCGGCCTTGCGATGCGGCTTCATAATGATTTCTATGTCTTGCTCGAACGCCGTGAGCATCTTCATCAACCGCTCAGCGGAATAATCGTCGAAGTCGCCACGCAAAAGATGCGAGAGATCCGGTTGAGAAATACCCAGAAGCTTTGCAGCTTTCACCTGGGTAAGTTCGCGTTCTTTAATGAGCCGACGCAGTTCGACGACAATGCCAGCTTTCAGCATCCGCTCCTCTGAATCGGGTAGGCCCAAATCGGCGAACACATTGCCGCTGCTTTCATGAGCCTCGATCTTTCGCTTCGTCATTTGCCCTTTCCTTTTTCGATTCGGGCGCGAAAATGCAACTCAGCATCGCGCAGCCTCGATTTGATCAATTCAATGTCCTGCTGTGGCGTGGCGATGCCTTTCTTCGCTTTCTTCTGGAAGGCATGAAGCACGTAGACGACGCCGGCAAACCTTACTGCATAAACGGCCCGGTATGTGTCACTGTCGAAATCCTCGACCAGCTCAAGCACTGTACGACCGCCAAATCCTCTGAGCGCCTTCGCCGCTACCGGCTCTCCGCCCTCCTGCACCTCATTCAAGGCGAAGCCGATACGGTTCTTCACCTTGGCCGGGAACCGCCTCAGGTCCCTCAAACTCGAGCCGATGAAGATGCAGGGCTTCTGCGCGGACCGTTTGATTTTCACGAACAGTAATATGGGGGTATCCCCATATTACTGTCAATGAGACTTATTAAAGGTCACTTCGCCATGTAATCGAACGCCACCGTTCCCAGGCCCAGCGTCAAATCCGCCTTGAAATGCAGCGCGGAGACCACCTCACGCACCGGCAGCCGCGCCACGTCAGCGAGTGCGTGCGGAAACAGGCCGAGCGCCGCGGGGCCGGACCATGCTTCTTTCAAGGTGATGTCCTCGAGATAAAATCGCACCAGCTCGCAGATCCGCGGGGTGCCGTCGACATGCGGGATGATCTTGAGCATGAAGTTCGGCGCCTTCATTGCCTTCAGCACCGCATCGTGATCGACCGGGCGGTGCTTGTAGCCCATGGTGGCGCTAGCGCAGAGCACCGAGCCGTAATGCAACGTTCCGACCAGAACGTCGCTTTCGACGGCGATTTTCGGCGAAGCCAGTTTCTTGGGAAATCCCCAGAGTTCGCGGCCGCCGGCGATCGGCCCCTCGTCGTCCAGATACATCGAGTGGACGTAGACGCCCTCCTCGCCCTTGAAGCGGACCGGGATCACCTGCCCGGTTTCGGTGTAATCGCCGAAGCCGGTCGAGTCGGGCATGCGGATGAATTCGTATTTCACGACCGGCTCGACCACCTCGAGCGGCTCCGGCACCACGGCGGCGAGCGCGTCGGGATCGGTGCGATAGGTGATGACGAAAAATTCGCGATTGAAGAAGCGATAGGGTCCCCGCGGAAACGACGGGTTGGTCAGCGGCATCGAATAGGCGGTTCGCCTGACGTCGTCGATCTTCATGACTGCCCTCATGTGTCCTTGCGCACGATTGAGGGATTATGGGACAGCAGACAACGACAAGCGAGACCGTAAAATCGGCAGGCGGTCAAAAACATCGGCAAGACATCACGATACCGTCACATCCGTCAGGCAACGCCGCCGAGATAGAGCCGCTTGACGATATCGTTGGCTTTCAGCTCGTCGACCGACTGTGCTGCGACCGCAATCTCGCCATGGACGATGATGTAGCCGCGGTCGGCGATCCGGATCGCCTGGTTGAAATTCTGCTCTGCCATCAGCACCGTCAGGCCGACGCGCTGCTTGAGTTCGCCGATCTTGGCGATGGTCTGCGACACCAGAAGCGGCGACAGCCCGACCGACGGCTCGTCGATCAGCAACAGCCGCGGCGACGACATCAGCGCGCGCGCAATCGCGAGCATCTGCTGCTGTCCGCCGGACATGGTGCCGGCGAGCTGGTTGCGGCGCTCCTTCAGCGCCGGAAACGTATCGTAGGCAAGGGCCAGATTGCGATCGATGGCGCTGCGGGCAGCCTTGCGGAAAGCACCGAGCATCAGGTTTTCCACGACCGTCAGCATGGAAACAGCCGCCGCCCCTCGGGCACCAGCGCCACGCCGAGATCGACGATCGCCTCGGCCGAGAGTTTGGTCAGATCGTGCGCATGGCCGTCGATCGTCAACGACAGCCGGCCGCTGTCCGGGCGGACCAGACCCATGACGCACTTCATCAGCGTGCTCTTGCCGTTGCCATTGGTGCCGAGCAGGGCGACGGTCTCGCCGGCCTCGACATGGAGCGTGACGCCGCGCAGCGCCTTGACGGCGCCATACCCCGCGTCGAGACCTTCGATGGCAAGGCTAAGTGCCAAGATAGGCCTCCTGCACCCGCTTGTTCGCCATCACCTCGGCGGGCGCGCCGATGGCGATGATCTTGCCGGCGTCGAGGCACATCACCCGCTCCGAGAAGCGCATCACCGCCTGCATGATGTGCTCGATCATGATGATGGTGATGTCCTCCTCGCCCAGGCTGATCAAGAGGTCGAGCACCTCGTCGACCTCGGAGCTGGAAAGCCCCGCCATGGCCTCGTCGGAAATCAGGAGTTTCGGACGCACCGCCATCGCGCGGGCGAGCTCCATCTTGCGCAACTCCACCTGGCTCAGCGTACCGGTCTGCGCGTCGGCCTTCGACGCCAGCCCCATCCGCGTCAGGATCGACATCGCGACGTCTTCCTCCGGAAGGCTTGAATCGACTATGGCGAAGTCGAGCCCGACCATCAGATTTTCGAGCACCGTCATGCTCTTGAACGGCCGCGGAATCTGGAAGCTGCGTGCGATGCCGCGGCGCGCGCGCAGGTGCGGCGGCAGTTCGGTGATGTTCTCACCGCAGAAAACCACGCTGCCGACCTGAGGACGCAGCGCGCCGGATATGCAGTTGATCAGCGTCGTCTTTCCCGAGCCGTTCGGGCCGATCAGGCCGAACCGTTCCCCTTGCGGATATCGACGCTGATATTGTCGAGCGCCGTGAAGCCGCCAAAGGTCTTGGTAATCGCGTCGACCTGCAGCAGGGGCGCGTCCGGCGCAGCAACCGTCGTCATGGCTTGCCTCCCGCGCGCAGGCGATAGCGCGGCCGCAACAACCCGATAATGCCCTTGGGTGCGGCAACCACGAACAGCACCAGCATGATGCCGAGCACCAGCACATTGACTTCCGAGGAGATGGTCACGGCGAGAAGCTGCTGCGTCGAGCCGAGCAGGATAGCGCCGAGCACCGGGCCGATCCAGTGCGCGGTGCCACCGATCAGCGACATCGCCAGCGCCGAGACGGAGTAACTCAGGTTGAACGCCGACGACGGATCGGCGTATTGCAGGTACATGGCGGCGGGCGCACCGGCCGCCGAGATCAGCGCGCCCGATATCATGCAGGCGATCAATTTGAGCTTCAAGGTCGGCACACCCGTGCACTCGGCGGCGAGTTCATCATCCCGGAGCGCCTGCAGGCCGCGGCCGATCCGGGAATTTTGGATGTAGCGCGCGATCGCGATGGCAATCACCACCAGCAGCGCCTGCACGAAGAACAGCATCTTCACATAGCTGTCGAACGGCTCCATCACCGGCGGCCGCTGCAACTGGATGCCGGCCGCGCCGCCGACGAACCGCCAGTTCATCACGAAGGTCTCGATGATGATCGCAAGCGCAATCGTCGCGATCGAAAAGAAGATACCGCGCATCCGCAAGGTGAGGAGCCCGACCCCAAAGCCGAGCAGCATGCCGACGACCGCAGCTGCCCCGATCTGCACCACCAGCGGCGCACCGGTCGCCTTGAACAGCGCCACGGCCGTGTAGACGCCGACGCCGAAGAAGGCGTTGGTGCCGAAATTGACGTAACCGGCATAGCCGCCGAGGATGCTCCAGGCCACCGCGAGCGCGATGAACTGCAGGATCACATAGCCGGCGAAGAATGGATACTCGTTGCTGACGATCTGCGTCATCGACAGGACGGCGACGAGAAAGACGACCACGCCGGCCCAGAACGCGATGCTGTAGCGGCGGTTGCTCATCGGCCTAGTAATCCTTGCGGCCGCACGGCAAGCACGCCGAGCAGCATCGCGAACGAGATCGCCGGCGCCCACGAGGCGCCAAACATGGTCAGCACGATGGATTCGGCGACGCCGAGGATGATGGCGGCAATCAGCGTGCCGCTGATGCTGCCGAGCCCGGCCATGACGACGACGCAGAATGTCCGCCCGATATAGGCGCGGTCGAGCGTCGGCTCGACCGGCGCCACGATGATCAGGAGCGCACCGGCGATCCCGAGCACGGCGGTGGCGATGCCGAAGGCAAATTGCTTGATGCGGACCGGGTTGGCGCCCATCAGCCGCAGCGCCTCCTCGTCCTGCGCGACCGCGCGGATCGCGCGGCCCATGAAGGTCTTCGACAGGTAGATCGCAAGCAGGACGGTCAGCGCCAGCGCGACCGCGAACGCCACCAGTTGCCGGATCGGTATCCGCATCTCGCCGAACCGCCAGGACTTGCCGATATAGGTCGCATTGACCGAGCGCTGGTCGACGCCGAATTGCAGGATGATCAGCACCTCGATGATGAAGGCGATGCCGAAAAAGAACGCGATGCCGCGCACGGCTGCGTCGGTGCCGCGCCGCTCGAAGGTCTCGTGGTAAACGCGGTAGGCAAGCAGGCCGAACAGGAAGAACAGCGGCGTGATGGCGAGACCCGCCAGCAACGGGTCGATGTCGTAGCTGTCGTTGAGCAGGTACACGCCGTAGGAAGCGAGCACCAGAAACGCCGGATGCGCGACATGGGGAACGTCGAGCAGTCCGAACGAAACGGACAACCCGACGCTGACGGCTGCATAGAAGCAGCCGAGCAGCACCCAAGCACTACCGCACCGAGCAGCAGGTCCATCGAAAACACGTCAGGTCCCCCTTGGCCCTATTCCGGAGCCGGAAAAGCCGTGAGGCCTACTTTCGGGCAGCCTCGAAGGGACTGATGAGATCTCCAGTCTTCAGTTTGTCGGGGAACAGGATCACCTGCTTGCCGGAAGACCGGAACTGTTCGACATCTTTGTCCTTTACGCCCCGGAACTGCGCCTGCAGGGTCGCCGTTTCCTTGCGCTCGCCATCCGCCGAAAACGCGATCGGGCCGACGATGGTCTTGTGCTCGTTCTCGCGCAGATATTTGGCGAGGCCCTTCTGGTCGAGCGACTTGGTGCCGCCGACGGCCGCCTCGATCATCTGGCCCATCGCATAGCCGAACGGCGCCAGATAATAGCCGAGCGGGTCGACCTTGGCTTCCACGGCGCGCTTGGTGTAGACCTCGAAGAATTTCTTGGTCCCGTCGAAATACATGCTCGGCTCCGGCAGCCACGTATTGTAATTGACGACGCCATTGAGCAGCGAGCCAAGATTGGACATCACGGCGGCAAATTGCAGACCGACCATGCCGCCGCCGAAAATCTTGACGTCGTCGCCGATCCCGATTTCGTTCACCGCGCGCAGGATGCCGGCCGAGTCCGGCGGATAGGACGCGACGTAGACGATATCGGGCTTGGCCGCCTTGAGCGCCCGGATGATGGAGGAGAATTCCACCGTGTTCGGCGGATAGGACTGATCGAAGATAACAGGGATGTTGCGCTTCTTGGCGACATCCCGTGCGGTGAGCGCGAGGTTCTGGGCGAATTCCTGGTCGGCCGCGAGCAGCGCCATGTTCTTGCCGCCAGCCTTTTGCGCCAGATCGAGGAACGACGCAGCCCAGCTGTCGGCTGGCCCCCACGGCGCATTGTTGAACCACATGTCGTGGCCGATGCTGTTCACCTGAAACGAGAAATTACCCATCAGCAACAGGCCGCGCTGCTTGACGAATGGCATGATCGGTGCGGTCGGCACGGTCGCGTAAGGCGCGAACAGCAGATCGACCTTGTCGACATCGACCAGCTTGGCGTAGATCGCCGGCGTCTCGGAAGCACTCGACTTGTCGTCATAGACGACCAGTTCGACCTTGCGGCCGAGCAGTCCGCCCTTCGCGTTGACATCGTCGCGCCAGATTTCGATTCCCAGGAGCGAAGCCTTGCCGCCGCCCGCAAGACCGCCGGTTTGCGGCATCGACATGCCGATCTTGATCGGTGACTGCTGCGCCAGTGCGCGTGAGCCCTGCCCAACCACCGCGACGGCCATCGCGCCGCCGAGAAATGTCCTGCGTTTCATTGCTTCCCCCTTATGTGTCGTTGTCCGTTGTCATTCTGGTTTTGCCGGATCTTCGCCCGGCTGTTGCGAATAGAATCTTGTCGGGCTGAGATTAGCCGGCCGCCCCCGCCGGTGCGGGTTCGTTCCGGGCGGACGATTGCTTCATGATCGCCGCCGGATCGGCGCCGACGCGCCCGCTGGTCTTGTCGGCAGCGCTTTCGCGCGAAAGCCGCATGTCGAAGCGGATGCTCGGCATGCCCTTGATCGGGCAATCCGGATCGTTGGCGGCCACATCGACGGCGAGATCGCCTGATGAGCCGAACACGACGTCATGTGCCAGATGAGGATCGTCGCGCAGATAGAGTGCGGTGACCAGTTCGCGATAACCGGGCGCGCCGACCAGGAAATGAATATGCGCCGGCCGCATGCCGTGCCGCGCCTGCGCCTTGACCATGCTGCCGACCGGTCCGTCCATCGGGATGGAATAGCCGAGCGGCTTGACGGTGCGCAGCACGTAGAGGCCGTTCGCGTCCGTCGAGAATACGCCGCGATAATCGACCGACGTCGCGCTGGCCTGGATATCGTAGAGACCATCGGCGCCAGTCTGCCAGATCGAGACGGTCGCGTTGGCGACCGGCTTGCCGAGCGCATCGGTCACGCGGCCGTAAAGCACGCACTCGCTGCCGGGCTTCGGATTTTTGGCGATCGAACTGCCGGCGACAAGCGTCGGGGTGGCTTCGCGGTAGAACGGGCCGAGCAGGCTGGTATGGGTCGCTTCCTCCAGCGCCGTCGCGTCGTGCAGACCATTGACGAGCGCGGACAGGCCGAGTGTATCGGAAAGCAGAATGAACTCCTGCCGTTCCGGCGAGCACATCTTGCCGGCAGCGGTCATGAATTCGATGCCCTTGATCCATTCCGCAGGCGTGAGATTGACCTCGCGGGCAAAGGCGTGGAGGTGCTTGACCGCCGACTCCATGATCGCCTTCAGGCGCGGGTCGGGCGTTGTCGCCATCTGATCGAGCACGGCGTCCGTGATCGTTTCCGGCGTTAGCTCGCGCATACGTCGCTCCCTGACCTGCCGGCTGTTGTTTGGCCCGCCGGCTGTTATTGCAGCAAGCCTAACCGCTTGTTGGGGACCAACACAAGGCGTTCGGGGGGCTGCGCCGATACGCCCTTATACAAATTGATACGAGCCGATCGGCGCGCAATTGCTGCAAAGCAGTGCGTGGTCAGAACAAGCCCGTCGACCCGCCCGTGCCCACGGATTTTGCAATGGCGTGGCTGGAAGGCGGCAGTGGGATCATCGCTCCCGGATCGGAGCCCGGATGTGCATTACTTATCCCGGATCGGCGGCGCGGTCTTTTCCGCCGGTGCCGGCGGCAGCGCCGGCTGGGCGCCGGACTTCTGCGCATCGGGATCCGGACGGGCCGGCTCCGGCGGAATGTCTGAAGGCCTTGTGTCCTTGGATGGCCCTGTACCCGTCGTCGCCGGATCGGCCGGCACGGGTGGTTTTGTTTCCGCATCCGGCGTCGATTGCGTTGGCGGCGTCGCCTGTGCGAGCCGCTCGGGATCGCCGGCACTGATCTGGGCCAGCGAAAGCGCCGTAATCGCAAGGCCCGCCGCCACCAGCATGGTCGCTAATGCGAACTCAGCTCGCAACCTGCGCTTCCTGTTGTCAGACGCCATGTCGGTCACCCGCGAGTTTGTTCGCAGGATCAACGGCGGGCGAGGCGCAAGGTTCCTTTGGGAACCATGCGTTCAAGGCACGCGCGGGGCGCTACAGCTCCACGATCCCCGCGTCACCTTCTTCCGTGCCGAAGGCAAGCTGCGTACCCTTGGCATTCCAGGCCAGCGCAGAGACCGACCCGCCGCCATTCCGTCGCACCAGAATTTCGGCGCCGTCTTCCAGCCGCACCATCAGCACCGTGCCATCGCTGTAGCCGGCGGCCATGATGTCCTGCTTCGGATGACAGGCAACCACGGAGACTCGCGCCTGTAGCGGCGCCAGCATCGCAGGCTCCTTGCCCATCGGACCGTCCTTGCTGGCGAACGGCCAGACGATCACGGAATCAGCGCCCGACGTGGCGAGCCCCTTGCCACCTGCGCTCCACGACATCGAGCGAACGCGACCGGGATAGCCGCTCATCCGCATGTGTCTGGCATCGGCAAGCCGCCAGCCATGCATCGCCGGCTCGTGCATCGCGGTGACCAGGAATTTGTTGTCCGGACTGAAGGTGACGGCGAGATGCGAGCCGGCCCATTCCAGAAATTCCGGATTCGCGGCCATGTTAGGAAACCACAGCGTCACACCATTGTAATGGGCAACCGCCACGCGCAGGCCCTTTGGCGCGAACGCCAGGCCGCCAACGGTCGACGGCATATCGAAGGTTTTGTCCTCGCCCTTGCCGCTGCGAACAAACGCCGTCTTGCCCGCCGACCACGCCACCGCGCCCTCGGGATGCAGCGCGACATTGTCGATCCAGCGCCGCTTCGGATCGGTCGCGAGCACCGTCACAGCCCCTTTAGTGTCGAGTGCGACGAGCTTGCCGTCGTCGCCGCCGGTGACGATACGCTTGCCGTCTGACGCCGCGCACAAGATGGCGCCGCCGTGGATGGCAACGCGCGAGACTTCGCCCGCCTCGTTCACCATCGCTGCGCTTTCCTCGGCGCCGACGAACACGGCGATATCGCCGAGGAAATGCAGCGAGGTCGCGGGCATGCCGACCGGCAGCGCCCGCACTCGGTCGGTGATGGACGCGATGGAGGGCCCTTCGCCCGGATCGAACTCTTTCATCACGTGGTGATACAGCTTTCAAAACCGTCGCGGATCAATTGCTCAGGCAATTCGCGGCCGATGAAGACGACGCGGCTCTCGCGCGGTTCGCCTTCTTTCCACTTACGCTGATGATCGCCTTCCAGCATCATGTGCACGCCCTGGAACACGTAGCGGTCGTCATCGTCGGTGAAGGCGAGAATGCCTTTCGAGCGCAGGATCTTCTGGCCCTCGGTGGCGACGAGGTTTTGCAGCCACGGCATGAATATGGTCGGGTCGAGCGGCTTGTCCGATCGCAGCGACAGCGATTGCATCTCCTCGTCGTGGTAATGCTTCAAACCGCCATGGCTGTGGCCGTGATCGTGGTGATGACCGTCATGGCCGTGATGGTGATCATGGTCGTGATCGTGTCCATCGCCGGCGTCGAGGAATTCCGGCTCGATCTCGAGGATGCGATCCAGATCGAACGCGCCACGCTCCAGCACGTCGGACAGGGCGACCTTGCAACGCTCGGTGCGGTGCAGTTTCGCATACGGATTGATGCCGCGGATCCGGGCTTCGACTTCGGCAAGCTCGGGCTTGGAAACGAGGTCGGTCTTGTTCAGCACGATGACATCGGCAAAGGCGATCTGGTTCTTGGCTTCAGGAGCGTCCTTCAGGCGGTCGCTCAGCCATTTCGCGTCGGCGACGGTAACGACCGCGTCGAGCCGGGCGTTCTTCTGCACGTCCTCGTCGACAAAGAAGGTTTGCGCCACCGGCGCCGGATCGGCGAGCCCGGTGGTCTCGACGATGATGGCGTCGAACTTGCCCTTGCGTTTCATCAGGCCATCGAGAATGCGAACGAGATCGCCGCGCACGGTGCAACAGACGCAGCCATTGTTCATCTCAAAGACTTCTTCGTCGGCGCCGATGATCAGATCATTGTCGATGCCGATCTCGCCGAATTCGTTGACGATGACGGCGTATTTCTTGCCGTGGTTTTCCGAGAGGATGCGGTTGAGCAGCGTGGTCTTGCCGGCGCCGAGATAGCCCGTCAGCACGGTCACGGGAATTTTTTGGGACGTCAAATCTGGCATAACAGCTCCGGAGCGGAATGGTCGTGCACACCGGCAAGCAGGGAGGCCCCTGCCCTATTGGCTCAGCGCACTGGTCAGGGCCTTTATATTGTGCCTGACCATCGCAATGTAAGTGGGAGAATCGCCGTTTTCCCCCGTCAGACTGTCCGAATACAGCGTTCCGCCGACCCTGGCGCCGGTCTCGGCCGATATCCGGCGGATCAGCCTGGGGTCGCTGATATTTTCCAGGAACACCGCCGGTATTTTAGCGGTCCTGATCTGGGTGATAATCGCCGCGACATCGCGGGCGCTGGCCTCGGATTCGGTCGAGACGCCCACCGGCGCGATGAACTCGATGCCATAGGCGGCGGCGAAATAGCCGAAAGCGCCGTGGGTCGAAATCACCTTGCGGCGGCCTTGCGGAATTTGCGCGACGGCCTCGCGGACCTCGCGGTCCAGGGCGTCGAGTTGCGCGAGATAGCCGCTCGCATTGGACTTGAAGGCCTCGGCATTGGCGGGATCGGCCGCCGCCAGCGCATCGCGAATATTGGCCACATAGACCTTCGCATTGGCCACCGATTGCCAGGCGTGCGGATCGGCGCCCGAGCCGAGCTTGAGCGTTGCGATGCCCGATGTCACGGTCACGATGGCCGCCTTGCCGCCGGCGGACTTCACCAGCCGCGGCAGCCAGCCCTCAAAGCCGAGCCCGTTGACGAAGACTACCTTCGCATCCGCGATCCGCTTGGCGTCGGCCGGCGTCGGCGAGTAGACGTGCGCGTCACTGTCCGGGCCAACCAGCGTCGTGACGCTGACGCGCTCGCCGCCGACATTGCGGACGAAATCGCCGAGGATCGAGAAGCTCGCGACGACGTTGAGGCGATCTGCGGCGCGGGCCGGCGACACCGCCACGATGGCCGCCAGACAAACGAGCCAAAATAGTCTTTGCATTTTTGATTACGCCTCGAGATGACGGCGGGGGAACATCTGCCGGACCAGCCCGCTTACGCTGCCGAACAATACTGAAACCACATACAGCGCTGCCGCTATCAGAATGATCGCCGGCCCCGAGGGGATGCGGGTCTGGAACGACAGCACCAGCCCGGCATAGCCGGAGACGATCGCGCTGGCGACCGCGATGCAGATCATGCCGGTGATATCGCGCGACCAGAACCGCGCAATGCCTGCGGGCAGGATCATCAAGCCGACGCCGAGCAGCGTGCCGAGCGCGTGAAAGCCGTTGACGAGATTGATCACAACCAGCGCCAGGAACGCCAGATGCGCGGGCGCGCCGGCGCGAGAGACGGTGCGCAGGAAAACCGGATCGACGCATTCGATCACCAGCGGGCGATAAATCACCGCCATCACCAACAGCGTGATGGTGGCGTTGAACGCGATCACCAGCAGCGTCTGGTCGTCCATCGCCAGGATGTTGCCGAACAGCACATGCAGCAGATCGATATTGGTGCCCTTGATGGAAACGATGGTGACGCCGAGCGCCAGCGACACCAGATAGAAGGTGGCGAGCGAGGCGTCTTCCTTCAGTTCGGTGGTTCGCGCCACCACGCCGGCCAGGGTCGCGACGGTAAAGCCTGCGATCAATCCGCCCGTCGTCATCGCAAACAGATTGAGGCCGGAGACCAGGAAGCCGATGGCAGCACCGGGCAGGATCGCGTGCGCCATCGCATCGCCGACGAGGCTCATCCGCCGCAGCATCAGGAATACGCCGATCGGCGCCGCGCCAAGCGACAGCGCGATCACGGCCGCCAGCGCGCGGCGCATGAACTCGAATTCGGTGAAGGGCGCGATCAGCGCGTCGTAGACCATCAGGCGGCCCGCGACGGCATATCGTCCGCGCAGGCGGCGGCGCTGTCGTCGAACGCCTCGCACATCCGCAGCGCCACCAGCAGGTTTTCCGCGGTCAACACCTCCGCGGTCGCGCCCCAGGCCACGGGCCCGCGCGCGAGCAGCAGGGTTTCCGGGAAATGATTGCGCACCAGCTCCATGTCGTGCAGCGCCGCCAGCACCGTGCGGCCCTCGCCGTGCCAGCGCTTGACCAGCGCCAGCAGCTCGGCCGACGTCTTGGCGTCGATGGCGTTGAACGGCTCATCCAGCACGATCAGGCGCGCGTCCTGCAGCAGCACGCGCGCAAACAGCATGCGCTGCATCTGGCCGCCCGACAGCGTGCCGATCGAACGGTTCTCGAAGCCGTTGAGGCCGACGGCGGCGAGCGCCTTGGTGATCCTGTCCCGTGCCGCGCGACCCATGCCGCCGAAAAATCCGATTCTGCGCCACAGCCCGGTGCCGACGAAATCGAACACCGAGATTGGAAAGGTGCGGTCGATGTCCGCGGTCTGCGGAAGATAGGCGATGTCTCTGATATCGAGCCCGCCGAGATGGATCGATCCGGAAAGCGGTTTGAGAATGCCGGCGAGCCCGCGAAACAGCGTCGACTTGCCGGCGCCGTTCGGACCGATCACCGCCAGCAGCGCACCGGACGCGATCTCGCCCTTGAGGTGATGCACCGCCGGATGCCGGTCATAGCCCAGCGTGACGTTGTGGAATTTGATTTGCGCGGCCATGCTCACCTCATCGCCAGCCACACGATGGCCCATAGCCCGGCACTGACCGCGGCCGCCGCACCGAGCCGCGCGACAACCGTCATGCGCAGGATCGACCAGGGGGCGGCTTGCGCCGGATGCGGCGTCGCCGGGCCATGGGAATGGGCGTGACCGTGATGATGTGCGTGGTCGTGGGAGTGCGCGTGAGCCATGGATAGATGTTATAATATAACATTACGAGAGTCCACGCGTTGGCGCGGTCGCAGGTCGGCCTTCTCGAGCGCCTCGGCTCCCCGCCTTAGACGCCGTCATTGGTCTCGTCATGCCCCGCCGCCGGGTCTCGCCTTCGGCGAGCCCGATGACAGGCTCCGGCCGGGCATCCAGTGCTGCGGCCTTTCCGCGTCATTGCGAGCGCAGCGAAACAATCCATAGCGCCGCAATGTCGTACAGGGCGAGCTTGCCGGACTCAGAATGCGTAAATGGCTTCGCGCTCGGCGATCGGCTTCACATGGGGTTTGAGCGCAATCCGGTTTGAAACGTCTACGTGCATCGGAAACAGATCTTCGATGCTGTGGACGATTCCGACATACCGGAAAACATCCATGCGAATTTCCGGCGCGATTTCGACCAGAATGTCGATATCGCTGTCAGGGCGAGCGTCGCCGCGCGCGCGAGCCGAACAGAGCGGCATGGCTCACACCTTGAGCTTTCAAGGCGGCTTCATGCTCGCGTAGCTTGGCAAGGATATACTGCTTTTCCATGGCACGCATTCTACCAGAACCACAGCTTGTCGGCAGTCCAAAACACGGACGTTCCCTACCCATCGCTTACGAGGAGAAAAGCATTTACTTTCAATAGTTTGTAAGATCGCCATTCCGAACCTCACGGCTTCCCGATCATCATCGCGATCGCCGCGGCCAGGAACGGAAACGGCAGCGACACGGCCGCGCGGAACCAGACGAACCGGGCCGGCATGAACGGGATCTCCCAGAGGATCATGCGCTGAAAGGCGAACAGCGCCCAGGCGACGACATAAGCGATCACCTGCGGCGGGCCGCCGCCCACTTTCATGGCTACCGCGCCGATCGAGAAGCCGACTACAGGGCCACCCGGGGTGGCGGCGCCCGCGACGACGGCGGTCAGCACGCCGAACCAGCCGCTGTCCGGCCCGAGCCAGCCGGTGATGACTTCCGGCGGGATCACGGCCGCGATGTAGCCCGAGCCGATCACGCCGAGGGCAATCCGGGGCACGATGTTGATGAAATCCATGCTGCCTTCGCGCATCGACGACACCAGCACCACACGGCCGCGCTGCCAGGCCATGAAGCCGAGCACGGCAACCGAGCCCCACAGGGTGATGTCGATGATCAGCGAAGAGATATTCACGAGGGCGGCGCGCCTTTCGGATACATCCGCACATAGACGAAGCGCCCGAGCGCGCCGGCCAGAACCGGTATCGGCAGCGAGATCACGATCCGCCACAGCGTGAAATCCGTGCCCAGGATCGGCAATTCCCAGGCGACGGCGCGGCCATAGCCGATCAGCGTCCAGCTCACCACCATGGCGATGGTGGCGCCGAAATCAGCGCCCACCGTGAGCAGCGCCGCCGCCACCGGATAGGCGGTGAAGGGACCGCCGGGCAGGATCGCGCCGAACGCCGTTCCGATCAGCAATCCCTTCAGGCCCGAGGTTGGCCCGAGCGCCCGCGAGGCTTTCTCGTGCGGCAGGATTTCCGCGATGAACCCGCCGAGCAGACAGCCGGCCAGCACGCGCGGCAGGATTTCCCCGAACAGGAAGAGATCATGGGTAAGAATATTGAGCACGCCATCGATGCCGTCGCGCCGCCACACCAGCGTGACGCAGACCGCAACCAGTGCGCCGATCACGATCATCGACCAGCCCACCGGCTTGCGGGCGCGCCGTGGGCGCGTCTCGCCGTCATCGGCAGGCGCCGGGTCTTTTATCGGAGGTTCTGACAAGGCAATGGGTCGGCGGGTGATGAGAATCCACCCTGCTTAGTCCCGGCCATCAGGCGACGCAAACGGAAGCTCGCCGATACCCATGCGCAGCTCAGGGATGCCCATGCGAGGACGTCACGCAGGCTTGCTCGGTGATCGCTCTCTCAGGCGAACTGGCGCACCAGCGCGAGACCGCCGAACAGCCCGGCAATCGAGAGCACGACGGATCCGAGCACGTAAAGCGCCGCCAGCTCAAGCTCGCCGCGCTCGTAGAGCAGCGCCGTATCCAGCGAGAAGGCGGAAAACGTGGTGTAGCCGCCGAGGATGCCGGTCATCAGGAACAGCCGCCAGGGCTGCGACGCCTCGCCCTTGAAGGCGAGGTAGCCGGCGATCAGCCCCATCACGGTCGATCCTGTGATGTTGATGATGAACGTGCTCCAGGGAAATCCGGTGCCGAGAGTGCGGGCGCAGGCGAGATTGACGAGATGGCGCAGCGTCGCGCCAAGGCCGCCACCGAAAAAGACCAAGAGATAGCTCATCGCAGCAATTTCCCAAATCGGCGAAGCACCCGGCATGCCGCTTGTGCCGCAGGCGAGCGATTGCTGCAAGGATCGCAGCGGCTCAAATGAAAGGCGGCAGCTCGATGCTGCCGCCTTCGGATGTCATTCCGGGGCGGCGCGAAGCGACGAACCCGGAATCTCGAGATTCCGGGTCTGGTCCTTCGGACCATCCCGGAATGACCGCGTGTGAATCACACCTTGCCGAACAGCTCGTCGACATAGTCCCAGTTGATCAGATGATCGCAAAACGCCTTCAGATAGTCCGGGCGGCGGTTGCGATAATCGATGTAGTAGGAGTGCTCCCAGACGTCGCAGCCGAGGATCGGCGTCGCGCCGTAAACCAGCGGGCTTTCGCCATTCGCGGTCTTGGAGATTTCGAGCTTGCCGTTCTTGACCGACAGCCAGCACCAGCCGGAGCCGAACTGACCGACGCCGGCGGCGGCGAAATCGGTCTTGAACTTGTCGAGCCCACCGAGGTCTTCGGCGATCTTCTTTTCAAGACGGCCGGGCAGCTTGCTGCCACCGCCGTTCGGCTTCATCCATTTCCAGAAGTGCAGGTGGTTGTAGTGCTGGCCGGCATTGTTGAATACGGCCGGATTCTTCCCGAACGAGCCTTTGACGATTTCCTCAAGGGATTTACCCTCGAATTCGGTCCCCTTGATCGCGTTGTTTCCGTTGGTCACGTAAGCTTGGTGATGCTTGTCGTGGTGGTATTCCAGCGTTTCCTTGGACATATGGGGTGCAAGGGCGTCATGGGCATAGGGGAGGTTGGGCAGCGTGAAGGTCATGGGGTGATGTCCGAACTGAATGGGAGACGTGGTCTAACGGGAACCCTTATAGAAGGTTCCATTGGTCTTAAACACCGCATTTTGACAAGGCGGGAGGGTTCTTGGGTAACGCCGCTCCGCGTCCAGCGTATGACGGATACGGGGCCACGCGGTATTGGCGCGATGAGGTGATGAAATGAGCATCGAGATCGACGTCCTCAACGGGGACGCATCATGGCCAAGGGCCGAACCGCTGATGAAAGCGGTCTGGCCGGCCCATGTGGTCGAAAAGCTTTCGTGGGGTCACATCAAATGGGCCAATGCCGATTTGCGCGTGCTCATTGACGCGCCAGATGACTCCTCCCAAGGCGGATTGGCCTGTCATGTCGGTATCTATTTCCGCACCGTCACCTGGGACGGGCGCGAGGTCGGTGTCGGCGGCATCGGCGGCGTCTCGACCCGAGAGGATTGCCGGGGACGCGGCTATGCCACGCTGGCGCTCAATGCCGCTGTCAGGACCATGCGCGACCACGAAGCCGTGCGGTTCGCGATCCTGTTCTGCGAGTCGCACAACGAGGCATTCTATCAAGCGCGCGGCTGGCATCCCTTCAAGGGCGAGGTCTATGCCGAGCAGCCGGAGGGGCGGGTTCGCTTCGAGGCCATGGCGCCGTTCGTGTTCGATTTCACCCGCAAGCCGCGCGATGGCGTCATCGACCTATGCGGTCTGCCGTGGTGACCCCTGCGTGACCGTGGGTGGCTTGCGCCGGCGCGCCCCGATAATATGTCAGCCATAATCTATTAAATTGAACAGCCGGTAACGCATGACCATTGACGCTCCGCTCGACATGCGCCCCGCTGCCGTCCCGCCTGTGGCGGCCAACAGCCTCCTGACCGCGCCGATCCTGCCGACGCTGCTAAAACTCGCGATCCCCAACATGATCGCGATGGTCGGCACGACGCTGGTCGCCGTCGCCGAGACCTCCTATATCGGCCGGCTCGGCACCGAGCCGCTGGCCGGGATCGCGCTGGTGTTTCCCTTCGTCATGCTGACGCAGATGATGTCGGCGGGCGCGATGGGCGGCGGCGTGTCCTCCGCGATCAGCCGTGCGATCGGCGCTGGCAATCGCGACCGCGCCGCGGCGCTGGCGCTGCATGCTGCGATGATCGGCGCCTGCGCCGGGCTGTTCTTCACCGTCATGATGCTGGCCTTCGGCCGCGGATTCTACACGTTGCTCGGCGGGCGCGGCGGCGTGCTCGAACAGGCCATGCAGTATTCGCACGTGCTGTTCTCCGGTGCGATCGCGATCTGGCTGGTGAATACGCTGGCCTCGGTGGTGCGCGGCACCGGCGACATGCGCATACCCTCGGCAACGCTGATCGGCACCGCGCTGGTGCAGATCGCCGTCGGCGGCGCGCTGGGGCTGGGGTTGTTCGGCCTGCCCAAACTCGGCATGCGCGGCGTTGCCGCAGGCCAGCTCACAGCGTTCACGCTCGGGGCCGTGTACCTCACCTGGTACCTCCTCAGCGGCCGCAGCCGGCTGACGCTGAACTTTGCGGGATTCAAGTTCGAGCGCGACATGTTCTTCGACATTCTCAAGGTCGGCGCGGTGTCCTGCCTGTCGCCGCTGCAAACCGTGCTGACCATCCTGATCTTCACCAAGATCCTGGCCGGCTTCGGCACCGAGACACTGGCCGGCTACGGCATGGGTTCGCGGCTGGAATTTTTGCTCACGCCGATCGCGTTCGCGTTCGGCGTTGCCTCGGTGCCGATGGTCGGCATGGCGATGGGCGCAGGCCTGGTGACGCGCGCGCGCCAGGTGGCGTGGATCGCGGGCGCCGCGGCCGGCATAACTGTCGGCGCTATCGGGTTAATTGTCGCAGTCAAACCGTCACTCTGGGTTTCGCTGTTTACCAGCGATCCCGGCGTGACCGCAGCCGCTTCAACATATTTCGCCTGGGCAGGCCCGGCATTCGCGTTTTTCGGGATGGGCGTCTGTCTCTACTTCTCCTCGCAGGGCGCAGCCAAGGTTGGCGGGCCGGTGATCGCCGGCACGGCAAGATTGCTTCTGGTCGGCGGTGGCGGCTGGTTGCTGGCCTCAATGGGCGCGCCGGCATGGACGCTGTTTGCGCTGGTGGGCGCGGCCATGGTCGTTTACGGCCTCAGTACCGCCCTGTCGATCCGCCTGACCCGATGGGGAAAATGATCGGCCAGGTTGTAAATCGCACTTAATGCGACATTGCACGAATCGGATTTGTTGCTATGCAGGCCTGCTTTTTCGAAGGAATGATTCATGGCTTGCAGAACGGCCCTCATCATCGCGACCGCAGCGGCATTGCTGGCCGCACCGTCCGCCCGCGCGCAAGGCGCCGGCGAGCCGACCGGCGTCTGGCTGACCCAGGCCGGCGACGCAAGGGTGCGCGTCAGCAAATGCGGCGGAGGAATTTGCGGCGTGATCGTCGGGCTGAAAGAGCCGGTCGATCCCGCCACCGGCAAGCCGCAGCAGGATGACAAGAATCCCAATCCGGCGCTGAGGAATCGGCCGATGATCGGCCTGCCGCTGTTCAGCGGCATGCAGCCTACTGCAGCCGGCAAATGGTCGGGCCAGATCTACAATGCCGACGATGGCTCCAGCTATGCGAGCAGCGTTTCGGTGACGGGGCCGGATACGCTCAAGGTCGAAGGCTGCGTCGGCGCACTCTGCGGCGGCGAAAACTGGACGCGCGTCGGGCGCTGAAGCGAGTTCGAGTTAGTCGCCGATACTGCCGTTGCGGCGCGAGCCCCACCCTAACCCTCCCCCGCAAGCGCGGGAGAGGGAATGCACTTCGTCTGCGGCAGCCGCTCTCTCCAAGCAACGGTCAGGACTCCCTCTCCCGCTTGCGGGGAGGGTTAGGGTGGGGGTGCCGCCGCATCTTCCATCGGCAGACAGAGCACCCATAACTGAGCCGCAAATTCTCGCGCCGCTCGCTCAAGCCGCCATCGCCTTCAGTGCGGTCGCGGCCGAAGCGTAGCCGCCGCGGGCGCCGTCGATGAAGTGGACGTGATCGCTGCGCATCACCGACGGCGCGAAGCAGGTCATCATCGCGGCATCCTGCCCGTGCAGGCCGTACCGCACGACCTTGTCGGCGGCCGCATCTGCGAGAAGCTGCGAGAGCGCACGCTCGAGCTCTAATGTGCAATCGAGGATCATCCGCAGCCCATCGTCATATTTGCGGAAGTCGGAATTCTCCACCACCTGCTGGACATAGTTCTTCGGCACGAAATTGCCGACCTTGATGCCGAATTTCAGCACCACATAGGCCCACAGGGTAACGGCGAGCACGACGGTGCGCCGCTTCAGCAACGTCCCGCCGCGCGCGGCGCGCGCCTCATATTCCACGCCCGCCGGCGGCCATCGCAGCGGCGGTCCGTCCGACGGCACCGGCCGCCCCGCATCAGGCGTCCTTTCGACCAGATTGATGACGTCCTCGATCACTTTACGGAATGCAGAGGGATCGGCGTGCTTTGCCGGCACCACCAGCACGGACAGAATGACACCGCGCGTGGAGGGAATTTCCTCGAACCGGCACGACAGGCCGGACAGATCCGGCTGCGCGCCCGGCTGCGCCGGTGGCACCGCGAACTCGCCCCGCTTCATCGCGGCATCCGCCCACCCCAGCCCTCCGCCGGAAAACATCGCATAGGACAGATTGGACGACGGCCCGAAGCGGGCGACTCTGATATCGAGACCTCGCGCGCGGATGTCCTTCACCGGGACCAGCGCGACCCGCATCGGCAGATCGAGGTCTTGCCTGACCCAGGCTGCGGTCGCGGCCAGCGCATCGCGCGCGCGGGCGAGATCGGCGGGTGCCACCGCAAAGCTCGCGCCGTCGCCGCCGAACACGAACGGAAATTCGCGCCCGTCCAGCGCATTGGTCACGGCGGCGATCACCGCGGCGCCGGCCATGTTGACCGCTTTGTAGCGCTGGTTTGCGATCGCCCTGGTCGATTCGACGATGTCGGCGACGCCAACGGTCCAGTCATCCGGCAACGGCGTATACAGCGCCGGGTCCATCAGGCGGTCGAAGCCGCGAAAGACCGGGATCCCGCCGTAGAAAATGTCGGTGCCATTAGGCGTCGTCATGGCGATGAGGTACCCCGGTTTTCAAAGCTTCTCTACCAGATACGGTCGATTCTGAAATCGGGTTCGCGGCAGAACGTCCTACGTCCTGACCGGCTTTATCCCCTCATCCTGAGGAGCTTGCGAAGCAAGCGTCTCGAAGGATGAGGCCGAGAAGGAGCACCTTGGCCTCATGGTTCGAGACGGCGCTCGCGCGCCTCCTCGCCATGAGGGATAGGTGACGCAGTAACGCTATCCTTTCGCGACGCCGCGCAGCACCAGTTGGGTGAGCCGGTTGGCGAACGCCGCCGGGTCCTCCGGCAACTCGCCGTCGAGGATTTGTGCCTGCTCCAGCAGCAGGAACGACAGGTCCTTGGCCGTTTCCTTGTCGCCGGCAATCGCCGCGACCAGGGGATGGCGCATGTTGATCTCGAGGATCGGCTTGGTGGCCGGACCCTTGTTCTGCATCGCCAGCAGCCGCTCGAGCATGCGGTCGTGCGCGTCGCCGCCCGCGACCAGACATGACGCGCTCGATGTCAGCCGCTGCGAGGCGCGCACGTCGGAGACGCGCTCGCCGAGCGCGTCCTTGATCAGCGCAATCGTCATCGCCTCGTCCGCGCCGGCCTCGTCCTTCTTGTCGTCGGCTTTTTCATCCAACAGCGGGATCAGGGCGAAATCGATGTCGCCCTGGCTCAGCGACTTCAGCGGCTTGCCGCCGAAATCGAGCGACGCCGAAGTCCAGAACGCGTCGACCGGATCGGTCAGCAGCAGCACCTCGATGCCGCGTGCGGTCGCCGACTCCAGCTTCGGGTTCGACTTCAGCCGTTCGATGCTGTCGCCGGTGAGGTAATAGATCTCGGTCTGGTTTGGCTTGAGATCATCGACATATTGCTTGAGCGTACGTTTCTCGCCTTTTGTCGTGGTGAAGCGCGACAAGCCTAGCAATTTCTCACGCCGCTCGAAATCCTCCCAGATGCCTTCCTTGATCACCGGGCCGAATGCATCCCATATTTTTGCGAACGGCTCCGGCTCCTTCTCGCCGAGGCCTTCCAGTTCCGATATCACGCGGCCGGTGACGGCTTTACGGATTTGCGCGAGTTGCGGATTGTTCTGCAGCATCTCTCGCGAGATGTTGAGCGGCAGATCTTCGCTGTCGATCACGCCGCGGATGAAACGTAAGTAAGCCGGCAGCAGATCGGCGTCGTCGGCGATGAAGACACGGCGGACATAGAGCTTGACCTTGCCCTTGCGCGCCTGGTCGAACAGGTCGAACGGCTTTGTCGACGGTGCAAACAAAAGCACCGCATAGGACTGCCGGCCCTCGGCACGATAATGCAGCGTCATCGCGGGATCATCGAACGCGCCGGCGATCGATTGGTAGGCCTGCTTGTAGTCCTCCGGCGTCAGATCGGACTTCGACCGCTGCCACAGCGCGCTTGCCGAATTGATCTGGCGCGGCTCGCCCTCCTCCGGAACGAGTTCGATCGGAAACTGGATGTTGTCGGACCAGGCGCGGACGATGCGCTCGATCTCGTGAGTCTCGAGATATTTCGCTGCATCCTTTTTCAGATGCAGGACGATCTCGGTGCCGCGGGTGACGCGGGCGGCATCCTCCTCGCCGGCCGGCGCGATTTCAAACCCGTTACCGCCCGAGGACGACCAGACGAAGACCTGATCCGAACCCGCCCGGCGGCTGGTGACGACAATGCGCTCGGCGACCATGAACGCCGCGTAGAAGCCGACGCCGAACTGGCCGATCAGGTTGGTACCGTCCTTGGCCTCGGTGAGGCGGGAGAGAAAGGATCTGGTGCCGGAGCGTGCGATGGTGCCGAGATTGTCGATCAGCTCCTGCCGGTCCATGCCGATGCCGCTGTCGACGACGGCAAGCGTGTTCGCCTGCTTGTTCGGCGCGATGCGGATCCTGGGCGGCTCACCGTCGGTGATCAGTTCGGGCGCGGCGATCGCCTCGTAGCGCAGCTTGTCGCAGGCGTCCGAGGCGTTCGAAATCAACTCGCGCAGGAAGATTTCGGTCTCCGAATAGACCGAATGCACCATCAGGTTCAAAAGTTCGGCAACCTCGGCCTGGAAGGGCTGGGATTCGGCGGCGGTGGTCGTGGTCATACGGGGCTCACTCGCAAACAAGCTGGTGGAAAGCCCCCTGATATAGCGATACCATCTGGAGTGGCAAGATTTGAGGAAGGCCGAAAGCCGGCGCGGGCCCCCTCACCGCTCGACAAGGGCGCGCTGGACCTGATCGAGAATCGGCTTGAACAGATAGCTGGGCATGGTCCGGCTGCCGGTCTGCATGAATACCTGCGCCGGCATGCCCGAGCCGAGCTGCAGCCGGGGCGGCTAGGTCGCCGCGCTAGGATCGACCTCGCCCGAGATCGCGGCGACATAGCGCCGGACCGACATATCGAATGCCGCCTTTGCATTCTCGTCGATGTTGCGGCCCCACCACGCGCCATAGATGCGATCGAACGCCAGCGGCTCGACCGCACGCGCGATCCGGCGCACCGCTGTTGCATTGAGCGGAATGTAGTTTGGAAAACTGTACATGAAGCTGAGCGACCGGCGATCCATCGCCACCATCGCGACGTCGCCGGTAAGCAGAGCGCCCCGGCCTTCTGCGCCCGCGCGCCAGTGCATGATCGTGCCGCCGGCAAAATGCCCGCCGGTCCGCACCAGCAGAATATCGTCCGCGATCCGATGGCTGTCACCGGTCCACGCCACGATGGCTGGATGCGGCCGCGTGACGAAGTCACGATCGTCGCCATGCAGATAGATCGGCACGCCGCCGAACGCCTCGCTCCAGTCGGCAACCGCGCCGTAGTAATGCGGATGCGAGACGGCAATCGCCTTCAGGCCGCCGAGCGAGCGGACGTAATCGACGGCTTCGCGCGTCACCAGCGGCACGCAATCCCACATCACGCATCCATTGGCCTCGCGCACCAGCAGCGCGCGTTGCCCGATCGCAAAACCCGGCTCGACGCCGATACCGGGAATGCCAAGATCGTCACGCCAGGCGAGCTTATGAGATTTCGCCAGCTCGTCGCGGGTGAGCCATGTCTGGCCTTTCCAGTTCACATATTGCCGCTCGTCCTCACAGACCGGGCACGCTGGCGGCGGTGCAGCGCTTTCGGGAAACTGCGCGCCACATTGTTCGCAAGTCCATACCGGCATCGGCATCACTCCAATCTGACCGAGTGTTAGCGCAGAATGGAGTGATCATCCATTGGCACGCAGCTAATATCCGATCGCCGCCCCATCACTGCGGGGGTCCGACCCGCCGCTCAAGATACCCTTGTGCCGATCGATGGTAATGCCATGCGCATGCCCGGCCATTTCGTTCCAATCGGCCCAGCGGTTGACGGTATGCCCGCGCCGTTCGAGCGCGTCGATCGTGCCTCGAGGAAAGCGGCTTTCCATATGCAGCGTGTCGCGCGCTTCGCCGAGCGCGAAGCGGCCGGACAGGAACCGCGGCATTTCGATCGCTTCCTGGATGTCGAGACCGAAATCGACCATTGCCGAATAGACCTGCAACTGGATTTGCGGCTGGCCATCCGCGCCCATGCAACCAAGCACGCTCCAGAGCTTGCCGTCCCGCTTGGCCATCGAGGCGATCAGGGTATGCAGCGGGATCTTGCCGGGTTCGAGGCGGTTTGGATGATCGGGGTCGAGCGAGAAGTAGGCGCCGCGATTCTGCAGGATCACGCCCGTACTTCCCGCCACCACACAGGATCCGAACGCCCCATACAGGCTTTGAATCAGCGATGCGGCGTTGCCGTCCCCGTCCACCGCCGCGACATAGACGGTATCGCCCGCGAGGCTGCCGAATGACGGCATGGTATCCCACTTCAACACCGATTTCGGATCGATCAACCGGCCACGCGCGCTTGCGTATGGCTTCGATATCAGCCGCTCGACCGGCACGTCGGCAAAGGCTGGATCGGCAAGCAGCTGGTCACGGTCGTGGTAGGCAATTTGCTTGGCCTGCACCAGGAGGTGCACGTGATCGGGACCGAGAAGATCTCCCCGGTGCAGTTCATATGGCTCCACAAGATTGAGCATCTCGATCACGGTAAAGCCCTGCGTCGGCGCCGGCGTATTGAAGATCGTCACGTCGCGGTAGCGCCCGCTGAGGGGCGCGCCCCAGGCCGCCTTTTGCCTGCTGAAGTCGGCAAGCCGAAAGAGGCCGCCCTCCACTGCTGAGAAACGCGCCATCTCGGCTGCAACGGATCCCTCATAGAAGCCCGACCACCGATCATTCGCGATCGACTGCAGCGTGCGTGCAAGATTTGCATTCGTGAGCTTCGCGCCCGGCTGGGCTGCCGTGCCCCGGGGAAAGAACAATGCGGCCGCTTCGCGATCCCGCACCAGGTCATCGCGCATCATCTCGATGAAGCTCGCAAGACGGCCGGTGACCGGAAAGCCGTCGCGGGCGTATCCGATTGCGCTTTCGAGCACGCGGCCGAGATGTAGCCGCCCGTACGCATCGTGCGCCTCGGTCCAGCTCGCCACCGCGCCAGGTACTGTCAGTGTCGCCGGCACAATGCCCCGCAGCGGGATTTCGCTCACGCCTCTCTGTTCGAGGGTCGAAAGCGTGGCGCCGGCCGCCGCCTTGCCACCGCCGTTGAGATAGCGAATCTCTCCGCTCGCGCCGTCGTGGATCAGCCAGAACGCATCTCCACCGAGGCCGGTCATGTGCGGATAGACCACCGCCAGCACGGCGCTGGCCGCGATCGCGGCATCGATGGCCGAGCCGCCGGCCCGAAGCACGTCGGTGCCGGCAGAAGAGGCAAGCGAATGCGGCGACGTCACCATGCCGCTTGGCGCAAGCGTGACGGGCCGCCCGGTACGAATGTCCAACTCAAATCCCCTGTCGAGGGAAGGAACGCCTGCACGCCGTCAGCCGCAGCATGAACTCCCGTCGCGGTTGTCACGGCTTGCGCTATTGCGGTCGGGGGGGGAAGGTCCATTGCCGGATTCTCGGCAAAGAAGCCGTTCGGCTTCAGCGTGAAGCCGACATACTCGACCGGCATCACCGGAAAGTCTTCCGGCCGGCAGACATGCGTCGCGCCAAAGCTGTGCCAGACCACGATGTCCTGGTTTTCGATCGCACGGTTCTGGGCAACGTATTTCGGCAAGCCATCGTCGCCCGCATGCTGGTTCGGGAATTCGCCGCTCGCGTAGCGTTCGTCGGGCGCGTAACGCGTCACCCAGATATGCTTGGTCGCAAAGCGACCGCGCGAGGTCATGTAGCAGCCCTCCTGCGCGAGCATGACCGGCGCGCTGTGCGCCAGGAGCTTGTAGGCCGTTGGACCGCTGACGCTGTTCTTCTGGCTGGGGTTGGCGATCTTCCAGTATCGCCCGGTGCGGCCATCGGCCTCGCGAACGGCGTCGCGCTCGCGCGACAGCACGCGCGTCGTGGTGTCGAACACGTTGCCGTACGGATTGTCCGTGCCCCATGGTCGCGGCCGAAACTCGTGTTCGGTGACAGTGTTGCCCTCGCCGTCCAGCATCATGTGCAGGCGGGCATTGAAGAAATGCTGGTGGGTGGGACCGCCGAGATTTTCAGCCACCATGCCGCCCCACGGATAGGCCTTGCCCGCAGCGACCGCCGCGGTCTGGATAATGCCTGTGAGCTTGACTTCGAGCTGGATCGTGCCGTCCTGATAGAAGTACCAGAAAAATCCGTAGTCGTAGTTTCCAACGGTCGTGAAGAACGAGATGACGAGGCGCCGTGATCGCCGCACCTCGAAGGTCTGGTTGCGGAATTCGTAGTGCTTCCAGAGAATCCCGTAATCCTCCTCGTGCAGGCAGATCGCGTTCTTCATGATGCCCGGCTTGCCGTAATCGTCAGCAACCGGCACGTCGAAATAATGAATGTGGCCGAGGCAATCGCAGCCGAGTTCCAGCGCGTTGGCGAGTTTGCCTAACCCGTACTCGCCAGCATCGAACGCGCATTTCCAGAAGTGGTTCGCCGTCGGATCGGCGTAGGGAACGATCATGTCGGTGACGCTGGCCCGATAGATGATCGGCCGCTCGCGCGCACCGTCGCGAAAAGAGATCTGATGCAGTACGAGGCCCTCGCGCGCGGTCCAGCCGACGCGGAATGACCAGTTCTGCCAGTCGACCTTCCATCCTTCGACCGAAAAGCTCGGGCCGTCCTTCTGCACGACGTCCAGAGGCTTCACGTCCTGCCGCGTTTGCGGAATTGATCCGCGGTCGTAATTGCGCGATTTTTTCGGGATCGGGACGACATCTGGTTCGTCGACCAGGTGGACCACCCTGTTCTCGATCAGGTCGACGAGAGCGACCACGCCTTCGATCGGGTGCGCGTAGCCGTTATCCCTTGGGTCCTTGCGCCAGTAGGAAACGGCGCTGACGAGCCTGCGGCCCTTCTCGACCTCACGGTCGAAATAGCCGGCCGAAAACGGATCGACCTGAATCAGTTCGATGTCCTTGTCGTCGAGGCCACGGCGCTTCATCGCAAGCCGCCAGCCTGCGTCGGCCTTGACGATGTCGCCGACCTTGAACACCTCCTCGATCGTGATCGGCGGCTGGCCGTACGGATGGTCCCTGGTCGGCTGCTCGCGCCACGCCGTTACTGTCTTCGATCCGAGATCTACGGTGGCGATATGCACGGCGCCTGTCTTGCTGTCGAACAGAGTGGCGGCGGCGCACCGTGGAAGCCTGGAAGGCGGCTGCCATCCCAGAATGTCAGACTTGGCCGGCTCCTCCAGCTGCACATGCGTAAATCGCGTATCCGGCCCGAGCTTCTTGCCGGCTCTCAATATCTCGGCCGCCAGCGCGACCTCGGCTTCACTGAGCGGATCGAGCGGATGACCGACATTCACCAGGGCGGAAGGATTTGTGCGCACCATATCTGACCGAATTCCCGAGTTACGGCCGCAGGCTACGACAGCGGAAGGCACGGAGTCTTGAACGAGCCTGCCATGTCAGGCGCTTGTCAGGCCCTTGCCAGAGCTAGAGGTCCTGGGCGACGCTGCGGTGCCACAAACCGGACCAGACTGCACGATGCCGATCAGCGTCTCCACCGACCCGATCCGTCCGACCGAGCGGACCGCCTATTGGACCGAGGCAATCTGCCGGTCGTTCGCCAATGTCGAGACCAAGCCGCTCGGCTCCGCGGCCGTCAGCGGCCATTTCGAATTCGTTGAAATCGGCGGGGCCAAGCTCGTTCGCTTCGATAGCAGCCCGCAATGCTACACCCGCGACGCCAGGCTCGTGAACCGGGCCGGCTCGGACGAGTTCATGTTCGATTTTCAGAGGCGTGGGCGAAGCTCGATGGTGCAAGGTGGGAACGAAGGCACCATCGATCCGGGATACGGCGTGCTCTATGATGCGCGCCGCCCGTTCGAGGATCGGCTGTTCGGTCCCGAGCAGCGTGCGGAAGTGCTGATCGCGACCGTCCCCGCCGCGTCTCTGTTGCGCTCCGTCCCTGAAGCCGAGCGATTATGCGCCAAGCCCGTCCCCTTGTCCGGGACGGTTGCGCGCTCGATTGCGGCGCTGGTTCGCGACGCCATTTCGTTGCCGGACGCGCCGGCAAGACGGGACGAGCCTGATATTGTCGCCTATCTGTCGGCGATGCTACGCCTTGCCGCCGGCGCCAGTCATCAACTTACCCGTCCAGACCTGTTCGGCCTGATCGACGTCTATCTGAGAGCAAATATCGCCGCTATCCGCTCGGCGCCTGCGCTGGCCGCCGAGTTCGGGATTTCCGAGCGGACGTTCCATCGCATCTTCGCCGACCGTGAGACCACGTTCGAGCGGCATGTCCTTCATTTGCGAGTCGGGCTGTTTCGAAACCTGCTGCGGCAGTCTGCGCTGGCAAGCATTCCGATCACGAGCCTCGCGCATCGGTGCGGATTTGCCGATGCCGCGCATGCATCCCGCAGCTTCAAGAACAGGTTTGGCGTCACGCCGCGAGACTTTCGCGAAAGCGGAACGGCAGGTTAACGGTTTGCTATCGCTCAGGCGGTGACGGGAACCGTACCGTCCCTGCGCGGCTGAGCGTCGCAATAATCGCGATACCAGGTTGCGAACCGGCGGATGCCGTCTTCGATTGCGGTGGAGGGACGAAAATCCACGTCCCGCGCGAGATCGTCGACATCGGCATATGTCGTCGGCACATCGCCCGGCTGCATCGGCAGCAATTCCTTCCTGGCCGTGCGTCCCAGTTCCTGCTCCAGGAGCGCGACCACCCGCAGCAACTCCTCCGGCTTGCTGTTGCCGATATTGTAGATACGCCACGGCGCGGTGCTTGATCCCGGGTCGGACGTCTGGCCGATCCGGTGCGGCTCCCCAGCGGGGCGCGATCGATCAAACGGACCAGCGCCTCCGTCACATCGTCGACATAGGTGAAATCCCGAAGCATCCGGCCCCGGTTGAACAATCTGATCGGATCGCCGCGGACGATCGCGTCGGCGAACAGGAACAAGGCCATGTCGGGCCGATACCACGGGCCGTAGACCGTAAAGAACCGCAAGCCGGTGCAGGGTATCCCGTAGAGATGGCTGTATGAATGCGCCATCAATTCGTTGGCCTTCTTGCTCGCGGCGTAAAGGCTGATCGGATGGTCGACGTTGTCACGCACCGAGAACGGCAGCTTCGTATTGGCCCCATAGACCGACGATGAAGACGCAAACAACAAATGACGGCAGCCGTTGTGCCGGCACCCCTCCAGAACATTGGTAAAGCCAACCAGGTTCGCATCGACATAGGCATGCGGATCCCTGAGCGAATACCGCACGCCCGCTTGCGCGGCGAGGTGAATGACGACAGGGAATCGATGCCGCGCGAACAGCTCCGGAATCGCAACGCGATCCGCCAGATCGAGCCTTTCGAACTGAAAGCGCGGGTCGTTGCGGAGAATATCGAGCCGGGCGGCCTTCAGCCGTGGATCGTAGTACGCATTCAGATTGTCCAGCCCGACAACGCGATGGCCGGACTGAAGCAACCGCTGCGCCACGTGAAATCCGATAAATCCCGCGGCTCCCGTAACCAGAATTGCCTGATCGGGCATCATGCCTGCCTCCCCGACGGGCCGATATCATGACGACGCCACATGTCAGTACACCAGCGATTTCGGCCGACCTACGCCGCAATACAGGAAGCCGTTCCGCCCGACTTCCTCCGGAGAGTAGATGTTGCGCAGATCGACGATCACGGGGCACGCCATGATGGTGGACAACTCCTTCAGATCCAGCGCTCGAAACTGTTCCCATTCCGTGACGATGACGAGCGCGTGAGCCCCTTTTGCGCAGCGGTAGGCATTCTCGCAGAAGGTGACATTCTCAAACACCTTCTTCGCCTGCTCCATGCCGACCGGATCGAAAACGCGAACTTCGGCTCCCATGTCCTGCAGCGCGGTGATCAGCGGAATCGATGGCGCGTCGCGCATGTCATCGGTATCGGGCTTGAAGGTTACGCCGAGCACCGCAATCGATTTTCCCCGCAGATTGCCGCCAAAGGCGTTCGCCACCTTGCGCGCCATCGCCCGCTTGCGCTGATCGTTGACAGCGACCACGGTTTCGACGATTCGCACCGGCGATTCGTTGTCCTGACCTGTCTTGATCAGCGCCATCGCATCCTTCGGAAAGCAGGATCCGCCGAAGCCCGGCCCCGCGTGCAGGAATTTCTGTCCGATGCGATTGTCGAGACCGATCCCGCGCGCGACTTCCTGCACGTTGGCGCCGACCTTTTCGGCGAGATCGGCGATCTCGTTGATGAAAGCTATCTTGGTGGCAAGGAAAGAGTTGGCGGCATATTTCGTCAGCTCGGCGGTGCGGCGATCAGTATAGAGTATCGGGGATGCGTTGAGATGAAGCGGCCGGTAAACCTCCGCCATCACGCTCCTGGCGCGCGGGTCCTCGGTTCCGATGACGATCCTGTCCGGATGCTTGAAGTCCCGGATCGCCGCGCCTTCACGCAAGAACTCGGGATTTGAGACGACGGCGACCTTGGCGTCGGGATTCTGTTCGCGGATGATACGTTCGACCTCGTCGCCGGTCCCGACCGGAACCGTCGACTTGGTAACCACCACCGCCTGATCCGGAAGCACGCCTGCGATCTCGCGCGCTGCAGCATAGACATACGAAAGATCGGCATGGCCGTCGCCGCGGCGCGACGGCGTACCGACCGCGATGAACACCGCATCCGCGGTGCTTACCGCCGATTTCAGATCGCTCGAAAATGCAAGGCGGCCCTGCGCCACGTTGCGCGCCACCAGTTCGGCAAGCCCCGGCTCGTGAATCGGCATCTCCCCATTGTTGAGGCTGGCGACCTTCTCGGAGTTGCTATCGATACACACCACCTGATGACCAAAATCGGAAAAACACGCCCCTGACACCAGCCCCACATAGCCGGCGCCAATCATTGCGATATGCATTACGGATCCTGTCTTAAAAACCGCGCGCGGCCTTGGGCACCCGCGCCGATGAGGAATGGCTCCGGTGAAACGACGGGCTAGCTGCTCAGTATCGATTCACCATCCAGATGGCGGGGGAAGAAGAAGAAGTTGTTGACGTAGAACAGCCCGTCCTTGCGCCCGCCGTCCGGGCGCAAGGCATCGGCATCCTGAAGGGTTCGGGAATCGAACTGCTCGACATCAATCACATCGTTGTCTTTCAGGAAGAAGCCCCGATAGGATTTGCTCCGGAAGAATTCGAACACCGAACGTGTCGCCTCGGCGCGGTGGCGATCCTCCGCCTCCACCAGAAATACCGGCTGGCAGCGCTCCAGCAGTCCAACCGCGCCGTTCAGGACATTCAGCTCGTGGCCTTCGACATCGATCTTCACGAACGCCACCTCCTGGTCGATCACCGCATCGAGCCGCGCGATCGGGACATGGGCCGATGTGAGCCTTTCCGGCGAATTGGTTCGCGCTTCGAGCGAGGCAAGCCCGTAGACCGGGCCGTCGTCGCCTTGCGGGATGAACAATTCGGCATCTCCGTCATGATCCGACAACGCGATCTCGTGGATGCTGACATTTCGCGCCGAGGTCCGGCGCAGCAGTTTTGCCATTTGCCCCGAGGGCTCGAAGGCATGGACCTGCCTGGAAAGGCGGGCCAGTTTCCTTGTGTACAGGCCGCAATTTGCGCCGACGTCCACCGTCACGGCGTCATCGGGGACGACCTTGTCGAGATAGGAGAGTTCCTGCTCTGCCGATTTGGGGCGCTTCATGAAGTGCCACTGCAGCCAGATCGAGGGAAACGCATCCTTCACCAGTTCCTTCACCTGTTGCTTTGCGTTCATCGCCGCCTCCCTTCGTGCTGCGCTCGATTTCTTTCGGGCCGGGGCGCGCGACGTCCTCAGGGTGGATAACGCCGTCCACACAGCCGCACCTTTAGACCCGGTCATAGATATCCTGAACGCGAACGATGTCGTCTTCGCCGAGATAGGCGCCCGACTGGACCTCGATCAGGTTGAGCGGGACCTTTCCGGGATTCTCAAGACGGTGCATGCAACCCAGCGGGACGAAGATCGACTCGTTTTCTCGCAGCAGGATTTCTTCGTCGTCGCGCGTGACAATCGCGGTGCCGTTCACCACGACCCAATGCTCGGCGCGATGATAGTGCTTCTGGAGCGACAGCTTTGCACCGGGATTGACGGTGATGCGCTTGACCTGAAACCGCTCGCCGGCGTGGATCGACTGATAATAGCCCCAGGGGCGATGCACGCTGTGGGTCTGGGTCGCGGACCTGTGGCCGCTCGCCTTGAGCCGTTCGACCAGCTTTCCGACATCCTGATCACGTTTGCGGCTGGTCACCAGCACCACGTCGGGGGAGGTGGCGATAATGAGATCCTCGACCCCCAGCGCCGCAACCAATTGCCCGTCACCGCGCACGTAGCAACCCGACGTGTCTTCCATGACCGCGTCGCCGATCACCACGTTGCCGGATTGATCCTTGTCGGCCATCGACCACAGCGCCGACCAGCTTCCGACATCGCTCCAGTCGAATTTGGCCGGAACAACCACCGCGTTGTCGGTCTTCTCCATCACCGCATAGTCGATCGATATCGATGGGCATGCTTCGAACGCGCGCTCTTCCAGGCGAAGAAAATCGAGATCGCGGGTTGCGCCTGCCAGCGCCTTACGGCATGCCGCGAGAACTTCGGGCGCCCGTTGCGCGAGCTCGTCGATGAGGCGGCGCACCGGCAGCAGGAATATCCCGCTGTTCCAGAGATGCTCGTCGCAAGCCAGTAACCGTTCGACCGTCACCAGATCCGGCTTCTCAACGAAGCCGGCAACGCTGCGAACGTGAGGGGCGACTTCCAGTTCGTCGCCCATCCGAATGTAACCGAACCCGGTCGCCGGGGCCGAGGGCCGCAGACCAAACAAGACGAATCGACCGTGCCGGGCTGCCGCGACCCCCATCGATACGGCGGCGCGAAACGCCGCGTGATCGCGTACCCAGTGGTCGACCGGCATCGCCAATATCACGGCATCGGGATCGGTTTCGCTGGCGAGCAGTGCTGCAATCGCAACGGCGGGAGCAGTATTTCTCCCGAACGGTTCGAGCACGATCGTTGGATGAGACACGCCAACCGCGCGCAACTGCTCGCCGATCGCGAAGCGATGCTCGGCGTTGGCAATCACCACCGGCTCGGCAAACAACGCGCGATCGTCGACCCGCAACGCCGTTTGCTGCAGCAAGGTGTTCTCGCCGAGCAGCGAGAGCAGCTGCTTGGGATAGGTCTCACGGGAAAGCGGCCACAGCCGCGAACCGGCGCCGCCTGACAGGAGAACAGGCACTATTCGGCCCTGCGGCCCGGTGATCGCCATTCCATCGTCCCCAATGTAATGAAAGTTGAGATTGCGTCCGAGGTTCGGATTTGATCAGAACCCGCTTCCTGACAGGAATTCTTTGCGGATGGTGCGGAAGATGATCGTGATGTCCATGCGCAACGACCACCTTTCGATGTAGTGGAGATCGTAGTCGATCCGCGAAATCGCACGACCGGAATCGACCGTGCTCCCTCTGCATCCGCTCACCTGCGCGAGCCCGGTAATGCCCGGCCGCGCCGTATGCCGCTGAAAGTAGAATGGCACGAGGTCTTCGTAAGGCAGATCCGCCGCCAGCATTCCCGGAACATGCGGTCGCGGTCCAACCAGCGACATGTCGCCCTTGAGGACATTGAGCAGCTGAGGAATCTCGTCGAGGCTGGTCTTTCGAAGAATCCTTCCGATCGACGTGACCCGCGCGTCTCCCTGAACGGTTTGCCTTACACCGCGCACGTCGCACGCATCCGTTCGCATGGTGCGGAACTTGTAGATCTTGAAGCGGCGATTGCGGTAGCCGTACCGGTACTGAAAGAACAGGACCGGACCTGGCGACGTCGCCTTTATGCCTACCGCAATCGCAATCAGGAGAGGCGCGAAGAACAGAAGCGCGCCGCTTGCCGCAACGATATCGAAGACGCGCTTTGCGATGGACGACGCCGGTTCAGTTCGCCTGCGTCGGCGCGAACGCCGGCTGGCCCTGTACGCGCTGTTGGTGCTGCTGCCGGCAAATTCCACGGGCCGCACCGATATCGGCATTCGCTCTCTCACGAGCGGTCTGACATTGTCCCGATTGAAGCTGGCTGTCACGATGGAGGCCATGACTCTCTTTCTCTTTGCTGGAACCGGACTGACGTTGACCGTTGGGATACTCGAAGCGCACCGCATCCGGAGCGACGATTCTCGCGAGCGATGAACGTCGGCACTTTAGCGGCGAGCGCGAACCGATCGCTCGCCGCTAAGAGTTTCCAAAATCTTGAACGAAATTTGGCGTGCAAACGGAACTTGCGCGTTGAGCGCTGCGATGCGGTCGCGGCGAGATTTGTGCGACGCGATATTCTGGTTTGTTCGGAAACGCTTAGGGGCGATTGCTTGGTTAATGGTCTGCGCGTGACTCGACGCTGCCATGCAGAATCAGATTCTGCGGAACAAATCCTCGATTCGATTTTCGAGTCTCAGTTGAACAAGCGCACGAACAGGCGCAGCATCACTGCGCAAGCGGCAAATCAACGATACGTCGTTGTTTTGAGCGAGGTTATTCACCGAAAGCTAAACGGGTCCGCCATAGCCTGACGATCATTCATGCGCATGAGCTGGCCCATGGTCGCTAGGCTTCGGGAGAAAACAGAGACGGCCGCGATTCGCGAGCTGTCCACTTCGCGGAATGTTTCCGGGGAGGCGCCGATGATAGCCGAACATCTGTACCGCCGGGTGCTGGACGACCAGCACGTCGATCAAACGCCGGACCACCGGCTGCGGAACCGAATCATCATCGGCAACGTGATCGCCTGGATTGCGATCATCGTCGCGATCCGTCTGATCTTTTTCTAGGCATCACAGCGGCCATATTCATAGGCGGCCGTATGATGTGTCATGGATTGACCGCCACTCGGTTCCATGGTCGACACTCGGGCGATGCAACTATCATCCGCCGCCCCCACACGCTCCGTTGCCGCTTCGGCGCCCGCCGACACGCGCATCTATGCCGTTGGCGATATCCACGGCCGGGCCGACCTGCTGGGTGATGTAATCGGGCGTATCGATGATGATGTCAGACGTAGGCCGATCGCGCACACGGTCGAGGTTTATTTGGGCGACTATATCGATCGTGGGCCACATTCCAGGAGCGTGATCGATCTGCTGGCGGTCAGGCTCGTTGCGAATCGCGCGGTCTGCCTGCGTGGCAACCACGAAGCCGTGATGGAAGGTTTTTTTCAGGATCCGACCATCCTTGACCACTGGCAGCAATTGGGTGGCATGCAGACGCTCGCATCCTATGGTGTCGAGCTGCACGACGGAACCGAAACCGCCCGCGATCTGCATCGTCGCTTTCTCGACGCGTTTCCGCGTGCACACCAATTAGTCATGCAATGCTTGCGTTATCAGTTTAGCTGCGGAGATTTTTTGTTCGTTCACGCCGGCATTCGTCCGGGCGTTCCCCCTCGATTATCAGGACGTTAACGACCTGATCTGGATTCGTCACGAATTCCTCGACTCCACGCGGAACCATGGGCGATTCATCGTGCACGGTCATACACCGGTGCCGCACCCGGATATTCGCCACAACCGAATCAACATTGATACCGGAGCATGGCGGACGGGAACCTTGACCTGCATTGCGATCGAAGGTTCGACGATCCTCTTCCTATGACATCGTATACCTCCGTTTACTATGACGTCGTATACATCCGCGTATGACGCGCATGCGATCATCTTGAGCAGATGGAACCTTCGCATCACATTCTTTCGCCTTTTTTGCTTCTCAATGATCGACGGCTGATACATGCACTCATGGAGATGCAACCATGCAGCAACGGTCGACCAGTGCCGGCCTGACGGTTCACCTTCTTCTCTTTGTCCTTGCGATCGCCGGCATCAGTGCCGGTTTTTCGGGTCGCGCTTCAGGACAAACGCCTCCATCAGCCGCGTCTGCGGATCGGTACGTTCTTGGCCCAACCGACAGGATCAGGCTGAAGGTATATGGCGAGCCCGACATTACCGGCGAGTACGAGATCAACAGCGCCGGTCAGGTTTCAATCCCGCTTGCAGGCCACATCAAGGCCGCTGGCTCGACGACGCCGCAGCTCGAGCGAGCGATCGCAGCCGCACTCGCAAAGGGAATCGTTCGTGATCCGCGGGTGAACGTCGACATCGCGCAATATCGGCCGTACTACATTCTCGGCGAGGTCAAGAAGAGCGGCGAATATCCATATCGCCTTGGACTGACGGTCATGGACGCGGTCGCAAGCGCCGGCGGGTTCACCTACAGAGCCAACGAGAACAAGGTCTTTCTGCGCCGATCGGGAGCCGGTGTTGAAGAGACTTACGCGCTCGATGCACCGGTTCCGATCTTTCCGGGCGACAACATTCGGATTCCCGAGCGCTACTTCTAAGCATCGACACAATTGACGTTCACGCCGGCACTGTTCGAGCGCGATGACGTTTGTGTCGCTTCATCGCCACAGTTCGCTTCGCGCCGCAAAATATTTTGCAGCGCGAAGGAAACTTTCCTCGCGAGTTGCGTTGCAGGCATGCGCATCACTTCGATCTCACAGCTCAACGCCTTGCGTCACGTACCGAGTATGGCCTGCCGTTGTAATGCGCAGTCGACGATCATTTTCTGAGCAATGGGCACAGCTTCGAAAGTGTTCGCTGTCGTGCGCGTTTCTGCAGGGGGTGAACTGAGTAATGGGGTCCAGGTCTGCACGTGCACGGCTGAACATGGCCGAAGAGGACGGAGAGAAAGCCTGCGCGTCGAGCGCGCTCGGCCGACGCCGCTTCAGCGTCTTGCCCGGGCGGGTGGCTGCAATCCTGCTTGGTCTCGGATCGTCTGCAAATGCGCAGGCGATCCCGTGGACTACCGGGGAGACCGCTTCGCCATGGAACGCGCAACGGATCTTTGAACCGTCATCGCTGCCCGACCGGACGGATCCGGACAGCCGCGAAGAGATACCGCCCGAGGATATGCCGGTGAAGAAACGACAGCAGCCCGGCTATGAACCCGTCGGCATTCGCGCGGGTTCCTGGATGTACAATCCCTCGCTGACCGTCGGCGGCTTCTATGACAGCAACGTTTTCGCGTCGAACACGTCACAGCGCTCCGACGTGGCGGCGGTGTTCGAGCCGACCCTGCGCGCGCACTCGTTATGGGGACGGCACGGCGTTGACCTCAAGCTCAACGCCCAGTCAACGGTCTATAACCAGAATTCGAGTCTGAACCAGACCAATGCCAGCCTCAAAGGCAATGGTTGGCTCGATATCACGAAAGATACGATGCTCCTGACCAGCTTTCAGGTCGCGCATCTGAATGAAGGCGTCGGCACGCTGACCGCGCCAGCCAACGCCATATCGCCGACACCGTACGATCTCCTGTCCGGTGATGTCACGCTGCGCAAGGAGTTCAACCGGCTAACGGCATCGGTCGGCCTTCGCACCGATTCCTACGAGTTCGGATCGACCCGCGCGCAGGACGGCACTGTCATCAACCAGGACGCCCGCGACGGGCAGATTTATGCGCTCCACAGCCGGATCGACTATGCGATCTCTTCCACGCTCGGCTGGTTCGGCGGCGTCGAAGGCAATCAGCGCGACCTCAAGGGAACGCCAGGCCACACCCTGGACTCGCAGGGATACCGCGCACTGTCCGGAGTAACCGTTGCGCTGAGCAATCTGATCACCGGTGAATTCGGCGCCGGCTATGTCCAGCAGCGCTTTGACGATCCGACGATCGGCACCATCGACGGTCCTTCCTACCGCGCGCGGCTGACGTGGCGGCCAACGCGCCTGCTCGACGTGCACTTCAATGCCGAACAGATCGTCACGCAGACCTCCGACACCAGTGCTACCGGCGTGCTCGCGAACGCGGTTCAACTTGGCCTCGACTACGAATTGCGACGCAACGTCATCGTATCGCTGGCCGGCGGATACGAGAACGACCGGTTCTTCGGTCAACTTCGCAAGGATAACGTCGTCACATCAGACACGCGCGTCAAATATCTGGTGAATCGATTCGCCGCCGTTTCCGCCTACTACCGCTACACCAAGCGCGACAGCGACGTGCCCGTCTTCAGCTACGACAAACATCTGGTGGGAATGAATGTTACAGCGCAATTCTGACCTGCCCTATGTGCTTCCGGACGAGCCTCTCAGCCGGCCGGCGGAGAGCTGGCAGTATCCGACCGTGGACCTGCGCGAGATGGGCCGCATTCTGCGCCGGCGCTACCGGCTGCTGGCATTGCCTGCTGTCGTCCTGATCGGGCTGGCGCTGGCCTATCTGTCGTTAGCCACAACACTTTATACCGCGACATCGACCGTGCTGGTCGATCCGCGCCGCGCCAACGTCGTCGAAACCAACCAGTCGGTGCTGTCGAACTTCGGAACCGACGATGCCACCATCGAAAGCCAGACACTGCTGATCCAGTCGGTTGCGATACTGGAGCGCGTGGTCAGAAAACTGCAACTTACCAACGACCCGGAGTTCAAGCCGAAGCCCGGTCTGCTCGATCCGATCAGGCGGCTGTTCAGCACCGGCGGCGCCAGTGACGGAGCAAGTCCCGAAGACGCCGCCAAGTCTCGCTCGGTGGAGATCCTTCAGAAGCGGATGAAAGTCACGCGACAAGGCACCACCTTCCTTGTCGATATCGCCGTCAATTCGGAATCGCCGCAGAAAGCCGCGACGATCGCGAATGCGATCGCCGATGCGTATTTTGAGGAGCAGGTCCGCGCCAAATACGATGCGACGCGCATCGCGGCCAATTGGCTCAATGGCCAGATCGACGACCTGAAGTCGAGAGTCGTGGCCTCGGAGAAGGCCGTCGAGGATTTTCGTTCCGCCAATAATCTGATGGTATCCCAGGGCGTAACGCTCAACGACCAGCAGATCACCGACATCAATAACAAGCTGATTGCCGCACGCGTGCAAACGGCCGAAGCCCGCGCAAAATATCAGCAGGTCCAGGACATCGCGAAAGCCGGCGGCGATCCCGGTGGAATCAACGCGGCCATTTCCTCGGAGATGATCACGAAGCTGCGCACCCAGTATGCCGACATCGCCAAGAACGAAGCCGACCTGTCGAGCAAGTATGGCGCGCGTCATCCCCTGGTCGCCAATGTCCGGGCCCAGCGACGCGATACCCAGAAGCTCATCAACGAGGAAATCCGGCGCGTTCTGGATAGCACGAAGCACGACTACGAGGTGGCGCGTTCTCGCGAGACATCGCTGCAACAGAACCTCGACCAGCTTCAAGGCGTGTCCACCTCCTCCGGCCAGGCCCAGGTGCGGCTGCGCGAACTGCAGCGCGAAGCCGAGGCCAACCGTACGCTCTATGAATCCTATCTTGCGCGTTCCAAGGAAGCGACGGCGCAAGAGAGCCTGGAGATGCCCGATTCCCGGATCGTGACCAAGGCCAGCATCCCGATACGACCGTCGTCTCCCAAGACCATGCTGATCCTGGGTCTTGCCGTGATGCTGGGCCTTGGCGCCGGCAGCGTGCTTGCGTTTCTCGCCGACTATCTCGACGGCCGCGTCAAGACCCTCGAGCAGGCGGAAGCCATTGCAGGCGTACCAGCCCTTGCCGCGATTCCGTTGATCGGCGCGCGGGAGCTGGCCGGCCTCGCCCGTCGCGGACGCCGCGAACTCGACCGCTATGATCCGAAGACCACAAAGCTGTTGCCGGCGCCGCTGCAGCCGCCGTTGTCGCGCTATGCGATCGACGAACCCGGCACGTTCTTTGCGGAAGCAATCCGCGCCGTTCGCCTTGCGCTTCAACGGACGATGCGCTCGCGGCCGGTCAAGGTCGTGCTGGTCACCTCCGCGCTCGACAGCGAAGGCAAGACCACGCTTGCCACCAACCTTGCGCAATCGCTGGCGACGCTCGGCATCCGGACGCTTCTGATCGATGGCGATCTCCGTAACCCGCAGACGACCCGCGCCTTGTGTCCGCGTGCCGATGCCGGGCTGCTGGAGGTTGCCATAGGCCAGGTGTCGCCGGAGCGCGCCATTCTCACGGACCACAGCACCGGACTTTCCATTCTGCCGTCCACGGCGATCAAGGAGGTCGAGTTCATCACGGAGCTGATGTTCTCCGACCGGATCGTCGACGTGCTCGACCATCTGCGGCACCGCTACGAACTGATCATCATCGACTCGCCCCCGCTGGTTCCGCTGGTCGATGGCCGCGCGCTGGCCGAACTGGCCGATCGCATCATTCTGGCGCTGGCCTGGGACCAGACACCGGGCGAAGTGCTGTCGCACGCCATCGACCTGCTCGCTCCGGTCAGCGACCGGATCATGGGAACGGTGCTGACACGCGTCGATCTCAGCCGCCTGCAGTTCTATGACTACTACCGCAGTTCGGCCTACCTGAAACCATATGGCACCGCCGGTCTCAATCCCGGAGCCGCGCGATGAAGGTGCGCCGATCGCTGAGCGGATCGGCCGGCGCCGCCGCTGCGCCGATGCACCGTCGACCTGCGTCACCAGCACGGCGACCGGTTTCTTATGCACAGAGCCGCATCATGACGGCCGACGCGTTCATCGAGCGGCTCGCGACGGGATTGATGCTGCTGGCTGTCATCGCGACCTTCACGATTTCCTCATCGGTTCTGACCAACTGGAAAATCCACTACCTGACAGCCGGCGGAAACTTCTACGAAAAGCTGCACCCCGCGACCTATTTCACGTTTCTCGCATTCTCCCTTCTGATCATGCGCAGCCGCGGCCCAGTCGGCGAGATCAATCGGATGCTCTCCGAATCGAAGCTTCTGCTGGCCTATCTGCTTTGCTGGCTGTTTCTGCTGATCCAGATGTTCGTGCTCCAACGTCCGTTCACGATCATCATCGACACCTTTCTGCTGCCGGTCCTGATCGTGCTGGTGATGTGGCAACTGTCGCCCGCGCAAAAGCGGCCGCTGGTCTGGGCCGTTCACCTGACGATCCTCCTGAACGTGGTGCTCGGATACTACGAGTACTTCTCCGGCCACCGGCTGATCCCGCTGACGCTCGGTGACGTGATGGTGATGGGCGAATGGCGTTCCGCCGCGCTGCTGGGCCACCCGCTCACGGCCTCGGGCATCGTGGGGGCTTACGTTCTGGCGCTCGTGCTTCGTCCGGCGATTTGTCCTCCGATCCTGGTGCGGCTGCCGCTGATCGCATTCTGCCTGGCATCGCTGATGGCCTTCGGTGGCCGGACGTCGCTGGTCACGGTGCTGGCGGCAATCGGGCTGGTCGGAGGGGTCGAGGCGTTTGGCATCATGCGCGGCAAACGAACGCAGCTTCCCGCGACAATTGTCGCCATCTGCGTGCTGTTTGCGGCTGTCGCCATCATATTCGCTGCACTCAACCTCGGCATCTTCGACAAGATGCTGTTGCGCTTCTCTTCGGACAAGGGCAGCACGTTGGCGCGCTACGCCACCTTCAGCCTGCTCTCGCATTTCGACTGGCAGGAGTTGATCCTTGGGCCCAATCCGGTACGGGTGAACGCGTTGCAGGCGCAGCTCGGCCTCAACTATGGCATCGAAAACTTCTGGATCGCTAGCGTCGTGCAGTTCGGCATCATCCATACCGTCCTGCTGACGATCGGGCTCGTCTGCTTCTTCATCGAATTGCTGCGCCGCTCGAACCGGGCCGTGTGGGCGATTATGCTGCTGATCGTCGTCATCGCCGCCAGTTCAGTCAGCTTCTCGTCAAAGAACATTCAGCTCGCGCAGTTCGTGATTCTCATTTCGCTTTTGCTGCCGCGCGACCAACGGCGCGTTGTTGCGCCCTCGCAAGTCCGTCCACGCGTCAGCTACCGGTCAGTTCCGGCATAACTCGGGATCCACTCCGCATGGCCATTCTTGTCGACAACACTCATCTCGGACGTCACGTCACCGGTCTCGAGCGTATCACGCTCGAACTGTTCTCCGCCGCTGCGCTTGCCCCGCTTGACGTCGTGCCGGTGACGGCGCACGGCCTGCGCCAGATGCTGACCACGCAGACGCTGGGATTGCCGCTACGGATAGCGGCTTCATCCTCCATCCTGCTGTGCCCCGGCTTTCCGCCCAGTCCGCTGCTGCGGCCGTTCGCATCCCGGGTGCTGCCCTATATCCATGACGATTTCCTGATCACGCGGCGCGCCGAGCTTAATATGCGCGCCCGGCTTTATATGGCCGGGCCTTTCAAGTTCGCATTGCGCCACTACCCGCGCTTCCTGGCCAATTCCGGCTACACTCGCCGGAAACTTGCCGCGCATTGCCGGCCCGACGCCGAAGTGACGCTCTATCGGCCATCCGTCCGCAACGTGTTTGGCCTGACGGCGTGGGCGCGCACGGAACTGAACGTACAGCCCCGGCCGCTTCGGCTGATCGCCCTCGGCACCGTGGAGCCACGCAAGAATTTCGCAGCCGCTGCGAAAATCGTCAGCGCGCTGCGGATGCAGGGATTTCCGGGCGCAACACTGGACATCGTCGGAAGACCGGGATGGGGCGACGACTGGCAGGCTCTTGAGAAACACCCGGGCGTTACGTTGCACGGATATCAGCCGACCGACCGCGTCCATCAGTTGCTTGACGCCGCCGACCTGTTCATCTGCACCTCCCACGACGAAGGGTTGGGGCTGCCCTTGCTCGAGGCCCAGTATGGCGGCCTTCCGATCGTCGCGCCCGATGCTGCCATTTTTCGAGAAGTACTCAGCGAGTCCGGCATCTACATCGATCCCGCCGATCCCGCCTCCGCCGCTGAACGGATCGCGGCCGTTCTTTCGCTGCAGGATTGGCGCGCCCGTTATGTCGCGCTCGCGGAACGGAATCTGGCACGCTGGAACGATTTGGCACGTAGCGATCGCGAAACGGTCGTCAGCCTGATCGCCGGCCTCGCCGCCTGACGCTTCGCCCTTCCAAGGAAATTCGAGTCTGGAGTATCGCCGCCTTGCAGGACGTCAGCAGCAGCACAAGGCATCTGGATGGGTTGCGGATCATTGCGGCCGGAGCCGTGGTGGTCCTTCATTATTCCGATTACTTCAAGGACCTGCCGGCCGGCCATTTCATGGTCGAGCACACCTGGCATTTCAATCTGTTCGTGGACTTGTTCTTTGCCGTCTCCGGCTTCGTTATCGCCCGCCAATATTTCGGCCGCATCGACGACGCCGCGTCGATCGGCCGTTTCCTCTGGCGTCGCCTCGCCCGCATCTACCCGCTGCATCTGGCCACACTTGCCTTCTATGTCGCGCTGGCGGGCGCGCTTCATTTCGGCGTTGCCCGAACGGACAATCCTGCCCGCTACCCGCTTTCTGACCTGCCGGCACAGTTTCTGCTGCTGCACGCGTTCGTCGGCGAACGCCTGACATTCAACTTCCCGAGCTGGTCGCTGTCGGCGGAGATGTTCTGCTATCTGCTTTTTCCGGCCGTCACCCCGATCGCGCAGCGGCGCAGGGAGGTGATCGTAGCGCTCGTTGTCGTGACCGCGCTCGCCAACTCGCTTTGGGCGGAGGCCATGGGGACGGTCCCGTGGGCCGACTGGATCAACAAAGGCGGTGCCTTCAGGGCGCTGCCCGCCTTCAACCTTGGCATGGCGTGCTACCTGTTTCGCGACCGGATCGCGCGCTGGCCCGTCATTCCTGGCGCGCTGGTCGTATCGCTGACGGCATTTATTGTGCTTGGCTCCCTGCTGCCGACGATGAGCGCCCTGATGGCGATCTACGCCATCGCCGTGCTCGCCATCCAGGCTGACTGCGCCGGACGGGAGACGTGGTTGTCGAGACTCGGCTTCGATCGCTGGTCGCCGCTGACCTATTCCTGCTACATGCTGCATATTCCGGTTGCGACCGTCGTCATCACCTTTGGTTCGCGCCTGCTTTCCTTAGCGCCGAATGAAAGGCTGATCCTCGCCCCGGTGGCCGTCGTCGTTCTTGCATTCGCGAGCATCGTCTCGCTGCGCACGTTCGAGACGCCGCTGCGACGATATCTGACCGAGGCATATGACCGCCGCGTTATCAGGCGCGAGCCGTCTCCTGCAATCTCGCGGCAGGAGAGCACATGATGACGGTCGTGGACCGTATGCCGGCAAGCCCGGCATCCCTCAGCAGCACGCACGCACGGACAACGAGCCGCGACGCCGTCGTCGATTCCATGCGCGGGATCGCGATTCTGATGGTGATCGGAATCCATTCGCTGCCGCAGCTCGACGCAGCCTGGGCCAAATCGCTCGATGCGGCCCTGCGGCCCTGCGTGCCAGTCTTCCTGTTCGTTTCCGGATATCTCACGGCGCTTTCCGGCCGTGTACCGCTCACCAAGCGACTAAGGGCCGCCTTGATCCCCTATGCGATCGCGTTTGTTGCCGCGTACGCGTACATGGCGCTTCACAATCCGGCGATGGACCATCGCATCAGCGCAACGCTCGCCCGGTTCGGGCTGGGATACGTCTTCGTCTACTATTACGTCTTCGTCTATGTCTGGTGCACGATCGGCCTGTGGCTGATCTTCGCAATCGCTGGAACCGGCAAGCCGGACTCAGGAAAGCGGGTTGCCGTCCTGCTGATTCTCTCGATCGGCTGTGGCTTGCTTGCCGGCAGCTACCTCGACCCGGCCATGTCGAGGCTCGGGGTCTCGGACACCCTGCTCGACGAAGTCCGCATGCGCGACATCCCGTTCTGGTTCTCGTTCGTCGCGCTCGGCGCCCTGACCGCAATGCTGGCCGACCTGTCCGACCAGCACACGCGCCGCTGGCTCCTTGGCGCCACGCTGGCGGCTTACATATTCTTTGCAGCTGTGCGCATCCTTGGTATTGGCGACGCAGCCTTCTACGATTCGACCGCGTTCTTTTTCTATGCGGCGCTGTTCTGCATTTCACTCTTCACCCCGCAGCTCAGATCGCCGCTGTTCGCGTGGCTCGGCTCGGGCAGCTATTTCATCTATCTCTGGCACATATTCGTCATCATGGCGCTGCGCGATCACACCGCGCTGCGCCAGTTCGGCGGGGTTGCCGGCTTTGCGATTGCCGGCAGCTTGACTGTTCTGCTCAGCACCGCGGCTCTGTTCGCCGTTCGTCAACTGGCCTCTCCCCGTGTCTGCCGCTGGCTGGGGGCCTGAGACATGCTGCTAAAACACACCCTGCTCTATCTGCCCGCGCAATTCGTCGGACCGCTGTTCCAGCTGGTGGCGATGATCGTGTGGACGCATGTCGTCGATGAACACACGCTGGGCGTCATTACACTGATCACGGCCACGCACGAGCTGCTGCAGATCGGATTTCTCGCCTGGTGGTCGCAATACGCACTACGTTTCCTGGGCAGGTATCAAGACGCCAACGACGCACTCCGCTTCTATCGCACCGAGAATGCGGTCTTGCTGCTATCCATCGCGCTGCAGAGCGCGGCCGTCGTCGGGATGCTGCTTCTCGTCATCGCGCCCGGCGCCAGGATGGGTCTCGTCCTCGCCACCGTTGCCTATGTGATCACCCGATCGCTCAACGTCTACATTGGCGAACGCGCCCGCGCGCAACAGCAGATCTGGGTCTACACGATCCAGCAGATACTCGGACCATCCGCCGGATTCATCGTCGGCCTGGTGTTGCTCAGATGGCTCGGCCAATCGCCGGAATGGCCGCTTGCGGGTTACGCCATTGCGCAGCTGATTGCGGCGCTCATCGTTTTGCCGAAGATCCGTTGCGGCTACAGCCTTTGGCCGCTCGACCGGGAGATCTTCGCAAACGCGCTGCGCTATGGCGTTCCACTGATTATCGGGGGCGCTCTCGGCTGGGTTGGCCTCAATGCGTCACGCTTCATCGTCAACGAAATGTCGGGCGTTGCCGCCGCTGGATTGTTCGCAGTCGGGTACGGGCTTGGCCAGCGCGCTGCGGCGGTCGCGGCCATGCTGGTGACGGCGGCTGCATTCCCACTCGCGGTCAAGAGCATGGAGCAGGGAGGTAGCCAAGCCGGCATGCGCCAGCTTGCCGCCAACAGCGCGCTGCTGGTCGGGATCCTGGCGCCGAGCCTCGCCGGCATCTTCATGCTAAGGACCGAGATCGTGCATTTGCTGATTGCCCCGTCGTTCCAGCAGGTGACGCTCGCCATCCTGCCGCTCTCGACGCTGGCCGGCGCAATCCGAAACCTGCGCGCCCATTTCGGCGATCAGGTGTTTCTTCTACATAACCGCACACGCTGGATGATGGCGATTGCCGCAATCGACGCTTCGCTGACGGTGGTGCTGAGCGTTCTGTTGCTGCCGCGCTGGGGGCTTGCCGGCGTCGCCGGCGCTACAGTAGCGGCCGCACTCGCGGCCGCCATCGCCAGTTTCGCAATCGGGTTTGCGCGATTTGGCCTGAGCCTTCCGGTCGGGCATCTGGTGCGTATCGCACTGGCCACCATTGCGATGGCGACACTGCTGCGGGTCTTCCCAGAGGCCCGAACGACTTCGGTCATGGCGGCGCATGTCGCGGCGGGCGCCGCCACCTACTTCGCGGCGCTCGCTGTGCTCTATGCGCCATCGCTGGTGCGGATGCTGCGCCCGCGCCCTCAACATTCAGGAGCATGAGCAGGTCACGCCACACGATGGCTACGCCTTCCTGGTCTTCTCGAACGCGCGTGCCATCGCGAACCAGAGCGGCTTCCGCTGCATCGACGAATCGAACGGCAGCGGCCGCGGCAGCCGTTGCGCGAGAGGATCCTTCTTTTTTGCCGCATCGGTGTAGAAGGAGTAGTTATCGGCAAGTTCCCACGCGATCACCACCTTGACCGCTGGCACGCTCAGCGCGTTGGTCAGGAATTTTTCCGCCGTATCGGCGATCATGGCATCGCGGGCGGCAATGTCGTCCGGAAAAGTGTCGTCGCGCACGTCGAACTCGGTGAGATAGATCTCGACGCCGCGCGCGGCGAGCGCGTGAAGAAACTCGGCAAAGCGTCCGGGATCGTGCGGATAGCGGGGCTGCAGGTGGCTCTGCAGTCCGACAGCGTGTAACGGCACGCCGGCATGCTTTAGTTCGTCCACCAGTTGCAGCAAGCCCTTGCGTACCGCGAGCCCGACCTCGTCGTCGCGCTCGCTCTGGGCCTCATTGAGAACCAGTCTGGTTTTCTTGTCCACCGTTGCGACGCGCTCAAAGGCGCGGCGTACATACCCCGTGCCGAACGCGTCGTACCATGGCCCCAGCCGATATCCGCCGGGCGCCTTGTGCCCGGGCCAGAACGGTTCGTTGACGACGTCCCACGAATGCAGCTTGCCTACATAACGGGCAGCCACTTCTTCGATGTAAGCGTCGAAGAATGCCTGGCGCTCGGCGCCGCTCATGCTCTTGATCCATTGTGGCACCCACTCGTTCCAGATCAGGCAATGGCCGCGCATTGGAATGCGGTTGCTCACGCAGAATTGCAACAAGCGATCCGCGCTCTCGAATCGCTTTGGTCCCGGCTGCGGCGCGATGGTTCCCATCTTCATCGCAACATCAGTTGTAACAATTCGTGCGTGCGTCTCGTACAGCTCGCGATAGGCGAGATCCTTTTCAATCACGGGGCCGGCGGCTGCACCGAATATGATTCCATTTTTTGCCGCGATAGCGCCGAGACTTTGTGCGGACGGCGCGGCGAATGCCTTCCTTTCGTAACAAGCAACACTCGCGCCCGCGATGAGAGCGAGCGCACTTCGCCTCGACCACTCCTGCATAGCTGATCTCCATCATGTGAATGATTCGTCGCGACGTCTTTCAGTTTGCAACGCGACATCGCCATCGTTGCGTCGCATTAGTTCGTTTTCGTGACGATGTCAGTTGGGGAAAGTTTTTCGACACACGGTTCCATTTGCCGAAGCAATGGGCATGTCGATGCCAGCCGAGAATTCGCCCTCGCTCAATTCGTTATCAGGAGATCGACATGTCGGAACCGCAAGCACAGTTGCAACCGAGCCTCACTGTCGATGGCATAACCATCAATCTTCCCTCCCTTCCTGAAGCTGTTTCCTCGATCGTGTCAGCGGCGCAACATGGCGACAACTTCAGCGTCTGCACGCTCAATCTCGATCACGTCGTGCAGTTGCAGCAGCACGCCAACTTTCGGGCCGCGTATCGTCGTGCCCGATTTGTCACGGCCGACGGGTTCCCGATCGTTGTGCTGAGTCGCCTCATGGGCACGCGAATCGAACGCACAACCGGCGCCGATCTCGTCGAGCCAGTTTGCGCGGAAGCCGGCAAGAGAGGGCTTTCGGTCTTCCTGCTGGGCGCGAACGATGTCACGCTGAGGATGACGGCGAGGCGTTTGTCCGACCGATTCAAGGGACTGCAGATCGCGGGGTGTCTTGCGCCGGGATCGGGATTCGATCCCTACTCCAGGGAAGCCGACACTGCGATCGAAACTATTCGTGCATCGGGCGCCAGGCTCTGCTTCGTTGCGCTCGGCGCGCCGCGGCAGGAATTGTTCGCGGCACGCTGTCTGGACGAACTGAATGGAACCGGCGTGTTGTGCATCGGGGCGGCGCTCGATTTCATCGCGGGCACGCAGACCCGGGCACCGACGATCGCGAGAAGAACCGGGCTGGAATGGGCATGGCGCATGCTGCGCGAGCCGCGACGGCTCGGCCCTCGTTATGTCAGGTGCATGAGCGTTGTGCCGCGGCTCGTCGCGCGAACCATTCCACAAATCGTCCAGGCGCGCATAAGGAAAGCGGCATGACTTCAACATTGACACTGGCGCTGCGGGCGCGAAACGCCAGCCGTACAAAGCCGCGCTACCAGATTTGCTTGATCCATCCGTTCGATCCGCGCGGCGAAAAGGTCGGCGGCCTCGAAACCTACATCCGCGACTTCATAACGTTCCATCCAACCGATACCGACATCCTCTTCATCGGCGTGGACTCGACGGGCGATCTGGAGTTGGGATGCGTTCACAGGCTGATATTCCGCGGCCGCGGCTTCGACTTCATGCCCATCTTGCATTATTCGGACCAGCAGGCGCGCGAAGCGGCCCGCAGCATCCGCACGTCGCTGACCGGTCAGTTCTTCGTGGCGCTGCTTCGTTACTTCGGCCCGATCGCAAAGCTGATCCGCACCAGGCGATGCTCGGTCGATCTGCGACGGGTGGAATTTTCGTGGCTGCCGGCGGTCTTGCGGCTTCCATTCGTGCAGATGCTTCACGGCGAAGGCGCTCCGAAGCTGCAGATGGACTCGCTGCTGAGGAAGTACGCCTTCGTCCACAACACCGGCGAACGGTTTGCGGTTGCGATGAGCGAGAAGTTCCTTTGCGTCAATCCGTTCATCACCGAGCGCCTGCAGAGGACGTATCCACGCCGCAAGGACAAGATCGATACGCTCTGGACCTGGGTCAACACCGATATCTTCAAGCCGCAACCCTGGCCCTCCCATCCCTCGCCCTTCCAGATCGTGTTCGCGGGCAGGCTCGATGAGTTCAAGGATCCGCCGCTGATGTTCCGCACCATCGAGCGCTTGAAGCGGCGGCTAGATGGCGGCGTGGTGTTTCACTATATCGGCACCAGCGATCCGCACCGGTTCAGCGAGTTCGCAGCGATCGAAGACGTTACCGTTCGCCACGGCTTCAAGGACGCCGCCGGCATGGCCGCGACGCTGGCGAGCGCCCATGCGGGAATCCTGACGTCCGAATTCGAAGGCATGCCGCGCTGCGTGCTCGAGACGCTGGCTGTTGGCCGGCCGGTCGTCGCCATGCACCTGCCGCAGCTTGAGCCCGTCATCCATCACGGCGTCAGCGGCTTTCTCGTGACGCGCGGCGGCAGCACCGACGACATGGCGGAAGCGCTCGCACAGCGATTCCTCGATGTTCGCGATGCCATCGAGGCGGACGAGATGAACCCGGTGCAGATCGCCGACGCCATCAAGGCATTCACCCCGGGCACTCAGCTTGCGCGCGTCTTCCGCTATCACCAGGAAATTCAGGATGCGCGCGGACTGACCGTCGCGGCGTCAACCTCTTGAGAGAGTCGGCTTGAATATCCTTTTGTTGACCAGCGAATTCGCTCCTGCGATGGGCGGCGTCGGAACCTACGCCCGCGAAATCGCAGCGGCTGCTACCCGACTCGGGGCAGAGGTTACCGTGGTGGCGCCGGATTACGCGCGGCAAACCGCCGACGACGATGAGGGCCTGCCCTTCAAGGTCGTTCGATTTCGCGGCGGCCTCCACTCCATGCGCGACATGCCGGGCAAGATCATGCTGGCGCGCCGCAGGATCCGCGGCGGCCGCTACGATGTCGTCCATGCCGCCGATTGGCCATTCTTCATTCCGCTTGCACTTTCGAGGTGGCGGACGCCCGCGCGGGTGCTGATGACGGTGCATGGCACCGAGATCAACGAGACGCAGACCCCGCTCAAGCGCGCGGCAATCCGCGGCGCCGGCGTGTTCGGGCCGCGGACGGAGGTCGTCGCCAACAGCCGGTTTACCGAAGCGCTGTTCCGCGAGCGGTTTGCCGTCGACCCGCGCAAGATCAGCGCGATCAATCTGGGGGTGTCGGAGTTCTGGTTCGGCGCGCAAAGGAAGCGCCGTGAGGTTCGTCTGGCCTATCGCTTGCCGGAAGATCGGCTGGTGATGGTCACCGTGGCACGGATCACGCGCCGCAAGGGTCATCATCTGACGCTCGCTGCATTGGCGCAGCTTCCGGACGATCTGCGCAGCCGTATCGCATGGCTCGTGATCGGACCGGACGGCGAAGCCGACTATGTCGACAAACTGCGGCGCGACGTAGCGCAAGCAGCGTGCGACGTTCGCTTCCTCGGCCCGCAGTCGAACGAGGAAATCCGCGATCTCTACGCGGCTTCGGATTTCTTTTGCCTGACAGGGCTGCCTGAATCGACCGGCCGCGTGGAGGGATTTGGACTGGTGTATCTGGAAGCCGGAGCCGCCGGCTTGCCGAGCGTCGCCACCGACGTCGGCGGCGTGCCTGACGCCGTACTCGCCGACGAGACCGGGATCCTTGTCCCGCCGTCGGTGGAGAACATATCGCAGGCGATTGCGGAAGTTGCGACGGATCGTGGATTGCGGGCCATACTGGCGGCAGGTGCGTGTGCCCATGCCCGCGCCCTTTCATGGGAACGATGCGCGGCAGCAACATACGGTCTGGCCTACGCCGGCAGGCGGGCATCCTTCTCGGGCCAGATCAACGGAATGATCGCATGAAGCGGTTGATCGCGATCGCGATGCTGCTGGCGCTTGGGACGAGCGCAGCACAGGCGGAAAGCGAGAACTGCCGCAAAAGCCGCGAGTATCTGCTCGGAGCTCCCGGCGGCGACCTGGCCCTGACGCCGCAGGCTTATAATGACCTGTTCAAGGTCTGCATCGCGACATCAGCCATGCCCAACGTCAAGGATGCGTACATCCTGAGGGACGGCGGCATCGCCGTGCTCCCCAAGCAGGACAGCGTTTCGGCAACGGCGGCGACCCTTGCGCAGTTCTGCGACGCTTATCCTCATGCCGTGCTGCGCTTCATCACCCGGAAGGAAAAGCTTACCATCCGGTCCGTTGCCAGCGTCGCGCAGATGTCGTCTACTTCGTCGACGCCCTGCAAGAAAATCAAGGGCATCTCCTGACGCCTGCGCAAGATGCCTCGCAGGCCTTCACTTCTGCCGGTTGTAGTATTCCGGCATGCTGTGAGGGGATGGCGTGCTCGGCCTTGCGTCCGAGAAAGAAGAAGCCGCTTGCAGCGTCCGCCGCGGCGCGGCCGCGACTGAATGCATCCAGGAATCTGATCCAGAAGAACGGCAACACGATCAGGCGCGACAGCTTGTCGCCCGCGCCGAGCGCCCGCGAGAAATAACGGATCGACCACACCAGCGCCACCCCGGCGCCACCCACCGGTCCGGCGCTGATCTCGGAGAATTTTTTGAACAACCAGCGGTGACCGCTTTGCGTGAAACGCGAGAAGTCGTAGGCGCGCTCGTGCACCTGCTGCATGAACGGCGTCTCGGCATAGACCAGGCCCTCCACCCGGAGCACCCGATGCAGTTCAGCAACGACGGTTGCGGGCTCCAGCACGTGCTCGAGCACCGCCTGCACCCAGACGCCATCGAACACCCCATCTTCGAAAGGCAGCCTGTGGGCATCTGCCACCAGCACGGTATGCGGCGAGGCGTATACGTCGGTGCCGACGACTTCGATGGATCCGTCGCGGTAAAGTTCGTCCGCCCCTGAACCGATGGTTCCGCCGCCGACCACGAGGACAACGGGCCGCCGCGACTCCCGCTTCAGCAGCTCGATGAATTTCATGCTGTTCGAAGCGGCGACCGGGTTCCCTCCAAACGTGAAGCGATGCAGTCGCGAGCCGATTGAGCGGCGGCTGACGTCCCGCTGCAGCACCGAGCCGCTCTTGGCGGCATACATTCCCCGGTCAAAAACACTTGCTGCAAAATCGATCAGCACCGGTTGCGTACCGATAACGGGAAACCCGGCCCTGCTATATTCACAAGCGCGGCTCGAACAGGACGGCGCAGACCACACGTTCCGCAGCGTCGACGAACAGCGCGGACAGCGGAGATGCCGCTTCCAGCGCGCAGGTTCCATGGACGTGACGGAATGCTCGAGGGTAGAAAGCTGCAAATATAGACCTCGTATGTTATCCCCGCCCTGGCCTCTTCCCGGCTCGCGATCGATGCTATTTCGGTTGCAGGGACGGCGCAACAACGCGGGCGGCGGGAACATTTCGAACGATCGCAATTACTCGTCGCAAGAAACGCTGGGACCAACCAGACGTGCCGGGATGGGGGATTCCCGGTGGCTTCCCGGAATAGGCTCGACAGGAGGCAACGCACGAGCCCTCGCCGTTGTTTCGAATAAAACTTGAAGACTACGGGCTTACCTCACGCGGGTACCCGGTTCATGGCTTCAGCCAGCGTAACCTGGCGTTCTTGACGCGCCGATTGTCGATTTGACAATTCCCCACCCTGAGGAAATGCTGATCCGTTGATCGATTGCCATTTGATTGAGGAGTTATTGCGTGTCAGCCCGCGAACCATCGCTGCGACCGGACGGGTCCCGCTCGCTTCAGATATTTGTCCTGGAGATCGACGGGAGACCGACGCTTGCCTTTGAAGCGCCCGATCTTGCGGAGGCGCAGGAGATCTGTCGCGATGCCGATTTGAGGACCGATCTGACGGCGCTCAAGTCGAACGGCGTTGCGATCTGCACCCCGGAATCATCACTCAGGCCCCGCCCCGCAACGCAGGAAGAGATCCTGGCGTTCAGGCGCGCCGTTGAACTGGCGCCGGCATCCGAGCAACCGACAATGACGTTCCTGATCAAGATCGACGGCGTGATGGTCGTGGCGGTCGGGCCCGAGCAGGCCTGAACGCCGAGGATACTTGTCACTGCCGCGCTCCGTCTTGTCCGACGGACACGCTGCACGGACGCACCAGTGGCTATCGAAACACCATGGGCAGTTTCGCTGTAGCCAGCTTCGCGCGCTCAGTCGGTCCAGCCCATCTTCGGCGCCATTGAAAAATTTTGTGTCGGAGCCGATTGCAGCGTGCGCAAGCGGAATCGGCGCGGCCAACCACCACCAAACCCCACAATCATCCTCTCTCCCTGCCAAGGAGAGTTGCCTTTGATTTCTGGTCGGAAGACCTGCTCATTCCAGCGCTCCCATCGCAGACCGACCGGTGATACCGGGCGACACCGTCCTTCGGATATGTGGCCAGGAACAGGCCGAGTTCGGTCTCTGCGACAGCTATCGGACCATTGCGAAGCGCCACATACACCGCCTCCCATTCGCGGCAAAATTCACGTTCGTCGGCGGCTGCCGAGGCGTTATCGCTTCGTAGTTCGTAGATATCGAACGTCTCTGCGAATCCTTTGGGGCTGATCCGGTCGACGCTACGGAAGCAGAATCCGGAGCCTGCACGCTGTTTGAGCGCGGAGCTGACCAGGATCGAGGTTCCATAGTTCTTGTTGAGCCCTTCGAGGCGCGACGCCAGATTAACCGTCGCGCCGAGCGCGGTATAATTCATGCGATCTTCTGACCCGATGTTGCCGACGACGGCCTCGCCAGTGTGCAGACCAACCCGCGTATGGTACGCCGGCCATCCTTCCCGCTCGAACTCGGCATTGAGGGAATCATTGGCGCGTTGAAGAGCGAGTGCGGCAGTACAGGCATTGGCGGCGTGATCGGGATCGTCGGCCGGCGCGTTCCAGATCGCCATGATGGCGTCGCCGATGAATTTGTCGACGGTGCCGGCATGCGTCATGATCTCGTGCGACATCGCGGCGAAGTAGCGGGAGGTATACTGCATCACCCGCGCCGGATCGGCCTTCTCCGTAATCTCCGTAAAATTCACGACATCGGAGAAGAATAGCGTGACTTCTCGACGCGTTCCGCCCAATTGAAGCGGCGTTCCCGTCTCGATCAGTTTTTCGACCAGCCGGCGCGGCACGAAATGCGAGAACGTCTCCGTCACGGTGCGCATCGTGGCCACCGATCGGCCGAGTTCATCGATCTCGCGGATGACCGAACGCACCGGTGGCGCGGAGGAGGACTCAAACCGTTGGATTCGATCCGTCTCCTCGGCGAGAGCACGAAGTGACTTCGACAGCAGCGCCCCGATCAGAAACACGATCGGCACCATCATCGCGACGAAACCCAGCGTGGCGGCAACAGCCGTCCACGCTCGGAGAGGATAGCGGCAAAGAATTCATCGACCGGCGCCACCACCGCCACGCGCAGATTGGCCGGACCCGATTTGGGGATGGTCTGGAATGCCGCGGCATACAGCCGGCCGTCCGGATCTGTAAAGAACTGTTCGGCGATTCCATTCGTGCGCCACGCGCGGATCGCCTTCAGAACACCCGCCATATCGGTCTCACGCAGGCGAGGAATCGTGCCCGAAACCTCTCTTCCGAGCATTTCCGACATCCGGGGATGGGCCAGAATGCGATCGTCATCGTCAAACAGGAAGGCGACGCCGGAGGCCGTCAGCTTCTCCCTCTTCAGGACCTCCTGCGTCACATCGAGCAGCAGGTCGCCCGCGACCACGCCGCCCCTACCCTGTTTCAGCGCTGACTGAACGGTGTAGCCCTGCTTGCCGGTTGCGAAGAAAATGTAGGGCCCGGTTAGCCAACTGCCATCGCGGCGATCAGCGTCTTTGTACCAGGGCCGCTCGCGTGGATCGTAGTCGAGCGGTCCCGGCAATTCCCTTATCGTTTCGAGCCCGGCGGATAGAAACAGCCTTCTCGATTTGACCTGGGCTGGGTCAGACCTTGAAATCAGCACCATCCGGAACGCGGCCTGTTCGGGCGCCTCCAGCCTCGCGCGCGTTTCCTGTCCGGCGCCAACGAGGGCATCCATTTCGATGAAGGAGCCGTCGTCGTAGCCGATATAGAGGTTGAAGAGCTGGTCGTTGTTCTTCAACATGGCCGCGAGCAGTGCATACAGCCGCGGATTATCCGCGATGTCGGACGACTGCACTGACGGCAGCGCATTCAGTATCTCGAGATTGTCCCGGACCACTTTCAATTGCGAGCCGATCCGGTCCGCCGACAATTCGGCGACTTTCCCGATGAACTGGCTGGCGGCCGTCTCCGTGACCGCGGCGATCCGCTGAAAACTGAGATAGACGAGCGTCAGCCCGATGATGAGCACGATCGCGACAAAAAGCGCGATGATGGAGGTCTTGAACCCGAGCTGCACGCCTCCTTGCTTCATCTTCGGCTCACAATCGATTTCCCCACCTGGAACGGATTGACGTAATTGATGATCGCCACTTGCCGCAACATGTCATTGAACACGCCGATCAGGCGTGGCGGTCAGCACCGGCCCACCTAACGAGCCAACCGCTCCGCGTTCCCAAGAAAAATCCAAGTCCGTCCCGGCCGTTAGACCGGGACGGAGAGCGAGTAATAATGAAAGTGGTTGCGGGAAGGCGCAACCACTGATAGCGACATTCGCTGATGGCCGCCCTTTGACAGGGCGCCTATCACGGCAGCGTGATCGCTCAATGGCCGGCTAAACCGTCTCGGCGGCGATGCATCTGCCGCCGTATGGCGATGCTGCAAACTGCGCGCACTAGCAGGCAACATCGCGTCCTGCGCCGCGACCCTCAAGTCGGACCAGCGGGCGTCTCGCGGTGTAGCGCAGTTCTTCAGTTGGTCGCCACAGCCAGCTGATTTGGATACCCATCCGATCCCGTTTTGCGACGGGAGCAATGTTCCAAGTTTGTCTCCAGCTTCCCGCTAACTTTGCTCTGGCGCGGCTCTCGTTCCGGGTGCACACTGTTTCCGTCACCGCACATCCGTGTCAGTTATCGGTGATGAGAACGCCGGTCGCGCTCCCGCCAATGCTCGAACGGATGGAGCAGCGTATGCCCGAATGTGGCCGTTTGACACCGACTGCCAGACTTGAACAACGCCTTGTTGGGGGAGCAAAGCGGCTGCGCAAGCAGGCTCGAGGCACTCCGCCGGGCACTGGGTGCGAGAGCGCCTTGTCCACAGAGCCCGCCAAGCTGAGACCGCTTCTCACATGAACAGGTGGCTGACTACCCTTGGGCTGCAAGCACCAAAATAAGTTCAATTGAACATGGCCATTTATCGACTATTACAAAACTCCACCGTGGAGCCCGAAGAAGTTGGCCGCATCACAGCGGCTTACGAGCAAACGTTGCATATCCTCTGCGTCAAGGATCGCGACGACCCGCTGACGGAAATGATCGCGAAGAGGATCATCAAGATCGCGCAAACCGGTGTCCATGACCCCGCGCAGATCTCGGCTTTGGCGATCAAAGGACTAGGCGTCCGGTAGGCCGCATTGTACGGTTCCCGAATTGAGGGTTCCGCATCACGGCGCAGGAGAAATGACTCTTGCAAAAGTTCCTATTTTAAATCGCGTTGCGAACGCGAAACATTGCATCGCTGCGGCAGTTGGGTAAGGCGGGCGCTGGTCCATACTATCCTTCCGTACCGGGAATCCCAGACGCATGGCATAGCGGGCAGCGGCCAAAATGGAAGTCGCACATCGGACTTAGGCACAGACAATGAATCGGAATATTGAAACATCGTTTCAGAAACTGCCCACCACAGCCGAGGGGTACGCGGCTCTGCAAGACGAACTGAAGCGCCGCATCCAGTTCGATCGCCCACACATCGCCGAACGCATCAAGGACGCCATGGCGGATGAGCCCAACCTGCTCGAGAATGCCGAGTATCAAGCAGCCAAGTCCGAGCAGGAGGTCAATGAGACCTGCATAGCGGAGCTTCAGGACAAGCTCGCGCGCGCCGAAGTCATAGACGTATCGAAGCTCTCCGGCGACACCATCAAATTCGGAGCCACCGTGACCGTGGTCGATGAGGACACCAAAGAGAAGCGGGTGTGGCAGATCGTCGGCGAGCCCGAGGCGGATGCAAAGAAGCGCAAGATTTCGATCTTTTCGCCCCTTGCCCGCGCGCTCATCGGCAAAACCAAAAACGCGACCGTTGAAGTCCTGACACCCGGCGGCGTCAGGGCTTACAAGATCGGCAAGGTGGAGTGGCGTTAAGGCTGGCTCCTCGGCCACTCGGACCCGGATCATCAAACGCCGATACCAGATCGACGTCTGATACCTCTATGTAAAGCGCGCCGGTCCTACGCTAACGCGCGATTTGAGGGCGGCTCCTTGGCAGACCATCGATCATTGGAGTCAACGGCGGTACGTCCCAACGAGTTCGGTTTGACCAAGCATATGTTTTTCGGCCGCCTTCCAAATGTCGGCAACGGGCATGGTTGGCGCACGTGAAAGCTCTTCGACATCCAGAGCCGCGAGCTTGAAGTGATAGTGATGGGTTCCGTGGCCCTTCGGCGGGGCGGGTCCGCCATAGCGCGGCTCGCCGAAGTCGTTCACGCCCTTGCCAAGCTTTTCGGTTTTTGGGCCACGGCCGACGCCCTCCGGCAGCAGCGTCCTTTCGCCCATGATGTTATAGAGCCCCCAATGCCGAAACATACCGGACGGCGCATCAGGATCCTCGACAATCAGGGCGAAGCTTTTGGTGCCCTCGGGTGGGTCCGACCATTCGAGCGGCGGCGAGAGGTTGTCGCCATCGGCAGTGTATTTTTCCGGAATCGGTTCATCGTTGCCGAATGCGGGGCTTTTCAAGCCAAACGTCATATCCAGACTCCTGCAGATTGGTTCGAAACGGTTGCACGCTTTCGCGAACTTGCACCGCCACCTGAAACTTCCTTCTCCGAAGCTTGCATCGACAGAATAGTGCTCCCGTTCGAGCGCGAAGCGGCATGGCAGAGAAACGTCTGACCAGCATATGAGTTGCGTAGGCCAATCGCGTTGATCATCCGCCACCATCCGCCGTGAAATTTCGTGCACTGGCAGGAGGGTTCCATCGCGGAGCAGCGAAACGGAAACGAAAATGCAACATCATCTAAAATTCTGGTGCGCACTTACTCAACGACCTTGAAGTGTTGGCGCTCGTCTCAATACGATCATCGTGATTCCAAGGCGGCGAATCGCCTGGTGGATGACCGCAACGTCGGTCGATTTTTCCTGGGGGCAACCATGCGAATTGATCTGTTCCACCTTCGGAACCTCAAAATCGTTACTGGCTTGGCTTTCTGTCTGGCGACGTTGCCGGTGCCAAGCCACGCATTCACACAGGATGACCAACGACGGCTTTGCACCGGCGATGTTTTTCGGCTCTGCGCATCGGAAATTCCTGACCGGGCGCGGATCACGGCCTGCATGCGCAGGCAACGTGCCAGTTTAAGTCCGGGCTGCCGCAGCGTCTTCGGCAAGCCATCCGATCAATCTGCTTCGGCGAAGCAATCCGACTATTGACCAGCGGTTCGCCGGCAATTGCGGTACGAAGAACTCGAAGACCGGCGTATCGGTGCCGACCTTCCTCGCGGGTAACATTTCGCGGAACTCCAAAACCCTCCACTCCGTTTCCAGAGTCGGGGCGTTTCAGGCTGGAACTGGAAATGCCGGCGTCCCCGACGGCCGCTACAGAATTGGCCAATGACGAGGAAGCTTCTCCTTCAGGCGCGCTGCGCGTTGAGAAAACTTCCGACGATCAACCGTGGCCGGACGACTTGCGCCTGTTCCTGTGCGGCGACGTGATGACGGGCCGCGGCATCGATCAGATCCTGCCCCACCCCGGCGATCCCGTGCTCTATGAGCGCCATGTGAACTCGGCTCGGACCTATGTCGAGCTTGCCGAACGCACAAACGGCGCGATCCCGCGGCCGGTTGGCTATGACTATGTCTGGGGCGATTCGCTTGCCGAGCTGGAGCGCGCGGCGCCCGCCGCTCGGATCGTCAACCTGGAGACCGCCATCACGACCAGCAACGACGTTGCGGCGAAGGGCATCAATTATCGGATGAACCCACGCAACGCCGAAATACTCACTACCGCGAAGATCGATTGCTGCGTGCTGGCCAACAATCACGTCCTGGACTGGGGCGAAAAGGGTCTCGAAGAAACACTCAATGTCCTGGATGCCGCGAATGTCGCGCGCGTCGGCGCCGGCCACAATTTGCACGAAGCGGCCGGCCCGGCGCGGATCGTGCTCCCCACCGGACGGCGCATTCTGGTCTTCGCCTTCGGCTTCGAAAGCAGTGGCATTCCGCTCGCTTGGGCCGCCGGGTCAGAGCCGGGAATCAATGTCGTCGCAGAAGCCAGCGAAGATGCGGTTGGGCGCATAGCCAAGCAGGTGAAAACGTTCGCGCGCCGCGGCGACATTTGCATCGCTTCAATCCACTGGGGCGGCAATTGGGGCTACACCGTTCCGGCTGCTCAGCGCGCCTTTGCGCATGACCTGATCGATATCGCAGAATTTCATGCTGTCCACGGCCATTCGTCGCATCACGCCAAGGCGATCGAGGTTTACCGCGGACGGCTGATCCTCTACGGCTGCGGCGATTTCATCACCGACTACGAAGGCATCGGCGGATATGAGCAATTCCGTGGTGATCTCTCCATGATGTATCTGCCGGAATTCCAGGCAACCGGCGCGCTCTCGGCCCTCAAAATGATTCCGTTTCAGATGCGCAGGTTCCGACTGAACCAGGCCGCGCCGGGCGATGCCCGGTGGCTTCAGCAACGGTTGGAACGGGAAAGTGCGAATTTCGGCACCCATGTCACCCTGAACCCGGACAATTCGCTATCGCTCGCCTGGTAAGACGCTTAGGCAGCAGCGACATTGCGAATCCCGTCTGCAATCGCCTGGCTCGCGGACAGGATCGTGACCTTCTCCGTAACCAGGCGCGCGTCGAGACGGAAGGGCGGTACCGTATCCGAGATAATGATCCGATCCACCAGGCTGCTCGCTACGAGTTTGTGCGCGCCGCCAAGAAACAAGCCATGTGTCGCCGCCACGACAACATAGGCGGCCCCGCCCTTTCGGCAGGCCTCCACTGCGCGCAGCATGGTGGAGCCGGTGGCGATCATATCGTCGAAGATAACAACCGTTCGTTCGCGGACATCGCCCGGAATCTCCTCGGCACTGACGATGTGGTCCATCCGCCGTTTGCCCAGCGTTCCCAATTCGACGTCTTCGTTCATGGTTGTGCTGAGGGCATCCCGGAAATGCTCGGCGCGCTTCATCCCACCGATATCGGGCGAAATGACCTCTATATCCTGGTCGGCGAGGGCTTTCCCGAAATGCGCGGCGAAGAGCTGAGCACACTCGATGTTCACTGCCGGTATCCGAAACGCGTTCTCGAAAGCGGCCGGATTGTGCACATCCAGCGCCACGATCGCATCCACGCCGGCTGCTTCGAGGAGCTGCGCAACATACCGCAGCGACAGAGGCTCTCCAGGCCTCGTGCGCCGATCCTGCCGCGCGTAACAAAGATAGGGCGCGATCAGGATCACGCGCGCCGCGCCCGAGTCCCTCAGAGAGCCGGCGAAGAGCAGCACATCACAGAGTTTGTCATGCACGCTGCGCGACGGCCCGTCATATAACGACTGGACGACGAGCGCCTCCCGGCCGCGTATGTCCGCCAGCGGCCCCAGCTTGCGTTCGCCATCATCGAAGCGCTTCTCTTCGTGCTCTGCCAAGCTAGCGCCCAGGCAGCCGGCGATGCCTTCTCCTTCGGCACGGCTGGCCGCGAGGGCGAAGATGACCGGGGTGTCCATCAGAGCCCCGCCGCGATGCGAATGCCCAGGGCCAGAAGAGCGCAGCCCACAAGGCCAGCAATGAAAACCACGCGCATCCACCGCTTGCGCAGGATGATCTCGCCCTGCCGTACCTCCTCGCCGGAATAGGTTCGGGAACCATCCGAATCTTGACGTCTCGGATTTTGCTTTTCAGGCATTTGCATACCGCCTTCGCAAAGACCCCAACGAATGCTCTGCGGACGAGTTCTTGATGGAACGCCGGTCCGCGTCACCGCGTTGCTGACAGGTCAAAGGAATAACTATCGATGTCACGATCCGATCCTTTGATAAGGCAAAGCTCATCGGTTGGACGAGAGGTCGCGATCGGGCCTTTCGGGCTGAGCGGCTATTTGGCTGCACCGCAAGCGAACCATGGGATGGTGTTGTTTGCGCATGGCAGCGGCAGCGGGCGGGACAGTCCACGGAACCAGTTCGTAGCCCGCGCCTTGCAAAAATCCGGTTGCGGCACATTGCTGCTTGATCTGCTGACCGATGCGGAGGCGCAGGACCGCGCCAACGTGTTCGATATCGGTCTGCTCGCGGACCGCTTGCGTGCGGCAACCGACTGGCTTGGCCAGCGCGAAGACCTGCACAATGCGCCTATCGGCTATTTTGGCGCCAGCACCGGCGCCGGCGCCGCCCTCGTCGCGGCCGCGGATTCGCCGCAGCCGATCGGTGCCGTTGTATCGCGCGGCGGCCGCCCGGATCTTGCCGGCGACCGGCTGCGCCGGGTCAACGCACCTTCGCTTCTAATCGTGGGCGGCGCGGACGCCGAGGTGCTGGCGCTTAACCGCCGCGCGCTTGAACTAATGTCTTCTGAAAAGCAGCTCAGCATCGTGCCCGGCGCTACGCACCTTTTCGAGGAACCCGGCGCGCTGGAGCAGGTCGTGGATTTGGCGAGCCGATGGTTCGAAACTCATTTCACAAGGGTGCGGCCATCATGAATCACCATTTGTTCCGCGACCGTAGCGATGCCGGCCGGCAACTGGCGCAAAAACTTGGATATCTGGAGCACTCCCAACCGCTGGTCCTTGCGCTGCCGCGCGGCGGCGTTCCCGTCGGCATCGAGGTCGCCCGCGCGCTGCACGCGCCACTCGATCTGTTGCTGGTGCGCAAGATCGGCGTGCCGTGGCATCCCGAGCTCGCGGCCGGTGCCGTCATCGACGGCGCGCGGCCCCGGACAGTCATCAACGAGGACGTCGTGCGCACGGCCGGCGTGTCCAAATCCGAAATCGCGAAGATCGTCGAAGCCGAACTCGCGAAGATCGAGCGGCGAAGGCGTCTCTGGTTGAGTGACCGGCCGCACGTTTCCATCGCCGGGCATAGCGCCATCGTCGTCGATGACGGGATCGCCACGGGTGCGAGCGCAAGGGTGGCGCTTCAGGCCGTTCGCGCCGAGGGCGCCGCCCGCGTCGTCCTCGCGATGCCGGTGGCGCCAGCGGAAACGGCCGAGATGCTTCGTGCCGAATGCGATGACATGGTGTGCCTCGCGACGCCTGAGGATTTCATGGCGGTGGGCATCTACTATGAAGATTTTCACCAGGTGGACGACAAGGAGGTGCAGGAGCTCCTGCAACGCACGCCGACCTGAGTGTCCGGAAATTGAGCCCCCGGGATCCTCGGCCTTCCTGTTTCACGGCGGCTGGCCGTCGACTCTCAGCGAGCGACGTTCAGTCCGTCAACTTCCATCAACTGACGGGAATAGCGACAAATCGGGTTGCTTCGCTTGACTTTACACGCGCCAATGCGATGCGCTTTCCCTTACTTTGAACCTCGGTCAGCGCCTTGTAGAAGTCGACAGGAGTCTTCACGGCGGTGCCGCCTACGTCGAGGATAACATCCCCGGTCGAAAGTCCGCTCTCAGCCGCCACACCCCCGGGATCGAGATCCGCGACGATGACACCTCGGACACCGAGACCAAAGTTGTCCGCAGGCATCAGGGTCAGTCCGACGTTTGGCTTATCGCCGTCTACTGTCGGTGATACCGATTTTTCAGCCATCGAGCGGCTCTCAGGAACCGGAAGTTCGGCCAGCGTTACGTTGAGATTTTTTTGCTCGTTCTGACGGATCAGGCCAAGCTCGATTGATTTGCCGGGAGGCATATCGCTGACCCGCTTTATCAACTCGCGATCATCGCTGGCTGGCTGGCCGGCAACAGAAGTGATGACGTCGCCCGGCACGATGTCGGCTTTTGCAGCCGGGCTGTCCGGCTGGATTTCGGTGACCAAGACGCCGTAGACCGGTTTGCTGAGACCGAGACCCTCCACGATATCGGGACTTACCGGCTGTACCTCGACGCCCATCCAACCACGGGAGACCGTACCCTTCTGTTTGAGTCTATCCGCGATCGTCTTCACTGTTTCCGCTGGAATGGCGAAGCCAACACCAACCGAGCCGCCTGTCGGCGAAACTATTGCACTGTTGATGCCGATCACTTTGCCGCTGACATCGAAGGTCGGTCCACCGGAATTACCCTGATTGACCGGCGCATCGATTTGGATGAGGTCGTTATAGGGACCAAGGATGTCGCGCGCACGGGCCGAGACAATTCCTGCCGTCACCGTTCCGCCGAGTCCAAACGGGTTGCCGACAGCAAGAACCCACTCGCCGATCCGTGGCGCCTTGCCGGCGATCTGGGCAACCGGGAATTCCCTTTCGCCCTCAATCTTGAGCAGCGCGAGGTCTGTTTTCGGGTCGGCGCCAACCAGCTTGGCAGGATAACTCCTGCCGTCGTCGGTGGTGACCTCAATTTTTTCGCCGCCCCTGACCAGATGGCTGGTCGTCATGGCGTATCCATCCGACGATATGAAGAAGCCCGACCCCAGAGTGGTGGTGGTACGAGGCTGGGACGTGCCTCGGCCGCCCATCGGCCCATCGGAACGATTCGAGGGCGCGCCGCGACCGGAAGGCCGTTCCTCTTCGTCGGCGTCTTGCTCCACCTTCGCGCGCACCCTCACGACTGTCGGTTTGATGCGGTCTACGAGATCTTCAAAGCCCACAGGCAGAGCGGCAGATTGAAAGCCAACCGCGGGGTTGTACCAGGAGTACAGTTCTCTCCACGTGGAGCCACCCGGTCCGGCCAGCCAGGCGGCCGTTCCGACTCCGAGAATTCCGATCACGAGAATAGAGGCAGCGAGAATGGCGCGGCGCATCTTACCAGCGGTACGTTTTTCGGTCATGAGCCCTTCTCCAATCGCCAAATCCAGACCTACCCGGCAGCGCTCCAGCACCCGATGAGCATTGAATTTCAAGTGGTCTGCTCGCCTCGGCCGAGGCGCATGGAATCAGCTCTGTCCTTTCGGCTCCGGAATCCGCGAGGACGTAACGGCGCAATCCTTACGTAAATCCTTACGTAGACGAGACGTGAGAACCTCCCGGTTCGACTACGCCGCACATAGCGGCGCCGGTTGCAGCTGGGTCGTACTTCCTCGCGGCATCGGCCAGCGAGACGATACCCACGAGGCGCTTGTTTCGATTGACGACTGGCAATCGCCTGACCTGTATATCGCTCATATTTTGAATAACGTCGTCGACGCTATCGTCTTCAAAGCAATACTTGACGTCCCTGGTCATCGCGTCGCGGACGCGCGATTGCCCGTCCCTGCCCTGCGCGACAGCGCGTGCCATGATATCGCGATCGGTGATCATCCCGACCAAATGATCGTTCTCTCCGACGGGCAAAAAAGCCTATATCCTTAGCCGTCATGCGCTTGGCGACCTCTCCTAGCGTATCGTTCGGGCTTGCCAGTTGCACATTCCGACTCATCACGTCAGCAACTTTCATTGATCCGTTTCCATGCTTGACCGCTCCATGCTTGACCCGAGGGATGCGAGCGTTTGACTGCCAGAGCGTCCTGATATTTTCTGGCAACGCGTGGCGCACTTTTGCCGTTTCGGCCTCGACGACGTGGCGCTGGACCGCGGAGAGTACGGCCTTGATGGCTTTCTCCGGGTTTATGGGCTTTCCTCCGCCTTCGAGGCCGTCCGCAACGCGAGCTACGAACTCCTCGCGCGAACGCATCGGGTCTGGCTGAACAGCCGGCCGATACTGCTCGTAGAAAGCTCCACGAATCAGCAAGGGTAACTGGGCGGCAAGATGCGCCGCGTCCGCGATGGGAAGCCGATCACGCAAGGCGCGAAGGACGACGCCAAGAACACGCCAGGCCAATCGACGATCCGGTCCGATCTCCCTTGAAATCTCCTTGAGCCAGACATTGGTCGCGTGAAGCGATCTGTCAAAAGTTTCAAGGCCATTCGCGCTCATGGGCCAACTCCGCCAGTGGGTTACAACTGGCGAACGGACGCCTGCCAAAGAGGTTCCATGTCAAATTGTGGCGATTGCGTGAGTGGGCCGAAATGCGCACCGGCCGGTGTATACTGAAGCGACGAAGTCGAAAGCCATACCCTCAGTACTCCGCTAATGCATGGCTGCTACTGACAGAGCGCAAGATTCCAAATGACCCGGGATCGGTTCCCTGAACGAACGTTTGCTGGAACGTCATTTTGACTGAGACGTTTTTATCTCAGGGCTTCCACTCAGAGGAGATGGACATGAGAAAGCTGACACTGACATTGCTCGCCGGCGCCGGTGCACTCATAGCCTCGAATGCATATGCTGCCGACGAGATTCAAACCGGAGGAAGTTCGCCCTTCCTTCACCAGGCACGGGTAATCTGTGACGACGCCGGCCGATGCTGGAATACCCGAAGTGATCGCCGCGTGATCATCGACAGGGACACTTACTATGCACGTCCGCGATACTATGACGACTACGATCGCGGCTACTATCGCAGGCCGGGCGTGGGCGTGTATGGGCCGGGGTTCAGCTTCGGCATAGGCCCAGACTAGTAAAGCCTGTTTAGCGGCGCCTTGGGAGACGCGCGGTCTTGAGGTGCGTCTGGCAGACGCCGAAGGCCATCCGGCGGACTATCTCCGTCCAACATTGCAATCAACACCACCGAGCGATTCCATTTCGCTCGGTGGTGCGCTGTGGACTTTTACGAACCGCAGTTTAGTTTGCGATCCGTGATGCACCGATCCTTAAGGCAATAAACTTGGAACGGTCTCGGAACATGGAACGGGCTTGGGTTGTCGGCTGTTATGGCGGCCATGACACACAGGTTTCTCCTGTTCTGACCTCACGATCGCCGCGCTTAGCCTTGGACCATCCTTTGCCCATGTGCTCGAATCTATTCCGCGCCTAAGGCAATGGTCGCCCGAACTATGGCGCGAGACGACCGTTTTCAACGCGCAGTTCTGGATGTTCGCCGCCGTCGGCGCGCCGCTTGACGTAGCCGCAATCGCCTGTCCGGCAGTTTTGGCCTGGCTGCTGCGTTACGATCGCCTCGCGCTCTGGTTCGCCCTGGCAGGAGCTGTGCTTTACGCGGTTTCGCTCATCGCTTGGCTTGTGATCGTCAAACCGGCCAATGATGTTCTGGCGACGTGGACGCCGGGGCCGATTCCACAGGATTTCGAAGCGATCCGCCTGCGTTGGGAAACTGGTCACATGATCGTTGCCGGCATCAAACTCGCCGGCTTCGTCTCGCTTACACTTGCGCTGGTGTCCATCAAGCGCGCCTGAGCTCGGCTGAACGATCACGCCTTGCGTTGCCTACTTTGACGAGCTTTCCGCGCCATCTTCCAGGATCGGCGAACGGAGTGGTGGAGATATTGCCAGGATCGACTCGAAGCCGGAGGCCCCGGCTGGCCAACCTGATTGCACGGGAAACTATTTTTCGCAGGCGACGTTTATCCGTCTCCAGGGAGAATGCTCGATGTGCGATTATAGTCTTCACGCTGTCAGATCGCGGGCCGCCAAGGTGGGCGACCGGCTAATTTCAACCCGATTTCGCGGGACCGAAACGCGGGGCTTCGCGGCGGTTGGCGAGCCGGGAGTGGCAGTCTGCCTTCTCCCGGGCACCGAACTCGCTTTCGAGCGCGAAATCGAGACCGTCCATGCCTTCGCTCCTCTCCTGCCGAGCTTCGGGTTTGGCATGCAAGGCGACCAGCTTGCCCGGTTTCGACAGGTCGACACCCGCCAACCGCACGTGCATCATGACGCACTCGAACTTGCCAACGGCGGGGTCGTCCTCGTGACGAGGCTCAGAGAAGGTCAGCACGCGACCGTCCTGCAGCTACCGGCGAACTCGCAGTCCAGCAGGACGTATGAAGGTCACCATCAGCGGACAGACGAAGCCTCATCTCCAGAGCTTGCCCGTGCGACAGAGGATAGCCAATAAGCGCATTAAGCGCATTGCGTACGCGATATGGCGTGACGTGGCTAACAACCGTCGGGGTCGGTGGAGAATGTGAACGGTCGCAACCAGACAGGTAACCTTGTCGTCGTGTTTGGCGGGACCGGATTTCTTGGCCGCCGAGCGGTCCGCCATCTACGCAGGCGGGAATTTTCCGTTCGCGTTGCGTCGAGACATCCCGATCGAGGTCGGCAGCTGTTCGGGTCCGACGATTCCCAGCTTGAGTCGATTGAAGTGAATATACATAGCGAGCCGTCAATCGCCAGAGCGGTTGCCGACGCTTATGGCGTGGTGAATGCAGTTAGTCTTTACGTCGAGCGTGGACGGGAGACGTTTCATTCCGTGCATGTCGAAGCTGCTCACCGCATAGCGGCGCAGGCGCAACAAGCTGGAATCCAGCGGCTCGTTCACGTTTCCGGAATTGGCTCCGATGCGACCTCGTCATCGCTCTACATTCGCAAACGCGGCGAGGGCGAATCGGCAGTTCGGGTAGCGTTTGCCGGCGCGATCGTCGTTCGTCCGGCGGTAATGTTCGGGCCAGATGACACATTTATCACCACTATCATCACGCTGCTCCGGCGCTTCCCGATTTATCCAATGTTCGGGCAAGGACTGACGAGGTTACAGCCGGCCTACGTGGAAGACGTGGGAGAAGCGATTGCGCAGGTATTGCAGGGGTCTGAAACAGGTGCCACGTTCGAGTGCGGTGGCCCGCGCGTCTACGCTTATAAGGAGCTCGTCAGCGCGCTCGCGCGCGAAGCCGGAGTTAAACCTGTTCTTGTTCCCGTTCCCTTCGCCGCTTGGCATGCAGTCTCGCAGATTTTGGCAATATTGCCGAGCCCGCCAATTACTCGTCATCAGGTAGCGCTTATGCAAGTCGACAATACGCAATCGCCGGAAATGCCGGGGTTTGAACAGCTTGAATTTCACCGCGCACGGTCGAGGAAATAGTCCAGACCATGCTGAGAAGCCACTAAACAGTGGCGAACGCGCCCCTGGGGATGCCCCCTGGGGGATGGGAAGGAACCCAGACCGTACAATTGCCCGGGCTAGATCTGATCGCGTAGACCTTTAACGCCTTCGCCTTGGGCGCAATGCTCGCAACAATAAAATGTACCCCCTTCTCCAAGCCATGCCCGACGATGCGAATTCCGCAATGATCGCAGGTTGGCGCGAGCGCATGTATGGCGCATTCGAAGCTATCAAAGGTATGCGCCTTGCCGCTCATCGTGACCTGAAACGCCTTGTCGTAGTCATTGCCGCAGGTTTCACATGTAGCCATGATGTCCACCTTCGCCGATATGTCGCACATGTTATATTGAAGTCTGCAAATGGCATCGGGTTCCAACAGCGGAGACTGCCAAACTTCGATCAGAGATAGATCGGCGGATCGCCAAGGTCATTCTGGCAGATCGAGCCGCGGCGGCTTTGGGCTGACTAATCCGAGTGCCAGAGCGCGCTGGTTTATCGCTCGATCGTGCCTATACGGCGAATCTTCTTCTGCAGGAGCATGACTCCGTAGAGCAGCGCCTCTGCGGTAGGGGGACAGCCCGGGACGTAGATATCGACGGGGACGATGCGATCGCATCCGCGCACCACCGAATACGAGTAGTGATAATAGCCGCCGCCGTTGGCGCAGGATCCCATCGAAATGACATAGCGCGGCTCCGGCATCTGGTCGTAAACCTTGCGCAAGGCCGGCGCCATTTTGTTGCACAATGTTCCGGCGACAATCATCACGTCAGACTGGCGCGGTGACGCACGCGGTGCAAAGCCGAAACGTTCGGCGTCGTAGCGCGGCATCGACATCTGCATCATTTCGATCGCACAGCAAGCGAGACCGAACGTCATCCACATCAGCGACCCCGTCCGGGCCCAGGTGATCAAGGTCTCTGCGCTCGTGGTCAGAAAACCTCTGTCGGCCAAGTCGTGGTTCACCTCGCGAAAGAAACGGTCATCGAGACCAAGACCCTGCTCCGCACGCGGATCGATCGTTCCAATTGACGCGGGCATTCGATGTCCCTGTTTGGTTCGCGCGTCGATTGCCGCCATGCGGGCCCGCGACAAGCCCGGCAGGCACTCATCGGAAGATGCCATTTCGCATACCCAGCCAATCAACACAGGGGGCAAACGTTCCACACCGTCCGGGCACAAAAACGCCACGTCGATTGGCGCATTCGCGGAACAGATGAAGGTACCGGGCGTTTCAGGTTCCAGCGAAGCGAGAAGAAATCCGCATGGCCGAGGCTGCGCTCCGCAATTTCACGATCAATTTCGGACCGCAGCATCCGGCGGCACACGGGGTGTTGCGCCTGGTCCTGGAGCTTGACGGCGAGGTGGTTCAGCGCGTCGATCCCCACATCGGCCTGCTCCATCGCGGCACTGAAAAGCTTATCGAGCACAAAACCTATCTGCAGGCGCTGCCATATTTCGACCGGCTCGACTATGTCGCGCCGATGAATCAGGAACACGCATTCTGCCTGGCGACCGAAAAGCTGCTCGGCATCATGGTGCCCTGACGGGGCCAGCTCATCCGGGTGCTCTATTGCGAAATCGGAAGGCTACTCTCCCATCTGCTCAACATTACCACCCAGGCGATGGATGTTGGCGCCCTGACGCCGCCGCTTTGGGGTTTTGAAGAGCGCGAAAAACTAATGGTGTTCTATGAGCGAGCCTCCGGGGCTCGGATGCATGCCAACTATTTTCGCGTCGGCGGAGTCCACCAGGATCTGCCATCCGCGCTGCTCGACGATATCCGTGCATTCTGCGATCCATTCCTGCAGGTATGCGACGACCTTGAAGGTCTGCTGACCAACAATCGCATCTTCAAGCAGCGCAATGTGGACGTTGGCGTGATCGCGCTTGCCGATGCCTGGGCCTGGGGATTCTCGGGCGTAATGGTGCGCGGCTCCGGCGCGGCATGGGACCTGCGCAAGGCACAGCCCTACGAGTGCTACCCCGAGTTTGATTTCGACATCCCCGTTGGCAAGCACGGCGACTGTTACGATCGCTATCTCGTGCGCATGGAGGAGATGCGCCAGTCGGTTCGTATCATGAAGCAATGCATTGAAAAACTTCAGGCGCCTGAAGGACAGGGGCCGGTCGCGACGCAAGATCACAAGATCGTTCTGCCGCGGCGCGGCGAAATGAAGCGTTCGATGGAGGCGATCATCGAACACTTCAAGCTCTATACCGAGGGGCATCGCGTTCCGGCCGGTGAGGTCTACGCGGCGGTTGAAGCGCCCAAAGGCGAGTTCGGCGTCTATCTTGTCTCCGATGGGACCAATCAGCCCTACAAGTGCAAGATCCGCGCGCCGTCCTTTGCGCATCTCTCCGCGATGGACTTTATGACGCGCGGCCACATGCTGGCCGACGTTTCAGCCATCATCGGATCGCTCGATATCGTGTTTGGCGAGATTGATCGATGAGTCCGGGATCTAAGACTACCGAAATGCCGGGACTACTGCGTTGCATGGCAGAAAACCAACCGAGAAAGGAGAGAAAGGAGAGACATCATGCCCAATATTCAGACCAACAATCAGACGGTCACGCAGATCACGGTCGTTGATGCCGAACCGGAAAAGCAGTCTGAGGCCTTGTCATTGATGGCAGAGCGAGCGCGTTTCATGGCGCGCCAGCCGGGCTTTGTCTCCATCAGCCTGCATCGCAGCCTCGATGGACGGCGTATTGTCAACTATGTCCAATGGCAAAACCGTGAGCTCTTGCAGCAGGCTCACCAATCGCCAGACTTTCGCAAGGCCTGGGGGAAGTTTGACGATTTGACCGACCAAATTGATCCACACCTTTACGAAGTTGCCGAGGTCTTGGACGGTGCTCGCTGAGCATCTCGTGATGCGTTGACTCGAAGGCGGGAAATAATACGCGCAAGGTCGCGCTGCCGACTCTGCCGAGATCGGTCAGAGTTGCTCGATGTTCTTCCGAGTAGCCCTGCGGCAAGTCGGGCCATGGCGCGGCTCCGGCGTTCATACCCTCGCGAGCAAACAGCATTCAGGGGACCTTTTTTGCGAGGTACGGCGTTACTGTTGAGGGCACTATGGAGGAATAGTCATGCCAGAGCGACGAACAGTGGAGAAGGCCCGGAAGGACAAGCGCGCGGGCAAATCAGCCACCACTCAGGCGGGCGAATTTGTGCATGAGGAGATACGCAAGGTGCGCCGCGGCGAGCATGGAGTGAAATCGCCGCAGCAGGCCATTGCCATTGGTCTGTCCAAAGCGAGACGCGCAGGCGTTGCTCTTCGCCCGCCACGGAAAAAGCAAGGCCAAGGCGAGCACCCGCAAGAGCGCCGAATACGCGTATGAGGCAGGCCAGGGCAAGCGAAAGCCCCAACGACGGCCGCGCGTCGCGCGCGCCGTGTCACGGGTCCTTGAGCGCGAACCGCGCAGCACGGCGTCGCGCGCGGCGCTCTCGAAGCAAACCCAGCGTGCCGCCTCGCGCCGCACCGCCTCTGCTCGGTCTGCCGCAGCCAAGAAAGCCGTAAAGACAAAGGCACCGCTGGCCGCTCTGCCGCGGCCAAGAAAGCGGCGCGGACCAGAGCGCGGCGCCGACGATAGCGCGAGCCGAGCGGATCAGCGACCGTCATTGTAGCGGGCGACGATTTATGGCGGCCTGCGGAAGAGCGCGGGATAGTCAGGAACACGCGGATCGGCCAGGAACCAAAGCGCCAATGTTCGCTTGATTTGAAGCGAGAGACGCAATCTGTTGCTGCCCAAAAGGCGTCAAGGATGCGGCAGCAAGCACTCACGAGGAGAGCGTTATGAAGGTTAGAAGCGCTATGCACAAGGGCGTCGAGTGGGTTTCGCCTGATACGCCAATTTCAATGGTCGCCACGAAGATGCGGCAACTTGATATCGGGGCAATCCCAGTCGGCGAAAATGACCGGCTCATCGGCATGGTCACCGATCGGGATATTGCTGTGAAAGCGATACCCGACGGAAAGGACGTTTCAAAACTCACGGCCAGAGATATCATGTCACAAGGCGTGATTTGGTGTCGGGATAGTGATGACGTGAAGGAAGCCGCCCAGATCATGGGGCGCAATCAGGTTCGACGGCTGCCAGTTATTGACGCGAACAAGAGAATGGTCGGAATGCTCAGTCTTGGCGATATTTCGCGTGCCACGCCGCAGAGAGTTGCAGCTGAAGTAACGAAGGCCGTGTCGGATCACCACGCCTCAACTTGATAGGTGGCACACATATCGTGCGACCACCCGCACGAGGTGACGGTCACAGGTCCTTTTCAGCGAGCTCGCGAAACTCGTCGGGAACGGAACGAGACACGCCCAGCGCCACCGAGCCGTATCCAATAGCATCCCATCCGAAGCGATCGCGGATCTTATCGACGGCACGGTCGGCCGCCCATCGTGCCGTGCCTATTTTGGTACCGGGGCAGCGGCGTTCATCTTGAAGTCCAAGCGGAAGTTCAAGCTCCAGATCCCAGTGCTCTTCGAGGTGCGACACAGAGATCGCCAGGAGCGAGATGGTCTTCTCATCCGGATGTTCTGCGAGGACCGCGCGCACTAGATCCCCGGCAATCTCGGCGAGGATCACGGTCGCGGAAATCGGTGCGTCGAGCGTTACCGACCGGGTGGCCGAATTTAGATTGGCGAAGCGAACGCGGACCGTCACGGTTCGGCCGGGCCTGGATTTAGCGCGGAGCCGGGTGCCGATCTGGTCAGCGAGGTGAAGCAGGGTTGGTCGAAAACTTGCTCTTCGGCAGGCTTCCGGCCAATTGCCGATTGCGCTCCTGCCGATCGAGCCCTGCGGTGAACCTTGATTTCCCTCCGATCGCGATTCCATGCCAGCGCTGCAAGTTTCTCGCCTGCCGCTGAACCGAGCAACCGCTCGAGCGACCCTCCCGGTGTCTGCGCCAGCTGCCCGATCGTTAGCACGCCAATCTCGGCCAGCCGCGCCTTCGTGACCGGACCCACGCCCCACATCAGCTCGACGGGCAGGCGGTGAAGGAATTCCAGCTCGATGTCGGGATCGACGACCACCAGCCCGTCGGGCTTGGCCACTTGCGAGGCAATTTTTGCCAGATGCTTGGTGCGCGCCACACCGACTGAGATCGGAAGGCCAAGCTCCGCCCGCACGCGCTGGCGGATTGCCCGCGCAATTTCGGCAGGCGCACCGAAGAGATGGGTGCAGCCCGCAACGTCGGCAAAGGCCTCGTCGATGGAAATCCGTTCTACGAGCGGCGTGAAATCGCCGATCACCTTGATGGCAGCGTCGCCCAGCCGTTGGTATTCCTTGAAATGGCCGCTGACAAAAGTAAGTTGCGGACAGAGTTCGCGCGCTTGCCGTCCGGCCATGCCGCCGCGGACCCCGAAGGTCTTGGCTTCGTAAGAAGCGGCAAGCACAACACCACCACCAACAGCGATCGGTTTGCCGCGCAACGAAGGGTCGAGCAGCGGCTCTACGGAGGCATAGAAAGCATCCAGGTCCGCATGGAGGATGGTGGCTGTCGTTGCCATCCCGACCGTTCGCCCGTGACGTTTCGAAGAGGTCTCGCAGAGAGAACATAATGGGAACAACGACGACGAGTGTCAAGCGATCGGGGAATGAATACGCAGACACCAATCCTGACAGAAAGCCGCGGCTCTACCTGTCTTTCGCGGCTCTACCTGCCGTTCAGAGGCTGAGCTTTGTTGCGGGGACTAGCAACCACCGAGACCGACATTCGCTGACAGCGGCCGGTTGAGTTCGCGTCCCTTGGGACGGCTCGGACCTGGCGAAAGATCGGCATTCAGCCGTGATACGCGAACAGCTCGATTGGGTCGTTGAAGCCGCGCACCGGATATTCGCCGACGCGTTCGAGATCGAAATCATTTTCGACAAAGTCGGCGAACGCGCGGGATAGCAGCACCGTTCTCCCCAATTGTTTGGTGAGGGTTTCGAGACGCGAGGCCTTACCGCAGGGCCATGACGGTGAAGTCGAGCCGGGTGCGCGACCCGATATTGCCGTACATGACGTCTCCGACATGAACGCCGATGCCGTAATTCAGCGGCGCACGCCCGGTTTCGCTGTTCCTTTCGTTCAGGGCAGCCATGGCCTGACGGGCTTCGGCCACGGCATGCAGCAGATTTGCGCAGGCCGACGGCTGGCTGAGCGGAAAATGGCGAGCAAACCGTCGCCGATGAATTTCAGTATTTCCCCGCCATGTCGCGCTATCGGCTCCGACATCGCGTCGAAATAGCCGTTTAGAAGGTCAATCACGTCATCGCGCGGCCAGTTGCCGGAGATCCTGGTGAAATCACGCAGATCGCAGATCATGATGGCGGCGCGTACCGTCGTCCCGCTTCCGCGCCTGGTGGCGCCGGCCAGAACGAGCTCGCCGGCATGCGACCCTACATAGGTTTCGAGCAGCGTTCGCGCCAGCCGGTTCTTGACACGGATTTCGCTCACCAGCGCCAAAACCGGCAACAGTTTCAACAGCCCGGCGATATGCGCGTCGTCGAAACCCTCCGGGCCGGTCGGTTGCAAAGGTCACGATGTGCCGCTTGCCGAGCGTATGGTACAGCGGCCACGCCATAGTCGGTCAGGCCTTTCGCCCGCATCTCGTCATAGACGGCGTGCTTGCGGCCCAGCGAGCGAGCGCGTTCGAGATCCCCGCGCACCTCGGGGGCACCGTCATGGATTTCGTTGGCGGGACTACCGATGTATTCAGATCGCTCCCTGACATCGTAGTCCACTCTCGCAATCTCGGCCTCGCGCATCCCGTCGGCCCACATGATCCGGGCGCCAAGCCATTGCGGATGGTGGATCAGGATATGAAGCGACGCCCGCTTGACGGGAATGCCCGCGCGCTGGAGCCGGACACACAGCTCAGCAAAAATATTATCAATGAAACGCCTAGCGCGCGTGTCGTTTGTCAGCCAGTGCACAACGTCGCTGTCAGAATGCGCGGTAACCGGATCGATTTTTGGCGGCGCGTTCATCTCTTGCTCCTGGGCAGTGACCTGGACCGAGGGTACAGGTTATGTCGTGTCCCCCGCTCGGGAAATGGCCGGTTGACCGCCATGACCACGACGACACATCGGCGAGCGGTACGATGGAACGTTCACCTTTATGTAGGGTTGCCAGTCCAATGCGAAAGAGGGCCCGGACTGTGGCTTTTCATATCAGTCTTGTTGGTCGAAGTGACCTCAGTGGCGAGATCTACCGTCAGATCCGGCAGGCAATTCTGACGGGCGCCTTCGGCCTGGAGAGCGCTTGTTATCCACGCGAGAACTGGCCGCCGCGGCTGACGGTTGCACGATCGACGGTGACGGTCGCGGATGAAAGCCTTCTCGCGGAAGGATTTGCGACATCCCATACGGGCGCCGGGACGTTCGTTAGCCATCAGTTCGAGGCAAAACGTCCGGCGATCAGAAAAACAAGGCGATCGGCGGTCCGCGCCCTCGCGCGGAGTTTGGGGAGACGATATCGCTTCCGACGGCCTTTGCCCGCGCGGCGCATTTCGACTTCAGAACTGGGCTTCCAGACGCTTCGTTGTTTCACACCGAGCCTGGCGGCGGGTCGTCGCCCGTGCGCAGCGCTCGGGCGAGATGGCGGCAGGAATCTACGAGAATCCTGCGGGCAATTGGGCCTGCGCGCGGCGATCGCTCGCCATATCGGTATCTCACGAAGCGTTTCCGGATTGCCCCACGACGTAATCGTGACCAATGGCCCAACAGGCACTCGATATCGTCGCTCGCGTGCTTCTCGATCCCGGCGATGTCGTTGCGATGGAGGATCCGGGCTATCGGCCTGCAAAGGACTTGTTCAAGGCGCTGGGCGCCCGCGTGATCGGTGTACCGGTCGACAGCGAAGGTCTCGTCGTGGAGGCGCTGCCGGCCGTGGCCAGGGCCGTCTACGTGACGCCGTCGCATCAGTATCCCCTCGGCGTGGCGATGAGCCTGTCGCGTCGACGTGCGCTGCTTGCTTGGGCCGAGCGCAACAACGCGGTTGTCGTTGAGGACGACTATGACAGCGAGTTTCGCTTCGGCGGACGCCCGCTCGAGCCGCTTCAGACCCTCGATTCGACCGGTCGCGTTGTGTATGTCGGCACGTTTTTCAAAGACGTTGCTGCCGACTCTCCGGCTGGGCTTCATGGTCGTGCCGCCGTCGCTGCGAGAGGCGGCGCACAAGGCGAAGCACGTCACCGATTGGCATACAGCGACAATAGCTCAGAGCGCGCTGGCGTGGTTTATCGACGAGGGCGGGTTTGCGCGCCACATTCGCAAGGTGAGCCGCATCTATAGCGAACGGCATGAGGCGCTGACCGCGGCGATCAAGATGAACTTCGTCGATCACCTCGACCTTGTTCCATCGAGCACCGGGCTGCATATCGCCGCCTACGCGCGAAGAGCGTCGGTTAATCATATCGATGCGATTGCATCGCGAGCCTTTGATCTCGGCGTCGCCATTCAGAGGATGTCGGCCTTCCGGGTGGACGGAAAGCCTAAGGCCGGCATCGTCCTGGGATATGGGGCGATCGAGACGGCGCTGATTGCCGAAGGGCTGAGGCGGCTGCGCCGATGCTTCGATGAACGCGCGCCCGACGCCGCCCGAAAGCGGCGTGAGCCATGTCGCTTGAGCCATGTCGCTTGAGCCATGTCGCTTGAGGTGACGGCACGCGGCGAAAGTGGGATTGCGCCGACATGCTGAGCGCATCCCCGATCGACAAGCGCCCTGCCTTAACAGGCGTTGCTTCGCGAAGGAGACCTGGCGTGGTGATTTGCGCGAGCGAATGAGCTGACCGGGCACGAGCCAGGATTGGACTGATTGATTATCCGCAAATTGGACCTTTCCGTCATACCGCTTCGCTTTCTAATGTTGGGTCGCTGACGCGCGCGACGTCAGGCAGCTGCGCCGATATTGGACCAGACGGCGAGCTACGCGGAGCGCGATGCGATCGCGCGGGTACCGCGGGTCCGCCACGACGATGGCCGCTCGCGTTGAGACCGCAAACACACCTTGACTGCCGACCATGGCTCGTCATCGCACGAACGCGTGAGAGGTGAACAAGCTCACACGCCAGCGACGCGCGTGCCGATAGTTCTATCCGCAACTTCTGCGTATCAGGAGGACTTATCATGTCAGTTGTTGTCAATTCGCTCACGAGTTGGAAGGGGGCCGCGAACAGAGCCGCAGCGTCGAGCCATCGTCGACCTGGATGGGATTACGGTTCCTAAGCTGGTGTGTCCGGTGTTCCGAGCGGTCGCGGCAGCGGCAAGCCCTGGCGGAGCTCGATGATCACCATCTCAAGGACATCGGCAAGACGCGGCAAGAAGCCAACGCCGAAGCAGCCAAGCCATTCTGGAAATGACGCCGTTCATCGCGCACTTGCTGCCGGCGGCGGCGCTGGGCTTGTGCGTCGCTATCCCGTTCGGCCCGATTGGCTTGATGTGCGTGCAGCGGACGCTGGCATTCGGAATCTGGTTCGGGGTCGCGAGCGGCATGGGTGCGGCAACAGCGCACGGCATGTTCAGTTGTCTGGCCACCGCGAGCGGGACTGTGTTGATGCAGACGACGCTCGCCCTGCACACGCCGCTGCGCATCACTGGAGGGATCGTTCTGGTCTTGATGGGCCTCAGAACCATTCTCGTGTCCACGCAGGCGGCGCACAGCGCGACTTGCGGAGACGCGACATGCGGGGATTTGCTTTCGGCCTATACATCCACCCTGTTGATCGCCGCCGCCAACCCGATGACGATACTGCCGTACCTGGGTGTCGCGTCCGCGCTGGAAACCGGCAACCCGCTGATCATGGATCGCGCGCTGGCGATGCCCATCGGTGTGATGCTCGGCAGTGCATCCTGGTATCTCTTCCTCGCCTTCAGCACGAACACCATATTTAGGAGCTTGCAGAAAACCGTGCTGGGTTGGTTCAACCGGCTCACCGGGATTCTCCTGGTGGCCCTGGGAGCTTCGCTATGCGCCCGCATCGTCTGACGGCGACAGCAGAGAAAGAACTTGCGCCCATCGACAGGACATCAGCCTGTTATTCCAGTGATCCCGGCAGCCCTCGGCCGGCCACTGGTCACCCCGATTCCGTTGCCATTGAGATCAATACGGCGGCTTCGAGGGCGATTGCATCTGCTGCATTCATGACCGTTCGATCCTCCGGCCGGTCACAACGTGCCCGTCCACCTCGTCCCCCCGCGCCGTCACACTGCGCGATTCAGAAACGCAAAACTCCCGCAGCTTTCGCTACGGGAGTTTCGGTAAGTTTGGTTGCGGGGATAGGATTTGAACCTATGACCTTCAGGTTATGAGCCTGACGAGCTACCGGGCTGCTCCACCCCGCGTTAAACCGTTGCACCGCCGTCCAAAAAACCGGATCCGAAACGAATTCGGCCAACGCTTGTTCGGCGCCGATCGATCCCGTCCAGAGGCTTCCTGAGAAGGCGACCCGGGCAAAGCCATCGGGTGCGAGGGGTATGTATCAACGTCGCCCTGCTTTGGAAAGGGGCAAGTCCCTGCTTTTGAGGATTTTATGACTGCAAAAACGAGGGCAAAAGGCCAAGATTGAAGGCCAAAGCCGCCTTAGGGAACCACTCTTGCCATAAACGCCGCAAAAGCGGAGTTTTGCCCCCAAAGCGCAGCCATGCAGGCCTGCCAGAACACAAATCCGGGGGGATACGCGTGGCGGATACATTCGATGTCGTGGTGGTGGGCGGCGGCTCCGGCGGCTGCACGGTGGCGGGACGGCTCTCGGAGGACCCGAACATTTCGGTGGCGCTGCTGGATGCCGGCGGCAAGAACGACAATTGGGTGGTCACGACGCCCTTTGCGCTGGTGCTGATGGTCGCCGGCAACGTCAACAACTGGGCCTTCAACACCATACCGCAAAAGGGCCTCAACGGCCGTATCGGCTATCAGCCGCGCGGCAAGGGGCTCGGCGGCTCATCAGCGATCAACGCGATGGTCTATATCCGCGGTCACCGCTCTGACTACGATCAATGGGCTTCGCTCGGCAATGCCGGCTGGTCGTTCGCCGACGTGTTGCCCTACTTCAAGCGCGCGGAAAACAACGCCGATTTCGACGGCGAATATCACGGCAAGGGCGGCCCGCTCGCCGTCAACAAGCTGCGTACCGGCAACCCGGTGCAACAGATCTTCCAGCAGGCGGCGCAGGAAGCGCAATTTCGCCTGCGCGAGGATTTCAATGCCGACGAGCACGAGGGGCTCGGCATCTATCAGGTGACGCAGAAGAACGGCGAACGCTGGAGCGCGGCGCGTGCCTATATCCACCCGCATATGGGAAGCCGCGCCAATCTGCGCGTCGAGACCCGCGCCCATGCCACCCGCATCCTGTTCGAAGGCAAGCGTGCGGTCGGCGTCGAATACCGGCAGGGCAACGAGCTGAAGCAGATCCGCGCCCGGCGTGAGGTGATCGTCTCATCAGGCGCGTTCCAGACCCCGCAGTTGCTGATGCTGTCGGGTGTCGGCGACAGCGCAGCACTTGGCAAGCACGGCATCGCCACCGTGCATCACCTGCCCGGCGTCGGACAGAACCTGCAGGACCATCCCGATTTCGTGTTCGGCTACATGTCCGATAACCCGAATTTCAACGGCATCTCGATCAAGGCCCTGCCGCGGCTGCTGCGCGCTATCCGCCAGTACCGGCGCGAGCGTTTGGGACCGATGACCTCGAACTTCGCCGAATGCGGCGGCTTCCTGAAAACCCGGCCCGACCTCGATGTCCCCGATATCCAGCTCCATTTCGGCATGGCGTTGGCCGACGATCATGGCCGCAAACGCCATCGCGGTACCGGCTTTACCTGCCACGTCTGCCTGCTGCGGCCGAAGAGCCGCGGCGATGTTACGCTTGGTAGCGCCGATCCGCTGGCCGCGCCGGTGATCGATCCCTGAATTCTTCGGCGATCCCGCGGATCTGGAAACCATGGTCGCGGGCTTCAAGACCACTCGGCGGCTGATGGAGACGCCGGCGCTGCGCGCCTTGCAGAAGAAGGACATGTTCACCGAAGGCGTGCACACCGACGACGATATCCGCAGCCTGCTGCGCGCGCCCGCGTCGATACCGTCTATCACCCGGTCGGCACCGCCAAGATGGGCGTGAATGACCCGATGGCCGTGGTCGATCCGAAGCTCAAAGTCTACGGCCTCGACGGCCTGCGCGTGGTCGACGCCTCCGTCATGCCGACCCTGATCGGCGGCAACACCACGCACCGACGATCATGATCGGAGAGAAGGCTGCCGACATGATAAGAGCGGAGATGCGGGCGAATTGATTGGGGCCTCCAGAAAGATTCGTCATGCCCGGACTTGATCCGGGCATCCATCGCTCTTCATAAGAGGTCTTGTGCAGGGATGGATTGCCGGGTCAAGCCCGGCAATGACACCGAAAGGGCACAGCGGCTCTCGCTGACTACGCACGCGCGCGACGAGATACAAACCATTTCCGGGATCGCAACATGCATTATCGGCAGGCCTCGACGGCTTATCAGGCCCGCGTGACTTGGTTACAGTAGCGTCATCGAACCTCAACAAATCACGGACATAACGGGAGCGAACCAAATGGATCTTGGGATCAAAGGCCGCCGCGCCATCGTGTGCGCATCGAGCAAGGGCCTGGGCCGCGCCTGCGCCATGGCGCTGGCCAACGAAGGCGTCCACGTCACGTTGACGGCGCGCGGCGCGGAAGCGCTGAAAAAGACCGCCGATGAAATACGGAAAGCGCATCCCGGCGTGACCGTGACCGAGGTCGCCGGCGACATCACCACGCCAGCCGGGCGCGAGGCTGCGCTGAAAGCCTGTCCCGATCCGGATATCCTGGTCAACAATGCCGGCGGCCCACCGCCCGGCGATTTCCGCAACTGGACCCGCGACGACTGGATCAAGGCGATCGACGCCAACATGCTGACGCCGATCGAACTGATCAAGGCGACGGTCGACGGCATGATGGCGCGAAAATTCGGCCGCATCGTCAACATCACCTCGGCCGCCGTGAAGGCGCCGATCGAGGTCCTGGGTCTCTCCAACGGCGCCCGCGCCGGTCTCACCGGTTTCGTCGCCGGCATCGCGCGGAAAACCGTAATCAACAACGTCACCATCAACGCCCTGCTGCCGGGGCCGTTCGATACGGATCGCCTGCGCGGGCCGGTGGCGAAGGTCGACGCCGAGAAGCGCGGCATCACCGTCGATCAGTTGCTGGCCGAACGCGCCAAACTCAATCCGGCCGGACGGTTCGGCGATCCCGACGAGTTCGGTTACGCCTGCGCGTTCCTGTGCGGCAACAAGGCTGGATTCATCACCGGCCAGAACATCCTGCTCGACGGCGGCGCGTTTCCGGGCACGCTGTGAGGGGCGGTCTGGTACGAGCGAACGGCCCCGCGCCCGATGTCCTGACCTATGGCGAGATGCCGACGCCGATGGCCGGCCCGGGCGAAGTCCGGGTGCGGCTGGAGGGGTCCGGCGTCAATCCCGCCGACGTCGGGCGCCGCGGCGGCGGCTATCGCGCGATGGAGCATCCACGCGTCATTCCCAACAGTGATGGCGCAGGGATCGTCGACCAGGTCGGCGAAGGTGTCACGCGGCTGCGCATCGGCCAGCGCGTCTGGCTGTTCAACCGCCAGCGCAACGGCCGCGCCTTCGGCGCGGCGGCCGAATACACTTCGCTCGCCGAGCATCTGGTGACGCCCCTGCCGGACAAGCTGTCGTTTGCGGAGGGCGCCACCCTCGCCACCCTCGGCATGACGCCATAGCTCTTGGCAGCGGCCCCAGGCGGACATCACGAAATGGCTGGCGGCGGGTTCGTGCATTCACAACGTCGCTGCGCAGTTTGCGCTGTCGGACACCGCGCAGGCGCATCTTGCGGTGGAGAAAGGCGACAAGCTCGGCACCGTCATCGTGGATTGCGCTCGTCTTCTTCCCGCTGGCTGACGCTGGCGGAATCCGCCGTCGTTTGCTCCTCATTCCACGTCAGGCCAAACTCATCGAGCCCTTGCGCCAGCAGGTCTCCCAACATCGGCTCGCCCAGCAGATAGTGCGCAGTGTCGCGGTCTCGCTGGCCGGCGGCTTGCGTGCGCAAGTCTTCCCATTCATTAATACTGGCGTCGCCACGGCCCAGCCGCATCAGTGCAACAAGATCGATCCGCTCGTCTTCGGAGAGCGCGTTGATAAAGCCGGTGATCTCGCCGACCACCGGATCCCGCCCGTTATCCTGCAGCACGTCGATCATGTCGTCATCGGCGGCGTTCGATCCGGAATCCGGATCGGACGTGGACTCCTTCACGTCGAATTGCCGGGCCTTCTCGATTAAAAACCCGACTTTTTCAGGAGAAATCGTGAGTTCTGGCATCGCATGCTCCTCATACGGGCTATGCGATAACGCGTAACGCCGCGAGATGATCCATTGCGCGGGCGAGTGGAAACCAGCATCTTGGCTCCAAGAAACGGAAGCGAAGCAGAAACGGGAGGAAGCGCCGGATGCACTGGAATGTGGGCAGGGTCAAAATCACCAAGATCGTCGAGCTGGAGACCGTCGGCAGCACCCGTTTCATCCTGCCGCTCGCGACCAACGAGGAAATTCAGAAATTGCCCTGGCTCATTCCACATTTTGCAAATGAGGAAGGCCGACTCAAAATGTCGATCCACTCGCTCGTGGTCGAGACGCCGTCGCGCCGGATCATCGTCGATACCGGGCTCGGCAACGACAAGCAGGGCCGCAACGTTCCGACCTGGAATAATCGCAAGGATCCATTCCTCGAAACCTTGACGGCGGCAGGCTTCCCGCCCGACAGCATCGATACCGTACTGTGCACGCATCTGCATGTCGATCATGTCGGCTGGAACACCGTTCTCGTCGGCGGCCAATGGGTACCGACGTTTGCCAACGCCCGATATGTCTTCGGCAAGATCGAGTACGAACACTGGCGCGACCACAGCGACGAGCCGGACAAGCTGGCCGTGTTCGGCGATTCCGTGAAGCCGATCGCCGACGCCGGCAAGGCCGATCTCGTCGCCAGCGATGCTAGGCTCACGGATGAGATCACCCTGATCCCGACGCCCGGCCACAGCCCCGGCCACATGAGCATCCACATCACCTCGGAGGGTGAGGAAGGCCTGCTCACGGGGGACGTTGCCCACCATCCCTGCCAGATGGCCCATCTCGACTGGTCGTCGACGGCCGACTCCGACCCCAAGCAGTCGGTTGTGGCACGGCGCGAGCTGTTTTCGCGCTTTGCCGACACGCCGACGCTGGTGATCGGCGGGCACTTCAATGCCGGCCATATCAAGCGTGAAGGTGACGCCTTCAAGTTCATCGCCCTGGGGTGAACCCACATGGCCTGCGGCCCATCCTTCGAGACGGTCACGCTGCGGCCTCCTCAGAGATGAGGGGGGTGGTATGTGGCAGGCCCGGTCAGTCCGCAGTTGAATTTCCGCGCCCGCTGTTCCATGAAGCGTCTGAGGTTGCGGAATTCCCCCAGAAATCCCCAAGAAAACCCCGTAGGGAGTGGTAAAAATGAAGCTTGTTCGTTACGGCGCCAAAGGTGCGGAAAAGCCCGGCCTGATCGATAAATCCGGCCAGTTGCGCGATCTTTCTGCGCACGTACGAGACCTCGACGGTGAGGCCTATGCGCCGGCCTCGTTGGCCAAGCTCGCTGCGCTGGACACGTCCAGGCTTCCCGCCGTCGATGGTAAACAGCGCTTCGGCGCGCCGGTCACGGGCATCTCGAAATTCGTCGCGATCGGCCTGAACTATAGCGATCACGCCAAGGAAACCGGCAACCCGATTCCCCCGGAGCCGATCTTCTTTCTGAAAGCCAACACCGCGCTCAGCGGCCCGAACGATTCCGTCGAAAAGCCTCGCGGCTCCACCAAGCTCGATTGGGAAGTCGAAATCGCCGCCATCATCGGCACCCGCGCCAAATATGTCAGCGAAGCCGACGCGCTCAATCACGTCGCCGGCTACTGCGTCTGCAATGACGTATCCGAGCGCAATTTCCAGATCGAGCGGCAGGGCCAGTGGACCAAGGGAAAATCGCACGACACCTTCGGCCCGCTCGGCCCCTGGCTCGTCACCAAGGATGAAATTCCGGACGTGCAAAAGCTGTCGATGTGGCTCGATGTCAACGGCCAGCGGTGCCAGACCGGGACGACCGCGACCATGATCTTCACCATGGCGAAATGCATTTCCTATGTCTCGCAGTTCATGACGCTGCTGCCCGGCGACATCGTCACCACGGGCACCCCGCCCGGCGTCGGCGCCGGCATGAAGCCCGCCGAAATTCCTCAATGTCGGCGACGTCGTCACGCTCGGCATCGAAGGCCTCGGCGAGCAGCGCCAGGAAATCATCGCGGCGTAGACGTCATACCCTGCGAAGGCGGGGTATCCAGCACGCCTCGGCTTTGGTGGGCAAACCGAACGGCCGCGGAGTACTGGATCATCCGCCGGAGCCTGTCATCGGGCGGCCATTCGGCCGACCCGGTGGGGCGGATAATGACATCGAGAGGTCGTCATGACCGGCATTGACTGGTCATCACGGAGGAACCATCCAAGGAATAAGAAAATGAAACTCACCTTCTCCCCCGCTTCGCCGTTCGCCCGCAAGGTACGCATCGCCGCGATCGAGACCGGCCTGATCAACAAGATCGAATTCGTTCCTGCAACCGTCGCGCCGGGCCAGCCCAATGAGGAATATTCCAAGATCACGCCGCTGAAGAAGCTGCCGGTGCTGATCCTCGACAATGGCGACGTGATTCTCGATTCCTACGTGATTGTCGAATATCTCGACGAGCTCGCAGGCGGGGAAAGCTGATCCCTGCATCCGGCGCCGACCGATGGAAGGTCAAGAGCGATCATTCCCTGCTGCAGGGCATGCTCGATTCCATGCTGCTGTGCCGCTACGAGAACATAGTGCGGCCGGAGCCGATGCGCTGGCAGGCGTGGTCCGACGATCACTGGAACCGGGCGTGGTCCGGCATGGCGCGGTTCGAGAACAAGCCCGACGTGCTGTCGGGCCCGTTCAACATCGCGCAGATCGGTCTTGTTTGCGTGCTCGGCTATGCCGATTTCCGCTTTGCCGATTGCGGCTGGCGCAAGGCCTATCCGAAGCTCGATGCCTTTCACCAACGCATGCTGGAACGGCCGTCGGTAAAAATCTCGGTACCGCCGCCGGCGTAAGCGGGATCACACATGAGCCTCAAACTTACCGTCGGCGATCTCACCATTCACCGTATCATCGAGCAGGAAACCACCTTCCTGCCGGCGCTGGAAATGCTGCCGGGCTTGACGCGGGAGCTGCTGGCGGAGAACCGGCCGTGGCTGCAGAAAGCGGGTGCGCTCGACGACAAGGACGTGCTGATCCTGTGTTTCCAGTCTTATGTGGTGAAGACGCCGCATCACACCATCCTGATCGATAGCTGCATCGGCAACGACAAGCCGCGACCGCAGCGTCCGAAATGGAACATGAAGACCGACGATACCTACATGCGCGCACTGGCCGCGGCTGGCTTCTCCGTCGGCGATATCGACTATGTCATGTGCACGCATCTGCATGTCGACCATGTCGGCTGGAACACGCGGCTCGAAAACGGCCGCTGGGTGCCGACCTTCCCCAAGGCGCGCTACGTGTTCGACAAGACCGAGTTCGACCACTGGACCGTGACGCACGCCAGAACGCCGGTGCCGCCGTTTGCCGATAGCGTGCTGCCGATCGTCGAGGCCGGCCTGGCCGAGGTCGTGCGCAACGACCATGCGATCGGCGATCACACGCGCATCCTGCCGACGCCGGGCCACACGCCCGGCCACGTCGCCTTCACCTTCGGCCGCGGCAAGGACGACGCGGTGTTCTCGGGCGACCTGATGCATTCGCCGCTTCAGACGCACTATCCGGAATTGTCCGCGAAGTTCGATGTCGATCAAGCGCAGGCGGCGGCGACGCGGCGCGGCTTCCTGGAGCGCTATTGCGACACCGATACGCTGTGCTGCACGGCGCATTTCCCCTCCCCGTCCACCGCGAGGATTCGCCGCGCCGGCAACGGATTTTCCTGCGAGGCGCTATGAGCGCTGCTGCGGGACCAAGCTTCGAGACGCTCGCCCTCGAACGGATCGACGAACACGTCACGATCGTCCGGCTGAATCGCGCCGACGCCTCCAACGCGCTCAACCCCAGATCGGGCGCGATTCTGCGGTAGAAAACGCGTCAAAACAAAATCTAGAGCTTCGGTTCTGATCCAATCAGAACCGATCGAGCTCTAGTCGAACAGGCTCGGCGTGTGGTTTACCGCCGCGCCTTCGATCGCCAGCATCTTCAGTTTCGTCACCACCCCGCCATTGGCGGAGAAGCCGCCGGGCTTGTTGCCTGCCGCCAGCACGCGGTGACACGGCACCACGATCGGGCAAGGATTTCGCCCGAGCGCCTGGCCGACGTCGCGCGACAGCTCGACGCCGCCGAGCTTCTTGGCGATATCGCCATAGGTCAGGGTTTTGCCCGGCGGAATGGTGCGCGCGATGTCGTAGACGCCGCGGTTGAATTCCGGAACACCGTCGAGGTCGAGCACGACATCGGCAAGGTCGTTCGGCTTGCCTTCAAGCAGCTCGACAATCCCGTCGATCGCGACTTGTACTATTGCTGGCGGCGGCGCCTCGATGAGATCGTCATGGCGCCTGCTGCAGTCGGACGCGGGTCTTTTTCTCGTCGCCCATCGGCAATTGCACCGAGGTGATGCCGCGCTCGCCCCACACGATGCCGCAGCGGCCGATCGCAGTGTCGAATATCGTAAAATGGTGCCCGGTCATGGCTGGCTCCATATGCTCCTGTTCAATGCCACCAGCTTCCTGTCAGACGCAAATCTAGGCTTGGAGAATATTGCCATCCACCCGAAAACTGAGGGAACTTGACGACATGAACAACTTCCGATGATCTGGGGCTCTCGCGACGCCATTCAATGGCCCTTTGGCCTCCCCCACCGCACGAGCTCCCATGCAAGCGATAAACGTCAACGGATATGACATGGCCTATCTCGAAGTCGGCCAGGGGCCCATGCTGGTGTGCGTGCATGGCTCGCTCTGCGATTTCCGGATCTGGTCGTCGGTGCTGGGACCGCTGACGCGCAAGCACCGCGTGATTGCGCCTTCGCTACGGCATTTCTTTCCCGACCACTGGGATGGCGTTGGCGACACCTATTCGATTGCGCAACATGTCGACGACGTCATCGCCTTCATCGAGAGACTGGATACGAGGCCGGTCGACCTGATGGGCCATTCCCGCGGCGGTCACATCTGTTTTCGCGTCGCGCAGCGCCGGCCTGATCTGTTGCGCAAGCTGATCCTGGCCGAGCCCGGCGGCGAGCTCGACGCCACGCTCGACCCTGCCTACAAGCCCGGCTCCTCGCCGCTCGCCGGAATGATCGTGGCTTCCGCCGAGGTGATCGCCAAAGGCGATATCGACGGAGGCCTGCAGACCTTCATGGATGCGCTGGAAGGCCCCGGCACCTGGAAGCGTCTGCCGGCGACGCCGAAACAGCTTTGCGCGACAACGCCACGACGCTGATCGGTCAGATGCGCGACCAGCGTCCGCCCTTCTCAAAAGCGGATGCGGCGGCCATCAAGACGCCGACGCTGTTCATCGGCGGCGCCAACACCAAGGGCACGCTGCCGCAGGTGCTGCGTGCCTTGGCGGCCAACGTGAAGGGCTCGCGCACCGAGATGATCCCGGGCGCCACCCATCCGATGTTCGAACAGGCGCCGCAGAGATATTGCGAGATCGTGCTGGCGTATCTCGCAGGGGATTGATCGACATGCAGACATTAAGCGTCAACGGATACGACGTGGCCTATGTGGAAGTTGGCCAAGGCTCTCACAAAGACCCGCCATTGGTCTGCGTGCACGGCACGCTGGGCGATTTCCGCACCTGGAATGCAGTGCTCGGGCCGCTCTCGAAAAAGCACCGCGTGATCTCGCTGAGCCTGCGGCGGTTCTTTCCGGAGCACTGGGACGGCGTCGGCAATGACTATCTGATGGCGCAGCATGTCGCCGACGTGATCGGCTTCATCGAGAAACTGGCTGCCGGGCCGGTCGACCTGCTGGGCCATTCCCGCGGCGGGCATATCGGGTTTCGGGTGGCGCAAGCGCGGCCCGATTTGCTGCGCAGGCTGGTTCTCGCCGAACCGGGTGGCGATATCGAGCCTGCGTTACAGCCGGCCAGTCCGCCTCCCGGCCCCGCGCCGCTGGGGCCGAGAGTTCCGCTCGCGGCCGAGAAAGTCAGAAGTGGCGATATCGACGGCGCGCTTGCCCTGTTCGTCGACGGCATCGACGGTGAAGGCGCGTGGGCCCGGTTGCCGGCCGTACCGAAGCAGCAATTGCGCGACAACATCTATACCCTGCTCGGCCAGGTCGGCGAGAACCGAAAGCCGTTTACGAAAGGCGAAGCCCAATCGATCACGACGCCGACGCTCTTGATCGGCGGTGGCGACACCAAGGGCGCGTTGGCGGTGATCTGGCGCGTGCTGGCCGAACATATTCCGGGCGCAGGGACCGCCGTGATCCCCGGCACCCGCCACTGGATGTTCGAACAGGCGCCGCAGGAATTTTCCGAGGTCGTATTGGATTTTCTGGAGGCGTAAACGCACCGCCGGCCGTCACTTCTGGTCGAGCCGCCACGAGCCATCCCAATCGGCGGCGGGCGGGTTGGCCTGAAAATTTTCGACGCGTTGGGCCAGCGCCATCGACGGCCCATCGCCGGGGACTGCTGCGAGTGCGGCACGGAAAGCCTCACGCGCATCATCCCAACGGCGGGCGCGGTAGGCGGCAAGCCCTTCGGCGTATCGCTCCCGCAAGGCCAATTGCTTCTCGCCAAGCTCTCCCTTGCGCCCCAGGATCTCGAACACCGCTTCGGGGCGGGTCTGGCCTGCGACCACCAGCCTATCGATTTCGCGAGCCTCGACCGCATCGCCGGCCGCTGTGATCGCAGGCTCGAAACGAGCGAATGGCTGCCATAGATCTTGTTGGCGTTCTCCAGGCGCGACGCCAGATTCACGGCATCACCCATCACCGTGTAGCTCATCATGAACTCAGAGCCGATGCTGCCGACCAGCACCTCGCCGGTCGCAATGCCGATGCGGACTTCACAATCGCTTGGTACCGTGCGCACGCCGAGCAGTTCGGGCAGCTCCGTCCGCAGCGCCGCACCTCGATCGGACATCTCGACGGCGGCCAGGCAGGCCAGCCGTGCCTGCTCGCTATGCTCGGTGAACGGAGGCCCCCAATAGGCCATGATCGCGTCGCCGATGTATTTGTCGATGATGCCGCGATGGCTGCGGATCGGCCCCGACATCGTGGAGAGATAGTGATTCATCACCTTGACGAGGCCTTGCGGCGTCATGCCCTCGCTGAGGCTGGTAAATCCCTTCATGTCGCAGAACAGCACCGTCATCACCCGCCGCTCGCCGTCGCTGGCGGTCAGCGACTGCCGTTCGATCAACCCTTCAACGACGCGCGGATCGACATAACGGCCGAAGGTTTCGCGCAGGCGTTCCTTGTGGCGCAGTTGCTCGACCATTTTGTTGAAGGCCGTCGTGAGTTGCCCGATTTCGTCGCGCGTGGTGACGTCGATCGACCCATCGAGCCGGCCGGCTTCGACGGCGCGGGTGCCGTCGAGCAGCCGCCGGACCGGGCTGGTAATACCGGTGCTGACGAAGAATGAAAACAGCAGCCCCAGCACCGATGCCAGCACCGTCAGGATGATGGAAATGACGATCGCCGTTTGCTGATCGCGCATCGTTATCTTGGCGTCGGCACGGACCTGCGCCAGCATGTCCGTGCGGATGTCCTCGACCCTTTGGTTGAACTCGTCACGAAGCGACGGTCGACCGCATACTCATCACGTCTCAGATGCGGCTTTGCAGGGCGACCCGGCGCCGCTTTGTGCTGCGCTCGCGGACGACGGATTGCGGATTAACCGCTCGCAGCAACGACATCTTGTCGCCTATCTGTCGGCGGCGAACGTGCATGGGCGCGTCACCATTGTTAAGCGTACTGGCTGGCACGAAATAGGCGGCCAGTCTGTTTTTGTGCTGCCGGACGACGTGGTGGCGCCGCACGGCGCGGAGCGCATCCTTCTCGATGCTGCGGCGGCCGGCCCCTATGAGGCCCGTGGCTTATTGCGCGACTGGCAAGAGGGCATTAGCAGGCTCGCCAGCGGCCATGCACTTCCAGTGCTGGCGGTATCGGCGGCGCTGGCCGGTCCGCTCCTGTCCCTCGCAGGGCAGGATGGCGGTGGTCTCAATTTCTACGGGCCGTCGTCCATCGGCAAGACAACGCTCTTGAGAGCGGCGGCGAGCATATGGGGGCGCGGCGATACACCGGGTTATATCCGCACGTGGCGTGCGACGGCGAACGGGCTGGAAGGCGCAGCGGCGAGCGCGACGGATACGGCGCTTGTTCTCGACGAGCTGGGCCAGGTGGAGGCCCGCGAAGCTGCGGCGGCGCTCTACAGTCTGAGCAATGGGGCTGGCAAAGCGCGGGCTGCGCGTGACGGCTCGTTGCGCGAGCCGAAAAAGCTGGCGGGTGTTATTCCTGTCGAGCGGCGAAGTGCCTACCGAGGCGAAACTTTCGGAGGATCGAGGCCGGAAGGCCCGCGCGGGACAGATCGTGCGCATGCTCGATATTGCTTCGGAACGGGCGTTTGGTGTGTTCGATCATGCCGGCACCGACAACGACGCCGGCAAGTTGGCGAAGGCGTTCAGGGCAGCCGCAGCCTCGGCATATGGCTCGGCCGGCCCTGAGTTTGTTCGACAACTGATGCGAGAGGGCGTCACGGGCGACGACGTTCGCAGGGCGGTGACCACTTTCGTCGCTCAATACGTCCCGGCCGGTTCGGACGGGCAAGTAGATCGCGCGGCGCAACGGTTCGGGTTAATAGCGGTTGCGGGCGAGCTCGCGACGCTGTGGGGCGTAACGCCATGGTGCGAGGGCGAAGCGATGAAGGCGGCCAGCACGGCGCTTGCGGGCTGGATCGAGGACGCGGCGGCACGGAGCCTGCAGAAGTGCGGCAAGCTATCGGGCAGGTCCGGTTGGCTATCGAAGCGCATGGCGAAAGCCGCTTTCAGCCCGTGGACGATCCCGATGCCAAGCCTGTTCCGAACCGGCTCGGCTGGCGCAAGGGCAGCGGCGCTGATCGCGAATGGCTCGTTCCATCGGAAACATGGAAGGCGGAATTTTGCACCGGGTTGGACGCCAAGTTTGTCGCGCGCACGCTTGCCGAGGCGGGGATGCTCGAACGCGCCTCCGACGGAAATCAGCAAGTCCGCAAGATCGGCGGGGCGAACAAGCGTGTTTTCGTCATCAACCCGTCCATCCTCGATGGAGGCGGGAATGCGTCCTGAACTTGCCGCGCGCCTTCATCAAATCATCAAGGGCGAATCTGTCTCCAAAAATGGCGTAGCGGGCGTAGCTGGCGTAGCGGCTTTGGCGCGCTACGCTTCAAAAAGCCTGGAGTTACGCCAGCTACGCCCGCTACGTGTCGAAAACAGCAATTTGGGAGAAAGAGTATTTGGAGGCGTTGTCGAGGGCGTTACCGAACGTTCCCAAGCCGACGAAGCAGCCATTATCGAGCGCGCTGGCATGGCGGCGGATTCGGTTCCGGCCGTCTATCTCGAAGCATGGGCGCGGTTAAATTGGCAGCGTCCGGCGAACGTGACGGAAGTGGCATGGCGACAAGCGTTGGACGACGGAGGCCGGTTTCTCGATGCATGGGGAGGCATGGCGGCAGATTGGCAATGGGCTGTTGGAGACATATTCGACGTGCCGCGCGCCGGATCGGCAGGCGGCCTCATTTGGAAAATTGCCGGCCGGGCTGTCGAGGCGTTTGGACCAGAGTGTGGTCGGTATGACGACGGCGAAATTTTCGAGCGGATGAGGGAGGCAACCATTGGTCGCTGATAATACACCACCGATACAGCGCGGGCGGCCGTTCCAGGCCGGCCAATCCGGGAACCCGGCAGGCAGACCCAAGGGCGCGCGTAACAAGACCACCGCCGCCCTGGAGATCCTTCTCGACGGCGAGGCCGAGGCTTTGACGCGCAAGGCTATAGAACTCGCGCTGGCCGGTGACATGCAGGCACTGCGCCTATGCCTTGATCGGATAATCCCACCCCGGAAGGATCGTCCTGTGATGTTCGATCTGCCCGCGATAGCGAGTGCGGCCGATGCCACGAGCGCAAGCGCTGCGCTGCTTTCAGCGGTGGCCGAAGGTGATCTTACACCTGCGGAGGCATCCGATGTTGGTAAGCTGATCGACGCCTACGTAAAGGCGACCGAAGTTACTGAAGTGCTGGCGCGTCTGGAAAAATTGAGCAACAACTATGAACCAATCTATCGAAATCCGATTGAAGCGTCTGGAAGCGGTCTCGGCGCCGGTTGAATCGCCCCGCCGCTTTCACCTGGTTGCCGTTAAGACTGATCAGGAGTGTGATGCCGCCATCGCCGGCTTGGTGGCAGCCGGTGCAGCAGAACCCGGTGACTCTTTTATTTTGCTTGTCCCAGGTAAGCCGGAACAAACGAGTGCGTTGCACGATAACTATCGTTGGGATGAAACCGCAGGTCATTGGGTGCAGAACGACGGTCGTACTGATATCCATTAGGTGCACGTTGAGCAAAGCAAACTGGCCAATGAGGTTACTCTCATGAGACCGATAATCTGGATTGGCGTTGCCGTGTATGCTGTCGCGATGGCCGGTGTTAGCTACGCCGCGCATCGCATCGTCGGAAATCTCGGCGTTGTGGGCGGCCTGGTGACTATCGGGGTCATGTACGTAGCCGCATGCTATTCCGAGCCGCGCCGTTGATTGCTTTGCATAATCGCGGCTTGGGAATAGACAGGACATAGCCGTAGATTATTTCAACGATCTTTCCCAGCTTCGGTTGAAATCGCCATTCGACCAGCCGTTGGACGATTTCGCGGCTGACGGTTTGAGCGCCGTCACGCTTCGCCGCCTCGACCTGGCCCGGAACATTGCGGTTCTATACCATGAGCATGCAGCCGGACCGCCGGGGTTTCTCTCGAAAGCGTCCCTTGGCCCCTAGCGTAGCCCTATGGCCGGGGCTGTCGTGTACGGAGCCGTGCGGCGACAAAAATGCGCCAGCCTGTAACAAATCGCGGACGTCATCTCCTAAGGAGTGAGAGCCAAGGTTGGCCTCGCCGTCGAATACTCACCGAAGAATGTCGCCCTTTATCACCCTCGGAGATTTGGAACTCGCGACGGCGAAAGGGTACGAAAGGGAGCTGCGGTCGCAGGGCAAGACGCCTGCACAGACGCTTTATACGGCAATTTTTGAGAACGCGCGCGACAACCCCCCAATCGAAATTCATTAAATTCGGCGATAGACCAGCCCGCTACTACTTGAGAAGTCTCGCTAAGGAAAAGCAGCCTTCCGAACTCGAACAGGCAGCATCCAGCCCCGCGTCGATTCCGGAGAAGTATCATTACAAAGAAGCGCAGCTACATCCGTTCTTAGCTCGATTCGCCCACGTCCAATTCGGTGCCCGATGCAAAACCATTAGACACGGGACTTCAAAGAAGAATGAATTACCTATTGACATAGAGATCGCGCAATTCGCGCTTGAGAAGCTTGCCGATTGGACTGCGTGGCAAGGCATGGACGATAGCGAGGTCGGACAGGCGCTGGGTCTTGCCGAGCCGAGCATTGACCCAATCCTTCAGCGACGGCGCATCGATTGCTGACTCCTCTCGCAGAACAACGAAGGCGACCGGAGTTTCGCCCCAGCGCTCGGAGGCGACGCCGACGACCGCGGCTTCAATGACCGCCTCATGGCGCGTGAGCTCCGCCTCAACGTCCGACGGATAGATGTTGAAGCCGCCGGAAATGATGATGTCTTTGCTGCGGTCTAAGAGGATCAGGAAGCCGTCTTCGTCGAAGCGCCCGATATCGCCGGTTCGAATGAAGCGCCGGCCTTCCGCGTCGCGCCACTCGGCCTCGCGCGTCTTCTCGGGCAAGTTGTGGTATTCCGTCATCATCATATCGGAACGCCCGACCACCTCGCCGGCCGCGCCGCTATCAACCTCGCGCCCGGCTTCATCGATCAGGCGAATCTCGTTGCCCGGCATGGGCCGGCCGACGGTGTGCAGCTTCATCGGGAACTGATGCGCGGCGAGCATCGTCGCGGCGCCGCCCTCGGTCATGCCGTAAAACTCGACGAGCCCGCCCGGCCAACGCTTGAGCACGTCGGCTTTCAGTGCGGCGGGGAAGGGGGCGCTGGTCGAGAGCTTGAGGACATAACTCGAGAGATCGTACGCTCCAAAATCCGCGCGCTCGATAATCCGCCGATATTGCACCGGAACGAGCATCGCGTGCGTAGCGCGATGCAGCTCCGAAAGGCGAAGGAACTGACCGGCGTCGAACTTCGGCATGAGCACGGCAGTGCTTCCATAGGCCAGCGTGGGCAGGAAGGCGACGAGTGTCGTGTTCGAATAAAGCGGCGTCGAGACCATCATGACCGCGTCCCGGAAGGGGAGCCGCTTGAATTGTCCCCACCGCATGCGATGCGGCTGCACGATGCCCTTGGGAGCGCCGGTCGTGCCGGACGAATATATGATGTTAAACGGTTGGTCCGGCGCAATCGCTACCTGAGCGGATTTCGCGCCTTTGGGACCGATCCACATCGAGAAAGGCTCGCCGGCCCCGCTGTCGTCAAGCGCGACACGCTTGACCGTTGCTACATGGCCGGTCCCCTTCAGTATTTCCGCGGTCTCCCGGTCGAGGAGAAACACCTTGGCCCCGCAATCCCGGAGCATCATGAGCAGGCTCTCCGGCGTCGAGGACGGCGCAAGCGGCGCAACCGCCGCGCCTGCCGCCAAAATGCCGCAGAAAGCTGCGCCATAGTTGATCGAGGTCCGAGCGCAGATGGCGACGGCATCGCCGCTGGTGACGCCATCTCGCTTTAGAGCGGCGTCGATGCGTTCCATCAGCGCGGCGAGCGCTGCGTAGCTCAGCGTCGCGTCGCCTTCGATCAGCGCAGGATGGTCCGGACGCTCAGCTGCATGGGTGCGAATGAGGTCCGGCAAGGTGGCGAAACCCCCGTCAGAAGCGCCTCAGCGGACAAAGGGTTCACACGTCGATGCTCCGGTCATTCAGGATCGTAAAAGCACTTGCAGATTGCCAGATTTGGCCGCGTCGCCGGTGAGCAACGCCTTCGCCGTGCATCAATCGTCGATGATAATCGTTATCCGCCTGCCGTGAGCCGGCCTAGATCTAGATTCTGTCGCACCTGCAGCACCGGCGCGTGGATGTGTTTTTTCTGGAAGAAGAATACTCGTCCATTCCCTCGGCGCCAGTTCATCCATAATCCTGTAGCGATCGATATAGATCGCCAATTGTTGGATCTTATGGTTCTCGTCAAAAGTGAAGACCATGCAAGCAGGTAATTTCATTTCGTGGTTATTCGGAGCTAGACGATTAACTGTATCTTCGTCAATTTGGGAAAGCGGAAGCGATTTGAATTTGTTCTGAAACCACGCGGCCTGCTGCGTTCCAGTTACGTCCACCTCGACGGCTATCGTGTTTCCATCAGTCATTCGTCGATCGTTCGCTGGCGTCCAAAGCATGTCGGGAAACGTCGTATTGAGAAGCTGGGTGAACAATATTTGTATATTCGCCCGATTTGTAAACTGAGGACCACGCAGCGTTATGCCGACGTAAGGATAGTCTACATTGTCATCGCGGAAGTCATCGCAGAAGAGTGTCAAAAGGTAATTAACGTTGTGATAATGCTGCCAACTGGCATCATTCGGCTTATTTATCGTATCAAGGAAATTGTTTAGGGTTTCCAGATCGCTGGGCATACGCATCCCCTTCAAGCTCGGCGGCGCCTTTCAGCGCCCGCTATCTTCAATGCGCGCGGTATGGTGAGCTAGCGTCACGGCGCGAAATTTGTCAAGGTGCGCCGGTTAGCCCCGGACCCAAGCGCAATGGCCGACCTGGACCCCCATCGCGGCAGAGAGACCTTCGTCGGCCGGAGCCGAGAGGTGGCCGAAATTCGCGCCGGGATCGACGGCGCGATCGCCGGTCGCGGCAGCTTCTTCACCTCGCCGGCGAGCCGGGTGTGGGCAAGAGCCGACTCGCCCAGGAGGCGGCCGCGTATGCGCGGGCCCAGGGCGCGCGTGTGGTTTGGGGCCGGTGCTGGGAGCACGGCGGGGCACCGGCCTACTGGCCCTGGGCGCAGGTTCTGCGAGGCCTTTCGAGGGGCATTGAGCTCGCTCAGCTTTCCAAATGGATGGGATCCGCCGCCGCCGAGATTGCGCAGATCGCGCCGGAACTTGGCAACCAAATTGGCGGCGTCCCTGATTTGCCAAGCGCATCGCTAGGCCAGCCGGAGAACGCCCGTTTTCGCTTGTTCGACTCGTTGATCGCCTTTCTCGGCAATGCCGCCGAGGCTCAGCCTCTGTTGATTGTGCTCGACGACCTGCACGAGGCGGATCCGGCGTCCTTGCGGATGCTGGTCGCATTCTCGCGGCAATTACGGGGCATTGGCGCGACCGCGATCGCGACCTATCGGGCGCTTGAAGTGAAACAATTGCCTGAGCACGCCGCGCTGATTGCCCAAGCTGAGCGGGAGGGCGTGGCGTTTCCCCTGCTCGGTCTCGATGAGAGCGACATCGGCAAGTTCATCGAAGCGGCCTGGGGAGTTTCGGCTAACGCTTCGTTGGTCCGCCGCCTGCATGATCTGACCGAAGGCAACCCGTTCTTTTTGAGCGCGGTGCTTCGGCAAATGGCGGCGGAGGGCCAGCTCGCCAACGGCGCGTCGAGCGTGCCGGCGCGGCTTACGCTTCCGCGCGGCGTGATCGAGTTCATCAAGGGCCTCATCCAGCCACTGCGCGAAGACGCCCGCAGCGTTCTCGATATCGCCTCGGTCGTCGGACGCGATTTCAACCTCAACCGGCTTCAAGCCGCGAGCGGCCTGCCACGCGAAGCCGTGACCGACCTTCTCGACCAGGCCGAATCGCTCGAACTCGTCCACGAGGTGCGAGGCGCTGCAGGTCGCTACAGTTTCCGCCATGCGCTCATTCGCGAGACGCTCTACGACGCTCTTCCTTCGGCCAGGCGCCGGAGTTTGCATCGCGTCGTTGCCGAAGCGATCCGCGGGCTTGGCGAAACACGAGAGCCCTATGCCGAGATCGCCTATCATTACTGTCAGAGCGCTTCGCCCGTCGACGCCGACGCCGCCATCGAGTACTCTCGCCGAGCGGCGCGCACGGCCGAGAAGGGCCTCGCCTATGAGGAGGCCGCGCGTCATCTCGGCAACGCCATCGAGGCGCTCGCGCTCAAGCGCCGCCGGCGACGATCCGTTCCAGGCAGAACTGCTCTGCGATCTCGGCGAGGCCCAGGTCAAGACCGGAGATCTCGCGGAGGCGCGAGAGACCTGCCGCCGGGCGGCCGATATTGCCCGCCGGGTCAAAAGACCCGATCTGTTCGCCCGCGCGGTTTTAGCGCCCGGGCGGTACCTCGGCCTCTCGGGGGTGACCGATCACGGCCTTGTTCAGTTGCTCAATGAGGCGCGCGCGATGCTCGGCGATTCGGGCAGTCCGCTCCTCGCGCAAGTGCTGGCAAGATTGGGAATTGAACTCTACTGGTCAGAGCGCGAACGGGCCATCGCGCTGTGCCAGCAAGCCGCCGATATGGCGAGAGGGGTCAACGACCCCCACACTCTGATTGTCGCGCTTTGGGGCCGATGGCTTTCGCTGCGAAACCCTGACAGCCTCGAGCAACGGCTGGCGGACACCAGCGAAATGATCGCAGTCGCAGAAAGCGCAGGCGAACGGATTTTGCGCTTGAAGCGCGATACTTCAGGGTCGCCGATCTGCTCGAAGCGGGCGACATCGTCGGTGCCGACGTCGAGTATCGCGAATACCTGACCGCTGAAACTGAGCTACGCGATCGCTTCAAGCGTGGACTCCTACTCGAAGGAATGCGTGCGTTGATGGACGGGCGGCTCGATGAGTCGGAAACGCTAGCGAAGCAGGCATTCGTGGCCGGCCAGCAGAGCGGTCGGCCGCTGGCGCCAAACTCCTTTCTGATCCAGCACGGCATGACGTTATGGGAGCGCGGCCGTTTTGGCGAACTCGAGTCGACGCTTCAGGGGTTCATTGCCCAAAATCCATTGATCGTCTTCGCGCGTTGCGCGCTGCAGCTTATCCTGCTTCAGAAGGGTCGACCGGACGACGCTCGTGCAGAATTCGAGCGCCTGGCCGAAGGCGAGTTTCGCCTTGTGCAGCGCGACTGGAACTGGCTGCCGTCCATGTTCGTGCTGGCCGACGTTTGCTCCGACCTCGGCGACGCTCAACGCGCGGAAGTCCTCTATCGGCTTCTTGCGCCTTATGCGTCGCACAACGCGACGCTCGGCAATGTCTACACCTACGGCTCGGTGGCATATGCGCTGGGCAGGCTGGCCGCCGTCCTCGGACGCTCCGACGACGCGGAGGCGCATTTCGATGCAGCCCTGGCGGCCAATCGCAGAATCCGGGCGACGGTCTGGCTGGCTCACACGCAGTGCGAACTTGCGCGGGTGCTCCTAACGCGCAACGCGGCCGGCGACTACGCGAGAGCGCAGGAATTGATCGCTAGCGCGCGGCAGACGGCCGAAGCGTTGGATCTGGTTCGCCTCCGAAGAAAGTTGGAATTCTTTGCTGGCCACCGGGAAGAGCCGAGGGAGGCTGCCGCCGTGAGGTCGCCAGGTCTTGTCGAGGGCGTAGCGGAGGCCGAAGCCGGCTTTCCGCTCGGATTGCGGGCCATGGCGCAAAAGCGGCCAGTCCGAGTCGAGCGTAGGTTGTCAGCGATACTGGCCACCGACGTGGTTGGCTATTCCCGGCTCATGCACAACGATGAAGAGGCGACGCACGCACGTTTGACGGCGCTCCTAGCGGACGCTGTCGAGCCGGCAATCGTGGAGCACGGCGGTCGCGTCGTGAAGAATACCGGCGACGGGTTCTTGGCCGAGTTTCCGAGCGCGGTCGAAGCGGTTCGGGCTGCTGTGCAGTTCCAGACCCGCATCAGGAAACTTACAAGCGCTGAGATAGATGACAGACGCATTGCTTTCCGCGTGGGCATCAATATCGGCGACATAATTGTTGAGCCGCATGATATTTTTGGGGACGGCGTCAACATCGCAGCCCGCCTTGAGGGGATCGCCGAACCGGGGGGTATCTGCATTTCGTCTTCGGCTTACGAACAGGTTATCGGCAAAGTCGCGATCGAATTTATCGATCTGGGCGAGCAGAGCCTCAAGAATATTGCTCGTCCGGTGCGCACCTATGCCGTGGTCTCGAAGGGGGCCGGATCGCGGAACGGCTCCAACCTGTAAGTGTGGCCCTAGCCGATCCCTATCTAGAACGAATACCGCGCCAAGCTGCTCGTTTTCTCGCTTCAACTTGGCCCAGTAGATCCCGACGTGGAGTAATCGCGTGAACGAAACCGCGGGGATCCCGGTCTGGGGGGAACACGCAGCACATTCTCGCGCAGGATTTCTAAGTCACATGTCTGGTCATGGCTAATCCCGTCATTTCGATGCCGCGCAGCAATTAGGTCGCTTCAGAACGAAGCTCACATCGACCTCGGTGGGTCGCGCGACCGCACTTATGGTTACACGCCCTCATCGATATTGGGCACCTGTCATAGCAATAATTGTTGTGCATCGCACTCTTTGGCTCTGGCGTTGCGGCAAATACGGGGCACTGCTTGCTCACAGCATCAAGTCGTCGATGTCCAACAAAACTTCGCCGATGGAGCAGCGGCCCGCCGTCATCCCGCGTTGATTTGACGCGCCAAAAGTAGAGGCCGACTTTAGCCAAAAGTATCTGCTCCGGCTCAGTGCATTATGATTTTGATCCTCCCGGCGCAGGCTGCCAGCCCTCGCGCGCGTACTGGTCTTAAAATTGCGCCAGCGGCGGCCTGTCACCACGCGCTATAGTGACCCCCGAAAAATCTTGGCGCCGATGAGACCCCGCGCCAAAGATGAAAATTCCCCTTCGCGTTCAGTCCATTGGGGTCGTCAGCCTGAACGGGGTTGACGAACGTCGCGCGGCCGACGCCACCCGCACCCCGCCGTTCATAGTCTCCCCTCCCCGCGTCAGAACCGGCTGGCGCTGAACCAGCTCGGATCGCGTCGAGTTCGAAGTCGCCTCGGACCGACGGCGCCGCTAATTTGCTCACTATGCTTCCCATACGCTTCCCAAGCTCAACTTTCTGGGAAGCGCAGCAGATAATTTTAGGCCAAGCTATTGATCTCATTGGTACAGTTGGGTGGGCTCGAACCACCGACCTCCTGTTCCACAGACAGGCGCTCTAACCAACTGAGCTACAACTGCATCCTGCGCGAGGCCCTTCCGAAAGGGGTCGCGAATGGGCCGGAAACTAGGTGCAACGGCTCGCTTTGGCAAGGCCGAGGAGTCACCGAATTATAGGTCGCGCCGAGGGCGGTTTGCGTTCATTTGCCCAGGGATCCACGAGCGATCCGCGGGCCGCCCGGCGACCCGATAATGCCTCGCCGGCAGCAAAAAGCCCGGGCCGATCGCCCGGGCTTTCTTAAGGGAATGCTGGAAGCGGTCAGGCGGCCGGCTTGTAGAATTTGGACGCGGAGGCCTTGATCGGCTCGACGGTCTCGGTCGCCACCTTCTGGCCGAGCTCGGCGAGCTCCTTGGCCTGCACGGTGAACGTCTCGTACTGCTTCTTGGCATGCGTGGTCCACAGCTCGAGCGCTTCCGCTGGCGTCTTCACGCCGAACATTTCCTGGGCGAAATCGAGCGAGGAAGAGGTGTTGGCCTTGAAGAATTCGATCAGCTTGGCGGAGTATTCGCTTGAGCCCTTGCTGGCCGAAGTGAACACGGCCTCGATGGTGCCGTTGTGGGTTTCGGCGGCATCCTTGAACTTGGCGTAGCTGTCGCGGGCCTGCGAGACGCCCTTTTCAGCGAACGCGCGCACCTGCTCGGGGACTTCGAAGGGGATAATGGAGGCGGAGAAGGGATCGGTGGAACTGGTCACGGCATGCATCCTTCACAAATGGAGTTAAATGTTCCCCCTCGCGGACGCCTGGCAACCGACCCTGACGCCGAAGGGATCACGTATACACACTCACGGAAGTGCCCATCCACGGGCTCGCCTAGTAAATACCCTTATCGTGTCAAATTTGTGCATCGCAATGCAATTTGTGGTGCGATGCCACAGGTGCGGCCCGGACTGGGTGCATTTTTCCAGCCGGGCTGCCAATGGGAATCTGAACGGGGTCAGGCCAACCAGTTCAGGTCTTGTCGGTCCCTGTCTTGGGCTTCGCCGCGTCCATGGCGGCCTTGGTGACGGCCTGGCCCATCTCGCTGGCCTGCTCCGCCAGCGAGCGCATCTGACCCTGCACATACTCGCTGTGCAGCCGCATCACCTCGGTCGGATCCTTGGCTTTCAGCAGCGACTGCGCGTAGTCGAGCGAGGTCTGCACGTTCTTTTCGGCATAGGCGATCGCCTTGCTGCTGATGTCCTTGGCGTCTGCGCGAGCCGCGGCGTTGCGCTCCTCGATGGAGCCGGCAGCGGCCTGCGCCGAGGCGACGAATTTCTCGAAGGTCTTGCGGGCCTGCTCGAAGCTTGCCTCCGCCATCGCTCGCATTTCCTTCGGCATCTCGAAACGGCCTTGCCCATCGTCGCTCATGGTGCACTCCTGTTGCGTTGGCTGGGTATGACGCGGTCTCGCAACGCTTCGATGGTGGACCGTTGACGGCCGCTTGCAAGCGACCCAACGCGGCAGGCGGCCCAAGGTTCAGCAAGGTTCAGCCGGCTTGCAGGGTGCGGCCGGGTTAAGGTTATCCGCGGCTTTGAACGGTACGGCCCCGGCCGGCCGTGGACCTGCCGCTTCCCGCTTGCGATAGTGACGACCCCTTGGGGCCTTGGGGGCTGTCATCGTTTTGGCGGCCGATTTGACGCCGGACGGTCATGTAGTCGCGATGAACGATGCGGAATTTCAGGTGCAGGGGTCCGGCGATCCGCGACTCGCAGCCTATGCGGCGAGCCGCCTGCCCGCATGGCTGTGGACGGCCGACGGCAAGCGAATCCTGTGGGCCAACCCGGCCGGCGCCCGCATGTTCGGCGCGGCCCATGGCGCCGCCCTCGCCGACAAAACATTCGGACCGGCCGATCAGCACCGGCGGCAAATCGCGCGGCTCGCAAGCCGGTTGCCGGCGAATGGCGCCATCCGGCTGGAGCGGTTGCAAGGGTTTGGCGCGGCGCCCGGCGGGCTTGCGACCTGCGGCTACTCCCGGTTCGATTTCCCCAACGGCAGCCACGGCGTCCTGATCGCGGCTGGCAGCATCGCGCTGATCGCGGCGCTCCCGGCGCAGGCCGCGCCTGCGCGGCCCGCGCGCGAGGTGCAGCCAGCCGCCGCGCAACCGGTATTCGATGAGGAACAGCCGGCGCCATCGGGCGACGCGCCCGCCGGGTTTGCGTTGTTCGACGCCTTTGCCGAGCCGCTTGCCGCGGAGGAGCCGCCAGAGCCCGATCTCGAAAGCGTGGTGGAGACAGATCTCCCGCATGTCGAGGCCACGCCGCGTGAGATAGCCTCCATCGAAATGACGCCCGCAACAGAAGTTCATCCGAGCGAAGCATCGCCTGCCATCGAAATCGTTGCCGACGCGCCGCCGCCGGATACGCGTCGTCTGCCGCTGCGCTTCACGTGGCAGATGGATCAGGATGGCCGCTTCGCGCTCGACGCGGAAGAATTCATCCGCCTGGTCGGGCCGCGCACCGCAGCCGGTTTCGGCCGGCCATGGAGCGAGATCGCCGAGACCTTTGGGCTCGATTCCGATGGCCGCGTGATGCAGGCGTTCGCCACGCGTGAGACCTGGAGCGGCATTATGCTGAACTGGCCGGTCGATGGCGGCGGCCGGCTGCCGGTCGAATTGTCCGGCCTGCCATTTTTCGATGCTGCGCGGAACTTTGTCGGCTATCGCGGCTTTGGCGTCTGCCGCGATATCGACGGCCTGGCGCGGCTCGCCGCGCGCCGCGATGAATTGTTCGGCGAAGCGGCCGCGCCGGAAGAAACACCCGCCACGGATTCACCCGACGACGCGTCACCTTCGCTTGCGGAATGGCCTGCTCCAATTGCCACCGAGACTTCACATCAAACCGATTTGGAAACGCCCGTGGAACCCCCAAGGACGATTTGAAGCAAGATTTGAAGGACATTCTGACGGAAACCCCGACGGAATCGCTGGCTGACGCACTAAAGAACGTCTTGCCGTTCCGCCCGCCGGGCGAGTCGAAGCCACCGTCGCTGACGCCGGTCGAAGACAACGCCTTCAACGAACTCGCGCGGCGATTGTCGGCGCGGCTCGAACCCGAGAACGGCAATGAGAAGCCGCCGGCCGCGGCCGTCGAAGCCATTTTCGAACCATCAGCCGCATCAGAGGCGCGCGAATCGGTCGAGCCGCCCGAATGGCTGGCGCCGCCCGAACCGCCCGCGCGCGGCGAAGCCAGGCGCGACAAGGCGCTGCTCGATTTGTTGCCGGTCGGCATCCTGATCTACCGGCTCGACCGGCTGCTTTACGCCAACCCGGCATTCCTGACGCAGATGGGCTATCCCAGCCTGCATGCGCTGGAAGATGCCGGCGGCCTCGACACGCTCTATGTCGAACCGGGCGTATCGAACGCCTCATCGACGTCGGATGCCGGCAAGCCAGTGAGGATTTCCGCGAGCCAGCCCGCCGACACGGATACGCCGTCATCGGCGGCCGACGCCCGCCTCTACACGATTTCATGGGACGGCGATTCCGCGCTCGCCTTGATCTTCTCGAACACGCGCCATGAAGGCGAAGCGATCGCGGCGGCGATCTCGCAAGCCATGCCGGTATCGGAGACTGACGTCGCCGAACCAGACGTCGACGAAGCTGATATCTCCGAACCGTCGGCGGTCGGCCACGCCAACGCCGAAGAACTCGCCGCCATCCTCGATACCACGGCCGACGGCATCGTGATGTTCGACGCGGAGGGCAATATCAACTCGGCCAATCGTAGCGCCGAAGCGCTGTTCGGCTATGACAGCGAAGAACTTGCATGCCGCAATCTGGCGGAGCTGTTCGCACCGGAAAGCCAGCGCGGCGTGTTCGAATATCTCACCGACATCAAGTCCGCCGGCGTCGCCAGCCTGCTCGACCACGGCCGCGAGGTGCTGGGCCGCGAAAGCAAGGGCGGCATGATCCCGCTGTCGATGACCATGGGCCGCACCCGCACCGACGGCCCGAACTTCTTCGCAGTGTTCCGCGACCTGTCGCAGGTCAGGAAGAACGAAAGCGAACTGCGCGAGGCGCGGCGGATGGCCGATCGCGCTGCCGGCGCCAAGGCCGACGTGCTGGCCCGGATCAGCCATGAGGTGCGAACGCCGTTGAACGCCATTATCGGCTTTGCGGAAGTGATGATCGGCGAGCGTTTCGGCGCACTCGGCAACGAGCGCTACCGCGAATACATGAAGGACATCCGCGCTTCCGGCGAGCGCGTGATCGCCATCATCAACGACCTGCTCGATCTCAGCCAGATCGAATCCGGCAAGCTCGATCTGGCTTTCACCCCCCAGAATCTCAACGAGCTGGTCGAGAGCTGCGTCGCTGTCATGCAGCCGCAAGCCAACCGCGAACGCATCATCATCCGCACCTCGCTGGCGCATACGCTGCCGCCGGTCATTGCGGACGCGCGAGCGCTGCGCCAGATCACGCTGAACCTGATCGGCAACTCGATCCATCTCGCCAATGCCGGCGGCCAGGTCATCGTCTCCACCGCCTTGTCCGATTTCGGCGAGGTGATGCTGCGGGTCCGCGACACCGGCCACGGGCTCAACGACAATGAGGTCGCGGCCGCCCTCGAGCCGTTCCGGACGACGGCGCCGTCGGATCAGTCGGAAAGTTCGGGCGTCAGCCTGTCGCTGACGAAAGCCCTGGTCGAAGCCAACCGCGCCAAATTCCGGATCAAGACCGGCGGCCGTTCCGGCACGCTGATCGAGGTGGTATTCCCGCGCGTGGTGGCGCGGGCCTGACGCTGTAGTTCAGATCCTTGCCAGCATTGCCGCTTTCAGCTTGGCGATGCGCGTCTCGTCGCGCTTGTAGAACGTCCACTGCTTGACGCGCTTAGCGGTTAACAGCCCGGCTTGAGACAATATCTTCAGATGCTCGCTCACGGTGGGCTGGCTGACGCCGAGTTTCTTGGCAATCAGCACCCCGCAGACGCCGTCCTTGACAAGATCGCCGTCGACCTGGGGGCGGAAATGCGCTCTTGGGCGCTTCAGCCATTCCAGGATCAAGAGCCGCCGGTCGCTGGCAAGCGCGCGAAAAGCCGACTCGACGTCATCCTCCAAAACAGCCATATTGCTAATTAGCTAAATGGCTAATTCTTGTCAATAAGCCGGAGTGCCTGCGAATGAACGCGCCAGAAGATGCTGTGACTTCACAAATGATCGCACAATGCGAGAGGCTCGTTCGGCCCTTCATCCGGCGAACGCCGGTCATCGAAGTCGATGGAGCCGAGTTTGGCCTTCCCGCCCATACGCTGACGCTCAAGCTCGAGCTTATGCAACACTCCGGTTCGTTCAAAGCGCGCGGCGCGTTCGCCAATTTGCTGACCCGCGACGTGCCGAAGGCCGGCGTGGTCGCGGCATCGGGAGGCAACCATGGCGCGGCTGTCGCCTATGCCGCGATGAAGCTTGGGAAGCCGGCCAAGATATTCGTCCCAAGCGTCTCTTCACCGGCCAAGGTACAGCGCATCCGCGATTATGGCGCGGACCTTGCGATCGAGGGCGACCGCTATGCCGATGCGCTCGCGGCCAGCGAGACATGGGCGCAACGAACCGGCGCCCTGCCGTTGCCGGCCTTCGATCAGAACGAAACCATCATGGGACAGGGAACGACCGGCCTCGAACTCGCCGAGCAGGCGCCAGATGTCGATACGGTTCTCGTGTCTGTGGGCGGCGGCGGGCTGGTCGCCGGCATCGCCGCCTGGTTCGCAGGCCGCATCAAGGTCATCGGCGTCGAGCCATTTGCTTCACCAACATTGAGCAGAGCGCTGGAGGCCGGACATCCCGTCGATGCCGAGGCCGGCGGGCTGGCGGCCGATTCGCTGGCGCCGCGGCGCGTCGGCGACCGGGTATTTCCTATCGTTCGGAACTATGCGCCGCAAACGGTGCTGGTTTCCGACACCGCGATCGCCAACGCGCAGGCGACGCTGTGGCGCGCCTTGCGCATTGTGGCCGAGCCCGGCGGCGCAGCAGCCTTTGCTGCGATATTGTCCGGTGCCTACCAGCCCGCCACCGGCGAACGGGTCGCTGTCATCATCAGCGGCGGTAACACCGCGCCGGTAGATTTTGCCCTCACGCGTTGACCGATAATATCCGGCGCGCCGAACGGCGGCTGGCGGTGGCGCCCGCATTCGATCTGGTGATCTTCGCCAGCGACGCACGCGACATCGGATCGTTCGTCGAGAGGTATTTCCGATTTCAAACGTGCACGGGCTCTCCGGCGCGCCAGCTCGATACGCTGGCCGACCATTCCGAAAATCTGCCGTTTGCCACGGTCAGAACTTCGAGGCCGTACAACTCCATCCTGACTCCCGTTGCCGCATCGATCCATGAACCCGTCCATGAAGCAGCGAACCGCGGAGCGCTGACGAATTCCAGCGTCTTCGTAAGCCGGTAATCGCGCATGGTTGCGAACCGTCGCTGCAGCATTTCGCGCAATTTGCTTTTGCCGGTGAACGGCGGAAACGAGGCGTATCGGACACGGACATTGTCGTCGAAGTCCTCGAGAATCCTCTCGACATCCGCCCGTTCAAACAAGGTCTGATAATGTGCGAGCGCGCTCCGAACTGCGTCTTCAGACAAATCGTCGATCGGCATCGTCGGCTCCTCCCTGTTGCGCACTTCTCGCGTCAAGAAAAGCAGGAACGCCGAGACCCTCCGCGCGCAAATACTCAGCCATCGGCGTAACGACCTTGTTGACAGCGGGTCTTGCCGTCATGCGCTGCCGCCATTGAAGAAGCGCCGGGGTTTCGCCGGTCAGATCGGCGCCCATCCGGGCGCCGAACAGCTGGGCCATATAGAAGGCGATGTCCGCGAACGAATACCTGCCGGCAAGAAACTCCCGATCCGCAAGAATACTTTCCATTCTTCGATAGTAGGCGGCGGCGCCCTCGCGTGCCACTTCCGCAGCAGGATCGAGCGGCGTCTTCCAGAGGTGCATCAATTTGATGATGTGGGGGAAGAGCACCTCGTCGGATTCGTGTTCGAGCCTGCGCGCTTGAGCCCGTGCCTGAGGGTCCTTGGGCCACAGGGCCGGAAGCGGCATGATGTCTTCGAGATACTCGAAAATTTGGGTGGAATCGAATATCTCGAGATCGCGGTCGATCAAGACCGGAACCTGTCGCTTTGGATTGATACGCAACACCTCCGGATGCTTTGGCGCGTAACCATCCTTCATGTTGAAGGGGACCATGATCAGTTCGAAGTCGATGTCCTTCTCGTGCGCCGCGATCTGCACCTTGGCGCCGAACATGCTCAGGGGACCGGAAAGCAGCCGAATCTTCCGGCTGTTTTCTTGAACGCCTTCGTGGCCGGGCTCAACATTGCCTTGCATCGATCTCTCCTGCCAGCCGGGGTTCACGCACGCAATTGCGAGCGCGAAGTCGGGACCAATCTCAGGGTTTGAGGGCGTCCACGAACAAGCTGCCTCAATGCGGGAGCTACCTCGCCGCGCCAGCGCTGGTTTCGGCCTAGCGCGGTCATGTGGTCGTGATATCTGGAGAGGCTTTCAAAGCCGCAGAACGACACGAGTATATTCTCGCCTTCTCGCAGCGGCAGACGCGGAAAGTTGTTCGGGCTTGGTTCGGTCTCGAACGAGGGCAGCATGGATGCGCCGGCATTGATCAGTTGAGGTGTTGCGACATCCTCAAAGAATGCGGTGAAGCCGGCGTTCGGTGCATCGTTCAACGAGTAAACGGTAGCAACGATCAACCCGGCAGGCGGTGCCGATTCAAGGGTAGGACGGCGGCTCGGGGGATCGAGCTTGAAACCTTCATTCGCACGCACCGGATGAAGCAGAAGCGCATCGGTACTATCGATCATCATCGCTCTGGCAGTTTCCGAATGCGCTTTCCAGGCGGCGCCGTGGACATAGAACGCGGTCAGGGCCCGTTCGCGCGACGGCATGTCGGCAAAGCCTCTCATCCACACGAAGCGGTTCGGATCGCCAAGGTCCCGGAACTGGCCGATGACCCTTATTCCAACCGCCTCCTGTGTCTCGACGAATTCGCGGTCAAAGAGTTCGATGAAGGCATCCCGCGTTTCCGGAAATAACGTGTACTGCCGTAAATCGACGATGGGGCTGCAGGGCTGATCCAGCGCGACGCCAGGTTCTGCTTGTTGTGCTGACTTCATCGGACGCGTCTCCACTTTGGCTTCCGGTACTTTGGCTTCCAATCAAAACAAACCGGTTGACCTCTTTTATTACAAACCGGTTGCCCGGTTTTGTCAATATGCTAGACGTGCCGTGACGTTGCTGGGGCAGCGCGACTCGGAGCCGCCATGACCAAGAAGCCAGCCAGTGGTCGCTCGCGGGCAAACGATCCTGCCGGGGTCAGAAGACGCGTATTGGACGCGACGGCCGAAGCCTTTCAACAGCGCGGCTACCACTCGACGAGCACACACGACATTGTTCGCGCGGCGGGCATCACCGGCGGAGCCCTCCACCATCACTTCCCCACGAAGAAAGCTCTCGCGCTTGCCGTCATCCAGGAGCGCGTCGCGGACGCCGTCGAGAAGAACTGGATGGAGCCTGTCAGATCGGCACGTTGCGCGGCAGAGGGAATACAGACGGCGTTTGAGCAGATCGCGTCCGCATTGGATCGCTACAGCCCCATCATGGGGTGCCCGCTGAACAATTTGGCGCTGGAGCTCTCGCTTGCGGATGCGGAATTCCGCGATGCGATCGATGCGGTCTACCGGAGCTGGCGAGAGGTCATTGCGGACAAGGTCCGTGCAGACATCGCAACCGAAGGTCTTCAGATTCCTGATCCCGAGGCCTTGGCCACGTTCGTCATAGCTTCCTATTCAGGCGCCATAGCGCAAGCCAAGGCGAAACAAGACACCGCGCCTCTCAGGGTTTGCGCGCAGCAACTGGCCGTTCACATGCAATCGCTGGGCGCCTCCGCGAAAAAGAGCCTCCGCCACTAAGGGGCCCACGAGCCCTTTGCGAGGATGTCGCGCGACCTCACGTCCCAAGCGGCATAATTTTTGCTCGAAACCAATCTGTTTGAATGCATCGGCGCTTGGGCGCTCATTTCTTGAGCATATTGGGATTAGTCGATTATGCGCTGCCTTGTCGTTGCAGATTTGCATTATTCGTTGCCGCAGTTCGACTGGCTGCTCGCGGCCGCGCCAGAATTCGACGTCGTCATTTTCGCCGGCGACGCCCTCGACATCGGATCGTCGGTCGATTTCCGCGCCCAGATTCTTGTCGTGAAGAAATATCTTGCGCTGCTGTCCGGTCTCACCCGCGTCATCCTCTGTTCGGGCAATCACGACCTCGACGAACGCAGCCCGGAGGGCGAGAAGATCGCGCGCTGGATCGGCGACGTCCGCGAACTCGGCATTGCCTGCGATGGCGACAGCCTCACCATATCGGACACGCTTTTCACCGTGTGTCCCTGGTGGGACGGGCCATTGGTCAAGAGCCGCATCGAAGCCCAGCTTCGCGACGCCGCGGCAGAACGGCCGCAGCGCTGGATCTGGGTGCATCACGCGCCGCCGGCCAATTCCCCGACCAGTTGGGGCGGCAAGCGGTTCTTCGGCGACGTCGAGCTCGTGCAGTGGATCAAGGACTACCAGCCGTCGATTGTGATCTCGGGCCATGTGCATCAGTCACCTTTCATCGCCGACGGCTCCTGGTTCGACCGGCTTGGCACGACCTGGGTGTTCAACACCGGCCTGCAGCACGGCCGTCCGCCGGTCTGTATCGTGCTCGACCTCGATGAGGGGGCGGCCTTCTGGCTTGCGGCCGGCGAGGAGCAATGTATCGACCTGCGCGCGCCGTTGCTGCGGCCGGCAGCCCCGATTCAGAATCCGCCGCCCTGGCTCAAATCCTTGGGTCGGATTGCCGATCCGAGCCTGGCGAAACCTGCATCGGCGGCAGGTTGATCATGCTCTGCAGGAGTTCGCCGACCATCGACAAATGATTGTCGTGACCGGCGTATTGATGCATGAGGTCGGCAAGATAGGTGGTCGCGACATTGAGGCGTTGCGCCAGCAACCGCGCAATCAATAGCGCCACCGCCGGCTGGTCGCGCAGGAACGCCGCGGCATCGTCGAACTCGTAAATCACCGAATCGGATGCGGCGCGCACTGTTGCCGTATGCGGCTGATCAAGTAGTACCGACATTTCTCCGAGCACGGCCCCCGGCTCGGTCAGGACGGCGACGACGGCATCGCCCTTGATCACCTCCAGCCGTCCTTCAAGCAGGACAAACAGGTGTCCGGTCTTGCTGCCCTCATGCAGCACGAGCGCGCCTGCGGGCGCCTCTCGACGATTTCCTCCGGTGCAATAGTCCAGAACCGCGCGCATCAGCCTTCCTCCGTCTGGCTTGAACCATAGCGCTTTCAGGCGTGGTGGATACCGGCTCAAGCAGGGGCGCTGGAGACAGAGCAGGAAGGATGCCAGGATCAAACGGTACCCTGCGGCCACTGCCAAAAAATGCCCGCCGTGTTTTGGAATCCCTCTAAACAGCAGCGTTGGAATCGCTCTAAATCGAGGCGTTCGCGACACCCCGTCTCTCCCTGCAAGGCAACGGCTGCGCTACTGAAACCGGCATATTCACCACCTCCGCCGGAGCAGCCTTCATGATGAAATTTCGCGCCTACGCCGCAACCGCGGCGGTACTTTGCCTCACCGCGCCTATCGTCTCGACGGCCTCAGCCGATAGCGGCGAAGTCAACGTCTACACCTATCGCGAAACCAAGCTGATTCAGCCGCTGTTTGACGCCTTTACCAAGGACACCGGCATCAAGGTCAACGTCGTCTCGGCGAGTTCGGGGCTTGAGCAGCGCATGAAGGCGGAAGGCGCCAACAGCCCGGCCGACGTGCTGCTGACGGTCGATATCGGCCGCATCGATGAGGCCGTGAAGGCCGACGTTACCCAGCCGATCAAGTCGGTGGTGATCGACGAGATCGTACCGGCGCAATATCGCGATCCGGACGGCCACTGGGCCGGCATTTCCATGCGCGCGCGCGTGATCTACGCCTCGAAGGATCGCGTCAAGCAGGACAAGATCACGTACGAAGAACTCGCCGACCCCAAGTGGAAGGGCAAGATCTGCATGCGCTCCGGCCAGCACATCTACAACAACGGCCTGTTCGCGGCCTACACGGCTAAGTACGGCGAGGCCAAGGCTGAGGAATGGCTGCGCGGCGTGAAGGCCAATCTGGCGCAGAAGCCTTCCGGCGGCGACCGCGAAGCCGCGCGCGACGTCGCGGCCGGCAAGTGCGATATTGGCATCGGCAACACCTATTACTGGGCGCTGATGATGAATAACGATCCCGACAAGAAGCCGTGGGCGGAAGCCACCAAGGTGATCCTGCCGACCTTCGAAGGCGGCGGCACCCACGTCAATCTCTCGGGCGTGCTGCTGGCGAAGCATGCGCCCAACAAGGCCAATGGCGTGAAACTGATCGAATGGCTTGCCGGCGAAAAGGCGCAGCAGATCTATGCTGACTCCAACTACGAATATCCGGTTCGCGCCGGCGTCGCCGTCAACCCGACCATTGCGGGTTATGGCAAGCTCAATGCCGATCCGATGCCGATCGCCAAGATCGCCGCAAACCGCAAGGCCGCGTCGACACTGGTGGACAAGGTCGGGTTCGATAATTGATCGTACCCACGCGCGAAGGAATTTCCTCAAAAAAGCCCTCTCCCGTGATGGGAGAGGGATAATGCTGCATGGGCTTCCCGCTTCATGCAGACGTGAGCCGGCGTGAACCGAAGCACGCACGCCGGACGGATCGCGGCAGCGATGGCGGCAGGGACTGCGATCCTGGTCGCGGGCCCGGTTATCTCGATCGTCGTGCTGGCGATGCAGCCTGCGCCTGATGTCTGGCAGCACCTCATCGACTACGTTCTGCCGTTGACGCTTCTCGATACCGCGCTGCTGCTGGTTGGTGTCGGCGCCCTGTCGCTCGCAATCGGCACCGGCACGGCGTGGGCGATCTCGCTGCATGAATTTCGCGGCCGCCGCATGTTGCTCTGGCTGGTGCCGCTGCCGCTGGCGATACCCACCTACCTCGCCGCCTATGTCTATGTCGACCTGTTCGAGCCGTTGGGCTTGGTCCATCGCGCGCTCGCGGTCTGGTTTCCGCTGCACGACGTCGTGCGCCTGCTCCCAAATCTGCGCTCACTGCCCGGCGCAATCATCGTGATCGCGCTGGTGCTCTATCCCTATGTCTATCTTTCGGCGCGCACGATGTTCCAGTTCCAGAGCGCCGAGTTCGCGGAAGCCGCCAAAACGCTGGGCGCCAGCCGCTGGACCATCTTCTGGCGTATCTCGCTGCCGATGGCGCGGCCGGCGCTCGCGGTCGGCGTCGCGCTGGTGTCGCTGGAAACCTTGAATGATATCGGCGCCAGCGAATATCTCGGCGTCCGCACGCTCACGGTCTCAGTCTTCACCACCTGGCTCAATCGCGGAAGCCTCGCCGGCGCCGCGCAGCTTTCCTGTTTCATGCTGGCGATCGTGGCGGGCCTGATCGCCATCGAGCGTTACGGCCGCCGCAATGTCACGACGGAATTTTCCGCCGAAAGCCCGCGGCTGACGCAGCGGACCCCGCTCACCGGCATGCGGGGCGGTTTCGCATTCGCGGCCTGCCTGCTGCCGGTATCGCTGGGATTTTTCGTGCCGCTGCTGTTTCTGATGCAGCAGAGCTTCAAGCGCGGGCTGTTCGAGAATTTCGACGTGGCGTTGTGGCGCGATGCCTTCAACTCGGTCGCCTTTGCGAGCCTTGCCACGCTGACCGCGCTGCTGCTCGGCTTTGCCACCATTCTGGCCTGGCGCTGGCGGCCGAACAAGCTGCGCTTCGTCGCGATGAACATCGCGCAAACCGGCTACACGCTGCCCGGGCTGGTACTGGCGCTCGGCCTGCTCACGCCCCTGCTCGCCATCGACAACGGGTTGAACGCGTTCGCCGGTTGGCTCGGAAATTCGCTGCCGGGACTGATCCTGATCGGCTCCGGCGCCGCCGTGGTCATCGCCTATGTGATCCGGTTTCTGGCGGTGCCGACCGGCTTCATCAAGGCAGGCTTCGAGCGAATTCCACGCGACTACGACGACAGCGCGCGTGCGGCTGGCGCCGCCCAGTCCACCACGATGCGGCTGATCCATCTGCCGCTGCTGCGCCCCGCGATGCTGGGCGCGGTCATCGTGGTGTTCGTGGATTGCCTGAAGGAATTGCCGGCGACGCTCTTGCTGCGGCCGCTGAACGTCGAAACGCTGGCGACCTCGATCTACCAGTACGCCAGCCGCGGCAGTTTCGAGGAAGGCGCGCTCGCGGCTTTGCTGATCGTCGCCGCCAGCATCGGTCCGGTGGCGTGGCTGACGCGGTTTTCGGACGTGCCGGCAGGGCCGGCGTAGGTTGAGCAACAACAGGGCTGGATTTTCGTCGTCCCGGCGAACGCAGGGGCCCATAACCACCGGCCGTTGTTGTTACGAAGGCAACTGGCCCCTGCGCCAAAATGAAAAGCCGCGGAGTATGGGTCCCTGCGTTCGCAGGGACGACGATAGAGAGGATCTCTATGTCTCTGGCGGCCTTAGATCCCGCGCGCGAAGCGGCGGAAGCCGGGCGCGCCCGTGATCGCTTCAAATGCGGGATCGCATTTTTCTTCGGCAAAGCCGAAACCTGCCTTGGCGTAGCATCGTTCCGCCGCCTCGTTGCCGATCAGGAACGAGATCGAGGCCCGCTTGAAGCCCGCGGTCCTGCCGGCTTCCAGGGCGTGATCGATCAGGGCCTGCACCAGCCCTCGCCCGCGATATTCCGGCAGCGTGGCGACATGTTCGATCAGCCAGTCGCCCTCGCCGCCCTGAACCCAGCAATTCGCCGCGTAGGCGCCGCGCCGGAAGATCGCCATCACTTCCGATGGGTCGAGCCCGATTCGTTCGCCGCGGCCTCGATCGCCGCCCGCACGGCGGCGCGCGTGCCGGACGCGGGCAGGGCGCACAGCGAGGCCGCCGGATTTCCCTCGACTTCGGCGATGATGAATTGCGAGACGTGCCACCACGACTGCGCTTGCGTAGTCGCAACCCGTTCGACAAAGGCCAGGCATTGCGGCTCCGGCCAGCCGAGCGCGATGTCGAACCAGCCGCGCGGCAGCGGACCCCGCTGCGACGCCAGGATGTTTCGGGCAATGAAGCTTGCGTCTTCGGCGCGCGCGGGGCGGATGGCGGGCTGCGACCGCCCCATCGAGCGCTCCTTTAAGCGTTCTTCAGCGCGACGCGGAATTCGGCTTCGGTCTTCGACTTCACCTCGTCCAGCGTGACGCCGTCGGCGAGTTCGATCAGCGCCATGCCGTCCTTGCCGTGCTTGTCGATGGTGAATACCGCGAGATCGGTCACCACCATGTCGACGACCTTTTCGCCCGTCAGCGGCAGATTGCACGTCTTCAGAAGCTTCGGGCCGTCCTTGGCGGAATGCTCCATGACAACGACGACGCGCTTGACGCCGGCGACGAGGTCCATCGCGCCGCCCATGCCCTTCACCATCTTGCCGGGGATCATCCAGTTGGCGAGATCGCCGTTCTGCGCCACCTGCATTGCGCCAAGGATCGAGAGATCGATATGGCCGCCGCGCACCATACCGAAGGAGTCGGCCGAGGAAAATAGCTGGTCGACGGCAGTTCGCTGACCGTCTGCTTGCCGGCGTTGATGAGGTCGGCGTCCACCTCATCCTCATAAGGGAACGGGCCCATGCCGAGCATGCCGTTCTCGCTCTGCAGGACGACGTCGATACCGTCGGGGATGTAGTTCGAGACCAGCGTCGGAATGCCGATGCCGAGATTGACGTAGTAGCCGTCGCGCAACTCTTTCGCGGCACGAGCGGCCATCTGTTCACGGGTCCAGGCCATGGGACTCTCCTGCTTTGAGTTGCTTAGGCGGCGGGGCGCGGGCGGGTGTTGCGGAACTCGATCCGCTTCTTGGCCGTGCCCACTTCGACGATGCGCTTGACGAAAATGCCGGGTGTATGGATGTGGTCCGGATCAATCTCGCCGGCCGGAACCAGGTGTTCGACCTCGGCAATGGTGATCTTCGCAGCCGTTGCCATCATCGGGTTAAAGTTCCGTGCGGTCTTGCGGTAGACGAGGTTGCCGGCGGTGTCGCCCTTCCAGGCATGGACGATGGCCAGATCAGCGAACAGGCCGCGCTCCATGATGTATTTTTCGCCGTCGAATTCCTTCACTTCCTTGCCTTCGGCGATCAAGGTGCCGACGCCGGTCTTGGTGTAGAAGGCCGGGATACCGGCGCCGCCGGCACGGATGCGCTCGGCCAGCGTGCCCTGCGGATTGAACTCAAGTTCCAGTTCGCCGGCGAGGTATTGCTGCGCGAACAGCTTGTTCTCGCCGACATAGGACGAGATCATCTTCCTGATCTGCCGCGTCTCCAGCAGCCGGGAGAGGCCGATGCCGTCGACGCCTGCATTGTTGGAGACGACCGTCAAATTCTTGACGCCGGAATCGCGGATCGCGTCCGACAGGGTCTCGGCAATACCGCACAGACCGAAACCGCCCGACATGATCATCATGCCGTCCTTGAGAACGCCATCGAGTGCCGATTTGGCGTCAGGGTAAACCTTTTTCATGGAAAATTGACCTGATGGAGGGAGCGGCTGAAGGCCGGCATTATCGGGATTATTAGGCGAATTCTTCGCGGTGCGTCAATGACGGGGGATTAGGTCCGCCGGACCCCGCCCCCGGGCCCCTACGGCCTTGAAAGCGTCAAGAAAACCCTTCAAGTTGCGTGGGTTGGCACGGGCTTACCGATGCGCGGCCTGCCCTAATCAAGACCTTAAATCTCAACCCGAGTTCGGTTTAGTCAGATCCGGATATGTCATTGACGATGGCCCAAGGAATGAAGCGCCTGGGGATGCCGGTTGCGGCGTTGTTCAGCGTGGCTTTGATCGGCCTGATCGGCACGTCCTGGTTCCTCAACCGGGACGCGCTGCGCCAGGCGGTCGAGGCGCAGATCCGCGCGGTGACTGGGCTCGATCTGGTGGTCGCAGGCTCGATCGACGTTTCGGTATTCCCCGGCAGCTACGTTTCCTTTCACAATGTCGGCCTGAAGGGCGGCGGCACCACCGACCCGGCGCTGCAGGTCGACGTGCTGACCGCGAATTTGCGGCTGCTGCCGTTGCTGCTGCGCCGCTTCGAAATCGCCGACGTCATGATGTTGCGGCCGCATATTCACGTGGTCAGGGACCGCGATGGCGAGAGCAACTGGACGCCGTTCGTCGAACGAATCGCGCGCACCATGAAGCCCGGCGCCGAGAACCAGGTGTCGTTTTCGGAAATCCGGATTCAGGACGGCGTGCTCAAATATGAGGACGCCACCAACCACGTCTCCGAACGGCTCGCCGACATCGATCTCTCGCTGGCCTGGCCGTCGATCTCGCGCTCGTTCGCGGCGACCGGACAGTTCGACTGGCGCGGTGAACGCGTCGACGGCTCGATCTCAGCCAGCGACTTCGTGGCGATGCTGTCGGGCGATCGCTCCGGGTTAAAGGCGCGGCTGGTCTCAGCGCCGGTGAAACTGGCCTTCGACGGCTCGGTCGCCAACCGCACCAGCCTGATGATGGAAGGCACCGTCACGGTCGACAGCCCGTCGCTGCGCAACGCGCGCTGCGCTGGGCGGGACAGCCGCCGCCCGGCAGTGGCGGGTTCGGCCGGTTCGCGCTGAAAGCCCGCGCCAATGTCGTCGGCGCCTCGATCGCATTGACCAATGTAAATGTCGAACTCGACGGCAACGTCGCCGAGGGCGTGATGACCGTCGCCAACAACGGCCGCCAGATGCTGCAGGCGACGCTGGCCGCAGGCAACCTCGATTTCACGCCCTACATCTCGACCGTCCGCCTGCTCGCCAGCGGCGCGCGCGACTGGAACCGGCAATTGTTCGACCTCTCGTCGCTCTCCACCACCGACCTCGACATGCGCCTGTCGGCGGCGAAGGTCACCGTCGGCGCGACCAAACTCGGCCGCACCGCCTTCGGCGCCAACCTGCGCGGCGGTGCGCTGGCGCTCTCGGTCGGCGAGGCGCAGGTGTATGGCGGCATCGCCAAGGGTTCGTTCGGAATCGCGCGCTCTGACGCGGTGGCAGACGTCAAGGCGCAGCTCCAGTTCACCGACGTCGACCTGCAGGCCTGCGCCAGCGAATTGTTCGGCATCAGCAAGCTGTCCGGCCGCGGTAATCTCAACCTCTCGCTGGTGGCATCAGGCGCAAGTCCGTTCGGGCTCGCCTCCTCGCTCGACGGCACCGCCACGCTGACCGGTCATGACGGCGCGATCGCAGGGTTCAATGTCGAGCAATTGCTGAAGCGGCTGGAGCGCCGGCCGCTGTCCGGCGGCGGCAATTTCCGCTCTGGTTCGACGCCTTACGACAATCTGACGGTTTCGGTGAAGTTCAACGACGGCGTCGCCACCGCGGAAGATATCCGCGTCGAGAGCCGGGGTCGCGCATCACGCTGACCGGCACCGCCTCGGTGCCGTCGCGCGAATACGACCTCAAGGGCGTCGCCAGCCTGACCTCGGCCCCGAACGCCCCGCCCGGCTTCGACCTGCCTTTCGTGGTGCAGGGCCCGTGGGACGATCCGCTGGTGTTTCCCGATCCCGAAAGCCTGATCCGCCGCTCGCCGGGCGCCGCCCCGCTGCTCGACGCGGTAAAGGATCGCAAGACGCGCGACGCGGTACGCTCGGTGATCGAGCGGTTTACCGGTGGCGGTGCAAGGCCAGAGGCTGCGGTGCCGGCGCCAGCGAATGCGCCGGCCGGGGCTCCGAAGGCGAACTAGTTTTTACTATTTCGGTCGAAGCAGCGATGGCGTCCCTGCTAGTGCGCAATTGCGCACGGGGCGCAGGGGCCCCAACCATGGGACTTGGTTGTTAAAGCCGTAGGTCCGTAGCCCGGATGGAGCGAAGCGCAATCCGGGACCGCTCGCACCGCTTGCACTTTCCCGGATTTCGCTGCGCTCCATCCGAGCTACGAACGGCACAGCGTATGGGTCCCTGCGTCACCGTGACAAATTCCGCGAGCAAAGCGAGTGCGTTTGCGCGCGACCCGTTGGCTCGTGCGGGCTACCTGCTGATCCGCGATTGCGACTCTTATAGCGGCGGATCAACGATCCGCCCTGCGCGCCCTCACTCTGCAGCCGCATCTATTTCGCGCGGCAGGGCACTCAAATCTGGTCCGACGCTCTCGTGTTTGTTCTCCGAGAGCCCGGCGAATCGGCGCAACGCGTTCGCCATTTGCGCGCGTGCGCCGACACCGGTGATCACCACGTCGACCATCATAAGGGACGAGTGGAAGTGGCCGCGGGCCTTTAGTTGCTCGACCGGCACGCCTACGGCCGCAAGCGCTTCCGCGTAAGCGATACCCTCGTCACGCAGCGGATCGAACTCGCAGGTCGCCACGATCGCCGGCGGCAAATTCTCTAATCTGCCGCGCAGCGGCGAGACGCGCGGATCGGTTCGGTCCGCGGGCGAACAATAGATATCCCAGAACCAGTACATCAGCGAGCGCGTCACGAAGTAGCCCGTCGCATTGTCGGTGTAGGACTGGCGGTCGAACGTGCAGTCGGTGACCGGGCATACCAGAAGCTGACCCGAAATCTGCGGGCCACCGCGGTCGCGCACCAGTTGGCAGGTGACGGCCGCGATATTGCCGCCGGCGCTCCAGCCGGCGACCATCACCGGTCCGGGCTTGCCGCCGAGGTCGGCTGCGTGCTCGGCGATCCAGCACGTCGCAGCGTAGCCGTCCTCCGCGGCCGCCGGGAAGCGGTGCTCGGGCGCATGTCGATAACCGACGCTGACGAAGATCATCCCGGTGCGGCGGCACATGTCACGGCAGAACGGATCGTCGGATTGCTCATCACCCAACACCCAGCCGCCGCCATGGAAATAGACCACGATCGGATGTGGCCCTGGCGTCGCCGGGCGGTAGAGACGATAGGGCAGCGGACCATCGGCGCCCTGCAGCATGCCGTCGCCGACCTCGCCGACCGGCCGGCCGGCAGGACGACCCTTGTTGAATTCAGTCACGAAGTCGCGCGCCCCCTGGGCCCCGAGCGACTCGATCGGCGGCAAGTTCATCTCCGTCAGCATGCCGAGCACCAGCCGCACGTCCGGTTGCAGGCGGACGACCTCGCCGTCGTTGCATTGCTCTGCACCGTTGGGGCCGGTGAGCCTGAAACCGAGCATGCCGCGGCTGGCGACCTCGTTGCAGATGCTGCGATAGGGACCGACGCCGCCGGTATAGGGCATCACGCCCCACGCCTTGCCGGGAACGTTGGCGCCCGTGTACCAGGTGTTCGCCAGCCGATGCAGCGTAAGCGTTGCGCAGTCGGCCATGTGGCGCGCCCAGCCGGCCTGCGCCGTTTCGGTCGCCTCGAGTGTCGTGAAGCCGGCCTCCGCATCGCCACCAGCCGGTCGACAACCCAATCGGCGTGCTGTTCGATCGACACCGCCATGTTCGACAGCACGGACGGGCTGCCGGGCCCGGTGATCATGAAGAGGTTCGGGAATTCAGCCACGGTGAGCCCGAGATAAGTCTGCGGCCCGTTGGCCCAGACGTCGGACAGCGATTTTCCGCCGCGGCCCGTGATCGGATGCACGGCCATGATCGCACCTGTCATGGCGTCGAAGCCGGTGGCGAACACGATCACGTCGATGTCGAACGCGCGCTTGTCGGTCGCGATGCCGGAGGCCGTGATCTGTTTGATCGGCTCCTGCCGCAGATTCACCAGCGTGACGTTGGGACGGTTGTAGGTGGCGTAGTAGTTGGTATCGAGGCATGGACGTTTTGCGCCGAACGGATGGTCGAAGGGGCTCAGCGTTTCAGCCGTTTCGGGATCCTTCACGATCGTGCGGATTTTCTCGCGGACCAGTTCGCAGATCAGCGCGTTGCCGTCGACGTCGACCGCCTGGTCGGCCCAAAGCTGGGTCAATATGTACACGAGATCGCCGGCGGCCCACGCCCGCTCGAACCGCTCGCGGCGCTCGGCGTCGCTCAATTGCCAGCTCACCACTGTTTGTTGCGGCCAAGGTACGCCCGCCAGTGACCACCGGGCCTGCTCACGGTAGGTCGCGCGGTCGCTTTCCAGCAAGGCAGCACGATCCGCAGGCGCAGGACCATTGTGAGCGGGCAAGGCAAAGTTCGGCGTGCGCTGGAAAACGGTGAGATGAGCCGCCTGCTCTGATATCAGGGGGATCGCCTGGATCCCCGATGATCCCGTGCCGATGACCGCGACGCGCTTGCCGGCGAGCGTGACCTCTTCGTGCGGCCAGCGGCCGGTGAAATAGACCTCGCCCTTGAAGTCCTTGACGCCATCGATCTCCGGCGGTTTTGGCGCGGAGAGACAGCCGGTGGCCATGATGTAGTAGCGGCAGGATATTGTCGCGCCATCGTCGGTCGTAAGCTGCCAGCGCTCTGTGGCCTGATCCCAGTTCGCCGCCGTGACCTTGGTGTGAAAGCGGATGTCGCGCCTGAGATCATAGCGTTCGGTCACGAAACCGAGGTAGCGCAGGATTTCCGGCTGGGTGGCGTATTTCTCCGACCATTGCCACGCGCTCTCCAGCTCCGGATCGAAGGTGTAGCTGTAGTCGATGGTCTGAATGTCACAGCGTGCGCCGGGATAGCGGTTCCAGTACCAGGTGCCGCCGACATCGCCGGCCTCTTCCAGCACGATCGCGACGAAGCCGGCCTTGCGCAACCGATGCAGAAGATACAGGCCGGCAAAGCCGGCACCCACCACCGCGACATCGACCTGTTGCGTCGTACTTGCGCTGGTTGCTCGTGAAGAAGATGCTGCGACCGCTGCGTCTTGCATGCCATTCCTCCCGTATATTTTTATTTTCGGCTTGCCGTAGCCTAGCGCCGCACACCCGGTTTGTCATCCGAGCAATTCAATCTTCGGTGGTCGCGCGTGTTGATCCAGGCCACTGCCCGTCGGCTATAATGCGGTCATCACCCCAGACAACCGAAGGGCATTTGAGAATGGCGAAAATCAGGGTCGGCTGGCCGGCTGCGGCTTCGTTGCAGAGCTGCACATGTATGCCTACAGGCGCGTCTACGGCGTCGATGTCGAAGTCAGGGCTGTAGCGGCGCGGGGCGACCACGTCGTCGATTTTGCGCGCAGGCACCGGATTCCGACCGCGCACCACAGCTTCCGCGAGCTGATCGCCGATGGCGAAATCGATGTCATCGACATCTGCACGCCGCCCACTCTGCACGCCTCGATGATCGTCGATGCGATGCAGGCAGGCAAACATGTCATCTGCGAAAAGCCGTTCGCCGGCTATTTTGGACGAGACGGCGACAGGGCGCCGATCGGCAAGCATGTGCCGAAAGCGTTGATGTACGAGCGCGTGCTGGAGGAAATGGAGGGCATCCGCGCGGCCATCGGCCAGACCGGCAAGCTCTTCATGTACGCCGAAGACTGGATCTATGCGCCGGCGGTGACCAAGACCGCGGAGATCCTGAAAGCGACCAAAGACAAGATCCTTTTCATGAAGGGCGAAGAGAGCCACAGCGGCTCGCATGCCGCGCACGCGGCGCAATGGGCTATGACCGGCGGCGGCTCGCTGATCCGGATGGGCTGCCATCCGCTTTCCGCGGTGCTCTATCTCAAGCAGGTCGAGGCCAGGGCCCGCGGCGAGGCGATCGGTGTTGCCAGCGTGACCTGCGATGTCGGCAATTTGACCGCGTGCCTGCGCGCGGACGAACGCGCCGTCATCAAATCCAATCCGGTCGACGTCGAGGACTGGGGCGCGCTGACCGTCACGTTTTCCGACGGCACCAAGGCAACGGTGTTTTCCGGCGACATGATCGTGGGCGGCGTGCGCAACCTGATCGAAACCTATACCAGCGGCGGCGCGCTGTTCGCCAACATCACGCCGAACACGCACATGATGAGCTACCAGACCAGCGAGGAGAAGCTCGCGAGCGTCTACATCACCGAGAAGGTCGACCGGAAGACCGGCTGGCAATACATCTGTCTCGACGAGGAATGGACGCGCGGCTATCTGCAGGAAATCCAGGATTTCATGGAATGCGTCGCGACCGGAAGGCCACCGCTGTCGGATCTCGCCTTGGCCTTCGAGACGATCAAGGTCAACTATGCCGGCTATTGGGCCGCCGAAGAGGGGCGGCGCGTGATGCTGTGATGGTCAAAAGCATTTCCAATTGCGTGGAATCGTGATCACGCATCCGGTGGCCTCGTGGTTCGATCGGCGATGCAGAGCATCGTCCGAGGACGCGCGGCGTGGCCGCGCTCCTCACCATGAGGGTCGGACATCAGACCTCATCCCGAGGAGCTTGCGAAGCAAGCGTCTCGAAGGATGAAGCCACCGAGCAGGAAAACACGCCCCTACGCGGCGTAGACCGATGATTTCGGCAGCGGGAACACCGGGTCCTGCGTCCTGATGCTGGTTGGCCAGACCACTGCGATATGTTCGCCGGCATTTTGCATCACGACCGGTGTCGAGCGCTCGTTCTGGCCGGAGAGCGGCGTGCCGGGCGGATAGAATTTTACGCCATAGCCCTGGATCGTGCCGCCCGGCGGGATGTCGACGTCGAGCGCCGCCTTGCGAATGGCTTCGGGATCGAAGCTGCCGTATTTCTCCTTGGCGACGGGCAGCACGTTGTTGAGCAGGACCCAGGTCTGATTGAAGCCCATCGAACAATGCGGCGGAACATCAGTCGCACCGGTCTTGGCCTTGTAACGCTCCACCATGGTCCTGGTGAGATCGCCGATCCCCGGCGCGAGTTTCGCTGGATCGAGCAGTTGCGCAGGCACCGGATCGATGTTGCAGAAATGGTCGATGTCGGCGGCGAACGTCGCGCGCAACTTGTCGAGCTGGCTGTAGCCCGCGCCGGCGCCGAACAGCATCTTGAAGCGAAGGCCGTTCTCGCGCGCCTGGCGCAGGAACAGGGTGATATCGGGGTTGTATCCCGCGTGCGAAATCACATCGGGTCTGGCGCGCTTGATCTTGGTCACCAGCACGGAAAGGTCCGGAGCAGAGGCTGAATAGCCCTCTTCAGCACCACCTGAAGCCCCGCCTGCTTCGCATAGGCCTCGTCGGCGGCAGCAACGCCAACGCCATAGGGGCCGTCTTCGTGGATCAGCACCGCCTTGACGTCCTTGGGCTCCATGCCGAGCTTCGCCTTGGCGTGTTCGGTGATGAAGCTCGCAAAAGCCTGGCCGTACTGATCGGAATGAATTTGCGCGCGGAAGACATATTGCAGGTTCTTGTCCTTGAACACGGCGGTCGAAACCGCGGTCGTGATCCAGAGGATCTTTTTCTGCTGCTCGACCTTGGCCGCGAGCGGGACCGCGTGCGAACTCGCATAAACGCCGTTGATGATGTCGACCTTCTCCTGGTCGATCAGGCGCACGGCCTCGTTGATCGCCACCTCGGGCTTGCTCTGTGAATCGGCGGAGACGGCGGAGACCTTGTACTTGTCACCGATGCCGCCCTTCTCATTGACAAGATCGATCGCGATCTGCGCGCCGATCGAGGACGCAACCGAGCCGCCCGCAGCAAACGGACCGGTCAGGGTCGTAGATCACGCCGATGCGTACCGCCTTCGGCTTGCGCCTGGGCGCGCGTCCAATCGAGGCTGAAGGCGGCGGCCGCAGCCGCGGAACTCTTGAGCAGCGTTCTGCGTGAAGTCGGCATCATATCCTCCCCACTGAACCGTCGTTTTCCGACTGGCTTTGTTTTTTCAGACAAGATTTTAAGCCAAGTATTTTGAGATTGCGCCGGAAAGTCAACACACGCAGTCTCATCATTACGGCGTGTCGAGCCGCTTGCTCAATCTGTTGCGCCGCAACCGTGCGCGCTGCCCCTGGATTTCGCTTCGCTCCATCCAGGCTACGAGCTGTCGTTCCTGCCTGGTGGGCAATTGCGCACGGCGCGCAGGGACGACTGAAAATTATTGCTCGAAGAAAGCGTAGCCCGGATCGAGCGAAGCGCAATCCCCGCGTCGCCCTGATCCGAACCTCCGCCAGGGCTTTTATCCATGGCGGGTTATCCGCGCTGCGGTCGTACCATTTGAGCGGTCCTGACATCGCTGGCCTCTGTTCATCAAGTCTTCGAGCTCTGCCCGCTTGCGTGAGAGCAGGAGCTGCGCCCTCGCGCTGTCTAGTCCGGCTTGATTGAGCTGGCGGGCAACCGAGTCCAGTTCGACAATCTGCCTGCGAAGGGTTTGGACCCGGTCATCGCTCACGGCGGCCGAGCGTCCCGTTAAGCGCCCTGTTCGCGGGCTTCCTGCTCACAGCGCGGCAATCCAGCTTCAGCCGCTCATCGATATTGAGCAGCCGCTCTTCTCCGCCAAGCCGGTTCCGCTCACCGATGAGACCGAGCATGACCACCCGCATCGCCATCAGATGAACAGCAGCTTCCGAGCAATCCTCGTCCCGGTTGATCTGTTTGCGAATGTTATCCTCCGCACTCAGCATCTCGGCACGTAAGAGCCTGATTTTTCTGCGAATTTCACTCAATTTGTTGTCCATGGGCCACCTCGGGACGGGTTGAACCCTATAAGAACAAATAAAGAACAAATTTCAAGTTAAGACTGCGAATGGAAGCAAAGAATCTTTGGAGTCCCGATGTCCCGCCTCCCCGACCAGGTAGACGCGCCGATGACGCCGCGCCAATTGGCGACCCTGCGCACGCTCAGCGCCGAGGCCTACCAGCCAAAACTGTTCGAGAAGAACCTGACGGCAAGAGAGGCCGAGCGGCGGATTGCGACGCTGAAGGCCGAGATCGAGTTGGCGAATTCGTTTTGAACGGGCGGCTGTTGCTGAAATGCGATTAGTACGGGCGGATTCCCGACAACGAGCGCCGCTCTGCCACCCGGCTTAAAGCACGCGGACAATCTCATTCATCATGCTCCGACCGTCTTGGGCCTACCTGTCAATCATCGCGCGATGGTGGATCTTGCCCATCGCTGATGTGATTTCCTTTATGTGGTCCTCACCTGCCCTGTCGTGTGCGCGCTCGGCACCTATGCTATCTGACTGACCGGACGGTGCGGAGATGAGATGCGGTGGACGCGGCAGCGTCGGGCGTGTGATGTGATCGCAGGGCGGTCTTCCGTGAGCGGGCACTAGCCGCGCAGACGCGCGCGCTTAAACGCCTTCGCCAGGTGTTCCGGCGCACCTGTGGTTTGATTTTCGAGGGCACCGACGATGCAAACCTTCGGGCGCTTCGCGCCGCGAGAATGCGGACGCATATTCAGTGTCGTCGTCCGCGACCGGGTCGGCCGAATGGCCGCCCGATGACAGGCTCCGGCGGACGACCCAGTATTCCAGAGACGTCAGTGATTGAATCGATGGGCCGCGGCGTACTGGATGCCCCGCTTTCGCGAAGCATGACAGTTTTTGTGTGGCGATAGTCTGGATCGCTTCCGCCTTCGCTCATTCAACTACGACAGACAAGCCACTTTGCTCGCAATGCCGCCACAAACATCCCCTCCCCCTACGCAAGTCTGGAGTTTGCCGTCTGGATCAGTCCGCAGGCATGCGCTAAGTCTTTTATCCAACCGGTTAATAAGCCGGCGTTTCGAGGAGAACAACGTGATATCCAAGAAGTTAGGTGGGCTTTCACTCGCGGTCGCAGCGGTCGGGCTGCTTTACGCCACGGCACCCGCGCTGGCTCAGCAAAAACGATCACCGTCTGGTTCGGCAAAGGCTTTTACAAGTCCGAGGACGACGCGCTGCTGGAAGCGATCAAGAAATTCGAGGCCAAGACCGGCATCAAGGTCGAACTGTCGCAATACGCCATCCAAGACATGATCCCGAAGACCGTGGCTGCGCTGGATTCTGGAACCGTGCCCGATGTCGCCTATTCCGACAGCTACGACGTGCAGGCGCAGGGCAAATGGGCGTTCGAGGGCAAGCTCGAGGACCTCTCCGACATTCTGGTTCCGATGAAGTCGGCGTTCGCGCCGAACACGCTGGAGACCGCGCTGCTCTATAACGACGTCGCCAAGAAGAAAGCCTATTACGGCTTCCCGCTGAAGCAGCAGAGCATGCACGTCCAGATTTGGCAGGACATGCTGGAACAGGCCGGCTTCAAGCAGAGCGACATCCCGACCAAATGGGAAGACTACTGGTCATTCTGGTGCAACAAAGTGCAGTCCGCCAGCCGCAAGGCCACCGGCCAGCGCCTCTACGCCGTCGGCCAGCCGATGGGTGTGGAATCCACCGACTCGTTCCAGTCGTTCTACACCTTCATGGACGCCTACAACGTCAAGCTGGTCGATGACGACGGCAAGCTGCTGGTCGACGATCCCAAGGTCCGCGAAAACCTGATCAAGGCGGTGAAGGATTACACCGACACCTACATCAAGGGCTGCACACCGCCCTCCTCCACCACCTGGAAAGATCCGGACAACAACGTCGCCTTCCACAACAAGACCATCGTGATGACGCATAACTTCACGATCTCGATCGCGGCGAAATGGCTCGACGACGCCAACAATCCGGCGCTGACGGCTGAACAGCGGGCGCTGGGCAAGAAGAACTATGAGGAGACCATCATCACGGCCTCCTTCCCGAACAAGCCGGACGGCACGCCGATCAAGTATCGCTCCGACGTCAAGACCGGGCTGATGTTCACGGTCGCCAAGAACAAGGCCGAGGGCAAGGAGTTCATCAAGTTCCTGCTGCAGGAAGAGAACGTCCGGCCGTACATCGAAGGCGCGCTCGGCCGCTGGTTCCCGGTAACGACGGCAAGCCAGCAGAGCCCCTTCTGGCAGGCTGACCGGCATCGCAAGGCGGTGTACAACCAGTTCACCGGCGGCACCACGCCGTTCGACTTCACCAAGAACTGGAAGTTCACGATCCTGAACAACGAGAACGTCTGGGCCAAGACGATGAACCGCGTGGTGAGCGAGAAGGTGCCGGTCGACAAGGCCGTCGACGAACTGATCGCCCGCATCAAGCAGGTCGCGGGTTAACGTAAACGATGCCGGCCGCCGCGACACTATGGTCGTCGTCGTCCCTGCGAACGCAGGGATCCATACGCCGCGGCGGTCGTTTTGAAAAATGCTGGCCGATGGCTTTCGCAAACAACAAGAGCCTGTGGTTATGGGTCCCTGCTTTCGCAGGACGACGGCGTAGCCGCGGCCGGCAGCTCCTTTACAGAGTTTAGAATATGGCGATCACGCTTTCGGGCGATCACGCGACACCCAGTCCTCCGCTATCGGCCCGGCTGACCACGCCGCAGGTCTGGGGCATCGTGCTGCTCGCGCCCTATCTGCTGGTGTTTCTGGCCTTCGTGGTCTATCCCGTCGGCTACGGGCTGTGGCTGGCGCGGCATCCGGCGAGCTATGTCGCGCTCTATCACGACCCGATCTTCGCGCGCGCCGCGGTCAACACGCTGATCTTCCTCCTGGTCGGCATCAACATCAAAATGGCGATCGCGCTGTTCTTGTCCGGCTTCTTCGCGCAGCAGCGCACCTGGATCAAATGGCTGTCGGTGCTGTTCATCCTGCCCTGGGCGGTGCCGTCGATCCCGACCATCCTCTCGGTGCGCTTCATGCTCAATCCGAATGGGGCATGATCAACACGCTGATCTTCCGGCTCACCGGCGAGGACGGCCCGAACTGGCTCAACGATCCGACCGTGGCGCTTTCGATGGCGATCGCCGTGCACATCTGGAAATCGCTGCCGTTCTGGACGCTGATCCTGATGACCGGGCGGCTTGCGATCTCGCACGACATGTACGAGGCTGCCGATGTCGACGGCGCGAGCTGGTGGCAGAAATTCCGCTTCATCACCTGGCCGTCGATGCAGACGCTCTACGTCACCTGCACGCTGCTCTCGATGATCTGGACGCTCGGCGATTTCAACAGCGTCTATCTCTTGACCGGCGGCGGCCCCGCCGACCTCACCCACGTGCTGGCCACGCTCGGCATCCGCTATCTCCGGCTCGATCAACTCTCGCTCGCGATGGCCTCCATCGTCTGCGCGCTGCCGTTCGTGCTGCCGCTGGTCTATTTCATGATGAAACGGTTGTCGCGATGAGACTGCCCACCCTGCGCGAAGTCGGCATTGAAGCGCGCCTGCTCTTGATCGGCATTCCCGTGTTGATCTGGACCATGGTGCCGATCTACCACATGTTCCTGTTCGCGATCTCGCCGAAGCAGGATGCGTTCTCCGGAAAACTCTGGCCGGACCACCCGACGCTGCATAATTTTCACATCGTGTTCTACCAGCAGCATTACTTCCTGCGCGATTTCTGGATCCAGTTCTGGAATTCGGTGGTGATCGCGGTTGCCGCCGGCGCGCTGACGCTGCTGATTGCAACCGCGGCCGCGTTTGCAATCTCGCGGCTGCGCGTTCCCGGCGGCCGCACGGTGATGAATCTGGCGCTGTTCACCTACTTCATTCCGGCGGCGTTCCTCGCCGTGCCGATGTACCGCACCATGGGCAATTACGGCCTGCTCAACAATCACTGGTCGCTGATCCTGGCGATGGTGACCATCGCGTCGCCTTACGCGATCTGGGTGCTGAAGCAGGCCTCCGACAAGCTGCCGGTCGAACTCGACGAGGCCGCGACCATGGACGGCGCCACCACGATGCAACTGTTTCGCCTGGTCTACGTGCCCTTGATGATGCCCTCGCTGGTCGCAGTCGGCACCTACGCGCTGCTATTGGCCTGGAACGAATATCTCTACGCCTTCCTGCTGCTCTCCAAGGACACCGACATCACGCTTCCCGTCGCGCTCGGCAATTTCCTCGCGGCTGACGACTCGCCATGGGAACTCCTGATGACCACCGGCTTCATCTACGCCCTGCCGCCGGCCGCGATCTACTACGCGTTCAAGCGGTATATGGTGGGAGGATTGACCGCGGGGGCTGTCAAGTCGTGACGAACTACAGCGGCGCCGCGCTTTCGCCTTGCGAGGTCGAAAGCTTCGAAACGAACGAGGCCACCACAATGATCACCGTAATCAAGGCGATCACCATGGTGGAGATCGCGTTGATCTCGGGTTTCACGCCCAGCCGCACCTCCGAATAGATCCGGATCGGCAGCGTCGCCGAGCCCGGCCCGGTGGTGAAGCTCGCGATCACGACATCGTCGAGCGAGAGGGTGAAGGCCAGCATCCAGCCCGCGGCGATCGCCGGAATGATTAGCGGCAGCGTCACGCGAAGAAACGCCTGCACCGGATCGCAGCCGAGATCCATAGCGGCCTCTTCGAGGCTGCGGTCGAGGGACGCCAGCCGCGACTGCACCACCACGGTGACGAAGCACATGGTCAGCGTGGTGTGCGCGATGGTCACGGTCCAGAAGCCGCGCTCGGCGTTCAGCGCCACGAACAACAAGAGCAACGACAATCCGGAGATCACTTCCGGCATCACCAGCGGCGCATACAGCATGCCTGACAACAGCGAGCGCCCCCTGAAGCGCTCGCCGCGCACGAGCCCCACCGCCGCCAGGGTGCCGAGCAGCGTCGCAATCGTGGCCGATACGGCGGCAACGCGCAGGCTCATCCAGGCGGCGTCCAGCATGGCGCGGTCGTTGAAGAACTCGTAGTACCAGCGCAGCGACCAGCCGCCCCACACCGTGACCAGCCGCGAGGCGTTGAACGAATAGATGATGAGAATGACGATCGGCAGGTACAGAAACGCCAGCCCCAGCGCCAGCGAAGTAATGTTGAACGGCGACAGCCTGTTGACCTTGCGCGCCATCAGTCGGCCCCTCCGAGCCTGCGGCGCTGTAGCCGGTCGTACAGCAGCAAGGGCGGCACCAGCAGAATCAGCAATGCAACCGCGGCAGCGGCGGCGACCGGCCAGTCCTTGTTGGTGAAGAATTCCAGCCACAGCGTCTGGCCGATCATCATCGAACCGGAGCCGGCCAGAAGATCCGGGATCACGAACTCGCCCACGATCGGGATGAAGCACAGCAACGCGCCGGCGCCGACCCCCGGCAGGGACAGCGGAAACGTCACCAGCCAGAATGCCTGCCGGGGCGACGAACCCAGATCGGCGGCCGCTTCCAGCAGCGACGAATCCATCTTGGCGAGCGTCGCATAGAGCGGCAGGATCATGAACGGCAGATAGGAATAGACGATGCCGATATACATCGCGCTGTCGGTGGAGAGCCACACCACCGGCGTCGAGACCAGGTGCAGCGCGAGGAGAATTTTGTTGAGCAGGCCGTCATGCTGCAGGATGTTGATCCAGGCATAGATGCGGATCAGGAACGAGGTCCAGAACGGCACGATCACCAGCATCATGGCGATTGGCTGCCAGCGCTGCGGCAGCCGCGCCATGCCATGGGCAATGGGGTAGCCGATCAGGAGCAGGATCAATGTCGACGTCACGCCGACAACGAGGCTGCGCAGGTAGGAGCTGATGTAGAGATTGTCCGATACCAGCAGCCTGAAATTATCCAGCGATAATTGCGCGAGGGCCGCCTTAATTGCCTCCCACCCTTCGGTGAGGTCGAACAATGGTACGTAAGGCGGCTGCGCGATCGCGGTCTGCGAAAGGCTGATCTTCAGCACGAATCCGAATGGCACCAGGAAGAACAGAACCATCCAGAGGTACGGCGCGATCGCGGCGTAGCGCGCCGGCTGCGCGAAGATGCGGCGCGCGCTCATTGTTCCAGCACCACGCAATCGTCGGGCGTGAACCACACCACCACGCGCTGGCCCGCGCTGTAGATATCCCTGTCGATCCGCGCGGTATTGGCCATCGATGAGCGCACCACCGCGCCGGAATCGAGCTTGACCTTGTAGACGGTCAGGCCGCCGAGATAGCTGACGTCGGTGATCACGCCTTCGAGCTGGTTGATGGTGTGCGAATTGATCGCGTCAGACACCGGCCCGCGGCGCGACAGCTTCACTTTCTCGGGGCGGATCGCGACAGAAACCACCGTCTGCGTTATCGGATTGCGCAGCCCCGCCACCACGAGCGTTCCGCCTTCCCGGGTCGCTATGATCAGGCGATTAAGCTCGCGCGAAGAAACCTCCCCGTCGAACAGGTTGACGTCGCCGACGAACTCGGCGACCCAGCGCGAATGCGGCGCCTCATAGAGGTCGCGCGGGGTTGCGACCTGCTCCAGCCGGCCGGCCTCCATCACGCCGATCCGGTTCGCCATCGTCATCGCCTCTTCCTGGTCGTGGGTGACGATGATGAAGGTCATGCCGAGGCGACGCTGCAACTCCATCAATTCCAGCTGCGTGCTTTCGCGCAGCTTCTTGTCGAGTGCGGCCAGCGGCTCGTCGAGCAGCAGCACCTTCGGCCGTCGCGCCAGCGAACGCGCCAGCGCCACACGCTGCTTCTGGCCGCCCGAAAGCTGATCCGGCCTGCGCTTCTCCATGCCTTCCAGCTTCACCAGCGCGACCATCTCGGCCACGCGGGTATCGATGGCGGGGCGCGCCATGCCGGCGCGTTTCAGCCCGAACGCGATATTGTCCCGCACGTTGAGATGCGGGAACAGCGCGTAGTTCTGGAACATCATGTTGACGGGCCGCTCGTGCGGCAGCACCGGTGCGATATCGCGGCCGTCGAGCAGGATGCGGCCCTCGTCGGGCGTCTCGAAGCCGGCGAGCATCCGCAGCAGCGTGGTCTTGCCGCAGCCGCTTGGGCCCAGCAGCGCAAAGAACTCGCCGGCCCTGATGTCGAGCGAGAGCCGGTCCACTGCGCGGAAACTGCCGAACTTCTTGCCAACCCCTTCGATGCGGAGCAGCGGCATGTCGTCGGCCGCGTCGGCGGGCGGTGCGGGCTTTGCCGGCATTACAGGTACATCGGTTTTCGGCGTGTCGATTTCAGGCGATTCCTCGGTCATGCCACCTGCCAGTCCCGTCGTGGCTGCACGCTAGCGGCGGATCGGCTTCCGCTCAACGGCTCGCAACGCGTGAGCCACAATATTGTGGATGGCGCTGCTCGCGCTCTGGTAAGGTTCGAAGCTCCCGGAAAGCCCGCCGTTGCTCGCGGTACAAGAGATTGCGGAGAAGCATGATGATCGTTCGGAACCTGCTGGCTGCGACGGCGGCTACTTCCCTGCTCGCCGGCACAGCCGCCGCCCAGGAAACGCTCGTGACCTACAAGTCGATGAGCCTCGAACTGGCGCAGGATCTGGCACAGGCAACACTGGCGGATTGCCGGAAGCGCGGCTTTCAGGTGTCCGTCGCCGTCGTTGATCGCTTCGGCGTCACGCAGGTGCTGCTGCGCGACCGCTTTGCCGGCTCCCACACGGTTTCGACCGCTTCGGGCAAGGCATGGACTGCAGCCAGCTTTCGCACCAGCACGACCGAGCTCGTTGCCAACAGCCAGCCCGGGATGATGCAGGCCGGAATCCGCAACCTTCCGGGCGCCGTCATCATCGGGGGCGGGCTGACGGTCGAAGCCGCTGGCTCCCTGCTGGGAGCTGTCGGCGTCTCCGGCGCCCCCGGCGGCGATGCGGACGAAGCCTGCGCCAAGGCTGGCATCGACGCCATCCGCGACAAGCTCGACTTCTAGACGCCAGGCCTGCCATCCGCTCCCTGATGCCAACGACAAGAACAATGAACCGGGACAGATACGATTTGCCGCTGACAACCAGTTCAGAACGCGCCGCGGCGCATTACCGCGACGGCGTGGATTGCATGCTGTCGGCCTGGCACGGGGCCGAGGATGCGTTCGACAAGGCGATTGCGGAGGATCCGGGCTTTGCGCTGGCGCATATCGGCCGCGCCCGTCTCCATCAGCTCAATATGGAAGGCGGCAAGGCGCGCGCGATGGCGGCGCAGGCCCGTGAACTCGTCGCCGGCGCAACCCCGCGGGAAAAAAAGCCACGTCGAGATCATCGCCGCAGTGATCGAAAGCAAACCGAAACTCGCGGTGACTGGCGCCGAAGCGCATCTGGAAGAATATCCGCGTGACGCGCAGGTGCTGTCGATGCTGCTCGGGGCGTTCGGCCTCTACGCCTTCTCCGGCCGCGCCGACCACGATGCCGCAAAACTTGCGATCTGCGAGCGTCACGCGCGTCATTATGGCGAGGACTGGTGGTTCCTCTCTTATCTCGGCTGGTCGCACACCGAGGCGGGAAATCTCTCGACCGGCAGAAAATTGTCCGAGCGCGCGATGTCGCAGCGAGCTGCCAACGCCAATGCCGCGCATGGCCTCTCGCACGCGATGTTCGAGCAGGGCGACATGGAAGCGGGCCGCAGCTTTCTTTCGCAGTGGATGCCTGCGCATGATCGGCAAAGTTTTCTGCATGGACATCTGGCGTGGCACGTCGCGCTGACCGCGCTCGACGGCGGCGATCTCGACGGCGCGCTTGCGATCTACGAACAGCACATCAAGCCGGCGGGCCGGCCCTATCCACCGCTGAATATCTTCACCGACGGCACATCGCTGCTGTGGCGACTTTCGCTGGCCGGCAAAACCGGCCTGGAGCCGCATTGGCAGGATATCGCCGCCTATGGCGAGAAATACTTCCCGCAGGCCGGGGCGCATTTCGCCGACGTTCATTTTGCGCTGGCCGCGGCGACAGGCGGCGATGCGCTGGACACGCGTTTGGCCCAACTGGAGGCGCGCGCCGCCGACGGCAAGCTGGCGCCGGGCCGTGCCGCGATCGAGCTGTGTCGCGGTATCCGCGCGTTCGCCGAAAGCGACAATGAAGGCGCGATCCGCTTTCTGGAACCGGCGATTTCCGAACTGGCGCGGATCGGCGGCAGCCACGCCCAGCGCGAATTGTGGGAAGACACGCTGATCGTCGCCTATGTCCGCGCCGGCCACGGCGACAAGGCCGCCGGACGCATCGCGGCTCGGCTCGACCGCAGACCCTCGGCGCGTGACGAGGCCTGGTCGCGCGCGGCGCAGCGGAATTGAGGGACGGGAGCGGGATTACATCGGCGCGACGCAACCCTTCGCCATGAATGCCGATAACGCCTCGCGATCTGCCGGCGGCATGGTGAGCCCGAGCTTCGAGCGCCGCCACAGGATGTCGTCCGGAAAACGCGCCCATTCCTTCTGCATCAGATAGCGCACTTCGGCGCCCGTCAGTTCCGGCCCGAAGGCCGGGCCGAGATCGCTGCGCGCTTTCGCATCACCGAGGATGGTCGCCACATTCAAACCGTAGGCGGCGACCAGTCGCCGCGCCTGATCCTCGCTGAGAAACCGCCAGCGCTCGCGCGCCTCGTCGACCTCGTGCTCGAAGCGACTCCAGGCAAAGTCGCCGCCCGGCAGCGGCGACTTCGCGGTCCAGCACGCCGACATTGGATAGAACAGCGTCAGCTTCGAGACCGCCTTCTCCGCGCGCAGCCGCGAGGTGGTGACGTCGCCGCCGAAAATCGTAATCAGCGGCGCCTTGTCACGCCGGTAGTCGAGCGTCATCGCGCCATCGCGCTGATGTCGCCGGCTCGCGGGGTTCATCACCATGTTGGCGCCGGAAAGCGTGCGCACCACGTCGACGGTCTCGATCCGCTCGCGGAAATAACGGTTCGCCGCATCGCAGAGATAGGCGACGTCGCTGGCCGCCATCGCGACGATGGCGGGGTCGCCCTGAAGGCGTGGCCGACGGTGCCGATCAAGGTGAAATCGCGCTCATAGGGGCTTGCGAAGATCAGCCGTCCGTCGCTGTTCTGGAACACATAGACGTTGTCGCTGTCGAACAGGCGGCGGACAACGATCTGGCTCATCTGGGCGGCGGCGACGTTCGGCGGCGGCACACGCAACACGGTCTCCGCGACGGACGCGGTCCAGGCCCCGGCCGCATTGGCGACCGCCCTTGCCGTGATCACCTGGCGAAAGCCGCGATCCTTCGTCACCAGCCGCCACTCTCTGCCGCGTTCTGCCCGGGTGCAGCGTGCGCCGGTGCGGATCACGGCGCCGCGCGCCGCGGCATCGACGGCGGTCAGAACCACCAGCCTGGAATCGTCCACGACGCAGTCTGAATATTCGAATGCGGTGCCGAACGGCCGCTTCAGCGCGTTGCCGACCGGATGGTGGGTGACATCGACAGTGGCGGAAGCCGGCAGCGCGTTGCGCGAGGCCAGCCGGTCGTAGAGCAATAGCCACGAGCGCAACTGCCAGAGCGGACGCTCGTGCGCGTGGGCAGGGATGGCAAAGCGCATCGGGCGAACCAGATGCGGCGCGATCCGGAGCCAGACGTCGCGCTCGCCGAGCGCCGAACGGACGCGGAGAAAATGCCGGCGCTCCAGCCCTGCCAGATCGCCATGGATCAGCCGCGGCGAGGCCGAGGAGGCGCCTGCGCCGAGATCGCCCTGCTCCAGCAGAATCACGCGCAGACCGCGTCCGGCGGCGTCACGCGCGATGCTGACGCCGTTCAATCCGCCGCCAATGATCGCAAGATCGTAATCCGCCATACGCAAGAGCTACTGCTGAGAATCGAAGTTCTCCACATTAGGGCATGATGGCGACAACAAGATACCGGTTTCGGGACCAGATCGTGTCAACGCAACTGGGCGTCGAGTACACCGGAGCCGGAATCAGGCGCTGACTGCCTTGCGTGCGATTTCCACGTCTTTCACGACGCCGCGGCCGACGAGTGCGGCGTACTGCCCGATCGGCAGGGGCTTGCCGAGGAAATAGCCCTGCACCGCGTCGCATCCCTCTTCCGACAGGAAGCTGAGTTGTTCCTGGGTCTCCACACCCTCGGCGACAATCGACATTTCGAGGCCGTGGCCGAGGTCGATGACGGCGCGCACGATCGCCGCCGATTGCGGGTTGCGCCCGAGATTCATGACGAAGGCCCGGTCGATCTTGATCTTGTCGAACGGGAACGCCTGCAGATAGCTCAGCGAGGAATAGCCGGAACCGAAATCGTCCATCGAGATGCGCACGCCGAGCGCCTTCAGCCGCCGCAGCAGCGCAAGGCCGCGATCGAAATCCTCGATCAGCACGCCCTCGGTGATTTCAAGCTCAAGCCGGTCGGGCGCCAAGCCGGTTTCGAGCAGGATCGAATGCACCAGGCTCACCACATCGCCGTGCATGAATTGCGCCGGCGACAGGTTGACCGCGATCTGCAGCGGCACCGGCCAGGAGGCGGCCTCGCGGCAGGCTTCGCGCAGGATCCAAACGCCCATTTCGACGATCAGGCCGCTTTCTTCCGCCAGTGGAATGAAATCGCCCGGCGACACGAAGCCGCGCACCGGATGCATCCAGCGCGCCAGCGCCTCGAAGCCGATGACCTTGCTGGCGGCGGCCGTTGCGCCCGACGCGGCCTGCGGCTGATAGTACAACGACAATTCGCCGTTCCGGATCGCCATCGAGAGGTCCTGATGCAGCACGCGGCGGTCGCGGATCTGCTGGTCCATCTCGGGTGCGAAAATGCCGATTGAGCCGCGCGACTTCTGCTTGGCGCGGAACAGCGCCACGCCGGAGTTGGCCAGCAGTGAAGCCGCGTCCGCGCCGTGATGCGGAAACACCGAGATGCCGGTCGTGACCCCGGTGCGCACCGACTTGCCGTCGATCAGGAACTCGTCCGACAGCGTTTGCGCGAGCTGTTCGGCCAGCGCCTTGCCGGCCTCCGGCTGCTTGCCATCGATGATCAGGCCGAACTCATCGCCGGAGAGCCGGGCCACCACACCGCCTCGGGCGGAAGCCTGGATGCGGCCCGCCACCTCGATCAGCAGCTTGTCGCCCATCGCGTGGCCGAACACGTCGTTGATTTCCTTCAGCCCGTCAAGGTCAACGCAGAGCACCGCGAATTCCTCGTCGGTGCCGGCGCAGGCCTCGATCATCTGGGCCAGCGCCTGCAGGAAGGCGGCGCGGTTCGGCAGATCGGTCAGGCCGTCATGATAGGCCATGTGCGCCATCCGCGACTCGGTCTGGCGGCGATCGGTGACGTCCTCGTGTGTCTTGATCAGGTATTGCGGCTCGCCGGCCTCGTCGAGAACCGTCATGCGGCGGGTCAGGAACAGCCGCAGCCCGTCCTTGGTGGAGATCGGGTGTTCTTCGGTGAGCAGGCTGCGTTTCTTGATCGCGGCCTCGTCGCGCGCGATGATCAGCTTGGCTTCCCGCGGATTGAAGATGTCGGAGGCGGTCAAACCGGTGGCGTCCTCGCGGCGGCGATTGAGGATGGTCTCGGCGCTGCGGTTGGCGAGCAGGTACCGCCCATCGCTGACGCGCTCGACGATCAGCGAAACCGGGATGTTGTCGACCACGAGCTCGAGGAACTTCTTGGTGCTTTCCAGTTCGCGCGACAGCGACCGCCGGTCGGTGACGTCGTCGAACAGCGCGATCAGGAATTCCGGCTCGTTGTTCTCGTTGCGGGCGACCACGCGGTTGGAGGACAGAACGCGCCTGTCGTCGCCCCGTTCGACGAAATATTCGCTGCGGTGATAGCCTTCCGGCGCCTTCAGCGCCGCCTCGTCCGCGACTTCAATGCTCCTAGCGGTCTCCGGCCCGAAGATCTCGTCGGCGCGCTTGCCTATGATGTGGTCGCGGGAGAAGCGGGAGAAGCGTTCGAACGCGCGGTTGGCAAAGATGTAACGACCATCCTCGATGTTCTTGGCGGCGACGCAGACCGGAACGTTGTCGAGCACCGATTCCAGGAACTGCGTGGTCGATGCCAGTTTCCGCGACAGCCTGCGCTGCTCGGTGCAATCCTCATGGGTGCCGATCGTCCCGCCGTTGGGCAGGCGAAACATCTTCGAAAGCACCGATCGCCCACCAGGCATCTCGGTGATGACGCCTTCCGGCCTTCGGGCAAGCTTGCCGAACTCCTCGGCGGTGAGGTTCAGCAGGCCCCGAGCGCGCCTCAACTCGATCAGATCACGGCCGGTCACGTTGTTTAAAATATCGGCGCGACTGAACCCGTACATTTCGAGGAAGCGATCGTTGCAGAATACCACGCGGTTCTGCGCGTTGGTCATCATCACGCCCTGGTTGAGATTGTTCAGGGCGGAGCTGATGAACGCACTGCGCCGCAATTTTGCGTGCTTGGCCCCGCGCAGCGCCGACAACGTCCAGAGTCCGATCGCCACCAGGAAGGAGACGACAACGATGCCACCGAGCAGGAACTCCCAGACCATGTTGGGATCGAACGCGCCGATATAGCTGGCCGCCGCAAAGTCGCCGGAGGCCGGTGCGGCCCACGCCGATCCGCAAGGGCCGACAATGGCGAGCAGACATACGGGGGCCAGAGCCGGAATCGAATTCCTCCCGTCCGCCTGCCAGTTCTTGTCAACCATTACCCACCCAAGGATTTGCGGGCGGAGTGTCTGGCTTGACGGGTTTGGATCGGGTAAATGACTACCCTTGGAATCCCAATATGTTGATCTAAATTACGGCAATTGCCCTGACATGATTAATGCTTCACTAACGGGACTGCGTTCGAAGCGTATTTCGAGAGAAACCAACGGGTTGTTCGAGCGCTTGTTCGGCCGAAACGATGGCAACCGTGCATGGCGACCGACCGTACTCGCGCCAAATCCCCGGATCTGAAACTGACATGGACAAGGTTGACTGCGTCGTTATCGGAGCGGGGGTGATCGGGCTCGCGATCGCACGGCGTCTGGCCCAGGCGGGCCGCGAAGTGATCGTGCTCGAGTCCGCCGAAGGCATCGGCACTGAGACCTCCTCGCGCAACAGCGAGGTGATCCACGCCGGCATCTATTACCGCGCCGGCAGCCTGATGGCGCAGATGTGCGTGAGCGGCAAGCGCGCCCTCTACCAATATTGCCGCGACCACGGCATCCCGCATCGCAATTGCGGCAAGCTGATCGTCGCAACGACGCCGCACGAAACCAAAAAGCTGCAATCGATCCGCGCGCATGCCGAAGCCAACGGCGTCGACGATATGCAACTGATCTCGGGCGATGCCGCGCGCGCGCTTGAGCCGGCGCTGAACTGCGATGCGGCCCTGCTCTCACCGTCCACCGGCATCATCGACAGCCACGCCTACATGCTCGCCTTGCTGGGTGATGCGGAAGCAGCCGGCGCAGCCTGCGCGTTCCATACGCCGCTGCTTCACGCCCGGGCCAACGCCGGCCGCATTGAAATCGAAGCCGGCGGCGACGCGCCGATGACGCTTGCGTGCAACCTGCTGGTCAATGCGGCGGGACTGGGCGCACCCGCGGTGGCGCGCAGCATCGAGGGCATGCCGATCGGGCTGATTCCTTCGGCCTATCTGGCCAAAGGCAATTATTTCAGCTGCAGCGCGCGGGCGCCGTTTTCGCGCCTGATCTATCCGGTGCCGGAGCCCGGCGGATTGGGGGTGCACCTCACGCTTGACATGGCTGGACAGGCGCGGTTCGGCCCGGACGTGGAATGGGTCGAGAGCATCGACTACGCGGTGGATCCTGCGCGCGCGGACCGGTTCTACCCCGCGATCCGACGCTACTGGCCGACGCTGCCGGACGGCGCGCTGATGCCGAGCTATTCCGGAATCCGGCCGAAAATCGTGCCGCCGGCCGTCGCCACCCAGGATTTCCTGATCCAGGGTCCGCGCGACCACGGCGTTGTCGGCCTGATCAATCTGTTCGGTATCGAATCGCCAGGCCTGACGTCATCCCTCGCCATCGCCAATCATGTCGGCGAATTGGCTGAAGTTTGAACAGCGAACAACACGCATCGCGCGAATGGGCGCATCTGCGCCCATCCGGACACGTGACGTTTTCGATACTCTGCTGGGACTGATTAGTGGAGAGTTTCGCTGGCGGTTTGCTTCAACCGCTGGATCTCATCCTTGACCATCAACTTGCGGCGCTTCAACTCGACAATTTGCAGGTCGTCTGTGGAAAGGTGCACGAGCGCTTCGTGCAATTCATTCTCGAGGATCTTGTGTTTACGTTCAAGCTCAACAAGATGCGCCTGTAGGGCCATACGAAATCTCCTCGGTGGGTGAAACCTCAGATTCGATCCGGGCGAGAGAGTGTACACCAGCCTTCGAATCTGTCGATGGGTATCCAGAATCGGTGCCTCTCATATTTTTGGATTTATCTGTAACCAATCGTGAGTATGGAACCGGGTCAGCTTGCGGACCGGCCGCGCAGGGACGATATTCACGGCCAGCCTTCGAGAATCCGTTTTCAACCTAATCGTGCTCTTTAGTCAACGTACACTATGACCGACGAAGATGAGCGCGAGCTCGCAACCGAGCTCGCCCGCCTGCAGCAAGAGCATCGCGATCTCGATGCGGCGATCGATGCGCTGCACCAGTCGCCGGCGCCGGACCTGCTGCGGCTGCAGCGACTGAAGAAGCGCAAGCTGCAACTGCGCGACCGCATCGCATTCATCGAAGACCAGATCACGCCTGACATCATCGCCTGACCGTTACGCAGCAGGATGCTCCACGGACACGGCGCAATCAAAGCCTTGTCAGTCAATTTGCGCAGCACACCAGCGAATCTTCGGCGCATAGATTTCAGCAAAAGCCAGCTCGCCTTGCGGCGGATGCTTTTCCCCGACATCCACAAGGCCCGAGGTCGCAGCGATCATTCAAGCTGTTCGCCGAGCTGATCGCGACGTCTGGATGCCGCGAGACGGATAATGGGATTTGGCCCGTCGACATGGCTTGACTTCAAAAGAACAAAGAGAGAACATACTGATCTGCCGCCAGCAAGGGAGTCCAGTCATGTCCGTCCCGCCATCCCTGTCCGACAACAGCCGTTACGAGCAGGCCTGCGATCAGGCCATCGCGATGTGCGACGGCAATCTGCGCTCGACCATCAAGGCGCTGATCATGGCGAACGAGTATCTGGAAACCGAGCTGGAGGAATTGCAGGCCGCGATATCAGCCGGCTGCGTGCCGAACAAATTCACAGGCAGCAACGCCGCCTGACTGGAGCGATCCCACCGGAGCGATACCTCACCGGAGCGATACAATGGCCGATGTCACCTATTACGTCGCAATGCCATTCCTGCAGGGCGATAGCGGCTCGCCGGTGGCCGGCGCAGCGGAAGAATGCCAGAGCCCGAACACCGCGATGCGGCGCGCTGAGACGATGTCGCGAATGGCCGGCAGCATTGGCGCCGTCGCCTTCAGCCGCAGCGGCGATCCCATGATCGGCGAATTCGGCGACGCGCAATTGCTGCGAAAGTTCGGCATCGTGCCGGACGATCTCAGTGGGCTCTAAAGGCCGCCGCCGCTGGCTCGCGCTGGTTTACGAAAGCTCGTGCCGCCGCTGCGCCTTGCGCACATACATGGCGCTATCAGCCGCTTCCAGCGCGCGGCCCGCTTCCGAATGGACGTCGAGGATCGCGACGCCGGCGGATGCGCCCGCATTGATCGTGCGGCCGTGGAAATTGAAGGTGAGGCGATCGATCGCCTCCTCAAGTGCGGCCGCCTTGGCCCTGGCGTCGGTCTCGCTGAGGTTCCACAACAGAAGCGCGAACTCGTCGCCGCCGAGCCGGCCGACCACGTCTGATGAGCGCACCTGCCCCAACAGCGTCGAGACGATCGCCTTGAGCACCTGATCGCCCGCGGCGTGCCCGAAGGCATCGTTGATCGGCTTCAAGCGATCGACGTCGAGCACGATCAGGGCGCCGCCGGCGTGGTAGCGCTTGATGTAGGCAATCGCACGCTGAAGCTCGCGCTCGAAGCCACGCCGGTTCGGAATATCCAGCAGGAAGTCGGTGTCGGCGGAGGCCTGCAATTCCTCGATCTGGGCCTGGGTCTTGGCCAGTTGCGCTTTCAGCCGGCGAACCGTCGCCTTGGCGTCGGCCGACGCCGCCGGCCGCCGCGGTTCCGGCGCGGGCGTCCGGCGCGGCGCGGCTTTTCGCCCGGAAGCCCCGCTTTTCGGGCGTTTTGCGGCCCTGGAGGCGGTCGCCCTGGTTTTTTTCTTCATGGCCTTCCCTGTGCAGGCTTGCTTATCAAGGCTTGCCGGGATTCACCAAGACAGGATAGTCCATTCCTGATCCCTCGCCACGCCTTGGATGAGCCCCGGGCCGACACTATAATCGGCCTATGTTTTTGGATTCCCGAACAGAATTGACGAGATGACCGCACCCATCGCCATCATCATAGGCAGCCAGTCGGACTGGGAGACCATGCGCCACGCCGCCGAGACGCTGGCGGCCTCGGGATCGACTGCGAAAAACGCATCGTCTCCGCCCACCGCACCCCGGACCGGCTGTTCGCCTTCGCCAAGGGCGCCAAGGCGGCCGGCTTCAAGGTCATCATCGCCGGCGCCGGCGGCGCGGCGCATCTGCCGGGCATGGCGGCGGCGCTGACGGAACTCCCGGTATTCGGTGTTCCCGTCGAATCCAAGGCGCTGTCGGGTATCGATCTGCTTTACTCGATCGTGCAGATGCCGGCCGGCGTCCCGGTCGGAACGCTGGCGATCGGAAAGGCCGGCGCGATCAACGCCGCGCTGCTGGCAGCCGCGGTGCTTGCGCTGAACGACACAGCGCTAGCGGCGCGATTGGCCGCCTGGCGCAAGCAGCAGACCGACGCGGTCAAAGAGCGCCCGGAGGGATCGGCGTGACTGCTTCAGGCAAGGTGAAGCTGAAGCCGGGCGACACCATCGGAATTCTCGGCGGTGGACAATTGGGCCGATGCTGGCGATGGCCGCGGCGCGCCTCGGCCTCAGATGCCAGGTGTTCTCGCCGGATCCGGACTCGCCCGCCTTCGACGTGGTGCTGAACGCAACCTGTGCGGAATATGCCGATGTCGAGGCGCTGGAACTGTTCGCCAACGATGTCGACGTCATCACCTATGAATTCGAGAACGTTCCGGCCGCCACCGCCATGGTGCTGGCCGCGCGGCGTCCCGTGCTGCCGGCTCAGGAGATTCCGAGACCACCCAGGACCGGCTGGTCGAGAAGGATTTCATCAAGCGGCTCGGCATCGGCACCGCCGACTACGCCGATGTGTCTTCGGTTGAAACCCTGCGCGCGGCTATTGTGCGCATCGGCCTTCCCGCCGTGATCAAGACCCGCCGCTTCGGCTATGACGGCAAGGGCCAGGCCATCATCCGCGAAGGCGACGATATCAATCAGATCTGGGAGGACCTCGGCACCAAATCCGCGATCCTCGAAGCTTTCGTTCCCTTTGAGCGCGAGGTCTCCGTGATCGCCGCGCGCTCGGCGGACGGCGAGGTCGAATGTTACGACGTCACCGAAAACGAACACCGTGATCACATCCTGAAAATCTCGCGCGCGCCGGCCGCGATATCGGATGCGCTGGCCGCAGATGCGCGCGCAGTCGCCGAGAAGATCGCAACCGCACTGAACTATGTCGGCGTGCTTGGGGTCGAGATGTTCGTGGTGGCCGAGAATGGCGGGCCGAAGGTGCTGGTCAACGAGATCGCGCCGCGGGTGCATAATTCCGGGCACCGCGACGCTGGACGGCGCCTCGATCTCCCAGTTCGAGCAGCACATCAGGGCAGTTGCCGGCTGGCCGCTCGGCAAGCCGGTCCGTCATGGCCAGGTCACCATGACCAACCTGATCGGTGACGATATCCTGAGCTACGAAGAGTGGTTGACCGTTCCCGGCGCGACCGTGCACCTCTATGGCAGGCCCGCCGCGGCCGGGCCGCAAGATGGGGCATGTCACCGAAGTGACCCCGGCAGGCAAGAACCAGCTCGCCTGCCGCGGCTCTCACGCAGCTCGATCGCGCATCAAGCGGTCTTCACGCCTTCGACGACGCCGGCAGGCTCCTCGCTGAGCCAGCGATAGACTACGCCGCCGAGCGCGCCGCCGATCAAGGGCGCAACCCAGAACAGCCAGAGCTGCGACAGCGCCCAGCCGCCGACGAACAATGCCGGTCCCGTGCTCCGCGCCGGATTGACCGAGGTGTTGGTGACGGGAATGCTGACCAGATGGATCATCACCAGCGCGAGGCCGATCGCAAGCGGCGCAAAGCCCGCCGGCGCCTTGCCGTGGGTGGCGCCCATGATGATGAACAGGAACATCATGGTCATCACCACTTCGGTGATGAAGCAGACCACCATGTTGTACTGCCCGGGCGAATGGGCGTCATAGCCGTTGGACGCAAAACCCTTGGTTACATCGAACCCGGGCGCACCGCTCGCGATCACATAGAGCAGCGCCGCAGCGACGATCGCGCCGACGACTTGCGCGACCACATAGGGCAGGATCTGGCCGGTCGGAAAACGGCCACCCGCGGCGAGGCCGAGGGTGACGGCCGGATTGAGATGGCAGCCCGAGATATGGCCGATGGCATAGGCCATCGTCACCACGCTCAGCCCGAATGCCAGGGAGACGCCGACCAGCCCAATGCCTACTTGCGGAAATCCGGCCGCGATGACTGCGCTGCCGCATCCCGCAAAAGTGAGCCAAAACGTGCCGATCGCCTCGGCGGCATATTTTTTGACACTCATATCTCGCCTCCCTTGCTTGTTTTGAGTCGTTGGAACGCTAGGAAGAGCCCCGTGAGAGGTTCGTTAATTCAGGAAATTGAGGTCGTGTGGGCCCGAATCCCGCCGATTTTCGCGGCTTTCCGTGAGCCAAAACCGGCTTCTCAGGTGGACATCTGCGGTTTTGTCTGATACATCCGCGCGCTCAGGGTTAAGGGCCAAGCCTTTTGCCGGCCCTTTGCTTTACCAGAATTCCTATCCGATCCATTGAAAGAGGATGCCGCGTGCAGGTTCTCGTCCGCGATAACAACGTCGATCAAGCCCTCAAGGCGCTGAAGAAGAAGATGCAGCGCGAGGGTATTTTCCGCGAGATGAAGCTCCGCGGCCACTACGAAAAGCCCTCCGAGAAGAAGGCCCGTGAAAAGGCCGAAGCCGTGCGCCGCGCGCGCAAGCTGGCCCGCAAGAAGCTACAGCGCGAAGGCCTGCTGCCGATGAAGCCGAAGCCGGTGTTCGGCGCCGGTCCCGGTGGCGACCGTGGCGGCGCTGGCGGTCGTGGCCCGGGCGCAGGTCCGCGCGGTCCGCGCTGAGCGCTTCAAGAGATCGATGAAAACGCGGGCCCCGGGCCCGCGTTTTTGTTTTTTGGCATCGGCGATCAGGCCAAGGCGGCTGATCCGCAGTGTTGCGCAATGCCCGTTCGAGCATCCGCATCGCCGAGAGCCGCCGTTGCGGCTATTTTGACCGATGCATTTTTCGGCCGAGCGGGCTACCTATTGCGCATCGGACGCGCGGGTATTCGCCAGATGGCCACCACGGTTTGCATCATCTTCTCTCGCGCCTGGCGCTTTGCCGTCGCACCCGTTGCGTTGCTCGCGATCGCCTCCCTTGCCGGCTGCTCGTTCGATTTGGGATCATGGGGATCTGGCAATGACAAGCCGCAGCCGGCCGAGCAGAAACCGACCGGCACTATCAGCGGGCAAGGCATCAGTGACGCACAGGGCTACGCCACGCGCGGCCAGGTGCTCGCAAAATCCGGCAAGACCGAAGAGGCGCTGGCGGAGTTCGAGCGCGCGCTCGCGCTCGATCCTTACAACGTGCAGGCGCTGTACGGCCGCGGCCTGATCTATCAGGGCGAGAAGAAACACCAGCAGGCGATCGAGGATTTCACCGCGGCCAACGGCCTCAAGCCGCAACAGGTGGAGCCGCTGCTGGCGCGTGCGACCAGCTATCTTGCGATAGACAAGACCAGAGAAGCCGCGTCCGACCTCGACGAGGCGGTCCAAGCCGATCCGAACAGCGCATCAGCCTGGTCGGCCCGCGGCGTCACCTATGAGCGGCTCGGCGACAAGGCCAAGGCGTCCGCTTGCTACGGCCGCGCACTCGCACTTCGCCCCAAGGACGAAGCCGCGCGGAGCGGCCTCGCGCGCACCGGCGGCTAGATCCTATATCGATTACTTCGGCAGGACGGCGTGGAAGAGCGACTTCGCTGTCGACAGCACCTCTTCGGCGGCCGCCGTGGTGCGGTCGCGCACCGAAGGCTCCGCGACCTCGGCACGCAGATCGAGCGGCCGCGAGAGCGGAATCTCGGCCGGCGGCGTCGGACGGCGCGGATCGCCGGCCTCAGCATTGGCCGCGTAAGGCGGCCTCTGCGGCGACGCCTGAACATAGGGCTCGCTGGTGGCGGGAGGGGCCGAGACCATGACTGGAGGCGGCAACGGCCGAAGCGCCGGCGCAGCCATGACCCTCGGCGTATCCGCTTTGGGCGCGTCGGGAGCACGGGCGACTTCAGGCGCACGGGGAGAACCCTCGCCATTGACGCGCAGCCGCTCGATCGCAGCGCGCGCCAGATCGTTGGCGTCGCGGCGCTCGTCCGGCGCCACCACAGTCTCGACCGGGGCCGCTGGAATCGGCGCAGCCGCAACCGGAGCCGCGGCTGATGTCGCGGGCTGGATGGGCGACGGCAACACGACCCTGATTTTTTCCTTCTCGCGCGCTGCAGCCGGCTGACGGCGCGGTTCGGCGGAAGTGCTCGCGGTCTCGGCGGGGGTGTCGGCGGATTTCGCGTCAGGCTTGTTATCGGCCTTGGAGCTGTCAGCCTTGGAACTATCAGCCTTGGAACTATCAGCCTTGGAACTATCAGCCTTGGACTCGGCCTTTGTATCAGCCTTGGCCTCAGCCTTCGCTTCGGTTTTTGCTTCGGTCTTTGCCGCAATCTTTTCTTGCGCCTTCTCGACCACCGTCGGCCGTTCGGCGGCGGTCTTCTCCATGATGGCTTTCTCGGAGATGCCCCTGGCTTTGACCCTGCGGCCGGGAGGTTGCTGACGTCGGCAGTCTCGGCTGGCCTGGCGTCCGGCGTGGATTTGGCTTCGGCCTTGCCTTTGCCCTTCGAGTCGGCTGCGGATACCGCAGCGGCGGGGGCATCCGCGCCGGGCTTGCTCACGATGTAATGGTTGACGATGTACGCCCCGATGACGGTCGCAGCCACCGAGGGAAAAATATCCACCGCGAATTTCTTCAGGTAACTCAGCATTCCGGCCACTCCCCGCGGCCCATTTGATGCTGGAACTTTGAGGCACATTCAGGGATCAACTGCGACGGATCGGTGGCAATTGCCGGTTCCCCAGCACCGTTTCGTGTTCCCGTCGGTCGGCCGAAATTGCCGGTCAGGATCTCGGCGGTCGGGCCCGGGCAGCGCCAACGGCCGGCCGGCTGGAGTCGGCTGCGGCCTGCGGCAGGGGTCAGGGCTTCAGCTCGACTTCCAGAAACACGATCTCGCTTGCCGTCTCGTTGAGCACGTCGTGCTCGACCCCGGCTTTCCGGAAATACGATTTTCCGACCCCGAGCTGCGCCTTGGAGCGTTCGCCGTTCGGCGCGACGATGGTCATCTCGCCCGAGGTCACCGGCACGATCACATAGTCCATCTCATGGGTGTGATGCCCGGTGGCGCTGCCCGGCGCCAGCCGCCATTCGGTGACGCGGACTTCGGGGGGTGTCGACCTGAACGTTGGATTTGGCGCTGAGCATGGTTGTTGTTCTCCGATCGGGACTGGAAACACGCTGGACCCTAACGCCACGCCATCACAGATACGACAGGATCAGATAGGCCGCCAGCATGATGGTCATCCAGAACGCCATCGCGCCGGTAGGCCAAGTGCGGGCGAGAATGCCTTCGGGGCCGAGATATTGCTGGATACCGTCAGGGATTCCGCGGGCTCCGCGCATCGAGATATCAGCGCAGCTATTCCATGCGCCTGTTACCGCGCGATCGAGGTGCCGAGCCAGCGTGGGGCCAAGACGTCGGTAGAGCCAGTCGAGATCGAGCGTGATCGTCAGTGTGCGCTTGAGCCAGCCGAGCATCAGAAAGAAGGCAAGGCCGGAGAACAGCAGCAGTTGCAGATAGAAAACCACGTGGCTCGCCGTGTAGGGAACGAAGTCGACCTTGTAAGGCAGGAGCGCATAAAGTGGCCCCGGCAGCACACCAATCGCGATACAGAGCACAGCGAAGAAGATCATCGCGGCTCGCATATTCCAGGGCGGATCGTCCGGCCGCAGGCCGGAATCCTTCTGAAAGAAAACGAACCAGGGAAACTTGATGCCGGCGTGCAGAAACACGCCCGCCGAGGCGGCTGCAAGCAGATACCACACCCATTCGAGGTGTTGCATGCCCGCCGCTTCCGAGATCATCGATTTCGATACGAACCCGGAAGTGAGCGGGAATGAGGAGATCGAGAGCGCGCCGACGATGCCGCAAACGGTCGTGACCGGCATGGTTCGGAACAGACCGCCGAGATCCGTGCATTTGCGCTTGCCGGTCATGTAGAGAACCGAGCCGGCGGACATCAGCAGCAGCGCCTTGTAGATGATGTGGGTGAAGGCGTGGGCGGCAGCGCCATTGAGCGCCATTTCGGTGCCGATGCCGATGCCCGCGACCATGAACCCGACCTGGTTGACGATGCTGTAGGCCAGGATGCGGCGCATATCATTTTCGAGAATCGCGTAGACGATCCCGTAGAACACCATGAACAGCCCGACATAGATCAATAGCTCGGTGCCCGGGAAGCCGCGCAGAAGGACATAGACCGCGGTCTTGGTGGTAAACGCCGACAGGAAGACCATGCCGCTCCACGAGGTCTCGGGATAGGCATCCGGTAGCCAGGCCGAAAGCGGCGGTGCGCCGGCATTGATGAGAAAGCCCGCCAGGATCAGCCAGCGCGGCAGCGTGTCGAGAGCCATTTTGCCGAAGTCGGCCGAGCCGGTCGCCGCAATCTCGCCGGCGACGCCGGCCATCAGGAGAACGCCGCCGAGGAGGTGGATCGATGCATATCGCAGTCCTGCGCCGCGCGCCGAATGGCCCGCGCTCCACACCACCAGCGTCGAAGCAATCGCCATCAGTTCCCAGAAGATGAAGACCGTGAGCAAGTCGCCGGCGAAGACGACGCCAATGGCGCTGCCGGCGTAACAGAAGGCCGCCGCAAGCTCGACCACCCGGTTCTGGTTGAGTGCGAACAGGCCGCCGGCGAACGCCATGACAGCAAACACGGTCGCAAATAGACGGGAAAGTGCATCGCCCTTGACGAGTGCGAGCTTGTATCCGAGGAACGACGCTTGGAGCGACACGCCGTCGGGCACCTGCCAAACCAGGAACAACGTAACCAGCGGCAGGACGAGAACCGCGAGCCAGCGTAACCTGACTTGCAGCATCGGCAAAATCAGGCCACCCAGGATCAGGCCAATGGCCGGCGGGATGATGACGCTAGCTGTCATAGTAAGTGTCCGGTCGCTTCACGATGGCGCCAAGGGCCTTTGCGAATACGATCATTGCGACGCAACTCACAAACCCGAACCACGCGCCGAAGCCGAATGTCCCGTCGAGCCCGAAATAGGGATGGTGCTCGATCACAAGGTCCACCATCACCGTCGCCGCCAGTACGATAGCGAAGATAGTCCAGAGCAGCCTGATGGTGCTTTGGCGCACCAGCCAGTGGTCATTCATGCCATCACCGCCCGCTCATCAGTTTTGCCAGCGCAAAGGGAACATCGGGAAAGAAGAACATCAGCACCGTTCCGGCCGCCGTCGCAGTGAGCGCGACCACGATCGGCCAAGCCGCCTCGCCGGACTTGTGATCGTGCCCATCGCCTGCGGGCTCGCAGAAGAACGCGCGGTATACGATGGGCAGGAAATAGGCTGCATTGAGGATTGTGCTGACGAAAATGACCGCTACAGCCAGCCAGTTGGCGCTCTGCATCGCCCCGGTAAGGATGAACCATTTGCCGAGAAATCCGGCCGTGGGGGGAACGCCGATCATGCCGAGCGCGCCGATCGTGAACGCGCCCATCGTCCAGGGCATACGCCGGCCGATGCCGTCGAGCTGGCTCACCTCCGTCAGATGCGCCGCGGTATAGATCGATCCGGCCGCAAAGAACAAAGTGATCTTGCTGAAGGCGTGCGCGGCAATATGCATCGCGGCGCCTGCGACCGAGATCGGGGCCAGGATGGCGACTCCAAGCACGACATAAGACAGTTGGGAGATCGTTGAATAGGCAAGCCGACGTTTGAGATTATCCGTTTTGAGAGCGATGACGGATGCCACCAGGATTGTCGTGCCCGCAACGGCCGTAAGCCACGCGGACTGCCCTGCGGAACTGAGAGTATCGACGCCGAACACCAGCACCGCCACTTTCAGAATCGAGAACACGCCCGCCTTGACCACGGCCACGGCATGCAGCAATGCGCTGACTGGCGTGGGCGCAACCATCGCTGCCGGCAGCCAGCGATGCAGCGGCATCACCGCCGCCTTGCCGATGCCGAAGATGTAGAGTGCCAGCAGGGCCGCGATGACAGGCGCGCCGACATCAGCCGGGAGAATGCCACCTGGCTTGAAATCGAGTGTTCCGGCGAGAACCCAGGTGGCGATGATCGCCGGCAGAAACAGCAGGAGCGATGTGCCGAGCAGGAGCACAAGATAGGTGCGGCCGGCGCGAATAGCTTCTTCGTTCCGCTTGTGGGTGACCAGCGGATAGGTCGAGAGCGTCAACGCTTCATAAAACAGAAATAACGTGAACAGGTTCTTGGCGAATGCGATGCCGATCGTGCTGCCGAGCGCCACGGCGAGACAGACGTAGAATGTCGTCTGGCGCGGCTCGTCGTTGGCGCGCATGTAGCCGATCGAGTAGAGCGAGTTGACGACCCAAAGTGAGGAGGCGACGAGCGCGAACAGCATACCGAGCGGTTCGACCTTGAAGGCGATCGTGAGCCCGGGGACGACGTCGATAACGCTGAGTTCCGGCCGGGCTCCGTTCAGGACCGGCCCGAGCAGGCGCAGCACGATGAGGCACAGCGCCCCTGCGGTCACGAGCGTTACCGTCTCGCGCAAGTTCGGCAGCTTGTGAAACAGCGGAAGGATCAGCGCGGCGACGAATGGCGTTAGCAGGGCGAGAGCGAGGATGGTTTCCGACGAAAGGGCCGCGGTCATCGCAGGCCCCCGAGCAGACCCTTGGCAGCCGTATTGGCGATTCCGCGGTCCATTCGGTATCGAAACCGAAATAGATCGTCGCAGCCGCCAGCAGGATGAGCGGCAGCAGCATCGAGAGCGGCGGGTCGTTCGCATCTGCGACCGCCGCCGACGGCTCACGCAGCCAGGCGACTTCGAGTACGCGGCCAACATAGACCAGCGCTATCAGCGAGCTTGCCACGATCAGGAAGACCACGACCCACCAACCCTTTTTCGAGCGCGCCGAGGGCCAGATACCATTTGGAAATGAACCCCGACGTACCAGGCGTGCCGATGAGACCGAAACACGCCACCGTGAACGCGGCCATGGTGATCGGCATCTTGCGACCGACGCCTGCAAGTTCGGAAACCTTCACGGTGCGGACGCGGAAGAAGATCGCTCCAACCGCCAGAAACAAGGCCGCCTTCATCAATGCATGATTGACGATGTGTACCAGCCCGCCGGTGAGCCCAGCCAGATTGACGAACCCGATGCCGAGCGTGATGTAGCCGATCTGTGCGATGGAAGAATAAGCGAGCATACGGCTCAGATTGGATTGGAACACCGCGATCAGGGAGGCGATGAACATTGCGGCAAGCGACAGCGCGACAATGATCGCGGCGACCGGCAGAGCGCGGAGGTCGATCGCAACACCGAAGATCGAAAAGAGGAAGCGCACCAGGAGATAGATCGCGACCTTGGTCGCCGTGGCCGACAGGAAGGCGGTTGCCCACGAAGGTGCATAGGCATAGGCGTTCGGCAACCAGACGTGCAGCGGGAACAGTGCAAGCTTCAGGCTGACGCCAACCGTCACGAAGGCCAGCGCTGCTATGATCGCACGCGAGTTGTCGGCCCAGGCCGGGCCAAGGCGTGCAGCAATATCGACCATGTTGAGGCTGCCGGTCGTCAGATAGAGCAAGCCCACGCCGATGACATAGAAGGTCGCGCCGATCGTACCCATGATCAGGTACTGGAACGCGGCGAGTAGCGCCCGCCGGTCGCGACCGAGCGCGATCAGCACGTAAGTCGATAGCGACGAGATCTCGAGAAAAACGAAGGCGTTGAAGGCGTCGCCGGTCACCACGATGCCCAGCAGGCCCGTGAGGCACAGCAGATACATGCAGTAGAACCAGGCCCTCTGCCCTTCCTCGATCTCGAAGGCGATGGAACGCCGTGCGAATGGCATGATCACGGCCCCGACCGTCGAGACCAGGACCAGCACGAAGCCGCTGAGGACATCGACCCGGTACTCGATGCCCCATGGCGGGGCCCAGCTACCGAGGTGGTAGGAGATCGGGCCGGTCGCCAAAACCTGCCACAGCATTGCGCCGGCGCACAACGGCATCAGCCAGCTCACCACCAGCGCCAGCGCGAAGGCCGTGCTCGCGCGACGCGAAAATCCGGCAAGCAAAGCGCCGAATAGCGGAATGATCACCTGCAATATGGGGAGATGCGGCCAGACCGCGGTCATGCCTCGCGGTCCCTTTCGAAGATCTCGTCTTCTTCGATCGTGCCGTAAGCCTCGTTGATGCGGACGACCAGCGCGAGGCCGAGCGCGAGCGTGGCCATGCCGACGACGATGGCGGTCAGGATCAGGACGTGAGGAAGGGGGTTTGAATAGACGGTGAATGCCGGATCGATGATGGGGGCGGTCCCGCCGATGATCTTTCCCGGCTCGACATAGAGGAGATACACCGAGGTTTGGAAGATCGACAGGCCGACAAGCTTCTTCACCATGTTGCCGCGCACGACGACGATATAGAGGCCGGCCATCATCAAGAAGATGGTGATCGCGTAATTGTAGTGACCGAGGACAGTCGCGATTACTTGCATCAGCGGCCCCCGCTCGACAAAGGCGTAAAACAGGGCCGTCATGGTACCCGCGACCGTGATCAGCACGCCGGCTTCGACCAGGAATATGCCGAGTTCGTGGCCATGCGCAGCGTCGTGCGCGAGAACGGAATAGTCGAGATAGTTCTTGCCCATCAGCAGCCCGGCGACGCCGGTGCCGGCATAGATCAGCACACCAAGCGGCACCATGCGCTCCACCAGCGACTGGGGTGCGATGCGATGCGCGGCTTCAAGGCCGAAGGTAATTGCGAGCAGGATGATCGCGCTGGCCGCAATGACGCCGGCTTGAAACCCACCGCCGGGGCCATAATCGCCATGGAACTGAACATAGAGGGCGAAAAGCAGGATGAACGGCAAGATCAGCTTGGTGCCGATGCGAAGTATCAGATCCAAGCTCATTGGGAGGTCTCCGCGTCAGGGCGACCTCGCCGTCGTGCCCTACGGAGCAGCAGCATGACCCCGATGCCGGCGGTGAAGATGACGGTCGTCTCACCGAGCGTATCGTAACCGCGGTAGTCCGCCAGAACCGAAGTCACGACGTTCGGAACATTGGTGTCCTTGATGCTGTCCGCGATATAGCGCGGCGCGACGTGCTCGTGGATCACCGCTTCAGGCGCGCCGAACGGCGGCAGCACGAGCGTGCCCCAGACGAGAATCGCGCCAGTGCCGACCGAAATGGACAACGGCAGGAGATGGGGCCGGATGGAGCGTATCTCCGTCGTCTTGATCAAATGCAAGGTCGCAAGCAACAGTACCGTCGAGATGCCTGCGCCGACCGATGCCTCGGTCATCGCTACGTCCACAGCGTCGAGCACAATCAATACACTCGCCATCAGAAAGCTATAGACGCTCGCGAGAATGACGACGCCGAACAGGCTGCGCTGGCGCACGATGGCAATCGTCACCACGGCAAGTAACGTCAGCAGCACCGTGTTGATCAGCAGTATTATGGCTGCCTCCCGTCGTCCGGGGTGACAGGCTGGAGACGAGCCGCGCTGCGGCGGTCTTCCGCCAGCGCTGGCTTGACGCCCTGATGCAGGCAGGCCTGCGCGAGTGCGTGCGTCACGACCGGGCCGGTAAAAAAGAATAGCGCCAAAAGAAACACGAGTTTCAGCGTCACCAGGCCCAAGCCGGCCTGCAAGCACATACCGAGGATCAAAAAACCGACGCCGAGGGTGTCAGTGACGCTTGCCGCATGCATGCGGGTGAAGACTTCCGGCATGCGAACGAGCCCGAAAGCACCTACGAGGGTGAAGAACGAACCGAGAAGTATCAGCACCCAGCTCGCGATCTCGACGGCCAGCGTCATGACCCACGCTCCTCGTCGACAGCGTAAGCGAGATCTCCGTGACGGAAGAACTTCAGCACAGCGAGCGTGCCAATGAGATTGAGCAGACCATAAGTCAGCCCGATGTCGAGGAACTCGGGACGCCCGGTCAGGAAGCCGACGACCGCAAGCAACATGATCGCAAGATTACCGACCGAGTTGCCTGCAAGCACGCGGTCGAACACGGTCGGCCCCTTGATGGCGCGCGTGATCGCAAGGACAAGAGCGACGAGAATGGCGGCAGCGGCGGCAGCGAACATCACGCGGTGCCCTCGAACTGGCTGACGCGGCGGTCCATCCCGCCATCTTCAAGATCGAGCGCGCCTTCGCCTACCAGGGCATGGACGCTGAGCTCGTTGCCATTCACTTCGACCGTGATCGTTCCGGGCGTGAGTGTGATCGAGTTCGCATAGGTAGCCACGCCGACGCTCGTCCTTTGGCTTGCCCGAACAACCGTCATCGTGGGCGAGATCGGTAGGCTCGGATGCAGGATGATCTTGGTGACAGCCCATGCCGACTTGGCGATCTCACGGATCAACCACGGAAAATAGGTAACAGCGCCCCACAACAGTTCGATGGGGTGTGCTTCCGCATCGACCACACGGCCGCGGATCATGGCGAGGACGCACAATACCGCACTGATCGCGCCCGCCGCCACCAGCATAGACGTGTAGTGGCCGGAGAGCACGAGCCAGAAGGCGAACAGAAAGCCTGCCAGACTAAGGTGCCGCATCCTCATCCCCCTCGTCGTCTCGCTGCCGGCAAGGGGCCAGACAGGATGCCGCCCCTGCCCCCCAACCGGGCCATAGCCGCGCCCCCCATTAATCCTATCTTCTTTAGCAAGTAAATTGGAAGCGTATCCAAACCGGGCAACTCGACCTGTCCATCCTAATCTAGCCGGCCTCCACACGGCGCGTTCACTTCGGTCAAGGCACGAACACCAGGAACAGGAATACGGCGAACACCACCATATGCACGAGTCCGAACAGGATGTTGGTGCGGCCGGTGCCGAAGGTGAGCATGCTGAGGGCGAACGTGAGCAGCAGCAACACCATTCCCTGACCGTTGAGCCCGAGCACGAGTTCCTTGTCGAACGCATAGGTAGCCACGCCAACCGCCGGAATGGTCAGCCCGATCGTCGCCAGCGACGATCCGAGCGCGAGATTGATGCTCTTCTGCAGATCATTGTTGCGCGCCGCTGCAACGGCACTGACCCCCTCCGGCAGGAGAATCAGCAGCGCGACCAGCACGCCGGCGAACGCCGGCGGAGCGCCGATCATCGCGGTCACGACATCGACCACAAGCGAGAATTTCTTCGCCAGCAGGACCACGGCAAGCAGGGATATAAGCAGCAGTGCGACGCTGAGCGAGAGCATCCGGTTTGACAGATGTGAGGCTTTTGGGTGGCATCGGCGCCTCCCTTGATGAAGTAATCGCGATGCCGGATGGCCTGGGTATAAAGAAACACGCCGTAGAGCATGAGCGTGACCACGTCCACAAAACCGAGCTGTACCGCCGAATAGACCGGCCCCGGCGTTGTCAGGGTATAATTGGGCATGACCAACGTGATGGTCGCCAGCACGAACAGCACGCTGAGATAAAGATTGGCGCCTGAGATCTGGAAATCCTGCTCGCGGTAGCGCAAGCCGCCGATGAAGATGCACAAGCCGACGAGGCCGTTGCAGACGATCATCACTACGGCAAAGACGGTGTCACGCGCCAATGCGGGCACCGGCTTGTCGCCGAGCATGATGGTTGCGATCAGCGCGACCTCGATGACGGTGATCGCAAGCGTCAGCAGCAACGTACCGTAGGGCTCGCCGATCCGCTCGGCGATTACCTCGGAGTGATGGACCGCTGCGAACACGGTGCCGAACAGGACGGCGAGCAGCACCGCTGCGAACACCAGCCCGCCGAGCGAGGACGTAAACGTCAGCCCGAGCGCAGTGGAGACAGCAAACAGGGCCACCGCCACCACGGGAAAGATCCATGCCGACCGCGGCATCGGTCCGTGTGCGCTCATGTAGCAGGATCCTCCATTGCCAATGGATTATGCGCCAGCCAATCGCGGCTGTCAGCTTCTTGCAGCGTTGATGAACTCTCTCGCGATCTCAACGGCTCCAAAGCGATCCAGATCATTGTGGCCGCCTTCGGGAAAGCGGACGATCCGCTTCGGCTCATGCGCCTGCGCGAACAGCCGCTCGCCAAGAACAACGGGAATGATGCTGTCGCGCGCACCGTGCATCATCAGCAGCGGCACACTGACCTTGGCGATGAGCTCGCTGGAGCGGAACTGATCCCGCATCAGCAGACGCACCGGCGCGAACCAGTACACCGGCGCAGCCACGTCCGCGAGCGAGGTATAGGACGCTTCCAGGATCAGCCGGCCTATCGGCTGTTCGGCCGCCAGCGCCACCGCGACGCCGGCACCGAGCGAGAATCCCCAGGCGACGATCCTGTCCGCGCCGTAACGCGCTGTCGTGAAGGTATAGGCGGCAGCCGCATCCTGGAGCAGCCCGTGCTCACTGGGTTGTCCGCCGGAGCCGGCATAGCCGCGATAGGACAATGCAACGATCCCCGTTCCGTCTGCGCTCAGGTTGCGGAAGCGGCCGAAGAAGCCGGCGAGGTAATCGCCATTGCAGTGGAAATAGAGGACCACCGGCCGGCCCGGCCTGGCCGGAACGTGCCAGACGATGACTTTCACACCATCCGCCGTGGTCAGCACATGTTCTTCGGCTTGCGGAAATCCTGCCGCTTGCGGCGTTGTGCGCGCGACGGTCGGGACTGGATACAGGAGCGTGCGCTGCGCGAAGAACAGCAGGAGGAGACCGCAGACATAACCGACCGAAACGACGATCAGGAGCCATTTCAGCGTGTTCATGGTTTCCTGCGCGGTTACATCCCCTTGACGATGCTCTCGGTGACCTTCTTGGCGTCGCCGAGCAGCATCATGGTGTTGTCGCGATAGAACAGCGGATTGTCGATGCCGGCATAGCCCGACGCCAGCGAGCGCTTGATGAACATCACGGTGCCGGCCTTCCAGACCTGCAGCACCGGCATGCCGTAGATCGGCGAGGTCTTGTCTTCCTCGGCGGCCGGGTTGGTGACGTCATTGGCGCCGATCACGAAGGCGATGTCGGCTTGCGCGAACTCGGAGTTGATGTCCTCGAGCTCGAACACCTCGTCATAGGGCACGTTCGCTTCCGCGAGCAGCACGTTCATGTGGCCGGGCATGCGGCCCGCAACCGGGTGAATGGCGTACTTCACCTCGACGCCTTCCTTCTTCAGCAGGTCACCCATTTCGCGCAGCGCGTGCTGGGCCTGCGCCACCGCCATGCCGTAGCCGGGCACGATGATCACCTTCTGCGCATTCTTCATGATGAACGCCGCGTCGTCGGCCGAACCGAGCTTGGCGGGTTTCTGTTCGCCGCTGCCGCCACCGGCGGCAGCCGTCTCGCCGCCAAAGCCGCCGAGGATGACCGAGATGAAGGAGCGGTTCATCGCATGGCACATGATGTAGGACAGGATCGCGCCGGAGGAGCCGACCAGCGCGCCGGTGATGATCAGCGCCGAATTGCCGAGCGTGAAGCCGATACCGGCGGCGGCCCAGCCGGAATAGGAGTTCAGCATCGAGATCACGACCGGCATGTCGGCGCCGCCGATCGGGATGATCATGAGCACGCCGAGCACCAGCGCGATGATGGTGATAAGCCAGAAGTCGAGCGCGCTGCCGGAATGGACAAGGCCGACGATGAAGAACACCAGCGCCAAAGCGAGCGCGATGTTGATGATATGACGCGCGGGCAAAATGATCGGCGCGCCGCTCATCCGGGCCGACAGTTTCAGGAACGCGATCACCGAACCGGTGAAGGTCAGCGCGCCGATGGCGACGCCGAGCGACATTTCAACGAGGCTCGCGGCGTGGATATGACCGGGCGTGCCGATGCCGAAGGCCTCGGGCGCATAGAACGCGCCAGCCGCCACCAGCACCGCGGCCATACCGACCAGCGAGTGGAAGGCCGCGACCAGTTCCGGCATCGAGGTCATCGGGACGCGGCGTGCGATCACGGCGCCGACGCCGCCACCGATGGCGATGCCCAGCACGACCAGCAGCCATGCAAGTCCGTCCGCCGGCGGATGGCTCGCGAGCGTGGTCGCGATCGCGATCGCCATGCCGATCATGCCGAACAAATTGCCCTGGCGGGATGTGGCGGGACTGGACAGCCCGCGCAGCGACAGGATGAAGAGCACACCCGCCACGAGATACAGTAGTGCAGCCAGATTGGCGTTCATCTCAGGTCCCCCATTGTCTTCGTCACCCCGAGGTGCACGCCGCTCACTTGGCCTTCTTCTTGTACATCGCCAGCATGCGCTGGGTGACAAGGAAGCCGCCGAAGATATTTACACAGGCGAAGATCAGCGCGACGAAACCGAAACCGCGCGCCCAGCCGCTCCCGCTGGAGATCATGGGAACGCCGACCGCGAGCAATGCGCCGACCACGATCACCGAAGAGATCGCGTTGGTCACCGACATCAGCGGCGTATGCAGCGCGGGGGTCACTGACCACACCACGAAGTAGCCGACGAACACCGCGAGAACGAAAATCGAGAGCTGGAATACGAAGGGGTCGACGGCCTGCGCGACATGCTCCATGGCTTCTCTCCTTAGGCTTTCGGCTGGAAGTTCGGGTGGATGACGGCGCCGTCTTTGGTCAGCGCCGTGGCTTTCACCAGTTCGTCGTCCCAATTGACCGCGAGCGCCTTGTTCGCCTTGTCGACGAGCGTCTCGATGAACGAAAACAGGTTGCGGGCATAAAGGCTCGAAGCCGATTGCGCGACGCGGCCGGCGACATTCGTATAGCCGACGATCTTGATGCCATCGATATCGACGACTTCGCCGGGCCTGGCGCCCTCGACATTGCCGCCGCGCTCGATTGCAAGATCAATCAGGACCGAGCCGGGCTTCATCGACTTCACCATCTCCGAGGTGACGAGCCGAGGGGCTGGGCGGCCCGGGATCAGCGCGGTCGTGATAATGATGTCCTGCTTCTTGATGTGTTCGGCGGTCAGCGCCGCCTGCTTGGCCTGATACTCCTTCGACATTTCCTTGGCGTAGCCGCCGGCGGTCTGGGCGTTCTTGAATTCCTCGTCCTCGACTGCGAGGAATTTGGCGCCGAGCGATTCGACCTGCTCCTTGGTGGCGGGCCGCACGTCGGTTGCGGTGACCACGGCGCCGAGCCGGCGCGCGGTCGCGATCGCCTGCAGGCCGGCGACGCCGACACCCATCACGAACACCTTCGCCGCCGGAACGGTGCCGGCCGCGGTCATCATCATCGGGAAAGCGCGGCCGAACGCTTCGGCCGCCTCGATCACCGCGCGGTAACCGGCAAGGTTCGCCTGGCTGGACAGCACGTCCATCACCTGCGCGCGGGTGATGCGCGGCATCAATTCCATCGCAAAGGCCGAGACGCCGGAATCGGCGATCGTCTTCAGCGCCGCCTCATTGCCGTAGGGGTCCATGATGGCGATGACGAGCGCGCCACGCTTGTATTTGGCAAGCTCGCTTGCCTCGGGCCGCTTCACCTTGATGATGATGTCGGCATCCTTCAACGCGTCGGCGCTGACGGTGGCTCCGACCGCGGTGAACTCGGAATCCGGCAGGCCCGACTTGATGCCCGCGCCCGGCTCGATCGCTATTTCGGCGCCGAGCGCCTTGAACTTCTTCACGGTATCGGGAGAAGCAGCGACCCGCGGTTCGGACGGATCGATTTCCTTGGCAATCGCAATCTTCATGGGGCCTCCGGCGGCGCGGGGAGCGCGCGCAAGCAAACTAGCGTCTTTTCCGCTAAGTTGGATACCGGTTTCGCGACCGGAATGCGTGCAAATTATCTGGTCAACGCCGGCGTTGGCGGCGCCAGTAGCGATGCATCAGGTCAGGAAGAAACCCATCAAGGCGACGATGATGACGACGGCGATGGTGCCGTATTTGACCAGCATGATGAACCCTTCATAGGTCTGCTCATGGGCCTCATAGTCGTTGCCGTCGGCGGTCGTGTAGGCCGCTTCGTTATGGTCTGCCATCGGTAATCCCCCGTCAAATCCACGTTTCTCGCGTGCAATTACCGCAAAGCTTTTGGGAGGGCAACGGCCTACACACCGCTCTGCCCTGCTTATCGGGTCATTCGGAAGGCCAATTGTCCCGGATCCAGCGGGTCAGGCTTTCCTCGCTGACCTCGCCTGCGGCGAGGGAAAGGATGATTGCGGTGGCGTGCGCCACGTCGGGCGCAAAGGGTACGTCGTTGCCGCGCAAGAAGACCATCATGGCGTGGAACGAGATGCGCTTGTTGCCATCCACAAAAGCATGGTTGCGCACAAGGCGGAACGCATAGGCTGCAGCGAGTGCTGCCATATCCGTCTGTCCGTAATTCCACTGGTTGATTGGCCGTAAAACCGCCGACTCAAGAAGGCCACGATCCCGAATGCCTTCCGGTCCACCGAATACCGCCAGTTGCTCGGCATGCATGTCGATAACTTCATCGACATCGAGCCAAATTGGCTCACTCATTTTGCAAGTGCGGCAAATGTATCGCGATATTCGTGCATGATCTTGCGGGCGATTTCCATGGTCCGCGCATGCTTGGGGTTGAATGGCGAAAGCCGCAGACTGCCATCCGGTTGCTCGACCGGATAAAACTTGTCCCCCTCCTTGAGATTGAGGCGGGCAAGGAGGTCTTTCGGCAGGATCACGCCAACCGAATTGCCAATCTTCCGAATTTGAAGGGCGGTATCCTCAAGCTTGTAATCGCGAGAGGCCTCGTTCATGCCGCGAGGGGCTTTGTTCATGGCACAGGCTCCGTTGTACGGTCTGTATAACATACTCTTTCGGCCCGTTCAACAAATGTATTACACGGCTGGCGCTGCAGTAGAAGATGAATAGGCAGCCTACCCGAGCGTGAAGTCGAAACGCCCGGCCAGCCACCCCGCGTTCTTGGCGGTACGCACCAGCAACTCCTTGCGAAACAGGCCGTCGGAACGGTTTTGCGCCTCGCCGGGGAAATAGAGCTGGGTGGTCAGCACGCGGCCACCGCGCGGCTGCACCTTCACATGGATATGGCGCGTCCGGCCCGGATAAATGCCGGGCACGATGCTGCGCAATCGATAGCGCCCTTCCGCGTCGGAGAATTGATGGCCGCGCAGGCGGAAACCGGAATTGTCATACCGGCCTTTATCGTCGGCCTGCCAGAAATCCAGCAGGGCTCCGGCGACCGGTTTGCAGGCGCGCGTTAGCACGAAGCCAACCAGTTCGATCGGCTGACCCGCCATACCCTCCTCGAGCAGCTCGACCCGCTCGGGTGACGACGGCTTGAAAAATGGTCCTTCGGTCTGCGGCAATGTCGCTTCGTCGCCGTCGTGGCATGCGGGCGTCGGGGCAAGCGGGGCCTGGGCAACGCTATGATCGATCGCGAGCATTGAACCGGCCGCGAAGACCCCCGCGCCAAGGACAGCGCGCCGCGTGGGCGTGTCGATCATGAGGCCCTCCACTTCTGTCGCCGCCATCGTCATCATCGAGGGCGACAACGGCCGAAATTGTGTCCGCACCCATCACAAACGCGTTCATGCCGAGTTGGTGCCTTTGGGCAACCTCGTCAGCCCATCGTTTCCAGCTCGTCGATCATGCCCGCGATGACCGACAGCCCGCCGTCCCAGAACTTGGGATCCTTGGCGTCCAGCCCGAACGGCTTGAGCAGCTCGGAATAGTGCTTGGTGCCGCCGGCCGCGAGCATCGCAAGATAGCGCTCGGCAAAACCCTCGGAGGCGTTCTCGTAAACCGCATAGAGCGAGTTCACCAGGCAGTCGCCAAACGCATAGGCATAAACGTAAAACGGCGAATGGATGAAATGCGGGATGTACATCCAGAAATTCTCGTATCCCGGGCGAATGTCGATCGCCGGCCCGAGACTCTCGCCCTGCACGCTAAGCCAGATTTCGCCGATACGCTCGGCGGTCAATTCTCCGTTCTTGCGCTCGGTGTGCAAGGCGCGTTCGAATGAATAGAACGCGATCTGCCGCACCACGGTGTTGATCATGTCCTCGACCTTGCCGGCGAGCAGCGCCTGGCGCTGCCTTGCGTTCTTGGTCTGCGAAAGCAGCCGCTTGAAGGTCAGCATTTCGCCGAACACGCTGGCAGTCTCCGCTAGCGTCAGCGGCGTCGGCGCCATCAGTGCGCCGTTCTTCGCGGCCAGCACCTGATGCACGCCATGGCCAAGCTCATGGGCCAGCGTCATCACGTCGCGCGGCTTGCCCTGGTAGTTCATCAGCACATAGGGATGCGCCGACGGCGTGGTCGGGTGCGAGAACGCGCCCGGCGCCTTGCCGGGCCGCACCGGCGCGTCGATCCAGCGATCGGCGAAAAAGCGTTCCGCGATCGCGGCCATCTCGACCGAGAAGCCGCGGTAGGCGGTCAGCACCATTTTCTGGGCCTCGGGCCAGGCGATCGTGCCGGTTGCCGCAAACGGCAGCGGCGCGTTGCGGTCCCAGTGCGCGAGCTTCTTCTTTTTGAACCAGCCGGCTTTCAGATTGTAATAGCGGTGCGAGAGCCGCGGATAGGCGGCGCGAACCGAACTGACGAGGGCATCGACGACCTCGCGTTCGACGCGGTTGTTCAGGTGCCGGGAATCGGCCACGTCCTGAAAGCCGCGCCAGCGATCGGAAATCTCCTTGTCCTTGGCAAGCGTGTTGGTGATGAGGGCAAAGGTCCGCTCGTTGTCCTTGAAGGTCTTCGCCAGGGCTTGCCCTGCCGCCTTGCGCTTCTCCGGCGCGCGGTCCTGCAATAGGTTGAGCGTCGGCTCGATCGCCAGCTCCTTGCCCCTGACCTTGAAGCGCAGGGCGGAGATGGTCTGGTCGAACAGCCGGTTCCAGGCGGCATAACCGCTCTGGGACTTTTCATGGAACAACTGCTCCACGCGATCTTCGAGCTGATACGGCTTGTCCTTGCGCAGATCCTCGATCCACGGACGGTAGTGTCCGAGTTCGGGCGTCTGCATGGCGCGCTCGATCACAGCATCGTCGACGCGGTTGAGTTCGAGTGCGAAGAACAGCAAATGCACCGAGGCTGCCGTCAGCCGCTCGGAGACATCGCCATAGAACTTGGAGATGGCCGGATCGACACTGTCACCGGCATGAACGAGGCCGGCATAAGAACCGAGCCGGCCGGCGAGATCGTCAATCGCCTCGTAGCGCCTGACCGCTTCGGCGAGCCAGCGGCCGCCGTCTTCGCCGGCGACGCCTTCCGCCAGTCGGCCCTTGTAGTCAGTCTCGAACGCCACGCAGTAGGCATCCATCTGCTGCAGGTCGCGCGCGACTTCCGGCGCGTCGATGCCGGAATACAGATCAGCCAGATTCCATTCCGGCAGCTTGCCGGTTTTCGATTTGGCTGCAGTCGCCTTGCGGACGCCGGCACTCTTGCTCATTGCGGCTTTGCGGGACGTCTTGCTGGCGCGGGATGTCGCGGATGATTTCGCAGTCATGAACACTTTCAAATTGACGTGACGATCAAATGGAGGCGACCAGATTGGACGATCAGATCGACCTGGGATCAGATCGACTTGGATCAGATTGACGTGGCGATCAGGCGAAAGCGGCGAGTTGCGGTGCCAGCTGGATCAGCAGATCTTCGGTCTCGGCGAGCACCGGCTCGATCTCTTCGTCAAAAGCGCTCCGGGCTGCACACCACAGCGTGATCACGCGAACCATAAGCCACGACGTGGACGGGACCGCCGCCCTCGCGTGCAGTGCGACGAGATCGAGGTTTCGATGCTCGAACAGCAGCCGGCCCACTCCGTCTTCCAGGATATAGCGCCTCCCGATTCGGGACAGGCACAACTCGCAGGCCTGATCCGGAAGCGGACCCAGCAGATAGAACTGGGCATCGCCGTTTTCCGTCGTGCCGGTTTCCCATTCGCGGCCGGTCGCCGGCGCTAGCGCGGCGTTCAATGCCGCGACGATGGTGTTGAGTTCGCTTTCGCTCCACGCCCCGGTGACCGGTTTGCGCTCGAACGCAACTACGCTCATTTGCTCTCTGCTCCGAACAGCAGCCGGTACAGTTCCGGCTCGTAGTACATTAACAGATGCCTAGCGAACGTCGCCTGTTCAAGACCCAACTCGCTGGCCCATGCTCCCATTATTTCAGTTGGAACACGGCTGAACCCGTTCTCGACTTGCGAGATGAACGTGTAATACTTCAGGCCAAGACGTGCAGCGAGATCGGCCTGCGACAATTCGGCAGCCGCCCTGCGCTGCTTGAGCCAATCCCCCGCCAGTTTCCGCAATTGCTTGGCTTCCGGCGCAGCCTTGCCCGGCAGCCGTTCAGTGGAAACGTCTTGATGTTTCACTCGTTTCATGATTACTAAACTAGCCAAACTGAATACCGGGATCGGTGAAGTTCCCTACCACAATCTCAGCTCGCGACTAAGACTCCAATGGCCTTCTTGGACCGCAATCAGATTGTCCGAACGAGCGACCGAGCACCCTCGGCGCGCGGCAAGGAGTTGTTTGCCGGCATTCTGATCGTGGCGCTGATCGCGACCGTGGGAATCCGGAATGTGGTGCCGGCGGATGCACTGGCGCCGGCGATCGTCACCCTGCTGTTTGCGGTTGCCGCCGTGACGGCGGGCTTCGCGCTGCTTTGCCGGCGCGATCGATTCCGCATCATGTGGTTCGACCTCGCCGGAAGCCTGACGTTCATCGGCATCGTCATCTCCGTTCTGATCGAGCCGGATCAGATGGTCAGGCTTTTTCACCCTGTCGCATCAACCTGAGTAACCGGAACAGTTTTTCCGCAGTCTGACTGCGTCGTTTTTATCTGCGCGTCCAAGCCCGGGCCCCTCTGGCAGTTCAAGCGAACTGCGATGTCGGATTGGACCAATTCACGGAGTGGCCCGCATGCTGGAATTGATCTCCTCAGAATCCCTGACAGCGTTTTTCCAGGTCGTGATGATCGACCTGGTGCTCGCCGGCGACAATGCGATCGTCATCGGCCTTGCAGCCGCCGGACTGCCCGAGGGTCAGCGCAAAAAAGCGATTCTGATCGGCATATTGGCCGCCACGATCCTGCGCATCGGCTTCGCTTCTGTCACGGTTCAGTTGCTGCAGATCATCGGACTGCTGCTCGCCGGCGGCATCCTGCTGCTTTGGGTGTGCTGGAAGATGTGGCGCGAGCTGCGTACGTCGCATCATCATGAACCGAAAATACAGAATCTCTCGGCCGCAAGTTCGATCGATACGTCGGCTGCTCCGGGTAATCAAAAGACGCTTGGCCAGGCCATCTGGCAGATCACGCTCGCAGACGTGTCGATGTCGCTCGACAACGTGCTCGCCGTCGCGGGCGCGGCGCGCGAGCATCCGATGATCCTGATATTCGGTTTGGCACTTTCAATTGCGCTGATGGGGCTAGCCGCCAACTTCATCGCGCGGCTCCTGGAAAAGCATCGCTGGATCGCCTATGTCGGCCTCGCGATCATCCTCTATGTGGCTCTCGACATGTGCTATCGCGGCGCTCTGGAGGTGTGGCCACACCTCAACGTTTAGCCGCTGCCCAACTCAGCCGCACCCGAACAATTAAGTGTGCGTTAATCGCCATAGGCGAGAGTGCCCCGATTCGATACAGTTTGCGTAACGTGCGGGGTAAACTATGGCTGCTACCATCCTGATTGCCGATGACGACGCCGTGCAGCGCCGTTTGGTTGAAAACATGGTGCAGAAGTGCGGCTACGTGCCCCTCGTCGTCGATAGCGGCGATGAGGCGGTGGCCCTGCTGACTGCTCCGGACGCGCAGGCGATCGACGCAGTGGTGCTCGACCTCGTGATGCCCGGCCTCGACGGGCTCGGCGTGCTCGCAAAAATCCGTGAAGCCGGTCTGAGCATCCCCGTCATCGTGCAGACCGCCCATGGCGGCATCGACAATGTGGTTTCGGCGATGCGCGCCGGCGCGCAGGATTTCGTCGTCAAGCCGGTCGGCTTCGAGCGGCTGCAAGTGTCGCTGCGCAACGCGCTCAACACCTCAGCTCTTAAGGGCGAGTTGCAGCGCATCCGCCACAGCCGCGAAGGTCGTCTCACCTTCGCTGACATCATCACCCGCAGCGAAACCATGGCGGGCGTGCTGCGCACCGCGCAGAAGGCGGCTGCGTCCAGCATTCCGGTGCTGGTCGAAGGCGAATCCGGCGTCGGCAAGGAATTATTCGCCCGCGCCATCCATGGCTCCAGCGAGCGCAAATCCAAGCCTTTCGTTGCGGTCAATTGCGGCGCCATCCCTGACAATCTCGTGGAATCGATCCTGTTCGGTCACGAGAAGGGCGCCTTCACCGGCGCCACCGAACGCCATATGGGCAAGTTCGTCGAAGCCTCCGGCGGCACGCTGTTTCTCGATGAGGTCGGCGAATTGCCGCTGGCAGCGCAGGTGAAGCTGCTTCGCGCGCTGCAGGAAGGCACCGTCGAGGCGGTCGGCGGCCGCAAGCCGGTCAAGGTCGACGTCCGCATTGTTTCCGCGACCAATCGCAAACTGCTCGACCTCGTGAAGAACGGCGCGTTCCGCGAAGACCTGTTCTACCGGCTGCACGTTCTGCCGCTGACGATTCCGCCCTTGCGGATGCGGCGCGAAGACATCCCGCATCTATTGCGGCATTTCCTGGCGCGGTTTGCCGCCGAGGAAAACCGCACCATCACCGGTATCAGCGGCGAGGCCGTGGCGCATCTCTCGCAGCTCGACTGGCCCGGCAACATCCGCCAGCTCGAGAACACGGTGTATCGCGCCGTGGTCATGAGCGAGAGCGACCAGCTTGGCCTGCCGGACTTCCCGCAGGCCGCAGGCCAGGCCGCCCAGGACGTCCACGTCGCGCACAGCGAACCACTGATCGTCGCGCCTTCGACGGCGCCCGCGATGGTATCGGGTAACGACATACCGATCGCTCCCCACACCAGTGCCGGCAGCCTCACGATGCTGACGGCGACCGGCGAAGTTCGGCCGCTTGAGGACATGGAAAACGAAATCATCCGTTTCGCGATTTCGCATTATCGCGGCCAGATGTCGGAGGTCGCGCGCCGGCTCAAGATCGGGCGCTCGACACTCTACCGCAAGCTCGATGAAGCCGCCGCCAACGACCCGATCGAAGGCGGCGCCCAAGACGCTGACTGAGCGAACCGGCGATTGTGGCGCCGAGGTGGCAAAGTTGCTGACAGGCCAACGAGATGGCCGTTTCAGAACCTTTGAACCGTGGCTTGCCGGTGACAGACAAATAGCAGGTGGCGTGGCAAAACCGCGCTACCCGAATGCAACGGGGTAGTTCGAGGTCAGTTTGTCGTGAGTTGCCCCGCATGGCGCTGGCTGCATGAAAGGGGCGCATGTATCGTCTGCGTTAAATCGTTGTGCGCAGGCGTAACGACTGAACCGCTTCACGCCGGCGCTTTCCGCGCAAGCTGTGACGAACGATACCTAACGACTGTTCCATGCCGGGGCAGCTCGCCCAAGGGGGTGTGATGATGCGTGACTGTTCGACGAACCGTGCTGGATTTGACCGCGTGCTGATGGCCGTCGCGGCAACCTTCCTCGCGGTTTCCGCGACGTCGGCTCTGGCGGGCCCGTCGGATACGCCCCGCGCCAGCGCCGCCGAACTCGCAATCGACGCCGCAATCCCTCGCCCTGAGCCGGCGAACGTTCCGCCCCCCAGCATCGGCGATTTCAAGATCGATTCCGATTCCACCGCGTCGGTGCCCGATGCAGCCAAAGCGACCGCAAAGCCAAGCGAGCCTGCCACCGCCGCGAAGGCGGTCGAACCCACGGTCAATACCAAGGCTGAGACCGATACCAAGCCGGCCGAGATCGTCACCGCGCCTGCGAAGGCCAACGACGCCGTGACCACGACGCCTCCGGCTGCGACCGCCACGGCGCCGGCTGCCGAGCCGGCAAAGGCCGTCAGCAACGTCGCGCCGGCCGACCAGCCGGTTGCCGACAGATTGCGCGAAATGCTCGCCGCAAAATCGCTGCGCTATTTCGATCGCAAGAACGAGCGCGCGGCCGTCGAGAAATTTTATGCGGGGCGTGAATACGCGCCGCTGTGGACGCAGGCGGGAAAATTGACTGACAGCGGCAAAGGCGTGATCGCCCGCCTGAAGGACGCCGCTACCGAGGGCCTCGATCCGGCCGAGTATTCAGTGCCGGATTTCGCTGCCGCGACTTCGCCGGATCAGCTTGCCGACGCCGATATGAAACTGACCGCCAGCATGCTCGACTATGCGCGGCAGGCGCAGAGCGGCCGGATGCACTGGTCGCAGGTCGCCGGCGACATCCTCTATCCCGAGCATCCGACCGATCCTGCCGAAGTGCTGGCTAACATCTCGGCGGCGAAGAACGCCTCCGCGGCGCTCGACGGCTACAACCCACCGCACAAGCTCTACAAGGATCTGAAGGCCAAGCTCGCCGAGCTGCGCGGTCTGGGAGACGGACCGGTCGTGCAGATCGCTGAAGGTCCCGCGCTTGCGTTCAAGGCCGCCACCAAGAAGCAGGTCGCGGTGACGCCGGAAGACCCGCGCGTGCCGCAACTGCGCGCCAAGCTTGGCATCCACGAGAATGCCGACGATACGAAGTACGATGCCCAGGTCGCCGCGGCCGTGCGCAAGTTCCAGGAAAGCGTCGACCTCAAGCCGACCGGCGTGCTCGACGACCGCACGGTGAAGGCGATCAATAGCCCGAAGCGGGACCGTCAGATCGATCTGGTGCTCGTCAACATGGAACGCCTGCGCTGGCTGCCGCGCCAGCTCGGCGCAGCCTCGCTCGGCAACGCCTATGTCATTCTCAACGTCCCCGACTTCACGCTGAAGGTGGTGCAGAACGACGCGCCAGTCTGGACCACAAGGGTCGTGACTGGAAAGCCGGGAAAACACGCCACGCCGATGCTGACGGAAACGATGAAGTTCATCACCGTCAACCCGACCTGGAACGTGCCGCCGTCGATCATCTACAACGAATACCTGCCGGCCCTGCAGCAGGATCCGACCGTGCTGGACCGCATGGGTCTGAGGCTCGAGCGCCGCCGCGACGGCAGCATCCACATTTCCCAGCCGCCGGGCGAGGCCAATGCGCTCGGCCGTATCCGCTTCAACTTCCCCAACAAGTTCCTGGTGTATCAGCACGACACCCCGGACAAGCATCTGTTCGCCAAGGAAGAGCGCGCCTTCAGCCACGGCTGTATGCGGGTGCAGAACCCCGATCAATACGCATCGACCCTGCTCAACATCGTGATGCCGAATGAGCGTTACTCGCCAGAAAGAATTCGCAGCATGTACGGCCGCAGCGAGATCGACCTGAAATTCCCAACGCCGATACCGGTCAACATCACCTATCAGACCGCATTCGTGGACGACGCAGGCAAGCTGCAGATCCGCAAGGACATCTATGGCCGCGACGCCGTGATGCTCTCCTGCTCAAGAACAGCCGTAACAAGGACCTGGAGGTCATGGTCTCCCATGCCCAGCCGAGCTATGCGCGCCCGAGGGGACACTTTGCCGCCCGGCGTCAACTTCGCCAGCGACAACACCTATTCTTCCGGACCGTCATTCTTTGAGCGCCTGTTCGGCGGCCCATCGACAATGACGCCACCCGCCCCGATCGGCCGCCGGCCGCAACAGCGGTTCACCCGCTAGGTCCGGCTCACCCACTGAGGGCCGGATTTCCGAACGAAATCAACGAACTCGTCGCTCCGGCGAGTTCGTTTACGTTAACCATTATCGATCTCTAAATCGGCTGAGCACTTTTTCGCCACAGTGCACGGGTTAGGTTAAGCCTAACTTGGGGGCGGGAAGGTAAACCTCGGTTAACCTTCCCGCTTTAAGAAAGCGTTCACCCTCTTTTGCCGGGGTCTGCAAAAGAACACCGTGAACGCTCGTCGATTGGGTGGGCTTTATTCGTGCTGGTTGGTTTCGCGCGCCAATTCAATCCGCTTGCTCTGCCAAAGGCCGGATGTCGGATCGGGCTCACATCGCTATTGCTGCTGGCCGGCGCAGGTTCGGTGCATGACGCGACCGCACGGAACGAAACCCGCACCCTGTCCTTCCACCACACCCATTCCGGCGAAGACCTCACCGTCACCTTCAAGCGCGACGGGCGTTACGACGAAGAGGCGCTAAAGAAGCTCAATCATTTCCTCCGCGACTGGCGCAGCCAGGACCAGACCACGATGGATCGTCACCTCTTCGACATCCTCTGGGAAGTCTACCGCGACGTCGACGGCAAGAAGCCGATCCAGATCATCTCCGCCTACCGCTCCCCCGCCACCAACTCCATGCTCCGCCGCCGCTCCTCGGGCGTGGCGCGCTTCAGTCAGCACACGCTCGGCCACGCCATGGACTTCTACATTCCGGACGTGCCGCTGGAGCAGATCCGCGCCGCGGGACTGAGGCTGCAGCGCGGCGGCGTCGGCTTCTATCCGACTTCGGGATCACCGTTCGTCCATCTCGATACCGGCAGCGTCCGTCACTGGCCGCGCATGACCCAGGATCAACTGGCCAGGGTATTCCCGGATGGACGCACCGTCCACCTGCCTTCCAATGGCGGTCCGCTGAAGGGCTATGACCTTGCCCGCGCCGACATCGAACGCCGCGGCAATGGCGACGACGCCACCACCGTCGGCAAGATGCCGAACCTGTTCGCGGCGCTGTTCAGGGGCGGCAAGTCGACCGAAGAGGACGACGAGGGCAGCAGCGCTCCCGCCAAGAACGAGAAATCCGCCAGCACGACGGCCGCGAAATCCGCCGAGCCGGTCCCGACTCCACGCGCAAAGCCGGTTGGCGCGACCATCCAGCTAGCCTCGGCCGACGCAAAGATCGTGTCGGAGCCAAAAGCCAAGCCCGAGTCCAAGCCTGAGGCGCAAAAGGTTGCGCAGGCTTCCGCCGATAAGGCCGAACCGAAACCGCAGACGCCGGCCGATATCATCAACTCCCGTGGTTTTGGGACGACCCGCCGACTACGGCGAATCAGGCTACCCCCGCGCAGATCGCGGCCCTCCGCGCGCGCCAGGCGCTCGCCGCCGCCACCGATCCGCAACCAACCGCCAGCGTTACCGAAGCGTTCAAGAAGGCGCTGGCCTATGCGCCGGCCTCCTCTTCGCCGGTCGACCGCTCGAATGTCGTCGCGGCCACCGCGGCGATCCCGCGCCCTGCCCGTCCGGCGCGCGATGCCGGCGCCGCCGCGACCGAAATCAATACCGTGGTCGCCAAGGGTGCCCAAGGTCAGGACAGCGTGGTCGCGACTTCGACCCGTCTCGCCGCCGCCCACGGCAACGATATCTGGATGCGGGTCGTGATGCTGGCACCCAGCGCAAGCAGCGCGATGTCGACGACGGTGCTCGGCGACACCGAGATGACCCAGATGCGCCGCCACTTCGTCAAGCCGCAGGCTGCGATCGCCATGACCTTCTCGGATGATCCGATGATGGGCATGACCTGCGACCGCTTCACAGGATCGGCGACCGCGAAGCTTACGACGCGATCGTTCGTGCTGCGCACCGCCTCGCTGCGCTAGGCGCTCCTCGTCATTGCCGGGCGTGATCCGGCAATCTATCTATCATCTTCGCTTGAATCGTCTTGATGCGCTTCGCGCTTGTTGCCCGCGCAAGGCATTCCGAGGTGCCTCACAGCATCCCGAGCGCCTGCATGTAGGTTTCCAGGATGGTTTCCGCTTCGGCGCGCTCGTTGGCATCCTGCTTGCGCAGGCGCACGATGGTGCGTAGCGCCTTGACGTCGAAACCGTTGCCCTTGGCTTCCGCATAGACGTCGCGGATATCGTCGGAGATCGTCTTCTTTTCTTCTTCCAGACGCTCGATGCGCTCGATGATGGCCTTGAGCTGGTCTTTGGCGAATTTCGTCGCGGGCTCTTCCTGGACGGCGGCAGCGGAGGTGGCCATCGGTTACTCCTGAATGGAACTGAAGGTGATGCTGAAAGATCAAGCGCCGCACGCGTTACCGCACGGCGCTTTTCCAAGAATGACCCTCAAGATCAGGGAGCCTTGCGTCAAGGAAACATCGCGCTCATCCACAGCGCGCCCACAGGAAGGTAAGATGCAGCCCGGGAACGCAATCAGTGCCCGGTATCAGCCTTCTTCATTGCGGCCAGCTGCTCTGGCGTAGCCGTGCCCTGATGTTTCGCCTTCCACTGCTCATAGGGCATGCCGTAGACCGCCTCGCGGCTCTCGTCCTTGCTCACAGCGACGCCCTTGGCGTCGGCCTCTTCCTTCATCCAGTTGGAGAGGCAGTTTCGGCAGAAGCCGGCCAGATTCATCAAATCGATGTTCTGGACGTCGGTGCGAGCTCGCAAATGGCTGACCAGGCGCCGGAAAACGGCAGCTTCCAGTTCCGTTCTGGTTTTGTCGTCGATCGTCATGGCCGTGGTCCCGCGTTGGCGAGCATGATCCGGAAAAGTGGAGGCCGGTTTTCCGAAAGATCATGCTCAAAACATGAATCCAAGCATATTGGTATCAGGTGGGAATTGTCACAGATTTTGCCATATCTGCGCGCAAAGAGGGCATCTCGGGCGGAGACCTGATTTCCCATAGCGCGGGAAATGCGCTCCCGGCCGTTGACAGGTCCCGCCGGGTCACGCGAAATCGTCAATCATTTGATATAGCTTCGCTGCATGACTGCAAAAGATTCTCTCCGCTTGACCTCCCTCTCCGCTCGCATGACCGCCGGCCTGATGCCGATGCTCGCGTTGGCGGCGACGTGCCTGTGGAGCAGTCCGGCGGCGGCTGACTTCCGGCTCTGCAACAACACCTCGAGCCGGGTCGGCATCGCGCTCGGCTACAAGGACGCCGAGGGGCTGGACCACCGAAGGCTGGTGGAACGTGTCTTCGCGCAGTTGTGAGACGTTGCTGCGCGGAACACTCGTCGCCCGCTTCTATTACATCTACGCGCTGGACTATGACCGCGGCGGCGAATGGTCCGGACAGGCCTTCATGTGCTCGCGCGACAAGGAATTCACCATCAAGGGCACCGAGAATTGCCTGGCGCGCGGTTACGACCGCACCGGCTTTTTCGAGGTCGACACCGGCGAACAGCGAGCATGGACCGTGCAACTGACTGAAGCGAACGAGCAGCCGGCGCAGCGCGTGCCGGGAATTCCGGGGACGGTGGGACCAGGCGGCCCCGGCGGGGTTCCCGGCCTGTCCAGTCCGCCCGGCGCACCGGGCCTGCCGCCAGCCGCGGCGCCCAAGCAATGAGACGCCTCCGTCGTATCAAGATTCTTGCAACCCTCGGCCCGGCATCGTCAGACAGCGCGATGATCCGGAAGCTGTTCGAGGCCGGCGCGGACGTGTTCCGCATCAATATGAGCCACACGCCGCACGACAAGATGCGCGAGCTCGTCAACACCATCCGCAATGTCGAGAGTAGCTACGGCCGCCCGATCGGCATCCTGGTCGATCTGCAGGGACCGAAACTGCGGCTCTCGGCGCGTTCGCTGAAGGCGCGACCCAGCTCAAGAACGGCCAGAGTTTCGTGCTCGATTCCGACAAGGCACCGGGCGACAACAGCCGCGTGCAGCTTCCGCATCCGGAAATCCTCGCCGCGCTGCGGCCGGGCCATGCGCTGCTGCTCGACGACGGCAAGGTGCGGTTGATCGCCGAAGAGACCTCGCCCGACCGCACGGTGACGCGGGTGGTGATCGGCGGCAAGATGTCTGACCGCAAGGGCGTCAGCCTCCCCGATACCGACCTGCCGGTGTCGGCGATGACGCCGAAGGATCGCGCCGATCTCGAAGCAGCCCTGGTGACCGGGGTCGACTGGATCGCGCTCTCCTTCGTGCAGCGCGCTGAGGACGTCCACGAGGCCAAGCGGATGATCCGCGGCCGCGCCGCCGTGATGGCCAAGATCGAAAAGCCGCAGGCGATCGACCGGCTCGGCGAGATCATCGACGCTTCCGACGCGCTGATGGTGGCGCGCGGCGATCTCGGCGTCGAACTGCCGCTCGAGCGGGTGCCGAGCCTGCAAAAGCAAATGACGCGGATGGCGCGCCGCGCCGGCAAGCCGGTGGTGATCGCAACCCAGATGCTGGAATCGATGATCCAGGCACCGGTGCCGACGCGCGCCGAAGTCTCCGATGTCGCAACCGCCGTCTATGAGGGCGCCGATGCCATCATGCTGTCGGCGGAGTCCGCCGCCGGCAAATTCCCGGTCGAGGCGGTCTCGACCATGAATCGCATCGGCGAGGAGGTGGAACGCGACCCGACCTATCGCACGGTGCTGACGGCGCAGCGGCCTGAACCGGAGAATACGGTCGGCGACGCCATCGCGGACGCCGCGCGGCAGATCGCCGAGACGCTGGAATTGTCGGCGATCATCTGCTGGACCTCGTCGGGCTCCACCGCCATCCGCGTGGCGCGCGAGCGGCCAAAGCTGCCGGTGGTCGCGATCACGCCGAACCTTGCGACCGGTCGCAAATTGTCGGTCGTGTGGGGCGTGCACTGCGTGGTGGCGGAAGATGCGCACGACCAGGACGACATGGTCGACCGCGCCGGCTCGATCGCGTTCCGTGACGGCTTCGCCAAGGCCGGCCAGCGCGTGATCATCGTCGCCGGCGTGCCGCTCGGCATCCCCGGCACCACCAACATGGTGCGCATCGCCATTGTCGAGCCAGATGCGAAGAAGTAGGGGTACCGTCATTCCGGGGGCGCGCGAACCTCAGATGTGCACTTGCACATCGGGGAATCTCGAGATTCTCGATGTGCAATTGCACATCGTAGTTCGATGCTCCGCATCGCCCCGGAATGACGCTGGCAATTATTGCAGCGTCGCGTCCAGCGTGATCTTCGTGTTCAGCAGTTTCGACACCGGACAGCCGGCCTTGGCCATACCGGCCAGTTCCTCGAACTTCGCCTTGTCCGCACCCGGGATCGTCGCATTCAGCGTCAGATGCACCGAGGTGATCGCAAAACCGTCGCCCTGTTTTTCCAGGGTGACGTCGGCTTTGGTTTCCATCTGTTCGGCGGTGAGCTTGGCTTCGCCAAGGATCAGCGACAGCGCCATGGTGAAACAGGCGGCGTGCGCCGCGCCGATCAATTCTTCCGGGTTGGAGCCGGTCTTGCCCTCGAAGCGGCTGGCGAAGCCGTAGGGATAATCATTCAGCGCGCCGCTCTTGGTCGAGATCGCGCCCTTGCCGTCCTTGATGCCACCCTGCCATTTGGCGGATCCTGATGTCGTCGTCATCGCATGCTCCTCATCACGGGTTGGACCGTCGATAAGCCGGAGCGTGGCAAATGGTTGCGACAAAAAGACGCGCCGCCGACGAGGAAGTATTACACCCCGACCAGCGTCTTTGCCGGCAGCACCGCCTGCACCACGAGGCCGCGGGCGCGGGCGTCCATCACGCCGACGGCGCGCAGCGCCAGCAGGGTGACGGTTTGCACCGCGTCGCGCAGCCTGGCGGGATCGTCCATATTCTCCGGCGCCAGCGGTCCGACCAGCGATTCATGCAGCGCGCCGAGCAGCGCGGTGGCGGCGAGCGCCGTATCCTGCGCCGGCAGATGTCCAGCGCGCACGGCGGCGTCGATTCGTGCTGCGATCTCGCCGGAGATTTCGCGGCGGCTGGCGAGCCGCGATGCCGAGACGTCGACATCGACAGGCTCGGCCAGAATGCCCCAGGCGAGCTTGCGCTGCGACAGAACGTGCACGGCAACGGTGGTAACGGCAGCGGCCAGCGCCGAGGAAGGCCCGGGCGCGGCGTCCGCCGCGCGGCGGATCGCGGCCAGTTCGTCGCGCGAGACCTCAGCGATCAATTCGGAAATCAGCTCGGCCTTGGAGGGAAAGTAGCGGTAGACGGTGCCGGCCGCGACATTGGCGCGGACCGAAACCGGCGCGATCTGCACGGCGGCCATGCCGCCGTCGGCCGCGGCGTCCCGTGCCGCCGCCAGGATGGCGCTGCGCCGTGCCGCCAGCCGCTTTACGACCTGATTGGTTCGCCGATACACCATGGCGCGTGTCCCCGTCCCCAGCGCGCTCCTCGAGCCCTATCGACCCGCCGGAACGCGCACATCTTCAACGTTTTGAGCGAAAAGAGCGCTTCTCGCTTTGAAGAAGTGAACACCTATTCATGCCTGATGACAAGAGGTGCCAGGATGAGGAATCCCCCTACTCCCAGCTCAGCGCCCCGCCATTCTGATACTCGATCACCCGCGTTTCGAAGAAGTTCTTCTCCTTCTTCAAGTCCATCGCTTCCGACATCCACGGAAACGGATTCTCGGTTTCGTCGAACGCCCGCGCCAGCCCAAGCTGCGCGCAGCGGCGGTTGGCGATGAAGTGCATATACGTCTCGCACAGCGCCGCATTCAGCCCGAGAAATCCGCGCGGCATGGTGTCCCGTCCATAAGACGCTTCCAGCTCGGCCGCGGCCCGAACCATGTCGCGGACTTCGTCCTGGAACGCCTTGGTCCACAGATGCGGGTTCTCGATCTTGATCTGGTTGATGACGTCGATGCCGAAATTCAGATGAATGGATTCATCGCGCAGGATGTACTGATACTGCTCGGCGATGCCGACCATCTTGTTGCGGCGGCCGAGCGAGAGGATCTGCGCGAATCCGGTATAGAACCACATGCCTTCGAAGATGACATAGAAGGCGACGAGATCGCGCAGGAACGCCTGGTCGGCCTCCGGCGTTCCGGTCTTGAAATCGGGATCGTCGAGATGCTGGGTGTGTTTCAGCGCCCATGCCGCCTTGTCGGTAATCGAGGGCACCTCGCGGTACATGTTGAACAGCTCGCCCTCGTCGAGCCCCAGGCTTTCGACGATGTACTGGAAGGTGTGGGTGTGAACGGCCTCTTCGAAGGACTGCCGAAGCAGATATTGCCGGCATTCCGGATTGGTCAAATGGCGGTAGATCGCCAGCACGATGTTGTTGGCGACCAGGCTTTCGGACGCCGCGAAGAAGCCGAGGTTGCGCTTGACGGCGCGGCGCTCGTCCTCAGTGAGACCGTCGCGCGATTTCCACAAGGCGATATCGGCCTGCATCGAGACTTCGGTTGGCATCCAGTGATTGTTGCAGCCGGCGAGATATTTCTCCCACGCCCATTTGTATTTCAGCGGCAGCAATTGATTGACGTCGGCGCGGCAGTTGATCATCCGCTTGTCGTCGACGGAAACCCTGCCGCCACGCCGATCGATGGTGCCGAGGCCGGTTTGATCGGCCCGGGCAACGGGTGGCGCCGGGAATGGCGGAATTGCCTGACGCGGGGATGCCGTTGGTTCGGACCAGTCGAGCATTGTCACTTCCTTTTCTCTTCTTGCTGCTTACTGGCAGGCTTCGCATTCGGGATTGTCGATTCTGCACGCCACCGCGCCGGACAGATCGGGCGCGGTGATAGAAGACGGCACGATGACCGGTGCGGCCGCCGGGGCAGACACGGATGCGACGCTGTTGAGCTTGCCGTCGGTGCCCCTTAGCGTGGACTTTTCGACATGGGTCGCGCTGCGCGAGCGCAAATAATAGGTCGTCTTCAGGCCGCGCGCCCATGCCAGGCGATAGAGCGCGTCGAGCTTCTTGCCGGAGGGATTCGCGATATAGAGGTTGAGCGACTGCGACTGGTCGATCCACTTCTGCCGCCGAGAGGCCGCCTCGATCAGCCAGGCGCTGTCGATCTCGAACGCGGTGGCATAGATCGCCTTGAGATCGTCGGGAATGCGGTCGATCGAACCGAGGCTGCCGTCGAAATATTTGAGGTCGTTGACCATCACCTCGTCCCACAGCCCGCGCGCCTTGAGGTCGCGCACCAGAAATTCGTTCACCACGGTGAAATCACCGGACGTGTTGGATTTGACGTAGAGGTTCTGGTAGGCGGGCTCGATCGACTGCGCGACGCCGCAGATGTTGGAGATCGTCGCGGTCGGCGCGATCGCCATCACGTTCGAGTTGCGCATGCCCGTCGATTTCACGCGCTCACGCAGATGGTCCCAGTCGAGCGTCATGCTGCGATCCATCGCGACGCCGCCGCGGGCCTCCGCCAGCAGTTCGATCGAATCGATCGGCAGGATGCCCCGGCTCCACAGCGAGCCGTCAAACGACGGATAGCGTCCACGCTCGGCCGCGAGCTCGACCGAGGCCGAGATCGCGTAATAGGCGATCGTTTCCATGCTGGTGTCGGCGAAAGCAACCGCAGCATCCGAGGCCACCGCTAGCCGCATCGCCTGCAGCGCGTCCTGGAATCCCATCAGTCCGAGGCCGACCGGACGATGCCGCAGATCGAGCGGCGCGCTTCCGGGATCGTATAGAAATTGATGTCGATCACGTTGTCGAGCATTCGCATCGCCGTGGTCACGGTGCGCTTCAGCCGCGCGTCGTTCAGCCGGCCGTCGTGGATGTGGTTGAGCAGGTTGATCGAGCCGAGATTGCAGACGGCGGTCTCGTCATCGGACGTATTGAGCGTGATCTCAGTGCAGAGGTTCGAGGAATGGATGACCCCGGCATGGCGCTGCGGTGAACGCAGATTGCAGGGGTCCTTGAACGTGATCCAGGGATGCCCGGTCTCGAACAGCATGGTCAGCATCTTGCGCCAGAGATCCGTGGCGCGGACCTGCTTGAATACGCGGATTTCGCCGCGCGCCGCCCTGGCTTCATAGGCCGCGTACCGCTCGGCGAACGGCTGGCCATAGAGGTCGTGCAGATCGGGCGTCTCGTCCGGCGAGAATAAGGTCCATTCGCCGTCAGCTTCGACGCGCTGCATGAAAAGATCAGGCACCCAGTTCGCGGTGTTCATGTCGTGGGTGCGGCGGCGGTCGTCGCCGGTGTTCTTGCGCAAATCGAGGAATTCCTCGATGTCGATATGCCATGTTTCGAGATAGGCGCAGACCGCGCCCTTGCGTTTTCCGCCTTGGTTGACGGCGATCGCGGTGTCGTTGGCGACCTTCAGGAACGGCACGACGCCCTGACTTTCACCATTGGTGCCCTTGATGTGCGCGCCCAAGCCGCGAACGCGGGTCCAGTCGTTGCCGAGCCCGCCGGAATATTTCGCCAGCAGCGCGTTGTCCTTGACCGACTTGAAGATGCCGTCGAGATCGTCGGCGATCGTGGTGAGGAAACACGATGACAGCTGCGGCCGCAGCGTTCCCGAATTGAACAGCGTTGGCGTCGAGGCCATGAAATCGAACGAAGACAGTAGATCGTAGAATTCGATGGCGCGCGCCTCGCGGTCGATCTCGCGCACCGCAAGGCCCATGGCGACGCGCATGAAGAACGCCTGCGGCAGTTCGATGCGGTTGCCGCCTTCATGCAGGAAGTAGCGGTCGTACAGCGTTTGCAGGCCCAAAAACTGGAACGCCAGATCGCGCTCCGGCTTCAGCGCCGCGGCGAGTTTTTTCAGGTCGAAGCGCGCCAAATCAGGATCGAGCAGTTCGGCCTTGATGCCGGTCTTGATATAGGCCGGGAAATATTCGCCATATCGCACGGCCATATCGGCCTGCGAGGCGCTGGTCGGCGACGCCAGCACAAACGACAGCACCTCGGTGCGCAGCTTGTCGAGCAGCAGGCGTGCGCTGACATAGGCGTAATTGGGCTCAAGCTCCACCAGCGTGCGCGCGGCCATCACCGACGCCAGCGCCAGTTCGCTCTCACTGATGCCGTCATAGAGATTGCGATGGGTTTCGGCGAGCACTGGCGCCGCCTCGACACCGTCGAGGCCGGCGCACGCCTCGTTGACGATCAACACCAGCCGCGCGGTATCGAGCGGAACTTTGGTGCCGTTCGCCAGCGCCACCTGCAGCATCGGTCCAGACGACGGCTTGGCCGATTTGGCGGCTTCCTGCTCGGCGCGCTGGCGGGTCCGTTCCTCGCGATAGAGTACATAGGCACGCGCCACCTTGTGATGCTCGCTGCGCATCAACGCCAGTTCGACCTGATCCTGTACGTCTTCTATGTGAAAGGTGCGGCCTTCGCTGATCCGGCGCGACAGAGCGCCGACGACTTCACCAGTTAACTGCTCCACGACTTCGTGCACCCGGCGGGAAGCAGCCGCGGTGTGCCCTCGACCGCGAGAAACGCCTTGGTCATCGCAACCGAAATCTTGCTGGCGTCGAATTTGGAAACCGTGCCGTTGCGGCGGATCACCTGCATCGGAAGGTTGGCCTCCGGCACAGCAAGCGTCTCGGGACGCAATGGAAGAAACTGAACAGCCTTGGCTTCGCGATCGAGAGAGAGTGACATCGACAAACCCCGTGATGTTGTTGGGGCTGGATGTCATGAGGGACGCTGCATCAAATGCGCGGGCAGCAAGCCCCGGCATGGATCTGCAAGCGACCGCCGGACACCCCGCCCGTGGACGTTTTTTTCTGTCGCGGCAGGTCTCCTGGCTTGCAGGTCGTCGTCGCACCCGGTCTTCCCAATGCGTGGTCGCATCAGTGACGTAAAACTCGGGAACAACTCACTGCTTACAGTTGCGGGGGCAGCGCCGGATTCTCGCAGCAAACGCGCGGTACATCGGCTTCCCTCTTAGCTACCAAATCTTGCGATTCAGCAGACCGTGACTGCTATATGTGGTGTTATTCGCGGGCGAGTGTCAATGGGTCGAGAAGACCTATGCCCGCTATTTCAAAAACTTTTTGCAAACCTGGCGGCGCAGGGGGCAGCAGGACCAGATCGTCCGCCGCTTGGAAGATGTTTTCCCCGATATCCGAGGCCACTCCCCCGTCACGTCGTGGCGTAGGGCGCAAAGCGGGATCGCGTCTCGTCGATCCGCAGCGCCCGGCCGATCGGGGAAAGGCGCGCTGCGGGCAATCGGGACGCTCGCAGACCTTGCAGCCCATGCCGATCGGCGTCGCATTCGAGGTCTTGAGGTTGATGCCTTCCGAATACACCACGCGCTCGGCATGGCGCACGTCGCAGCCAAGGGCTATGGCGAAGGTCTTGGTCGGCGCACCGTACTTGCCGCGCGCGTGCGACACCGTGCGGGCGATCCAGAGATAGGTTCGCTCGTCCGGCATGCGCGCCAGCTGTGTCAGGATGCGGCCGGGGCTTGCGAACGCTTCATAGACGTTCCAGAGCGGACAGGTGCCGCCGACCCGCGAGAAGTGAAAATCGGTCGCCGATTGCCGCTTCGAAATATTTCCAGCGCGGTCGACGCGGATGAAGAAGAACGGCACGCCGCGCGCGCCCTGGCGCTGCAGCGTGCTCAGCCGGTGACAAACCGTCTCGAAGCCGACGCCGAACTCGTACCCCAGCAACTCGATGTCGTAACCGCGTGTTTCGGCCGCCGCCAGAAAGCGCCGATACGGCATGATCAACGCGCCGGCGAAATAGTTCGCAAGCCCGATGCGCGCAAGCCCACGCGCCTCCTGGCTGGTAAATCCGGCGCCGTCGACCAGGGCAGTCAATTGCCGATCGAACGCCAGCATCGCGATCTGCGTTCCCAACTGGAAGGCGCGCTGGCCCGGCCGCAAGCTCGGGGCCAGATACAGCGTGTTGGTCCTCGAATCGAATTTTCGCTCATTGCCCGACGGCAGGTCGTCGATCGTCTCGATGGCAAACTTGACGCCGTGATGCTCGGCGAGATGCGCCGCAAGCGCCGTATCCATCTGTCCGATGGGAAAGTTCATCGCCTGCGCGATGCCCTCGGCGGCTTCATCGAGTTCGGCAATGTAATTGTGCCGCAGATAGAAGAAATCGCGCACTTCCTCGTACGGCGTTGACGGCAGAGCCGGCACATCCGATTGCCGGTCCTCGCCCAACCTCGCCGCCAGCAATCCGGCCTGCTCGATCGACTGCCGATATTTTCGATGGATCGTGACGAGCGCGCGCCCGACCGCCGGCATGTTCATCGCAAGTTCTCGCAGCTCGACCGCGGCGATGGTTTCGCCAAAAGCCGCGTCCGACAGCGCCTCGCGCAAATCCGAAATCAGCCGCGCCTCGTCGTCTTCGGAGAACGTCTGCAGATCGAGCCCGAACGCGGTGTTGAGCGCCAGCAGCACCTGCACGGTCAATGGCCGCTGGTTATTCTCGAGCTGGTTGAGATAGCTCAGCGAAATCCCGAGCCGTTGCGCCAACGCCGCCTGGGTCAGGCGCTGCTCCTCGCGCAGGCGCTTCAGCCGCAGTCCCACGAACGCCTTCTTCATCTCGCCCTCGACTTCGCAAACTTTGCAAATGCGCGAACATTCTTCGCTAAACTACACTCTTTTAGCCATTTTCAAGCACTGCTGTTTGCGGATATTGCGAACTCGTGACGGAAAATTCAAGCCGTCCGGAGTTCGCCATGCGTCCTGACGCCCTGAAAATCAGCCTTATCGACGTGGTGTTTCCTGACCGCGCCAATCATTACGGAACGCTGTTCGGCGGCCACGCGCTGCACCTGATGGGCAAGGCTGCGTTCATCGCCGCCACGCGCCACGCGCGTCAGCATGTCGTGATGGCATCCACCGAGAGCATTACGTTCAACGAACCGGTCGGCGTCGGCGACCTGATCGAATGCGTGGCCAGCATCGCGCGCATCGGCCGTTCGTCGATGACGGTGGCGGTCGACCTTATCCACGAGGACGCGCTGAGCGGATTACGCCGCACGGCCGTGCGCGGCACGTTTGAAATGGTCACCGTCGACGCCAACGGGCGGCCGACCCCGATTTCCGTTTCCCGAGATCGCAATGAAGTTCAAGAGGAAGCCGTTACGTGAAGCACCATAAAGTCCGCACCTACAAATCCGCCGAGCACCTCGATCGCGCCGATCAGCTCGCCTGGAAGATCGCGGCCGTTGCCGCGGACCCGGTACGTATCGAGGACGAAGTGGCCGAGATGATCGGCAACCGCATCATCGACAACGCCGCCGTCGCCGCGGCCTCGATCGCGCGGCATCCGGCCGTCAGCGCCCGCGCGCAGGCGGAAGCGCATCCGCAGGCACAGGGCGGCGCGACAATGTTCGGGCTGCCGAGCGGCCAGCGCTATCAGGTGGAATGGGCGGCGTGGGCCAATGGCGTCGCCGTCCGCGAGCTCGATTTCCACGATACGTTCCTGGCCGCGGATTATTCCCATCCCGGCGACAACATCCCGCCGGTGCTGGCAGTGGCCCAGCATTGCGGATCGTCGGGCGAGGACCTGCTGCGCGGGCTGGCGGCGGCCTATGAGATCCAGGTCGATCTGGTGAAGGGCATTTGCCTGCACGAGCACAAGATCGATCATATCGCCCATCTCGGCCCCTCGGCCGCGGCCGGCATCGGCGCGTTGCTCGGGCTGTCGACCGAAACGATCTATCAGGCGGTGCAGCAGGCGCTTCACGTCACCACCACCACGCGGCAATCGCGCAAGGGCGAGATTTCGAGCTGGAAGGCCTATGCGCCGGCTTTCGCGGGCAAGATGGCCATTGAAGCGGTCGACCGCGTCATGCGCGGCGAAGGCGCGCCGTCACCGGCTTATGAGGGTGAAGACGGTTTCATCGCCTGGCTGCTCGGCGGCCCCGAGGCGGAATACTCCGTGCCGCTGCCCGAGAAGGGCGAACTCAAGCGCGCCATCCTTGACACCTACACCAAGGAGCATTCGGCGGAATACCAAAGCCAGGCGCTGATCGACCTTGCCCGCAGGCTGGGGCCGAAGATCGGCAACCCTGCCGCAATCGAAAGCATCGTCATCCACACCAGCCATCACACCCATTTCGTGATCGGCACCGGCGCCAACGATCCGCAGAAGATGGATCCGAAAGCAACCCGCGAGACGCTGGATCACTCCATCATGTACATCTTCGCCGTCGCGCTCGAAGACGGCGGCTGGCACCACGAAAAATCCTACGCGCCCGCGCGTGCGGCCCGCCCCGAAACGATCGAACTCTGGCGCAAGATTTCGACCGTCGAAGATCCCGAATGGACGCGGCGGTATCACAGCCACGACCCCCGGCAGAAAGCCTTTGGCGGCCGCGTCGTCGTCACGCTCAAGGGCGGTTCGACCATCAGCGACGAGATCGCGGTGGCGGACGCGCATCCGCTGGGCGCCCACCCGTTCAAGCGCCCGGACTACATCCGAAAGTTCCGAACGCTGGCCGAGGGCATCATCGCGCCCGCAGAACAGGACCGCTTCATCGCCACTGTCGAGCGGTTGCCGTCGCTTGCGGCCGGAGAACTTTCGGAACTGACATTTACGGTTGATCCCTCGCGACTGGGTGCTGCCGCCCGGCGCGGCATTTTCGACTGGCCGGTTGAAACGCCGACCTCACGGCAACGCGCAGCGCGGGCTTAGGGGAGGAACAGATGACAGAGGTACGGTCTGCACCAAAGAAATCAGTTGCCCTCTCCGGCATCGTCGCCGGCAACACCGCGCTGTGCAGCGTCGGCCGCAGCGGCAACGACCTGCACTATCGGGGCTACGACATTCTCGACGTTGCCGGCGTCTGCGAATTCGAGGAAATCGCGCATCTACTCGTGCACGGCAGCCTGCCGACCCGCGCCGAGCTCGCCAACTACAAGGCCAAGCTGAAATCGCTGCGCGGCCTGCCGCATGCGGGGTGCTGAACACGCTCGAACAATTGCCGGCGGCGGCGCATCCGATGGACGTCATGCGCTCCGGCGTCTCCGCGCTCGGCTGCGTGCTGCCGGAGGGCCATGACCACAATCCGCCCGGCGCCCGCGACATCGCCGACCGCCTGATGGCCTCGCTCGGCTCGATGCTGCTCTACTGGCATCACTACGCCCATCACGGCCGCCGCATCGAGGTGGAGACCGACGATACTTCGATCGGCGCGCATTTCCTGCATCTGCTGCACGGCCGGCCGCCTTCGGCTTCCCATGAACGCGCGATGCATACCTCGCTCAATCTCTATGCCGAGCATGAATTCAACGCCTCGACGTTCACCGCGCGCTCGATCGCCGGCACTGGCTCCGACATGTATTCGGCGATAACAGGCGCCATCGGCGCGCTGCGCGGGCCGAAACATGGCGGGGCCAACGAGGTCGCGTTCGAAGTGCAGAAGCGCTACGCCGACCCGGACGAGGCGGAAGCCGACATCCGCCGCAGGATCGCGGCCAGGGAAGTCGTGATCGGCTTCGGCCATCCCGTCTATACGATCGCCGATCCCCGCAACAAGGTGATCAAGCAGGTCGCGCATCAGCTCAGCACGGAAGGCGGCAGCCTGCGGATGTACGAGGTCGCCGATCGCATCGAGACCGTGATGGCCGAGGCCAAGCGCATGTTCGCCAATCTGGACTGGTTCAGCGCCGTCTCCTATCATGCAATGGGCGTTCCGACGGCGATGTTTACGCCCTTGTTCGTCATTCCGCGCACTTCCGGCTGGGCCGCCCACGTCATCGAGCAGCGGTTCGACAACAAGATCATCCGGCCGGCGGCCAATTATGTCGGCCCTGAGAACCGCGCCTTCATCCCGCTCGATGCACGCGACCAGGCCCCCTCCTCGATGTGCGCTGCATAAGGAGAACGTGAATGCCCTACCTCGTCGCATCGGATCTTCCACGGGAGGCTGCTGGCCGCCACTTTCGCGCGCTGCTGCAGCGCCCCGGTATCCTGCGCCTCCCCGGCGCGCACAATGGCATGTCGGCGCTTCAAGCGAGGGCGGCCGGCTTCGAGGCGCTGTATCTGTCCGGCGCAGCGATGACGGCATCGATGGGACTTCCGGATCTTGGCGTCATCACAGTCGATGAAGTCGCCTTCTTCGTGCGCCAGATTGTCCGCGCCGCGGCCCTGCCGCTGCTGGTGGACGGCGATACCGGTTATGGCGAAGCGCTCAACGTCATGCATATGGTCCGCGTCTTCGAGGAGGCCGGCGCCGGCGCCGTTCATCTCGAGGATCAGTTGCTGCCCAAGAAATGCGGCCATCTCAACGACAAGAAACTGGCCGACGCCCATGACATGGCCGCCAAGGTGGCTGCCGCCGCGAAAGCGCGCCGCGATCTCGTCGTGATTGCGCGCACGGATGCTGCCGCGAGCGAAGGCCTGGACGGCGCAGTCGCCCGTGCGAAACTGTACGTGGAAGCCGGCGCTGATGCGATTTTTCCCGAGGCGCTCAATACCGCGGAGATGTTCCGCGCCTTTGCCGCACGAATGCCTGGCGTGCCGCTGCTTGCCAACATGACGGAGTTCGGGAAGACGCCGTTCTTCACCGCGTCCGAGTTCGAACAGATGGGTTACGCGATGGTGATCTGGCCGGTTTCATCGCTGCGTGTCGCCAACAAGGCGCAGGAAAGGCTCTATGCGGCAATCGCGCGCGACGGCGGTACCCACAACATGATCGAACTGATGCAGACCCGGGCCGAGCTCTACGACACGATCGGGCTGCATGACTACGAGGCGCTCGATCATTCCATCGTCCAGACCATCGTTCCGCAGGAGATGCCACAGCGAAAAAGGATCCGTTGACTGGAATGCACACTTGTCGATAAACCGGAGCCGTCGTGGTTCTTCGGAAAACGTTCTTCCGAAGCTAAGAGGGAAGCCGGTGCGGCCGAAAAAGCCAAAGCCGGAGCTGCCCCCGCAACTGTAAGCGGCGAGCCGCTGTCCAACAAAGTCACTGAGACCCGAAAAGGTCTCGGGAAGGCCGGACAGCAGCACTGACCCGCGAGCCAGGAGACCTGCCTCGACAACATACACGTCCTCGGGCGGGGTGTCCCGGTGGTGCGGTTGCGATTCCGCGCGTGCTATCGTTCGCTGAATCCAGACGTGTCACTTCGGCCTTTGCCCCCAACTTTGGGGTTAAGCCATGTCTACTTCCACCATGTCTACTTCCACCATCTTCACGTCCTCAGTTGCCGTTGCCTCGCTCGGCACGCCGCGCATCGGGCCGCGCCGCGAACTGAAATTCGCGCTGGAGAGTTTCTGGTCGGGTGCGACCGACGAGAGAGCCCTGATCGAAACCGGTAGCGGTCTTCGCGCCGCCAACTGGGCCCGCCAGAAAAAGCTCGGCGTCACCGTGATCCCGTCGAACGATTTCTCGTTCTACGATCAGGTGCTCGACACGTCCGTGATGGTGGGCGCGATTCCGGAGATCTATGGCTGGAACGGCGGCCCGGTTCCGCTCGCGACCTATTTTGCGATGGCCCGCGGCGCGCAAGGCGAAACGCATGAGGCAGGCTGCGGTCATGCCGATCACGGACACGACGCAGCCCATGGCGTGCCCGCTCTGGAAATGACGAAATGGTTCGACACCAACTACCACTACATGGTGCCGGAGCTTGCAAGGGACCAGAAATTCAGCCTCGCATCGCGCAAGCCGATCGAGGAATACGAGGAAGCGCTGGCGCTGGGCTATCAGACCCGCCCGGTGCTGGTCGGGCCGGTCACGTTCCTCAAGCTCGCCAAGAGCAAGGATGCCGGTTTCAATACGCTGTCGCTGCTCGACCGGTTGCTGCCGGTCTACATCGAGGTCCTTCGCGAACTGGTCTATCGGGGCGCGGAATGGGTGCAGATCGACGAACCCTGCCTGGTGCTCGACCTTGATATCGTTGGGCAGCAGGCGCTGCATTATGCCTATGCGGAAGTCGCCAAAGCAGTGCCGCAGCTCAAGATCATGCTGGCAACCTATTTCGGCGGGCTGGGCAGCAATCGCGACACCGCGTTGTCCCTTCCCGCCGCCGGCCTTCACCTCGATCTGGTCCGCGCGCCGGACCAGCTCGACGACCTCGAAGTTCTTGCGAAGGACCGCGTGCTGTCGCTCGGCGTCATCGACGGCCGAAACATCTGGCGCGCGGACCTGAGCCGCATTCTCGATCGGCTCGAACCCGTCGTCGCGAAACTCGGCAGGGTCGCGTGCAGATCGCGCCGTCCTGCTCGCTGCTCCATGTCCCGATCGATCTGGCGCTGGAAACCGGCCTCGACCCCGCACGTCAAAAGCTGGCTGGCATTTTCCGTGCAGAAGATCGAGGAACTGGCCACGCTCGCCACGGTGCTCGCTGGCGGCCGCGGTGACGCAGACGCCAGCCTGAAGGCCTCAGACGAGGCGGCCGCGGCCCGCAAGGCTTCGCCCCGAATTCACAATGCGAAGGTGGCCGCACGCGTCGCCGGCATCGATGACGCGATGCGAAGTCGCGCCGCCGTATTCGCCGAACGTGCCGGCGTTCAACATGAGCGCTTCAACCTGCCCGCCTTTCCGACCACGACGATCGGCTCGTTCCCGCAGACGGCAGAAGTCAGGAACGCGCGCGCCGCGCATGCCAGGGGCACCCTGACGGACGAAGCCTACAAGCTGTATCTGCAGGACCAGACGGCGCGCGCCGTGGAGTGGCAGGAAAGTATCGGCCTCGACGTGCTCGTGCATGGCGAGTTCGAACGCAACGACATGGTCCAGTATTTCGGCGAACAGCTCGCAGGCTTCGCCTTCACCACAAACGGCTGGGTGCAATCCTACGGATCGCGCTACGTTCGCCCGCCGGTTCTGTTCGGTGACGTCTCGCGTCCCAGGCCGATGACGGTCAAGTGGTGGCAATACGCCCAGTCGCTGACGAAGAAGCCGATGAAGGCGATGCTGACCGGCCCCGTCACCATCCTGAACTGGTCGTTCGTCCGCGACGACATTCCGCGCAGCTTGGCCTGCCGGCAGATCGCACTCGCCATCCGCGACGAGGTCGCCGATCTCGAAGCGGCCGGGGCCGGCATGATACAGATCGACGAGGCGGCGCTGCGCGAGGGCCTGCCGCTGCGGAAATCCGAATGGAAGGCGTATCTGGACTGGGCGGTCGATGCTTTCCGTCTCTGTTCGTCCGGCGTGCGCGACGAAACGCAGATCCACACCCATATGTGCTACTCGGAGTTCAACGATATCATCGATGCGATCGGCGCTATGGATGCCGACGTGATCTCGATCGAAACCTCCCGCTCGAAGATGGAGTTGCTCGATGCGTTTAGGGATTACCGCTATCCGAACGAAATCGGCCCGGGCGTGTACGATATCCATTCGCCGCGCGTTCCCGATGTCGGCGAGATGACCAGTCTGGTCAAGCTGGCGCGAAAGCGGCTTTCCGACTCTCAGATCTGGATCAATCCGGATTGCGGATTGAAGACCCGCAAATGGGACGAGGTGCGGCCCGCGCTCATCAACATGGTCGCCGCCGCGCGCGAATTGCGGGCGTTGGTGTAAGCTACCTGCCCGTCTCCCATCAATGCACGTCAAGGAGAACGCCATGCGCTTCTGGATCGAATGCACACGATATGAGACGGGGCAAGCCATCCACGTCAACATTGCCCTGGTCGGCAGCATGTGGCGCGACGGCGAGCGTACGGTGCTCGCCTTCGTCGGCGGCGACGCGCAAAACCTGGAGGTGATCGAAGCGCCGGAACAGATTCTGGCAGTGCATCTCGGTTCGCAGCCTGCATAAAAAAAACGCGGCGTCTCCGCCGCGTTTTTTACTTCAACATGTAATCCCGCGTTACGCCTGCGGCTGCGGCTCGAGGCCCGGATCCGGATCGGGGCGCGGGCGCGGCTTGCCGGCGGGCGGTACGGCGGACGCGCGCGGCGTGCTCGGCTCCAGCACCGACTCGCGGTTGGGCTTCTTGCCCTTCAAGAGGTCGATGATCTCGTCGCCGCTCAGGGTCTCGAATTCGAGCAGGCCCTTGGCAAGCGCCTCCAGGTCATCGCGCTTCTCGGTGAGGATCTTGGTGGCCTCGTTGTAGCCTTCCTCGACCAGCCGCCTGATCTCCGAGTCGATCTTCTGGACGGTCGCTTCCGACGCATTTTGCGTGCGCGACACCGACATGCCCAGAAACACCTCGTCCTGGTTTTCGCCATAGGACACGGTGCCGAGTTCCTCAGACAGGCCCCAGCGCGTCACCATCATGCGCGCCAGCCGGGTCGCCTGCTCGATGTCGGAGGCAGCACCCGAGGTGACCTTTTCGCGGCCGAAGATCAGTTCTTCGGCGACGCGGCCGCCCATCATGATCGCCAGCCGTGAGGTCATCTGCTCGAGCGACATCGACAGCTTGTCGCGCTCGGGAAGCTGCATCACCATGCCGAGCGCGCGGCCGCGCGGAATGATCGTGGCCTTGTGGATCGGATCGGTCGCGACGACGTTGAGGCCGACGATGGCGTGGCCGCCCTCGTGATAGGCCGTCAGTAACTTCTCTTCCTCGGTCATGACGAGCGACTTGCGCTCGGCGCCCATCATCACCTTGTCTTTTGCTTCCTCGAACTCGGCTTGCGTCACCATCCGCTTGTTGCGGCGGGCGGCGGTTAGCGCCGCTTCGTTGACAAGGTTCATCAGGTCGGCGCCGGAGAAGCCGGGTGTGCCGCGCGCGATGGTCTTGAGGTTGATATCCGGCGCCAGCGGCACCTTGCGGACGTGAACCTTGAGGATCTGCTCGCGGCCCACGACGTCCGGGTTCGGCACCACGACCTGGCGGTCGAAGCGGCCGGGGCGCAGCAGCGCGGGATCCAGCACGTCGGGCCGGTTGGTCGCCGCAATCAGGATCACGCCTTCATTGGCCTCGAAGCCGTCCATCTCGACCAGCAACTGGTTGAGCGTCTGTTCGCGCTCGTCGTTGCCGCCGCCCAAACCGGCGCCGCGATGACGGCCGACCGCGTCGATTTCGTCGATGAAGATGATGCAGGGCGCATTCTTCTTGGCCTGCTCGAACATGTCACGGACACGGCTGGCGCCGACGCCGACGAACATTTCGACGAAGTCCGAACCCGAGATCGTGAAGAACGGCACATTGGCCTCACCCGCGACCGCACGCGCGATCAAGGTTTTTCCGGTACCGGGAGGACCGACCAGCAGCACACCGCGCGGAATCCGTCCGCCGAGGCGCTGGAATTTTCCGGGATCGCGCAGGAATTCGACGATCTCCTGCAGATCCTGCTTGGCTTCGTCGACACCGGCGACGTCCTCGAAGGTGACGCGGCCATGGGCCTCCGTCAGCATCTTGGCGCGCGACTTGCCAAAGCCCATCGCCTTGCCGGCGCCCCCTGCATCTGGCGCGACAGGAAGATCCACACGCCGATCAGCGCGATGAAGGGCAGCCAGGAGACCAGCAGCGAGACGAACCACGGCACGTTGTCGCCGGGCGGCTTCGCGGTGATCGAGACCTTGCCGTCATACAGACGCTTCACCAGCGTCGGGTCGTTCGGCGCATAAGTCTGGAACGAGGAGCCGTTGGTGAAGGTGCCGTGGATCTCCGGCCCCTGGATCACGACGTCGCGAACGCGGTTCTGGTCGACCTCGCTCAACAGCTGAGAAAACGAAATGTCCTGGGATGACGCGCGCTGACCCGGATTCTGGAAGAGCGTGAACAACGCCAACAGCAGCAAGACTATGATGACCCAGAGGGCGAAGTTGCGCAGATTGGCGTTCATTGATCTTCCTTCGTGGTCGCGCGGATCGCGGCCCAATGTCCTTGGCAGCAGCCCTTGAATATTCTTAGGGTAGTGAGGCGAGCATCCCCGATCCACTGCACACAATCTAGGTGGCGCCCGGGTCGATGCCAAGGGAACCAGGCAGGACTATTTAGCGCATCCTAGCGCAATTCCCGGTCAAAAAATGGCGCTAGATCCGGGGCTTTTCGGGGTGGTTAAGACTCCCGGCCGGATTATGCAAGGATATCGCGATATCGGGCCCATTTCTCACGCCTTCCTGCCACGGCGCGGCGGCGCCGGATCGACATGAATTCGTCCACCCGTCAGGCTGATCACCGCCCCGGCCAGGGTCTGCTTCAGCTTTGTCTGTTGGCGGCCGTCGGCAATGGCCCCGTCCAAACCCGCCAGCAGGCCTTCCAGTTTGCCGAGTTCCGCCGATCCCTCGTGGCCGGCCCGGTCGATCGCACGCTTCAACAGCCGAAGGCGAATCTCCTCGGGCAGACCGGCGAAGGCCGCGGCGTCGAATCCGAAGCGCGAGGCGTCGTGGCGGTCCCAAAGGGCAAGATAGCGCTCGGCGCCGTCGGCCAGCACTTCGAGCGCGGCGTTCGCTCGCGCCAGCCGCGCGGCCAGCCGCGCCAGGTTTCGGCTGTCGCCGCCCTCCTCCGCCAGAGCAGGCATCAATGCACGCAGTCGAGGGCGCGTGAATGTCGTGTCGCTGTTGGTGGGATCGTCGGCGAAGGCGATCTTCGCCTTGCCCAGCGTCGCGACGAGCCGGGATTTCGGGATGTCCAAAAAGGGCCGCGCCAGCCATACCCCTTCACGCTCGGTCTCGCGCATCATTGCCGCAAGACCGGCGATGCCGCTGCCGCGCAGCATCCGCATCAACAGCGTCTCCGCCTGATCGTCGCGGGTATGCGCGGTGAGGATATGCGTCGCGCCATTCGCCCGCGCCGCATCCGCCAGCAGGCGATAGCGCGCCGCGCGTGCTGCGGCCGGCAACCCTGTTTTCGGTTTGGCGCCGGTCCAGCGCAGCGTGCGATGGGGCAGACCAAGCGTGCGTGCGAGGCGCTTGACGTCGCGCGCCTCACGCGCGGCCTCGGGACGCAAGCCGTGATCGACGGTGACGGCGATCAACCGCGGCCCGCGCATCAACGCGCGGCGCCAGCGCGCCACCAGCCACATCAGCGCAATGGAATCGGGGCCGCCGGAGACCGCCAGCACGATCGCGGGCGCAGCCGTCCAGTCCGCGAACAGACGTTTCGCTTCGCTAGCCGAGATCGCGGATTGGTCGTCGTTGGACATAGCTGGACCAGCACGTGCGCGGAGGCCGGACGCGGCCTCCTCGGTGCTGGTTTAGCACTTAACCCGCTTTTGCTCACGGTCGACGGCGGCTTTGACGCCGGCAGATGCGCGCGGATATTTCCGCGTCACTTCGCCGAGCGCCGCGCAGGCGGCTTCTTTTCCTTCAGCGCGGCCAGCGACTGGCCGAGCCGCAGCAACGCGTCGGGCGCCTTTCCCGACTTGTCGAATTTGGTGGTTACGCCGAGAAACGCTTCCGCGGCGTCGCGATACTGCTGGCGCTGGAAATAGCTCGCCGAGCCAGTATTGCGAATCCGCGATCAGAGGATCGCTCGGATATTTCTGCGCAAAGTTCTTCATGGTCTCTTCGGCCAGCGCGTAGTCCTTGCGCTGCATGTAGCCGATGCCGAGATCGAACTCGTCCTTGGGCGTGGCCGAGGGCGGCAAGGTGGTCAGGGCGGCGCTGGCGGGGCCGCGCGGCGGCGTGCCTCCCGCTGCACCTGGTAGCGGCAAGGCGCCACCCGGATCGCGCGGGCTGGCGCCACCGAGATTGAGCGGCTCACCTGGACCCCGCCCGCCGGGCACGCCGATCGGCGCTTCGTTTGCGATCGGCATCTGGCCGCCACCGAGCGCGCGCGGCGCACCGGGGGCGTTGGGGTTCTGGCCGGGATCGAACGCATCGCCGCGTCGGCGGCCTCCGGCCTGCGGCGCTGCCGGGTCCTGGACTATCGGGGCGGGCGTGGCGCCCCGCGGCTGCTGATCGTACCCGGGCTGGACTTGGCCGGGCTGCGCCTGTGGATAGCCTCGCTGCTGTGGATACCCGTGCTGCGGATCAACCTGCTGCGGTTGCCTGACCGGCGGGTTGGGCTGAACCGGAGGTGGCGCCGCGGCCATGCCCGGCTGCGCGACCGGAGGCTGGCCGCTGGGCGCCGGCGCGCCGAGCTGGCGCAGCCGCTCCTCAAGCTGGCGGTTTCGGTATTGCAGTTCCTCGTTCTGGCCGGTGAGCTGCCGCAGTTGGTTCTCGAGCCGCTGGATCCGCATATCCGCGTCGGCGTCGTCGGATTGCGCCTGGACCTGCGGGGAAGAGCCTTGTGACCACGGGAACGAGACCTGTGCGAAGGAGGCCTGCGAGGACAAGGAAAGCATCGCAGCAATCGCCACGGTGCCGGTAGCATTGAGAAACCTGAATGACATTTTGCCCTGACGACGAAAATCGCGTGACATCGAAAGCCGATCACATTGAGAGAGGGAGTACGCCGGAATTGTGACTGGCATTTCCGAATCCGAACGCTGAGTTCCGGTATGGTTTAGTATCCGCTTCGAAACAAGCAAGCCGCCTGATCCTGCCGACCGTTCACAATCCGAGGAGACCCCGCAGATGCATGTACCCGTGAACGGAGTACGGCTGTTCTTCGATGTGGAAGGCGCGAAATACGTGCCCGACGGCCCGGCGATGCGGGAAAAGCCGACCCTCCTCCTGCTCCATGGCGGCCCCGGCTTCGACCATTCGATTTACAAGCCTGCCTACTCCGCCCTGGCCGATATCGCCCAGATTGTCTATCTCGACCATCGCGGCAACGGCCGCAGCGAAGACGGTCCGCGAGAGGCCTGGAAGCTGGCGCAATGGGGCGACGACGTGCGCGCGTTCTGCGACGCGCTTGGCATCACCGACCCGATCGTGCTCGGCGCATCGTTCGGCGGCATGGTGGCGCTGGCCTACGCCACACGCCATCCCGACCACCCATCAAAGCTGGTGCTGATCAGCACCGAAGCCGCTGGAGACACCTATCTTGACCGGCGCGTGGTGCTGTTCGAGCGCTTCGGAGGGCCCGAAGTGGGCGCGCTCGCACGCCGCAGGTTCCTGGACGTCGACAGCCCGAGGGATCAGGCGGCGGTCGACGCTTGGCGAAAACTCGCCTTCCCGATCTATACACGGACGCCACGCGACCCGAATCTCGGAAGCCGTACGGTCGGAAGACCGGAGGTGGCGCTGCACTTTTCCGCAAAACCGGGTGGCGAGAGCCACACCTTCAACATGTTCCCCGGCCTCCATCGCATTCAGTGCCCTACCCTCGTGATGGGCGGTGAGGACGATCCGATGCATCCGATCGAGAGCCAGGCGGATATCGCGGCCGCGCTGCCGGCCCATCTGGTGCAATTCGAACGGTTTGCGAATTGCGGGCACGCCGTGGTGCCCGATGCGCCTGAACGGGCGATGGCGCTGATCCGGGACTTCATCCTGCGCCCAAATAAAACCGGCGCCCGAAGGCGCCGGTTTGAAATTTACGAAGTTCCGAGCGCTCAGGCGCCGGCGTTCAGCACGGTGACGGCGCGGCGGTTCTGCGACCAGCAGGAGATGTCGTTACAGACTGCGACCGGGCGCTCCTTGCCGTAGGAGATCGTGCGCATGCGGTTCGGGTCGATGCCGCGCGAGGCGAGATAGCTCCGCACCGACTGGGCGCGCCGCGCACCGAGCGCGATGTTGTATTCGCGGGTGCCGCGCTCGTCCGCATGGCCTTCGATGGTGAAGGAGTAGCGGTTGTAGCTCTGCAGCCATTGCGCCTGCTTCTCCAGCGTGGCGATCGCCTGCGGGCTCAATTCGGTTTGGTCGCTCTCGAAGAACACGCGGTCGCCGACATTGACCACGAAATCCTGCTGACTGCCCGGGGTTGCCGCGCTCGCCATCGCGCCATCGGCACCGACGTTGTTCTTGGCGCAGGCGCCCATTGACAGCGCCACCGCGACCAAGGCCGCCAGCTTCCATCCCTGGAGGATACGCATTTGATATTTCATTCCGGAGCCTCCACGCTCACGTTTTTCGACTGTTATCCGGTCTACAGGGCGATGGTTAAGCGAACGTTCCGTCAACCTTGATGGAACCTTGCCAGACCCGATCAAATGCCGACAAACCGTGAAAAGCGACCGCGATAGTTAATGATTTGTAAATGTGGCGCGAGGGTGAAGGCAAGCGCGCACCGGACCGAAATCACCGGATTTGGGCGTTCTGCATCGGGTTAAACGGCACCGGCTCACGGATATGAGGCACCGTGCGGGAGGTCCGCGGGGTCGGTCGGCCGGTTCTTGGTTCGCCGTCAGCCGTTCAGGAGGTCGGAACGATCGAGGCGCGGTCAAACGAGGTGACAATCCCCAGCGGCGATGAATGGCGCTCGCCGGCGCGCTGGAACAACGTCCGCCGCTCGAATGCGCTCGAGCGCATGAATGGGAAGCGCTGGAATACCTGATCGCGGATCTCGCGATAATTGGCGGCCATCAGCCCAACCGGCTTGATGAGGCCGGGAAATAATTTGGGTTCGCCCAGCGGCTTCTGCAGGAAAACCTTCCGGTAGAAAGCCCGATGCTCGGGGCGAACGTTGGCAAGGCCGATATCGGCGTCGAAGTGGCCGCAGGCAACATAGCCCAGCCGCACGGTGACGTAAGGCAGCTCCGGGAAAATCCTGGCCTTGTCGGGATCGGCCACGAAACGCGTGGGATCGATGATGGTTTTGCCCCGATCAAGCTCCGGGTGCAAAACATCGGCAAACATCTCCGACGAGGGCGACCCCCGCCAGTCGCCACGGAGAACGCTGATGCGGATCGAGCTGTAGAGTTCGTCGCGATAGTAGACGCCGAAGGTGAAATTGTTCGGCTCGTCATCGTAGCGGTCGGTGACGCGCTGGGATTCCGAGGGCAAGATCGCCCCCTCGCGCAGGTAGGCTCGGTACCGCAGTCGATAGATCTCGTCCTTTTCCTCAGGAGTTTCGGCGAGGCGGTAATCTACATGTTCGAGTGGATCCGAGGTGCGCTCCGGAAACAACGCGGTTACTTTGGCGGCGGCTCTCATTCATTACTCCAGGCGCCGCCAACAACTTCCGCGGGCACGCCAGAAGATTAACATCTTATTAAAATTGTGCAAACGTATGACGATCTTAGGGTTAACCCCACAGGGAGCCACAACCCCGTATTTGCACGGGAATCAGGCGATTGATCGCGACGGGACCGAGATTAGCTGCCCCTCTGGCTGACGGCGACCGTGCGAGGCATTCAGCAGTTGGCGAACCCGGACCGCAGGCACCGGCCGGCTGAACAAATAGCCCTGGGCCTCGGTTACAGCGCCATCGGCGCTGATCAACTCCAGCTGCTCATTGGTCTCGATGCCTTCGACCACGACGGACATTCCGAGGTCGGCCGAAAGCCGCGCCACGCCACGCAGCAGCGTCAGCGGACGGTCGCTGTCGATCCCCTCCAGGAAGGAGCGATCGATCTTCACCTTCTGCAGCGGGAAGTTATGCAGATAGCTGAGGCTCGAGTAGCCGGTGCCGAAGTCGTCGAGCGAGATCCGCACACCGAGCGAATGCAGTTGCGACAGTACATCGTGCGTCAGCTGCGTGTTCCGCAGCAGCGAAGACTCGGTGATCTCGATTTCGAGCCGGTTCGCCGGCAGGCCGGAGACCTCGAGTGCGTAGCGGACTTCGCTCAGCACATCGCGCTGATGGAATTGCTGGGGCGAGAAGTTGACCGCGACGCTGACGCCTTCAGGCCACTTCATGCATTCCATGCAGGCCTTGCGCAGAATCCAGCGGCCGAGGTCGACAATCAGGCCCATATCCTCGGCGACCGGAATAATGTCGATCGGGGATACTGTGCCGCGAACCGGATGATTCCAGCGCAATAGCGCTTCGCAGGTGGATATCCGTCCCGATTTGAGATTGACCAGGGGCTGATAGAACAGCTCGAATTCCTCGTTGGCGAGCGCCTTGCGCAGATCGAGTTCAAGGATACGGCGCGCTTCGACCACCTGCGCCATCTCGTCCCGGAAAAAGCAGAAAGTGCCGCGGCCGTCCGCCTTGGCGCGGTACAGCGCCATGTCGGCGTTCTTGAGCAGCGTATCGGCGCCGACGCCGCGGGCGGTCATGGCGATGCCGACGCTGGCGCCGATCTCGACCAGGTGATTGTCGATCTTGTAGCGCTCGCTCAGGCGATCGACGACGCGTCGGGCAAGACCGGCCGCGTCGTCAGCTGAATTGATGTTCTGCTGGAATACCACGAACTCGTCGCCGCCGAACCGCGCCACGAAATCTTCGGGCCGCAGCATCTCGCGCAGCCGATCGGCCACCGCGCACAGCAGCTGGTCGCCGCAGGGGTGACCGAGCGTGTCGTTGACCTGCTTGAACTGGTCAAGGTCGACGAACAACAACGCCGACAATTGCTCGGCGCCCTGCTGGGCTGCCAGCAGATGTCCGATCTCGTCGCGGAAATTAACCCTGTTGGGGAGTTCGGTGAGCTCGTCATAGCGTGCCAGATGGCTGATCCTGGCTTCCGCGTCCTTGCGCTCGGTGATGTCCTCCACCAGCATGACGGTGCCGCCGTCGGCCATCGGCTGGAAGGTCCAGGACAGCGACCGGTTCTTGCTGAAGTCCGGATCGGCCGTGATGATATCGCTGGCCCGCGAGTCCTCGACTTCCTGCAGAATGAGGTCGGCGCTTGCCGCCGAAATCGCTCCGGCGGCGACGCAGGCCAGGCAGATGTCGGATACGTTGGCGCCTCGCTGCACGAAGTCGTCAGACAGGTTCATCATTTTGCTGAAGCGGTGATTCATCACCGCCAGACGCCCGTCGGCGCGGAACATCGCCAGGCCGTGCGGCATGTTGTTGAGCGCCGTGTCGAACTGATTGGCCAGCGCCGCCTCGCGCTCGCGCGCAATCAGGGCGTGCACGAAAATCTTCTGCAGGCTGGTGGAGATGTGCTTCAGGGCGAGGAAGAACAGTACGTTCAGCAGGGCCATGCCGATGTAATAGGGGCTGCCATTGGCCGCCAGCGCTACCGTCAGCGGGCCGCAGGCCAGCAGCATCTGCACATGGAAGATCCATGGCCGGCCGTAGGTGCGGCCACCGCCGGCAGCCACGTAGCAAAGCGTGACCGAGGTGGCGATCATGTGGGCAACCGCGTCGCCGCTGCCCATCACCGCGACCAGACACCAGAGCCCGAGCGCAGCCGCATAGAGCATCGCGCCGAACTGGTAGCGCACTTCCCAGCGGGCCACGCCTTCCGCCGACAGGCTCGAACGAACCTTCTGATACCGACGCGTGTCGAGCGCGCGCAGCGCGCCAGTGGCAATGAGCAGCGCGACGCAAGGCCACAGCAACTCATTACCGGTCTTCAGCGCCGTCATGATCGCGGCAACGGCGGCGCAAAGCGCACCCGCGAACATCGGCCCAGGATCGGTAAACAGCGATCGATCAGCGCCGCGTAAATCGACGGCGATATCTTCTGATCGGATTCTCCGCTCTGCCTTGCGAGCTGCATTTTGGGTGCACGCGTCCTTTTCGGGTGCGTAGTTTTACCCGCCGCAGATGAAGTCTTTCTGAGGGAATATCGTTACCGAGACGTTGTCTTTATCTACGGCCCGCGGAAATCTGCCCGGAAAATCAGCAGGCCAGGCAATGTTTGCCGATTAACGGCCCAGCCGGGCGCCGCCGAGTTCCCGTCAGGACAGCAGCGGTGACCACGCCGGGTCGGAGGCGAAACCGGGCGTTGGTACCCGCAATTCGTTGCGACCTGAGATATCGACGGTGAACAACGAAGGCCCGCCACTGCCGCCGGGATCGCGGAAGAACATTACAACGCGACCGTTCGGCGCAAACGTCGGCCCCTCATTGTGGAAGCCCGCGGTGAGGATCCGTTCGCCCGAACCATCGGTCTTCATGATGCCGATCGCGAACTGCCCGCCGCCCTGCTTGGTGAAGGCGATGTAGTCGCCGCGCGGCGACCAGACCGGGGTCGAATAGCTTCCCTCGCCAAAGGAGATGCGTTGCGCCGCGCCGCCGGTCGCCGGCATGACGTAGATCTGCGGCTTGCCGCCGCGATCAGGATTCGAAACAGATCCGGGCCCCGTCCGGCGAATAGGAGGGCGAGGTATCGATCGCCGGCGTGTCGGTCAGCCGCGTCGTCGATTTCGAGCGCAGGTCCATCACGAACAGGTTCGAATTGCCGCCCTGCTGCAGACTCATGATCACGCGCTGGCCGTCCGGCGAGAAGCGCGGCGAGAACGACATGCCGGGGAAATTGCCGACGATCTCGCGTTGCCCGGTCTCGATGTTGAACAGATAGACCCGCGGATCGCCCTGCCCGAACTCCATATAGGTGATTTCCTGGGTCGACGGCGAGAACCGCGGCGTCAGCACCAGATCGGAGCCCCTGGTCAGGAATCTGACGTTGGCGCCGTCCTGGTCCATCAACGCCAGCCGCTTGACGCGGCGTTCCTTGGACCCGGTCTCGTCGATGAACACGACGCGGCTGTCGAAATAACCTTTCTCGCCGGTCAGCCGTTCGTAGATCTGGTCCGAGATGATATGCGCGATCCGCCGCCAGTATTCCGGCGAGGTGAAATATTGCTGGCCGGTGAGCTGCTGGGCGGTGTTGACGTCCCAGAGGCGGAATTCCGCTTTCAGCCGGCCGTCGCCCTGCCGCGTCATGCGGCCGGTCACCAGCGCCTGCGCATTGATCTGCTTCCAGCTCTGGAACTGCGGCGCGGCGTCGATATTGGAAACGCGCTCGATGAAGGCGGCCGGATCGATCGGCGCGAACAGCCCGCTGCGCTTGAGATTGTTGGTGATGACCTGGGACACGCCGACGCCGACCTCGGCATCTCCGGGCGTGCCCGCCACGAAATTCGGGATCGCAATCGGAAGTGGGGCGACATCGCCGCCCGTCACCGGAACGCGCGCTTGTCCGAACGCGTTACCAGCGCTACCCAGAAGTAGGCCGGTCGACGCCAACCCTGACAGGAGTTGACGACGATCCATGCGGAACGTTGCATTGGTCGGCTTGTGCTCGCGTGACATCGTTTCTGCTCTTAACTTTCCAAGCCGCTACAGGTCTCTATTGTCGAAAACAGGAATGAAGGTTTGCCATTCGGCGAAAAACGCCGGAGGCAGGCGATAAGGCGCGCATTCAATGATTGCGCGCAAGCCGCTCTCGAGGAAAACACGTTGGTAGGGGGTGGACGGTGAGGTAACCGCAACCGGCATCGCCTCGAGCGAGCCATCCTTCTTCAGCTTGATATTGAATTCGACTTCGAACCTCGCCGCCTCGAGGCCGCCATACGGCTTCTTCCAGCAGCGAAGGACCTGCTCCTTGAACATTGAGCCCCATGTCGCTGAATTGTTCGCGGCCGCTCCCTTGGCGAGGCCAAGCGCGGCGTTGGAATTCAGCGTTTCGCCCGTGGTGGCCTGGCGCGACGGGTCGCGCTTGTCGAGAAGTGCCGCGATCTTCGACTGATCGAAGGTCCGCTCGACCTTCGGCTTCGGCGGCTCAGGCGGCTTGGCGGCCTGGACCGGCTTCGGCGGCGGCTTCTTCTCTTCCTTCTTGATCGCTTCGGCGATCGGGTCGGGCTTGACCGGCTCGGGCTTCTTCTCGATCGGCTCCTGCTTCGGCTCTTCCTTCCGCTTGTTCTCGACGACCTTCGGCGGGTCGGGCTTCTTCTCGACCGGCTTTTCCTCGACCTTCGGCTGCGGCGCCGGCGCCGTCTCGGTCACAACCGGCGCTTTCTCGGTGATCTTGCCGACAGCGTCATCGACGGGCTTGGCTTCGGCGACTTTCTCGACCAGCGGCTTCGGGTTTTCCTTCTTGCCGGTCTTCATGCCAGCCATGGCCTTGGCGAGCTGATCGGCGGACACAACATCGACCGCCACCGAATCTTCCGGCTGTATTTCGAGGGCCCTGGTCGAGAACGACAGCATCACCCATCCCAGCACGAAGACATGCAGGGCAACCGACGCCAGGACTGTCTTGTCGACCTTGACCTTCACCTGAGCTTTCCCGCTCCGCCGTCAGCCGTCGCGCGCCAGTTCATGGCTCATGAGCCCTGCTCTGGTACGATGACGATATTCGCCTTGAATCCCGCGGTCCGAATATACCCCAAGAGTTTCATCATATCCGTGTAGCAGACGTCCTTGTCGCCGCGCAGGTAGACCACGCTCTCGGCCTCCGACCGGGTCTCCCGGATCGCCTTGATCTTGGGCAGCAGTTCGGCAGCCGGAATCAGCGTATCCCCGAGATACAGCTCGACATTCGAATTGCAGGCTCCGCCGGTGCGCTTGACCGACAGTGTCAGCGGGGGCGCGTTGGCCGCGAGCGACTTGCCGCCACTGGCGATCGGCAGATCGATGTCGATGGTCGACGTCATCAGGGGAGCTGCCACCATGAAGATGATCAGCAGCACCAGCATCACGTCCACCATCGGCGTGACGTTGATCTCCGCCATCACGGCGGCGCGACGTCGGCCGCGGCGTCCACCGCCGCCGCCGGCCGAACCTGCCATGTTCATCGCCATGATCTTGATCTCACGATGCGCTCGTCATTTGCCGTCCTCACGCCCGCTCGTCGATCTGGCGCGACAGGATGGCTGAAAATTCGTCGGCGAAGCCTTCGAGCCGCTGCGCCTGCCGATTCACCTCGGAGGTGAACTTATTGTAGAAAATAGTCGCCGGAATGGCGGCGATAAGGCCGATCGCCGTGGCAAACAGCGCCTCCGCGATGCCGGGCGCCACCACCGCCAGCGAAGTATTTTTCGAGGCCGCGATCGACTGGAAGCTCGACATGATGCCCCAGACGGTTCCAAACAGGCCGACGAAAGGTCCGGCCGAGCCGACGGTCGCCAGCACCAGGAGCCGCCGCTCCAGCCGCTCGACTTCGCGGGCGATCGAGACGTTCATCACCTTCTCGATCCGCATCTGCAATCCGGCAAAGGAGCGCGTCTGGCTCTCGAACGAGCGTTTCCACTCGCGCATGGCGGCGACGAAGCACGCCGCCATCGATTGCGTCGGTTTGGCTGACAGCGCCCGGTAGAGCTCCTCGATCGACTGACCCGACCAGAACGCCTGTTCGAAGCGGTCCATGGCCCGCTTGGTGCGCGCATAGAGAAAAATCTTGTCGATCGCGATCGCCCAGACCCAAACCGAGCAGGCCAAAAGCCCCAGCATGACGGTCTTCACGACCCAGTGGGCCTGCAGGAACAGCGCGATCAGCGACACGTCGGCCGCAACCAATGGCAGGGCTGACGGAGCCACGTCGGCGGGATTCATCGGTGGTATCCTCTCAACGCAAGTGTCCCTAATTCCTCCGGGAGCAAATGGCTGCCGGTTCCACAGCCGCGCGTCGGGCGCGGCGATATGCGCCAGCGCGAGAGCCGCTCTTGGTGTCGCATGGGGGCCCGCCGAAAGCCGGGTCTTGCTTCCCCTGCCAACATGTCAAAACGAGGGCTGATCGCGCGTCATTCCGTCCCTAACCAGACGCTAAGCATAGTTAACGCGAGGTTACCAAAGGAGAATTTGACTGCCGGAAATCGAGGCAGGCCGGGCATTTATGGCCCCGGAAGCCCGGGTTCCAATGGCTCGGGAAGCGGGTGGGGCCGGCCGGTGGCCTCGCCCTTCGTGGCGTCCGCTTCGTGCCCTCGTGAGAGGTGCAAGGCTGGCGCGACTACCTCCACGTCATGCTCTAGATATCCGCGTCGTTCAATGCGAATTCTGGTGCATTGACCGGAAATAGTGCTCGGCGTGCTGGAAGTAGTTCTCTGCGGCGATCTGGTCGCCGGCCAGGGCTTCGGCGCGAGCCAGCGCCAGGTAGCGTTCGTAGTTCCGTTGCGCGTTTTGAGGATCCCGCGCATGCTGGTTGCGAACCCCTGCAGGTTCGGTCTTTCGGACCTGCGATCTTCGCGGCCTTAGATTGCTGGCCATTTTCCTATGTGAACGCGGCTGTGCGGCCGCGTGTTTGCGTTCAGATGATGTCTTCATATCAGTCCATACCGTCGCGCCGGCGCAAGCCGCGCGACCCTGGTTTTGAGGATTGTCAGATGTAACAGCGGTCGCAACAGGGTTCGAGGCCAACTATTGGCCGAACGGATGGACCGCTGCTCCCTTATATGGGGAGCCAGAACGTTGATTTCAATATAATTTACAGAAGCAGCCGTGAGAGAAGCTTCACCTTCGGCACATGCCCGCGTCAAGATGCCTGGAATCTGGAATTATGCCGGGCTGACACGGTAGCTACGCACGAGCGGGTGCCGGAACTGACGAGGTCGCGAAAGTTCCAGGCTAAAGCTTCGAGCATCCAACGATCAAGGCTTGGGCGCGCTTGATCGCGGCAGCTCCCAGGAACCGGCAGCACGATGGCGACTTGAATCCAGACCACTGGCCGCGAGCGTGCTCACCAGCTGTGGAGCAAGCGGAGCAACGACATGACCCCACACATCCCCGAAGAATTTTCCAGCAGGTTGATCGGCTGGAGTCCCTTCGTGATCATGGGCAACACGATGCCGCCCCGAGATCCTGATGAAGACGAAGAGGACGAAGAGGAAGAGGAAGAGGAAAGCGCCGACGAACCGCCGGTCGTGCGCGAGCCGGACGAAGACTAGACCAGATGTGAGCTTTTAGGATCAAGCATGAGTTTCGGAAATAGTTGGCGCAGCAGTCGCTGCATGTCCGTTGCTGAGGGATGAGCAGCCTGGCTCAGGCGCGATCCTGGGTCCGTTGATGACTACATGGGTTGTTGCTGTTTAGTCCGCGCTGACGATTACGCACTTCACGGTAAACTGAGACCCCGCCACAGGGCCTTGGTGCTAGTCTGGTTAACGCAAGTTCCGCGTGCGTGTGGTTCAAGAGCATGCCAAAGGAACCAAAAAAGCGATGCATCTTTACCGAGCGTGGTTGGCTGATTGCGCTAGCCGTCGCCGTGGGCCTGATGCTCGGCCTGGTCGGACCCACCTCTGCACAGTTTTTAATTTCGGCGGATATCAGCAGCGGCCGCAACCACAGCGCGGCGGCGGCTGGTTTGGTAACGAACAACGCGGTGGCGGCTGGTTTGGTAACGACACGTTTGCGCCGCCGAACCAGGAGTACGTGCCGCAGCCTCGTTCGTATGGGCGGCAAGCGCCACCGCCGGTGCGCGAGGATTTTTCAAAGGCACCGCCGCCCGAGAAACGCAATACTGTACCGGAACGCCACATTCTTGTGCTCGGTGATGCCATGGCGGACTGGCTCGCCTATGGGCTTGAGAACATCTATGACGATCAGCCTGACATGGGTGTGATCCGCAAACACAAAACAGTCTCCGGCCTGATCAAGTATCAGCCAAAGGGCGATCCAGCCGATTGGGCGGCCGCCGCCAAAGGCATTCTCGCCACCGAAAAAGCGGATGCCATCGTCGTCATGCTCGGGCTTGATGACCGCGGCGCAATCCGCGAACCGGCAGCCGAAAAATCCCACACTAAACCGGGAGACAAGAAGGACGCCAAGGCCAAACCTGATGGGAAGCCTTCAAGCGAAAAGCCTTCGAGCGAAAAACCCGAGGCGAAGCCCGATGGCGCAACCAAGGTGACGGATCCCGAATTATCGCCAGACGATGCGACCGACAACCGGGATGCGCGGCCGGTCATAGAACAGGAGAAGAGCGCGCGCTCGCCGAATGGCCTGCATGAGTTTCGCGAGAAACGCTGGGTCGAACTCTACATGGAAAAGATCGAGGAGATGATCGGCGTACTCAAGTCCAAGGGTGTACCAGTGCTCTGGGTGGGTCTGCCGGTGGTACGTGGCGCCAAGGCGACCACCGACACGGCGTTTCTGAATACGCTCTATCGCGATGCGGCCGGCAAGGCCGGCATCACCTATGTCGATGTCTGGGACGGATTTGTCGATGAAGCCGGCCGCTTTTTGCAGCAAGGCCCCGATTTCGAAGGACAGACCCGCCGGTTGCGCTCCAACGATGGCGTGTACTTCACCAAGGCCGGCGCGCTCAAGCTCGCGCATTATGCCGAGCGCGAAATCAACCGGCTGTTGGCTGCGCGTTCCGGGCCGATTGTGCTGCCCACCGAACCGGCAACGCCCGACGCCAGTGCGCGGCCGGATCAGCCGGCGCCGCGTCCGCTGGCCGGGCCGATCGTTCCATTGACGGCCCCTTCTGTCGGCGCGGATCAGTTGCTCGGCGGTCAGGGGGGCGGCTGGTGACGATGGATGCGCAAGCAGCTCGGTTCCTGATCACAGGTGAGCCCTTGTCGGCACCTGCCGGTCGCGCCGACGATTTTTCCTGGCCGCGACGCGAAATTGGACGCGAAGGGACCAAGGGTGAGACGCCTGTGGCATCGACATCGCTCGATGCCAACGCACGGGCACCGGCGGCGTCGCTAAAGTCGAAGTCGCTAAAGCCGAAAAAGCATCGCCGCTAGAGTGCGACTTCGGCGAAAGAACCTTGCCTCGCCCAAGGTTGCTTCAACCATCCGCGTTGCCAGCCAGCGAACCGGCTCAACTAGCGTTACTCCTTCCGAATGGTGCATGGAGCGATCGGCGTGTTGATACAGATCAACGCGTCAGCTCCCTCATCAGACGCCACGCTCCGGTGCTCATGCCCCAGCGCTTTTGCCTCCGCGACGGACTAATCTGTCCTCTGGCGCAGGCGCCGCGTTCGCTGCTAATTTATGGAGCGGTTGATCGACGAAGGAGGCGCCCATGCGCTGGATCCACCTCGGCATCATCATTCTTTTCGCCGCAGCGACTATCATCTTCGCGCTGCAGAACTTCGAGATCGTCACAATGTCGTTTCTCGGTATCAATGCGCACGTACCACTCGCACTGCTAGTCGCCATCGCCTATCTTCTGGGCGCGGCGACGGGGGCAGCCTGCTCGCACTGCTGCGCCGATCGTATGAAGGTTCAAGGCAAACGATGGTGGGTTTGCACTAAGAGGGCCACCCGCCTGGCCCCTGACTTCCCCCGCGTTTTGAATCCTTGAGAATCGTTTGCGCAATCAGCCGGTCCATCGCCCGAGAGACGCAATACACTCACAAGCAACATCCACGCGTGGAACGGCTCGTTCTGGAGACCAGGATGAGACATTCGTGCAACAACCCCGGTCCTAAATTCCGAGAGGTACATCGTTAAGAAGCTACGGCCCCATTGTGGAGATATAATCGCATCGATGGTTCCAGAAGGAGTTTTCGATGCCGAGGTTTGCGATTGGTGAGCAAGTCGAAAACGTTGGTCGCGAATCGGCTGCGGTTGCCGTGTCCGACCGTTAGCGGAATCTCGGGGTTTGCTATCGACACGGATGGTTACGGCGCACTCCAGCTTTTGACCGGGGAGCGACTGGCTTTCACCCTTGCGAGGCGGGAGGCGGCATGACGGGCAGCCGAATCACGCAAGGGAACTCCGCGTCCGAACTGACGGAGGGCGACAGTAGTCCTGTGCGCGGGGGCCATCAGATTGACGGCCTGGCCAATGCGTCAAATCGCAGCCCCAGATTGGTGGCGACACTCGCCGAAAGCTTGAGTGTTGAACCATCCGGCAAGGCGCCCTCGCCTGCAGCGAAGCGCAGCCGCCCCTCTCCGGCGCCCAATCGCGCCAAGGCGACCAGGGCAGCCAAAGCAACCAAGGCCAATGGCGAGCACGAGGCGCCTAGCGCGCCGCTGACGGTTTCCGCCGCATCCACCGTGCCAGCAACCGTGCCCGCCGCCCCGGAACGCACCAGCGGCGCCTTTGCCCTTCTTGCAGCTCTCGCACTGGCGACGGTTGCGGCATATTTTTCAGTCACGGGCATGGCTGAAATATTTCCCGGGGCTCCGGTTGCGGTCATGGTGCTCGCCGCCACGATGGAGGCAGGCAAACTCGTTATCGCCGGCTGGCTGGCCGCGCATTGGCCCCGGGTCGGATGGAACATGCGCGCGGTCATGGTCACCCTCGTGGCCGGCCTTGCACTCATCAACGCCGCCGGCGTGTTCGGCAAACTGGTCGAGGCGCATGTCAGCACGGCGGCCTCGGCGCGTTCCAGCGTCACTGAGCGCATTGAAGCGCTCGACGCCCGCGTCCAGGCGCAATCGGCTGCTGTTGCCGACCTCGACAATCGCGTTGCGCAAATCGATCGGGCCGTGGACGAATCGACACGGCGCGGCCGGGTCACCAGGGCCATCGACATAGCAACGCAACAGCGCGTGACGCGGGATGGACTGGATACGCAGCGGCAGGCGGCAACGGCAACGCTGGTTGGACTACAGGCGCAACGCGCGGCGCTGGTCGGTGAACGTTTCCGCATCGAAGCATCCGCCGGCCCGATCCAGTATCTCGCGATGATAGTCGGCGCCGCGCCCGAAGCCGCGGTTCGATGGCTGATACTCTTGATGGTGCTCTGCTGCGATCCCGCGGCAATCGCCTTGACCGTGGCGGCGACTGGTTCGCGACGCTAGAGCATTTGTCGGCACTGATTGAACGACGTGAGCAACGACTAGCCTGCAGCAGGCAGTCGGTGTATAAGTATCTCCATGAGTTGGGATGCGAAAGACGTAGCACTGCTCAAACAGCTCTGGGCCGATGGCCACAGTGCCGGTCAGATCGCAATTCGGCTGGGCTATAGCCGCAACGCCGTGAGCGCCAAGTTGAAGCGCATGGGCCAGAAGCGCGGTCGCAAGCCGCCGACCGCCAATCCCAAGATCGTGTCGGTGCCGAAGCGCGATCCGGCGCTGGCCGCGGCCTGTGCCCGCCCGGTGGACAGGGTCGTGTCTCCGCGCAAGCAGATCACAAGGCAGCCTGAGGAATTCACCAAGCGCCAGCTTTACGCCATGCTGGCTGATGCGGTCAGGAATACGGGCTGACGCTTACCGCCCAGATTCTTGTTTGACGCGTGCGCGGTGCGATCTGCGTCACCGGAATGTGACTGGTGCATCGATTTGCAGGTGCAAATTGGTGCACGATGCGCGCTATTTGATCTCGCATTGGCGCCTGCCAATACCTATCTGTGAATCAGGTAGGAAATTCGCCCCAAGGATAACTCCGCAAAGGAGCCATCTAATGGCGAATGTATTAACCACTGGGGCTTGGCTTTCTGCCCCGACCAAAAAACCCTCATTTTTTGCACGATTGTTGCGCGTTCAGATCGAATCCCGTCAGCGACGGGCTGAACGCGCTGTTGAGCAGTACATTGCTACCCACGGGCTGCAAAAGCTGTCGGATGATCGAGAGCGTCAAATCAGTCGCCTGCTTTCCAAGGCGGGCCAATAGCCATGGTCACACTCATCATCATACAGATTGCAACCAAGCTTGCCCGTGTCGGGAAAAAAAGCTCGCGAGACGTGGTACGAAACTCAGCGACTTCGTCGTAGCCTTGCCGGCCCCATCGAGGAGTAGGGACACCCGCGCGAGCCCAATGGTTTGGCCGCGCGCCTGCTCCAGCAAGCCTTGAGTCTATTCGCCCTCGACCGCGACATGCTCGTCGCAGTCGGGGCGTCCGCTTTGTACGAAGAGCGGCCGCGGCCCGCTCTTGAGCAGCGCAATGCGTCGGCGCCACGGCGCGCACCGGCACAAATGCTGATTTCTGCCTCAGCGGAGAGAGACCATTGCAGTCCCGCTCATGCCGAGCACACGGGCGGCCCCATTCGATAGATCTATGCACCGTCCTTTAACAAACGGGCCCCGGTCGTTTATCCGAACCGTAACGCTTCGCCCGGTTGAATGTGAGGTGACTGTGACGAGAGAACCGAACGATCTGGTACGGTGCGCCGCGGTCATCGCGCCTGGATTCATCCGTTCGCCAGATGCTGTTCGGCCGCCGCCATAACCGTAGCGGGAGGCAGTACAACTCTCGGCGAATGCAGGGGCAGCTAAGCAAGTGAAGGCCAGGGCGGCGCATAGTTGACCGATCATTATCTACTCCCAAGATGCTGCCCACCCCCTGCGCATGGAACTTTTCTGGCGCCTCTAGGTTCCGAGGAGAGCATCATGAACGACATCGCGCTGCTACTTGAGCCACGACCAAGTTCAGGCAGCGTCGATTGACGAAAGCTCAGACGCGATTCTGCAAGATCCTCCTCCCGCGGGTCGAAAGTGAGCAGGCTGGAGCTCACAGAGGAGAGGCCGGACGGGCGTGTAGGCACGGGCCACTGCAAAAACCTCCAGAGCGTGATCGTAGCCCTTGAAGGCCCGCGCGCCGAGCGACGTGAGCGCAATGCTATCCTTCACGTGTTCGGCGACGACCGGGTCCATCAGGATCTGCGCGTTATCCGCCGAATTGCAAAGCCGCGATGCCAGATTGACGACATTTCCGATGGCCGTGTAGTCGACGCGTCCGTGATAGCCGAGGGTTCCGACGGTCGCGGGTCCCATCGCGATACCCACGCCGAAACCGAGGGCCCAGCCACCGGCGGCGGACCAGGCGCCGGCAAGGGATTGGACCGCGGCCTGCATGTCGATCGCAAGCCGAACACCGCGGTGCGCCGGGTTCTCGCAAGTGACCGGCGCATTGACGAGCACCATTACCCCGTCACCGGCGAAGCGGATCAACGTGGCTTCATGGCGGGCCGTGACGGCGCCAATGGCTTCATAGTATTCCCTCAGCACGGTCATGATGGCATCGGGCCCGGCACGCGCGGAAAACTTGGTGAAGCCGCGCAGATCGCCGAAGATCGCGACCACCTCCCGCCGCTGACCGTCCAGCAGCCGCGGATCGGAGTGTTCGACCAGCTCAGCCACCTGCGGCGCAAGAAATTGCTTCAGGCGACTGATGCGTTCGGACTTCTGCTGCGACGCAGCCAGCTCCTCGGCCATCTGGTTGAAGCGGATTGCCAACTGCTCCAGTTCGTCACGGCTTTCGATCGTGATGCGATGGTCGAGCTGTCCCATCCCGATCCGCTCGACGCCATCCTCGAGCTTCCGGATCGGTCCCCACATGCGGGATGCACGCCAATACGCGAGGACAAACGCGAAAACGATACCGATGGCGATGAGCATGAGGGAACGCCACAGCGCGGCGCGGATCGATCCGAACGCCTCCAGGACCGGCTGTTGGGCGATCACCGTCCAGCCGACGTTGGCGGCATGCACGGAGAGCGCGACGACAGGCTTGCCTTCGTCACCTGTAGTGGCGACGGCCGATCCATTCGCGGCGCTGACGACGGATTTGAGGCGGTTGAAGTCGCCCGACCCGGCGCCACTGCGCAGCACCAGGCTGATGTCCGGGTGGGCAATCAGGCGTCCGGATTCGTCGACGATAAGGGCGTGTCCGGTATCGCCGATCTTGATCGCCGCGATGATGTCCCGGATCAGTTTCAGATTGATGTCGGCCACCACAATTCCGGCGGCCGCGCGGTTTCCGGCGACGGCGATCCTCATGTAAGGCTCTGAATCGCGCTGATATTGCACCGGGCCGTACCACACCCCGTTGGCGCGCGCGCCGACAACCGCGGGGGTCTGCCGACATGTCCGCGCCTCGACCGGTCCTGTTCAAGCTCAACCTGGATACGAAAACGCGTTCAGTGCCGGTCGGGTCAACCAGCGAGATCGAAACGATCGCCGGAACCTGCTGCAGCAGACGCAGCCCATCAATCTTGCGCCGGTGCTCCTCGCCCTGCGTCCAGGGGAACTGCACGACCCAACCGAGCTGATCGCGTATCCCATCGGTGAAAGTTTGTATCCGGTCGGCCGCGGCGCGGGCCTCGACCTGAAGCACTTCATTGAGATGGCGACGATGGTCGCGATAGGTGAACCACGCTTCGCTTGCGGCGCCAAGTATCAGGGGCACCACCACTGCGACAAACAGCGTGATGAAATACTTGAAGAACAGGGAGCGCCGCGGATGGATCACTGGAGAGGCGTCCGATCACAGGCGTTCCGAGCCGACATGAAACGCGCCGGCCTCATTCGATCACCTTGTTGGCGCGAAACAGGATGGAGGATTTGTCCAGGTCAATGCCGAGCAGCTCAGCCGTCCTGAGATTCACGACCAATTCGAATTTGGTGGGCTGCACAACGGGAAGATTGGCGGGGCTTTCGCCGCGCAAGATCCGGTCGGCGTAGGTCGCAAGCCAGAAATAGGTCGCACGCTGGTTCGCGCCATAGCTCAGCAGTCCGCCGGCGTCGCAATACTCGCTCCAGCCGAACATCGAAGGCAGCCGCTGCGTGATGGCGGCCCGAGCAATCCTGGCTCGGTGCACCATCGTGAGGGCGTCCGGAAAGACCAGCAACGCATCCGCGTTTGCGTCTCCCACCGATCCAAGCGCCTTGTCCAGTTCGTTTGCGCCGGCGAAGGGAACATAGAGCGGTACGATACCCAGTTTCTGGGCGGCGTCCCTGGTCGCATGCCACTCCGATTGTTCTCCGGGATGATTGGCATTCGAGAGCACTGCAAGCCTGCGCAGATTCGGCAGGACGTCGTTGAGCAGCTCAACTCTCTTCCCCGCCAGTTCAAGCGAAAGGAAGGTCGAGCCCGTGAAATTGCCGCCCGGTTGCCCGACGCTCTTGACGAGGCCCAGCTCCACTGGATCACCGCTCAGGGCAAACAGGACGGGAACGTCCGTTACCTCCGTCATCGCGCGTCGCAGGGCCGCTCGAGACGGCCAGGTCGATCTTGCCGCGCCTGAGTTCGGATGCCACCTCGCGCAGCGCCTGCGGATTGCCGATCGCATAATGGAGTTCAAGAACAACGTTCTTTCCCTCGACATAGCCCCGCGCGCGCATTCCCTCCCGGAACCCATCCAGGAACGGATCGGGCTGGGAATCGGTGGAAACCCAAAAAAATGCGATAAACTCTTGTCGGATCCTGCGCGAGCGCGGCGACCGGCCATGCCATGACAGAACCGACAAGCGCAATAAAATCTCGTCGTTTCATGCGGGCCAATATGGCCCAGGCCGGCTTGCCGTGCTTCGAGCCGGCATGCAGATTATCTCCAGATAATCTTGATTTTTGCTATGCGCGGCGGTGCCCAGGGTACGTCACGGCAACTGACCCATCGGCGACGTCAATCCTCTTTGAACAAGGTCAGATGTCCGAGATGCCGGCTACGCGCAGTCCTTCGACAAATCGATCGATGAAGCCCACATCATTGCAGAAGAAGAACTCCTGTCGCGCCGTCCCGGTGCTGTAGTTCGGCTTGCGTTGCAGCAGTTCGACGGCCACCGCTTGCGCCTGCGTCCGATCGCCGAGAAGACCCAGCGAAGCCGCAAGCGTCGCAAAAGCCTGATAGGTGACGTTGGGCTGGCGTGTTGCCCTCCGGGCGAACTCGACCGCTATGTCATACTCGCCAAGAGAGAAGTGCGTCCAGGAGCGAACATGGTGGAAAGCCGAAATATGGCTGTCGCGCGGACTGAGCATGGTCGCGCGGTCGAGCAGCGTCTCCGCTTCAATCTCTCGCCCGTACCACAATAGGTTGAACCCTTGTGCGAAATAGGCCTGCGCAAAGCTCGGATTGAGCTCCAGCGATACATCGAGAGCCGCCAGCGCCTCGTCATTCTGATGTGTCACGCACAGGACTCGTCCGAGCGCGCAGTGACAGAAACAATCGAGCTCATCGAGCGCCACCGCATCACGCCCCTGGCGCAACGCCGTTTCCAGTCGCGCCTGGCGATCCTTCGGCTCGTCGATAAAGGCGCGTTGCAAATTGACGTAGCTGAGCGCGCCATGGCCGCGTGCGAAATTCGGATCTGCGGCGATCGCACGCTGAAAATAGGTTTCGGCCGAATCAAACCCGGGCGTGGTAAAGCGCCATAGGTTCCACAGGCCGCGCTGGTAGCAATCCCAGGCATCCAGGCTTTCCGGCGCCTTGCGGGCGGCGAGCTGCTGCTCGACCTTCGACAGCTCAGGCTCGATCGTCGCGGCGATCTGACGCGCCATCTCCTCCTGGATATCGAAGATGTACTCGAGCTGCAGGTCGTATTTGTCGGCCCACAGTTGTTTTCCATCCGCCGCCCGGACGAGCTCCGCGGTTATCCGCACGGTATCGCGGCTCTTGCGAACGCTGCCGACCATCACATACCTGACGCCGAGCAGTTCGCCGACTTCGCGGGCATCCACCACGCGTCCCTGGAACGCGATGGTGGAGTGTCGCGAGATCACCGAAAGCCACCGGTTGCGGGCGAGGAGGCGAATGATGTCTTCGGTCAGGCCATAGCTGAAATAGTCGTTCTCCGGATCGTCAGACATGTTGCCAAACGGCAGCACGGCGATGGACGATCGCGTGGTGGCCTCTGCCTTCACCGATTCCGAGACGACATCATCGAGGCGGGAGACTTCGGCAGCAACCGAGACGACTGGAACGTCGTCCGGCGCAACGGCAACGTCAGGAACAAGCCGGGCCGCCTTCGCATCCGCTTCCAGCGGGCTGACCGCCTGAACATCGCCGACGAACCGGAAGCCGCGCTTGTGCACCGTCCGGATAAAAAGCTGGTCGGTTCCGTTGTCGCCAAGCGCGCGCCGGGCGCCGTTGATGCGGCTCGAGAGCGCGGCCTCGGAGATGATCCGGCCATTCCAGATCGTCTCGATCAGCTCATCCTTGCTGACGATCCGATCATGGTTGCGCACCAGGTGAACGATGAGGTCGAACACTTGGGGCTCGATATGAACGGCCTCGCCAAGCCGGCGCAGTTCCTGCTGGCTGAGGTCGATCTCGAACTCGGCGAATCGGTATTTCACTACCACCTCCGTTGGTGCCGAGGCGATGCGACACCCCGCAACCATCAGACGGCTCAACGATACAACTGAGGAAAAACAATCGCTTGTCGAGGAAAAACCAAGGTCCTCTAAAGAACTCCGCCAAGCTTGAACAGGCATCTCAATCTACAGACGGGTCGATCCTCGTTCAACCGGAGAAGACCCATGATCGGCATACACCCAGCGAGCCTGGCGCGGCCCTCGCGGGAAGGCTGAGCCCAATGACCACGATCACCACCGTCCAGTCCGCGACAACACCCACCATGCGGAGAAGCACCATCGTCCTGGTCGCGCGCCTGAGGCGCCTTCTCAACGGCTGGGCCGCCGCGGCCATCGCCTACCGCGAGCGGCAGGACGCCCAGTTCGTGCGCCAATGCGATGATCGCGAACTGGATAGCACGCGCATCTACCGCAGTCCGATCGATGAAGCCGTCGAAAAAGCAGCGCGACTCCGCAAGAGGCGGCGCCTCAAGCAGCCCTGAGCGAAAATGATTGCCAGACGTTCAGCATATTAAACCCAAGGAGATAGAAAATGTCGATTACGATGCAAACCGGACCGAATAGTCCCGCGACGCCTCCAGCCGCCACGTCTTTTGCCACCAGGGTGCTCACCCTCTGCTACGGCGGCCTCGCCTATCTCATATTCCTCGGCACGTTCCTCTACGCGGTCGGCTTCGTTTCGGGGTATCTCGTTCCGAAGACCATCGATACCGGTCCGGCGTCTTCGCTGCCGACTGCCCTGCTGATCAACCTGGTGCTGATGTCGATCTTCGCCGTGCAGCACAGCGGCATGGCGCGGCTGGGGTTCAAGAAGCTGTTCGCGCACTTCGCCTCACCGGCGATCGAACGCAGCACCTATGTGCTGCTGGCGAGCCTGACGCTGATCTTGCTGTTCTGGCAATGGCAGCCGATGCCGGCGGTGATCTGGAATATTGAAAATCCCGTTCTCGCCGGCGTCGCGATCGCGGGTGGGTTTCTGGGCTGGCTTATCGTGCTCTACAGCACGTTCCTGATCAGCCATTTCGAGCTGTTCGGATTGACGCAAGTGGTCGCGCATTTCGCCGGGCGCATGGTCGAGCCCGTCAAGTTCAAGACGCCCGGCCTGTATCGCCTGATCCGGCACCCGATCTATCTCGGCTTCATCATCGCCTTCTGGTCTACGCCGACAATGACGCTGGGCCATCTGCTGTTTGCTGCGGTGACGACGGCCTACATCTTCGTCGGCATCTATCTCGAAGAGCGCGATCTGGTGTCGCTGTTCGGCGATCAATACCGGCACTATCGCCAACGCGTGGCGATGCTGGTGCCTGGGTTGTTCTGACAGGACGAAGAGGACATCGGCATGAGCGAATTGGTCGAACGCGAAAAGGCCATCCTAGATCGCATAAGGCGGTTGAGCGCCATGCCGACGTTATAGTGCAGGAGGGGTCTCTTCCAAAACTCCTTGTCCGGGACGACATCCGCGATCTTGCGACCTAATGCGAAGTGCGACGGCGTCTGCTAGGACGATCTTCGCATAGACCACAGGATAGCGTTGGTGAGGATTCGCTGGTAGCGGGCGTCCTGCCAAACTGACGGCTCGTGGCCCAGCGCCGTAGAGAACACTCGCCCGTTGCCGTAGAATCGGGTCCATGCGAGAGGCCAACCATAGAATCGTTGATGCACGCCGGTCTTTCCAAGGTCCACCGAGCCTGGTTCGAGGCGCAGGAGCACGCGTGATCCACGATAGTCGAAGTCGCTGATTTGGTAGATCTCGTCCTCGACTTGCAACGAACTCCCGAGAAAAGCCACCAGGGGATCGCTGGGATCAACTACCTCGATTGTCACGGCCTGATGCCAGGGATGCCCATTAAAGTAGCCGCCGACCAGATCGAGATAGTCCGGCCAAGTGTAGAATGTGTCCGTCGCCGAATGAACACCGAGGAACCCGCGGCCCGAGCGCACAAAGTCGAGAAGAGCTGTCTTTTGCGCGTCGCTCATCGGAAGTTCTCCTGACGTGTAGAACATCACCGCGGCGTAGCGCTCGAGGTTTTCGGCGGAAAATTCAGACGTGTCTTCCGTTGCAGTAACTTCAAAGACGCCCGAATTGCTTGCAAGCTGGGTCAGGATTGCCTTGGAAAGCGGTATGACATCATGCTGGTAGCCGGCCGAGTATGTGAAATAGAGGATGCGCTCTGGCGGGCGCTGCGCGTGCGCGCCGAGTGGTCCGATTGCCGCCGCGCCGCCGAGCAGCGCGATGAACTCACGTCGCCTCACAATCCCCTCCGCGAAACCCAAACAACCATGTGTTGAAAGAAGCTTGGCACAGATCAGCCCCGCGCTGGCCCTGCGCCATCGCTCTCTGTCCTACGCAACGCCCACCTTCAATTCATGGCCCGACTTGGCGGGCATTCGTTGACGGCCAGTCCGACCAACGGCCGGACTGGCGTCTCCTGCGGGCACATCGCGTCATCTCGCTGCATGGCCGAACTTGGCCGCCATTGGGGTATAGCGGACATCGATCAAACCACTCGATTTGTGAGCGCACGCCCTGGTTCGCCGGCGATGATGTCGTCACCGGGCGATGCGACGTGCGGGCGCAGCGGCCGGCCGCAGCTCCATTGTGGATATGCCCGCCGCAACGTTCATGCCCGTCTGCGCCTGCACGGACACCGGCTGCATGACGACCGTGCGGTCCGAGCCTCCAACCAGGAGGTTGGCACCCGCTCCGGCGCCGACCGTGCCGCCAGCGGTCGCACCCGTATAGGTTCCCGCCAACGCAGCCTGGCGCAGCGTGGTCGGCGCAAAAACGGCCCAGGCGAGCTGGCCGCCGGTCGTGGCGCCGATGTCCAGGCCAAGCGTGCTGACGGTGCCCTCATAAGCCTCGCGCGCCCTGCCCCTCGCCGATGCATAGATGCAGCTCAGTTGCCGCTGTCCCGCGACAACCATGCCGACACCGGGCGCTATGTTGCAGGTGAGCGTGCCGACCCTCGTTCGCCCGGCTTCCTGAGCCGTGGCCGGAACCACGGCGAGGGTGAGCGCCAGGGCGGCGCATGCGGTTGCAAGATTGTTCAGCATTGTTCCGTTCAACGTTGCCTTGTTCATGGGCGGCTCTCCATCGGCGCGTTCTAATGGTCCCTCAACGCGGACCGACATTGGGAAGTTCCCGTTCCGCATGGGCGAAGCCCAAAGACGGACTGGTCCGGGCGCACCTCAATCGGCTGCATAGAACGCTTCCCGGACGGGATTTCGAGATCGCGCCGGAGCCAATAATCGCCGTCTGGGTCATGACCAGGCCGACGACGCGGTTGGCCGGATCGATCCAAAACTGCGTGCCATAGATGCCGCCCCATCCATAGCTGCCGGCCGGAAGACGGCTCTTGGCTGCAGCCTGATCGGTCAGTATCCCAAAGCCCAGCGTGAAGCCCCAGCCCGGCCCGCGAATCGTCGGCATATTGCCGGTCGCGTTCTCCGTCATCTGCCGGACCGTCTCCGGGCGGAGAACCTGCACGCCGTCGAGTTCGCCATCGTTCAGCAGCATTTGCAGGAACCGCGCGTAATCCCCGAGAGTGCCGCTCATGCCGGCGCCGCCAGAGTTATAGGCGATCGGAGAGAAGGCGCGGTTCGGGTCGTGATTGGCAGTGCCCTTGGTGAGAGGGAACGGCACAGCCTCAGGTCCCGCCACCGGAACGTAGCCCATGCCGAGTGCGCCCGTGACCTGTGCGGGCCGCGTCACCTGCACGAAGCGTGAGCGGGTGGTCTCAGGTGCGTTGAACACAAAGCTCTGGATGCGCAGGGGCTTTGCAATGCGCTCGGTTACAAAAGCTCCCAGGCTGGCTCCCGTCACCTTCTCGATGACGGCCCCGAGCACGTCAGTGGCGAGCGAGTATTCCCAGCCTGTACCAGGCTGATAGCCAAGCGGAATGGAGGCGAGACGCTGCATCGCTTCAGCCGTGGTCACCTCGGGTTGGTCTAGCCCGTCGGTCACGCGCGCTTCGCGGTATGCATCGACGAGCCGGGGATTATTGATGAAGTTATAGGAGAACCCGGCGGTATGGGTCAGCAGTTCGCGGATCGTCGGGGGCCTGTTCGCAGGACCCTCGGTGCCGTCGGGCCCACGCACCCGCAGCTTGGCGAACTCGGGGAGGAAACGGCTGACCGGATCGTCCAGGCCGATCTTGCCCTGCTCGACAAGGATCATCACAGCCACCGAGGTAACGGCCTTCGTCATTGAGGCGAGGCGGAACATGTCGTTCTCGCCGATCGGTGCGGTGCTCCCCACCTCGCGAACGCCGACGCTGCGGCTGTAGACCGGGCGGCCGTTCTGGAGGATCAGCACCGCAATACCTGGAGTGCTGCGGCCTTCGACCAATCCCCGAAGGGTTTCATCCAGCTTCGCGTTGCGCGCCTCGGGCGAAAAGGCCAGCGCCACCGGAGCGGCATAGAGCGCGAACGCTGCTACTACCGCCCCGAGCAGTCCGATTACAAGACGACGTGAGATCATGATGTTCCCTCCCGTAGACCCGTTCTGACCGGCCATTCTCCAGCTACTCCAGATCGGAATCAATAAGAGGCTTTCCACGTAAGAAGCAAACGCTTCCTTCTTTAGGTCTCCGACGTGCGCCGCATGTTCGAGTCGCAAAACCCAAGCGTTCCCAACTTTCAGGTCAGGGTTTGCAATGCAGAAAGCAAGCGGGTTGAGCAGATCGAGCTCGCGCCAGTGGTTAATTTGCCTATCGAGGGATTAGCAACCGTTCGCAAACCATTCGACCGGTTTCGAACTGGCGGTAACGAATCGAAAATCGTTCTGGCTCACGTTGCCCCAACCAACGGGGTGAAGGCAGAGCTCAGGCATGAATCGGGAAGCCGTCCTGGAGAACGTACGCCGGTATCGCGCGATCGCGTCGCTATACAGGCAGACCGCAGCCTTCAGGCCCGGTCAGAGCTGGTCTCTGTTGGGACAGGCTAAGGATTGGGAGCGTCGCGCGTTGGCGGAATTGGAATCCTACTTTGAGAGCATTGCCGGAACACTGCAGCACTTTTCGGACATGCAGCTCCCGCCCGGCGATCTCCGTTCGCTGGGTTAGAGCGGACCTGGCTTGGAGCTACGCCGACTTTCGCAAATCATCCGATAGCGGATGCTGTTTCCGGGTCAGCTTTTGATCCGGAGCTAGCATAGGGCCTAGCCCGACGGCTGCCTGCCATGCTTTGATTGATCCGACTGAATTTTCGGCTTTCGGGCACCCCTGGCGAAGTTGAAGGCAATCAGAACGTCCTTTGTGGAGACTTGCGGATCTCGATGTTGAATCTGATGGACGATGACGACCCGAACGAGGCGATTTCACGGATCGAAGCGCAGCTCGAGGAGCTTGCCGACGTCTCCGAGCGATGCCGAAAGATCATACTGGTTTCCAAGGCGGCAATCGCCGTCGGCATCGCAGTGCCGCTCGCTATGATGCTGGGCCTATTCGGATCGTCCAGTCAGGTCGCCGCCATCGGATCGATCGCCGTGGTGCTGGGCGGAATCGTGTCGCTGGGATCGAACGTCAGTACGTTGCGACAGACGATGGCCGCCATGAGCGCCGCCGAGGCGCTCCGCTCGGATCTGATCAGCAGGATGGACCTTCGAGTGGTTGGTGACCGGACCATGAAACGGATTTGACGTGCTCGCTCGTGCCGGCGCCGGCGCGAATCAGGCCGGTCGTAGTCGGTAAGTGCGTCTTGTCCTGCGTCCCGCGCTCGAAAATTTCCTCGGGAACGGCCGCGCGTTTCTGCCAGCGCGAGACTTGATCGCAAGAAATGCCCACATCGGAAAGCCCCGTGTCAGTGGAGGCTTCTTTTGACCGCCATTCGCTTTCGGCATCTCCTCCAGCAACTGCCGGTCCAGCCCATCGCCAGCGATCTCTCGATTTTGCCGTGTCGCGCGCGCTTTGTTCACAGCCGATGCAAACCGCCAAGCGTTGATTGATCCGGGAAAACGACCACGCATGTTCACCGCCGTTCCGCTTGCAAATCACCATCCACCGATCGGGTCTCAGCGTCCTGAGCAGCTTCGCACCGGCAATTCTTGCTTGCGCGCCCCGACGAGATACCTGCCCTGGCTCCGAGCAGGGGGACTGGATTGAGCCAACGCGGTTTCTCGCCGGAGACGCGCACATCTATGCTCAAGAGCCCTCCTCTGCTTGCGATATTATGAAAATTGAAACGTTCGGAAAGCCGGCAGTCTGGGTATGCCAATTTTGGTAGTGGTGGGTAGCGGCTGTCAGAAACTGATCTATTGACGCGGTTGTAAGCCGGGTGACTAAATTCAAAAGATCCGACAGAAGACGTATCTCCAATCGCAACCGTCTGAGGAAACTTTGGCCAGTGTGGATTTGCATGAAAACGAGGAAATCTACTATGCGGTTGTCTAAAGTCGCCGCTTTGGCGCTTATCGTTACAGGCTCAATGTCCGTGTCTCCCGCGCTGGCCGCTTCTGACTGCCCAAAATTAGTGGAACTAGCGGATTGGGGTGAGGACTCGACCGACGACATCAGCGTCGCGTCCGGGGCAAGTTGCCTGTTCCCGATCACGATGAGCGGCACGGTGAGCAGCTCGAACATTTTACAGAAGCCGTCATACGGCAAGTTGAAAAAGCTCAACGCGACTACTTACGAATACAAGGCGAAGGCTAGATATAAGGGAAAGGATACTTTTGCCATCAAAGCAACGGGTCAGGGGCCGACGGCTTCGGGCACGTCGGTGATTACTGTGCACGCGACAATCAAATAGCATTCCTCCAAATGGCATTCCTCGCGTCCATTGCATGATGGACGCGTATTGCCGTCCAACAGGTTATCTCACGGCAGCGACCCGCAGGTCTGCGACGCCAATATCCAGGGTAATTCTGCCACCGTTCTCAGGAGTGTTGCGCGTGGGAGTGGTGTGCGTGCGGACCTCACTGTGTTCGGACACAGTGGCCACTCGAACCACGATCGCGCCGAGCAAAAGCAGCGCGACCATAACCAGCCCAGTCTGGGCCGGAGTTAGATATAGATTGGACCCAAAGCGCATCATTGCTGCACCCACGCGCATCGCCACCGGCCCACCGCAACAGACGTCGCTGAGTCGTTAGGCGATTTGGTGGCGTGGCGGTGGCGATCCGGCGTTCATTCTCTCGTGCGCGCCGTACACCCCAGCCGCTCGTCACAGCCAGGATGAGGCCGAGTATCCTATGCCGACGTCAGCTGTGATCGAGGATTAGTATGGCCGTTGCAACCGCATGTCCGTTCCTGGATCCCGCGGCTAAATCGCGATGTCCGAGTCTGACTCATCTCGGACATTTCGGACCGGCAACCGGTTGTGTGACCCTGATAACAAACCGGAAAACCAGGCAAGCCGCTGAAGCCGGCTCTTTTGAGCGGGGCAACAATCGGTGCTGGACTGATTGAACGTTTCGAGCAGCAATCGCTATATGCTCTGGATCAGACACTCCCGTCGTGCGTTAACGTTTGGTCATACCGATACGGAAAGGCCGCGGCTATGGCGGACTTTGCTCCAGTCTCGCCTCGATCTTCGCCAGCCACGCAGCCCACGGGCTCGCCGATCCTGACGGCCGGCGGCATCGTCCTTGCAATCGGAGGACTCTATTTCGGCCGAGATATCTTTGTTCCCTTCGCCCTCGCCATCCTCTTAGGCTTCGTTCTCACACCATTGGTAAACTTTCTAGGGCGCTGGAGGTTGCCCCGCATTGCCGCGGTGCTGATTGCCGTTACGCTTGCCTTTATCCTGATTTCAGGCGTCACCTTCGTGGTCGGGCACCAGCTCGTCCAACTCGCCGACAATCTTCCGAGCTACCAGACTACTATCACTCAGAAAATCCGGTCCTTGCAGGAGTCTGCCCCTGGTGGCGGCACCCTCGATAATATTACCAGAACGATAGAGGATCTCGGCAAGGACATCTCGGACGACGAGAGGAAGCCTGAAGAAGGACAGCCCCGCGTCGGAGCCGGCCCTAAGTCTCCGGAGCCGGTAACCGTGCGCCTAGAGGCACCACGGCCAAAACCCCTTGAGATTATCCGATCCGTAGTCGGTCCGCTGTTAGCGCCGCTCGCCACTGCCGGGCTGGTCGTCATCTTCGTGATCTTCGTGCTGCTAGAGCGGGAGGACCTGCGTGATCGCTTCATCAAACTTGCAGGGGCCGGAGACCTTCAGAAAAGTACGCAGGCCATCAACGACGCCACCGCCCGGGTTAGTCGTTATCTCCTGATGCAGCTCGTCGTGAATCTGACCTACGGCATTCCGATTGGCATTGCCCTTTACTTCATTGGCGTGCCCAATGCCCCGTTGTGGGGGCTGCTAGCCGCGGTCCTCCGATTCATCCCGTATCTCGGTCCCTTTCTCGCCGCCCTGTTTCCTATTGCCCTTGCAGTCGCCGTCGATCCTGGCTGGACCATGCTGTTCTGGGTGGTCGGGGTGTTCCTCGTGGCTGAACTGATCAGCAACAATGTCGTCGAGCCATGGCTTTACGGCGCCAGCACAGGCCTGTCCTCTCTGGCCATCATCATTGCGGCAATCTTCTGGACCATGCTGTGGGGCCCTGTCGGCCTGTTCCTGGCGACGCCCCTGACCGTCTGCGCGGTCGTCATCGGGCGCTATGTCCCGCAACTTGAGTTCCTGGGCGTGCTTCTTGGCAGCGATCCGGTGCTTGCGCCGGAAGAGCAGCTTTATCAACGCCTGCTAGCCGGCAACCTGGAAGAGGCGGTGGAGATTGCTGAAGACTATGTCGACAAATACTCCTCGCACGAGCTCTATGATAACGTGGCCATACCGGCACTGCGCCTTGCGGAAAACGATCGCCAGCGCAGCACTACGGATATCAATTACCGGCGGCTCGTGGCCGACACCGCGGTCTTTGTTGTGCGGGAGGTCGAGGACCATATCCGGGAAAAGACCTCCTCAGCGGCCGAGCGGAGCGAAAATCGCACAGCTGAGCGGCCACCGTGCGTTCTCTGCGTCGCCGGCCGCACTGAGCTAGATCACGCGGCGGCGGAGATGTTGGCGCAGGTGCTGGAGGAGCGGAGCATCAGCGCCAAAGTCCTGCCGCCGATCGCAGTCAGCCAGGGAGCGCTGGGGCAGCTTGGTCTCGAAGGCGTCGACGTGGTGTGCCTGTCCTATCTGCATCCCCAGCCGCAGGTCTATGCCCGGTACATCCTCCGTCGTCTGCGTCGCCGAGCCCCCCACGTGAAGCTCATCGTCTGCTCCTGGAATCTGGCGCACGGTACGCAACAGACGGAAGAGCTCAACAAGCAGATGGCGGCCGATGCGGTATTCGCCTCGCTTCAGGGCTGTATCAAGCAAGTTGATGAATGGATGTGCCGCCCAGCATCTGGCAGCGGTGCGCGTCCGGTCCTTCCTGACGTTAGACAAGAGCAGGTTGCAGCGCTGCACAGCCTCGGTTTGGCTGCCGCGAAAGGGCAGCAGTTCGATGAGGCGTCCAAGAGGATTGCGCAGGCTTTCAATGTCCCAATCGCACTAGTATCTCTGGCTGGCGATATTCACCCGGCTCAGCCAGACGCAATAGACCTGTCGCAGGAAAATCAGGCCATCAATCAGGCTCCTCATGAGGAGCCGCTCGGCGCATACGTGATCGCGGCAAACGAAGTCCTGGTTTCCGAAGACGTGACCGAGGACTCACGCTTTGCCGACGATCCACGCGTGCTGGAGAAGGGCATTCGCTTTTATGCAGGCGTCCCCTTGCGGACCTCAACTGGACACGTCGTAGGCTCCCTTTGCATCGTTGACACGCAGCCCCGCGAGTTTGTGGATCGAGATCGCCAACGCCTCCAGCAGATGGCCAACGATTTGATGGATCATATCGAGAGCCGCGCTACGGAGCCTGCAGTCGCCCTTTTCGGACCCAATTGGACCAAGCACTGCATCCAGGTCTTGATCGTTCAGTGCTTTGTAGAAGGCATTACCGAACGGACATCGCGCTACCGCCAATTCATGTTCGGACCAAGCGGAAGCGAACCGACAAGACTTCCGAGTTTGGCACTTTTGCGACATGCTCACTGGCCCCGACTACGTCCGTTTACAGGGGAAGACCGGAAGTAGCGCGCAGACGGCCAAAGTGACGCGATTGACCCAAAGCCGACAGTCGGAGGTTGGATGCACTCCACCGGCTAGTGCATGTAGCGGCATTCGCTAACGAACATTTAGCGTTTCTTCGGTCGTATCTGGGAGCAAACGCAACCCGGAGCTAGACCAATGGCCGTTATTGCGATGGTGAGAAATCCTGTAACGGACAATCCCATCCTCTCTTTCAGCTTAGGTCTGTTTGGAATTCTCGTGGTGGCCTTCGTTGTCGGAGCCGCGCTGTTTCAGTTTCGCTTCCGGGCAGTCTGGTGCTTTGTGGCCTGCGAAGCATTTTTCCTGCTTTGGTACTTCTATGCAGTTGGCCCCGTTGATCCTCATTGGACGCAATTCAACATCTTGCAGGCGCTTTCTCTTTGCTTACTGCTGCCGCCGGCATACCTGGGCTACTATCTCAACAAGCACATCCTTCACTTCTGAGAAGGACGTTGCCGCGACTTCCGTTTCTGGCACCCGAAGCGGACATCATACGTTTTCAGACGCGCGACTGCGGCCTCCGCATGCTGGTGGTTAGTCACCGCCCGGCACGGCTGCAACAGGACCGTGCCGGCGCTTGTATGTTCGAACGCTGGATGCAATTTTTAAGTAATCCCGAGGTTTTAAGTAATTCCGAGACCGGCCTTGGCGCATTGCTCGTCCTGGTCGCCGGTGACGCCGCTCACTCCCACGCCGCCAGTGACTTTGCCGTCGGCCATGATCGGCACTCCGCCGGGCGAGGCGAAGACACCGGGCAGAGTGGCCGTGGCTGGCCCGCCTTTGTTGATCGCATCCATAAAGACGCGCGTCGTGCGCCGATAGGTCGCCGCGGCCCTCGCCTTGCCGATGGCGATGTCCAGGCTGGCCGTTTGCGTGTTGTCCATGCGTTCGAAGTACACCAGAAATCCGTGATTATCGACCACAGCGACAGCCACGTTCCACTGGTTCTTCTGGCACTCGGCGAGGACGCCGGCTGCGATCTTCTTTGCGGCCGCGGCATTGACCGCCGTGCCGTAATCGGGGCGCTTATCCTGAGCAGATGCTCCGGTGGCAAGGGCGACGAGTGCGGCGCCAACCAGAATTGTCCTCATCTTCAACTCCTCCCTTAGGTTTATTGTGCAAGGGGATTATACCGGGACGGATGAAGACGTCGATGTCCGATCAACGGACCGAGGCCACACAAGGTCTCTTTAGTCGGGCTGTCGAATATCCGTGTCAGTGGCGTTTCGGTGCTCGAAGTGCGTATAGCCTTTGGTAGACCATCGACTCCGGTATCCAATCAAGCAAGGTGTATGCAAGCGGCAGCTTGATCAGGTTAGCGATAATTCTGGATGAAGGCGGATGCCAATAAACGGACAGGTTATAAAATTTAAGAGGAGCGAACCCCAAGGTCGTGAACTCGTGCATCAATCGCTTATGACTGAAGTGTCTTTGGTAGTCTACAATTGGACCCGAGAGCAAAAGTATTTTGCCAGGGTGTTCTTTGGCAACTTTCTCCAAAAACGCTCCCTGCTCCCGCAGGGACAGATAGTAGACGCATTCGATGGCTGCGATCACGTCGTAACCCTCGAATGACGCTTGTAAAAAATCAGCGCTTTCAAATCTGGCATTTGGCAGGTTTAGCGATTTGGCGCGAGCAATTGCGACATCGCTTATGTCGATGCCAACCACGGATCGTGCTTTGCGAAAAATTGCGCGGGTCAAGTGGCCTTCGCCGCAGCCGAGCTCAAGAACGGCTTTGTCCCGGATGAATGGCTTCATGCATCGGCGCAAGACCCTATCCCTGAATTGCGCGTGGGAAATATGCCAGGGGTCAGGGGTCGCGTAATAAAGATTGAAATCTGCAGCCGTTCGCATTGCTGGTTTCCGCAGCGCACCTGGTTAGAAAACAAGTCCTCTTCGCTAGTCGCCCGAGACTGATGTCTCTAGCGCGCAGACGCAATCCTGGCGCTTCGAGACTTTCCTTTCGGCGACAACGCCTATTGCATTTTCGCCCTTTCGCGCCATCGCGCTTCGAAAGTGTCAGAGTCTTTCAGTACCCAGGCTTGCGCGTCTAATGGATTGCCAGGCTTTTCTGTGACGACGTGTATAACTTCTCGGTTGGAAACGGGTTGCACGGATGCCGCCTTGGGCCATTCCAGCAACGATTTCGAAAGCATGGGCTTGCCTTCATACCAGCACTTTCGTCCATCGATCAGACGATAGGACCACCAACGCCCGTGCGGATTTGATGGCTTCGCGGCGCTGCATTGTTGTTTGGCCTCCGCATTTGGCATCCCAGCTGGCAGGAGCGTAGCAATCCAGGCGGCCAAAGCGATTGATGGCAGGTTCCTCATTTGCGCACTGAGAGACTGTGTTGTTGCTGCAAGCGGCTTACAGCAACCACCAGATCGGGACGTTCGAGAACTTCCACCAGCTTGTCGAGGATACGCTCATGGTTCTGCGGCCGGGGCCGAAGGTATTCTTCCAGTATGAGTTGCGCTTCGTTGATCGCCTCAAGAGCCAATTCTTGATCAGTCATGTGTTCTTACCCATCAAACAAATACGCCCCGGATAAAAAAGAGCGGGGAATCAAGCCGCTTTTGGGAAATATCCCCGCTTTTCTCAATGATTCGATCAATTTTTGTTTCAATCTGGAAGCCCTTAACGCATGATCGCGGCGGCTTCCTGGTTCAACACCGCACGGCATCTTCGAATGGCCGCGCTGAGCCGACGCTTGGCCGACTTGGGCGCTTCGGCGGATCTTTGGATTATGACCCAAGGCCTGCTCTGGCTTCCGCCACCGGTCAGCACGCACGACTGTCCGACCAATCGTGTTCTCAATGCGCTCTCGCGCTCTTGCTCAGCGCAGTCGCGGCCGGCCCGACCTAGCAGGTAACGTGGAAAAGGCCGATCTTCTTCGCATGCGAGTTGTTGAACGTATGAATCGCCTTGGGGGTCGGCTGCAACAGAACCGAGCAACCCTTTTTCGCAAAATACTTCTCAGCTTCCGGCGACAGGTGCACATTGCCCATCTGGCCCGAGCCAAGAATTAGCTGCTCGCATCCATCCTCATAGATGAACTTGGCTTCGTCTTTCGAGAGGACATGCGAAGTGCCGTAATACTTCTTCGACAGCTTTTTCTTTCGCCTTGCCACTTCGCCGGACAGACGAATGATCACGTCGTGTTCATAGGTCTTTCCGTCAATCGTGATGGCGCCGAATGTAGTGCGTTCGATCTCCATGGCCTTTCCACTCCATGATCTCGACACGAGGCCCTGACTCCGCGTCGGCAGGCACATCTGGCCGGGCACTACTTCCGAGGCTGCCCCATGGGAGACGTTCTTTGGGGGGGTTACCAACTGCCACCCTACGCGCGGTTGAGAAAGATCGGCAGCCCCCGTTTGTTGTCGTAGATGGGGCGGTAGCGCTCCGTGTTGTAGGTACCGGCGACGTCCAGTTTGCGCGGCCCGAGGTTGACGTCAGGGATGGGCACGAGGTCGTAGCGGCCTTCTACCAGCGCCGACATGAGGCCGGTCTTGCCTTCCAGGATGGCATCGTAGGCCATGTTACCGAAGGTCAGGGCCACGAGCTTGTCCATGAAATCCGGATTTCCCGATCGCAGGTCGTAGGTGAGGTCGGAGATAATCGTCTCCTCGCCAGCGCGTCGCTTGATCTCGTCGGCGAACGATTCCGCCACGCTCGCCTTCTTGCGGTGACCGTAGGCATCAGGCTCGCCGTATTCCTGCACTGCGTAGCCCTCCCACGCGGCGCCCTCGCTGAGCACGACCAGCGCGTAGTTGCTTGGGTTGGCGCGCTTTTCCTCGAGGAGCAACCGGATCAGCTTGTCGAGATCGACCTTGTACTCCGGTATGACGCACCGTATCGAGGTGGCATACGCGGTGTAGAGCGCCGTAAATCCCGCATCGCGGCCAAAGACACGGAAGATGCCGATTCGCTCGTGCGAACCGACAGTGGTGCGCTGCCGCTGGATGGCGTCGCTGGCGCGGGTGATCGCGGTCGAGAAGCCGATGCAGTATTCGGTGTTGCGGACGTCGTTGTCCATCGTCTTCGGGATGGCGATGATCTTGACGCCGAGGTCGTTGAGCTTGGCTGCGTAACTGAGCGTGTCGTCGCCGCCGATGACGATCAGGTGTTCGATGCCGAGCCCCGAGAGGTTCGCCAGCACCTGGCCTGTGACGTCCCACGTCTTGGATGCGATACCGCCCTTGGAGCTAAGCGAGACTGGAAAGTCCTTGCCGACGAGATGATCCGGCAGCTTCTTCATCTTGGACGGATTGGTGCGGCTCGAGTGCAGGACCGTGCCGCCGCTCCGGTCTATGGTGCGCGTGTTGTCACGGTTCAGCGGGATGATGTAGTGGGACTTGCTGGCCGGGTCCTCGAGGTTCACGTGCGTGAGGGCCTCCCAACCACGGCGGAGGCCGACGACCTCGATGTCGTTCTCACTGCCGCGATATGTCACGCTCTTGATGACTGCGTTGAGGCCGGGAACGTCGCCGCCGCCCGTGAGAATACCGATGCGTTTTTTCGCCAAGCCCACCTCCCAGCATTGGCATGTCGCAATAATGCACAGCGTACCGTTCTTTACTCCGCCGCTTCCGGCTTGCGCTCCGCGCGCAGCCGAAAACGGTTCAGCAGCGCGGACACGGTATCGCGGAAGCCACCATACTCCAGCTCGGAATAGGGCAGCATCGCGGCGCCAGACCAGCCCTGGCTGCGCATCTCGATAGCTTTGCGCTGGGCGAGCCGGCGGACCTCATCCCACGCCGGGTTGTCGAAGAAGTCGGTATAGGACTCCGAAAATCGACCTTCTTTGTCGATCGAAAAGCCGGCGCAGGAAACGAGCGGCAGGCAGTACATGCCTGTCACCGGTGTGTTAAGTGGCACGGGCATGAGCGGCATCACGTGCGAGCCCCGCGCATCGCCGCCTACGAAGTGCGCCTTGGCGAACGGCGAGACGATTTCTTCGGGCGCCGGGAAAATCCCCTGGTTCCGAACGATCGCGACCGGATCATCTTTGCCGGTGTACTTGCCTGCGATCGAGTGAAGACGCTGTGCCGAAACAGCAACGGCGACCTCGCCATGCGTTCGGGAAATGATGCGATCAATGCCAAAGCGCTCGTTGTCGCGGAGCAGCGCGGCAATGTGGTAGCCGTCCGCGGGCGCGTCGAGTTCGATCACGCTGTCGCCAGCCGTGTGGTCCATGTCGATGACATGGAAACGGAAACCCTTGATCATCGGGGGCAGCATCAGCCCGGCGCAATACATGGGATCGGCGAAGGCGAGATAGAGCGGCAGGTTGTAGGCGCCCGGGCCGCATTTGTCGGCGGCGAACACCATGAAGGACTCCGCGGGCCTCGAACCCGAGAGGCTGTGGTCGAAACTGAGCTCCGCGACGGCCGGTCCGGCGCCGCGAACGTTTCCGGAAGGCGCGTCGACCAGAAGATCCTGGCCGGCGCCGTAGAGGCCGGAGGTTTTCGCGACCGAAGTGGCCGCGAGAAACGTCTTCCAGGCGAATTGATGTACCTCGGGGTCCCCTTCGCCCCGTGTGTGCGTCATGATGATCGCAATGTCGTCGCCGGTGTGGCGGACGAAACCGTCGATCAGCAGACCATTGCCGATCGCCTTCGCGACCTCGCCCTCGACGGTCGCCATCATGCGTGCAGACGGCTTCGTGTGCCCGCCAACGGAACCAACGTCAGCTTTGATGACCGAAACGGTGAGTCTCATGAGCATTCCCTCCCGCGCAGCTCAGCGCCTGCCTCGGCGCATGCTGCGCCGGGGCGACGGCGCTGCTCATTCGCGGAAAAGAACGCCTGATGTTCCGTTAGGTTCCACAATACAGTTCATGCGCCGCCATTTGCTGCGGGGGCACTTGGCTTGCTTCGGCGCTTGGGTGGATGTCGGGTGTTTCCCGTCCGGGGGCTAACGGGATCGCGATTTTGCCGTCTGGATCGCGTGCCAGATGCGGGAGGGCGTTGCGGGCATGTCGAGATGCCGCACGCCGAGCGGCGTCAGTGCGTTCATCACGGCGTTCATGATGGTGGCTGGCGCGGCGATCGCGCCGGCCTGGCCGCTTCCCTTGACGCCGAGCCGGTTGGCGCGACTTGGAAAGTCAGGCGTCAGGCTGCCCTCGAACGAAGGAAGATCGTCCGCACGCGGCAGCGCATAATCCATCAGCGAGCCCGAGAGGATCTGACCCGTCTCCGCATCGAACACCGCGTGCTCGAACAACGCCTGGCCGATACCTTGCGCGACCCCGCCATGCACCTGCCCCAGGGTCTGGCGGGGATCCAGCAGACGGCCGTAGTCATCGAAGATGACGTATCGGTCGAGCCTTACCTCACCCGTGGCAGGATCGATCTCCACTTCAGCGACGTGGCACCCGTTTGGAAATGTGTAGAGGTCGCAGAGATGGGTGGCCTTGTGCGCGAGGCCCGGCGCGACATCGTCGCTGGGCGACTGGTAGGAGGCACGCGCCACTTCGTCGAGGCTGATCTCCTGCCCGGTCGCGGCTACGCGCAACATGCCCGCTTCGTAGTTGATGGCATCGATACTGGCCTGCAGCAGCCGCGCGGCAAGCCGCCGCGCATTCTCGATCAGGCCGTCGGCCGCGAGCAGCAGCGCGGTGCCGCCCTGGTGCATGGAGCGCGCCCCGCCATGCCCGCCGCCGCTGTCGAGATCGTCCGTATCGCCCTGCCGAAATCGAAATCGCTCGAGCGGCAGGCCAAGCGTGTCGGCCGCGATTTGCGCGTAAGTGGTCTCATGGCCCTGGCCGTTGGAATGGGTGCCGACCATCAGATCGATCAAGCCGTCCTCACCGAGACGCACCTCCGCAACTTCATTGGGCTGGCCGCGCGCGGTTTCGAGAAAGCAGGCAAGCCCAAGGCCACGCAGCTTGCCCCGCCTGCGTGAGCTTTTCCGGCGCGCATCGAATCCTGCCGCTGCCGCCACCGCGTGATCAATTGCGTGAGCAAAGCTGCCCTGCTCGATCGAAAGCCCCATTGCGCTTTGATGGGGAAAACGGCGAAAGACGTTCTTACGCCGCAGCTTCAGCGCATCCATCCCGAGTTCGGCGGCGGCGATGTCGATGCAGCGCTCGATCAGGTAGTTCGCCTCGGGCTTGCCGGCGCCGCGATAGGCGTCGACCGGTGTCGTGTTGGTGAACACGCCTCTCGTCTCAAACGCGATCAGCGGAATGTCGTAAACGCCGCCCATCGCGCTCGCCATGGCCCTTGTCGGCACGCCCGCCGCCAGCGTCGAGATATAAGCGCCCAGATTGGCGAGGACTTTTGTGTCGAGCGCCAGGAAGCGGCCATCCCGATCAAGCGCAAGGCGAGCCCGGACGACGCTGTCGCGGCCATGCGCGGAGCCGGTGAAATCCTCGCTGCGGTCCCCGATCCACTTGACCGGTCGGCCGAGGCGGCGCGCCGCCCACAGCACCAGCACCCATTCCGGATAGAGAACGTTCTTCATCCCGAAACCGCCGCCGACGTCGGGAATGCTAACGCGAAGTTTTTCCTTGCCGATGCGGAAAACGGAATCGGCGAGCAGGTCGCGGATCATGTGTGCGCCTGCGGCCGAGGCGGTCAGATGCAGGCGGCCGCTGGAGGCGTCGAACTCCCCCAATGCTCCGCGCGTTTCCAAAGGCGCGGCGACAACTCGGTTGTTGACCAGTTCGCATTCCACGACATGGGCGGCGCCGCGGATCGCTGTTTCCACCGGCCCGATCTCGCCGCGATTGAACTGGAACGCGACGTTGTCCTTTGCCCCCGGCCAGATCGACGGAGCTCCCGGCAGCACGGCATCTAGCAATGAGACGACCGGCGGCAGCGGCTCGTAATCCACGACGACGGCCTCGGCAGCATCGCGTGCGCTCCCGGCGCTTTCCGCGACTACAAACGCCACGGGCTCGCCGACATAGCGAACGACCTCGCGCGCCAGCGCGTGACAAAGCGGCACCACGAGAGGTGTGGTCATCGGGATACCGGTCACCGCACAAGGCAGCGGACCGATATCGTCGGAAGCCAATTCCATTCCCGTGAGCACGGCCGCAACGCCTTGCATCTGACGCGCCGCATCGACGCTGATCGCAACAATGCGCGCGTGCGCATGCGGCGAACGAACGACGACGCCATGAAGCGCGTTTGGCGCCGCAAGATCGGCGATGTAGCGCCCGCGTCCCTGCACGAAGCGCTGGTCTTCAAGGCGGTTGAGGCTGCGCCCCAATAACGGCTCGGTCATGTGAAAATGTATGGAACCGGACGGCAGCAAAGGCAACAGCAGCATTGCGGGCTTCGCGTTGGGGCGAGCACGCATCGGCGTGCGTTAGACCTGCCCCCTCAATGAGCGCTCAACGCGCGAGCGCTATTCGCCAGGCCTACGCAACGACAGCTTCCACGCTCGGCGTCTCCTCTGCGACCAGCGCATCGAGATCGACGATCTGCGGATCGTCGGGCTGCAGATCGCCCTGGAGCCCTTCGCTGCCATGAAGATGCATCAGGGTCTGCACACGACGGGCATTGAGATGGTCCACATGCTGATGCCGCAGCGCTGCGGGCAGCAGCGCTTTTGGCAACCCAACCAGCGCAAAGGCCGGAATTCTGCGCACTTCGTTGCCCTCCCGCCACATCAACGGATGGAGGGTGTAGATCAATTGCCGCTCGATCTCTGTCGACGGCAGTTGCTCTGATTCGGATGTTTCGGGGCTGGCAGTGTTCACGTTGCCCGCACGTGTGCGCACCGCAGCGGATCGCAACTCCCAACATATCAGGTCTGTCGCCGAGAGAACCTCGCGGCGCACCGCATCCACGCTGGTCGAGAACCTGGTTGCTTCCGGTATCGACATCGAGCTTTTTGTGACCGCCTCGATCAGCGCGGCGGCGCCGGCACCAAACCCCGGCGCAGCCCGCTCGATTGCCGCAGCCATCGCCTCAATCTCGTCAGCGACGGCGTCGCGGTCGCGTTGCGCCTTGGCATCGGCCAGCGCGCGCTCCGCGGAGGCGACCTGCTCGTCGAATTCCGCCAATGCGGCACGCAGTGATTTGGCGCGGTCTTCGACCGCACGCATGTCGGCTTCTGCTCGATCGAGCCGGGAATTGGCGGCGCCCGCCACCGCCAGCCGTTCGGCTGCGGCACGTTTTTCCCCAAGATCCGCTTCGGTGAGGCTCAACCGGTCGGCCAGCTTTTTGCCGCGCCGCCAGCTTTTCCTTCAGTGCATTCTCGAAGCGCTCGATCGGGCCAAGCTCGCGCTTGAAAATCGGGCCAAGCTCGCGCTTAAAAAATGCCATGGCAATCTCCTCGCAGGTCGCGATCATCTGCCGAATCAGCTGACAGATTTTGTGCGAGCGAGGGGTAGTTGGCAACTTGGATAAGATTGCGGCCTAAGTCCGGTACACCCAGACGGAGGCCGTCAGGCGAGAACCCCCGGGGCTCGGAGCAATTGGTCAACCGGGCGGGAACGCCGACCGCAGTGCACCCGCCGGCACATCGTGCTCGACCACCGCCCCCGCGCCGATTTTGGCGAAGTCGCCGACACTCACGTTGCCGACAATCGTGGGCCCCGTGCTCAGCAGGACTCCCCTGCCGCTGCAGTTCCGCTTGGGACCATGCCCCCGTGCCTTCCAGCATCGGACCACAATGTAGACGGCTGAGGAACGGCGCCAGCAAGGACGCCGTCAAAAACAAACCGCCCACCTGCTTTCGCAGATGGGCGGCTGTATCCGCCGTCAGGCATCATGGGGGGCATTACGCCTGCGGCTGAACTGATGCCGAGATTTTAGTTCTGCGGCTGATCGTTCGGCGGCGTCGGACGCTGCTTGTGCTGCGCCATGAACTGGTCGAACTCTTCCTTGTCCTTGGCGTGGCGCAGGCGCTCGAGGAAATTCTTGAACTCGACCTGCTCTTCCTCGAGCCGCTGCAGGGTTTCCGTACGGTACTCGTCGAAGGCGCGGTTGCCGCTCGAGGGCGGACCGAAGCCGAAGCCGGCGAAGCCGCGACGCTCCATGCGGCCGCGCATCCGGTCCATCTTGTACTGCATCCGCTCCATCTTGTTCTGCCAGCGATCCTGGTGACTCCAGCAACCCATGTTTCTGCTCCCTAGTGTGAAAAAGAGGAGGGCAAGCCCGATCGGCCACCAGATGATGAAGCCGAGGATGGTCACGGCAATCCAGCCGGGGTGCCAGGGGCTATCCAACATATGCGGGCGATAGGTCTCTTCCGCGGGACCGCGCCATCGATTGACATCTGCGGTGTAGGCCATTTCCCTCTCCATGACGGCGATCACGCCGTTGTGAATGTAAATAACATTTACATACCTAAACCATCCCAGATTTTTGTCAAGCGGGCGGCTGGCCGCACCCTCGAAAATTTATTTGGGGGTTCCCCAGGGGCCACCGGATGGCGGCACCGGCGGCGGTCCTGACGGCTTCTGGTCTGATGGCCGGCGATCGGTCGGGAAGCCGAGGCCGCGCAGATAAATCAGCACTTCGGCTTCCAGCAATTCCTCGGGCGACATCGGTAGTTTGCGCCGCGCCGCGTCGCCGCGGCCGAACAGCGACGCCACGCCGTGCGACATCGACCAGATGTGCAGCGCCATCATCATTGCAGGCGGCCGCGGCATGCCGGGCGGCGCCAGAGCCGCAAGCCGTTCGGCCGCGGCACGGATGATGGCGAAGGCGCGCTCGCTCGCGGCCATCAATGTCGGATTAGCATCGACAGGAAGCCCGGATTCGAACATCGCCGAATAGAATGCGGGCTCGTTGCGCGCGAAGGCCAGATAGGCCTTGCCGACCCGCTCAAACGCGGTGACCGTGTCCGGGCGGCCGTCGTCCCAGGCCTGCGTCAGCAGCGCCTCGAACTGCTCGAAGCCGCGCTGGGCGATCGAGGACAGCAGTTCATCGCGATCACGGAAATGCCGGTAGGGCGCGGCGGGACTGACGCCGGCCATTCGCGCGGCGTCGGCGAAGGTGAAACCGGCCGCGCCTTTTTCGGCGATCAGGCCAAGCGCTGCCTGCAGCAGCGCCTCTTTCAGATTGCCGTGGTGGTAGCCGCGCTCGCTGCGGCCTTGGTCCTTTCGCCAGCTCATGTGAAAGGCTTTTACATGAGCCGACGGTAAGGTCACTAGCCGCGGACGTCCCGGCCCGAGCAAATTGCGGTTAACGCGCCCTAACCGCCCGGGATCGGGAGCACCGGCATGATCTCCACGCGCTCGCCGGGGAAGATCGAAAAATGCGGGTGGTTCTCGAACAGTTTCGCGGCGGCCTCGTGGGAAGCGGCGCGCACCACCGTGAAGGCCCCGATCTCGTTGCTGATGTCAGCAATACCACTTGGATCAACCCTCTTGGTCTTGCCCAGCGGGCCACCCAGCTCGACGATCGCCGCCTGGTGCTTTTCGACCCATGCCTTCCACGCCGCGATTCCCTGCTGCTCTTTGCCGCGCCGCTCGGCCTCCGGCAGCGCGTTCCAGGCCGCCATTTTCGCGCTGGCCTTGCCGCCGAGGAAGACTGCGAGGAACGTATCGTTGGTGCTCATGAGGTTTCTCCTACCTTGCGGTTTGACGGATTGCGATAGATTGTCGACTTAACGGCGTGCGGAATCCTGTTGCAGCGCCCTCCAGACTCACCGCGCCTTGTGCGCACTTCCCTTCTGCAACTCGTCGAAACCTTTGGCTGCCTGCTGCACTTCCTCGGAGAAGTCGCTCATCTCCTGCACCTGGCGGATTTCAATGATCTCGTTCTCGGAGGCCGGGCATTGCTTGGCCCAGGCGATCGCCTCCTCGCGCGACTTCACGTCGATCATCCAGTAACCGCCGAGCACTTCCTTGGCCTCGGCGAACGGCCCGTCGGTCACAATGGGCTTGCCGGTGGCGAAGGAAACCCGCGCGCCCATCGATGGCGGGTGCAGCCCGTCGAGCGTGACCAGGACGCCGGCATCCTTCAGCGCCTCGTTGTACTTCATCATCGCCTTGACCCGCTCGGGATCGAGCTGGACGTCCGGCGCCGCGGTCTCATATCCCAGGGGGATCATCAGCATCATGAATCGCATGGTGGTGTCCTTTGTTTCCTTGCTGTCGTTCCGGGGCATCGCGCAGCGACGAACCTCAGATGCGCAATTGCGCATCGGGGAATCTCGCGCTGCAATCTCTGGATTCCGGGTTCAGCCCTGCGGGCTGCCCCGGAATGACGATGGAGGGTCACTTCTTCGCAGTCTGCGCCCGCAGCCGTTCTTCCTGCTCGCGCAGTTCGGGGGTCAACGCTTCGCCGAAATCCTCGGCGGTAAACACCTGGCGGATTTCGATCTCATCGCCAGGGAGGAACGGGGCGCGCTTCATCCAGTCGACGGCCTCATCCAGCGATTTGGTATTGATCAGCCAGAAGCCTGCGACGAGATCGCCGCTGAGGTCGAACGGACCGCGGCTGACGCTGCCCTGCCCGGTCGAATATTTGATCCGTGCGCCCTTCGAGGTCGGATGCAGGCCCTCGCCCGCCTCCATGATCCCGGCTTTGGCCATTTCCTCGTTGAACTTGCCCATCGCCGTCAGCAGTTCCGTGCTCGGCATCACGCCAGCTTCCGAATCCTTGCTGGCCTTCACAATCACCATGAATCGCATCGTTACACTCCGTTTTGGGTCTCGTTGAGCCGGTTACCGTCGCGTCGCCTTCATCAACAAGACGACCGGGGTGTTACCGCACCGACATATCCTGAGAAATTATTTCGGAAGTAATTTGTCCTGCAGGCCGATCAATCGTCGATCGCCTGATAGGCCGAGGTCCAGAAGTCAGTCATCACACGCGGCGGTTGCGGCGAATCCATCATCCGCTGGGTCAGCAGGATCCCGGTGAAACCTTCCCGGGGATCCGAATACCACGAGGTGCCGTAGCCGCCGTACCAGCCGAAGCGGCCCGGCACGCTGCTGAGGTCGTCACGCCTGGTGTAAACCGAGAGCCCGAAGCCCCAGCCCCTGTCGTCGCCGAAGAACAGTTCGGAGCCCTGCTTCTGCTCCGGCGTGATGTGATCGGCCGTCATCAGTTCGATCGATGGCCGCGACAGGATGCGTTCGCTTCCGAGCCGGCCGCCGTTCAGCATCATCTGCGCAAACGCATTGAAATCGTCGGCGGTCGAAACCAGTCCGGCGCTGCCATTCTCGAACACCGGCGGCTCGGCATATTTGCCGGTTGCGGGGTCGTCGAAGACTTTTAGGTCGCCGGTCGTGTGGTCCCGCATGTAGACGGTCGCGAATCGGTCGCGCTTCGCTTTGGGCACCCAGAACGCCGTGTCCTTCATTTCGAGCGGCGCGAAGATGCGCTGGTCGAGAAATTTAGCCAACGTCGTGCCCGTGACGCGCGCGATCAGCACGCCAAGAATTTCGGTTCCGCTGTTGTAGAGCCAGCGCTCGCCGGGCTGATGGATCAGCGGGAGCGTGCCGTAGCGGCGCATCAATTCGTCCGGCGGAAACGACGGAAATACCGGCCCCGGCGCGAAGCCGGCTTCCGCAATGGCCTTCTGAATCGGGTAGCGATCCGGAAACACCGGGATCATGCCGAGACCGAGCCGGAACGTCAGCAGGTCGCGCAATGTGATCGCGCGCTTTGCCGCTACCGTATCGTCGAGCGGCCCATCGATGGCGCGCAGCACCCTGCGGCTGGCCAATTCCGGCAGCCAGGGATCGACGGGGTCATCGAGCCGCAAGCTGCACTCCTCGACCAGGATCATCGCGGCGACCGCCGTCACCGGTTTGGTCATGGAGGCAATACGGAAGATGCTGTCGCGCTGCATCGGCGCGCCGCCAATCGCCATTTTCCCGATGGCATCGACGTGAGCCTCGCCACGGCGGCTCACCAGCGTCACCAGGCCCGGGATATCGCCGCCTGCGACATGGTCGGCCATGACATTGTGCATGCGCTCGAGGCGCGGCGTTGAAAGGGCGTCGGCACCGGTCATTCTTCGTTCCTTCGATGTTCGGATACTGCGGTCTGCACAGGACGAACGAGTCTGCGCCAAACCGACAGTTCGATCATGCCGGCGACTGTTGGACGAACACGCCGTTTTCGTAAGCTGCGCCGAAATAGACGTCGATGCGTCTCACCCTGTCGCCGTCGAACACGAAGAACTCGGTGTTGCGAAAACTCCTGCCGCCCTTGGCCACGCAACGGTAAGTCACAAAGGCCTCATCGCCCTCGACGAAGATCTTCTCCAGCTCGTGCCGTTCGATCCAGTCGCTGTTCTTCCAGCACCGCTCGAAATAGGTCGGCTTGTCGATGCTGTCGTCGTAGGGGCTGGTGAAGCGGAAATCATCGCTGAGCGCGTCCTCGACGCGTTTGCGGTCGTTCGCAAGATAGGCCGCAAAAATCGCGCGGATCATCTCCGCCCTGTTGGTCGAGGCCATTTCAACGCTCCTCTTTCAACGCTCCTTCGGCACCATCTCGAAGTAGGGCTCCGCCTCCTTCAGCACGCGCGCGAAGGAGGGACGCGCCTTTAACCGTTCAAAATAGGCTGCGAGGTTCTTGTTCCCGTCGCCAAACGGCACCACCATGCAGCCGTAGAACAGCGGCGGCGCCGCGGCGCAATCGGCGAGGGTGAAATCGTCGCCCATCGCCCAGGCACTATCCGCCATCTGCCGCTCGATCATGGCGTAGGAGGTCCGCAACTGCGCCCGCGCCTCCTCGACGCCGTGCGGGTCCTGCTTTCCTTCCGGGCGCAATCGGTCGATCATGATCTTCTGCATCGGCAGATGCATATAGAGATCGTAGAACCGGTCACGCAGCCGCGTCTGCAACGCTCGGTCCACGTCATCGGGGATAAACCGCGTCCGGCCGCGATAGTGTGAATCGAGATATTCGATGATGATGGAGGACTCTGGCACCGTCTCGTTTCGGGCATCGTCGCGCAGCACCGGAAACTTCCCAATTGGCCACATCTTCAGCAGCGCCTCGCGCTCGGCCGGATTGCCGAGGTCGACCAGGTTCGGCGTGAACGGAATGTCGTTCTCGTACAGCGCGATCAGCGCCTTCCAGCAGTACGAGGCGAGCGGATGAAAATGCAGCGTAAGCGACATGGAACTCCGGGCGTTATGTTTACAAGACGATCAGGGTTTGGTCGCGCCGACATTTGCCGTGGAAATTATTGCGCCGCCGCCGGCACGTAGCGAAGGATCACGATGCCGGTCGATAACGGCCGGCTGTCGAGCAGCTTCAGCTTGACCTTGTCGCCCGGCTTGAACAGCGGCGTTCCGCCGCCGAGGATGATCGGGTTCACCGCGATGCGGAATTCATCGATCAATCCGTGCCGGATCAGGCTCTTCGCGAGATCGGCGCTGCCGAACAGAAAAATATCCTTGGCGCTGTCGCGCTTCAATCCGGCGACGGTCGTCTCCAGCACATCGGCACCGAACATCCGCGTGTTGTTCCAGTCGGATTGCTTCACTGTGCGCGAGAAGACGTATTTCGGCGCGGCATTCATGAAATCGGCGACTGCGCCGGTCGCGCTCGGCCAGTGGTTCGCCATCAGTTCGTAGGTGACGCGGCCGAACAGCAACCCGCCGGCGGCGTTCAACTGCTCGATCGACAATTGCTCCAGTTCCTCGCCCCAGACGTCGGAATGCCAGGAGATGTCGCGGTTCGGGCCTTCGACGAAGCCATCCAGCGTCATCAGGTTCCACATGATCAACTTGGCCATCATTTCACCTCCTTAAAACCGATTGCAGTTTGCAACTGGTTGTATCCTGAGATAACTGGTGCAATATTGCAAGCAGTTTTTTTGGGGCTCCCTCGACCGCCCGTCTGGAACCGAACATGACCGACATCAGCCGCTCCGGCTGCCCGATCAATCTCTCGCTGGAAGTCCTGGGCGACAAGTGGAGCCTGCTCATCATCCGCGACATCATGTTCGGCAACCGGAGGCACTTTCGCGAGCTGCTGACGAAATCGGAGGAAGGCATCTCCTCCAACATTCTCGCCGACCGTCTGAAGACGTTGCTCGACGAGGGGATCATCACCCGCGAAAACGATCCCACGCACAAGCAGAAGGGTATCTATTCGCTCACCGAGCAGGGCATCGAGCTGCTTCCGGTTCTCGCGCAGATGGCGGCTTGGGGTTACAAATATCTGCCCGTCAGCGAGGAGCTCGGCATCCGCGCCAAGCTGCTCAGCGAAGGCGGCCCGAAAATGTGGACAGAGTTCACGGATGAATTGCGCGAGAGTCATCTCGGCGTGAAGCGCCGCAAGAAAACGGGTCCATCAGTGGGCGAGCGGTTGCAAGCGGCATATGAGAGCGTCGTGAACCGAAAGTAGTCTCCGCCAATTATCCCGGCAGGCGTCGCGGCGCTGATTTGCTGTCACCTTCGCCGGGACACGGGACAGGGCATGGGTTATAGGGGCCGGCAAACCTTCACTCACAAACGGACCCGCCGATGCCCTCCTCCCCGCAAAAAGTTGCTCTCGTCACCGGCGCCGCGCGCGGCATCGGGCTTGCGACGGCGAAACGATTCCTCGCTGAGGGCTGGTGGGTGGCGCTGCTCGATATCGAGGGCGAGTTGCTGAACGGCGCGGTCGCTGGCCTCGCGAATCCCGACAACACGCTGGCGCTGCATTGCGACGTTTCCGACGCCGGTGCGGTCGCCGCCGCGATGGCGACGATGAACCGGCGCTTCGGCCGGCTCGACGCGCTGGTCAACAATGCCGGCGTCGCGGTGTTTGCGCCATTGCTCGATACCTCGGATGAGGACTGGAGCCGCATCCTGGCGGTCAACTTGACCGGGCCGTTTTTGTGCACCAAGGCGGCCGCGCCGCTAATGCGCGAACATGGCGGCGGCGCGGTGGTGAACATCACCTCGATATCGGCCGTGCGCGCCTCGACGCTGCGCTCGGCCTACGGCACCAGCAAAGCGGGACTGGCGCATCTGACCAAACAGCTCGCGGTCGAACTGGCCTCGCTCGGCATTCGCGTCAATGGCGTCGCGCCCGGGCCGGTCGAAACCGCAATGGCGAAACAAGTCCACACGCCTGAAATCCGCGCCGACTATCACGACGCCATTCCGCTCAATCGCTACGGCCTCGAGGAGGAACTGGCGGAGGCGGTGTTCTTCCTGTGCTGCGAGCGTTCGAGCTACATCACCGGGCAGATCCTGGCCGTCGACGGCGGCTTTGACGCCGCCGGCATCGGATTGCCGACGCTGCGCGGCGAACGGCGGAACGGGTAACGCCTCTTCCTCCTCTGCGCGAGCGAGGCGAGGTAAGGGAAGCGCAGCAAAATGGCTAGAGGTTCTTGATTTGACGCGTTTTCTTTACGCGAACCGGAACCCACTTCGCTCGAAAACGCTATAGTGCCCTTCGCTGACGCAGCGTGACCTTCTCCCTCCAAACGCTTAAGTTGTGCCGGGGCGGCGATGCTCCGGCGCCCTGCAACTACCAAAAACTTCACACCGGATCGCGGGAGTGACGCGTCATGGACGGAATGCTCATCAACCTGATCATCCAGATCATCAGCGGCGCCGTCGGCGGCAATGTCGCGGGCGGCGCGGCCAAGAACATCGATCTCGGCACGCTTGGAAATACCATCGCGGGCGCCATCGGCGGCGGTGCCGGAGGACAGCTTCTCGGTATGCTGATTCCGCTGCTGGCCAATAGCGCGGCGACGCCTGATATCGGCAGCATCATCGGCCAGGTCGCCGGTGGCGGTGTCGCCGGTGCCGTCCTCACCGCGATCGTCGGCGCCATCAAGAACAGGATGGCTTGAGCGGTCCGCGATCACGCGCCTACGCAATTGCCGGCGGACATCTGCAGAATCAGCATTTGTCCGCCGGCGTTCGCGTATAAATCGGCAGCTTCTTCTCATGACTTGAAGAGGCTTTTATGAACGCCGGTTCACAGCGACGACGCGCCAGCCGTCGTCAAGCCGATCGATCCGGGTCAGCGACAGCGGATCGATCACGAAACGCAGCGCGGAATCAGGCGCGAGATTGAGTGCGATCGCAAGCACAGCGCGGATGGTGCCGGAATGCACCACCAGCACCGCATCCCCCGCCGGCAGAAGCTCAAGCCCTGCCCGCGCGCGATCGATCTGATCGACAAAACTTTCGCCGCCGGGCGGCCGGTTGCCCGCCGGCGATTTCCAGAATTCGTGATAGGCGGCGCCGAGCTCGGTGGTGAGCTCATTGTGACGGCGTCCGGTCCATGCGCCGAAATCCTGTTCGCGAAAGGCTGATTGTTCGACCGGATCGAGACCAAGCCTGAGCGCAGTCTCCCGCGTCCGACGTGCTGGACTGCAGACGGCAAATGCATTCGCCGGCAATTTCGCTTTCAACGCGGCAAAGCCGGCGGCGTCGCCGAGATCGGCCGGTGCATCCGGGCCATGAATCACGCCGCGCGGCCCGTCGACCGGCGCGTGGCGGATCAACCACAGATTAGTCTCCGCGCTCACGGCTGCGCCAGCCTTGCGGCGAGCAGGACAAGGATCGCCGTCTCGCTCACCTGCTCGGCGCCTCCCAGCACGTCGCCGGTCTGGCCGCCGATTTGCCGCATCGCCAGCCGCGCCATGCCGAGGGCGCTCACGCCCGCCGCGAGCGCGGTGCACAGGGCGTTGGTCCACGACAGCGACAACAGCGCGATGACGAGAGCGAGCCCAGCCGCCATTGCCGACGTCGCCGAATCGGGCTGGCCGGCATTGCGGGCCAATCCATCCTTGCGCGCATAGGGCAGATGCATCGACATCGCAGGCAATACGCCGCGCGACAGCGCGTGCGCGACGATCAGGCTTGGGACGACATAGCCGTCCGAGATCGCCGCCAGCGCGGAAAGTTTCGCGGCAAAACTTACCAGCAGGATCATGGCGCCATAGGTGCCGAGCCGGCTGTCGCGCATGATCTCCAGCTTCGATTCGAGATTTCGGCCGCCCCCAAATCCATCGGCGACGTCGGCAAGGCCATCCTCATGCAGCGCACCGGTCAGGATGGCGCTGCCGCCGAGCGCCAGCGCCGCTGCTGCAAGATCCGGCACGCCGATGTATCGCAGGCCCAAACAAATCAGTCCGACCGCGGCGCCGATCACGCGCCGACCACTGGAAACATCCGGTGCGCGCGCACGAAGTTCTTCTGCATCGCGCCTTCAGGATGCGGCATCGGCAGCCGCGTCAGGAAGGCGACGGCTGTTTTGAAATCGTCGAGCCATTCATTCATGGAGATGTCCGGAGAATCGTTTTAGCGTGCGGCCCCGTTCGACGCCGAAGAGAATCGCAAAAAAGAATCGTATGCAGTTCGACAGTCTAGACGACATTCGCGCCTTCTGTCGCGACTTGCCCGCCGGCGATCAGCGATTCGCTGATATCGCGGCGCGCCGGCAGCAAAATCTGACCAAACCGCCGGGCAGCCTCGGCCGCCTCGAAGAACTCGCGATCTGGCTGGCGCAATGGCAGGGACGCGAGCAGCCCCGGCTCGATCGCGTCACAATTGCCGTGTTCGCCGGCAATCATGGCGTCGCCGCGCGCGGCGTCTCGGCCTATCCGCAAGCCGTCACCGCGCAGATGGTGGCGAATTTTGCAGCCGGCGGCGCGGCCATCAACCAGATCGCCAGACTTGCCGGCGCCGAATTGCTGATAGCGCCGATCGAACTCGAGCGGCCGACGCGTGATTTCACCGAGGCAGCCGCGATGGATACTGACGAGTTTCTCGGCGCGGTCGACGAAGGCCGCCGCACCGTGCCGGACGATTGCGATCTGCTCGCTGTCGGCGAGATGGGTATAGCGAACACGACGACGGCAGCGGTGCTGTGCGCGGCCTTGCTCGGCGGCGGCGCGGCGCGCTGGGCTGGCCGCGGCACCGGCGTCGACGACCACGGGCTGGCGCGCAAACGCGCGGCGATCGATGCGGCGCTGAATTTTCATCGCGGCATTCTCGACGATCCGCTCGCGATGGCGGTCGCACTCGGCGGCCGCGAACTCGCGGCGATCACAGGCGCCGTTCTCGCCGCAAGACATCGCCGCATCCCGGTACTGCTCGACGGGTTCGTGGCGACATCAGCGGTGCTGCCGCTGGCACGCCTTGACGCCGGTGCGCTGGATCACTGCCGCGCCGGGCACGTCTCGGCCGAATCAGGGCATCGCGATCTGCTGCGCGAACTCAAGCTGCGGCCGATGCTCGATCTCGACATGCGGCTTGGCGAGGCGTCGGGCGCGGGGGTGGCCGTTCTGTTGATCCGCGCGGCGCTGGCCTGCCATGCCGGGATGGCGACATTTTCCGAAGCCGGCGTCTCCGATGCGGGCGACTGACGAAACCTTGCCACATATGTCAGCGTAACTAGCCTTGGGGCAGTCAACGCTGACGAAGGAACCGCGCCCATGCGAATGGCTGTCATCAAGGCAATGGTTGTCGCAGCCGCGCTGTCCGCAGCGATTACAACTGTGCGGGCCGAGGTTCGCATCCTTGCGAGCCCGGGTGGACAGGTAGGTCCATTTCTCGAACTGTTCGATCGCGTGCGCGCTTCCGGCGAGCGGGTCGTGATCGACGGGCCATGCCTGTCGGCCTGCACGCTGGTGCTGATGACGGTGCCCGAGGAGCGCATCTGCGTGACGCGCCGCGCGGTGCTCGGATTTCACGCCGCGCGCTCGATGGACGGCCGCGGCCGGATGTACGCGGAACCGGAGGCCTCGCGCGACGTGCTGGAAAGCTACCCGGTGCCGGTTCGGGACTGGATCAGCCGCCGCGGCGGCTTGACGTCGCGGATGCTGCTGCTGCGCGGCCGCGAACTCGCGGCGATCTACCCGCGGTGCCGGTAGCAAGAATATCTCGGGTGGGCAAAAGCGCCGCTTGGCGCTGGGCCCACCATCTTCAGTGGAGGCGCACATGGTGGGCACACTGTTGCTTTTGCCCACCCTCATAAGTGTCAGACCTCATCCTGAGGGTGTGACCGGAAATCGGTCAGGTCAGCCTGATTATTAGCGCACGGCCGTGGCAGCGGCCGTACCGAATGTGGCTGGTAATCCCGTGAGGTTTGCGAGATGATCCACGCCGCCTGTTAAAAAGAGTGTCAACGCGTCAAGGAAGCGGCCGGCCTGACAGAACCGCACCAAGGATACTCGATAGCTGGCGGCGAGGGAGAAAGCCATGCCGACCAGCGGCAGCAAGGCTCTCAAATTGGGCTGGCAAGTCGCCTGCTTGTGCCTCCTTGGCATCTTCGTACCGGCGCTCGTGACGTCCCTTGGCTATTCACTGACCGATGCCTTGGGCCCGGGCCCTGGCTTCTTTCCGTTCTGGCTCAGCCTCATCGGTGCGGTCCTCTCCGCCGCGATCCTGGTGCAAGTGACACTAGCCAAGGCCGAAGGCACCGCCATCAGCCTTGCACCGGACCGGCGGATGCCGCTGAAGGCAACCGGCGTACTCATTGCCCTGACGGCGGCGGCAGCCCTGTTCGAGCCCCTCGGGTACCGGCTGACCATGCTGCCATTCATCGTGGGAGTGCTCCTCATGCTCGGTGCACGGTCGCCGATCGCCATAGCGCTGACAGCGCTCGCGGGAAGCTTCGGGGTCTTCCACGTCTTCTACCACTGGCTCAAGGTGCCGTTGCCGATCGGCGCATTCGGGATGTGAGGCAGGGCACGCGATGGACACTTTTGCGCATCTGATGGCGGGCCTGACGGCGGCGCTCAGCCTGCAGAACCTCGCTTTCGCGCTCATTGGCTGCGTCCTTGGCACGCTCATCGGCGTGCTGCCCGGCCTCGGGCCTGCCGCTGGCACCGCGATCTTGATACCGCTGACCTTCAAGCTCGACCCGACTGGCGCCCTCATCATGCTTTCCGCCATCTACTATGGCGCGATGTATGGGGGCACGGTGACCTCGGTGCTGATCAACGTGCCGGGCGAAGCCGCGTCAGTGATCACCTGCATCGACGGGCACCAGATGGCCAAACAGGGCCGCGGTGGCACCGCGCTCGGCATCGCCGCGATCGGCTCATTTGTCGGCGGAATCGTTGCGACCATTGCGCTGGTCGTCGTCGCCCCGCCGCTCGCCCAGGTAGCCTTGAAGTTCGGTCCGCCGGAGTTCTTCGCGCTGATGCTGGTCGGCCTTTGCCTCATCACCAGCCTCGGCGGCCGTTCGCTGCTCGCCGGACTCACCATGGCAATACTCGGGCTTCTGATTGCCATGGTCGGGATCGATCCCGTACGCGGGGCTCCGCGCTTCACGCTCGGCATTCCGAGCCTCTATGACGGCCTCGGCTTCGTTCCCGTCGTGATGGGCCTGTTCGGCGTCGCCGAAATCCTGCTCGCCATCCAGCAGCCTCGTCGCCAGGTCATCAAGACCGACCTCGCCTCATTGCTGCCTTCGCGCGAGGAGTGGCGCCGCTCCATCGGCGCCATCGGACGCGGGACCGGCATCGGCTTTTTCCTTGGGCTTATTCCGGGTGTCGGGGCGATCATTCCGACCTTCGTGGCGTATGTCTTCGAGAAGCGTCTCTCGAGGACGCCAGAGCGGTTTGGGCACGGTGCCATCGAAGGCGTGGCGGCACCCGAGAGCGCCAACAACGCCTACGCCAATGCCGCCATGATTCCGCTGCTGACCCTCGGCATCCCAAGCTCGCCGACGATCGCGGTGCTGATGGGCGCGTTCATCATCAACGGGCTCACCCCGGGGCCGTTCCTCTTCCAGGAGCGCCCGGATCTTGTCTGGGCGGTGATCGCGAGCTTCTTTCTCGGCAATATCCTGCTGCTCGTTCTGAACTTGCCTTTCGTCGGCTTGTGGGCGCGCATCCTGCATCTGCCCTATGCTTATGTGTGCGTCGGCACACTCCTGTTTTGCGTCATCGGCGCCTACAGCCTGCAGCAGAACGTGTTCGATATCGGCGTCATGATCGTCTGCGGCATCATCGGCTATGGCATGCGCAAGATCGACATGCCGATCGCACCCTTGGTGCTGGGGCTGATTCTCGGACCCTTCCTCGAGAAGTCGCTCAGAACGTCGCTCGAGATGTCAGCGGGCGACTTCTCCATTTTCTTTACGCGGCCGCTCTGCCTCACGCTGCTGGTGCTGGCAGGTATCGTGCTCGTTGCCTCGGCGCTACGGCTGCCGCCGCGCGAACTCCAGGAGGCATCTACTACCTGACAGGAATCGAGAGTGAGAGACTTCGAAGCATAAGAGGGAGGATGAGAAAATGCCCAAGCTCACGAAATGCCTCTCCGTTGCGGCCATTGTGCTCGCCGCGGTGACCGGAGCTGCGAGGGCGCAGCAGGATTTTCCCAGCAAGCCGATCCAGCTGATGGTCGCCTTCCCGGCGGGAGGATCGACCGATATTGCGGCGCGCATCGTCGCATCGATCGCCGAAAAGGCGCTGGGACAGCCGATCGTGGTCGTTAACCGCGGCGGTGCCGGCGGCCAGATCGGGTGGACTGAATTGGTGCGCCAGAGGCCCGACGGCTACTACATCGGCTTCATCAACCTGCCCGCTACCAATACGGTGATCCTCGATCCGGAGCGCAGGGCGACCTTCACCGAGAAGGACTTCACACCGATCATCAACCAGGTGCTGGATCCTGGTGTTATCTGGGTCAGGGCGGACAGCCCCTACAAGACCGTACAGGACCTCATCGACGCGGCCAAGAAATCGCCGGGAACGATCCGCGCCGCCACGACCGGCATCCTGTCGGACGACCACCTGGCGATCCTGATGACCGAGGAAGCAGCGCCGGGCGCAAAATTCCGTCTCGTGCATCTTGAAGGCGGCGCTGCGCAGTTCAAGGAGATCATGGCCGGCAATATCGATGTCGCGTTCGACAATGTCGGCAGCATCGTCAAGCGCGTACAGTCGGGCGAGGTGCGGGCGTTGGCCGTGATGGATGACGTGCGGTCCAATTTCTTGCCAGACGTGCCGACCATGAAAGAGCACGGCTTTCCGACGGTGATCTCGAGCTCGACGCGCGGTATCGCCGGTCCGAAGGGGGATGCCGGGGCCGCTCGTGGCCAAGCTGCGCGACGTTCTCAAGCAGGCGATGGAAGACCCCGAGCACGTGAAGAAGCTCGAGGAGCAGGGCCTCGCCATCAAGGTCATGGTTGGCGATGAGTACGAAAAGTACTTCGCCGAAACGCATGCCAAGGCAAGGAAGTATACGGAGTGGGCCAAGAACCGACCGCCCATGTGATGCTGGCGGCTGATCCTCGCGGCGCGTCGATCGTGGCTTTGCGGGAACAACGCTTCGAGTCGGGAGTGGTGCTGGTATAGCGGCGCGCCGCAAACGATGCCGCGCCGCATCTCCGCCGAACCTATGCCAATTCCGTCTGCCGATCCGGCGAGAGCAGAATTACACCGGCGCGTGCCCTACTTCTTGATCATGGAATGGAGCCTGTCATCGGGCCGCGCTACGCGCGGACCCGGTGGCGGCTCCTCACCACGAGGGTCTAATGGCTGGTTCGTTGCCGACCGCTAACTCACATCTCTTCCATCGGGCAGTTGACCATCCAGGGAATGCCGAACTTGTCGACGCACATGCCGAACCCTTTGGAGAAGAAGGTCTTGCCGAACGGCATCCTCACCGTGCCGCCCTCGGCCAGTGCGTTGAACCGGCGCTCGGCATCGGCAGGGTCCTCGACCTGCAGCGAGACGGCAAAGCCCTGCGGCTGGTGATAGTCGCCCGGAGTGGCGTCGGAGGCCATCAGCACCTCGCCATCGATCGTAATGCTCGCATGCATGAGCTTGTTCTTCCACTCTGGCGGGACCGGCATGTCGGGCGGTCCGCCCTCATAGGGAAACGTCGCTCCGATCTGGGCGCCGAGCACCTTTTGATAGTACTTCAGCGCTTCCTCGCAGTTGCCATTGTAGAACAGATAGGGATTGACCTGCATCGCTTGCTCCTTGGTAACCGGGGTGGAAGTGGCGACCTATTTCTCGGTGAGCTTCTTCAGGTTGGCGAGACCAGCTTCGAAATCCTTGCCGATCATGTTGTCCAGATTCATGAACACCTGGATCAGCCGGGACATGAAGTTCGCGGGACCGTACATCACCCAGGTGACATGCGTGCCATCGTCCTGCGGCAGCATTATGAACTCGGCGGTATTGTGGCCCTCGAATGGCTTGAAGAAATCGAGCTTGATGACGATTTTCGACGGCGCCGAAGCATCGAGAATCTCCATGCGGCCGGAACCGACATTCTTGTCGCCATCCCAGGCATAGGTGGCGCCCTTGCCGCTCTCCGCCCCGCCATAGGTGCGCTTCATCGCCGGGTCCTTGCTCTCATAAGGCGACCAGGTTCTCCACTGATGAAAGTCGGAGATCAGCGGAAAGATATGCTCCGCCGGCGCGTTGATGCTGGTCGAGCGCTGCACCCGCAGCGTGTTCGGCTTGGTCGCGGCGAGAATGAGGACCACCGCGATGGCGATCACCAGTATGACCGCGACGATGGAAATAATTTCAAGCATGTGTGGCTCCGTATGCGGCGATTATCATTGAAGCAAGTCAGCGGCGAAAGGGGATCAGTTCGCGCAAGCTGCGGTCGCGCAGCCACAGCCCGCCCCACAGCATCAGGCCGAGATAGAGCCCGAACAGCGTGTGGGTGAACAGGGGGCTGTCGATCCGCACATGGGAAGCCATCGCGCCACCGAGATAGCCGGTGAGCAGGATCGCGCCAAGGATCGACGTCGGCGGAATCGAATAGAGCACCGTGCAGACGATGGTGATAACGCCGAGGCTACGCGCCAGCGTTTCGCTCGAACCATAGCCCATCCTGTCCATGGTTTCGGTCACCACCGGCCACGGCACCAGCTTGATGGCGCCGTCGATCATCAGGAACACAATGACCAAACCGCTCAGGATGCGGCCGGTCCAGCGCGCAGGCTTCGAGGCCAGAATGGGCTCGGCGATAACAGTCATGATCGTCTCCGTCGTGTTGTCTTGAATGGCTGCTGTTTTCAAGACGAACGACGGGAGAGAAAACCGACAGCGGCGAATGGAATTTTCGTCATGCCCGGGCTTCTTCCCCTCTCCCCTTGTGGGAGAGGGTGGATCGACGACGCGAAGCGGCGGCGAGACGGGTGAGGGGTATGCCTCCGCGGATAGAGACCCCTCATCCGGCGCGGACTTTGTCCGCGCCACCTTCTCCCACAAGGGGAGAAGGAAGAAGGGCTACTTCCCCGCCTTGGCGCCGCGCGGCTGGCTGTCGCGCTGCAGGCGGTCGAGGTGCATGCGGATATGGGCGGCTTCCGCCGATGTGTTCGCCAGCGCAATGGCGCGATCGAACGCTGTGCGTGCCTCGTCATTGCGGCCGAGCTGCATCAGGAAGGCGCCGCGCACGCCGAAGAAATGAAAATAGTTCGATAGCCGCGCCGCCAGCGGCTCGATCATGTCGAGCGCGGCCTCTGGCCCCCGCACCTTGGACACCGCGACCGCGCGGTTCAACGTCACCACCGGCGACGGCTGCATGATCTCGAGCGCGCCATAGAGCAGATCGATCTGGGTCCAGTCGGTATCCTCGGGCTTTTCGGCGCGGGCATGCAGCGCCGCGATCGCGGCCTGGACCTGATAGGGCCCGCTGCGGCGATGACGCATCGCCTTGTCGATCAGCGCCAGCCCCTCGGCGATCATCGGCTTGTTCCACTTTGAACGGTCCTGATCGTCGAGCAGGATCACCGCACCATCGGAATCGAAACGCGCCGCCGTTCGCGCATGCTGCAGCAGCAACAGCGCGGTCAGCCCCATGATCTCGGGCTCGCTCTGGAACAGCCGCAGCAGCAGCCGCGCCAGCCGAATGGCCTCCTCGCACAGGGGCTTGCGGATCTCGGCGGTATCGCCGCTGGCCGAATAGCCTTCGTTGAAGATCAAATAGATCATGGCGGCGACGGCGGCGAGGCGTTCGGTGCGCTCCACCGCACCCGGCGTCTCGAACGGCACGTCGGCGTCGGCGACGCGTCCCTTGGCCCGCGTGATGCGCTGCTCCATCGCGGCTTCCGAAACCAGGAAAGCCCGCGCGATCTGCTTCACCGTCAGACCGGAGACGATGCGGAGCGCGAGTGCGATCTGCTGCGTCGCCGGCAGGTCCGGATGGCAGCAGATGAACAACAGCCGCAGGATGTCGTCGCGATAATGGGAACCGTCGAGCCGCTCGGCGAGCTGCTCCTCGGCGTCGTCGAGATCGGAGATCGCGTCGTCCTCGGGCAGCGGCTGCTGCTTCTTGCCTCGCCTGATATCGTCGATCGCGACATTGCGCCCGACCATGATCAGCCACGCCGCCGGATCGCGCGGCGGGCCGTTCTGCGGCCAGCTTTTCAGTGCGCGCAGGCAGGCGTTCTGAAAGGCTTCCTCGGCGGTGTCGAGATTGCGGAAATAGCGCAGCAACGCGCCGACCGCCTGGGGGCGTGCCGAGGTCAGGGCGGCATCGATCCAGGCGGTATCGGTCATGGCTGCACGCTCCCCTGCGTGAAGCGGCCGACGGGACGGATCTCGTAGGCGCCGCCGGGATTGGCCGCGCCGAGATCGCGCGCGACGTCGAGCGCCTCGTCGAGGTTCTTGCAGTCGACCAGATAGAACCCGAGCAATTGTTCCTTGGTTTCGGCATAGGGGCCGTCAAGCACGAGCGGCGGCTCGTCCTTGCGCAGCGTGGTCGCCGCCGTCGTCGGCAGCAGCCGCGCGACCGGACCGAGCCGGCCCTGTTTGGCGAGTTTTTCCTGCACGACGGACAGTTTCTTCATGACCGCGGCGTCCTGTTCCTTGGTCCAGGAGCCGACGGTGTCTTCGTCGTGATAGCAAAGGATGGCGTACAGCATGAGGGCAAGCATCTCCGTTGTCTTGATGACGAACGATTATGCCCGCTGCCGACAGGTGCGTCGAAGAAATTTTGGAATGTTCCGCGGGGTAGCTCAGGGACCGACGATCGGAGCCGGCGGCGGATTGAAATGCCGCCAGGTGTGGATGACCGCCTTGGAACAAAGAAGGCACACACCGAGAATGAGAATGATGCGGCCGACCGTTTTCATCTGACGGCCTCGATTCTGGCCGGCCCAAAGTCGCGGTGATTGTTCTGGTAGGCGAGCGCCAGGCAGAACATCACCGCCACGATGATTAGTTTGCGCACCTGAAGTCTCCCTTGTTGAAGGAAAGGAAGATAGAGAAACGGTTCGATCAAATATGTGATACCGGTCACGGCCTACTTGACTACGCCCAGAGTTGGCGGTGCGAAGGGAATGGCAATGAAAAAGGGTGCGCTCGCCTTGCTGGTGCATGGCGGGACTGAAAACTGGTCGCCGCAGCGCTGGAAGAGCCGTTTCGACGACGTCTGCGGCGGGCGGCGCGTGCTGCTGTTGCCCGATGCGTCGTTCGATCCGGCCGAGGTGCACTACGCGACGGTGTGGAAGCCGCATCCGGGCGAACTCGCCGGATTTCCCAATCTGCGTGTGATCTTCAATCTGGGCGCCGGCGTCGATGCGCTGATGGTCGATCACTCATTGCCCGACGTGCCGCTGGTGCGCGTGGCGGTCACCGATCTGACGGCGCGGATGACCGAATATGTCGTGCTGCATGTGCTGATGCACCATCGGCAGGAGCTTTACTTGAGGGGCTGCCAGCGCGCAAAACGCTGGGCGCCGAAATCGCAATGGGCGGCGAGCGCGATCACGGTCGGCATCATGGGGCTAGGCACGCTCGGCGCCGATGCCGCCGACGTGCTGCGGCGATTGGGTTTTCGCGTCGCGGGCTGGAGCCGGAGCCCGAAAACCATCGACGGCATCGATTGCTTTCACGGCGAAGCGCAGCTCGAACCGTTTCTGCGGCGCACCGACATTCTCGTTTGCCTGCTGCCGCTGACATCAGAGACGCGGCACGTTCTCAATCGCGCGCTGTTTGTGAAACTGAATCGCGCCAGTCCGCTCGGCGCGCCGGTGCTGATCAACGCCGGCCGCGGCGGCCTGCAGAACGAGGCGGAGATTCTGCAATGCCTCGACGACGGCACCCTCAGTGGCGCATCGCTCGACGTCTACGCGACCGAGCCGTTGCCGGCGGATAGCCCGTTCTGGACCCATCCAAAGGTGGTGCTGACCCCGCACAACGCCGCCGACACCGATCCCGATGAGATATCCAAATACGTCGCGCGCCAGATCGAGCGCTTCGAGGCCGGCGGCGCGCTGGAGAATGTGGTGGATCGCAGACGGGGGTATTGATGATTTGGTCGTCCCTGCGAGCAGGGACCCATATCCACCGGCGGTCGCTACCGCGGAAGGTGTCTGCCACCTTGCTGAATGGAGAAATCACGCGGTATGGGTCCCGGTGCAAGGCCGGGACGACGTGAGAGCCGAATTCGCAGGGACGACGAGGCGTTACTTCGCCGTCCCCACCATCAGATCGATCGCGCCATTGACGATGGCCTCCAAGTCCTTGCGCGGGGTCCTTGCGCGGGCGCGGATGGCGATGGTGTGAATGGTGGCCGAGGCGAGCTGCGCCAGCACCACGGGATCGGCGCTCTCAGGTAGCTCTCCTTTTCCTTGGCACGCCGGAAACAGGCCGCGAAGGCCTTATCCAGTTCGGTAAAGCCTTCCAGCACCATGGCGCGGATGTCGGGATCGGACACCGCCTCGGAGGCTGCCGTCATCACCGTGAAGCAGCCGCGCGGACCGGCTTCACCGGAGAGATAGATGTCGAGCGCCACGGCATAGATGCGCGGAGTCGCTGGCGGATCGGCAGCTCGTTCTGGAAGATGCCGGCCATGGCGGCCCGCGCGTCCTCGCGATAGCGCTGGTAGCTCTTGATGAAGAGCTCGCGCTTGTCGCCGAACGCCCCGTAAAGGCTGGGCCGGTTCATGCCGGTGGCGGCCGAAAGATCGTCGAGCGACGTCGCCGCAAATCCATCCTTGCGAAACAGGTCGAGCGCCTTGCCGAGCGCGACCTCCGGCTGATAGGCGCGCGGACGGCCGCGGCGCTTGGGCGGCACGGGGGCGGCGAAGTCAGCCACGGGCGGCTTTTTACTTTTTTGTACCATTTCGCAATAAATTCCTTGACCGGATTTATATTATGCGGAACAGTATAAAAATCAATCCTGCCCGCCTTGGTGCCGGCACGATTGATCAACTGCCAAGGAGGCAAACCATGGATCTGTATTTTTCGCCGCTCGCCTGCTCGCTGGCGACAAGGATCGCGCTGTATGAGGCCGGCGCCGAGGCCAACTACCTTGAAGTCGATCCCAAGACCAAGGTGGTGCGGAAGGACGGCTCGGATTTTCGGGCTGTTAATCCACTCGGGCTGGTGCCGACACTGCGCACCGATGACGGGCTGGTGCTGACCGAGAACGCCGCGATCCTGCAATATGTCGCCGACCGCTTTCCGAAGGCCGGCATCGCCAGCGAACCGGGCATGGATCGCAGCCGCCTGCATCAATGGCTCTGCTTTATCGGCACCGAACTGCACAAGGGCCTGTTCGTGCCGCTGCTGGACAAGACGGCGCCGCAGGAAGTGAAGGCCTATACGCTGGGCAAGAACCTATCGCGGATCGACTATCTCGAAAGCTATCTGAAAGACCGCGAATTCCTGCTCGATCACTTCAGCGTGGCGGATGCCTATCTCGTTACCATCATCAACTGGACGATGGCGACGCCGCCGATCGAGCTGGCGAAATGGCCGAACGTGAAAGCCTATTACGAGCGGTTGCGCGCCCGCCCCAGCATTGCCAAGGCGGTCGCCGAGGAGTTCGAATTGTACAAGGCCGAACTCGCGCGGCATAAGGCGGCGGCGTAAGCGTCGCAAAGCCGGGTCGAGCGTAGCCCGGATGGAGCGGAGCGTAATCCGGGGCTGTCCTGAATTGTGGATACCGTTCCCGGATTGCGCTTTGCTCCATCCGGGCTACGGACCCAGAACTACGGTGCTATTCTATGGCCAGGATTTCCGCCTCGCCGGCTCCGACCCGCACCACTTCGCCGACGCCCTTTCCGAACAGCTGCTTCGCCAGCGGTGAGACATGTGAAATCGTTCCCCGCGACGGATCGGCTTCGTCCTCGCCGACAATCCGGAACGTCTGCTTGCGGCCATCGTCACGCGCGATGGTCACGGAGCTGCCAAAACGAACCTGGCTGTTGTCGGCGGGATCGGGAACAATGCGCGCCGTTGCGCGACGGGAATTCCAATAGCGCAGGTCGCGCGAAGCGCTCGCCATGGCGCCGCGGTCATCTGCCGCCTGCGCGACGGCAAAATCATGCTTCGCAGCCGCCAGCGCGGCCTCGATCTGGGCCATGCCTTCCCGTGTGACGTCGTTCGGATGTTCCGAGACAAGACGGTCCGGCAGATCGTCGAACGCCTTCTCGCCATCCTTTACGAATGCTCGGCTCATCAAACCGATATGGGGATGGGTTCGATTTTTTCTACCCGCCCGGGCTACGGGCTAACGCCCAGGTTCAAGCGTCAGTCTGCTGGCGCCATCAAGCGCGCCGTCAGTTCCGTCAACGCCCGGCGAAAGATCCCGGAATCGTTCCGCGCCCGCGCCAGCACCAGCGCGCCCTGAATGGTCAATAGCGCATCTTCCGCTCGCCGCTGCGCCTGGCTTTTGTTCAATCCGGATCGCCGCAACAGCGATGCCAGCGCAGCCTGCCAGCGCGCAAAATAATCATCGACCTTCCCGGCAAAGGTATCGCGCGCAGCCCCGAGCGCCACCATGCCGACCAGACGAGACACGATCGCCGGAATGAAAATAATCATCGACGCGCCCAATCATGGCGGCGATCGCGCGCGCAGGATCGGAGTCCGCGCGCAACGGTGCATAGATATTGAGTTCGAACCAGGCGTCGATATCGGCCAGCACCTCGGCGGCCATCTGCTCCTTGCCGCCGGGGAACAGATGATACAGGCTGCCCTTGCCGAGCCCGGTGGCCTCCGTGATCAGCGTCAACGAGGCTCCCTCGTAGCCATGCGCGCGAAACACCTCGCCGAGCGCGCGCAGGACCTCGTTGCGCTCGACAACGCCTTTCTTCAACATTTCATCACAGCGGATCTCGTTCAGCCCCGCGACATCGGTCGGGCGCGGACCCGGGGCCGGCCAGTGGAAGCGGCGTTCGCTCTCCTTGATGGCCACATCGTTGATGCTGGCCTCGCGCCGCCGCATCAGGCCATGTTCGTCGAACTCCCATTGCTCGTTGCCGTAGGAGCGATGCCACTGGCCGGCCTCGTCATGCCATTCATACTGGAAACGCACGGCGATGCGGTTTTGATCGAACGCCCACAGACCCTTGATCAGGCGATAGTCGTGCTCCCTCGCCCATTTGCGGGTGAGGAACGCGACGATCGCGGTGCGGCCTTCGAAGAATTCGGAGCGGTTACGCCAGCGGCTATCCTCGGTGTAGGCCAGCGATACCCGCACCGGATCGCGCGAATTCCAGGCATCTTCCGCCATGCGGGCTTTCTGGACGGCGGTTTCGCGCGTGAACGGTGGCAGCGGCGGACGCGACATGACATTTCTCCCGATTGGCGATCGGGTGATGTTGTACCGATCGGTACAGAGAGTCAATCGCTATCCAGATCGGCCTTCATCAACAGCCGCAGCGATTTCGGGATCGGCTTCGCGCGTCCCTCGCTGATGAAGGCGACGCGCACCTGCGCCTTGACCAGCACTTCCGCACCTCGCCGCACCTCCTGCGCCAGCGTGATCGAGGCGCCCTTTACCGCGACGGGCCAAGTCACCACGTCGAGTACGTCATCCATCCGCGCCGGCCGCAGGAAATCGAGCTGCATCGAGCGCACCACGAAGGCGAAACCCGGCGTTTCCTCATGCGCCTGTTCGAACAACGCATGCTGTTCGGCGCCCATCAGCCGCAGATGGTTGGTGCGGCCGCGCTCCATGAAGCGCAGGTAGTTGGCGTGATAGACGATTCCGGAAAAGTCAGTGTCCTCGTAATAGACACGGACCCGCATGTGATGGCGGCCGTCGCGAATCTCGCCGTCGAGAATGGGTGATGTCACTTGCGGTCCCTGATCGCGCTGGAAAGCATTGGTTTTGCGCAAAATCAGCCCGGCGCGCAAGCGCAGCGGCGTTCCGCTACGCCACTGCCGGTCTCGCCGCGCCGACCGTCACCAGCACGATTTCCGGCGGGACGCCGAAGCGGAACGGCATCAGGCTGCAGCCGAGGCCGCCGGAGACGACAATGTCGCAGTTCATGCGGATGTGGCCATAGGCCAACTGCTGCCCGGACGGAGCGATCGGCGACCAGCCCAACAGGCGCACCTGGCCGCCATGCGTATGGCCGGAAAGCTGCAGCGAAACGCGCGAGGTCACGCGCCGGGCGACGTCAGGCTCATGCGCCATCAAGATCACCGGCGCGTCGTCGGTGACTCTCGCGAGCGTCGCGCCGAGATCGTCGACGCCGATGCGCTTACCCGGCCGGAAGCGGCGCGCGGGCATATAGGCGAGCTGATCGCCGAGGCCGGCCAGCCAGAACGGGTGGCCGTCCTTGCTCAGGCGTTTGGCATCGTTTTCGTAGACCGGAATGCCGGCAGCCTCGAGCGCACGGCCGGCGATCGTCGGCCCCTGCCCTTCGCGTTGCACGGCCTTGTCTTCCCACCAGTCGTGATTGCCGAGAACGGCATGCACGCCAAGCGGCGCCTTCAATCCGGCGAGCATGCCCGCCCATTCGCTGGCGGGAATGTAGCGTGTCACCTGGCGGTGCCCGGCCACGTAGTCGCCGAGCAGGGCGATTACGTCAGGCTTGAGCGTGTTGGTTCGGGCGACGATTTCATTGATACGATCGAGCGACATCCAGGGATCGCAGGCATGGAGGTCGGCGATGGCAGCGATCCTGAGCTGCAGGCCTGCCGGCCAGCGCGGCGGCGAAACGTGGTAGCGCGCGACGCGAAGCCGCAGGACCGGGACACTGAATCCGTAAGCGGTGGTGGAGACGCCCAGCGCGCCCAATCCACCCATGAACTTCAGAAAATGACGGCGTGATAGCATGTGGTTTCAATCGTGATGCATCGCAAAGATGGTGGCGGATTGAGCCCGAATTGCGGTGCGTTTGTGCAGATCGTCAGCAAACCTCCAGCCGCTTCTCACCATCTGGTCGTCGGGCGTGGCAAATTCCGGCGCTGCCGCGATGACGGCGAGCACGTTAGCGTCTTCGATTGATCCCATACTCTTGCACTCCACAGCGACGCCGCCGACGAAGGCGCCGGCATGTTCAGCATCTGCTGTTAGTGCGTGGTTGCGGCGACCCGGTTCGAAGTGATCAATCGTCGCTATCGCCGTCGCCGAACAACCCGAACTGCGCCGGATCGCGGGCGGGCTCGGCGAGACCGAGATGGCGGAAGGCGTGCGAGGTCAGGAGCCGGCCGCGCGGGGTGCGCTGGAGGTAGCCGCACTGGATCAAAAACGGCTCGATGATGTCCTCGATGGCGTCGCGCGGCTCCGACAACGCCGCCGCCATGGTTTCGACGCCGACCGGCCCGCCGCCGTAGTTCATCGCGATCGTCGTGAGATAGCGCCGGTCCATGGCATCGAGGCCGGCAGCATCGACTTCCAGCGCGCTCAGCGCGTGGTCGGCGATGGCGCGGTCGATGAAGCTTGCGTCCGCTGCGGAGGCAAAGTCACGCACGCGCCGCAACAGGCGGCCGGCAATGCGCGGCGTGCCGCGGGCGCGGCGCGCGATTTCGTTGGACCCGTCGGGCGTCATGCCGATATTGAGCACGCGGGCGCCGCGGGTGACGATCTTCTCCAGCTCCTCCACGGTGTAGAAATTTAGGCGAACTGGAATGCCGAAACGGTCGCGCAGCGGATTGGTCAAGAGGCCAGCGCGTGTGGTGGCGCCGACGAGGGTGAACTTTGCAAGGTCGATCTTGACCGAGCGCGCCGCCGGACCTTCGCCGATGATGAGGTCGAGCTGGAAATCCTCCATCGCGGGATAGAGCACTTCCTCCACCGCCGGACTGAGGCGATGGATTTCGTCGATGAACAAAACATCGCGCTCTTCGAGATTGGTCAGCAGCGCCGCGAGATCGCCGGCCTTGGCGATGACGGGCCCCGAGGTGGCGCGAAAGCCGACACCGAGTTCGCGCGCGACGATCTGCGCCAGCGTGGTCTTGCCGAGGCCCGGGGGGCCTACGAACAACACGTGGTCCAGCGCCTCGTTGCGCTTGCGCGCCGCCTCGATGAAGATCGAGAGATTGGCGCGCGCCTGCGCCTGGCCGACGAACTCGGATAGCAATTGCGGGCGCAGCGCGGTGTCGCCGACATCATCGGAGCGTCGCTCGGGGGTGACGATGCGGGAGGGCGTGTTCACTTCGCCGGCTCCTTCACAATTGCAAGGTGGGCAAAGGCGCTCTTGGCGCCGTGCCCACCATCTCTCCGAGCGCTCCGTTGAATGGTGGGCACGCGGAGCCTGTCATCGGGCGCGCACTTCGCGCGACCCGTTGGCTTTGCCCACCCTACGATCTGAACAATCACTTCGCCAACTCCCTCAGCCCCAGCCGAATGAGTTGCGCCGTCTCCGCATTCTCGCCGGCGCTGCGCGAGGCCAAGGCGATCGCGGCCGCTGCCTGCGGCTGGCCGTAGCCGAGATTGACCAGCGCCGAGATCGCGTCGGTGACCGGGCGCGGGGCGCGATGATCGTCGATCGCGCCGGCGAGGTGCACCATCGCCGGATCGACATTTGCAAAGGCGGGAGCCTTGTCCTTCAATTCGCTGACGATGCGCTCGGCGACCTTCGGCCCGACGCCTGGCGCGCGCGTCACCGCGGCCTTGTCGCGTAGCGCGATGGCATTCGCAAGTTCGGCCGGCGGCAGCGTCGAGAGCACCGCCAGCGCGACCTTGGCTCCGACTCCTGCACGGTCTGCAGCAGGCGAAACCACTCGCGCTCGAGGTCGCTGCGAAAACCAAACAGTTTGATCTGGTCCTCGCGCACGTAAGTCTCGATCGAGAGCACCACCGCATCGCCGGGCGACGCCAGCGCCTGCAGCGTGCGCGACGAGCAGTGCACCTGATAGCCGACGCCGCCGACATCGAGGATCACGTAGTCCTCGCCGTAGAATCGATCAGGCCTTTCAGCTTGCCGATCATAAGCCGGCCACCTTCAGCCGCAGCGCCGTGCTCTGGCGGTGATGGGCGTGCGTGATGGCGATCGCCAGCGCGTCGGCGGCGTCGGCGGATTTCGGCTCGGCCTTCGGCAGCAGTATCTTCAGCATCACTGCGATCTGATTCTTGTCGGCATGTCCCGCGCCGACCACAGTCTTCTTGACCTGGTTGGGCGCATATTCCGCAACCGCTATGCCGAACATCGCGGGCGCGAGCATGGCGACGCCGCGCGCCTGGCCGAGTTTCAGCGTTGCGACGCCGTCCTTGTTCACAAAGGTCTGCTCCACCGCGGCCTCCGCCGGCCTGAAATCGCCGAGCACGGCGGCGAGCCCCTCATGGATCGCCAGCAGGCGGCTGGCCAGCGGCAAATCATCCGGCGGCTCCACCGAACCGCAGCCGATGAAGACGAGACGGTTGCCCTCGGTCTCGATCACGCCCCAGCCGGTGCGGCGCAGGCCGGGGTCGATGCCGATGATCCGGATGGGTTGGCGAATCGGTGGGGGTGTCATGGCGTAGTGATAACGCCAGAGCATCGTGAACGAAACATAAAGAGAACGTCAATCCCCGCGAAAGCGGCCTTTCTGTCATGCGCGGGCTTGACCCGCGCATCCATCAACCGAGAAGAGTCGTCACCAGAGGGATGGATCGCCGGGTCAAGCCCGGCAATGACGAACTGGGGCAGTTCCTACCCGCCCATCTTGGCGACCAGCGAATCGGAAATCTCGAAATTGGCGTAGACGTTCTGGACGTCGTCATGGTCGTTCAAAAGGTCCATCAGCTTCAACAGCTTCTCGCCGGTCTCGTCGTCGACGGCGACCGTGTTCTGCGGCTTCCAGGTCAGTGCCGCCTTGCGGGCCTCACCGAATTTCGCTTCCAGCGCCTTCGCAACCTCGCGAAAAGTTTCCTGCGAGGCGTAGATTTCGTGGCCGCTTTCGCTGGAGACTACGTCGTCGGCGCCGGCCTCGATCGCCGCGTCCAGCATCGCGTCATCGGAGGCGACGCTTGAGTCATATTCGATGATGCCGGTGCGGTCGAACATGAAGGCGACCGAGCCGGTTTCGCCGAGATTGCCGCCGGACTTGGCGAAGAAGGAGCGGATGTCGGACGCGGCGCGGTTGCGGTTGTCGGTCAGCGCCTCGACGATCACGGCGACGCCGCCAGGGCCGTAGCCCTCGTAGCGAATTTCGTCATAGCTCTCGCTTTCGCCGCCGGTCGCCTTCTTGATGGCGCGCTCGATATTGTCCTTCGGCATGTTTTCCTGGCGCGCCGCGATCACGGCTGCGCGCAGCCGCGGGTTCATCGCCGGGTCCGGGGTTCCGAGTTTGGCCGCGACCGTGATTTCCCCGCGCCAGTTTGCCGAACAGCTTCGACTTCTGGGCATCCTGCTTGCCCTTGCGGTGCATGATGTTCTTGAACTGGGAATGGCCGGCCATGCAGGGTCTCTTGGATTCGTCCGTAAGGATGTGGGGTGAAAGCGCGGCCTTATAGGCCGGTAATCGGGCGAAATCAAAGATTTGCGACCGATTCGGCTACTAAAGTAGCGCCCGCCTGCCGGAATATGAGGCAGTTGTTAACCATGATTTCATGCCCGGATGAGAGGATTTCGCACCCGTCCTCAACCTTTAAGAGACATCATGGCGTTCGGTTTGTTCAAGAAGCAGGTGCCTCCAACGGTTGCGCCTGCCGCTGAAGCCAAAGTTCCGCAGGCCGCGACCGAAACCGCCACCGCCGGCGGCGATTCGGCCAGGGAAATCCTCGAGCTGCTGGAGCTCGAACTCGGAGCCATGATCCGCCAGCTCGAACGCGCGGCCAATTCGGTCGCGGGTGGCGCCGAGGCAACCGCGGCAACGCTTTCCACCATCCGCCGGCGTACCGACGCCCTGACCGGCCGGACCACCGCCGCGCAGGGCACGGCGACGACCTTTTCGCAGGCCGCCGATAAGTTCACCCAGTCGGCGCAGGGCATCGGCTCCCAGGTCCGCGACGCCGGCAAGCTCGCCGACCAGGCCAGCGATGCCGCGCGCGAAGCCAGCGTCAATGTGGATCGCTTACGGGAATCGTCAGCGGCGATCGGCAATGTCGTCAATCTGATCGCGCAGATCGCGCGGCAGACCACGCTGTTGGCGCTCAACTCCACCATCGAGGCTGCGCGCGCCGGCGAGGCCGGGCGCGGCTTCGCTGTTGTCGCCACCGAGGTGAAGGCGCTGGCGGTGCAGACCCAGAACGCCACCGAAGAAATCACCAAGAAGATCGAGGCGCTGCAGCGGGACGCCGCGGGCTCGGTCGACGCCGTGCATCGCATCTCGCAGGCGATCGAGGCGATCCGCCCGGTGTTCGAGAACGTCAACGGCGCGGTCGCCGAGCAAAACGCGACCACCGGCGAAATGGCCGACAACGCGGCCTCCGCCTCCAGCTTCATCGCTTCGGTCGGCGCCAGCGCGACCGAGATCGACAGTGCGACCAAGGAAGCCGAGGCGCACGGCGAAAGCGTCGCCAAGGCCGGGCGCGCCGTCACCAATTTTGCGCAGAAGCTCAAGGCGCGCTGCGCCGTGCTGCTGGGCCAGGGCGAAAAAGGCGCGCGCGAGGAGCACCACAAACAGAAGCTGCCCTGCAGCCTCAAGATCGAAATCTCCACGCCGCGCGGGATGATAACTGCACCGGTCTACGAGATCGGCATGGATGGCATTCTGGTCAGCGGGGCAGACGCCGAAAAACTGGCGCAAGGCCAGGGCTTTGATGCGACGCTACAGGATATCGGCGCGTGCCGGATACGGATCAGTGAGCGGTCGAAGGCGGGGACGCAGGCGAGGTTCGAACGGCCGAACACCGCGCTGATCGAGAAGATCGAAGACAAGCTGTGGTCGATCCAGGACGACAACACCGAAGCCGTCACCCGCGCGATGGAAGCGGGCGCGGCGCTGACCAGGATCTTCGAGAACGCCATAGCAAGCGGCGCCATTTCGATCGAAGATATGTTCGACACCAACTATGTCGAGATAGCAGGCAGCAACCCGGTGCAGTATCGCACAAAAATCCTCGACTGGGCCGATCGCGCACTTCCGGCGTTCCAGGAAGCATTCCTCGCCAGGGACCCGCGGATGGCGTTCTGCGCCATGATCGATCGCAACGGCTATTTGCCGGTTCACAACAAGATCTATTCGCACCCGCAGCGGCCGGGCGACGTCACCTGGAACACCGCCAACAGCCGCAACCGCCGCATCTTCAACGATCCGGCCGGCCTCGCCGCCGGACGCAATTTGCGGGCCTATCTGATTCAGAGCTACGCCCGCGACATGGGCAACGGCAACACCGTGATGATGCGCGAGATCGACGTGCCGATCCGCGTCAAGGGCCGCCACTGGGGCGGCTTCCGCACCGCCTACAGGCTGTGAGCCAGAGCCAATCCAGAGCTTAAGCGATGACGCCGGCGCAGCCGCAGACAACGGTCCGAACCGAGCCGTCGCACAGCGAACGGCTGGTCGACCAACAGGCCAACCGTATCGGCAGTCCTGAAACGAAACGCGAGCCAGATCCTGGCGACGGATTCGATCGCCTGATCCTGGTCATGCACGCGCATATCGCCTCCCCTCGCACCTGAACCTTCTTCGTCGCGAATAGTTAGGTTCAGGCAGCCTGAACATCCAGCCCTGCCTCATTTTACGCAACGCAGCAAGCACCGCGTAAAGCGGCTATCGCATGCGCGCTATGGTGAGGCGGCTGGAAGACGGAGATGCAAATGGCGCGATCTGACACAGCCGAGCCTGTGAGGCCGGTAGCAACGCTGCCGGAGAAGATCCCGGTTACGCTCACCATCAACAGAATCCGGACGAAACTGACGGTCGCGCCGTGGACGACGCTCCTGGATGCGTTGCGCGACCGTCTCGACCTGACCGGCACCAAGAAAGGCTGCGATCATGGCCAATGCGGCGCCTGCACGGTGCTGGTCGACGGGCGGCGGATAAACTCCTGCCTGACGCTGGCGGTGATGAAGGAAGGCGCTGACGTGACCACCGTCGAAGGCCTTGCGGCCAACGGCGCGCTGCATCCGCTGCAGCAAGCGTTTATCGATCACGATGCATTTCAATGCGGCTACTGCACGTCAGGGACAGATTTGCTCGGCCGCCGGCCTGATCGCCGAGGGCAAGGCGAGGACGGCCGACGAGATTCGCGAACTCATGAGCGGTAACATCTGCCGCTGCGGCGCCTATCCGAACATCGTGGCGGCGATCCAGCAAGCGATGGAGCGATCATGATCCCGTTCCATTACACACGCGCAAACGACGTCGCCGATGCAATCAGCCAGATCGCCGCTGATCCCGCCGCAAAATTCATCGCAGGCGGCACCAATCTGATCGACCTGATGAAGTACGATGTCGAGCATCCGGCCCGGCTGATCGACATCTCGCGATTGCCGCTAAAGAATATCGAGGAAACTTTGGACGGCGGCCTCCTCATCGGGGCGCTGGTACCGAACTCCGACCTCGCCTACCACCCCGTGATCGAACAGCGGTATCCGCTGCTTGCGAGCGCGATCCTGGCTGGTGCGTCGCAGCAACTGCGCAACATGGCGTCGACCGGGGCAACCTCCTGCAGCGCACGCGATGCTTTTATTTCTACGACGCCGCGATGCCCTGCAACAAACGTCAGCCCGGTAGCGGCTGCTCGGCGATCAACGGCGTCAACCGCATCAACGCCATCCTGGGAACCAGCGAAGCCTGCATAGCAACGCATCCTTCCGACATGTGCGTGGCGCTCGCAGCGCTTGAGGCCACCGTACATGTTGTTGGTCCGGCAGGGGCGCGCACAATCGCGTTTTCGGACTTCCATCGGCTGCCCGATAATATACCGCAGCGCGACATCAACCTGGAGCCCGACGAGATCGTCACGGCCATCGAGCTTCCGCCGAAGGGCTTTAGCGCGAACTACTCCTATCTAAAAATCCGCGATCGCATGTCCTATGCGTTTGCATTGGTATCGGTGGCGGCGGCGCTCGAGCTTGACGGTGACACGATTAAGGAGGCCCGCCTTGCGCTCGGCGGCGTCGCGCACAAGCCGTGGCGCGTTTCCACCGCCGAGACCGTCCTGCGTGGCCAGCGCGCCGACGCGAGCGCCTTTGCGCAAGCCGCGGACATCATGCTGCGCGGCGCCAAAGGCTACGGGCACAACAGCTTCAAGATCGGCCTGGCACGGCGCGCCATCGTGCGGACGCTCAGCCAGGCCGCGCGCGGCACGCCGCAATCGCAGTCCGTGAAGAAAATCCGGTGAGCGCCATGGTATCCTATATCGGATCAGCAACATCTCGCGTCGACGGAAGGGCCAAGGTCACCGGCGAGGCCAGATATGCCGGCGAGTTCAACGTCCCCGGCCTCGTTCACGGCCATGTCGTTGGATCGACCATTGCGAAGGGACGCGTCAGCCGTATCGATACCAGCCAGGCGCTGGGCGTCGCGGGCGTGATCGACGTCCTGACCCATCAAAACCGTCCCAAGATGGCGAAGACTGACGACGCCTACAAGGACGACGTCGCGCCGGAAAAGGGGTCGCCGTACCGCCCGCTCTACGACGACAGGATCCTGTTCAACGGACAACCGATAGCGATCGTGCTGGCCGAGGATTGGGAAACAGCGCGTTTCGCCGCCTCACTGGTTCGGGTCGAATACCAGAACGAAGTGCACGTCACTGATTTATATGCCGAGCGCGACAAGGCGTTTGCCATCGAGAAACCCGAGAAGCCTCGCGGCAATTTCGAAAAAGCCTTTGCGGCGGCCGGCGTGCGCCACGAGGCCGAATACTTCATCCCGACCGAGCACCACAATCCGATGGAGTTGTTTGCCTCGACAGCGATTTGGGACGGCAGCAAGCTCACGGTGTACGACAAGACGCAGGGCGTGCAGAACGTGCAGCGATATCTCTGCGGCGTGTTCGAGATGCAGCCGGACGAAGTCGCGTGCTGTCCCCCTATATGGGCGGCGGCTTCGGCGCAGGCCTGCGCCCGCAATACCAGGTCGTGCTCGCCGTGCTGGCGGCGCGCGCGCTGAAACGCCCGGTGCGCGTCGTACTGGACCGGCAGCAGATGTATGGGCTGGGTTACCGGCCGGCGACGATCGAACGTCTCGCGCTCGGCGCCAAGCCCGGCGGCACGCTCGACGCCATCATGCACGAGGCGATCGCCACCACCTCGCAGTTCGAGGAATTCTCCCGCAACGATACCGGCTGGGCGGACCTGCTCTATAAGAGCCCCAACACGAAATTCGTGCACAGGCTGGCGCCGCTGGACGTTCCAACCTCCTGCGACATGCGCGCGCCGGGCGCTGCGACGGGCGTCTATGCGCTCGAATGCGCGATGGACGAACTGGCCGTCGCGCTCAAGATCGATCCGGTGCAGTTGCGCCTGCAATGCTACTCCGACCGCGACCAGAACGCGGACGTTCCTTATTCCAGCAAGCAACTGCGCGAATGCTACCGGCAAGGTGCGGTGGCGTTCGGTTGGGACAGGCGCAAACCTGAACCGCGCTCGATGCGCGACGGCAGCGACCTGGTCGGCTGGGGGATGGCGACCGGCGTGTGGGAAGCCCTGCAAATGCCGGCCGCGGTCCGCATCGTGCTGACCGCCAATGGACATGCCGAGGTGGCGACCGCGGCCTCCGACATCGGCACCGGGACGTATACCATCATGGCGCAGGTCGCGGCCGACATGCTCGGCCTGCCGATCGACAACATCAGCGTCAAGCTCGGCGATTCGACGCTGCCAGATTGTCCGCTGGAGGGCGGATCGTGGATCGCGGCCTCGGTCTGCAACGCCATCGCGACGACGGCGCACGCCGTTCGCAGCGAACTGCTGGAGCTCGCCAATCGCATGAAAGATTCGCCGCTCGCGGGCGCTGATGTGGACGACGTCGTGCTGATGGATGGCAAGATCGTGAGCCAGCGGGATGCGAGCCGCGCCATGTCGATCGCAAGCATCATGCAGCACGGCAAGCTCGATCGTATCGCGCGAGAGGAAACCAACGCTTTCACGGAAGACAAATCTCATGCGCGCAACGTCCACTCGGCCATCTTCGCGGAGGTCAAGGTGGACGAAGAACTTGGTGTCATCCGCGTCACCCGCGTCGTCAACGCGGTCGCGGCCGGGCGCATCCTAAACCCAAAGACCGCCCATAGCCAGGTCATGGGCAGCGTGGTGTGGGGCATTGGCATGGCGCTGCACGAGGAAACGCTGTTCGATCATCGTTTCGGACGCGTCATGAACGCCAACATCGCCGAATACCACGTGCCGGTTAATGCCGACGTGCACGACATCAAGGTCATCTTCGTCGATGAACCCGACGAGACCGTCAATCCGCTCGGCATCAAGGGCCTCGGCGAGATCGGCATCGTCGGCGTGGCGGCGGCAATCGCCAACGCGGTCTACCATGCCACCGGAAAGCGCGTGCGCGATCTGCCCATCACGCTGGACAAGGTGGTTCAGTTTGAATGAAGCCGTCAGGGCTTGCGCAGGCCGGAGACGGCTATCGCAGGCTCGCCGGCAGTTCAAAGCCCTGATATTCGCGCTGCAACAGCGCCTTCAGCGCCGGCATGTTCGGCGCTGCATCCTTTGCCGGCATCGGGTTATTGTCCGCCTTGATGAAGTCCGGCGGCGTGCCCGGCAGTTTGTAGAGATTGAAATTGTCGCGCTTGATGGCGAAGTCGGCCTGCAGATAGCCGTCGCTCATCATCAGACCCGCTGGCGCGGCGTAGAATCCATCTTCACGAAAAGGGCCAAGGATCGAGAACGTCGTCGATCCCTCCTTCACCCCGCTGCGCTGACTTGAGAGCCTGATCAGTTCGGTTTGCTCGCCGTTCACGGTCACATAGACGCGGCGCAACGGCAGTTCCGCGGCGTCCTGGGTGACCACGCTGACCAGCACCAGCACGTACTTGCCGATCTCCTGATACTCGTCAGCGCTCGACGGCCAGCAGAAATCGATCGACGACCCCCGCGCCGCGCCCTTCGGCGCACTCTCCCTGGTCCGCCCGGCGGCCTTCTCCAGCCGCTCCGTCATGTCGGCAGGCGTAACCGCTCCTTGCGAAACGGGCCGCTGGGTGAGGGTTTGAGCATCGGCCGCACTGGCAAGAAAAACCGCGAGCGCGACAACAAGCAGCCTCAGCATTACCATCCTATCTTTTCAGACCCAAAACCTCGGCACTGCCGGTTCGAGCCTGCCGCCGGCCCGCACCGGCGCGACGCGCAGCGCGAGGCCGGTAGCGTCATCGGTCTCGACCGCAACGCCGCTGAGTGTCGCCACGCCGGCCGCTGCTTCGAAGCGGCCAGACGGAATGCCCGTCGTAAAACGCCGCAACGGCTCTTCCTTCTGCATGCCGATGATCAGATCATAGTCGCCGGTCATGCCGGCATCGGTCATGTAGGCGGTGCCGCCGGCCAGAATCTGATGATCGGCGGTCGGCACATGAGTATGCGTGCCGACGACGAGGCTGGCGCGGCCGTCGCAGAAGAAGCCGATGCCCTGCTTCTCGCTCGATGCCTCGCCATGGAAATCGACCACGATCGCGTCCGCCGCCTCGCGCAGCGGACAGGCCTCGAGTTCGCGGTTGAGGGTCGCGAAGGGGTCGTCGAACGGTGTCATGAAGACACGGCCAATGGCGTTGACGACCAGCGCCCGCTTGCCGTTCTTGGTATCGACCAGCGCCGCGCCGCGGCCGGGCGTGCCCTTTGGGAAATTGGCGGGACGGACCAGCTTCGGCGCGCGCTCGATGAACACCAGCGCCTCGCGCTGATCCCAGGCGTGATTGCCGAGCGTGATCGCATCCGCGCCGGCGTCGAGGAATTCCTGATAGATCGCCTCGGTGATGCCGAAGCCGCCGGCTGAGTTCTCACCGTTGACGACAACGAGGTCGAGTTGCCAGTCTCTGACCATACCGGGCAGATATTCCGAGATTGCGGTGCGCCCTGCCCGGCCGACCACGTCACCGACGAAAAGAATACGCAAAATTCAGCTCCGGAAATTGAACACTTTCTTTTCCGTTAGCACATAATCCAGCGCTACGTCGTGCGGCAGCGCAGGAACAGCTTTTATTTCCTGCAAGGAGAATGCGGCGCCAACGGCCGTGATGGCCTTCGCTTTGCGTAGGTGGGCGAGCGTATAGTCGTAATGTCCGGCGCCATAGCCGATGCGGTGGCCTTCGCGATCGAACGCCGCCAGCGGAATCAGCATGATGTCTGGAACGAGCTCGGCGGCCGCGGGCGACGGCTCGAGGATGCCGAGCGGCCCAAGCATCAGCCGGTCGTCAGGCGACCAGGCACGAAAGGCAAGCGACTTGCCGCGCGACATTACCGCCGGCAGCGCCAGCTTCGCGCCGTGTTCGGCGAGCTTCCGCATCAACGGCGACGGATCGATCTCGCTGCGGATCGGCGAGTACCCGGAGACAACCAAGCCCGGCTCGATCGCGAACGGCAGGCCGCGCTTGGCCATGGCCTGCGCCGCCGCGGCGCGCTGCTCGTCACTCAACGCATCGCGCTTTGCCAGTACGGCGGTGCGGAGATCTGCTTTGGATGGGATTGCCGTCATGCGATGAATGATCCGTATTCCGACGCAAGCGTAGCCCGGATGGAGCGCAGCGAAATCCGGGGACCATCTCGCAACAAACAGACCCTCTCCCGGATTGCGCTTCGCTCCATCCGGGCTACGCTGGGCACGCCGCAGCAGACGGCACCGAAAAACTTCGGAAACAAACTCACAGACAAAAACAACAGACAAAAACAAAAGTGCGAAGCCGCGATCGCCGTTGAAGCACTCGATCCCGGAGTTCCCTACGAAAGTAGGTGGGCACCATATGTCCGGGTCCACGGACCCGGCCAGGGACAGTTCCCTAAAGGATCGATAAGGCCCCGGGGATATATGGCTCCTGACGCACGACGCAGCTTCGCAGCCTCAATGTAAGCGCTACGGACCGAATCCGCCAGCGGTTACGCGCGCATCAGCCAATCGCGACGCCACTGCCGATGGTTCGGTTTAGTACCTGTGTGGTCTTTTCGATGCGGTCGGCGGCGGAATTGAGCGCGTTGGCGACCGCGATCTGCGTCGCCTTGGCGCGATCGGCGGCCGCGACGCGAACATTGCGCAAGGTCTCCAGCTCATCCTCCAGCGCCCGGATGCGCGCGTTGGCGTCGAGCAGTTCGTCGCACACGGTGAGCGCCGCCATCACCGTGAGACGCGCGTCGCCGATTTCGCCGAACTTGCCGCGCAATTCGCCAACACGCGTTTCCATGCTTTCGGCAAGCTTCAGGAGCCGTACTTCCTGACCTTCCTCGCAGGCCATGCGATACTGCCGGCCGTTGATGGTGACGTTGATGTGGCTCATTCGCCCTCTCCGGTATCGAGCACCGCACGAATGGTGCCGATCGCAGCATCCAGTTTTTCGGCGATCTCGCGGTTGGTGCGCTCAAGCCGCCGTGTCTTGACCAGCGAGCCGTCGAGTTCGTCGGCGAGCCGCGACCGATCGGCGCCGAGCGCCTGGATCCGGCTCGCCAATTCATTCTCGTCGCGATCGGCGTCGCGTCTTCGCTCGGCTGCAGCTTCGAGGGCATCGAGTGCCATCATCAGGCGCCGCGTTGCGGCGTCGATGTCGGCATAGACCGGCTCGGCATTACCGGACCCGTTGGCGTGACGATCGCTCATGAGAGACAGCGCGCACCTTGGATGGGCCAGCCGCACAGCAGCAAAATTGGCGGTTCGGCAAGCGGTTAGAGCACGAAATTTACGTGGCAAGCGAGCCGAGCGCAACGCCGACGGGAAGCTATGCACTGCTAGATCGGGGTGACCGGTCACCCCGATCCAGCGCTGTGATCGGGTATGACCTCCGCGCAAACGCGTACCGCGTTTGTCGCGAGGGAAGGCCGGAACCCACGTTGCGCTAACGCGGCCCTTCGGGTCCGAGGGTCATGCCATAAGCAACTTTTCGCACTGGAAGGGCGTTTCCTCGCCTTGGACTCAAGGGATTGAGGTGCTATCCAGCCCGAACTTTCCCTTGCCCCCCGTATTGAGGCGATTCGCCCGGTACATACCCGCAACCAAGCACCTCATTTCAGGCGGATTTTCATCATGACGCAGGTCGATCATACCCGTATGGCCAATGCGATCCGTGGGCTCGCCATGGACGCCGTCGAAAAGGCGAAATCCGGCCATCCAGGGTTGCCGATGGGCGCCGCCGACATCGCGACCGTATTGTTCACGCAGTTCCTCAAATTCGACGCCACTGATCCGAGCTGGCCGGACCGCGACCGCTTCGTGCTGTCGGCTGGCCACGGCTCCATGCTGCTGTATGCGTTGCTGTACCTGACCGGCAACAAGGACATGACGCTCGACCAGATCAAGAATTTTCGCCAGCTCGGCTCCAAGACGCCGGGGCATCCGGAAAACTTCGAGACCAGCGGTGTCGAGACCACCACCGGTCCGCTCGGCCAAGGCATCGCCACGTCGGTCGGCATGGCGCTTGCTGAAAAGATGCTGGTTGCCGAATTCGGCAAGAAGGTGGTCGGCCATCACACCTATGTGCTCGCCTCCGACGGCGACCTGATGGAAGGCGTGTCGCAGGAGGCGATCGCCATGGCGGGTCACTGGAAGCTCAACAAGCTGATCGTGCTGTATGACGACAACGGCATCTCGATCGACGGTCCGACCTCGCTCGCCGATTCGGTCGATCAGGTGAAGCGCTTCAAGTCCGCGGGCTGGGCGGCTGAACTGATCGACGGCCAGGATCCGAAGGCCATTGCAGCTGCGATCACCCGCGCCCAGAAATCCAACAAGCCGTCGCTGATCGCCTGCAAGACCACCATCGGCTATGGCGCGCCGACCCGGGCCGGCACGGCTAAAGCCCATGGCGAGGCGCTCGGCGCCGACGAACTCAAGGGCGCCAAGGAGAAGCTCGGCATTTCGCTGGAAACCTTCTCGGTGCCTGACGATGTCCTGAAGGCCTGGCGCGCCGCCGGCAGCCGCGGCGCCGTCGCGCGCCAGGAATGGGAAGGCCGATTCGCCGAACTCGGCAACCGCAAGCGCGCGGAGTTCGAGCGGCGCATGCGGCACGAGCGGCCGGCTTCGCTGGCGAAGGCGCTCCGGGCCCACAAGAAGGCGCTGCTGGAAACGCCGCAGAATGTCGCCACGCGGAAATCGTCCGAGTCCGCGATCGAGGCGATCGCAGCCGCCATGCCGATGGAGTTCCTCGCAGGCTCCGCCGATCTTACCGGCTCCAACAACAACAAGGCGAAATCCGCGGTGGCGTTTTCGGCCAAGACGCCCAAGGGCCGCTTCATCCACTACGGCATCCGCGAGCATGGCATGGCTGCGGCCATGAACGGCATCTTCCTGCATGGCGGCTTCGCGCCGAACGGCGCCACCTTCCTGATCTTCACCGACTATGCGCGGCCTGCGATGCGACTGGCCGCGCTGATGGGCACCGGCGTCGTCTATGTGATGACCCATGATTCGATCGGACTCGGCGAAGACGGGCCGACGCACCAGCCGGTCGAGCATCTCGCCGCCTTGCGCGCCATTCCCAATATGCGCGTGTTCCGCCCCTGCGACGCCGTCGAAGTCGCGGAATGCTGGGAGCTCGCGCTCAACCGTGTCGACGGCCCGACGGTACTGGCGCTGACCCGCCAGAACTTGCCGCAATTGCGCACCAATGCGCCGAACGACAATCCCTGCGCCCATGGCGCCTACGAGCTGGTTCCCGCCCAGGGCGAGGCAAAAGTGTCGCTGTTCGCCTCGGGCTCCGAGGTCGAAATCGCGGTGGCCGCCCAGAAGCAACTGGCCGAGCGCGGCTTTGCGTCGCGGGTGGTCTCGGTGCCCTCGCTCGAACTGCTGCTGGCGCAGCCGGCGGACCGCCGCAAGGCCATTATCGGCAATGCCCCGGTCAAGATCGCCATCGAGGCTGCGGTGCGCTGGGGCTGGGACGCCGTGATCGGCCCGGATGGTGAATTCGTAGGCATGCACGGTTTCGGCGCCAGTGCGCCTGCCAAGGACCTTTTCAAGCACTTCGGAATTACCGCTGAGGCCGCGGTGAACGCTGCCCTGAAGCGCCTGGGGTGACGGTTGAGCTTGCCCGGAAAAAGGACTAGGTAACCTCTATCTTGTCCGTCCTCGCCCGGCAGAACCGGGCGATCCGCCGTCAGCACCACCGCGGGAAGCTTCCCACGGGGTCGGAATTAGCTATTTAGAGGAGAAACGAGCATGGCAATCCGGGTCGCGATCAACGGGTTTGGCCGTATCGGCCGCAATGTGCTGCGTGCCATCGCCGAGTCCGGCCGCAAGGATATCGAGGTGGTGGGGATCAACGATCTTGGCCCGGTCGAGACCAATGCCCATCTGCTGCGCTTCGATTCCGTGCACGGCCGTTTCCCCGGCACCGTCACCGTCGACGGCGACTCGATCAGCCTCGGCAACGGCAAGATCAAGGTTTCCGCCGAACGCGATCCGTCAAAGCTTCCGTGGAAGGAACTCGGCGTCGACATCGCGCTGGAATGCACCGGCATCTTTAGCGCCAAGGCCAAGGCCGTCGCGCATCTCACCGCCGGCGCCAAGCGTGTGCTGGTTTCGGCGCCCTCTGACGGCGCAGACGCGACCATCGTGTTCGGGGTCAATCACGACAAGCTGACCAAGGACCATCTGGTCGTTTCCAACGGTTCCTGCACCACCAATTGCCTGGCGCCGGTCGCCAAGGTGCTGCACGACACCGTCGGCATCGAGACCGGCTTCATGACCACGATCCACGCCTATACCGGCGACCAACCGACGCTCGACACCCTGCACAGCGACCTCTATCGCGGCCGCGCGGCGGCGATGTCGATGATCCCGACCTCGACCGGTGCGGCCAAGGCGATCGGCCTGGTGCTGCCGGAGCTTCAAGGCAAGCTCGACGGCGTTGCGATCCGCGTGCCGACGCCGAACGTCTCGGTGGTCGACCTCAAGATCGTAGCTACGCGCAAGACCGACGTGAAGGAAATCAACGAAGCGATGAAGCGTGCTTCGGAACAGCAGATGAAGGGCATCCTTGGCTACACCACCGCGCCCAACGTCTCGATCGACTTCAACCACGATCCGCACTCGTCCACGTTCCACATGGACCAGACCAAGGTGCAGAACGGCACGCTGGTGCGCGTGATGTCCTGGTACGACAATGAATGGGGTTTCTCCAACCGCATGTCGGACACCGCCGTCGCGATGGGGAAGCTGCTGTAAGCTCTTAACACTTCATGGTTCGAGACGCGCGCCGAAGAGGCGCGCTCCTCACCATGAGGGGAATACCTCATCCTGAGGAGCCTCGCGCAGCGAGGCGTCTCGAAGGATGGGCCGCGCGAGACCTCCGATGACAAAATCATTCCGCACCCTCGATGACGTCGACGTGAAGGGAAAGCGCGTGCTGCTGCGCGTCGACCTCAACGTGCCCATGGAGAACGGCCGCGTCAGCGATGCGACAAGGCTTGAGCGCGTCGCGCCGACCATCACCGAGATTTCCGGCAAGGGCGGCAAGGTCATCCTGCTCGCCCATTTCGGCCGGCCAAAGGGACGCGACGCCAAGGATTCGCTCAAGCCCGTCGCCGCGGCACTCGGCCAAGTCATCAACAAGCCGGTCGCCTTCGCCGATGACTGCATCGGCGAGGCCGCCGCCAAAGCGGTCGCCGCCATGAAGGACGGCGACATCCTCTACCTGGAGAACACCCGCTTCCACAAAGAAGAGGAGAAGAACGATCCAGCCTTCGTGGCGGAGCTGGCAAAGCTCGGCGACATCTGGGTCAACGACGCATTCTCCGCGGCGCACCGCGCGCATGCCACGACCGAAGGCCTCGGCCACAAGCTGCCCGCCTATGCCGGCCGCACCATGCAGGCCGAGCTAGACGCCTTGAGCAAGGCGCTGGAAGCGCCGACCAAACCTGTGATCGCGATCATCGGCGGCGCCAAGGTCTCGACCAAGATCGATCTCCTGGAAAACCTCGTCAGCAAGGTCGACGCGCTCGTCATCGGCGGCGGCATGGCCAACACGTTCCTGCATGCGCAGGGCGTCGGCGTCGGCAAGTCGCTGGCGGAGAAAGATCTTGCCGCGACCGCGCTGCGCATCGTGGAAAAGGCCAACGCGGCGAACTGCGCCATCATCCTGCCGGTCGATGCCGTGGTCGCCTATCATTTCGCGGCCAATTCGCCGTCGCATGCCTATGGGCTCGACGCCATTCCGGCCGACGGCATGATCCTCGACGTCGGCCCGCAGTCGATCGCGCGGATTCACGCTGCGATCGACGACGCCGCAACGCTGGTCTGGAACGGCCCGCTCGGGGCGTTCGAAATGACCCCGTTCGACCGCGGCACCATGGTGGCGGCGAGGCACGCCGCCGAACGAACCAAGGCCAAGAAACTGATCTCGGTCGCCGGTGGCGGCGACACTGTCGCGGCGCTGAACCAGGCCGGCGTATCGGGCGATTTTTCCTATGTTTCGACTGCAGGCGGCGCGTTTCTCGAGTGGATGGAAGGCAAGCCGCTGCCGGGCGTCGAGGTTCTAAAACTACGCTAGATCGGCTTCAGATCGGACGCCCCGGGCGCCGCAAAGACAGGAGAATAAGGATGGCTCGCATTACCTTGCGTCAACTGCTCGATCACGCGGCAGAGCACGATTACGGGGTGCCGGCTTTCAACATCAACAACATGGAACAGGCGCTGGCGATCATGGAGGCGGCGTCCTCGCTCGACGCGCCCGTCATCATCCAGGCCTCGCGCGGCGCCCGCTCCTACGCCAACGACGTCATGCTCAAGCACATGATGGACGCCGTCACCGAAATCTATCCGCAGATTCCGGTCTGCGTGCATCTCGATCACGGCAACGAGCCGGCGACCTGCATGACCGCGATCCAGGCCGGCTTCACCTCGGTGATGATGGACGGCTCGCTAAAGGCTGACGGCAAAACCCCCGGCGATTGGGACTACAACGTCGAGGTGACGAAAACCGTCACCAATATGGCCCATCTCGGCGGCATCTCGGTGGAAGGCGAACTCGGCGTGCTCGGTTCGCTCGAGACCGGCATGGGCGACAAGGAAGATGGCCACGGCGCCGAAGGCAAGCTGTCGCACGACCAGCTGCTCACCAACCCCGATGAAGCCGTGAAGTTCGTCAAGGAGACCAGGGTCGACGCGCTGGCGATCGCGATGGGCACCTCGCACGGCGCCTACAAGTTCACCCGCAAGCCGGACGGCGACATCCTCGCCATGAACGTGATCGAGGAAATCCATCGCAAGCTGCCGAACACGCATCTGGTGATGCATGGCTCGTCCTCGGTGCCGCAGGAGCTGCAGGAGATCATCAACGCCAATGGCGGCAAGATGAAGCCGACTTGGGGCGTGCCGGTTTCCGAGATTCAGCGCGGCATCAAGAACGGCGTGCGCAAGATCAACATCGACACCGACAACCGCATGGCGATGACCGGACAGATCCGTAAAGTTCTGAAGGACAATCCGGAAGAGTTCGATCCGCGCAAATATCTGAAGCCGGCCATGGAAGCCATGGCCAAGCTATGCAAGCAGCGGCTGCAGGAATTCAACACCGCGGGCCAGGCCAGCAAGATCAAGAAGGTGCTGACGACGGCCGAAATGGCCAAGCGCTACACCAAGGGCGAACTTGACCCGCGGGTCGCCTGACCGGTACCGCCCTGCAAACGCCCCCGGTGCGACGAACGTTTTCTAGGCAATTGCCCGAGAACCGCCTATTTTGGTGCGCAAGGGCATGATGTTTCTGGAGACGTTCCCATGAATCTCGCTGACCTCAACAAGGTTGCCCTCGCCATGGTTACCCCAGGCAAGGGCATTCTCGCCGCCGACGAATCCTCCGGCACGATCAAGAAGCGCTTCGACGCCATCAAGGTCAATCGACCGAGGAGACGCGCCGCGACTACCGTGAAATGCTGTTTCGCTCCACCGAGGCGATGAGCAAATACGTCTCGGGCGTCATCCTCTACGACGAGACCATCTGGGCAGGACGCCAAGGATGGCACGCCGCTGATCAAACTGATCGAGCAATCAGGCGCGATCCCCGGCATCAAGGTCGATGAGGGAACGCAGGCCCTGCCGCAATGCCCCGGCGAACTCGTCACCGCCGGCCTCGACAAGCTCGCCGAACGCCTGAAGAAATATTACGAGCGCGGCGCCCGCTTTGCGAAGTGGCGCGCCGTGATCGATATCGGCAGCGACATTCCGAGCATGACCGCGATCCATGCTAATGCGCACGCGCTGGCGCTACGCGGCGCTGTGCCAGGCGGCGCAGATCGTTCCCATCGTCGAGCCGGAAGTGCTGATGGATGGCGATCACGACATCGACCGCTGCTATGACGTCACCCAGCGCGTGCTGAACAAGACATTCCAGGAATTGCGGGTCCAGCGCGTCGAACTGGAAGGCATGATCCTGAAGCCCAACATGGCGGTCTCGGGCAAGAAGAGCCCGAAGCAGGCGTCGGTTGAGGAAGTCGCCGAGAAGACCGTCCGCCTCCTGAAGGCGTGCGTTCCGGCGGCGGTGCCCGGCATCGCTTTTCTTTCCGGCGGACAATCCGACGAAGACGCAACCGCGCATCTGAACGCCATGAACCGGATCGGCGGCCTGCCCTGGCGGCTGACGTTCTCCTATGGCCGCGCGATGCAGGCGGCGCCGCAAAGGCCTGGTCGGGCCGGCCCGAGAACATCGCCGCGGGCCAGCGCGCCTTCACCCACCGTGCGCGGATGAATGCGCTGGCGAGCCAGGGCGAGTGGGAAACCGGCCTGGAAAAGAAGGTCGCCTAGACTTGGCCAACAAACCTGTTCCGCCGCGCCCGGCGCCGCGGCTTTATCTCGCGACGCCCGAGGTGGACGATCCGTCGCAGCTTGCGGCGAGCCTTCCGGAATTACTGGCAGCGGCCGACGTGGCGGCCGTGCTGGTGCGGCTGAAGGAGACCGACCAGCGCACCATGATCTCGCGCGTGAAAGCGCTTGCGCCCGCGGTGCAGAATGCCGGCGCGGCACTGCTGCTCGACGGCCATGTCGAACTGGTAGCGCAGGGCGGCGCCGATGGCGCGCATCTGACCGGCTTAGCGGCGATGGAAGACGCCTTGCCGTCGCTGAAGCCCGACCGTATTGCCGGCGTCGGCGGCCTCGCCACACGGCACGATTCCATGGCCGCGGGCGAGCTGGGCGCGGATTACGTGCTGTTCGGCGAGCCCGATGCACACGGACAGCGGCCCTCGCTCGAGGCGATTGCCGAGCGCCTGCAATGGTGGGATGAATTGTTCGAGCCGCCTTGCATAGGCTTTGCCGTCTCGCGCGAGGAGGCGTCGAATTCGCAGGCTCCGGCGCAGATTTTGTCCTGGTCGGCGATTTCATCTGGGCCGACCCGCGTGGCCAAGGCGGCGCTGATCGACGCCGGGCAGGCGATCCGGCAGGCGCATGAAGCGGCGCTCGGGACAGCCAAGGCTGGACAGGGATAACGCCGGACATGCAACTCCTGCGTCCCATATCGATCGTCGCTTCCTTGCTGGTGGCGGTGACCAGCTCCTCCGCGCAGATCTCGCTGACACCGCCCGACCCGCAGGCGCAAGCGAGCCCACCGGCTGCGAAGAAAGAGACGCCCAAAGAAACGACCAAGGAAACGCCCAAACCAAAGGCGCCGGCCGCGGCGCAGAAACCTGCCGCGACACCGAAGCCGGCGGCAACGACCAAGCCGGCAGCGACCCCGTCGCCTGTGCCCTCCCCTTCGCCGACGCCGGCCTTCGAAGATCCCAATGCCGACCTCGTCTACGGCGCCTATCAGCGCGGCCTCTACAAGACGGCGTTCGACCTCGCGACCACGCGCGCGCAGTATGCCCGCGACCCGAAGGCGATGACGATGCTGGGCGAGCTCTACGCCAACGCGCTCGGCATCAAGCGCGACTATGCGAAGGCCGCTGAATGGTACCAGCGCGCCGCCGACGCCGGCGACCGCGAGGGGCATGTTCGCGCTCGCGATGATGCGGCTTTCCGGCCGCGGCGGCGCCACCAACCGCGAGCAGGCCGTCAAGCTGCTGGCCTCCGCGGCCAAACTCGGCAACCCGAAGGCGGCCTACAATCTGGCGCTGCTCTACCTCGACGGCCAGACGCTGCCACAGGACGTCAATCGCGCCGCCGAACTGCTGCGCCTCGCCGCCGATGAAGGCAATCCGGAAGCGCAATATGCGCTGGCAACCTTCTACAAGGAGGGCACCGGCGTTCCGAAGGACCTCGACAGGGCAGTACGCCTGCTGCAAGCGGCTTCGCTCGCCGACAACGTCGACGCCGAGGTCGAATATGCCATCGCGCTCTATAACGGCACCGGTACGCCGAAGAACCAGCCGGCGGCGGTCGCACTGTTGCGCAAGGCAGCACGGGCAGAACAGCCCGATCGCACAGAACCGCCTCGCCCGCGTGCTGGTGACCGGACAGGGTGCGCCGATGGACAAGATCGAGGGGTTTAAATGGCACATTGTCGCCAAAACCGCGGGAAAAGGTGACCCGGAGCTAGACGAAAGGCTCTCGGAGATCAGCCCCGAAGATCGCGCCAAGGCCGAAGCGGCGGCGCGCAAGTGGATCGGAACCGCCGGCAAATGACGCCTTGACGGCGGCAGATCAGCAGGGCACCCAGTCCTTGCCTCCTGACCGCATTGGGCGGTTTTCCTCCTAACTCCACAAGCTTTCACATCATGCTGTATTCGGCCCTTATCAACGTCATGGTGAAAGCCGCGCCGCGCCGGCCGCAACCCTCAAGCGCGATCTCGGCGAGATCGAGCATCTGCAGGTGTCGCTGAAGGGACCCGCGAACTTCGTGACGCTGGCCGACAAGCGCGCCGAGGAAATGCTGTACCAGGATCTCGCCAAGGCGCGGCCGGGTTACGGCTTCATCGGCGAGGAAGGCGGCAACCGCGAGGGTGCCGACAAGACCCACACCTGGATCGTCGATCCGCTCGACGGCACCACCAACTTCCTGCACGGCATCCCGCAATTCGCGATCTCGATCGGCCTGCAGCGCGAGGGCACCATCATCGCGGGCGTGATCTACAATCCCGCCAATGACGAGCTCTACATCGCCGAGCGCGGCAAGGGCGCATTCCTCAATGACCAGCGGCTGCGCGTCGCCGGCCGCCGCAAGCTCGATGAATGCGTGATCGCCTGCGGCCTGCCGCATATCGGCCGCGGCGACCATGAACTCGCGTTGAAAGAGATGGCCGGCATCCAGAACAAGGTCGCGGGCCTGCGCCGGTTCGGCGCGGCCTCCCCTCGACCTCGCCTTCGTCGCCGCCGGCCGCCTCGACGGCTATTGGGAACGCAACCTGCAGCCCTGGGACATCGCTGCCGGACAAATCATGGTGCGCGAAGCCGGCGGGACCATCTCCGGCATCGAGGGAGATGACGACCCGCTGAAGACGGGGCATGTGATCTGCGGGAATGAATATGTGCACGGCGAGCTGGTGAAGATTCTCAAGCCGCTGGAAGTAGGGCGACGCTTCCAAGCCACGCGCCGTCGCATCATCCGCGATCGGATGATGCAGCCTTCCGGAGGCGGCGGAAAGGACACGGAGGAGCCTCGGCGCTCCCAGCCAAAATATTGAAAACAACCCCATGCACAGTAGCCGGCACTCGCCAGGTGCCGAAGACATTTGACACGTCGGGCAAATCAGCGAGACAAGACCATCATCCACCAACCGAAGCGATTGTAACAAGTCGTGCGGGGACCATAGGTCGCCGGCAGGTCGCGCCATGGCGCACCTGAACGCAGGACCCAAACAATGCCACCGAGCACGCGGCGGTCATCTACCCGCCGAACACCGCGCGGCTTGTTCGGCAACATCGGCTTAATGGCGGTCCACTCATGTTCGCTGAATTCGCAGCGCATGATTCAGGCTCCGAAGCTTGAATGACTTCCGGGGGAGCGCCGTCAATCCGCACCGGCCTCTAGCGAAGCCGCTAGTGCTCTGAATTTACTTCCGCTTTCGGAGGCATAGCGGACATGGCCGGACTTGCCGCGGGTCGCCCGTGTAGCGATTGACCCGAAGCCGCCAGCTTTCGGCCGAAATCGCCGTTGGGTTGCGGAACGGGGTACGCGCATGTTTGTTCTCCTCTGTCGGAGTTGTATGGGAGAAAGAAATGAAAAGCCTCATCCGCCATTCGATCGGTACTGTGCTGTTCGGACTTCTTTCGCTCTACAGTTCGGTCGCCATGAGCGCCGAACAATTCGACGATGCCCTGCTAACGACACCCGGCAGCCCAGCAGTAATTGCAAAGGGGCTTGAGGCTGACGGCTATCAGTTGGGCCTTTCGGCATACACTTGGGGCTATCCTCTGGTTCGGATGGAGCGCGTGGTCCGGGATTATTCGGACATTTCCTCGGGTGTTCCTGCCACCAGCTATCGCGCGCCCGTCAACAAGATCGGCTTGGCGCACGAGCTTGCGACGCCCTCAGCCAAGGACATGCCGACCGCCAACAACGACACATTCTATATGAGCGCGGTCGTCGTACTCGATGAACCCTTCATTCTGTCGGTACCTGACACCGGCGACCGATATTATGTCATCAATGTTTTCGATATGTACCAAGAGCTTGAACATTATATCGGCCGCCGCACGGGGCACGAAGGCAGGACGCTATGTCCTGGTGCCTCCGGGCTGGAAGGGCGCGGTTCCGACGGACGCGAAGCGTCTCGACGTTTCGACGAATAAGGTTTGGCTTTGGGGACGCCTGCGCATCGCACAAGGCGAACCAGTAGAGTCCGTCCTGGAGCTGCAGAAGAAGTTCAAACTGGAGCCTGCGAGCGGCAACGCGAAATCGCCGATGCTTCCTCCGCTGCCAGCAACCAAAGGTGATGAGCTTGGCTTCTTGAAGGAGCTTGCGTTTGCGCTGAAGTCGAGATCCAATCAAACCGGTCGATGCAGCGCTATTTGGTCAGTTTGCGCGGATCGGCCTCACGAAGGATGGGTTTGACGAGAGCAAGCTCTCTCCGGACATGCGCAAGGGTCTGGTGCGGGCGCTCGCCGATGGGCCAGCAGTCGTGATTTCATCCATGGCCAGTGCCGCAAGCGTACGCAACGGCTGGACTTGGGTTACCGGTCTCGACAATTTCGGCTTCAACTATCCGATGCGATCCCTGGTGGCTGGTCCCTATCTCGGAGGCAACGGCGAGCGGGAAGCGATGTATCCGGTACGCTACACCGACGCCGACGGCCAGACACTTAACGGGGCAAACAAATATGTTGTGAAGCTGGACAAGGAGCCGCCTGTCGACGCGTTCTGGTCACTCACCATGTACAATGCCTCCGACAAGTTGCTCGTGGAAAATCCGATCAAGCGGTACAAGGTTGGCACAGACACCGCAGGACTGAAGAAGGCGGCGAATGGGTCGATCACCATTGCGGTGCAAAACGACGCACCCGATCAGGCCGCGAACGTGAACTGGCTGCCAGCCCCGAAAGGCGATTTCTACGTCATTCTTCGGATGTACCAGCCAAGCGATGCGGTCCTCAGTGGGAGCTATCAGATGCCACAGATGGTGCGACTGAAGTGAACGGCTGAGCCCGTTTCCACTAGCGAGGCACATCTGTTGCGCTGGCCCATATAACGGGTCGGAGATGTCAGTTGTTGGCACGTTTGAGACATGCTCACTGGCCCTGACATCCGTTTAAGGGAAAGACCGGAAGTAGTCGGCCGACGGCCAAAGTGACGCGGTTGGACCCAACACGGACATGTTGGGCGAATGCCGCGCGGCGCATTTTTCCGACGCGACACGCACGCGTTGGCAGGATTGAATCCCGCGCGGTTTTGAGCGCGAGCGAGAAGATGGACCCTGAACGCCCAACGCGATATTTTGTTCCGGTCCCATTTTGAAACCAGATCGTTCCATATCGCCCTTGTTGAGAAAATATCGTCCTTATACGCTTGCGCCTAATGGGTGCTGTTACCCGTCAGCACAGCGGGCGGATGTACGTCACCGAGGTCAGATTTGCGCTTTATCCTCGATTCCACTGGGCATGTAAGCATAGGGAGTAGTTAGAATGAGCGATAACAAGAAGACGTTCGACCGCCGCAATCTGTTGCTTGGAAGCACGACGTTGGTCGTCGCAGCGACCTTGTCATCAGAAGCTGTCGCTCAGGCGCAGAAAGCTGCGCCTGCTGCCGCGCCTTCTGGAGGCAAGCCGAACATCCTCGTTATCTTTGGTGACGACATCGGCCAGACCAATATCAGCGCCTATTCCTTCGGCCTTATGGGCTACAAGACCCCGAACATCGACCGCATCGCCCGTGAAGGCATGATGTTCACCGACTACTACGCCGAGCAAAGCTGTACGGCCGGTCGCTCGACCTTTATTACCGGGCAATGCACGCTTCGCACGGGTCTTTCCAAGGTCGGTATTCCGGGCGCACATGCCGGCCTCCAATCGCGAGACGCCACTATCGCCGAGTTGCTCAAGCCGCTCGGCTATGCGACCGGCCAGTTCGGCAAGAACCACCTCGGCGACCGCGACGAGTTTCTGCCAACCAATCACGGTTTCGATGAATTTTTCGGCAACCTCTATCACCTCAACGCCGAAGAAGAGCCGGAGAAGCGCACCTATCCGCGCGATCCAGAATACCGAAAGAAGTTCGGTCCGCGCGGTGTCATCAAGTCGTCCGCCGACGGCAAGATCGAGGACTCCGGCCCGCTGACCCGAAAGCGCATGGAAACCATCGACGATGAGACGTCGGCGGCCGCTATCGACTTCATCCAGCGGCAGTCCAGAGCCAATCGCCCATTCTTTTGTTGGTTCAACTCGACACGAATGCACGCGCGCACTCACGTGCGGGAGACGCACCGCAGTGCTCCCGGCCTCACGTCCATGACCGAATACGCGGACGGCATGGTCGAACACGATGCTGTAGTCGGAAATATCCTCAAGTCTCTGGACGACCTCAACATCGCCAACAACACGATCGTAATCTACACGACCGATAACGGGCCGCATCAAAACACCTGGCCCGATGCCGGGACCACGCCGTTCCGCAGCGAGAAAAACACCAACTGGGAAGGCGCGTTCCGCGTGCCAGCCATGATCCGCTGGCCGGGACGGGTTCAGGCGGGATCAGTTTCCAACGAGTTGTTCAGTGGCCTCGATTGGATGCCAACTCTGTTGGCAGCAGCGGGTGAACCGGACATCAAGCAAAAGCTCCTGAAAGGCCACCAGGCAGGAACGAAGACATTCAAAGTGCATCTCGACGGTTACAATCAGTTGCCACACCTCACCGGCCAGCAGCCCAATGGCGCGCGCAAGCAATACATCTACTTCAATGATGACGGAGACCTCGTCGCCATACGGCACGAAAACTGGAAGGCTGTCTTTGAAGAGCAGCGCGCGACCGGCACCATGCGCATTTGGGCCGAACCGTTCACCAAGTTGCGCTTGGCCAAACTGTTCGATCTGCGGTCGGACGCGTATGAGCGGGCGGATATCACATCAAATACGTATTGGGACTGGGTTTTTGACAATGCCGGCCTTATGTACGGCGTGCTGGCGGAAGCCGGCGAGTTTCTTCAGACATTCAAGGAGTTTCCGCCGAGCCAGCGACCTGACAGCTTCAGCGTCGATCAGATGGTTGAGAAGCTGCAACGTAGCTTGGATGCCAAGTAACAAAGTGTGTCAGCGGGCGGCCGGCATCACTGCCGGCCGCCATTGCAACATGTAGCTGCTTTTATCCGAATGCGGAACGTTGCCCGCCCTTCAGCAGATTGATGGGTGGACCAATGTCAACGACTGCTCTTGGCACTTTTGATACATGCCGAGTTGGCCTGCTGACGTCTGCTCCCTGAGGGTAGAAGGGACATGCCGATCTAGCGCGGCCACTTCCGACCCACAGCGGACGCAGAACTATTGCGTCAAGTGGCCCAACAGATCGAAACGGAGACACTGAATGTGCGTTGTCTCTTTGCGGTGTGTCATTTGTCCGTGCGCGTGACCTGTGGGAGCCGATAGCTTCCATTCAAAACTTGCTCGGCAGGCTCGTATAGGCGCATCTGCAGGAAGAAATCGCCGTTCGGCGCAGGAAGCCAGTTCGATTCCTTGTCCGGCCCCGGTGATTTGGCTTGAATGTAGAGGGTCACACTTCCATCCGCTTCGGTTTTGACGCCCTTGGTTCGATCCCCGATCGAATAGCGCTTAAGGGGATTCTCGACCATGAACAGGTCCTTGGCGTCATACATGGTCAAGGACCAGAACGCCTTGACAGGAACCTTTCCATCAGATCGGATCGTGTAGGCGTGCTGTCCGTTAAGCTGCTTTTCGTCGGCGTCGATGTAACGGTTAGGATAGAGCGCGCGTAGCGCCTGTTCAACCCGAGCTGCTTATAGCCGATGGCTGAACGGAGCAGGAAATCGTTCCCGTATTCGCCGCCTTTGAATTCCATGTTCCAGCCGTTGACGCGAGAGCCGGAATCCTTGGCGACACGCTGCACTGCGGCCATTCCGTCCTGAAGCGCTCGAGTTAGTCCGCGTTTGGTCGGCGCCGACAGTGACGCCGCGTCGAACGGCTTATCGAGGCCGATGCCGATCCTCCTGAACTGGTCGGTGACCGGCGCGTCCTCCGGCAGAGGGTTCATGCGCATCGCGCTGTCGAGGACCAAGAAATCAAGGCCGTCGGAAAGCCCATTTTGGCGCTGGCCGTCTTGTGTCCCAATTCGACCTTCGCAAACGGCTTGGCATAGTTGCTCAACAGCCCCAGCCGATACTGATCCTGCACCGCGTGTGCCGCAGGCAAGTCGCTCTCACTGTCAACTCCGGTTCTTCCAATGACGTAGACCTGCCGTGTCGGCGAATTGATCTGCACCATTTCGGGCGGCAACGTTCCCTTCCAACCGGGGCCGACGATGGCGAACGTGCCGCCCTTTGCGCCCAGCGTGCCGATGCCGATGTCTTCGATCGAACGCGAATAGGCGTCGAGAAGCTGCATGATGTAATAGCGCCCATTGGTATCGGGAACCGTCAACACCACGGGCTCTTTCGACAAGTCCAGTCCAGCGAACGAATAGAGCGTGTCATTGTTCGCGGTAACGACGGAATTTGTCGTCGGGACCGTAGAGCCGCCGGGCGTGCCCCATCTGATTCACGGGCGCCTGGGCATTGTCATAAGGCTTGTCGGCATCAGTCTGGCTTCGAAGGCCAAGTTGCATTAGTACGGGGGCCAAGCCGTAAAAAACCGCGTCCATGCCGATCGCGTAAGCGATGTTCTCATCGACCTGGTCGCTCGTCACCGGAGCTTGAGCGTACGTCTTCGTCGGTATGATAGCAGCTAAAATCGTGAGGGCGAACGCTAACGCAACCATCCTGACTGCCGAGCGATTCATATTGGCCTCTCCCGTGAGGTGCATTTGCATCGTGATATATGAAACAATCTGACACGCCCTGATTGCTTAAGCTGCAACGCCCCCTGCAGGTTCCAGCAAAGAGCGCATGACCCATATGGGACGTTTGGTCGGCAGAACGAGCAATGGCACAAAGTGCATATAACAGTTTTGTGCCAGCCGGCACTGCGAGCGACTTAGGCGAAGCAAGCTAGGGAACCAAAGCACCGTGATGTAAGTTCCACGGTTCTGGCTTACGCATCTCAAGTGGTCGCCGTAGAGGAGAATGCCATGAAAAGTCTCCCGCTCCCCTGCTTCATTGCCGCGATCTTCTTGGCACCATCCCTCAAGGCCGAAGAAGCGTTTCCCGACAAGCTCCTGACAACTCCCACGACGCCCGACATCGTCGCCAAGGGGTTGGAAGCCGATGGATATCAGCTCGGCATTTCGGCGTACGCCTGGGGCTATCCGCTTGTGCCCATGGAGCGCGTAGCCAGGCAGTATACCGCACCACGCTGTCGTCCTACGATCTCGACAAGATGAGGAAGAACGTCGATGGGGCGTGACCATCTACACCGGCCCAAAGGCGCCAGATGGCCTCGAATCCAACTGGATTCCAACAGCGGGCAAGCGGCCGCTGCCAGCAATGCGGTGCTACGGACCGACGGAAGCCTTGAACAACAAGACGTTCAAGCTGCCGGACTTCGAGTTGGTCGCCTGATGGCGCGAGCGGAGGGGACTGAGTGGATTTCAAGCTTCAGGCGTTCGGGCCGTTCCTGCATTGGTTGACGCTGATCATCCTCTGCGTCATGCCGATCGTGGGGGCCTACGCGCTCTATCGCCTCGGCGGGCTTCCCGGCGCGATCGCACGTGCACGCAACCATCCTCAGGCGGATGCGATCAACATCTGCGGCTGGTTGGGCCTGCTTACGCTGGTGCTGTGGCCGCTGGCCCTGGTCTGGGCCTATCTCAGGACGGACAGGCCAGTGGTCGGTAGCCCGGCGGCGGCCAGCGACGCGGCGCTGATCGCCAGGCTGCAGGAGGCTCGGCAGCGGCTTGCGACGCTCGAAGAGAGACTGCCGCAGCGGCACGCGGGAGGGTGACATGCTCTGGGCCATCGCAAGCTCGGTCTTCATCCTCTACCTCTATCGCAAGCTGAACGCCGCCGGCACCCCTCGGTCCGGAGCCGCCCCCGTCGGTACGGTCGAAGCCGAGATCGCGGCGCTGACCGCGCAGATTGCCGAGCTGGAAGACAGGATCGCCGGCACAGGCGGCGGAGGCGCCAAATCATGATGGCCGCCATCTTCGGAGGATATGCCGCGCTCGTTTGGCTCGTCTTCGCCAAGCTCAAGCTCGTCCGCCTGACGTTGCCGGTCGCCATAGTGCTGGCCGCCGTCGGCCCGCTGTTCGCCTTCTATGTCATCCTGTCGATGAACAACTATCACCCGTCATCGACTGATGCCCGGGTGTTCCAGCGAGTCGTCCAGATCACGCCGCACATCACCATCCCGGGCCGCGTCCAAAGCGTGGTCGCGGAGCCCAACACGCCCTTGAAGAAGGGCAGCGTCCTGTTCACCATCGATCCCCGGCCGTTCCAGTTCGAGGTTGATCGCCTGGAGGCCGCGCTCGCGGCCGCCAACCAGTTGGTCCCGCAACTGAAGGCGGCCCTGCAGCAGGCATCGACCGCCGTCGAACGGGCGGAGGCGCAGTTCAAGCTGGCGCAGGCCGATTTCGACCGCCAGAATCAACTGTTCTCCAAGGGCGACGTCGCACAGGCTGCGCTCGACAAGTACCAACGCAACCTTGAGGATGCCCAACAGGCAGTGACGGGCGCGCAGGCGGTCGAGACCAAGGCGCGGCTCGCCTACGAATCGAACATCGGCGACGAGAACACGACCGTGGCCCAAGCGCGCCAGCAGCTCGACCAGGCCAAGTACAATCTCGACGAGGCCACCGTCCGCGCCCCTTGCGACGGCTACGTGACGAACCTGCAGCTCCTGCCCGGCGCCGTCGTCAGCGCCGCTGCGGCCGTGATGCCGTTCGTCTGCAACCGCGATGACAGTAACCGCGGCGTCGTCGTCGCGACCTTCATGCAGGGGCCCTATCTCGCGATTAGACCCGGCGCCTATGCCGAGGTCGTACTTCCGATGTATCCAGGCCGGGTGTTCGCGGGGAAAGTGCTCACCACCATCGACCTCGCGGCCGAGGGCCAACTAGCGGCCACTGGCCTGTTCCCGGGCATCGATGCCCCGCACAACGCACGCTTTTGCCGTTCGCATCAAGCTCGACGACGCAGATGAGCTTCGATTGCCTGCAGGAACACAAGGGAGCGCCGCAGTATTCAGTGGCAGAGTCCAAATTGCGGGCGTGATTAGGATGGCCGTGGTAAGGGCCAACAGTTGGCTAAACTATCTCTTCTTTACATCTTGACCGCGACCACGGGAGGTATCTTGACCATTCCTAAGTCTGCCTTTGGCACATAGCGTCGTTTCGCTGCTGTGCAGTAGCACGTCGGCTATCGGGGCATAGCGGACTCTGGCGCGGCGTCAGCCCGGCAAATTTATGGCTTCATGGACTGGATGCATCGGCCGCCGCCTGCGCCAAGGCTCCTCGACGGATACTGGGAATGCAACCTGTCGCCGTGGGATATCGCAGCGGGACAGATCATGATGCGGGAAGCCGGCGGCACGATCTCTGATATCGTCGGCAATGACGATCCGCTGAAGACCTGGCACGTGGTCTGCGGCAACGAGTTCGTGCACGGGGAGCTAGTGAAGATATTGAAGCCGCTGGGGTAGTGCGGACGACCCCGCGAGTGTCATACCACCCGCGCATGCGGGGTATCCAGTACGCCGCGGCCTCTCGATTCAGTACCAGCGTCTCTGGAATACTGGGTCACCCGCCTTCGCGGGTGACGACGGCTTGAGTGTGCGGCTCCACTACCGCCGCCTCGTCCTCTACCTTCGGCTCCCGATCTCCCACCAGCACGCGCTGCACTGAGACGAAGAACACCGGCACCATCAGGAGCGCCAGGATGACCACCGCAATCATGCCGCCCATGACGCTGGAGCCGAGCGCCTGCTGGCTGGCGCCGCCGGCGCCGGTCGCGATCGCCATCGGCAGCACGCCGCAGACGAACGCAAGGCCCGTCATCAGAATGGGACGGAAGCGCAGCGAGCATGCCTCCACCGTCGCCTCGATCAACGGCTTTCCTTGCGCGCGCAGATCCTTGGCGAACTCGATGATGAGGATGGCATCCTTTGCCGCAAGGCCAATGATGGTGATCAGGCCGACGGTGAAATAGACGTCGTTCGGCAGGCCGCGCAGCATTGCTGCAATCACCGCGCCGCAAATGCCGAGCGGCACCGTCAGCAACACCGCCAGCGGAATGGTCCAGCTTTCATAGAGCGCGGCGAGCAGCAGGAACACCACCAGCACCGAGAGACCGAGCAGGAACGGCGCCTGCGAGCCCGACAGCTTTTCCTGCAGCGACTGTCCGGTCCATTCGAAACCGAAGCCGCGCGGCAGCTTGTTGGCCAGCCGCTCCATCTCATTGATGGCGTCGCCGGAGGTGAAGCCCTTCCTGGCTTCGCCGGAGATGCGCACGGCAGGATAGTAGTTGAAGCCAGCGATCTGGGTCGGGCCCCGCGACCATTCGACGGTGGCGAAGGCGGAGAACGGCACCAGCTGGCCGCGGCTGTTCTTGACGTTGTAATTGAGGATGTCGTCGGCGTTCATGCGGCTGGTTCGATCAGCCTGCACGATCACGCGCTGCATCCTGCCGCGGTTCGGAAAATCGTTGATGTAGTTCGAACCGAGGTTGGTCGAGATGGTCTGGTTGATGTCCTCGAAGGTGACGCCAAACGCGCCGGCCTTTTCACGGTCGACCACCAGACTGACTTGCGGTGCCGGCGGCAGGCCTTCGACATAGACCTTCTGCAGCACCGGGCTGGCATTGGCTTCCGCGATCAGTCGATCGGCGGCGCTGACCAGCGCCGGATAGCCCTTCTGCCCGCGATCCTGCAGGCGGAACGAGAAGCCCGAGGAGTTTCCGAGATTGTCGATCGGCGGCGGCTGCAGCGCCGAAATCTTGGCGTCGCGGATCGACGACAGGTCGCGGTTGATGTCGGCGACGATCGCGGCGGCGGAATCCTTCGGCCCACGCTCCGACCAGTCCTTTAGCGAAATGAAGGCCTGGGCCGTGTTCATGCCCTGGCCGAGGAAGCTGAAGCCGGTCAGGAACGTCACATCCTCGACGCCGGCGCGATCGCGAAGATATTTTTCGACCCTCTCGACCGCAGCCTCGGTGCGGGCATAGGGAAGAGTCCGATGGTGTCTGCACGTCGGTCGTGATGAAGCCCTGGTCGTCGACCGGCAGGAAGCCGCCGGGCAGCCGAACGAAGGCCCAGCCGAGCCCGATCAACAACGCCGCGTAGATCAGCATCAGCCGCCCGGTGCGCTTCAATGAACCCTTCACGGTGCGCGCATAGCCGCCGCGGCTGGAATCCAGCACGCGGTTGAACCAGCCGAACACGCCCTTGCGGGCATGGCCATGGCCGGTTTCGACCGGTTTCAGCAGCGTCGCACACAGCGCCGGCGTCAGCGACATCGCCAGCAACGCGGAGAAAGCGATTGCCGAGACCATGGTGACCGAGAACTGGCGGTAGATGATGCCGACCGATCCGGGGAAGAACGCCATCGGCACGAACACCGCGATCAGCACCAGCGTAATGCCGATGATGGCGCTCGTGATCTGCGACATCGCCTTGCGGGTCGCTTCCTTTGGCGGCAGGCCTTCTTCGGCCATGATGCGCTCGACGTTCTCGACCACGACGATGGCGTCGTCGACGAGAATGCCGACGGCCAGCACCATGCCGAACATCGTCAGCATGTTGATGGAATAGCCGGCCAAAAGAAGCGTCGCGCAGGTGCCGAGCAGCGCCACCGGCACCACGATAGTTGGGATGATGGTGTAGCGGATGTTCTGCAGGAACAGGAACATCACGATGAAGACCAGCACCACCGCTTCGACCAGCGCGTCATCAGCACCTTGTTGATCGAGGCCTTGACGACGGGCGTGATGTTGTAGGGGATCTCGTAGCCGATATTGGTCGGGAAGAAGCGCGACAGCTCCTTCATCTTGGCTTCGACGGCGCTTGCGGTCGCCAGCGCGTTGCCGCTCGGCGACAGCAGCACCGAAAGACCCGCGGTCGGCTTGCCGTTGAGCCGCGTGTTGAACTGGTAGCTCAGTCCGCCGATCTCGATGCGGGCGACGTCGCGCAGCCGCACCGTCGATCCGTCCGGATTGGCGCGCAAGGTGATCGCGCCGAACTCGTCGGGCGAGGAGAGCTGGCCCTTGACCAGCACCAGCGCTGAAATCTTCTGTTCCGGCGTGCTCGGTTCCGCGCCGACGCTGCCCGAGGCGACCTGCGCGTTCTGGGCAGATATCGCCTTGTTGACGTCGTCGGCGGTGAGGCCGTAGCCGACCAGCTTTGCGGGATCGACCCAGATTCGCAACGAACGTTCAGTTGAATAGAGCGTGGCGCGGCCAACGCCGGGAATGCGCCGGATTTCGCCGAGCACGTTGCGGATCATGAAATCGCCGAGGCCGATTTCGTCGAGGCTGCCGTCGGTCGAGTTCAGCGTAATGATCTGCAGCACGGCGCTGGAGGCTTCCTCGACCAGGATGCCTTGCTGGATCACCGCGCGAGGAAGCCGCGCCTCGACGCGCTTGAGGCGGTTCTGCACCTCCACCGAGGCTGCACCGGTTTCGGTGCCCGGCACGAAGTTGGCGATGATTTCGACCTGCCCCAGCGAGTCGCTGGTGGATTCGAAATTGAGGATGCCGGAGGCGCCATTGAGCTCCTCCTCGATCAGGCGCGTCACGCTGTTGTAGAGATTTTCCGGCGACGCGCCGGGATAGCTGGTCGAGATCGAGATCGAGGGCGGCGCGATGATCGGATATTGCGCGACCGCCAGCAGCGGAATCGCGATCGCGCCGATCAGGCAGATGAAAAGCGCGACGACCCAGGCGAAGATCGGCCTGTCAATGAAGAAGCTCGGCATATTTTAGTCTCAGTCCGACGCTTGCTTCGCCTGCACGCTCGACTGTGTGCTAGCGGTAGCGTCCGCATCGGCCCACGACTTCGACTTGACCTTGTCGCCGGGCACGAATTTCTGAAATCCGTCGACGACGACGCGGTCGCCATCCTTCAAGCCTTCGCTTACCAGCCAGAGACCGCCCTGCACCGCGCCGGTGCGGACCGGCTGCGTCGCGACGCGGCCATCGTCCTTGACCACGAATACTTCGCTGGCACCGCCGGCGTCGCGCTGGATCGCCTGCTGCGGCACCGCGATGGCGTCGGAATCGATTCCCTGCTCGATCAGCACGCGGACATACATGCCCGGCAGCAACTCGCGGCTCGGGTTGGCAAACTGTCCGCGCAGCGTGACCTGCCCGGTAAAGGCGTCCACCTTGGCTTCGGAAAACAGCAGCTTGCCTGCAATCGGATAAAGCGTTCCGTCGTCGAGCACGAGGCGGACCTTGGCCGCATCGGGCGCGATCCGGTCGAGATCGCCATTGTCAAACGCGCGGCGCAGCTTGTTCATCTCCGAGACCGATTGGGTGAAGTCCGCATAGATCGGGTCGAGCTGTTGAATCGTGGCTAGACTGGTCGTCTCGTTCTGGATCACCAGCGCGCCTTCACTCACCAGCGCCGCGCCGACCACGCCGCTGATCGGCGCGCGGATCGTTGCGTAATCGAGATTGAGCCGGGCGCGCGCGACGTCGGCCCTGCGGCTGCCGACCTCGGCCTCAGCCTGACGCTGGGCGGCGATGGCCTTTTCGTTCTCGACCTCGGGCGCCGCGCGTTGGCTCGTCAGCATCGCAATACGCCGCGCATGCTGGCTAGCCAGGTCGAGCGCAGCCGTCGCCTTGTCGAGCGCGGCTTCGCTCGCCTGCAATTCCACCTCGAATGGTTTGGGATCGATCCGGTACAGCGGATCGCCGGCCTTCACTTCGGTGCCTTGCTGGAATAAGCGCTCGACGACGATCCCGGAGACGCGCGCACGAACCTCCGAAACGCGTGTGGGAGAAATCCGGCCGGGCAATTCACGGATGATGGCGCGGGCCTGAGGCCGTACGGTGAAGGTGCCCACTTCGGGCTCGGTCGGTTTTGCAGCGGCCGAAGCGGCTATCGGCTCATTGCAGCCAGCCAGCAGCGGCGCCATCGCAGCCAACATCAAAACGATGCATGCCGATTGGGTTCGAAGTCCGGACATTGAAAGCATTGCCCCAGTTCAAGTTGAAGCGCGAATTGAGCATTCGCGACATTGTCGTAGGTGGTCTTGAGAACTCACGGTTGATGCAAAACAGGATAAGGAGTGACTGCTGCGATGCAATACGCGATCGCGGCGGCTCAATGTCACACGACGCTATCGCGCTGAATTAGCGGTCATTTTTCGGGACTCACTCGATTGTGAGGCGTTTCGTTCCGGCAGCGGAAATTTAGAGATCATAACAAGTGGCCAAAAACTTGGCACTCGGCTGCATGAGAATGCAGCAAACCGCAAAACTGTGCGGCAGGATCACGAATCAGTTAACGACTGACTAACGCTTGGCTGGCCGTTGGCTTATCGCTCGGCTTATCCTTTGGCCTTCATCCGGTAATGGCTGACGCCCCATTCGCTGCCGTCGGCATAGCCGAACAGGCCTGCGGTCGCGAGGAAGAACCAGCGCCAGCGCCGCATCCACAATGCGGTCGCGCCGCCATAGACGCTGCGAAGCACGCGCGCGATCTCGTCGCGATGCGTATCGAAATTGTTCAGCCAATCATGCGCGGTGCGCTGGTAATGCGTGCCGCTCCAGCGCCATTCCTTTTCGACTTCGAACAGATCGGCATATTGCCGGATCAGATGATGGCTCGGCATCAGGCCGCCGGTGAAGAAATGCTGGGCGATCCAGTCCTCGCCATCGGCGCGGTCGAACAGATAGGCGCCGGAGCGATGCGTGAAGATGTGAAGGAAGAAGCGCCCATCGGAATTTAGCCAGGAGCGCGTGCGCGTCATCAGCTCGCGCCAGTTCATCATGTGCTCGAACATCTCGACGGAGACGATGCGATCGAACCGCGCCTCGGGCGCGAACACGTTCATGTCCGAGGTGACGACGCGCAGGTTTTTCAGTCCGCGCTTTACGGCTTCGCCCTCGACAAATTCGCAGTGCGAATTCGAGTTGGCAACTGCCGTTACCAGCGAATGCGGAAATCGCCGCGCCATCCACAGCGACAGCGAGCCCCAGCCGCAGCCGAGTTCGAGGATCGATTGCCCATTGGCCAGATCGGCGTGCTCGACGGTCTGGCGCAACGCCTCCTCGGCCTCCTGCAATGTCGAGGCCGGCTCCCTGTAGAAGCAACAGGAAAATTTGCGGTTGGGACCCAGCACGAGGGCAAAGAATTCAGCCGGCATCTCGTGGTGCCGGTCGTCAACCTCGTCGGTATAATCGGCAATGGCGCGCGCCGCCATCTCGTCGGCGAACCAGGCGTCGCTTTCCGCGTTTCCCGTGGCGAGCCGCGTGGCGGTGCGCGAGCAGAGCCGGTGGATTGCGGCACGGATGATCACGTCAGGCAGCGGCACCCGTTCGGCGGTGCCGATGATCGTAGAGGCGAAGCTCATGTGACCACTCCCCTTCTGCGGCAGCAGCGGACAGAACCGGCTCGCGCGGCTGGCCTATCCCGTGATGGGCATTTCCTTCGATTAGCCGCGGGGCTCGGCGACCGCGGCCCCATACAGGCGCCCCCGCCGGACCGCTAGCGCCGAGATAGGGGACCGTCATGAAAATTCTCGGTTGGACATCGGACGTTTCCAAAATACGTTCCATGTCAAAGCCGCGTTTGAGGAACAGGTTCCACTATGGTTTGCCTGAAATCGAGGCTTCCCGGCTTTTTTCTCCAGCCCGCTGTGCCATATTGGTTCCCTAGCGCGGCTTTTTCGCAACGGATGACACCCGCAAATGCCCTCAGGTCCCTCCTCCCGCTCCGAAATCGAGATCGAACTGAGTAAGTTGTCCTCGCCCCGAATTTTCCTGGTGCGGATGCTGGTGTTCCTGGTGCTGTGCGCGCTGGTCATGATCGTGCTGTACAAGCAGATCATCGTCGCGTTCTTTGCCAATCCTGGCCTCAACGCGCTGATCGGCGCGGTGCTGCTGATCGGCATCATCCTGTCCTTTCGACAGGTGATTCGGCTCTACCCCGAGGTCGCCTGGGTCAACAATTTCCGTAATCGCCGACCCCGGTCTGGCGATCGACCGGCGTCCGAAGCTGCTGGCGCCGATGGCGGCAATCCTCGGCGGCGAGCGCTCCGGACGGATGACGATTTCCCAGCAGACGATGCGGCATTTGCTGGATTCGATCGCGACGCGGCTGGATGAAGCGCGCGACATCTCCCGCTACATGACGGGCCTGCTGGTGTTTCTCGGTCTGCTCGGCACCTTCTGGGGCCTGATCGAAACCGTCGGCTCCGTCGGCAAGGTGATCGACGGGCTGAAGGTCGGCGGCGACGCCGGCTCCCTGTTCGACACCCTGAAAGAGGGATTGGCCGCGCCGCTCAGCGGCATGGGTATTTCGTTTTCGTCGTCGCTGTTCGGCCTCGCCGGTTCGCTCATCCTGGGCTTCCTTGACCTGCAGTCGAGCCAGGCGCAAAACCGTTTCTATACCGACCTCGAAGACTGGCTCGCCTCCACGGTGCGCGAATATGGCGGCGACGGCACCGGCGGCGAAATACAGCATGTGATGGAAAAGCTTCGGGCCGTGGCCGAGGAGGGCGGCGGCAGCCGCAACACCACGGCGGCGATGGCCAACCTAGCCGAAGCCATCCAGGGCCTGGTTGCGCATATGCGCACCGAGCAGCAGATGATCCGCGAATGGGCCGACGGCCAGGGCGAGCAAAACCGCGAGATCAAGAAGCTGTTGGAGCGGATCGCACGGCAGCCTGAGAAGAGCTGAACAGGAATCGCGTGTCCCGGACGCGGCGCAGCACGCGAGTGATGCGACGCAGAGCCGGGACCAATCACGGACAGGTCCCGGCTGTGCGGAGCAGCGTTTGCACGCTGCACCGCGTCCGGGACACGAGAGAAATGGAGAATTTTCCGATGGCCCTCGCCCGTGCACGACGCAACGAATCCGGTTTCAACTACTGGCCGGGTTTCGTCGACGCGCTTTCGACGCTGGTACTGTCGATCGTGTTCCTGCTGTCGGTGTTTTTGGTGGTGCAGTTCTTCCTGTCGCAGGAAGTCACCGGCAAGGACAAGGCGCTCGAACAACTCAACGCCAAGATCGCGCAATTGAACGACCTGCTATCGCTGGAAAAGCTCGGCAAGCTCACGCTCGACGAACAGATCTCACAACTGCGCGCTGGCCTTGCCTCCGCCGAGAGCGAGCGCGACCGCGTCAAGGGCCTTTATGAAGGTCTCGCCGGCGCCGGCAGCGACGCCCAGGGCCGCGCCAGCGAACTCAACAAGGCGCTCGATTCCGAAAAGCAGGTGACTTCGCGCGCGCTCGCCCAGATCGAGGTGCTGAACCAGCAGATCAGCGCCCTGCGCCGCCAGCTTGCGGCGCTCGAAGAAGCGCTGGAAGCTTCCGAAAAGCGCGACAAGGAATCGCAGGGGCGCATCGCCGACCTCGGCCAGCGCCTCAACGTCGCGCTGGCGCAGCGGGTGCAGGAACTGTCGCGCTACCGTTCGGAGTTTTTCGGCCGCCTGCGCGCCATCCTCGGCAATCGCCCCGACATCCGGATCGTCGGCGACCGCTTCGTGTTCCAGTCGGAAGTATTTTTCGACACCGGTCAGGCCTTGCTGCTGCCCGAGGGCCGCGCCGAACTGGATAAACTTGCAACAGCGCTGATCGACCTCGACAAGCAGATCCCGAGCGAAATCGCCTGGGTGCTGCGGGTCGACGGCCACACCGACGTGCGGCCGATCAACTCCCCGCTGTTCAAGTCGAACTGGGAATTGTCGTCGGCGCGTGCGATCTCCGTGGTGCAGTATCTGGTCTTTCTCGGCGCGCCCGCGCATCGGCTGGTCGCCGCCGGCTTTGCCGAATTCCAGCCGCTCGACGCCGCTCCCAACGAAGAATCCTACAAGCGCAACCGCCGCATCGAGCTGAAGCTGACGGAACGGTAGGTGGTGCTGTCGTTGCGGGTCTCACAACATCGTCATCGCCGGGCAAAGCGCGAAGCGCGTCTTCGCGCAGATGTCCCGGCCGTCCACGTCTTGTTGTACGGTTGAAAAGAAGGACGTGGATGCCCGGGACAAGCCCGGGCATGACGGTTTTTGCTTGAGCATCCCCTTCCACCTCCGCCCCTATCGCGCCGAAGACGAAGACGCGTCCATCGAGCTGTGGCGGCAAACCTGGCAGCAGGCCTATCCCTCGATCGATTTCAACGCGCGGGTGGCGTGGTGGCGTGAGCGCTGGCGCAACGAGCTGGTGCCGAACGCTTCTATCATCGTCGCCGAGCAGGCGGACGCGCTGGTCGGGTTCGTGACCATCGACGGATCAGGCTATCTCGACCAGCTCGTGGTCAGCCCCGATCACTGGGGGTCGAAACTCGCCGGCGCGCTGGTCGATGAGGCGAAACGCCTGTCGCCCGGCGGCGTCACACTGCTGGTCAACAAAGACAACGCCCGCGCCATCCGCTTTTACGAGCGCAACGGCTTTGCGCATGCCGGGGAGGATGTGAACCCGACATCGGGACGCCCGGTGCTGAAGATGGCGTGGAAGGCGGCGTAGCGCCCACCTCAAATCCCTTCGAACTGCAGCCGCGCCAGCCGCGCGTAAAGTCCGTTCGCCGCGACCAGCCCGGCATGGGTGCCCTGTTCGACGATCCTGCCCTGGTCCATCACCAGGATGCGGTCGCAGGACAACACGGTCGCTAGCCGATGCGCGATCACCAGCGTGGTGCGGTGGCGCATCAGTTCTTCCAGCGCGGTCTGCACCAGCGTCTCACTCTCCGCATCGAGCGCGGAGGTGGCTTCGTCGAGCAGCAATAGCGGCGCATCGCGCAGGATCGCGCGCGCGATCGCGATGCGCTGGCGCTGGCCGCCCGACAGCGTCACGCCGCGCTCGCCGAGTTGCGCCTCGAATCCATCAGGCAGCCGGCGCAGGAATTCGGTGGCGTGCGCCAGATCGGCGGCGCGCTCGACCTCGGCGTCGCTGGCGTCGGGCCGGCCGAAGCGGATATTTTCGCGCGCTGAGGCCGCAAACACCACGGAATCCTGCGGCACCAGCGCAATGCGCGAGCGCACATCAACCGGATCGGCCGATCTGATCGGCACGCCGTCGAACGAAATCGTGCCGCGCGCGGGATCATAGAACCGCAGCATGAGATGGAACAGCGTGCTCTTCCCGGCACCGGAGGGGCCGACGATCGCGACCTTTTCGCCGGCCTTGACCGACAGCGAAACGTTGTCGACCGCGAGCACCTCCGGCCGCGCCGGATAGGCGAAGCTGACATTGTCGAAACCGACATCGCCGCGCGCCGGCGCGGGCAGCGCAACCGGCTGTGGCGGCGCCGTGATCTGCGACTTGACGCGCAGGATTTCGAACAGCCGCTCGGCGGCGCCGGACGCGGCCGAGACTTCGCCCCAGACCTCGCTGAGCTGGCCGAGGCCGGTGGCGGCGAACGCCGCATACAGCACGAACTGGCCGAGCCGGCCCGGTGATCGCGCCGGTCAGCACGTCGTGCGAACCGACCCACAGGATCGCCACGACGCTGGAGAACACGATGAAGATGATGATCAGCGTCAGCACCGCCCGCGCCCGCGTCGAGCTGCGCGCCGCCTCATAAGCCTGTTCGACCTCGCCGCCGAAGCGATTGGTCGCCAGCCGCTCGCTGGTATAGGCCTGCACGGTCCTGATGGCGCCGATCAGTTCGGAAGCGTAGGCGCTGGCGTCCGCCAGCGTATCCTGCGCATTGCGCGACAGCCGCCGCACCCAGCGCCCGAACGCCACCAGCGGAATCACGATCAGCGGGATAGCCAGCAGCACGAAGCCCGACAATTTCGGGCTCGTTATCACCATCATGGCGGTGGCGCCGATGAACAGCATCATGTTGCGCAGCGCGATCGACACCGAGGCACCGACCGCGGATTTGATCTGGGTGGTATCGGCCGTCAGCCGCGACACCAGTTCGCCGCTGCGCGCGGAATCGAAGAATGCGGGCGACAGCGAGGTCAGATGCGCGAACACGTCGCGCCTGATATCGGCGACGATGCGCTCGCCGATCGTCATGACGAGGTAGTAGCGCGACGCGCTTGCCGCGGCCAGGACGGCAACGATGGCGATCATGACGCTGAAATAGCTGTTGATCAGGGCGATGCCTTCGGGGCTGAAGCCGAAGTCGATCATGCGCCTGACCGCGACCGGCACCACGAGCGTGGTGATCGCGGCGACAGTCAGCGAAATGAAGGCGAGCAGCGCGCGTCCACGGTAGCGTGCGACATAGGGCGCCAGCGCCAGCAGCGGCCGAAGCCTGTCGCCGGTCTTGGCCGGCGACTGCGTCAGCTGGGCTTCGATGAAGGCCTCTTCCTCGAGCAGGGCGTCGCGCCGCGGCGGCGTGCTGCCGGCATGTTCAATCTGTTCCGCTGCGCTCATGAAATCCGACCAGTTTTACCGCTCCCAGATAGGCCCGGCCGGCCCCCTCTGGCAAATCCGGGAGATTCCCAATCAGGTAGGATACTTAGCTTGTTTTGGCGGGCTTACTGCGTTATAGAGCCGCCAAATCCCGTATCCCCTGACATTTGAGATGGCGCCGGCGCGCCGAAGGATATGCCATGAAAGCCGAAATTCACCCGAATTATCATGTGATTACGGTCGTGATGACCGACGGGACCGAATACCAGACCCGCTCCACCTGGGGCAAGGAAGGCGACAAGCTGAACCTCGATATCGACTCCAAGTCGCATCCCGCCTGGACCGGCGGCTCGCAGCAGCTGCTCGATCGCGGCGGCCGTGTGTCGCGCTTCCAGAAGAAATTTTCGGGCTTCCTCAAGAAGGACTGAGGGTTTCGATCCTCCTTGTTCCCGCCCAGAAATGCAAAACGCCCCGGTTTGCCGGGGCGTTTTTTGTTTGCTCGTCATTGCGAGCGCAGCGAAGCAATCCATGCCTCAACTTGCGGAGCTATGGATTGCTTCTGGAGCCTGTCATCCGGCGGCGCTTCGCGCCGACCGGGTGGCTCGCAATGACGGCAGATAAAGCTCCCGAGCCTACTGCTCGAACGCCGCCTTCAGGCGGTTGAGCTGCGGCACCAGCGGATTGCCGATCGGCGCGCGTTCCGCTGGCGGAGCGTGGATCGTGATATCGAGCCGGCGGACCCGCGCCTGCAGGCTCACCGAGCGCGCAATCAGATCCTGCAACTGCTGCGGCAGTTTGGCGATCATGTCCTCAGGGCCGGGATCGGCGGCGGAGAGCTTGACCTTGGTCTTTTTCACGATTGGCCTGGGTCAGCGTCATCTCGCCTTCCTTGACCGCACGGTGCAGCAACAGCCATGACGCGAGCTGCATCAGGCGGGTGGTGAGCCGCATGCTTTCGGTTGCGTAAGTAAGGCTGACAGAACGTTCGAGCGTCTTGGCTTCGGCGCGGCCGTCGCCGTCGAGATACGCGGCGGTCTCCTCGACCAGATCCATGCCTTCCCGGAACAGGACCCCGAACGCCGCCGAATTAGTCAGCCGCTCGCTGAACAACACGAGCGCGGATTTGCTTTGCGAACGCTCCGCCATGGTTAACGCCCTCACGCCACTATTTGCCCCACCGGCTGTGAACCACCGGCTTATGATGAACAAATCATTGCTCGGGCGGGGGCGAGAGTCCAGCAGCAACCGGATTTATGGTTTCCAGCTCGTGCGGACACAAAATAGCCGTGCAGGGCACAAAAAAGAGCCGCCGTTTCCGGCGGCTTTTGAAGTTGATAACAGGGAGGCGTCAAACAGAGTGGACAGGAGCCACTCGGTGTCCAAACGAGGACGATGCCAGTCATAAACGAGAAAGCTTAATTGATCGTAAACGAGCGATTTTCTTCAGGGATTATTTGCCATGTCGGCCAGTGGCCGAGTTTTCGGATTGACTCGTTCCTTGCACGAGTAGGTAGCCCGGACGGAGCCATCGGGCGCGCATTCCCGCGACCCGTTGGCTCCTCCGGGCTACAAGTCTGCGGCCAGTGAGATAGGCGGGATCACGTCTTCGAGATCACGTCTTGAAAAATTGTTCGCCGCGTCCTTTGACGCGCGCTTTTTGGTAATGGCCTGCTGCAGCCGCTCGATTTCCGAATTCAGGAGCGCAACGCGTTCGGTCAATTCCTCGACCGACAGCAGCGACAGGTCCTGGCCGATCTCGTGGATGATTTTCTTCCGCGGCTTGTCGTCATCCTCAATGGCCATGCGTTTCTCCTTTCGCTCGGCAGTTCCCGAAGCGGTTGCCAGCCGGAGCCGCGCTGGCTAATCAGGGGCCGCCTTCAAAATTCTTAGCATTTCGCAAGGACAAATCATGGAAAAGCTGCCCGCGCAAATGACCGTCATCGGCATCAGCAAGCCCGGCGGTCCCGAAGTGCTGCTGCCCGAAACTCGCGCGGTGCCCGTCCCCGGTCCGGGCGAAATCCTGGTCAAGGTCATGGCCGCGGGCGTCAACCGTCCCGACGTCGCGCAGCGGTCCGGCGCCTACCCGCCGCCGCCCGGTGCGAGCGATCTGCCCGGCCTTGAAATCGCCGGCGAAGTGGTCGCGCTCGGTGCAGGCGCGAACAAGCACAAACTCGGCGACAAGGTGATGTCGCTGGTGGCAGGCGGCGGCTACGCCCAATATTGCATTGCGCAGGACGCCCAGGCGATGGCGGTACCGCCGTCGCTGTCGATCCAGGAAGCCGGCGCAATCCCGGAAACGCTGATGACCGTCTGGCACAATGTGTTCGAACGCGGTGCCCTGAAGGCGGGCGAAACGCTCTTGATCCACGGCGGCTCCTCCGGCATCGGCACCATGGCGATCCAGCTCGCCAAGGCGTTCGGTTCCAAGGTGATCGTAACCGTCGGATCGCAGGACAAGATCGATGCCTGCCTCAAGCTCGGCGCCGATCGCGCGATCAACTACAAGACCGAAGACTTCGTCGCCGTCGTCAAGGCGGAGACCAATAATGCAGGCGCCAACCTCATCCTCGACATGGTCGCCGGCGACTACGTCGATCGCAACTATGATGCCGCCGCGGTCGACGGCCGTATCGTGCAGATCGCAACGCTCAACGGACCCAAGGTCACCGTCAACATTGCCAAGGTGATGGTGAAGCGGCTGACCCATACCGGCTCCACGCTGCGTCCCCGTACTAATGCGGATAAGGCGGCGATGGTCGCGGCGATCGAGGCGAGAGTGATGCCGCTATTGCGCGAAGGGCGCGTAAAACCGCTGATGGACAGCACATTCCCGCTGGAAAAAGCAGCCGACGCGCATCGGCGAATGGAGACCAGCGAACATATTGGCAAAATTGTGTTGGCCGTTTAACGATCGCGAGCGAAGCGCAAGTGGAAACCCTTTGATTCGCTTCGCTTTCATGTCATTTATCGCGTGAAACGCCGGACCGTTCGCTGGGGCCGGGAGGATCGTTGATCGCGGAGTACCGACATTGCGCCTGATCAGGTGCCTTGCGCTGTTTGCGCTGGGCTTCATGATTGTTGCGGCCGCCGCGCCATCGGCGCACGCCATTGACGCGGTCAGCGTCCGCAGCGACGCGCCTGCGATCGATCTGACCGCAGTGCTCGATCATCAGCGCAGCGAGACCGATCGCATCCAGGTATCCACCGCGCCGGGAACCGACGGCATCGTTCGCCGCATCGAGGTCCGCGCCCGCGAGGGCGGACAGAACTGGGTGGTGTTCGCGCTTGCCAACAACACCGACGACCAGCTCGACCGTCTGATCGTCGCACCCCATTATCGCATCGTGTCGTCGGGGCTGTTGTGGCCCGATCTCGGCCTGTCGCGCATCGCAACCATTACGCCGTCGACCGGCGATCGTCCCGAGCGCCAGGAAAGCGCCACAGCAGACATCTTCCGCATCACGCTCGATCCCGGCGCCGTTGTCACGTTCGTCGCGGAGCTGCGCACCGACAAGCTGCCGCAGCTCTATCTGTGGGAGCCCGACGCCTACAAGGACAAAGTCAACTCGTTCACGCTCTACCAGGGCATCGTGATCGGTATCTCCGGCCTGCTGGCGCTGGTGCTGACGATCCTGTTCGTGGTCAAGGGCAGCATCATGTTCCCGGCCGCTGCCGCGCTGGCCTGGGCGGTGCTGGTCTATATCGGCGTCGATTTCGGCTTCTGGGGCAAGGTGCTCGACATGTCGAACAACGCCGAGCGCGTCTGGCGCGCGGCGGGTGAAGCGATCCTGGCGGCGACGCTGCTCGTGTTCCTGTTCGCCTATCTCAATCTCAGCCGCTGGCATGTGCGCTATTCCCACATCACCGTCGGCTGGCTGACCTTCCTCGGCTCGCTGGTGGCGCTGGCGCTGTTCGATCCTGCGGTCGCCTCGGGCATTGCGCGCATCTCGCTGGTGCTGATCGCGTTCGCGGGCTTCGCCCTGATCGTCTATCTCTCGACGCATGGCTTCGACCGCGCCGTGCTGCTGATCCCGACCTGGTTCCTGCTGGTGGTCTGGGTGATCGCGGCCAGCTTGACGGTGGCAGGCTCCGTCACCAACGATATCGTCGGCCCGGCGCTGCTCGGCGGTCTCGTGCTGATCGTGATGCTGATCGGATTTACGGTCATGCAGCACGCCTTTGCGGGCGGCGGCGCGACCACGGGCGTCGTCTCCGACGTCGAGCGCCGCGCGCTGGCGCTGACCGGTTCCGGCGACCTGATCTGGGACTGGGACGTCTCCGCCGACAAGGTGTTCACCAGCCCCGAAACAGAAAGCCTGCTTGGCCTCAAGCGCGGCACGCTGGAAGGCCCGGCTGCGAAATGGCTCGAGGTGCTGCACCCGCTCGATCAGGATCGCTTCCGTGCTGCGCTCGACAGCGTGCTCGACCAGCGCCGCGGCCGGCTGGTGCAGGATTTCCGCCTGCGCACGCCCGACGGCCACTTCATGTGGTTCGCGCTCAAAGCGCGCCCGGTGGTCGGCTCCGACGGTGAAGTCTCCCGCGTCGTCGGCACGCTGACCGACGTCACCGAGATCAAGAACGCCGAAGAGCGCATGCTGCATGATTCCGTGCATGACAACCTGACCGGCCTGCCGAACCGCAAATTGTTCATGGACCGCCTCGGCGCGGTGGCCAATTTCGCCAAGAGCATCCCGAACCTGCGGCCGACGCTGATGGTGATCGACCTCGACCGCTTCAAGCAGGTCAACGATTCCGTCGGCATCGCGGTCGGCGACTCGATCCTGCTGACGCTGGCGCGGCGGCTGACACGTATTCTGAAACCTCAGGACACGCTGGCGCGGCTTGCCGGCGACCAGTTCGGCCTGATCCTGATGTCGGAACAGGACCCGGCGCGGATCACCGCTTTTGCCGAAACCATCCGCAAGACCATCCGCGCACCGATCGCCTTCAACGACCGCGAGATCTTCCTGACTGCCTCCATCGGGCTCGCGCTGTCAGATCCGCAGACGCAATTGTCCGACGAGATCATCAAGGACGCCGAGCTTGCGATGTACCACTCCAAGCGCATCGGCGGCGACCGCATCGACGTCTACAAGCCCGCCATGCGCGCGCGCAAGACCGACCGCCTGACGCTGGAAAGCGAACTGCGCCGCGCCATCGAGCGGCAGGAAATCACGATCCTGTACCAGCCGATCGTGCGGTTGGAAGATCGCTCGATTGCCGGCTTCGAGGCCCTGGCGCGCTGGGACCACCCCAAGCTCGGGCGGATGTCGCCCGCCGAATTCATCTCGATCGCCGAGGAAATCGGCCTGATCGTCGATCTCGGCATGTTCGTGCTGGACCAGACGGCACGGCAGCTCTCGGTCTGGCAACGCGCGATGCGCTCGCGCGAGCCGATTTTTGCCTCCGTCAACGTCTCCTCGCGGCAATTGCTGCGCCACGACCTGATCCACGATATCCGCACCGTGCTGTCGCGTTCCTCGGTGGCGCGCGGCACGCTAAAACTGGAGCTGACGGAATCGCTGGTCATGGAGAACCCCGAGCATGCGGCGCAGATGCTGACGCGTATCCGCGAGCTCGGCACTGGACTGTCGCTCGACGATTTCGGCACCGGCCATTCCTCGCTGGCCTATCTGCAGCGCTTTCCGTTCGACACCATCAAGATCGACCAGTCCTTCGTGCGCACCACCAGCCGCGGCACGCGGCCCGTGATCCTGAAATCGATCATCGCGCTGGCGCACGACCTCGGCATGGACGTGGTTGCGGAAGGCGCCGAGACCGATTCGGATGCCGTCGAGCTGTATCAGTTGGGCTGCGAATACGCGCAGGGCTTTGCCTTCGGCGAGCCGATGGACGCGGATGCCGCGATGCGGCTGCTCACGGAAGAGCGGCTGGAAGCGGCGAGCTAAGCCGCATCGTCGCACCATGCAGCCGAGCGTCGCGCAACACGCAAGCCGCATTGACTCCTTAATGGCGACATAAATCAAGACCTGAAAATCCGGGAAAGATCTTAACTCGACCCTAAGAGAACTCCGGCAATCAAGGGTTGCCAGACACGTGCGATTCTTGCCTTGGGGTGTGAGGTGTCGAAGACAAAAAATTGCTCTCATTTGCCTTGTGCTCTTCTTGGTCGGTGGAGCTACGTATGTCTGGTCAAAGTGGCCGGCTTGCTCGACCACGCGCGAATGCTATTGGGCCTACAAGGCGATCGCAAGCAATGCAGACCCCATGGAGGGACGACGATTTACTTCGATGTACGATGGGCTTACAGCGTCGGCGGCGCTAGTGGCGTTCGCAGTGCCGGTTTCCCGACCGACAATGGTCTTATGCTTATTGATCGCGCCGGCAGGCGTGCAGGAATCGTAGCGCACGAAGGCTATACTTATTGGTCTCCTCGATTTTCCGACGATGGAGAACGGCTGGTTTTTGCACGCGCGAAATCCGGTGTCGCAGAGCAGGAATTGATTTCCTGCCAAGTGAACGGCTGGCGCTGCGTTGTTCTGCTGCGCAGTGCAAATTCAATCAAGTCGCCCGTAGATATCGGAGACGGAAAGGTGCTCCGCTTGGGGGTATCCAGTCTTTCGGGAAGGCAAGATCACGCGCAGTCGTCGGTACGATCTTCATGTCATTCACCAAGGCGCCCAACCATCACGAATGACGCACTTCGACTTGCTCGGCCTGTATGCGATAAGCGCTAGCAAAGAAAGGGTCTACTTTTCGGCTGTTGGAGGCAACAGCGAGAGCCGGGCGCCGTCCTGTCTTGATGTCGTCAAATGCGACAGCAGCGAGATTTTCGGTCTGAACTTCGAGCGTGAGGCACACAGCATTCGAAATCCACCGCATCAATTGAAACCGGTTTTCCTGGTCGATGGAATTTCAGCGCACCCCACCATCTCTGCAGATGGGACACGACTTGTATTCCTGAATACAAGCCGGGAGAAGTTTACCTATCGTTACAATCTAAAGGTTTCCCGACCCAACGGCGATCCGCTAGGTACCATAGAACTGCGCGGCATCGCTTTTTCAGCAGGCGCATTCGTAGGGAAGGATTTGCTTGTCAACGAGTTATTCAAAGATCGCTACCGGGTGAGCGCCTTCGATCAGGACCTAAATCGAGTTGATTCTATCGACATCGACAACTCCGCGGAGTTTCTGAGTCGTGTCCAACGTATCGAACTCACAATCAATCCGGCCGATGGCGTTCTCTAGCGGTGCGAACGCGGCGATTTCATCCTCTTGAACTTCACGCTCTTCCCGTCCGCCTGCCGTGTCGCGATGTAGCCGGCTTCCAGGCAAGCCTCGCGCTGCGGCATCTTCTCCTGCGGACTGCGCAGGGTTTCCCACCATGACGCGCGCTGCGCGGCACGCGGCAAGGCTGCGTCGATGATCTCCTCGATCTGTTCGAAGCTCAGCACGAATTCAGGAAGGTTCTGTTTCTTCAGATAGTCCCGCAGCAGGCCGTAGTCGTTCACCCGTATCCCCAATGGCGATTTGCACAAAACCGTCGTTCCCGGCAACCAAGCGTTAACGCATTATCATATCGCTGTCGCCGTTTAAGGCCGCAACAACGTATCCGGCGCATACCGGGAAGTTGGGACAGACGCTGGAAAATCTCGCTGTCAGCATCGGTGTGGCGAGCATGACGCCGGTGGCGCCGACGGACTGGTCCGATCTCATCGAAGCGGCCGACAAGGCGCTCTACGCGGCCAAAGCCAATGGCCGCAATCAGTCGGTTCTGGCCGCTATCCCGCGGGTCGCTCTGGTGGCTTAGGCAATCTCGTCATGCCCGCGAAGGCGGGCATCCAGTACGCCGCGCCGCTTCGGATCAATCACCAATGCCGCCGAATACTGGATCATCCGCCGGAGCCTGTCATCGGGCGGCCATTCGGCCGACCCGGTGGCGGATGATGACAGCGGACAGCGCTGATTGCGTCCAGCCGCTCACTTCTTCAGATACTTCTTCATCTCCGCGCGCAGGCCGTCGCGCAGATCGGGGCGCGCCATGCCGTAGGCGATATTGGCGCGCAGGAAGCCTGACTTCGAGCCGCAATCATGCCGCTCGCCCTCGAACTCCACGCCGTAGAAGCTTTGCGTTTTGGCGAGGGTTTTCATCGCATCGGTGAGCTGGATCTCGTTGCCCGCGCCGCGCTCCTGGGTCTCGAGAATCTTGAAGATTTCCGGCTGCAGGATGTAGCGCCCAGTGATGGAAAGATTTGACGGCGCCGTGCCCTTCGGCGGCTTCTCCACCATGCCGTCGACCTCGAACGTGTTTTTGGCGAGGCGCTTGCCGACGCCGCAGATGCCGTATTGGTGGGTGAGGTCGTCGGGCACCGCTTCCACCGCCAGCAAATTGGACTTGCCGCCGAGTTCTGCTGCCGCCTCGATCATCTGCTTCAGGCAACCTGGATTGTTCAGCACCAGTTCATCCGGCAGCACCACCGCGAAAGGCTCATCGCCGACGATGTCACGCGCGCACCAGACCGCATGACCGAGGCCGAGCGGCGCCTGCTGCCGTGTGAAACTCATGGCGCCGGCTTCAGGCTGGTCGCGCGCCAGAACCTCCTGCTCGGCTTTCTTGCCGCGTGCGGCGAGCGTGGTGTCGAGCTCGAACATCCGGTCGAAATGATCCTCGATCACGCCCTTGTTGCGCCCGGTGACGAAGACGAAATGCTCGATGCCGGCTTCCTTGGCTTCGTCGACCACATACTGGATCAGCGGCTTGTCGACGATGGTCAGCATCTCCTTCGGCATCGCCTTGGTGGCGGGCAGGACGCGGGTGCCGAGACCGGCGACCGGAAAGACGGCTTTGCGGATTTTCATGGGATGTCGGAGGCCTTGGAAATGAGGAGTTTTGGAACGAGGAAAGCGCCTTGATTGCACGTTGGTAACCGGTTTGCATCCGCTAACAAAGGCGGATGTATGGTGCCGATTGTTTCGCCTCCCTCTTGCGGAAGCCGGCCGCGACGACAAAATGCCGCCTCGTTAAACGATTGGAAACCGTGGCAAGGCCTTCTGAAACGGGGATGGATGCGGCGGACGGATACGGCATGACGGAACGAACGATGACCAATCGAACCAGCGCGATCATAATCGCGGCCGCGCTAGTGTGTTCCAGCCAGGCCGTCGGCCCGTCCCATGCCCAATCCGCGCCCGGCAACGGGGTTTCGAACTTTCTCGGCAATATCTTCTCTGGCCAGAAAGCAGCTTCGGTGCCGCAGGCCACGCAAGGGCCGGACGGCGGCCCGCCGCCCTGGAGCGGCGAGGACGGCGGCTCCGGCCACCCGCTGATGACCGCGAGCGCGATCCGGCAGGCCGCGGCGAACTTTCCAAACTGTGTCGCCGCGATGTGGCCCGATGCCGCACGCCGCCACATCACGCAAGAGAATTTCGAGCGTTTCACCGCGGGGCTCGAGCCTGACCTGCGCATCATGGACCTGATGGATCCGCAGCCCGAATTCACCAAGGCGATCTGGGATTATCTCGACATCCTCGTGAACGACAACCGCCTCGCCAAGGGCCGCGAGATCCTCGCCAAGTACAAGCCGCAATTCGACGCGATGGAGAAAGCCTATGGCGTCGACCGCTACGCGATCGCGTCGATCTGGGGCATCGAATCGAACTACTCGACGCAAATGGGCGATCGCAACGTGGTGCGATCGACCGCGACGCTGGCCTGCGTGGGTCGCCGCCAGGCCTACTTCAAGGATGAGTTTCTCACCGCGCTCGAAATCCTCAACCGCGGCGATTTGCGTCCCGAACAGATGCGCGGCTCCTGGGCCGGCGCGTTCGGACCGACGCAGTTCATGCCGACCGCCTTCAAGCGCTACGCCGTGGACGCCGACGGCGACGGCCGCCGCGACGTCGTCGACAACCCGGCCGACCTGATCGCCTCGACCGCCAACAACCTCAAGAAGGACGGCTGGCAGACCGGGCAGACCTGGGGCTACGAGGTGGTGCTGCCGCAGGATTCAACTTCATGCTGGCCGACAAGGCCAAGGCGATGACGATTGCGCAATGGCAGGGCCAGGGACTGAAGCGCGCCGACGGCAAGCCGTTCTCGAATTCGGCCGACAAAGCCTATCTGCTAGCGCCGGCCGGGGCCGATGGCCCGGGCTTCCTGATGCTGCAGAATTTCCGTGTAATCATGAAATACAACCCGGCGGAGGCCTATGCGCTGGCAATCGGCCACTTCGCCGACCGTTTGCGGGGCGGTCCGCCCTTCGTGCAGCCCTGGCCGCGGCAGGAACGGGTACTGTCCCGGGCCGAGCGACTGGAACTGCAGCAATTGCTGGCCCAGCGCGGGTTCTACCGCGGCACCCCGGACGGCCAGTTCGGCGGGCAGACACGGGAGGCGCTGCGCGGCTTCCAGGCCTCGATCGGGGCGCCCGCGGACGGATTCGCCTCCTCAGACGTCCTGGAGCGGCTGCGGGCGCGCTAAATCCCCGCTTCCGCCCCAAAAATAACCCTGAAAACCACGATCCGGTGGAAGCCTTGACGGTTGCACCCCAACGCCGGTTTATGGGGAGGAGATCTGCCCGCTTGCGGCCCGATTCCGCTGCTATGGTTGGCACCCTGATATCCCATTGCGACCGAGCCGGATGCCGAAGCCAAATTCCTTTTTGCGCGTGTTCACCGAGACCGGCCCGCTGGTCGCGCTGGCAGTTGCGATCGCGCTGCTGATCGGGATCGCGGGACCGGCGTCGGCGCAGTTTTTTAATTTCGGCTTCGGCGGTTCGCCGCAGCGGCAAGCGCCACAACGTGGCGGCGGCTGGTTCGGCGGCGATTTCTTCGCGCCATTCCAGCAGCAGCAGCAGGCCCCGCAAGCGCCGCGCCAGGATTTTTCCCGCGCGCCCGGCCCCGCCAAGCGTGAGGCGGTGGCTGAGCGGAACGTGCTGGTGCTCGGTGACGCCACGGCCGATTGGCTCGGCTATGGCCTGGAAGACGCCTATGTCGAACAGCCCGACATGGGCGTGATCCGCAGGCACAAGACCGTATCCGGCCTGATCAAGCATCAGCCGCGCGGCGAGCCCGCCGATTGGGCCGCCGCCGCAAAGGGCATCCTTGCCAATGAGAAGCCGGACGCCATCGTCGTCATGCTCGGCCTTTACGATCGCCAGGCGATACGCGAGGCGGCGCCCGAGAAAAAGACCGACAAGAAAGACGACAAGAAGGACCCGCGCGCCAAGACGGATGCCAAGCCGGCGGACGCGAACCCGAAGCCGGAAGGTTCGGCTGAAGCCGCCAAAACCAACGACAAACCCGCCGATGCGGAACTGGACGATGCGGCCGACAACGATGCGCCGCAAGTCGCGACCCCGGAAAAGAGCGCCCGCGCGGGCGGCGGCCTCCATGAATTCCGCGACGAGCGCTGGGTCGAACTCTACGCCAAGAAGATCGAAGAGTTGATCGGCGTGCTCAAGAGCAAGGGCGTGCCGGTGCTGTGGGTCGGTCTGCCGGCGATCCGCGGCCAGAAGGGAACGTCCGACATGCTGTTCCTCGACGCGCTGTATCGCGACGGCGCGGGCAAGGCCGGCATCACTTATGTCGATGTCTGGGACGGCTTTGTCGATGAGGCCGGCCGCTTCCTGCAGAAGGGCCCCGACTTCGAAGGCCAGATTCGCCAGTTGCGCACTTCCGATGGCGTGTTTTTCACCAGGCCCGGCGCACGCAAGCTCGCACACTATGTCGAGCGCGAGGTGACGCGCCTGCTGGCCTCGCGGTCCGGGCCGATCGCACTGCCGATCGAGCCGGCGACGCCCGATGCCAATGCCATTCCCGGTCAGCCGGCTCCGCGTCCGTTGGCCGGACCGATCCTGCCGCTGGTGGCCTCGTCCGTCGGCACCGATCAATTGCTCGGCGGTCCGGGCTCACGCCCCGCCGCAGTCGACGCGCTCGCCGCACGGACGCTGGTGAAGGGTGAAGCACTGGCAGCGCCGGCCGGTCGCGCCGATGATTTCGCCTGGCCGCGCCGCGAAATCGGCCGTGAACAGGCCAAGGGCGACACGCCGGTCGCAGCAACGTCGCCGCCGAGTGGAACGGTGGCAGCAATGCCCGGACAGAAGCAACTTTTGCTCCCGCAGCAACCACCTCCGCCACAACAGAAGAAGCAGTTCCGCCCGGCCGAGCAGCCTTCGCTGCCGGCCCAGACGGGGCAGCCTGCTGCGCGACTTCTTCGGCGGCTTCGGCACAGCGCCGCGCCAGCCAGCGCCGCCGGCAGCCGCACCGCCGCGCACGCCGATAGTCCCCGGTGGTCCGCCGCGCCCGCCGGGTAACGTCGGACGATCGGCGGAGGTGCCGCCGGGCAACATCACGCGATAATCTCCAGGCCCTCATGTGTGAGGAGCGCTGCGCGTCCTCGAGATGAGGGTCAGCCGTAATAGCGCCAGCGCGGCGGCGGGCGGCGCGGCGGGCGCGTCATCAGCAGCGCCAGCGCAAATCCTATTCCGCCTGCGACCAACAGCGCGCTGAGCGGATTATCCTGCACGGTCTTTGCCACCGCTTTCTGGCCGCTGCGCACTGTATCGCCGCTGTTCCCATATGCGTCCTTGGCGTAGTTGACCGCGGCATCGGTAGCATCGCGGGCGGCGTCCTTGGCCTGACCGTAGAGATTCTGCACCGTGCCGGCCGCTTCACGCGCACGGCCCTCGGCTTGCTTCGTTGCATCGCCGGTGATGTCACCGGCGGCGCCTTCGACCTTGCCTGCGAAATCCTGGGCTGAGCCGACAATCCGATCCTTGTCCATCGCGGTTACTCCCTGTTTTAACGGAGGTAACCGGCAAGATCGGTTCGGGTTCCTTGCGCTGGTTTCACGCGCTTTGGGTATGCGCCCGAAAGCTTCGGCTCAAAGTATCAGCCCGCCATCGACCACAATGGTTTGGCCGATGATGTAGGACGAAAGCGGCGACGCCAGGAACAGCGCGCGCCGGCCATATCGGCGGGCGTGCCCAGCCGCTTCAGCGGGATCCGCTCGAGCGCGCCTTCGAGTCGCTTCGGATTGGCGGTCGTCGCCTTGGTCATCTTGGTGTCGACCAGGCCGGGCGCGATGCCGTTGACGCGGATGCCGTTCTCGGCCCACGCCTCGCCGAGCGTGCGCGTCAGCCCGACCGCACCGGTCTTGGAGGCGTTGTAGGCCGGATTGCCCATGGTGGAATGATAGGCGGCCGTCGAACTGACAATGATAAGCGAACCTTTGCTCGCGCTCAGCATCGCGTGAAATTTGGTCGCGCACGCCATCAGGCTCATCAAATTGACTTCCAGCACCTTGCGAAAGCCATCCATTTCGAATTCGCCGCGGCGATAGATCACCGCGCCTTGCGCCAGCACCAGAACGTCCAACTTTTCAAACCGCGGCTTGAGCGACTCGATCGCCTGCGCGTTGCTGACATCGAGCCTGAAGTAGTCGAGGCCTTCGAGATGTGATCCTTCGTCAGGCGAATAGTCGGCAGCACTTTGCGCGCGTGCCGCAGACGGCGACATGTGCGCCCTTGCCGCGAAATGCCTGCGCGATGCCGTTGCCGATACCGCTGGAGCCGCCGACCACCAGCACCTGCTTGCCGCTGAAATCCAGTTCGTTCATCCCTGCGATCCCTTTGATTGTGTTTTAACTCAAGCCTTCATCGAGGAATTTGACCATGAGAACCTCGTCGTAATATCGCCCGTCCTGCTTGAGGGCCCGCTTTTCATAGCCGTACTCGACAAAGCCCATAGCGCTGTAAAGCCGGCGCGCAGCTTCGTTCTCGCTCACCACAGTCAGTTGAACCAGCTCCACGCGCCCGCGCGCATGGTCGAGAACAGCCGCGACAAGCCTTTTTCCAAGACCCAGATTTCGCGCAGCGGTTCCAACATACATGGCCCAAAGCAGCCCTTTATGCGCTCGCTTCGAACCTTCCTGCGCGGCATATCCGGCTATTCCCACGAGCGACCCATCAAGGAATGCACCGAAGATATCTGTACGGACAATGGTCGCTTCGAACCACGACAGCGGCTGCGCGCTTTCCCTTTCAAACGTGCTGCCGAAAGCCTCGGGATTTCTCTTGAGAGCCTCCAGCCGGATATCCCTGTAGAGGGCGGCGTCCGAAGTCTCGAGGCGACGAATCTGCGGACCGGCAATACTGGCCACCATTAGCACCCTGTTCCTGCTTCGTTGACCTGTCTGCGGATCGGTGCCAGCCTTGTCAATCCTGCAACACCACCAGCACCTTCTGTTCGGACCTCATCATGTCAGATTTCAAACGGCTCAGCCGCTCGGTCAAGGGCTTGACCGTCCTCGTCACCGGCGCCGCCAGCGGCATGGGCTGCGCCACCGCGCGGGTGTTCGCGGCCGACGGCGCCAACGTCGCCGTCACTGACATCAGCGCTGAGGCTACGCAGGCCGTGGCCGGAGAGATCGTGGCAAGCGGCGGCGCGGCTAAAGCGTGGACGCTCGACGTCGCCGACCGCTACGACATCACCGCCGTGGTCGATGACGTCGCGGCGCATTTCGGCGGGCTCGATATCGTCGTCAACAATGCCGGCGTCTCCGTGCGCGTCGCGATCGACGACGCCAATTATGACGAGGCCTGGGCCAAAGGATTGGCCATCATGTTGACCGCGCACCAGCGTATCATTCGCGCCGCGTTGCCTTACTTGCGCAAATCGAAATCGCCGCGGATCGTTAATATCGCCTCCACCGAAGCGCTCGGCGCCACCGCCCTGCACAGCCCCTACTCCGCCGCCAAGGCGGGCGTGGTCGGCCTGACGCGTTCGCTTGCGGTCGAGCTCGGGCGCGACGGCATCACGGTGAACTGCATTTGCCCGGGGCCGATCCTCACTGGCATGACCGCCCGGATCGCCGCCGAGCACAAGGCGATCTACGCCAAGCGCCGCACCGCACTCGGCCGCTACGGCGATCCCGAAGAAGTGGCGCACATGACGCTGAGCCTGTGCCTGCCGGCGGCCTCGTTCCTGACCGGCGCCGTGATCCCCGTGGACGGCGGGTTGATGGCGCGAAACGCGTAGCCTCCCCGTCTTGCCGGGCTCGACCCGGCAATCCATCAGCTTCAAAAGCTTCTTGAGTTGATGGATGTCCGGATCAAGTCCGGGCATGACAGGTGTGTGCGCCGCACAGCCTCTGTCACGTTGACACAGCGTAAGCAGCGAGTAGCCTTTCGCGCAAACAGAGCGGGACAAATCGCCCGCCGCATAACTGGAGAGACGCCATGACGGTCACGATCCGGCAGCTTCATCGGCATTTTTTCGGCGAGGTTTCGGGCGTTGATCTTCGCAAGCCGCTGACGCCGCAGGAGGCGGCGGACATCGAAGCCGGCATGGACAAATACGCCGTGCTGCTGTTCCGCAACCAGGACATCACGGACGAACAGCAACTGGCCTTCGCCCTTAATTTCGGCGAGCGCGAAAGCGCGCGGGGCGGAACCGTCACCAAGAAGGAAGATTACCGCCTGAACTCGGGCCTCAATGACGTTTCCAACCTCGGCAAGGACGGCAAGCCGCTGGCGCGCGACAGCCGTACTCATCTGTTCAATCTCGGAAACTGCCTGTGGCATTCCGACAGTTCGTTCCGCCCGATCCCGGCCAAGTTTTCGTTGCTGTCGGCGCGGGTGGTGAATCCCAAGGGCGGCAACACCGAGTTTGCCGACATGCGCGCGGCCTATGACGCGCTCGACGACGATACCAAGGCCGAGATCGAGGACATGATCTGCGAGCATTCGCTGATGTATTCCCGCGGCTCGCTCGGCTTCCTCGATTATACCGACGAAGAAAAAGCGATGTTCAAGCCGGTGCTGCAGCGGCTGGTGCGCACCCATCCGGTGCATCGCCGCAAGTCGCTGTATCTGTCATCGCACGCCGGCGCCATCAAGGGCATGAGTGTGCCAGAGGCGCGGCTTTTGCTGCGCGATCTCACCGAGCACGCCACCCAGCGGGAATTCGTCCATATCCATAAATGGACCGTGCATGACCTCGTGATGTGGGACAACCGCCAGACCATGCACCGCGTGCGGCGCTACGACCAATCGCAGCCGCGCGACATGCGCCGCGCGACGGTTGCCGGCACCGAACCAACGGTGACGCAGCAGGCGGCGGAGTAAATCCGTCCACGCTCACAAGCCGTCATGCGCGGGCTTGACCCGCGCATCCATCGCCTTCGCAAAAGCATCCCTTTTTGGATGGATTGCCGGGTCGAGCCCGGCAATGGCCAACTCAGGCGTGCCCGGCTTCGTTCGACAGCATGCCGGGATCGATCCCGATCTTGCGCAGGGCGCGCTGGTATTTTTCATCGACGTCGTTGCCGAAGATCAAGTCCGGGTCGGCGTCGCAATGCAGCCAGCCATTGTGCTGGATCTCGCTTTCAAGCTGTCCCGGCGCCCAGCCGGCATAACCGAGCGCGAGGATCGCGTGCTTCGGTCCGGTGCCCTTGGCGATCGCCTTGAGGATATCGACGGTCGCGGTCAGGCAAATGCCGTCGTCGATGTTGAGCGTCGCATCCTTGATGAAGAAATCGCTCGAATGCAGCACGAAGCCGCGGCCGGTATCGACCGGGCCGCCTTTCAGCACCTTCATGGTTTCGGCGTTTTCTGGCAGCTTGATCTGGTCGGCCTTCTGAATGATGTCGAGTTGCACCAGCAATCCGGGAAAATCGATGCTGCCGGCAGGCCGGTTGACGATGATGCCCATCGCCCCTTCGGATGAATGCGCGCACAGGTAGATGACGGAGCGCTCGAAGCGCGGATCACCCATGACCGGCATGGCGATCAGGAGCTGGCCGTCCAGATAGCCGTCGGCGGACGAGTTATCGCCAATGCCGGCAGTTTTGCGGCGGACGGACTTCGGTGTCTTGCCTTCAGGGCTCATCCGCAAAGGCCTCTCTTGATGATTCACATCCTGATATCGGGTGCGGTTTCTGTCAATCAAGCTTCCAGCGCCATTCGGCGGCCGATCACACGCAATTCAATGGTTTGGGCACAGACTTGCCTGTAAAGACGTCGCATGATCGCGATAGTTCCCCTGCGCGCCGCACTCGGCATCGCCGCCACACTTTCTGTCGCGTGTGCGACGACGGAGGTTCGCGCCGAGGATGCCTCGCCGTGGCAACGCGACGCACATTCCGCGGTCCGGTTGCTGGCGGGTTCGCGCAGCGGTGCGGTGCTGCTTGGCGGCGTCGCCATCCAGTTGCAGCCCGGCTGGAAAACCTATTGGCGGACGCCTGGCGACTCCGGCGTCCCGCCCCGCTTCGACTTCTCCAAATCGGACAATGTCGAAGCTGTGACGGTGCTGTGGCCGGCGCCGATGAAGTTGACGATGGCGCGGGCGGCACCGCGCTGGGATACAAGCAGCAGGTCGTGCTGCCGCTGCGGATCGTGGCGAAAAATGCCGACAAGCCGGTAACGCTGCGCGCCCACATCAGTTACGCGGTCTGCGAAAAACTCTGCATTCCGGTCGAAGCCAGCGCCGAACTCGGCTTTGCCAGCGTGGCGAGCACCGAGGACGGGACACTATCCGACGCGCTCAATGCAGTGCCGAAGCCCGCCAATGTCGGCGATCCCAACCCGCTGACCATCCGCGACGTCAAGCGCGAGGGAAAGACCAACGTACTGGTCGACGTCAGCGCGCCCGAGGCAAAGGACGTCAGCCTGTTCGTCGAAGGGCCGACGCCGGACTGGGCGCTGCCGGTTCCAAAGCTCGTTAACGGGAGCCCGCCGGGCGTGAGGCGTTTTGCCTTCGAACTCGACGGCCTGCCACCCGGCGTCAGCCCCGAAGGCGCCGCACTCAAGCTGACGCTGGTCGGCGGCGACCGGGCCTACGAGTTCAACGTCAATCTGAACTGACCCTAAAGGTCATTCCGGGACGATGCGCAGCATCGAACCGCGATGTGCTGGCGGCATTGTTGACCTCGGCTCCCGGCGCATGGGCGAACGGATCATGGAGAGCAAAGCTCGGCCACGCTTCAAGGCCGCCGCGTATGCGATGTCGCCTCGGGAGTATCGATGCGTGCAGTCGAGCGGTATCCCGCCGGCTTGAAGCCCGCGCCCAACCGAATCTTAACGAATCGTTGATACATCCGGCCATCGCCGCCGCCTCGCGGCACATTTCGGGGATGTTCCGTTTTGGCCGTGATGGATACGCAATCCGCAACCGCTTTGCCTGCCGGCCCGATCGCACGCCTGCGGTCCCTGCTGGGCGGCTCCAGCGAAGCCTCCGTGACCAAGCGGCTGGCGGGCACGATCTTCATCATCCGCGTGCTGAGCGCGGCGCTCGCCTATCTCTCGCAGATCCTGCTGGCGCGCTGGATGGGCGGCCCGGATTACGGCGTCTATGTCTATGTCTGGACCTGGGTGCTGCTGCTCGGCAGCATGATGGATTTCGGCATCTCGGCATCGGCGCAGAAGATCATTCCGGAATATCGCACCAGCGGCGAACATGCGCTGCTGCGCGGCTTCCTCTCCGGCAGCCGCTGGATAACGTTCGCAGTTTCTTCCGCTGTATCCCTGCTGCTGGCAGGCGCGGTGAAGGGATTGTCGCCCTGGATCGACGCCAACACCATCGTCCCGCTCTACATCGGCTGCCTGACGCTGCCCGCCTTCGTCGTCGCCAATACCCAGGACGGCATCGCGCGCTCGCATGACTGGATGCGGCTCGGCCTGATGCCGCAATTCATCGTGCGCCAGTCGCTGCTCATCGGTTTCACCGCCGGCGCCTTCGTGCTCGGCTTCAATCTCGGCGCCACCGCCGCGATGCTGGCGAGCGCCGCCGCGGTCTGGGTCGCGATGATCGGCCAGATGATCGTGCTGAACCGCAAGCTCGGCGGCCATATCGCGCCGGGCCCCAAGGCCTATGATTTCCGCGGCTGGCTCGCCGTCTCGCTGCCGATCCTGATGGTCGAGGGGTTTTACCTGCTGTTGTCCTATACCGACGTGCTGGTGCTGCAGCAATTCCGCTCCTCGGAAGAAGTCGGCGTCTATTTCGCCGTGGTGAAGACGCTGGCGCTCGTCTCCTTCATTCACTACGCGATGGCGGCGACAACAGCGCATCGCTTTGCCGAATATCACGCGCTCGGCGACAAGGCGCGGCTCTCGGCCTATGTGGCGCACGCGATCCAGTGGACGTTCTGGCCATCGCTGGCCGCCACCATCCTGCTGCTGGCGCTGGGCAAGCCGCTATTGTGGCTGTTCGGACCGCAATTCGTGGTCGGTTACGACATCATGTTCATTGCCGCGATCGGGCTTGTGGTGCGCTCGGCGATCGGACCGGTCGAACGGCTGCTCAACATGCTCGGCCATCAGAAGATCTGCGCGCTGGCCTATGCGCTGGCCTTTGTCATGAACGTCGTGCTGTGCGTGATGCTGGTGCCGCGCTTCGGCGGTCACGGCGCTGCGGCTGCGACCTCGGTCTCGCTCGCGTTCGAGACCGTGCTCCTGTTCTGGATCGTGCGCAGGCGGCTCGGGCTGCACGTGCTGGCGTTCGGCAAGCGCTGATCCGGAAAGCCAACAGGACAAGCAAGCGCGCCGCGCCGGCCGTTCTTCGTGCTCCGCCAGTGCCTTGCGGCTGCCTCAATTGAGGCCGCAGGACGTCACTATCGTTAATTACCGGCATAGTGGGGAAAATATCCAACGAACTCCGATGTGCGCATGAAACATTCTTATTTCCTTCGGTCCCTCGCGATCGATGGGACGTCCAGGCCAGCGTTGCTATATATCCGAACATTCGAACCACGACCTGATACTGGAAATGATTGATCCGCTCTACGTTGCATCGGGATTCGGCGTCGGCCTGCTGGTTGGCATGACGGGCGTCGGCGGCGGCTCGCTGATGACGCCGTTGCTGATTCTGCTGTTCGGCATCCATCCGTCGACCGCTGTCGGCACCGACCTGCTGTACGCCGCGGCTACCAAGACCGGCGGCAGCCTGGTGCATGGCTGGGCCCGCAGCATTCACTGGCCGGCGGTGATCCGCCTCGCCAGCGGCAGTATCCCGGCAAGCCTCGTAACGCTGCTTGTGCTGTGGCAGCTCGACCTCAAGGAGAATCCGCGCGCAGCCTGGTCAATCTGGTGCTGTGCTTTGCGCTGATCCTCACGGCGACATCCCTGGTCTTCCGCAAGGCGATCATGGATGGATACCGCCGACGCATGGAACGGCTCGATATTTCGGCGACTGCCCGCGCGACCGTGGTGGTCGGCGTGGCGCTGGGTGTACTGGTCTCGATTTCGTCCGTGGGCGCGGGCGCAGTTGGCGTAACCGCGCTCCTGCTGCTCTATCCGCGCCTGCCGATGGCGAGCATCGTCGGCTCCGACATCGCGCACGCGGTGCCGCTGACCCTGGTGGCAGGCCTCGGCCACTGGGCGCTGGGTTCGGTCGATTGGGCGCTGATGGGCGTGCTGCTGGTAGGCTCATTGCCCGGCATCGTTATCGGCAGTTACTGTGCGGTTCGCGTGCCGGAGACCGTGCTGAGGCTGGTGCTGGCCTCCGTTCTGATTCTGGTTGCCGGCAAGCTTGTCGTCAACGAGCTGCATTTGTCGCCCGAGAGCATCGCAGCCTTCGCCGGGAACGCCGTTCGCTAGAGCGTGCTCCCGGCAATTCGTATTTCCCTACTCGGCGGTCCAGCCGCCGTCGATGGAGAAGTTGGAGCCGGTGATCTGGGCTGCATCGTCGCTGCACAGGAACAGCGCCAGCGCAGCAACCTGCTCTGAAGTCACGAACTCCTTGGTCGGCTGCGCATCAAGGAGCACGTCCTTGATGACCTGCTCCTTGGTCATGTTGCGCGCCTTCATGGTTTCGGGGATCTGGTGCTCGACCAGCGGTGTCCAGACATAGCCCGGGCTGATGCAGTTGCAGGTGATCTTGAAGGTCGCAAGCTCCAGCGCCACGGTTTTTGTCCAGTCCGGCGATGCCGTGCTTGGCCGAGACATAGGCCGACTTGAAAGGCGAAGCCACCAGCGAATGCGCTGATGCCGTGTTGATGATGCGACCCCAGCCGCGCTTCTTCATGCCAGGCACGGCGGCGCGAATGGCATGAAATGCCGACGACAGATTGATGGCGATGATCGCGTCCCATTTCTCGATCGGAAACTCCTCGATCGGGGAGACGAACTGGATGCCGGCATTGTTGACGAGAACGTCGACCGAACCGAAGGTCTTCTCGCCGAGCGCGACCATTTCAGCGATCTCGGCGGGCTTGGTCATGTCGGCGGGCGAATGCACGGCGCGGACCTTGAAATCGGTCTCGATGCCGGAGCGCTCCCGCTCGATATCGGCCGGCACCCCCATGCCGTTGAGAACGATATTGGCGCCGGCGCCGGCGAAAGCGCGCCATAAGCCAATCCGATGCCGCTTGTCGAGCCGGTCACGACTGCGGTCTTGCCTTTCAATGTACCCATTTCATTCACTCCTGCTTGCCTTCGTGGGCCTTGGAAACGTCCGCCGTCATATCGTAAGCCATCATGGTCTCACCGGATTGCGGCCGCTCCAGCACATCCCTGTGACGCATCGACAGATGAACGTCGCGGACACCCGCGTTCCAGTGTTCGACCACGCCGACATGCGAAAAATCATAATCCTTGGACGAGGATTCGTAGTTTTTGCTCTTGTAGATCAGGTGCACCACCGTGACGGTGTTTTCCCTGACCGCGTTGCAGAGGATTTCAACCGACGGATCCTTCTTGAGGTCGTCGGGAAGTTTTCCGATCAGTTCCCGCAATGCCTTGCGCGTGTTGTGCACCTGCTTGTTCTTGTCGGTACTCATGCGAGTGCGGCTGGAATAGCGGATGTCTTTCTCGCGCTCGGCGGCTTCCAGCAGCGACGTAGGCAATTCGCCGCGCGCGCTGAACAGGTCGACCTGGAAGATCAGCAGGTCACGGTTCGTTTCCTCGCCCAGCACGTGATCGAGCGGCGTGTTGGAGGCGATGCCGCCGTCCCAGTAATGCTCGCCTTCGATCTCGACAGAGGGAAAGCCGGGCGGCAGCGCGCCGGAGGCCATGATGTGCTCCGGCCCGATCTTCTTGCCGAGCTTCCTGAATTCGAAATTGTCGAAATATCTGAGATTGCCCGAGGTCACGCCGACCGCGCCGACACTGAGCCTCGTCTTCAGATCGTTGATGCGATCGAAGTCGACCAGCCGTTCCAGCGTCTTTTTCAGCGGTGCGGTGTCGTAATAGCTCTGTGACTGCTTGCTGCCCGGCGGCCACAACGGCGCCGGCGGAATGCGCGGCGTGAAGAAGCCGGGCACGCCGAAGGTAGCGATCAGGGCGGCGCTGGTCTCGTTGAACAACGAGCGCGCGCGGTCGCCCGACGTCATGGGATTCCACGGCACCGGAGACGACGCCATCTCCCAGAATTCCTTCAGGCGATCGACGCGCGTTTGGGGATCGTTGCCGGCAATGATCGCGGCATTGATGGCGCCGATCGATATGCCCGCGATCCATTCCGGTTCGAAGCCCGCGCGGCACAGCGCCTGAAAGGCGCCGGCCTGATAGGAGCCGAGGGCGCCGCCGCCTTGCAGCACCAGCACACGCTGTGCTTTGGCGGGCGTGGTGGCCGGCGGGGGGTTGGAATGATCCATCGTGACCGTCTGTCGGAAGACAATGAGGCCGGCACCGTGGCGGCAGTTCGCGACGGCGTCAATCAGCGAGATCGAAGCAACGATCACGCCGAGTTTATCGCCACACCCTGCGCGAAATCAGTAGCCGGACTGGGCTTCAGGTTGATGCGAGAATGAGCGTCCAGAATACCTTGTATTTGGTGTTTGGAGCATAAATCGCCGCGATGCCCAATTTTGTGACACCGTTCTTGAGCATATTGGCCTTGTGCGGCGGGGAGTCGCGCCAACCCGAAAACGCCTCCGCCAGCGTGTGATAGCCGGCCGATACGTTTTTCGACCGCCAGCTTGGCTGGATAGCCGGACGCGCCCAGCCGCTTTTCCAGCGGACCCTTCACATCGTGGTCGAGCTTGTTGCGCTTGGCCATCGCCTGCGACTGCTGTTCCGCAAGCTTCATCAGATCGGGGTCTACCGCGACGCCGGCAAGGCCGTTGTTCTGCCGATACAGCGAGATCATCGAGGCGGCGGCCAGCGGATCCAGCGTGGCGCCGCCATTGGCCATGCTCAGGTACATGGTCGGTTGGTCCGGCGTCGTGGTGTCGGCCATGCAGCCGCCCAGTGCCACAAGCGCGATAACGGCGAATATTGCCCGCATCATTCCCCCGAATTGGTCTGCCGTTGTTGCATACCAACCGTGGCTGAATGGTGAACGCGGGGCCAAATTCATGGTCATTCCGGGGCGCGAAGCGAACCTCAGATGCGCAACTGCGCATCGGGGAATCTCGAGATCCCGGGTTCGATGCTTCGCATCGCCCCGGAATGACGACCTCGTCGTTAATCCTGGGCGGCGAAAATCCGGTAGCGGCGGGGCTGCAGGCCGACGATTTCACCGGCCTGGAGTTCTCGGTCGCGGGGGCGTCGATCTCAACCACGGTTTTGCCCTCGCCGCCAGAGCGCGACCTCCACCTTCCCGCTGGATCAGACCGAAGGAACGGACGTGGCGCACCGCGCCCTCCAGCGAGAGCCGGTTCCGGCAGGTCCGATCTGCATGTCGTGGCGCCGGACGAACAGCTTGAGGCGCCGGAGGCCGCACCGTCGGCGGCAATGTTGAGCGGCCGGCCGCCGAGCCGCACCGAGCCGCCGCTGACCTCCACCGGCAGCACGATGGACTCGCCGATGAACCCGTGGACGAAAGCGGTCGCGGGATTGTCGTAGACATCGCCCGGCGTCCCGATCTGTTCGATACGGCCCTTGTCCATCACCACGACGCAGTTGGCGACTTCGAGCGCCTCTTCCTGGTCGTGGGGTGACGAAGATCGAGGTAACGTGGATTTCCGAATGCAGCGAGCGCAGCCATTGCCGCAGCTCCTTCCGCACCTTGGCGTCGAGCGCGCGAACGGCTCGTCGAGCAGCAGGATACGCGGCTCGATCGCAAGCGCGCGGGCGAGCGCAATACGCTGCCGCTGGCCGCCGGACAACTGGCTGGGATAGCGGTTCGCCAGCCAGTCGAGCTGCACCAGGTCCAGCAATTCCTTGACGCGGGCGCGGATCGTGGCCTCGTCCTTGCGAATGGCGCGCGGCTGCACGCGCAGGCCGAAGGCGACGTTTTCGAACACCGTCATGTGGCGAAACAGCGCGTAGTGCTGGAACACGAATCCGACATGGCGTTCGCTGGCGCCATGGCCCAGCGCGTCCTCGCCGTCGATCCGCACTTCGCCGGCGTCGGGCCAGTCGAGCCCCGCAATGATCCGCAGCAGCGTGGTCTTGCCCGAGCCCGACGGGCCGAGCAGCGCCAGCAATTCGCCCTTGCCGACTTTCAGATCGACATTGTCGAGCGCCGCGAAGGCCCCGAACTTCTTGACGATGTTTTTGACTTCAATGGTCACGCGGTGTTTGTCCTTCGTCCAGACGCCGTTCGAGAACTGTCTTCACGACCAGCGTAATCAGCGCCAACATCGCCAGCAGCGAGGCAATCGCAAACGACGCTACGAATTGATATTCATTATAGAGAATCTCGACCAGCAGCGGCATGGTGTTGGTTTCGCCGCGGATATGGCCCGACACCACCGACACCGCGCCGAACTCGCCCATGGCGCGTGCATTGCATAGCAGCACACCATACAACAGGCCCCATTTGATATTGGGCAGAGTGACGCGGAAGAAGGTCTGCAGGCCTGACGCACCCAGCGAAATAGCGGCCTCTTCCTCCTGCGTGCCCTGCTCCTGCATCAGCGGGATCAACGCGCGGGCAACAAACGGAAACGTCACGAAGATCGTCGCCAGCGCAATGCCGGGAACGGCGAACAGCACGTGGATATTGTGCGCCTGCAGCCAGGTGCCCCAATAGCCCTGCGCGCCGAACAGCAGCACGAAAACAAGTCCCGAGATTACCGGGCTGACCGAGAATGGCAGGTCGATCAGCGTAGTCAGGAAGGTCTTGCCGGAAAAATCGAACTTGGCGATCGCCCAGGCCGCGATCACGCCGAACACCAGGTTGAGGCTGACGGAGATCGCCGCCACCAGCAGGGTCAGCTTGATCGCCGAAATCGCCTCCGGCTCGGCGAGCGCCGCAAAATAGGCGCTGATGCCTTTGGAGAAGGCCTGCGCGAACACCACGACCAGCGGCAGCACGACAAAGATGGTGAGGAAGGTGACCGCAAGCGCGATGATGATGAAACGGATCGGCCCGGGTTCGGTCCGCAGATCCTTTGGCGAGGCAACCGCCCATGCGCGGCCGTCCGCCTCTCGGGTCGCCGGCTGCGAAATAACGAGATCCGCCGCCGGGACGTAGACCTGCAGGGGCCCCGCGGGGCCGTAAGGGTGGCAAGATTCGATTGCGTCGACATCGATCGGCCCTCAATGCGCGGGGATGCGGGTTTGCGCCCAGCGTTGCAGGCGATTGACGGCGAAGATGATCAGGAACGACGCGAGCAGCATGATGACGGCGATCGCGGTCGCGTCGGCGTAGCGAAACTCGGAGAGCCGGATCACAATCAGCAGCGGCGCGATTTCCGACACGTTCGGCAGATTGCCGGCAATGAAGATGACCGAACCGTACTCGCCGACTGCGCGCGCGAACGCCAGCGCGAAGCCGGTCAACAGCGCCGGAATAAGACTCGGCAGGATCACCCTAAATACGGTGTGCCAGCGGTTGGCGCCCAGGCTCGCGGCGGCCTCCTCGATTTCAGGATCGAGATCGATCAGCACGGGCTGAACCGTCCGCACCACGAACGGAATGCCGATGAAGACCATCGCGATAAAAATCCCGGATCGGCGTGAACGCGACCTTGATGCCGAGTTCGGCCAGCGGCGCGCCGAGCCAGCCCTTCTGCGCAAACACTTGCGTCAGCGCCACGCCCGCGACCGCGGTCGGCAGCGCAAAGGGAATATCGACAATGGCATCGAACAGCCGCCGGCCGGGAAAACGGTAACGCACCAGCGCCCAGACGATAATGGTCCCCATCACCAGATTGACGCAGGCCGCGGCAAAGGACAGGCCGAATGAAATCTTCAGCGCGTTCAATGTGCGGCGGCTGGTGAGGATTTCCCAGAATTGCGCAGGCGAGAGCTCGAGCGTCTTCAAAAAGAGACCGGCGAGCGGGATGAGGATGATGACCGAAAGCCATGTCAGCGTCAGGCCCATGGTGAGCCCGAACCCGGGCAAGCTGCTGCGCCGTGTGACCGCTGTGCTCACAAATCCCCCTGCTTCCGCTTTTAGTTGGCTGTGCGCCAGATCAGTTCTTGTAGATCTGGTCGAAAATGCCGCCTTCGCCGAAGTGATCATTCTGCGCCTTGGTCCAACCACCAAAAACGTCGTCGATCGTGAAAAGTTCGACCTTCGCGAAAGATTTTTCGTATTCTCTCGCAATTTCGGAATCGCGCGGACGGTAGGAATTGCGCGCGGCAATTTCCTGACCTTCCTTGGTATACCAATACTTCAGGTAGGCCTCGGCAACCGCCCGGGTGCCCTTTTTGTCGGCAACCTTGTCGACGACGGACACAGGTGGCTCGGCGAGGATCGATAGCGGCGGCGCCACCATCTCGAACTTGTCCTTGCCGAATTCGCGCTGCGCCAGGAATGCTTCGTTCTCCCACGCTAGCAGCACGTCACCGACGCCGCGCTCGACGAAGGTCACGGTCGAGCCGCGCGCGCCGGTATCGAGCACCGGCACATTCTGGAAAAGATCGCCGACGAACTTTTTCGCCTTTTTCGGCGGAGCCGTATTTTCTCTCCGCGAAGCCCCACGCCGCCAGATAATTCCAGCGGGCGCCGCCGGATGTCTTCGGATTGGGCGTAATCACCTGCACGCCAGGTTTAATCAAATCATCCCAATCCTTGATGGCCTTGGGATTGCCCTTGCGCACCAGGAACACGATGGTGGACGTATAGGGGATGCATTGAGCGGCAGGCGCTTCTGCCAGTCCGGCGCAACCAGGCCCTTGGCGGCGATGGCGTCGATGTCATAGGCCAGCGCCAGCGTGACGATGTCCGCCTGCAAGCCGTCGATCACGCCCCGCGCCTGCGAGCCCGAGCCGCCATGCGACTGCTTGATCTCGACGCTCTTTCCGGTTTCCTTGGCGTAGGCCGCCGCGAACGTTTTGTTGAAATCGGCATAGAGTTCGCGCGTGGGGTCGTAGGACACGTTGAGCAAAGTGAAATCGGCAGCGAATGCCGAACTTGCCCAGAGCAATCCCGCAACGAGGGGCAGAATGCGACGGATCATCGTTGATCTCCATTCAGCTTGATGAAGCATATCATCAAAGCACGGAGCATATAAGTCGCGACGAAGGCGCGTTTAGTCAACGAAACCGCATTTCATTGTTTGCGGAACCGCGACGGCGTTGTCCTAAGAAGCCTTTGTCGTATGGATACCGCATTCTCTCTCTGGCCTGGCCGCGCCAGCGGCCGGCCCGCGCATCCTCGCCGGGCGCCGTCCGGCTCGAGCAGGGCATGCATCCGACCGACAGATAGCCCGAAGCGACCAGCGGATGCGGCGGCAACTTCGCGAGCTTGTAGATCGCCTCGATCTCTTCGCGCGACACATTGGCGAATGGGTTGAACTTCAGCTTCGCGCCGTCGTCTTCGACAACGGGAATTTCGGCGCGTGCCCCGCCCTGGAAGCGCTTGCGTCCGTTGATCCATGCCGCGAACGGCTTCAGTGCCCGCGCCAGCGGTTCCACTTTCCGGATACGGCAGCAGGCGTCCGGATCGGAGAACCACAGTTCACGGTCCGGGTCCTCGCGCGACAACGTCTCTTCCAGCGGCTTGATCGAGCGAACGTCGCGCAGCCGAAGCGTTGCGATCAGCGTGTCGCGATATGCGAGCGTCTCCTCGAACAACCAGCCGGTGTCGAGGAACACCACGGGAATTGCGGGGTCGACATCCGCCATCACCTTGAGCAACGCCGCCGATTCCGTGCCGAACGAGGAGACCAGCGCGAGATGCTCGCGACCGACGGTCTTCAGTGCGGTTTCAATGACCTCCGCCGGGGACGCATCGCGCAACGCACGGTCGAGCGCTTGCGCCGGCGAAATATTCGCCGCATCCGTGGTCATGGCCTGATGTACGACAGTGCTCACTGGCCGGCACTCTCGGAATGACGCAACTGCATCCGCCGATTGAGCGCGGTCACGCGGCCATCGCCGGTCGGCTGATAGAACACGGAGTAGCGCTTCATGGTCTCGGCGAAAGCATCGGCATCGGCGTCCTTCTTCACCTCGAACGCGTCGAAACCGGCGCGCGACATGAACACGAACTGATCGCGCAGCACCTGGCCGGTGGCGCGCATTTCGCCGTCATAGCCGTGACGCTCGCGCAGCAGGCGCGCCTGGCTGTAGGCGCGGCCGTCACGGAAGCTCGGGAACACCAGCGCCACCGCGGCGAGACGATCGAGATATGGCACGAGATCGTCGAGATCGCGATTGTTCGGCCAGACCACGCCGACCTTGCCAGCGCGCTTCAGAACGGCTTCCGGGTCCTCGAGGAAACGCGCCGCCGAAACTAGGATCGCTCCATCGCCCGGCAATTCGGCGCCGTCGGCAACGTGAACGAACAGATCGGTCGTAATTCTTCCGTTCTTAACGAGTGGCATAGACCCGCTCCTTGAATGGCTCGACACCCAGACGCTTCACCGCATCGACGAACAGTTCTTCGGGGCGGTCGCGCAGCGCGAGATAGGCTTCGACGATATCTTCGATCACATCGGCAACTTCCGCATAGGGAACGGCCGGGCCGATCAGCTCGCCCATCTGCGCGTTCTCGTCGGCGCGGCCGCCGATCGTGATCTGGTAAAACTCCTCGCCGTTCTTCTCGACGCCGAGAATACCGATGTGGCCGACATGGTGATGGCCGCAGGCGTTGATGCAGCCGGAGATGTTGATGTGCAGCCGGCCGATCATCTCGGCGGTGTCGTGACTGGCGAACCGCCGGGTCAATTCCTGCGCGATCGGAATCGAGCGCGCATTGGCCAGCGAGCAGTAATCCAGCCCCGGGCAGGCGATGATGTCGGTGACCAGGTTGACGTTCGGCGTGGCGAGCCCGATCCGGTCGAGCGCCTTCCACAACTGCGGCAGGTCGCGCTTGGCGACATGCGGCAGCACCAGGTTCTGCTCATGGCCGACGCGGATTTCGCCGAAGGAATATTTGTCGGCGAGATCGGCGACCGCGTCCATCTGCTCGGCGGTGGCGTCGCCGGGCGGGCCACCGACCGGCTTCAGCGACAACGTCACGATCGAATAGCCCTGTACCTTGTGCGGAAACACCGAGTTCTTGCGCCAGCGCTCGAACAGCGGGTCATGCGCCGCCTGCTTCAGCTCGTCTGGCATGTGCGGCAGCTTCTCATAAGCCGGATAGGAGAAGCGCGAACGAACTTCCTCGACGACGGAATGGTCGAGCGTCAAGGCGCTGTCGCTCATCAGCTTCCATTCCTCCTCGACTTCCTTGGCGAACTTCTCGATGCCAAGCTCATGCACCAGGATCTTGATGCGCGCCTTGTAGATGTTGTCGCGGCGCCCATACTCGATTGTAGACGCGCAGGATCGCCTCGACGTAGCTCAGAATATCGCGGCCGTGCACGAACGGCTTGATGGTCTTGGCGATGAACGGCGTGCGTCCGAGGCCGCCGCCGACCAGCACCTCGAAGCCGGTCTCGCCGTCGGCGTTCTTGTGCAGACGCAGGCCGATGTCGTGAACCTTGATCGCGGCGCGGTCGTGCTCGGACGCGGTGATCGCGATCTTGAACTTGCGCGGCAGGAACGAGAATTCCGGATGCAGCGTGGTGTGCTGGCGCAGGATCTCCGACCAGATGCGGGGATCCTCGACCTCGCCCGGCGCGACGCCGGCCCACTGGTCCGAGGTGACATTGCGCATGTTGTTGCCGGAGGTCTGCATCGCGTGGATGCCGACCTCGGCGAGTTCAGCGAGCGCGTCCGGCAACTCAGCGAGCTTGATCCAGTTGAACTGGATGTTCTGCCGCGTGGTGAAATGGCCGTAACCGCGATCATAGCGACGCGCCACGTGAGCCAGCGCCCGCAGCTGCTTCGACGACAGCGTGCCGTAGGGGATGGCGACGCGGAACATATAGGCGTGCAGCTGCAGATAGACGCCGTTCTGCAGGCGCAGCATCTTGAATTCGTCCTCGGTGAGCTCGCCGGAGAGCCGGCGGTTCACCTGATCGCGGAATTCGGAGACGCGTTCGTTGATCAGCGTGCGATCGAGTTCGTCATATGCGTACATGATGGATCAGCCTTAGGCCGGAAGCAGGTCGATGGTGAGGCCCTTCGAGCGGATGCGTTCGCGGAGGTTGCCGGGTTTGATCTCGCCGCCCTCCTTGACTTCCACCGGCGCGATGTAGGCGCCGACCGCGCCGACGTCATCAGCGGCAGCCTCATTGAGCAGCGCCCGCGCCTCGTCTGAAGTGCGGACGATCGCGGCGTCGGACAGCTTCGCCGACCAGCCTTGCTGCGCGGTCCGATAGATCACGATGCCATCCGAGGTGCGGTTGGCGGTCACCATCGAGGGACCCGTGATTTTGATTTTTGTTGAAGCGGAGAGGTCATTCGGCGGCATCCAGCAGTTTGGAGATCACTTGGTTGAGGTTCGACTGACGCCATGGCGCGGAATGCGCGACGACGTCGCCGATGATGAGGATGGCGGGACCGCCATCGATTTTTTCGACCAGCGCGGGAAGATCCTTGAGCGCGCCCACCACGGCCTGCGCATCCGGCCGCGTCACGCGGGCGAATATGCCGACGGGGGTTTGCGGCGAGCGTCCGGCGGCGAGCAGCCCTGCGCGGACCGACGGCGCCGCCGTCATGCCCATGTAGACCACGATGGTCATCTTCTTGTCGGTCAAGACCGACCAGTCGACCGTCTCAGCGTCCCTGGCCTTGTGCGCGGTCAGGAAAGTGATGCGCAGCGCCTCGTGCCGATAGGTCAGCGGCGCCTCGAATTGCGCGGCGGCGCCAAGGCCTGCAGTAATGCCGGGCACCACCGAATAGGCGACGCCGGCCGCACGCAGCACTTCGATTTCCTCGCCGCCGCGGCCGAAGATGAAGGGATCGCCGCCCTTCAGGCGCACCACGCGCTGGCCGGATTGTGCGGCCTTGATCAGCAATTGGTTGATCGCATCCTGCCCGATGCCGGGCTTGCCGACACGGCGGCCAACCGGAACGCGGGAGGCGTCGCGGCGGATGCGGTCGAGGACTTCTGGCGACACCAGTTCGTCGTAGAAAACGACGTCGGCGTCCTGCAGCGCGCGCAGCGCCTCGATGTTGAGCAGATCCGGATCGCCCGGTCCGGCGCCGACCAGTGTCACCCTGCCCTCGGCCTTGCCCGATTCCAGCGCGCCGGCAAGGCGGAGGGATCGGCGATCTGCTTCAGCGCCGTTTCGGCCTCGTCCCTGCGCCCGGCAAGAACCAGCGCACCGATCGGACCGTCGATCACGCGCTCCCGGAAACGACGGCGCAGTGAAAATTCCGGAATGCGCGCATGCATCGATTTGCGGAAGCCGCCGATGAAGGCGGCGAGATCGCCGATGCGCGCCGGCAGCACCGCTTCGATGCGCTCGCGCACACGGCGCGCGACCACCGGCGACGTGCCGCCGGTGCCGACGGCAACGACGACGTCGCCGCGATCGACGATCGCGGGAAAGATGAAAGTGGAATGCGCGAGATCGTCCATCACGTTGACGGGCAGGCCGAGCGCCTTTGCGCGCGCCGACATCGCAACGCCGATGTCTCCGGCGCCGGCGCACAGTACCGCAATGACGCCTGAGAGATCCGCCGTGAGCGGATCGCCGGCGGCGCGTTCGATCCGGGCTGCATCCGCCGCATCGAGCCCTGAAACATCATGACTGCCGTCGGTCGCAAACCAGCGGACGTTCGCTCCGGCTGACGCCAGCAAGCGCAATTTTGCGCGCACGAGCTCGCCCGCGCCGACGAGCAGCACCACGCCGCTTTGCAGATCGAGAAACACGGGCAGGAATCGCATACGAAACTCGCTTCCCCAACTTCGGGGTTGACTGGAATTATTTTCTATATATGTCTCGTTCAATGGCCGCAAAGAGAAATTATTTCTTCTCTATTGCACCGCAACTATAGAATTTTCGCCCATCAAGGCCAAGGCCCAGAGATGCATCTTCTCGATCCCGACTCCGCCAAAGACCGGTTGCGTGGCGCCGACCTCAAGGCCGACCTCAAGAATGACTCCGCCGTCCAACAAATTTTCGCCGAGGGACGGCTGCCGCCGCCCTCGATGGATCACCTCGACGAACTCGAGGCGCAGAGCATCTACATTCTGCGAGAGGCGTTCGCGCGGTTGAAAAGCTCGCCCTGCTGTGGTCGCTGGGGAAAGATTCCAACGTGATGATCTGGCTGGCGCGCAAGGCCTTCTTCGGCCGCGTGCCGTTTCCGGCGCTCCACGTCGACACCGGCAAGAAGTTTCCGGAGATGTATGCATTTCGCGATCGCTTCGGCAAGGAATGGGATCTCGATCTCAAGATCGAGCCCTGCCCGCCGATCGATGCCGTCGATCCGACCTTGCCGCCGGCCGCACGTTCCGCCGCCCGCAAGACCGAGGGACTCAAATGGGCGCTGACCAAATATGGTTTCGACGGCTTGATCGCCGGCATCCGCCGCGATGAAGAGGCCACGCGCGCCAAGGAGCGCGTGTTCTCGCCGCGCGGGCTGGAAGGCGGCTGGGACGTACGCGATCAGCCGCCGGAATTCTGGGACCAGTTCAACGCCTCGCCGCCACCCGGCGCGCATCTGCGCATCCATCCGATCCTGCATTGGACCGAAGCCGACATCTGGGCCTACACCAAGCGCGAGAACATTCCGATCATCCCGCTCTATCTCTCGAAGGACGGCAAGCGCTATCGCTCGCTGGGCGATCAGGACATCACCAATCCGGTAGCTTCGATGGCATCAAGCATCGACGAGATCCTGACCGAACTCGACGGAACCAAGGTGCCGGGAGCGCGCGGGCCGCGCACTCGATCCTGAAACCGAAGATGCTTTCGAGCGGCTGCGTGTCGCCGGCTATCTCTGACGGACATTGGGTGTAGGCGTTGCGATGAACATGATCCTCCCCACGGCAATTTCGGCAACACCGAACGGCACCACGCGGCCGCAGGTTCGCATCGTCATCGTCGGCCATGTCGACCACGGCAAATCCACCCTGGTCGGGCGTCTGCTGCACGAAACCGGCAGCCTGCCCGAGGGCAAGCTGGAGATGCTGAAGGCGGTCAGCGCGCGGCGCGGCATGCCATTCGAATGGTCGTTCCTGCTGGATGCGCTGCAGACCGAGCGCGACCAGGGCATCACCATCGACACCACACAGATCCGCTTCCGCACCCGCTCGCGTGACGTCGTGCTGATCGACGCACCGGGCCACGCCGAATTCCTCCGCAACATGATCACCGGCGCTTCGCAGGCCGATGGAGCGGTGTTGATCATCGACGCGCTGGAAGGCGTGCGCGACCAGACCAGGCGTCACGGCTATCTGCTGCACCTGTTGGGAATCAAGCAGGTCGCGATCGTCGTCAACAAGATGGACCGGGTCGATTTCAGCGTCGATCGTTTCAAGGAAATCAGCGACGAGATATCCGCGCATCTGACCGGTCTCGGCGTGACGCCCTCGGCGGTGATTCCGATTTCCGCCCGCGATGGCGACGGCGTTGCCGAACACACGCCGCAAATCGGCTGGCACCAGGGACCGACCGTCGTCGAGGCGCTCGATGCGCTCGAACCGGCGCGGCCGCTGGAGCAACTGGCGCTGCGGCTGCCGGTGCAGGCGATCTATAAATTCGACGACCGCCGCATCGTCGCGGGCCGCATCGAGTCTGGCAGCCTGAGCGCCGGCGACGAAATCGTTATCATGCCCGCCGGCAAGATCGCGAAGATCAAGACGGTGGAGAGCTGGCCGGTGACGCCGCTGAAGGGCAGTCACGGCGCCGGCCGCTCGGTCGGCATCACGCTCGACCGCGAATTGTTCATCGAACGCGGCGATGTTATCGCCCACGAGGGCACGAGCCCGCGCGATACGCGGCGAATTCGGGCGCGGATCTTCTGGCTGCACGACAAGCCCCTGTCGAGGGCGACCAGGTCCTGATCCGCCTCGGCACGCGGGAGAGCCGCGCCAGCGTGGTCGCGATCGAGAAGGCCGTTGACCCCGGCGAACTCTCCAACGAAGAGACAACGGCGATCGCGCGCAACCACGTCGGCGAAATCGATATTTCGCTGGCGCAGCCGATCGCAGCCGACCCTATCAGGAGAACCCTCGCACCGGACGCCTGGTGATCGAGGTCAACGGCCGCATCGCCGGCGGCGGCCTCGTGCTGTCGGTCGACGCCGGACAGCGCGCCGTTCCGATCGATATCGTGCCGGTCGAATCCGCATTGCGGCCCGAGGAACGTTCGGCGCGCTACCGCCACAATGGCGCGGTGATCTGGCTGACCGGCTTGCCGGGCTCCGGCAAATCGACGCTGGCGCGCGCGCTGGAGCGCCGGCTGTTTTCGCGCGGCGGTTCACCCATCTTGCTTGATGGCGACACGCTGCGCGCCGGCCTCAACGGCGATCTCGGTTTCTCGGCGCAGGACCGCACCGAAAACATCCGCCGGCTGGCGGAAGTCGCGACCCATCTGGCGCGTAATGGACACATCGCGGTCGTAGCCGCGGTATCGCCGTCGGCGGAAGATCGCGCCGCGGCGCGACGCATCGCCGACACGTCATTCCGCGAGATCTATGTCGCGACGCCTGCCGAAGTCTGCGAGAGCCGCGACCCCAAGGGTCACTACGCCAAGGCGCGCGCCGGCACGCTGCAGGCGTTCACCGGCATCGGCAACGATTACCAGCCGCCTGCCCGCGCAGAGCTCCGCATCGACACCTCGGCGCGAACGGTTTCGGATGCGACCGACGAGATCGAGCGGATGCTGGCGGAGACCGGCATTCTGTTCGACGAATTGGTGGATCTGGCGGCGAACATCTGAAAGCGTTTTCGAGCGAAGCGGACCTCGGTTCGCGTGAAGAAAACGCGTCCAAATAGGCCTTTCTCCTTCCTTTTAGGCCCTTCTCATCGACCCGGCTTTAGGGCTAAAGGGCGGCCAACGCTGCCCTTTTTGGCGCGTTTTTTGCTGCTTTTCGCCAGAAAGCAGCCATTGAGCGCCAATTTCTACCGAGAAAGCCCATCATGAATCGTGTCGACGCCCACGGATTGAAGATCGCCTCTGCCCTGTTCGATTTCATCGCCAAGGAGGCGACCCCCAAAACCGGGATTTCACCCGATGCGTTCTGGGCTGGTGTCGCCGCCATCATCAAGAAACTGGGACCGAAAAACCGTGAGTTGCTCGCCTTCCGCGACGCGCTGCAGGCCAAGATCGACGGCTGGCATCGCGCCAACAAGGGCAAGCCGTTCGACATGAACGCGTACACGGCTTTCCTCAAGGAGATCGGCTATCTCCTGCCGGAGCCCGCCACGCATAAGGTCGAGACCGCCAACGTCGATGAAGAGATCGGCAAGATCTGCGGACCGCAGCTTGTCGTTCCCCTGACCAACGCCCGCTACGCGCTGAACGCGGCGAATGCGCGCTGGGGCAGCCTGTATGATGCTTTCTACGGCACCGACGCGATCGCGCATGATCCGAGTGAGGCTGGCCGCGGCTACAACAAGGCGCGCGGCGACAAGGTGATCGCCAAGGCCAAGGCCTTCCTCGACGCCGCCGTGCCGCTCGCGACCGGCAGCCACACCGACGTGACGTCATACAGCGTGATCGCCGGCCAGCTCGCGGTGAAACTGAAGAGCGGCAACGCCACCGCGCTGAAGTCGGCTGCGCAGTTTGCAGGATTCCAGGGCGATGCCGCCGCGCCGACGGCCGTCCTTCTGGTCAACAACGGCATGCATGTCGAAGTCAAAATCGATCGCAGCCACGTCATCGGCAAGGATGATCCAGCCGGCGTCGCCGACATGATCCTGGAATCGGCGGTCTCCACCATTCTCGACATGGAGGACTCCGTCGCCGCTGTCGATGCCGAAGACAAGGTGCTGGTCTATCGCAACACCCTCGGCCTGATGAACGGCACGCTCTCGGCCGATTTCGAGAAGGGCGGCAAGGCGCTCAAGCGTTCGCTCAATGCCGACCGTGTCTACAAGACGCCCGACGGCAAGGAACTCACGCTGCACGGCCGCAGCCTGTTGTTGATGCGCAACGTCGGCCATCACATGTTCACCGACGCTGTCCTGGACGAGAAGGGCGAAGAGATCCGGAAGGCCTGCTCGATGCCGCGGTGGCCGGCCTGCTCGCGATCCACGACCTCAAGGGTTCTTCGAAGACGAAGAACAGCCGCACTGGCTCGGTCTACATCGTCAAGCCGAAGATGCACGGCCCCGATGAGGTCGCGCTGACCTGCGAACTGTTTGGCGAAGTCGAGAAGCTGCTCGCCCTGCCGGAGAACACCATGAAGGTCGGCATCATGGACGAGGAGCGCCGCACCACGGTCAACCTCAAGGCCTGCATCCAGAACGCGTCCAAGCGCATCTGCTTCATCAACACCGGCTTCCTCGACCGCACCGGCGACGAAATTCATACGTCGATGGAAGCGGGTCCGATGATCCGCAAGAACGACATGAAGGCGCAGCCCTGGATCAAGGCCTATGAAGACTGGAACGTCGACATGGGCCTGATCGACGGCCTGCCCGGCCATGCCCAGATCGGAAAGGGCATGTGGGCGGCGCCCGACAAGATGGCTGACATGCTCACCCAGAAGCTCGGCCACCCGCAGGCCGGCGCCACCACCGCATGGGTGCCGTCGCCGACCGCCGCCACGCTGCACGCGCTGCATTATCACCAGGTCAACGTGCAGGCCCGCCAGCAGGAACTCGCCGACGGCGGCCCGCGCGCGAAACTTTCCGACATCCTCACCATTCCGGTGTCGCAATCGAACTGGGCGCCTGATGACGTCAAGCAGGAGATCGACAACAACTGCCAGGGCATTCTGGGCTATGTCGTGCGCTGGATCGACCAGGGCGTCGGCTGCTCCAAGGTGCCTGACATCCATGACGTCGGCCTGATGGAAGATCGCGCGACCTTGCGCATCTCGAGCCAGCATCTGGCGAACTGGCTGCACCAGGGCGTCATTACCAGGGATCAGGTGATGGAATCGCTGAAGCGGATGGCGGTCGTGGTCGACGGCCAGAACAAGGGTGATCCCTTGTACAAGCCGATGGCGCCCTCCTTCGACGGCATCGCCTTCAAGGCCGCCTGCGACCTCGTCTTCAAGGGCCGCGAGCAGCCGAACGGCTACACCGAATACATTCTCACCGCGCGCCGCCGGGGAGGCCAAGGCAGCAAGCTAAGTCACGTCACGATGCCGCATCGATTGACGGGAACGCCTGCCCCATCCGCCCGTTGATTTCGATCTCAACACAATACGGAGAGATGGACGATGGATTGGAACAGGGTCGAAGGAAACTGGAAGCAATTCAGGGGCGCCGCCAAGGAGAAGTGGGGCAAGCTCACCGATGACGATCTCAACGTCATCGAAGGCCGTCGCGAACAGCTCGAAGGCAAGCTCCAGCAGCGCTACGGCTTTGCCAAGGACCAGATCCACAAGGACGTGGACGACTGGTTCCGGACGTTGAAGTAGGTAGGTCACGCTTCCGAGCGTAAAAAGCCCCGGCATCTGCCGGGGCTTTTTTCTGGCAGGCCGGCGCTAGATGACTGCGATATATTTCAGGAGCGAGATCACGCCGAGGATGATCACGACAACGCGGGCGATCTGCTTGGCTCGGCCATCGAGCGGCAGGAGGTTGATGAGATAAAGAACGAGAATTACGACCAGGAACGTGATGAGTATGCTGACGAGCATGCGGGTCCCCCTCGGCATTGCCGAAAAAAATGCGCTGATAGTGCTTTGTTAACGTGAATGGGCGCGTCGGGTTCCCGCTGGCGGAACCTCAAATCACTCCCTCGCGACCACCGGGACGCGTCCGTATTTGGCGCGGACGCGCTCGGATGCGGGCGAGAAATTCAGTTGGGCGCCGCGCTTGTCGCCGCTGCGGCCGGCGACCAGAAGGCCATTCTCGCCGGCGACGATGTCGCCCCGGCGCAGCGTTGGGTCGTTCTCGATCTTGACCGGCGCGAGGCCAACCTGGTCCTTGCCGTTGCAGGTGCAGCCGCTGACCATCTCGTTGCGATAACGAAACGCGTTCGGCAGCTCGGAATAGGGCTTGCCGTCATCAGCAGCGGCGTTGTCGATGCTGCTGCCATAGAACACCCTGGTCTCGCTCGCCGGGCAGAAGCTGTTGCAGGAAGCCACCCGGCTCGCATTGTCGGACGCGGTGAGCGGGAAGTAGCGCCCGTCGCAGGTCCGCACGCAATAAGCCTGGCCGCCGCCGGCATAGCGCGAACGCATCTCGCCCCGCGGAGAACCTACCGAACCATCGTCATTCGGGAACGGGAACGGGATATAGGGCTGATGCCGCGGGCGCCCGAATCCGCCGAACAGCTGCGAGAAAAAATCCTGCGCCTGCGCGGCAGGCGCCAGCGCGGAAGCGCATACCAAGGCCGCCGCCCCCAACGTTGCCAGCCGTCCCCGTCGCATACGCATTTTCATCTCCCGCACTAATCTACGCAGCTTCAGTTGAGCCGGGGCGCCGTCAAATTCATCGCCTGGCGGCCCGAAGGCAGCGTGGTCGCCGCCGGACGCGGAGGCGCTGCGGCCGGACGACCCGTGATGTTAGTCCCGGTATCCGCGCCTCGCGCCACGATCGGCGCGCGCTTCGGCAGCACCACCACCTTCGTGCCGATATTCACGCGGCTGAACAGATCGGTGACGTCCTCATTGATCAGTCGGATGCAGCCGCTGGAGACGAACTTTCCGATCGTCGAGGGATCGTTGGTGCCGTGAATACGGTACTGGCTGTTGCCGAGATACATTGCCCGCGCGCCGAGCGGATTGCCGGGGCCGCCCGCCATGAAGCGCGGCAAATAGGGTTGGCGCGCGATCATCTCGGCCGGCGGATGCCAATCCGGCCATTCCGCCTTGCGGCTGACGGTCTGCACGCCGGACCAGGTAAAGCCTTCGCGGCCGACGCCGACGCCGTACCTGATAGCCCGGCCCTGACCGAGCACGTAATAGAGCGCGGTGTTGCCGGTATCGATGATGATGGTGCCGGGCGCTTCGCTGGTGCTGAAGGCGACGACGGCACGGCGCAGCCGTTCAGGCGTCGCGCCCTCGTCGGAGGCGATCACTTCATCGGCAGGAAAAGCATTCGACTGCAAGGCAATCGGTCGCAAGACAGTCGGTTGGGTGAAGGAGCCCAGTATCTGCGCGCTCGCGGCGCTGGAAAATACGGACGGCGCCAGCACGACGGCGCTGATGAGGGCGAGTGCGCGCGCTACGCGCGACGAAGGCCGGCGGTCAAAGGACTGTGTCATGGGACTGCCCCGTTGGACGTGCGCATCATTGGATGCTCTGCACAACAAACGCCGCCGGGGGTCGGCAGTTCCGTGCGGCCGGCGCCGCGTCGCATGCTGTCAAGCGCGGTCAGCTCACGCTTACGCGATGGAACTTGTGCGCCTGCGCCACGTTAGGACGCCATAGTTCGGTTCGCCGGCGACGTGGCTCCTGCCGTGTCATTGCCTGCTTCGGGCGGGGAAAATTATTGTGAGCGTCACTCCCACCAAGCCCACGCCCGCCAAGCCTCTGGCTCCCAAATCTCCGCCGACAAAACCTTTGCCTGGCGAACGCCGGCTTGCCAACGGGACGGAAGGCGTACCCGTTCCCGATAGTAAGGAGAGCCGCCGCCGGTCATCCGTCGCACCCAAGTGGTGGCCTTTGCGCTGGTCGGCCTGCTGATCATCTGTGTGATCGCAGGCCTCTATCTGGCGAGGGCCTTCTTTCTGCCGATCACGTTGGCCTTCATCGTCGGCACCATGCTTTCGCCTGCAGCGAGCTTCCTGGAGCGATATCGCATTCCGCGCGCGGTCGCGGCGGTCCTGATTGTGGCGGCGGTCAGCGCCGGAGCTGTCTTCATGATCGGCCTCATTGCATCGCCGATCATGGAATGGAGCAACAAACTCCCGGAGTTGGGATCGATTCTGAAGGAGAAAATGCATGTGTTCGACCGGCCGCTCCTATTGTGGCAGCAGTTGCAGAGCATGCTCGGCGGTCCCGACACGCTGACGACGTTCCATCTGCCGAAGATCGATTGGGTGCAGCCGACGCTGGAATTCCTCTCGCCGACCTTCGCCGAATTCCTGCTGTTCATCGCAACACTGATCCTGTTCATCGCAAGCTGGCGCGAACTGCGCCGGGCCCTGATCATGAATTTCGGTGACCGGCCAATTCGGCTGCGGACACTGCGGATTCTCAACGAGATCGAGGAGCATCTCGGCAACTACCTGCTTGTCGTGACCATGATCAACAGCGGCGTCGGCATCGCCACCGGCCTGATCTGCGCGGCTACGGGCATGCCAAATCCGGCTAGTCTCGGCGCGTTGGCCGCGATCCTGAATTTCATTCCGATCATCGGTCCGGTGGCCATGTTCGCGGTCCTGGTCGTGGTCGGCCTCGTTGCGTTCCCGACCATCAGCGCCGGACTGGTGGCGCCGGCAATCTTTGCGATCATGACCTTCCTGGAGGGTCACTTTCTCACGCCGACCATCGTCGGCCGCCGGCTGGCGCTGAACGCGCTCGCCGTGTTCTTGGCGCTCGCGTTCTGGACCTGGCTGTGGGGCCCGATGGGCGCGTTCCTGTCGTCGCCGTTACTGATCGTGGCGCTGATCTTGAAAGAGCATCTGATGCCGGCCAATTCGCCGCGGTTGCCGGAAGACTGACCGGTTTCGAATCGGGAACTTCCCATTGGACGGAGCGTTTGTCCCGCAACTGAATTCAGTACCCGGGAGCTTTCGATGTCTGACGCAGCCATGAAAAATCCGACGGACAAAGCAACCTATGAACGCCTGGAAAAGGATGTAATCGCCGTGAAAAACGATATCGCAGCCCTGACCGAGCAGATCACCGATGCGCTGAACAATTTTGCCGGCACCGCGGGCAAGCAGGCGCGGCGCGGCTACAAGCAGGCGCGCGCCAATGCGGAACAGGCGATGGACGACGTGTCCGAACGCGGCAGCGCGATGATGGACGCCGCCCAGGATGCCGCGAGCTCGATCGAGGAAACGCTGGAAGACGCCATCACGCAGCGCCCGCTGGCGACGGTTGGCCTGGCGCTCGGCATCGGCTTCCTGATCGGCTTGACGTGGCGCAGGTAGTTTTGGCGCAGGTAGTTTTGGCGCAGGTGATTTTGGCGGCGGCATATGGCGCGCATCGTTCTCGCGCCGGCATCGATTGCGCGCGCCAGAGAGGTTGACCAGCCGTCGTGCGAGCGACGCTGGCGCGCGATGGCTTGTTTCATTGACGTTGCTTTCAGATCGAGGCGTGGCCATGTTTCAGCGAGTGATCGATGACTTCAAGGATTCGACAGGCAACGCGTTGCGGCTGACCTCGCTGGCGGCGGCAGCGGCAATGGCGCTGCTTGTCACGACTGCATTTCTTTGCGCTGCCGCCTTCGTGTTCGTTCTGCAGAATTACGGTCCCGTGCAGGCGTGCCTGACCGGTGCCGCCATCTTCTTCGTGGTCACGCTGATCGCGGCCGGCAGCTACATGGTGCGCAAGAACCAGATCGAGGCACGCGCCGAGAAAGCTGCGCGCGCGGCGAAATCGACAGCGCAAACCGTGCTGGCCGATCCGATGCTGGTCGCGGCCGGCATCCAGGTGGTGCGCGCGATCGGCATCAAGAAGCTGATCCCGATCCTCGCCGTCGGCGGGCTGGCGCTTGGGTTTCTGGCTAGCCGCGCCAACAGCAGCGGCAGCGAGGCGCCGGCGGAATAGAAGGGCTCCATCGAGTCGTCGTCCCGGCCAACGTCGGGACCCATAACCACCGTCGCCGAGGTGGATGGAAGGCCGGCCGGCGGCCAACATCCGCCACGGATCGCGCTCGCGGAGCTCGCGATCGGCGTATCAGGTCACGCAGCGGCCGGGCTCAAGCAATTTTGCGACCTCGGTCAAAACGCTGACCGGCGGTTCGCAGGCAACCGCGGTTTTCGATTTCCCGGGCTTCATGGGCGCTACCGGGCGGTTCCGCGCCTGTTCCTTGACGATGGGGATACGAACCACCACCGAACTGTCGGCAAGGCCCTCGGCCCGGACCGTAATCGTCTCGGACTGACCCGGCGCGACCTTGGCAGCAGCGCGGTCGGCCTTGGCGATGCGGTTGATGACAGTTTCGGGTGCGGTTGCCGCTGACTGACGACGGCCGGTAAGGTCATGGCCGGACGCGAACTGGACGGCGCCAAACGTGGCCGAGACGGCGAGCAAAGCAAAAATTGGTTTGAGTATCTGTGACATAGCGGTTTGTCCCTCGCCCCATGGCGATCACAGACACAACGGAACCAAGCCCTGGGGGGTCCGCCCGCCTTCAATCACTTAACCGTGTTCGGAAAATATTTGAAAATATTTGCTCGACGCGGGAACGACTTCGGGGGGCTCGGAGTCATCCCGGCAGCCGGTTATTCCCCCTGCCCCATTGACCGGCGACGTAGGGTGCGACCGTGGTGATGCCGGTCGCACCCTGCTTTTTGACTGAGTTCAAGGCGCCAGCTTTTTCAAAGCGCGCTCCAGCAGTTCCAGCCGGTCCTGGCCCCAGAAGATCTCACCCGAAGGCAGCACGTAGCTCGGCGCACCGAAGACGCCTGCTGTCAGGGCCTCCTGCGTAAATTTTTCATGCAGCGCGTCGAGTTCGGCGTCGAAGGACCGCCCGCGCGCAGCTCCGCGGCGTCGAGACCGGCGCGCTTCGCGGCTGATGAGATCGTTGCCGGGTCGGCGAGCGTTTCCTCAAATTCCCACAGCGCGCGGGCGAGCTCCAGCGAAAGCTTGTGGGCATTCCTGCCCTGCAGCTTGGCCGCGATCACCAGACGGGTCGCCGCGGCGTCGTCGCAGGGGAAGTGCTTCGGTTCAAGATTGATGGGAATGCCCCGCACCTCGCGCCAGCGCTTCAACTCCATCATCCGGTAGGCGCGCCGCTGCGGCGAGCGCTTCGGCAGCGGCAGTCCGCCGGTCTGCTCGAAGATCGGTCCGAACTTGCAAGGCTTGATGTTGATAGTCGCGGCATTGCGCTCGGCGATCTCGGCGAACAGCGCGCTGCCGAGGTAAGTGAACGGCGAGGTGAGTGTCATGTAGTAATCGATGGTGACGGGCACGCTTTCACCTCGAGGCGTTCGTGATCTTGTGATCCAGATGACCGGTCTTGTAGTCGCGGCGAAGCTGGCTCAGCGATGTTTCGTTGAGGTGAAGCAAAACATCGCTGAGCTTGTCGGTTGCGGGATAACCGGCGGCAAAACCTTGCCCATAAATCTTGCGCAACGTGCTGATGAGGGTGGTGCCGTGCTTGTGGCTGATTTCGCCGTCGTGGTTGCGCTGGCGATTGTCAAGACCTGCCTTGCTCATGCCGCTCTCCATTGTGCCTACGGCAGAAACATCCTCCCACTGGAGCGAAATGGCAACCTTGCACCGCAACCGGGTTAAAGCGGGCTTATCGCAAAGGCTCGTTATGATCGCCGCGCCCACAACTCCATACGCACCCAATTTGTTGCAGACCGACAAATCATCGTCGTGTGTCCTTGCGGAAAGCGAAGTGCAGCGATTGAGACTTACAAGCAAGAAAACGCGTTGCTCGCGTTCGTTGATCGTTTAGACGTGTGCAACGCATGTAGCGCATCCAAGGCACGAAATAGCAGCGGCCGATCTGAGGCGTGCCAATGCCAGCGATAGCGATGTTCCATCGATGGAACGTTTCGTCGGATGAGTCCCGGGACCTTTGTCCTATCGTTTCAGGACCTTGTGCTCTTTTGACGCCCTCAGGAAGAGTTCAAATGACATTGTAAATTTAGTGTCGATGCGGCGCGAGCCGCATCTTGAAAATCATATTGAACACCGATCGCGACAGGGCAGGAAGTGCGGTGCCCACGAGCTTTGCCGTCAACAAAGCCTACAGCATCCAGCTTTTAGCGAAGGCGATCTGGCAGGCTTTGTCTGAATAGGCGTCTTTATATGCGGCAGGCGATCGACACCGCACCGAGAGATGGGACAATCGTCATTCTCGAGGATGACGCGAGCGGAACCTATGACGTCGCGCACTGGTCGGCCAAGGCGGGTAGATGGGTCGGTGAAAACGGCGAGCCAAGCAAGATTACACCGACGCATTGGTACCAAAGGCCGCGCGACCAATATTCCCTGCAAGAGGACGACAGACCGCCGAAGCGATTTGCAGCTTTGCCGATGACCGCAATAGTCATGGCGGTGGGCTTCCTGGCGATGGGGCTTATGGCTCTGTATTTTCGGGTCGTCGACTCAGAATCTGTCTTGCCGAGACAGGACGCGCTTCAGCAGCGGGCCGAAGCCGATCATGCCAGAATCAAGGCAGGAACGCAGGTCAGGCAGGCTGTGGAGGCGTCCCCTCGGGAAGCGCGACAACCTGTGACGACGGGACAGCTGACCGAGGGTTTGGCGAATGAGCTTGCCGAGAACCGGCGCGCTATAGATGGGCTCGATCGGCAGTTGCAGGCAGAGGTTGCGAATTCCGCGCAATTACTCGGACAGGAGCGTCAGAACGGCACTTCCGCGCGGCAAGAGCCGACGGCCAGCACGGCGCAGCATCGTCAGGCGCTCGACGAGGAACGCGAGCGCGCCGCTGCACTGGCGCGCGAACTCGCGACGGCGCAGCGCGAGATCGAGGCGCAGGCGGCGCAGTTGCGCAAGGCGGGCGACGAAACAGCGCAGCTCAGGCAGGCGGAAGCCGCGAAGAGCGCACAATCGATCGAACAGGAACGGCAGAGGACGGCCGCCCTCGCGCAGGAAGTCGCGGCCGCGCGGCAGGAACTGACGGCGAGCACGGCGCAGCATCGTCAGGCGCTCGACGAGGAACGCGAGCGCGTCGCTGCACTGGCGCGCGAACTCGCGACGGCACAGCGTGAGATCGAAGCGCAGGCGGCGCAGTTGCGCAAGGCGAGCGACGAAGCAGCGCAGCTCAAGCAGGCGGAAGCCGCGAAGAGCACACAATCGGTCGAACGAGAGAATGAGAACGCGGCCGCCCGCGCGCAAGAGGCCGCTACCGCGCAGCAACAGTTCGCGGCGCAACATCGTCAAGCGATCGACGAGGAACGCGAGCGCGTCGCTGCACTGGCGCGCGAACTCGCGACGGCACAGCGTGAGATCGAAGCGCAGGCGGCGCGCTTGCGCGAGGCGAGCGACGAAACAGAGCGGCTCAAGCAGGTGGAAGCGGCGAAGAGCGCACAATTGATCGAACAGGAGCAGCAAAAAATAACCGTACTTGCGCAGGAAGTCGCAGCCGCTCGGCAAGAGCTGGCGGAAAGCAAGACGCAACATCGTCAAGCGCTCGACGAGGAACGCGCGCGTCGTGCCGCGCTGTGGAGCGACCTTGCGGCAGCACAGCGCGAAATTGAGACGCAGGCGGCGCAGCGCAAGGCGAACCACGAAACAGAGCAACTCAAGCAGGCGTCCGCAATGGCGGAACTGCAACAATCCCTGCGGCAAGAGCGCGACAAGGTCGAGGCGTTGGCGCGAGCTCTCGAGTCCGCACGGCGCACGGTCGGTGAGCGTGTCACGCCTGCACCTGTGAACAGCCCAGTTTCCAAGGCTGCACCAGCGGCCGAGGTGGCCGCGATGGCGCCCGTTGCGGTCACCGAGGCGCAAGGCAGTCCGGAGGCGCCGAGGTTGATCGCGCGCGCCCGCGCGCTGCTCGGTCAGGGAAACGTCGGAGCCGCGCGGATCGTGCTCGAGCGCGCGGCCGAGACGGGCAGCGCGTTGGCGAGCTTCATGCTCGCAGAAACCTATGATCCCGACGTTCTGTCCGCATGGGGGACGTATGGCACGCGCGGCGAAGTGACGAAGGCGCGCGAGCTTTATGCGAAGGCGCACGCCGGCGGTATTCAGGAGGCAAAGAATCGATTCAACGCATTGAATCAGTGAGAGGATGAAATGAACATTTTTTCAGGACGATACCTGTTGCTGCTAGCCGTGTTGACGCCACTTATTCCAACGCTTCAGCCAGCCAATCTGCATGCGCAGACAGCCAAAGTGGATGCCCAGAGCGCTCCCCCGTCGCGGCGCGCCTCCGTTAACGAGACGCAGAAGGAGAAGATGAACGCCTGGACCGTCGGCCTCGCTGGCGGCTTGCTTGAGGGTGCGCCCCTTCGCCTCGCCGCGGAGATGGCTCGCGTGGTGGACGACGGACCGAATTTGCACGTCTTGCCGATCGTCACCCGAGGCGCTACGGAAAACCTGAATTCGCTGCTCCATTTGCGCGGCGTCGATACGGCGATCATCAATTCCGACGCACTCGAAGAGTACAAGATCCAGATCCCGGAGATCCGGCGCCGGATCACTTACCTGCTCAATCTCTTCCCGTCGGAGCTGCATATCTTTGTTCGACCGGAGATCGAGAGCCTGCAGGATCTCGCCGGAAAGAAGGTGAATTTCAACACCCAGGGCACGGCTGCCGCCTACTCGGGGCCGCTGATCTTCAGCCGCCTCGGGATCAATGCAGAAAAGACCTTCATTCCACACCAGCTCGCGTTGGAGCAGATGCGCAAGGGCGAGATGGCGGCCGTGGTCTTCATCACGTCGAAGCCGGTCGACGCCTTCGTACGCGGGCGCTGGGAGCCCGGCTTCAAATTCCTTCCGGTAAGATATGAAAGCAAATTCGAGGACTACTATCTTCCCGCGGTGCTGGAGGCGAACGAATACCCCGGTCTGATCAAGCAAGGCGAACGGGTGCAGACAATAGCGGTGCCGACCGCGCTGGTGGCCTTCAACTGGCCGGCTCGAACAAACCGCTATCAGCGCGTCGCCCGCTTTGTCGATATTCTGTTTACCCGTATCGACAAGCTGCAGGCGCCGGGCTTCGACTCCAAATGGAAATCGATCAATCTCGCCGCGGCAGTCCCTGGCCTCGACCGCTTTGCAGCGGCGCAGGAATGGCTGGATCGTCAGGCGCGCGCCGCGCGGGCGTCACGATGAAAGCGGTTCTCCTCTCCGTCGCATTCGAAGTCGCAAGCAGGATCGCTTTTGCGCAAGGCGCGGCCGATCCGATGGCGCATCTTCGCGCTTGCTCCCTGATGGAGCATGCAGCGCGGCTGGAATGCCTGGACAAGCTGTCGCGTGACATTGCGCCACCCGATCACTCGGCGCGGGATGGCGACAACTGGATCATCAGCGAGACCACCTCGCCGGTAGACTATACGCCGATCGTCACCGCCACCGCGTTCTCTCGCGGTGGCTCCTTGATGCAGCTCGCCATTCACTGCCGCGGCGGCCGCACCGGGTTGGTGGTCTCGGGACCGGCCGTCTCCAGCGGCACGGATTACACCATATCCTACCGCGTCAATGACGCTCAGCCGGTGCAGCTTGCGGCAGGCCCGGCATCGTTTGGGACCGGTGCTGCGTTCCCAGGCGATGTCGTACGCCTGCTGCAATCGCTCCCCGAAGAGGGCCGCATCGCCGTTCGCATCTCCACCCGATCGGGCGTCACCCAGGAGGGGCACTTTCTACTTGGCGGACTGAATACGGCGCGGGAGAAACTGGCAGCGGCGTGCAAATGGCCACACGCCGTTGCCAGGCCACGCAACTGATGGTCATCGAACGATCATATGGGAGATGAACGATGAGAGGGATTGAAAACGCGGTCAGAGCGGTGGCTGGCGTCGTAACGCTGCTCTTCGTCGCGCCACCGTCGGCGGAGGCGGCGGCGGAACCGAAGCAGCCGGCGAAGCAGGTGGTAAAGCGGCCCGCTGTCGAAAAGAAGCTGCACAACCTGGTCTTGCAGGTGAACGTGAACGACCCAGCATTGATGAACCTCGCGCTCAACAACGCGACCAATGTCGCGCAATACTACAAGGACCGCGGCGAGAAAGTGACGATCGAGGTCGTCACTTTCGGTCCTGGTCTGCATATGCTGCGCGACGATACCTCGCCAGTCAAAGCGCGGATCAAGTCGATCAAGGAAGGCAATCCGGCAATCTCCTTCAAGGCTTGCGGCAATACGCAGGAAAACATGCACAGGGCCGAGAACAAGGACATTCCCCTCATTCCCGAGGCCACCGTCGTGAAGTCCGGCGTCGTGCGTGTCATGGAGCTGCAGGAAGGGGGCTGGACCTATGTAAGGCCCTGACGCGCCGCGGTCGCAAACGGTGTATTGATCTGCGAGAAGACGCCCTGGGCTAGAGGCTGGTCGGACAGCCTTGATCGATCGCTGACGCATCTCCCTTAACGAGAGAAAGCGGCTGCGAATCAGCCGATCAACCGGAGATCATTTCGCAAGGCCATTTCCATTGATCGTCCCGCGGGGCGCGACTTGCGGTGATTGCTGGCGCATCTCGCGCGGTCCCGGACGCGCCGACGGGTCGCGCTCGAGCATTGGCCTCAATTCCGCAAGATCAACGAAGGCGTCGGCCTGACGCCGCAGTTCGTCAGCCACCATCGGCGGCTGGCTGGTCAAGGTGGAGACGACGGTAACGTGCACGCCGCGGCGCTGCACCGCTTCCAGCATCGAGCGGAAGTCGCCGTCGCCCGAGAACAGAAACATCCGGTCGACATGATCAGCGAGCCCCATCGCATTGACGGCAAGCTCAACGTTCATGCTGCCCTTCACCTTGCGGCGGCCGCTGGCGTCGGTGAATTCCTTGGTGAGCTTGGTGACGACGGTGTAGCCGTTGTAATCGAGCCAATCGATGAGGGGACGGATCGACGTGTATTCCTGATCCTCAGTAATGGTCGTGTAATAGAATGCCCGCAGCAGCGTGCCACGGCTCTGGAATTCCTTGAGCAGACGCCTGTAATCGACGTCGAAACCGAGTGCTCTGGCGGTCGCGTGGAGATTGGAGCCATCGATAAAGAGCGCGATCTTGTCAGTCGGTAACATCAGGGCACTGACCTCTCATTCAAGGGTGCTTAGGTCAGCAGAGCATCCGCTCGGGCTTTGCCTGCAGATTGGTAGACACCGAAGCTGGCCGAAGTGACGGGCAGGTGGCGCCGGCGACCGGAGAGGGGAGAGATCGTCGATGCGCCGGCAATTTTTGCGGAAGTCCACCCTGCCCCGACGCGCCGACGTTAGTATCCGCGCGCGCCATGCTCAATTGTACGGAGGTAAATGGCCGACATCGAAACGGATGGACCCGCTATACGAAGGTTTATGTGCTGGCCAGCGGTGACGGCCGTACTGGTTGCGGAGTGGACCCGCGCCGGCCGGGCGCGCGCGATGCGAACCACTATCCGGTCGCGACGCATGGGTCATGACGTCCTATCCGGTCTTTTCAGGATCAGGCCAATTGGAACCATTGAGAATGGTCATATGCACCTCCAGAGCGGCAAGATAGCTTCCATAGAAGGCGAGAAGGCCAAGGCCGAATAGTTCGAGCGCCGCTTGCCAGGCCTGCGCGCCCGGCACGGACCTCACGCCGCCATCGACAACGCGGGGCCGGAAGCTGCGGCCGTTCCGTCGGTGCCTGGCTCCAGGCTGGATGCTGTTCGAGCAGTGGACCAATTGCAGGCTCGGCTTTGACATATCAATCCCAATTCATGGCGGAACAAGACGACGGTTGCTAAGCAGGCTACCAATGCCGCTATTCGGACAATGCCGCCGACGACACCCAATGCGAGCAGGTCGACGGCGGCCAGGCCATTGAACGGAGGTTGATCCACACGTTACATTTGGTTGAGAGGACCATACCTAGGTTTGGGATCGACGGACCTTGGCCGGGCGGGGAACGGGGAACATTCCACCTGCTGCCGTGGCCAGCCGGCGACAGGCGGTGACTTCACCGATGAGTCAGGTGAGCTCGCCGGCGAACTCACGGGGCGCGTCCGGTCTGCACCGCGGCTTGCGGGCGCGACCAACAGCCCCACGGCAAACACCGGGAGACGCTGCGATATCGCGGCAGCATGACCTCCAAACCTGCTAGGATGCAGTCCGTTAGGGAGGGCCACGTCGCCGCCGCTGATCGCCAATGATCGCCTGACGACGCAGCGCGATCCCCGATGGCCGAATGGTTGGTGCCGCCATGCGCAACCAGACACTGAAATACTGGCCTTCTGCCGCGCAAGCGCTGCTCGGCGGCATGGCGCTCGCGTCGCTGGCGGCGGCTAGCATCTGGCTCGTGCTCGGTCCCGCGCCTGATGTTGCTGACCATTTGGTCGCCATCGCGCTGCTCATCGCGCTATTTCTCGCCGCGCTGATCGTGATGCGCCTGGTAGGGAATGCCCGCAGGCAAATGGAAGCCGCGCTCGATAGCCGGGTTAGGGGCGGAACAGCGTGCGACGGAGGCGCTGCGCGAGCGAGGCGCAGTGGAAGGAGGTCTTCGAGCACAACCCCGTCATGTACTTCATGGTCGATGCGGACGGCACCGTCTTGTCGGTGAACACTTTTGGCGCCGCGCAGCTCGGCTATCCCGTCAGCGAACTGCGTGGCGCATCAGTGCTCAAGGTCTTCTTTGAAGAAGACCGCGGGCTTGTCCGGAAAAGGGTCGACGTCTGCCTGATGAATATCGGCCAAACGCATAGTTGGGAGATCCGCAAGGTCCGCAAGGACGGTTCGGCGCTTTGGGTCCGTGAAAACGCCAAGGCCGTGCGACGACTGGATGGCCGGTTGATCGTCCTGATCGCATGCGAGGACATCACCGAGCGCAAGCAGGCTGAAGATGCCTTGCGGCAGAGCCGAAACTACCTGGCCGAAGCGCAGCGCTTGAGCCGCACCGGCAGCTTCGGGTGGCGCGCCACCGGCGAAATCATCTGGTCTGAGGAAACGTTCAGAATATTCGGCTACGACAAGGCCCCCGACATCAAGATTGAGACGGTCGTTCAACGAATTCACCCGGACGACCGCGCGGGCGCACAAAGCACCATCGACCGCGCGACCCGCGACGGCAAGGATTTCAATCACGAGTTTCGATTGCTGCTGCCCGATGGCTCGATCAAGCATGTCCATGCAACGGCGCACGCCGTAACGGATGGATCAGGCGCTATCGAGTTTGTCGGAGCGGTGACGGATGTCACCGCGCGCAAGCGCGCTGAAAAAGAGCTGCATGAGGCGCAGGCGGAACTTGCGCATGTTACACGCGTGACGGCTCTGGGCGAGCTGGCCGCCTCGATCGCCCATGAGGTGAACCAGCCGCTGGCCGCCGTCGTCGCCAACGCCGCGGCCTGCCAGCGCTGGCTCGACCGCGATCCTCCGGATCTGGGAGAGGCGCGCAGCACGGTGCAGTCTATCATCAAGGACGGCAATCGGGCGGCCGACGTGATCCAGCGCGTCCGCGCACTGGTCAACAAGACCACAGGTCAGCAAGTACCGCTCGACATCAATGAGATCGTCAACGAAGTGATCACCTTGCTGCGTCACGAGTTGGTCAGCCACGGAGTGTCGCTGCGGATGGAACTCGCCCCTGCCCTGGGCCTGGTCCTCGGCGATCGCGTCCAGCTACAGCAGGTCATCTTCAATCTCGTCCTCAACGGCATCGAAGCGATGCAACCGGTCACGGGCCGGCGGCGCGAGCTAGTGATCCGGACGCAGGAGAATGAAGCTCGCCAGATTCTGGTCGCAGTAAGCGATTGCGGCGTCGGATTGGCTGCAGAGAATGCCGACCGCATGTTCGACGCATTCTTCACCACCAAATCCGGCGGCATGGGCATGGGCCTGTCGATCTGCCGATCGATCGTCGAGTCCCATGGCGGGCGACTGTCGGCCTCCAGCAATGGAGAGCGTGGTGCGACGTTTCAATTCATCTTGCCGCTGCATCAAGAGGGCAACACGCCGTGACCGAACGCTCGACATCGCCTCGCAACGTTGCAAGCACGGAGGAGCCGATCGTCTACGTTGTCGACGATGACGCATCGGTGCGGGAAGCGCTCGGAAATCTTTTCCGGTCGGTGGGCTTGCGGGTGGAGGTGTTCGGTTCGGCTCCCGAATTTCTGCATAGCAGGCTACCGGATGTCCCCAGTTGCCTGATCCTCGACATCAGGCTGCCTCGACTGAGCGGTCTCGACTTTCAGGTCGACCTGGCCGAGGCGGGCATCCACATCCCGATCATCTTCATGACGGGTCACGGCGATATTCCGATGACGGTCAGGGCGATGAAAGCCGGGGCCGTCGACTTTCTGACCAAGCCATTCCGCGATCAGGACATGCTGGATGCGGTGGCGGCGGCCATCGAACGCGACCGAAACAGCCGCAATGAAGCAAAGATCCTCTCGGACTTGAAAGCGCGTTTCATGACCCTGAGCCCCGGGAGCGGGAGGTGATGGCGCTGGTCACGACCGGACTGATGAACAAGCAGATCGCGGCCGAGATCGGAATTGCCGAGATCACCGTGAAGATACACCGCGGGCACATCATGAGAAAAATGGCCGCGAAATCGCTGGCCGAACTGGTGAAGATGGCCCAGATGCTCGAAATACAGCGCCCGCCGCAGCATTGACCTGGCGGATTTAGAGCAATCCGCCTGCGCCCTGCAAACCTAAGTATGATTCTCCGCTTCCGATTTGCGACGCACTCTGCCGTTGAGTGGTTTGCAGCAGAAGCATTCTGCTTGCACCCAGGAAGGACGGCGTTGTCCAACCCGCCCATAATTTCAATCATAGACGATGACGGCTCCGTTCGCGCCGCGACCTGCAATCTCGTGAGGTCGCTGGGGTACATCGTTCATGCGTTCGCGTCGGCCGAGGAATTCCTGGGATCGCCTCACCTGAATGATACCTCGTGCGTGATAGCCGATGTTCAGATGCCGATGATGAGCGGTCTCGAGCTGCAGGCCCGCTTGCTCGCCGAGGGATACCGCGTGCCCTTCATTTTCATCACGGCTTTCTCCGTCGACAACGCTCGCGTGCGAGCTCTGAAGGCCGGAGCGATCTGTTGCCTGGCCAAACCCTTCGCCGGAGAAGCTTTGATCAACTGCCTCGACATCGCCCTGCAAGGGTACGGCGATGGAAGGAGCCAATGACCCGATCGGGGTTGGCCGGCGTCTCGCAACCTGGGGCGACGCCAATCGGCCGGCGACGGCCAGCAAGAACTCCATTCCACCAATGCCAACAGGCTCGACAGCTCATACGTAGGGATGAGCAGGCCAAACATCTGGACGGGTTGAAGATGGAGGGGGATGGACTGAGACTGGGGCACCGTCGCCCTCCGATATTTCGACGGCGAGATGACGCAGCACACCAGGATCGTGAATGGCAGTTCCCCAGAAGGATGTCGCCATGCGTACAGGCCCACGCTGTTCCCACTGCGAGAGTGCAGATCCCAAGATAATCTGCCTGAGAAATCCTGCAGGCGAACGCTACTGCGGAAGTTTTTGTCTCGGCGAAGGCCGGGAACATTTCATTCGCTGGCTACGGCGAGCAAATGCAGAGGCCGCATCATGACAAATCATTGCGGGAATCCAGACTGCAAACGACCGTTCGGCCTAGTCCGCTTCAGCTGGTACTTCGAGCAATTTTGCTCGACCAAGTGCCGCGAGACCCACAAACGTCAGCGGGAACGCAACAAGGCCTATTGGAAATGGCTCTACAAATATCCTGAGCCGTCTGCCGCAGGCCAAGAATAGCTTTAGCGGTGCTGCAGCTCTCAAGGAGCTATCATGACAACAGCACAAGCGATGATCGTCGGAGCGCTGCTCGCGTGGGTGCCGTCCCTTCTCGTGTTCGCCTGGATCGTGCGGGATATCCGAAACACACGGGGCCGATAATTCGATTGGCTTGAATTCGATTGGCTTGCATTCGGTCCAGGCTCCAACCGCAACGCCAGGTTCCGCCTCTGGCTTGCCCGCCGACGACGAACTGGCTGGACAGAATGATGTCGAACTGCGCCAAGGGCCGACTCAATCGGCCTGCTTCCTTTTTGGTGTCATCCAGTCTTCATCTTCCAGGGACGGTGCCCGCTTCTGCTGTTCCAGGATTTTCATGTACTCCTCGGGGATCACCTGACGGCGCGATGCCTCGTGCAGAGTATGCGGGAACCAGGTCGCAATGCCGGGGAAGGCAATCATCAGCCCAACGCAGATCACCTGCAGGATCATGAACTGGAACATGCCGGCGTAGATCGTCGCGAGACTCCAGCCTTTGACCACCTGCCTGAGATAGTACGCTGACATGGCGACCGGCGGCGACAGGAAGGCGGTCTGCAGCACCACCGCAACCAATGCTCCGAACCATATCAGGTCGATGCCCATGCCCTTCACCACGGGATAGAAGATCGGCAGGAACACCAGGATGATGGCTGGCCACTCGAACGGCCAACCCAGCAGGAAAATGAGCAACAGCACGACAATCAGCATGAGGCTGGGCGGCAACTGGAAGCCGAGCATCGTCTCGGTGATCCAGTTCGCGGAGCCTAGGCGAGCGAATACCGCGCCGAAAATGTTCGACGTGACCGCCAGCAGCAGGACCATACTCGACGTCGCCATTGTCGAGATCAGTGCTCGTTGCAGTCCGCCGAGTGAGAACCTGCCATATGCGATGGCGAGGATCAGCGCGCCGACGCTGCCGATGCCGGCGGCCTCCGTCGGCGTCGCAAGACCCCCGATGATCGAGCCAAGCGTCGCCGTGATGAGCCCGAGCAGCGGCAGCGTGCCGACGATCACCTCGCGCGCAATGTGCACCGCCGAGTAGATCCGCTCATCCATTGGCACCGGCGGCCCAAGTTTTGGGTTCATGAAGGCGCGGCCCATCAGATAGGCGATGTACATGCCGGCCAGCAGGAAGCCCGGCCCGAAGGCTGCCGCATAGAGGTCGGCGACCGACACCCCGAGCACCGGTCCCATCACGATCAGCATGACCGACGGGGGAATGAGAATGCCGAGCGTGCCGCCCGCAGTGATGGTGCCCGCTGAAAGCTTGGCGTCATAGCCCGCCTTCGTCATGATCGGCGATGCCATGATGCCAAGAACGGTGACGGCTGCGCCGACGATGCCCGTCGCCATCGCGAACACGGTCGAGGTCAGGATGACGACGAGGAAGAGCGCGCCGCGTACCGGCGCAAGCAGCATGCGGAATGCCCTAAAGAGGCGCTCCATGAGCCCCGCCTGCTCGGTGATGAAGCCCATGAAGATGAACAGCGGCACGGCGGCCAGGAGCTCCTCCTTCATCAGGCCGATGGTCTGAAAGTAGGCAAGGTCGAAGACCGTCGCGCCCATGCCCACATAGCCGAACGCAAAGGCGAGAAACAGCAGCGTGAACGAGATCGGCACACCGATGAAGATCGCTCCGAGCAGCACCAGGAGCATGATGAGGCCGATGAGCGCTTCTGCGGTCATATCTCGACCTTCTCCTTGTGCTCGAGCTCGACGCCGGTGCGCACCATGTAGATGCTCTTGATCAGCTCGGACACGCCCTGGATCAGCAGCAAGAGGCAGGCGAGCGGTACGACGAACTTGAACGGCCACAGCACCGGTCGCCACGGTGTCTGGTCTGACATCTCGTTGATCTGCCAGGCGTAATGAAACTCGTTCCAGCTGATCAGCAGCAGCATGATCAGGCTCGGGAAGAAGAAGACGACATAGGAAATCGTGTCGATCAAGCCCTTCCTGCGGATGGAGAACTTCTCCCAGAAGAAGTCGGTGCGGATGTGAGCGCCCTTGTGCAGCGCGTAAGCGGCGCCGAGCATGAACAGCGAGCCGTAGAGCATGTAAGTTGCATCGTAGGCCCATATGGTCGGCGCGTTGAACAGGTAGCGCGCTCCAACCTCGTAGGCGACGGCCAGAACAAGCGGCACCGACAGCCACGAGATGATCGTGCCGGTCCGATCCGTGAAGCCGTCAATGATCCGGATCATGGCCAGCAGCGCCGGCGACTGCCTGTCTGTTGCCTCAGCCATCCCTCCCCCTACCGCCGACCGCTCGTGCGGCGCGCCTTGCGGCGCGACGCAGGCCGGCCGCGCGCGAACGGAGGGCGGTCGAACCGGCCGCCCTCGGACGCCCTATTTCTCGACCGGGAAGTAGTAGTTCGCCATGAATGAGTATGGCGGGAAATAGGACCGCTTGTACGGTACCACAGCGCTGGCATAGGCCTTCTGCGAGTCGTGCACCTTCTTGAAGAACGGGTTCTTGGCGCCCTCGGCCGCCGCGATCTCGTCCCACTTCTTGATGAAGGTCAGCAGGATCTCGGTCGGCGTGCGCAGGATCTGGACGCCGTGCTTCTGCTGCATCTCAATCAGCGCATCGGCGTTCTGGCGCTGCCACTTGGTCCACCAGACGAGGAATGTCTCGTTGGCCGCCGACTTGATGATCTCCTGGTGCTGCGGGCTGAGCTCTTTCCACACATCGCCGTTGATCACGATTTCGCCGACCGTCACGTTTTCGTGCAAGCCGGGCGAATAGTGGTACTTCCAGACGTTGTGGAAGCCGAGCTGCATGTCCTCGATGCCGCCGACCCATTCCGCGCAATCGATCACACCGCGCTGCGCGGAGGGAATGATCTCACCGCCCGGCATGTTGACCACCGTGAAGCCGAGCGCCTGCCAGACCTCACCGGCCATGCCGGTCTGGCGGCATTTCATTCCCTTCATGTCCTCGACCGTCTGGATCGGCTTCTTGAACCAGCCGAAAGCCTGTGGCCCTGCAGGCAGAATAGGGAACACGACGACGTTGAGCTTGAGCTCCTTCTGATAGAACTCGTTGTAAAGATCGAGGCCGCCACCGTGATAGAACCAGCCCATCACGTCCATGTAGTCCATGCCGAAGGTGCCGCCGGGACCGCCGGTGAACAGAATCGCGGTTTTGTTCTTGCCGGTCCAGTAGCCGGCCCACGCATGCGATCCGTCGAGCACCTTCTTGTGGGTCGCGTCCAGCACCTCGAAGGCTGGCACGACTTGACCGGCGGGCATCGCCTCGATCTTCAGCGTGCCGGCCGATAGCTTGTTCACCCGCTCAGCGAAATAGGTGAAGTTATCATAGAGCGTGAGCGATGCAGGCCATGAGGCCTGCATCTTCAGCGTCTTTGTTTGCGCCATGACTGCAGTGGTGGATCCGACAAACGCCGATGCCATCAGGGCAACGGCGATCGATCCCAGAAACAAGCGTTTCATGAGCCATCTCCTCCCTTTGACGACGTGACCTGGGCGATCGTTTTTCTTCGTTTTTTCTTGCCGCGCCTAGTCTCAAAACCAAGTCTGCCACCATCGCCTCACGTTGTCATCTTGCTTTCTGGCCGCAGCAAGCGCCGGCAGGCTGCTGCAACGTGGCGCGCTTTAGCGCGCCGTCGGATTTACCGTTGCTTGTCGTACCGACGTCAGCACGTTGAGCGTGTGGCTAACCCATGCACGCGAGAGCCAACGAAGCAGCAATGCCGGCGAGCCCGCGGGCAAAAGGCGGCGGACATTCCTGATAGCCCAGCCAAACGCTGTCACAGCAAGACAGAGAAGCGCACAACAAGAAAAATCCGGCGCGAAATGGCGCGCGCCGGATCGATTTCCAACTCAGGCAACAACGACCGGTTCAGCCCGCAGCCGCCCGCGGCGCGCGGTTGCGCGAATTGCGCTGGAAGAACAGCGCTTGGCTGGCGACGGCGGAGACCATCGCAGGCTGGAACGGTTTCGAGATCAGGAACGCCGGTTCGGGGCGCTCGCCGGTCAGGAAGCGTTCGGGATAGGCGGTGATGAACACCACCGGCACTTCGAACACCTTCAACAGCTCGTTGACCGCATCGAGACCCGAGGAGCCGTCGGCGAGCTGGATGTCGGCGAGGATCAGGCCGGGCTTCTTGTTCTTGGCGAGCGCGACCGCGTCGGCATGGGTACGCGCGACGCCAATCACGTTGTGACCGAGGTTCTTCACGAGGCTTTCGAGGTCCATCGCGATGAAGGTCTCGTCCTCGATGATCAGGACGTCGGTAGCGATCTCCGCCGCCATCTCGCGGCCGGCGGCGTCCGTGAGCCGGCGGGTCTCCGGAATATCGGTGTCGAGAATGAAGGCCACCTCTTCTTCGGAGAAGCCCTCGAGCGACAGCAGCAGGAAGGCTCGCCGCGGCAGCGGGGTAATGTTCGACAGCCGGCGCTCCGGCGGCAGCGCCAGCGTCGCGACGTCGGGGTTGTCGTTGAGCGAGACCGAATTCCAGATCTGGGTAAATAGCTTGAACAGTCCGGCACGCGGACCGTGCCGTTCATCCAGCAGGGAGGAATCCTGCAGCAGGGCCTCCAGCATGGCGGCCACATAGGCATCGCCCGACGCCTGGTTTCCGGTCAGCGCACGGGCATAGCGCCGCAACAGCGGCAGATGTTCGGCGACGAGTTGTGATCGAGACATCCCCATTCCATCCTTGTCTTGGGCCGTATCCTTGGCCGTACTTAGGGTCGCATCAGGGCTGACGTAACCTGGAACGCCGCGTCCGGCGTCAATTTTAGGCTTCAATCGGGGGGACCCGGTTCCCCTGTCCCCCCGACTACGCCGCAGGGCCAAAAAAAGTTCCTGAAAAAGTTCCAGGATTTCGGAACCTTCCGGACCTATTCGCATTAGCCTTTGACTTATAGCGCGGCGGCCAAGGCCCAATTTCGAGGAAACCTCTTGAAACCACAGAGACTTAACTCTCGGGGAAGCGTGGATCAGATCATGAAGGAAGTAAAGAAGCAGGGCGGGCTCAACGCCGAGATTCAGTCCAGAATCGGCCATCAGCTCCGCGCTATGTACGACGATGTGGTGCGGCAAGGTGTGCCGGACCGCTTTGCGGAGCTCATTCGGAAGCTCGACGGGCCCGAAGCAGCCGCGGACCAAATCGCAAAAAATGACGGGAGGGACTAATGCCTCTCACGGACTCTCTTCGCGACGACATTTTAGCGTCGGTGCCAAGCCTGCGCGCGTTCGCGATCTCGCTCTCGGGCAATGGCGACCGTGCCGACGACCTGGTTCAGGAAACGTTGCTGCGCGCCATCGCCAACATCGACTCGTTCCAGCCCGGATCGAACCTTCCGGCGTGGCTGTTCACCATCCTGCGCAACCTTTTCCGCTCGGACTATCGCAAGCGGCGGCGCGAGGTGGAGGACGCCGAGGGCAATTACGCGAAAACCCTGAAGACCCAGCCCGCGCAAAACGCGCATCTGGAGTTTGAGGAGTTTCGCACCGCGCTTGACAAGCTGCCGCAGGACCAGCGCGAAGCGTTGATCCTGGTCGGCGCCTCCGGCTTCTCCTATGAGGATGCCGCCGCCATCTGCGGCTGCGCGGTCGGCACCATCAAGAGCCGCGTCAACCGCGCGCGCTCCAAGCTGAGCGCCTTGCTGTATGTCGACGGCGCCGAAGATTTCGGCCCCGACGACACGGTGCGCGCGGTGATCGGCGGCAACGGCGGTTGATGACGCCATCGAAGTGACAGAAAGGCGGCCCGATCGGGCCGCTTTTTTGTCAGGACCGTTTGATTTCAGTTGCGCAGCCCGGATGGAGCGCAGCGCAATCCGGGGATCAACTGCGACACCGGCCCCGAATTTCGCTTTCGCTCCATCCGGGCTACGAGGTGGCTCGCGATTTCAGTTCAGTCCGCCGAAGGCATAGATCAGAACGAGAATCGGCAGGGGAACGCCGAGCAGCCACAACAGCAAATAACGTCCCATGGCGAACTCCGTCGGTTGTTTAGTCGACGAAGATTCAATGCAGGAGGAAGCGGAGTGGTTCCTGTGCGTCGTGCACCCCACACTCGTCGTCCCTAGGTTCACAGGGACGACAGCGGAAGGTCCACGATCTATCTCACCGGCCTTACCGGCGCTGAAATCTGCTCGGTCCTGTCGCGCTCTGTCATGTCGACGACGGTTTCCATCGGCGCGGTGAGTTCATAGACGTAGCTGACTTCGGTGAAGTAGCGCTTCGCAGTGCCGCCCATCGCTTCCGGCGCGACGCGGTCGAGCAGGATGAGGCCGAAATCCGAATCTTCCCGCCGCGTCGCGGCGCTGGTGTTGAACTCTTCCCAGCGGAAATGAAAAATCGCATCCGGCTCCTCGCCGTTAACTTCCCAGTTCGCGACGATATGAGGGTGCTTGCCGACCAGCGACAGGCCCTCATCGGAATGCGACGCCAGCTCGAAGAACAACAGCGAGAGCGACTGCGCGGCGCGCGCGCTGACGGAGATATCCGGGCCGTTCACCACGATGCGATCGGCATGCGGGATTGCGCGCGATTCGAACAGCCCCTTGAGCTTCACGCCCTGCCACTGGCTCTCGCTGAGCAGCGTCACCACGTTCGACATCGCGTGGATACGACCGATCAAGAGCTCGCGCGAGACATCGATGTCGGAGCCGTGGCGCAGCGTGCGCGTCACGATTGACTGGATCACGGCCAGGATGTTCTTGACGCGATGGTTGAGCTCGTCGATGACGGCGGTCAGCCGCCGCTCGAAGCCGATCCTCACCTGGATTTCGCGGCTGAGCCGCAAATTGTTGTAGGCGACATAACCGAACAGGCCGCAGATGATGCCGGTAAGCGCCAGGCCGATCGCCGCCACGATGACCGCCGTCTGCTGCGCGCTGCGCGGCGTTGTTCTTGGCGTAGTAGGCGAGAGACCAGTCGCGGCCGCCGAATGTTACGGTCCGCACCACCGACGGCAATGGGTCGCCTTGCTTGAGCGCGCGCAAGGTGATGGCGCCCTGATCGCTGGCGACGAATTCGTCGTTGACGTCATCGGGGTCCTTCAGCACCACCGAAAACAGCGAGCGGTCGTCATTCGTCAGCATCAGCGACGCCAGCTCATAGGAAAACGTCACGAACCCTGCGGGCTCGGTGGCGCCATCCTTCAGAATGGCAGACGCGAGGACGAGACCGATCGGCCCGTTCTGCCGCAACAACGGGATCGGGTCCGACGCGACAGGCTTGCCGTCGACTGCCGCCTTCGCCAGCATCGGCCCGATCACCGAGTGCCGGTCGTAGATACGGCCCGGAAAGCCCAGCGTATCCGGACTGCGCGGTTCGAGGTCCATCAGCACGTCGATCGGCTTATCGATCGCCTTGACGTCCAGTGGCTGATCGTCGAAATCGCGGATCGTCGGATTGGTGAAGCCGGCGCTCTTGAGTTCCGCTTGCGCCGCCGCCAGGTCGCTTGGGTTGAGCCGCGCGATCCAGGCCGCAATCAAGAAATCGGCCTTGAAGGCATAGATCGCCGACCGCAGCGGCTGCAGCATGTTGGCCTTCACTGCCGACGGCGAGCGAAACAATCCGGATGCAACGCGTGCGAGCAGTTCGCGTTCGGTCAACCGGTCCTGCACCAGGCTGGCATGAACGTCGATTGCGCGCGAAAGCGCGATGCCGTCGATCGCCAGTTCCTGCTCGTGGACGCGATAAGCCGCGAGACCGGAGAGCAGAACTCCGATGAGCGCGATGAAGCCGATAATGAAGCCCAGCCGAACCACTCGTTTACTCGGAAATGACGTGTTGGCGAAGACGGAAAGCAAGCATTTCTAGGTCATCATCGGTTCTGACTGAATCCGAACCGATAGTGCTCCAGATTCTTATTTTGACGCGTTTTCTTCACGCGAACCGGTATCCGCTTCGCTCGAAAACGCTATTGCTCTGCCGGGGCAGAGACAACGACAACAGCGCGGAAGCCAACCGGGGCGAATATGAAGGAGCGATCATCAGCACGCAACTGAGAGGTTGGCAGTGGCTACGGCACAGCTGCCGTTAACGTTGATTTCGCCGTGCCAGAGGTTGTTAATCGGGCAGCGCCGATTTAGTTCCATCGCGGCCGATTGGTCTCAGGCACCGCAGCGGGCGCCATGAGCGTTAACATTAACGCGCGGCCTGACTCGCCTTGGCCTTCGCGGCCGGCCGCAGGCCGCCCTTGGTTTCGATGAAGCCGATGATGCGATCGAGCCCCTCGCTCTTCTTCAGGTTGGTCATCACGAACGGCCGTTCGCCCCGCATCCGCCGCGCGTCGGTATCCATCTTCTCGAGCGACGCGCCGACATGCGGCGCGAGGTCGATCTTGTTGATCACCAAAAGGTCAGAACGGGTGATGCCGGGCCCGCCCTTGGAAGGGATCTTGTCGCCAGCGGCGACGTCGATCACGTAAATCGTAAGATCGGCGAGTTCGGGCGAAAAGGTCGCGGCAAGGTTGTCGCCACCGGATTCGATCAGCACCAGATCGAGATCGGGAAATTTCGCGCGCATGTCGGTCACCGCTGCGAGATTCATCGAGGCGTCCTCGCGGATCGCCGTGTGCGGGCAGCCGCCGGTCTCGACGCCGGCAATGCGATCGGGCGTCAGTGAGCCCGAGCGCACCAGAAACTCCGCATCCCACTTTGTGTAGATGTCGTTGGTAATCGCGGCGATGTCGTACCGCTCCCGCATCGACTTGCAGAGCAGGTCCATCAGCGCGGTCTTTCCGGAGCCGACGGGACCACCGATGCCGATCCGAAGCGGGCCGTGAGAACTAGACATATCGAACATTCCCTCGTCTATCGTCGCCCCTGCGAATGCAGAGACGACGGATGAAGCATCATGACCGGAACAGCCTCGTATACTGCGTTTCGTGGCGCAGGCTGGCGAGATCGGCGCGGAAGGTGGCGCTGCCGAGGTCGTCGAGGGACGATCCAAGCGCGCGCTTCGCGGTGGAAACCACATCAACCTCGAGGGCTGCGAGAATACGCTGGCTGTCGGTCTGTCCGAGCGGCACGAGCCGGGCACCGGCGGAAATCCAGTTCGACACCAGCGCATGCAGGAAGGCGTGCATGGTTGGCTGTACCGGTATGGCATGCGCTGCGCTGACGAGGCCGACCGCAACAGGATAAGCGATCGGGCCGTCGCAAGCGGAAATTATTTGGTCGAGCCCGTCGCAGGCCCAGGCGGCGCGAGCTATGTCGATGAAGGCGCGGCCCTGCGTCGATGTCTCGAGCTGGCGCTCGCGCGAGGGCACGAAGGCGGCCGCGAGCTCCGCAATCTCGCGCAAGGCGGCGTCGTCCCGCGCGGACGCGGCGCGATGCGCCCGCGTCAGAAACACGGCGTCGCAAAAGCCCGATCCATCCGTAAGCATCGCCGCCAGCCAGTCGCGCAAAGAGGCGGCATCCGTGATATCGGCCGCCTCCACCGCCCATTCGATGCCGCTGGAATAGGAGAACGCACCGACCGGAAAGGACGGCGACAGCCAGGTCATCAGCCGATACAGCGCCGCCGCATCGTCCGCCGTCATCGCGTCCTGTGCGTCGGCCGGGACCGGCTCACTTGTGGTCATGAGCATGGGAGTGATCGTGGTGGTGATCGTGGTCGCAATGCTCGTCGTGGTGATGGTGGTCATGGTCATCATGGTGGCGATGGTGGCCATGCTCACGCGAGGAATGATCATGTGACGATTGCTGATGCGCGGCTTCCGGCGCATGCGCATGGCTCGCCGCATAGGCGCCGCCTTCGGGATCGAACGGCGCCTCGATCTCGATGATGCGGGCGCCCAGCCCCTTCACCATCGCCTCGATGACGTGATCACGGCGGATGCGAAGGCCCTTCGGCATGATCTGTGTCGGCAAATGCCGGTTGCCAAGATGCCAGGCGACCCGGACCAGATGCAGGGGATCGCCGCCCCTGATCTCGACCAACGGCTCAGCCGCCGCGACCACTTCGATCAATCGGCCGTCTTCCAGCACCAACGCATCGCCGCCGCGCAGCGCGACCGCATTCTCCAGATCGAGCAGAAATTCCAGCCCACGCGTGCCCGTCATCGCCATCCGCCGCCGGTGCCGGTCGTCGAAATCGAGCACGACGGTATCGGCCGCAGCTTGCGTCCAGCGATGCTGGCCCAGGACTTTGGTCGCGCGGATCATGTGGGAACACCTGAACCACATTCGAGCCCGGTGGCCTCGTGGTTCGAGACGCGCGGCGTTGCCGCGCTCCTCACCATGAGGGCCTTAGACCTCATCCTGAGGAGGCGCGAAGCGCCGTCTCGAAGGATGAAGCCACCGAATGCGCGACGATGCGGACTATGCACTAAAACTTCTCCACCTTGCCGTCGCTGATGATCTCGATCACCGTCGGCGAAACCTTCAGCGGCGCGGAATACTCGCGCCAGACCTTCATGTGCGGCGCCTTGCCATGGGCGTTGAGATCCTCGCGGGTTTCCCAACGCTCGACCACCACGAACAAATTGGGATCGTTGATGGAGGTATGGCTCTCATAGGCGAGGCAGCCCTTCTCCTTGCGGGTCGCTTCGATGCATTCCTTGGCGCCCTTGATGAAGGCATCGCGCAATTCCGGCTTCACCTGCGTGGTAGCAATAACGTAGATCATGAGTTTCTCCTTGTCTTTTCTTGATTAGCGAACGTCGACCTTTTCGGGCGTGATGATTTCGATCTTCGGCGGCGCCGACATGCATTTAACGGCGACACGGCCGAAAGTCTTCATGTGTTCGGCACCACGATGCGGCACCAGCGCCTCGACATTTTCCCATTGCTCGACGAACACCATCTTAGAGGGGTCGGTGACGCTTTCATGCAGGTCATAGGCGATATTGCCCGGCTCTTTCCGGGTTTCCTTGATGCAGGCGGTGGCAGCCGCGATGAATTCGGCGCGCGTTTCAGGTTTTACGGTCAGCGTGGCAACGACGTAGATCACTAGATCCTCCCGGACTTTTGTTCTGGCTTGAGTTCCGGAAGCGACCTTAGCCAGAAGCGCGATCGGACGCAAAACCAGAATCCACTTTTGCTGATCGCGCTTTTAGAACATGAAATAGCGCTGCGCCATGGGCAGGACCTCGGCCGGCGCGCATGTCAATAGCTCGCCGTCTGCGCGCACCTCATAAGTCTCGGAATCGACCTCGATCGTGGGGGTGGCGCCGTTATGGATCATGCTCTTTTTGGAGATGCCGCCGCGAGTGTTTTTTACGGGATAGAGCTTTTTGCTGATGCCAAGTTTGCGTGCCAGCCCGCCGGTGATTGCGGCCTTCGAGGTGAACATCACGGACGACGCCGTCAGCGATTTGCCGTAGGCGGCAAACATCGGCTGGTAATGCACGGGCTGCGGCGTCGGGATCGAGGCGTTAGGATCGCCCATCGGCGCCGCCACGATCGAGCCGCCCTTGATGATGCAATCGGGTTTCACGCCGAAGAACGCCGGCGACCACAGCACGAGATCGGCGAGTTTGCCTTTCTCTACTGAACCTATGAGCTTGGAGACGCCGTGCGCGATCGAGGGGTTGATGGTGTATTTGGCGATGTAGCGCTTGACGCGGAAATTGTCGTTGTCGTTGCCTTTATCTTCCGGCAGCGAGCCGCGTTGTTTTTTCATCTTGTCGGCGGTCTGCCAGGTGCGGATGATCACTTCGCCCAACCGACCCATCGCCTGCGAGTCCGACGACATCATCGAGAGCGCGCCGAGATCGTGCAGGACGTCTTCCGCGGCGATGGTCTCTTTCCGGATGCGGCTTTCGGCGAACGCGAGGTCTTCCGCGATCGATGGATCGAGATGGTGGCACACCATAAGCATGTCCAGATGCTCGTCGATGGTGTTGCGGGTGAACGGCCGCGTCGGATTGGTCGAGGACGGCAGCACGTTCTTCAGTCCTGCGATTTTTATGATATCAGGCGCGTGGCCGCCGCCGGCACCCTCGGTGTGGAAGGCATGGATGGTGCGGCCCTTGAAGGCCTTCACGGTGTCCTCGACGAAACCGGATTCGTTGAGCGTATCCGAATGCAGCATCACCTGGACGTCGTAGTCGTCGGCAACGCTGAGGCAATTGTCGATCGCTGACGGCGTGGTGCCCCAATCCTCGTGCAGTTTCAGCGCGCAGGCGCCGCCCTTGATCATCTCGACCAGCGCAGCCGGGCGCGAGGCGTTGCCCTTGCCGGAAATGCCGAGATTAACCGGGAACGCGTCGAACGACTGGATCATCCGCGCCATGTGCCAGGGCCCCGGCGTGCAGGTGGTCGCGAACGTGCCGTGCGACGGCCCGGTGCCGCCGCCAAGCATCGAGGTGACGCCACTCATCAGCGCGTGCTCAATCTGCTGCGGGCAGATGAAATGGATGTGGCTGTCGAACCCGCCTGCGGTGAGTATCTTTCCTTCGCCGGCGATGACATCGGTGCCGGGGCCGATCACGATGGTGACGCCGGCCTGGATGTCGGGATTGCCGGCCTTGCCGATTGCCGAGATCATGCCTTCCTTGATCGCGACGTCGGCCTTCACGATGCCCCAGTGGTCGACGATCAGCGCGTTGGTGATAACGGTATCGGCCGCGCCTTGCCTGTTGGTGACCTGCGACTGCCCCATGCCGTCGCGGATCACCTTGCCCCCGCCGAACTTCACCTCCTCACCATAAACCGTGAAATCCTTCTCGACCTCGATGATGAGATCGGTGTCGGCCAGTCGCACTCTGTCGCCGGTAGTGGGCCCGAACATGCCGGCGTAGACGGAACGTTTGATTTTCACGGACATATCAGCCCCCCATTTCCCTTGCGCTCAAAGCACGCTTTTCGTCGCCTTGACGGTCTCATCGAATTTTGCATCGAGCGCCGCGTTGATGCCCCGGCATCCGGCAACGACTTTTTCGGCCCAGGCGACGTAGTCGGCAAGATCGTCGCGCTCTTCCTTGCTCGGCTCTCGCACGATGCGGGCGCGGATGTTGCTGATCTTGTCGGCGATCTTGATCAGCTTTGCGGCCGGCGATTTATGCGGGGCGTCCTCGATCTGCTTTTGCCGGCGCTGATCCTTCGGGAGGGACATGTCGTCGGTCACCTCGACCACGAGGGCAGCAACACGCTCGCCGAATTTTTTTCGCAAGCTCCTCGCGCGTGATGTCGGTGTCCTCGATAGTGTCATGCAGCCAGCCGGTTGCGACCAGCTCGGCGTCCGCCCCATCGGTCGCGAACGCGAGCAGGTTCGCGACCTCGGCAAGGTGGTTGATGTAAGGCTCGTTGCCGCGCCCCTTGCGCGCCATGCCGGCGTGGCGGTGCGCGGCGAGCTCGGCGGCTTCGGAGACGAGGCGGACTGCGGCCAGCATGGCGTCACAGCTTGCCCTGCACGTCGCCACGGAAGCCGTAGATGACGCGCTTGCCGGCAAGCGCCACCAACTGCACGTCGCGGGTCTGGCCGGGCTCGAACCGCACCGCCGTGCCGGCCGCGATGTCGAGCCGCATGCCGCGGGCTTTCCTGCGATCGAATTTCAGCGCGGGATTGGTTTCGAAAAATGATAGTGCGAGCCGACCTGGATCGGACGGTCGCCGGTATTGGCGACCGAGAGCGTCACCGTCTTGCGACCGGCGTTGAGCTCGATCTCGCCGTCCTTGATGAAGAGTTCGCCGGGGATCATGTTCCTCCTCCGTCATTCCGGGGTGCGCGAAGCGCAAACTTTGATGTGCAATTGCACATCGGAGAATCTCGAAAACAATAAGTTCTGGATTCCGGGTTCGGCCGCTTCGCGTCCGCCCCGGAATGACGATGATTATCTGATCGGCTCATGCACGGTGACGAGTTTTGTGCCATCGGGAAATGTCGCTTCCACCTGGATGTCGTGGATCATCTCCGCAATCCCGTCCATGCACTGCGCGCGGGTGACGACCTGCGCGCCTGATTGCATCAGCTCGGCGACGGTGCGGCCGTCGCGGGCGCCCTCGACGATGAAGTCGGAGATGATGGCGATCGCCTCGGGATGATTGAGCTTGACGCCGCGCCCAGCCTGCGGCGCGCCACCATGGCCGCAATCGAGATCAAGAGCTTGTCCTTTTCGCGGGGAGACAGATTCATGCGAGCACTCTGGTGATTTGTCCTAGTTGAGCCACAGCCTGGGGAGCGCCACGCCGCTGGCGCGGCCGAGCACAGCCATCATGTCGGTGCGGAGCCGGGCCGCATCTTGGGCACAGAAGCGCGCCATTGCAAATCCATTCCAGCAGGAGATGCCGACCTCGCCGCCGAACGATTCCGACGCTTCGCGGACCCGCTCCACCACTGCCTCGTCGCCGGGCACGATCAGTGCGGTGCCGATGGCGACGCCGCCTTTCGCGACGGCCGGCCGCGCCAATTTTTTGCCGATGTCGCCGTCGAGCCGGATGGTTTCCGCAAACACCAGTTTCCCGCCGCGGCGCAGGCGCCAGCGATCGACGAATTCGCCGTGCAGCATCCGCTCGCCCATCGCCGAGCGGCCGAACACCACAATTTCGCAGAGCAGAAGTGAGGCGTCTGCCGCAAGGTCAATATCGATGCGCCTGACAATCCGCGCGCGGTCGAACAGGATGGTTTCCTGCGGCAGCCATGAGAGGTGCGCCCCGCTCTCCGCCTTCAAGGCGACATTGAGCTGCGCGGCGGGACCGGCCGCGCGATAGACCTTTTCGGCCGCCGCCGTCGTCAGCGTCAGCCGCGTCCCCTCACCTGCTGCGATATCGATGTCGAAACGGTCGCCGCCAGCGATGCCGCCGGCGGTGTTGACGAACACGCCCGACAACCCCTCCTGCTCAGGAGAAGGAAAGCGCACGCGCAGCGAACCGGATTCGTGCAAATCGCCGCGGCGAGTGACGCCGTCCTGCAGATGCACGCCAAACCTTACCGCGCCCCGAGCCCGGTTGGCCGCAAACGTCGCTGAAGCCACGCGCGAAGTATCGGTCTGCATCCATCCCCCAAACCCGAAACACGTTTGTTACAGCGCCATCTGGCGGCTGATTTCAGCGGGATCGAGATTGCTGCGATCGCAGGCGTATTTCACCGCGCCCCGGTCCATGACCGCGAAATTGTCGCCGAGCTCGCAGGCAAAGTCGAGATATTGTTCGACCAGCACGATCGCCATGTTGCCGAGACTGCGCAGATAGGAAATGGCGCGGCCGATGTCCTTGATGATCGACGGCTGAATGCCCTCGGTCGGCTCGTCCAGCAACAACAGTTTTGGCCGCATCACCAGCGCCCGGCCGATCGCAAGCTGCTGCTGCTGGCCGCCGGAGAGGTCGCCGCCGCGCCGTCCCAGCATCGAATTGAGTACCGGAAACAGCGAGAACACGTCGTCGGGGATGTGGCGGTCGTCGCGCTTGAGCGGTCCGAAGCCGGTCTTGAGATCTCTCTTCCACCGTCAGCAGCGGAAAAATCTCGCGGCCCTGCGGCACGAAGCCGATGCCGGCCCGCGCGCGCTCATATGGTTTGAGGCCCGTGATGTCATTACCTTCAAGGGTGATCGAACCGCCTGATATCGGGTACTGCCCGACCATCGCGCGGAGCAGCGAAGTCTTGCCGACGCCGTTGCGGCCGAGCACGCAGGTCACCTTGCCCGGCTCCGCCGACAGCGAGACGCCGCGCAGCGCCTGCGCCGCGCCGTAGTAAAGGCTGATATTGTCGACCTTCAGCATGGATCAGCGCCCCAAATACACTTCAATCACCCGCTCGTTCGACGAGACCTGATCAATGGTCCCCTCCGCCAGCACCGTGCCTTCATGCAGGCAGGTCACCTTGACGCCGAGTTCGCGCACGAAGGTCATGTCGTGCTCGACGACCATGACCGTCTTTTCCTTGTTGATTTCCTTGAGCAGTTCCGCGGTCTGATGCGTCTCGACGTCGGTCATGCCGGCGACGGGTTCATCGACCAAAAGCAATTTTGGATCCTGTGCCAGCAGCATGCCGATCTCCAGCCATTGCTTCTGGCCGTGCGACAGGCTCCCTGCCAACCTGTTGCGCGCATCGGTCAAGCGGATGGTTTCCAGCACCCGGTCGATCCGCTCGGATCGTCCCTGCTCCCACGCCAGAACAGCGTGCCCTTGACGCTGTGGTCGACATTGAGCGCGAGCAGCAGATTGTCCTCGATGGTCTGGCTCTCGAACACCGTCGGTTTCTGGAACTTGCGGCCGATGCCGAGTTCGGCGATGCGGGTTTCGTCGAGCCGCGTCAGGTCGGTAATGCCATCGAACAGCACCGTGCCCTCGTCGGGCTTGGTCTTGCCGGTGATGATGTCCATCATCGTGGTCTTGCCGGCGCCATTGGGGCCGATGATCGCGCGCATCTCGCCGGGCTCGAGCGTCAGCGACAGATTGTTGATGGCGTGAAAGCCGTCGAACGAGACATGCACGCCGTCGAGATAGAGCAGCGCGGAAGTGGTCCTTCCCTCCATGACACTCATGCGCTCACTCCGCCGGGTTCGGTTCGCCGACGCCGTCTTCGCGCGCCGCGCTCTCGGCATTGGCTGACAATTGTGTTGCCTTGCGCTGCTCCCACCACGCGTTGAAGGTGCCGACGATCCCCTTCGGCAGCAGCAGCGTCACCAGGATGAACAGCGCGCCCAGCATGAACAGCCAGTACGGCGCCAGCGGGCCGGACGTGAAGAAGGTCTTTGCGTAATTGACGACGACCGCGCCAAGTGCAGCGCCCACCAGCGTGCCGCGGCCGCCGACCGCGACCCAGATCACGGCTTCAATGGAATTGCCCGGCGCGAATTCGGACGGGTTGATGATGCCGACCTGCGGCACGTAGAGCGCACCGGCAACTCCGGCCATACAGGCCGACAGCGTGAACACGAACAGCTTGTAGGATTCGACGCGATAGCCGAGGAACCGGGTGCGGGATTCGGCGTCACGGACCGCGATCAGCACCTTGCCGAGTTTCGAGGTGACGACCGCCCGGCAGATCAGGAAGGTGACGATCAGCGCGACGCAACTGAGCGCAAACAAGGCCGCACGGGTGCCGTCCGCCTGGACGTTGAAGCCGAGGATGTCCTTGAAGTCGGTCAGGCCGTTATTGCCGCCGAAGCCGAAATCGTTGCGGAAGAACGCGAGCAACAGCGCGTACGTCATGGCCTGGGTGATGATGGAGAGATAGACGCCGGTGACGCGGGAACGAAACGCCAGCCAGCCGAAGCAGAACGCCAGCAAGCCCGGCACCACCAGCACCATCAGCGCCGCGAACCAGAACATGTCGAAGCCGTACCAGTACCATGGCAGGCTTGGATAGTTCAGGAACACCATGAAATCGGGCAGGATCGGATTGCCGTAGACGCCGCGGCTGCCGATCTGGCGCATCAGGTACATGCCCATCGCGTAACCGCCGAGCGCGAAGAACGCGCCATGGCCGAGCGAGAGAATGCCGCAATAGCCCCAGATCAGGTCGATCGCGAGCGCGAGAATGGCGTAGCAGGCGTATTTGCCGAACAGCGCGACCAGATAGGTCGGCACCTGAAACATCGAGCCGGCCGGCAGCAGCAAGTTGGACAGCGGGATCAGCATGCCGAGACCTGTGACCACCAGGATGAAGATGGTGGCGCTGCGATCCAGCGAGCGCGTCAGCACGTGCGGAGTCATGCTTCCACCGCCCGGCCCTTGAGCGCGAACAGCCCGCGCGGCCGTTTCTGGATGAACAGAATGATCAGCACCAGAATGGCAATCTTGCCGAGGACAGCGCCCGCCACCGGCTCCAGGAACTTGTTGGCGATGCCGAGCGTGAAGGCGCCGACCAGCGTGCCCCAAAGATTACCGACGCCGCCGAACACCACCACCATGAAGGAATCGATGATGTAGCTCTGCCCGAGGTTGGGGCTGACGTTGTCGATCTGCGACAGCGCCACGCCGGCGATCCCGGCAATCCCCGAACCGAGGCCGAAGGTGAGCGCATCGACGCGCGACGTGGCGATGCCCATCGAGGCCGCCATGCGGCGGTTTTGGGTCACCGCGCGCATCTCAAGCCCGAGAGCCGTGTAGCGCAGCATGGCGAGCAGAATGGCGAACACGGCGAGCGTGAAGCAGAGGATCCAGAGCCGGTTGTAGGTGATGGTAATCTGCCCGAGCTCGAACGCGCCGCTCATCCAGGAGGGATTGCCGACTTCGCGGTTGGTGGGACCGAACATCGTGCGCACGGCCTGCTGCAGCACCAGCGAGAGACCCCAGGTCGCCAGCAGGGTTTCCAGCGGGCGGCCATAGAGAAAGCGGATGATGCCGCGTTCGATCAGGACGCCGATCGCGCCGGCCACCAGGAACGCCAGCGGCACCGCGATCAGCAGCGAATAGTCGAACAATCCGGGATAGCGGGTGCGGATAACCTCCTGCACCACGAAAGTCGTGTAGGCCCCTAACATCACCATCTCGCCATGGGCCATGTTGATGACGCCCATGACGCCGAAGGTGATCGCAAGGCCGATCGCGGCAAGCAAGAGCACCGAGCCGAGCGACAGGCCGTACCAGGCGTTCTGCACCATCGACCACATCGCAAGATTGCTCTGGATCGAGGCGATCGCGCTGGCCGCGGCGCGCGCGACATTGGGCGGCACGTCACTGCCCAATCCGGTCAACAGCGCCATCGCTTCCTGGTCGCCCTTCGCCTTGACCACGGCGACGGCTTCGAGTTTCTCGACCTCGGTCGCGTCAGGCTTGTAGAGCAGGATGGCAGCGCGGGCCTCGGTGAAGGCCGCCTTGGCACCCTTGTTGGTTTCCTTGGCGAGCGCGCCGTCGATCACGGCAAGCGCGCTCTCCTCATGGCTCTTGAAGACCGACTGCGCGGCCGCGATCCGTTTTGCGGGATCGGGCGACAGCAGCGTCAGGCCGCCAAGGGCGGCCTCCACGGCTCGGCGCAGGCGGTTGTTGAGGCGAACGGCGGCCGCACTATCCGGCAGCTTGTCCACCGCGGCGCCGGTTGCGGCGTCGATGATCTTGCCGTCGCCCCCTGTGACGAAAACTTTCTTGGATTCAGGATCGGCCGAGAGCCGGCCTTCCTGGAGCGCGCTGATGATGGGAAAGGCGAGCGGATTGCCTGACGTCGCGACCGCGCCGATCGCCTCGTCGGTGTCGGAGAAATCGTCGTTGGCGAATTTGGCGACGGCATCCTCGAACGGACCCGCCAGCGCCGGTACGGCGAAGGCTGCAGTCAAAAGGATTGCGAGCAAAACCGCGCGGAAACGGTCAAGGAAATTGGCAGGCACAATACGACCCCGGCAGGAGTGTGGGGAGAAGGCGGCGGCATCGCCGCCTTCTCCGGTCTCTCTCTTGGTAGTTCTCTTGATAGTTCTCTTGGAAGTTATTCTTGCAACTCAGACGGATCATGATCCTGTCGGATCAGATCGAGATCAGGAGCCCTGACCGCCGCACTTGTTGGTCTTGGTGTTGTAGTTGCCGCACTTCTTGCCAACCCAGTCGCCGATCAGGTCCTTGGAGCCGTCGAGCTCCTTCGACCATGCATCGCCGGCCACCAGGCCCGGGGTCTTCCACACCACGTCAAACTGGCCGTTGGCTTTGATTTCGCCAATGAACACCGGCTTGGTGATGTGATGGTTCGGAAGCATCTTGGAGGTGCCGCCGGTCAGGTTCTTGGCTTCGATGCCGGGCAGCGCGTCGATCACCTTGTCCGGATCGGTCGACTTCACCTTTTCGACCGCCTTGACCCACATGTCGAAGCCGATGACGTGCGCTTCCATCGGATCGTTGGTCACGCGCTTCGGATTCTTGGTGTAGGCCTGCCAGGCCTTGATGAACTTCTCGTTGGCCGGGTCCTTGATCGACTGGAAGTAGTTCCAGGCGGCGAGATGGCCGAGCAGCGGCTTGGTGTCGATGCCGGCGAGTTCTTCTTCACCGACCGAGAACGCGACAACCGGAATGTCGGTCGCCTTGATGCCCTGGTTGCCGAGTTCCTTGTAGAAGGGAACGTTAGCGTCGCCGTTGATAGTGGAGACCACGGCCGTCTTCTTGCCGGCCGAGCCGAACTTCTTGATGTCGGCCACGATCGTCTGCCAGTCACTATGACCGAACGGCGTATAGTTGATCATGATGTCTTCCTGCTTGACGCCCTTCGACTTCAAGTAGGCTTCGAGGATCTTGTTGGTGGTGCGCGGATAGACGTAGTCGGTGCCGGCCAGCACCCAACGCTTCACCTTTTCGTCCTTCATCAGGTAGTCGACCGCGGGGATTGCCTGCTGGTTCGGCGCGGCACCGGTGTAGAACACGTTGCGCTCGCTCTCCTCACCCTCGTACTGCACGGGGTAGAACAGGATCGAGTTCAGCTCCTTGAACACCGGGAGCACGGACTTGCGCGACACCGAGGTCCAGCAGCCGAATACGACCGAGACCTTGTCCTTGGTGATCAGCTCACGCGCCTTTTCCGCAAACAGCGGCCAGTTCGACGCCGGGTCGACGACGACGGCCTCAAGCTTCTTGCCGAGCACGCCGCCCTTTTTGTTCTGCTCGTCGATCAGGAAGAGAACGGTGTCCTTCAGCGTGGTTTCGCTGATGGCCATGGTGCCGGAGAGCGAGTGCAGGACGCCGACCTTGATGGTCTCCTGCGCCTTGGCGTTCGAAAATGCGGCCAGGCCCAAAACCAGGCCGGCGGTCGCCGCCAGCCAGCGACGGCGGCTCATCGTCGTTATATCGTGAGTCAATTGAGTAAGCATGAGGTGTCATCTCCCTGACGCAGACGCGTTAAAACGCTGCGAACGGCCCCACGGCCGCCTGCGTTAACGGAATCGCAAGAACCATGCCACGGTCTATAAGGGGGTAAGCCTATCTAATTGCTAAAGAATTCCAAGATTGCAGAAACCGCCGGCGGGAAATCAGCCTAATTTTTAGACTGCAGAAATGTATGCTTTAGCGGCAAGCCACCTATTTTTTGGGCAAAAGCCGCAGTTTGGCTAAATTTCTTGCACGAATTTTGGACCATTTGAGCCCCTGACGAGCGTCATGCCGTCATCCAGCCTGCCCGTTTCCTTAACCGCGCCTGTGGATTCACCTTGAAAGCGCTGCGTTCATGCTCCATATGAGGCCCGTGACCTTGAGAATCATCAGGTCCTTGCGAGCCGCGTGTTCTGATCCCGTTCAACGGTTTCTGGCTTGCCCCTTCAGCTAGCAAAACCGACGCCCCAAACACGCGGGTGTCTCTGACACCCCCTCGCGCGCCCCCGGCCGATGCGGCTGGGCGCCTGCCTTTTTAATGGAAAGAACCCATCTTTTGACCTCCTTTCAGGATTTCGGCCTCGCCGATCCCATTTCGCGTGCGCTCAAGGAAGAAAATTATCTCACACCCACGCCCATCCAGGCCCAGACCATCCCTCTCGCAATGACCGGCCGTGACGTCGTCGGCATCGCCCAGACCGGCACCGGCAAGACCGCAGCCTTTGCACTTCCGATCCTGCACCGCATTTTGGAGAACCGCATCCGGCCGCAGCCCAAGACCTGCCGCGTGTTGGTGCTCTCGCCTACCCGCGAACTGTCGAGTCAGATCCTCGACAGCTTCAACGCCTATGGCCGCCACATCCGCCTGACCTCGGCGCTGGCGATCGGCGGCGTGCCGATGGGCCGCCAGGTCCGCTCGGTCATGCAGGGCGTCGAGGTCATGGTGGCGACCCCCGGCCGCCTGCTCGATCTCGTGCAGAGCAACGGGCTGAAGCTCGGCCAAGTCGAGTTCCTCGTGCTCGACGAAGCCGACCGCATGCTCGACATGGGCTTCATCAACGATATCCGCAAAGTCGTTGCCAAGCTGCCGATCAAGCGGCAGACGCTGTTCTTCTCGGCCACCATGCCGAAGGACATCGCCGAACTCGCCGAAGCCATGCTGCGCGACCCTGCGAGGGTGGCGGTCACGCCGGTGGCCTCCACCGTCGAGCGGATCGCCCAGCGCATCATCCAGGTCGATTTCGAGGCCAATCGGGCGTGCTGGCGCAGATCCTCAAGCAGGAACCGGTCGACCGCGCACTGGTGTTTACCCGCACCAAGCACGGCGCCGACAAGGTGGTGAAGACGCTGGCGAAGGCCGGCATCGACGCCAACGCCATTCACGGTAACAAGTCGCAGAACCACCGCGAGCGCGTGCTGGCGGCGTTCCGCACCGGCGAGATCCGCACGCTGGTCGCCACCGACATTGCCGCCCGCGGCATCGACGTCGACGGCATCAGCCATGTGGTGAATTTCGACCTGCCCAACGTGCCGGAAACCTACGTCCACCGCATCGGCCGTACCGCCCGCGCCGGCGCGGAAGGCGTTGCGATCTCGCTGATCGCCGGCGCCGAGGAGATGGGCTATCTGCGCGACATCGAGCGGCTGATCCGTATCACGCTGCCACGGGAAGACCGTCGTACGCCCGGCAGCCGTGACGCCGCGCCGGCCCCCTCGCGCCCTGCACAACACCGGGGCGGACGGTCCGCACCGCGCGCCCACGCCGCCAGGACCCATGACTCCAGAGGTCACGAATCTCGGGGGCAGGAACCCAGGGGATATGAATCGGCACCGGGATCAAAAGGGCCTCGCCGTCCCCGCCGCGGTGGTGGTAATAATGCCGCGCCGCAGCCGAACCGGCACGAACAGCCGCGTCCGGCGCAGCAGGCCGGCAAGAGCCAAGGCGGGAAAAGTGAGGGCATTCAGGGCGTCGCCTTCTTGCATCGCGAGAGCCGTCCGAATACTCAACCCAACCGTACCCACCGACCGCAGCGCTAGCCTCGATCGATCTGGAGACCACCATGGCTAAAGAAGAGCTGATCCAGTTCGAAGGACTGGTGACCGAAATCCTCCCCGACGCGCGCTACCGCGTGCAGCTCGACGCCGGACACGAGATTGTTGCCTACACCGCCGGCAAGATGAAGAAGAACCGGATCAAGACGCTGGCAGGCGATCGGGTCACGATCGAAATGTCGCCCTATGATCTGGAGAAGGGCCGCCTGATCTTCCGTCACAAGGACGAGCGGCCGAGCACCGGTGCCCCGCGTGGGGACCGCCGCGCGGCGGCCAGTTCCGCCGCCGGTAAACGCGCCGTTAACGCCTGCCGGAATCGCGCCCGACACGCCCATGTCGCGCGCGATTGCGGCCGGCTGGCCGGCCGAATCAAAAAATCGTGCACGTCAGGATTGTTTTGAACACTACTATCGAATAATATTAGCCATCGATTTTCGGCCGGACGACATTAGCTATCCACCGGTACAGCCGGTTTAGACGCTGACGACCCTTCCAAAAATTCGATCTCACCAGCCCATCGAGAGGTGGGCTACGACTTGTATATCTGAGAAGGGACTACCCCCGTGAGCATGGGAACCGTGAAGTGGTTTAACGCAACCAAGGGCTATGGCTTCATCCAGCCGGATGACGGCGGCAATGACGTGTTCGTGCACATCAGCGCCGTCGAGCGTGCCGGTCTTGGAACGCTGCGTGAAGGCCAGAAGATCTCCTACGAAATCGTGGCAGATCGTCGCTCTGGCAAATCTTCGGCCGACAATCTGCGCGCCGCCGGATAAGCGATTTTCCAAGGCGCGCGCCCTGGAAATTGCCTCTGAATAAAGCGAAAGGCCGCGCCCATGGCGCGGCCTTTTTGTTGACCCAAGAGCCGCCTTCAGAGCGACGTTGCCTCGAATATTTATTTTGCCGTGCAAGCTGCGCTTGGCGTAGCCGGAGGCGGGTAGTCTACGCACTTCGACTGGCGCGGACGGGTGTAGGTGAGGTCGGCCAGCTTGATTCCGTCCTTCTCGTTGATGAACCAGACGGTGCCCGGAATGTAATTGTAGTTGACCTCGCTCAAGATCAGATACGTGTCGCCAATCTGGAGCGCGGGCGGTATGGAGAGAATTTTCTTCACGTCATGCGGCGTCGCGCCCTTGCTCCATTGCACCCGCGCCTGCTTCGTGTCGGGATCGACATACAGTTCGGTGATCGTGGCGCTGACCGGCGTCGACGGATAAGGCGTCATGATGGCCTTGCTGGCGTTGAGGAAGTTGTCCAGTTGGGCAGTGGTGACCGTCGTGTTCTGCGACGTCAGGTCGGACAGCGTTCGCGCCATCAGCGTCACCTTGCGGTCGACGGCCACGGCTGACGAGAGCTCATAGGTTCCAAGGAGCAGCACCAGCATCAGCGGCACGATCACGGCAAATTCGACTGCCGCGACACCGCGACGATCGCCTAATAGCTCGCGCGCCGGGCCGCACATGCGAAGCATGATTGTCGTCATCGGGTTCATTGCCCTGCTCTAGTAAGGTTCGTTCTGGAATGCGGCGGTCGCGGTCAACAGCCGCTCGCTGTTGCCCACATTCGCGATGTTGAAGCCGAGCCCGGTGACGAACAGCGGCCATTTGTAGAACACCCTCACCACGACGATATCGCCGGGGCCGCCGGGGAGATAGTTGTTCGGAGGCACGAATTCCTTGGTGTCGGCATCGATCGGGTCCTTAATGTCGACGGAGTCGAAGGCCTTATAGCTCTGCACATCGATCGAGATTCCGTTCACGCAATCGAACAGCGCGACGATATTGCCACAAACCAGGTTCTTGAACTGCGACTGGCTAAATTTTGCGGTCTGCGCCTGACCGGTCATGATCATGCGCGCGGAATCCTGCGTCGCAGTCTCGAGCACCTGGCTGGCAAAGAACACCATCGCCAGTTCGATGATAGCGAACAGAAGTCCGAAGAATATCGGCGCGACCATCGCGAACTCGACGGCGGCCGAGCCGCGGCGGTTACGGCGAAATCGGCGCAAGATGTTTGCTTTGGGAGCGGCGGGCGGCGGCATCGAAGAAACCTCAGGACGCGAGATGAATTGCCGCCGAGAAGTACCCGAAACTGATTGTTGAAGTGTTTCGCCCGATCCTGACAGAACGGCCCGTTCTGTTAGGCGAACAATAACCATCCTTGGGATCAGCACCTGACGCCGCCGTCAGGTGCGGTCGGCCGGTCAGATGCAGCCAGCTTAGTTGGGTTTGGCCGCGGCCGCGGCCCCGGCGGCTGCTGCGCCGCTGGCCTGGCGAGAGCGAGCCGGCCTGATCGATCGCTGTCCTGAAATATGTCCTGCCGTCGCCAAGGGTGACCCGGCGCTGACAGATCGGCATGCAGCTATAGGATTCCCGTTCGACGCCACGGTAGACAGTGACGAGTTGGTCGATCGGGCCTTCGACCTGGATCTGGCGGTCTACCAGCACTTCGCCGTTGCGATCCATGGCGATGAAATTGGTCGCGCCGTAGCCCTTGCCGGTCACGACGATGATGCCGCCGCTCTGCAGCGTGACATCCGCAATCAGCGGATTTCCGACCACGATGGTGGAGACCTTGGCGGGAAGCTTCACGAGCTTTGCCTGGTCGACATAGACGGCGATCCGGTCGGGATCGGGCGCGGCAACACAGACTGCCGGCCACAACAGGATGGCCGTTGCGAGCGAAAGCAACCCAATGCGCGGGGACTTGAACGACATACTCTACTCCGGGGCATTACAAGCCGGCAAAAGCGATACGCAGCGGAACCGGCGCCCGACGGGGTGAATCTGACGACAATTCATGAACGAAGTGCAAAAGGGGATCGAAATCGGCTCAAGAAATTCGCCACCAGCCGCTTTGATTCGCTTTCCGGCAAACCGGGCAGCTTTGCGGATCAGGCTCTATTTGCGGAACGGATAGGCGATTTGCCCGATGATTTCACCCGGAAATGAGGACTGATCGTCGACGCCATAGTGGTCCGGCAGCCGGTTTTCCGGCATCCGGAAGGTTCCGAACAGGATGTCCCAGAGTGGAAAGGTGCCCGCGAAATTGGTGTCGCCGCCTTCTTCGCGCGAGGTGTGGTGCCAGCGGTGAAACACCGGCGTCGCCACCAAATATTTGAACGGACCGAGCGTCCAGTTGAGGTTGGCGTGGACGAACGCCGAATGAAAAATATTGAACGGCCCGAGCCAGAGCATCACGCCCGGCGAAATGCCGGCCATCAGCAGCACGACGTCGACCCCGATTGTTCCCAGAAGCAGATTCACTGGATGAAAGCGCGCCGCCGAAATCCAGTCCACATCCTCGGACGAATGATGGATGGCGTGATATTTCCAGAACCCGCCGCCATGGAACACGCGGTGCAGCCAGTACATCATGAAATCGGCCAGCACCAGGAACAGGATCGCCTGCAGCCATAAAGGCAGCGTCGACAGCGGACCGTGGCCGTTGTCGTAGAAGGCGATCAGTTCGTCGGCATCGCGAATTCCGAACGCCAAGCTGGTACCGAGCACCAACAGCCCGATCCGGAAAACGCGCGCGAACAGCGGCACCAGGAACCAGTAGCAGACGTCAGTCACGAGTTCGCGTTTGCGCCACCACGGTCTTCCAGGATTGCAGGCCCAGAAATGCGCCAGCACCGAGAACACCAGCGCGAGGGCGATCGTGACGGGCACCACCTTGGCCAGAGTCTGGCCGAGCATCTCCACGATTTCGAGGCCCAGGGACATTGCCGCTCTTGTGATCAGCCGGCGCGACGCGTTCAATTTCCGCAGGCTGAGAGGCGCAACGTGCCGCGATCGAATTGAGCAGTCAATTGGTCTTTGCGGACGTGCACCACGGCCTTTTCGCACCACGGCCTTTTCGTCCGTCTAGATACGCTGCCAACTGTCGAGACGATCGGTGACCGCCGGCGTCCCGGGCATCAGCAGCACGGCACGATGTCGTAGTCCCTGAAGGCGAGCAGCAGATTGACGTCTTGACGTCCCTAAGCTGCAGCGCGCGGAAAATATTTCAATACGAATTGTTCGCCGTACAATTCGGCCCGCCCGTCGAAGAACACCAGCATCTCGCGCGCGAGCCGCTGGCGAAGCGGCGCCCGCATTCTATCGAATGCCTTAATGCCGCGTTTACTCTGCCCAAGAACAGCAGGTTCCAGCCATTTTTACGCGGTCGAATTAACTGCGCCGCAATTGTCGCACCCTAGGGTGACGCATGGTCACGGTGCTGAGAACGCCGGCGAGACCAAATATTAGTTTGACCAGCCACGTGTACACAGGAGTTATCTAATGAAGAATCTCGTTTCGCGTTTCGTCAAAGATGAGTCCGGCGCCACCGCCATCGAATACGGCCTGATTGCCGCCGGCATCTCGATCGCGATCGTTACCGCCGTCGGCACCGTGGGCACCCAGCTCAACACCAACTTCGAGACGATCAAGACGAAGCTGACGCCGACTGCTGCTCCGTAAAGACTGCGCCAAGGGCCCCGGACTATCCGGGGCCCTTGTTGCTTCCGGCGCGCCAATTGCGCCCACCCTGCGGGCGCAGCAGTTCGAACGGCCTGCTCCGATCGCGCCGTTTTCAGATTCTTCACCAATCACGACTAGGTTGTGGCGACGCTCCGATCCGTGAGCCTCCTTCACTGCGGCCCTCACTCATGATGATCGACCTGGCGCGCCTTCTGCTGTTCCCGGCCCTCATGGCGTTCGTAGCCGTGAGCGACCTCTTCACCATGACGATTTCGAACCGGGTGTCGCTGGCGCTGATCGCCGGCTTTCTGGTTGTTGCGCTGCCGGGCGGCATGGGCCTGCACGACATGCTCTTGCACATCGGCGCCGGCGCAGCCGTCCTCGTTGTTGCATTTGCTTTCTTCGCCATGGGCTGGATCGGCGGCGGTGACGCCAAGGTCGCGGCCTGCGTGGCGCTCTGGTTCGGCTTCGACCATCTCCTTAACTACCTGGTCTACGCCTCGCTGTTCGGCGGAGCGTTGACGCTGTTGCTGCTCCAGTTCCGGCAGTGGCCACTGCCCTACCAGCTTGCGGGGCAAGCCTGGCTGAACCGGCTGCACGACAGGCAGAGCGGAATCCCGTACGGCATCGCGCTCGCAGTCGGCGCGCTGATGATCTATCCGGAGACCGAATGGATCAAGGCGGTCGACCTGACCCACCTCGCCATGCGCTGATCCAAAGCCCGTAACCTCCGGTTAAGGCAATTTACACACGCCTCATTAACCATGCTTTGACGAATAGCTGGTCAACTCCCATCACGGCGGCGGAAGCGCCGCGGCGTAATGTGGAAAGTGAAGCGTAATGAATACCGCACGCATTGTCGTCCTGACCATCGCGATCGGCGCTGGTGGCATTGCTGCATATCTGGCCAGTGGGTCCGATAAGCCAGCGCCGACCGTGCCGGTCGCGCAGCTTCCGACTGTGGATATTCTGGTCGCGAAATCGGACATCGGCCTCGGCCAGTCGGTCAAATCAGAAGATCTGCAATGGCAGACCTGGCCGGCGGCGACCGTAACCGCCAGCAGCAATTTCATCAGCCGCGCCAGCAGGGCAGATGCCATCAAGGAGATCGTCGGCTCGATCGTACGCGCGCCATTCATCGCGGGTGAGCCGATCCGGGAGCAGAAGCTGGTGAAGGCCGATGGCTCCGGCTTCATGGCCGCGATCCTGCCCTCAGGCTTTCGGGCCATTTCCACCGAAATTTCGCCGGAAACCGGCGCCGGCGGCTTCATCCTGCCGAACGACCGCGTCGACGTCATTCTTTCCAGGCGTCAGAAGACCCAGGACGGCCCCGACATCACCACCTCGGAAATCGTCCTGACCAATGTTCGCGTTCTCGCGATCGACCAGGCGCCGAAGGAAAAAGAAGGCACCAGCGCGCTGGTCGGCAAGACCGTTACGCTCGAGCTGAAGCCCGAGCAGGCTGAGACGCTCACCCGCGCGCGCCTGAGCGGCACGCTGACGCTGGCGCTGCGCAGCATCGCCGACGTCAACGTGGTCGAAAAGCCGGACGACCAACTCAGCAAGCGCGGCGAAGGCCTCAACGTCATTCGCTATGGCGTGGCCATCCAGCAGACGATGCAGAAGTGACCGAAAGGACGCAAGATATGAAGTGCAGGGAAAACCAGCCGATGATGAGAACGTTCATCGTCCGCGCCCTGTCGTTTTCGGCCGCGGCAGCGCCTCACGCTCAATCCGGCGCTGACGCCGGTGGTGGCGAGCGACTATCGCGCCGCCGTGCCCGTCGCCGTCGACGGGCAGATGAACGCGCGCTTCGTTTCGCTCGGGATCGGCAAGTCCATCGTGATCGACCTGCCGCGCGAGATCAAGGACGTGCTGGTCGCCGATCCGAAGATCGCCAACGCGATCGTCCGCTCGAGCCAGCGCGCCTATATCATAGGCGCCGCGGTCGGCCAGACCAACATCATCTTCTTCGATTCCACAGGTGCGCAGATCGCGGCCTATGACATCGCGGTCAAGCGCGACCTCAACGGCCTACGTGCCGCCCTGAAACAGTCGTTTCCCAACTCCGATATCCAGATCGAAGGTGTCGGCGACGGCGTGGTGCTAAGCGGCACGGCAGCGTCGCCGATCGAAGCACAGCAGGCCGCCGAGATGGCCGCGCGCCTCGGCGGTGCGGAAAAGGTCGTCAATTCGCTCGCCGTTCGCGGCCGCGACCAGGTGATGCTGAAGGTCACGCTTGCTGAAGTCCAGCGCTCGATCATCAAGCAGTTGGGCATCGATCTGGCCGCCAGCATGACCTACGGCACATCCGTTGTCACGTTCGCCAACAACACCCCGTTCACCGCAAACAATGCGCCGCTCGTCGCCGGCAATGCCCTTCAGGGGACTTTCGGCACGATGCCATCCGTCCGGGCGACGCTGCGCGCGATGGAAAGCGCCGGGGTGGTGCGGACCCTTGCTGAACCCAACCTCACAGCCATTTCCGGCGAGTCCGCAACTTTTGTGTCCGGCGGCGAATTTCCAATTCCGACCGGCGTGACCTGCCAAACAACACCGTCCGGTGGCATCGGACAATGCGTACAGACAGTCAGCTTCAAGAAATTCGGCATCTCCCTCAACTTTACGCCGGTCGTGCTGACGGAAGGACGGATCAGCCTTCGGGTAATGACCGAAGTGTCGGAAGTCTCGTCCGAAAACGCTCTGACTGGCGGTGCCGGCGGAACGACGATTCCCTCGATCAAGACCCGCCGCGCGGAAACCACGCTGGAAATTCCCTCGGGCGGCGCGATGGCGATGGCGGGCCTGATCGCGGAACAGACCAAGCAGGCCGTCAACGGCCTTCCGGGTCTGTCGCAATTGCCGGTTCTCGGCACGCTGTTCCGCAGCCGCGACTTCGTCAGCAACCAGACCGAGCTGATGGTTCTGGTCACGCCCTATGTGGTCCGCGCGGTGGCGCAGAAGGACCTGTCGCGTCCGGACGACGGCTTTGCCAGTTCATCGGATCCGCAGGCCGACCTGCTCGGCAGCATCAATCGCATCTATGGCGTTCCGGGCCGCGTCGAGCGGGCACGGAATTATCGCGGCACCTACGGCTTTATTACGGACTGAGGCGGGACGATGACACCACAGATGACATCCAAGAGACCCGCTGATCGCAAACGTGCCTTCCTCCTGGCAGGAGCGCTGGTCAGTGTTTCGGTGGCGCTGGCCGCCTGCAAGCACAACACCGATGTCGTGACGACGGCTGACGTCCCCAACGATTATCGCCTGCGCCACCCGATCGCAGTACAGGAAGCCGACCGCTCGATCGTGGTTTTCGTCGGTCGCGGACGCGGCGGTCTCTCGGCCACGCAGCGTGCCGACGTGATGGGTCTGGCAGAGTCCTGGATGAGCGAAGGCACCGGCGTGATCAGCGTCGATGTACCGGTCGATACGCCAAACGCGCGGGCGGCTCAGGATTCATTGCGGGAGATTCAGGCGACCTTCTCCGCGGCCGGCTTGCCGCCACGCGCGGTCAATGTCCGTCAGTATCGCCCCGAGGATCCGCGCCACATGGCGGCGATCCGCCTGAACTATCCGAAGATTTCGGCGGTGGCGGGCCCATGCGGTCTGTGGCCCGAGGATCTTGGACCGTCGATCCTCAACAAGGGCTATTTCGACAACAAGCCCTATTACAATCACGGCTGTTCCAATCAGCGCAACCTGGCGGCGATGGTCGACAACCCATCGGACCTGGTGCAGCCGCGTCCCGAAACTCCTGCCTACATGCCGCGGCGTAGCGTGGCCTTCGATAAATACCGCAAGGGCACCTCCACCGCGACCACCTATCCCGAGGCCGACAGGGCCAAACTCAGCGACACCGGCAAATGATCAGTTACGCGCGCCAGAACACAGAACAGCGGCCTGACGGCACGGCACCGTCCACCGACGATCATATCGCGCCGGCGCCGCGGGTGTCGGTACAGGCATTTTGCGAGACGGTGGAAACCGCAGCTGCCGTGCAGTCGGCGGGCGAAGATCGCCGCCTCGGCAAGGCTCACCTCAAGATCCAGATGGGCGGCATGGCCGCAGCCATCGAGGCCTATCGCTCGGCGCCGACGCCGAACGTCATCATCCTGGAGACCGAAGGCCGCAACGACATTCTCCTCGGCCTAGACCAGCTCGCAACCGTATGCGACGCCGGCACCCGCGTGATCGTGATCGGCCGCATCAACGACGTCATGCTCTATCGCGAACTGGTGCGCCGCGGTGTCAGCGACTACGTCATCGCCCCGGTCAGCACCATCGACGTCGTGCGCTCGGTCTGCAACCTGTTCTCGGCCCCGGAAGCCAAGGCCGTCGGCCGCATCATTGCCATCGTCGGCGCCAAGGGCGGCGTCGGCGCATCCACCATCGCGCATAACGTCGCCTGGGCGATCGCGCGCGATCTGGCGCTGGATTCCGTGGTCGCCGATCTCGACCTCGCTTTCGGCACCGCCGGCCTCGACTACAATCAGGACCCGCCGCAGGGCATTGCGGACGCGGTGTTCTCGCCCGACCGGGTCGATACCGCGTTCATCGACCGCCTGCTGTCGAAATGCACCGACCATCTCAGCCTGCTGGCGGCGCCGGCGACGCTCGACCGGGTCTACGATTTCGGCGCGGACGCTTTCGATTCGATCTTCGATACGCTTCGTACCACGATGCCCTGCATCGTACTCGACGTTCCCCATCAATGGTCGGGATGGACCAAGCGCGCCCTGATCGCAGCCGACGATATACTGATCGTCGCGGCGCCCGATCTCGCCAATCTGCGCAACGCCAAGAACATCTACGACCTCCTGAAGGCAACGCGGCCGAACGATCGCGCGCCGCTCTATTGTCTGAACCAGGTCGGCATACCGAAGCGGCCGGAGATCCCCGCCAGCGAGTTCGCCAAGGCGATCGAAAGCCAGCCGATCGCGACGATCCCGTTCGAGCCGCAGATGTTCGGCTCGGCCGCCAATAACGGCCAGATGATCGCGGAAATCTCCGCCACGCATCGCACCACCGAGATGTTCCTGCAGATCGCGCAGCGGCTCACCGGCCGCGGCGAGACCAAGAAGCCCAAGAGTTCGTTGTTGTCACCACTGATCGAGAAGTTGCGGGCCAAGAAGTAGGCGCCCGCCTGGAGTACCATCGTGTTCGGTAAGCGTAGCGGAAATGATAGCGATACGCGGGCACTGAAGCCCGCCATTCAGGCGCCGGAGCCGGTTTCCGGCGCGCCGGCCGTTTCGCGCGAAGCAGTCGCGCCGGCCGTCGTGTCGCCCCCAATTGCGCCCGCCAAAGCGCCGCCCGCTCCCACCATGGAAGCGCGGCGCTCCGACAATTACTACCAGGTCAAGGCGACCATCTTCGGCGCTCTGATCGAGGCGATCGACCTCGCCCAGCTTGCCAAGCTGGACGGCGAGTCGGCGCGCGAGGAAATCCGCGACATCGTCAACGAAATCATCGCGATCAAGAACATCGTGATGTCGATTGCCGAGCAGGAAGAGCTGCTAGACGACATCTGCAACGACGTGCTCGGTTACGGACCCCTGGAGCCGCTGCTGTCGCGCGACGACATCGCCGACATCATGGTCAACGGCGCCGGTACGGTGTTCATCGAAGTCGCCGGCAAGATCCAGAAGACCGGGATCCGGTTTCGCGACAATCAGCAGCTTCTCAACATCTGCCAGCGCATCGTCAGCCAGGTTGGCCGGCGCGTCGACGAATCCTCGCCGATCTGCGACGCCCGCCTTGCCGACGGCAGCCGCGTCAACGCCATCGTTCCGCCGCTGGCGATCGACGGCCCCGCGCTTACCATTCGTAAGTTCAAGAAGGACAAGCTCACCCTCGACCAATTGGTCAAGTTCGGCGCGATCTCGCCGGAAGGCGCACAAATCCTGCAGATCATCGGCCGCGTCCGCTGCAACGTTCTGATTTCCGGCGGTACCGGCTCCGGCAAGACCACACTGTTGAACTGCCTCACCCAGTTCATCGAGCACGACGAGCGCGTCATCACCTGCGAAGACGCTGCCGAACTTCAGTTGCAGCAGCCGCATGTGGTGCGGCTGGAAACCCGCCCCCCAACATCGAGGGCGAAGGTCAGGTCACGATGCGCGAACTGGTCCGCAACTGCCTGCGTATGCGCCCTGAACGCATCATCGTCGGCGAAGTCCGCGGACCCGAGGCGTTCGACCTGCTGCAGGCCATGAACACCGGTCACGACGGATCGATGGGAACGCTGCACGCCAACAACCCCCGCGAAGCGCTGTCGCGCTGCGAATCGATGATCACGATGGGTGGCTTCTCGCTGCCCTCGCGCACCATCCGCGAGATGATCTGCGCCTCGATCGACGTCATCGTGCAGGCCGCGCGCCTGCGCGACGGCTCGCGCCGCATCACCCACATCACCGAAGTCATGGGCATGGAAGGCGATACCATCATCACCCAAGACGTATTTCTCTATGACATGATCGGCGAAGACGCGAACGGCAAGATCATCGGACAACACCGCTCGACCGGTATCGGACGTCCGCGATTCTGGGAACGCGCGCGATATTACGGCGAAGAGAAGCGGCTAGCGGCCGCGCTCGATGCCGCCGAAGTCGCCGACAAGGTTTAAGGGAGCGATGAGCATGCAGACGCTCGCACTGGCCTTTATGGCCGCCACCGCCATCGGCGGCCTGGCATGGGTCTTCATCTATCCGTTGCTGTCAGGCGAGAAGAAGGCCGAATCCCGCCGCGCCTCGATCGCGCGTTCCGAACCTGCGGCGCGCCAGACCGAGAAGAACCAGCGCTCGCGCCGCGAGCAGGTCGAGGGGTCGCTCAAGGAAATTGACGCCCGCCGCAAGAAGGAGAAGTCCGTTCCCCTCAGCACCCGCCTCGCCCAGGCCGGCTTGGGGTCCTGGACGACGCAAAAATTCTGGATCGTGTCCGGCGGTTCGGCCGCAGCAGGATTCGTCGTCGCCTTCGTGGTCGGTGGCGGACTGCTGGGCGCCGCTGTGATGGCTTTCGCCACCGGCCTCGGCTTGCCGCGCTGGCTGCTGGGCTATCTCAAGAAGCGCCGGGAGAAGGCGTTTCTGAAGGCGCTTCCCGACGCGGTCGACGTCATCGTGCGCGGCATCAAGGCCGGCCTCCCGCTGTTCGAATCGATCAAGGTCGTCGCCGCCGACGCGCCGGAACCGCTGAAGAGCGAGTTCCTGGCCATCATCGAAACCCAGACCATCGGCATGCCGCTGGGCGACGCCTGCGCACGGCTGTACGAGCGGATGCCGCTGCCGGAGGCGAACTTCTTCGGCATCGTGATCGCGATCCAGCAGAAGTCGGGCGGCAACCTGTCGGAAGCGCTCGGCAACCTGTCCAAGGTGCTGCGCGACCGCAAAAAGATGGCGGAGAAGATTCAGGCGATGTCGATGGAGGCCAAGGCTTCCGCGGGCATCATTGGCTCGTTGCCGCCGATCGTGATGGTGCTGGTGTGGATTTCGACGCCCACCTACATCTCGCTGCTTTGGACCCATCATCTCGGTCAGTTCATGCTGGTGTGCTGCGTCGCCTGGATGACGATCGGTGTCCTGGTGATGAAGAAAATGATCAACTTCGACTTCTGACGGTGCAGCATGATTGAGTTTATCATCGCCAAACTCCACGACGCGCGGTTCATGACCATGCTGCTCGCCGCCGTCGCGGCGAGCGCGACCGCTTACACGCTGATCATGCCGCTGTTTGCCGGCGAAGGCCTCGCCAAGCGCATGAAGGCGGTCGCCAGCGAGCGCGAGCGGCTCCGGCAGCGCGAGCGCGACCGACTCGCCAAATCGGAAAAGGTGTCGCTGCGGCAAACCCCGAAGCAACTCGTTTCCAAGGTGGTGGAAGACTTCAACCTGACCAAGTGGCTGGCGCAGGAAGCCGCCCGCGACAAGCTTATCATGGCCGGCTACCGCGGCCACGCGCCCTATGTCACGTTCCTGTTCGCCCGCGCGGTGACGCCGATCGTGCTGTTTCTCGGCGCGGCCCTCTACGTGTTCGTGATCACGCACATGGACAAGTCGCTTTCGATCAAGCTCGGCATTTGCATCGCCGCGGCCTATCTCGGACTGCAGGCGCCGATGCTGTTCCTGAAGAACGCCATCAGCAAGCGCCAGCTCTCCATCAAGCGCGCCTTTCCCGACGCGCTCGACCTGCTGTTGATCTGCATCGAGTCCGGCATGTCGGTCGAAGTCGCCTTCCGCAAGGTCTCCGCCGAGATCGTGTCGCAATCAGTGGCGCTGTCGGAGGAATTCGCGCTGACCACGGCCGAATTGTCCTACCTGCAGGACCGCAAGGTGGCTTACGAGAACCTCGCCAAGCGCACCGGCCTCGAGGGCGTCAAATCGGTCTGCCTGGCATTGATGCAATCGGAACGCTACGGCACGCCGCTCGGCCAGAGCCTGCGCGTCATGGCGCAGGAAAACCGCGACATGCGGATGAACGAGGCCGAGAAGAAGGCGGCCGCGCTGCCGCCGAAGCTCACCGTGCCGATGATCCTGTTCTTCCTGCCCTGCCTGTTCATCGTCATTCTCGGACCGAGCTACATCAAGCTCCAGATGTTGCACTAGTCCAAGGGCTTGCGCGCAGCAGCGCTGCGCCGGGCCTCTTTCACTTTTGCCTAATTTGAGACGGGTCAGTCCGGCCGGTTGAGCGCAGCGACCGGAACGGCTTTCCCGCCATTGCGCGGACTGTCCTTGCGGCTCAACATTTCCCGAAGGTAAGCCACATTGGCCGCCGCCTCGTCGGCCGGCAGGTCGCCCTTGGCGATGGTCTCGGCTTCGCCAAAACGTCCCTGCAGGCCTACCACCAGCGCCAGGTTCTGCCGCACCCGGCCATCGGCCCGCGGGTTGCCATAGGCACGCCGCAGCGTTTCTTCAGCTTGCGGCAGCTCCCGGGTCAGCATGTAGGAGAGACCGAGATTGGACAGCACCGACGGCTCTTCCGGCACGATCTTCAGCGCGGTCGCATAGTAGCGGCGGGCGTCCTCGTGCTTGCCGAGCTTATCGAGCGTCGTGCCTTGCACCGACAGGATGCGCCAATCGGGATTGGCGGGCGTATGGGCGCGGCCGAGCACGTCAAAAGCCGCCTGCGAGTTGCCGTTGTCGGCGAGCGCGCGGCCGTAAGCCGCCAGCAGAATCTTGTTGCCGGGATGGGCGATGGTGGCCTGTTCGAGCACGGCGGCGGCCTGGGCGCGCTGCCCGCTCGCGCGCAGCGCCTGGCCGTAAGCCAGCGCCACGTCGGCATCCTTGGGATTGGCGCGATAGCGCTCGCCATAAACCTCGACCGCGCGGCGGGGATCGTCGGGAACGGCTTGCGCCTTTTGGGATGAGGACGTCAGCGATCCCGTCACGTCGGACATGGTCTGGCAGCCGCCGAGGCCTGCGGCGAGAGCCGCCGTCACGGCTGCGGAGGAGAGGAACCGGGCAAGGGCCCCGGCATGGCTGGACTGTCGACGCATGGCACTTCAACTCACGGATATCGGGCGAATGGAGCCGAACGCGCCATCAATAGACTGTTAACCCTAACGGCCGGTTAATCGGGCATGCTATGCCATCGGCACAACCGCCCCGTCCTCTCCGCGAGACAAGCATGCAATCCCCGTTCGAAACCGCACCTGCCGATGCCATTCCGATTATTTTCGCCACCAAGACGACCTGGGCCGGGATCGCCAGGAACCTTCCCGAACAGGCCCGGCAGTTCGCGGCGGCCAATGACTTCACCGCCAAGCCCGGCAAGTGCCTGACGCTGCCCGCGCCCGATGGGCAGATCGCGCAGGTCGTTTTCGGGCTCGAGGACGAGACCAGCAGATCACGCGATCTGTTCCGGCCCGGCGCGCTGCCGGGCCTGTTGCCGCCCGGCGTCTATCGGTTTGCCAATGCGCCGCATGATGTGCGCCTCGCGACACTGGCCTTCGCACTGGGGACTTATCGCTTCGGCCGCTATCGCAAGGTGGAGCAGCCTGCCGTGCGGCTGGTACCGCCTGACGGCGTCGACGTCGCCGATATCGCGCGAATGGTGGAAGCGGCCGCGCTGGCACGCGACCTGATCAATACGCCCTCGAACGACATGGGCCCGCAGGAACTGCAACAGGCCGCGCAAGCATTGGCTGCGCGCTTCGGCGCCAGCTTCAACTGCATCGTCGGCGACGCGCTCGTGAACCAGAATTTCCCGCTGATCCACGCGGTCGGCATGGCCTCGACACGCGCGCCGCGGCTGATCGACCTGAGCTGGGGCGATCCCTCCCACCCCAAGGTGACGCTGGTCGGCAAGGGTGTGCTTCGACACCGGCGGCCTCGATTTAAAGCCATCCAGCGGCATGCTGATCATGAAAAAGGACATGGGCGGCGCCGCCAATGTGCTGGCGTTGGCGCAGATGGTGATGGACGCGAAGCTGAAAGTACGGCTGCGCGTCCTGATCCCGGCGGTCGAGAACGCGGTCGCCGGCAACGCCTTCCGGCCGCTCGACATCCTCACATCGCGCAAGGGACCGACGGTGGAAATCGGCAATACCGACGCCGAGGGACGGCTGGTGCTGGCGGATGCGCTCACGCTGGCCGATGAGGAGAAGCCGGATCTTTTGGTCGATCTGGGCACTCTCACCGGCGCGGCGCGGGTGGCGCTGGGGCCGGATTTACCGCCCTTTTACACCAATGATGAGACGCTGGCCGAAGACGTCGCGGCCCATGCAAAAAGCGAGAACGATCCGTTATGGCGATTGCCGCTGTGGCCGCCTTACGATTCCTGGCTGGATTCGAAGGTCGCCGACATCAACAACGCGCCATCGGGCGGCTTTGCCGGCTCGATCACCTGCGCGCTGTTCCTGCAGCGCTTCGTAACGGAGGCGAAGAGTTGGCTGCATGTCGACATCTACGGCTGGACGCCCTCCGCAAAACCCGCGCGTCCCGAAGGCGGCGAATGCCAGGCCGCGCGCGATCTACAAACTGCTGAGCAAACGCTATGGATGATCCGCGCCTGACGCCGGCACGGCCCGAAGTCGCCGCGAAATATCTCGAGGGCAAGGTCAAGGCTGCGCGTTTCGTTGCCGGCGAGGATTACTGCGTGATGGAGGCGATCGCGCCGCTGCGCGGGCGCCGGCGACGGGTGCCGTGCTGCTGACGCAAGCGCTGAAGGGCGAACGCGTCACGATCTACGACCACGACGGCGAAGGGTTTGCCTGGGGCCAGTTGAACGGCGACGGCTATGTCGGCTGGATCCCCGATGCCACGCTTGCAAAGCCAGTCGCCGCACCGACGCACAAGATCACGGCGCTGCGCACGTTTGCGTTTCCAGGTCCCTCGATCAAGCTGCCGCCGGTCGAGACGCTATCCATCGGCGCAAGGGTCACGGTCGTCCATGAAGACGGCGCGTTCGCCGTGACCAGCGAGGGCTGGCATCTGCCGAAGCGGCACGTCGGCGGCCTCGACACGATGGAGAAGGATTTCGTTGCGGTTGCCGAGCGGTTTATCGGCATCCCCTATCTCTGGGGCGGCAAGAGCAGCCTCGGCATCGACTGCTCCGGCCTCGTCCAGGTGTCGCTGAACGCGGCCGGCACCGGATGCGCGCGCGACAGCGACATGCAGCAGGACGGCCTCGGCCGATTGCTGGACGCCTTCGAGACGAAGCGATTGCAACGCGGCGACCTGATCTTCTGGAAGGGCCACGTCGCCATCGTCCGCGACGCCGACACGATCGTGCATGCCAACGCGCATCACATGGCAACCGTGATAGAAAATACCCGCGAAGCCATTGCGCGGATCAAGGCGGCCGGCAGTGAGGTGACGGCGATCAAGCGGCTATAGAACTAGTCCCACCGTCATCACCCGGAAGGCGGGCGATCCAGTATTCCAGAGACGTTCGTGATTGAATCGAGAGGCCGCGGCGTACTGAATATCCCGCCTTCGCGGGGTATGACAGGCAATCCTATAAATCCGGAACAGCCTCGATCCGAAACGCGGCCGCGAACAGCGCGCGGGTGTAGTCGCTCTTCGGATTCTTGAACAGCTCCGCGGCCGGGCCCTCCTCGACCACCTTGCCGTGACGCATCACGATCAGATGGCTTGCCAGCGAGGCCACCACGCGCAGATCGTGCGAAATGAACATATAGGTAAGGTCGCGCTTGCGCTGCAACTCGCGCAACAGGTCGACCATCTGTGCCTGGAACAGCATGTCGAGCGCTGACGTCGGCTCGTCCAGCACGACGAAGTTCGGCTCCAGCACCGCGGCGCGCGCAATCGAGATGCGCTGGCGCTGGCCGCCGGAAAATTCATGCGGATACCGGAAGCGCGTCTCCGGATCGAGGCCGACATCCCTGAGCGCCTTGACGACGCGCGCCTCGCGCTCATCAGCCGACAGCGAACGCTGGTGCACGCTCAGGCCTTCGGCGACGATATCGCCGACCGACATGCGCGGGCTCAACGCGCCGAACGGATCCTGAAACACGATCTGCATGTCGCGGCGGAACGGCAGCATGGCCTTGAAGCGCAGGCCCTGGATGTTGCTGCCGAGGAATACGATCGGTCCGTCCGAGGAAATCAGCCGCAACAAGGCAAGACCGAGCGTCGTCTTGCCGGAGCCGGATTCGCCGACGACGCCGAGCGTCTCGCCCTTGCGCACCGCAAGACTGACGCCATCCACCGCCTTGATATGGCCGACGGTCGTGCGCAGCAGCCCGCGCTTGATCGGAAACCAGACCTTGAGGTTATCCGTCGACATCACCACCGGCGCTTCGGGCCGCGGCGGCGCCGGGTCGGGCTTCGGCTCCGCCGCCAGCAGCGCGCGGGTATAGGCATGTTTCGGCGCGGTGAAGACCTGCTCGACCGGCCCCTGCTCGACGATCTTGCCTGAATTCATCACGCAGACGACGTCGGCGATGCGGCGGACGATGCCGAGATCGTGGGTGATGAACAGCATGCTCATGCCGAGCCGGGAACGAATTTCCGCCAGCAGCGCCAGGATCTGGGCCTGCACCGTGACATCGAGCGCGGTGGTCGGCTCGTCCGCGATCAACAGGTCCGGCTCGTTGGCGAGCGCCATCGCGATCATGACGCGCTGGCGCTGGCCGCCGGACAATTGATGCGGATAGCTCTTCAGCCGGGTTTCAGGATCGGGAATACCGACCTGGGTCAGCAGTTCGAGCGTGCGCGCCCGGGCTATCGCCCCGCTGACGCCGCTGTGCAGAAGCAGGATCTCGCCGATCTGCGCCTCGATCGTGTGCAGCGGATTGAGCGAGGTCATCGGCTCCTGGAAAATGATCGAGATGTCGTTGCCGCGGATCTCGCGCATCTCGCCTTCCGCCGCCGTCAGGAGATCGCGGCCGCGGAAGTGGATGCTGCCGGAGGGATGCGAAGCGCTCGGATACGGCAACAGCTTCAGGATCGACAGCGCGCTGACGGATTTTCCCGAACCGGACTCGCCGACCAGCGCCACGCATTCGCCGCGCTTGATGGAAAACGACACCTGATCGACCGCAAGCATGTTGCCGAATGCCACCGACAAATCTCGGACATCGAGCAGGGGCTGGTTGATGGCGTCCATGCGCGGGCCCTACCGGAACGTCTTGCGTGGATCGAAGGCGTCGCGCGCGGCTTCGCCGATGAAGATCAGCAGCGACAGCATGATCGCAACCGAGAAGAAGCCGGTGAAGCCGAGCCACGGCGCCTGCACGTTTGCCTTTGCCTGCGACAGCAATTCGCCAAGCGACGGCGAGCCGGGCGGCAGGCCGAAGCCGAGGAAATCCAGCGCCGTCAGCGTCATCACCGAGGAAGACACGATGAACGGCAGAAAGGTCATGGTCGCGACCATCGCGTTCGGCAGCAGATGACGGAACATGATCTTTCCGTTGGAAACACCGAGCGCGCGCGCCGCCTGGATATATTCAAAATTTCGCCCGCGCAGGAATTCGGCGCGCACCAGCCCGACCAGCGACACCCAGGAGAACAGCAGGAGAATTCCGAGCAGGATGAAGAAACCCGGCGGCAGCACTGCCGATATGATCAGGAGCAGATAGAGCGAGGGGATCGCGTTCCACACTTCGATGAAGCGCTGAAACAGCAGATCGACCCAGCCGCCGAAATAGCCCTGCACGCCGCCGGCGGCGATGCCGATGATCGAGGAGACGATCGTCAGCGTCAGGCCGAACAGCACCGAAATGCGAAACCCATAGATCAGCCGCGCGACCACGTCGCGGCCCTGGTCGTCGGTACCGAGCCAGTTATATTCGAGGTCGCTGCAGCCATTGAGACCCTTCTTCTGCACCACTTCCTTGCACTGCGCTTCCGTCAACATCCAGGTTGGCTTCGACGGCGCCGGCGTCGGCAGATCAAGATTGTGGGTGTCGTAGGAATAGCGGATCAGCGGCCAGATGATGGTGCCGCCCTTGGCCGCGATCTGTTTCTGCAAATATGGATCGCGATAGTCGGCCGCGGTCTCGAAGTCGCCGCCGAAGGTGGTTTCGGGATAGCTGACGAAGGCCGGCCAGTAGAGATGGCCGTCATACTTGATCAGGAACGGCCGGTCGTTGGCGATCAGCTCGGCAAACAGCGAAACCACGAACAGGATCATGAAGATCCAGAACGACCAGTAGCCCCGGCGGTTCGCCTTGAAGTTCTGCCAGCGACGCCGGTTCAGCGGCGAAATCGCGAGCGGGTGATGCGTGATCGGAACCGCCGTTCCGAGCGGCGACTGCGTCGTGGTCTCGACCGGCTGGCGTGCGGTGATCGTCATCAGACCTCACGCGCCTCGAAATCGATCCGCGGATCGATCCACATGTAAGCGAGGTCGGAGACCAGGTTGATCACGAGGCCGACCAGCGAAAAGATGAACAGCGTTCCGAACACCACCGGATAGTCGCGGTTGAGCACGCTCTCGAATCCGAGCAGGCCGAGGCCGTCGAGCGAGAAGATGGTCTCGATCAAAAGCGAGCCGGAGAAGAAGGCGTGAATGAAGGCGCCCGGAAAGCCCGCAATCACGATCAGCATCGCGTTACGGAAGATATGGTTGTACAGCACCTGCCGCTCGCTGCAGCCCTTGGCGCGCGCGGTCATCACGTATTGCTTGCGGATCTCATCGAGGAACGAGTTCTTGGTCAGCAGTGTCATGGTGGCGAAGGCGCCGAGCGCCATCGAGATCAGCGGCAGGGTGATGTGCCAGAAATAGTCGATGATCTTCCAGTACCAGGGGAATTGCGCCCAACCGTCCGAGGTCAGGCCGCGGAGCGGAAACACGTTGAAGAACGAGCCGCCGGCGAACAGGATGATCAGCAGGATCGCAAACAAAAAGCCCGGGATCGCAAAGCCTACGATGATCACGCCCGAGGTCCATGTATCGAACCGCGTCCCGTCCTGCACGGCCTTGCGGATGCCGAGCGGGATCGAGATCAGGTAGGTCAGGAGCGTCATCCAGATGCCCAGCGACATCGAGACCGGCAGTTTCTCCTTGATCAACTGGAGCACGCTGACGTCGCGGAAATAGCTCTTGCCGAAATCGAAGCGCGCGAAATTCCACAGCATCAGCGCGAAACGCTCCGGCGCCGACTTGTCGAAACCGAACTGGGCTTCGAGCTTCTTGATGAAGTCCGGATCGAGCCCCTGCGCGCCGCGGTATTTCGAATTGACGGCATCCGCCGACGCGCCTACCTGCCCGCGCGCGCCAAAGTCCCCGCCGCTGCTGCCCGATACCCGGGAGCTGCCGCCGGTATCGGCGCCGGAGAGCTGCGCGATCACGCGCTCGACCGGGCCGCCGGGCGCGAACTGCACCACCACGAACGACACGAACAGGATTCCGAGCAGCGTCGGGATCATCAGGAGAATTCGGCGGGCGATGTAGGCGGTCATGAATTATTTCGCCTGCTCGAGTTTGGCCGCCTTGGCGGCGTCAGACCACCAATTGTCAGGCGCGCCGGTACCCGACGCGTAGCGCGCCGGCTTCGGCGGATGCGAGAACAGGTCCCAATAGGCGATCGGATGGTTGGTGCGAAACCACTGCGGCACCCAATAGCGGCCGGCCCGGAATACCCGGTCGAGCGCGCGGCACGCATTGGTCAGGTCCGCCCGCGTCTCGGCGCCGATGGCCTTTTCGATCAGCGCGTCGATGGCCGGATTGGCGACGCCTGCCAGATTGTAAGACCCCTTGGTGGCGGCCGCGTGGGATGAAAAGTAAGGCCGCAGGCTGTCGCCCGGCGTCGCCGACATGCTCAGGCGCTGCGTCGTGATGTCGAAATCAAACGCCTCGACGCGGGCGCGGTATTGCACGGCGTCGATCAGGCGGATCCCGGCTTCGATCCCGAGCTGGCCGAGATTCTTGATGAAGGTGGCGTGATGCGGCTGAAATGTCGGCTCATCGAGCAGGAATTCGATGGTGAAGATTTCGCCACTCGGCAATAGCCGCTTGCCGTCCTTGATGGGAAGTCCGGCTTCCTGCAGCAATTGCTGCGCCTTGCGCAGTAACGTGCGGTCCTGCCCCGAACCGTCCGACACCGGCGGCACGAAGGGCTGGCCGAACACTTCCTCCGGCACCTGCCCACGAAACGGCTCGAGCAGCTTTAGTTCTTCAGGTGACGGCGGCCCGCTCGCCACCATGTCCGAGCTTTGAAACGGCGACACGGTACGCGCATAGGCGCCGTACATCACGGTCTTGTTGGTCCATTCGAAATCGAAGGCATAGATGACCGCTTCACGGACCTTCGGGTCCTTCAGCTTCTCGCGGCGGGTATTGAAGAACCAGCCTTGCCCGCCCGAAGGCGTTTCATCGGGCAGTGTTTCGCGCTTGACGCGACCGTCCTTCACGGCCGGAAAATCGTATCGGGTGGCCCAGATGCGCGCGGTGAACTCCTCGCGATAGAGATAGTTCTTGCCGGTGAAGCCTTCGAACGCGACATCGCGGTCGCGGTAGAATTCATAGCGCACGGTATCGAAATTGTAGCTGCCGCGGTTGACGGGAAGATCGACCGCCCACCAGTCCTTGACCCGGTCGTATTCGACGTAGCGGTTGACCTCGTATTTGCCCACTCTGTACGGCCCCGAGCCGAGCGGGACCTCGAGGCTCGATTCCTCGAACGGGCGCGTCGCATAATAGGCTTTGGAGAAGATAGGCAGGCCCGCGACGTACAATGGAACGTCGCGCGCGCGCTTTGGCGCAAAGATGACGGCCACCGTCGCATCGTCGACCACCTCGGCCTTCACCATGTCGCGCAATTGCACCACGATCAGCGGGTGACCTTTTTCCTTCAGCGTGTTCAGCGAGAAGGCGACGTCATGCGCGGTCATTTTCGAGCCGTCGTGAAAGCGGGCCTCGGGCCGCATTGTGAAGCGATAGGTGAGCTTATCGGGCGAGATCCATACCGATTTCGCCACAAGGCCGTACATTGCGTCGGGCTCGTCACTGGCGCGCGCCATCAGCGCCGCGAAGGTCATCTCCATGCCCTTCGCGCCCTCGCCCTTCAAAATGAAGGCGTTGAACGAATTGAACGTATGAAAGGATTGATTGTAGGCGCGATTCGACGGGATCGAGGAAAAGAACCCGCCCTTTGGCGCGGCCGGATTGACGTAATCGAAATGCTTGAAGTCGGCGGGGTACTTCAGATCGCCGAACACCGACAGGCCGTGCGTTTCGGTGCCGGCTTCAGTAGAAGCGACGGCCGGACTGAAGCGAGCCGCGCTCAGCGCGCCAACGCCGAGACCCAGCACGTGCCGGCGATTGAGTAGCGCCATGCGCGATCCCTTCAACTACGCTTTCCGATCCTGGCAGCCTTTTCGGCGTCGTACCACCACAGCGAGGGAAGTCCCGAACGGCCGTATTTCGGCATCGGCTCGGCACGGCTGAAACGGTCCCAGCGGGCATAGCGCGAGAAACCGTAGGTGAATTGCGGCACGACGTAGAAGTTCCAGAGCAGCACGCGGTCCAAGGCCTTCGTCGCGGCCACCAGTCCCTCGCGGTCCTTGGCGAAGATCACCTGCTCAATCAAAGCGTCGACGCCAGGGTTCTTGATGCCGATCGTATTCCTCGAGCCCGGCTGGTCCGCGGCCTGCGATCCCCAGAATTCACGCTGCTCGTTGCCCGGAGATAGCGACTGGCCCCACTGGTCGGTGATCATTTCGAAATCGAAACTGCGGATGCGGTTCTGATATTGCGCGTCGTCGGCGACGCGGATCGACGTCGTTACACCGATGCGTTCGAGCGATGGCTTGAAGAACAGCGCGATGCGCTCGGCGGACGGATCCTGAACCAGGATTTCGACGGTGACCGGCTTGCCGGCGCTATCGACGAGCTTCTGGTCACGTACCTGGAATCCCGCCTCCTTCAGAAGTTTTGCACTCTCCCGCAGATTGGCGCGTACCGCCTCCGGGTTACCGCCGACCGGATTGGCATAGGGTTTCGTGAAGACTTCGGGCGGCACCTTGTCGCGCACCGCCTCGAGGATTTGCAATTCGCGTCCTTCCGGCAATCCGGAGGATGCGAGTTCCGTTCCCTCGAAGTAGCTGTTGATGCGCTTGTACTGGCTATAGAAGAGCTGCTTGTTCATCTCCTCGAAATCGAACGCGTAGTTGAACGCCCGCCGCAGCCGCGCGTCCTTGAACTTGTCGAGGCGCAGATTGAGGACGAACGCCTGCATCCGGCCTGAATCGTTGATCTTGAACTCTTCCTTGACCACGCGTTTGTCCGCGACCGCCGGAAATTCATAGGCCGTCGCCCATTGCTTGGCCGAATTCTCGGCGATCCAATCCGCCTGATCCGCCTTGAACGCTTCCAGCGCGACCAGATTGTCGCGAAAGAATTCGAAGCGCAGCTCGTCAAAATTATTTATTCCCACCTGCGCAGGAATCTTCGCGCCCCAATAATCCTTGACCCGTTCAAGGGCGATGGAGCGGCCGGCAACAAATTCCTTGATCCGATACGGGCCCGAACCCAGCGGCGGCTCCAAGGTTGTGGCCGAGATATCGCGCTTGCGGCCCTGGCCGTCGGTACCTTCCCAGTAGTGTTTGGGCAGGACCAGCAATTCACCGACAATGGTCGGCAGCTCTCGATTTCCCGGGCCATCAAAGGTGAACTTGATTTCGCGTTCGCCGGACTTCTCGGCTTTGACGACGTGCCTGTAATATGAAGCGTACATCGGGCTGTACTGCTTCAGGGTGTTGATGGAGAAAATTACGTCCTCGGGCGTGACCGGCTTGCCGTCGTGCCAGCGCGCCTCGTTGCGAAGGCGATAGATGACCCAGGTGAAGTCGTCGGGGTGAGCCGCGCCTTCCGCCAGCAGGCCGTATTCCGTGACGACCTCGTCCTGCGACTTCGACATCAGCGTTTCATAGATCAGCGTCGCGGCCGGCGCGAGCGACCCTTTGACGCCGGCGACGGCGATGTTGAAGTTGTCGAACGTGCCGATCGAAATCATCCGGGCGACGCCGCCCTTGGGTGCGTTCGGATTGACGTAATCGAAGTGCTTGAAGTCTGCCGGATACTTGACGTCGCCAAACAGCGAGAGCGCGTGCCGCCACTGCAATCCATTCGTTTCGGATTGGGCGCGGGCGGCTTCAATGGCGGAGAGGCTCGCCGTGAGCCCGAGCGCGGGAGCCATCGCGGCTGCGGCGCTGCCTTGCAGAAGATGTCGTCGGGTGATCGCCAAATGCAAAATTCCTGTTACGGCTGGAACGGTCGGTGAAACCCCAAGCTATTGAGGACCGATTATAAGGCAAGGGCTCGACGAATTACGTTGCTTTTTCCTCATGATAGCAGCTTGGGAACAACGCCGCTGCGGCCAAAAGTCCCGATAACAAGGGCGCGATCATGGCAAACGCAGGCCATGGGGGCAGATACGACAACGGCCAGGCAGTGCCTGGCCGTGAATCCGATTAAGCCTCGTGAGGCGGTCGAAATTTACTTCGCCGCCGTGGGCAGCGGAGCCGGGTTTTCGGAGAGGCTGCGCAGATAGGCGATCACGTCGGCGCGCTCGCTGTCTTTCGGGATGCCGGCGAATCCCATCGCCGTGCCCGGAACAAAACTCTTGGGGTTGGCGAGGAACTTGTTGAGATCTTCATAGGTCCAGGTGCCGCCCTTGGCCTTGAGCGCAGCCGAGAAGTTGAACCCGCCGCGTCCCTGCCCCTTCGGTTCGTTGAGGACGCCATAAAGGTTCGGGCCGACGCGGTTGGGCCCGCCCTTTTCGAACGTGTGGCAGGCGGCGCACTTCTTGGCGGCGGCGGTCCCCTTCTCGACGGAAGCTGTCTGCAGCAGCTTCTCGATCGGCTCGGACGGCGCCGCGGCTTTCCTTGGCTCCGCCAGCCCTTGGTGTCTTCCTTCACGGCGATTTCGAAGCCCGGCTTTTCCGGTTTCTCGGGCGCGAAGATCGCACTGGCAGCAAAGTTGGTCACCAGGAGAACGAGACAGGTGCCGAGGATGGCACCGAGAATCTTGTTGAGTTCGAAGGAGTCCATAGTGGCATCAGGCTCCAGGCCGGAAGGTCGACTGAAGGCCGGCAAACGGCCGCGGATGTGCCTCAGGAATCAGGCTTTCGCGCCGCACCCTCAGCAGGGTTGAGATATCGGTTTGCCCGGGCTCTGGCAACCCGTATAAACGCGCCGACTTTCCGCCAATCCCCATAATTTCAGGCCTGTTTTCGCAAGGCCCCAGACCTCGTCCCAATGACCGAAACCCGCATCCTGGTGCTGATTCCTGCCCGCATGGCGGCGACCCGCCTGCCCGGCAAACCGTTGCTCGACATCGGCGGTCTGCCGATGATCGTCCACGTGCTGCGGCGGGCCGAGGAGGCCAGGATTGGCCGGGTCGCTGTCGCCACCGATACGCCCGAGATCGCAGCCGCCGTGAAAGCCCATGGCGGCGCGGTCGTCATGACACGCCCCGACCACCCCTCCGGCTCGGACCGGATCTACGAGGCGCTCAGGGCTATCGACCCTGCTGGCGACACCGAAATCGTGGTCAATCTGCAGGGCGATTTTCCAACGATTTCGCCTGATAACATCAGGGACGTGCTGCCCCCGCTGACGGACCCCGCCGTTGATATTGCGACCCTGGCAGCCCAGATCCACACCGACGAAGAAAGCGCCAATCCGAACGTGGTGAAGGCGGTCGGCTCGCCGATCGGCCCGCGACGGCTGCGCGCGCTCTATTTTACGCGCGCAACGGCGCCACATGGCGATGGGCCGCGCTACCATCACATCGGCCTCTACGCCTATCGCCGCGCCGCGCTGGAGCGGTTCGTGGCGCTGCCACCCTCCCCGCTCGAGCAACAGGAGAAGCTCGAGCAGCTTCGCGCGATGGAAGCGGGCATGCGGATCGACGTCACCATCGTCGACAGCGTTCCCCGCGGCGTCGATACCCCTGCCGACCTCGAAACCGCCCGCCGCCTGCTGGCAAGTAGCTGACCCGCTGATACACAAGGCCCCCAGAGAAATAGACATGACCAAGAAGCTCAAGATCGCATTCCAGGGCGAGCCTGGCGCGAATTCCCATATCGCCATCGTCGAGGCCTATCCGGACGCCGAGCCGTTGCCCTGCGCGACCTTCGAGGACGCGCTGGCGGCGATCTCCTCGGGCGAGGCGGATCTCGGCATGATCCCGATCGAGAATTCGGTCGCCGGTCGCGTCGCCGACATCCATCATCTGTTGCCGGCCTCCGGCCTCTTCATCGTCGGCGAATGGTTCTTGCCGATCCGGCATCAATTGATGGCGGTGCGCGGGGCCAAACTCACCGACATCAAGTCGGTCGAAAGCCATGTCCATGCGCTCGGCCAGTGCCGCCGCATCATCCGCAAGCTTGGCATCAAGCCGATCGTCGCGGCTGACACCGCCGGCAGCGCACGCGATGTCGCCGAGCGCGGCGACAAGACGGTTGCCGCGATTGCCTCGCGGCTGGCCGCGAAAATCTACGGCCTCGATATCCTGGTCGAGGACGTCGAGGACGAGACCCACAACACCACGCGCTTCGTGGTGCTGGCGCGCGAGGCGAACTGGGCCAAACAGGGCTCGGGGCCGCTGGTCACCACTTTTGTTTTCCGGGTACGCAACCTGCCCGCCGCGCTCTACAAGGCGATGGGCGGATTTGCGACCAACGGCGTCAACATGACCAAGCTGGAAAGCTACATGGTCGACGGCAATTTCTTCGCGACGCAATTCTACGCCGATGTCGACGGCCATCCCGAGGACAAGGGGCTCGCCTTTGCGCTGGAGGAGCTGAAATTCTTCTCGCGCGAATTCCGGATTGTCGGGGTGTATCCGGGCCACCCGTTCCGCGCCACGTTCAGCGAGACGCAGGATTGAGGCGGCGCCGTCGTCCCTACGAACCGCAGGGACGACATTTTTACGCCGCGGCCTTCTTTCCCCAGCCCAAAGGCATCCGCGAGCAGGCCATACGACTGCTTGCGCGCGTCGTGATCGTAGACGGCGGTGATGATCATCAACTCATCAGGCTCGCTTGCCGTGATCATCGGCTGCAGCTTCGCCATAATCGTCGCGGGGCTGCCGACGAACAGCCGCGAGCGGTTGCGCGCGACCGAGGCGCGCTCGGCGTCCGAATAATTATAGGCCAGCGCCTCCTCGACGCTCGGCAATGGCAAATATTGGCCGCGGTCGCGGCGCAGGCGGTTGAGGTCCATCGAGGAGGCGAGTTTCTCGGCCTCCGCGTCCGTCTCGGCGGCCACGGCGGCGACGGCGAGAATGCCGTGCGGCGTCGGGCGCCAGGCCGACGGCTTGAAGCGGTTGCGGTAGTTCGTCATGGCCTCGATCGCGTCATAGGACGCGAAATGATGCGCGAACGCGAAGCCCATGCCGACTTGCGCCGCGAGCTCCGAGCTGTAGTCGCTTGAGCCGAGCAGCCAGATCGGCGGCAGCGGCGTATCATCCGGCATCGCCACCACGTTGTTATAGGGATGGCCGGCCGGGAAAGCGCGCGTCTCCCACAGGATCAGTTCCTGCAACCGTTCGAGGAAGTCGTCGCCCTCGCGGCGATCGAGTCGGCTGCGCAGTGCATAGGCGGTTGCGCCATCGGTCCCGGGCGCGCGGCCGAGGCCGAGATCGATGCGGCCGGGAAATAGCGCCTCCAGCATCTTGAAGCGCTCCGCCACCACCAGCGGCGCATGGTTGGGCAACATCACGCCGCCAGAGCCGACGCGGATGTTCTTCGTCACCGCCGCGATCTGCCCAATCATCAGGTCGGGCGCGGGGCTGGCCACCGAAGCCAGGTTGTGGTGCTCGGCGAGCCAGTAGCGGACATAGCCGAGCGCATCGACATGCTGCGCCAGATCGATGCTGTTACGCAGCGCGGCGGCGGGTTTTGTGCCTGTGGTGACGACGGAAAGGTCGAGGACTGAAAGCGGGATCATGGCCGTAAACTAGTGCGGCAAGCGAGGGCGACAAAGGCCCGGCTGACGCAGGTCAGGCCCGCGCTCGAGGGCAGGGGGGGAGCTCGGGCTGTATCTGAGATAGTGGGACGACATATGAAATCTTCCTAAATATCCGAATCTGCCCACCCCGAGCAAACGGACGGCTTTGGTTCAATAATGACATTTCCTCAACGAATTCCTGCTAAAAACAATGGTTTCTGCGCAAAACCCTGTATGTTTAATTTACATCGCCCTCCAGTTTTCTGCCCACCATCCCCATAATTAGTCTACAATTTCGCATCCATGCCCCAAAATTGGGCGAAATCCCATTCCTGATGGGCTGTTTAGGTTGCCGCCTTTGGCGTATTTTAGTTGGTGGCCGCCAGGCCTGATGTCCGCCCATTCCTGTGGAGCTTTGTGAGTGCCATGACCGAGGTTAAGCCCCCCGCGTTTGACGGCAAGCGCGCGCTCCATTCGCCAAAGATCTCCTTCGAGTTCTTTCCGCCCAAGACGGAAGAGATGGAGCGCAGCCTGTGGGAGACCATCAACCGGCTGGCGCCGCTCGTGCCGAACTTCGTGTCGGTGACCTATGGGGCCGGCGGCTCGACCCGCGAGCGTACCCATTCGACCATCGCGCGCATCCTCAAAGAGACCAGCCTGACGCCGGCTGCGCATCTGACCTGCGTCGGCGCGCCGAAGGGCGAGATCGACGACGTGGTGGCGCGCTATCACGAGATCGGCGTCCGCCATATCGTCGCCCTGCGCGGCGATCCCACGACCGGCATCGGGACCGCCTATCACGCGCATCCCGACGGCTATCAGAGTTCGCCCGATCTGATCGCCGGCATCAAGAAGCGCTATCCCGATATTGAAATCTCGGTCTCGGCTTACCCCGAGAAGCATCCGGAGAGCCCGACGCTTGACGCCGACATCGATACGCTGAAAGCCAAGGTCGATGCCGGCGCGGCCCGTGCCATCACGCAGGTGTTCTTCGATAACGACCTCTACTTCCGTTACCTCGACCGCGTCCGCGCCCGCGGCATCGATATTCCGGTCGTGCCCGGCATCATGCCGATGCACAATTTCAAGCAGGCGCGGAACTTCGTGACCCGCGCGGGCACCACGGTGCCGAACTGGCTGGCGGACAAGTTCGAAGGCCTCGATGACGACGCCGAGACGCGCAAGCTGGTCGCCGCGACGGTTGCGGCCGGCCAGGTGCAAAAGCTCGCCAAGCACGGCGTCGATACCTTTCATTTCTACACCATGAACCGCGCGGACCTCGTGTTCGCGATCAGCCATTTGCTGGGTATTCGCCCCAATGGCGCACAGAAAGCCGCCTGATCCGATGACCGCTTCGATTTCGCCCAAGGGCTCGCTAGAGATTTCGCCAAAGCGTACTGCCCTGCTCGCCGCCGCCCGCGAGCGCATCCTGGTGCTCGACGGCGCCATGGGCACCATGATCCAGGGCCTGCAATATGACGAGGCTGCGTTTCGCGGCGAACGTTTTGCGGATTTTCATCGCGACGTCCGCGGCAACAACGACCTGCTAATCCTGACGCAGCCGAAGGCGATCGAAGACATCCACGCCGATTATCTGCGCGCAGGCGCCGACATCGTCGCCACCAACACGTTCTCCTCGACCTCGATCGCGCAGGCCGACTACGACATGTCGGATCTCGCCTACGAACTCAACCGCGACGGCGCGAGGCTTGCCCGCGCCGCCGCCGAGCGCGTCACCGCGGAGGACGGCAAGCCGCGTTTCGTCGCAGGCGCGCTGGGTCCGACAAACCGGACGGCCTCGATCTCGCCTGATGTTTCCAACCCCGGCTATCGCGCTGTCACCTTCGACGATCTGCGCAAGGCCTATGGCGAGCAGATCAACGGCCTGCTGGACGGCGGCGCCGATTTGCTGCTGGTCGAAACCATCTTCGACACGCTGAACGCCAAGGCCGCGCTCTACGCCATCTCCGAAATTACCGAAGCGCGCGGCATCGACGTGCCCGTCATGATCTCGGGCACCATCACCGACAAATCTGGCCGCCTGCTCTCGGGGCAATTGCCGGAAGCGTTTTGGAATTCGGTGCGGCACGCTAAACCGATCACCATCGGCTTCAACTGTGCGCTCGGCGCCGAAGACCTGCGCGCCCACATCGCTGACATCGGCCGCGTCGCCGATACGCTGGTTTGCGCCTATCCGAACGCCGGACTTCCCAATGAGTTTGGCCAGTACGACGAGAGCCCGGAATACATGGCGCGGCTGATCGGCGAGTTTGCCGAAGCCGGCCTCGTCAACATCGTCGGCGGCTGCTGCGGCACCACGCCGGACCATATCGCAGCGATTGCCGCTGCGGTCGCCCCGCACAAGCCGCGTGCGATCCCCGCGATCGAGCCGCGGCTGCGGCTGTCGGGTCTCGAGCCGTTCGAACTGACGCCGGCAATTCCCTTCGTCAATGTCGGCGAACGCACCAACGTCACGGGCTCGGCGAGATTCCGCAAGCTCGTCACCGCGGGCGATTACACCGCAGCGTTGCAGGTGGCGCGAGACCAGGTCGAGAATGGCGCACAGATCATCGACGTCAACATGGACGAGGGATTGCTGGATTCGGAAGCCGCGATGGTGACGTTCCTCAACCTCGTCGCCGCCGAGCCCGACATCGCCCGCGTGCCGGTCATGGTCGACTCCTCGAAATTCGCCGTCATCGAAGCCGGCCTGAAATGCGTTCAGGGCAAGCCGGTGGTGAACTCGATCTCGATGAAGGAGGGCGTGGAGAAGTTCATCCACGAGGCCCGCATCGCGCGCCGCCATGGCGCCGCCGTCGTGGTGATGGCGTTCGACGAAATCGGCCAGGCGGATACGTTTGCGCGCAAGACCGAAATCTGCAAGCGCGCCTACGACATCCTGGTCAACGAGGTGGGCTTCCCGCCCGAAGACATCATCTTCGATCCAAATATCTTCGCCATCGCAACCGGGCTGGAAGAGCACAACAATTACGGCGTCGATTTCATCGAGGCGACGCGCTGGATCCGCCAGAATCTGCCGCATGCGCATATTTCCGGCGGCGTCTCCAATCTGTCGTTCTCGTTCCGCGGCAACGAGCCGGTGCGCGAGGCCATGCACTCCGTGTTCCTGTATCATGCAATTCATGCCGGCATGGACATGGGCATCGTCAATGCCGGGCAGATGATCGTCTATGACGACGTTGACCCCGAACTGCGGCAGGTGTGCGAGGATGTCATCCTCAACCGTGACCCGAGCGCATCCGAGCGGCTTTTGGCGCTCGCCGAAAAAATTCCGCGGCAAGGAGAAGCAGACCAGGGAGCAGGATCTCGCCTGGCGCGAATGGCCGGTCGAGAAGCGGCTGAGCCACGCGCTGGTGCACGGCATCACCGAATTCATCGAAGCGGATACCGAAGCCGCGCGGCTAACGGTCGAGCGGCCGCTGAACGTGATCGAAGGCCCGCTGATGGCCGGCATGAACATCGTCGGCGATCTCTTCGGCGACGGAAAAATGTTCCTGCCGCAGGTGGTGAAGTCCGCCCGCGTGATGAAGCAGGCGGTCGCCTATTTGATGCCGTTCATGGAAGAGGAGAAGGCACGCAACCTCGCCAATGGCATCACCGGCGACGGCCGCAACGCCGCCGGCAAGATCGTGCTTGCCACCGTGAAGGGCGATGTCCACGACATCGGCAAGAACATCGTCGGCATCGTGCTGCAATGTAACAATTTCGAGGTCATCGACCTCGGCGTCATGGTGCCCGCCAACAAGATCATCGAGACCGCCAAGGCGGAAGGCGCCGATATCATTGGCCTCTCCGGCCTGATCACGCCCTCGCTCGACGAGATGAGTTTCCTGGCTGGCGAAATGGAGCGGCAGGGCATGAAGATGCCGCTCTTGATCGGCGGCGCTACAACGAGCCGCGTCCATACCGCCGTGAAGATCGACCCGAACTACAAGGGCGGCCCGGTGGTGCATGTCAACGACGCCAGCCGCGCCGTCGGCGTGGCGTCGTCGCTGCTCTCGCCCGACCGGCGCGAGGCCTATGCCGCCGACATCCGCGCCGAATACGCCAAAATCTCCGCGGCGCATTTCCGCGCGCAGGCCGACAAGAAGCGGCTGAAGCTGGCGGATGCTCGCGCCAACGCGGTGCAAGTCGACTTTGCCAAGACGCCGCCGAAGAAGCCGGCGTTTTTGGGCATCAGGAGCTTTGACGCCTACGACCTTGCCGAGCTCGCGCAATACATCGACTGGACGCCGTTCTTCCAGACCTGGGAGTTGACGGGACGTTTCCCGGCCATCCTCGACGATCCCAAGATCGGCGAAGTAGCGCGGTCGCTCTATGACGACGCGCGCAAGATGCTCGATCTCATCGTCAAGGAGAAATGGTTCAAGGCCCGCGCCACCATCGGCTTCTGGCCGGCCAATGCCGACGGCGACGACATCGCCGTCTATGCCGACGATGCGCGAGCCAGGAAGATCGCGACCTTCCACACGCTGCGCCAGCAACTGGAGAAGCGCGAAGGCCGCTTCAACGCCGCGCTTTCGGACTTCATCGCGCCCGCGTCCTCGGGCGTGCCTGATTATATCGGCGCCTTCGTCGTCACGGCCGGCATCGGCGAGGACGCGGTCGCCGACCGCTTCAAGAACGCCAATGACGATTACTCCTCGATCCTGTGCAAGGCGCTGGCCGATCGCCTGGCGGAAGCCTTCGCCGAGCGGATGCATCAGCGCGTCCGCAAGGAGTTCTGGGGCTACGCGCCGGACGAGGCGCTGGCCGCCGATCAGTTGATCCTTGAACAATATGCCGGCATCCGCCCGGCACCCGGCTATCCCGCGCAGCCCGATCACACCGAGAAGGCGACGCTGTTCCGCCTGCTGGATGCAGAGAACACCGCTGGCGTGAAGCTGACCGAGAGCTTTGCGATGTGGCCAGGCTCGTCGGTGTCGGGGCTTTATTTCTCTCATCCCGAAAGCTTCTATTTCGGCGTCGGCAAGATCGAGCGCGACCAGGTCGAGGACTACGCCGCCCGCAAGGGCATGAGCGTCGCCGAGACCGAGCGCTGGCTGGCGCCGGTGCTGAACTACATTCCCTCGCAGGTGCAGGCCGCGGCGAAGGAGCCGACGCCGGCGCCAATCGCCGCCGTCCCCGCCAACGACGTTACCTCGCATCCGCCCGGCTGCACCTGCGCCGTGCATCTGGCCTGGCGCAAGAAGGCGGTGGGGGCTGGGTAGAGGCTTTCTTCCCTTCTCCCCTTGTGGGAGAAGGTGGCGCGAAGCGCCGGATGAGGGGTCTCTATCCGCGGAGAGAACCCCTCACCCGTCTTCGCTTCGCGAAGCCACCCTCTCCCACAAGGGGAGAGGGCAAGAAGCACTGCCGCCCCAGCACAACCTTGTCATCACCGGGCTTGACCCGGTGATCCATCTCACGAAGATGGATGGATGCGCGGGTCAAGCCCGCGCATGACGAGTGCGTGGAGCCCCCATGAAATTCTTCTCCTTCTGGCGATCGCTGGCGAGCTTTCGCGTCCGCATCGCGCTCAATCTGAAAAATGTTCCTGTCGATGTCGTGTTCGTCGATCTCGACGCCAGCGCGCATCGCGAAGCTGAATATCGCCGCATCAACCCGCAGATGGCGCTGCCGGCACTGGTCGAGGATGACGGCACCACGCTGTTCCAGTCGCTCGCCATCCTCGAATATCTCGACGAGAAATATCCAGCCCCACCGCTGCTGCCCTCCGACAGGTGCGGCCGCGCCCGCGTGCGTGCGCTGGCGCTGATGGTCGCCTGCGAGGGCCATCCGTTGCTGACGCCGCGGGTGCGACGCTATCTCGATCACGAACTCAATTTGCGTGACACGCAGCAGACGGCGTGGCGGCGACACTGGACGGTCGAGACGCTGGCCGCGCTGGAGGGACATCTTGCGGGCAATAAGAATACCGGCCGCTTCTGCCATGGCGATCAACCGACGCTGGCCGACATCTGCATGGTCGGCCATGTCACCGTCGCGGTCACGCAGCAGATTGATCTTTCGACCTGGCCGACGGTGAAACGCATCTTCGAGACTGCGATGGCGCTGCCCGAGTTTGCCAAGGCGCATCCGCTGGCGCAGCCGGACACGCCGGAGGCGATGCGGAAGCAGTAGAGCGTGCGGCCTCTCACTTTCCCTCGCCCCTTGTGGGAGAGGGTGGATCGAATGAGCGAAGCTCATTCGAGACGGGTGAGGGGTTCTCTCCGCGGAGACAGACCCCTCATCCGGCGCTTCGCGCCACCTTCTCCCACAAGGGGAGAAGGGAGAATCCGTCTCACCCCTTCGGCGGCGCCAGCGGCTGCACGATTTCCTGGAAAGGCGGCAGCGCCTCGCAACGCTCAGCGTGTTCCTTCAGCGCCGGATAGCGCGTGTCGAACAGCGCCGGATGCGCCTCGCCGGTGAAGCGCAGCACGCAGGCGACCGCAATATCCGCATGGCCGATGCCCTCGCCGAACCAATACGGCGTCTTGACATCAGCGCGCTCCTTTTCCAGCACATCGAGCACGCCCGCGATCTGCGACTTGCAGCGCTCGACCCACAGATCGAGCTGCTTCTCCTTCCGCAGCACGCGCTCGTACAGCAGGCTGACGCCCTTGTCGCCGAGGCCCATCGCCAGCGCACATATCCGCAAATGCCGCCGCCGCACCTCGCCGCGCGGGGCGATCATCGCCTTGTCGGGGCCGACGAGATCGTCGAGATAATCCAGGATCATCGCGCTCTCGATCAGCGCCTCGCCGTCACCGAGCACCAGCGTCGGCACCCGCCGCAGCGGATTATACGGCGCGATCCTGTCGGCATCGCCGAAGGTCGACCACGGCTTGTGCTCGAAGGCGATGCCGTAAAGCCGCATGGCGATAGCGACGCGGCGGACAAAGGGGGAGTCGTATTGGCCGATCAGGATCATGTTTGCTCACTCGTCATTGCCGGGCCTGACCCGGCAATCCATCCTCTTCGAAAGACTCTTCCGAAGATGATGGATGCCCGGATCAAGTCCGGGCATGACATGCGGGTCGAGGTTGCGCTCCTCACCATCCTAAGTCCGCTGCTTCATATTGCAACCAACGGGTCACATGATGATACGCACTCTGGCTATGCTTTCCGCGCTGCTCTTTGAAGGAGATGCTCTGACGACGCCCCAAGCACAGTTCGTCATACTCCGCGAAGGCGGAGTATCCAGTACGCCGCGGCGTCTCGGCTCTATCGCAACTGCTCTGGAATACTGGATCCCCCGCTTTCGCGGGGGATGACAGCCGGGAGTGAGGACACTCTACTCCATCACTCGATGATAGGCACATGCTTCGCCACATCACGCGGCGCTGTCCCGTCGAGCCGCGGATCGTCCGCCACCTCGATCTGCCGTCGGAACGGACGGAAGCCCGAGCGCTGGTAGAAGGCGATCGCCGCCGGATGATCGAAGGTGCAGGTGTGCAGCCAGACGCGGTCGACTGGCCGGGACCATGCCAATTCCAGCGCACGGTTCATCAGCCAGCGACCAGCGCCGGTTCCGACCAGTTTTGCCGTCACGCCAAACATGCCGATCTCGCATTGCGCAGGCGTGCGAAAATCCAGTTCGAGCAAACCCTCGTCGCTTTCCCCGTCAACCAATGCGTAGACTCCGACCCCCGACGAATGAAGCCTTGCGGCAAGCTCGGCATCAGGCATTCGCATCCGCGAAAACCACAGCCACTCCTCGCCGACGCGAAGATAGAGATCACGAAACCAGTCGAGCGGCGGCGTCTCTACCCGGCGGAGCGACCATGCGCCGGCGGGATCAGGCTGCGGCACGGGGCGAGCGATCATCTCCAGATGCGTGACGATGGCGGCGATCTTGCCGGCGGGAACGTCGGAATAGCCGTCGGACAGGATCATCGCGTGCTCTCGCTGAAAAAGGCGTGGATCGCCGGGTCAAGCCCGGCGATGACGGTGGGGTTACCCCTCCCCTCATCGCTCGCCAGCACGCCCTTCACCGCCCTCGCCCAGCCCGCAAGCTTCCGCTCGCGCGTGGTTTGGCTCATCGCCGGCTTGAAGCGATGCTCCAGCCGCCAGTTGTCGGCGAACTTTGCGGGCTCGGGATAGACGCCGGCCTGCAGCCCGGCGAGATAGGCGGCGCCCAGCGCCGTGGTCTCCTGGATCATCGGGCGGTCGACCGGGGCATCGAGCAGATCGGCGAGGCGCTGCAGGGTCCAGTCGGAGGCAGTCATGCCGCCGTCGACGCGGAGCACGATGTTGGCGGCGGTCGCATCCGGCCAGTCGGCGCGCATCGCGGCCCAGAGATCGAAGGTCTGGTAGCAGACGCTTTCCAGTGCGGCATGGGCTAACTCGGCGGGGCCGGTGTTGCGCGTGAGGCCGAACAGCGCGCCGCGCACGCGGGGATTCCAGTAGGGTGCCCCTAAGCCGACGAAGGCCGGAACCAGATAGACGCTCTGCATGGAATCGGATTTGTCGGCGAGCGGGCCGGTCTCGGATGCCTGCTTGATGATGCCGAGCCCATCGCGCAGCCACTGCACGGCGCTTCCCGCGACGAAGATCGAGCCTTCGAGCGCGTAGGTGCGCTTTCCCTTGAGCTGATAGGCGATGGTGGTGAGCAGCTTGTTCTTGGAAGCCACCGGCGTCGTGCCGGTGTTGAGCAGGGCGAAGCAGCCGGTGCCGTAGGTCGACTTGATCATGCCGGGCGTGAAGCAGGCCTGGCCTATGGTCGCGGCCTGCTGGTCGCCGGCGATACCCGAAATTGGAATCGCGCCGCCGAACAGATCGGCCACGCTGTCGCCGAACTTGGCGGAGGAGTCCTTCACCTCCGGCAGCATCGAGCGCGGCACGCGCAGGATCTTCAGCAGCTCATCGTCCCACTCGCCGGTGTGGATGTTGAACAGCAGCGTGCGCGAGGCGTTGGTGGCGTCTGACGCGTGCACCTTGCCGCCGGTCAGCCGCCACAGCAGATAGCAATCGACGGTGCCGAACATCAGCTCGCCGCGCCCGGCGCGCTCGCGCGCGCCCGGGACGTGATCGAGGATCCATGCGACTTTGGTGCCGGAGAAATAGGGATCGATGATCAGGCCGGTCCTGGCCGAGATCGTGGGCTCGTGGCCTTCGCTCTTTAATCTGGCGCAGATGTCGGCGGTGCGGCGATCCTGCCAGACGATGGCGCGGTGCACGGCCTTACCCGTGGCGCGGTCCCACACCACGGTGGTCTCGCGCTGGTTCGTGATCCCGATCGCGGCGATGTCCTTGGCCGTCAGGCCGGCCTTTTCCAGCGCCTCGCGGCAGACCATCACTGTCGAGGTCCAGATGTCCTCCGGTTCGTGCTCGACCCAGCCCGAGGCCGGGAAATGCTGCGGGAATTCGGCTTGCGCGGTCGCCGCGATGGAAATGTCGCTACGGAATACCATGGCGCGCGAGGACGTGGTGCCCTGATCGATGGCCAGCACAAAGGACATGACGCTGCTTCCCGGAAGGTTGTTGCTTGCGCAAGAGGCAATCCGATTGGGAGGCGAAGGTCAATATGAGAAGCTTACCGCACGTTCGGTACGCTCCCTCTCCCGCTTGCGGGGAGGGTTGGGGTGGGGGTGCCGCCGCGGATGATGGCGTCAGCGGTTGGCGCGAGCGGCGCCATCTAACTCAGAGTCGGACTCGCGGAGAGTCCCCACCCGCCTCGCTTCGCTCGGCACCCTCCCCGCAAGCGGGAGAGGGAAACATCACGTCGCCGCCGTGGTCACGCCGCCATCGACCACAATGGTCTGGCCGGTCATGAAAGTGGAGGCGTCGGAGGCCAGGTACGCTACCGCGCCGGCGATTTCGTCGGGTTCGCCGATCCGGCGCAGCGGCGTGGTGGCGGTGCGGCGCTTGAGGTTGTCAGGGTCTTCCCATAACGCGCGGGCGAAATCGGTCTTGACCAGGCCGGGTGCGACGCAATTGACGCGGACGCCTTTCGGGCCCCATTCGCCGGCGAGGCTGCGGCACAGCGCGAAATCCGCCGCCTTGGAGATTCCGTAGGCGCCGATCACGGTCGAGCCGCGCAGGCCGCCGATGGACGAGATGATAACGACCGAGCCGTTGCCCCGCGCCGCCATTTGCGGGATCGCCAGCGCGCAGAGCCAGATGTTGCTCTTGACGTTACTGCCCATGATCTTGTCGAAGGCTTCGTCCTTGATGTCGAGCAAGGGGCCATAATAGGGATTCACCGCGGCGTTGCAGACGAGGATGTCGACCTTGCCGTAATGTTTCGTTGTGCCCGAGATCAGCGCCTCGACTTCCTCGCGGCGCGAGATGTTGCAGGGGATGACGTGGGCGTCGCCGCCGGCCTTCTTGATGCCTTCGGCGACTTCATGACAGGCGTCCGCCTTGCGGCTGGAGATTACGACTTTTGCGCCGAGTTTTGCCAGAAGTTCGGCGGAAGAACGGCCGATGCCGCGGCTGGAGCCGGTGATGACAGCGACTTTTCCGGTGAGATCGAACGGGGTGTTTTTCATTGTTGTTGCCCTTCATTCACGTCATTCCGGGATGCGCCGAAAGGCGCAGACCCGGAATCTCGAGATTCCGGGTTCGCGCTGACGCGCGCCCCGGAATGACGACGGAGGGTGTTACACCAGCCCACCCGCATCCGTGACGCGGCGGAGGTGGTAGTCGGTGTCGCCAAAAGTGTTTTCGATCATGGTCAGCCGCTTGAAGTAGTGGCCGATCTTGGCTTCCTGGGTCATGCCGATGCCGCCGTGAAGCTGGATCGACTGCTGGCCGATGAACTTGCCGGATTTTCCGATCTGCACCTTGGCGGCGGCGACCGCGGTCGCGCGTTCCTTGGCGTTGTCGAAATCGGCGGCCATGGTCGCGAACATCGACATGCTGCGGGCCTGCTCCAGCGCCACGAACATGTCGGCGGCGCGGTGCTGCAGGGTCTGGAAGCTGCCGATCGGCACGCCGAACTGCTTGCGCGTCTTGAGATATTCGACGGTGGCCTTCAGCGATTCATCCATCGCGCCGACGGCTTCCGCGCACATCGCGGTGCGGGCCTCATCGACCACGCGCTCGATCAAAGCGAGGCCGTTCTCGGGATCGCCGATTGCGGCATCTGCGCCGACCTCGACGCCGGTCAGCGTGATATCGGCGGCATGCATGCCGTCCTGGGTCGGGTAGCCCTTGCGGGTGACGCCCTTGGCATTCGCCGGAACCAAAAACACGCCGATGCCGCTGTGATCGCGCTGGCCGCCCTTCGTGCGTGCGGTCACGATCAGGGTGTCGGCGTTCTCGCCGTTGAGCACGACGAATTTCTCGCCGTCGATGATCCACCCTGCGCCCTTCTTCTTGGCGGTGGTGGAAACATCTGCGAGGTCGTAGCGCGAGTTCTTCTCGAGCTGTGCGAAGGCAAAGGTCTTGCTGCCGTCGATGATGCCGGGAATGTGCGCGACTTTCTGCTCGGCCGAGCCGCCGTGGCGCAGGAAGCCGCCGGCGATCACGACCGTCGCCAGATAAGGCTCCAGCACCAGCGCCTTGCCGAGCGCTTCCATCACGATCATGGTTTCGACCGCACCCGCGCCGAAGCCGCCATCGGCTTCCGCGAAGGGCAAGCCCAAGAGGCCCTGCTCGGCGAGCCTGCCCCAGACGGCTTTGCTCCAGCCCCCCTTCTCCCTCTGGTACTTCTTGCGCGCATCGAAATCGTAAGAATCGGTCAACAGACCATCGATGCTTTCCTTGAGAAGGCGCTGCTCCTCGGACAAATCAAAATCCATGTTCTTTACTTTCCGACCTCTATGTCGTCATGGCCGGGCTTGACCCGGCCATCCACGACTTTCCTATCCTCAAAACAAGACGTGGATGCCCGGCACAAGGCCGGGCATGACGGTGATGGGGCTAAAGCCCCAGCACCGCCTTGGTGATGATGTTGCGCTGGATCTCGTTGGAGCCGCCATAGATCGAGACCTTGCGGTTGTTGAAGTAGCTCGGCGCGATCTGGGCGGTCCAGTCCATGGTTTCGTTGGAGCCGTCGTCACCATGCTCGTCGTAGGGCGCGGCGAACGGGCCGATCACTTCCATCAGCAGTTCGGTGGTGGTCTGCTGGATTTCCGAGCCCTTGATCTTCAAAACCGAGGAAGCCGGATTGGGCTTGCCCTTGCCGTGCTTGCCTTCGTCGGCGACGACGCGCAACTGTGTGAGCTCGAGCGCCTTCAGCTCGATCTCGCAGGCAGCAAGTTTTTCACGGAAACCCTGATCCTGGATGATCGGCTTGCCGCCCGACTCGACCTTGGAAGCGAGCTCCTTGATGCGACGCAGCCGCTCCTTGGAGACGCCGACGCGGGCGATGCCGGTACGCTCGTTGCCGAGCAGGAACTTTGCGTAATCCCAGCCCTTGTTCTCCTCGCCGATCAGATTCTCGACCGGCACCTCGACATCGTCGAAGAATACCTCGTTGACCTCATGGCCGCCGTCGATGGTCTCGATCGGGCGCACCGTGACGCCCTTCGACTTCATGCTGAAGACGATGAAGGAGATACCCATCTGCTTCTTCGCTGACGTGTCGGTGCGGCACAGGCAGAAGATCATGTCGGCGTGCTGCGCCAGCGTAGTCCAGGTCTTCTGGCCGTTGATGATGTACTTGTCGCCCTTGCGCTCGGCCTTGGTCTTGAGCGAAGCGAGATCCGATCCCGAGCCCGGCTCGGAGAAGCCCTGACACCACCAGTCGTCGACATTGGCGATGCGCGGCAGATACTGCTGCTTCTGCTTCTCGTTGCCGAAGGTGTAGATGACAGGCCCCACCATGCTGACGCCGAAGGCGAGCGGCGCGGGCGCCGGATGCATCTGCAGCTCTTCGTTGAAGATGTATTGCTGCACCGAGCTCCACCCGGTGCCGCCATATTCCTTCGGCCAGTGTGATACGCCCCAGCCCTTCTTGTTCAGGATGCGCCACCAGGCGACCATCTCGTCCTTGGAGAGGTGACGGCCCTCGACCATCTTGCGCCGCGTCTCGGGCGGCACGTTGTCCCTGAAGAAGGCTCGTACTTCCTCACGAAACGCCATTTCTTCCTTGCTGAAAGCGAGATCCATCGGATCCTCCTTGTGAGCGAATGAATTACATTCGTAGTAACGCGAACTCTCTGTCTCGTCGTCCCTGCGAAAGCGGGGACCCATAACCACCAGCGTCTATTGCTGACAAAGTCGTCTCCCAGAGCGCCTCAAACCAAGGCCGCGGCGTATGGGTCCCGGCTCGCGCTTCGCTTGGCCGGGACGACGGTATCGGGTCACGAACCGCCTCCTGTTGCGACTTGTTGCTGTTTGACTGACGCGCCCTGCGGCGGAGATTGCTGCAGGCGCAATTCATGGCGCGATAACTTGCTGACCGGCGTGCGCGGCAACTCGTCGACGAAATCGAGCGCCACGGGCAACTCATGCTTGCCAAGCTTGCCGGTGAGGAAGGCGCGCAATTCCTCCAGCGTGAACGGCTTCGCGCCAGCGCGCAGCTTGATGAAGGCCTTTGCGGCTTCGCCGCGGTAATCGTCTGATATACCGATCACGATCACTTCCTGCACGGAAGGATGGCTGTAGATCGCCTGCTCGATCATCTGCGGATAGACGTTGAAGCCGCCGGAGATGATCATGTCCTTCTTGCGGTCGACCAGATAGAAATAGCCGTCCGCGTCCATGTAGCCGATGTCGCCGGTGAGAAAGCGATCGCCGACAAAAGCTTCCGCGGTTTCCTTCGGTCGATTCCAGTAGCCCTTTGTGACATTCGGACCGCGGATACGGATCTCGCCGGCTTCGCCGACCGGCATCAGTTTGGTCGGGTCTTCCAGCGACACCACATCCATCTCGATGCCCGGCAGCATCAGCCCGATCGAGCCCGGCTTGTCCGGCCCTTCCTTGGGGTGGCCGGTGCCGGGCGAGCAGGTCTCGGTCATGCCCCAACCGCTCTTCAGCTTCATACCGACTTTGCGCTCAAAAATCTTTGCGACCTCGACCGGCAGCGGCGCGCCGCCCGAGCCGCAGGACACCAGCGAGGACAGATCGCGCTTGTCGAGATCCGGCAACGCCGCGATCGCGATCCACATGGTGGGAACGCCAGGAAATACCGTGGCGCGCTTGAGTTCGATGTCGCGCATGACAGCTTCGACATCAAAGCGCTGGTGTAGCGAGATCAAATGGCCGCGCCGAATTGCGGAGAGCAGCACCACGGTCAACGCGTAGATATGGAACAGCGGCAGCACGCAGATCACGCGCTCGATCGCATTGCGTTCGAGACGCGCCGGCTTGCCCCAGACATCGTAAACCGAGACCGCCGACGTCAGATTGCCGTGGCTGAGCATGGCGCCCTTCGGTAATCCGGTGGTGCCGCCGGTATATTGCAGCAGCGCGACGTCATCGGCCGATATCGCGGGCCATTGCGCCGGCTTCGGCGCGCCGTCGGTGAACTGCTTGTGCGTGATGATAGCGGGATTGTCGGGCAACGCCGTCTGCGGCGTGCCGACTTTGCCCCAATGATCATCCTCGCAAACGATCAGGCGATCGAGCAAGCCCTTATCGAGAAATTTCAGCGCGGTCGGCAACAAGGCCGACAGATTGCTGGTGACGAGCACCCGCGCGCCGGAGTCCGTGAGCTTGTGCGACAGCGCAATCTCGCCATCGAGTGGCGACAGGTGCACGATCTCGGGCGCCGGCCTTCAGCGCGCCGAAGAAATTGACGGGATGGTCCGGCGAATTGCCGAGGAACAGCGCGACCGAACTGTTCCTGCCGTAGCCGGCGCGAAGGAAGGCGCTGGCTGCGCTCTCCACCAGCGCTTCAAGCTCAGTGAAACTGATCGGCCGGTCGCGGAATTCGATCGCAGGCCGAGCGCCGAACTCGGCGGCCGCTGCCGACAGCAGGTCGGACAGCGTGCCGCGCGCGATCGGATCGTCCCAGCGGACGCCTTCCGGATAGAACTGTTCGCCGGGGTGGGTCATGAAGGCTTTTCAAAAAACGTCGTCGTCATTCCGGGGCGCTCGCGACCAGCGAGCGAACCCGGAATCTCGAGGTTCCGGGTTCGCGCTGAGCGCGCCCCGGAACGACACTGAGATGGCGTTCCGGCCCATCAAGCCGCCTTCGACTGCTGCGCAAGCGACGCAAAGGTCTTGCCTTCCGCGGCGAGGCGCTTGAGCAGCGGCGCCGGTTCGAGCGAGGGATCGTTGGTCTCCTTGGCGTAATAGGACAGCCGGTCGGCGATGTGCTTGAGGCCGACCTGGTCGGCATAGAACATCGGACCGCCGCGGTAGATCGGCCACCCGTAACCATAAAGCCAGATCACGTCGATGTCGCTCGGACGCGCCGCGATGCCCTCCTCCAGGATGCGCGCGCCCTCGTTGATCATCGGGTACATCATACGCTCCAGGATTTCGTCGTCGCTGACGACGCGCTTCTTGCGGCCGAGACGCTGCAACGTCTCATCGATCAGCTTTTCGACTTCCGGATCCGGCAGCGCCGCGCGCGAGCCCGCCTCATACTTGTAGTAACCCTTGCCGGTCTTCTGGCCGAAGCGCCCGGCTTCGCACAGCGCGTCGGCGATTTCCGACTTGATGCCGCGGTCTTTGCGCGAACGCCAGCCGATATCGAGGCCGGCCAGATCGCTCATCGCGAACGGTCCCATCGGCATGCCGAATTTTGTCACCACGGCGTCGACCTGCTGCGGCAATGCGCCCTCAAACAGGAGCTTTTCCGACTGCTTGCCGCGCTGGGCCAGCATGCGGTTGCCCACAAAGCCGTCGCAGACGCCGACCACGGCCGGCACCTTTGCGATCTTGCGCGCAATGGCAACGGCGGTCACCAGGGCGTCCGGCGCAGTCTTGTCGGCGCGCACGATCTCGCACAGCTTCATGACGTTGGCCGGCGAGAAGAAGTGCATGCCGAGCACGTCCTGCGGACGTTTGGTGACTTTCGCGATCTCGTCGATGTTGAGGTACGAGGTGTTGGAAGCGAGCACGGCGCCGGGCTTGGCGTGCTTGTCGAGCGCCTCGAACACTTCCTTCTTGACCGCCATGGTTTCGAACACGGCTTCGATCACAAGGTCAGCGTCCTTGACGTTCTCCAGTCCGACCACGCCCTTGATCAGGCCCATGCGCTTGGCCGGGGCATCCGCGGGGATGCCGCCGCGCGCGGCGGTCGCCTCGTAGTTCTTCTGCATCACGCCCATGCCGCGCTTGAGCTGCTCGTCGCCGGTCTCGATCAGCGTGACCGGGATACCGGCGTTGGCGAACGACATCGCGATACCGCCGCCCATGGTGCCGGCGCCGATGATGGCGACGCGCTCGACATTGCGCGGTTTCGTTCCCTCGGGCACGCCGGCGATCTTGGCGGCTTCGCGCTCGGAGAAGAACGCGTAGCGCTGCGCCTTGGACTGGTCGCTGGATACCAGCTTGAGGAAGCCTTCGCGCTCCTTCTTCAGCCCTTCATCGAACGGCAGGTCGATCGCGGCGCCGACCGCGTCCGCCGCGGCAAACGGCGCTTCCAGTCCGCGGGCCTTCTTGGTCAGGGCAGCGACCGCATTGGTGAAGATCGAACGGTCGGCCTTGGCGGCGGCGAGCTTGGAGTCATCGTCGCGCAGCTTGCGCAGCGGGCGCTTCTCCGCCAGCACCTTGAAGGCAAAGGCAACGCCGCCGGAGGCCGGACCTTCGACGATTTCCTCGATCAGGCCGTTCTTCAGGGCTTCCGCCGCACTGATCGGATCGCCGCCGACGATCATCTTGACCGCGAGTTCCGGACCGACCGCGCGCGGCAGGCGCTGCGTACCGCCGGCGCCCGGCAGCAGGCCGAGCTTCACTTCGGGCAGGCCGAGGCGAGCATCCTTGGTGGCGACGCGATAGTGGCATGCCAGAGCGACCTCGAGACCGCCGCCGAGCGCGGTGCCGTGAATGGCGGCAACGATCGGCTTCGGCGAGTTCTCCATCAGCTCAAGCACTTCGGCGAGCCCCGGGGGCTTCGGCGGCTTGCCGAATTCGGTGATATCGGCGCCGGCGATGAAGGTGCGGCCGCCGCAGGTCAGCACGATTGCCTTAACTTCGGCGTCGGCGATCGCGCTCTTCATGCATTCGAAAATGCCGCCGCGCACGGCGGCGCTGAGCGCGTTGACGGGAGGGCTGTTGACCGTGACGATGGCGATAGCGTCATTGCGTTCGAGTTTTACGACTTCGTTCACGGGACTCTCCCTGGATCGTTTGTTCTTGGATTGCCGCTCAACTTGCGTTGAGTGGCTACGGTCGCCTTCTGTCAATTTCGCACTGCGAAATTTAATTCCACACCTTGACAGCGAGGGTTATTTTGAAGCACGTCCCTTGTCAACGAGCTCATCAGCAGCAGCAGGTAATGAAGCGTCCAGGGAAGAAAGCCGCGACCGATCGCAGTTTCGTTGTCGCGCTTTCCCGCGGACTTGATGTGTTGCGCGCATTCCAACCCAACGACGGGCTTCTTGGCAATCAAGAGATCGCCGCCCGTACTAAATTGCCGAAGCCGACCATTTCCCGGCTGACCTACACCTTGACCAAGTTGGGTTATCTTACACCCGTTCCGCGGTTCGAGAAGTATCAGCTCGCACCATCAGCCATGGCGCTGGGGTATGCCGCACTGGCCAATCTCGGCGTTCGGCATTTGTCCGAACCCTATCGTGAAGAGCTGATGCGCGAGACCGGCGGCGCCGTCGCGGTCGGCGGACGCGACCGTCACAGCATGATCTATTTCGGACAGAGCCGTAACGGATTGCTCGGCGTGCAGCTCGACGTCGGTTCGCGAGTACCGATCGCAACCACCGCGATGGGGCGCGCCTATATCTGGGCGCTGCCTCCGGAGGAGCGCGCCGCCTTGTTGCGCGAACTGCGCGACCATTACGGCAGCCGCTGGTCGCGAATGCGCGACGGCATCGAACGCGCGGGTGAAATGGTTGCGCGTCACGGCTTCACGATCTCCGCAGGCGAATGGCAAGACGATGTGCACGCGGTAGGTGTGGCGTTGAAGCTCAACGACGGAACCGGACCGTATGCCTTCAACTGCGGCGCGCCCGCTTTCCGTTTCACGGAAGATCGCTTGATCAACGACATTGGACCTCGCCTTGTGACGATGGTAAGGAACATCGAGGCGGCGCTGGGCGGCGCAGCCCCGCAATCCAAAAAAGAAGAGAACAAGAAGTTGAAAGCAGGAGGGAAAGTTGCACGTTTGCCCGAGGGGATCAGATAGCCTTCATCACCACCGGCGAAAATATTCGCACGGTCTTTCCCGCTACGTGATCAGCGTGGGCGGGGCGAGATGACGCAGGCACAGCTCGCGCAGGGAAATGCTCCCCTGCTCGCCGTTCGCGACGTCAGCGTCGTGTTCGGCGGCATCATCGCGTTGAATGGCGTGTCCTTTGACATGCACAAGGGTGCAATCCTCGGCCTGATCGGACCGAACGGCGCCGGCAAGACGACGCTGTTCAATTGCCTTTCCAGACTCTATCAGCCGAGCTCCGGCGATATTCTGATGGAAGGCTCGAGCATCCTGACGCGCCCGCCGCACCGGATCGCCGAAATCGGCATCGGCCGCACTTTCCAGAATGTCGCGCTGTTTCCCAATCTGTCGGTACTCGACAATGTTCGCGTCGGTACCCACGCCCGTACCTCGAGCGACATCATCTCGGACTCGCTGAAGCTCGCCTGGGTTCGCCGCGCCGAAGCCGACGTCAACAAGAAGGTCCATGAGATTCTCGACTACCTGGATCTCAATGACGTCGCCCACACCGTGGTTTCCGGCCTGCCCTTCGGCACCCAGAAGCGCGTCGAACTGGCGCGCGCGCTCGCCGCCGATCCAAAAATCCTGCTGCTCGACGAGCCCGCCGGCGGCCTCAACCACGAAGAAGTGCATGTGCTCGGCGACCTGATCCGCCGGATTCGCGACGAGCGCCACATGACCGTGCTGCTCGTCGAACATCACATGGGTCTGGTGATGTCGATCGCCGACCATGTCGTCGCACTCAACTTCGGCCGCAAGCTCGCCGAGGGAACACCGGCCCAGGTCCAGGCCGACCCGGATGTCATCAAAGCCTATCTGGGGAGCAAGGACCAATGACCGCGATGCTCAACATCAAGGATCTCCGCGCCTATTACGGCCAGGTCCAGGCGCTTCATGGCCTGAGCTTCGCCCTCAACGAGGGCAGCCTGACCACGCTGCTGGGGGCCAACGGCGCCGGCAAGACCACCACCTTGCGCGCGATCTGCAACATGGTGCGTTCAACCGGCGCGATCGAGTTCGAGGGCAAGCCGCTCTCCGGCCGATCGACCGAAAACGTCGTCCGTCTCGGCATTGCGCATGTCCCGCAGGGCCGCGGCACCTTCACCACCATGACGGTGGAGGAAAACCTGCAGCTCGGCGCCATCACCCGCAACGACAAGAAGGGCGTGGTGGCCGACATCGAGCGCATGTACGAGCACTTCCCGGTGTTGAAGGAACGGCACACCCAGCAGGCCGGCACGCTGTCGGGCGGCGAGCAGCAGATGCTCGCGGTTGCGCGTGCGCTGATGCTGCGTCCGCGGCTGATGCTGCTGGACGAGCCGTCGTTCGGCCTGGCGCCTTTGATCGTGCGCGACCTGTTCAAGATTCTCGGCAAGATCAACCGTGAGGAAAAAGGTCACCATTCTGGTGGTGGAGCAGAACGCGCAACTCGCGCTGGAGCTCGCGGACAAGGCCTACGTCATTGAAACTGGACGTATCGTGATGTCGGGAAGCGCTGCCGAAATCGCGAACAACGAAGACGTCCGTAAATCCTATCTCGGTTATTGAGGAGCGCAGCCGTGGAGCTTTTTATCAATCAAGTCCTGGCTGGCATCGCCACAGGTGCGATCTATGCCTGCATGGCGCTCGCCGTCGTCATGATCTACCAGGCGATCGACCATCTCAATTTCGCCCAAGGCGAAATGGCGATGTTCTCGACATTCATCGCCTGGCAGCTGATGCAATGGGGGGTGCCGTATTGGTGGGCTTTCCTTCTCACGCTGGCGTTCTCGTTCGCAGGCGGCATCGCCATCGAGCGTATGTTGTTCAAGCCGCTTGCCAAGGCGCCGGTCCTGACCAATGTCGCCGGTTTCATCGCATTGTTTGCGATCGTCAACAGCGTCGCCGGGCTGACCTGGGACTTCACGATCAAGCAGTTTCCGACACCGTTCGGATCGTCACCTTTTCTCGGCAGTCAGCTGATCTCGACCCATCAGGCCGGCATGATCGGCGTCACGGTGGGACTGTTGATCCTGCTCTATCTGTTCTTTCAGTTCACCCGGATCGGCCTTGCCATGCGCGCGGCCGCGTCGTTGCCGGAATCGGCACGGCTGGTCGGCATCAACACATCGTGGATGATCGCGCTTGGCTGGGGCATGGCATCCGCGATCGGCGCGATCGCCGGCATCCTGATAGCGCCGGTGGTGTTCCTGGAGCCGAACATGATGGGCGGCGTGCTGATCTACGGGTTTGCCGCCGCCGTCCTCGGCGGCCTGACCAGTCCGCTCGGCGCTGTTGTCGGCGGCTTCCTGGTCGGCGTATTCGAGAATCTCGCCGGTACGTACATTCCCGGCGTCGGTAACGAGTTGAAACTGCCGATCGCGCTTGCGCTGATCATCACCGTATTGGTTCTCAAACCGGCGGGCCTGTTTGGCCGGCCCATCGTGAAGCGAGTTTGATCATGAGCGCAGTTGACGAAGTCGCAAACGAGGCACCGGCGGTCGAGGCCGTTCCGAAGCGAGCCATGACCTTGGGCTACGGTACCTCGCTCGTGGTGCTGGCCCTGCTGATCATCGGGCCAATGTTCGTGAAGAACTTCATTGTTTTCCAAATGACGATGTTGCTGATCTACGCGCTGGCGGTTCTGGCACTGAACATCCTGACCGGCGGCAGCGGCCAGTTTTCGCTGGGCCAAAGCGCCTTCTACGCGGTCGGCGCTTACACCTCCGCCATTCTGATGGAGCATATGGGCGTAAACTACGCTCTGACATTACCCATTGCCGGCATCATCTGCTTTGGCTTCGGGTTTTTGTTCGGTCAGCCGGCGCTGCGTTTGAGCGGCATCTATCTGGCGCTGGCGACCTTTGCGCTGGCGGTGGCAATGCCGCAATTGCTGAAACTCGGCTTCTTCGAGCACTGGACCGGCGGCGTGCAGGGACTGGTCGTGACCAAGCCCGATGCGCCGTTCGGCCTGCCGATATCGCAGGACAGGTGGCTGTATTATTTCACGCTCGTGATCGCGATCGGAATCTATATCGCCTCCGTCAACCTGCTGCGTTCACGCTCGGGTCGCGCCTTCATGGCGATCCGCGACAACGAGATCGCGGCCTCCGCGATGGGCGTCGACGTCGCGCTGTACAAGACGCTGGCGTTCGGCGTCTCGGCCGGCATCACCGGCGTTGCCGGCGGTCTCGGCGCCATCGCGGTGCAGTTCGTGGCACCGGACGGCTACACTATCACGCTCGCAATCTCGCTGTTCCTCGGCATGGTCGTCGGCGGCGTCGGCTGGCTTCCGGGATCGATCGTAGGCTCCGCCTTCATCATCTTCGTGCCGAATATCGCCGAACATATCTCGAAGGGTCTGTCCGGCGCCGTATTCGGCGTGCTCCTGTTCCTCGTCATCTTCCTCGTGCCGCACGGCGCCAGGCAGGTCGCGATCGTTGCCCAGCAACTGATCGGAAAACTGAAGAAGTAAACCCACCCAGGAGAAACAATGCGTTCCGCAACAATAAGAAGCGCCGCCTTTTGGACGGCGCTCATGACGTTCGCTGCCACAAACGGCGGTGCACTCGCCCAAAAGAAGTACGATACCGGTGCGACCGATACCGAAATCAAGATCGGTCACATCGTGCCCTACAGCGGCCCTGCCTCTGCCTATGGCGTCATCGGCAAGACCGAAGAAGCCTATTTCAAGATGGTCAATGAGAACGGCGGTATCAACGGGCGCAAGATCCGCTTCACCTCCTATGACGATGCCTACAGCCCGCCAAAGGCAGTCGAGCAGGTGCGCAAGCTCGTCGAGAGCGACGAGGTCCTGCTGGTGTTCAACCCGCTTGGCACGCCGTCCAACACTGCGATCCAGAAATATCTGAACGCCAAGAAGGTGCCGCAACTGTTCGTCGCCACCGGCGCCACCAAGTGGAGCGATCCGAAGCACTTTCCGTGGACGATCGGATGGCAGCCCAGCTATCAGAGCGAAGCACTCATCTACGCAAAGTATCTGATGAAGGAAAAGCCGGACGCCAAGGTCGTTGTGCTCTATCAGAACGACGATTTCGGCAAGGACTACCTCAAGGGCCTGAAGGACGGTTTTGGCGCCAAGGCGTCGATGATCATTGCCGAGGAAAGCTACGAGATATCGGAGCCGACCATCGATAGCCATGTCGTCAAGCTCAAGGCCACCGGCGCCGACGTCCTGATCAGCATCACAACGCCGAAATTCGCGGCGCAGACGATCAAGAAGATGGCCGAGATCGACTGGAAGCCGCTGCAGATCGTATCCAACGTCTCGGCCTCCGTCGGCAGCGTGATCAAGCCGGCGGGATTCGAGAACGCGCAGGGCCTGCTCTCGGCGGCCTACGCCAAGGACGCCGCCGATCCGCAATGGCAGAACGACCCCGGAATGAAGAAGTTCTTTGCCTTCCTTGACAAGTATTATCCGGAAGCCGACCGCCTCAACTCTTCGGTGGTCTATGGCTATGGTGCGGCCCAGACCCTGGCCAGGATCCTCGAGATGTGCGGTGACAACATTACCCGCGAGAACATCATGAAGCAGGCCGCGAACCTGAAGGACTTCACGCCCGACACCCTGTTGCCTGGCGTCAAGATCAACACGTCCACCACCGACTTCTCGCCGATCGAGCAACTTCAGATGATGCGCTTCAAGGGTGAGAAATGGGATCTGTTCGGGGACGTGATCAGCGGCGAGGTCAGCCATTAACCAATATTCCGTCCGGCGGTAGTTTCCCGGACATCCGACCAAATACGGCCTCCCGCGACACCGTCTCGGGGGGCTTTTTGTTGCTGGAAACGGCCGAAAGGTATTCAATGCTGTTCAAGAGCCACCAAGCGCTCCCCATACAAAAACAATCGACACATTTCATCGATCCCAGGGAGATCAAAAAATGCCCGCTATCAACATGCGCTTGGGGGCCTTTTCGGCCGCCCTCGCATTGCTTGCTGCAACCAGCAGCGGCGCACTTGCGCAGAAGAAATACGACACCGGCGCGAGCGACACCGAAATCAAGATCGGCAACATCATGCCCTACAGCGGACCGGCTTCCGCCTATGGCGTGATCGGCAAGACCGAGGAAGCCTACTTCAGGAAGATCAACGCCGAGGGCGGCATCAACGGCCGCAAGATCAACTTCATCAGCTACGACGACGCCTACAGCCCGCCGAAGACTGTTGAGCAGGCGCGCAAGCTGGTGGAGAGCGACGAGGTCCTGCTGGTCTTCAATCCGCTGGGCACGCCGCCGAACACGGCGATCCAGAAGTACATGAACACGAAAAAGGTACCGCAATTATTCGTCGCCACCGGCGCAACCAAATGGAACGACCCCAAGGACTTCCCTGACCATGGGCTGGCAGCCCAACTACCAGAGCGAGTCGCAGATCTACGCCAAGTACATCCTGAAGAACCATCCGAACGCCAAGATCGGCATCCTCTATCAGAACGACGATTACGGTAAGGACTATCTGAAAGGCTTCAAGGACGGCCTTGGCGCCAAGGCCGCATCGATGATCGTGCTGGAGGAGAGCTACGAAGTCTCCCAACCGACGATCGACTCCCACATCGTCAAGCTAAAATCGTCCGGCGCCGACGTCTTCTTCAATATCACCACACCGAAGTTTGCGGCGCAGGCGATCAAGAAGAACATGGAGATCGGTTGGAAGCCGCTGCACTTCCTCAACAACGTCTCGGCCTCGATCGGCAGCGTGATGAAGCCGGCCGGGTTCGAGAACGGTCAGGACATCATCTCCTCGCAATACCTGAAAGATCCGACGGATGCGCAGTGGAAGGATGATGCGGGCATGAAGGCCTGGAACGAGTTCCTCGACAAGTACTATCCGGAAGCCAACCGCGCCGATGCGTCGGTGATGTACGGCTATACCGTCGCACAGGGGCTCGTTCATGTGTTGAAGGCTTGCGGCGACATTCTCACGCGCGAGAACGTCATGAAGCAGGCGGCCAGCATCAAGGGTCTCGAACTCGGCGGCCTGCTGCCGGGCATCAAGGTCAACACGTCGCCGACCGACTTTGCTCCTATCTCGCAGGTGCAACTGATCAGATTCAAGGGCGAGACTTGGGAGCGCTTCGGCGAAATCCTCTCCGGTGACGTCGGCGGCTAAACGCCCAATCTGTCTACTAAAGGTGCAGCCCCTGCGGCTTTGCCGCAGGGGCTTTCTGTTGTGAGGCCCCCGGCAAGATGGTAATCACGGCTCGTCAAAAGAGCTTCGCGCAAGGGGCCTGACGGCTACATTAGTTAATGAAAAGGGAGAGACAGAAATGTCCAAAATGAAAAAACTGGCGATTCTTTCCGCCGCGTTTGGATTGCTTACCGCGTCATCGAGCAGCGTTCTCGCACAGAAGAAGTACGATCCCGGCGCGAGCGACACCGAAATCAAGATCGGCAACATTATGCCCTACAGCGGTCCCGCTTCCGCCTATGGCGTGATCGGCAAGACCGAAGAAGCCTACTTCAAGAAGATCAACGCCGAGGGCGGCATCAACGGCCGCAAGATCAACTTCATCAGCTATGACGACGCTTACAGCCCGCCGAAGACGGTCGAGCAGGCGCGCAAGCTGGTCGAAAGCGATGAAGTCCTGCTGATCTTCAATCCGCTGGGCACCCCGCCGAATACCGCGATCCAGAAGTACCTCAACACCAAGAAGGTGCCGCAACTGTTCGTCGCCACTGGCGCCACCAAGTGGAACGATCCGAAGAACTTCCCCTGGACGATGGGCTGGCAGCCGAACTACCAGAGCGAAACCCAGATCTATGCGAAGTACATTCTCAAGGAGAAGCCGAACGCCAAGATCGGCATCCTCTATCAGAATGACGATTACGGTAAGGACTATCTGAAGGGCTTCAAGGACGGGCTCGGCGCTAAGGCGGCATCGATGATCGTCATGGAGGAAAGCTACGAAGTCTCCGAACCGACCATCGATTCCCACATCGTCAAGCTGAAGTCGACAGGCGCCGACGTCTTCATCAACATCACCACGCCGAAGTTCGCGGCGCAGGCGATCAAGAAGAATGCCGAGATCGGCTGGAAGCCGCTGCACTTCCTCAACAACGTCTCGGCCTCGATCGGCAGCGTCATCAAGCCGGCCGGCATGGAGAACGCCCAGGACATCATCTCGTCGCAATACCTGAAGGATCCGACGGATGCACAGTGGAAGAATGACGCGGGCATGAAGGCCTGGAACGAATTCCTCGACAAGTATTATCCGGAAGCCAACCGCGCGGATGCGTCGGTGATGTTCGGTTACACCGTCGCCCAGGGTCTCGTTCACGTGTTGAAGGCATCCGGCGACAATCTCACGCGTGAGAACGTCATGAAGCAGGCCGCCAGCATCAAAGACCTCGAACTCGGCGGCTTGCTGCCGGGCATCAAGGTCAACACGTCACCGACCGACTTCGCCCCGATCTCTTCGGTGCAGTTGATCCGGTTCAAGGGCGATACCTGGGAACGCTTCGGCGAAATCCTCTCCGGTGACGCCGGCGGCTAGTTCATTGTAAATCCTGATCGGCCCATTTGCGGCCGCAAGCGCCCCCGCGGGCATCCCGCGGGGGTTTTCTTTTGCGGCGAATGGATGGATAACCAGACCTCCCGTCCCCCTTCGCCCCGTGCAGACATGACCGACCGGCGTCCCCTCTTGCGTGCGATATTTGATGCGGCCGTCGCGGCCGCGCATCCCGACGTCGTGCTGTCGGCGCATCTGCGCCCGGTGCCGAAAGGCAGGGTGATCTGCCTCGCCGCCGGCAAGGGCGCGGCTGCGATGGCTGCGGCTGCCGAACGGCATTACCTCGACAAGCTTGCGCTCGACCCGGCGCGGTTGACCGGCATCGCCACCACCCGCCACGGCCATGGCGTGCCGACCCGGCGGATCAAGGTCATCGAGGCCGGCCACCCCGTGCCCGACGAAGCCGGGCTGAAAGCCGCCGACGACACGCTGCGTCTTGCGGCCGAGGCGACCGCAGACGATCTGCTGCTGGTACTTTTGTCCGGCGGCGGCTCCGCGAACTGGATCGCACCGGCCGAGGGCGTTTCATTCGCACAGAAGCAGCAGGTGAACCGTGCGCTGCTGCGCTCGGGCGCGCCGATCGGCGAGATGAACATCGTCCGCAAGCATCTGTCGCGGATCAAGGGCGGCCGGCTGGCCCGTGCCGGACAACGCGCCGAAATCGGCACGCTGGCGATCTCGGATGTTCCGCATGATGATCCGTCCGCAATTGCATCGGGACCGACGGTGCCGGATTCCACGACGCTGGCCGACGCCCGCGCGCTGGTCGCGCGGTACAATCTCGCGGTCGACGACGCCGTCAGGCGCGCGCTCGAGGATCCCGGCAACGAGAGCTGCAAGCCCGGCGATCCCGCCTTCGCCCGCGCGCAATTCGAGATGATTGCGAAACCGAAGGCCTCGCTCGATGCCGCGATCAAGGTCGCAAGGGATGCGGGGTACGAGGTCATCGGTCTCGGCGCCGATCTCCAAGGTGAGGCGCGCGACGTCGCCGCCGACCATGTCCGGCTGGCCCTGAAGGCGCGGAGCGACGGCAAGCGCACCGCGATCCTGTCGGGCGGCGAACTCACGGTGACCGTGCGCGGCAATGGCCGCGGTGGTCCCAACCAGGAATATGCGCTGGCGCTGGCGGACCTTCTGAAGGATGACCCCGGCATCGCGGCGCTGGCTGCGGATACCGACGGCGCCGATGGCGGCGCCGGCAGCGCGACCGATCCGGCCGGCGCGGTCATCGACCACACCACGTTTGCGAAGATGAAATCACTTGGCCTCGATGCTGCGGCCTATCTCGCCAACAACGACGCCACCGCATTCTTTTCAGCCACCGGCGATTTGTTGCTGACCGGGCCGACGCTCACCAACGTCAATGACGTCAGGGTGATCTTGGTGGACCCCACACCATAGCTTGTCGCTAGAACTCCGTTGCGATCTTCGACAGCATCTCGAGCAGCGCGACACGGTTGGCGGGGCCCAGCAATTCGTTGAGCCGCGCCTCGTGCTTGGTGGCGACGAGCTTCTTGGCGCGCGACAGCACCCCCTTCCCTTGTCGGTCAGAACCAGGATGTGGGAGCGGCGGTCGTTGGTCGAGCGCATCCGGGCGCACAGATCACGGCTCTCGAGCGCATCCAGCATCGACACGAAATTCGGCCGGAGGATTCCAAGCGTATTGGCGATCTCGGTCTGGTTGCGACCGGGATTTCTGTCGAGCAACAGCAGCACCGAGAATTGGGCCGGCGTCAGTTGCAGCGGCGCGACGCAGCGCAGGAAGTCCTCGAACACCTTCAGCTGTGCGCGCTTGAGGGAATAACCGAGCAGGTCAGCGAGTTCGCCCATTTGCAGCCCGGCATTTTCCGTCTCGCCATCGGCAATTTCCTTGCTGTTGGCGCGGGAAGGCTTGACGGCATCGGTCGCTGCCTTGGAAACTGTCATCGGTAAGGCTCATCATCCCGAAAAGAGGCCCCGCCGTTGGTCGGGCCTTGATGTTATATTTGATAATTGTTATTGAGTATATCAAATATCGGCGCTTTTCAACTGCCGAGATAGGGACGGCCGGCAGACCGCATGAGGTCGCGACCGGCGACGCTGAGGGGAGCGCCAGTCTTGAATACAACGATCATGCTGTTCCTGCTGCAGGACGGCATCACCAATGGCGCGATTTATGCGCTGCTCGGGCTTGCGCTGGTGCTGGTGTTCGCCGTCACGCGCGTCATCCTGATTCCGCAGGGCGAATTCGTGACCTTCGGCGCGCTGAGCTATGCCATGCTGGCGACCGGTCAGGTGCCCGGCACCGCAAAGCTCGCGGTCGCCATGGGCGCAGTGGCCTTTGCGCTCGACCTGTTCGACGCCCGGCGGTCGCTCCGGCTCAAGCAGGTTTTGCGCTCCCTTGCCCTCAACATCGTCCTGCCCGCCGTCATCCTGGCCCTGACTTACGCGCTCGCAGGCCCCAAGACCCCGATCGCGGTCAACATCGCGCTGTCCCTCCTGATCGTCGCGGCGATCGGACTGTTCCTCTATCGCATCGCGTTCCAGCCGCTGGCCCATACTTCGGTGTTGGTGCTGCTGATCGCATCCGTCGGCTGCCATCTCGCGCTGCAGGGCTTGGGCCTCGTGTTCTTCGGCGCCGAAGGCCTGCGCGGACCGGCGCTGTCGAGCGCGGCGCTGACCGTGGGGCCGTTGCGCTTCACCGGCCAGAGCATCGCGGTCTACGGGCTGACGATCGCCTTCATCGTCGCGCTGTGGCTGTTCTTCGGCTTCACGCTGATGGGCAAGGCGCTGCGTGCCACCGCCGTCAACCGGCTCGGCGCGCGCCTCGTCGGCATCCGCACCACGCTGTCGGGACAGATCGCCTTCCTGCTGGCTTCGGTGATCGGCGCGATTTCCGGAATTCTTATCGTGCCGATCACGACGCTCTATTACGACACCGGCTTCCTGATCGGCCTGAAAGGTTTCATCGCCGCGATCATCGGTGGGCTGGTGAGCTATCCGCTGACCGCGGTCGCGGCCTTGATCGTCGGCAGCGTCGAGGCGTTCTCCTCGTTCTACGCCAGTAATTTCAAGGAGGTCATCGTCTTTACGCTGATCCTTCCCGTGCTGGTGCTGCGTTCGCTCGCAGCGCCTGCGGTCGAGGAAGAGAAGGACTGACGGCGATGAATCAAAGGCTTCCCCTCATCATCTTCGCAGCTGTCATGGCGGCGATCCCGTTCTTCCCGGGCGTCCCGCCGTTCTGGATCGTGCTCCTCAACAATATCGGCCTCGCAGCCCTGGTGGCGATGGGCCTGGTGCTGCTGACCGGCGTCGGCGGACTCACCTCGTTCGGTCAGGCCGCCTTTTGCGGCTTCGGCGCCTACACCACGGCGGTGCTGACAACTGCCTACGGTTTTTCGCCGTGGCTGACGCTGCCGCTCTCGCTGCTCGTCAGCGGCATCGCCGCCGTGCTGCTCGGCATCGTCACGGTGCGGCTGTCCGGCCATTATTTGCCGCTCGGCACCATCGCCTGGGGCATCGGCCTGTTTTATCTATTCAGCAAGCTGGAATTCCTCGGCCGCAATGACGGCATATCCGGCATTCCGCCGCTCTCGATCGGCAATTTCCGGATGCTCGATCCCGGCACGATCTATTTCGCGATCTGGATCGCGGTGCTGATCTCGGCATTGCTGACCATGAACCTGCTGGACTCCCGGATCGGCCGCGCGATCCGCGCGCTGAGGCGCGGGCATATCGCCGGCGAAGCGTTCGGCGTGCAGACGCCGCGCGCGAAACTGCTGGTGTTCATCTATGCGGCGGTGCTGGCGGGCCTGTCCGGCTGGCTCTATGCGCATTTCCAGCGCGCCGCCAACCCGACGCCGTTCGGCGCGCAGGCCGGCATCGAATATCTGTTCATCGCCGTGGTCGGTGGCGCCGGTTACGTCTGGGGCGCGGTGCTGGGCGCCGGCATCGTCGTGATCCTGAAAGAGATCCTACAGAGCTATCTGCCCTATATCTTCGGCGGCCAGAGCCAGCTCGAGACCATCGTGTTCGGCATCCTGCTGGTCGTCCTGCTGCAATTGGCGCCGACCGGTGTCTGGCCCTGGCTGATGGCGCGGCTGCCGCTCAAGCCGGCCCGCAAGCTGCCCGACACGTCGCTTCCCCCGGCCACGCGTGTGCGCGCGCCGGCTTCGCCCGCGACGCTGTTGCAAATCGAAAAGGCGCGCAAGCAATTCGGCGGCGTGATTGCCGTCAACGATGTCTCCTTCGACGTCCAGGCCCGCGAGATCGTCGCCCTGATCGGTCCCAACGGCGCCGGGAAAAGCACGACCTTCAACCTGATCACGGGCGTGCTGACCACGACCGGCGGCACGATCTCGGTGCTCGGCAACAAGGTCGACAACGCCCCGCCGCAGGAGGTCGTCAAGCTCGGCGTCGCCCGCACCTTCCAGCACGTCAAGCTGGTGCCCGACATGACCGTGCTGGAGAACGTCGCAATCGGTGCGCATCTGCGCGGACATGCGGGTGCGATCGCCAGCATGTTCCGGCTGGACCGCGCCGATGAAGCGAAACTGCTGGCAGAAGCCGCGCGCCAGATCGAGCGCGTCGGCCTCGGCGACCAGATCGACCAGTTGGCCGGAAGCCTGTCGCTCGGCCAGCAGCGCATCGTCGAGATTGCGCGCGCGCTGTGCGTCGACCCGCTGCTGCTGCTGCTCGATGAACCGGCCGCGGGACTGCGGCACATGGAAAAACAGCGGCTCGCCGCCCTGCTCCGTCAACTGCGCGACGGCGGCATGTCGGTGTTGCTGGTCGAGCACGACATGGGATTCGTGATGGATCTCGCCGACCGCGTCGTGGTGCTGGATTTCGGCACCAAGATCGCCGAGGGCACGCCGGCGGCGATCAAGACCAACCCCGATGTGATCAAGGCTTATCTCGGAGCGACCGCATGAGCGCGCTGTTATCGGTCTCCGACGCGCACGTTTCCTACGGCAAGGTCGAAGCCGTGCGTTCGGTATCGCTCGACGTCGCCGACAACGAGATTGTCACCATCATCGGCGCCAACGGCGCCGGCAAGATCCACGCTGCTGAACGCCATCATGGGCGTTCTGCCGCTCAAGGGCGCCGCTGTCTTCGCCGGCAACGACATGGCCCCGCTCGATATCGAGGATCGCGTGGCGGCCGGTCTCAGTCTCGTGCCCGAACACCGCGAACTGTTCGGCACCATGAATGTCGAGGACAATCTTCAGCTCGGGGCGTTCCGGATTCCGAAGGCCACGGCCACGAAATCGTTTGAAAAAGTCTACACGCTGTTTCCGCGGCTGAAGGAGCGGCGCAAGCAACTGGCCGGCACGCTCTCCGGCGGCGAGCAGCAAATGCTGGCAATGGGCCGCGCCCTGATGGGCGCCCCAAAACTGTTGATGCTCGACGAACCGAGCCTCGGCCTCGCGCCGATCATCGTCGCCGACATCTTCCGCACCATCGGCGAACTGCGGGCCGCCGGCGTCTCGGTGCTGCTGGTCGAGCAGAACGCGCAGGCCGCGCTGAAAATTGCCGACCGCGCCTATGTCATGGAACTCGGCGAGTTCATCCTGTCCGGATCGGCCAAGGATATCGCGTCCAACGAGCGCGTCGCGGCAAGCTATCTCGGCTTCCAGCATGAAGGCGCGAGCGCGGTCTGACTTCATGCGATAACTCGTCATACCACGAAAGACAGTATGACGACAAAAAATGGGTGGGCAAAGACGCTCTTTGCGCCGTGCCCACCTCTCTCGTTCAGCGATAATCTCTAATCGCGGTGGTGGGCACGCTACGCTTTGCCCACCCTACGACGCACCTTCCAGCTTCACTTCGCCGGGACGTATTTGCCGTCCTTCACGGTCAGGATGATGCGCGAGCGGTCGTCGAGGCCGTAGCGATCCTTTTCGGTGAAGTTATAGACGCCCTGGCTTGCGGCGATGTCCTTCTCGGTCATCAAGGCCTGTCGGATCGCCTCGCGGAATTCCGGCGTGCCCGGTTTCGCCTTCTTCAACGCCACCGGCACCACGCGCTTGAGCACTTCAAACGCATCGTAGGAATGGCCGGCGAACTGGCTGCGGCTGTTGGCGCCATACTTGGCTTCATAGGCGGTGTTGAGCGCAAGCCCCGGCTTCTTGGTCAGCGCGCTGTCGGGCTGGGATTCCGGTGACATCACCGGACCGGACGCCATGATCACGCCCTCGGCCGCCGCACCCGCGATGCGGATGAAGTCCATGCTGGCGGCGCCGTGGGTCTGATAGATCAGGCCCTTGTAGCCGCGTTCGCGGAGCGTGGTCTGCGGCAGCGCTGCTGCGGTCCCGGAGGCGCCGATGAGAACGGCATCGGGGTTGGCGGCGACCAGCTTCAGCACCTGTCCGGCGACCGAGGTATCCGGACGGGCAAAGCGCTCTTCAGTGGCCATGGTCAAGCCCATCGGGACGGCCTGGGTCTTGAAGTCGTTGACCCAGAGGTCGCCATAGGAATCGGAGTAGCCGATATAGCCGACGGTCTTGATGCCGTGCGCCTTCATGTGCTCGTACAGCACCTTGCCCATGATCGGGATCGGCTGCGGCATGGCGACCGACCACTTCATGCGCGCTTCATTGATCGGGAACGGCGCCAGGCCGAAATGCGGGAATCCCGGCCTCGTTCGCAACGGTCGAGACCGCAACGGTCGGAGGCGTTGTCGAGGAGCCCATGATGATGTCAGCCTTCGATTCGGTCACGAACCGCCGTGCATTGGTGGTTGCCGCGGTCGGATCGCCGCCGTCGTCGAGCACGATGATCTTGATCGGCACGCCGCCGATTTCCTTCGGCACGAAGTCGAGCGAGTTGCGTTCGGGAATGCCGAGCGCCGCCGCAGGCCCGGTCGTGGTGACGGTAATGCCGACCGTGATCTCGTTGGTCTGTGCCAGAGCCGGCGAGCCCGGCAGGGCGAGGACCACTACAACGGCTGCAGCGGATAAAAAGGCCTTGTTCATTCATTCCTCCCTGGGATTATATTATTGCAGTGTAAAGCAAAATCCGGTGCTCACTTCAGCCCCTTCTTTAGGTCATGCGGTAGCTCACGTCAGCCCCGCGTGAACCGCTCGATGATCTCCGGCGGCATCGGAGCAGATTTCAGCCGTGCAGGATCGTCCGGGTGACGGCCAACCAGCACGCGGGTCTCGAACGCCTCGATCGCCAACGCATCACCCTTGAACACATTGTGGACCACCTCGAAGCTGGACCGCTTGAAACTCTCGATCCGGCTTTCGATTGCGATCCAGTCGCCATGGGTGGAAGGGATGTGGAATTTCGCCCGCGTATCCACCATGGGTATGCCGACCAGGCCGTACTTGTGGATGATGTCCTGCTTCGAAAAACCGGCCGCTTCGAACATGATCGAGGTCAAATCGTCGAACATCGCGAAATAACGCGGGTAGTAAACGATGTTGGCGGGGTCGCAATCGCCCCACTGGATCTGCACGTCGCGCCGGTTGACGAACATGGCAAATCCCTAGCGCGGGGCCATGCGAAGCGCGGCATCGAGCCGCACCACTTCGCCGTTCAGGTAGGGGTTGTCGATCATGTGCAGCGCCAATGAGGCGAACTCATCGGCCTGGCCGAGCCGGCGCGGAAACGGGATCGAGGCGGCGAGCGAGTCCTGCGCCTCCTGCGGCAGGTTAGCGAGCAGAGGCGTAAGAAACAGGCCCGGCGCGATCGTCAGCACGCGAATGCCGAACTGCGCCAGTTCGCGCGCGATCGGCAGCGTCATGGCGACGATGCCGCCCTTCGAGGCCGAATAGGCCGATTGCCCGATCTGGCCGTCATAGGCGGCGACCGAAGCAGTAGAGATCACGACGCCGCGCTCGCCGGTCGCAAGCGGCTCCAGCTTCGACATCGCGGCGGTTGCCAGCCGCAGCATGTTAAAGGAGCCGATCAGATTGACCTTGATCACCTTGTCGAAATCGCCGAGCGCCATCGGACCTTCCTTGCCGATCACCCGCTTGGCGACGCCGATACCGGCACAGTTCACCAGCACGCGGGCCGGACCGTGGGCCGCCGATGCCTTGGCGATCGCGGCTTCGGCCGACGCCGCGTCGGAGACGTCGCAGATTACGGCTGTGCCGCCGATCTCGGCGGCGACGGTTTCGGCGAGCTTGTCGTTGAGATCGCAGACGGCGACTTTGGCGCCCTGCGCCGCGAGCCGGCGCGCGGTCGCTGCGCCCAATCCCGATGCGCCACCGGTCACGATGGCGGCCTGGTCCTTCAACTGCATGGTCTTCTCCCTGATATACTCTTGCTCGAATTCATGACGGCGTGATCACCTGCGCCGGTGGCGCCGGTGAATAGATCTCCTCGATCAGCGCGCTGCGATTTTCCAACACCGCGCGCTGGTTGATCGAGCCCTTGTCGGTGACCTCGCCACGATCGATCGACAGCGGCGCATCGAGCAGGATCGCTCGCGTGATCCGGGTCGACGACCCCGTGGCGCCGGCCACCAGCTTCTGGAAGCGCTCGCGGAAAGCGGCACGGATCAGCGGGTCGGACGCAGCGGCGGCAATATCGTCCGGCAGGATCGTCGGATTGATCAGGCGGCAGCCGTCGAGATCGAGCACCACCAGCGCCGATATTTCGTCGCGGTTGATGCCGGCGATCACGACGTCGCGCACCAGCGGCGCGCAGGCCGCCACCAGGCGCGCGCGCAATGGACCAACGCTGACCCAGGTGCCGCTGGCGAGCTTGAAGTCCTCGCCAATGCGGCCGTCGAAATCGAAACCGGCCTCGAAATTGTCGGGATCGGACGGCTTGATCGCATCGCCGAGCCTGTAGAAGCCTTCCTCGTCGAACGCCTTCGCGGTTATGTCAGGCTGGCGCCAATAGCCGGGCATGACGTTCGGCCCCTGGCGCGAACCTCCAGCTTGCCGTTGTTGGGCACGAGTTTCGCGTCGTTGCCCAGAACCGGCAGCCCGACATGCCCCGAGCGGCTGGTAAGCGGATTGACCGACATGAAAAACGGCGCGGTCTCGGTGGCGCCAAGGCCGGTAAGCATCGGCACGCGATAGCCAGTTTCCTGCACAGAAAGCTCGTCAAGGCTGTTCCACACGAACGACGACAGCGCGGCGCCGCTGAAGAACATTGCATGCAGCCTGGAAAAAAACTTCTTCCGCAAACCAGAATCGTCGCGCAGATAGGGCAGCAGCGATTCATAGCCCTTGGGCACGTTGAAATAGACGGTCGGCGAAATCTCCTGGAGATTGCGCACGGTCTCCTCGATACCGCCGGGCATCGGCTTGCCCTCGTCGAGATACATCGAGCCGCCATTGTACAGCGTGAGCCCGATATTGTGATTGCCGCCGAATGTATGATTCCACGGCAGCCAGTCGATGATGACCGGCGGCTCGTCCTTCAGGAACGCCAACGTCTCGCGCAGCATCACCTGGTTGGCGCAGATCATGCGCTGGGTATTGATCACGGCCTTCGGATTGCCCGTCGAACCTGATGTCAGCAGGAATTTTGCGATGGTATCCGGGCCGATGGCCTCATGCACCGCGTCGAGGCAGGGGATGCAATGGCGTCGCCATCAGGTCGGCCAGGCTCGTGATGTCACGCCCCGGCACTGTGCCGCGCGAAGCCGCGATCTCGGTCCCAAGGGATACATTGGCGGCCAGCGCATCGGCGAACTTCGCGGCGTCATCCGCAAACACAAGGCCGGGCGTCAAGAGCTTCATCAGATAACCGAGCTTGCCGTAGTCGCGCGACACCAGCGAATAGGCCGGCGATACCGGACAGAAGGGAATGCCGGCATAGAGCGCGCCGAATGCGATCAGCGCATGATCGACCGAATTGCCCGAGAGAATGACGACGGGCTTGTCGACTGAGAGGCCGCGCGCGAGCAGCGCGGATGCGATGTGCCGCGATGACGCCAGCAGCTCGGCGTAGGTGATCTGCCGCCAGCCCCGCGCGGCGTTTCGCTCCGCCATAAAGATGCGATCGGGCGCAGCCTTGGCCCAATGATGCAGCCGGTCGGTGAGGCGCACCGGATAGTCGCTCAACTGCGCTTTCGGCCGCAGATAGATGGTGCCGTCTTCGCGACGCTCGACGATCACAGCAGGCGTGCCGAACGAAATCGGACGCAGCGGATGAACAGCGCGCGCGGCTTGCTCAGTCGAGACGGACATGTTGGGCTTGGCGCTCATGTCAGGTCGGCTTCACCTTTGCGGTCTTGCGATCGAGAAACGCGCGAATGCGGCGCTTGGCTTCCTTGTCGCTCTGCGCCACTGTCGCCATCAGGGATTCCATCAGGAGGCCAGTCTGCGGATTGGCCTCCGCGATCATCGGCAATGCCTGCAGTACCGCAAAGTTCGTTAGCGGCGCATTCGCTGCGACTCTTTCCGCCAGTTCCAGCGCCTTCGGCAGCGCGCCGCCGGCTTCGGTGAGGTATTGCGAGAAACCATAGGCCGAGCCTTCGGTGGCCGAATAGACCCGACCCGTGAGCATCATGTCGGTCATCCGCGCCACGCCAATCAGTCGCGGCAGCCGCACCGATCCACCGCCGCCGACGAAAATGCCGCGCTGGCCCTCAGGCAGCGCGAAATAGGCGGAGGGTTCGGCGACGCGGATATGCGCGGCGCAGGCAAGCTCGAGGCCGCCGCCGATCACCGCGCCCTTGAGTGCCGCGATCACCGGCACGCGGCTGTATTGAATCCGGTCGAACACCCGGTGCCACATCTGCGAATGCCGAAGGCCTTCGGTGGCGTCGTGCTCGGTCAGTTCGGAAAGGTCGAGGCCGGACGAGAAATGATCGCCGATGCCGTGGATGACCACGGCGCCAATCCCCTCGGGGAGTTGGGCGAAGCAGTCCTGGATCGCGAGAATGATGCCGTCGTTCAGCGCATTGCGCTTGGCGGGACGGTTGAGCCCGACGGTCAGCACCGCGCCCGATTGCTCGATCTTGAGCAGGTCGGATTGACCCGCGGTGGCGGTGGAGACAGCGTTTCCCATAGGCCTATATTACTTCCTGACCAGAATAGTTATATTTATAACGATCTCGGGCGGAGTCAATAAGCTTGGCCCGTAGCCCGGACGCGGTGCAGCGCATCTGTGCCGCTCCGCAGAGCCGGGACCTATGCGGATGGACCTCGGACCAGCAGTGCACCGCAAGGGCGCTGCACTGCATCCGGGAACGAACAGCCTCAATTGTCGCTGTGTCTCACAGCACCTGATGCACGTCGATGACGACGCGGTCGGCGTGGCGGGCGGCGGAGCCGATGAACAGGTTTTCCATCAGCCAGCGGTATTTTTCGGCCCCGGTCTCGAACCGCGGCACGGTGCGGAAATAGATCAGCTTCGGATCGACCGGTTCGCCGCGTGTAAGCTTCTGCAGCAGGTCGACCGGGCCGAAGCGCATGCCTTTGTTCTCGACATAGACGACCGCGCCGTCGTCGGTTTCGAAGGCGTACTTCGCCTCCAGTTCGATTAGCTCATTGGGCCGGATGATCTGGAAATCGGCGCCGAAGGCGCAGACCTTGCCGTTAATGCCCTCGCCCTTCACTTCCCCGCCGATGATCGGAATGATCCGGCGCACGCCGCTGCCGATCTCGCCGGCCGAGGTCACTTCACCGATCCGGGCGGTGATGGTGAAGACGTATCTGGTCGAAAGCTGTGGGGTCATCGGGCCACCCATGCTCTATCCGGCCATACGCTGCGGCAACCACAGCGCCAGCAGCGGAAATGCGATCAGGATCACCAGCCGGATCAGGTCCGTCACCACGAACGGCATCACGCCACGGAAGATCGTGGCGAACGACACGTCCTTGACGACGCTCTTGATGACAAAGACATTCATGCCGATCGGCGGAGAGATGAGGCCTAGCTCTACCGTCATCACGATGATCACGCCGAACCAGATCGGGTCGAAGCCGAGATGGACGATCACCGGAAAGATGATCGGCACCGTCAGGATGATCATGGCCATGGCGTCCATCAGACAGCCCAGCACCAGGTACATCACCATGATGAGGGCGAGGATGCCGTAAGGACCAAGCCCGAGGCCGGTAAGCAGTTCGGTGACCTTCTGCGGGGTCTGGGTCACCGTCAGGAAATAACCGAAGATCAGCGCGCCGATCAGCACCGTGAATACCGCGGCCGCGGTGCGGGTCGCCTGCAGCAGCGAGTTCAGGATTTTTTCCTTGTCCAGCCGTCCAGTGAGCACGCCGATCAGGAACGCCCCGGTGGCGCCGACGCCGCCCGCCTCCGTCGGGGTGAAACGCGGCAGAAACGGCAGGCCGTAGAGCCCGCCGATGACAAAAACAAACAGCAGCACCGGCGCCCAGATGTTTTTGAGGCCGGCAAAGCGCTCGCGCCATTTGGTCTGCGGACCGGTTGGCAGGAAGTCCGGCCGGAACCAACCGATCAGCGAAATCGTAAGCATGTACATGGCAATAGCGAGCAGGCCGGGGATGATGCCGGCGATGAACAGCTTGCCGATGTCCTGCTCGGTGATGATGCCGTAAACCGCGAGCACGGTAGACGGCGGCAGCATGGCGCCCAGCGTGCCGCCGGCCGCGATCACGCCGGTAGCGAATGATTGCGGATAGCCGAAGCGCCGCATTTCCGGATAGGCAACAGCCGAGAACGTCGCAGCGGTCGCGACCGACGAACCGCAGATCGCGGCAAAGCCGCCGCACGCTCCGACCGTGGCAATGCCGAGCCCGCCGCGCAAATGGCCGACGAAACCGTTGGCGGCGCGGAACAGTTCGCGGCTCATGCCGGAGTTGCTGACGAACGCCCCCATCAAGAGGAACATTGGAATCACGCCGAAGGTGTAGTCGGTCACCGTGCGCATCGAGGTCTGGCCGACCATCTTGAGCGCCGGTGTGAAGCCGACGAGATAACCGAAACCGCAGACGCCGACGAGGCCCATCGCCATGCCGACCGGCACGCGCAGCAGCATCAGCACAAACAGCGCGACAAATCCCAGGACCGCGACGGCGTCGGTGCTCATCCCGCCTACTCCACGGTCTTGATCTTGGCGTCATGGATGTCTTCCGGATGGAAGACCAGCCGCCAGGTGCGGATCGCGATCAGCAGCACCGCGGCGGCGTCGCCGGCCCAGGCGACCGCGAAGAACGGCCAGGTCGGCATATGCATTTCAAATGTCAGGACATTGTCGTTGTAGGTGCCGCGCACCTTGTCGAACAGGGTATAGGTCTGCGCCGTCACGACGAACAGCAGCACCAGCGTTGCGAACACGTCGATCATGCGCTGGTACTTCGGACCGACATTGGCCCAGACCAGATCGACGGTGATGTGGCCGCCGCGATAGCTGGTGGCGGCGATCCCCCAGAAGATCAGGATGCCGAGCAGCATGCGGCCGATATCGAACGAATCCGGGATCGCATAGTTCAGCGTGTTGCGCAGGATGACCGCGATGAAAATGTTAATGGCCACGATGCCGACAAAGGCGGCCGCGATCCACTCGATCGTGTCGATGAAGCGATCCATATGCGCGCGATTCATGTGCGCTCCGAACGGCTGGCGATGACTGAAAGATCGCGGCGGCAGATCCTGCCGCCGCCTCGGTTGGTGTTACCTGTTACTGTGCGAGCGCGTTGTTTTTGGTGAGCGCAGCACGAAGCTCGGCCATCGCGGCGTCGGGATCGCCGCCGTTCTTCTTGACGCCTTCGCCCCAGGTCTTGACGAGCGGCTCGGCGGCCTTCTTCCACAGCGCGACCTGATCTGGCGTCAGCTTGTAGACCTCATGACCCGACATCGCCTTGATCTTCTCGATGCCGGCGTCCTCGTACTTGCCCCAGGGTTCGCCGACGCGGCCGGCGGCCTCGGTATTGCAGTTATTATCGATCGCCTTCTTTTGCCTGTCGGACATCTGGTTGTACTTGTCCTTGTTCATCACGAAGGCAAAGGTCGTGACGTAGATTGGCGCTTCGACGTGATACTTCGTCACCTTGTCGATGCCGAACAGCACCACCGACCCCCACGGGAAGCTGACGGCGTCAGCGACGCCGCGCTCGATGATGTCGCGGACTTCCGGCGCCGAGGACTGCACGTTGGTGCCGCCGAGCGAGGTCACGTAGTTCGCCATGGTGGCGTGGGCGGGCCGGATCTTCATGCCCTTGATGTCTTCCGGCACCACGATCCTCTTGGTGCGCGAATGGAACGTGGAGGGCGAATGGATGAAGGCCAGACAGAACTTGACGTCCTTCATCTCCTTCTCGGCATATTTGCGGTACCAGGCGTCGAGCGCCATCGAGCCGCCCTTGGCGTCCGACATCAGGAACGGTAGCTCTCCCGCGCCAATGATCGGGAAACGGCCGGGCTGGTAGCCCGGGTTGATGTAGGTGACATCGGCGATGCCGTCGCGCGCCATGTCGTAATGGTCGAACGCCTTGCCGAGCTGCTGGGCGGGATAGACCTTGTATTTGATGGTGCCGCCGGATTCCTTCTCGACCGCCGTGCCCCAATCTTCCAGCGCCTTTTGCAGCGGGTGAGAGGCTGGCACCCAGTGCGACAGCTTCAATTCGAAGGTCTTTTCCTGCGCGAATGCGGGCGTCACAGTGGCGGCCAGCAGCAACGCCAGAAATGCTTTCTTCATGGACATTCTCTCCCTTTGGCACGCGGGCTCTGTTTGACGCCCGATTTGTTATTTAACATGTTATATAGATTGCCCGCTTTTTCAAGGCGGACGTCGGCCCGGCGCTTTAACCCCTCACCTCTTGCAGTTCGGCAAAGTGGCGAAGCATAATGTTGCGGCAATGTCCTTTGCCAAAACTGTTATATGATATAACTACCATTGCAAGTCTGCGGCTGGCGGCGCAGATGTCGAACCTATAATACCGGGAGGAGCGGGTATTGAGGACAAAAGTAGCAATCATAGGTGCAGGTCCGGCAGGATTGTTGCTTGGGCAACTACTTCATCTCTACGGCATCGACAACATTATTCTCGAGCGCCAGACGCCGGAATACGTGCTGGGCCGGATCCGTGCCGGCCTGCTCGAGGAGGGCACGGTGGCGTTGCTGGACGAGGTCGGCGCCGGCGCGCGTGCGCATCGCGAGGGGCTGGTCCACCATGGCGTGGAACTGGCTTTCGGCGGCGCGCGGCACCGCATCGACATGCAGGCCGCCACCGGCAAGACCGTCATGATCTACGGCCAGACCGAGGTGACGCTCGACCTGATGAACGCGCGCAAGGCTGCCGGCCTCACCACCGTCTATCAGGCCGCCGACGTCAGACCGCATGATTTCGATACCGACCGCCCGCGCGTCAGCTACATCAAGGACGGGATCAGCCACGAGATCGCCTGCGACTTCATCGCCGGCTGCGACGGATTCCATGGCGTCAGCCGCGCCAGCATAACGCCATCGGCGATCCAGACGTATGAGCGGGTCTACCCGTTCGGCTGGCTCGGCATTCTGTCGGAGACCCCGCCGGTCAGTCACGAACTGATCTATTCCAACCATGCGCGGGGATTTGCGCTCTGCACCATGCGCTCGACCCGCCGCAGCCGCTATTATGTGCAATGTCCGCTCGACGACCATATCGACCAATGGCCGGACGAGCGCTTCTGGGATGAGCTGAAGCGCCGGATCGACCAGAAGGCGGTCGACGAGCTCGTCACCGGGCCCTCGATCGAAAAGAGCATCGCGCCCCTGCGCAGTTTCGTCGCCGAGCCGATGCGCTTCGGCCGGATGTTTCTGGCCGGCGATGCCTGCCACATCGTGCCGCCGACCGGCGCCAAGGGGCTGAACCTCGCCGCCAGCGACGTGCACTACCTCTCGCATGCGTTCCGCGAATATTACGATGAGAAATCTTCAGCCGGCATCGACGGCTATTCGGCGAAAGCGCTGGCGCGGGTCTGGAAGGCAGTGCGCTTTTCCTGGTGGATGACCTCGATGCTGCATAAATTCCCCGACCAGGGCGACTTCGGCGCGCGCATTCAGCTCGCCGAACTGGACTATGTCGTCAACTCGAAGGCGGCTTCCGCATCGCTGTCGGAAAATTATGTGGGATTGCCGTTTTAAGCGAGTCGAATACCACGGCTCCGTCGTCTGACGCCGTCATCCCCCGCGAAGGCGGGGGATCCAGTACGCCGCGGCTTCTCGATTTGGTCACAGAGGTCTCTGGAATACTGGGTCACCCGCCTTCGCGCGTGACGACAATCCGTGTCATTTCAAACACTCCCCCAAATCCCGTTTAAAACTTTGTAGGTGATGCGCTGCACACCCGGATAGCGTTCAATGACGAAAGACATCGCCAACCCGCGAGCCGCACATGACAGCACCCGACATTCCCGAAGGTTTCGAGCGCCACAGCCGCAAGAGCCCGCTGACCGATCCCTGGGAGCCGCTTTATTCGAAGCGTACCGATAAGGCGGTCATTATCGGATTGCGGCTTGCCAAACCGCACACTAATGGCCGCGGCCTGATTCACGGCGGGCTGATTGCGGCCCTTGCCGACAACGCCATGGGCCATAGCTGCGCCCATCGCATGGGCGGGGTGTCCTCGCTGGTGACGATCGGGCTTGCGGTCGATTTCGTCGGCACCGCCGAAGTCGGGCAATGGCTCGCGGTCGAGAGCGACGTCGTCAAGACCGGCAAAACGATCTGCTTCGCGCAAAGCCTGATCAAGGCCGACGATGTCGTGATCGCGCGGGCCAACGCGACGTTTCGCGTGGTGCCGAAGAAGGAACCGACGTAGCAATAACTCCACGTGTCCCGGACGCTATGCAGCGTGAAAGCGCTGCTCCGCAGAGCCGGGACCCACGGGTCGAGATGGGCCCCGGCTCTGCAGCGCACCACTACGTGGTGCGCTGCGTCCGGGGCACGGCGCCTACCCAAATGCCAGTCGGCCGTCTCGGTCACAAGATCGATGAAGGTGCGCACCTTGGCCGATAACAGCCGCGTTGTCGGATAGACGATGTGGATTGGAAGCACTGGCTGCTCGAATGGCGCGAGCACGATTTTCAGCCGCCGCGCTTTGAGCGATTCGGCCGCCTGATAGGCCAGCACCCGGGTCAGCCCGCCGCCCGCTTCCGCATACTGGATCGCGGCGTCGGCGCTATTGGTGGATAAGCGTGGGCTGGTCGGGACGCGAACCTCGCGGCCGTCCTCGACAAAGCGCCAGTCCGGCGCTGCGGTCATGGCGCCGAACTGAATGGTGTCGTGGGATGCGATCGCGCCCGGTGATTTCGGTTCGCCCCGCCGCTCCAGATATTCTTTCGAGGCCACCACGATCCGCCGCATCTCGCCGACGTGGCGGGCAACGAGGGTCGAATCCGGGAGATGGCCGATCCGCACCGCGAGGTCGACGCCCTCTTCCACCAGATTGATCACGCGATCCGACAGCCTGAGATCTGCCGAAACTTCGGGATAGCGTTTCAGATAGGCCGACATGACAGGGCTGACGTGAAGACGACCAAACCCGATCGGGGCCGAAACCACCAACCGGCCGCCCGGCTTTGTGCGCTCGCCTTCGGTTGAGCTTTCGGCCTCCTCGACATCGGCAATGATGCGTCGGGCGCGCTCCAGGTAGCGGGCGCCGACATCGGTCAGCGCGACCCGTCGCGTGGTCCGCTGCAGCAGCCGCGCGCCGAGGCGGTCTTCCAGCGCCGCGATCAACCGCGTCACACCCGACGGCGAAAGGCCGAGCTTGCGCGCGGCAGGGGCAAAGCCCTGCATGTCGGCGACAGCCACAAAGGCCTGCATGGCATCGATCCGGTCCATCCGATTATTGCATATCCGGCAACAGTAAAGTGTCAATCCCGTCAATTGTCTCAATAGGGAGAGGTGTCCATTTGGGAGGCCAGGGCGACCGCAAGGCTGGCCCGGCTTCAGGAGGCACCGATGTCAGAGGTTCACACGTTTTCCAGCGATGTCGCGTTCACGCCGGCGGTGAAGGCCGTGCAGACCCGCAAGGGTTCGCGCGACGCCTACGCCCGCGTCGAGCAGAACGGCGGCTGGCGCACCGAAATCGACGAGAACCTTGCGGGTTTTCTGGCGGAGACCAGCAGCTTCTATCTCGCGACCGCTTCGGCGGACGGCCAGCCATACATCCAGCATCGCGGCGGCCCGAAGGGTTTTGTCAAAATCATCGACAAGAACACGATCGCGTTCGCCGACTACAGCGGCAACCGGCAATACATCACACAAGGCAATCTGTCGGAGAATCCGAAGGCGCATATTTTCGTGATGGACTACGCCCGTCGCCGGCGGGTGAAGATCTGGGGTGAGGCGCGCGTGGTGGATGACGATCCCGCGCTGGCCCAATCGCTGATGCCGCGCGGCTACAAGGCGCGGCCGGAGCAGGTCATCCTGTTCCGGATCGCGGCGTGGGACACCAATTGCCCGCAGCATATCCCGCAGAAGTTTGATGCAGCCGATGTCGCGGCGGCGCTGGGCTCGCATGATGCCCGCATCGCTGAGCTCGAAGCCGAGCTGGCCGCATTGAAGGGCCAGCTCGCAGATGCCAGCTAGGCGGCTTGCTGCAGCGGCGCCCAGGCGAACTCCGGATAATACAGAAGCATCATCCGATCGACATAGGCGGTGAGGTTAGCGAACTGCTCCGTACGCTGCCGCAGCGGAGACTCGAAGAAGGGCGTCAAAATTCCGGCGAGCGCGCCGAATGCGGTGGCGTCCATGCCGCATGGCGTTTCGCCCATCAGAAATGGCTTGTCGCCAAGCTGGACCGACAACGCAAACAACGAGCGAACGGCGAGATCGACGTCCTCTCCCGGGGCGTGGCGGCCGAGACCGCTGAGCAAATAGTTTTCGGCCACCCGGAACTGCGCATCCTCGCGAAGTTTTTCGCGCAGATGCGCCGGCGCTCCGTCGAAGAAATGCGCCGGCCCCTTGGCGAAAATTGTCGCCATCGACCCAGCGCGCGCCAACCAGCGCCCAATAGACGTGATGCTCGATCATGCGCTCGAAGGCCCAGGCCTGCGCGCGCGCCTGCAAACTGAGTGGGGCGTCGAAGTCGAAACCATATTTGGCTTCGAGGTGCGCGCGAATGAAGGTGGAATCGGCAATCGTCTCGGCCTCGTCGACGATATAGGGCAACTGCCCCTTCGGCGAGGCCGGCGGCTTGGCCTTCTCCTTGCGATAGCCAAGACCGGCCATTTTTAGCTGGACCTCGGTTTTGGTCACAAAGGGGCTGATCTCCGGCAGGCCGAACCCGGCGCCGAAGCCATAGAGGGTAATCATGCTGGTCTCCCGATCTCCTGAAACGTCCCCGGAGGCTAGCGCCCCCCTGCTGCCACCATGGTGTCAGCAGCAGCAATGCCGGCCGCGACCCTCCTCCTCCCGTGGCGTGCGGTTCTTGCGCGCCCACGAGACAAACTGGCCTTGCGCAAACGCGCACATTGCGGTGAATGAACGCCACGCCAGTTCAACCATCGCCCAGCGCAGATCGGTGGTGACGCAGTGGATGGAAACCAGCTGTTCCAGGGCGAAGGCCTTGGCATTGAAGGTCTTGGCATTCATCAGAGGCAGGCGGCTTCCCCGGAAGCCGAATTCGTTGAAAATCGTCATGGACAAATTCCCTTCAGTTGAGGTGTTGTCCCGATATATCCACCCCCTGTTGCCAACATGCTGTCAGCATCAGGCAGGTGCTTTTTAGAAAAGAGACGAGCCATGAGACGGGCCGACCGGCTGTTTCAAATCATTCAGGTGCTCCGGCGTACCCGGAAGCCGCTGACGGCGGACGCGATCGCGGCCGAGCTGGAGACCTCGAAGCGGACCATCTACCGTGACATCACGACCCTGATCGAACAGCGCGTGCCGATTCGCGGCGAGGCCGGCGTGGGCTACATCCTGGAAAAGATTCGACCTGCCGCCGCTGATGCTCACGCCCGATGAAATCGAGGCTTGCGTGCTCGGCGCGCAATGGGTGGTCGGACATGCCGATCCCGCGCTCGCGCGCGCCGCCCAGGACCTGATGGCCAAGGTCGCCGAGACCGTACCTGAGCGCTTGCGGCCGTTCGTGCTGGAGCCCGCCAGCCGCGCCCGATCGGCATGGAACAGGGAGCCCGACCGCATCGACATGGTGCGGACGCGGGCGCAGATCCACGAAGGCAAGAAAATCACGCTGAACTATCGCGACGAGCATGGCCGCGGCAGCCAGCGCACCATCTGGCCGATCGCGGTCGGCTATCATGAGGCGGTGCGGCTGTTGGCGGCGTGGTGCGAACTACGCAAGGATTTTCGCAGCTTTCGTACCGACCGCGTCGTCGACGCGGTATACCACGACGAGAAATATCCGGAACGACGCGACCTGCTGCGGGCGAAATGGCGGCGGAGCCTGGTCTGGGAGGCGCCGAAGGATACGTGATCCTTCAGCGTTCCCTCTCGCGTAGCCCCGCATTCCCCGCTAAACGACCCCATGGATAACCCGACCATCGCTATCGAAAGCCCCTGTCAGGCCTGCGGCGCCTGCTGCAGCTATTCGTCCAACTGGCCGCGCTTCACCACCGAGGAGGACTCGGCGCTCGACCTGATCCCGGAAAAACTCGTCAATGAAAGGCTGTCAGGAATGCGCTGCGAGGGCCACCGCTGTTCGGCGCTGTCCGGCAAGGTCGGCGAAGCGACGTCGTGCCTGATCTACGCGGTGCGGCCCGAGGTGTGCCGCACCTGCATGCCCGGCGATCCCGAATGCGCGATGGCGCGGAAACGGCATGGGTTGCCAGCGCTGGTGTAACACCCGGCCGCGGGCCAAACCATCTCGCTCCGTTGGCCGGGACGACGAGAGGTTTTATCTGGTTAACTTACGCCGTCACCGCCTGGAGATCTTCGTCGTCGATCTCATCCTCGATCGGCTTGAAGGTCGAAAGCGGCTTGGTCGAGAGCGTGATTGGCTTGCGGCTGCCGTAGGAGGAGGGCGCGGAGCGCGCGGCGGGTTCCCGGGACAGCGCGTAGAGCGTGGAACCGACACGGCCGCCGAAATGGATCAGCTCGCGTTCGGTGCAGCTTGCTGCGATGGCAATGGCCAGCGCGTGCAGATGGCTGCGGCGGTAGCAGAACAGCGCCAGCATGGCGCGGACTTCGGAAGAAACGCTTTCAACCAACAGCGGCAGGCCATTGGCATTGGCGCGGTACATCTCGCCCAGCAATTCGTCTCGGACCGGGCAAAAATCGTTCTCGAAGGCGTCGCGGCTTGAAAACATTGCGGTTCTCCCCTTAGCGGAAGATGCAGTGCAATACTCTAATGAAAGGTTAACCAAGCGCGACAGTAGTGTTCCGGTGACCTTGCCAGTCAGAGCCGAGATCGGAACCTCGCGGTATCAGGCGATTGTTGTAGGATCGGAGCTCCCGCCAGCTTGGCGCCAGACGTAAATCGATGCCCCTGCCCTTCACCATTTCGGACCTGCGCCGCTGCCCAGCGTTTTTCGACACCGTCGCCGACCGGATCTGGCGGGCATGGTGGGAGCCAGGCGGCTATCCGCTCACCTCCATCGCGACCCGCCTGCGGGAAAACATGGAGGCCACGCCGGTCCCCTTCGCGCTGGTTGCGCATGATGGCGAACGATTTCTCGGCACCGCTTCGGTGATCGCAGCCGATCTCGAGGAACGGCCGCAACTGACGCCATGGGTGGCGGCGGTATGGGTCGAGGCGGACGCGCGCCGAAACGGGGTCGCGTCATCGCTGGTGAACCGCGCCACGCAGGATTGCTTCGCGCTCGGTATCGAGCGGACCTATTTGTGCTCGCGTCCGCAGCTTGCAGGTTTTTACGAGGGACTGGGCTGGGTCATCGCCGAGCGTAACGTCGGCCCGCATCAGCTGAACGTTTACTTCCGGAACGCTACCCCCGATCGTGGCAGGATCAGTTCGCCGCCATGAAGATCGCCAGACCGAAACCGGTCAGGTGGTGCAGCGCCTGATCGACGCCGATCAGCGTCCAGAACCATGGATGCGCCTGCTCCAGCGTCACGCCGAACGACGACGCGATGATCCCCTTGATGCGGTCGACCGTGATGTGAATGGCGAAATCGATCAGGGCGACGAACCAGAACCGCGGTGCGACGATCAGGATCAGCGTCATCGACACCGCCAAATGGACCAGGCAATGCGCCAGCAGCGGCAGCGCCCAGCCGATCTTTTGATCCTTGCCGATCGCCATCCAGGAAGTCTGCAGCATGAAATCGGCGATGACGTGCTTCACCGTGAGAAGCAACATCCATCCCACCAGCGCCCCAACCGGGACCGACGTCGACATCGAAGGAAACAACAAAGCTGACGCCCTTTGCTGGGACAGAAGAGGTGGCGAAAAACCGGGGTCTAGGCTGTCAGCGCAATGTTCTTTTTCAAACCCGGAAGATTCGAACGGTATCGTTATTTATGGCATCCCCCGGGGCGGAATGCACCTGTGGGTAGTCCAAAAAATCGCACGGTGTGGCTGAACTGCGATACTGCGGCGTCGGCGCGCGCAGCCAGCCGCAGGTAAGATTGCCGGCGCGGAGCGGTTTGCAATCCGGCCCGCGCGGGATATCCTGGCAACAGGGCGAAATTATCGTTCTTTTCTAGGTATTTACAAATCAATGCACCCCATGATGACGAGGGTGGTGGTCTCCAAGCCGGCGCAGGGCGCTTAAAATCAGGCCGCGTTAGAACCGGCCTGTGTCCGCGCCCGGATCTCGGCGATCTTGCGCTTCAGCGCGACCTGGCGGAATCCGGCAGCGCCGCCGCCCGCGCTTCCGCCACGGCGCCCGCAAGATCGGGCAACGCCAGCACGCCGTCAAAAGTCGGCTTGGCGAGGCCGTCGATGATCGCATTCCAGTCTGCCATGCCCTGACGATAGACGTCGCCATACCCTTGGATCATGGTCGCGGTCTGGACGATCTCGGGCGCCGCAGCGGGCTGCTTGGTCAGGCTGCGGTCAATCATATGCAGCCAGCGCTCGACCCAGACCCGTTCCTTGGCGTAGCGCACCGAAAACAGCCGCCATCGCCGTAATCCGGCTTCCATCTTCAGCCGGCGAATACCGAACCAGCTTGCCGTGCTGAAACGGATCGAGATATTTTTGTGCGTCCAGCCAGCCCATTCGAACGCATCGAGCAAATACTCGGCGACGACGGCAGGCAGCACGCCGATCAGTTCATCGAGGCGGAACTTCCTGACATCGACCGATCCCGCCTGCGTGCCGGAAGGATCGGCCAGTTCGGCAAGCTTCAGCTGCGCAATCCGGATCGGGTCCTCGTAGCTCATGCGCGCCGCCATCAGCCGCGCGATCTCGGTGAACATCGCGTCGTCGACGCCGTTCTTGCCGACGAAACGCCGCAGCCTATCGACATAAAGCTGGGCGTAGCTGGTACCTTGATAATCGATCAGCAGATGGATGGCATCGCTCGCCACCGCCGTCACAGGCTCCGGCAAGCCCTCGGGCAGAAACGGTGGCGTGTCGTCGTCCTCGCCAATGAAATCGGCGAGCAGATAACGCAACGACGACAGAATACCGCGGTCTCGGTCTGACACTCTGCCTGCTCCCGGCCTCTACGCAGGCTTCGGCTCGGCTGCGAGCGCCGTTTGCTGGGCCAGGCGCTTTTCCAGCGTATCGAGGTTTTGAAACAGGCGGGCGCTGGCGAGGCGCAGGAAATAGAAGCCGAACGCCGGGTTCTGCACGTAGAGCTCCTCGACCTTGCTGTAGCTGACGCTCAGGACGAGGCCGGATTCGATGCATTCCAGCGTCTGGGTTCGCATGTTCGATGGCGACAGCATGCCGAGTTCGCCGACGATGGCGCCGACCGGCAGCACGATGCCGGACTCGACCAGCTTGAACTTGCCGCTGACGATATAGAGCATGTCTTCGGCTTTCTCGTCCTTGTAGAACAGTATCTCGCCGGCCGCGCAATCGCGCTCGGTCATGAACGGCTTCAGCCATTCCATCGAGAGATCGCTGTTGACGGACTTCTTCACGTCGCGCACCAGCTGCAGCATCTGGTGCAAGCGATAGGAATTGACCAGCAGCATGGCGAGCTGCACCACGATGACCAGGTAGTTGCGGGCCGGGATCGCAGTCAGGATCAGGATGACGTTGGCGAGAATGCCGAAGACCCGCAACGGGATCATGGTCTTCATCGTGGTGGTGGCGACCACGAAAATTGTCGCGAACAGCGCGCCGGCGGTTCCCGCGTGTTGTGCAAGATGAGACGTATCCATTGGATGCCAACCAATTTCTTCAGGAAGTGAGCGATTTCACGATTCTGTTGCAGTGCCCGCGATCGTACGGTCCGCAACGGACCTTTGGTATACGAGGAAAGAACTATGTTTTGTCGGGATTCTCACGATTCCCAGGGAAAAATTCTGCCCCATCCCCCGCTGTTGGGACAGAACGGGCCGGCGCCAGGGTACGAGAAGCCGCTTGACCGCGCTCCCGCTGGCGGGCTCTTTTGCCGGCCAAACGGCGCGCTCTGCCAAACAAAGTAACGCGCAAGAATAATGGAGAGAACAGGATGTCCGAGGCAGCCAGCGCGCCGATGCTCGAAATCAAGGGCGCGCGCGCCACGATCCGGCTCAACCGGCCGAAACATCTGAACCGGCTGCAGAGCGAGGATCTCGGCGATCTCATGAACCTGTTCGACCGGATCGAGGCCGATGCCGCGATCCGTGTGCTGGTACTGACCGGCACCGGCCGCACCTTCAGCGCCGGCTACGATCTCAACTCGATCGCCGATCGCGCGACCAGCGCCAGGGAGCAGCAGAGCGCGGGATCCGCGTTTGAAGTGGTGGTCGACCGGCTGGAAGATCTCGGCGTGCCGACGATCTGCCGGCTCAATGGCGGCGTCTATGGCGGCTCGACCGATCTGGCGCTGGCCTGCGATTTCCGCATCGGCGTCGACACCGCCGAAATGTTCATGCCGGCGGCGCGGCTCGGGTTGCACTACTACAAGAGCGGCATCGCGCGCTATGTGTCGCGGCTTGGCGTCGACAATGCAAAAATGCTGTTTTTGACCGCGCAAAAAATCTCCGCGCCGGAAATGCTGCGGATCGGTTACCTCACCGCCATGGTGCCGGAGGAATCGCTGGACGAAGAAGTCGACCGACTCGCCACCATCCTGGCCTGCAATGCGCCGCTCGCGATGCGCGGCATGAAGCGCGCCATCAACGAATTCGCCCGCGGCAAGCTCGATGAGGAGGCCGCCGACCTCCGCCATCGCGAGAGCATGCGCAGCACCGAGATCAAGGAAGGCATCAAGGCTTTTGCGGAAAAGCGCCCACCGAAATTCTGAATTCTTCCCTCTCCCCTTGTGGGGTGGCACGGACGCGCGAAGCGCGTTCGTGACGGGTGAGGGGTTGTTTCCGCGGAGAGAGACCCTCATCCGGCGCCATAGCCGATGCGAGGCATCGGCGTTCTAAGACGGCGGCCATAGGCCGCCTATGCCACCTTCTCCACAAGGGGAGAAGGGCCTTTTTTGTCAACGGAAGTTACTGCACCCTCCGCTCGCCCTATCACAGCAAAAATTTGACCATCACCCGGACCAGCCATATTGTGTGGGTCGCGGTGCAAGCCGCGCCCGGGCCCGCGGGAAGGGTTGAACCCACTTGCAGCTTTCAAGCGATATCTAGAGCCTTTGTGCAGCCGGTATTGCGGGCCGTCGGCGCTGTCATGCACGGAGGTGTCTGATGAACCGGTCTCCCGATCGATTGAATCTCGATCATCTGAAGAAACAAGCCAAGGAATTGATCCGCCTCTATCGAAGCCACGATCCGGCAGCGATAGCGCGGTTTCGGCACGCGCTACCGGCAGCGTCCGGCCGCAGCGATGACGATATTTCGTCGCTCGGATTCCGCCTGCACGACGCGCAATCGTGCCTGGCGCGGGAACACGGCTTCGCATCCTGGCCCGACCTGAAGCGTTACCTGGAAGTGCAGGCGGCCGCGCAGAAGGAGCGCGCCATTCGCGTCCTGCACTGGGGCCAGTTGATCTATTCCGGCGATGTCAGCGGCACGTCCAATCGCGCAAACCCGCGCGTCGCGTTGCGGATACTCGCGGAAGATCCCGAACTCGTCACCGACGACCCCTATCTTGCCTGTGCGATCGGCGACGAGATCGCGCTGCGGCGCGCCACGCAATCCGATCCGTCATGGCTCAACCGGCCCGGCGGCCCGCTGCGGTTGCCGCCACTTTTCGCGATCGCGCATTCGAGCCTGCTGCGGGCGCCGGAGTTCCGCGAACGCCTGCACCGGAGCGCGCAGTTGCTGATCGCGGCCGGCGCCGATGTCAATCAGCGCATCCACAGCCGCTGGCCGCCGGCATCACTGAGCCACCCGGACGAACGCTTTCCGCTCTCGACGCTCTACGGCGCCGCTGGAAGCAACCACGATCCCGTTCTGACCAAGCTGTTGCTCGATGCGGGTGCGGACCCCAATGACGGCGGATCGCTTTACCACTCGCTTGAGAATCCGGCGTGCACGCGTCTGCTTCTGGAGCATGACGCCCGCATTGCCGAGAGCAATGCGATTTACCGGTCGATCGATCTCCACGACGATACCGCGCTAAAGCTGCTGCTGCACCACGGCGGCAATCCGAACGAACCGGCGCGAAATCCGCCGCTGACCGATTGGGGTTCGCCGCTGCTATGGGCCATCTACCGCCGACGGCCCCGTCATGTGAAGTTGCTGCTGGACGCGGGCGCCGATCCGTCGCGCCCGACCCCGGATGGCGTCAGTCCCTACAGGCTGGCGCTGCGGTTCGGACTTCCCGACGCTGCGACCTTGCTGCGCAAACATATCGACGCGCCTGAGGTCCCGGACGAGGAACGTTTCGTTGCCGCCTGCGCACGCGGCGACGAAGCCGAGGCGCGAACGATCGGCGCTGGACGCCCCGACCTGCCCGCCTCGCTGCCACAGGCACAATTGCGCCTGTTGCCGGACATGGCCGCAGCAGGCGCCGATGAGGCCGTGAGGCTGATGGTCAGGCTCGGCTGGCCGATCGCGGTGCGCGGCGGCGACTGGGATGCGTCCGCGCTCAATCTCGCGGTGTTCCGCGGCAATGCCGGGCTGACGCGCTTTCTGCTCGAACACGGCGCGAACTGGACGGAGCAACACGGCCATGGCGACAACGCCTGCGGTACGCTGTCATGGGCGTCCTGCAACGAGCCGGTCGAAGGCGGCGACTGGACCGGCTGCGCGCGTGCCCTGCTCGACCATGGCATGCCAGGTGCGACGGCTATTCCTGGTGATCCCGAATGGGTGCTGGTTGCAGGGAGGCAGGAAGAGATTTTCCGACGAGGTCACCGAAGAGCTGCTGGGTCGCGAAGCTTGAATGCTCTTTCCCTCTCCTCTTGTGGGCATTGTCGGCGCCCCCGAACGAGATGCCGCAGACCACGATCATCGGCGAAATTGAGAAATTGAAGCGATGGGTACATCGCGATGTAGGAAACCGAATAGTACCTATCTACTAATTACTTAGCCAAAAGGAACCAGATTCCTCCGCCGGCGTTGGTATGGCAACCCAACAATACTGAATATCAACCAACGCACGGGGACCGCGATGGACCAGGTGGTAAGCGATGACGCGCGCGAAAATCGGCAATGGGAACCGATAGCTTCTGCGCTTCGTAGCGGACTCATCATTGTCGATGCCGAAGGTCAGGTCGTTTGGATCGACGACAATACGCGCCGCAGGGTGAATGGCGGACTGCAGGATCTTGCCTTGCCCGTCCGCAAACCTGACACGGCCGTGATCGATTGCTTCGTAACGTCCGTTGATTTGACGATCGACGGCGAGCAGTCACTCGTCTGCGTCGTCCAGGAGACCAAGGAGTCCGGCCGCGACCTCATCACCGCAATCGAGTCGGTCCTGGCCGATACTTCCTCCTTCACGCGCACCATCGTTGATAAGCTCAAGGGTCTGCGCCAGGTCGCGCACCCGCGCGCCCTTTCCAACGATATAGAGCTATTGACCGACCGCGAGCGGGAGGTCCTCGGACTGATATGCGAGGGGAAGAGCGATATCGAGATGAGCAAAGCGCTGAGGCTCTCGCAGAACACGGTACGAAATCACGTTGCAGCCCTGTGCCGCAAGATCGGCGTTAATCGTCGTAGCGCGGCGATTATCTGGGCGCGTGAACGAGGTATCACGAGCGAGCTTGCCTTGGGCGGCAACCGGCGCAGACGCCCCTTGCCGGAACTAGGAAAATGACCGCCTACTAGTAGGCCTTGGTATTTCTCTCTCTCTTGCGCCTGCCTGGAACCTATTGTTCGCTCACCTTGCTCATCACGCTATCCGATGAGGCTTCCGTATCCCGAACTGCTGCGGAGAAATGTTGCACTCCGCAGCATCGCGCGACGGTTTATCACAAGGCGAAGCCTCCGTGGCCGAACTAGTGCTCCGACTTTACATCGCCGGAAATTCGGCCGGCTCCCGCCGGGCAGAACAGAATCTTCGTGACCTGAGAGCCTTGCTCGACAACGAGGCGTGGCACATCGAGATTATCGATGTATTGCGCAGGCCCGAACTTGCGGAGCAAGCAGGCATCATTGCAACGCCGACTCTCTCCTACGAGCACTCAGGCCGCCCTCGGCGCATCGTCGGCGATCTCAGCGATCAGAAGCGGGTTCTTGAGTTTCTTGGAATCGAGACAGAAGGAGATGATCGATGACCGCACAGGATGATGTCGATGTGACCGGTGTTCTGGAGCGCGTCAAGACCGGCGTCGCAGCATTCGATGAACTCGTCATGGGCGGGCTGCCACGTGCCCGCACCACTGTTGTCGGCGGCACGCCCGGAAGCGGAAAGACTGTGTTTGCAACGCAATTTCTCGCTCACGGAATCACGACGTTCAATGAAAATGGCGTGCTGGTAACATTTGAGGAGCCGCCGGCGGATATCGAAGCCAATATGCGCGGATTCGGCTGGGATTTGGCGAGGTGGCGCAGGGAGGGGCCGGCTGGCCTTCGTGGATGCAAGCCCTCCGGCCACGGATGAACTGGTGATCGGCGATTTCGATCTGGCCGGCTTGCTTTCGCGGATTGAGCACGCGGTAAAGAATGCCAAGGCCAAACGTGTCGTTCTGGACTCGCTGACACAGCTCTTCGACCACTTCATCGGGGATCCCAAGATCCTGCGCCGCGAGCTGTTTCACATCAGCACCGCTCTAAAAAGGTCCGGCCTCACGGTGCTGATGACGGCGGAGCGCAACAGCGAATATGGTGAAATTACCCGCCACAGACTGGAAGAATTCGTAGCCGACAACGTCGTGATACTGCGCAACGTCCTGCATTACGAGAAGCGTCGCCGCACAATTGAAGTACTCAAAATGCGAGGAAGCCATCACGCCGAAGGCGAGGCGCCATTCACGCTGCTTGCGAGTCAGGGCGTGGTAGCCGTGCCGCTGTCCTCGCTTCGGCTGGAGCAGCAGTCGAGCACCGTGCGGGTGACCAGCGGAAATCCGGCAATTGACGAGATGTGCGGGGGTGGATTTTTCCGCGATAGCGTGACGCTGGTTAGCGGCGCCACCGGCACTGGTAAAACCCTGCTGGTCACGAATTTTCTAGCCGGCGGAGTTGCCGCCGGAGAAAAAGCCATCCTGTTCGGATACGAAGAGAGCAAAGGCCAACTGTTCCGCAACGCCAGCGGCTGGGGCACCGATTTCGCCCAGATGGAAGCGGAGGGAAAGCTTAAAGTCATCTGTCTCTATCCAGAGGCCCAGGGGCTGCCCGATCATCTGCTGACAATCCAGAGCCTGGTTGACGAATTCAAGCCAAATCGCATTGCCGTGGACAGCTTATCGGCGCTGGAGCGAATCGCCCCGGACACTGGCTTCCGCGAGTTCCTGATAAGCCTGACATCCTTCATCAAGAAGCGGGAAATAGCCGGGCTTTGCACCGCAACCAGCAAGTCCCTGATTGGCGGCGAGAGCGTCAGCGAGCAGCATATTTCTACGCTGACCGATTCGATCATTTTGCTCCGCTATATACAGGAGCAGGAGATCATGAACCGCGGTCTTATGGTGCTGAAGATGCGCGGCAGCGAGCATGCCAAGGAAATTCGGCGTTTCACAATTGACGGCGGCGGCATGCATCTCGGCGATCCATTCAAGAGAGCGCCGAATGTATTCAAGACGTAGGGACGTGCAGGGAGCGGCGGGAGGCACCGCTAGGCGCATTGAGATCGGCACGAGCATGATGGACGCTAAAAACAGACCAAACATCGATCATGCAGAGATTAGATTCCTGATCGAGAAGAACGCTGATGGAATCATCGTCGTTGATGAGATGGGAGTCGTCCTGTTCGCCAATCCCGCCGCCGAGCAAATTTTTGGCAGGTCCTCGGAATCGCTGATCGGATCTCCCATCGGCATTCCGTTTGTTGCCGGTGAGATGACGGAAATTGCCATTCACAAACCGGGCGGCGATCAGATCGACGCGGAAATCCGGGTGGTCGAGACGATCTGGGACAATCGGCCCGCGCGCCTCGCGAGTCTTCGCGACATTTCGGAGCGCAGAGCGATGGAAGAGCGGCTACGGCATTCAGCCAAGATGGAGGCAGTGGGCCGACTGACCGCAGGTATCGCGCACGACTTCAATAACCACCTCACGGTGGTACTCGGCAATCTGGAAAGCGCCCAGCGGCGCTTGACAAGCGCAGATCCCTCGCTGAGGCGCGCGCTCGAGAACGCCACCCGCGGCGCACAGCAGGCCGCAACGCTGACCGAACGGCTGCTGGCGTTTGCCCGGCGGAAGCCGCTTGAGCCCCGGCTGATCAACCCTGAAGACCTCCTTTCAAGGATGTCGGACCTGCTTCAGCGTACGCTCGGAGAAAAGATCAATGTTCAGGCGAAGATCGCTGTGAACCTGTGGGGGATAGAAGCCGATCCAACCGAGCTGGAGGCCGCTATTCTGAATCTCGCGGTCAACGCGCGCGATGCAATGCCCTCCGGCGGCAATCTGGTCCTGGAAGCAACCAATGTTGAAGTGGCGGCCGAGAATCGAGCCATCGCCGGCAGCGAGCCCGCAGATGGGCCTCATGTTCTTATTTCAGTCACCGATTCGGGAACAGGTATGACGTCCGACGTACTCAACCATGTATTCGAGCCGTTCTTCACGACCAAGAACGACGGACGCGGTACCGGCCTTGGTCTCAGCCAGGTCTACGGTTTTGTGAGGCAGAGTGGTGGTCATGTCAGCCTTCTTAGCCAGCCGAACGCAGGTACTACGGTCAAGATGTTTCTGCCGGCCGCGACCGTGCTCCATTCACCCGTCTTGCACATTGAGCAAACGGAACTGGAAGCGTCACAGCAGCTTCCGGTCGCCCGGTCGGGCGAGACTATCCTTGTTGTCGAAGATGAGGATGATGTGCGCAATTACACCGTGAGCAGCCTGCGCGAACTCGGCTATCTCGTACACGAAGCTGCTGATGCAGCCACGGCGCTAACTATGCTTCAACGAGAACCCGGCATTGCCCTGTTGTTCACCGATCTTGGGCTGCCCGGCGAAATGGATGGAAAGAGCCTTGGTGACCGAGCGCAGTCGATTGATCCCTCACTGAGGGTTCTTATCACAACGGCGTACGCCGCAGGCGCTCTGGTCCATGAAGGTCGGCTCGACCCTGGCATCGAGCTGCTTAACAAGCCTTTCTCGTTTTCGGCGCTTGCGATGCGCGTTCGCGAGCTTCTGGATAGCAGTCCCGGTAATGACCGCGCGTCCGCCCGTGTTCTCGTCGTCGAGGACGAGCCCCTGCTGCATGCGTTCGTCACAGACATGCTCGCGGAGTGGGGACTTTTGGCGGATGTCGCCAGCAACTTCAGGGAAGCGGTTACAAAGATTCGAAACGATGCGGATGGGCTGGTTGGAGCGATCGTCGATCTCGGCCTGCCAGACAGACCTGGCGATGAGTTGGTCGCGGAGATCAGGACCCTGCATCCGGATATGCCGATCATCTTGGCAACCGGCTATGCCGACGCAGGCATCCGAGGTCGTTTCGCAGATGTGGGCCGTCTGCAGATTCTCACAAAGCCGTTCAATGCAATGGACCTATTGACCGCATTGCAAGGCGTAGGAGTTCACGCGAGCCCTGTCCAATGATCCGGGTTCTCTATTCTTCGACGAACGTCACCGTCTCCGCCACGCTCGCCCGCGAGGTCCGGTAGCTGTTGACCTTGTGGGCGTGGTCGGCGAACCCGAACGAGATGCCGCATACCACGCGGCGGTCGTCCGCAAGGTTGAAGTGCCGCCGAATCAGCCCGGAATGCCGCGCCAGCGCCGCCTGCGGAATGGTGCCGAGGCCAAGCGCCTGCGCCGCCAGCATGAAATTGCCGACATACGCGCCGCAATCGACCGCACCATAGATACCGAGCGGTTCGTCGGTATGAATGATCGCGACATGCGGCGCGCCGAAGAAATTGTAGTTCTCCAGCGCCTGCTTTGCGTAAGCCATCTTGTCGCCTCTGGCGATGCCGAGCGTGTTGTAGAGCTGGAAGCCGCTTTCGCGGCGGCGCTCCAGATAGACGCCGAGATATTCGCGCGGTGGCGTGAAATCATGATCGTCCTTGGCGCCGGACGCGGCCTCGGCATAGATCGCCTTGCGAAATTTCTCCTTGGCCTCGCCGCTGGCAATCAGCACCTGCCATGGCTGGCTGTTGCACCATGACGCCGTGCGTTGCGACACGCTGAGAATGTACTCGATGGTCTCGCGCGGCACCTCCTGCGGCAGGAAGGCGCGCACGGAATAGCGCTCGTTCAAGAGCTCTTCGAGTACTCCGATGCGATCCTGTGTTTGGCTTACGGCAGCGTCCATGACCTGGCTCACTTTCGTGCCCCGGACGCAGCGCAGCGTGTAACGGTGCGCTGCAGAGCCGGGGCCCATCAAGGTTAGGTCCCGGCTCTGCGGAGCAACGCTGCGCGTTGCACCGCGTCCGGGACAAGGAAGTCTAGCGCCCCTTGGTCGGGATCTTGTTGAACGGCACATCCTTGTCGACGCGGATATCGCCGGGCAGGCCCAGCACGCGCTCGGCGATGATGTTGCGCAGGATTTCGTCGGTACCGCCGGCGATACGCATCGACGGTGACGAGAGCAGCATCTGCTGGAACTGGCCGCTCGCCTCTTGCTCGTCAGCGCCGGCGAGCGCGCCGGCTGCGCCCTGCAGATCCATCGCATAGGTTGCGATGTCCTGCAGCATCGCGCCGGAAACCAGCTTGCCGATCGAATTCTCCGGGCCCGGACGCTCGCCCTTGGAAAGCGACGAGATCGCGCGGTAGCTGGTGTATTTCAGCCCACTCGCCTTCACCGCCCATTCGGCGAGCTTGGAGCGCGTGGCGGGATCGTCGATCGCGAGGCCGTCGTCCGTCATCAGGTTCGAGCAGAACTCGAACATTTCGGGAAAACCTGTCGCGAGCCGCGAACCGATCGACATGCGTTCGTTCATCAGCGTCGTCAGCGACACGTTCCAGCCGTCTCCGACAGCGCCGAGACGCTGGTGATCGGGAATCACGACGTCGGTAAAATAGACCTCGTTGAACTCCTGCATGCCGTTGGCCTGCTTGATCGGCCGCACCTCGACACCCCTGCTCTTCATGTCGAGGAAGAACATCGTCAGGCCCTTGTGCTTGGGCACATTGGGATCAGTACGCGTGATCAGAAGGCCGTAGTCGGAATAGTGCGCGCCTGAGGTCCAGATCTTCTGGCCGTTGATGATCCAGTCGTCGCCCTTTTTCTCAGCGCGCGTGCGCAAACCCGCAACATCGGAGCCGCCGGCCGGCTCGGAGAACAGCTGGCACCAAATATGTTCGCCGGAAGCGAGCTTCGGCAGATAATGACGCTTGTGCTCCTCGCTGCCGAACGCCATCACCGTTGGGCCGCACATGCCTTCGCCGATCTGGAACGGCTGCGTCAACTTGCCGTAAACGCCCTCTTCCTGCTGCCAGATCACCTTCTCTATCGGGGTCGCGCCGCGGCCGCCATATTCCTTCGGCCAATGCAGGCAGGCCCAGCCGCCTTCGGCCTTCTTCTTCTGCCAGGCCTTGCCGACATCGACGATCTCCTCCTTCTCCAACCGGATGCGGCCGAGCGAGGATTTGGATAGCTCCGCCTCGTATTTCTTCGGCGCGTTGGCGTCGATCCATTTGCGGGCGGTGGCGCGAAATTCCGCTTCCTGCGGGGTGTCGTCGAAGTTCATGGCGGACCTCTCATGTTTCAATTCTTGCATCAATCTCAATCCTCATGGTGAGGAGCGCGGAACGCGCGTCTCGAACCATGAGGCCACCAGCCGGGCCTTCATCCTTCGAGACGCCGCGCTTCGCGCAGCTCCTCCAGGATGAGGTCGGAAACTTTACGCGCGGCCCTTGGTCGGGATCTTGTTGAACGGCACGTCCTTGTCGACCCGGATATCGCCGGGCAAACCAAGCACGCGCTCGGCGATGATGTTGCGCATGATCTCGTCGGTGCCGCCTTCGACGCGGGGTGCCCGGCGCGCGCAGCAGCATCGCCTGGAACTTGCCGGCGACTTCGGCGTCCTCGGGCCCGCTCAGCACGCCCGCGGCGCCCTGCAGGTCCAGCGCATACATCGCGACGTCCTGGACCATCGAGCCCGCCACCAGCTTGCCGATGGAGTTCTCCGGCCCCGGACGCTCGCCCTTGGACAGTGCCGAGATCGCGCGCATGCTGGTGTATTTCAGCCCGCTCGCCTTCACGGCCCAGTTCGCCAGTTTGGCGCGAACATTGCGATCTTCGATCGCAGGTCCATCGTCCAGCATCAGGCTGTTGCAGAACTCGAACAGTTCGGGGAAACCGGTCGAGACGCCTGCGCCGATCGACATACGCTCGTTCATCAGCGTGGTCAGCGACACTTCCAGCCGTCGTTGACGGCGCCCAGTCGCTGTGAATCCGGAATCCTCACATCGGTGAAGTAGACCTCGTTGAAATCGGACTGGCCGCTGGCCTGCTTGATCGGCCGCACCTCGACGCCCGTGCTCTTCATGTCCAGGAAGAACATGGTGAGACCCTTGTGCTTGGCGACGTTCGGATCGGTGCGCGTGAGCAAAATGCCGTAGTCAGAGTAGTGCGCGCCGGAGGTCCAGATCTTCTGGCCGTTGATGATCCAGTCGTCGCCCTTCCTTTCGGCGCGGGTGCGCAGACCTGCGACATCGGAGCCGCCGGCGGGCTCGGAGAACAACTGACACCAGACCTTTTTCGCCCGAGGCCAGCGGCGGCAGGTATTTGCGCTTCTGCTCCTCGCCGGCGAACGCCATCATCGTCGGGCCGCACATGCCGTGGCCGATGATGAACATGCCGCTAAGTTTGCCGAACGGGCCCTCTTCCTGCTGCCAGATCACGCGCTCGATCGGCGACGATCCGCGGCCGCCATATTCCTTCGGCCAGTGCAGGCAGGCCCAGCCGGCGTCAGCCTTCTTCTTCTGCCAGGCTTTTGCGACCTCGAGAATGTTGGCGCCCTTGAGCGCGGTACGGCCGAGCGAGGACTTGCGAAGCTCTTCCTCGTACTGCTTCGGCGCGTTGGCTGATATCCACGCCTTGGCTTCGGCGCGGAATGCGGCTTCCTGCGGGGTGTCATCGAAGTTCATGTTTTCAATCCTCGGTATTGGCTTCGTAGGATGGGTGGAGCGAAGCGATACCCATCATGTTGCCGCCAACGCAGTGATGGGTTTCGCTGCGCTCTACCCATCCTACGGACCTCACGCCTCACGCCGCGTTCTTCTTGCGCATGCGGTCGATCAACTGATCTTCCCAATACGACAGGCTGCCGAGCGTCAGCGCGGTTGCGTTGGCGCGGCGGTAGTACATGTGGCAGTCGAACTCCCAGGTGAATCCCATGCCGCCATGAACCTGGATATTGTTCTTGGAGCAGTGCTGGAACGCCTGCGTCGCGCTGATGCGCGCAGCCGCCGCGGCCTCCGGCAATTCCGACGCGTTGGTCGAGAGCGCCCAGGCGCCGTAATAGCAATTCGAGCGCGCGAGCGTCGCCGAAACATACATGTCGGCCAGGATGTGCTTCACCGCCTGGAACGAACCGATCGGCCGGCCGAACGCAATACGATCCAGCGCATAGTCGCGGCCCATTTCCAGCGCGCGATCGGAACCGCCGACCTGCTCGAACGCCAGCAGTACTGCCGCGCGGTCGAGCACCTGGGTCAGGATGCTCCAGCCGTCGCCGGCAGCTCCCAGCGGTTCGGCCTTGGTGTTCTTGAAGGTGAGTTCGGCTTGGCCCCTGGTCAGATCGACATTGGTCAGCGATTTGGCTTCAACGCCACCGGCTTTCAAATCGACCAGAAACAGCGAGATATCGGAATCGCGCCCGGTCGAACCGGTGCGCGCGGCGACCACGGCGAAATCAGCAATCGCGCCATCCGGCACCGGCTTCTTCACGCCATTGAGCGTACCGCCGGAAGCCTGCAGCTTGATCGCCTTCGGCGATGGATTGCCCTTGCCTTCGAACAACGCCAAGGTGCCGATCGCATCACCGGAAGCGATCTTCGGCAGCCATTTCTGCTTCTGCGCGTCGGAGCCTGCGAGCAGCAGCGCTTCGGCGGCGAGATAGACGGTGGAAGAGAACGGCACCGGTGCCAGCGCGCGGCCCATTTCTTCCGCAATCACGCAGAGTTCGAGGTGGCCCGCGCCCGCGCCGCCGAACGCTTCGGGGATGGCGACGCCGAGGAAACCCATCTCGGCGAGCCCCTTCCACAGTTCCTTGTCATAGGGCGCCTTGCCGTCCAACACCTCGCGCACGGCTTTCGGCGGGCACTTTTCGGCAAGAAACTTCCTCGCCTCGTCGCGCATCTGTTTTTGTTCGTCGGAGAAATCGAAGTTCATGGCGGGTTACTCGGGTTGGTTGGCGGATCTGTAGGATGGGTGGAGCGAAGCGATACCCATCGACGGTTTTGGTTGCGATTTGATGGGTTTCGCTGCGCTCTACCCATCCTACGGTCAGTTCAAAATAATGACGTCCTCTGCGGGCTGATCGGCGTATAACTTCTCCACCAGCGCGGCGCGGCGCTCGAGGCCGGCGCGCTGGTTGATGTAGCCCTTGTCGGTGAGTTCGTTGCCGTCGATCGAGGGCGACTCGACCATCAGCATGGCGCGCGCGATCCGCATGCTGCTGCCGGTAGTGGACGCGTTGTGTGCTTCCAATCCGCGCCTCAGGCAGGCGATCACCTCGGGATGCCTGACGACATCTTCAAACGTCGCATCGGGATCGCCGACGATCTGCCGGCAGGCATGCAGGTTGGGCCAGGCCAAGAGCCCGATGAAGGCGCGGTCCTGACCGGCAACCAGCGCGTCGTGCACAACAGGCGTCGCGGCTGCGATCGCGTCCGTGCGCAGCGAACCGACATGGACGAAGGTGCCGGTCGTTAGCTTGAAGTCCTCGACCACGCGGCCGGCGAAGATGATGCCCTGCAGAGGATCCTTTTCATCGACGAACACGCCGGCATCGCCGATGCAGTAGAACCCCTCCTCGTCGAACATCTTCTTCGTCAAATCGGGCTGGCCGAAATAGCCCGGTGTGACGTTGATGCCGCGCAGCCGCAGCTCGTATTTCGAACCGCACGGTACCATCTTCAGTTCGACTCCCGGGAACGGCAACCCAATCAATCCGACGCGCTCGGTGTCCCAATAGGTGCCGGTCGAAGTCGGCGCGGTCTCGGTCGAACCCCAGCCGGTGTAGAACACGATGCGTTCGCCGGTGGTGCGCACCGCCAGCGCCTGCATGCGGTCGTAGAGATCGTCAGGCAGCCGCGCGCCGCCATAGGCCATGATGCTCAGGTTTTTGAAGAAGCTGCGGCACAGCGCGTCGTCCTTCTCCATCGCTGCCGCCAGCGCCGCGTAACCCGCAGGCACGTTGGCGTAATAGGTCGGTGACACCTCGCGGAGATTACGGATAGTCTCCTCGAGTTGGCCGGGCATCGGCCGGCCATCGTCGATATACAGCGTGCCGCCATCGACCAGGATCGGATTGAACGCGGCATTGCCGCCCATGGTGTGGTTCCACGGCATCCAGTCGAGCACGGTCGCAATCGGCCCGTTGGGATCGCGCGGGCGCACCTGCATCATCATCGCCGCATTGGCGCACATCATCTTCTGTGTGTTGATGACGGCCTTCGGCATGCCGGTCGAGCCCGACGTGAACAGCAGCTTGCCGACGGCGTCGGGGGTGATCTTCGCAATCGACTCCTCGACCGCTTTCGTCACCGGTGTGGCCGCAATATCTGCAAAGGACACGCTCTTGATGCCTTCGCAGGGACGCGCGACGTGGACGACGGTGACGCCGGTGAGATCGAGCGCCTTCAACGCCTTCTCGAAGGTCGGCCCGTCCTGCACCATCACGACGGCAGGCTTGATCAGGTTGAAAAGGTATTTGAGCTTGAGATGATCCTGGCTCATCAGCGAATAGGCCGGCGACACCGGCGCTGCCGGCAGCCGCGCCTGCATCGCGGCCTGCGTCATCAGCGCGTGCTCGATCGAATTGCCGGACAGGATCGCAACGGAGCGGCCTTCCGCGAGGCGGAGGTTGAGCAGACTCTGCGTCAGCCCGTCGACGATGCGCTTGGCTTCGCCATAAGAGACTTTCCGCCATTGCCGGTCCGCACCGCCGCGTTGCGCCAGCCAGATGCGCTCGGGTGCCTGCTTGGCCCATTTCGCAAGCGATGCCGGAATATGCTTCTCGTAAGGCTGCAGCGGAATCCGCGACTTCAGGACGATCGCGCCGTCGGGCCGCCGGTCGACAGCGATGTCGCGCTCTAGCCATTCGATCTTGCGAAGGCCGGGTTTGGTCAGCACCTCGGCTGCATTCCCACTCATATTGCGTCTCCCGGAATTCAGTCCTTTGCGGATCTTGCGTCTTGTCGGTTCTACCGCCTGATATAGACAGGCTTTCGTTTCTCGAGAAAGGCCCTGATGCCTTCGTTAAAATCTTCCGAGCGGCTGCACAGGACCTGATTGCGGTCTTCCATCGCGATCACGGCCTCGATCGATCCGGCATCGACGCTCATATTGAGGCATTCCTTGGATAGCCGCAGCCCCACCGGCGAGGCCATCATCATTGCATCGACATAAGGTTCGGCCGCCGCATCAAGCCCGCCTTCCTCGACGACCTCGGAAACGAGGCCGACGGCGAGCGCACGTTCGGCGCCGATGAAGCGACCGGTCAGGATCAGTTCGGAGGCGACGGAGACGCCGACCAGACGCGGCAGAAAATAACTGGTGCCGATGTCGCAACCGCCGAGACCGAGCTTGATGAAGGCGCAGTTCATCCGCACAGATTTGGTCGCAATGCGAATATCGGCGGCGAGCGCCAGCGCGAAGCCGCCACCGGCGGCCGCGCCCTGGATCAGCGCGATGATTGGCTGCGGGCAACGCCGCATCAGCATCACGATGTCGGCAATGCGGCGCTGCGAGTCCAGCGACTCCGTTACACCGGGCGGCTCCTGCTGGCCGGCGCGGCGCTTCATTGCATGTTTGAGATCGAGGCCTGCGCAAAACGACGCGCCCGCGCCCTTCAGCACGACGACACGAGTCGAACGGTTGCGCTGCAGGCTTTCGAAATACGCATTGAGCGCGTCGATCAGGCTGGGATCGAGCGCGTTGAGGCTGTCCGGACGATTGAGCGTCACCCGGTCCACGCCCTCGTCGTGTTCGATCAGCAGCGGTTGAGTCACGAAAGGCTCCCTGTATCCGCAGACTGCGGCGCTAATTGCTGCGCCCTCTCCCCTTGTGGGAGAGGGCTACACCGGCATTAGCCGAGCATTCGATTCGGTGAGGGGTTGCCAGCCGGAGAGAACCCTCATCCGTCTTCGCTTCGCGAAGCCACCTTCTCCCACAAGGGGAGAAGGGAAGCCCTACCGCGGCGCCATGCGGATGGCGCCGTCGAGGCGGATGGTCTCGCCGTTGAGCATCGGGTTCTCGACGATGTGCACCGCCAGCGCGCCGTATTCCGAAGCGTCGCCGAGGCGGGCCGGATGCGGCACCTGGGCGCCGAGGCTCTTGCGGGCCTCTTCGTTCAGGCCCATCAAGAGCGGCGTCAGGAACAGGCCGGGCGCGATGGTGTTGACGCGGATCTTGAGGCTGGCGAGATCGCGGGCCGCCGGCAGCGTGAGGCCGACGACGCCGCCCTTCGATGCCGAATAGGCGATCTGGCCGATCTGGCCTTCATAGGCCGCGACGGAAGCGGTGTTGATGGCGACGCCGCGCTCTTCGCCGATCGGCGGCGCAGTCGCCAGCCGTTCGGCGAACAGGCGCAGCACGTTGAAGGTGCCGATCAGGTTAACATTGATGATGCGGACGAACTTCGCCAGCGGATAGACGCCGTCCTTGCCGACGGTGCGCTGCGAGCCGCCGATGCCGGCGCAGTTCATCAAGACGCGCGCAATGCCGTGCGCGGCTTCGGCCTTGGCGATCGCCGCCTTGATTGCGTCTTCGTCGGTGACGTCGGCGTGGAGAGCGACGCCCTTCACTTCGGCGGCGACCTTTTCGGCGTTTTCTTTGTTCTGGTCGATCACGCCGATTTTCGCACCCTTGGCGGCCATGGCGCGGGCGGTAGCGGCGCCGAGGCCGGAGCCACCGCCGGTGATGAGAACGGCTACGTCTTGCAATTGCATTGTAACTACCTTTCCTTCCTTGGGCGTTTCTTCTCTACATGGCGAATGGCGAATAGGGAGTAGCGAATGGAAGTACGGCGATCCATTCGCTATTCGCTACTCGCTACTCGCATCTTACTTTCGTTCAACATTCCGCCGCAGATCAGCGCTTCCATATGCTTGATATATTCGCGGCAAACGTCGTCGGTGACGGGGCCGACGCCGGTCGCGCGCGACATCGCGTGGCGGCCGAAGAACAGGTGATCGCAGGCGCCGATCAGGCTGGTGTAGAACAGCACCGGATCGATGTTGCGGAACTCGCCGGCCTTGACGCCTTCGGCGAGCAGCCGGCGATGGAAGTTCAGCAAGGGTGCGACAAAAAACTTCGACACTTCGTCGGCGGCTTCCGCGCTGCTCTCATGCAAGAGGTAATGGATCAGCCGGTTCATATAGGGGAACTGATGATAGGCGCGGATTATGCCGCCGATATGCAGGCGCAGTTTCGCGGTCGGCGAGATCGGCTGGCTGATCAGATATTCGAGCTGCGACATCTCGGTCGCGGCGTCGCGCGCCAAAAGCGCCAGCAACAGCCCGTCCTTGTTGCCAAAATGATATTTCACCAGCGCGGCATTGACGCCGGATTTCTGCGCGATGTCGGACAGCGACACCTCGATCGAGGCGCGCTCGATCATCAGCTCGCTCGCCGCGACAAGCAGCTTCTCGGCGGTGGTATTTTTGCCGCCCGCAAGCCTGGTCGGTACGCTGGTATTCAATGTGATCCCATCGCTGGTGGCCGGAAATCCGGGCCGCACATAAGCGCATGCCGGGGCTGACCTCAAGAGTTAATTGATTGATTGACTAAATCCCGGACCGCCCCTTAAATCCGGCCCATCTTTCAAACACCCACCAACAACAATCAGGGAGAACAGACATGGCCGAGGCCTATATCGTCGCCACCGCACGCACCGCCGGTGGCCGCAAGGGCGGACGTCTCGCAGGCTGGCATCCGGCCGATCTCGCCGCTTCCGTGCTGAATTCGCTGGTCGATCGCACCAAAGTCGATCCCGCCCAGATCGAAGACGTGATCATGGGTTGCGTGATGCAGGCCGGCGAGCAGTCCAACAATATCGCCCGCAACGCTGTCATGGCCTCGAAGCTGCCCGAGAGCGTGCCCGCCACCTCGGTCGACCGGCAGTGCGGATCGTCGCAGCAGGCGCTGCATTTCGCGGCGCAGGCCGTGATGGCCGGCTCCATGGACATCGTGATCGCCGCTGGTGTGGAATCGATGACGCGGGTGCCGATGGGCCTTGCGTCGTCGCTGCCCGCCAAGAACGGTTTTGGTCATTACAAGAGCCCGGGCATCGAGAAGAAATATCCGAACATCATGTTCAGCCAATTCACCGGCGCGGAAATGATGGCGGAGAAATACGGGCTCTCCAAGGACGAGCTCGACACCTATTCCTATGAAAGCCACCAGCGCGCGATTGCCGCGACCCAGGCCGGCAAGTTCAAGGACGAAATCGTTCCGCTGCAGATCACTCGCGCCGACAACTCGACCGACGCCCACCACATCGACGAGGGCATCCGTTTCGACGCCAGCCTCGACGGCATCAAGGGCGTCAAGCTGATCGCCGAGAACGGCAAGCATACCGCCGCTAGCGCCAGCCAGATCTGCGACGGCGCGTCCGGCGTCATGGTGGTCAACGAACGCGGCCTCAAGTCGCTTGGCGTGAAGCCTCTGGCGCGCATCCACCACATGACCATGATGGGCGGCGATCCCGTGATCATGCTGGATGCGCCGCTGCACGCCACCAAGCGGGCGCTGGAAAAGGCCGGCATGTCGATCGACGACATCGACCTATTCGAAGTCAACGAAGCCTTCGCGGCGGTGCCCGTGGCGTGGCTCAAGACCACCGGCGCCGACCCGGCAAGGCTCAACGTCAATGGCGGCGCGATCGCGCTCGGCCATCCGCTCGGCGGCTCCGGGACCAAGCTGATGACCACGCTGGTCAACGCCCTGCAGCAGCGCAACAAGCGTTACGGCCTGCAGACCATGTGCGAAGGCGGCGGCATGGCGAACGTGACGATTGTGGAACGACTGTAAAAAGCGCAAGGCTGCAGCAACAACAAACGGTGTCGTCCCGGCCTTGAGCCGGGACCCATAACCACAGGTAAGCGTGGTTATGCGGAGCTGGAGCTCCAGCCTGTTTGAACAATGACCCGCAGTGGTTATGGGTCCCTGCTTTCGCAGGGACGACGTAAAACAATAAACAATAAATCCCGAGGAAACTCTGTGACCCATCCCTCCATCCACGCCCGCACCCAGCCGAACAAGATCGCCTACCAGATGGCGGGGACCGGCAAGGCGATCACCTATCGCGAGCTGGATGAGCTCTCGAACCAGGGCGCGCAACTGTTCCGCGCGCTCGGCCTCAAGGCCGGCGACCACATCGCCTTCCTGATGGAAAACCGCCTGGCGTTCATGGAGATCTGCTGGGCGGCACAAAGAAGCGGGCTCTATTACACCGCGATCAGCCGCTACCTGACGCAGGACGAGATTGCCTACATCATCAAGGATTGCGGCGCCAAAATCTTCATCACCACACCGCAATGCGCTGAGAAGGTCCAGGGACTGATCAAGGGCGAACCGGGCGAGCCGTTGTTCTTCATGCTCGACGAACCGCAGCCGGGCTTCCGATCCTGGGACAAGGAAGCGATCGCGCAACCGACCACGCCGGTCGCGGACGAAGTCGCCGGCTACGACATGCTCTATTCGTCCGGCACCACCGGCCGGCCCAAAGGCATCAAGAAGGCATTCGAAAACAATCCGATCGATGTGCCGAACGCGTTCCTGAGAATTCTCTGCGCCGACATGTGCGGGATGAATTCGGACAGCATCTATCTGTCGCCGGCGCCGCTCTATCATGCGGCGCCGTTGCGCTTCAACATGATGGCGATCACGCTCGGCGGCACCAGCGTCATCATGGAGCACTTCGACGCCGAGGAATTCCTGAAGCTGGTCGAAAAATACAAGATCACGCAGTCGCAGCTGGTGCCGACCATGTTCGTGCGCATGCTGAAGCTGCCGGACGAAGTGCGGACGCGTTACAATGTATCCACGCTGAAAGGCGCGATCCACGCCGCCGCGCCCTGCCCGGTCGACGTGAAAGCTAAAATGATCGAATGGTGGGGACCGATCCTGATCGAGTATTACGCCGGGTCCGAAGGCAACGGCGTCACGGTATCAACCTCGCAGCAGTGGCTGACGCACCGCGGCACCGTCGGCCGCGCGGTGGTCGGCAAGGTAAAAATCCTCGACGAGAACGATGAGGAACGGCCCGTGGGTGAAATCGGCACGGTCTATTTCGCCGACGCGCCCGTCTTCACCTACCACAACGACCCCGAGAAGACGAAGAAGGCCTACAACGAGAAGGGCTGGTCGACACTCGGTGATGTCGGCTATCTCGACAAGGAAGGCTTCCTCTATCTCACCGACCGCAAGAGCTACATGATCATCTCCGGCGGCGTGAACATCTACCCGCAGGAAACCGAGGACGTCTTAATTACCCATCCCGGCGTCGCTGACGTCGCCGTGTTCGGCGTGCCGAACGAGGAGATGGGTGAAGAGGTCAAGGCCGTGGTGCAGCCGCACGACATGGCGAAGGCCGGCAAGGAACTCGAGGCCGAGCTGATCGTGTACTGCCGCAAGCATCTGTCGCCGATCAAATGCCCAAAAAGCATCGACTTCGAGGCCGAGTTGCCGCGCACGCCGACCGGCAAGTTGGTGAAGCGGCACCTTCGCGACAAGTACTGGCCGAACCCCGCGGCGAAGGGGTAGCTTTCTTCCCTTCTCCCATCGAAGTCGGATTTATTCGACTTCGACATTTGACGCCTAACTCGGGTAAACCCGAGTTAGAATGGGAGAAGGTGCCTTGGCGAAGCCAAGGCGGATGAGGGCTCTGTCTCCGCGGAAACAACCCCTCACCCGTCTCGAATGAGCTTACGCGCATTCGAGCCACCCTCTCCCACAAGGGGAGAGGGAAGAAAGGCGAGAAAAATGACCATCCTCCCCGACATCCCGCTCCCCCAACCATCCGCTCCCGCACCGTGGAAAATATCAACGGCCTCTCCATGCACGTGCTGGAAGCAGGCTTCGAGACGCGCGGCCGCCCCTGCGTGCTGCTGCTGCACGGCTTTCCCGAACTCGCCTTCTCCTGGCGCAAGGTGATGCCTGTTCTGGCGGAGCCCGGCTATCACGTGATCGCGCCGGACCAGCGCGGTTATGGCCGCACCACCGGATGGGATGCTGACTACGACGGCGATCTCGCCTCGTTCCGGCTCACCAACCTGGTACGCGACGCGCTCGGGCTGGTGTCGGCGTTCGGCTACGCGCACGTCGAGGCCGTGATCGGGCATGATTTCGGCTCGTCGGTCGCGGCTTGGTGCGCGCTGATCCGGCCGGACGTGTTTCGCTCGGTCGTCTTGATGAGCGCGCCGTTCGGCGGACCGCCATCGTTGCCGTTCAACACCGCGAATGGACCGGCACAGCCTTCATCCGATGATCCCATTCATCGCGACCTGGCCGCGCTGCCGCGCCCGCGAAAACATTACCAGTGGTACTATTCGACGCGCGAGGCGAACAACGACATGCACCGCGCGCCGCAGGGCGTGCATGATTTCCTGCGGGCGTATTACCACCACAAGAGCGCGGACTGGAAAGACAACCAGCCTTATCCGCTCAAATCATGGTCGGCGGGCGAGATCGCAAAGCTGCCGACCTACTATGTGATGGATCTCGCCAAGGACATGGCCGCGACCGTCGCGAAGGAAATGCCATCGGAGGCAGAGATAGCCGCGAACAGATGGCTTCCCGACAGCGAGCTTGCCTTCTACAGCGCCGAATACGCCCGCACCGGCTTCCAGGGCGGCCTGCAATGGTATCGCTGCGGCACCTCGGGCGCGTTCCTCGCCGAGTTGCAGACTTGGTCGGGCCGCACCATCGACGTGCGCTCCGCCTTCATCTCGGGCAAGCAGGACTGGGGCACCTATCAACGGCCCGGCGTGTACGAGGCGATGCAGTCCAAAGCCTGTACCGGAATGATCGGCTGTCACCTCGTCGATGGCGCCGGCCACTGGGTGCAACAGGAACAACCGGCGAAAGTAAGCTGGTTGCTGGTGCAATTCCTGCGGGGGGCGGCCAAGGCGAACTAATGGAAGCCGATCAAGCAAATTGACCGCGGAAGCGCCTCGCCCTACTATTTAGAATAATTCTAAACTAAGAGAAGGCGTCGTCCGTGAAGAATTTCGCCGATCTGTCCGAGCGCGAAGTGCTGGCTGTTGCGATCTCTTCGGAGGAGGAAGACAGCCGCATTTACATGAGTTTCGCCGAAGACCTCGCCGCGCGCTACCCGGATTCCGCCAGGATTTTTGAGGAGATGGCCGAGGAGGAGCGCGGCCATCGGCACCGGCTGCTCGAATTGTACGAGCAGCGCTTCGGTCCGCACCTGCCGCCGATCCGCCGCGAGGACGTGAAGGGATTTTTGCGGCGACGCCCGATCTGGCTGACCAAAAACCTGCCGCTCGACACCATCCGCAAGGAAGCCGAGACCATGGAGCTCCAGGCCGAGCAATTCTACATCAAGGCCAGCGAGCAGGCCGAGGACGTCGGCGTGCGGCGATTGCTCGGCGACCTCGCCGAGGAGGAAAAGGGCCATGAGAAGCTCGCCATAAAACTCACCGGCGAAATCCTGAAGCCCGACGTGCGCGCGGAAGAGGACAAGACGCGCCGGCGCATGTTTGTGCTGCAATATGTCCAACCTGGCCTCGCCGGATTGATGGACGGTTCGGTTTCGACACTGGCGCCGCTGTTCGCCGCGGCGTTTGCCACCCATCAGAACTGGCCAACGTTTCTGGTCGGCCTCGCCGCCTCGATCGGCGCCGGCATCAGCATGGGTTTTGCCGAAGCCCTGTCAGACGACGGCTCGCTGACCGGACGGGGTTCGCCATGGCTGCGCGGCGTGACCTGCGGGTTGATGACGGCGCTCGGCGGTATTGGCCACACGCTTCCCTATCTGGTGCCGGATGCGTGGCCGAACGCGTTCTGGATCGCAACCGCCATCGCCTGCGTCGTGGTGTTCTTCGAACTCTGGGCGATCGCCTATATTCGCGCACGCTACATGGACACGCCGTTCCTGCAGGCGGCGTTCCAGATCGTGCTGGGCGGCGGCATCGTGCTCGCGGTCGGGATATTGATCGGCGGGGCATAGCCGCCTGCAATTGCTGTCAAGCACACGTCTGCGCCAAATCATAAATGGATCGGGCCATGCTCGCACGATGATTTGATGCCCGGCGCATCCGTCTTGCGACCCGTACCCAAACTGAGCATGATCCGCGCCGCAAGTGAACAGACCGGGAGTCCGCCTTGGCCAAATCGCAATGGAGTTTCAAGACCGCCGTCGAATTGTCGGTCGCTCTTGCCGCAAAAAAGGTCTCAGCGGTCGAATTGGCCCAGGACGCGATCAATCGGATCGAGCGGCACGATGCGAAGATCAATGCGATTTGTGTTCGCGACTTCGAGCGTGGCCTTGCCGCCGCCCGCGCCGCCGACGCCGAACTGGCGCGCGGCGTCAAAAAGCCGCTGCTCGGCCTGCCGATGACGGTGAAGGAATCCTTCAATCTCGCGGGACTGCCGACGACCTGGGGCATTCCGGCGCAGAAGGATTTCACACCGACGGAAGACGCGCTGCCGATCTCGCGCGTCAAGGACGCCGGCGGCGTGATCCTCGGCAAGAACAACGTACCGCTCGGGCTCGGCGACTGGCAGAGCTATAACGAGATCTACGGCACCACCAACAACCCCTTCGATCTTGGCCGCACGCCGGGCGGCTCCTCCGGCGGAGCGTCTGCGGCGCTCGCGGCGGGGTATGGCCCGCTGTCGCTCGGCTCCGATATCGGCGGCTCGCTGCGCGTGCCCGCATTTCATTGCGGCGTCTATGCGCACAAGCCAACCTTCGATCTCGTCGCCATGCGCGGCCACACGCCGCCACCTATGCCGCCGTTGCCGTCCACGCGCGACCTCAGCGTGATCGGACCGATGGCGCGCTGCGCGGCCGACCTGTCGCTGCTGCTGGACGTGATCGCCGGACCCGATCCACACGAAGCCGGCAAGGCTTACAGCCTCGCGCTGCCGCCCTCGCGTCATACCGAGTTGAAGAACTTTCGCGTGCTCCTGATCGACACCGATCCGGTCATGCCGACCGACAAGGTGGTGCGCGGCACGCTGGAGCAGCTCGCCACCAACCTCGCCAAGGCTGGCGTCAAGGTCGACCGCAGCAGTCCGCTGTTGCCGGACTTCGCCGCGTCGAGCCGGCTCTATATGCGGATGCTGATGTCATTCCTCGCGGCTTCCTTTGCGCCGGAAGCCTATGCCGGCGCGCAGGCCGCCCTGGCAGCGCTGCCGTCCGAAGACAACAGCCTGGCCGCCGAGCGCCTGCGCGGCATCGCGCTCAGTCATCGCGACTGGTTGATGGCCGATGGCGGCCGTTCGCGCCTGCGCGCGCAATGGCGCGAACTGTTCAAGACATACGACGCCGTGATCTGCCCGATCATGCCAACGCCGGCCTTTCCGCACGATCATTCCCCCGATCAGGAAACCCGCCGCATCAAGGTCGACGGCAAGGATTACGTCTATCCCGATCAACTCTCCTGGCCCGGCATCGCCACGCTGCCCGGTCTGCCCTCGACCGCGATCCCGACCGGTTTTGCGCCGGACGGATTGCCGGTCGGCGTGCAGATCGTCGGCCCCTGGCTGGAAGATCGGACGCCCCTGAGGTTGGCCGAACTGATCGAGCGCGAATTCGGCGGGTTCAAACCGCCGCCGATGTTTGATGATTGATTGCACAATCGCCTCAAATCTAAGCCGTCATTGCGAGGAGCAAAGCGACGAAGCAATCCATACCTTCCGCACGGTGAGATGGATTGCTTCGCTTCGCTCGCAATGACGCGTGAAGCCGAAGGATGAGAGGAATAACACCCATGAACAACGACATCGACGAACTCACCGCCCTCAACCGCGACTACGTCAACTCAGTGCAAAACTCCGACGTCAAACGCTTCGACGAAATCCTGGCGCCGGATTTTTATTGCAGCAATCCCGACAAAACACTGGTCGACCGCGCGGTGTTTCTGAAACAGACCGCAGTCCCGGTGACGATCCGAAATCTAACGGCGCATGACGTGAAGATCCGCGTGCTGGGCGACTTCGCCATCATCCACGCCGCCACCAGCTATACGACCTCAGACGGGCAGCAGGCCCACGGGCGCTACACCGACTGTTGGGCGAAACAGAACGGGAAGTGGCTCGCGGTCTCGGCGCATGTGTCGCGGTAACCCGTCAACCCGTCATTCCGGGGCGCGTTGAAAACGCGAACCCGGAATCTCGAGATTCCCCGATGCGCAATTGCGCATCTGAGGTCTGATCCTTCCATCCCGGAAGGACGGCAACTAGCTGTCAAACATGATCACGCTGCGCAGCGTCTTGCCGGCCTTCATGTTGGCAAAGCCTTCATTGATCTCGGAGAGGTTCAGCTTCGCCGAAATCCAGTCCTCAAGATGCAGCTTGCCGCGCATGTAGAATTCGACGAGGCGGGGCATGTCGACGCGGAAATGGTTGGAGCCCATCGACGAGCCCTGAATCCGGCGCTCCCTGAGGAAATCGAAGCCGTGCAGCTCGATTTTCTGCCCGAACAGGATCATGCCGACGATGGTCGCAGTGCCGCCCGCTGCCAGCATCGCGAAGGACTGCTCGGCGGTCTCCTTGCGTCCCAGCACCTCGAAGGAGTGATGCACGCCGCCACCGGTCAGTTCACGCACCTGCTGCACCACGTCGCCCCTGGCGGGATCGACGATGTCGGTGGCGCCAAGCTTGGTGGCAAGCTGCAGTTTCACCGGGTTGGTATCGATTGCAATGATGCGGCCGGCGCCCGCGATCGCAGCGCCGTTAATCGCGGCCATGCCGACGCCGCCGCAGCCGATCACAGCGACCGTCTCGCCGGCCTGGACTTTTGCAGTGTTCACGACAGCGCCATAGCCCGTGATGACGCCGCAGCCGATCAGCGCAGCGAGCTCGAGCGGCATGTCCTTGCGGATTTTGACGATGGCGTTTTCGTGCACCAGCATCTGTTCGGCGAACGACGATAGATTGAGGAACTGATGCAGCTTCTCCGAGCGCGCCCAGGATAGCCGGTTGGACTGGCCGGGCAGCATCTTCACAGTCGTGTCGGTGCACAGCACCGTGCGGCCCGTGGTGCAGTTGTCGCAGGTGCCGCAGAACACCGACAGACACGTCACGACATGATCGCCCGGTTTTACATAGGTGACGTCGGAGCCGACCTTTTCGACCACGCCAGCGGATTCATGACCGAGCACCGCAGGCAGCGGATGCGGGTACAGCCCTTCCATGAAGTGCAGATCGGAATGACAGAGGCCGGCGACGCGGGTGCGGATCAGGACTTCGCGCGGGCCGGGATTCGGCACGCTGACATCCTCGATCACCAGCGGCTGGTTGACTTCATGCAGAACGGCGGCCTTCATCGAGTGCTCCCTCTATTTCAGTTATTCTTTTGAACCTTGCGTGGGCAGCAGCCTACGCTGCGACAAGCAATTCGCCAACCTCGGCCATGCCGACGCTGCGCTCGCCAAGCAGATGGTCGGTGATCGCGCGCTGTGCAGCATTTTCCGTTAGCCGGAACGGATCACCTTGCGATACACGATGGTCGATCACCATCCGCGACAGCAAGAGCCGCCTTGCATCGCCGCGCATCTCGTGAATCCGCCCGCCCTCCCAGGCTAGCGCGACCGCGCTGGCGACATGATAAAGCAGGCTGGTGGCGCGCCGTGCGTCGCCCTCATTGTCGGTTCGGCTGGCCACCTCGCGCGCAAAGCCGATGGCGCGGTCGGTCAAATCCCGCAAGCGATCGCGCCAGGCCTGCGGCACATTAGCGCTGTCATTGAGACGGGCGTGCAGATCGGCGGCCAGCGCAGCATCGGCGCCGTGGCGGCCGACCGCGCGCTTCAGCGCATCGATCGCGACGATGTTGCCGGTGCCTTCCCAGATCGAGCCGAGATGGGCATCGCGCAGCAGCCGGGCGGTGGCGAACTCCTCAATGTAGCCGATGCCGCCGCGCATCTCCAACGCGTCGCCGCAAACCTTTCGGGCGTCGCGGGTGGCGCGGAATTTCAAGGTCGGCGTCAGGATGCGCAGCAACGCAGCCGCGTCCTGGCTGCCGGCCTCGGCGCGATCCAGCGCATCGGCGGTGAGGAAACTCATCGACAGCGCCTGTTCGGTTGCAAGGGCGATCTTCATCAATTGCCGGCGTGCCAGCGGTAGGTCGATGATGCGTTGGCCGAACACGACGCGATTTCTCGCAACCGTCATCGCGTCATGATGCGCGCGCCGCATCAGCGCGGTGGATTTAACGCCGTTGGAAAGCCGTGACGAATTGACCATCTCGGCCATTTGCACGAAGCCGCGATCGAGCTTGCCAACGGCGTAGGCGATCGCACCTTCCAGCTTGATCTCGCCCGACGCCATCGAGCGGGTGCCGAGCTTGTCTTTCAAACGCACGATCCGGTAGTGATTTTGCGAACCGTCGTCGAGTCGCCGTGGCATCAGGAACAGGCCGACGCCGCGCGTGCCCGGGCCCGCGCCTTCCGGCCGCGCCAGCAGCATCACCACTTCGGCGTCGGCATTGGAGCAGAACCATTTCTCGCCGTGGAGCCGCCAGTGATCGCCTTCCTGCACGGCCGTGGTCGCCAGCGTGCCGACGTCGGAGCCGCCCTCCTTCTCGGTCATGAACTGGCCGCCTTGGGTCAGCTTGCTCATATCGGTCTGGGTCAGGCCATCAAGATATTTCGCCTTCAGCGCATTACTGCCGAAATTGTTGAGCAGCTTGGCGCAGCCGTCGGTGACATTGATCGGACAGCCGAGGCCGAACTCGGCCTGATTGAACAGGAATGTAAAGGCGTGCTTGGCGACGACAGGATATTTATCCGGCCATCCCATGATGCCCTTGCGGATCGACATCGCGTGAATGCCGAACTCGCCAAACGCGGCCTTCTCCAGTTCGCGGTAGGCCGGGTGATATTCGATATGCTGGAAATCGCGGCCAAAACGGTCGCGCTGATGCAGCACCGGCGTATGCCGATCGGCAAGCCGCGCGCACTCGTCGAGATGACCGCCGGCAAGTCCGCCCAGGCGATCGAGATGCGGCTCGATATGGCGAAACAGCGCCTCGGGCAGATGCAAACGCAGCAGATCCGTCAGCGCCGGATCGGCCCGGTAGAAATTCATCCCCGTTGTGTCCGGCGCAAGCAATCCCGGCTGGTTGGCAGAGGCGGCTCCGTTGTCCTGCATGCGTGGCTGCATTTTTAGCCCTTGTTCGTTCGATCAGATATTGGTCATCTACCGATAACGCAGGCGGTCAAGCCGTCAACAAGCATAATTGGAGGGCCACCCATGGCGGGACGGGTACCGCATCATCGGCGCCGAGATGTCGCCCTACTCGGTCAAGGTCTCGGCACGCGGCGCGCGAAATACGCGGGCATCGCCGACAAGAGGGATCTCGACCTCGTGGCCGCAGGTTGCCTTGCCGGATTGCGCGCCTAGATACCAGATCCCTACCCATCCGAGGACAGCGCCCATGGAACTGCCAAAATACAACACTGCCCTGATCGTTGGCGCTGGCGAGGGATTGAGCCCATCGCTGGCGCGGCGGTTTGCGGGCGAAGGCATCAAGGTTGCGCTCGCCGCACGCAGAATAGAAAAACTCGGTGCACTCTGCACCGAGACCGGCGCTCGCGCCTTTGCCTGCAATACCACCGAGGTCGAGGAGGTCGAGCGGCTATTCGGCATGGTCGAGCGCGAAATCGGCACGCCGGACCTTGTCGTCTACAACGCCAGCGGACGGGCGCGCGGCGCCTTCACCGACCTGGTGCCGGCAGATGTCGCCCAGGCAATCGCGGTCTCGGCGTTTGGCGGCTTTCTGGTGGCGCAGCAGGCGGCAACGCGCATGCTGCCCAACCGGCACGGAGCGATCCTGTTCACCGGCGCTTCCGCCAGCGTGAAGGGCTATCCGCAGTCAGCGCCGTTCGCGATGGGCAAGTTCGCGCTGCGTGGGCTCGCCCAGAGCATGGCGCGCGAATTGTCGCCGCAGGGCATCCACGTCGCGCATTTCGTCATCGACGGCGGCATCCGCAGCGCTGCGCGTAGCGAGCCTGCCGACAGGCCGGACTCGATGCTCGATCCCGACGCGATTGCGCTCAGCTACTGGAGCGTCCTGCAGCAGCCGCGCAGCGCCTGGACCTGGGAGGTCGAATTGCGGCCGTGGGTGGAGAAGTTCTGAAGACAAACCCGTCATTCCGGGGGATGCCAAGCATCGAACTACGATGCGCAATTGCGCATCGGAGAATCTCGAGATTCCGGGTTCGATGCTGTCGCATCGCTCCGGAATGACAGATCAATATGGGGAGCGAAATGACCACAGAAACCAAAATCGACACCGGCACTGATGAACTCCTGTGTGTGATCCGCGACCGCGTCGCCATCATCACGCTGAACCGTCCTGAAGTCCGCAACGCGATGTCGGACACACTCACGCCGGCCCTGCGCACCATGATCCGAACCTGCGGCGAGAACCCTGACGTTGGCGCGCTGCTGCTCACCGGCGCGGGCGCGGCGTTCTGCGCCGGGGGCAACGTCAAGGGCATGGGGGCGCATCGCGACAGGGCGAAGCTCGAGATGTCCTATGACGAGAAGGTCGCCGACCTGCAGGAGCGGCAGCGCCTGTTGACCGGCGCGTTAGCGTCGGTACGCAAGCCGACGATTGCGGCGCTGCCAGGCCCCGCAGTCGGCGCCGGGCTGGCGCTCGCCATGGCCTGCGACATCCGCATCGCGGCGCAATCGGCGTTCGTTTCCACCGGCTATCTCCGCGTGGCGCTGAGCGGCGATTACGGCATCGCCTGGCTGTTGACGCGGCTGGTGGGTACCGCGCGGGCGCGCGCAACTATGTTCACTGCCGAGAAGGTCGATGCGGCCAGATGCGAGACGATCGGCCTCGTCAACCGCGTGGTGCCCGACGATAAGCTGCAGGCCGAGGCCTTTGCGCTCGCCAAATCGCTCGCCGAAGGGCCGACGCTCGCGCTCCGCTATATGAAGGACAATCTCGACGAAGCGGTCCTGTTCGACTTCGCCACCGCGCGCGACCACGAGGCCGAGCGTTTGGTCCGCCTGACCACGACGGCGGATCACAAGGAGGCGGTGCAGGCCTTCATCGACAAGCGCAAGCCGGTGTTCAGGGGGAGTTAAGAATCTTTTCCGCATGCGAGCATGCCGTGACCCGGATGGAGCGCAGCGAAATCGGGGCAACTCCCACATGCGGTTACACCGCCCCCGGATTTCGCTTCGCTCCATCCGGGCTACGAGTCGCGGCGTGAATAAGAAAAAAGCCCGGTTCTGGTGCGCCAGAACCGGGCTCAGTATTGTCAAACCGCAAGCGAGGACATTGCGCTGGGAGACGAGCCGCCAGCTGGCGCAGGGGATGTCTTGCGGTTCGACGCGGATCTGCTTCTGGAAACGCGTAAGCTTCCAGTCGCCGGGCGCGGCGGTGAAGGCGTAGCCGGACTTGCGGGCGAGCGCGATCATAGCGTCGTTGGAGCGCAGCGTGTCGCCGAACAGCCGCTCGGCGCCGAACGAAGCCGCGCGGCACTCGAGATTCTTCAACAGCGCCTTCCCGATGCCGTGGCCCTGCCAGCGGTCGTCGATCGACAGGCCGAATTCGATGCTGGAAGTGTCGCTGTCAAAGGCATAGCGCGCTTCGCCGACGATGATCTCGTGACCGTCGATCAGCATGGTCGCGACCACGCTGAATCGATCCGCTTCACCGATTTGGATGAAGTCCTCAAGCAGCGACGGCGGCAGTTCGCTGGTGGCGCCGAGGAAACGGTTGTAGCGGGAGCGCGTCGTGAGCGAGCGGAAATAGTTCTGCAACGCCTCGGCATCGCGCGGCTCGACGAAGCGCACGGTCACTGGCAGGCCACCCCGCGCGCGCAGCACGTCGGAATATTGCCTGAGGTCGTCGAAACGCAGGGTCGTCATCGCACGCTCCCATCGGTCTCAAAAGTTGGCCGGCGCCCCCCTGATGAGGCGGCGCCAGCCTGGCTGCGATCTAAGCCCGCCAGAACGGTTTTTCGGCCTCGTAAGCGACATCGCTCCAGGAGATGCCGATGTCGTGCAGCTCCCGCTCGGACCACTTGGCCAGTTCGCGGCGCGACTGGTAGCGCTGCCGCCAGACATGGAGGGTTTCGGCCACCTGGCTCAAAAGCCCGTACCATGATGATTTATCATCGATTCATGCGTGTAAGTGGACATTTCTAGCTCCTGTAGTATTCTGTTGGCGCTAATATCTGCGCTATCAGGGCCTTCCACAAACGACACTTTGTACCGCTTCGGATGATATAAACTCATGTATTTGAGGTAAGCGGAATGACCGCCAGGCTGCCATCGCTGAATGGGTTGCGCGCCTTCGAGGCCGCGGCCCGGCATTTGAGCTTCACCCAGGCGGCGTCGAACTGAACGTCACCCAGACCGCGATCAGCCATCAGATCAAACGGCTGGAGCAAGAACTGGCGTTCGCCTGTTCGTCCGCCAGAACCGTTCGCTGGCGCTGACACAGCAGGCGCAAGACTACCTTCCCGGCATCCGCGCCGCCTTCAACGATCTGCGGCTTGCGACCGATCGCCTGCTGCGGAAAGACGACGACCATGTGCTGACGGTCTCGACGCTGGCGTCGCTGGCCGCCAAATGGCTGCTGCCACGGCTGGCTGCGTTTCAGGAAGCCCATTCCGGCATCGACGTGCGCATCACCACCTCGACCAGCCTCGTCGACTTCCAGCGCGACAATGTCGATGCCGCGATCCGCTACGGCCGCGGCCAATGGCCGGGCCTGCGCGCCGACTGGCTGATGGCGGACGAGCTTTTCCCGGTGTGCAGTCCCGCGCTGCTGAACGGAAACAAGCCGCTGAAATGCCCCGAAGACCTCCGGGATCACGTGCTGCTGCACACCAGTAACGCCAACAGCGACGACTGGCGGCTATGGCTGACGGCGGCCGGGTTGCCGGCCGATTTTTCCAAACAGCCAGGCGTGACCTTCGACCTCATCTTCATGACAGTGCAGGCCGCAATCGACGGCGTCGGCGTCGCCATGGGCCGCACGGCCTATGTGCAGGAAGACATCGCCAAAGGACGCCTCGTGGTTCCCTTCAAGATCACGCTGCCGGTGGACGCGGGATTCTATCTCGTCTCGCCCGCGGGAAGGACCGATCCGCCAAAGCTGTCGGCGTTCCGGCAATGGCTGCTCGCGTCCGTGCAGAACAAGCCCTGACTTCGCAGATATTCCGCGCGACGAGCCGCATGCGACATCGTCGCATAACGCTGCGTGGATCGCTGACGAAGGCCCACGAGGCGCGTGACGCGGTCGCTGCAGCAGGCTAGAAAAACGCCGGGGCGGATGGATTTGCTTGCTGCCGCGCAAGTTTGATTTCCATGCCAACAACGATAACAAGAGCGCATGGTCGATTTGACTCAGAAATTCGATGTGCTGGTGATCGGCGGCGGTAATGCCGCCCTGTGCGCCGCCATCAGCGCCCGCCGCGCGGGCGCCTCCGTGCTGGTGCTGGAAGGGGCGCCGAAATTCTACCGCGGCGGCAATACCCGCCACACCCGCAACATGCGCTGCGCCCATGACGCGGCGACCGAGATTCTCACCGGCCCCTACACGGAGGAGGAATTCTGGGACGATCTGTTGCGGCTGACCGGCGGGCAGACCGACGAAGAACTCGCCAAATTCATGATCAGGGAGTCCAAGGACATCCTGAACTGGATCGTCGAACAGGGCGTGCGCTGGCAACCCTCGCTCGGCGGCACGCTGAGCCTTGGCCGCACCAATTCGTTCTTCCTCGGCGGCGGCCGGGCGATGCTGAACGCACTCTATCTCACCGCGGAAAACCTTGGCGTCGAGGTCGTTTACGACGCTGAGGTGACTGACCTCATCATCGAGGACGGCATGTTCCTTTCTGCAAAGCTGAAGCAAGCGATCGATGGTGCAGCAGAAATCCGCGCTTCGGCGCTGGTGGCGGCTGCCGGCGGCTTCGAAGCCAATATCGAATGGCTGAAGGAGTATTGGGGCGATGCCGCCGACAATTTCCTGATCCGTGGCACGCCCTATAACCGCGGCTCGATCCTCAAGATGCTGCTCGACAGCGGCGTGCAGGACATCGGCGATCCCACGCAATGCCATGCGGTCGCGATCGACGCCCGCGCGCCGAAATTCGACGGCGGCATCATCACGCGCCACGACTCCGTGGTGTTCGGCATTGTCGTCAACAAACACGCGCAGCGCTTCTATGATGAGGGCGAGGACATCTGGCCGAAGCGCTACGCCATCTGGGGCCGGCTGGTGGCAGCCCAGCCGGACCAGATCGCCTACATCATCTTCGATGCGTCCGTTCGCAACAGTTTCATGCCGACGCTGTTTCCGCCGATCGAGGGCGGCAGTATTGCCGAGCTGGCTGCCAAACTCGAACTCGATCCGGCCGCGCTGGAAAAGACCATCACCGAATTCAACGCCGCGGTGCAGCCCGGCACTTTCGATCACACTATTCTCGACGATTGCCGCACCGCAGGCATCGCGCCGCCGAAGACGCATTGGGCGCGCAGGATCGAGACGCCGCCCTTTCTGGCCTATCCGGTGCGCCCCGGCATCACCTTCACCTATCTCGGCACCCGCGTGAACAAACAGTCGCGCATGGTGATGAAGGATGGCAAGCCGTCCGCCAACATGTTCGCGGCCGGCGAGATCATGGCCGGCAACGTGCTCGGCAAGGGCTATGCGGCCGGCATCGGCATGACCATCGGCAGCGTGTTCGGGCGGGTGGCGGGACGCGAAGCGGCGAAGAATGCGCGGAACTAACGCGAAGCACCTCGCCCCGCTTGCGGGGAGAGGGAGCCAAAGGGAGGATTGATGATGCGCCTTGCGACTGTTTCTGCAGTAGCGGTTCTGATGGGTGCGACGCTGGCAAACGCCGCCGAGCCGATCGCGCTGCGCGACATGGGCTCGTTCCATGTCGGCGGACGTCTGGTCGAAATCTCGGGCAAGCCGATCAAGGAAGTCACCTTTACCCCCGGCGGCGTGCCGGCGAAGGTCGACCCCAACGGCACCTATCAGGTCGAGCAGATGTACGTGCAGTATTTTCTGCCCGCCAACGAAAAGGGCGCCTATCCGCTGCTGATGTGGCATGGCGGCGGCCTCACCGGCGTCACCTACGAGACGACGCCGGATGGACGCGAGGGCTGGCTGAACTATTTCCTGCGCAAGGGCTGGAGCATCTACAATTCCGACGCCGTCGAGCGCGGCCGCGCCGGCTGGGCGCAATACCCTGATATCTTCAAGAGCGAGCCGGTGTTCCTCACCACCGCCAACCCGTTCGAGCGCTTTCGCATTGGCGACGGCGCGGGCTCCTACAATCCGGATCCGGCCAAACGAAAGCTGATGCCGGGCAGCCAATTCCCGAACGAGGGCTACGAGAACTTCGTCAAGCAGAACGTGCCGCGCTGGACCACGACCGATGACGCGATCATCGCGGCTTACATCGCCGAGATCGACCGCGTCGGCCCTTCCATCATCCTGTTCCACAGCCAGGCCGGCAGCTTCGGTTTCAAGGTGGCGCAGGCGCGGCCCGACAAGGTCAAGGCGCTGATTGCGATCGAGCCCGCGGGCGTCGGCGATCCTGCCAAGGTCGACGTGCTGAAGAACATCCCGACGCTGATCGTCTATGGCGATTACATCGAGAAGGGTTCGCGCTGGCCGAAAATCCGCGCCACCGGCATCGCCTTTGCGGAAAGCATCAAGGCCGCCGGCGGCGGCGTCGATGTCGTCGACCTGCCGCAAGCCGGCATCAAGGGCAATTCGCACATGGTGATGATGGACAAGAACAATGCCGAGGTCGCGGCGCTGATCCAGAAATGGCTCGAAGGCAAAGGCTTGACGAAGTAACCGGGGCTCGCTCGAGGGCAGGAAGCAAGGCAACATGCACGGAACGAAGATCCTGGAGGAGGCAGACCGCCTGATGACGGTCTGCAATTCCTGCCGCTATTGCGAGGGGCTTTGCGCGGTGTTTCCGGCAATGGAAATGCGCCGCGCGTTCTCCGATGGCGACCTCAATTATCTCGCCAATCTCTGCCATTCCTGCGGCGCCTGCTACACCGATTGCCAGTTCTCGCCGCCGCATGAATTCAACGTCAATGTGCCGAAGGCGCTCGCAGTGGCTCGCGCCGATTCCTACGCGGCGTATGCGTGGCCGCGGGCGTTCGCAGGCGCGTTCGCACGCAACGGGCTCGTCATCAGCCTCATCGCCGCGCTCAGCGTCGCCGCGTTTATTTTCGGCTTTGCCGCGCTGCACGATCGGCAGGTGCTGTTCGGCGTCCATACCGGACCGGGCGCGTTCTACAAGCTGATGCCACATAATGCGATGGCGGCCCTGTTCGGCGCGGCCTTCCTCTATGCTATCGTGGCGCTGGTGATGGGCGTGCGCGCCTTCTGGCGCGACATCGGCGAGCCCGTCGGCATGAAGACCGATTTGGCCGCGCTGTTTCAGGCGATCCGCGATGCCGGAGAATTGCGTTATCTCGACGGCGGCGGGGTCGGGTGTTTCAACGAGGACGACCGACCGACCGACCGCCGCAAGCTTTACCACCACCTGACGTTCTACGGTTTTATGCTTTGCTTCGCCTCGACTTCTGTCGCGACGCTCTATCACTACCTGCTGGCGCGGCAGGCGCCGTACGCGTGGTGGGATCTGCCTGTGGTGCTGGGCACGCTCGGCGGCATCGGGCTGCTGATCGGACCGATCGGTTTGCTCACGGAGCGATGGAAGCGCGATCCGGTGCTGGTGGATGACGCGCGCTACGGCATGGATATCGCGTTCATCGTCATGCTGTTTCTCACCAGCCTGACCGGCATGGCGCTGTTGATCCTGCGCGAGACGTCCGCGATGGGACCGCTGCTGGCGCTGCATCTCGGCGTGGTGTTCTCGCTGTTCGTCACCATGCCCTACGGCAAGTTCGTGCACGGCATCTACCGTTTCGTTGCACTGGTGCGTTATGCGATGGAGCGCAAGGCGATGGGGCATCGAGCGGGGGGAGTAAAGCGAACTCGTGCCACATAATAGGCCGTCATGCCCCGCGAAGGCGGGGCATCCAGTGGAAAATATTTCGCGGAGCGGCTGGACAGACTTCTAGGTGATTTGCCCGACAGGCTGTTTTTCTCTCGTCGTCCCGGACAAGCGAGCAGAGCGAGCGCGATCCGGGATCCATCCGCCGCGGCCGTAGTGTTGGGCGCGCGGGTCGACGGCTTTCCTCAACAACATAGGCCGGTGGCAATAGGTCCCTGCTTTCCACGCATCGCCATTCAGCAGACGCGCTTGCGTCAGTACCGCTCTACGATCTGATCGAGCTTCCTGCTGAGCATCCAGGACAGGCCAAGGAACGCGACCAGCATCACGATGCCCAGCCCCGAAGAGGCATTGTTGATGGACTGCTCCGAGAATTGACCGAAGGCGTAGCCGGCCGAGACAACCGCGCCGGACCAAAGACCCGCCGCAACGAAATTGAGCGCAAGAAAAGTCGACCAGGGCAGCCGCGATATCCCGTAGGCAAACCCCGCCAGCCCGCGGATGCCGTGCGGGAAACGATGAAACAGGATCATCCAGGCATAGTGACGATCCGTCAGCCGGACGACGGTTTGGACGGGGCGCTCGAACCGCGGAAAGCGTCCGAGCAGGCGGGCGCCATAACGCCGCCCGATCCAGAAGCGAATGACATCGCCGGCGAAACTGCCGAACCAGCAGACCACGATGAGCGTGCCAAGACCGAGCGCGCCCGAATGCGCCGCGTAGCCCGCGAATAGCGCAAGCAGCAGGCTATGCGAGGCCGCATAGGCAAACATTAGGCTGTAGGCCACATCACCGTGCTGGCGTATGAGGTCGAGGAACGAGGTCAAATCCGTCGGAAACAGCAATGCAGGCACCCGCTCATGTGAAAATTCCCCCAGATCAGCGGGTTCGGTCCGGACGCTAGCACTCCGCGAAAGGACACGGAAGCCAATAGGCACGTCCATAGCCGCCAGCTTTGCACGCCGAGCGTGCTTGCAAGTGAGACGGACCGTACAACGGACGCGTTCCAATCGAACTTGGTCGGTGTGGTTGATCAATGTCCGCCATGCGCCGGTAGCGACCAAACTCCGCAGCGCGGCGAAATGACGCGATGTGCCAGCCGTTCATGAGGCTTCAAGTTGATTGGCCAACACCTTGTCTATGCGCCTGCCGTCCAGATCGACAATTTCAAATCGCCATCCTTCAGTTTCAATTCTATCGCCAATGCGAGGGATCGTGCCGAACTCCTGAAGCAAAAACCCGGCAACCGTCTGATATGGCCGCGATGGAGGAAGGGTGATCCCGAGCAATTCTGCAAATTCGACCGCGGGCATCCAGCCCGAGATCAGATAGGAGCCATCCTCGCGCCTTACGGCAGCAGACTCAGCAGGCCCGTCTTTCGTATGGAAGGAGCCGACAATCGCTTCAAGAATATCTGCACTGGTCACGACACCTTGGAAAACACCATACTCGTCGTGCACGAGCCCAATGTGCACAGGGGAGTCCCTCAATATCGCGATAACGTCTCGCGCGTCGAGCGATTCAGGAATGACAGGAGCGTCCCGAACCAGTTTCCGAATGTTCGGCTTGTGTCCAGATAAATAGACATCGAGTATATCCTTGGCCTGCACGATACCAAGCGCATGTTCCCGATTGCCTTCGAAAACCGCAAAACAGGAGTGATCACTACTTCGCAAAGCCTTGTAAGTCGTCGGAGCGGGATCGGCCAGATCGATCGTGCTTACTTCATGGCGAGGTGTCAGGACGGCCCCTACCGGCAGGTCACCCAATCGCATTACGCCTGCGATCATCTCTTTCTCACCCGGCTCCAGCACACCGGCATTTTTCGGCCTCGACGACAAGCGAGCGAATTTCATCTTCGCTGACCTTCTCTTCGGCTTCACCGCGATGGCCCAGAAGCCACAGCAGCGCCTTGCCAGAACGATCCAATAGCCAGACCAAAGGCAATGATATCTTGGCCAGCAGCACCATCGCAGGCGCAACCTTGGCCGCCACCGCCTCGGGATCGCGTAGCGCAATCTGCTTTGGAACAAGCTCGCCGATAATCAGTGAGGCATAGGTGATGACGGTCACGACAACGCCGACCCCGATCGTCTCTGCGATGCCGGGAGACAATCCGGCTTCGATCAGCCAGGATGCAAGGCGCAGCCCTAACGTGGCACCCGAGAAAGCGCCGGATAGCACGCCAATCAGCGTGATGCCGATTTGAACCGTGGACAGGAATTTGCCGGGATCGGATGCGAGTGCGAGGGCGCGGCGGGACCCCTTGACGCTCTTTTCGACGAGACCGGCGAGGCGGGCCGGACGCGATGACACGATAGCCAACTCCGACATTGCGAGTAGGCCATTGATGACAATCAGGACCGTGACGATCCCGAGGTCGAGGTATAACACGCTGGAACCTTCTTCTGGGCGGCGCAGCCATACCGCTACCACATGATCGCCGCAGCACATATCTAATGTCCCGCCATGAGCACGCAATGGAACCATGACGGAGGGCCGCATGCGCGATAATCAAGATCGGAAAGGCTCGGTCAGCTTACGAACATTCGCCGTAATTGCTGCAGCAATCATTCTGGCGATTGCCGCCCTTGCATGGGAGAACACTACGCATGTTCCCAGCAATCCCGGACCAAGCGGAACGCCGGGATCAACGGTGCGAGACCAGACCCCGCCACCAGCCGCCGGTCGCTCAGAGACGACCACAGGAACGATGCGCTGACCGCTTCTTACCAGAACTTGGCAGGTCAGCGTTGCAGGTCGCTTGGTTCGAATGTCCGCTTCGAGTCATCACATCCAGGCTTGCGTCTTCGACGCACCGGAATGACGGCCGCTACAAATCCACCACGACGTAATCGCTCTCGACCGACACGGCGAGCGTCTCCGCCACATACGGCCCCTTCACCACGCTCGACCCCGGTTCGACATTGACCGGATAGGCGCGCGCGCGAAAGCGCTTCGGATCGCAGTGGGACTGCCCGGTGCGGATGTCGAATTCCCAGCCATGCCAGGGGCAGCGGATGATTTCGCCGAGCCGCGTATATTCGATCTCGCCGGGATCGGAGGATTGCGCGAGCCCGATCAATGGGCCCTCGCACAACGCCGCGCCCTGGTGCGGGCAGCGGTTCAACAGGCCGAAGAACTCGCCCTTGATGTTGAAGATCGCGATCGGCCGTCCGTCGAGGTTAAGGAATTTTCGCGTACCCGGCGGAAGCTCGTCCGCTGGTGCAATGACATGACGAGCCATCAGGCGATACCGTACAGCTTCTTGGCGTTGCCGAGATAGAACGCTTCTCGGTTGGCGTCGCTGACGCCGGCGGGCAGAACACGCGAGGGTTCGTCAAAATCCCAATGCGGATAGTCGGTGGCAAACAACAGCTTGTCCCAGCCGATCCATTCGATCACCTGGAACAGATGCTCGCGCCGCTCGGGGTCTTCCATCGGCTGCGTGGTCCACCAAATGTGGTCGCGGATGTATTCCGACGGCTTGCGTTTCAGATGCGGCACCTCGCTGTGCAGCCGCTCGAAATTCTTGTCGAGCCGCCATGCCAGCGACGGCGCCCAGCCGAAGCCGGCCTCGATCATGACCATCTTCAGCCGGGGATAGCGCTCGAACACGCCTTCCAGCACGAGGCTCGCGAGCACGGTCTGCTGACACTGCGAATGGCCGACCATCTCCTCGATGTAGAAGCTCGGCCAGCCGGATGCGGTGATGGGATTGCCGCCGAAGCCGAAGGCATGGACGCCGACCGGCAGGCCGATCTCCTGCGCCGCCTCATAGATCGGCCAGTAGCGGCGCTGGCCGAGCGGCTCGACGTTACGGCTGAGCAGCAGCACCTGCACGAAATTCGGATCGCCGGCGCGCTTGCGGATTTCGGCGGCGGCGGAAGGACCGTCCTCATTGGCGACGACGATCGAACCCTTCAGGCGCTGATCCTTGCTGGTCCATTTCTCGATCTGCCAGTCGTTGATCGCGGTCGCGAGCGCCGCGCTGAGATCATGGTTGCGCAGACCCTGGCCGGTGGCGAGTGGATTGAGCACACCGAGGGCTACGTTGTAGGGATCGAGAAGCTGCTCCTGCATGAAGGACAGCGAGGAACCCTGCGGCCCGCCTTCCGGCGGCCAGGCATCGCGACGCGGGCATTGGGCTGCGCCTTTGGATAGGGCGGGCCCTCCATCATGCCTTGATAGGCCTGCTTGCCGTAGGTCTCGAGATGCGCGTGCCAGCGCTTCGCCAGGAACGGATAGAGCTCGGTTGCGGTCGCGCGCGCCGGATGGATGTCGCAATCGGCGATCGCGGTCTTGACGCTGACAGGCGCTGACGGCTCCGGACGGTCGCGGAACTGAACGTTCATGGCGTCGTCTCCATCTCTTGTTGGGGCATGATTATGCCCTCACCGTCTGCTTCAACCGGCCGTAGGTCGCGAGCGGGTTATCGATCATGATCTTGCGGACAAGATCGGACGAAATCCCCGGAGGCAGCACCTCGTCGCCGTCGAATTGCCAGTGCGGATAGTCGGTCGAGAATAAGAGCAATTCGTCGGACTGCATATGGTCAAACAGGCGATTCAGGGTTGCCGAATCCGGCGGCGCGTCGACCGGCTGAAGCGAAAAGCGGATATTGCTGCGCACAATCTCCAGCGGCGCGCGGTCGACCCACGGCGTTTCCATCCGCACCCCGCGCCAGAACTTGTGCAGCCGCCACAGATAGGCCGGCAACCAAGTAAAGCCGGACTCCAGCATCACCATTTTCAAGTCCGGATGCCGGGCGAACACGCCCTCCACGATCAGGCTGGTCAACTGGGTCTGGAACGCGGTCGCCTGTGCGACATAGTCCTCGATGTGGTAGGAACCCCAACCGACCGAGGTCGGCGGGTTGTGATAGGCGCTGCCGGCGTGGATGCCGATCGTCAGGCCCAGCCGTTCTGCGGCGGCGTAGATCGGCCAGTAGGCGCGCTTGCCCAAGGGCATGTCGCCCATGACCAGCATCAGCACCTGAACGAAGCGCTTGTCTTCGGCGCAGCGCTTGATCTCGGCCACGGATTTTTCGACGCTTTGTGTGGGGATCACGATCGAACCGCGCAGCCTCGCATCCTTGTCGAGCCACTCCTTGACCAGCCAGTCGTTCAGCGCGCGGCAGAACGCATCCTGCATGTCCTCGGAGAACACCATCTGCACGCCATAGAGCGGGTTGCAGATGCCATAAGCGACGCCGAACCTATCGAGCGCCTGCTTCTGCATGTCGGCGAGACTTTCGCCCGGCTTGCCCTGCCCCGGCCGCCAGTCCGGCCGCGAGGAGATCGGCGAATTGGTCGGATAGGATTGCGAGACCAGGTCGGTCATGCCGCGCGTCGTCACCTGGTCGCGCCAGTAGTCATTCATGTAGGGCAACAGGCTGGTCAAATGCGGAACGGCGGGATGCAGATCGCAATCCACGCCGCCGGGAAGCGGCGACGACGTCATGATGTTTCCTCGTGCTTCCGCTTGAGCCATGGGCCGCGGTTGTTTGAGGCATTCAATCAGGGCCGCTTGCACCCCGCAACTCGGCAAACGTGACCCTCCTGTGCTAGGAGGACATGACAGGCGGCATCCGGATGCCAGAATGCCCTCAGCGTCTCTTCGCAGGAGTTGAAATGAAAGAGCTCGTTACAACGGCCGAAAAGATTGCGGCGCTGCTGATCGCGCGAAAACAGACCATCGCAGTTGCGGAATCCTCGACCGGCGGCCTGATCTCGGCGGCGCTGCTTTCCGTGCCCGGCGCCTCGGCCTATTTCCTTGGCGGTGCGGTGGTCTACGCGCGATGCGCGGCGGCTATTGATGGACATTCCCGATGAGGCCATGAAAGGCATTCGCTCGGCGTCGGAGCCTTATGCCAGGCTGCTATCAAGCCAGGTCCGCCAGCGCTTTTCGACCGACTGGGGTTTGTCCGAAACCGGCGCGACCGGCCCCACCGGCAACCGCTACGGCGACGCCGCCGGCCACAGCTGCATGGCGGTGGCGGGTCCGCAAAACGAGGTGTTCACGCTCGAGACCGGCAGCGCCGACCGGCAAGCCAATATGCAGAGTTTCGCGAGCACCGCGCTGAATCTGCTGCTGCAGAATTTGTCGAAGTAAGCCGATCGTAGGCCGGATGGAGCGTAGCGAAATGCAGGACAGTACACGCCGGGGTGAGCGATCCCGGATTGCGCTTCGCTCCATCCGGGCTACGGATCTAAAACCCGTCGTTCCTGCGGAACGCAGGGACGACAGTAGACCTCACCTCTCCCGGAACGAGCGCATCAGCTGGTCGCTGAACGGCTTCATCAGATAGGAGAACATGGTGCGGTCGCCGGTCTGGACGAAGGCTTCCACCGGCATGCCCGGGATGATCTTGACGTTGTCGCCGAGCCGGGCGACCTCGCTCGGCGGCAGCGAGACGCGGATGGTGTAGTAGCTCTGGCCGGTGCGCTGGTCGGTGGTGACGTCGGCGGAGACGCGGGTCACGACGCCGTTCAGTTCCGGCGTGGTGCGCTGGTTGAAGGCCGACAGCCGCAACAGCGTCTTCTGGCCGATCTGCAGCTTGTCGATGTCCTGCGGATTGACCTTGGCCTCGACCGAGAGATCGTCCGCACGCGGCACGACCATCATGATGGCGTCGCCCGCGGTGATCACGCCGCCGACGGTATGAACCGTCGACTGCAGCACGACGCCGTCCTGCGGCGCGCGGATATCGATGCGGCGGAGTTGATCCTCGGCGGTGACCTTGCGCTCGACGAACTCGCCGATCTTGTCGTTGGTCTCGCGCAGATCCTTGGAGACCTCGCTGACCACGTCCTTGTCGACCTGGATGATTTGCAGTTCGGTCTCGGTGATCTTGCCCTTGGCCTGCGCACGCGCGGCGATGTATTGTGCGCGCTCGCCCGACAGGCGGGCCAGGTCACGCTCCAGCGTGGTCAGGCGCGAGATCTGGATCAGGCGCTGCTCGTAAAGCTGGCGGACGCCGATCGCCTCCTTTTCCACCAGCACGATTTCCTTTTTCCTTGGCCTGTTCCTGCGCCGTGAGGCCTGCGATTTCCTCGTTGAGCTGCGACACCCGCTCGCGCAATTGCGACTTCTGTCCGGCGCGTCCGAACACGCGAACCTCGAACAGCTTGGTCTCGCTCGCCATGATGTCGCGGACATCAGGGTCGTCGGCGCGGTCGGTGAGCATTGCGGGAAACTTGATCTTGTCGAGCCCGCGCTGCTCGGCTTCCAGCCGCGCGGCGCGCCCCACAATCCGTTCAGCGTCTTGACCACGATTGCCAGGCTCGCCTTGACCACGGTTTCGTCGAGCCGCACCACGACGTCGCCGGCCTTGACGACGTCGCCGTCGCGCACGCGCACCTCGCCGACCACGCCGCCGGTCGGATGCTGAACTTTCTTGACGTTGGAATCGACCACCACGGAGCCCGGCGCGATCAGCGCGCCCGAAATCTGCACCGTCGACGCCCAGCCGCCGAAGCCGCCGGCCAGAACCAGCATCAGGGTGAGGCCAAGGATCAGATGCGCGCGTATCGAGCGCCGCGCGCCGCTCAGCTCCGCGGTCATGATTTCGCTACCCCTGCTTCGGAAACGATCTTGATCGGCGGCGGCGCCAGGGACGCGCTGCAGCACCTGGCCGAGCACGGTTTCCTTCGGCCCGAACGCCTGCATGCGGCCGTCCTTCAGCACCAGCAATTGATCGACCGCCTCAATCCCAATCGGCCGGTGCGCCACCACGACCACGATGGCGCCGCGCTCGCGCGCCGCGCACCGCGCGGGTCAGCGCCTCGTCGCCCTCGACGTCGAGATTGGAATTCGGCTCGTCGAGCACGATCAGGAAGGGATTGCCGTAGAGCGCGCGCGCCAGCGCCGCGCTGCGCCTGTCCTGCCGAAAGCGCCGCGCCCTGCTCGCCGATCTGGGTGTCGTAGCCCTCCCGCATTTTATGATCAGATCATGCACGCCGGCTTCCTTGGCGGCGGCGATGATCGCGTCCGACGTCGCGTCGGGATCGAAGCGGCTGATGTTCTGCGCCACGGTCCCTGCGAACAATTCGACATCCTGCGGCAGATAGCCGATGTGGCGGCCGATCACGTCTGATGACCACTGGTCGAGCGCTGCGCCGTCGAGCCGCACCTTGCCGCGGAACGGCGTCCAGACGCCGACCAGCACACGCACCAGAGACGATTTGCCCGAGCCGCTCGGACCGATGATGCCAAGCCCGGTTCCCGCCTGAACGGCGAAGGTCACGTCCTGCACGATCACGCGCTGCTCGCCGGGCGGCACGATGCTGACGGCCTCGACCGACAGCCGCGTGGACGGGCTCTGCAGCAGGGTCTGCGCGTTCGCCGGCGGCATCTGCTCCAGCAGCTTGTTGAGGCGGTGCCAGCTCTGCCGAGCGGCGACGAAGCCTTTCCAGTGCGCGATGGCCAGATCGACCGGCGCCAGCGCCCGCGCGGCGAGGATCGAGCCGGCGATGATGATGCCGGCGGTGGCCTCCTGGTGGATCACGAGATAGGCGCCGACCGCGAGCACCGCCGACTGCAGCATCATGCGCAAAACCTTGGCGACGGCGCCCAGACCTCCGGCGACGTCGCTGGCGCGCTGATTGCCCGCCAGATAGATTTCGTTGGCCTCGCTCCAGCGCTTGGTCAGGCGTCCGGACATGCCCATCGCCACCAGCACTTCGGCGTTGCGCCGGCTGGTGGCGGCGAGATCGTTGCGCCGCGCCGCCAGCGTCATGGCCTCCTTCGCCGGCGTACGCGAGAGGAACTCGGTGATCAGGGTCAGCGTCACGAGAATGATGGCGCCGACCAGGGCGGTGACGCCGATCAGCCAATGGAACGCGAAACAGATCAGGAGATAAAACGGCAGCCACGGCAGATCGAAAAACGCCCCCGGCCCCATGCTGCCGAGAAACGACCGCACATTGTCGAGATCGCGCAGCGGCTGCAAGCCCTCGTTGCGTCCGCCGACCATCAGCGGCAGGCGCACCACGGTTTCGAACACGCGCGCGTTGATGGCCTCATCGAGCGCGGTGCCGATGCGGCCGAGAATGCGCCCGCGGATCAGGTCGAGCCCGCCCTGGGCGGCGTACAGGCCCGCGGCGAGAATGACCAGACCGACCAGGGTCGGCACGCTGCGGCTCGGCAGAACGCGGTCGTAGACCTCCAGCATGAAAATCGAGCCGGTGAGGTACAACACGTTGATCATGCAACTCATGACGCCAACGCCGATGAAGGCGTTGCGACAGGCGCGCAGCGCTTCGCCGAGCTCGGATCGCCGGACGCCGGGAGCAGCTGCCATTAATGCGTATCTCTTCAAATGGATAAGGTGACGTGCGGGTTTTAGCGATGTTTTCGGACACCGTCTATTTTAAGTCACGTTAACCTCAATCCAGTTCATGCCCGTGACAAGCGGCGGGACACGGAGAAGTGGCGTTTTTGGGCAGTTGGTTTGGGGTCGGCAGGACTTCAGGGCCGGCTGCGTCTCGCCCTGCCCGCTCGACCACCGGGCTTGCCGCGGTCCGGCAATGGACCCGCGGATGCCGTCGGGCGGCCCCGCGAGGGGAATGACCCGGGCCTGCGGACCGTGGCTGGCCGCGACCGAGGCCTGCACGCCCAGGTTCTCGGCAGGGTTGTGCCGGCCACATGATCAGCTTTGACACCGACGGCTTGAGGCCCCACGAGCGCTTCTCAGCGCGCGCCATACCATGCGCTGATTTCCGTGGAACCTTGTTCCGCCACACGCGTTATGGCGGCATGAAGCAAGGCGACATTTGGTATGTAACGTTTGGTCCGCACAAGACGGACGAGAGCGCGGAAAGCAGGGCCCGCTCGACCCGCACCTTCAAGTCGAAGTCGACGCCAAGCTGTTCGCCATGCAGATCCTGTCCAAGGGCTGGACGGCGAGCGCGGGCACCCTCAATCCCTATCAACCCAAGCAGGTCGTGGGTCCGTCGCAGATCGAACGCTGGGCGGACCCTGGTGTCGGCGGCTGATTAATTCTCTCGTGTCCCGGACGCGGTGAGCCTAGGCGATGCAAAGCATCGTCTGGAAGCGGTGCGCCGCAAAGCCGGGACCTAGCACCTCCGACGTCTGGACCCCGGAACAGCTGCGGACCACGCCGCGAAGGGCGGCGAGGCTGCGCAGCATCCGGGGAACGCCAAGCAGATCCTGAACTCCGCGCGCTAAATCGCGGCGGTCGCCTCCGCCGGCTCGGCCAGCACGCATCGCGCAGTTCTATCCGGCGATACCTGCACATTGGGCGGCAGGCGCTCGGTGCAGCGCGGCTGCGCCGAACTGCAACGCGGTGCGAACGAGCAACTGGAAGGCGCCCTGTCGAGCGAGGGGCGGCGTTCCCGGGATGGTCTCCAGCCGCTGGCCGCGCTTGGCGCCGTGGACCGTCGAGGCCAACAATCCCTTCGCATAGGGATGGACCGGCGTCCGCACGATGTCGCGCAGTTTGCCCTGCTCCACGATCTGGCCGGCATACATCACCGCAACGCGGTCGCAGATTTCGATGGCGACGCCGATGTCGTGGGTCACGAAAATCACGGACATACCGAATTCGCGCTGCAATTCGCGCAGCAGCAGCAGGATCTGGATCTGGACGGTTGCGTCCAGGGCCGTGGTCGGCTCGTCGGCCAGCAGGATTTTCGGCTTGCAGGCCAGCGCCAACGCGATCATCGCGCGCTGCCGCATGCCGCCAGACATTTCGTGCGGATAGGCTTCCAGACGGCGTCTGGCGGAGGGAATGCGCACCACCTCCAGCATGTCAAGCGCGCGCGCCATCGCCTCCTTCTGGCTCTTGCCTTCGTGGCGCATCACGCTTTCCGCGATCTGGTGACCGATCGTATAGACCGGATCAAGCGCCAGCGCGGGCTCCTGGAAGATCATGGAGACGGTCTGGCCGCGAAACGCCGAGAGCTCTTCGTCGTTCATCGCCAGCACATCGCGGCCCAAAACCTTCACGGTACCCGAAATCTGCGTGCGTTTTTTCGGCAACAGCCGCATCAGCGCGCGCAGGGTCACGCTCTTGCCGGAGCCGGATTCGCCGAGCAGGCCGAGCACCTCGCCCTCGCCGAGCGAGAGCGAGATGTCGTTGACGGCATGAACCGTACGCTCACCGGTAAAGCGGATGCTGAGGTCGCGGATTTCGACGAGATTGCTCATACGGCTTGGGGTACCCGTTGGTGATAGTCCGTGGCGCGCTGGAACGCCGCGCCGATGCGCACCAGCATGGCCTCATCAAAGGCGCGGCCGATCAACTGCATGCCGACGGGCAGACCGTTTTGGTGAAGCCTGAGGGAATCGAGAGCGACGGCAGGCCGAGGTAATTGATCGGGCGGGTGAAACGCGTGATGCGCTGGATCACGGCCTCCGCATCGAGGCTGTTGCCGACATCGCTCTCGGCGATGGTAACCGCCGGCATCGGCGCCGCCGGCGCGATCACGGCATCGGTGCCGGCCACGGCGGCGAGGTAGGCCGCCAGTGCCGGACCACGCCAGCGCATCGCTTCGAGATAGGTCACGGCCGGAATGGCGAGCCCGTTCTGCAGCCGCATCAGCACCTGCGCGCCGTAATCCTGCGGCCGCTCGATCATCCATCGCTTGTGAAAGGCGGTGGCTTCGGTGGCGAGCACGATCTGGCAGGCGGCCGTGAGCTGGCGCTGATCCGGCAGTTCGACCTTGACGATCTCGGCGCCCTCTTGTCTGAGAGTGGCAATGGTCTCGTCGAGCACCCGCGCTACCTCGGAATCCAGATCGTCGACATAGAACGCAGTAGGCACCCCGATCTTCAGCCCCTTGAGCGAGCCTGTGGTCGCGGCCATGTAGTTCGGCACCGGCCGCGTAGACGTGGTCGGATCCTCGGGATCGGCACCCGCCATCAACCCTACCAGCAGCGCACAGTCCTCGACCGTTTGCGCCAGTGGTCCCCACCGTATCGAGCGATTGCGACAATGGCATCGCGCCGGCGCGGCTGATCAGGCCGACCGTGGTCTTGAAGCCGGTGACGCCGCAGAAATGCGCGGGCATCCAAATCGAGCCGCCGGTATCTGAACCCAGCGCCGCAAAGGTCAGCCGCGCGCCGACCGCCGAGCCCGATCCCGAGGACGAACCACCGGTGATGTGATCGGGGTTCCAGGGGTTGCGCACTGCGCCGTAATGAGGGTTATGGCCGGTCGGGCCATAGGCGAACTCGACCATCTGCAGCGAGCCGAGCCTGATGGAGCCGGCGTCCTTCAGGCGCTGCAGCGCGGTCGAGGTGGTCGTCGCGACGAAATCGCGGCGGATTTTTGAGCCGCAGGTAACGACCTTGCCGGCCTCGTAATACATGTCCTTGTGCGCCATCGGCACACCGTGCAGCGCGCCCAGATTTTTGCCCTTGGCGAGATCAGCATCGGCGGCGTCAGCCGCGGCAAGCGCCGTGTCCGCCTCGATCGCCATGAAGGCGTTGACGCGCGGCTGCCATTGCGCGATCCGGTCGAGACAGGATTGCGTCACCTCGCGCGACGAAAGCTTCTTGCCGGCGATCGCCTTGGCGACCGATACCAGCGACATCAAGGCCGGTTCGCCGCTCATTTCGACGCCCTCGCGGTCTGCACCAGGAGAAAGCTCGCAGGTTCAAGATCCATCGGCAGCGTGCCGGCGACCGGCGCAAAGCCATCGAAGGCCGGGCCGATGGAATTGGCGATGCGTTCGGCGACTTCCTTGTCCACGGGCACGCCCGCGACGTCGGTCATTACCTTGACCTCTTTGGGACCGGGTCTAGTCATGCGGCGCTTGCTCCCTTGTTATTTTTTATCGTCATTTTCTTTGGCCGGTGCGCGGCTGTGTCCCGAGCCTGGAATGGCCATGTAGCACGCCGCTTGATGGCCCATTGTATCGAGATCGCTGAGTTTTGGCGTCGCATTTGCGCAGAGCGGCTCCGCAAACGGACAACGGGTGTGAAACCGGCAACCGGACGGCGGGTCGATCGGATTGGGTGGATCGCCCGAGATCGGCGGCGTTTCGGTACGATTGTCAGGATCGGACGACGGCATCGCCGCCAGCAGCGCCTGCGTATAGGGATGCGCCGGCGCATCCCAGACCTTGTCGACCGGACCGAGCTCGACCACTTCGCCCAGATACATCACCAGCACGCGATCCGAGATGTAACGCACCACGTTGAGATCGTGGCTGATGAACAGGTACGTGAGGCCGAATTCGCGCTTGAGATCAGCGAGCAGGTTGAGCACCTGGGCTTCGACCGACTTGTCCAGCGCCGACACCGCCTCGTCGAGGATCACCAGCCGCGGAGACAGCGCCAGCGCACGCGCGATGTTGACGCGCTGGCGCTGGCCGCCGGAAATCTCGTGCGGATAGCGGTTGGCGAAGGTTTCGGGCCTTAAGCCCACCTTGCCGAGCAGCTCCCGCGCCAGCGTGCGCGCGGCGGCATCTGCCATGCCGTGAACCTTGGGGCCGAACGCGATCGACTCTTCGATGGTGAGGCGCGGGTTGAGCGAGGCGTAGCTATCCTGAAACACCATCTGCATGCCGCGGCGCAATTCACGCAGCGAGAGAGCGCGGCCGACCTGCATGCCGTCATAGACGATGTCGCCGGCATCGCGCTTCATCAGGTGCATCAACAGCCGCGCGGTGGTCGACTTGCCGCAGCCGGATTCACCGACGATCCCGACCGTTTCGCCCTTGGCGATCGAGAAGGAAACATCATCGACCGCGCGCACGGTCTTGCGGGCGCTGAACAGGTCACCCCGCACCGGGAAATGTTTGGTCAGGCCGGAGACCTGCAACAGCGGCTGCGCCGCGCCGCCGATGTCCTCGACCGGCTCCAGTAGCTCGACTGACGGGCTCGTCTCATTCATCGCATCAGTTCCTGATGTCCATGGCGCTGCGCATGCCGTCGCTCAAGAGGTTGAAGCAGATCGACACCGCAAAGATCATGACGCCCGGCAGCGCCGCCGCCCATGGATTGACATAGATCGCGGTGCGCAAGGTGTTCAGCATCAAGCCCCATTCCGGCTCCGGCGGTTGGTGCCGAGGCCAAGGAACGACAGGCCGGCGGCGAGGATCATCGACACCGAGATCAGCCCGGTGGCGTAGACGAAGATCGGCCCCAGTACATTGCCGAGCATATGCACGCGCATGATGGTGAAGGGTCCGGCGCCGGAAGCACGCGCGGCCTCGACGAAATCCATGTTGCGCACGCCGGTGGTGACGCTTTCTGCCACGCGGGTGATCTGCGGCACGAACACGATGGTCAGCGACACGATGGAGTTGACGATGCCCGCGCCCAGCGCGCCCGAGATCGCGATCGCCAGCAGGACCGACGGAAAGGCGTAGAATACATCGATCGTGCGCATGATCGCGGTGTTGAGCCTGCCGCCGACATAGCCGGCGACAACCCCGAGCGAGGTGCCGATCATGAAGGCGAGGATCACAGGGAGGATGCCGATGATCAGCGACAGCCGGCCGCCATAGATCAGCCGCGCCAGCATGTCGCGGCCGAGTTCGTCGGTGCCGAGCGGATAGTTCGGCGTGCCGATGTGGCGAAGCCTGCGGATCATCGAGCCCTGGTAGGGATCGGCGAGGCCCAGCCACGGCGCGCACAGCGCGGAAAGAAAGATCAGCACCAGCACAAATGCGCAGACCATGCTGACCTTGTCGCGCGCGATGCGGCGGCCGACGGTGGCCCAATAGCCGCGCGCCTTGGTGGCTGGCGCGGCCTGCAGGGCGGTATCCGACATCACGGTCATAGACGCGTTCTCATAGATTCTCTTTGTTGGAGCATGATCTTTTCGGAAAACCGGTCTCCACTTTTCCGGATCATGCTCTAGCCCCGCTTGATGCGCGGATCGATCGAGGCTTGCGCGATATCGACCAGCAGATTGAGGGCGACGAAGAACAGCGCCAGCACCAGGATCGTGCCCTGCAGCAGAGGCGGATCGCGCTGGAAGATCGCCGAATTGAGCAGCAGGCCGGAGCCGGGCCACGAGAACACAGTCTCGATCAGGATCGAGCCGCCGAGCATGTAGCCGAGTTGCAGCCCCATCACAGCGAGCGCGGTCGGCGCCGCGTTCTTGATGACGTGGCGGAACACGTCCAGTTCACGCAAGCCCTTGGCGCGCAGCGCCTCGACGAAATCCTGCGAAAGGATGTCGCCGGTCAGGGCGCGCACGGTGCGGGTGACGATGCCCATCGGGATCACCGAGGTCGTGATCGCCGGCAGGATCAGATACTTCATGTGCTCCCAATCCCAGCCCCACGCGCCGGAGCCGCCGCCGGGACCGGCGCCGACCGCGGGCAGCCAGTTTAGCTGCACCGAGAAAATGATGACCATCACCATGCCGAGCCAATAATGCGGCACCGAGACGCCGGCAATCGCGATCGAGGTCGCGACCTTGTCGATCCAGGTGTCGCGGAAATAGCCGGCGATCAGGCCGAACAGCAGCCCGAGCGTGAAGCCGATCAGGGCTGCGGCAATCGCAAGCGTGACCGTGTTGCCGACTGCGCGCAAAACTTCCGTCAGCACCGGGCGGCCGGTGGCGATGGAACTACCGAGGTCTCCATGGAGCGCCCGCCACAGCCAGAGGCCGAACTGCACCGGCAGCGGCCGGTCAAAACCGTAGGCGGTGCGCAGCTGCGCCCAGTTCCTGCGACGCATCCGCCGGCAGCACCGCGACCAGGGGATCGCCGGGCGTGATGTGCACCAGCAGGAAGCACACCAGCGCCACGCTGATCACGATCGGGATGACATAGACGATACGTCGGGCGATATAGACGAGCACAGTTCACCTTCTCTTCTTCCTTCTCCCCTTGTGGGAGAAGGTGCCTTCGCGGAGCAACCTCTATGTCGTCATGCCCGGGCTTGACCCGGGCATCCACGCTTTTCTCGCTTGTGGTCAAGACGTGGATGGCCGGGTCAAGCCCGACCATGACGACCGAGATCAGGGCTACGGCGTCATCGACACCGGCGAGAAGTCGACGAACCAGCTCTTCGGCTGCACGAAACCCTTGACCTTCGGGCTCATGGCGCGCGGCGAGACGTCGTGGGCGACGTAGAGGAACGCCGCATCGTCCACTGAGGCCGCGTGCAGTTCGGCGAGCGCCGCGTCACGCGCCGCGGGGTCGAAGGTCTGGCGGGCTTTGGTCACCAGGTCATCGAACTTGGGATTATTGATGAAGCCCCAATTGTTCGAAACCGGCGGCGCCATCGACGACTGCAGGAAGCGCACCAGCGCGAAGAACGGATCCATCGCCGCATAGGTGACGTTGGTGGCGTTGGCGCCGTTGGCGGTCGGATCCTTGGCGCCGCGGCGCCAGTTGGTGAACAACGTGTTCCACTCGATGACATCGAGCTGAACGTCGAAGTAGCACTCGGCCAGCGCCTGCTGCAGATACTCGTTCATCGGCAAAGGCTGCATCTGGCCTGATCCCGACGCGGACGTCTGGGTCTTCACCGTCAGCTTCTTGCTCGGGCCGAAGCCTGCTTCCTGCATCAGCTTTTGCGCCGCGGACTTGTCGTACTTGATCTCGAAGGTCGGCTTGCCGCGCCAGGGATGGCCGGCCTCGAACGTTCCGGTCGCCGGCACCATCAACCCGGCGAGCAGGCCCTCCTTGAGGCCTTCACGATCGATGCAGAGGTTGGCGGCCTTGCGGACGCGGATATCGTTCCACGGCGAGCCTTCGATGCGCGAGAACTGCCAGGGCCAGACATGCGGCGATTCATTGGCCTTGAGCTGGAAGCCGCGCTGCTTGATCTCCTTGACCGCGTCAGGCGCCGGCGCCTCGACCCAGTCGACCTGACCGGACAGCAATGCCGCGGTGCGGGCATTGGCCTCCGGCATCGGCAGCAGCACCATTCTGTCGATCTTGGGCACGCGCCCCTTGTCCCAATACCCCTCGTTCTTCACCAGTTCGAGCCGCTCGCGCGGCGTGAATTTCGACATCTTCCAAGGGCCGGTGCCCGAGGCGTCCCTGGCGAATGCCGCCCAGGCGGCCTGCGATTTCGCCTTGGCGTCGGCGCCTTCAGCCTTGTCATAAAGCGCCTGCCACTTGGTCGGGCTGGCCATGAACAGGTTGGTCAGGTTGATCGGCAGGAAACTGTCCGGCTCTTTGGTGGTCAGCTCGACCGTCATGTCGTCGATCTTGCGGGCGGAGGCCAGCGTCGGCATGCGCGAGGCGGTGACGCCGACCTGGCTGGCATCGAACTGCGGCGCGTCCTGCTTCAGCACCTTTTCGACGTTCCAGACCACGGCATCCGCATTGAACGGCGAGCCGTCGTGGAAGGTGACGCCGGGGCGAAGCTTGAAGGTCCATTTCTTCTTGTCGGCCTCATCGACCTTCCACTCGGTCGCGAGCCCGGGAATCATCACGCTCGCCTTGTCGGCCGACGACAGGTCCCACATCGTCAGGCCGTCATACATCGTGAGGCCGGTGAAGCGGTTACCCTCGAACCCCTGATCGGGCTGGCCGAGTGTGCGCGGAATATCGGCAGCCGTCATGCCGATCCGCAGCACGGTTTCGGCGGTTGCGAGCTGCGGCAATCCAACGACTAATGCCGTTGCCAGCAGCCACGCGGCGGCGGTCTTCTTCGATTTCTCGTTACGCATATGCAGCAAATCCCTTTTCCAACTTTGGGGTGACTAATTCTTATGCAAACGTATGCAACGCCCATGCCAAAGGACGCGCTTCCGTCAAGGCTATGCGTTTGCGTGCGCAACTCCCTGTGAACGCGCATGCAGGAGCAAGTCCGATGCCTAGTCTGGCACCAAGCTTGCATTTTCCAGCTCCAACGCCGCCCCCATTGGAGCTTAGTTCATGTGCACCCGAAATTCGATGCTTCTTCCTGCCGCGGCGCTTGCCGTAGGTCTGTCTGTTGGCTTGTCCGCGGTTTCGGCGCAGGCGGAGACCATTGTGCGGTACGGCATTTCGATGGCGGACATTCCGCTGACCACCGGCCAGCCCGACCGCGGCGCGGGGAGCCTACCAGTTCTCGGCCTATACGATCTACGATCCCCTGGTCGCCTGGGAGATGGACGTGTCCGACCGGCCGGGCAAACTGGTGCCGGGCCTGGCCACCGAATGGAAGGTAGACGACAACGACAAGAAGAAATGGCGTTTTGCCTTGCGCAAGGGCGTCAAATTCCACGACGGCAGCGAATTCAATGCCGATGCAGTGATCTGGAATCTCGACAAAGTGCTCAATGACAAGGCACCGCAGTTCGACAAGCGCCAGAGCGCGCAAGTGAAAACCCGCCTGCCCTCGGTGGCGAGCTACGCCAAGATCGACGATGCGACCATCGAGATCACGACCAAGGCCGTCGATTCCTTCTTCCCCTACCAGATGCTGTGGTTCCTGGTCTCCAGTCCCACGCAATATGAAAGGCTCGGCAAGGACTGGGACAAATTCGCCAGCCAGCCCTCGGGCACCGGACCGTTCAAGCTGACTAAGCTGGTGCCGCGCGAACTCGCCGAGCTCACCAGGAACGCCGACTATTGGGACAAGAATCGGCTTGCGAAGGCCGACAAGATCGTGCTGATCCCGATGCCGGAGGCGCTGACGCGCACCAATGCGCTATTGGCGGGCCAGGTCGACCTGATCGAGACGCCGGCGCCTGACGCGGTGCCGCAGCTCAAATCCGCCGGCATGAAGATCGTCGACAACGTCACGCCGCATGTCTGGAATTATCATCTGAGCGTGCTGCCCGGCTCGCCCTGGACCGACGTCCGGCTGCGCAAGGCGCTCAATCTCGCGATCGACCGCGAGGCCGTGGTCGGGCTGATGAACGGTTTGGCGAAACCCGCCAAGGGTCAAGTAGATCCGTCGAGCCCATGGTTCGGCAAGCCGGGCTTCGAACTGAAGTATGATGTCGCAGCCGCCAAGAAGCTCGTGCAGGAAGCCGGCTACTCCAAGGAAAAGCCGCTGAAGACCACCTTCATCATCGCGCAAGGCGGCACCGGGCAGATGCTGTCGCTGCCGATGAACGAATTCCTGCAACAGAGTTTCAAGGAAATCGGCATCGAGATCGACTTCAAGGTGGTGGAGCTCGAGACATTATATACGGCCTGGCGCAAGGGCGCAGCCGACGAGATGAACGCCAACATCACCTCCAACAACATCGCCTATGTCACGTCAGATCCGCTCTACGCCATCGTCCGCTTCTTCCACTCCGGCCAGATCGCGCCGGTTGGCGTCAACTGGGGCGGCTACAAGAACCCGAAGGTGGATGCGCTGATCGACGAGGCCAAGCAGACTTTCGACGTCACCAAGCAGGACGAACTGCTGGCGCAGGCGCACGCACTGATCGTCGACGACGCCACGCTGGTCTGGGTGGTGCACGACACCAACCCGCACGCGCTGTCGCCCAAGGTCAAGAAGTTCGTGCAGGCGCAGCACTGGTTTCAGGATCTGACAACGATCGGGCTGGAGTGAGGGCACTGTCGTCGGGAATAGGACGAACTCAATCGTCGTTGCCGGGCTTGACCCGGCAATCCATCCGCTTCGCCAGATTCTTGCGAAGGGTGATGGATGCGCGGGTCAAGCCCGCGCATGACGCGTTGCGTCATTTCGTCAGCAGCGCGAAGGCGCCGTTCCAGTCTTCCGGCGGCGGGTTCTCGATATAGCCGCGGATCCGCGCCTCGTACAATCTGTAGAGCAACTCCAGTGAATTTGCCTCGTCGGTCCTGCGGCCGCGTTCGATGGCCGCCAGCGCGCCGTCCCAGTCGCGCGCGCGATAGCAGGCCAGCATTTCGATGGTCAGGTTGCGCAGCCGCTGAAAGCGGCCGGACTGCGCGGTATCCTCGCGCCCGGCGATCGCATAGATCACCTCGGGCTCCTTCTTGCCCTTCACCATGATGAAGTCGAGTTCGAGGATCGCGAACCTGTCCTTGACCGCGAGCGCTGTTTTCGAGCCGACGATGATCGGAAAGCCGTATTCCTTGGACTGCCCTTCGAGGCGCGAGGCCAGATTGACGCTGTCGCCGAACACCGAATAATCGAAGCGCATGTCGGAGCCCATGTTGCCGACCACGCAGGTGCCGGTATTGAGCCCGATGCCGGCATTGAGCGGAATGAATGGCCGCCCCTCTTCCTTTGCCTCCTGCTCGCGCGCCTGATTGAGCTCGTCGACGCGCTCCAGCATGTCGAGCGCCGCCTCGCAGGCATTGACCTCGTGGTCCTTGTCGTCGAGAGGCGCGTTCCAGAACGCCATGATGGCGTCGCCCATGTACTTGTCGATGGTGCCCTTGCGGTTGAGGATGGCGTTGGTCAAAGGCGTGAGGAAACGGTTCATCAGCGCGGTGAGGCCCTGCGGATCGCTCTTGTAGGTTTCCGAGATCGAGGTGAAGCCGCGCATGTCGGAGAACATGATGGTCATCTCGCGCTCCTCGCCGCCGAGCACGAGCTTTTCCGGCGACTGCGCGAGCTGTTCGACCAACGCCGGCGACAGATACTGTCCGAAGGCCGAGCGGATCTGCCGGCGCTGCGCCTGTTCGCGCACGAAGCTCGCAAAGATCAGCGTCAGATAGATCGACGTGGTCGACATCAGGGATAGGTAAAATCGATCAGCAGCCGGTGCTGCGCGTAGAAATACACCGACGTCCCGATCAGCCCGATCGCAAACGCCGCACCGAGAGCAACCAGCGTGACCGGCCCGAACAGCGGCGCAAACGCGATCACCAGAAGCCCGAACAGAAGCGCGGTGGTGAACTCGACGGCGATGCCGTAGATCGGCTGCGAAATCACCTCGCCGGTCAGCGTGGTCTCGAGCACCTGGGCGTGGATCTCCACGCCGGGCATGGCACGCGATACCGGCGTGGTCTTAATGTCGTTGAGGCCGACCGCGGAGGTGCCGATCAGTACCAGCTTGCCGGCGATCATGTCGGGCGCGACATTCTTCTGCAGCACATTGATCGCGGGCACATAGATGGAGGCATCGTTGCGGGCATAGTGGACCCAGATCTGGCCATTATGGTCGGTCGGAATCTGAAGCCCCTTGATGCCGATGCTCTTGATGCCGGCCTTCTCGGCCTTGATCAGGATCGTGCCCGAGCCGGTGGCGACCCGCAGCATCTCGAACGTCAGCGACGGCATGGTCTGGCCCTGCGCCTGCATGATCATTGGCACCCGCCGCACGATGCCGTCGCGCTCGGGCTTGATCGTGAACAGGCCCCGCCCGGCGGCGGCGTGCTCCAGCACCGGCACGTTGCGCAACAGGCCGGGGAAATCGAACATGAAGCGTTGCGGCTCCTCGCCCAGCATCGCAAGCCCGGTGACCGGCAGCGCCTTGTCAAGCGGGGCGATCTCCTCCGGCAGCCCGGATTCGCCGAGCACGACGCGGGAAGCCTTGATGGCGTCGGCAAAGACCTGATCGTTGCTCGGCAGCGCCCGCAGCCGGGCGCGGGTTTCCTCGTCGAGATTCCGGAAGGTGTCGGCCGCATCAGCGGGATTGAGCCGGTCGGGCTCCGAAAACACCGCGTCGAACGCAATCACGACCGCACCAAGCCGGGTCAGTTCGGTGATGAGGTCCGCAATCCGGGTGCGCGGCCATGGCCACTGCCCGAGCTTTTCGAGGCTCTTGTCGTCGATGTCGACGATGGTGACCGGCCGCGCGGTCTTCTTGCGCGGATCGATGCGCTGGAAAGCGTCAAAAGTCCTGACGCGAATTTCCTCGACCGGCGCCGGATCGAGAACGCGCAACGCGGCAAACCCGATCAGGAGCGCAAGGCACGCCAGCCGCGCATAGCCGATGCGCCGCTTGAACCACCTCGGTAAGGCCCGGAGTTGCTTCATGGCTTTCGATTGTTCGCCTAACTGGCAGCGCCACGCAAGCCAGAAGGTGGCCTCGGCATCACGGAGCTAGCACGAATGGCGAAGCCCATATTAGTTTAGTGATGCGGCGATACGATGAAGTCGCTCGCATGCAGACTGGCGACGGCGACGTGCTTAAGGGTGATGCTGTCGCCATTATTGAGCGTGATCAGCGTGTCGACGCCGGATGCCGCCGCATGACTGCCAAGCCAGGTAGCGATATCGGAGGTATCCACGAACGAGAACCCCCGGAGATCGATATGGTCCACTCCCGTCGTGAAATCCATGATCGTATCGGCGCTCGGGCTGGTTTCCGGCGTGAAGACGAACTGATCGGCGCTCACCCCGCCGGTTAACGTGTCGGTGTGACCGGTCGCGAAAATGACGTCCTTGCCGGACGTGCCAGTCAAGGCGACGTTCGGTCCCGTTCCACCCTGGTTGAAGATGAAATGAACCCTGTCGGTATGGCCAAAGCTGTCGGCGACCGTCAAGGTGACCGAATCGGTTTGCGGCTGAGGGCTGTGGGGATCGTAGATAATGCCGCTGTTCAGCGTCGCATTGATCCCTGCTACCCCCGAGCCCGAGCCTGTCAACGGGGTTACGCTACTTCCCGCGTTCCCGGTTGCCGCAGATATCGTGAATGTGTCGGTCGATGCAGTGACGTCGGTATCGCTGACATAGAGCCCGGAAACCTTGATAACGCCGTTGCCAAGTTCGGTGACGCTGAACGTGTCGGTTCCGATCACGGGCCCGGCCGCGCTGACGGTCGATGCATTCGCCGCACCGATGAGCGTGACGGTTAGCGGCTGGCTTCCGGTATGGCCATGGCCGTCACTGACCTCTGCGACGAATTTGATCTTCAGCACATCGCCTGCATGCAGGAAGTCGAGATTGGCATTGGTCGGATGGTAGGTCCACTGCAGGACAGCCGTTCCGCCGTTGCTTAGCATGCTGTCGAACGTCACGTTGCCGGCAGCCAGCAACGGCGCTATGCCGCCCGGCAACGCGGACGATCCATTGTACTCGATCGTGGCATTGCCGGTCACGAATGCCGTCAATGTATCGCCGATATCCGCATCATGGACGCTGAGCGTACCCGTGATTGGCGCAAGGATGGCCGGCGGAATGGTTCCGGCGGAAATGTTGTCGATCTCGAATGCGTTTGAGGTACTGCCGAGCACGACCTTGTTGAAAGAATGCAGCCCGGAGAATTCCACATACCCGTTTGAGACGAATGAACCCTGGTTGCCGTTCGGAAAAAGCGGAGAAATATCGGCGCCGGTATAGGAGGCAACAAGCGTCGCTCCGTCGTAAAACTTGATCGTGTTGTAGGAATCGAGCGACCCCCAGTAAAGGCCGAAGGCGTTTTTCTGCGACGCAAAGGTGATGGTCTCGGTGCCGTTGCCGCCGATGCTCAAATAGTTTGTCGTGTCCTGGTGTCCGGGTGACGGCCCGATAAACAGGGCCGCCGTAACCGAAGAGGAGCCATTAACGATTCCAGCATTGCCAGACGCCGAGAAGGTGGCATCGAGCGCAGCGCTGTAGAAATTGCCATGACCGGCGCCGTTGTTCGATGACGTGCCCGCCGATACGCCATCGAACGTTTCCGTGTTCAGCCCGAGCGTGTTTGCGTTCACGCCCGGGGCAAGCACGAGCGGCGAGGTCGGAGCGGCCACCACGACGGTCTGCGCGGGGGGATTTACCTCACCCACGATCGACGGCGCATCATTGGTGCCGGTGATATCGATCGTCAGCGTCGCAGACGCCGTCGAGCCCAGCGCGTCATGGATGGTGTAGGTGAACACGTCGGAGACGTGTTCACCCGCGGTCAGTGCCTGCGTCGCGGGACGGCCGTTATCGAGCGTGTAGGTCCACGTGCCGTCAGCGGCGATGGTAACGCTTCCGTAGGTTCCGGAGACCGACGTAGCCACGTTCGTCGTCGGGGACCGGACGCCGCTCCACTCGCGACGCCTTGCACGCTCTTGGCGTCACCGTTATCGATGTCGAAGTCATTGCTGAGGACGTTGCCCGTCGCAGCATTGGTTCCGGCAAATGGCGTGTTGCCGGAAACGCCCTGTTCGACCACTGGAGCACCGGCGTTGACGTCGGCTGCGGCGACCGGCGCGTCGTTGGTGCCGGTAATGTCGATGGTCAGCGTGGTCGTCGATGTGCCGCCATGATGGTCGGACTCGGTATAGCTGAAGATGTCGTTGACGTGCGCGCCCTGCGCCAAGGCATTCGTCAGTGGATTGGTGTTGTCCAGTATGTAGGTCCACGAGCCATTGGCGTTGAGCACCAGCGATCCGTAGGTACCGGCGATCATCGCTCCCACGCCGGTCGACAGCACGCCGCTCACCGTTCCCGCGACAACACCGACGACTTGGTGGGTATCGGAAAGGTCGGCGTCGGCATCGTTGGCGAGCACATCGCCCGTCGTGGTCGAAATGCCGAGCACCGCATTGTTGTAGGCATCGTGACCGGCCTCGACGATATGGCCGATGTCGGTGTCGGCAACCGCGACCGGCGCATCGTTGGCACCGGTGACGGTGATCGTGACCGGCTGCGTCGAGGCCACATTGTGTTGGTCGGTAACGGTGATGTCGTAGGTGATCGTCAGCTTCTCGCCGACGGCCAGGAAATCGAAGCTAGTGTCGGCGGCGCCGTAGTGGAAATCGACCGAGCCGAACCCGGTGCCCGTGCTGTCATGCGGCGTCAGAATGAACACGCTCGCTGCCGTGAGCGCGCCCTTCTGAGCGAGGGTCAGCGTCAGGGGAGCGCCGTTTGCATCCAGCCATGCGAACGCCGGATTGGAATTGCCGTATGTATGGGTGTCGCTCAAATCGACGTCGCGGAAAGTCAGCGAGCCGCCGGCTTGGTCAAGAAGTGGCTGAACCGGTGACCCCTGGGTGCTCGGCGATTGCATGCAATCCGGCGTTCCCGGAAACATCGGCCGCAACTTCCGGCGCATCGTTCGTGCCGGTCACGGTGATCGCAACCTTCTGACTGGTGATGCCGCCGTGATGGTCGTCGACCTGAACGGTATAGGTCAGCGTCACGGTCTCGCTATCGGCGAGATAGTCGAAATAATGATCTGGCGCCGAGAAGGTCCAACTCCTTGAACCGGTCGCGCCATGGGTGGAATCCGTCAGCGAGCCCAGCGACAGCCAGGTGAGTTGGACAGCGCCGTTGGCCAGACCGGTCACGACGCCCGACGCGCTGACACTGCTGAGGATCGTCACGGCATGCGTATCAGTCCAGTCCACATCCGTGAATTTGATCGCGCCATTGGCAGTATCCGGCCTCGACGAACCGCGAGCGCCGGCGATTTCCATGATCGTGCCAATCTGCTGGGCACTGGTAATCGCAGCCGTATCATTGCTGCCGGTTACCGTAACCGTGAGCGGCTTGGTAACGATGCCGCCATGACCGTCATTGACCGTCGCCGTGTAGGTCAGCGTCAGCATCTCGCCATCTGCGAGAAAGTCGAACGCGCTGTCGGGGACGCTATAGGTCCAGTTCGCCAAACCGTTGTTGGTATTGCCGGCCGCCTGAACCACAGTCAGCGCCGCGTCCACCGCGTCGAGTTGCCCGGCCGTGAGCGTGAAGTTGGCATTTGCGGCGTTCTTGTAGGTGTAGGAGGTAAAGGCCGCGCTCGCCACCGGGCGGTCGGTCAGGTCGACATCGGTGAAGCTGATGCTGCCCGATACCGTATGGAGCGCGCCGGATCCGGTGGGGTTCGGTTGGCTGGCGTTCGACAATTCGGCGAACGCGGCGCTGGTCGTGACGATGGTCGGAACGTCGTTGGTGCCGATAACAACGACATCGGCGCCATGGATCGACACGGTGATCGGCGTGGAAATGACGCCGCCGTGGCCATCGTCGACCTTGGCGACATAGTTGAGGGTCAGCCTCTCGTCGTCGGCGATGAAGTCGAACGCACTGTCGGCGATGCTGTAGGTCCAGGTCGCCGAGCCGTTGTGGGAATTTCCCGCTGCCTGCACCACGGTCAGCGGGACCTGGACGGCAAGGATCGCCGCGAGCTGCGCCGCCGTCAGCGTCGCGGTGACGTCGTTGCCTTGCGCACCGTAATAGCGGAACGGATCCGTGCTCGAGATACCAGCGCTGACGACCGGACGGTCGGTCAAATCGGGGTCGGTAAAGACGACGGTGCCGGTTACGGTGTCGACCGCCGTGTTGCCGGTGCCGATCCGCTCGGTGATTTCGCCGCCGGTCGACGAAATCGTCGGCTTGTCGTTGGTGCCGGTGATCACGATCGTGAACGGCACGAAGGTCGTCTCGTTGTTCGGTGCGTAATTGTTGTCGACCCGCGCCGTATAGGTCAGCGTCAGCGTTTCGCCGAAGGCCAGGAAGTCGAACGCGCCGTCGGCGATGCTGTAGGTCCAGGTCGCGGCGCCGATATTCTTGCCGTTGGGATCCTGCACCACGGTCAGCGGCACTTCGACCGCCTGGATCGCGGCCAGTTGCTCCGCGGTCAGCGTCGCGGTGACGTCGGCCTGCTGCGCGTTCTGGTAAGTGAAGGAAGAAAACTGCGCACTGACGCTCGGAACGTCGCCGGCGTTGACGTCGGCATAGTGGACGGTGCCGGAGATGCTGTCGAGCGCGGAGCTCGCGGTCACATCGATCCGTTCGGTAGCGGCGCCGCCGGAAGCGGCAGCGTCCGGCGGTCCGGGAACATGCTCGATCGTGTCGGCGGGTCCCTGAGTGCTGGAGGGAGCAGGCCCGGTCGGGACGTTGACCAACTGCACCGTCACGGGGATGATGTCCCCGCCGGTCAGTTTGACGAAGATCGTTTCCGGAACGATCGAGTCGGTGAAGTTGCTCGTCAGCTTGGTATTGGGATTGTTGAGGTCGCTGAACTTCAGCGAAAAGACGTCGGTGATGATCTTCTGCGCATCGGGCGACAGTTGCACCGACGACTGGAAGCTGACGCCGCCTTGGCCGTTGATGATGGTCTGCGTGCCGGCGCGGTTGACGGTCGCGATCAGGTCAGCGTGGCCTTGTCGTACAGGATATAGGAGCCGGTGGTGCCGTCGGGTTCGACCAGCACCTGGAACTTCGCGGGCGGCGCGGCACCCTGGCCAGGCACTTCGAAATCGATCTCGACCAGCACCGCAGTGCCGCGGATGCCCATGGTCGCGACCGGCGTGTCGACCTTCATGTCGCCTTTCTTGGCGGTGGCGCCGGCGACGAACGAGATCGTGCCCTGCACCAGGCTGAGCAGCGACTTGTTGTCCGACCCGTTCGGGTCGTAGATCATTTCGTTCAGCACCATCTTGGCGTTCGACGCGAGGCCGAACACGGTGCCATCGATAAAGGTGATGCCGAGCGTCGAGATCCGACCCCGACTGCACCACGTCGCCTTTGTGGACGGTTTCGCCCTGGTTCAGGATAATCGAGACGCCGTTGCGGATCGCGGTCGCGTTGCCAACCAGTTTGGTGACGTGACCGATCACCTGGGGCGCGACGCTCGCGCTGCCGTCGGCCTGCACCTGCGCATACTGGGTGTAGCCGGTCAGCGCGTTGACGATATCTCCGGTGAGGTGGGCGCCATCGGGCGAAGCCAGCGCCGCCCGCTTCTCGCCCTTGAAGTAATCCTGCAGGACGAGTTCGCGGTCATTGCCGGAGAGAATGAGGTCGACGCCCGACCGCTTGAAATCGCCGGTGAAGAGCAAATGGGCATCAGGAACAATAATGGCGTCGGACGGCGCATGTGTCGAAACTTTGTCGACACGCATGTGCCCAATAGATTGGGAACCTTGGCCGTCGGTCAACAGATCGGTGAATTTACCGGCCAAGCTCAAAAGGGCACCATCGGCGCTAAGGTTAATATTTATACAATATTAAAAGGTCTAAACTTGCATATCACTGGACAGCCCTTTGCGGAACCCATCTATATGGGGCGCAATTTACTGGGCTAAGCCGCTACACGTCGCTTTTCGGGAGATTATTCAGTACACCACTAGTATCATTTGTTATTAATACAACAATAATTTCATAAATTTGAGGTCGAAACAACACTACTCTATGTATTCGAAGTATAAAATCCAGCGCTTTTACTTATCACGTCTTCCTCCGGGTTCCACAGCCGGACATGACGTCGCTTTCAGGCAAAAAGTGCGAACTGGCCAACAGATTAGGCGATTCTGATGCGAATTAGCCACGTTAGCCGGAAATCAACGATAAGGCACAGTTAAGGCAAACGCCAGCCCGCAGCGGTCCCGCAGCCTTAATTGGATCGATAAGATTTTCGATATGCCGGCGAGACTAATTTCAGGCTGTTTCGCGCTTTCCGGCCGGAAAGTCCCGGTTTTAAGCGGATCAAAAGCACCCCCGCTCAATCTGCCCCCTGCGAAATGATCCGGTCACGAGCAGGCAGTACAAGCCCGCCGATGCCCGGACAAGGGGCGTCAGATGGGGTTGTCAGTGTACTCGCGCGCGTTGCGTGCGGGCATCGTCGCGTGCGGTTTGGCCTGGTTCGCACCGGCCGACCTCCGGGCTGAAACGCCGGGCGGCTCCGGTTCGACGGAGCTGGTCCAGCGATCGGCCGAGCCGTTCGGGCTTCCGGCATCCTCGCTCACCGGCGGCGGACTGCGCGACAAATGGCTCGGCGTACAGCGCCGTCTCGACGACGAAATGGTGCAGCTTGCGCTGTGCGAGGGTGACCGTGAAGGCTGCGTGTCTCCGGCCGCGCTGAAATTCCTCGGGATCGTCGATGCAGCCATGCTCCGCGAGGGCCGCGCCCGGCTCGGCGAGGTCAACCGCGCAATCAATCTCGCCATCAGGCCGATGGGCGACCTCGCCCAACATGGCCGGATCGATGTCTGGACGTCCCCGCTCGCGACGCTCGCGCGCGGCGGCGGCGATTGCGAAGACTACGCGATTGCGAAATTCGTGGCCTTGCGCCGCGCCGGCATCGCGCCCGACGATATCAGGATCGTGGTTCTGCACGATACCATCCATGGCGAAGATCACGCCGTCGCCGCCGCGCGTCTGGATGGGCGCTGGCTGACGCTCGACAACCGCCGCATGGCGATGGTCGAGGATTCCGACGTGCGAAACTACCGTCCGACATTCGTGATCGACCAGCATCGCGTGATGCGATACGCCGACGCGCCCCTGCTCGCCGACGCATCAAGCCGTCCTGCGGCGCCGGTGGTCGTGAGTTCTCTAGCTACTTCCGGTCTCGCCACTTTCGCGACGCCGGGCCTTTGAACTTGCCGACTGACAAATGACGGCGCGCAACTGTTGCACCGTGACGGCCGACAACAATCTGCTTTCGTTGCCTGATCTTCGTTCGAGTCATCGCCATGGTGCGGTGCAGCCTCGATGTGCGTTGCATTCCGGTTGGCGAAAGCGTGGCGATACAAATTTTCTCTTTTTCATTTCGCACCCGCCTTCGATTGACGCGATCCTTCTCACCGGCATAGCATCCCGGCAGATCCGCTAGAGATCACTGGAGGGGATGAGATGATACGTTCGCCGCGCGTTGATTCCGCTTGCCGTTTTTTTCCTGAAATCGCCCTTGCTCCACATCGATCCGCGCGCCTCGTGCAGGCCGCTATCGCGATCGGGCTGGGCCTGACGCTATCCTGCAGCGGCGCGCTGGCGCAGAATGCCGCCAAGGGATCGCCCGATCATATCAAGGCTGTCACCACAGCGGTCGACGGCGCATCGATCAAGGCCAACACCGCGACGTCGAACGACTGGCCGACCATCGGCCTCGACTATGCCGAGACCCATTTCAGCAAGCTCAACAAGATCAACGCCGACAACGTCAAGAAGCTCGGACTGGTATGGAGCTATCCGCTCGAATCTTCCCGCGGCGTCGAGGCGACGCCGGTCGTGGTCGACGGCATCATGTATCAGACTGCATCATGGAGCGTGGTGCACGCCATCGACGCCCGCACCGGCAAGCGGCTCTGGACCTACGATCCGAAGATCGATCGCGAGAAGGGTTATCGGGGCTGCTGCGACGTCGTCAATCGCGGCGTCGCGCTCTGGAAAGGCAAGGTGTTCGTCGGCGCCTATGACGGGCGGCTGATCGCGCTCGACGCGGTCACCGGCAAGGTGGTCTGGGAAAAGGACACCATCGCCAGCAAGGAGCATTCCTACACCATCACCGGCGCGCCGCGCGTCTTCAACGGCAAGGTGGTGATCGGCAATGGCGGCGCGGAATACGGCGCGCGCGGCTATGTCACCGCCTATGACGCCGAGACCGGCAACCAGGCATGGCGCTGGTTCACCGTGCCCGGCGATCCGTCAAAGCCATTCGAAGATGAATCGATGGCGGCCGCAGCCAAGACCTGGGATCCCGCCGGCAAATACTGGATCAACGGCGGCGGTGGCACGGCCTGGGACACCATCACGTTCGATCCCGACCTGAACCTCGTCTATATCGGCACCGGCAACGGCTCACCCTGGAATCAGAAAGTCCGCAGCCCGGCCGGCGGAGACAACCTCTATCTGTCCTCGATCGTCGCGCTGGATGCGGATACCGGAAAATATGCCTGGCACTATCAGGAAACGCCCGGCGATCACTGGGACTACACCGCCACCCAGCCGATGATCCTGGCCGACATCAATATCGACGGCGCGCCGCGCAAGGTAATCCTGCACGCGCCGAAGAACGGCTTCTTCTTCGTCATCGACCGCACCAACGGCAAGTTCATCTCGGCGAAGAACTTTGTCGACGTCAACTGGGCGACCGGCTACGACGCCAATGGCCGCCCGATCGAGGTGAAGGAAGCGCGAAGCGACGCGGCGTATGACAGCATTCCCGGCCCGGCCGGCGCCCACAACTGGCATCCGATGTCGTTCAATCCGCAGACCGGTCTCGTCTACCTGCCGGCGCAGGGCGTGCCCATCAACCTCACGCCGGAAAAGGCCTTCACGCACAACGCGGTGGAGCCCGGCAAGTTCGCCAGCGCGACGGGCTGGAATGTCGGCTTCCTGCTCAATGCCACGCCACCCAAGAATCCGGCGTTCGGCCGCCTGCTGGCCTGGGATCCCGTCAAGCAAAAGGAAGCCTGGCGCGTGGAGCACGTGGCGCCGTGGAATGGCGGCACGCTGACCACCGCGGGCAATCTGGTGTTTCAGGGCACCGCCGACGGACGCTTCGTCGCCTACAACGCTACATCAGGCGAGAAGCTTTGGGAAAGCCCGACCGGCACTGGCGTGGTCGCGGCAGCCTCGACCTACATGATCGACGGCCAGCAATACGTATCGATCGCCGTCGGTTGGGGCGGGGTGATCGGCCAGTGGATTCGGGCCACCGAGCTGCAGAGCCCCGGCGCGGTCTACACCTTCGCGATTGACGGCAAGGCGCCGCTGCCGGCGTTCGTGAAGTACCAGACCGAAGGGCTGTTGCAGGGCGTGAAGTACGATCCGAAGGATGTTCCTGAAGGCACCGCAATTTATGTCGCCGCCTGCGCCAATTGCCACGGCGTGCCCGGCGTCGACAAGGGCGGCAATATCAGGAACCTCGGCTATGTTGCCCCCGAAAGCATCACCAACCTGAAGGACATCGTGTTCAAGGGCCCGTTCCGTGACCGCGGCATGCCTGACTTCACCGGCAAGCTGAAGGAGGCCGACATTCCCAAGCTTCAGGCCTTCATCCAGGGCACTGCCGACGCGATCCGGCCGAAGTGACGAAGTCATCCTAGGGGTGCGCGCAAGCGCGACACCGGATGTGCAATTACAACAAACAAGGGCTGCGCGAGACGATCGCGCAGCCCGTTGTTGTTCAGTTGGGTCCGGCCAAAAACAACCGTCATTGCAAGCGAAGCGAAGCAATCCATGCGTCCCCGCGGGGAAAGATGGATTGCTTCGTCGCTTCGCTTCTCGCAATGACGGAGCTCCGACCGGAGACGGCAAATCCATAAGTAAAGGACTGCGCGATCATCTCGCGCAGCCCCTTGTCGTTGAAGCCTCTGACTGTTGAAGCGTAGCGCTCGGTCAGAACATCAAGCCATCCTTGACCAGCACCCAGCGGCCGCCCTTGATCTGCTGGACCTGGGTAATCGTGTTGGCCAGGTGGTCGGTCTTGGAGAACTTGGTCGGCGGCGAGTTGAAGATGTCGAGGAATTTATCGCCGGATTCCAGCGCGTCCATCATCTTCTGGCCGGTCAAGTCCTTGCCAGCCTTGTTGGCGTAGAACGCGAAGGTCATCATGGCGTTGTAACCGATGATCGCCTGCGTGTTGGCGTCGGTGCCGAACATCTTCTTGTAGTTGGTCAGCCAATCCTTGACCTTGCCCTTCGCCGTATCTTCGTACGGGATTTCGAAGCCGGAAGCCGCGTAGAGCCCTTCGACTGCTTCCTTGCCGAGCGCCGGCACTTCGAGCACGTTGGTCGGCGTGGCGCCGAGGAAGGTGACGTCCCAGCCGAGCTTCTTGGCTTCGCCCATGGCGCCGATGGTCTCGCGGATCACGGTGCCGAGCACGACCACATCGCAGCCGTCGGCCTTCATCTTGGCGATCTGCGCACTGAAGTCGGAGGCGCCGCGCTTGTAGCTCGTCACCGAAGCCGGCTGCAGCTTCATCGCGGTCACCTGCTGCGTGAAGCCGTCAAGCACGTTCTTTCCGTACTCGTCGTCCTGATGCAGGATGCAGGGCTTCTTGAAGCCCTTCGTCTCCAGCATATATTTGACGGCGGCGCGCGTGCTCTCGACGTAAGGCAGCAGGTTGTTGAACTTCAATCGCTCCTGCGGCTTCGCTGGATCGAACTTGAAGGTGAATTCGGCGGCCGTCAGCGGGAACAGCTGCAAGACGCCGGCATCGAACAGAATGTCCTGCGCGGCGAGTACCGTCGGCGATCCCATCGGGCCAACCATGGCGAAGATCTTGTCGCGCTCGACCATCTTCTGCGACGCCAGCACGGCGCGCTTCGGATCATAGCCGCTGTCCTCCAGGATCAGCTTGATCTTGCGGCCGTGGATGCCGCCGGCCGCGTTGATCTCCTCGGCGGCCATCTTCATGCCGTTGGAAACCGGAACGCCCCAGACCTTGATCGGGCCGGACAGGTCCTGATGGGTACCAACGACGATCTCGGTTGCCGAGATGCCTTCATTGGTAACCTTGGTTTGGGCTGCGGCCGGCAGTTGGGTCAGCGCAAGGGCGCTCACCGCAAGGCCCAACGCCCTAAACGATTTCGACATTGCAATATCCTCCTTGTTGGCCCGTGTTGAGCGAAGGGTAGGGCCTTCTTGTCCTTCGCCGCTTCCTTAATTTAGCTTCAAGTACCCGTTGGCTACGCCACCGCCCGGTCGCCATACATGGCGTCGATCTCGGCCGCGTAGCGCTTGTTCACGAAACTGCGCTTGAGCTTCATGGTCGGCGTCAGCTCCTCATCCTCGGGAGTAAGCTGGCGCTCGATCAGGAAGAACTTCTTGATGGTTTCGACGCGCGCGAAGTTGACGTTGACCGCCTCGATCTCGCGCTGGATCAAGTCCTGGATTTCGGGCGCACGGCAAAGACTCGCGTAGTTGGTGAAGGGAATGTCGTGGTCCTGCGCGAACTTCTCGACATTCTCGTGGTCGATCATGAGGAGGCAGGTCAGGTACGGCCGCTTGTCGCCGATCACCACGGCATCGGAGATGTAAGGCGAGAACTTCAACTGGTTCTCGATTTCCGACGGCGTGATGTTCTTGCCGCCCGAGGTGATGATGATGTCCTTCATCCTGTCGGTGATCTTGACGAAGCCCTCATTGTCGATCGAACCAACGTCGCCGGTATGCAGCCATCCCTTGGCATCGATGGTCTCCGCGGTCTTTTCCGGCTGGTTGAGATAGCCCATGAACAGGAAATCGCCGCGGATCAGGATTTCGCCTTGCGGTGAAATCGCCACCTCGCCCCAAGGGGCCGACTTTCCGACCGAACCGAGCTTGATGCGATCGGGCGGCATCACGGTGGCGACGCCGCAGTTTTCGGTCTGGCCGTAGACCTCGCGCATGTCGATGCCGAGCGCGAGATACCAGCGGATCAAATCCGGCGCGATCGGCGCCGCGCCGGTGAACGCCAGCCGGCAACGGTCGAGCCCGAGCATGCGGCGGATATTGCGGAACACCAGATAATAGGCCGCGCTATTGGCGAGCCGCAACGACAGCGGCGGCGTATCGCCCTGCAGCTTGTACTCGGTCACGCGATTGCCGATGGCGAGCGCGTTGCGGTACATCCAGTTCTGGAAAGCGGTCGCGTCCTTCAACGCGATCGTGATTCCGGAATAGAACTTCTCCCAGACCCGCGGTACCGCGAGGAAGGCGGTCGGTTGCACCTCACGCAGATTGTCCGGCACCGTTTCCGGGCTTTCGGCGAAATTCATCACCGATCCCAGCGCCAGCGAGATGTAATAGCCGCCGATCCGCTCCGCGACATGGCAGAGCGGCAGGAACACCAGCCGCTCTTCATTATCGGTGGACGGAAACAGGTCGTTGGCATGGCGCATCTGATGCGTCACGCTGCGATTGGAATGCATGGCGCCCTTCGGCGGCCCCGTCGTGCCCGACGTGTAGACGAGGATGGCGAGATCACCTGCGCTGCGGCTTCCGAGCATCTCGTCCCACAGCGCCTCATTGCCCTGTTCGTGGTTGCGGCCGAGCGCGATGAATTCGGCCAACGACAACACCATCGGATCGTTGAAGCCGCTCAGGCCTTCCATGTCGAACACGACGATCTTCTGCAGCGTCGGGCACCGCGAACGGCACGCCAGGATCTTGTCGAGTTGCTCTTCGTCCTCAGCGAAGATCACTTTGGTCGAGGAATCGTTGATCAGATACTCGACCTGGACGGATGAGTCAGTTGGATAGATTCCGGATGAAACGCCGCCGGCGCACAGGATACCCATGTCGGCGAACACCCATTCCGGAACGGCATTGGCGATGATCGAGGCGACGTCGCCGGGCCGGAAGCCGGTGGCATGCAGGCCAAAGGCGATGTCCTTGGATATCTGCAGCCACCCGCGCCAACTGGTCGGCTGCCAGATGCCGAATTTCTTTTCGCGGATCGCAGGCCTGTCGCCGCGGGTTTCCACGGACAGCAGAAAACTCTTCGCGATCGTGTCGGCGACCGTCAGCACTGCCGGTCTGGCCATGCTCTCTTCCTCCCTCTGTCGCCTGCCTCAGGTGCCGGTCTTGGCAACCGGTCTTGCTTTCTTGAAGCAGGGCCTGAATCTAGCTCTAACTCGTTCTGAACGCCATGCTTTTGACTGCGACGGTTAACGCCAGGTCTTCTTCTTTTTCCACCGCCGTTCGCCGCGGGCGCCCTCTTCCTTGGCGCCGAGATAGAATTCCTGGATGTCCTTTGAATTCATCAGCCGCTCGCAGGTGTCGTTCATGACGACGCGGCCGATTTCCAGCACATAGCCGTAATGCGCGGTCTCCAGCGCGACCTTGGCGTTCTGCTCGACCAGCAGGATCGACATGCCCTGCTCTTCGTTAACGCGCTTGATGATGGTAAATATTTCCCTCACCAGGATCGGCGACAGCCCGAGCGACGGCTCATCCAGCAGCAGCAGGGTCGGACGGTTCATCAGCGCGCGGCCGATCGCCAGCATCTGCTGCTCACCGCCGGAAAGCTGCCCGGCCGGCTGGTTGATGCGTTCCTTCAGCCGCGGGAAATACCCGTAGACGCGCTCGATATCCTCGGCGACGCCGTCGCGATCTTTGCGCGGATAGGCGCCCATCATCAGGTTCTCGCGCACCGACAGGAACGGAAACACCTCGCGCCCTTCCGGCACATGGCTCAGCCCGAGCCGCACAATCTTGTCGGCCTCCATGCGCTGGATCGGCTTGCCCAAAATTCGATCGAACCCTTCTGGGGATCGAGAATGCCGGAAATGGTCTTGAGCACGGTGGTCTTGCCGGCACCGTTGGCGCCGAGCAAGGTGACGATGCGGCCGCGCGGCACCTCGAGGCTGATGCCCCGGATCGCCATGATCGGCCCGTAATAGCTCTCGATGTTGCTGAGCTTGAGGATGATGTCGGAAGCGCTCATGGCATCGTCCTCATGCGCCGAGATAGGCTGCAACGACGTCGGGATGACGCTGCACCTCCGAAGGCGACCCCATCGCGAGCACGCGGCCGTAATTGAGCGCGATCACCCGATCGGAGACACGATTGACCAGCGTCATGTCGTGTTCGACCATCAAGACGGTGATGCCGAGTTCGGTCTTCATGTCGCGGATCCAGAACGACATGTCGTCGGTCTCCTCGACGTTCAGCCCGGACGACGGCTCGTCGAGCAGGATCAGCTTCGGCTCGGAGCACAGCGCGCGCGCCAGCTCGATCACCTTGCGCACGCCGTAGGGAAGTCCCGAGATCAGCTTGTCGCGGTAGGCTTCGAGGTCGAGGAATTCGATCACCTGCTCGACGCGGCGGCGGTGGACCTTCTCGCTCCCGCGCACGCTCGGCAGGAACAACAGCTCCTGCCACAGCTGCGTGGTGGAGTGCCTGTGACGGCCGACCAGCAGATTGCTCAGCATGGTCGCATTCTCGAACAGTTCGATGTTCTGGAAGGTGCGCGCAATGCCGAGCCCGGCAATCTCGTAGGCCGGCTGATTGGTGATGTCCTGGTCCTCGAAAAATATCCTGCCCGAGGTCGGCGGGTAGATGCGCGAGATCAGGTTGAAGATCGAGCTCTTTCCCGCACCATTGGGGCCGATGATCGAGAGGATCTCGCCCTTCTCCACGGCGAAGCTGACGGAATCGACCGCCTTGAGGCCGCCGAAATGCAGGGACAGGTCTTCAGCACGGAAGTAACTCATCGGTTCCGCTCCGATTTCACGTAGATCTTCTGACGCTTGAAGGTGGCGCGCTTGTAGAGCGGGAATAGCTGGAAGAAGAGCTTTATCTTCAGCCAGCGTCCGTACAGACCGAGCGGCTCGAACAGCACGAACAGCACGATGATCACCCCGTAAATTGCACCCTTCAAACCGTTGGCGGATGCAATGGCGGCGACGTTGCTATGAATCTTCATGGCGGTCACGCTGTTGGCGCCGAAGGTTGCGGCGACGCCCGCGATGATGCCGGGCAGGTCGTCCTTCAGATAGGTCAGGAACGGATCGATCATGACGATGAAGATCGCGCCCAGCACCGCGCCGTGCGGGCTGAACGCGCCGCCGATCAGGATCACGATGATGAACTCGATCGAGAGCTGCAGCGTGAACATTTCCGGGCTGATGAACGACAGCTTGTGGGCGAACAGGACACCGGCGAACCCGGTGATGGCGGCGCTGATCGCAAACGACTTGACCTTATAGAGCGAGACGTTGACGCCCATGCTGCGGGCCGCGGTCTCGCTGTCCCGAATCGCCACGAAGGCGCGGCCGGTCGGCGAGCGCAATAGGTTGAGCGTGCCGATGATGGTCAGGAACAGCACTGCAAGACAGAGGTAGTAGAACGAGGGGCTGTCGCGCGACACCGTGGTGCCGAGCAGTTGCAGGGCCTTGACACGCATGCCCTCGTTGCCGTGGGTCACGCTCTCCCAGCGCGCCAGGATTTCCTCGACGATGAAGGCGAAGGAAATCGTCGCGATCACGAGATAGATGCCCTGCAGTCGCAGCGCCGGGAATCCGACCATCGCGCCGACGACGCCTGTCAGCAATCCGCCGACGAGAAAGTATACCGGGAAAGGTACGTTGAACTGCTGCAGGTACGCCGCGGAATAGGCGCCGATGGCGAGAAAGGCGGCATGGCCGAGCGACGCCTGCCCGGTGAAGCCGGTCAGGATCATCAGCCCGACGCCGACGGTGGCGTAGATGAAGACGAAAACCAGCTGACTGACGATATAGCTGGACAGCACGAACGGCGCGATCAGCAGAAACGCAAGCAGAACGCCGTAGGTGACGATGTAGCCGCTGTGCGGAAACAGCTTGATGTCGTCTTCATAATCGGTCTTGAACATAAAGCGCATGACTGCCCCCTAGACCTTCTTGCGCAGGTGAACGCCGAACAGGCCTTCGGGCTTGAGCAGCAATACCGCCAGCAGAACGATGTAGGGCGCGACGTCCTTCCAGCCTTGCGGCAGGTAGAAGCCGGCCATGCTCTCGATCACGCCGATCAGCACACCGCCCACCACGGCGCCGGGGATGGAGCCGAAGCCACCGAGCACGGCGGCGGGAAACGCCTTCAGGCCCAGCACGAGACCGACGTTGGAGTGAATGAAGGTGATCGGCGCCAGCAGCACGCCGGCGGCGGTCGCAACCGCCGCACTGATCGCCCAGACGATCGACACCACGCGCTTGACCGGAATGCCCATGTAATAGGCGGCCAGCATGTTCTCCGAACTGGCGCGCATCGCGGTGCCGAGCGTGGTGCGGTTGAAGAACAGATACAGCAGCGCGCAAAGGATCATCGTCGCGGCGATCACCGATAGCTTGTCATAGGCCAGCACCAGCGAACCGATCCGCAGCACACCCTCGCTGAACGGCGTTTCGATCTTGAAATCATCGGTGCCCCAGATCATGCCGACGATGGAGCGCAGGAAGTATCCGAGCCCGATCGTCGCCATGATGATGGAAAACTGCGGATAACCCAGGATCGGGCGCACCACCACGCGTTCGGCCAGCATGCCGAACAGCGCCATGGCCGCGACCGCGCCGGCGAATCAAGCCAGTAATTGAGACCGAGCATGCCGATGAATGTGAAGGCGAAGAACCCGCCCAGCATCATCAAATCGCCCTGGGCGAAATTGACGACCTCGGTTGCCTTGTAGACGAGCACAAAACCGAGCGCGATCAGGCCGTAAACGCAGCCGAGCGCGATGCCGCTCACCAGCTGCTGAACGAAGTCCAGCATCATTTTCCTCCCCGATGCCAGGCGATTCTGTCGATCGCCTTTTTCGCATCTTGTGTCTACACGCTATCGAGCATCAACGATGCCGAGCGCTGCATATGTCCCGCTGCATTGAGCCCAAAGCGCCGACCCCTGTCAACAAAGCGCTGCTCGCCCCGCCGTTAACAATTGCGGAGAAATGCCGCAGCCCCGGGAAGTTGCGGGGTTCGGACGATTTGGGCCAAGCGATTCACCGCGACGAAAGTTCTTCGGTCCATGTTCCCTGAACGACAAAGCGAAACCGGACCGTCCCGTCATCATGAAATCAGATGTATCGGCGCTTGAGGTGCGAGGGTTAACGAAGCGTTTTGACCGCCCCGCGGTCGACGCGCTCGACCTGACCGTTCGCACGGGCGAATTCTACGCCCTGCTCGGCCCCAATGGCGCCGGCAAGACCACGACATTGCGCATGGTCGCCGGTCTGTTGCGGCCCGACGCCGGCTCGGTCTCCATATTGGGCATCGACGCGCTCGCCGATCCCGTCGCCGCCAAGCAGATCATGGCCTGGGTCTCCGACGAGCCGATGATCTATGACAAGCTGACGCCGCTGGAATATCTCGAATTCGTCGCCGGGCTCTGGGGCATCGATCCCTCGGTCTCCGCGCCGGCGGCGCAAGCGCTTCTGGTGTCGCTCGGGCTCGAGCCGCATCTGCATGACCGCTGCGAGGATTTTCCAAGGGCATGCGGCAAAAGGTTGCCCTGGCGGGCGCGCTGGTCCACGACCCGCGGCTGATCATCCTGGACGAGCCCTAACCGGGCTCGACGCGCTGTCGGCGCGTCACGTCAAGGGATTGCTCGGGGAGCGCGTCCGTTCCGGCTGCACGGTGATCATGACGACGCACATTCTCGAAGTCGCAGAGCGGATGGCCGACCGCATCGGCGTCATTGCCGCCGGCCGGCTGGTGGCCGAAGGGACGCTCGCCGAATTGCGCCAGCAGAACGGCCGCACCGACACCAGCCTCGAAGACATGTTCATCGCGCTGGTCGACGCGGAAGCGGCGGCCGCATGAGCGCGACTGCGGCGCTCGCCTGGTTTGCCCGGCACGAAATCCGGCTGGCCTCGCGTGAATGGCTGGCGATGATGACCGGCAGCCGGGGAAAGCGAAAGCGCGCCATCATCGCCCTGATCGCGTTTGCCGCCATCATGCACCTGCCGGCCTATGCGGTGATCGGCCGCTTCGCAGACTTGCAGCTTCCGCTCGGCAAGCCGGAGCTGATCGTCATCACGGCCACCATCTTCCTGGCCTGGGCCCTGATGCTGTCGCAAGCCATAGAATCCGTGACGCGGGTGTTTTACGCCCGCGCCGATCTCGACCTCATCATGTCGTCGCCGGCGAACCTCGCCAACGTGTTCTCGGTGCGGATCGCAGCGATCGCGCTGTCGGTCACGGCGATGGCGCTGTTGCTGTCCACCCCCTTCGTCGATGTCCTCGCGATCGGCGGCGGCATAAGATGGCTCTCGACGTTCGGCGTGGTCGTAGCCATTGGTCTCACCGCCGCAGCCGTTGCGATCGCGATCACGGTATTGCTATTCCGGCTGATCGGCCCCAGTCGCACCCGGCTCGTGGCGCAGGTCCTGGCCGCCGTCATCGGCGCCGGCTTCATCATCGCGCTCCAGGTCGCGGCGATCCTTTCCTACGGAACGCTCTCTCGATTCGCCGTCCTGACCTCGGATGCTGCGGCGGCTTATGCGCCCGCGCTCGACAGCCCGCTGTGGTGGCCGGCCCGCGCGGCGATCGGCGATGGCGCGGTGCTGTCGCTGCTGCTTGCCGGCGGGCTCGTGCTGCTCGGCGGCGTAATGGCGATCTTCTCGCCGAAATTTGCCGGTACCGTCGTCAGCGTCGCAGCGACCGCACGCCCGACCCGCCGCGCTCCCGGAGCGACCGCGTTTCGCGGCGGTTCGCGGCAGCAGGCGTTGCGCGCCAAGGAATTCCTGCTGCTGCGGCGCGACCCGTGGCTGCTGTCGCAGAGCCTGATGCAGCTGCTCTATCTGGTGCCGCCCGCCCTGATGCTGTGGCGAAGTTTTTCGGAAAGCTCAGATGCGATCGTCTTGATCACGCCGGTGATCGTGATGGCGGCGGGCCAACTCGCCGGCGGTCTCGCCTGGCTGACGGTCTCAGGCGAGGATGCCGCCGACCTGATCGCGACCGCGCCGCTGCCGCCGTCGCGCGTGGCCCGTGCCAAGATCGAGGTGGTGCTGATCGTGATCGGCGTGATCTTCACGCCGCTGATCGCTGCGCTGGCGTTTGCTTCGCTCGCGCAGGCGGCCGTCACCGCGCTCGGCGTCATCATCGCGACTGTTTCTGCCGCTGCGATCCAGCTCTGGTTCCGCGTCCAGGCGAGACGCAGCCAATTCCGCCGCCGGCAGACCTCGTCGCGACTCGCGACATTCTCGGAAGCGTTCTGCTCGATCGGCTGGGCCGCGACCGCAGCGCTCGCTGTTACCATCCCAGTCGCCGCCGCGATCAGCGGCGCGATCACCGTGGCCATTCTGGCCGCAACGTGGAAGATCAGTCCGCGGCGGGATTGAACGCCGCTCTCCTTCGTCATGGCCGGGCATGACGAGCTAGATGCCAAAGCGCCTGACTTTATTGATCACCCTTTGAGTCGAGACGCTGAAACGAACAGCACTGCAAATTACTGCTTCTCCAGCCCTGCCCGCGCGATCACATCGCCCCAGCGCGCGATCTCTTTCTCGATGAACGGGATCATCTCCGCCTTCTGCTGCATCATCGGGCGGGTGCCGACTCTTTCGAAATGCGTGCGCACGCGCTCCGACGTCAGCGCGGCATGCGCGGCCGCCGCCAGCCGGTCGACGACGGGCGCAGGCGTTCCCGCCGGCACCATGATCGAGGACCAGCTCTGCGTGGTCATGTTCTTCATGCCGAGTTCGGCCATGGTCGGCACGTTCGGGAATGCGCGCAGACGCTCCGGCGCGGTCGTGGCCAGTACCTTCAGCTTGCCGGCCTCGACATGCGGGCCGACCGAGACCGGATAGTCGAACATGACATCGACGCGGCCGGCAATCATGTCGTTCAGCGCCGGCGCGCTACCCTTATAAGGCACGTGCAGCATGTCGATGCCGGCCACCGTCTTGAACAATTCGGCGACCAGATGCGTCGCGGTGCCGACGCCGGAAGAGCTGAACGTTACCTTGCCCGGATTCTGCCTGGCGTAGGCGATGAACTCCGGCACCGAATTGTACGGTGCATCGTGATAGGCCACGAACAGGTTCGGGCTTTCGCCGACCAGGTGCACCGGCAGAAAACTCGTCAAGGGATCGTAAGGCAGGTTCTTGCGCAGCGACACGTAGGCCGCCATCGTGCCCTGCGTGCCGTAGATCATCGTGTAGCCATCGGGCTTGGCGCGCGCCACCTGTTCGGTGCCGACCGTCCCGCCGCCGCCGCCACGGTTGTCGATCAGGACCGACTGACCGAGCGTCCTCGCCATTTCTTCGGCGACGATGCGCGAGGTCGTGTCTGTGATGCCACCCGGCGCGAACGGCACCACCCAGGTGATCGGACGGTTGGGAAATTCCTCGCCCGAGGCCGGCATGACAAAGGCGAAGGACGCAAGCCAGATCGCAAGCAAGACGCGGCGCTTTATCATGGAGTTCCGCCCCGTGAAATTTCCGTCCTTCTCGGAGGACTTGTATCGGAAGGATGACGGTTTTCGACGCGGCTTACCATGCGGCAAAGTCGACCTAGGCGCGGACCAGCTCCATGACAGCCGCCGCGAATGCTTCCGGCTCCTCCTGCGGCAGATTATGGCCGGCGCGCGGCACCACGCGATGAACCCGGCGGCCGCTAAATTTTGGCGCGCTGGAAGTGCCATCGGTTGCCGGCGCAACGCCATCGCCTGCGCCGTCCAACGTAATCGTGGGCACGGTGATAGGAGGCAACGCCGCCAGTCTGCGTTGGACATCCGCATATTGCGGATCGCCTTCGGCAAGGCCGAAGCGGTGGCGATAGCTATGGATCACGACATCGACGTAATCGGGATTGTCGTGGGCGATCGCCGTGCGCTCGAAGCAGGCATCGTCGAACTGCCAGTTCGGCGACCATTGCGCCCACAATATCCTGGCGATCCCGCGCCGGTTGGCGGCAAGACCGGCGCGACCGCGATCGAGCTGGAAATAATACTGGTACCACAGCGGCACCTCCCGCTCCGGCCGCAGCGGCGCCATGGCGTTGGCAATATCCTGAATCAGATAGCTGTTGACGCACACCAGGCCGATGCAGCGCTCCGGCCACAGCGCCGCGCCGACGCAGGCCGCGCGGCCACCCCAATCGTAGCCTGCGAACACCGCGCGCTGGATGCGAAGCGCGTCCATCAGCGCCATCATGTCCGCACCCATCGCCGCCTGCTCGCCCGAGCGCGGCGTCGCGTGATCGAGAAATCGGGTCGGGCCGCACCCGCGCAAATAGGGAACGATCACCCGGCAGCCCTGTGCGGCCAGTTGCGGCGCGACGTCGACATAGGAGTGAATGTCGTAGGGGAAGCCGTGCATCAGCATCACGGCCGGGCCATCTGCGGGTCCCGCCTCGTAATAGGCAATGTTGAGAACGCCGGCATCGACCTGACGCATTGGTTCCAGCCGTCTCGACGACGGGGCACGCGAGGCAGAGGCGGCGGGGGCATTTTCAGTCAAGGCGAACTCCCGGGTGGAAATTTCACACTATGGCATGGCTGCCCACTGATGAAGCAAATCCGCCGCGCAGCCGTGCGTGAATGTCCTCATGACGGCTCCAGAATTCGGCGATACAGTGTCATAAGTAGCCTTTGCCGCAGACGGGTCATGCCATGTCGCGATCCCTTGCAGTCGCCATTGCCTTCCTCGGTTCGGTGATCCTCCCCGCAGCCGCCCAGCAGCCGTTGCGCAGCGAGTGTCTCGCCATGGCGAACGCGCCGCCCCGCGCGGTACCGGTCAGCCTTCGGCGCGTCGCCGCGAAGCAGGAACACGTCGCGATCACCTATGTCGGGCATTCAACCTACTATATCGACACGCCAGAGGGCGTGCGGATCGCGACCGATTTCAACGGCGCCTACCGGACCGGCCGGCTACCTGATGTCGTCACCATGAACCGGGCGCATTCGACGCACTACACGCTGTTTCCGGACCCCAAGATTCCGCACGTCCTGCACGGCTGGGGCGAGAACGGTCAGGCCGCGCATGTCGCAACGCGGGTCGGCGACGTCTACATCCGTAACGTGACCACCGATATCCGCCGCTACTATGGCGAGGACTCTGGCGGCCAGATGATCAAGGACGGCAACTCGATCTTCATCTTCGAGGTGGCTGGCCTCTGCATCGGCCATCTCGGCCACCTGCATCACAAGCTCGACGAGACGCATTTCGCGGCAATCGGCCGGCTCGACATCGTCATGGTGCCTATCGACGGCACCTACACGATGTCGCTCGACGGCGTCTCCGACATCACGCGGCGGCTGCGCGCCTCGGTGGTGCTGCCGATGCACCGCTTCGCCACCCCGCTCGACGAATTCATGCGCCTGATCGGCCAGCAATTCGTCATCGACCAGCGCACCGAGCGAACGCTGAAGATATCGCGCGACACGCTGCCGGGCACGCCGACGGTGATCATTCTCGATGGGGTGTGAACCGAGAGCGCGAATGCCTACTGCCGTCATTGCGAGCGTAGCGAAGCAATCCCTGGCCCCGCAAAGGAACCGTGGATTGCTTCGCTTCGCTCGCAATGACGAACAATAACAACCACGGGAGCGAAATTGATGGCCAGCACTGCACCCGCATCGAGAAGCGGGCTTTACGCCGATCCGCGCGAAGACTGGCTTGCGCTACACACCGAGGAGATCATCGACCCAGAGCGTCCGATCGTCGATCCGCATCATCATCTCTGGGACCGCGGCGGGCTGCGCTACATGATCGAAGAGATGTCGGCGGATATTGCCTCCGGCCACAACATCATCGCGACCGTCTATGTCGATTGCCGCTCGATGTATCGCGCGCACGGGCCGGAAGCATTTCGCCCCGTCGGCGAGGTCGAATTCGCCAATGGCGTAGCGGCGATGGCCGCGAGCGGCGGCTATGGCAAGACCGCGATCTGCGCCGGCATCGTCAGCCATGTCAATCTCCTGCTCGGCAACGGCGCGAAGGCGGTGCTGGAAGCCGAGATCGTCGCCGGCAACGGCCGCTTCCGCGGCATCCGGCATTCCTCCGCCTGGGATGCCGATCCAAACGTGGCCGGTATGTATGCGACGCGGCCCAAGGGGCTCCTACTCGACAGCACATTCCGCAAGGGCTTTGCCTGCCTCGCGCCGCTCGGCCTCAGCTTCGACGCCTGGCTGTTTCATCCGCAGATCGGTGAACTCACCGACCTCGCCCGCGCGTTTCCGGACACCAAAATCGTGCTCGATCATTGCGGCGGCCCGATCGGCATCGGCGGCTATGCCGGCCGGCGCGAGGAAATCTTCCCGGTGTGGCAGGCCTCGATCCAGGAGATCGCCAAATGCCCGAACGTCGTGGTCAAGGTCGGCGGGCTCGCAATGTGCCTGCTCGGCTATGACTTTCATCTGCGCCCGAAGCCGCCTTCGTCCGAACAGGCAGCCGCCGCGTGGCGCCCCTATACCGAGACCTGCATCGAGGCCTTCGGGCCAGACCGCTGCATGTTCGAGAGCAACTTCCCGCCGGACAAAGGCCAGTGCAGCTATCAGGTGATCTTCAACGCCTTCAAGCGGCTGGCTGCACAATACAGCGAGGCCGAGAAGATCGCGCTGTTCTCGAAGACGGCAACGGATTTTTACAAGCTCGGACTCGCCTGAGAGCCGGAGCGAGCGCGCTTCGTGGAGACCGATACGATCGAAAACTCGGCGGCGCGAGGCCGAAGACCTTCGAGACATTCGTGCGCGAAGGCCAAAACGAATTGCTGGCCAAATCGGCCTGACGCGGGGCTGCGACGGATAGGCGGCATATGCTGTTTCCGATAGTATGGCCTCCTGAACGTTTGCAAGAACTCCGAAGCGAGGAGCAGGCATGGGCCAACCAAGTCAGCGAATGATCGAGAGCAACGGCATCCGCCTCAATATCGCCGAGCGAGGCAACGGCCCCCTGGTGCTGTTGTGTCATGGCTTTCCCGAATCCTGGTATTCATGGCGCCATCAGATCGACGCGCTGGCCGCGGCGGGCTTCCACGCCGTGGCGCTGGACATGCGCGGCTACGGCAAGAGCGACGCGCCCGAGGCAATCGATCAATACACGATCTTTCATCTGGTCGGTGATCTCGTGGGTTTGCTCGATGCTCTCGAGGCACCTGCAGCCGTCATTGTCGGCCATGACTGGGGTGCGAACGTCGCCTGGCAAGCGGCGCGCTTGCGCCCCGACCGTTTCCGTGCGGTCGCCGCCCTCAGTGTACCGTTCCGGCCACGCAGCCCGGCGCGCCCGACCAGCTTGATGCCGCAGACCGCGGACGCTCAGTTCTACCAGCTTTATTTCCAGGAGCCCGGTGTCGCAGAGGCGGAGCTCGAGCGGGATCCGCGGGCGACCGTCCGCAACATGCTCTACGGCGCGTCGGGCGAGGGAATCGCTGCAATCGGCGCCGCCGCGGCAGGCAGTGGAACCACCGCGAGTATCGGGATGGTGCCGCGCGGGGGCGGCTTCCTGCGAGGCGCCGGGGCACCGGCGACGTTGCCTACCTGGCTCAGTGAAAGTGATCTCGATTTCTACGCCGGCGAATTTAAGCGCTCGGGCTTCCGCGGTCCGCTCAATTATTATCGCAATGTTGACCGCAACTGGGAGCTGATGGGGCCCTTCACAGGCGCACCGGTGACTGTGCCGGCACTGTATGTCGCGGGCGACCGCGACATGGTGGTCTCGTTCCCCGGCACCGACCAGCTTCTCGCCAATCTCAAACAGTTCGTCCTCGGGTTGCGCAACATTCAGATGCTTCCCGGCTGCGGTCACTGGACCCAGCAGGAGCGTCCCCACGAGGTCAACACCGCGATTATCGATTTCGTGCGCAGCCTGCAGGATTGAGGGGCGCGTCACCACTCGCCCGCTCACGCCCACTCGCCCTTGCGGAACACCGGGACGCGGCTTCCGTCGGCGTGAACGCCGTCGATGTCGGTCTCGGCCGAACCGATCATCCAGTCGATATGAATGAGGCTCTTGTTGCCGCCCTGCTCTGCGATCTGCTGCGGCGTCAGCTTGTCGCCGTTGACGAAGCACTTCGAATAGCATTGCCCGAGCGCGATGTGGGAGGCGGCGTTCTCGTCGAACAGCGTGTTGAAGAACAACAGTCCACTTTTCGAGATCGGCGAGGAATGCGGCACCAACGCCACCTCGCCGAGACGCGCCGCGCCCTCATCGGTGTCGAGCACCTTCTTCAGCACCTCCTCGCCGCGCGAGGCTCTTGCTTCCACGATGCGGCCTTCCTCGAATCGCACCGCAATATTGTCAATCAGCGTGCCCTGATAGGACAGCGGCTTGGAAGAGACGACGTGCCCGCTCACCCGCCGGCAATGAGGCGTGGTGAAGACTTCCTCGGTCGGGATGTTGGCGTTGCAGGTGATGCCGTTCCTGGCGGTCGAGGCGCCGCCTTCCCATTCGTGGCCGTCAGCGAGGCCGATCGTCAGATCGGTGCCGGGCCCGGAATATTTCAGCGCGTGGAAGCGCTGCCCGTTCAGCCAGTTGGTCCGCTCGCGCAGCACGGCGTTGTGCTTCTCCCATGCGGCGACAGCGCCATCCTGATCGACGCGGGAGGCCGCGAAGATCGCATCGGCCAGCTTCGCCACTGCGACATCCTCTGGGACGTCAGGGAAAACCTGCTTCGCCCATGACGGGCTCGGATAGGAGATGATGTTCCAGTTGGTTTCGAAATTGACGATCTTTTCCAGCGCCGGCTGGTAGGCCATCGAGTTGGCCTTGCTGGCGCGCGCGACCTTCCCCGGGTCCTCGCCCGAGAGCAGCATCGGATTATCGCCGACGATGGCGAGCCGCGCGGTGTTGGCGGTGAACGCCTTGGCCATCCCCTCATAGAGCCAGTTCGCGGCGCGATCGAAGCTCTCGTCGTGACCGTAGCGATAGCGCGACAACGTGATCTCTTCATCCGACAGCAACGGAGTTACAATTCCTGCGCCGGCCTTGTAGGCATGTTCGGCAATCCGGCGCACCAGCGGCAGCGCAACCGAGGGGGCGGTCAGGAGCAAATCCTGACCCGGCTGGAGCTGCAAGCCGACCCTGACGGCCACCTCGGCGAGGCGGTCGAGCTTGACGGGATCGATCGCGGTGGAGAGATTGCGCTGGTGTGCAGTCATGGCAGATCCTCAAAATCAGTCGTTCGTACAGAGATAGGCGAGCCGGTCGAATTCTCAACGCCCCGACGAAGCAATCACCCGGTCCACCATTTCAGGGGCTAGCCCGAGATAATTCTTCGGCGATGTCAGGCGATCGATCGTCGCGCGATCGATACGCCTGGAAACCCGCGGGTCCGCCGACAGCGCATCCGCCAGCGTCATGCCCTTGTCATTGGCCGCGCGGCAGGCGTCGTAGACCACGTCATGCGCCTCTTGCCGGCCGAGATCGGGCGCCAGTCCCATCATCACGGCTTCGGCGACAATCAGCCCGCGGCTGATGTCGAGATTATCCGCCATCTTCTTCTCGTCGACAATCAGCCCGCCGAGCGCGAACTTCGCCTGGTGCAGGCTGCCCGCGGTCAGCACGAAACTTTCGGGGATCGCCATCCATTCGGCATGCCAGGGCCCGGTGGCGCGCTCGAAATCCTGCACCATCGCATCCAGCATCAGGCCGGCGTGCTGGCGCACGCCTTTGGCTGCCGCCAGCATCAATTCCGACGAGATCGGATTGCGCTTCTGCGGCATGGTCGAGGACGCGCCGCGCCCCTTCACAAATGGCTCGTAGACTTCGCCGAACTCGGTCGAGGCCATCATCATGATGTCGAGCGCGATCTTGCCGAGCGAGCCGGTGACGAGCGCGAGGAAATTGATTGCTTCGGCAAGCCCGTCGCGCGCGACGTGCCAGGTGGAGACGGGAATACCGAGGCCGAGTTCTTCGCACAGCGCCTTCTGAACCTCAAAGCCCTTGTCGTCGAGGGAAGCCAGCGTGCCGGCGGCGCCCGCGAACTGGCCGACGAGGACGCGGGGCTTTAGCTGCGCCAGCCGCTCGGCATGACGGTCGAACATCGCAAGCCAGATCGCGGTCTTGTAACCGAACGTCACCGGCAGCGCCTGCTGCAGATGGGTGCGGCCCGCCATCGGCGTGTCGCGATACTTTATCGAGAGCTCGGCAAGGATGCCGCGTAGCGCCGCAATGTCGTCTTCGATGATTTTCAAGCCGGCGCGTACCTGCAGGATCACGGCGGTGTCCATGATGTCCTGCGTGGTCGCGCCCCAGTGGACATAGCGGCCGGCATCGCCGCACTGCTTCACCATCTGGTGCACCAGCGGCAGGATCGGATAGCCGACGACATCGGTCTCCTGGCGAAGCAGGTCGAAATCGAGCGCCGAAACGTCCGTCCGCTTCGCGATCTCGTCGGCCGCCTGCGCCGGAATAACGCCGCAGCGCGCCTCGGCCTTCGCCAGCGCGATCTCCACTTGGGCATAACGCGAGATCAGGCTGAAATCCGAAAACACCTCGCGCATGGCCGGCGTCCCGAACGCGTCGCGGAACAGGATGGAATCGAGGACGGTGGTCGAGGTCGGGAAGGCTGACATGTCACAGACCCCTCACCATCAGCACGACCGCGTCGGCGCCCGCCTTGCGATCGACCGAGATCGCCTGATACTCGGGCGAAGTCTGAAACTCCTGCGCCGCGGCGTCATCGGGAAATTCCATGATCACGACCTTGTCGCGCGGCCACTCCCCTTCCAGCACCACCGGATGCGCGTCCGCCACCAGCAGCTTCCCCTTGAACTTCCTGAACACGTCCATGAAGCGCGACTGGTAGCGGTCGTAGAGTTCGCGACGAGTGAATTTTAACTGGGCAATAATGTAGACGCTCATGACGGTTCCTCATCTCACGTGTCAGGCGGCGCCTTCAGGTCATGGCCCCGCCGATCAATCGCGAAACTTCTTCTTTTTCTTCTTTCCGAAGGCCGCCTTCGCAGGCGCTCCACTTTCGTGCCGCGGCTTGCCGGCGTGAGCCGGCTTGTCCCGATGCGGCTTCTTCGTATCGTAACGCGCTTTCTTGTCAAACCCCGCTCTGTCAGGGTTCTTTGCGGTTTTGCCGTGCGGCTTCGGTGTCCACTCCTGCTTGCGAACCTCCTCACGCGGCGGTGCATCGCCGAGCGTCTCGATACGGATGTTGTCTTCCTTGTCGGGACGCCGGATCTTGACGGCAAAGGATTCCGCGGCACGGGCGGAAATCTCGAATTCGGTGGTGGTGTCCATAATGCGAATGGCGCCGATGTCAGACTTGTCGATGCCGCCCCGGCGGCAGATCATCGGCAGCAGCCAGCGTGCTTCCGCATTCTTCCGGCTGCCGATGGAGGCGCGGAACCAGACGCTGCCTTCGCCCATGGCGTGACGCGGCGATGATTTCCCCTTCTTCGATCGTGGCCCAGTGCTGCGATCGTCGCCGCGCGGCGGACGGCCTTCCCTTTCCCAGCCGCGATCCTCGCGGGACCGGCCGCTCCCCTGCCCGGGATCGAGGATGTCCTCGGGCGAAGGCAGCCGCGCGCGATAAAGCCGCGCCAGTGCCGCGGCGATGTCCTCCGCCGACCGCTCGGCGAGCAAGGCCTGCGCCAGCATCAGATCGTCGGATGTCGTCTCCTCCGAAAACAGCGTATCTTTGAGCATGCGCTCGTGATCGAGCTTGCGGATTTCATCCGGCTGCGGCGCGGTGCCCCATGCGGCATCGATGCCGGCCAGATTGAGCAGCACTTCAGCGCGACGACGCCGCGCCGGCGGCACCAGCAGCACGCTGACACCCTTGCGACCGGCGCGTCCGGTGCGCCCCGAACGGTGCTGCATGACTTCCGGATCGTTCGGAATATCGGCATGGATGACGAGGTCGAGATTCGGCAGGTCGATGCCGCGCGCCGCGACGTCGGTCGCCACGCAGACGCGGGCGCGGCCATCGCGCAGGGCTTGCAGCGCCAGCGTTCGCTCGTTCTGGGTCAATTCGCCCGACAGCGCCACCACCGAGAAACCGCGCTCCAGGAGCGTCGCCTGCAGATGCCGGACGGCATCGCGCGTGTTGCAGAACACCAGCGTGCCCGGCGATTCGAAGAAGCGCAGAATATTGACGACGGCATGCTCGACGTCGGCGGCCGCAATCCGGATGGCGCGGTACTCGATGTCGGCATGGCCGCCTTCTTCGCCCGCGACGTCGACACGAAAGGCCGATTGCTGATACTCCTTCGCCAGCGCGACGATGCCGCGCGGCAGGGTCGCCGAGAACAGCAGCGTGCGGCGGCTGTCCGGTGTCGCTTCGAGAATGAATTCCATGTCCTCGCGAAAACCGAGATCGAGCATCTCGTCGGCCTCGTCGAGCACGATCGCCTTCAGTTCCGAGACATCGAGCCGGCCGCGCCGCAGATGATCGCAGAGCCGCCCCGGCGTGCCGACCACGATATGCGCGCCCGCGGCCAGCTCACGCTGCTCGCGGCGCGGGTCCATGCCGCCGACGCAGGAAACGACGCGCGCATCCGCATATTGATAGAGCCAGGCAAGCTCGCGGTGGACCTGAAGGGCAAGCTCGCGGGTCGGCGCGACGATCAACGCTAGCGGAGCCGCAGCCCGCTCGAACCGCTCGGCGCCATCAAGCAGATTGTTCGCAATCGCCAGACCATAGGCGACCGTCTTGCCGGAACCAGTCTGCGCCGAAACCAAGAGATCGCGGTCGGCGGCGTCGGCGGCCAGCACCGCGGTCTGGACCTGTGTAAGCCGATCGAAGTTACGTTCCGCCAAAGCTCGGGCGAGCGGCGGATGGGTGGGCAATAATGTCACGTGATGTCAGACCCTGGTTGGCTCTATCAGCCGGAAATGTTGAATACCGCCCCGAACCGAAAATGGCTCGAAGCTGCGCGTTTCACGAAGCGCAGCCGTACGGCCTGACCGATTTCACTGAGGTGGGGATGCTTTAGGCGAAAACCAGCCGGTACGCCATCCATTCTTTGCAGATCAGCCGATCACTTCTGCGGCGGTTAACCTTTCAAGCTGCATGCACCACGACGCTGCGAATCCCGGAACGATCGGTTACACTGCGGTTTTGAGGCATTTCACGCATGATTTCCGGATCAGCCGTCATTCAAATGGGCCGTGCACCGTGATCCCGTTCAAGACCATCCGCGCCCGCGCCGAGAAGCGCAAAGGTGGGCCCAAGGCGCTGGCCCGCCTGCTGCCGCCGAAGCCCGATTTGAAGGCGCTCGCCAAGCTCGGCGACGACCGCATTCTGGCGGAAATGACCAAGCGGGTGTTCTCGGCGGGCTTTGCCTGGAGCGTGATCGAGACCAAATGGCCGGGGTTCGAGAAGGCGTTCCTCGGCTTCAAGCCGGGTCCGCTCACGCTGCAGCCGGATGATTTCTGGGACGGCCTGATGAAGGACACGCGCATTGTGCGCAATGGCGCCAAGGTCATGTCGGTGCGCGCCAATGCCGGCTTCGTCAGGGATGTCGCCAAGGAGCATGGCAGCTTCGGCAAGTTCCTCGCGAATTGGCCGTCCTCCGACCAGGCAGGATTGCTGGAACTGCTTTCGAAGCGCGGCAGCCGGCTCGGCGGCAACACCGGGCAGATGATGCTGCGCTTCCTCGGCTGGGATGGATTCGTCACCTCCCGAGATGTCGTCCTGTGCCTGCACGATGCCGGTCTCGATATTGCGGAGGCCGTCACCTCGAAGCGAGACCTCGCCAAGGTGCAGGCGCAGTTCAACGCCTGGGCCGAGGAAACCGGCCTTCCCTATGAGCAGATCTCGCGGATCTGCGCGATGTCGATCGGCGAGAATTATGCTGCGGAGAAGCTGGCGAGCCTCGGCGTGGATGATTGATACCTGATGATGGGTATCGCTGCGCTCAACCCATCCTACGGGAATTCGTCAGCGCGCCATCAAATGACGAAGAATCCATGGGTGGCGTCGCGGCGGAGCTGTTCGACCAGGCCGTATTCCCAGTCGAGATAGGCCTGCATCGCGCTTTCCTTGATATCGGTGCCTTCGTAGGGACGGCGGTAGCGGTGTGACGGATCGGGCTTTGGGATAATCTGCGGCGGCCCGACTTCCAGCGCCCCGTCATAGCCGCCTTCGAGCACGAAAACTTCCCATCCCATCTGCGCGAGCCAGGATGCGGTCATATCGGCGCGGACGCTCCTGTCATCCGTCAGCACGATGCGCGCGCCGCGCACCGGGGCTGCCATGTCGATCTCCTGAACGAGCTGCCCGCCGGGGTAATGGCGAAAGCCGGCGGGATGGCCGGCGGTGTATTCTTCCTCCGAACGCACGTCGAAGCCGTACAGCGTGCGATTGCCCTGCGCCTGCAGCGCCGCCAGTTCCTCAGGCCCGATATGCCGGACGCCGGCGCGATAGGCGACGTCGCGCGCATTGGCTTCTGCGCCTTTGAAGGCGCCGATCTCACCGCGCCGGTCGGCGCCGTGCTCGAGATTTTGGCGGGCCAGGGTCCAGCCGATCGTCCCGTTGCGCAGCGCCATCACCTTGTTGGCGACGCCGGCATTGATCAGGGACTGGGTGCCGATGATCGAGCGGGTGCGGCCGGCGCAATTGACGATGATTGTGGTCTCGGGGTCCGGCGCGGCGCGGCCGGCGCGCAGCACCAGCTCCGCACCGGGCACGCTGACGGAGCCGGGGATATTCATGGTGGCATATTCATCGAAGCGGCGGACATCGAGAATTTTGATGTTGGCGTCGCTTTCAATCAGCGCCGCGACGTCTTCGGCAGCGAGCGAGGGCGTATGCCGGCGCGACTCCACCAGTTCGCCAAAGGCCTTCGCGTAGGAATTCACATCCTGGAACAGTTCATATCCCGCCGATTTCCAGGCCTGCAGCCCGCCGTCGAGCTGGCGGACGTTGGTGTAGCCCAGTGCCCCGAGCCGTTCCGCCGCGACGGTCGCGAGGCCTTCGCCGTCGTCGTAGAGAACGATCGGCGCTTCCTTGCGCGGCAGCCGCGCCTCGGCTTCGAGCGCAATCCGGTCGGCCGCCATGTTGGCGGCAAACAGCGGATGGCCGGTGGCGAACACAGCCTCGCGCCTGACATCGAGCAGCGCGATTTCATCGCGCAGCAACAGGGCGCTGCGGACTTGCGAAGGGGTGACGAAGGGTAGGGTCATGGATTGACAATTCTTGATGAGGATCGTTTTGGCATCAATAGCAGCATCATCGAGCCGGCGTCACGGCGGATAAAATCATGGCGCGCATGTCGTCGGGATATGGACGTAATTGCACTTGTTCTCCAGAAAGCGGCATATGATGCGCGACAGGAGCGTTTAAGGCAGCCGATGGACCTCAAACAATTGCGGACGTTCCGCGCCGTGGCGGAGCTTGGAAGCCTCAGCAAGGCGGCGGACCGGCTTCGTGCCGCGCAGCCTGCGCTTAGCCGGCACATCAAACTCCTCGAGCACGAGCTTCGCGTCGAACTGTTCGTGCGCAACGGCCGCGGCATGCTGCTGACCAGCGCGGGCCGGATGCTGCTCGACCGCACCACCGGCCTGATCCGCCAGATCGAGCAGGTTCGCGACGACCTGAAGTCCGCAAACGGCAACCCATCCGGGCGCGTCATCCTCGGGCTGGTGCCGACGGTGAGCGCCGTCCTGTCCGGGCGGTTTGCCCGCCGCGTCATCAGCGAGTTTCCCGACGTCTCGCTGCGCATCGTGGAGAGCTATGGCGGGCATCTGGTCGAGTGGCTGCACCGGGGCGAAATGGATCTGGCCATCATCTACGGTCCCGCGGTGGACCTGCATCTTCAGGTCCAATCGATCGGACGCGAGGATATCGTAGCCGTTGGGCCGCCGGGGTCGGGCCTGAGCAAGAAAAAAGCATGTCGACCTGAAGTGGCTGGCGAAGCAGAAGCTGATCCTTCCGAGCATCTCGCACGGCTTGCGAGCGCTGCTGGAGAAAGCCCTGGCGCGCGAAAAACTGAAGCTCGATGCCATGATCGAGGTCGATTCCTACCGTGCCCAGATCAGCTTGATGGAGGAAGGGCTCGGCTACACGCTGCTGCCGCCATCCGCCATCCGCGCCGAAGTCGCAGCGAAACGGCTGGAGATGGCACTCGTCAGCCCATCGGTGTCGCGCGAACTCATCCTGGCGTCGCCGATCGCTCATCCCGTGTCGATTGCAACGACAACGATCTCGACACTCATCATCTCCGAAATCGAGCAGCTTTCCAGGGAAGGCCTCTGGAAGATCAACATGACGGCATAGCGAGGCTTCGTCATGGCCGGGCTCGTCCCGGCCATCCACGTCTTCCTTCAACGGTAGCCAAAGACGTGGATGCCCGGCACAAGGCCGGGCATGACGAGTTTTCCGAGTCGTTAGCACCGCCCCTCAATTAAACAGCGCGTCGTCGCCGAGCACCGATTTCCGAAAGCGCGTCGTCAGGATGACGCCATCGGCCGGCGGCATCACGAACACCAGCGCCTCCGGATTGATCTTGATCTGCGCGAACGCTGTTGCTCTACCCTCATGCGCGAGGTCGCGGAGCTCGGTGACTTCGGCTGGCGTGCGGACAATGCGCGAAGTGCGGATGCCGCAAGCCGTGGCTATGGCGGCGAGGTCGACGCCCGCGGCGGTATGGGTCTTCTGCATGCCGGTTTCGCCGAAACGCTCATTGTCGAGCACCGCGATCGTGAGGTTCTTCGGCGCCTCCACCGCGATGGTGGCGAGCGAGCCGACATTCATCAGCATCTCGCCGTCGCCGGTGATGACGAGCACCTTGCGCTTCGGCTGCGCCAGCGCCAGCCCGAGCCCGATCATGGAAGCGCCGCCCATCGCGCCCCACAGCGGGAAATTGTTGGGATGGTCGCCGGCGGCCGAGACATCCCAGTTCGGCGCGCCGAGGCCGGCAATGACGAGGAGATCGCCGCGGTCACGCACGAGTTCGTTGACGACGTCGCGGCGATGCAGAAGCGCGTTCGGATTGGTCATTTGCGGGCAAGCTCCTTGAAGTTCTTGGCGCCGAGCACGCGCTGTCCGATTAGAACCGCCGCCGGTTTCCAGGTGTTGAAGGCGAGGTTCGCCGCGCCCTGCACGGCCGAGGGAAGGAGATGAGGCTCATCGACCTTGGTCACGATCACGCCCATGGCTTCGAGCGAGGGGCGCGTGCCCTGCCCCATCGGGATCTGCCACGGATTGAACTCGCCCCAATCGCCGCGCATCGTGACGATCATCAGCAGCGGCATGTGGCAGATCACCGGCAGCGACAGCATGTTGATGCAATTGCCGACGCCGCTCGACTGCAGGAGCAGAACGCCGCGCTCGCCGCCGAGCCATGCACCAGCCAGCATCGCCACGCCCTCTTCTTCCGTCGTTAGTGTAACGACGCGCGTGTCGGGATCGGCCTCGAAGGAACGGATGAGACGGCTATGGCCGGCATCCGGCACCATGGCGACCTGGCGAATGCCGGCATCCTTCAGCACGCGGTAGATTTCGTCCGGCCACGTCGGCAGCGCCGCCGGCGCCTCGCTGCGTGATTTTGCTGCTTCCGCCATCGAGCTCAATTTCCTCTGCTATCCCTAAGTTGATTTGACCGGAGAATAGATCGCAGGTGCGAGGCAAGGAACTTAAATGTGGGCATGGCTTGTATTGCAAAATTGAAAGGCTGGTGGGGTTAACTACTGTCGCGGCCGTGTGGTTCGATCGGCGATGCAGGGCATCGTCCGAGGACGCGCGGCGCTGCCGCGCTCCTCACAATGAGGGTCTCAGACCTCATCCTGAGGAGGCGCGAAGCGCCGTCTCGAAGGATGTAGCCCGCTATTGAGGTCGTCATTGCGATGAGCGAAGCGACGAAGCAATCCATTGCCTCCGCGCCCGCTGATGGATGGATTGCTTCGCGGAGCCTGTCATCGGGCGCGCATTCGCGCGACCCGTTGGCTCGCAATGACGGTTGGAGGCGCTTTCAATCATGACTTCGCGATCTCGCGGCGCGATGCGCCCGAGGTTTGTCGGAAACTTTTCCCCCTCAAAAACAGAGGGCGCAGGGAAGACCGGGTGCGCGCTGCACCCGCGGTCTCGTGTGCAAAGCGCACAGAAGAAAGCGCACACGAGCATACAGGTTCAGCGGAGAGCATCCGGCCTTCCCTGCACAGTGGCTTTACGGCTTGCTTCGTACTCTCCCCGGTGAACGGCTTTCTTGCCACCGTCGCCGCGCAGGAATGAACCTGCGCGACTTGACGCCAGCACCGCGGCGTCAGGACCACACGACTTCGCCGTACGCTTGAGCCACGCTCGTCAGTCGCAGCTCTCGCGTCCACCGCATCCCACCGCACGTTCGTGACGATCGCGATCGCCCCTCGATTGGGTGAGACACGCAAAGAAAGAGCATTGATTTGCCCGACGGGTTAAGCGGAATATTTTTGCGCAAAGGACTGGACATCACGACGCGCGAGGCGAAGGTGATTTGCCCGTCAGGCAGTTTCTCCCGTCGTCCTGGCCAAGCGAGCAACGCGAGCGCGAGCCGGGACCCATACGCCGCGGCCGTAATAACGGGGCGCGGGTCGACGGCTTTCCCAGACAACACAAGCCCGTGGTTATGGGCCCTGCTCCCGTGCGCAATTGCGCACCAGGCAGGGACGACGATGCACTGCAAAATGAAAACGTTCTGCCCGAAATGACGGTTCCTGTGGCCGCAATCGCGACGTTGCGGCCAGGGTCACTCAAGCCGTATGTTGGGCCACGGCAGGCGGATCAAACCGGCGCAAGATTTGCTGAGCCGGTCGTCAAAAGGAGCTTTCATGACCATCGACCTGACGCGGCGCACGCTGCTTAATCTGGCGGGCGCTTCCACGCTGAGCGCCGCAGCCGCCGCTGCGGCGCAGGCCGAAGGGACCGGCGGCGGGCCTACTTTTGCCAATCGCACGCCGATGCGTATCGGCATGGTAAGCTTGCGCGTGCGCGACCTCGACAAGGTTGCCGATTACTATCGCGACGCGATTGGCCTGACCGTCATGGCGCGCACGGCGATGGACGCGCTCCTCGGCTCGGGCGGCGTGGCGCTGCTCAATCTCCAACGGCGGGAGGGCGCGGCGCGCGAGGCGCGGAATGCCGCGGGCCTCTATCACACCGCATTCCTGATGCCGACGCGCAAGGATCTCGCGCGCTGGCTGGTGCATGCGGCGGCGAACAAGATTCCGCTGTCCGGCTTCGCCGACCACCTTGTCAGCGAGTCCGTCTATCTCGACGACCCCGAAGGTAACGGCATCGAGGTGTATGCGGATCGCGCGCCCGAACTCTGGCAATGGAATGCCGGGACGGTCACGATGGCGACGGACCCGCTCGATATCGACGGTCTGCTGGCGCTCGCGGATACGCGTACAACCAACTATGCCGGGGCACCGGATGGCCTTCGCATCGGCCATATGCACCTGCGCGTCGGCGACCTCGAAAAGGCGGATCGCTTCTATGGCGGCGTCATCGGTTTCGATCCGACCCGCAAGCGGACCGGCGCGGCGTTCCTGTCCTCGGGACGCTATCACCATCACCTCGGCATCAACGTCTGGCAAGTTCGGGCGCGGGCCCGCGCGACGACGCAGCCACGGGGCTCGCCTGGTTTTCGCTGGAGATCGCGGCGCAGGAAGTGCTGCAGGCGCAGGAGCAGCGCTTGCGGCAGGCGGACGCGCCGGCCGTGGCGATCGCTGATGGCATCGAGACCGCCGATCCCTGGGGCACCAAGGTGCGGCTGATCAAGGTTTGACACTGCACGGGCGAATGAGACAGCGTCCGACGTGATGGACGAGGGCTGCGCCGAGAGGATGGATTGCATGAATTTGCCGATGAGCTGGGACGAATGGGCTGACCATGACGGGGTCGCGCTGGCGGCGCGCGTCGCGAAGGGTGAACTGACGGCCGCGGAACTGGCGACCCAGGCGGCCGCCGGTATCGCCAGGGTCGATCCCGCGCTTTCGGGCGTCGTCGAAGTGTTCGAGGATGCGGTCGCCGACCCAGCCACGGACGGCACCAATCTCGACGGGCCATTTGCCGGCCTGCCCTTCCTGATGAAGGATCTCGGCCCCACCATGAAGGGCCGCCTGCAGGAAATGGGCTCGCTGATCATGCGCGGCAATCGCGCCACGGCCGACACGTTCCTGACCAGGAAGATGCGCGGGGCGGGCCTCAATTTGATTGGGCGCACCACCACGCCGGAATTCGGGGTCTGCAGCTCGGCGGAGAATCCGGCCGTCTACATCACGCGCAACCCATGGAATACCGACTACACCACCTGCGGATCGTCAGCCGGCAGCGCCGCCATGGTTGCCGCAGGCTGCGTGCCGATCGCGCATGCGACCGACGGCGGCGGTTCGATCCGCATTCCGGCCGGCGTCAATGGCAACATCGGCCTCAAAGTATCGCGCGGCGTGTTCTCGCTGTCGCCGCACCTGTCCGACCTGAGCGGGCTCGTCTCCATCCAGGGCTGCCAGTCACGCACGGTGCGGGACACCGCCGCCTTCGTCGACGCCTGCCGCGGCCCCGCGCCCGGCGAATTCATGCCGTTCTGGAGTCCGCCGGAGCCTTACACCCGCATGATCGCGCACGATCCGGGCCGGCTGAAAATCGCGCTCTCGCACCGATGGGGCGATTACCAGGCGACGCCGCATATCGCAGCCGAGCTGGACAAGGCCGGGCGTTTCCTCGAGGGCCTCGGCCATCACGTCGACTACGCCTTGCCGGACCTGGATTACCGCGAAGCTTTTGCGGCGCAGACCACCTGCTACATCAGCAATTTTGCCGTCGTCATCGGCAACATGCTGACCGCGCGCGGGCTAACGCAGCCGCCGGCCGATCTGATCGAGCCCATCAACATCCGGATCTGGGAGCACGGCCGGCACACGAGCTATGCCGATCGGGCACGCATGCAGGCGGTGTTCAACACGACCTCGCGCGGCTTCGGCGCATTCTTCGAGGATCGGGATATCATCCTGACGCCGATCACGGCGCTGCCGACGCCGAAAGTGGGCACCACGGAATATCTCACGATCAGCGACAATCCCTCGGTAGAAGACTGGTTCGGCAACCTCTGGCGCAATTTCGCTTTCACGCCGCTCGCCAACCTCTGCGGCATCCCCGCGATCTCGTTGCCGCTCGCAACGCACGAGCACGGCCTGCCGCTTGGCATCCAGGCGATCGCCAAGCAGGCCGGCGACGGGTTGCTCTTGCAATTCGCGGCGCAGATCGAGCGGGCGATCGGGGGAAGTGGAATGCCGGCCAAAAGCCCGGTGTTCATGTGACGAACGGTTGAGGGGGCGGCAGTCAATACGCCCGATAGACTGAATATGCGGGTTAGGAAATGAGGTCCGCCCCACCAAGGGCACCCGTCATTATTTCTTTTTGCCGGAACCCAAGGTCGGCTGCCAGCCTGCGCCCTTCTGGCTTGGCGCCGCGGCTATCACCTTGATCTTCTTTTCTTGGGTTTCTTGGCTTCCCGATTGCTTCTTTGCTCGCCTTTGGCCATGTCGATCTCCCTGGTTTGATGGTGACGTCGGAACTGGATACCCTCAGCCACCGACGCCGTGGAAAACGCGGTGATGATCGATTCTAGGCTTACGTTCCGGGGATAGCGAGCGCAAAAACGGCGCAGGACGATCGCGAACCTATCCTGGACAGCGGCGCCTCACACTACGTCGCGTTGGGATTTCCCTCGACATCGTGACACAAAGAGCGTCTGCTGCACCTCATCACCGCCCACCCTTGGCCACCGTCGGCCGCAAGGTGATGGACGTACGGGCCAATTCTGGCGAGGCCCAGCGAGTCTCCGGCAAGATCGGAACGGCATCTTCTTATCCCGCCGCCAATTCAGACCAGCCCCTGGCCAGATCAAACGAGACATCGCGGCAATTGCGAAAGGAATAACGATGAGAAAACCTCTTCTCTCCATTGACGAACCAGAACCGAAGAAAACAACACGAGCCGACAGGCCACCTACCGAGGGGTTCGCGACGATTGTCGACGGCCATTTCAAGTCGGAGTTTGATACCGCCGACGCTGCTGAAGCCGCCGGCCGAAAGCTGAAGTCGGCTTATCCATATCTTCAGATCGAGATCTATGATTCCGCCATGAAGGCCCGCACCTTGCTGAGCTAGCAAGCCCGGCTATCGCGTCGCCATCGCGGAGGTGACAAAGCGGTTCGACGCAGGATCATCCCTCGTCACGTGACCTCGTCGGTCCACACTTTAAAGCTGACCAATGTGTTTGGCCCGAAGGTTTGGGTGATCGGGACATCGGAGGCATCGCGCCCCTGCGCGATCAGGACGCGACCGATCCTCGGCACGTTGTTGCGCGGATCGAAGGTGCGCCAATGCCCGCCGATATAGGCTTCGAACCAGCCCGCGAAGTCCCCCACGGCCCAAGGTTTCGGCGTGCCGATGTCGCTGAGATACCCCGTACAATAGCGCGCGGGAATGTTCATGCAGCGGCAGAACGCAACGGCGAGATGGGCATAGTCGCGGCAGACGCCTTTGCCTTCCTCATAAGCCTCCCACGCCGTCCGCGTGGCGCGCGCGTGCTCGTACCCGAAAGCGATGTGACGGTGGACGAAATCGCAGATCGCCTGGACCCGCGCCCAGCCTGGCGCCGTGTTCGCAAACAATTGCCAGGCGATCTCCGAAAGCCGATCGGTCTCGCAGTAGCGGCTGCCGAGCAGATAGACCAAGGTATCCGCGGGCAGATCCTCGACCGCATGCTGTGCCGCCGAAGCAAACACCGGATCGGGCAGACCGCTGTCGCGAACGACGCCGTCGGCGGCAAGCCGGAGGCGGCCAGCGGGCGCCACCATGCGGCTGCACCAGTTGCCGAACATGTCGCGATAGGGAGTGATCTCGACCGCCGGGTCGGTGGTGAGGAAGTCCGGCACGATGACATCGGACGCACGGGTGAAGTGTGTGCCCAGCACCATGATCATCGGCGTCGGCTGCGGGAAATCGTAGACCATTTCGAATCCGACGCGAATCTTCATTCGAAATGCCTTCTCCATCTGCTGACTGCTCGAAATGGCGACGAAAGCAGCGAATACAAGGCTTTGTCTGCCTTATTCGATCAAATGCGGCCGGCGGCAGAGAAAACGATAGCTAATCGCCGCAAAAGCGCGCACGCTGCGACGATGTCCGAACAACATCATGTCGTCGTGCGCAGATACGCCGGGCTGCAGACGTGACCATGCGCTCGCGACGGGAAACGGTTCATTTCAGGCACCCGTTCCGCATCAAGGGCATCGACCGGCAGCTCGCGCCGGGGGGCTTATGAAGTCATCACCGACGAAGAGATGATCGAGGGCCTTTCGTTTCCATGCTATCGGCGTGTCGCCACCATGATCATGGTGCCAGGTGCGCCGCCGCAGCGCTCTGCGATGGAGATGATCTCGATCAGTTCGGTTGATCTGTCCGAGGCGCGACGCGCCGACGCGAGCGCGCCGCGTGAGTGACACCCCGATCGAGCTCGACAAGCACCGCGGCATGGCGGCGCAGAAGGCGACCGATATCCGCCGTGTGATTGCCGAGGTCGAGGCCAACGCGAAGCTGCTGCGTGACAAGCAGGGCGTTGTCGAAATCCAGCTCCTTGCGGCGCCGGCCACGTCGTGGCCCGAGGCGGTGGCCAAGGCGCGTTACGTCCTCAACCTCTATTCGGCCGGTCTCGCCGCGACCGACACCCATCACCGCGACCTCGTGGCCGCGGTGCTTGCGGACCTCAGCCGACTTTCAGGGGAAGAGACCTGAACGGACCAGCGTTCGGCAACAACAACTGAACAATTCATCCAGCTCGTTCCAACGAAGGCCAAACTGAAAGTATCCGATGCAAAATCTCTCACCCCGTCACGTCATGACAGAAGAATCGCTTCGTCTCGGTGTCGTCTCCGGCTGGTACTCGACCAAGGTCAGCGGAACCTTCGTCTCGGGCCCGCATGATTCCGAAGCCGACTGCTTGCGCAAGATCGCTGAACTGCGACCGCCAGCAGTAAAAAAGAAGGGCTAGGCCGAGAAGTCGGTGGCAAGATCGTTCCGCTCCAGGAGGAAAGCCTGATGACGCTCGCACGCGGCAGCATCGGAGGTTATGAATTCGACCGGATGGTTGTGCTGTTTTCCATGATGGATGGCGCCAGGGAAGTGCCCTGCGCCGTCAGCGCTTCGGCCATGGACGATCTGGAACACGTGCCGCGGACGCCAGCAAATCAGCGTGAGGAGCAGTTCGCGCGATTGCGTGACCGTATCGAAGCGTGTGCGTCCCGCAAATTCCTGGCCCGGGAGTTCGAAGGGAATCCGCCCAGCATCATCGTGCGCAGTATCGACCTCAGGGCCTGAAGACGCATGGTTCGTCAGGCCGCGGCAATGACTTCGATCTCGACGAGCCAATCCGGCACCAGCAGCCCCACCACGATCGCGGTTGTCGGGATACGCCGTTCGCCAAGCGCCGCCAGACGCGCCTGCTGGTTTGGCCCGGCGAAGCTGGCGTCCGTGAGGTAACTGGTCAGACGCACGATATTATCCGTTGTCATGCCGGCCTCAGCGAGTATCCGCCGGATATTCGACCAGAGTAGAGAAAGTTGATCTTCCAGACCTTCCGGGGCATTCCCTTTTTTCGTCGAGGCCCATCGTTCCGCTGACAAATAACAGCCGCTGTGCGCCGGTCACCTCCATCGCGTGAACGTAGTCGGGTGTGGCGCGATAGATGCCATCGGCCGGATTTTTCGGTGTCATGTGCATTGTGAATATCCTCTGGCGTAAGGGAGTATATTTTAAAGAAAAGCCAACATCCGCGGCCCGCCCTCAATGCGCTACGCCTCGGCGCATACCGAAAGCCTGGCACTGCTGCAAAACGGCCTGCTCACGCACCTCTTGGAATTCCTGTGGCCTGAACCGGCAACGCCTGATCGCGGCCAGCGGCCTCAGTCGCTTCCCACCAGCGACCCAAGGCGTCGAGGAGCGGGACGAGCTTGAGGCCAGCCGACGTCAGATCATATTCCACGCGCAACGGATATCCTTCGAACTCAGTGCGCGCGACAATGCCGGCGTCCTCCAGCTTGCTAAGCTCCAGCGTCAGCATCTTGTGCGAGATAGTGGGGTTGTCCCTGCGCAGGTCACTGAAGCGTTTCGTACCCTGCTTCAGATAGTAGATCAGGAGAGCAGGCCAGCGGCCGCTCATCACCTGCATCACCTCTTCAATGGGGCAGCGGGAGACAAGATCTTTCATTAGGCTACTCGTGGTTACAAAAAGGTGCGTCATTTACTTGGCGACGAAGATCCGTAGTTTCCAGCCACGCTGCGCAGCGTGATCAGCAGAAATCACGGAGAACGAATGGAACCGATTCTTGTTTATGGCTTCCCGGCGGGAAGCTCGATGGGGCTTGTCGCAGCCCTCGAATGGCTTGGCAAACCCTATCGCCTTTGCCGGGTTGATATGCCCGGCGAGATGCGTGACCCTTCCTATGCCCGCATCAATGCCCGGCATGAGACGCCGGCCCTGATCACGGATGCGGGGCGAGTGCTGACCGAGACGATGGCGATCGCCGCCTGGCTCGAGGCAAGAGACAGCGAGCGGCGCATCAGCTTCGCACCTCTTTCACCGGAAGCAGACCGGATGCACCAGTTGGTGGCTTTTTGTTAACACGGGCTTCACCGGCGCGTTCTCGCCGCTATGGGTCGCGCTGGAGATGGCAAAACCGAATCCTCAAACGCAGGCAGTGCTGCGTGAGTTCGGTGCCGGGCGTGTGATCGAGCGGCATGACAAGCTTGAAGCCATGGTCGGCGACAAGCCCTTTCTCATGGGCGAGCGCCCGACGCTGGCCGACGGCATTTTGGTCGGCGTCGCGCGATGGCTCGATTTCCATCAAGTCGCCGATCCCTCACGCTGGCCAAAACTCGCCGCGATCCGCCGGCGCATTGAGGCCGACCCCGCCGTCATTTATGCAACCGCGTTGGAGAACGGCGACATCCGTTCAGGCACAGGCGCTTGTGTCGGCCATATTTCACTCGCGGATGTGATCGAGCGGTTCGGCGGCTGAGGTCAACGCGCGGCCTGGCAGCATCGTCCTCGGTCGCGCTCGATCGGCGGCAATGGAACGCCGGGCAAAAGCCCGGCGTGCACGTGACGGGTGGTTGAATGGCCGACGCGGCGAAAGCCTGTCTTAGTTCCACTTCGCCAGGTAGAAGCGTGGCAGTTCATCCGGATACGGCGTAAAGGCGAGCTGCTTGGAGTGACCGTAGGTCGTCACATAGGTATGCAGCGGCGCCCAGTAGGCTTGCTCGGTGATCCGCTTGATCGCCATCGAATAGGCCTCCTTGCGCACCTCCGGGTTAATGGATGATCCGCCCGCGATCAGCCATTTCTGCACGTCGGAATCGCGCGCATAGTCGTCGGCGCCGCCATCGAAGAAATTGGGCATAATGGCCGAGACGTCGTTGATCGAGTAGCTGCCCCAGCTTCCGAGATAAGCGCGCAGCTCGCCCGCCTTGGCGCGCTGGATCAGGGCGGCCGTCTGGAGCTGGTTGAGCTTGGCGCGGATGCCGACCGCATGCAGGTAATTCTGCACCGAGGAACCCCATTGCGGCAGCACGTAGCTTGCAAGCTCGACCTCGAAGCCGTCGGGATAGCCGGCTTCAGTGAGAAGCTGCTTGGCCTTCGCCGGATCGTAGTTATAGGCCACCGCGGCTTCGGCATCGCAGCCGAACTGCGACGGGAAGCATGGCGCGGAAGGAACGCGGCTGCCGCCGGTGACGAGCTTGTCGGCGATCGCCTTGCGGTCGATTGCGTGCCAGATCGCCTGACGCACCTTGAGCTTGGTCAGAGGATTGTCGGCGCCGGTGCGGCCGCCGGCATCGAGCGAGAGATAGCCGATCCGCATCGATTCCTTGCGCACCGCCTGCAGGTGGGGCATCCGGTTCACGGGCTCCAGCTGGTCCGGGTTCATGTTCCAGATCCAGTCGGCACGGCCGGCGAGCAATTCCGTCATCTCGGTCCCGGCATCGGGCACGAAGCGCACGCTCATCTTCTTGATCGCGGGCTTGCCCTTGGGGCTGCCGGCCCAGTAATCCTCGAACCGCTCGAAGTCGATGGAGACGCCGGGCTCGACCTTGGTGATCTTGTACGGACCTGCGCCGACCGGCGCCTTGGCGTAGCCTTCCGCGCCGACCTTCTCGCGATAGGCCTTGGGATAGATCGGCAGAACCAACGCGAAATATTCCAGCGCCGCGGGGTTCGGCCGCTTGAGCTTGACCCGCACCGAAAGGTCGCCGGTCTTTTCCGCCTTGTCGATCCAGTTGTAGTTGGACGGGGTCGAGACGCGGCTTGCAGGATCGGCCACGATGTTGATGGTGTAGACCACGTCGTCGGCGGTGAACGCGCTGCCATCGTGGAATTTGACGCCCGGCCGCAAGCTGAACTCGATCGTGGTCGGATCCGGCAGCTTCCACTCGGTGGCGAGCAGCGGCTCAAGCTTGAAGGTGTCCGGATTGCGGTAGACGAGCGCGTCCCAGCCCTGGTGGTGCATCACCACGCCGGTGCGCAGATTGTTGTAGAAGGGATCGACGTTGGGCAGCGCGTCGCGCATCACGATCCGCAACGTGTCGGCGGATTTCTGCGCCGCCGCGGGCGCCGCACCGACCCCCAGCAGAGCCGCCGCCAGAATTGTCACGCCAAGCTTGTTTTGCATACGCATAATACCCTCCGTCATTTCCGTTTTGCAAAGCCGCGTAAAGCACGTCTCATGTTTACAGACGGCGTGAAGCACGCCTCATGCCAGATGACACTCTACCATTCCCTGGGGAGCGCGGACCATGGGCGTTGGCGCCACATGGCGGCAGCGTTCGACCGCGATGCGGCAGCGCGGGTTGAACCGGCAACCCGGAGGAATATTGGCCGGATCCGGCATGGCGTCGCCGAGACCGATGTCCGGCACGCCCCGGCCCGGCTCCGGCGTCAGCACGCTTTCCAGCAGCGCCTTGGTATAGGGGTGGCCGGGGCCGCGAAACAGCGCGTCGGTTTCGTTGCGCTCGACGAAACGGCCGAGATACATGACAGCGACTTCGCTCGCCACATGCTCGACGACGGCGAGGTTGTGGCTGATAAAGAGGTAGGTCAGCCCGAGATCGCGGCGCAGGTCGGCAAGCAGATTGAGGATTTGCGCCTGCACCGAGACGTCGAGCGCGCTGGTCGGCTCGTCGCAGATCACGATCCGCGGCGCGAGCACCAGCGCGCGCGCAATCGCCGCGCGCTGGCGTTGCCCGCCGGAGAGCTGCGCCGGCATGCGTTCGCCCATGGCGGCCGAGAGGCCGACGCGCTCGAGAATGCCCGCGACCCGGCGCTCGATCTCGCCGCGCGAGAACGTGCCTTGGGCGGCTAGCGGCAGCGCGACGATGTCCTTGATGCGTCGGCGCGGATTGAGCGAGGCGAACGGATCCTGGAACACGGGCTGGATCAGCCGGGCGCGCGCCTTGCGATCGAGGTCGAACAGGCGCTTGCCGTCAACCAGCACGGTGCCCGCGGTCGGCTTGAGCAGTCCAAGGATCATGCGCGCGAGCGTGGATTTGCCGCACCCGGACTCGCCGACGATGCCGAGCACGCTGCCGGCTGGTACGCTGAAGGTGACATCGTCGACCGCAATCACGCGCTTTTCCGCCGACATCAAGCCGGTGTTGACGCGGAACTCGCACCGCAAATTCTGGACCTCGATCGCGGCGTTCATGCGGGTTGCGGCTCCGTGAACTGCGGCGAGAGCCGGCAAAGATAGTCGTGCGCTTCGCCCGCCTGCCGGCGCGGAATCTCGCGCGCGCAGGTCTCGTCGGCGTGGGAGCAGCGCGAACGGAACGCGCAACCGGCAAAGCCGGCCCCGATCGCCGGCACGACGCCCGGGATCGAGCCGAGCGGCCGGTCGCGCTGCACCCGGCCCGGCACCGGCACGCAGGAGAGGAGACCGCGCGTATAGGGGTGTTGCGGCGAGCGGAACAGCTTCGCGGTCGGTGCGCGCTCGACCACCTCGCCGGCATACATCACCGACACGTGGTCGGCGACGCGCGCGACGATGCCGAGATCGTGGGTGATCAGGAGGATCGAGAGACCGAGTTCGCGCTTGAGCGTGGCGAGCAGCCGCAGGATCTGCGCCTGCACGGTGACATCGAGCGCGGTGGTCGGCTCGTCGGCGATCAGCAATTCGGGATCGCACATCAGCGCCATCGCGATCATGACGCGCTGGCGCAAGCCGCCTGAGAGTTGGTGCGGGAACTGGCCGAGCCGCATGCCAGGGGCCGTGATACCGACGCGCCCCATCAGTTCGGCGGCGCGGTCTAGCGCCGCGGCGCGCGAGCCTCCCTTGTGGCGCGTCAGCACCTCCGCCATCTGCGAGCCGATGGTGAAGGCCGGGTTGAGGCTGGTCATCGGCTCCTGGAAGATCATCGACATGCGGTTTCCGCGCAGCCGCGCCATCTCGCGATCCGACAGCGACAATAGATCAGTGGCGGCAAAGCTCATGCGTTTCGCGGAACGGTGGCCGCCGCGGGCGAGCAGGCTCATGACCGCCAGCGCGGTCACCGACTTGCCGCAGCCGGATTCGCCGACCAGGCAATGAGTCTCCCCCCTTTTCGACGCGGAACGAGGCGCCGCGCACCGCCGCGGTGCGGCCGCCGAAACTCACCTGCAGCTCCTCGATCTCCAGTAGCGCGCTCATCGCAACCGCTCCGAGCCCAGCAGATTGCGCAGTCCGTCGCCGACCAGATTGATGCCAAGCACGAGGACAAACAGCGCGACGCCGGGGATCATGATCACCCAGGGCGAGAAGAACATGTAATCCTTGCCCTCCGCGATCATCAGCCCCCACGACGGCAGCGGCGGCGGCACGCCGAGCCCCAGGAACGACAGGGCCGCCTCGAGTAGGATGGCGAGCGCCATCTCCAGCGTTGCCACGACGGCAAGGTGGCTCGCGATGTTCGGCAATATTTCCTTGATGAGCAGGTGCGGCATCGAGGCGCCGGCGCACCAGGCGGCGCTGACATAGTCGTGGTTGCGGACCTGCATGGTGGTCGCGCGCGCAACGACGGCGAAGCGGTCCCACAACAGCAGCCCAAGCGTCGCGACCACGAGCCCAAGGCCCGATCCCATCAGCCCGACCACCGCGAGCGCGACCAGCACCACCGGAATCGACAACCGCGTCGTGATGGCGAACAGCACGAAATCATCGACGCGGCCGCCGAAGAAACCGCCGAGCACGCCGAGCGTGATGCCGATCAATCCCGACGTGATCACCGTCATGGTGCCAATCAACAGCGAAATGCGTGCGCCGTACACCAGCCGCGCGAGATAGTCGCGGCCGAGCTGATCGGTGCCGAGCAGATGTCCCGCTTGGCTGCCCTCCATCCAGAATGGCGGCTTGAGGCGATTGCCGAGATCTTGCGTGAACGGGTCCTGCGGCACCAGCGTATTGCCGACGACTGCGGCCGCCACGATGATCGCGACGATGGCGATGCCGATCGCGAAGCCCGCCGTACCGACGCGCAACGTCTGGGGTGGTTGAATGGCAATCGGTTCGCTCATCCGGTTCTGAGCCTCGGATCGAGCAGCGCATTAAGGATGTCGGCCAGCAAGGTAAGGCCGATATAGAACACGGCCAGCACCAGCACCACCGCCTGCACGACCGGAAAATCGTTCTTGGCGATGCTCTCCCAGCCGAGATAACCGACGCCATGCAGCGCGAACACCGTCTCGATCACGATCGAGCCGCCCAGCATGAAGCCGAGCTGGACCGCGGCAATCGACACCACCGGAATGGCGGCGTTGCGAAGCGCGTGCTTGAAGATGATGCGTGCGCGCGACAGGCCCTTGGCGCGTGCGGTGCGAATATAGTCCGACGCCATCGCCTCGATCATGCCGGAGCGCGTCAGCCGTGTCAGCGCCGGGATCGCCGTAAAGGCGAGCACGATGCCCGGCATTACGAAGTGCTGCCAGGTGCCGGTACCTGAGATCGGCAGGATGCCTAGCTGCAGTCCGAGCACGATCATCAGGATCAGCGCAAGCCAGAAGCTCGGGATCGCCTGCCCCACCATCGTGAACATGGTGACGCTGCGGTCGATCCAGCTGTTCTCGCGGATCGCCGCCAGGATGCCGAGCGGAAGCGAGATGATCAAAGCAAGGCTCAGTCCGACCAGGCCGAGCGTGAGGGTGATCGGCAGGCGCTTTTGAATCAGGTTCGCCACGCTGTCCTTGAAGAAATAGCTCTGCCCGAAGTCGCCGACGATGGCGCGGCCGGTCCAGGCGAAGAACTGGACGTAGAGCGGACGGTCGAGGCCGTAGGCCTTGCGCACGATTTCGACGTCGGCCTGCGTCGCCTGGGGGCCTGCGATCGAGACGGCCAGGTCGCCGGACAGGCGTGTCAGCAGGAATGCGAGCGTCATCACGGTGAACGCGACCAGGACACCGAGAGCAAGACGCCGGGCAATCAGACGCAACATTTACAAAACCCCAGTACCGGCCAGCACGCACCCGCGTTCTCAGTCCGGCGAAGCAAGCGCAACGGTGTCACCAAATTATCGCCCTATGCAAGAGAGGCGACGATATTTCATTCTCCGTGCGTGCGTCCCGGAATATTGGTCTGGTCAAGGGATCGGTCCAGGTTGGGCGTTGAGCGAGAGTGGCGCGAGCGTTGCACCCGTGCCACTCCATTGAAACGTTTGCATTGAAACGAATGCAATGTGTGTGCCAGCGCAGAGCAGGTCCGGCGCCTGCCCCTGCCGATTTTGGTCGATTTGCGGCGAGCTATGAATGGGTCATCTGCTGCCGCGCCTGCTTGAGCAGCCGGATCACCTCTGCATCGGTCGTCTGATCAAAGTCGACATAGTGCGCGCCGACGGCGTAGAACGGATCGGGGATCAGGAGACACACGACCTCGTCACATTCGGTCGCGATTTCATCGAGACTGTCCCGCGGCGCAACCGGCACGGCCAGAACAAGGCGCCTCGGCTGGTTCTGTCGCACGCCTCGTAGCGCCGCCTTCACCGTTCCGCCGGTGGCGATGCCATCGTCGACCACGATAACGGTGCGCCCGCTGGTATCCGTGGCGGGCGCCTTGCCGCGATAGAGAAGTCGACAGCGTTCGATTTCGGCGAGTTGCCGCTTCTGTTCCGCAGCGATGTAGCCCGGCGGCGGAGCGACCATATCGACGATCTCCCAATTGAGCACGAGCTGCGGATTCCGGCCGTCGACCACGGCACCCATGCCAAGCTCCGCATGCCCCGGCGCGCCGATCTTGCGCACCAGCAAGAGGTCGAGCGGCGCGGCGAGCGACTTGGCGACCTCGAAAGCGACGGGAACGCCACCACGCGGCAGCGCGAGAACCAGCGGATTGGCGTCACGCAAATGCGCGAGCGCCGCCGCGAGCTGGCGTCCGGCCTCGCGTCGATTGCTGAACCCGTCCTGCCAATCATCGTGGGCACTCCGTTGCGAGCAACAGACGCGAGGCGAGCAGCACCTGGAGCTTGCGTGAACCGATCCCCACCGAACGAGGCCGTGTCGTTACGCCTGTATCTGTCACGTCTAGAGCCCGAATGGATAGGTCTCCGGCAGGCCTTGCTCATGCCGGGCGGGCAACGGTGTCACCGCCCGCGTCTCCTCGAACCACACATAGGCGTCGAACTGCTCGGCAAGGACCGCCTGGAAATAGTGGCTGGTGAGCTCGCTTTCCGGCCGGTAAATGACGCCGATCGCCCGCTCCAGCATCGGCCGACGCAGCGCCTCGGCGAGATCGCGGCGGGCCAGTCCGCGCCAGTCGGTGAGGCTGCGGGCCAAACCCGTCTTCCGGAAGGCATATTCGTAACTGTCGGGGCGCGCCGGAAGCACGGTTTTGACCTGCATCGGCGCGTCCCAATCACTCGCCGCGGCGACCGTGCCGCGATCGGTGCCAAAGCCGATCAGGACCGCGGCATCCCCATAGGCGGTGCGGCAAAGTTCGCCGATGTTGAACTCACCCTGCCAACCCATGGCGGTGGCGGCGGCATTGCCGATATGGGAGTTGTGAGCCCAGACGATCGCCTTCGCACCGGCGTCGCGCTGAAGCAGCGCCTGCAAGGTGTCGAACATGTGCCGGTCGCGCAAATTCCAGGATTCTCGCGAGCCGTGATACATGATGCGGTAGTAATGCTCCGCTACGCGAACGATCCGGGCGTTCTGGACCGCGTCGAGGAAGTCATCGCCGTCCTCTGCACTATAGGCCAGGCGGCGGCGCAGCAGTTCGGTGAGCTGCGCCACCGCCTCGTCCTCGCAGGTATCGCGGTGGCCGGACAGGACGGCGCGGCCATAAGCGGCCGGCTCGTCCTGCCATGGCGTCAGGCAGCCGTAGCGGCGGCGCGCGGCTTTGGCTGCGTCCGGATCGACGCGATCGAGATATTCAAGAACAGCAGCAATGGAAGCGCCGAGGCTGTAGACGTCGAGCCCGTGGAACGAGACGCGCCGCTCCGGCGGCCGATCGCCGTTGTGAGCCCGCAGCCAATCGACGAATTCCATCACCTCGGCATTGCGCCACATCCAGGTTGGAAAGCGCGCGAATGCCGTGCCGTGCCGGGGCGCGCCTTTATGATGACGCACGTAGCGATCGATGCGCGCTGCGTCCGGCCAGTCCGCCTCGACGGCGACGATGGAGAATCCGTGATGCTGCACCAGTTCACGGGTAATGGCAGCCCGCGCCCGATAGAACTCGGAGCTGCCATGGGTCGCTTCCCCGAGCAGCACCATCCGGGCGTCGCCGAAACGATCGAACACGGCGCCGAATTCAGCGGCACGCTCGGGCGCCGGCAGGCTTTCGCCATGACGGCGCAATACCTCGGTGAGCGATGCCTGGCTTTGTTCAAAGGCTCGTTCGATGGGCGTCAAGCCGGCCATGGCTCAGACCTCCAGTGGCGCGAGATCTCGAGCTTGCCGATCGCGGAGAAAATCGCGGTATCCGGCACCGCTCGGCTCTGCCGCAGGCGCTGCCGATCCGGCTTGCCCTGCTGCACCGAAACAACCGTGATTTCCGTTGAGCGTTCCAGCGATTTGTCGGAACGGATGCCGGCAAATGCGGCGTTTCATCCGCACAAGGAAACCGAACGTCGATAAAGAAAAACCCCGCCATCCGCATTTAGCGACATGACGGGGCATTCGGAGCATTCACCTTCTTCAAGGTTACTTGCTCCTTGCTTCGATAACTCTCCGGACACGGTTACGTTCCGAAGAATTCAAAAAGATGGCCGTCCCAAACAAGCAGAGGTCGGAACCCGGGACGCGCGCGAAGGCGTTGTCCATGGTCCTCTCTAGTGCATGCGATTCTCGACAGGTTTGCCTTTCAGGCCGTCGTGGGAGTGCCTGAGGTCGAGTGTCGGCTTTGGCTGCTCTCTCACAAAGCCCTTTGCCATCTCTCCCGGACCGCCCTTTGCAATCGTGGTTCCGCCATCGGCGAATATCAGCGCGCCCGTCAGGAAACTCGCTTCATCCGAGGCGGCGAAGGCGAATACATTGGCTATCTCCTCGGGCGTGCCGCGGCGGCCGAGCACCGTGCCGGCAACGGTCTGCTTTTCCATTTGCGCATCCATGGGTCCCGTCTCCTTGTGCGTCCAGGCCGTGTCGATCGGACCCGGGCACACGCAAAGCGCACGCACGCCGTACTTGCCCTGCTCATAGGCGACGCCGCGCATGAAGGCGTGCAGAAAGCCCTTGGAGCCGCCGTAGGGCGCTGCCGTCGGCTCACCCATCTCGCCGGCCTCCGAACCGGTCGAGATCACGACCCCGCGCGAGCGTTGGAGGTGCGGCAGCGCGAACTTGGTCATCAGGAACGCGGAACGAATGTTGTTCCGAAGGAGATAATCGAACATCTGGACGGAATGATCCTGGCATTCAGCGACTTCAGGAAACACGCCGGCATTGTTGATGAGAACGTCGACCTTGCCGAACGCATCCGCCGCCAGAGCGACGCAGGCCTGGGCGTCTACTTCATCCGCGAGATCTCCGAGAAATGATTCGGCCACGCCGCCATACGCCCGGATCGCCCGGACGACGTCATCCACGGGATCCTCGGGCAACCCAGCGGCCACCACTCTCGCGCCTTCCCTCGCGAATTTGTGCGCGATGGCTTCGCCAATACCCGTCCCCGCCCCCGTCACGATTGCTATCTTGCTTTCCAGCCTACCGGTCATCGTTGCTGTCTCCGCTTGCGTTGATCCGAGCCTTGAACTCCGTCGCACAAGCGGCGTTCCACAGTTCCGGCGGCGACGGCCGACGGATGCTGGATGCTGCAGCTCAAGAGACGGCACCGGAACCAGCCGGCAGGTCGTTCGGGCAACGCCCGATTTGACCGCGCGACGAAGCTGCGTGAGGCAGATACTCTATCGGCGCTCCTTGGCAGTCGGCTCCGAGATGTACTTCAGCGCGCCCCGCGCCGCTTCGTCCTGCGAGCGGCCGAGGTCGGCCAGCGCGATGACCCCGACGAGCCGCTTGTTTCGGTTGAGAACAGGCAGGCGCCGCACCTGGTGCTTGGCCATGATTTGCGCGGCGGCTTCGGCATCGTCATCGCCGAAACAGTAGCAGATGCCTTCGGACATCACCTCCCGAACCGTCGTGTTGCCGGGCGACCGCTCTTCGGCGACCGCTCGCATCGCGATATCCCGGTCGGTGACCATGCCAATGAGACGATCGTTTTCGCCGACTGGCAGCGCGCCGACATTGTCGGCCCTCATGCACTTTGCAGCATCACGAATGGTCATGTTGGGATCCGCGATGCGTACCGTCGGCGTCATGATTTCCTGAACCTGCATGGCTGATCTCCTGAAGCTAACGAACCTGCAAGCTAACGCCGGCAGTTTGGGGTTGTTTCGCGGATTGTTCGGGGAACCATTGAAGGCGCAGCCACGCGATCGATTTCAAGGATGACTTTTTTGCGATCCTTGAGGCTTGCCATTACCTCAAATGTAGCGATCCGGCGCGAACGGTGCGGTGTCGAAAGGAGGCGGCGCGCCGCCAATCATGGCGGCAATGGCGGCTCCCGTCGCCGGGCCTGTCGTGAAGCCGATATGCTGGTTGCCGAAAGCAAGCCACAGGCCGACGTGCCGCGGCGCCGGACCAATCATCGGCAGGCTGTCGGGCAGCGTCGGCCGCGACCCCCGCCATGTCTTGCCGACGTCGTCACCGAATTCGACCACGCCGCGCGCGAGCGGAACCACCTGATCGAGCTGGGCGAACGAGGAAGGCGCATCACGGTCGGTCAATTCGACGCCTGAGGTGACACGGATACCCTGCTCCATCGGAGTCATGAGAAAACTGCCATCGGCGTCATGGATCGGGCGTTGCAACGTGCGTGCCGGGTTCGGCTTGAATTCTCGATGGTAGCCCCGTTCAAAGGCCAGCGGAACGTGATAGCCGAGCGGCCGCAACAGATCGGCCGACCAGGGGCCCAGCGCGACCACGACATGGCGCGCCAAGATCTCGCCATCGGCCAGCACCACGCGCCAGCGATCGCCGTCAGGCACGATCGCCTTGACGCCCGACTCTCTGATATCGCCGCCCGCGCCCGCGAACATCCGTGCATAGGCCTTGACCACCGCGCCCGGCGAGTCGACCGAGGCGGTCTGCGAGTGCAGCAGGCCCACTTTATAGACGGGAACGATGCCCGGTTCGAGCGCCGAGATCGCCTGGCGGTCGAGCAATTCGCTGGCGATGCCATATTCGGCCAACAGGGCCTGCTCCTGCTTCGCCGCGGCGACGGCATCGCTGCGCCACGCCTTCAGCCAGCCGGTCTCGCGGATGCGATGCGCGGCTTCCGCCTTCACGATCCATTCCCGATGCAGTTTTAGCGATGCGCCGATCAGGCCGTGCAGGGCGGCCGCCCGCGGCCTGAGACGCGACGCGGCCGAATTGGCCAGAAAGCGCGCGACCCATCGTGCGTTCTGAACCGCCCAAACAGGATTCCATCGCAATGCCGGGTGACGGTTGGTCAGATATTTCGGCAGCGCCTTCCACAGCGACGGATTGTTGAGCGGCGAAATCGAGCCGCTGCTGATAATGCCGGCGTTACCGAATGAGGTCTCTGCCTGGCTCGCGCCGGTCGACGAGAACGACCGACATCCCGCGCTGCCGCGCGGCATAGGCCGTCGACACGCCGACGATGCCCGCGCCGAGCACAACGACATCCACTTCCGTTTCCGACATCGACTTTCCAATCACATGCACGAGGGGACTGGCATAAGCCGATGGTTCTCTGGGCGCAATCATGATCGGGTCTGTCGCAGACTTAAGGCCGCGGTTCAAAAACCTCTCAACAGACAAAACTGAATTCTGCGGAGCGGGCAGTCGCACCGCAACGTGATAACGGCCGCGCTATCACTCGCGGGCATCATGGGCGCAGCCATCCTCGCCGGCGTCACGGCATCGCACGCGCAGGGCACGGGCATCGCCGCCTGCGACGACTTCCTGACCAAATACGATGCCTGCGTCGTCTCCAAGGTGCCCGAGGCACAGCGCGCGACGTTCAAGACGCAGATCGACCAGATGCGCAAGGCGTGGGTCGACATGGCCAAGAATCCGTCGGCGAAGGCGACCATGGAGGCGACCTGCAAGCAGACCCTGGACGCGACGAAGGCGTCGCTCACAGCTTATGGCTGCTCGTTCTGATCGGCGCGTGCGCCGCTGACAAAGGAGTGGCGCCGAGCGGCGCCATTCCTTTAGCGCGGCGAGACGGCAGACACGGCCGATGAGGATGGGCACTATTGCTTCGCCGTGGGCGCCATGATGCCGCGGCCCGCCATGCGCTCCAACCGGCAAATCTCGGACTGCCTGCGATTTTGGGCTACGCTGCAAATGGGCTTCAGCCGGCTACATCAGGGAGCGCAGCTTCATCGGTCCCGCCATGGCTGACACGGCAGATACCGCTGACGTCATTGTCCGGCCGCCGCTCGCGTGGGCGGTCGCGGTGCTTGCCGGGCTCGCGCTCAGCTGGCTCATGCCCTTGCCGTTCTTGCCCTTGCCGTTCTCGCCGGCCGCGGTATCTGCAGGCTGGCTCGGCGCGATAGCGTTCGTCCTTGCGCTGGCGCTGGTCGCGTGGGCGATCTTTACCATGACCCGTGCCGGCTCGAACGTGCCCACCAACCTGCCGACCACGACCATCGTGGAGGCCGGCCCCTACCGCTTCACGCGCAATCCCATCTATCTCGGCATGGTGCTGGGGCTCGTCGGCCTGGCCATTGCCTTCAACAGTCTCTGGCTGCGGATGACGCTGGCGCTCTTTGCGCTCGTCATCCGCTACGGTGTGATCGCCCGCGAGGAAGCCTATCTCGAGCGCAAGTTCGGGGACGTCTATCGCCGCTACCGCGCGCGGGTACGGCGCTGGCTGTAGGGCTTGTCGGCCAAGTACGGGCCGGGGGAACCCGTGCCTCGCCGTTCCCGCTACGCGGAACGGCATAGGCGCGGGTTGCCGGAAGGCGTATAGTCGTGTGGTCCTTCGTGCAAACTGATCAACATGACATGGAGGTAGCCATGAAATATGTGCTGCTTGGTAATCTGAGCCCGGAGTGGGCAAGCAAGCAATCGGAGCGTATCGGCAAGGCCAAGGCAAAACTCGACAAGCTCGGCATCAAGATCGAGTCGATCCACTACACGCAGGGCTACTACGATTTCGTCGACATCGTCGATGCCCCGAATCAGGAGGCGATGCTCGCGTTCTCCGTCTGGTACGCGAGCCAGGGTCTGGGGCGGGTCCAAAGCATGCCGGCCTTCGACGCAAAGAGCTTCGAAGCCGCCATCAAGGACGCAGCAGGCTAAGCGCCGGGTGGAAAATGCCTGAGGTAGAGGCGAAGCAGGCGGAAGAAGGAGATTCATCCGTAGCTGTGGGCCTCGAACTGATCATCCCAATCATCGGAACTCGCGAACCACCGATGGACAACGCGCACGGTGCAAAGCCCGCCGGACTTTCGGACATCGCCATCGTCACAGGGGAGCCGGCTTCAGGTATGAAATCGAACATTGCTAGAACGCAGCCGGATGCCACTATACGCAAATGTTCGATTCATACCTCTCGAAATGGCGCCTCGTCCCCGATGGCGAACCGATTGTCACCCACGCTGCCCGGCTGCTGCCGGTGCTGCGATGCGGCGAATCTGCGATGCTCAAGCTGTCGTTTGAGGAAGACGAGCGCCTCGGTGGCGCGGTCATGGAATGGTGGAGTGGACACGGTGCGGCTCGCGTTCTGGCACGCGAGGAACATGCGCTCCTGCTGGAACGCGCCACCGGTTCGGCCTCGCTCGCCGACATGGCCCGCACGGGACGGGACGATGAAGCCTGCCGTATCCTGTGCCAGACGGCTGCCCGTCTTCATGTTCCCCGGACGAGGTCCCTGCCGGATTTGACGCCCCTTGCGCAATGGTTTCGCGAGTTGGCGCCGGCCGCGAGAACCCATGGCGGCATTCTTCTCCGCTGCGCGGAAACGGCGGAGGCCTTGCTCCGCGATCAGCGCGAGATCGTTGTCCTGCATGGTGACTTGCACCACGACAATGTGCTCGACTTCGGCGAACGCGGCTGGCTGGCGATTGATCCCAAACATATTATTGGTGAGCGTGGCTTCGACTTCGCCAACATCTTTACCAATCCGGATCTTGCCGATCCGACACGGCCGGTGGCAACGGAGCCGGGTCGCTTTGCACGGCGTCTGGATATTGTCGCAGAAGCCGCAAGGCTGGATCGGCTTCGGCTGCTTTCTTGGATCCTTGCCTGGACTGGATTGTCCGCGGCGTGGTTCTTGGGAGACGGCGACCCGATGGCGGAGATCGACCTGCATATTGCGAAGTTAGCCGCGGCAGAGCTTGACCGGGGGTCGCCATATGGAGAATAGCGTAAACGAGTTGTTTGAGCGCTACGAGAAGCTGTTCCGAATGGCGCTCACGGATAAAGTGGATATGGACAAGGTGGCTTCTTCATACGCCGCTGCGTTCGTCGCTGCGTCTCCGGCTGGCGTCAGTGTCGGCCAGAATGACGAACACCTGAAGCAGGTAATGCAGCAGGGATTCGAAAACTATCGTCGAATCGGTACAAAGGACATGCGACTTCGTAATGTCCGCATCGCACCGATCGACGAACACCACTGCTTGGCGCACGTCGCTTGGACCGCCATCTACGACCGAGGCAGCGAACCGGATATTTCCATTGATTTTGAGGTCCACTACTTGGTGCAGCAGCTTGAAGACGCGCCAAAGATCTTTGGATGGGTATCGGGGGATGAGCAAGCCGTTCTGAAGCAACACGGGATCATCTGATTCCCACTCCTACCTTTGCAGGCCCGGGGCAATGGACATTTCGGACCTATGACCGGACCGCCAATAGGCATTCGCCCTCACGTCGCTAAAGCCAGGATGCGCTTCGATGTTTGGCTTGCTGAGGCGACGAACTCATTTCGGCGATACATGATGGGTTGGTTGCGCTCATTGCGCAGCGGCGGCCGCGGTTTGCAGACCGTGGGCTTCGTCGGTGCTGATGGTCGGCGCCGATCCCTCCAGCGGCCTTGGACAGACTCTCACCGGAAAAGCTGCTCGCGCATTGTGGGACGAAGGGTTGATGGCGGCAATGCAGCGACACCGGCTCTCCATTGCCGAAGAAGCTCTAGCCACTTCATTGTTGGAGGATCTCAAGCCCCGATAGTGGTTGGGTTCGCGGTTTTGTTCTGAATGGTGGCAATTTGGCGCGCCCGAAGAGATTCGAACTCCTGACCCCCAGATTCGTAGTCTGGTGCTCTATCCAGCTGAGCTACGGGCGCGTTTTTCGCCAGGCATTGGGCCAAGGGCCCCGGATGCATCCGATCAAGGTTCGGACGGCCGCGAAAGAGCGCTTTAGCTACCCGCTCCGGGGAGGATTGGCAAGGTCCGGAAAGCGGTATCTGCGGGCCCATCACCGGCGGGACCTTCCCGTCATTCCGCGGCGTGCATCAGCGCGAACCCGGAATCGCGCCTCACCTCTGGATTCCGGGTTCGATGCTTTTGCATCGCCCCGGAATGACGAAAAAGGGTAGCCCTGTAATAAGTAGCCTACGCCCGCGCCCGCTCGTTGCGGACGCTCTGCAGTTCCACCGGGCGGTCCGGGATCGAGACCCGGAAGGTGGCGCCGATGGTGCCCTCGACCAAGTGGATATCGCCGCCGTGGGCGCGGATCAGTTCGGCGGCGATGGCGAGGCCAAGCCCGCTGCCGCCGTGGCGGCCGGAGGTCTGGAACGCCTCGAACAGGTGCTCGCGCGCTTTCGCCGGCACGCCCGGCCCGGTGTCGGAAACCTCGATGATCGCAACCGAGCCAACGCGGCGGCCGGTGATGCGAGATCTGTGACGTCGCCGTGTCGCCCTTGGGGCGGCTTTCGAGCGCCTGCGCCGCGTTGCGCACCAGATTGAGCAGCACACGAAACAGCTGGTCCGGGTCGGCATCGATCGCGAGCCCGCGCTCGATCGCGCTGATCCAGGCGATCGAGGCGTCGGCGGCAAGTCCAGCGGATTCGCGCACCTCGGCGACAACGGGCTCGACCTGGATCATGCGGCGGTCGGGCTCAGCTTCCTGGGCACGCCCATAGGAGAGGGTCGACTGGCAGAAGTCGATGGCGCGCTCCAGCGAGCGCATCAGTTTCGGCGCAAAGCGCTGCACCCGCGGATCGGGCACGCTGGCAAGCTGGTCCGACAACAATTGCGACGAGGCCAGCAAATTGCGCAGGTCGTGGTTGATCTTCGACACGGCAAGCCCGAGCGCGGCGAGCCGGCTCTTCTGCGAGAGCATCGAGACGAGATCGCGCTGCATGTCGGACAATTCGCGTTCCGCCACGCCGATCTCGTCGCCGCGCTGGCTCGGCACGATGATGCGCGCCGCGCTTTCGGGGTTTTCGTGGAAGCCGACGAGATTGGCGGTCAGCCGCCGCATCGGCCGCACGAACAGATAATGCAGCGCCAGATAGACCAGCCCCGCCGCGAGCATCGCTATCCCCAGCGAGACCAGCAGTAGATTGCTGGAAAAGCGGTACATCGCCTGCCGCAACGGCTTTTCATCGACCACGACCTCGATGAATTGCGCGCCGCCGGGCGCGGGCCCCACCACGCGGATGGTCTGGTTGCCGGTGTCCAGCATGGTCTCGAAGGACTCGACGATCGCGGACCACACCGTCAAGGTTCGCAGATCGATATCGCGGTCGATCGCCGCCGGTAGCTCGGCGCTGGCGAGCAGCCGGCGCTGCTGTCCCATCTTGATGGCGACCGCGCGCGCGCCGACGCTGGTCAGGATCTGCCGCGCCAGCGAATCCGGCACCATGCCAAGCGGCGCGGCATCCAGCACCAAGGCGGCAGTGTTGGCCGCCGCGAGGCGGTCGTTCAGCCGGTTGGTCCAGAAATTCGCGATCGAAGGCACGTAGATCATCAGGAGGGCGATCATCACGAGCGGGATCGTGAGCAGCAGCAGCTTGCCGGACAGGCCGAGGCGACGCGGCGGCGTGGGCCGCGGCGTCTCAACAATCGGCTGGTCGTCGGTCGCTGACACGAATATCTGCTCTGATATCTCTGTTTGGAGCCCGCCGGACACGCAACCGGCCCTGGCCCTCGTCGGCGTACGCTGATTCCGAGGATGCGTTTCGGCCGCGGACCGGTCAAATTACCGATCGCTAATGTCCGGCGGTTCCGATGCCCGGGACGTGACGCCTTCTCGCCCCTAAAAACCCCGCGAAAACAGATATATTCGCCCCAATTGCGACGTTTCAAAGAACGGCGATTGCGGCACGCCGTGACATTGACGAAAACAGGTCGCTCCCGTATAAGCCGCGCCAATTGTCCGCGATGGCCCGGCATCCCCGGGGGCGGCTCATTTGGGGCCGTAAATGGCCCGTTTTGGGCCGGCCCGCATCATCGGACGTATCTCAATTCAACAGGCAATTTGCCCGGTCAGCGGAGAACTACCCGTGAAGCGGACTTATCAACCCAGCAAACTGGTGCGCAAGCGCCGTCACGGCTTCCGCGCCCGTCTCGCCACGACCGGCGGCCGCAAGGTCCTCGCCGCGCGCCGTGCGCGTGGCCGCAAGCGTCTGAGCGCCTGAGCCGGATCCTTTCCGGAGATTTTATTATGGATCGGCTGAGGCAGCGGGCGGACTTTCTCGCCGTTGCCAATGGCACGCGGGCCAACAGCGCTGCCTTCGTGGTGCAGGGCCGCTCGCGCGACGACGATGGCCCGGTCCGGGTCGGGTTCACCGTTACCAAAAAGAACGGCACTGCTACCGAGCGCAATCGCATCCGCCGCAGGCTTCGCGAGCTGGTGAAGCGGCTGGACGTCATATCAATGCGACCGCACCATGATTATGTGCTAGTCGGCCGCCGGGCCGCGCTCACCCGCGACTTCGCGACAATGCTCGACGATCTGCGCTCGGCGCTGCATCGGCTCGACCGGCAGCCGAAAACACCGGGCGGCCAGCCCAAAACACTGGGCGGCACCAAAGCGTTTTCGAGCGAAGTGGATACCGGTTCGCGTCAAGAAAACGCGTCCAAACGAAAAGCGAGGGCCTCGGTTCTGACATCAGTCGGAACCGAAAGGGCCCGCAATCCGAATTGAATGGCGAGACCCTGAACCGATGACCGACAATCGCAACACCATCCTCGCCGTCATTCTGTCCGGCCTCGTGCTGATCGCCTGGCAGTATTTCTACAACGTGCCGCAGATGGAGCGGCAGCGCGCGCAAACCCAGACCCAGACCGAGCTCGCCAAGCAGTCGCCGCAGGCAACGCCGGACTCTACCACCCCGACGCCGGGTGCGGCCCCGTCCGCCACCACGCCCGCCACGCAGCCCGGCGCAGTTGCGCCAGTCGTCAGCCGCGATGCCGCGATCGCCGCAGCGCCCCGCGTCAAGATCGAGACGCCACGGATTTCCGGCAGCATCTCGCTGAAGGGCGCGCGCATCGACGACCTGCGGCTGGAGAAATTCCGCGATACCGTCGATCCGGCCTCGCCCGCGATCGTGCTGTACTCGCCCTCGAACACCGCGCACCCCTATTACGCCGAGTTCGGCTGGGTACCGGCGAGCGGCTCGACCGCGCGTCTTCCCGACCAGAACACGGTGTGGCAGCAGGAAGGCTCCGGCGCTCTGTCGCCGGGCAAGCCGGTGACGCTGAAATATGACAACGGCGAAGGCCTCACCTTCCGCCGCACCATTGCGGTCGACGACCGCTATCTCTTCACCATCAAGGATGACGTCACCAATGTCGGCGCCGCGCCGGTGACGCTGTACCCGTTCGCGCTGATCTCGCGCCACGGCAAGCCGGAGGTCTCGGGCTACTACATCCTGCATGAAGGCCTGATCGGCTATCTCGGCGAGAAGGGCCTGCAGGAATACGGCTACTCGGCAATCGACGACGCCAAGTCGGTCGCCTTCAACGTCACCAATGGCTGGCTCGGCATTACCGATAAATACTGGGCCTCGGCGCTGTTGCCGGACACCACCGCCAAGCTGCAGGCGCGCTTCTCCTCAATCTGGTCGGCGCCAAGCGTACCTACCAGACCGACTATCTGCTGGATCCGCAGACGATTGCGATCGGCGGCACCGGCAGCGCCAATGCTCGGCTGTTCGCCGGCGCCAAGGAAGCCGGCGTCGTCGGCATCAATTTTCCTTTCGCCGGCCACGGCGGCTACAACAAGCAGCTCGGGCTCAACCATTTCGATCTGCTGATCGACTGGGGCTGGTTCTACTTCATCACCAAGCCGATGTTCCTGGCGCTCGACTATTTCTTCCACCTGGTCGGCAATTTCGGCGTCTCCATTCTGCTGGTGACCGTGCTGATCAAGCTGCTGTTCTTCCCGCTCGCCAACAAATCCTACGCCTCGATGGCGAAGATGAAGTCGGTGCAGCCGCAACTGGCGGCGCTGAAGGAGCGCTATCCCGACGACCGCCAGAAGCAGCAACAGGAGATGATGGAGATCTACCGCAAGGAAAAGATCAACCCGATCGCCGGTTGTCTTCCCATCGCGCTGCAGATCCCGGTGTTCTTCTCGCTCTACAAGGTGCTGTTCGTCACCATCGAAATGCGCCACGCGCCGTTCTACGGCTGGATCAAGGATCTCTCGGCGCCCGACCCGACCACGATTTTCAACCTGTTCGGGCTGATCCCGTGGGATCCCATGGCGCTGGGACCGGTTGTCGGTCCATACCTGATGCTCGGCGTCTGGCCGATCATCATGGGCATCACGATGTGGATCCAGATGAAGCTGAATCCGACGCCGCCCGATCCGACCCAGAAGATGATCTTCGACTGGATGCCGCTGATCTTCACCTTCATGCTGGCCTCGTTCCCGGCGGGTCTGGTGATCTACTGGGCCTGGAACAACCTGCTCTCGGTGCTGCAGCAGAGCTACATCATGCACAAGAACGGCGTGAAGGTGGAACTGTTCGACAATTTGAAGGCCACGTTTGCCTCGAAGAAGGCCGTAGAGAAGACGTGATCCCGTCATTCCGGGGCGATGCGAAGCATCGAACCCGGAATTTCGAGATTCCCCGATGCGCAATTGCGCATCTGAGGTCTGGTGCTAACGCACCATCCCGGAATGACGGAATAGGAATCGCCGCACTGCGCTCGCAATGACGGCCGGGGAAGAATCTTCGCATGACCGCCGACATCGATGCGAAGCTGATCGAAGAGGGGCGAAAACTTTTCGCCGGCGACTGGCAGTTCGTCTGGGCGTCGCCTTCGATCGAGACGCTGCCGCCGATGGCGGGCGTGGAAGTGGCGTTTGCCGGCCGCTCCAATGTCGGCAAATCGAGCCTGATCAACGCACTCACCGGCCGCAACGCGCTGGCGCGCACCTCGCATACGCCGGGCCGCACCCAGGAGCTGATCTTCTTCGACGGCCCCGACAAGGCCGGGCTTCGGCTGGTCGACATGCCCGGCTACGGCTACGCCTCGGCGCCCAAGACCCAGGTCGCGTCCTGGACCAAGCTGATCCATCAATTCCTGCAGGGACGCGCCACGCTGGCGCGGGTCTATGTGCTGATCGACGCCCGCCATGGCATCAAGGACGTCGATCAGGACGTTCTGAAGACGCTGGACAAGTCAGCGGTGAGCTATCAGGTGGTGCTGACCAAGGCGGACCAGGTGAAGCAGGCTGAACTGGAAAAGCACATCGTCGCGACCACCGCCGCACTTGCCAAGCATCCCGCCGCGTTTCCGGAAGTGCTGGTGACATCCTCGCGCTCGGGCGCCGGCATGGCCGAGCTGCGCGCCGCGATGGTGCGCCTGCTGCGCGAACGCGCCTGATGAGCCGCATCTGCCGCATCCTGATCGTCCTCGCCGCCATCATGGGCGCGGACGGCGTCATGCTGGCGGCGGCATCCGCCCATGGGGCCGACGCGTCGCGGCTGGCATCGGGCTCTTCGATGCTGCTGTTTCACGCCAGCGCGGTATTGGGCGCGGTTGCATTGGCCGAGCGCGGCATCGCCCATGCGAAAATCGGCATCGCGGCAGCTTTCGGATTCGTTGTCGGGGCAAGCCTGCTCGCCGGCGACCTGACGCTGCGGCAATATGCCGGGCATGGACTGTTTCCGATGGCGGCACCGACGGGCGGGATGCTGTTGATTGCGAGCTGGCTGGCGCTTGCGGTGGCGGCCGCCTGGCCGAAGCGGGGCTGAGACGCGGCTTTCTTCCCTCTCCCCTTGTGGGAGAGGGTGGATCGACGACGCGAAGCGGCGGCGAGACGGGTGAGGGGTTGTTTCCGCGGACAGAGACCCCTCATCCGGCGCGGATTTCATCCGCGCCACCTTCTCCCACAAGGGGAGAAGGAAGGAAGCAACTTTGCGCCCTGCCCGCCAATCAGATAGAACCCGGCCCGGCATCTGGAATGGCGAGACCCGCTTCATGACATCAACGCAAGATATCAGCCCACTCGATCAGGCCCGCATCCTGTCCGAGGCGCTGCCGCATATGCAGCAGTATGACGAGGAAACCATCGTCATCAAGTATGGCGGCCACGCCATGGGCGCGGAAGAGACCGCCAAGGCGTTCGCCCGCGACATCGTGCTCTTGGAGCAGACCGCGATCAATCCGGTGGTGGTGCATGGCGGCGGGCCGCAGATCGCGACCATGCTCAAGCGGCTCGGCATCCAGTCGGAATTCGCCGCCGGCCTGCGCATCACCGATGCCGCCACCATCGAGATCGTGGAGATGGTGCTGGCCGGCTCCGTCAACAAGCAGCTGGTGGGCTACATCAACGAAGCCGGCGGCAAGGCCGTCGGCCTCTCCGGCAAGGACGGCAACATGGTGAAGGCGTCGAAGACGACGCGCACCATGGTCGATCCGGATTCGAACATCGAGAAGGCCATCGATCTCGGCTTCGTCGGCGATCCCGACAAGGTCGACCTGACGCTGCTGAACCAGCTGATCGGCTATGAGCTGATCCCGGTGCTGGCACCGCTGGCGACCTCGCATGACGGCCAGACGCTCAACGTCAATGCCGACACCTTTGCAGGTGCGGTCGCGGGCGCGCTCAAGGCCAAGCGGCTGTTGCTGCTGACCGACGTTCCCGGCGTGCTCGACAAGTCGAAGAAGCTGATTCCGGAACTATCGGTCAAGGATGCGCGCAAACTGATCGCCGACGGCACCATTTCCGGCGGCATGATCCCGAAGGTCGAAACCTGCATCTACGCGCTGGAACAGGGCGTGCAGGGCGTCGTCATCATCGACGGCAAGATGCGGCACGCTGTCTTGCTAGAATTGTTCACCAATCAGGGCACCGGCACGCTGATCCACAAGTGATGAGCAAAGCGGCGACGCGCATACGAGCCGTCATGGCCGGGCTTGACCCGGCCATCCACGGTTTGTTTGCGAACCACCGCAAGAAAGACGTGGATGACCGGGTCAAGCCCGGGCATGACGAGCTGAGAGTATCGCGGCGGAAACGCTCCGCGTTGACACGTTTCCTGATGTCCCTGCCGGCCGCTGCGATCTCGCTGTTCGTTTCTTCCGCTCCCGCGTTCGCCGACCTCAAGCTCTGCAACCGCATGAGCTATGTGATTGAGGCGGCGATCGGCATCGACGACAAATCGGCCACCGCCACGCGCGGCTGGTTTCGTATCGATCCCGCCGCCTGCCGCGTGGTGTTGCAGGGTGCGCTCACCGCCGACCGTATCCTGTTGAACGCGCGCGCGCTCGGGGTCTACGGCGCCTCGCCGATCCCGCAGAACGGCAGCGACACGCTGTGCATCGCGCCGGAGAATTTCGTCATCGCCGCAGCCCGCCAGTGCCGCAGCGGACAGATGGCCGCGCCCTTCACGCAAATCACGCCGACGCGGACCGAAGATGGCAACCTCGTCGCGTATCTCGCCGAGGGCAGCGAGTATGACGACGAGCAGGCGCGGCTGGCCGGCATCCAGCGGCTATTGGTGATCGCAGGCTATGACGCCGCGCCGATCGACGGCGTCGACGGGCCGAAGACGCAAGCCGCATTGGCGGCGTTCCTGAAGAGCCGCGGGCTCACAGCCGACGCCGTGCAGTCGCAAAATTTCTTCACCACCATGATCGACGCCGTGCAAAAGCCCTCCGCCACCGGGCTGACCTGGTGCAACGACACGCCGCACAAGATCATGGCGGCGGTCGCGACCGACGACGGCAAGGCCGTGACCAGCCGTGGCTGGTACCGCATCGATCCCGGCACGTGCCTGCATCCAGACGTGACCGGCCAGCCCAAACAGGTCTTCAGTTTTGCCGAAGCGGTCGATAGCGAGAACCGCGCCGTCAGACACCGCGACAAGCCGCTGAACTGGGGCGGCCCGAAGGAGCTCTGCACGCGCGAAAGTAAGTTCGAAGTCTCCGAACAGGGCGATTGCGGCAGCCGCGGGCTTGCCGCGATCGGCTTCGCGCCGGTCGACATGTCGAGCGGCGGCAAGACAATTCGATTTGCAATGCCGTGATGAGCTACCACTCTGTCGTCGCCCTCGCGAACGCGGGGCCCATAACCACCGGCCTGAGTTTTGGCTACTATGCCACCCGCGACCAGAGGCGATGCGCACCGTGCTCACCAATAACCGCCGCGGCGTATGGGTCCCTGCTTTCGCAGGGATGACAGTTTGAGAGAGCCATGAAAGCATCCCTCCGCCCCTTCGACCATATCGATACCTGGGTGTTCGACCTCGACAACACGCTGTATCCGCATCACGTCAATCTGTGGCAGCAGGTCGACGCCAGGATCGGCGAGTTCATCAGCGCGTTTCTCAAGATCCCGGCGGAAGAAGCCCGCGTGATCCAGAAGGACTATTACCGCCGCTACGGCACCAGCATGCGCGGCATGATGACCGAGCACGGCGTGCACGCCGACGACTATCTGGCTTACGTGCATCGGATCGATCACTCGCCGCTGGAGCCGAACCCGGCGATGGGTGCGGCGATCGCAAAGCTTCCCGGGCGCAAGCTGATCCTGACCAACGGCTCGACCGACCATGCCGGCGCGGTGCTGGCGCGGCTCGGCATCGGCGAACATTTCGAGGCGGTGTTCGACATCATCGCCGCCGAACTGGAGCCGAAGCCGGCGCCGCAAACCTACGACAAGTTCCTGCGCGTCCACGGCGTGGATCCTTCGAAATCGGCGATGTTCGAGGATCTCGCCCGCAACCTCGTGGTGCCGCACCAACTCGGCATGACCACGGTGCTGGTGGTGCCCGACGGCGCCAAGGAAGTTGTGCGTGAGGATTGGGAGCTCGAAGGCCGCGATGCGGCTTACGTCGATCATGTCACGGACGATCTGACGGGGTTTTTGGAGAAGTTGGCTCAATCATAGTAGGTCTCATACCCCGCGAAGGCGGGGATCCAATGATCACCGGCATCTCGATCAATTACAGCCGCCGCGGCGTACTGGGTCACCCGCCGTCGCGGGTGACGACGGGAGAGTTTGCCTTGACTCTCCCTCCCCAAATCCCGAAAAAGCCCACCAGCTTCGCTCAAAGTCCTGCCCCTCGAGGAAATCCCGATGTCCCTGTCCGCGCTTGAGTCCACCGTCAACACCGCGTTCGATGCCCGCGACGGCATCTCGACCGCGACCAAGGGCGAGGTTCGCGATGCCGTCGATCACGCGCTTGAACTGCTTGACAAGGGCGAGGCGCGCGTCGCCGAGCGCGAGGCCAATGGCAAGTGGAAGGTCAATCAGTGGTTGAAGAAGGCGGTGCTGCTGTCGTTCCGCCTCAACGACATGAGCGCCATTCCAGGCGGCCCCGGCAAGGCGTCGTGGTGGGACAAGGTGCCCTCGAAGTTCGAGGGCTGGGGCGAGAACCGTTTTCGCGATGCCGGATTTCGCGCCGTGCCCGGCTCGATCGTGCGCCGCTCGGCCTTCATCGCCCGCAACGTCGTCCTGATGCCGTCCTTCGTCAATCTCGGCGCCTATGTCGATGAGGCGACCATGATCGACACCTGGTCGACCGTCGGAAGCTGCGCGCAGATCGGCAAGCGCGTGCATATTTCGGGCGGCGTCGGTATCGGCGGCGTGCTGGAGCCGCTGCAGGCCGAACCTGTGATCGTCGAGGACGATTGCTTTATCGGCGCGCGCAGCGAGGTCGCTGAAGGCGTGATCGTGCGCAAGGGCGCGGTGCTGGCGATGGGGGTGTTCCTTGGCGCCTCCACCAAGATCGTCGACCGCGAGACCGGCGAGATCTTCATCGGTGAAGTTCCGGAATACTCGGTCGTGGTTCCCGGCGCGCTGCCCGGCAAGCCCCTGAAGAACGGCCAGCCCGGCCCGTCCACCGCCTGCGCCGTGATCGTCAAGCGCGTCGACGAGCGCACCCGCGCCAAGACCAGCATCAACGAGCTGCTGCGGGATTAGGATTTGGCGCCGTCGCGCGGCGCACGATGGGACCAGCAGAGCGAGATCGAAATGGTGCCGCACAAGGCTGGCCCGCCGCCGGTTCGGCGTGTTAAGCCGGGAGCATGAATGATGCCGTTTCCATTACTCGCGACCTCGTCCGCTGCCCGTCCGTAACTCCCGCCGATGCCGGTGCGCTTGGCGTCCTTGAGCGCCTGCTGAAAGGCGCCGGCTTCGAGGTGCATCGCGTCACCTTCGGCGAGCCCGGCACCGCCGACATCGACAATCTCTACGCCCGTATCGGCGACACCGCGCCGCACATCAGCTTTGCCGGCCATACTGACGTGGTGCCGGCCGGCGACGAGACGGCGTGGAGCGTTGGTGCGTTCTCGGGCGAGGTCAAGGACGGTTTCCTCTATGGCCGCGGCGCCGTCGACATGAAGGGCGGCATCGCCTGCAGTGTCGCCGCGGTGCTGCAATATCTCGCAGACCATGGCGGCAAGCCCAAAGGTTCGATCTCGTTCCTCATCACCGGCGATGAAGAGGACATTTCGGTCAACGGCACCATCAAGCTATTGAAGTGGTGCGCCGAGCGCGGCGAGAAATTCGACCATTGCGTGCTCGGCGAGCCCTCCAACGTCGAGGTGCTGGGCGATTGCATCAAGGTCGGCCGCCGCGGCTCGCAGTCCGGCACGCTCTTTGTCGATGGCGTGCAGGGCCATGTCGCCTATCCGCATCGCGCGGCGAATCCCGTGCCGGATATTTCGCGGCTGATCGTGGCGCTTTCCGACGAGCCGCTCGATCATGGCAGCGCGCAATTCCAGGCATCCAACCTCGAATTCACCACCGTCGATGTCGGCAACACCGCCAGCAACGTGATCCCGGCGCAGGCGCGCGCGAAATTCAACATCCGCTTCAACGACAACCACACGCAGGAAACGCTGCGCGCGCTGGTCGAGGAACGGCTGGCCAAGGCCTGCGGCAACCGTATCCGCGCCCGCATCGTGTGGGAGTATTCCAACTCCAACGTGTTCGTGACCAAGCCCGGCGCGTTCACCGATCTCGCCGTGAGCGCGATCGAGGAAGTCACCGGCCGCAAGCCGCAGCTCTCCACCTCCGGCGGCACCTCGGATGCGCGTTTCATTTCGAGCTATTGCCCGGTGATCGAATTCGGCCTGGTCGGCCAGACCATGCACCAGATCGACGAGCGCACGCCGGTGTCGGATCTGGAGAAGCTGACGCGGATTTATCGCGGCGTGCTGGATCGGTATTTTGCCTAGCGCACCGACGTCATCGTCCGCGAAGGCGGGGTATGACGGGGTGGTGTTGGCGGCGCGGCCTAATACTCCACCCGCACCAGATAGAGCCCCTCCGGCGGCGCGACGGGGCCGCAGGCGGCGCGGTTGCGGGCGGCGAGTGCAGCGGCTAGATCGTCGGCGCTCCAGCGGCCTTCGCCGACCCACACAAGTGAACCCACCATCGAGCGCACCTGACTGTGCAGGAACGAGCGCGCCGAAGTCAGGATCGAAACCGCATCGCCGTTCCTGACGACGTCGAGCTGATCGAGCGTCTTCTCCGGCGATTTCGCCTGGCACTCGGTGTCGCGAAACGTCGTGAAATCGTGCTTGCCGAGCAGCCTTTTGGCTGCGGCGTCCATCGCGTCCGTATCGAGATGCCGCGGCACGCGCCAGCTCCGCTTGATATCGAGCGCGAGGTTGGCCCGATGGTTGGTGATGCGGTAGCGGTAGTGCCGTCGCTTCGCAGAGAAACGCGCTTCGAAATCATCGGCCACGATTTCCGCCGAGAGCACGCCGATCGGATGCGGCCGCAAATGCGCGTTCAGCCCGTCGCGCAGGCGGCCCGGCGGAAACGGCTTCTGGATATCGCAATGCGCGACCTGCGCCAGCGCATGCACGCCGGCATCAGTGCGGCCCGAGCCATGGACGCGAACCTGCTCACCGCTGATCGCCGTCACCGCGGTCTCGAGCGCGCCCTGCACGGTCGATCCGTTGTCCTGGATCTGCCAGCCGGAGAACGGCGTGCCGTCATATTCGATGATGAGTTTGTAGCGGGGCATCACAATCCAGTAGGGCCGTCATCATCCGCGAAGGCGGATGATCCAGTACTCCGCGGCGTCTCGGGTCAACCTCGAAGGCCACGGCGTACTGGATACCCCGCCTTCGCGGGGTATGACAGTGTCAAGAGAAACGCGCACCGGCCTTCAGCGGCGTTCCGCGCAGGAATTCCTCGGCCTTCATTGGCTTCCCGCCGGCGCGCTGCAATTCGAGAATCCGGATCGCGCTATCGCCGCAGGCTATCGTAAGGCGATCGTCGAGCACTTCACCGGGGGCGCCGGAACCTTTCGCCGGCTCGCAGCGCAGGATCTTGATGCGGGCCGGCTCGCCATCAGTGGCGATCTCGCACCAGGCGCCAGGAAACGGCGACAGTCCGTGAACATGTCGCAGCACCTCGCGCGAGGGCCGCGTCCAGTCGATCCGCGCCTCGGCCTTGTCGATCTTGGCGGCGTAGGTCACGCCCACTTCGCTCTGCTTGCTGAGCTGCAGTTTACCGCGTTCCAGCGCGCCCATCGCGCGCACCATCAGGTCGGCGCCGAGCGGCGCCAGCGCGTCGTGCAGGTCAGCGGCCGTCATGGTGTCGGATATCGCCAGCCGCTCCGCCATCGCGACGTCGCCGGTGTCGAGACCGATATCCATCTTCATCACCATCACGCCGCTCTCGGCGTCACCGGCCATGATGGCGCGATTGATCGGCGCGGCGCCGCGCCAGCGCGGCAGCAAAGAGGCGTGCAAATTGAAGCACCCCAGCGGCGGCGCATCGAGAATGGCCTGCGGCAGGATCATGCCGTAGGCGACGACGACGGCCGCATCGGCATGGTGCGCACGAAATTCGCCGAGCGCTTCCGGCGTCTTCAATGTGCTCGGCGTCAGCACGGGAATGCCAAGCCGCCGCGCTTCCTGCTCGACCGGCGTCGGCTGCAACTTCATGCCGCGGCCGGCCGGTTTCGGCGCGCGGGTATAGACGGCCACGACCTCATGGCCATGGGCCACGAGTTCCAGCAGCGTCGGCACCGCGAAGTCGGGCGTGCCCATGAAGATCAGACGGAGTGGCATTTCGAGTTAGTGTCCTGCGGAGGTTCAATTTACTCCGTCATGCCCGGGCATAGTAGTCTGTCTTGCGCAGATAGGGTGGAGCTACTCCGCCGCGCGCTTCGCGGCCTTGGTAAACTTCTTCAGCACCCGGTCGCGCTTCAGCTTCGACAAATAGTCCACGAACAGCACGCCGTTGAGGTGATCGACCTCGTGCTGGATGCAGGTGGCGAACAGGCCGTCGGCGTCTTCCTCGTGCACCTTGCCGTCGAGATCGGTGAAGCGAATGCGAACCTGCGCCGGGCGCTCGACCTCCTCATAATATTCGGGGATCGAGAGACAGCCCTCTTCGTAGACCGACAATTCCTCCGAGGAAGAGATGATTTCCGGGTTGATGAAGACCCGCGGCTGCGGCTTGGTTTCGCCGTCCTCGCTCTTCTTGGCGAGATCCATGGTGATCAGCCGCAGCGGCTGCGCGACCTGGATCGCCGCCAGCCCGATGCCGGGCGCGTCGTACATGGTCTCGAGCATGTCGTCGGCGAGCTTGCGGATCTCCGTCGTCACCTTTTCGACGGGTTTGGAGACGAGCCGCAACTGTTTGTCCGGCAGGATGATGATTTCTCTGAGTGCCATGATTTTTTCTGGTGTCCTGCGCGCGATTTAAGCCGCCGACTTGTCGCGGTCAATGCGTCGGAGAACCGGTTAAGGCGGCCTTAACCATGATTTTTAACGGCGCGTTAACCACGAAAATTAACCCTTCATTTATCATATATGTTCCCTCTTCGTTCGCGAAAGCCGGCGGATCGGGCTACATAGCCGCATGAACGAAATTCTTTTCATCGTCGGCGACCTGCCGATTCACATTGGCGAGGCGCTGGTCGGGTTCGGCGTGCTGGCTCTGGTGCTGCTGCTGGTGATCGCCATCGTCATTGCCCGCTCCGGTCGCCGGGGCGCGGAACTCGCGATGGCGCAGGCGATCCGCGCCGACGAGCTGGAAGAGCGCCTGAGCGAAATGCTGCGGGCGCAGAGCAGATCGACCGGACGGGTCGACGCCATGGCCCAGTCGCTGGCCGGCCGCCAGGCCGGATGGCGCGCGCGGTCAATGAGCGGCTGGATTCGGTGACCCACCGCGTCGGCCAGTCGATGGAAGCGACCACGCGCCACACCATGGATTCGCTCCGCGTGCTGCATGAGCGGCTCGGCATTATCGACAATGCGCACAAAAATCTCACCGATCTGACGTCGCAGGTGACGACGCTCCGCGACGTGCTCGCCAACAAGCAGTCGCGCGGCGCCTTCGGCCAAGCGCGGATGGAAGCGATCGTGCAGGACGGCATGCCGCAAGGCTCCTACGAGTTCCAGTACACGCTTTCGTCAGGCAAGCGGCCGGACTGCGTCGTGTTCCTGCCCGACCAGCGCCCGCTCTGCATCGACGCGAAATTCCCGCTGGAGGCGATGACCGCGCTGCACGATGCGCGCAGCGACGACGAACGCAAGTACGCCACACAACGTCTGCGCAACGACGTCATGAAGCATGTCAACGACATCGCCGAAAAATACCTGATCGCCGGCGAGACCCAGGACACCGCGCTGATGTTCGTGCCGTCGGAATCAGTCTATGCCGAAATCCACGACGGTTTCGACGACGTGATCCAGAAAGCCTACCGCGCCCGAGTCGTGCTGGTGTCGCCCTCGCTCTTGATGCTGGCGATCCAGGTGATGCAGCAGATCCTCAAGGACGCGCGGATGCGCAACGCCGCCGACCAGATCCGCACCGAAGTGCTTAATCTCGGTGACGACTTGGGGCGTCTGCGCGAGCGCGTACTGAAGCTGCAGAAGCACTTTGGCGACGTCAATGAGGACGTGCGACAGATTCTGATCTCTGCCGACAAGATCGAAAAGCGCGCGGGGCGGATCGAGGAACTGGATTTCAGCAAGACCGACGCGCCCGCCGAGGCACCCCGCGTGGTCAAGAGCGGCACGCCGGAACTCTTCCCGGTGCCGCGCACGCTGCAGGCGGGGGAGTAGTTCGGCTGCGGCGCTGCAGCCATATATCAAGCTGTCATCGCCCGGCTTGACCGGGCGACCCAGTATTCAGAGGCCTCAGATGGGAGCGCGCAGCTATTACGTCTACATCCTCGCCAGCCGCATCGGCGGCACACTCTACATCGGCGTGACCAACGATATTATCCGCCGTGTTGGCGAGCATCGCCTCGAACTGATGAAGGGCTTCACAAAGAAATATGGCGTGCACAAGTTGGTCTATTTCGAACAGTTGGAGGACATTGAGAATGCAATCAGTCGCGAGAAACGGCTGAAGAAGTGGAATCGAGCCTGGAAAGTGCGGCTGATCGAAGAGCTCAATCCCAATTGGGACGACCTCTATCCGAGTATGGCTGGTGCTTGAATTTGCTAGCGTACCCAGGTTTCCTACCGTCATACCCCGCGAAGGCGGGGTATCCAGTATTCCGAGACGGTAATTCCCGACAACTGACGTCGCGGAATACTGGATCGTCCGCCTTCGCGGACGATGACAGTCTTTGGCTTGGCTGCGGGCGACGACAGTTTTTTAGCTTGCCGGAATCTGCTAACACCCTCTGCATGACAGCACCTAAATCCACGCCCCCCGCATCAACCACATCGGCCCCTGCTCCCTCCTGGCGCGAAGGCCTCGCCGTCTATCTGCAGCCGCGCGGGTGCTGATCGTGCTGCTGCTCGGCTTTTCATCCGGGCTGCCACTGGCGCTGTCGGGATCGACACTATTGGTGTGGATGCGCGAGGCCGGCATCGATCTCGGCACCATCGGGCTGTTCGCGCTGGTCGGCACGCCCTACACACTGAAGTTCCTGTGGGCGCCGCTGGTCGACGCGCTGCATGTGCCGATCTTCACGCGCGCCTTCGGCCGCAGGCGAGGCTGGCTGGTGTTCTCGCAGCTGCTGCTGATCGGTGCGATCCTGCTGCTGGCCCTGACGGATCCTGCGCGCTCGCCGCTGTTCGTAGCGCTTGGCGCGCTCCTGGTGGCGGCGATGTCGTCGACCCAGGACATCGTGGTCGATGCGTTTCGCGTCGAAAGCCTGCCCGAGAGCGAGCAGGCCGCCGGCATGGCCTCGTATGTCGCGGCCTACCGCATCGGCATGCTGATCTCGACCGCCGGCGTGCTGTTCCTGGTGAGCGCGTTCGAGGACACCGGCATCGGGCGCAGCTCGGCGTGGATGTGGGGCTATGTTGTCATGGCGGCGTTGGTGCTGATCGGCACCGTCACCGCGCTGGCCGCCACCGAGCCCGCGCAATCAGTGCACGCGGAAACCGCGACCCGCGGCGAGGCCGCCTTCTCACGCGTCATGCATGCGGCCATCGGGGCGTTCTCCGAATTTCTGGTCCGCAAGCATGCCTGGGCGGCGCTGGCCTTCGTGGTGCTGTTCAAACTCACCGACGCGTTTTCCGGCACCATGACCGCGCCTTTCGTGATCGACCTCGGCTTCACCCGCAACGACTATGCCGCCATCGTCAAGGGCGTCGGCCTCGCAGCGACCCTGATCGGCGGCTTTGCCGGCGGCTACGTAGCGCGGCGCTATTCGCTGGTGACGAGCCTGTGGATCGGCGGTGTGCTGCAGGCGGCCTCGAACCTGGCGTTCGCGTGGCTTGCCTATGTCGGCGTCAATCAATGGGCGCTGGCCCTCGCCATCTCGGCGGAAAACTTCACCGGCGCGATCGGTACCGTGATCTTCGTCGCGTATATCTCGGTGCTCTGCCAGAATCCGCTGCACACCGCGACCCAATACGCGCTGCTCACCGCCCTGGCCGCGGTCGGGCGCACCTATCTGTCCTCCGGCGCGGGCTATGTGGCGGCAGCGACCGGCTGGCCGCAGTTCTTCGCGATTTCCGTCGCGGTCGCGATCCCGAGCCTGATCCTGCTGGCCTGGCTGCAGCGGCGCGGGCATTTCGAGACGCTGGGAACGGTGAAGGTTTAGGCCCAGTCGTCGTCCCCCGCGAAGGCGGGGGACCCAGTATTCCAGTGCAGTTGTGATTGAACCGATGGGCCGCGGCGTACTGGGTCGCCCGGTCAAGCCGGGCGATGACGACAGTGATTGTGGCAACTCAATGCTTCGTCACCACGCTCCACTTGGTGATCACGGCTTCGCTCATCTGCCCGGCGTCCTGCGCGCAGGCGACTTCGGCGACCTTCACGGAAATTTCCTTGCCGATGAAATTCTTCAATTGCGCCGCCTGCGCGTCGCTGCTGGTGACGAGCTGAAACGTCTCGGGGCCAGTTTCCAGATTGCGCAGCCCGTTCGGCGGCGGTAACCGGCGCGGCTCGCTGGTGATCTGGTAGGTCGGGACACGCGTGCCCTTGTTGCCGCCGCGGACCTTCATGGCGTTGAGTTCCCCCGACAGGACGTCGCCGACGTTGATCGGCTTGCCGGGCTTCGGCGCGGGCTCGCCCTGCTGCGCCCACGCGGAAGGCGCGGCCAAAGCCACAGCCATGATGACCGCAAAACAGGAGCGCTTGCCGAATCGTGGTTTCGTCATGTCGATCAGTTCCGTTTATTGGGTTAGAACAGCGTTCGCTGCCGCATCGCTGCCGATAGCGTACCTTCGTCGAGATAATCAAGCTCGCCGCCGACCGGCACACCGTGGGCGAGCCGGGTCACCTTGACGTTGGCGTCCTGCAGGAGATCGGTGATGTAGTGCGCGGTGGTCTGGCCATCAACCGTTGCATTCAGCGCCAGAACGATCTCGCTGACTTGCGGATCGTGCGCGCGCCCACCAGCGCGTCGATGGTGAGATCCTGCGGACCGACGCCGTCGAGCGGCGACAGCGTGGCGCCGAGCACATGATAGCGGCCGCTGGTCGCATTGGCCCGTTCCAGCGCCCAGAGATCGGCGACATCGGCGACCACGACGATGGTCGAGGGATCGCGCCGCGAGTCGGTGCACACCGTGCAGGGATTTTGGGTGTCGATATTGCCGCAGGTCTTGCAGACCTGAACCTTGTCCATTGCCACCTGTAGCGCGCCGGCAAGCGGCGTCATCAGCGCTTCGCGCTTCTTGATCAGATGCAGCGCGGCGCGCCGCGCCGAGCGCGGACCGAGGCCCGGCAGGCGCGCCAGCAGCTGAATCAGGCGTTCGATTTCGGGGCCGGCAACGCTGGCTGCCATTTCAGCCGAGACCAAGCCCGGGCGGCAGGCCGAGCCCGCCGGTCAGCGCCTGCATCTTTTCCTGCATCGCCAGTTCCGCCTTACGCCGTGCATCGTTCTGCGCGGTGACCAGAAGGTCCTCGAGGACCTCACGCTCCTCGGCCTTCATCAGCGACGGATCGATCTTCACGCCCTTCACTTCCATCTTCGCGGTCATGCGCACGGCAACCAGTCCACCGCCGGAGATGCCCTCGACCTCGACATTGCCGAGTTCTTCCTGCATCGCTTGCATCTTGGATTGCAGCTGCGCCGCCTGCTTCATCATGCCGAGAAAATCAGCCATTCGTGCGTCCTTTGGAAGTTCGCTCAATCATCATCGTTCTCGGAAGGATCGGTCGGGTCTTCACCGGTAATATCGGATTCCGGCGGCTCAGCGGCAAGCCTTCGCACCTCGACGACCTTGGCGCCGGGAAACCGCGCCAGCACCTCCTGCACGCGTGGATCGGCCTCCGCGGCGCGCGCATGCTCGTTCTTCGCCTGCTCGTTCTGCGAACGCAGCGTCGGCTGGCCGGCCTCGTTGGAGACGATCACGGTCCAGCGCCGCCCGGTCCATAGTTCGAGCTTGCGGGATAGGTCGTTGACCAGCCCGCGCGCGGCGTTGCGCTCCAGCGCCACTTCCAGCCGCCCATCCTCGATCCGGACGAGGCGCATATCGGCCTCCAGCGCCGTCTTGGTCAGGATATCGCGCTTCTCGCCGGCAATAGCCACGAGTTGCGTAAAGCTGGTGATGCGCAGCGCTGGCGTGGATTCCGGCTGGGGCGACGGCGCCGCCATTTGCGGGCGCGCGGATGCTTCCGCGCCGGACCGGGGCGATGTGGGAGCACGCATCGGCGAAGGCGCCATCGAAGACATCGTCGGGGCCGGGGCCGATCGCGACGGCGCCGCGCCGGCTGAGGCGACCTGCGATCCGCTGCCGTTCTGGTCGAGCATCCTGATCGCCTCATCCGGCGTCGGCAGGTCCGCGACATAGGCGATCCGCACCAGCACCATTTCCGCGGCTGCCGCCGGCCGCGTCGCGGTCTGCACCTCGGCGATGCCCTTGAGCAGCATCTGCCACATCCGCGACAGCACCCGCATCGAAAGCTTTGCGGCAAATTCGCGCGCGCGGACGCGTTCGGTTTCGCCGAAGGCTACGTTGTCGGCGGTAGCGGGCACGATCTTCACGCGGGTGACGAAATTGACGAATTCGGCGAGATCGGACAGCACCACCACCGGATCGGCGCCGACGTCATATTGCGCACGGAATTCGCCGAAAGCACTGGCGATATCGCCGCGCGCCAGATGCTCGAACAGGTCGATCACACGAGTACGGTCGGCAAGGCCCAGCATCTGCCGCACCGCGTCGGCGCGCACGAGGCCGGCCGCATGCGCGATCGCCTGATCGAACAGCGACAGCGAATCGCGCACCGAGCCTTCGGCGGCGCGCGCGATGACGCCGAGCGCCTCGGGCTCCACCTCGACGCCTTCCTTCGCGGCGATGTTGCCGAGATGAGTCATCAGCACATCGGCCTCGACCCGGCGCAGGTCGAAACGCTGGCAGCGCGACAGCACCGTGACCGGCACTTTTCGGATTTCGGTGGTAGCGAAGACAAACTTGGCGTGCTCGGGCGGTTCCTCCAGCGTCTTCAGGAAGGCGTTGAAGGCCGCCGTCGACAGCATGTGGACTTCGTCGATGATGTAGACCTTGTAGCGGGCGCTGGCCGGCGCATAGCGCACGCTGTCATTGATCTGGCGGACGTCGTCGACGCCGGTATGGGACGCGGCATCCATTTCCAGCACGTCCATGTGCCGGCTTTCCATGATCGCCTGGCAGTGCACGCCCAAATCAGCCATGTGGATGGTCGGCCCCTTCACGGAACCATCGGGCTTTTCGTAATTCAGCGCGCGGGCGAGAATTCGCGCCGTGGTGGTTTTGCCGACCCCGCGGACGCCGGTCAGGATCCAGGCCTGCGGAATTCGTCCCGTCTCGAACGCATTCGAAACGGTACGGACCATGGCCTCCTGGCCGATCAGATCGTCGAAGCTGGAGGGGCGGTATTTGCGCGCCAGCACCCGATAGGGCTTGCCGGCCGCCGGCTGACCGCTGAGTTCGAAACCGCCCTGGCCGGCGCCTTCGGGATGATCGGGGGAGCGCCAGCATCACTCATCGGTCGATCCGCAATTGATTGTCTCTCGGCGCCGGCTTGCGGAAAGGAACGAAATCAAGCGCATGGCCCGGACTAGCCGCTACCACGCGCGATTCGCTCGAAAAACAGGTAGGAGACTGACGAGCGACCCGATCCGGACCTCGTTAGGGCTGCTTCCTTCCGGACCTGACCCGGTTGGCGAGTGGCTCGTCCACCGCCAATCTCCCGGTCCTTATTTGGGGCCAAAAAGGGTTGGAAAGCAAGCGGGCCTTTTCCTGTCATACCCCGCGACCCGTCTCCGCCAAGGCTTCGCCGGGGGTTGGGAAAAATGGGGCTGCCGGAGCTTTAGCGGAGGCGACAAGCGGAGTATCCAGTACTCCGCGGCCCATCAATAAAGGGAAAGGCCGCGGAGTACTGGATCATCGGCTTTCGCGGATGATGACGCCTTGCTAGGAAACCGCGTGAGTGCCCCCGAGGAGGCACTTTATAAGCCCGACATGCGTCGGGTAAGGGAACTCGTATGCCCTCTGACGCCTCCGCCTGGTCGCTGCACTCCCAGCTCAAAAAGACACCATCGACATCGGCGACCTGCCGCTGTGCCGGGTGCTGGTCATCAAGGATGCCCATTACCCGTGGCTGCTGCTGGTGCCGCGCCGGGAAGGCGCGGTGGAAATCATCGACCTCGACGAGGTCGAGCAGGCGCAGTTGATGACCGAAACTTCCCGGGTCGCGCGGGCCCTGAAAGAGGTCACCAAATGCGACAAGCTGAATATCGCCGCATTGGGCAACCTGGTGCCGCAGCTCCATGTCCACGTCATTGCGCGCCGCACCAGCGATGCGGCCTGGCCGCGGCCGGTCTGGGGCGTGATGCCACCACTGGCGCACGATGCCGAGGAAGTACAGAATTTCATCAGTGCGCTTCGCCGCAAGATCTGGTTGGGTTGAACAAATGTCTGCATTCGACAAGTTTCCGCTGGGAAAGCCCGCTTTTGTCACCCACGTCCTCGATCGGGCCGCACATCTGCGCACCAATGACGAGAAACTGTTCGCACTCGAAGGCCACCGGGACGCCCGTGCCTATGTGATCTACCGCGACTCGCTGCTGGTGAAGCAGGAGGCCGACGGCCCTCGCGTGCTGCTCGGTGTTGACGAGGCGGTGAAGCTCGGCGCCAACCCTGGCACCATCTTCCTGGGCTTGCGTGACGGCACGCCGGTTTTCGGCATGGGCATTTCGGCAACGGCGGTGGAAAAGCTCCTGACCCGCGAGGATGTCGCCGTGACCGAACTGCGCGGCATGGCGATGCAGGGCGTGGTGCCGCCGGAACAGCTCTCGGCCATCGCGATGGCTAAATCGATGGTGACCTGGCATCAGCGCCACGGCTTCTGCGCCAATTGCGGGACGCGTACCGCGATGAAGGACGGCGGCTGGAAGCGCGATTGCCCGAGCTGCAAGGCCGAGCATTTTCCGCGCACCGATCCGGTCGTGATCATGCTGGTGACATTGGGCGAAAAATGCCTGCTCGGCCGGCAGAAGCAATTCCCCGCCGGGATGTGGTCGTGTCTTGCAGGGTTCGTCGAGGCCGCGGAAACCATCGAGGATGCGGTGCGCCGCGAAATATTCGAGGAATCCGGGATCCGCTGCACCGACGTGAATTATTACATGACCCAACCCTGGCCCTATCCGTCATCGCTGATGATCGGATGTACCGCGCGCGCCACCAATGAAGATATCGTCGTGGACCGCGCCGAGCTCGAGGACGCCCGCTGGTTCGACCGGACGGAAGCCACGCTGATGATCAAGCGCCAGCATCCGGACGGCCTCGCCGGGCCGCACCTGTTCGCCATCGCCCATCATCTGCTTGGACGCTGGTTGCATGGGGAAACCGCCGCCGGCGGATAGCGGGAACCGGCCATGGATTAGTCGATTAACCCCGGGCCCAAGGTTCCGGATGGCGAGGGCGGAACCGGCATGACGGATCTCCGGATGAATTTTCCAGACAAAGCGCCCAAGATTCCACCGCGCGTTCTCTGTATCGGAATGCCGGTGCGCGACCTGACATTCCGCGTCAATGGCGTGCCCGCACGCGGCTCCAAGGAAAACGCCACGCATTTCGACGAAATTTGCGGTGGCAATGCGCTCAATGCCGCTATCGGAATCGTGCGCCTCGGTGGCCGCGCCTCGGTCTGCGGACCGATGGGCGACGTCCACGAAACTTCGAGCCGTTTTATTTTCGACAAGCTTGCCCATGAGGGCATCGAGACAACGCATGTCGTCCACATGCCGGGCCTGGTGACGCCGATCTCGACCGTGCTGGTCGATCCCAGCGGCGAGCGCACGATCGTGACTTTCCGCGATCCGGAGCTGTGGAAGGTCAAGCTGCCTTCCATCGAGACGCTGCTGGATGATTGCGCCGCCATTCTCACCGAGAGCCGCTGCGCGGAGTTCTGCACGGACCTTTGCGCCGAGGCCGTCCGGCGCGGCATTCCCGTCATCGTCGACGTCGATCGCGCGATGTCGCTTCGCGAAGGGTTGCTGAACGCCTCCTCGCATCTGGTGTTCTCGAGCGAGCCGCTGCAGGAGACCGCTGACGTCACCGACGACGCTCAGGCGCTCAGGAAAATCGCCAAGCTGACCCCGTCGTTTCTGGCAGGCACCCGAGGCCCCAGGGGTACGATCTGGCTCGACGAGAACGGGGCCATTCAGGAAACCCCGGCCTTCCCGGTGCACACCGTGGACACTCTCGGTGCCGGCGACGTGTTTCACGGCGCTTTTGCGCTCGCCATCACCGAGAAGCAGGAACTGCGGCAGGCGCTCCGGTTCGCCTCCGCCGCCGCGGCGCTCAAATGCACCCGTTTCGGTGGCGCCTTTGCAGCCCCGCAACGTGCTGAAGTTGAAGAGCTTCTAAGCCAGGGCCAGGCGGCCGGCCGGGCTCAGCCAGGCGAATAAGCGGACTTGCTATAGAAGAATTTTCTATATATGAGGGTATCTAACCTTCTGTATGGAACATTCTTCTCATGACCGACCTAGCTGTTCAGCTCCCTGAAGCCAACCGCCGCCTCGACGCCATCGATCGCAAGATCCTGACCGTGCTGCAGGAGGATGCCTCCCTGTCGGTCGCCGAGATCGGCGACCGCGTCGGGCTGTCGTCGACGCCATGCTGGAAACGCATCCAGCGGCTGGAGGCCGATGGCGTCATCCTGCGCCGGGTGGCGCTGGTCGACCAGAACAAGATCGGGCTCGGCATTTCGGTGTTCGTCTCGGTCGAGAGCTCCGATCACTCTGAGGCGTGGCTGAAGACCTTCGCCAGCGCGGTCAGCGCCATGCCGGAAGTGATGGAGTTCTACCGGATGGCCGGCGACGTCGATTACATGCTGCGCGTCGTGGTCGCCGACATGGCAAGCTATGACGTATTTTACAAAAGCTGATCAGCGCCGTGCCGCTGAAGAACGTCACCTCGCGCTTTGCGATGGAGAAGATCAAGTCGGTCACCGCTCTGCCGGTGCCGGCGGCGTAAGAGCGTCAAGCTAAGTTCGTCACACGCGGGCTTGACCCGCGTGTCCATCGATCTTCACAAAGCGCGCCTTCCGAAGCGGATGGATTGCCGGGTCAAGCCCGGCAATGACGCGCACTGAACTCAAATCTTCTGATTGTACTCGCCGACTTCCGGATGCGTTCGCAGCACCTGGTCCATCGCCTCGAACATGTCGCGCATCCGCTGTTCGGAAACCGGGCTCTCGACCACGACCACCAACTCCGGCTTGTTGGATGAGGCCCGCACCAGGCCCCAGCTGCCGTCTTCGACCGTGACGCGCACGCCATTGACGGTGACGAGATCGCGGATTTTCTGGCCCGCGACCATGTCGCCCTTCTTCTGCAACGCTTCGAAATGCTTCACCACGGCGTCGGCGACGCCATATTTGGTTTCGTCGGCACAATGCGGCGACATCGTCGGCGACGACCAGGTCTTCGGCAGCGCGTCTTTCAGGTCTGCCATCGACTTATCAGGCGCGCGATCGAGCATCTCGCAGATCGCGATCGCCGAAACCAGGCCGTCGTCATAACCCCGACCGAACGGCTTGTTGAAGAAGAAGTGTCCGGATTTCTCAAAGCCCGCCAGCGCGCCCATCTCGTTGGTACGGCGCTTCATGTAGGAATGCCCGGTCTTCCAGTAGGCCGTCTTCGCGCCCTGCTTGCAGCACCGGATCTGTCACGAACAGCCCGGTGGATTTCACGTCGACCACGAATTGCGCGTCCTCGTGGATCGCCGACATGTCCCGCGCCAGCATCACGCCGACCTTGTCGGCGAAGATTTCCTCGCCGGTATTGTCGACCACGCCGCATCGGTCGCCGTCACCGTCGAAACCAAGGCCGACATCGGCCTTGTGCTCGAGCACCGCGTCGCGGATCGCGTGCAGCATCTCCATGTCTTCGGGATTCGGATTGTATTTCGGGAAGGTGTAGTCGAGCTCGGTGTCGAGCGGGATGACTTCGCAGCCGATCGCCTCCATCACCTGCGGCGCGAACGCGCCCGCAGTGCCATTGCCGCAGGCGACCACGACCTTCAGCCTGCGCTTGAGCTTCGGGCGGCTGGTGAGATCGGCGATGTAGCGCGCCGGAAAATTCTCGTGGAATTGATAGGAGCTGCCGACCTTGTTCCTGAAATCGGCGTTGAGCACGATTTCCTTCAGACGCGTCATCTCGTCGGGGCCAAAGGTCAACGGACGGTTGGCGCCCATCTTGACGCCGGTCCAGCCGTTGTCGTTATGCGATGCGGTCACCATCGCTACGCAGGGCACGTCGAGATCGAACTGAGCGAAATAGGCCATCGGCGTCACCGCAAGCCCGATGTCGTGCACCTTGCAGCCCGCCGCCATCAGGCCGGAGATCAGCGCGTATTTGATCGACGCCGAATAGCCGCGAAAATCGTGACCGGTGACGATTTCCTGTTTGACGCCGCGTTCCGCGATCAGAGCGCCGAGCCCCATGCCCAGCGCCTGGACGCCCATCAAGTTGATTTCTTTCTCGAACAGCCAGCGCGCATCATATTCGCGAAAGCCGGTCGCCTTCACCATCGGCCCGGATTCGAAGTCATAGGTATTCGGAACCAGCACTGATTTGGGCTTCGGGAACATGAGATGGCCTTGTGGTGGAAAGAAAGGCAGGAACACCGCAGCCATAGCGAATGCGAAGGCTGAGCGGAAGGCGGGACGGGCGTCTTGTCGCGGCTAATTGCGCGATTTGGTGACCGCTGCAAGAGGCGTGGTCGCGCGAGCTACTCCCCGGCCGCGCAATTTCCTCGTCAATAACGATCCTCAAGGATGGCAAAGAACGTTCAACGGTATCCCAAACGAGATGAGCGACGACGTCCTCGTAGTCGTGACGGTAAACATTGCCCGCTCCTGCATCTGCTTCCATGAGATCTCGGGGTGCCGAGCTTTCAACGCATCCGGCAAGCGTCGCGACGCTTCGGATATGATCTCCAGACAACGGGTAACGGCATAGACGGTGCGTATGTCAGACTTGAAAGAGTCGCGGCGAAAACCTTCGATAAAGCTGGCCGCCAAATCGATGTGATGGAGGATATCGCGGAGAGCGATGTCCGTTTGCTCAGAATGCATAGATCGCGTCGGCCATCGCCCTGGGACGAATGTAGGGCTTGAACCCCTCGCTGCTTACGACATCGACGGGCTGATCGAACAGTCCGGCAATATATTCCTTGAGTTCCACGTAATCGAAAACTGTGATGCGGGCGTCCGGATCGAATTCAACCATGATGTCGATGTCGCTATCCGAGCTGTTGTCACCACGAGCCATCGAGCCGAACAGGGCAGCATGCTTGATCCCGCGCCCGCGCAAGGCTGGTTCAAAGCGACGCAAGGTCTGAAGGGCTTCGGAGCTATTCATGCATCATGATATATCATGTCGCCATCTCGACTGGGAGAGGCTGACGGCACAAAACTTGAGCCTCACTGCTCCAGCACCATCTTGCCGTTGGCATACTCGAAGCGCTTCAGCTTCGACAGGAACGACAGGCCGAGCAGGTTCTCCGACAGCGCTTCGTCCGGCAGCACCAGGGCGTCGACGTCGCGTACCACGAGGCCGCCGAGGTCGATCATGGCAAGCCGCGTGCGCGCGGCTTTGATGGTGCCGTTGGCGGTGGAGACGGTCGCATTGTAGTCGCTGCGGGAGGGACGCAGGCCGAACCGCGCCGCGGACTTCTCGTTCAACGCCACCAGCGAGGCGCCGGTGTCGATCATGAAACTGACGCGCTGACCCTCGATGCGGCCGTCAGTCTGGAAGTGGCCGCGGGTATCGCGGGGAATGTTGAGGCTGCGGCCAGAGGCTTGCGCGACCGTTTCGACCGAAATTTTCTTCGGCGATGCGCTGGCGGAGGCCGGCGACATCTTGCTCGCCATCTGCGCCATGTAGGTTCCAAGGCCGACCAGAACGGCGGCCAAGATCATGAGATTACGCATCACGCTACACTCACTTCCAGGACGGCAGATATCACCACGCCGGCCGCCAAGCCGCGACTAACAGAAACGGCCAAGGCTGCCATTTTGACGAAAAGGATGAGTGAAGCGTTAACGGCCGAGATTGTCATCCGCGGGATTCCCGGGTCAAGCTCGGCGATGACACCCGGGGTCCTCACGTTCCGCGCGGCTTGACCCGCCGCGTCGGCAGCGCGCTGGCCGGGTCTTCCGGCCAGGGGTGGCGGGGATAGCGGCCGCGCAGATCGGAGCGGACCGCGGCGTAGCTGCCGCGCCAGAATCCCGGAAGATCGCGCGTCACCTGCACCGGCCGCTGCGCCGGCGACAGCAGCTCCAGCACCAGCGGCACCGCCCCCTTTGCGATCGAGGGATGGACGTTGAGCCCGAACAATTCCTGTAAGCGAACCGCAATGGTCGGCCCCTGCTCGGCCTCGTAGTCGATCGCAAGCATGGTGCCAGTCGGCGCTTCGAAATGCGTCGGCGCTTCGCGCTCCAGCCGTGCGCGCAATTCCCATGGCAGCAGCGCCATCAACGCGTCCGAGATGTCGCCGGGGGAAAGCTCCTTCAATGAAGTTTTGTCGTAGAGAGCAGGCACCAGCCAATTCTCGCATTCGGCAGCCAGCGCCGCGTCGGACAGATCGGGCCAGCTATCGCCTTCGGCCTTGCGCAGGAAGCTGACGCGGTCGCGCCATTGCTTCAGGGATTTCGACCACGGCAGCTTGTCGAGCCCGGCGGCGACCAAGCCCGCGGCGAAGATGCGCGCGGTCTCCGCCGAGGGCGACAGCGCAACCGGCGCTTCCGATAGCGTGATCGCGTGCAGCGTTCGCTTGCGGCGCCCACGCAGCGCCATCGCGCTGCGATCGAACGAAATCTCTTCGGTGTTCTCGATCTGATCGGCGAAGCGCTGCTCGATATCGGCTTGCGCGATCGGCGCTGCCAGCAGGATGCGGCCTTGCGCTGCGGTGCCTGTCAGCTCGGCGACCGCGATATAGGGCGCGCGTGCCAGCGACGAGGTCTGCTCGACGGCGGCGCCGCGGCCGTTGGCCAGCACGAAGCTGCCATTGCCGCGGTTGCGCGCGACCCGGTCGGGGAAAGCAAGCGCCAGCATGATTCCGGTGGACGGCGAGATGTCCTCGCTCGTTGACCCTTCTGTTGCGGCCACCTGCTGGGCCCAGCGCTGCGCCAAGCTGCGCGCGATACTTGCGCGCGACGAGCGGTCGCGGCGGAACTGATCGAGCCTCGCATCGAGATCGACGCCGTCGCCACCGAGGCCACGCTCGGTCAGGATGGCGGCGATTTCAGCCGCCTCCTCGCCCGCCCCGAGCCGATGCGAGTCCACGATCATCCGCGCCAGCCGCGGCGGCAGCGCCAGCGCACGCAGGCTCTGGCCTTCCGCCGTGATCCGGCCATCGGAATCGAGCGCGCCGAGTTCGCTGAGGAGACTGTTGGCTTCCTTCAACGCCGGCGCAGGCGGCGGATCGAGAAACGCCAGCGTCGAAGGATCGCGAACGCCCCATTGCGCGAGATCGAGCACCAGTGAGGAAAGGTCTGCCGAAAGGATTTCAGGCTGCGTGTAGGCGGCGAGCGAAGCGGTCTGCGGTTCGTCCCATAGCCGGTAACAGACGCCGGGCTCGGTGCGGCCAGCGCGGCCACGGCGCTGATCGACTGCTGCGCGCGAGGCCCGCACGGTTTCCAGCCGGGTCAGGCCGATGTCGGGCTCGTAGCGCGGAACCCGCGCCATGCCGGAATCGACGACGATGCGGACGCCCTCGATGGTCAGCGAGGTCTCGGCGATCGAGGTCGCCAGCACGACTTTGCGTTGGCCTCTCGGCGACGGTGCGATGGCGCGATCCTGCACGGCGGCATCGAGCGCCCCGAACAGCGGCACGATTTCGACGCTCGCATCATGAACCCGCTCGGCGAGAAAACTCTGCGTACGGCGGATTTCGGCCGCGCCCGGCAGGAAGGCCAGCACCGAGCCGGGGTCAGCGCGCAGCGCGGTCGCGATCGTATCCGCCATCTGGCGTTCGAGCTGCGCATCGGCCTTGCGGCCGAGATAACGCGTCTCCACTGGAAACGCGCGGCCCTCGCTGGCGATTACCGGCGCGTCACCCAGCAGCTTGCCGACCCGCGCACCGTCGAGCGTCGCCGACATCACCAGAATGCGCAAATCCTCACGCAAACCGGTCTGCACATCACGTGCGAGCGCAAGTCCCAGATCGGCATCGAGCGAGCGTTCATGAAACTCGTCGAACAGCACGGCGGCAACGCCGTTCAATTCCGGATCGTCGAGGATTTGCCGCGAGAAAATTCCCTCGGTGACGACTTCGATCCGCGTCGCGCGCGATATCTTCGAGCCGAAGCGAACGCGGTAGCCGACGGTCTCGCCGGCGCGCTCGCCCAAGGTTCGCGCCATGCGCTCGGCGCTGGCCCGCGCCGCGATCCGCCGCGGCTCCAGCATGATGATCTTTTTGTCTTTCAGCCAGGGCGCATCGAGCAGCGCCAGCGGCACGCGCGTGGTCTTGCCGGCCCCGGCGGCGCCACCAGCACCGCGGCGTTGTTTGCCGTCAGCGTGCGCGCCAGTTGGTCCAGCACCGCATCGATCGGGAGAGGGGTGTCGAAGCTGCGGGGCAAGGTTTCTCATCCGTAATCACCCGCGAAAGCGGGTGATCCAGTAAACGCCGATTTCACTGATTACGAAGACCGGGAGTACTGGATACCCCGCATGCGCGGGGTATGACAACAATAGTTGCAGCTACTTCGCCGGCTCGTGCGCCCGCCCCACGCTCTCGTAAACGAAGCCCTGCGCCTCCATGTCCTGGGAACGATAGATATTGCGCAGGTCGACGACGACGGGCTGCGCCATCGCGCGCTTGACCCGTTCCAGATCGAGCGCACGGTATTGCACCCACTCGGTCACGATCACCAGGGCGTCGGCGCCCTTCACGCACTCATAGGGATCGCCGCAATACTCGATGTCCGGCAACTCCTTGCGCGCCTGCTCCATGCCGACCGGATCGTGCGCGCGCACCTTGGCGCCCATGTCGAGCAAGCCGGTGACGAGCGGGATCGACGGCGCCTCGCGCATGTCGTCGGTGTCGGGCTTGAAGGTGAGCCCGAGCACCGCCACGGTCTTGCCGCGCAGGTTGCCGCCCGCCGCATTGGAGACCTTGCGCGCCATCGCGCGCTTGCGGTTGTCGTTGACGCCCAGCACCGCCTCGACGATCCGCAACTGCACATCGTGATCGAGCGCGATCTTGACCAGCGCGCGGGTGTCTTTCGGGAAGCAGGAGCCGCCGAAACCCGGGCCGGCATGCAGGAATTTAGAACCGATGCGGTTGTCGAGCCCGATGCCGCGCGCGACTTCCTGCACGTCGGCGCCAACCTTTTCGGAGAGATCGGCGATTTCGTTGATGAAGGTGATCTTGGTGGCGAGGAATGCATTCGCCGCGTATTTGATCAATTCCGCCGTGCGCCGCGCCGTGAACATCAAGGGCGCCTGGTTGAGCGACAGCGGCCGATAGATATCGCCGAGCACTTTCCGGCCGCGTTCGTCGGAGGTGCCGACCACAATACGATCGGGGAACTTGAAGTCGCGAATCGCAGCGCCCTCGCGCAGGAATTCCGGATTGGACGCGACCACCACGTCGGCCGACGGATTGGCCTCGAGGATCAGCCGCTCGACCTCGTCGCCGGTGCCGACCGGCACGGTCGATTTGGTGACCACCACCGTGAAGCCGGAAAGTGCAGCGGCGATCTCGCGAGCGGCAGCATGGACATAGCTCAGATCGGCATGGCCATCGCCGCGCCGCGACGGCGTGCCGACCGCGATGAACACGGCGTCGGCTTCGGCCACCGGCGCGGTCAGGTCGGTGGTAAAATCCAGTCGCTTGGCCTTGACGTTGGACGCCACCAGCGCGTCGAGCCCGGGCTCGAAAATCGGGATTTCGCCCCTCAGCAACGCGGCGATCTTGCCGGCGTCCTTGTCGACGCAGGTGACCTGGTGGCCGAAATCGGCGAAGCAGGCGCCGGAAACCAGCCCCACATAGCCCGTGCCAATCATCGCAATTCGCATGAAAACAACCCGCTTTCGATGGTTAACGCGACCGCGTCTTAGGACATTTTCCGGCCGGAGGAAACGGCCGGTTCTGCAAAAAACGGCATGTCATTTGTATGAATAAAGGAGAAAGCAACGGATCGGGCCGAAGATGCGGCCACGCCGCACCGAAAAGGGACACCAATGACTGTAACCGGCACATCAGCCTCCCCCGTATCGACTGGGTGGACTATGCCAAGGGCATCTGCATCGTCATGGTCGTGATGATGCATTCGGTGCTGGGTGTCGAGGCGGCGGCCGGCCAGACCGGCTTCATGCATGCGTTCGTCGCGTTCGCAAAGCCGTTCCGGATGCCTGATTTCTTCCTGCTTTCAGGCCTGTTTCTCGCCGTCGTGATCGATCGCGACTGGCGCACCTATCTCGACCGCAAGGTCGTCCACTTCGCCTATTTCTACCTGCTGTGGGTAACGATCCAGTTCGGCTTCAAGGCCCCGGGATTCGCCGCCGAGGCAGGCTGGCGCCATGTCGGCTTTTTGTATCTGGAATCCTTCATCGAGCCGTTTGGTACACTCTGGTTTATTTATTTGCTGCCGGTCTTCTTCGTCGTCACAAAACTGTCACGCCGAATCCCGCCGATCGCGGTCTGGCTTGTCGCCGCGGCGCTGGAGATGGCGCATGTCGCGACCGGCTGGACGGTGATCGACGAGTTCTGCGGGCGCTTCGTCTACTTCTATTCCGGCTATCTGTTTGCCAGCTATGTGTTCGCGCTATCGGATCGCTCGCGCGAGAAGCCCGTGCTGGCGCTGATCGGATTGACACTGTGGGCGCTCGTCAATGGCGGCCTCGTGATATCGGGCTTCGGCGAATGGCCGCTAGTCTCGCTGGCGCTGGGCTTCGCCGGCGCCGGCGCCATCATCGTGATGGGCACGCTGCTGGCGCGAATGCAGTGGCTCACCTTCCTGCGTTATTGCGGCGAGCACTCCATCGTCATCTATCTTGCCTTCTTCCTGCCGATGGCCGCGACCCGGACGTTGTTGCTGAAGACCGGCCTGATCGCCGATATCGGCGTGATCTCCCTGATCGTGACCGTCGCGGGCATCGCCGGCGCAGTAATAATCTGGCGGCTAGCGCTGGCGCTGCGCGCCAATTTCCTGTTCGAGCGGCCGGACGTCTTCTGGATCGCGCCGAAGAAGGCGGGGCCGGTGTTGCAGGCGGCGGAGTGATTTTTCCACATCCAGGCTGTCATCGCCCGGCTTGACCGGGCGACCCAGTACGCTGCACCCTATCGGTTCTATCGCAACTGCTCTGGAATACTGGGTCCCCCGCCTTCGCGGGGGACGACGATGTGTATTGGGCTCAAAAACCGTCCCGCAAGGCTGTCAATCCGCGCAAAAATCCCTAAATTTCGGCCATGCCAAAATCATCCCCCAAAGCCACCGCGAAATCCGTTGCCTCCAAGGCCCCTGCCAGGGCCGAAACCAAGGCCTCTGCCAAGGTTGAAACCAAGGCGCCAGCCAAACATCCAGGCAAGGACGACCATGTCTTCCTGGTCGACGGTTCCGGCTACATTTTCCGCGCCTATCATGCGCTGCCGCCGCTAAACCGCAGATCCGACGGGCTGCAGGTCAATGCCGTGCTCGGCTTCTGCAACATGCTGTGGAAGTTGCTCCGCGAGATGCCCGAGGATAACCGGCCGACGCATCTGGCCGTCGTGTTCGACAAGTCCGAAATCACCTTCCGCAACAAGCTCTATCCCGATTACAAGGCGCACCGGACAGCGGCGCCGGACGATCTGATCCCGCAATTTCCGCTGATCCGCGAGGCGGTGCGCGCGTTCGACCTGCCCTGCCTGGAACAAGTCGGTTTCGAGGCCGACGATCTGATCGCGACCTATGTGCGCATTGCCTGCGAGCGCGGCGCCACAGCCACCATCGTATCGTCGGACAAGGACCTGATGCAGCTCGTGACCGATTGCGTCACCATGTACGACACCATGAAGGATCGGCGCATCGGCATTGCCGAAGTGGTCGAGAAATTCGGCGTGCCGCCCGCGAAGGTAGTCGAGGTGCAGGCGCTGGCCGGCGATTCAACCGACAACGTGCCCGGCGTGCCCGGCATCGGCGTCAAGACCGCGGCGCAACTGATCGTCGAATATGGCGACCTCGACACGCTGCTCCTGCGCGCCGGCGAGATCAAGCAGCCGAAGCGGCGCGAGGCGCTGATCGAGAACGCCGAGAAGGCGCGGATTTCGCGGCAGCTGGTGCTGCTCGACGACAAGGTCGATCTCGCAGTGCCGCTCGAGGACCTCGCGGTGCACGAGCCCGACGCGCGCAAGCTGATCGCTTTCCTGAAGGCGATGGAGTTTTCCAGCCTGACCCGCAGGGTCGCCGAATACTCGCAGATCGACCCCGCCGATATCGAGCCGGATCCCGGCTACAAAAGCGGCGCCAGTGTTTTTGGAATACCCCCGGGTACAGTGCCAGAGCCTAGCCAAGCGGCCGCATCGCAAAACGCGGATGGTGGCTTGTTCGCGGAGAGAGCTGCCCCAGCGGCGCCCCATCCCGCAAGCGGGAGAGCGAGCGCACCGGGCAAGACCGCCGACAAGCAGGACAAGGCGTCGAGTCTCAAGGGAACGCCGATTTCGCTCGCCACCGCCCGCGAGGAAGCCGCGCGCAAAACGCCGGTCGATCGCAAGAAATATCAGACCATCCGAAGCCTCGACCAGCTCAATGCCTGGATCGCGCGGGTGCACGATGTCGGCCATTTGGCGTTCGAGGCCAAGGCGAATTCAGACGATCCGATGCAGGCCGATATCTGCGGCATCGCGCTGGCGCTCGGCCCCAACGACGCCGGCTACATCCCGCTCACCCACAAGCAGCAGTCCGGCGGCGGCGCCGGCCTGTTCGATGCCGGCCTCGCGCCCGACCAGATCAAAGCCGGCGATGCGCTTGAGGCGCTACGGCCGGTTCTGGAATCGACCGGCGTCCTGAAGATCGGCTTCAACATCAAGTTCAACGCCGTGATGTTCGCGCAAGCAGGCATCACCATCCGCAACTACGACGACGCGCAGCTGATGTCATATGCGCTCGATGCCGGCCGCAACGCGCATGGGCTCGATGCGCTGGCGGAACGCTGGCTCGGCCATGCCCTTCTCACCGATGGCGAGGTGATCGGCAGCGGCAAGAACAAGCTCTCCTTCGATCAGGTCGCGATCGACAAGGCCACCGCCTATTCGGCGGAAGACGCCGACGTGATCTTAAGGCTATGGCGCGTGCTTAGGCCGCGCCTTGTCGCCGAGCGGATGACGTCGGTTTATGAGACGCTGGAACGGCCGCTGGTCGGCGTGCTGGCGCGGATGGAGCGGCGCGGCATCTCGATCGACAGGCAGGTGCTGTCGCGCCTCTCGGGCGATTTCGCCCAGACCGCCGCGCGTGTCGAAGCCGAGCTTCAGGAACTCGCCGGCGAGCCGATCAATGTCGGCAGCCCCAAGCAGATCGGCGACATCCTGTTCGGCAAGATGGGCATTCCCGGCGGCACCAAGACCAAGACGGGCGCATGGTCGACCTCGGCGCAGATCCTCGATGAACTCGCCGAACAGGGCCACGAGTTTCCAAAGAAGATCCTGGAATGGCGGCAGGTGTCGAAGCTGAAATCGACCTATACCGACGCGCTGCCGGAATATGTCCATCCGCAGACCCATCGCGTGCACACCACCTACGCGCTGGCGGCCACCACCACCGGGCGGCTGTCGTCCAACGAACCGAACCTGCAGAACATCCCGGTCCGCACCGAGGATGGCCGGAAAATCCGCCGCGCGTTTATCGCGACGCCCGGCCACAAGCTGGTGTCGGCGGATTATTCGCAGATCGAACTGCGGCTGCTGGCCGAAATCGCCGACATTCCCGTGCTCAAGCAGGCGTTCCGCGACGGTCTCGACATTCACGCCATGACGGCGTCGGAAATGTTCGGCGTGCCGATCAAGGACATGCCAGGCGAGATCCGCCGCCGGGCGAAAGCGATCAATTTCGGCATCATCTACGGCATCTCGGCGTTCGGGCTGGCCAACCAACTCGGCATCGCCCGCGAAGAGGCCTCGGCTTACATCAAGAAGTATTTTGAGCGTTTTCCGGGCATCCGCGCCTACATGGATGAGACCAAGGAATCATGCCGCAAGAACGGCTATGTCACCACGCTGTTCGGCCGGAAAATGTACTACCCCGACATCAAGGCCTCCAATGCCTCGGTGCGCGCCTTCAACGAGCGCGCGTCGATCAATGCGCGGCTGCAAGGGACCGCCGCCGACATCATTCGCCGTGCCATGATCCGGATGGAAGACGCGCTGACGGAGAAGAAACTTTCCGCGCAGATGCTTTTGCAGGTTCACGACGAACTGATCTTCGAAGTGCCCGACAACGAGGTGGCGGCGACGCTGCCGGTCGTGCAGCACGTGATGCAGGACGCGCCGTTCCCCGCGGTACTGCTGTCGCTGCCGCTGCAGGTCGACGCACGGGCCGCGAATAATTGGGACGAGGCGCATTGAGTCGATGCGTTCCCCGGATGCTGCGCAGCACGAAGTGATGCGCTGCTGGTCCGGGGCCCACTGGATCCCGGCTCTGCGTCGCGTCAGTCCATGCCGTGCCGCGTCCGGGACACGCGATCCGCATTGCTCCGAACGATAGTCGCGCTACATCGGTGCAATTGCGCAATGGAATCGCCGAGTGTCGCGCGTTAGAAAACGCGCACCTCTTGCGCGAGTATCCCATGCCTCACATTGCAACGCTGCTCGGCTTCGCCCTTGTCTCGCTCGGCATGGTGCTGACGCCGGGGCCGAACATGATTTACCTGATATCCCGCTCGATCACACAGGGGCCGGCGGCCGGCATCGTGTCGCTCGGCGGGGTCGCGCTCGGGTTCGTGTTCTACATGCTGTCCGCGGCGTTCGGGATCACCGCGCTGCTGTTCGCCGTGCCTTACGCCTATGACGCGCTGCGGTTTGCGGGCGCTGCCTATCTGCTGTGGCTGGCGTGGCAGGCGATCAAACCCAACGGGCGCTCGCCGTTTCAGGTGAAAAAACTGCAAGTCGACGGCCCGCGCAAGTTATTTGCGATGGGCTTTGTCACCAATCTGCTCAATCCGAAAATCGCGATGCTGTATCTGGCGCTGCTGCCGCAGTTCATCGATCCCACCGTGGGCAGCGTGCTGACGCAGTCGCTGGCGCTGGGCGCGATCCAGATCGTCGTCAGCGTCAGCGTCAATGCGATGATCGCGCTAGCCGCCGGATCGATCGCTGGCTTTCTCGGCACGAGGCCGAGCTGGCTTTTGGCGCAGCGCTGGCTGATGGGGACCGTGCTGGCCGGGCTCGCCGTGAAGATTGTGTTCGAGGCGAAAAGGGCGTGATCCCGCTCGTCATGCGCGGGCTTGACCCGCGCATCCATCGTCTGCGGCAGCAGACGGAAGAAATCTCTTGCAATGAGGATGGATTGCCGGGTCAAGCCCGGCAATGACAAAGCTCAATCCAGCTTCGCTTCCATGCCGCGCTTCGTCGCCGGGCGGGCCATCAGGGCGTTGTACCAGCGCTCGACATTGGGAAAATCCTTCAGCTCCACCTTGTGCCGCGGATGACGCCAAGCCCAGCCGAGGATGGCGAAATCCGCGACCGACAGGGCATCCGCCACGAAATCGCGCCCCTCCAGCCGCCGGTCGAGCACGCCATAGAGCCTTCGCGTCTCGGCCATGTAGCGCTTGAGGCCATAGGCGCGGTCGGTCTCGTTCTCCATCGCGATGAAATGGTGCACCTGGCCGGGCATCGGCCCGAAGCCGCCCATCTGCCACATCAGCCACTCATAGACGGGGATACGCTCGGCGAGCGGCTGCGGCAGGAACTTGCCGGTCTTCTCGCCAAGATAGAGCAGGATCGCGCCGGATTCGAAGATGCTGACGGGCTTGCCGCCCGGGCCGTCGGGATCAACGATTGCCGGAATCTTGTTGTTCGGGCTGAGCTTGAGAAAGGTGGGCGCCATCTGCTCGCCCTTGGTGATGTTCACCGGGATCACCTTGTACGGCAGCCCCATTTCCTCCAGTGCGACGGAGATCTTGCGGCCGTTCGGCGTGTTCCAGGTGTGCAGTTCGATCGTCATTTGCGGTTTCCCCCAAGAGCAGCTTTGACAGAAGCTTTGACCCTCCCGTAGCTCGGAACCAAAGGGCCTTACAACCGGCCTTTCCGAATGTCGTCCCTGCGTTCGCATGCGTTCACTGGGGCCGCCGCAGGACATTGTGCCCTGTTGACGGCGTCGGATCGGCGCTGGAATGTGCCGGAAACCACCGATAGATTGCGGCCCGCCTCAAACCCGGGAAAAACCGCCGTGTCCAAATCAGCCTCCCGCGCCCGTCTCGCCGAAATCATCCGCAAGCGCTCGTTCGGCCGCGGCGAGATTACGCTGGCCTCGGGCCGCAAGAGCGACTTCTATTTCAACCTCAAGCCGACCATGCTCGACCCCGAAGGCGCGGCGCTGCTGGCGGAACTGACCTACGAGGCGCTGAAGGACGACAATCTCGATTTCGTCGGCGGGCTGGAAATGGGCGCGGTCCCATTGGCGGGCGCAATCGCGCAACTGTCCTGGATCAAGGGTCACCCGATCGCGGCCTTTTTCGTTCGCAAGAAGCCGAAGGAGCACGGCGCCCGCCTCGCGGTGGAGGGGCTGGCCAAGGGCGAGACTCTGCAGGGCAAGCGCATCGTGATCGTCGAGGACGTCACCACGACCGGTGGTTCAGCGTTGAAGGCGGTCGAGGCCGTGCGCGACGCCGGCGGCGAGATCGTACTGGTCTTCACCATGGTGGACCGCGAAGAAGGCGCGACCGAAACCTTCGCCGAGGCCGGGCTCGAGTTTCGCTCGCTCTACAAGGCAGGCGAGTTTTTGAAGGGTTGATAGCGGGTGTTCCGCATACATTCGTCATGGCCGGTCAACTGCTCGTTTACCATCACGCATTAAGGTTACTCGAACTGAAGCCTGTGGCGCTTCAGCGCGTTTGTTGCGTTGGGTGGAGTTGGCGTTGCGTACAGAGTTGGCTTTTTCGCGCGGGCGGCGCCGCGCGACGCTTGTTGCTGCAGCTGCCCTCGCGGGCTCCATCACGCTCGCGCCCGGCAGCGTCTCAGCCGAAGGCCTGTTTGATTTCTTCTTTGGCGGCGCACAGAAACAGCAGGCGCGGCAGGCCCCACCGCTGGCCAGCTTCTTCGCCGATCCGTTCGGCATCAATCAGCACCACTCCGCGCCCGCACCGGCGCCACGCGTCGCCGGCTCCGGGCCTGCGTTTTGCGTGCGCAGCTGCGACGGCAAATACTTTCCGCTGACCATGCGCGGCAACGCCTCGCCGGTTCAGACCTGCCAGGCTTTTTGTCCCGCCAGCGTCACCAAGGTGTTCTTCGGCAGCACCATCGACGGTGCGACCGCAAGCAATGGCGAGCGCTATGCCGACAGTGAGAACGCCTACGCCTATCGCAAGGCGCTCAGCCCCGATTGCACTTGCAACGGCAGAAGTCCGTCCGGACTGGCGCCCATCGACCTCACGCTCGACACCTCGCTCCGCTCGGGCGATGTCGTCGCCACCACGGACGGTCTGGTGGCCTATACCGGCGTGCGTCTGGGCGCGAGCCAGACTGCCGAATTCACGCCCGTCGCCTCCTATCCCGGCCTCACTGGCGACGTCCGCGCGCGGCTCGGCGAAATGAAGGTTGCGCCCGTCAGCGCCGAGATGGTTGACGAGACCGTGATGCCCGAACCCAGCCGCGAAGTGGCGATGCCGGCATCGGCGGTTCCGAAGACGCTTGCGCCGAAGGCCGCGAAGCGGGCGGAAGTGAATTAGTCGACATCGTAGTCCCTCATGGTGAGGAGCACGCGAAGCGGGCGTCTCGAACCATAGAGCCCCAATGCCGCCATCCTTCGAGACGCGGCCAAATGGCCGATCCTCAGGATGAGGACTGATCACCGCCCGACGATGACGCCGATCACGTTCGGCGCCGACAGATACTTCTCCTCAATCGCCGCGCGCGCCGCCGCGCGGTTTTCCGGCGTCAGCAATCCACGCTTCTCGGCCAGTATCATCCAGCAATAGCCCCACCAGTCCGTCAGCATGCCCTGGTCGTCGACGAGGTCATAGCCCTGTTCCGCGGCAAATATCCGCGCATGCGCTTCATCCAGCGTGTCGAGAAAGGCGTGATCCTCGCCCGAGAACAGGTCGTCGCTGAAATCGTCGGTGGTGTAGCCCCAGACCGACATGCAGACGGCATTGAACTCGCGGTCGATCGCGTCGTCATCGACGGGCCGGCGGCGTGAGGCCTGATGCAGGCGCGACAGCGAGCGTGCAAAATCGGCGATGCGGGTGAGGGCGAACTGATCGAAGGCGATGGTGGACATGTAGTCCTCACAAACTCTTATGGGCCATAGATGTTGTGTCGGCGCGGCGCCGAATCACAATGATATATCAAACACTTGCTAAAGTGTTCTTAATTTGTTCCAGTGGCGTCTCAACTTCGCGCCTATCGCAGGTTGTCACGACCGAAGGATGGAGACGATGGACCGGACACAAGCCATCCAAATTCGAACGCTCTTGCTGGATGCAGCAGATGCGATCGATCAAGCGAGCGCGATCGTCTTCACTCTCGATTGCGAAGATCGAGCCATGCTTTCCGCCTCGCTCGACCAGATATCTTCTGCCTTGCACTTCGAGCTGCTGCAGAAGATCTATCTGCGTTATCCGGGTCTGCAGATGGCAGAGACGGCCGGGCGATCAGATAAGCCCAAACGTCGTCCCGGCCTTCGCCGGGACGACGAGAAGGGGCGATCGCGAAGTTAGATCTCACATCGCCGACAGCAACTTGTCGCCACAATAATTGGCGTAGAATTTTCCGCCGCATTGCCGCTTGATCGCGGCACAGCGCGCCGCGGGCGAAGCGCCTTTCGCGACGCTGAAGGAGCAGCTCAATCCGTCGGCGCTCTTGCCGGCCTTGCCGGCGGCAAAGGCTGCACTGGTCGCGCTGATGCAGGATATCAAAAGCGCGGCGGCGGCGATCTCGATCACCAATCTCATGGCAAGCCCTCCCGCTTTGTGACGGACGCTCTCCTTCAAGCGAACCTGATCCACCTGCCAAGTTCCGGCGGTACTTCGGCGTTTATGTTCGCTTATATCACTAAAAGCGGCCGCGCCGATGCCGCGAAATGGGCCCGGTCCTTGCATAAAATCATAGCAGCGCGGTGCACAAACATCGCTGCGAGCGGTTTCGGTCGCGCTACAAGGCGCGTATCTTCGGTAAGTCTTAATTGCAGGGATCGACGTGTTGCAGGAACAAATCCAAGGGAATTATCCGGCGCTCGGCCAGCCGATCGACGAACTGGCGCTGGCGGAGATCAAAGGCGCGATCCTTGCCAAGCTCCGGCTTGCAATCGGCAAGGATGCCGCTATGGCGACCCGGCGCGACTGGTACAAGGCGGCGGCGCTGACGCTGCGCGACCGCATCGTGCATCGCTGGCTGACGGCCGAGAAGGAGAGCTATGATGCCGGCAGCAAGCGGGTCTATTACCTCTCGCTCGAATTTCTGATCGGCCGTCTGTTCACCGACGCGCTGAACAATATGGGCCTGATCCCAGTGTTCGAGGCGGCGCTCGGCGATCTGGGCGTCGGACTGTCCGACTTGGACAAATGCGAGCCGGATGCAGCACTCGGCAATGGCGGCTTGGGGCGGCTCGCGGCGTGCTTCATGGAGAGCATGGCGACGCTGGCCATCCCGGCCATCGGCTACGGCATCCGCTACGATTTCGGACTGTTCCGCCAGATCATCGCGCAGGGCTGGCAACAGGAATATCCGGACGAATGGCTGAGCTTCGGCAATCCCTGGGAATTCCAGCGGCCGGAGGTGGTTTATCACATTCATTTCGGCGGCCATGTCGACCATATCGACGACCGCGGGCGCGACCGTGCGACATGGCGTCCGGCGGAAACGGTTCAGGCCGTCGCCTACGACACCCCGATCGTCGGCTGGCGCGGCCAGCACGTCAACGCGCTGCGGCTATGGTCGGCGCGCTCGCCCGACCCGCTGCGGCTCGACGTCTTCAATACCGGCGATTACCTCGGCGCCGTCGCCGAGGAAGCGCGCGCGGAATCGATCTGCAAATTCCTCTATCCGAACGACGAAAGCCTCGCGGGCCGCGAGCTGCGGCTGCGGCAGGAATATTTCTTCGTCTCCGCCTCGCTGCAGGACTTGATCAAGCGGCATCTCGGTTCCGACGGACAATTGCGCAACCTCCTCCAAGGTCGCGGTGCAGCTCAACGACACCCATCCGAGCCTCGCCGTCACCGAACTGATGCGCATCCTGGTCGACCTGCATAATTTCCGTTGGGACGAAGCGTGGAAGATCACGGTGGCGACGCTGTCCTACACCAATCACACGCTGCTGCCGGAAGCGTTGGAGACCTGGCCGGTGGAATTGTTCGAGCGGCTGCTGCCGCGGCATCTCGAGATCATCTACCGCATCAATGCCGCGCATCTGGCGCTGGCCGATGTTCGCTGCCCGGGCGACATCGATTTTCGCGCCTCGGTGTCGCTGATCGACGAGAAAAGTGGCCGCCGGGTGCGGATGGGGCAGCTCGCCTTTGTCGGCTCCCACCGCATCAACGGCGTGTCGGCGATGCATTCCGACCTAATGAAAGAGACCGTGTTCCACGATCTCAACCATCTCTATCCCGGACGCATCACCAACAAGACCAACGGCATCACCTTCCGCCGCTGGCTGATGCTCGCCAATCCACGCCTGACCGGCCTGATCCGCGAGGTCTGCGGCGACGCCGTGCTCGACGACTTCTCCTGTTCGATCGCATCGAGGCCCGCGCCAGCGACAAGGCGTTCCAGCAGCGCTTCCGCGACATCAAGCACCACAACAAGCTGGCTCTGGCACGGCTGATCGGCGAGCGGCTCGGCGTCAAGGTCGATCCGTCGGCGCTGTTCGACGTCCAGATCAAGCGCATCCACGAGTACAAGCGCCAATTGCTCAACATCGTCGAGACGATCGCGCTGTACCATGCGATGAAGGACGAGCCGCAACGCGACTGGGTGCCGCGGGTCAAGATTTTCGCCGGCAAGGCCGCGGCGAGCTATCGCTACGCCAAACTGATCATCAAGCTGATCAACGACGTTGCCGAAGTGGTCAACAACGACCCTGACATCGCAGGACGGCTGAAGGTCGTATTCCTGGCCGATTACAATGTCAGCCTCGCCGAGGTGATCATTCCGGCCGCCGACCTGTCCGAGCAGATTTCGACCGCCGGCATGGAAGCCTCTGGCACCGGCAACATGAAGCTGGCGCTCAACGGCGCGCTGACCATCGGCACGCTGGATGGCGCCAATATCGAAATCCGCGACCATGTCGGCGCGGAGAACATCGCGATCTTCGGCATGGAAGCCGGCGACGTCATGATCCGCCGCAAGCAGGGGCTGGATGCGACCGACGTGATCAGGCGCTCGCCGCGGCTGGCGCGCGCCATCACCGCGATCGAGACCGGCGCGTTCTCATCCGACGATCCCGCCCGCTTTGCATCGATCGGACACGCGCTGCGCTATCTTGATCACTACATGGTCAGCGCCGATTTCGATTCCTACTACGGCGCCCAGCGCGGCATCGACGCCCGCTGGCAGGTGGTGCCGGCCTGGACGCGTGCCTCGATCCTCAACGTCGCGCGGATGCCGTGGTTCTCCTCCGACCGCACCATACGCGAATATGCCGCGGAGATCTGGAACGTGCCGGTACGCGCGGCAACGGTGGTGCCGGAGCCCGGCGCGCAACGTGAGGCGACGCGGTAATCCCGGGACACAGAAATCGATTACCTCTGACGTCATTGAATTCGGCAGAATTGCAGCGATACTGCACATGACGCCCATCGCGTCATTGCAAGCCATATGGTGGCTCGCAATGACGGAAAGACCGGAAATGCTGACCAAGGCTCCACATCTGTTCGACGACGCCACCCAGGTCACTGCCGGCGACAGCTGCTGGCAGGGCAAGACCAGCCCTGATTATTGGGCCTTTGTCGGCCCGTTCGGCGGATGTACAGCCGCGACCATCCTGCGGGCGCTGATCGACCATCCGCAGCGGGCCGGCGATCCGCTGTCGCTCACGGTGAATTTCTGTGCCGCGGTCGCTCAGGGCGCCTTCGATCTCGACGTCCGTCTGGTCAAGGCCAACCGCTCGAGCCAGCATTGGTGCGTGGAGATGACACAAGGCGGCGGCGACGTCGCGACGCTGGCGACCGCCGTGTTCGCCGAGCGCCGCCCCTCCTGGTCGCACCAGCAGTCAGCATTTCCGGGCGCCGCGCCGTTCGAGCAGGCCCGTTCCTTTCCACGCACGCCGATGACCTGGACGCACCAGTATGATTTCAGGTTCGTCGAGGGCGAGCCGAGTTTCTACGGCTCGCCTGCGGCCGTACCGCTCGACGCGTTCTCCAAGCAGTGGATCGGCGACCACACGCCCCGCAAGATCGACATGCTTTCGCTGATGTCGATGTCGGATGCTTTCTTCGGCCGCGTCTTTCTGGCGCGGCGCGAACTGGTGCCATTCGGCACGGTATCGCTGACGACCTATTTCCACACATCGTCGGACGAACTTGCGGCAGAGGACGTTAGCCACGTGCTGGCCGTGGCCGATGCCAAGATCTTCCACCGGAGCTATGGCGACCAGCACGGCGAATTGTGGTCGCCTTCAGGACGCCTGCTGGCGACGACGACGCAAATCGCCTATTTCAAGGCGTGAGGAGCATCAGGCGTCTCGAATCTTGTAGGGTGGGCAAAGGCACTCTTGCGCCGTGCCCACCGTCCTTCCGGGTCGTTGCCTTGAACGGTGGGCACGCTACGCTTTGCCCACCCGACGATTTCATTTAAGGCTACGCCTCATGTCTGAACGCGATGCCAGCCGACCAAAGATCGCCCTCCTCGGCATTCCCCTCGAAATCGGCGCCTCGCAAGCCGGCACGCTGATGGGACCGGCCGCGCTGCGGACCGCGGGTATCGGCCGCATTCTCGGTCAGCTCGGTTTCACCGTCGAAGATCATGGCGACATGGCCTCATCCGGCGATGGGCCCGCCGAGGGATCGCCGCCGGCGAATGCCAAGTATTATGACGAGATCAAGGGCTGGATCCGTGCGCTCAGCAAACGCTCCTTCCTGCTGGCGCGCTCCGGTGCCGTTCCGATTTTCATGGGCGGCGATCACTCGCTGTCGATGGGATCGGTGAACGGTGTCGCACGCCACTGGCGGGAAAAGGGCCGGCCGCTATTCGTGCTTTGGCTCGATGCCCATGCCGACTACAACACGCCGCAGACGACGGAGACCGGCAACATGCACGGCATGTCGGCGGCGTTCCTGTGCGGCGAGCCTGGCCTCGAGCGGCTGCTTGGCAAGGAGCCCCGCGCCTCGATCGGCCCCGAAAGACTCGACCTGTTCGGCATCCGCTCGATCGATCCGCCGGAGAAGAAGCTGGTGTTCGAACGCCGTGTCGCCATCGCCGACATGCGCGCGATCGACGAGTTCGGCGTCGGCGTCCTTATCCGCAAGGTCATCGAGCGCGTGCGGGCGCAGAACGGCGTTCTCCATTTAAGCTTCGACGTCGATTTTCTGGATCCCGCGGTGGCCCCGGAGTCGGCACCACGGTGCCGGGCGGCGCGACCTATCGCGAAGCGCATCTGATCATGGAGTTGCTGCACGATTCCGGCCTGGTCCGGTCGGTCGACATCGTCGAGCTCAATCCGTTTCTCGACGAACGCGGACGCACTGCGCGCGTCGCCGTCGAACTGATCGGCAGCCTGTTCGGCCTGCAGATCACCGATCGCCGGACACCCAGTAACGCGGTACTGCCGGGTAACAGCTGACGCGATCTCACAGCAAAAAAGGGCGGCTCACAGAGCCGCCCTTTCTAAACGTACTCGCTGTTATCGAGCCTACTCGGCCGCGAGCTTGAGGTCTGGCGCTGCGGCGAGCACTTCGGCGTCGACCTGCGCTTCGAACTTGGCAAAGTTCTTTTGGAACATGCCGACCAGCGCACGCGCGGTCTTGTCGAATTCGGCCTTGTCCTTCCAGGTGTTCACGGGATTGAGGATTTCGCTCGGAACGCCCGGCAGCGCTGATGGCACCGCGAAGCCGAAATATTTGTCGGTGCGGAATTCGACATTGCGCAGCGAGCCATCCAGCGCCGCGGTCAGGAGCGCGCGCGTCACCTTGATCGGCATCCGGCTGCCGGTGCCGTATTTGCCGCCGGTCCAGCCGGTGTTGACCAGCCAGCAATCGACATTGTGCCTGGCGATCAGCTCACGCAGCATGTTGCCGTAGACCGAGGGGTCGAGCGGCAGGAACGGCGAGCCGAAGCAGGTGGAGAATTCCGGCTGCGGCTCGTTGCCCAGACCGCGCTCGGTGCCTGCGACCTTCGCGGTGTAGCCGGACAGGAAGTGATACATCGCCTGCGCCGGCGTCAGCTTGGCAATCGGCGGCAAGACGCCGAAGGCGTCGGCAGCCAGCATCACGACATTCTTCGGCTGGCCGGCGCGGCCGGTGCGCGAGGCGTTCGGGATGAAGTCGAGAGGATAGGCCGAGCGGGTGTTTTCGGTTTTCGAACCATCGTCGAAATCCGGCACGCGGGTATGCTCATCGAGCACCACGTTCTCCAGCACCGCGCCGAAGCGCTTGCTCGCGGCATAGATCTCGGGCTCGGCTTCCTGTGACAGCTTGATGCACTTGGCGTAACAGCCGCCTTCGAAGTTGAAGATGCCGTCCGCACCCCAGCCATGCTCGTCGTCGCCGATCAGCGTGCGGTTCGGATCGGCTGAAAGCGTAGTCTTGCCGGTGCCGGACAGGCCGAAGAAAATCGCGCTGTCGCCGTTGGGGCCGACGTTGGCCGAGCAGTGCATCGGCAGCACGCCCTTGGCGGGCAGGTAATAGTTCAGCGTGGTGAACACCGACTTCTTCATTTCGCCGGCATAATAAGACCCGCCGATCAGGACGATCTTGCGGGCGAAATCGATCGCGACGACGTTCTCCGAGCGCACGCCGTGGCGTTTGGGATCAGCGCGGAAGCTCGGCAGGGAGATGATGGTCAGCTCGGGAACGAAATCCCCGAGCGCGGAAGGCTCGGGGCGGATCAACAGCGTGCGGATGAACAGCGAGTGCCAGGCAAGTTCGGTGAAGACGCGGGTCTTGATCTGGAAGCTCGGATCGGCGCCGCCATAGAGATCCTGCGCATACAGCGTCATGCCTTCGGCATGCTTGAGGAAGTCGGCGTGGAGGGCTGCGAACTGGTCGGCGGTGATCGACTGGTTGCCGGCCCACCACATGTTCTCGGTGGTGGCATCGCGAACGGTGAACTTGTCCTTCGGGCTGCGGCCGGTGAACACACCTGTGTCCGCACACAGGGCGCCGTCCGCGGACAACACTGCCTCGCTTGCCGCCAGCGAATTCTGATACAGCTGCGGCGCACCGAGATTCCAGTGCACCGTCTTGAGATTTTTTAAGCCGAATTTATCGGCGCCGAAAGCACCGTTGCGTAGACCCGTCTCTTGCACGAAGACTCCTCCTCGAACCCGCGTTACTTGATCGCGCGCATGCCGCTTGACGCGCTCTGTCGCGGTGAACCCTCTGAATATAGCCTTCCGGCTTCGATCCGGCGACCTAATACTGATGAACGCCGGGCTTGCCAAGTCGATCCCGCACGATTTGGTTTATTCCAGCCGGGATCAATCACTTGCTGCATCGCAGTTTTATTCGTTTGCGATCATGGTTGCGCGACCATCGGCTGCCGCACGGCCCTCCATCGATTGTTGCGTCGCAGCATCGAAGAATAATCCGAGATTTTTCGCCACCGCATTGAGTTCGTCAGCGGTGATCCGGCAGCTGCGGCAAAGCATCAGCGAGCCGCGCAAGACTCCGCGTCGCGGTCCCTGTCTTTCCAACCCTTCGACCAGCGCAAGCAACGTTCCATGCAGCTCGTTGGCGCGTATCAGGTCGAACAGTTCGGACTTTCCAGATGCATCACTTGCCGGCGCGGTTAAGCTCATTGATTTTGGCGCTGCGCGCTGCGGTCCTTTTGCGCCAACGATGGCGCGCAAAGGCAGGTGCTCGACAACAGCGCGAGCCACACCATGAATATCAATCGATTGCGGGATTTCATGCGGGCTTTCGCTGACGATCTTTGCGCAGGTTTGCATCAGGTCGCGGAAACTTCCGCTCCCATCAGCGCTTGGCCCGCGCCTCGCCCGCCAGCCGCACCAGCATTTTGCGCAATTCTAATCCGCAGGTGACCCGTTCCGGGAAATCCAGTCGCAGCGTGACAGTGCCGGCCTGCATGTCCATGCCGTCGGGGTCGCATCCGGTGCAGGACCAGTCGGCGGATTCGGCCCCCAGCAGCTTGGTCGCGTAGAGGTTCATCGCCTCGCGGTGATCCTCGTTCATGTGTTCGATCGCGCCCTGCTCGGCCTCCAGGAGCCGGCCGGCATCGCCGATCTCGGTCAGAAACTGTTCGGGCTTGAGGTCAATGATGCGGCCAAAACCGGCGACCAGATGAAGGCCGGTTGGAGCGATCCGGAAGAAGGAAAAATCCTTAAATTCTACAAAGGCTTCCGCCGACGGATGGGCGTTGAGGTAGCGCCGGCGCAGGATTTTCGCCACCTCGCCCTCGGCCTTCTCTGCCCGGCCCGCCAGCATGATCCGCGCGCCCTCCAGGGGATCGCCGGGGCTGCGCTCGTCCAGCATCAGCGACACCCTGCCATCGGCGAGAATATTTTTCGTATGCAGCGCCAGCCGGGAAATCAGCAGGATCGGGGAAGCATCGGCGTGGCTGGCCACATTGACCAGCGAGCAATAGGGATCGCCGCTCCCGGCCATCAGGGTTGCCAGCGCGCCTTGCCTGCTCCGCCGCAGCAGCGAGCGGGCGAGCCTGGATGCGTCAAAATCAGGGCTTGGTTGCATGGGTTCCTATCGAGCCATCTTATTGCAAAAAGGGCCTTTTCCCGGCCAAGGAGGGTGCTATATGGGAGGTACTAGGCATCCGCGGGAGGCGTTTTTGCGGAACTCGGTCACACTTCAGCCCAGCTTGCATTGCTCGTTGACCATGTAAGAAGCCAATTTATTCGGCGCACCGCTGGATTGCCCGCCGTTTAAGCCACTCTCATTCTGAAAGCAGGCTCATGCCCACAATCGCTTTGGTCGACGATGACCGCAACATTCTCACTTCCGTCTCGATCGCGCTCGAAGCTGAAGGCTATCGCATCATGACCTACACGGATGGTGCATCGGCGCTGGACGGCTTCCGCACTTCGCCACCGGACCTCGCGATCCTCGACATCAAGATGCCGCGCATGGACGGCATGGAGACGTTGCGGCGGCTGCGGCAGAAATCCGATCTGCCCGTGATCTTCCTCACCTCCAAGGATGAGGAGATCGACGAATTGTTCGGCCTCAAGATGGGCGCCGACGATTTCATCCGCAAGCCGTTTTCGCAGCGCCTGCTGGTCGAGCGCGTCAAGGCCGTCCTGCGGAGAGGCCAGCCCAAGGATCCGACCGCTGTCCCGAAAGAGCCGGATGCGCGCGCACTGGATCGTGGCCTGCTGCGGATGGATCCGGAACGTCATACCTGCACCTGGAAGAACGAGCCGGTGACGCTGACGGTGACGGAATTCTTGATCCTGCAGGCGCTGGCGACGCGCCCCGGTGTCGTCAAGAGCCGCAACGCGCTGATGGACGCGGCGTATGACGATCAGGTCTATGTCGACGACCGCACCATCGACAGCCACATCAAGCGGCTGCGCAAGAAGTTCAAGGTGGTGGATGACGATTTCGAAATGATCGAGACGCTGTACGGCGTCGGCTATCGCTTCAAGGAAGCCTGATCCGCGTTCTGCGCGCGGTGTGCTGACGACACATCCGCGCGTTCGGCGTAGACTACGGAAGCAGCGCGTCGCGAGACATAGTCGAGACAACCGGCAGTTTCAGCCATTGCTAGATCGAACGCAGCCCGATCCAGGCCTGAACCACGAGGGTGCTTCGGAGCCCCTCGACCGGCATCGCGTTGCCGACGACAACCCGCGCGACAAGGGCTGGCGGCGGCCGCTCGGCTCGGCTGCGCCGGGCCGGGCAGTTTTTCTTCGCGCTCTCCTTCTCCAGCCTCACGCGGCGCATCGTCTCGCTCAATCTGGCGGGCCTCGTTGCGCTGGTGGCGAGCATTCTCTACCTCTCGCAGTTCCGCGCCGGCCTGATCGACGCCCGCGCGCAGAGCCTTCTGGTGCAGGCCGAGATCATCGCCGGCGCCATTGCAGCCTCCGCCACCGTCGAAACCAACACCATCACCATCGACCCGGACCGCCTGCTCGACCTGAAGCCCGGCGAAAGCTACGGCGCGCCGGACGAATCTTCCGGGTTGGATTTTCCGATCAACCCTGAGCGCGTCGCCCCAGTGCTGCGGCGGCTGATTTCGCCGACCAAGACCCGTGCGCGCATCTACGGCGGCGATGGCGGCATGATCCTCGACAGCCGCAGTCTCTATGGTCGCGGCGACGTTCTGCGCTTCGAACTGCCGCCGCCCACGATGGAGAAACCAGGTTTCGTTGAGCGCGCCCTGATCGGGGTGCGGACCTGGCTCAATCGCGGCGATCTGCCGCTCTATCGCGAGCTCGGCCCGGAAAACGGCAAGGGCTACCAGGAAGTCGTGCAGGCGCTCGACGGCGTCAAGAGCAGCATGGTGCGCGTCAACGACCGCGGCGAGGTAATCGTCTCGGTCGCGGTGCCGGTGCAGCGATTCCGCGCCGTGCACGGCTCGCTGATGCTGTCGACGCAAGGCGATGACATCGACCAGATGGTGACCGCCGAGCGGCTGGCGATCCTCAAGGTCGGCGGCGTGGCCTCGGCCGTCATGATCATGCTGTCGTTGCTGCTGGCGAGCACGATCGCGGGACCGGTGCGGCGACTGGCCGACGGCGCCGAGCGCGTCCGCCGCCGCATCCAGACCCGCGTCGAGATTCCGGATTTCACTCGCCGCCGCGACGAGATCGGCCATCTCTCCGGCGCGCTGCGCGACATGACGAATGCGCTCTATAGCCGCATCGAGGCGATCGAGATGTTCGCCGCCGACGTCGCCCATGAACTGAAGAACCCGCTGACCTCGCTGCGATCGGCCGTGGAAACGCTGCCGCTGGCGCGCAACGAGACCAGCCGCGGGCGCCTGCTCGAGGTGATCGAGCACGACGTCAAGCGGCTCGACCGGCTGATCTCGGATATTTCCGATGCCAGTCGCCTTGACGCAGAACTGCAGCGGCAGGACATGGCGCCGGTCGATTTGCGCCGCCTGCTGACCACGCTGACATCCGTTGCCAACGAAACCAGGCTCGGCCACGATGTCGGCGTCGAGACGCGCTTCGAGGGCCGCGGGCCCGCCGAGGCATTCTCGGTGCCCGGCCACGATTCCCGGCTCGGACAGGTGATCTCCAATCTGCTCTCCAACGCGCAGTCGTTCTCCACTCCTGGCGGCAAGGTGCGTGTCACCTGCCGTCGCGTGCGGTCGGAAATCGAAATCGTGGTCGATGACGACGGGCCGGGCATCGGCGATGATGCGCTGGAACGCATTTTCGAGCGCTTCTACACCGACCGGCCGCATCAGGGCTTTGGCCAGAACTCCGGACTTGGGTTGTCGATCTCCAAGCAGATCATCGAAGCGCATGGCGGGCGGATCTGGGCGGAAAATCGCTCAGGTCCGGCCGATGCCGACGGCAGGCCTGCGGTGGCCGGCGCGCGCTTCGTGGTCAGGCTGCCGGCGCCATGACGAACGGCGCAAGCGTGCACGCCTCCGCCGTCCTGGTTGGCGACCGCGCCGTGCTGATCCGCGGGCCCTCAGGCGCCGGCAAGTCACGGCTGGCCTTCGACCTGATTCTCGCAGGACGCTCCGGACAGCTTCCGACCGCCGTTTTGGTCGGCGACGACCGTGTCCATCTCGACACAGTGGCCGGACAATTGTGGGTTCGGCCGGCCCGCGAATTGGCTGGACTGATAGAGGTCAGGGGGCTTGGAATCCGCCGCTGCGACTTCGCGAATGAGGCGATTGTCGGGCTCGTCGTTGATCTCGCGGCCGGCGACGCGGAACGGCTGCCGCCGCCGGAATCGCTCTCAATCCAGCTAAACGGTGTTTTAATACCGCGAATCCCCGTGGGAACCGGCTATGCCCCGCTTCCCTTGATTGCAGCCGCCCTGACAACAACCGCCGGTTCCGATTCCATCCAACCTTCGGATAATTGCTTGAAGGGAATTGGTAACCATATAAGCCTCAATATCGCCACCGAATAAACCGGCCCAGGCCTCACTCTCTACCGCCAAAATCCGGGACAATAGCCAAGATGCCCTCTTGCGCGGGGCCTCTGGATGGTGACAGTGGCGCGTTCGTGCGGTGCACCAAAAGCACCCGCGAGGAGTTTCCGATGATTGGTCTAGTGCTTGTGACCCATGGGCGCCTTGCCGACGAGTTCAGGGCGGCGCTCGAACATGTTATGGGTCCGCAAAAACAAATTGAAGCCATCACGATTGGAGCCGAAGACGACTCCGATTTGTGTCGAAGCGACATCATCGAAGCGGTGAATCGCGTCGACAGTGGCGATGGTGTCGCCATCCTCACCGACATGTTCGGCGGCACGCCCTCCAACCTTGCGATTTCCTGCATGAGCCGCCCGAAGGTGGAAGTGCTCGCAGGCATCAATCTTCCCATGCTGGTCAAGCTCGCCAAGGTGCGTGAAGAGCGATCGCTTCCCGATGCCATCGCCATGGCCCAGGAAGCCGGCCGCAAATACGTCACCATCGCCAGCCGCGTACTCGCCGGCAAATGAGCGACGAGGCCGCGCCCGACAAGGAACTCGGGCCGGCTGTGCCCGCGGGCGCGATTTCGCGGGAACTTCTCATCATCAACAAACGCGGCCTGCATGCGCGCGCGTCGGCCAAGTTCGTCCAGATGGTCGAGCGCTTCAATGCCGAGGTCTGGGTGACGCGCGGTAATGAGACCGTGGGCGGCACGTCGATCATGGGATTGATGATGCTGGCGGCAGGACCGGGAACCTCGGTCGTGGTCTCTGCGATCGGCCCGGAAGCCCAGGCCGCGATCGATGCGATCGCCGCACTCGTTGCCGACAAGTTCAACGAAGAAGGTACGTGACGCGCTTGCCTTCACAGGGGTCGTAGCCCTCAACCCCTCATGGTGAGGAGCCGCGAAGCGGCGTCTCGAACCACGAGGCCCCGATGGTGCCATTCATCCTTCGAGACGGCGCTTTCGCGCCTCCTCAGGATGAGGTCTGACACGTCAAAACGGATTGGTGACGATGCCGCCGTCGACGCGAAGCGCGGCGCCGTTGGTGGCGCTGGAGGCTTTCGAACAGACGTAGCAGATCAGGTTGGCGATCTCTTCCGGCATGGCGTAGCGCTGCAGCAGTGACGCCGGCCGGCGTTCGGTGAATGTGCGCGAGACGATATCGTCGACCGTCGTTCCCGCGGCCTCGGCGCGCGCGGCCAGACGAACCGGCGCCATTTCGACCCAGGTCGGTCCGGGCATCACCGAATTGACGGTGACGTTTGTGCCTTTGGTCATCTCGGCTGCGCCGCGGGCGATGACGAGCTGCGCCGACTTCGAGAAGCCGTAATGCACCATCTCCTTCGGAACGTAGACGCCGGATTCGCTGGAGACGAATACGACGCGGCCCCACGCCTTGCTGTCCAGCATCCGCTTCAGGTAATGCCGCGTCAGCCGTACCCCGCTAATCACGTTGACTTCGAACATTTTGGTCCAGTCGGCATCCTCGATGTCGAAAAAGCCCTTCGGCTCGTAGATTCCGAGATTGTTGACGAGGATGTCGACGTCGGGGAATTGCGCCACCAGCGCGGCGCAGCCCGCAGTATTGCCGAGATCGAATGCCGCGGCGTGCACCTTGGCCGAGGGCGCCGCCTGCCGCACTTTTGCAACGGCCTCGCCAACCGCCGCATTCTCGCGCCCGTTGACGATCACGTCCGCCCCCATTTGCGCGAGCCCGATCGCCGTCGCCAGCCCGATGCCGCGCGTCGAGCCGGTGACCAGCGCCGTCTTTGCAGTCAGGTCGAGATTCATGAATTGCCCCTTCGAATTCCTGATTTCTTTTCGCGTCTATTTGGCCGGCGGCACGATGACGACGTTCCAGGCCGTTGCGGGGCCCGGCATCCCCAGGAAGAACCGGCGGGTGGTGACCACGATGCGCTCGCCATTGGCGGCGTGGGCGTTCATCCACGCCTCGCAGCTTTCCAGTTTCCAGTGGCCGGTTTCGCAGATGCCGATGAAGCCCGAGCGCTTGGCTTCGTCGAGCGAGGTCAGGCCAGACGACCAAGGCTCGTCCGGCGTCAGCGGCGCCGGATGATCGGGGCTGTAGAATGTGACGGGCTGGCCGGTATCCATATAGGCGGCAACCACTGGCCACCGCGAATAAAAGCGCGTGTGCCACAGCTCTGTCAGTGCGCGTGCGAGTTCGGAACGCGCCCGGTAGGTCCCGCCTGCGGTGCGTTTTTCGCTCAGTTCATAGGCCACGATCTTTGGCGACACCGCCAGCACCACGAGCGAAATCACGAGCCAGGTGGTCGCCAGGTTCACCAGCGCGATTTGCCGTACCCGCAGCGCAGGAATGGCAATCAAAGCGAGCGGCGTCAGAAAGAACAGCGAGATACCCCAGTCGGTCTTGAGGTAGATCTGGAATATCAGCGCGCCGAGCGGCGGCCCAATCGCCACCACGGCCTGGATGATCCAGACATTGAGTGCCTGCGAAACGTTCACGCCGCGATTTGCGCCGCGCAACCAGAACGGAAACAGCTTCCAGCGTAGCGGCAACCATGCCAGCGCAATCGCCGCGAGCACCACTGGCAACGCCAGCAGCGCGAGATTATGCTTGACATAACCCAGCGCGAGATCGTCGATCATGTTTCGGTCGGTGAGCGAATAGGTGTGGCCGGCATAGGTGAGCGGGACGAAGTTGACCTGCTTCAGCCACATCAAATGCGGGAGCATCGCCATCGCCAGCACAGCAATCGCGACCCACGGCGCCGGCGAGCGAAGGAATTTCAGGCGGTCGGGGTGTATGAGCGCGGCGATGCCGATGGCGCCGATCATGGTCAGCACCCAGTATTTGGTCATCAGCGCCAGCGCGCCGGCCAGCCCAAGCCACACGCCCGATTTGATGCTGCGCTTCTCGAACGCGTCGAGATAAGCCAGCACGACGAGCGGCAGCGTGACGAGTTGCAACAGATCCGGATTGTACTTGAAGCCCTTGAAGTTGAAGATCGGATAGAGCGCGAGCGTCACCACGACGAAGAACGCGCGGCGGCGATCGACCACGCGCAGCGCCAACAGCCAGCAGATCACGAGGCCGCAGCCCAGCGTCGCCATTGCCAGTGCGTAGGTCGCCCAGTCCGTGACCGGAAAGATCATGAACCAGACGCCGGCGACCCATCCCGACAGCGGCGGATGCTTGCCATAGCCGAGCAGGAACTTTTGCCCCCAGGCGAAGGCTTCCGCGACATCCATATGAACGTCCTGCCCGGTCTTCAGATTGACCAGGATCAGCGTCCACAGCACGGCATGGACCACGGCAAAGCCGGTCACCAGCCACAGCCCGGCCTTGGGATCGCTGGCGCGCGAGGGCAGCCACGCCGCCAGTCGCCGAATGGACAGAATGGACAGAATGCGCCTTAAGCGCGCAGGCGAGGGCAAAATCGATGCAGTCGACATGACCCTCCGTGCGTAGCGCGTTTTTGGGTTGAGTGGAATCAGCTTGGCGTGAAGAAACCCCCTGAATACAGCAATATGGTTGCCGCACGGGGATGTGAATGCTATCCCGCGCCCATGACAACCGCCCCCATTTCCAACATCCGCAACTTCTCCATCGTCGCCCATATCGACCATGGCAAATCGACGCTGGCCGACCGCCTGATCCAGATGACCGGCGGCCTGACCGATCGAGAAATGGCGGGCAAGGAACAGGTGCTCGATTCCATGGATATCGAGCGCGAGCGCGGCATCACCATCAAGGCGCAGACCGTCCGGCTGAATTACCGCGCCAAGGACGGCAAGGATTACATCTTCAATTTGATGGACACCCCCGGCCATGTCGACTTCGCCTACGAAGTCTCGCGGTCGCTGGCGGCCTGCGAAGGGTCGCTGCTGGTGGTCGACGCCAGCCAGGGCGTGGAAGCGCAGACGCTCGCCAATGTCTATCAGGCGCTCGACAACAATCATGAGATCGTGCCGGTTCTCAACAAGGTCGACTTGCCCGCGGCCGAGCCCGAGAAGATAAGGCAGCAGATCGAGGACGTGATCGGCATCGACGCGTCGGAAGCCGTGATGATCTCGGCCAAGACGGGCTTGGGCGTTGCCGACGTGCTGGAAGCCATCGTCACGCGCCTGCCGCCACCGAAGGGCGATCGCGACGCGACACTGAAGGCGCTGTTGGTGGACAGCTGGTACGACGTCTATCTCGGCGTCGTCGTGCTCATCCGCGTCGTCGACGGCACGATGAAGAAGGGCAGCCGCATCCGCATGATGGGCACCAACGCCGCCTACGACGTCGAGCGCGTCGGCTTCTTCACGCCGAAGATGGAGCAGGTGGACGAGCTCGGCCCCGGCGAGATCGGTTTCATCACCGCGGCGATCAAGGAAGTCGCCGATACAAGAGTGGGCGACACCATCACCGACGACCGCAAGCCGGTCACCGAGATGCTGCCGGGCTTCAAGCCGGCGATCCCCGTGGTGTTCTGCGGCCTGTTCCCGGTCGACGCCAACGACTTTGAAACGCTGCGCGCGGCGATGGGCAAGCTACGCCTCAACGATGCAAGCTTCTCCTACGAGATGGAAACTTCCGCCGCGCTCGGCTTCGGCTTCCGCTGCGGCTTCCTCGGGCTGTTGCATCTGGAGATCATCCAGGAGCGGCTGTCGCGCGAGTTCGATCTCAACCTGATCGCGACCGCGCCGAGCGTGATCTACAAAATGCACCTAACCGACGGCCAGGAGATCGAGATCCACAATCCCGTCGACATGCCCGACGTTGTCAAGATCGCCGACATCGAGGAGCCGTGGATCGAAGCCACGATCCTCACGCCCGACGAATATCTCGGCAGCGTCTTGAAACTATGCCAGGACAGGCGGGGCTCGCAGAAGGAACTGACATACGTCGGCTCCCGCGCGATGGTGAGATACGACCTGCCGCTCAACGAAGTCGTGTTCGATTTCTACGACCGGCTGAAATCGGTCTCCAAGGGCTACGCCTCGTTCGACTATCATTTGACCGATTACAAGGTGGCGGATCTCGTCAAGATGCAGATCCTCGTCAACGCCGAGCCGGTCGATGCGCTGTCGATGCTGGTGCACCGGACCCGCGCCGAGGGCCGCGGCCGCGCCATGGTCGAGAAGATGAAGGAACTGATCCCGCCGCACATGTTCCAGATCCCGATCCAGGCCGCGATCGGCGGCAAGGTGATCGCCCGCGAAACCGTCCGCGCGCTGCGCAAGGACGTCACCGCCAAGTGCTACGGCGGCGACATCACGCGCAAACGCAAACTTCTGGAGAAGCAGAAGGAAGGCAAGAAGAAGATGCGGCAGTTCGGCAAGGTCGACATCCCGCAGGAGGCGTTCATTGCCGCGCTGAAGGTAGATAGTTGAAACTTATCTTGGTTTCTTACAATTGGTTCAATCAAGGACTACGCTGATCGAGTGGAGATATGACTGCATCGTCGAGAGAGGCGCAGCCTTATCGCACCTTGCCCTATCTGGCTGAATAAGCCACCATCCGCCCGCTCAAATCATAAATACAAAAGCGCGGGGAAAACGCATGAGCAAGGCCTCCGGTTTTTCGTACGGCTGGGTTGTAGTCGGCGCGGGCGCGATGATGACCTGCGTTGCCTTCGGCGCGATGCTGTCGCTGGCGGTGTTCCTGCAGCCGATTTCGGAAGCCATGGGCTGGTCGCGCAGCGGCGTCTCGGCGGCGGCGACGATCGACTTTCTCTGCATGGGAATGGCGGCGTTTTTCTGGGGCGCGCTGTCCGACCGGTTCGGCACCCGCATCGTCGTGCTATCAGGCACATTGTTGTTGGGAGCCGGCCTGATTGCGGCGAGCCAGGCCACCACGCTCTGGCAATTCCAGTTGGCGTTCGGCGTGCTGATCGGGATTGCCGCCGGCAGTTTCTACGCGCCGATGATGGCGGCCGCGAGCGCCTGGATCGAGGATCACCGCAGCCTTGCGGTTGCGCTGGTGTCGGCCGGCATGGGCGTGGCGCCGCTGACGGTCGCGCCGTTCGCAAGTTGGCTGATAACGTCCTACGACTGGCGCACGGCGATGCTGGTGATCGGCATCGTGGCACTGGTGCTGCTGATACCGGCTTCACTGCTGGTGCGTCCTGCGCCGCAGGCGGCCGCGCCTGCAACGCTAGACGGAGCGAGCGCGCCTGAAGTGCAGTGGACGGCCGCGCAGGCATTCAAAACCCCGCAATTCATCACGCTCGCGCTCGCGCATTTCGCCTGCTGCGCGGCGCATTCGGGGCCGATCTTCCATTTGGTGAGCTACGCCATGGTCTGCGGCATCGCGCCTTTGACCGCGGTCACCGTATACAGCCTTGCCGGGTTTTCCGGTCTTGGCGGCCGCCTGCTGCTCGGCGCGCTGGCCGATCGCTTCGGCGCCAAGCACGTTCTGGTCGGCGGCCTGTTCGTGCAGGCCCTGTCGATTGCGACCTATCTCGCGGTCGGCCAGCTCGGCGAATTCTATGCGCTGTCGGTGGTGTTCGGCCTCGCCTATGGCGGCGTGATGCCGCTCTATGCGGTGCTGGTGCGCGAATATTTCGGCGCGCGGATCATGGGCACCGTGTTCGGCGCCGTGTCCGCCTTCGCAAGCCTCGGCATGGCGCTCGGGCCATTGGCCGGCGGATGGGTGTTCGACACCTTCCACGCCTATAACTGGCTCTATGTCGGCTCGTTTGCCGTCGGAATAGCGGCGGTTGCGGTGGCGCTGAGCTTCCCGTCGGCCAAACGGCCGCCGCAGCCGTCACTCGATTTGGGACGGGCGACGACTTGAGGTCCACCGCCTTGATCGGCGGCGACGGATGCGTCACCATCATGCTTGCCCCAATGATAACTCAAGAACGCGAGGAAGCGCATGAACAGGCCTCCCGGTCTCGACCTCGTCGAGCGCGCGAAAGCACTTGCGCCATTGATCGTGCGCGAAGCCGACGAGATCGAGCGGACGCGGCGGCTGACACCGGCGGTGACGCAAGCCCTGGTCGAGAACGGGCTTTATCGCGCGCTGCTGCCGCAGAGCTTCGGCGGCGCCGAAGCGCCACTCGAAACGTTCATGCAGATGCAGGAGGAAATCGCCAAGGCCGATGCATCCACCGCGTGGTGCCTCGGCCAGTGCAGCGTTTGCGCCATGACCGCCGCCTACCTCGATCCCGACGCGGCAAACGAGATTTTCAACATCGCGCCCGGCATCCTGGCGTGGGGCGCGATCAAGCATGAAGTGCAGGCAGTTCCCGGCGGCTACAAGGCCAGCGCGCGCTGGGACTTTGCTTCCGGCTCCCGGCAGGCGAGCTGGCTCGGCGCCCATGTCCGCGTCGTCGAAGCCGACGGCACGCCACGCTGCAAGCAGGACGGCTCGCCGGAAATCCGCACCATCCTGTTTCCGGTGACGAGCGCCACGATGCACGACGTTTGGGAAGTGATCGGCCTGCGGGGCACCGGCACCGATTCCTATTCGGTCGAGAACCTGTTCATCCCCGAGAAATTTGCAGCGCTTCGCGACGAACCGGCGGCGCGGCGTGAAAAAGGCCCGCTATACAAGCTCTCCACCAACATGGTGTTCGGCTTGGGCTTTGCCGCGACCTCGCTCGGCGTTGCGCGCGCAACGCTGGACGCGGCCATTGAGCTGGCGCGCGGCAAGACGCCGCAAGCGCTGAAGGCGATGCGTGACAACAATGCTGTGCAGGGAGTAATCGGCCGCACCGAGGCCAGCCTGCGCGCCGCGCGCGCCTATCTCTACGCAACCGCGGCCGAAGTCTGGCGCGATCTGTCGCGTGGCGAAGCCGTCACGGAGGCGCATCGCGTGGCGCTGCGCATCGCCTCGACCTGGACCATCCATCAATCGGCCGCGGTGGTCGATACCGCCTATCACATGGCGGGCGCAACAGCCGTCTTCAACGCCAACAAGTTCGAACGCCGTTTCCGCGACATGCATGCGATCGCGCAACAGATCCAGGGCCGCGATGCCCATTACGAGGACGCCGGCAAGGCGATCCTTTCCGGCAATCTCGATGCGCCGCCGACGATGCGCTGAAGAATCGAGGGCGGCGCGCGGTCATCCCAAGCACGATCGGATCGGCTAGCGCGCCTTGCGTGCGCGTACTGTGCCTCATGCCACCAGCGCCACACCGACCACCGGGTTGTCGCTGCGCTGGGCTGCACACCGACATGACCATCGCGGCCGCGACGATCAATCCCTTGTAAAGGTAACGCAGGCCATCCTGTTGCGGCAATCCGGGTTAATCTTAATCCGGGCAGGCGGAACCCCGGCTGTGGGAGATCAAGCAATTGCGTTTCCCGCGCCTGTCCCCAGCACGGCGATTCTATGCTACGCTTTAGCGAATAGAGTGACCGATGACATCCCGCCTGATTCTGATCCCGCTCCTTACCCTGATAGCCGCCGCCAATGCCGCAAGCGCGTTGGCGCAGGACAAGGGCACGGTCAATCCAAAACCACTGCCGTCACTCGCCAACCCCAACGATCCCAATATCGCCGCGAAAGAGCTGTTCGGCCGCAAAGTGCTTCCGGCAGCGATGCCGACGCGTGTGCTCGGGTTCTATGCCCATGGCTGCATCGCGGGCGCGGAAGGACTGCCGATCAACGGCGAAGCCTGGCAGGTGATGCGGCTGTCGCGCAATCGCTACTGGGGGCATCCAAATATGGTCGCGCTGGTCAAGCGACTGGCCGCCAAGGCGCGCAGGGATGCGGGCTGGCCCGGGATACTGGTCGGCGACATGTCGCAGCCGCGCGGCGGGCCGATGCTTACCGGACACGCCAGCCATCAGGTGGGACTGGACGCCGACATCTGGCTGACGCCGATGCCGAACCGGCAATTGTCGCGCAACGAGCGCGAGGAAATGTCCGCGGTCATGATGGTGCGCCCCGACCGGCTCGACATCGATCCAAACGCCTGGACGCCGACGCATCTTGCGGTGATCCGCGCCGCCGCGCAGGAACCAACCGTGCAGCGCATCTTCGTCAATGCCGCGATCAAGAAAGCGCTGTGCCGCGAAGCGAACAGCGATCGCCGCTGGCTTCACAAGGTGCGGCCGATGTACGGCCACGACTATCACTTCCACATCCGCATCAAGTGCCCGCCCGGCAGCGGCGAATGCGAGAACCAGCCCGATCCGACCGAAGGCGAAGGCTGCAGCGCCGGCGATCTCGCGTACTGGTTCAGCGATGCGGTGCTGCACCCGAAACCGCCGAAGGTGCCGCCGAAGCCAAAACCGCCGATGACGATGGCGGCGCTGCCGCCCGCCTGCAAAGCAGTGCTGGCGGCGCCGGATGCGAAACCATACGAAGCGTCAAACAGATCCGCTGGAGAACGACGATGAAGATTTGGCCTCTGATTGCATCCATTGTTTTCGTCACCAGCGTGCACGCACAAACCCCTTATGCGGGAATGCAGGCCCGTTCGATCAAGGCGCTTTCCGATCAGCAGATTGCGGACCTCGGCGCCGGCCGCGGAATGAGCCTGGCGCTCGCCGCCGAGCTGAACGGGTATCCCGGGCCCTTGCACGTCCTTGAACTCGCCGACAAGCTCGAACTCTCGGGGGATCAGCGAGCCAGCGTGCAACGCCTGTTCGATTCGATGAAGGCAGAGGCGATGCCGCTGGGCTCGAAGCTGGTCGAGCAGGAGGCCGATCTGGACAAGCAGTTTGCCAACCGCACCGTTACGCCGGAAAGCCTGAAGGCGACCACCGCAGCGGTTGCCGCGACCCAGGGGATGCTGCGCGAAACCCATTTGAAGTATCACCTGTCGACCGGAAGCATCCTGACCCCATCGCAGATGAAGAAGTATGCGGAATTGCGCGGTTACGGCGGCGGACACAAGCATAAGCATCACCATTAGGAGGGCTGGCCGGGCTCCACTTTTGCCAATCCGTTGCGTTGCGCCGCCTTTACCTCGGCCGCCATCCTGATATTGTTCCGCTGGCGATATCCCGATTGACCGCAAGTCCTCAGGGAATGCCGGAACGGCGCTTCCGCCCGTCGCTCACCAACCCGACCAAGGCTATTTTCGCGCGCGATCAACGCGCCCGCGAACATGCTCGGAGCGCCTCATGTATCGCCTTACCGGAATCTTTGCCGCCTTCATCATCCTGCTCGGCGCGGCCCACTCGCCCGCCGCCGCACAGGACAAGACCCTGACGGTCTTCGCCGCGGCCTCGATGAAGAATGCGCTCGACGACATCAACGCCGCCTATACGGCGAAGTCAGGTGTCAAGATCACCGTCAGCTACGGCCCGAGCTCGGGTCTCGCACGTCAGCTCGAACAGGGCGCGCCGGCGGACGTGTTCGTCTCCGCCGATACCGACTGGATGGACTACGCGGCCGGAAAGAAGAGCATCAACGAGGCCAGCCGGATCAATCTGCTCGGCAACGGCATGGTACTGGTCGCGCCGAAAGATTCAGGAATCGGCAACGTGAGCATCGGCGCAGGTTTCGATCTCGCCAAACTCGCTGGCGACGGCAAGATCGCAACCGGCGACATGAAATCGGTGCCGGCCGGCAAATATGCCAAGGCGGCATTGGAGAAACTCGGTTCATGGCAGGCGGCCGCAGCGAAATTCGCAATGGCGGATAACGTTCGCGCCGCGCTGACGCTGGTAGCGCGCGGTGAAGCCGTCCTCGGCATCGTCTACTCCACCGACGCCAAGATCGAGCCCGGCGTCAAGGTCGTCGGCACATTCCCCGCCGATTCGCATCCGGCGATCATCTATCCAGTCGCCGCGACGACCGCCGCAAAGCCGGAGGCGTCGGACTATCTCGCCTTCCTGCGCTCGACCGCGGCGAAGAAAATCCTCGAAAAATACGGCTTCAAGTTCCTCGTCAGCCCTTCGACCTGATGTTCGAGATATCGCCCGCCGAATGGACGGCCATCCTGCTGTCGTTGCGGGTCGCCATCATAGCCACGTTAGTCGCGACGCCGTTCGGCGTCGCGCTGGCGTGGCTCTTGGCGCGGCGGGACTTTGGGGCAAGTCTGTCCTCGATGCCCTGGTCCATCTGCCGCTGGTGCTGCCGCCGGTCGTCACCGGCTATCTGTTGCTGCTGACCTTCGGCCGGCGCGGCCTGGTTGGCGCGTGGCTCGCCGACAATCTCGGCATCGTTTTCGCGTTTCGCTGGACGGGCGCCGCGCTCGCTTGCGGCGTGATGTCGTTTCCACTTCTGGTACGGCCGATCCGGCTCTCGATCGAAGCGATCGACCGCCGGCTGGAGCAGGCGGCGGGCACGCTCGGCGCCGCACCGTGGCAGGTGTTTGCCACCGTAACGTTGCCGCTGGCGCTCCCGGGCATACTGGCCGGCATGGTGCTCGGCTTTGCCAAGGCGATCGGCGAGTTCGGCGCCACCATTACCTTCGTGTCCAACATTCCGGGCGAGACCCAAACCATTTCATCCGCCGTTTATTCGCTGATCCAGACCCCCGACGGCGACAGCGCAGCGGGGCGGCTGGTACTGATTTCCATCGTGATCGCGATGGGCGCCCTGATCGCATCCGAATGGTTCGCACGGCGCGCCACCAAACGCCTGCACGGGAATTGACCATGCTGCGCGTCGATGTCAGCAAGCAGCTCGGCGAATTCTCGCTTGAGGCCTCGTTCGAAAGCCAGGGTCGCGTCACCGGCCTGTTCGGCGCTTCCGGCGCTGGCAAGACCTCATTGATCAACATCATCGCAGGCCTGCTGCGGCCCGACCGTGGCATCATCGCACTCGACGGCGAAACGCTCGACGATACTTCCGCAGGCGTCCACGTCCCATCGCACCGGCGCCGGATCGGATATGTGTTTCAGGATGCGCGGCTGTTTCCGCATCTCGACGTGCGGCAAAATCTCGACTACGGCCGGCGCATGAACAGGCTCACCGAAGATCCTGCCCAGCACGCGCGCGTCACCGACCTGCTCGATATCGGCCACCTGCTCGACCGCCGTCCCGGCCAGCTCTCTGGCGGCGAGCGCCAGCGCGTGGCGCTCGGCCGAGCGCTGTTGTCGAAGCCGCGCCTGCTGCTGCTCGACGAGCCGCTGGGGTCGCTCGACGAGGGCCGCAAGGTCGAGATCCTGCCCTATCTGGTGCGGTTGCGCGACGAAGGCATTCCGATGGTCTATGTCAGCCACGACGCAGCGGAACTGCGTCAGTTGGCGACGCAGATCGTGATGCTCAGGAGCGGCCGGGTGACCGCGCTCGGTGGCGTCAAGGTGCTGACGTAGCGCATGATTGCGATCGCGGAGAGGCTGTGCACACCTGCCCGCAAGCGCGAGAGGCAAGAGTCACACCCGGAAATGCTTGCTTAGCTTAAGGCCCTGCGCCTGATAGTTCGAGCCGATACGCTGGCCGTACATGGCGTCGGGGCGCGACAGCATTTTCTCATAGACCAGCCGGCCGACGATCTGGCCGTGCTCGAGGATAAACGGCACCTCGCGCGAGCGCACTTCGAGCACCGCGCGCGCGCCCTGCCCGCCGGCGCCGGCATAGCCGAAGCCGGGATCGAAGAATCCAGCGTAATGCACGCGGAATTCGCCGACCAGCGGATCGAACGGCACCATTTCGGCGGCGTAATCCGGCGGCACCTGCACGGCTTCCTTCGAGGCCAGAATGTAGAACTCGCCGGGATCGAGGATGAGGCTGCCGTCTGCTCGAGCCGGGATCGGCTCCCAGAATTCATCGACCGCATAGCCGGCGCGGCGATCGATATCGACCACTCCGGTGTGACGCTTGGCGCGGTAGCCGACGAAGCCGGAAGTGTTCTCGCCGGAGAGGTCGACCGACAGCGCCACGCCATTGGCGAGATCCGGATCGTCGATATCGACCAGCCGCTCGGCATCATGCAGCGCGTCGAGTTCGTCGGCGTCGAGAATGGCGTCTCCGGTGCGGAAGCGCACCTGGCTAAGCCTTGAGCCCTCGCGCAGCAGCACCGGAAACGTCTTCGGGCTGATCTCGGCATAGAGCGGACCGTGATAACCGGCGCCGATCATGTCGAAGCGCCGGGTGCCGTCGGCGATGACGCGGGTGAACACATCGAGCCGCCCGGTGGAGCTTTTCGGGTTAGCCGCCGCCACGATCTCGGGCGGCAGCGCCAGGCTTTCCAGCAGCGGCACGATGTAGACGCAGTTGGTCTCCAGCACCGCACCGTCGGAGAGGTTGATTTCGTGCAGCTTCAATTCGTCGATGCGCTCGGCGACGGTGGCGCCCGGACCGGGCAGAAAGCTCGCGCGCACCCGGTAGGCGATATCACCGAGGCGCAAATCGAGGCTTGCCGGCTGGATCTGGCTTTCGACAAAGGGATAGGCTGGCAGAATGAGGCCCGCATCCGCCATCGCCGCGATCATGCGGTCGGGCAGAATTCCGTTGGCGTCGGGCGGAAGCGTAAACGACACGGCGCGGTCCTCTGAGGGGGCCCTTTCGGATGCCCAAATATCATCCAAACCTCATAAATATGGGCATTTACGGGTTATCCGATGGCCGCCTTGACTGAAAGGGCGCAAGCGAATATCAGCATGACTTATCCCGTGGTGATTTGAGCCGGCCGGCTTGCAGCCACGTTAAATAAGTCGCTAAACAGGCCGGGGACACGTGTGATCCCGGCCTGTGGAAATTTTTCCAGGCCGGTTTTTTGTGACCATTTCAAGGGTGGTCGCGACGGAGGTCACATGTCTGAGGCTAAAGCTACCGCCCGCTATCGTCCCGAAACCCGGCTGGTTCATTCCGGCGCCCTGCGCTCGCAGTTCGGAGAGACCTCCGAAGCGCTGTTCCTGACGCAAGGTTTCATCTACGACACTGCCGAGCAGTGCGAGGCGCGTTTCAAGGGCGAAGATCCCGGCTTTCTCTATTCGCGCTTTTCCAATCCCAACATTTCGATGTTCGAGCGCCGCATGATCGAGCTCGAAGGCGCCGAAGCCGCGCGCGCGACCGCGACCGGCATGGCCGCGGTAACGACCGCGATCCTCGCGCCGCTGAAGGCCGGCGATCACGTGGTGGCGGCGAAGGCGATGTTCGGCTCCTGCCGCTATGTGGTCGAAGACCTGCTGCCGCGTTACGGCATCCAGTCCACGCTGGTCGATGGGCTCGACCTCGACCAGTGGAGGAAGGCAATGCGGCCGAACACCAGGACCTGTTTCCTGGAGAGCCCGACCAACCCGACGCTCGATGTGCTGGACATCCCGGCGATCGCCGAGATCGCCCACCAGGGCGGCGCGCGGCTGATCGTGGACAATGTGTTTGCCACCCCGCTCTGGCAGAGCCCGCTGTCGCTCGGCGCCGACGTCGTGATCTATTCCGCGACAAAGCACATCGACGGCCAGGGCCGTTGTCTCGGCGGCATCATTCTGTCCTCAGAAGCCTTCATCACCGAGCACATCCACAATTTCATGCGCCAGACCGGCCCTTCGATGTCGCCGTTCAACGCATGGGTTCTGCTGAAGGGCCTGGAGACGCTGGCGGTGCGCGTGCGCGCGCAGACCGAGACCGCCGCGAAGGTCGCAGACAGCCTCGCCAGCCATCCGAATATCTCGCGGCTGATCTATCCCGGCCGCGCCGATCACCCGCAGGCGGAGTTGGTGAAAAAGCAGATGCGCGCCGGCTCGACCTTGATCGGCTTCGAGGTCAAGGGCGGCAAGGCGGCCGCGTTCCGCTGCCTCAACGCGCTGCGGATCTCGCGGATCTCGAACAATCTCGGCGACGCCAAGAGCCTCGTCACCCATCCCGCCACCACGACGCATCAACGGCTGACGCCGGAGGCCCGCGCCGAGCTCGGCATCAGCGAGGGTTTCATTCGCTTCTCGGCCGGACTCGAGCATGCCGATGACCTGATCGAGGATTTTGCGGCGGCGCTGGAGAAGGCGTGAGGCAGCGGTCTCCGCCGATGACGCGTCATGCCCGGGCTCGTCGCAAGGCGTTGGCACAAAATATCGAAAACAACCCCATGCAAAGTAGCATGGGGCCTTTTCATCCCGCTGTTGCCTGGAGATCAGCGAGGTATTCAGACACCGGCGCAACCCCCGTTAGCAGAAGATGCTCGCGCGCCCGCGTGCAGGCAACGTAGAGCAGTCGCCGTTCGGTTTCGTAGATTTCGTCCAGTTCCGCTTCGTCCGCGGCATCGGCGACGCGTTCGTCGAGCGGCAAAACGCCCTCGTCGCAAGCCATCACGACCACTGCACGAAATTCCAGACCCTTGGCCAGACTCATTTGCGCGGTCACCATCTCGGCGGCACCCGCCAGCCCGTCGATCGCAGCCCGCGCGCGCACGACAAGCTGCGGCGTCCGGACAAACAGACCAATTTCGTGGGCTGCGATTCCTTCGCCGAGCCAGGTTGTGACCACCTTCCGGACAGATTCCGCCTCGGCTGCGATGGTGGGGAAGGATTTCACTTCGGGCGGCGGTCCTGCGAATACCGAGACAATCCCGCGGCGTTCATCGTCCAGGCCATCGCTGTCGCGCAAGACTGTCGGCAAAAGCCGGTCTGCGGCGCGACGAATCTGTTGCGAGGTGCGGTAGCAGACCTTCAGCGTATGCGATCGGCCCCGCACATCGACGCCGAGGCTCGCCCATGAATAAGGATGCTGGAAAATACGCTGGCCGATGTCGCCGGACAGGAACAGGCCGTTCGCCTCAGTCGGCGCCAGCGCAGCGAAGAATCGCAGTTCGGCCGGCGCAAGATCCTGCGCCTCGTCGATAACAACGTGATCGAACGGTTTTGTTGGACGGCCCTCAAGCGCTTTCGCGAGGCCGGTGAAAACGTTTGCCCAGGTCGTATAGCGCTCCGCCGCCAGCGCCTCCTGGACTGCCGCGAATACAGGCCACAGCCGTACGCGCTGATTGGGGCCAAGCCTGCTCTTGCGGCCCATACGTTCGACGGTCGAATAGGCGTCGAGCGACGACAAGCCCCAGGCATCAACGACGTTGCTCCACTCGGACAGCAGAAAGCGTTCCGAAAATCCCTTGAGCCCGGTCGCGGCGGCGGCGTCGCGCAGCCGCTCGCGCAGGATGGAGTCGGATGCAATGCGGGGACGCACGCCGTGTTCGAGCTGGTACATCTGCTCGGCGATGCCCCGAAACGACGCGGTCGTGATGCGGCGAACGATGCCGCCGGTCTCGGGCGCAAGGACCAGCGTTTTCTTTGCCATCGCCTCGGCAAGAGGCTGCGAAAAACTTGCGAGCAATATCTTTGCGGATGGATTTTCGCGGGCAAGCCGCACTGCGCGATGGATCGCAACGATGGTCTTGCCGGTTCCCGCCGATCCCGCCACGCGGGCCGGACCCGAGAAGGAGCGTTCCACCAGCGCACGTTGCGACGGATGGAGGAAGACGCCCCATTGCTCCCACGGAAAGGCCAGGGCCTGCTCCAGTTCCTCCTGGTCGGCAATCAAGCGAATCCGGCGGAGCGCATCGGGATGCCTGAAGGGATCGGCAGCCGCAGGCGCAGGTACCGCCAGCTTGCCGGTCGCAGCAAATTCGAGAAGGGCTTCCGAGGCCTCGGCAGGGAGATGAGCTGCCAGCGCGAAGAAGCCGTCTTCATTGGCCGCACGAACATCAGCGAGCCAATCGGCTGGCACGCCGATCGAGAGCAGCGCATCGTCATCCAGCGAGGCAAATAACGCTGGCGCTACTGTTTCTTTTTCCTTGCCCTCGGCGGGTTCGGGAAACACAAAATCGAACGTCGCCGGCGGCGGGACATCCTCCACCCGCTCGCGAATCTCGACGATCTGGATCGCGCCGGTTCGCGGATGGGCCTCGATCCGCCGCCGTTCCGCCCAGGCATAGGCGGCGTCGTGATGGTCGACATAGGCAACGAGAAGGCTTTCGCTCGTCTTGTGGACGATCAGGCGGACGTCGCGATTGACCCGCGCGGACCAGAAGTTCGGGTCCTTGCCGTTGTCGATCCGATGCAACTGGAGACCGGGGCCGGTACGATCCATCTGCAGGTCGAAGACGCTCGCCTTCACCGCCTTCTGGTCTACGCCGGAGAGCCGGTTGAACGACGCGGTAAACGTGTCGGCGATGAGGAAGTTCATTGGGCTTCGGAGTCCTCGCGCTCGACGAGTGCAGCGATGTAGCGCTCCATGGCTGACAGCCAGACGTTTTCGTAATTGGGCAATAGGTCGGTCAGACGCGGAGTCTTGTCATCAGCAGTGCGCAACGCACATTGCTGGTTTTGCTTCATTGGACCTATCTTGCCCCCAATGGCGTCCGCGAGCGCCGCATTGTAGGCGGACGCTTCCTTGAGGCGCCCCCACCACGACGCCGGGCCGGTATCGAGATAGCCGTCCTTTCTGACGATACCCAAATTGAGAGGCCTGTCGCCTGCGCCTTCGTGTTTGAGGTTCAAACCGCCTTGCCGATCCGCGTAGACCCCGATCTCGATCCGCCTTCTCCAAAAAACCGCGGAGCAGGCCCGGAGCGTCAGGATCTCGCTGGGCCAGCAGTTCATAGAATTCGTCTTCGCCAATACTGACAGCGCGACGTCGGGCGCCAGTTGCTAAGGGGGGTATCGGAACTTCGTTCTGCCTCGATACGGATCGCGCCGTCCTGGAGCCGGACTACACCGCGCTCAATCAGCACGGTCTTTGCGAGAACCGATGGGATGACCAATCGCACGGCCTTCTGCGGAGACTCGAAAACCCCCAGTTCTACCAACGCGAATGTGAAGCGCTGGCCCGCGTGGCTCTGAAGGAGTTCAGCCAAAGGCGCGATGTCGTCGCGAATGCCATCGCCTACAACTGCTATCACCGCCCGACCGCGTGCAAGGTTTCGAGACAGAGCTTCAACAAACTCGGGCTCACCCGCGGAAGGGTCGTGTTTTCGAACGAGCTCGTAGATGGACGTGTAACGATCGGGTTCGCATTGTCGCGCTTTCAATGCAGTCCGCTCGAAGGTCTCGTAATCCATTCGGAAAACCGCGGCGGCGTATTCCATCGCCTGAGCCACGACCTCGCGACGGGCCTGCGGATTTCGCCACAGCTTGGCTTCGATCAGGACAAGACCGCCGCTGCTGGTGATGAAGACGTTATCGAGCGAGCCGCTGCGACCCGCGCCGAACATCAGCGGCAGTTCGCGACACAGAGGGATAAGGTCTCCGAATCCCGTCTCGATCTGCTCGACGGGGAAAACTGTCGGTTGGCTGTGCAGCAGCGCCTGCAGCCAGTCTTCGTCATAGCCGCTCGTGGCGGTCGAACCGATGTCGACGCGACGCAAAGCCTGCGCCATGTCGCCCTCTTGAAGCCAAATCGGACGACCATCGCGTCGGCGGATTTCGTTCATTCGTTACACCCCAAACACCTTCATCACTTCATCCCCGAAGTGATTGATCACCTTCACCGCGATGCGGCGGCCCGCCGGCCGCGCGAACGGGCGCGAGGTGTCGGAATAGAGCGTCGCCCATGCATCTTCGTCGATCTCGGCTTGCAGTGCGGTCTTCAGGCTCTTGTAGGGATCGTTCGCGCCGAGGAAATAGGCGTGGCGAACGAAAAAACTTTCCTCGTTGTAGTCGGTGTCGATGAACCACGCGGCGATGCCCTTGGTATCGTTGGAGCGGATGTCGCCGGTGTTGGGATCGAACACGTCGACGCCGTTCACCTTCACCCTGATCTCGGGACCGCCCTCGTCGAGGATTTCCACGTCGGGCTCGCCGAACACGACGAACATGTTGCCACGCCCGGTGTTCTTAAGTTCCTTCGACATGTGCATATCGGGATTGATGCGCGCCTTCAGGATCTTGAGGCTGCCGAGACTGCCGAGTTCGGAGGAATGGGCATCGAAGTTGAAGGCGCAGGCGATCAGCACGTCGAAGCGGGCATCGACGGCCTCGCGCGCCGCGGCGACGATGTCCTGCCGGCCGACGGTGCCGTATTCGGGGCCTATCAGGATGGCGGCGCGGCGCTCGGGGCCATTCTCACCCTCGATGAAGGTGCCGCTGGCGCCGATGAAGTTGCCGGGCCACGGCGTCAGGCTCTCGAAGGTGATGCGGTCGCCCTTGTCCTGCTGCTTGACGCCCTCGGATTTGAGGTAGTCGATCACGATCGCGGCGAAATCCTGCCCGGCAAGGTCCGCGGCGGCGGCGGAGCGTTTGCCCTCGGCGGCGTCGAGCAGGTCGATCAGTTCCTCCTCGCTGGCGGGCAGCACGCGATGCGGCGACAGGCTCTCGACCGTGAACGGGCCAGCGACGCGGACGCGGGTATTGTCGGTGTAAGGCTTGTCATAGAGATATTCGACATCGGCGCGCGTGGCGATGCTGGCGTCGATCTCTCGCTGCCGGGCGGTCAGCGCCTCCCACCATCTGGTGTGCGGCTCTGCGGCGGAGGCTGGCGCGCCGGCAGGCAGTTCGCGCGGGACCTGCCACTCTACCCAATCCGTCTTGGTCGTCTTATTGAGCGCGGCGCGAAGCGGCTCGAGAACCGCCCGCCACTTCTCCCAAATGTCGTCGATCAACGGGTTGTTGGCGATCGATTTCAGCGTGATGTGCGGCACCCGGTCATAGACGAATCCCTGGCGAATATCGTTATGGACGGGGGTATCAGGCAGCGCGCGCTTCTGAAGATCGGCCTCCCTGTTGCGGCCCTCGCGACTGTCGGCGAGCAGATACCAGGGATAGCGCGCCGCCATCAGCCGCGTGCGCGCCAAAGCCAGCGCGACTCGGCTGGTGTCGATGGTTATCCAGCGCCGGCCCCATTGCTCGGCTACGTAGGCTGTGGTGCCCGAGCCGCAGGTAGGATCGAGCACGAGATCGCCCGGATCGGTTGCCATTAGGACGCAACGTTCAACTATTGTTTGGCGGGTCTGAACCACATAAATTTTTGGTTCGAGAAACCCTCCTGTCCCCATGTCCGTCCATACGTTGTTGAATGGCTGGTGGTTGTAATCATCCCAGAATCGCACAAATCTCAGAGTATTTCCGCTGACTTGCAGCCGCTTGGCCTTAACTAGCCTTTCCATGCCTGTTGGGGTGGTACCCCACCAGCGCGCACCGGGCGTGAACTTTTTTGCCGTCGTAGTCGACCGAAAACTTACTACCGGGTCCAGGCTTTGTGAGATTGTCTATAGTATAACGACGCGTATCTTTCGAAAACTGATGGGAGGATCTTTCTTCCGCAGACAGCGCGCGACGTGACCTGTCCTCAAATTCTGCGAGAAAATACATCGCCCCGTCGCTAGATCGGATGTCTTTCTCCCGATGTAGCTCTCGGTACTTTATATGCTTCGAATTTTTCGAAAACCAAATTATGTAATCAGCGGAAGAAGCCAGTCGGTCTGCGGCCGCTAGTCCGGACGTCTTTGTAACGATGATTTCTCGAACGAATTGCTCGTGACCAAAAACCTCGTTCAATAGAGCTCTGATCGCATAAACATTCTCCTCCCCGATTTGCACGAAGATCGACCCGCTCTCGGTCAACAGATCGCGCATGACCGTCAACCGGTCGCGCAGATAAGTCAGGTAGGAGTGGGTTTTGTCCTGCCAAGTGTCACGAAACGCCTTCACCTGCTCGGGCTCGCGACTGATGTCCACCTGCTTGCCGTCCTTGACGTCACGATTCTGAGTCGAAACCTGCCAATTCGAGTTGAATTTTATCCCGTAGGGCGAATCGAAATAGATGCACTGCACCTTGCCGCGCAGGCTCTCGCGCTCGGCGAGGCTCGCCATCACCTGCAGGGAGTCACCCAGAATCATGCGGTTCGACCAGTGCTGGTCGTGCTGGTAGAACTCGGCGCGCTGGTCCGGCTCGATGCCGTTGAAGTCGGCGAACAGGTCCGGCGCGTCGGTTCCCGCCTCGCGCTTCTCCGCGGTGCGGCGCTTCAGGTCGTCGATAATCGCCTTGGGGTGGATCTTCTCCTGGATGTAGAGCGGCGGCACGTTGACGACGAGGTCGGACCAGTCCTGCCTGTCCTTGCCGCGCCAGACCAGTTGCGCGTCCGACAGCGTCAGCGTGCCGGTCGCGGCCAATTCCTTCATCTGGTCTTCGGTGATGGTGATCTTCGCGCCGTTCCAGATCAGTTCGGGTGCGCGCGGCTCCTCGGCGGTGCGCGTCGTGCCTTCTGCCAGCGGCCGGGCGCGCGGATAATGCTTGGGCGGCATCGGCGAGGCATCCTCGTCACGTCGGAAGAAACTCTCCATTTCCGCGGTCGGAATATTGCGCCGGCTCGCCGCGTCATGTTTGAGCGCGTCGACCTGTTTGGAAGATTTGGACGATTTGGATGATTTCGTCGGGCGGGCCATTAGGCGGGAACCTTCTTCATCAACCGATCAACCAATGCAGCAAAATCTTCCTCCATATTCGCCCAGTCGCGAAACTCCTCGAAACGCCAGTGCCCGAAGCCGCCGAGCGCATTGACGCCCGGCACCCACAGATCGCGAGTCGTTTGCGCCTTCGCCTTGTCGCTCTCGTCACGGTCGCCCTTGACTTCGAGGATCAGGTTCAGCGGCTCCTCGCCACCAATATCGAGCCGGACGAGGAAATCGGGGACGTAGCGTCGCATCACGCCAGCGTCGAGGTAGGGGATGTCGAATCCCATCGCCTGGTTCTTGGCGTAGGCCAGCACGCGGGGATGGTTTTCAAGGGTCAGAGCAAGTTGTTCCTCCCAGCTACTGTCAAGCACGACATGGCTGATGTGGCACTTCGGCGGCTGCGCGCCGGTCTTCCACACCGGCTTGGAGGTGATGAAGTTGACGAAGCGCGTCGATCCCCCGGGATTGTAGGGATCGAGCACCGCCAGCAGCTTTCCCTCGCTGCCTCGCGTCAGCGCGATGTCGATCTTTTCCGCCGCGCGGGTGAGCTGGTCCTGATACAGGATCGCGCCGATCGGCACGCCCCTGGTGACCAGATAACCTTCGTCGAGCCATTTCCGCGCCAGACGCTGGATTTGGGGAACAGATGTTGCTTGGGAAAGCCCTCGTCGTCGCGGAAATGCGTGTAGAGCAGATGCTTGGCGAGGTTGAAGCTGATTTCCGAGGGGCGCAGCCGCTCCAGCACCTGCGGCGTGATGGTGACGCCGGCGCCGACGATGCCTTCCATCACCACCGAGGTCGGGCCGATATCGGCAGGTGTGATCTCGAGTCGACTGTCCGCGGTGAAGGCAGCTTCCAGTTTTTCGGACGGCAGGTCGCGACGATAGCCGCTGACGCGCGGGAAGCGGATTTCGAGCCCGGCTCTCTCCTTGATCGCGTGGACGCGCGTGACCGGCTTCGGCGCGGTCGGCGTCGCCTTCTGCGGCGAGGACGCGAAGTCGAACGGAATACCCATGATGTCGGCATTTTCGACATCGAACAGTCCGGTCTTCGGGTTGAGATCGTAGGACTGGCGACGCAGGCCACGGCCGACCACCTGTTCGCACAACAACTGGGTGCCGAACGCCCTGATACCGAGAATATGGGTCACGGTGTTGGTGTCCCACCCTTCCGTCAGCATCGACACCGAGATGACGCAGCGGATCTGTTCGCCGAGCCGCCCCTCGCGACCGACGGTGTTCATCACCTCGCGCAGCAGCTCGCTCTCGCTGGTTTCGTCCTGCGCGCCGCCGGCACCCTCGCGCGCGGCGCGTTCGCGCTTGAACTGCTCGATCTCCGGGCCGGCGGCGTCGCGGAACCCCTTGTCCAGCGCGTCACCGGATTCGATCTGGCGCGAGTCGATCAGCAGCGTCCGTGGGCGGGCAAGGCGTCGTCCCTGGTCGTCATAGTTTCGGAATAGCTCGAGATGCCCGGCATGAAAGGCCGCGCGTTCGCCCTCCTCCGCATCGCCGCGCTCGAAGCCGGCGATCCACTCGAATACCAGTTTGGAGATCGCCGTGTTCTGGCACACGACGATGAACACCGGCGGCACGGCGATGCCGGCGCGCTCCCAGCGTTCGAACTCGCCCTCGTAATGGCTGTAGAGCGCGCTCAGCGCCGTTCGCAGCATGTTGGGAAGATCGAACGGGCTCAGCTTGTTGGCGCCCGCTGCGGTCTTCGGCAAATCCTTGCCGATATGCGTCCACAGATGGCGATAGACGACCGAATCGGTCTGCACGAGATTGTCGGTGACGGGCACGCGGGGCAGTTTGACGATGCCGCTCTCGATCGCGTCCATCAGGCTGAAATCGGACACCACCCAGGGGAACAGGGTGCCTTCATCATAACCCGAGCCGCGCAGGAAAAAGGGGGTCGCGGACAGATCATAGACCGCGCGCACGCCCTTCGACAGTTTGCGGCCGAGCGCTTCGATGCCGTTGATCCAGAGCCTGGCGGCCTCCTCGTTTTCGACTGCCTCCTTCTTGTCTTCCCCCGTCAGCGGACCCTCGGCGTCGCCGCCGGCCTTGTGCCGGTAGCAATGATGCGCCTCGTCATTGATCACGTTGACCCGGTCGTAGTTCAGCAGCTTGCCGCAGGCTCTGGCGAGCATCTCCGCATCGGTCTCGGTGGTCTTGATCGGCTCGGGCGCATTGCCTTGCAGGAAGCTGCGCGCGACCTTGGGCAGCGGCAGGGTCTCGCGATGCTGGAACGAGTGGTAATTGGTGATCACGATCTCGGCGCGGCGGACTTCCGGCAACATTTCCGGCGGCACGATCTCGCGGGTCTCGTAGTAATTGTCCGGCTCGCTCGGCAGCAGCACGCGAAGACGGTCGCGGATGGTGATGCCGGGGGTGACAATCAGGAAGGCGCGGGAGAAATCCTTCGAGTCCTTGCGGGCGGCGTTTACCGCCTGCCAGGCGATCAGCATGGCCATCACGGTCGTCTTGCCGCTGCCCGTCGCCATCTTCATAGCCACGCGGAAAAGCTCTGGGTTGGCTTCCGCGTTGGCCTTGCCAAGCTGATCCAGCAATCCCTTCGACGCCGCACGTTTCGGCGCGACCTCGGTCAGCCAGATGATGGTTTCGACCGCTTCGATCTGGCAGAAGAACGGTTGCGGCCCGACAAATTTATGGTGACGCCAATGCTCGAGCAGCCGCTGCGTCGCCCCGGTCACGCCCCAGTCGGCCGGATTGCGCAGCGCGCGCCAGCTATCGAGATAGCCACGAATTTCGTTGATCAGCGCGTGGTCGGTATAGGTCTCCAGTTCCAGCGACGCCTGAGCGGCGGCCGCTTTCTTCCTGGAAGCCGGAACAGGCACGAGCAAGCGGGACGGCCGGCGACCACGCCTCGGCTCGCCCTCGATCGGCTGGCCGTTGTCGTCGAGAGGATGGTGCAATTCCGGCGCACGATATGGCGAGTTCAGAATCGGCCGATCATAAAAACTGCTCAATTTCCAGGTCCGCCCCGCAATTCGTCACATACAAAATTGGCGCAATGCAGCAAAGTCAACCTCCAAGCGGGCGTACGGCGACACTCTAGGTTGAAACCTGCAGATGAGCCATCAGGAAATGCCGATGGCGCGCGCGTTCGGCTCACATCGGCCGGTACGTCCGCACGTCCGACGGCACGTTGACGCCGAGCTTGATCTGGCCGACCGACCTGATGATGTCGTCGCCGAGCAGTTGCGCGAAGCAGGCATAGCCCCAGTCGCTCATGTGCAGGCCGTCGGCGATCACGAAATTCTCGATCGGGATCGCCTGCTTCTCGTGCCAGTCCTTCATCACCGCGAAGCGCGGAAACACGCCGACGCGACGGAGCTCGGCGACCTTGTTGAGCACCTTCATCATCTTGCCGGCGCTTTCCGCGTGCTCGTTGACGCGCGGCGAATATTGCGGATCGACCAGCACGAGGTCGGCGCCCGCAGCCTGAATGCGCGAGATGCCTTCTTCGACGAGTTTGGCGGTCTCGGCCGGATCGAGGTTGCGCAGCACCGCATTGGTGCCGACCTGCCAGATCACAAGATCCGGATGCATGTCGATGACCGCCGTCTGCAGCCGCTTCATCATTTCGGGCGCATCCTCGCCGCCCTGTCCGCGATTGATGACGGTGATATCGGCGGTCGGATATTGCCGGCGCAATTGCGCCGCGAGCCGGTTGGGATAGTTGAACTCCGGTGAGCTGGAGCCATAACCGGCCGTCGACGACGATCCGAAGGCGATGATCACGACAGGCTGACCCGCGGCCAGCTTGTTCGCGACACGCGGCAGCGACCCCATCGATTTGGAGCCGCCCTTCGGCGGCAGGCAGGGAACGCGGCTGAAGATATCGCCGGCCGATTTCGCGACTTCCTTCACTTTGTCGATTGCCCTGCCGGTGACGCCCTTTTGCGCCGCCGGGGTCGGCCGCAGCCGCGGGCGATGCCTGCGGCGCGGCCGCATCAGTCTTCTTTTCGGATCCGGATTTGGCGCTGTCCGACAGGGCCGCCTGCTGCGGCGGCTGGGCAGTCTGAGCCTGCAGCGGCAACACCGCGGCCGGCATCCACAGCGCCAGGCCTGCGGCGGCGAACGCCGTCAGCAATTTGGATAAACGAAAAGGGCAGTGACAACTCATTAACGCTAGTTCCCTTTAATTCTGCTGCTGCGGCTGATCGAGGCGGGCCGCGTCGAGCACGAACCTCGACAGCGCGCGGCCGAGGCAGGCATGAACCTGCTTGGCCATGCCAGTGCCATGGAAGGTACTGAACAGGTCGAAATCTCCGTTGTCATTCCAGTGACGCATGATGGCGAACCGGTCGAACAGTGGAACGTTGTGCAGCTGTGCCACTACGCGCATATTATCTAGGTACGGCGACGCTGAAATCATGGTTTCAGTGCGCGGGCTGTACTGCAGATTGACCAAAACCACGTCGGCTCCCGTATTTTGCAACGCAACAACTCCTTCGTCGACAGCGCCGCGAAAATCGTCGGGATCGACCGATCGCATAGCATCCACGGTACCGGTCTGCCAGATGACCAAAGTCGGCGTTTTTGCTTCCACCAGCTTGACAAGGTTGGCGGCGACGTCCTCGGCGGTTTTCCCCGACTGCAGTTCTACGGACAGGTTGACCGGGATCGATGGCAACCGCTCCTTCAGGGCAGCCTGAAGCTTGGCGGGGTAGGCGCTGGCTTCCGAGGAAACGATGGTCGACGAGCGGCTGCCCACCACCAGCACATTCAACGGCTGGGCGTTTTTGATCGCATCCGCAACTTTCGATAGCGTACTTTCGGTGTTCAGAAGATAGGCCGGGACTTCGCAGGCCTGGACCTCCTCGGCATGCGCGAAACCGGCGGTCGCAAGACCGGCGAACAGTGTCAGGCCCAGCACAGCTCCAAAATGGGACCTCATGCGCCTCCCCCCGCCATATCGGCATTGCCGCCGGTGCTTTTTGTTTTGGATGCACCTTTGTCGGCAGAGTGCTTGTACCACGAGATCAGCCACGCCATTCCCCACATGATGAGGATTCCGAAGATGCTGACCAGCGCGTGCATGAGGGCACCACCGGAAACTTCGGCCAGCACGAAGTGCCCTGCGAAGGCGAGGAAGACGCCGAGGCAGAATATCTCAAGCGAATGCTGGCCGCACAGGATCAATGGTCGCAGCCAGGGCGATTTCAGCCCCGACCAATCCTTGGGCAGGAAGCGCACCGTGAGCGCGGCAAGCGCCAGAAAATGGGCAAACCGCAGTACATCCAGATCGGTCTTGGTGATGGGGTACATCCCCTGCTCGATCCACTTTGGCATCAGAAAGCTGAGCTGCGGCAGGTGCCAGGTCAGCGTGACAAAGAACGCGAAAAGCAAATAGGCAGCGCAGATCCACAGCGTGATTGGCGACGACAGGATCCGCGACATCCGCACGGCGCCGCCCAGCGCACACCAGGCGCCGAACACGAACAGCAATTGCCAGCAGAACGGATTGAAGATCCAAAAGCCGCTCGGATAGGCCGTCAGATACCAGTCGAAATGCCAGGTCAGCGCGTAGAGCAGCACCGACAGCGCCAGTGCGACGTCGGCCCGCCACTTCATCAGCCACAGGATCAGGGGCAGAAACAGCATCAGCACGATATAGAGCGGCAGCACGTCCATGTTGACGGGACGAAATCTCAAGAGCAGCGCCTGGACGATGGTGACGTCGGGCTGCTTGAGAAAGTCCATGATGCCCATTTCCTCGCTGTAGAGCGGGTTCTCGAAACGGGTGGCGACGTAGGAAATTTCCGCGAGAAAGATCGTGAACAGAAACACATGCGCGACGTAGATTTGCCAGACCCGCCGCAGGATGCGCGCGGTCGCCACTACGAAGCCGGCCTGCAACATCGCGCGGCCATAGACGAAGGCGGCGGTGTAACCGGAGATGAAGATGAAGATTTCGGTGGCGTCGGAAAATCCGTAATTGCGGATCGTGAACCAGGTCAGGATATTCGTTGGCAGATGATCGATGAAGATCAGCCACAGCGCCATCCCGCGAAACAGGTCGAGCCGCAATTCGCGCTCGCCCGCCACGGGCAGCGTGATCGCCGGCGCGGAAACTGGAGCTGCAGCATCGGTCGTCGCGTGGCTCCTTTTCGTGTCGCCAACGGGCGTTCCGGCAACTGGATCGGCAAGGGACGTCATCTGGCACCGTCTGGGCGGTTGGGCATTCGCGCTTGCACCGTCTGGGAACGATAATATCGGCCCGCAAGTTGCATCGATACGCAAACAGAAGATACGAGGCTGGGCAGCGCGCGGTTGCGCTTTAGAATGGAACTATGTTGAAACCGCGATGAAACAAGCAGGAAGGGATCCTAACCCGGCGGCCGGGGCGATTGGTTCCCTAGGCTTTCTTGGCTATGATGCGCCGCTAGGATTCCCGGAAGCCCTTTCGCATGTACCGCGCCGTCACCCGACAGATTGAAGTCACCGTCGAACCGAACTTCCTGCCGGAACGCTCCTCGGTTGATAAGAGCCAGTATTTCTGGTCCTACACCATCGTCATCACCAACACCGGCGAGGAGACCGTGCAGCTCCGCACCCGACACTGGATCATCACCGACGCCACCGGCCGCAAGCAGGAAGTCCGCGGCGAAGGCGTGGTCGGCGAGCAGCCTGTCCTGGCGCCGGGCGAACGCTTTGAATATACCTCGGGCGTGCCGCTCCCAACCGCGTCCGGCTTCATGACCGGTCGCTACCAGATGGTCAGCGAAAGCGGCGAACGTTTTGAAATCGACGTGCCGACGTTCTCGCTCGATAGTCCCGACAACAAGCGGGTGTTGAACTGACGCGCGCTTGTCGCTCGTCCTCACCCGGCTTGGGCCCGGTGATCCATCTTCTCAAACGCAAAGATTTCGTAGCCCGGATGAGCCAACGGGTCGCGCGAAGCACGCCGATGGACAGGCTCCGCGACGTCCGGGTCCACGCCAGCACCGGCCGCCGGGCGCACCCTGCGAGTCCCCTACTCCTCCACGCCGGCTTCGTGTGGCGTAAACTGATACACCGATGAGCAGAACTCGCAGGTCACGACCACCTTGCCGTCCTTGACCATCTCGGCGCGGTCTTTCGCGGCAAAGCTTTTCAGCATCGACGATACCGCCTCGCGCGAGCACGAGCATTGCGCGCGCAGGTGCAGCGGCGAGAACACCCGCACGCCGCGCTCGTGAAACAATCTATACAGCAGCCGTTCACCCGACAGATCCGGATCGATCAGTTCGACATCCTCGACTGTTCCGATCAGCGACTGGCCCTCGACCCACGCGGTCATCTTCGGCGACCGCATGCGTTACCGCGCCCTCGGGGGCATCGCCGGGATGCAGGTCGGCCTGCCGCGCCCGCTCCGGCGCCTTGGGCAGGAATTGCAGCAGCATGCCGCCGGCGCGCCAGCGATGTTTTCCGCCATCACCGCCGCGCCATTCCTCGCCGACCGCAAGCCGCACGCGGGTCGGTATCTGCTCGGAGCGCAGGAAGTATTCATGGGCGGCGTCTTCGAGACCGCCGCCTTCGAGCGCCACCAGCCCCTGATAGCGGCTCATGTCCTGCCCCTGATCGATGGTCATGGCGAGATGACCCTTGCCGAGCAAGGTGCCTGAATCCCGCCCGTCCTTCAGGCGCGTCACGTCATAGCGCGCGTAGGCGCGCAGGCGATCGGGCGCCTGAAAATCCACGATCAGGAACGACACCGGTCCATCGGTCTGCGTTTGCAGGATGAAGCGGCCGTCGAACTTCAGGGCGGAGCCGAGCAGCGTCGCCAGCACGATGGCTTCGCCGAGCAGCTTGCCGACAGCGGGCGGATAATCGTGCTTGGTCAGGATGTCATCGAGCGCCGGGCCGAGCCGGGTCAGCCGGCCGCGCAAGTCGAGCGCATCAACCTCGAACGGCAGCACCGCATCATCGACGGGAACCGACGAAGGCGCGCGAATGGGCGCCTCGGTCGTGATTTTCGTGTCGGGGGGATTCTGAAACCATGGCGCTCTATCTGGGGTCGGCGGGGGCAAGGCGAAAGGGGGTTATTGTCGTCCCTGCGAACCAGGGACCGATAACCACAGGGCGTTCTGAGTAAGGCAAGGCGTCAACCACTGCCTTCAATCATTAAGGTCGCGGCGTATGGGTCCCTGCGTTCGCAGGGACGACGGAAAAGCTACGCCACCGCGTCAAAGCACCAGGCGAGAATGCCCTTTTGCGCGTGCAGGCGATTTTCGGCTTCGTCGAACACCACCGATTGCGGACCGTCGATCACCTCGTCAGTGACTTCCTCGCCGCGGTGCGCCGGCAGGCAGTGCATGAAGATCGCGTCGGGCTTGGCCAGCGACATCAGCTTCGCATTGACCTGATAGGGCTTGAGCACGTTGTGACGGTGCTCGCCGTCCTTGTCGCCCATCGACACCCAGGTGTCGGTGACCACGCAATCGACGCCGCGGACCGCGGCTTCGGGATCGTTGCCAAGCACGATCGGAGCTTGCGTCGCCTTGATCCAGTCCTTCATCGCCTTGTTCGGCGCGAGCTGCGGCGGGGTCGCGACATTGAGCTGGAACTTGAAACGCTCCGCCGCATGGGCCCACGACGCCAGCACGTTGTTGTCGTCGCCGGTCCAGGCCACGGTGCGGCCCTCGATCGGCCCGCGATGCTCCTCGAAGGTCATTAGGTCCGCCATCACCTGGCAGGGATGCGAACGCCGCGTCAGCCCGTTGATCACGGGCACGGTGGCGTGCGCGGCGAGCTCCAGCAGCGCATCATGGTTGAGGATGCGGATCATGATGGCGTCGACATAGCGCGACAGCACGCGCGCGGTATCGGCGATGGTCTCGCCGCGGCCGAGCTGCATCTCTGCGCCGGTCAGCATGATGGACTCGCCGCCAAGCTGGCGCATGCCGACGTCGAACGACACCCGCGTGCGGGTCGACGGCCGTTCGAAGATCATCGCCAGCGTCTTGCCTTCGAGCGGCTTTCTGGCTTTTTCATGCGCCTTCAGCTTCGCCTTCATGGCGACGCTGGCGGCCAGCATGTTGCGCAATTCGTTCAGCGGCAATTCGCTGATATCGAGGAAGTGACGGACGGACTTGCTCATCACCCCGCCGCCTTCTTCAACTGCGCGGCGGACAACGCCACGCAGGCGCGCTCGAGCATCTGCACGGATTCCTCGATCTCGGCCTCGTTGACGATCAGGGGCGCCAGGAACCGCACCACATTGTCGCCGGCGCCGACGGTCAGGAGCCTCTGATCGCGCAGCGCGTTGACCAGATCGCCCGACGGCAGCACCGCCTTGACGCCGACCAGGAGCCCCTCACCGCGCACTTCCGAAAGCACGGTAGGATAGCGATCGACCACGGAGGCGAGTTTCTGTTTGAGCAGCAGCGACATCTTCTGCACATGGTCGAAGAAGCCGGGCTTGAGCATCACGTCGAGCACGGCGTTCGCAGCGGCGATCGCTAGCGGATTGCCGCCGAAGGTCGAGCCGTGCGAGCCCGGCGTCATGCCGGATGCGGCCTCTGCGGTGGCAAGACACGCACCGATCGGGAATCCGCCGCCGAGCGCTTTCGCGAGCGACATGACATCAGGCGTAACGCCGACGCGCTTGTAGGCAAACAGATCGCCGGTGCGGCCCATGCCGGTCTGCACCTCGTCGAAGACCAGCAGCATGCCGCTGTCGTCGCACAATTGGCGCAACGCCTTGAAGAACGCGTGCGGCGCCGTGCGCACACCGCCCTCGCCCTGCACCGGCTCGATCAGGATGCCCGCGGTCTGCGGTCCGATCGCCTTCTTGACCGCTTCGAGATCGCCATGCGGCACCTGGTCGAAGCCGTCCAGTGCGGGGCCGAAACCTTCGAGATATTTCGCCGAGCCGGTCGCGGCGAGCGTGCCCAGCGTGCGGCCGTGGAAGGCGCCCTCGAAGGTGACGAGACGATAGCGCTCGGGATGGCCCTTGGCGGCGTGATATCTGCGCGCAACTTTAATGGCGCATTCCATCGCTTCCGCGCCGGAATTACAGAAGAAGACAAGGTCCGCAAAGCTCTGCTCGCACAGCCGCGCCGCGAGCTTGTCGCCATCGGGCGACTTGAACAGATCTGACATGTGCCACAGCCTGGTGGCCTGCTCCTGCAGCGCTGCGACCAGATGCGGATGACAATGACCGAGCGCATTCACCGCGACGCCCGAGGTGAAGTCGAGATAGCGCTCGCCATTGGTTGCGATCAGCCACGCGCCTTCGCCGCGTTCGAAGCCGAGATCGACCCTGGCAAAGACGGGGAGCAGATGCGACGTGGCGCTATTGGTCATGACAATCACTGAAGGTTTGACCGGCCCGGAACACGCGAGCATTGGCGCGAACGCGGCAGCAGCCGGTCTTGCGAAAACAAAACGTGCCGCCTTTCGAGGGCGGCACGCGAGAGGCATTCTATGTGGGCGGCCGTGGCTGTCAACACGCCACGAAGCCGCCTTCCTGCGCTGCAAAATAGGGCAATCCGTAGGATTCCGGTGTGGTGGAAAACACGCATTGCAATGCCTAGATGTCGGAACATGTGGACGCGTAAGCGCGGACTCTTGCGCCAGACTCACGCCATATTGTAGCCTCTGGGCTGTCGGGTACGACATCTCGTGCGGCGGTTCTGATCCTAAGAGACCATTTTGTAGAGCGTACACGTTCGGGCGCGGCTTTCGCGCCCGGCGAGGGCTAAGGGATTCTGACCGCAGGGATTTTTGAGACGAATGGCACTCGCCAGCGCTGCCCGAGATTGGCCGGCGCATGCGAAGGGAAGAATGCGATGACGGTATTGACCTGGTCCGACGATCGCGTCGAGCAACTGAAAAAGCTTTGGGAAGCCGGATTGTCGGCGAGCCAGATCGCCGCGGAACTTGGAAATGTGACGCGCAACGCCGTGATCGGCAAGGTGCACCGGCTGGGCCTTTCCGGCCGCGCCAAGAGTCCCTCCTCGGCCGCGCCGCGCCAGCGCAAGGCGCGCCCTGCCCAGCACATGATGCGGGTATCGCGTCCGGTCTCGCGCGGCAATACCGCGCTGGCGCACGCTTTCGAAGTGGAGATCGAGCCTGATCCGATCGCCTTCGACAACGTCGTGCCGATGAGCCAGCGGCTGTCGCTGCTCGAACTGAACGAGGCCACCTGTCACTGGCCGGTCGGCGATCCCTCGAGCCCGGAATTCTTCTTCTGCGGCGGCAAGGCGCTCTCGGGGCTCCCCTATTGCGCGCATCACTCGCGCGTCGCCTATCAGCCCGCCGCCGATCGCCGCCGTCAGGCGCCGAAGCCGACGCGGTAAGGGCGGTCTATGTAGCCCGGAGGAGCCAACGGGTCGCGCGAACGCGCGCCCGATGAAAAGCTCCGCGAAATCCGGGACTATCTCGCGGTTGGCTAACATTTCCCGGGTTGCGCTACGCTTCACCCGGGCTACGAACTTCGCTTCGGTGACGCCCTACGGCTCCACCTTCGCGAACCGATCATCCAGCGCGTAGCCGGCGCCGCGCACGGTGCGGATGGGATCCTGTTCGCGGCCGGGATTGAGCAATTTGCGCAGGCGGCCGATATGCACGTCGACGGTCCGCTCGTCGATATAGATGTCGCGGCCCCAGACGCTGTCGAGCAATTGCTCGCGGCTGAACACGCGGCCGGGATGCTCCAGGAAAAACTCCAGGAGGCGATACTCGGTCGGGCCAAGATCGATCGAACGGCCCGAACGCGCGACGCGGCGCTTCTCACGGTCGAGTTCGATGTCGCCATAGGTCAGCACGGTGGCGAGCCGCTCGGGGCTTGCCCGCCGCAACAGGCCCTTCACCCGCGCCAGCAGTTCCGGCACCGAGAACGGCTTGACGATGTAATCGTCGGCGCCGGTCGCCAGTCCTCTGATCCGCTCGCTCTCCTCGCCGCGCGCGGTCAGCATGATGATCGGCAGCTGTCGCGTCTCCGGCCGCGCCCGCAGGCGACGGCACAGTTCGATGCCTGACAGGCCCGGCAGCATCCAGTCGAGCACGACGAGATCGGGCACGCGCTCCTTCAGCCGGGTGTCGGCGTCGTCGCCGCGGCCGACGGTTTCGACATCATAGCCCTCGGCGTCGAGGTTGTAGCGCAACAGCGTGGTCAGCGCTTCTTCGTCCTCGACCACCATAATGCGCGCGCTCATCTTGCTTCCTTTAGTTCTTGACGCGTTTTCTTCACGCGAACCGGTCTCCACTTCGCTCGAAAACGCTTCGTTAATTCCCGGGCACCGTCGTTGCAAACGTCGTCATGTCGCCCTTCGGGCGCTGGTCGAGCATCTGCTGGCCTTCGATCATGTAGAACACGGTTTCGGCGATATTGGTGGCGTGATCGCCGATCCGCTCGATGTTCTTGGCGCAGAACATCAGATGAATGCAGAACGAGATGTTGCGCGGATCTTCCATCATGTAGGTGAGGAGTTCGCGGAACAGCGAGGTGCAGATGGCGTCGACTTCCTCGTCGCCCTTCCAGACCGCCATCGCCGCCGGCAGGTCGTGCGCCGCATAGGCGTCCAGCACCGACTTGACTTGCGAAAGCACCAGATCAGTCATGTGCTCGAGGCCGCGGATCAGCTTCAAGGGCTGGAAATCGTTCTCCAGCGCCGCGACCCGCTTGCCCATGTTCTTGGCGAGGTCGCCGATCCGCTCCAGATCGGTGGCGACGCGCATGGCGCCGACGATTTCGCGCAGGTCGATCGCCATCGGCTGGCGCCGCGCGATGGTCAACACCGCGCGTTCCTCGATCAAATGCTGCAGGCGGTCGATTTCGACATCGGCAGCGACGACGCGCTTGCCAAGCGCGACGTCGCGGCGGATCAGCGCATCAACGGATTCGGTGATCATGCGTTCGACCAGGCCGCCCATCTCGGCGACCAGGCGGGTCAATTCCTGAAGATCGCTGTCAAACGCCTTGGCAGTGTGCTCGGAAGCCATGTGCTATCTCCTCAGCCGAACCGGCCGGTGATGTAATCCTGGGTACGTCGATCGCTCGGCGAGGTGAAAATCTTGTTGGTGTCGTCGAACTCGATCAACTCGCCGAGATACATGAAGGCGGTCTTGTCCGAGACGCGCGCCGCCTGCTGCATGTTATGGGTGACGATCGCGATAGTGTAATCCTCCGACAGCTCCTGGATCAATTCCTCGATCTTGGCGGTCGAGATCGGATCCAGCGCCGAGCAGGGTTCGTCGAACAGGATCACCTCGGGCCGCACCGCGACCGTGCGGGCGATGCAGAGCCGCTGCTGCTGGCCGCCGGAAAGCGAGAGGCCGCTTGCATTCAGCTTGTCCTTAACCTCGTTCCACAGCGCGCCGCCGCGCAGCGCCTTCTCGACGCGGCCGTCCATCTCGGACTTGGAGATCTTCTCGTAGAGGCGGATGCCGAAGGCGATGTTTTCGTAGATCGTCATCGGAAACGGCGTCGGCTTCTGGAACACCATGCCGACCCGGGCCCGCAGCAAATTGAGGTCGAGCTTGGGGTCCAGGATGTTGGTCTGGTCGAGCATCAGCTGACCGGTCGCGCGCTGGCCGGGATAGAGATCGTACATCCGGTTGAAAATCCGCAGCAGGGTGGACTTGCCGCAGCCGGACGGGCCGATGAAGGCGGTGACACGGTGGGTGCCAAGCACGAGGTTGATGTTCTTCAACGCATGGTGCTCGCCATAGTAGAAGTTCAGGCCGCGCGCCGTCACCTTGGGCGGGGCGTCGGGCAACGCCACTTGGGGGACGGGACCGTTCGCGGAACTCACGGATACGGAGAGATCGTTCATTTGGCTGTCCTCTCGGCGCCAAGGATGCGCGCGCCAATGTTCAAGGCAAGTACGGTGAGCGTGATCAGCAGGGCTCCGGTCCAGGCGAGCTGCTTCCAGTAGACATAGGGGCTCTGCACGAAGTTGTTGATGGTGACCGGCAGGTTCGCCATCGTCTTGGTCATGTCGAGACTGAAGAACTGGTTGGAGAGCGCGGTGAACAGCAGCGGCGCGGTTTCACCGGCGACGCGGGCGGTCGCCAGCAGCACACCGGTGATCAGGCCGGCGCGCGGGCGCGATAGGCGATCCGCTTGATGACAAGCGAGCGCGGCAAGCCGAGCGCGGAGGCCGCCTCGCGCAGCGGATTGGGCACCAGCCCGAGCATGTCCTCGGTGGTTCGCACCACCACGGGGATCACGATCACGGCGAGCGCCAGGCAGCCGGCAAAGGCCGAAAATCCGCCCATCGGCACCACGATGGCGCCGTAGATGAACAAGCCGATGATGATCGAGGGCGCGCTCAGCAGGATGTCGTTGATGAAGCGGATCACCGAGGGTGAGCTTGTCGTGCTTGCCGTATTCGGCCAGATACGTGCCGGCGAACAGGCCGAGCGGCGCACCGATGCCAACGCCGACCACGGTCATGATGATCGAGCCGATGATGGCATTGCGCAGGCCGCCGTCGGTCGATCCCGGCGGCGGCGTATCCTGGGTAAAGACGGCGAAATTGATGCCCGATAGGCCGTTGTAGAACAGCGTGAACAGGATCAGCGCGAGCCAGGTGACGCCGAACAGCGCGGCGCCCAGGCACAGGAACTTGACGATGATATTGGTGCGGCGGCGGGATACGTAAATCGGGTTCATGATTTCCAGTTCCCCGCCTTCTTTTCCAGACGCATCAGCATCAGCCTCGCGGCCGCGAGAACGAAGAACGTCAGCACGAACAGCAAGAGGCCAAGCAGGATCAGTCCTGATTGATGCAGGCCGTCGCTCTCGGCGAACTCGGAGGCGATCGCGGCCGAGATGGTGGTGCCCGGCGCGAAGATCGAAGATTGGATCTTGAACGAGTTGCCGATGATGAAGGTGACCGCCATGGTCTCGCCGAGCGCGCGGCCGAGCGCCAGCATGATGCCGCCGATCACGCCGACGCGGGTGTAGGGAATGACGACGTTGCGGACGACTTCCCACGTGGTGCAGCCGACGCCGTAGGCCGCTTCCTTCAGCACCGGCGGCACCGTCCTGAAGACGTCGACCGAGATCGCGGTGATGAACGGCAGCACCATGATCGCCAGGATCAACGACGCGTTGAACAGGCTGAGATAGGACGGCGGGCCGCCGAAGATCGTCCCCAGCACGGGTACGCCGTCGAAGATGCTGATCATGAAGGGCTGGAACGAGTCGGCCAGGAACGGGCCCAGCACGAAGAAGCCCCACATGCCGTAGATAATGGACGGAATGCCGGCGAGCAGCTCGATGGCCAACCCGATCGGACGGCGCAGCCAGAGCGGGCAGATCTCGGTCAGGAATATCGCGATACCGAGGCCGACCGGAATGGCGATCATCATCGCGATCACGGAAGTGATCAGCGTACCGTAAATCGGGCCGAGCGCGCCGAGCACCGGCGGATCGGCTGATGGCGCCCAGCGCTGCGTCCACAGGAAAGCAGCACCGTATTCCTGGATCGCGGGCCAGGCGCCGACGATCAGCGAAAGGATGATGCCGCCGAGGATAAGGAGGACCGAGATCGCGCAGGCGCGCGTGATCCAATAGAAGGTGATATCGCCGAGCTTGAAAGCGCTGAGTGCGCGCGCGCGATCGTAAGGTCCGGCAGCTTCCATCACGTCGCTCTGAACCGCCATCTCTGCCACGCCAATCCCCTGTATTTACTTCAACACCGGAAAAATGTCGCTTCCGCTTTGAGCGATCTTGTTGACGATTTGCTCCGCGTCATTCCGGGATGGTCCGAAGGACCAGACCCCAGATGCGCAATTGCGCATCGGGGAATCTCGAGATTCTAAGGTGCGCAAGTACGCACCAAAGTTCGCGCGCTTTGCTCGCGCCCCGGAATGACGGAGCGCGAGGTACTGCACTTGTGTCTCAGCTCTTGATCTCGGCGCTCCAGGTCTTTTCGATCTGCTTGACGACCGATTCCGGCATCGGAATGTAGTCGAGCTCTTCAGCCATCTTGTCGCCCTTCTCGAACGCCCACTTGAAGAACTTGATCGCTTCCTGGGAAGCGGCCTTATCGGTCGCAGCCTTATGCATCAGGATGAAGGTTGCGCCCGTGATCGGCCATGACGCTTCGCCGGCCTGGTCGGTCAGAATGACGAAGTAGTTCTTGGCGCTGGCCCAGTCGGCATTGCCAGCCGCGGCCTGGAATGCCCCGATGGTCGGCTGCACGGTCTTGCCGGCCTTGTTGATCATCGCGCCGTAGGTCAGCTTGTTCTGCTTGGCATAGGCGTATTCGACGTAGCCGATCGAGTTCTTGGTCTGGCTGACGTTACCGGCGACGCCTTCGTTACCCTTGGCGCCAACGCCTGTCGGCCACTCGACCGTGGTGCCGGAACCTGCCTTGGCCTTCCACTCGGCGTTGGCCTTGGAGAGATAGTCCGTCCAGAGGAATGTCGTACCGGAGCCGTCGGAGCGGCGCACCACGGTGATGGCGTCGCTGGGCAACTTCAGCTTCGGATTGAGCTTGGCGATCGCGGGATCGTCCCACTTCTTGACCTTGCCGAGATAGATGTCGCCAAGCAATTCGCCGGAGAATACCAGTTCACCGGGCTTGATACCTTCGAGATTCACAACCGGCACCAACGCGCCCATCGCCTGCGGCCATTGAATCATGCCGTCCTTTTCAAGCTGTTCCGGCTTGAGGGGCATGTCGCTCGCGCCGAAGGTCACGGTCTTGGCCTGGATTTGCTTGATGCCGGCGCCGGAGCCGATCGACTGGTAGTTCAGGCCGTTGCCGGTCTCTTTCTTGTAAGCGTCGGCCCATTTCGAATAGAGCGGGAAGGGGAAGGTGGCGCCCGCGCCGGTGATATCGGCGGCGAAGGCCGACGTCGACGCGGCGACCACGCCTGCGGCGACGATTGTCTTGATGAAATTCATGGTTGGTCTCCATCTGTTGTGAGCGAAGCGCTATTACGCCCGATCGCGCTCACGCCCGCCCGTTTAGGTGCGGTCGATAGAGCTTTTACGAAGGTTCGATGACAGTTGGATGACATCGCCAAGCGATTGAAATAGCTTATATTTAGCCGCTCGGCGGGGCCTTCGCCTGGGGAAAACAGGCGGTAAAGGTGGCGCCGTTTTTGGGCACGCTTTCAATCAAAAGGCGGCCGCGATGACGGTTAAGAATATGTTTCACCAAGGATAGGCCGAGCCCGGTTCCGCCTTGCGCGCGGCTGTCGCCAACGTCGACCCGGTAGAAGCGCTCGGTGAGCCGCGGCAGGTGTTCCGGGGCGATGCCGGGGCCGAAATCCCTGACCATGACGCGGACTTCCGGCGCGCCGCCCTCGCCCGAAGTGGCCTGGATCAGGGAGACGATCACCCGTCCGCCGGACGCGCCGTATTTGAGGGCGTTCTCGATCAGGTTTTCGAACAGCCGCAGCAGCTCCTCGCGATCGCCCGCGATCACAACCGGCGTCTCCGGCAATTCGATTTCGATCGCCACCTGGCGTTCCCTGGCCAGCGGCTCGAGACCGTCGACGACCTGTCGCAGGATCGGGACGACGTCGATGGACGCGTCGGGGCGCACATGGGCTGACAGTTCGACCCGCGACAGCGACAGCAGATCGTCGATCAGCCGCGCCATCCGCGTTGCCTGCGTATGCATGATGCCGAGGAAACGCTCGCGCGCCTTGGCGTCCTCCTTGGCCGGCCCCTGCAGCGTATCGATGAACCCCGATAACGCGGCGAGCGGCGTGCGCAGCTCGTGGCTGGCGTTGGCGACGAAATCGGCGCGCATTTCCTCGACCCGCCGCAGCGGCGTCTGGTCGTGGAACGTCATCAACATGCACTTTTCGGTACCGCCGAACAGCGTCGGCACCGGCACCGGCGTGATGATCAATTCCATCCACCGATCGACCGGCACCTGGTCTAGATAGGTCGTCCGGCGCGGCTCGCTGGTCGCGATCGCCTCGCGCAACGCGGTGATGATTTCGGGCGAGCGAAGCGCGAATTGGGCCAGTTCGTTCCTGCGCAATGCGGGCGCGAGCTGAGCGGCCGCAGCATTGAGGTGTAGGACGCGGCCGGCGCGATCGAGCAGCACGGCCGGATCGGGCATGCCGGCAACAACGGCGCTGACGGCGGCCGCCTCGACCGGACTGACGGCGCGGACATCCTCGCGGGAGGTGGCCGCATCGTGCAGCCGCCACGGCACCAGGGCTGCGGCTGCGATGCAGATGAAAACCGCAACGGCGCGCGCCAGCGACAGATCGGCCAACACCACGAGCGCGCTAAGCGCGAGGCCGGCGGCAAGCAGGATGATGGCAGAATGCCGCAGGCGGTCCGACCAAGGCGCAAAGAAAGAAGAAGGGTTGGAATCGTCTATCGCCATCGCGCCGGCTTCCTCCCTCGGGTTAAGGCGTTTGCTTCGCTGCGCTCGAAACCACCGCTCGAACGCGTCTCGATGACGCCCTGGGCCGCCTCATCAGGCGCCGGTGTCTCCACGCTCGCGCACATAGACGGCCTCGTGTCTCGGCTCGGCGTCGGAACCGGGCGTCAATCGGCGCAGGCGCTTGAGTCGCGCACCGAGGATAATTTCTCGAAGCGTCAGTAAGATTACAGATATGACGAACGGCGCAATATAATAGAGGACTCGGAACAGCAGCATGCCCGCGAGCAGCTCTTCCCGGTCCATCTGCCAGAGGCCCACCAGCATGGCGGCGTCGAACACGCCGAGGCCGCCGGGCGAATGGCTCGCGAAACCCAACAGCGTCGCCGAGACGAAGATCACTGCGACGACGATGAAGCCGAGATTGGGCTCGTCCGGCACCAGCACGTACATCGCCAGCGCGCAGAACCCGAGATCGACGATGCCGATGGCGATCTGCAGCAGCGTCAGCGGGCCGCCGGGCAGCGTGACGGTCCAGGGCCCGCGGCCGACGCTGCGCGGTTGGACCCAGACCCAGGCTACATACCCGACCAGCGCCATGATGATGCCGAACGCCGCCACGCGGTTGAGCCAGGCCGGCAGCTGATCGATCGAGGCGGCGGCCTCCGGGTGATAGGCGATGCCCAACCCCAATACCGCGGCATTGCCTAGCCAGAAGGTCAGCCCGGCAAGGAAACAGATCTTGGCGACGTCGATCGCGTTCAGCCCCCAGGCCGAGTAGATCCGGTAGCGCACGGCACCGCCGGTGAAAACGCTGGCGCCGACATTGTGGCCGATCGAATAGGAGGTGAAGGCGGCCAGCGCGTTGACGCGGTAGGGAATGTGGCGTTGGCCGATCGCGCGCACCGCAAACCAGTCATAGAAGGTCAGCGTGAAATAACCTGCCGCCACGAACAGGGCCGCCAGCGCGATCTGGCGTGGCTCGGTGCCTTTGATGGCTTCGATCACCTCGTTGGAGTCGATGCCGCGGAGCATGTGATAGAGCACGTAGCACGCAACGGCGATGACCGCGATACTGATCACAACCCCGAGCCTGTGCAGGACCTGCTTCTGGCGCAGAAACGAGATCGCCCTGCGTATTGCTTCCAGCATCTAGACCTCGAATTGCGATCCGACAGCGACGGCAACGGTGCGAACCCCGCCGACGCTACACTGCTCCCTGGTTCCTCTGGTAGCGCGTTTTGAGCCGGAGTGGAATTCGACTCGCGACAATAAAACGCGCTTCTTCAACATATTAGGTAGCGTTGATGACGGCAGAAGCACAGTTTTGCTGCAAACCCGCCGCCTGGAAGCTACTCCGGGGCAGTGCGGACCGGTCAAGAGCTCGTGACGGCTAAGACGGTGACGCGCTGACCGGGTCATCGATGCGCTCAGGCCGCCGGCGCGCTGCGCGAGACCACCCAGTCGCGCAACCATGATCCGACCGCACAACCACAAAGATAGAGCGCGAACATGATCAGGCCAAGGTCGAGCCAGTACCCGAAGCGGCCGGGTACCGCCCGCGCGAACGCAGCCGCAACCAGCGCCGCCGCCAGGGCTGCAAGCCACCAGCGCAGCTTCTTCGAGACGCCTTCGCCGTGCTGGACCACCGAGATCCAGCCCATTGCGAGGCCAAGCAACAGCGATCCGAGCAGCCAGCCCCAGTAGAATGTCGTCAGATAGGCCATGCTTACTTCACCACGAAATCGATGCGGCGGTTTTGCGCCCTGCCCTGGTCGCTATCATTGGCCGCAATCGGCTGTGTCGAGCCATAGCCGATTGCGCTGAACCGGTCGGCCGGCAGTCCCGCCTTGACCAGATAATCGGTGACCGCCTGTGCGCGCTTCTCGGACAAAGCCTGGTTGGTCGCTTCCTCGCCGTCGGTATCGGTATGCCCGGCGATCTCGATATTGGTGTTCGGACAGCGCAACGCGGTTTCGATCAGACGGTCGAGCAGGCCAGCGGAATCCGCCACGATGTCGGCCTTTCCCGGTTCGAACCGGATCCTGGCCTTGCCGAGCAGATCGGCGAATAGTTGCTGACAGACGGTGGCGTCCACCGGCGCGGCGGGCGGCTTGACCGAGATTTCCGACTTGAACTGCCAGCCCTGCGGAAAGTCCTTGGCGAGGCCGGTGCGGATCTGAACGGCGGCGGCTTCATAGAGCGCATCGCCGGACAGCTTCACTTCTCGATCCGAGACAACCAGCGTACCGGTCGACAGCCGCGACAGCGCGCCGAGCGCAGGCACGACCGCGTTGGCAAAGCCCGTCGGCGCACCAACGCTCGCCTTGAGGTTGTCGACGACCTTTTCCTTGAAGAACTTGCGTCCTGCCGCCGCCACCAGCGCCGCATGGACGTTATTGTCAGGCACATAGCCGGTCAGCGTCAGCGTCACCGCGACCGGATCCTTGTAGGCCTGGAAGATGTAGGGCGGCGCCTTCACATCGTTGGCCGCGACCGAATAACCCTCGGGAAGGTTCTTCAACGCGGCGCCGATCGCTTCCCTGCCGCCGAGTTCGCGCGCCATGCCGGACAGGCTGACCTTGGTGTCCGACAGCGTGATCTTGCCGTCCTTCAGCTTGCCGATCTGATCGAGCAGCAACAGCGCGGCGTTGTCAAAGCGCGGCGGGGCGCCGCGCGCCAAATTCATCCCGTCAACGACCTCGACGCCGCCGAGATTGGCGCGCGCCGCTTCCATCAATCTGCCCCTGCTCGCCGGCAGCGGCGAACTGCCTGACAACGTCACCCGGACGACGTCGCGTTCCGCTGACCAGACAAAGGGCGTGGCTTCGGGGACGAGACGCGTTTCGTCGTTAACCAGCCGCACGCCCGGCACGGCTTCGACCGACGCCACCGCGCTGGTGCGGCCATCTTCCGAGAACGCTTCCGCTGCGAATGTCACGTCGCGGCCCGCGACCGAGATTCGCCGCTTGTCGAGCACGGTATCCTTGAGCGCTGCGGTCGCGCGCTGCGCCAGATCGGCTTCCAGCGGCGCAGTGCTCGTCCAGGCCGCGATAGCCCAAAGGATGACCAACGGAATGACGCCCGGCCACCATTTGCTGCTCCACCTGAAAAGTCCGTGCATTCGAGTTCCCGCCGGGTCCGAACAGAGAGAAAACAAACCCTTGCAGGGCTGTCAAACCCGAAATGTCGCAGCCGTGGAAGAGCGCCGGCTAACAGTTTCTTCAGCGGTCTGTCGCTAATTTCGTCCCGTAATTCAACTGGGCGGCCTCACGCGTCAATGAAACTGCTTCGCAACACCGTTATCCGCGCCGGACTGGAGGCGCTTTACTTCTCCGGCGCGCATTTCCTGCTGCGACCAATCTTCGCAGGTATCGGCGTCATTTTCATGCTGCACCATGTCCGCCCGAGACGCGAGGGCGAGTTTCAGCCCAACTACCATCTGGAGGTTGAGCCGGAGTTTTTGCGCGCCATGCTGGCGCATCTGCGCGCGCTCGACGTCGATATCGTCACCATGGACGAGGTACATCAGAGACTCTCCGAACGGAATTTCGAGCGGCGCTTCGCCTGCTTCACCCTCGATGACGGCTATCGCGACAATCGCGATTTCGCGCTGCCAGTAATGCGTGAATTTGACGCGCCCCTCACCGTCTATGTCGCGAGCGATTTCGCCGAAGGCACCGGCCGATTGTGGTGGGTCGGGCTGGAGAACGTGATCGCCAAGACGTCCTCGATCGACGTCCCGATCGGCGGCGTCGCGACCCGCCTGGATACCTCGACGCCGGCAGCCAAGCAGGCCGCCTTCGACCGGATGCACGAGTGGCTGCGCACGCTGCCGGGCGAACATGACCTGCAACGCGAAGTCTCCGCGCTATGCAGGCGCCACGGTATCGACGAGGCCATCATGGCCCGCGACCTCTGCATGTCCTGGGACGAGCTGAAGGCGTTCGCGGACGATCCGCTGGTGACCATCGGCGCGCATACGATCACGCATTGCAATCTGGCGCGGCAGAGCGAAGAGACCGCTTCGTTCGAGCTAACCGAAAGCCGCGCCCGGATCGAAGCGGCGCTGCAGCGGCCGGTGCTCCATCTCGCCTATCCCTATGGCGACCGCATCGCCGCCGGCCAACGCGAATTCAAGCTGGCGAAAGCGGCCGGATTCAAGACCGCGGTCACGACGCGGCCGGGCATGATCTTCCCGGAAAGCGCCGATCATCTGACGGCGCTGCAGCGCGTCTCGCTCAACGGCAATTACCAGGACGCGCGTATCATCCCGGTTTTGACCTCCGGCGCAGCCACCGCCGTGTGGAACGGCTTTCGCCGCATCGACGCGGCGTAGCTGCCACTCGTAGCCCGGATGGAGCGCAAGCGAAATCCGGGACTATCTTGCGAGCTGGCGAACTTCTCCCGGATTGCGCTTCGCTCCATCCGGGCTACGGGTGCTAGATGTCGCCCCTGCGAACGACGAACATGACCTTCCTTGACTCGCCGTGCTCCCCGCCCAAAACCACGGACAAAGCAATGGAGGAACGCATGTTCAAGGATCTGTTTTCGCTGAAAGGCCGCGTCGCGCTAGTGACGGGCGGTTCGCGCGGCATCGGCAAGATGATCGCCGCCGGATTTCTCGCGCAGGGCGCGGCCAAGGTCTACATCACGGCGCGCAAGGCAGGCCCCTGCGAAGCGACCGCGAAGGAACTCTCCGCCGCCTATGACGGCGAATGCATCGCGCTGCCGATCGACATTTCGACGGTCGCGGGCTGCGACAAGCTCGCCGGCGAAATCATCAAGCTGGAGCCGAAGCTCGACATCCTCGTCAACAACGCAGGCGCTGCATGGGGCGCGGATTTCGACGAATTCCCCGAAAGCGGCTGGGACAAGGTGATGGACCTCAACGTCAAATCGGTGTTCTTCCTGACCAAGGCGCTGGCGAAACCGCTGCGCGCGGCGGCGTCGCCGCAACGGCCGGCCAAGGTCATCAACATCGCCTCGGTCGACGGCATCTTCGTCAACCCGATGGAGACTTATTCCTACGCTGCGAGCAAGGCCGCCGTGATCCATTTGACGCGACGCCTCGCCACCAAGCTCATCAAGGAGAACATCAACGTCACCGCGATCGCGCCGGGCGCCTTCAGTTCGGACATGAACCGGGCGGCACGCGATCACGCCGATGAAGTGGCAAAACGCGTTCCGGCGCGGCGCGTCGGAACCGATGAGGATATGGCGGGTGTTGCGATCTATCTCGCCTCGCGCGCCGGTGATTACGTCGTCGGCAACACGATCGCGGTCGATGGCGGCGTGGTGTACGCCAGCGCGGGAAGTGAGATCGCGGGCTAGCTCACGGTCGTCATACCCCGCGAAAGCGGGGGATCCAGTACGCCGCGGCCCCAATTGGTTGACCGCGGCGTTTCTGCAATTGACGCTGGTGTTTACTTCATCACCCGCTTTCGCTTTCGCGGGTGATGACAGCTTGCATTGAAGGCGCGGTTTGCGCGTCCCCTCACGTCTCGATCTTCACGTACTCGAAATCGCCGGGCTTGTTGTCGATGCCGACCTTCGGCGGCGAGATCCAGTTGGCGTAGACGCCGACTTCGGTGACCGGCTTCATCAGCGAGGCGATGAAGTCGCCGTCCTGCGTCGAAGGCAACCATTCGCCCTTGCGCTTGTTCCAGGTGGCGTCGTCGATCAGCACACCCTCGGGCGTGGCGTTGATATCCTTGAATTCGCCGATCTGGCGATGGAACGCGACGTTCGGCAGCGTCAGCTTGAACTGATAACCGGCGAGCGAGATGATCTTGTTCCAGCGCAGCATGCCCTTGGCGCAGTCCTGCGTGTAGTCGTCGCGCAGCCGCATGTTGAGCGCGGTCAGCGCCGGCTCATCGACACGCTTGACCACGCCATCGACCAGCTTGAGCACCGGATAGGTCGAGTTCTTGAGCTGATGGTCGTCGTCGATCTGCGTTTCCTTGTAGCGGCCCTTGATGCCGGCATTGAAGGCGTTGGCGGCGTTGGTCGAGACCTCGGAGCCGAACAGGTCGAGCGACAGCGAATAGTGCAGGTGCAGCTTCTTCTGGATGGTCGGCAGGTCGATGACGCCGAGCGCACGCACCTTGGCGATATCGGTGGGATCGGTGATGCCGGCTTCCTTCATCGCCTCGCAGGTGCGCTGCACGACCCGGCTGATGCCGGTCTCGCCGACGAACATGTGATGCGCCTCTTCGGTCAGCATGAATCGGCAGGTGCGCGACAGCGGATCGAAGCCGGATTGCGCCAGCGAATGCAGCTGCATCTTGCCGTCGCGGTCGGTGAAGTAGGTGAACATGAAGAACGACAGCCAGTCCGGCGTCGCTTCATTGAAGGCGCCCAGCATGCGCGGCGAGTCGGCGTCGCCGGAGCGGCGGCGCAACAAATCGTCGGCCTCCTCGCGGCCGTCGCGGCCGAAATATTTCTGCAGCAGGTAGACCATCGCCCAGAGATGGCGGCCTTCCTCGACATTGACCTGGAACAGGTTGCGCAAGTCATAGAGCGAGGGCGCGGTCTTGCCGAGATGGCGCTGCTGTTCGACCGAGGCCGGCTCAGTATCGCCCTGGATCACGATCAGCCGGCGCAGCGTGGCGCGGTGTTCGCCCGGGACCTCCTGCCAGGCAGGCTTGCCGTAATTCTCGCCGAAGGGAATGACGCGATTCTCTTCCTGCGGCGCCAGCAAGATGCCCCAGCGATATTCCGGCATCTTGACGTAGTCGAACTTGGCCCAGCCGCGCGGATCGACCGAATAGGCGGTGCGCAAATAGACCAGCGACTGCTGAAAACCTTCCGGCCCCATGTCGCCCCACCAATCCATGTAACCGGGATGCCAGCCCTCCAGGGCTTTTAGCACCTGGCGGTCTTCGCTGAGATTCACGTTGTTGGGAATCTTGGTTGAGTAATCGACGTTCATGAAATTCATTGGCGTGTTCCTTGCTCGCTCTCGTGTCCGGACGCGGTGCGACGCGAAGCGGTGCGCCGCAGAGCCGGGACCATTTCAGTGACGGTCCGCATGGGTCCCGGTTCTGCAGCGCGTCACTGACGTGCCGCGCAGCGCCCGGGACACGAAATCAAACCCGCGTCATATCGAATTGCGCCTTCTGGCCGGTGCCGTAGCGGCGCAGCGCACCGTTTTCGCCGACCGCGTTGGGGCGCTGGAAGATCCAGTTCTGCCACGCCGTGAGGCGGGAGAAGATTTTCGACTCCATGGTCTCAGGCCCGACGAAGCGCAAATTCGCTTCCATGCCGGTGAGGCCGTCGGGCGAAAAGCTCGTGCGCTCCTCGAGGAACACGCGGACTTCGTCGTCCCAATCGATATCATCGAGCGCGAAGGTGACGAGGCCAAGCTCTTCGGCCGCCTCGGCATCGAGAGTCGTGCCGATGGTGGCCTCCGCGCGGTCCAGATCGGATGGATCGGCCTGGAAGCGCGATTGCAGGCGGGTCAGGCCATGGCTCATCGGATAGGGTCCGAAATTCATCGCCGTGAGTTCGATCGTCGGCGGCGCGCGGTTGTCGCCCTGCTTCTGGCCGATCAGCATGTAGGAACGGTCGGCGGCGAACACGAGTTCGGCGAGCGTGCCGACGAAGCAGGAGCCGGGCTCGACCAGCGTCACCAGCGTGCGCGAGGTGACGTCGATACGCTTCAAGACCCGCTTCCAGTACTGCCTGATTTCGTTGACCAGCCAGTGCGCCTTGTTGGCTTCGAGGAAGGCGTCGCAGGCGGCGACATTGGCGCGCTCGCCATGCGACTTGAACACCAGCATCGCGATTTCGAGTTCGTTGATGCGCAGATGAAGGATCGCATCATCGAGTTCGCGCGCCACCTGCAGCGGCCAGAACGCCGCGCCTTGCGCGACCAGGCCGTCGATATCGGCCGGCGGGGCCGCCTCCGGCGCCTTGATCGAAATCGTGGCGATCCGCGCCGCGCGATCGATATCGACGCTGACAAAGCCATAGCGGATGCCGCTGTCGTCGATGATCCGCTTCAAGGGCGTCAGCGTGACGCCCTTGCCACTGCCGTTGCGCTTCGAGGCGGCGGCGAATTCCTTGGCGCGCTCGGCAACCTTGCCTTCGAGCTTGCTGTTGGGCACGATCTCGTCAACCAGCCGCCATGCGACGGCCCGCTTGCCCTTGATGCCTTCCTCGATGGTGCAGAAGAAATCGGCATGGTCGCGGCGCACCTTGCGCTTGTCGACCACGCGCGTCAGGCCGCCGGTGCCCGGCAGCACCGCGAGCAGCGGCACTTCCGGCAGCGCCACGGCGGCGGCGCCGTCATCGGCGAGGATGATGTGATCGGTCGCGAGCGCCAGCTCATAGCCGCCGCCGGCCGCGGTGCCGTTGACGACGGTGATGAAGCGCTGCCCGGAATTTTCAGATGAATCTTCCAGGCCGTTGCGGGTCTCGTTGGTGAATTTGCAGAAATTGACTTTATGGGCGTGCGTCGCCCCCGCCAGCATGCGGATATTGGCGCCGGCGCAGAACACGCGGTTCTTGCCGGAGCGGACCACCACCGCCTTCACTTCGGGGTGCTCGAAACGGAGCCGCTGCACCGCATCGGCGAGTTCGATGTCGACGCCGAGATCGTAGGAATTCAGCTTGAGCTGATAGCCTTCGAACAGGCCGCCATTCTCGTCGACGTCCATGGTGAGCGTTGCGACCTCGCCGTCCACGCCCAGCTTCCAGTGCCGGTAGCGCGACGGATCGGTTTGAAAATCGATGTATTTCGCGCCGCCTGCAAGGACGCGATCTTCACCGGCCATGAGCCACCCTCTGTCGTTTTCTCAGGATTTGCTTGGTTCGTTACATGCACAATAATGCATGTTTTCGAACGCGTCTAGCCTAAAACGCCGGAACATGCACTTTGTTTCATGTCCGACCTGCGATGGTGTCGGCAGTTTCGCCGGGCACGTAGGCCCATCGCGGCAGTGGCAGATTGCCGGTGGCTGAAGGCGGCTTAGTCATCGGAGCAAGGCCCCGCGATGCGCATGGCGAAATGCGTCAGGCGGCCCGCTCCTGCGAGCCGTCCTGGCGCAGCACCGCATTAGCGAAATCCGTGATCGCATCGAGCGTCGGCCCTGGCGCTTCGCGATGCGGCTGATGTCCCGCCCCCGGGATGACAGTCACATCCACGGGACAATAGGACTCTTCCTGCGCGATCTCGACCTGGCGCATCGTCCCATACTGATCGTCCACACCCTGCAGGATCGCCACCGGTACGCGGATGTAGGCGAGGTATTCGGAAATATCCCAGTTGCGGAATTTTGGATCGAGCCAGGCGCCGTTCCAGCCGTAGAAGGCGTTGTCGACGTCCTTGTGCCAGCGCGACAGCTTCTCTTTCAGGTTCGTGGTCTCGTAAGCGTTCCGGATTTCGGCAATCGAGGCCACCGAAATGTCCTCGACGATGAAATGCGGGGCGATCAGCGCGATGCCCTCGACGCGGTGATCCTGATGGGAGCCTGCATAGATCGCAGCGATCGAGGCGCCGTCGGAATGCCCGAGCAAAAGGCCGCGGCGAAAGCCGATTCTGTCGAGCAGTTTCGGCAGCACGCCGAGCGCCTCGGTGTGCATGTAATCAAGCGGGCGCGGCAATTTCGCCGGCGTCGAGGCGCCATAGCCGGCGCGCGAATAGACCAACACGCCGGCGCCGGTCGCCGCCTGAAGCCTGTCTGGAAAATCGCCCCACAGGCCGGCTGATCCGAGGCCTTCGTGCAGCATCACAATGGTCGGCGCGCTCTCGGGCATTGGGCCGATCATGCGGTATTCGAGGTCGGAGGAGTTGATAGTGAGGAAGCCTGAGGGGAGAAGGTTGGTCATGTGCTGATCTTGCTCCGTCATTCCGGACAGATCGCGAAGCGAGCTGATCCGGAATCTCGACATTCCGGGTTCGCGCTGCGCGCGCCCCGGAATGACGCTATCAATTATGTTCCCGCAATTTGAACCGCTGAATCTTTCCGGTTGCGGTCTTCGGCAAGCTATCCACCACGTCGATCCAGCGCGGATATTTCCACGGGCCGATCTTCTGCTTGACGTGCTCCTTCAGCGCCTCATGCAGCTCATCGGTTTTGGCGTCGGCGCGCAGCACGACGAAGGCTTTCGGCTTCAACAATCCTTCCGGATCGGCCTCGGGCACGACGGCGGCTTCGAGCACGGCCGGATGCGTGATCAGCGCGCTCTCGACCTCGAACGGCGAGACCCAGATGCCGGAGACCTTGAACATGTCATCGCTGCGGCCGCAGAAGGTGTAACGGCCGTCGGCGTCGCGAATATATTTGTCGCCGGTGCGGGTCCAGTGACCTTCAAAAGTTTGCCGGCTCTTGCTGCGCTGGTTCCAGTAGCCTTCGCCGGCCGAGGGCGCATCGACCAAGAGTTCGCCGACCTCGCCGTCCGGCACGTCGCTGCCGGCTTCATTGACCAGCCGCACCTTGTAGCCGGGCACCGGGCGGCCGGAGGAGCCGTATTTGATGTCGCCGGGCGCGTTGGAGAGGAAGATGTGCAAGAGCTCGGTCGAGCCGACGCCGTCGAGAATGTCGACGCCGAACCGCGCCTTCCAGGCGTTGCCGACCGATTCCGGCAGCGCCTCGCCGGCGGAGGTGCAGATGCGGAGCCGGTTGCCGGCGCGCGCGTCCTTTAGTGTGTCGTCATTGAGCATCGCGGCGAACAGCGTCGGCACGCCGTAGAAGATGCTCGGGTTGTACTTGTTCATCAGCGCGAACATTGCAGCCGGCGTCGGCCGGTCGGTGTTCAGCACCGTTGACGCGCCGACCGACATCGGGAAGGTCAGCGCGTTGCCGAGGCCATAGGCAAAGAACAGCTTTGCCGCCGAAAGACCGACATCGTCCTCGCGAATGCCGAGCACCTGCTTGGCGTAGGTCTCGGCCGTCGCGGCGAGATTCGAATGCAGGTGGCGCACGCCCTTGGGCATGCCGGTTGAGCCCGACGAATAGAGCCAGAACGCCGGCTCGTCGGGATGGGTTGCCGCCGTCGCGAAGGAATCGCTTTCGCGCGCCAGTTCGTCGGCGAGTTTCTTGTGGCCATGCGCGTCGTTGCCGGAAACGATGACGTGCTCGAGATCCGGCATCCGCCCGACCATGTCCTTGACGACGGGCAGCAGCGCTTCGGAGATGAACAGCACGCGCGCCCGGCAATCCGCCAGCACGTAGGCATATTGATCCGAGGTGAGAAGCGTATTGAGCGGCACCGGCACGATGCCGGCGCGGATCGCGCCGAGGAACACACATGGAAAATCCACGGTATCCAGCATGATCATCGCGACGCGCTCTTCGCGGCGGACGCCGAGCCGGCGCAGCATGTTGGCGACGCGGCGGCTTCTCTTCTGCAGGTCGCCATAGGTCAGCTCGGAGACGCTATCGGTGAAGGCGAGCTTGGCCCCGCGGCCCTCGTCGACATTGCGGTCGAGCAGCCAGGTCACTGCATTATAGGAACCGGACGTGCCGCTCACGACGCTTTCTCCCCTGAATTTTAAGAATTATAATTCATACAAAGACACCGGCCACGCTTGCTGTCAATCCTCATCGGCATTATGTTTCCGAAATCCGTTCACCCCTTAAGGCAAAGCCGGACGAGGGAAATTGACCGAGGCCAGCGACCCCGAAACCGGCTTTCTCGAACAGCTCGGCCAGCGTGTCCGCACCATGCGCGCCCTCCGCGGGATGTCGCGAAAGGTGCTCGCCAAGGTTTCGGGTATTTCCGAGCGCTATATCGCGCAGCTCGAAAGCGGCAAGGGCAACGTCTCGATCGTGCTGTTGCGCCGGGTATCGAACGCGATGGGCGCGCATCTCGAAGACCTTATTCCCTCCACTGAGCCCGCACCGGATTGGGCTGTGATACGCGATCTGCTGCGCAAGGCGTCGCCGGCCCAGATCGCGCAGGCCAAGGACATGCTCGCGGGCAGCGGCCATTCGGCGCAGCGGCGAATGTCGTTCTCCGGCATCGCGCTGATCGGCCTGCGCGGCGCCGGCAAATCCACGCTCGGCAAGATGCTGGCGAAGAAAATCGGCTGGAGCTTTGTCGAGCTCAACAAGGAGATCGAGGCGCAGAACGGATTATCCGTTCCCGAGATCATCGCGCTCTACGGCCAGGAAGGCTTTCGCCGCATGGAGCAGGCGGCACTCGGCCAGTTGCTGGCGCGGAAGGAGCTGATGGTGCTGGCGACCGGCGGCGGCATCGTCTCCGAGCCGTTAACCTTCGACCTGATCCTGTCGTCGTTCTACACTATCTGGCTCAAGGCCGAGCCGGAAGAGCATATGGCGCGGGTACGCCGCCAGGGCGATCTGCGTCCGATGGCCGACGATCGCTCGGCGATGGCGGAGCTGCGCAACATCCTGGTCAGCCGCGAGCCGCTCTACGCCCGCGCCTCCGCCGTGGTCGATACCGCGGGCCTTTCCGTCGATGCTGCAGCGTCACGCCTGATTGATGCGGTGGCGCCGGTGCTGCATGACAAGCACGCGTTCGGGCTGCGCCGCGCAGCCTCCTGATTATTTCGGCGCAAGTGCCACCCGCAAACGCCTGATCTGCCGCGGCCGATTGCGTTCAAGGCTCGTCCGAAATTCTTCGCCAGCGCATTTCCCAACGTCGCCCTATCCGAGTTTACGAAGGCGGGAGCATATTGAATGCTCCCTGTGAGCGTCGGCAGATCGCTGCGTCCAATGGGCAGGGCCATCAAATGCGGCCGGCATAGGGCGAGGTGAAGCCGCTCGCTTTGCCGACATCGAAACCGAAACGTCGATAGAATGAGGGATCGCCAAGAACGAAGATTCCCGCCCAGCCGGCGGCCTCACTACGAGCGATCCCCTCGCGGATAAGCTGAGTGCCAACACCTGTCCGCTGGTGTTCAGGCATTACCGCGACCGGGCCGAGCGCCAGCGCGGGAAACGGCGCTCTCAGCCTTGAGAACATGGCATGGCCGACGATCGTCCGGTCCTCGACAGCGACCAGCGAGAAAACTGAATCGCCTGCATCGCGCAAATCATCGACCAATTGGGCTTCGGCGGGCTGAAGGAACGCAGATTTTTCAACGACACGGATAGCCGCATAGTCGCACGGTGTTTCAGGTCGGATAATCATCCCACGGACGATATCAATTCAGCCTTCGACGAGCTACAGTGCCGAAGTATCGTTTACACCAGCATTGATTTGACCGAGGCCGCGGTGTCGCGCAGCAGCGGCAAGAAGTTTTCGATCATCTCGGCGGCCGAAACGCGATCGACATGCGCGCCCATGTTGATGGCGGCGACGATCGCGCCGTCGTAACGGCGGATGGGCACCGAGATCGAGCGGAATCCAGGCTCGGCTTCGCGATCGACCAGCGAGTAGTTCTGGGCGCGATCGCCCGTGATCGCCTTCAACAACAGCTTCCTGTCGGTCACGGTGAACGGTGTCAGCGGCGCGAGATCCATCCCGTCGAGTGCTGACGCCAGTTCGGCGTCGGACAGCCGCGACAGCAGGACGCGGCCGACCGACGTGCAAAAGGCCGGCAGCCGGTAGCCGACATCAATGCCCGACGAGAAGATCCGCGTCGGGCTGGCGCGCGCGATGAAGACGACGTCGTTGCCGTCGAGGATCGCCATCGAACTGATTTCCTGCGCCTTGCTCGACAGCCGGTCGAGCGCGGGTTGCAGTACCGACACGACATGGTTGGATGCGAGATAGCTTGACGCCAGCGCCAGCACGCGCGGTGTCAGGCGGAACAGTTTGCCGTCGCTTTCGACAAAGCCAGCACGTTCGAAGGTGAACAGGATGCGTCGCGCCGTGGCGCGCGGCAGGTCCGCGGCCTTGGCCAGATCGCTCAGCGTCATCGGCTGCTGTTCGCCGCCAAACAACTCCAGCACGCGCAAGCCACGGTCGAGGCTTTCGATGAAATCGGTCGCGCCGCGGGTGTCGTCATCGCCCGGGCGCTTCAACTTCGGCATGGCTTGGCTCCCCTTGCCTGCAAAATCCGCTTGCCTGGAGCCCAACCTACGTTAAAATCGCCCATAAGTTCAATAGGCGAACAAATCCACCTGTCTTCGAAGGACTCTCGCCATGATGAGCCAGGAAGCGAACGACCTGATCACCCGCACCGGGCGCCAAGACCCTTGCGGAAGGCTGATGCGGATGTACTGGCAGCCGGCGGCGCTGGTCGACGAGTTGCAGGGACCGCGGCCGGTGCGGCCGGTCAAACTGCTCGGCGAAAACCTGGTGCTGTTTCGCGACGAGCAAGGCCGCTACGGCCTGATCGACCGCCATTGCGCGCATCGCGGCGCCGATCTCGCGTTCGGACGTCTCGAAAATGGCGGGCTGCGTTGCGCCTTCCATGGCTGGCTGTTCGATGTATCGGGCCAGTGCCTGGAGACTCCCGCCGAACCGAAGGGCTCGAACCTGTGCCAGGGCATCAGGCAGCGCTCCTATCCCGTGGTCGAGAAGAGTGGCATCCTCTGGGCTTATCTCGGCGAAGGCGAGCCGCCGGCGTTTCCGGAGATCGACTGCTTCGTCGCCCCCGACAGCCATACATTTGCGTTCAAGGGCCATATGAACTGCAACTGGCTGCAGGCGCTCGAAGTCGGCATCGATCCGGCCCACGCCTCGTTCCTGCATCGCTTCTTCGAGGACGAGGATACCTCGACCGCCTACGGCAAGCAGTTCCGCGGCGCCTCTGCCGGCTCCGACATGCCGATGACGAAAATCTTGCGCGAATACGACAACCCGATCATCAATGTCGAGCACACCGAATATGGGCTTCGCCTGATCGCACTGCGCGAAATCGACGAGGAGCGGACGCATGTCCGCGTCACCAACCAGCTATTCCCGCACGGCTTCGTCATCCCGATGAGCACGGAGATGACAATCACGCAGTGGCACGTGCCGGTCGATGACGAGAACTGCTACTGGTACGCGATCTTCACCTCTTATTCGACGCCGGTTGACAAGAAGAAGATGCGCGACCAGCGCCTCGAATTGTATGAGCTGCCGGATTACAAGTCGCGCAAGAACAAGAACAACGATTACGGCTTCGATCCGCACGAACAGGCGACCGAGACCTATACCGGCATGGGGGCCGATATCAACGTCCACGACCAGTGGGCGGTGGAATCGATGGGCGCGATCCAGGACCGCACCAACGAGCATCTCGGCACCTCGGACAAGGCGATCGTGCAATATCGCCGCCTGCTGCGGCAGGAAATCGAGAAGGTCTCAGGCGGCGAAAAGCCGTTCATGTTCTTAGGACAGCGCGCATGCGCGCAGCATCCAGGGTCCGGCGACCATGGACGGCATCGGGCCAACCCGCGGCTGGGAAATCTACTGGATGGAAGTCGACGTCAAACGCCGCCGCGGCGCACCGTGGGCGGCGCCGGTTCCGACCGAGATCGCGAGCAAGGTCCGTCATTTGTCGGCGGCGGAGTGACAGTGTTTCCTCCGTCATTGCGAGCGAAGCGAAGCAATGCATCGCGCAGCAAGCGGAGAAATGGATTGCGTCGTCGCTGCGCTCCTCGCAATGACGGTCAGCCAGGTTCCGCGGAGGTGACGCGTTGAGTTTTGTCGAACGTCACGATCTCTGGTCGAAGGAGCAGCAGGAGGCGGCGATCCGCCTGCGCAAAATCGTCGAATTGCAGAAGCTCGAAGTCGTCCGCCTGTCGTTTCCCGATCAGCACGGCATTTTGCGCGGCAAGACGCTGGTTGCCAGCGAGGCGATCGCTTCGCTGGAGAGCGGTTGCTCCATCACCACCACGATGCTGGCCAAGGATACTTCGCACAAGACGGTGTTTCCGGTGTTCACGTCGGGCGGCGGCTTCGGCATGAAGGAGATGGAAGGCGCTGCCGACGTCCTGATGGTGCCGGACCCAACGACCTTTCGCGTGCTGCCATGGGCGCCGACGACGGGCTGGCTGCTGTGCGATATCTACTTTGGCGACGGCCGCCCGGTGCCGTTCGCGACGCGGCACCTCTATAGCAAGGTGATCGATCAACTCGGACAGCGCGGCTACGATTTCGTCGCGGGGCTGGAGGTCGAATTCCACCTCTTCAAGCTCGAAGACGCCCACATGGCGCCCGAAGACGCGGGCCAGCCGGGACGTCCGCCATCCGTCAGCCTGCTCTCGCACGGCTATCAATATTTGACCGAGCAGCGCTACGACCAGATGGAGCCGGCGCTGGAAATCATCCGCCGCGACGTGCTGGCGCTCGACCTGCCGTTACGGTCGGTCGAGGTCGAGTTCGGCCCGAGCCAGTGCGAATTCACCTTCCAGCCCACCAAGGGTCTCGTGCCGGCCGACAACATGGTGCTGTTTCGGTCAGCCGTGAAGCAGATCGCCCGCCGCCACGGTTTTCACGCGACCTTCATGTGCCGTCCGAAATTGCCGAACGTGTTCGCCTCCGGATGGCACCTGCATCAATCGATCGTCTCTCGCACCGGCGGCGAGAATGCTTTCATGGCCAGGGATGGCGGAGAGACGTTGAGTTCGTTCGGCCGTTTCTATCTCGCCGGATTACTGGAGCATGCGCGGGCGTCAACCGTGTTCACGACGCCGACCATCAACGGCTACAAGCGCTACCGCTCCTACTCGCTGGCGCCGGACCGTGCAATCTGGGGCCGCGACAACCGCGGCGTCATGATCCGCGTGCTCGGCGGCGCCGGCGATAGCGCAACCCGTCTTGAAAACCGGATCGGCGAGCCCGCGGCGAACCCCTATCTCTACATGGCCTCGCAGATTCTTTCAGGCCTCGACGGCGTCGACCGCAAGCTCGATCCCGGGCCATCAGCCGATGCGCCTTACGAGACCAAGGCCGCGCTGTTGCCGAAGAGCCTGCGCGAAGCGGTGTTCGCACTGCAGGACGATCCGTTCTTCCGCGAGGCATTTGGGCCGGAGTTCGTCGACTACTACGTTCACATCAAGAACGCAGAGATCGAGCGGTTTCAGGCCGAGGTGTCGGACTGGGAACACCGCGAATATTTCGAGATGTTTTGAACCTCTTGCGTCGTCCCTGCGAAAGCAGGGACCCATACCGCGTGATCTATCGATTTGAAGAACGCTGTTCGACGATCCGTCGCAACCGTGGACGCCGGTGGTTATGGGTCCCTGCTTTCGCAGGGACGACAGCGAGGCTCAAATCCCCAGATACCGATGCTGCAAGTCCGGCTCCGATATCAACTGCTCGCTCGTCCCCGTCCACACCGTGCGGCCGCGTTCGATGATGTAGTGGCGGTCGGCGATGCGGGAGAGGTTGGCGACGTTCTTGTCGATCACCAGCACCGATTGCCCGCGGCCCTTGAGCATCGACAGGCAGTTCCAGATTTCCTCGCGGATCAGGGGCGCGAGGCCTTCGGTGGCCTCATCGAGGATCAGCAGTTTCGGATTGGTCATCAGCGCGCGGCCGATCGCCAGCATCTGCTGCTCGCCGCCGGACAGCGTCATACCCATATTGTTGCCGCGCTCGGCGAGACGCGGGAACAGCGCGTGGATCTTCTCGATCGTCCAGGGATCGGAATTGCCGGCGCGATTGCCCGAGGCGGCGACGAGATTCTCGTACACCGTTAGATTCGGAAAGATCTGGCGGCCTTCCGGCACCAGACCGATGCCGAGTTTTGCAATTTTGTAGGACGGCAGGCTGCGCACTTTCTCGCCTGCGAAGCGGATCGTGCCTGCGCGGGCCGGCGTCATGCCCATGATGGAGCGGATGGTGGTGGTCTTGCCCATGCCGTTGCGGCCCATCAGGGCGACCATCTCGCCCGATCGAACCGACAGCGACAGGCCGAACAGCACCTGGCTGAGGCCATAGCAGGTCTCGATGCCATCGACTTCGAGCAGGGGTGTTGTGTCAGCCATGACGGGTCACCGCATGCTGGTCGCCGAGATAGGCGCGTTTGACTTCCTCGTTGTTCCTGATGGCGTCGGGATCGCCGGAGGCGATGACGCGGCCATAGACCAGAACGGTGATGCGGTCGGCGAGCGCGAACACCGCCTCCATGTCGTGCTCGACCAGCACGATGGTGACTTCTTTCCGCAATTCCTTCAGCAGCGCCACCATGCGCGCCGACTCCGTGACGCCGAGACCGGCCATCGGTTCGTCGAGTAGCAGCAATTGCGGTTTGGTCGCGAGCGCCACCGCAAGTTCGAGCTCGCGCTGTTCACCGTGGCTCAGCTCGGACACCTGTACATCGCCCCGCTGGGCGAGCCCTACCCGGCTCAACGCCGCCTGCGCCGCGTCGCGGAGATGTTTTTCCTTGCGCGCGGCGCCCCAGAAGCGGAAGGAGTGCCCGTCATGCGCCTGAGCGGCGAGCGCGACATTGTCGGCGGCCGTGAAATCCGGCAGCAGCGAGGTGATCTGGAACGAGCGCGCCAGCCCGAGCCGGCTGCGTTGATAGGACGGCAGCCGGGTGACGTCGCGGCCGGCAAAATGGACCGTGCCGGAATTCGGCATCAATTGCCCGGTCAACTGGCTGATCAGCGTGGTCTTGCCGGCGCCGTTCGGGCCGATGATGGCGTGCAGCTCGCCCGGCACGACGTCGAGCGACAGATTGTCGGTGGCGAGGATGCCGCCGAAGCGGCGGACCAGGTTTTCGACGCGAAGCAAGGGATCAGCCACGGCTCAACCTCCCCAGCAAACCCATGATGCCGCCACGCGCGAATAGTACGATCAGCAGCAACAGCGGGCCCATGATCAACGCCCAGTATTCGGTGAATTGCGACAGGACTTCTTCCAGCAGGAGGAACACGATGGTGCCGAGGACAGGACCGAACAGCGAGCCCATGCCACCGAAGACCACCATCACCATGAGTTCGCCGGAGCGGGTCCAGTACATTCCGGCCGGGCTGATGAAGTCGGTATTGTTGGCGAGAAGTGCGCCGGCGAGGCCGCAGATCGTGCCTGAGATGACGAAGCAGACCAGCCGATAGCGGTTGGCATGAAAGCCGATTGCCTGCATGCGCTGCTCGTTGGAACGAACGCCCTGCACCACCATGCCGAACCGGGAATTGATGATGCGCCAGATCAGATAGACGCCGCCGAACAGGCAGCCGAGGCAGAGGTAATAGAACTGCACGCGGTTCGACAGGTCGATCAGGCCGCCGAAAGTGCTGCGCTTGTAGATGGTGAGGCCGTCGTCGCCGCCATAGCGAGAAAGACCCGAGGCGATGTAATAGGCCATCTGCGCAAAGGCGAGCGTGATCATGATGAAATAGACGCCGCGGGTGCGCAAGGACAGCGCGCCGATGACGAGCGCATACAGCGCCGACGCCGCCAGCGCCACCGGCCACTGGATGAAACCCGAGCCGACGCCTTCATAGGCAAGGATGCCGACCGCATAGCCGCCGATGCCGAGATAGACGGCGTGACCAAAACTCATCATGCCGCCATAGCCCATGATGAGGTTGAGGCTGGCGGCGGCGAGCGCGAAGATGACGATGCGGGTGAACAGCGTCAGGATGAAGATGTTGCCGGTCAACGCGGAATAAAGCGGCAGCAGCAGCAGGCCAAGCGCGACGAGCGCCACGACGACGTTGCGGACGTTGATTTGAGATTTCATCGCTTGGCGGCCGGAAACAGCCCCTCCGGACGCACCACCAGCACGATCGCCATCAGCAGGTAAATCAGCATCGACGACAATGCGGGCGCCGCGGTCGAAGCGGCGGCGGAACTCAGCACCGTGCGCAGGAGGTCAGGCAGGAAGGCGCGGCCGAGCGTATCGATCATGCCGACGAAGATCGCGGCCATGAACGCGCCGCGGATCGAGCCGATGCCGCCGATGACAATAATGACGAAGGCGAGGATGAGGATGTTCTCGCCCATGCCGATCTGCACGGTGAGGATCGGCGCCTGCATCAATCCGGCAAGGCCGGCGAGCGCGGCCCCTAACCCGAACACCAGCGTGAACAGCAGTTTGATGTTGATGCCGAGCGCGCCGATCATTTCGCGGTTCGAGGCGCCGGCGCGGATCAGCATGCCGATGCGGGTTCGCATCACGACGACATAAAGCAGCGCGGCGACCGCGAGCGCGGCCACGATGATCGACAGCCGGTAGGCCGGATAGAACACGCCGGGGATGATCTGCACCGGCACCGTCAGCCAGGCCGGCAGCGGCAGCGAGAGGCCAGCCGGGCCCCAGATCAGCCGCACAGCGTCGTTGAAAAACAAGATCAGTCCGAACGTCGCCAACACCTGATCAAGGTGGTCGCGGCCGTAGAGATGTCTCAATGCGACGAATTCCAGGACAATGCCGAGCAGCAGCGTGGCGCCGAGCGCCAGCAATACACCAAACACAAAGCTGCCCGTCCACGCCACGAAGGTCGCGGCGAAATAGGCGCCCATCATGTACAGCGAGCCGTGCGCCAGATTGACGAAATCCATGATGCCGAACACCAGCGTCAGGCCGGCCGCCAGCAGGAACAGCAGCAGGCCGAACTGCAGGCCGTTCAGCGATTGTTCTACGAGGACGAGCATGGATCCTTGACTCTGGGCCTAGAGCGGAATGACGCGTCATCCTGCTCTACCTCTATGATTTGAGCACGGTCTCCGGGCAAATGCTTCGCGTTTGTCCCGAGGGAAAACCGGGAACCACTTTTCCGGATCATGCTCCAACAAAACAGCGGCAGCACATCTGCGCCGCCGCGTTTTTTATTGGGCGGATGATCTTCGCCAAACCGCCCCGGGTCAAGCCCGGGGACGTGCTCAGGAGATCATGCACCGGCCATGCCAACAATCACTTCTTCATTGGGCATTTGTCGTGGAAACGATCCTGGTCGTCCTTGACGATGGTGGCCACCGTCTTGAGCGAGAGCTGACCGTCGGCGTCCTTGACCACGTCCTGCAGGTAGAAATTCTGGATCGGGATATGGTTGTTGCCGTATTTGAACGGACCGCGCACCGACTTGAAGTTCGCCTTCTCCATCTCGGCCTTCATCTCGTCCTTCTTCGAGGTGTCGCCCTTCACGGCGACCACCGCGCTGTTGATCAGGTTCGCGGCGTCATAGGACTGCGCGCCGTAGAAGGTCGGGCGCAAGCCCGTATACTTTTTGCGATAGTCCTCGACGAACTTCTTGTTCTCGGGGGAACGGCAGGTCGTTGACCCACTGCTGCGCGCCGGGCACGCCGAGCGCGTTTTCCTTCTGCAGCGGCAGCGATAATTCGTCGATGGTGAATGCCGTATAGAGCGGGATCTGCGCCTTGATGCCGGCCTGCGCATATTGATTGAGGAACTGCACGCCGGCAGCGCCCGGATAGAACACGAAGATCGACTCGGCCTTGGAGTTCTTCGCCTTGGTAAGTTCGGCGGAGAAGTCGAGCTGGCTCGGCCACACCGTATATTCCTCGCCCACCACCTGGCCCTTGAACGTGCTCTTGACGCCGGCCAGCATGTCCTTGCCGGCGGCATAGTTCGGGCCGATCAGGAACACCGACTTGACGCCCTTCTGGTTCATGTAGGTGCCCACGGCCTGCGGGGTCTGGTCGTTCTGCCAGGAGGTCGAGAACACGTAAGGAGAGCAGAGTTCGCCGGCGAGCTGCGAAGGGCCGGCATTGGCCGAGATCAGGAAGGTTTTTGAATCGACCGCGGTCTTGAGCGAGGCCAGCAGCACGTTCGACCAGATATAGCCGGCGATGAAATCGACCTTGTCGGACTGGATCAGCTTTTCGGTTTTCTGCTTGCCGACGTCCGGCTTCTGGCCGTCGTCTTCATAGATCACCTCGACCGGCTTGCCGCCCATCTTGCGGCCGAGATGGTCGAGCGCCAGCTCGAACGAGTTGCGCATGTCGTTGCCGATCACAGCGGTCGGGCCGCTGAAGGTCGAGACAAAGCCGATTTTGATGGTCTCGCCAGCGGACGCGGGCTGTGCCAGCGCCAGAAACATCGCGCCCGCCAGCCAGAATGCCTTTTTCATAATCACTCCCCTCCTCGTTATCGAACCAAACCCGGTCAACCGGGCGACCAGCAACGCTTGCTCCGCGCGCCTCTTATCAGGTGAGGTATTTTGTGCGCGAAATAGCCGGTCAGCGGCAAGCATGAACCAACGGCTCCGTTTAGAACCTTCGGCCCATACCCCAGCAGCCTGCACCATAATTCGCAGACGGCGCCGATGGCAAGAATTATAGTTCAGGTCGGGGAGGCCAGAATTGTCGCACCGGTGTGCGCGAGAGGCTTACGCCCCTTGGCCTGACGAACCACCACTACAGGGACCCACCGGGTCGGTTCACACGGAATATTCCGCGCCGTCGATCGCATACGACGCGTGGCGGAAATCCCGGATGGTTGCGACCTTGCCCGCCGACCAGCCCAGCAGCATGAAATACTTTGGCTTTGAGTCACCTTCGGTCGGATCGAACACCAGGATGGCGGGACGCCCCTCGACCAGGCCAGGCACCAGATGCCAATCACTGACCTTGGAATAGTTGCCGAAATAGCGGGACACTTCGGCCTTGCCGTTCAGGCGGGTCCGGCTGACGAGATCCAGCCTGACATCGTCCGAGATCATGGCGCGGATCGCGTCGAAATCCCGCGCGTTGAAATGGGCGACATAGGCGCCGAGCCGTTCGCGATCGGCGTCCGATAGTTTTTGTAGCGGCGTGTCCTCTGGTTCGCCAGCGATTTCGCGCAACTGCGTGCGGCCGCGATGCAGCGCTGCCTTGGCCGCGGGCAGGCTGCATGCCATGATCTCGCAGATCTCCTTGAGCGAGCAGCCGAGCACGTCCATCAGGATCACGCTGGAGCGTTGCGGCACCCGCAGGCGCATGAAGGTGCGAAGGCTGGTCGCAGCGATCTGACGGCTAGCCACGGCATCGAGCTGGTCAACAATCATGTCCACCTCCTCATCCCCTCTGAGCGCCTCCTGCCGGTTGCGCCGGCGCAGGAAATCCAGCGCGGTGTTGTGCGCGATCCGGAACAGCCAGCCTTCGGGATTGGCGATCACGCCGGCAGAGGCATGTGCCTCCACCGCCTTGATCAGAGCATCCTGCAGCACGTCCTCGCCGTCGATCACCGAGCCGACCATGCGCGCGCAATAGCGATGCAGTTTTGGACGCATCGCCACCAGCAGGCGCTCGATGCCGGCGGCGGCCGATGCCTCAGGGATTACTGTCATTCTGCCTCCGGCAGGTCTCAGGTCTCGCCCAACATCCGATAATTGCCGACGACGGTAGCGCCGCGGACCAGCGGCGGTTCAGCGCAACGCTCCCGAAGTCCGCTCTGAAAGGCGCCAAACGCCACCAGTTTCGGCAATGCGCTGGAGCCGTCATCGGCCGCGCTCTCGACGAAATGAATGAACGTGTCGTCCTCCAGCCGCAGCGAAAGATAGCGGACACCTTCCGGCTGCGCTGACTTCAGTTCCGCAAACACCGCCGCAACCAGTTCGGCATTCTTGTCGGCTGCTTCCGGCTTTGTCTTATACCTGATCAGGTTCCGTTTCATGATCTTCTCCTCGTCACGGCTGCGAAGGCAGCGCGTCCAACCCCAAGGACGTTTGGGATCGGCCAAAGGATGCGATGCGGGGAAGATTCTCTTGCCGCATTCCTGCCGCCCGCGATACGCATTCGCTATCGATCGATTAGCAAAGGCGTCTTGGACCGGAGAGGCGAATGGTTACATAGTCCAATGCACGCAGACATTTGAACCGGGGCCGCAGCCATGACGACAGCGCCGAAACAGCCCCATCGCGTGGTGATCGTCGGCGCAGGCTTCGGCGGACTGGAAACAGCCTTTGGCCTGGCCGGCGCCCCGGTTCAGATCACTCTGATCGACCGCCGCAACCATCATCTATTCCAGCCGCTGCTCTACCAGGTCGCCACCGCGTCGCTGGCCACCTCCGAAATCGCCTGGCCGATCCGCCATCTGCTGCGCGGCCGCCCCGAAGTAACGACGCTGTTTGCCAATGTGAACGGCGTCGACCCCGGCGGAAAACGCGTATTGCTCGACGATGGCGATCCTGTCCCCTACGACACGCTGGTCCTCGCCACCGGCGCACGCCATGCCTATTTCGGCCACGACGAATGGGAGCCGTTCGCGCCCGGCCTGAAGACGCTGGAAGACGCCACCACCTTGCGGCGGCGTATCCTCGTCGCCTTCGAGCGCGCCGAGCGCGAGATCGATCCGGCGCGGCGCGCGGCGCTGCTGACGTTCGTCATCATCGGCGCCGGGCCGACCGGCGTCGAAATGGCGGGAACGATCGCCGACCTGGCAAAGGACACGCTGCCACCGGACTTCCGCAACATCGATACGCGCAAGGCCCGCGTCGTGCTGATCGAGGCCGGGCCGCGCGTACTCGCCGGCTTTCCCGAAGATCTCTCTGCCTATGCGCAGCGGTCGTTGGAGGAGCTCGGCGTCGAGGTGATCCTGGGGCAGCCCGTCACCGATTGTGCCATCGATGGCGTCGTCTATGGCGGCAACAAGCTGGAGGCCAGAACCATTGTCTGGGCCGCCGGCGTGCGCGCATCGCGCGCGGCGGAATGGCTGAACGCACCCGCCGACCGCGCCTATCGCTTAAAAGTGCTGCCTGACCTCACCGTGCCCGGCCACCCCGACATCTTCGCCATCGGCGATACCGTGACGATTGCCGCCCCCGACGGCAATCCCGTGCCGGGCATTGCGCCGGCGGCCAAACAGCAGGGACGCTATGTTGCAGCCCTCATCAAGGCGCGCCTGGGGGTAGCACCTTGCCGCCGTTTCGCTACAAGCATGCCGGAAGCCTCGCGCAGATCGGCAAGCGCAAGGCGGTAATCGATTTCGGCCGCATCAAGCTGCGCGGCAACCTCGCCTGGTGGATCTGGGGCATCGCCCACATCTACTTCCTGATCGGACTGCGCAACCGGCTCAGCGTCGCGTTGAGCTGGCTATGGATCCACGCCCGCGACCAGCGCGCCGCGCGGCTGATCACGCAGGGCAGCAGCAAGGTCACGGGATGAGTTTACCCGTTGGCCTTCTAGACGGTGCGACAGGCGGCGCACGGTTTTATTTGAGTTGACCTCCCCACCGCGCCGGCCATTGTAACGTGACCGCGAGTTGAATACGCGGCTGCAACATGTGCGTGAGGGAACGATGCAAGGGCTGGCCACGAGCGAGATCGCGGCCTCATGGTTCGCCTGGCGTTGCGGAGCAACGTCCAGAGACGGCGCGGAGCCTGTCATCGGGCCGCGCTACGCGCGGACCCGTTGGCGCCTCCTCACCATGAGGGATTAGGTTTCGCGCTACTTCACCAGCGAGCAGCCGCCGTCCGCGATCGGGCGGAAGGCCTGATCGGCCGGAATGGTCGAAACCAGCTTGTAGTAGTCGTAGAGGTATTTCGACTCTTCCGGCTTCTTCACCTCGAACAGATACATCGGGTGAATGACGCGGCCGTCCTGGCGGATGGTGACGTCGCCGAACAGCTTGTCCTTGCCCTTGAACTTCTTCATCTGCGGTACGGCATCTTTCGCATGGTCGCTGCCGGTCGCGGCCACGGCGTTGAGATAGGCCAGCGTAGAAGCGTAGACGCCGGCCTGGTTGCCACTCGGCATCTTGCCGTTCACGCCCGGCCGCGCCGCAAAGCGCTTGGCAAAGGCGCGGGTGTCTTCGTCCATGTCCCAATAGAACGCCTCGAACAATTGCAGGCCCTGGCCTACCTTCAGCCCCATACCGTGGACGTCGTTGATGAACAGCAGGAACGCCACCATCGTCTGCCCGCTTTGCTGAAGACCAAACTCCGCGGCCTGCTTCACCGCATTGACGGTGTCGCCGCCGGCATTGGCGAGCCCGATCACCTTGGCCTTGGAGTTCTGCGCCTGCAGCAGCAGCGAGGCAAAATCCGGGGTGTTGAGCGGATGCTTGGCCGAGCCCAGCACCTTGCCGCCATGCTTCTCGATGTAATTGGTGGCTTCGGCCTCGATGCCCTGGCCGAGCGCGAAGTTCACCGTGATGAAGTACCAGTCCTTGCCGCCGCGCGCCATCATCGCCGCCGCGGTGGAATTGCCGGTCGCCCAGGCGTCGTTGACCCACTGGATGGTGTTCGGCGAGCAGGCCTTGCCGGTCAGGTCGGAACTGGCGGTCGATGAGGCCAGAAACGTCATGCGTGAATCGCGCAACAGCGAATTGATGGTAAGGCCGACCGCCGAATTCGGCACGTCGACCACGGCATCGACGCCGTCGACGTCGAGCCATTTGCGCACGATCGCGGAGCCCACGTCGGCCTTGTTCTGATGGTCGGCATAGACGATCTCGACCTTGATGTTCTTGCCGCCGCCGTTGAAATCCTCCGCGGCCATGCGCGTGGCTTCCACCGAACCCATGCCGTTGGTGTCCTGGAAGATGCCGGAGATGTCGTTGAGCACGCCGACGCGGACGACATTGTCGGAAATTTGCGCGCGCGCCGGCACCGAAAGCGCCAGTGAAGCGGCGCACGACAACGCGAGCGCCAGATGATTTCCATATCTCTTCATGTTTCTCTCCCCCCTTGGTTGTCTGTTTTGAACGACCCGGCGCGGCACCGGCGCTTTCGCCGGATACCATCCGTCAGGCCGGCGTGATGGTGACGGGAAGGCTTTCGAGCCCGCGCAGTGTGTTGTTGTAGCGGCGCTTTACCGGACCGGTGATCTCGATGGACCCGACCTTGCGCGCCAGCGCCGCCATCATGGTCTCGCCCTCCAGGCGAGCTACGAGTTGACCGACGCACATATGAATGCCCGAGCCATAGCCGACATGGCCGCTGGTTCGGCGCGCCACGTCATAGCGATCAGGGTTTTCCCAGCGGCGCGGATCCCGATTGGCCGCGCCGAGAAACATCAGAATCTTCTCGCCTTCGCCGATCCGGTGACCGCCGATCTCGACCTCCCGCGTGGTGGTACGAAAGAACGTCTGCACCGGGCTCTCGAACCGCACGGCCTCCTCGAAAGCGTTGCGGGCGAGCGTGGGATCCCGGCGCAGCCGCGCCAGTTGATCGGGATAGCGCGCCAGGCAATAGACCGCGGCGCCGATGCCGTTGACCGTCGTGTCGAGCCCGGCGGACAGCAGCGAACGTACCAGGAGCGACGCTTCTGCCGCCGTGATGTCGTCGGCGTCGACCCGCGCGTGGATGCAGGCGCCGAATCCGCCCGGTGCGAGGTTCTCGCGCTGGCACTGTTCGGCGACATAGGCCTGATGCGGAGCCGAGCGCTCGATCGCGTCCTGCCGCAGCTTGTTCGGCGGGCCGAACGCATTGAAGACGACGCCCGCATAGGGCAGCAGATGCTCGCGCCCTTCCTGCTTCAGGCCGAGCGCATCGGGAAAGATGGCAAGCGGATAGGCCTCCGCCAGATCGGCGATGGCGTCAAAACTTCGCCGTTCCAGCAATTGGTCGACGGTCTCGGCAGCAGCCGCGGCGAAACGATCGCGGAGCTGCTTCAAGGCCGTCGGCGACAGCACCTGGCTGAGCACGGCGCGGGTGCGCGCGTGCTCGGGAGGATCGGCCTCGAGAATGATGCTTGGCGGACGCCAGGGCTTCTCCTTGGCGAAGTCGCTCAGGCCGACGCCGCGGCTCGAACAGAACGTGACCGGATCGTTCAGGACGGCATGAACCTCGGCATGGCGGGCCACACCATAGACCTTCCATTTGTCGAGATAGACCAGCGGCCCTGCCTCTCGTAACGCCTCTTGGGAAGGATACAGATCGTCGAAGAATTCGATCGAGAACGGATCGAGGGCAAGATGCGGCACCGCGTTGCCGGCCGAGGCGCTGGAGTTCGTCGCAGTCATCGGCACCTCCCAAAGTTTGTCCTTGTAATGCCCTGCCCTATGTCCCTATTGCTCGGCCGCAGTTTCACAGCGATGATCGAAAGATGAGCCAGATCTCCCTTCCCAGGAAACCACGCCGGCCGAGTCAAGCGGAGTTCGCGACCGCCGATGACGGCCCGGTGCTCGATCTCGACCGCTACGTCCCGGCGTTCATCACCTTCATCGCCAACAAGCTGTCGAACAGCGCGACCGTGTTCTATCAGCGCAATTTCGGCGTCAACGTCACGGAATGGCGGATCATGTCGCTGCTTGCGATCGAACCCGGCATCCCGGCCTCGCGCATCTGCAGCGTGATCGGCTTCGACAAGGGGCCGGTAAGCCGCAACCTGTCGGTGCTGCAGAAACGCGGGTTGGTCGCGATCCGCACCGCGCCCGACGACGGCCGCACCCACGCGATCTCGCTGACCGCAAGAGGGCGCGCGATCCACGACAAGGTGATCGTCGCCGCGCTCGAACGCGAACGGCGGCTGTTGTCCTGCCTGAAGAAGGACGAGCGGGAAGTCCTGATCGACCTGCTGCGACGGCTGCACGAAAATCTCGGCGCCGTGACCGGACAGAGCAGCACCTGATCGCGCGGCGCGGGCCTCCTCAGACGATCTGAGGCCGTTACTGGGGCCATCCGAACAAGCGGCAGCATTCGGACCCGATGGGTCGCTGCTCTCAAGCATCCGTTTTCTCCCCGCATGGCATGGCAGTTGAACTGCTCTGTTGGTGAACCCTGCAATATCCGAAGCTTTCACAAACTAGTTGCCTTGGCAACAATAAAGACGCGGCTGGCAGAAACCGTGCGACGGCTGCTCTAGGGAACCGTGATCACGTCAGGATGGCTGCCGGAGTAGAGCGCCTCGACGAGATCGGCGCGGCGCTCACGTATCAGGCGCGCATTCAACGAGCCTTTTTCGGTGATTTCCCCCAAATCGAAACTCGGCGGCTGCCGCATGATGATCGCGCGGGTAACCCGTTGCGACGCGCCCGATGCTCCCTTGTTGAAGTCTGCGAGCGCGGCAGCCAGCCTGTTGCGGCAGGCCGCATCGTCGGGATCGCAGCCCGCCGCGCATAGCAGCAGCAGTCCGACCTCATTGCGGTCGGCGCCCGTCACCACCACATCCGTGATCAGGCCGGCCAGCGCGGCATGGGCACGCAGCCGCACCGCCGCGGCATCGACCCACGTTCCCGTCAGGAGTTTGAAGTCTTCCGTCGTTCGACCGTCGAAGATCAACCCGTGGGAGGCATCATCGGGGTCGGCGAAGACCACAGCATCGCCGGTCCGGAAGAATCCCCTCCTCGTCAAACGCTGCGGCGTCGGCGTCCGGCGAATTCCAGTAGCCGGTCATGACGTTTGGACCGCGCACGCGCGCTTCGAGCTTGCCCTGATGCGGCACCAGCTTCAGCTCGAGGCCTGGCATGGGAATTCCGATGTTTCCCGGCGCCAGCGCGGCGCGATTGATCATGGTGATGGAGGGCGCGGTTTCGGTGAGACCCCAGCTCGTGGTCATTGGAATGTCCCGGCCGGTGACCCGCTTTCCGAGCGCTACCAACTCGCGCCACAGCGGCGCCGGAAGGCTGGCGCCGGCATAGAACATCAACGCGAGGTCAGAGAAGAAATTCTGCCGCGCATCGGCGTCATCCTGCAGCAGTGGAAGCAGAAGTTCGTAGCCTCTCGGAACATTCCAGTACAGCGTTGGCCTGACCTCCCCCAGATTCCGCAGCGTCCGCGAAATCTCCCCGGGCATGGGCTTGCCGTCGTCGATATAGAGGGTGCCGCCGTAGCGCAGCACGGTGTTGACGCTGAACGATCCGCCGAAGACGTGGCTCCATGGCAGCCAGTCGAGAATGACCGGCGTGTGATCGCTCATGAAAGGCCACATCGCCTCGATCTGCGACAGCGACGTGCACATCATCCGGTGCGTGGTCGGAACGCCCTTCGGCGTGCCTGTCGAGCCCGAAGTGAAAAGAATCTTGGCGACGGTTTGCGGCGACAGCTCGTGAGCGCGACGCACCACCGCATCGCTGGCCGAAGTGGCGAGCAGAGAGGCCAGCGAAACAGCGCCGTTGACGGTCTCGTGCCGTTCTCCGACGACGATTTCCCGCCCGCTCATCTCGTCGATTGAAAGCGCTCGCGCGAATGGCGCGGCATCGGCGGCAAAGACCAGCCCGGGGTCGAGGATTCTCAGGATGGCGCAAAGCTTCCCGAGATCGCCGCTCATCGTGGAATAGGCCACCGACAGCGGCGTATAGGGGATACCGGCCATGATAGCCGCAAGCGCGACCAGCTGATGCGTGATGCCGTTGCCGGAGAGGATCAGGATGGGGCGCTCAGGACCCAGCCGTCTCGCGGCGAAGGATGTCGCCAGCCGCGCTGCCGCATCATATGCCTCGCCGTAGCTGACGGTCTGCCAGACGCCTCCATCGGCGCTCCGCTCAGCGAGAAAGGTCTGGCGTGGCCGCGCCATCGCCCACTGGCGCAGATAGTGATGCAGCAACGCATCCGTCGGCTCGAACGGCACCTCGGTGCGCAGGATCATCGACGCATCGGCACGCCGCTCGACGGCGACGTTGGCCGCAAGAAACTTCAGCTTATGGGAAAGCTGATCGGTTGCGGCGTATGACATCAGGAAGCCTCCACCGTGCCTGCTCGCGACCGAATGCGCCGGCTATTTCGTCAGCGAGCAGCCGCCGTCCTTTTCAGACCGGAACGCATCTTCGCCAGGAACCGTGGCAACCACCTTCAGCAGGTCCCATTTCGATTGCGACTCATCCGGCTTTTTGACCTCGAGCAGATAGAGCGGATGGATTTTTCTCCCGTCTTTCCGGATGTGCCCCTTTCCGAACAGCGGATCGCTGGTCGGGATCGCCTTCATCGCCGCGACAACAGCCTTGCCGTCGGCGGCACCGCCGACCTTATCCACGGCCTTGAGGTATTGAATGAGAGAAGCGTAGACCCCGGCCTGCATGTCGTTCGGGTAGTTCTTTTGCGGATGGCGCTCGGCAAACCGCTTGGCGAAGCTGCGTGTGCCCTCGTTCAAATCCCAATAATACGGGTTCATGATCTGCGCGCCTTGCGCCGCCTTCAGCGTCAGCGCCGGCAATCCGTTCATGCCGAGGATCAGCCCGACCAGCTTCTGTTGCTTGGTCAGACCGAATTCGGCCGCCTGCTTCATCGACGTGATGGTGTCGTCGCCGGCGTTGGCGATACCGACGATATCGGCGCCGGAAGCCTGCGCCTGCAGCAGGAAGGACGCATAGTCGGCCGTTCCCAGCGGATGACGGACGGCGCCGACCACTTCGCCGCCGACCGCCTTCACGGCTTCCATGGCCTGCTTTTCAAGATCGTGACCGAACGCATAATCGGCGGTGAGGAAGAACCATTTCTTGCCGCCCTGCGCCACCACCGCCTTGCCGAGACCGCGCCCGTAAGCGTAGGTGTCATAGGTCCAGTGCACGGTATTCGGGGTGCACTTTTCGCCGGTCAGGAGCGCCGTTCCGGCGCCGGAGCCGATGAACACCTTGTTCTTCTGCTCGGACATGCCGGCGACCGCGAGCGCGATCGCCGAGTTCGGCAGGTCAAAGATCGCGTCGACGCTTTCGTTTTCGTACCAGCGCCGCGCGATGCCAACACCGATGTCAGGCTTGTTCTGGTGATCGGCCGAGACGACCTCCACCGGCTTGCCCGCGGACTTGCCGCCGTAATCCTCGACCGCCATCTGGGCAGCGATCACCGAGCCGATGCCCTGGTAGGTCGCGAATACGCCGGACTGGTCGTTCAGCACGCCGATGCGCACTTTTTCCTGCGCCTGCGCGCCAGATGCCAACAATACGCCAGCAGCCGCCACGACCGATGCCGTCAGTCGCGAAAAAACCTGGCCCATTCGGACCTCCCTGTATCTACAACCCAAAGGCAGTCTTCACGCTGCCGAAATTACTTATATCTTATAAGCATTTTTCGAAGAGTCAATCTCGGCTGGGAATCACGTACAAATGAAACAATCAGGAAGCCGCCCCAACGCGCATAAATCTCCGCCCGAAGGCCGGAACGAAAAGAACATGAAGCAGACGCTTAATCTGACCGCCTTACAGCAGACTCCGGGTTTCATGATCCGCATCTTGCAGATTCAGATATTCGAGGAGTTCTTTGCGTATTTTGCCGCGACAGGCTTTTCCCCGCCGAACATTCGGTGCTGATCACGGTCAGGGACAACCCCTTCGTCACACAGAGCGAGGTTGCGAGCGCGCTGCGAATTCAGCTGCCCAACCTCGTAAAGATACTGCTGAAACTGGAAACCAAAGGCCTCATCAAGCGAAGGCGGTCGACCCGCGACAAGCGCGCGGTGGAACTGGCATTGACTGCCCGCGGCGAGCAGGCGGCCGTGCAGGCCGCGCAGATGGCGGACGAATTCAACCGGCGAACATTGTCTCCGCTCAGCGAGAAAGAGCGAAAGCAGTTTCTGCTGACGCTGAGCCGGCTGGTTGAGGCGCGAACCAATGAACGGGATTAACGTCGGTAGCTCCAGCGCGCATTACTCGGCGCAGCCGATCCATTCGGCGGACGTATCGTCGTCGAGCGTCGCCACCGCCTGCGCCCGGCGCGTCAGCACCGCGCGCTGGTTGATGTAGCCCTTGTCGGTGATCTCGCCGCCGTCGACGGAGGCGGGCTCGGCGAGCAGCAGCGCGCGCGTCGCGTGACCAGACGAGTTGCCGCTTTGCGCTTTCAGTTTCGCAAGGCCCTGCGCGATCGTGCTGCGAATCCTGTCATGGCCGATCACGTCTTTCACGTCGGCGCCGTCGGGCAATCCTGCATGGGCACGGCAGGCGGCGATGTTCGGAAAGACCAGGAAGCGGACTTCATCGCCGCCATGGCCGGTCACGACGATGTCCTGCGCCAGCGGCGAAAGCGCCGCGATCCCTGCAACGCGCAAGGTGCCGACGCTGACCCAGGTGCCGGAATTGAGCTTGAAGTCTTCAGCGACGCGGCCGTCGAAGAACAACCCGAGCTCGGGACGCGCCGGATCGGCAAAGGTCACGGCGTCCCCGATCAAGTAAAAACCCTCGGCGTCGAAGGCCTGCGCGGTCAGTTCCGGCGCCTTCCAGTAGCCGGGCGTGACGTTCGGACCGCGCACACGCACCTCTAACTTGTCGCCTGATGGCACCAGCTTCAATTCGGTGCCCGGTATCGGCACGCCGATATTGCCGGAGCGTTCCGCCTGGAAATGGCAATCGGTCGCTAAGGGTGAGGTTTCCGTCGAGCCCCAGGCCGACATCATCGGCAGCGCGCGGCCGACGGTCTTGATCGAGAGTTCTTCGAGAGCATCCCAGAGATTCTGCGGCAATGCCGCGCCGGCATAGAAGGCGAATTTTACTTCGCTGAAGAACCTGCGTCGCAATTCGTCGTCGCCGCGTAGCGCCGCGATCAGCATGTCAAAACCGCGCGGCACGTTGAAATAGACCGTCGGCATCACGCTGCGCAGGTTTGAAAGCGAGGTCGCGAACAGCCCGGGCGCCGGCTTGCCACCGTCGACATAGAGCGTCCCGCCATTGCGCAGGACCAGATTGAAATTGTGGTTGGCTCCGAAGGTGTGGCTCCACGGCAGCCAGTCGAGGATCACGAGACTATCTTCGCTACCTTCGAGAAACGACCATGTCTGCGCCTTGGCCTGCTGGCTCGAGGTCAGCATGCGCTGGGTGTTGATGACGGCCTTCGGCGTGCCGGTCGAGCCCGAGGTAAACAGGAATTTTGCGATCGTGTCCGGCGTGACTGCCGCAAACGCTTTTGCAACGTCAGGCGTTTCCGGCGTGGCCGCGATGGTGCGGAACGCGATCGCATCGGAATCGCCGGCGTTGCCGCTGACGATCGGGGCCGAATGCAGCGGCCGGATCGCCGCCAGCGCCGCGGCGAATGGCTTGGTGCCGGAAACATAGATCGCGCCCGGCTGCAGCAGCTCGACCATGCTCCTGAGCTTGTCGAAATCTTTGGACATCAGCGAATAGGCCGGCGAGATCGCAGCCGACGGCACGCCGACGTGCTGGGCCGCAAGCGCAAGCAGCGCATGCTCGACGCTGTTGTCGGACAGGATCACCAGCGGGCGCCCGACGCTCAGGCCCTGTGCGAGAATCCACGCGGCCGCTGAGCGCACCTGCCTGAAGGCGTCCCGGTAGGTGACGGTTGCCCACGGTGCATCGACATTGGCGCGGTCGCCGAGAAAGATCCTGTCGGGGGTTTGCCGCGCCCAATGCTCCAGCCAGTCGCCGACGCAACGCGCGCTTGGCTGAAGCGGCGTGGTCGATTTCACCAGGATGCTGCCGTCAGCCCGGCGCTCACTGACAATTGCAGGTGTCGCGAACAGACTGCGGGAATTGTCACCGCTTGTGGCGGCGCTGGTCATAGGTTTCCTCCTCGCCCGACTTGTTCGGGATATCGCTATTCTCATGCCGTCACCGTGCAGTTCAAGCGGCTCGCCGCCAAACATGGGCGCCACGTGGCCGAGAAAATCGGCAAGGAGAACCGGAAGCGGCTGCTCTAGATCCTGTCCGCGTTCACGCGAGCGGGACGCTGCTGGCCTAATATTTAGGCACATGCCCTCGGCAGAGCGGTCCAACTTCGCGCGAAGATCCGGCGCTGGATAACCTAACTAAATGATATTTCATCACTATTTTCTACAGTCTTCCAGCATGTGCCATTGTACACAATGGCACATCGCTTGCTTCGATCCCGGTAACATCTGCTGCTGGAGTTTTGCTCGCCATGGGGTCTGACGCGCCTGAAACCGTTGCCGCGATCGTAGCCGTGCACCGCGCCGGCGCCACGACCCCGGCGCAAACCATCGCGCGCAGCTATCGGCGCATCCGCGACCACAACGATCCTGCGGTGTTCATCTCGCTCCGCGATGAAACGGACGCGGTTGGCGGAAGCCGAAGGCCTGACGAAAAAGGACGCCGCGCAGCTTCCGCTCTACGGTGTCCCGGTCGCCGTCAAAGACAATATCGACGCGCAGGGTATGCCTACCACCGCCGCCTGCCCGGCCTTCTCCTACATGCCCGCGCAGGATTCGACGGCGGTTGCAAAACTGCGCGCGGCCGGCGCCATCATCATCGGCAAGACCAATCTCGATCAGTTCGCGACCGGCCTCGTCGGCGTCCGCTCGCCCTACGGCGTGCCCGTCAATCCGGTCCGTGGCGATCTGATTCCGGGCGGATCGAGTTCGGGATCGGCGGTCGCGGTTTCCGCCGGCCTGGTGCCGCTGGCGCTCGGCACGGATACGGCGGGAAGCGGCCGCGTGCCGGCGATGCTCAACAACATCGTCGGATTGAAGCCGAGCCTCGGGCTGATTTCGAACGCCGGCCTGGTGCCGGCGTGCCGAACGCTCGATTGCATCTCGGTGTTCTCGCTGACCGTCGACGATGCGCTTGCCGCGCTGACGGCGATGGCCGGCCCCGATGGCGCCGATCCATTCTCGCGCGACCGGCCGCTCGGACAGACGGCCGCGTTTCCCAGCCAACTCCGGCTCGGCGTGCCGCGCAACGGTCAATTGATTTTCTTCAGCGACAGTGCCGCTGAGAAAGCCTATGGCGAAGCGCTCGAGCGCTGGACATCGCTCGGCGCGACGCTGGTCGAATTCGATCTCGATCCGTTTTATGAGACCGCGCGGCTGCTCTATGAAGGGCCATGGGTCGCCGAACGCTATCTGGTGATCCGCGACCTCTTGGCGTCATCGCCGGATTCGATCCATCCGGTCACCCGCGAGATCACCGCGTCCGGCGCGCGGCTGACGGCTGCGGATACGTTCGCCTCGCTTTATCGCTTGCAGGCGCTCCGGCGCGTCGCCGATCGCGCCTTCGCCAATTTTGACGCGATGGTGTTGCCAACGGCGCCAACCACATACTCGACCGCGCAGGTGCTGGCCAATCCGATCGAACTCAACTCCCGGCTCGGCACCTACACCAATTTCGTCAATCTGCTCGACCTCTGCGGGCTGGCGCTGCCGGCCGCGATGCGCGCGGACGGCATTCCGTTCGGCATCACGCTGCTGGCGCCGGCGGGACATGACGCACACCTCGCCAGCATCGGGCGCGTGTTCCACGCCGATACCAAGCTAACAATGGGCAGCAAGGGCTTGACGCAGCCCCCGCTCGCCGCGTTGCCGACAAACGCCCGCGGCGACGAAATCACCATCGCCGTGGTCGGCGCGCATCTCTCCGGCATGGCGCTCAACGGCGAACTGCAGGTGCTGGGCGGACGGCTGATCGAGGCCACCACGACCGCGGCGGATTACAAGCTTTACGCGCTCGACACCACGCCGCCCAAGCCCGGCATGCTGCGTGTCGCGCAAGGCGCGGGACATTCGATCAAGCTCGAGCTTTGGGCGCTGTCGGCAGCGGCATTCGGAAAATTCGTCGCCGCGATCCCGCCCCCGCTCGGCATCGGCACGATACGCCTCGCCGACGGACGCGGCGTGAAGGGCTTTGTCGTCGAGCCCGTTGCCATCGATGGCGCGCGCGATATTTCATCGTACGGCGGCTGGCGCGCGTTCATGGCGGAGAAGGCGGCGGTATAGTTCCTCATGGTGAGGAGGCGCTCTTGCGCCGTCTCGAACCATGAGAGCCTCGATGCGGCCATCCTTCGAGACGCCGCTTGCGCGGCTCCTCAGGATGAGGACCTTCTACACCGACACCGCGTAAAGCTCGTACTCCCCGCGCACCAGTTCGATATGGGCGCGCATCGCGGCCGCGGCGCCGGCCTTGTCGCCGCGCATGATCGCGACCACCACGCGGTCGTGCTCGGCGTGGGATTTCGCCAGCCGCCCGAGATTGCGGAACTGGGCGCGGCGGAATGGCTGCACCCGCACCCGCGTCGCCAGCGTCATCTCGGCGATGTAGCCGTTCTGCGATCCCGCATAGATCGCGTTGTGGAAGCGCTCGTTGACCTCATGAAAGCGCTCGGGATTGCCAGCATGGCTCAGGACACGCAATTCCTCGTGGATCGCTTCCAGTTTCTGGCGATCCGCCGGTGGCATGCGCTCGGCGGCGAGACCTGCGCACAGCGCTTCCAGCTCCGCCATCGCCTCGAACATTTCGGTCAGCCGGTCGAGCGAAGGCTGCGCTACCACGGCGCCGCGATGGGCGCGGGCTTCGACCAGACCGCTCGCCACCAGTTGACGCAAGGCTTCGCGCACCGGCGTGCGCGACACGGAAAAGCGCCGCGCAATATCGGTCTCATCGAGCGCCGATCCCGGCGGCAGCACACCGCGCACGATCTCGTCGGCAAGCTGCAGCCGCAGTTCCTCCGCCCGCGTAATCTTGTCCCGTTGCGGCGAAGGACGATCGACGCGACGGACCACCGTCCCGGGTTCGGTGGGCTGTGGTGCACGGGCGGGAAGATCATCAAGACTCATGCCTTTTGATCCTGTTCCTCGTCGATGACGCTGACATGCGCCGCGACAATCTTCCAACCTTCGGGAAACCGCACCCAGGTCTGCATCTGCCGCCCCACCCTGCCGGGCGCGTTGTCGCGATAGAACAGCGTGGAGGCGACGGCGGTATCCCGGCCATAGGTCGTGATCACGGTCCTGTCGGTCCGCCGCATCAAGCCGACCGGCGAACGCGCGGCGCGGAACGCCATGATCGCGTCATAGCCCGTAGAGATTCTCGGCGATGCCATAGCGCAGTGTGCGGGAATCGTTGCGGAACAACTCATCGAGCACCGCCACATCATTGGATACCAGGGCGTTCTCATAGCGCGCGAACTGCGCGGTCACCTCGGCGAGCACGTCGGGAAGATCGATCTCCATGGCTACAGCCCCCTCGGCGGCGGCGCGGCGGCGACGCCCATATGCTCCAGCGCATGCGCCACGCGCAGGGCGATATCTTCCCGCCAGGGCGCTGCGATGATTTGCACGCCGATTGGCATCGGCTCCAGCGGCACCGGCACCGCGACCACAGGCAGGCCGATGAACGAGATCGGCTGGGTGTGGATGCCGATGTTGGCGCGGACCGGCAGTTCGACGCCGTCGAGCGTGAATGTCACCTGCCCAAGCTTCGGCGCAATGCAGGGCGTGGCCGGCGCGATGATCACGTCCACCGACTTGAACAGCTCCAGCACTTTTGCGCGATACCAGCGGCGGAATTTCTGCGCGCGATCGACCATCGGTGCGGGGACCATCGCGCCCGCAATCAGGCGGTCACGCACCGCCGGATCGAAATCGTTCGGACGTTTTCGCAGGCGGTCGAGATGCAGCGAGGCGCCTTCGGTTGTGGTGATCACGTAAGCCGCGGCGCGGGCGCGCGGCCTCGGGAATTTCGATCGTTTGCGTGGCATCGAGCGCTTTTGCAACGCGCGAAACGGCCTCGACCGCTTCCGGGAATACATTCTTCTGGAAATAACCGCCAGCAATCGCAACACGAAGGCCGGAGATCCCCTGGCCCAGCAGCGCCATAACCGGTTCGACCGGGCGCGTCGTGCAAGCGGCGTCGTCAGTGTCGGGGCCCTGCATCGCGTCATAGGCCAGCGCAAGATCGCCGACACTGCGCGCAAACGGGCCGAGGTGATCGAGGCTTGCGACAAAGGGGAACGATCGAGCCCGCGACAGCCGGCCGTAAGTCGGCTTCAGACCAAAGATGCCGCAGAACGACGACGGCACGCGGATCGACCCGTTGGTGTCGGACCCCAAGGCAATCGGAACGAGACCGCCGCCGACCGCACTGCCGGAGCCGCCGGAAGAGCCGCCGCTCATCCGCGTCGGATCGTGCGGATTGCGCGAAGGGCCGTCATGCACATTCTCGCCCGTAAAATCGTAGGCGTATTCGCCCATGTTGAGCGCGCCGACCAGCACGGCGCCGGACGCCTCCATACGCTCGATCAGCGTGGCGTCGCGCGCTGCGGCCGTGAGATCGCGATTGATCTTCGATCCGGCGCGGGTGGCAAGGCCTTTGACGTCGAACAGGTTCTTCACCGCGAACGGCACCCCGGCGAGCGGGCCAACCTTCTGGCCGGCGGCGATGGCCGCATCGACGGCGCGGGCCCTGGCGCGCGCGCGATCGGCAGTGATGTCGGTGAAGGAGTTCAACACGGAATCGTGGCGTGCGATCCGCGCCAATACAGCTTCGGTCGCGCCGAGGGCGGATAGCTTTCCGCCCGCTACGGCCTGCGCGATTTCCTTGGCCGACAGCCCGTCAGTGTTCACGGTCATGGCGCTATCAGGCTGTGTAGACACTGGCCGGCTCGGTTTCATCTGGCAGCGCGAATTCATCGACCAGCCGCGCCAGCCTCAGCGACACCTCAAGGTTCGCCCGCACCGCGGGACGCCACGCTTCCTCGACCGGCAGCGCTAGCGCCTTGGCGACGGCGTCAATGTAATTGTCCAGGGGTTCGGCAGCCATTTCACTCAAGCTCCTCTCCTCTTTAGTCATCGCCCGGCTTGACGGGCGATCCAGTAAACACCGGCGTCATTGATTACAGGATGCCCCGCCTTCGCGGAGCATGACAGCTGGCAACGGCGGATGCGGAATCGCCGTCAGCAGTTCCTTGGTGTAAGCGTCCTGCGGATCGCCGAGCACGCGTTCGGACGCGCCCTGCTCGACGATTCGCCCGCTGCGCATCACGATGACACGATCGCACAGCAAACGCACCACATTCAAATCATGCGACACGAACAAATAGCTCATGCCCATCGACGCCTTGAGGTCCTGCAGCAGATTGAGCACGACCGCCTGAACGGAGACGTCGAGCGCCGCGGTGGGCTCATCGAGGACCACCAACTTCGGATGCAGCGCAATCGCACGCGCGATGCCGACGCGGGCCTTTTGGCCGCCGGATAGTTGGTGCGGGAAGCGGTCGAGCAGGTTGATCGGCAAGCCGACCAGGCCGGCGAGTTCCTCGCAGCGGGCGCGAAGCGCGTCGCGGCCTTTGACATCGCCAAGCTGCATGATCGGATCGGCAATCGCCCGCGCCGCGGTAAAGCGCGGGTTGAGGCTGTCGGTCGGATCCTGGAACACCATCTGGATGCTCTTGCGCAGCGGCAGCCGCGCAAGGCCTGGGCAGAATCGCGCCGATCTCGTCGCCGTCGAACATGATGCGACCGGAGGTCTGATCCAGCAGCCGCATCACCATCATCGACGTGGTGGACTTGCCGCAGCCGGATTCACCGACCAGACCGACACTCTCGCCGTGGCCCACGGTGAAGCTGATGCCGTCGACCGCGCGAAATTGCTCGGCCTCGACCGGCGGCTTGCGCGAGAACAGCTTGCCGAGCACGGCGGTGGCGCCCTGGCGCGGATATTCCTTGACGAGTTTTTCGACGAGGAGGAGCGGCGTTTTCTCTTCGTCACCCCGGGCTTGACCCGGGGGTCCATCGCCTTGAAGGGTCTTGCGAAGAAAGATGGATGGCCGGGTCAAGCCCGGCCATGACGGACGTAGCCTCCTCCGGCAGCAGATCCCGCAACGACACACCGAGCCGCGGCGTCGCGCGCATCAGCTTCTTGGTATAGGCGTGCTCGGGCCTGGCAAAGATATCGGCGGACTTCGCGGTCTCGACCACGCGGCCCTTCTCCATCACAACCACGTCGCAATAGGCGGCAAGACCGAGATCATGCGTGATCAGGATGGTCGACATGTTCCGGCGCCTGGTGAGTTCGACGATCAGGTCCATCACCGCTTTCTGCGTGGTGACGTCGAGACCCGTGGTCGGCTCATCCGCGATCAAACTGCGGATTGCAGGCGAGCGCCAATGCGATCACGACGCGCTGGCACATGCCGCCGGAAAGTTCGAACGGATAGGCGTGATAGCGCTCACGCGGGCAGGCGATCTTGACCTGCTCCAGCGCCTCGATCGCCTTTTCGCCGCGGTCGCTTGCCGCGCTCTGGACGTGCTGGCGCAGAACGTCCTCGATCTGATCGCCGACCTTGCGTATCGGATTGAGCGCCGCGCGCAGGTTCTGGAAAATCATCGAGATCTCGCGGCCGCGAAGATCGCGCATCTGGTTCTCGGTCGCGGCCTTGACGTCGATGCCGGAAAACATCACCGAGCCCTCGGCGATCCTGCCGGCGCGGTCGAGAATCCGCATGACAGCATAGGATGTCACCGACTTGCGGAGCCGGACTCGCCGACGATACCGAGCGTCTCGCCCTTGCCGACGCTGATGCTGACATGCTGCACCGCCTTGACGATGCCGCGCCGCGTGGTGAATTCGACGGTGAGGTCGTTGACGTCGAGCAGCGGCTGGGCGGTCATGACGACCTCCGCAAAAATATCGAAAACAACCCCATGCAAAGTAGAACGGTCAGGTCCCCTGTCGCATTCCCCTTGCGGGGGCCGAGACGAGCAAAGCTGAATCCAGCCATCACGTCCTCCGCTGCGGGTCGACGATGTCGCGCAGGCCGTCGCCGAGCAGGTTGAAGCAGAACACCGCGAGCATCAGCGCCAGGCCCGGGAACAGCGCGATCCACCATTCGCCTGACACCATGAAGCCCGCGCCTTCCGCGACCATGATGCCCCATTCCGCCGTCGGCGGCCGCACGCCGAGCCCGATGAAGGAGAGACCCGCGGCATTGAGGATGGCGTAGCCCATGGTAAGCGACATCTGCACGATCATGATCGGCATGATGTTGGGCAGGATGTGCACCAGCAGAATTCGCATTTCGCCGTTGCCCGACAGCCGCGCCGCCTGCACGAAGCCGGCGTTGCGGCGGACATTGGCCTCGGCGCGCGCGACGCGCGCATAAAGCGGAAAGTTCACGATCGCGGTCGCGATGATGATGTTCTGCACGGTATTGCCCAGCGCTGCGACAATGCCCATCGCCAGCACGAACAGCGGGAACGCCATGATGGTGTCGGCGATGCGCCCGACGATGCGGTCGGTCCAGCCGCCGAAATAGCCGGCGGCGATGCCGGCAAGTCCCCCCATCAGGAACACCAGCGCCACGGAAGCTACCGCAATGAACGTATCGAGCCGCGTGGCGACGATGACGCGGCTGAAGATATCGCGGCCCAACTGATCGGTGCCGAACCAGTGCGCTGCTGACGGCGGCTTCAGTGCGGAGGCGGTATCGCTGGCAAGCGGATCGTAGGGAACGATGTAGGGGCCGAAGATCGCGGTGAACAGGATGATGACCAGGAGGCCGAAGGCGAAGGCGGTGACGCGGTTCTCGCCGAGCACATAACGCGTATGCTCGAAGATCGCGGATAGTCCCGAGGTCCGCGCGGGACCGGCGGGTTCAACGGCAGGCGCAACGCTACTCATGTTCCAACCTCACCCTTCCAGCCGTACTCTCGGATCGATCACGCCGTAGAGAATGTCGATGATCAGATTAAGCAGCACGTACATGACAGCCATGGTCAGCACGAAGCCCTGCACCGGCGCGAAATCCGACGAGATCAATGCTTCCACCGCATAGGAGCCGATGCCGGGCCAGGCGAAGACTTTCTCGACCAGCACATTGGCCCCTAACAGGAACGAGAACACCATGCTGAGCGTGGTGATGACCGGCAGCATTGCGTTGCGAAACGCATAGGTGACGATCACGGTAGAGGGTGAAAGCCCGCTGGCGCGCGCCGTTCGGACGAAGTCGGACGCCAGCACGGCCAGCATCGAGGCCCGCGTCATGCGCGCGATCGGCGCCAGCGAGAAGATCGCAAGCGTAGCCGCCGGCAGGATCAACTGGCTGAGCGCGGACCGAAACGTCTCGAGATCGCGCGCGATCAAGCTATCGATCAGATAGAGGCCGGTCACGGTGGGGGGTGCGCTGTAGAACACATCGAGCCGGCCGAGCGGCGCCGGCGACCAGCCGAGCCTGAAATAGAACACGTAGACCAGGACCAGGCCGGTAAAGAAACCGGCAGCGACACGCCCGCCGTCGTCGTGATCCGGCAGAGATGATCGATCCACGAGCCCGGCCGGGTCGCCGCCAGCACGCCGAGCGGAATTGCAATCATGACCGAAACCAGGAGGCCGAGCAGCGTCAGCTCGGCGGACGCCGGCAGGCGATTACGGATTTCGGCCGCAACCGGCTGGCCTGTGGTCAGCGAATTTCCGAAGTCACCGTGCGCGAGATCGTTGGTGTAGCGGAAGAACTGCTCGATCAGCGGCTTGTCGAAGCCGAGCTTCTTGCGGATTTGCTCGATGGCTTCCTTGCTCGCCGCAGGCCCGGCGAAATAGGCTGCGGGATCGCCGGGCAGCGCACGCGTCAGCAAGAACGTGACGATCACGACCCCGATCAGCGACGGGATCGCAAACATCAGCCGCTTGCCGATCATGGTCGGCATGGCGAGCGCTCCGCGCTGGCGAATAGCGAATGGCGAATAGCGAATGAATGATCGCCGTCGTCTCTAACCATTCACTATCTCCTATTCGCTACTCGCCATTCGCCCCTCTCACGCCTTCACCAGCGCGCGATAATCCAGGCGGCGGTGGAACCAGTATTGATAGCCCGACACATTCTTCTGCATCGCGACGTTGACGTAGGGCTGATACAGCGGAATGCGCGGAATATCCTTGAATGCGAGGTCGACGAAGCCCTTTACATCGGCGTCGTATTTGCTGGTGTTGCCGATTGCCGCGGCGTCGACGGCGCCGTGGATGAATTCGTCCATCGCCTTCGACTGGTAGCTCATGGTGTTGAAGATCGAATTCTTGCCGTCGTAACACCAGATGAAGAAGTACTCGGGATAGTCGAGCCAGCCGGAGAACACGTTGGTGTAGAGCGGGAGTATCTTCTTGTTAAGTTCGGTTCGCCAGTTGGCGCCGGGAATCTTGTTGATGGTGGTCTTGATGCCGATTTGCGCGAGGCTCTCCTGCACCAGCACGCAGAGTGGTTCGTTGACGCCGGCGAATCCGAGGTCGAACGACAGAGTGGTCTTGAAGCCGTTGGGAAAGCCGGCCTCCGCCAGCAATGCCTTGGCCTTTGCGATATCAGTGACGTATTTGGTGGGTTGCGGCCACGCCGCCTCGGTCGCCTGGTCCGCAGCGGCGCCGAACATCGGCTTTGCCAGGCCGAACAGCACCGCATCCATGATCTTCTGGTAGGGATCGCGCAAGCAACGGCCTCCCGGACCCTGGGGTTGTCGAACGGCGGGATCTTGACGTTCATGCCGATATACTGGACGCCGTTGGAATAGGGCACGGAGACGATATTGAGCTTGCCGTTGTTCTTCAGTTCGACGAAATCCTTGTTCGGAAGATCGTAGGAGATGTCGGCGTCGCCGCGCTCGAGCAGCGCGCGGCGATTGCCGGCCTGCGGCACCATGCGCCAGATCACGCGCTTGACCTTCGGCATCGGGCCGCCGACCCACTCGTCGTTGCGCTCCATGATGACTTCAGTGCCGGCAGTCCACTTCGTCACCTTGTAGGCGCCGGAGCCCGCGGTCTGCTGCTTGGTGTATTCGAGACCCCACGGATCCTTTTCGGTAGCGTTCTTCTTCACCAGTTCAGGAATTGACGACGCAGGGCACGATGACCGCGAGATCGGGCAGGGGGTCAGGGCGATCTTTCTTGGCAAAATCGATCCGCACCGTGTTGTCGTCGACGACGACGAACTGGTCGGTCTTGGTCAATGAACCCGCGCCCATCTGAAACGTGGGAAAGCCGCCGACGCTGACCGCGCGATCGAGCGACCACTTGACGTCCTTGGCCGTAACAGGTGCGCCGTCGTGGAATTTCGCGTTCTTCTTCAGCTTGAAGGTCACCGACATGTCGCCGACTTTCATGTCTTCGGCGAGTTCGGGTTTGAACTTGTCGCGATCGTAATACGGCACGCCGTCGGGACCGCTCTTCATCTCGTGGCTGATCAGGCGGTCGTAGCAATTCCACGACACCTCATAGCCGGGCACGTTGGTGCCGACGCCGTGAATGTCGAGATTGTTGGGGCCGCTTTCCGACACGATCAGCAGCGTCTCCGAACGGGCCTGGGCCTTGGCGGAGGACCAGATCGCCGGCGCGGGGACCATGGCGCCCGCGGCAACGGATTTCAGGAAATCGCGACGCTTCATGGGTGATGCTCCAAACGCCTGAGGGACAACGGCTTTGGAACTGGAATCGCAAGGTTCGTGCCAACCCTTAAGGGAAAGCTAACGCCGGCCTAAGCCTATGATTTCGTGTTGAAATATAGAACACTCCGCTGTCGTCCCGAGAGCAGCGCTTGGCTGAGATTGCATACAAAGATGCATATTTGCCTATCTTTAGTGCAAATATTTTGATCGCTCTTTCGGTGTGCGGAGCCCAGGAGTCTGCGAAGGCCGGCAGCGATGCGGTCATCATTTCGCGCCCGACTCTATCGGTCCGGATTGGCCCGCTCGAACTGGCGCAGGAGGCGGTTGCCGCGCTCGACGGCGTGGTCGAGGGCCGCCTGCGCAGACCGCTTGCCGCTGAAAGCCTGCTCCAACTCATCCTCGATGACGTCGCGGATCAGGACAAAGGATCCGAGCCGGATTCCCTTCGAATTGTCGGTCGGCGGCTTTGCCGTGATCTGCTCGATCGAGATCGAGGCGCCCGGATTGCGGTCGTAAAACCCTTGCGCGCGGGTGAGGTCGAAGGCGGCGCGGGTGATCGGCACATAGCCGGTGTTCTGGTGCCATGCAGCCTGGATTTCCGGCTTCGAGAGATAGGCGAAGAACCGGGCAACGCCGGTATATTCGGCGCGCGGCCGGTCGCGCAGCACCCACAAGGTGGCGCCGCCAATGATGGTATTCTGCGGCGCGCCGGCGACATCGGGCCAATACGGATCATGCCGTAACCGACCTCGAATTTCGAATTGGCCTTGATATCCGCGCGCGTCGCCGACGAGCCGATGAAGATTCCGCACTCGCCTTTTTTGAAAGCGCGGCTCGGCCGATTGTCCGCGGCCGCTGTAATCGAATATTTTCGTGGTCTGCCATTCCGCAAGCTGCGCGATGTGGCGAACCAGCAGCGGATTGTTGAAGGTCAGTTCTGCGTTGAGACCGCCGAAGCCGTTGGTCCGGGTCGCCAGCGGCAAATTGTGGAATGCGGAAAAATTCTCGACATTGATCCAGGAGGGCCAGGATGTGGTGAGCCCGCAAGGTGAACCCGCCGCGCGCAGGCGTTTGGCCGCAACGCCAACCTCGGGCCAGGGTCTTCGGCGCCACCTCCGGATCGAGACCGGCGGCGCGGAAGACGTCCTTGTTGTAGTAAAGGATCGGCGTCGAGACGTTGAACGGGAACGACAGCATGTTGCCAGCGACGTCGGAGTAATAGCCGGTCACGGCCGGCAAAATACGCGTCCGGCGAGAACGATTCCGACTGGTCGCGCATCAACTCGAACACCGGATAGATCGCGCCCTTTGCAGCCATCATGGTGGCGGTTGCGACCTCATTGACCTGAACGATCGTGGGCTGGCTTCGCGAGCGGAATGCGAAGATCGCGGCGGTGACCGTCGCGGTGTAGTTGCCCTTATACGTCGGTACGATCCGGTAGTCGGATTGCGAGGCATTGAAATCAGCTGCGAGCTTTTCAAGCTGCTTGCCGAGCTCCCCCCGACATCGCATGCCACCACATGATCTCGGTGGAAGCCTGTACCGGAGACGAAAGCGCAACGGCCGCGATCGCGACGAGTTGCAAGAACCTCAAGGCCGATTTCACCGATGATTACTCTGCTGCCGCGACGGCCACGAATCTGTCCGCCGTGCCCTGATAAATCGCTGCGGCGGCGGTTTCAATCCCAACAGCGGCCATCGCAGCGCACAATTAGCGATTGCAGACGGATTGCCGCCGTAACCATGTCCATCCGGCGAGCTCCGACCACCAAGCCTTCAATAGCAAGCACTGGCGGATTCTGCTAAATGGGGCGTTGAACCTTTTCTTCCCGCCGCGAGACTCAATCACAGGGGATTTGTCGCCAGTGTACCGCCGCGCCAAACTTTCGCGGACCATAATGCTTGTTGTCGTGCTGTTGCTGACGGCGGTCTCAACGGGCGTTCCTGCGCGCGAGTTTCGCGCCGCCGATACCCAGAACGAGGAATATCCGACGGTACAGGCGCTGCGCGACGTTGGGCAGCCTGGTCGCGGAGCGCAGCGGCGGCCGCCACCAGATCAGGGCTTCCATTCCCGCCAACCCGGCGAGGAAAAGGAACCCCCTGGAACAAGCCCGGTCGGCGCGATCGATCCCAACCGTACCAACGTCGCATTGATCGGGACGATGTTGCCGGCGATGAATGTGCTGGCAACGCCGTTTCTGTTCCGCACCATCGCGCATCAGCGGAAGCTGGCGCCGCAAGAGGCGTCGCAAAGACCTGGCCCCACCTGTCGCCTGAGGACCAGAATATCTTCCGCGAAGCGGCGATGGCCGGGCCCTGCGTCAGCACACTGCGCTGCTCTGCGATGGCGCAATTGATCGAACGCATCCGCGAGGTGGAAAGAATTTGACGGTAGCACCGCAGCAGGACCGAGCAATGGCGCGGCGGGCGAGCTTCGCCGCACGCAGCCGTTTTCGGGTCGTTCAGTTATTGCGTGCGGTGCCGATCCGCTGGCGCATTCTGTCGATCGCGGGATTGAACTCCGCCGTCGTCGTGGTGCTCGCCCTCCCTGATCTGGAACGGCGTCAAGGTGCTCGGATCGGCCTGGGACGACGTCCGGCATGTGCGGGATTCCGACAAGATCCTGGCGCTGCTGGAAAGCGAAACCAGCCGATTGCAGAACCTGATCCATCGCTACATCAACCAGCCAAGCCCCGAATTGTTTGCCGAGATCCTGCTGCTGCGCGAAGCGGTGCTCGGCACGCTGACCACGCGCGCCTCGAACGATCCGATGCTTTCGGGATCGGTCGAGCGGCTTGAACAGGTCACGGATCGATTCCTCAACGGTTTCGGCGAATTGCGCGCGGTACAGGCCACCATTACCAAGACCTACGAACAGCAGGTGCTGGGGCCGGCCCGGGAAATGGCCGGGCTCTATTCGATCATCGAGGGCGCCACCGGGCATCGCGACGCGCCGATCTGGCCGTCGCTCGGAAAATCCCGCGAGGCATTTACGGCAATGCTGGTCGCCGCCAATTCCTATTATCTGTCGCTCGCCTCGGCTTCCGCCGAGGACGCCCGCAGAAACACCGAGACGATCGAGAAAACCATCCCCGTGATGTCAGACCTTGCGGACAACGACCTGCAGCGTATGGCGCTGACGCGGCTGAAGGCGCGGACGCTTGCGCTGCAGGAGGGATTGGCCGAAACTAACCGAGCAGCTCGCCATCCGCACCGAATTGTTGCGAATACCATCGATGCCAGCCAGGCCGAGGCGATCGGCGTCATCGACGAATTGTCGGTCAAGATGCGCCAGCGCGAGCAGAAGGCGCAGGAAACGTTCGATCGACGCTGTCGGCCATCTCGCGCCGGGTGCTATCGATCGCTGTGATCTTCCTCGGCATCATCCTGTCGGTCGGCGTCCTGATCGCGCTCTCGATCCGACTGCCGCTGCAGCAGATCCTGGCGGCGATGCATGCGATCACCTCGGGCAACTACGATCGCAGCGTTCAGGGCACCACTGCCAGAGACGAGGTCGGCGCCATGGCGCGCGCGGTCGAAGTATTCCGCGAAAACGCCATCGCCAAGCGCAAGACCGAGGACGAGCTGCGCGCGTCGAAGGAAAAGGCCGAGAGCGCGCTGCTCGAACTCAATACCGCGCAGCAGAACCTGATCGACGCCGAACGGCTGGCGGCGCTCGGCGGACTGGTCGCCGGCGTCGCCCATGAAGTCAACAACCCGATCGGCATCAGCCTGACGGTGGCGTCGAGCTTTGCGCGCCGCGCCGACATGTTCGAACAGGACCTGCGGACGGAGCCGTTGCGCCGCTCCAAGCTCGACGAATTCGTCAAGTCCTCGCGCGACGCCGCGCAGCAGCTGGTGGCCAACCTGCATCGTGCTGGCGAGCTGATCCAGTCGTTCAAGCAGGTAGCGGTCGACCGCTCGCACGCCGAGCGCCGGCAATTCATGCTCAGCGAGGCCACCGACCAGATCGTCGCCAGTCTGCGGCCGGCGCTGAAGAAGGCGGCGATCACCTTGTCGGTCGACGTGCCGGAAGGCCTCATGATCGACGGCTATCCCGGCTCCTACGGCCAGATATTAACCAATCTTTTCCTCAACGCCGCCAATCATGCCTTTGCCGACGGCCGCTCCGGGACGATCTCGATTTCGGCCCGGGCCCGCGGCAGCGACGATATCGAGATCATTTTCGCCGACAACGGGGCCGGGATGACCCCGGACGTTCAGCGGCAGGCGTTCGACCCGTTCTTTACGACGCGCCGCAATCAAGGCGGCACCGGACTGGGCTTGCATATCGTCTATAATCTTGTCACTCAACAGCTCGGCGGCCGGATGATGCTGGAGTCAAGGCCGGGACAAGGCACCACATTCCGCATTATTATGCCCAAAGTCGCCCGGGGCGAACCCACGATTACAGACCAGACAGCAGCCGACGGAACTCCTCAATGGCCGAACAGGACGATGTCCTCCACCTGATCGACGATACCGGAGCCGCTCCGGAGGACTCGTCTGTACGCAAATGGAAGATCGCCGTCATCGACGACGATGCCGCCGTGCACGAAGGCACCCGCTTTGCGCTGAGCGACTACAATCTCCACGGCGCCACGCTGGAAATCCTGTCGGCCTATTCCGCGGCCGAAGGCCGCATCCTGATGCGCGACAACCCGGACGTTGCGGCGGTGCTGCTCGACGTCATCATGGAGACCGATGTCGCGGGCCTGGAGCTCGTCGAATACATCCGCAACGAGATCAAGAACGAGACCGTCCGCATCATCCTGCGCACCGGCCAACCCGGCCAGGCGCCCGAGCGTCGCGTCATCGTCCAGTACGACATCAACGACTACAAGGCCAAGACCGAACTCACCGCCGACAAGCTGTTCACTTCGCTGACGGCGGCGCTGCGCAGCTACCAGCAGCTCGAGCGCATGGTTCAGACCCGGCGCGGACTTGAAATCATCATCGACGCCGCCTCGACCCTGTACGACTTCAACTCGATGCAGCGCCTCGCGGAAGGCGTGCTGACGCAGCTCGCCTCGCTGCTCAATGTCGACTGCGCCGGCATCCTGGTGCTGCGCGACGATGGCGCTTCCGGCAGCGAATTCTCGGTGCTCGCGGGCTCGGGCTGCTACAGCCGGTTCATCGGCACGACCAGTTCCAAGGCGCTCGATCCGGATTTGCGCCAGATGGTAGAAGCCGCCTTCCAGCGCCGCAAGAACGAGTTCGCCGACCACCGCAGCGTGCTCTATCTGCGCACCGGCAGCGGCCGCGAAGTGGTCGTTCTGCTGCAGGCGGAGCGCCAGCTTTCCGACACCGACCGGGCGCTGGTCGAGATTTTCTCGAGCCGCCTGTCGATCGCGTTCGACAACGTCATCCTCTATCGGCAACTGCACGAGGCCAACACCCAGCTCGAGGACCGCGTCGCCCAGCGCACCCGCGCGCTGATGCAGGCCAACCGCCGCCTTTCGGCGCAGTGGCTGCGGCTGCAGCGCGCCAATGGCTTCAAGAACGAAATTCTCGGCACCGTGGCGCACGATTTGAAGAATCCGCTCGGCGTGATCCTCGGCCGCACCGAAATGCTGACCGAATTGATCGGCGCCGGCTCGCCCAAGGAAAACGTTACCGCGCAGGTCGAGCACATCCGTGACGCCACCAAGCGCCTGACCTCGATGGTCGATCACCTGATTTCCGATGCGATGGCGGACGCCTTCGACATTACCATCCGCCGCGAACCGGTTGATATCGCGGCCCTCGTTGCCGAGGTCACCGATTCCAACCTGCCCTCGGCGGTCAACAAGCAGCAAAGGATCGGCGTGTCGGCGCCGCCGAACGTCGTCACCATGTGCGACGCCGACCGGATCCGCGAGGCGATCGACAACCTCGTCAGCAACGCCATCAAATATTCACCGATCGGCGGCAAGATTACGGTTGCCGTTACCCATGAGGGCAGCGACACTGTCATCCGCATTGCCGATGAGGGCGCAGGCCTTTCGCCCGAGGATCTAGGCAGGCTGTTCGGCCGTTTCCAGCGGCTGTCGGCCAAGCCGACGGCGGGGGAGAGTTCGACCGGCCTCGGCCTGTCGATCGTCAAACGCATTATCGACATGCATGGCGGCCATGTGACCGCTGATAGCGCCGGCCCCGGACAGGGATCGACGTTTACGGTTAGACTGCCTGCAACAGAGACGACATGACCAAGAGCCCGCACATCATCATCGTTGATGACGAGGCACCGGCCCGCGAGATGGTCGGTGATTACCTCAAGATGCATGGGTTTGGCGTGACGCTGTGCGACGGCGGCAAGAGCCTGCGCAGCGTGATCGAGACCAACGTACCCGACCTCGTGGTGCTCGACCTCAACATGCCCGAGGAAGACGGGCTCTCGATCATTCGCGACCTGAAGAGTCGCATCAACGTTCCCGTCATCATGCTGACCGCGACCGCGAGCCCGATCGACCGCGTCGTCGGGCTCGAGCTCGGCGCCGACGACTACATCGCAAAGCCCTGTGAACTGCGCGAACTGATGGCGCGTATCCGCTCCGTGCTTCGCCGCAGTACGCCGGCCAAAGCGGCGGCCGCGCCGGAGGCTGCGGCTGCAAAGGCGGAGAAGGAACAGCTGGTGCGGTTCGGCACCAAATGGCTCGACCTCGAAGCCCAGGCGCTGCGGGACGACGAAGGCAATGAGCATCCGTTGACGGCCTCCGAATTCGGGCTTTTGAAAGTGTTCGCGGCCAATCCCAAGCGCGTGCTATCGCGCGAGCGGCTGCTGGAACTGGCCAACGCGCGCGACGCTGAGGCGTTCGACCGCGCCGTCGACCTGCGGATCATGCGGATCCGGCGCAAGATCGAGATCGACCCGACCAAGCCCGCCGTCATCCGCACCATCCGAGGCGGCGGCTATTTGTTCTCGCCGACGGGCGAGAAGGGCTAGGCGGAGCACGCCGTTGTCGTCCCCGTGAACGCGAAGCCCTATCAATATTCCGTTTATTGAAATTACTGGCATTTTAGCCCCGAATTGTTTCGTCGCAGGCTCTGCGACGAAACAATTCTCTCCTGCACGAAACCATTTTTCCCTTCTGGTGCAGACATCCCGAAACGATGGCTGACTAACAATCCTCTCAACGAAGCGCCGCACTCACGGCGAACTGGGAGCCTGTCATGCCGAACGTCATCGCCATCAACGCCGCAGCCCGCAAGACGATCGCCGCTGCACGCGCGATATCGGATGAGATGCTGCTGGCAAGGATCGCCAAGGCCGATCGTACGGCGATGCACGTGCTTTATTCGCGCCATAACGTCCGGGTTTACCGCTTCGTGCTGCGCATGGTGCGCGACACCACCATGGCGGAAGACCTCGTGAGCCAGGTGTTTCTCGATGTCTGGCGTACCGCCAGCCAGTTCGAAGGCCGTTCGCAGGTTTCCACCTGGCTGCTGTCGATCGCCCGTTTCAAGGCGCTGACCGCGCTGCGCCAGCGCAAGCACGAGGACATCGATCAGGAAGACGTGCTCGAGATCGCCGACGAAGCCGACACGCCGGAAGCCTCGCTGGACCGCAGCAACACCAGCGCCATCCTGCGCGCCTGTATCGCAAAGCTGTCGCCGGCCCACCGCGAGATCATCAATCTGGTCTATTACCACGAGAAGTCGGTCGAGGAGGCCGGCGACATCATCGGTATTCCCCAGAGCACGGTGAAGACGCGGATGTTCTATGCCCGCAAACAACTGGGCGAACTGCTTAAGGGCGCCGGCGTGGACAGCCTCGCGGCATAAATTACAGCTATTTCAATATCTTAGATTGGATATATGGAACAGAAAACGGGTCGTTTCAGCGAACAAAGATTACCTTCGACGAAACAAATGAAACAATCTGCGACATCACCCGGAAAAACTCACCCCCTATACCGATCTTCAACGCAACGCCAACGCCGAACAGGAGAGAGAACATGCTGAAGCCGTCCTTCCGCTTCTTCATCATCCCGCTCGGCGCCGTCTGCACCTTGGCCTCGCTGTCCGCCCAGAACGTCACGCCTCGCGCCCAGCGCGATACCGGCTCGATGCTTGTGCGCGAACAGGTGGTCGATTGCAGCACCAAGAATCCCAAGGAGGTCTGTGTGATCTCCAACGACGGCGAGACCACCCGCTGAATTTCCACTTCCAAGCCTCTTAAGTTCTACCTCCCAAGTGACCCCCAAGCGACCTCCAACGACCCGGCCGGGATGCCCCCCAGCCGGGTCGCTCTGCTTTGGAGCGTGATCCAGAAAAGTGGATACCGGTTTTCCGAAAAGATCATTCGCAAATCAAAGAGATGGAGTGGGTTGACGTTTCGAAGAAAAGTCATCCCACTAGCGCCCGATTCCGTGTGTCTGGCGTGAAAAAACCTCACAGAGACGTGACGCCGCTTGAACTGCCGCTGGCGTAACACCCTGCCGCATTCCGGCGAAGTTCATCCTGCACCCGGCAACGACACATGGTCTCGCCGGGACCGGTGATGAACCCTTTCGATGCTCAATCTCGCTCTCGCGCTGCTTGCAGGTGTCGTCACCGTCGCAGCCCCTTGCACGCTGCCGATGCTGCCAATCCTGCTCGGGGCATCGGTCGGCCAGACCGGCAAGGTGCGCCCGGCGATGATCGCGCTCGGCTTTGTGATGTCATTCTCGATGGTGGCGTTGCTGCTGGGCGCGATCACCCGCGTGTTCGACTTCGACCCCAATCATTTACGAAACGCCGCAGCAATGCTGCTGGTCGGCTTTGGATTGCTGATGATCTGGCCGGCGCCGTTCGCGTGGCTGTCGATCCGGATTGGCGGCCTCACCGCCGGCAGCTCTGCAGGCAGTGCCGCCCTCCAACGGGATAATCGGCGGCTTCGTACTCGGCACGACGCTCGGCCTGGTCTGGACGCCGTGTGCCGGACCGGTGCTGGGCTCGATCCTGACCATCGTGGCGACGTCTAAAGACACCGCATGGGCGAGCCTGCAGCTCGTCGTCTATGCCATCGGCGCGGCGCTGCCGATGCTCGTCATCGCCTATGGCGGCCAGGCCGTCACCACCCGCGTCCGCAGCGTCGCGCGGATCGCACCCCGGCTGCAGCAGGGGTTCGGCGTCGTCGTGATCGCTTTCGCGCTTCTTTCCTACTTCCAGTACGACACGCTGATCGTGGCGTGGCTGACCGATTTTACCCGAACGGCCAGATCGGCCTCTGACCCCCAATGGAGATTGCCATGAAACCCAGATCCCTCGCCGCATCCGCCGCGATAGTTACACTTGCTCTCGCCGGCTCAACGATGGCCGCGCTCGGCGGCGAGGTGCTGCGCGCGCCGGAAGCGCTCGTGACGGCGGCCGCGCAGGCCACCGCACCCGATTTCGTCGGCCTCGGCAACTGGTACAACTCGGCGCCGCTCAAACTCGCCGATCTGCGCGGCAAGGTCGTGCTGGTGAATTTCTGGACTTATGGCTGCGTCAACTGCGTGAACACGCTGCCGCATGTCACCAAGCTTTATGCCAAATACAAGGACCGCGGCTTTGTCGTTGTCGGCATCCACACGCCGGAATTTCCGTTCGAGCGCTCCGCCTCCAACGTTCAGACCGCGCTGAAGCGGCACGGCATCACTTATCCGGTGGCGCAGGACAATGATTCGCGGACCTGGAACTTACCGAAACCGCTACTGGCCGGCGCAATACATCGTCAACCAGAACGGCAAGATCGTATTCCAGCACGACGGCGAAGGCCAGTACGAGGAGATCGACCGCACCGTCGCCGGGCTGCTGAACGCAAATAGCTGACCGAAGCGTTTGCAGGCGAAGTGAATTCCCCTTCGCGCAATCAGACAAAAAGGAAGCCCTGATCCGCTGATGCCGCGGGTATAATCGTCGCATCTGGCGTGGTAGGCTACATGCAGGGTTCAGGCGCGGATTCGAAAATTCAATCTTCGGAGAATTCGCGCCTGAAGAAACTTGCGACGGGTGGTGCCCATGTTTGAAGGCTGGGATGCGGTCGTATTGGCCCGGGCGCAGTTTGCCTTCACGATGTCGTTCCATATCATATTCCCGGCCTTCTCGATCGGGCTTGCCAGCTATCTGGCGGTGCTCGAAGCGCTCTGGCTGTGGACCGGGCGCGAAGTCTTCATCAATCTGTTCCACTACTGGCTGAAGATCTTCGCGGTCGCGTTCGGCATGGGCGTGGTGTCGGGTATCGTGATGTCCTACCAGTTCGGCACCAACTGGTCGGCGTTCTCCGACAAGACCGGCCCGGTAATCGGTCCGCTGATGGCCTACGAGGTGCTGACCGCGTTCTTCCTCGAAGCCGGCTTCCTCGGCGTGATGCTGTTCGGCCTGCAGCGCGTCGGCCCCAGACTACATTTTCTGGCGACGCTGATGGTCGCCATCGGCACGCTGATTTCGGCATTCTGGATTCTATCCGCCAATTCCTGGATGCAGACCCCGGCCGGCCACGCGTACAATGCAGAGGGGCAGTTCGTCGCCGCCGACTGGCTCAAGGTGATCTTCAACCCGTCATTCCCCTACCGCCTCGTGCACATGGTGCTGGCTGCGTATCTGACCACTGCGCTGGTTGTCGGCGCGGTCGGCGCCTGGCACCTCTTGCGCGACCGGCATCTAGCCGGTCCCCGCGTGATGTTTTCGATGGCGATGTGGATGGCCACGTTGGTGGCGCCGATCCAGATATTCGCCGGCGATCAGCACGGGCTCAACACGCTGGAACATCAGCCTGTGAAGATCATGGCGATGGAAGGCCACTTCCAGAGCCACAAGGATGGCGCACCCTTGATCCTGTTCGGCCTGCCCAACCAGGCCGCCGGCAAGGTCGACTATGCGATCGAAGTGCCGAAGCTGGGCTCGCTGATTCTCAAGCACTCCTCGACGCGCCGATGGCCGGCCTCGACACCGTGCCACGCGAAAACTGGCCGCCGGTGGCGATCACGTTCTGGTCGTTCCGTATCATGGTCGGTCTCGGATTCCTGATGGTGGGGCTCGGCCTGTTGAGCCTGTTGATGCGCTGGCGTGGCGCGCTCTACGATTCCCGGCTGCTGCATATATTTGCGATCGCGATGGGCCCGGCGGGCTTCATCGCAGTGCTCGCGGGCTGGATCACCACCGAGACCGGACGCCAACCGTTCACGGTCTATGGATTATTGCGAACGGTTGATTCCGCTTCGCCACTGGCGGCGCCCGCGGTCGCCTCCTCGCTGATCGCCTTCATCATTGTCTATTTCGCGGTGTTTACGGCCGGCGTGATCTACCTGCTGCGCCTGATGGCCGCCCCGCCGCATCCGGGCGAAGAGGGTCCGTCGCACGAGGTTCCGCTCCGCTCGGCCGGCATCACGCCCGCCGCGGCGCGGCAGCCGAGGGAGTCGCGCGATGATGGCCATCGACCTTCCGATCATCTGGGCCTTCATCATCGCGTTTGCGGTATTCGTCTATGTCGTCATGGACGGTTTCGACCTCGGCCTCGGCATCCTGTTTCCGCTTTTCCCGGAGAAGCGCGACCGCGACGTCATCATGAACAGCGTCGCGCCGGTCTGGGACGGCAACGAAACCTGGCTGGTGCTCGGTGGCGGCGGGCTGATGGCAGCGTTTCCGCTGGCCTATGCGGTGCTGATGCCGGCGCTTTACACGCCCATGATCGCGATGCTGCTCGGCCTGGTGTTCCGCGGCGTCGCCTTCGAATTCCGCTGGCGCACGACCGCCGCGCGCAATCGCTGGGACATCGCCTTTGCCGGCGGATCGATGCTGGCCACGCTGGCGCAGGGCATCGCGCTCGGCGCCATCCTGCAGGGCGTGCATGTCGAAGGGCGACAGTATGCCGGCGGCTGGTGGGACTGGCTGACGCCATTCAGCATTTTAACCGGCGTGTCGCTCGTCATCGGCTATGCGCTGTTGGGCGCGACGTGGCTCGTGATGAAGACGGAAGGCGCGCTGCGCGACCGCGCTTATCATCTGAGCTGGGTCCTGTTGCTCGCGATGCTCGGGGCTATCGCCGCGGTGAGTATCGCGACGCCGTTCCTCCATATACAGTACACCCAGCGCTGGTTCGCCTGGCCGAACATCCTCCTGACCGCGCCGGTGCCGATCGCGGTTGCCGCGGTAACCGCCCTGCTGCTGCGCAGCCTCGCCAAAAAGTACGACTACCAGCCGTTCTTCCTGACACTGGCTTTGTTCACGCTGTCCTATGCCGGCCTCGGCATCAGCATGTATCCCTATATCGTGCCGCAGAGCATCACTATCTGGCAGGCGGCTTCGCCCGCGAACAGCCAGCTCTTCATGCTGTTCGGCGTCGCCGTGCTGATACCCTCATCCTCGGCTATACGGTCTGGGCCTATTGGGTGTTCCGCGGCAAGGTCAAACCCGAAAGCGGCTACCATTGAAGCCAAACGAGCCGGCATCGCGCCCTTTGACAAGGCGTCTATTGTGGTTCGCCGGCCTGTGGCTCGGCGGCGTAGGCACCGTGGCGCTGATTTCCTTTTGCCTGCGGCTGTGGATCGCGCCGAAATAAAGCAAAGCGGGATATCCCATGAATTTGGGGAGGCAACGAAAACAGAAGACATTTCAGCCACGTATCAGCCTCACTCGCCCTAAACTTGCCATCAAGCCGGCCCTGAGATTTGATGGTTCCGACTGATTTGGCTAAGCCGCCACTATTTCTATTTGCCAACGCTCCAACAAGGAGAACTCCGCGATGACGACGTTTAGGCACCTGATCTGGATGTTGATCGCCACCGGCGGTCTGATCCTCTCGGTATCGCAGAGCGAGGCGCAGACGCGCCGACCCGACGTCGGCGACGAGCCGGGGGTGATCGCCGACGAATCCGTCGAACTCGATCCGCAATTCAGGAAAACGGCGGTGCTCTATCGCACCAGCGAAGCGCCCGGCACCATCATTGTCGTCACAGCCGAGCGCCATCTCTACCTGATCCAGGGCAACGGCCGCGCGCTGCGCTATGGCATTGGCGTCGGCCGCGAGGGATTCCGGTGGCAGGGTCTCGTCAACATCACGCGCAAGGCGGAATGGCCGGACTGGACACCGCCGCCGGAGATGATCGTACGCCAGCCCTATCTGCCGCGCTTCATGGCCGGCGGACCGGGCAATCCGCTCGGCGCCCGCGCGATGTATCTTGGCACCACCGTCTACCGCATCCACGGCACCAACCGGCCCGACACCATCGGCACCGCCGTCTCTTCCGGCTGCTTCCGGCTGGTCAACGCTGATGTCGCCGACCTCTATGAGCGCGTGCCTGTTGGCACCAAGGTGATTATCCGGCAGAAGCCGGAACTGTAGTTGCAACGCTGCTTCTCCAACCGATCCATTTCCCTGAAATTGGTGAGTTAAAAAAATGCTACGGACATTTCGAGGCGGCCTCCTGATTGGGCTGGCGGTCGCAATCGCGATCGCGGCTGGCGCAATCACCTATGAGCGCTATGACACCAAGACACTGAAACGAACCATCCGCCGCGGCGACGTGCTGTGCGGCGTCAACAAGGGCCTGCCCGGCTTCTCGATCCCCGACGCAAACGGCGACTGGACCGGCTTCGACGTCGATTTCTGCCGCGCGGTGGCCGCCGCCATCTTCGACGATCCCAAGAAGGCGAAGTTCGTGCCGCTCGATGCCAACGAGCGCTTCAGGGAACTACAGAGCCGCAAGGTCGACATCCTCTCCCGCAACACCACCTGGAGCATGTCGCGCGAGAGCAACTACGCCCTCTACTTCCCGGCAGTCGCCTACTATGACGGCCAGGGGTTCATGATCCCGCGCTCGCGCAACATCGATTCCGCGCTGGACCTCAATAACAGCAAGGTCTGCGTGCAGGAGGGAACGACGACGCTGCTTAACCTCGCGGACTACTTCCGCGCCAACAACATCAAATACACGGAGATGAAGTTTTCCAAGCTGGAGGACGTGGTCAAAGGCTACGATTCCGGCCAGTGCGACACGTTCACCGCCGACATCTCCCAGCTCTACGCGCTGCGGCTCAACCTCTCCAAGCCCAACGACCACGTCATTCTGCCTGACGTCATCTCGAAGGACCCCCTCGCTCCTGTGGTGCGACAGCGCGATGACGACTGGATGATGATCGTGAAATGGACGCTGTATGCGATGATCAACGCCGAAGAACTCGGCATCACTTCGAAGAACATCGACGAGGCGCTGAAGTCGAAGAAGCCGGACGTGATGCGGCTGGTCGGCACCGAAGGCGCTTATGGCGAAGACCTCGGCCTGACCAAGGACTGGGCGGCCCGCATTATCCGCCACGTCGGCAATTACGGCGAGATCTACGACCGCAATGTCGGCGAAGGGTCGGATCTGAAGATCCCGCGCGGCCTCAATTCGCTCTGGAGCAATGGCGGCATCCAGTATGCGCCGCCGATCAGGTAAGTCCCTCCGCCGTCATTGCGAGGAGCGTTGCGACGAAGCAATCCATACTTCCCCAGCGGTGCTATGGATTGCTTCGCTTCGCTCGCAATGACGCTTGAAGCTTACACACGGCGCCCCATGGTTCGAGATGGAGCTTTCGCGCCTCCTCACCATGAGGGCATAGAGCTCAATAGCTCTTCATCCGCGCCAACTGATCGGCGTGATAATTGCTGTCGCCGAACAACTCCTGGCAGACCCGGGCGCGCTTCATGAAGAAGCCGATGTCGAACTGGTCGGTCATGCCCATGCCGCCGTGCATCTGCACGCCTTCCTGCACGGCCAGGGTCGCGGTCGAACCGGCGCGCGCTTTTGCGACCGCGACCGCAGCACCTGCGTGCTCGAAATCGCCATCGAGGGTCTGCAGCGCCTTCAGCACCGCGGCGCGGGTGATCTCGATATCGACATAGAGCTGGGCGGCGCGGTGCTGCAGCGCCTGGAATTCACCGATCAGCTTGCCGAACTGCTTGCGCTCCTTGAGATAGGTGACGGTGCGGCCGAACACCTCTTCACTCAAGCCCACCATTTCGGAAGCCACCGCGCCACGGCCGATATTGAGCACGCCGTCCAGCAACGCTCCGCCCTGGTCGACCTCGCCGAGCACGTCGTCGGCATTGACCTCGACATTTGAGAATTCGATTCTGGCCGCATTGTGGGAATCGACCATCGCCGTGCGCTCGATGGCGAGGCCCTTGGCTATGGGATCGACCAGAAACAGCGTCAGCCCATTGCGTTCGCCGGCCGCGCCGCCGGTGCGGGCCGCGACGATCAGGAGATCGGCGGTGTGGCCGTCGACCACAAAGGCCTTGGCGCCGCTAAGCTTGAAACCATTGCCGGCGCGCACCGCCTGCAATCTGGTCTGCAGCGGACGATGTTTTGCTCCTTCGTCGATCGCGAGCGCCGCGAGCAGCGAGCCGTCCGAGATCTTTGGTAGATGCGCTGATTTCTGTGCCTCGCTGCCACCGCGCGAGAGCGCAGACGCCGCCAGCACCGCGGTCGAAAGAAATGGCGACGGCATCAAGGTACGGCCGATTTCCTCCATCACGACGCCGGCCTCGACGCAGCCGAGTCCGCTGCCGCCGAAATTCTCCGGCACCAGCAGGCCCGAGAAGCCCATCTCGGCAAACGCCTTCCAGAGGTCGCGGGAGAATCCCGTGGCGTCCTTGCTGTCGCGCAACTGACGCAGATGCGACACCGGCGCTTTGTCGCTGATGAGGCCGCGCGCGCTGTCGCGCAGCATGGATTGTTCTTCGGTGAGGACGAGGGCCATTTTAATCCGATCCAGCTATACGAAAAAGGCTTTTGATTCGTCATTCCGGGGCGCGCAGACGCGAACCCGGAATCTCGAGGTTCTCAGGTGCGCAATTGCGCACCATAGTTCGCCGCTTCGCGTCGCCGCAGAACGACGGCGAAAGGCTCACGCCCCCGGCAGATCGAGGATGCGCTTGGCGACGATGCCGAGCATCACCTCCGAGGTGCCGCCTTCGATCGAGTTGGCCTTGGTGCGCAACCAGGCGCGCGGGCGGGCGCCGCCTTTCGAGCGGTCGCTTTCCCATTCCAGCGCATCGGCGCCGCCGGCCGACATCAGGATTTCGTGACGGCGCTTGTTGAGTTCGGTGCCGTAATATTTCATCGCCGAGGAAAACGCAGGATGCGACTGGCCGGCCTTGGCCAGATCGACCGCGCGTTCGGCTGCAGCGCCAAGCGCCGCCTCGTCGACCTCGAAGGTCGATATCTGGCTGCGCAGCATCGCGTCGTCCAACCTGCCCTGCGCGTCGGTACCGACGGAGTCCGCTGCGACCTGTCCAAGCGGACGGCCGACACCGCGCTCGCCCATGCCCGAGATCATCGCGCGCTCGTGCTGCAGCAGATATTTCGCCACGTCCCAACCGCGGTTGACGGTGCCAACCACTTGCGACTTCGGCACGCGCACATTGTCGAAGAAGGTTTCACAGAACGGCGAATAGCCCGAGATCAAGAGGATCGGCTTCGTCGACACGCCCTTCGATGCCATGTCGAACAGGATGAAGCTGATGCCGTCATGCTTTTTCGCGGTGGGATCGGTGCGCACCAGGCAGAAGATCCAGTCGGCGTAGTTCGCATAAGACGTCCAGATCTTCTGGCCGTTGATGATGTAGTCGTCGCCATCGCTTTCGGCGCGGGTCTGCAGCGAGGCGAGGTCCGATCCGGCGTTCGGCTCGGAATAGCCCTGGCACCAACGGATCAGGCCCGCTGCGATCTTGGGCAGATGTTCCTTCTTCTGCGCCTCGGTGCCGTACTTCAAGAGCGCCGGCCCGAGCATCCAGATGCCGAAGCTCGACAGCGGCGAGCGCGCGCCCATCGCCGCCATCTCCTCACGCAGCACCTTGTGCTCCGCGGCATCCAGACCTCCACCCCCATACTCCCGCGGCCAGTCCGGCACGGTCCAACCCTTGTCGCGCATCCGCTCGAACCAGACGCGCTGCGGCTCGGACGAGAACTTGGTGTTGCGGCCGCCCCAGAACGTATCGCTCTCCGAGGTCATCGGCCGCCGCATCTCCGGCGGACAATTGGCCTCCAGCCAGGCGCGGGTTTCACGACGAAAATTTTCCAGATCGGACATGACGGCGTTTCCATGTGGGAATGTTGGCTCGACCTTAGCCGGCGCATTGCGGAATTCAATATGTCTCTGGGCCGCATCATGCGGCATCGCTGTGGTCACGATCCCGGATCGGGTGTATCGCAGGGTCAGCAACGATTGAAAAACAAGGGGAAACGGGCATGCGGTTGAAGTTGCTTTCGCCTAGCGAAATGAGCGCCGAGCAAAAAGAAACCTACGACGAATCGATCGCCGGCAAGCGCGGGGCCCCGCCGGCGCCGATGATGGCCTGGCTCAACAGCCCCAAGATGGCGCGGCACGCCACGCGTCTGGGCGAACAACTTCGTTTCAACACGATCTTTCCCGCAAAGCTTTCCGAGATCGCGATCCTCGTCACGGCGCGGCACTGGACCTCGCACTATGAATGGTATGCGCACAAACGGCTGGCGCTGAAGGGCGGCATGGATCCCAAGATCATCGACGAGATCCGCGACCGCCGCACGCCAACCTTCGATGACCCCAAGGGCAAGATGATCTACGACGTCGCCAAATCGCTGCATGAAGGCCATGGCGTGTCACAGGCGCTGTACGACGAGGCCGTGCAGGTGCTCACCGAACGCGGGATTGTCGAGGTGATCGGACTCTGCGGCTATTACACGATGGTGTCGATGACGCTGAACACGTTCGAGTTCGGGCTGCCGGAAGGCGAGGTATCCGATCTTGCGTGAGGGAAATCTGCGCCTACGTGTCCCGGATGCGGTGCGGCGCCACAAGCGTGTTCACGCGCGTCTTCGACGCGCTATGGCGCTGCTCCGCAGAGCCGGGACCCATGCCGGCACGCACCATAGGCCCCGGCCGAGTGGCCGCGCGCGCCGGAGGGAGGATCTGTTGCGGCAGCGAGAGACCTAACTCCTCATGGTGAGGAGGCGCCCTTGCGTCGTCTCGAACCATGCGGCCCGTGGCCCATCCTTCGAGACGCGCGTTCCGCGCTCCTCAGGATGAGGTCTTTGTTGCGCGCCCGCGAATCATGATCAGTATGGCCGCCGTCAGCTCCACGCCGATGCAGCCGTAGAACGGCAGCGCGTAACTGCCCGACAGATCGCGCAGCAAGCCGACCACGCCGGGTCCGAACGCGTAGGTGATCTGGTTGATCGCCGTGATCAGGCTGACCAGCACGCCGAACGAACGCGGGTCAAACTCGCGCTGCACGATCAGCGCCGGCAGCGTGATCAAATTGCCGACTGAAAAGCCGAACAGCGCGCAGGCCGCAATCACCGCGATGTCATTGTGCACGTTGATGACGATGACGAGCGCGATCGCCTGGCTGACAAAGGAGAGCGACGACGCCAGCCGCTGGTTGAGCCGGTCGATCACGAATGAGAACAGCACGCGGCCGACCACCGCCATCGCCGTCAGCAGCGCCACCGCAATCGCCGCCCGCTCGCGTCCGATCACCGAATCCAGAAACGAGATCAGGTGGACGATGAAGCCGACCTGCGCAAACAGCACCAGCGCGAACGCTGATGATACCGAAAGGAAGCCGATATCGCGAAAAGCGCGCGCACGGATCTGCGTGGGCGACGGCGCATCCGCGGCCTCGACAGCGCCCGCGCTCGAATGGATCGGCGGCCGTCCGACGAAAAGCACGATCACCGGAACCATCAGCGCAACCATCACAACCGCCGACGCGATCATCGCGCCGGAGAAACCGAAATAGCCGATAGCGGCCACCAGCAAGGGCACGCCGACGATACCGCCAAAGCTTGCGCCGTTCAGCGCCAGGCTGATCGCCATGCCGCGCTTCTTGTCGAACCAGAGACCGAGCGTCGTGGTGATGATGCCGAGGCTGGTGCCGGCCCAGCCGAACGCCAGTACGGCGTTGGCCAAAAAGAGCTGCCAGGGCTCGCGGACCTGACCGATCGAGATCGCGGCCGCCGCCATCGCCAATGTGCCCGCGATCAGGCATTTGCGTGGACCGAACGCCTTGATCGCTTCGCTGACGAAGGCGACCAGCGCCGCGCCGAACAGATAGAAGAACGTCGTCCCGGACGAGATCAGCGACGCCGGCCACCCGTGCAGCCGATGCAGCTCGGCGACATAGACGCTCTGGCCATAGAAGCCGAGCCCCCAGCCGAAGGTCGCCAGCAGGAAACAGACGACGACAATGCGCCAGCCGTCGTAGCGGATGGCGGTTTCGTCGATGGGTGTGTAATTCGAGGCGTCCAAAAGATATCTCTCTGTCTCGTCATTGCCGGGCTTGTCCGGCAGATGTCGGCAACAGTTAACAGACCCACACGGGCCATCATTTCGACGCACGCCGAAATGTCAGCAGGTGTCAGCTACGCCGGCTTCGACGGATCGTAAAAAAACCGCTCGCGAAAGATCTTGTCGCCGCGCCATTCCTGCAGCGCGACTTCGTCGAACCGTCCGGTCTTGCCGGAATGATAGATAAACTCGAACACCCAGTTGATCGCGACACGATCGCCCTCGACCACCGATGCTACGCAAGTCGACGTCACGCTCTTCACCCGTTCCAGCACGGCGCGCTCGTGCGTCACGAGGACGTCGCGGCCAACCCGCGGCGGGGCGGCATTCTCCTGCATGCTGGCATCCTCGGTGTAATAGCGCTCGATGGCCCCGGCATGGTCGCCGGAGACAACGACCGCAATGAACTCATCGAGACGGGCGCGCGACGGCATGGGACACCTCCAGCAATTGCCGAGCCTAAATACTCGGATCGGGAATCTGGTCGACCGCCTGCAATTTTGCGCGCCGCTTGGCGAACGACGCAAGCGACAAAACCGCAAGGCCCAGCAGCACGGGCGGGAACACCACCATGTTGACCATCGACCAGCCGTAATGCGCCAGCAACTGGCCGGATGAGAACGACCCGAGCGCCATCATCCCGAATACCAGAAAATCGTTGAAGGCCTGCACCTTGTTGCGCTCCTGCGGCCGGTGTGTCTCGAGCACCAGCGCCGAGGCGCCGATAAACGCAAAATTCCACCCCACCCCGAGCACGATCAGCGTGGCCCAGAAATGCATCGCGGTGATGCCGGAGAGACCGATCACGGCAGCCACGCCTTCCAGCGTCAGGCCGAGCGCAACGATGGCCGGCGCACCAAAGCGCGCGATCAGCGAGCCCGTGAAGAAGCTCGGCCCGTACATCGCAACGATGTGCCACTGGATGCCGAAATTGGAATCGCTGACAGTCAATCCGCACATCTTCATGGCGAGCGGCGCCGAAGTCATCACCAGGTTCATCATGGGGTAAGCGATCACCCCGCACATTGCAGCCGCAATGAAGCGCGGCTGCCGCGCGATCGTCCACAGCGGCCGGCCGCCATGCATGTCCGACGGTGCGGGCTTCGGCGCGTCGACACCCCACAGTACCGCCATCGCCACAAGTGCGACCACGGCCTGCACCACAAAGGAGAAGGCAAAGAGGTAAGGCGGCCAGATGTCCATGGTCCACTGCACGAGCTGCGGACCGAGCACGCCGGCGAACACGCCCCCCGCCATCACCCACGACACCGCCTTGGGCCGGAACGCCGCGCTGGCGCCGTCAGCGGCGGCAAAGCGATAGGATTGCGCCACCGCGCCATAGAGGCCGCCGAGGAAGGTCGCGAAGCAGAACAGCCAGAATGAGGCATGCAGCACAGCCAGCGCGGCGAGCAGCCCGGTAAGGACGCCGCAGAAGGTGCCGATGATGAAGGCGATGCGGCGGCCATAGGCGCGCGAGATCGCGCCGGTCGGCAGCGTGCCCGCGGCAAGCCCCAGCACATACATCGATAGCGGTACGGTGGCGAGCGAGATGTTCGGCGCGAGTGTCGCGCCGACGATCGAGCCGGTGGCGAAAATCACCGCCGAATTGGCCCCGGTCAGCGCCTGCGCCGCGGCCAGGCGCAACACGTTAGCTCGCGCCCGCGCGTCGTCGGCAATCTCTTCGGTGGATGTCGTATCCAGCATCGGCATTCCCGCCCGGCTGGCCCCGGGCAGGGAGCCTCGTCGATTGATTCCGCGGCACTATGGAGACGTGAGGGGAAGCGATCAACCGACGCAAACGGGCGCGCGCTATGCGCCGGTGTCACCCTTTGTCGATTGCTCAAAGACCAGAATCAGGTTGTTGGCTGGCATTTCGGTCGTTTCACACAATTCCAAACCGACGCTCGCCGCAAGCTTCTGGAGATCAGCGATATCACGCACGCCCCATTCGGGGTCCTGCTCGCGAAGGCTGGTGTCGAACACGGCGTTACTGAGCGCTGTGTGCTTGCCCTGGCGCTTGAAGGGGCCATAGAGAAATAGCCGCCCGTCGGCGCGCAGATAGCGCGCCGTGCCGGCGAACAGGCCCTCGGCGACCTGCCATGGCGCGATATGGATCACGTTGGCGCTGAATACCGCCAGCAATTCGGTCGGCCCGCCGCCGTCATGCATTTCCGGACACCAGGCGGGATCGGAGAGATCGATCCGCAGCGGCGGACGGATGTTGGGCAAGCCGGCATACGCGCGCCACGCTGCGATGCTCGTCAGATGTCGATCGTTGAGATCGCTCGGCCACCAGGTGATATCGGGGGTGTGTTTTGCGAAATGAACGACATGCTGGCCGGTGCCGCTGCCGGCCTCCAGCACATCGCCGGATTTGCCGACGAGGAATTTCTGCAACACCGCCCAGATCGGCGCATGGTTGCGATGGAACGCCGCCGCATCCAACCGGCCGTCAGGTTCGACCGGCCGGCCATCCTTGCCGAATTCCACCACATACTCAGCCATCTCAACTCAACCTCGCTTGAACCGTTCTGGCCGCAGCGTCACTTCAGGTCGCCGCAATAGATTTCCTTGAGCACCTGAAGCAGACGCAATGCGCGCTGGTCGGTAACGCGATAATGCAGCGTCTGCGAGGCCCGCCGGAATTCCACCAGGCCATCGGCGCGTAGTTTGGCCAGATGCTGCGACAACGCGGACTGGCTCAGTTTCACGACCCCAACAAGTTCTCCCACCGTCATCTCGCCGCGCACGGCCAGAAAGCAAAGGATCAGCAGCCGCTTTTCGTTGGCGAGCATTTTCAGAAGTTGCGCGGCGTCGCCGGCCTGCTTCGCAAGCTTCTTGAGCGCCGCTGCGTCGCTGGCGTCGGGGGCGAATTGCATCTCTTCGGCTGCCGCCGCGCCTGCTGTCATAACTTCATATCCGAAGTGGTTTTCCGTGCCTGCGAAGCACAGTTATCATACTACTGCTCCATCGATTCTTTAGCATTGACTAAATTAGCAAATGTGGATACCGGTTCAAAAAAGCAAGAAATACTGCGGCGAAATGGCCGCGAGGGGAAGAAAACGTGCGGCCTGACCCGTTACGCAGCAAAACTGTCCTCTCTGATCTCGCCGGCTCGCCCAAGCCTATGGAGCGGCGCGGATTTCTGGGACTCAGCGCGGCGCTGACCGGCAGCCTCGCGTTCGGCGCCAAGCCCGCCATAGCCGATCCGGCACAAGAATCTCCCCCTGCGGATGCGCCCTGGTCGCAATCGATCGGCGCCGGCGTGGTCGATCGGCCCTATGGCAGACCCGCCGACACCGAAGCCTCCGTCATCCGACGCAATGTTCCCTGGCTTACTGCGGGCGCGGAATCGTCGGTGAGCTTTTCGCCGCTGCAGGATCTGCACGGCATCATTACGCCGAACGGGCTGTTCTTCGAACGCCATCATGCAGGACGGCCCGACATCGATCCGGCCCAGCACAAGCTGATGATCCACGGCCTCGTCGAGCGCCCGCTGCTTCTCACCATGAAGGACATCGCGCGTTTCCCGTCGATCTCGCGCATCCATTTCATCGAATGCCCGGCCAATGGCGGCATGGAATGGCGCGCGGCGCAGATGAACTCGTTGCAGTTCAGGCACGGCATGATCGGTTGCGCCGAATGGACCGGCGTCAGGCTGTCGACGCTGCTGGAAGAAGTCGGCGTCAAGAAAGAGGCGAAGTGGGCGATGGTCGAAGGCGCCGACGGCGCACACATGAACCGCAGCCTGCCGCTCGACAAATGTCTGGACGATTGCCTCGTGGTCTACGCGCAAAACGGCGAGGCGCTGCGGCCGGAACAGGGCTATCCGCTGCGGCTGGTGGTGCCGGGCTGGGAAGGCAACGTCAACATCAAATGGCTGCGCCGGATCAAGCTCGGCGACAAACCATGGCATTCCCGCGAAGAAACCTCGAAGTACACCGACCTGATGCCGGACGGCACTTCGCGCGGCTTTACGTGGCTGATCGACGCCAAATCCGTCATCATCTTTCCCTGCCCGGAAAAGCCGCTCGATGGCCCCGGCCTTTACGAGATCCGGGGACTGGCGTGGACCGGCAACGGCAAGGTCAAGCGCGTCGACGTCTCCATGGATGGCGGCGTCAATTGGCAGAGCGCGCGGCTGCACGAGCCGGTGCTGTCGAAGGCGCTGACAAAATTCACGCTGCCCTGGCGCTGGGATGGACGGCCGGCGTTGCTCGAATCCCGCGTCATCGACGAAACCGGCTATGTGCAGCCGACAATCGCACAACTGCGAAAGCAGCGCGGCTCCAATTCGGTCTATCACAACAACTCGATCCAGACCTGGCAGATCAAGCCCGACGGGAGCGTCTTCAATGTACAGCTCGCGTAAGCGCTGCCTGCTGCTCGCTGCCCTGCTTGTTGCCGCCACCGGTGGCTTCGCGAACGCGGCAGAGCCCGGCTATTACGGTTACGGGAGCGTGGCGACGCCGGCGCAGATCGCCGGATGGGACATCGACGTGCGCGGCGAGGATGGAGCGGGCCTGCCCCCAGGCAAGGGCACGGTCGACAGGGGAGCGGAGGTTTACGCCGAGCAATGCGCCGCCTGTCATGGAACGTTCGGCGAAGGCGAGGGCCGCTTTCCCAAGCTGGTGGGCGGCGTCGGATCGCTCCGGATGAGCGCCCGGAGCCGACGGTCGGCAGCTATTGGCCGTTTGCCCCGACATTATGGGACTATATTAACCGCGCCATGCCGATGTCCGCGCCGCACACATTGTCAGCGGACGACGTTTATGCTTTGACCGCATATATTCTGAGCCTGAACGACCTTGTATCCAATGAATTCGTTGCCGATCGCAACAGTTTGCCGAAAGTCAAAATGCGCAATCGCGACAATTTCATATGGACCGACCCGCGACCTGATACGATGGCCAAACCGTGCATGAACGCATGCGTCGACGCCGCCGGTGTCAGGATATCGTCGACGGCCGAAGGCAGAAACCTGACGCCGCGAACGACCGGACCGCTCGACACAATGCAACCGAAGTAGAAATTACGGAAACGCCCGTGACCGACCATTCCCTGACGAAGCCAGCGATGCTCCCGGCGTTTGTGCTGGCGCTTGTGATCGGCGCTTTCGTATCCGCAGGCGCCGCACACGCGCAGTCCGCCGCGGCCGAAGGCCAGAAGCTCGCCTTCGACCGTAGCAAGGGCAATTGCCTGACCTGCCATGCCATCAAGGGCGGCAACCTTCCCGGCTCCATCGGGCCAGAACTGGTCGATATCAAGAGCAAATATCCCAATCGCGACGAACTCGTCGCCATCATCACCGACGAAACCCTGCGCAATGCACTGACCGTGATGCCTCCGTTCGGACGGAACCGGATCTTGACCCCGAAGGAAATCGACGCGGTGGTGGATTTCCTGCAGACCCTTTGAACGCGGGCGCACGCCTCAGGAGATTTCTGAATGAGCACCATGGAAAACGACTTTTCGGCGACGCGGCGGCTGATCCTGAAAGGCGCCGGCGCGCTGACGCTGGTCGGCCTTGGCGTCGTCCCGCTCGACCTCACGAAGGCGTTCGCGGCGGCCAACGATAAATATCCGGAAGAGGCCTTCAAGCAGAAGAGCGATGCAGACGTCATCAAGGCGCTTTACGGCAAGACCGCCGAGCCCTCGGACAAGGTGAAGATGGACGCGCCAGAAATTGCCGAGAACGGCGCCGTGGTGCCGATCTCGGTCTCTACGACGCTGGCCGACGTGACTTCGATCGCGTTTCTCGTCAGCGAAAATCCAAACGTGCTGATCGCGAAGTACAATCTTCCGGCAGGCACAATGCCGAGTGTGGCCAACCGCATCAAGATGGCCAGGACCAGCAACGTGATGGTGCTGGTGGAAGCCGGCGGCAAGCTCTACAGCGCCACCAAGGAAGTCAAAGTCACCGTCGGCGGCTGCGGCGGTTAGCGCGCATGATCCGGACCCGGAGGGCCACGTTAGTGCAAAGTGGGCACCGGTTTTCCGACAAGATCATGCGCCAAATAAAGGGCTACTAGGAGAATTCAGATGGCATCCACTATTCGCGTGCGCGCTTCTTCGAACGGCGATATCACCGAAGTGCAGGCGCTGATCCAGCATCCGATGGATTCCGGCTTCGTCAAGAACGCCAAGGGCGAGACCATTCCGCCGCACTTCATCCAGCAGCTGACCTTCGAGCATGACGGCAAGAACGTGTTTGCAGCCGATTGGGGCGGCGGCATCTCCAAGGACCCCTACGTCAAGTTCGCCTTCAAGGGGGCCAAGAAGGGCGACGAACTGAAGATCAGCTGGGTCGACAACAAGGGCGCGACCGACACCACCACGGCGAAGATCCAATGAAGCTGCGATCCGCAATCCATCTGGCGTCGGCCGCGGTTGCGCTGGCAGCGCTGGCGTTTGCAAGCGCCCTGCCCCTGGGCGCAGCCGACAAGGTCGACCCGGTCGCCGACGCCAAGGCGTTCCAGAAATTCTTCACCGACAAATTTCCCAAGGTGAAGTTCGAGGATTTCGTCAACGGTCCCTATTCGATGAACGAAGACCTGCACCGGCAATGGCAGGAGAAGGAACAGTTCCCGCCCTACGAGTTCTCGCTCGAAATGGGCAAGGAAATGTTTTCCAAACCGTTCAAGAACGGCAAGAGCTACGAGGATTGCTTCCCTAATAAGGGTATCGGCATCCGCCAGAACTATCCTTACTTCGACGAGAAGGAAGGCAAGGTCATCACGCTGGAGCTCGCACTGAATCGCTGCCGCGAGGCCAATGGCGAGCCGCCGTTCTCCTACGTGAAGGACGAAATGGCGGCGCTAACCGCCTATATGGCCTTCACCTCGCGCGGCAAGCCGATGGATATCAAGATCCCGAACGATCCAAGGGCGCTCGAGGCCTACCAGAACGGCAAGGAATATTTTTATACGCGGCGCGGCCAGCTCAATTTCTCTTGCGCCACCTGCCATGTGCAGAGCCCGGGCGAACGCATCCGCGCCGAAATCCTGGCGCCCGCGCTCGGCATCGTCAATGCGATGCCGATCTATCGTTCGGAATGGAGCGGCATGGGCACCACCAGCCGGCGCTTCACCACCTGCAACAGCCAGATCCGCGGCGTACCGCTCAACCCGCAGGATGATGAATATCGCAACGTCGAGTACTACCTTTCCTATGTCAGCAACGGACTGCCGATATCAGGTCCGGGAGCGCGGCCATGAGGAACAAGATGCTCAAATCCGCATTGGTCCTCGCAACTCTCGCCGCGGGCGCGACATCCGCGCTCGCCGCAGGCTCCGAGGATGAATTCAAGGCGGCCTATGCCGCGGCTGAAACAGCGAACAAGGAAGCCGGCAAGCTGCGCAATCAATGGACCACCACGGCGGCGACGCTGGCGGCGGCGAAGAAGGCGGCCGATGCCGGCGATTTCGACAAGGCCACCGCCTCGGCCAAGGAAGCCGAAGCCCTCGCCAAAGCTTCGATCTTCCAGGCCACCAGCGAGAAGACCCGCTGGAAGGAAATGGAAATACGCTGAAGCCTTACGACGCGCGGAGACCCGCATGACCATCCGCCGCCGGGATTTCTTGACATTAGCAGGCGCCGCCACCCTGTCGGGCAGCCTCCCGCGGCTGGCCCGTAGCGCCGACAATGCGGGTGTCTACGACCTCGAGCGCTTCGGCAACGCCCGCATCCTGCACATGACGGACGTGCATGCGCAGCTCAGGCCGGTCTTCTTTCGCGAGCCGAGCGTCAATCTCGGCGTCGGGTCGATGCGGGGCAACCCGCCGCATCTGGTTGGAAAGGCCTTCCTCGATCGCTTCGGTATCCGCCCCGACAGCGCCGACGCCTATGCCTTCACCTGTGTCGAATTTGAAAAAGCCGCCGGACGATTCGGCAAGCTGGGCGGCTTTGCGCATCTGAAGACGCTGGTGGACCGGCTGCGCAACGACGTCGGAGCCGGGCGGTCGCTGTTGCTCGACGGCGGCGACCTCTGGCAGGGCACCGGCCTCGCCAACACGCTGCAGGGCGCCGACATGGTCGATGCCGCAAACCTGCTCGGCATCGAGGCCATGACCGGCCATTGGGAATTCACCTATGGCGAAAAGACGCTGCGCGCCAATCTCGAACGCTTCAAGGGCGAATTCCTGGCGCAGAATGTCTTCCTCACCGAGGAAGCCGCCTTCAACGACGCCAAGGCATTCGATCCGGCTTCCGGTCGCGTCTTCAAGCCGTCCGTCATCAAGGAGATCGGCGGGTATCGCGTCGCCGTGATCGGACAGGCGTTTCCCTACGTGCCGATCGCCCATCCCAAGCGTTTTACGCCCGACTGGAAATTCGGCATCCGCGACGAGGAACTGCAGAAGCTCGTCGATAGCCATCGCAACAACGACAAGGTCGATGCGGTGGTGCTGCTGTCGCATAACGGCATGGATGTCGACCTGAAGCTGGCGAGCCGAGTTACCGGCGTCGACGTCATCCTCGGCGGCCACACCCATGACGCCGTGCCGCAACCGATTGCTGTGACCAATGCGGCCGGCGTCACGCTCGTCACCAATGCAGGCTCGAACGGCAAGTTTCTGGCCGTGCTCGATCTTGAAATCGCCAAGGGCAAGGTCGCCAATGTCCGTTACCGGCTGCTGCCGGTGTTTTCGGAACTGCTGAAGCCCGATCCCGCCATGCAGACGCTGATCGACAAGATCCGCGAGCCGCATGCCGCCGCCCTCAACGAAAAGATCGCGACCGCCGATCGCCTGCTCTATCGCCGCGGCAATTTCAGCGGCAGCATGGACCAACTGATCTGCGACGCCCTGCGCGGCGAGTTGGACGCCGAAGTCGCGCTGTCGCCCGGCTTCCGCTGGGGCACGACGGCGCTGGCGAGCCAGCCGCTGACGATGGAGGATGTGCTGGCGCAAACCGCCGTCACCTATCCCCAGACCTACATCCAGAACATGACCGGCGGCCAGATCAAGGACGTGCTGGAAGACGTCTGCGACAATCTCTTCAATACCGATCCCTATTACCAGCAGGGCGGCGACATGGTCCGCGTCGGCGGCCTGTCCTACACCTGCACCCCGGCCGAATCCGTCGGCAAGCGGATTTCCGACGTGAGGCTCGACAACGGCCGTGCGCTGGAAGCCGGCAAGAGCTACAAGGTGGCGGGCTGGGCCTCCGTCAACGAGCAGACCGGCGCGCCGATCTGGGATGTGGTCACCAAACATCTGAAGTCGGGCAAACCGCCCAACCGGTCAGCGCCGGGCGTCACGCTGAAGGGCGTTGACGACAATCCAGGCATTGCGGGACAGGGATGACAGGGTTTTCGACCATCATTCGCGCCATGACCGCGGCGCTGTTGATTACAGCCGCCACGCCCGACGCCCGCGCCCAGCAGGCGCCGCTGCAGGACAAGCCATTCGCCGAGCACAAGATCGTGCTGCAGCTCTCCGACAACGACGCGCGCAAGCAGGGTCTCGTAATCAGCGTCGCCAACAACCTCATGAAGTTCTACGATCCGGACAAGGTCGCGATCGAGATCGTGGCGTTCGGCCCCGGCATCGACCTGCTGCGCCCGGAAAATCCCAACCGCAAAGCGGTCGAGAGCCTGGTGGCGCAGGGGGCGCGCGTTGATATCTGCCTCAATACCGTCGACACGCTCGAACGCGACAGCGGCAAGCGGCCGGACTTCATTGCCGCGGCAACGCCGGTTCAGGTCGGCGTCGCGCAGATTCTGTTCCTGACCGAAAACGGATATACCCTGGTGCGGCCATGACTGCACACGCCGCCTTTGCGAGCGAGCAGGCCGCGAATGCGGACCTCCCGTCACTGCGAGCGAGGCGGAGCAATCCATCTATCTCTGCGCGAAAGCATGGATTGCTTCGTCGCTAACGCTCCTCGCAATGACGTGAAGCAGGGCTGGAGCTACATCCAGCCATGATGTGATAGAATCAAGAACCAACTCGCGGCGGCAGCAGCCATGATCTTTCGTCAGCTCTTCGACAGCGTCTCTGGCACCTACAGCTATCTGCTGGCGAGCCGTGCCGGCGGCGAGGCGCTGATCCTGGATCCCGTGCTGGAAAAGGCGGACCGCTATTGCCAGTTGCTGCGCGAACTAGATCTGCGGCTGGTGAAGGCGGTCGACACCCATCTGCATGCCGATCACGTCACCGGCCTGGGCGAACTGCGCGACCGCACCCAGTGCATTACCATCATGGGAGAGCAGAGCAAGGCCGACGTGGTGTCGATGCGGGTTTCCGACGGCGACAAGGTGATGATCGAGGGGCTTGGCCTCGACGTCATGTACACGCCCGGCCATACCGACGATTCCTACAGCTATTTGATGGGCGACCGCGTCTTCACCGGCGATACGCTCTTGATCCGCGGCACCGGCCGCACCGATTTCCAGAACGGCTCTTCCCGTGCACAGTATGAATCGATCTTCAACCGGCTCCTGAAACTGCCCGATGAAACCATGGTATTTCCCGCCCATGACTACAAGGGCGACACGGTTTCCACCATCGGCGAAGAGCGCCGCTACAATCCGCGGCTGCAGGTGCGCTCGGTGGACGAATATATCGAGCTGATGGCCAATCTGAAGCTGCCGAACCCGAAGATGATGGACGTGGCGGTGCCCGCCAACATGCATGTCGGCCTGCACCAGGAAGAGCTCGCCAAGCAGGGGCTCGCGCTCAGCGCCCGCGACGCGATCGAGACCCTCGGCCGGTCCGACATCCTGCTCGTCGATCTGCGCGAGAACAGCGAGCGCGCCAAGCACGGCACGATCTCAGGCGCGCTGCATGCGCCCTACCCCTCGATCGGCGAAAACCTGCAGCCCGGTGGCATGCTGCGCGAAGTCGCCGCCGCGACCGGCCGCCGCGTGGTGTTCTTCTGCGCCTTCGGCGAGCGCTCGGCGATGGCGGTTGCCGCCGCCAAGAAAGCGGGTCTTGCCAACACCGCGCATATCGAAGGCGGCATCGATGCGTGGAAGAAGGCCGGCGGACCGGTGGTCCAGGGGTGAAACGGTCGTCCCTGCGAACGCAGGGACCCATACGCCGCGGCGCCCCTGATTCAAGGCAGTAGCCGACACCTTCCTTAAGTTTACAACATCCTGTGGTTATGGGTCCCTGCGTTCGCAGGGACGGCAGGATGGTTACCGCCCGACCCGTTTCAATTCCGCCGTCAGGGCGTCCAGCGCATCCGCGAGCATCACGCCGCCGCACTCGGTCAGCCGTTCCGGAATCACGATTCGTTTTGCCGGCGGATAGAAGCGCTCCAGCGCCGGATGCAGCAGAAACGCCTGGCCGTCATCCCGTGCATAATTACCGGCTTGGGAGACCACGATGAAGTCCGGCCGGAGGCTGACGATAGCCTCCAGCGAAGCAAATCCGCCGAAAGTGAAACCGAGATCGCCGGCCGCATTCAACAGCCCCGTTTCTGTCAGAAGCGAGCCGACAAAACTATCGCTGCCCGCAACCCAGCCACGCCGCGACAGCGGCAGCACGCGATAATGCCTCTCCGCCACGGCGCGGCGCGCGCGCGCCAGCGCCGCATCGAGCCGCGCGATCTCCGCCGCCGCGCGATCCGGGTGCCCGGTGATGTCGCCGGCCTCGCGGATCTGGAGCCTCGCTTCGGCGAGGGTTCGCGGCACGGCAAGTTCTGCGAGATGAAGCCCTTGGCCTTCAGCAGCTCCCGTGTCGAGCGCTTGTCGAACAGGCTCGCCACGACAATGTCGGGCTTGAGGAGCAACACGTCCTCGGCCCCGCCGGACAAGACCGGATAGCGCCTCATGTCGTTCGCAGACAGAGATTGCCAACCGTCACGCGAGAACCGGCTCAACCCCACGATTTGCTCGGGGTCGGCCAGCGTCAGCAGCAACTGATCGGTGCAGACATTCATCGACACCATGCGCGGCAGACCGGCTGCGCACGCCGCATTGGCCGACATCGCCAGCGCGATCGCGACCAGAATTCCGATCCGCCACCGCATCAGAGGCCCGCCCAAGGCACGATCACAGCCTCGCGCTGATATTCCGCGCGGTAGGCGCTGACCCGAAACACATCGGCCATCACCTGTTCCGACAGCGCCTCCGCTGGCGCGCCCTGCGACACCAGGCGGCCTTCGCGCAGCACCAGAACGTGGTCGGCAAATCGCGCGGCCAATCCAAGATCGTGCGTGACCACGATGACCAGCACGCCGCCGTCGGCGGTTGCGCGCAAATTCTTCATGACGTCGATCTGGTGCCGCGGGTCGAGCGATGCGGTCGGCTCGTCGGCCAGGATGACCGGCGCCTCCACCCGCCAGCACGCGGGCCAGCGCGACACGGCCGCGCTCGCCGCCCGACAGTTCGGTGACGCGGCGTTCGCTGAATTCCATCACGTCGACCGCCTGCATCGCGCGCAGCACCGCTTCCGTATCCTTGGGCGACAGGCGCGCCGGATCGGTCGCGCCATGCGGATAGCGGCCGAGCGCGACGATATCGCGCGCCGGCAGCGGCCAGTGCACCACGTGGCCCTGCGGCAGATAGCCAAAGCGCTTTGCGCGTTCGCGCAGTGGCAGTGAGGACAGCGCCTGGCCGCCGATCGCGATCTCGCCTTCGGATGGGATCAACCCCGACAGCGATCGCAACAGCGTGGTCTTGCCGGCGCCGTTCGGACCGACCAACGCCACCAGATGGCCCGCCGACAGCGACAGCGAGACATCCTTCAGCACGACACGGCCGGACAGCGTCACGCCAAGACCCCGCGCAGTCAGGAGCGCTGTTTCGCTCATGCCACGCCTCCGCCGAGCGCGCGGCGTTCGCGCATGATCAGATAGAGAAAGAACGGCACGCCGATGATCGAGGTCAGCACGCCGACCTTGATGTCGGAGGTCGAGGGGATGATGCGCACCGCGATATCGGCAGCTAGCAACAAAGCCGAGCCGGCCAGCGCACTCGGCACCAACAGCCGCCCTGGATCATGCCCGATCAGCGGCCGCATCAGATGCGGCGCGACCAGACCGATGAAGCCGATGGTGCCGGTGACCGCGACGGCGCCGCCAACGCCGAGCGCCACGCCCGAAATCACGAACAGCCGCAGTCGTCCGACATCGACGCCGAGGCTTTGCGCGGCTTCTTCGCCGAGACTCAGCGCGCGAAAGGCATGGCGCTGGCTGAACAGCATGATCGCGCCGGCGACGATGAACGGCAGCGCCAGCATGACGTGCTGAAAGCTGCGGTCCTCCAGCGAGCCGAGCAGCCAGAACGCGATCTCCAGCACTACGAAGGGATTGCTGGAGAGGTTCATCACCAGCGCCGTGGCCGCGCCTGCAAAGCTCGAAATCGCCAGGCCGGACAGAATGAGGATCAGCAGCCCGGCATTGCGGCCGGCGATCGAGAGCAGCACGAACACCGAGCCAAACGCAGCGATGATCGCCGCGACCGGCAGCGCATAAGAGCGCACATCGGCCAGCCCCAGCGCGATCACCAGCACCGCACCGAAGGCCGCCGATTGCGGCGCGCCGAACAGCGACGGTGAGGCCAGCGGATTGCGCAGCAGGCCCTGCAGCGACGCACCAGACAGGCCGAGAATGGCGCCGATCGCCAGCGCCAGTAGCGTACGCGGCAAACGGATTTCCCGCACGATGACCTGCGCGACGTCGCTGCCGCTGCCGAACAGGGCTTCCGTGACGGCCAGCGGCGACAGCCGCACCGGCCCGATGCCGAGCGAGATCAGCACCAGCGCCGCGACGAGGGCGCCAAGCGCGGCCGTGGCGCCCATGCGCCGGCGCGCGGCATCCTCGTCGGTCATGGTCACGGCCTGAACACTCATCAATCGTCCTCGAATGGCTTTGCCCGTACCGGTATACGGGTTCGGGCACCCGTGCTCATGCGGCAAAAATGGCGCACTCGTCCAGTGAGGACAGCGAAACGCCTCAGGGCGGGATTGACTCCGACTTTGACAAAGTTCAACCATAATTCCCGACGGTTCCCGCTTGGGGATCAAAAGGGAATGCGGTGCGGGGAAATTCCCCCCAATTCCGCGGCTGCCCCCCGCAACTGTAAGCGGCGAATCCTTCGTCATAGGCCACTGGGAATCTCGGTCCTGGGAAGGCGACGAAGGGTAACGACCCGCGAGCCAGGAGACCTGCCGTCAGCCGTGGTCACACGCGAAGATGTCGGTCGGGGAGTACAGGCATTAGGTTCACCTGTTGTGCGCAAGCACAAGGGTGAGACTTCGTTCGCTGTGACGTGCCACTGACGTCATACCGAGGTCTTAGACCATGTCTTCCATCACCACAGCCGTGCAGCGGCAGCGCGCGCTTCTGCTTGCTTCGAGTTTTATTGTCCCCGTGCTTCTGTTCGGGGTTTCCACAGCCCACGCGCAGCAAGCTGCGTCGGCTGATCAACTGCCGCCGATCGAAATCAATCCACCCGGAGATGCGAACCGAACGCGAGCAAAGCCCGCCACCGGTCAGACATCGACTTCGCGCCGCGTCGTGCCGCGGGCACCTCCCACGACCAACGCCGTCCCGGCACCCGGCCCGGCGGATTTGTTCTCCACCGGCGCGGGCGCGGTCCGGCAATTCAACGGCATCGTCGGCGCATCGACCGCGGTCATAACAGCGGAAGATATCGCGCGCTCGCCGGCCTACACCGTACAGGAAATCATCGCACAGACACCGGGCGTGCAACTGACGAGCCTGTTTGGCGGCGTTAATGGCGCAAGGACCAGTGTCGACCTCCGCGGCTTCGGTGCATTCGCCTCCTCCAATACCCTGCTCCTCATCAATGGACGCAGGGTCAATGACGTCGACATGCAAGGCGTGGATTTCTCGACCATTCCGCGCGATTCGATCGAGCGCATCGAAATTACCCGCGGCAACAGCGGCGCGGTGCTGTACGGCGACAATGCGGTGGGCGGCGTCATCAACATCGTCCTGAAAAACGGCGTCGGCGGCCCGCCGGTCGCGATCCGCACCGAAGCCGGCGTCGGATCGTTCAACCAGCGGCAGGCCTCGGTTTCGGCCGCGACCAATTACGGGCCGTGGTCGACGTCGTTCTACGGCAATGGTATCAAGTCCGACGGCTATCGGGTCAACAACGCCCTCGACCAGCGCAATGGCGTCGGCAATTTGAACTACACTACACCAGGCCTTACCGCGTTCCTGACACTTTCAGGCGATGATCAGAAGCTGGGTTTTCCCGGCGGCCGCACGGTTGATCCGTCGATCGGCCTGAACCAGCTCGTCACCGACCGCCGGGGCACCAATACCCCGTTCGACTATGGCAACCAGCAGGGCGCTAACGCCACTGCCGGCTTCACCAAAACCTTGATGAACGGAGTCGACCTCATCGTCGATGGCGGCGTGCGGGACAAGAAGCAGCAGGCCGGGTTCTTCGGCCTGTTGCCGACGATCCCCTTCAACTACGTCGACAGCCATCTGCAGACCTGGTCGATCACGCCACGCTTGAGCATCAAGAATGTGATGTTCGGGATGCCTTCGGCCATTCTAACCGGCATCGATTACTACGACGCGACCTACCACTCGGAGCGCCCGGTCGCCAAAGGCATGATCCCCATTCACACCTACGATTTGTCGCAGCAAACCCTCGCCGGGTACTTTCAGCAAACCATCGGACTGTTGCCGACGACAGATTTTTCATACGGCGGTCGCCTTCAACGGACCACCCTGAAAGCCCGGGACATTCTCCAGAACGATCCGAACTGCGCGATTTTCTTCACATGCAGCGTCCAGAACTTCCCGCTTGACAGTGAGGAAGGCCAATACGCGCTGCATATCGGCCTCGAACATCGATTCAATAATGTCTTTTCGGTGTTCGGTCGCGCCGCGCGCGCGTTCCGCACGCCGAACGTCGATGAAAGGCTGTCCTCCGGTCCCGCCTTCGATCCCTTCTTCAACGCGCTTCCTGGCGACTTCAGGCTGAAGACCCAGACCTCACATGACATCGAGGGCGGCGTTCGCATCAAGTCCGGACCGCTCGAAGTTCAATCGAGCATCTACAACATGGACCTCGAGAACGAGCTCCATTTCAACCCGGTACTGCGCTTCAACACCAACCTCGATCCGACCCGCCGTTACGGCTCGGAGACCAGCGCGTCGTTTCGCGTCAGCGATACCGTGCTGCTGCGCGGCGGCATGGCCTATACCCGCGCGGTGTTTCGCGAAGGTCCGTTCGCCGGCAACGACGTTCCGCTGGTGTCCCGCTACACCGGCAGCGCCGGCGTCAGCTGGAACATCTGGCAGAATTATCTCGTGGCCGACGCCACGGTGCGCGCCTGGAGCGAGCGCTTCATGGACAACGACCAGGCCAATACCCAGCGCCTGATTCCAGCGAGCGCAACGGTCGATTTCAAGCTGAGCGGCGCGTACGAGCGCTTCTTCTGGTCGATCTCCGTCAACAATATTTTCAATGCGCTGTACTACGACTACGCCGTCGCAAGCATGTTCACAGCGGGCCGCTTCTCGGCCTATCCGCTGCCCGGACGGACCTACATGGTGAAGGCCGGCGCGACGTTCTAACCGAAATAGCCGGTTCGGCGCCCTGCCGGACCGGCTTGTCCTGACCTGACGAGACGGTATTCTCTCTGGCGTATCGCCCCGAGAGAAGGCCGACCATGTCTGAACCGATCCCGCCCCGCGGGCAGCGATGAGCGCCGCCGCCATCGATCTGTTGCGGCGGGAAATCGCCAATCCCGATACGCAATGGAGCCTCGGCACCTTCGGCGCCATCGCCGAGTTCTCGCGTGACTGCGACGAGCCGGTGAGCCTCGTCCAGTCGGACGATACCATTTCGGCCGTGACACCACGTGGCGCTATCGCAATCAGGTCTCATCCGGCGAGCCGCCCTTTCGCATCCGAGGGCATTACCCGAACCGGTTGGAATCAGCGCATCGCGCTTTGCCTACCGGAAGTTGATTGCGCGATGAACAAGCGCGCCACGCTGACGGAAATCGGCCCCGATCATCAGGCGCCGCGCGAGGAAGATCGCGGGTCCATATTGTTCGACCTCGGTCTCGGAGCGCTGCAGGCGGATTTCTGTGTCCGCATCGGCGATCGCAGCTTTGCCGAGCGTCTGCGCGAACACGCCGGCCGCGCCGTATTCGAGCCCGGCAATCCGGCCATGGGGATGATTCTCGCGGCCGTTCCGCATCGCGTCTTCATCAGCCGGCTCGGCCGCATCGAGGTCTATCAGCCGATCCCGCCGCCGTCGGGCAAGAGCCCGGAGGGGCCCCACACGCATGTGCTGCCCAGGCTTCTAAAAGGCGGCCGAACCCATCCCGCAACCGAGCCGATCCCCGAAGGCCTGGTTCCCTGCGCGCATCTCTATCCGCCGCATCCGGCGCGCGATGGCTTTGAGGGGCCCGGCCGTTCGACGCCACGCGTCATCATGCCTTTCAGCGGCTGATGGCCGCGTGCGGCGATCCCCAGACATTTGCGATCAAGTGTCGCGTGGTCGATGCGGTACTGGCCGGCGAGCCGCCTGCCGCGGTTGCCGGCGGCCGTCACGGCCGAACCAGCATCCGCATCGCCTTGCGACAGATGAAGGCGGCGGGGCATGCGTCAGCGGCGCTAGGCGCCTGGCTTGCCAGCTTCGATCAAGCCGGCCCAGACGAGGGTGATGACGAAGCGGCTTTTCGCCATGATGGCTGATTTGGAACGAAACCGAGCCTTTTTCGATCGAAAATAACGTCCTCTGGGCCCCGATCCGTGGTAAACCGGCCACAGACCGCTCGACGATATCAGTCGTGATTTCAGAGGTATAAGATGGACGATGAGCCGAAGAGCGCTGCCGAACTGAAGGAAATTCGGCTGAAGCGTAAACGCGACCAGGAAGTCGAGGGCATCAAGGCGATGGCCGAGATCGCGGCCGCCGACGTAGCGATCCGAAAGCGGACCGAGGAGCTGCGCGCGCTCCGTCTGGCAAAGGAAGCAGCCGACCGCGAAAACCCGCCGGAACCGAAGGTCAAGGCCAAGGCCAGGGCCAAGACTGCGAAAAGAGGCTGACCTGAAATGACGAAAGAGGATCGTGATCGGGCCCAGGCGCGTATCGACAAGGCAACAAAGGCGGCGCAGGACGCGAGGTCCGGCAAAGCCGACCGCGACGCCGCCACCAAGGCCGTGCTCGACAATATGGCGAAGTTGAAGGCGCTGCGGCTGGCGCGCGAAGCGGCCGAACCTCCGCGCGTTGCCGCGGCCAAGAAGGTACGCGCCAAGGCGAAGAAGCCGGACGAAAAGGCCCCGGCCCTGTCCGACTGGCTGGCAAGCCAGCAAAGCGGTGGACGGCGAACCTGAGGCCCGGCAACTATCGTGTTTTCGGGCCAAGCATGCCCTCGGAATTGATCCGGGGGTGGACACCGGTTCGCATAGCAATCAAGCTTGCGCAGATTGCGTAGACTTATCTGCGCTAGAAAACGCATCAAGCAAGAATCTAGAGCTTCGGTTTCTGATCCAATCAGAACCGAAGATATAGGTTAGACGAGTTGCGCGCTACGCCGGACCCGGCCAATCGATCAGCGATCGCGTCTTGTTCTCGGCGTCGTAGACCTGCACCTGAAGCATCTGAAATTGATTCTTCAGTGCCATGCCGGCCTCTTCGGCCGCCTCGACCGTCTCATGATGCGATTTGAAATGACCATCCACCACCAGGGAGTAACCGGTGGTCGGCGCTTTGTCGGCGCGGATAATTTTGCGCGGCTGCGGTTCGTCCGCCGCGATGCGGGGCTTCTTCATGCTTACTCCGTGTGAACGCCCCTTGGACTAAACGCCGCAAAAAGGGCAGGAAAATTCGGGTGGCCAGCGTTAAGATGCCGGCCGGGCGCGATCAGATTGAGGTCATGCCGATACTCCGAATCGGCATGCAGAGCAAACGCCGATTCAGCCGGCGAAAAAGGCATTACATGGGCGGAACTGGCAGGAAGAGCGAGCCTCCGAAGAAAAGCGACGACAAATCGAAGAAGAAGCCGGAGGACGTGCCGGTAGAGGACGACGACTACGAGGATGGCGACATCGCGACGCCGAAGCGCGACCGTAGCGGCAACGACGACGAGCCGTTGTGAACTCCGCACCTAAAGCTCGCGACCGTGTGTTAGACCTCATCCTGAGGAGCCGCCAACGGGTCGCGCGAATGCGCGCCCGATGACAGGCTCCGCGGCGTCTCGAAGGATGAATGGCACCAGCGGGGCCTCGTGGTTCGAGACGCCGCTGCGCGGCTCCTCACCATGAGGGATTACTACCCTCGGCAAATTCCTCTCCCTCGATCACCCGGATACTCCGGAGATCGAGCAGATGCGCGCCAAAACCGCTGCGCGCGAGCTTGATCGCGGACTTCGGCGAGGCCAGCAAAAATGCCGCCGTCATCCCCAGCGGCACGGCGCTCATCCAGTCCAGGCGTACGGGCGTGAGTTCTTCCGTGCTGCCGGCGTACGGTCCACTGGTTGCAAACAGACGCCAGCTTTCCCTGATGATGTCGCGCCGCGTGCCGTCGCGCGATCCGCATCCGAGCAGCGCCTGCATCGCCAGATGCGTGAGCACCCCCTGCCGGCCTTCGGGCAACGCCGTGGGCATTTCGCCCAGCGAGAGACGAAGCAACAGCCCGACGAGATCGACGCCGGAGCGATGGGCGTTCATCGGCTCGACCAGCCGCGGATTGCAATCGATCAACAATGGCGAGGCGCCGTCATCTGGCATGATGGTGTCGATCGACAGTGCTCCATGCCAGTCGAGCTGTTGTCCGATGCTTTCGACGTGAGCGCGCACGACGGGCCGGCTCACGCTTTGCTTGATCGCCTCGCCGCCGCCGACACCGGCTGCAACCTGCCGATAGGCATGAAAGCCGATCATCCGGCCGCGGCAAAACACCGATTGAGCTTTTTCGGTTGTCCCCGCGATGAGATCCTGCACCAGCACCTCGTCGGCGAATGCGCCGCTTGCCTTGAGATCGCGTAACGCAGTTTCAACATCATCGGCACTGCGCACGAACCAAATGCCGCGGCTCGCCGTCCCAACCGAGGTTTTCACGACGACAGGAAACCGAACGGCGTCGCGCAATTGCTGCGCTGACGTCACGATGCACGTCGGCGGCTGCGGCAGCTCCAACCGATCGAGCAGCCGGCTGAAGCCGGCCTTGCTGTGCGCGGCGCGGTAGCTCTCGAAGCTCGGCAATGCCAAGCCGACGCGGCCCGCCAAGCGCTGGCTCACCCGTGCAAACAGCAATCCCTGCTCGTGCGTCGGCAGCAGCACGTCGAATCGTCCGGTGGCGAGCCGCTGCTCGATGAAGGCGAGATACCGGGCCGGATCGTTCCGCAGTCCCGGGCAGCGGTGAAACTTCCGGACGAAGCGTGAGAATCGCGAGAGGCACCAGGGCGAGGGATCGCAGACCTCGATGTGATGGCCCGACAGGCCCAGAATGGTAATGGCCTCCCGGGCCGAAGTGCTGGAACCTTCGGAAACGAGCACCCGGAGCGGTTTTACAGGATCGGCCATGTCAGATCATTGCCGCGTCCGCCCCCTTTGTCTTCCGATTTTAATCGCCCAACTTGCGCGTCCTTGCGCGTCCCTGCCCTCCGCCGGGGCAGCCATGCAGCGGCATTTATGGACAAATAACGGCTGGCCTCTATTTTCACCACGGCCTTGCCGGGCCGTAAGCATGACGGGGAATTGAGCTGACATGGTCGACATTCTGGCCGCACCGCAACAAGCCAAGGCGGACGCCTCGCTGCGCACACTCGCAGCGATTTCGGTCGCGCATTGGGTCAGCCATTTCCACCTGTTCGTGCTGCCGATGCTGTTTCCCTTCCTGAAGGTGCAGTTGGGCGTCGGCTATATCGAGCTCGGTTTCGCGCTGACCGTGTTCGGCGTTGTGTCCGGCCTGACGCAGGCGCCGATTGGCTATCTCGCCGACCATATCGGCGCAAGAAAAGTCCTGCTGATTGGTCTTGCCGTCGGTGGCGTCGCGCTGATCATGCTCGGCATGCATCTGAGCTACACCTCGCTCATCATCTGCGCCGCGCTGCTCGGGCTCGCTAACAGCGTCTATCACCCCTGCGATTACGCGATCCTGTCCACGCATATGGACGAAGCGCGGATGGGCCGCGCGTTTTCGATCCACACCTTTGCGGGCTTCCTCGGCGGCGCGGTGGCGCCAGCGATCATGGCCGGCCTGGTAGCAATGATTGGCGGGCTCGGCGCCCTGATCGTAGCGGGTGCGGTCGGTCCAGTGGTGGCGCTGCTGCTGATCGCCGTCGGCATTCCCGACGCCAGTTCGGCCGATCGCAAGAGCGATGGTGAAAAGGTACCGCAGCAAAGCATCGTCACGCCTGCGATCATCGTGCTGACGATCTTTTTCATGCTGCTTGGCCTGTCGAATGCCGGCATCAGCAATTTCGGCGTCGTCGCATTGATGAGCGGCTATGACGTGACATTCCAGGCGGCCAACATTGCGCTGACCGCCTTTCTCGGCGCCAGCGCAGTCGGCGTGCTGGCTGGCGGTTATCTTGCCGACCGCACCACGCGCCACGGCAACGTGGCCGCGGCGTGCTTTGCGATCAACGCCATCATCATCACGATCATTGCGATCTTCACGTTGCCATCGCTCGTGCTGACCGCCGCGATGGGAGTGGCCGGGTTCCTCGGCGGCGTCATCGCGCCATCGCGCGACATGCTGGTCCGCAACGCAGCTCCATCAGGTGCGGCCGGCCGCGCCTTCGGCATTGTCTCCACCGGCTTCAATTTCAGCGGCATCCTCAGCCCGCTGCTGTTCGGCTGGATCATGGACCAGAGCCTGCCGCATTGGGTATTCGGCGCGTCCGTCGCGTTCATGGTGCTGACGGTTCTGCTGGCGCTGGTCACCGACCGCAAGCCGGCAGATCCATCCAACGGGCCCGTCTAAACGTAGAGCCGCGGCGATGCATTCCTGAGCGTCAATCCCGGCGGTTGACAGCCTCTGAAGACGCCAGATGATGGGGCAACAAAACCAGACATGGGATGGAACGCCATGACCTCGACCCCCGACCTCGTGATCCGCGGCGGCAATATTGCCGATGGCAAGGGTGACGACGTGTTCGAAGCCGACATTGCGATCACCGGCGGTCGCATTACCGAAGTTGGCAAGGTTACAGCGACTGGCAGGGAAGAGATCGACGCCAGAGGTAAACTGGTCACCCCCGGCTTTGTCGACGTCCATACCCATTATGACGGCCAGGTCACCTGGAGCCATGACATCACGCCCTCGTCGCAGAACGGCGTCACCACGGCGATCATGGGCAATTGCGGCGTTGGCTTTGCGCCGTGCCGCCCGGCCGACCATATCAGGCTGATCCAGTTGATGGAGGGTGTCGAGGACATCCCGGAGCCGGTGCTGAGCGCGGGCATCCCCTGGGCCTGGGAAAGTTTTCCGGATTACATGGCGTGGCTGTCGAAGCGAAACTTCGACATGGATATCGGCGCGCAACTGCCGCACGCTGCTCTACGCGTCTACGTGATGGGCGAGCGCGGCGCGCGCCGCGATCCATCGACGCCCGAGGACAACAGGGCGATGGCGGCACTGGCGGGCGATGCGGTACGATCGGGCGCGCTCGGCTTTTCGACCTCGCGCACGCTCAATCACCGCACCTCGACGGGCGATTTCACGCCCACTCTAAAGGCCGGCGAGGATGAGTTGACCGCGATCGCCGCTGCGATGCATGGCCAAGGCCGCAGCGTGCTGCAGTTCGTGCTCGATCTCTCCACTATCAACGAAGACTTGCCGATGATGCTACGGGTGGCGGAGAACACAAAAATTCCGGTCTCGTTCTCGATCACGCAGAACGACAAGGCGCCGCAGCGCTGGCGCCAGACGCTCGACACCATTCGAGAAGCTTCGGCACGCGGCCTGTCGATCACGGCGCAGATTGCCGCCCGTCCGGTCGGGCTGATGCTCGGGTTGGAATTGTCGCGCAACCCGTTCCAGACTCATCCGAGCTACAAGGCCATCGCTCATCTGCCGCTCACCGAGCGCCTGGCGCGCCTGCGGCAACCGGACGTGCGCAAGGCGATCCTGAGCGAGCACGCCACCGCGACCGACGATCCGCTGTTCTTCCGGCCGAACTACGACAAGATGTATCTGCTCGGCAATCCCCCGGATTATGAACAGCCGCCGGAAAATACGCTTGGCGCGCAAGCCGCCCGCCGGGGCAAACAGCCGGAAGAGCTGGCCTATGACGCGATGCTCACGGACGAAGGCCGCGGCATGCTCTATGTGCCGTTCCTCAACTACGCCGACGGCAATCTCGATGCGACGCGCGAGATGCTGCGCGATCCCAATTCGGTGCCGGGCTTGAGCGATGGCGGCGCGCATTGCGGCATCATCTGCGATGCGAGTTTCCCGACCTATCTGCTGACGCACTGGACCCGCGACCGCACCCGCGGCGAAAAACTCTCAATCCCGTTCGTGGTGGCGGCGCAGTCGCGCAAGACCGCGCTCTCGGTCGGTCTCTACGATCGCGGCGTGATCGCCCCGGGCTTCAAGGCCGACGTCAATGTGATCGACTATGACCGGCTGCATCTGCATCCACCGAAGGTGCATTACGACCTTCCGGTCGGCGGCCGCCGCCTGATGCAACAGGTCGACGGCTACGACGCCACCATCGTCTCCGGCGTGGTGACCCAGCGCGGCGGCAAGGCCACCGGCGCGCATCCGGGCAAACTGGTGCGCGGCGCGCAGGGTTCAAAGCCGCAGTTTGACGCAGCGGCGAGTTAGCGAACACAAACACGGTGTCGTCCCGGCCTTGAGCCGGGACCCATACCCCGCGGCCCATCGTTCATGGCGATGTGGCAGACGCCTTGCTTAAGCAATCAACATCGGTGGCTATGGGTCCCTGCGTTCGCAGGGACGACGAGAAGTTGTTGCTCCGTCCCTCACGCGAATTTCGGCTGTGCTGCGGCCTGCGCCATCAACCTTGCGCGCTCCGTATTCGGCCACAACAGCAGAAGGCCGAGCAGCCCCGACGCAGCCATGATCACCGCGTTGATGGTGAAGCCGGTCATGTAACCGTCAAGGGGGACCGCCGCATTCTGGATCACGGCGCCCATCACGTACGGAGCGATCATCCCTGCCAGGGTATAGATTGCGCCGTAGATCGCGATCACGGCGCCGCGCTGCCGGACCGGGGCGAATTCGCCGAGCATCGGCGGACAGACCACGTAGATCGAGCCGCAGAGACCGGAGCCAACCACGAGGAATGCGATCTGCCATCCCGCGCCGCTGACATACGGCAGCATCGCGAGGATCAGCCCGCCGACGATCAAGGGCACCGATCCAAGCACGCCGCGCGCACCGCGCGTCGTGTAGCCGCGCGCCAGCATCACCTGCGATATCCAGCCCGTGAGCAGCACGATAGCCGCGCCGAACACCCAGGGCAGAACCGAGACCCAACCTGCATCCTTTTGCGAGAATCCCAGTCCCTTGACGATGAACGGGGTGAACCAGGTCAATCCGAGCGAGAGCGCCCAATAGGCGCCGAATGTCGCGGCGCAGCAGCCGATAAACGTCCGCGACGTCAGAAGCTGAAAATAGGGAACGCGGGGATCCGACGCCGCCGTTTCGACGGTCTGGACCAGCGGCCCCTCCTTGCCCATAACGAGCCACGCCGCCACCCACATCAGGCCGACCACGCCGAGCGCACCGAAAGCATAGTGCCAGCTATGATTGACGATGATCCAGTTCAGTGCCGGCACTGCGAGTATCACACCGAACGCCGAGCCCTGTGAGAGAATGGCGGTCGGCAGCGTGCGCTTCTCGTCCGGGAACCATTTGTAGATCGCATGCGCCGCCACGGCGAACGCCGGCCCCTCGCCTGCGCCGAGAATGATGCGGCAAATCACCAGCGTGGTGAAACTGACGGTACCGACCATCGGAAACTGCGCCACCGACCAGATCACGGCCATCACGAGCAGAACCCAGCGGGTATCGACGCGATTGACAATGAAGCCGACGACGATGGCCGAGATCGAAAACAGGAAAAAGAACGAGGAGCCAAGAAAGCCGAACTGCTCCGGCGAGAGCTTCAACTCGTCGATGATCGGCGCGCCGGCGAGGCCGACCACGATCTTGTCGGCAAAGTTCACCAGCATGAACAGAAACAGCAGGAACGTGATTGTCCACGCGCCCTTTGGTGTCGGTTTTGCGGTCATGGCTGGTTTCCCCGTTTCTTTGCTGGCTCTGTAAGATTGGCCGGTTTCGATGCTACAAGGGGGTTCCGGGCCAAGGCAACTGGGGAATTTTTGCCAGAGGCGCCTGCATCGCAACTGCTGGCTGCTGCGGCAGGCCCGTGCCACAACCGGATCACGGTCACGCCATACCGAGATTGAGACCGTGATCTGGCGGTACGGCCCTGATATGGTCCATGTCATTGTATCCGGGGATTTTCATGGTCAGATCGGTCCATCGTCGCGCATGACCAACGGCAATCCCAACGTGCTCCGCGTGACCGGTTTGACCAAGAGCTACCGCACTGGCGGGGAGCTGGTCGCGGTGCTGCGCGGAGTGAACTTGACGGTCGCCGCGGGAGAGAGCGTAGCGCTCACAGGTGAATCAGGCAGCGGCAAGAGTACGCTCTTGCACCTGATTGCCGGGCTCGATGCGGCAGATGGCGGCGAGATCAGGCTGGCCGATGCCCCGATCTGCCAACTGACGGATGCCGGCCGCGCGGAATTGCGGCGTGACCGTCTCGGCCTGGTGTTTCAGCAATTCAACCTGGTCCCGAGCCTGACCGTCGAAGACAACCTCGCCTTCCAGTCCCGCATCGCCTGCCGTCACGATGCGGATTGGCATATAGAGCTGGTAGAGCGGCTCGGGCTTGGAAATTTTCTGAAGCGCTATCCCGAACAATTGTCAGGCGGGCAGCAACAACGCGTCGCGATCGGACGGGCGCTGGCCGTAAAGCCGCTGCTGCTGCTCGCCGACGAGCCGACCGGCAATCTCGACGAGGACACCGCGGACGAGGTTCTTGCGCTGGCGCGCGATCTGGTAACGCGCAGCGGATGCGGCTTCCTGATGGTGACCCACAGCATGCGGCTCGCCGCCACGCTCGACCGGCAGGTCAACCTTCATGCCGGGGTGATCACGTGAGGCGCGCATTGTGGACGCTCGCCGTGCTCCTGAGCCACTGGCGCCGGCATCCGATGCAGCTTGCGACCCTGCTGATCGGTTTGATCTCGGCGACGGCACTTTGGAGCGGCGTGCAGGCGCTCAATCAGCAGGCGCGCACCTCTTACGATCGCGCCGCCGCTACTTTTGGCGGCACACGCACCGCCATGCTGGTTGGCCAAAACGGTGCGACCATCCCGCAGCAACTCTTCGTCGACCTGCGCCGCGCCGGCTGGCCGGTCTCGCCGGTGCTCGAAGGCCGGATCCAGATCGACGGACGTTCGTTCCGCCTGCTTGGCATTGAGCCCGTGACGCTGCCCGCGGAAGTCGGCAACGCGCCCACGATCGGCAAAGCCAACCTGCAATCCTTCATGACCCCGCCGGGCGAAATGTTGGTGGCGCCGGAAACGCTGTTCGATCTCAAGCTTGCCGAGGGCGCGCGACCGCAGGCCAATGGTGGCGCCATGCTCCCGCCGCTTCGCGTACAGCCGCACCTCGTGCCCGGCGTATTGGTCGTCGACATCGGTATCGCGCAAGGCCTGCTGAAAATGCCAGATCAGCTCTCGCGCCTTCTGATAGGCAAAGCGACGGGCAAGCGTGCACCGCTTGAAAGCATTGCCGGTGACAGGCTTCGCCTGGTCGAGCCTGAAGCGGAGAGCGATCTCGAACGCCTCACCGACAGTTTTCACCTGAACCTGACTGCATTCGGACTGCTGTCATTTTTTGTCGGCCTATTCATCGTCAATTCAGCGATCGGCCTCGCCTTCGAGCAGCGCCTCCCGGTTTTGCGCACCCTGCGCGCCTGCGGCGTTTCGGCGCGAATGCTGAACGCCGTGCTGGCGGCGGAATTGGTGTCGCTGGCGCTGGTCGCAGGGCTGATCGGGCTGGTGTGCGGCTACTTCATCGCCGCGGCGCTGTTGCCTGATGTCGCCGCGTCGCTGCGCGGCCTCTATGGCGCGCAAATTCCGGGGCAGCTGATGCTCAAACCGCAATGGTGGATCGCGGGCATCGCCATCAGCATTCTCGGCGCCCTTGCCGCCGCGGCCGCCAGCCTGACCAAGGCGCTCCGCCTGCCGCTGCTCGCCAGTGCCCAGCCCTATGCCTGGCAACAGGCGCAGCACCGCTGGCTGACGTACCAGAGTGCGCTGGCGCTTGCGGCGTTCGCTGCGGCTGGCGGCTTCCTGTGGCTTGGCGATTCCCTGATTTCAGGCTTTGCCGTGCTCGCAGCGCTGATGTTGGGCGCGGCGCTGATCCTGCCGATGTTTCTTGAACTCGTGCTTTCGTTTGGCCAGCGGCATGCACGGCGGCCGCTCAGCGTCTGGTTCTGGGCCGACAGCCGCCAGCAGCTATCGGGTCTGTCGCTCGCCTTGATGGCGCTGCTGCTCGCACTGGCGGTCAATGTCGGCGTCTCCACCATGGTGGAGAGTTTTAGCCGCACGTTCCTGATCTGGCTCGACGGACGACTGGCAGCCGACGTCTATGTCAGCGCGGCCAATGATGCGCAGGCGACCGAGATCAAGGCGTGGCTGCGCGAGCGTCCTGAGGTCGAGGCGATCCTGCCCGGCGGCCGCGCCGACACGCATTTGGCGGGCGCACCGATCGAGGTGTTGGGTCTGCCCGATCACGCCACCTATCGGGACAACTGGCCGTTGCTGCAATCGGCCGACAACGCCTGGGGCAAGCTTCGTCCCGGCGACACGGCCCTTGTCAGCGAACAACTGGCGCGACGCCTGAAGCTTTCTGTTGGCGATCGCATCGAGGTGCCAGCGCCGGGCGGAAGCTGGCCGCTTGGAGTGGTCGGCATCTATGCCGACTATGGCAACCCCAAGGGCCAGATCGCGGTCAACTTCGCCGCGCTGACGCGGCGCTTTCCGGAAACTCCGTTGACACGAATGGGGTTGCGTGTCGCGCCATCAAAAATTCCGGCGCTAATCGCGGCGCTGCGGGAAAAATTCGCGCTCGACGACCGCAACGTCGCCGATCAGGCGACGATGAAGGCGGAATCGAAGCGGATATTCAACCGGACGTTTGCGGTGACGGCGGCGCTGAACGCCTTCACGCTCGGCGTCGCCGGGGTTGCGCTGTTGACCAGCCTTTTGACGCTCGCCAACTCCCGCCTCCCGCAACTGGCGCCGCTTTGGGCGATCGGCATCACGCGGCGGCGGTTGGCGGTCATCGAGCTTCTCAAGACGATGTCGGTGGCGCTGATCACCACCATCTTGGCTCTTCCACTCGGCTTGCTGGTGGCGTGGTGCCTGCTTGCGGTCGTCAACGTCAAGGCGTTCGGCTGGCGGTTGCCATTTCACGTCTTCCCGATGCAACTAGTGTGGCTCGTCGGCGTGGCGATGGCGGCGGCGCTCGCGGCGGCGGCTCTCCCCGTCGTCAGACTGGCGCGCATGCAGCCGGCGAGCCTGATCAGGATCTTTGCCAATGAACGGTAGCGGCCCGATCACCCGCCGCGGTTTCATCGGCGGCGCACTCCTCGCCGGGCTCGGCGGCGACGCCTTCGCGCAGGGCTTTGCCGGCCTTGGCGAAAGCGCCGATGGATTTGCGCCAGTCGTTCCCGGCAGGACATTTTCATTCCCTGCCGATCACGGCCCGCATCCGGAATTTCGTATCGAGTGGTGGTACGTGACGGCTAATCTCGCCGACAACAGCGGGACGGCTTATGGCGCACAATGGACGCTGTTTCGGCAGGCAATCGCAGCGGGGCCGCCGCAGGAAGGCTGGGCCAACCAACAGATCTGGATGGGCCATGCCGCCGTCACCCGCGCCGATACGCATCGCTATGGTCAGTTGTTTGCGCGCGGCGGCGTCGGTCAGGCCGGCGTGGAAGCCAGGCCGTTTCGCGCCTGGATCGATAACTGGGAGATGCGCGGGCTCGATGCGCTGAACGACACAAATATCGCGCCCCTCGAACTGAGCGCGTCGGGCGCCGATTTCAGGTACGCGATGCGCCTCGACGCGGATCGCCCGCTGGTGCTGCAGGGCGACGGCGGCTACAGCCGGAAATCCCTGCGCGAACAGGCCTCCTATTACTACAGCCAGCCGCATTATGCGGCAAAGGGCAGCATCGCCATCGACGACAAGCCCGTCGCTGTTACCGGACAGGCCTGGCTCGACCGTGAGTGGAGCAGCCAGCCGTTGGCGTCAGATCAGAGCGGATGGGACTGGCTCTCGCTGCATTTCAAGACCGGCGACAAGCTGATGCTGTACCGGATGCGCCAGACCGACGGCCAACATTACGGCTCGGGCAAGTGGATCGCGCGCGACGGCAAGACCGAACTGTTCGCCACCGCCGACATCGCCATGACCCCGCTGGCTTTCACCGACATCGAGGGACGGAAAATTCCGACCGCATGGCGCATCGTTGTGCCTCGGCTGGCGCTGTCGATCGAATGCACGCCGCTAAATTCCAGGAGCTGGATGGGCACGACCTTCCCATATTGGGAAGGCCCGATCAGTTTGGCGGCAGCCACACAGGGGCTGGGTTATCTGGAAATGACCGGCTATTAAGCCGCCACACGACATTGGGGATTCTGCGATGTATCACTTCACCGCGCTCGTCACCTTGCTGGCGCTCCTGGTCTACTTCTACTCCTCCGTTCTGGTGTCGCGGGCGCGCGGCAAGTTCGGCGTCAAGCTGCCGGCCATTTCAGGCAATCCCGATTTCGAGCGCGTGTTTCGCGCGCATATGAACACGCTCGAATGGCTGCCGATCTTCCTGCCTTCGCTGTGGCTGTTTGCGATCTATATCAGCGACGGCATCGCAGCCGCGATCGGCCTGGTCTGGGTCATCGGCCGGGTTCTCTACGTGCTCGGCTATGCCAAGGCGGTCGCGAAACGCGGACCGGGCTTTGCGATCCAGGCGCTTGCGACCATCGCGCTCTGGATCGGCGCGTTCATCGCGATCGTGTGGCGGCTGACGCAGGCGTGAGGATTGCGCGAACTCTATCCCACGTCGTCCCGGCCTTGAGCCGGGACCCATAACCACCGTTGCTGATGTCGGAAACGGCTGGAGCCACTATCCCCATCAACAACAACTGCCTGTGGTTATGGGTCCCTGCGTTCGCAGGGACGACAGGTGTGAGTGCCGCGATCACTTCACCAGCGGGCAGCCCGAATCCTTGGCGGCCGGAAACGCCTTGTCGCCGGGTACCACGGCGAGCTGCTTGTAGTAATCCCAGGGCTTCTTGGACTCCGAGGGCTTCTTGACCTCGAACAGGTAGAGGTCGTGCACCATGCGACCGTTTTCGAGCACCTTGCCGCCCTGCGCAAAGAGATCGTCGACCGGAAGCTCTTTCAGCTTTTTGGCGACCGCCTCGGTGTCCTTGGTGCCTGCTGCCTTGACTGCCTTCAGGTATTGCAGCGTCGCCGAATAGGTGCCGGCCTGAATCATGTTCGGCATCCGGCCGGTACGCTTGAAGAAGCGGTTGGCAAGGTCGCGGCTCTTGTCGTCACGATCCCAATAGTAGCCTTCCGTCAGCACAAGGCCCTGCGAAGCTTCAAGTCCGAGGCCGTGCACTTCGGCCAGCGTCAGCAGCAGACCGGCGAGCTTCTGGCCGCGCTGGACGATGCCGAACTCCGCCGCCTGCTTGATCGAGTTGGTGGTGTCGAGGCCGGCATTGGCGAGACCGATGATCTTGGCTTTCGAACTCTGCGCCTGCAGCAGGAACGACGAGAAGTCCGACGAGTTCAGGGGAATGCGGACCGCTCCCAGCACCTTGCCGCCCTTCGCCTTGACGAAATCGCCGGTATCCTTTTTCCAGCGCGTGGCCGAAGGCGTAGTCCGCGGTCATGAAGAACCAGCTATCGCCGCCGGCTTCGACCAGCGCGCCGCCGGTGCCGACCGCCAGCGCGCGGGTATCGTAGGCCCAGTGGAATCCGTAGGGCTGGCAGGCATCGCCGGTGAGCCGCGAAGTTGCCGCGCCCACGACGATGTCGATCTTCTTCATCTGCTTCGACAGGTCGTGAATCGCGAGCGCCACCGAGGAGGTCGTCAGCTCGGTGATCATGTCGACGCCTTCGACCTCATACCAGCGCCGTGCAATGGCGGTGCCGAGATCCGGCTTGTTCTGATGATCGGCGGAGATGACTTCGATCTTGTGGCCGAGCACTTCCCCACCAAAATCCTCAACCGCCATCTTGGCGGCCTCAAAGGACCACTTGCCGCCGTAATCGGCATAGACGCCGGACTGGTCGTTCAGAATGCCGATCTTGACGCCCTGCGCCGACGCGGGTGCCGCGAGAACGATTCCGCCCATCGCGACGGCCGCCAACAATGCCGATTTCATATTTTTTTCTCCCGGAAGTCTCTTTTCAGCGAACTTGCCAACAATATTTCATAACCCCGCCACTGCCCATCCATTGCAGGTAAGCCAAAAGTATTGGGGACTTGCGATGCGGAACCATGATCGCCGCGGCGATCACGCCGCGGCTGATTTCTTCGGACGCTTTCCGTCCGCCAGGTTCCGGACGATGACGTAGAAGATCGGCGTGAAGACCAGACCGAACAAGGTAACGCCAATCATGCCGAAGAATACGGCGACGCCAACCGCCTGACGCATCTCCGACCCCGAACCCGAGGAGATCACCAACGGCAGCACACCGAGGATGAAGGCGAACGAGGTCATCAGGATCGGCCGCAGGCGCAGGCGGCAGGCTTCGATCACCGCCTCCAGCCGCGCCTTTCCTTCAAGCTCGATATCGCGTGCGAACTCGACGATCAGAATGGCGTTCTTTGCCGCGAGCCCCACCAGCACCACAAAACCGATCTGCGTCAGGATGTTGACGTCCTGCCCCATGATCCGCACGCCGATGGTGGCGGCGAGCAGGCACATCGGCACGATCAGAATCACCGCGAACGGCAGGCTCCAGCTGCCATATTGCGCCGCCAGCACCAGATACACGAACAGCACACAGATCGGGAACACATAGAGGCCGGTGTTGCCGCCGGTGACCTGCTGATAGGAAAGGTCGGTCCATTCATACGAGAAGCCGCTCGGCAGCGTCTCCTCCGCCAACCGCTTGATGGTGGCGATGCCGGTGGCGGAACTGGTGCCCGGCAGCGTCTCGCCCTGCAGCTCGGATGCAGGGTAAAGGTTATAGCGCGCGACGCGGTCGGGGCCTGAGATGTCGCTGAAATTCACGACGCTGCCGAGCATCACCATGTCGCCGGCGGCGTTGCGGGTGCGCAGCCGCGCCAGATCGGACGTCTCTTTCCGGAACGGAAGATCGGCCTGCGCCGTGACGTGGTAGGTGCGGCCGAACAAGTTGAAGTCGTTGACATAGGACGAACCGAAATAGGTCTGGATCGTGTCGGTGATATTCGCAATCGGCACGCCAAGCTTCTGCGCCTTGACGCGATCGATGTCGACGAACAGCTGCGGCGTGTTGGCTGTGAACGGCGAGAACACCTGGGTCAGGCCAGGCGCCTTGCGCGCAGCGCCGACCAGTTCGTCGGTCGTAGCCGCCAGCATTTCGGAGCCGCGACCCTGACGGTCCTGGATGCGCATGGTGAAGCCGCCGCCGGTGCCGATGCCGGGCACCGCGGGCGGCGGGATGACGATGATGAAGGCGCCCTGGATGCTCGCCAGCCGACCACGCAGATTGTTCGCAATCGCTCCTGCGGAAAGCCCCTTCTTGTGGCGAACTTCCGGATCTTCGAACACGGGGAATAGCGCGGCAGCATTGCTCGCCTGCGTTCGGGTTGCACCCGAGAAACCAGCGAAGGCAGCTACACGAACGATACCGGGGGTATCGAGCGCAATTCGCTCGATCTCGCGGACCACCTCGGTGGTTCGCGCCAGCGATGCGGCGCCCGGCAACTGCACGGAGACGATGACGTAACCGCGATCCTGCGCCGGGATGAAGCCTTGCGGCGTAGTCATCAGCAGCCATCCGGCGCCACCGATCAGCGCGACGTAGACCAGCAACATCACCACCGAATGCCGGATCACGAAATCGGCGGCACTGGCATAGCCGTGTGCCAGCCGATCGAATCCGCGATTGAAGACGCCGGTAAAGGCGTCCCAGCCCCGTGCAATGAAATTCCAGCTCGCCGGCGGCCGCTTGTCCGCATGCGGCTGCAGAATCTGGGAGGCCAGCGCCGGCGAAAGCGTCAGCGAGCAGAAGCAGGAAATCGCCGTCGCCACCGCAATGGTGACAGCGAACTGCTGGAAGAATTGCCCGGTGATGCCACCCAGAAACGCGGTAGGGACGAACACGGCGCACAATACCAGCGCAATCGAAACCAGCGCGCTGCCGACCTCTTCCATGGTGCGGAGCGCGGCGTCGCGTCGGCTCATGCCGTGCTCGAGATGACGCTCGACGTTTTCGACCACCACGATCGCGTCATCGACCACGATACCTACTGCAAGCACGAGGCCAAACAGGGTCAAATTGTTGATCGAGAAGCCCAGAGCGGCCATCACCGCGAAGGTGCCGACCAGCGACACCGGGATCGCGATGATGGGAATGATGGCCGGGCGCCAGCCTTGCAGGAATACCAGCACCACGATCACAACCAGCGCCATGGCTTCGTAGATCGTCTTGATCAGCTCGCTGACCGACTGCGCGATGAACTCGGTCGGGTTGTAGCCGATATTGTAGTCGAGCCCGCGCGGAAAGCTCGCCTTCAGCGTTTCCATCGTGTTGGAAATGTTCTTGGCGGTCGCCAGCGCGTTCGATCCCGGCCGCTGGGTCACCAGCATGGCAACAGCGGACTTCCGCAGCAGGAAGCTGTTGGTCGCATAGGCCAGCGCACCGAGTTCGATCCGTGCGACGTCGCGCAGCCGCACGGTACGCCCGTCGGCGCCCGCCTTGACGACGATGTTCTCAAACTGTTGTGGATCTTTCAGACGGCCCGTGAAGGTTAGGTTCGGCGAAAAGGCCCGGTCGGCGATTGGCGGTTCCGCGATCTGGCCGCCCGCGATCTGCACATTCTGCGACCGGATCGCCGCCACCACTTCGCCGGCGGTCATGCCAAACGTGGCGATCTTGTCGGGATCGAGCCACAGCCGCATCGAATAGTCGCGCGCGCCGAAGATCTGGATGTCACCGACACCATCAAGTCTCAGCAACTGATCGCGGACCTGCAGCAGCGCGTAGTTACTGATGTAGAGCTGATCGAACGTGTCGTCCGGCGACAGCATGAATACGACCATCAGGATGTCGGGACTGTTCTTGCGGGTGACGACGCCGTTGCGCTGTACCTCTTCGGGCAGCCGCGGCTGCGCGATCGCGACGCGGTTCTGGACCAGCACCTGGGCCTTGTCGAGATCGGTGCCGAGCTTGAACGTGACGGTAATCGTCAACTGCCCGTTCGAGGTCGCCTGGCTGTAAAGATACAGCATGTCCTCGACGCCGTTGATCTCCTGCTCGATCGGAGCGGCGACGGTGTCGGACACAGTTTGCGCGGAAGCTCCCGGATATTGCGTGGTGACCGTCACCGTCGGCGGGACCACTTGCGGATATTCCGAGACCGGCAGCGTGGTGTAGGCGATCGCGCCGACGATCAGCAGCACGATCGACAGCACCATCGCCAGGATGGGCTGGTTGATGGAAAGCCGGCCGAGATTCATGTCTTGCCACCGGCCGGCTTGATGTCGGCATTGTTCGGGGTAACTTTCGCTCCCACGCGGGCGCGCTGCAGGCCGTCGATGATCACGCGGTCCTCGGGCTTGAGGCCCTCGCGGATCACGCGCAGGCCTTCGTCGAGTGGGCCGATTATCACCGGCTTCGCCTCAACTGTGTTGTCGTCCTTGACGACGAAGACGATCTTGCGCGACTGGTCGGTGGCGATCGCCGCATCCGGCAGCAGCAGGGCTTCGTAGGCGCGCTGCCGATGATCCGGACCCGGCCGAACTGTCCGGGAAGAATCGAGAGATCCTTGTTCGGGATGACAGCGCGGCTCCGCAGCGTGCCGGTCGAGGCGTCGAGGCGATTGTCGAGGAAATCCATCTTGCCTTCATGCGAGGGTTTGGTCTCGCCACTCAGCGTCACCTGCACGGGGTTTGGCGTATCGCGCGAGCTCGGCCGCTTGCCTTCGAACCAGAGCCGGCTGTTCCTCTGGTAGGTCGCCTCGTCGACGTCGAAATAGACGTAAATCGGATCGAGCGACACGATCGAGGTAAGCAGCGTCGAACCGCCCTCGCTGCCCTGCACGAGATTACCGGGGGTGACGAGGTGGCGGCTGACGCGGCCGGTGATCGGCGCCATCACGTGGGTGAACTCGATATTGAGTTTGGCCGCCTTGAGCGCACCTTCGGCCTGCATCTCCGCGGCGCGGGCCGCCTGCAAGGTCTGGCGGCGCTGGTCGACGACGGAATCGGACACGGCTTGCGTCTGATTCAGGGTCAGGGCGCGGTCGAGTTCGCGCCTGGCAAGTTCGGCCCTCGCTCGCGCGTCGGATAACTGGCCGTCGGCCTGCTCGGCGATTGCCTCGAAAGGACGAGCGTCGATGACGTACAGCAGATCGCCCGCCCTGACGATAGCGCCGTCGCGGAATTCGACGCTGGTCACGAAACCGCCGACGCGGGCGCGAACCTGAACTTCCTGGACTGCCTCGAACCGCCCGGTGAACTCGTCCCAGTCCGTGACGGTACGTTTTACCGGCTGCGCGACCGTGACGGGAGGCGGCGCAGCAGTCGGCTGTTGCGCCGGCGTATCGCCGCAAGCCGACAGCGCGAGCGCAACCGCCGGGCTCAACCATTTGAGGCCGCGAAGCAGGTAAAAATTGATGTTGGCCGGCGTAGCCGGACGTCCAGATTGCTCAGTCGCGCTCAATCCCATCTCCCCTGCACTCTCAACATCTTGATCGATGGAAACTGCCGCCGTGGAACTTTGTGGAGGTCACAGATGTGATCGGTTCCTAGTCTCGTCAAGGAGCGGCCGGGATCAAGCACAATCGTTATGCATCCATGGCGCTCGCAACTCGCGCAGTCGTGGGCGCTGCCGAAAAATGCTGCCGCAACTAGGCCAGCGGCGCTGGCCATAAGCTAACCCCGATGATGCGACGGCGCGGTAGGTATCTCTCTCGGCAAAGCATGACGAAAAAGTGACTTCGCGGCGATGCAGCAGCATCACCGCTGTGCCCGCGAGGGCCGGCGCGCGGCGGGTGGACCCCAGAGCAGGTTATTCGGGAAATCGAGATCCCCCAGCATCATCTTGGGGCATGACGTCCCGGATTTCCTCCGCTAACCTTGCCGTCAAGGTTCGCATAGAGCCAAAGCTGGCGACAAAGCCAGAACCTCCAGGGAGGACAGGCGTGCACACAGGGCGTGTCGTATTCGGCGCCATGGATGAGGTCGTGTTCGGGCGACCCGCATCCGAGGCGATCGTCGAGCAGATGAACCGGCTGGGCACGAAACGCGCGTTCCTGATGGTCAGCGGTACCCTCAACCGCGAAACCGACGTGATCGAGAACATCCGCCGCGCATTGGGGCCGCGTTGCGCCGGCACGTTCGATGCGATGCCGCCGCACACGCCGCGGGCCGCGGTCATCGCCGCCAGCGAACAGGCCCGCGCAGCCGATGCCGACCTCATCGTCACCGTCGGCGGCGGCTCCATCACTGACGGCGCCAAGGCGGTGCAGCTGTGTCTCGCCAACAATATTCGCAACCCTGACGACATCGACAGGATTCGCGCCGGTCGCGGCGGCTCGCCGCAGCTTGCCGCGCCGACGGTGCGCCAGATCAGCGTGCCGACGACGATTGCCGGCGGCGAGTTCTCCTCCACGGCCGGCGTCACCAACGAAAAGACCAAGGTCAAGGAAGCGCTCCGCCATCCGCTATTGATGCCGCGTGCCACGATCCTCGATCCCTGGCTCAGCCTGCACACGCCGGAATGGCTGTGGCTGTCGACGGGCATTCGTGCCGTCGATCATTGCGTCGAGGGCATCTGCTCGCGCGAGGCCCATCCTTATGGCGATGCCCAGGCGCTGAAGGGGCTTGCAATGCTGGCGCACGCATTGCCGCGGGTGAAGGCCGATGCCGGCGATCTCGACGCGCGGCTGGATTGCCAGATCGGGACGTGGCTTTCGACCGGACCGCTGGCCTCCGGCGTGCCGATGGGCGCAAGCCACGGCATTGGCTACGTGCTCGGCGCCGAGTTCGGCGTGCCGCACGGCCATACATCCTGCGTGATGCTGCCGTCGGTGATGCGCTGGAACAAACCTGCCAATGCCGAGCGCCAGGCGCTGGTCGCAGCCGCGATGGGACACCCGGACGAGGACGCCGGCGACGTGCTCGACAGCTTCATTCGCGACCTCGGCATGCCGCGCAGCCTGCGCGCCGTCAACGTGGACCGTGAGCATTTCGACCGCATCGCGCAAGCCGCGATGTCAACACCGTGGGTGCCGCGCAACCCGCGCAAGATCGAAGGGCCCGCGCAGGTACGCGAGATTCTTGATATGGCCGCGTAAAGGAGACTGAACCCGAGATGTACACCGGCAAGCACGCTCATCTTCGTCCGCTTCAGCCCGCCTTCATCATGGCCGGTTCCGGCGAGACGGTGACCTATCGCGAACTGGAGGCTCGCAGCAACCGGCTCGCGCATTTGTTTCGTAAGCGCGGCCTGAAGCGGCTCGATCACTACGCGATCTTCATGGAGAACAACAGCCGCTACCTGGAAGCCTGCGGCGCCGGCGAGCGGAGCGGTCTCTACTTCACCTGCGTGAATTCCTACCTGACGGCAGCCGAGCTTGCCTACATCCTCACCAACAGCCAGTCGCGCATCCTCATTACTTCGAGAGCGAAACTCGACGTCGCGCGTGAGGCGCTGAAAGAATGTCCCAACGTCGAGCTTTGCGTCGTTGTCGATGGCGACGGCGAAAGCGACCGCATCGTCGGGCTGAAACAGGCCACGTCAGACCTGCCGAAAACTCCGATCGCGGACGAATGCGTCGGTACGGCGATGCTCTATTCGTCGGGCACCACCGGCAGGCCGAAAGGCATCCTGCGGCCGCTGCCGGAGCAGCCACCGGTACAGAACCTGCCGATATTCGATTTCCTGGACAAGATCTGGCAATACCGTGAAGGGATGATCTATCTGTCGCCCGCGCCGCTCTATCATTCGGCGCCGCAGGCGGCCGTCAACCTGACGATCCGCGCCGGCGGCACCGTCATCATCATGGAAAGCTTCGATCCGGAACGTTATCTGGAACTGGTTCCGCGATGGGGCGTCACGCACACCCAGCTCGTGCCGACCATGTTCTCGCGCATGCTGAAATTGCCGGAGGAGGTGCGGGCGCGCTACGATCTTTCGTCGCTCGAGATCGCGATCCATGCCGCCGCACCCTGCCCCGCCGCAGTGAAAGACGACATCATCAAATGGTGGGGGCCGATCGTTCATGAGTATTACGGCGCCACCGAAGGGCTCGGCTTCACCGCCTGCAACAGCGAAGAATGGCTCGCCCATCGCGGCACCGTCGGCAGGGTCCTGCTTGGCGACCTGCATATTCTCGACGAGAGCATGCAGGCCTGCCCGGTCGGCACGCCCGGCACGGTGTGGTTCAAGACCGCCACGCCGTTCGAATATTTCAACGACCCGGTCAAGACCCAGGAGGCCCGTTCGGCCGACGGCAGCATGAGCACGGTCGGCGACGTCGGCTATGTCGACGACGACGGCTATCTCTATCTGACCGATCGGGCCACGTTCATGATCATCTCCGGCGGCGTCAACATCTATCCGCAGGAATGCGAGAACCTCCTGATCACCCATCCCAAGATCGCCGATGCCGCGGTGTTCGGCGTGCCCAATCCGGATCTTGGCGAAGAAGTGAAGGCGGTGGTGCAGCCGATGCCGGGGATCTCTCCGGGGCAAGGTCTGGCCGACGAACTGATCGCTTTCTGCAGCCAGTCGCTGTCGCGCCAGAAGGTGCCGCGCTCGATCGATTTCGAAGCCGAACTGCCACGGCTTCCAACCGGAAAGCTCTACAAACGCCTGTTGCGCGACCGCTACTGGGGCAACAAGACCTCGCGGATTGTCTGAGAACAATGCGCTGAATTGCATCGCGGCCGTCGCGCGATCTGCAGAACCTGATTCTTTGATCGAGCCTGTTCGTCTCAGGTGAGGCATTATGGCACGAGTTGCGGTGCAGCAGCCGCGCTGCAACGAAGCCTGCGGATTCCCTGCGAATAGCCGGAAAGTCGCGCACAAGTTCCGCCACGTGGACTTTTGATTAGTCCAAATTGCCGATCCTCGCACCGGCCTGGCCGGTTGCCCGGACGCGCGGCCATGCTATCGTCATCGGCAATCGGCCATTTCGAGACCGAGTGAACGTGGGAGGGGACACTATGCGGAGCGTGCAGGCGCTTGCGGTCGCGGCGTTGCTATTGCTGCCGGCTTACGACATCGCCTCGGCGGGCGAGCCGAAGCAGGGCGGAATCCTCAGGGTTTATCACCGCGACAGCCCGGGCAGTGCCTCGATCCACGAAGGGGCGACGTATTCGATCAACATTCCCTTCATGCCGGTCTTCAACAACCTGGTAGTGTTCAAGCAGGACGTTGCGCAAAACAGCGTGGAATCGATCGTCCCTGACCTCGCGGAGAGCTGGGCCTGGAGCGATGACGGCAAGAAACTCACCTTCAAATTGAAGCACGGCGTCAAATGGCATGACGGCAAGCCTTTCACGTCTGCCGACGTCAAATGCACCTTCGACATGCTGATGGGCAAATCGCAGCAGAAGTTTCGGCAGAACCCACGCAAGTCCTGGTATGACCAGGTCAACGACGTGACGACTTCAGGCGATTTCGAAGCATCGTTCAACCTGAAGCGGCCGCAGCCGGCGCTGCTGTCCCTGCTCGCCTCCGGCTACACGCCCGTCTATCCCTGCCACGTCTCGCCGGCCGAGATGCGGACCAAGCCGGTCGGCACCGGCCCGTTCAAGTTCGTCGAGTTCAAGGCCAACAAATCGATCAAGCTCACCAAGAACCCCGATTACTTCAAGAAGGGCCTGCCGCACCTCGACGGCATCGAATTCAATATCATCACCAACCGCTCGACGGCCATCCTCGGATTTGTCTCGGGCAAATTCGACATGACTTTCCCGACGGAGGTATCGATCCCGCTGCTGAAAGACGTCAAGTCACAGGCGCCCAACGCGGTTTGCGTGGTCGAACCGATCAACGTCTCGACCAACATCATCGTCAACTCGTCCTCCCCGCCGTTCGACAATCTCGACATTCGCCGCGCGCTGGCGCTCGCGCTCGATCGCAAGGCGTTCATCTCGATCATGTTCGAAGGACAGGCGGATATCGGCGGCACCATGCTCCCGGCGCCGGGCGGGCTGTGGGCGATGCCAAAGGAAATGCTGGAATCGATTCCGGGATACGGCCCCGATATCAACGCCAACCGGGAAGAGGCGCGCAAGCTGATGCAGAAGGCGGGCTACGGCCCGGACAAGCGCCTCGCCGTCAAGGTCTCGACACGCAACATCCCGATTTACCGCGATCCCGCCGTGATCCTGATCGACCAGATCAAGAGCATCTATATCGACGCCGAACTCGACGTCGTGGATACCGCGCAATGGTTCCCGAAAGTCGCGCGCAAGGACTATGCGCTCGGCCTCAACCTCACCGGCAATGCCGTCGACGATCCCGACCAATCGTTTTACGAGAACTATTCCTGCGGGTCTGAGCGGAACTATACCAACTACTGCAACAGGGAAATCGAGAAGCTGTTTGACCAGCAGTCTATGGAAAAGGACGTTGCCAAGCGCAAGAAACTGGTCTGGGAAATCGACAAGAAGCTCCAGGAAGATGTGGCGCGGCCGATCATCTTGCACAGCCGAGCGGGCTCGTGCTGGCAGCCTTATGTCAAGGGCATCACCATCATGGTGAACAGCTCCTATAACGGCTATCGTTACGAAGACGTCTGGATGGACAAGTAAGGTCCAGTCGCAACCTTGGCGTTTTCGAGCGAAGTGGACCCCGGGTTCGCGTGAAGAAAACGCGTCAAAACAAAAGCTGGAGTCGGTTCTGATTCAATCGGAACTGGAAGGCTCTAACCAGCCGGCCAGGGAGAGCAGCCAGGTGTTTGCTTACATCGTGCGACGCCTCGTATTGATGCTCGTGACCCTGGTCGGGATCTCGATCATCATTTTCGTGCTGCTGCGCGTGGTCCCCGGCAACATCGTCGATATCCTGTTCGACGCCGCCGGCTTCGTCGATCCCACCGACAAGGCCAATCTCGAAAAGGAATTGGGCCTCAATCTGCCGATCTACGTGCAGTATCTGCATTGGATCGGCGGGCTGCTGCACGGCGATCTCGGCTATTCCTACGTGTCGGAAAAGCCGGCGCTGGATGAGATCCTGCCGCGAATTCCGATCACTGCGCGACTGGCGGCGCTGGCGCTGCTGTTCTCCGCCTCGATCGGCATTCCCTTAGGGGTCATCAGCGCCGTCCATCAGGGGTCGCGGCTTGATTATACCCTGCGCGTCGTCAGCCTGAGCGGCCTGTCGTTGCCTTCCTTCTGGCTCGGGCTGTTGATCCTGATGGCGTCGGTTTCCCTGTTCGGAAGCATGCCGATCTACAACCCCAACCCAAAAACCTGGACCGAGGCGTTCGCGATCTATGCGGTTCCGGCAATGGCCGTCGGCTTTCGCAGCGCGGCGCTGACAATGCGCATCACGCGTTCCTCGATGCTCGAAATCCTTCGACAGGATTATATCCGCACCGCGCGCCAAGGGCGCCTCTGGATCTTCCGTCAATTACCGCCACGCCCTGAAGAATGCCATTCTTCCAGTCATTACCGTGATCGGGATCGAGGCAGCCTTCCTGATCGGCGGGCTGATTGTCACCGAAACCGTATTCAATATACCCGGCGTCGCCCGCTTCCTGGTCGAGGCGCTACGCTGGCGCGACTATCCGATCGTCCAGAACCTCGTGATGCTGATCGCCGTGGTCGTGGTGGTCGCAAACTTCACCGTCGACATGCTTTACGCCGCGATCGACCCGCGCATCCGCTACACCGACTAGGAGCCGCCGCTTGGCCACGATCAACTACGATAGCGAGCTGCGACGCGCCGGCGCCCATTCGACGCATGGCTGGCGCCGGCTGACGTTCCTCGCCCAACGCTACTTGCTCGGCACGATCGGCCTCTTCCTTATGGTGCTGTTCGTCTGGATGGCGATATCAGCCGATCTGATCTGCCGCTACGACCCGCTCAGCGTCGATTCCGCGCAACGGCTGGCCGCGCCCAACGCACAGCACTGGATGGGCACCGACTCATTCGGCCGCGATGTCTGGAGCCGGATTGTCCACGGCGCACGCATATCCCTCGCTGTCGGCATCGGCGCTACGGCGCTGGGGTCGTCGATCGGCGTTATCGTCGGCCTCGCATCGGGCTATCTGTCGGGCTGGATCGACCTGCTATTCCAGCGCATTACCGATATCCTGCAGGCCCTGCCGCTGCTGGTACTGGCGCTGGTGATGACGGCAGCACTGGGTCCGTCGCTGCCGAACGTGATCATCGCGATTGCGATCCCGCTGATCCCGACGGTTGCCCGCGTGATCCGCGCCAACACGCTGGCGCTGCGCGAGCAGCCGTTCGTCGAGGCCGCCAAGTCGATCGGCATGAGCGAGACCCGCATCGCATTCCGCCATGTCCTGCCCAACACGCTGGCGCCGCTGATCGTGCTGGCCACCGCGCAACTCGGCTCCACCATTCTCACCGAGGCGTCACTGTCGTTTCTCGGCCTCGGCATTCCAGAACCCTATCCGTCGTGGGGACGGATGCTGTCGGAATCGGCGGCGGAATATGTCCGCACCGCGCCATGGCTCGTGATCTTTCCGGGCGTTGCGATCAGCCTTGCGGTGTTCGGCACCAATTTGTTCGGTGATGCGCTCCGCGACATCCTCGACCCGAGGCAGCGCGGCTGATGACCGAAGTGCGGACGGAAGAAACGGTTCTCGACGTGAGGAACCTGCAAACGGTGTTCTTCACCAATTCGGGGCTGTTTCGCGCGGTCGACGACGTGTCGTTCACCGTGCGCCGGGGCGAGACCCTGGCAATCGTCGGCGAGTCCGGCTGCGGCAAGAGCGTGACCGCGCTGTCGAGTGATGCGGCTGGTGCCCGACCCGCCCGGCCGGGTCGTCGGCGGCTCCGTGACGCTGGAAGGACCGACCTGCTCGGCCTCGACGAAGCCGAGATGCGCAAGATCCGCGGCAACCAGATCTCGATGATTTTCCAGGAGCCGATGACCTCGCTCAACCCGGTGATGCGGATCGGCGACCAGATTACCGAGGTGCTCCGCCTGCACCAGGAAATGTCATCAAAGCAGGCGTGGGCGAAGGCGGTCGAGATGCTGCGCCTCGTCCGCATCCCCGAGCCGGAACGCAGGGCGCACGAGTATCCGCACCAGCTCTCCGGCGGCATGCGGCAGCGGGCGATGATCGCGATGGCGCTGGCCTGCCGGCCGACGCTGTTGATCGCTGACGAGCCGACCACGGCGCTCGACGTGACCATCCAGGCGCAGATCCTGGCGCTGATCGTCGATCTGCAAAAGACGCTCGGTACCGGCTTGATCCTGATCACGCATGATCTCGGCGTGGTGGCGCAGACCGCACAGCGCGTGATCGTGATGTATGCCGGCAAGAAGGTCGAGGAGGCAACAGTCGAGGATTTGTTCGACAACCCCATGCATCCCTACACAAGGGGGCTGATGGCCTCGATGCCGGCGGTGATTTCGTTTGGAGCCAAGACCGATGCGCGACTGACCGAGATTCCCGGCATGGTGCCGTCGCTGACCAACCTGCCGGCGGGCTGCGCCTTTGCACCGCGCTGCAGCCTCGCCATCGACCGCTGCCGTGCCGAGTATCCACCGCTGCACAAATTCGGCGAGCACCTGGCGGCGTGCTGGCGCGCGGCGGAAACGGTGGACGCGCCATGACCGATCAACGTCCCCTGCTGGAAGTCACCGACCTCGTCAAGCATTACGCGGTGCGCGGCGGCGTGCTGCGACGTCGCGTCGGCACAGTGCACGCCGTCGACGGAGTAAGCTTTTCCGTCGGCAAGGGTGAGACGCTCGGGCTCGTCGGCGAATCCGGTTGCGGCAAATCGACGGTCGCGCGAAGCGTGCTCCGGCTGGTCGAGCCGTCCAGCGGCGCCATCAAACTGAACGGCACCGACATCATCGGCCTCAGCAAGGCGGAGATGCGGCCGCATCGCCGCTCGATGCAGATCGTATTCCAGGACCCGTTCGCCTCGCTCAATCCGCGCATGACGGCGGGCGATATCGTGGGCGAGCCGCTCAGCGTGCATGGCCTTGCAACCGGTCGGGCGCAACAGGAACGGGTCGCCGAGCTGTTCGCGCAGGTGGGCTTGAGGCCCGACCAGATGAAGAACTATCCGCATCAGTTCTCGGGCGGCCAGCGGCAGCGCATCTGCATCGCACGGGCGCTGTCGCTCGGCCCAAGCCTGATCGTGTGCGACGAGCCGGTGTCAGCGCTCGACGTATCGATCCAGGCGCAGGTGATCAATCTATTGATCGACCTGCAACGCAAGAACGATTTCTCCTATCTGTTCATCGCCCATGACCTCGCGGTCGTCGCCCATATCAGCCACCGCGTCGCCGTGATGTATCTCGGGCGCATCGTCGAGATCGCGGACAAGACCGAACTGTTCGCCAATCCGCGCCATCCTATACGCAGGCGTTGCTGGCGTCGGTTCCGATCGCCGATCCCAAGGCCAAGCGCCTCGCACCCATGATCGACGGCGACGTGCCGAGCCCGATCAACCCGCCATCCGGGTGCGCCTTCCACACCCGCTGCCGCTACGTGATGGACCGCTGCAAGGTGGAAAGGCCGGTGCTGGCCGAAGCCGGCGATCGGCACGAGGTGGCGTGCTGGCTGAATGATGGGACCGGGCGGCCGGAATAAGTCTATCGTCGTCGCTGCGAAAGCAGGGACGACTCGTTGATGGATCACAGTCTCTTTCCGCAAACTCTGTTTCCCTTCCCCCATCGAAGTCGGATCTATCCGACTTCGACAAATGCCCAACTCGGGTAAACCCGAGTTGGGGTGGAGAAGGTGGCGCGGATGCAATCCGCGCCGGATGAGGGGTTCTCTCCGCGGAAACATACCCCTCACCCGTCTCGAATGAGCTTCGCTCATTCGATCCACCACCTCTCCCACAGGGGGAGAGGGGAAGCGCGCCGCCGCCTTTACCTTACGCCACCAGCCGAAACCTCACGCCGCAGAGATCAAAACTGTCACCTGACACCTTGCAGCCCTTCGCCTTCGCGGCGTCACGCACTTTTGCGATATCGGCAACCCTGAACGTCAACCCGCTCATCAAATCGCTTGCGCCCTTGACGAAACGGAAGCCGGCATTGGGCAGTTTCAACTCGGGTTCGCCGCCGGCATTCTTGCCGACCGCAATGCCCGTGATCTTCCCCCAATGCTCGGCCAACCCTTGCGGATCGGGGCTTTGCATCTCGACTTCAATCAGAGCCTGCGTCACATCCGTCCGAATAGCTTTCTGCCAGTCCGGCCCAGCCGGCGGATATGGCCCCAGAACATCGTCGCTGCCATCGGTGTGATTGAACTCGATGAAGGCTGCGCGGCAATCGCGCGGGTGCAGTTGCACGCCATGATACGGCGCGTGCGTGATCACGTTCGCGGTACGCACCCCGATAGCGTTGGCGTGCTTGCCGAGCGCGTCGGGATCGTCGCAGCAGAAGATCGCCATGTAGCCGCCGCGGCCGCCGGTCTTGTCGAGAAAAGCGTCCCGCCGCCGTGCCCGGCCGGGTCGGCGCCACCACTTCAAGCAGAATGGTGTCGACGGGCAGCAGCGCGTTCTCCAGGCCATATTTGGCGACGTTGCCATCGCGGTAACAGACGTTGAGGCCCATGATGGCGGATATATCCGAAATCACGGGCTCCAGATGCGGCGCCACCAGGCAAATCTGCCGCAGCCTCAGATAGGGCGCCATCTCAATGGCCCTGAAATGCAGGCTTGCGCTTCTCGACGAAGGCTTTCGCCGCTTCCTTGTGATCGGCGGTGTCGCCCGAACGCGAATGGTGGATGGCTTCGGCGTCGAAGCAGGCTTCCAGCGACATTGTCTCGGCGTTGTTGATGTTGCGCTTGATGTAGCCGAGCGTCACCGACGGCCCCTGCGCCAGCGACATCGCGAGATCGTGCGCCTCGGCGTCGATTTCGGCGTCCGGCACCACTTTTGTCACCATGCCGAGATTGTAGGCCTCCTGGGCCGACAGCACCGGCGACATCAGGTAAAGCTCGCGTGCCTTGGCGCTGCCCAGCATCTGGGTCAGGAAGTAGGTGCCGTCATAGTCGCCCGACAATCCGACCTTGGCGAAAGCAGTCGTGATCTTGCAGGAGGCGCTGGCGATGCGCATGTCGCAGGACAACGCGATCGAGAGCCCGGCACCGGCCGCGGCGCCGTCCACCTGCGCTACCACGGGTTTCGGCATCTGGTGCAGGATGCGCGAGACTTCCATGCCGCGGCGCAGATTGGCCATCTTGGCCTCGAAGCCGAGCGGCGCCCTGCCCTCCGCCATCGATTTGACGTCGCCGCCGACGCAGAACGTGCCGCCGGCGCCCTTCAGCAGCACCGCGCGCACCTCATGATCATCAGCCGCGCGCCGCGCCGCCTCCACCAGCCCGCGCGTCATGTCCGGGTTGAGCGCGTTGCGCCGGTCCGGGCGGTTCATGGTGATGGTGAGCAAGCCCTGGTCGAGCTTCTGGAGAACCATTTCATTTGTGCTCATGGTAGGTGCTTTCGTTGTTGTTGGTTATTGCCGTCATTCCGGGATGGTGCGTCAGCACCAGACCCGGAATCTCGAGATTCGGGCTCGATGCTTCGCATCGCCCCGGAATGACGACCTTTAAGCTGTCACTTCTTCACCAATGGACACCGCGAGGCTTCCAGCGATTGGAACGCCTCGCTGCCGGGGATCGTCGCCAGCAGCTTGTAATAGTCCCAGCGCGCTTTTGATTCCGACGGCTTCTTGACCTCGAACAAATACATGTCATGCACCATGCGGCCGTCTTCGCGGATCTTGCCGTTCTTGGCGAACATGTCGTTGACCGGCGTCTCCTTCATGGCCTTCATGACGGCGGCGGAATCCGTGGTGCCGGCGGCTTTCACCGCTTTCAGGTAATGGCCGACGGAAGAATAGACGCCGGCCTGCGCTGCGGTCGGCGGACGCTTGACGCGCTCGGTGAAGCGTTTTGAAAACGCGCGGGTATCGTCGTTGAGGTCCCAGTAGAAGGCTTCCGCAAGCAACAGGCCCTGCGCGGTCTCCAGCCCAACGCTGTCGATGTCGGTCACAAACGCGAGAAGCGGCGAGAGTTTCTGGCCGCCGCTTCGCGTCAGCCCGAATTCCGCTGCCTGCTTGATGGCGTTGATGGTGTCGCCGCCGGCATTGGCAAGCCCGACGACCTTGGCCTTCGAATTCTGCGCCTGCAGCAGGAACGAGGAGAAGTCGGACGTATTGAGCGGATGCTTGACGCTTCCGAGCACCTTGCCGCCGGACTTCATCACAACGTTGGTGGTATCCTTTTCCAGGTCCTGGCCGAAGGCATAGTCGGCAGTCAGGAAGAACCAGGTTTCAAATCCCGACTTCACGGTGGCGAGCCCGGTGACGTTCGCCTGTGCAAACGTGTCGTAGGCATAATGCACGGTGTAGGGACCGCAGGCCTCGTTGCTGAGGCGGATCGAGGCCGGGCCGCTATACATGACGATCTTGCTGCGCGCCTTTGCGATCTCGCCGGCAGCCAGCGCGGTGGCGGACGCCGCCACGTCGTACAGCATCTCCACGCCCTGGTTGTCGAGCATGTCGCGCGCGATGCTGGCGGCAAGGTCGGCCTTGTTGAGGTGATCGGCGGCAACGATCTCGACCTTGCGTCCCAGCACCTCGCCGCCGAAATCTTCCACCGCCATCTTCGCAGCCGTCTCGCTGCCCGCGCCGGTGATATCGGCGTAAAGCCCGGACATATCGAGGATGCCGCCAAGCTTGAGCGGCGGCTTGCTTTGCGCCAAAGCCGCGGTCGCCGACATCGCCAGCGCTGCGGCGACAATGCCTGTAACTACTCTCTTCATGGAGTCCTCCCCGTTCACGCACCGCATTGCCTGCGGCTTTAAAATTCTGCTCGGCGCGATCATGCAGCATGGTGTCAACAGCGGCAAGGCGCGGACGCGAGCGGATTTCGCTGCGATTTCCGCTAAGCGGAATGAACAACACACGGCAACATGCGCTGTATCCCGGACGTGGTGCAGCGTCTCTTGACGATGCAGCGTTCGTAATTCGAGGCGGTGAGAAAAATATGCGCGATGCCGTTGACTTCCATCGTCTCCCACTGCCTGGGCAATCTCTGGTAGTACTGACCTGATGAGTATGCAGGAATGGACGGAATCGAGAGCAGCGTTATGACCGATATCGTGTTGCGTTGCCGGCGATCCGCCGCGGCAGGTCTTGTGCTCGTCTTCCCTGTCCTGCTGTCCTTTGGCGGACAGGCGACTGCCGCCGGCTGCGCGTTCGAGCCGCAGGGCGAAGGGCGCGTCGCCGCCGTGATCGACGGACGAAGCTTTCGCCTCGATGACGGCCGCGAGATCCGTCTCGCCGGGATCGAGCGCGCTGGAACGGACAGGGCTCGGGGCCGAGCTGCGCTGTCGGCCATCGTCGGCGGCCGCCACGTGACGCTGCTTGGCGAAGACGACGCGCCGGACCGCTACGGCCGCCAGTCGGCCTTTGTGCTCGCGACGGGCATGGAAACATCCGTTCAGAGCGAACTGCTTCGCCGCGGCGAGGCGCTGGTTTCAGCCGATGTGACCGACAAGGACTGCGCCGCAGTCCTGGCCGCCGCTGAGGGAACTGCGCGGCAGGCCAAATTGGGAATTTGGTCCGAGGCCACGGCCATAAAAAACGCCGAAAGTTCTGGCGACATTCTGGCCGCGATGGGGCACTTTACGGTGGTCGAAGGCAAGGTTTTGTCGGTTCGGCAGGCGGGGGCGGTGACCTACCTGAATTTCGGACGGAACTGGACACGGGACTTTGCTGCGACTATTTCAAGGCGCACCATACCGGCGTTTGAGACCGCTGGACTTGGACCTAAGTCGCTCGAAAATCGACGGATTCGTGTCCGCGGCTTTGTCTGGTCGCGGGAAGGACCACGGATTGAGCTGCTGCGGGTGGGGCAAATTGAGGTGCTGGGCGGGAACTAGCACGTGATCCGAAAACTGGGCACCGGTTTTCAAGAGGGTCATGCGCAAACAATGGGATGGGTCATAATCCGGTTGGACCAATCGGATCGTGATCGCAGTGGCTGATTTGACACATCGTGCAGCACGGCGCGAAGGAAAGACTGGCTGCCGCCTTTGGGTTGCGCCGGCGCTGTTGTGCGTCGCTTTCACGCTTTCGGCCTGCGGCAATATGGGACGGCTCGATACCGCTGCTCCCGCTACGCCGGCGCCGAAGGCGAGCCGCACTGTCGCGCAGACCCCAGCGAGCGAGCGCGAGCATGAGCGTATCCTCGCGTCCTATGGCGGCGCCTATGACGATCCGAAGCTGAGCGCGTTGATCGGCAAGACTGTCGACCGGCTGGTCGCGGCGTCCGACCGTCCCGACCAGGCCTATCGCGTGACGATCCTCAATTCCGGCGCCGTGAACGCGTTCGCGCTGCCGACCGGGCAGCTCTATGTGACGCGCGGCCTGGTCGCGCTCGCCAGCGACACCTCGGAATTGTCCTCGGTGCTGAGCCATGAGATGGCGCATGTGCTGGCGAAGCACGCCTCGATCCGGGAAGACCAGGCGCGACAGGCGGCGGTGGTGACCCGTGTCGTCACCGACATGAGCAACGATCCGGATCTCACGGCGCTGGCGCTGGCCAAGACCAAGCTGACGATGGCGAGCTTCTCGCGCGCGCAGGAATTCGAGGCCGACGGCATCGGCGTCGGCATTTCGGCCCGCGCCCATTTCGATCCCTATGGCGCGGCGCGCTTCCTCTCGGCGATGGAACGGAACGCGGCGCTGAAGGCCGGCAAGACCTCGCTCGATCCGCGCGCGCAAGATTTCCTGTCGTCGCACCCGGCGACGCCCGAGCGCGTGCAGAATGCGCAGGCCAGCGCCCGGCGATACACCTCGCCCCAGGGCGGCGAGCGCGACCGTGAGACCTATCTCGCCGCGATCGACAACATCGTCTATGGCGAGGATCCGAGCGAAGGCTTCGTGCGCGGGCGGCGTTTCCTGCATCCCAAGCTCGGCTTCACCTTCGCCGCGCCCGAGACGTTCACGCTGGATAACACCGCGCAGGCCGTGATTGGCGTGCGCGAGGGCGGCACGCAGGCGATGCGCTTCGACGTTGTGCGCGTGCCGGCCGAGCAGTCGCTTGCCGACTATCTCAACTCCGGCTGGATGGAAGGCGTCGACAAGGCTTCGACCGAAGACCTCACCATCAACGGTTTTCCGGTGGCTGCCGCCTCGGCCAGTGGCGATCAATGGCAGTTCAAGGTCTTGCGCTGCGCTACGGCAGCGACGTCTACCGCTTCATCTTCGCCGCCAAGCAGCGCACCACCGAGAGCGAGCGCAACGCGCGCGAGACCGTCAACTCGTTCCGCCGCCTGACGCTTGAGGAGATCCAGGCCGCCCGGCCGTTGCGCATCAAGGTCATCACCGTGCAACCCGGCGACACCGTGGAATCGCTCTCCCACCGCATGTCCGGCATCGACCGCCCCGCCGAACGTTTTCGCATCCTCAACGGCCTCGACCAGCACGCCCAGGTCAAGCCAAGGGACCGCGTGAAGATCGTGGTGGATTGAGTTTGCTCGCCGGCTGACCGACCCATACGCCGCGGCGGTTATTGTAAGGCAATCGGGCCGACGCCTTCGCTGGGCAACGTCGCCCAGTGGTTATGGGCCCGGGGTTCGCACGGGCGACGACGAAAGCCCGGCTGCAACTACACCCCAAACAAGCTGCAACTACATTCCAAACAAAAAGCCCGGTCTCGCGACCGGGCTTTTGATTTCAATCCGTCGAACCCTTTCAGGCAGCTTCATCCGCCACGGCTGCGTCGTCACCGTCGGCTTCGACATCGGCTTCGTCGGCTTCACCCTCGGCGGTCGCCTCGGTCTTGGCGCCGCGGCGCGGGCTCTTGGCGAGCTGGCTTTCGATTTCCTTCACCGCTTCGGTCTCCGTCGAATGCTGGACGACGGCGATTTCGCGCGACAGGCGGTCGAGCGCGGCTTCATAGAGCTGGCGTTCGCTGTAGGATTGCTCGGGCTGCGATTCCGAGCGGTAGAGATCGCGGACCACTTCGGCGATCGCGACGATGTCGCCCGAATTGATCTTTGCTTCGTATTCCTGCGCCCGGCGCGACCACATCGTACGCTTGACGCGCGCGCGGCCCTTGAGCGTCTCGAGCGCCTTCTTGACCAGCGCCGGCTCGGACAGCTTGCGCATGCCGACATTGGCGACCTTGGCGGTCGGCACGCGAAGCGTCATCTTGTCCTTCATGAAATTGATCACGAACAGCTCAAGCTTGGCGCCCGCGATCTCCTGCTCCTCGATGGCCAGGATCTGGCCAACGCCGTGAGCGGGATAGACCACGAATTCATTGGCCCTGAAGCCCTGACGCTGGGTCACGACCTTCTTCGGCTCCTCGACGCGCGGCGCGGTGGCGACCGGCTTGGCGGCAGCCTTCGGCGCAACGGCGGCCTTGGGAGCGACTTTCGGGGGAGCGGCTTTCACAGGGGTCTTGGCAGCGACCTTCGAAGCGGCGACCTTCGAAGCAGTGGCCTTCGAGCCCGTCGCTTTCGCGGCAGTTTTGGCAGTCTTTTCTGACATTGCGCTTCTTTTGTTCTTTGAGGACTTTGTGGCCGCAACCTTCCTGGCGACCTTCACGGACGCCTTGGCACGGCCTTTGGTTGCGCTGCGGCTGGCCGGAGCGGCTTTTTTGATGGTCTTGGAAGCACTCTTTTTTACGCGTTTTCTGTGACACAGCCTGCGCGCGGAACTGCCACGCCCCTGTTCGATGTTTTACGGGAACCCACCGGGGCCAAAGATACGCATGGCCAGGTTCGGCTTTATAATGTGCCCAATATAGCACATTTTCCGCAAAAATCAATGATTTACGCCCGGTTCCGGACCTTTACGGGGTCCTTTCGGCCATAAGTCGGTCAACAGGGTTAAATCAGCAGGCTTAGTTAGGTTCAGATCAGGTCCGAAACGGGCTCAACTTTTCAGCGAGATGGCTGGCGAATCAGTCGCCGGCGCCAGGTTCCTTGGAAAAATATTTCTCGAACTTGCCTTCCACACCCTCGAATTCTTTCGCGTCGGACGGCGCATCCTTCTTCTGGGTGATGTTGGGCCAGCTCTTGGCGTACTCGGTGTTGACCTCGAGCCACTTCTCCAGCCCCGGCTCGGTGTCGGGCTTGATGGCGTCGGCAGGGCATTCAGGTTCGCAAACGCCGCAGTCGATGCATTCGTCCGGATGGATGACCAGCATGTTCTCGCCCTCGTAGAAGCAGTCGACGGGACAGACTTCAACGCAGTCGGTATATTTGCATTTGATGCAGGCTTCAGTGACGACGTAAGTCATCCAGGGCTCCGAACAAGGCTCCGAAACGGATCAGTTTTCCGGGGTTTGCGTAGCGCATGAAGTGCGCTGCCGCAAGGGAAGCAAGGCGCTTCAAGCCGCCGCTTTCAGGCCTCCCCGCCAGCCTCGTGCAGATAGTTATTCTTTGCCGTTCTGCAAATCATCGTAGAGCACGCGCGCGGCCGCAGCGTTGCCGCGCCGCTCGGAAAATCCGGCCACCTTGAGGACGCGGACGCTGCGATCAAGCGCGATGGTGAGCACGTCGCCGATCTTCACCGCATGTCCCGGCGCTTGTTCGCGCACACCGTTGATGCGGACGTGACCGGCCTCGACGAGGGCGGCAGCCGAGGTGCGGGCCTTCACCACCCGCGCATGCCACAGCCACTTATCGAGACGCTGCCGCTCCAACGACCTGCTCGTAGTTATTTTTGGACGCGCTTGAAGCGAAGGGGGATCCACTTCGCTTGAAAACGCTTTGGCTATTCCTTACGGCCCGCGAGCTGTTCCTTCAGCGCCGCCAGTTTGGCGAACGGTGAATTGGGATCGGCGGGACGATCGCGCCGCGCGGCGCCGCGCTGGTCGCCCACTGACGGTGCGACGGGCCGGAGTCACGCTTGTCTCGTCCGCCCTTGTCGCGGCCGCCGAAATCGCGGCCCTTGTCGCGTGAGCCGCGGTCGCGATCGCCCTTGTTGCGGTCGCCCTTGTTGCGATCGAACTTGTCGCGGCGGCTATCGCTGTCGCGATCGCGGCCCTTGCCCTCGATGCGCTCGCGGGAGGGGCGCCCGGCATCCTGACGCGCTTCGGTCGCGGGCGCGCCCTCTGCTGCCGGTGCAGCGGCGGCATCCGCCGGTGCGCCCTCGCGGGGCTTGCGGAACTCGTTGCTGCGGCGGCCACGACGATGGCGCTGCTCGCGCGGAGCACCTCGCCGCCTTCGCCGGCTGCAGCGGCTTGCGCGCCCTCTTGCGGGCGGCCGTGATGACGCTGTCGGTTGCGGTCATGATGCGGGCGACGCTCGTCCGAGCGGCCGCCGGGCCGCCAGACTTCGACCAGCGCAGGCTCAGCCAGCGTATCCGGCTTGCCTTCGGTGGCGGCTTCAACCGGTGCAGCTTCGCTTGCGGCCGCAGGTTCTGCCACAGCTTCCGGCGCGCTTGCCGTTTCCGCCGTCACCTGTTCCGCGAGCGCTTCCGCAACTGGGGCCTCTGCAGCCGCGGGCTCTGCCGCGGCTTCGACGGGCGCTTCTACGGCCACGGGCTCTGGCGCGGCTTCGACCGGCGCAGCTTCAACCGCAGCCGCAGGCGCTTCGATAACCTGCGGCACCGGCGTGGACATTGGGCAGCAACGCTGCCGATGGCGACGGATCGCCCGAAATCAGATTGCTGGAGACAGGCAGTTCGGCAGCGGCTTCTTCGGCTGGCGCCCTGCCGTCGTCTCGGCGGTCGCCTCGACAGGCGGCGTTTCGGCGGAGACCGTCTCGACCACTTCCACCGGCGCAGGCGCAGGTTTTGGCGGCAATGGCGGACGGCGGTCCATGCGATAGCCGAGCGCGCGCAGGATCGAGGCGAAATCTTCGCCGGCCGATCCCGTCAGCGAGGTCATCGCCTGCGTCACCACGAAGCCGCGGCCGTCGAACGCGCCGGTCGGCTTTTCGCCGGGCGAACTCGCGCCACGCCAGCGCGGGACGGATCAGATCGGCGAGACGTTCCAGGATATCGACGCGCACCGCGCGCTCGCCGCACTGGCGATAGCCGAGCACGCGATAGGCATCGCGGTGCAGCGACTTGTCGACGGGAAACGACGTCCGCCCGCTTGACGCCAGATGCTGCGCGCCCGATAGCGCGGACATGTCGACATTGTCCTGCTTCTCGGCCCACAGCAGCGAGGCCAGCGCCCGCGCCGCGGGCTTCAGCAGCCCCGGGAAATAGATGTGGATAGGCGCCGAACCGCACGCCGTATTTGCGTAAAGCGGCGCGCGAGGCCTGGTCGAGATCCTTCATCTCGTTGGCCACTTTGGAGCGCTCCAGCACGCCGAGCGCCTCGACCAATTGGAACGCGATGCCGCGCCCGATGCCGGTGATGTCCTCGGCCTTGGAGAGCCCGAACAGCGGCCCCAGCAGCTTTTCGATATGCGTCTTCAGCCACAGATCGAGCCGCGTCTGCACGGCCTCGCGCGGCGCGCCGGAGAGACGATCGTCGGCAATGATGCGAATGCGCGGATGCAGCGCGTCGTCGGCCGCAACGAGTTTTGCCACGGCGTCGCCGGTCCAGCGGATGGTGCCGTCGGACGTCAGCACGAACTGGTCGTCGGGGGCGGCGCTAAGTTTTTCGGCACGCGCGTCGATCTCGCCGGCCAGCACCTGTTCGTGCCGCCGCCTGCAAGGCTTTCGCATCCGAGCCGGCTTCTGCCGCATCTGGCGCAAAGGTGAATCCGTCGAGGCGGCCGATTGCATGGCCTTCAACGATCACTTCGCCGGTTTTACCGATTTCCGTATTCAAAACACTGTTCTCCCGCAGGCGGCGCATCAATACACTGGTACGGCGGTCAACGAAACGCTCCGTAAGCCGTTCATGCAGCGCATCGGATAATTTATTTTCGACCTCCCGGGTGATCCCCTGCCAGTGATCGGGGTCGGAAAGCCAGTCCGGCCGGTTGGCGACGAAGGTCCAGGTGCGGATTTGCGCGATCCGGCCCGACAGCGTGTCGATATCGCCGGTAACGCGGTCGGCCTGCTCGACCTGGGCGGCGAACCATGCGTCGGGAATGCGGCCCCTTTTCATCAGGAACCCGTACAGCGTGGTCACGAGCTCGGCATGGGCGGCGGGCGCCAGCCTGCGGTATCCGGGATCTGGCAGGCGTCCCACAGCCTTTCCACGGCGGCCGCGCCGTGGGCCATGTCCCTCACCTCGCCGTCGCGTGCCGCATGATCGAGCACGCGCAAATCCTCCGCAATCGGCGCGCGGGTCAAAACTTCATGGTCGGGCGAGAGCGCCAGCGAGACCTGCAACGAGCCGAGCGAGGAGAAATCCAGGTTTGAGTTGCGCCACTGCAGCATTTTGACGCTGTCGAAGGTGTGGTTCTGCAGCGCGTTCACCAGTTCCGGCTCGAACGGCGCGCAACGCCCCGTGGTGCCGAAAGTACCGTTACGCGTGGCGCGGCCGGCACGGCCCGCGATCTGCGCAAACCCGACGGATTCAGGCGGCGGAACTGGTAGCCGTCATACTTTCGGTCGGACGCAAACGCCACATGATCGACGTCGAGGTTCAGCCCCATGCCGACGGCATCGGTGGCGACGAGATAATCGACATCGCCGTTCTGGAACATCGCGACCTGCGCATTGCGTGTGCGTGGGCTGAGCGAGCCCAATACGACAGCAGCGCCGCCGTGCTGGCGGCGGATCAATTCGGCGATGGCGTAGACTTCATCGGCGGAGAACGCGACGATCGCGGTCCGTCTTGGTTGGCGCGTGATCTTGCGATCGCCGGCGAATTCGAGCTGCGACAGTCGCGGCCGGGTGACGATGGACGCGCCGGGCAGCAGCCGCTCGATGATCGGGCGCATGGTCGCAGCGCCCAAGAGCAGCGTCTCGTCGCGGCCGCGGCGATGCAGGATGCGGTCAGTGAAGACATGCCCGCGTTCGAGATCCGCCGCGATCTGGATTTCATCGACGGCGAGAAACGAGACGTCGATATCCCTGGGCATCGCCTCGACGGTGGAGACCCAGTAGCGCGGATTTTTCGGCTTGATCTTCTCCTCGCCGGTGATCAGCGCCACGGCTCCTGCTCCGGCGCGAGCCGCGATCTTGTTGTAGACCTCGCGCGCGAGTAGCCGCAGCGGCAGGCCGATCACGCCGGACGAATGCGCCAGCATCCGCTCGATCGCCAGATGCGTCTTGCCGGTATTGGTCGGCCCGAGCACCGCGGTAACACCGGCGCCGGGAGCCCGTTCGTGTGCGAACGTGGAAGGTGAGAAAGCCATAATTTGCAGGTGTTTCTTTGATTGCCTGGAATTCAGCCGTCATTGCGAGGAGCGCAAGCGACGAAGCAATCCATTCTTCCTTTGCGGCCCGATGGATTGCTTCGCTTCGCTCGCAATGACGGAAGACCTCTGATCCCTCGGCGCCATTTCCGCCGATTCTGTTTCATAATGCGACGGCGATGCGGTCGCGGCTTAAGGTCTGGAACGAGTCTGGAACGAATCGCGTCCGAATCGCTGACTCCTCCCGAGACCCGATACGTTCACCGCAACATCTCGCGTTGGTGCGATTGAGGCGGCACTAGATCAAGTTTGCTGCGGCTCCACAAGATCGGGGTTTCCGGTCAAATCCTTAAAGAAAAAGCGGGTGCGGAGTCGAATCAGAAGTGGGCAAGAGTCAAGCGATGAGTCGGGGCGTTTTCCTCCGCTCGTCATGCCCGGGCAGAAGCGCGAAGCGCGTCTTCGCGCTAGATGACCCGGGCATCCATCAAAAGAGGACTCTTCCGAAGTAGATGGATTGCCAGGTCAAGCCCGGCAATGACGGCGTAATCCCTACTGCGTCTTCGCAACCCTCGGCGGCGCGGCGGTCGTCACGAACGACGTCGCTTCCAGCATCGCCGGCCCGAACGGCGTCGGGATGGTCATGCGGAACGGAACCAGGACGCGGGTGCCCGCGATCGGCACGAACGCGATCTCGATCCTGCGCTCGTTGGCGAGATATTTGATCACGGGGCGATCGGGGATATAGCCCGCGACCGGTGTGAAATAGATCGCGCAGACCAGCGCGGGGCCGTGATAGCCCTTCTCGGCCTTGACCGTTTCCATGCGCTTGTAATCGAGCTTGAGATCGTAGCGCAGCCGGCCGTCGAAAATGCCCGCGCCGGTGCGGCATGAATCGGGCGTCAGTATCTCGCCATTGCCCGGCACCCGCAGCATCGAGCCGGTCATAGGATCGAGCACGCTTTTCCGGTGCGCCTCGGTGACGACGATGTGATCGGGATCGACCGGCGGCGCCGGATCGATCGAAAAATCCTTCACGCCGCCATTGGCCAGCACCATGCGGATGGTTTCGGACTTCTTCTGCGTGGCTGTCGTGGCGGTATAGGCGTTGGCGACCAGCGCGCCATTGACGACGCGGCCCTGGCTGGCGCCGGAACCGGAGCCGCCGGAAAATGCCTTCAACAGCCCGGCGGTGCCGCCTTGGGCTGTGGCCGAAAACGCGTCGTCGCCAATTTCGATGGTCCAGGTCCCCTTGCCGACCAGGATGCCGGCAAGCGTCGCCTCGTACTGCGCGTCCAGCCGCCCTTGCGCGAAAGCCGCCTCCGGCACAAGCGCGAGCCACGCCCCGGCGCACAGGCTGAAAACGAGCCCTGAACGGGACGACAAGACCTTGGGCGAAATGGCCTTGGGCGAAAGGGCGCTGGTGGTGGTCACGTAATGCGGGTCCCGGGATCGGCGCGAGCTAATGGTCATTTAGTCTGAAATATCCGGCAAACAACGCGGGTTTTGGCGAAAAGCACGCCCTGGACCGCATGGCGGCCCGCGTTCGGCCGGCAAAGTCCCTATCAAATGGCAATCCTATGATGTCGGCGGGGATTACGCCGTTTATATGGTTCGCCCAGGCTGCTGGAACCCCTAAAAACTCGCTATTTGGAGCCGCGGGACGGGGGACCCAGACCCCGACCCGGGCCCAAAAACCTTGACGGTCCAGCCGTCTCCCCCTATACGTCCGCGGTTCCTGGAAATGGACGCGATTTTGGACCCCCGCGCAGCCGCGACATGCGCTTGCCTATGGCGGGGATGGAAGAGGATTTGCAAGATGTCCCGGCGCTGCGAACTGACGGCCAAGGGCCCCCAGGTGGGCCACAAGGTGAGCCACTCGAACATCAAGACCAAGCGGCGCTTCCTGCCGAACCTGTGCAACGTCACCTTCATCTCGGACGCACTCGGCCGCAACGTGCGCCTGCGCGTCTCGACCAACGCGCTCAAGAGCGTCGACCACAATGGCGGCCTCGATGCCTACCTGATCAAGGCCAAGGCCGACGTGCTCGCCCCGCGCGCTGGATCTCAAGCGCGCGATCGAGAAGAAGGTCGGCAAGCCGGTGTACGTGAAGAAGGCGAGCTGAGTTTAGCTACATCGGCGGATCAGAGTTTGAAACGGCCGGGTCGAAAGACCCGGCCGTTTTTGTTTGGGCCGATCAAACCTGAGATTGTATCCTGCTTGTCCGTATAGCAAACGGATAATTAGGATTTGAACAACGGGTATTCATTGCCTTGTTTATTGCAGGATTGAACGCTTAGATTGTGATTCCGCCTAGTATCGCGGCTCGTTTGCGGGCCAAGCGTATTGCCCCATCGAAGGCCTTATGAATGGACAACGGATTTTATCTCGCGTTGGGCGTGACGGTTCTTACGCCAGCCCTTCAATATGTCATCCCGGCAGTCCCGAGCGCGGTGGCGTTGTCCGACATTGTTGCCGGTGGGATTGTTATGCTCTCGGAGTTTCTTCCTCCGCATATGAAACCACCCCTTAATGCAGTAGCGCTTTTTCTCCTTGCTGCGTTGTGTGTGGGAGGGGCCGTGTACTTCTATATCGACCATCTAAAGAATGAAGCTGTGCCACCAAGACAGGAACAGCTGCCAACTGTGCAGGGTGTGGGCGGCAAGGGCGGGGACGCCAAAGTGGGTGGTTCGGGGACAGCAATTGAGGTCCAGGCGGCCCAGCAGGGAAACTCGATCAGGCGGGGCAGGCGGAGGCGCTGAAGTTTCCGGCGATGGCATGGCAGTGGGTGGGAGCGGCGGCGCGGCTGGAGATTACGGCGTCTGGAGAGCGCCAGCCAGTCGGGGTATGAGGTGTATCAACGAAAAATGGGCCTTCCAGTTGATCCGGAAATGCGAAAGTACGGTCGCGGCGGTGCCGGCGCGGGCTACGAGCCAAAGCTACGGCTAGTAGAGCAACTCCGCGCTGAATATTTTCGAGCAAATAGCCTCACGCCAAAAAGCACTTTCGAGAGTATCGAAGCTGTTCCGCTTGACTACTTGAATGGTGGAATTAGTCGCAGCGGTGAAAGTTGGCGTGTTCGCATTGTAGATGGTGAATACGAATTCTTTTCCCGGGACATTGATTTTGGGGGATAGAGCGGCGGGTGTGAAAGACGAGGATTTGCTGGCTGAATTGGAGGACATTATTCGTTCGCAGCCACCCTACGCAACCTTACATCACAATACGTCAGAAAATCTCGGATGGATTGGCAGAGCGGTTGCCGTAATCTCGCATTGGGACACGGTGTCCGCGACTCAGGCGAGAGGATACGAAAGGCTCCAGCCGTAGTGACCCAAATTACTGATGCGTTCACTGCGGTTCGAGATACTTATGATCGCCTTTGGCAATCTGGTGATCGAAAGTATCCCCTACCGTAGGTATCAAGCGATACAAGTCGATTACAAAGAGCACTTATCGCTGCCTGCGGAAGACGGAGAAGGCCCTGCCGCGGCAGCTCATTCATTACGATCTCGGCGTCGGCACGCTGGCGCTACTGCCGCAGGACGCGGCTCCCAGCTCGATCCTCCTTGCAATATAGTAACATATATGATACCAAATGATCCGGATTGAGGAATATGTCGCGGAAGGTAGCAGTCCCTTCCGACGATGGTCCGACGGTCTCGACGTGCAGGCGGCGGCTGGCGTGACGGTCGCGATTGAGCGGCTAGCCGGGCAACACCTCGAACGTCAAGCCGATCGGTGAAGGCGCGGCCGAATTGAAGATCAATCGCGGTCCCGGCTATCGCATTTATTTCGGCTGGGACGGCAAGGTGCTGGTCATTCTGCTCGGCGGCGGCACCAAGCGAAGGCAGCAAAACGACATCGATGCCGCGCTTCGCCGCTGGCGCGATTACAAGAAGCGCAAGCGCGAAGGATGACGCCATGGCACTGACCCGGAATTTTCGCGACACGGTGCGGGCGCGGGCGGAGCGCGAGCCCGCCTTCCGCCGGGCACTGTTCCAGGAGGCGGTGCAGGCCTTGCTGCAGGGCGAGACCGATCAGGGCCGCGCCGCGCTGCGCGCCTATATCAACGCAACTGTTGGATTCGACCGGCTGGGCAAGGTGCTGGGGCGTTCACCAAAGAGCCTGATGCGCATGTTCGGGCCGGACGGCAACCCTACCGCCGAGAACCTGCTCGGCGTCATCGGCGCGTTGCAGGAAGAAACGGGTGTGCATCTGAAGATCTGCGCGGTCACGGAGGCCGCCTGACAAGGGCCCGCGGTCTCTCGCGCCAGGAATGCCGTAGACGAAGCGCGTCAGGCGCTCGCGGCGTCATCCAAAGCTCCCCAAAACCTGCTATGCTCGCTGAGGTGGTACTGGGGAATCGCCATGCGAAACATCATCATCTGCTGCGACGGCACCGGCAACGAGATCTCCGAGAACATTTCCAACGTTCTCAAGCTCTATCGCTGCCTGCGCAAGACGGAGAAGACGACGCCGCGGCAGCTCGTCTATTACGATCCGGGGTCGGCACGCTGGCGCGGCCGGATGCGTGGCGCAGACTGCGGCAGGATTTTAACGCGATCCTGGGGCTCGCCACCGGCTATGGGCTCGATGACAATGTGCTCGCGGCCTACGAATTCCTGGTCAACACTTACGAGAAGGGCGACCAGATCTATTTGTTCGGCTTTTCCCGCGGCGCCTATACCGTGCGGGTGCTGGCGGGGCTGATCCACAAGGTCGGGCTGATCACGCCGGAGCAGGTCAATCTCGCAGGCTCAGGCCTGATCGCCTACAAGCAGTTCTCCAGCGACGAGGCGCCGAAGCTGCGCGCCGAGCTGAAGGCGCTCACCGATGCCGGCGAAGGCGAAGAGTCGCTGCCGCAATCGCCGTTCGACAATGCCGCGCAATTCGCGCGCATCACCTCGTCGCGCTCGCCCACCATCCGTTTTGTCGGCGTCTGGGATACGGTCGCAAGCGTGATCGTGCCGCGCCCCGATCGCTTCTATTGGCCGAGCCTGGAAGAGCTCGCCTTTACGCTGTGGAATCCCAGCGTGCAGACTTTTCGGCAAGCCATTTCAATCGACGAGCGGCGCTGCATGTTCCGCCCCAAGAAGTGGACGACCCGCAGACCTTCAAGCCCGTCCGCTTCAACGACATCAACGCCAAGCCGCAGGATATCCTGCAGGTGTGGTTCGCCGGCGTGCATGCCGATATCGGCGGCGGCTATCCGGAAATTGAAAGCGGGCTGTCGAAATATCCGCTGCTCTGGATGATCGACGAAGCGGTCAAAAGCGGACTGCAGGTCAACCAGGCGACCGTCAACCAGCTCGCCTGGGGCGTGCAGCGCAAGGGCAGCGCGTTCTCCTACGTCCCGCCCGACGTGAAGGGCAACCTGCACGAGTCGCTGCGCGGCGCGTGGTGGATCCTCGAATTTTTGCCGAAGAGCGCGAAGTACAAGGAATGGCCGGCGCGGAAGACGTATTTCGGCTTCTACATCCCGGACGCCGAGCCGCGCTTCATTCCTGATGGAGCCACGATTCACGAGTCCGCGGTGAAACGCATGGAAGCGATGCCGAGCTACCGGCCGGTGAATATGCCGATGAAGTTCGAGACGTTCCCGATGCCGGTGCAGCCGGCTACGCAGGGTGCGGCGGAGGAGGAAGCGGCGGAAGCGTAGTCATCCAGCCGTCATTGCGAGGAGCGAGGCGACAAAGCAATCCATGCTTCTTCGCGGCGAAATGGATTGCTTCGCTTCGCTCGCAATGACGAAGACGCGGCATCACGCTACGTCCCTTCCCTTCTCCCCTTGTGGGAGAAGGTGGATCGCTGTCGCGAAGCGGCAGCGAGACGGATGAGGGGTCTGTCTCCGCGGAGAGAACCCCTCATCCGCCTTCGCGTTCCGCGAAGGCACCTTCTCCCACAAGGGGAGAAGGAAGAAGCAGAGCGTCGCCTTTTCATTCCCTCGTCATGCCCGAGCAGAAGCGCGGACGACGCGGGGATGGTTGGGTACGCAACACCCCTCGCACCGCTTCCACTCCGCAATATCCCGCTCCCGCCGCGCTTTGCCCCAAATGGTTTACGGAACGTTAAACTCTGCTCCCTATCCTCGCCCATCTGCCAGAACCGGCTCCAACCGCTCAGGATGAGCGATGCTAGAACGATCCATCGCCGACGAAGTCGAGGCCGCCATCAAGGCCGCCTCGGCGGACAAACATCTCGAAACCGTCAGGCGGGTCACCGACCTGTTCCTGCTGCAGGCTGACGGCTACACCGGCGAGCAGATCGAGCTGTTCGGCGACGTGCTGGAACGGCTGATCAAGACCATCGAGATCCGCGCGCTGGCCGATGTCTCTGCCCGCGTGGCGCTGGCCGAGATGAGCACGCAGCTTGCTTCCGTCAAGCAGGCGCCGCCTGGCGTGATCCGAAGGCTGGCGCGGCATGATGAGATTGCGGTGGCGCGTCCGGTGCTGACGGATCCGCGCGGCTGACGCCGGAGGATCTGGTGGAGCTCGCGCAAACCAAAGGCGAGCAGCATCTCCTGGCAATTTCCGGGCGCTGGTGGTTGACCGAGATCGTCACCGACGCGCTCTTGAAGCGGCACTACCCGTCCGTCAGCCGGCGGCTTGTTGCCAATCCCGGCGCGCGGATGTCGGCGGGCGGCTATGCCATCGTGCTGAAGCAGGCCGAAACCGATCCTGAGCTTGCGGTCGAAACCGGCGTGCGCGTCGATCTGCCGGTCGAGCTGCGGCAGCAATTGCTGCGCAACGCCACCGATGCCGTCCACGCGCGGCTGCTGTCGCGCGCGCCGCCGCATCTGTTCGAGGAAATCCGCAGCGCGATCGCGACTGCCGCCTCCGGCGCCAACCGCGAAATGTCGCGCACCCGCGACTTCGCCGCCGCCGGCCGTTTTGTTGCCGCGCTCGCCAGGCACGGCAAGCTCAACGAGCCGGCGTTGCTTGGATTTGCGAAAGAGCGGAAGTATGCCGAGACGGTGGCGGCACTCGCCGAATTATCCGGCTCGAGCATCGACGTGATCCGCCCGGTGATGCAAAGCCTGCGCGATGACGGCTTGCTGATCCCCTGCCGCGTCGCCGGCTTGAACTGGGAAACGGTCGCGGCCGTCCTCGACAGCCGCTTCGCCTCCGGCACCATGGGCCGCCACGAACTGGCGAAAGCCAGGGAGCAATACGCCAGGCTGACGCTCGAAAACGCCCGCCGCCTGCTGCGCTTCTGGCAGGTGCGCCCGGTGGCGCCGGCGATGAAGCCGAATTGAGGAGCTGCGTCGCGTGCGCCTGCTTCCCTTCTCCCCTTGTGGGAGAAGGTGCCTTCGCGGAGCGAAGGCGGATGAGGGGTCTCTATCCGCGGAGACATACCCCTCATCCGTCTCGCTGCCGCTTCGCGTCAGCGATCCACCTTCTCCCACAAGGGGAGAAGGAAGAAGCTATCTCGTCCCGAACGTGGTCGCGCCGAACAGCGCTTTCTGCGTCGAGGGTTGCGAGCGCCAGTATTGCGGCGGCGCATAAACTTCACCGCCGAGTTCGGCGGCGGCGTGCCAGCCCCAGCGCGGGTCGTAGAGCATGGCGCGCGCGAGCGCGACCATGTCGGCCTTGCCGGACGCCACGATTTCCTCGGCCTGCTTCGGCTCGGTGATCAGGCCAACGGCGATGGTGGTCAGCGCTGTGGCCTCCCTGATCGCCTGCGCGAACGGCACCTGGTAGCCGGGGCCGAGCGGAATCTTTTGCAGCGGCGAAACGCCGCCCGAGGACGCGTCGATCCAGTCGACGCCGTGCTTTTTCAGCTCAAGCGCAAATTCGATGGTCTGCGCCAGATCCCAGCCGCCCTCGACCCAATCGGTCGAGGAGACGCGCAATCCCACCGGCTTGTCGTGCGGAAACGCCGCGCGGACCGCGTCGAACACTTCGAGCGGGAAGCGCATGCGGTTTTGCAAGCTACCGCCATACTGGTCGGTGCGCTGGTTGGCGATCGGCGACAGGAACTGATGCAGCAAATAGCCGTGGGCGGAATGCACCTCGATAGCGTCGATGCCGAGCCGCTCGGCGCGCTTCGCGGCCGTGGCGAACGCCTCGCGCACGCGCTTAAGTCCCGCCGCATCGAACGCCAGCGGCGGCGTCTCGCCTTCCTTGTGCGGAATGGCCGATGGCCCCTCCGCGCGCCAGCCGCCTTCGGCGACGGAGATCAACTGGCCGCCGTCCCACGGCGTGTGGCTCGACGCCTTGCGGCCGGCATGGGCGAGCTGGATCATGACAGCCGTCTTCGAGCGCTTGCGGACCGAGGCGAGGATCGGCCTCAGCGCGGCTTCGGTGGCGTCGTTCCACAGGCCCAGACACCCCGGCGTGATGCGCCCGCTCGCCTCCACCGCAGTGGCCTCGATGCAGAAGATCGCAGCGCCCGACAGCGCCAGCGAATTGATATGGGTGAAGTGCCAGTCATTCGCTTCCCCATCCTCCGACGAATACTGGCACATCGGCGCCACCATGATGCGGTTGGGAAGCGTGAGGCCGCGCAGCTTGATCGGGGAAAACAGAGCGCTCATGGGGACGGGGTCCGGATCGGGAGGAAGCGACCCCCCTGTCTAGCGAGCCGGGCCCCTCTCCTCAACCCGCAGGGATTGCAACCCTCCCCTTACTGTTTGATGCGCTACTGCTTGATCCCAGCAAAAGCCGTTCAGCTATTCGCCCGCTAATCCACCAGCGTGAACTGCAGCAGCAGATTGCGCTGGATCAGCGAGAAATTGTCGTCCGAGACCAGCGTCAGGACTGTATCGCCGTCCGGCGTGAGATGGGCATCGATGCCTTCCAGATTGTCGATTTCGCTGCCGAGGTCGGCCTCGAAGATCGAGAGGCCGTCAACAACGGCCCCGGGCGCGACGGAGGCGAGCGCGATGCGCCGGATCCGGATGCCAATCCCGCCGAGCCAGGAGAACTTTCGCTCCAGCAGCAGCAGGCCGCCGGACGGCAGCAGCACCGCATCGCTGACGTCGAAATTTTCCGTGCGGCGAATGCTGAACAGCCCCATCGTCTTGCCGCCGATCAGGAATGCAAGGATGTTGCCCTGCGCGTCGAGCCCGCGTTCCGAGATCGCGATCAGCGTTCCCGCCATCGGCAAGCCCTTCGGCACCACGACAAGCGCTTCGATCCCCTTGTTGTAGGGCAGCTTGCGCACGCCCAGCGGCAACTGCATCAACTCGCCATGCGCACGCGTAAATCCCTTGGCGAAGTCGAACCGCAGTATCTGATTGGCGCGTTCGAGACCGACATAGACCAGCGAGCCGTCGAGCGCGACCGCCTCGGTGTCGTACCAGCCCCGCGACGTGATCGGCTTGCCGTCGGACCCGAGTATTGGCGAGGCCTCGACATCATCGAGACCGGTCATCTCGCGGCCCTTGTACACGACGCGGCCGGTGAACCAGCCTCCCTTGTCGCTGATAGCGATGAAGCGCTCGCCCTTCGCATCCAGCCGCATGCCGGACAACCCGCCAAAGCCGCGAAACCGCGAGGTCAAAATGAGTCCGCTGCGATATTCCAGCGCGCCGAACCGTACATGCGCGCGGTCGCGGGTGTCGAACGACGGCAGCGGCCGGGCGTTGACTTCGATCGAGACCGGCGCTGCGACCGAGTACTCGTCCGGACTTGCCTGCTTCGGCGGCCGCTGAACGGCAGTCTGTGCCCGCACGACGCTGGGCGTCGCAGCTACCGAAAGCCCCGCCGCTGCGTATTTCAGAAGGCGGCGGCGGCCAATGAGCGAACGCATGCGCTACGAATGCAGGCGGCGCGGCCGGTGACCCATGGCAGGCGCGGCGCCGTGGGTCTCGCTGAACAATTCGGCGAGCTTCTCGGTGATGGCGCCGCCGAGTTCCTCGGCGTCGACGATGGTGACCGCACGGCGGTAATAGCGCGTGACGTCGTGACCGATGCCGATCGCGATCAGTTCGACGGGCGAACGGGTTTCGATCTCCTCGATGATGTGGCGCAGATGCCGCTCGAGGTAATTGCCGGGATTGACCGACAAAGTGGAATCGTCGACCGGCGCGCCGTCCGAGATCATCATCAGGATCTTGCGCTGTTCGGCTCGGCCGAGCAGGCGCTTGTGCGCCCAGTCCAGCGCCTCGCCGTCGATGTTTTCCTTCAACAGGCCTTCGCGCATCATCAAGCCGAGATTTTTCCGCGAGCGCCGCCAGGGCGCATCGGCGGATTTGTAGATGATGTGGCGCAAATCGTTCAGCCGGCCGGGATTGGCCGGCTTGCCGGCGGCCAGCCACGCCTCACGGGACTGCCCGCCCTTCCAGGCGCGCGTCGTGAAGCCCAGAATCTCGACCTTGACGCCGCAGCGCTCCAGCGTGCGCGCGAGAATATCGGCGCAGGTCGCCGCCACCGTGATCGGGCGGCCGCGCATCGAACCGGAATTGTCCAACAGCAGCGTCACCACGGTGTCGCGGAAGGTCGCTTCCTTCTCGTGCATGAAGGACAGCGGATGATAGGGATCGGTGACCACGCGCGACAGCCGCGCCGGATCGAGGATGCCTTCCTCAAGGTCGAACTCCCAGGCACGGTTCTGCTGCGCCATCAGGCGGCGCTGCAGCCGGTTGGCCAGCCGCGCGACGATGCCCTGCAAGTGCGCGAGCTGCTTGTCGAGGTAAGAACGCAGCCGCTCCAGCTCGTCATGGTCGCAGAGATCCTCGGCCGCGATGACCTCGTCGAACTTCGGCGCAAACGCGTGATACTCCGGCCCGCGCGGCTCGTTGGCGCCACGCGTATTCGGCCGCGTCGCTTCGCCCGGCGTTTCGTCGTCGCCGAGCTCGCCATCGTCGAACGTGTCTGATGTGGAAGCCTGCGCGCTCTCCATGGCGCTTTCCGACATTTCGTCGGTGGAAGCCTGCGCCTGGTCGGCGCTCATTTCCTGCGCGGAATCGGAATCGGGCGAGCCCTCGGCGCCGGACTGATCGCTTTCGCCGTCCTGATTCTCGTCCTGGTTTTCGTCGTCGTCGGCGTCCGCATCGCGTTCGTCGCCGAGGTCGAGCGCCGTCAGCAGGTCGTGCACGAGATCGCCGAACTTCACCTGGTCCTCGGTGACGCGGCTCAGCTTGTCGAGCCGGGCGCCGATCTTGTCTTCCAGCACCGGCCGCCAGAGATCGACCATTTTTTTCGCAGCCGCCGGCGGCGCAAGCCCCGTCAGCCGTTCGCGCACCAGCATCGCCAGCGCATCCGACAGCGGTGCATCGGCGCGGTCGGTGATCTCGTCGTACTTGCCGCGATGGAAATGATCGTCGAGCATCGCCGTGAGATTCTTGGCCACGCCCGCCATCCGCCGCGAGCCGATGGCTTCGACGCGGGCCTGCTCCACCGCCTCGAACACGCCGCGCGCCTGCGGATTTCCCGGCATCAGCTTGCGGTGCACCTTGGGATCGTGACAGGCGAGCTTCAGCGCGATCGAGTCGGAGTGGCCGCGCACGATCGCGGCATCGCGCCTGGTCATCTTGCGGGCCGGCTCCGGCAACCGGGCCTTGCCCGGCGCGAGGCCCGGACGCTCGGCCGCAAACGTTACTTCCAGCTCCGGCGCCTTTGCGATCGCGCGCAGGCACGAGGTCACCGCGCGCTTGAAGGGCTCGGTCGGGGCTTCCTTTGACCCGGTACGGAATTTGAAGTTCGACGTCGTCATTGCCACCTCACCGCCGTCGTCCCTGCGAAAGCAGGGACCCATAACCACCGGCGATCATTGTCTTCCAAACTCTGGCTCCGTCGCGCTACTGAAACGTCACGGCGTATCGGTCCTTGCTTTCGCAGCGACGACGACTACGGACGACTACGAGAGCGCCACGTTCACCGAACTCTCGGGCAGCTCGGCATTGAAGCAGCGCTGATAGAATTCAGCCACCAGCGGCCGCTCCAGTTCGTCGCACTTGTTGAGGAAGGTGACGCGGAACGCAAAGCCGATATCGCCGAAGATATCGGCGTTCTCGGCCCAGGTGATCACGGTGCGCGGGCTCATCACCGTCGACAAATCGCCATTGGCGAACGCGTTGCGGGTGAGATCGGCGAGCCGCACCATCTTGTTGACGATGTCGCGGCCCTCCTGCGTGCGGTAGTGATGCGCCTTCGCCAGCACGATTTCGACCTCTTCGTCATGCGCCAGATAGTTCAGCGTGGTGACGATCGACCAGCGGTCCATCTGGCCCTGGTTGATCTGCTGGGTACCGTGATAGAGGCCCGAGGTGTCGCCGAGGCCGACCGTATTGGCGGTCGAGAACAGGCGGAACGACGGGTGCGGCTTGATCACCTTGTTCTGGTCCAGGAGCGTCAGGCGGCCGGAAACTTCCAGCACGCGCTGAATCACGAACATCACGTCCGGACGGCCGGCGTCATACTCGTCGAACACCAGCGCGATATTGTGCTGCAGCGCCCACGGCAGGATGCCGTCGCGGAATTCGGTGACTTGTTTACCGTCCTTGACCACGATCGAGTCCTTGCCGACCAGATCGATACGGCTGATGTGGCTGTCGAGGTTGACGCGCACGCAGGGCCAGTTCAGCCGCGCCGCGACCTGCTCGATGTGGGTCGATTTGCCGGTGCCGTGATAGCCGGTGACCATGACGCGGCGGTTCTTGGCAAAACCAGCGAGGATTGCGAGCGTCGTGGCGCGATCGAAGCGGTAATCCGAATCAACTTCCGGCACATGCGGGTCGACTTCGGAATAGGCCGGCACTTCGAGATCGCTGTCGATCCCGAAAACCTGCCGGACCGACACCTTCATATCGGGCAGACCGGCGGGCTCCGTAACTTTGCTCATGGCGGCGGTCGTCATCAATCCTCCGAGGTCCCGGGCGTTCCCGAAACCAGATCTGTTGAATGGCTGCGGATGGGGGCTAACGTGAACCTAGCAGAGAGCAAGGGCCGGCAGAAGCCCGCGCCGCAATCAAAGTTCCTTCGCCTTATCATTGAGATAGGCAATCTCTCAGGTTTTTGGAGGGCTGCCCTGCGAATCACGCCGCACTTTTGCTCCGGAGCCGGCCTGCCGGCCCGAATCTTGCCGCTAGCACGGCCTTTCAAGCCCGATCCGGAACTGTTAGCTGGAATCGGGCCAGCCGCACGGAAACGGACTCTTGTGACTACATTCCTCGATTCCTTCATCGCGTTCGTTTCGGCGCATGCCTGGCTAGCCTATCTCTCGCTGTTCCTCGCAGCCCTGCTCGAGGCGGTCCCGGTCATCGGCGCGCTGGTGCCGGGCTCGACCATCATCCTTGCCTTAAGCGCGCTCGTGCCCGGCGGCGAATTGCAGCTTTGGGGCGTGCTGGCGGCGGCCGTGGCCGGCGCCCTGCTCGGCGACGGCTCGGCGTTCTGGGCCGGCCATCGCTCGCAACGCGAAATCCTCGGCGCCTGGCCGATGTCTAGATATCCCGGCGTGATGGCGCAGAGCGAAGCGTTCTTCCATCGCTGGGGCGCGCTGGCGGTTTTCCTTGCGCGCTTCGTGCCGCCGATCCGCGCCTTCGTTCCCATCACCGCGGGCGCGCTCGGGATGCCGCCCATGAGGTTTTACGGCGTCAACATTCCAGCGGTGCTCGCCTGGGCGTTGGCGCACGTGCTGCCGGGCGTGCTCGCGGTTTCGGCGCTGCATAGGTTTGCAGGCCTGCCGCATCACGAAGGCACCGGCAAACATCTGTGGATTCTGGCCGTATTCGGCGCATCGATCGTGGCGCTGGGCGTCTGGACGCTGCGCCGCCGTCAGGCCCGGGTGGGGACGCGTCCGGGCGCGGGGCCGACATAGCGCGCACGGGGCCGGATCAGCCCGCCATGCCGCAACTGCTCGCAGGCATGCGCGATCCATCCGACGGTGCGCGCCATGGAAAACAGCACGAGTTCATGGCCGGGCGGCAGGCCGAGCGTATGCACCAGCACCGCAAGCGCATAGTCGATATTGACGAATTCGCCGGTTGCTTCCGCGATTCGCTCCGGAATCACGTGTGTGAGTTTGCGGTCGGCGCCGGAGCGCGCCAGCGCGTCAAGAAGCGCCCTCGCACGGGGATCGCCGTGCTTGTAGACGCCATGACCAAAGCCCGCGAAGCGCTCCCCCAGCGCGACGCGCTCGCGGATGACGGGGGCGACATCGCCATTGGCGAGTATCTTCAGAAGCTGCGCCGCCAGCACACCGGCGCCGCCGTGCTTGGGGCCTTTCAGCGCGACGAGACCGGCGATGATCGCATCGTAGAGGTTTAGTCCGGTGGATGCCGCGCAGCGCACGGTGAACGTCGACGCATTCAACTCATGATCCGCCAGCAGCACCAGCGCGCGGCGGATCAAATCGGCGGCGTGCTTGTGCTCCGGCGCCCACACGCGCGCGATCTGCAGATGAAGCGGCTTTGCCGATGATTGCGCGTTCAGCATGGTCGCGACCACCAGCCGCAGGATGCGGCCGCCGAGCATCGCCCGCCCTTCTGCGGCGCGGGTGAAGGCCCGCGGGTCGGCGCTGGCTGCGAGCGCCAGCACGGCGATGGCGCGGTCGATCGCATTGGCCCGGCGCGTGGCCCCGGCGACCGCTCGCATTTCGTCCGACACGACGGGGCAATTGTCCTGCTCGAAGGGATCGACGCCGGTGACATCCCACAGCAGCGTCGCAGCATGTTCGAGGGTGTCGCGCTCGGCGAGATCGACGCAGTTGACGCCGCGATAGATCGGGCCGTCCTCGGTGATGGTCGCCACCGCCGAATCCATCACGGGCAGTTCGGCGTCGAAACTGCGCAAGCCCCGCGGCTCCAGCGACGGGGTGCGCCGCTCCTTCAGCGTGCGGACGTCTTCGGCCCGGTAGCGATGACTGCGGGAATCCTCTGACGGCTCCGAGCGGATCAGCCCGCGGCTGACATAGGCGTAGAGCGTCGCCTGCGAGATCGCGAGTTCGGCGGAGGCCTCGCGGGCGGAAAGATAAAGCCCGGCGGATTTTTTCATATTGATTTACATAATCAAGATTGATCAATCTGTCGAGAGGCCCGACCTTTCCTTTGAAGCGACAAAGGACCTTTGAAGAGACAAAGGGAGAGCCTCGATGAACATGCAGCTTTCGAAGACCCCGATCGGCCTGGACGGCATTCCCGCCGCCGAAACCGTGCTCAGCCATGTCGATGGCGAGCGCGGCGAACTGATCATCGCCGGCGAGCGCGTCGGCGACCTCGCCGGCAAGACCGGCTTTGAGGGCGTGACCGCGCGGTTGTGGAGTGGCGGAACCGGCCAGCCGGTCGGCGAGGCCACGGTGCGCGCCGCACTCGGGGCGGGACGCGAGCGCGCGTTTGCCCGGCTGCCGGATCTGCTCGGGATCACGCGCGGGCTATCGATCGTGGACGGTTTCCGCGCGGCGATCGCGGGGCTGCGCGCGGAAGCCGGCCTCGCACACGAGGCCACGATCGTGGGCGCGTTTCCGGTGATCGCGGGCGCGCTGGTGCAACGCGCCAAGGGCAACGATCCGATCGCACCCGATCCGACCGCAAGCCATGCCGCCGACACGCTGTCGATGATGCTCGGCCGCAAGCCAAACGCGCGCGAGATTGCGGCGCTGGACGCCTATTTCGTGACGGTGTGCGACCACGGCATGAACGCATCGACGTTCACGACGCGCGTGGTGGCTTCAACGCAGGCCGATTTGTTCGCAGCCGTCACCGCCGGCTATTGCGCGCTGACGGGACCGCTGCATGGCGGCGCCCCCGAGCCGGTGCTGGAAATGCTCGACGCGATCGGTTCCGGCGAGCGTATCAAGCCGTGGGTCGACAGCGCGCTTGCCCGCGGCGAGCGGCTGATGGGATTCGGTCACCGCGTCTATCGTGTCCGCGATCCGCGCGCGGATGTGCTGAAGGGCGCGATCGAACGGCTCGCCGGTGAGGGGTACCGAGCTGCCGTTGGCCGGCGAGGTCGAGGCCTATATCCGCGACGCGCTGCGGCGGAAAAATCCGGACCGGCCGCTCGACACCAATGTGGAATTCTTCACCGCGATCCTGCTCGACGCGCTGAAAATCCCGCGGCAGGCATTTACGCCGATCTTCGCGGTAGCGCGCGCGGCCGGCTGGACCGCGCACGCCCGCGAGCAGCAGCGCGGCGGCCGGCTGATACGGCCGAGTTCAGCGTATATTGGACCGATGCCGGGGTAACCCACGACCGTAGCCCGGATGGAGCGCAGCGAAATCCGGGACTCTTCTTGCGCGGATCGAGCGTTCCCGGATTGCGCCGCGCTCCATCCGGGCTACGAGCTGCTATTTCGCTGTCGTCCCTGCGTTCGCAGCGACGGACGCGAGATTTACGCCAGGCGCTAGGCGCCGCGCACCACGGTCTTGAGATAATTGTACGCCTTGATGATCTCGATCAGGCGATCCTCGGTGGAGCGGTCGCCGCCATTGGCGTCGGGATGGTGCTGCTTGACCAGCGCCTTGTACTTGGCCTTGATATCCTCGAGGGTTGCTTCCGCGGTCAGTCCCATCACCTGCAGCGCCTTGCGCTCGGCGTTCATCACTTTCCGGGTTTCGACCTTGGTCTCGGCGCCCGGGCCGGGCCGCCAGCGGCCGCGGCCGTTGAGTTCGGAGAACATGCTGAACGGATCGGCGGCGCCATCGAAATCCTCGGCGCTGGGCTGCTTGCCCTTCTTGCCGGCGGTGTTGGCGCCCATCTTCCAGGTCGGGCGGTGGCCGGTCAGCGCATCCTTCTGGTAGCGCGCGACGGCATCGGCATTCATGCCCTGGAAGAAATTGTAGGACTGATTGTACTCGCGAACGTGGTTGAGACAGAAATGCCAATACTCCCGGGAATTCTCCCGGCCCTTGGGGCGCGGTGCGGGCCCTTGTTCTGGCAGCCCGCCCATTCGCACATGGCAGTTTCTTCGCGCGCCTGCGCCTGCTGCTTCGCGCTCAGCTTGTTGGGCTTGATGCGAATGGAATCGAAGAATTTGGATGAATCAATTGCCATGGCTGACTTTGACTACGCAATGCCCGAGGCTTCAAGTCTTGACATTGCGAATACCTCCGTTCGGATGCGCCATTGACGAAAAGCGGATACAGAACTATCTGCCGCGATCATGAGCACCAGGGACGTTATCATAAACAAGTTGCGTGAAGCTTTCTTGCCGGAAAGCCTCGACGTCGCGGACGAATCTCATCTGCATGAGGGCCACGCCGGTCACAGGCCGGGGGGCGAGACGCATTTCAGGGTTTATATCGTGTCTCCGGCCTTCGAAGGGAAGAGCCGGGTCGAACGCCATCGCATGGTAAACACCACACTGGAGGTGGAACTCAAGGGCTCCGTCCACGCGCTCGCAATCAAGGCGCAGGCGCCGGGAGAAGCAGCAGGCCGGTGATGGGCTACGGCGGAGACGGTAGAACCGTTTTCATCTTTGTGAGACAATCACTGAGGCGATGATCAGGTTCCGCTGGGAACGCGGGGTCGGCTGACCCTGTGCCGTCGCCGGTGGATGGGGTCGTCCGATGCATGGTTGGGCACGCTTCAGATGGGCCGCGGCCGTGATGGTCCTGTTTGCGGTGTTCTCGCTTCATGCTCGCGCGCTGGATATGCCGAGCCCCTTTGTGCAGGAAGTGCTGATCAAGAGCATTCTGGTGACGCTCAATGACGCGGTCGCCTCGGATAATTTCACGGTATTCCACGCCAAGATTTCAAAACCGTTCCGCGATCAATTTCCGCCCGAAAAACTCCGGACCGTCTTCAAGGACCTGGTCGAGAAGCACGCCGTGTTCGACGCGATCGTCGCAAGCCCGGTCATTCCCGAGGAGGACGCAAAAATCGACGAGAAAGGCGTGCTGCGCCTGAAGGGGCGTTTCGACACAGCGCCCAAGAAGGTGAAATACCAGCTCGGGTTCATTCCGTCCGACGGCCAGTGGAAGCTCAGCGGCGTCACGATCGATATTGAATAGAGGAGCGGCCGTGGTGCGGGCCCTCTATAGCGTTTTCGAGCGAAGCATGCCCTCGGACTTGATCCGTGGGTGGGCTACCGGTTCGCATAAAGAAAACGCGTCAAAACAAGAAGCTAGAACGCCGTCCCGGCCCGCTTCGGCTTCGGATCCTCCGCCTCGGTTTCGCGCGGCAGCGGCCCGATCTTCAGCGCCGTGATGCGGTTGCGCTCGCGGCGCAGCACGCGGAAGCGGAAGCCGTGGAAGGTGAAGCTCTGGCCGCGCTCGGGGATCGAGCGCGCCTCGTGAATCACGAGGCCCGCAACGGTCGTCGCCTCTTCGTCGGGCAGGTGCCAGTTCATGGCGCGGTTGAGATCGCGGATTGGCACCGAACCGTCGACCACCACGGAGCCGTCGGCCTGAGCGCGGACGCCAGCCACGACCACGTCGTGCTCATCGGAAATGTCGCCGACGATCTCTTCCAGGACGTCTTCGAGCGTCACCATGCCTTCGACTTCGCCATACTCGTCGACGACGAGCGCGAAGTGGGTCTTGCGGCGGCGGAACGCCTTGAGCTGTTCGGACAAAGGCCGCATCTCCGGCACAAACCACGGCGGCAGCATGATGGCCGAAACATCGATGTGCGAGGTATCGCCTTCGGAAGCCCGGATCGCGCGTAGCAGATCCTTGGCATGCAGCACACCGATGATGTTCTCCGGCTTGTCGCGCCACAACGGGATGCGGGTGTATTCGGTGGCCAGCACCTCGCGCACCAGTTCATCCGGCGGCAGGTCGGCATTGATCATCACCATCGCTGTGCGATGAACCATGACGTCGGATACGGCCAGGTCGCCAAAGCGGAAGACGTTTTGAAGGTATTCGGCCTCACCGCTTTCGATCCCGCCGTGCACGGCCGATTCCTCCACCAGCCCCTCGATCTCGGAATCGGTGAGAATTTCGTGCTGCGAGGATTCCTGCACGCCGAGCAGGCGCAAAATCCCGCGTGACGCGCTGTTGAGGAGCCAGTTCAGCGGCCAGAATACCAGATAGGAAAAATAGAGCGGATAGGCGATCCATTGCGAGACCGGCATCGGCTCCCTGATCGCGAGCGTCTTAGGCACCTGCTCGCCGATCACGATGTGCAGCGAGGAGAATACCAGGAATCCGGCCAGAAACGACACGAAGTGTAGCGTACGTTCCGACATTCCAAGTGGAACCAGCAACGGTTCGAGCAACGCCGAAACGGTGGGTTCGCCGACCCAGCCGAGGCCGAGCGAGGCCATGGTGATGCCGAGCTGGCAGCACGCCAGATAAGCCTCGATGTTGCCCATCATGCTGTGCAGCAGGCGCGCGCCGAACCGGTCCTGCTCGACCATCGCCCGGATGCGAAACCCGCGGCTCTTCACCAGCGCAAACTCGGCGGCCACGTAGAACGCGTTAGCGGCGAGCAAAAGGAACGCAAGCAGCAGATTGAATGCAGTCGAACTCATGATTGCCTCGCGGCGACGGACCCAGGCCTGCGCGACGTGTCGCCCACAATGCGCCCGGACAATCTTGTTCTCATCCCGCCAGCTTCTGTTGCAGGAAGCTGCGAACCAAAGCGGGCTCGACGTCGTTTGCGACCACCGCGCGGCCGATCGCCTGCAGCAGGATGAATGTCAGCTTGCCGCGCTTGACCTTCTTGTCCTGCGCCATCAGCGCCATCAGGGCGTCGGCATCCGCGAGCCCCTCCTGCGCAAAGCCTGCGATATCCTGCAAATGGGTCGGCAGGCCGACGGAGGCAAGATGGCGTTCGACGCGGGCGGCGTCGGCCCCGGAGATCATGCCGAGTTGCGCGGAAAATTCCGCCGCCAGCACCATGCCGAGGGCAACGCCTTCGCCATGGAACAGGCGATCGGAGAAGCCGGTTGCAGCCTCCAGCGCATGGCCGAATGTATGACCGAGATTGAGCAGCGCACGCTCGCCGGTTTCGCGCTCGTCGCGCGACACGATCGCGGCCTTGGCGCGGCAGGAGGTCGCGATCGCGTGCTCGCGCGCAGCACCGCCGGAAAAGAGGTCGGCATGGTTGGCTTCGAGCCAGGTGAAAAAGGCTTCGTCGCCCAGCACGCCGTATTTGGCGACTTCGGCATAGCCGGCGCGGAACTGGCGCGGCGACAGCGTGTCGAGCACGGAAGTGTCGGCGATTACCAGGACCGGCTGGTGAAACGCGCCGAGCAGATTCTTGCCCTGCGGCGAGTTGATGCCGGTCTTGCCGCCAACGGAAGAATCCACCTGCGCCAGCAGCGAGGTCGGCACTTGCACGAAATCGACGCCGCGACGCAGGATCGCGGCCGCAAAGCCGGCGAGATCGCCGACCACGCCGCCGCCGAGCGCGATCACCAGGTCGTTGCGCTCGATCTTCGCCGCGATCAACGCCTCGCTGACCTTTTCGAGGCCGGCATAGGTTTTCGACCCTCGCCTTCCTCGACGATGACGCGCGATGCCGCGATGCCTGCTTCCGCCAGTGAACTCTCGGCTTGCTCCAGCCAGTGTTGCGCGACGGTGCGATCGGTCACGATCGCCGTCCGCACGCCCGGCCGCAGCGCTGCGACGCGCGCGCCCAGCGACTGAAGCACGCCGCGGCCGATGACGATGTCATAGGCGCGGTCGCCGAGCGCGACGTCGACCGTGATGTCGGCGGAATGTTTCAGTGGCGCAGTCGGCGTGCAGTTCATCCATCCGTTGTTTGCTGGGCTGCCGGAGCGCCGACACACAGCCGGACGCGCAGCGCATCGATACATTCGTCGACGATGCGGTCGTGCGGCACGTCGCGCGAGGCGATCGTCAGGTCGGCGCTCTGATAGACCGGCTCGCGAGCTTCGAGCAGACGGTTAACTGTTGCAACTGGATCCTCGGTCTGCAGCAGCGGACGGTCGGCGCGGCGTTTCACCCGCTTCATGATGGTGTCGGCATCCGCCTTGAGCCAGATCGAGACCGCCTTGTCGCGGATGCGGTTACGGGTTTCCTCGCGCATGAAGGCCCCGCCGCCGGTGGCGATCACGGCCGGTCCGCTGTCGAGCAGCCGCGCGATCACCCGCGCCTCGCCATCCCGGAAATACGGCTCGCCACGGGTTTCGAAAATTTCCGGGATCGACATGCTGGCCGCCGCCTCGATCTCGATATCGGCGTCGAGAAACGGCAGGCGCAGCCGGGCCCCCAGCCGGCGGCCGATGGTCGACTTGCCGGCGCCCATCATGCCGATCAGCACGATCGAGCGCCTTCCTAGTGCCGCCGTAATGGCGGCCTCCTGGGGGTGCTTGCGTGTGCTGCGGCGGTCTCGGACATCGAAAACCCTGTCATCTCGCGGAGTTCCTCCGCTCCGCGCCACCTATACTACCCCGACTTGCGCCGTTGCCAGAGACTCTTGCAACCGGGGTGGGAACATGTTGGATGATTTCAATGGTTAATTCGCCGTCCTGAGCCTCCCGCATGCCCAGTTTGTTCCGCTTTCTGACGGTCGTCGGCATCGTCGCCGGGGTGATCTATGGCGCGCTTTTCGCGCTGGCGAATTTCGTCAACCCGAAGCCTCGGGAAATGACGGTCACCATCCCCGCAGACAAGTTCCTCAAGAGGTGAGCCTTGGAGCGACCCGCGGGGTCAGCTTCTCGGCATGTTCCGACTTAGCGCTGTACGTAGCAGGCCTATGAAAAGTCGGGTGCCCTCATCCAAGCTCTGGCCAACTTCTTTCGCGTCTTTAATGCCCTCGATTGCCGCGACGATCATGCCGGCCACATCGGCAGGCTTGGCCTCGATGACCTGCATGGATATGGCGCCGTTTGCTTCTGCATCGGACAGAGCTTGAGCGAGCAGAGCCACCAGCTTGGCCCGTGCCCCAACCGTGATGTCCCTGGCCAACGTCATGTTGACGTCGAACAGCTCGGCCGCGTCGGCGCTGCCCGCGAAGGGCGCAACCAGTTCTCGCTGGAATGCCGCGAGCGCCGACTCGATACGGCTGAAAACGTCGCCGTCGGTCGCGAGCGCCGCCTCGACGTTCTGCATCGTCCGAGCATGCGCGCGCGCAGACCCTGCCCGGAACAGCTCCTCCTTGCTGCTGAAGCTTAGATAGAGCGCCGCGCGCGACATGTGTGCTGCGCGCGCGATATCGGCCATGGATGTCTTGCGAAAACCGTGGCGCACGAAAACCGGTAGCGCTGCGTCAAGAATCGCCTCCGATTTCTGGTCAAACTGCTCCATTTGGGCAATCTGACAGTTTTCGTCCAACTCGTCAAAAACACCTAGACAATAATTGTCCAAGTGTCTAATGCGGGCACGGTCCAGCACTCCCGCCGGCCGAGGAGTTGATAAATGCCTTCCAAATTGAACGACCCCGCGCCCGCCACTGTTCTCGTCACGGGTATCAGCGGATTCCTCGGCGGACACATCGCCAGGCAATTGCTGGCAGCCGGCTATCGCGTTCGAGGCAGCATGCGCAGCATTGGCGTTAGCGACAGGATCAGGCGCCAGCTTTGTCCCGATACGGCGACCGAGGCCGTTAGCTTTGTCGAGGCGGATCTTTGCTCCGATGCCGGATGGGATGTCGCGCTGAGGGGATGCCGCTACGTCATTCACACGGCCTCGCCTTTTCCGGCGACCTTGCCAAAGGACGCGGACGTAATGATTCGAACCGCGCGGGACGGCACGCTTCGTGTGCTGCGCGCGGCCCACGAAGCCGGCGTAGCGCGCGTGGTGCTAACATCGTCGATCGCGGCCACCAATCATGGCAACGGGCAGGCACCCTTCACCGAGAACGACTGGACGGATCCGGCCAGCGCCCGGGCGACGCCCTACTACCGGTCGAAAACGCTGGCCGAGCAGGCAGCTTGGACCCTTGCGAAGGAAACCGGACTTGATCTGGCTGTCATCAATCCTGCCACCATCTTTGAGCCGCTGCTCGGCCCGGAACACGGCACGTCGGTCGGCTTGATCAGGCAAATGATGAGCGGCCAGCTCCGGCGTGTTCCGCGCTTCGGCTTTTCGGTTGTCGATGTGCGAGACGCAGCCGACGCCCATGTCCGGGCAATGACCCACCCGGACGCGTCCGGCCAGCGCTTCATCGTCGGCGGGCGGGTTTTTCTGGTTAAGAGAATTGGCCGCGGTGCTGGCAAAGTCGTTTCCGGCGCACGCTGCGCATTTGCCATCAGGCGAAGTGCCCGACTGGATGGTGAGGGCGATGGCCCCCTTCAGCGCGCGTTCGCGCATGATCGTTCACGAGCTCAACCGCGACCTCAGCATAAGCGCCGCCAAGGCGCAGCGGGTACTGAACTGGAAAGCGCGGCCCGACGAGGATTGCATCCGCGCCACTGCGCACAGCCTGATCGACCACGGTCTCATCGCAGCAGCCTAGAGCGGGGGGCTGCCGCCCCGTCCCGTCACGATAGCCCTTTCACGAATCACACGATCAAGGAGAACACGTAATGTACACATATACGGCCGATCAGGACCCATCGCCCGAAGCCGAATTCATCCGCGACACCGAGCGCGCCCGACTTCGCGCGCTGGTCGAAGGCGACATAGAGACGGCCGGACGACTTCATGCGACCGAGTTCCAGTTGATTACGCCGATCGGAATGGCCTTGTCCAAGAACGATTATCTGGGAGCGATTGCGAGCGGACAGATCAAATATCTCGCCTGGGAGCCTGGACCTATCGCCGTGCGGCATCACCAGAGCCACGCGGTGATCCGGTATCGCGCCAGGCTCGAAGTGGTGTTCGGCAGCCACCGGGTCGCCCCGAGCGATTACTGGCACACCGACACCTACGAATATCGCGATGGGCAATGGGTGGTAGTCTGGTCGCAGGCCACTGCAATCAGCCAGACGCCCTAACTTCGAGATAACGTTGGAGCGTGTCTGAAAGCTCCTCATCCTGCCCAGATCATGCGCTATCATAGCGAATGCGCATGACACCCTCCGACAGCAAACTGACCAACCTGTTCCTCGACATGCTCGCGGCGGAACAGGGGGCGGGCGACAATACGCTGGACGCCTATCGCCGCGACCTCACGGATTTTTCCGAATTTCTCGGCCGCAAGCAGCAAAGCTTTGCCAGCGCGGGAACCGACGTTCTGCGGGATTATCTCGCCGACCTCGACACCCGCGGCTTCAAATCCTCCAGCGTGGCGCGCCGGCTGTCGGCGATGCGACATCTGTTCCGCTTTCTCTTGAGCGAGCGCATCCGTAGCGACGATCCGGCGGCCATCCTGTCCGGCCCAAGCGCGGCCGCGGACTGCCGAAGGTGCTGTCGATATCGGACGTCGACCGCATGCTGACGCGGGCGAAGGAGTTGACGCAGGCCGAGAACACTTCGCCCCAGCAGCGCCTGCGCGCGATGCGGCTGTACTGCCTGTTGGAAGTGCTCTACGCGACCGGCCTGCGCGTCTCGGAGCTGGTGGCGCTGCCGCTGTCGGCCTCGCGCCGCGACGCGCGCATGATCGTGGTGCGTGGCAAGGGCAACAAGGAACGGCTGGTGCCGCTGAACGAGGCGTCGCGGCAGGCGATGGCCGACTATCTCGCGGCGATGGAAGCGCTCAAGCCGGAGAAGAAGAAAAACGCCGCCAGCTCGAAATGGCTGTTTCCGTCCTTTGGCGAAAGCGGGCATCTGACGCGGCAGCATTTTGCACGCGACCTGAAGGAACTGGCGGCGGCATCGGGTCCGCGCCGCGGCTGGTCTCGCCGCACGTGCTGCGCCACGCCTTCGCCAGCCACCTCCTGCACAATGGCGCGGACCTGCGCATTGTGCAGACGCTGCTCGGCCACACCGACATCTCGACGACGCAAATCTATACCCATGTGGTCGAGGAGCGCCTGAAGAGCTTGGTGCGCGACCTCCATCCGCTGGCCGAGAAGTAAGTTGGCGTAGATGGGATAACGGGCCCGGTCTGCCCTCCAAGCAAGCCGCGCTTGCTACGGCGCTGTTGAATGCGCTTCGCGCGGCTTGTTTGAAAGGCGGGCGGTCGTCCCTCACATGGATGGTGTTACGGAGTCGAGGGTTGGACCTCGCTCCAAGCATCAAGGAGACGACCATGGAGTATTATGCCGGAATCGACGTGTCTTTGGAATGCTCAAGCGTGTGTGTGGTTGATGCGAACGGCAAAATTGTCCGGGAAGGCAAGGTGGCAAGCGAGCCGGCGGCGCTGATTCGCTGGCTCAGCTCGCTCGGGCTTGGGCTAACCCGGATCGGGTTGAAGCTGGCTGTCGCAACGGCTGTACGCGGCGATGAAGCGGGCTGGGCTCGCGGTTGAGCTGTTGGAGACGCGGCACGTCCACGATGCGTTCAAGGCGATGCCAGTGAAGTCGGACCGCAATGACGCACGGGGATCGCACAACTGATGCGGCTGGGCTGGTTCCGGCCGGTTCACTGCAAGTCGATAAATGCCCAGGAAGTACGTGCCGTGCTGACGGCGCGCAAGCTGGTCCAGAGCAAGCTTCTGGATGTCGAGAACAGTCTGCGCGGGATCCTGCGGGGCTTTGGGCTGAAGGTTGGCAAGACGACGGGAACAGGTTTTGCCGGACGGATCAACGAGTTGGCAAAGGGGCATCCGAACCTGGAAGTGATCGCAGAAGCGCTGCTGCGGGTGCGCAGCGCCCTGCTCAGTGAGTTCAAAGCCTTCGAGAAGCGGGCCGGCAAGATGTCGCGGATGGATGCCAAAGCCAGGTTGTTGATGTCGACGCCTGCGGTGGGACCGATCATCTCGCTGACCTATGCCGCGGCGATCGATGATCCCGCGCGGTTTTACATCCTCCAAGCAGGCCGGGTCGCATTTCCGGGCTGACGCCGAAGAAGCACCAGTCCGGCGAGACCGACCGATCGGGGCGGATCAGCAAGATCGGGGACGGCTCCGTACGCGAGGCGCTCTACCAGGCCGCTCACATCATGCTGACGAAGCCGGTCAAGGGGGTGTTCGCAGCTCAAAAGCTGGGCGATGCGGATTGCCAAGCGGGCCGGCACGAGCAAGGCCAAGGTCGCACTGGCGCGCAAGCTCGCCGTGATCATGCATCGCATGCTCAAGGACGGCGCGCCTTTCAATCCAGCCACCAAGGCCAACGCTGCAACAGCCTAGGAGGAAAAACGACAGGTTTCGGGCGGGCCACGACACCAGCCTTCCGAAGCGAAGTCCCTTCGCCGGGACGATGGATCAGGTCAGGCCGACATCCGGGTTGTCGACATATCAAACGATATGATCACGCTTTCCGTAGATTGGCCGACCTATCCTCTCACGAACCCCATCAGGCGACGGCCTTGCGCCGATCCCGTACAGAAGCAAGTTCCCGGCGAGCGGATGACGCAAAAGGGATTGACTAATCGAGGCCCGTTACAGAAGCCCGGATGGAGCGGAGCGAAATCCGGGGCTCTTCTCGCAAGCAGCCTGAGTCCCGATTGCGCGGAGCCTGTCATCGGGCGCGCATTCGCGCGACCCGTTGGCTCCATCCGGGTTACGAGAATGCATTTGTTCGCGGAGAGCTTAGCTGCCGCCTTGACTTCCGCGGCTTCTCCCCCGAAAGAGCCGTCTCCGCCCGCGGCCTTGATGGGCGCGCCTTCGGCGAACCGGGGTCACCCGGGCTGAGGTGCACGCTAAATCATTGAAGATGCGTGCTTTCCTGGAGCGAATCGAAACCGCTTCGCCTCAATGCACGTTGTTACCTATATTGTTTTGATGCTGGATCAGATGCGCAGCTATCTCGACTTCGAAAAACCCGTCGCCGAACTGGAGGCCAAGGTCGATGAATTGCGCGCTGGCAGCGTCCGGCAGCGACATCGGCGATGAGATTTCGCGAATCGAAGACAAGGCGTCGCAGGCGCTGACCGACCTCTACGCCAACCTGACGCCGTGGCAGAAGACGCTGGTGGCGCGCCATCCGCAGCGCCCGCACTTCACCGATTTCGTCAACGCGCTGATATCAGAATTCACGCCGATGGCCGGCGACCGCAAGTTCGCCGAGGACGAGGCGTTGGTGGGCGGCTTCGGCCGTTTCCGCGGCGAGAGCATTTGCGTGGTCGGCCAGGAAAAAGGCGCCACCACTGAAAGCCGCATCAAGCATAATTTCGGCATGGCGCGCCCCGAAGGCTATCGCAAGGCCGTCAGGCTGATGGAGATGGCCGACCGTTTTTGCATCCCCGTTCTGTCGATCGTGGACTCGGCCGGCGCCTATCCCGGCATCGGCGCCGAGGAACGCGGGCAGGCCGAAGCGATCGCGCGATCCACCGATTCCTGCCTGTCGCTGGGCGTGCCCAATGTCGCGATCATCACCGGCGAAGGCATGTCAGGCGGCGCGATTGCGATCACCACCGCCAATCGCGTGCTGATGTTCGAACACGCCATCTACAGCGTGATCTCACCCGAGGCGGCGTCCTCGATCCTCTGGCGCGACGGAACCAAGGCCCAGGAAGCTGCGACAAGCATGAAGATCACGGCGCAGGACATGCTGCGCTTCGGCGTGATCGACCAGATCCTCAAAGAACCCGCCGGGGGCGCCCACCGCGATCCCGCCGCCATGATATCGGCCACGGGCGATGCCATAGCCCAGGCGTTCGAGGAGCTTCGCAACCTGGATGCGGACGGCATCCGCCGGCAGCGGCGGCAGAAATTCCTGGATATCGGCCGGAAGCTCGGCTGATTCGCCTTGTCCCCACCCTCGGGGTGGGATCGGCAGTGCCGGCAATCCCGGCCATTGGCGCCCCGTTTTTCGCCAAATCGCTGGATTTGGCCCTAATTAGCCCCGGCCCCGGTCTTTAAACTCTGTTGACCATGCCTGCCGTAGGATGGCTGGCCCATCCCGTTCGGGTTGCGGGACGGAAGGTCAAAGGATACTATTTTAGACAATGGCTTCAGGGCATGACGCTGTGATTTGGGGTGCGAAAATGCCCGGTGGGTGTGGAGCTTAGCCTTTGATTGACCGCACGCTGGTTCGCGCGCTCGCAACCTCGGCTGCCCTTGCAGCGGTGGGGTGTTGGCCGGCTGCAACAGCGACCAAATCTCGCTGGCCAATAACGCCAAGGCCAACCAGCCCGTCCCGCCAAAAGCTGATCGCCGAGATGACGGCGAAGGACATGGACCTCCAGTCGCCGATCCTGGTCCGGCTGTTCAAGCAGGAAGCCGAACTCGAGATCTGGAAGCCTGCCGGCTCCGGCCGCTTCGCGCTGCTGAAGACCTATCCGATCTGCCGCTGGTCGGGCGATCTCGACCCAAGGTCCGCGAAGGCGACCGCCAGGCGCCGGAGGGCTTCTACTCGATTTCGCCGGCGCAGATGAACCCGCAGTCGGCCTATTACCTCTCCTTCAACACCGGCTATCCGAACGCGTTCGACAAGGCACTCGGCCGTACCGGCTCGCAGCTGATGGTGCATGGCGATTGCTCCTCGCGCGGCTGCTACGCAATGACCGACGAGCAGATGGCCGAGATCTACTCGCTGGGCCGCGAATCGTTCTTCGGCGGCCAGAAGTCGTTCCAGTTGCAGGCCTATCCGTTCAAGATGACGCCGATCAACATGGCGAAGCATCGCAACAACCCGAACATGCCGTTCTGGAAGATGATCAAGGAAGGCAACGATCATTTCGAGGTGACGCGGCAGGAGCCGAAGGTCGATTTCTGCGAGAAGAAATACGTGTTCGACGCGGTCAAGCCGACGAACGCCGCGCGCGACCTGGTATTCGACGCCTCGGCCAAATGCCCGGCCTACGTGATCTCCGATGAGGTCGCCGGCGCCGTGCGCGAGAAGCAGGCAACCGACCTTGCCGAAACCGCCAAGCTGATTGCGAAGGGAACGCCGGTCGCGCGGACCAACACCGGGATCGACGGCGGCATGCACAGGGTGTTCGCCGCGCGCGTGCCCGACGGCAACACCGGTCTTTTCGGAAGGCGGCGACGGCCAGAGCCTGTCGCTGATGGCGCGCGCCCCCGGCACCATTCCTCTCCACGTCAATCCGCCCAAGGCGCCGTCCGACAGCCTGCTCATGGGCACGCCGGAACCGCCGAAGCTAGCCGCGGCGCCGGCTCCCGCACCTGCTGCGGCGCCTGCGCCGACGCGGGTCGCCAATGCGGCGCCCGCGGCCACGACCCAGAACGATGGGTGGTTTTCCGGTCTCGCCCGCAAGGTCGGCTTCGGCAGCGCAGCCGATGCCACCGCCAGCACACCGCCCTCCACCCCAAAGCCGAAGGCCATCGAGGCCAAGCGGAGCGAGCCGCCACGTCCTGAAGCGGCTGCGCCGAAGACCACGGCGCCGAAGCCGGACACCAAACATGCTGCCGCCCGCCCGCCGCTGAAACCGTCCGTGTCCGATACCGCGGCTGCCGCACCTGCCCCGGCCGCCAAGGACAATCAGGTCGCGGGCTCCGCGCCGATCGTGTCTTCGAATTCGTTCGACAGCCGCTTCGGGGCGATCAAGTAGGAAGCGCGACGCGCCTCTTGCTTAGCCCACCACCGTCACACCTTGCTGCACACGCGATATTTCCAGCCTGACCTGGCTGCGGTCATGAGGTCGCTTTTTCTGCGGTGACGAGCCCGGGGCCAGGGGCCGCGTTCGCGGCGGACATGTCGTTGGGGTTCATCCGGCGGCTTGCGACAATAACGATGGCGCAGACCACATAGAGGCACACCCCCAGCACATAGGTCTTGGCGATGCCGAACTGGATCGACAAGGCCATGCCCAGCACCGACGCCAGCATCGACGTAATCCCGTTGGTACTCCAGAAGAACGGCAGCAGTTCATGATGACGGCGCCAGACACCAAGGCCGAGCGGAAACATCATCCCCATGCAGAATGCAGGAGGAGCCAGCAGCAGGACAGACACCAGGATGCGCATGTCGGTTGACAGCGACCGCGCCCAGGTCGTGACCAGCGGCGTCAGGAACCCTGTCACCGCGAGCGTGGTGAGGAGGGCGGCAATCCTGAAGACGGTGACGCGTGATCGGGAGGAGGTATCTGCAACTGACCGTGGCGCTGCCAATCCCGCTAAAGAGAAGAATTGTGAATAGCACGACGCTCAGCCCGTAGACGGGATGTCCGAGAAAGACCATCAGGCGCTGCATCTGCGATATCTCGATCAGCATGAAGCCCATCCCGATCGCGCTGAAATAGGCAACGGGCGGCGTCAGCGTCGCCATTGGCATCCGCCTCGCAAGACGTAGGAAGGGCAGCACGATGTAATATCCGCAAGCGCAGAGCGCTACGATGATGAGCAAGCCGGTGATGCCGATCGCGGCATTGTTGCTCGTGATCTCCCAACCATGCGCGCTCACGAAATCGCTGAAGCGCGACGTATAGAAGAAGAACGGATTGTCGTCCGTCGAAGCAGCGACGTTTTCCGGCAGCGAATCGAAGAAAGCCTGGTCCGCCTTGTCGGACAGCAATGTCGAGGTCACGGCATCGAAGGTGATGTCCGGCCCCAAAAATATCTTGAAGCCCTGCGCCTGAAGTCTCGCGCGCGCCTTGCCATTCTACGTCGCTGAACGCGTCAGGCCGGGTAATCACCGTCACGATGCCGCCGACGTTGACCGCGACGACGTGATGCCGCAGCTCCCCGGCCGACACTCCCTTGCGCTGCAGCGCGCTCGCGGCAATCGCGATCAGTCGGTATAGCTCGCCACGGTGCCCCTCAGCACGGTACCAGCGCGACACCGACAACAGCCCGCCAGGCTTGAGCGCCCGGTAAAAATCATCCCACGCCTCCACGGTATAGAGACGATTTTCGGTGAGCGTCAGGCCACCGGCCGCTGTCGCCGCCCAGGTGTCGATGAGCGAAATCTGCACCAGGTCGTACCGCTCGGACGAGTGGTTGATGTAGCTTCGCGCTTCGGCATTGACCAAGGACACGCCGGGCTGGCGATCGAGATGGCCGGAGAAATCGGCGAATTTTTCGGTGAGCACTTCGAAGATAGCCGGATTGATCTCAATTCCGCGAACCCGGCTGGCGCCGAAGAGCAGACCGGAAAGGATGTCGCGACCGCCGCCCACGCCAACGACAGCGACGTCGGCCGCCGGCTGCACGAGGTAGGCTGCATTGATGACGTCATCTTTTCAGGTAGGCGAGCTTTCCGATGTCGCCATCATACCTGGTGATCACCGTGCCTGCATCGGCATCGATGTCGAGGTAGAGTTGGTCAACCCGGGCCTCAGGAGTGCGGACCAGACCCCAGCCAAACGGGACCTTCTCGGCCAATTCGCGCACCCTTACCCGCGAATAGGTATTCCAGCGTTCGAACAGCGTGCCGGTTTGCTCAGTGCCCTTGGCCCAGAACACACCGAGATGGCTTCGACCGGTCAGGTCAAGGCCGGAGTGCACGGTGGCCGCGACGGCCAGCGTTAGCGCGACAGCCCCGCTCAAACGTATACTGCGGACGTCGTCGCTGGTTCGCACGACGATCCAGCCAACGGCGGCAGCAAAGGCTCCGATCCACAGCGTGGCGCTTACGGGGTCGATCACCAGCAGTATGAAGATCACCCCGAGACATCCAACTGCGGCGCCCAGGAGATCGGCTGCATAGAGCCACCCGCCGCGATAGGGCAAACGCGTGAGCAACAGCGTGATGCAAACCCCGCCTTCCGTGAACGGAGCCACGAAGGCGATGATCGCCAGCGCCAGGGCGAGGGGCACATTTTCTGCGGAGACAACGAGCGGCACGCACAGGAAGACGATCATTGCGCCAACGCTGGTGAGTGCGAACCATGACGCGTGGCGGCCGAATTCGATTCCGACCCGCTCGGTGGCATAACGCGCGGGCTTGCCGTAGACCTCCATGGCTCCGCGGGTGAGCCCCAGCATGGCAAGTGAAATGGCCGCGAATGCGAAATGATAATGGAGCATAACGCTGAAGAAGCGCGTTATCAGGACCTGGTAGGAAAGCGTCGCGGACGCCAGCACAAAGATTGCCAGATAATAGCGACCGTGAATCTTGGCTATCGCTTGCAATACGCGGCCCTCTTGGTGAAGCCCTGATGGGTTCTTTGGGTGCGCCTGGACCAACTCGCGCTATACGCGATCGCCGGACAACTTCCTAATAGCTCATTGATACGCCCGCACAGACCGAATTCTGCGAGCATTCCCCTATATCAGGCTCCGATTGTGGCAGCGGGCGGGCCGGCCCTGCAGGAGCGGGTTCCGCCGTCAGATGAAATGCAAAGGAGCCGGCGCAAAGCGCCGGGCCCGCCGATGCGTCAGCGCAAGCTCAGGCGTACCTGCCGTGGCAGTGCTTGTACTTCTTGCCGGAGCCGCAGGGGCAATCCTCGTTGCGGCCGACCTTGCCCCAGCTTGCGGGGTCTTTCGGATCGCGATCGGCGGTAACGGCCTGAGGCACCAGCGAGGCGTTGGCGAACGCCATCTCGTCTTCGCCGGTGTTGGGATTGAGCTTGTGCGCTTCCATCAGCGGCAAGACAGGCTGCTGCTCTTCAGGCGGCACGATCTCGACGCGCATCAACTGCGCCGTCACCGCTTCGCGCAGATGCGCGGTCATCGCCTCATACAGGCCGAAGGCTTCCGACTTGTACTCCTGCAACGGATCGCGCTGGCCGTAGCCGCGCAGGCCGATCACCTGGCGGAGATGGTCGAGCATGATCAGGTGCTCACGCCAGAGATGATCCAGCGTCTGCAGCAGGATGGTCTTCTCGACGTAGCGCATCACGTCGGGGCCCCACTGCGCCACCTTGGCCGCCATGTGCTCGTCGACACGCTGCTCGATCCGCGTCAGCAATTCCTCGTCGGCAATGCCCTCTTCCCTGGCCCATTCGTCGACCGGCAGGTCGATGTCGAGCACGCGCTTCAGTTCTTCCTTGAGGCCCGCGACATCCCATTGCTCGGCGTAGGCATGTTCGGGCACGTGCTTGACAACGATGTCGTCGATGAAGTCATGACGCATATCCGTGACCATTTCGGCCACGCTGTCGCTCCTCATCAGATCGACGCGCTGCTCGAAGATCACCTTGCGCTGGTCGTTCTGGACGTTGTCGAACTTGAGCAGGTTCTTGCGGATGTCGAAGTTGCGGGCCTCGACCTTCTGCTGCGCCTTCTCCAGCGCCTTGTTGATCCAGGGATGGATGATGGCCTCGCCTTCCTTGAGGCCGAGCCGCTGCAGCATGGTGTCGAGCCGGTCGGACCCGAAGATCCGCATCAGATCGTCTTCCAGCGACAGGAAGAATTTCGAGCGGCCGGGATCGCCCTGGCGACCGGAGCGGCCACGGAGCTGGTTGTCGATACGGCGGATTCATGCCGCTCCGAGCCCATGATGTAGAGTCCGCCCGGCTTGGTGATGGTCTTGGCCGGCTTGTTGCCCTTGGCGGGCTCGATTTCGACGACGTCCTCGGCCTTCAGCACGATCTGCGGAAGCGCTCGATGTCGGACTTGATCTGCTCGATCTTCGCCGCCTTCTCGGCCTCGTCGGTGATACCGGCGGTCTCCTGCAGGATCCGCATATCGAGCGAGCCGCCGAGCTTGATGTCGGTACCGCGGCCGGCCATGTTGGTCGCGATCGTGATCGCGCCGGGGACGCCGGCTTCGGCGACGATATAGGCTTCCTGTTCGTGGAAGCGCGCGTTCAGCACCGCAAACAGTTTTGCAGGTTTGCCCGCACGCGCCGCGGCGTAAAGCTTCTCCATCGCCGATTCCGAGCCGAAATCAATCTGCTTGTAGCCGTGCTTCTTGAGGTAATCTGCCAGCACTTCCGACTTTTCGATCGAGGCGGTGCCGACCAGAACCGGCTGCAGCCGCGCATTGGCGCGTTCGATCTCGGCCAGGATCGCGGCGTATTTCTCGTTCTGGGTGCGGTAGACCTCATCGTCCTCGTCGAGACGCGCGACCGGCACGTTGGTCGGGATTTCCACCACTTCGAGCTTGTAGATGTCGAACAATTGGTCGGCTTCGGTCAGCGCCGTACCGGTCATGCCCGCGAGCTTTTCGTACATTCGGAAATAGTTCTGGAAGGTAATCGAGGCCAGCGTCTGGTTTTCCGGCTGGACCTGGACGTGCTCCTTGGCTTCCAGCGCCTGGTGCAGGCCTTCGGAATAGCGGCGGCCCTGCATCATGCGGCCGGTGAACTCGTCGATGATGATGACCTCGCCGTCGCGAACGATGTAATCCTTGTCGCGGTTGAACAGCGTATGCGCGCGCAGCGCCTGGTTAACGTGGTGGACCACGGAGACGTTCTCGACGTCGTACAGCGATTCGCCCTTGAGCTGGCCGGCATCGCGCAGCAGGTTTTCGAGCTTCTCCATGCCGGCTTCGGTCAGCGTCACCGTGCGCTGCTTCTCGTCGACATCGTAATCCGTCTTGTCGAGCTTGGGGAAGAAGGTGTCGATGGTGTTGTAGAAATCCGAGCGGTCGTCGAGCGGACCGGAGATGATCAACGGCGTGCGCGCCTCGTCGATCAGGATCGAGTCGACTTCGTCGACGATGGCGTAGGAATGGCCGCGCTGGACCATGTCCTCGAGCCGGTACTTCATGTTGTCGCGCAGGTAGTCGAAGCCGTATTCGTTGTTGGTGCCGTAGGTGATGTCGCGCGAATAGGCTTCCTTGCGCTCGGCATCGTCGAGGCCGTGGACGATCACGCCCACCGTCAGCCCGAGGAAATTATAGATCTGGCCCATCCACTCGGAGTCGCGGCGGGCGAGATAGTCGTTGACGGTGACGACGTGGACGCCCCTGCCGGCGAGCGCATTGAGATAGACCGCGAGCGTGGCCACCAGCGTCTTGCCTTCGCCGGTCTTCATCTCGGCGATATCGCCCTATGCAGCACCATGCCGCCGATCAGCTGGACGTCGAAATGGCGCTGGCCGAGGGCGCTTGGCGGCCTCGCGCACGGTCGCGAAGGCCGGAACCAGGATGTCGTCGAGCGTCTTGCCATCGGCGAGCTGCTGACGGAATTCGGCGGTGCGGGCCTTCAGCGCCTCGTCGGGCAGCGCCGCGAGCTCGGGCTCAAGCGCATTGATGGCGTTGACGCGGGACTGATATCCCTTCACCCGCCGGTCGTTGGCGGAGCCGAAAAACTTGCGGGCGAGCGCGCCGATCATGCCAATTCCTGCCTTTGCCGTTCTGCGTTGCCGCCGTGACGTGGTCCACCAAGTTGCCTATCAACTCACCGTGACGCATCGCGGCAACCACCTCGGTCCGGGGATCATCCGCCTAATGAGTGGGAATTAAGCAATCCAAGGTTCAACGGCAAAAAACGCAGCAAAATAAGCGCTATCGCCGCTGTACGATCCGGCACAGATATGGTGAGCCCGGGCCTTGTCAACGCTACCCATATGTCAAGGAATTCATCATTTTGACAGACTTTTCACGTTGCCAAGGCCCCATGATTGGGCGAGTGTCCCGCCGCCTTTGGCGTTCCCTTCTTCAAGACAAGGATTTTGCATGACCACCTCGTTCCCGGAAACGAAAACCGGCCCGCGCTTCGGCTTGGCCTTATTGGCCATGACGGGCTGCCTGGCCGCGGTTCTGGCCGCCGGCCTGCCGGTTCGGGCCCAGGACAATCCCGTGCTCGCCAAGGTCAACGGCGCGGAGATCCGTCAGAGCGATGTCGCCCTCGCCGAAGAGGAGCTCGGGCCCAGCCTCGCCCAGATGGACCTGGCGACCAAGAAGGACAACGTGCTGTCCTTCCTGATCGACCTGAAAATCGTCGCCAAGGCCGCCGAGGACAAGAAGGTCGAGAATGCCGAGGACTTCAAGAAGCGCCTGGCATTCGCGCGCAGCCGCCTGCTGATGGACAGCCTGCTGGCCACCGAAGGCAAGGCGGCGACCACGGACGACGCCATGAAGAAGGTCTATGAGGAGGCCTCCAAGCAGATCACCGGCGAGATGGAAGTCCACGCCCGGCACATCCTGGTCGAGACCGAGGACGAGGCCAAGGCGATCGCGGAAGAGCTGAAGAAGGGCGCCGACTTCGCCGAACTGGCGAAGAAGAAGTCCAAGGATCCGGGCGCCTCGGATGGCGGCGATCTCGGCTTCTTCACCAAGGAACAGATGGTGCCGGAATTCTCCGCCGTCGCGTTTGCGCTCGAGCCCGCCAAGGTCTCCGACCCCGTGAAGTCGCAGTTCGGCTGGCACATCATCAAGGTAGAGGAAAAGCGCAACCGCAAGGCGCCCGAGTTCGAGCAGGTCAAGCCCCAGATCGAGACCTATGTGACGCGCAAGGCGCAGGCCGACTACGTGGCGAAGCTGCGCGAAGCCGCCAAGGTCGAGCGCATGGACAAGCCGGCGGAAGCCGCCAAGCCGGACGCGGCGAAGCCCGCGGATTCCAAGATGGCGCCGCCGAAGAAGTAAATCGACTTCGCAGCCAGAGTTCAGTAATTAGGCGTCATGCCCGGCCTTGTGCCGGGCATCCACGTCTTAAGACCTTCATCGATAGCAGATGAAGACGTGGATGGCCGGGACAAGCCCGGCCATGACGATCCATTTTGTCCTGCGCTCTGGATTTGCCCCATGTCTACTACCCCGTCTCTCCCCTGGCCCCGACCGAAGTTCCGATATGCCCGCGATTGCGGGCGTGAGGCGACCGCCGCCGCCGGCATCCGCTACAAGGGGCGTACCGACGTGCTGCTCGCGGTCATGGACAAGGGCACCACGGTCGCCGGCGTGTTCACCAAATCGAAATGTCCAGGCGCGCCGGTGGAATGGTGCCGCGCCAAACTGAGCGGCGGACAAGCGCGTGCGCTGGTGGTGAATTCCGGCAATGCCAATGCCTTCACCGGCAAGACCGGGCGGCAGGACACAGCGCTGACGGCGTCGATTGCCGCCAAGGCGGTCGGATGCAAACCAGGCGAAGTGTTTCTCGCCTCCACCGGAGTGATCGGCGAGCCGCTCGATGCCACCAAGTTCAATGGCGTGCTTGGAACGCTGGCAGAGCAAGCTGCGCCTGACGATTGGATCACCGCCGCCAAAGCCATCATGACCACTCGACACCTTCCCGAAGGTCGCGACCGCAACGGTCAAGCTCGGCAAGGCCAAGGTCACCATCAACGGCATGGCCAAGGGCGCCGGCATGATCATGCCCGACATGGCGACCATGCTGTCCTTTGTGTTCACCGACGCGCCGCTGTCGTCGGCGGTGTTGCAGTCGCTGCTCAAGAGCGGCGTCGAGGATACTTTCAACGCCGTTACCATCGACAGCGATACATCAACGTCGGACACCCTGCTCGCCTTCGCCACGGGCACAGCCGCAGCCCATGGCGCACCAAAGATCAGCCGGGCCAGCGATCCCAGGCTGAAAGCCTTCGCCAAGGCATTCCGCGAAGTGCTGGCCAATCTTGCCGAACAGGTCGCCCGCGATGGCGAAGGCGCACGCAAGCTGGTCGAGATTATTGTCGATGGCGCGACCACCAAGGCCTCGGCGCGCAAAATCGCCATGTCGGTGGCGAACTCGCCGCTGGTGAAGACGGCGATCGCCGGCGAGGACGCCAATTGGGGCCGCGTGGTGATGGCCGTCGGCAAAGCCGGTGAGCCCGCCAACCGCGACAAGCTGTCGATTTCATTCAACGGCATTCGCGTCGCGAAAAGCGGCGCGCGCGATCCGTCCTACAACGAGGCGGAAGTTTCCGAGGTGATGAAAAACCCGACGATCCAGATCAAGATCGGGCTCGGCCTTGGCAAGGGCCATGACCGCGTGCTGACCTGCGACCTCACCAAGGAATACGTCGCGATCAACGGCGACTACCGTTCATGAACAAGACACCGGCGCATGGCTGACATCAAGCTCACCCTCGTCGTCGCCTGCGCGTTGGTCGACGCCGACAAGCGCGTGCTGATCGCGCAGCGACCCCAAGGCAAGGCGCTCGCTGGCCTGTGGGAATTCCCCGGCGGCAAAGTCGAGCCCGGCGAGCGGCCGGAGCAGACCCTGATCCGCGAACTGCATGAGGAGATCGGCATCGACGTCAGCGAGCCGTGCCTGGCGCCGCTGACCTTTGCCAGCCACGCCTATGACAGCTTTCATCTGTTGATGCCGCTCTACATCTGCCGGCGCTGGGAAGGCACGGTGATCGCGCGCGAGGGCCAGCAATTGGCCTGGGTCCGCGCCAACAGACTGCGCGATTACCCAATGCCGCCCGCGACATTCCGCTGATCCCGCATTTGATTGATTTGTTGATGTAGCGGGAGACCGCCGTCACCCCGGCGTGAGCGCACTTGGGCTCATCGCTGGAGGTGCCGGAGCGCAGCGGAGGCCTCGAAGGGCGACGGCGCCACCGGTGCCCGCGGCCATCCTTCGAGGCTCGCTCTGCTCGCACCTCAGGATGACGTTACGTTATGTGTGCTAACGCCCGTTACGTCTTCCCCCTTCACCGCCGCCTCCAAACTCCCCCCGGCTTTCGCCGAGCCCGGCCGCAGCGCCTCTTCGGCGGCACGCAGAGCCCAGACACAAAACGCGAAAACAACCCCATGCAAAGTAGAATGGGGCCGGCTCGCCGCACTCGTGCTGATTGCGTCCAGGCAGGAGAAGAAAAATGGTCCGTCGTCACGGCCCAACCTAATCCCATCCCGCCTTGGGTTGTCTACTTGGGAGCAGTTTTCTTCACCGCCGCTTCAGGCTTGCTTTCGCCGAACCCGGCTTCAACGGCTTTTGCTGGCTCATGCGGCGCCCAGCCGGAGAGCCAGACAATATCGAACGTCGCGCGGATACGGCCGTCCGCATCTGCAAAACGTTCGGCGTAAATCTGCGCCATCCGCAGCATGGTGGCGCGGCGGGCCGGCATGCGCCGCCGCTCGATCAGGATATTGGTCGCGCCCATGCGCCGGAGATCGGCCATCAGCGCGAACGCGCTGTCGTAGCGCACCACGATGCGGTCGACGTCGGTGACCGGCAGCGCAAGGCCCGCGCGCTGCAGCAGGCTGCCTATGTCGCGCAGATCGGCAAATGGCGCGACGCGCGGCGACACCCCACCTTCGCATTCGGCTTCCGCCGCCGCAAAGGATTGCCTGAGTTCGGTGAGCGTGTCGCCGCCGATCATTGCCGCCAGCAACAACCCGTCAGGCTTCAACGCGCGGCGGATCTGAGCCAGCACGCCCGGCAGGTCGTTGACGAACTGGAACGCAAGCGCGGAGACGGCGAGATCGAGCGATTCCGGCGGCAGCGGAAGAACTTCCAATTCATCGGACTCAATGCGGGCGATCGATTGGAAGCGATCGGCCAGAAGGCAAAGTTCGTCCGGCGTCCAGATTTCGGCCACGTCGGAAAAGCCGCGCGTGACTGCCTGCAATCGCTCGTCGAGATCTTCCCTGACGCGATCGAGCAGGAACGTCACCGCCCCCGCCACGCCGCGCGCGATCGAGTCGCGCGCAGGAGCGCGCGGTCGAACAGGATCGGTGCGGAGTTTGGGTTCGATGCCATGCCGGTTGGCACGCTGGCCGCCCCATCCCTGGCAATCCCGTGCTTGAGCCACACGCGGCGCGGCGCAGCCTCGCACCCATGGGCGCCGAGGCATCACCACCACGCTCCATCTCCAGTCATCTGCGTGGCGCGTTGAGCGCCTGCCGCGGCGTGTTCGCGCATGTTCCGCGGCTCGCGCTCGACATCGCGCTGCCGACATTGTGCGTTTCCTGCCGCGAGCCGGTCGATGGCGAAGGCGTCTGCGCGGCGTGCTGGTCGAAACTGTCGTTCATCGCACAGCCGTTTTGTCCGCGGCTCGGCATCCCCTTTGTCTACGATCCCGGCCCCGAATTGCTGTCGATGGAGGCGATCGCCAATCCGCCGGCGTATCAGCGCGCCCGCGCTGCGGTGCGCTATGACAATGTCGCCCGTACGCTGGTTCATTCGCTGGACCGTACGGATCTGGCGCCCGCGATGGGCCGCTGGATGGCCCGCGCGCGGGTCAGGAACTGCTCGCGGAGGCCGACGTGCTGGTGCCGGTTCCCCTGCACTGGCGGCGCGGCTGGAGCCGCCGTTACAACCAGTCCGGCGCCCTGGCGCGGGTGATTTCACGCCAAAGCGGCGTCAAACTGGCCTCCGAGGTGCTCCGGCGGATCCGGGCGACCGAGCAGCAGATCGGGTTGTCTCGCCCGCAGCGCGCCAGCAACGTCCAGGGCGCGTTCAAGGTTGTAACCGAACGCAACGCTGAAATAGCCGGCCGCCGCGTCATCCTGATCGACGACGTCCTGACGTCAGGGGCCACGGCGGACGCCTGCGCCCGTGCCTTGTTGCGCGCCAGGGCCGCGCAGGTCGACGTGCTGGTATTCGCGCGGGTTGTGGACAGCCACCGGGCTCCCATATAAATCAAACACTTGCGAACCAGAGCGTGCCATGACTGCCATTGAAATCTACACCCGTCCAGGCTGCGGCTATTGCACCGCCGCCAAATCGTTGCTGACGCGCAAGGATGCCGCGTTCACCGAATTGAACGTGGCGACCGACGCGGCCTATCGCGAGCAGATGTATGACCGCGCCGGCGCCGGCTCGACCTTTCCGCAGATCTTCATCGGTGCAACCCATGTCGGCGGCTGCGACGAGCTCTACGCCCTTGATCGCGCGGGCAAGCTCGACGCCTTGCTGGCCGGAGAAAAGGCCTCCTCATGAGCGCTGGCTCCATTTTTACCGCCGCCATGGTGCAGATGCGCACCGGGCTGTTGCCTGAGCCGAGCCTCGAGCAGGGCACGAAGCTGATCCGCGAGGCCGCCGCGCAAGGCGCCGATTACGTGCTCACCCCCGAGGTGAGCAACATGATGCAACTGAACCGCAAGACGCTGTTCGAGCATCTCGCCTCCGAGGAGGACGACCTCTCGCTGAAGGCCTATCGCGCGCTGGCAGCGGAACTGAAGATCCACCTCCATATCGGTTCGCTGGCGCTGCGCTTTTCGCCGGAGCGCGCCGTCAACCGCTCGTTCCTGCTCGGGCCGGACGGCAGCGTGCTCGCCAGCTACGACAAGATCCATATGTTCGACATCGATCTGCCCAGCGGCGAGAGCTATCGCGAATCCGCCAACTACCAGCCGGGTGAGACCGCTGTCATTTCCGACCTGCCGTGGGGCCGCATCGGGCTGACGATCTGCTACGACGTGCGGTTTCCGGCGCTCTATCGCGCGCTGGCCGAGGCCGGCGCGTCGTTCCTCACGGTGCCGTCGGCTTTCACGCGAAAGACCGGCGAGGCGCATTGGCATACCTTGTTGCGCGCCCGCGCCATCGAGACCGGTTGCTTCGTCTTCGCCGCGGCGCAGGCCGGCATGCACGAAAACAAGCGCGAGACATACGGGCATTCGCTGATCGTCGCGCCCTGGGCGAGGTCCTCGCCGAGGGCGGCGTCGAGCCCGGCGTGTTCCTCGCCGAGATCGATCCCTCAAAGGTCGAAACCGCGCGCAAAGCCGTGCCGTCGCTGCAGCACGGGCGGCGCTTCGGTATCGCCGATCCCAAGGCCGGTCCGGAGCATCTGCATCTCGTCCGGGGCTCGGCATGATCCGGTACAGCCTTCACCGCGAGCGCGGCCATGCTTTTCGAAAGCTGGTTTCAAAGCTCCTCGGCCTATGAAAGCCAGGAGAAGCGCAAGCTGGTGAGCTGCCCTGCCTGCGGCTCGGTCAAGGTCGAGCGAGCCATCATGGCCCCGCAGATCGTGAGCAAGAAGGGCCGCGAGGCGCCCGCGCCCGCGCCGGCTGCGCCTGCAGATGCGACGGGCCCGGAATCGACGCCGCTCCTGATGGCGCAGGAGCGCGAGCTGCGCGCCAAGCTCAAGGAATTGCGCGATCACATCGTGAAGAATGCCGACAATGTCGGCGAGCGCTTCCCCAACGAAGCGCGCAAGATGCACTATGGCGATATCGAGCACCGTCCGATCTACGGCGAGGCCTCGGCCGACGAGGCGCGCGCGCTGATCGACGAAGGCGTCGAGGTCTCTCCGCTCCCGGTGCTGCCGGACGACAGGAACTGAACTGACGTAGATCGGCTCCGGGATGGTCCGAAGGACCAGACCCGAATCCGAGATCCTGGCCCGATGCTTCGCATCGCCCCGGAATGACAGTGTCTTTACACCGCGACCAGCAGCGCCACGCCCACCACGATCAGCACGATGCCGGACAGCTCCCGCGCCGAGAGCGGCTGCTTGAACGAATAATACGATACGGCCTGCGCGAACAGCACCTCGACCAGCGCCAGCGTGCGCACGCTGGCGGCGACCGTCAACGCTAACGCCAGAAACCAGAATTGCGAGGCGAACGCGCCCATGAAGCCCGCGAGCATCGAGGGCTTCCACAATCCAAGGATCGCCTTCAGCACCTCGGGCGCACGGACGAGCAGATAAATCGTCAGCACCAGTGTCTGCACGAACAGGCCGAACACCAGCGTGTACGACGCCGCGGTGACGAACGAGACGCCCGGCACCACGATGACCGCGCCGCGAAAGCCGACCGCCGACAGGGCAAAGCCCGCCGCTGCAACCAGGCCGATGATGGTCGGCTTCAACTCCGCAAAACCTTTTTCGCCGCCCGGCCGCAGCGCCGCGATGACGACGCCGACGGTCGCGATCATGATCGCGACCACTTTCAGCAGCGTCAAATGATCGCCAAGAAAGATGAAGCCGAAGATCGCGGTCTGAATCGCTTCGGTCTTGATATACGCCGTGGTCACGACGAAGGAGCGATCGTTCATCGCGAGCAGCATCAGACCGGTGGCGACGATCTGACTGAGCGCGCCGAGCAACAGCCACGGCCAGAACACCGCCGTCGGCCACGGTACGGGGTCGCCGGTGAAAGCCACCACGACAGTGAAGAAGATGATCGAGAACGGGAAGCCGAACAGGAAACGGATATTGGTCGCGCCCCAGGTCCCGAGCGGCCCCGTCAACGACCGCTCGCATCGCATTGCGCGCGACCTGGCCGAGCGCAGCAATGATGGTGAAGGAATCCAGAGGGTGGCGACGGAGAGCATGGGGAGTACCGGCGGAAGGTTGTCGCAACCGTGCCGGTCGGGATGCGTTAGGTCAACGGGACCAGCGTCATGACAGGATTGCGATTAAGCCAAAATTTCGTCGTCCCTGCGAACGCAGGGACCCATACGCCGCGGCCCCAATAATTGAAGGCAGTAGTTGACGCCTTGCCTTACTCACAACGCCCTGTGGTTATGGGTCCCTGCGTTCGCAGGGACGACAGCAGTTAGTGCGGCCAAAGCGCCCGCATCAAGCTCACACCCCCTCCGCCACCACCATGTAATTCACGTCCATATCGGACGAGATACTCCATCGATCGGCGAGCGGGCTGCAGACCACGCCGGCCTGTTCGGTGATGGCGAGCCTGTTGTGGGAAAGATGCTGCGCGAGTTCGTCGGGGGTGACGAACTTGTCCCACTGACGGGTGCCGCGCGGCAGCCAGCGCAGCACATATTCCGCGCCGACGATCGCAAGCGCAAAGCTCTTCCAGTTGCGGTTCAGCGCCGAAACGACCATCAATCCGCCTGGCTTGACCATCGCCGCGCAACGGGAAAGGAACGCGCCGACGTCGGTGACATGCTCGATCACTTCCATCGCCAGCACGACGTCGAAGCGTTCGCGCACGTCCATCGCCTCGACCGTGGTGCAGCGGTAGTCGATCGACAGGTGCCCCTTGTCCGCATGCAGCTTGGCGGGCGGCAATATTGGTCGCGGACGGATCGATCCCGATCACCTGCGCGCCCAGCCGCGTGAACGGTTCGCACACAGCTCGGCGCCGCAGCCGATATCGAGGATGCGCAAGCCAGCCAGGCAATTCAGGCTTCTGGCGTTGCGTTCGAACTTGCGGCAGGCGGCGTCCCTGATATAGGCGAGCCGCAGCGGATTGATCTTGTGCAGCGGGGCCATCTTGCCTTTGGGGTCCCACCACTCGTCCGACAGCTTTGAGAACTTCGCGACTTCGGCCGGGTCAACCGTGCTGCCGCCCTTGGTGGTGAAACCGGCGGATGAATTCTGCTGCATGGCCATGATTTACGTGCCGACCGGTCGTGCCGTGATGGCACTGCGAAACGCCAGCGGCGAGGCAATGGTGGAAATGGTTTGCGTGCCCTCGCCAACGCCCTGAATGGTGACGTCGCCATAGTTCATGAGGCGGCCCAGAATGCTCTGGTTGACGTCGACGCTCTCGACCTTGTCGAGGCTCATCTCGAAGGTCCGCCGCTTGATGAAACCGGTCTTGTGGACGACCCGCATGTTGGTGACATCGGTCTCGGTGGTCCAGCGGTGGAACCAGGCCGTCGCCGTCCAGTACAAGGCCACAAGCCCCGCGACCGCCGCAAAGGCCAGGCAAACCAACATCAGCGCGTCGACGCCAATCATGCCCGACGCCACCAGAAAACCGATCGCCACGATCCACGCCGCTATTGCCGGCAGAAAGAACATCCAGTGCGCGTTGGTCGAATACAGCACCTTCTCGCCGGGTTGCAGGATATCGTCGATATAACGCCCCATACGCCTACCCTGATTTAACCCGCTACCACAGCAATTTGCGCCATTTTTGGGCCGAAAACAAAGCTGGTTGCTTGCCCCGGACCGCACCGCTATGTATACGCCGCTTTCGGCCCGGGCGCTCCAATTTCCGTGCGGGTCACCATACTTATCCTCACAGGGAATGCACGCGTCGTTATGGGCCGCCTCGTGATGAAATTCGGCGGTACATCCGTCGCCAATATCGACCGGATCCGCAACGTCGCGCGTCACGTCAAGCGCGAAGTCGACGCGGGACATGATGTCGCCGTGGTGGTGTCGGCCATGTCCGGCAAGACCAACGAGCTGGTGGAATGGTGCCGCGACGCCTCGCCGATGCATGACGCGCGCGAATATGACGCCGTGGTCGCGTCCGGCGAGCAGGTTACGTCGGGGCTGTTGGCGATTGCGCTGCAGGCGATGGGCATTCAGGCCCGCTCCTGGCAGGGCTGGCAGATGCCGATCCGGACCTCCGATGCCCACGCCTCGGCCCGGATTCTCGAGATCGACGGCTCGGAAATCATCCACCGCTTCAAGGACCGCAAGGAAGTCGCCGTCATTGCCGGCTTCCCCCCCCCCCCCCCCCCCCCCCCCCCCCCCCCCCCCCCCCCCCCCCCCCCCCCCCCCCCCCCCCCCCCCCCCCCCCCCCCCCCCCCCCCCCCCCCCCCCCCCCCCCCCCCCCCCCCAGGGCATCAATCCGCAGACCAGCCGAATCACCACGCTGGGGCGCGGCGGTTCGGACACCTCGGCGGTGGCGATTGCGGCTGCAATCCATGCCGACCGCTGCGACATCTACACCGACGTCGATGGCGTCTACACCACCGACCCGCGCGTGGTTCCGAAGGCGCGGCGGCTCGACAAGATCGCCTTCGAGGACATGCTGGAACTGGCTTCGCAGGGCGCCAAGGTCCTGCAGGTGCGTTCGGTGGAACTCGGCATGGTGCACAACATGCCGGTATTCGTCCGTTCCAGTTTCGACAAGCCGGAGGATATCGACCCGCACGGCACCCCGCCGGGTACGCTGATCTGCAGCGAGGAGGAAATCATGGAAAGTCACGTCGTCACCGGCATCGCCTTCTCCAAGGACGAAGCCCAGATTTCCGTGCGCAAGATCGAGGACAAGCCCGGCGTCGCAGCCGCGATCTTCGGGCCGCTCGCCGACGCCAATATCAATGTCGACATGATCGTGCAGAACGTCTCCGAGGACGGCAAGTTCACCGACCTCACCTTCACCGTTCCGGCGTCCGACTATACCCGCGCTCGTGACACCATTGCCGCGTCGAAGGCCAAGATCGGCTACGCCCGGCTCGACAGCGCCACCGACGTGGCCAAGGTTTCCGTGATCGGCAGCGGCATGCGCAGCCATGCCGGCGTCGCCGCCAAAGGTTTCAAGGCGCTATCGGAGCGCAACATCAACATCCGCGCCATTACCACCTCCGAGATCAAGTTTTCGGTGCTGATCGACGCCGCCTATACCGAACTCGCCGTGCGCACGCTGCACACGCTTTACGGGCTCGATCAGACTTAGAATGATTTTCTCTCAAATTTGTCGCATGGTCTGATCGCCAAACCGCCCGCGGTTGGCCGATGGTCCAGCTTCGCTGGCGCAGCATCGCCCCTGACACACACGTTATTGCTTCTGGCAGGCGTTTTGCTTGGCAAAGCAAGCCTTGATTGGCTATACGGCCCCTAGAGGTGGGCTGCCGCAAACTGTGCCACAGTTTTGGTGATCCCGATTCGGCCGGGATCAGGGCCTGCGGCGGCGCCGAATGAATAAAATTGTTGCTTTTCGTGTTTCACGCCAGCTACCGGCCACACGGCGGGCTGGCCTTGCGGGGAGGATACCAGCACATGCGGAGCGCGTCGGGAGGTCCCCGCGTCTTGTTGAGACGGCTCCGCGAAACCATGGCGGAGCAGGTCTCGGCGCAGGAGCGCCTGGACAAGATCGTGGTGCTGATTGCGGCCAACATGGTGGCCGAGGTCTGCTCGTGTTACGTGCTGCGCATCGATAACACGCTCGAACTCTACGCCACCGAAGGTCTGAACCGCGACGCCGTGCACCGAACGGTCTTGAACTCGCACGAGGGCCTCGTCGGCCTCGTCGCCAGCGAAGCCAACCCGCTCAACCTGTCGGACGCGCAAAACCATCCGGCGTTCTCGTTCCGCCCGGAAACCGGCGAAGAAATCTACCATTCGTTCCTCGGCGTGCCGATCCTGCGCGCCGGCAACACGCTCGGCGTGCTGGTGGTGCAAAACCGCGCCAAGCGCACCTATGTCGAGGAAGAGGTCGAGGCGCTGCAGACCACCGCCATGGTGCTGGCGGAGATGATCGCCTCCGGCGAACTGGCGGCGCTGGCGCAGCCCGGCGCGGAACCTGCTGCGCGGCATTCCCTGCACAAGACCGGCGCCATCCTCTCCGACGGCATCGCGCTCGGCCATGTCGTGCTGCACGAGCCGCGCGTCGTCATCACCAACTACATCGCCGAAGACCTGCCGAAGGAAATCAAGCGGCTGGACGCGGCGCTGGCCAAGCTGCGCGCCGATCTCGACCGCATGCTGGAGCGTGGCGACGTTGCCGAGGGCGGCGAGCACCGCGAGGTGCTGGAAGCCTACCGCATGTTCGCCAACGACCATGGCTGGTCGCACAAGCTGCATGAGGCGGTCGCCACCGGCCTCACCGCGGAAGCCGCTGTCGAGCGTGTGCAGTCCGATACCCGCGCGCGCATGCTGCGCTCCACCGATCCCTATCTGCGCGACCGCCTGCACGACCTCGAGGATCTCGGCCATCGGCTGATGCGGCAATTGGTGGGGCAGGATCACGCCCCGTCGCGCGAGCAGCTTCCGGAAAACGCCATCCTGATCGCGCGCGCGATGGGACCCGCAGCGCTGCTCGACTATGACCGCAAGCGTCTGCGCGGACTGGTGCTGGAGGAAGGCACCGCCAATTCCCACGTCTCGATCGTGGCGCGCGCACTCGGCATTCCCGCTGTCGGTGAAGTGCCGAATGCGCCTGGCATCGCCGATCCCGGCGACGCCATCATCGTCGACGGCACATCAGGCTCGATCTATGTCCGGCCCTCGGCCGAAATCGAATCGGCCTATGCCGAGCGGGTACGGTTCCGCGCCCGGCGGCAGGCGCAATATGCCGCGCTGCGCGACATGCCCTGCGTGACCAAGGACGGCCAGCCGGTCGAGCTGATGATCAATGCGGGTCTGGTGATCGACCTGCCGCATATCGACGACACCGGCAGCGCCGGCATCGGGCTGTTCCGTACCGAATTGCAGTTCATGGTCGGCCAGAGCCTGCCGCGCAGCTCTGACCAGCTCGCGCTCTATCGCACGGTGCTGGACGCCGCGGGTTCCAAGCCGGTCACGTTCCGCACCCTCGACATCGGCGGCGACAAGGCGCTGCCCTATATGGAGACCGTGATCGAGGAAAACCCAGCGCTCGGCTGGCGCGCGATCCGGCTTGGCCTCGACCGGCCGGGATTGCTGCGCGGCCAGATCCGCGCCCTGTTGCGGGCCGGCGGCGGTCGCGCGCTGAAGATCATGTTCCCGATGATTTCCGATGTCGCCGAATTCGACCAGGCGAAAGCCATCGTCGAGCGCGAGCTGACGTATCTGCGCCAGCACGGCCATGCGCTGCCGGAACGCATCGACGTCGGCACCATGGTGGAAGTGCCGGCGCTGCTTTATCAGCTCGACGAACTCTTGAAGAAGGTCGATTTCGTCTCGGTCGGGTCGAACGACCTGTTCCAGTTCATGTTCGCGGTCGACCGCGGCAACGCCAAGGTTTCCGAACGCTTCGATACCATGTCGGCGCCGATCCTGCGCGCGCTCCGCGATATCGTGCGCAAGGCCGATGCGGCGAACAAGACCGCCTCGCTCTGCGGCGAGATGGCCTCCAAGCCGCTCGGCGCGCTGGCGCTGATCGGGCTCGGTTACCGCTCGCTGTCGCTGTCCGCCACCGCGCATGGGCCGGTCAAGGCGATGATCCTCGACCTCGATGCCAAAAAGGCCGAGGCCGTCATGAGGCCGCTGCTCGACGCGCCGGCCGGCAGCGTCTCGATCCGGAAGAAGCTGACGGAGTTCGCGGAAGCCGAAGGGCTGTCGTTGTAGCGAGGCTCTGTCCCGACAACCCAGCCTTCCGCATCTGCTGCCTGAGAGTCACGCCATGTTACCCGAAGCCAAACTCGATATTCTGCTTGCCCACCACGCCTCGCTCGAGGCCGAGCTGCTGGGCCAGGTGAATTCCGAAAAATACGTCCAGATCACGCGCGAGCTTGCCGAACTCAACCCGCTGATCGACGCCGTGAAGACCTATCGCGCGGCGCGGTCCGAGATTGCGGATACCGAATCCCTGCTGGCGGATCCCGTCACCGATCCGGAAATGCGCAGCATGGCCGAAGCCGAACTTGAGACGCTGCGGGCGCGGGTCGACGAGTTGTCGCAGAAGATCTGCGTGGCGCTGTTGCCCAAGGACGCCATGGACGACCGCAACGTGATGCTGGAAATCCGCGCCGGCACCGGCGGCGATGAGGCCTCGCTGTTCGCCGGCGACCTGTTCCGGATGTATGAGCGGTTCGCCGGCCTGCAGGGCTGGAAGGTCGAGGTGATCTCCGCCAGCGAAGGCACCATGGGCGGCTACAAGGAAATCGTCGCCGAGGTGCAGGCCGCGGCGCGTTCGCCAAGCTGAAATTCGAATCCGGCGTGCATCGCGTGCAGCGCGTGCCCGACACCGAGACGCAGGGACGCATTCACACCTCGGCGGCAACGGTCGCCGTGCTGCCCGAGGTCGAGGACGTCGATGTCGACATCAAGAACGAGGATCTGCGGATCGAGACCATGCGCGCACAAGGCGCCGGCGGCCAGCACGTCAACAAGACCGAATCCGCGATCCGCATCACCCATATTCCGAGCGGGATCGTGGTCATGATGCAGGACAGCCGCTCGCAGCACAAAAACCGCGCTTCCGCGATGAACATCCTGCGCTCGCGCGTCTATGACGCCGAACGCCAGCGCGTCGACGCGGCGCGCTCCGCAGACCGCAAGGAGAAGGTCGGCTCCGGCGACCGCTCCGAGCGCATCCGGACCTATAATTTCCCGCAAGGCCGCGTCACCGATCACCGCATCAATCTGACGCTCTACAAGCTGCCGCAGGTCATCGCTGGCGAAGCGCTGGGTGAATTGATCGACGCCCTGACGACCGAGCATCAGGCCGCACAGCTTGCGGCCCAAGGCGCGGCGGCGTGAGGACGATCTGGCTGTCGTCCCCGCGAAAGCGGGGACCCATACGCCGTGGCCTCTCGATGTGGACGGGCGAGCGCCAGACCTCCCTTAACAACAATGTCCTGTGGGTATGGGTCCCTGCGTTCGCAGGGACGACGTCGAGGTTGTGGCGCTTTCGGCATGAAGTGGCTGCCGCATGACGGGCTCCCTCGCCAACCGAACCGTCGAGAGCGCACGGCGCGTACTTGCCGCGCAGTTCAAATCCGCAGCCATCGATCCTGCCGAACTCGATGCGCGGCTGCTGACAGGTCACGTACTCGGTCTTGATCTGACCGGCATGATCACGGCGGCACAGCGCCAACTCACGTCAGACGAATCGGCGCGCCTCGAAGAATTCGCGCGCCGCCGTCTCGCGAGCGAGCCGGTCGCGCGAATTATCGGCGAGCGAGAATTCTGGGGACTGCCGTTACAACTTCCCCGCGACGCTGGTGCCGCGGCCCGATACCGAGACGGTGGTCGAACTGGCGCTGCAGCTGTTGCGCGCCGATGGCGACCTCGATCGTCTGTTGCGCATCGCTGATCTCGGCACCGGCAGCGGCGCAATTCTTCTGGCGTTGCTGTCGGAGTTGCCGGCGGCAACGGGATCTGGAACCGACATCTCCGAAGCAGCCTTGCAAACCGCCGCAGCCAACGCCGCGCGCGCAGGCCTCCTGGAGCGCGCGACGTTCGTCGCGTGCGATTATGCGAGCGGGCTATCCGGCGTGTTCGATCTGATTGTCTCGAATCCGCCCTATATCCGTTCAGCTGACATCGGTGGTCTGGCCGTGGAGGTCCGGAATCTACGATCCCTTGGCCGCGCTCGACGGCGGCGCCGACGGGCTGGACGCCTACCGCGCACTGATCCCCCAGGCGGCTTGCCGTCTGGCGCCCGGAGCCGCCCTGGTCGTGGAGGTCGGAGAGGGTCAAAGCGGCCAGATCGAGGCTTTGATGACCGCGGCTGGGTTAACGCCCGCACCTGCGCCGAAAGCCGATCTGGCGGGTATTCCGCGGGCCGTCGCGGGCCACAAAACGGCCCGATAAAGTCCTATTGAACCGCAAAAAAACCACTTGGAATATTGCCCGGGAGCGACTACGTTCCGTTCACAACATCGGTCCAGGGTCGCTGGCCCCGTAGGTATTCACGGGTGGAGGCCAGAGTTCTCGAAACGAGAGCCCGCCGAGTGAAAGGTTCCAAAACGCAGGTCGAATTGAGCGCAATAGCTGGAGCTGTGCTGCTCTCGACCGCAAAGCGAACGAAAGCCTGATATTGCGCTTGAAGACTTACGCAACACACCGTCACGCGAAGTCGTCACGCAAGACGATTAGGCTGGTTTGACTGGCTGAATGGTTTGGTCCGGCGAGCCATTAACGCGGCCGGTTGGGGAACGCGTCTTTGCTGAACGCGATGGTTGGCGAAATCGACGACATGAAGACGACATGAATCTGAGCGGCATCGAGATCCGGTGCGCATGAGCGCGCCCGGTTCCGATGAGGATACGATGGCAACTGCATAACTTCAGGGCTGGAATTAAAGGCGACACATGAGAAACGGTCAAAACAACAAGCGGATGCGTAACCGGAACAACAACAACAATAACAACAACAATAACCGGCGCGGTCAAAACCCGATGACCCGGGTGTTCGAATCGAACGGGCCCGACATCAAGATCCGCGGCACCGCTTCGCACGTTGCAGAAAAATACGTCCAGCTGGCGCGCGACGCGCGCTCTTCCGGCGACCCGGTCGCGGCCGAGAATTACTATCAGCACGCCGAGCATTATTTCCGCCTGATCGCCGCCGCCCAGGAGCAGTTCCGGCAGAACCAGCCGCAACCGCGCATCGACAGCGAAATGCCGGCGGCGGAAGAAGGCGACGACGAGGGCGAGAGCTTCTCCCATTTCGGCCAGGAGCCGGGTTTCGCCCTGCAGCAGCCGCAGCCCTATGTCCGCGACAACAATCCGCGTGAACAGCGCGGCGACAATCAGCCCTACCAGCGCGACCAGCACCAGCAGCCGCGCGAACATCATCGCGAGCGCGAGCATCGTCCGCAGCCGCAGTATCAGCCGCAACCGCAGCCGCAACCGGTGATTGCCGATGCTGGCGGCGTCGATCGCCTGCCGTCCTTCATCACCGGACCGCAGCCGCAGGTGAATGGCGCGCCCGGCGGATATGAAGGCGGTGGCAGCGGCGAACGTTTCCCGCGCCGACGACGCCGTCCGCACGGCCCGCGTCCCGACAGCATGGCCGCGCCGGCCGCCCCGAGCGAAGACTTCAATCCGGGGAATGAGTAGTTTCGTAGAGTGGGCAAAGCGTAAGCGTGCCCACCAACTTCCTTGAAACTGCGATGAGATGGTGGGCACGGCGCAAGCGCGCCTTTGCCCACCCTACGATCCCGTCAGCTTATCCCGCGTCGCCGTCGACGACGGCACCAGCACCGGCTCCAGCGACGGAATAAGCCGCGTGCGCTCGCGATGCGCGGGGATCGCGCGATAGACCTGCTTGGTCGCTTCCACGATATGCACGCCGGCGAACGGCAGCGACAGCGCAGCTCCAACGCGCTCCCACGCGATCGCCGAGCGCAGGAACCAGCTATTGCCGACGGGCGGCAGGAACAGCGCCTCGCCCCACGAGGCCGGCGTGAACCAGGTCTGCCGCAGCAATTGCGTGATCTGCGCACGCGAATACGGCCGGCCGTGGCCGAACGGCGTGTTGTCGGTGCGCGTCCACACGCCGCGGCGATTGGGGATCACCGCGATCAGACGGCCGGAGGGCGCCAGCACGCGCCACACCCGCGCAACAGCCGCTCCGGATCGTCGGACATTTCCAGCGCGTGGACCAAAAGAATGCGGTCCACCGCGGCGTCCGGCAGCGGCATTGAGAATTCATCGATAAGGGTCGCCAGCGCGGGCCGTGCGGTCGGCCATTTCAGCACGCCCCGGGCCGCCGGCATGAAGGCGATGCAGCGTTCGGAATCCTCGCGAAACAGGCCGAGATAGGGCGTCGGGTAGCCAAGCCCGAGCACGCGTTGCCCCTTGGCGTCGGGCCATCGTGCCCGGATGCCGCGATTGATCAATTGCCGCGCCACGATGCCGAGGCGCTGCGAATAGAAGTCGCGGAGATCGATGACGTCGATGGTCATGGGACCAATCTACCACACGGCGTTTCGTTGCGGCGCGCTGAAAATGGCATTGCCGCGTGAGCGTTAACGCCATATTTCTTGATATCCAATGGGGCGCAAAGCCTTACTCACGGAGCTATCATGGCCGCGGAAATTCGTACTCTTCACCTGCCTCAACGACAATTTCGGCTATTTGATCCACGATCCCGCAACCAAGGCCACCGCATCGATCGACGCACCGGAAGCCGCCCCGATCATCAAGGCGCTGGAGCGCGAAGGCTGGACGCTGACGGACATCCTGGTCACCCATCACCATGGCGACCATGTCGGCGGCGTCGCCGAGCTGAAGCAGAAATATAACTGCCGGGTCGTCGCCCCGCACGACAAGTCCACCAAAATCGCCAATGTCGATCTGCGCGCCGGCCATGGCGACGTCATCAAGGTGGGAAGCCTGCTGGCGCGGGTGCTGGAAACGCCGGGCCATACCCTCGACCACATCTCCTATGTGTTCGACGGCGAGAAAGCGGTATTCGCCGCCGATACGCTGTTCTCGATCGGCTGCGGCCGAGTGTTCGAGGGCAATTATCCCATGATGTGGGATCTGCTTTGAAGCCGCGCGCGCTGCCTGACGATTTCAAACTCTATTGCGGCCATGAATATACCGCTGCCAATGTCAAGTTCGCGCTCACCGTCGACGCCGACAATCCCGCACTGAAGGCGCGCGCCGAGGAAGTGACGCGGCTGCGCGCGGAGAACCAGCCGACGATCCCGGTGCTGCTGGGCGAGGAGAAAAAGCCAACGTGTTTCTGCGCGCTGACGAACCGTCGGTGGCGGCAAAACTGCATATGAAGGGCGCCAGCGCGGCCGCAGTGTTCGGCGAGTTACGTGAGCGCAAGAACAAATCCTGATGGCGCTTCCACAAGAGGCCGCGGACATCATTGCGCGGCTCGGGCTGAAGCCGCATCCGGAAGGCGGGCATTATCGCGAGACGTTTCGCGATGAAAGCGTGGACGCCACCGGGCGTTCGCGATCGACCGCGATCTATTTCCTGTTGGCGCGCGGCGAGCGCTCGCACTGGCATCGCATCGACGCGGTCGAGGTCTGGCATTACTACGCCGGCAGCGCACTGACCCTGCAAATTGCTGATAACGGCGGACAACGCAGTGTGAAGCTCGGTCCCGATCTCGCGGCCGGCGAAGTGCCGCAGGCGATCGTGCCGCCACATGCCTGGCAGGCGGCCGAGATCAATGGCGACTGGACCTTGGTTGGATGCACGGTTGCGCCGGGCTTCGAGTTTGCGAAATTCGAACTGGCGCCGAAGGATTGGACGCCAAACTAGTCTTCGTCATTCCGGATGCGCCCCTTGGCACAGAGGGTGGGCAAAGCGCAGCGTGCCCACCCTACTTCTTCCACACCATGTCCTTCGCCGCTATTAGTCCGCCGCCGGCGATCAGGATCGCGGCGATCGCAATCGTCGCGGTTGCTTGCGCAAAGCCGGCGAGGATCAGAAACGCCGTCGACAGCAATGGCGTCGCATAGGACGCGGCACCCAGCACGCGGATATCGCCGCGTTTCATGCCGATGTCCCAGACAAAGAACGCCGCGCCCACCGGACCGACGCCGAGCGCGATAATGGCGAGCCACTGCCCTATCGTCTCCGGCCATACGGTGGTCTCGACCATGCCGTGGACGAGAGCGGCGAGCAGCGCGGTCACGAGGCAGAAGCCTGCGACCGCATCGGTCGGCACAGCCTTCAGCTTGCGCGACATCACGGAATAGGCGGCCCAGACGAAGGCGGCGAGGAAGGCTGCGGCCAGTCCGGGAATCTGGCCGGGCGCGAACCCGGCCGCCGGCATTGCCGGCGAACAACAAAACCGTGCCGACGAGTCCGAGCAGCGCGCCGACGATATGATGCGGCGCCAGCCGTTCGCCGGGCAACAACGACGAGAACAGCACGATCAGAGCGGCCAGAGATAATTCAACAGGCCGGCTTCGGCCGGCGGCGCGAAACGCAGCGCGAGGAAATACAGCGCGTGATAGCCGAACAGCCCGCCGACGCCGACCACCCAAGCGACCAGTGGTTGCCTCATTGCGCCGAAGGCCGAGGGGCGGAACAGAAAGCTTGCGAACGCCGCCGCAGCGCCGATCCCGAACGTCATGGCCGCGAGCTGGAACGCGGGAATTTTCCCCGTGGCGACCGTCAGAACCGACAGCAGCGACCACATCAGGATCGCGGTCAGTCCGATCAGCGTGGCGGTACGGGGGGGTCATTGGGCCGTCATTGCGAGCGAAGCGAAGCAATCCATCCCTTCTCAATAGCGCAAATGGATTGCTTCGTCGCTATCGCACCCTTGCCCAAACGCTTTGCGTTTGTCGCAGGCAATGACGGTGGATACCGATCACGCCATGTACTGCCCGCCGTTGATGGTCATCGTCGAGCCGGTGATGCCGCTGGCGTCATCGGCGGCGAGGAACACCACGGCGCGGGCGATTTCCTCGGGCTCGCCGAGACGGTTGACCGGGATCAGCGGCAGGATGCTCTTTTCCAGCACTTCCTTCGGCACCGCCTGCACCATTTCGGTGTTGATGTAGCCGGGGCAGATCGCGTTCACAGTGATGCCGCCCTTGGCGTTCTCCAGCGCCAGCGCCTTGGTGAAGCCGATATCGCCGGCCTTGGCCGCCGAATAATTGACCTGGCCGAACTGGCCCTTCTGGCCGTTGATCGAGGAAATGTTGATGACACGGCCGAATTTGCGGGCCCGCATGCCTTCGATCACCTGGCGCGTCATGTTGAACAGCGAGCCGAGATTGGTGTTGATGACCGCGTTCCACTGATCGAGCGTCATTTTGTGGAAGGCGCCGTCCTTGGTGATGCCGGCGTTGTTGACGAGCACGTCGACCGGACCAAGATCGGCCTCGACCTTCTTGACGCCGGCCGCGCAGTCGTCGAACGAGCTGACGTCCCATTTGTAAACGGGGATGCCGGTTTCGGATTTGAATTTCTCGGCGGCGGCGTCGTTGCCGGCGTAGCTCGCCGCTACCGTATAGCCCGCAGCCTTCAGCGCCTTGCTGATCGCCGCGCCGATGCCCCTCGTCCCCCCGTTACCAATGCAACACGTGCCATGCTGTAGTCCTCCCTGGTGGTCTTTCTTCTATGCCGGAATTGTCCCGGTCTTTTGACGAAGCTCAATCCTCACATTCAAGAGCGTTCCTGAAAACGCTTGCGGAGATGAAAATGCCCGGCGCAAGACCGGGCATTTCATCTTTACCAATTCGAGCCGTGGTTGACAGATGATCTTTTTCGGCATTCAACCGGTCACCCTGCCTGTAGTTCAGTCACGTGCAATGCACATCGCGATGCCCATGCCGCCGCCGATGCACAGCGTGGCGAGGCCCTTCTTGGCATCGCGCTTCTGCATCTCATGCAGCAGGGTCACCAGCACGCGCGCGCCTGATGCGCCGACCGGGTGGCCGAGCGCGATCGCGCCGCCATTGACGTTGACCTTGCCGGTATCCCAGCCGAGGTCCTTGTTGACCGCGCAGGCCTGCGCCGCGAACGCCTCGTTGGCCTCGATCAGGTCGAGATCGCCGATTTTCCAGCCGGCCTTCTTCAGCGCAGCGCGGGAAGCCGGGATCGGCCCGGTGCCCATGATCTTGGGATCGACGCCGGCCTGGCCCCACGACACGATACGACCGAGTACTTTCTTGCCTTCCTTGGCGGCCTGCTTGGCGGTCATCAGCACGACGGCGGCTGCGCCGTCATTGATGCCGGACGCGCTGCCGGCGGTGACGGTGCCGTCCTTCTCGAAGGCGGGCTTCAGCTTCGCCATCGCGTCGATGGTCGCGCCATGGCGCGGATATTCGTCGTCGCCGACGATGATGTCGCCCTTGCGGGTCTTGATGGTGACGGGAACGATCTCGTCCTTGAACTTGCCGGCCTTCTGGGCGGCCTCGGCCTTGTTCTGCGAGCTAACCGCGAACTCGTCCTGCTGCGCGCGGGTGATCTGGTACTGCCGGGCGACGTTCTCGGCGGTGTTGCCCATGTGGTAGCCGTTGAAGGCGTCCCACAGGCCGTCCTTGATCATGGTGTCGACCAGTTCGAGGCCGCCCATCTTCACGCCGCCGCGCAGATACTGCGCGTGCGGGGCCATGCTCATGGATCCCTGGCCGCCGGCGACAACGATTTCAGAATCGCCGTTAAGCAGCGCCTGATAGCCGAGGGCCACGGTGCGCAGGCCGCTGCCGCAGAGCTGGTTGACGCCCCAGGCCGGGCTTTCCACCGGAATGCCGGCGGCGATCGAGGCCTGGCGGGCCGGGTTCTGGCCCTGCGCCGCGGTCAGGATCTGGCCCATGATGACTTCCGAGACGCGGCCCGGCTCGATGCCCGCGCGCTCCAGCGCGGCCTTGATGGCGACGGCGCCGAGGTCGTGGGCCGGGGTGGTGGCGAACGCGCCGTTGAAGCTGCCGACCGGGGTGCGGGCGGCGCTGACGATGACGACATCGTCTGACATGGACATCTCCTGGGGTTGAGGTTTCTTTGACGGCGGGCGGCCGGACGTGGCGTGCCTGTCTCTCGCCTTATCCTGTTAACCCCGTTGACCCATGTCAATCGGCCCAAGCCCAAATTCCTGCCGCGCCGCATTCAAATTGATCCCCGTGGGGTTTCCATAGCAGCGTCCATGCCTTGGAATTAACCGTGCCGCACAAAACGGTAGCCGAAGCCCGTTGAAAATGCTTACTTTGTTGCGTTGCGTTGCTCGTCTGCCCGTCGGCGATGCCGTCGGGTTCCCCGCTCTCGGTGTCGATGTGTGAGCTTATGGCAAAGTCAGACCAACCTACGACCATCAAGAAATACGCCAATCGGCGGCTCTATAATACCGGCACCAGCACCTATGTGACGCTTGAGGATCTCGCGGCGATGGTGAAGGACGGCGAGGATTTTCTCGTCTATGACGCCAAGACCGGCGACGACATCACCCGCTCCGTGCTGGCGCAGATCATCTTCGAGCAGGAAAACAAGGCCGGACAAAATCTGTTGCCGACAACCTTCCTGCGGCAGCTGATCCGCTTCTACGGCGACAGCATGCAGATGGTGGTGCCGAAATATCTGGAGCAGTCGATCGACACGCTGACGCGCGAGCAGGAAAATTCCGCAAGCAACTCACCAACACGTTCAGCGGAACGCCGTTTGCGCCGCTCGAAGAACACGTCCGCCGCAACATGGAATTGTTTCAGCAGACGTTCTCGATGTTCAAGCCGTTCGTGCCGCCGCGTCCCGGCGCGAGCACGACCGAGTCCGAGAAGGTGCCGGAGCCGACGCCTGACGAAGACAACATCGACGACCTTCGCCGCCAGATGAAGGACATGCAGGAACGCCTCGAGCGCATGTCGAAAGAGCCGAAGAAGGAAGAGTGAGGCTCTTCGCTTCGTTGGTCTCGTACAACTCTTTCCACTGTCGTCCCTGCGAACGCAGGGACCCATAACCACCAGCGTGGATTGTTTAGCGAAGTCGTCTACCCGATTGCTCTATCGATGGGCCGCGGCGTGTGGGTCCCTGCGTTCACAGGGACGACGCAACGATCACCTAACTCGCCGCCGGCAAAGCCGTCTCCGCCGCCGTGCTCCATGGCCGCTGCGGCGATGCCAGCCCGATCAGGCGGCCCTGGATGTAGTCGCAGCCCCATTCGCGCAGCATCACGGCGGCTTCCTCGTCCTGCACCCATTCCGCGACCGTCTTGATCTGCAGCCGGCGCGCCAGGTCGATAAGCGTCTGCACGAAGGCGCGATCGTCCGCCGAGCGCGCGATGTTCTGCACGAAGGCGCCATCGATTTTCACGATGTCGACGCCGAGCTTGCGCAGATTCCGGAATGACGTGTAGCCGGCGCCAAAATCGTCGATCGCGATCTGGCTGCCGAAGTTTTTTAGTCGCGTGATGAAGCCCCTTATGTCGTCGATATCCTGGATCGCTACCGTTTCGGTGATTTCGACGATCAGCCGCTCGCCGGCGCCGGGATGCGCCTGCATCAGCGATTCGATCGAAGTCCACCAGTCCGGGTCCATCGTGGTGTCGGGCGAGATGTTGAGGCTGAGCCGCACGTTCGGCGAAGCCGCCAGTTCGGCAACCGCGAGTTCGAGCACGCGGTGGTCGACCAGCCGGATCAGGCCTAGTCGCTCGGCGACGGGAACGATATCCGGCGCCAGCAGCGCCTGGCCGTCATCCTGCTCCATCCGCACCAGGCATTCGTAGAACGCCGGCTGCCGCGAGCGTGCTTCGACCACCGGCTCGAACGCGGTGACGATCCGGCGCTCGTTCAGCGCCGTGACGATCTCGTCGGTGACGCGAATGTTGACGCGACGCTGGGCATCACGCTCGACATTGGGACGCCACAGCGAGAACGATCCGGCGCGGCGGCGCTTCGCGGCGTCGAGCGTTTCCTGAGCGCGATTGACGGCCTCGTCGGCGGTGCGGGCGTAACGCGGCACACCAATCGCGCCGATCGACACCGTCACCGAGACCGGTCCGGATTTGGTCGGAATCACCATCCGCGGATGCCGGCGAGGAAGCGCTCGGCCGCGACATTGGTGTCGTCGACGGTGCAGTTCCGCAGGATCAGCCCGAATTTGTTGCCGGAAAACCGCCCGAGCACGTCGCCGGCGCGCAGCCGCGCGCGGATGCGTTTTCCGACTTCGGCAATCACGGCGTCGGCAACGTCGAAGCCGAACGCGTCGTTGATGCGCGCCAGATGGTCGATGCCGATCAGCATAAAGGCGCAGGACGACCGGGATCGCGTGGTCTCCTCGATTGTTTCCGCCAGCGAGGCGATCAAATGGGTGCGGTTGAGTTCGCCGGTGAGCGGATCGTGCCGCGACAGCTTCAGCAACTGCTCGTCGCGGGCACGGCGCTCATTGTTGATCCGGACGATGCCTTGCGCGCGCGCCGGCTTGCCGTCGGGTCCGGCAAACCAGCAGCCGGTTTCCTCGATCCAGATCACGGGCGCGGAGGTCGAGGTCCGAACGCCGTATTCGATCCGGTAGGCCACCCCTCGCCGCTGCGCGCCGGCGCCGATTGGCCGAGCGCGTCCGACCGGACCGAGCGCGTGGGCTCGATCAGCCGGGCGAACCGGGTGGCGCTTGCCAGCGTTTCCGGCGGAATATCCGGGAAGACCGAGCCGGCATTGTCGCTCCAAGCGATGGTGTCGGCCGCCAGGTCCCAGACGAAAGCCGCCTGCCCGAGCGAGGCAAGGATGCTGGCGGCTTGCGGGACAGGGGGCATGGGTAGCCTCGATTCGGGACACCACCGGGTGATTCCCACAGCCTGAGGATAGTGGGTCTTTCGAATCGTAGGCTAGGCAAAGTTCATAAATAATCCGGAAACCACGTTTCACACACCTCCCAAACCTACCGGGAACGAACCGGAAGGGAGCGGCATAGGCCTTGCGAGGATCAGATCGCAGCGGGGCGTAATGTCCCAAAACGTGACAGTTTTTAGCCGGTTACGGTGTGCGATGCTGAATATCGATCGATCGGAAGAGATCCTGGATGGCGAGTTCGCCAACGCTGACGAACCGGCCTGCGTCGAACTGGTGCCCGTGACCCAGTCCGTGCACTGGTCGCCGACACCGGCCATGCCACGGCCCGATCCGACCTTCGTCGCTCAATTGATCGCGACCGCCGACCAGGCGCCACAGACCCGCAGCCTGCGGCGGGCTTCATTGGCCGATGCGCAGACCGCCTATGGCGCAAGCCAAATGCGGTCCTGCGGCACCGGCTTCCGAACGCGGCAGACGATCTAGTTTTCCTCACGCGAACCGGCCCCACCGATCAATCCGAGGGCATGCTTCGCTCGAAAACGCTACAAATCAGCGCTGAGGTGTGTCCGGCTTGTCCGGCGGCGAGGGCTGCGAGCCGCTGCCCGGCTGTATCCCCGGCGAAGGGATTTCCGGTGACGAGACCTCGGCTGAAGGGACTTTGGTCGAGGCGGCATCCGGAGCGACGGCAGGTTGCGCCGGCTTCGGGTCGGGATGATCCGATAGCACGGATTCGGCGACCGAAGCTGCCGGCGGGACGGAAGGGCCAGCAGGAGTGGCAGATGGGGTCGCAGGTGCCGGTGCGGGTGCGGGCCGATCGAACTGCGGTTCCGCCGCCGGCGCCTCGGCTTTTTCGGCGCTCCTTTTTGACGGCGCAGGCGTTGCCACCGCAACGGCGCGGCGCCGCGTGCGCAAAGCGAGGCCGGACAGGAAATCCACCAGCGACAGTCCGGTCAGCAGGAAATAGGTCGAGGTGCCGAACTTCGGCCACAGCACGAATTGCGCCGCCGCCGCGCCAAACACGATCAGCGAGAGCAGATGATCCGTGAGATATTTTGCGCCGGGGCGCGCGCCCTTGATGACTTCAGACAGCAGCAGCAGGATGCCGAGGGTCAGCAGCACGTCGCTCAGCGTCACCGTCCATTCCGCGCCCGACAACAGCGTCAGCTTCACCAGGGGATCGGTGAACGACAGGTCGGGCATCAGAAAGACGATGATGTTGTAGATCGCGAGCGGAATCAGAAGCAGCGGAAAACCGACCATGGGCATCGGCGCCTTCTAAGGAAAACCGGAACTTTCCCGGGCGAAGCATCGCTTCAACACCGGGAATTGTCTTAGCCCACTCGTTGGCCAAAATCAGGCAGGCGGCGCTGATCGCAGCGCCTTATCCCCCGTGCCCGATCAGGATTCCTTCTTCGCCTTCAGAACCTGCCGGCCCTTGTACATGCCGGTCTTCAGGTCGAGGTGATGCGGACGGCGGAGTTCGCCGGAATCCTTGTCCTCGGCATACGTCGGCTTCTTCAGCGCGTCCGCCGAGCGGCGCATGCCACGCCGCGAGGGCGATGTTTTTCTTCTGGGAACGGCCATAACGATCCTCTAGGGGTGTTGTCGGAGGCATTGTCCAAAACCGGACGGCCCCGCGCGTCGCGCACGGGCTGCGATGCCTATAAGGCCGCGCTTATAGAGGATGGGCTCGCGTAAAGCTAGGCCGGCTTGCGGTTAAAACGGCCGAAAATTGGCTCAAAAAGCACGATTCTCGCTCCAGCACCGCTGCAACGCCGCTGCATTGGCCCGCGCCATATACGTGCCGGCCAAACGGCGGACCCCAGGGCCGGGATTACGGGCGCTGCGCCGCACCGGATTGGGCAGGATCGCCGCCAGCAAGGCCGCCTCGCGCGCCGACAGGGTCGAGGCCGAACGGCCAAAGGCGTATTTCGACCCAGCCTCCGCGCCGAACTGCCCGGATGGCCCGAGTTCGGCAATGTTGAGGTAGATCTCGAGGATCCGCTGCTTGGGCAGCACCACATCGATCCACATCGCGAGCGGCAGTTCCAGCGCTTTGCGGACCACGCTGCGGCCCGGCCACAGGAACAGGTTCTTGGCGACCTGCTGCGTGATCGTCGAGCCGCCACGGGCGGCCTCGCCGTCCTCGGCATCGTCGATCGCGTCCTGCAGCGCGCCCCAATCGACGCCGCGGTGGCTGCAGAATCTGGCGTCCTCGGACCCCACCACCGAGCGCGGCAGGTAGGGCGAAATGGCGTTGAAATCGATCCATTGCCGCGACACGGGCGCGCCCTTGAGCCAGCGCCAGGCCATCAGCGCCGAGACCGGATGGCCGGTACGGTAGAACGGCGTTACCAGATAGGGCAGCAACAGCACCGCCAGCAGGATCAGCACTAAGATTCGGACAATGCGCAAATTGGATGCTTCCGGTTCTGCCCAAGCCGGCCGGGGGCCGATTAAATAGACCCCTACGCAAGTGACATCTCCATGAGATTTCGTGCGTTTTCCAGCACTTTTAAGGCGCTGTGACCGAAGTCATGGAATTGACGAAGCCGCTGGCATCAACGATTGTCCGGCCAAATTGATCTGGAGCTATTCTTAATGACGACCGCCACTGCCGATTTTGCCAAGCGACTGGACCAGACCGCGGACGATACCGAAGCCCTGCTGGCGAAGCTGCTGTCCGATACGCTGTTGCCCGACGAGATCGCGCGACCGAAGCGGCTGATGGAAGCGATGCGCTATTCGAGCCTCAACGGTGGAAAGCGACTGCGCCCTTTTCTGGTGGTCGAAAGTTCGGCCGTGTTCGGCGTTCCACGCGAGGCCGCCTTGCTTGCCGGCGCGGCCCTCGAATGCATCCATTGCTATTCGCTGATCCATGACGACCTGCCGGCGATGGACAACAGCGACCTGCGCCGCGGCCGGCCCACACTGCACAAGAAGACCGACGACGCCACCGCGATCCTTGCCGGCGACGGGCTCCGACGCTGGCGTTCGACATCGTCACCCGCGACGAGATCCACAGGAATGCCGATGTACGGCTGTTGCTGACGCGCGCGCTGGCGCGCGCATCGGGCATTGGCGGGATGGTCGGCGGCCAGATCCTCGACCTCGCCGGGGAGGGGCGGTTCGGCGACCGTGAGCCGGTCGACGGGCGCGGCTGCAGCAGATGAAGACCGGCGCGCTGCTGCGCTATGGCTGCATCGCAGGTGCGATCCTCGGGCAGTCCACACAAAGGAATATCAGGCGCTGGACGACTACGGCCGCGCGCTCGGCGAGGCGTTCCAGATCGCCGACGATCTGCTCGACGTCGAGGGCGATGCCGCGGCGCTGGGCAAGCAGACCGGGCAGGATGCTGCGCTCGGCAAGACCACCTTCGTCACCCAGCTCGGGATAGACGGCGCCAAGCAACGGGTGCGCGATCTGCTGGCGCAGGCGGATTCGGCGCTGTCGGTGTTCGGCGCCAAGGGCGACGTGTTGCGGGCGGCCGCGCGCTTCGTCGCGGAGCGCAAGAACTAACCCAGTCAAAGGCGAGTGATGAACAAGGAATTCGAAAGACACCTTGTTCGTTTTCGCAACTGGCCGCTGCCGGTCCGCGTCGTGTACGGCAGACCGCGGACCTTCATCGCGATCGCGATCGGCGTCGTCGCCTTCTTCCTGCTGCCTGATTCACGGCGGCTGGTAACGCGTCTCGTTGTCGGCTGGGATGCATTCGCCACACTATATCTTGTGCTCGCCTACATCATGATGCTGCGCTGTGACGTCGGCCATATCCGTCGCAGCGCGGCGTTGCAGGACGACGGGCGCTTCGTGATGCTGCTGGTCACCGCGCTCGGCGCCTTCGCGAGCCTTGCCGCGATCGTGTTCGAGCTTGGCGCCTCCAAGGGCAACGCTGCCGGGCTGATCCTGGCGACGGTGACGATCGTGCTGTCATGGACGGTGGTTCACACCGCCTTCGCGCTGCATTACGCGCACGAATTCTACCGCGGCAGCAAGCCGGGCGGCCTGCAGTTTCCGAGTGGCGACGCGCATGTCGAGGCTGATTATTGGGACTTCGTCTACTTCTCGTTCGTGATCGGCATGACCGCGCAGGTGTCCGACGTCGGCATCACCGACCGGATCATCCGCCGCACCGCGACCGTGCACGGCATCATCTCGTTCGTGTTCAACACGGCGCTGCTGGCGCTGACGGTGAATATCGCGGCGAGCGCGATCTGACTCCCTGTCGTCCCGACCTCGAATCGGGACCCGGAACCCCTGCCTTCAAGACAGAGATGGGCCGGGGCCCCGGCGTATTTGAAGACACGCGGCTGTGGCTATGGGCACACTCCCGACATTATGGCCCCGTATGAGTGGCAACCCACCGCACGTTCCTGGCCGGTAAGCGGCCGGCCTGTAGACGACAGCCCTGGACCAGTCGGTGCTCGAGAAGTCCTGACAATAACTCGCTTTGCTTCCCGAGCTTGCCTTGCTTCCGGCCTATCGCGCTTGGCGACCGGCTTCTTCTCGCGACGCTTCTGCACTCATTATCGTCGTTGACGAACGAGCCCGCGGCGCAGGTGATTTTCGTGCAACGCTCGCCGTCGGCCTTGTAGCCGTGCTCGCAGACCACCGGGCAGACCCGCGCCGTCTTCAGCTTGATCGTGTCAAGCGCGTCGGTCGAGGCCAACTTGGTGTCGAGCTTGGTTTTGGCGTAGCGGTTGAACAGCGTCAGCGAACGCTGCGACGCCGCGTTCCAGTTACCATCGGCTTCCGCGCTGAGGCAGCCGACGCGGCGCAGTTCGGCCTGCACCGACTTGGTAACGTCGGCCTGCGGCGGTCCTGCGCATCAAGGGCGGCCATATTCACGGCCTTATCCTTGTCGGTGCCAGTCTTGTCGGCGGCGGCCTGTTCGGCGGCGACGCGCTTCTGTTCGGCCGCCGCGGCCTGCTCCTGCGCCACCTGCTTGGCCTTTTCAGCCGCGATCCGCGCCTGCTCGGCGGCCTTCACGTCGGCTTCCGCCTTGGCCTGCTTCGCTTTCTGGGCGCCCTCGGCGGCGAGCCGCGCCCGCTCCTGCTCAGCCAGCCGAGCCTTCTCGGTCGCGGTGATCCGCGTTTCTTCGGCGGCGATTTTGTCGAGCTGGAGCTTGGCGAGGCTGGCGTAGAAACCGTCGGGATATTGCGCAAGGAACGCGTTGAGCGCGCTCTTGTTGCCGAGCTGCAAGGCGAGTTCGTAGTCGCGACGGGCTTCGGCCTGGGCGTTGAGGGCGGGCGTCGCCGGAGCGGCCGCCGCGGCGGGCGCCGGGCGAGCCGGGGCCGGCACCAGTGGCACGTCTTCACCGCCGAGCGAACCGTAGACAAAAGGTTCCTGCTTATTGCCCGTGGTCTTGAGCACCTCGTCGCGGACAAAGCCGAAGGCGCGGCGCACGTCGAGCCCGGGCTTCGTCAGGTGGTGCGACAACGCTGCCGTAAACGGGCTGTTCTTGCCGTCCCCGTCGGCGGCCGTAGAGCCGGCCTTGGCCGAATAGGCGATCAGGACGTTCGGGCTGGTCGGCTCGACCTTGGCAAGGCCCTGCCCGATCGCGCGCGAAGCTACCGTCCGCTTCATGGTCCTGGAAAACGGATTGTCGCGGCAGGCGTCGAGGATCACCAGCCGTAATTTCTTGGCCGGCTCGATCGCGACCAGGACGCGGTCGAGCGACAGAGCTTCGTCATAAACGTCGGTGTCGCGCTCCAGCCGCGCATCCACCGGGATCAGATAGTTTCCGCCATCCACCTCGATGCCGTGGCCGGCATAATAGACGACGGCGATATCGGCATCGCGGGAGCGGTCGGCAAAGTCGCGCAACGCGCGCCTTGTGTCGGCGGCGGAGAGATCCTGGCGGAATCGACGACATCGAAGCCGGCGTCTTTCAGCGTCGACGCGATCTTGGCGCTGTCGTTCAACGGATTGGCGAGCGGCGCGACGTTCTGGTAGGCGGAATTGCCAAGCACCAGCGCCACGCGCTTCTCGGCAAAGGCCGGTTCGCAGACCAGCAGGGATGCGGCCGCTGCCAGCATCCATCGAAACAATCCTAAAGATCCAGATTTCATCATGACGCTTCCGGAGCCTCGCACTTTCTCACCGGACCTGCCTACCAGAAGCCGCAGCCGGGCTTTGTGAGTTAAGTCACGAACCACGCGCACGTGAACCGCACCCTTGCCTCTTCGTTAGTCGGGCCAGCGCCCGGCGGTTCGGCCCATGGCCGATCACGTTTTCCGCCGGGTTCCCCGACCAAATATAGACCCCGACGGCGAGCATGCATTCCTGGAGCGGGCGCTCAGCGTCATATGAGACGTTCCTGATATTGCAGCAGGTCGGCTTTGATCGCAAACCAGGACGCCTTCAAACCAGGACGCCTTGGAGCCGACGAAGATGTAGGCCGTCGGGCGGATTGAGGGATCGTCAATGAGCGTGCCCATGGCGACAGGGACGAAAGCGCCTTCACGCACCACCGAATAGAGCAACGAGCAGCATCGCCCGCAATGCTCGCGGTTCGCCTAATCCGCCATAAGCCCTGAGATTGTCCGCGCCCCTGATAACGCCAAGCTTGTCACGCGCGATGCCGGCGAACGGCTTGAACGCCGCGCCGGTGGTGCGCCGGCAGTTCGAGCAGTGGCAGTTCATGGCATATGCGAATTCATCAGCTACGGCATAGCGCACCGCACGACCGACGCATTCTCCGGCAAGAATGCGAGCATTCGATTTTTCTGAACCTGTCGCCTGTAGTCCCTCGCACCTGTGATGAAGTCACCCATAGCGCAATGATGCGGTTCGTGGCTTAATTCGGTTCGAACAAATCTCTTTTCGCCGGGAGGAACTGCCGTGAGTCACGACCGATCGACCGTGGAAGCCGTGGTCAAGGATTATTTCGATGGCCTGTATGAAGGGGATGCCGACAAGCTCGGCGCGATCTTCGACCCCACCGCTGATTTGCGCTGGCTGGAGAAAGGCGAGTTGCAGGTGCTGAGCGTGCCGGACTGGCTCGATCGCGTGCGCAAGCGGCCGTCCGCCAAGGCCGAAGGCAAGCCGCGCGAGGATTTCATCGTCACCATCGATCGCTCGGATGAATCCACCGCCTTCGTCAAGGTGCGCTGCCAATTGCCGCCACGCTATTTCACCGACTATCTGGTGGCGATGAAACTGAGCGACGGCTGGAAGATCGTCTCGAAATCCTATCGCTACGATCTGCGCGAGTAGCGAATTCGTCTTGCTTTGACACCCGCCGGCGCTGGCTCGACCCAGTTCACGTGGCCGGCGATGTCGCCCCTGGACGCCGCCGCAGGCGATGATCTCGTTGGTCCAGCCGGGAAAGAAATTCTCGATGACGGCTCGGCCCCGCCGTCCGCCCCTCTGCAATTGACCTCGCGGTTTTTCCCTGCGAATGGGGCATCATGGAAGCCAAGTTTCAGATCTTTTTAATCCTGCTCGCGGTGCTGGCCGGCACCGCGCTGCTGGCGCGGCGCATCAACGTCGCGCCGGCCATCCTGCTGATGCTCACGGGCATCGCGCTCGCCTTCGTGCCGGGCATGCCGGCCGTGGAATTGCCGCCCGAACTGGTGTTGCTCCTGGTGTTACCGCCGCTGATCTATTCGGCGAGCGTCGCCATGAGCTGGCGCGAATTCAAGTCGAACCTCCGGCCGATCATTCTGCTGTCGGTCGGCTGCGTGATCTTCACGGCTTTTGCGGTCGCGGCCGCGACGCATTATCTGATCGGACTGCCCTGGAGTGTCGGCTTCCTGCTGGGGGCCATCGTCGCTCCACCGGATGTGGTGGCACCGCTCGCGGTCGCCCGAAAGCTGGGCATGCCGCGCCGCATCCTCGTGGTGCTCGAGGGCGAAGGGCTTGCCAACGACGCCACGGCGCTGATCCTCTATCGGTTTGCGGTCGCGGCCATTTCGACCGGGCTGTTCTCGCTGCCGCAGGCCACCGGCACCTTCGCGGTCATCGTCGTCAGCGAGCTCCTGTTCGGTGTGGCGGTAGGCTGGCTATCCTTGCGCGCACGGCACTGCGCGCGGGATCCGCAGGTCGAAATCACGCTGTCGCTGATCACCCCCTACCTCGCCTTCTGGATCCCCGAACATCTCGGCGGCTCGGGCGTGATCGCAACCGTCGCCTGCGGGCTTTATGTCAGCTGGAACGGACCGCTGCTGATCTCGTCCGCGACGCGGCTGCAGGGCATCTTCTTCTGGGATCTCGTGATCTTTCTAGTCGAGGGGCTGTTGTTCCTGCTGATGGGATTCCAGATGCGGCTGTTGTTCGAGAAATCCAAGGCGTTTCCGCTTCAGGAAATCCTGTTCACGTCGGCGCTGGTCGCCGCGATCATCATCATCGCGCGCTTTGCCTGGGTCTATCCCGCAACCTATCTGCCGCGCCTGATCAGCAGTCGAATCCGCGAACGGGATCCGCCGCCATCCTGGCAGACCGTGTTCGTGGTTGCCTTCACCGGCGTCCGCGGCGCGGTGTCGCTCGCAGCAGCCCTGGCATTACCGTTGGCGTTGCCCAGCGGTGAGGGCTTTCCCTACCGCGACATGATCCTGTTCGTCGCCTTCGGCGTCATCTTCATCACGCTGATCGGGCTGGGGCTTGGATTGCCAGTGGTGGTGCGATGGCTAGGGGTCACCAAGGACGGCCGCACCGAGCATATCGCCGAACACGAAGCGGAGATCGCCGCGCGGCGCGAAGCGCTGGATGCGGCGCTCAAGTCGCTCGACGCCATCACTGACGACCGCGAGCTCTCGGACGAAGTCGTCAAGCTGCTGCGCGCGCGGCACGACATCCGCGCCAACCAGCTGCCCAATTCGCTTGATCCCGACGCGGACGACATAATGGCGGCCGGCACCGAGCTGACGCGCGAGCTGATCGCAGCCGAGCGGAAATTCATCCACGCGCTGTTGCGCGACGGCAGGATCACCGACGAAACAAGGCGGCGTATCGAACGCGACCTCGACCTGGAAGAAGCCAGTCTCAGCAATCGGGAGTATCGGAAGATTTCGTTGTAGCTGTCGTCCCGGCCAAGCGAAGCGCGAGCCGGGACCCATACGCCGCGGCGGCAATTATCAGGCGCATTGGTCGACGGCTTTCTTCAACAACGCAAGCCTGTGGTTATGGGTCCCTGCTTTCGCAGGGACGACTCGCCGGGAGAGCGGCCCTACTCCGCCGCCGCGTTTCGCCGCCCCTGCCCCGCATAGCCCGCCGCATCGCCGAACCGCTCGACCATGACCGCGGTCAGGTCCTTGGCCTTGCTGGTCACGCAGGCGCCGGAACGTACCGCGTAGCGGTCCTGATGCTTCAGATGTGATGGCGCCTCGCCCTGCTGCAGCGCGCGGGCGGCATCCATCACCAGCTTTCGGAAGTGCATGATGCCGAGATCGGTTGGGCCGAGATGTTCGCGGGTGCGATCGGCGATCGGGCCCTGGCTGTCCTGCACGGCGGCGTCCTGCTCGGACACACCTTTGATGCCGGTGTAGCTGTTGGTCTTCTGCAGCTTGCGGTCGATCAGATAGTCGTTCGATTTGTTTCGCAGCGGAATATAATTCTTGTCGACCTCCGACATCACGCCGTTGCCGCGGGCGTAGCCATCGCGCTCGGCCTGCGTCAGCGGGCGCTCCGGATTCCAGGCATAGGTGTAGATCCAGCAATTGGTATCGGTCACCGGAATGAAACTCTGGCCGAAAATATTCTCACCCGGCATCGAACTTGGCGCATAGGCGTGAACCGGCATCAGGAACTGGGCGATACGCCAGTAGATGTTGTCGCTGCCGGTGAGCCGTCCGCCGGCGATCGTCAGCCCGGCGTCATGCGGGTTGATCTTGATGACGGGTCGCGGATCTTCGGCGATCCATCGCATGTGGTCGGTCGCGACCCGCGTCAGCGGGTTCACAAAGTGCTTCTTGATATCGAGAATCTCGTTCTCTTCCTTCTCGAAGGAGAGATGCGCGAAGGTGAAATGCGCGGTGTCGATCGAGCCTTCCAGCGCCTGCACCCAGTTGCAGTCCTGCCATTTCTTCGAGACGTAGCGGTGCGAAGGAGGCACCAGCGCCATTTCCAGCGCGGGCAATTCGGGGACCTGCTCCGCCGGGCCCATATAGGCCCAGATCATGTCGCCCCATTCGCGCACCGGATAGGACTTGATGCGGATCAGGTCCTTGGCGTTGAGGTCGGGATAGGAGGTCGGCATGTCGACGCAGCGGCCGTCGGTATCGAACTTCCAGCCGTGATAAACGCAGCGGATGCCGCATTCCTCGTTGCGCCCGAGCCAGAGATTGGCGCCGCGGTGCGGACAATACTGATCGATGACGCCGACCACGCCACGCGTGTCGCGGAACGCGAGCAGTTCCTCGCCCATGACGACGATCTTCTTCGGCGTTCCATCGGCATCAGGCAATTCCTCCGACAGCAGCACCGGAATCCAGAAGCGCCGCAGCAATTCGCCCATGCCTGTGCCTGCGCCGCTCTCGGTGAGGAACTTGTTGTCTTCCGCGCGGAGCATGGGCGTCCCTCCGGATGTTTTTGCTTTTGGCCAAGCTTGGCGCAGACGCATCTGGGCGTCAACGCGAATACATCATAGCCGCAGCACAGCGACTGCGTGGGGTGGGTTAGCCGACCCCGTCCGCCGTAGCTCAAGGAGCGAAGGCGGAAGGCGTAACCCACCGATCACAACGAAGGATGGCGGGTTACGCTAATCCGCCCTGCGAAATTACACCGGCCGCTCGCCCTTCACTGTGACCCGCGTGCCCGAACGCGTGTGGGGCCAATAATCCCACATCGCGCGGTGCTGGGCGCAGCGGTTGTCCCAGAACGCGATCGCGTTTTCGGTCCAGCGGAAGCGGCACTGGAACAGGGGATTTTCTGCGTGCTGGTAGAGATAGGCCAGCATGGCGTCGCTCTCGTCGCGGGGAATGCCGACGATGTAGCGGGTGAAGCCACGGTTGACGTAGAGCGCCTTCTTGCCCGTGACCGGATGGGTGCGCACGACAGGATGCTCGGCGCGCGGATATTCCGGCCGGTCGGCCACGCCATAATTGGCGTAGAGCCCGCGATAGGTTTGTTCGCCATCGTGCAGCGCGGTGAGCCCGTCGAGATAGATCTTCATCCGGTCCGACAGCGCCTCGTAGGCGGCGTACATGCTGGCGAACAGCGTGTCGCCGCCGCGCGGCGGACACTGCCTGATATAGAGGATCGAACCCATCGGCGGCTCGGCGTCGCAGGACACGTCGGTGTGCCAGCCCTCGCCATTGGCGCGCGGCGAATCCTTGTCGGCATAGATCTTCATCAGCGCCGGATCATCGCCCTCATGGGGCGCCGCCGGATGGACGTGCAACTCGCCGAACTTGCGGCCGAAGGCGAGATGCTGCTCGGGGCTGATGTGCTGGTCGCGGAAGAAGATCACGAGATTTTCGGCGAGCGCGCGATGGATTTCATCCATCTGGCGATTGGAGCGCGCGTCGTCAGAGACCAGCTTTCCGATATCGACACCCGAAATCTCCGCACCGATAATCGGCGTGAGTTTTTCGACGCTAATGGTCTCGTAGGGCTCGGTGTCGCCGGCAGTGTGGCGATAGCGGGGTCCCTGCTTGCCCGACAGCGAACTCATGGGCATCTCTCCGATGGTTGTTGTTTTCAACCATCGTAGCCCGGATGGAGCGAAGCGCAATCCACACCTCTGTCGTCCCGGCCAAGCGAAGCGCCAGCCGGGACCCATAACCACAGGAGTACGTTGTTCTAGAAGCTGGAGCTACAGCCCGGCATAACCACGTTACGCTCTGATTATGGGTCCCCGCGTTCGCGGGGACGACGGAACGAGCTTACTCCGCCGCCGTGACCGCGCTCTCCGGCGCCTTGGCGCCCGCGCCGTAACGCTGGTCGATATAGTCGATCACCAGCGCCTTGAAGTCGGCGGCAATCGTAGGCCCGCGCAGGGTGCGGAACTTCTTGCCGTCGACGAAGACTGGCGCCGCCGGCGCTTCGCCGGTGCCGGGCAGCGAGATGCCGATATTGGCGTGCTTGGATTCGCCGGGGCCGTTGACGATGCAGCCCATCACCGCAACGTTGAGGGTTTCGACGCCGGGATACTGCGTCTTCCAGCCCGGCATTTCCTCGCGGATGAAATCCTGGATCGAGCGCGCCAGCTCCTGGAACGTGGTCGAGGTGGTGCGGCCACAGCCCGGGCATGCCGCGACCAGCGGCACGAACGTGCGGAAACCCATGGTCTGCAGCAGCTCCTGCGCGACCTGAACTTCCAGCGTGCGGTCGCCGCCGGGTTCGGGCGTCAGCGAAATCCGGATGGTGTCGCCGATACCGTCCTGAAGCAGGATGCTGAGCGCGGCTGACGACGCCACGATGCCCTTCGATCCCATGCCGGCTTCGGTGAGGCCAAGGTGGATCGCGTAATCCGAACGCGAGGCAAGCGTCTGATAGACCGCGATCAGGTCCTGCACGGCGGAAACCTTCGCCGAAAGGATCAAGCGGTTCTTGGACATGCCGAGTTCTTGCGCCCGCGCCGCCGACAGCAATGCCGATTGCACCATGGCCTCGCGCGTCACCGCGCGTGCGTCGCGCGGGTTCGCTGAAGCCGTGTTCTCGTCCATCAGCTTGGTGAGCAGCTCCTGGTCGAGCGATCCCCAGTTGGCGCCGATGCGGACCGGCTTGTTGTTCTTGTTGGCGATCTCGATGATATCGGCGAATTGCGTGTCGCGCTTGTTCTTGAAGCCGACATTGCCGGGATTGATGCGGTATTTGTCCAGCGCTTCGGCGCAGGCCGGATATTCGGCGAGCAGCTTGTGGCCGATGTAATGGAAGTCGCCGATCAATGGCGTGGTGATACCGCGCTTGCGCAGGCCGTCGCGAATGTGCGGAACGGCAGCCGCAGCTTCCTCACGGTCGACCGTGATGCGCACCATTTCCGAACCGGCGCGCGACAGCGCCGCGACTTGCGCGATCGTACCATCGACGTCGGCGGTGTCGGTGTTGGTCATCGACTGCACGACGATCGGCGCACCGCCGCCGACGGCGACATTGCCGACCATGACCTGAGTGGTTTTATGCCGGGCGCGGGGACCGGCGACGTCGTCTTGCGGTGGCTTTTCGGGCTTATTCATGGGGCCTCGAATATCAGGTTTTGGTGACATTCACCAAGGGGGCGGCGAAGGCTCCGTGCGCCTCGTCACATTGCGGATTATTTCTTTGTCTATTCAATGGCTTAGATCGGCCACAACGGGCGACGACAAGGCAAGAGGCCCTGTCTTCCCTTCACCGCTATATCGGACAGAATCGCCGGATTGAAAGGGCAAGTGGCAGAGGACAGCCGCCTTTTCATCGCCGGTCGCGCGCCCTAGCATCGGCCGAAACAATGGGAGGCCAGGGCATGTCAGGGCGTAACGGGCTCATCACCACGGCGGAACTCGCTGATATTCTGGGCCAACCCAGTTTGCGCGTGTTCGACTGCACCACCTATCTCGAACCCGCGCCCGAAGGCAGCAATCGCCCCTATCTCGACGTACCCGGACGACACACTTTCGAAGCCGGACATATTCCGGGAGCAGATTTTCTGGATCTGCAGGGAGAATTCTCCGATTCCAGCACCGAGCTTCGCTTCATGATGCCTGATGTCGCGCAGCTCGAGGCTGCGTTCGGCCGTCACGGAATATCCGGTGCGAGCGAAGTGGTGCTGTACAGCATCGGCACCCCGATGTGGGCGACGCGGTTCTGGTGGATGCTCATGTCGCTGGGCTTTGAAAACCTGTCAGTGCTCGATGGCGGCCTCGACAAGTGGAAGGCCGAAGGCCGCGCGATCGAAACGGGACCTGCCAAAGGATACCAACCAGCGACGTTCACGGCCAAACCAAAGCCGGGATTCTTTGTCGACAAGCATCAAACGCTTGCCGCCACCGCCGAGCGCAACACCGTCGTCGTCAACGCGCTCGGCCCGCAATTCCACAAGGGCCTGGAACCAAGCCGTTACGGCCGGCCCGGCCGCGTTCCCGGCAGTTGCAATTTATCGGCGGCCACATTGCTCGATCCCCAGACCAAGGCGTTCGTCCCGCTCGCGGAGGCAGAGAAGAAATTCGCGGCCCAAGGCATCACGAAGGACAAGCGCGTGGTCGCCTATTGCGGCGGCGGCATCTCGGCGACGATCGACCTGTTTCTGCTGCACCGGCTCGGCTACGACAACCTCACGCTCTATGACGGCTCGATGGGCGAGTGGGCCAAGGATGCTTCGCTGCCGATCAAGACGGGGTAGCGGCAAATTTCGCTCTCTCCTCGTCATTGCGAGCGAAGCGAAGCAATCCATCCATCCGCGAGCGAGGAGAGATGGATTGCTTCGTCGCTTGCGCTCCTCGCAATGACGGGAAGGCAATTCAGATTCAACGGAAGCATCACGCCGGCACGTTCGGATCCGGCATGACCTTTGGATCCGGCTTGTTCACGAGATAGAGCCCTGCGATGACAAGCACTGCGGCGACGCCGAACGCGATGGTCAGCGTGTCGTGCAGGATGAAGTAAGCGGCGACAACGCCGAACAGCGGCGTGATGAAGGTGAACGACGATAGTTTGCTTGCCGAATAGGTCTTCACCAGCGCGAACCAGAGCACGAAGGTGCACCCCACCACCCAGAACGCCTGGTACGCCAACAGCGAGATCGACAGCGCGCCCGGCATATGGGTGATGGTTTCGCCAAACAGCCATGATGCGCAAGCCAGGATCGGTATCGACACCGCGACCTGGTAGCCGAGCGCCTTCTCCGGCGCGGCGTTGCGCAAACGCGTACCCTTGGCGATCAGCGTGGTCGCTCCCCACAGGGCGCCGCCGCCGACCACCATCAGGTCGCCCAGCAATACCTTCGCATCGACGTTCGGCTGCGGCACGCCGATCGCGAGCGCGACGCCCGCAAAACTCAGGCCCAGCCCGCCCCATTGCTGGATGCTCAGGCGCTCACCGAGAAACTGATAGGAGCCTAGTGCGACGAAGAACGGCGCGGTGTAGAGGAACACCACCGCGCGCGACGCCGAGGTAAACACCAGTCCGGTGAAAATCAGCACGAACTCTATACCGAACAACACGCCCGCCAGCAGGCCGGGAACCAGCGTGCCGTCACGTTCGAAGAACTTCACGCCGCGCAGCCACCCGGCGAAGAGCATGACCGGCAACGCGCCGGCGGAGCGGATCAGCGCCTGCAACATTGGCGGAACATCGGGCAGCGCGAGCTTCACCGCGATCTGGTTGAACCCCCAGCTCAGGCACAGCATCAGCATCAAGGCGATGGCGCCGGGGGTGAGCGCACGCCCGGCCGACGGTTCTGCTTGCTTGGACGACATCGATCCTCGTGGCCGGCTTGACGCCGCGTTGTTATTTTTTCTGGCAGTGCGCGCAGGTGCCGGCGATTTCGACGACGGAGAGTTTGGGCGCGAAACCTGACGCGCGCGCCGCAGCGTTGAGGCTTTGCGCCACCGGGGCCGCCGGAATTTCGCCGACGGAACCGCAGTGATCGCAGATCAGAAACGCCACCATCGAGGTCTCGTCATGGTCGTGCGCGCAGGCGAGGAAGGCGTTGCGGCTCTCGATCCGATGGACGAGACCGTTCTCTATCAAAAAATCGAGCGCACGGTAGACCGTGATCGGCGCCGGCCGCGGCATTGATTTGGCGAGTTCGTCGATCACCTCATAGGCCCCGAGCGGGCGGTGGCTCGACAACAGCGCCTGCAGCACCTGACGCCGGATCGGGGTGAATTTCTGCACCCGGCGCGCGCAAACCTGTTCGGCATGCGCGATCGCTTCCGCAGTGCAGCGGCCGTGATCGTGGTCGGGAGCGGGAAATGTCGGCTTTGCCAAGGTCATGCCAGCATTCCTTAGCATTTCGGCGGCCAAACCCAAAGCACGGTCGGAACGGCGGTTCCCAGCCATGTTCTGCGAGCGGGTCACACCATTGCTAACGCGCGGTGCGGAATTCATGAGCTAGCTTATTATTAGCAAGCTTATGGAGATGAGGGCGATGCGCGGTTCCGTGGATATGAACTTCCTGTTTACGCTCGGCGAGGTGCAACGGATGATGCGCGCCTATGCCGACAGGCAGGCGGCGCGTTACGGCATCACTCGCGCGCAATGGGCGGTTTTGGCCAAGGTCGAGCGCGCCGAGGGTTTGAAGCAGTCTGAACTGGCCGAACTGATGGAGATGCAGCCGATCACGCTGACGCGGCTGATCGACAAGCTCTGCGACAATGGCTGGATCGAGCGCCGCGGCGACGAGAACGACCGCCGCGTCAACCGCCTCTATCTCCGCAAGGCCGCGCGGCCGCTGCTGGGCAAGCTCTCCGGACTTCGCTCCGAGCTGACGACGACCGCACTTGAGGGCATCAGCCCCGCCGATGCCCACCGCCTGCTCGACCAACTCGACCTGATCAAAGAAAACGTCCGCAACGCGATCCAGAATCCGGCCGGCGAGCCTCCACGACAGGAGCAGCGCTATGGCTGATCCCGTCCTCAAATTCCCGCCTGAGCAAAAGGGCGATCCTGCAACGCCGGCGCCGCGAACCAAACTTTCCGCGGAACCGCGCCACCGGCTGATGGCCGGCATGCGCCGCTATCGCCGCTTTCTCCTGCTGGTGGTGTTGCCGCTGGTCGCACTGGTGGCCGGGGTGACGTTCTATCTCAATGGCGGCCGCTACGTGACCACTGACGACGCCTATGTCGGCGCGCAGAAGGTCCTGATCACGCCCGATATCTCCGGCAAGATCGAGAAGGTCGTGGTCAAGGAAGGCCAGCAGGTCCGTGAAGGCGACGTGCTGTACGAAATCGATCCCGTCCCGTTCCGCCTCGCCGTCGCGCAGGCCAAGGCCCACCTTGCGCAAGCCAAGGTCACCTATGACAACCTGGTCGCGGACCTCAAGATCTACGCCCAGATGAGCGAGCTCTCGCAGCAGGGCGTCGAGCTGAAGCGGCGCGACGTCGAGCGCAAGACAGCGCTGGTGAAGAATAATTTCGGTTCGCAGCTCGACCTCGACAATGCTTCCGCCAGCCTCGTCACCGCCAGCGCGCAGTTCCAGTTGCTGCGGCAGAAGATCGCCACCGCTCAGGCGCAACTGCTCGGCAACCCCGACCTGCCTATCGAGGAATTCCCGCCCTATGCTCAGGCCAAGGCGGCGCTCGACCAGGCCCAGCGCAATCTCGACCACACCACGATGCGCGCGCCGATGGCCGGCATCGCCACGCAGGTCGAACAGATTCAGCTCGGCCGCTTCGTGACGGCCGGAACGCCGGTGTTCAGCATCATCGACACGGCCAATCCCTGGGTCGACGCCAACCCCAAGGAATCCGATTTCACCTATGTCGCCGTCGGCCAGTCCGTCACGCTCAACGTCGACGCCTTCCCCAACCATCCATTCAAGGGCACGGTCGGCTCGCTCTCGCCCGGCACCGGCGCACAGTTTGCGATCCTGCCGCCGCAGAACGCGTCGGGCAATTTCGTCAAAGTGGTGCAGCGCGTGCCGGTGCGGATCTATTTCGACAAGAACGACAAGTTCGTCCGCAAGCTGAAGGCCGGCATGAGCGTCTACGCGGCGATCGACACCAATCATCGCCGCTCGCTCTCGGCCCTGCTCGGCCTGTCGCCGGCGGCGGCGAACCAGGACCACGAATAGCGTCATGGCGACGCCGGGCCCGTCATCGGCTTCCGCTCCCGGCCTGCGCCGGACCATGGTGACGATCTGCGCCATGACGGCGACCATCATGCAGGCGCTCGATACCACCATCGCCAACGTCGCGCTGCCCTACATGCAGGGCTCGCTGTCGGCGTCGCAGGACCAGATCAACTGGGTGCTGACCTCCTATATCGTCGCCGCAGCAATCATGACCGCGCCGGTTGGCTGGGTCGCCAACCGCTTCGGCAGCAAGCGCATCTTCATCATCTGCTCGGGCGGCTTCACGATCGCCTCGGTGCTGTGCGGGCTGGCGCAGGACATCAACCAGATGGTGCTGTTTCGTCTGTTGCAGGGCGTATTCGGCGCAGCGCTGGTGCCGCTGTCGCAGGCCGTCATGCTGGACCTGTACACGCTGCAGGAGCGCGCGAAGGCGATGTCGATCTGGGGCATGGGCGTGATGATGGGCCCGATCATGGGACCGTCATTGGGTGCGTGGCTGACCGAGACCTATTCCTGGCACTGGGTGTTCTTCGTCAACCTGCCGTTCGGCATCTTCACCGTGCTCGGCCTAATGATCTTCATGGACGAGACCAGGAAGAACCTCAATCTGCGTTTCGACTGGTTCGGCTTTACTGCGCTTGCAATCGCCATCGGCGCGCTGCAACTCGCGCTCGACCGCGGCGAGCAGCTCGGCTGGCTCGAATCCAACGAGATCATCGCCGAGTTCATCGTCTCCGCCATCGGCTTCTACTATTTCCTGGCGCATTCGCTGACGACCGACCGGCCCTTCATCCAGTTCGCCTTGTTCAAGGACAAGAATTTCGTCGGCGGCTGTGTATTCATGGGAGTTATGGGGCTGGTGCTGTTCTCGACCATGGCGCTATCGTCGCCTTACCTGCAGAACGTGATCGGCTATCCCATCATCACCGCCGGCCTGCTGCTGGCGACCCGCGGCTGCGGCACCTTCGTGGCGATGATGCTGGTCGGCCGGATGATGCGATATATCGAGGCGCGCACGCTGATCGTCGCCGGCCTCAGCCTGACCTGCATATCGCTGTTCTACATGACCTTCTGGACCGACCAGACCGGCGTTCCGGAGATCGTGGTCATAAGCGTCCTGCAAGGCTTCGGCTTCGGGCTGGTATTCGTGCCGCTCAGCACGGTGGCGTTCCTGACGCTTCCGATTCACCTTCGCACCGACGGCACTTCGATGCTGACCTTGATGCGCAACGTCGCCAGCTCGATCGGCATTTCAGTCGTCATCGCGCAGCTCACCGAGGGAACGCGGCACACCCGCGCGATACTGGCCGAGCACATCAATCCTTTCAATCATGCGATGCAGATGCCCGATGTGCGCAGCATCATCGACATGAGCACCGACAAGGGCCGCGCCATGATGGACGTGATCCTCAACGCGCAGGCGCAGATCATCGCCTTCTCGCACGACTATGCGTTGGTGATGTTCGTTACCGCCTGCGCGATCCCGCTCGCGATCATGATCGGCTCGACCAAGGCGACGCTACGCGCGCAGTCAGCCGCGCCGGATCATGCTGTGATGGAGTAGCCGCCCGTCGCGGCTTCCATTACGGCCGGGCCGGCACTGAAAGTGCGTCAAGCCGCGCGTAGCTCGCTTCCATTCCATCTTCCATGCCGGTCGCCAGCATCGTGGCCCGTGTCGCGGCATCAGGCAGGGTCATCCGCATGGTCATCAACGTGCCGATGCCATCAGGTGCAAAATTCGTTTCGACATGATTGTCTGGTGTCGGATCCGGCAGATGCATCCGTTCGACGTGAACGAGCCGGCTGAACGGCACTGCCTCGATGAACTCCCCGGTCAGGTAGAAGCCGCCGCCTTCGCCGTTCGTCCACTCGTATCGAATTTTGCCGCCCGGTCGCGCCTCATTGACGCAAACCGGCATCGTCCAGCCTTCCGGACCCAGCAGCCACTTCTGGATCAGCGCCGGCTCGGTGTGCGCGCGATACACAGCCTGCGGCGTGGCGGCGAAGTGCCTGGTGACAACGACGTGGGTGTCGCCTTCGGTCTTAAGCGTCAACTTGCTCATCGGATTGCCTTTCACTCTTCGGTTTTCATGGCGGCCAGAACGTTGTCCAGCCGGTTGTAGTTCGCCGTCAGGCTCTGCCGCAGCATCCCAAGCCATTGGTCGATCTCGGCAACGGCTGTCGGCGCCAGCCGGCACGGGCGCTTCGTGCCTTCGATGCGGCGGAGGATGAGGCCTGCGCCCTCGAGCACCTTGAGGTGACGGGAGATAGCGGGCTGCGTCATCTCGAACGGCTTGGTCAGTTCCATTACGGTGGCCTCGCCCAACGCGAGACGCGCCAGGATCGCGCGGCGCGTCGGGTCAGCCAGCGCGGAAAAGGCGGCATCGAGGTTCGACATCGTAAATCCCGGAGCAGTTATATAACGAGTCTATTATATAACTGACTTCTTATTGTCAAGCCGATGCGGCGACGGCCCGCAGCCACGAGTGACGCGAAATGGCGCGATGAAGAGCGACGGCCTCAGGCGAAGTCAGCGATGCGCGCATCGAGCGCAAAGATGCCTTGATAAATTTCCGGATCAGCCGAATTGCCGAGCACGCCGGGGGCGATTTCGGCAGCCTTACGGATGGCGTTACGAAGAGAGATCTGGTCGACGGCTTCGATCAGCAGAATTCCAGCGAAGGCCACATCGTGCTGTCGCATGCCCTTTTCGACGGTCTTCACCGACGTGCGCGCAAGATCGGTCGTGCCGATCTGAACCGCAGCAATCCCATCGACGCCAACGAGGTCATCGGCCAGGCGTCGGGGCTCTTCCGGCAGACGCTTGAGGCGAAGCGGAACTATCAGAGCACCCTCGCCGCGTCCGGCCCGGGTTGTAACTGTGCCGCCACCCCGAACGAAGTTGCCTAGTTTGGGCATGATGCGTTGGGACCACGGCGTAGGCGCATTGAGGCGCGCGAGATAGGCGGGCCCGTCGAGCACCTCCGGCGCTTCGAGTTCATACAGAATGAAGAAGCGATTGATGTCGGCGCGAACCGCCTGGAACACGCGTGACGAAAGGAAGCCCTTGGTGGTCACGCGCTCCGTCGTGTGCTCGCGTGTCAGCCAGTGGCGATAATCGGTGAGGTCTTTCTGCTCGACGTCACTCCAGATCGCCAGAAATCCCGCCCCACGCATCGCCTGTCTCCCTTTGATCGGGCGGGTTCGACCCCGCTTTCCCGTCAGGGTAGCGTTTGGCCATGATCGTGTCGAATGCATTTCCGATCGCGGCAAACCGCCCCGATGTCGCGTTATGGTGGCGACCCACTCTGCTTGGCCCGCAGGCACAACCACATGCCGCCGAGCGACAGCGCGCCGCCGATCAAATGGATCATGGTTGGCGCTTCACCAAGGAAGACAATCGACAGCGCCGCGCTGACGATCGGCCCGAGATAGAGGCTCAGGGAAGTCGACACCGCGCCAAACATCGAGCCGAGATAGGCATAGGCCGCATAGGCGAAAAGCCCGGGGACCAGCCCTGCGAAGAGATACACCAGCGCCGCACGCCCACTGAACGCGGCGGCGGGCGCGGACCATATTTCATGGATGGCGAAGGGCAGCGAGAACAGCGCGCCTGCCGCCGCGAACAGGCCGATCCTTGCCAGAAAGCTCAAGCCGCTGCCGACGCGGTTCTGCAACAAGGTGTACCCCGCCCAGCCCAACATCGCCAGCAGTGCAAGCACATCCCCGGGCGCCACGCCCATCCCAGCGGCAGCTTGCCCCTTGGTGATGATCAGCGCGGCGCCCGCCAGCGAGACCAGCATGCCGACAATCTGGTTTCGGTGGATGGCTTCTTGGCCTGACATGAACGAGATCAGCATCACCACGAGCGGCGAGAGCGCCATGATCAGCGCCAGGTTGATCGCCGACGTTGTCACCCCGGCGACATAGACCGGGCCGCCGCACACGAACATGCCGAGAAAACCAGCCGCCACGATGCCAAAGCCCTGCCCGCGCAACGAGCCGGGGCTTTCCCGCAGCGCCATCACGATGGCCGGCAGCAGCCCGAGCGCCACAATGCTCCAGCGAAAGAAGGCGATCGAGAACGGCGGAACGCTCCCGGCAACACCGCGCGCCAGGATCATGTTGGAGACCTGGGCGGTGGCAACCAGCAGAAAGCCGAGCAGGCCCAGCGCTTCCCGCGCCCTGTTGTTGGCTGCTTCCCTGGTTGGTTCGCTCACGTTCGATCCAGTGCGTGCGGGGCCACGGCTATGTCCGCCATACCGCAGGGTATCGGCTTGCCATCACGGCGTCGAACGCATTTCCGATCGCGGCGATCGATGGCTTCAGCCCGGTGAAGAGCTCGAAGGCGTCGGCGGCCTGATAGACCGCGAGATCGCGGCCGGTCATCACGCTGCAGCCCTTTGCCTTTGCCGCCGTCAGGAGCGGAGTCCAGAGCGGTGTGTAGACGGCGTCCGCTACCCACAGGCCACGATGCAACAGGGCCTCTGACACCGCCATGCCGCGGTCCGGCAGCATGCCGACCGGCGTTCCATTGACCACGCCGACAGCGCCCCGCAGCGCGTCTTCGAGATCGTCGGCGACGCGCGCCGCCTGGCGGTCGCGCAGTCGTGCCGCCAGTTGTTCGGCCTTGGCGCGATCGGCATCGAAGATACTGACCTCCGCGACGCCAAGATTGGTAAGCGCGAACGCGATGGCCTTGCCGACGCCACCGGCGCCGATCAGCGCGACCGCACCGCGATTGGACGCGGCGACCAGATCGCCGATCGCGCGCTCAAAACCCGTGGTGTCGGTATTGTGCCCGATCAGCCGACCGTCGCGCACGACGACGGTGTTGACCGCGCCGATGTCGAGCGCCCGCGGCGACATTTCATCGAGCAGCGGGACCACGGCTTCCTTGTAGGGGAATGTGACGTTGACGCCGGCGAAGCCAAGGCGCCTGACGCCGTCGAGCAGCGCGCGCAAGGCGGACGTGTCGGCGCCCGCGACTTCGATCAGTTGATAGTGGCAGCGAACGCCAAGCGCATCTGCCGCCCGCTCATGCATTGCCGGCGCCGCTGACTGCGCGATTGGCGCGCCGATCAACCCGGTCAGGAATTTTTCGCGGGTCGATTGAAGTTTAGAGGCCATCGCTGCGTTCCGCTGGTGTCACAGGCCTCTGCGCCAGTTGCCGCTACACGTCGAAGAACACCGTCTCGTTGTCGCCCTGCAGATGGATATCGAAACGATACACCGCGTTGCCGGTGCCCGGCTGTCGCGCCGCGATCAGCGTGGCGCGGCGATCGGCCGGCACCAGCGCCAGTACGGGATCGGTCGCATTGGCGGCCTCGCCGTCGAAATAGATCCGGGAATAAAGATGCAGCAGCATGCCGCGCGCATAAATCGCGAGCAGGATATGCGGCGCCTGCGGCTTGCCGTCGGGGTCGGGCACCGAACCCGGCTTGATGGTATCGAAGGCATAACCGCCGCTCGCATCGGTGCCGATGCGGCCGAACCCCTTGAAGCTGGAATTCGGCAGCGCGCGCTTGTCCTGCGGATCGGAGAACCTGCCCTGCGCGTCCGCCTGCCAGATCTCCAGCATGGAATCCGGCACGGGCACACCGTCACCATCGAACACCTTCCCCTCGACGCGAATACGTTCGCCCGACGCATCCGGCGTCACGAGGTTGTTGCCGAAGGCGTCGTTCCAGTCGTACTTGCCGTTCGAGGTCAGGCCGTAGGCGAAATACGGGCCGACGGTCTGCGACGGGGTAATCCCATCAGGCTTGGTCTGTTGCACTTAACTGTTCTCCATCGGCGTGGCGTTGCGTCCGCGCAGCACAATGTTGAAGCGGTAACACAGCGCCCAATCCGGCTTGGTGTTTTCCAGATCGAAGGAAGAAATCATACGGTCCCGCGCCTTCTCGTCGGTGACCGAATTGAAGATCGGATCGAACGGAAACAAGGGATCGCCGGGGAAATACATCTGCGTCACCAGGCGCGAGACGAAGGCGTGGCCGAACACCGAGAAATGGATGTGGGCCGGGCGCCAGGCGTTGTGGTGATTGCCCCAGGGATAGGCGCCGGGCTTGATCGTGATGAAGCGGTAATAGCCCTGCGCATCCGACTGTGTGCGGCCGGCGCCGGTAAAATTCGGATCGAGCGGCGCGGGGTGTTGATCGACGACGTGTACATAGCGGCCACAGGCATTGGCCTGCCACAGTTCGACCAGCGCGTTCGGCACGCCGCGACCGTCCTCGTCGAGCACGTGGCCGTGCACGATGATGCGCTCGCCGAGCGGCTCGCCCTTGCCTTGCAGAGTGAGGTCATGGTCGTTCTCGCGCACCGTCTCGTGGCCATAGACCGGCCCGGTCAGTTCCGACAGCGTATGCCGCATCGGGATCAGCGGCTTGGAAGGCGAACGCTTCACCGTGCTCTTGTAGGCGGGTGACAACCGCGGCGGATGCGCCGCCAGCGATTGCAGCGGATAGTGCAACGTCATGACGAATTCCTCCCTCGCATCGCGCTCGCAGCGCAAAATTGCTTTGCAATCTTGTCGCTGAGCCGCCTCGCCCGATCATTATATGACATAACTAATTCGGGAAAGGGCTGTTTTCAACCTTACCAAATAGTTGTCTTAGTTCAGCTTTTCGATCGCGACCGCGACGCCTTGGCCGACGCCGACGCACATGGTTGCCAAGGCAAGCTTCCCGCCCCGCTTCTCCATGCCATGCACCGCCGTCATGGCGAGCCGTGCACCGCTCATGCCGAGCGGATGACCGAGCGCAATCGCGCCGCCGTGCGGGTTGACGAAATCGGCGTCCTCCTGAACGCCGAGTTGCCGCAGGCACGCTATTCCCTGCGACGCGAAGGCTTCATTGAGCTCGATCAAATCGAAATCGCTGATCTTGATGCCGAGGCGCTCCATCAGCTTGCGGGTCGCCGGCACTGGGCCGATGCCCATGATGCGCGGCGGCACCGCAGCGGACGACAGCCCGAGGATGCGCGCCCGCGGCGTTAGCCCGTGCTTCTTCACGGCGGCTTCGGATGCGAGGATCATCGCGGCTGCGCCGTCGTTGACGCCGGACGCATTGCCCGCCGTCACCGTGCCGGGATTGCGCACGATCGGCTTCAATTTGGTGAGGCCTTCCAGCGTGGTCTCGGGGCGCGGATGCTCGTCCTTGTCGACAGTGATCGGGCCAGCCTTGCCGCCCGGCGCCGACACCGGCGTGATTTCCTCGGCGAAGTAGCCCGAGGCGATCGCGGCGCCGGCGCGCTGCTGCGAGCGGATCGCGAACGCGTCCTGGTCGGCGCGCGATACCTGATATTCCTCGGCGACGTTCTCGCCGGTCTCCGGCATCGCATCGACGCCATACTGCGCCTTCATCAGCGGATTGATGAAGCGCCAGCCGATCGTCGTGTCGTAGATCTCCGCCGAGCGCGCAAACGCCTCCGGCGCCTTGCCCATCACGAACGGCGCGCGCGTCATCGATTCGACACCGCCAGCAATCGCGAAATCGATTTCGCCGGCGCGGATCGCCCGTCCCGCGGCGCCCACCGCATCGAGGCCGGATGCACAGAGGCGGTTGAGCGTCTGGCCGGGAACCGTATCCGGCATGCCCGCGAGCAACAGCGCCATGCGCGCGACATTGCGATTGTCCTCGCCGGCCTGGTTGGCGCAGCCGAAAAACACTTCGTCGACTTGGGACCAGTCGAGCCCGGGATGCTTCGCCATCAGCGCCTTGATCGGAACGGCGGCCAGATCGTCGGCCCGCACCTTGGCGAGCGAGCCGCCGAAACGGCCGATCGGGGTCCGGACGGCATCGCAAATGAATACATCACGCATTGAATCTCTCCCTGAATGCCGGCCTTTAGGCGTTGAGCCCTGCGGAACTGATGGCGAGTTTTAGGAGCGTGCCCGCGACAGGTCAATTGAGGCTTGCGGCCCCGGCGCGCATGGGCGGGAGGTCCGTCATGCCATCATAGCGGGCATGATCAAATTTGGCGGCGGCGGGCGTGGAAAACTCTGACAACGCAGGTAAGGCAATAGGACGGCGCGGCGAAATTTTGTAGCTTGCGGCCCTGCAGCCTCGGCTGGCTCCAGCTTTGACGCGTTTTCTACGCAGATAAGTGTACGCAATCTGCGCAAACTTGATTGCTATGCGAACCGGTACCACTTCACTTGAAAACGCTCTGATGACGATCCAGCAACCCATCCCCGCCCCTGCGCCCCCCGAAGCCGCGCCGGCCACCGACGCAACTTCGCGCGTCACCCCGATGATGGAACAATATCTGGAGATCAAGGCCGCCCATCCCGGGCTGCTGCTGTTCTACCGGATGGGCGATTTCTACGAGCTGTTCTTCGAGGACGCCGAGATCGCCTCCAGAACGCTCGGCATCGTGCTGACCAAGCGCGGCAAGCATCAGGGCATGGATATTCCGATGTGCGGCGTGCCGGTGGAGCGCTCCGAGGATTATCTGCATCGTCTGATCAACGCCGGCCACAGAGTCGCCGTGTGCGAGCAGACCGAGGATCCTGCCGCCGCCCGCGCCCGCGGCAACAAGAGCGTGGTCCGCCGCGGCGTGGTGCGGCTGGTGACCCCGGGCACGCTGACCGAAGACACGCTGCTGGATGCCCGCACCAACAATTATCTGCTGGCGATTGCGCGCGCCCGCGCCTCTTCCGGCGGCGACCGCATAGGCCTCGCGTGGATCGACATTTCCACGTCGGAATTCATGGTCACGGAATGCGCGACTGCGGAGCTCGCGGCGACGCTGGCGCGGATCAATCCAAATGAAGTGATCGTCACCGACGCGCTCTATGGCGATCCTGACTTGGGACCGCTGCTGCGCGAACTGCCGTCAGTAACGCCTCTGACCCGCGATGTCTTCGATGGCGCTACCGCTGAGCGACGTCTCTGCGACTATTTCGCGGTCGCGACCATGGATGGTCTCTCGGCGATGTCGCGGCTGGAAGCCACCGCTGCGGCCGCCGCAGTGACCTATATCGATCGCACGCAGGTGGGAAAACGTCCACCGCTATCGCCGCCCTCGCGCGAGGCGGCTGGAACGACGATGGCGATCGACCCCGCCACCCGCGCCAATCTCGAATTGACGCGCACGCTTTCAGGCGAGCGACGCGGATCGCTGCTCGATGCGATCGACTGCACGGTCACATCAGCCGGATCGCGGCTGCTCGCTCAACGTCTGGCAGCGCCACTCACGGACAGCGCGGCAATCGCGCGGCGCCTGGATGCGATCGCGGCCTTTGTCGCCGATAGCGCGGCGCGTGACGATGTCAGAACCACGCTGCGCGCCGCGCCCGACATGTCGCGCGCGCTGGCGCGGCTGTCGGTCGGACGCGGCGGCCCGCGCGATCTGGCGAGCTTGCGCGACGGCATCCTTGCCGCCGATTCCGCGCTGGCGCGGCTCGCGCAGCCTCGAGGCGCCGCCGCTGGAGATCCTTGCGGTGATGGAAGCGCTGCGCCGTCCCTCGCGTGACCTTGCGCGCGAGTTTGAGCGGGCGCTAGCCGAACAACTGCCGCTGATCAAGCGCGACGGCGGCTTCATCCGCGATGGCTATGAGGCGGCGCTCGACGAGAGCCGTAATCTGCGTGATGCCTCCCGCCTCGTCGTCGCCGCGATGCAGGCGCGCTATGCGGATGCGACCTCCATCAAGGCGCTCAAGATCCGGCACAACAACGTGCTCGGCTATTTTGTCGAGGTCACCGCGCAGCATGGCGACAAGCTGATGGCGCCGCCTTTGAACGCGACCTTCATCCATCGCCAGACATTGGCCGGCCAGGTCCGTTTCACCACCTCCGAACTCGGCGAGATCGAAGCCAAGATCGCCAACGCCGGCGACCGCGCGCTCGGGCTGGAACTGGAAATCTTCGAGCGGCTCTGCTCCATGGCGCTGGCCGCCAGCGACGATCTGCGCGCCGCGGCGCACGCGTTCGCGCTGCTCGATGTCGCGACCGCGCTTGCGAAACTCGCAATCGACGATAACTATGTTCGGCCCGAGGTCGATACCTCACTGGGCTTTGCCGTCGAGGGCGGCCGCCATCCCGTTGTGGAACAGGCGCTAAAGCGCGACGGCCAGCCGTTCATTGCCAATGCCTGCGACCTCTCGCCGGGGCCCAGCCAGAAGTCCGGGCAGATCTGGCTGATCACCGGCCCGAACATGGCGGGCAAATCGACCTTCCTGCGGCAGAACGCATTGATCGCGCTGATGGCGCAGATCGGCTGCTACGTGCCGGCGTCACGCGCCCGGATCGGCGTCGTCGACCGCCTGTTCTCGCGCGTCGGCGCCGCCGACGACCTCGCGCGCGGCCGCTCCACCTTCATGGTCGAGATGGTGGAGACCGCCGTCATCCTCAATCAGGCCAGCGAACGCTCGCTGGTTATCCTCGACGAAATCGGCCGCGGCACGGCCACCTTCGACGGCTTGTCGATCGCGTGGGCCGCGATCGAGCACCTGCACGAAGCCAACCGCTGCCGCGCGCTGTTCGCCACGCATTATCACGAACTGACCGCGCTCTCGGCCAAACTGCCGCGGATGTTCAACGCCACGGTTCGCGTGAAGGAATGGCAGGGCGACGTCGTGTTCCTGCACGAGGTGCTGCCCGGCTCGGCCGACCGCTCCTACGGCATTCAGGTCGCGAAGCTCGCTGGCCTGCCGCCGGCCGTGATCACGCGCGCCAAGTCTGTGCTGGCCAAGCTCGAGGCGCAGGACCGCGGCCAGACCGCGCGCGCTCGCCGACGATCTGCCGCTGTTCGCCGTCCCCTCCCGCGCCGCCGCGGAAGCTGCGCCGCCGAGCGAGGCGGAGCAAATGATGGAAGCCGTGAAGGCGCTGCATCCCGACGAAATGTCGCCGCGCGAGGCGCTCGAAGCGCTGTATGCGCTGAAGGCGAAACTGCCGAAGGGTTAAGACTCCTCATCCTGAGGAGCCGCGAAGCGGCGTCTCGAAGGATGGCCACAGCCGGGCCTCGTGGTTCGAGACGCGCGAAGACGCGCTCCTCACCACGAGGGTCGACAGTTAGCGCGCCACCTTCCTTCGCCCGAGCCACCACAGCCCCAAATTCCAGCCGATACAGGTAGCCAAAGCCAAGCTTAGCCCGATCACCGATCCGAACCGCAAGGCGGCGACGTGCAGCACTGATATCGCGATGCCGAGGCCGATCAATCCCCAGGCGCTGTTGGCGAGCACGGCCGCAGTGGGCGGGCCGCCGATGCGCGGGTGCAGGATCAGCATCATGGACGTGAACACGATCGGAAACAGCGCGATCATGCCGCTCACCTTGGGGCCGACCCAGCTGGATGTGGTGACTACGGTTGCCACCAATGTCGCGACCAGCGATGCCCGCAGCGGAATGTCGTACCAGCGCCGCCGGATCGGCGGCATTTTGGCGTGACGGTAGCGGGAGAGCAGCGGTACGCAGATCGCGAAGGCGACGGCGTTCACGATCAGGCCGCCGGCCAGCGACCATTGCACCGAGCGGATGATCGCGGCGAGGACGAGCCACACCGCCACTGCCGCGAGGCAACTGATCAGCGCACCATGGCGTTGCGCCAGCACCACATAGGTCAGCCCCAGGAAGATCGTCGCGGCGTTGATCGGCAGGCTTGCGAGCGCGCCCTCGGCGATGAAGGCGGCATCATGGTCGAGCGCGAGGAACACGTAGGAAGGCCCCGCCGAGATCGGCAGCGTCGCCACCAGCGCGCCGATCACCGGCCCCGATCGCTCGGTGACGACGGAAGCTGTCACCACGAACGCCGCCGTGATCGCCATGCGCAGGCCCAGCGTCAGCAGGAAAGCGAGTTCGGGGGACATGGTCTATCCGTCGTCCCGGCCAAGCGAAGCGCGAGCCGGGATCCATAACCACCGATGCTTATGATTTGCGAGAAGGGCATCGAACGCTGTGCCACAAGCAATGACACGGCGTATGGGTCCCTGCTTTCGCAGGGACGACCACAACATGTGTCTCACACCCGCTTCATCGACACCGAGACCTTCGGGCCGTTCCTGATGGTCTGGTAGACCACGCAATAGCGTTCGGTGAGCTTCAGCAGCAGATCGAGTTTGTCCTGCGGCGCGTCGGTTCCTACCTCGAAGCGCAGGCGGATTTCGGCGAAACCGACCGGCGCTTCCTTGTCGACGCCGAGCGTACCGCGAAAATCCAGATCGCCTTCGGCGATGACGTTGCCGGTCTTCAAGGGAACATCGACAGCGGTCGCCACCGACTTCAGCGTCACGCCGGCGCAGGCGACCAACGCTTCGAGCAGCATGTCGCCGGAGCACAGCTCCAGCCCGGAGCCGCCGGTTGCCGGATGCAGGCCGGCCACCGCCAGCGCGCGGCCGGTCTCGACCTTGCAGGCGATGCCTTCACTGTCGATCGAGCCTTTGGCCTTGAGGGTAATGACCGCGGCCGAAGGGTCCGACTTGTAGCGTTCCTTGATCGGAGCCTGCATTGCGCGGAGTTCGGCAGCGTCCATTTTGTTCTCCCGGATGTTTCCTGGCTCCGTCGATGTAGTGCGAAATCACGGCGCTGTCACCACCACATCGCTTCGCCGGCCGTCGATTTGGGATCGGCGTCGGGCACGTTGCGGTCGAGCGAGCGGTCGAGCGCGGTCAGCACGCGGCGCTTGAAGTTATCGAACAGCGGCGAATTGCGGTCGCGCGGACGCGCCAGATTGATCTTGATCTCCTCGAACAGCCGCCCCGGCCGCGGTCGCATCACAAGCACGCGATCCGCCAGCACCACGGCCTCATCGACATCATGTGTAACCAGAATGAGGGTCGGCCGTGTGTCGTTCCAGAGGTCGAGCAGGTGATCCTGCAGGTCGCGCCGGGTGAAGGCATCGAGCGCGGAAAACGGCTCGTCCAGCAGCAACACTTCCGGCTGCGGCACCAGCGCCCGCGCAATCGCCACCCGCTGCGCCTGCCCGCCGGAGAGTTCGCGCGGCCACGCCTTGGCCTTGTCGGCAAGGCCGACCCGCGCCAGCGCGCGCGCCACCTTTTCGCCCCTCGCGCCGGCCGGCAGTTCGGACAGGCCGAAGCCGATGTTGTCGGCGACGCTGAGCCAGGGCAGCAATCGCGGCTCCTGGAAAATGATTCCGATCTTGGCATGCGGCGCCGTGATGACAGCGTCGTCGAGCGTCACGGTGCCCGTGGTGGCACGGTCGAGACCGGCGATGGCGCGGAGAAGCGTCGATTTTCCGCAGCCGGAGCCGCCGATGATGGCGACGATTTCACCGAGCTTGATATCAGCCGAAAAGCGTTCCAGCGCGTGAACGCCGTTGGGATAGGTTTTGCCGACGCGATCCAGCGCGAGCATCACGCGGCTCCGCCCTGACGGCCGAACGCATCCTGCCAGCGCAGCAGGGGCGCGGTGGCGATTTCGATCAGCCAGTCGGTGGTCTTGCCGAGGATCGCGAAGATCACGATCGCCGCCACGATCTGCGCCGGCTTGCCGAGTTGCTGGCCGTCGATCAGGAGATAGCCGAGCCCTTCGGATGCGCCCATGAATTCGGCGGCGACGACGAACATCCAGCCGAGGCCAAGACCCACACGCAATGCGACGACATAGGCCGGCAGCACTGCCGGCAGCAGGATGCGGCGGATCATCGCCGGCCCGCTCAAACGGAAAGTGCGGCCAACCTCGACGATCTTGCGGTCGACAGAGAGGATCGCGCCCATCACGCCGAGATAGACCGGGAAGAACACGCCGACCGCGATCAGCGCGATCTTGGAGGTTTCGAAAATACCGAGCCACAGGATGAACAGCGGCACCCAGGCGATCGACGGAATGGCACGCAACGCCTGCACGGTGGGGTCGAGCAGCTGCCGCGCCAGGCCCCAATAGCCTGATATCGCGCCGAGGACGGTTCCGGCGACGACGCCGAGGCCGAACCCCGCAGCAACCCGCGCCAGCGTGGTCGTGATATGGCGCGAGAGCTCGCCGCTGTTCGCCAGATCCATGACAGTGGCGAAGATCCTGGTCGGCGGCGGCACCAGCCGGCCGTTGGAATAGCCGAGCCCGACCACGATTTCCCAGATCACCGCCAGCCCCACCGGCAGCAGCAGCCCGAGCGCCGGCCGCGCAATGCGCCGCAGCCGCGCGGAAGACGCCTGCGGCGTCATCGCATCGGTCCGTTCCAGCGCTGGGAGTTCAACACTCATGGCCATAGCAAAAACGCTTCTCGCGCGGGATTGCAAGGTGGAGGTTATGACGCGCTTCTATCCATTCGTCGTCCCTGCGAACGCAGGGACCCATAACCACGGGTTTTGGTAATGAAGGAAGGTGATCGCCATCGAGAACCACAATGACGGCTGCGGCGTATGGGTCCCTGCATTCGCAGGGACGACGCCAATACTTCCCTCAATTCGTCGGCAGCGGGATCCGGTCGTCGATCAGCGCATCGAGCGTCGCCTTCACGTCGAGCTTGGCGTCGACGACGCCGGCCTGCTGCAAAGCGAGGCCTGCGGCGAGGATGGATTCGCGCTGCGGTGCGCCGATCCGGCTGTGGGTCAGTTCGGTGCGCTCCTTGAGCTGCTTGTCGACGACCGCCTCCGGCAGCTTTGTCACGCCGATGAAGGTCTTCTTCAGGTCATCGTAATTGGCCAGCGAGTATTTGCGCGCCTCCTCATAGACCGCCAGCACGCGGCGAACGATCTCGGGATGGTCTTTGAGGAACTGCTCGCGCACATTGAGGATGCCCCAGGTGTTGGCGTCCGGCTTGCGGAAGAACAGCTTTGCGCCGTCCTCGACTTCGGCCTGCGCCATCATCGGATCGAGACCGGCCCAGGCATCGACGTCGCCGCGGATCAGCGCGGTCTTGCCGTCGGCGTGCTGCAGCAGCACCGGCGTGATGTCCTTCTCCGTCAGGCCGGCGCCGAGCAGCGCGCGCACCAGGAAGATGTGCGGATCGGTGCCGCGCGTCACCGCGACGCGCTTGCCCTTGAGATCGGCGACAGAGGTGACCTTGGAGTCCTTGCCCGTCACCAGCGCGGTCCATTCGGGGCGCGAATAGACATAGATCGACTTGATCGGGTTGCCGTTGATCTTGGCGACCAGTGCCGCCGAGCCCGCGGTTGATCCGAAATCGATCGAGCCGGCGTTGAGGAATTCGAGCGCCTTGTTGGAACCGGCGGACTGCACCCAGACCACGCTGACGCCGTCCTTGGCGAACTCCTTCTCCAGCAATCCCTTTTGCTTGAGGATCATCGACACCGGGTTGTAGGTCGCCCAGTCGATGCGAATCTCCTTGGGCGCGTCGCCGGCAAAGGCCGCGCCGGGCAGCAAGGTCGATACCGCTAACATCGCAGCTACTGCGCGCCGTGAAATCCTGGACATGTCGCCCCCTTTCTGATGCATTGAAAACAGCATGGTTTTTCAATAAGTTACATCGCAACGCAACGAGAAAATACGTGCCACCAAGGCGGCACGGCGAGCACAGCTTTGCCCAAACGGATTGGAATCCAGCATAGAACCACTGTTGCCCTACAATCGTCCGTGACAGCCTCTGCGCCGTCCGTTATCGGGGAGACCATGGACAGCATCGTGACAGAGGCCCGCTCCGGGGCGGATGAACGTTTCGATACCGCGCGGATCACCGCGGCGGTCGATGCCCTCGCCGAAAAACATGCCGGACGCGAGGATGTGTTTCGCTCGGCGCTGGCGCAACTGCTGAAAGCCGAGATGATCGCGGCGCGCGCCATTGCGCAGGCGGTGCTGCTGAAGGATCGCCACGGCCGCCGCTGCGCCGAGCGGCTATGCTTCATGCAGGACGAGATCATCCGCATCCTCTATTCGGCGGCGACGCGGCATCTCTATCGTTCGCATATCCCCTCGGGCGCCGAGCGCATGGCCGTCGTTGCGACCGGCGGCTATGGCCGCGGCCTGATGGCGCCGGAGTCCGACATCGATCTGTTGTTCATCCTGCCCTACAAGCAGACCGCCTGGGGCGAGCAGGTCGCGGAAGCCATTCTCTATTGCCTGTGGGACATGGGATTGAAGGTCGGCCACGCCACGCGCTCGGTCGACGAATCGATCCGGCAGGCGCGCGGCGACATGACGATCCGCACCGCGATCCTTGAAACAAGGTTCCTGACCGGCGACCAGCCACTTTATGACGAACTGGTCGCGCGGTTCGACAAGGATGTGGTGCAGGGCACCGCTTCCGAATTCGTCACCGCAAAGCTCGCCGAGCGCGAAGAGCGGCACCGCCGCGCGGGGCAATCGCGCTATCTGGTCGAGCCCAACGTCAAGGACGGCAAGGGGCGGATTGCGCGACCTGCACACGCTGTTCTGGATCGCAAAATACGTCTATCGCGTCCGCGAGACCGGCGAACTGGTCGAGCGCGGCGTGTTCGACGCGCAGGAATACCGCACCTTCCGCCGCTGCGCTGATTTCCTGTGGTCGGTTCGCTGCAATCTGCATTTCGTTTCCGGCCGCGCCGAGGAGCGGCTGTCGTTCGACATGCAGCGCGAGATCGCGGTCAGGCTCGGCTACACCTCGCATCCCGGCATGCAGGATGTCGAACGCTTCATGAAGCACTACTTCCTGGTCGCCAAGGACGTCGGCGATCTCACCGCGATCCTGTGCGCGAAGCTGGAAGACGAGCAGGCCAAGCCGGCGCCGGTGTTGAGCCGGGTGGTGGCGCGGCTGCGGCCGAGCACCAAGCGGCGGCGGGTGCCCGACAGTGACGACTTCATCATCGACAACAACCGCATCAACCTGGCCGCGCCCGATGTCTTCAAGCACGATCCGGTCAATCTGATCCGGATCTTCCGGCTGGCGCAGAAGAACAACCTCGCCTTCCATCCCGACGCGATGCGCACGGTGACGCGCTCGCTGAAACTGATCAACACCCAGCTTCGGGAGAATCCGGACGCCAACCAGTTGTTCATGGAGATCCTGACGTCCGACAACGCCGAGATCGTGCTGCGGCGCATGAACGAGACCGGCGTGCTCGGTCACTTCATCCGAGCCTTCGGCAAGATCGTGTCGATGATGCAGTTCAACATGTACCACCACTACACGGTGGACGAGCATTTGATCCGCTGCATAGGCCACCTGCAGGAGATCGAACGCGGCGGCAATGACGAGTTCACCGTGGCGAGCGACCTGTTCCGCAAGATTCGCCCTGAGCATCGCGCGTTGCTCTACATTACGACGCTGCTGCACGACGTCGCCAAGGGTAGGCCGGAGGATCATTCGATCGCGGGGGCCAGGGTCGCGCGGCGGCTGTGCCCGCGGCTCGGCTTTTCCGCCGCCGACACCGAAACGGTGGCGTGGCTGATCGAAGAGCACCTGACGATGTCGACGGTGGCGCAGTCGCGCGACCTCTCTGATCGCAAGACGATCGAGAATTTCGCCGCGGTCGTTCAATCCGTCGAGCAGATGAAGCTATTGACCATCCTGACCACCGCCGATATCCGCGGCGTCGGCCCCGGCGTGTGGAACGGCTGGAAGGCGCAATTGCTGCGCACGCTGTATTACGAAACCGAGCCGGTCTTGACCGGCGGCTTCTCGAAGTGAACCGCGCACAACGCATCGCGGTGGCGCAAGCCGAATTCCGCGCCGCCTTCACCGAATGGCCGGAGCAGGAACTCAACGCCTACATCGCCCGGCATTATCCCGCCTACTGGCTCAAGGTCGAGCTGGCGCGCAAGATCCGCCAGGCGCGGTTCCTTCGGGCCAGCGAACAGGCCGACCACAAGCTCGCGATCAATGTCGGCTTCGACGAGGCGCGCGGCGTCACCGAACTGACCATACTCGCGACCGACCACCCCTGGCTGCTGTCGATTATCGCCGGCGCCTGTGCATCGGCGGGCGCCAACATCGTCGACGCGCAGATCTACACCACCACCGACGGCCGCGCGCTCGACACGATCGCAATCTCCAGGGAATACGATCGCGACGAGGACGAGGGACGCCGCGCCACCCGCATCGGCGAGATGATCGAGCAGGTGCTCGAGGGCAAGTTGCGTCTGCCCGAAGTGGTGGCGCGCAAGGCCGCCAACCGCGGCAAGGTGCGCGCCTTCGTGGTCGAGCCGGAAGTCACCATCAACAACCAGTGGTCGGACCGCTACACCGTGATCGAAGTTTCCGGCCTCGACCGCCCCGGCTTGCTGTATCAGCTCACGACCGCGATCTCGAAGCTTAACCTCAACATTGCGTCGGCCCATGTCGCGACCTTCGGCGAACGCGCCCGCGACGTGTTCTACGTCACCGACCTACTGGGCGCGCAGATCAGCGCGCCGACACGACAGGCCGCGATCAAGAGCGCCCTGATCCATCTGCTCTCCAGCGAATACAACGTCGCGCAACCGGCGGCGTAGAATGACGGCGACTCCTTCGGCCTCGTAGGATGGGTGGAGCGAAGCGATACCCATCGCCATAGGCGCCGGCATTGATGGGTATCGCTTCGCTCCACCCATCCTACGGCCGCAATTGTTGAGCGCACGGGTCGACGACCTTCTTCAACGACGCATGCCTGTGGTTATGGGTCCCTGCGTTCGCCGGGACGACGATCGAATGTTGCTAGATCTCCACGCCCTCATGCCGCAGCAGCCAGCGCTTGCGCTCGAGCCCGCCGCCGTATTTGACCAGCGAACCATTGGCGCCGATCAGGCGGTGACATGGCAGGACCACGCTGATGGGATTGCAGCCGTTGGCGTGGCCGACGGCGCGGACGGCCTTGGGTATCCTGAGCTTCACCGCCAGCGCACCATAGCTCAGCGTTGTCCCTGCCGAAATCTTCGGCAGGGCGCGCCAGACCTTCTGCTGGAACGGCGTGCCCGCGACGCGCCATCGGATCGTATCGAGGCGATCGAGATCGCCATTGAAATAATCTGCCAGCGCCGCCCGCAGGTCGCGCGGCGCACGCGCCAGCTTCAGGTTCACCGCGCCATAATGCAGGCGCAGCAATTGCTTCATGCGCGTCTCGTAGTCCTCCCAGTCGAGCGCGCGCAGATGGCCGTCCGCGTCGGTCACCAGCAACGCGGTCCCGATCGGCGTTGGCAGACGATCGAGGTCAAAACTTTCGGGCGGCATGGCGCTCATGGATTTACCCTGCAATCGGACATTGCCGCTCCCGGAAATATCGGCAAGCGGCCGCATTTTTCACGCAAGGCGTGCCAACGTCCACCCGAATTCCGCTGCCGGTCGGGGGACCGCAACATGATCTGGATCGCAAACCTTTTGGTCGCGGTGGTTGCCACGCTGCATGTCTGTTTTCTCGTCCTCGAGAGGTTCCTCTGGACCAAGCCGCTGGGCCTGAAGACTTTTCGCAACTCGATCGAGAGGGCGACGGAATCGGCGGTGCTGGCCGCCAGCCAGGGCTTGTATAACGGATTCCTTGCCGCGGCCTCGTCTGGGACCTTCATCACATTGCATTGCCTTGCGCTGCCGAAAACGTTCCGTCAAAGTCCCTGACAATGATGACCCTCGGCCCATAGAACCATGGCCGGGAAGGATCATCGGCCAACATGTGGGAGGCATCGACATGAGAAGCGGTATTCTCCATCTGCTCGCAGGCACGGCGGTCGCGATCGCGCTATCGGCGTCACCTGCCAGCGCGCAGAAAAAATATGATACCGGCGCGACCGACACCGAGATCAAGATCGGCCAGACCGTGCCGTTCTCGGGCCCGGCTTCCGCCTATGCCGGCATCGGCAAGACCCAAGCCGCCTATATGCGGATGATCAACGAGAAGGGCGGCATCAACGGGCGCAAGGTCAATCTGATCCAGTATGACGACGCCTACTCACCGCCCAAGGCGGTCGAGCAGGTGCGCAAGCTGGTCGAGGGCGACGAGGTTCTGCTGACCTTCCAGATTATCGGCACGCCGTCGAACGCCGCGGTTCAGAAATACCTCAACGCCAAGAAGGTGCCGCAACTCCTCGCAGCGACCGGGGCGTCGAAGTTCACCGACCCGAAGAATTTTCCTGGACGATGGGATACAATCCCAACTACCAGTCCGAAGGGCGCATCTACGGGCAGTACATCCTGAAAAATCATCCCAACGCCAAGATCGGCATTCTCTACCAGAACGACGACCTTGGCCGCGACTATGTCACCGGCCTGAAGGAAGCTCTCGGCGCCAAGGCCGCATCAATGATCGTCGGCGAGACTTCCTACGAGCTGACCGATCCGACCATCGACTCCCAGATCGTCAAGCTGAAATCGCTCGGCGCCGACCTGCTCTACGACGCCTCGACGCCGAAATTCGCAGCGCAGGCGATCAAGAAGGTCGCCGACCTCGGCTGGAAGCCGGTGCACATCCTCGACATCAATGCGAGCCCGGTCTCGGCCACGCTCAAGCCCGCGGGGCTCGATATCTCCCAGGGCATCATCTCCACCAACTACGGCAAGGATCCCGGCGATCCGCAGTGGAAGGACGATCCGGGCATGAAGGCCTATTTCGCCTTCATGGATAAATATTACCCCGAGGGCGACAAGCTCAACACCGTCAACATCTACGGCTATGCGACCGCGGAATTGCTGGTGAAGATCCTGCAACAATGCGGCGACGATCTCACGCGCGAGAACATCATGCGGCAGGCCACCAGCCTGAAGAATGTCACCGGCAGCCTGTCGCTGCCCGGCATGGTCATCAATACGTCGCCGACCGACTATCGCATCAACAAGCAGATGCAGATGATGAAATTCAACGGCGAGCGTTGGGAGCTGTTCGGCCCGATCATTGAGGACGCCGGCCCGGCCGGTTAACAGCTTAGATCGATCGGCGGATCGCCGCCGGCGTCGCATTGCCCGCGACGCCGGCGGTCTCGTTTCTGAACAGTAAGTTCCAATCCCTGGCGCACCCGCAGCGCTGCGGTACCGGTGAATTCTTTTTGTGCAGTCGGGGGCCGATGCCCTTGCTTTGGGCTTACGGGTATCGAGCATGAAATCGCGTGTCGTTCCGGCCGCGCTCCTTGCAATGCAACATGCCTTCCGCCACTATCGCCGCAGCGATGGCGTCCGCTTGGGCTCAATAAAGTCCCGGGCAAGATCATCGGCTCAATCATACATGAGGAATGCAAGGATATGAGGAAGGGTATTTTCCATCTGGTGACCGGCACGGCGCTTGCGGTTGCGCTGTCTGTCTCGACGGCCCACGCGCAGAAAAAATACGACACCGGCGCGACCGACACCGAGATCAAGGTCGGCCAGACCAACCCGTTCAGCGGACCGGCCTCCGCCTATGCCACCATCGGCAAGACCCAGGCGGCCTACATCAAGATGATCAACGATCAGGGCGGCGTGAACGGCCGCAAGATCAATCTGATCCAGTACGACGACGCCTACTCGCCGCCCAAGGCGGTCGAGCAGGTCCGCAAGCTGGTCGAGAGCGACGAAGTGCTGCTCACCTTCCAGCTCCTCGGCACGCCCTCGAACGCCGCCGTGCAGAAATACCTCAACGCCAAGAAGGTGCCGCAGCTTTTCGCCGCTACCGGCGCCTCGAAGTTCACCGATCCGAAGAACTTCCCCTGGACGATGGGCTTCAACCCCAACTACTTCGTCGAGGGACGCATCTACGGCCAGTACATCATCAAGGAATATCCGAACGCCAAGATCGGCGTGCTCTATCAGAACGACGACCTCGGCAAGGATTACCTGAACGGCATCAAGGCCGGCCTCGGCGACAAGGCCGCGAAGATGATCGTGGCGGAGGCCTCCTACGAAGTCTCCGATCCGACCATCGATTCGCAGATCCTCAAGATCAAGGACGCCGGCGCGGACCTGTTCTTCTCGGCAACGACGCCCAAGCAGGCGGCGCAGGCGATCAAGAAGATCCACGAACTGGCCTGGAAGCCGGTGCACATCCTCGACATCAACGCCACCTCGGTCGGCGCGGTGATGAAGCCGGCGGGCCTTGAAGCCTCCAAGGGCGTGATCAGCGTCAACTACGGCAAGGATCCGCTCGATCCGACCTGGAAGGACGACCCCGGCATGAAGAAGTATTTCGAGTTCATGGCGAAGTACTATCCGGAGGGCGACAAGGATTCGAGCTTCAACAGCTACGGCTACTCGACCACGCAATTGCTGATCCATGTGCTCAAGGCATGCGGCGACAACCTCACCCGCGAAAACGTCATGAAGCAGGCGACCAGCCTCAAGGATGTTCAGCTCGATCTCTCGCTGCCGGGCATCGTCGCCAACACGTCGCCGACCGATTATCGCGTCAACAAGCAGTTGCAGATGATGCGGTTCAACGGCGAGCGCTGGGAACTGTTCGGCCCGATCCTCGAGGACGCCGGCCCGGCGGGCTAGAGTCAATTGCATCAAGATCGACGATCGGCGGCCTCTCGGCCGCCGATTTGTTTTGGGAGCCCCGTTGTGCCGACGAATTCCTGCCGTCATTGCCGGGCTTGACCCGGCAATCCATCCAACTTCAGAAGAAGCTTCGCTTGATGGATGCGCGGGTCCCGGCTACGCCGAGGCTTTCACGAACTGGCTCGCCGAAGCTTTTGCGAAGGCGGCAAGCCCGCGCATGACGAGTGAATTCACTTCAGGAATCTCCCCGAACGTCTTTCCGACCGGGAGCACCGCATGCCGGATCAGGCGCGAATCCTCGACCGCGGCCTGGCGGTGTTTCACCGCTTCGCGGTAGACGGGATCGCGGATCATCTCGGCAAACGCCGCGACGCTTGGGTATTCGGCGATGAAGCAGTGATCCCAGCGCTCCGCCTCGGGTCCGATCAGCATCAGCTCGAACCGCCCCTGCCAGACAATCTTGCCGCCCAGCCGCTCGAACACCGGACCGCTTTCCCTGCCATAGGCCGCATAGGCCTCCGCGCCCGTGGCCTTGCGGCCATCGGGATACGCCGCCTGCGCGCGCAGCCGGACCAGATTGAGCATGTGGATCGGCCCCGGCCGGTCATTGGTCTTGAACTGCGCGAAAATTTCCTTGGTCGGATCGATGTGGCCCATGCGGAATTCCCCTGAATACGCTGTCCTTTGCGCCAATCCTAACACGCCCCGCCGCACCTCCTAATCCCGCATTAACCTCTCGGTAACCGACCCTTAAACAGCGCCCGATAGCGTACGGCGGGGACGGGTATGAGCAGCGTTTGTCATGGCGTGGGGACGGAAAAAGAGCAGCGGACGCAAGGAGCCGCTATTCGGGCTTCCGGCAGCGCTCGCCGACCTGCGCCTTTCTCCCGACGATCGCATTCCGGCCGCCACCGACGACAAACCAAAGAAATCAGTGCCCAAGCGCAAGCACGAAGACGACGATGACGAACCGCCGCGCGAGCGCAAGCCGCGCGTGGCCAGGGCGGCGCCAAGCGGCGCGCGAAATCGCGCCGGTTTCGCTGGGGCCGCCTCGTCTACTGGGGCGCGGTGCTCGGCCTGTGGGCCGCGATCGCCATTGTCGGTGTCGTGGTTTGGGTCGGCGCCCATCTGCCGGCGATCCAGTCGCTGGAAATTCCAAAGCGTCCGCCGACCATCCAGATCGTCGGCGTCGACGGCAGCGTGCTGGCCTCGCGCGGCGAAATGGCCGGTACCAATGTCGCGCTGAAGGAATTGCCGCCTTATCTGCCGAAGGCGTTCATCGCCATCGAAGACCGCCGCTTCTATTCGCATTACGGCATCGATCCGGTCGGCATCGCCCGCGCCGCGGTCACCAACATCCTCAATCGCGGCGTCTCGCAGGGCGGATCGACGCTGACCCAGCAGCTCGCAAAAAACCTGTTCCTGACCCAGGAACGCACGGTGGCGCGCAAGCTGCAGGAAGTGGAGCTCGCGCTCTGGCTCGAGCGCAAGCATTCCAAGAACGAAATTCTCGAGCTCTATCTCAACCGCGTCTATTTCGGCTCCGGCGCCTATGGCGTCGAGGCGGCGGCGCAGCGCTATTTCGGCAAGTCCGCCCGAAACGTCACGGTCGCGGAAGCCGCGATGCTGGCGGGCCTCGTCAAGTCGCCGTCGCGGCTGGCGCCGAACCGCAACCCCGAAGGCGCCGAGCAGCGCGCCCAGCTCGTGCTGTCGGCGATGGCGGACGCCAAGTTCATTACGGCGGCGCAGGCAAAAGCCTCGATCGGTCATCCCAGCTACAAGGTGAAGCCGGTCGGCGCCGGCACCGTCAACTATGTCGCCGACTGGATCGGTGAAGTGCTCGACGACCTCGTCGGCCAGATCGACCAGAGCATCGTGGTCGAGACCACGATCGACCCGAAACTGCAAAGCGCAGCCGAAGCCGCCATCATCGACGAACTCGCGGCCAAGAGCGTCAAGTTCAACGTCACCCAGGGCGCGCTGGTGGCGATGACGCCCGAGGGCGCGGTGCGCGCCATGGTCGGCGGCCGGAACTATGCCGAGAGCCAGTATAACCGCGCGATCACCGCCAAGCGCCAGCCGGGCTCGGCGTTCAAGCCGTTCGTCTTTCTCGCTGCGGTCGAGGCCGGGCTGACGCCGGAAACGATCCGGCAGGATGCACCGATCGATCTCAAGGGCTGGCGCCCGGAGAACTACACCCATGAATATTTCGGCTCGGTGACGCTGACGCAGGCGCTTGCGATGTCGCTCAATACCGTCGCGGTGCGGCTCGGGCTCGAAGTCGGCGCGAAAAACGTGGTGCGGACGGCGCACCGGCTCGGGATTTCATCGAAGCTCGAGGCCAACCCCTCGATCGCGCTCGGCACTTCGGAAGTCTCGGTCATCGAACTGGTCGGCGCCTACGCGCCTTTCGCCAATGGCGGGCTCGGCGTCTCCCCGCATGTCGTGACGAAAATTCGCACCAATGAGGGCAAGGTGCTGTACATGCGCTCCGCCGATCGGCTCGGCCAGGTGATCGAGCCGCGCCATGCCGCGATGATGAATGCGATGATGCAGGAGACGCTGCTTTCCGGCACCGCGCGCAAGGCGGAGATTCCGGGCTGGATGGCCGCCGGTAAAACCGGCACCAGCCAGGATTTCCGCGACGCCTGGTTCATCGGCTACACGGCGAAGCTCGTCACCGGCGTCTGGCTCGGCAATGACGACAATTCGCCGACCAAGAAGGCGACCGGCGGCGGCTTGCCGGTGGAAGTGTGGACCCGCTTCATGCGCACGGCCCATCAGGGCGTGCCGGTGGCAAGTCTGCCGAACTCACAGCGCGGCGGCTTCCTGTCCAACCTGTTCCAGACAGCGTCGCAGGTCAGCGCAGCGCCAAGCCAGCCGGCGCCAATACCGCTCGCACCGCCCCCTCGGGCGGCGCGTATCGGCCACCACCGACGCGAACCTCTGCACCGCCCCCAAGTCCATCAGCGCGTCCGGAAGCGTCCGCGGGACTGGATGGCTGGCTGGTGGATCGGCTGTTCGGGCGGTAGGTGCTAATCGTTGGACCGGGCTACGGTTCGTCGGCCTTCGTCTATTCCTGAATCCCATAACGGTGCAGGTCGTTGCCGTGGGTGTCGAGCCAAACCTTGGCGCGCACGACATGATCGCAGACCCGGCCGACCACGCGCCAGAACCGCGGCGAATGATTCATCTCGACGAGATGCGCGACCTCATGGGCGGCGAGATAGTCCAGCACGTAGGGTGGCGCGAGGATCAGGCGCCAGGAAAACGACAGCGATCCGGCCGCGGTGCACGACCCCCAGCGGCTCGACTGATCGCGGATCGACACCCGCTTGACCCTGACGCCGAGATATTGCGCATAGGCAAGCGACGCCTTGTGCAGATCCTTGCGCGCTTCACGCTTGAGAAAATCGTGAACGCGCCGGTCCATGTGCTCGACGCCGCCGGCCACGCACAGGACCTTCTCGCCACTGTCGCGGGTTTCGGTCCACACCGTGCCGCGCGCACCGGCGCGATGCACGATACGGTGCGGCACACCGCGCAGCGGAACCACGGTGCCGACGTGAAAGGGTGCAGCCTTCGGCAACCGGCCGAGACGTGCAGCGATCCAGCCGCCGTGAAGTCGCGCGAATTCCTTGGCTTCGATGAGCGTGCCGCGCGGCGGCATGGTCAGGATCGCCTCGCGGTCGGTCGGATGAATGCGCAAGGTGTATCGCCGCGCCCGGCGATGCCGTCGCAATCGAATCGCAAAGAATTGCGAGCCGTGTCTAACCAAAAGAGTCGCGGGTTCGGCGGGCCGCCGATAGAGGAGGGCGCGAGTAGCCATGTCTGACAGTCCGGGGAGCAGGAGTTCGCCCGGATTCTGCCATATCCGCCGCCACTCAAGCCGCCACTGAAATCGCTCCGCGCAAAAACAAATCATTTGCCCAATATACAGGGGCTGATGACCCAATTGCCCCTACCGGCAGGGGTTGGAACCGAAAAATTTGGGTGGAATCGCCGTTCAAAAGAACGCTCAAGGAACGAGTCTTAACTCATTCCTTGGCGGGAGCGCGAATCTCGATTCTTTTAATCGATTCAGGAGCTTATCCGCGACGTCGAATCGACGCCAAAATCCGCGCTATTCGGCCGCCGCGACCAGCGTCAGCTTTGTAGTGGCCGCTGACATCATGAAATCGGAGATGCGCGGCACGATTTCGGATCGGAAGCGCGAACCGTTGAACACACCGTAATGTCCGACGCCCTTTTGCACATAATGCACGCGGCGATGATCGGGAATCGCGGGGCAAAGCGCGTGCGTTGCTTCGGTTTGGCCGAGGCCGGAGATGTCATCCTTCTCGCCTTCCACCGTCATCAGCGCAACGCGCCGGATTTTCGACGGATCGACCGGCTTGCCGCGATGGGTCATCTCGCCATTCGGCAGCGCGTGCTTGACGAACACGAGATCGACGGTCTGCAGGTAATACTCGGCGGTCAGATCCATCACCGCGAGATATTCGTCATAGAATTCGCGGTGCTTGTCGACCATATCGCCGTCGCCCTTCACCAGATTATTGAACAACGCCTTGTGCGCGTCCGTATGGCGATCGAGGTTCATGCTGATAAAGCCGGAGAGCTGCAGGAAGCCCGGGTAGACGTCACGCCTCACTCCGGGATGCGGGAACGGCACCTTGGTAATGACGTGATTGCGGAACCATTCGATGCCGCGCTCGGCCGCAAGGTTGTTCACCGAAGTCGGATTTCGGCGGGTATCGATCGGGCCGCCCATCAGCGTCATCGACAGCGGCACAAAGGGGTCGCGCGCCGCTTCCATCACGGAAACCGCCGCCACCACAGGCACCGAAGGCTGGCACACCGCAATCACATGCATGTTGCCGCCGAGCACGTGCAGCATCTCGATCAGGTAATCGACGTAGTCATCGAGATCGAAACGGCCCTCGGTGAGGGGAACCATCCGCGCGTCGGACCAGTCGGTGATGTAGACTTCATGGCTCGGCAGGAAAGCCTCGACCGTGCCGCGCAACAGCGTCGCGTAATGGCCGGACATCGGCGCCACGATCAGCACGCGCGGATGCGGGGTGCGCAGCGGACGCGTCAGCTTGCGATCGAAGTGCAGCAAGCGGCAGAACGGCTTTTCCCAGATCGAGCGGACTTCGACCGGCGTGCGGACGCCGTTGACTTCGGTGAAGTCGAGATCCCATTCGGGCTTGCCGTAGCGGCGCGTGGTGCGCTCGAACAATTCGCAGGCCGCGGCGATCGATTTGCCGAATTGGGTGTGCGACCACGGATTGAGCGGATTTTGAAACAGGATCTTGGTGGCATCGGTCACGGCGCGTGCCGGATTGAGCGACGCGTGACCCATTTCGTACATCCAGTACATCGGCGTCGTAAGCGCCGGACTGCCTTCGGCCACCAGTGGCGGTGCGCCGCCAAACTCACCAATCGGCATTTTAATTCTGACCTCTATTTTGCGCCGCAGCATAGTGCAGAATGCGAAATAATGCGTCAATGCACCGATCGGTTATGTCCCCGAGCAAAAAGGCCCAAACACCCCGGAAATTCACGGGAAACTGTGACTTATTCGCCACCCCCGAGCAGAGATCCGTGGTGTTTGGCGCTGCGCAGAAGGGCAACGAAGATCGCAAACGAGGCAACGAACAGCACGGCGTTGATGGCAAGCGAATAGACCATCAGGTCGGTTCGAAACACGTGATCGATCAGGAGCGCGCGCATGCCTTCGAACACGTAGGTCGGCGGCAGCGTCCAGGCGAGATATTGCAGCCAGCCCGGCAGCACGGCGACCGGATAGTAAACGCAGGCGAGCGGCATCAGGCCGAACATCAGCGTCCAGACGATGCTCTCGGCGCCGAGCCCATTACGCAGCACCAGGCCCGACACGAAAATCCCGATCGACCAGCTCGTAAAGATCAAATTGCAGAAGAAGGCGATGAGCGGCAGGCCTATTGCGAAGAAGTTGAAGTCGAAGAAGAACAGCGCCAGCAGCGTCATCGGGATCACGCCGATCGCAAGGCGGATCAGGCTCATGATCATCAGCGAGATCAGGAATTCGATCGGCTTCAACGGGCTCATCATCAGGTTACCGAGGTTGCGCGCCCACATCTCCTCGAGAAACGAGATCGAAAAACCGAGCTGGCCGCGGAACAGGATGTCCCACAGGATCACGGCGCCGATCAGCGTGCCGCCGGCGCGCGCAAAGAAACTGTCGTTCTGCGCGATGTAGTTCTGCAAAAACCCCCAGGTGATGATCTGCAGCGCCGGCCAGTAGACCAGTTCCAGCAGCCGCGGCCAGGACGACATCAGGAGATACCAGTAGCGCAGCACCATCGCCTGGATGCGGCGCATCGAAAGCCCTTGCACGGCGATCTCGCTCATGGCGTTTCCTCCCGCACCCGACCGCGCGCGACGTCGAGGAACACGTCTTCGAGCGTGGTGCGGTTGTAGCGCGCCATGATCTGGTCGGGGCTGTCGTCATCCTCGATGCGGCCGCGTTTCATGATGATGACGCGGTCGCACAGCCGCTCCACTTCCAGCATGTTGTGCGACGCCAGCAGGATGGTGGCGTCATGGGTCCGGCGATAGTGCAGCAGATGCTGCCGTACCCAGTCGGCGGTATCGGGATCGAGCGAAGCCGTCGGCTCGTCGAGCAGCAGCAGTTCGGGCTGGTTGATCAGCGCCTTCGCCAGTGCGACGCGGGTCTTTTGTCCGGCCGAGAGCTTGCCGTTGGCGCGGTCGAGGAAATCCCTGAGATCGAGATCGGCGGCAAGCTGCTCGATGCGCTCGCGCAAATTCTCCACCGCATAGAGCCGGCCGAAAATGGTGAGGTTCTGCCGTACCGTGAGCCGCATCGGCATGTCGACATAGGGGCTTTCGAAATTCATCCGCCCGAGCACATCGGCGCTTCTCTCCGGCATCGGATGGCCGAGCACCTGGATGCGGCCCGACGTCGGCAGCACCAGCCCCATGATCATGGCGATCGTCGTGGTCTTGCCGGCGCCATTGCCGCCGAGCAGCCCGGTGACACTGCCGCGCCTGATCCGGAACGACACGTTGTCGACGGCGCGGGTGGTCTTGTAGAGCTTGATCAGGTGCGCGACGTCGATCACGGCCTGACCGGCCGCGGGCGATTGGGCAAGCGTTGTCTCGCTGTCGTTCATTTGGCCGTTCATTGAGCCATTGCGGCTGATCGCGCAAGAAGCTCGTCATGCCCGGGCTTGTCCCGGGCATCCACGGCTTATCGTCGCCGCTGCACAAAAGACGTGGATGGCCGGGTCAAGCCCGGCCATGACGGAGAAAATTCTCGCAAATTTGTGATCGGCCCCTGGCGCGGCTAAACTCCAGATATGAGCGACGTTGCAGCCTCCGATTTCCGCCATCCGAACCGCTATGTGCGTCTCGATACGCTGCTCCGGCTGCGCTGGCTCGCTGCGCTGGGGCAGCTCACGGCGATCTTCAGCGTCGCGCAAGGGCTGGAATTCGACGTTCCCGTCATTCCCTGCGTCGCCATCGTCGGCGTTTCGGCGCTGCTCAATCTTGCGCTGCAAATCGCCTTCGACCCGATGCAGCGGCTGGAGCCGGTCTATGCAGCGGCGCTGCTCGCGCTCAATATCGTCGAGCTTGCCGCGCTCCTGTTCCTCACGGGGGGCCTGCAGAACCCGTTCTCCTTCCTGTTCCTCGGGCCGGTCCTGATCTCGGCGACGGTGCTGCCGATCCGGCTGACGGTCGCCATCGGCTTGCTCGCGGTCGCCTGCGCGTCAGCGCTGGTGTTCTTCCATCTGCCGCTGCCGTGGGACAGCGACGACCCGCTGGTGCTGCCTCCGGTCTACCTGTTCGGCGTCTGGCTCTCGATCGTGCTCGCGATCGGCGTCACCAGTCTCTATGCGTTCCAGGCCACCGAGGAGGCGCGCAAGCTTTCCGATGCGCTGGCTGCGACCGAACTGGTGCTGACGCGCGAGCAGCATCTGACCCAGATCGACGGCCTTGCCGCCGCCGCCGCGCATGAACTCGGCACGCCGCTGTCGACGATCTTCCTGATTTCGCGCGAGCTGGAGAAATCGGTGGACGGCAACGAGCAGCTCGCCGCCGACCTCACGACCCTGCGCGAACAGGCGCAGCGCTGCCGCGACATTCTTGCCAAGATCACGCAGCTCTCCTCCTCCGGCGCGCCGTTCGATCGCATGCCGCTGTCGACGCTGATCGAGGAAACGGTGGCGCCGCATCGCGATTTCGGCGTCGCGATAAAGGTGCGGCTTGCTGTCGCAGCCACGCGTGAGCCGGCGGCCGCGCGGAACCCGGCGATCCTCTACGGCGTCGGCAACATCCTGGAAAATGCCGTCGATTTCGCGCGAACGACGGTGGAGGTGAACGCGTGGTGGAACGCGGACACCGTCGAAATGGTCATCTCGGACGACGGTCCCGGCATCGCGCCCGACATCCTCAAGCGGATTGGCGAGCCTTATTTGTCGCGGCGGCGCGGCACGGATGAGGCCCACAGCGAGCGCGCCGGCCTTGGTCTTGGCGTGTTCATCGCCCGTACCCTTTTGGAGCGCACCGGCGCCAAGGTTTCATTCACCAACCGGACCTTCCCCGATCACGGCGCGGTGGTGCGGATCGTCTGGCCGCGCGTCCGCTTCGAAGGGGAGGAAAGCACTGCGTTGCCAGCAGATTAGAGCGGCCCTAAGGATTGGGGGAGGCGGGCCGGCCGACCTTAGGTGGCCTTGGCAGAGTCGTGTTACAACGCCATATCTTATGTATCCGCAACCGGGGGATACCCGATCTTGAACGCCATCACCGAACTGAACGATCTCGCCGACCGCTCGCTCCTGATCGTCGAGGACGACAAGCCGTTTCTCGAGCGCCTGTCGCGCGCGATGGAAACGCGCGGCTTCTCGGTGACCTCCTGCGATACCGTGTCCGACGGCCTCGCCCAGATCGGCAAATCCGCGCCGGCCTTCGCCGTCGTCGATCTGCGGCTCGGCGACGGTAATGGGCTGGACGTGGTTTCGGCGCTCAAGCGCAAGCGCCCCGAGGCGCGCGCGATCGTGCTGACCGGCTACGGCAACATCGCCACCGCCGTCACCGCCGTGAAGATGGGCGCGGTGGACTATCTTTCCAAGCCCGCCGACGCCGACGACGTGGTCGCGGCCCTGCTCGCCAGCGGCACCGAGAAATCCGAGCTTCCGTCGAACCCGATGTCGGCCGATCGCGTACGCTGGGAGCACATCCAGCGCATCTACGAGATGTGCAACCGCAACGTCTCCGAAACCGCGCGGCGGCTGAACATGCACCGCCGCACCCTGCAGCGCATTCTGGCCAAGCGCGCGCCGCGGTAAGTCTATCCCCTCGTGGTGAGGGGCCGCGAAAGCGGCGTCTCGAACCATGCAGGCCCGCGATGTATCCCCGCGGCTGGCAGCTCGGCCACATCCTTCGAGACGCAGGCTTCGCCTGCTCCTCAGGATGAGGGGCAGCTATCCGATTTCCTAAAACTCGACGTGCCCCTGCGGATCGGCCAAGCGGTTGATCCGCAGCGCGGCGGCCATCGCGAAGCGCACCGTCATTGATTTGCGGGTTGCTGCGGCTAAGCGATGCTCGGGCGCGTCGCAATGCATGTGCGCGCCATAGGCGTCGGCCACGATCAGCCCGGTGTCGGCGGGAAATATCTCGCAAGGAAGATCCTGCGTGAAGGCGAAGAACAGCCGGTCGCAGTGCATCCGGTAATCCTGCCACTTCTGGTCGGCCCGCAAATCCTCCACCGACGACTTGATCTCGACGATCCAGATCTCGCCGCGCTCGTTCAGCGCCACGAGATCCGCGCGTCGGCCCGAGGGCAGCGGCAGTTCGCTGATGCAGGAAAAACCCAGCGATCGTAACAGCCGCGCAGTGCCACGCGCGATCGCGAGCGCGGTCTCTGACTGGCGGCGATCCGGCGCGGGCACGAGGCTGATCTGGCGAACGGGCGATTCCATGACGCAAGCCTAGCCGATTTCAGGGTAGCCGCCCATCACCCGTTCATACAAATACCGTGAGCACCAGGCCCTCCGGTGCGATCGCGGCCTGACCGCGGCGCTGCGACGGAACCGCACTTAACCGTGCCGGCCCATCGCAAGCTGATAGATCGTGATAATCACCTCGAACAGGATCAGGAGCACGATAATCACTTCGAGCCGCAGCGAGCGCCTCGTATCGATAATGTCAGTCAATACCTGAGCGGTTTCGGCAATCACGGCAAGCTTGCGGTTCAGCGATTCCGCCCGCTCCTTGAGTTCGTACTCGTCTTCCAGCCGCGCATAGAGCCGCTCAAGGTGCGGCTTGTCCCACAGCACGTCGGGTTTCTCCGCGACTTCGACCGGCCCTGACACCCGGTGCCGCACCAGCAGCGCATTGCCAATATGCTTCAGGATCGAGCGGCGGCCGCCACCCATCCGGCCGCTGCGCGCCAGTTCTCGCGCGAACGGCTCCGTGGCGTCAAACACGCTGGCAACCTCGCGCTCGTGCCGCGCCAGGACGACGCTCTTCGCAAGCGCTTCGCCAACCAAAATAAGCCGCTCCGGTGAGAAACTTTGCAGGCAAATCGGACCACCGGGTGGAATCTGGTCCTCCCTTTCCGGGGCCAGTTCAACGATTGCGATTTCCTCGTCGCGCGGCGCAAACTTTCCCGTCATGCGGTGATTCAGGCCGCGAAGGAATTCTTCCTCTTCCAGCGCATTCAGCCCGATCAGGACCACCACGCCATAGCGAAAGAGAATCGCGACGCCGTTTTCATTGACGCGAAACGCCAGCGGCGTCGTTGCCAGCACGTCGCCGCGTTCGAGGCCAGACGCATTGAGGCGATCGCTGACAAAAAACGCCCGGGCCGTCGTTCGGGTCCCGACGAGCGGCGATTTGGAAGCTTGGTCCATGAACTGCGCATCCCGGCCGAAATCGCGGTCTCACCGATGCGATTTCCGGCTTTCGTCACTAAATATCCGTCAGTGCAACCCTAACACGGACTGAAACATATCGGTTCCCGCCCGTGTTGACCCCTTTTCAAGGTGGAATATGGTGCCTGCCATGGATGATAAAACAGAGACCCAGGCGAAGGCCGGCGCGATGATCGTGCCGGTGACGCTGTTCGAGCAGAACTGCACCATCATTTGGCACGAGCCTTCCAAGAAGGCCGTGGTGATCGACCCCGGCGGGGACGTTCCCAAGATTATGGAAGCGATCAAGCAGACCGGCGTGTCAGTCGAGAAGATCTGGCTGACGCACGGCCATATCGACCATGTCGGCGGCGCGGCGGACCTGCGCGACGCGCTGCAGGTCAAGATCGAGGGCCCGCACATTGCCGATAAATACCTGCTCGACAATGTCGTGAGCAGCGGTGAGCGCTTCGGCATGACTGATGTGCGCAATTTCGGGCCCGACCGCTGGCTCGACGAAGGCGATCAGGTCTCGATCGGCGAATTGACCTTCGACATCCTGCACTGCCCTGGCCATTCGCCGGGCAGCGTGGTGTTCTTCAACAAGGAATTGCGCTTCGCCCATGTCGGCGACGTGCTGTTCAACGGCTCGGTCGGACGCACCGACCTGCCCGGCGGCAGCCACGCCACGCTGATTAGTTCAATCAAGGAAAAGCTGCTGCCGCTCGGCGACGACGTCGGCTTCATCTGCGGCCACGGCGCCGGCTCCAGCATCGGCCAGGAACGCCTGACCAATCCGTTCATCAACGGCGAAATGTGAACTGAGCCGACCGCGGCGACGCCCGCGGCTATTTCATCAGCCCGGCAGCGGTGAGCGCGCGGGTGATGACGGCGCCGACATCGATGCCCCGGCGCTTCGGTTCGCGCGGCACCGGCTTGGTTTGGCGAACCGGCTTGTTGGCCCGCGACCAGAGCGTGGCGGCAAGGTCGGACGATTGCAGGGATGCCGTGGCAGCCGACGGAATTACATTCGGCGCTGACGCCGAAACCGGCTTGGCCGCTTCGCCGGGCTGACTGACTCGGTCGGTCAGGCCGAAAAAATTTGCGATGTGATAGGACGACGAGATCCCCGCTTCGATCAGGAACGCACCTTCCGCGCCATAGGGCTCGTCATTGCCGGCGAGGCCAAGCGGCGTACCATGGGCCATGTCGGTGATGGTGTAGGACTCGACGACGGTCTCGCCGTCGGCATTCCACCAGACATCGCGCGGATGGCCGTCGACATCTCCGGTCGACATCGGCGCGGATGGCAGACCGTGGACATCAAGCCACTGCTTGACGATTTCGTTGGCGTTGGCCGGGTTCACCGTGCGATCGGCGCTGCCGTGCCACACCGACACTTTCGGCCAGGGGCCCTTGTGCTTCGAGGCCTTGCGCACGAGATCGCCGAGTTTATCGGCGGGACGTGATGTCGACTGCATCATGCCACCCAGCGCTTCCCGGACATTGCTGGCGATGCCGAACGGCAGGCCCGCGATGATGGCGCCGGCCGCGAACACTTCCGGATAGACAGCCAGCATCACCGACGTCAGGGCGCCGCCGGCGGAAAGCCCGGTCACATAGATCCGGTGGGAATCGATCTTGTGATCGGCGACCATCCGCGCGATCATCTGCCGGATCGAGGCGGCTTCGCCGCGACCGCGCGCGACATCGCCCGGATTGAACCAGTTGAAGCAGGTGTTGGCGTTGTTGGAGGCCTGTTGCTCCGGCATCAGCAGCGCAAAGCCATAGCGTTCGGCCAGCGTCGACCAGCCGGTGCCGAAATCGTAACCGGCCGCGGTCTGGCCGCAGCCGTGCAGCACGACGACAAGACCTGACCCGCGCGGCAAGTGCTCCGGCGCGAACTTGAACATCTTGAGCGCGCCGGGATTGGTGCCGAATCCGGTCACTTCAACCAGCGGACTGCGAACCTCCGGCGATGCGCCACGGCCATAGATTCCGAGGCCATTGAAGCCGTTCAGCTTCGGGAAATGGCGCAGGAATTCGACGTTCTTGGCGAGAGACAATTGCAGCTCCTGAGGCCATTGTTCTTAATCGACACCCAGAACAGATAGTTGCTGCACTGCAAAATAAAAAGACCGTGCACTGTCATTCCCCACAATCAAATTTTGGCAGTTGACGTTAATTTGTCATCCTGTGAGCCGGCGCATCCATGTCAGAAATGCGGCGCATGCGATAATCGACAACGCAAACAGCGCGGCTGCGGCGAGCAACGCCAGCCGAGCCGACCCGCTCGATCTCGATTGCGAAGAACACCGCGCCGATCGCCGCTACGCCCGCAGCGTTCGCAATCTGCGCTGTGGTGCCGTACATGCCGGACCCTGCACCGGCGCTGGCCGGCTTCACGGTCGAGAGCACGGCGCTCGACAACGGCGCCATCACCAGCCCCTGGCCGTAACCGAAGATCGTCAGCACCAGCGCCAGCATGATCGCGGACGGCGCATCGAACCATTCGATGGCGGCCACCAGGGCCATGAGGCCGGCGATCTGCACGGCGCAACCCTCGATCAGCGCCAGTGTGCCGCGATGTTTGGCGCGTGCTCCGCTATGGCGCGAAGCGATCACGAAGGTCAGCGCCAGCGGCAGGAAGACGAGCCCAGCCTGCAGCGGCGGAATCTGCAGCGCTTTCTGCATGAACATCGTCATGACCAGATAAAACGACAGATTGGCGAAGAAGAAACAGAACACGGCGGCGAGCCCGCGCATATGAACGCTCTGTCCGACAGCAGCGAAAGATCGACCAACGGCATGCCGCCGCGGCGGGCGACCGCGTGTTCCAGCCGCAGGAATGCGGCGATGATGGCGACACCCACGGCCATCACCAGCCAGACCCAGGACGACCAGCCCACATCGTGGCCCAACAGCAGTGGGCCGATCAGGCACAACAAGCCAACGAACAATACGATGGCGCCGGGAATATCCAGCCGCGTGCCGGCGCGGCGCAGAGACGTCGGCATGATCTTGAAGGCCGCGGTCATGATGACGGCGCCGAAGGGCACGTTGACGAAAAACACCGCGCGCCAACCGAATCCTGCGAGGTCGAGCGTCACCAGGATGCCGCCGAGCAGGAAGCCGGCCGCACCGGCGAGACCCAGCACGATACCGTAGATGGCGAATGCGCGAGCGCGCGAGGCATCCGCGAACAGCAAATGAATGGTGGCGAGCACCTGCGGCACCATCAACGCCGCGGTCGCGCCTTGCGCCAGTCGGGCCGCGATCAATTCAGGGCCGGATTGCGCCAGTCCGCACCACAGCGAGGTGACGGTGAAGCCGAACACGCCTGATATGAACACGTTCCGCGTGCCGTAGATATCGCCGAGCCGGCCGCCGGTGACCACCAGCGTGGCATAGGCGATCAGATAGATCGCGATCACGGCCTCGATCTGCGCCGCGCTGGCGTGCAGTTCGGCCGCAATGGTCGGGATCGCGACGTTGACGATGAAGGCGTCGACCCCGAACATGAACTGCGCCGCGACGACGATCGCGAGCACCCACCAGCGGCGTGAGGAATCGACGGGATTTGAGACGATCTGATGCATGAGGAAGGGCCTCTTCCGGAATCTCTTGCATCGGACGATCTCAGGATTCGGTCATATCGGCGATTACCCCGGAGGTAGCACTCTTCACTGCCCCGACGCCGTTGCGCGGCAATCTGCATCAGGCGCGGAAATCCGGGCAAGCGCTTCAAATCCCTCGGTGAACGCGACGTTCTCACTGCGGAGGTCGCAGCTCGATGCCGTAGCGGGCATAGATGCGCGCGATGGTACCATCCGCCAGCAACGCCTCGATTGCCGCATCGACACGCTGTCGCAGCTTGTCGTCGGGGCGAAGCAGCCCGGCCGCAATATTCCAGTTCAAATCCTGATCGCTGTCGAACGCCGGAATCAGGCGCAACGGTTTGTCGGCATGCTGCAGGTTGAACCAGCCGACCGTCATCGGCGTGACGGCGGCTGCCTCGATCTCGCGATTGGCCAAGGCGGCAACAATGTCGTCCTCGAACACGAACGGAGAGGTGGCGGCGCCGCCCTTGGCGAGTGTCATAGAGACCAGCGAGCCGACCTGTACCCCGACCCGCTGATTGGAACCGAGACTGGCCAGCGACGACGCCGGCGAATCGCTACGCACCGCGAGCACGACGCCGCTGCGATGATAGGGACGCGAAGCCCGCACACCGCCGGCGGGCGGCGTATCCTTGCGGGCGATGACATCGAGCACCAGGTCGCAATCGGCACGGCGATACTGGATCGCACTGACCACCCATTCCCGCGTCAGCTTGACGCCGAGTTGCTCGGCAATCTTCTCGCCGAGTTCGATCTGGAATCCCGGGACCGGTCCGGACTTGCTTGCAAACGGCAGCGCGTTGGGGCTGGCGCAGAGCGTCAAGGCGCCACGCTCGATGACGGCTTCCAGCGAGCGGGCATCGGCCGTCGCATTCCAGAGCGTCAGCAGCGAGAGGCTCGCCGCGTATCGGGCGAGGCGATATCGCGGTTTCCACGCCGCTGAAAACGCCCTAATCATCCAACCCTCGAATGTAGGCCAGGAGCGCGCCGATCTGGGCGTCGTTGAACACCGCGCCATACGCGGGCATGGAGCCGGTCTTGCCCTTCTTGATACGTTCGACGATGTATTCGTCGCTGCGCTCGGACTTCGACAGTTTTGGGCCGCGGCCGGCATGGCGGCCGCCATCCTGGTGACAAAAGCCGCAATTGCTTGAGAACATTTTTCGGCCATCGAGGTCGTTCGGCGAGGCTTCGGCTTGCGCCTTGGGACTGGCTGAGTCCTCAGGGCTGGACTGTTGGGCAAACGCGGCGGTCGACAGCCATGGCCAGATGATGGCCAGGCAAGCAACAGTTACAAACGGTATTCGCATTCCGGTATCCGTATTCACCGCAGCGCGGCAATGTGTCGGGCGGCAAGGAGAGATCTATCCCCTGCCGCCCACGCATCGTCATTGTCTGAGTGCGTAGACCACCAGGGCACCGGTGTTCTTCGACATGCTCTTGAAGGGCTCGCCAAAGAGCGCGACAAATTCGTCGCCCACCAGACTGCCCCAGCCTGCCGGTACGGCGATGTACTGCTTGCCACCGGCCATGTAGCTGATGATGCCGCCATTATGCCCGATGCCGTTGTTACGTGACCAGAGCTCTTCGCCAGTGTCCGCATTGTAGGCGTGCACGACGCCTTCGGCGTCCGGCACGAATACCAGATTTCCCGCAGTGGCGAGAACGCTGGCGAGCGGCGGGTACTTGTAGTTGACCTCCCACTTCTTGGCGCCGGTGACCGGATCGCGCGCGCTGAGATGACCACGAGCCGGTCCGTCAGGTGGCGCCACAGCCTTGAACGTGGCGCCCAGGTTGAGCTGGGCCATCGGCTCCAGGACCGGCGTGGTCTTCTCGACGGTCAGCTCCATGCACCACTCCTGCCCGATCCGGTAGAAGAGCCCGTTCTTGGGGCTGTAGGCGCCAGAGTTCCAGCTAATGCCGCCCATGATCGCCGGGCACAATGGCGTGTCCACCTTGCCTTCCGAGAGGTCGCGGCGACCGATCAGTTCACCGGTCTTCGGATCGATGCTCTTGACGAAGTTGATGTTCTTTACCAGCGGCCAGACATTCTCGATCTTGGCGTTGGAACGATCATAGACGAAGATGTATCCGCTCTTGTTGGCGTGCACCACGAGCTTCTTGCCGCCACGGTCGAGCATGACGAATTCGCCCACCGAAGAGTCGAAATCCCAGGCATCGTGCGGCAGCTCCTGATGGTGGAATTTGAGCTTGCCGGTATCGGGATCGAGCGCAATGACCGACGTCGTATAAAGATTGTCGCCCGGCCGCGGTCCGCTCTTCTTCCAGTCCGCGCCTGCCCAGTCATAGAGCGGCGCCGGGTTGGCGGTGCCCCACCATACCGTATTGGTTTCCGGGTCATAGGTTCCGGGCATCCAGCCACCGCCGCCGCCGGTCCGCCAGGAGTCACCGCCCCACGTCGCCTTGGCCTCTTCGGTGCCGGCGACCGTAAAGAACTCCCATTTCTTCTGTCCGGTCTTGCCATCCACAGCGAAGATCGGTCCGCGACCGGGCCATTCGCCGCCCTGGGCGCCAATGATCACCATGTCCTTCACCACCAGCGGCGCGCCGGTGAAGCCGACGGTCACCTTCTTGGAATCCAGGAGCTTCGTATCCCACACCGGCTTGCCGTCCTTCAGATTGAGCGCGATCAGGCGCCCATCGACCGTGCCGACGTACAGATTGCCGTGTCCGATGGCGATGCCGCGGTTGTAGGGCGAGTGGGTCTGCTTGGAGACCAGGTCCTCGTCGAGCTCCGGCGCATAGGCCCAGATTGTCTTGCCGGTCGCGCCGTCAAGCGCGTAGATGCGGCTGTAGGAGCCCGAATAGTAGAGCACGCCGTCGATCGCGAGCGGCGTCGACTGAACGCCGCGGGTGGCGCGCTCCGGAAAATGCATCCACGCGACTTCGAGATTCTTGACGTTGCCGGGATTGATCTGGTCGAGGCCGCTGTAATGGTAGGACTTGTAGGTGCCGTGATAGGTTAGCCAGTTGTTCTGGGCCGCCTCGGCATTCAGGGCCGCTTCTTGCGGCTGTGTCGGCGCTTGCGCGCACGTCGGCGAGGCAGTGACCAGGGCAGCCACCGCCAGCGCGGCGCAGCCGACGGCATATCGTTCATGGAAAGTCATCTGTATCCTCCCTCTGTGATTTGGTTTGTTGGGGCCGAATTTTTGTCGCGACCCTTGCAGGATGTTCTGGCGTCAGTGCCTCATAGGATCAGGAGTTCGAGATAGATGGCATGGACCACTACCGTCGTGAGGAGACGGCAGCACTTCTTGCCGCATGAGTGAGACGCGGGCAGAGGTCCGGGCGAAGGATTGTTTTCGAGAAAGATTGTTTTCGAGGAAGGACCATTTCAGTGCGCGGCGGCACATGTGGTTATTACCAGGGCTTGCCTGGCCTGTGCTGCCCCCGGCGATGTCGGTGCGGTGCACCATGACACGTCCCTCGATGCGCGCGCCATTAGCTGACCGGATTGTGTTTTTGTGGAGCGCCGGTCGGCCGGGGCAACCCTGAGCTGAAGTTCTCAGTCACTCCGGCAACGTCGCGCGGGAGGTCAGCGATAGCGCTGCGCAAGCGCGTCGAGCACAGCATCACCGGATCCGCGAGCATCCGATGCCACATGCCGCTGCGACCTCGATCATCGGCCTCGGTGCCGCAACATCGTCGCGCGCGATCAACAGCTCGTGGTAACGATGCGGGGTTTGGCGAGTTTGGGCGGCAAGAGGAACGGCTTATTCCGGCCGACGGCAAGACAGCCAACTCCGCGCGACAACCATGCGCTGGCGGCGGGGTTCTCAGGATTGCCTTGCCCCTGCCCGCCCCGTAGGTTTGATGCCGAGCAATTCCAAAGAACAATAATTCCGGAGAGAAAACCCCATGGCGCGCCTGAAGTTCGGAGCCTTTCTCGCCCCGCATCATCCGATCGGTGAGCATCCGTTGCTGCAATTCCGCCGCGACCTCGATTTCGTCGAGCAGATCGACGCGCTCGGCTTCGACGAGTTCTGGTGCGGCGAGCACCATTCTTCGGGGTGGGAAATGATCGCCTCACCGGAAATGTTCCTGGCCGCTGCCGGTGAACGCACCAAGCGCATCAAGCTCGGCACCGGCGTGATCTCGCTGCCCTATCATCACCCCTACAACGTCGCGCAGCGCATGGTGCAACTCGACTGGATGACCGGCGGCCGTGCGATCTTCGGCTCCGGACCCGGCGCGCTGGCCTCGGACGCACACACGCTCGGCATCGATCCGATGACGCAGCGCGACCGCCAGGACGAGGCGATCGCGATCATCCGCCGCCTGTTCAGGGGCGAGCGCGTCACCGCGAAAAGCGACTGGTTCACCATGAACGACGCCGCGCTGCAGTTGCTGCCGCTGCAGGAAGACATGCCGTTCGTGGTGGCGTCGCAGATTTCGCCCTCGGGCATGACGCTGGCCGGCAAATACGGCATCGGCATCATCTCGCTCGGCTCGATGTCGACGCAGGGCCTGATGGCGCTGCCGACCCAATGGGGCTTTGCCGAGGATGCCGCCAAGAAGGCCGGCACCACCGTGAGCCGCTCGGACTGGCGCGTGCTCTTGAGCTGGCACATCGCCGAGACCCGCGAACAGGCGCAGCGCGAGGCCGGCCCCGGGCTGATGCGCTGGCACAATGAATATAATGTCCGCACGCTGCAGCGGCCGGGCCTGGAGCCGTTCACCTCGCCCGAGGATGCGATCGAGAAAACCGCCGGTGGCGAAAACGCCGCCTCCACCATCGGCACGCCGGATGATCTGGTCAAAACCATCAAGAATTTGATGGAAGTCTCCGGCGGCGTCGGCACCATCATCGGTTTCGTGCACGACTGGGCCAACCCGGAAAATACCCGCCGGAGCTGGGACATGGTCGCGCGCTACGTGATCCCTGAGATCAACGGCTACGTGAAAGGTCTCCGCGAGTCGCAAAAATTCCTGATCGAAAACCGCGCGGTGTTCGAGCGCGCGGGTCAGGCCGTGATGGCCAAGATCATGGAGAACGAAAAGGCTGCGGCAGCGCTCGCCCATACCGGCCCGGGCCGGGTGGCGATCCCGACCATCAACGCGCCGGACCTGCAGAAGGAAGCCGCCAAGCGCAAGGCGTGATGAAAGCGCGTCAGAACAACAAGTTTTGAGCGGCGCGGACTACTTTCCGCGCCGTCTTTGCGGCGTGAAACAAAGAGTTGTTTACCTGATCGGGCTATCCCGATCTGCCTGCGCGGCAATATTCAGGCCGCGACAAAGCCGCTGACACGGTGGATAATATCGGCGAGTTCGAGTGCAACCGGAGCAATGGCCATGTCGATGCAGAGTGTTGCTTCTCCCGTCTACAGCTTCACCCCGCCACGGCGCAATTCGCTGACGCATATTCCGGGTGACGAGGGCTGGCCGCTGATCGGCAAGACGCTGGAAGTGCTCGCCGACCCCAAGGGACAGGTCGAACGGCAATCCAAAAAATACGGCCTGGTCTATCGCAGCCATCTGTTCGGCGAGACCAGTCTCGTCCTGCTCGGGCCCGAGGCCAATGAGCTGGTGCTGTTCGATCAGGCCAAGCAATTTTCCTCGACGCTCGGCTGGGGACGGATTCTCGGATTGTTGTTTCCGCGCGGACTGATGCTGCTCGATTTCGAAGAGCATCGCCTGCACCGGCGCGCTTTGTCGGTAGCGTTCAAGTCCGGACCGATGAAATCCTACCTTGCGGATCTCGATACCGGCATCGCGGCGCGTGTATCGCAGTGGAAGTCCCAGCCGGGACCGATGCTGTTCTACCCCGCGATGAAGCAGCTCACGCTCGACCTCGCGGCGACCTCCTTTCTCGGCGCCGGGATCGGCCCCGAGGTCGATGAAATCACCAAAGCCTTTGTCGACATGGTCGCGGCTTCCGTCGCCGTGATCCGCAAGCCGCTGCCCGGCACCGCGATGGCGCGCGGCGTCAAGGGACGCAAGCGCATCGTCGCCTATTTCTCCGAGCAGATTCCGATCCGTCGCGCCAAGGGCGGCGGCGACGACCTGTTCTCACAGCTTTGCCATGCGACCCATGAAGACGGCGCGCTGCTCTCGACGCAGGACATCGTCGATCACATGAGTTTTCTAATGATGGCGGCGCACGACACGCTGACCTCCTCGCTGACGTCGTTCGTGGGCGAACTCGCCGCCAACCCGGAATGGCAGCAGAAGCTTCGCGACGAGGTCTCAGGCCTTGGCATTGCCGCCGACGCCCCCACTAGCTTCGACAATCTCGAGGCGATGTCGCTCACCGAAATGGCGTTCAAGGAAGCGCTGCGGCTCAAGCCGCCGGTGCCGTCGATGCCGCGCCGCGCCGTTCGTGACTTCACCTTCAAGGGCCACGCGATCCCCGCCGGCACCATGGTCGGCATCAATCCGCTGTTCACCCATCACATGCCGGAGATCTGGCCCGAACCCGAAAAATTCGATCCGCTGCGATTCACCGACGAAGCGCAACGCAACCGCCATCGCTTCGCCTGGGTGCCGTATGGCGGCGGTGCGCATATGTGCCTCGGCCTGCACTTCGCCTATATGCAGGCAAAATGCTTTACGCGGCACTTCCTGCAAAATCTCAGCGTCTCGCTGGAGCCCGGCTACAGACCGGACTGGCAGATGTGGCCGATCCCGAAACCGCGGGATGGACTGCGCGTGGTGCTGAAGGTGGCCTAGCTGTCATTGCCGGGCTTGACCCGGCAATCCATCGCCTTTGAAAACAGTCTTTTGCGATGGATGCGCGGGTCAAGCCCGCGCATGACGAGTTGAGATCGTGGCCGCAACCACGCTCTAACTAGCTAATCCACGAACGTCGTCAGCTGCGCGCCCTCATCGGCCACGAACACCGCAATCAGCTCCGCAGGCTCGGTGTTGCTGGCATTGGCCGAGACCAGATGAACGGCGCCGGGCGGCTCGAAGAACGACTGGCCGACCTTGAATGTTTCGACCGGACCGCCGGCGAGCTGCGAGCGGATTTCGCCCTTGGTGACATAGGCGGTGACGGAGCCGGCATGGCGGTGCGCGCGGGTAAACCCGCCGGGACCATAGAATACGCGGACAATGGTTACGCGCTTTCCCGGCACGTTCGGCAGCGCGTGCGAACTGATCGGCTCGACGGTGTCGCCCGTCGAACCGGCCGGATTGCTACTGGCACATAGCGGCTCGATCACTGCCGAGATCGCATCCATGGTCGACGGCAGCGCCTTGCCGATGACAAAGGCGCAGGCGAGACCGGCGATGACGGCGAGATAGAACGGACGAGGGTTGGCCGATTGCGACAGCCGGAATGTTGCGGACAATTCTTCCTCCCTAGCCTTGTCGGTTGTTAGACTTGTCATTCCGGGTCCGGTCCTTTGGACCGTCCCGGAATGACAACCGCCTATCCCCCCCCTGATCGAACGCCTTGCGCAGCGTCACATAACCCTGCTGCTGCTGGCTCCAGTTGCGGCCGCCCGTCATCGCGCCGTCCACCACCAGATCGTGGCCGTTGATGAAGGAAGATTCGTCGCTGGCGAGAAACACCGCGGCGTGGGCGATATCCTCAGGCAAACCGGCGCGCGGGATCGGCTGCGCTGCCTTGTAGACCTCACGCATCACCGCCGGGGTCTTTTTCGGCGGCCTCCACCGACAGGCCCAGCGCCTTGCCGAAGATGCCGGTCGCGATGGCGCCAGGCGAGATCGAGTTGACGCGAATGTTGGATTCGCCGAGTTCCATCGCGACGCATTTGGTAAGATGGATGACGGCGGCTTTGGCCGCGCCATAGACCATCGACGACGAAAATCCGGCAAGCCTGCCAGCAATACTGCCATTGTTGATGATGCTGCCGGAACCCTGCTTGCGCATTTGGGGGGCCGCATGCTTCATGCCGAGCATCACGCTGCGCACCAGGGTCGCCATCGCCGCGTCGAAACGGTCGACCTCGAGGCCTTCGATGCCGCCGGTCTGCGCCGGACCGCCGGCGTTGTTGAACAGGCAATCGATACGGCTGAATTTCTCGACCGAAAGCCCGATGAGCGCCCGCATCTGCTCTTCCACCGTGACATCGGTCTGGCGAAAGATGCAGTTGGCACCGAGTTTTTGGCTAGCGCCTCGCCTTCCGGCGCGCGACGCCCGGCGATGACGATTTTCGCGCCCTCGGCCACAAATAGTTCCGCGGTGTGCAGTCCGATGCCGCTCGTCGCGCCGGTAATAACTGCAACCTTGCCGTCCAGCCGTCCCATGCCGTTCCCCCTGTTAATGTCGGTTGAATGCAATATTCCCGCCTGCCGCCAACAAGGCAAGCGAGCTTGTTCCATTCCAACCGCGGGCGCCAGCCCCGCCTGCCGCGTGCATTCACGGTGGAATCCCGGAATTTCCCCATGATCGGCCTTATTTTGGATTCGCTGATCACGTGAAGTGACGACACCGATGACGAAATTGATCGACGAGTTCCGCCACGGCTGGCGGGAATTTCCCAACCTTCGCCGCTTTTCAGCACCGGCTTTGCGGTCGGCTGTCTCGCGTTGGCAACCCTGGCGCGGTGGGGATTGGCCCAACTCCGTCCCGACGTGTTCTTCACGCCCTATTTCCCGGCGGTGTTCTTCGCGACCGCCGTCGGCGGTCCTCAGGTCGGAATCGCGACAGCAATTGCGGGAGGCGCGCTCGGCGTCGCCGTCAACTTCGGCAGCGACGTCACCGATTCTGCTCGATTTGCGCTGTTGCTGATTTTCTGGGTGGTTTGCGGCCTCACCATCTGGGGGGTCGAGCACTACCGAACGATTGTCAGGCAACAACGGGAAATCTCGAAACGCCTGATCCGGGAAGAGGAATACCGCAAATTGCTGGTCGACGAATTGCAGCACCGGCTGAAGAACAAGACGTCGACGATACATGCGGTGCTGCACCAGGTCCTGTACGACCAGCCGGAGGTCTGGAACAGTATCGATCACCGGATCCGTGCGCTGTCGGCGACCGACGATCTGGTCGCGCGGGTGGACGGCAGCGGCTGCGATATCAAGGACATGCTGCGTTCGAACTCGGGCCGTACGGCCACGTCCGGTTCAATCTGAACGGCGATCCGCTGTTTCTTCCGGCCAAGCTGGCGGTCAGCCTCGCGCTGATCTTTCACGAGTTGGCGACGAATGCGGGGAAGTACGGCGCGTTTTCTTCCACCCGCGGGCTGTTGCAGGTGTCGTGGTCGGTGTCGGAGGATCGCCTTGACGTCACCTGGGACGAAACCGAAGGCCCCACGGTCGAAAACGTCGGACCCGCGGGGTTTGGCACCAAGCTGCTGCAATCGGCACTACGCGCGTTCGACGGCAAGACCGAGGTCCGTTTCCTGAAGACCGGCGTCCACTGCACGATGCAATGCCGGATCCCGGCGAGCTGAGCGCGCCAGCAACTCTCGTTCAAGAACGCACACGAAATGCGCGAACCGCAACCTTCGTCGCAAGCGCGCAGCCTGCTGCGTTGACATTCTGTTAATGACGATCGAGCCAACGTCGCTCGAATGTGGCGCTTGTACGAATGTCGCGGTTTTTCACAGTTCCACTTAACCAAACCTACAACGGACTTTGCCAAAGTCCGCGACCATGCACAGTCCTTTCAAACACGACTTTCAGGCGGCGACGACCGAGGCCGGCAATGAAAGCGCTTTCGATTCCGAATTGAGCATCCTGCGGGATATCTTCAGGTTGCTTCCGACCGGCGTGACGGTCCAGGACGAGCACGGCGAGATCGTGCTGGTGAACGAAGCCGCAGCCGCCCTGCTGCAGATGGTCGCCGCCGCGCCGGCTTCGCAACTGAGCGAACGCCGCAGCACCTGTCTTGAATTGCTACGCATCGGCAGCCCGGCCGTGGTGGAAGAAGCCATTGCCGATGGCCAGACCAAACAGGTTTTCCTTACTTCGCACCGGCCGGTGCGGATCGCCGAGCGCAATCTGCTGATTTCGAGCTCCGTCGACATCACCGAACAGAAGGCGTTCGAGGATAGCCTGTTCCGGTCCGCCTATTATGACGAATTGACCGGCCTGCCGACGCGACGCGTGATCGAACATCGCGTCAACAACCTTCTGAAGCACGACAGCGCGCAGGGTCATTTCGCGCTGGCCTTCCTTGACGTCGACAATTTCAAGCACATCAACGACTATTACGGTCACGCGGTCGGCGACGCATTGCTGGTGGAGATGGCCAAACGGCTCGGGCTCGACCTGCGCAGATCAGACATCCTGTCGCGGATCAGCGGCGACGAATTCGTGCTTCTGCTCAATCCGGTCCAAAGCGAGAACGAGGTCGCGGAATTCATCCACTTCATCCTGCAGCGACTAAAGGCACCGTTCTTTATCGACGGATCCGAGATATTCGCTTCCACCTCGATCGGGGTCAGTCTCTACCCCGAACATGGGCACAGCTATGAGGTGCTACGGCAGAACGCCGACATCGCGATGTACCGCGTCAAGAACGGCAGCAAGGGCGCCGCGGCATTCTTCGACGCCAGCATGGAGCGCGAGGCTCTGGCGCGGATGAAGATCGAGCAATCGCTGCGGCTGGCCATCCTCGAGAAGCGCTTCTGTTGCGCCTTCCAGGCCAAGGTCGATATCCGGACCAAGGAGGTCAATGGTATCGAGGCGCTGGTGCGCCTGCGCGACGACGAGGGGATGATTCAGGCCTCCCGGCACCTTCATCAATCTTGCCACCGAACTTGGATTGATCGACGAATTGACCCATCTGGTGCTGGCGGAGATCGTCAAATCGATCGACCTGATCAACGAGACCTTCGGCCCCGACACCACGATCAGCATCAACATCGCAGCCAAACAGGCCGGCAATCCCGAGTTCATGCGGCCGTTCGCAGAGGCGCTCGAGGCGACCGGATTTCCAAGGCGCTTCATGATCGAGGTGACGGAGGACGCCTTCGTCACCAAAACGCATTTCCAGGACGAGATCCTGCCGATGTTCCGCAAGCTCGGCGTCGGAATTTCGATCGATGATTTCGGGATCGGCTATTCATCGCTGTCGGCGCTGGCCGACATAACCGCCGATGAAATCAAGATCGACCGCTCCTTCATTACCGACATCCATCAGCGCCCGCGCAGCCGGGCATATTGCGGGCGATCGAGTCCCTGAGCGAGGCGCTCGGCATGACCGTGATCGCCGAAGGCGTCGAGACCTTTGAGGAGCTGGCGTATCTGCAGACAGCGACCAGGGATTCGCTATGCCCAGGGCTTTTACTTCGCCCGGCCAATTTTCCTGGAGGATCTCAAGCTGGCGGCCCCACGCGCCAGCGAAGCGCGCGCCAGCCTCGCAAGCCGACCGGCACAGGAAAACCGCCCCGCCTATTCACGCAGTGGCAGCTATCGCCGCTGAAGGGTGTGCGGACGCATGGGGTGTTCCCTTGCCTCCGTCAAGGCATCAGAAGCGCCCTGATACCGCTTCGGACGGTGCGCTGCTCCGCCCAAACGGCCCCACGGATCGTTCGGAGGGTGGCGCACGATTAAGCTTTAGGTAACCGGATTTCCTAACGGCTTATGGCATTTGCGCATCGTATGCATATCCCCGGGGAAAAGGGGAATGCACGACCTATTACATCACCCGCAGGGCATGAAGTCCCGGACCGTCGCCATCGGACAGCATCTTGCCGCCACGATCCGCGGGCCGGTGTTGTGGCTGACGCTTTGCGGCGGCTTGCTGGTTGCGGCGATTTTCGTCGGCACCATGATCATGGCCGGCGAATTCCGCGAGCGCGCGCTCGTCAACCGCGAGCGCGAGCTGGAAAACACTGTTCTGCTGCTCACGCGTCACTTCGACCAGCAGTTCGAAGATTCCGACACCATCGCCGCCGACGTGATCTCGCGGCTGCAAATTTCCGGCTTCGGCTCGGAGAAGGATTTCAGGGAACGCATCGCGAGCCTCGAAGCCCATGAGATCCTGAGATCCAAGGCCGGCGTTCTCTCCTATCTTGGCGACATCTCCATCTTCGATTCAAATGGAGACCTGATCAACTGGTCGCGGCCGTTGCCGGCGCCGGCTCTCAATATTTCCGCGCGGACCTACTTCAGGACCTTCAAATTCGATGCGCGATCGGCGTCGGTCCTGACTGAGTCGGTTCGCAGCTATATCAACGGCAGCCTGAACTCCGTCATTGCCCATCGCTTGAGAGGCGAGGACGGCGTATTTCTCGGCGTGATGACGCGGCGCATCAAGCCCGCCGAGTACGAAAAATTCTTCGCATCCGTCGCACTCGGAACCGGCGCCGCCATCTCGATGTTTGATGCCGACGGCACCATGCTGGCGCGGTATCCGCGTGTCGACGAATTGATCGGGCAGAATTTTGCGAAGGCGCCATTGTTGCAGCGTGTCCGGGACCTGGGCGGCCGGCAGACGCTGCGCGTGCAAAGCCGATCGACCAAACGGACAGACTGGGATCCGCAGCCCCGCTCGGGCATTACCCGGGCGTTGTGGTTGTGACCAACACGATTGCCGCCGCGCTCGAGGATTGGCGTGCGCAAACCCGATTCCTCGTCATCGCGGCGATGCTGTCGGCCGCTGTCGTCGCGCTGATCCTGTTCCTGATCATCCGGCAGATCACCCGGCAGAGCCGCGAAGCGCAGCAACGGCTGGAAGCGGAACGGGGCCGGCTCGACACCGCCCTGAACAACATGATCCAGGGCCTGGTAACGTTCGACGCGTCGGCGCGGGTCGTCACCTTCAACCGGCGCTACATCGACATGCACAATCTGTCGACCGACGTCGTGAAGCCCGGCTGTCATTTCCGCGACCTGATGCGGCATCGCAACGAAAGTGGATCGTTCGACGGCGACGTCGACCAGTTCTGCACCACCGTCATGCAAAACATTGCGCGCGGGCAGGTCGATCACAGCATCATGCGAGGCCCGGACGGGCGCTCCTTCATGGCGGTCAGCAGGCCGCTCGCCGATGGCGGCTGGGTCGCCACGATGGAAGACATCACCGAACGCCGCCGCCTCGAACAGGAGCGCGACCGGAATTACGCTTTCCTGAGCCAGATCATCGATCACATTCCTTCGCAGATCACCGTGAAGGACGTGCACGACCGCCGCTATCTCCTGGTCAACCGCGTGGCCGAAACCCAGTTCGGCATTTCGCGCGACCTGATCATCGGCAAGACCGCCTATGACATCTTTCCGAGCACATCCGCCGATATCATCACGGCCGATGAAGAGAAGACGCTGCAATCCTGACGGCCTGTTCAAGGACGAGCATGTCTGGGTAAGCCAGGCGACCGGCCCGCGCTATATCACCTCCAGGCGGCTGGAATCCGCGATTCCGCAGGCGAGGCGCGTTACATCATCAACGTCGTCGACGACGTGACGGAGCGCCGGCTTGCCAATGAAAGGATCGCGCATCTCGCGCATTATGACGCGCTGACCGACCTTCCGAACCGGGTGCTGTTCCGCGAGCAGATCGAGCGCGAGCTCAAGAAGGCCGTTGACGGCAAGCAATTTGCCTTGCTCTACATCGACATCGATGAGTTCAAGGGCATCAACGACTCGCTCGGACATCATGTGGGCGATGAACTGTTGAAGGCCGTCGCGGCCCGCATCAAGGAATGCCTCGAGCCGGCGGACCTCATCGCCCGGCTGGGCGGCGACGAATTTGCAGTGATTCAGACCGGCGTCGGCGACCGCGCCGATGTCCTGGAATTCGTCGCGCGAATATTTGAGGCGATCCGGCAGCCCTACCAATGTCTCGGCCATCACCTCTCGACCGATGCCAGCATCGGCATCGCGCTCGCGCCGCTGGACGGCACCGAACTCGATCAGCTGATCAAGCACGCCGACCTCGCGATGTACGGCGCCAAGGCTGGAGGCCGCCGCACCCATCGGTTCTTCGAGCCGGACATGGACGCCCGCGCCAAGGCGCGGCTCACCATGGAGCAGGATCTTCGACAGGCAATGGTCGATGGCGACTTCGAAATCCACTATCAGCCGCTGCTCGATCTCCGCAGCAGCGAGGTGACCGGCTGCGAGGCGCTGCTGCGCTGGCGCCATCCGAACGCGGCATGGTTTCGCCCGCGGAGTTCATCCCGCTCGCCGAAGACACCGGCCTGATCAACGAGCTCGGCGATTGGGTGATGCAGATCGCCTGCGCCGAGGCCGCCGGCTGGCCGTCCCATGTCCGGGTAGCCGTCAACGTTTCACCGATCCAGTTGAAGTCGCCGACGCTGGCGTTGCGGATCACCGGCGCGCTCGCCGCTTCGGGCCTGCCGCCGGAGCGGCTGGAGATCGAAATCACCGAGGCCGTGCTGATCCATGACGACGAGACCGCGCTGGCAATCCTGCATCAGCTCCGCGCCATCGGCGTGCGGATCGCGCTCGACGATTTCGGCACCGGCTTCTCCTCGTTGAGCTATCTGAAGCGGTTTCCGTTCGACAAGATCAAGATCGACCGCTGCTTTGTCAGCGACATCGAGGTCGACGGTTCGGCGGCGATCGTGCAGGCGGTGGTGAATATCGCAGCAGCCCGCAACATGACCACGGTAGCGGAAGGCGTCGAAACCGAGCAGCAGCGCGAGATCCTGCGCGAGCTTGGCTGCACCCAGATGCAGGGCTATCTGTTCAGCGCGCCGAAACCGGCGGCCGAGGTCAGGAAACTGATCGGCGTGCGACCGGTATCGGCGGCGGCGGTAGCTTGATCTTCGGTAGTGTCACTGCGTCACTAATCCCTCATGGTGAGGAGGCGCGTAAGCGCCGTCTCCGGACGATGCTTCGCATCGCCGGGAGAACCATGAGGCCACGGTGCTGCTTTTGGCCTTATCCTTCGAGACGCTTGCTTCGCAAGCTCCTCAGGATGATGGGATGAAGCCGGTTATGACGCAGTAAGGTAAGCTACGCCCTACGCCGCCCAACGACCGCGATTGTTCTCGGCAAGGATCGGACGGATCAGCCGGCCGAAACGTTCGGCCTCCTCGTCATGCAGGTAGCCGGACAGGCAGAACGAATGGCAGCCGGCGTCGATGAATTGTTGCAGCGTGTCGGCGCACTGGGCGGGATTGCCGACGACAGCAATGCCTGCACCCGGTCGAACCTTCGTAATGCCGGTCCATAGATGCGGCAGCAAGAGATCGCCGTGCTCGCGGGCGAGTTGCTGCACGCGCAAGTTCGCTTCTGACTTGTTGTAGAGCGTCTTCATTTCCTGCTTCTGACGCTCGGTGGCGTGGCGCACCAGCTGATCGGCGGCCTCCCATGCGTCCGCCTCGTTCTCGCGGCAGATCACCTGCAACCTCATGCCGAAGCCGATGTCGTTTTCGCGGCCATGCTCCGCGCCATCTCCTGATCTCGGCGATATTCGCGGCGATCTTTTCCGGCAGATCGCCCCAGAACAAATGCACGTCGGAATGCCTGGCCGACAATTCCCAGGCCTGCCGCGAACCGCCGCCGAGATAGAACTTCGGAAACGGCGCTTGATGCGGGCGGGGCCTGATATGCGCGCCCGAGAGCGTGTGAAACTTGCCCTGAAAATTCACCGGCCCGCGCGTGGTCCACAGCGCCTTGAGGATCGAGACTTCCTCCTCCATCAGCGCGTAGCGCTCTTCCTTGGGGTGGCGCACGCCCTCGCCTTCGACTTCGCTCTCGTTCTGGCCGGCGATCAGGTTGATGCAGATGCGCCCGCCGGACATCTGGTCGAAGGTCGAGATCATTTTCGCCAGCAGCACCGGATTGATGTAGCCGGGCCGCGCCGCGATCGGCGGCTTGATGCGCGACGAGCGCGCCGCCATGAACGCGCCCGTGATCCATGCCTCCCAGCACACCGAGCCGACCGGAATCAGCAGATACTCGAAGCCGGCCTGCTCCGCGGCCTGCACCACGCGGTCGCACAATTCGGGAGAGCCGGAATCTGCGCCTCGACCAGGCCATAGGCCGTTGTGTCGCCGTGTGTGGGCAGATACCAGCCGAATTCGAGCGGACGCATGAACGCTTCTCCCTTGTCGCGCTTTCTTGGCGCGCTTGTTGCTTGATCGTCTGGGGAATCAGTTTAGCGTCTGCCGGGCTTACGGCAATCGGGTTCCGCTCGCAGCGCGGGATGGACACGATTTCGATTTCAATCGGAGAGGGATAGAAGCCATGTCACCGGTCTCACTGCTTCTGAACATCCTCTGGATCGTCCTCGGCGGCGCGTGGATGGCGTTCGGCTGGCTGGTCGCCGCCATCGTCATGGCGATTACCATCATTGGCATTCCCTGGGCGCGGGCCGCGTTCAACATCGCGGCCTACATTATTTCCGTTCGGTTTCACGGCAGTGTCGCGCGATGCCTACACCGGGCAGGAAGATATCGGCACCGGACCGCTCGGCCTGATCGGCAACATCATCTGGCTGGTGCTGGCGGGATGGTGGCTGGCGCTCGGTCATGTCGTCACGGCGATCGTGCTGGCCGTCACCATTATCGGGATTCCGTTTGCCTGGGCGCACCTCAAGCTCGCCGGAATCGCGCTGTGGCCGATCGGCAAGATCATCGTTCCGGCGTAGCGGAACGGCGAAGCTTCCGTTGTCTTGACGAGGTTTCCCTACGAGGCCGCCTGCTCGGCCGGCGGCTTCAACCGTTCGAACTCGGTGTCGCTGATCTCGGTTTGGGCGACCAGCACGCTGCAGCGCAGGCGCTTGACGAGATAGCTGCCGACGGAGCCGAACCACCGCGCCAGCGTCCCTTGCGGGCGATGCCCGACGACGACGAGATGCGCGCCGATTTCCTCGGCGACCTCGGCAATCTTTTGCCCGGCATCCCCGACCTCCAGGCGCGCGGTCGGCGTAAATCCCAGCGCCTTCAGCCGTTCGCAACCTTCGTTCAGAATGGCCTTGTAGTCCTCGGTCTGCAGTTCGATCGGGATCGAAAGCCCGGCCTCAGGCGTCATGATCGAGGAGACCTCGACGACAGCGAGCAGGCAGACCTCGGCGCGGCAGAGCTGCGCGAGCTTCGCACCCTCCCGCAACGCGCGCCGTCCCTCGACCGACCCGTCATAAGCGAGAAGAACCTTCTTATACATCGGACGTCCCCATCGATGGCGAGAAGATCAATGATCGAAGATTAGCACCAATTGGGCCGGAGCGGATCAGATTTTTGATCGGGAATGCTGTCCTGCCACCGTCGGCTCGCCACCCCTCGCAGCGCGTTGCCCCTGCCCGGCCAACGGCCAAATCAACCGAGCTTCGTCACCTGGCCGGATAGAGCGGTCTGCGGCAGCCCGACGAGGTGGGGCGACCGTTGTGTTGCCGCAGTACCGGTGGCGAGTATTGCCGCAATTGCCGAATTGCCCTCCGCCTCCAGCGCATCGATGGCCCCTCGGGCCCACTGGTAGGACGCGTCAAATATTTCGGTGTGGAGGTCGAAGTCCGTCACATCGATACCGTCCGGAACCGGGGGCCGCATCACCGCATCGAACGGCCCCGTCGGCAGCGTGTCGTAGCGCTGATGTGCCACGAGGCTGCGCCACAGCACGTTGACCGCACTTGGCGCCGCGGGAAGCAGCTTTTTACGGAACGGCGTCAGCATCGCCGCGATCAGTTCGAACCGTCCGGGCAGCGCGGCATAGTCAACATCAAACATCTCCGCCGCCGGCTCGCCGAAATGCACAACCAGATTGGGGCCGCTTTTCAATTGATGCATCGGCGCCAGCGGGACATTGTCGATCAGGCATCCATCGACCAGCATGGCGCCTTCCGGCGTGTAGAACGGCGGCAATAATCCAGGGATCGCGCTCGATGCGCGCACCGCCTGCCAAAGCAGCCCGGACCGGATCAGTTCAAGATTATGGGTCGAGAGGTTGGTCGCGACCGCCGCGAACGGCCGCCAGCAATCTTCGACGCGGCAGTCTGCGCCATATTGCTCGGCCAGCGCCCGATCGAACGCCTTGTGATCCAGCAGGGAATAGCGCGGCCAGGTCGGCCGCCGGAGGCTGCGGCTCCTGACGAAGATTTCGTGGGTACCCTCCTCGAGATGTTCGGCCTCGAGGTTCTTTGCAAAACCGGCCGCCATCGCAGAACCGACACTGGTGCCGACAAAGATATCGAACACCGCGCCGCGCTCACGAAACGCCTGGTAGATTCCGACATGCGCCGTTCCAAGGCTGCCGCCGCCGGCGGCGACGAACCCGATCGCCCGGCCGGACAGAAACCGGATCAGGCTGTCGATATCGACCTGATCTTCAAGCGCGACATGGTGGTGCATGAAGGAAGGCAACCGCGCGAGCCAGGGCGCGGTGCCGCGGACCTCGCCACATCGCCGGTCGTGGATGCGGACCAGGCGCCGCGCCGATACGGGATGAACCTCGCAAGCAAAAGCTTCGATCTCCGTCATGGCTCCCGCGGGCGCATCGCCACGGCACGCGAACACGACCATGTCGGCCTGGCGGATGGCCTTGCGCGCCCATACGGACGCTTCGCGGCCGCCGAGGTAAACCACCAGGGGCGCTACGTGTTCGAGCTTGTTGAGCCACTCGGTGACTTCGGACGCATCGAGTTCGCGCCCGGGAAACATGGCGCGCAGGCGTGCAAGGTCGACGATCTCGGCGCCGGCCGCAACCAGCCCCTCATGCATTCGGGAATCAAACGCAGCCGGCGACGGCTCGAATCCACCCTCGATCAGCGCCACCGTTCGTGCCTTTGGCGGCGCGCGCACCGGGATCAGCCGCGCCGTTTCCTTGGCGAAGCGCCGCGCCAGCGCTGCGAGCAGCGCCTCGACGACGGCGGGGGCTTCCTCGGCAAGCTTCTGGTAGGCCGTGCGGGTCAGCACCAGCACGCTGGTATCGCGAATCGCAATCACATCGGCCGTGCGCGGGATATTAGCGAAAAAGCCGATTTCGCCGACCAGTTCGCCGGCGCGAAGTTCGGCGATCGGTTCGAGATCGCCGGCCCGGCGCACGGCGAGCGCACCGTGCAGCACCATGAACAATGCGTTCGAGGGCCCGCCCTGCGCAACGAGCATTTCCCCGCGCACGAGATCCTGACGGACCATGGCGTTAAAGGTTTTAAACGCTGTTCCGAACTCAGCGTTCGCAACAGCGCGAAATCCTCCAACACGTTCCCCCACCCAAGTGTCGCGCTTGGTCCACTCATTGGCGGCACCAGTTCGATTACAAGGGTCAATGTTAGCGCCGGCCGGGCTTCACTGCGAGCGATAAAGGGCGCTGTGTGTCAGCCCCGCGGCGCAATGCGTCACGGGTATCAACTTGGCGGCAAGCGTGGGATCACGCCCTCGGGCACTGCAGGCCGTGTGAATTTTGTCCCAGTGCTGGACGCCTCTTTGCGGATGCAATGCAAAACGGACACGGTGGGGCTGCGATTTGAGCCGCCTTTATACTGATCGATTGCGTTCCCGGGCCCACCCGACCAACTACGCCGAAAAGGGGCCGAAGCGCCCTCCAACTAACCCTTCCCAGTCCCTAACTGGCCGTTGCCGTCACCAGACCAATCAGCTAAATGAAGCCCTGTTGCACCCGTAGCTCAGCTGGATAGAGCGTTGCCCTCCGAAGGCAAAGGTCACACGTTCGAATCGTGTCGGGTGCGCCAATTCTTCCCGCGCCTTGCGGGGGCATCGCGCGGTAAGAGTGACCAATGGCTGAAGCCGATCTCGACGTCGTCATCCGGCAAATCGCAAAGACCCAGCACAAGAACCTGATGGCCGCCGTGAAGAAGCGGCGGGACCAGATCATGGGCCGCGCCGCCAAGGCAAAGGACAAGGAGTCGCGGGACCACTTCCGGCTGATCGCCAAGAGCACGATGGAGCTTGGCGCGGCCGCAGCGAAACGGCTGCAAAATTCCGCGCAAAATACCGCCGACAGCTACGCGCGGGCGATCAAGTACGCGGCTGAGGAAGCGGCTGCGAAGAAGCCTTCGAAAAAGCCCGCGAAGGAAGGCGCCCAAAAGCAGGCCAAGATACCAGCCAAGAAGCAAGCCTAGGCGCGCTCGGCGCCGAGCATGTTCCTCAGCTTCAGCACCGCACTATCAGGTGTGGTGAGCACCGGACGTCCGGTTGCCTCGGCGACTTCTGCCGCTGCCGGCGCCATGCTGTATTGGGCGAGCGCGATCAGGTCGCAGTCGCGCAAGTCTTTCGATGCTTCCACGACCAGGCGATCATGCGTCGCGCGATCGTCGCGATCGAGCGCCGCCAGCGCGCCCTCCGCCAGTTTCGGAACGATTTTGACGGACGAAGGAAATTCCGGCGGCATAGAGACCAGCGTCGGCGCGAATGTCGACAACAAACCGATCCTGCGACCGCGGGCGACAGCCTGCTCGACCATCGCCTCATTGGGCTTGAGCACCGGCATCGGCGCCTGCGCGCGGGCAACGGCTTCGATGCAGGGGCCGAACGCGGAACACGTGAACAAGATCGCATCCGAACCGGTGCCGGCCGCGTAGCGTCCCAATTTAAGGAAGCGTTCGGTCATGGCATCTGACAGCCCGCCGTCGCGCGCCAGGTCCGCCGACAGGCTGTCGTCGAGCAAATTCATCAGACGGGCGTCGGGCCAAAGCCGCGCGAAAGAGGCCTCGATCGGCACAATCGAATGTTTCAGGGCATGGACGAGCGTGATGCGCATGCCCGCCAGTCTGGCCGCGGCGCAGCCTGTCAACCCGCCGCGTCAGGCTTCGCTCGAGAACGCCATTGAAGCCGGCAACGCCTGCGCGTGCCGTCGTCCGTGCCGTGCAGCATGCGGGCAGGATGCGGATCCTGTATCGCCTAGACCTTCACCAGGCTCTCGAACCCGCCAAAGATCATCCGCTTTCCGTCGAACGGCGGGGATTTCGGATCCATCATCGACTTGAGCCGTGGATCCGCCATCACCTTGGCGTTGATCTTGTCGCGCTGGACGCGCGATTTGTAGGTGATCCAGGCGAAAACCACGGTCTCGCCCGGCAGAGCTTGACGCTGCGCGGGAACGAAGTGAGCTTGCCGACCTTGACGTCATCGGCGACCCATTCGCGGTAGTCCAGCGCGCCGTATTCGCGCCAGACCTTGCCGGCCTTCTTCGACATGGCGGCGTAGGCTGCGAGCTTTTTCTTCGGCACGGCGACGATGAAGCCATCAACGTAGGGCATGGATGATCTCTCCATTTCCGTCGTCATTGCGAGGAGCGAAGCGACGAAGCAATCCCGCCATCGTTATGCCGCGATATGGATTGTTTCGCTTCGCTCGCAATGACGATCAGGCACTTTCAGCTATGGCAACAAGATGCCTGAATCGCCGGCGGCTGGTATTGGTCACGTAGCCGCACCCAGTCCATCGGATAGGGCAGGCCATCTTCGTGACGCCCGAGCGGCGTCAGGTCGAGATAGTGGTAGGCGGCGTTCATCATGTCGAGGCCGCGCGAGAAACACGAATAGGTGTGGAAGATGTTCCCGGCCTCGTCGAGGTAGAACACGCTGATGCCCGGCGCCTCCTCACTCCCGAAGGGAGTGGTGCCAAAATTATAGAGTGTGGCGCCCGACTTGAGCTGTTCGGGCGTGAACGTAACGCCAAAATCGTAGTTGAAATCATTGCCGCCGGAGGACAGCCAGTCGAACGTCCAGCCCATGCGCTGCTTGAATGCAGCGAGCTTTTCCTTCGGCGCGCGCGAGATGGCGACCATCGTGGTGTCGCGCGCGGCGAGATGCGGGATCATGCGCTCGAACCCGTCGGCCCAAAACGAGCAGCTCTTGCGAGGCCTCGTTCCAGTCGGGCGCAAACATCACATGCTGCACGACAAGCTGGCTACGCCCCTTGAACAGATCGGCCAGCGACACCGGACCGTTCGGTCCTTCGAATACGTAGTTCTTGTCCACCTTGACCCATGGCAACGCGCGGCGCTGTTCGCTGAGACGCTCGCGCGCCTTGGTATATTCCTTCTCATGCGCGAGGTGCGCCTTGCGGACGGCGAGCCAATCTTCGCGCGAAACGACGGCGTGCGGTTGCATGAGCGGCTCCTTCGTTCAGGCCAGATAGTTTTCGAGTTTGCCAAGGAATTCCGTCCAACCACGCTCGTGATTGTCGCGCGCTGTGGCATCGGCGAATTGTTCGTGGTGGAAGGTAAGCAGCGTGCCGGCGCCATCCGGCTTCATCGAAATGGTCACCAGCGATTCACGCTCCGGCGTCGAATGCCACGCCCAGCTGAAAACCAGCCGCTCATTCGGTGCGACCTCGCGATAGACGCCGCCAACCTGGTTATATTGGCCATTGGCGTTGAAGCTGATGCGGTAGTGGCCACCGACGCGAAGATCGATGTCGGCTTTCACGGAGCCGGCCTCCACCGACGCAGGCCCGAACCATTGCACTAGCCTTTCCGCGTCGGCCCACGCGGCGTAGACTTTTTCGGGCGCCGCGTTGAGGCGACGTTTGAGGGTGAGGCTGGGTCGCGCGGCGAGTTCGGCGTCGCGGGGATTGCTTGATTTGGCAGTGCTTGATTTGGCAAGGCTTGACTGGGTGGCCATCGGTCTTCCTCCAAAAAAGGCGGCAAGGCGGTCGAGATTGTCGGACCAGAAGCGCTGGTAGCGGTTGAGCCAATCCATCGCCTGCTCCATCGGTCCCGCGGTCAGCCGGCACGCGACCGTGCGGCCGGTTTTTTCGCGCGCGATCAGGCCGGCATCCGACAGCACATCGAGATGCTTGATGATCGCAGGAAGCGAGATTGAAAACGGCTGCGCCAGCTCGCTGACAGAAAGGCTTTCACGATCGCCAAGCCGCGCCAGCAGCGCGCCGGGTCGGATCGGAAAGCGCGGCAAAGGTGCGGTCCAGGACCTCTTCTTGATACTTAACCATGTGGTTTAGTATAGCCGCAAGCGAATGTGAGTCAAGCCTGGGCCTGGATCACGTCTTGGAGAGTAGTGGCAATAGACGTGTGGATGGCCGGATAGCGGAGCGAGAATCTCTTTCACGCTTCTGTCCGGCCATCACGCAAGGAGAATAGGCAAGGCGCCGATCAATAATCCCGGTACACCCGCATTCGCCGCTGCTGCTGTCCGAACGCCACACGCGGGTTGATATTGCAGTAGAGGGCGCGCCCGGAGGCCGACGCCATGCACTGGGCGTACGTGCTGTACGAGCAGTCGCCGGGAACGCCGATACCCCGGCCCTGGAGACAATAGGGATAATCGTACGCCGCCGCCGGCGAACTGCCGGCGACCACGGCGACCGTCGCTGCCGACAGCGCCAGTATCGCAAACATTGCAATACGCATGATACTTCTCCTTGGCAGGAAGCAAGAAAGCCGCGTCGCCTCTCCTGTGAGAAACACCGCGGCCCCCTCAATGTTCCGCCGGAGAGATTACTCCACCTTTTGCACCTTGGCTTCCTCGATCACCTTCTTCCACTTTTCGGTTTCGGCCACGATCATCGCGCCGAACGCTTCCGGCGTACCGATCAGCGGCTCGCCGCCAAGGTCAACCAGGCGCGCCTTGATCGCGGGTTCGGCGAGCACTGCGTTGACTTCCTTGTTCAGCTTCTCGATGACGGCCTTCGGGGTGTTCTTCGGTGCGCCCATGCCGAACAGCGCGCTCGCCTCGTAACCCGGGATGGTATCGGCTAAGACCGGCACATCCGGCAACAGCGCCGACTTCGCCGTACCGGTGACCGCCAGCGCCCGCACGGAACCAGCACGGACATGCTGGAGGATAGAGGGCATGTTGTCGAAGATCACCTGGACCTGGCCGCCGAGCAGATCGGTGATCGCGGGCGCAGCGCCGCGATAGGGCACATGCTGCATCTTGGCGCCCGACATCGCCATGAACATTTCGCCGGACAGGTGCACGGATGTGCCGTTGCCAGACGACGCCAGGTTCACCTTGCCGGGATTGGCCTTCACATAGGCGATGAACTCGGCGACCGTCTTCGCCGGCACGTCCTTGTTGACCGTCATCACGTTTGGCACGCGATTGAACGCCGCGACCGGCGCGATGTCACGGACGACGTTGAATTTCAAATTGGCGTAGAGCGAGGCGTTGATGTAGTTCGCGGGATTGACCAGCAGCAGGGTGTAGCCGTCCGGCTCGGCATTGATCACCGATTCGGTGGCGATGTTGTTGCCGGCGCCGGGCTTGTTCTCGATCACGAATTGCTGACCGAGCCGCTCCGAGAGCCGCTGGCCGATCAGCCGCGCGATGATGTCGGTTGCGCCGCCCGGCGGATATCCGACGACCCAGCGCACCGGCCGGGTCGGATAATCCTGCGCAGACGCGCTGCCGATCGAACCAGCAGCGGAAAGACCGATGACGGCCAGACAAATCGCGGTACGGCGTGAAATCATAAAACTTCTCCCTGAGGCCGGGTTTAGAGCCCGGTCCGTTTCTATTGAGGTTCGGTTCTATTGAACCGAACGCGGGCGGCGTTGTAACAAACAAACCCCGAGGCGGCCAGTGCGCTGCAAGCGTGCCAGCCGCGACAAAGGATAAGGCATGTCTGTCAAGGTTAACGCGCTCGATCATCTCGTTATCAACGTCTCCGACGTGGCGCGTTCCGCCGAGTGGTATCGAAAAATCCTCGGCATGGAAGTCAAGGTGTTCGATCCCGGCCCGGGCAAAACGCCGCGGACCTCGCTGGTGTTCGGCAACCAGAAGATCAATGTGCGGCCGCGCGACGCCGACAAGGTCGAGTGGTTCACGGCAGACCACGAAACCGCCGGCAGCGACGATCTGTGCTTCCTGACATCAAGCACCCGGACCAGGTCGTGGCGCATTTGAAAGCCAACGGCGTCGCGATCGAGGAAGGCCCGGTCGCCAAGCAGGGCGCCCGCGGCGCGCTGCGTTCGGTCTATTGCCGGGATCCCGACGGCAGCTTGATCGAGATTTCCTCGTATGAGGATGGGGCGGGCTGAACACCATTCCCTCTCCGTCATTGCGAGCAAAGCGTGATTAGTCCTTCGTCATTCCGGGATGGTGCGCCAGCACCAGACCCGGAATCGAGATTCCGGGTTCGATGCTTCGCATCGCCCCGGAATGACGCACTAGCAATTGCCGATTTGCCCATCCCGCCATCCAATGGCAGAACTGCTCCCAAGCAATATCAAAAGCCGCCGCCGCAAGGCTGCACGGGAGGTATCATGTCATTTTCACAGGCAGCGCCGGGCATCGTCGGACCATTCGCAGGCCTCGACGTGCCGTGGCTGCTGCGGATGCGGTCGAGAGCCGCCGCAACCATCCGTTCCTGATCTGGGCGCCGTTCGAAGCGCCGGCGCGGAGTTGGTCCTACGGCGAATTTCACGAGCGCGTCGGCGCGCTTTCCGCGGGCCTGGTCAGGCGCGGCATCAAGCCCGGCGAATATGTGCTGATCCATCTCGACAATTGCATCGAGGCAATGCTCGCCTGGTTTGCCTGCGTCGAACTCGGCGCCATCGCAGTCACCACCAACACCCGCTCGGCGGCCGCAGAAATGGAATATTTCGCCGGCCATTGCGGCGCGGTCGCCGCCATCACTCAGCCCGCTTATGCCGAGCTGATCTCGGCCAATTGCCGCGGCCTGCGCTGGATGGCCGTGATCTCGCATGACGCGGGCAACACGCCGGCGCAGGCTGCACCGCGCGGCGACAGCTTCGAGATCCTTATTTGCCGACAGCGCCGACCGGCCGCGCCGCCCAACCGATCCGTCCGCGCCGTGCAGCGTACAATATACGTCCGGCACCACATCCCGCCCGAAGGCGGTACTGTGGACGCACGCCAACGCGCTGTGGGGCGCCAGGATCAACGCCGCACATGAGGACCTGCACGCGGGCGACGTGCACCAGACTTATCTGCCGCTGTTCCACACCAACGCGCTGGCCTATTCGATGCTCGCGACGCTGTGGGTCGGCGGAAGTTGCGTGATCCAGCCGCGATTTTCCGCCAGCCGGTTCTGGAGCGTCGCGCTGGCGCACAGTTGCACCTGGACCTCGACGATCCCCTTTTGCATGAAGGCGCTGCTGGAGCATGAGATTCCAAGGACCACAAGTTCCGGCTCTGGGGTACGGCGGTATCCGAGCCGCCGCCGTTTGCCGCCTTCGGCGTCAAGATGATCGGCTGGTGGGGGATGACCGAGACCATCACCCACGGCATCGTCGGCGAGGTCGACCAGCCCAACACGCCGATGTCGATCGGTCGCGCCGCGCCGGAATATCAGATCCGCATCACCGAGGACGATGGTACGCCGACGCCCGTCGGCGGCACCGGCAACCTCCTGATCAAGGGCATTCCCGGCCTGTCGCTGTTCGCCGAATACCTGCACAACGAAAAGGCCACGCGCGAAAGTTTTGACGAACACGGCTACTTCATCACCGGCGACCGCGTCACGCTGCTCGACGATGGCTTCATCCGGTTCGGCGACCGCACCAAGGACATGCTGAAGGTCGGCGGCGAGAATGTCGCGGCCTCCGAGATCGAGCAGGTGATCGCGGTGGTGCCCGGCGTGCGCGAGGCCGCGGTGGTGGCCAAGAAGCATTCGATGCTGGATGAGGTACCCGTCGTGTTCATCATCCCGCAGGCCGGCGTCGACGGCGCACCGGCCGACCTGCACGACACGGTGATGGCCGCATGCCGCGCTTCGCTGGCCGACTTCAAGGTGCCGCGCGAAATCCACTTCGTCGACGACATGCCGCGCTCGACGCTGGAAAAGGTGGCGAAGGCGGAACTGCGGAAGATGCTGGGGTGATGGGCAGTAGGGTGGGCGAAGCGAAGCGTGCCCACCATTCGTCGGCAGCGGTGCAAGAAGATGGTGGGCACGGCGCGAGAGCGCCTTTGCCCACCCTACGATTTCTGGCCTCGCCATTGCCTGCGACAAACGCAAAGCGTTTGCGCTACTTGCGTCGAGCGGCGCTCAATACTACCCGAACGCCACCGGGCGGAACGCGTGCAGCAGGTGTTGGTCGAGCTTGTCGCCCATCTCTTCCATCATGGCGTACGCGCGGGCGTGGGTGAACTGCAACCGGTAGGCCCGTCTCTCGACCAGGGCGGCATAGATGTCCACGATCGTCGTCAGGCGGACAATATCGCTGATCTGGTTGCCATTCAGGCCGTTGGGGTAACCGGTGCCATCGAGGAACTCGTGATGATGCAGCACCACGTCGAGCATCTCGGGCGGGAAGCCGCCCTGCGACGCCAGCGCCTCATAGCCGCGGCGCGGATGCTGGCGCATCTCTTCCATTTCCTCGAGCGTCAGCGCGCCCGGCTTGTCGAGGATCTCGACCGGAATGAAAGCCTTGCCGACGTCGTGCAGCAAGGCCGCGCGCGCCAGACGACGCTGGTCGTCCTCGCGCATGCCGAGCTGCTGGGCGTACGCGACCGCAAAGCCGGTGACAAACAGACAATGGCGATAGCTGCCGGTGTGATGGCAGCCGACCGTTGTCAGCCATTCCCGCAAGGACGAATGCCTGATCGCCTTGAGATCTTGCTCTCGGCCTCGACGATATCGCTGAATTTCAAGGGAACGCCGGCCGGAAGCCGCTCGAAGATCTTGACCATCACTCCGTGCGCCGCCTCGACGCCCCTGTTCAGGGCCTTGCCGCGGTCGGTCTCGTCATATCCATCGCTATCCGGAAACGCGGCGCGGATCCGCTGCAGGATGCCCTGCGCGTCGAACGGCCGCGCGATGGTATCGGTCGCGCCGAGCGCCCAGGCCTGCATCGATCCATGATGCAGCGCATCCGCCAGCACGAACAGCCGCGGCATCTCGCGGTAGGCTTCGCCCGCAACTTGTTGCGCACGAGCTGCACGCTCTCCGCGGAGCGCAGGTTGATGTCGACCACGATGCCTGAGAGATCCCGCGCGGGCTGGTCTGGAATATCCGACGTCGTAATGGTATCGACCTGGCCGACGGACTGCAGAATGCTGGCGAGTTCGTTGCTTTGATCGCTCCGATCCGAAGCCAGCAGCAGCCGGCGTTTGGTCGAAGTCTTGTTGGTTGCGGATGTCATGAAACCCCAGAGCCTTGCGGTGACCACCTGCAACCAAAGCTAGCCGACAAGGAGTTCCTTGTGGCTTAAGAGGCATCGTGAATGCCGGTCTAGCGGGCTCGTTACAATTTGAATGATCGCGGGTGCCCCCATATCTCCGTCATTGCGAGCCACCCGGTCGGCGCGAAGCGCCGCCGGATGACAGGCTCCGCGAAGCAATCCATCGGGCCGCGAGTCGAAGAATGGATTGCTTCGTCGCTAGCGCTCGCAATGACGGCTGGGTCCAAAATAAATCCGCCGGAAGCGCTGCCTCCGGCGGATCATTCTTGTCGATGCTATGGCGGCTTTACGCCTTCATGTTCGCCTTCACCGCCTCCGCTGATATCGGCAGTGAGCGGATCCGCGCGCCGCAGGCGTTGAAGATCGCGTTGCCGAGCGCGGGCGCGATGACGGTCACCGCCGGCTCGCCGACGCCGGTCGGCTTTTCGCCATTGGCGATGACATTGACGGCCACTTCCGGCGTCTGGCTCATCCGCAGCGGTGTGTAGGTATCGAAATTGGTCTGCTCGATACCGCCATCCTTCAGCGTCGCCTTCTCATACATCGCGAGTGAAAGTCCCCACAGCGCCGCGCCCTCGACCTGGGCACGGATGTTGTCGGGATGCACCTGCATGCCGACGTCGGTGGCAACGGTCAATTTCTTGACCTTGACCTCGCCGGACGGCGCAACGGCGACATGGGCCACGCATGCGGTCCAGCTTGCCGTCGCCCGTTCCTGCGAGGAGACGCAGGCAATACCCATGCCCTCGCCTTTCGGCAGTTTGCTGGTGCCGTAGCCGGCCATGCCCATCGCAGCCAACAACGTGTTGCGCAGGCGTTGCGCCCCACCGTCGTTCTTGCCTTTGCCGTCCAGCATCGCGATGCGGTACTGCGCGGGATCCTGGCCTGCCGCATGGGCGAGTTCGTCGATCATGCTTTCGACGGCCCAGAAGGTCCAACCCGGAGCCACCGATCGCAGCTGTCCCGACGGGGTGGCGTTGTGCGCCATCTCGTTTTTGATCGCGCGGACGTTGTGATTGGGCACGGAATAGAAGAAATCCGCGCCGTTCACGGTGAACGCGTCCAGAGGTCCTTTCTTGTCGACCGAGGGTGAAAGGAAATCGGGAATTCCCCACCGCGCTGTCGGCCACGCGCTGACCACGTCATGATTGAGCGCGATCAGCTTGCCATCGCCATCGAGACCCGCCTTCACCTTCTGGAAGGTCAGCGGGCGCGAATAGTCCATGGTCATGTCGTTTTCGCGCGAGTAGATGATCTTGACTGGCTTGCCTACTGCTTTCGCCGCCTGCACTGCCGGGACCATCATGTCGGCGTCCAGACGCCGGCCGAAGCCGCCGCCCAGCCACATCTGGTGCATCACAACGAATTTGGGATCGATCCCGGCCGCACCCGCCGCGATCGCGCCGGAGCGCGTTGCGAACTGGTTGCCGGAATAGATGTGCAGGATGTCGCCCTTGAAGTCGGCGGTGGCGTTCATCGGCTCCAGCGGCGCATGGATGTTGATGCTGGTGGTGTATTCCGCCTCCAGCACTTTCGCCGCCGTCCCGAACGCCGCCGCAGTGTCGCCGTCCTTGACGAAGAACTGCCCGGAGTCATCGAGCGCCTGCAGCCGCTTGGCTTCGTCGATCAGCGACTGGCTTGACAGCTTGGCGTTCGGACCATTGTCATAAGTGATCTTCAGCGCGTCGGCCGCCTTGCGGGCGTTGGCAAAAGTGTTGGCCACCGCCACCACCCAGCCGGTCGTGCTGCCGGTCTTGTCATCGAGCGTGATAGCCTTGATGAAGCCCGGCACCTTTTTTGCAGCAGCGTCATCGACCGCTTTCACCGTGGCGCCGTAGCGCACCGGCGGCGTGATCACCTTGCCGTAGACCATGCCGGGCAGCATGACATCGATGCCGTACTTTGCCGTGCCGTTGGTCTTCGGAGGGATATCAAGCTGCGGAACCGAGACACCGACCATGGTGTACTGATCGGGCGTCTTGAGCTTGATCGCCTTGAGCTCATCCGGCGTGAAGGTCTTGGTGATCTTGCCGCTCTTGACGATGTCGGCAAAACTCATCGACTTCTTCGACTTGGCATGTGCGACGACGGAGCCGCGCACGACCAGTTCACTGGCCGGCACGCCCATCGCGGTGGCGGCGGCTTCCGTCAACGCCATACGCCCCGCGGCGCCCGCGCGGCTCATGGCATCGAAGTTCATCATCGTGCTCCAGCTGCCGCCGGTAATCTGCGCGCCGAGCACGGGGTCGTTGAACTTCGGATCGTTGGAGGCAAGCTGGACCCGCATGTCCTTCCAGGACGCGCCGAGCTCCTCGGCCACGATCTGAGCCATGGTCGAGGCGATGTGCTGGCCCATGTCGGCCTTGCCGCATGTGACCGTCACGAGGCCGTCGGGCCCGATCGAGTACCAGACGCTGGGCTCGAAAGCGGAGGGTGCCGCCAAGGCCTGATCGATGCCGGGAACGCCGGCATAACCGAGCACAAGGCCGGTGGCCGCCGAGCCAACCAGGAATGAGCGGCGGCTGAGATCAGCGGTCGCACTATCGGTGATTTTCACGTGCGTGTTCATGTTGCCCTCCGCTCGGTGCCGGCGTTGGAGGCGGTACGCATTTCGGACGCGGCGCGCATGATCGCCTTCTGAATGCGCGAATAGGTCATGCAGCGGCACAGATTGCCGTCCATATGCGCGACCACTTCATCCTTGGTCGGATTGGGATTCTTGGAGAGAAGCGATGCGGCCTGCATGATCTGGCCGGACTGGCAGTAGCCGCATTGCGGGACCTGCTCGGCAATCCAGGCCTTCTGCAGCGGATGATCGCCCTTGGCGCTGAGACCTTCGATGGTGGTGATTTTCTTGCCGACAGCCTCGCTGACCAGCGTCTGACAGGAGCGAACGGCTTCGCCGTTGACGTGAACCGTACAGGCGCCGCAGAGACCTGCGCCGCAACCGAATTTCGTACCGGTCATCTGCAATTGCTCGCGGATAACCCAAAGCAGCGGCGTGTCGTTGGACGCCTCGACGGACATATTCCGTCCGTTGATATTCAGATTAGGCATTTGGCGTTTCCCCTACCGGTGCAGAAAGCCGCTTACGGCGGCAACTCACTGTTTGGGTATTGGCCGGCATCCACCGGGTCGATGCCAGTCGGCGCGCAGAATGATACCGATCCGATTTAGAGGCAATGCAATTTGGAATCGCTCGAAGAGGACAAAATCATCCTGGAATCGCGGTTGTGCGCTGCGGCAAGGCCTTGTCACGGGCTTGTCAATCGCGCGCGCGAGCAGCAGGCGCACCTTCCGTTTCCGCATTTCCCAACGGCGAGCGGATCGCGCTAGGATAAGGCGGCCAGGCCGGGATTACACATTATTGCTTTGGGAAATCGATGCCGACAATCAATCGCGACGGGGTCAACATCCATTACGAGGTGCACGGCTCCGGCCCACCATTGTTGCTGACCCATGGCTACTCATCGACCAGTGGGATGTGGCAGGGCCAGATCACGGCCTTCTCGAAACATCACAAACTCGTGTTGTGGGACATGCGCGGCCACGGCCAGTCCGACTACCCCGATGATCCATCAGCCTATAGCGAAGCCCTCACCGTCGGCGACATGGCGGCGCTGCTCGATGCGGTCGGCGCCGACAGGGCGATCGTCGGCGGGCTCTCGCTCGGTGGCTACATGTCGCTGGCCTTCTACCGCGCCCACCCGGATCGCGTCCGCGCGCTGCTGATCATCGACACCGGCCCGGGCTTCAAGAAGGACGAAGCCCGCGAGGTCTGGAACAAGCGCGCGCATGACACCGGCGACCGCTTCGAGCGCGAGGGTCTGGAAGTTCTCAAATCGGCCAGCCGGGAACGCTCCAGCGTCACCCATCGTGATGCGTCGGGACTGGCGCGCGCCGCGCGCGGCATGCTGACCCAGCGCGATGCCCGCGTGATCGAATCCCTGCCCGATATCAAGGTGCCGTCACTGGTCGTGGTCGGCGCCGACGACACGCCGTTCCTCGCCGCGTCGGACTACATGGCGGCCAAGATTCCCGGCGCAAAGAAAGTCGTGATCCCGGCTGCCGGGCACGCCATCAACATCGACCAGCCGCAGGCGTTCATCGACGCGGTGCTGCCCTTCCTCGATGGTCTGGATGCCAAGGCACGGGATGCCAAGCCAACCGCGAAGGCAGCGTCGTGAGAGCGTTAGCCACCGTGGTCTTTGCACTGATCGCAGGGAGTTTCGCGCCCGCAAGCGCGCAGCAACTCCCGCCGATCGGTGGCCCCTACCCGCCGCCCTTCATCACGACGCTTTCGAACAACACGCCGCTGGCCTTCGGCATGGACGCCGAAGACGCCGCCCGCGCGCTCGGCACCCCGCTCAATTACGTCAGCGGCCGACCGGGCGAGGAGATCTTTCTCGTGTTCCGCAACGTCGGCGGCAGCGGATTGTTCTACAAGAAGGATCGGCTGTTTCTGCAGTTTCGCAAAGGCCGGCTGGCCGGCTGGAAAGGCGACTGGGGCCACAACTGGATGTGGCAATAGCCGCCTCTTCGGCAAATCTCACGCAACCAGCCTCGTGCAACCCTCAAACGCAATGGATGACCCGTGGGACAGGATATCAAGCTGACGGCTTCTGACGGTTTCAAACTGAGCGGCTATCGCGCCGATCCCGCTGGTGCGCCGAAAGCGGCCATCGTGGTGATCCAGGAGATTTTTGGCGTCAACCACCACATCCGCGCAGTGTGTGATCGCCTCGCGGGTGAAGGCTATGTCGCGATCGCGCCGTCGATCTTCGACCGCATCGAACCGAATTTCACCAGCGGCTATTCGCCGGATGAAGTAGCGAACGCGCGCAAGTTCGTTGCCAATCCCGATTGGGTCGCAATGCTGCGCGATACCCAGGCCGCCATCGATGCGGTGAAGGATACCGGGCCGGTCGGCGTCATCGGCTTCTGCCTCGGCGGCAGCATTGCTTATGCGGCTGCGACCAAGCGATCGGGCCTGTCGGCCGCCATCGGCTATTACGGCGGCGCTGTCATTCGCTTCGCCGACGACAAGCCGCAAGTGCCGACGCAACTGCATTTCGGCGAAAAGGACGCGGGCATTCCGCTGACCGATGTCGAAACCATCAAGGCCAAGCGGCCCGAGGTCGAAGTCCATGTCTATCCCGGCGCCCAGCACGGCTTTCACTGCGACGAACGGGCAAGCTACGACAAGGCCAGCGCCGACATCGCCTGGCCGCGTAGCCTCGCGTTCTTTGCGAAGCATTTGAAGTGAGGCCTCGCCGTCATTCCGGGATGGTCCGCAGGACCAGACCCGGAATCTCGAGATTCCGGGTTCGTGCTATCGCACGCCCCGGAATGACAGCTGATTAGAGCCAGCGATGGCTCCACGTCACTCGCCCTTGACGCCGGTTGCCTTCACGACACCCGCCCAGCGCTCGTGGTCACGGCGCAATGCAGCCTCGAATGCTTCCGCCGTTCCGCCGACGGGAATGAGACTGAGTGCCTCGAGGCCCGCGACACCCTCCGGAGACGCAATGATGCGGGCAAGTTCGGCGGAAAGTTTCGCGACAATGTCCTTGGGCGTTGCGGCGGGCACGAAGATGCCGATCCAGCCTTCAATCTCAAAGCCCGGATAACCCAGTTCGGCAAGCGTCGGCACGTTGGGCAACTGGGTCCTGCGCTTTTCCCCGCCGACCGCCAGTGCCCTGATCTTGCCCGCGCTTATTTGCGAGCCGGCCGTGGTCAGGTCGACGAAGGCGCTGGTCACCGTGTTGTTGAGCAAATCGTTCAGCAGCGGCGCAGAGCCGCGATAGGGAACGTGGGTCATGTCGATACCCGCGTTCTTCTTGAGCAGTTCGCCGTAGAGATGGGACGTCGTTGCGTTGCCGAACGTGCCATAAGGCAATTTGCCGGGGTTAGCCTTGGCGAGGTCGATCAGTTCCTTGACCGACTTGATCGGCTGGGCCTCGGGGACCGTCAGCACGATCGTCGACAGGCCGACCTGGGTTACCGGGGCGAGATCCTTGAAGACATCATAAGGCAGCTTCGAAACGAGACTCGGCGCCTGGATGATCTGGGTGATGGCGACCAGCACGGTGTAGCCATCGGGCTGTGCCTTGGCGACGAAGTCATTGCCGACCACACCGCCGCCGCCCGACTTGTTTTCCACGACGACGGTTTGCTTCCAGGCTTCCGATAGTTTGTTGGCGAGCAAACGGGCCGAGACGTCGGTGGCTCCGCCCGCGGGATAAGGCACGACGAACGTTATTCGCCGCTCCGGGTAAGACTGCGCCGACGCGGGCGTTGAAATGCATGAGGTCACGGCAACGGAAGCGAGCATGGCCGCCGCGGTCGCAGCGCGCACGATGTGGATCGGCAAACGATGGATCATGGTCGTTCTCCAGATTGCAGGCACTTGGCCGACAATCCGGCGCGCCTCGATTGAACGACGCAGTTTCTACATTGCTGTAGCGCAAGAGGGAACACGGATTCGAACGCCAGCAGCCGATCGCGCTGAATCATCGCATCCGCAAATGCCTGCATGGAATGCACGATGCCAGCAGATATCCCGATACGTGCGCAAGCATGCTTCTGCAGGGTTGAATCATGCGCAGGACTAGACCTAGAACCAACGCTCGCCGACGAGCACGGTGTCGCCGGGACTGATCGCGCTTCCGGGTGGGACGACGAAGCGCGCCGTTCCCGACGCGTCGGCATGTGTGACTGTGACGCGATCGCGACGCGCGCGTGGCGAAAAGCCGCCGGCGATCGCTACCGCACTTTCGACTGTCATGTTGGGCACGTAGGGATACTGCCCCGGCGCCGCGACCTCACCGAGGATGAAGAACGGCCGATACGCTTCGATCTCCACCGCGACCGAGGGATCCCTGATGAAGCCGCTGCGCAGCTTGGCTGCGATCTGCGCCGCCAGTCCCGCCGTGGTGCGACCGCGCGCCGGCACCGAGCCGATCAGCGGCATCGTGATCGAACCGCCGGCGTCGATTGCGTAAGTGTTGGTGAGACCTTCCTGGCCGTAGACCACGACGCGCAGCCTGTCGCCGGCATCGAGGTGATAGGCAGCGTCGTAGCGAACCGGTTCGACATAAGCCGCGCGTGCGGCCATGACGACGGGCGGCGGGGCGCTGCGCGGCGACGCGGCAAAGGCTGAGCCAAGCGCGCCGATGGCACCACCGCCGGAATCCACGACAGAAGGGGGCGGCGGATTGGACGGCTGGCCATAGGCCATCGAATCGAGATCGCCTTGCGGCGCGACCGCGACAGGCCCGGTCGGGTGCATGCACCCCGACAAAGCGAGTGCAACGATGATCGCAGTGATCGGTAATCGAAACGCGCGCACAACCCGCACCGAAGCCATCCCTGAAAGCGAGACAGCGTTAGTCTTGCACCGGTTATGGTTAACAAACGGTTGTTCTGGACGACCTTCGCATCACCCAAGCAAGGCCAGACTATCCGTCGTTGCGACGAGCCAAAGCCAACGGGGCGCGCATTCGCGCGATCCGTTCGCTCGCAATGACGGCCTAGGCGGCACTCACGCCGGCGCCGATCGGGCACGACACGCCGGTGCCGCCCAATCCACAATAGCCCGCCGGATTCTTGGCGAGATATTGCTGATGATAATCCTCGGCGAAATAGAACTCGGCCGAGGGCGCGATCTCGGTGGTGATGGCGCCGAGACCCTTGGCGGCAAGCGCCTTCTGGTACATCGCTTTCGACGTGTCGGCGGCTTTGCGCTGCGCGTCGCCGAACGTGTAGATCGCCGAACGATACTGGGTGCCGACATCGTTGCCTTGGCGCATGCCCTGTGTCGGGTTGTGATTTTCCCAGAACGTTTTCAGGAGCTGCTCATAGGAGATCTTCTTCGGATCGAACAAGACCAGCACCACTTCGGTATGACCGGTGCGTCCCGAACAGACCTCTTCGTAGGTTGGATTTTTGGTGTGCCCGCCCGCATAGCCGACGGCGGTCGCATAGATGCCGTCGCCGAGTTCCCAGAACTTGCGCTCCGCGCCCCAGAAACAGCCGAGCCCAAACACGGCCTGCTCGATGCCCGCGGGATAGGGCGGCTGCAGCTTGCGGCCATTGACGAAATGGGTGGTCGCGGTCGGGATCGGAGTGGCGCGGCCCGGCAGCGCTTCGGCTGCGCTCGGCAACGCGGTGGTCTTGCGCATGAACAACATGGAGTACCTCCAGGCGGGACATCGGCTGGCGCGGCAACGGCCAGCCGGTTAGACTTCTATAGCCGGTTGGACTTCTATATGTCTTTACGCCAGATACGGCAGTCCTGTTACGACGCCTTGGGCCAGGCCGGGCCCGATCAATCCCGCGAATAGCCGATCAGCGGCTTGCGGGGCCGGAACAGTATCATCAAGAGAATGCCGACCACGCCCAGCACGGCAAATACCGGCTGGTCCAACAGCACCTTGACGACGCTGTTCCAGAGCCAGGGCGCAGCGCCCTCCACCCAGGTCCGGAACGCCAGCTGGCTGGACTGATGGATGTCGTTCCAGAACTGACCAAACCGGGTAAAACGCAGGGACTGATCGGCGACGAAGCGGGCGCCGTCATAGACCATGAAGATGAATCCGCCGGCCAGGAGCAGCAGGCCAATCAGCCGGAAGAAACCGCGGATCATGCGTCACCTTATATCTGTCGCCCCAAAAGGCCGTCAGCCAATAGCGGGGGCACCCCGGAAATTCAACCTCATCAGCACCTTATGCGCCATTTCCGGCCCCGTTCCCCCGACTTTTGGGGTGGCCGGAAAGCGTTGACGGTACCGGACGCGCCCTCTATAAGACCCCCAATGGCGGCGGGCGCAATCCCGCCGCCGCTGTTCTTTGAGCAGCGCCGCCGCGGGAGCACCTTGGCTTCCGACCATGGCATCCTCAAGAACGGCTTACTAAGAATACCCTGGAAAATACAACCCAGCGTCGATCACGCAATTTGAACGGCCGGCGCGCTCAAGCCCGACCACCCGAGCGATGACAGCCGAAGGATAGTTGAGAACATGGCCAATACCACTTCCGCCAAAAAGGCGACCCGCAAGATTGCGCGCCGCACCATCATCAACAAGTCGCGCCGCACCCAGATGCGTGGCGCGGTTCGCACCGTCGAGGAAGCGATCAAGAGCGGCGACCGCGATGCAGCGCTGCAGGCGATGAAGCGCGCAGAACCCGAACTGATGCAGGCGGCGCAACGCAACATCATTCACAAGAACAATGCGAGCCGGAAGGTGTCACGCCTGACGCGTCAGATTGCCAAGCTCGCGAAATGAACTGACAGAAGTAGACATTCGTCAAAAAGCCCGGCCTCGCCGGGCTTTTGTTTTTTCGAACCTGGCTTTTCCTTCTCAGGATTTGATTGCTTCATTGCTGAACGCGATACTGCGTGTCATATTTCGTTGTGCCCGTATTTCTACGAGGTGCAATTTATTGCACCGGCGGCGCTATGCGCACATGCGAGAAGTACCTGTGTCGCGATGACTGACTAAACATGGTCAGCTCCTCCTGCCTGCGAGAGCAACGCAGGAGCTACCCTGAAAAACAACCGCGAAAAACTTCGTGTCGCTAATCACTTATCCACATAGCGAGCACAAGCGTTTTGAAAAGCGGTCCCGGTAACCACGATTGTAACGGTTTTTTAAAAATTTTTGCGAGTGCGGCCAAAATTGTCACGAAGGCTGACTGTCCGCGATTCTGCACGCTGATTCAAAAACTTGGTGTGGAGGAGCGCGACGGCAGTGTTGCAACACCTCCAAAGAGTCAGGCCGCAATGTCGAATCACGGATTGTCAGAAATTGCGCTTGGTGTATTCCTTACTCGTTCGCGACGCTCAAGGCTCTCCTGACCAGCGCGGTTTGAGACCCAAGAGCGGACGTGCAAATCGGCGGCGGTGTGCGCGTTAGCGACGCTTTCCAAGCGAAGCTGAGTTGGTAACTCATAGCAATATGAGAACGGCTGTTGTGTGTCTAAATTTCTCGGCGTGGCGCATACGTTTCATGCGCTCCGGACAAGAGCGATAGGACACTGCCGACAACTGCAACGACTGGGAACGCGCAGCTCGTGAACGTGTTGAAGACGACAGACTGAGGTTACGCGGCGGCGCAGCGCCGGACATGCTTTATGTTCGGTAGCGGCAGACTGACTTTGAAACACTTTCGATCTGAATAACTCGCTGTGCGTTCTCGCGGTGAGTGGGGAGGTACTATGCTTTACGGAATCATCGCGACATCCGACACGCTCATTTCCATTTCGACCAAGACAGCATTAGAAAACTTCGTTAGCGTTTTCAGCCAGCCCCCCACGCGAGCTCCAGGTAGACCGTCGAGTACGCGCTGACCTCGCGGGCAGCCTCTCACTCCAGCCTTCGATCTGAGCAGCGGCGATTTCGCCGAGCGCTGGATCTATGCCTGGTGTCGGAAGCCCCGCTTTGAGGTCGCGTCTGGCGGGAACCCTGCAAGGCGATTTCGCATTTACATCATTACTCTTTCAGAAAAGTTCTCAGGCAATGACAAATATGGAACAGGATCGCTGGTCGCGCGTGAAGGGACGGTTGCGGACAAGTGTGGGCGAGGATGTCTATACGAGCTGGTTCGCGCGCATGGACCTCGAAGGCGTGCAGGATGAAAGCGTCCATCTGTCGGTTCCGACCCGGTTCCTCAAGAGCTGGATCCAGGCGCACTACGCCGACCGTGTTCTCACCTGCTGGCAGGCCGAGATGCCGGAAGTTCACCGGATCGATCTCACCGTGCGCACGGCGATGCGATGCGCGACGCCTGCCAAGGAAGCCGTCACGCCGGCCGATCAACGCCGCACCGAGCGCGCCGATGGCCGGCCCGCGCCCGAATTGCGCGCGACCGCGACTGCGCCGGTGTCCGCCAACCATGACGCGCTCGGCGGCTCGCCGCTCGACCCACGCCTGACCTTTGCAAGTTTCGTGATCGGCCGGTCCAACACGCTGGCCCATGCAGCGGCGCGCCAGGTCGCCGAGGGGCGCCGCGGCGATCCGGTGATGTTCAACCCACTCTACATTCATGCCGGCGTCGGCCTTGGCAAAACCCACCTCCTGCAGGCGGTGACGTGGGCCGGCAATTCGGGCAGCGAACGCAAGGTGCTCTACCTCACCGCAGAGAAGTTCATGTACGGCTTCGTCGCCGCGCTGAAGACGCAGACGGCGCTGGCGTTCAAGGAAGCGCTGCGCGGCATCGACGTGCTCGTGATCGACGATCTGCAGTTCCTGCAGGGAAAATCGACGCAGGCCGAGTTCTGCCACACGCTGAACGCGCTGATCGATGCCGGCCGCCAGGTGGTGATCGCCGCCGACCGCCCGCCGTCCGATCTCGAAAGCCTCGACGACCGTGTGCGATCGCGGCTGGCCGGCGGCCTCGTCGTGGAGATGGGTTCGCTCGGCGAAGAGTTGCGGCTCGGAATCCTGAAGTCGCGCGTGGCCGCCGCCCGCGCGCATCATGCGAGCTTCGACGTGCCGGAAGCGGTGCTGGATTATCTGGCGCGCACCATCACCCATAATGGCCGCGACCTCGAAGGCGCCATCAACCGCCTGCTTGCCCATTCCAAGCTCAACGCCCAGCCGGTGACGCTGGAAATGGCCGAGCGCGAGGTGCGCGACCTGATCCGTCCGCAGGAACCCAAGCGGATCAAGATCGAGGACATCCAGCGGGTGGTGGCCCGGCAATACAATGTCAGCCGCTCGGACCTCTTATCTTCCCGGCGGACCGCGAATGTGGTTCGGCCGCGCCAGGTCGCGATGTATCTGGCGAAGACGCTGACGCTGCGCTCGCTCCCCGAGATCGGCCGCCGGTTCGGCGGACGCGACCACACGACCGTGCTGCATGCCGTGCGCAAGATTGAAGCACTGGTGGCCCGGGATACGGCGCTGTCCGAAGAGGTCGACTCGCTGAAGCGGCAGTTGCAGGAATAGCGCCTCGGAAATAGCGCCTTGGGAATAGCGCCGCAGGAGTAAAGCCTCCTCCCTGTCTCCCTCCCCTCACGCGAAGGGAGGGAGAATGTTTTTCTGTCCCATTTTCTGCCCCAAAAGTGGGGAACGGGGCCCGGCCTCTCTTGCACCGGCGGGCCATCCGAGCCACCTTGCGGTCCCCCGGGGGTTTGATCAAATCCGATCCTGATCCGACTTTTCGGGTTTCCAATGCCGCGGCGCGCCTTCCGGGCCGCCCGGCTTTTCCATCTCTGGCGGGTATTGCAATGAAGGTCACCGTCGAACGCGCGCAACTGCTCAAATCGCTGGGTCACGTCCATCGCGTGGTCGAGCGCCGCAACACCATCCCGATCCTCGGCAACGTGCTGGTCCGTGCCGAAAACGCCAGGCTGTCGCTGAAGGCAACCGACCTCGACCTTGAGGTGACCGAGACGCTGGCGGCGGAGACCGCGACCGGTGGCTCGACCACCGTGCCCGCGCATATGTTCTACGACATCGTCCGCAAGCTGCCTGACGGTGCGCAGATCGTGCTGGAAGCCGATGGCGACCGTTCGGTGCTGGCGATCCGAGCCGGCCGCTCGCGCTTCACGCTGCAGACCCTGCCCGAGAGCGATTTTCCAGACCTTGCCGCCGGCGACATGACGCATTCGTTCGCGCTCGCCGCGGCCGACGTCAAGCGCCTGATCGACCGCACGCAGTTTGCGATCTCGACCGAAGAGACCCGCTATTACCTCAACGGCATCTATCTGCACACGGCCGGCAGCGCCAAGGCCGCGACGCTGCGCGGCGTGGCGACCGACGGACATCGTCTGGCGCAGATCGATCTGGCGTTGCCCAGCGGCGCGACCGGCATGCCCGGCGTGATCGTGCCGCGCAAGACCGTCGGCGAGGTGCAGCGGCTGATCGAGGACAACGAAGCCGAAGTCTCGATCGAACTGTCGCAGGGCAAGATCCGCTTCATCCTCGGCAATGTGGTGCTGACCTCGAAACTGATCGACGGCACCTTCCCGGATTACGGCCGCGTCATTCCGCAGAACAACGACAAGGAACTGATCGTCGACAAGAAGGATTTCGAGGCCGCCGTCGACCGTGTCTCGACCATTTCGAGCGAGCGCGGGCGTGCGGTGAAGCTCGCGCTGTCCGCCGGCAAGCTGGTGCTATCGGTGACCAACCCGGATTCCGGCAGCGCCACCGAAGAGCTGGAAGTCGAATACGCCGCCGACGCGCTCGATATCGGATTCAACTCGCGCTATCTGCTCGACATCGCCGCCCAGATCGAAGGCGAAGTCGCCGTGCTGAAGCTCGCCGACCCCGGCTCGCCAACGCTGGTGCAGGACAAGGACAACAAAGGCGCGCTCTACGTGCTGATGCCGATGCGGGTGTGACGGTTTCTCGCGCCGCGGACCCTGATTCACCCTCTCCCCTTGTGGGAGAGGGTGGCGCCTCACGAAGTGAGGCGACGGGTGAGGGTTCGCGCCGCAACCTCCAAGCCATCGCCCTGTCGCCAAACGCATCCGCCACTTCGCCAGAAACATGCGTCGCGAGCCCACCGACGCTGAAGCAGCGATGTGGCGATTGCTCCGTGATCGACGCCTCGCGCGGTTCAAATTCCGGCGGCAAGTGCCCTTTCAAAAGTTCATTCTCGACTTTGTCTGCTTCGAGAAACGCGTTGTCATCGAAATAGACGGTAGTCAGCACGCTGAATCTGCGCGCGATACGACAAGGGATTCCATCCTGATGGCCGAGGGGTTTCGAATCGAGCGGTACTGGAACAACGATGTGTTGCAACAGCCTTCTGCCGTTCTGGAGGATATTTTCGCAAAGCTTGCCGAGCGGTAAGATACCCCTCACCCGTCGCCTCACTACGTGAGGCGCCACCCTCTCCCACAAGGGGAGAGGGGAAGAAAAGACCAACGTTTCCCCATGACCCCCTCCCGCATCCATCGCCTCAACCTCACGCACTTCCGCAATTATCGCGCGGCGAGTGTGCAGGCGCGGGGCGATGTCGTGGTGCTGGTGGGGCCGAACGGCGCCGGCAAGACCAATTGTCTGGAGGCGATTTCGTTTCTGTCGCCGGGGCGGGGCTGCGGCGCGCGACGCTGGAGGATGTCGCCGACAATCAGGGCGACGGCTCCTGGGCCGTCTCCGCCGAGGTCGAGGGCGCGCTAGGGCTTGCCACACTCGGCACCGGCGTCGATGCGCCGGGTGCGGAGGCAGCCTCCTCCAGCCGGCGTTGCCGGATCGACCGCGAACCGGTGAGTTCGGCGACCGCATTCGGCGATCATTTGCGCATGGTGTGGCTGACGCCCGCGATGGACGGGCTGTTCCTCGGGGCGGCTTCGGAGCGGCGGCGCTTCTTCGACCGCCTGGTGCTGGCGATCGACAGCGAGCATTCCAGCCGCGTGTCGGCGCTGGAGCGCTCATTGCGCTCGCGCAACCGGCTGCTCGAAGTGCGCAATTATGACGACCATTGGTGCGACGCGATCGAGCGCGAAACCGCCGAGTTGGCCGTTGCCGTCGCCGCCACCCGCGGCCAGTCCGTGACGAAACTCGCGGCGATGCTGCGCGAACGTGGCGCGGATTCCGCCTTTCCGTCGGCACGGATCATGCTCGACGGCTGGATGGAGAATGCGCTGGTCAACGAACCCGCAACCGCGGTGGAGGATCGTTACCGCGAGATCCTGCGCGCCGGCCGTGCGCGCGACGCCGCGGCCGGTCGCACGCTGGATGGTCCCCATCTCACCGACCTGCAGGTGGTCTACGCGCCAAAGAACATCCCGGCCCGTGACGCCTCCACCGGTGAGCAGAAGGCGCTCCTGATCGGGCTGGTGCTGGCCCATGCGACGCTGGTCGCCGAAATGACCGGCATCGTGCCGCTGTTGCTGCTCGACGAGGTCGTGGCGCATCTCGACCCCGCCAGGCGCAAAGCGCTGTTCGATGAGCTCGCCAAGCTCGGCGCGCAGGTCTGGATGACCGGCGCCGATCCCGCGGCTTTCGTCGACATCGGCGCTGGCGGCGAGATTTTCGACGTGGAATCGGGTCAGGTGAGCCCTCGTGCAAGCTGCCGCGCCTGAGTACACCCTATCGCGGCTTGCTCGCGGGCGCCTCGCCGGCGAGCAGGCGGTCGATGACGGCAGCGACCAGATACTCCGAACCTTTTTCAGTCAGATGAACCTGATCGCTCGTTGAGATATCCGCGGCACTGTCGCCGACGCGCGTCAGGCAGCCGCTGGCGTCGCACAGTGCATCCCAGGCGGAAATGAACTTCGCGCCTAAGGGTACCAGCTTCTCCCGCATGACAGCGTCGTACCAGTTGGTCGCCGCGCCGTCGTAACGCTGGGGAATAAGCCCGTGATGCAGCATGAAATAGCGCATCACTTCGTTCGGAAGCCCACGCCGCCACAACGGTACCGGTCCCAGAACGACGACCCGCGCACCGGTCTGGTTCAGCGCGAGGACCGTAGCGGCGACACTGTCGAGGTGCTTTTCCCAGGTCCCGTGCAGCACGACGATGTCAGGCCTGATCTTCCGGGCGAGCGACAGTACCTTGTCATTGATGGTGCGGCAGTTCGGCGTCCCCGGGATGTCCGCATTCAGGGCGGGAATGCAGGAACTGGACGTAAATTGCGCGACGCCGAAATTTCTGGTCTCCTGGGCCTTGCGCAAGCCTGGCAATAGCGCCGCCGCGGTCGAGTCCCCCCAGACCATAACCAGCGGCCGTCGATCGCCATCGACGCAGTCTGGCGCGAACGATGTCTCGCGGCTGAGATCGAGCAGGCACTCGTGAAATCGCCAGCGCACATTCTGCGTCGGCACACTGGCCATGGCGCGGATCTCCGCCGGAATCCGAAAATCGAACCCCTTACCCCAGACGAGGATGCCGCCCACGGCGGCGACCATCGCCATCCCGGCGCCGAGGTTGAACATCTTGCGCCGGCTCGGGACGCCGAAACGGAACGGCGTCTCGACCAACCGGTAGGTCGCCCAGGCCAACAGCACGCTGGCAACCAGGATCAGCTCGCGTTCCAGCAGCGTCAGCGGGCGGAATTTAATGATCCCGAAAAATACCAATAGCGGCCAATGCCAGAGATAGAGCGGATAGCTGATCAGACCGGTCCACACCATCTGCCGGCTTGCGAGCACGACCCGGTTCACCCAGGCCGCAGGCGCGGATAGCAGAAGAGCGCTACCCGCGACCGGCAGTACGGACCACCAGCCTGGGAAGGCGCGATGGCTGTCGAGGATGACGGCCGCCACTGCAATCAGCACCACGCCGACGGCGGCGCGCCAGTTGCTCGCCGCGCCGGAGTGGCTAACCTTGCTCCAGCCGCACGCCAGCACCGCACCGGCCAGCAATTCGAAGGCCCGGGTGAACGGCAGATAGAAAGTCGCGACGGGGTCGGAACCGATCAGCGCCACGTTGAGCAGGAAAGACCCGATGCCGAGCATCGCAGCCACCGCAAGAACGCTCGATCGCAGCCGGGCGGCGAGCATCAAGAGCAGCGGCCAGACCAGATAAAACTGCTCCTCTATGCCGAGCGACCACAGATGCAGCAGCGGCTTCTTTGCGGATTCGACATCGAAATAGCCGGACTGCAGCAACAGCGCGATATTGGCCAGAAATGCCGCGCTGGCGAGCGTGTCGCTGCCAAGCTGCGCAAAGGCGGCCGGCAGCATCCAGAACCAGCCCAGGATCAACGTCGCGCAGAGCACCACGATCAACGCCGGAAAAGATGCGCCGGATGCGACGGTTGTAAAACTCGATCAGGCTGAAGCGTCCGCGATCCAGTTCACGCGTGATGATGCCGGTGATCAGAAAGCCCGAAATCACGAAGAACACGTCGACGCCGATGAAGCCGCCAGGCATGGCGTCCGGAAAAGCGTGGAAATGCAGCACCAGCATCACGGCGATGGCCCGGAGGCCGTCGACATCCGGCCGATATTTTAATGAAGACGAGGACAAGAGAGAGCAACCCGGGATAGAGAAGGAAGGAAGCGACGACGAGAAGGAGCCCGCGGCGCCTTCTCTAGCAGGTCCGCGGCGGTCCGCCATTGCTTCGCGCGGAGCGCCGAAAAACCGGCCATCGAGGGTGCGGAATCAGCCTTCGAATCGCGCTTTTCGAAGCGATCGAAATGGGCCTTCCGGAACCTTGAAAGATGGCCAAAAATAACCATCTATTCAATGACTTGTGGATGGAGATATTGCGCTAGGCGCGATGCTTATTTCATGGCACAAATAGATCAATCAGCGCCTCATATTGCGCAGCTGATTCGGGACACCCTCGAAGGCCTCACATGACAGAACCTGCCCGGCAGACACCTGCCGACACTGAGCATCCCATTCCCGTTGAATATGGTGCGGAATCGATCCGGGTATTGAAGGGGCTCGACGCCGTGCGCAAGCGGCCGGGCATGTATATCGGCGACACCGATGACGGTTCCGGCCTGCACCACATGGTCTACGAGGTCGTCGACAACGCCATCGACGAAGCCCTCGCCGGTCACGCCACCGCCGTCGAGGTCATCCTCAATGCCGACGGCTCGGTGACGGTGCGCGACGACGGCCGCGGCATTCCGGTCGACATTCACAAGGGCGAAGGCATTTCCGCGGCCGAGGTCATCATGACCCAGCTGCACGCGGGCGGAAAGTTCGACCAGAACTCCTACAAGGTTTCCGGCGGCCTGCACGGCGTCGGCGTCTCCGTCGTCAACGCGCTGTCCAGCAAGCTGCAGCTGCGAGTCTGGCGCGACGGCAAGGAGCATTACATCGAGTTTGCCCATGGCGATGCGGTCGCCCCGCTCGAGGTCGTCGGCGAGGCCAACGGCAAGCGCGGCACCGAGGTGACGTTCTTCGCTTCGTCCGAAACCTTCAGCAATGTCGAGTATGATTTCGCCACGCTCGAGCACCGCCTGCGCGAACTCGCGTTCCTTAACTCCGGCGTCAACATCCAATTGTCCGACATGCGCCACGCGGTCGAAAAGCGCGAGGTGATGCAATATGCCGGCGGCGTCGAGGAATTCGTCAAATATCTCGATCGCAACAAGAAGGCGATCGTACCCGCCCCGATCATGGTGCGGGCGGAATTAAACGACATCGGCGTCGAGGCCGCCCTGTGGTGGAACGACAGCTACCATGAGAACGTGCTGTGCTTCACCAACAACATCCCGCAACGTGACGGCGGCACCCATCTCGCCGGCTTCCGCGGCGCGCTGACGCGCCAGGTCAACGGCTATGCCGAGGCCAATGCGAAAAAGGAAAAGATCGCGCTGACCGGCGACGATTGCCGCGAAGGCCTTACCGCCGTGCTGTCGGTGAAGGTGCCCGACCCGAAATTCTCCTCGCAGACCAAGGACAAGCTGGTGTCCTCGGAAGTCCGTCCCGTCGTCGAGAACGTCCTCAACGAGGCGCTGGCAGCATGGTTCGAGGAGCATCCGACCGAAGCCAAAGTCATCGTCGGCAAGGTGATCCAGGCCGCGGCCGCCCGCGAGGCGGCCCGCAAGGCGCGCGAACTGACCCGCAAGAGCCCGCTCAGCGTTTCCTCGCTGCCCGGCAAGCTTGCCGACTGCCAGGAGAAAGATCCGGCCAAATCCGAACTGTTCATCGTCGAAGGCGACTCGGCAGGCGGCAGCGCCAAGCAGGGCCGCAACCGCGAGTTCCAGGCGGTGCTGCCGCTGCGCGGCAAGATCCTCAATGTCGAGCGCGTCCGCACCGACAAGATGCTGTCCTCTGAGCAGATCGGCACGCTGATCACCGCGCTCGGCACCGGCATCAGCGACGATTTCTCCGCCGACAAGCTGCGCTACCACAAGATCATCGTGATGACGGACGCCGACGTCGACGGCGCCCATATCCGCACGTTGCTCTTGACCTTCTTTTATCGGCAGATGCGCGAACTGATCGACCGCGGCCACCTCTATATCGCGCAGCCGCCGCTCTACAAGGTGACGCGTGGCAAGTCCGAGCAGTATTTGAAGGACGAGCGCGCGCTGGAAGATTACCTGATTGCAACCGGCCTCGATGACTGCGCCTTCAAGCCAGCATCGGGCTCGGAGCGCGCCGGCCGTGATCTGCGCTCGCTGGTGGACGAAGCGCGCGTGATCCGCGGCATCCTCAACAATTTGCACAGCCGTTATAACCGCAAGGTGGTTGAACAGGCAGCGATCGCAGGCGTCTTGAGCCCGAAGATCACCAACGACATCGCGACCGCCAATGCGGCCGCCGACTACATCGCCAGGCGCCTCGATGCGCTGGCCGACGAGGTCGAGCGCGGCTGGGTCGGACGCTTTACCGAAGGCGAAGGCTTTTCGTTCGAGCGCACCATCCGCGGCGTCAAGGATGTCGCCGTCATCGACGACGCCCTGCTCGGCTCCGCCGACGCGCGCAAGCTTGACGACTATGCCGTGAGACTTCAGGAGGCCTATCCGAACCCGACCGGCGTGTTGCGCCGCAAGGATACGGAAACCGCCATTTATGGGCCGGTCAGCCTGTTCGAGGCGATAACCGACGCCGGCCGCAAGGGCGTGGCGTTGCAGCGCTACAAAGGCCTTGGCGAGATGAACCCCGAGCAGCTCTGGCAAACCACGCTCGACACCAACGAACGTTCGCTGCTGCAGGTGAAGATCAAGGAGGTCGACGAGGCCGACGACATCTTCACCAAGCTGATGGGTGACGTGGTCGAGCCGCGCCGCGAGTTCATCCAGGATAATTCGCTCAGCGCCAATGTCGACGTGGAGCGCCCGTGCCGCCCGTCCAATACATCGTTGAAGGCGGCCACCGGCTTGCGGGCACGATCGAGCCGTCCGGCAACAAGAACGCGGCGCTGCCGATCATCGCCGCCGCCCTGCTCACCGAGCATCCGGTTACGCTGGAAAACGTGCCGCGCATCCGCGACACCGAGACGCTGGTCGAATTGATCCGCTCGGTCGGGGCCTCGGCCGAATGGAAAGCGCGCAACACGCTGGCGATCCATGCCAAGGAAGTTCGCGCCGCCGATCTCGATCCTGAACTTTGCGCACGAATTCGTGCTTCAATCCTGCTGGCCGGACCGCTGTTGGCCCGCTGCGGCGAGGTAGCGTTGCCCCCGCCCGGCGGCGACGTCATCGGCCGGCGCCGTCTGGACACGCATTTTCTAGCCTTCGAGCAGTTGGGCGCGACCGTCACCGCGACGCACCGGCTGGAATTCCGCGCGACCCAGCTGAAAGGCGCCGACGTCTTTCTTGACGAACCGAGCGTCACCGCCACCGAAAACGCGCTGGTCGCAGCGGTCGGGGCCCACGGCACCACCTATCTGCGCAACGCCGCCTCCGAGCCGCATGTGCAGGATCTCGCGCATTTCCTGGTCGCGCTCGGCGCCAAGATCGACGGCATCGGCACCAACACCATCATCGTGCACGGACCGGCGACGCTCGGCGGCGCGAGCTATGCCATTCAGCCCGACCATATCGAGGTCGGCTCGCTGATCGGGCTCGCGGCGGTGACGCGGTCGCCGCTGCGTATCGCGCGGGCCGGCGTCGAGCATTTGCGCTCGATCCGGATGGGCTTTGAGCGGCTCGGCATCGTCTGCGGCGTCGAAGGCGACGACCTCGTCGTGCCGTCCGGCCAGACCATGAAGATCCACGACGATTTCGGCGGCCATGTGCCAAAGCTCGAGGACCAGCCCTGGCCGGCTTTTCCCGCCGACCTGATGTCGATTGCGATCGTCACCGCGACCCAATGCGACGGCGTGATCCTGATGTTCGAAAAGATGTTCGAGTCGCGAATGTTCTTCGTCGACAAGCTGATCTCGATGGGCGCGCGTATCGTGCTGTGCGATCCGCATCGCGCGATCGTGGCGGGCCCGAGCCGGCTGCGCGGCGCGCCGATGACCTCCCCCCCGACATCCGCGCCGGCATGGCCATGCTGCTGGCGGCGGTGGCCGCCGAAGGCACTTCGACCATCAACAACGCCGACCAGATCGAGCGCGGCTACGAGCGCATCGAGGAACGGCTCAATGCGCTCGGCGCCCGGATCACCCGCGTGCCGGCGCGAGACGGCCATTAGTCAGCGGCGCCGTCACGTTTTCGACCTTCGTCGGTGTTAGTCTGTTGCAATGCTCGAACAAGTCGAAGCCAAATCGATCGCGCCGCCCGCTTCCACAGCGGTGCCCGGACGTCATCTCGCGCTTGAACTCTCCGAGACGCTGAAGCTTGCGGTGCCGATCGCGCTGACGCAGCTTGGGCAGATCGCGATGATGACGACCGACATCGCCTTGATCGGCCGCCTCGGCAGCGAGGCCATGGCTGCGGCCGCGCTGGCGCATACCGTCTTCTTTGTCAGCTTCACCTTCGGCATGGGGCTGGTGTCTGCCGTAGCGCCCTTGGCGGCGCAGGCTTTTGGCGCGCGCAATCCGCATTTGATCCGGCGATCGCTCCGCGTCGGCATGTGGGCTGCACTGCTGATGTCGCTGCCGATGATGGCGCTTTCGTTCCGCGGCGAACAGATCCTCCTGACGCTGGGCCAGGCGCCGACGGCGGCCCATCTCGCCCAGCAATATCTGTTGGGCCTGACCTGGAGCATCCTGCCTGCGCTGTGGTTTATGGCCATCCGCGGCTTCATGAGCGCGGTCAACCGCCCTGAGCCGATCCTGTGGATCACGCTCGCCGCGATCCCGGCCAATGCGTTGCTGGTCTATTTGCTGCTGTATGGCGCGTTCGGCCTGCCGGAACTCGGCCTGTTTGGCGTGGGCCTTGCGACCTCCATCGTCAATCTCGGCACGTTCCTGGCGGGCCTATGGTTTGCCACGCGCCGTCGGCCGTTCCGGAAGTATCATGTGATCGGCCATTTCTGGCGCGTCGACTGGAAGTTGATGCGGCAGCTCGTCGTCATCGGCGCGCCGATCTCGATCTCCTTCCTGCTCGAATACGGCCTGTTCGGCGCCGCCGGTCTCCTGATGGGGGTGATCAGCACGACGGCGCTGGCGGCGCATCAGATTGCGCTGCAGATTGCGGCCATTCTGTTCATGGTGCCGTTCGGCATCGGCATGGCCGCCACCGTGCGCGTCGGCCACGCCATCGGCCGCGGCAATGCAGGCGCGGTGCGGCGCGCGGGCTACGTGGCAACATGGCTCGGCATCGTACTCGCCGCCGTCCTGACGCTCGCCGTGATGGTCAGCCGGTTCGGGATCGCGGAAGTTTTCCTTGGCGAAAGCACCGACGCAACGGCCGAACTCTCCGCAACGCTACTGCTGGTCGGATCGACTTTCTTCATTGCCGACGCCATCCAGACCATCGCCGCCGGATCGCTGCGCGGCATGAACGACACGCGGATACCGTTGTTGTTCGCCACCCTCAGCTACTGGCTGATCGGCTTCCCCCTGCGCCTGCTGGCTCGGCTTCTGGACGCCGTTTGGCGCGGTCGGCGTCTGGATCGGGCTGTCGGTCGGAACTGCAGTCTATGCCGTTCTTCTGCTCTTGCGCTTCCGCTGGCTCACGAGCAAGCTGGCCTTCCGATGACCGTCCACGAAGTCGCACCTGCCGTCGATGCCGATACGCTGCTGGCCGGCGCACAGTTCGCCGACGCCTTCCGCGTTGAAATCAGGGATCGCGAACTCGATGCAAGGCGCGCGGCGGAGCGCATGATGGCGCGTCAGCCGCGATGGGCAGAGGCGCTACTGTCGCTGCGCAATCTGCTTGTGGCGCCGCTGGGGCTGAGGACGTCGGGCGCAGGCCTCGCCGCCCCGAGAGACATGATCGGGATATTTCCGGTCGTCAGCGAAACGCCGGATCGGCTCATCGCCGGCTTCAACGACCGGCATCTCGACTTTCGTGTCGTGGTTGATGTGACGGCGCCCGGCGGCGTCGGGCAGGTCACCGCGACAACGCTGGTGCTGACGCACAACTGGCTCGGCCGGACTTATCTCGCGATCATCATGCCGTTTCACCGGCTGATCGTGCCGGCCCTGCTGCGTCAGGTTGCGGGCTGAACCTCATTGCGAGGAGCGATCCAAGCATGCGCTGCGAGAAGGCCATCATGCGCCGCATCCCCGAAATTGCAGGCTGTGCCTGTGGTAGATGACGCCAGGCATAGCTGATGCCCGCGGCCGGAAGGCAGCTTGAAAGGTGAGATAAGCCCGCCTACCCTGCGCCGCAAAACGAGGAAACACGATGGCCAACGAAACCGCAACGCTCGCAGCCTATGTCGCTGATCTGAAGTTCACCGACATCCCGCCGGAGGTGTTGGAGCGCGCAAAAGTGCTGACACTGGATTTCCTCGGCAGCACGATCCGGGCACGGCGCGATGCGGAGTCCACCCCGTCGCTGCTTGAATGTTGGAGGCGCTCGCGCTTGACGGCAAGGGCGAATCCACCGTGTTCGGCGATGCGAAAACCTGGACGCCTGCGGTCGCCGCACTCCTCAACGGCGCGCTCGGCCATTCGCTCGATTTCGATGACACGCATGCGGATTCCTCGCTGCATCCGAGCGCACCCGTGGTGCCGGCGGCCTTCGCGGTCGGCGAGATGGTCGGCGCCTCCGGCCGCGACGTGCTGACCGCGATCGTGGCCGGCTATGAAGTGTGCTGCCGGCTCGGCAACGCGCTCGATCCCACTTCGCACTACGCGCGCGGCTTCCATCCGACCGCAACCGCAGGAACCTATGGCGCCGCGGCGGCAGCGGGAAAAATTGTTCGGCCTCTCCAAGGACCAGATCATCGCAGCCTTCGGCGTTTCCGGCAGCCAGGCCGCGGGCTCGCTGCAGTTCCTGGTCAACGGCGCCTGGAACAAGCGCTATCAGGTTGGCGCCGCTGCGATGAACGGCGTCATCGCCGCGACGCTGGCGCGCAACGATTTCATCGGCTCGACTGAATCGGTCGAAGGCAAGCATGGGCTGCTGGTCGGCTACAGCGACGACGCGCATCCCGACAAGGCGACCGCAGGCCTTGGCAGGACCTATGAGACGCTGAAGATCGGCGTAAAGCCCTATCCGAGCTGCCGCTATACCCATGCAGCGCTCGATGCACTTATCGCGATGCGCCGAGAACACAATCTGACGCCCGACCAGATCAAGCGCGTGGAGATCGGCCTGCACCGCAACGGCATCACGCTGACGGGAGATGCCGCCACCAAGCGCCATCCGACCTCGATCGTCGGCGGGCAATTTTCAATGTTCTTCACAGGCGCGCTGGCGCTCGACCAGGGCCGTTTCGGCTGGGACGATTACGAGCGGCTCGGCGATGCCGCTGTCAATGCGCTCGCCGACAAGTTCGACGTGGTGCAGGACGATCGCCTTGAGGTCGGCCGCACTCATCCGTTCGGCGCCCGCGTCTCCATCACCACCGACGACGGCGTGCATGAGCGGCTCTATGCCGACCCCTCCGGCGAGCCGAATTCGTTTCCGGACGCGCAGGCGATGCAGCAGAAATTCCTCACCCTGGCCCGCCCGGTGCTGAACGGCCGCGCCGACCAGCTCGCCGACGCGATCCTCTCGCTGGAGCGATTTGATCGCGTCGAGAAGGCTACGCAATTGGGGCGGCAGTAGTCGCCTGGCCGAATCGCATTGAGCGCGTAGCCCGGATGGAGCGAAGCGCAATCCGGGACTAGACCATCCGCGGGCATGCAGTCCCCGGATTTCGCTTCGCTCTATCCGGGCTACGCGTCTCGGCAGACGTGAGCTACCCGTTGTCGATTGCTGACTGCGTGTTGTTGAGGCAGGCTGTAGCTCCCAATACAGGCATTTGTGGCTATGGTCCCGGCTCGCGCGGAGCCTATCATCGGGCGGCGCTTCCGTTGGCTTGGCCGGGACGACGGAAAGAGTATGATCGCCGCAAACTTCAAGGAGCCTCCCATGAGCTGGCAACCCTCCAACGATCCCGTGCTCGGCGATCCCAAAACCTGCGACGCGCTCGATCTCATCATCGTGCCGCGCACCCGCGATCTCGGCGACGGCTTTGCGGTGCGGCGCGCGCTGCCGCATGGCAAGCGGCAGATGGTCGGCCCCTTCATTTTCTTCGATCATTTCGGGCCGGTTCAGTTCATCGCCGGCAAGGGCCTGGATGTGCGCCCGCATCCGCATATCGGGCTTGCCACCGTCACCTATCTGTTCGACGGAACGATCATGCACCGCGACAGCGAGGGCAACATTCAGGAGATCCAGCCCGGCGCCATGAATTTGATGACCGCCGGCCGCGGCATCGCGCATTCCGAACGTACGCCCGATGTGCAGCGCCGCGACGGCCAGAAAATGCTGGGCCTGCAAAGCTGGATCGCGCTGCCGGCTGGCTCCGAGGAAATCGCGCCGTCGTTTCAGCACTACGCCGCCGAGCAACTGCCGACCGTGAAGGACAACGGCTTCACCGCGCGCATCATCGCGGGCAGCAGCTTTGGCGTGAAATCGCCGGTCGGCATGGTGTCGCCGTGGTTCTATGCGGAAGTGACAGCACAGGCCGGCACCAGCGTGCCGCTCGACCCCGATCACGAGGAGCGCGCCATCTATCTGGTCGAGGGCGAGGTCGAGATCGCCAACGAGCGTTACGAGGGCCCACGCCTGCTGATCTTCCGGCCCGGCGACCGCATCACGGTTAAAGCCGTCAAGCCGACGCGGATGATGTTTCTGGGCGGCGACGCGCTGGAAGGTCCGCGCCATATCTGGTGGAATTTCGTCTCCTCCAGCAAGGAGCGGATCGAGCAGGCCAAACAGGACTGGAAAACCGGTCGTTTTGCCGCTGTTCCACACGAACACGAGTTCATTCCGCTGCCGGAGTGAGCTATTGCTCCGCTTTCCCATTTGCGCGCTCGCGCCTGCGCCAGCGCGCCTGTTGAAAGCCTGACCGCATGAACGCGATGCTCGCCAGCGATTTGCCCTTGCCACGGATCGGTCGCGGCAAGGTTCGCGATATCTATGCCGTCGGCGACGACCGCGTGCTGCTGCTCACCACCGACCGCATCAGCGCGTTCGACGTCGTGATGGCCGAGACCATTCCGATGAAGGGCGCGGTCCTCACGCAAATCAGCGCCTGGTGGTTCCGGCAGCTCGAAGGCGTGGTGCCGCACCACATGATCAGCGCTGATGCCGATGGAATCATTCGCAAGGTGCCGGAACTGAAGAACCACCGCGCCGATATTGTTGGACGCGCGATGCTGTGCCGGCGCACCACCGTCTTCCCGGTCGAATGCGTGATCCGCGGCTACATCTCGGGCTCGGCCTGGAAGGAATACGCCGCGTCCGGCACGCTCGCCGGCGAAGAGCTGAAAGCTGGCCTGGTCGAAAGCGAAAAGCTCGATCAGCCAATTTTCAGCCCCGCCACCAAGGCCGAGACCGGCCATGACGAAAACATCACGGTTGCGCGGGTGCGCGAGATTCTGGGCGACGACGTCGCCCAGAGGCTCGAGAGCATGGCGCGCACGGTCTATAATTTCGGCGAAAGGATCGCCCGTCACCAGGGCATCATCATCGCCGATACCAAGTTCGAGTTCGGCCGAGCGCGCGACGGCCGCATCATCCTGATCGACGAGGTGATGACGCCGGATAGTTCGCGGTTCTGGGCGGCCGACACCTACAAGCCGGGCCGGCCGCAGCCGAGCTTCGACAAACAGCCGCTGCGCGACTATCTCGACAGCGAGCGCCGCGCCGGCCGCTGGAACGGCGACACCCCGCCGCCGCCGCTGCCCGACAGCGTGGTGGACGCCACCAGCAAGCGCTATTTGGAAGCTTATCGGCGGGTGACGGGAAGCGAGCTGCAAGTCTAACCTCGTCATTGCGAGCGAAGCGGAGCAATCCATCGGGCCGCAATGCAAGATTGGATTGCTTCGTCGCTTCGCTCCTCGCAATGACGAGCGGGCATAGGATTGCTGAACAGGCCCATCTGGTGCGAAGCTCCCTCCCGGAAAACAAACAGGGAGCGCAACCATGTCCGAAGCCAATCCCGTGCTCGTCGAGCGCGACGGCCCCATCACCATCGTCTCCATCAACCGCCCGCATTGCCGGAACGCCGTGGACGGCGCGACCGCGCGGAAACTGTACGATGCCTTTCTCGCCTTTGATGCCGACGAAACGGCGTCGGTCGCCGTGTTCACCGGCACCGGCGGCCATTTCTGCGCTGGCGCCGACCTCAAGGCGGTGGCAGCCGGCGATCCTAACAAAAAGCGCGAGATCGGCGGCCACGATTCAATCGCGCCGATGGGACCGAGCAGGCTACGGCTGTCGAAACCCGTGATCGCGGCGGTCGAGGGCTTTGCGGTGGCCGGCGGCATGGAGCTGGCGCTGTGGGCCGACATGCGTGTGGTCGCCGAGGACGCCACCTTCGGGATCTTCTGCCGCCGCTTCGGCGTGCCGCTGATCGATCTCGGCACCATCCGCCTGCCGCGGCTGATCGGCCATTCCCAGGCGATCGACCTCATCCTTACCGGGCGTCCGGTCGGTGGTCCGGAAGCGTTGCGCATGGGGCTCGCCAACCGCCTCGCGCCCAGGGGTGAGGCTCGCGCGCAGGCGATAGCCCTCGCCAGGGACATCGCAGCCTTCCCGCAGACCTGCCTGCGCGCTGACCGCCTTTCGGCGCTGCGGCAATGGGACCTCGAAGAGGAAGACGCCATCGCCAACGAAATGCGCGGCGGCCTCGAGGTGATCGCGTCGGGAGAGACGCTGTCTGGCGCGACGCGGTTTGCCTCCGGCATCGGCCGTCACGGCGCGTTCGGCAATGAAGCGGGAACGGCTAGCTAGCGGCTGATCTGGCTGACGGCCCGTCCGAACGTTCTTTGTCTTTAGAAACCTATTGTCCCCACCCACCACGGGCGTCTACGACTGGCGTCGGAAGCAGGGGGCAAATGGCTAGTCGACCAGTTAATTTCAGTCCGCGAGCACGTCGCGCGTTTCAGGACGTTCTCGGCGGCAGCGCCGCAAGCGTCCTGAGCATCACCTTCGGCCTATCATACGCGCTCCTGATCTTCGCAGGGTCGCTGGCGCCGTATTTATCCTACGGCATCGCGGCGACCTTCATTGGTTCCGCCGTGTTTGCGCTCGTGATCGGGCTCGGCAGCTCGCTGCCGTTTGCGATCGGGGGGTCCCGATAGCTCCACCGTGGCGGTGACGTCAATTCTGGCGGCTTCGCTGGTCGAACGCATCGTCGCGGCCGATCCGTCAGCCTCACCGCTGGCGCCGGTACTGATCACGCTCGGCCTCTCGACTATCGTTACCGGCATCGTGCTGTGCGGCCTCGGCCTGACCCGGATGGGCCGCGCCATCCGCTACGTACCATATCCGGTCATCGGCGGCTTTTTGGGCGCGACCGGGCTTCTGATCGTGCTGGGTGCGATCCGTGTCATCACCGATCACCCCCTGCAACTTGGCACGCTCTTTCGCTTCACGAACATCATCACGATCTCGGAACTGGGCGCGGCCTGCGCGATGGCGTTGGTGCTCTACCGGACATGGCACCGCTCGCGCAGTCCGATCGGTCTGCCTGTCATCCTGATCGGCGGCGTGATCGCAGCGCACCTGGCGTTCTGGATCTTCGACGTTTCGCCCGACCAGGCGCGCGCGACCGGCTGGACGTTCCAGCCACCGCCGGCCGCCGCCTTCATGCTGCCCTGGCACGCGGACGAACTTGCGCGCTACCCCTGGTGGGCCGTGCCGGATCTGCTCGGCAATCTGATTGCGGTGATCTTCGTTACGGCGGCCAGCACACTGTTCAACACCACCGGCGTTGAGGTCGCGGTGCATCGCGAAGCCAATCTCGAGCGTGAACTCAACATCACCGGCTTTGCCAATATCCTGACCGGCGCCCTCGCAGGCTATGCCGGATGCATTTCGGTCAGCCGCACCATCCTCAACTTCAACAACGGCGGCAAGGGCCGGCTTTCCGGCCTGACGGTTGCGATGGTTTGCCTGCTCATGCTGGCGGTCGCGCCCGAACTGCTCGGCTACATGCCGAAATTCGTGCTCGGCGGACTCCTGATCTATCTTGGTTCGGACCAGTTGCACAAATGGATCATCGAATCGCGCAAGCGTCTGACCAAGACCGAGTATGTGTCGCTGCTCGCGATCATCGCTATCATCATCCAATGGGGCTTCGTGCCGGGTATTCTGATCGGAATCGTCATCGGCTGCGCGACCTTTGCGCTCAGCGCGGCACGCATCGAGGCGATCAAGTTCAGCTTTGACGGATCGGAATATCGCAGTTCGCTGGATCGCTCCCGCGACGACCAGGAAGTATTGCTGGCGCATGGCGGCAAGATTCAGGGCCTCAACCTGCAGAGCTATCTGTTCTTCGGCTCCGCCAACCGACTCTATCAACACGTCAAGGCGCTGCTGCTTGAGCAGCCGGAGTGCCGCTATCTGCTGTTCGAATTCAAGCTCGTTACCGGTATCGACTCGTCAGCGGCCTACAGCTTCGCCCAGATCAAGCGCAACGCGCACGACCTCGGTGCCACGATCGTGCTGGTGGATCTCTCCGCAACCGCCGAGAAGGTGCTGCGCTCGAGCGGCTTTATCACAGAAGGCGTCACCGTCATCGGCGAGCTCGATCATGCGCTGGAGTGGTGCGAGAACGAGATCATCGCCCAGCATCAGGGGCTCGCGCGGGATGAGGCGAATCTTCGCGACTGGTTTACCCGGCTCCTCGACAGCGAGCACGATGCCGACGAATTGATCCGCCGCTGCCAGCGCATCGAGGTCGACGCCGGCGAGATTATTGTGCGTGCCGGACATGCCGCCGATTCCATGCACTTCATCCTCGACGGGCGCGTCGGCATCATGGTGCCGGCCGATGATGGCCGCACCACGCGGGTTCGCAGCCTCGGCCGCTACACCACGATCGGCGAGATGGGTTTGGTCTCGCACACCCCGCGCAGCGCAACGATCCAGGCCGAGGTCGCAAGCGTGCTCTACGTGCTGACTACACATCAGTTCGAGGCGATCAAGGTCAATGATCCCGAACTCAGCCACAAGCTGCTGACCTACTTTGTGTCGGTGATGGCCGAGCGCCTCACCTTCGCGAACCGCGCCATCGCGGTGCTGCGGCGGTAGCAAATGTAGCCCGGATTTCGCTTCGCTCCATCCGGGCTACGGGTGAATACTATACCCCCGCCATCATCACATATTTGATCTCGACATATTCTTCCATGCCGTGATGCGAGCCTTCGCGCCCCAGGCCGCTTTCCTTGACGCCGCCGAACGGGGCGACTTCGGTCGTGATCAGCCCGGTGTTGACGCCGACCATGCCGGCTTCCAGCGCTTCGGCGACGCGCCAGACGCGACCGAGATCGCGCGCATAGAAGTACGACGCCAGCCCGAACGGCGAGTTGTTGCACATCGCAATCACGTCGGCCTCGTCCTTGAAGCGGAACACCGGCGCCAAGGGCCCGAAGGTTTCTTCATGCGCCACCAGCGCGTCCGCCTTGACGTTGGAAAGCACCGTCGGCTCGAAGAAACTGCCGCCGAGCGCATGGCGCTTGCCGCCGGTAATGACCTTGGCGCCGCCCTTGACCGCATCCGCGATATGCTTTTCGACCTTGTCGACGGCAGCCATGTTGATCAGCGGGCCCTGCGTCACGCCCTGCTCGGTGCCGTCGCCGATCTTCATCGCCGCGACTTTCTTGGAGAGTTTCTCGACGAACTGGTCGTAGATCTTGTCCTGGGCGTAGATGCGGTTGGCGCAGACGCAGGTCTGGCCCATGTTGCGGTACTTTGAGATGATGGCGCCTTCGACCGCGGCATCGATATCGGCGTCATCGAACACCACGAACGGCGCGTTGCCGCCGAGCTCGAGGCCGAGCTTCTTCACGCCGACCGCGGCCTGCTGGTACAGGATCTTGCCGACCTCGGTCGATCCGGTGAAGCCTATGAAGCGCACCGCGGGATGTTCGCACAGCACCTTGCCAATCGCAGACGAATTGCCGGTGAGAATGTTGAACACGCCCTTCGGCACGCCGGCCTTTTCGGCGAGCGCGACCAGAGCCAGCGCGGTCAGCGGCGTTTCATTGGCGGGCTTGAGCACGACGGTGCAGCCCGCGGCGAGCGCCGGCGAGACTTTGCGGGTGATCATCGAGCACGGGAAATTCCACGGCGTGATGGCGCCGCAGACGCCGATCGGCTGCTTGATCGCGAGCAGCCGCGCATCCGGCCGCTGGGTCGGAATGGTTTCCCCATAGACGCGGCGGGCTTCCTCGGCGAAAAATTCGACATAGGCGCCGCCGATATCGACTTCACCGAGCGCTTCCGCCAGCGGCTTGCCCTGCTCCGAGGTGAGGATCAGGGCGAGGTCTTCGCGGTTGGCGACAATCAAGTCGAACCATTTGCGCAAAATGTTGGAGCGCTGTTTTGCCGTGAGCTTGGCCCAGGCCGGGAACGCGCGCTCGGCGGCTTCCACCGCCTGCGTGGCTTCGGCGGTGCCGAGCTTCGGCACTTTCGCAAGCTCGACGCCGTTGACAGGATTGGTGACGGGATTGGCTGGGGTGCCGACCCAGGCGCCGTCGATGTAGCAGCGGTCGCGCAGCAGCGAGGGATCCTTCAGGCGGTCGTGCAGCGAGGACTGAGAGGCTTTCGAAGCACGTGCGGCAACGAGCGGGTTCATGGCGTTACTCCTCGGATTTTCTTGGGATATTGAGCCAAGTATAGGCCCAAACCGGCGGCAGTGCATCGGCGACAGATGCAGCCCTGCTTCAACCAATTTTGAGGATGATCACCCTCAGGGATCATCAGTAGTGCGCGTCATTCCGGGATGGTGCGCAGCACCAGACCCGGAATCTCGAGATTCCGGGTTCGATGCTGCGCATCGCCCCGGAATGACGGCGTCGATTACGCCACGCCGTTCATATAGGTTTCGCGGCGGCTGATCATGCGTTGCGCGGCGGCCTTGGCGTCGGCCTTTGAGGACGTTGCGCAGGTGCGGTATTCGAGGTCGGGCAGCTTGGCGGGATCGCGGCGGCCGAACCATGACCTGGAGCCAACTGACAGAAGGGCGAGGGCCTGCGCGACGTTGTCGACCGCCTCGAACGAGTGCAACGCACCGGTGCCGACATAGCGGGCTTCATACAGACCGGGGGTAATCGGGGCTTCGATATTTTCGCCGCGTCCGGGGCGGGGGTAACGCTTCCATTCACTCCAGGTCGAGATCATCGCGCAGCCCTCGCAACGTTAGAAAATGCGGCTATTTTTCGTCAAATCATCCAGCCTACGGGCAACGTTTTCGCTGGAATCTGAATGCTTTACTGCAAAAATTCGGTGTCGGAAATCGTGGCGAAATCACGTTATCGTGGATGCCTGTTCGGGTCACCGAGATAGCCAGCCATCCACCGCGGATTGTGGCGAAGTGTTGCAGTTTTGTGCCGCGCAGCGTTTCGCCCGGCTGCCCACGCCGCCTGCCCCATCACGACACCGCGGCGCACGAGCGCCGGATCGACGAGCGCTGACTGAGAAGCGCTTGCGGGATCGGGCGGCCGGGAGGAAGATCGCCGCACTCCATAAAAAATTCAGCGGGAGGTGACCCATGCAAAGCAAAGCCCAGATCGATCAGATTCTGCGTCAGAAATGCGAAGCCAGGGAGATTCCCGGCGTGGTCGCGATGGCTGCAACCGGCAGCGAGGTGATCTACCAGGACGCGTTCGGCAAGCGCGACCTGTCCAGGGATGACCCGATGACCGCCGACAGCGTGTTCTGGATCGCTTCCATGACCAAAGCCATCACCACGGCCGCCGGCATGCAACTGGTGGAACAGGGCAAGCTTTCGCTGGACGAGCCGATCGGCAAGCTGTTGCCCGATCTGGCCTCCCCGCAGGTGCTGGAAGGCTTTGACGCCAGCGGCGAGCCAAAGCTTCGCCCCGCCACAAAGCCGATCACGCTGCGCCATCTCATGACCCACACCGCCGGCTTCGCCTACAACATGTGGAACGGCGACTGCGCGCAGTATCTGGAGAAGACCGGCACTCCCGCCATCACCACCTGCCTGAACGCCGCGCTGAAGACGCCGCTCGCGAGCGACCCGGGCACGCGCTGGGAATACGGCACCAACATCGATTTCGTCGGCAAAGCGGTGGAAGCGGTGAGCGGCAAGCGGCTTGATGCCTACCTGCGCGATCACATGCTCGCCCCGCTCGGCATGAACGACACCGCTTTCAAGATCACCGAAGACATGCGCCAGCGGCTGGTCGGCATGCATGCCCGCGGCGAGGACGGATCGCTGGCGCCGATCCCGTTCGAACTCGAACAGAATCCGGAGTTTCACATGGGTGGCGGCGGCCTCTACGGCACGGCGGCCGATTACATCAAGTTCACCCAGATGATCCTCAACCAGGGCCGCGGCAACGGCAACCAGCTCTTGAAGCCCGAGACGGTGGCGCTGATGACCCAGAACAACATCGGCGATCTCACCATGGGCAAGATGACCACGGTGGCGCCCATGTACACCAACGACGTCGATCTCTTTCCTGATATCGTCAAGAAGTGGGGCCTCTCCTTCCTCATCAACACCGCCAAGACGCCGGAAGGCCGCAGCGCCGGCAGCCTCGCCTGGGCCGGTCTCGCCAACACCTATTTCTGGATCGACCCGGCGCGCGACGTCGCCGGCGTGATCCTGATGCAGCTGTTGCCGTTCGCCGACGCCAAGGCCCTGGAAGCCTTTGCGGGCTTTGAACAAGGTGTTTATGCCGGGCTCGATGCCGGGCAGAAGGCGGCTTGATTGCAGAAGACGGCGTGATCGCCCTTTCTCCGGTGGGTCACGGCGCGCTCCCTCCATTCCCCCCCTTGCGGCGGAGGGCGTAGCGGAATGCGCCGCGAATTTCTTCTGTCATACTTGCGGACTTCATACTTGGAGACACCGATATACTTGGAGACACCGATTTGACCAAAATCATGCATAGCTACGTCTGCGGTATCGCCGACGCGCCGCTGCTGGGCGACACCATCGGGCGCTGCCTCGATCGGGCGGCGGCGCGCTGGGGCGATCGCGAGGCGCTGGCATCGCCGAGCTATGATGTGCGGTGGACATGGAAGGAATTTGCCGAGCGCGTCGACGCGCTGGCGGCGGGGTTTCTCGCGCTCGGCCTCGAACGCGGCGCCCGGATCGGGGTGTGGTCGCTGAACCGTCCTGAATGGACGCTGACGCAATTCGCCGCCGCCAAGGCGGGGCTCATTCTCGTCACCATCAATCCCGCCTACCGCCTGAGCGAACTCGAATTCGCGCTGGCAAAAGTCGGCTGCGCCGCGATCGTCACCGCGACCGCGTTTAAGACCTCCAACTATATGGCGATGCTGAACACGCTGCTGCCCGAGCTTGCCACATCGCAGCCGGGCGACCTGCAGGCGGCGCGGCTGCCGCAACTGCGCGCGGTGATCCAGATCGGCGGACCCAAGTCGCCCGGCACCATCGCCTTCGCCGACGTGGCCGGCATGGGCGGCGCGCGGCACCGCGAGCAGCTTGCAGAACTCGCCAGGACGCTGCAGTTCGACGACCCGGTCAATATTCAATTCACCAGCGGCACCACGGGCTCGCCGAAGGGCGTGACGCTGACGCATCACAACATCCTCAACAACGGCTATTTCGTCGGCCGCGCGATGCGCCTGACCGAGCAGGACCGCATCTGCATTCCCGTGCCGCTCTATCACTGCTTCGGCATGGTGATGGGCAACCTCGCTTCCGTCACGCTCGGCGCGGCCATGGTCTATCCGGGCGAAGGCTTTGATCCGCTGACGACGCTTGAGACCATCGAGCGCGAGAAATGCACCGCGCTCTATGGTGTGCCCACGATGTTCATTGCCGAACTCGATCATCCGGAGTTTGCGCGCTTCAACCTGAAATCGCTGCGTACCGGTATCATGGCCGGCGCCCCCTGCCCGATCGAGGTGATGAAGCGCGTCAACAACGAGATGAACATGGGCGAGGTGACCATCGCCTATGGCATGACCGAAACCTCGCCGGTGAGTTTTCAGAGCGCGACGGACGATCCGCTGGAGCGGCGGGTGTCGACCGTCGGGCGCATCCATCCGCATGTCGAGGTCAAGGTCGTCGATCTCGAGGGGCGCGTGGTGCCACGCGGCGAACGTGGCGAACTCTGCACCCGCGGCTACAGCGTCATGCTGGGCTATTGGGACGAGGCCGAAAAGACCGCCGACGTGCTCGACGCCAAGGGGTGGATGCACACCGGCGACATCGCCATCATCGACGCGGAAGGCTATTGCAACATCGTCGGCCGCATCAAGGACATGGTGATCCGCGGCGGCGAAAACCTCTATCCGCGCGAGATCGAGGAATTCCTCTATCGGCATCCCAAAATCCAGGACGTGCAGATTTTCGGCGTTGCGGATGATCGCTACGGCGAGGAGCTCTGCGCCTGGATCCGCACCCGGCCGGGCGAGACCCTCACCGCCGACGACGTCCGCGCCTTCTGCCACGGCCAGATCGCCCACAACAAAATCCCGCGCTATGTCGAATTCGTCGACGAGTTTCCGATGACGGTGACCGGCAAGATCCAGAAGTTTCTGATGCGCGAGGCGGTGGAAGCGAAGCTGGGGTTGAAGGCGGCAAAGACGGCGTGAAAAAAGAGAGGACAGCGGTTCGTTGCGTGGCGCGCGCAAAGTGGTTCGGGACACATCGGCGATGGCGTTAGACCGAACCGCGCGGACAATATGAAGCACACAGTGATCGCCTTATGAAGCACACAGTGATCGCCTTGCGATTCTGGGTCATGGTGTGGTACACTGCCTCAGATGGGGCAGCGGCATGATCTTGAGCTTCCGGAACGACTGGTTGCGTGAGTTCTTCGTCAATAACGTCCGATCGAAGAAAATCCCGTCCGATCTGGAAGATCGCCTGTTCCGCAAGATCCAGATGATCGACGATGCGACAACGGATCGCGATTTGAGATCGCCGCCCAGCAACCATTTTGAGAAGCTGCGAGGTAATCTTGACGGCCTCCACTCGATCCGAGTCAACAAACGATGGCGGTTGGTTTTTCGATGGGATAGCGGTCGGGGCGAAGCGAAAGACGTATATCTCGACGATCACAGCTACGTGTGAGGCAAGCCATGTTGATGACAAAACGCAAACCGGCGACGATTGGCGAAATTCTGGTGGAGGAATTCATGAAGCCGATCGGCCTGACGCAAGGCGCGCTGGCTGAAGCCATGGGTGTGCAACGCAAGCACGTCAATGAGCTGTGCAATGATCGTCGCAATGTGACCGCGGCGACAGCGCTCATTCTCGCGCGCGTGTTCGGCAACAGCCCGGATTTCTGGCTCAACGTGCAGCGGCGAAGCGATCTGTGGGAAGCGATGAATTCCCCGCGTGAACGCAAACGGATTGAACGCGCGCGACCCCTGAAAAAGGCGGCATAAGCCGCGCGAGGCGCGCGCGCCAAGACGTGGATGCCCGGGTCAAGCCCGGGCATGACGACTGATGACGGCAGAGAGGTCGTGCCCTCTCCCTAACCGCCCTACACCGGCAACCCGTTCTGCATCGCCAAATCCTTCAGCGACACCTGCGGCCGTGCGCCGATGTGCTGGATCACCTCCGCCGCGGCGAGCGCCCCGAGCCGGCCGCAAGCTTCATAGCCCGCGTTGCGGACGAGGCCGAACAGGAAGCCGGCGGCGAACAGGTCGCCGGCGCCGGTGGTGTCGACTAGCTTTTGAATCGGGAATGCCGGGACGGCCACGACGCCGTCCTTTGCGGCCACCACGCAGCCCCTCTCGCTGCGGGTGACTACCCCGAGCCTGGTGTCGGCGCGAAACTGCTTCAGCGCGCCCTCGAAATCCGAGGTCTGGTACAGCGAGTGCAGCTCGGTCTCGTTGGCGAACACGAGATCGACGGTGCCTTTGCGCATCAGATCGAGAAACTCATCACGATAGCGATCGACACAGAACGAATCCGACAGCGTCAGCGCCACCTGGCGCCCGGCGGCGTGCGCGATGCTCGCTGCCTTGACGAAGGCTTCCTTGGCGTTTTGGGGATCCCAGAGATAGCCTTCGAGATAGACGATGCGCGAGGCCGCGATCTCGGCTGCGTCGATATCAGAAGGCATCAGGTCCTGCGCCGCGCCGAGATAGGTGTTCATGGTGCGCTCGCCGTCCGGCGTCACCAGGATATAGGAGCAGCCGGTGGCGGGGCCATCAGATGCCGCTTTGGTCTCGAAGGCGATGCCCGCGGCGCGGATGTCGTGGGTGTAGAGGCCGCCGATCTGGTCGTTCTTGACCTTGCCGATAAAGGCGGTGCGGGCGCCGAAACTGGCCAAACCCACGATGGTGTTGGCGCCCGAGCCGCCGGATACTTCTGTCGCCGGCCCCATGTCGCGGTAGATCGACGCGGCGCGGGCCTCGTCGATCAGCGCCATGCTGCCCTTGGCCATGCCGTGATCGACCAGGAATTTCTCATCGGTTTGCGCGAACACATCGAAAATCGCATTGCCGATCCCGAGAACGTCGTATTTTGCGTCAGTCATCGATCCGTCCTGTTTACGGCGATTTACGAAAGGCTGCGGCCTACCAGATCGGCATGGCGCCAGCAAGGAAGCGACCGCTGGCGCGGGACAGATTGGACCCCGCCAACCCGTCATCCTGAGGAGCCGCGGAGCGGCGTCTCGAAGGATGAACGGCCACGGTCCGGGCCGCACATCCTTCGAGGCTCGCTGCGCTCGCACCTCAGGATGACGGGGCTACTGCCAGCAAGCGAAGCGGCTGCTATACACCCCGCCAATGATCCGCTCCTTCCTCACGGTATCTTCGGGAACGTTGGCTTCGCGGCTGCTCGGATTCGTGCGCGATTCGCTGGTCGCGGCGCTGCTCGGCGCGGGTCCGGTCGCGGATGCGTTCCTGGCGGCGTTTCAACTGGTCAATGTCGTGCGACGGTTGCTGACCGAGGGCGGGCTGAACGCGGCGCTGGTGCCGGCATGGCTGCGCGTGCGCGAGACTGATGGCGTGGTGGCGGCGGCGGCATTCGCCGGGCGCGTGCTCGGCACCGTCACGGCGGCATTGATTGCGGCGACGGCGTTGCTGGCGCTGATGATGCCGTTTGTCATCACCGCGCTGGCGCCGGGGTTTTCCGGCCGCGAGACGCTGCAGCTCGCCACAGGCAATGCGCGGCTGATGCTGCCGTATCTCGCCTTTGCCGGGCCGGTGACGGTCATGATGGCGCTGTTGAACGCGCAAGGCCGCTTTGCACTGACGGCGTTCTCGCCGCTGCTGTTCAACATCGCGCTGATCGCGGTCATGGCCGCGCTGATGATGTTTCCGCAAGGCGCTGTGCAGGCCGCGCTGATCATCGCGGCAACCGTCGGCGTCGCCGGGTTGTTGCAGTTATCGGTGCTGGTGTTGCGCCGTGGCAAAGGCATCGCAACGCCGTTGCGGATTTCTTTCGATACGGAAATACGCGGCTTTCTCGGCAAGGCCGTGCCGGGCATGATGGCGTCGAGCGCACCGCAATTGCTGATGGTCGCGGGCGCCATCATCGCGTCGTCGTCGCCGTCGGCGGTGTCGTGGCTCTATTTCGCCAATCGTCTCGTCGAACTGCCGCTCGGCATTGTCGGCGTCGCCATGGGCACGGTGCTGATCCCGGAATTGACGCGCGCGGTACGAGCTGAGGATCGCGTTAGCGTCGCGCATGCGGAATCGCGCGGCCTCGAACTCGCGGTTGGCCTCGCGCTGCCGGCAACCCTCGGGCTGATCGTGCTGAGCGAGCCGATTGTGCGGCTATTGTTCGAGCACGGCGCCTTCACCGCCGCCGATACCGCAGCCACTGCCCGCGCGCTGATGTGGCTGACGCTGGCGCTGCCGGCGCACGTGCTCGTAAAAGCGCTGTCGCCGGCGTTCTTCGCTCGCGAGGATACGATCACGCCGCTGGTGGCGACCCTGAAGGGCGTGGTGCTGGCGATCGCGGCCGCCTTCCTGCTCGGCCACTGGTTCGGCGCCGACGGCATTGCCGCGGCGATTGCGCTGGGCGCGTGGAGCATCGCGTTCAGCCTGATACGCAGGGGCGCAGAGACGTTTGGCTTTTCGATCGATGCCGGCGCGAGGCGGCGGCTGCCGCGTATCGTCATGGCGGCGCTCGCCATGGGAGCGCTGCTGTGGTGTGCCGTGCGATTGACACCTGCGCTCGCCTCGGGCGCGCACGGCCTTGCGCAGGCGGTGGCGTTGCTGATCGTGATCGCTGCGGGAATAGCGACCTACGGCCTGCTTCTGCGGCTTTTCGGCGTCACCGGCTGGCGCGAGGCGGTTAACGCCGTCAGGCAATCCGGCCGCTAGACCGTGATGACTTCTAGCTGAATCAGCCGTTATCCCCGCGCAACGGCTTCGCCGTTGTCGCTGGAGGTGCGCGCTCTTGCGCGCCTCGAAGGATGAGCACGGCCCGTGGCCCATCCTTCGAGGCTCGCTACGCTCGCACCTCAGGATGACGGCTAACTACGCGGATGCATCTGGCGGCTTGCGCTGATAGCCCCTGCGTGGCAAACGACGGCGCGAAACAGGCATCCTCGGGAAGCTGACAATGGCTTTTATTGAACGGGTATTTTCAGGCGTCCAGCCGACGGGCAATCTGCATCTCGGCAATTACCTCGGCGCGATCGTCAATTTCGTGAAGCTGCAGGATACGCATAACTGCATCTATTGCGTCGTCGACATGCACGCGATCACGCAAGGCCTGGACGTCTGGGGCGGCCCGGCCGAACTCGCGCGCAACACCCGCGAGGTGACGGCCGCCTTCATCGCCGCCGGCATCGACCCGAACAAGCATATCGTGTTCAACCAGAGCCAGGTCTCGGGCCATGCCGAGCTCGCCTGGATCTTCAATTGCGTCGCGCGCGTCGGCTGGCTCAGCCGCATGACGCAGTTCAAGGAGAAGGCCGGCAAGGATCGCGAGGCGGCATCGGTGGGTCTCTACGACTATCCGGTGCTGATGGCGGCCGACATTCTGGTGTATCGCGCCACCCATGTGCCGGTTGGCGAGGACCAGAAGCAGCATCTCGAGCTGTCGCGCGACATCGCGCAAAAGTTCAACAATGATTTTGGCGACTCGATCCGCGGCCACGGCTTCAATGACGGATTGTTCTTTCCCTTGCCGGAACCCTTGATCACCGGGCCTGCGACGCGGGTGATGTCGCTTCGCGACGGCACCAAGAAGATGTCGAAATCGGATTCGTCAGATAATTCGCGGATCAACCTGACCGACGACGCCGACACTATCGCGCAGAAAATCCGCAAGGCGAAGACCGATCCGGAACCGTTGCCGTCGGAAGAAAAAGGGTTAGAGGCGAGGCCCGAGGCCGACAATCTCGTCGGCATCTATGCGGCGCTGGCCGGGCGCAGCAAGGCCAGTGTGCTGAGCGAATTCGGCGGCGGGCAATTCTCCGGCTTCAAGAACGCGCTGGTGGAACTCTGCGTGACGAAACTCTCGCCGATCGCCTCCGAGATGAAGCGGCTGGTCGCCGACCCCGGTCATGTCGATTCTATTCTGGTCGACGGCGCGGAACGCGCGCAGGCGATCGCTGCGGAAACCATGAACAAGGCCAAGGACATCGTCGGCTTTATCCGCAGGCCCTGAGTTTCTCCACCTAAGGATGAACCGCAACGCCGCTTGTCGAAGGCGGCTGCGCCGTGGCACGATGCGTCGGTTTGGCGCAGCACCGGGACATGCATGACCACCCAGCGACGAAGCTACGAGACGGGTCACAAGCCAAAATGCCTTGTCATCGTTGACGACACCGCGGAGTGGGACCGCGCGGTCTATTACGCCAGCCGCTGGGCCATACGTGTCGGCGGCGGCGTGGTGATGCTGCGCATCATCGCCATCGAGGACCAGAACCAGCAATGGCTGGGCGTTGCCGACATCATGCGCGCCGAGGCCGAGGAGGCCGCCAACGAGGCGCTCGACCGCGCTTCCGGGCGCGCCAACGGCATTGCCGCGATCACGCCGGAGCGGGTGATTCGCGAGGGCGATCCGACCGCGCAGATTCTCGACGTGATCGACAAGGACGTCGATATTTCGATGCTGGTGCTGGCGGCCAATCCGGGCCCCGAAGGCCCCGGCCCCTGATCAGTATGATGGCGCAGGTCGCCGGTTCCTTCCCGATTCCGGTCGTCATCGTTCCCGGCGATCTCAGCGATTCCGACATCGACGGCCTGTCTTAAGGCTTGATGCATCAGCAGAATTGCTGTTTTGCGCCCCTTGACCGTGCGTTCGCCATCGCCATCTGCTAAGGGAGCCTCACGCGCCGGCCTTGAACCGGCGACGCCGGAGAAAAACGCATGTTCATCCAGACCGAAGCCACGCCCAATCCCGCCACCCTGAAATTCATTCCGGGCCGAACCGTGCTCGACACCGGCACGATGGAATTCGCCAACCGTGAAGCCGCCACGCGCTCGCCGCTGGCCGAGCGACTGTTCGGCGTGCCCGGCGTCGCGAGCGTGTTCTATGGCTATGATTTCGTCACCGTGACCAAGACGGACGGCGAGTGGCAGCACCTCAAGCCCGCGATCCTCGGCGCCATCATGGAGCACTACATGTCCGGCGCGCCGCTGCTGGCGGACGGCACGGCCGGCAATGACGAGGCGGCGGATGAACAAGACGAGTTCTTCAATGAGTCCGATGCCGACACGGTCGCGACCATCAAGGACCTGATCGAGACGCGGGTACGTCCCGCGGTCGCCAATGACGGCGGCGACATCACCTTCCGCGGCTTCAAGGACGGCGTCGTCTATCTCAACATGAAGGGCTCCTGCGCGGGCTGCCCATCATCGACAGCGACGTTGCAGCATGGCATCCAGAATCTCCTGAGGCATTTCGTGCCCGACGTGGTCGAAGTCCGGCCGGTGTAACCGGCTGATCGGCCGTATCTGGCGTATGAACTCCAGGATTTTCGTCATGGCCGGGCTTGTCCCGGCCATCTACGTCTTGTCTTGTAGTGACGGAAACGGACGTGGATGCCCTCCAGCGCGAAGACGCGCTTCGCGCTTTTGGGCAGGCATGACGAGAATTAAGGGCCGATGCTGATCCTCGCCATCGATACTGCGCTCGATGCCTGCGCCGCGGCGGTGCTCGACACGGCTGCGAGCAAGCTCATCGCCCAGGAATCGCAGGCGATGAAGCGCGGCCATGCCGAAGCCCTGATGCCGCTGATCGCGCGCGTGGTGAAGGCTTCGGGCGTCGCGTTTACGGACCTCGACCGCATCGCGGCGACGGCAGGCCCCGGCAGCTTTACCGGATTGCGCGTCGGCCTTTCCGCTGCCCGCGGCATCGCGCTGGCCGCCGGCAAGCCGGTCGTCGGCGTAACGACACTGACCGCCTTTGCCGCCCCCATCGTCAGCGAGAATAGCGAGCATCCGGTGATATCAGCCGTCGATGCGCGGCACGATCATGTCTATTTCCAGGTGGTGGCCGGCGACGGCAGTTCATTGATCAAGGCGCGAGTGGCGCCGATCGCGGAAGCGCTCGACGCGGCACGCTTCGGCGCACCGCATCTGGTCGGCAACGCCGCAAGAATCCTGGCCGACCGCTGGCCGGCCGATGCGCCGCCGCCGGTCAAGATCGATCCCCTGCCCGCGCCCGACATCGCCTGGGTGGCGTGGCTGGGTGCTGCGCTCAATCCCGAGACGGCGCCGGCCCGGCCCTATTATCTGCGCGCGCCCGACGCCAAGCCGCCAAAGGATTCGCTACCCAACGCCACGCAAGCCACGCCATCATGATGGCGTGGCTTGCCAACATGGGGCGGCGGCAAGGCCGTGGTCGAACCGGCCAGCCCGCGCGATGCGGCGCGCCTAGCGCAACTACATGGCGCGTCGTTTCACCGCGGCTGGGGCGAAGGCGAATTCGAGGTGATGCTGCGCGAGCGCAATACGCTGGTTCATCGATTAAGACAGGGACGCAAGATCATCGGCTTTGCGGTGTCGCGCCTGGCCGCCGACGAGGCCGAAATCCTGTCAATCGCCATCGATGCGACCGAGCGTGGCCGCGGCCTGTCGCGCAACCTGCTGCTGACTCATCTGGGCCATCTCGCCGGGCGCGGCGTGCGCACCATCTTCCTCGAGGTCGAAGAAAATAATCAGCCGGCGCGGAAGCTGTACGAATGGGCCGGATTCGGCGTCGTTGGCCGCCGGGAACGCTATTACCAGCAGGCGGGCGAGGCGCAATTGAACGCGCTTCTGATGCGGCGTGACTTGTCGTAATATGCACGCGGTGGCACAACAGCCCCGACCTGCCGTCCCAAGGCCCAGAGATCATGCCCCCACTGAAATCCCCGTCTGCGCACAAAAATACCGGCATCGAGGCACGCTGCGCGGCCACCGGCATGCGCATGACCGAACAGCGCCGCGTCATCGCGCGCGTGCTGGCGGATTCGGTTGACCATCCCGATGTCGAGGAACTTTACCGGCGCTGCGTCGCCGTCGACGACAAGATTTCGATCTCGACGGTGTACCGCACCGTCAAGCTGTTCGAAGATGCGGGGATTATCGAGCGGCACGATTTCCGTGAGGGCCGGGCGCGCTACGAGCAGATGCCCGACAGCCACCACGACCATCTGATCAACCTGCGCGACGGCAAGGTGATCGAGTTCACCTCCGAGGAGATCGAGAAACTGCAGGCCGAGATCGCCCGCAAGCTCGGCTACAAGCTGGTCGATCACCGGCTGGAACTGTATTGCGTCCCGCTCGACGAAGACAAAACCTAGTTTTCGTGAATTTTGATCTCATCATCTTCGATTGCGACGGCGTGCTGGTCGACAGCGAAATCATTTCATGCCGCGCGCATGCGGAGACGCTGACGCGTCACGGCTATCCTATCACGGCGGAACAGGTGCTCGAGCGGTTTCTCGGCCGCTCGATGCGTCAGGCGACGCTAGAAGTTGAAGCCGAGCTCGGCCGCAGTCTGCCCGACGACTTTCAGTCCCAGACATACGCCGAGATTTTCCGATTATTTGCGACTTCGCTGGAAGCCACGCCCCATATCTGCGAAGTGCTGGCCCAGATTGCACTGCCCATCTGCGTCGCATCGAGCGGGCCGCCGGAGAAAATCAGCGCCAGCCTCAATCGCGTTGGTTTGTACGATCGGTTCGCGCCGCATATTTTTTCAGCGGCACAGGTGCGCCATGGCAAGCCGGCACCAGATCTGTTTCTGTTTGCGGCCGAGCAGATGCAGACCGCGCCAGCGCGGTGCCTCGTGATCGAGGACAGCCTCGCCGGCATCGTAGGCGCCATCGCGGCCGGGATGCCCGTGCTCGGGTTTCACGGCGGCAGCCACTGCCGCCCCGGTTACGGCGACAGCCTGCGCGCGGCCGGGGCCACTGCGACGTTCGACGATATGCGGCAATTGCCCGATTTGATCGCCCAGATCGGCCAAAAACCGGGCCAGATCGCTGGATTTCCAGCGGTTTAGCCTATAACTAAGCCTCGCGCCGGATTGGCGCCATTTCAAACCCAGCACTCAAGGTTCCATGAAGCCGCCGCGCAAGCTGCATATCAAGTCATATGGCTGCCAGATGAACGTCTACGATGCGCAACGCATGGCGGACACGCTGGCGGGCGAGGGATTTGTCGAGACAGCAAGCGCCGAGGATGCGGACTTGGTGATCCTCAACACCTGCCATATCCGCGAGAAGGCTTCCGAGAAGGTTTACTCCGAACTCGGGCGGCTGCGTGTCGCCAAGGATGAAGCGGCACGCAATGGCCGCGAGATGCGGATTGCGGTCGCGGGCTGCGTCGCGCAGGCCGAGGGCGCGGAGATCATCCGCCGCGCACCCGTTGTCGATGTCGTGGTCGGACCGCAGAGCTATCATCATTTACCGCAGCTACTGGAGCGCGCGAAAAGCCATGGCCGCGCGCTGGAGACCGAATTCCCGATCGAGGACAAGTTCGGCTTCCTGCCGCAGCCCAAGCCGGATGCGATCCGCGCACGCGGCATCTCCGCCTTCGTCACGGTGCAGGAAGGCTGCGACAAATTCTGCACCTTCTGCGTGGTGCCCTATACGCGCGGCGCGGAAGTTTCGCGCCCGGTCGCAAAGATCGTCGACGACGTGAAGCGGCTCGCCGACAACGGCGTGCGCGAGATCACCCTCATTGGGCAGAACGTCAACGCCTATCACGGCGAAGGTCCGGACGGACGGACGTGGCCGCTTGGCAAGCTGTTGCACCGCCTCGCCGAAATCGAGGGTATCGTGCGGCTGCGCTATTCGACCAGCCACCCCCGCGATGTCGATGATTCGCTAATCATGGCCCATCGCGATCTCCCCGCGCTCATGCCGTTCGTGCACCTTCCGGTACAGTCCGGCGCCGACCGCATCCTTTCTGCCATGAACCGCAAGCATACCGCCGATGATTACCGCCGCGTCATCGACCGTTTTCGTGAGGCGCGCCAAGATATTGCATTTTCATCGGATTTTATCGTCGGTTTCCCCGGCGAAACCGAGGGAGAATTTGCTGCAACCCTCGCACTTGTCATGCAAATCGGGTACGCTGCGGCTTATTCGTTCAAATATTCGCCGCGGCCCGGCACGCCGGCGGCGGACATGCGGGAGACGGTGTCAGCGGCTGAGATGGACGAGCGATTGGTGCGGCTCCAGGAATTGATCGACAGCCAGCAATCGGCCTTCAACAAGGCGATGATTGGCAACACCGTCGATGTGCTGTTCGAACGCACGGCCCGCAATCCCGGCCAGATCGTCGGCCGCACCGCCTGGCTTCAGCCCGCCCATGTGTTTGCGTCACCCGACATTATCGGACGGGTGCTGCCGGTTACCATCGCGAGCCTAGAGCGATACAGCCTGCTCGGCGAACTCGCTCGTCCCTCCGCGCGGCCGATGCCCTCAGATATTTCACCAGCGACCGTTTCTCCTCAATTGACCCGTTCTTCTCAAAAAGATCATGGGAGCCTGAACCCTTGCCAAAAAGCGCATCGGATTCGCCTTCGCTCGCTCCCAGCCGCAAATTTGACCGCGACATGCAAATTCCGCCCGAGACCCAGGTCGTCATCGACTTCGACGACAACCGCGCTGCTTCCGCGCTCGTTGGCCCCTACGGCCAGAATCTGGCGCTGATCGAACGGCGGCTCGGCGTTGTCGTCGATTCCCGCGGCAACCACATCACCATCGCAGGCTCCCGCGACGGCTGCGATTCCGCGCGGCGCGTGCTGGAAACGCTCTATGCGCAGGCTTTGCAGGGTCACGATCTCTCGCAGGGCGAGGTCGAGGGCGCGATCCGCGCCGTGATCGCGCAGGGCTCGCTGTTCGAGTTCGACGCCAAGACCGCCAAGCCCACGTTCGAGACCATCAATCTGCGCAAGCGTCCGGTGCGGGCACGCACCGCCGCGCAGGATTCCTACATCCGTGCGTTGAAGCGCCACGAGCTGGTGTTCGGCGTCGGCCCCGCCGGTACCGGCAAGACCTGGCTGGCGGTCGCCCATGCCGCGCAGTTGTTCGAACGCAAGGAAGTCGATCGCATCATCCTGACACGGCCCGCGGTCGAAGCCGGCGAGCGGCTCGGCTTTCTGCCCGGCGACTTGCGAGAAAAGGTCGATCCGTACCTGCGGCCGATCTATGACGCGCTGTACGATCTGATGGATTCGCGGATCGTGGAGCGGGCGCTGCAGGCCGGTGAAATCGAGATCGCGCCGCTGGCGTTCATGCGCGGCCGCACCCTGACCAATGCCGTCGTCATCCTGGACGAAGCGCAGAACACCACTTCGATGCAGATGAAGATGTTCCTGACCCGGCTTGGCGAGAATAGCCGCATGATCATCACCGGCGATCCTTCGCAGGTCGACCTGCCGCCCGGCCAGACCTCGGGGCTTGCCGAAGCCTCCAGGCTGCTCGACGGTGTCGAGGGCATCGCGCAGGTGAAATTCACCGCGGAGGACGTCGTCCGCCATGAACTGGTGGCGCGGATCGTCGCCGCCTATGAGGGACTGCCGCAAAAACCGGCAACCGCCAAACCTTGAAAATGGAATCTTCGGCCGTGGACCTGCCGCTGGCAGGCCCCGGCCGTAACCCGAACACTGCAATGCAAACCCCTGGAACGCTAACCTCTGGAACGTTCGTGTCGTCCGCCCTTCCCCTCACCGAAGTACTCGTCGTCGCCGATTGCTGGCAGACCGAGCCGGACGCCGAGGCGGTGATCCATCGCGCCATCAATGCCGCGGCCGAGATCGCCGACGCCGATGTCGGCGAGGCCGAACTCGCTGTCATGCTGACCGACGATTCCGGGATCCGCACGCTAAACAGCAACTGGCGCGGCATCGACAAGCCGACCAACGTGTTGTCGTTTCCCGCGCTGCAGCCGACCGGCACGGCCACGCCGTCCGAGATTCCGCGGATGCTCGGCGACATCGCCATCGCCTACGAGACCACGCGCAAGGAGGCCGATGACGAACAAAAGCCGTTCGATCATCACCTCAGCCACCTTGCGGTCCACGGGTTCCTGCATTTGATCGGTTACAACCACGAGAAAGACGCCGACGCCGAAGCCATGGAAAGTCTCGAACAGGAGATCCTTGCGCAGCTCGGCATTCCCGATCCCTATGCGGACCGGGAGCGGATGGACTGAGATGCCGGACTCCGACCCTACGCACGACAACCCGCGCGATACGCGCAATCTGCCGGTGGTGGTGCAGGAAGGCGAAGTGCTGCGTCCCGCCGCCGACAACTGGCTGATGCGGGTGATCCGCACCCTGTTCGGCTGGAAGCCGGGATCGGTCCGCGCCGATCTTCAGGTCGTGCTCGATACATCCACCCCGGACGATGCGGGCTTTTCTGCGATCGAGCGCACCATGCTGCGCAATATCCTCGGCCTGCACGATCGGCGCATCGCCGACGTGATGGTGCATCGCGCTGATATCGTCGCCGTGAAGCGCGATATTCCGCTCGGCGAACTAATGAGCCTGTTCGAGAGCGCGGCGCATTCGCGCCTCGTGGTCTACAACGAAACCCTCGATGATCCCGAAGGCATCGTCCACATCCGCGACCTCCTGGCGTTCATGACCGCGAAGGCGCGCGTCGGAGACACCAGCAAGCCCCGGCGCAAGAAGCCGTTCCCGGCGGGCCTCGACTTGCGCGCCGTCGACCTCGCATTGCCGCTGGCGGACGCCAACATCATCCGCAAGCTTCTGTACGTGCCGCCGTCGATGCGGGCGATCGATCTCCTGGCGCAGATGCAGGCCTCGCGCATCCATCTGGCGCTGGTGGTGGACGAATATGGCGGCACCGACGGACTGGTGTCGATCGAGGACATCGTCGAGCAGATCGTTGGCGAGATCGACGACGAGCACGACAGCGACGAGCCTCCGTCAATCGTGCGTCAGGCCGACAATTCATTCATCGCGGACGCCCGCGCCAGCCTCGAGGACGCCCGCACGATGATCGGCGAGGAATTCGTCCCCGGCGAGGCGGGCGAGGAAGTCGAGACGCTGGGCGGCTATCTGGTGTCGCAGGTCGGCCGTCTGCCGGTGCGCGGCGAGATCATTGCCGGTCCGGGCAATTTTGAGATCGAGGTGCTCGATGCCGATCCGCGGCGGGTCAAGCGCCTGCGGATCGGCATCCGCAAGGAACGTCCCGCGGCGCGCACGTCGCGCGAGCGAGGCCGCCGCGAGGTCCCGCCGGATACGAACGCGCCGCAGGCCATCGACAATGCGCGGCCGACCTCCGGCGATGGAGCCGGCTCGCGGTGATATCCTCCAGCAAACTCCGCGCCGCCGGTCTTTCGATCATCCTGGCCTGGGGATGGAAGCGCGCCGTCATCGCGCTTTCGGCGGGCATGCTGTCGACGTTCGCGATGGCGCCGTTCAATGCATGGCCGGTGCTGTTCCTAACCTTTCCGGTCGTAGTCTGGCTGATCGATGGTGCGGCGGCCGGAAAACGGCGCGGCGTGTCCGCGGCCGCGTTGTCAGGCTTCTGGTTCGGGCTCGGCTATTTCGTGCCGGGGCTCTACTGGATCGGCAACGCCTTCCTGGTCGATGCGCCGACGTTTGCCTGGCTGATGCCGTTTGCGGTACTCGGGCTGCCGACCTATCTCGCATTGTTCCCCGCACTCGGCTTCGCGCTGGCGCGTCTGATCTGGACCCGCGACGCCTCGCGCGTGCTTGCGCTCGCGATCGGCCTGACGATCAGCGAATGGCTGCGCGGCCATTTGCTGTCGGGGTTTCCGTGGAACGCCTTTGGCTACGCGCTGACCGAGCCCCTGGCGCTGGCGCAGATCGCTTCGCTGATCGGGCTATGGGGCATGACGTTCCTGGCCGTTGCGATCTTCGCAAGCCCGGCCGTCCTGATCGACGGAAGCTCGCGCGGACGGAAGCCCTGGATCGCGCCGCTATCCGCGCTTCTGCTGCTCGCGGCGATGGGAATTTACGGCGCCGTGCGGCTGTCGCTGCAGCCGACGGCGATGACCAGGGTCAAACTGCGCATCATGCAGCCAAGCCTGCAGCAGGACGTCAAATTCAATTACGGCGCCAAGGCGGAGGTGATGCAGAAATATCTGGCGCTGTCCGACCGCGCCTCGGGGCCGCAATCCACCGGCGTGAGCGACGCGCACATCCTGATCTGGCCGGAATCGGCGTTCCCGTTCTTCCTGACGCGCGAAGCCGACGCGATGGCGCAGATCGCCGAACTCCTGCCCCGGGGCACCGTGCTGATGACCGGCTCGGTGCGCGCCCCCGATGGGCCGCCGGGCGCCCGCGTCACCCGCGCCTACAACTCGATATATACGATCGACCATGACGGCGGCGTGCTGTCGGTTTACGACAAGCTGCATCTGGTGCCGTTCGGCGAATATCTGCCGTTTCAGGAGTGGATGGAAAAGCTCGGCTTCGTCCAGCTCACCAAGGTGCATGGCGGCTTCATCCCGGGAACTCGGCGCCGTGCGATGGAAATTCCAAATGCGCCGCGCGCGCTACCCTTGATTTGTTATGAGGCGATTTTTCCAGGCATCGTTGCGGCAGGCGACGATCGCCCCGGCTGGATCATAAACCTGACCAACGACGGCTGGTTTGGAAATTCAACGGGACCCTACCAGCATCTGCAGCAGGCGCGGCTGCGTGCCGTCGAGGAAGGGCTGCCGATGGTCCGCGCCGCCAACACCGGGATCTCCGCAGTCATCGATCCGTCGGGGCGTATTGTCGCACGTCTCGGCCTTGGCATTGAGGGTGTGCTCGATGCGAGCCTGCCAACTGCCTTGCCGCCGACGGTTTATGCTCGTCTTAGAGATGTTCCAGTTGCCGTCATCATGGCTGCTGCACTGCTTCTCGTCATACGACGCCGCATCGCGAAGCGCGCTGCCTGAGATTTGTACGTCGCCGATCGTTGCGCTCTGCCAAAAAAGCGCGACCTGCGCGGTTCCACCAGTTGACAGACAGGCCGCGATTCGCTTTCTGCGGCTGCAAGCAAAAACAACAACCAGTCAGTTCATTGCTCAGATCGTCCGCAAATCTACCCGATCCTCCGAGCAGGATTTGACGGTACCGGCGCCTGAGGCAACTTCCCTTCCATTGCCTCATTCCCGGCGCGCAGTCCCAGGAGTGACGCAAATGTCCATCAAAGCGCCCAACCCGGTTGACAAATATGTCGGCAGCCGCGTGCGCATGCGCCGCATCATGCTGGGCATGAGCCAGGAAAAGCTCGGCGATGCACTCGGCCTGACATTCCAGCAGGTTCAGAAATACGAAAAGGGGACCAACCGGGTTGGCGCCAGCCGCCTGCAGCAGATCTCCGAGATATTGCAGGTGCCGGTGTCGTTCCTGTTCGACGGCGGGCCGAGCGGCGTGGTTAATGGCGAAGGTTTTGGCGAAGGCGCCTCGCCGGCCTACGTTTCGGATTTCCTCGCCACCTCCGAAGGCCTGGCGCTGACGCGCGCGTTCACGCGGATCGACGACGCCAAGATGCGCCGCTCCATTGTCGAACTGGTCGAACAGATCGCGTCGCGCGACGGCCCCGATCCACGCTGATTTTCGCCGGGATCTTTTCGGAAAGCCGGCACCCGACCCGCATCAAATGCGGGTCCGGCTTTTTCCGGATCATGCCTTGAACGGACATACCGATTGACGCGCCCACTGGCGCGAGCGCATGACATTCGGCGAAATTCTACTGCGCAGAAAAACACGCCGATGACAGTGATCTCCGCCAATCCATTCGATTCCAGACCGATCCTCGATGGCATTCGCCGCTGGGTCGAGATCGAGACCCCGACCGAGGCGCCCGACCAGGTCAACAAGCTCGCCGACCTCGTGACCGCTGAATATCGCGACCTGCCCGCGACGGTGGAGCGGATCGCCGGGCATTTGGGCTGCGGCGATCACCTTGTTGCACGTTCATCGTGGGGTCAGGACGCGCCGGGGATACTGGTGTTGAGCCATCTAGATACAGTGCACCCGATGGGATTCATCGAGCGGCTGCCGTTCCGGATCGAGGGCGACAGCGCTTTCGGCCCCGGCATCTACGACATGAAGGGCGGCGCCTACCTCGCCTACCATGCGTTCCGACAAGCCTGCGCTGATAGCGCACGGCCGCCGCTCGGCGTTACCCAGCTCTATGTCTCCGATGAGGAAATCGGCAGCCCGACGTCGCGCGCGCTGATTGAGGCCGAGGGACGAAAAGCGAAATATGTGCTGGTCACCGAACCCGCGCGCGATGGCGGAAAAATCGTCACCGGGCGCAAGGGCGTCGCGCGCTTCGAGGTCTTCATCAAGGGCGTGCCTTCGCATGCCGGCACCAGGCCGGAGGATGGCCGCAGCGCGATTCGCGAGCTCGGCAATGTCATCCAGACCCTGGAGGCGATGAACGATCTCACGCGCGGCATCACGGTCAGTGTCGGTGTCGTCAGAGGCGGCACGAGGCCGAACGTGATTGCGGAGGAGGCCTATGCCGAGGTCGACATGCGCGTGCCGACGATCGCAGATGCCGACGAACTCTTTCCGAAAATACTCGGCCTGAAATCGCGCACCGAGGGCGTCAGCGTCAAAATTGTCGGCGAATTGAATCGTCCGCCCTATGAGAAGGGCAACGCCGGCGCGGCGCTCTACGAGCACGCCAGAACGATAGCGGCCGAAATCGGCTTCGATCTGGTGGATACGTCGACCGGCGGCGGCTCCGACGGCAATTTCACCGCGCCGTATACCGCAACGCTGGACGGGCTCGGCGTCGACGGCCAGGGCGCGCATACCCATTACGAGCAGACGTACATCTCCTCGATCGAGCCGAGGGCGCGGCTGTTGTACCGGCTGTACCAGACGCTGCGATGATGGCGTCACCGCGCGACATCGACGACCATGGCACGCCGCCGGATGACGGCGCATCTGCGCATGCGCGCGGCTCGTTCTTCGGCCGCCGCAAGGGGCACAAGCTCCGCATTCACCAGGCCGAGCTGATCAACGATTTGCTGCCGCATCTGGCGATCGATATCGGGACGCCGGCGCCGGATCGGCTCGCTGATCTGTTCGAAGGTGACATCGGCGATGTCAGGCTCGAAATCGGATTCGGCGGCGGCGAGCATCTGATCGCGGAAGCGCAAGCGTTTCCCAATACCGGATTCATCGGCTGCGAGCCTTACGTCAACGGCATGGCGAAGATCCTGACGCAGATCGAGGCGCACAACATCGCCAACATCCGCCTGTTCGCGGGCGACGCCGCAGAGTTGCTGGCCTGGGCGCCAAAGGGATCGCTGGCGCGGATCGACCTGATCCATCCCGATCCCTGGCCGAAGCGCCGGCACTGGAAGCGGCGCTTCGTGCAGAACGCAACAATCGCAGCGATGGCGCGCATTCTCAAAGCCGGTGGCGAGTTTCGTTTCGTCAGCGACATCGACGACTACTGCGCGTGGACGCTCGCGCACCTGATGCGCTCGCCCGATTTTCTCTGGACCGCTGAGCGCGCGGCCGACTGGCGCCAGCCCTGGGACGGCTACACCATGACGCGCTACGGCCGCAAAGCCGAGCGCGAGGGACGGGTGGCGGCGTATTTGCGGTTTCGACGGGTTGGTTAGTTAGTGGCCGTCATTCCGGGATGGTGCGCCAGCACCAGACCCGGAATCTCGAGGTTCCGGGTTCGCGCTATCGCGCGCCCCGGAATGACGGCTGATAGTTACTGCTTCGCCGCCTCAGCCATCCGCGCCTCCGCGTCTTCTGCGCGAATGATAGCGCGCCGCTTTCGGGTTGGGGAGCAATTTGCGATTGCGGCCGTCAGACGGACGGGCGGGTCTTCCAGAAGCCCACGACACGCTCTGCGGTCGAAGGCATCAGTCGGGCATAGTTCACCCGTGCGTTCTCGATGTCGGCCGGGGCCGCGGTCCGGTTCGGACCAAGCCGAAGCATGATCAACGCGCGCACGGTCGCCCATTCGAGGGCGATGGCCTTGCCGGCGATCAGGATCGGATCGTAGCGGTCGCCGCTGATCAGGCGATCGAGTGTTTCGATCTTGACGCCGCTCATCGCCGAAAGCGCGGCGACCGACTCCTCGTATTTGAAAGCCTTGGCGAAGTTGAGCAATGCGCCCTCGCCGAGCGCGCCATCACGGTGCAGCTTGAGGATCGTGCGCTGCGCGGCCTCGAAGTCACGGCGCTCGGCGCGTTCGGTCGTGCCCGTTATGACAGTCATCGCCTGCTTGATTGCGGTCTGCCGCTCGGGCTTGACCACCTGCAACAGCCGGCGGCGGACGACATCGATGGAGCCGGAGAGAAGCTCCTTCAATTGTTCGGAGGAGAGATCGTCGCGCTGGCCGAGCCTGATCGTCAGCACGCCATCCTGTCCTGCGCGCTTGATCAGCGTCGAATAGCCGTCCGTCGAGAAGGCGGCACCGGCATTGCCAGCCGTGCGCCTGACCACGTCGCGGTCGCCGCGAGCGATCATGACATCGGTGAGATTTGAGGAGAGCGTCGCCCGTTCCGCCATCGCCAGCAGATGGCCCTGGCCTTCATGGAAGCGATTTCGACCAGAACCTTGTCGTCGATGACCGGCGACCGGCGCAGCAGCGGTCCGGCGATTGCGATTTCGTCTTCATGCGCGAGTTGGCCGACCAGGCCACGCGGCGCGTTCGCCAGCATCGACAACCGCTCGGCCAGATCGGCGCGCGCGTCGAGTTCGGCATGCGGCACAAGACTGGTCAGGACGCCATCGAACAAATCGACATGGTCGGGGCGGAAGCTTGCCGCGCCCTGCAAAAACAGCTCGGTGATGCGACGCGCGGCATCCGCGCGGCGCTTGGGGTCGCCACGCTCGACGATGTCGTCAAGTTCCGGCATCAGTGATGGCGCAGTTGTCATAAACCCATCCAAACCGGCCGAATTGGCGGGTTTTCGGGCAATCTAGGTGGCGTTCGTGAATGAAGGGTTAGATTTTGGTCCCTTCTCCCAGCGTGGCAAAATCGACCTTAACGGGATCGCGGGCCTTGTCGGATTGCGGGAAAACCGCTATATCCGCGGCAACTTATGGTTCTCATACGATCGCGTATTGAGAGTGGGCCCCCCGGGACCCGCTCTTTTTTATTACCTGAACGAACCCAGCTTTATTACCTGAATGAGCCAGCCCAGAACGGGCCTCAGGCGCGTTCAGGGAACCGGCTGGACACCCGCGGCTTAAACCCATGCAAGTAAGACGCTTTTGATCCTGGACATGACCGATCCAACTGCTGGTCCCGTGGATATCGACCTCCTGGCCGAGCCCCGTCTCGTCGTCGAGCCGGGCGCGGCGGCGCGGGTGTCGGCGGTTGCTGGGCCGGTTCTGCAGGGAATGGGCTACAGGCTGGTTCGGATCAAGATATCCGGCGACGCCGGCTGCACCGTCCAGATCATGGCCGAGCGGCCCGACGGATCGATGCAGATCGAGGATTGCGAGGCGATCTCGCGAGCGCTGTCGCCGGTGCTCGACGTCGCCGACCCGATCGACCGCGCCTACCGGCTTGAGATATCCTCGCCAGGCATCGATCGTCCGCTGGTGCGCCGTTCCGATTTCGAGCGCTACGCCGGTCATCTCGTGAAGATCGAGATGGCGGTCGCCCATCAGGGCCGCAAGCGCTTCCGCGGCACCCTCGCCGGCGTCGAAGGCGATGCCGTGCGGCTACATCGGGATGACACACGCGCGGACGAAGATGCCGACGTGCTGCTGGTGATGGAAGACATTTCCGATGCACGACTGGTTTTGACCGACGAGCTGATTGCGGAATCGATGCGGCGCGGCAAGGCCGCCGAGCGCGAGCTCAAGCAGAATCTCAGGCTGGCGCCGCCACCGCCGCCGCACGCAAAGAAAAGCGACCCGGCCAGGAGCAACAAGCCGAAGCCCAAGCCCGGCAAGAAGCCGGAGCTCAAAAAGCCGGAGCCGACGAATACAAAGAAACACCGCCTCGCCGCAGAAAGACTGCGCAGGGGCGACATCGATCCTACCGAAGGAGATTAAGCCATGGCAGTCAGTGCCAACAAACTCGAACTGCTGCAGATCGCAGACGCGGTCGCCCGCGAAAAGTCGATCGACCGCGGCATCGTGATCGCTGCGATGGAAGACGCCATCGCCAAGGCGGCCCGTGCCCGTTACGGCAGCGAGACCGACGTTCACGCCGAGATCGACGCCAAGAAGGGTGAGCTGCGGCTGTCGCGCCACATGCTGGTGGTCGATCAGGTCGAGAACTCATCGAACCAGATTTCGCTGGCGGACGCGCAGCGCGCCAACCCGGGCGCCCAGGTCGGCGACACCATCGCCGACACGCTGCCGCCGCTGGAATATGGCCGCATCGCCGCGCAGTCCGCCAAGCAGGTGATCGTGCAGAAGGTGCGCGAGGCCGAGCGCGACCGGCAATATCAGGAATTCAAGGACCGCATCGGCGACATCGTCAACGGCGTCGTCAAGCGCGTCGAATATGGCAGCGTGATCGTCGATCTCGGCCGCGGCGAAGCCATCGTGCGCCGTGACGAAATGCTGCCGCGCGAGGTGTTCCGCAACGGCGACCGCGTTCGCGCCTATATTTTCGATGTCCGGCGCGAAACCCGCGGGCCGCAGATCTTCCTCTCCCGCACCCATCCGCAGTTCATGGCAAAACTGTTCGCGCAGGAAGTGCCTGAAATTTATGACGGGATCGTCGAGATCAAGGCGGTGGCCCGTGATCCCGGCTCGCGCGCGAAAATCGGCGTGATTTCGAGGATTCCTCGGTGGATCCGGTCGGCGCCTGCGTCGGCATGCGCGGCTCGCGCGTGCAGGCGGTGGTCAATGAATTGCAGGGTGAGAAGATCGACATCATTCCGTGGTCGCCCGACATCGCGACCTTTGTCGTCAACGCGCTGGCGCCTGCCGAAGTCGCCAAGGTCGTGATCGACGAGGACCGCGAGCGGATCGAGGTCGTGGTGCCCGACACCAATAATCAGCTCTCGCTGGCGATCGGCCGCCGCGGCCAGAACGTGCGCCTCGCCTCGCAGCTGACCGGCTGGGATATCGACATCCTCACCGAACAGGAAGAGTCCGAGCGCCGCCAGGCCGACTTCGAGAACTCCACGCGGGTGTTCATGGAAGCGCTGAACGTCGACGAGGTCGTCGGCCAATTGCTGGCGTCGGAAGGCTTCACTTCAGTCGAGGAACTCGCGCTGGTCGACGTCAAGGAACTGGCCGGCATCGAAGGCTTCGACGAAGAAACCGCCAACGAGCTGCAAAGCCGGGCCAAGGAACATCTGGAACAGCTCGAGACCGAGCTGGAAAACAAGCGCAAGGAACTCGGTGTGGATGATGCTTTGAAGACGGTGCCCGGCGTGACCACGAAGATGCTGGTCAAGTTCGGCGAGAATGACATCAAGTCCGTCGAGGATCTGGCGGGCTGTGCGACCGACGATCTGGTCGGCTGGACCGAGCGCAAGGAAGGCAGCGAGCCGACCAAGCATCCCGGCATTCTCGATGCCAACGAGATCTCGCGCGACGACGCCGAGCGCATGATCATGCAGGCCCGCGTCATTGCCGGCTGGATCACTGAGGAAGACCTTGCCAAGCAGTCCGAGGCGGCCGAGGCCACCGAAGACCAGACGGCGTAAGGAGATGCCCCGCGCATGCTTGCTGTGGCTGACCCCGATCTCGACAATGGACCGCGGACCGACAGGTCGGCGACCATGCGGATGTGCGCGGTCAGTCGCGAGGTGCGTCCGATCGACGAGCTGATCCGGTTCGTGGTCTCGCCCCAGGGCGAGGTGATCCCGGACCTGAAACGGAAGCTGCCGGGCCGCGGAATGTGGGTCTCGGCCTCGCGCCGGACGGTTGCGGAAGCGGTGCGGCGTCACCAATTTAAGAAGGGGTTCAAGCGCGACGTCCGCGTCGCCGCGACCCTTCCCGCCGATACCGAGGCTTTGCTGGTTCGGAGCGCAACCGAGGCGCTGGCCATGGCCGCCAAGGCCGGCCAGGTGGTTTCCGGCTTTGCCAAGGTCGAGGGCCTGCTCGAACAGGGCAAAGCGGAAGCCCTGATTCATGCTTCGGACGGCGCGGCCGACGGAATCCGCAAATTGGACGCGGTCGCTGGGCAAAGAAGCCGAAATATTGGTGAATCGCCGGATTTTGCGATCGTTACCGTTTTAACCTCGGCAGAATTGGATTTGGCACTGGGCCGGTCAAATGTGATACATGCTGCCCTGCTCGCGGGCCCGGCGAGCAAAACGTTCCTGTCGCGCTGCCAGATCCTGGTTCGATACCGGATGGCCGATGACGACAAGACCGAAGGTGGCGGCCAGAAATTCTGACTGACGAAGACTGCTTCCGAAGACTTGCTTCAATGACTGTGCGAATGCGCACAACGTAACGAGATTAGGACTACTGAATGGTTGATACCAAAACGCCTGGCGACAAGACTTTGAGTGTCCCGACCAAGACCTTGACGCTCAAGCCGCGCGTCGAGACGGGCACCGTCCGCCAGAGCTTCAGCCATGGCCGGACCAAGCAGGTCGTGGTCGAAAAGCGTGGCAAGCGCCGCGTCGGCGGCGACGCGCCCGCAACAGAGACGCATGCGCCCGAGCCGGTCGTCGCCAAGGCAGCACCCGCAAAGCCCCTCGGCCGCCCAGCGGCAGCGCCGAGCGCGCCGCGCAGCGGTTCGGGTGTGGTGCTGCGGACGCTGACGGAAGACGAGCGTTCCGCACGCGCCAGCGCGCTGGCCGACGCCAAGGTCCGGGAAATCGAGGAACGGCGGCTGGCCGAGGAAGAAGCCAAGCGCCGCTCCAGCCGTGAAGGGATCGAACAGGCCGAGCGCGAGGCCGCCGAAGCCCGCCGCAAGGCCGAGGAAGAACGGCATCGTCTGGAAGAGGAAGCCAAGCGCAAGGCGGAAATCGAGGCCAAGAAGCGATTTGGCGAGGCCGAGGCCAAGCCCGCGGCGGCGGCAACGCCGGCTGCTGCTACGGCCCGTCCCGCGGCTGCCCGTCCCGCCGGCGCCCGTCCGGCCGCTGCCGTGCCGCCAGCGCGGGCGCCCGGCGTCGCCTCCGACGGTTCCGACGACGATGAAGGTCCGCGCCAGATCCGTCGCGGCCCCGGCGGGGCGATGCGCCCGGCGGTGCCTCCCAAGACCACCCACAAGCCGGGACCGCAGAAGGAACGCGGCCGCCTGACGCTGGTGACCGCGCTCAACGCCGACGACGTGCGCGAGCGCTCGATCGCCTCGTTCCGCCGTCGCACCCAGCGCCTGAAGGGCCATGCCGCGAACGAGCCGAAGGAAAAGCTGATCCGCGAGGTCACGATCCCGGAAGCAATCACGATCCAGGAACTCGCCAACCGCATGTCGGAGCGCGCGGTCGATGTCATCCGCCTGCTGATGAAGCAGGGCGCGATGCACAAGATCACCGACGTGATCGATGCCGACACCGCGCAGCTGATCACCGAGGAAATGGGCCACTCCGTCAAGCGCGTCGCCGCGTCCGACGTCGAAGAGGGCCTGTTCGACGTCGTCGATGATTCCACCGACACCGAGCCGCGCTCGCCGGTCGTCACCGTGATGGGCCATGTCGATCACGGCAAGACCTCGCTGCTCGACGCGCTTCGCCATGCCAATGTGGTTTCGGGCGAAGCCGGCGGCATCACCCAGCATATCGGCGCCTATCAGGTGACCTCGCCGGAAAGCGGCAAGAAGATCACCTTCATCGATACGCCCGGGCACGCCGCGTTCACCGCGATGCGTGCACGCGGCGCCAAGGTCACCGATATCGTGATCTTGGTGGTGGCGGCCGACGACGGCGTCATGCCGCAGACGATCGAGGCGATCAACCACGCCAAGGCGGCGAAGGTGCCGATGATCGTGGCGATCAACAAGATCGACAAGCCCGACGCCAAGCCGGAGCGCGTGCGCACCGAACTGCTTCAGCACGAGGTTCAGGTCGAGTCGTTCGGCGGCGAAGTCGTCGACGTCGAGGTCTCCGCCAAGAACAAGACCAATCTCGACAAGCTGCTCGAGATGATCGCGCTGCAGGCCGAACTGCTCGATCTCAAGACCAATGCGGAACGGCCTGCCGAGGGCACCGTGATCGAAGCCAAGCTCGATCGCGGCCGCGGGCCGGTCGCCACCGTGCTGGTTCAGCGCGGAACGCTGCGGGTCGGCGACATCATCGTGGCCGGCGCCGAAATGGGCCGCGTCCGCGCGCTGATTTCCGACCAGGGCGAAACCATTTCCGAGGCCGGGCCTTCGGTGCCGGTCGAGGTGCTGGGCTTCAACGGCCCGCCGGAAGCCGGCGACCGCCTCGCCGTGGTCGAGAACGAAGCCCGCGCCCGCCAGGTGACGAGCTATCGCGCCCACCAGAAGCGCGAGAACGCCGCCGCGTCGATTTCCGGCATGCGCGGCTCGCTCGAACAGATGATGTCGCAGCTCAAGACGTCGGGCCGCAAGGAATTCCCGCTGATCGTCAAGGCCGACGTGCAGGGTTCGCTCGAGGCCATTCTGGGCTCGCTGGAGAAACTCGGCACCGACGAAGTCGCAGCCCGCATCCTGCATGCAGGCGTCGGCGGCATCTCGGAATCGGACGTCACGCTGGCGGAAGGTTTCAACGCCGCGATCATCGGCTTTTCAGTGCGCGCCAACAAGGAAGCCGCGGCTGCCGCAAAGCGCAACGGCATCGAGATCCGCTACTACAACATCATCTACGACCTCGTAGACGACATCAAAAAGGCGATGTCTGGCCTGCTCGCGCCGACGCTGCGCGAAACCATGCTCGGCAATGCCCAGATCCTGGAAGTGTTCAACATTTCCAAGGTCGGCAAGGTCGCCGGCTGCCGCGTCATCGACGGCACCGTGGAACGCGGCGCCAACGTTCGCCTGATCCGCGACAACGTCGTCGTGCACGAGGGCAAGCTGTCGACGCTGAAACGCTTCAAGGATGAAGTGAAGGAAGTGCAGTCCGGCCAGGAATGCGGCATGGCGTTCGAGAATTACGGCGACATGCGTGTCGGTGACGTGATCGAGTGTTATCGCGTGGAGACGATCCAGCGCTCTCTGTAAGTCCAAATCTTGCGAAGAGTCCTGGATCTTTAAACTGAACCGTCACTGCAATTAACTTTGGGAACGGGATACCGGATCACCCGCATTCGCGGGTGATCCGATAATTGGGATTTTTTGGAATGCCCCGCCATCACAACAAGGGTTCCGCCCCCGGCGGCTCGCAACGGCAATTGCGCGTCGGCGAAACCGTGCGCCATGCCATCGCCGATATTCTATCGCAGGGTAGCGTGCACGACCCCGACCTCGAAGGCCACATCATCACCGTTCCCGAGGTGCGGATGTCTCCGGACCTGAAACTTGCGACGATTTACGTGATGCCGCTCGGCGGCCGCGACACCGACATCGTGATCGCGGCGCTCGACCGCAACAAGAAATTCCTGCGCGGCGAGATTGCACACCGCGTTAACTTAAAATTTGCCCCTGATCTTCGCTTTCGCGTCGACGAACGATTCGACGAAGCGGAACGGATCGAGAAATTGCTGCGAACACCTGCGGTGCAAAAAGACCTCGCACCCGATCGGACGACAATTGATGATTACAACCACCGCGAACAGCGCGATCGAGCAGGAAACTGCCGATCCGCACGACGCTGAAAAGAATATTTTTTCAAGTGAGCCGCGTGGCGCTGGCGACGGCGAGGGCCGCGCGGGCGACGGCGAACGCCGCACCAACAATGATCCGCGTCACAGCAAGCAGCCGCGCCAGAACAACCAGCCGCGGCGCGACAAGCGCGACGTTCATGGCTGGGTGGTGCTCGACAAGCCGATCGGCATGACCTCCACGCACGCGGTTGCCGTGCTCAAGCGCCTGTTCCAGGCCAAGCGTGCGGGCCACGCCGGCACCCTCGATCCGCTCGCGTCCGGCGGCCTGCCGATCGCGCTGGGCGAAGCCACCAAGACGGTCCCCTTCGTGATGGACGGCCGCAAGCGCTACCGCTTCACGGTCGCCTGGGGCGAGGAGCGCGATACCGACGACACCGAAGGGCGGGTGGTCAAGACCAGCGACCTCCGGCCATCGGCGGATGCGGTCCGGGCCCTGCTGCCGCGGTTTACCGGCCTGATCGAGCAGATCCCGCCGCAGTATTCCGCGATCAAAATCCAGGGCGAGCGCGCCTATGACCTGGCGCGGGACGGCGAAACCGTGGAATTGAAGCCCCGGCCCGTCGAAATTCACGAATTAACCCTTGTTGAACATGGCGATAACGGCCAGTCCGTGTTCGAGGCCGAGTGCGGCAAGGGGACCTATGTCCGGGCCTTGGCCCGCGATATCGGCCGGATTTTGGGCTGTTTCGGCCATATCTGCGCGCTGCGGCGGACCTTGGTGGGTCCATTCCGCGAGGCGGACATGATTCCGCTGGAAGAGTTGGAGGCTTTATGCAATAGAGCCGCGTCTGGCGAGGGAAGCCTCGCCGACGCGCTTTTGCCCGTTGAGACCGCGCTGGACGACATCCCGGCACTGGCCGTCACACGGGCTGATGCGGCAAGGCTCCACCGGGGCCAGGCCGTTTTGTTGCGCGGACGGGATGCGCCCAATAGTAGCGGCACAGTCTATGTCACGGTGGCAGGCCGGCTTCTGGCCCTCGCCGAAATTGGCAATGGCGAACTCATCCCCAAGCGCGTGTTCAACCTGACCGGACTGACTGCCAGTTCCGGTCGCAGCAATGAGAAAGTTTGACGATGTCGATTACCGCCGAACGCAAAGCGGAAGTCATCAAGACGAATGCCAACAAAGCCGGCGACACCGGCTCGCCCGAGGTTCAGGTCGCGATCCTGTCGGAACGCATCAACAACCTCACCGGCCATTTCAAGTCCCACGTGAAAGACAACCATTCGCGCCGCGGTCTCTTGAAAATGGTCGCAACACGCCGTTCGCTCCTCGACTACATCAAGAGGAAGGACGAGGCGCGTTACAAGGCCCTGCTTGAAAAGCATAACATTCGTCGTTGATTTGGAGACTACGCGCGCCGTTTGCGCGCGTTTTCGCATGACCTTCCGAGAAACGGACTCCGAATTTTTCGGAGACGATCATGCGCAAGGGCATCATCCGGAATGGATCATGCTCAACAAACGTCCAGCAGCAATCCGGCCGCTGGGCAGGGCAAGGTGCCCGTGACTGCCGAGAGGATGGATGCCATCCGAAAGATAAAGACCATGGCAGGATCGCCGGATACTGATCTCGTCTTGCGATCAGCGTCTCGCAATCTTGCGCATGGTCTTTGTGTTTTTGGGCTCCGCTCTCTCGTGAACCCATGAAAGAAGCCACAATGTTCAATAAGCATTCCGTCGAGATCGACTGGGGTGGACGTCCCCTCAAACTGGAAACCGGCAAGATCGCCCGTCAGGCCGACGGCGCCGTGCTTGCCACCTATGGCGAGACCGTCGTGCTCGCCACCGTCGTCGCCGCCAAGGCGCCGCGCGAAGGCGTCGACTTCCTGCCGCTCACCGTCGACTATCAGGAAAAGACCTACGCCGCGGGCCGCATTCCCGGCGGCTATTTCAAGCGCGAAGGCCGGCCGACCGAAAAGGAGACGCTGGTCTCCCGCCTGATCGATCGTCCGATCCGTCCGCTGTTCGTCGACGGCTGGCGCAATGAAACCCAAGTGATCGTGACGACGCTGTCGCACGACATGGAAAACGATCCCGACATTCTGGCGCTGGTGGCCTCCTCGGCGGCGCTGACGATCTCGGGTGCGCCCTTCAAGGGCCCGATCGGCGCCGCCCGCGTCGGCTTCGCCAACGACGAATATGTGCTCAACCCGACGCTCGATGAAATGCTCGAGACCCAGCTCGATCTGGTCGTCGCCGGCACCGCTGACGCCGTGCTGATGGTGGAATCGGAAGCCAAGGAGCTCAACGAAGACATCATGCTCGGCGCCGTGATGTTCGGCCACCGGCATTTCCAGCCGGTGATCAAGGCGATCATCGAGCTGGCCGAAAAGGCCGCCAAGGAGCCGCGCGAAGTCAAGGTCGTCGACGAAAGCGCGCTTGAGAAGGAAATGCTCGACCTCATCGAGCAGGAACTGCGCTCGGCCTACGCCATCCCGGTCAAGCAGGATCGCTATGCGGCGGTCGGCAAGGCCAAGGAAAAGGTGATGGCGCACTACTTCCCGGAAGGGCAGGAGCCGAAATACGACAAGCTGCGCATCGCCGCCGTGTTCAAGGAACTCGAAGCCAAGATTGTTCGCTGGAACATCCTCGACACCGGCAAGCGCATCGACGGCCGCGATTCCAAGACCGTGCGCAACATCATCGCCGAAGTCGGCGTGCTGCCGCGCGCCCACGGTTCGGCGCTGTTCACCCGCGGTGAGACCCAGGCGATGGTCGTGACCACGCTCGGCACCGGCGAGGACGAGCAGTATATCGACGCGCTGTCGGGAACGTATAAAGAGACGTTCCTGCTGCACTACAACTTCCTCCCTACTCGGTTGGTGAAACCGGACGCCTCGGCGGCACCAAGCGCCGCGAAATCGGCCACGGCAAGCTCGCCTGGCGCGCGATCCACCCCGTCCTGCCGCCGCACCACGAATTCCCCTACACGGTGCGCGTGGTCTCCGAGATCACCGAATCCAACGGCTCGTCGTCAATGGCCTCGGTGTGCGGCGCCTCGCTGGCGCTGATGGATGCGGGCGTTCCGTTGAAGCGGCCGACCGCGGGCATCGCGATGGGCCTCATTCTGGAAGGTTCGCGCTTTGCGGTTCTGTCCGACATCCTCGGCGACGAGGATCATCTCGGCGACATGGACTTCAAGGTGGCCGGCACCGACCAGGGCATCACCTCGCTGCAGATGGACATCAAGATCGAGGGCATCACCGAGGAGATCATGAAGGTCGCGCTCGGCCAGGCCAGGGACGGGCGTATCCACATCCTCGGCGAAATGGCCAAGGCGCTGACCAACGCCCGCGCCGAGCTCGGCGAATACGCGCCGCGCATCGAGACCTTCAAGATCGCAACCGACAAGATCCGTGAAGTGATCGGCACCGGCGGCAAGGTGATCCGCGAGATCGTCGAGAAGACCGGCGCCAAGGTCAACATCGAGGACGACGGCACCGTCAAGGTCGCCTCCAACGACGGCGAGGCCATGAAGGCCGCGATCAAGTGGATCAAGTCGATCGCCTCCGATCCGGAGATCGGCCAGATCTATGAGGGCACCGTGGTCAAGGTGATGGAGTTCGGCGCGTTCGTGAACTTCTTCGGCGCCAAGGATGGCCTCGTCCACATCAGCCAGCTCGCTTCGGCGCGCGTGCAGAAGACCTCCGATGTCGTCAAGGAAGGCGACAAGGTCAAGGTCAAGCTGCTCGGCTTCGACGACCGCGGCAAGACCCGGCTGTCGATGAAGGTCGTCGATCAAACCACCGGCGAGGACCTCGAGGCCAAGCAGAAGGCGGAAGCCCCGGCGCAGCGCGAAGCGGCCGGCGAGTAGGCATCGCAAGAATGTGAACAAAGGGCGGCTGAGAGGCCGCCCTTTTTTGTTATCTGGCCGCGGTAGAATGACCGGAACCCATCCCCCTGTGCGATTCTGCCGCAGCCACAGCGAACCCGACTTTGACCTCGTCCGTAGCTTGTCGCGTTGTCGCGCGAGGCCTCCCAACGGCGCAACCGTACCGTCACAGATACGCACCCAGTTCACCCAGAGGTAAGGAGAAATCGATGTCATCCATGTCCCGGCGCCATCTGATGTTTGCCGCAACCGGCATCGCTGCCGTTGCGGCCGCCCCGCGTTTCGTATTCGCGCAGGCCGCGGCTCCAGACGCCGCAACGGGTCCGTTCACGCTGCCGCCGCTCGGTTATCCGACAAATGCGTTCGAGCCTCACATCGACGCCAAGACGATGGAAATCCATCACGGCAAGCACCACGCCGCCTATGTCGCCAATCTCAACACCGTCGCCAAGACCAATCCGCGGCTCGGGACCGCTGCCATCACAGACGTGCTCGGCAATTTGAACGCGCTGGACGACAGTATCAAATTCACCGTCCGCAATAATCTTGGCGGCCATGTCAACCACACCATGTTCTGGGAAATCATGGGTCCGAACGGCGGCAAGCCCGAAGGCGAGGTGCTGGCCGCAATCGATCGCGATCTCGGCGGCATGGAAAAATTCCAGAACGACTTCAACGCCGCCGGCGGCCGCCAGTTCGGCTCCGGCTGGGTATTCGTGACGGTAGCTAAGGACGGCAAGCTCGCGATCGAGACCCGTCCGAACCAGGACAATCCGATCATGGACGGCAAGCGGGCCCTGATGGGCAACGACGTCTGGGAGCACGCTTATTATCTCAACTACCAGAACCGCCGCGCCGATTACCTCAAGGCGTGGTGGAACACCGTGAACTGGAGCAAGATCGCGGAGCGTTATGCCGCGGCGAAGGCCGGCACGCTCGGCGCGTAACCGCCGTTTCATGTGAAAAGGGCGGCCTTTCGGCCGCCCTTTTTGTTTTTTCCGGATTGTTTTTTGGGCAGCTTCGCACAAACAGCGCGAAAGCTCTCCGCAGAGATCAGGCGAGGTCGAAGCGATCGAGGTTCATCACCTTGGTCCACGCCGCCACGAAATCCCTGGCGAATTTCTCCTTCGAGTCCTTGCACGCATAGACCTCCGCGAAGGCGCGGAGCTGCGAGTGCGAACCGAAAATCAGGTCGACGCTGGTGCCGGTCCACTTGACCGCATTGGTCTTCCGGTCGCGGCCCTCGTACACGCCGTCAGAGCCAGCGGGTTGCCATTGCGTGCTCATGTCGAGCAGGTTGACGAAGAAGTCGTTCGTCAGCGTCTCGGGCTGTTTGGTAAACACGCCGTGCCTGGACTTGGCCGTGTTCGCGCCGAGGACGCGCAGGCCGCCGACCAGGACCGTCATCTCGGGGCCCGTCAGCCTCAGCAATTGCGCCCGGTCCACCAGCGCTTCCTCAGGCGCCATGAACTGATGCTTCTTGCCACTGACATAGTTGCGGAAGCCATCGGCACGCGGTTCGAGCGGGGCGAACGACTCGACGTCGGTTTGATCCTGCGACGCATCCATGCGTCCCGGCGTGAAGGGAACCTTCACGTCCACTCCCGCGTCCTTTGCAGCCTTTTCGACTGCCGCGCAGCCGCCGAGAACGATCAGGTCGGCAAGCGAAACCTTCTTGCCGAACTCCTTCTGGATCGTTTCGAGCTTCTGCAGGACCGCCTTGAGCTCGGCCGGCTGGTTGACCTCCCAGTCCTTCTGCGGGCTAAGACGAATACGCGCGCCATTCGCGCCACCGCGCTTGTCGGAGCCGCGGAACGTCGACGCTGACGCCCATGCGGTCGAGACAAGCTGGGACACCGACAGGCCGGAGGTGAGAATCTTCGCTTTCAGCGCGGCGATGTCCTGCTCTCCGATCAGCGGATGATCCACCGCCGGGATCGGGTCCTGCCAGATCAGCGTCTCCTTCGGCACCAGCGGGCCGAGGTAGCGCGCGATCGGGCCCATGTCCCGGTGCGTGAGCTTGAACCACGCACGCGCGAACGCGTCCGCGAACTGGTCCGGATGCTCGTAGAAGCGCCGCGAGATCTTCTCGTAGGCCGGATCCAGGCGCAGCGACAGGTCGGTGGTCAGCATGGTCGGCACGTGCTTCTTCGACTTGTCGTAGGCGTCCGGGATCGTGGCTTCGGCATTTTTGGCCCGCCACTGCTTTGCCCCGGCCGGGCTGTTCGTCAGCTCCCATTCGTTTTCGAACAGGTTCTTGAAGTACTGATTGCTCCACTTTGTCGGCGTCTGCGTCCAGGTGACTTCCGGGCCGCCGGTGATGGCGTCAGCTCCGACGCCCGTGCCATGTTTGCTCTTCCAACCGAGCCCCTGATCTTCGAGCGCACCGCTTTCCGGGGCCGGTCCCACCAGCGACGGATCGCCGGCGCCGTGGGTCTTGCCGAAAGAGTGGCCGCCGGCAATCAGGGCTACCGTTTCCTCGTCGTTCATCGCCATGCGGAAGAACGTTTCGCGGATGTCCTTGGCCGCCGCGATCGGGTCCGGATTGCCGTTCGGCCCTTCCGGATTGACGTAGATGAGACCCATCTGCACGGCGCCGAGCGGCTCGGCGAGCTGGCGTTCGCCGCTGTAGCGTTCGTCGCCGAGCCACGTGCCTTCAGGCCCCCAGAACAGCTCTTCGGGCTCCCAGACGTCGGCGCGGCCGCCGGCGAAGCCGAACGTCTTGAAGCCCATCGATTCGAGGGCGACGTTGCCTGCGAGAATCATCAGGTCGGCCCACGAGATTTTCCGGCCGTACTTCTGCTTGATCGGCCACAGCAGCCGGCGCGCCTTGTCGAGGTTGGCGTTGTCAGGCCAGCTGTTCAGCGGCGCGAAACGCTGCTGGCCCGCACCGGCGCCGCCGCGGCCATCCGTGATGCGGTACGTGCCCGCGCTGTGCCACGCCATGCGGATCATCAGGCCGCCATAGTGACCGAAGTCGGCCGGCCACCACTCCTGCGATTCCGTCATCAACGCATGCAGGTCCTTGATCACGGCGTCGAGGTCGAGCGTCTTGAACTCCTTGGCGTAGTCGAACGCCTCGCCCATCGGATCGGACAATGTGGAATTCCGGTGCAGAACCGAAACGTCCAGCGCGTCCGGCCACCAGTCGCGGTTCTTGGGCCCGCGCGCGCCCGTGAACGGGCATTTTGTTTTATCGTCCATGATTGCCTCCTGAGGGGGTCGTCCCTATTCGAATTGGAAGCAATCTAAGCAGCGGCTTCCATCAGGTAAAGTTGATTTTTATGATCGGACCGATAAGATGATCTGATGATACAGATGACACTCAAACAGCTTCGCTACTTCGATGCGCTGGCTCGCCATAGCCATTTCGGACGCGCGGCAGAGGCCTGCTCGATTTCGCAGCCGGCCCTGTCGATGCAGATCAAGGAAATGGAGGAAACTCTCGGCGGCGTGCTGCTGGAGAGAAGCGCTCGACAGGTCACGCTGACGAAGTTCGGAGAAGAGATCGTCCAGCGTGTCCGCGACATCCTGCGCTCGGTCGACGAACTGGGCGACTTCGCGCGCGCGACGCGGGACCGTCTTGCGGGCCGGCTGCGCATCGGCATGATCCCGACGATTGCGCCCTATCTGCTGCCCAAGGTGATCGAGAATCTCGCGCGCATGCATCCCGAACTGGACATTCACGTGCGTGAGACGCTGACGCCGAAGCTGATCAAGGAGGTCGCCGAAGGCCGGCTCGACACGGCAATCGTTGCCCTGCCGGTGTCGGAACCTTCGCTGACCGAGGTCGCGTGTTTCTCGGAGAATTTCCTGCTGGTCCGACCGGGCGAGGATGAGGGAACGCCGGTGCCAAGCAGCGAAACACTGCGCGAAATGAGGTTGCTGCTGCTGGAAGAGGGGCACTGTTTTCGCGATCAGGCGCTGTCCTTCTGCAACATGCAATCGTCGCCGCCGCGCGAGGTGCTGGACGCGAGTTCGCTGTCGACCCTTGTTCAAATGGTTGGCGCCGGCATCGGCGTCACCCTGATCCCGGAAATGGCGGTAGCGGTGGAAACACGCTCGGCGCCGGTCTCCGTCACCCGCTTCAAGAATCCGCAACCCTCGCGAACCATTGGCATGGTCTGGCGCAGGACGAGCCCTCTGGCCGGACAGCTCCAGCAAATCTCCGAGGTCGTCTGCCTCTCAGCCGATGCGTTGCGCAAGCAGCACAAGGCGGGATCGCCAACGCGGAAGGCGCGGACCTGACGCCGGGAGATACCGACCTTGCCACAACCAATCATTCGCCTCGCCCGTGCGCACGAATATGACGAGGTCGCGCGGATCTGGATGGAGAGTTGGGTATCAACCGGGCTGGAAGAAGCTTCCAACTTCCTGCTTGCAAAATTGCGCGCGCGTTCCGATGGAGGTGGAGAAAGGCTGGAGCCTTTACGTCGCCGATGACAACGGAAAATTGGCCGCGATGCTCGCGCTGCACCTGCCCGACCGCTACCTCGATCAACTCTTCGTCGCGCCGGAATATCAGGGCAACGGCCTTGGACGCCAATTGCTCGCCTTCACGCGAGGCCATCTGCCAGATGAAATCTGGCTGCGCTGCGTGCGCGAGAATGACAAGGCCTGGCGCTGGTACGAGCGCGAGGGGTTTGTGTTCGAGAAGGAACAGGTCGAGCCGATGACGGGATTCGTCATGAAATATTATCGATGGAAGAAGGCGGCAACGGCACAATGATAGGTGCGCGTAAGGCAGCACGAAAATGAAGTTGACCAATATGTCGCCTGGAGCGCGGCTCGTTCGTCCTAGGCGTAGTGCGTTGCCAATTCGCGTCAGACGCGCAATGAACAGGACGCTGTTCGCCCCCGATGAAAGGTTCCGCCCATGATCCAGCTCTACTGGTCGCCGCGCTCCCGCTCGTTCTCCGCCATATGGCTGCTGGAAGAAACCGGGCTGCCTTACGAGCGCGTGCTGACCGACATCTCGACCGGCGCGCAGAAGGCGCCGGAGTATCTGGCAATCAACCCGATGGGCAAGGTGCCGGGGCTGAAGGACGGCGAGGCTGCGCTCGGGGAAGCCTCGGCGATCTGCGCCTATATTGCTGACCGTTATCCCGAAACCCAACTGGCGCCGGCCGCAACCGATCCGCTGCGGGCGCGATACCTGCAGTGGCTGTTCTTTTCGCCGAGCTGCATCGAGCCGGCGCTGATCCAGCTCTTCACCAAGCTCGAGGTGCCAGCGAGCACCGCCGCGTGGGGCACCGCGACGCAGACCTTCGACGTGCTCGACGCTGCCCTGCAGAAGGGTCCGTGGATCCTCGGAGATAAATTCTCCGCCGCCGACATCATGCTCGGCTCCGGACTGAATTTTGCGGTGCGGATGTTCAAGATGGTGCCGCCACGGCCGTCATTCGACGCCTATATCGACCGCTGCGCGGCACGCCCGGCGTTCCAGCGCGCGGAGAAGATCGCGGCCGGGTGAACGCCCCCACGCCGTCGTCACGCGCGAAAGACTGCAGGGTGGGCAAAGGCGCACTTGCGCCGTGCCCACCATCTATCGTCAGACCTTGTCTTGAATGGTGGGCACGCGGAGCCTGTCATCGGGCGCGCATTCGCGCGACCCGTTGGCTTTGCCCACCCTACGAAATGGCGAAGCCTACTCCGCCTTCAGCTCTTCCGGCCGCGGCATAGAGATCACGTTGTAGCCGGAATCGACATAGTGGATTTCGCCGGTGACGCCGCCCGACAGGTCGGACAACAAGTACAGCGCCGAGCCCCCGAGTTCATCCAGCGTCACGCCGCGGCCGAGCGGCGAATGTTTTTGCTGAAAGGCGAACATCGCGCGCGCGTCGCCGATGCCCGAACCCGCCAGCGTGCGCACCGGGCCTGCCGAAATCGAATTGATGCGGATTTTGCGTGGACCGAAGTCAGAGGCGAGATAGCGCACAGAGGCTTCCAGCGCCGCTTTCGCTACGCCCATCACGTTGTAATTCGGCATCACGCGCATCGAGCCACCGAAGGTCAGCGTGATCATGGAGCCGCCGGTTTCCGGCATCAGCTCGGCCGCGCGCTTGGCGATCTCCGTGAACGAGAAGCAGGAAATCAGCATGGTGCGCGTAAAATTCTCGCGCGAAGTATCCGCATAGCGGCCCTTCAGCTCGTTCTTGTCGGAAAACGCGATCGCGTGGACGAGAAAGTCGAGCCCGCCCCATTTTGCCTTCAACGCCGCGAACGCGGAATCGACGCTGGCGAGGTCTTCGACATCGCACGGCAACACGGTGTCGGCGCCAAGCGATTGCGCCAGCGGTTTGACGCGCTTGCCGAGCGCGTCGCCCTGATAGGTGAAGGCAAGATCCGCGCCCTGCGCGTGAAGCGTTTTGGCAATGCCCCATGCAATCGAATGATCATTGGCGACGCCCATGATCAGCCCGCGCTTTCCCTTCATCAGGTCCTGCATCGTATGCTCGCTCCCATCGTCTTCGACGTCATCACCCGCGAAGGCGGGTGATCCAGTATTACAGAGGCAATAGCGATTGAATTGAGAGGCCGCGACTGACTTCCTGCGCCGCTTTCGCGGGGCACGGCAAACAGATCACGCATCCATCCGCTTGAACACCAGCGTGGCGTTGGTGCCGCCGAAGCCAAACGAGTTCGACAGCACGGTGCCGAGCTTGGCGTTGTCGATGCGCTTGCGCACGATCGGCATGTCGGCAAATACCGGATCGAGCTCGGTGATGTTGGCGCTCTCGCAGACGAAGCCGTTGTTCATCATCAGCAGCGAATAGATCGCCTCCTGCACGCCGGTGGCGCCTAGCGAGTGCCCGGTCAGCGCCTTGGTCGCCGAGATCGGCGGGCATTTGTCACCAGTGCCGAACACTTTTCGGATCGCCTCGATTTCCGGGGGATCGCCGGCCGGCGTCGAGGTCGCATGCGGGTTGATGTAATCGATCGGGGTTTTCACGGTTTCGAGCGCCATGCGCATGCAGCGCTCGGCGCCTTCGCCCGACGGCGCGACCATGTCGTAACCGTCCGAGGTCGCGCCATAGCCGACCACTTCGGCGTAGATGCGCGCGCCGCGCGCCTTGGCGTGTTCGAGTCCTTCCAGCACCACCACACCGGCGCCGCCGGCGATCACGAAACCGTCGCGACTGATGTCGTAGGGGCGCGAGGCGGTGGCGGGGGTATCGTTATATTTCGAGGACATCGCGCCCATGGCGTCGAACAGCACCGACAGCGACCAGTCCAGTTCCTCGCAGCCGCCGGCGAAGATCACGTCCTGCTTGCCGATCTGGATCGTCTCGTAGGCGTTGCCGATACAATGGTTCGAGGTCGCGCAGGCCGACGAGATCGAATAGTTCACGCCCTTGATCTTGAACCAGGTCGCGAGCGTGGCGGAAGCCGTGGACGACATCGCCTTCGGCACCGCGAACGGCCCGACCCGCTTGGGTCCCTTGGCTCGGGTGATGTCGGCCGCTTCCACGATGGTGCGCGCGGAGGGGCCGCCGGAGCCCATGATGATGCCGGTGCGGACGTCGGTCACTTCCTCAGGCGTTAGCCCGGAGTCCTGGATCGCCTGCTCCATGGCGATGTGATTCCACGCCGCGCCCTCGCCGAGGAATCGCATCGCGCGCCGGTCGACGACATCGGCCGGATTGAGGCTCGGAGCGCCCTGCACCTGGGAACGGAAGCCAAGCTCGGCGTATTTCTCCGCGCGCTTGATTCCGGATTTCGCCTCATGAAGGCTCGCAAGCACTTCCTGGGTGTTGTTTCCGATGGACGAGACGATGCCCATCCCCGTGATGACAACCCGCCTCATGAATCGCCTCGCCTGCCGTTATGTTCTTCGGTGAAGATATATCGCTGCATGATCGCGCTGCTCAGCCCGGTGCAGAGCCCTGCTTGAAAAGCCCAACCTTCAGATCCTTGGCGCGATAGATAATCTCGCCATCCATGGAAAGCCAGCCGTCGGCAACGCCAAGCACCAGCTTTGAACGCATCACGCGTTTCATGTCGATGTTGTACACAACCTTGCGCACATTCGGCAGCACCTGGCCGGAGAACTTCAGTTCGCCCAGACCCAGCGCCCGGCCGCGTCCCTCGCCGCCAATCCAGCCGAGGTAGAAACCGACCATTTGCCACATCGCGTCGAGGCCGAGACAGCCCGGCATGACCGGATCGTTCTTGAAATGGCAGCCGAAGAACCAGAGATCCGGCTTCACATCGAGTTCGGCACGGATCAGGCCCTTGCCGAACTCGCCGCCTTTCTCGGTAATTTCCGTGATGCGGTCGAACATCAGCATCGGCGGCAACGGCAGTTGCGCATTGCCGGGACCGAACATCTCGCCGCGGCCGCAGGCCAGCAAATCCTCGTATTCATAACCGTTGCGCCGATCCAGCATCGTATTCAGCCTCTCTCAGATGTCCCGATGGAGCGCTTCGAGCGAACCGGACCATTTCCCCTACGGGAAAACGCTTGTTTCCCGCACATGGGCGCTACTTAGGGTGCTAACGGCATTAATCCCTGCCGAAATCGCATATGTGGTGCGCGCGCTCTGTAACATAGGCCTGCGGACCCGGCAAAGCACCGGAAACGGCTAAAATGCCGCGTTCGCAGGGGTGGTTCCTCCTTAACCTTGGGTCGGCTCTAGTTGCGAAAAACTTGCATCTACCTGATTTCCTTTTATATTGGGCAAGATTATTGCCAGAGTTAGAGCGTGGTAACCGAAGTGGAAATGAACGACCAAGCCTCGACCTTGAACGACGACGGTATTGATCCGGCGGCCCGCGCAGCCGGGCATCAGCCGGCGCTGACCGGCTGTCCCTGGCATGACGTCAATGAAATGCTGCAGGCTGCGGGTCTGCGGCCCACCCGCCAGCGCATGGCGCTGGGCTGGTTGCTGTTCGGCAAGGGCGCCCGCCACCTGACCGCAGAAATGCTGTACGAGGAAGCGACGCTCGCCAAGGTTCCGGTGTCGCTCGCCACCGTCTACAACACCCTCAATCAGCTCACCGACGCTGGCCTGCTGCGCCAGGTCTCGGTCGACGGCACCAAGACCTATTTCGACACCAACGTCACGGCGCATCACCACTTCTATCTCGAGAACAACCACGAGCTGGTCGACATTCCCGATCCGCACCTCGTGCTCTCGAAGATGCCTGATGTGCCGGAAGGCTACGAGATCGCCCGCGTCGACATGGTCGTGCGGCTGCGCAAGAAGCGCTGATCTTCTCCGAACTATTGATTGTCATTCCGGGACACGCGAAGCGTGAACCCGGAATCTCGAGATTCCGGGTTCGATGCTGACGCATCGCCCCGGAATGACGCTGCGCGTCAATCCACCTTCTCGTCCGCGTAAACGCCCCACAGGCGCTGCTGTTCGATCCAGCCATCAAAGCCGTTGCCGGTGACGCGGCACCAGCCGGCGGAGCATTTCTTGACCTGGGCGACGACGCCGGCCTGCAGGCGGGCCGCCACGGCGCTGCCCGGATCGGCGCGATCGTAGAGCGGCGCAAGTTCGTCCTTGGTCTTCATGGTGACGACCGCGGTGCGACGGCCGGACAGCAGCGAATGATAGACCCAGCCCTCGGCGCCTTCGGAGTCGCGCACGCGGCGCCAGTTTTCGTATTCGGCGGTGATTTCGACCGGCAGGCCCGAGCGGGTGTAGACCCAGGCGACGTCGTTATCCTTGGTTGGACCGGCCCTGACGTTTACATGGTCGGATTTGAGGCTGACATATCGCGGCACCGGCAGGCCGCTTGTGGTGATGGCCGAATCCTTGGCCGAAAATCCTGTGCTGACCGATACGGCAAGCCAGCACCCCGCCAGCACCGCCATCGAACAGAAACGCCCCAACGCCATCAACCCGTCTCCTGCCGAAATACTCCCAACTCGAATTCTTCGAGTTGAAACCGCCCGAAAACCCCAGACCCCTGTGCCCCGCTTTGGTCGTACCCCGGATATGACGTCCGAGGGGTTCTTGTCTTGGCCCGGCCTTCTGATAGAGAGGACGGAACGTCGAGAACAAGAACACCCGAATTTTCCGCTGAAAATCCGAGGTAAGGATTGGGAACCCAAGGACTTACCTGAGGAAACAGCGGGACACCGGGACCGCGCGGCATCAGCAGTGTCGAACAACCGGGTTAATGAGGTCTGAACGGCGAAGCCTTTGACGGCCTAAAGGTTGGCGAGCCATTGCCTCATGAGAGCAGGACATGTCGGTTAAGAAAAAGCCTCTCGTCGTCGTCACCCGCAAGCTGCCGGACTCGATCGAGACCCGGATGCGCGAGCTGTTCGACGCAAGGTTGAATCTCGACGATACGCCGATGACGCCGGAGCAGATCGCGGACGCGGTCCGCACCGCCGACGTGCTGGTGCCGACCGTCACCGACGTGGTCAGCGAAGAGATTCTCAAGCACCCCGAATGCAAGCTGCGCATGATTGCCAATTTCGGCAACGGCGTCGACAATATCGACGTCACGGCGGCGCATGCGCGCGGCATCACGGTGACCAATACGCCGAAGGTTTTGACCGAGGACACCGCGGACATGACGATGGCGCTGATTCTTTCGGTGCCGCGGCGGCTGATCGAGGGCGCCTCCATTCTGACCGAGGGCAAGAACTGGGAGGGATGGTCGCCGACCTGGATGCTCGGCCACCGAATCGGCGGAAAGCGGCTCGGCATCGTCGGCATGGGCCGCATCGGACAGGCGGTGGCGCGCCGGGCGCGCGCCTTCGGCCTGCAGATCCACTATCACAACCGCCGTCCGGTGGCGCCGAAGATCGCCGACGAACTCGGCGCGACCTATTGGGAAAGCCTCGACCAGATGTTGGCGCGGATGGACATCATCTCGGTGAACTGTCCGCATACGCCCGCGACGTATCATCTGCTCTCGGCGCGGCGGCTGAAACTGATCCGGAAGGACGCCTATATCGTCAACACCGCGCGCGGCGGGGTGATCGACGAGGACACGCTGATCAAGCTGATCGAAGCCGGCGATATCGGCGGCGCCGGCCTCGACGTCTACGAGCACGAACCCGCGGTCAATCCGAAACTGGTGCGGCTCGCCAGGGCCGGCAAGGTGACGCTGCTGCCGCATATGGGCTCGGCCACCATCGAAGGCCGCGTCGAGATGGGCGAGAAGGTGATCATCAACATCCGAACCTTCCTCGACAACCACAAGCCACCGGATCGCGTGCTGCCCAGCATGCTGTAAGCGGACTCTCTGGGAGTCGTCCCCGCGAACGCGGGGACCCATAACCACCGGCCAACGTGGTTATGCCAAGCTGTCGCTCCAGCTCTTTGCTGCAACTGACATCGGTGGTTATGGGTCCCGGCTCGCGCTTCGCTTGGCCGGGACGACGATGGATTTTTGCGCGGCTACGCTGACTTCCGCCGCCGTTCCCGCTTGCGCCATTCCGCGACGAAGGCCACGAACGCGGCAAGCGCCGGAGGCGGCTGGCGGCGGCTCGGGTAATAGAGAAACGGTCCCGGAAACGGCACGCACCAGTCGTCGAGCACGCTGACCAGCGCGCCGGATTTGATCCCCTCGCGCACGTATCCTTCAAACGTCAGCCAGAAGCCGGCGCCATCATGGACCGCGCGCAGCGCCAGACCGAGATGGGTCGCGACCAGCTTCGGCGGCGGCGACACTTTTACCACCCGCCCTGCCTTCTCGAACTCCCAGTCCAGCATCGCGCCGCTGCCGAAGCGGGTGCGAATGCAGGCATGGTCGAGCAGATCCTTCGGCGCTTTCGGTCGGCCATGCCGTGCAACATATTCGCTCGACGCCACCACGGCGTAACGCTGCGACGAACCCAGCGAGACCGCGATCATGTCCTGCGCCAGATGCTCGCCGTAGCGCACGCCGGCGTCAAAGCCGGCGGCGACGATATCGACAAATGAACTTTCGCCGACGATCTCCAGATCGATTTTGGGATATGCGTGCAAGAACGGCGCGACCATCGGCGCCAGCACTAGGTCGATCGCCGGCGGCGGCGCATTGATGCGCAGACGCCCCGACGGCACGTCCCGCAAGCCGCGCACCTGATCCAACGCCTCGCCGACATCTGACATCGCCGGCCCGACACGGGCCAACAGCAGCTCGCCGGCTTCGGTGAGCGCAACGCTGCGGGTGGTGCGGTTCATCAGGCGGACGCCGAGCCGCTCCTCCATGTCGCGCAGCCGCTGGCTCAGGCTCGAGACGGACACGCGTTGCTCGAGCGCGGCGCGACGGAAATTCCGGGTGCGCGCCACGGCGACGAAAGCATCGAGGTCGCGGAGATCGAAATCCTTCATTGTTCGATATATTGAACAAGCTATTTACGATTGTCCAGCTTATCGCCTCAATCAAGAGCGTCCAATATCAGCCTCGTCATCACGGCGCGGAATGTCCGCCACCGATTTCGAGGAGAACCACCATGGAAAAGCGCAAACTCGGCAGCACCGGCCCCAACGTCTCGGCGATCGGCCTCGGCTGCATGGGCATGTCGGACTTTTACGGTCCGGCCGACCGCAGCGAGAGCATCGCCACGATCCACGCCGCGCTCGATGCCGGGATCACCCTGCTCGACACCGGCGATTTCTACGGCATGGGCCACAATGAGATGCTGATCGGCGAGGCGCTGGCCGGCTGCAACCGCGACAATCTGCAGATCAGCGTCAAATTCGGCGCTGCGCGATCCGGCGAAGAACTGGTCCGGCTATGACAGCCGCCCGGCGGCGGTGAAGAATTTTCTGGCCTATTCGCTGCAACGGCTGCGCGTCGAGGCCATCGATATTTATCGCCCGGCGCGGCTCGATCCCGACGTGCCGATCGAGGAGACGATCGGTGCAATGGCTGACATGGTGAAGGCGGGATGGATCAAGTATATCGGCCTGTCGGAAGTGAGTGCGGAGACCATCCGTCGCGCCCATGCGGTGCACCCGATCAGCGATCTGCAGATCGAATATTCCCTGATCTCACGCGGCATCGAGGACAACATCCTGCCGACCTGCCGTGAACTGGGTATCGGCGTCACGGCCTATGGCGTGCTGTCACGTGGTCTGATCAGCGGACACTGGACCGTGGATCGCAGCGCCAAGGATTTTCGCACCATGAGTCCCCGCTTCCAGGGAAGCAATCTCGACGCCAATCTGGCGCTGGTGGATTCATTGCGCGCGATTGCCGACGATCTCGGCGCTTCGCCGGCGCAAGTTGCGATCGCCTGGGTCGCCGCACAGGGCAACGACATCGTGCCGCTGGTCGGCGCGCGCCGTCGCGAACGCCTCTCTGAAGCACTCGGCGCCCTCGACGTGAAATTGACGAACCAGCATCTCGCCGCGCTCGCAAAGACCTTTCCGCCCGGCGCCGCAGCCGGGGCGCGGTATCCGGAGTCACAGCTCGCGCATATGGACAGCGAAAGGCGGTAAGGGCGAGCGGCCGTAGCCAGTCCCATTACCGGCATTTGCGCTCGCGGCGAGGCCCCGACACCGGGGGCTCTACGCCGCGTAGCCGCTCAAATCGGTGATCGTGGGTGTGTCGCCGTTGAGCGGATTTGCCGGATCGCGCGCGTAGCGCAACGTCTCGAACCGCATTGCGCGGGCATCGACCATCACCAGCCGGCCGACCAGGCTCTCGCCAAAGCCGACAATCTCGCGGATCGCTTCCAGCGCCATCATCGAGCCGAGAATGCCCGCAAGCGCGCCCATCACGCCGGCTTCGGCGCAGGCCGGCACGGTGCCGGGCGGCGGCGGTTCGGGGAACAGGCAGCGATAGGTCGGATTGAACTCGCCGTCGGCGCCATGTTCATGCGCGCGGATCGTGGTCAGCGATCCGTCGAACTGGCCCAGCGCCCCCGTGATCAGCGGCTTGCCGGCAAAGAAGCAGGCATCGGAAACCAGATAGCGGGTTTCGAAATTGTCGGAGCCGTCGAGCACGAGATCGTAGCCGCCGATCAGCGACATCACATTCTTCGCATCGAGACGCACCGCATGCGCCTCGAAATGAACGTGTGGGTTGAGGGCGTGGACCTGCTGGGCGGCGCTGTCGACCTTGCGCCGGCCGATATCGGGCGTGGTGTGGATGATCTGGCGCTGCAGATTGGACAGCGAGACGACATCGTCATCGACCGTGCCGAGCGTGCCGACACCGGCAGCCGCGAGATACATCAGGACCGGCGCACCGAGACCGCCGGCGCCGATCACCAGCACGGATGCCTCCTTCAGAGCGGCCTGCCCGGGGCCGCCGACTTCGCGCAGCACGATATGGCGGGCATAGCGTTCGAGTTCGTTGGTCGTCAGCATTGCTGCACTTCTTTCTTCCCTCGCATTATACCCTCATGGTGAGGAGCGCGCGACGCGCGCGTCTCGAACCGTGCGGCCTCGATCTCGCCCGCGGCCATCCTTCGAGACGGCCGCTATGCGGCCTCCTCAGGATGAGGCCCTCAATGTTCCCTGAACCGGGGCGCGGTTGGCTCCGACCAAGCAGATGTGCTCAATTGGCTGGACGTCAATGATCGCTCCACCATTCCACTCCAGTATTCTCCCGGATTTGTCATGAGATCGGTGCTTTCAGCAACATTGATGATCGCTGCGTCGGCTTTTGCGGTCTCGGGACCATCCGCGCAGGCGCAGACGACACCGCCCTCCGCGGCGGGCACCAAGCCGAAGCCGGTCACGACGGTGCCGGTCCGTCCCGCGCTGCAGAAGCCGGAGGAGACGGCCAATGCGATGGGGCAGTCCGAGCGGCTGGCGCTGCAGTCGGATCTCGCCTGGATAGGCCAGTATAACGGCGCGATCACGGGCGACGTCAGCGAACGCATGGTCAACGCCATCAAGGAATTCCAGAAAGGCCGCGGCGGCAAGCCAACCGGTGTGCTCAATCCGCAGGAGCGCGGCATCCTCGCCGACACCGCCAAGCGAAAGCAGGAAAGTGTTGGCTGGAAGGTCGCCACCGATCCCGGTACCGGCGCGCGGCTCGGCATCCCCACCAAACTGGTGCCGCACCAGGCCGGCGACGCCAACGGCACCAAGTGGAGTTCGCCGACAGGAACGATCCAGATTCAACTGGCGCGGCGCAAGGAAGCCAACGCCGCCACGGCAAAACTCGCCGAGCGGGAGAAGAAAGAGCCCGGGCGCACGATCAATTACACCGTGGTCAAGCCCGACTTCTTCGTGCTGTCAGGCCAGCAGGGCCTGAAGAAATTCTACCTGCGCGGCACCTTCAGGGGCGACGAGGTTCGCATCCTCACCATCCTCTACGACCAGGCGACCGAGAATACCGTGGAGCCTGTTGTGATCGCGATGTCGAGCGCGTTCAACCCGTTTCCGACGGCTGCGCAAACGGCGGGACCGCCGCCGCGCAAGACCGTGGAATACGGCACTGGCATCGTCGTCAGCGAGGATGGCGCGATCATTGCCGACCGCCAGATCACCGATGGCTGCCTCACGGTCGCGATCGCAGGCTTTGGCAACGCGGATCGCATCGCCGAGGACAAGGAACACGATCTTGCGCTTCTGCGCATTTATGGCGCGCGCGGACTAAAGCCGATCAATCTCGTCAGCGCCGCCGCAAAAACAACACTAGATCTTACCGGAATTGCCGACCCGCAGAGCCAGGGCGGAGGCTCGGCCGTCAGCAGCGTCAAGGCGTCGGTCGCTCAGTTCGACGGCGGCAATGACGTGGCGCTGTCGCCTGCCCCGGCGCTTGGCTTCTCCGGCGCGGCCGCGCTCGATGGCGATGGCAAGTTCGCCGGCGTCGCGCTGTTGAAGCCGGTGCAAGTGGCTGGGCCCGCAACCGCCGGGCCGGCGGCTCAGGCCGTTCTGGTGACGGCCGACACCGTGCGCGGTTTCCTCAAGGCCACTGGCGTCAACGCGGCCGGCGGATCGCTGGACGCCAAGGCGTCAGTCGTCCGTGTGATCTGCGTGCGGAAATAGGCACAAGCCGTCGTCATCCGCGAAAGCGGGTGACCCAGTATTCCAGAGACGTTCGTGATAGAGCCGACAGGCCGCGGCGTACTGGATACCCGCATTCGCGGGTATGACAGTCTTTGGCGCAGCACGGCGACGGCTTTCGGGCCACTCAGGTTTTCATCGCCGACGGTATCGAACACGTCATGCGCCGCGCCCGGTTTCGATGTGTAGGTATCCGGCCTGACCGCAAGCGGCACCGTGCTCTGGCCATCGATGAAGCGATGGCTGCCGTCGGCCAGCCGGATATGGCCATGCCGCCGCCGATGATGCCGACCATCATCGGCTCAACCACGGTCAGCGCAAACAGCGTCGCGATCGCGGCATCAATGGCGTTGCCGCCGGCCGCGAGCATTTCGGCGCCCGCGCTCGACGCCAGCGGACGATTGCGGAGCACCATGCCGCGGCTGCCGGACGCCGGCTGCTTCTGACATTAAAAGCTGGTGGCCGCGCGATCCCGCCAATGACCGGTCATGCTGCCGGTTCCTTGCATCATTTCTGACATTTCGGACACCAGAAGGTCGAGCGTCCGTTCTGGACGAAGCGCCGCACGACGCCGCCGCAACGGGGCGTCTGGCAGTTCTCGCCCTCGCGGTCGTATACCCCGAACGAGTGCTGGAAATAGCCGAGCTCGCCCGAGGTCAGACGATGATCGTTGATCGACGAGCCGCCGGCCTTGATCGCCTGATTGAGCACGGCGTGGATCGATGTCACCAGGCGCTGGGAGTGGTCGGTCGGCTCACCCTTTTTGGTCGCCAGCGTGGCCGCCAGTCGCCGCGGCGACAACTGCGAGCGATGCAGCGACTCGCAGACATAGATGTTGCCGAGGCCTGCGACCACGCGCTGGTCCAGCAGCGCCGCTTTCAGACTGGTCTTCTTGTTGGCGCAGGAGCGCGCCAGCATCGCGGCATCGAACTCGTTGCCGAGCGGTTCGGGGCCGAGGTCCTTCAACAGCGGCTCGTGCTCCAGCGCGTTGCGGGCAATGATTTTCATGTAGCCGAAGCGGCGCGGGTCGTTGAACACGACGGCCGCACCCGATGACATGTGAAACACCACATGATCGTGCGCGCGATCCTCGCTGCGCGGATGGTGGAATTGGCCCGGCGTGTTGTTGCCGCTAGCCTCGATCACCCGGAACGAGCCGGACATGCCCAGGTGCATCAGCAGCACATCGCCCGAGCCAAGGTCCGCCATCAGGTACTTGGCGCGGCGGCCGAGGCCGGTCACGGTCTGGCCTTCCAGCCGCGCGATAAAATCTTTTTGAAAGGGAAAGCGCAGGTCCTTGCGGCGGGCCTTGGCTTTGAGGATTTTTGACCCCTCCATGGCGGGCTGCAGGCCGCGGCGGACGGTCTCAACTTCGGGCAATTCGGGCATACAGGCATTCACCTTATGGAGGTGACGTGATAGCGCCATTGCGGCGGGCGCGCTATGGTCCGCCGAACACTCCTCGTCATTGCGAGGAGCGAAGCGACGAAGCAATCCATCTATCCCCGCGTGGAGAGGTGGATTGCTTCGCTTCGCTCGCAATGACGGAAAACGCGGGGCCGAAGGATGAGCCAGCCGGACCAAACCACCCATTTTGGCTTCAGGGACGTGCCCCTGGCGGACAAGCAGACGCTGGTGAATGACGTATTTCACAGCGTGGCGTCCCGTTACGACCTGATGAACGACCTGATGTCCTTGGGCCTGCACCGGGCATGGAAAGACATCATGATCAATGCGCTCAACCCGCCCAAAGGCGATGCGCCGTTCGCATTGCTCGACGTCGCCGGCGGTACCGGCGATATCGCCTTCCGCGCGGCCGGGGCGGCCCGCCACGGCTTCCGCGCCACCGTCTGCGACATCAACACGGATATGCTCGACGTCGGCCGCAACCGCGCGCTGGCGCGGCATCTCGACCAGCAGGTTTCTTTCGTGGAGGGCAACGCGGAGGCGCTGGCTTTCCCCGACCGCAGCTTCGACGCCTATACCATCGCGTTCGGCATCCGCAACGTACCGCGGATCGACGCCGCGCTGCGTGAAGCCTATCGCGTGCTCCGGCCCGGCAGCCGATTCCTGTGCCTGGAGTTCTCCACCGTCGATGTCCCCGGGCTCGACCGGCTGTACGACTTTTTTCGTTCAGGGTAATCCCGCCGCTCGGCCGCGTCGTAACGGGCGATGCGGAATCCTATCAGTACCTCGTCGAATCGATCCGGAAGTTTCCCAGGCCCAATCAGTTTGCCGAGATGATCCGCGCCGCCGGCTTTTCGCGGGTGAAGTGGGAAAGCCTCTCCGGCGGGATCGTGGCGCTGCATTCGGGCTGGCGTTTGTGATTTCTGCGGCGACCCACATCGCGCGGCTCGTCCGCGCCGCTTACGTGTTCGCGCGCGAAGGCGTGTTCGGTGTCGTCGATCCGAGCCTGGTGCCGGCGCCCGGGCAGCTCGCGCTGCGGCTGGCGCGGCTGATCGAACGGCCCGGCGCCAAATCCGGCCCACGTCTGTCGCGTGCGCTGACGCGGCTTGGCCCAGCCTATCTAAAGCTCGGGCAGTTTCTGGCGACCCGGCCCGACGTGGTCGGCGTTGCCATGGCGCGCGATCTGGAAAGCCTGCAGGATCGGCTGCCGCCGTTTTCGCAAGCCGAGGCCGAGGCGGTGATCGCCCAGTCGCTGGAACGCCCCGTGGCGAAGGCGTTTGTCAGCCTCGGCCCGCCGGTCGCCGCGGCTTCCATCGCGCAGGTGCATCGCGGCGAGATCGCGCGCGATGGCGTTCGCCAATCGGTCGCCGTCAAGGTGCTCCGGCCTAATGTCGCCGCGCGTTTTCGCCGCGACCTCTCCGATTTCTTCTTCGTCGCGCACAACGCCGAGGCGCATTCGACGGAAGCGCGGCGGCTGCGGCTGATCGAGGTCATCAACACGATGTCGCGCTCGGTCGCAATAGAGATGGATTTGCGGCTGGAAGCGGCCGCACTGTCGGAGATGGCGGAGAACACGCGGGATGATCCGGATTTCCGCGTGCCGGCCGTCGATTGGGACCGCACCACCCACAACGTGCTGACGATGGAGTGGATCGACGGCATCGCGCTGAACGACCATGCGCGGCTGGAAAAATCGCACGTCGACCTGCCCGATCTCGGGCGCAAGGTGATCCAGAGCTTTCTGCGACATGCGCTGCGCGACGGCTTCTTCCACGCCGACATGCATCCAGGCAACCTGTTCCTCGACGAAGCCGGCCGGCTGGTGGCGGTGGATTTCGGCATCATGGGGCGGCTCGGATTGAAGGAGCGGCGCTTCCTTGCGGAAATCCTGCTGGGCTTCATCACGCGCGATTATCGCCGCGTCGCCGAAGTGCACTTCGAGGCCGGCTATGTGCCGGGCCATCACTCGGTGGAGAATTTCGCGCAAGCCATCCGCGCCATCGGCGAGCCGATCCACAACCGCACCGCCGAAGAAATCTCGATGGCGAAGCTGTTGACCCTGCTGCTCGAGGTCACCGGGCTGTTCGACATGCGGACCCGGCCCGAACTGATCCTGCTGCAGAAGACCATGGTGGTGGTCGAGGGTGTGGCGCGCGGCTTCGACCCCAAGCTCGATATCTGGAAGGTCGCCGATCCCGTGGTGCGCGAATGGATCGAGCGCAACCTCGGCCCTATCGGACGGATTGAGGGCGCGATGTCCGGCGCGGGCGAGCTCGGCCGCGTGATGGCGAGCCTCCCGGCGATTGCCTCGCGGGCCGCTGCCGTGCTCGAGGACATGGAGAAGATGACCCGGGAAGGCCTGACGTTGTCGCCCGAGACGATTGCGGCCATGGGCCGGGCCGAGGGCCGCAAGAGCCGCTGGCGCACAGTGGCGCTCTGGATCATTGCGGCAACCTTCATCGGAATTTTGGTCGCCATCCGGCAGTTGTGATTGCAATGATAGCACAATGCGCTAGCATTGACCGCACTCCTTGCGGGAGGCTCCTATGGCCAGCCTGACCATCCGAAAACTTGACGAAGCCATCAAGTCCTACTTGCGGCTGCGCTCGGCCAAGAACGGGCGCTCGGTCGAGGAAGAGGTCCGGGTGATACTGCGCGAGTATTGCGAGGGCCGACCGGTGCCGGCCGCCGCTGCATCCGCCTCGTCGCTGGCTCCGGCTGACCGGCCTGCTGCGCAGCCCTAGCCGTTGGCGGCCAGGCCAGCGTTACCCTGATCATCGGCGGCGGCATTGCAGCCTACAAGGCGCTGGACCTGATCCGGCGACTGAAAGAGCGGCACATCGACGTCCGCTGCGTGCTGACCAAGGCCGCGCAGCAATTCGTCACCCCGCTCGCCGCCAGCGCGCTGTCGCATGGGCGCGTCTATACGGATCTGTTCGACGCCGGCAGCGAGTTCGACGCCGGGCATATTCGTCTGGCGCGCGAATGCGATCTGATCGTGGTGGCGCCCGCGACCGCGGACCTGATGGCGAAGATGGCGCAGGGCCATGCCGACGATCTCGCCAGCGCCATCCTGCTGGCGGCGAACCGGCCGATCCTGCTGGCGCCCGCAATGAACCCCTTGATGTGGAGCAACGCCGCCACCCGCCGCAACGTGCTGCAGCTGCGGCGCGACGGCGTTTCCATGATCGGCCCCAATGCCGGCGAGATGGCGGAAGCCAGTGAAGCCGGGGTTGGGCGGATGTCGGAACCGATGGAGATCGCCGCAGCCGCCGTCGATATCCTGCGTCCGCCGCGACCGCGCCCGCTGGCGGGCAAGCGCGTGCTGATCACGGCGGGGCCGACGCATGAGCCGATCGATCCCGTGCGCTATATCGCCAACCGCTCCTCCGGCAAGCAGGGTTATGCCATCGCCGCCGCAGCCCAGGCCGCGGGCGCCGATGTCATATTGGTGTCCGGCCCGGTGGACTTACGCAATCCCGCAGGGGTCACGGTGATCCGGGTTGAATCGGCGCGCGACATGCTGCATCGGGTGCAAGCCGCATTGCCGGCCGATATCGCGATCTTCGCCGCCGCTGTCGCGGACTGGCACGTCGCCAGTGAAGGCGAGCAAAAGCTGAAAAGACTTCCGCCGGGATGCCGCCGCTGCAACTGGTCGAAAACCCCGATATTCTGGCCACGATCTCGAAGCTGAAAGACAAGCGCCCGCCGCTGGTGATCGGATTTGCCGCCGAGACCGAGCACCTCATCGACAACGCTAAGGCCAAGATCGCGCGCAAGGGCTGCGACTGGATCGTCGCCAATGATGTCTCGCCGGCGACCGGCGTGATGGGCGGCGACCGCAACACCGTTCATCTGCTGACGCGCGCCGGCAAGGATGTCAACGCGGACGAAATCAAGGTGGATTCCTGGCCCGCGATGACCAAGGAACAGGTCGCAACCGAACTGGTGGCGACGATCGTCAAATCGTTGGAGAAGATTTCGTGAGCGCGAAAGTTAAAGTCGATATCTGCCAATTGCCGCACGGCGAGGGCCTCGCGCTACCGGCCTACCAGAGCGCGGACGCCGCCGGGCTCGATCTGGTCGCGGCGGTACCGGCGGAGACGCCCTTGATCCTGCCGGCGGGAAAATACGCGATGGTGCCGACCGGACTGACGATCGCATTGCCGCCGGGCTATGAGGCGCAGGTGCGGCCGCGCTCCGGACTTGCCGCCAAACATGGCGTCACCGTTCTGAATTCGCCCGGCACAGTGGACGCGGACTATCGCGGCGAGATCAACGTTCTGCTGATCAACCATGGCGATGCGCCGTTCCCGATCCGGCGCGGCGAGCGCATTGCGCAGATGGTGATTGCGCCGGTGGTGCAGGCAGAGCTCGTTCCCGTGACATCGCTATCAGCGACCGACCGCGGCAGCGGCGGCTTCGGTTCGACCGGGCGCTGACCAGAAGTCCATCAGAAAAACAAACTTAAGCTCGCAAATCGGGCTTTCGCCGGTTCCGGCGGGCTTTTTTCACAGCCGAATTTGCGTTCACGATCTGGACTCTTACCGGCCGACTCCTGAAGAGGATACTCTCAACCCGATTCGTGCACGGCGGGGTAAGCGCCGGGCCTGCAGTCGTGCGTTCTTGGGGCAAATAATGTCGGGCGTAGTCGCGGCAATGCGTCGAAACCTGCTGTCGTGCACCTCACTGGCGCGCCACGGCCTGATTGCGCTCGCCAGCGCCTTGTCGGCGTTGCCGGAACCTGCTCTTGCCGGCGATTTGACCATCACGCAGGCGATTTCGACCTTACTCGACCTCAATCATCAGGAATTCGCGGCCCTGACGACGGCGCTCTCCCTGGTCGGCTTCACCGCCGTGGCCGCGATCCTTCTGATGCGTACGCGCATCCGAGCCACCCGGATCGAACTCCGCCTGCGCTCCGACATCGCCGACCTGCAGGTCCAGGCCGACCGGCTGCGCGCGCTCCTGTTCGCCGAACCCCAGATCCTAATCGCGTGGGCCGCTGGCGACCATCGGCCCCAGATCAGCGGCGACACCTCGCTGTTGATCTCGCAGGACGGACCGTCAAATTCGCCGCAACGCATCCTCGCCTTTGGAACCTGGCTGCCACCGGAACCGGCGCTGCAGATGGACCACGCCGTCGATGCCCTGCGCGAGGCCGGCGAAGGCTTTCTGCTCAATCTCTCCACCTCGAACGGCCGCGCGATCGAGGCCATGGGCCGCGCCATCGGCGGCCAGGCCGTTGTGCGGATTCGCGAACTCGGCGGACTGCGCCGGGAACTCGCCGAATCCAACCTCCGTTACAGGACGCTGCAGGAAGAGACCGAGCTGCTGCGCGACTTCGCCGCCGCCGCGCCCTGGCCGATATGGGCCAAGAATGCAGAGGGCAATCTGCGCTACGCCAATGCCGCCTATCTCCGGGCTACCGAGGGCGGAAGCATCGCCGATGCCGTCCGCCGCAACCTCGAACTGCTGGAGAACGACCAGCGCGCCGAGATGAACCGGGTGCTCAACGACAATTCCAGCTTCAGCGCGCGGCTGCCGATCGTGGTCGGCGGCGAGCGGCGCGTCTATGACGTGCAGGCGCTGAAGCTCGGCACCGGCAGCGCCGGCATCGCCATCGACGCTGGCGAGGCGACCGCGTTGCGCGACGCCATGGAGCGGATGGCGGAAGCGCATCGCCGCACCCTCGACCAATTGTCGTCAGGCGTGGCCGTGTTCGACGGTCAGCGGCGGCTCGCCTTCTATAACGAATCCTACCGGCGGCTGTGGAGCCTCGATCAGGCCTTCCTCGATGCCCATCCCGACGATTCCAGCGTGCTCGATCGGCTGCGCGCGGCGCGCAAACTGCCCGAACAGCCGGATTTCCGGGCCTGGAAGGCCAAGCTGCACGAAGCCTATCGCGCCGTCGAACCGGCGAACTACAGCTGGTTCCTGCCGGACGGCCGCGCGCTCAGCGTCGTCACCACGCCGAACCTCGAGGGCGGCGTCACCTATCTGTTCGACAATGTCACCGAAAGCCTCGACCTGGCGCGGCGGTTCGACCGGCTGACCCGGGTGCAGCACGAGACGCTCGACAATCTCGCTGAAGCGGTCGCGGTGTTCGGCAGCAATGGCCGGGTGGAATTGTTCAATCCCGCCTTCGAGAAAATGTGGAAGCTGTCGGCGGAATCGCTCAAGGAACAGCCGCACGTCGAGACCGTGGAAGCCTGGTGCAAGCCGCTGTTCGATGACGCGCTGACCTGGCGGGCGCTGCGCGAGGCGATCACCGCGATCGATAACCGCGCGCAGGTATCGCTGAAGCTCGAGCGCAAGGACGGCAGCGTGCTGGACTGCATGACCATGCCGCTGCCCGACGGCGCGACCATGCTGACCTTCCAGGACATCACCGACACCGAGAATGTCGAACGCGCGCTGCGCGAACGCAACGAGGCGCTGGAGGCCGCCGACCAGATGAAGGTCGATTTCGTCCACCACGTGTCCTATGAACTGCGCGCGCCCCTCACCACCATCATCGGCTTCGCGCATTTCCTGAGCGACCCCTCGACCGGTCCGTTGACGCAGAAACAGGCGGAGTATCTCGACTACGTCACCAAATCGACCAACGCGCTGTTGGCGCTCACCAACAACATCCTCGATCTCGCCACCATCGATGCCGGCGCCATGAAGCTCGAGCTCGGCCCGGTCAATATCGAGAAAGCCATCGAGGCCGCCGCCGAGGGCATCCAGGACCGATTGGCGACCGACCGCATCGAACTCAAGGTCGATATCGATCCCAATATCGGCGACTTCACCGGCGATGAGCGGCGCGTCGTGCAGGTGCTCTATAATCTGCTCGCCAACGCCGTCGGATTCTCGCCGCACGATGCGGCGGTCACGATCAGCGCGCGGCGGTCCGAGCATCGCGTGATCTTCACCGTCAGCGATACGGGTCCCGGCATTCCGTCCGATGTGAAAGACAAGGTGTTCGACTGGTTTGAGAGCCATTCCAACGGCTCGCGGCATCGCGGCGCCGGCCTCGGCCTGTCGCTGGTACGCTCCTTTGTCGAACTGCATGGCGGAAAGGTGCGCGTCGATTCGGTTGTAGGCAAAGGCACGATGGTGACCTGCGACTTCCCGGTCGACCAGAACGCGCATCGCAACGCCGCCGAATGACCGCGCCCACGACATTCCCGGTGGCGCTGGCGAACGAGACGGCAACGGCGCATTTGATGGCCGACCTCGCGCTGCTGGTCGGTCCCGGTGACGTCATCACGCTCTCGGGCGATCTCGGCGCCGGCAAGACCGCTGCGGCGCGGGCGATGATCCGCTACCTCGCCAACGATCCGGCGCTGGAAGTACCAAGCCCGACATTTACGCTGGCGCAGAGCTACGAGGTACCGTTCCCGCTTCTTCACGCCGATCTCTACCGCATCAACGATTCGAACGAGCTGGAGGAGATAGGATTGTCGCCGCTGCCCGAGGGCACGCTGGCGCTGATCGAATGGCCGGAGCGCGCGCCGGATGCGCTTCCCGAGGATCGCATCGATATCGCCTTCAGCCACCGACCCGCGCTTGGATCCACGGCGCGGGCCGCCGAAATTACCGGCTACGGCAAGGCCGCGGCACAGGTGGCACGGCTGCGCAGCTTGCGAACATTCCTCGAAGGCGCCGGCTTCCTGAATGCGCAACGCGAGCGCATGCCCGGCGATGCCTCGACGCGCTCCTATGCGCGGCTGATTGGCGATGACGGCACATCCATCCTGATGAATTCGCCGCGGCGTCCGGATGGCCCCGCGATCTACGACGGAAAATCCTATAGCGCCGCGGTTCATCTCGCCGAGGACGTCAAGCCGTTCGTCGCCATCGACAATGGCCTGCGCGCACGCGGCTTCTCGGCGCCGGCCATTCGCCACTCGGACCTCGATTCCGGCTTCCTGATCACCGAAGATTTCGGCCACGAAGGTGTCATCGAAGGCGATCCACCGCGGCCGATCGCCGAACGCTACGAGGCCGCGACCGACATGCTGGCGGAGCTGCATCGCGAAACCCTACCCGAATCGCTGCCGCTGACAGCGCAGCTTACGTACGACATTCCACTTTTCGATATCGATGCGTGGCTGATCGAGATCGGCTTGATGCTCGAATGGTACCTGCCGGATCGCGGCGCCGAAGTGAGCCAGGAACAGCGCGGCGGGTTTGTCGCGATGTGGCGCACACTTCTGGAGAAGCCCGCGGCCGCGCCGCGGACCTGGGTGCTGCGGGATTTTCATTCGCCCAACATCATCTGGCTCGGCGATCGCACGGGAATTTTGCGCGTCGGGCTGATCGATTTCCAGGATGCCGTGCTGGGGCCGGCGGCCTACGACCTGGTGTCGCTGCTGCAGGATGCGCGGCTCGACGTCCCCGAGCAACTCGAGCTGACGCTGCTGACCCGCTACATCCGGGCACGCCGCACGGCCGACGCCGCTTTCGATCCAGCCGGTTTCGCCGAGCTCTACGCCATCATGTCGGCACAGCGGAACACGCGCCTGCTCGGCACCTTTGCCCGGCTCAACCGGCGCGACGGCAAGCCGCACTATCTGCGCCACCAGCCCCGGATCTGGACCTACCTGAACCGTTCGCTGGCGCATCCGGCGCTGGCGGCGTTTCGCGAATGGTACGCCGCCAACGTGCCGCCGCCCGTTGCCTGATTTACCTCGTGTTAGCCACCCAGCCTTTAATCTCGCACCGGCCATGCTTCGGGCGTGGCCCAGCCAATTTTAAAACGGGAATGCGGCCATGGCGACGGCAGAACGGCGCAAGGGTGATCGGGTCACGTTCGAGCGCGGCTTTGCGGCGCACATGATGGGTATCGACGGCACCTGGCGGCGCAACTGCGTGATGGAAGACGTCTCCGAGACCGGCGCCAAGCTGACGGTCGAAGGTTCTGTCGAGGGCCTGCATCTGAAGGAATTCTTCCTGCTGCTGTCGTCGACGGGGCTGGCCTATCGCCGCTGCGAACTGGCCTGGGTCAATGGCGATCAGATCGGCGTCAATTTCCTGAAGCAGGGCGACAAGAAGAAGAAAATGGCCAGGCGCGGGGCCGAAGACGCTGAAGTTTGACGTTTGCTGCGGCGGCGCCGTCGTATCGCCGTCATGTCCGGCGACTAGAGCGTTGTCGGTCCTGATTGAATCAGAACCGAAGCTCTAGATTCTTGTTTTGACGCGCGTTTTCGGCCCGCGAATCGGCATCCACCCACGGATCCAGTCCGAGGCATGCTTCGCTGGAAAACCCTACAGTTGCTGGTTCAGGCGAATCGCCGTGATATGATCCGCGGCGCAATTTGGATGGTTCGAGAAATTCTACAGATGTCCGTTACGCCCACCAAAGCCATGGTCCTCGCCGCCGGTCTCGGCCTGCGCATGCGCCCATTGACCGACCATATGCCTAAGCCGCTGGTGCGCGTCGCCGGTCAGCCGCTGCTCGATCACGTGCTGGACAAGCTCGCCGGCGCCGGTGTCAGCGAAGCCGTGGTCAACGTGCATTATCTGCCGGACCAGATCGTCCAGCATACCGCCACCCGCGCCCAGCCCCGTATCGTTATCTCCGACGAGCGCGACGAGGTGCTCGGCACCGGCGGTGCTGTCGTGAAGGCGCTGCCCTTGCTTGGCAAGGAGCCGTTCTTCCACGTCAATGCCGATACGATGTGGATCGACGGCGTGCGGCCCAATCTGGCGCGATTGGCCGAAACCTTCGACCCCGACCGGATGGACATCCTGCTGCTGATGGCGCCGACGACGAGCAGCATCGGCTATGCCGGCCGCGGCGATTACGCGATGCTGCCGGACGGCGCGTTACGCAAACGCCGGGAACATCAGGTGGTGCCATTCGTCTATGCGGGTGCGGCGATCATGTCGCCGTCGCTGTTTGCCGACGCGCCGGCAGGCGAGTTCTCGCTGACGAAAATGTTCGATCGCGCCAACGAGCAGGAGCGGCTGTTCGGCCTGCGGCTCGAAGGCGTCTGGATGCATGTCGGAACCCCCGACGCGATCCAGGCCGCGGAAGAGGCGTTTCTGGAAAGCGTGGCTTGATTCGCTCTATCGTACAGGGTGGGCAAAGAGCGCACCTCCGCGGCATCCGCCATTTGCTTCTAAACTTCGGTTGAGGATGTCAGACCTCATCCTGAGGAGCCGCATAGCGGCGTCTCGAAGGGATGATTGGCACCAGCGGAGGCCTCGTGGTTCGAGACGGCGCTGCGCGCCTCCTCACCATGAGGATTTACTTCCGGTGTGTAGCGGGGGCGGCGCCCTCACCTCACATGACCAACCCGAAATCGCTCCCTATATTGCCCTGACCTCGAATCAGGAAGCCCATGCGCGTCTTCAGCGTTCCCTTATCCGTGCCATTCCTGCGCACCGTCATTGCTGCGCTGGTCGATGGCCGGCTGGTCGATGGATTCGAGGCGCGCAAGAACCCACTGAATCTCGCGCGGGCGACGCTCTATCTGCCGACCCGGCGCGCCGGCCGCCTGGCGCGGGAAATCTTTCTCGACGAGTTGAAGACGGACGCCGCGATCCTGCCGCGTATCGTCGCCCTCGGCGACATCGACGAGGACGAGCTGGCATTCGCTGAAGAGGCCGAACAGCTCGGCGGTGTGGCGTCTTTGGACATTCCGCCAAAACTCGGCAAACTCGAACGCCGATTGACGCTGGCGCATCTGGTTGCGGCATGGGCGAAGAGTCCGGTGTCGGCGCCGCTCGTGGTCGGCGGCCCGGCATCGACACTGGCGCTGGCCGGCGACCTGGCGCGGCTGATGGACGACATGGTCACGCGCGGTGTGGCGTGGGAAACGCTCGACAGGCTGGTGCCGGACCAGTTCGACAGATACTGGCAGCACTCGCTGGAGTTTTTGCGCATCGCGCGCAAGGCATGGCCGGACCATCTGAAGGAAATCGGCAGAATAGAGCCCGCCGAGCGTCGCGACCGCCTGATCGAGGCGGAAGCCGCGCGCCTGACCGCGCACCATGAGGGTCCTGTGATCGCAGCGGGCTCGACCGGCTCGATGCCGGCGACCGCGAAATTCCTCACGGCTGTGGCCGGTCTCAAGCAAGGCGCGGTAGTGCTGCCGGGGCTCGACACTGATCTGGACGACGAAGCCTGGCAGACGATCGGCGGCGTCAGGGACGCGCAGGGCAAGTTCACCATGCAGCCCTCCTCGAACCATCCGCAGTTCGCGATGCAGGGATTGCTGGATCGTTTCGGTATCAAACGACACGATGTGGAAATCCTGGGCACGCCAGCGCAACAGGGGCGCGACGTGCTGGTGTCCGAGACGATGCGCCCCTCCACAGCGACCGAACAATGGCACGACCGCCTGGCACAGCCGGATGTTTCCGCGAAGATCGCCGGCGGCATGACGAATCTCGCCGTCGTGGAAGCGCCCAACTCGGAAATGGAGGCGCTGGCGATCGCGGTCGCGATGCGCGAGGCGCGGTACCTGGACAAATCAGCCGCGCTGGTGACGCCTGATCGCGCGCTGGCGCGGCGGGTGATGGCGGCGCTGACCCGCTGGAATCTCGAATTCGACGATTCCGGAGGCGACGCGCTGATCGACACGCCGGCAGGTATTTTCGCCCGCCTCACCGCTGAAGCCGTAGCCAAGGGGCTGGAGCCGCCGACGCTGCTCGCGCTCTTGAAGCATCCGCTGTTTCGCCTTGGCGGAGCGCACGGCGGGTTTAGGCGCGCGATCGAGGTGCTCGAACTGGCGTTGCTGCGCGGCACCCGGCCGCAGGCCGGAACCAGCGGGCTTGCGCGCGACTTCGATCGCTTCCGCGCCGAGCTCGACAAGCTGAGGAAGAAAGAGACTTCCTCGCTTCACGCCTCCGAGCAGCGCGCAAAACTGAAGGACGACGAACTCGATCAGGCCCAATCTCTGATCGCGGCGTTACAGAAGGCGCTGTCGCCACTGGAAGGCGCCGCGTCATCGAAGCCGCATGACTTCGCCGAACTGGCGCACCGTCATCGCGAGACCTTGATCGCGTTGTCCTGCGATCGGAACAGCGTTGCCGTCGTGTTCGAGGACCGTCAGGGATCGGCGCTCGCTTCGGCATTCGACGATCTCTTGGGTGAGCAAAAGCCGAGCGGCCTGATGGTCCACCTCGGCGATTATCCCGAGGTGTTTCTGACCGCCTTTGCCGATCGCATGGTGCGGCGGCCGGAATCGGCAAGCGCGCATCTGCATATCTACGGTCAACTCGAAGCGCGGTTGACGGAATCCGACCGCGTCATCCTCGGCGGGTTGGTCGAGGGCGTGTGGCCGCCGGCGCCGCGGGTCGATCCCTGGTTGAGCCGGCCGATGCGCCATGAACTCGGCCTCGATCTGCCGGAGCGGCGCATCGGCCTCTCCGCGCATGATTTCGCACAGCTACTCGGCGCGGGCGATGTCATCCTGACCCATTCGGCGAAAGTCGGCGGCGCGCCGGCCGTCGCCTCGCGCTTCCTGCACCGGCTCGAAGCGGTCGCCGGCCAGGCGCGCTGGGATGAGGCCAAGCGTGCCGGCGAAAACTATGTCCGCTTCGCCGCCGAACTCGACCAGCCCGACAAGGTCGAGCCGATCCCGCAGCCCGCACCAAAGCCGCCACGCGCAACGCGGCCGTTGAAGCTTTCGGTCACCGCGATCGAGGATTGGCTGCGCGATCCCTACACGATCTATGCGAAATATATCCTGCGGCTGGACCCGCTCGATCCCGTCGACATGCCGCTGTCGGCGGCCGATCGCGGCTCGGCGATTCATGATGCGCTCGGTGAGTTCACGCAAGTCCATGCCACCGCCCTCCCCGACCAGCCTGCGCTGGCGCTGCGCGGTATCGGCGAGAAATATTTTGCGCCGTTGATGGAACGCCCCGAGGCACGCGCGCTGTGGTGGCCGCGGTTTCAGCGCATCGCCGGATGGTTTGCCGATTGGGAGACGGCGCGGCGCGGCAACGTCAGCAAGATCCTGGCCGAGATCAAAGGCGAGATCGGCATTCCCCTCGACAATGAGCGGACCTTCATTCTCTCCGCGCGCGCCGACCGGATCGAGCAACGCCACGACGGCAGCTATGCGATTCTCGATTACAAGACCGGGCAACCGCCGACCGGCAAACAGGTGCGCATGGGGCTGTCGCCGCAGTTGACGCTGGAAGCTGCGATCCTGCGCGAAGGCGGTTTTGCGGATATCGACGCAGGTTCATCCGTCGGCGAACTCGTCTATGTCAGGCTCAGTGGCAACAATCCGCCGGGCGAGCAACGTTCGCTGGAGTTGAAAATCAGGAACAACGACACGCCGCAGCCGCCCGACGAGGCCGCCGCCTATGCCCGCGAGCAGCTTGAAGAACTGATTCGCACGTTCGAGAGCGAGGAGACAGCCTATACCTCCCTGAACCTGTCGATGTGGTCGAACCGCTACGGCGCCTATGACGACCTCGCGCGCATCAAGGAATGGTCGGCGGCCGGCGGATTGGGGATCGAGGAATGGTGAGGGCCCCCCGCGTAATTCCTCCCAATGTGCGCGACACGCAGGCGCGCGCGTCCGATCCGGCGGCGTCCTCGTTCGTCTCGGCGAATGCGGGATCGGGCAAGACCCACGTGCTGGTGCAGCGGGTGATCCGGCTGCTGCTCGACGGCGTGGCGCCGGAAAAAATCCTTTGCATCACCTTCACCAAGGCCGCTGCCGCCAACATGGCGGAACGCGTGTTCTCCACGCTCGGCCATTGGGTCACGCTCGACGACGCCGCGCTGGATGCCGCGATCCGGGAGTCCGGTATCCCGCATCCCAATGCACGCCTGAGAAGGTCGGCGCGCAAATTGTTCGCCTGCGCGCTGGAGACGCCCGGCGGCTTGAAAGTGCAGACCATCCACGCGCTGTGCACGCGGCTGCTGCAGCAGTTTCCGTTCGAAGCCAATGTCCCGGCGCGCTTCGCCGTGCTCGACGACCGCGACCAGAACGAAATGATGGAACGCGCCAATCTCGCGGTATTCCTCGAGGCGTCGCGCAACCCTGAAAGCGCCACCGGTCGCGCGCTCATGACGGCGATGGCGAGCGCCGCCGACGTGACGTTCAAAGACGTGGTTCGCGAAGCCTGTCTCAGCCGCGATCATTTCATGGCCTGGACCGACGCCGCCGGCAGCGCGCACGCGGCCGCCGCGCAGATCTCAGCGGCACTCGGCGTCGATCCCGACGATCGGATCGAGGACGTCGAGCGCGCCATCGTCGACGGGCCGAACCTGCCGCGGTCACGGTGGCGGGAAATCGCCCTTGTTCTGGATACGAGCAGTAAAGCCGATCAAAAGCAGGCCGACCGGCTTCGGGAAGCGCTGACATTTACCGGCACTGCCCAGGTCGACGAGTATCTCGGGCTGTTTCTCACAGATGAACGCACCCCGCGAGCGACGGTCGTCACCAGCAGCTTCGTCAAAAAGAATCCCGCGGTTGGCCGCTTGTTCGATTCGGAAGTCAGCCGCCTCGCGCCCCTGATCGAAAGGCGGCGCGCGGTCGTCGCTCGCGACCGCACCGAGGCGCTGCTGCATATCGCGACCGCGGCGGCGGCCAATTACCGCCGCGAGAAGCAGGAGCGCGGCCTGCTCGACTATGACGATTTGATCGACAAGACACTGGCGATGCTCGATAGCGTCTCTGCGGGCTGGGTGCACTACAAACTGGACCGCGGCGTCGATCACGTGCTGATCGACGAGGCCCAGGACACCAGTCCCCGGCAATGGGACATTGTCGCCCATATCATTTCCGAATTCACCTCCGGCGCAGGCGCGCGCGACGGCGTGGTGCGAACGGTGTTCGCGGTCGGCGACGAGAAGCAATCGATCTTCTCGTTCCAGGGCGCGGCGCCGCGCGAATTCGACCTGCGCCGCCGGGCGTTGAAGAAGAAGTTCGAGGACGCCGGGCTGAAATTCGACCCAGTATCCTTTACCTATTCGTTCCGGTCGGGACCGGCGATCCTGCATGCGGTCGACCACGTGTTCCGCGAGCAGGATATTTTCCGCAGCATCCATTCGGTCGAGACCGGATATCCGATCCACCATGCGCTCGAGGACGCAGGCCCCGGCCTGATCGATCTCTGGGAGCTCGCCGAGACCGACGACAGGCAGGATATCGAAGGCTGGCGTGCGCCGTTCGACGGCGTCTCCGCGACGAGCCCGGAGGTGAAGCTGGCGCGGCGCATTCAGGCCGAGATCAAGGCGCTGGTTGACAGCGGCACCATGACGGGCAGCAAGGGCGACCGTCGGCCGTTGCGCTTTGGCGACATGCTGGTGCTGGTGCGGCGCCGCGGCAATGCGTTCGACGCCGTGATTCAGGCGCTGAAGCACGCCGGCATTCCGGTCGCCGGCGCCGACCGCCTCAAATTGACCGAACACATCGCGATCATCGACCTGATGAACCTCGCCGATGCGTTGCTGCTGCCGCAGGACGACCTGGCGCTGGCGGTGGCGCTGAAGAGCCCGCTGTTCGGCCTCAACGACGACGACCTCTTCAAGCTGGCCTGGCAGCGCAAGGGATCGTTACGCGCGGCACTGGCTGCGCGCGCCGCGAGCGACGGCAAGCTGAGGGACGCGCTGTGGCGACTCGAACAGTGCGAGCGCCGCTTCGTTAACGAAAGCCCGTTTGCGTTCTACGCCTGGCTGCTCGGCGGCGATGGCGGCCGCGCGCGGATCTTGCGGCGGCTCGGTCACGAGGCCAACGACGCGCTCGACGAATTCCTGGAGCTCGCGCTGAACTTCGAGCGCAAATCCCCAGCCTCGCTGCAGGGCTTCATGGCGCGGCTGCGCGCGGCCGACACCGAGGTGAAGCGCGACATGGAAATCTCGCGCGACGAAGTCCGCGTCATGACCGTGCATGGTGCCAAGGGGCTCGAGGCTTCCGTCGTGTTCCTGGTGGACACCACGACGTCGCCCTCGGACACCCAGCGGCTGAAGCTCATCAATCTGCCGCAAGGCAATGCCGGTCCGCATGCACCCGGCGTCGTGGTCTGGGCCGGCAGGAAGGCCGAAGATCCTTCCGCTGTCGTCGCGGCGCGCGCCGCCATGATCGGGGATACCGAGGATGAATACCGGCGGCTTCTGTATGTGGCGATGACGCGTGCGGCGGACCGGTTGATCGTCGGCGGCTGCTTGCCGGGCAACATGAAGAATGTTCGCCCCCTCTCCTGGTACGATCTGATCACCAAGGGCCTCGCCAATTCCGGCTTGCAACCTCAGGAGATCCAGACCGCCGCCGGAGTGGTGAAGCGCTATATGCGGGCGGAGGAAGCCGCGCCTGCCGCAGCGCCCGCCACCGCATCGGCCACGACAGCGCCGGTCGTGCTGCCGTCATGGCTGCTGACACCCGCGCAGCCGGAGCGATCAGCAGATAGCCTGCTGCGGCCATCGGATCCCGCCGAGAGCGACGGCCACCAGGTGCGGACGGCCGAGTCGCTCACGCAGCGCGCCCGCGCCCTGCAGCGCGGCACGCTGGTGCACCGGCTGCTGCAATCGCTGCCCGATATCGCCGCCGAGCGGCGCCGCGAAGCCGCGCTGGCCTATCTCGCCCGCAACGCTGGCGGCTGGACCGGCGAAGAACAGCAGGCACTGGCGGAAGGCACGCTGGCCCTGATTGCGGATGCGCGCTTCGCGCCGGTGTTCGCGCCCGGAAGCCGCGCCGAGGTCGCAATCGTCGGACGGCTGGACCGGCCGGGCGGCCGGCCGGCGCTGGTGTCCGGGCAGGTCGATCGCCTCGTGGCCACCGACAGCGAGGTCCTGATCGTCGATTTCAAGACCAACCACGTCCCGCCGAGCCAGCCCGCAGACGCGCCGAGGGGCTATGTCCGCCAGCTCGCGCTGTACCGGGCGGTGCTCGACAAGCTTTATCCCCAGCGCCCGGTCCGGGCTGCGCTGCTTTGGACGGAAACTCCTGAGTTAATGGAGATTTCCGCCCCCGCGCTGGAGGCCGAGCTGGCATCCTATCATCTCGGCGTGACCGCGCTTGACCCGGCAGGATCGCGTTCATAGGTTTGCCACTATCATGCCCGGGCGCGATTCTCCGCCGCGCCCCTTAATTCCTAACCAAACGAGGTATTCACATGGCCGTTGGCAAGGTTTCTGACGCCGATTTCGAAGCCGAAGTGCTCAAGGCGACCGGGCCGGTGGTCGTCGATTTCTGGGCCGAATGGTGCGGTCCCTGCCGCATGATCGCACCCGCGCTCGACGAGATTTCCGGCGCGATGGGCGACAAGGTCAAGATCGTGAAGCTGAACGTCGACGAGAGCCCGAAGACGGCCTCGAAATACGGCGTGATGTCGATCCCGACCCTGATGATCTTCAAGGGCGGCGAAATGGCCTCCCGCCAGGTCGGCGCCGCGCCGAAGCAGAAGCTGCAGCAGTGGATATCAGCTGCGGTGTGATCTGTGCCTTCTGACGATTATCTCCGACAACGGCCGGCGATAGCCGGCCGTTTTGTTTTTGTGGCGGATGATCTCGTAGCCCGGGCGGAGCGAAGCGCAACCCGGGGCTCTATCTTTTCCGGCACGAACCTCCCGGATTGCGCGGAGCCTGTCATCGGGCGCGCATTCGCGCGACCCGTTGGCTCCATCCGGGCTACGAATTTTTCAGCGGATCCAGCCCGTCGCCAGCGCAGACGCGAGTTCGGCCTGGCCGTTCCGGCGCGCGAGCGTCGCCATCGCGTCGTGATCATACGGCACATGGCGGAACGTGACGCGCCACGCGCCGCTAGCAAGTTCGAGAATCGCATAGCGGGCTTCCGGCGTGCCGGCTTCGATGACATGCGGAAACGGGTGGGTGTCACGATAGCCGGGCGAGCCGACGCTGCCGGGATTGACGATCAGCCGGCCGTCGCGAAGCCTGACCGCGCGGGCGACGTGGGTGTGGGCGCAGAGGATCAATGACTGCGTGATTCCCTTCGCACGCTCCTCGACCGCATCCAGCGCCGACATCCGCACCGTTCCGTCGGGCAAAACCGTCTCCAGCCAATAGACCTCGTCATGATCTGGCGTGGCGTGACAGAGAAAGACCTGATCGCGAAACACGGCCGTCTTCGGCATCGCGCGCAACCAATCGAGATGTCGCGCGTCGAGTTGCGCATGGGCCGGGCGATCCCATGACCCCATCTTCTCCGGCGGCCGGTCGATCAGATAGCGATCATGATTGCCGAGCACGTGAACGGCATCGAGCGCCATCAGCGCGTCCATGGTCCGCCGCGCATCGAGCGGGCCGCTTGCCATGTCGCCGAGATTGACGACCTCGCTAATCCCCTGCGCGCGGATGTCCGCGAGCACGGCGTCCAGCGCGAGATAGTTTCCGTGCACATCGGCAATCGCGGCAATACGCATGTCGAGTAGACCTATCAGTGCGGTTGTTATCGCACCAGGAACGAGGCGGGCGTCGCCTACCTCATTTGGGTGAAACCGTAGCGCAACATTCGCTCGCTTGTTTCGTGGAATCTGAGTTCGTGCTCGCCGCGTCCGATCGCCTTGGATAGAAATTGAAATCACCGGGGCTGGCGATTTCATAAGAATTGATACTTCTTCCCGGACGGCCGCTGGAAGTAATTCCAGCGGTCATTTTAATTTCCGCGTTGCGGAGGCCTATGCCGGTGGCGTGCCGTTGACGGCCAGCACATGGCCGGCGAGATAGAGCGAGCCCGCAATCAAGATCCGCGGCGGCACTTCGTAGGCAAGGTGCGATAGCGCCCGCAGCGCGGCTTCGACGCTTGCAGCATTTTCCACGCGCATGCCGAGCGCACGCGCCGCATCCGCCAGCCGGTCCGGCGGCATCGCATTGTCGCGGCCGGGAATCGGCACCGCGATGACATGGCGCGTCAGGCCGGCGAAATTGGCGAGGAACGCCGCCGCATCCTTGTTCGCCAACATGCCCGCGATCACGACCAGCGGGCGCGATACCCGCTCCTCGAGATCGCCGAGCGCCGCAGCAGCGACCCGGCCGCCTTCGGCATTGTGTCCGCCGTCGAGCCAGATTTCGCAAGCCTTCGGTCCCTGATCGACCAGCGCGCCCGCGGACAGCCGCTGCATCCGCGCCGGCCATTCGGCGTTGACGATGCCGGCCTCGAATGCGGACATTCCGATCTTGAACGCATCATTCGCGCGCAGCGTCGCGATCGCAAGTCCGGCATTGTCGAACTGATGCCGGCCGAACAGCTTTGGCGCCGCGAGATCCATCAGGCCGCGCTCGTCCTGATAGACCAGCCGTCCGCGTTCGACGCTGACATGCCATTGTTGCCCGGCCGCATGCAGCGGCGCGCGCACGCGACCAGCCTGCGCCTCGATCACCGTCATCGCCTCCGGCGCCTGCTCGGCGCAGACCACCGGCGTGTGGCGCTTGATGATGCCGGCCTTTTCGCCGGCGATCGCGCTCAGCGAGTTACCGAGAAATTCCGTATGGTCCATGCTGACCGGTGCGATGACGGTCGCAATGGGCTTGTCGATGACGTTGGTGGCGTCGAGCCTTCCGCCGAGGCCGGTTTCCAGCAGCACCACATCGGCTTCGTGCTGCGCGAACAGACAGAACGCCGCCGCGGTCTCGATCTCGAAAATCGTGATCGGCTCGCCTTGGTTGACCTGTTCGCAGTGCTCCAGCACCCGGCGCAACTCGGCATCGCTCACCAGCTTGCCGCCGCCGCTCTCGCCGACGCGATAGCATTCGTTGATCCGCACCAGATAGGGCGAGGTGTAGACGTGGACACGAAGGCCTGCGGCTTCGAGGATCGCGCGCAAATAGGCGATGGTCGAACCCTTGCCATTGGTGCCGGCGACATGGATCACCGGCGGCAGCAAGCCCTCGGGATGATCGAGCCGCTCCAGCAGCCGTTGCATGCGATCGAGGCTGAGATCGATCCGCTTCGGATGCAAGGCGGACAGCCGCGCGATCAGCTCGCCGAGCGGCTGAGGATTGGCGGCAGGCAGGTTCACGCGTGAGGCGCAGCCGGCACGACATCCGGCGCCGAGATGATTTGGGCCGGATCCGCGACCTGCGGCACAGGTTTCGAGGCGGCTTCAAGTGCCGGAGATTTCGTCAGCAGCCGGCACAGCCGTGCCAGGGTCGGGCGCATCTGGTGGCGATGCACGACCATGTCGACCATGCCGTGGTCAAGCAGATATTCGGCGCGCTGGAATCCCTCCGGCAGTTTCTCGCGGATGGTCTGCTCGATCACGCGCGCGCCAGCGAAACCGATCAGCGCGCCCGGTTCGGCGATCTGCACGTCGCCCAGCATGGCGTAGGACGCGGTGACGCCGCCGGTGGTCGGATTGGTCAGCACCACGATGTAAGGCAGCTTCGCCTCACGCAGCATCTGTACGCCGACGGTGGTGCGCGGCATCTGCATCAGCGAGAGGATGCCCTCCTGCATCCGCGCGCCGCCCGAGGCCGCGAACACGATGAAGGGTGAATTCTTCTCGACCGCAAGCTCCAGCCCGCGCACGATCGCTTCGCCGGCAGCCATGCCGAGCGAGCCGCCCATGAAGTCGAAATCTTGCACCGCTATGACGACACCGGCGCCCTCGAGCTTGCCGTAGCCGACCTTGACGGCGTCGTTCAGCCCGGTCTTGGCGCGCGCGTCCTTGATGCGGTCGGCGTATTTTCGTTCGTCGCGGAATTTCAGCGGATCGGCCGTCACTTCGGGTAGCGCGATATCGTACCAGGTCTCATTGTCGAAGATCGATTTCAGCCGCGCCACCGCGCCCATGCGCATGTGGTAGTTCGAACCGGGGATAACGAACTGATTGGCCTCGACGTCCTTGTAGAACACGAGCTGCCCGGAATCCGGGCACTTGATCCATAGATTCTCCGGCGTCTCGCGGCGCAGGATGTTGCGGATCTTCGGCCGGACGACATTGGTGAGCCAATTCATGTTTCGCTCCGAAATGCGGTTGAACGCATCAGCTGGACTATATGGCGGCCCGAGCCAAACCCAACAAGCCGCGACCTCTTGGTTTGGGCATGATCTTTTCGGAAAACCGGTCTTCACTTTTCCGGATCATGCGCCTCTTTCCACGCAATTGTGGCTTATTCTGCGGCCTGCTTCGCTCCCCGCACGCCTTGCGCCAGCGCCGCCACCAGATCGGCCACAGCGCCAACGGTCTTGGCCGTCGCGCGGCCCTCGGCATCGAGGCTGCCGCGAAGCACATCGACCAGCGCGGTGCCGACCACCGCCCCGTTGGCACTCTCCGCAATGGCGCGCGCGGCATCCGGCGTGCGGATGCCGAAGCCGACGCAAACCGGCAATTTGGTATGCCGCTTGATGCGGGCTACCGCCTCGCCAACCGCCCCGGAATCGGCGCTCGCGCTGCCGGTGATGCCGGTGATGGAGACGTAATAGACGAAGCCCGACGTGTTCGCGAGCACCGCGGGCAGGCGCTTGTCGTCGGTGGTCGGCGTCGCCAGACGGATGAAATTGAGTCCTGCCTTCATCGCCGGCAGACAGAGTTCGGTGTCTTCCTCCGGCGGCAGGTCGACGATGATCAGGCCGTCGACGCCGGCGGTCTTCGCGTCGGCCAGGAATCTGTCGACGCCGTATATGTAGATCGGATTGTAGTATCCCATCAGCACCAGCGGCGTGGTGTTGTCGTCCTTGCGGAAGCCGCGGACCATCTCCAGCGTCTTCTTCAGGGTCATGCCGGCTTTCAGCGCGCGCAGGCCCGCCGCCTGGATCGAAGGTCCGTCCGCCATCGGATCGGTAAAGGGCATTCCGATCTCGATGATGTCGGCGCCGGCCTTCGGCAGCGCCTTGAGGATGTCGAGCGAAGTCTTCGGATCGGGATCGCCCGCCATCAGGAAGGTGACAAAAGCCGAGCGGCCCTGCTTGGCGAGTTCGGCGAACCGTGCGTCGATGCGGGTTGTCATGGTGCAATCCTCGCGGCGCAATGCCTCTTCCCGAAATTTGCGGTCGCGGCGACACCTCCACCCCAACCCTCCCCCGCAAGCGGGAGAGGGAGCAGAGCTTGCCTGGTCGATAGTTTGTTCAACGCAACGCGCCAGAAAAGTCGATGAGGTGCAAGCGAGTTTCGCGCCGCCAGGGCAGTCGGTCCCCTCTCCCGCTTGCGGGGAGGGCCAGGGTGGGGGCTCTCTCCCAGGATTCGATGCACGTAATCATCACGACTTCTTCTTGCCCTTCAAGATATCGCCGACCTGCGGCACGTCCTTGTCGCCGCGTCCGGAGAGGTTGACCACCATCAGATGGTCCTTCGGACGCTTCGGCGCGAGCTCCATCACCTTTGCGATGGCATGCGCCGGCTCGAGAGCGGGGATGATGCCTTCCAGACGCGACAGCAGTTGAAACGCCTCCAGCGCCTCGTCATCGGTCGCCGACAGATAGGTGACGCGGCCGGTCTCGTGCAGCCAGGAATGCTCCGGTCCGATGCCTGGATAATCCAGCCCCGCCGAGATCGAATGCGCGTCCTGGATCTGGCCGTCATCGTCCATCAGCAAATAGGTGCGGTTGCCGTGCAGCACGCCGGCCCGGCCGCCCGCAATCGAAGCCGCGTGCAATTGCGTCAGCCCATGGCCCGCCGCTTCGACGCCAAAAATTTCCACGGAGGGATCGTCGAGGAAGGGATGAAACAAGCCCATCGCGTTGGAGCCGCCACCGATACAGGCGACCAGCGAATCCGGCAGGCGCCCTTCGGCCTCCTGCATCTGCTTGCGCGTTTCGATGCCGATGATCGACTGGAAGTCGCGCACCATCATCGGATAGGGATGCGGGCCCGCCACCGTGCCGATGCAGTAGAACGTGTTGTGCACATTGGTGACCCAGTCGCGCAGCGCGTCGTTCATCGCGTCTTTCAGCGTGCGCGATCCCGATTGCACCGGGACCACCTTGGCGCCCAGCATTTCCATCCGGATCACGTTGGGCTGCTGCCGCTCGACGTCGACCGCGCCCATGTAGACCACGCAGTCGAGCCCGAACCGCGCACAAAGGGTCGCGGTGGCGACGCCGTGCTGGCCGGCGCCGGTCTCGGCGATGATGCGCTTCTTGCCCATGCGGCGCGCGACCATGATCTGGCCGAGCACATTGTTGACCTTGTGCGAACCGGTGTGATTGAGCTCCTCGCGCTTGAAATAGATCTTTGCGCCGCCGAGATGCTCGGTCAGGCGCTCGGCGAGATAGAGCGGCGACGGCCGGCCGACATAGTCCTTGAGATAGCCGTTCATTTCCGCCTGGAACGCCGGATCGGCCTTGGCGTCGGCATAGGCCTTTTCCAGATCGAGGATCAGCGGCATCAGGGTTTCGGCGACAAAGCGACCGCCGAAAATCCCGAAATGTCCGCGCTCATCGGGACCGGTGCGGAATGAATTGGGAAGGTTTGGATTCATCGGACCATCAATTCTTCGGTGGCGCGTGCGGCGCGAATGAAATTACGGATCATCTCGGGATCCTTGATGCCGGGCGAATGCTCGACGCCGGAGGAGACATCGACACCGCCGGCGCGGGTAACGCTAACCGCCTCCGCGACATTGTCGGCGGTGAGCCCGCCCGAAACCATAAACGGCAATTTGAGCTGAAGTTTCGCCAGCACATTCCAGTCGAACACGGCGCCAAGCCCGCCGGGGCGGGTGGCGCCCTTCGGCGCGCGGGCATCGAACAGGATGCGATCGGCAACGCTTGAATAGCCCGGCAGCGCGGCAAGGTCCGCCGATGTCTCGACCGCGATCACCTTCATGACCGGCAATCCGAACTTCGCCTTGATGTCGCGCACCCGTGCGATGGTTTCCTTGCCGTGCAATTGCAGGAGATCCGGCTGCAGCGTCTCGACGATGTTTTCGAGCGTCGCGTCATCGGCATCGACTGATAACGCCACCTTGACGGCGCGACCCTTGGCCTGCCTGCCGAGTTCCCGCGCCGTCTCGAGGCTGAGATGGCGCGGCGACGGCGGAAAGAACACGAAGCCCACCATGTCGGCGCCCGCTATGAGCGCTGCGTCGAGCGTCTCGCGCGTCGAAAGGCCGCAAATTTTGACGAGCAGGGACATTGTCTCTCAAAGGCGGTTTTTCGAGCCGCAATCGGGTTGAAACGGGCTGACGGGGCGGGTTCTACAACGTCGCGCCCTGCTTGTCTCGCCCGGCGGTCCCATAGATTCCGCGCTGCGACGGGGCCGGAAGCCGCTGCTGGTCGAGCCGGGAAACCGCCGCGGCAGCCCGCAGATCGGCCGTTTCCGCCCTCGCCCGGCGGGCATCCGCCTCGTGCTGGCGCGCCGCGCGCCGCCAGTGGCGCTGACGGAACCAGGTCGCCATACCGCCCGCCGCCACGCCCAAAATGGCCACCGCTATGATCACGAGGAACAGCGGCAGCGTCACCGCGACCGCCGGATCAGCCGAATTGAAGGGATCCAAAGACACCGTCACGAAATGTCGGTTGGCGACGGCAAAGATGATGAAAATGAGCCCTAAGGGAATGACGACCAGCGCCGTGAAGAACTTTCGCATGACCATCTCTCGTATTGATGGAGATCGGCGGGCACGAGACCCGCAACACGGCTACGGATACGCAACAACCCGTTGAGTCTTTTTGTCTAACGCGTTTTTCTTTACGCGAACCGGGGTCCACTTCGCTTGAAAACGCTATGGTTTACGCGCCGGCCTCGGGCGCGCCGCCGTCGCGATTCAACCGCTCGCGCATTTCCTTGCCGGTCTTGAAGAACGGGACGCTCTTCTGGTCGACCGGAACATGGGCGCCGGTGCGCGGATTGCGGCCTGCGCGCGCCGGGCGATGCTTTACCGAGAAAGCGCCGAACCCACGCAGCTCGACACGGTCGCCGCGCGCAAGCGCCGCGACGATCTCATCGAGAATCGCGTTCACAATGTTCTCCACATCCCGCTGATAGAGGTGCGGGTTGTGCTCGGCAATGCGCTGAACAAGTTCGGATTTGATCATCGAAGTTGGGATCCGGGATCGTGCGGATATCCATTTCCGTGAAAATACCTTGATCTGTCAAGACGCTAAATCAATTTTGGGCAGCGCGAAATCACGTGACAAGCGGCCCGAAGGCGTATGTGACGACACCCGCAGTGCGGGAGGATGTAACCCACAGCAGCCAGTGCGGCTCAATTGGAGGCTGCGGGCCGCCACAAGGCCAGCATGCCGTCGAGACTGAGCTGATCGACCGCCTGCGCAACGCCGGCCTGCTCGATCTGCCGCGCGATGGAACTCAAGCCCAACGCATCGAACGCGATAGAAACCGCCGTGCGCAGAAACGTCATGTCGCCGAACCGCGGGGTCAGCTTGTAATCGCGCACCGGCAGGTCGCTTTTGATCTTCTTTTCGGCAACCAGCCAGGCAACGGCTGCTTTTTCATCGCCGAGCTGGTCGACCAGCTTGAGTTCCATCGCCTGGCGGCCGGTGAAAACCCGCCCGTCCGCGACTTTTTTCGAGCAACGCATCATCCATGCCGCGCCGCTCCTTCACGAGGCCGCGGAACCAGGCATAGGAATCCTTCACCAGTGCGTCGAGCGCGGCGCGCGCCTCCGGGCTGGTCGGCTCGAAACCGTTGGGCGCAGCCTTCAACGGCGAGGATTTCACTTCCTCGACCTTCACGCCTACCGTCTTCATAAGCTCGGTGAAATTTGGGAATTGAAATAGGACACCGATCGAACCCACCAGTGAACTCTGCCGGGCGACGATGTGATCGGCGGCGAGGGCCGTGATGTAGCCGCCCGACGCGGCGAGCCCCTCGACCACTACGACCAGCGGCTTCTTGGCTTTCAGCCGCACCAGCGCGTCATGGAGCTGCTCGGAACCGGCCGTGGTGCCGCCGGGCGAATTGATATGCACAATGACGGCCACAGCCTGCGATTTTTCCAGCCGCTCCAGCGCCTCGACGCGTTGCTGGTCGCTTCGGATCAGCCCCTCGATATTGACGCGTGCGATCGATCCCGAGGTCGTCAGCGAAGCGCGCCCGCCGGGCGTCGCGATCAGGCCGACGGCAACAATCGCTGCGATCGCAACCACGACAGCCGCGACCCGCCAGAAGGTCAGCTTGCGACGAATCCTGCGGCGATCGACGATCACGTCTGAATCGAGCGACATCGAATTTCTCCTGAAATGTCCCGCGGGTTTTGCATTCGCAGCGTGACCCAAGCGTTATCTGATTACATCAATTGCGATGCAATATGAAGAAAGCAAGGCCCGGCTTCCCCTCTCCCCTTGTGGGAGAGGGTGGATCGAATGAGCGCAAGCTCATTCGAGACGGGTGAGGGGTCTGTCTCCGCGGATAGAGACCCCTCCATCCACCCTCGCTCTCGCGAGGGCACCTTCTCCCACAAGGGGAGAAGGGAAGAGCGCGCCGCATCAAACACAAAAAGGCCCCGGTCGAAACCGGGGCCTGATTGCCTGGGACAAGCAGAAGCTTACTTGTCGCGATTCTTGAGCGCGGTGCCGAGAATGTCGCCCAGCGTCGCTCCCGAATCGGAGGAGCCGTATTGCGCGATGGCTTCCTTCTCTTCGGCGACTTCCAGCGCCTTGATCGAGACCTGCACCTTGCGGGCCTTCTTGTCGAACTGGATCACGCGGGCGTCGACCTTTTCGCCGACGGCGAAACGCTCGGCGCGCTGATCGTTGCGGTCGCGGGCAAGTTCTGAGCGCTTGATGAAGGTGGTGAAGTCGGTGCCCGAGATCTTCACCTCGATGCCGGCTTCCTTCACTTCGAGCACTTCGCAGGTCACAACGGCGCCCTTCTTGACGTCGCCCGGCTCGGCGAAGGGATCGCCTTCGAGCTGCTTGACGCCGAGCGAGATGCGCTCCTTTTCGACATCGACGTCGAGCACCACGGCCTTGACCATGTCGCCCTTCTTGAAGTTGTCGATGACCTGCTCGCCCGGAAGCTTCCAGTCGAGATCGGACAGATGGACCATGCCGTCGACGTCGCCGTCGAGACCCAGGAACAGACCGAACTCGGTCTTGTTCTTGACCTCGCCTTCGACGGTCGAACCGACCGGGAACTTCTCGACGAAGACTTCCCAGGGGTTGCGCATGGTCTGCTTGAGGCCGAGCGAGATGCGGCGCTTGACCGAATCGACTTCGAGAACCTGCACTTCGACTTCCTGCGAGGTCGAAACGATCTTGCCGGGGTGCATGTTCTTCTTGGTCCACGACATTTCCGAGACGTGGATCAAGCCTTCGATGCCCGGCTCCAGTTCGACGAACGCGCCGTAGTCGGTGATGTTGGTGACGCGGCCGGTGAAGCGCGCGTTCAGCGGGTACTTCGCCTCGATGCCCTGCCACGGATCGTCCAGCAATTGCTTCATGCCGAGCGAAATGCGGTGGGTCTCGTGGTTGATCTTGATGATCTTGACCTTCACGGTCTGACCGATGGTGAGCATTTCGGTCGGGTGATTGACCCGCCTCCAGGCGATATCGGTAACGTGCAGCAGGCCGTCGATGCCGCCGAGATCAACGAACGCACCGTAATCGGTGATGTTCTTGACCACGCCGTCGATCACCTGACCCTCTTCGAGGTTCTGCACCAGCTCCTGGCGCTGCTCGGCGCGGGTCTCTTCGAGAACCGTGCGGCGCGACACCACGATGTTGCCGCGGCGGCGATCCATCTTGAGGATCTGGAACGGCTGCGAGTTGTTCATCAGCGGAGCGACGTCGCGGATCGGGCGGATGTCGACCTGCGAGCGCGGCAGGAAGGCGACAGCGCCGTCGAGGTCGACGGTGAAGCCGCCCTTGACCTGGTTGAAGATGACGCCGTGGACCTTCTCGTTGTTGTTGAAGGCCTTCTCGAGCTTGCCCCAGCTTTCCTCGCGACGCGCCTTGTCGCGCGACAGCACGGCTTCGCCGAGCGCATTCTCGATCCTGTCGAGGAACACCTCGACCTCGTCGCCGACCTTGAGATCGCTTTCACGGCCGGGTCCTGCGAATTCGCGCAGCGCCACGCGGCCTTCGGTCTTCAGGCCGACGTCAATGACGGCCATGTCCTTTTCAATTGCAACTACCTTGCCCTTGATGACGGAGCTTTCCTGCAGATTGCCGCCGGCGAAGGACTCGTCCAGCATTGCAGCGAAATCGTCGCGGGTAGGATTATAAGAAGCAGCAGTCGAAGCCATTTGTTCTCCAGATGCGGGTTGCCGGCCATTCGGGTTAAAGGGCGCATCGCGCGTGAAGTGTCAGGGGTCCGCAAATCCTGACGACCGCTGTTTGCGGGAGGCGCAACAGCGGGCCGGCAGCATGCCTGCACGTTCGATACGTTGATTATCCGGAGCCTGAAACGAGCGTATCGACTTCAAGAACCTGGAGCGGGCTTTCCTCCAATGACGGCGGGGGTTCAAACCTCCCGGCCGGCCCGCTCGGACAGCCCTGATCTCATCGATGGCGGCCACGGATGGCCGTGGATATAGCCCCAAGGGCCATTTTCAGCAAGCCGGAAATGCCCAATTTATGGGCCTTCGGGCCTGGCCGCGGCCCTGCCACGCCGGCCCGAAATCGAGCCGATCAACGTCTGGCGCGGACAGCCTCGACGATGGCGATGGCGGCGCGAACGCCGGCTTCGATGTCGAGATGGGAATTATCCAGAATGTGGGCGTCAGCGGCCGCCTTCAGGGGGGGCGGCGACGCGATTCCGATCCCGTTCGTCGCGTTTGAGGATATCGGCCAGCACCAGCGCCTCGTCGGCATCCTCGCCGCGCGCACGGGCTTCCAGCGTCCGGCGGCGGGCCCGCACATGCGGGTCGGCGACCACAAAGATCTTCACGTCGGCATTCGGACAGATCACGGTTCCGATATCGCGTCCGTCGAGCACGGCGCCCGGCGGATCGGCCGCAAACTGGCGCTGAAAGTTGACCAGCGCCTCGCGCACGCTGGCGAGCGCCGACACCACCGAGGCCGCATCGCCAATGCGCTGCGTCTTCAGCTCGGGATGTCCAAACTTTTCGGGATCGAGCTCCATCGCAGCCGCCACCGCCCGCGCCTCGTCGGTGAGATCGTAGCCTTCATCCAGCAGCGCCTTCGCCACGGCGCGGTAGATCACGCCGGTGTCGAGGTGACGATAGCCGTAATGATGAGCGAGCCGCTTGCCGAGCGTGCCCTTGCCGGATGCCGCCGGTCCGTCGATGGCGATGATCATGAAAACTCCGCCCCAAGCGAACGCATCATCGGGATAAAATCCGGAAAGCTGGTGGCAATGAAGGCGGTGTCGTCGACCTTGACCGGCTTGTCGGCGGCAAGTCCCATCACCAGCGCTGACATCGCGATGCGATGGTCCATATGGGTGGCCACGAGGCCGCCGCCGGGCACGTGTCCACGGCCCTCGACGATCAAATCGTCGCCTGCGATCTCGACCTTGATGCCGTTGACGCGCAGCATGTCGGCGGTTGCCTCCAGCCGGTCGGATTCCTTGACGCGCAGCTCCTGCAGGCCGCGCATGATGGTGGTGCCCTCGGCAAAAGACGCCGCGACCGCGAGCACCAGATATTCGTCGATCATCGAGGGCGCACGCTCCGGCGGCACCTCGACGCCGCGCAGCTTGGAAGCACGCACGCGCAGCTGCGCCATCGGCTCGCCGGCGTCGCCGCGGACTTCGCTTTCCTCGATCGAGGCGCCCATCTCGCGCAGCGTCGTGAACAGGCCGGTGCGCAGCGGATTGGTCATGACGTCGGAGAAGACGACATCGGAGCCTTCGACGATCAGTGCCGCCACGATCGGGAACGCCGCCGAGGATGGATCGGCAGGCACCACGACGTTGGCGCCGCGCAGTTCAGGCTGGCCGGTGAGCGCAATCCTGCGGCCGTGGCTGCCTTCGTTGACCGAGACGATCTCTGCGCCGAAATGCTTCAGCATCAGCTCAGTGTGGTCGCGGCTGGCTTCGTGCTCAATGACCGTGGTGACGCCGGGCGCGGCGAGCCCTGCCAGCAGCACCGCCGATTTGATCTGGGCGGACGCCACCGGCGTTCGGTAGAGGATCGGCACGGGATCACGGGCGCCGTGAAGCGTCAGCGGCAGGCGGCCGCCTTCCTCGGCTTCGCCGGCCTTCGCGCCCATCAATTCGAGGGGATCAAGGATCCGGCGCATCGGCCGGGAACGCAGCGAGGCGTCGCCATCGAAAACCGCGGTAATCGGACAACCGGCCACCGCCCCCATCACCAGCCGGCACCCGGTACCGGAATTGCCGAAATCGAGCGGGGAAGCCGGCTCGGCGAAGCCCGCCACGCCCACGCCCCTAACCTGCCAGGCGAACGGCCCAGTCCGCTCCACCTGGGCGCCCAGTGCCTGCATGGATTTGGCGGTGTTGAGGACGTCTTCGCCCTCAAGCAGGCCGGAAATCCTGGTTTCGCCGACCGAAAGTGCCCCCAAAATCAGGGCCCGGTGCGAAATCGACTTGTCGCCGGGAACGCGTACTTTCCCGGCCAGCGGGCCGCTGGAGCGGGATTCCAGCGGGGTAGGTTTAGTTGAATAGGTCAAGATTGTGTCCTCTGCGCTGGCGGCAGTATCACATGGGCCACACGGCGTCACGCGGCCGTCAAATGCGTCAAAGCGCTATTGACAGCAGCCCCTTAACTAGCCAAGTGAAGCACCGTTTTTCAGAAATTCCCAGGATTCCACACGTGGCCAAATCCGATCTCGGAACCAAACGCATTTGCCCGACGACGGGTAAGAAGTTCTATGACCTGAATAAGAGTCCGGTGATTTCGCCGTACACCGGTGAGGTCGTGCCGATTGCGCCGATTGCGCCGCCGCGGGCAGCCCGTGGCGATGCCGCACGCGCAGCCGCCGCCGCTTCGGCCGCCGCCGCTGCCGATATGCCGGAGGCCGCGGAGGCTGAAGAGTTGGTCTCGCTCGAGGAGGCCGACGCCGAAGAGAATACCGGCAAGGTCAAGGCCGTGGTTCCGGAGTCAGAAGACGACATCGAGATCGACGAGACCATCGAAGGTGATGACGACGACGATTCGACCTTCATTCCGGATGAGGAAGAGGGCGATGAGGACGTCACCGACATCATCGGTGATGTCGGAGGCGACGAAGAGACTTGAGATCGGCCCTGAACTGTGGTTCAGGGTCTTGCCCGCACGCCGATTTGAGGCGCGCGATTCTTAAGGGGCCATAGCTCAGCTGGGAGAGCGCTTGCATGGCATGCAAGAGGTCGGCGGTTCGATCCCGCCTGGCTCCACCACGCTTCGCCCTTCGGGCTTCGCGTGGCGCAGCCACGAGATGGCCGAAGGGCGAAGCGTGGTGCCCGGCGTAGCCCGAAGGGCGAAGACGGGCTGGTAGACGTTGCGCGATAGCCTTTAGATCGCGATCTCGCGGATTGTCATGTGGTACGTCTACATCATCCGCAGCGTCCATTTTCCCGAACAGGAATACATCGGTGCCACCGCGGATTTGAAACGTCGGCTGCCCGAGCATAATGCCGGCAAGTCCACGCACACCGCTAAATTCAAGCCGTGGGAACTAATCTGGTATTGCGCCTTCCCGGATAAATACAAGGCGCTGGCATTCGAGAAATATCTGAAATCCCACTCCGGCCGCGCCTTCGCCAAGAAACGCCTCTAACCGCCCCCTTACTCCCCCAACGCCGCATTCAGCTTGTCGCGCAGCGCGACGAGATTATTCTTCATTGCCGACAATTCACTGAGCGAACACGCCGAACTCGTGAGAATGGCCAGCGGCACCGCCCTGGCTTTTTCCCGCAGCGCTTCCCCCTTGGCGGTCAGGGCGATCATTACCTGCCGCTCGTCCTCGGTGCTGCGCGTTCGCTTGATCAGTTCGGCCGCCTCCAGCCGCTTGAGCAGCGGCGTCAGCGTCCCGGAATCCAGAAACAGCCGTTCGCCGATGTCCTTGACCGGCACGCTGTCGCGCTCCCACAGCACCAGCATGACGAGATATTGCGGATAGGTCAGCCCGAGCCTGTCGAGCAGCGGCTTGTAGACGCGGTTGAACGCGTGCGCGGTGGAATACACCGCAAAGCAGAGTTGATTGTCGAGCCTGAGCGGCAGGTCGGCCGCATGTTTCCTGGCCATCATAACCTCGTGGGCGGCGCACTCCGCCCTGATTCGGGCGCGTAAGCATTTGATTTCAATTGCATACAATTAAATCGCGAGCTTTGCAATAATTTATATTGCGCGCAATCTAATTGCGTGCAATATAGCCTCGTCGAAACGAACCAAAGGGAGACCGACATGTCCGTGAATGTGCTCTACAAGACCAGCGCCAAGGCCACCGGCGGCCGCGACGGCACCGCCGCGACCCTCGACGGCGCGCTCGACGTCAAGCTTGCCACCCCGAAGGAACTCGGTGGCGGCGGCGGCGCCGGCAACAATCCCGAGCAGCTGTTCGCGGCCGGCTATGCCGCCTGCTTCATCGGCGCGATGAAATTCGTCGCTTCGCAAGGTGGCCCGAAGGTGCCCGCGGACGCCACGGTGACCTCCACCGTCGGCATCGGACCGCGGTCGGAAGGCGGCTTTGGTCTCGATATCGACCTCGCCGTTTCGTTGCCCGGCGTTCCCAAGGCGGAAGCGGAAGCCCTGGTCGCAAAAGCTCACCAGGTGTGCCCGTACTCCAACGCCACCCGCGGCAATGTCGATGTGCGGCTGACGGTCGTCTGACGACTTCACCGGGACGGCCCGCCGCGACGTCAGGCGGGCCGGTCACCGCACGGAATTTGACGCGCGACCTGCGTAGCGCCAGTTGCGTCCGTCATGCGGCTGTGCGCGCGAAGCCATTGCCGCCGCGCCTGAAGACCGCTAGCTCAAGAATTGCATTCTCACCTTGAGCGAAGGTCCTTTCCATGAGTTTTGAAGCCGCTCCCGGCGCAATGACCGGCCTGCGCGTCGTCGATCTCACGCGCGTGCTCGGCGGCCCCTATTGCACGCAAATCCTCGCCGACCACGGCGCCGACGTCATCAAGGTCGAACCACCGGCCGGCGACGAAGTGCGCGACTGGGGGCCTCCTTTCCACGACGAGGACGCGGCCTATTTTGTCGGCATCAACCGCAACAAGCGCTCGATTGGGCTTGACCTCGCCTCCGAAGGCGGACGCGCTGTGCTGCTGAAGATGCTGGAGACGGCCGACGTCCTGATCGAGAATTTCAAGCCGGGCACGCTCGACAAATGGGGCATCGGCAACGAGGTGCTGCGCGCGAAATTTCCCAGGCTCGTGCATTGCCGGATTTCCGGCTTTGGCGGCGACGGCCCGCGTGGCGGCAATCCTGGCTATGACGCGATCATCCAGGCCATGACCGGCATGATCGCGGCGACCGGCTCGCCGGAGAGCGGCCCGATGCGGATCGGCGTTCCGCTGGTCGACATCACGACCGGGCTTTACGCGGCGATCGGCATTCTGATGGCGCTGTCGGAGCGGCAGCGCTCGGGTCTCGGGCAATTTCTCGAAACCACGCTGTATGAAACCGGCCTTGCGATCATGCATCCGCACACCGCGAATTACTTCATGCATGGCAAGCCGCCGGGACTGACCGGCAACGAGCATCCCAACCTCGTGCCCTATGCGATCTTTCCGACCAAGACCGACAACATCTTCATCGGCGTCGGCAATGACGGCACCTTCCGTAAGCTCGCCAAGGAAATCGGCAAGCCCGAGCTCGGCACCGATCCGCGCTTTGCCCGCAACAAGGACCGCATTGCCAACCGCGAGGCGTTGCGCGCCGAACTCGCCGCCGTGTTCAGCCAGCACGAGGCGGAACCGCTCTGCAATCGCCTGCTGGCGGCCGGACTGCCGGCGGGCCCGGTGCAGAAGATCGACCAGGCGCTGACCAATCCGCATACCCTGCATCGCGGCGATATCATTGCGAAGGACTGGTACAAGGGCGTCGCCTCCCCGATCCGGCTCGAACGGACCAAGCCGAGCCTGCGCCGGACGCCGCCGAAATTCAGCCAGCACACCGCCGAGGTGCTCGGCGAGTTCGGCTATTCCAAAGGCGAGATCGATGCCCTGGTCGGCCAAGGCGTGGTCTGCGGGTCGGAGCGGAAACGCTGAGGTTCTCGTGTCCCGGACGCGGTGCAGCGTGCAACGCTGCTCCGCAGAGCCGGGCCCCTCCGCCGATATGTAATCTGAATGGCGCTCACTGGGCCCCGGCTCTGCGGAGCATCACTTCGTGCTGCGCCGCGTCCGGGGCACGAGAGCGTTCTTTCACCGCAAGCGCGACGCCGTCTTCGCCTATTTTCCGGCTTCCTTGGCGCACGCTTCCCCAATACCATCCTTTCGCTTATAGGGTCATTTGCACGTCATCCAGCGCTGTTATCGCGCGAAACGAAGGTGACGACGACCCCAACCCGGAGGATTCCATGGCACTTCGACAATTCGGCGCAGCGGCGGCAGTGACTGCTGCGCTGGCGCTCGCGACGCCCGCCCATGCTGTGACCGAGATCCAGTGGTGGCACGCGATGACCGGCGGCAACAACGACATCGTCAACAAGCTCGCCGAGGAATTCAACGCCAGCCAGCCCGATTACAAGGTCGTCCCGACCTTCAAGGGCAGCTATCCCGACACCATGAACGCCGGCATCGCCGCCTTCCGCGCGGGCACCGCGCCGCACATCATTCAGGTGTTCGAAGTCGGCACGGCCACGATGATGAGCGCCACCGGCGCCATCAAGCCAGTCTACCAGTTGATGAAGGATGCCGGCGAGCCGTTCGACCCCAAGGCCTATCTGCCGGCCATCACCGGTTACTACTCGACCTCGAAGGGCGACATGCTGTCGTTCCCCTTCAATTCCTCGTCGACGGTGATGTGGATCAACAAGGACGAATTGAAGAAGGCCGGTATCGCCGAGATCCCGAAGACCTGGCCCGAAGTGTTCGACGCCGCCAAGAAACTCAAGGCCGCTGGCCACGCGACCTGTGGCTTCTCCAATGCCTGGGCGTCATGGGTGCATATCGAGCAGTTCTCCGCCTGGCATAACGTGCCGATCGGAACCAAGGCGAACGGCCTCGACGGCTTCGACACCGTACTGACCTTCAACTCGCCGCTGCATGTGAAGCATCTGCAGAACCTGATGGACCTGCAGAAGGACAAGACCTACGACTACGGCGGCCGGGCCAACGCCAGCGAGAACCGCTTTGCTTCGGGCGAATGCGCGATCTTTCTGACCTCGTCGGGCTATTACGCCACCGCCAAGAGCACCGCCAAGTTCGACTTCACCTCGGCGCCGATGCCTTATTATCCCGACGCCAAGGGCGCCCCGCAGAACTCGATCATCGGCGGCGCCTCGCTGTGGGTGATGGGCGGCAAGAAGCCTGAAGAATACAAGGGCGTCGCCAAGTTCTTCACCTTCCTGTCGGCGACCGACCGTCAAGCCAAGCTGCACCAGGAATCCGGCTACCTGCCGATCACCAAGGCGGCCTACGAAAAGACCGTAAAGGACGGCTTCTATGAGAAGAACCCGACGCCGCAGACGCCGCTGAAGGAACTGACCAACAAGGAGCCGACCGAAAATTCGCGCGGCCTGCGCTTCGGCAACATGGTGCAGATGCGCGACCTCTGGGCCGAGGAACTGGAAGGCGCGCTGGCCGGCAAGAAGACGGCCAAGGAAGCGCTGGACGCAGCGGTCGCACGCGGCAATGCGATGTTGCGTACATTCGAAAAGACGGCAAAGTAAGGCCGTCCAAAACAAGCCGACCAAAGTAGGCTGACCAAGGCTCCCTCTCCTGCCCGGGGAGGGAGCCTCTCGCATCACATAGCGTTCGGAATGGAAAAGTCTGTCGTCTTCAACAACAAGCTGCTTCCATACCTGCTGCTGGTGCCGCAGCTCATCATCACATTCATATTTTTCTACTGGCCGGCGAGCCAGGCAGTCTGGCAGTCTTTCCTGCGCGAGGATGCGTTCGGGCTGAGGTCGGAATTCGTCGGCCTGGAAAACTACCAGTCGCTGTTCGCGCAGCCTGAATATTACGCGTCGATGCTGACGACGGTGATTTTCTCCTCGCTGGTCGCAGCGCTCTCGCTTTCCATTGCGCTGTTGTTTGCGACGCAAGCCGACAAGAACCTCAAAGCCGCCAGCGCCTACAAGACCCTGATGATATGGCCCTATGCGGTGGCGCCTGCGGTCGCCGGCGTGTTGTGGATCTTCATGTTTCATCCATCGCTCGGCACGCTGGCGCGGCCGCTGCGCTGGATGAACTTCGACTGGAATCCGCTGTTGAACGGCGACCACGCCATGACCCTGGTGGTGATGGCCGCCGTGTGGAAACAGATTTCCTATAACTTCCTGTTCTTCCTGGCCGGACTGCAATCGATCCCCCGAAGCGTGCTGGAAGCCGGCGCCATCGACGGCGCGGGTCCGATGCGCCGGTTCTGGACCATCACCTTCCCGCTGCTGTCGCCAACCACGTTCTTCCTCCTGGTCGTCAACGTCGTCTACGTCTTCTTCGATACGTTCGGCATCATCGACGCGGTCACCGGCGGCGGTCCGGCAGGGGCGACCACCACCATGGTCTACAAGGTGTTTGCCGACGGACGGCTTGGCGGCGACCTCGGCGGCTCGGCCGCGCAATCGGTGGTGTTGATGGTGATCGTGATCGCGCTGACCGCGATCCAGTTCCGTTATATCGAGCGCAAGGTGCAGTACTGATGGTCGAGCATCGTCCGCTCAGCGACATCATCGCCTATGCGATCCTCACGCTCGGCGTCTTCATCGTCGCCTTTCCGGTCTATCTGGCGCTGATTGCCTCCACCCATGACGCCGCCACCGTTGTCGGCGGCAGGATGCCGCTGTCGCCGGGCAGCCAGACGCTGGAAAACTATTACCGCGCGATATTCGTCGGCGGCGCGCGCACCAGCCGCGAGCCGGTCGGCCACATGCTGATGAATTCGTTTATCTCGGCATTCGGCATTGCGCTCGGCAAGATCTTCATTTCGATGCTGTCGGCCTATGCGGTGGTGTATTTCCGCTTTCCGTTCCGCAAGACCGCGTTCTGGATCATCTTCGTGACGCTGATGCTGCCGGTCGAAGTGCGCATCTATCCTACCTACAAGGTGGTTGCCGACCTGAAGATGCTCGATACTTATGCCGGCCTGATCCTGCCGCTGATCGCCTCGGCCACGGGAACGTTGCTGTTCCGGCAGTTCTTCATGACCATTCCTGAGGAATTGCTGGAAGCGTCGCGGATCGACGGCGCGGGTCCGTTCCGTTTCTTCTGGGATACGCTGCTGCCGCTGTCGGTAACGACGATCGCAGCGCTCTTCGTGATCCAGTTCATCTATGGCTGGAATCAGTATCTGTGGCCGCTCTTGATCACGACGCAGGATTCGATGCAGACCATCGTCATCGGTATCAAGAAGATGCTGTACACGACCGACGAACTCGCCGAATGGCAGCTCGCGATGGCCACCGCGATCCTCGCGATGCTGCCGCCGGTTGCGGTCGTCGTGTTCATGCAGCGCCTGTTCGTGCGCGGCCTGGTCGAGACGGAGAAGTAAGGTACCAATGGCTAACGTCACCCTGCGCAACGTCCGCAAGACCTATCCCGGTGGCTTCGAGGCCATCAAGGGCATTGATTTCGACGTCGGCGACGGCCAGTTCTGCGTGCTGGTCGGCCCTTCCGGCTGCGGCAAGTCCACGCTGTTGCGCATGGTGGCGGGGCTGGAGACCATTACCGGCGGCGAGATTGATATCGGCGGGCGCGTCGTCAACCAGATCGAGCCGGCCGACCGCGACATCGCGATGGTGTTCCAGAACTACGCGCTCTACCCGCACATGACCGTCTACAACAACATGGCTTACGGCCTGCGCAACCGCGGCATGGCCGAGAGCGAGGTCAAGACGCGCGTGGAGGAAGCCGCGCGCATTCTCGAACTCGGCGCGATGCTCGACCGCAAGCCGCGGCAATTGTCCGGCGGCCAGCGTCAGCGCGTGGCGATGGGTCGCGCGATCGTGCGGCAGCCGAAAGTGTTTCTGTTCGACGAACCGCTGTCGAACCTTGATGCCAAGCTGCGCATCGCGATGCGGGTCGAAATCCGCAAACTGCAGCGCCGGCTCTCCACGACCTCGATCTACGTCACCCATGACCAGCTCGAGGCGATGACGCTGGCCGATATTCTTGTGGTCATGAACGGCGGCCAGGTCGAGCAGATCGGAAATCCGCTCGATATCTACCAGAAGCCGGCGACCACCTTCGTCGCCTCCTTCATCGGCGCACCGCCGATGAATCTGATGCCGCTGCGTTCCGATGAACTCAAGTCGCAACTGGCCGCCGATGCCCGAAGGAACGAGGCCGACATCCTTGGCATCCGGCCCGAAGATTTCGTCATCACGAACGAAACGGTTTCCGGCGGCGTGGCACTTGGCCTCACTGTGGAGGCGATCGAGCGCGTCGGCGCCGAAACCTTCATCTACGGCACGAGGCAGCACGAGGTGCAGGGCGTCGCCGCCACCCCCGGCGAGCTGCCCCCGGGCGAGGTGATCGCAGCCGGATTCCCGGCGCCATCGGCCCTGCCGTCGGCGAACGAATCCGGGCCGTTGCGGCCGGTGACAAGCTGCATCTGTTTACCGCCGACGGCCGCAAACGTGGGGCGGGTAATCCGTCATTCCGGGGCGATGCGAAGCATCGAACCCGGAATCTCGAGATTCCGGTCTGGTCCTTCGGACCATCCCGGAATGACGGTTGTGGAAGCCCGCCGCGGCCGATTTATGCTGCTTTCAGAGACGCTTGAACCCTCCTCAAATCACCCCCATATTGGTTGGTGACCGGACGGCACGTCGGCCGGCCGGTTGAATGGGGCGCCGCAAGGGCCCCTCAAAGTCGCTTCGAGAGGACTTTGTAATGTCTCGTGTTCCTTCGTTGTCCAGTCCGTTCCTGCTTGGGTTCGACGAAATCGAGCGTGCACTCGATCGCGTCGTCAAAGGCGCCGACGGTTATCCTCCCTACAACATCGAGCGGTGTGACCGTGCCAACGGCCAGCCCGAGCGGCTGCGCATCACGCTGGCGGTAGCGGGATTTACCCGCGACCAACTCGATGTGACCATTGAGGAAAACCAGCTCGTGATCCGGGGCCGCCAGCAGGACGACAAGGCTCGGCAATACATCCATCGCGGCATCGCCGCGCGCCACTTCCAGCGCACCTTCGTGCTGGCGGAGGGGATGCAGGTGCTGGGCGCGGATCTGAAGAACGGGTTGTTGTCGATCGACCTTGCCAGGCCTGAACCTGAAAGGGTCGTTAAGACAATCGCTATCAATGAACACGAATAATGGAACAAGGAGCGGACTCGACCGCTTAGTCTGACAGAGGAGTCGAGACCATGAGTGACGTGAGTGTGACCTTCGAACCCGAAAAGGTTTCCGTCGAGGCACTGGCCCATCTTGGTGAAGGCCATATCGCCTACGTGAAACAAGTCCGTTCCGAGGACGTGCCGGGACTGTTCCCGCAAGCGCCGAAGATCGCGCCGGGACTGAAACTATTCGCGCTGCATGCCGCCGACGGCACGCCGATCATGCTGACCGACAGCCGGGAAGCGGCGATCGCCAATGCATGGAGCAACGAGCTTCAGGCCGTCAGCGTGCACTGACACGGCTTGCCGTTGTCTGAGCACAGCCTCGCCGGCACCGCTGAATACGATACCGCGCGAGAGCGAGAAGAGGGTTTCGGATACGCGGGCATAGACCCGCGTATCTTTCCTTCATAGCAAAGCCCGATCCGATCAGGCCGCGCGCACGGTCGAGAGGAATTTCTCCACTTCACCCTTGAGATGGTTGCTCTGTCCCAGCAGGGACTGAGCCAGCCCGTGCACATGTGTCGATGCCGCGCCGGTAACGGTCGCGCCGCGGTTGACGTCGGTGATGCTGCCCGCGACCTGAGTGGCGCCCTGCGCCGCCTGCTGGACGCTGCGCGAAATTTCCTGCGTGGCTGCGCCCTGCTCTTCCACGGCCGCCGCGATCGCCTGCGAGATTTCAGCGATGCGGCCGATCGTGCCGCCGATTTCCTCGATGGCCGATACCGATTGATTGGTTGCCGTTTGCATCTGGCCGATCTGCTCGCTGATTTCCTCGGTCGCCTTGGCGGTCTGCGCGGCAAGCGCCTTGACCTCGGATGCGACGACCGCAAATCCCCGTCCCGCCTCGCCGGCGCGAGCCGCTTCGATCGTTGCGTTCAGGGCGAGCAAATTGGTCTGCTCCGCCACCGCGCTGATCATCCGGACCACTTCTCCGATTCGGCTGGCGGATTGGGCGAGATCGGCGATGCGTGCATTGGTCTGCTCGACCTGGCTCACTGCCTCACGCGATATTTTGTGCGAATCCTGGACCTGGCGGCCGATCTCCGACACCGACGAGGCCATCTCTTCCGCGGCCGCAGCGGCGGATTGCGCGCTGGCCGAGGATTGCTCCGACGCGGAAGCAACCGTCGCCGCGAGCATCTGGGTCACTTCGGCGGTCCTGGTCAGCCGTCCCGCTGACGATTCGAGTTCGACGACGCGGTCGATACGGTCTGGATGATTTTTCCGATCGCGGAATCGAAGCCGTCGGCCATCTGCTGCACCGCCGTCTTGCGATCCGCTTCGGCTCTCTGTTTCAGGCTCGCCTGCTCGGACTCCATCGACTGAACACGCTGCGCGTTTTCCTTGAAAACCTGGACCGCGCGGGCCATGGCGCCGACTTCATCGTCGCGGCTGAGCGCCGGGACCGAAACGTTGAGGTCGCCGCCCGCGAGGCCCTTCATCACGCCAGTCATTTCGGCGATCGGACGAATGACGCCGAATGCCACGCCGAAGATGCCAGCGCCGATGATCAGAAACACCACCGCTGAAACACTCCACAGCAACAGTGTAAAGGTGCTGACGCGTTCGGTTGCGGCGACTTCCGTCGCCGCGTTCTGATCGTTGGTCTGCTTGACGATGTCGTCGATGATGGCGCGGTGCGCGGTATAACGTGCGGTGATCTCCGCATAGGATTTCGCTGCCGCGGCGCTGTCGGCCTTGGCCAAAGCGGGCAGCAGGCCTTCCTGGACCGCAGTCCAGAACCGCCGCACTTCGCCATCGGATTTTTCAACCAGCTTGGTCTTGAGCGTCGGGTCGAGATCGGACTTGACCCAGAATGCGTGCCGCTCGTCATATTCCTTCTTGAGCTGCGCTATCCTGTCGCGGCGCACCGCAAGCGCGGCCGGGTCGTGCAGCACCAGCGTGGCTTCGAGATAGGCTTCGATGACATATTCCGGCGGCGGCAGAATATCGGCGATCAGATCGTTGCCGAGCTTGATCTGGTTGTAGAGCGGGCCACCCACCTTGAGCTGGGCCAGCCCGTAAATGCTGGTGGCAATCACGGCACCAAGTCCCAGTGCGGTAACCAATCCAAAAATCAATATCGCGCGCGAAATCGTCAGCCGCAGCTTCATGGCAATGTTCTCCGGGCGTTGAAAAATCCCAGCGAACGAAATAACTGCGATTTAGCTTAAAATTGCGTTTACCCACTGCACTATCGCGATAGGCGAGCTGGGAACTCGCGGGACCTCGCGAGAGGCTACGCCGCGCTCGCCGGGGGCAGCGCCAGCACCGAGTAGATCGCCTGGGCGTCGCGCGAGGCGCGCAGTTTCTTGGCGACGTCCTGGTCGCGCAACAGCCGCGCGATCCGCGCCAGTGCCTTCAGATGATCGGCGCCCGCGCCCTCCGGCGCCAGCAACAGGAAGATCAGGTCGACCGGCTGGCCGTCCATCGCCTCGAAATCGATCGGGCGCTCGAGGCGCGCAAAGAACCCGAACAGCTTTTCGAGCTTGGGCAGTTTGCCGTGCGGAATGGCGACGCCATAGCCGACAGCGGTGGTGCCCAGTTTCTCGCGCTGCAACAGCACCTCGAACACCGAGCGCTCGTTCTGCCCGGTCAGCGCAGCGGCGCGCGCCGCCAGTTCCTGCAGCGCCTGTTTCTTGCTGATGACCTTCAAAGCCGGGAGAATCGCCTCGGGTGCGACCAGATCGGTAATCGTCATGGGGCGTTCCGAGGTGAATTGAACCGTCAGGTTGCGAAGTAGGTTCTAGAACAGGGGCGTCAAGAAGATGAGGCGGGAGGCGGGCTTAAGCCCGGGTCCCGATTTAGGGGGCTTCTACCCCAACGCATGATCGGTGCCAACTCCCGAAGGACCAATTCCTGTCCCCTGTCCGTTGAGGCGGCGGACCATAGGGAGAGCGGCTGTGGGCGTCAATGCTGCAGCCATATGTGTCAGGGGGTAACCGAGGGCGGGTCGACCCAGCCGACGTTGCCGTCCGTACGGCGGTAAATGATGTTCACCCGGCCGCTGGAGCCATGCTGGAACACGATGCAGGCAGCCCCGGTCAGATCCAGTTCCATGACCGCCTCACTGACCGAAAGCCGCTTCAGCGACGTGGTCGCCTCGGCAATGATCACGGGGCTGTAGGTGGTGACCTCCTCGTCGCCCTCCGCTGGCGCCTCGATCACATAGCTCGGCGCGTCGAGCACCGGCGCGTCCATTTCCGCCAGGGCCGCGGAGGCGGCATAGGCCTTGCGGGCCGAGCGGTCCTTTAGCCGGCTCTTGTAGCGGCGCAGGCGCTTTTCAATCATCAGGAGCGCCTGATCGGCGCTGGCATACGCGTCGGTTGCGTTGGAATCGGCCTCCAGCGTGATCCCGGAATCCAGATGCAGCGCGCAGTCGGTGCGGAAACCGAAACCATCCTTGCTCAGCGTGATGTGACCGGAATAGTTGCCGTCGAAATATTTTCTCAGGACCTCATCGGTGCGCTCGCTGACGCGAGAACGAAGGGCGTCGCCGACACTGATGCTTTTCCCGGAGATTCGAAGGGTCATTGGATGCCTCGCTTGATGCCTAGACCACTCTGGTTTCGTTGGGGATGTTTTCGGAGACCGTGCCCACTCTCCTTCGTACTGTGGCGGGGAACCGAGACTATCGCGATTTGGCGCGAACGCAATCAGGCCGGAGCCGTATCGCGGGACCGGTCGGAGAGAGCGGCGGGGGCGGAAAGTGCGTTACCGAGCATGCTCTGTTTGTCGCGGCGGCGCTGGACCGAGGAAGGAATGCGCATCGCTTCGCGGTATTTCGCGACCGTGCGGCGGGCAATATCAATGCCGGAGTCGCGCAATCGTTCCACGATGGTGTCATCGGAGAGGATCGCGCTTGGGGCCTCCGCATCGATCAACTGCTTGATGTGGTGACGGACCGCCTCCGCCGAGTGCGCTTCGCCGCCGTCGGCCGACGCGATCGAGGCGGTAAAGAAGTATTTCAATTGAAGCTGCCGCGATTGGTCGCCATGTATTTGTTGGCGGTGACCCGCGACACCGTCGATTCGTGCATCTGGATCGCATCCGCCACCGCCTTGAGATTCAGCGGCCGCAAATGCGCGACACCGTAGGTGAAGAAACCGTCCTGCTGGCGCACGATTTCGGCCGCGACCTTGAGGATGGTGCGGGCGCGCTGATCGAGCGCGCGAACCAGCCAGGTCGCGTTCTGCAGGCAATCGGTGAAATAGGATTTGTCGCCGTCCTTGCGGATCGTCTTCGATAGCTCGGTGTAGTAGACCTGATTGACCAGCACGCGCGGCAACGTGTCGCTGTTGAGTTCGACATGCCATCCGCCATCCGGGCCGGGCCGGACATACGTCCGGCACCATGGTTTGCGTCCGCGCCGAGCCGAACTTCAGGCCGGGCTTGGGATCGAGGCGGCGGATTTCACCGATCATGTCGGTGATGTCTTCGTCGTCGACGCCACACAATTTGCGCAAGCTGGCGATGTCGCGCCTGGCGAGCAGATCAAGATTCTCGACCAGCGCCTGCATCGCGGGGTCGTAGCGGTTGAGCTCACGGAGCTGGATCGCCAGGCACTCGCTCAAATTCCGGGCGCAGACGCCGGGCGGATCGAACTTCTGCAGCACGGCCAGCACGGCCTCAACATCCAACTGCGACGCCCCTAGCGCTCGGCGGCCTGCCCAAGGTCGGGCGGCAGATAGCCGGCATCATCGACGAGATCGATCAGATATTGGCCGATCATGCGCTGCGCCGGCGCGCTGAATGCCACGGCAAGCTGCTCGGCCAGATGGCTGCCGAGCGTCACCTCGGCGGCGACGAAGGCTTCCAGATTGTAGTCATCATCGTTGGAGGCGCCGCCGCCCCATTCGGTGTAGGCGGTGGGCGCCGCGTCCTGCGCCGCGCGGGCGGCAGCTTCCGCTGGCTCTTCGAAAATACGTTGTCGAGCGGGGTGTCCAGCGTCTGCTCGATCTCGGTACGGGTGCCGAGATCGCGGTTCAGCCAGTCCTCCTGGCTCGGCTCGAAGGTTTCGCCGGCCGGGCCTGCGGCCGAGTCCGATGTCATGTCGGAGGGCTCGTCGCCGTCCTCGCCGTAGCGGTCCGAATCGGCGTACTCGGCGCCCGGCTCGCCCGCGACCGGGGCTTCGGGACCGTCGCTGGCGCGCTCCAGCAGCGGATTTCGCTCCAACTCCTCCTCGACGAACGCCGAGAGGTCGAGATCCGACAGTTGCAGCAGCTTGATCGCCTGCATTAGCTGCGGCGTCATGACCAGCGACTGCGACTGGCGGAACTCTAGTCTCTGCGTCAGGGCCATGCGGCAAAAACCGATCCAATGAAAGTTGGTCCGATTCTTGCTTATATTAGTCCAATGACCTTGTACACGGCTTGACGGCCGGGAAAATTGGATTAGAGGCGGAATTCCTCGCCAAGGTAAAGGCGGCGTACATCCGGATCGTTGACGATTTCTTCCGGACTGCCCTCGGTCAGGATTTGCCCGGCATAAACGATATAGGCGCGGTCGGTCAGGCCGAGCGTTTCGCGCACATTGTGGTCGGTGATCAGGACGCCGATGCCGCGATTGGTGAGGTGGCGGACCAGATCCTGAATGTCGCCGACCGCGATCGGATCAATGCCGGCAAAGGGTTCGTCGAGCAGCATGTAGTTCGGGCGCGTTGCCAGCGCGCGCGATTTCGACGCGGCGGCGCTCACCGCCTGACAGTGCGATCGAGGGCGATTTACGCAAGCGCGTGATGTTGAATTCATCGAGCAGCGAGTTGAGTTCGGCCTCACGCTTCTTGCGGTTGGGCTCGACGACCTCGAGCACGGCGCGAATGTTCTGCTCGACGGTGAGGCCGCGGAAGATCGAGGCTTCCTGAGGCAGATAGCCGATGCCGCCGCGCGCGCTGATACATCGGCAGCTTCGTCACGTCGTGGCCGTCGAGTTCGATGGCGCCGCGATCGGCCTTGATCAACCCGGTGATCATGTAGAACACCGTGGTCTTGCCGGCGCCGTTCGGGCCGAGCAAGCCTACCGCTTCGCCGCGGCGGACATAGATGCTGACGCCGCGCACGACCTGGCGGGTGCCGAAACTTTTTTCCACGCTGTGCACGGCCAGATAGCCCGGTCGCTTGATCAGGGCGCGGGGCGGCGGCGCCGTTGGTCTTCGGATTGGGGGCTTGGGCACGGGTGCGCGGTCTTTCTTCGCGCGGCGGTTCGACACGCGGCGGTTCGACATCGGGCTGCGGTGGCGGCAACTCCAGGCCAGGCAGCGCCGCTGCGCGCGCCATCGGCGGCGCATCGCGCACCGGGCTCGTCAGCATGTCCCCGAAGGAATCGCCGAGCGCGGTGATGTCCTCGCGCGAACGCGCAAATCCTGCCGGACCGCGTTTTGCGGGGCGTCGACGGAACATGCCGAGTAAATCCACCATCCCGCTTCGCTTAAGCCTTTCACGGTGATCCCGCGATGCGCCCGCCGGCGAATCGATTCGCCGGCGAACCATGAATGAATGGATGTCCCCTGCCCAGCGAACACCCCGCCGTGACCGCCTGTAGATACAGGTTGGCGCCATCACCTTCAACCACAGACGCCCTAAATAATCTTTAAGGCATTGATATGTTTATTTTTTTCAGGGATCAACGAAGGGATGGCCGGTGCCGGTTTGGCTCCGGCTGATCCGGAGCCGCAATCCTGTCCCTGGATGAACATGCCTTGGACCTTGCCGCTGTCGGATTCGACCCGCGACACGCCGGTCGTCATGTCCACCTTCAAGCGATCGCCGCGCAGCACGTTTTTGCACTGGGTCAGCACCACCCCGCCCTGCATGGTGATGAGGTTGGCGCGCGTGTCGAAGATCGCGATCTCTCCAGTCACGACCTGGTCCTTCTGCGTCACCACGACGGAGCCCTTGGCCTCGAGCCGGCGGATCGATGAACTGCCGCCGGGTCCAGGGGTTGCCGACTGCATGGCAGCGGATTTCGATCCCTTGGCAGCGGCGGGTGGCGGGGTGGCCGGCGCCGGGCCGGAATCGTAAAACACCACCAGCGATTTCGAGGTCATGGTGGTGTCGCCCTGCACGACCTTCACATTGCCGGCGAAGGTCGCTTCCTTTTCTTGTCGCGCATTTCGAGCGACGCCGCTTCGATCTGAATCGGCTGATCGCGGTTTTGCGAAAAACCCTGCATCGCATTCGGCACGCCCGACATCGCGCCTTGCGCGTGTGCGTCGCTGGCGGCGATCAGCGCGAGCGCGCAGATACCGCCGCGGCAAAACTGCGCGAGAAGAACTGCATCATGAAAATCATTTCGTGTTGGCGGACTTGCCGGAGATGGATCGCGTCTTCTGCGGTGGCGGCGGCTCGGGCTCAGGCTCTGCCGGCGCGGGGCTTTCCATAACCAGGTTCATCACGACATTGCCTTCGAAGCGGACCACCTCACCATTGTTGATGATCCTGAGCTTGTCGGCCGTGAGCGTGCCATTCAGCAATTTGACATCGACATGCTCGTCCGACGTCACCGATCCTTTGTTGATGTCGACATAGGCCTGCGAGAGTTTGGCCTCATAGCCGGTGGAGGATTGCAGGAAGATATCCTTGCGCAGATCCAGCATCTGCTGCTTGCTGTCGAAATACCCGGTGCGGGCATCCATCGTCACGGTGCTCTTGTCCTCCATCATGACCTTGGCCCGCAGCGTCTGGAGTTCGACGTGATCGGGGTTGGCCAAATCCTGGATCGCGGCCTTGGCCCACAGCTCGTAGGGCCGCTGGTCGGTCGAGAAGCCGGCGAGGTGCGGCGTCTCCATCGTGATTTTGGTGCCTGACACCACGAGGTTGCCGATGTCGACGGGCAGCTTCGGCAGTATCATCCGGAACGGATTGAAGATCGACACCGCAACGATACCGGCCAAGGCCAGCAGCACGGCCGCCGGGACTGCGACCCGCAGCACCCGCACCATCCGGCTGTGACGGGCGGCCGCGGCAAAGCGGGCCTCCAGTCCGGCGCCATAGGCTGGGTTCTGTACCGAGTTCAACGCTGCTCCGGGCGATGCGAGAAAACGTCATTCTACCCGAAATCGCGGGACTATGCAGCCCGGACACGCGCTATCAGTGTGACCGAAACGGGGCGGAAGCGGTTTTAGGCGTGCTTCAAAAGGCCTCGTTCACGAATGCGCGAAGATGTCCTCGGCCTCCCAGCCGCCGAGATCGAGCTTTGCCCGGGTCGGCAGGAAGTCGAAACAGGCCTGCGCCAGCGCCGTGCGGCCTTCGCGCGCCAGCATGGCATCGAGGCGCTCGCGCAAGCCATGCAGATGCAGCACGTCGGATGCGGCATAGGCGAGCTGCGCCTCGCTGAGGCTCGCCGAGCCCCAGTCGCTCGACTGCTGCTGCTTGGACAGATCGATATTGAGCACCTCGCGCACCAGATCCTTCAGGCCATGCCGGTCGGTATAGGTGCGGCTCAGCCGCGAGGCGATCTTGGTGCAATAGATCGGCTGCGGCATCACGCCAAAGGCGTTGTAGAGCGCGGCGAGATCGAACCGCGCGAAGTGAAAGATCTTCGTGACGTCAGGATTGGCCAGCAGCGCCTTCAGGTTCGGCGCATCGGTATGGCCTTTGGGAATCTGGATGACGTCGGCGCTACCGTCGCCGTTCGACATCTGCACCACGCAGAGCCGGTCGCGATGCGGATTGAGCCCCATGGTCTCGGTATCGATCGCCACCGAATCCTTGTAGCGGGACAAATCCGGCAGGTCGCCGCGATGCAGGCGGATAGTCATGAAGATAAGCCTCGTGTCTCAGGTCGATTCGACGGAAACACTAGCGCCCAAAGCCACGGGAGGCGAGCGGCTGAGCATGGCTTATGCGAGGGGAATTGGCGGCCGCGTCATGATTTTTGCATTCGCGTCGTGCATTCGGATGTTTCGCGCCAGTGTTGCAGTGACGTGGTCGCGGCGGCTTACTGGTCGTGGCTTCAAGCGGTCAGGGCCATTCAGGCCTTTTTTCATCGGATAGTTTCGGCGGCTGAAGCTCCGGACTGTTGGCCCAGCGGTCGAGATTCTCGAAGACGTCTGCGTGGCTCGGCCGCCGCGGAGGTGGGGACTCCGACGCTTCGGAGAGCTTGCGTAGGAGTTTGATGTCCTCGCTCATGGCCGTGCTCCATGCCGAGATTATGCGCTTGAACAGATCGTAGGCCATCCTTTAACGTATTGTTTTCATTATGGTATTTTTCTAACGTGGCATACGAATATGTTTGATGGAACCAGCGCCAAGCACCGGGTGCCGACACGGGCTGCCGCGGTGCGCGAGCTGTTGAAGCTCGGCCTGACCGTGCTGACGGGAAACGGACGATCCAGCGATTATGGCGTATTCAGCCGCGGTCCGGACGGGCATACGTCCGGCTCCGATCGGGACCCGGCGGCATGGCGCGGCGACGTCTTCTCGCTTCGGGGGTTGTCGCGCCAGGAGGAGAAACTTCCGCGCCGCGCAGCAGCCTGCTTCGCGCATCGCGCATCCCGCCAGCAGCATCTCATTGGTTTGGGCATGGGCAAATGGTGCCCAGGAAAGGACTCGAACCTTCACGGCCGTTAAGCCACTGGCACCTGAAGCCAGCGCGTCTACCAATTCCGCCACCTGGGCCCGGGCGGGTTAGTAAGGATCGGTCGCACGCTTGTCAAATAGCTTCAACGCCAGCCAAATACGCTGTACAGCGAGGCCACGTTGGCGTATCGCAGATCCGCTAAATACCACCGATATCTCTCGAATTTGACCGGCAGGACTGACCCCAATGGCTTCGAACCTGGATACCCTCGTCACGATTTTCGGCGGATCCGGCTTTCTGGGGCGAAACGTGGTTCGGGAGCTTTGCAAGCGCGATTACCGTATCCGGGTGGCGGTACGGCGGCCCGAACTGGTCGGCCATTTGCAGCCGGGCGGCAAGGTCGGCCAGGTCCACGCCGTGCAGGCCAACCTGCGCTATCCGGCCTCGGTCGAGGCCGCGATGCGCGATTCCCACGTCGCCATCAATCTGGTCGGTATCCTGACGGAGGGCGGTGCGCAGACATTCGACGCCGTGCAGGCCAAGGGCGCTGAAACCGTCGCCCGGGCCGCAAACGCCGTCGGCGCGCGGATGGTGCAGATCTCGGCAATCGGCGCCGACGAGAATTCCCCATCGCACTATGCCCGCGCCAAGGCCGCCGGCGAAAAAGCGGTTCTGGCCGCCATCCCCGCGGCCACGATTTTGCGGCCTTCGCTGATGTTCGGACCCGAGGATCAATTCACCAACCGCTTCGCGGCGCTGGCGAGGATCTCGCCCTTCCTGCCGCTGATCGGCGGCGGCGTGACCCGGATGCAGCCGGCCTATGTCGCCGACGTCGCGACCGCCGTTGCCGACGCCGTCGACGGCAAGACCAAGCCCGGCGGAGTTTACGAACTCGGCGGGCCGGAAGTGCTGACCATGCGCGAGATCATGGAACTGGTTCTTGCGATCACCGAGCGCAAGCGCATGCTGGTTTCGTTGCCGTTCGGGCTGGCGAGGCTGCAGGCGCGGTTCCTGCAATTTGCACCGGGCGCACTGAAGCTGACGCCGGATCAGGTGACGTTGCTGCAGTCAGACAATGTGGTGTCGGACGCAGCGAAGGCCGCGGGCCTCACGCTGGAAGGGCTCGGCATCGCCCCCGATTCGATGGAAGTGATCGCCCCGCAATATCTCTGGCGCTTCCGCGCCGCCGGGCAGTTTCGGCGCAGGAGCGCGTAGGCGCTCGAACGCGTATCAACCTTTAGACCCTCATGGTGAGGAGGCGCGCAGCGCCGGTCTCGAACCACGAGGCCCCGCTAGTGCCTTTCATCCTTCGAGACGCCGCTTCGCGGCTCCTCAGGATGAGGTTTGACAGTCGACAAATCCTTATTTCCCCAGCGCCAGCGCGACCAGGCCGAGCGCGCCGAGCACAACGCGCCACCAGGCGAAGAGCGTGAACCCGTGGCGTGTGACGTAGGTCAGGAACGTCTTCACAACGATTATCGCCGTAATGAACGAGACCACGAACCCGATCGCGATGATGCCGATGTGATCGATCGTCATCTCGCTGCGGTTCTTGTAGAAATCATAGCCGAACGCGCCGATCATGGTCGGGATCGCGAGAAAAAATGAAAACTCCGCCGCCGACCGCTTGTCGGCGCCCAATAGCATCGCCGCCACGATACTGGCGCCGGAGCGCGAGACGCCGGGAATCATGGCAACGCACTGCGCAATGCCAATCCACAGGTACATCAGCAGCGGATACCGCGTGGCATCGTCCTCGCGCGGCTTGAGATTGAGCTGATCGACCCACAGCAGGACCGCGCCGCCGGCGATCAGCGTGAAACACACCACCCACGGATTGAACAGAAACTCCTTGATGTACTTGCCGGCAACAAGCCCAATGATCACCGCGGGCAGAAACGCCAGCAATACGCCGATGACGAATCGCCGGTCATCGGGATTGGTGAACATGCCGAGCGCGACGCGCCATAACTGGGCGAAATAGAGCATGACGATGGCGAGGATCGCGCCGAGCTGAATCAGCACGACGAAGCTCTGCCAGAAAGCGCCCTCGCCGAGGCCGAAGAATCGTTGCGCGACCAGCATATGGCCTGTCGACGAAACCGGCAGGAATTCCGTGATACCCTCGATGATGCCGAGAATCACCGCCTTCACTACATCAGACATCATGAGGTGGTCCATTTTGACTGGAAAAGCGGGGGTTCTTCTCGCCTATTCGCCCCCATGCCGCAATCGCAAAAAAAAGCCAAACTCCGGTTGCCTCGTGCGCCTGCTTGGCTAGTGTCCCGATTCGCTTGACGCGGCTCGAACGCTTGAGGGTTCCCAGGGCGCCGCGTCGCTACCAAGGATTTCATGTACACGCTCCATCATCATCCGTTCTGTCCGCATTCGCGCTTCGTTCGCCTGGTCCTCGGCGAACACGGCCTCGATCTGCGCCTAGTGGAGGAACGGGCCTGGGAGCGGCGCGAGGCATTTCTCGCGCTCAATCCGGCAGCCGCCACGCCGGTGTTGATCACCGAGGGCTTTCCACCGATACCCGGCGCCGGAATCATCGCCGAATATCTCGACGAGACGCACGGCCTGGAGGCGGGCGAGCGGCGGCTGCTGCCGGCGTCGATGGTCGAGCGCATCGAGGTGCGCCGTCTGATGGCGTGGTTCAACGAAAAATTCTTCGAGGAGGCCTCCAATCCGCTGGTGACCGAGCGTATCTACAAGCGCTTCATGAGTGAGGAAAATGGCGGCGGGGCGCCTGCGGCTGAAGTGATCCGCGCAGCCAAGGTCAATGTGCGCTATCATCTGGCCTATATCGGCTGGCTGGCGCAGACGCGGAATTTTCTTGCAGGCGACCGGTTGACTTACGCGGATCTCGCCGCCGCGGCGCATCTTTCGGCGATCGATTATCTGGGCGACGTGCCATGGAGCGAGGACGACGCAGCAAAGGCCTGGTACGCGCGGGTGAAATGCCGCCCGTCATTCCGTCCGCTGCTCAGCGAATGGCTGGCCGGCGTGCCGGCGTCGCGGACCTACGTGGACCTCGACTTCTGAATTCGAAACTCTCGTCAGCCGACCTCAAGAGCGCGCTCGCCCGCGAGGCGCAAAGCCTCGGCTTCGATTGCATCGGCGTGACCGATCCGGATGCGATCGGCAAGGCTGCAAAATACTTCCGCGAGTTCCTCGATGCCGGCGCGCATGGCGACATGGACTGGCTCGCGGCCCATCCCGAACGGCGGATGGATCCGCGCGTGCTGTGGCCCGGCGTGCGCTCGATCATCATGCTCGGCGTCAATTACGGACCCGATGAAAATCCGCTCACGCTTCTTGCGAGGCGTACGCGCGGCGCGATCTCGGCTTATGCCCAGGGCGACGACTATCACGACGTTATCAGAAGCGCCTGAAGGCGCTGGCGCGATGGCTGGTGGCGGCGTCAGGCGAAGAAGTGAAAGTATTCGTCGATACCGCAGCTGTCATGGAAAAGCCCCTCGCGCAGGCCGCCGGACTGGGTTGGCAGGGCAAGCACACCAATCTCGTCTCGCGCGAGTTCGGCTCCTGGCTGTTTCTCGGCGCGATCTTCACTACATCCGACCTGCCGCGCGACAAGGCCGACCACGATCATTGCGGCTCCTGCAATGCCTGCCAGGAGATCTGCCCGACGGCGGCATTCCCCGCGCCCTACAAGCTCGATGCGCGGCGTTGCATTTCGTATTTGACCATCGAAAACAAGGACCCGATCCCGCACGAATTCCGCACGAGCATCGGCAACCGCATCTATGGCTGCGACGATTGCCTTGCGGTGTGCCCGTGGAACAAATTCGCGCAAGAAGGCCGCGAAGCGAAATTGTCCGCGCGCGCGGAATTGCGCGCGCCGTCGCTGGCGGACCTTTCGCGGCTCGACGACGCCGCCTTCCGCGCGCTGTTTACGAAATCGCCGGTCAAGCGTATCGGCCGCGACCGCTTCATCCGCAACGTGCTGATCGCGATCGGCAACGCGGACGATCCGTCACTGGTACCGGAGGTCGAACGATTGCTTGACGATGCAAGCCCGCTGGTGCGCGGCGCAGCGGTATGGGCGCTGTCGCAATTGGTGGCGCGGGAGAAGTTCGAGGCGCTGGCAGCGAAGGCGATCGGCGCCGAGATGGAAGAGAGCGTACGTGAGGAGTGGCGTCGGATCGCGTAACGCCCGTCATGCCCCGCGAAGGCGGGGCATCCAGTATTCCGAGGCATCTCGATTGGGTTGATATGTCACGGCATACTGGATCGTCCGCTTTCGCGGACGATGACAGCCGGAATGAAATCCGCCATGGTCGCGCGCCATGACAAAAAATCAGCCTTTCTTCACGCACGATCGGGTCCGTGACACCTTCGTGCCCACACCGGTCGCGAACGGGCCGTGGGACCCCAACTCGCTGCACGGCCGCGTCGTGATCGGCCTGCTCGCCTTTGTGATCGAGCAGCGCCACGGCTCCGACGAGTTCGTGCCGGCGCGGCTCACGGTCGACATGTTCCGCCTGCCGAACATCACGACGCCGATCGAGGTCATGACCAAGCTCGTTCGCGACGGCATGCGCATCAAGGTGGTGGAAGCCGAGTTCTTCTCCGGCGGCACCAGCATGGCGCGCGCCTCCTGCCAGTTATTGCGAAAAACGGAAAATGCGCCGGGCAATGTCTGGTCGCCGCCGAACTGGGATGCGCCGAAGCCCGCGGACATCCCAAGACCTACCGATCCCCGGCTCGGCATGAACGGCAAATGGACCACGCGGCCGATCGTGGGCGCGATGGGTTCGCTTGGGCCCCGGCGGCTGTGGATGAGCGAAGTGCGCGAACTCGTCGAGGGCGTGCCGATGTCGCCGTTCGTCCACGTCGCCACGGGCGCAGATTTCGCCAGCCCCTTCGCCAATGCCGGCGATCAAGGCCTTGGCTACATCAACAGCGACGTCACGCTCTATCTGCATCGCCTTCCCGTTACGCCATGGGTCGGCTTCGAGGTCGTGAACCATCACGCCACCGACGGCATCGCGATCGGCGAGTGCTGGCTCTACGACGAGAAAGGGCCGATCGGGACATCGACGGTCGCGGCGTTGGCGCAGCGCAAGCCGATGGCAAAACCACCGCCGCCGTGAAGGCGTTCGCCTTAAGTCGTCATTGCGAGGAGCGAAGCGACGAAGCAATCCATCTCTCCTTACGCCGCGAGATGGATTGCTTCGCTTCGCTCGCAATGACGGTGTGGTGACAAATCACTCCGCCAGATGCCGCTTCATCTCCGGCCGCGCCTTCAGCGCGGCGCCCTGCTTCGCAACGATCTTGGCGATGCGCTCAGGCGCGAACTTGATGTCGACGAAAGCTGTCGCGGTATTGGCGACCTCATGGTACTCCGCGATTCTGCCGTCGCGCAGTTGCATGATCGCGACGCCTTCAAACATCGCCCGCGCGCCCTCGGCCTCCGGCAGCGTCGAGCGATAACTGAAGGTGTAACGCGCATAGAGCGTCTGGCCATCGCTGACGGGCGCGTGCATGTCCCAGCGGAAATCGGTGGCCGTCCGGTAGAACCAGTCGTCGATCATCTCGGCGATTTTGGCGCGGCCCTTGAAGGCACCATAGAACACGTCGTGATAGACGCCGTCTTCGGTGAACAGTTCCGCGAACGCCTTGCCATTGCGTTGCTCGACGGCATCGCAGAAGGCGCGGAGCATGGTGGACGTGTTCATGGCGTTGTCTCCCGGGTCGTCATGCCCCGCGAAGGCGGGGCATCCAGTATTCCAGAGAGCGTGAGACAAATCGATAGGCCGCGGCGTACTGGATCATCCGCTTTCGCGGATGATGACACCGAGAGAAGCGGAACGAAATCACCCGATCTCCGCCACCGCCGCCATGATCCGCGCGATGTCCTGCGGACGCGACAGGCGGTGATCACCGTCCTGGATCATGGTCAGCACCACGTCTTCGGCCGGCAGCCGGTGCGCCAGCGCAAAGGCGTGCTGCCAGGGCACATCCGGATCCTGCGCGCCCTGGAGGATGCGCACCGGACATCCGACCTCGATGGCGCTGCCGAGCAGCAGATGGTTGCGGCCCTCTTCGATTAGCGCGCGCGTAATCGGATAGGGCGCGCCGTCGCCATATTCCGACGGCCGCATCCACACGCCCCTGGTCGTGATCTCCTCGCGGACCTCGTCCGAAAAGCCGCTCCACATCAACTGCTCGGTGAAATCGGGGGCCGGCGCGATCAGCACCAGTCCGGCGAGCGTCGCCTGCGTCGCCTCGCGCCTTGCAATCGTGCGCGCCAGCAACAGCGCCATCCAGCCGCCCATCGACGAGCCGATCACGACCTGCGGACCCCGGCAGAACTGCTCGAACACCGCAACGCTCTCTTCCAGCCAGCGCCCGATGGTGCCGTCAATGAAAGCGCCGCCCGATTCGCCATGGCCGGAGTAATCGAACCGGACGCAGGCGCGGTGATGTGCCGCGGCCCAGGCATCCAGCGCCAGCGCCTTGGTGCCCCTCATGTCGGAGTTGAACCCGCCGAGCCAGAACAGCCCGGGTGAGCGGCCTTCTCGGGCGCGCACCGCGATGCGGCGGCGACTGTTGCCCTCTCCCACCTCGATAAAGGCCGGTTCCTGGTCGATTGCAGCTGAATTGGTCATGGATTTGTCACTCTCGCCCGCTGCTTGTCCGCGAGGACGCCGCATCGGTCAAGCAATGCCGGGCGGTCTTGCGGATCAGGCTGCCGCGCTATATTTGCCGGCCGTGAGCAAAATGCCTCGCATTTGACGGTTTTCAGGCGCAGACAGCGAGTTCGCTTGCCCCGCGCCGCGTATTGCTTCAAAATATAGCCCTTCCTTCACAACTTTGGAGAGTTACCCATTCGCCGTCCCAACAGAGCCCCGCCCGCCGCAACCAAAGACGGGCCGCGCACCAATGATGAAATCCGCAACGCGCAGATCCAGCTGATCGATCAGAACGGCACCAACCACGGAACGGTCGAGACCGTGGTCGCCGTCAAGATGGCCCTCGAAGCGGGCATGGATCTTGTCGAGATTTCGCCGAATAATAATCCTCCCGTTTGCAAGATCATGGACTACGGGAAGTTCAAATATTCCGCGCAGAAGAAGGCCGCCGAGGCCCGCAAGAAACAGAAGGTCGTCGAGATCAAGGAGATCAAGCTGCGGCCGATGATCGACGATCACGATTACGACGTGAAGATGCGCGCGATGCAGCGGTTCTTCGAGGAAGGCGACAAGGTCAAGATCACCTTGCGCTACCGTGGCCGCGAAATGGCGCACCAGGAGATCGGCACCAAGCTGCTGGACAAGGTCAAGGCCGACGTCGCCGAGTTCGCCAAGGTCGAGCAGGACGCGCGTTTCGAAGGCCGCCAGGTGGTGATGGTGCTGGCGCCGCGCTGATTCGAATCGGGTCGGTTCGTTAGATGTGAAACGGCCCGTCGGATGATCCGGCGGGCCGGTTTCTTTTCTCAAGGTTTGGTCCCGTAGCCCGGATGGAGCGAAGCACAATCCGGGTCACTGCACGTGTGGGATTGACCTGCCCCGGATTACGCTTCGCTCCATCCGGGCTACCCGGACTAGATCCGCGTCGCCTGCCAGGTGCCGCTGCAGCGGTCGCCGGTGATGATGCCGCGCCAGGCGCCCGCGCCACGGCTGCCGGCGAGCCGGCCGCCGCCACTCGCCCTGGATGCGCCAACCGAAACCCTGACCGCAACGGCCCCGGCGCGATTGACCGAGCCCGAAACCCTGCCACCGCCGGCCGATGAAACGCGGCTGCCGACCACGGTAAAGGGGACGCTATAGCCGGAACGGCAATTGCCCCGCGTGGTGGCGAAGACCACGTTCCAGGTGCCGTCATAGGCCCTGAGGGCTTTGCCGCGCTTCGTCGCGGCGTCGGCGGTTCCCGGCGCAGCCAACGCGGCCAGCGCGGCGAACACGGGAAGCCAGCGCAGGGTTCGCAGACGGGGAAAGGCAGCTAAACGGACACTCGATCGGTGGAAATGCGTCATTTCTTGCTGCTCCGGGCGGGTATGTTAGCGACATCAGCGATTAGGTGCAGCATCGGCTTGCGCGGTTCATCGTTGCCAATTGGCGCTTCCTCTGCCATAAGCCCTTCCTTCATCGCCCGGCTGATTAAGGGCTGCCGTGTCGGTGTTCGTGCGGGTTGTTTCGTTTTCGAAAAAACCTGAGCACTTTCAACGCTCTAACGAGCATTTTAAGCCGCAAAAGCGCCCCTCGGGCGCATTTTTCTGTGGCCCATAGGAGAGCCAAATGCCCAAGCTGAAGACCAAGTCGGGCGCTAAAAAGCGCTTCAAGGTGACTGCCACCGGCAAAGTGATGCACGCCCAGCGCGGCAAGCGCCACGGCATGATCAAGCGGACGAAGAAGCAGATTCGTCAGCTCCGCGGCACCCGCGTGCTGTTCAAGACCGACGGCGACAACGTCAAGAAGTACTTCTTGCCGAACGCCTGATCGCGTTCACGCCATCGCAAGCACAGCCGCGTTCGCGCGGCGATCCGTCACCGATTTTAAAATTCAAGGATTACAGTCATGTCTCGCGTCAAACGCGGTGTGACCTCTCACGCCAAGCACAAGAAAGTCTACAAGGCCGCCAAGGGTTTCCACGGCCGCCGCAAGAACACCATCCGCGCCGCCAAGGCCGCGGTCGAGAAGGCCGGGCAATATGCCTTCCGTGACCGCAAGCGCAAGAAGCGCACCTTCCGCGCGCTCTGGATCCAGCGCATCAATGCCGCCGTGCGCCCGTTCGGCATGACCTACAGCGTCTTTATCAACGGCCTTTCGAAGTCGGGCATCACGGTGGACCGCAAGGTGCTGTCGGATCTCGCCATCGCCGAGCCGGCGGCGTTCCAGGCGATCGCCGAGAAGGCCAAGGCCGCGCTGGCGGCGTAAGCCATCGCCGCCCGTTTCTTCTGCGATGTTTTGAGGTCGTCATGGCCGGGTAAAAGCGTGAGGCGCGTCTTCGCGCTAGATGTCCCGGCCATCCCGCCCTTCCTTCTCGCAAACGCTGTAAGACGTGGATGCCCGGGACAAGCCCGGGCATGACGGGCTAGGAGCATCGGCTTTAGCATCCTAGTCAAAAGGATTGCCATGACCGACCTTGCTCAACTCGAATCCCAAATTCTCGCTGGTATCGCAGCCGCCGGCGACGAAGCAGCGCTCGAAGCCGTGCGCGTCGCAGCGCTCGGCAAGAAGGGCTCGATCTCCGCGCTGCTCGCCACCCTCGGCAAGATGTCACCCGAGGAACGCAAGACGCAGGGCGCCGCGATCAACCTCGCCAAGGACAAGGTCACGCAGGCGCTCGCCTCGCGCCGCGATCTCCTGAAATCGGCCGCGCTCGATGCCCGGCTTGCCTCCGAGACCATCGACGTCACACTGCCGCTGCGCGAAGCCGTGGCCGAGCAGGGCCGCATCCACCCCCTGAGCCAGGTAATGGATGAGCTGACGACCATCTTCGCCGACATGGGATTTGCGATCGCCGAGGGTCCCGATATCGAGACGGACGATTACAATTTCACCAAATTGAATTTCCCCCGAGGGCCATCCGGCGCGGGAGATGCACGACACGTTCTTCTTCAATCCGAAGGAAGATGGTTCGCGCATGCTGTTGCGCACCCACACCTCGCCGGTGCAGGTGCGCACGATGCTGACGCAAAAGCCGCCGATCCGCGTGGTCTGCCCGGGGCGCACCTATCGCATCGATTCGGATGCGACGCATACGCCGCAGTTCCACCAGGTCGAAGGCCTCGTCATCGACAAGGGCTCGCATCTCGGCCATCTCAAATGGATCCTGCACGAGTTCTGCATGGCGTTCTTCGAGGTCGACCACATCAATATGCGGTTCCGGCCGTCGTTCTTTCCGTTCACCGAACCCTCGCTCGAAGTCGACATCCAGTGCCGGCGCGACAAGGGTGAGATTCGTTTCGGCGAAGGCGAGGACTGGCTGGAGATTCTCGGCTGCGGCATGGTGCACCCGAACGTGCTGCGCGCCTGCGGCATCGATCCCGACGTCTATCAGGGCTTCGCCTGGGGCATGGGCATCGACCGCATCGCGATGCTGAAATACGGCATGTCCGATCTGCGGCAATTGTTCGACAGCGACGTGCGCTGGCTCTCGCATTACGGCTTCAAACCGCTCGACGTCCCGACGCTCGCGGGGGGATTGAGCACGTGAGTCTGAGCGCCGTCCCCGAAAAATATCGCAGCCTGCGGTCGTTCGCATTCGGCGACGGGCCGAAGCTCGCCGACGAATTGCTCGACCTCGTGATAAAGGGCATGAAGACTGCGACCTGCAGCACCGAGGACGAGCCGAACACGTCCACACCGGGCGAGCACTGGATCGTGCTCGATGGACGCGGCACGCCGCGTTGCGTGATCGAAACAACGGAAGTGAGTTATTGCCGTTACAACCAAGTGGACGCGGCTTTCGCCTTCGATGAAGGCGAAGGCGATCGCAGCCTCGCTTACTGGCGTCAGGCGCATCGCAATTACTTCGGGCGCCTGGGAAAATTCAGCGAAGGCATGATGCTGATGTGCGAGCGTTTTCGCCTGGTTGAGGTTTTTGAAGACAGCAGGGTGGCACCATGAAATTCACGCTCTCCTGGCTGAAGGAACATCTCGACACCGACGAGCCGCTGGAAAAGCTCGCCGACAAGCTCACCATGATCGGGCTCGAAGTCGAGAACATCGAGGACAAGGCGAAGGTCCTTGCGCCGTTTTCGATCGCGCGGGTGATCTCGGCTGAGCAGCATCCGAACGCAGACCGGCTGCGTGTCTGCATGGTCGACACCGGCGACGGGGCTGCGCCAGTGCAGGTGGTCTGCGGCGCGCCGAATGCGCGCGCCGGCCTCGTCAGCGTATTCTCAGCCCCCGGCACCTTCATTCCCGGCAAGAACATCACGCTCGGCGTCGGCACCATCCGTGGCGTCGAAAGCCGCGGCATGCTGTGCTCGGCGGCCGAGCTGCAGATTTCCGACGACCACGACGGCATCATGGAATTGCCGGCCGATGCGCCTGTTGGCGAGGGCTATGCCGAATGGGCCGGGCTCGGCGATCCCGTGATCGAAATCAACCTGACGCCCAATCGTCAGGATTGCACTGGCGTGCACGGCATCGCCCGCGATCTCTCCGCCGCCGACATGGGCAAGTTCAAAGACCCCGGCATCAAGCAGATCAAGGGCGAATTCCCCTGCCCGGTGAAGGTGACGGTGGAAGACGCGACGCTATGTCCGGGCTTTGCGCTGCGGCTGGTGCGCGGCGTCAAGAACGGTCCCTCGCCGGAATGGCTGCAGAAGCGTCTGATATCGATCGGCCTGCGCCCGATCAACGCGCTGGTCGATATCACCAACTTCGTGACCTACGACCGGGCCCGGCCGCTGCATGTGTTCGATGCGAAGAAGGTGAAGGGCAATCTCACGGTGCGCCGCGCCAAGGACGGCGAGAGCCTGCTGGCGCTCGACGGCCCGCACCTACACGCTCGATTCCGGCATCTGCGTGATATCGGATGAGCACGGCGTCGAATCGCTCGCCGGCATCATGGGCGGCGAGGCCTCCGGCTGCGACGAAAATACCACCGACGTGCTGATCGAATCGGCGCTGTGGAACGAGATCAACATCGCGCAGACCGGCCGCAAGCTCGGCATCAATTCCGATGCGCGCTATCGCTTCGAGCGCGGCGTCGATCCGGCCTTCATGGTGCCGGGGCTCGAGCTTGCCACCAAACTCGTCATGGAGATGTGCGGCGGCACGCCGTCCGAGAACGTCGTGGTGGGCAAGGCCTTCGGCGACGACCGCGTGATCGATTTCCCGCTGGGGAGGTCAAGCGCCTCGCCGGGATCGACGTGCCGCTGGTGGAGGCGAGGCGCATCTTGACGCATCTCGGATTCATGGTGGCCGGCAGTGGCCCCGTCGTGAAGATCGCGGTGCCGTCCTGGCGCACCGACGTGCACGGCAAGGCCGACATTGTCGAGGAGATCGTGCGCATCGTCGGCGTCGACAAGGTGCCGATGACGCCGTTCGAACGCGGCGACGCGCCGCGCAAGCCAGTCCTGACCACGATCCAGCTCCGCACCCGCCGCGCCAAGCGCGCGCTGGCGGCGCGCGGCATGGTGGAAGCCGTGACGTGGTCGTTCATCTCCAGGCCGCACGCCGAACTGTTCGGCGGTGGACAGGCTGAACTCGCGCTCGCCAATCCGATTGCCTCCGATCTCTCCGACATGCGGCCGAGCCTGCTGCCGGGCCTCATCGCAGCGGCGCAGGCGAACGCCAATCGTGGTTACTCTGATGTCGCACTGTTCGAAGTCGGACAGGTGTTCAGGGGCGATCGGCCCGAGGACCAGTTCGTCGCGGCCTCAGGCGTGCGTCACGGCTTTGCATCCGCAAAAGGCATCGGACGGCACTGGTCCGGGTCTGCCATGACGGACGCGCTCGAGGCCAAGGCCGATGCGTTCGCAGTGCTCGCAGCAGCCGGCGCGCCGATGCAGGCGCTGCAGATCGTTCAGGGCGGCGCAAGCTGGCTGCATCCGGGCCGCTCCGGCACCATCCAGATCGGGCCGCAGAACGTGCTCGGTTACTTCGGCGAAATGCATCCGCGCGCGCTGGAGGCCCTCGGTGCCGATGGCCCGATGATCGCATTCGAGGTGATCCTCGACCGCATTCCCGACGCCAAAAAGAAGCCGACCCGCGCCAAACCCGTGCTCGAACTCTCCGCATTCCAGCCGGTCTCGCGCGACTTCGCCTTCATCGTCGATCGCGGCGTCAAGGCCGGCGATATCGTGCGATCGGCGCAAGGCGTCGACAAGAAGCTGATCACGGATGTGAGCGTGTTCGATGTCTACGAGGGCAAGGGCATCGACGCCGACAAAAAATCGATCGCCATTGCCGTGACGATCCAGCCGCGCGAAAGACGCTGACCGACCAGGAGATCGACGCAGTGGCAGCGAAGATCGTGGCCGAGGTGACGAAGAAGACCGGCGGTACGTTGCGGGCATGATGCCGAAAAGTGGATGCGGTTTTCGGACGACATCATGCTCAAGAAGTAGAGCATGAGTCCTGCGGACCTCATTCCGGCTGACATCGGCGTCAACGCGGCGCTCGCGATCTGCGCGATTGCCTTCGTCTCCGGAACGGCGCGGGGTTTCTCCGGGTTTGGCGCCGCGCTGATCTTCATGCCGCTGGCCAGCAGCATCGCCGACCCGCGGCTGGTCGCCGCGCTGCTGCTGATTATCGATTTCGTCGCCGCGGCGCCGATGCTCCCGAATGCGTGGCGAAAGGCCGATCGCAAGGCGACCGCGATCATGGCGTTCGGCGCCCTGATCGGCGTGCCGATTGGAACATACTTCCTGAGCCGGTTGGAGCCGGTGACCACCCGCTGGATCATCTCCGTCTTCGTGTTCGCGCTGTTGTTGCTCTTGCTCTCGGGCTGGCGCTACCGCGGCAAGGACCATGCGGCGATCTCGATCGGCATTGGCGGCCTGTCGGGCTTATGCAGCGGACTGGCCCAGACCGGCGGCCCGCCGATCGTCGGCTACTGGCTCGGTCGCCCGATCGCTTCCGTCATCGCCCGCGCCAATATCGTGCTGTTCTTCGGGGCGTCGGATTTCTTCTCCGCCGTCAGTTATGCTGCGACCGGACTGATCACGATGGATGCGATCCGGTTTTCATTCATGGTCGGCCCCGTCTACGGCATCGGCGTCTGGTTCGGCGCTTCACTGTTCGGCAAAGCCAGTGAAATCCTGTTCGCTCGATCTGCTACGCACTGATCGCCGCCGCGGTCCTGATCGGTCTGCCCGTGCTGGACGGCGTGCTGCGGTGACGCCACCATCGTCGTCCCTGCGAACGCAGGGACCTATAACCACAGGTATCAGTCGTCGATTGGATCTACGCCCCAGCTGCGTAAAACAATAAACATCGGTGGTTATGGGTCCCGGCTCGCGCTTCGCTTGGCCGGGACGACGGGAGTTTCCATCACCAGATCGCAATAAGCATACCCATCGCGTTCGACGCGTTCGCCTGATGTGACCGCAATCCGGCCTGAAAACATCGGCCCCGCCACCACGCAGGTGTGAAACTCGCCGTTCTCGCCACAGGGATCGACACCCGCAGGCAGATCGGCCAGCAGGCTTGCATCGAACTTGCGACCGGCGAACTCCGCCGGCAGTTTTTTCAGATCGACGGTTGCGATATGCGCTTCCAACCCTCTCGCGATCATCGCCTGTGCCAGCTTCGGGCGTCGGCCGCTCCCAGAGCGGAAACATCGGCGTGATTCCGCTGCCCGCGAGTTTTTGTTCGCGGTAGGCGCGGATGTCAGCCAGGAACAGATCGCCGAAGATCATGTGCGTGATGCCGTCGGCCACCGCTTGTGCGACCGCCTCGCCCATCCGCACCTCGTAGATCTCGTTCCGGGCGGGATAGGGATCGGCACGATCCGCTGCGGCAGACCTGCGGCTTCGCATTGGGCCTGCAGGATCTCCTGCCGCACGCCGTGAATCGATACCCGGCCGAAAGTTTCCGTCACCGTCGTCAGCGCGCCGGTCACTTCGAACTCACCCGCGCGCATCACTTCATGCAGCGCGTGTGCCGAGTCCTTGCCGCTCGACCAGGAGATCAACGCTTTCGGACGCGACATCAGTTGATCCGGGCCTCCGGCGCGCGCTGCCGCGGTTTCGCTGGCCGCGCCGCCGGCTCCGGATCCTCAACGCACCGATCCGGCGCAACGCCGCTTCGGCGGCGCGTTCGCCGCTCTCCCAGGCGCCGTCGATCGTTCCCCACAGCGTTTCATGAGTGGCCTCGCCGGCGAGATACATGCAGCCGATCGGATCGGTCAAAACCTTTCGCGACGATTGTCCGCCGGGGCCGGCCGCCGACATCGCCCCTAACGCAAACGGCGCGGCGTTCCAGCGCGTCGCGCTCGATTTCTTTACGGCGGCTGCGACGTCGCTGCCGAACAGTTTCGTCAGCCATTCCTTCGCAAACGCGACCATGGCGGCTTCGCCCTGTGCGGAGAGATCGCGGCCGAACGAGCCGCCGACGTCGATCGAGCAAAGCGACGAGCCGCCGATATTGGCGTAGATCAGCGCCGTCTTCGTCGAGTTGCTCTGCTCGATGATGATGTCGTCGCGGGCAAGGCCAAGCGGATTGCCCGGCATCTGCAGTGCGATCCGATCATAGCTGCCGAGGCTCACCTTCGAAGCCGCATCGAGCACGCGTTTCGGAATATCGGGCGCGAACTTGATATTGCCCGCGGCCAGAACATTGCTCGACACGGTAATGACAGCAGCGCGCGCGAGAATCTTGCCGGCGGGCGTTTCCACACTAACGTCGCGGCTGCCCCATACGATACGATTGGCCGGCGTCGACAGCGCCAACGGCACCTGTTCGCCGAGCTTTGCGATCAGCGTGCCAAGCCCCTGACGGCAGGCGATGCCGGTGTTGCGATCCTGCGCGCGGGCCTTGTCACCCACGGAGACATCTTTCAGATCCTTGCCGGAGAAATTGGCGCCAAGCGCGAACTCGGCCGTGCCCGCCCAATCGCCGAGATCGCTATGGCAGCACTGACGCGCAGGAGACATCGAAGCGGCGCGCGGCGGCTTCGTCGATGGCGCGATTGGCGCGCACCAGCGCTGCGAGGAATTCCTCGGTCTCGCCCGGGCGGGCGTAGCGGCGGCCGATACGGATTTTCTGGCCCGGCGGCGCCGTCGTGATCTCGAGCCCAGCGGCGCGCGCGAGCTTGATCATCGGATTGGTCTCGGGATTGTGCATCCATCGCGCGCCGCGATCGAACGGCGCGTCGAAGGTCGAGATATCGGTCTGGCAGCGGCCGCCGATCTGATTGGCCGCCTCCACCACGATCACCTTGCGGTTGGCCGCCATGATGCGCCGCGCCGCAGCAATGCCGGCGGCGCCGGCGCCGACCACGACGATGTCGGCCTCACGCGGCAACGGCGCTGCTCCAGCACGCCCCCCGAAAATACCGGAGTCGCCGCCAAGCCCGCGGACGCCGACAGGAAATGGCGGCGGGTCATTGTCATGTCATGGTTTCCCGGGCCTTGAAGGAAAGAGAACAGCTAGCGAACTGTGCCGCATCTCACGATGCGCAGCAACACTCATGGTAAATCAATCATGATTGATCCGTTTCACGCATGAACTAAATTGAAACGGCTTGCGACCATGATAAGGAAACAAAAAGCGGACGAAAAGCCGCTCTGGGGGGAGAGTTCGATGGGCGTAATGCTCGATACCATCGGTCAGTTGATTGCGGGCTACCTGCAGAAGGAAGTCCCAGGTTACGAGCCGTTCACCCCCAGCGATCCCGAACATCTGCGCGGCGTCATCGAGCCCGGCGATGTCCTCCTGGTCGAAGGCAACAACCGGATTTCCGGCATCATCAAATACCTCACGCAATCCACCTGGTCGCATGGCGCGCTTTACGTCGGCCCGGTTGACGGCGCGTACGAACCCGACGGCGAACCGCACGTGCTGATCGAGGCCAATATCGGCGAAGGCGTGACGTCGGCGCCGCTATCGAAATATTTTCCCTATCACACCCGCGTCTGCCGCCCGATCGGCCTGTCCTACGAGGACCGCACCACGGTGTGCCGCTACGCCATCAACCGGATCGGCTTCGGCTACGACACCAAGAACATCGTCGACCTGATGCGCTATCTGATCCCGTTGCCGGTGCCGCAGCGCTGGCGGCGACGCATGATCGCGTTCGGCTCCGGCGATCCCACCAAGATCATATGCTCGGCGCTGATTGCGCAGGCGTTCGACGCGGTGCGCTATCCGATCCTGCCCAAGATCACGCGTGCCGCCTCGAGGAAGGCCCGGCGCGAAATCCTGCATATCCGCGATTCCTCGCTCTACATGCCGCGCGATTTCGACATCTCGCCCTATTTCGAAATCGTCAAACCCACCATCGTGCACGGGTTCGACTACACCGCCTTGCACTGGGCCGACAAGCAGAAGCCGCTCCAGGAGGTAGCGGGCGAATTCAGTGTGTTTCCAGAGATCGGGTCGCCGTCGCTTGTTCCTGAAGAGATTGACCAAGAAGCGCCGCTTCCGCTTGCGGCTGAAGAAGTGACCGTCGAAACAAGGATGGTCGAGCGCGTGACCGTGTCGGAACATTTCCTCGTCGTCGAATATGTCCCGGTCCGCCCGCCGGAGCGCCGTGCCCGGCCGCGCAGCAAGTCGCCGGAGTTGGCGGCGTAGCAGCAAGAACCCTTTCGTGGCCCGGATGGAGCGCAGCGTAATCCGGGGCAGCTCGGCCCGCCTGATAAACCGTCCCGGATTTCGCTCTGCTCCATCCGGGCTACGAATCCAAAACCTCCCCGCCAGTGTCACTCTCACCGCCAGCGGCTCCACAGGATGAACGTGGCGGTCGGCGACGCCGCCGATTGGCTCGCCCGGCAACCGCGACAAATAAAAATATTCGATCTGGTTGGTTCGCGCGTTGAAGAGGTTGAGCACGTCGAGCTGCAGCCGCAGGCCGTTATCGAATTTGTAGCCGGCCCGCGCATTGAAGATCAGCGATGGCTGCGAACGAACGCTGTCGTCGTCGATCAGCGGACGCGGGCCGAAATAGCGCCCCCGCAACGCGCCGAACCATCCGCTGTCGCCGCCGAACGTCACACCACCGGCTACTATCCACGCCGGCGCACCCGGGATGAAGTTGCCGGCCGGATCGAAGTCGGTGAAACGGGCTTGAGTATAGGCGAGGTCGAAATCGAGCCGCATCCAGGGCAGCATCTGGTATTGGCTGGTCCACTCGACGCCGACACGACGGCTGGGCCGGCTTGCCTCGGTGGTGCCGGCATCGCCGACGAACAGCAATTCGGAATCGAAATCCAGCACGAACAGCGCGAGCGAGCTGGTGAGGCCTTCGACCGCCCTGGTACGAATACCGAGCTCGGCGCCTTTCGATCGAACCAGCAGCGGCACGCGATCCTGCGGCGTCACCTTGTCGATCGGATCGACGGTGATGGTCGCGCCGCGGATGTCGTTGGAGTGCAGGCCGTAGCCGGCGTTGCCGTAGAATTCGGTCTTGTACCACGGGCCCAGTACGATGCCGGCCTTGGGACTCGTTATTGACGCATGCGCATTGCCGGAGTTTTCCGGCGTGTCGCTGATGACGCGGCCGGCAAAATAGTCTTCGCGGATGCCGACCTGTGGTGCGCAGCCAGTCGGTCCACCGCGCCGTCGTGTCGGCCCACAGGCCGGCATTGCCTTCCCCTCACGTGGTCCTCACGAACCGTCGAAAGCATCTCGCGCTGGAACGTCTTGAACAGGCCGACACGGATATCGTCGCCGCGCGTCTGCAATCCGATGCGGGTTTGCGTCTCGACGCCGGCAAAGCGCATATCGAAGGCATGGCTGGCGTTGAGGCTGTAGACCGTGCGCTTGTCGAGCTGGCTAAACTGATCGCCATTGACGGGATCGTCGAGAAAGTAAGTGAAGTTGTTGTAGAGGTTCATCGACGAGCGGATCAGATAGGCGTTGGCCTTGGTCTGTCCGTATTCGCTCGAATGCGCCCAGTTGCTCGATAGCGAGAAGCGGCTCGAGATGCCGCCATTGGTTGGATCGAGTGTGCCGAACCGGCCGATCAGGCCCTGGTCGATCGCACGCTGCGGCACCTGATCGGTCGAGTTCCAGCCATTGGAATAGGCCATCGCCGACAGCGAAAAGCCGTCCGTCGCGGTACCCTGGCTGTAGCGCAGCACGCCGTTCAGCTTGCGCACATTGTCAGGCACGTCCCATGGACCGTCATATCTGACACCCTCAACAGCTGCGAGCAGCGCGCCCTCGCCGACCGCTGTCGATCCCGCCGCCAGCGCGCGGCGATAGCCAAGGCTGCCGAACGTCAGTTCGGCGATGTTTTTCGGCAAGCTGTTGACATAGTCGATGGCAACCGTGCCCGCGGAAGCGAAGTCGCCCTGATCGGCGAAGTACGGCCCTTTACGGACATCCACCGACTGCACCAGCTCCGGAATCAGGAAATTGATATCGGCATAGCCCTGCCCATGCCCGTGGCTCGGCATGTTAACCGGCATGCCATCGACCTTGATGGCGAGGTCGGTGCCATGATCCAGATTGAAGCCGCGCAGAAAATACTGGTTGGCTTTGCCCTCGCCGGAATGCTGGGTGACGATCAGCCCCGGTACCACCTCCAGCGCCTCGCCGACGCGCGAGAACGGCCGTGTTCACCTCCGCGCCGCCGATGGTCACGGCACTGGCGGCGTTGGGCTGAAGATATGCCGGCCCTGCGGTCGCGGACCCCGACGTCACGCCGCTGCTGACCTGCGGTGGAGCGGCCACGCTCGATTGGACCGCGGATGGATTTCGCGCGGCCTACCCGCGGCGCGGCGGCTTGGTCCGAGTTGCGCGGCCGCGGTTCGGGAGGGCTCACCATCACCGCGGGAAGCTGGCCTGGCGCTACTGCCGCCACGCTCTGGCCGTTCGCCGGTGGCGCCATGACCAACAGGGATGCGGCGGCGGAAAATGCCCCCAAGCAGTTTTACGCAACGCTCATGCCCTGCATGATAACTGCTACAGTGGGCGCACGACTGTATCAGACTTAACTCGGCGCCTCACGCTAGCAAGCGCAGTATGACGATACAATAGAAATATCATACTTCGTCAGGACGGAAATTTGGATGCAACGGATCACCATCACCATCGAAGACGAACTGCTTGCCGAGATCGATGCGGCGGCGGAAGCGCGTGGCTATCAGAACCGCTCCGAGATCATCCGCGATCTCGCCCGCGCCGGTCTACAGCAGAGCGCCGCGGACGAAGCCCCTTCAGGCCAATGCGTCGCTGCGCTGGTTTACGTCTACGATCATGCCGCGCGCGACCTGTCGAAGCGGCTGGTGCAGAATTTCCACGGCCACCACGATCTGTCGCTGGCGACGCTGCACGTCCATCTCGACGATGACAGCTGCATGGAGGTCACGGCGCTGAAGGGTTCAAGCGGCGAAGTCCGGCATTTTGCCGACCACATCATCGCCGAGCGCGGCGTGCGCTACGGCCGCGTGGTGATGATCCCGACGGCATCCGATAAGAAGCCGCGGGCCGGCAAGCGCGCCCATCGGCACGACTAGGATAGCGCGCCAATCGGCTCCCGAGCCGATATCTCGGTCACGTCACCTGTCGGAGCGGCCGATCACGGCCATCAGCTCGGCGATCTTTTCCCGCTGGTCGGCCTTGTTGCCGCTGGTGATCGCGTGCTCGACGCAATGCGACACATGATCCCTCAGCACCTCTTCCTCGACGCGGCGAAGCGCAGCCCGCACCGCGGAGATCTGGGTGACGATGTCGATGCAATAGCGGTCCTCATCGACCATTTTCGCCAGGCCGCGGACCTGGCCTTCGATCCGGCTGAGGCGTTTTTGACAGGATACCTTGATGTCTTTTCGCATGGGGCCTATATACCCCTACAGGGTATAGGTTACAAGAGCCGGAGCGAATGATGAACAAGGCGGAAAGCGCCGACGAAAAGGCCAACGGGAACACCTGCTGCAGCGGTCACGATCACGCCGCCCGCGGCCATCATGATCATCACACCCGCCGTGAAGAGGACAGCAAGCCGAAAGCCGCTGCGCCCGAGGGCACCGTCTACACCTGCCCGATGCATCCGGAAATCCGTCAGGTCGGCCCCGGAAGTTGTCCGATCTGCGGCATGGCGCTGGAGCCCGAGGTCGCGAGCCTCGATGCACCGCCCAATCCGGAACTTGCGGACATGACGCGCGCGGTTCTGGATCGGCCTCGTGCTGGCGCTGCCGGCCGTCGTGCTGGAAATGGGCGGCCATCTCGTCGGCGGCCATGGCTTGATCGACCCGGCATTGTCGAACTGGATTCAGCTCGCGTTCGCCACGCCCGTGGTGCTGTGGGCCGGCTGGCCGTTTTTCGTGCGCGGCTGGCAATCGTTGCTGACGCGCAATCTCAACATGTTCACGCTGATCGCGATGGGCACCGGCGTGGCCTATGTCTACAGCGTCATCGGCACCGTCGCACCGGGAAGTTTTCCGGCCACCTTCCGCGGCCATGGCGGCGCGGTCGCGGTCTATTTTGAGGCGGCCGCCGTTATCACGGTACTGGTTCTGCTCGGACAGGTTCTCGAACTGCGCGCCCGCGAAGCCACATCAGGCGCGATCAAGGCGCTACTCCAGCTCGCCCCGAAAACCGCCCGCCGGATCGACGACGGCATCGACCACGAGGTCGAGATCGACACGCTTGCGGTCGGCGATCATCTGCGCGTCCGGCCGGGCGAAAAGGTGCCGGTGGATGGCGTCATTCTCGAAGGCCGCTCGTCGCTCGATGAATCCCTCGTGACGGGCGAATCGATGCCGGTCACCAAGGAAGCCGGCAGCAAAGTGATATCAGGCACCCTCAACCAATCGGGCGGGTTCGTGATGCGCGCCGACAAGGTCGGGCGCGACACGCTGCTGTCCCAGATCGTGCAGATGGTGGCGGACGCCCAGCGTTCGCGCGCCGATCCAGCGGCTTGCCGATCAGGTCGCCGGCTGGTTCGTGCCGACGGTCATCGTCGTGGCGCTGCTCGCGTTCGGCGCATGGGCCTGGTTTGGGCCGGAACCGCGCATGGCGTTTGGTCTTGTGGCCGCCGTCAGCGTCCTCATCATCGCCTGCCCCTGCGCGCTCGGCCTCGCCACGCCGATGTCGATCATGGTCGGCGTCGGGCGCGGCGCGCAGGCCGGCGTGCTGATCAAGAGCGCCGAAGCGCTTGAGCGCATGGAGAAGGTCGACACGCTGGTGGTCGACAAGACGGGCACGCTGACCGAGGGCAAACCCAAGGTGGTCGCCATCGTTCCTGCTGCGGGATCTGGGGAAGCCGACATTCGGCGGCTGGCCGCCAGCGTCGAGCGCGCCAGCGAGCATCCGCTGGCCGATGCGATCGTACGCGCGGCCAAAGAGCGCAATCTCGATCTGGACAAGGTGCAAGAGTTCGACTCGCCGACCGGCAAGGGCGCCACCGGCAAAGTCGACGGCAAGGCCATCGTTCTCGGCAATGCCAACTTCCTGCAATCCCTCGGAATTGAAACCGGCCCGCTAAACGAACAGGGCGAGCGGCTGCGCGGCGACGGCGCCACTGTCATCAACGTCGCGGTCGACGGCAAGCTCGCAGGGCTGTTCGCCATTGCCGATCCTGTGAAACCGTCAACGCCGGATGCCCTGAAGGCGCTGGCCGCCGAGGGCATCAAGGTCATCATGCTGACCGGCGATAACAGGACCACAGCGAACGCCGTGGCACGGAGCCTCGGGATCACCGGCGTCGAGGCGGAGGTGCTGCCAGATCAGAAGAGCGCTGTCGTAGCGAAGCTGCAGAAGGCCGGGCGGATCGTCGCGATGGCCGGCGACGGCGTCAACGACGCGCCGGCGCTCGCCGCCGCCGACGTCGGCATCGCCATGGGAACCGGAACCGATGTCGCGATGGAAAGCGCCGGCGTCACGCTGCTGAAAGGCGATCTTACCGGCATCGTTCGCGCCCACAGGCTCTCGCAGGCCACCATGCGCAACATCAGGCAGAACCTGTTCTTCGCGTTCGTCTATAACGCCGCCGGTATCCCAATCGCTGCGGGCATTCTCTATCCCGCCTTCGGCTTGCTGCTATCGCCGATCATCGCCGCCGCAGCCATGGCGCTCTCCTCGGTGAGCGTCGTCGGCAACGCGTTACGACTGCGGATGACGCGGCTGTAGCTGTCGCGCACGTTCCCCGGGCGCTGCGCAGCGCGCCGCGCTTGCGGCGTGGTGCGCTGCTGATCAAGGTCCATCCATCTGGCGGGGTGGGTCCGGCTCTGCAGCGCATCGCCGAAGAAGCGCCGCACCGCGTCCGGGACACGAAGCAGCGTCATCGCGAGCCAATTCGGTTGACGTTATTCAAGCGGCTTTGGCCGCCGTCCCGCACGGCAATCCGGCGCGCGCCAGCCCGCCGTACAGCGCCTCCCCAGGCATTTCCGATTTCAGGATCGCGCGCACCGCGACCAGCTTCTCGATATCGATGCCGGTCTTGAAACCCTTGCTCTCGCAGAGGAACACGAGGTCCTCGAACACCACATTGCCGGTCGCGCCTGGTGCGAACGGGCAGCCGCCGAGGCCGCCGAGCGATCCGTCGAGCACGCGTGCGCCGGCATCGAGCGCGGCCGAGGCGTTCGCGATGCCCATCCCTCTTGTGTCGTGCAGGTGAATGCAAATGGGCTTCGCGCCGGCGATCTTCGCGGCTGCCGCGACCAGTTCGCCGACCTGCTTCGGTCCGGCATAGCCGACCGTATCGGCGATCGCGACCATGTCGACCTCGTCTCGAACAGTTTTTCCGTCAGCCGCAGCACTTCCTTCGGGTCCACGGGACCTACGATCGAGCAGCCCAGCGCCATCGAGATCGCGGAATTCACCACCGGCTTGTGCGCGCTGGCGTCGCGCAATTCGCAGAGCCGCCTGACGTTGGCAATCGCCGAGTCGCGCGAGCGGTTGGCATTGGCCTGGCTGTGCTCTTCGGTGGCCGAGACCACCGTCGCCACTTCGGCGACGCCGGAGGCCAGCGCCTCGCTGACGCCGCGTTCGTTCAGCGTCAGCGCAATGCCGTAGGCGCCAGGCAGCGACGCCACGGTCTGGATGATGTCGTGCACATCGGCGAACTGCGGAAACGTCTTCGCCGGCAGGAACGAGCCGACCTCGAAATGCCGCACGCCCGCGGCATACTCGTCGCGCATCCAGCGCTGCTTGGCCGATGTCGACGGAAATCTCTTCACGAGCTGCAAGCCGTCGCGCAGGCCCACCTCGCGCAGAATCACCTTGTGATCGGGATAGATTTCCTGGACCCGAGTCGCGGCAGCCTCACGCGGCGTTGTCGGTTGAAGACAGTTTTTGTTTGTCGAGTTCGGCGCCGATGGCCTCGGTGTCGGCGCCAAGCACCGGCACCTTCAGCCCTTCGCCGATATAGCCGCCGTTCCACCGGCAACGCCGGAACGCGGAATGGCGCGCCGTCGGCGTTGAAATTCTGCACCAGCCCGCCGGGGCGCAGCACGTGCGGATCCCCGAGCAGATCCTCGGGACGGTTGATGGGCGAGAAGCAGATATTCAATTCATCCAGCTTGGCCGACAGATCAGCAGTGTTCCAGCCTTTGATCACCTCGGCGACGCGCGGAATGATCCTCGCACGCGCCAGAATTCGGTCCGTGGTGTTGCGCAAGCTCGGATCGTCGGCAAATTCCTGCAGCCCGAACTCCTTGCAGAAACTCCACCAATGGCCTTCGGTGACGACGCCGATGAAAATGCGGTCGCCTCCCGCGGTGTCGAAAATGTCGTAGATCGGCCACGCGTGTTCACGCTCCGGCATCGAGCGCGGCTTCCTGCCGGTCATCTCATATTCGACCATGTGCTGGGCAACCAAGAACAGGCAGTTCTCGAACAGCCCGATGCGGATATCCGCTCCGTCCCAGGGCCGCCGCGCTTCTGATAGAGCGCGGCCAAAATCGCAATCACACCAAACATGCCGCCCATGATGTCGTTGGCGGAAGAGCCGACACGCTGCGGCTTGTCGCGCGTCCCGGTCATGGCGGCGAGGCCCGACATCATCTGCACGACCTCGTCGAGCGCCGGGCGATGCTCGTACGGACCGGATAGAAATCCCTTGTGGCCGGCGACGATCAGATGCGATGCCTGCGGCGCAATTCCTCCGTGCCGAGCCCCTGCTTTTCGAGCTGCCCATCGCGAAAATTTTCCAGAAAGACGTCGGCGCTTGCGAGCAGCCGGTGCATGGTCTCGCGGTCATCGTCTTTGGCGAAATCGAGCACCACGCTGCGCTTGCCACGGTTGAACAGCGGAAAGAACGAGGTTCCCATGCCGCCGAGCGAGCGGGTCTTGTCGCCCAAGGGCGGCTCGACCTTGATGACCTCGGCGCCCAATTGCGCGAGGATCATGCCGCAGGTCGGGCCCATCACCATGTGGGTCATCTCGACGACCCTCACGCCGTCAAGTGGCAGTCCCGTCCCGGCCATCGCGCTTCTCCCGTATCACCACTCTTTTGAAGGCCAGACTACGGCTTTGAGGACCCTTGGGAAAACACAATCTGCCGAAATGCACATTCGCGGCTGCATAACGCAAATGCAATTCATCCACCGCCGCCCGACCACTGCGGCCCGCGGACCCGGAGCAGGCTCTTGCCGAAACCCTCGCGCATATCTACCTCTCGCGAGGGTTTTTTACGAGAGGTTGAACTGCCATGTTGGACGCCGCCGTCAAGGCGATTTCGCAGATCCTGTCGCCGCCGATGCGCACCATCCTGTGGCGCTCGATCGCCATGGCGCTGGTGCTGATTACGGTGCTGGCCATCGGCTTGCAGCGCGTTGAGCTGGTTCGCCGAGTACGGCGAAGTCTGGGCCGAGGCGATGCTGGGGCCGGGTTTCCACACGACGCTCAATATACTGTCATGGATCATCTCGATCGCGGCCGGGCTGGGCGTCGTGCTGGGCGGCATTTTCCTGATGCCGGCGGTCACCTCGCTGGTGGCGAGCGTGTTCGTCGACGACGTCGCCGAGCATGTCGAACGCGAGCACTATCCGGCAGAGCGTCCCGGCGACGCGTTGCCGCTTGGCGTCGCAATCCCCGAGGGTATCAAGACGGCGCTGCTGACCATCCTGGTCTACCTGATCGCGCTGCCCTTCGTGCTGTTCGCGGGCGCGGGTTTTCTGATTTTCTTTTCGCCACCGCATGGCTGCTCGGCCGTGAGTACTTCGAACTCGCGGCGATGCGCTTCCGCTCGCCGGCGGAAGCCAAGGCCATGCGCAAGGACAATGCGGCCACAGTTTTCACCGCCGGCCTGTTCATCGCCGCGTTCGTCTCGATCCCGGTCGTCAACCTCGCGACGCCGCTGTTCGGCATGGCCTTCATGGTCCACATGCACAAGCGCCTGTCCGGCCCGCGGCCCGAGCTGATCGAGCCGGCGCGGAAGACGGGGATGCCGGTGGTCTAACCCCTCATGGTGAGGAGCGCGGCTTCGCGCGTCTCAAACCATGAGGCCCGAGGCCCATCCTTCGAGACGCATCGCTTCGCGATGCTCCTCAGGATGAGGACGAAGCAAGCGGAGAGAGGGGAACGTCTCACACCGTCTTTTCTGGCCACCGGCACAGATCGTTGATCAAGCACACCCGCAGCGCGGCTTGCGGGCGAGGCACGTGTAGCGCCCATGCAGGATCAGCCAGTGATGGGCGTGCAGCATGAACTCGGGCGGAATCACCTTTTCCAGTCCAAGCTCGACCTCAAGCGGCGTATTGCCGGGCGCTAACCCCGTTCGGTTGCCGACGCGGAACACATGCGTATCCACCGCCATGGTGTGTTCGCCATAGGCCATGTTGAGCACGACATTGGCGGTCTTGCGCCCGGCGCCCGGCAGGCTCTCGATCTCGGCGCGGGTGCGCGGCACCTCGCCGCCGAACTCGGCGATCAGCTTTTCCGACAGCGCGATGACGTTCTTGGCCTTGTTGCGGTAGAGCCCGACGGTCTTGATGTAGTCGCGCACTTGCTGTTCGCCGAGCGCGAGCATCTTCGCAGGGCTATCGGCCACCTCGAACAGCGCCCGCGTCGCCTTGTTGACGCCGGCGTCCGTTGCCTGCGCCGACAGCACCACGGCGACCAGCAGCGTGTAGGGGTTGAGGTGCTCGAGTTCGCCCTTCGGCTCCGGATTGGCTTTGCGAAAGCGGCTGAAGGCCTCGTGGACCTCGGCCGGCGTCCAAGGCTTTGGTTTCTGAGGCTTTGGTTTTTGAGGCTTTAGTTTTTGAGGCTTGGGCTTCGGCTTGGGCGTCTGCTTCGCCGCCGGTCTGGGCGACGCCTTGACGGCTTTTTTTGCCGTTTTCTTCGGCACGGAGGAAACGCTGGATTTTCTGCCGCCGGAAGAGCGGATGATTTTGGCCATGATCGGGATATACTGATACGCGATGACAGCAAGCAACGACTTTGATCCGGCGCTTGACCAGCCGACACTGTTTTCGGCGCGGGTGACCCCGCATCGCTCGCTCAACCGCACCGGCTTCCTGGTGCTGATGGCGTTCATCGGCATCGTCAGCTTTGTCGCCGGCGTCGCATTCTGCCTGATGGGCGCGTGGCCGGTGCTGGGCTTTTTCGGCCTCGACGCGCTGGTGATTTATTGGGCGTTCCGGATCAACTTCCGCAGCGCGCAGGCCACCGAGGACATCGTGATGACGCCGTCGGAATTGCGCGTGCGCCGGGTCAGCCATCGCGGCCACGTCGTCGAATGGACGCTCAATCCGCTCTGGGTGCAGCTCGAACAGACGGGCGACCCCGAATTCGGTATCGAGCGGCTTTATCTGGTCTCCCGCGGCCGCCGCTTTTCGATCGGCTATTTTCTCGACCTGACGAAAAAGCAAGCTTTGCCAAAGCCTTACTGGCGGCGCTGCAGGCCGCCAAGCGCGGCATCACCTATAATCCTGTCATTTGAGATCTCTTTTTGGCGCGTTTTCCACACACGAACCGGTTCCCACCCCGGATCAAGTCCGGGGCAGGCTTTCGCTCGAAAACGCTACGTTGTCAGAAATCGGGTGGTTTGAACCACGCATGAGCCCTAAATCAGACCCCATGATGACACTCGCGATACATGACCAGCGCCTGACCAAGCCGGGTCCCCTGAACGCCGCGCTGCGCGATTACGACTCGGTGCGGCGCGCCATCGCGTTCATTTCGGAACACTGGCGCAACCAGCCGACCATCGAAGCGATGGCGGATGCCGCCGCCGTGACGCCGGATGAGCTGCACCATCTGTTCCGCCGCTGGGCCGGACTGACGCCAAAGGCGTTCATGCAGGCACTAACGCTTGATCATGCCAAAGGCCTGCTGCGCGATTCCGCCAGCGTGCTCGACGCCGCGCTCGACTCCGGGCTGTCGGGGCCGGGCCGGCTCCATGATCTGTTCGTCACCCATGAGGCGATGTCGCCGGGCGAATGGAAGAACGGCGGCGCCGGCATGACGCTGCGTTACGGTTTCCACGCGTCGCCGTTCGGCACCGCGATCGTGATCGCCAGCGGTCGCGGCCTCGCCGGCCTGGCGTTCGCCGATCCCGGTGACGAGCCGTCGGCCTTCGCTGACATGAAGCGGCGCTGGCCGAACGCGACCTATGTGGGGACCACGACGGCACCGCAGACCTTGCCCAGCGCATCTTCGATACAAAGCTTTGGCGGCCGGACCAGCCGCTGCGCGTGGTGCTGATCGGCACCGACTTCGAAGTGCGGGTGTGGAAACGCTGCTGAAGATCCCGATGGGTCGTGCGGTCTGCTATTCCGACATCGCCAATAAGATCCGAAACCCGAAAGCTTCGCGCGCGGTCGGCGCCGCCGTCGGCCGCAACCCGGTGTCGTTCGTGGTGCCCTGCCATCGCGCGCTTGGCAAGGGCGGCGCGCTGACCGGCTACCACTGGGGCATTACCCGCAAGCAGGCGATGCTCGGCTGGGAAGCCGGACAGGTTGGCGTGCATTGAGGCTTACGCGGCAGAAGCGGAATTATCTCCGTCACCCTGAGGAGCGCGAAGCGCGTCAGGATGACGGGTCTAAGTGCGGAGACCAACGCTCACGCCGCCAGATCGAGCTTCGATGCGACCGTCGAATCCGCATTCAGCCGGTAGATCACCGGCGCGCCGGTCGCGAGTTCGCGCTTCAATATCTGCTCCGGCGAAAGCTTCTCCAGCACCATGATCAGCGCGCGCAGTGAATTGCCATGGGCGGCAACCAGCGTGCGCTCGCCGCGCAGCACGCCCGGCAAAATCTCCTGGACGTAATAGGGCAGCGTGCGCGCCAGCGTATCCTTCAGGCTTTCGCCACCGGGCGGCGGCACGTCATAGGAACGGCGCCAGATCAGCACCTGATCCTCACCCCATTTCTTCCGAGCGTCGTCCTTGTTGAGGCCGGAGAGATCACCGTAATCGCGTTCGTTGAGTGCGAGATTTTTTGTCGTCGGCAGTCCGGTCTGGCCGATCCCGGCAAGTATCAGATCGAGCGTGTGCTGGGCGCGGGTCAGCACCGAGGTGAAGGCTGTGTCGAACGTCAGCCCCTGAGCCTTCAGCTTGCGGCCGGCCTCTTTGGCTTCGGCGATGCCCTGTTCGGTGAGATCAGGGTCCTTCCATCCCGTGAACAGGTTCTTCAAATTCCATTCGCTCTGGCCATGGCGCACGAGCACGAGAAGACGATCGCTCATTGAAAGGATTTCCGTTTCGCTTCGAGAAGTTGTGGAGTTATTTCTTGAGCATGACCTTTGCGGGAAACCGGTTCCCACTTTTCCGGATCATGCTCTAGGATTCGGAGAGCCCCAGCACATCGGCCATGGAGTAGAGGCCGGGCTTCTTGCCATGCGCCCACAGCGCCGCCTTCAGCGCGCCATGCGCGAAGAGCACGCGGTCCTCGGCGGGTGCGAGAGCGTGATGCGCTCCGAGGGTCCGGCGAAGATCACGCTGTGATCTCCGGCCGCGGTGCCACCACGCAAGGAGGCAAAGCCGATATCGCCCGGCCGGCGCGCGCCGGTTTGGCCATCGCGGCCGCGCGCCGAATGGGTGTAGAGATCGATGCCGCGGCCGTCTGCTGCGGCTTCGCCCAGCATCAGGGCCGTGCCCGACGGCGCGTCGACCTTGGCCTTGTGATGCATCTCCAGAATTTCGATATCGAAGTTTTCGTCCAGCGACTGGGCAACGCGCTTGACCAGGACGGCGAGCAGGTTGACGCCAAGGCTCATGTTGCCGGACTGAACCACGGTGGCGCGGGACGTCACGCTCTTGATCACGGCCATGTCGGACGCGGATAGCCCGGTGGTGCCGACGATATGGACCAGCTTGCGTTCGGCGGCGATCGCGACATTGGCGATGGTCGCGGCGGGGACGGTAAAATCGAGAATGCCGTCCGCGTTGGCCGACAGCGCCCACAGGTCGGCCGAGAGTTTGACGTCATTGGCCGGCAGCCCGGCCAGCACACCGGCGTCCTTGCCCAGCAGTTCCGAACCCGGCGCTTCCAGCGCGCCGGTCAGCAGCGCGCCCGGCGTTTCCGAAATGACGCGCACCAGCGCCCGTCCCATCCGGCCGCCGGCTCCCGCAACGATCAATCGCATATCGGCCATGGTTTCACCTCTTTACGCCCTATAGGGGACGCGGCCGTTCCGGCAACCAATCAGGCGCTCTGAGGCTTCGAGCGGCCGCGCGAACCGGCCCCGGATGGCGCGGGCAAGCAGTACGGCGGACCCTGCCCTGCGTGCTCGATCCGGCCATGAATTTAGTCGGCGCCATGCCCGCTGGCTCAAACCAAATGCCCCGAAGGACCAGCGCCCTGTGCGGCTAGAGGGTGAGTTCCATGTCTTTCTTCAGAACAACCCGGCCGTCGCGCTCGACGACATACGTCGCCTTGTAAGTGCCAGGATCCCAGCCGGTCGCCGGACGCTTTCTGCCGGTAAACAACATGAACTGCGCCTTGTTCGTCTGAAGCTGTGGGGATCGATTTTCGGCGATGACGTTTCCGGCTGGGTCCCTGATGGTGAACTGTTGTGCGTCGCCCGTCTTCAGGCCGATGACACGAACAAAAGCGACGATCGCCGCCGCGCTGGCAGACGGCAATTCCTTGCCCGCGCTTCCATCCTCGATAAGCTCCATCGTCACCGGACCGTTCGCGAAGCCGGCGTTTAGAACGGCTCGCTCCTGATAACCGAGTTGCGCGTGAAGTGCGGGATGCCACAGCAGTTCGCCGCTCCCGCAGGAGTCGGCAGCAGCGCCATATGCGAAAGGATCGACGACCGCTCCCTTATGCCTGACCATGAAATGCAAATGAGGATATTCGGTCATCCCTGAAAGACCGACCCGGCCAAGCGGCTGCCCGGCTTTAACCAACTCGCCGGGCTTCACCGCCAGGCTGCTGCTTGCCATGTGGCAATATTGGGTTTCCCAGTGCTCCGGATGTTCGATCACAACGCCGTTGCCGCATTCGACGTCGCGAACAGCTTCGCGCGCAGATTTGCTAAAGGCGCCGTTCTGGCGCGCCGTCCCGTGCGCGAAGAACGCGGCCACCTGCGGAAGCAAGGACTTCCACGCCAGCCTTTTGCGACGCCAGTGACGGCAAGCGAAAGTCGGTCCCGTTATGGCCGTCATATGTCAGGGTGCCGCATTTAAAGTCTCGCGTTGACGCTGACGGATCGGCATCAATGTAATTCTGGATGAAGCAGCTCCGGCCAGGTTCGCAGGCGATTGGCATCCCCAATTGAATGCTCTGGGCGATCACCTCGGAAGAAAGGCCAAGTGTCGCCGCAAAGGCAAAGGCCCGAGAAAGAGTCACACCGCGCAGCAAGTCCCGGGCTATCGTAAGCAGCTTGCGCATCAGCTCGGCGGCCGCTTGCCGGTAGTGTAAAGGTCCGCCGCACTGTCGCCGTTCAACCGACAATCCGATGACACTGCGCCGACGGCCTTCTCGCGCCTCCCGGCGCCGAATGGCGATTGCGTGAGATGATAGAGCAGAAAGAACTCCGCCTGCCGGTTAATCCCCAGTTTAAGCATGATGCGCTTCGTGTAGGTTCTTACGGTTGCCTCGGTCAACCGCAGGTCGGCTCCGATGTCACGCGGACATTGGAATTGAAGAATCCGGGCGATGATTTGCTCTTCGGCCCAGTTCAAGCCGAAGGCTGATGCAATACGGTGTGCTCCCAGCACTTCATCGAACTGCGGCACGATGACCAACGCTTTCCCCACGTCGCAATGCGTTGGTACGGCCCCGATCTTGGCGAAGGCAAGCTGCTGGCGCTCCGTCGAGAGGCACGGTTGTGTTCAGCCAAACCTGACCGGGCCGCGGAATCAACGCCTCTCCCGGATCGCCTCCCTCAAACTCTCGGTTACCGCTCCGCTGGACCCTGCGAGCCTGTCGCCATCCAGCTTGATGAGTTCGCCCTTTGCCAGCAGCGCCCGTCCACCGCGATTGACCTCATGAATATGCAGATCTTCATCCACGATGATGGCGGGAAAAGCCAGTTGTTCCAGCCAGATTTCTGCGCCTGGATGTCGATTCGGTGGCTGCTGCGCAAGCGAATGCGCCGTCTCCCAAACCGTGCGCACCGCGCGCGCGAGAGGGAATTTCCGGCCCGGGCGAGCGCATTTTGCCGCCACCCCGCTACAAACACCACGGTTGACCTGTCGCGAGAGGCAAACCTCCCTATGACGGAATGACTGTTTGTCCCTGGCTCGGAGCCGATCAATTTCCGCACAAAGGTGGTTCGCGCGTTGACGGGCTCGAGAAGAGCGCAATCTGCGCCGGCACCCTTGCGCGCAATTCGCGCGACGGCCGTCGTGCATGACGGATCGATTGTGGCGTGTCCGATCCGGAACTCTTCAAGCTCCGACCCGCTCGTGCGCGACATGACCGCGACGTAGCAACTATTGCAATCGAAAAGCTCAGCAACAGCCTTGCCAAAATATTCCATCGCACTCTGGTTTCGACCTTGCTCCGTAGGCTGTCCTGTCTGCGGCTCGTCGGCGTTCTGAAAAGGTTCGCCGCGCTCAGCGTGATTGATGCGAAACTGACTCTGCCTGAAAGGCAATGTTTTGCCACTCTCATGCACGGGCGCCTCCCGCAATGGTATCCAGCCGGGCCTCTGCCGACAACCTAGTGCTCCCTAAACGCGCGGTTGATGCGAAGTTCCATTGGCTGCAATAAATATTGCGCGAAAGTTCGTTCTCCCGTTTCAACAAATATTTCAACGGGCATTCCGGGCAGCAACGATGAAACATACGAGGAAGTCGGCGCGTCGATATCGAGCTCCACTTCCGCCATGTAGGACGTAACGCCAGTCTTGGCGTCGGTCAGTGCGTCTGCCGCCACCGCGACGACCGTTCCATCGAGCATGGGCCGACGACGAATATTCAGCGCGTGAACACGCACGCGCGCGATTTGTCCGGCATGAACTTCTTCCCTATCCATTGGTTTCAAAGCTGCCTCGATGACGAGCCGGTCTTCCGTCGGAACGATTTCCAGGAGGGTTTCGCGGGGCGCAAGCACGGCGCTAAGATCTCTGCTGTTGAGACCGACGATCTTTCCACTCTCTGGGGCGCGCAATTCAGACCGGCCAAGCTGATCGCGCAACGCGGCAATTCGATGTCGAAGGTCGCCAATCTCTTCGCTCGTCGCATGCAGCTGCTTCGCGATTTCCTGATTCTGATTGAAGCCGAGCTGTCGACGCCTGTCCTCCAGCTCCGCCATTTTGCCTCTCATCTCCGCCACCGATGATGAGTTGCGGGCAATCTGTCCGCTGGAGTCGGCTTCGGCTCGTTTCAAGGCCAGCACGCGCGGCTTTCGGGCGAGGCCCTTTGCCAGGAGGTAGCTCGTATCAGCTATCTCTTCCTGCAATAACTTGAGTTGTTGCTCGACGCCTTTGGTGTTGCTTTCGAGGCCTCGGATCGAGTCCGTCAATTGCAGCATCTGCTGGTCGATCATCTTGCGCTCATTGTCGATCGCGGCCAGTCGAGCTGCAAATTCGGATTCCTGAGTTTGCATGGCAATACGCGCGGATGCGTGGCTCGCGTTCTTCTTCAGTTCGTCGGGAAACAAAATCGATCTGGCGCGTGTCTGTTCCGCCGCGAGCCGCGCCTCCATCGCGAGAGCCGCAAAATATTTTGTCTCGAGCGAGCCGAGCATTGCTTCGATCTGCGTGGTGTCGAGCCGCGCAATGAGCTGGCCGGTCTTGACCTGATCGTTTTCCCTGACGTGAATTGACTTAATGATCCCTCCCTCGAGATGCTGGACTGCCTTGCGCTTCGAATGGACCTTTATGACGCCTGGCGCCATAACCGCGCCGCGAAGCGGAACCGTCGTGGCCCAAACGCCGAAGCCGCAAAATTGCAGAATGAGCAGTACACACCCCCATACGATGATCCGCCGCATATCAGATCGCGGTCGTTCCTTGCGGGAAACGACGGCTCGATATTCCGGACCCTGGGTCATCGACCAGCTCCCCCCACGGTCAGTTTCTGAGGTTCCGTATGATGCCGAACTACGTGCGGCTTCTTCGGGACGGATGAAGTCGAAGTCACGGCAGGCAGGCGAAGAACTTCAGCAGGCGGCCCGAAAGCGAGCTGCTTGCCATCCCTCAAAAGGAGTACTGCATCGGCGATGGTCAACAGTCGGGGCCGATGGGTGACAATCACCAGCGTCGCGCCGCGCGCTTTCGCCAACTCAATGGCGGAGCACAGTGCTTGCTCGCCGTCCGGGTCGAGATTGGCATTCGGCTCATCCAGCAGGATCAATTTGCGATTGCCAAAGAATGCACGGGCAAGGCCAATACGCTGGCGCTGACCACCGGACAGCTTGTTACCGTCGCGCCCTATTTCGGTCTGGTAGCCGGCTGGCAGAGACAGGATCATCTCATGCGCCTGCGCGAGCATGGCCGCGGCAACGATGTCCTCGTCCCGCGCATGTTCGTCAAAGCCGGCGATGGCTTCGGCCACGGTGCCGCCCAGAAGCTGCACGTCCTGAGGAAGATAGCCGACAAACTGCCCAAGCTGATCGGGGTCCCAGTCATGCAGGGCTGCGTCGTCCAGCCGGATCGTGCCGCCACTCGGTCGTTCCAGCCCCGCCATCATGCGCAGCAAGGTCGATTTTCCAGCGCCAGTCGGGCCGATAACGACAACAATCCTGGAGGGCAGGCATCCAAACGTGATGCCTGCGAGGATCGGCGCTGCGCCGTGGCCATCCGATAAGTCACTCGCATCACTTCAAGCCTGCCGGATGGGGACGGCAGCAGCGTATGCCTCTCGAACAAGCATCGGAGCTGCGGCCGCCTGAACCTGCTTCCAGGCCTCGTGCGCGGATGCAAGAGCACGCCACGCCGAGATCAGGCCCTCCATAGGTTGCAGTGTGCGGGCGATCAGGATCGAGCTCGCAATCAGACTGCCTGCCAGCACTTCATTCTGAAGCACGAGCCAGGCGCCTGCGGCGATCGCCGCAACCTGCAGTATCGTTCTTACCATGCGGGCCACCGCGCCGATTGCATAAACGCGTTCGCTGGCTCGAACCACAGGCGACAAGGCCTGGTCGTTGAGGTCCATGAACTCGCGGATCGCACCTCTGGTCCAGCCCATCGCACGCACCAGGCCGGAATGTCGAACGATTCCGTCAAGGATAGCCTGGGTCTCCTGTGCGGCCTGGTACGCCTGCGCGATTTCGGTGCGGGCGATCCAGCGGCTCGCGACGCCCATGGTGAGCAGAATTGCCGTTCCGGCCAGCGCAATCACGCCGTACCAGGGGTGCAGGAAGAAGAGAATGAGAATAAATGCCGGAAGAAAGGGAGCATCGAGCAGCGCTGCAACAGTTGCGCTGGACAGGAACGTCCTCAACTCGCGCACCTTCGCAACATCGTGCGCTCTGCCGTCGCCGTGATTGGTGGCGTCAACGATCGTGCTTTCGAGCACGATGGGAGCGAGGTGGCGCTCGAATCTGACTGCGAAGCGACTGAGCAGCCGGCTGCGCAGGGTTTCAAACGCAGCGCTGAAAACAAGGGCAATTGCAGCGATGATGGTCAGGCCAACAAGGGTTTCGACGCTGCCGCTGGTGATCACCCGATCGAACACTTCAATGGAGTAGAAGGGCAAGACCAGAAGCAGCACGTTGATCGACACGCTAAAGGCGACGACCCACACCAACGCGGATCGTCCCGGAATCAATCCAATCAGCGACCTTTGACCAGACGCTGAGATTTGACCACGATTACGCAAATACATGAGCGGCCGGCACTATCACTAACTGAGTACGGCAGAAGGCCGGACAGCGGGCGGCCTGGCAGCCGCCCCGCTGAATTGGACGTTAGACGACTTCGACAGCGTCATAACCTGCGGCAGTGTTGATGTCGTCAATCGACTCGAATTCCGTTCCGGCGCCACCCGAAACGCCGTCGAGCGTGATGGTGCCGAAGCCGAAGTCGAGCGTCGTGTTGGTGCCGTCGTCGTCCACCACGATGGTAGTCGGGTCGAACGCCGGATCGGCATCGACGTTAACTTCATCGCCGTCAGCAAAGCTCAGGTCGATGACTTCATCGTCGCCGAAGCTGGTTGCAGTGTTGTCGCCGAAATTGTGCATGTCGGTGCCTCCACCGCCTGTCTGCACATCGTCGCCGAGACCGCCGTTAAGTTCGTCGGCACCGTTGCCGCCGTCCAACTCGTCGTCGCCCGCCTCGCCGTTCAGGACGTCGTTGCCAGCGCCGCCCGCCAGCGTGTCGGCTCCGTCGCCACCGTTCAGCGTATCGTCGCCGTCGCCGCCGTCGAGCGTGTCATCTCCGGCATCGCCGTTCAGCGTGTCCAGGCCGGCGCCGCCGCTGAGCTCGTCCGCTCCTTCGCCGCCGCTCATGACGTCATCACCATCGCCACCGGCCATGACGTCGTCTCCATCGTCGCCAGACATCGTGTCGTTGCCGCCGCCGCCATCCATGGTATCCGCACCGTCGCCGCCACTCATGGTGTCGTTACCGGCGTTGCCGTTCAGCGTATCGTTGCCGGCGCCACCGTTCAGCTCGTCGTCACCGCCGTTGCCGTTCAACGTATCGTCGCCGGCGCCCCCGTTCAGCACGTCGGCATCGTCACCGCCGTTCAATTCGTCGTTGCCCAGGCCGCCGTTGAGCGTATCGGTTCCCGCGTTGCCGTTGAGAACATCGTCGCCGAGGCCGCCGTTGAGCAGGTCCATACCACCACCGCCACTCAGCTCGTCGTTGCCGGCGCCGCCATTCAGCGTGTCGTCGCCAGCATTGCCCGAGAGAGTGTCGTCGCCGGCGCCGCCGCTGACGGTATCATTTCCATTTCCGCCGAGAATGTCGTCGTCGCCGGCGCCACCGGACAGCTCATCATCGCCGTCGCCGCCGTCGATAATATCGTTGCCGGCGTTTCCATTGATCGCGTCCATGCCGGCATTTCCGTTCAGCGTATCGTCTCCCGCGCCGCCACTGATCTCATCATCACCATCACCACCGGTGACCTCGTCGTTTCCGGCATTGCCTTCCAGCGTATCGTTGCCTGCTCCTCCGTCGATTGTATCGTCGCCGGGGCCACCACTTACATCGTCATTGCCTTCCAAAGCAGTTATCGTGTCGATGCCGGCCAGACCGGTGATTTGATCGTCCATTGCCGTGCCGATTAGTGTGTCGTCGCCAGCCGTTCCGGGGATGATTGCCATGAATCTACTCCTTTACGCATAGCCGTCCGCGATGCGGGTCGACTTGCGGCCCGTCATGCACATCGGGATTTGTGTTTTGTGTTGACTCGACTTCACACGATCGATGTGGAGGTTCCACGATCGATGTGCGATGGAGGCAACCTTGGATGAAAACGGGGCGGCGTCGCAATCCCCATTTGGGGACAAAAAAGAAATGCGGTTAGCGAACACATGGCCCGCAGGCCACGCGCTCACCGCAGGAACGACCGTTAGCTATTTTAGCTATTTGCTTATTTCGTCCGGAACCAACTAGCGAAGCACGGCCGGAAACATTCGCACATACTTCTTGATGCCATATTTTTTGATGCCATGAGATTCCGCGAGCCGGCCCGACAGCGCGGCTTCTGACATCCGCTCAGGGCTGCGGGCCGTCATAACCTTCGATGACGATAAGTTCGGCGATTGAATGCGGCTGCCTCACCTTGATGTTTTCCTGGTATTCCGGCGAGTGGAAGCAGGCCAGCGCGGTCTCGTAGCTGTCGAACTCGATCACGACGTTGCGCGAGCGGCATTCGCCCTCGACGGCGGTGAACTTGCCGCCGCGCACGACGTAGCGGCCGCCGAATTTCTTGAAGATCGCGAGATTGGCCGCCGCATAGGGCTTGTAGCCTTCATCATTGTGAACATCGACGCGACCGATCCAGTATCCCTTGGCCATCTCACTCTCCATTTCTTGTCTAAGAACTCGCCTGTTTGATTTCCGCCTGAATGGCGTCCGCCGCCGCCCTTGGATCGGCGGCTTCCGTAATCGGTCGTCCGACCACGAGATAATCGGCGCCGGCGGCAATCGCCCGCGCCGGCGTCATGATGCGCTTCTGATCGCCGGTGGCAGCACCTGCGGGGCGGATGCCCGGCGTCACCAGGTTCATCTGGTGACCGACGATCTTGCGCAGCGAAGCCGCCTCTTCCGGCGAGCTCACCAGCCCGTCGACGCCGAGCACCTGCGCCTGCTGGGCGCGCGCCTCGACCAGATCCGAGACGTTGAGGCGATAGCCGGCGGCATGCAGGTCGCCGTCGTCATAGGAGGTCAGCACCGTAACGGCGAGAATCTTCAAGTCCGAACCCGCGCGGGCCTCGACCGCCGCCTTCATGGTCTGCGGGTAGGCGTGCACGGTGAGGAAGGTCGCGCCGAGCCTGGCGACGCTCTCGACACCGCGCGCAACCGTGTTGCCGATGTCGTGCAGCTTGAGATCGATGAAGACCTTCTTGCCGGATGTCGCCAGTTGCTGCGCCAGCGGCAAGCCGCCGGCATAAGCCAACTGATAACCGATCTTGTAGAAAGTCACGCTGTCGCCGAGCCGCGCGATCAGCGCTTCCGCCTCGGCCACGCCGGGCAGATCGAGCGCCACGATCAGCCGGTCCTTTGGCGCAATACTGGCTGGCTGCATGTCACCTCACATCATGCGTTGGGAAATGTCGATCAACTGCCGCACCAGCGCTTTCAGCGCCTCGGCGTCGGCGGAATTCTTCAACTGGTCCATCTCGTCATAGGCCTCGTCCGCGAATGACAGCGCAAACTGGTTCGGTATCACGCTGGCATGACAGGCCGAAAGGATCAGCCGCAGCGCGGCTAGCGCGCGGGCGCCGCCGACCCGCCCCCCCGGACGCGGAGGCGATCGCAAACACCCGTTCGCGGAACACCTGGCCGCGGGTCTCGTGTGCGTCCTGCACCCGGCTCACCCAGTCGATGGTGTTTTTGACCAGCGCCGGCACCGAAGAATTATACTCGGGCGTCACGATCAGGACGCCATGATGGGCCGACATCATGCGCTTCAAATTGACCGCGTGCTTTCGGTACGCCAGACTTCGCCTGCAGGTCGCCGTCATAGATCGGCAGCGGAAAGTCGATCAGCGAGATGCGGGTGACTTCGGCGCCGGCTTGCGCCAGCTCATGCGCGGCAACCACCGCCAGCCTCGCATTGAGCGAGCCGGTGCGTAGCGATCCCGGGATCACGAGGATTTTCAGCGCGGACATATCTGAATTCGTATTCGGGGGCAGAACCTGCCGCGCGAATACGCGCAGCGACATTTTCTCCGAGAATGCTCTTAGCTGAAAATTTGCGGGTATTCTATTCGCAAAACCGGTATCCACTTTTGCGGAATACGCGGTATCAGCCCTTGCGATAGACCCAGACCCGCGCGGGCGGAAGGTTCATCCAGATCCGCTCGGAGGCTTCTGTGGACACGCCGGGCAGCGATTTCGGGATCGGCGGCGCGACCGAATAGGTGAACTGCACGAACGGCGCGCCCGGCGCGAGTGCCGAAAAGGCGTCGCGGATCAGCTTCAGGCGCGTCAGCATCGGTTTGGTGACCAGCGGCAGGCCGGAAACCACGGCCGAGGCCCGCGCATCCAGCACGCCCCCGAGCGAGTCGCGGAGCGCATAGGCGTCGCCCTGCACCACCTTGGCCTGCGGATAGCGATCGCGCAGCAACGCGCAGAAGCCCGGATTATATTCGACCAGCACGAGCCGCTTCTGATCGACGCCGTGTTCGATCAGCGCGTTGGTGATCGCGCCGGTCCCTGGCCCAAGTTCGACGACGGGTCCTTCGGATTCGACATCGACATATTCCGCCATCGTCCGGGCGAGCACTTTGCTCGACGGCATCACCGCGCCCATGTGGAGCGGCTTTTCCATCCATGAACGAAGGAAGCGAACCTCATCGTCGAGACGGAGAGGCTTCTTCGACGCACGCACGGACGATTGCAGAGGCATGTCGCTACCAGGCGGGACCGCCAACAAAGCGGTGAATGTCAGAAAACAGTCATAAACACGTATAGGTCGAAGTAGATGTGGTCAAGCCAAACGGTAACGCGATTGGCGCGCCAAAGTGCCGGCGATTCAGCGATAACATCATGCGCGAGCTAAATTATTCGGCGCGACGGGGCGCAAAACCACCGCGACCCTCAACCCAGCTCCGAGCTGTTACGAGCCGGCGCGATTACCGAAGAAGTCCTTGACCTTGGTGAAGAAGCCCACCGCTTCGGGCTGGGTGGCGCCGGACGACAATTTCTCGAACTCGGCCAGCAATTCCTGCTGTTTCTTGGTCAGATTCTGCGGCGTTTCGACCATGACCTGGACATACATGTCGCCGGTCTGGCGCGAGCGAAGCACCGGCATGCCTTTTGATGCAATGCGGAAACGGCGGCCGGACTGCGTCCCCGGCGGCACTTTCACCTTGGTCTTGCCCTTCTCGATGGTCGGCACCTCGAACTCGCCGCCGAGCGCGGCCGCGACCATCGAGATCGGAACCCGGCAATGCAGGTCGGCGCCATCGCGCTGGAAGAACTCGTGCGTCGCCAGTGACAGGAAAATGTAGAGATCGCCGGGCGGCCCGCCGCGGACGCCGGCCTCGCCTTCACCGGCGAGACGGATGCGCGTTCCGTCCTCGACGCCTTGCGGGATGTTGACCGACAACGTCCGGTCGCGCGTCACCCGCCCCGAACCTCCGCAATTCGGGCAAGCATCCTCGATCATCTGGCCACGGCCCTGACAACCGGGACAGGTCCGCTCCAGCGTAAAGAAGCCCTGGGCCTGCCGCACCCGCCCCTGCCCGCCGCACATCGAGCAGGTCTTCGGCTTGGTGCCGGCCTTGGCACCGGTGCCGGAACAGGGCTCGCAGGTGACCGAGACCGGAATCTCGATCTGCGCGGTCTTGCCGAGGTAGGCCTCTTCCAGGGTGATTTCCATGTTGTAGCGCAGGTCGGCGCCGCGCTCGCGTCCGCTGCCGCGCCCGCGCTGCCCGGCCATGCCGAACAGATCCTCGAAAATGTCCGAGAACGACGAGGCAAAGCCGGCGCCGAAGCCGGGACCGCCGCCGCCCATGCCCTGCTCGAAGGCGGCATGGCCGTAGCGGTCATAGGCGGCGCGCTTGTCGCCGTCTTTGAGGACTTCGTAGGCTTCGTTGATTTCCTTGAACTTCATTTCGCTGGTGGCGTCCCCCGGATTCTTGTCCGGGTGCCATTTCATCGCCAGCTTGCGGAACGCGGCCTTGAGCTTGGACTCGTCCGCGCTCCGGTCGACTTCCAGGGTTTCGTAATAGCAGCGCTTGGTGGACATCAGTCAAACCCGCCCAAATTCGTCTTCATGCCGGAAGCACGCTCAATCCAAAAGACTGGCGCCTTCGGCTTAAAGAAAAATGACCCCCACCCAAGGAACGCAGCGCAGGCGCTCTTTTGGATGAGGGTCATGATCGAAAGCCCGCTTATGCTGACTTCTTGTTGTTCTTGTCGTCGTCGACCTCGGTAAACTCCGCGTCGACAACATCATCCTTCGCCGCATCCTTCTTGGCGTCGGCTTCGGCCTGCTGCTTGTACATGGCCTCGCCCAGCTTCATCGAAGCCTGCGCCAGCGTGTTGGTCTTGGCCTTGATGGCCTCGGCATCGTCGCCCTTCAGCGCTTCCTTCAGATCGCTGACGGCGTCCTCGATGGCGCGGCGCTCGGCGTCCTCGACCTTCGAACCGTGCTCGGCCAGCGCCTTCTCGGTGGAATGCACCAGGCTGTCGGCATGGTTCTTGGCGTCGACCGCCTCGCGGCGCTTCTTGTCCTCGGCCGCATGGGACTCGGCGTCCTTGACCATCTTCTGGATGTCGGCTTCCGACAGGCCGCCGGAGGCCTGAATCCGGATCTGCTGCTCCTTGCCGGTCGCCTTGTCCTTGGCGGAGACGTTGACGATGCCGTTGGCATCGATGTCGAAGGTGACTTCGATCTGCGGCATGCCGCGCGGCGCCGGCGGAATGCCCATCAGGTCGAATTGGCCGAGCACCTTGTTGTCGGCCGCCATTTCGCGCTCGCCCTGGAAGACGCGGATGGTGACCGCGTTCTGGTTGTCCTCGGCGGTCGAGAATACCTGGCTCTTCTTGGTCGGGATCGTGGTGTTGCGATCGATGATGCGGGTGAACACGCCGCCCAGCGTCTCGATGCCGAGCGAAAGCGGGGTCACGTCGAGCAGCAGCACGTCCTTGACGTCGCCCTGCAGCACGCCGGCCTGAATGGCCGCGCCGATGGCGACGACCTCATCCGGGTTGACGCCCTTGTGCGGCTCCTTGCCGAACAACTGCTTCACGACTTCCTGGACCTTCGGCATGCGGGTCATGCCGCCGACCAGCACCACTTCGCCGATTTCGGCGGCGGTTAGCCCTGCGTCCTTCAGCGCCTTGCGGCAGGGCTCGATGGTCTTCTGGACGAGATCATCGACCAGCGCCTCGAACTTGGCACGCGTCAGCTTCATCGTCAGGTGCTTCGGCCCGGTCTGGTCGGCCGTAATGAAGGGCAGGTTGATTTCGGTCTGCGTGGTCGAAGACAACTCGATCTTGGCCTTTTCGGCAGCCTCTTTCAGGCGCTGCAGGGCAAGCTTGTCGCTACGCAGGTTGATGCCCTGCTCCTTCTGGAATTCATCGGCCAGATAGCTGACCAGCCGCATGTCGAAGTCTTCACCACCGAGGAAGGTGTCGCCGTTGGTGGACTTCACCTCGAACACGCCGTCGCCGATCTCCAGGATCGAGATATCGAAGGTGCCGCCGCCGAGGTCGTAGACCGCGATGGTGCCTGCCTTGGTCTTGTCGAGACCATAGGCGAGCGCGGCCGCGGTCGGCTCGTTGATGATGCGCAACACTTCGAGACCGGCGATCTTGCCGGCGTCCTTGGTGGCTTGGCGCTGCGCGTCATTGAAGTAAGCGGGAACTGTGATGACCGCCTGCTCGACCTTCTGGCCAAGATGGGCTTCCGCGGTCTCTTTCATCTTTTGCAGGATGAATGCGGAGACCTGCGAGGGCGAATAGGTCTTGCCGTCGGCTTCGACCCAGGCGTCGCCGTTCGATGCCTTGACGATCTTGTAGGAGACGAGCTTCTTGTCCTTCTCGACCATCGGGTCGTCATAGCGGCGGCCGATCAGGCGCTTCACCGCAAAGAACGTACGCTCGGGATTGGTCACCGCCTGACGCTTGGCAGGCTGGCCGACGAGGCGCTCACCGTCATCAGTGACGGCAACGATCGAAGGCGTCGTGCGCATGCCTTCCGCGTTCTCGATGACTCTTGCAGTCTTGCCATCCATTACGGCGACGCACGAATTCGTGGTGCCGAGATCGATCCCAATGACCTTTCCCATGGTCCTCATACCCTTCTTGTTGCGGCAGGTTGGCTGGGCCCTGGACGGCGCACCTAACCGAACCCCCAACGTTCAAATACTCGCGATATTGCGACGATGAGCCTCATATAGGAGGGGGGGGTCCTGCCTGCAAGGACCGAACGCAACCTTAAGGCCTGAAAAGCCTGCCGTTTGAAAGATTGTGTCAGCTCGGGGCGGACCGATACGACCGCTTCGGCGGCGTTAAGAAATCCGAAATGGTTGCCCGCGCAAACGGCATCGCATGCCTCCGAAAACGTCGGGCAGCAATGCCCTGGCGTCCCGCCAGGCGGCCGGCTGCCGGCCGCAGGGGGACAGCGGTATTTGGCCGCTGGAGGTGCCTCAAAAGCTCGGAGACCGGGCAAAATCCCCCGAAAAAGCCGGCCTTTCGGAACGTTACGTGGGAACGAAAGCCTGCCCTGCCCTGTTGCAGCGACATCAAAACCGCTAAAAGCGGGCCGACTGAAACGACCCCCGCGTCCCAGAGCGCCAAATAACACGCTGATGAACACGCTGCACCGGCCGACCATTGAACGGCCTCAATGCAAACCCGGTAGATCCCTCATGAAGCCAGTTCGATACCTCGCTGTGGTCGCCCTCATTGTCGTCGCGACATCTTCCGCGTTCGCGGCAGACCCGGTTTTCCCGCCGGGCGCCAGGGTCGGCATGACGCCGCTGGTCGGCCTCAACAAGGCCAAAACATTCACAGGCTTCGAAACCGAGGACAAAGGCGTCAAGGTGCTGGTCACGGACCTGCCCGCCGAGGCCTATGGCGAGGTCGCCAATGCCTTCAAGGCCAATCCCGGCGGCACCGGCGGCATCAAGCCGGAGAGCATCGAGACGGCGGCGGGGCTCGCTTATTACACCGTGGAGAACGGCAAGGATGGCGCGACCAATGTGCGGCGCTATTCGATGATCCTGCCGGGCCCCGCCTTCTCCGGCTATGTCGCCATGCAGGTGCCCGAGAACGCCGCCAAGATCTACACCGACGACGCCGTGCGCCAGATGTTCGCGACCGCTGCGATCCGCAACGAGGTTCCGGTCGAGGAGCAGCTCGGGATGATGCCGTTCAAGATCGGCGAGCTCTCGAGTTTCAAGAATGTCCGCACGCTGGCGCCGGGCGCAGCCCTCATTCTTTCCGACGGCGACGAAAAGACCGGCTTCGAGCTCGCGCCGTTCATGATCGTCGGCCTGATCGGCTCGACGGCGGCATCGCCCGACGATCGCGGCCGTTTTGCCCGGCAGATCGCGACTACGATTCCCGGCGTGCGCGACGGCAAGATCACGATGTCCGAACCGGTCCGCATCGATGGCCAGCCCGGCTACGAGACCCGGATCGACGCCACCAGCGGCAAGGACAATACCCCAGTCACCATCGTGCAATGGCTTCGCTTCGGCTCGCAGACCTCGCTGCGCATCATCGGCAGCTCGCCGCGCGACGACTGGACCAAGGCGTTTCCGCGCTTCCGCGCCGTGCGCGACGGGATTCAGCCGCGTACTTAATCCCGAAATTTGCAAGCGACGCTGAAATTTCGGGCTTTGGTTCGTATCGCGGCCTGATCCGCGTCGCCTCCAAGAGGCCAGGGATGTCCGACCTGACGGCTCCGTCCGCGTTCGAGTTGGTCCGTCGTGCGCCGTCACAACGCACGACGGGGCTTATTTCGGGAATGACCGGTTACCGCGAAACGGCGCGTGGCCGGTTTTCCCAGCGCGAGACCGCATCGCTGGTGGTACCGCTGATCATCAGCTTCGGCACGCCGTTCCTGATCGCGCTCGGGCGCGAGCCTGATGCCGCCGACCGGCAGCCGAGCTTCGCCGCCGGGCTTTATGCCGGACCGGTCCTCATCGAGTCCGACGGCGGCGCCGAATGCGTGCAGGTCGATTTTACGCCGCTTGGCGCCTATCGCTTCTTTGGCGGCGCCGTCGTCGATCTCGCCGCGCGCATGGTCGACATCGGCGACCTGCTGGGCCGCGAAGGCCGGCAACTGCGCGAGCAGCTTGGCGCGACATCCGGCTGGCAAAACCGCTTCGATCTGGTCGAGGATTTTGTGGCTGATCGCACCGATCATCTGCCGTCACCCGAAATCGAATTCGCCTATCGACGGCTGGCTCGCACTACGGGCGGTGCGCGGATCAACGCGCTCGCCAAAGAGATCGGCTGGAGCCGCAAGCATCTGGTGAATCGTTTTCGGTCCGAGCTCGGCCTCGCGCCGAAGCCGGTTGCCCGCATCATGCGTTTCCATGAAGCCTGCCGGCTCGCACGTACTGGAGGAGTGCGCGGCTGGGCCGGGATTGCAGTCGAAAGCGGTTACGCCGACCAGGCGCACCTCGCCCGCGAGTTTTCAGCCCTCGCCGGTGAACCGCCAACGGCCTGGGCCCGGCGGCTGGCGCTGACCGACAGCCGCCTGATGCGCACACTGGACGAGCCTGTCTGGTAACAAATCTTCAAGCTGGCGCTGCCGCGCTTGCGCATACTGGCGCGACAGCAGCCAGGAAGGAGTTCTCCGTGACCAAACAAAGCGAAATCGAAGCGCCGCGCATCTATCCGACGATGCGCTGCCGCGACGCCGAGGCCATGATCGGCTGGCTGAAGGATGTGGTCGGCTTCACCGAACGCGTCGTCTACCGCGACGGGAAGACCGTGCAGCATGCCGAACTGGCCTACGGGCCCTCGCTTCTGATGCTGGGCCAGTCCCGTGACGACGAATACGGCAAACTTGTCGGCGCTATCGGCGGCCGCCGCACCGACGCACTCTACGTCGCCGTCGACGATCCCGACGCGCTGCACGCCAGGGTCAAGGCATCGGGCGCCAAGATCGAGATGGAGCTGCACGATACGGATTATGGCAGCCGCGACTTTGCCTGCCGGGATCCGGAAGGCAATCTCTGGAGTTTTGGCACCTACCGGCCGAAGGCAGACGAGAAGCCGCCGGAAGCATAGGCCAGCGTCAAGCGCGCCTGCGCGCGTCTCCTCACCATGAGGGTTAAAGCCCGGCTTACGCCACCATGAGGGTTAAAGCCCGGCTTACGCCGCGCTGTTCGGCTCATTGTTGGCCGCCGGCGCGGCGGCCTTCGCGCCGCCCTTGGAGACGGCGACCAGCGCCGGGCGCAGCACGCGCTCGCCGATCATGAAGCCGGCCTGCACGACCTGAACCACCGTCCCTGCGGGAACGGACGGATCGGGCACTTCGTACATCGCCTGCTGGAAATTCGGGTCGAACTTCTCGCCCGACGGATCGAACTTCTTGACGCCGTTCTTCTCCAGCGTGTTGAGCAGCGAGCGTTCGGTCAGTTCCACACCCTCGATGAAGGCCTTGATGCCGGGATCGGCGGTTTCCTTGGCCTCGGCCGGAATCGCGTCGAGCGCGCGCTGCAGATTGTCGGCGATATCGAGAATGTCGCGCGCGAACCCGGTGATGCCATACATCTTGGCATCGGCTACCTCGCGCCTTGTACGCTGGCGCAGGTTCTCCATTTCCGCCAGCGTGCGCAGCATCTTGTCACGCGTTTCGGCCAGTTCCTTGGTCAGTGCCTCATTCGATCCTTCCTCGGGGTCGTCGGGCATGATGTAGGGTTTGAGACCACGGGCTCGCCGCTCTGCGCCGGTTTCACTGCGTCATCATTCGGCCGGTTGGGATCGGTCATAAGACTGCCTTCTCAAAAAACGCATCTGGTTCGATGGGGATTTGCTGCGGTGGATATCGTGCTTTAGGGGCCGAAAATCAAGCTTTCCATAGCGTTTTCGAGCGAAAGCCTGCCCCGGACTTGATCCGGGGTGGGCACCGGTTCGCGTGAAGAAAACGCGTCAAAACAAAAAAGTGCGGATTGAGGCCCTATTCGCTCCGGATTAGCCGCCCAGCATCCGGCTGACGATCCGGGCGGCGTAATCCACCGTCGGAATTACCCGGGCATAGTTCAGCCGTGTCGGCCCGATCACGCCGAGAACGCCGACGATGCGGCCTGCGGCATCGCTATAGGGGGCGATGATGGTGGAGGAACCCGACAGCGAGAACAGCTTGTTCTCCGATCCGATGAAGATGCGCACACCCTCCGCGCGCTCAGCCCGGCCCAGCAGATCGATCACGCCGCGCTTGGTTTCGAGATCGTCGAACAGCGACTTGACGCGTTCGAGATCTTCCAGCGCGTGAAGGTCTTCGAGCAGGTTGGCGTGACCGCGCACGATCAATTGCCGGTCGTCGTTGTCGCCGCCCGACCAGCTCGCAATGCCGGCCTCGATCACCTTCTGCGTCAGTTGATCGAGTTCGACGCGGCTTTGCGTCAGCGCGGTTTCGAGTTCAAGCCGGGCTTCCGCAAGTGTCCGCCCGCGAATCCGCGAATTGAGGAAGTTTGTCGCTTCCGTCAGCGCGGACGAGGGAACGCCGGGCGGCAGCGCCAGCACGCGGTTTTCGACCTGGCCGTCTTCGCCGACCAATACCACCAGCGCGCGCTCCGGCTCCAGCCGCACGAATTCGATGTGCTTGAGCCGCGAATTGGATTTGGGAGTGAGCACCACGGCGGCCGCACGGGTCAGGCCCGACAGCCGCGTCAAGGCTTCGCCGAGCGCTGCCTCGACCGATTGCGCACGCCCGACGGAAGCGAGCTGGCTCTGGATCGATTCCCGTTCCGGTTCGGTGAGGTCGCCGACCTGCATCAGCGCGTCGACGAAGAACCGCAAGCCGAGTTCGGTAGGCAACCGCCCGGCCGAGGTATGCGGCGCATAGATCAGCCCGAGCTGCTCGAGGTCCGACATCACGTTGCGGACCGAGGCCGGCGACAACGGCACCGCGATCAGGCGGGAGACGTTTCGCGAGCCGACAGGATCGCCGGTCGCGAGATAACTCTCGACGATTTGACGAAAAATGTCGCGCGATCGCTCGTTAAGCTGGGCGAGCCCGGCATGCGGCGCGATCAGGCCAATCGGATCGTGGTGGGCCACCATTTAACTCCTCACAGCCCCTAACTTGTCGATCCGGCGGGCCGATGACAAGCATCCAATAGAGCGTTTTCAAGCAAAAGCCTGCCCCGGGCTTGATCCGGGGTGGAGACCGGTTCGCGTCATGAAAACGCGTCAAATCAAGAGTCTGGAGCCCCGTTTCGATTCCATCGAAACGGGAGAGGCTCTAGTCCCCCAAACGGGGCCAGAAGTCCTTGCCGCTGAGCACGCCCCCTCCTACAAGCACCGCGAACGAATTTTCGCTCGATTTCGAAAGGATTTCCCATGCGGCCAAGCCGCCGTGCGCCCGATCAGCTGCGCCCCGTGTCGCTGGAACGCGGCGTGGTTAAATACGCCGAAGGTTCCTGCATGGTGAAATTCGGCGACACCCATGTGCTGGTCACGGCCACGCTGGAAGAGCGGCTGCCACCCTGGCTCAAGGGTCAAGGCCGCGGCTGGGTGACGGCCGAGTATGGCATGCTGCCGCGCGCCACCCTGGAGCGCACCCGCCGCGAGGCAGCCAGCGGCAAGCAGGGCGGCCGCACCGTCGAAATCCAGCGGCTGATCGGCCGCTCGCTGCGTGCAGCGGTCGACCTCGAAGCGCTGGGCGAGCGCCAGATCACGATCGACTGCGACGTGATCCAGGCCGACGGCGGCACGCGCACGGCCGCGATCACCGGCGCCTGGGTCGCGCTCGCCGACTGCATCTCCTGGATGAAGAACCGCAACATGCTGAAGACCAACGTGCTGCGCGACAACATCGCGGCGATCTCCTGCGGCATCTACAACGGCACGCCGGTGCTCGACCTCGACTATGCCGAGGATTCCGAAGCCGAGACCGACGCCAATTTCGTCATGACCGGGGACGGCCGCATCATCGAGGTGCAGGGCACCGCCGAAAAACGCCGTTCTCGCAGGACGAGTTCCTGGCGCTGATGGAACTGGCACGCAAGGGTGTCGCGCGTCTGGTGGACTTGCAGAAGATGGCCGTCGCGTAGTCTGATCGATCATGCATCGTCGAATCACCGGCAGGCTCGTGATCGCGACCCACAATCCCGGCAAGCTTGCCGAGATGCGGGAATTGCTGGCGCCCCATGGCGTCGAGGCCGTTTCCGCGGGCGACCTCGGTCTCGGCGAGCCCGAGGAAACCGGCCAGACGTTTCAGGCCAATGCGGCGATCAAGGCGATCGCGGCGGCGAAGGCGGCGCAACTTCCGGCCTTTGCCGATGATTCCGGGCTGGTGGTCGATGCGCTGGATGGCGCGCCGGGCATCTACTCGGCGCGCTGGGCCGGCGAGGGCAAGGATTTCATGGCGGCGATGAGCCGAATAGAGCGCCTGTTGCAGGAGCGCGGCGCGACTAGCCCTGAAAAACGCGGCGCGCATTTCGTTTCCGCGCTGTGCGTCGCCTGGCCCGACGGCCACCTCGAACAGGTCGAGGCGCGCGCCGATGGAACCTTGGTGTGGCCGCCGCGCGGCACCGCCGGTTTCGGCTATGATCCGGCTTTCCTGCCCGACGGGCACACGCGGACCTTTGGCGAGATGACCTCAATCGAGAAGCACGGCCTGCCGCCGCTCGGGCTTGGCCTGTCCCACCGCGCCCGCGCCTTCGTCAAACTGGCGGAGATCTGCCTTGGCTAAGCGCCCCCACCCTGGCCTCGAGAGCAAGCTTCGCTCGCCTCGACCCCCGCAAGCGGGGGAGAGAAATAGAGAGGCCTTTGGCGTCTACGTGCACTGGCCGTTCTGCCTGTCGAAATGCCCGTATTGCGATTTCAACAGCCATGTCCGGCATGCGCCGATCGACGAAGAACGCTTTGCCCGCGCCTTTGCACGCGAGATCGAGACCACGGCGGCGCGGGCGCCGAGACGGCAGGTGTCATCGATCTTTCTCGGCGGCGGCACGCCCTCGCTGATGCAGCCGCAGACTGTCGGCGCGATCCTGGATGCCATCGGCAAATATTGGCGCGTCGCGCCCAACGTGGAAGTGACGTTAGAGGCCAATCCCACCAGCGTCGAGGCGACGCGGTTTCGCGGCTATCGCGCAGCCGGCGTCAACCGTGTCTCGCTCGGCGTGCAGGCGCTCGACGACGCCTCGCTGAAAGCACTGGGGCGGCTGCACAGCGCGCGCGAGGCGCTCGACGCGGTTGCGATCGCGCGCGCCGCGTTCGATCGCTATTCGTTCGACCTGATCTACGCCCGCCCCGACCAGACGCCGCAACTCTGGGCCGACGAATTGAAGCTCGCGATTTCGGAAGCGGCCGAACATCTGTCGCTGTATCAGCTCACCATCGAGGAAGGCACGCCGTTCTTCGGGCTGCATGCGGCGGGCAAGCTGAAGACGCCGGACGAGGCGCTCGCCCGCGCGCTCTACGACGTGACGCAGGAGGTGTGCGCGCATCAGGGGCTTCCGGCCTACGAGATTTCCAACCACGCCCGCGCAGGCGCGGAATGTCAGCACAATCTCATCTACTGGCGCGGCGAGGAATATGCCGGCATCGGTCCTGGCGCCCATGGCCGCCTCGACATCGACGGTGTCAGGCACGCGATCGCAACCGAGAAGCGCCCCGAAGCCTGGCTGATGCGGGTCGAGGCCAACGGCCATGGCGTCACCACCGATGATCGCCTTAACAGCGAAGAACGCGCCGATGAATTCTTGCTGATGGGATTGCGGCTTGCGGAGGGCATCGACCCCAAACGCTATGCAGCGTTGTCCGGCCGCACGCTCGATCCGCATCGCATCGCCGTACTGCGCGAGGAAGGTGCGATCATCGTCGACGCCGACGGAAGGCTGCGCGTGACGCAGGCCGGATTCCCGGTGCTCGATGCTGTGGTGGCGGATCTCGCGGCGTAACGATGGGCTGTAGCCCGGATGGAGCGAAGCGCAATCCGGGATCAGTGTAGCGGCGCGCGAAGGTGCCGGATTACGCTTCGCTCCATCCGGGCTTCTGTAACGGGCCTCGATTAGTCAATCCCTTTTGCGTCATCCGCTCGCCGGGAACTTGCTTCTGTACGGGATCGGCGCGAGGCCGTCGCCTGATGGGGTTCGTGAGAGGATAGGTCGGCCAATCTACGGAAAGCGTGATCATATCGTTTGATATGTCGACAACCCGGATGTCGGCCTGACCTGATCCATCGTCCCGGCGAAGGGACTTCGCTTCGGAAGGCTGGTGTCGTGGCCCGCCCGAAACCTGTCGTTTTTCCTCCTAGGCTGTTGCAGCGTTGGCCTTGGTGGCTGGATTGAAAGGCGCGCCGTCCTTGAGCATGCGATGCATGATCACGGCGAGCTTGCGCGCCAGTGCGACCTTGGCCTTGCTCATGCCGGCACGCTTGGCAATCCGCATCGCCCAGCTTTTGAGCTGCGAACACCCCTTGACCGGCTTCGTCAGCATGATGTGAGCGGCCTGGTAGAGCGCCTCGCGTACGGAGCCGTCCCCGATCTTGCTGATCCGCCCCGATCGGTCGGTCTCGCCGGACTGGTGCTTCTTCGGCGTCAGCCCGAAATGCGACCCGGCCTGCTTGGAGGATGTAAACCGCGCGGGATCATCGATCGCCGCGGCATAAGTCAGCGAGATGATCGGTCCCACCGCAGGCGTCGACATCAACAACCTGGCTTTGGCATCCATCCGCGACATCTTGCCGGCCCGCTTCTCGAAGGCTTTGAACTCACTGAGCAGGGCGCTGCGCACCCGCAGCAGCGCTTCTGCGATCACTTCCAGGTTCGATGCCCCTTTGCCAACTCGTTGATCCGTCCGGCAAAACCTGTTCCCGTCGTCTTGCCAACCTTCAGCCCAAAGCCCCGCAGGATCCCGCGCAGACTGTTCTCGACATCCAGAAGCTTGCTCTGGACCAGCTTGCGCGCCGTCAGCACGGCACGTACTTCCTGGGCATTTATCGACTTGCAGTGAACCGGCCGGAACCAGCCCAGCCGCATCAGTTGTGCGATCCCCCGTGCGTCATTGCGGTCCGACTTCACTGGCATCGCCTTGAACGCATCGTGGACGTGCCGCGTCTCCAACAGCTCAACCGCGAGCCCAGCCCGCTTCATCGCCGCGTACAGCCATTGCGACAGCGGCCCAGCTTCCAGCCCGATCCGGGTTAGCCCAAGCCCGAGCGAGCTGAGCCAGCGAATCAGCGCCGCCGGCTCGCTTGCCACCTTGCCTTCCCGGACAATTTTGCCGTTCGCATCAACCACACACACGCTTGAGCATTCCAAAGACACGTCGATTCCGGCATAATACTCCATGGTCGTCTCTCCTTGATGCTTGGAGCGAGGTCCAACCCTCGACTCCGTAACACCATCCATGTGAGGGACGACCGCCCGCCTTCCAAACAAGCCGCGCGAAGCGCGCATTCAACAGCGCCGTAGCAAGCGCGGCTTGCTTGGAGGGCAGACCGGGCCCGTTATCCCATCTACGATTCACGACAACAATTACGCCCCAAAACTCTTCGGTGACCCGGCAACCGCCGTACCGCCGCCAGTCGCGACCTTCATCACCGCAAGCCCGCGCTCGTTGGTGCCGTCGGAGCGGAACCGAAACAGGCCGTCGATGCCGGCAAAGCCCGAAGGGTTGGTCAGCGTTTCCGCTGCAAAGCGTTGGCTGCCCTGCTGCTTCGACAACGCTGCGACCAGCGCGACCGCGTCATAGGCGAGCGTCGCCGTGCGCACCGGCTCGGCTCCGTATTTGGCGCGATAACGGCCAGCGAAACTGCGGAAGCCGGACGGATCCGGCGCGGCGTAAAGCCCACCCTGCAGCGCCGGGCTCGCGAACACGCGCGGATTGTCCCACAGACCCGTGCCGAGCAACTGGATGTTGCGCAGATTTGCGCCCGCCGCGGTCAGCGCATCCGCTGTCGCTACCGCCGATCTGCCGTCGTCGGCGATGAAGAGCGCGTCGGCCGAACCCAGCGACTGCGCCACCGTCCGCGCCACCGCCGAACGATCCGCGCTGTATTTCTCGAAGGCTACCATGCGCCCGCCCTGCGGCCGACCGCCTGCTTGAAGGCTGCTTCCACCACGTTGCCATAGGCGTTGTCGGGCAACAGCGCCGCGAACGATCGCTTGCCGATGCCGGCGGAGTAATCGACGATCCGGTTGACGTCGGATTCCGGCAGGAAGCTCAACAGATAAACGCCGCGCCCGGCGACGCTGGAATCGGTCGAGAACGCGATCACGGAGATGCCGCGTGTGCGCGCCAGTTGCGCCGTCACCGGAACCGAGCCAGCGAACAGCGGACCCAGAATGATTTCCGCGCCTTCGTCGAGCGCCTGCTGGGTGACCTGCTGTGCGCCCTGGGGGGTCGCGCCATCATCCTTGATCAGAAGCTGGATGTTGGGATTCTGGAATTCCGCCAGCGCCATCTCGGCCGCGTTCTTCATCGATTGCGCGGCGACGCCGGCGTTACCGGCGGCCGACAGCGGCAGCAGCAGGCCGACCTTGACCTGCCCGGTGCCGACCGCGAGCGGCTGCTGTTGCGGGCCTGCGGGTCCCTCGGCCTGGGACGAACCGAACAGGTTGGACCCGCCGGCGCATGCGCCGAGCAGCGGCGCGCCGAGAATAAGGCCGACGACCGTCCGCCGGGTCGATCCCGACAGCCGAGGACCCGAAGATCCAGGCTTGCGATTGAACGGGCCTTCCATCTTTTTCTCTTCTCTTGACCGACCGCCGTCGGCCAGGACTCCAGCCTTCTGGGCCAAGGCTCCTGAACCGCTCCTGAACCCAATGCCGGATTCAGCATATTGTCGAGGAATAGTTAACCAAAACAAACGGATTAGTCCCGGGCGCCGTTGCCCGTTGCGGGAACCTGCCTCCCCTTCCCTGGTGCGAGGATCCTCGATCCACCACAAGGTGGCGCTCGCACCGCTCCCCCTCTAGAATTGCCATTATGCGCGCAAAAGCCAATTCCAACTACGGGTCTGAAGGCGAACAGGGTTCAGCCAACAGAACATTTTCGATCGGCGCCCACGTCCTGAACGCCCCAAAGCCGGTTCCGGGACTCTATCTGGTGGCGACGCCGATCGGAAATCTCGGCGACATCACGTTGCGCGCGCTTGAAACGCTGGCCGGCGTCGACATCATCGCCTGCGAGGACACGCGCATCACCCGCCGCCTCACCGAGCGCTACGGGATTTCGGCGGAACTCAAGCCGTACCACGAGCACAACGCCGCGATGGCGCGGCCGAGAATCCTGGAAAAGCTGGCGCAAGGCGCGTCGATCGCGCTGGTGTCGGACGCCGGCACGCCCTGATCTCCGATCCCGGCTTCAAGCTGGTGCGTGAGGTCTGCGCCGCCGGCCATGCCGTGATCGCGGTGCCCGGCGCGTCGTCGGTGTTATCGGCGCTCTCGGTCGCAGCACTCCCCACCGACCGGTTCTTCTTCGAGGGATTTTTGCCGGCGAAAGAACTCTCGCGGCGGACGCGGCTCGCCGAGCTGGCGCGGATCGACGCCACTCTGGTCATGTTCGAATCCGGCAACCGCGTGCAGGACACACTGGCCGATCTTTCGAGAGATCATGGGCGGGCGCGACGCCGCGATCTGCCGCGAACTGACCAAGCTGCATGAAGAGATCAAGCGCGCGCCGATCGCTGAGCTGGCAAAGGCCGCCGACACGCTCGAAACCCGCGGCGAGTTCGTGCTGGTGATCGGCCCGCCGCGCTCCGACGAACAAATCATGACGCAGCAGGACCTCGATGACCTCCTGCGATCTTCGCTGGCGCGCGACAGCGTCAAGGACAGCGTCGCCCATGCGGTCGAACTTTCGGGGCGGCCGCGCCGCGAGGTCTATGCCCGTGCGCTGGAGCTTGCGAAGGAAAGCCGGGGACATGAAGGCGAAGACTGAAGGCCCTCGCCCCCGGACGCCGCGGCAAAGCTCGCCCTCGCCGGCGCGGGTCGCGGCCTTCCGCACCGGGCTTTCGGCGGAAAGCCGCGCCGCCGCCTTTCTGATGGCCAAGGGCTATCGCATCCTGGCAAAACGCTTCCGCACCCCCTATGGCGAGATCGATCTGGTGGCGAAGAAGCGCAATCTGCTGGCCTTCATCGAGGTCAAGGCCAGAGCCAGCCTCGATGACGCCGCCTACGCCGTGACGCCGCGCCAGCAGGCGCGCATCATCGACGCCGCCCAGGCCTGGTTGATGGCGCACCCCGAGCATGCCGAATTCGACCTGCGTTTCGATGCGATCCTGATTGCGCCGCGGCGTCTGCCACGCCATCTGTTAGCGGCATTCGACGCCAGCGTTTAAAAATCCCTCCAGAGACCCGGATCCCCCAATATGAAACTGAATGTCGCCGTCCAGATGGACCCCATCGAGCGTATCAACATTCGCGGCGATCTGACCTTCGCGCTGCTCTTGGAGGCGCAAAAGCGCGGCCACAGCATTTCCTATTTCACCCCGGACAAGCTTTCGCTGCGCGGAGAGGAGCTGGTGGCGCCGGTGCAAAAGCTCGCCGTGCGCGACGAAATCGGCGACCATTTTGCCCTCGGCGAACCCAAACGCGAGCCGCTGACCGATTTCGACGTCATCCTGTTGCGGCAGGAGCCGCCGTTCGATATCGCCTACATCACCTCGACGCATTTGCTGGAACGAATCCATCCCAAGACGCTGGTCGTCAACGAACCTGCCAGCGTGCGCAACGCGCCGGAAAAGATGTTCGTGCTGAACTTTCCGCAACTGATGCCGCCGACGCTGATCTCGCGCGACCTCGACGAAATCAATTCGTTCAGGGATCAGCATGGCGCTGTTGTCATGAAGCCGCTGCACGGCCATGGCGGCGCCGCGGTGTTTCGCGTGATGCCGCAGGACATGAATTTCGGTTCGCTGTTCGACATGTTCTCGGTCACTTTCCGCGAGCCCTGGGTGATCCAGCGCTTCCTCCCCGAGGTCAAGCATGGCGACAAGCGCATCATCCTGGTCGACGGCGAATTCGCCGGCGCCGTCAACCGCGTGCCGGCGGCGGACGATCTACGCTCCAACATGGTTCGCGGCGGCGCGGCGCAAGCCACCGGACTCTCGCAGCGCGAACGCGAGATCTGCGATACGCTCGGCCCCGCGCTGCGCGAGCGCGGATTGCTGTTTGTCGGCATCGACGTGATCGACGGCAATCTCACCGAGATCAACGTCACCTGCCCCACCGGCATCCGCGCGATTGCCAAGCTCGGCGGGCCGGATGTGGCGGCAAGGATTTGGGACACCATCGAGGCAAAGCGCGCCGGGAAATAATGTCCCCTCGCGCCCTATCGGCCAACTACCCGCAGCGCGCGCCCTTACGTGACCTGGCCTAGGCCGGATGAATTGCGTGCGCCTCCTGCCGGAACAGGAGAGCCGCTGACACTGCCCGCCGGATTCCAGGACGCTATCGCCATGTAATCCCAGTTTCTACCATCATACGGCCATTGTTTGGACAAGACTGCACGGAGTGCCGGTGGATGGTTGACCTGACGGATAGTGGACCGCCACCTTCGGATGACATTGGACGGAAAAGGAAACGCCAATGAACTCCACGCCTACTCCGAAAGAAACTGGACCCCACGATGCCCTAATCGCGGGCGCCGATGAACGGCTCGCGCACGCCTACGAACAGATCAAGCGCGCGGACGAACAGCTCGCGCGTGAGCGAACAGCTTGCAAAAATGGAGCGCGATGACGCGCGCCCACCTTCGGCCGGACCTGGCCCGCGATCACCGCCTACGCAATCACCGCCTACGCAGCTGCCGCCTACGCAATCACCTCATGGAAAGCCGGCGCTCCGGATCCTGGTCGGCTTGCCCCTTGCGGCGTGCATCGTTGTCGCTGCCCTGGTGTTGCAGTCGTCCTATGGCGGCGGGGTTGTCGCCCGTTGGGCGCCGCAGCTCGTTTCAACTCCATCATTGCCGCCGGAAAATCCGCCGCTTCCCGCGCAGCCCGCTCCATCTACCGTTCAAGCGACCGCGGCGGAGGAAGCACCACCGCAAGCAACGCCACCGCAGGCGACACCCCTGGCTCAGACCGCACCGCAAGACGCCGCGCCGACAGCTACCGCAGCGCTTCCCGATCACACACAGTTGCTGCAAACGATCGTGCGCGATCTGGCGAATGTGGAGCGAAGTATCGAACAGCTCAAGGCGAACCAGCAGCAAATCGCCAGCGACAATTCAAAAGCCATTGCGGAGCTCAAGGCCAGCCAGGAAGAGATAAAACGCGAGCTCACGAGGGTTTCCGAGCAGAGCCCGCCCAAGACGTCGCCGCCCTCCGACGCAGCCGGCTCCGACCTTGCGCAAGCCCGAGCGGACGCCGCAGGCGAGGGCGCGGCCTCGATTCTCAAGGGAGTGGATCTACGACGATTGGTAGCCGTCGATTCGGTGATCACGAGGCAACAACGCCTCGACGCGATACAGTGCACCGTGGGTTGCGCGATGTCGTCGTTGTTTGCAGCACTCGGCGGGCCTGATGTGCCGGAAAAATCTCGGATACCATCCAGCAGAAGCGCGGCGCAAAAAAACGCTGCGCCGTCATCGCATTTTTCACGTCTCTGCGCCTCCTCCTCCCACTTGCCAATTTCGGCAAGCGGGAGCAGCCTGTAGCTCTGGATGAATCCGTCCGGGCAACAGACTTCAATCATAAGAACAGTGGAGGAAACGCATGACATTAAATGTTTCGCGACGGTCCCTGCTTGCGCTCGGCGCCGGTCTCGGTGCGAGCCTTGGCGCCACAACCCTGCTCGGTGGCAGCGCGCTGGCCAAGGCGCCAAAGCTCGGCACGCAGACGCCCTACTGGCACCGTTTCGTTCTCGGCGACGCCGAAGTGACGGTGGTCTCCGACGGCCCGCTGCCGCTCGGCGATCCCTCCGGCACCTTCACCGGCGTGCCGAAGGAAGAAGTGAAGAAGATGCTCACCGACAACTTCCTCAACCCCGACAATGTCGTGCTTGAACAGAATTCGCCGATCGTGAACACCGGCGACAAACTCATCCTGTTCGACACCGGCATGGGCACCTCGAAGGCGTTCGGCCCGACCACCGGCCGTCAGCAGAAGAGCATGACGGAGGCGGGCATCAAGGCGGCCGACATCGACGCGGTGGTGTGTTCGCACGCGCATATCGATCACATCGGCGGTCTCGTCGGCGCCGACGACAAGCCGCTGTTCCCGAACGCGCAGGTCTACATTGCCCAGAGCGATTTCGATTTCTGGACCGATGAAGGCAAGCTCGGCAGCCCCCTGAAGGATTTCATAATCCATGCCCGCAAGAACCTGATGCCGGTGCGCGACCGTATCGTCTTCTTCAAGGACGGCCAGGAAATCCTGCCGGGCGTCACCGCGCTCGCCGCGCCCGGCCACACCGTGGGCCACACCATCTTCATGGTGAGTTCGAAGGAAAATCCTTCTGCTTCCTCGGCGATCTCTCGCACCACGCGGTGCTGCTCCTGGAGAAGCCGCGGATGGAATTCGCCTACGATTCCGATCCGAAGCAGGCGGCGGCGTCGCGGGTGAAGATGCTGGACATGCTGGCCGCGCAAAAGATCCCGGTCATGTCCTATCACTTCGCCTGGCCCGGCTACGGCCATGTCGCCAAGGCCGGCGACGGCTTCAGGTATTATCCTGAGCCGATGAACATGCAGCTCTGAGCCGGGTTTCCCGGGGCTGGCGGGTCGCCGGCCCCTCCGGGCGGGGGAAGCTGAATTGAGAGTCATCGCTCCGTTCCCGTAATGTTCTTGCCATGCCCCGCCGGTTCCGCTACCTTCGATTGCGGAACGAGGGGCAGCATGGTTCAGCGGGTTTCTACCGTAGCCTTTGAGGGGATCGAGGCCCGCGCGGTCGACGTACAGGTGCAGGTAGCACCTGGCTTGCCGGCGTTCGCAATAGGGTGTACAATTAACCGGAATGTATGGTAGCCGAGGGCCTTGTTGTGAGCCCGGTCGTCCAGCCTTGAAGCCCCATGCCTACTCCTACCTTCGAATGTCGACCGACCTCCAACTGAAGGGGGACAGCCGACGTCGGCAGCTCGAGGCCTCCCGGCAATACGCTGAGGCTAACGAACTGGACTTGGCTAAAGACGCCGAACTCGAGGATATCGGCGTCTCCGCCTACACTGGCGCCAACGTCCGAGACGGCGCTTTGGGTCGCTTCTTGGAGGCGGTGCGCGCCGGATCGGTGAAGCGCGGCTCCTATCTGATCGTTGAATCCCTGGATCGGTTGAGCCGGGAGCAGGTACTGACGGCGCAGTCGCTATTCCTCAGCATCATTCAGGCCGGAATCAACCTCGTCACGCTGATGGACGGGAAGGTTTACAAAGCCGGCAAGGTCGATCTGGCTGACCTCATCACGTCTTTGGTCATCATGAGCCGCGCCCACGAGGAGTCGGCCACCAAAAGCCGGCGTATCGGAGCGGCATGGAAAAACAAACGCATCGAGGCCGGCCGAAAGCCGATGACCAAGTGGTGTCCGGCATGGCTGACACTGGCTCCTGACCGGAGTGGCTACCTGCCGATCCCAGAGCGAGTCGAGATCGTCCGACAGATATTCCGGAACACAGCGGACGGGATCGGGATGTATTCGATCGCCAACCGCCTGAACAAAGCGAAAATTCCGACCTTCGGCGGGCCAAACGGATGGCACCAATCCTATGTCGCTAAGATCCTCGCGAACCGAGCCGTGCTGGGGGAGTTTCAGGCCCATGTTCGAGCCGAGGGCAAGCGGGTCCCAGACGGCGAACCAGTGAAAAACTACTATCCAGCGATCATCAGGGACGACCTTTTCTATCAAGCACAGCTCGGTAAGGCGCAAAGGCGTGGTAACGGCGCGGGGCGCAAGGGAGCTGGGTTTGCAAATCTATTCTCTGGGATCGCCCGCTGTTTCTATTGTAGAGCGCCAATCCTTTTCGAGAACAAGGGTGACGGACCAAAAGGGGGGCAAATATCTCATCTGCGACGGTGCGAAACGCGGGCGGGGTTGCCCAAGCCTTCGCTGGCAGTATCGTGACTTTGAGGCGACGTTCCTTGCGTTCGTCGAAGAACTGGACGTGGAAGCCATCATCAACGAGGGAGCCCAATCTGAGCGAAGACACGCGATCGAAGGTGAACTGTCCGCTCTACAAGGTGAGCTTTTAACCGTCAGCGATCTGATGGAAAAAACCTACGACATGCTTGAGCAAAAGGTGGCCGTGGCATTCGTCACCCGCAAGCTCGCCGAACTGGAAGAACGTAGGGCAGCGATCGGCGGTTTGATCGAGGTCAAATCGGCCGAACGCGAGGAGCTTATCTCGCGACAAGTGCGCTACAGTCGAAGCAAGGAGGAAATCAGGCAGCTCGTCGAACGACTTCAGAGCCCAGCTAACGAGGAGCTGTTCAAGCTCAGGGCTCAAATCGCATCGCAGCTCAAAGTCTTGGTGGAAACGCTGTTGGTCGGATCGTTGGGTGAACGGCCGCGAATGCTGGCAACGATCGAAAAACTGCGAAATGCGCCCGGCTGGGAATCCCAAGACGTGATATCGCACATGGAAAAGGTGGCAGCACTCCCAGAACAATCTCGCCGCTTTTTCGCTGTAAGCTTTCGCGACAGCAACGTTCGGGCCGTCTATCCCCACGATGATGACCCATTACGGTATCAGCAACAGATCGTCGCCAGTGAAGCCAAGGGATTTGAGGTTTCGTATCCCGACGGCGATTAATGCCCGCTTCGGATGTCCGCGTTGCACCAAAAGCGGATGTTAATTTCTTACAAACGTATCCAGAGCAGCCGTCATATTTGGTAGTCGTGTTCTGATCGAATTCAGTAATCGATTGGTTGGCTGGTTATCCGCCCTTAGGCCACTAAAACATGCTAGAATTTGATCGGCGGTTTCCGGTCGAACGCTAGAACCTCATTGAATTTTTTCGGTCCGTACCGCCTGCCGTCCGAGTCCGCGATGTGCACATCCCATCCTGATTTGTGAAGGCTGTTCGCTTTGGCCACGATCAGTGTTGGGCTGGTGCCCTGTGTTTCGACCCATTGGCCGTCCTTCGATGCATGGATCGTGAATAGTTCCATCTTTCCTCAATTAATGTCTCGCAAAAGATTCAAAGCTCGCTCACGCGCATTTTCGCTTCGCGTTAGCGCATTCTGATGCGCTTGTCAGATGGCCGCGCATCGCTGTCATATTTCGGGTGGGTCTGGTTGCTCAAGCGGATCGTCGTTGCTCAGCGTGCCGCTGCTTGGGTGTTGCTCCAACTGCTGTTAGATTCGCCGCTTGGCGCTGCTCGAGTGCTTCCCTCAAAATTGCAGTTACCTTGCGGTCTATAAGCTCAAGGCGGTTGGCAGCGGCATTGCTTTGAAGGCGAAGCTCTAGTAGTTCGTCCCCTATGAGCCTCTTAACGGTTACTCCCACGAGGATAGAGAACACGTAGCAGATGAAGGCTACGGCTATAGCGCAAGTGATGATTGCTCGAGTTTCGGGAAATATGTTCCAAACAAGAAGACCGAGTAATGCAGCCACGATCCAGCCAACGACCTTGAATAATGTCTCCATTCCAATGCTCCCATACAAAGCAGTGCAATCTCCGAGGTCGTCAAACTCACGCGACCAAGACAATTCAAAAAAGCTTCACGCCGCTGCCAGCGCAACTGGGTAATCAAATCCGTAGTCTTGCAGTCTCAAAGCTAACGGCTCTAACAGCGACGTCCACCATCCATACCGGGCGGACGAGGGTTACTGCAATTTAAGGGGCGGCCATGGTCGCGCGCGGACTCAATTAGATCGCCCTTCGTTTGTTCCTATACCTTAAGGCTACCTACGGCGACACCAGCACCAGCCAGACGATTGCCACCACCAGTAGCACCAGCATGGCGTAGGCGGTCTGACGGCTTAGGCGATTCATTCCAGAACCTCATACTCAAAGGCCACACCTTCGGGATCGTTTTCCTCGAACCAGATTTCGGCAGCATCGGCATTGGCGAAGACCTTGAGGTGGTCGGGGTCTCCGACCTCTTTGCTGGTATCGACATAGATAAACACGGTCATTGGTCCCTCTTGAGCTTTCTCCGGCCCCAGTGATGCCCTTTGCTTTCCGTAAACCCGCGGACCACACCAGCGTTCAATGCCCGCAGCATTCCGACGCTTGCATGCATCAGGAAGTCGCGGCCCTCTGCGGCGCCGATCAGGCAATGAATGGCCGTTTGCCATTCGGGCTTGTTCTGTTCGGCCTTTGGTAGCTTCGTGATGTAGTCGGCGGCATCGCGCAGGGTCGTGAGCTGCTTGGCGCCGGGCAGCCGGATAGGATCCTCAAATGGGGTGGACCAGGGCAATAAGTTTACTCAGGCAATGATCTTGGGTGTACGGCGCCAGCACACCCTATTCCTAGCGGCTTGCCAACTCGTTCACGTTTTGTACTATCGCCCTATGACGCGCCCCCGCGAGATAGAAATCCTGTTTAGGCGGCTTCGTCTCTACGGCCAGATGAGGCGGAGCCCCGAACGGCTCTGGCGCATAATTGAGCGAGAAATCAAGGAGCGCTATGGGAATAGAACACGTTCGCTCCGAAATCGAACACATGCGCGTCCAAGTCGGAAGGCAGCGCAAGGAAATCTTGCAGCTTCAGCGCGCCGGCATCGGCACGGCATCGGCTGAGCTTTTGCTGCAGAGAATGCTGGCGAAGATTGAGGAGCTATATGACGAGCGCGACCGGCTCAAGAAAGAGCAGGGCGGTCCAACTAAGGGACGCGTGCTTGGCGGCCGGAGCTGGTGATGGTTCAACCGCTCAAATGGTACGACAAGAGCGCGGACAACTCGCCCTGGATCAACGCGCTCGCTGAAGTGCGTCACCGCGCGACTCGTGAAGGCTACTGCTATCAACACGTCCAGGCGATCACGGTCGCGATCGATCAGTACGCTGAGAAGGCGCTAGGTAACCGCGATTACTTTCTCAACAAGCCTTACAGCGCTGGCTAGCGCGCGCCCAACTTTGCCAATGCAGCTGTGGATTCGGCCTGTCGGGTTGCGCGTTGGTTTTCTTTTCGACATGGCACCGATGACTAGGCGTTTTTCTTTGGCCAGTATCCGACCGAACGTTTATCCGAATGATCCACACTATGGACGGATATCTGACGATGAATTCTACAAGTTGAAACAGAAGATTATAGCTGTGGGGAGATCTGCTCGCGCAGCGGGGACAGTTAGCTGGGCAAATGGGAGTGCGCTTCGGGTTACGCAGAGAACCGGCGGCGAGGGAGATCGTCGAGCTAGGCGTCGTGTTCGCGATCCTTGGCGGACTGCTTGGCTTCATTCAAGAGCAGGGATTTGGGAGCTACACCGTTGTCGGCGCGATCGCAGGTGGATTGCTGTTCGCTCTGATACTAAGCGTCGGAGCTTTCTTCGGAAGGAGCGGGGGAAAAACCTAGCGGTTGGGGTTTGAGAAAGGCAACTTTTTGAGCGGCAGCTTGCAGGCCTCTGGTATTCGGAACTTCCATGCTCTGTTCCAGGGATCCTGCGATAGCTTGCCCGTGGAAGTTCAGCTGCTTCCGAAGCTAGCTTGGTCTGCTTATTTATTTCCACCACTCCAAGCACCTTTGTCGGTGACTATCTTCACACTTGCCGGTTCACAACTCACTCCGATGCCGCAGGCGTCTCCCGTCCGAATTGTTCCTGCTAGGTCCGGGTCCCGCAGGAAGGCGGACTAGGCCCTCTGCCGTGTTCGCTGATCTCTTAGGCGGCCCGGCCCAAACATGTCCTTCGCCGCGATTTCAGTTTACGGCAGGCTTCCTGGACAACTAGGAGGGCGGAATGGATATCGACCGCAGAAAGTTACTGGCCGGAACGGCTTGTCTGGCCCTGACAGGTTTGGTCGAACCCGCAGTTGCTTATTGCCGTGCCGACACGGCTGAGTGCCACGAGGCGCCTCCCTGGCATCCCCTGACCCGATCACTCCTCGATCGTGCGCGGCGAGCCAACACGATCGACGGACGAGCCAACACGGATAGCATCGAGCGCCTCATACGTACGTCGCAAGGGCGCAAGGTTCGCCAACTCTCCCGTTATAAAATGGCTGGCTGATCCATTCGAAGCCCACGCTCATCTCAGTCAGCTCGGTCTCGGCGAACTACTCCAGATGAACAATGCGCAGTTATGGCGCCGTGCCGGGCCGAAGACAGACCTCGACGAGGATCGCTTAAATTCCCACTTGGTCCTTGGCGGAGTGATTGGTGATACCGTGAGGTCTTCGGACCATGACCGTCTCCTGATGGCGCCAAAGCTGCTCTCAAAGGCTCGGGTAATGGCTGAAAACGCATCGGTCGAAGCAATTTTCGAGGTCAGATCCGTCGCGGCTCAGATCGGCTGGCTAGAAACCTGCATTCCGGTAGTTGCGGCTCAAGCCGTCACCGACGTCGAACTCCTTCTGTCCGCCGGCGTCTCGGAGGAGACGATACATCATCAATTGAATATGTTCGAGGCCTACGAGCTCGGTTTGCTCGCCACCTGGGAAACGCCCGAGGCCATCGTCTGCGTGGCAAAGCGTGATCCGCGAGAAAGTGCCGTCGAGCGAGAGCTGCCGTGATGGGATGTAGGTATTCCGGCACCCCGTTGGTCTAACTGAACCGACACGCTACCTTTTATTTCAATATTTACTTTCTTGGCCGAGCATTCCCCAGCCGTCGTAATTCTCGCCCCAGAACAGGCTTGAGAAGGCGCCACGTGGATAACGACGTGGCTCGATCCGGATCACACCGCAGCATACTTTCTTTTTGTGGAGGCCAAAGGTGGACATCACACGCCGTCAGGCGCTTGCCGCTATGGGGGGCTTTGGAGCTACCTTTGGACTATCGGGATGCAGCATCCCCATTACACCATTTTGTCCGACCGACCCTACGATAAGCGATCCAAGTACACCGCTGACGATCGACGTTCATGCGCATGTTTTTAATGGATCGGACTTACAGATTGAAGGATTCCGACGCGAATATTGGCACGAGACGATCCGGAGACTTACGAGAAGGCCGCCGAGCTGCTTGCTGAGCTCGGACGCAACTTCGCCCCAACCGCCGCACTAGAGTTGGCAGAATTGCAGAGGATCGATGCAGTATTCAGGACTTGCAATGGCAACGGAGTCATGCAGGTTTTAGATGATGAGAGGGAAGCAGGTTACCAACGCGCCAGACGTGAGTTGAAAATTGCATTGCAGAGCATCCGCAGTCGGAAAAGACGCTTTACACGCAGCCCTCTTGAACAGCAAATCGACAACCTTCCAGAATCCTATTCTCAGTACAAGAGGTCCGGTTCAAGAGCACGCTTTTCGTTGAAGAAAGTCACTGCGGATGGCGCCCTTGAATTTTTGATCCGCAACTTCCAATTTCGTTACGTCAACGTCTACGAATATCTGCTGGAATACTCTCGCGGCAAGACTCGTAGGGTGGATCTTCTTGTAGCTCACCTTGTCGACTACGACTGGCCTATCGGTGACGGCACATCGACTCCGACAAGCTTGAGCGACCAAGTCAGGGTCATGGAGCGCATCTCGCAAGTGACCGGTGGCCGTGTACTATCTTTCGCGCCTTATGATCCTTTCAAGGAGATCGCAAACGGATCTTCATTCAACTTCGTTACCGATGCCATCATGAATCATGGCTTCGTAGGGGTGAAGCTTTATCCCCCGATGGGATTTGCCCCACTTGGTAATGCAGCGCTTCCTGATAGCTTCTGGGATAGTAGCGCGTTGCCGATAAACTTTCCGCGGACCCAACTAGGGCTGCGCTTGGATCAGGTGCTTATGACCTTGTACTCCTGGTGCCAAAACAATGGCGTGCCGATCATGGCCCACACAAATGCGAGCAACGGTCCGGCGAAGAAATTTGATCAGCTCACTTACGCAACGTATTGGGACAAGGTCTCGCGCACTTTTCCCTCACTCAGGGTTGATTTCGGCCATCTCGGTGTAACTAGCCTAGCGAGCACGACTCAATCGGATGCGCTCTCTGATTTGATGCCCAATGGAGAGTACCTGTACGCAGACTCGGGTTACTTTTCGGAGGTTCTATCAAATCAGGCCAAGTTGGAGGCGTATCTTGCCGCGCGCATGCGACGAACTTCAAAAAATGGACCGGCTGCCCTCGCTCAACGACTGATGTACGGAACTGACTGGGAAATGGTTGTCCTTGAGGGACCTATGTCGAGCCAGTACCTCTCGAGGTTCGAAGCAATGTACAGCAAGTTCGACCGTGACCCGTCCTTGGGTGCGCAAGGCCGGCTGAGTGATCGCTTCTTTGGGATAAACGCAGCTAAGTTTCTTGGACTAGGCATCGGCCAACCAAACAGAAGGCGCTTGGATCAGTATTACAGCCTGAGTTCGAGGCCAGCTTGGATGGCCAAGGTCGACAGTTTTCCAGCGGTGATCACCTAACCTTGGCTACCTTGGCATTGTCCTGATCCTTGCACTTGCCGCGATATGGGGCATGGCGGCGACGACGTCTTTTCTGTGCGCTAAGCGGTCGAGCCTTATAGTCATTTCCCATAGTCATTTGCTGCGTGCGATGGTGCAATTCAGGCAACGCTTCATCGGGATGCTAGCGCCTTAGCTGTCTAATCTGCTCAACGCTGAGCCAAGATTTGCGAGCATGCACGAGATACGTCACTACCGGGAGGGGCGGCCTTCAAGGTGCCTAGCATGATGGGCTCAATCACACCGCTCGTCGAAAAGGTTGTCACAGACCATCCATCAATAAAGAAGAAATGTAACGAGTTTCGGACGCTCAGGCGAACAAAAACACCGTTCGTCGGATTGGCCATTTCCAGAACAATAGCCTTCCTAAATCTGGGCGATCCTCGGAAGGCTTTACAGACGGCACGAACTGCGTTGAATGATTTACCCGACGATCCAGACCTCTTGTGCTTGGTCGGCCGAGTTTATAACGCGACCGGTGATGCACCTAAGGCGGATGAAAGCTTCCGTGCTGCACATCAGCGGGGCTGTAAAAAAGCGCGAGCTATTCGATGAATGGATTTCACTGCGCGAGATGCGGGAGGACTGGCAAGGCGTAATCGAGATTGCAGAAATTGCGAAAGAGTTTTTCGATTCAGCGCGTTTCATTGTGGCAAAATGCAACGCAGAGATGATGATCGGGGATCAAGCTTCGCGAATTGGCCGTTACCCGGAAGCCGAAGCGAAATACGAATCTGCCATCAAGATCATCCAAGACGAGTTGCAGGAAAACGATGTCCCCGGCAAGCGCGCCGACCTATGGAGGCTAAACCGCAGCCTCGTAACACGATGGTTAGGGTCGGTGCGGATGCAGACAGCAAGCGTTGATGGGAAAGACGCTTCTTCGGCGCATGCGCCAAGGCCATCCGGACTTATAGGCTGTTGAGCAAAGATGTGCTGCTTTCAGGAACGTCCGCTTTGCGCGATTGGACACATCATAATCTCGGGCGATCGGCAGTAACGGATCGCATCCGAGCAGACGCCGACGTGAACGAGCGCAGGCTTAAAGATCTACGCGCATTCATTGGGTCACGTACAGAGTTTGCTGATTTAGATTCTCTTGAACTAGAAAAAGTTGATCAGCTAGTCTTGGATTTAGCGAAAATTGCTCAGAAGCCATTGGCTTAGGACGGCGCCAACAGCCGCTCGGGTTGCCGTCGAAAGGTCGACGCGTAAGGACCTAAACTCGGACCGCGGGTGACTTTTCTGCACCGCGTGGATAGACAACAAGCCGGGTGATAGGTTCATCCGATCGCCCGGCCTCTTAGATTATGCTGCTTTGCGGGTCTTGCCGATCGTGCCCGTTTTAGCTGCTTGGCTGAACAACTCGTCCAGCTCTCCGGCGCGGACTGCGACGATCAATGTATCGATCACGGTCGGAAGTTTGTCCTTGGACGGGACCGCAATGCCGGCCTTGCCCTTCTCGAACTCGATAGGCTTGGCCCCGAACTTGATGGACATCACCACCTGACCAGACGGATCCGTCTTCCACCACGGCCGGACGGCCTGTTGCTTGGTGGTGGCCTGTCGCTCGCCGTTGACCTTGGTCCATCGTTGGACGGTTCGGACGTGGTTGGGGTCCTTCAGAAGCAGCTTCTGCTCCTCCAGTTTCGCGACGAACTTGGTTCGGCGCTGCTGGACGGGATCGTTTGTGGCCTTGGGAAGTGCGGTGAACGAGAGTGACTTGAGGACTGGCATTGAGGTTCTCCATGGCTGAATAAAACCTCGCCGATTCTAATCACGTGGATGATACTGTACATGCTGAACCGAAAACCCAAGTGGCGCAAAGGACCGCGTGGCGGCAGTCCTCAAAAATAGGCGACCCCCATCGTTCAACCGGCTCCAAGGGAAGCGGGATATCCCCCCTTCCTGAAACTGCAACTAGGCGTTCACCCTAGTCGTGTCAGCTCCCGATGCTTCGACTGTATCTTGTTGCAAGACTCCGCTCGACTGCTCAACAGGCCCGTTCTCCGGCGCATTTCCTTCTGTCGGCGCGTCGGCCTCATAATACTGCCGTACCTTCGAGTGTGCCTTGAGGTTTTCGGGTCGGTAGATCATCCGCCTATAGTAGTGTTGTACTTCGCTGGCGGCGAACCGTTCGAGAACCGTGGAGTGCAGGATCGCCGCGTCCTGAACTTTGCGGAGTCCCTGGGTCCATTTGATCCTCCCCCGAAGCCATCCCGGCTCCCGCTCGTCGTGCTGCGGACCAAGCGGATCCGGGTGCAGCTTCAGGTACCGTTCGTCCACCTTCATGCCGTAGCCGTCTGGCGTCTTGCCGTCGGGAAGATTCTTGGCCGCATGCACCATCCACCCCAGCGAGATGTCGGAAAGGCGGGCTTCGTTCTCCGGATAGCTACCGCCGATGTCGGAATGGTTTCCGGCGAACCAAACCTGCTGCAGCCAGTCCGGATACTCATCGGGACGTTCAGGACCTTTGTTGTGCGAGCCACCCCACGGCACGCGCGCGCGAAGTCGGCGCGGTTCTCGTCGATCGACATGGCGTGGCGGGCGTACCAGACAGCATTATTCAAATGCAGGTCGTAAAACTTCATCTTCGGCGAGGCGAGATGCAGCGTCCGCAGGAACGAATACCCCGGCAAGCCCGTGGCGTACTTTACGTGGGTTGCGGCATACGCAATTCCCGCCACAACCGTGGCCATAGCGAGAGTTCCAAGAAACGTCGACAGAAAAGGAAAAAGGAACAGCGACTGCACGTAGCTCAGCGCAGCGATCAGCAGGGCTGCACCACCAATTAGCGCGGCCGATAGTGCGTAGCTGCCGAGGGAAGCCACCGTGTCGAACACCCCGACGAAGAAGGGGACCGCGTTGGCCGCGCCCGCCGCGTCGCTGCCGTACCGATCGCGGAAGCGACCTGCGAGCGCGGCCCGCTGCGGCAGGTACTCGGTATCCTGCGGGGAACTGACGTGCTGGTAGACCTTTTTCACGGCCTCTTTCGCGATGCGCGTCGTGGTACCAACGTCGCGCCGGAGCGGGGAGCCGTCGGGCATTCTTGTCGGCACGCCGCATAGGCTGAGTACGGCCGCGAGACATCTGACCGTGTAGGCGCCGCGGCTGAATCCGAACAGAAAGATCCGGTCTCCCGGCTCCCACATCCGGATGATAGCGGCATAGCAGTCGATGATGTTGATCGTGATGCCGAGCCCCGTCGCCTGGCTGGTGACATTATGCAGCCAGCGGTAGGCGCGGGTAACGAACAGTGCACCGCCCGGTGGCTGCGAGCCGAGGCCGGCGTCGTAAAAGGCAAGCTGCTCTCGCGGGTCAATCTCGGTATCCGGCCCGCAGCGCGTCGCGCGGTAGAGCTTGTAGACGTTCGAGCGGTTCTCGTCCGGACGCAGGCCGCCGGCCTGGCCGGTGCCGTCGGAGAAGATCAGGATGTTCTTCGGCATGGGTCCTCGCGTTCAAAGTGAGTGGAAGGGAACGAAGCGGTCGGCCTCGCGGTCGAAGAAGTGGCGGCGCAGCTCGGGCAGTTGCTCGCGGGCTTCGGTAAAGCCGCGGTTCTTCATTTCTACAATGCGGGCAGCGTCGTCCATCGTGTAGCGACCGGCCGGTGCGGTTTGGTCGACACGCCAGATCGCGCGATGATCGTGGCCGTCGCCGGTGACGATTTTCGCCGTACCCAGCGCGCTGTGAGATTGCCCGGCCATGAAAAGGCGTGCGACCGATGAGGCCATCGGGAGCTTACCCTTCCACCGCGGAGGGGCTTTGACGTCGTTGATGGTGCCGATACTGAGAATCTTCAGTCTGTCCGCGGGCCAATTCAGCATCCCGACCGCTTCGATCGTCGCCACGCCAATCGGATTGTTCGCCCAGACGCCGCCATCGACGAGTTCGATTTCGTCGCTTGTCATGTGGGGCTTCAGGAACGTCGGCGCGGCTGCGGTGGCCATCGCTGCGTCCAGCGCCCGCACCCGGTAGTCGGTCTCCAGCCGGGGATGGTGGGCCGTCTTGTAGATGTAGACGCGCTCAAGCATGGGATGCCATGCGGGAACGACCAAGCGCGTCCGGCTTTCGCCGAGCCGGCGTTCGCCGAGAATACCGACGAGGGCGTCGTGCAGCGGCTGCGAGGAGTATTTCGATCCCACCCAGTGCATCGCTCCGCGCAATCGCTGCCGCACGAAATTGCCGAGCACACCGTGCTGCTGATCAAAGATTGACGGCCCCTGTTCTTCGTAGAGCCGCAGGATGTCCTTGGCCGACAATCCAAGTCCCAGACCGATGGCGATGATACCGCCTGTCGACGTTCCGGCGATCAGGTCGAAGTAGGATCCGATCGGCACGTCGAGGTGATCTTCCAGCTTGGCGAGGAAGGCCGCTGGAAAGACACCGCGGATTCCGCCGCCGTCAATCGACAGAATTTTGTGGGTGGGAGCCTCGGTGCTCATGCTTCGCTCCCAAGGTCGCATTCGTCGGGCTGCAGCAATCCCGAACGACGCCGGCTTTGCCGGGTCCGCGGGGCGTCGGCCGGATGCATGCCTCCGCCCTTCCATTCTCCCGAGGCCAGCCAGTCCTCGAAATAGAACAGCCACAGCGACGTCCAGGGCACGACTGTCTGGTCGAGCCTCATCCACGGCTGCCATTCCCGCGTGCCCGGCAGATAGAGGCAAAGCCGGGTCGGATTGCGGTAGACGTGTGGAAGGTCGCGACCGCAGGCGAGTGCCTCGATATCAGGCTCGTCAACGAATACCCTCGGCGGCTTGTCGCAAGCCATTTCAATCGGATCCGGTAGTCCCGGCTCAGCGGGGACGGCGAAGTGTTGTAGATCCAGGTGAAGCTGTCGGCCTCCAAGGGCCGTCCCCTGCGCTGAGGGGATTGCCGCGCAGATTGACGTATTGCTGCGCCATCGTCAGCGCCTTAGGTCGCCCGAGCCGCATGGGATCACCGCCCGTCGCCGAAGAAGGTGTTCGCGCGGACGGGCGTCGCGCTGGCTGCCGTACCCAGGATCAGTCCGGCGGGCTTCGTGACCGACAGCCGGCTGGTGGCGCGCGCGATGTCCACGCGTTCCGTGAGGGAGTCCATCGCCTTGTTGGCCGGCCCCGTGCCGAAGATGTCGCCGAGCAGCCGCCGCACTTGGTCGAGTCCAGGCGCCACCGCGAGCTGCTCGATGTCGGCCACCGCCTTGCCGTGCCACCCGAAGAACGCCACCGCCCGCTCCGGGTGCTTGTTCCATTTCTCGCAGAAATTCTCGCCGGCCGTCGTCTGGTTCCACAGATACCAAACGGTGCGTCCCTCGACCGTGCCAGTCTGCAGCATGCCGGGCATCCTGCGTAGCACATCGACGATGAGGTCGAGTTCGTGATCGTATTCGAACTGAGTGACGCAGTATTCGTAGGCCCGGGAGGCGAGCGTGGTGATGATGATCGAGAGCGGTGCTAATCCCTGGTCATCGTCGATGAAATGGACGTCACGGTGGCGCTTGGCGATCTGCACGATGCGGCGCAGGATGCCCTTGAGCCGCTTCTCCTCCGGATACGGCTCGACCTGTGCGTCGGCACGTGCGCTGTCGTAGGCCTTGCCAAAAACGGACCTGATGCGCGGCAACAGCTCCGCACGCCGTTCGAATTTGGCGCGGTAGCCCTGCGGGTTTGACGCCTTCCACATCTTCAGCGTCTTATCGGGGACCAGTTCGCCGCCGGAGCGGCATTCCGGGTTCGGGATCGAGGGCGTGATGTCGAGGTGGAATTCGTTGGCGTAACCATTGGGGCGGAAGACTTGTCTGCCCTGAGTGCAGGATCGTTAGCGAACTGATTATAGAATTACTCTTCTATCACCAGTCCGTCCAAGCCCTTGCCTACGAAAGCCTATTTTCGGGTCGGCATGTACGCCCGTTCCTAACTGATTACAGTCCGGCGCCCTGATGCCGATAAATAATCGGTTTGGAGGGCACGATGGGTTTGGGAAAACAAGCGAAGACACTCAGCAAGGGCCAGACCGACGCCGTCCTGGGTTATCTGGCTAAGACCAGGTGGCCCAAAAGAAACCGGGTCATCTTCCTGCTTTCAGCGAAGGCCGGCCTCAGGGCCAAGGAGATCGCCGGTCTTACCTGGATGATGGTCAACGACTCCCAGGGAGAAATCGGCCGGACGCTCTGCTTGCTCGATTCAGCCAGCAAGGGAAAATCCGGTCGATGGATTCCCTTGAGCGATGAAGTCAGAGAAGCGCTCATCGAATATCGCGACGAAGTGAACCTCAAAGTTGGCGAACACGTCGTCAGGACGGAACGAGCGATGTCGACGTCGCCCCAAGCCATCGTGAACATGTTTCAACGATGGTATCAGCACCTTGGTTTTGTCGGGTGTTCGAGTCACAGCGGTAGGCGCACATTCATCACCAATGCAGCGCGCAAAATATCGACGGTGGGTGGTTCGTTGAGGGATGTGCAGCTTTTAGCTGGGCATTCGAACCTGCGAACTACTCAAAGGTACATCGAGCCCAATCCTGAAGCGCAAGTCAGGATCGTGGAACTCGTCTAGGCGTTGATGAATGCGATGTCCGGTTTTCGGCATGAAAACGGACGTCGACCGATCTTCGCCCGAGGTCCGGTTTGTGCCGATTTTGTTCTCTAATTCCGGGTTTGGGTGTCAAGTCTCCACGATCATCCTTGCCGGGCCCCATTGTTCTCTCCGCGGTAGGGGTGAACCCTCCGCATGATGGCGTAAGGTGACGTTGGCGGTTCAATGTTGCAATCGCGGTCGTCCTTTCGGACGCTCGCACAAAATCGGTCGAACTCACCATCGCCATCGTCCCGGCAGGGACGTCTTTTCCTGCCGTTTGGCAGGAACTCGGTTTTCTCGTTCGCTAGGCAGCAATTTCCTTCTTCGACCAGTTGAACTCGGTTCCGTCGATCCACATGCGATGCAGAATGACTGCGAGCTTACGCGACACTGCAACTTTGGCCTTGCGGAGCCCGTTGCGCTTGGCGAGCCTCGTCCCCCAAGCCTTCACGGTGGACCATTTCGGGACGCGCGTTAGCAGAACCCCGGCTGCTTCGAATAGATAACTGCGCAGCATGGCATCACCACACTTCGAGATGCGACCACTCCAGTCAACCTCGCCTGAAGCGTGGCGCCTGCTCGTTAACCCGACATAGGCACCCACACTTCTCGATCGCGCGAACCGTGCCGGATCGTCAATTGTTGCCTTGAAGGCAAGCGCGGTGATCGGGCCGACCCCAGGTACGGTCATGAACCGCTGAACCTGCGCATCACGGCGAGCCAACTTCATAACCTTGCGGTCGAGGTCGCTGACCTGCTGCTCGACGGCGTTGCGCGCTTCGAGCAGCGGCCTGACTGCAGCCACCAAATCGGGACGATCCTCGATCAACTCCTCGGCTCGTGCGGCGAAGACATTGAACGTGGCGCGGCCGATAACAAGACCGAGGTTCTTGAGAAGACCACGGACATGGTTCTCAAGATCGCGCTTGATCTTGACCAGCAGCGCCCGGCTTGCCAGCAGCGCTCTGACCGAATGGCTGTCGATATCCTTGACGTGCACCTCTTTGAACCAACCGGTCTGCATGATGCGGGCGATCCCCATAGCATCGTTGCGGTCGTTTTTGTTGATTTGCATTTTGAGCACCGCTTTGGCATGGCGCGCGTCGATGCAAATCACCGGCAGGCCCAGTCGCTTAAGCTCAGTCCATAGCCACGTGGACGTCGGTCCGGTCTCGAGGCCGATGCGTACCGCCTCTGGCGCCTTTGACCTCACATAAACTAAAATTGCCTCAGGATCGGAATCGACCACGCCCTCTCGCACGACTAACCCTGCCTGATCCACCACGCAGATTGATGTCTGCTCCAACGACACGTCCAATCCGACATAGTACTCCATTGTCGCTCTCCATCGTTGCAAGGCCACACATGAGGTTGGCCTCATACGTTCCTGGAGAGCTGATTCCCTTGCCTTTGTCTGGCTCGATCCCGGAATTACCCCATGTTGCAAAAGTCGGTTGTGACTGATGGTGTCCGTTCGCCCAGGGCGATGGGTTGCCTCCGCCCCGACGCTCCTACGCAACTTTTACGCTACGCAGTACACAGAGGCTGAGCGGGTGGCGGTCGCGCAACCAGCGATGCGAGCCGTCTGAGGTTCTGGGCGATGGCAGCCAGAACAAATTCGTCCTGGGCGCCTCGTGGACCACGCAGTCGAAGCCGGCCGAGCTTCAGAATGCGCTTCAAGTGCGCGAACCGCATCTCGATCTTCTTGCGTTCATGTCGCGACTGCTCAAAGCCTTCGGTGCCGGCGAGCGACCGGGCAACGTCTCGGGCGTGTTCATGGATGTCGCGCGGGATCTTGCGTGATGGCTGTTTTGGGCAGCACTGGGGTTTGAGCGGGCATATATCGCAATCGAGCTTGCTGGCGCGATACAGAAGCGTCTTGCCCTCGTGCACGGTGCCACTCGTGCCGAGCCGCTTCCCGCCTGGGCAATGGTAAGCGTCGCTCGTCGGATCATATCGAAAGTCGCTACGCGAGAAGGTGCCATCGTCCCGCTTCGATTTGTCGAACACAGGAATATGTGGCGCGATGCCTTTCTCCTCGACCAGCCAGTTCAGCATCGGAGCTGCCCCGTAAGCGGTATCTCCGACAAGCCGCTCTGGCTTAAGGCCGAAGCGCTCCTCTGTTCGCTCGATCATGGTCTTTGCCGCGCCGACCTCGGCCTGGCGAATGGCGCGGGAGGCCTCGACGTCAACAATGACGCCGAACTTCACGTCGATGAGATAGTTGTCGGAGTAAGCGAAGAATGCCGGTCCCTTGTGAGCGCCGGTCCATTGGGCCGCGGGATCGGATGGCGAGACGAACTTCGGCACAACGTCGCTGGCGGCGCCCCACGCCGTATCGTCGAGGGTCGCCAGATACTCCTTCACTGCGCGGCTGGACCTCTGCGGATCGCGATCCCTGCGCCAATCCTGACCCGCGATCGAGTGCTGCTTGTTGGCATCGGCCGCAATCAGGCTCGCATCAACGGCAAAGCCTTCGCCACCAACCAGACCGGCCGCGATGCACGCCTCGACGATCCGCTCGAACAGGCGACGAAAAACATCTCCCTCGCGAAAACGCTCGTTGCGGGCGCGCGAAAATGCCGAATGGTCCGGGATAGCGTCCTCGATACCGAGCTTGCAGAACCAGCGATAGGCAAGGTTTACCTGCACTTCGCGGCAGATCAGCCGCTCCGAACGGATCGCAAAGACATATCCCACGATCAGCATCCGGGTCATCAGTTCCGGATCGACCGACGGACAACCCATCGATGAATAATGAGGTGCTAGTTCGCCGCGAAGCCAGGACAGATCGAGAGCAGCATCGATCTTCCGCACCAGGTGATCCTCAGGAACGGCGTCGTCGAGCTTAAACTGGTAGAAAAGCTGGGTTTGTTCGCTCTTCAGCCGGCCCATCATGGCTTGCCCCCGCCGAGATCGCGTCAGCAAGATGGAATCACGGTTAGCCGCATGCCTCAACGGACTTCTGCAACAAAATCTGCCAGACTCGGACATCGAGCACCGCAACAATTCAATGGCTTATTCAATCACCCCGTCGGCGCGGGCAAGAAGTAGCGGCGCGCCGTCACTTGACAGGTGAAGCTTTAGGCTCCGGGGTCAGATATTTCTTGAAGAATTCGAGATACTTTTTACGGCTGTCGGCTGTCGCCTCACGACTGTACGCTATGGTGTGGCCAAAAATCTTTCGAGCTGCGTGTGGCTGATCAAAGCCGTGACGGGCATTGGAATAGGAAATGATCTGTAATTCTGCACCAGGGTTGACGCCGGAGCTTCTTGCCTCGATACAACCAGCAGGCGGCGTCCAATCGTCCTTCTCGCCGGCCACGCGAAAATCAGCAAGGCCAATATTTTCCTTTTGGGACAGAGTGCCAAACTAGGCACCCAACGTATCGCCCACTAGCGTTGGTTGGTGTGCCAGTTTTCCGCTTGCCCATCAGCAACGTCTTAGGCTTAGGCAGTACTCTCAATGCGTCGTTTGCTCGGATCTGCGCTTGATCATTCTCACGAATGGCTTTGATGAGATCGCACGTCGACAGGTGACAAAAACCTGCCATTGCGATCAGTACCTCGGTGTCCGAGCGCCGATGGCGCCGGTGTAGGGGTTCACGTTGCCGCGGGTGCCGTAGTTGTCAATTTGCGTGTTGTTCGGATTGGTCGCATGCGAGCCGCCAACATAGCTGCCGCGGCTGTTCATGTAGGGCGAGATGGTGTGGCTTTGCGAGTTCGCGTTGTAACCGTTCGACCCGCTATTCGAGCCGTAGAGGACCGAACGGCAGCCGTCGGTCAGCGCCGCCTGAGCAACGAGGAAACTGCCCTTGAGGTTGACGTCGAGCACATGGTCCCACTAAGTTGACTGATAAGGGCCGTAAAACAAAAAAGCCAATGGGAGGAATCATATGTCTGATGAAGCAAGCAAAGGCGTAGCCGCATCCGGGCCCGCCGCGAGCACGCAATCCAGTTCCGAAGATGCCGGCTCAAAGAAGGCGCTGAACCGGCGCGCATATCTTAAAGCCGCAGCCGTGGGCGTCGGTGCCGGCGCGTTCGGCTTTCCCGCGATCGCAAAGGCGCAGAACAAGACCTGGAAGCTCAAGCTGCAGAGCAACTGGACGGGTATCGGCATCGAATCGCAGGATCGTGCGGCGAAACTCTTCGTCGAGCGCGTCAACACGTTGTCGGGTGGCCGCATTGAGGTGACGAACTTCAATGCCGAGGTGCTGCTCGGCATCGGCGAGACCTTCCGCGGCGTCGGCTCCGGCGTGGCGGACCTCGCAATCACGTCGTCCGTCTACCACCGTGGCATCGTACCGGTGGCCGAGTATCTTTGGGCGGTACCGTTCTTTCCTTTCACGAACGTCGAGTTCTACGAGTATGTCTATCAGTTCATGGGCATCAAGGAGCTGTGGCGCGAGGCGTACAAGCCGCACGGCGTGATGCACCTCAGCTACGAGTGCTCGGACGAGTGGGGCACCATGGTGTCGACTCGGCCGATCGCGAAATACACCGACTTCAAGGGCATGAAGGTGCGCGCGTTCGGCATCTGGGCCGATTGGCTCGTGCACAACGGCGCATCCATCGTCACGGTGCCGGGCGGCGAGGTCTATACCGCGATTCAGACCAAAATCCTGGATGCGGCAGCCTTCGGCTCACCAGACGCCTGGGCGGGCATGAAGCTGCACGAGGTTTGCAAGTACTTCATCAACCCCTCGGTAGTGCCGTACGACGTCTGTGAACTCATCATGAATTTGAAGACTTTCAACGAGATGCCCCCGGATCTCCAGGAGGTGATGCTGTCTGCGACCCGCGTACACAACCTCGATCTTTCGGCGTTGACCATCCCGACCGACGTGCGCGGCCGCAAGACTCTCGCCGCCGGTGGCATGCAAACGATGATGATGCCTGATGAAGAGCTGACCAAGGCCGCCGAGTGGTGTTGGAATCGCTTTGTCAGCTTGCGGGGCAAGGTTCCCCACATCGACAAAATGATCGATATCTACACAGAGGCGAAAGAGCTGCACAAAAACTACTACGGGCCAAAGCGACTGCCGGCCTGAGGCTCGCCTTCGGTCGCGCTGAGCGCCGGAGAAGTACGATGTCACGCATTGCGTCGTACTTTTCGCACTGTTGCGCCCGGATCTGGGCCGACGGTGCTTGGGCGCTCACCGCTGAACTTCTCGAGACAAGCCAGAAACTGACGCCGGTAGCGGTCAGACGAGCAACGCGCAATAGGCATTGACACGATGATGAGATCTTCCAGGCGCTTGCAAACCGGCCTTTCCAGCCAGGATGGGAGGGGACGGTGAAAGCTATTGAGTACTACCTGCGCTTCACGGACTGGCTGAATGCCAAGTTCGGCTGGATCGTGGCGTTTCTGATATGCCCGATGCTCTTCATCATGGTCTGGGAGATCGTGATGAGATACTTCTTCAATTCACCTTCGCAGTGGGCCTACGAGATTTCGCTGTTCTTGTACGGCGGCTACATCGTGCTCGGCGGGGCGTACACGCATCTGACCGGCGGCCACGTCAATGTCGACATCATCTGGGGCCAGCTCCCGCTTCGAGGACGCGCGCTGCTCGATGTCATCACCAGCGGCTTCACGTTTCTCTTTCTCGGCGTGTTGTTCTGGGTGTCGCTGAAGGTCACGATTAACTCGTGGCAGATCGGCGAGACCACGATGTCACATTGGAAGCCCATCTACTATCCGCTCCGCACGACGCTGCCGGTGGGATGCTTCCTCTTCTTGATGCAAGCTCTGGCCAAGCTCATCCGCGACGTAATGATCGTGATCAAGGGTGAGGATGTCTTTCCCGTGCGGGTACAGATGCCCTTTACCACCTCCGTTCACGCCTCATCCGTGTAGCCACAGCGCGTCCATCGCGGCGCGACGCCGACAATGCCCCCAGGAGTACGTGCATGCTCACCCTTGGCCCGGAATGGCTGACGATCATACTGTTCGGCAGCCTCGTCCTCCTCCTGCTTCTAGGGCTGCCGCTGGTTTTCGCGATCGGCGGTGTCGCGACGCTGTTCATCATCCTGTTGTGGGGGCCGCACGCGCTGCCGATCCTCGCAAATCGAACCTACATGGCCATGGACATGTTCCTGCTCGTGGCCGTGCCCATGTTCATATTCATGGGCGCCATGTTGCAACGATGCGGCATCGCCGAGGATATGTACGACTTGATGTACCACTGGATGGGCGGGCTCCGCGGCGGGCTCGCCGCCGGGACGGTGCTCATCTGCACGATGTTTGCGGCGATGGTCGGCATCAGCGGTGCCGCCACCGCATCGATGGGTCTGATCGCACTGCCCTCGATGCTCAAGCGCGGCTACAAGAAGGATATTGCGATCGGTTGCATTTCGGCAGGCGGTTCGCTTGGGATACTGATTCCGCCGAGCGTGCTGATGATCATCCTCGCTCTGACATCGAGGCTTTCGGTCGGCCAAATGTTCATTGCCGGCATTCTGCCGGGGCTGCTGCTCAGTTCGTTGTTTGTCGCGTATATCCTCATCCGTTGCTACATCCAGAAGGATCTGGGACCGAGCGTGCCGCCGGATGATAGGCTTCCGCCGCGCGAGAGGATCAAACTATTGGGGGCGTTGTTGCTTCCCATCGGCCTGATTTTTGCAGTGATGGGGTCGATGTTCTTCGGCATCGCAACACCGAGCGAGGCTTCGGCAATCGGCGCCCTCGGTGCGATTGTCAGCGCGGTGATCAAGCGCACGTTCACCTGGGAGAGCTTCACCTCGGCGCTGTTCATCACCCTGCGCCTGAGCGCGATGGTGATCTGGATCGTGTTCGCTGCCTCGGTGTTCACCGCGCTCTATGCTGTGACCGGTGCGTCCTCAATTATCGGCGGCGCGATCAAGGAGTAGGCGATCCCTGGATGGTGATTATCACCATGCAACTCATCCTTTTCGTGCTCGGGATGTTCTTCGATCCGACGGGCATCGTGCTGCTGACCGCCCCGATCTTTTTCCCGTTGGTGGTTTCGCTCGGCTTCGATCCGCTGTGGTTCGCAATACTGTTCGTTATCAACATGGAGATGGCCTATCTGACTCCGCCGTTCGGCTTCAATCTGTTCTACATGAAAGCGGTCGTGCCACCGGGCATCACGATGATGGACATCTACAAATCGTCCATGCCGTTCGTCTTGCTCATGATATTGGGCCTCATCCTCTGCATGATCTTCCCCGGGATCATTACCTGGCTGCCGAGCCTGATGAGAACTTGATGTCCCAGATTTGATCCACGGCGGCCTCCGGCTTCAATGCGGCACGCAGCGCCGTCGGTGATCACCAACCGCACCAATAGAATTCGAAATGGTCCTGCCGACACCATGGTGCGTGTCGGGGCAGTCAGTCGTGACAAGCGCCCGCGCCGCCGTTTATACCTTGATCGAAACCTGCAAGATGAACGACGTCGATCCGCAGGCCTGGCTCGCTGGCGTGTTGGCCAAGTTTCTAGATCACCCTGCCAACAAAGTCGCCGACCTGCTTCCCTGGAATGGAAGGCGGACCAACAGTCCAAAGGTCCAAGGCCGCCGTTGCCGCCTGAGTGCTTCCGGCACACCATCGCGCTTGCCTGGGGTGTTGGCAGGATGCCACCGATGATGGCGGAGCCCGCGCTGATGACGTAGGCGTCGCTCGCGACTTTCTTAAAGCGCCGCGTCCAGTCGTTGCCGCGGCGGGTGAACACATTGACGGTGTCGTGGACGATGTGAAGCTGGACCCGGTAGCCATCAACTTGATTTCGTGGATCCAGCGTTCGCCGTTCGGCACGCGCTCGATCGATGTCGCTAGCGCGGGTTCGACGATGGCTTAAGCCGGACCAGAGTCCCTTCCTCGTCGGAGCCCATGAGACGGCTATAACCGGCGACGTCCGCCGCAAGCACCGCCGCCAGTCGCCGTTCGACCCGCTCGCCGCTCAAAACACACCCCAGATTGGTAGCTCCTGGACTATTCATCAAAGCATATCGGGCCGCCGCTGGACTAGGGCTGACTTCCGGTTTGGGTCAATCGCGTCGGTTTGACCAGACCGCGGCGGCTTCCGATCTATCCCGGTGAACGGACATTCTCAGAATAGGCGGGCATGTCTCAAAGGTGCCAGGAGCCGACAGTCGTCAAAACAAAATGCTACCCTGCATCAGAGCCATAGGGCCTCAGGCTTTTTCGACATTAAGTCCGCTACAGTAACCGATCCGCCCTATGTGCTTGAAGGGCACGCGCATAGCGTGGCATTACCTCGGACATAACTTCCCCGATGGGTGGCCGCCCCTCGATACCGAAGACGTACTTCGGAAAGTCAAGCTCCCGTTGTATCGCCCAGATCCGCTCATGCTCGTTTGGCGGCAAAATCTCGACGGGGTCGCCGACAGCGATCCAATTAAGCGGCACCACCGCGTCCGGCGGCAATGCGGTGCGGATGTGGACGATCCCGTTGATCCGCACCGTCGCCCGTGCACCTATCCGAGCGCCGTTAAACACTGTCGCTCCGGTCGCGAGAAAAGCGTTGTCCGCGACCTCGCAGCCGGTGAGATAAGCCCGTGGCCCGACGAGTACGTTGTCCCCAATCCGCACGGGATTGCGTTTCAACCCGCGGATTGTCACCGTATCCATGATGACACAGTTGCTGCCGACCGTGACCGGGCCGCTCTCGGCTGTAAGCACGGCGCCGAAGCCGATAGAACTGTACGCACCGATCGTGACCTCACCACAGAGCACGGCGTTAGGGGCAATGCGGGCAGTTGGATCGATTTTCGAGTGGCGCCATTGTGTTCCAGAAGCATGAAGGTCCTCCATCGCAGACGTGAACGTGGCTTTATGGCGAGACATATGAACCCCCTCGGCAGTCAAACAAGCATTCCCCTGCCGGCCAAGCGACGACATCGGCTCGCGCACCTTCGCCGCGCACCATGCGAAATGGTCAACCCGGGGAACTGAGTTTGTGATCGATTGGTGCCGTGCATGTCGGCTCCGGGTCATGTGTGGACGACGCCTGCATTGCAAGAAGAATCTGACGTTCGGCGCGCGGTCGGGTGCAAGTCATGTGTCCGGCCTGTTTGCGCGGCACCATGACCGCTGGCCCTGATGCAATCCGCGGATCGGGTCCCAATCATTCGCACGGGCTTGGCGCCCACGACCCAGAAGCGGGTTGTCCCAATCGACGGCTCGACCGTTTCGCATCACGCCATCATCACCCTCGCAATTCGATTGTCTTGCTCCGCCGCCGCCTCACCCTCTCATTGCTAAGCCTCTTTAGGCGGCTGCAGCAAGCTCCGGCACTCGATAGTATCCTCCCTTGGCCATGATCGCCCAAGCGATACGCGCCATCTTGTTGGTAACCGCAACGGCGACGAGCTTGGCCGGCTTCTTCGCCAGCAGCCTCATGATCCAGGGATGCTTTTGCGGATGCTGTCGGGCGTGTCTAACAACGGCTGTTGCACCGATGACGAGCAACCGTCGGAGATAGCGATCTCCCTGCTTGGAGATGCCGCCGAGCCGCTCCCTGCCCCCGTCGAGTGCTGCCGCGGAACAAGTCCGATCCATGCTGCAAAATCTCGACCGGATTTGAAGGCACTCGGGTCTGTGACAGTGGAAGCAATGGCCGTGGCCCCGATCACGCCAATCCCGGGCACGGTCTCGAGGCGGCAGCTCATGTCATTGGCACGATGATGGGCGTGAATGGCGCGATCCAGAGTCCCGATCTGCAATTCCAGAGCAGCGAGTTGATCGACAATGGCCTGCAGCGCCTGTTTCATCGCGGATGGAAGCGCTTCGCGGTTACTCTCGTCCGTGATGATCGCGGCAAGCTGCGCGAGACCTTCGCGCCCCGTTTCCGCAACGAGACCGAACTCGGCAAGGTGGGCTCGCAGCGCATTGATCAGCTGCGTGCGCTGACGGACTAAAAGATCTCGCGTTCGATGCAACATCAGCAAGGCTTGCTGATCGGCCGACTTGATCGGCACGAACCGCATTGATGGGCGTGTCACGGCCTCACAGATGGCGGCTGCGTCGGCAGCATCGTGTTTCGACCGTTTGACATAGCCCTTCACGTAGCTCGGCGGCATCAGGCGCACGGTGTGACCGAGCTTGGAGACTTCACGTGCCCAATGATGAGCGGTTCCGCAGGCTTCCATGCCGACCAGGCAAGCAGGAATCTTACTAAAGAAGTCGATGACCTGCTTGCGCCGCAATTGGCGGGTGATGACGACCTTGCCCGCACTATCCACGCCGTGCACTTGGAATACGTTCTTGGCGAGATCAACGCCGATGGTGCTAACCTGCATATGGACGACCCCCCCTCCGGTGATTCGTTGTTGAACGATCACCCTTTGGAACATTCGATGCCGGGGCGGGCGTCGTCCACCACATCATTCGCGTCGGTTTGGCCGGACCACGGCGACTTCCGGTCTATCCCGGTGAACGGACATTCTCTGGGTGAGCGGGCATGTCTCAAAGGTGCCAACTCCGGACAATTCTGGAAGCCGCGGTGGTCGCCTCCGGACAGCAGGCCAATCGGGTCTTTGGGTGGACCAGCTGTTTCTCTGGCGCGTCCGGTGGCGTAGAATGTAGTTGCCGTCGAAACGGGACGTGCCGAAATCGCCGTTCGGGGCGAACGAGCAGTAGTGCCATCGGCAGGCACACCCTCCTAAGAGACCGACCCATTTTTCGGTTTCGCAGCACCATTCACCACGAAGTGTGCGCCGCTTCTGCGGCGGCGCGTTGCGCCAACCTCGGGAGAAAAACGATGAACAAGATCGATCGAAGGTCAGCACTGGAATCGGGTTGGCAGCGGCTTCGGCGGCCATGATGAAGCCCGCCGCCGCTCAAGCCACAGGCTACAAGGATACGTCGCCGTGGCCCGGTGTCGTGGTGCGTGCTTACGATGGCGAGACACCATCCCTCATCCCCGGTTTCAAGACTGTCTCTATGGTCGATGTCATCATGCAGCAGGGATCGAAGACTGCCGGTCCCCCGATGATGAATGCGATGGTCTGCCATATCACCGAAGGGGAGCTTCCGGATCGAGCAGGAAGGAAAGACCTTTACGGCCAAGAAGAATTTCGTTTGGACCTGCGACAAAGGTACGAATGAGCAAGCGTTCAATGACGGGAACGTGGTTGGAATTATGCGGATCACGAACCTAAAGGCTTAAGGGTTGCTTCTAAGAGACCAATTACTGGTGCGGATGGCGACTCAACGAGGCACCATCCGCGGTATGTAGACCGCCAACGAGCTAATTGCTGGGCTTCGAAGGTGATGTGAGCATCTTACCATTCAAGGGAGAATGCTATGGCGTCACAGTCGGAACATGGGAAGATCGAACCGAAGACAATCTTTCGGCATGTCTACGGCGTCTATCCTTCGATGGCGATGCTGGCCGGAATGCAACTCGACGTCTTTACCCCGCTCAAGGACGGGCCGATGAGCGGCGCAAGGCTGGCGGAAGCGTTAGATGTTCCTCAGGAGAAGCTTCGACCGCTGCTATACGCGTTGGTCAATGCCGAGTTGCTGAGAATTGAAGACGATCAGTTCGCCAACACGCCCGAGGGCGATCTCTATCTTGTGCGCGGCCGGTCGACTTATCTCGGCGGCGCGCATGAGCTGTACTCCGATCTTTGGAGTGCGGCTCTCGCGGCAGGCCAGTCGATCCGCGCCGGCGCACCCCGCAAAAGCATGACTTCGCAGCCATGTCGGATGCCGAGCTTGCCGCCTTCTTTCGCGGCCTCCATCCGGCGGCGCTGGCGACGGGCCGCCAGCTGGCTGCAAGCTGCGGCTTCACCGGTCTCCGACATCTTATGGACGTCGGCGGTGGCTCAGGCGGGCTGGCTATTGCTGCTTGCCAGAATTGCCCCGATCTCCGCGCGACAGTGTTTGAGCTGCCGCGGGTCGCCGAAATTGCCCGATCCTTCGTCGAGGAGGCTGGCATGACAGACCGCGTACAGGTGCGCGCGGCCGACGTGCTGGCGTGCACGCCCGAAGGGCGCTTCGATGTCGCGGTGCTGCGCAATTTGATCCAGGTGCTGGGGCCTGATGAGGCGCGCTGCGCACTGCACAATGTTGGCGACGCAATTGAGCCGGGAGGCCTGCTCATCATCGTTGGCCATGTCCTGCAGGACAGCCGACTCGAACCTGTCACGGCTGTGGGGTTGAACCTTGTCTTCCTCAGCATTTATGATGCGGGCCAGGCCTATACCGAGCGCGAGCACCGCAGCTGGCTCGGCGAAGCTGGTTTCGCTGACATTGAGGTTCAATACGGCGTCGCACCGGCTGGGACGAGCATCGTGCTGGCGCGAAAAACTCTATGATGCGCCGCTGAGAGCAATCCTATCGACCCAATGGAGCCGCAAGGCCCATTGATGTCCGTTGCGGGGTCACAAGCGGCGGTCGAAGGATCGCTGATGCGAAGCCGGGACCCTGAACCAGCCGCAGGCGACGAAGTTGGTCTGCTTGGGGCCAACAGCCGATGTTGCCCGTTCGATTGAACTGCCTCTGTTGACTCATCGCTAAATTAACCGACGACGTTCGTGAAACGGCGTCGATCTGCTCCTACCGTGACCCTGGGGAAAACCGTACGCGAGGCGAGGATCGAACTTGTTTCGCTACCGAAGCTGGCGACGAGATTTTGCAATTAAGGGACGCCTGCTACTAAGTGACAAACCTGCCAACTTAAGACATCGCCAGACGCTGTGTTTCAAACACTGTTTCAAACACTTACTTTCATCAAACTACATCTGAGAGTTTAGAAGCGAACCGACACCGTAAAGTCCGTTGGTATCTTAATGGTACGCAACTGGGGTACGGCCATGTTGGAAGTGTTGATAACAAAGCGAAGCTCGACCAAATGGGAGTGGCGGGTGTGTGACCGCCACGGGGCCACGATCATCGGGGGCGTTGAGCACCCGGCCAGCAGCCAATTACCGTGGTATGCGGGCGCTCTTCCTTGCGTTGTCTACGCGCTGGATATTACGGTGATCGCTCAAAGTCGCGGGCCAGAGCTCGAAACAGCGTTCGCTAGCCAGCGGCATTTGAGGGACATTCCATTTCCGCTCGTAGTGGTTCACTTTACTTCCAGAACTGGACATGAGCGACCTTTCCGCCCATGCGCCATGGGTGTCACGAACATTGACGGAACGTCGGATCGTTCCCCAGGATCAAACCCGTTCGTGGCTACTTGGGTAAAGCGGACGGGCTCCGCGCTGGTCGTCACTTCTGACTCTGACCCACCGTTGAAGCTGGCAACCAGTACTCACCCTCAACCTGCAGCTGGTTCACGTTCTTGTCGGGCTCAAACACAGCGTGGACCCTCAAGAAGCCGCGAATACCCTCGTATTTTCCAGTGCCGCCGGTGAATCGGGTGACACCTGTGAAGGTGCTTTTCTTTGAACCATCGGGTGCGACCGTGGTTTGGCTCGTTCCATCATATTGAGAAAACATCTTGTCGCCATTTTTCGAGCAAGGTTACGTCGTATCCCCAGGTTCGGCCATTGCGATCGATGTAGTCGGAATAACCTCGGGACCATTGCTCGGTGCGCTTGAGGTTCTCGCAGTTTGGCTTGTCATTCGCATAGGTACGGTGGAGTTCGTAAACTCGGATCTGATGCCCAGATACATCACCTACGTCGAGCACATGTTGCTGAGTATATTTGCCGGCCGGGGCGTCCTCACTAATCTTGCATCTTTCTTGGGCCGACACTGTGGAGAAACAGATCGCGGTTAGCGCCAGACCGAAAGATATGGCGTACATAAAGGGTGAGTGTCTTGTTTGACATAGCGTTCCCTCCGGTTAAGGAGCGCGTGCCATTCGAAGCCAGAATTGATCCGTCAAGCGGATGCTGAAGGGCTCGGCACGGTTGTTTATTGGAACGAGGCTCGTCGCCGACACTGCCTCGAATGCCGAACGCGCTAACCGAGCATGGACCCCTCCGAGGGGGTGTCAACGGCCGCGCGGCTGCAGTTGCGACGTCTGAGTTGGGTCAAAACGTCGGTTTGAAAGTCGGCCAGTCGCTTCTGGTCTACTGCGATAAGCCGACAATTCCAGAGCCATGTTGGACTTCGCGTTAGGGCGACAACCGGACTCATGCAGTGCAGCAACAACCATCATTCGATCAACCTTGACGGCGAGTGGTCAGTAGACATCGCGGACTACGGCCATGAAGTCATGCTGGTTCATTGACCCGATCGATGCGGTTGAGCCGTCCCCGCAGTGGGAGTGGCCCCAGCTCGATCCTAGACCGAGAGGGGCCACGTTAGAGGTTGGACCTTCAAGCGTTGAAGAAGGTCGCAAGGTAGAACACGGCGGCCAAAACGACAGTGATACCGATGACTGTTAAGGCGGCCTGTTTAGTTGAAACGTCGTGCATAGCAACGCCTCCTTCAGTTGGACACGCCTAGGACCGTCAAGGACCGCTTGTTGTGGCCCGGCGTTTGAAACTCGATGGCCTGACCAACCGATAGGCCGATCAAAGCAGCTCCGACCGGCGTCAGAACCGAGACGCGCTTTAGTGTTATGTCCGCTTCGTGCGGATACACCAACGCCACGTCCCGGACGTCACCGGTCTTGTCATCGCAGTACCGGACCTGCGAGCCCATGCGGACCACGCCGTGCAGATCGGAATTGTCCGCCACCACGCTTGCACGCTCCATCTCCTGTGCCAGGAAATGGGCCACGCGTGGGAAGAGCATCGCGCTCGAACTGGCCAGGGCGTTTAGACGCCTAGCCTCATTCTCCATCACCGTGATGGGCGGCAACACGATTTCGGGCTTGCCCTTTGCGATTAGTCTTGCTCATTACCTTCTCTCCTTTCCTAAGCGGCTGACGGTCCCGGATCATCGTTATCAAGGAGCTTTTTGCTCTTGACCACCGGATTGCTAAACAGAACCCTGACAACATCATTCGGATCACCTCGACTGATGCGTTCGATCCTGACGACGTTGGTGCGCCCAGCGGTGAAGAAGGGGATTTCGCTTCCGACCTTCAACCCGACCAACGCGGCGCCCAACGGTGACATCACGGGGATTTGGGTTCGCTCGGACGTATAGTCTTCGGGGTACACCAATTGTCTCGTCTCGCGGGGAAGCCCCAGGTGATCCAGAACGTCACCCACGAACCCATGGTGACGATGCTGTCCAATCTGGCTGCGCGATCAGGGACGACTTCCGCACGGTTGATCTCATTCAACAGAAAACGTGCGTCCACGTCGCCTTGATCTGCGCCGACCTGCGCAAGCCGTTCCAAGCGGCGATGGTCCGACGCCGGAAGAGTGACGTTCGGGAAAAAGGGTTGTTCACGACATGCCTCCTTGTTGGGCTTCCCTCGCGGGAGAGCCACACCAAATCTGTTTGATGAAGGAAGGGGTAATCCGGACGGCGCCAACTACCGTCCGGCTAAGCTCCTGCTTGGAGCCGCCCGGCGTGCAAGCAATGCCGCGCAATGCGCGGATCGATGTCATGGACGTGGATCATGTCGTGGCCACCATAGGACCTTCCGCTGTCCCTGTAACGCGACCAAAGACCGCACACGTAGGGAGAGCATTGTACCGGCCTGTTCTAGCATCCAGCATACTGCGGACACCCTTTGAACATGGCTCGCGAAGGATTGGTCAATGTCCGTTAATGGGATGGTCCGGCCGTGCTCCGGCCCTGCCAGCACGAGCTGGCATGGGGCGCTCAAGACAAGGAGCACGCCATGTCTCAGAAACTCAACGCAGCGATCGCCGTGATCGGCATCGATATCGGCAAGAACTCGTTCCACCTCGTGGGTCATGATCACCGCGGTGCCATCGTGCTGCGGCAGAGGTGGTCACGCGGCCAGGTGGAAACGCGGCTCGCCAACCTGCCGCCGTGCGTGATCGGTATGGAGGCCTGCGTCGGCGCGCATCATCTCAGCCGCAAACTCCAAATGCTTGGCCACGACGCCCGCCTGATGCCGGCGAAATACGTGCGCCCGTATTCGAAGGGACAGAAGAATGACTTCCGAGATGCGGAAGCCATCGCCGAGGCTGTCCAACGCCCGACGATGAAGTTCGTCGCGACCAAGACCGCCGATCAGCTCGACCTTCAGGCGCTGCACCGCGTCCGCGAGCGGTTGGTCGGTCAGCGTACTGGCATCATCAATCAGATCCGTGCGTTCCCGCTGGAGCGGGCATCGCCGTGCGGCAAGGCCTGCATTCGCTGCGGTCCGAGTTGCCGGGTACCCTCGCGACGCGCACCGATGTGCTCTCGCCTCGCATGTTGCGCCTCATCGAGGATCTGACGGGAGACTGGCGCTGGCTGGATGCGCGGATCGAGCGGCTATCTAGCGAGATCGAAACGCTGGCCCATCAAGATCAGGCCTGCCAGCGACTGATGACGGTGCCCGGCATTGGCCCGATCATCTCGAGCGCAATGGTGGCCGCGATCGGCGCTGGAGAGGTGTTCTCGAAAGGCCGCGACTTCGGCGCCTGGCCCCGGATTGGTGCCGAAGCAGATCTCGACCGGCGACCGCACGATCCTCGGCAAGATATCAAGGCGCGGCAATCGCTACCTGCGCGCGCTGTTCGTGCAAGCCGCGTGGGTCGTGCTGGTGAGGGTCAAGGGTTGGGAGCGCTATGGCCTCAAATCTTGGATCGAAGCCGCCAAGAAACGATTGCACCACAATGTGCTGGCGATTGCGCTCGCCAACAAGCTCGCCCGGATCGCGTGGGCGGTTCTCAACAAAGGACGCGCCTTCGAATGCGTCAAGACGGAGGAGACGACGTCCCGACCTGCCTGATCCTCGCGCCGTGCGCGAGGGGCCGTCAAGGCGCAGCCTGGCAGCAGAGAGCAAGACGTCAGGACAGCACGACGGCCGGCCTTGACGACCCCCGCGCGCGCGTCTACGCGCGCAGGCCGGGACGAAGGAACGACCGCCAGGCACGAACAAAGGAACAGCGCGAAGTGGAGGAGCTATCGATGACGTAACCAACATCCCTTACCCGCCGAGGTCTGCGAGAGGATGAGACGACGATGGAGGATCGGTCTTCCCGGCGCATGCGAACACTGGTGACCCAAATGGGCCATTCGAGGCCTGTCCGCTAACCAGATCACATGCGCGCTGATATCCATGATGGCCCGGAGCACTGCGCTCCAAGCAGAGGCCGGATACATTGATGCAAGACCGCATCTACCGGATCGTCGAAATCTTCTTGCACCGCACGGCCGGACCATACATTGGGTCAAACGCTTCAGGTGGTTCGCCGCTGGCCCCGACGCGAAGTCCGCTTTGGCTCGAAAACCGACCGGGTTCCAACGCTTAATCCGTTCACACATGCTTCTCGCCCTCTGCAACCGAGCCGAGGAGTATGGCCATGCAGGATCAAGTGAATGCGACCACCACACCCAAGCGGGTGCCGTGGAACAAAGGGAAGTTGACCGGGGCGAAGCCGCCATTGCGGCCCAAACACGTCTGGTCGATCCGGAACGAAACTCCAGATTGAAGGCCGCGCTCGCGACCTGGCCATGTTCAATCTGGCAATCGACAGCAAGCTTCGGGGCTGTGATGTCGTTACCATCCAGGTCGAGGATGTCGCCGCTGGCGGATACGCGGCGGATCGCGCAACCGTTCGTCAAAAGAAACTGGGCGTCCTGTCAGATTTGAATTGAGCGAGCAGACCCGTCAGGCGGTCGATGACTATCTCAAGTCCACTGCCAAAGGCCCGGCGAATTCTTGTTCACCGGCCGTCGCGATCCTGGCCGCAACATAACAACGCGCCAATATGCCCGGCTCGTGTCGGATTGGATCCAGGAAGCGTGGGGCTCGATCCGAGGCTATTTGGTACGCATTCACTGCGACGGACGAAAGCGACCCTGATCTATCGACGAACAGGCAATCTCCGGGCTGTCCAGCTATTGCTCGGGCATACCAAGATCGAAAGCACAGTCAGGTATCTCGGGATCGAGGTCGATGACGCCCTAGCCATAGCGGAGCAAGTTGACGTCTGAATTGGCCGGGCAGAGCGGACATGCTCTGCCCACGCCGTAACAGCCGGTTCGTGCCACACGCAGACATCCGATGTGGGGCTACAAGGATCGGCGGAGAACTTCGCGGCGTCGTGCCGACAATTCTGCGGAAGGTCTGGGCGAAAGCCGACTGCGTTGAATATCCGACTGCGAGCGCAACTTCACTGATCGATAGATTTGGATCATTTAGCAACCGTTGTGCAAGCAACATGCGCTGCCGACTTACCCAGACATGCGGCGTTAATCCGGTCGAGAGACGGAACGCCGTGCAGAAATGGTAGCGGCTGAGGCCGACTAGCGACGCCAGTTCGTCGAGACCGATCGCCTTGTCGAGATGAGCCAGCATGTAATCGGTCACACGCTTGAGCTGCCAGCGTGCGAGCCCGCCGCGAGTATAGGCGAGGCTCTGCGGCAGCTGTACTATGCTGTGCAAACGCAACAACTGGATGCAGAGCAGGTCGACCGCTCGATCGACCAGCAACTTTGCTGAAGGATCGGCGATGACATCGGGGTTACTAAGGATCGCGAGAATCTGTGAGGTCACAGCGTCTTCGCTGCCGACGCGTGCCAGCAGCTCTACATTGCCTCGTCCGCCGATGAGAGTTCGGCAATGCTCTAGTCGTTCGTTGGTGAGGTAGACATGCGACACGTGTAGCGGTCCCTCAACTTCCCAATCTCCATCATGCCGGTCTGGAATAACTGTGATAGAATTCGGCCGCAGCGGAGCGAGAGACGCCGTCGCTCAACCGTCCACGCGCTGTGCTGAGGCTCACCATAGTAGGTGCCGACAAGGTGTCCGGGCATGCCTGGGGCATAGCCGTAACGCGTGCCGCGAACAAAACGATGAGTGAGTTGAGTGCCGCAGTTTAACTGGATGGGTGCCAACGGCGGCGGTGCCTCCGACAGGATCCGGATCATAGACTGGGAAGGGTTTCGTTCTCGTGTGTGTACCGGATCAGGCATGGCTTTGGTTACGCAATATTTGACCGCGCCCGCGACAGGCGCTTTCATCAACATACCAATATTTCACGACACTGCTGGGAATGGAAGCTGCGGTCTGAAACGTCGGAACGCCCGACTGATTGCACAAATAATGCGCATGATCGACATCGCGGTATCGAGCCAATTCCGATGGCAAGATAGCGCGAGGGAGCTTGATCTTATTGCGCCCGATCTACCGCTCACAGCCGGGCGGCCTTGGCCGCGCTGGTCCTCTTGGCGCTCCTACCCCTCCGGGGCCCCGTCGGGATGATTGACGCAACGAGGTCTCTGTGTCTCCCGTGCAAACCCCGGACGAATGGTCGATTGCGCAACGGATGAAACTTCCGCGCGAGCTTCTCGCCAGCCATGCTGAGCGTCACCGAGGCGCGCTTTCGGTCGAGTATGAGACGCCATCGGCTTTCGCCGTGACGTTCTGCCGAAAGGTGGAAGTGCCCTCCGCCTTCCGCCGCACAGTTTAGGCGCCGGGCGCCACTTCGTCACAAGATTGCGATAATCGCCGCAATATCGGAACAGTGTATCCGCTGGGATCATGGCTTACTGGGCGGGATCATCCAGGGGATCCCGACCACTATGACAAACCAAGAGCCGTTCGCCGCCGGCGCTGCTGAGACCGAAAGCACGGGGGAGGATTATCGCGCCGTTCGCTCCTGCTGACAGTCGGGGGTGCGGCTTCCATTGGCGGTGGTGCCCCAAGTTACCGCGCAATCCGCACCTGAAAGTAAGCCCGCCGCGTCGACGGCACAGGTTCGCCTGGTCGTGAACGGAACACGACACGAGCTTGACTTGGATACGCGGCAATCCTTGCTCGACGTCCTGCGCGAAGATCTCGGTCTTACCGGCACGAAGAAAGGCTGCAATCAGGGCGCCTGCGGCCTGCGCACCATCCTGCTCAACGGCAGGCGGACCGTGTCGTGTCTGACGCTGGCTGCCATGCATGACAGGGCCGAGATCGAGACGATCGAGGGTCTCGAAAGAATGGCGAGCTTCATCCCCTCCAGAGCGCATTCGTCGAGCACGACGGTTTGCAATGCGGCTTCTGTACCCCGGGGCAGATCATGTCCGCGGTGGGCTGCATAGCCGAAGGTCATGCCGGCTCGCCGGACGAAATTCGTTTCTGGATGAGCGGCAATATTTGTCGTTGCGGGGCCTATCCGGGGATCGTGGCCGCCGTTGCAGACGCTGCCAAGAGGGTTTGACCATGCTCCCGTTCACAATCGATAAAGTGACCTCCATCGAGGCCGCCATCGCCGCCGCATCCTCCGGCGGTCGCCTTATCGCGGGCGGCACGACGTTGATCGACCTGATGCGCGACGAGGTGGAGCAGGCGCAGCAGCTCGTCGACATCAATGCGCTTCCGCTTTCCGAGATCCGCACCGACCGCTCCGACCTCGTCATCGGCGCTCTGGCGCGGATGGCCGACGTAGCCGCCCATCCGGATGTCCAGCGCCTGCAGCCGCTGATAGCCGAGAGCCTGATCGAGGGCGCCTCGCCCCAACTGCGGAACATGGCGTCGATCGGCGAAACCTCCTTCAGCGCGTCCGCTGCCCCTATTTCCGGATGCTCGACGCCGCCTGCAACAAGCGCGACCCCGGCTCGGGTTGCGCCGCCCTGACGGCCTCAATTCAGGCCATGCCATTTCCGGCACCAGCGATCACTGCGTGGCGACGCACCCTTCGGACGTCGCGGTCGCGCTGGTCGCGCTAAACGCCACGATGCGGGTCAGGGGCCCAGGGGCGAGCGCACTTTCCCCGTCGAGGATCTGTTTCGGTTGCCCGGCGATACCCCCATCTTGAACACACTGCTGCCCGGCGAGCTCATCGTCAAGGTACGGGTCCCCGGGGGCCGGCTAGCCGCCGGGCGCGCTATCTCAAGGTGCGCGACCGCGCATCCTACGAATTCGCGCTGGTCTCCGCGGCCGCGGCGCTCGACGTCGCGGACGGCGTGATCCGCGGTGCGCGGCTCGCGGTTGGCGGCGTCGGCACCCGCCCCTGGCGCATGCGCGCGGTGGAAGCGGCGCTGATCGGCAAGGTGCCGGATCGGCAGGTGTTTCAGGTGGCCGCTCAATCGGCGTTGGAGGGGGCCCGTCCGCTTTCCGGAAATCACTACAAACTTGAACTCCTGCCGCGGACCATCGTCCGCGCCTTCGAAATGACAGGAGGAATCGCATGACGACAGGCATCATCGGACAGCCGCTAGCTCGCGTGGATGGCCGCGCCAAAGTCACGGGCGCCGCCCGGTACGCGGCCGATTTCAATCAGCCGGGCCAAGCCTATGCGGTAATCGTCAGCGCTACCGTGGGACTTGGCCGCGTGACTGGCGTCGACAGCGCGGCGATCGAGAAGATGCCGGGCGTTCTCGCCGTTCTCGCACCTCAACGCGCCGCGCCTGGCGTACGGACCGCACAAGAGCTACATTGATCCGGCGACGGGCGAGCGGCTGCACGTGCTGCAGGATGAGAACGTGCGCTTCCACGGCCAACCGGTGGCGGTCGTCGTTGCCACGACCATCGCGCGGCGGAGCGCGCCGCCGCGGCTGCGTCTCCTACAATGCCGAGCGGCCGGTCGTCGATTCCGCCGGTCTCGAAGCCCGCGCCGTTGTGCCGGAGGCCGGCGGGCAGCCGGACGCCCAGCTTCCGGCCGACAAAGCGCGCGGCGACGCCGATCGCGCGCTGGCCGAGATCGCCGGTGAAGGTCGACGAGACCTACGACATCGCGCGCGAGAACCACAATCCGATGGAGCCGCATGCGACGATTGCCAGCTGGAACGGCGACCGCCTGACGCTTTGGAGCAAGAGTCAGTTCGTCGTCAACGAGCAGGCCGAGATCGCCGCGATCTTCGGTCTGCCGCCCGAAAAAGTCACGGTGATCTGCCCGTTCATCGGCGGCGCCTTCGCACCTCGCTCAGGACTTGGCCGCATGTAACACTCGCGGCCATGGCCGCCCGCGTCGTTCGGCGTCCCGTCAAACTCGTGCTGACGCGCCAGCAGATGTTCTTCACGACCGGACACCGGCCGCGCACGGTGCAAAGGATCGCTCTTGGCGCGACGGCAGACGGCAAGCGTGACCAGCGTGGTTCACGAAGGCACAGGCGAGACGAGCCGCTATGAGGAGTTCATGGAGGCCCTGACCTCGGTCACGACGTTCCTCTATTCCTGTCCGAGCGTGCGGACGCGATACCGTCTAGTGCCGCTCGATACCGGGACGCCAAACCACATGCGCGGTCGGAGCGGCAAGCGGTGTGTTAGCCATCGAATGCGCCATGGACGAGTTGGCCTACAAGCTCCGCCTTGATCCGATCGATCTGCGGCGCCGCAACGAGCCGGCGATCGACGAGGGAGAAAATAAGCCCTTCTCGAGCCGCTCGCTGATGAAGTGCTACGACCTTGCGGCCGAACATTTCGGCTGGTCGCGGCGTACGCCCGAACCGCGCTCTATGCGCGACGGCCGGCTGCTGATCGGGATGGGCGTTGCTTCTGCAAGCTATCCGCCTTCCACGCGCCGGCCACCGCGCGGGCGCAGCTGCTGCCCGGACAGGACAGCCGAGGTCGAGATCGCAGCCAGCGACATGGGCCCGGGCACCTATACGTCGATGACGCAGGTCGCCGCCGACTTCTCGGGCTCCCCGTAGAGCGGGTGCGCTTCAGCCTCGGTCGTTCGGACTATCCGCCTGCACCGTCCCATGGCGGCTCATGGACCATGGCCTCGGTCGGCTCCGCGATCCGCGCCGCCTGCCTTGCCGTGCGGGAAGAGGTCGCGAAGGGGCGGAATGATCGACCGATCGAAGCCACGGCCACGTCTCAGCGGGATCCCCAGGCAGCCGAAAGATTCTCGATGCACTCCTTCGGAGCGGTCTTCGTCGAGATCGCAGTCGACCCCGACGTCGGCACGATCCGTGCACGTCGCGCGGTAGGCGCCTGGGCATCGGCCGCGTCGTCAATCCGCGGCTTGCCGCAGCCAATGCACCGGCGGCATGGTCGGCGGCATCGGCATGGCGCTGATGGAGCGCACTGTACTAGATGCTCGGACGGTCGCCCGGTTAACGCTCACATGGCCGACTACCTGATGCCCGTCAATCTCGACATTCCCCGGCTCGAGGCGCACTTCGTCGACGAGACGGACCCGCACGTAAATGCACTCGGGGTCAAGGGACTGGGCGAAATCGCCCTGGTGGGTATCGCCCCCGCGATCGCCAACGCCGTCTTTCATGCGACCGGCAAGCGCGTTCGCACCCTGCCGATCCGGATCGAAGACGTGCTGACCGCTTAGCGCTGGAAAGAGGGCGGTGTGCACCGCCCTCTTGGACATGTCGTTTCATCGAACGCTAACTCGGGACATTAAAACGTCAGCTTCGGGTCAACCTCGTCATTTTGGTCGTCGGCCGACTACTTCCGGTCTTCCCCTGCAAACGGACATCGTCAGGGTCGGCCGAAATGTCTCAAAGGTGCCAATTGCTGGCTCGTGCGGTACAACATGGCTCTTAATCATGCCTTCCGCCGGTCGTGTAACTGAGGTAACCTGATCACGAGCTGCCGAGCGGGACGTGCCGAAGTCCCTTTTATTATATCCGCAGCGCTCATGCCGTCGGCAGGCGCGCATCGAAATTAAACCGACATCTGCGTGTGCGGGCTCCCGTGCGATCCCGCAGGTTCTCCGCATGCCAGCAGTTTGGGGAGGCCGCAATGAAACTTCTACGCCGTCAATTCCTGCGTCTAGCAGCGGCCGCTGCCACGCTTCCGGTATTATCCCGCTTCGCTAGCGCGCAGAGCTACCCGACGCGACCAGTGCACCTGCTCGAAGGCTTTGGCGCCGGCGGTGCACCAGACATTGTCGCGCGATTGATCGGTCGATCGCTGTCGGAGCGACTTGGACAGTCATTTATTATCGAGAACCGCAGTGGCGCTACTGGCAACATCGCGACCGAGGCGGTCGTGCGGGCATCCCCGGACGGCTACACGCTGCTGTTGGTCACCGCAACAAATGCGATCAATGCCACCATGCTCAAGCTTAACTTCGACCTCATCCGCGATATCGCGCCGATCGCAGGTGTCGTTCGTGTGCCCTTGGTCATGGAAGTCCACCCATCGGTTCCCGCCAAGACGGTCGCGGAGTTCATCGCCTACGCGAAGGCTAATCCCGGCAAGGTCAATATGGCGTCAGCCGGGACCGGATCTACGACCCACTTGGCCGGCGAAATGTTCAAAACGATGGCCGGCGTCGATCTCTTTCACGTGCCTTATCGGGGTGCGCAGGTATTTCCAGCACTCCTCACCGGCGAAGCGCAGGTCTATTTTGGCCCGTTACTCTCATCGATCGAATATATCAGGGCCGGCAATTTCCGCGCCTGGCGGTAACGACGGTGGCACGCTCGCCAATATTGCCGGATATTCCAGCTCTGGGCGAAACCTTGCCCGGTTACGAGGCAAGTTCATGACGGCCTTGGCGGTCCAAAGCGCGCGCCGGAAGAAATCATCGAAAAACTGAACAAGGAGGTCAACGTCAGCATCGTCAATCCGAAACTCCAAGCGCGGCTTACCGATCTGGGCGGCACGGCTCTTGGCGGATCGCCCGCCGACTTCGCCAAACTGATCTCCGACGAGGTCAAGAAGTGGAGCAGGGTGATTTTGGCGGCCAATATGAAACGGGAGTGAGCAGCAGGGGAACTGCCGCACTGCGGGATTTCGCCGGCATATGTCGGCTCAGGGTCCAAAGGCGCCGTTTTGACCTCGACCGACGACTTCCCGTCTACCCCAACAAACAGATGTTGCTAGTGTCCGTCGGCACGCCTCAAACCGCCAATAACGAACACTCCCCTGCTCGCCGGGTGCAGTCACTCCGGCAGGCCTGCTTTCGCAGCCCCTCTTCGTACCTAGCAAGATCTTCCGGGCGGCGAAACGGGATCCGATCCTTGACGTCGGAGATCCGATACGCGGAATCAAGCTCGCGCATGCGGGCCATGGCCTCTGCGCTCCCTCCAGTCGCCCACCAAGCGCATGGGATGCAGCAGCCAAACGAAATGCGGGCGCGAAATTTGGTGCCTGTGCAATCGCCTTCTCTGCCCATGATGACGCATCGTCATAGCGGCTTGCGCAGAAATGAGCGAGCGCGATCCCGTGGTACGTCCCAAAGATGGCCGGATCGCGTGGGTTCTGGCGGATGAAACGCGTAAAGCGTTCGATCGCCAATTCCGGCTCGCCAAGATAGATTTTCACCCAACCGCTGGCCCGCCACGCCGATGCCAAGTTCGGATTGAGCGCAAGCGCCCGATCGATTAGCGCGGCACCCGCGTCGAAGTCGTGGACGAGGTAGGCAAGTGCATAGCCGGACCTGCAGAGCGCGGTCGCATCGTAGTGGCCCAGCTCCGCCGCACGACGAGCGAGGCGCTGGGCTTCCGCGATCTCTTGCACGCTATTTCCCATCCAGCCATTCTGCTTGCGCGGGCAATAGCACGACGCAGCCATGCCATAAGCTGAGGAAAATTCGGGGTCGAGTTCGATGGCGCTGTAGAATAGACGCAACGCCTCCTCATTAGCCTCCCTGTTAAACCCCTGGTTCCCCGATGATGGCTCGCTATTCCGCGCAGATAGTGGTCGTAGGCATCGAGGCTTCCGGTCGTCTTGTGCTTAGCACGCTCGATCTCGGCCCACTCCAACTGCGGCGCGATGGCGCCCACGACGTTCACAGTAGCCCGATCCTGCAGATCGAAGATGTCGTCGAGCGCTCCTCGAAGCAATCCGCCCACAGATGCGCCCCGGTCGACGCATCGATGAGCTGCGCCGTGATGCGCACCCGGTTTCCCACCTTGCGCACGCTACCTTCGAGCACGTAGCCTACGCCCAGCTCGCGACCGACCTGCTTCACGTCCACGGCCCGGCCCTTGTAGATGAAGCTCGAATTGCGCGCGATCACGAACAGCCCACGGAAGCGCGATAGGGCCGTGATGATTTCTTCCACAATGCCGTCGGCGAAGTATTCCTGTTCCGGATCGCCGCTCATGTTATTGAAGGGCAAGACGGCGATCGACGCCTTATGGGAAACGGTAAGCGCCGCCGCTTTCGCGGCCTTCGAGCCGCACTCGATAGACCCAGATCGGCCGCGCGATATTCTTGAGCCGCTGCTCACCTGCGTCCTCGAAGGCGAGGTCGAGCTGGCCTTGTGCGTACTCCTTCACGCGACCCGACACGCAGATGCCACCCGGCTCAGCAAAGCCCTCCAGACGCGCCGCAACGTTCACACCATCACCAAAAAATGTCACCGCTATCGATTATGACGTCGCCAACATTGATGCCAATGCGAAACTCGATCCGTCTTTCCTGCGGCACACCGGTGTTGCGCTCGGACATTCCGCGCTGAACCTCAACGGCACAATGCATCGCATCCACTACGCTGCTGAACTCAGCCAGCATGCCATCGCCGGTGTTCTTGAACACGTGCCCGCGATGTTCGCTGATCTTGGGATCAACAAGGATACGCCGATGTTCCTTCAACTTGATGTGTGTGCCCTCCTCGTCCATGCCGGTCAGCCTGCTGTAGCCAGCGACATCGGCGGCGAGGATGGCCGTGAGCCATCGCTCTACGTGCTCCCTGGCCATGTATGCCTCCGGGTGGGTAAAGGACAGCTTACTCCCCTTCGGGAGCGGGGGCCAGCAGCCGGTTTTGAAACACCGACGTTGCGGGGCACAGTCGGCTTCGCCAGGCCACGGCGCCAAGATCCCGATGCCGAAGCCGAAACGCCAAATCAAAGGCGATCCAAGCCCGATCGAGGCGGCCACGGCCTTCCCCGCCGGCATGAACCGCCGCGACGGCACGGCCGGCCCTCGCGCGCAATGTCTTTCGGGTCATGTGTGGACGGCTCCGGGTTGGCAAAGGGCTTTCTTCACGTTTTGCAGTATTGGTCGGTGCAGCCATGTGTCCGGCCTTTTGACGCGGTTCATATGACCGCTGGCCATAATGCCCTCCGCGGATCAGGTCCCGATCAAACTCCCGCATTTGACAATGCTTCGACCCAAGTGGGTTGTCCTGATCGCCGGATCGACCGGCTCTGCATTACGTGCTGTTCGCCCTCCCAACCTTCACATCACGCCGGTTGTCCGGCGCGATCTCGTTACGCCGCAAGCGCGACGGGTTCCTTGTATCGCTCGCCCTTGACCATCATGGCCCAGACCATTCGCGCGAGCTTGTTAGCAAGCGCAATAGCAGCAACCTTGGTCGGCCGCCGCGCCGGCAAGGCCGTGAGCCAGGGGCGATGCTTGGTGCCATGGATCTTGGCGTAACGGATGATGGCGAGCGCGCCGGCCACGAACAGGCCGCGCAGATAGCGGTCACCTTGTTTGCTGATACTGCCGAGCCGGTTCTTGCCTCCACTCGAGTGCTGCTTCGGCACGATACCGAATTAGGCCGAGAAGTTGCGCCCTGATCGGAAGGACTTTGGATCAGCAACGCTAGCGACCACAGCAGTGCCAGCACCGGACCGACGCCGGGAGCTTCATCGAGCCTCATGCTCATCTCGTCGGATCGGTGCCAGGCCCTGATCAGTCGGTCGAACTCCAGTACCTGCTCCTTGATCCTGCGCAATTGAGCTCCGAATGCCGACAGACACGCACGAGCTATCTCCGGAACTCGCTTATCGTTTGGATCGGCCAAGACATTGAGCAATTCCTCGACACCGTGACGCCCGACCGGTGCAACGATCCCGAACTCGGCAAGATGGGCCCTGATTGCATTAATCACCGCGGTCTGCTGACGGATAAACAGATGGCGCGCGCGGTGCAGCACCAGGCCACTCTGCTGTTCTGGAGTCTTGGTTGGCACGAACCGCATGTTGGCCCTGGTGACGGCCTCGCAAATGGCCTCCGCGTCGGCCGCGTCATTCTTCTGCCGCTTGACGTAAGGCTTCACGTAGGCCGGCGGTATCAACCGCACCTTGTGACCCAGCGTCTGCAGCTCGCGCGACCAATGGTGCGCCGAAGCGCAGGCCTCAATGCCGACCAAGCACGGCGGTAACTTCTGAAAGAACGCGAGGATCGAGCGTCGTTTCAACTGGCGGCGGATGACTACCTGGCCGGCGCCATCCTGCCCATGAACTTGGAAGACTGACTTGGCGATATCGAGACCGATTGTCGTAACCGTTGCATGGATAGCTCCTCCGAATCGTGGGAGCCTCAACTGCTCCCACAGCCGTGGCACTCTCGTGCCGGTGGAGGAGCCGTCCACAGCATCAAACTCGGAATTCGGAATGCTCAGCCAGGGAGGTCCGCTTTTACCCCGGCGAGCGGACATCGTCAGGTTGTCTGGCAGGTCCGAAAAGTGCCCACTAGCGGACGTTCAGACCCCGACGGTCCGACGCTTGGTCGAGCATAAGTGTTACCTCAGCCCATTTTGGTCGACACAAGCATTAGAGTAAGCCGCATTTCAGACCCCATGAAGTTGAGGACGGGAGCGCAGGTTCGAGCCTGCTGCTTCCTTGCGCGAGTGATAGGCTTTAAGCACCTGTTTGGTCGTCTCGACGTTCAATCGAGCGAATTCCGCTTCCATTGCGGCCAAATCTTTCGTCGCAATCCGATAATCGGGGCTCCCGAGGAACAGTAACGCCATCGTGGTTGTCCAAGACAGATCGAGGGCTTTCAACAGGATCAGTAACGTCTCCTTATTCGGGGCGAGCAGTGCCCGTTCCACAACGTCAACCGGCAAGTGGCACGACAATGATAGCGCAACGATAACTTCATTGAGTTTGCGGGACTGGGCGTACTCAAGAATCTGGGCTTCACCCAGGTTTCCGAGTTGATACTGCGCGCCCACGGCTCTTCTAGCGGTGAAATAGTTTTTTGACGCGGGGCCAAACATCGCGTGCAACAATCCGGCTACATTAGTAACTGCATTCCCGGCCTCAGGCCGCTCGACTTCAAGTTTCCTTCTCACTTCGTCGGACGCCTTGGCGATCAATTGCTGAAACAGATGCCTTGGAATGTCTCGGCGCCGCCCAAGATGTTCTGCCAAGATAGAGTCGTTCTCCGAACGTTTGATCAAATGCAGGAAGCCCGAATCCGAGAAGCATGCGCCGACATTTGCAGCAACCGAGTTCACAGCCACCTGATCGCCCCTTGTTACGAGTACATCGGTGACCGGTTCGTCGACTGATTTTCGCAGCGAGATTGCCAGAAGATGCTGCTGACTTTTGGAGCGAGCGTTCGCAATCAGGGCCCGGGTGCCGAACCGTCACGATTTAGCCTCGTGTCACTAATTTGTGCAGAGCGACTGTGCGATTCACTCGAAGGTGATGGGGCCGGCATGATGTCGTGGAACGAGCTTACGCGCCGCCAACAAAGGATACTCATCAAGCTCTTCGGGGGCGGGTCATTACGTGGTGATGACAGCGTCGAAACGGCAGACCTAATTCAGCGCGGTCTAGTCACTCGGAACGGACTAACGACGTCCGGACTCGAAGCCTTCAAGGCAGCGCTCAAATCACAGTACGAGGCCCGACGGACGTAAGCGGCATAATAATCATCACGCATTTTCAAAGCGCAAAGCAACGCTTAATTTGCGGCTGCTGATCAGTGCCGGACACTGGCCAGTTCCGGAACCTATTTCCAGTTTGGTGCAATGCTCTCAATATCGCGTTGCACAGAAGCCGCTGAGCCATAGATGCAGTCTCTCACATCGTCGGGCGCTCGCAGCCCCTTTCGCTCTAAGTCAATGAGATGGTTCTAACTCCCATTGCGCTGCGAGATCCTTAATCTGCTCAAACTTCAGAATGGCTGACGTACCTACACGGACGATTGTCGCGCGCTTGCGTTCCTTGGGTGGCATGATCATCGTTCTTGCTACGGCGGAGCGTAGTTTCATACTGCCGTGATTGGTCAAGGTAACGAGTTCTTCTGGGTCTATGGCCATTGTACGCGCCACGGCTATGGCTGGCTGCGAGCCAGCACACAAACGCCCCTTCAGAATGCCCGATCTGAGAGTAACCCCGGTTTGGTTAAGGCTTGCTTACTCCACCTTGAGAGCTGTCCAAACGCAGCCATGAGACTGCATTCCTGCTGGCTCGCGAGCACTGCGACTCAAATGTCTTCATGGCTGAGCTTTGCAATTTCGAACGCCGCGGCAACATCAACAGTTGCGCCAACGAGGCGTTCGAATACAAGTAGAGCCGTGAAACCGGTCGACGTCCGAAATAGTCATTTCCGGACATTGCGACTTAGCTGCCGGCCGTCCGTTCCCCCAAGAGCAGACATTCAGCGACCATTCCGGCATGTCCGTTCCGTGCCAATATTCGGTCATGTCACATGAACCTCATGCTCGGTCACCCCCGACGGCCTGAGGGTCACATCGGGCAATCTGATGATACACCGACCTGCCTATCGTGCGGGACGGACGGCTTTTACTGCATCTTACACTATTACTGCTAGATCTTCCCGCAATCGCGGTATTCCCGTCGTTGCGGAATTGTAACATGTTCAAAATCTACAATTGCATCGCCTACGCCCACGATTTAAGGCTTGTCGGCCTCGCGGCCGTGATCTGCATCCTGGCGTCATTCGCAGCGATTAATCTGCTCCATCATGCGCGCAAATCGAGCGGCCACATGCGACGCGGGTGGCTCGCCGTATCGGCCATATCCACCGGATTCGGTATCTGGGCAACGCACTTCGTCGCGATGCTTGCGTTCACGCCGGGAATCCCGAGCGGCTATAATATTGTCTTGACCATCCTGTCGTTAATCGCGGCCATCCTGCTGACCGGCGCAGGGCTTGCTATGTCCCTCATTCCGAACTGGCGCCACGGGCCATGGACTGGCGGCGCCATCGTCGCCGGTGGCATCGCCGCGATGCACTACACCGGGATGGCTGCATTTGAAATCGCGGGCATCATCCTGTGGGATCCCGTTCTTGTCGTCGCATCGATCGTACTCGGTGCGGGAATCGGTGCCGTCGCACTTCCCGTTGGTCTTCATGGCAAGGAAGAGAAATGGAAGATCGGCGGTGCCGTGCTGCTGACGCTCGCGATCTGCAGTCATCACTTCACCGCGATGGGCGCAGTGTCGATCATTCCCGACCCCGCCATCGCGGTTTCGGAATCAGCGCTGCCAGCCGCATGGCTTGCGGTGGGCGTGGCAATCGCGAGCTTCGCCATTATCGGGTTGGCACTTGCGGGTGTCGTGCTCGATATCCGCGATCATCGCCGTTCGGAACTTGAAGTCCACCGGATGCGCGATCTCGCGAATGCCTCGGTTGAGGGGCTTCTGGTTTGCGACGGAGAGGTGATTGTCTCCGTTAACACAAGTTTTGCCATTCTGACGGGTTTATCGACAGCCAATCTCGTCGGTGCAAGGCTTGAGCGCTGTTTTCCGAACCAGGTTGCACGCGCTAAACTGCTGTCTGGATCGAGCCTGCCGGTCGAAACGGATTTACGCCATCTCGACGGCTCGATGACCCCTGTTGAGTTGATCCTCCGGCCGATCATTTTTGCCGGACGGCCCCATCACGTCGTCGCTGTTCGCGATCTGCAAGCCCGCAAGGAGGCCGAGCAACACATCCACTATCTCGCACATCACGACCCGTTGACTTCACTTCCCAATCGCAGCCACTTCAACGCGCGGCTCGACCAGGAACTTGTCGCCCTCACCAAGGGGGACAGTCTCGCCGTGCTCTGCCTCGACCTCGACCGGTTCAAGGAAGTCAACGACCTGTTCGGCCACGCCGCAGGCGACACATTGCTTCAGACCGTGGCTTCTCGCGTCACCGCAGTGCTCGACGAGCGTCAGATGATGGCACGTCTGGGGGGCGACGAGTTCGCCGTTCTGATGCCTAGAGTTGCGAATCCCGCTGCGGCAAGCCGGCTTGCCGAGACCATTTGGAAGCGCTGCGCACAACAAGCGATACGCCGGAGACCAACAGCGTCTCGACGAGTATCGGCATTGCGCTTTATCCTGAGGACGCGACGGATCGTCAGTCGCTTCTCACCCATGCCGACACGGCCCTCTACCGCGCCAAGACCGAAGGCCGCAATACCTATCGCTTCTTCGAGGCAAGGATGGGTGCCGAGGTTCGCGAACGCCGTATGCTCGAACATGATCTGCGACTGGCAATTGCGCGCGACGAGTTGCGGCTGGTGTATCAGCCACAGAAGGAAGTCCAGAGCGGAACGGTCACCGGCTTCGAAGCATTGCTACGCTGGAAGCACCCGACGCGCGGCGAGATTTCACCTGGAATTTTCATCCCGATTGCCGAGGAGACCGGCGCGATCCTAGAGATCGGCGACTGGGTGTTAAAGACAGCCTGCCGCGAGGCGGCAGTGTGGACCGCACCATTGACGGTCGCGGTCAACGTTTCGGCCGTACAACTCTACAATGCGAATTTCGTCCAGGAGTTACATCAAATCCTGCTCGAAACCGGCCTGTCACCGCGCCGTCTGGAGATCGAGATCACCGAGACGGCGCTGGTTCGCGATTTCAACCGGGCTCTGACCACCCTGCGGCTAATCAAGGCGCTCGGTATCCGCATTGCGATGGACGACTTTGGCACCGGCTACTCTTCACTCTCAAATCTGCGCGCGTTTCCGTTCGACAAGATCAAGATCGACGGCTCGTTCATCAAGTCGGTCAACTCCAACGGTCAAGCCGCGACCATTGTTAAAGCTGTGTTAGGCCTTGCTCGCGGGCTCGGCCTGCCCGTGCTGGCCGAAGGCGTCGAGACCGACGCGGAGCTTCAATTCCTGCAGGACGAACTTTGCGATGAGGTGCAGGGCTATCTGCTCGGACGCCCGGCCGGCATCGGTAGCTTCCGCAATTACACGCATGCGGACGTTGTATTGGACGTGAGCGACGACCTTCTTGCGTCGCGAGCAAAAAAGCGCCTGAGAACGGAAATTGGATGCTACGAAACGCGAGGATGATCGTGAACGCGACCAGCAGTGGTGCTTGAGTGGGGACCTAGCGGCGGGAACGCGGATTGAATCGAACGTTCGCAGCACTTCCGTTACGGTCAATCGCGTCATTTTGGCCGTGGGCAAACCACTTCCGGTTTGCCCCCAACTCCGGACATCTCGCTGCACCGCGCTAAGTGACGTGATGTGCCAAACCCGGACATTCGGCACTCTCCGTTAGCACGGCCGATCTTCAGAACCGCTCCTTGGGTACAGACCCTATAGTCTTCTTGAGCGATGGGCTACCAGTGCTTAGCCGCGCAGCAGCGGCGCGAGTTCGGTGATCGCCTTGACGGTTGTATCAACCTGGAATCCCAATTCCTCGGGAACTTCGACGGTACTGCGCTGAATCCAAAATGTCCGCAGTCCGGCCGACGCGGCGGCGACAGCGTCCCAGTTATTCGCCGAGACGAAGCCGAGCTCGGGGTTGCTTACCTTCATGCGCTCGGGCGCGAGGTTGTAGACGCGCGGGCTGACCTTGAAGATCTTCACCTCCTCGACGCTGATGATTTCGTCGAGCACATCGCGGATGCCTGCGCTTTTCGCGGCCGCCTCGAGCATTCTGGGCTCACCGTTGGACAGGATCGCAAGCTTGACCCCCTGTTTCTTCAGTGCATCGAGACCCGGCTTCACGTCCGGGAAGGCCGCGAGGCTCAAATAAGCGTCCATCAGCTGTTTCTTCTTGTCGGCCGTCAGGTCGAGCTGGAGATTCTTGCTCGCCCAGACCAACCCGTCCTCGGTCAGGCCCCAGAAGTCGCGATGGCGGCCCATGAGGCTGCGCATTAGGCTGTATTGCAACTGCTTGAACCGCCAGATTTGCGCCAGCTGGTTGCCCTTGCCAGGGAACAACTGCTCGCACAACGCCGTAACTGAGAAGACGTCGAACAGTGTGCCGTAGGCATCAAATGCCAACGCCTTGATAGACTTGAACTGCCCGCTCATCTGGGCGGCGGCCGGTGTCGCAGCCCATGCCGTGCCCACGCCTGCCGCCGTGGCACTGGCGAGTTTCATGAACTCTCTACGATCTCTCGACATTTTCGCCTCCTTGTGGACTTGCCGTTACTCATTCTCTCAGAGGAAGATCGATAGTCGTTGGCGGTGACTTTACCCAATCTTCCGAGTGAGCCGAACGCCGAGCGTGAGAGTCTGCCTGCTTGGCTCTCGGCGCAAGGCCGATCGGCAGCGATCCATTCGGTGGCGCGCTCAACCCAGCTAAATGTTTGCTCCGATTCAACGAGTCCTTTTGGCCACGAGACTTAGTCAATCTCGTCATTCTGGCCATGCGTCAGTCACTTCCGGTCTACCCCTCGGAGCCGACATTTTCAGCGCCGGTCGGCATATCTCAAACGTGCCAATTTCGGACAAGGCCCTGAGCAAGCCGCATGTTCGACGGCAGACTCATGGTTCAGACGAGTGACAAGAGCACCATCGCGATCCCGAGGGTCGCCACGTTCCACACGAGTGAGCGCAGGAGAAATACACCCGCCACATACAAGGCGAGGTAGGCAACACGAGCCCCAAAGTAGAGTTGGACGCCCCATTCTGTCATCCAGCTGTGGGTGTTCGTAACATGCGCGATCAGGACGGCTGAAGCGAACAGCGGAAACGTCTCGACAAAATTGCGTAGTGCCCGCTCCAGCCGGCCCGCTATTCCAGTCAACGGGGGCACACTCTCGTCGCGTGGACCGGCGGTCCAGAGATAACCGCGTTGCAAGCTCGCGGCATGCGAGGCAAGCACGATTTGCACCAGTCCAAGAACGACGCTTAGGGCGAGTATCCTGAGTTCAAACGTCATCGCTTTCCCGCACCTCAGGCGCTCGGCACGTAGCCCTTGTAGCTCAGGAAAGCGCCCAGCGCACCGACTACCAGCGCCGCCACGATAGTAGCGGCGCGTCCGCCATAGATGGTCGAGCCGACCGCAACGGCGAACTGCGGCAAGACGATGCGCATGATGCCACCAATGCTCATCAGCCAACCCAGAACCGTGAGAATCAGGCGCCAGTTCACCTGCCATCTATTGTTGCAGGTTGACGATAGCGAGGCCCGCGAGCAGCGAGAGCAGGCCGGACAGATAGAACACGATGCCGGTGTGCAGCGCCTCCGCGATCATGCTTTCGTACATGCCGAGATTGATCAGCATGCCGAGCGCTATGGCAACGAATGTCGGCCCCATGAGCCTGGCGAGAAACAATGAGCGATCCATGATCGCGCTTCCACCGCGCGAGCTGCTCGTCCAGGAGACATGCGGATCACTGGCCGGCCGGATATGTGGCCGCTCAGTTAGTTGCCTGTCACCGGCTGGCCTGGTGCGCGATCCAGTGGCGGGCGTGGCTTGGCGAGACCCGTCGTGCCGGGCGGGGTTTCGTTGCTGGCCGTCCTTGTTTTGATCCGCTCAACGTCGTGACGGCTGCCGCGAGCATTGCGATTATCGCCGCAACAGCGAAAAAGTACGACGGCGGTACGGTGGCTATTCGGCTCGTTACCCATGAGGGAGCCTCCACAACACCGCAAAAACGTTATGGGCCTGGATGGTTCCCCGCCTCCGCCTACGACTGCCAAAATTCGGTACTGGGTCAGTTTGGTATGGCAGGCTTACTCACTGGAAAATGGAAGGTTCGGAGCCCATATTCCCGCGATGGCTACAATTGTTCAATGCAATTGCGGCGCCGAGTACAGACGCACTGAAGAAAAGTTCTTGGTACCGCATACCGGTGACGCCGCCTGCACGATCTGCGGGGCTGCGCTAGAGTCTTGGTCGGAAAGCACCCACGTTCCCTCATACGAATTGATCGAATGTCGAGACAGTCCGCTAAATGCCAATAATAAAGGGCATTCGTGAGCCCGTCGCCGGCTACCGCGATCAGCGAGCATCAGCATTGGACATTTATAACGTCCCTATAACGCCGACCGGCTCGTACTCTCGATTTTATATGCCAGCAGACCGATCTCTCTCGTGTGGTCGAAAATCGCGACCGAACGGAATGGAGAATGGGTCATGTGTGCGCAGGTTGTTGTTCAGGAACGGCGCGCCGTTTTGGCGGAATGGATGTCGAGAAAGTCCATGCGCTTGGCCGTGCTGCTCGGCGTCCTTCTGACTATTAGCATCGCGGTCAACGCGATGATCATCCTTGCCGACGGCAGCAGGCTATAACGGTGAAACGAGATGCCCGGCTGCGCTGCGCCTGTTTTCCGGCGATCCAGACGTCGGCGTAGTCTTGGGTGACGTCCGCTTTACCCCGATGAACCGACATAGTGAGCCAAGCCGGTTACGTGCCCAAGGGCGGACATGAGACCGTCGGTTTGAGGTAGGAAGAGGCCAACAACTCAAGCGGCCTTAACGTCCCGATACTTCGGCGACCATCATCGAGATGCCTAAAGCGATGCAGGCGAGTGCCATCGGTGGAAACAGGATCGCAACCCAGTTGTATGGCAGCAGGCGGGGCATTCCGTTCCGCTGGTCCAACCCCAAGATGGCAAAGAGCAAGCCAGTGAGCGTCAGAGCTGCCGCGTCACCGTAAGCCTCCCGAAAGCCCGAGAGGAAAGAACGCTAAGAGAGACACGCGGGCATTTTGCATTCGCCGCTCCCTTTGAGCCAGCATACGCTGATGAGGCGAGCGGCGGAACCGGCGCGGCCAACGAGCCCTGCGTGAAATGCGCGCAGTATCTTAAGGACGCCAGACTACGGCGGCCATGACCAACGCCAGCCCAAGCGTGACGATGTTCTAGACGAGTTCCTGCAACTAAATCCCGAAAATCGTCAGGATCACACCTGCGGCGAATATGCCTACAATTGCGAGCGGGATGAGCGCTTGGAGTACCGGTGCAGTCGCCCACCGATGGGGGCGGCCGTGCTTCGGCCGCATGTACCAGAGCAAGGCTGCCGCCGCGGCAATTACGATGGGACCTACAACGGGTATCATCGGATATTTCCTAGCTCGCTCGGCCGGTGAAGGCCGGGTTTAGTTTCGATGCCAGGTAGCAGAGCCCTACTTGGTCAATGAGCTAATAATAGCGGCCGCGCCAAGCCCCAGGAACACCAGAACGATCGGAGGATAAAGAACGAGTGCCGCCTCGAACCGTAGAAACCTTGAAGGCTCTCCCGTCCTGTTCGGCAGGCCGATAAAGATAAGGATGGCCGCGACCAAGAGCATCGCAATTCCGGTCCATAGATTCATGTCCGCTCCTCCAAATTATCGCAGAGGGAGCAGACAGCAGCTGTTTGGAAACAGCAAGCTAGTCAAATGTCGCATTTGTCCGCTGGACGGCGGACATAGCTCCCCCTCTCTGAGCGAGTGTCCGCTTCGCGTCAATCGCGTCGGTTTAGCCGCATACCGACGACTTCCGCTCCTCCTCGATGAGCGGACGTTCCGAAAAGTCGGCGTGTCTCCCAGTGTAGTTGCGATCCATGTAAGGAGATCCGATCTCGCCCGAGTTGGGCCTCCCCCGATAACGCTGCCGGTCGCTTACGCCCGCCCACGCAAAGCCGGGATGGCCGCGTATTTCAGCTGTCGACATGACACATCGCTGCACCGCGACGGTCGCGGTCTAAAACACTGAGGTGGGTGCAGTAAGTAACGGGACATCTCAGTATCGGCGCATTGGCAGCGCTCCACACCCTTCCGAATAGGTGAGTACGTGTGGAAAACCCCGGTGGCCTGAGACACTGGTCGGAGCATCTGGGTCATCTGACCTCGATGGCATTTCCTAGAAATGAACGACCCAAGCAGGCACGGTCGCTAAACAAAAGCCTGACGAGAGACGGGAAAGCTTTAGACCGTCAAGGGTGGAATGATCGTCGGATCGGTCGTACCAAAACCCTGCGCAGACAAGGAGGGTAAAGGGACTCACCGCACTGCCGGTCCCGACCACGATGGTGGTTCTTCTGGTCCGATGATACCGAAAGCCGTAATACGCACGGATCATTTTGCTGAGAAGCAAAGTGATGTCCTCAGCCATAACCGCACACGATGGCAGCCGCGCGGTCATGGTTGGCTTGCGAACGGAAACTGATCCGGCTTGATCGAGACCTGCGGTCGCCCGAAGGGCGCTCACCCGAACGAAGTGAGGGTGAGAGACGGTACGAACATCATGTCCGCTTTTCACCCGATTGTGTTGCAAAAGTCGAAAATCGAACGATCCCGAAAATCTCGCGAAAGGTGAACTTCAGAGAGCTGTAACGTTGCGAAGCGCCATCACGCCGCTACGCAGGTCCGTGGTCGTTTTTCCGAGGAACGACGTAGTTCCTCACGTTGCCACGTGCAACACGCGTCAGCGTCCCTGAAAATTTTCTTCGTCACCCCAAAAGACTTTTGCAACAAAATCTGCCAAAAGCGGACCTTTCTCTAATCTGGCTCGATGCACAACTCCGACTATCGATGACGCAAATCTGCCGACCCTGCGCACATCCAATGCAGTGAGAGAGGATCATGGCAGACCGCGTTCAAACATATGAACTGCGGCGCACTTGGGAGTCCGCTGCACTGAAGATGTCTGCTTATCGGGGTAGATCGGTAGTGATCGATGAACGGTGAAATGACGCGGATGACCCAAACCGGTCATTGTTCAATCGGCAATGTCGGCATTGAGGTCGTGTCAACATCGCGCAGACTTCGTCCAAAATACTGGCTTGGCTCTGAAGGCACACTCGGATCGTCCAGACTACCGCCTGGCGCACGGCAAGATGAGATCAGCGTACTCTCGACGCTGGTGGTGCAGCCATGTTGAAATCTGGACCCACGCCAGTAGCCTACTTACCATCGTTCCAGATATCGGCCGCGAGCTTCCAGTCATTTCCGACCTTTTCCCAAACCACAACATACTTCACGGTCACTTCCTGCGGTGTCGAGCCCTTAGTCTTCAGGCTGACGGTTCCGATCTCGCGTGCCGCGGAGGGACCGAGCGGCTTGACGTCCAGGGTTGTGAGTTTCGGATCGCTAGCTTGCTCTGCCATGCTTTTCCACATTGCCCCAATGGCCGCTTGGCCGTGCACCATCGGAGAACCGGGCGGGAATGCGACCGCATCAGCGGTGTAGAGTGACGCAACTCCAGCAAAATCGCCTTTGTTGAAGAATTCGGTCCATTTCGCGTTGACCGCCTCAATCTCGGCCTTCTGTGCCGACGCCGTTGCGATCAACCCGACTACGAATGCAATCACCAGTCCAATCGTGCGCATGATGATCTCCATTCCTTAGTGACTGGGCAATTTTTTCTTGACACGCAGCGGATGCTTAAGGCGAGCCTATCTCGGTCACGGCCGTTTGGCCACCGTAGTGGAGGGGCCTTGGCGTCTGGAGCTGAGAGTACTGGTGGAGGCTCCGGGCAACCGTGTCAGCGCAGATGACCCAAAGCAGTCTTGCAGCGCCCCCAAATCCGACAACACGAGACGTGCAGCACGATCGACATCAAGAACCCAGCCGGTTTTCGCTCCCGCGCAAATTGCGACCTCAAGCTCCGTTGCGAAACCGCTGCCTCGAATTCCTTGAGGCAATCCGCGACCTCCGCCCACGCCTCAGCCTTCCTCTCCTTAGTAAGATCCGCCGCCACGGCGCGATAGGCGCCGAAAGCTTGCTGTATCATCTGTAGAGCTTCAGCGGCCGATGAAAGGCTAGCGGCGCTCGAAGATTCTTGTTCGCACGTTGATCAGGCCGCTGTCGGCCATCAGCTCCTCTGAAAATTTCTCCTCCCACTTTGCTTAACCTAGAGAGACCGTCGGCATGTCTCAATCGTCCCAAGGGCGGACGTCATCGGCCCCGATTTCAGCTCTAGAACGGGGACCCCTTCGAGGTAGATCACTGCAGTAAGGACAGGCACGCTGGCCCTTCGCCGCTGGCGTCCTAGTATCGCAAAGTAGCGGGTTCGGTAGACGACCTCGCCCGCAGGGTATAGGGCTTGGCCACCATCGCCCAAAAAGGCTACCGGCTGGCGATGGCTGAGAGACGCGTGGCGCTCCCGCCCTTCCTAGTTCCGATTTTTGGTTCTGTTGGAGGAGGCAAGGATGGAAGCAAGAGATGTCCGGCGTCGAGAATTCTTATTTCAGGGCGGCACGGCAGCCGCGGCGGGTCTTACTCTCCTCAATGTATCTTTCCCCGCCTGGTCCTTCCCAAGCCGGCCCGGAGAGACGGTCATCCCCTGGGTGGATCAGCCGCCGCCGCCGCCTGGACCTTTTGTCCAGATCGTGCCGAAACAGCTGCGCTGGGAGGAGGTCGATGCCTGGTTGACGCCGAACGACCGTTTCTTCGCCGTTGGCCATTACGGCTTTCCGGCGATTGACCCGCGGGACTGGACATTGATGGTGACCGGCTTGGTACGGCAGCCGCTGACCCTTACGCGCAATCAACTCATGGCGCTGCCGCGGCGCGACGTTGTGTACACGATGGAATGTGCCGGAAATCGCGGCTTTCCCTTCTTCACCGGCGGTATCGGCACCGCCAGATGGGTCGGCACGCCGCTAGCACCCCTTCTCGAACAGGCTGGCATCCGTGACGGCGGTGTCGAGGTTGTCTTCTACGGGGCCGACTCCGGCGAAGAGCAGGTGCGCGACATCAAGATACGGGCGCCGTTCGGCCGTAGCATGTCGATCGCCGACGCGACGAACCCCAATTTGCTCCTTTGCTACGAGATGAACGGGGCGCCTTTGCCGCAGGCACACGGCTTCCCGTTACGCCTAATCGCCCCGGGTTGGTACGGCATCGCCAACGTCAAGTGGCTTGCCCGCATCGAGGTGCGGGACACCCGCTATGAGGGCCGCTTCATGGGGCGGGACTACGTGACCCTGCGGGAGGAGCAGATCGGTGGCCAGAAACTAGCTGTCGAAACCTCCGTCGGCCGGACGTTGCTCGCGTCAGCGCCCGCCCGCGTGACGCGGCAAGACGGCCGCTACCGGATAGTCGGTGCGGCCTGGGGCAGCCCGGTCGCTCGGGTAGAAGTGCGGATCGACGACGGTCCATGGCTGTCGGCAGCCATCGACCGAAGCGAAGAGGCCGAGTTTGCCTGGAAGTTATGGGCGCTGGACTGGAACGACGCCTTGCCTGGCGAGCACGGCATCACCTCGCGGGCTGTCGACACCGTGGGGCGGATTCAGCCGGCGATGAACGACCCGTCGATCGTCAACAAGCGCACCTACTGGGAGAGTAACGGGCAGGTCACACGGCGAGTGCGCATCGGCTGAAGCGGTTATGGCGGGCACTCTGCCTATCGTGCGAGCGCCGCTCCGGCAGCGCTGCCAGTGAAGCAGCCCGATGTATGGAGGTTGTCCGTCAACCTGCTCGCCACAGCGCGCATTGGCCTATCTGTGCCCCCTGCGCTGCTCGTCCGCGCCGACGGGGTGATCGAGTAATTGCTCCCGCTTTGGGTCGATCGCACCGGTTTGGCAATATCGGGCATGCTTCCGCTTTACCCCTGATTGTGTTGAAAAAGTCCTTTTTCGCTGACGACTGAAAATTCTCAGGACCGCTGGTGCGTCACTCTCGCTGCGAGGTGAGGGGACCACATCAATTACCGCAAAAGCGATCGCTGGCCCTCGTATCGATTCTACAGAGCCTTGCAGCGGCTGAAATCGCCAATGCGCTACATTTGCGAGATTTTCGGAGCCCCGCGATTTTCGAGTTTTTCAACACAATCTCGCCGAAAGCGGAAGTAAATTCAGATTATTAGCGGCTCGGCGAGGGCGGCCGTGGACGTGATTCAAGCTCCGAAACCGGAGCCTCGAATCATGCGCTACGAACTCAGCGACTACGAATGGGCCAATCAAACCGATGCTGCCGAACAAGCCGCGTGGCGTTCCGCGTGTAAACGACCGTCGCGTGCTCGATGGCACTTTTTGGGTGCTGCGGTCGGGAGCACCCTGGCGCGACCTGCCGGAGACCTATGGTCCCCGCATCACTTGTAGGTCAGGGCGAACGGCTCGCCGGTCCCGGCTCACGGAACGAATGCCAGCGAAACGCATTGCCGTTGGCAACGCTCCAGAGGCTCCCATCACATGGGCCACGTCTTCCTCGCCCTCACCGCCTCCGGGATAGCCCTGCTACTCGTGTCGTGTGCCGCTGCGCTGGCACTGCACTGAAAAGCAAAATGGCCGCAGATTGCTCTGCGGCCCACCGACTAAAATAATTCTGCCGTACTGAAATCGTCGCCCTCGGTGCTGCGGATACTTACCTCAGCTCTGTTTCAGTTTCGTTTCGTCGCTCCCCGTATGAATACGGGAGAGGCGGCTCCTGAATGGCCTAATTTGATATGCGGGTGCACAAAAGCAGATGGACGAGACCCCCGCAAGAGCCGAGGGTGTGCTGAGACCTAGCCCCCTATTTCGGCGGCTGCAGCGCCTTCAAGATGCTCGCAACCACCGGCGACTTCATCGGGTCCGGCCGCTCACAGTTGAGGCACTGAAAGGTGCGTGGAGGCATCCCGCTGGGTTGAAGTTCAAGCGTCATAGAGTGCTGGCAGGTCGGGCAAACGGGCCCGTCTTTCGAGTTGGACATGCACTTCCCCCAAGGCCCAATGCACTTAGAATGCTATGGTGGTAATTCCCCGTCTGTCGGATTTCGGACAGACTCCGCGGCGAAAACGGATTTGACTGGTCGGGTACGTGCCGGGAGCGTTTGCGGAGGGCATGCCCGGCACAAGCAAGGACGGCCCCAGCGGTTGACCCCCAAAGCCCCCCGCTGGGGCCGTTTCTTTGGTAACTCGCCGTCGCTGGCCGTTACTTACCGTGAACGGGTTCCCGTGCTCATGATGTCCTTTGTCATCTGCACGGGCTTGGGAAGGTGAGAAATGGCTATCTATCTACATCTACAAATCCACACGATGGGACCGAAAGAGGTTAGCCGCATTACAGAAGCTTACGACCGCGCGTTACAGGTCCTCTGCGTCAAGGATCGCGACGATCCCCTGACGGAAATGATCGCGAAGAAGATCATCAAGATCGCGCAGACTGGTATCAAAGACCCTGCACAGATTTCGGCCCTGGCGATCAAAGAACTAGAAATCCGGTAAAGGGCTGCCTCAGTTGGCGGCCTGTCACATAAGCTCGTGAAAGGAAATGGTCAGGCTGGAGGGCATATCATGAGGGAATTCGGCGATCGTATCCAAGCCAAGATGGACGTAACGCTTGAACAGGTCTGCCGCGAGCTACCAAATGGCGGTCGCCACGAAGAGCGGAAATATATTGCCGAACGAATCATCGAGTGTGCACGCGCTGGCGGAACGACGCTTGGTGAATTGGAGACTGTCGCGCGTCGCGCACTGCTGGACCTGACGCAGAAAAGGTCGGCTTAGTCGCGCCGCGGCGCTTCTCGGCTGGAGCAGCAAAATCGCCGCAGATCGGCTCTACGGCCCACCGGGTGAAATATGCTGCGTGAATGCGGCACCACCACCGCGTGGGCGTCATCCAAGCAGCCGCACGATCACCGCCGCCCTCACCTCGATTATGTCAACGTTAACGGGAGCCTGCAGACCGCGGCTGCTGGATAAGCGAGTCAAAAGCGGCCACTGGTCTATACATCAGTATCATTGAAGGGCCGGGCGTGATCGGTTTTTATGGTGCCGCAAGGGTCCTTGACGGGCCACCGGGCCTTGCTCGCGCGCTCGTCATCCACCTCGTTTGCTTACCCCTGCCGACTTCACCGGCAGGGGTTTGCGTTTGCGGTCCCTGCATCCAACCCACGTCGAAGCCCGCTGGTGACCCATGTTCAGCCGACGTGGCCATCATCAGTGGCTCGTGCTTGCGGATCGGCGAAGCAATTGCCTTTTGAGCCGACGAAAACGAGCCGCTGAAAGTGATGACCGAACATCGCGTACGCGGTCGTCAATCACGTGGGTCTGCGGATAATTCGGCAGAACAAAGCCCGCCGGCGTCAGCCGGCGGGCTTGAATTCATCCGACTCTTAGATTTTCCGCGGACGTTTTGCCCCGGTTGCTCATTTCTTCATAGCTCACCTTGGCACCCTCATTGAGGTTACTCAGGCCGGCTTTCTCAACCGCTGAAATGTGCACGAAAACATCCTTGCCGCCGCTGTCGGGCTGGATAAACCCAAATCCCTTAGTTGCGTTGAACCACTTTACCGTACCTGTCGCCACTGTCCGCTCCCTTTTTGAACCAGTGGGCGACAGCTTAGGTCTACTGGGCAGTACACCGCAAGAGAAACCCGCCGGCGTGAACCGGCGGGCTTTGTTGTCGACGCGCTCAGATCCGCCGCGGCCGGACCAGCGTCCCCAGGAGGAGTGGAGCTAGAGCATGGAGTATCGAGGCTTCGAGATTAAGGTGGCGCAGCGCGTCGACAGAAAGTGGAAATGGTCTGTCCGGTTTCAGGAGGGGCGCCGGCGCGCGTCTGGGGTGATGCCATCACCGCCGCGAAGACGGCAATTGATCGCGCCCTTGAGCCCAAGAAAGTACGACTGCAGCCGCGGTAAAAGCTTGCAGGTTCCGGTCCTATCGGAAGACGAGGCTTTTCGCGACTAGCCCAAAACGGTATACTACTTTCATTGCACCTTGTTTGTTGTGTTGGGGGCCTATCATGTTGGACGACGAATTTAAGAAACAGCGCGCCCAAACTGTACGTGATCTTGCAGAGAAAGCCGACCCATTCATCAAAAGGCGGCTTCTTGATCTCGCAGCGAGATATGAAGACGACGGGCCGGCTCTCTCTCATGTCACTAACACGCCAAACGACCTGCAGTTTGTTAGCCATAGCAACGACGGTTCGGAACGTTAAGCCGGAATGGCGGGCGCCGCTGCGTCGCCATGTGCCGGCCGTAGGGATGGGTTGAAGGCAAAGGGAAAAATGAGCGCAGCGGACAAACTTCACCAATTCGCAGAAATGTTAGCCGCGACGTCGTCTAGAGCCCGCGTGGCCGAACCTATCAATCCAATTGCCGCGGAATACGGCCATCGTTGAAGTAAGCTTCACCTGGTTGCCGTCGACCCAATCGGGCTTACCGGGTAGCCCCATGATGCGGCTCAGCTCCGCAAGGTTCACCTTGGCGCCATAGCTGAAAGACAAGAACACGTAGCAGATGTCGGCCTCGTCGTCGCATCGTTGCAACGCATCGGCCGACCGCCACTAGGTGAAGTCCCGAAACCTAGCAGGGTCGATTCGTTTGACCCCAGCGCTTTCAATCTCAGTGGCCAGCATGGGTTCGTTCTCGACCATATCCCGCAACGACTTCGGCACCTCGGGCATCGGCACGCTACGCATCGCCTCGTCGAACACCTGGTTTATACCAGTAACGTCATCCCGGTCCAAGAAGCTTAGGGCGTCGCGTAATTCCTGTTCGGTGCTGCTGCATTGATCTTCAATTCGTCGTCGACTAGATGAAATTCACAGATTGCGGCTTTCGCGTAACGCTTGCGCTTTGCGACCAAGTCCCTAACGGTCGACCGGACGTGATCGAGCACCGTCTTGTGCCAAACAGCCAGCGCTTTTTCGTACCGTTTCAGCTCAATGTCCCGCTGGTCCAAGACGGGCACGCCGGCTTGCCTGAGCCGGTCCAAAGTCTCGTTTACCAACTCGATCTGTTCGTCTGTAAGATCGGCATCGATGACCGCATAGGCGCCGTGGGGAAGGTGGCTCCGGGATTGATCCTGTACCTCAACGGCATCTGACGCCGGGTGCGCTTTTCGGCGAAGCGGAAACACCCACACGAACCGATCGTCGGCGCGGGCATCCTGCTGATCTGACACGTAGGGCTCGTCAGCGAGTTCGACCTCGCCAGCGTAAACATACTTCGACTTCTCGAACACCTCGAATAGATGGACGGCCATCCCGGCGCGCTTAGAATTTGCAAGCTTGCAAAGTGCAGAACGTCGTCTTTCCATTCCTTACGGTGGGTCGGGTCGCTGTTGTTGGAAACCAGGACGATCAGGTTACGTGAGTTATTGACGCGAATCCCGCCCATGTTGGCGACGCGCGAACACATCACCGAGCGTCCCGTTGTCAACCACGTCATCGGCTCGGATCACGCCATTCTCCATCGTACTGCAAACTGCTAAGAGTCAGCCGGTTGAGGTCTAGACGCTCATGTAGTGTTTATTATTGAAATCGGGTGCAAGCATGGTGGACAAAACTTATAAGAAACGGATCGACGACGGGCTGACTGAACTTCTGGCGGACAAGGAGATTCATGGTCCGCACTACAGCCGCGATACAGCGCCCGAGGAGATTGGCGAGCTTTTTCAGATCGTCGCTGACCTTACGGAAGATCTAGAACCAGACGGTTTGCGTCTCTTCCGTTCCGCGGGCTTAAGCCCACAAAATCCATTTCACTTTGGGTACCTGATCAACATGCTGGCTAGCGTCCACTACACGGACGGGAAAATAGGCCGACCACGGAGAGGGGAGAAATTTGCTCATCTAGTGCAACAGCTGCAAGCAATTGCGGACGAAAACAATGAATATCGAACTGATGAGCTTGCCAAACTTTACCTCCGGAAGTGTCCGGATCCAATTCCATCATTGAAAAAGTGGACTGGGGTCAAGTCGGCCATGCGCTTTCTTAGGATCAAAATAGAAAAGCCGGAGAGGTGAGGGCGGGCCGAGCAAAGGACCGATCCGAACAGGGGACTAAGACTTCCGGATACCCTTCAAGAAGCGCTTTTATTCGCACCTTTATTAGCGCGGATGGCCGACGCACATGTTGAGGCTCGACACGGCTGGTCGCCGAGGGCGACCGGCGCGTGTGCGAATGCATTGGAGAGCCTCACACCATGAATAATTCTCTCGCGTCCGTTGGACTGGATAAAGACTTGGAGAGCGCCAAAGACGTCGTGGCCATCGTCGTGCCATTGATAACTCATGCGATGAAGGAAATTGACGCGTGGCTTAAAGCCAAAAGCCGAACGACCAATTATGATTATGAATGGGTGGTGATGGCCGTGCACGCCGATAAGATTCGCAATCATTGCATCGCTTTGGCAGACCGTGTCGCCGGCTTGAGCACGCCTTCCGATCGGAGGGTGCTCTTGCTGTCGGGTGGAGCGCGTGTCCTCGACCCTGAAAAAATCTCTGAAACGAGCGACGCGTACGATAATAATAAGCTCAACAATTTAGACGAAAGGGACATCCGCGACGCGATTGAGTTCAACACCGAACTGAAGGACATGTTCGGTTTGGCGTGGATCGATGACGAAATCAGCGAGCCATTGCGCGACGCGCTGCAGCTACTCCACGAGGTGATTGAGGATGGTGCCGCAATCGTACCTGGGACGGTCGTCCGGGTATTGAAGGTCCTACTTAAAGGACATCGGCGGGGCTTCAGTCGGTATTACACCGGCACCGATCCCTGGCCGCGGCCGTCGGTGCAAGTTCAGGCAGAAATCGATGCCCAGATGCCGAACGCTCTGGATTGGCTTCGGTACGAGCTCAAGGAGGCGCTGGAGGAAGAGGCGCAAGCCGGGATTGTGGTGCAATCGGGCAGCGAATTGTCTGAGGTGTTTTTTCGTCGGAAGCCTCGCCGGGCTCGGCTGAAGCGCTTTTCATGTCGAGGCCGCGCATTGACAGGCCAGATCCGATGGATGGGAAGGTCGTTGTTGCCGTAGATCCCGACACCTACATCGGTAATCCCGATGGTGCTTCGACGGAGACTCTTGATCGACTCTGGGCAGACTGCTGTGGCCGTATTAGCCGCCCAAATGTCGAATGGTGCAAGGCTGGCGCGGTGATCTGGGACCACCTAAACGTCAAAGTTCCAGCGGATTGGGTTGCGTTTGCGCTGTCGCTTAAAACGGCCGACGACGACATGGTTCGTGCAACGCAAGCCGCGATATTTAGTGCGGTTGCAACGACGGTGGGCCCGGTCGATTTCGATTCATTGGTCCACACCGTTGCAACGTTCATACATACGCATCCGGCTTTTCGCGATATCGCACAGGAAGGCGTTTGGCGTCTGCCCTTTGGAGACAGGACTACCTACTGCGTTGTTAACGCGCCGAAACCGCAGGACTGATCAAAGCCAATAGTCCGCACCTGGATCGCCGCCCCTTGAGGCGGCGATCTCCATTGTGGGCTATTTCACGGGCAAGGCTTTTTAACCGGCTGAAGGTTTATGTTTAGCGACCCCAAATATTCTCTCAGCGTGCATCCGGGTGTCCTCGACAAGCCCGACGAGGCCACCCGCCGCCAACTCGGCCGGGGTTGGACGCTCCTCGAAGTGTCCGAAGACGAGATCGCTAATTTCGTTCGCGCCGGCCGTCCACTGGCGCCGCAGTATCGCGGCGGCAACCGCAAGACCGTCAACTTCGTCTGTGCCGGCTTCCTGGCCGCCGACGTTGATCGCGGCATGACGCTGGACGAGGCGAGAAATCACCTCTTCGTGCTGCACCACGCCTCGCTGATCCACACCACCGTTTCGCACACCGCCGAGCACCATCGGTTCCGGATCATTTTTCTCCTTCACGAACCGATCTTGAACGCCACCGACTGGGCCGACGCTCAGCTTGGTATTGCGCTGAAGATGACGAGCGACGCTACCGTGACTGACGGCGCGCGCCTATTCTTTGGTGCCAGCAACGCTACGGTCTTTCGCATCGGCAGAACGATCCCTCCGGCCATTGTCGCCGATCTCATCGCGCGCGGCCGCGACGCCCAGGCTTCACGACGGCCCCGCGGGATCTTGCCGGTAGTCTCGGTGCGGAGGATTGCGGGTCCTGAACTGGTTAAGGTCGCCGGCGGCGGACACATCCGATTTGACGAACTGACCCACTGCACCCGGGTGCACTGCCCTCACCATGAAGACGATGACCCCAGCGCCTTCGCAGTTTCATCGCGATTTGGACAGATCGGCATCTACTGCTCATCCTGCAGGGTGACGTTTTGGTCGGGCCACGAGCAGGACGGTTACGACTTCTACGCCTTCGACCGCTTGTCCGAGGAACCGGCTGCGGACCAGAGTCGGATCATTGAGGACGCTGTGAGTCTCGATCGGTTCTATCCGCCGGCACCGCGCTTTGAACGTCTTCAACAACCATTCTTACCACCCTTTGGCTACGAGCCTGGCATCACGCTGGTAAAGAGTCCTAAGGGGTCCGGTAAGACCGAAGCGCTTCGGTTTCTGTTGCAACAAATTCGAGCAGCCCAAATTCGCAGGGACATTGCACCGAAGGATTGGCCAAAATCTGTGCTGCTGGTTAGTCATCGGCAGTCGCTATCCCGGGAATTTGCCGCCAAATTGGGACTGCGTTGCTACTTGGATGCCGAGAACGATCCGGAAGGGCCATTGCGGACACTCGTCGTCACCCTGGATAGCCTACCCAAATACAATGAATCGACCGGCAAATCCGCGCGCAAGGCATTCGACCTGATCATCATTGACGAGAGCGAGCAGGTGTTTGGGCATCTGTTCGGCGACACCATCAAGAAAGGGCGCGGCCTACAGCGCTGTTTCGACGCTCTGCATTTCGAGATTGCCCACGCGAAAGCTGTGGTCGCACTGGATGCTGATTTGGGTCTCGTCACAACCGATGCCTTACGCACGATGCGATCGCAAGATTGGGCTTCACGTTGCCGTATCATCTGCAATGCGCCGGTGCCGCCCGCGCAGAAGCGCACCATTCGGCTTCACAAGAGCCGAAGTTTTTTAGAGCAGGAAGTTGTCGATGCGATCAAGCGCGGTGAACGCTGTTTCATCGTCAGCAACTCGAAGAGGTTCATCGACCGCGCTCACCGCATGATCCTGAACGAATGCGGCGACGGCATCGTGATGCGGGCGATTACGAGGGACAACTCGCGGGACGAATCGACGGTTCAGTTCCTCGCCAACATCAAGACTGAGTTCTTGAGGGTGCAAGTGGTGCTGGGCACACCGTCGATCGGAACCGGCATCGATATCACGTTTCCCGATGGACAAGTCCTTGTCGACCGTGTGTTCGGCTTTTTCTATCCTTTCGTGAACACGCATACCGATATCGATCAGCAACTGTCCCGGGTTCGCCATCCAGGTGCGATTGATGTCTGGGTGAGCCCGGGCACCTTCAACTTCACCTCTAACGTCGAGGTAATAAAGGATGACTTGGCGCGCGCTTATGTGGTCCCCCGCGCCGTCAAAGGACGCCCACGACCCGATGGCTTGGTTGAGTACGACCGCGACGACCCGTTGCTGAACCTGTGTGCGCACGTCACGGCGCTCCAGCGGGCGTCGAAGAATCGGCTTGTCGACCTGTTCTGCGCGCTTCGGGAGGCTAACGGTTGGACCGTAGAATGGGTAGCAGGAACAGCCTCAGCAAGTCCCATGACCGTCGCAAAAGAAATGCTTGAGGCCGAAAGAGCGGAAATGCTTCTTGCCGCGCCGTCAGTCGACGATGCCGATTATATCGAACTCGATGAGAAAGTTTCGAAGGGTGCCAATCTGACGAAAGAGGAGCGTATCGTTCACGAGCGGAATCACTTCGAACGCACGGTGGGCGTTCGGCTCGATGAATTTTTGATCGAGATGAACACGGATGGCAGGCTTATCGACAAGGTCAAGACCTTGGCAGGCGTCCTACCGCTGCTTTCAGTAAATGATCGTGGGGATGATCTTGTCAGCGTTCTTCTAGACCCCACAGATACCCGAAGGGACGTCTTCAGAAGAGGGAACCTGAACAGCTCATTGCCGTCCTGATAAGGGTCGCCAATTTGACCAACGGTAATGGCTTTAATGATGCAGACCTGGTCTCCGTCGACACCCTGACGCGGTTCGTGGCGATTTGTCGCGAGAATCGGACCGTGATGGAGGAGGTCTTGCACGAACCGTTGAGGAACGACTTTCACAAAAACCCGGTGCGTCAATTGAATGCGTTTCTCAAGCACGTTGGCCTTGAGTTGCCTTTGACCAGGGTCGAAAAAATTGAGGGCCGTAAAATCAGATACTACGCCTTTTCACCTGACACTCTGGCAACCATGACAATGCTTGCGCGCTCCTATTGCGAAGTCCAAGCGCGCCTGGCGGCCGAAAAGGGAGCTGGCCCTCACCGAGCCGAGGCGACGGCGAAATCGTATCGAGGCGACAATTGCCGAAGAGCAGGTCCCCAACCGCGAAGGTCACCTTCTGTCGCCAACCATCCTTGGTCCTTCCTGAGACAATAGCCGCCATACAGGGGACAAAAGATTCTGGCCATTATTGACCACGAGTAATGGCCTATTGTCCCTAAGCTCGGTTTAATTATCCTCACTATTGCGATCGTCGGTCTTCCTGACAAGGCGGTGTCGGAGGCGCGCGAGCGGGTGCGCTCGGCGCTGATCGCCTCGGGGCTGGCGCTGCCGGCGCGGCGGATCACGGTCAACCTTGCGCCGGCCGATCTGCCCAAGGAAGGCAGCCATTATGATCTGCCGATCGCGCTCGGCCTGATGGCGGCGATCGGCGCAATCCCGCCGGACGCGCTCAACGGCTTCACGGTGCTCGGCGAGCTCGGGCTCGACGGATCGATCGCGCCCGTCGCGGGCGTGTTGCCGGCGGCGATCGGGGCGAATTCGCGCGACGAGGGGCTGATCTGTCCCGCGGCCTGTGGCACGGAAGCGGCCTGGGCGAGCCCTGACATCCAGATCATCGCGGCAAAATCGCTGATCCAGATCGCCAACCACTTTAAAGGCACGCAGGTGCTCTCGCGCCCCCAGCCGAAGGTGCACGAGCCGGAAGCGACGCATCTCGACCTGCGCGACATCAAGGGCCAGGAAAGCGCCAAACGAGCGCTCGAAATCGCCGCGGCCGGCGGACATCACCTCTTCATGTGATTGTCTCGGTGCCCATAACGGGCTATCGAGAGGCAACCATGAACCGCATCACCACTGCCCTCACCGGCAACGCCGTGGACGCAGGGCAACCCGCGAGGGCGTACAGCTACATCCGATTTAGCACCCCTGAGCAAGCGAAGGGACATTCTCTGCAGCGGCAGACCGATGCCGCACGCGATTGGGCGACCAAGCAGGGCGTAGCCTTGGACGATCAACTCACGTTCGAGGACAGAGGCGTCTCCGGGTTCACGGGGGCTAACAAGGAAACCGGCGCGCTCGGTGTGTTCCTTGAACGCGTCAGGGATGGCACCATACCGCGCGGATCATGGCTGCTGGTAGAGAACTTGGACCGGATCAGTAGGCAGGTCGCCCGTAAGGCCGTCCGAACGATTGAAGACATCGTTGAAGCCGGGGTCACCGTCGTGGACCTGTCCGATGGGGGCCGCGAATACAGCGCGGAGACGCTCGACAGCGACCCCATGCTGTTTGTGATGATGGTCATGCGGTTCATCCGCGCCAACGAAGAAAGCGCTACCAAGGGCGTACGTGTGGCCAAGGCCCACGCTGCGCGGCGGCAGAAATTCGCTGGCGAGGAGAAGCTCACGAAGCCGTACACACTCAAGCTCCCGGCATGGATACGCTGGGACCAGAGCACCTGTGGCTACGCTCTGATCGAGGAGCGAGCGGAGCTGCTGCGCTGGATGTTCGAGATGGCTGACGAGGGCTTGGGAGCACACAGCATCGCTGCGCACCTCAACGACACCAAGGAGGACACGTGGGGAGCCGGGGGGTGGAAGGCGAAATACTGGCACCGTTCCTACATCCGCAAGCTCCTCACTAACAAGGCCGCCATTGGCATCTTCGTGCCGCACCGCGTGGAGAAGGTTGAAGGCAAGCGCACCAAGAAGCGCACGCCACAGGAGCCTATTTCACACCGCTTCCCGCCAGCCGTTGACCGCGAGCTATTCGAGCGTGTGAATGCACGACTGAGCACCACCGAGCCTCGGGGCAGGAACGCCAAGGCTCCGGCGCAATCCATCTTCGCCGGGATCATAAAGTGCCAGCACTGCGGGGGCACCGTCACGCGGGTCAACAAGGGCGACCACGTGTATCTCGTCTGTGCAGCGGCACATGCGAAGGCGGGCACGTGCCGATACGAAAGCGTCCCCTATGCGCAGGCTGTAAGCACCTTCAAAAACTACTTGGCGGGGACGCTGGACAGCGCACCGCGAGGCAATGACACCGCGGAGATGGACGCCAAGATTGAGAGATTGAAGGGTGAGATTGACGCAGGCGAGGACATCGTGGAGGAGCTGCTTGACCTGACCATCTCCGACAAAAGCAGGGCTGCGAGACAGCGGCTACGGGACGCCGAGGACGGGCTGGACAGGCTGAAGGAGACCCTGCGGGAGGCGATGGAGCGCCGTGACGCCATGACCAGCACCAACGTCCTAAAGCGATTGGCCGCCGTGGAGACGGCGCTCAGAGCGGAGCCGATGAACACCGAGGAAGTCAACAAGGCGCTGCGGGGCGCGGTGCGCAAGATGGTCATGAGGCCGCAGGAAGGGACCTTGGACATCCTGTGGCATCACGCTGAGGAGCCGCAGGAGACGGTATTCATCACGAGCCGCTTCGACTGGGACGCCGATCAGATTGAGAAGAACACGGAAGAGGCAGGACAATGAAGCAGCAACTGAGCGACGGCGGGGCCAGGGCTGAAGCTCTAAAGAAATTCCCTCGGTACTCGCTCGATTGAACCGCTTCTCAGCGGGGGCCAGGGCCACTGTGTCCCACCGACTGAGCAGTTGCGCGTGCGCAGTGGCACCAAAGGACTACCGGCGGGGACGCTAGGCCCTTCAGCGCGTAGCGCTCGCCGGTCATGCTCCGTAAACGGATCACGAGGCGGCCAAATAATCCACAAACGGATCAAGCCTATACAGCGGCCAGCCGGCGCCCATGATTAGGGTTAGCGCGGAGCTCGCTCGCCGTCGGGCTTTATCCGCAAGCAAAAAGACCAGTTGTGTTGATCTTAACGTCGATGAACGCAGCTCTATCCAAGAGATTGGCTAATGGAGCCGGATTCGGATCATTAAACGGCCCAGGACCTAGCTGTCGAGGACGGCGTTCCAAATAGCAGGGAACGGACAAACCACAATTGGCGTAGAAACACGAGAGACCATAGTGGTTTGGTGGGGTAATATTCCTACCCTGGCGGTCGCGAAAAGTAAGATAAAAGTAAAACACTACGTCCACCTGTCTTCCATATGTCTTATCGACTTTGATGGTAAGTCTAGTTTGCGGACCGTACCAAATGTACTCCTGTATCACCAATTTTGGACCTTCTATATTTCCGGTCGAGTGGGAGCCTTTTGACACCCAAAAAACATTGGGCGTTCCAGCGTTATCGTTGGTCCGACCGTTCAAAGAAAAAACTCTGTATCGACCAGAAGGCTGTGTTGGGTCTGGAGTAACTGGCATCCCCCCGTCAGGATCGAAGCAGGCGGTATTCTTCCAGAAGTCTGGGCGAGCACATTGAGCAGCTGCATGAGTTGGAACGAAAAGAGCAATGATCGCGAATAATGCGAGGCGGTGCATTGGACGGCCCCCTGTGCGCATTAACCGACAAGACATTACGACCTCTGGGCGATCCCGGCAACTGAGTGAGGCGAAAGCGGCGGCAGCCGAAGTCGATCGTCAAGAAAGCGGCGGAGATGAGCTAGCTATCAGAGTAAGTGAAAGGCCGATGACGTGACCAGCAAGACCAAGACCAAGAAGGCTCCGTGGGAATTCAGGAGACACATTCGCATCGCAGACGTGCGGACGCCAATCGACAGCGGCAAGACAACGGCGCAACTCCAAGCCGAGATTGAGCAGGCCGGCCCCGCGGCCCTTGAGCCCACAAAGCGCACCGTGGCGCGTGACGCTATCCACGTTGCCGAGGCTGTGTTCCAGTGGAGAGGTGGCCCGGACAAGGACCAATGGGACCGCCAGAACCACATCCATACGCTCGCCAAGGCGCTCAAGGAACAGGGCAAGTCTCTGGCGTCCCTACTGGTCATGCCGGTGGGACAACGCTTCTACGTCATTGACGGCCACCACCGCCTTGCAGCCTATGATACCGCCGAATGGACCAAGGACATCCCGGTGGAGGTCTTTACGGGGAACCTAACGGAGGCAACGCTCCGAGCTCTCGATGACAATGTCAGAGACAAGCTACCGATGACAGCCATGGCGAAGAGAGGGCAGCATGGCGGATAGTGAAGGAGAACCTCGGGGGCCTCACGGGACAGCAGGTGGCCGACAGGACTGGCATGTCCTTGCGAACCGTGCGCACCATGAACAAGGTCTGGAAAGAATTGAATGAACGCGGTGTGGCTGATCCGATGAAGCTGACGTGGCCCAAAGCCACCGACATCTGGAAAAACGGGGGGCAGACAAAGCTGTACACGGACGAAGAGCGAGACGCTTGGAAGGAGAGGAGGGCGCAGGAGGTCGTGGAGCTGATCAGGAGGACCAACGTCGCAGCCGCGCTCATGCAGGACATGGAGGTCACAGCCCTAGCCCTGATGAGGCTCAGCGAGGACCTGCCAGTGGCACTGATGGAATCTTGGACGGGAGACTACCCGGAGGCGATTGAGGAACTGGCAGCCCGAATTGCCAACCCCGAGGCAGACGACCATCCTTTCTAGGCGATGCAAATACAGGGTGTGCAAATTGCACCCTGACGGGCGAATAGGTCCGTTTCGGTCATATCTATGCACATTGGCGATGGTCTAGTTTTGGGCAGAGCGTAGGCATTCCCTGCAATGCCCCTAGGAACACCCAGCAGCGGCATCCGCAGAGGCTCGTCAAAGGGGTATCGGCACCGAGATACCCTGTGCATCCCAATGTTTCCCGGAAGCGGACACCGCCCTGTGAAGCCCGGCATCGGCTTTTGGCTTTAGCCCAAACTTTTGAAGCGGGGGGGGCCTCGCGAGCCAAAACGGTACCATGCCCCCAAGGGGGGCCCCAAGGCCGCGCCGCATTCGTCAGCAATCCCGCTTACCCGAGCGGTCTTTGGAAACCAACCTACGCGCGGCTCTTCTCGGCGGCGTCGATGAGTTGAAAAACGTCTTTAGCCTCTTTGTGGTTGTACTTTGTAATGAGGATTTCCTTGAAGACAATGATTTGGGCAAGAACCTGAATTGTCGCATTTATCAATTCGGGCGGCATTGCTAAGAGCCGTTCCAGACCTCCGCGCGCATTCAGCACCGGCAACATGCGCTCTGAGTAATCGACGCTCAAGTCAAGGAGCTTGGCGAAAAGCTTGTCAGGGGTGTCTGCTTTGGCGCGCTGTTTTTCACAGAGGTTCGCGATGACGTTGGCAAATTTGTCCATGTCGCCGCCAATCCAACTCCTGAGAAGCGCGCACTCAGGCGAATGCTTTACAAACCAGGCGACATATTCTCGCTCGTTGGCGTCGGCAGACAAGATGGGCACTCCTGCTGCTTGTGGTAGCGGCGGAGGCACAACTACCCGGTCCGATCCCTCTGTCTGGGGTAGCGGCGACCAGCAACGCTTCTGAAGCTCGGCAAGAGACCCCTCATGCGGGCTCATCTTCCGCTCCAGCAGGTTCCGGAACATTGCTGCGCCACCAATTCGAGTGGCCTCCTCTTCGGCTTCGCACGCGTCGAATGCTTCCTCGATTTCTGCCTCCGCTGGCTCAAGGTCCATGCCGAAGTACGTACCCATGATGTTCAGCAGCAGCAGTCGCTCGTCTTGCTCTCGTATTGAGAACGCTTCAGCCGCCACTCGGGTCGCGCCGATTAAGAACGCGAGTTCGATACGGTGCGCATGTTCCAGCTGCTCCTCATCAGGATCATCCGGCTTGGCACGCTCCGCGATCATGTTATGCAAGAGCATGAACTCCTTGACGGTCTTAGCTACCTCCCGAATTGATCTCCCGGTGTTAAGCCGCTTGAACTCCGCCAAACGAGCTTGTTCAGAGGCAAACCGTGTCCGTTCAGAGCCTTCCTCGCCAGTCGAAACATTCTTGAACGTGCGGTAGAGCGCGTCTTCAAAAATCTGCGTGACACTCGGAGCGACCTTGCCCTCCTTCATCCAGTCCAACACGCGAACCCTTGCGGCTATTTGTACGTCTGCGAGCGAGGTATGGTGCTGTGGGCCCCTGAAGAAAGAGAGGGAAGCCGCAACTGCTAAGTCATGCGTCGAGTACGGAAGCGGACCATCAAACAGCGCGGCTGCAGTGCTGCGAACCTCTTGAAAAGGCACTTGTCGAAATAGAAGAACCTCGTGGGCGAGAAGTATAGCTTGCTCAAGGTCTGCCGATTTGGCTGGTGGCTTGTCCCCGTATATTGCTCGAGCCGCGGCATCCATGGCCGTCGGCTGTTTCTTTTTGAAGAAGCTGAACAACGTACCCCTCCCTAAGTTCAAACGAGTATGATCTGGAGCTGACTATGTTTGTCCACCATCCCACGGACGGCGCTTGGGAGCCACGGGAGGCGGAGGGACGCTCGGAACAGTGCGCTGCCGCGGAGGATCAGGGACGGTCGGGACCTCGGAGGTGCGGAAGGCCTGACGCACCGAGACATTCGGAGCAGCGAAGCGTTCCACGAACTCCTTGGCAGGCCCGGGCGTCTCCCGGGGACCAACGAAGACGTAGCGAACACCGCGACCGAACAACCAGACTGCAGCCGCAACCGCCAAGAGCGCCCACGCGAGGGTAGGATCACCGCGCCCATTGACGAAGATCAGGACGGCAGGCGCTGCGCAGATGAGAGCAACGGCGTTGAACAGCCAGCCGAGGAAAACACCAAGGCGGCCCAGCATTCCAAGAGCAGGAGGTGGCAAAGGACTACTCGCTATTGCAGAGGGGGCGGGGATGGGAGGGGAATACGCAGGAGCACCAGCGGTGACACCAGAGGTTCCTGAGGGCTTCACAGGCCGCCTAGCAGGCGGCGTGTCTCGCTCCAGCCACTCCTTGAGTGGCAGCGCCATCCCTGCGCAGATCAGCACGACGAATGCGGCCTCAACGTCGAACAGAACGGTGTGGATCAATCGATCCACGATGGCCCAATGCGTTGGCTGGAGGTCCGCAGGAATACCGAGTTGAGAGCCGAGCGTGTATGACGGCCACTTACCTGTCTGAAGCCACTGTACTACCTGATAGCCCAGACCGATCATCGCACCGAGCGCAATGACATCACCGAATATCGCGAGCGCGCCAACGAACAGCGCGGCGTAAAACACGTAAGTCCAATCCACCGAGGCAGCCCCTACCTGATTTGACCGAAGGATACCCAAGGGACGCACTGAGGCTCAACTGAACCATAGTGCAACCAAGGACGCACACCGCTGCCGTGAGCCGAGAAGACGACGAAGACCTTGAAGCCGAGGAACTCGAAACCGCTCGGAGATTGCGGCCAAAAAGAGTCTCATCCGGCGCGGAGAGGCTCATTTTCCCAAGCATGCACCAAAGAAATGCATAACTGCGCCCGAAGGCATGCGAGAAGGTATCGCTTTTCCCATTGAGATAATCATCTGTTGATGATCGGTTCGCCCGGCGCGGGCAAGTCGATGCTGGCGGCAAGGCTGCCCTCGATCCTGCCGCCGCTGTCGCCGTCCGAGCTGTTGGAAGTCTCGATGATCGCCTCCGTCGCCGGCGAGATCCGCGACGGCGCCCTGACGGCACGGCGGCCATTCCGCGCCCCCATCATTCCGCCAGCATGGCAGCGCTCACCGGCGGCGGCACGCGCGCCAAGCCCGGCGAGATTTCGCTGGCGCACCAGGGCGTATTGTTCCTCGACGAATTGCCGGAGTTCGATCCGCGCGTATTGGACTCGCTGCGCCAGCCCCTGGAGAACGGCGAGGTCGCGGTGTCCCGCGCCAACCACCGCGTCACCTATCCGGCGCGTTTCATGCTGGTGGCGGCGATGAACCCGTGCCGCTGCGGCCATGCCTATGAGCCCGGCTACTCCTGCAAGCGCGGACGCATCGACCGCTGCACATCAGATTATCAAATGCGCATCTCGGGCCCGCTGATGGACCGCATCGATCTGCGCATCGAGGTCCCTGCGGTGACCGCCGCCGACCTGATCCTGCCGCCGCCGTCAGAAGGCTCGGCGGAAGTCGCCGCGCGCGTCGCGGCCGCCCGCGATGTCCAGCTCGCGCGCTATGCCGCCGCCGGCATGCTGCATGTCCGGACCAACGCCGAAGCGCCGGCAGCGCTTTTGGAAACCATCGCGCAGCCGGATGCGCAGGGGCAGAAGTTGCTGCGCGACGCCGCCGAAACCATGAAGCTGACCGCGCGCGGCTATCACCGCGTGCTGCGCGTCGCACGCACGCTCGCCGACTTGGACGGCGCGGAGAAAATCGGCCGGCTGCATCTGGCTGAGGCGTTATCGTATCGCGCCCTCGCCGAGGATTTGCGGCGGGCGGCGTGACCGGCGGCCGAGGCGTTGCAGAGAGTAGTCGTGGCAGCGCCGGCTGGAGCGGCCGCGTGCGTCGCACAGGAATGAAGATCAGTCCCAATAGGGAATGGCGGGGCGGGCAATCATCAGCCAGAAAATCATGAGCACCGCGGCGAATGCCGGAAATCCGGAGGCGAACCACCAGCGGAAAAGACGGTTGTACTCGGCAGGCAACACCGAGTTTGTCTTGACGGCGTGGATAGCAAGATCACGCATGCGCATCTGCATCCACACCACAGGCAACCAGAAGGCGCCGATCACTAAATAGAGCGCGATGGAAGCTGCGATCCATCCATCGCCGAGAGAATACCCGCTCGTCCAGGCGAGCCAAACGCCGGTAATCGGCTGCAGCGTCACGGCGGTCGCCGTAAACAGGAAGTCGGCCAGCACCACAGTCCGCGCAACCCCTGCGACTTCACGCGGATCGCCGCGGAGATGCGCCACCAGCATGAAGAAGGCGATGCCGGCGCCCGTGCCGAGCAGGACTGCGGCGCCGATGATATGCACCATCTTGAGAAGCAAGTAGAGCATCAGCGATCTTCCCGGATCGCCATCGCGACCAGATTGAGCATCAGCACCGGCCAGATCTTCAACATGGGGCCGAGCGGATCGGCCCACAATCGCGGCACCAGCGCCGTCCCTATCACTACATAAACCAGCGAGATGGTGAGCGCCGCCCAGAGGCCATAACGGCTCAAGGGCCGCGAAAGAATTGCCAAGCCGATGATGAGATCGGCGACGGCGCCCGCGATGACGGTGAGAGCAGCGAAGTTTTCTTCCAGCCCGCCTTCTCGAAGCAGCGACATGCCGATTTCCCAGCCCGGACCCAGCGAGACGATCCCGGTGACGATCCAGAAAAGACCGAACACCCCGAATATCACCGGCTTCAGCGCGTACAGCCGCGCAAACCAGCGTTCCTGAACCGAGGCGGGCTCGCTTGCGAGCGCGGCTTCAAGATCGCGCGGCGCGATTCCCGTCGCCTGTCGCCAGGACGCCGGGTCGCCCGTCGCTCCGCGCCGCATTTCGGCCCGTGCCGTTGAGTTGACGGGCGTTAGCCAGCCGAGCATCTGCGCGATATCTCCCGTCCGGTAGAAGGCGGCAGCCGCCCACGACGGCAGGTGCAAACGGTAAGCGGGCCGCCATCGCAGCCAGCGACGGAACAGCGCGACGGCGTCGCTGAAAACCATCTGCCGCGGCCCGGCCAGATCCAGCGCTACGCGCGAGGGCGCGCCCGGCTTCAGAAAGAAGACAACGGTTTGGACCACGTCGTCCAGATGCACCGGTTGAAGCGGTGCCGTGTCGGGCATGACAGGAAGCACCGGCAGTGACGCCAGCCCGCGCAACAGGGCGCTGCCGCCGTAGGCGGGTCTGCCGACCACGACGGAGGGCCGCAGCACGACCCAATCGAGGTCACGTGACATCAACGCGGCTTCGCCATCCTGCTTCGTGCGCGAGAAGTCGCTCGGCGTATCGCGATCTGCACCGATCGCCGAGAACAGGATAACGCGGCGCACGCCCGCTGTTTCGCAAGCGGCATAAAGCGCGGCACTGCCGGCAACATGAACGCCCTGCATGTCCTGTCCCTGCAGCGCGCCCGCCGCATTGATGACGGCATCGACGCCTGCGAGAACGAGATTCCACCGGGAAGCGTCCGTCGCCTGTGCAATGTCGAGCGCGATGTGACGCGCGCCCTGCATTCTTGCGGAATGACGCGACACCAATATGCATTCATGCCCTTCAGCGGAAAGCCTTGTGTGGATCGCCGATCCAATCAGACCCGTGCCGCCGACGACAAGGATGCGCATCGAACTACTCCTGCGCTCGCCGGTCACGGTAACGCAAACCGCGGACCAGTTCCTCCAGGTACGGCAAGACTTCGAACAGCGCGGTCAACGCAAGTATCGCGACAATATACGGCAGGGGTAGCGACGGCTGCTTCAGCGTGAATGAAAAATCCGGCGTTCCGAACCCGAATAAGGCTGCGAATGCCGGCCAGTGAAGCGCAATGACGAGCAGCAATGCCGTCAGCGGAAGCATTTCGAGGACGCTGTGAATGTGCTGCTCGGTCGGCGAAACCTCGCGCATAGCAGTTGCATAGCGGACGTCCCAGATGGCGGTGGCTTCGTGAAGAACGAGGAACGTCATCATGACCAGAATCACGCCCGAGGTAATTTCAAGGAAGATCGCGGCCAGCACCGGAACGGCCATCTCGGCAAACTGGGCAAGGTGCAGAACCGACTCCTTCCAGCCGCTTGTTTTTTCGATGTGGGCGGAGCGATGGCAGAGATAATCGGCAAAGCCGGCGGCAAGCCAAAGCGGCAGGACGAAATACATCAACATCCCGGGCAGGACCTCGTCGGCCCCCATCGGCACCTCCCGTAAAAAGACCTGAAGTTATAAATCTCAAGCCCGAACAACGTTCCTGCGCATTCGGAGTCTCGACGCCGCATCCAGCGGAAACGCTGTCGTCTCGCGCGGCCGGGCGGGTTGCGCCGCGGCGCGAGCCGCATGCCTGACGGGCAACTCATCGCTAAGACTCGCGTTATCCTGTCCCACAAGAGGGGCGGATCGCGCGTCGTCACGAACGCGGGGCAGAATGCGGTGGACGCGACAGCGCCGGCGCGCAGGATGATCGCGGGGCGGATCGTTGATCCGTGAGCGGTAGATGGCGCGCAAGACGAACGGTGCTGATGCGTACGGCAAAACCGTGTGGTCCTGGCACCCGTTGCTGGTGTCAAGCTGGCGGAGGCGAAATCGATTCCTACCGAAAACGATCAGCCATCAAGCCCTCAGCGACGGTGACAAGACGAATTCGTCACACAAGAGCGCGGCATGCTCTCTCCGTTTTGAGGCACACGGTTTGGGCAAACCTCGGGCTTTCTGAGCCGCGAGAACGCGAACGCATATTCAGTCGTCATCATCCGCATGCGGCTGATCCAGTATTCCACAGGCAGCAGTGATGGAATCGATAGGCCGCAGCGTACTGGATGCCCCGCTTTCGCGAGGCATGACGACCTTCGTTGCGGCGATAGCGCCGTCCATCTCCGGACGATCCCTCATCGCCGAGCGAACCACGAGGCCGTCTTGCTTCCACTCGTCATCATCCCCGTCAACGCGAAAGTAACTACTTCCGTTTACCCTCTGCCAACCATAAGCCCGATGTCGCGGGCTTATGTCTGGCGAGTAGCGTCTCATGTTGCGTTTGAAGATTCTGGCCTCGGTGATTCCGCTGGCTGTTGTCGCCCTGTTCGCGCGCGGCGAGTTTTTGGCCGGTCCGCGGCCGTGCATCGAGATAGCAGGTACGTCCGTCCAGATCGCCGCCCTCTCGTGGCAGGCGCACCGCCACGTCAGCTTCACCGACGAGCCGGGCCGTGCGACCGTGCGGGTCCAGATCTCGGATACTGCGGAAGCGGCCGACTTCACCGTCATTGACGACATCGACACGGCCGAAGCCGGCGCCTGCGAGAGCAACTCAGCCCCGCAACTGGTCGCCATCTCCGGAAAGCCCGGGGCGGCCGACCCTGTGATCTACCTTTCCAGCGACGGTCCTGCCGATTACCGCATCTTCGTCAGCTCGAAGAGCTTCTCGGTGCGCGATGCCGCCGCCCTGATCGTCGGCGCCCGCGGCGCGCGCCACCGCGTCGAGGCGGCGTCGCTCTGAATTCTCGAGCTTGGTCTGTTCGGAAAACCGGCTCCCCCTTTTCCGGACCATGCTCGTTAACACTTCATTTACCCTGTTCTCATCGCGCCCGACGAGCGCGGTTCGCCTCAAGCACTTTGCAATGTCGTCATCGCATCGTCAGCGTCAAGCACGCGGCGAATCCGCCGGTTCAATTCAAGCGGCAAATCTCAGGATCATTGGCGATGGGGCGGACTTTCCGAATCAAACTTCGCTTACGTCGTTTCGGCCGCCGTCACCCCTGGCTCACCTTCGCCCTCCGCTCCTTCATCACCTTCTCCGTCGTGTTCGGCAGTGCCGCCGGTTTCATCGCCGGGAGCCTGTCGGAAGAGGCCGGCTATGAACCGCACGCGTTTGCGATCGGCGTCTCTTTTCTGTTTGCGATCGCCTGCGTCGCGATCGTGACCTTCAGCATCCGGCTTCGCCTGATGCGCAAGAAGATGCGCAATATCGCCTTGCATAATGAAGCGCTGGCCGACCGGAACTGGGAATTGCAGGAAGCCGAGCAGCGCGCCCGTCTGCTGTTCGAATCGCAAGGCGATCTGATCGTGCTGCGCGATGCCGAAGGCCTCATCACCTACGCCAACGATGCCTATTGCAAGCTGGCGCAATCGCCGCGCAGCGCGTTGATCGGAAGCAGCGCCAGGCTCCCGGTCCTGGAACAGGGCGACACCGCGCTCGAATCCAACGGCACCCGCGTTCACGACCAGAAGATTGCGGGGCCGCTCGGCCCGCGCTGGATCGCATGGCGCGAGGGTCTCGTCCGCAACGATGCCGGCGGTCCTGCCGAAATGCAAAGCGTCGGCCGCGACCTCACCGACCGTACCGAAGGCGAACGCGCGCTGGCCGAAGCCCGCGACCAGGCGGACGCGGCGAGCCGCGCCAAGTCGCGCTTCCTCGCGATGGCGAGCCATGAAATCCGCACGCCGCTGAACGGCATCATCGGCATGAGCGGGCTATTGATGGATACGCCGCTGACACCGGAACAGACGACCTATGTCAAGGCGGTAAAGACCTCCGGCGACGCCCTGCTCTCGCTGATCGAGGAACTGCTGGACTATTCCAAGATCGAGGCCGGCAAGATCGACCTCGAACACCGTCCATTCGCGCTTCCCGGCCTGATCGAGGACATCACCGAATTGCTGGCGCCACGCGCGCAGGCGCGAAAGGTCGAGATCGCCGCCTATGTCGACGAGCGGCTGCCGATGCAGGTGATCGGCGACGCGGCGCGGTTGCGGCAGGTGCTGCTCAATCTCGCCGGCAACGCGATCAAATTCACCTCGACCGGCGGCGTCGCCCTGATCGTCGAGCCCGGCATCTGGCCAAACGAAATCAGTTTCCTGGTGCGCGACACCGGCATCGGCATCGCGCCCGAGGCGCAAGCGCGCATCTTCCGGGAGTTCGAGCAGGCCGACGACCGCATCGCCCGCAGCTATGGCGGCACGGGCCTGGGCTTGAGCATCACTGACCGTATCGTCAAGCGCATGGGCGGCCGCATCACGCTGGAGAGCAAGCTGGATGTGGGCTCGACCTTCGAAGTGTCGATCCCGCTTGCTGCCGCTGACGGCGAACAAAAGTCCTTCACGGCGCCGGATCTCTCCGGCCACTCCATCATGCTGGTTTCCCCTGACGGTATCGAGAGCTCGCTCACCGCGCGGCGGCTGCAGCGCTGGGGCGGGCAGACCTGCCTGGTGTCGGATGCCGATGTCGCACAGGCCCTGCTGCCTGAGCGTTCATGGCGCACGGTCCTGATCGATCATGCGCTGGGGCTTGCCGATATCGAGCGGCTCGGCGAAGCCGCGCGCCTTCACGCCACGCAGCGTATCGTGATGTTCACGCCGGCGACGCGGCACGAATTGCGACCGTCCGCCACTTCCGCCTTCACCGGCTACCTCGTCAAGCCATTGCGCGCCGCTTCGCTCGCCGCACGCCTGACGGCAACGCCGGAAGTCGCCGCGCCCGGCCTTGCCGCCGAACCGCTGATCGAACCGGCAGTTGCCGTCGACGCGCCCGCTGCGCCGCTGGCCAAGGGGCTGTCGATCCTCGTCGCCGAAGACAACGAGATCAATGCGCTGTTGATGCGTTCGCTGCTCGGCCGGCTCGGGCATCACGCCGTCATCACCACCAACGGCGCCGAGGCGCTGGAATCCTGGCTGTCGGCGAAATCCGCAGGCAGCCCCTATGACCTCGTCCTGATGGACATTCAGATGCCGCAGCTCGACGGCATCGAAACCACCAAGCGCATCCGGACACTGGAAGCCGGTCAGCCCGGTCGCCGGACGCCGATCCTTGCCCTCACCGCCAACACGCTGGTGGAAGACCGCTACGCCTGCTTCGAGGCCGGCATGGACGGATTTCTGATCAAGCCGCTCGATCGCGAAAAGCTCGCCGAAGCGCTCGCCGGCCTCTCAGCGTCACGGCACCTCGCGGCGTGAGGTGGCGTTAAACCTTGTGCCGAACCACCTCGATGTCGTCCCTGCGAAAAGCAGGGACCCATAACCACAGGATCCAGTGATAAGCAAAGGTCGTCTGCCACCCTGCCCAAAGCAAAAGCCGCGGCGTATGGGTCCCTGCGCCCCGTGCGCAATTGTGCACTAGGCAGGGACAACAACAAGCTACAGCCGCCGCAAGGCGACCGTCTCAACCAGATGATCGGCGCGCTTTTTCAGGATCAGCGTCGCGCGCGGCCGGGTCGGCAAAATATTGTCCTCGAGATTGGCGAGGTTGGTGCGTTCCCAGATCGCGATCGCCGTGGCCGTGGCCTCCTCGTCCGAGAGCACCGCGTAGCGATGGAAGTACGATTTGGGATCGTGGAACGCGGTGTCTCTGAGCGCGAGGAAGCGCCGCACATACCATTCGCGCAGCACCGGCTCCTCGGCATCGATATAGACGGAGAAGTCAAAGAAGTCGGACACCACAGGCACGGCCTTGCCGTCGCGCGGCAGCCGGCCGGTTTGCAGAACGTTGACGCCCTCGACGATCAGGATGTCGGGCCGGTCGACCTCGATCCACTGGTTCGGAATGATGTCGTAGACCAGATGCGAATAAACCGGCGCGCGCACCGGCCGGCGCCCGGCCTTGATGTCGCTGAGGAACGCCAGCAGCGTTGGCAGGTCGTAGCTCTCGGGAAAGCCCTTCTTCTGCATCAGGCCTTGCCGCTCGAGCACGGCATTGGGAAACAGGAAACCGTCGGTCGTCACCATGTCGACCTTGGGCCGTGGCGACCAGCGCGCCAAGAGCGCCTGCAGCACGCGCGCGGTGGTCGACTTGCCGACCGCGACCGAGCCGGCGACGCCTATGATATAAGGCACCTTGCGGTCGCGGATGCCGAGAAACTGGCGCTGCGCCCGATAGAGTCGATCGGTCGCATCGACATAGATCGACAACAGGCGCGACAGCGGTAGATAGATGTCCTCGACCTCCTGCATGTCGAGGCGGTCGTGCATCGATCGCAGCCGCTCGAACTCGCCGGGTTCCAGCGTCATCGGCGTGTCGTCGCGCAAGCCGGCCCACTGCTCGCGGGTGAAGATGCGGTAGGGATTATATTGCTGGTCAGTGGCCCGGATATCCATGAGCTGCCCTCTCGGCTAGTCGCGCTTGCGCGACGCCTTTTCCTCAAGCCCGGACGTCGACGTCCGCTGCGCCAGCGCGGCCTCGACCTCTTCGAGCTTCACGCCACGCGATTTCAAAAGCACCAGCAGGTGAAACAGCAGGTCGGCGCTTTCGGCGATCAGGTGATCGCGATCGTTCTCGACGGCGGCGATCACGGTCTCGACCGCTTCCTCGCCGAGCTTCTTGGCGCAGTGTTCCGCGCCCTTGTCGAGCAATTTGCGGGTGTAGGACGCCTCTCCTCCCGATGCGGCCCTTGCATCGATGGTGGCGGCCAGATCATGGATCGTGAAACGCGACATCAACTGAACTCAACACTCGCGCCCGGCCCAAGACCGCGGCACCGTCCCGATCAGGGACTTAGCACTTTTGTGACAGGAGTCGTCAGAGATCAAGCCGCATCGGCAGCCCGGCACGCACCATGTGCTCCTTGGCCTCGCGTATGGTAAATTCGCCGAAGTGGAATATCGAGGCCGCCAGCACCGCCGTGGCGTGGCCCTGGCGGATGCCGTCGACGAGGTGGTCGAGATTGCCGACGCCGCCGGAGGCGATGACCGGTACGGGAACACTGTCTGATATCGCCTGGGTCAGCGGCAGGTCGAACCCCTGCCGCGTGCCGTCCCGGTCCATCGAGGTCAGCAGGATTTCGCCGGCGCCGAGCGCGACCACTTCCTGGGCATATTCGATGGCGTCGATCCCGGTGGAATTGCGCCCGCCATGGGTGAAGATTTCCCAGCGGTCCGAGCCGCCGGCGCGCTTGACCCGCTTGGCGTCGATCGCGACCACGATGCACTGCTCGCCGAACTTTTCAGCCGCCTGCTTGACGAATTCGCGGTTGCTGACGGCGGCCGAGTTGATCGAGACCTTGTCGGCGCCGGAGCGCAGTAGCGTCTTGATGTCGTCGATGGTGCGCACCCCGCCGCCGACCGTCAGCGGCATAAAACAGGCTTCCGCCGTGCGCCGCACGACATCCAGCATGGTGCCGCGATTTTCGTGGGTGGCGGTGATGTCGAGGAAACACAATTCGTCGGCGCCGGCTGCGTCATACGCAATCGCCGCTTCCACGGGATCGCCGGCGTCGCGCAGATCGACGAAGTTGACGCCCTTGACCACCCTTCCATCTTTCACATCGAGACAGGGGATCACGCGAACCTTGAACATGGCAGAACTCCTAGGCGCGCGCGTTGCGGATCAGCGTCAGCGCGGCGGCGGGATCGAGCCGGCCATCATAAAGCGCGCGGCCGGCGATGGCGCCGGCGAGCTTTTGGCGCGCGGCTCCAGTAGCGCCTTGACGTCTTCGATCGAGGCGAAGCCGCCGGAGGCGATCACGGGTATGGAGATGCGATCCGCCAGCGCGATCGTCGCATCGAGATTGAGGCCCTTCAACAGGCCGTCGCGCGCAATGTCGGTGAAGATGATCGCGGCCACGCCGGCATCCTCGAACCGCTCTGCGATCTCAAGCGCGGTCACCTGCGAGGTCTCGGCCCAGCCTTCGACGGCGACCTTGCCGTCGCGGGCGTCGAGTCCGACCGCGACGCGGCCGGGGAACTGTTTCGCCGCGCTCTTCACCAGTTCGGGATCGCGCACCGCAGCCGTGCCGATGATCACCCGCGCAATGCCCTTGTCGAGCCAGGCTTCCACGGTCTTGAGATCGCGAATGCCGCCGCCGAGCTGCACCGGCATGGTGACGGCCTTGAGCATCGCCTCGACGGCGAGCGCATTCATCGGCTTGCCGGCAAAGGCGCCGTCGAGATCGACGACGTGCAGATATTCGAACCCCTGCTCGGCGAAGGAGCGCGCCTGCGCCGCGGGATCGAGGTTGAACACGGTCGCGCGCGCCATGTCGCCCTGTTCGAGGCGCACGCACTGGCCATTTTCAGGTCGACGGCGGGAAAGAGAATCACGGCTTCCACTTCAGGAAATTCGAGATCAGGGCCAGCCCGAAGCGCTGGCTCTTTTCCGGGTGAAACTGCGTACCGATCGCGGTGTCCTTGCCCACCATCGCGGTCACCGGCCCACCGTAATCGGCGCGCGCCAGCACATCGGCCTCACTGGAGGCGTTGAGGTGATAGGAATGCACGAAGTAAGCATGGCGGCCCTTCGGCCCGAGCGGCAGGCGCTCCAGCACCGGGTGCTCGCGGATCATGTCGAGCGTGTTCCATCCCATGTGAGGAATTTTCAGATTCTCCTCGCGCGGCGAGATCTTCTCGACGTCGCCCGCAATCCAGTTGAAGCCGTCGGTGGTGACATGCTCCTTGCCGCGCGTCGCCATCAGCTGCATGCCGACGCAGATGCCGAAGAACGGCCGCGCCTTGACGCGCACCGCTTCCGTCATCGCCTCGAGCATGCCGTCGACAGCATCGAGGCCCCTGCGGCAATCGGCGAAGGCGCCGACACCGGGCAGCACGATGCGATCGGCGCGGTACACGGCTTCGGGATCGCGCGTCACCATGATCTTCTGTGGATCTTCCATGCTCCGCGAGGCGCGCTCGAACGCCTTCGCCGCGGAGTGAAGATTGCCGGAGCCGTAATCGATGATCGCAACGCTCATCGTGGTGCTCCCGGCTCGGGAAACAGGCCGATGATGCCGCCCTGCGGCAGCGGCGGCGCTTTAGAGAACGGCTGGCCCGGCACGTTGCGGGTCGGCGGCGGCGCACCGCGATCGACCGCATATTGGTCGTTGGCGAGGCCGCGCTGGCGGGCGGTCCAGCGATCGAAGAAGCGGCGCTCGGCGGATTCCGTATCGTCGGCGACCACGATATCGAGCTGTCGCCATTTGCGGCGCGACAGCGTCCAGCGCTGCAGGCTGGCCGCTTCGAGACCCATCAGAAGGGCGATGAGAACATCGACGGTCAGGATCGTGCCGCGGCTGGCGCCGAGCGCCGACATCCCGAACTGGATCGCAACCATCAGGACGATCCAGCCGATCAGCACCAGCCACAGCCGATGCCAGAGGAGCCAGATCACGGTCGCTACCGCGGCCCAGAAATGAAAGTCGTCACGAACGAAGACGAATTTGTCGGCCGCCGCGAGATCGGCGCCGCTGGCCACGGGGCATGCACTGTGTAGACCCGCATCGTAACTCTCCGCCGCGGACGAGAACGCGAACAAGAAATCAGCCGCCAAGCTGACCCTTGGTGGAAGGCACTTCGCCCGCGGCGCGCGGATCGATCGCAACCGCTGCACGGAGCGCCCTCGCCAGACCCTTGAAGCAGGACTCGGCGATATGATGGCTATTCTCGCCATATAAGGTCTCGACGTGCAAAGTCACGCCGGCGTTGATGGTGAAGGCGTTGAACCATTCGCGCACCAGTTCGGTATCAAAGGTGCCTACCTTGTCGCGCGGGAAATCGACCTTGAACACCAAGACCGGCCGACCCGAAATGTCGATCACGACGCGCGACAGCGTCTCGTCCATCGGCATGTGGATCGAGGCATAGCGGGTGATGCCGGCCATGGTGCCGAGCGCCTGTTTCACGGCCTGTCCCAGCGCAATTCCGACGTCCTCGGTGGTGTGGTGGTGATCGACATGGAGGTCGCCCTCCGCCTTGACCGTGATGTCGATGCGCGAATGCCGGGCCAGCAGGTCGAGCATATGGTCGAAAAAGCCGATACCGGTGGAAACCTTGGACACGCCCGTGCCGTCGAGGTTCACCGCGACCTCGATATCGGTTTCCTTGGTCTTGCGCTTGATGGACGCTGTGCGCATGAAAACTGCTTCCCTTTGGCCGCCTTGGGGCCGAAAACGCGGCCCTTTTTAACAGGACGATGTCGCCTTCGCTACTGCGGGATGACGCTTAAAGGGCCTATCTTCGGCTCATGGTGACCGAAATCCCGGCTGAAATGCCGCGATTGTAACCCTCCCGCCAGCCCCTAAATCTGACGGGAACGAGGGCAATCCATGCAAGCATCCGAGAATAATCTGCCGGTCTGGCACGGCACCACAATTGTGACGGTCCGCAAGGGCGGCAAGGTGGTGATCGGCGGCGATGGCCAAGTCTCGATCGGCCAGACCGTCATCAAGGCAAACGCAAAAAAGGTCCGCAAAATCGGCAAGGGCGACGTGATCGGCGGCTTTGCCGGGGCTACCGCCGACGCCTTCACCCTGTTCGAGCGGCTGGAAAGCAAGCTCGAGCAATATCCGGGGCAACTGACCCGCGCGGCGGTCGAACTCGCCAAGGACTGGCGGACCGACCGCTATCTGCGCCGGCTGGAGGCGATGATGATCGTCGCCGACAAGGACGTGTCGCTGGTCCTGACCGGCACCGGCGACGTGCTGGAGCCGGAAGCGGGCGTGATGGCGATCGGCTCCGGCGGCAATTACGCCCTCGCCGCCGCCCGCGCACTTGTGGACACCGATAAGGATGCCGAAACCATCGTGCGCCGCGCGCTCGATATCGCCGCCGACATCTGCGTCTACACCAACCGGAACGTCACGATCGAATCGCTCTGAGGAAGCCGCCGATCATGGCGCCGGACTATGTCTTCCGCCCGATGACCACAGACGATCTGCCAGTGATCCGGCGGTGGCTGGCGCGGCCGCATGTCCGGGAATGGTGGGGCGATCCATCCGAACAATATGATCTCGTCAGCGGCGATCTCGACGAACCGGCGATGGATCAGTTCATCGTCGCGGCAGGAGGCAGCGATTTCGCCTATCTGCAGTGCTACGACCTCACGGCGTGGAATTCAGGATTTGGCGAACATCCGCGCGGCACCCGCGGCATCGACCTCTTCATCGGTGAGCCCGACATGATCGAGCGCGGTCATGGTTCGGCTTTCATTCGCGCCTTTGTCGACGAGCGGTTGCGGAATGGCGCGCCGCGCATCGTCACCGATCCCGATCCGGCGAACGCCCGGGCCGTTCGCGCCTATCAGAAGGCGGGATTTGAAAAAGCTGGTATGGTCGATACACCTGATGGTCCCGCTCTATTGATGGTGCGCAACCCATGACCGCCGAGAACATCGCCGGAAAGTCTCCGAGCACCGGCGTCACAACCTGGCATTGGATGCTGATCGCGGCCGGCATCGTGGTGCTTCAGGCCGCCCTCCTGTACGCGATGGGCCGCCTTGCCCTCGCGACATTCGAACCCTAGCTAGGAAACATGACCGACTTTTCTCCCCGTGAAATCGTCTCCGAACTCGACCGCTTCATTGTCGGCCAGTCCGATGCCAAGCGCGCGGTATCGATCGCGCTGCGTAACCGCTGGCGGCGGCTGCAGCTCACCGGCAGCTTGCGCGAAGAGGTGCTACCGAAAAACATCCTGATGATCGGGCCGACCGGCGTCGGCAAAACCGAGATCGCGCGACGGCTTGCGAAGCTGGCCAATGCGCCGTTCATCAAGGTGGAAGCCACGAAGTTCACCGAAGTCGGCTATGTCGGCCGCGACGTGGAGCAGATCATCCGCGACCTCATCGAGGTCGCGATCGTGCAGGTCCGCGAGCGCAAGCGCAAGGACGTGCAGGCCCGCGCGCAGCAAGCCGCCGAAGAGCGGGTGCTGGATGCGCTGGTCGGACCGGCGTCGAGTCCCGCCACCCGCGATTCCTTCCGCAAGAAGCTGCGCGCCGGCGAACTCAACGACAAGGAAATCGAGATCGAGACGCAATCATCAGGCGGCATGCCGATGTTCGAAATCCCGGGTATGCCGGGTGCGCAGATGGGCGCAATTTCGATCGGCGACATTTTCGGAAAAATGGGCGGACGAACCAAGACGCGCCGCCTGACGGTGGAAGCCTCGCACGAGATTCTCGTCAACGAGGAATCCGACAAATTGCTGGACAGCGATCAGCTGGTGCTCGAGGCCATCAACGCAGTCGAGAACAACGGCATCGTCTTCCTCGACGAGATCGACAAGATCTGCGTGCGCGACGGCCGCAGCGGCGGCGACGTCTCCCGCGAAGGCGTGCAGCGCGACCTGCTGCCCCTGATCGAAGGCACCACGGTCTCGACCAAGCACGGCGCGGTCAAGACCGACCACATCCTGTTCATCGCTTCCGGCGCGTTCCATATCGCAAAGCCCTCGACCTGTTGCCGGAATTGCAGGGCCGCCTGCCGATCCGCGTCGAACTGGAAGCGCTGACGCGCGACGACATGCGCCGCATCCTGACCGAGCCGGAGGCGTCGCTGATCAAGCAGTATGTCGCCCTGCTGCAGACCGAAGGCGTGACACTCGACATCACCGACAGCGCGATCGACGCGCTGGCCGATGTCGCCGTTGCCGTCAACTCGACCGTGGAGAACATCGGCGCACGGCGCCTGCAGACGGTGATGGAGCGCGTGCTCGACGACATTTCCTTTGCCGCGCCGGACCGTCACGGCGAAACCATCAAGGTCGACGCCGACTACGTGCAGAAGCACGTCGGCGATCTCGCCAAGGACGCCGATCTGAGCCGGTTTATCTTGTAAGAGGGCAGATGCCGTAGCCCGGATAGAATGCAGCGAAATCCGGGCTATGCACTATCTCAAGTCCGAGGGATGCTTCGCTCGAAACGCATTATCGCGCCCGCCGCACCCGGACATACAGCGCGCCCTCGCCGCCATGCCCGATATGGGCTTCCTCGAAGCCGACCACCAGCGAGCGGAATTCGGGCAGGCCCAGCCATTGCGGCACCTGACGACGCAGCACGCCGCGTTCGGACTCAGCGCCGATCTTGCCCTTGCCGGTGATGATGAGCACGAAGGTCAGCCCGTCATGATGGGCGCGCTGCAGAAAGCCGAACAGTGCGCGATGCGCCCTGGTCTGCGTCATGCCGTGCAGGTCGAGCCGGGCATCGATCTCCTTCCGGCCGCGCGACAGATGCGATCGCTCGCGATGGCCGATCGGCGCCAGCGGCGGCGGCTCTACCTTTGGCGGACCACCGGTTCGCGGCGGTGCGATGTGCCTTGGCGAAGCGACCGGCTTCGGCGCGGCATTCGTTTCTGCCTCCGGCGAAGCGGCCGCTGGCTTCAGGACACGGTGTCGCTTGCGCAGCGGTTTGACCTGCTTGGCGACGCTTTCCCACAGCGCATGTTCCTCTTCGCTCAAGCCACGCTTGCGCCGCGGCGGCGCCGGCAATTCAGGGATCGAACTCGACTTCCGGCGCTTCATCTGGCGTGACGATAGCGGCGCGGCTGACGATCGTGAGGTTTTGCAGAAACCGGCTTGATGTCAGGCCGCGGTTCAGGCAGCGGCACCGGCTTTGCCGCGCCAGCCTGAATGGCTGAGGTTTGCGAAACGCCGGTCGTTGCCGCCGCCGGGGCCATGGCTTTGCTGTCCGCCGGCGGCGCAGATGCTTCCGGCTTCGCACCGCTCTGTCCTTTAGATGGATCCTTCAACGGATCGGCTTGCGGGAACAGCTTTGCGATTTTCTCCGACGGCCGATCGTCCGGCACCGGCATCTTGCGGCCGCGCGCTACCGGATCGAGGCTCTTCGGCACCAGAATGACGAAGCGCGCATTGTGGCGCATGCGGCCGGAAACCTTGCCCGCCTCGACGCCGGCACCGAAATAGAGATCGGCGCGGGCGGGCCCGACGATGGCGGAGCCGGTGTCCTGCGCGATCATCAGGCGGCGGAACGGCGTCTTCGATTTTTCGGATTCAATCGGCAGTTCGCCCTCGATAAAGAACGGCGTGCCGTAGACATGCAATGCCTTGTCGACCGCGATCGACCGTCCCGGCGTCAGCGGCACGCCCTGCGCGCCGACCGCTTCGTCCTTGTCGGAAAGCTGCACCTCGCGGAAGAAGACATAGGACTTGTTCTGCCGCCGCAGCTCGTTGGCGCCATCCGGGTTCTGCTCCATCCATTCCCGGATCTTCTGCATCGACATCTGCTCCTTGGGGATGATGTTGCGTTCGATCAGAATGCGGCCAACCGGTGTATAGGGATAGCCATTATGCGCATCGTAATTGATGCGAACGGTCGAACCATCCTCGAGGAGGACCCGGGCTGAACCCTGGATCTGCGAGAATAGGAGATCGGTCTGGTCCTTCAGCCAGCAGATTTCGAGGCCGCGGCCATCAATCGCACCGTCCTCGATCTCGGCGCGATCGTAATAGGGCACCAGCTTGCGGCGGCCGATCTTGCGGAACACCTGGCCCTTGTTGGGAAGCCCTGCCGAGCTTTGCTTGGTGCCGCGAACGAACAGATTGGAAGGTCGGCGATAGACCGGTACATTATAGACTTCGTTCTGTGTCCGCGAGCCGTCGATGATCGGTTCGTAATAGCCGGTGACGAAGCCTTCGCCTTCGCCAAGCCGCGAGATGCGCAAGGGCAGAAAATGCTCCTCGAAGAACGCCTTCGCCCTGGCTCCATCGGATAGTTCGAGACCCTTGGCGACGCGGCAGGGATCGCGTAGCGACGTGCCGAGCGCCTTCAGCTCGGCCGGCGGCCTTGCTGGGCTGCGATCGGTTTGCAGCTTATCCGAAACGCCTTGTAGCCAGAGAGATGATCGTCCTCGCGCCAGCCGGCGATACCGGACCAGGCGACGGGCGCATATTGGCTGCCACTGATCTGAAGCGGCAATTCAAGATCGGGATATGGGAGGTGACGGGCCGGCGGTGGATGCGAATGCTTTTGCGAACGCGAATAGCGCGCCGCAGCGGCGTCCATTGGAACAAGCGGCAACGTCAAAGCGACCACGCCAAACGCGAACCCGGCAAGGCTCCGCGTTTTAGGCCGCGCTTCCGGTGCCAACCAGCTTCCAGTTCGGATCGCGAGAACTCGTGTCGCGGGCGAATGTCCAGACATCGGTGATATCGGCGACCTTATCCGGGTTGCCATCGACAATGGTGCCGGTCTTGTCGCGGGTGACCGAGATCATCTGCGACACGAAGCGAACCGTCAGCTGCGCCGCCCGGTCGCGGGCTTCCGCACCAACCAGCTCGGCCTTGTCGATCGAAACAAACCGCGTTTCGGTTTTCTGCTCGTGCTTCTCGCGATCCTTGATCACGGCCTCGAAGCTCTCATAGACCTCGGTCGACAACAGATCCTTCAGCGCGCGGCGATCGCCATTGGCGAAGGCCAGCACGATCATCTCGTAGGCGCCGCGGGCGCCCGAGAGGAAGTGCCGCGGGTCGAAAGACGAATCCTGGGCGGCGATGGCGTCGAGACCGGCTGCGAGCGGCGTACCCGGCTCGGTAATGCCTTTCCAGCGATCGGCCGGGGCCACATCCGCGGTCGGCGCCAACGGCGCCTGATCGATCACGGCGCCCGGCATCGGAACGACGTTGTTGTTGTCCTGCGTACGCTGCACGACATTCGGCGCGGCGCGATCATAGGGCGGCCGTTCGCTCCCGGTGCGCTGGCCGAGGACGCTGCGTAGGCGCAGGAAGATGAAAACCGCCAGCGCCAGGAAGATGATGGTGTAAATATCCACGTCGTATTCGCTTTCTGGTTCTAACGCCGGCAACGGGCCCGGCGGTCGAGCGTTCCCGGGAGAGAAGCACCCTTGTGAGTTTTCCTCTGAGAACGAAGAGATTACATCATCGATTGAGTCTTGAGCATGTAGGCATGAAACTACGCCCGGCCAATGGCGCGTTTTGGCGCGGGTGAATTGTAGCGCGTTTTGGGGGCAAGAGGAAACCCGATCGTGTCCGGAAATCACGCACATTCAATAATTTAGGGGAAGCGCCGGGTGTCTGGCGCGGCAGTATTAGCCATATCCGCCACAATTCGCCGCCGGTCCGGCCCGTCGCCGCCGCGTCGTCCTTGTGGAACGAGGCGAGGCTATGATAGCCACTCGCCCGGAAAAGGCTTTTCCGCCCATCGAGCGACTTCAGACGAAACCGGGCTGCGCTCGTCAGAGCTTCAGGAGAGAGTTTCATGACAAACGGCAACGGCGCGCCTCCCGAGCAGGCCCCTCCCCAGCTGAATGTGCTGGCGCAGTACACCAAGGACCTGTCGTTCGAGAATCCGAACGCGCCCTCCTCGCTGGCGCCGCAACAGCAGCAGCCGAATATCAACATCCAGATCAACGTTTCCGCGAATAATCTTGCGGAAAACGAGCTCGAAGTGACGCTTTCGATCGAGGGCAAGGCCGAAAACGCCGGCAAGATGATGTTCAGCTTCGAGCTCGCCTATGCCGGCGTGTTCCGCATCGTCAATGTGCCGCAGGAAAACCTTCATCCGCTGGTCATGATCGAATGCCCGCGACTGCTGTTCCCGTTCGCGCGCGAGATTATCGCGACCGCGGTGCGCGATGGCGGCTTCCCGCCCCTGATGCTGGATCCCGTCGATTTCGTCGGTCTGTACCGCCAGAACATGGAGCGGCAGGCTGCGGCGCAGGCTGCTTCAGGCGTGAAGCCAAGCTAGTTCCCGACGTTTCAAGCCGAGCCTCAGCGGCCAAACGCCGCTGGGCGTTACGCTGCTCCCAGAAACTCGTTCCAGATCGGCTTGTCACCCAGCGTCGCGATGAACGCGCGATGCGCTTCGCGGTCCGCGTCGCTGATCCGCTGCGCCAGCGGCACGTCGCGCTGCCGCCGCGGCGTTTCGCCAAATCCGCCGGTCTGCGTGATGCGGGTTTCCGAGGCCAGGATCAGTTGCGACTGCCGAGCGCCGATCAGGTCGATATAGACTTCCGCGAGCAGCTCGGCGTCGAGCAGTGCGCCGTGCTTGGTGCGGCGGGAATTGTCGATCGCATAGCGCGAGCACAAATCGTCCAGCCGGTTCGACACGCCCGGATGCTTGCGGCGGGCCAATAGCAGCGTATCCACCAATCGTTCACGTGAAACCGGCTGCCGCTTGATGCGGTCGAGCTCGGCATTGATGAAGCTGATGTCGAACGAGGCGTTGTGGATGACGAGCGGCGCATCGCCGATGAATTCCAGGAACTCCTCGACCACTTCCGTGAACAACGGCTTGCTGGCGAGAAACTCGCTGGATAGGCCGTGGACGGCAAACGCTTCCGCCGGCATGTCGCGCTCAGGATTGATGTAGCGGTGGAAAGTCTGCCCCGTCGGCATGCGATTGTAGATCTCGATGCAGCCGATCTCGACCAGCCGGTCGCCGCGCAGCGGATCGAGGCCAGTGGTTTCGGTATCGAGAACGATTTCGCGCATGGATATTAGAGGCCGGAGGTTCGGCGAATCAGGTCCGCCGCTGCGGCATCTTAACAACCTCAGCCAGAATGTCGCGGATCCGCGCGCGCACCGGGTCCAGTCCGTGCGACGTATCCACTACGAAATCCGCGCGCTTGCGCTTTTCGGCATCAGGCATCTGCCGCGCCAGGATGGCGTCGAGTGCTTCATTCGTCATGGTGCCGCGTGCCAAAATCCGCTCCCGCTGCACTTCCGGCGAGGTTGTGACCACGACCACGGCGTCGACGCGCTTCTCGCCGCCGGTCTCGAACAACAGCGGAATATCCATCACCACGACCGGGGCGCCTGCCCGTTCGGCATCATCAAGGAATTTCTTGCGGGAGGCGCCGAGCATCGGGTGGACGATCTGCTCGAGCTGCCGGATGGCGGCGGGATCATGCACCACCTTGGCGGACAATTTTGCGCGATCTACCCCGCCGTCAGCGGTCGCGCCGGGAAACGCGCGGCTTCGATCGCGGGAGCCGCCTCGCCTTCATAGATTTTGTGAACCGCCGCATCGGCGTCGTAAACCGGAACGCCCGCTTCAGTGAACAATTTTGCGGTGGTGGATTTCCCCATCCCGATCGAACCGGTCAGTCCAAGGATCCGCATTTCACATCGCCGTTTCTTGAAGGATGATTCTAGACATTAAGCAGACGCTCGCCACGCAGGAACGAGAGCAATGGCAATAGCGGCAGCCCGAGGATGGTGAAATGGTCGCCCTCGATGCGTTCGAACAAATGCACCCCGAGCGCTTCGAGCTGATAAGCGCCGACGCTGGTCGTTACCGCCTCCCCCGCCTCGTCCAGATAGGCTTCGATCTCGGTTTCGCTCAGACGCCGCATGGTCATGCTGGCAACGCTGACATCGGCAAACACTACCTTGCCGTCGCGGGCAACGGCAATTGCGGCGTGCAGTTCATGCGTGCCGCCGGCAAGCAGGCGCAATTGATCCGCGGCCTCCGCGCGGCCGGCGGGCTTGCTGAATAATCTTGTTCCGAGCGCAAGCGTCTGATCGGCGCCGACGACGTAACGTTCAGGGTTTTGTGACGACGCAAACAGCGCCTTCTCGCGTGCCAAATGACCTGCAATCTCGCCGGGCGCCGAAAGGCCGGAATTCTTCTGCACCGCGCGCTCATCGATATCGGCGGGAACAGCATCGAACGGAATGCCGGCATTGGCGAGCAGCATTTGCCGCGCGCGGCTCTGCGACGCGAGAATCAGTGGACGTTTTCCACGCCAGATGGTCATCGCGAAGGCCTCATTCCGGAAGCCGCTGCCGCTGGCGATCGGTGAACAGTTTCAGCACGGCCGCTGCGGTTTCCTCGATCGAGCGTCGCGTCACGTCGAGCTGCGCCCAGCTGAACTTGGCGCTCAATCGCCGCGCATGGGCCACTTCATCGGCCACCGCCTGCCGGTCGATATAATCGTCGTTGCCGGAATCGGCGCCCATGCTCAGCAGCCGGTTTTGCCGGACCTGAATCAGCCGCTCCGGCGTTGCATGGAGACTGACGACCAGCGGCTTCTTCAGCGTTTCCAGTTGGTGCGGCAGCGGAATGCCCGGGACCAGCGGCACGTTCGCGGTGCGGACGCCGCGGTTGGCGAGGTAGATCGAGGTCGGCGTCTTTGATGTGCGGGACACACCGACCAAAACCACGTCCGCATCTTCCAGGCCTTCGACGTGCTGACCGTCATCATGCATCATGGTGTAATTCAGCGCATCGATGCGCTTGAAATATTCCGCATTCAGAACGTGCTGGGCACCGACGCGCCCGGTCGTGGCCGCACCGAGATAAGCCTCGAACAATTGCATCACCGGGCCAATAATCGACAGGCTCGGGATGTTGATGTCCCTGCACTTGGCTTCCAGCCGGCCGACCAGATCCTTTTCCAGCAGCGTGAAAGCACGATGCCCGGCGCCTCCTCGATCTCGTCGAGCACGCGGTCGAGCTGCTTCTGGCTGCGCACCAGCGGATAGACATGTTCGACCGCCGTCACATTGGCGTATTGCGCAGCGACCGCACGCGCAACCGTGATCAGGGTCTCGCCGGTCGAATCGGAGACCAGATGAAGATGAAAATAATTGCCGATCGCGGGCACCAAAACCCCTGTGTATCCTGTGAATCCCTGTGGAGCTTAGCCGAGATTTTTGGCCCTGGGTCGCCATGTCAGGGATAACCCGGACTTTTTCTTCACAGGGCCTCACGCGAGGACAAGTCCAAGGGCTTGCGGCCATGATAGTGAGAAGTTGTGGATTTGTCTCTTCATAAGCTGACCACGAAACGGCGCAAGCTATTGATGCGCGTGGCGTTATCAGGACGATCCTACATCGGCATGGAATTGGGGACGAATGTGAACAAGCTTCGCAAACATGCGGGATCGTTTTGTGTGAGTCATAATCACCGTCACTTAGACTCAAACCTAAGATTCTAAAATTATTAGTTTAGAGAAGCGGAGCTTTGCGGATATGTCTTGCGTCCCTGGCTGGCAGCGCTTCTTCGCAACGCTGGGATGGTCGGAACGTTTCAGGGACAAGCAAGGCCGGGCGACTGCAATGTACGAGTGGATCACGATCACGGCGTATCCGTGGATCAAGGCGCTGCATGTGATTGCAGTCATCTCGTGGATGGCCGGCATGCTCTATCTGCCGCGGCTGTTCGTCTACCATTGCGACGCCGAGGTCGGATCGAAGCAGTCCGAGACCTTCAAGGTGATGGAATGGCGATTGCTGAAAGCGATCATCAATCCCGCGATGATGGTCACCTGGCTGGCCGGGCTCTACCTTGCCTGGAGCGGGCATTGGTACACGTCCGGCTGGTTCCACGGTAAATTGACGCTGGTGCTCATGCTGTCTGCGGTCCACGGCTTTTTTTCCCGATGGGTCAAGGATTTCGCCGCCGACCGGAATACCAGAAGCCAGAAATTCTATCGTATTATCAATGAGGTGCCGACTGCCCTGATGATCTTCATCGTCATCCTGGTGATCGTGAAGCCGTTCTAGACCTGACCTTTCAGCGAAGATCCGGTTTTCGACGTGCTTGCGAAGCGCCGGACGATTTTCTATATTGTCGAAATCCCACCCCACGCAGGCGGATGTGGTTGCGTTCCGGCTCCTTCATTGGACCGGCCGCCGCATCAGGTTTGAAGCCTCACCGGCGCTTTCCTTGCTTAGACCTGCGGACCTTCCATTTTTCGTGTCCGCTTTTTCTTCAAGCCACCTCGCACCCCTTCCTTAAAGAACACTCCAAGGACCACCCCAATGCGGGAAATGAAACTCCAGGACCTCAAATCGAAAACGCCGGCCGAGCTCGTCTCGTTCGCGGAAGAGAATGGGGTCGAAAATGCCAGCACCATGCGCAAGCAGGAGCTGATGTTCGCCATCCTCAAACAGCTCGCGATCCAGGAAATCGACATTATCGGCGAGGGCGTCGTTGAGGTTCTCTCCGACGGTTTCGGCTTCCTTCGCTCGCCCGACGCCAACTACCTGCCCGGCCCTGACGACATCTACGTCTCGCCCTCGCAGATCCGCCGCTTCGGCCTCCGCACCGGCGATACCATCGAAGGCCACATCCGCAGCCCGAAAGAGGGCGAACGCTATTTCGCACTGCTGAAGGTCAACACCCTCAATTTCGAAGATCCGGAAAAGTCCAAGCACAAGGTCAATTTCGACAATCTGACCCCGCTGTTTCCGGATCAACGCTTCCGCCTCGAGCTCGAGGATCCGACGCGAAAAAGACCTTTCTGCAAGGGTTATCGACATCGTGGCCCCGATCGGCAAAGGCCAGCGCGCCTTGATCGTGGCGCCGCCGCGCACCGGCAAAACGGTGCTGATGCAGAACATCGCGCACTCCATCACCGCCAATCATCCGGAATGCTATCTGATCGTGCTTCTGATCGACGAACGTCCGGAAGAGGTCACGGACATGCAGCGTTCGGTGAAGGGCGAGGTGGTGTCATCCACCTTCGACGAACCGGCGGTGCGTCACGTCCAGGTCGCCGAGATGGTGATCGAGAAAGCCAAGCGGCTTGTCGAGCACGGCCGCGACGTGGTGATTCTTTGGACTCGATCACGCGTCTGGGCCGCGCCTACAACACGGTGGTGCCGTCATCCGGCAAGGTGCTGACCGGCGGTGTCGACGCCAACGCGCTGCAACGGCCGAAACGATTCTTCGGCGCCGCGCGAAACATCGAGGAGGGCGGTTCGCTGACGATCATCGCGACCGCGCTGGTCGATACCGGCAGCCGCATGGACGAAGTGATCTTCGAAGAATTCAAGGGCACCGGTAACTCCGAACTGATCCTCGATCGCAAGGTCTCCGACAAGCGGACTTTCCCCGCGATCGACATCTCGCGCTCCGGTACCCGCAAGGAAGAGCTGATCACTGATCCGCAGCTCCTGAAGAAGATGTACGTGCTGCGCCGGATCCTCAATCCGATGGGCACCATGGATGCGATCGACTTCCTGCTCGACAAGCTCCGGAATACCAAGAACAACTCGGAGTTCTTCGATTCCATGAATACCTGAGCCCAACAGGCCGGCCGGGATTTTAAGCGGGCGCCTCGCACCAGTGGGGCGCGCGTTTCTTATGTCGCCATGCTGCGGGCCTTGCTGCAGACCGGAGGCAACGGGCGAATCTGGTCGCGTTTGGCGGATGAATTACCTAAGTATCTGAATTATATAATATTTGTTCGGTATCTTGGTTTGGGCGAGGGCGGTTTTCCTGACTGTCGCAGCCATAACTGCCGTGCCAGTTCTGCGGCAAAGCGGCTGGACGCGGGATTGGCCTGGCATCCGCCAACCTCAGTCCACCGAGGCGTTGCCTTTTCAAAGTCTCTTGCACAAATAGGCGATGCACTCGCGAGACCAGACCATCTTTGCGCTGTCGTCCGGCCGGCCACCGAGCGCGATTGCCATGGTGCGGGTCTCTGGCCCGCAGGCCAGGAAAGTCGTAGCTGCCCTGGCGGGAAAAGTGCCGTCGCCGCGAATGGCCACCCGGGCGCTGCTTCGGGATGTCGGCCAGCGGCCGATCGACGACGCGGTGGTGTTGTGGTTTCCGGGTCCGGCCAGCGCGACCGGTGAGGACGTCGCCGAATTCCATGGGTCCATGGCGGACGCGCGGTGCTGGCGGCATTGTTTGCGGCGCTCGCCGAGTTCGCCGACGTTCGTCCGGCTGAGCCCGGCGAATTTACCCGGCGCGCTTTCGAGAACGGCAAGCTTGATCTCACCGAAGCCGAAGGCCTCGACGATCTCATTCACGCCGACACCGATCGTCAACGCCGCCAGGCACTACGGCAGTTGAAAGGCCTGCTCGGCGACAAGGCGCGCGACTGGCGTGCGCGGATCATCGAAGCGTCCGCCTTGATCGAGGCCGGCATCGATTTTTCGGACGAAGGCGATGTGCCGGCAGAATTGATCGCGCCGGCGCTGGCGCGGATCAAGGCGCTGCTGGCTGAAATCGAGGAGGTGCTGGCCGCAAAGGGGCAGGGTGAACGGCTGCGCGATGGGTTAGTGGTGGCGATCGCCGGGCCGCCGAATGTCGGCAAATCGACGCTGATGAATCAGCTGGCGCGTCGCGAGGTTGCGATCGTGTCGCCGCACGCCGGCACCACGCGCGACGTCATCGAGGTGCAGCTCGATCTCGACGGCTATCCAGTGACCGTGATCGACACGGCGGGCATTCGCGAGACCGACGATCCAGTGGAGCAGGAGGGCGTCCGTCGGGCGCGGGCCCGTGCGGCGGACGCGGACCTCGTGCTGTGGCTGGCTGACTCGCCAGGCGTGGCGGTCGCCAACGATGGGGCCGCGCCGATCTGGACCGTGCGCAACAAGATCGATCTCGATGTGCCCGATCGGCCAATGGCCGAGGCGCCAAGGAAAGGCGACTTCCAGATTTCGGCCAGCCGGGGAGACGGAGTGCCGGAGCTGATCGCAGCCCTGGTCGGATTCGCGCAAAGTTACTTCGGCGGCAGCGAGGGGTGGCTTGATCGGCCGGACGCGGCAAAGAAAGTTGCTGCAGGAGACGGCAGCGTCGCTGCAGCGCTGCATCGACGTGGTCGGGAAGGGCGAGGAGCTGGCGGCGGAAGAATTGCGAACAGCGGCTCAGTCGCTGGGAAGACTGCTCGGCCGCGTTGACGTCGAAGATATCCTCGATGTGATCTTCCGGGAGTTCTGTGTCGGAAAATAATCTTTGATCAGTTAATTGCGATTAACCTTAATGGAACTGTTTCACGTGAAACATTTGGGTTCCGCTTGATTTCGTTTCACGTGAAACAAAGTGCCCGCTCGCCACGACTTCGCGCTTTCGGGTTTAGCAACTTAGCAGTAGAAGTCGCCGCATGATCTCCCAAGCGAACTCGTTCGATGTCATTGTGATCGGCGGCGGCCATGCCGGCTGCGAAGCCGCGAGCGCTGCTGCGCGGATGGGCGCCAGGACCGCCTTGGTTACCCATCGTTTCGCGACCATCGGGGCGATGTCCTGTAACCCCGCCATCGGCGGTCTGGGCAAAGGCCATCTGGTCCGTGAGGTCGACGCCCTTGACGGCTTGATGGGCCGGGTCGCCGACGCCGGCGGCATCCAGTTTCGGATGCTGAACCGCCGCAAGGGTCCGGCCGTCCGGGGACCACGGGCCCAGGCCGACCGTCAGCTCTACGCCGCCGCCATGCAAGCTGCGATCCGGGAGACCGACAATCTCTGTGTGATCGAAGGCGAGGCGGATGAGCTGATTGTCTCGAACGGCCGGGTCACTGGTATTCGCTTGGGCGAGGGCCGGGAGCTCAAAGCCGGTGCGGTGGTCATTACGACCGGGACGTTCCTGCGGGGGCTTATCCATCTCGGCGAAAAGAACTGGCCCGCCGGCCGGGTCGGCGAGGCGCCGGCGATGGGCCTTTCGGCCTCGTTCGAGCGGGCTGGTTTTACCCTTGGACGATTGAAGACAGGCACGCCGCCGCGGCTGGATGGCACGACCATCGACTGGTCCGCGGTCGAGATGCAGCCCGGGGATGATCCACCGGAGCCGTTTTCAGTTATGACGGACCGGATTACGACGCGACAGATCCAGTGCGGGATCACTCGGACGACTCCGGCCACCCATGAGGTGATCCGAGCCAATGTGCATCGCTCGCCGATGTACTCCGGCCAGATCAAGAGTAGCGGCCCGCGCTATTGCCCCTCGATCGAGGACAAGATCGTCCGCTTCGGCGACCGCGACGGGCATCAGATCTTCCTGGAGCCGGAAGGGCTCAACGATTCCACGGTCTATCCCAACGGCATTTCGACCTCGCTGCCGGAGGAAGTTCAGCTCGCGATCCTGGCGGCCATTCCAGGACTGGAGCGGGTCAAGATGGTCCGGCCGGGCTACGCCATCGAATACGACCATGTCGATCCCCGCGAACTGGAGCCAACGCTAGAGACCAAACGACTGCCGGGTCTCTTCCTAGCCGGACAGATCAACGGCACCACGGGCTATGAGGAGGCGGCGGCCCAGGGAATTGTCGCCGGTCTGAATGCTGCGCTGGCGGCGAGTGGGGCCGCGCCGATCGTGTTCGACCGTGCCGATGGCTATCTCGGCGTGATGATCGACGACCTCGTAACCCGCGGCATCACCGAGCCGTACCGGATGTTCACTTCCCGGGCTGAGTACCGCCTGACCTTGCGGGCAGACAATGCCGACCAGCGCCTGACGGATAAGGGGATTGCCTTGGGATGCGTGGGACATGCGCGTTCGCAGCGGCATGCGGCCAAGATGGCTGCATTGGAAGCGGCCAAGTCGGTCGCGAAGTCACTGGCGATTACCCCCAACGAGGCCGCCAAGCATGGGCTGGCGTTGAACCGGGACGGCCACCGGCGCTCGGCGTTTGAGCTGCTGGCCTATCCGGAGATCGAGTGGGAGATGCTTCGGGGCATCTGGCCGGAGCTCTCGGCCATCGATCCTGCCATCGCCGTGCATCTCGAGATCGACGCCAAGTACGATGTCTATCTCAAGCGCCAGACCGCCGACGTCGACGCCTTCCGGCGCGACGAGGGTCTGGTCCTGACCGATATCGACTACGCCGATGTGCCCGGGCTCTCCAACGAGGCGCGCTCAAAGCTCGAGGCGGCGCGGCCGCGGACGGTGGGGCAGGCGGGACGGCTCGATGGTTTGACGCCGGCGGCGCTGGGTATCTTGGCGGCCTATTTGCGGCGCGAGGCCCGGCGGAAGACGTCGAAGGTGATGGCTTAAGATATGTTTCACGTGAAACGTCGATGTAGGATGGGTGGCGTGAAGCGATATTCCCATCGCGCCGCATTTGGCATCGGTGGGGTATCGCTTCGCCCTACCCATCCTACAAGATGACGCCCAGCGAGACCGCCTATGGCGAAAGCCGCCGTCGAAGACCTCTCCGATCCTGCCGGCGGACAAGGCTGCAGCCTTGGCCCTCACTCCCGTTTCACGTGAAACCGAGTCCCGTCTGGATCGCTATGTCGATCTGCTGGTGGCGTGGCAGGCCAAAACAAATCTCGTCGCGCCGTCGACGCTTCCACATCTGTGGACCCGCCATGTCGCGGACTCCCTCCAACTCCTGAGCTTGGCGCCATCGGCGAAGATCTGGACCGACCTCGGCAGCGGCGGCGGGTTTCCAGGTGTGGTGCTTGCCTGCGCATTGGCGGAGACTCCGGGCGCCAACGTTCACCTGGTCGAGCGCAACGCCAAAAAGGCAGCCTTCCTGCGTGAGGCTGTCCGCGTAACATCGGCGGCTGGGACCGTGCATCTGGCAGGGATCGGGGATATTGTGGATAGAATCGGTAATCGCGTCGATTGCGTCACTGCGCGTGCCCTGGCTCCGTTACATCAGCTTGTAGGTTTTGCGGAACCGTTTGTGAGAGAAGGCGCAAAAGCGTTGTTTCTCAAGGGCCAAGATGTAGAGGCTGAATTGACGGAAGCCACTAAATATTGGAATATTGAGCCGCGACTCCACTCCAGCCGCACGGGCGGGCACGGCTGGATCGTCGAACTCGATCGGATCGAGCGGCGCAACCCCTCCGCGATCATACATGGCGATCGGCAATGACCGAATTAGACCAATTATATCAAGAGGATAGGGAACCCACTCCGCCACCCCATCCGCGCATTCTGTCGCTTGCCAATCAGAAGGGCGGCGTCGGAAAGACTACCACAGCGATCAATCTTGGCACCGCACTCGCGGCAATTGGCGAGCGCGTCCTGATCGTCGACCTCGATCCGCAGGGCAACGCCTCTACCGGCCTCGGCATCGATCGCCGCAACCGCAACTGCTCGACCTACGATGTGCTGATCGGTGAAGCGCCGCTGCGCGAGGCGGTGGTTGCCACCGCGGTGCCGCGGCTGCACATCGCCTCGTCGACCATGGATCTGTCGGGCTTGGAGCTCGAACTCGGAACGACACCCGGCCGTGCATTCCGTCTGCGCGACGCGATCGCGGCGCTGAACAAGAACGCGGCGCCGGAAACCGATTACACCTATGTCCTGATCGATTGCCCGCCATCGCTCAACCTTCTCACCGTCAACGCGATGGCGGCGTCGGATGCGATCCTGGTGCCGCTGCAATGCGAGTTCTTCGCGCTCGAAGGCCTGTCGCAATTGCTGCAGACGGTGGAGCAGGTGCGCTCGACGCTCAATCCGAACCTGTCGATCCATGGCATCGTGCTGACCATGTTCGACTCGCGCAACAACCTGTCGAACCAGGTCGTCGCCGACGTGCGGCAGTTCATGGGCAGCAAAGTCTACGACACCATGATCCCGCGCAACGTTCGCATCTCCGAGGCGCCGTCCTACGGCAAGCCGGTGCTGGTGTACGATCTCAAATGCGTCGGCAGTGAAGCGTATCTGAAGCTTGCGACGGAAGTGATCCAGCGCGAGCGCGAGCTGAGGACGCATTGAATTCGCAGGGTGGGCAAAGCGAAGCGTGCCCACCAGCTTTGTTTCGCGGTTGGACCGCGGTGGGCAGGCGCCAAGCGCGCCTTTGTCCCACTCTGCGATCTGACTAACAGAGTCGAATTTCTAGTTCCGGAGTAGCTGAGTGAATCCTAGGGAGTTGGCGACGATGGCCGATGAGGCGCGTTCACGACTGGGTCGCGGTCTTGCAAGTCTGATCGGGGACGTCGGCGGCGAGGCTGCGCATGTCGAACGGCCGCGCAACCAGCGCAAGGTACCGATCGAATTCCTAAACCAAATCCGCGCAACCCGCGCCGGACTTTTCCGATGCCGAGCTGGGCGAGCTCGCCAGTTCCATCAAGCAGCACGGCGTTATCCAGCCGATCGTGGTGCGACCGGTGAAGGGCGCGCAGGATCGCTATGAGATCATCGCCGGCGAACGCCGCTGGCGCGCTGCGCAGCTCGCCGGCCTGCACGAAGTCCCGATCGTTCCGGTCGAGGTCAGCGACAGCGACGCACTCGAGATTGCGATCATCGAGAACGTGCAGCGTGAAGACCTCAACGCCATGGAAGAGGCGCAGGGCTATCACGCGCTGGCGGATGAATTCAAACGCAGCCAGGAAGACATCGCCAAGATCGTCGGCAAGAGCCGCAGCCATGTCGCCAACATGATGCGGCTGACGAAGCTGCCGGCGGAGGTGCAGGCCTACATCGCCAAGGGTGAATTGTCGGCCGGCCACGCCCGCGCGCTAATCGGCGTGCCGGATCCGCTGGCCGCGGCCAAGCGCATCGTCGCCGAAGGCCTCAACGTACGCCAGACCGAAGCGCTGGCCCACGAAGAAGGCGTGCCGGAGCGCAAACCGCAGAAGGCGCGCGGCGGTGAGGCCAAGGCCAAGGATCCGGACACGATCGCGCTGGAAAAACGCGTCAGCGACGCGCTCGGTCTTGCCGTGACTGTCAATCACCGTGATCCCGGCGGCACCGTCCATGTCAGCTACCGCAACCTCGAACAGCTCGACGAGGTGATGCGACGGCTGGCGAAGGGGGCTGACGGTTTATCGTCCCTTGCGAGCGCAGGGACGACGATGAGAGTCTGCCAGACGCTACCCCCGCCGTTTCGCATTCACGGCTATCGAGAGCAGCGTGCGCTGCGCGATCGCCGACGCCAGCGGGGCCTGCTTGCGCATGTCGAGCGCCGCGGTGCCGAGCTGATCGATGATTCCGGCGAGCCGCGCCGCGCTGAAATTCCGCAGCGCGATTTCGACGGCGCCCTTGCGCGAGAAATGCAGGCGCGGATATCCGCTTTCGAGCAAGGTCGAAACCGGCGTGCCTTCGGCCACCGCAAGCGCCGATTTGTGCAGCCATGCCGCCTGACGCTGCGCGGCGGAGATGATCACGCCGGGATAGGTGCCGGCGACCATCGCTTTGGCAAATTCGCTTTCGACCAGATCCGGCTTGCCGGCAAAGGCGCCGTCGACGATCGGGTCGAGCTTCAACTCGGACGCGTCGGACACGACGGTCACGACATCGTCGAGGGCGATCTCGCCGTTGCCGTGGGCATAAAGCGCAAGCTTGCGGAGCTCGTTGCGCGAGGCCTGCCGATCGCCGCCGAGCAACGACATCAGCACCGCGCGCATCGGATGCGATGCGCAGATTTGAAGTCCGTAATTCCTCGTCGATCAATCGGGCGAGGTCACGCTCGCCGTCGGGGTAGCAGGCGATGGCGACCGCGGTCTTGGCGCGCTCGCAGGCTTTGCGCAGCGGCGATCCCGGCCGCAGCTCGCCGGCCTCGATCACGATCCGGCAATCCTTTATCGGGGAACCGGCCAGCGTATCGACGCCGCTGGCAAAACTTCGCGAGCCCGCGCGGACCCGGATCGCGCGGCGGCCGCCGAACATGGGTATCGTCATGGCCTCATCGACCAGCCGCGACGGTTCGGCCGACAGCTCATCGCCGTCCAGTCGCACCATCGAAAAGGGATCGTTGGGATCGTCGACCGCGGACGCCATCAGCGCGTCGGCGCGCTCGCGAACCAGGCCGGCATCTGGACCGTAAAGCAGAATAATCGGGCGGCCGGGATCGGGCCGGGCGAGAAAAGCGTCGATATCTTTTCCGCGGAGCGCGACCAATGGCGGTCAGGTTCCGGCCACGAAGAACGACGCCAGCCGGGTCTGGATGTTTTCCGCGATTTCCTGCGCGGCGCGATCCTCGGCATCGCGGAAGGCGCGGGCGCGGGCGAATCGCTGCAACTGGCCGGGGATGTCATAGGACACGCGGGAGAAGGTCGAGCCCGTCATGACCGACTTGTTGGTGGCGAGGTCGATCAGATGGTACTGCGCGTCGATGCCGTAGTTCTCGCTGGACGGCAGCGCGGTGGTCGGATCGACGATCAGCGAGGAGCGGGAGGTATTGAACCGCAGCACCAGCCGATGGGTCGGCGGCATGCCGGTGGCGTTGCCATAGAGCTTGAACGCCAGCGCGTTGCGGATCTCCACCTGGATTCGGGCTTCGCGGGAGGCGTTGGGCTTGTCGACCGGCGGGACTTCCACGCCCATCAGCTTTTCGCGCAGGCCGGGCGTGCCGTTGGCACGTTCGGCATACATTGGCTGGAAGCATCCAGCCGTCAGCGCCGCCAGAGCGGCGACGGCGAGCAGCCGAGCGGCGATCCGGAACCTAGCCAACGACATTCACGATCCTCATGGGAACTACGATTACCTTGCGGACAGCCTTGCCGCCGAGAGCGAGCTTTACCGCATCGAGCGCCAAAACGGCAGCCTCAATTTCCGGATTTTGGGCGACCCGTGGCACGGTAACATCACCCCGCTTCTTGCCGTTGACCTGGACCACCAGCGTCACGGTGTCTTCAACCAGCAAATCGCGTTCGATTTGGGGCCAATCGGCCTCCGATATCAGCCCGGATTGCCCGAGCACGGTCCAGCATTCCTCGGCCAGATGCGGCATCATCGGGGCGAACAGCTGAACGAGGATGACGGAAGCCTCCGCACCGACCAGGCGAGGTCCGGCGACGGCTTGCCCTCGTCCCAGCACCTCGGCCAGCGCATTGGTGAATTCGCGGATATGGGCAAGGCAGACATTGAAATGCAGCCGCTCGATCCCCGAGGAGACCTTGTCCAGCGCGCCATGCGCCGCCTTGCGCAAGCCGAGCGCGTCCGCGCCGAACGAGGTCGGCCGGTCTGCAGGCGCCGACGTCGCGATCTCGGCGGATTCGTTCACCAGCCGCCACAGCCGCTGCACAAAGCGCGAGGCGCCCTGGACGCGCTCGTCGCTCCAGATCACGTCGCGGTCGGGCGGCGGTCGGACAGCATGAACCAGCGCGCGACGTCGGCGCCATAGGTCGCGATGATGTCGTCGGGGTCGACAGTGTTCTTCTTCGACTTCGACATCTTCTCGATCGGGCCGACCGAGACCGCCTCGCCGCTCTCGATCATCATGGCGCGCCGCTCGCTGCCGATCACCTCGACCTTCACTTCCGCAGGGGTGACGTAGGAACCGTCGGCCTTTTGATAGGTTTCATGCACCACCATGCCCTGCGTGAACATGCCTGCGAACGGCTCGTCCATGTCGATATGACCGGTCGCCTTCATCGCACGGGTGAAGAAGCGGCTGTAGAGCAGATGCAGGATCGCGTGCTCGACGCCGCCGATATACTGGTCGACCGGCATCATCCGGTTCGCAACCGGCGGCGTGGTCGGCGCCTTCTCGTTCCAGGGATCGGTAAAGCGCGCAAAGTACCAGGACGAATCCACGAAGGTGTCCATGGTGTCGGTTTCACGTTGCGCCTTAGCCCCGCATTTCGGGCAGGTGACGTGCTTCCAGGTCGGATGATGGTCGAGCGCGTTGCCGGGCTTGTCGAAGGTCGCGTCGTCCGGCAGCGTCACCGGCAAGTCACCGTCCGGCACCGGCACGACATCGCATTTCGGGCAATGGATCACCGGGATCGGGCAGCCCCAATAGCGCTGGCGTGAAATGCCCCAGTCGCGCAGGCGGAAGTTTACTTGCCGCTCGCCAACCGGCGCGTTGCCGCGCATCTCGTTTTCCAGCCGTTTTGCAACCTCTTCCTTGGCCTGCTCGATGGTCATGCCATCGAGGAAGCGGAATTGATCATGCGGCCATCGCCGTCAAAGGCGGTGTCGGTAATGACAAACGCCTTCGGGTCCTGGCCCTCGGGGCAGACCACCGGAATGTTACCGAGATTGTATTTGTTGACGAAGTCGAGGTCGCGCTGGTCATGCGCCGGGCAGCCGAAGATGGCGCCGGTGCCGTATTCCATCAGCACAAAGTTCGCCACGTAAACCGGCAGCTTCCAGCTCGGGTCGAACGGATGCACGGCGCGGATGCCGGTATCAAAGCCCTGCTTCTCGGCGGTGTCGATGATTTCCTGCGCGGTGCCGATTCGTTTCACGTCCGCGATGAACTCGGCCAGCTTCGGATTCTTCGCGGCCGCCGTTTGAGCCAAGGGATGGTCGGCCGAGATCGCCATGAATTTCGCGCCGAACAGCGTGTCAGGCCGCGTCGTGAAAATCTTCAGTTCAGTTTCGCCGGCCGGCGTCGTCGCCTGATCGAGTGCAAAACGCACCAGCAAACCTTCGGAGCGGCCGATCCAGTTGCGCTGCATCAGCCGCACCTTGTCGGGCCAGCGATCCAGCGTATCCAGCGCGTCCAGCAGTTCCTGCGCGTACCTCGTGATCTTGAAGACCCACTGGTTCATCTCGCGCTGCTCGACGACGGCGCCGGAGCGCCAGGCCGCGGCCGTCGATCACCTGCTCGTTGGCGAGCACGGTCATGTCGACGGGGTCCCAGTTGATCTTGCGCTTCACGCTCGGCCAGGCCGGCGCGCAGGAAGTCCAGAAACATCTTCTGCTGGTGCTTGTAGTAGGCGGGATCGCAGGTCGCGAACTCGCGTGACCAGTCGAGCGACAGGCCGATCGACCGCAGCTGCTTCTTCATCGCGGCGATGTTGTCATAGGTCCAGGCCTTGGGCGCGACCTTGCGCTCGATCGCGGCGTTCTCGGCCGGCAGCCCGAATGCGTCCCAGCCCATCGGATGCAGCACGTTGAACCCTTTGGCGCGCATGAACCGCGCCAGCACGTCGCCCAGCGTGTAATTGCGGACATGCCCGATATGGATGCGCCCGGACGGGTAGGGGAACATCTCAAGCACGTAGTATTTCGGCCGCGGATCGTCGTTTTTGGAGGCGAAGATCGCCTTTCGTCCCACTGGCGTTGCCAGCGCGGCTCAGGATCACGGGCGTTGTAACGTTCGAGGTCATGGAATCGCAAGGCTTTTTGTGGATTCAGGGTCCCGTCAGAAGACGGCGGACTAGGCCACAAAAGCGGCGGCGGGGTCAACGGCTTGGGGGAGCGGGAAGGGCGGTTTGGCCGGTGGCCGCGAAGGTATCGCTCACCCCGCCATCGCCATGCCCGCCTCATCGACCAGCTTGGCAATGCCGTGCTCGACCACGGTGTTGCGGCCGCGGTGTTTGGCGGCGTAGAGGGCGGCGTCCGCCGCCTCGACCAGGTCGCCGGGACGTTCCACGTTGCTTGGCATGCTCGCGGCCACGCCGACGCTCGCGGTGACGGTCTTGTGACTGGAGGTGATGTGCGGCAGGCCCAGGCCCTGAATTGCCGCACGCACGGTCTCGCCGATCTCCAGCGCCCTCTGCGGCCCGGTGTTCGGCAGCAGCAGGCAGAATTCCTCGCCGCCATAGCGGCCAGCAAAGCCCATGGTGTCGGCGGCGATGCCGGCCAGCGTTTCGCCAAGCCTGGTGAGGCAGGCGTCGCCTTCCGGGTGGCCGTAGGTGTCGTTGTAGAGCTTGAAGTGATCGACATCGATCATCAGCAGCGACAGCTCGCTGTTATATTGCTGCGCCTTCATCCATTCAAAATCGAGCCGGCTTTGGAAGCCGCGCCGGTTGGCGAGACCCGACAGCATGTCGATCGAGGCCATCACGGTGAGGCGATCATTGGTGGCGACGAGTTCGCGCTCGCGCTGGCTGAGTTGAGCCGCCATCGCATTGAAGGCGCGGGCGAGCGGCATGAACTCCGAAGGCAGGCGGCTGCGCGAGACGCGGGCCGACGAGTCGCCCTCGCCGAAGCGCTTGGCCATCCCGGTCATGACCTCGATCGGATTGATGATGAGCTTCTCCGCGCCGATCAGCGCGCCGATCAGCACGAACAGGCAGACGAATCCCAATTGAAGATAGGCGGTGCGGATTTCGCGATTGATCGCCATCGTGACCCTGGCTTCGTCGATGCTGACGATCAGCCGCGATTTCGTTCCGGGAATGCGCGCGAAACTGATCGCGCGCTTGGTGCCGTCGGTCGCGGTAAAGGAAAGCGAGCCCGTTGTGGCTTCGGAAGTGAGCGCCTTGTCGGCGATGGCCGACAGCAGCGGTACATCGTCGAGTGGTCGGCCGATCATGCTGGCCTGGTCCGGCGGTGCCGCCAGGACGATGCCGGCGCTATCGACCAGCAGCGAGGAAATGCCCGGCCGTCCGCCGAGCTTGGCCATGATCTTCGACAGCCAGTCGAGATTGATGCCTGCGACCACCACCGAATCTTCTTCCGGATTGATCGCAGCTACCGGATAGGCCGCCATCAGGATCGGCTTGTTCGTCGCCCTGGCGAACAGATAATCGCTGAAGACGAAGTCGCGGGTTTGCCGTGCCTTCCGGAAATACTCGCGGTCGCCGATGTCGAGCCCCACCAGCATGTTCAGCGTCGAACACTGCACCACGCCTTCCCTGCTGACGATCATGATGCTGCGGATCCAGGGCAGATTGGTCGGCAGGCTGGCGCGCAGGATTTCGCAGCTGCTGCCGATACCGCCGGAGGCGCGGATATAGGCGGCCGACTTCAGCATCGTTTCGACTGAAGAGATCACCTCGCGCTGGGTGTCGGCGCTGTGCTGGGTGATGTTGGCGTATTCTTCCGCCGCCAGCGCGACCTGCTTGGCGCGGGTGGCTTCGAGCGAACGGACGCGTTCCAGCATCAAGGGCGCCACAAGAATCAACGCCAGCAACGCAAGCCGCGCCCGGATTCCCAGAAGCTTCTTGAGTTTGAGCCGATTGCGGTTGAAAGTAACGCCAGACATCCGTGTCCCCTACCCCGCGTCGCAAGGTAGAGCGAAGGTTTCAAAAGCCTTTCCCGAACTTGGTAAAATTCGAGGAAATGCCGTAGAATTTCCGGCCAGAAATACGACATGACGCGAGAGATGATGGCGACGCCGCTAACCAAGCCTTTACCAAACGGCCTAACTCAGGTGGAGCAGGAGATCGTACGCGCGTGCGAGGAAGCGCGGCGTGATCGCGCCTCGGTGACGCTGATCGCGGTGTCGAAGACGTTCGACGCGTCAGCCATTTCGCCCATCATCGATGCCGGACAGCGCGTATTCGGCGAGAATCGCGTGCAGGAAGCCAAAGCGAAATGGCCTGAATTGGTCGCGGCCTGCCCGGGCATCGTGGTGCATCTGATCGGCCCGCTGCAGTCCAACAAGGCAAAGGAGGCGGTGGCGCTGTTCGACGCCATCCATTCGGTCGACCGGCCGAGCATTTGCGAAGCGTTAGCCAAGGAAATCAATTCTCAAAACAAGCGGCCGGAATTGTTCGTTCAGCTCAATATCGGCGAGGAGCCGCAGAAGGCCGGTGTCGCGCCTGATGCGGCGGATGCTTTCATCGCAACCTGCCGCGAGAAATATGGTTTGGCCATTTCAGGCCTGATGTGCATCCCGCCGGTCAACGAGGCGCCGGCGCCGCATTTTGCGCTGACGGCCAAGATAGCCGCGCGCAACGGGCTGAAGAACTTGTCGATGGGCATGAGCGCCGATTTCGCCATCGCGATCCAGTTCGGCGCCACCCATGTCCGCGTCGGCTCGGCGATTTTCGGGGCGCGGTAGCACCTACGCAAACCCAACCGATACCTTTCCGAGCGGACCGAAATCGACGGCACAAAAATCGCCGGACTGGATCGGCAGCGGTGCGTGGCAGGTGCCTGTGGTGACGATGCGGCCGGCTTTCAGCGTTACGCCAAGCTGGCGCAATTCGTTGGCAAGCCATGTCAGCGCGACCCTGGGATCGCCGAGCACGTTCTTGCCGTGGCCGACGAATTGCTGACCGCGCAGCGTAGTGACCGGTCTTTCCTCGACGAGATCGCGCGAACGCCAATCCGCGCTTGCCGGCGGTCCCAGCACGAACAGATGGGCGCAGGCGTTGTCGGCTATGATCTGCGCCGCGCCGGCGCCGACGAAATCTTCAAACCGCAAATCCGGAATCTCGATGGCGGGATGCAGCGTGTCGACTGCATCGAGTACCTGCTGCAGCGTATAGGGCGTCGCGCGCGCCGGCAGATCCACGCGCATACGAAAGGCGAATTCGGGTTCCGCGACGCTCATCTTGTTGCCCGCCATGGAGGCCGTTCCACCATCCGGGATCACGGTCTCGGCCAGGATACGTCCGGCCATCGGGCCATCGACATTGATATGCTTTTGCCCGGCCTCGCTGGTGGCTGCGATCTTCCAGCCGAACAATGTTTCGGACGAGTGTTTTTCAATCGCGGCCTGGATCGCGTAAGCCTCGCTGCGGTCGCGCGGCCGCAGAGACGTATCGAGGCCCGTCAGTTTGGTGCCGGCGCGCCAATTGTCGTGCAGGATGTTTGACGCTGCTGTGATCGCGTTCTTGTGGAGCATTGTTCTAATTCCCTGTCAGCCGATCATGATTTTCGTCTGTGGGCTCATTCGCCGCAACAGCCGCAGCATCGCGGATTTTGTCATCGAAACGCATCCCGCCGTTGGAGAGAAGTCGGTACGCGCCAGATGCAGGAACACGGCGCTGCCGCGGCCGGCGATGCGGGGTGCTGCGTTATGATCGATCTCGACGATGAAATCGTAGAGGTGATCCTCGCGCGTCAGCCGGTCTCCCACCTGATCGCGGACCAGACGGATCGGCTGGTTGTAATGGCGGTCCTGCGGGTCTTCGCACCAGGCATCTTCGGGCCGGATCGGCCGGACCGGGAGATAGGTGCGCGGCCGCGGATGGCGGTCGGCGCGCCACCACAATTGCAGGGGGTGGAAGGCGCCCCGGGGGTGCCGCCGTCGCCCTCGCGCTTGTTGGCGAGGATGCCGCCGCGGCCAAGTGCCACCGGAACGGCCCAGCCGTCGGCGGTCAGCCAGCCTCGGCGCGGATCGCCGGCGGCGGGCCGAACGCGGATTGCCGAAAGTGGCCGATCACGCGCATCTGTCTGATAAGTGATTGAAAAGGTGGTACTTCCCATGCCAATGCCCAAATCCCGGGGTTGCCTGCCCGGCCGCAATTGCTCTATTTGACGCCATTACAGGACATTCATCCAAACGCCTCTCAAATTTGGGATAGACTGCGGCTCGTCTTGTGAATCAGTAACAATCTCTTACCTGAATGCAGATCAGTACCTGATGGCCCGATTTGCTCGCGAAGTCTGCCCGCGAATCAGGTTTGTCGTCGACCAAGACCCGGCTTGAGACGCTTCCTTGTGTCCGCCGCCTGCCTCAAGAGGATCGTACCTATGCCCAATGCCCGCAAGATCCTGATCGTGGATGACGATACCGATCTGCGCGATACGCTGGTCGAGCAATTATCGCTGCATGAGGAGTTCGAAGCCTCGGCGGTCGATACCGGCGCCAAGGGCGCCAGCGCCGCCAAGGCCAACTCCCCCGATCTGGTTCTGATGGATGTCGGACTGCCCGATACCGATGGCAGGGAAGTGGTGCGCAGCCTCCGCAAGGGCGGCTTCAAGGCGCCGATCATTATGCTGACCGGCCACGATACCGATTCGGATACCATTCTCGGCCTCGAATCGGGCGCCAACGATTATGTGGCCAAGCCGTTCCGGTTCGCCGTGCTGCTCGCCCGGATCAGGGCGCAGCTTCGTCAGCACGAGGCCAGCGAGGACGCGGTGTTTTCCGTCGGCCCCTACAGCTTCCGCCCCGGCTCCAAGATGCTGACCGGCGCCAATGCCCGAAAAGTGCGATTGACCGAGAAGGAAACCGCGATTCTGCGTTTCCTGTATCGCGCCGGCCAGATGCCGGTGTCGCGCGAGACGCTGCTTCAGGAAGTCTGGGGTTATAATTCCGGTGTCACCACGCACACCCTTGAAACCCACATCTACCGTCTCAGGCAGAAGATCGAAAAGGATGCAGCCAATCCGGAGATCCTGGTGACGGAAGCCGGTGGCTACAAGCTGGTGCCGTGATACGATTCGCGGCCACCATTCGTAATATTTCGCGCATCCCGGTCACCGGTCCTTATGTCGATCGAAGATGATGTAGCCCTGCTCGAGCGGGTCCCGACATTGCGACTGTTGGGAACGGCGGCGCTGCGCATGCTGGCGATCGGCTCCGAGCAGCGCGACTATGCGAACGGCGATTACCTGTTCAACGCCGGTGACGATGCGGACGCAGGTTATATCGTTCAGCGCGGCGCATTCCGGATCGAGGATGGCGGCGCTGAAATCATCGCGGGACCAGGCGCGTTGATCGGCGAGTTGGCGCTGATCGTCGCGATGCGTCGGCCATCCAGCGCCGTCGCGATCGAACATTCAACCGTGATCCGGGTGGCGCGCAGCCTGTTTCAGCGCGTGCTCGAAAGTGATCCCTCCGCGGCGCGCCGGCTGCGCGACGAGCTCGCCATCCGCACCAGCCAGCTCGCCAGCGAAATTCTGATGGCCGGCGCCAAGTTGAGTATTTGATCGTACCTCATGGTGAGGAGGCGCCAACGGGTCCGCTCGTAGCGCGGCCCGATGACAGGCTCCGCGCCGTCTCTGGACGTTGCTCCGCAACGCCAGGAGAACCATGAGGTCCCGATCTCTCCCCGTGGCCCATCCTTCGAGACGCGCGCTCCCCAGGATGAGGATGGCGGGCGTTGCTCCATTCTAAACTTACACGTCCAGCGTCACCGTCACAGGCACATGGTCGGACGGGCGGTCCCAGCTCCGTGCATCGCGGGTGATCTTGAAATCGCTGACGCCATCCTTGAGCGCGCGCGAGACCCAGATGTGATCGAGCCTTCGGCCGCGGTCGCCCACGGTCCAGTCGGCGGCGCGATAGCTCCACCACGTATAGACTTTTTCCGAAAGCGGGATGCGCTCGCGCGCGACGTCGAACCATTCGCCATGGGTCTGCGCCGCCAGCAGCTTCTCGCATTCGATCGGGGTGTGCGAGACGACCTTCAAGAGCTGCTTGTGCGACCACACGTCGTTCTCATGCGGCGCGACGTTGAGATCGCCGACCAGGATATGTCGGTCGTCGCCGCGCGGATGCAGCGGTTCGCACGCCTTCATCTCGTCGAGAAATTTCAGCTTGTGATCGAACTTCGGATTGAGTGCGGGGTCGGGAATGTCGCCGCCAGCAGGAACGTAGAAATTATGCAGAACCAGGGGTTTTGCCAGCTGCGCCTTTTCGCCGAACGCTACTGAGATGTGACGCGAATCGATCCTGTCGCAGAAGATTTGGATATCGGTGGTCTCGAACGGCAGTTTCGAGACGATGGCGACGCCGTGATAGCCCTTCTGCCCGTTCAATGCGACGTGCTCGTAGCCGAGGCGCTTGAAGCGCTTCAGCGGGAATGCGTCGTCGATGCACTTGGTTTCCTGCAGGCACAGCACGTCCGGCCGTGCCGACTTGAGAAATTTGGCGACGATGTCGATGCGAAGACGCACCGAGTTGATATTCCAGGTTGTCAGGGAGAAGCGCATGAGAGCCGTGTATTACCACGGTTCGAGGCGCCGATTCGCTTCTCCACAGGGAAGAACGAAGGAAAGCGCGCGCTGCTCAGTTGGCCGGGGTGAAATAGTTGGTGAAGTCGATCTTGAACAGGCCGGGATCGACCTTCTTGGAAGAATCCAGATTGTAGACTGCGACCGTGGTGTCATAGCCCTGCGGGTCGGTCACTGTCCATTGCTTGAGCTGGCCGTCCTTGGCGCCGACCATCAGCATCAAGCGGCTGGTGCCGATCAGCGCCTGCTTCTCCTCGATCGTGACGCTGATAAAAACATCATCGGCGGTCACGCTGACGACATTGGTGTCCCTTAACAGATCGATCCGGTCCGACAGCAGGAAGCGCAGCGGCGTCTGCGACAGCGGATAGATGTCCTGGGTCGCAAGTTTGCGGTCGCGCACTGCAAGCGACGATCCATCGGCGATGATCGCGATCGGACTGGGCTCATCGTACTCGAATCGCACCTTGCCCGGCTTCTGGATGTAGAAATCGCCCTTGGTCTTGCTGCCGTCGGGTCCGACCTGCACGAAGTTTCCAACCAGCGTCTGCAGCGAGGACAGATAGGAGCTCACCCGGGCCGCCTGCGCTTTCTGATTGGTGTCGAAAGTCGCGAAGATATTGGCCGGGACATTGCGGTTTGGATTCAGAATCACGGGATTTGGCGGCGCTTGCGTTGCGCCGGTGGTCATCGGAGCCTTGTCCTGCGCGCTCAACTGCATGCCGCCGTCGCGCGCCTTGGGCGCGGGCTTTCGGAACCGGAACGGTCTGCGAGTAAGCAGCCGTCCCCAGGCCCGCGCCGGATGTGGCGATCAGCAGCGCCAGTCCGCAACGCAGCCCGCGATAGGTGTATTGTTGTGTCATCAGATATTTCGGATCTCTATTCAACGCGCTGCCCCGCTGCCGGCCATTTTATCGCGCTTTCGACCAAAGGAGATATCGTTTTTCCGTGAAAATAATGAGGCCAGGGCCCGATTCGGCGGCCTCGTCTAGAATCCGCCTTCTTCTTCCTCAACCAGAATTTCGCGCTTGCCGGCATGATTCGCCTGCCCGACGATGCCTTCGAGTTCCATCCGCTCCATCAGTGAGGCGGCGCGGTTATAGCCGATTTGCAGGCGGCGTTGAATGTAGGAGGTCGAGGCCTTGCGGTCGCGCTTGACGATCGCCACCGCCTGCGAGAACAGGTCGCCGCCGCCATCGCCGCCCATGCCGGTAGAATCGAATACCGCGCCGTCTTCATCGGTCGGCTCCTCCGCCGTGACCGCTTCCAGATATTCCGGCTGACCCTGCGTCTTGAGATGACGCACGACCTTCTCGACTTCTTCGTCGGAGACGAACGGGCCATGCACGCGGCTGATGCGTCCGCCGCCGGCCATATAAAGCATGTCTCCCTGTCCGAGCAGTTGCTCGGCGCCCATTTCGCCGAGGATGGTGCGGCTGTCGATTTTCGAGGTGACCTGAAACGAGATACGGGTCGGGAAGTTCGCCTTGATGGTGCCGGTGATGACGTCGACCGACGGACGCTGCGTCGCGAGGATCACGTGCAGGCCGGCAGCGCGCGCCATTTGCGCCAAGCGCTGCACCGCGCCTTCGATATCCTTGCCGGCCACCATCATCAGGTCGGCCATTTCGTCGACGATGATGACGATATAGGGCAGCGGTTCGAGGTCGAGCTTTTCTTCCTCATAGATCGCCTTGCCGGTTTCCTTGTCGAAGCCGGTATGCACCGTGCGCGTCAGTTCCTCGCCCTTGCCCTTGGCTTCGACGAGGCGTTGGTTATAGCCGTCGATGTTGCGCACACCGAGCTTGGCCATCTTCTTGTAGCGCTCTTCCATCTCGCGCACGGCCCATTTCAGCGCGACCACCGCCTTCTTCGGGTCGGTCACGACCGGCGTCAGCAGATGCGGGATGCCGTCATAGACGGAGAGTTCGAGCATCTTGGGATCGACCATGATCAGGCGGCACTGATCCGGCCGCAAGCGATAGACCAGGCTCAGGATCATGGTGTTGATGGCGACCGATTTGCCGGAACCGGTGGTGCCGGCGATCAGCATATGCGGTGTACGGGCGAGATCGATGATGATGGACTCGCCGCCGATATTCTTGCCGAGGCAGAGCGGCAGCTTTGCCACCGACTCGTTGCCGTCCTTCGCGGTCAGCAATTCGCGCAAGTAAACCTTTTCGCGATGCGCGTTCGGCAGTTCGATGCCGATGGCGTTGCGGCCGGCGACCACGGCGACACGTGCCGAGAGCGCGCTCATCGAGCGGGCAATGTCGTCGGCAAGACCGATCACGCGCGAGGATTTGATGCCGGGTGCGGGTTCGAGTTCGTACAGCGTTACGACCGGACCGGGGTTGGCCTTGACGATCTCGCCGCGGACGCCGAAATCGCCGAGCACGCCTTCCAGTGCGCGCGAGTTTGCTTCAAGCTCGGCCTTGCTGAGCGGCTGCCGATCCGAGGCCTTGGGGGCCGTCAGCACCGATACCGAAGGCAGTTCGAACTTGTCGGAGGACTTGCGGGAAGACGCCCGCGGCGCGGCCTTCTTGCGCGGCGCGCGGGCGGCGGGGACTTCCTCCTCGTCTTCTTCCTCTTCTTCGTCCTCGTATTCTTCTTCCTGCGGGGCCAATGACGGCGCAGCGCGGCCGCTGAGGCTCGGCTCCTGTCGTTCGAAGGAGGACGTCCGCGGTTGCGGCGAGCTTGATACCAGGGAGCGATAGGCCGTACTCATCAGCCATCCGACCCGCGCTTTGGCGCTCATCAGCGCATGATACACCCATCCGAGCGACACCGAGCTGCGATCTTCCTCTTCGACAAAGGGCGCGTCATCGTCCTCGATCGGCGTCAGCTCTTCGTCCCTCGGGCGTGAACCCCAACCGCTCGCAAACAGGAAAGCTGCGCACATCGCCGCGAACAGAATGACGCCGAGCACGAGCCGATAGGTAAAGCCGGCCGGGCCGAACACCACGGCGGGTGTTCGCACCAGCGCGTCGCCGACGACGCCGCCAAGTCCGGTCGGCAGCGGCCATGCCCCGCCATGCGGCCAGCAGCTCGCAAAGCCCGCGGCGATCACGGTGCAGAGAATCCAGCATCCAAGGCGCAGCGCTTCGCGATCGAACGTGCGATGGGTGAGCATGCGCCAACCCCACACGGCAACCGGCAGGATCAGCATGATCGCGCCGAGACCGAGAATCTGCATCAGCAGATCGGCGCCGATCGCGCCGGGATAGCCGAGAATGTTGCGGATCGGACGCGACGTCGCATGACTCAGGCTCGGATCCCGCACCGACCACGTCATCAACGCTGCCGCCGCTACGCCGGACAGCGAGATCAGGCTCAAGCCTGCAAGTTCGCGCAGGCGTCGCGCCAGGGCGTCGCGGATCGAGGCCGGCAGATGGCCGACGAGGGGAATGACACGTTCGATCGCTGGCATGCTCATTGGGGCCCTGCGACTAATCCAGAATTTCGACCAACCGGTGCAATGCCTCGGCCGTTGATTCACTGTCTGAGACCAGCGCGAGGCGGATGTAGCCTGCGCCGGGATTGAAGCCGTCGCTCTGCGGTCGCGACAAATAACTTCCGGGAATCACGCGGACGCCGGCATCCCGATATAGCTTCACCGCAGCCGCTTCGTCGCCGCCGCGCTCGGAGACGTCGAGCCAGACGCAGAAGCCGCCGGCGGGCCGAACATAGCCGTAGCGTGAACCGAGAATCTGGTCGGCGAGGTCGAACTTGATGCGGTAGAGCCGGCGATTTTCTTCGACATGCGTCTCGTCGCTATAGGCGGCAACCGCGACATGCTGCAGCGGCACGGGCACCTGAGGTGCTGCGACATTGCGCAACTCGTGAAAGGCGGCGAGAAACTTGCTGTCGCCGGCGGCAAAGCCGACGCGCATGCCCGGCAGGTTCGAGCGCTTCGACAGCGATTGGAACGCAACGACGTTGGCAAAGTCCGGCCCGGCGCATTCCAGCGCGCTGCCCGGCGCCTGCCGGGTGTAGATTTCCGAATAGCATTCGTCGCTCAGGATCATGAAGCCATGGCGGTCGGCCAGGTTCTTCAACCGGGTGAAGTAGTCGCGTGAGGCGACCGCGCCTTGCGGATTGGCGGGCGAGGCAATGAAAATCGCAACGGTTCGGGCCAGCGTCGCGTCGTCGAGCGCATCGAGATCCGGCAAGAATCCGTTGGCGAGCGTGGTCGGCAGGTAGATCGTCTCGCAACCGGCCGCGCGGGCACCGGCGCCATAGGCTGGATAGAACGGGTTGGGCACCAGGATCGCCGGCTTTCCCTGGCGCGGGCCGACATAGCGGGCTGCCGTGATCGCGGCGAAAAACAGCCCTTCGCGGCTGCCGTTCAGTACCAGGATTTCGCTCTCGGGATCGATCGGCCGCGGCAGGTCGAAGCGGCCGGAAAGCCAGTTCGCCGCCGCCCGCCGGAACGGCTCGATGCCCTTGGCGATGGGATAGCGACCGAACTCGGCGATGTGCTTTGACAGTACCGGGCCAACGAAGGCCGGAACCGGGTGCTGCGGCTCGCCCAATGACAGCGTAATCAAGGGCTTGCCCGGCTGGTAGGGCGCCAGGAGCTCCGCCGTCCGGGCAAAGGGAGAGCGCTCGGCCTGACCGGCAGAGGTTGCGCTGCCGGCGCCCTGCGCCACGCCGGAAGAGGCGGTCATTGCCATATCTGAAGCGCCAGCACTTTCAAAAGCGGTTGGGACTTACCCGATGATCGGAAACCGATCAAACCACCATAGATACGGCGAGGTTAAGACGCGATTAACCATCGGTGCCAGCGACGATTTTGGTCGTGTCGCAGGCCTCAGACCTTCCCAGCCGCGAGGTCCGGAACCACGCTAACGCTGCGGCAGCCGCTCGAAGGCCGGCATGCCCTCGGGCACGTGGTGGTAAGGTTGCTTGTCGATGGTGTAGATCGCAATCTTTGGGCCGTCGAACAAGGAGGGATCGTCGAGTGTGCCGACCTTGATGACGACACCAGGTAAACCCGGCGGCCGGGTAACGACATGCGTGCCGCATTCGGCGCAGAATTCCCGCGTCACCGCGCGTTCCAGGTCACTGCGGGTGAATTGCTTGGGGGCTTGTCCGGTGTATTTGAAGCCGGCGATCGGCATGACCAGGAACATGTTGGTCGAGCCGCCGCTGATATACTGGCATTCCCGGCAGTGGCACTGCGCCTTCATCATCGGCTCGCCCTCGGCGACATAACGCACCTTGCCGCAATAGCATCCGCCTTCGAGTTTCATGGCGCTTCTCCCTGTGCTGTTGCCGGCATTTCGACGGATTGCGCCCGGTTTGGCAAATCCTTTCTGCCAAAAAGAAAGGGGCTCCAACTTGCGCTGGAGCCCCTCAACGGTCAGGGCATTGCCGGGTATGTGCCCCAAACCGGAGTTGTGGGTGCGACCTCCTGGGAGATCGCACCCCGGGAGAACCTACATGTTGTAAGCGCGCTCCGTGTGCTCGGTGACGTCGAGGCCTTCACGCTCGGTCTCGACGTTGACGCGCAGGCCGACGATGACGTCAACGACCTTGAAGAGGATCGCCGAACCGATGCCCGACCACACCAGCGTGGTGCAGACGCCCCAGAGCTGCGAGGTCATCTGGGCGACGAAGTCGTAGTCCGCGATCTTGCCGGCGACGTAGTCCATGACGCCGGTGCCGCCGAGGGCGGATTCACCAGGATGCCGGTGCCGAGCGCGCCGACGATGCCGCCGACGCAGTGGACGCCGAACACGTCGAGCGAGTCGTCATAGCCGAGCGAGTTCTTCACCACGGTGCAGAAGAACAGGCAGACGACGCCGACCACGAGACCGAGCACGATCGCACCCATCGGACCGGCGTAGCCGGCCGCGGGCGTGACCGCCACGAGGCCCGCCACTGCGCCCGACAATGCGCCGAGCACCGAGGGATGGCCCTTGACGATCCATTCCGCGAACATCCAGGCCATCGCCGCCGCTGCAGTCGCAACGAAGGAGTTGGTCATGGCGAGCGCGGCGCCGCCGGAGGCTTCGAGGTTCGATCCGGCGTTGAAGCCGAACCAGCCGACCCAGAGCAGCGACGCGCCGATCATGGTCATGGTCAGCGAGTGCGGAGCCATCAGCTCCTTGCCGTAACCGACGCGCTTGCCGATTAGCAGCGCACCGACGAGACCGGCGATACCGGCGTTGATGTGCACCACGGTGCCGCCGGCGAAGTCGATCGCGCCCTTCTTGAAGATCCAGCCTGCGTCGGCGTTGATCTCGTCGAGCTTGGTCTGCGCCGCGGTCTTCGCCGCACCTTCAGCCGCCGCGGCAAGCGCCTTGGCTGCGTCCGTGATCAGATCCGGTCCGGGCCAGTACCAAACCATGTGCGCGATCGGGAGGTAGATCAGCGTGACCCAGAGCGGGACGAACAAGGCAACCGCCGCGAACTTCATGCGTTCGGCGAAGGCGCCGACGATGAGGGCAGGGGTGATCGCCGCGAAGGTCATCTGGAAGCAGATATAGATGAGCTCGGTGATGTTGGCGTCGACGCTGAAGGTCGCCGCTTTCGAATCCGTCGTCACGCCCATCAGGAAGGCCTTGGAGAAGCCGCCGATGAAGTCGGAACCGCCGGTGAACGCGAGGCTGTAGCCGTAGAGCGTCCAGAGCAGGACGACGATGCAGACGGTGTAGAAGACCTGCATCAGCACCGAGAGCATGTTCTTGAGCGGACGAGACCGCCATAGAACAGCGCGAGGCCGGGGATGGTCATCAACAGCACCAGCACCGTAGACGTCAGCATCCAGGCATTGTCGCCCTTGTTGACGGTCGGTTCGGCGTAAGCAGCGGTCGCAGCGAACAGGCCGACTGCGAAGGCCGCCAATCCCGCGCTATAGGGACGTTTAAACGTCATTGATTTTACTCCTGAGTGGTAAGGTTGAGCGCGAAATCAGAGGGCCGCGGCATCCGCCTCACCCGTGCGGATGCGAACCGCATGGTCGAGGTTGATGACGAAGATCTTGCCGTCGCCGATTTGTCCGGTTTTGGCAGCGGAAGTGATGGCGTCGATGGTCTTGTCGACCTGATCCGAGGCGACAGCGACCTCGATCTTGATCTTCGGCAGGAAGCTCACGGCATATTCGGCGCCGCGATAGATTTCCGTATGACCCTTCTGCCGGCCATAGCCTTTGACTTCCGTCACCGTGAGACCGTGAACGCCAATGGCGGTCAGGGCGTCCCGGACTTCTTCGAGCTTGAATGGCTTGATGATCGCCATAACAATTTTCATGGGTCCTATCCCCGCTTGGGCCCGGGCCAGACCGACCGGGCGTTCTCGACTGAGGTTCACCACGCGGAGAAGTTCACTACGCGGGCACAGCCAGGACCCTTAGAATCAAATGCCGTGCCAGATCGAAGGCATTCCCTAACAGTTTATGAATCCGGCTGTTTTCGCCCTTGGCGGGAGCTGCTCGATCCTGCGCCATTCCGCCGCGCTCAAAGCGTAATCAGGCCTGCCCAAATCATGGGCACGCCAGACTCCGAACATATTCCTGCCCAGCGGCAGGGCAGCAGAGCGGTATTAAGGTGGGGACCCTATTGCAGCGCTTCGCCGTGCTGCGAGATATCGAGACCTTCCAGCTCCTGCTGCAGCGACACCCGCAGCGGCACGAACACGCCCACCAGCTTGAGCAGCACAAAGGTGACGCCGCCGGACCAGACCAAAGTGGCCGCGATACCGTAGAGCTGGGTCAGCACCTGCTGCGCATTACCCTCGATCAAACCGGCGGTGCCGCCGATTGCGTTCACCGCAAAAACCCCCGCGAGCAGCGTGCCGGTCATGCCGCCGATGCCGTGCACACCGAATACGTCGAGCGAGTCGTCGTACTTCAAACGCGCCTTGAGCCAGATGCAGGCCCAGAAGCACAGCATGCCCGCGACCGCGCCGATGATGACGCCGTGCCACGGCGCGACAAATCCCGAGGCCGGCGTAATCGTTCCGAGACCCGCGATCGCGCCGGATATCATCCCGAGCACCGAGGGTTTGCGGCGCGTTGCCCATTCGATCGCGCCCCAGGTCAGCGCGCCCGCGCAAGCCGCCAGATGCGTCGCGGTGATCGCCATGACCGCGCGTGAATTCGCGGCCAGCGCCGATCCGCCGTTGAAGCCGAACCAGCCGACCCACAACAAGCCGGTGCCGATAACTGCGAGCGACAGATCGAACGGCGAAAGATTCTCGCTGCCATAGCCGTGACGGCGGCCAACAACGACCGCGGCGACGAGCCCGCCGACGCCGGCGGAAAGATGCACGACCAGGCCGCCGGCAAAATCCAGCACGCCCATGGTCGCGAGGAAACCGCCGCCCCACACCCAATGCGCGAGCGGCACATAGACGAACATGAACCAGCCGACGGAGAACATCAGGTAGGCCGAGAACCGCATCCGGTCGGCCACGGCGCCCGCCACCAGCGCCACCGTGATGATCGCGAACGTCATCTGGTAAAGCATGAAAAGCGCTTCCGGAATGGTCTTTGCCGCCGGGTTGACGCCGTCCATGGTCATCCCGCTCAGAAACCAGCGATCAAGCGTGCCGATCCAGGGGCCGTCGCCGACGAACGCCAGCGAATAGCCGAACGCCACCCAGAGAATCGAAATGGTCGCAACGGCGGCGAGGCTTTGCGCCATTGTCGCCAGCACGTTCTTTTTGCGCACCATGCCGGAATAGAACAGCGCAAGTCCCGGTATCGTCATCATCAGCACCAGCGCGGTGGCGACGATCATCCAGGCGGTGTCGGCGGCATTGATGGTGGATGTCTCGGCAGAAGCTGGCGTTGCGAGCAGGACGCTCGTTGCAAGAGTGATGAGCGCAGCATTCCTCGCTGCACGATACGATGGTGCCCCCATGGAATTCCCCCGGCCTGTTGTCGTTTCTTGGCTCGCGCGTCAGGCGTCGTCGCCGACGCGCCTTGAATTGCTGAAGTCTCAGAGCGCGTCGGTGTCGGTCTCGCCGGTGCGGATGCGCAAGGCGTGATCGATCGGCGTTACAAAGATCTTGCCATCGCCGATCTGCCCGGTGCGCGCATTCGCGGTGATGACGCCGACCGCCTTGTCGGCGATGTCGGACGCGACCGCGATTTCGATCCGCAACTTGGGCAGGAAGTTCACGACATATTCGGCGCCGCGATAGATTTCGGTGTGGCCCTTCTGGCGGCCGTAACCCTTGACTTCGGTCACCGTCATGCCGTGGACGCCGATGGCCGTCAGCGCCTGGCGGACCTCGTCAAGTTTGAAAGGTTTGATGATCGCGACGACGAGTTTCATGTCTGGCCTTCATTTCCGGTGGGGCGTGTGTCTTGGGTCGTATATCTCGCTGGCTCGGCAGGTCAGCCGCCGGCGGTTCGCTGCCAACCAAATCTGGCATCTTTCTGGGCAAATGGCACAAAAAAGTTGCAGGTATTAGGGAAAACATTTGCGGCTGGTGACATCGCTCACTGTACAGGGAACATGATCGTCCGACACAATGCGGTTTCATCGCCAGCCGCCCCGCCGGCTCTCCCCATTTCCACGGCGCAAGGGAATAAAAATGTCGAACCGATCGTGGTTTTATGCATCCAACGGCCAACAACAGGGCCCTTTTCCAGAAGCCCAACTGCGGGACCTCATCATCCGGGGAACGGTCAGGCCCGATACGCTGGTCTGGACCGAGGGAATGTCAGGCTGGCAGCGGGCGGGGGAAATTCCCGGTTTGGTCCCCGGCGGGTCGGAACCCCCCTCCATTCAGCAGCCGGGCGGCCCACCGTCGATGGCGGCCTCCGGGAGCTATAGCGGCGGTGCGCTGTCGATCGATTTCGGAATCCTGGAGTTTGTCTGGCGCAGCCTCGTGCTCGTAATCGGTCTCATCTTCATCATCCCGGCGCCGTGGGTCCTGGTGTGGTTCGTCAAGTGGATTGTACCGTGCGTGCGCGTGCCGGGAAGGCCGAACCTTAGCTTCGAAGGCGGGGCGATGACGATCGTTCCCTGGTATTTCGGGGCCATCGCGCTCGTTGTCGGCGTTGGCCTGATCGGCAGTGAGTTGCTCAGCAATCTGGTTAGTCTCGTTCAGTTTGTTCTCTATTGGCTTTTCCTGAAATGGTTTGTCGCGAACCTTGCGTCCAACGGGCAGCCGCTCGGACTCAGCTTCTCCGGTTCGATCTGGGCCTATGTCGGATGGACCATTCTGGCGGCTGTCTCCTTCATCACCATCATCGGCTGGGCGTGGGTTTACACGGCCTGGCTGCGATGGTTCTGCCGGAATATCCAGGGCACGCGACGCGAAGTCCTCTTCATCGGCAGCGGCCTGGAGTTCCTGTGGCGTGCGATCGTGGCTGTCATCGTCAGCATCTTCATCATCCCGATACCGTGGGTGTATCGGTGGATGTCACAGTGGCTGGCGTCGCAGACTGTTTTGGCCGAGAGAGGCGCGCAGGTGAAAGCGTAAAGCATCACTTGCGCTGGCGCACCGAGCCTTCCTGGGCCACCGACGCCACCAGCGTGCCGTCGGGCTTGAAGATCAGGCCGCGGGTCAATCCGCGGCCGTCTTGTGCGCTCGGCGAATCCTGCGCGTAGAGCAGCCATTCGTCGGCACGGAACGGCCGGTGAAACCACATCGCGTGATCGAGGCTGGCCGGCATCATGCGCTTGTCGAACAGGGTGCGGCCGTAGCGCGCCATCACGGCATCGAGCAGCGAAAAATCTGACGCATAGGCCAGCGCGCACATATGCAGCGCCGGATCGTCGGGTAGCTTGGCCGCGGTGCGAATCCAGACATTGATACGCCCGTCGTCGATCTTCTGGCCGAAATAACGTCCGAGTTCGACCGGACGCAGTTCGATCGGCCGGTCGGATTCGTAATAGCGGCGGATGAATTCCGGCATCTCGCGGAACATCGGCTGCTTTGCGACTTCCTCGGCGGTGAGCTTCTCCGGCGGCGGCACTTCCGGCATCTTGTCCTGATGGTCGAACGCGCCTTCTTCCTCGGCGTGAAACGACACCATGATGGAGAAGATTGCGTTGCCGTGCTGGATCGCGGTGACGCGCCTTGTCGAATAGCTCTTGCCGTCGCGCAACCGCTCGACCTCGTAGATGATCGGAATCTGGGGGTCGCCGGGCAGGATGAAATAGCAATGCAGCGAATGCGGCAGCCGGCCTTCGACGGTGCGGCAGGCCGCCACCATAGCCTGTCCAATCACCTGCCCGCCGAACACCCGCTGCCAGCTCGTTTTCGGGCTGTTGCCACGAAACAGGTTCACCTCGAGCGGCTCCAGATCGAGAATGGAAATCAGGTCAATCAGGCCTTTGGACATGGAAGTGCTTTCTTGTCGTCGTCAGTGTCATTCCGGGGCGCGCACTTTGCGCGAACCCGGAATCCAGAGGTTTTGGCGTGAGATTCCGGGTTCGCGCTGCGCGCGCCCCGGAATGACAGTCGCCACATTAAGTACCTTGTTTCGAAGCCCTGTTTCGCCCAGCTATTATCAGGTAGCAAGCGTAGTCTAATGGCGTAACCGGGTAGAGATCGCATGCCGGCACAGCGAAGCATTGTCATCTGCGGCGGCGCATTTGCCGGGCTGGCGCTGGCGTTGGCGTTCCGCCAGGGACTTGGCGCCGATATTCCCGTTGTCGTCGCCGATCCGGCGCTGGGCGCTCGGCCGAGCCGCGATCCGCGTGCGACCGCCATCGTGGCGGCGTGCCGGCGGCTGTTCGAGGCGCTCGGCGTCTGGGATCAGGTCGCAGCCGATTCGCAAGCCATCCTCGACATGGTCGTCACCGATTCCAGACTGGAAGACGCCACCCGTCCGGTGTTCCTGACGTTTGCGGGGATGTCCAGCCCGGCGAACCCTTCGCCCATATGGTCGAAAACCGCCGCCTGATCGATGCGCTGGTTGCGCGCGCCGAGGCCGAAGGCGTCGATCTCCGCGCCACGGCGGTTTCGACCTGCGATTCGCGCGCCGATGGCATCACCGTGACGCTCGCCGACGGCGACGTCATCGAAGCAAGCCTCTTGGTGGCCGCCGACGGCGCGCGTTCGAGGTTGCGCGAGCGGGCCGGCATCGCCACGCACGGCTGGGACTACGATCAATCCGGCATCGTCGTCACCGTCGGTCACGAGCGCGATCATCACGGCCGCGCCGAGGAACACTTCCTTCCGGCAGGTCCGTTCGCGATCCTGCCGCTGACCGAAAGCGTTCGTCACTGGTGTGGACCGAGAACCGCACTGAAGCCGCGCGCATCACGGCGCTGGGCGAAGATGAATTCCACGGCGAACTCGAACGGCGCTTTGGGCTGCATCTCGGCGAGATCAAGGCGCTCGACAAGCCGCGGGCGTTTCCGCTCGGCTATTTCGTCGCGCTCGTTCATCGCCGAGCGGCTGGCGCTGGTCGGCGACGCCGCGCATGTGATTCATCCGATCGCGGGGCAGGGCCTCAACATGGGCCTGAAGGACGTCGCGGCGCTGGCGGAAGTCGTCGTCGATGCGGCGCGGCTCGGCATCGATCTCGGACAGGCCGACGTGCTCGATCGCTACCAGCGCTGGCGGCGCTTCGACACCATGGCGATGGGGCTTGCCACCAATTCGCTGAATTTTCTGTTCTCGAACGAATCGACCTTGCTGCGTACCGTGCGCGATATCGGTCTCGGTCTGGTCGATCGCGCGCCGCCGCTGAAGAGCATATTCATCCGCCAGGCCGCCGGATTATCGGGCGAGGTGCCGCGGCTGTTGAAGGGCGAGGCGTTGTAAGGCGCTACGAAATCTATCGGCGTCATTGCGAAGGGCAAAGCGACGAAGCAATCCATTCTTTCTTTGGGTGGCGCGATGGATTGCTTCGCTGCGCTCGCAATGACGGCAAATGAGGGGTCGTCGCTCTGCTTTCGGCTAGTCGATCTTCCTTGCCTCTTCCGGCAGCATGATCGGGATGCCGTCGCGGATCGGATAGGCGAGCTTGGCCGAACGCGAGATCAGTTCCTGCCGCGTCGAATCGAATTCGAGCGGACCTTTGGTCACCGGGCACTACCAGGATCTCGAGCAGCTTCGGATCGACGGTGCTGTCGAGGCGTTCGGGTGAGGCATTCATGTACGGTCTCCGGCTGCGGCAGCGGTCCTTAGCATAATCGATCGTAACCTGTCATGACGCAGCGATCCGCAGCAGTTCGTCGAGCACGGCCTGGTGGCGCGCTTTTGGCAACGGCTGATCCGATAGCGCAAAGCCAAGAAACGCCCAATAGAGAATTTGAGCCCGGGTACGGGCCAGTTCCGCGGACAATCCAGCCTGCGTCAGAAGACCTTCGACGTAGTTGAGCCGGCGCCGGTCGATGGCTTGCACGGCGGCGCGGGCCGCGGGATCGACGCTGGCCCAGGTCCGGACCGCTCTCTCCAGCATCAGCCGCTCGCTAAACACCCGGCGCAGCAGCAGAGCGGGTTTTCGTCTTTCGAGGCCGCCTCGACATTGGCGATGATCTGCTCGGCGGCGACCTCGTGCCAGCGCGCGAGGATCGCGGCATGGTAGGCGGCGATATCGGCAAAATGCCAATAGAAGCTGCCGCGCGAGACGCGCATCGCTTTCGCCAGCGGCTCGGCCTTGAGCGCCGTAAAACCGTCCTTGGCGAGCGTCTTGAGACCCTGATCGAGCCAGTCCCTGGCCGAGAGCTGATCGTTCATGTTTCTTCCGTGCGTCATCCAACCATACACTACTGTATTGACAGGCGCCAGGATGCAGAGCATAACCATACAGTAGTGTATGGACAGTAGTGTATGGACAGTAGTGTATGGACAGTAGTGTATGGAGAGACCTCGATGCGCGATCTCGTCTTGCAATGTGCCGGCGTCGCCGGAATAGCGGTGGCCCTGATTCATGGCGTGCTGGGGGAAACCAAGGTGTTCGCCAAAGCGACCATCCAGCCCGAGAGCCTGCGGACGCTGATCCGGCTGGTCTGGCAGGCGGGCACGGTGGCCTGGATCGGCGGCGCCGTGCTGCTGATTGCGGCGCCCTCGATGGGATCGGAGAGCGCCCGGCACTGGATCGTCGTGACCATCGTCGCGGTCTACAGCTTTGCCGCCGCCGCCAACGCGTGGTGGTCGAGGGGCCGCGGGTTCGGCTGGAAGGCGCTCGGCGTAGTTGTCGCACTGGCGGTAGCAGGATATTAGCCCGCGCCAACTCACGGTCCTACCGACTGACGCGGAATGTCGGATTACGGACATTTCGCCCGGGGATTCGCCTGCTTTGCACCGGGGGGACCTCGGTCCCGGCCGCTGCGAAACGGAATCATTACGCAAGTCGCGTTTACGTCTCGGTAGGCATGCAACCGGGTATTGCGCGAAATTAACGCGATGAAAGTCTAATCAGGCAACCGTAGGTAGGGAATAGCGATGGATCAAAAGATATGTTCCGCGTTCTTACCTGCCTTACCGATCAGCACGACTGGCGGCTCGTTCTGCTCGCGGGTCTGGTTTGCTTCGTTGCAAGCATTGTTGCCGTCAATATTTTTCATCGCGCCATCGCATCGCAAGCAAGAACGCGCTTGATCTGGATTGCAATCGCGGGTGCTGCGATCGGATACGGAATCTGGGCAACGCATTTCGTCGCCATGCTCGCTTACGAGCCCGGCGTTTCAACCGGCTACGGCATCGTCTTGACGGCACTGTCGCTCGCCACCGCGATGATACTGACTTCCACCGGGTTCGGCCTTGCCGCCAGTGATATCGGCCGGTGGCGCGCGGCTGTTGGCGGCGCCGTCATCGGTGCAGGCATTGCCAGCATGCATTATCTCGGCATGTGGGCGCTCGAGGTCCCGGGCCGCGTAACCTGGTCGCTGGATCTTGTGTTCGTCTCGATCGCCCTGGCCATGTTCTTCGGCTATGCCGCGCTGGCGATCGCGTTGGGCCACAGAGGCATATGGGGCACATTTGCAGCGGCACTGCTGCTGACGCTTGCAATCGTTTTGCACCATTTCACGGCAATGGGCGCCGCGCAGATCGTCCCTGATCCGATGCAGGCGTTTGACGACTTGTCGCTCTCTCCGGCCTTCCTTGCCTTGGCGATTGCCGGTGTGGCTCTATCGGTGCTCGGGATGAGTTTCATCGGCGTGCTGGCGGATCGTCGCCTCGCCAGCCGAACCAGCAGACTCGAAGAAATCATCAGCCAGCTATCGCTCGCCCAGCAGCAGGTCGAACTCTCCCAACGGGAACTGCATGAACAAAAACGCAGGCTGGACTCGGCCATCAATCACATGGGCGAGGGCCTCTGCATGTTCGATGCGGAAAAGCGGCTTGTCGTATGCAATGCCCGTTATGCCGAAATGTACCAACTGCCGTCCGAGCTCCTGGAGGCTGGGACACCGCACCATGAAATCATCCAGCATCGCATTGCGAGTGGTATCCTCAAAGGCGAGACCAGCGATAGAGCCGCGCAGCAGTTACTTTCGACCCTGAATGCGTTGCCCGTGGACGCAACGGCCAGTCGGGTCGACGAGTTCGCGGATGGTCGATTGATCTGCGTGACCCGCCAGCCGTTGGCCGGCGGCGGGGTGGGTCGCTACGCACCTTGATGTCACCGAGCAACGACGGTCCGAAGCCAAGATTACCTACATGGCCCAGCATGACGCGCTGACCGGCTTGCCAAATCGCGTCGTGCTCAGGGAGCGCATGGAGCATGCCCTGGCAGTGACGCGCAGTGGCGGACCCGGCCTGGCTGTGCTCATGCTCGATCTCGACCGTTTCAAGGAAGTCAACGACACGCTGGGACATCCGGCAGGCGACAGCTTGCTGCGGGACGTCGCCGCACGTTTGCTTGGATGCGGCAGAGAAACAACCTTGATCGCACGGCTCGGCGGCGACGAGTTCGCGGTGATCGATTACGTTACCAATCCGGTCGTGGAGGCCACTGCCCTCGCCGAGAGAATTAGAAAAGCACTTCTGCGAACCCTTCGATCTCGGCGATCATCAGGTAATTTCCGGCACAAGCATTGGCATTGCCATCGCACCGCGCGATGGGAGCGAACCCGACGAGATCCTGAAGAGCGCGGACCTCGCCCTCTATTCCGCCAAGGGTGGCGGACGTGGCGCATTCCGCTTCTTCGAACCAGAGCTCGACCAGCTCATGCATGCCAGGCGCAATCTGGAACGGGAAATGCGTGATGCGCTTGCCAACGGCGAATTCGAGCTTCACTACCAGCCGTTCGTCAACGTCAGGACCGGTGAGATCAGCGGCTTTGAGGCGCTGTTACGTTGGCATCATCCCCAGCGCGGCTTGGTCCTGCCCGCCGAATTTATCCCGCTCGCAGAAGAAACCGGCTTGATCGTGCCGCTCGGCGAATGGGTATTGCGGACCGCCTGTGCGGAGGCGGCCAAATGGCCCGCCAATCTCAGGATCGCGGTAAATCTGTCTCCGGCTCAATTCAGGAGCAAGGAGCTGGTCTCGGTCATCATCGGCGCGCTGGCGAATTCGGGAATCATGTCGCAAAGACTTGAGCTCGAGGTAACCGAGACCGTGATCATGCATGACAGCGAAGCTGTATTCGCGGCGCTTGGCCAGCTTCGCAAGCTTGGTGTGCGAATTGCCCTGGACGATTTCGGCACCGGATACTCATCGCTGAGCTTTCTTCAGAAATTCCCTTTCGACAAGATCAAGATCGATCGCAGCTTCGTCAAGGAACTATCCAGCGCCTGATCGCGCGTGCGGTGGTTCGATTCGCCGTTAGCCTCGGCAAGACGACGACCGCCGAAGGGGTAGAAACCAAGGAGCAGCAGGATATCCTGCGTTCCGAGGCATGCGGCGAAATACAGGGCTATTACTTCAGCCGGCCAATGCATGCCTCCAAGGTTATGCAAATGGTGCGCAGGAAAGCCAAGGCTGGCGTCCGCGCTGCGTGAGAAACGAGCTGAACTTGGGAATATTGATAATCGCTATCCGCTGGCGGCGATGCGCGAGGCTGCGGCTTCGGCTCCTCGGCCGCGTGACTGACGGATTGCCCAGAAGGTAAGCGATATCCCGATGATCGCCGGCAAGGTGACAGCCGGAAAGTCGCGGGGAATTACCGAGGGCGAACAGATGCCGACTGCCACCTCCCAAAAGTGGAACAGGGCGTGGCCGAGTAGCCAGATCGAAGGGGCTGCCCAAAGCAGGACGCGTGAGCGGGGCTGTGCCGCCCCGACCAGAAACGCGCCACCGAGTAACAGGAATATCAACCCGATATCGCGCACGAAATGCTGATTGAAGGGTCCGGTGGACGTGACGCCGGGGACCGCCAAATACCAGGCGTCGGGCGACACAAGCATGAAGAGCCCGTTCGCTACCAGTGCGACGCCGAGCAACACCGCTACACCGAGACATAATGATTTCAACATGGTCGATCCATTCATTGGAGGTCATGGGGGGCGAATCGTCCGGTCAGGCCATCCCGGCCTGACCGTTGGACTTGCCGAGGGATCACTGATTGAGCCAATCCTCGAAACGGATGCGGCCGAGGCGCGGGTGTTCGCCGGGGGTCAGCGATCGATCGTTTATGGCGGCGCCGAAGTAACGGGCATGAACGTCGGCAATCACCTCGCGGCTGTCGCCCTTCGCGGCCAGGAACTGCCGGGCAATCTTGTCGAGCGGAATCGGCTCGGGGCCGGCGACTTCGACCGTGCCGTTCACCGGCGGTGTGACAGCAAGATCGGCCAGCGTGGCGGCGACGTCTTCCGAAGCGATGGGCTGGAACAGGGCGGGCGACAGGCGAATGACGTCGCCGTCGGTCCCCCGATTGGACGATGGCGCCCACGAACTCGAAGAACTGCGTGGCGCGCAGGATCGTATAGGGAATGCCGGACTCCTTGATCAGCTTCTCCTGCGCCAGCTTGGCGGGAAAATAGCCGCTCTCGAGCAGGCGCTCGGTGCCGACCACCGATAGCGCGACATGATGCGCGACGCCGGCAGCCATTTCCGCCGCAAGTAGATTGCGGCTGGAGGTCTCGAAAAATTCCAGCACCGCCTTTGCTTCCCACGAAGGCGCGTTGGCGACGTCGACGACCACCTGTGCGTCTGAAAGCGCCTCGGCCAGCCCCTCGCGTGTGATGGTGTTGACGCCGGAACTGGGTGATGCCGCGACAACCTCGTGGCCTTTTTGCCTGAGGATGGCGCCAAGCTTGGTTCCGATCAGGCCGCTGCCTCCGATAACGACGATCTTCATGAATTCTTCTCCGCTTCATCGCCCGCCAGTCGAGCTGATGGCCGGAGCATGCCTCCAGGCTGGCCGGAAGGCCTTGCCGCGACATTGGATTGCTCTTGGGTTTGTCTTGGATATTCGTCCAAGCGGTCCGCTATCCTGCTGGCTGTCCGCCGACAAAAAGTTCGCGCGGCAATCGGTGGCCCCCATGGAATGCCGTGCTATCAATGGCTTGCCTGGACGGAACAATGTCAGCCCGGCCGCCTCGCTTTGCGCCGGGGATGATGGAGCGCCGCCGCCGTGCAGTTCTTGTTTGAGGAATACGTGCTCGACCTTGACCGGCGTGAGCTCACCCGGGGATCAAGGGCCATTGCGATTGGGCCGCAGGTCTTCGATCTGCTGGTCCATCTGGTCCAGAACCGTGAGCACGTCGTCAGCAAGGATAATCTGCTGGACGTGGTATGGGGCGGACGGATCGTCTCCGAGTCGACCCTGACCAGTCATATCAATGCGGTTCGCAAGGCGATCGGTGACTCCGGCGAGGAGCAGCGCCTCGTCCGCACCATCGCCCGCAAGGGTTTTCGGTTCGTCGGCGAGGTCAGCGAAGCCCACGTGCCGGATGGACCGAACTCGAAAACCGAGCCCGCGCCAGCCGAGCAACCATCGGCTTCCGCGCCTGATTTTCCCGACAAGCCGTCGATCGCCGTCCTGGCCTTCCAGAATCTGAGCGGCGACCCCGAGCAGGAATACTTTGCCGACGGCGTGGTCGAGGACATCATCACCGCACTGTCGCGCATTCGCTGGCTGTTCGTCATCGCGCGCAATTCGAGCTTTACCTACAAGGGCCGCGCCGTGGACGTGAAACAAATCAGCCGCGAGTTGGGCGTGCGCTACGTGCTGGAGGGCAGCGTGCGCAAGGCCGCGAACCGGGTGCGCATCACCGGACAACTCATCGACGCCACCGCCGGGACGCATCTGTGGGCGGAGCGCTTCGAAGGCAGCCTTGGCGATATCTTCGAACTGCAGGACCAGGTGGCCGCGAGCGTCGTCGGCGCGATCGCGCCGCAGCTGGAACGCGCCGAGATCGAGCGCGCCAAGCGCAAGCCGACCGGAAACCTTGGCGCGTATGATTATTATCTGCGCGGAATGGCGGACCTGCATCAGGGAACCAGGGAGGCCATCGACGAGGCGTTGCGTCTGTTTGAAAAAGCGATCGAGCTCGATCCGGATTTCGCCTCGGCCTACGGGACGGCCGCGTGGTGTCATTTCTGGCGCAAGGTCAATGGCTGGAGGACCGATCCGCCGCGGGAGGCGGCCGAGGCCACGCGCCTGGCCCGTCGGGCCGTCGAACTTGGGCGAGACGACGCTGTCGCGCTGACCCGAGGCGGGCATGCGCTGGCGCACTTTGCCGGCGACCTCGATGGCGGCATCGCCTTGCACGACCGGGCGGTGGTGCTCAATCCAAACCTGGCGGCCGCCTGGTTTCTCGGCGGATATCTGCGGGTTTGGCACGGCGAATCCGACAGCGCGATCGAACGCTTTGAGCGCGCGATGCGCTTGAGCCCGCTCGATCCCGAAACCTATCGAATGCAGGCCGGAATGGCGGCGGCGCATCTGTTCGCCGGGCGTTTCGACGCGGCGTCCTTGTTGGCGGACAAGGCATCCAGGGATCTGCCAAGTTTCCTGCTCGCAGCCGGCGTCGCTGCGGCGAGCCACACGCTGGCTGGCCGGCCGGAAGAAGGGAAGAGAGCCATGGCTCAGCTGCGCAAGCTGGATCCTTTGCTGCGCATCTCCAATCTCAGGGACTGGCTTCCGATCCGTCGCGCAGAGGATCTAGCGACGTTTGCGGACGGTCTGCGAAGGGCAGGGTTGCCGGAATAGGGCTCGCTGAATGGCGCGTCGCAGGGCCTCGTGGTTCGATCGGCGATGCATCGTCCGAGGACGCGCGGCTTTGCCGCGCTCCTCACCATAAGGGTCCAAGACCTTATGCTGAGCTTTCAGACCTCATCCTGAGGAGCGGCGTTTTCGCCGCGTCTCGAAGGATGAAGCCACCGAAAACGCTATATGCGCTACTGCAATCCGGTATCGCCGCTGGTGCGCTTCTTGGCGAGATCCATCTCGGTCACCGCGACCAGAATCTCGGCGCGGGTTTTGAGGTCCGGCGCTTCCAGCATGGCCTGCTTTTCGGCGGGCCCATAGGGCGACATCATCGCCAGCGCGTTGACCAGCGCCTCGTTCGGCGCGCTCTCGATGCCTTCCCAATCCACCTTCAGATTGTTGGCTTCGAGAAAATCGGTCAGCACGTCGAGCAACGCCGCCCGGTCCACCGCCTCTTCGCCCTTTCGTGCGACGAAATCATCGGCATAGGAAAAGAAATCCACCTTGCACTGGCGGTACGAGGTCAGCGCGGTGACTTCCTCGACCACCTTGAAACGTGCGACGCCGGTCAGTTCGAGGATGTAGCGGCCGTCACCGGACTCGGCGAGCTGGGTGATGCGACCGACGCAGCCGACGCGAAACAGCGCCGGCCTCGCCTCGTCCCTGGAGTGGGTATCCGGCTGGATCATGCCGATCAGCCGGTGCCCGTCGCGCAGCGCGTCGTCCACCATCGCCAGATAGCGCGGCTCGAAAATATTGAGCGGCATCTGGCCGCGGGGCAACAGCAGTGCGCCGGGCAGCGGAAACACCGGGATGATTTCGGGAAGCTCGCCGGGTCCGCGGTATTCGGCATTGATCGGCATCGGCGGCCCCGGTCAGCTCGTTACTCTGGTGCGTATTCTGGGCACGAACCCGGCTCCCACTCCTGTGGAACGCCTTACGAAAAAGAATCGTCGATAGCCGCTTGCGTCCATCGACGGTGGCCTCGTCGGAGCCGCCCCACGCTTCAAAGAACTGCACCAGCTGCTTGCGCGCGCCGTCGTCGTTCCACTTGCGATCGCGCTTGACGATTTCGAGCAACTGGTTGGTCGCTTCGGCGCGGTTGCCCTGGGCGTTGAGCGCGGTCGCGAGGTCGAAGCGCGCCTGATGGTCGAGCGGGTTTGCGGCGACTTTTTGTTCCAGCTCGGTCACCGGACCGACCGTCTGGGCCTGCTCGGCGAGATCGATCGAAGCCTGCACCGCCTTGACGGCCGGGTCATTGCGCTTCGATTCCGGCACCATCGCCAGGGTCTGCTTGGCCTGCTCGATGGCACCTGTCGTGACGTAGCATTTCGCCAGCCCGGCAAGGGCCGCAATATTGGTGGCGTCGAAGCCCAGCACCTCGGCATAGATCTGGGCGGCCGCCGCGGCATCGCCTTCCGCCAATACGGCCTCGGCCTCGGCGAGGATTTCCGCGATGTTCGGTTCGCCCGGCGCCGTCATGCCCTTGGTGAGCTTGTCGATGAAGGCGTTGATCTGGCTCTCCGGCACCGCGCCCATGAAACCGTCGGCGGGCTGGCCGCCCACGAACGCGATCACGGCCGGGATCGACTGAATTCCCATCTGGCCCGGAATGGCGGGGTGCTCGTCGATGTTCATCTTGACCAGCTTGACCTTGCCCTGGCGGCGCGAACGGCCTTTTCCAGAGCAGGCGTGAGCTGACGGCAGGGGCCGCACCACGGTGCCCAGAAGTCGATCAGCACCGGCTGGCGCTTCGATTCCTCGATGACGTCCTTTACGAAGGTCTGTGTGGTCGTCTCCTTGATCAGATCGGGTGCCGCCTGCGGCGTCGGGCCGCCGCCCTGCTCAACTATCGTCACGGGAATCCTCGCCTGATGTCTTGAGAAGATGCTCAATACTGTTTGCTGGTCGGGGCGTTTCTAGCACGGTCCCGCGCCAAGTTCTCGCTCGCTAGATGGCGGTTTGGCCGCAAAATTCAATCCGGCCCGTTGCCCCCATCGGCCACTTGCGAACGCCGCTGACGGCCGGCGTGCCGCAAATGGCGGCCGCGGAAGCGGGCCGCGGGTCCGGCCGCCGCGGCGAATTGACCGGGACGGCTCGGGGCTTGGTCCGTGAACAGGCGCGAATCGCTCCTTCGAACGCCGGCAGCCGACCCAATGTTCCCGATACCGGTCCTCGGAAGCCAAAACCCCGTTTAGCGGTTGTTTCGGACCGATTCGCGCCCATTTATTACTGAAATCAGATTATCCGGATGCCCCCAGACCGTCAGCGGACTGTTGCATTCACGGTCTGCATTTGGCATAGCTCTGCCGTTGACGGCGAGCGATCGCCGCCATCGGATGCGGGTGTAGCTCAGTGGTAGAGCACGACCTTGCCAAGGTCGGGGTCGAGGGTTCGAGCCCCTTCGCCCGCTCCAGATTTTCTCAATCGGCAACGCACTGGATCCAACCGACAGGCCGCCTTTGGCGGCCTCGTCGTTTGTGGCGATAGGGCTTCTGCGGAAGCAAAGCCGTCTCGGGGAAATCAGTTCTGGATGCGATAGACCCGAATCCTGGCTGTGCCCGTATTCACGTTGCTGAAAAGGCCCGGCCAGAATCCGCTCACCGGCTTGTTCAGATAAACGAACAGTTCGCCGTCGCGTGTCGCTCTGAACCTCTCTGTCAGATGTGCGACCGAGCGAGGATCTTCGTTGGAATCGATGAAATTCTCCTCATTGCCGGTCTCTCCGTAACGAATAATGACCCGTCCAAAGGGACGGTCGAACGAACGCTTGATGGGATAGGCGGCGAACAACACCGCCGTCCGGGCCAATGCGACTGTTGAGTCCCACCAGCTATCGCCCTGCCGAGGCAGGAACGCGCTGAGCGGCATTCCACCTGGGCCCGAGGGCGCGCCGAGAAATGACCAGTCATCCTCCTTGTCGATTTCAAATCGATAGGTTTGAAATCTCGAAACCTTGACCTGAGCCGACGTGCAAAGATTGCCGGTGTCGAACCTTGTTTCCACGCCGCGACATGCCGGCGTGCAGGTGGCGGGCAAGCTGCCGTCAGATCCCCTCCTGCACAGCTCCAATTCATTTTGTCGGCAAATGCCGAGTTCGCTTGCGTTGCCGGCTGGCTTGCAGAAGGCTCCAAAACTGTCGCGAACATTGAAAATGTAATGGCTGGCAAGCGCGACACCGCCGAACAGGAACAGGAACGCAAAAAAACCAGGAGCGATCTTGAGTTTGATGGTGGTGATGGCTTGCTTGTAGGCGTCTTTCAGTCTGAACCAGGCGATCGTCGAGTCCTTCAGCAGCATCGTAATCAGGATTGCGATGGCGAAGAACCGGAAATAGGGCTGGGTTATGCGGTCGATGAAGATCTGCAAGGCCCCCGGCGCCTTCGGCAGCGGATATCCGAACCAGCCCGGCACCGGATAGAGCGCGACCAATAGCAGGCAAAGACAGATGAACTTCAACAAGCCGCCCGCGCCGGCCCGCGGCTTGGATTGCCGCGCGTGGACGTCGAATTTCGACAGGCTGAGTCGCCAGGCGGAGCGCATCTGGTCGGTGATCCGGCTACGGAGGCTGGCGCTTAACCACAGCAACAGCGCGACCAGTCCTGCATGAAGCACAAACGAAAGCGGATCCCTGGCATAGGCGTCAATCCACCGGGAGGCCGCTTCCGGCAGGGCCATTCCGACCATGCGAATGACGTCGGAAAGCGGTCTGAGCCGGGTGGTGTATTCCGCCGAGGCCGGCAACCGTGACGCCAGCGGGTAGACCAGCAGGTAGACGGAGGCGATCACGGTGAGAAAGTAAATGATGCGCCGCCGCCAGATCGAACTTCCGACGACATGCTCCTGCGTCTTCTCGCGTCCGCGCGCGGAGGCCGAAGTCTCGTACCCCAACTTGTCTGGCGGAACGATCTTCTCGTCGTAGGTCAGGATTTCGTAGGCAGGCGGCAGTGCGACCGGTGCATAGAGGTGCGCATCGACGGCGATCCGCTGGAACACGCTCTCGTGGATCTTCGGCATTGCGATCTTCACGCAATCGCGTTTGTCGTCCGAGTACCTTGTATCCGAAAGTGCGGCCACGCTCCGCGGCCCATAGCGGTAGTAACCACCGAACCCGTTTCGCGAATCGTAGATGCGGCCGTCCTTGTCCTGGGTCGATCGAACGCGCGTGAATGCGTCGGGATCGGCGCCCGGAGCCGCCTTCAGTGTAATGCCGTGGCGTCTTGCCTCGGACAGAATCCAGGTGAGGGAGACATGCGCGAGAGAATCGTCCGGATATCCGCCGCCGACGTTCGAGTGGACCCCCGCGAACCAAACCTGACTGATCCGCTCGAACTGGTGTCCCTGATGCCAGTGGCAACGGTCTCCGGGCTCTCATCCCACAGCAGGGGATGAAACGTAGTGCGCTCATCGTCGAGCGAAAGGGCATGGCAGGCCTTGCGAACCGACGGATGCAGTTGCCGGTCCGGCAGCTCCAGCGGCCAGAGGTACCGGCTGACGCCGCGCGTCATCTCGTCGATGGGCAGGCCGTAAGCGGCAACGGTATCCCAAAGGCCGAGGAAGGCGACATGGTCGACCGGCCGCTCGCTCTTGTCGTGTTTGGCGGAGACGAAGAGGTTGCGCAGCTTTCGGAACAGCCACTCGATCTGAAATCGCGACTTGAAGGCTTCCGCCCGCTGCGCCCGGTAGGCCGCGGCGGCCTTTCGATCGAGCTCCTCTTCGGTCCGGTAGCTCACCAGCCCCTGTTCGCATATCAGCCCGTTCACCACGCGGATGGTGAAGGCGCCCCGGCTGAATCCGAATCCGAAGATGTCGTCGCTCTGGTAGGGGCCGTATTTCTCCTCGCGATTTTCCGCCTTGGCGGCGGCGGCCTCGAGCGCCAGATAGTCTAGATGCGAGCAGTAGTTACGGCAGGCAAACTTGTAGATATCGAGCACGTTTCGCTTCAGGCCAAAGCCGAAGGCGCCGCCCAGGATCGCGAAAGGTTTGAAGGACGAGGTGCCGACGCCGTCGTCGTAGAAGGCGATCTGCTGCGAGCTCGTCAGGTCCAGCGATTCAAAAACGCGCCAGACATTCGTGCGCCAGACCTTGCCGGCGGAATTGCCGGTGCCGTCCGAAAGCAGGATGATCCGCTTGTTGGCCATACGGACGCTCGTCCAAGCCCGGGCGCGGGGTACGGATTTCGCGCAAAGGAATTCAGCCAGTCTCGCAGAGATTCGTCGCGTTTAGTATGAGCTAAGCCACAAACGTTGACATTCGCGGGGCCCACCGAGAATGGCCACATGCGCCATCTGCCCCTCCTGTGGAAGCCCGCCCACCCGGGCGACACGCCGCTCGATCATCGCACGCGTTCGCTCCCGACAAATACTGCGATGCAGCGCGCTGATCGTGCATCATGCGAACCCGGTGGTCTTGCCCGGCGGTCTCATAATTTGCTTTGGTCTGACGGAGCCGCGCATCGCGCGCTTCTCTCTCGCATCGGATGTGCTACCATTTTTCGGTCTGTCCACCTCACCAGACCAAGTACGCCTCTCGAAGCTTCAAAATAATAACAGGCGCAGCCGCCAGGCTGCATAGGGAGTGACGCGATGAAATCGGCTTTCAATCGATCCATTCTTGCGCTCGCAGCAATCCTCGTTGTCGCGGGAGCCAGTCAGGCCAGCGCGCAACAGAAGCCCTTGAAGAAATACGAGTCCGGCACCAAGGAGTTCTGGACCAACCCGCCGCCGGACTGGTTCCTCGGCGATGAGACCGAAGCCCAGAAGGGCCAAGCGCCGCCGTCGGGCCCGCCGACCGGCGCCTCGGACGCCGAACTTGCGGCGATGATGAAGAAGATCAAGCTGCCGCAGGGCTTTAGTATCGAGGTCTATGCCTCAGGCGTGCTGGAGGCGCGGCAGATGGCCTGGGGCGACAAGGGCACGCTGTTTGTTGGCTCCTTCGGTCTCGGCAACGTCTATGCGATCAAAGACAATGGCGGAAAGAGGGAGGTCAAGACCATCCTCAAGGGCCTCAAGATGCCGACCGGCCTCGCCTTTCTCGATGGCGCGCTCTACGTCATCGCGATCGACAAGCTGATCAAATACGAAAACGCCGAAGCCAATCTCGATAACCTCGGCGCCGGCAAGGTGGTGTATGACGACATGCCGTCCTACGTCGCGCATGGTTGGAAATACATCGCCGTCGACAAGGATGGCTGGTTCTATTTGCCGTTCGGACCGCCCTTCAACATCGGCATCCCGCCGACCAGCGTCTCGCAGATCCGCCGCGTCGATCCCAAGACCGGCAATGCGGAGATCTGGGCGCTCGGCGTCCGCAACAGCGTTGGCGGCGACGTCGATCCGCGCTCCGGGCGTTACTGGTTCACGGAAAACGCCCGCGACTGGATCAGCGACGAAATGCCGAGCGACAAGCTCAACATGATCTCGAAGATCGGCGAGCACTTCGGTTATCCCTATTGCCACCAGGGCGATATGCCCGATCCGAAGTTCGCGATGGGCCACAAGTGCTCGGAGTTCACCCCGCCGGTCCTCAATCTCGGTGCGCATGTGGCGCCGCTCGGGATGAAGTTCTATACCGGCGATCAATTCCCGCCTGAGTACAAGAACAACATCCTGATCGCCGAACACGGGTCCTGGAACCGGCATAAGTACCAGGGCGCCCGGATCAAGCGCGTGATCGTCGATGCAGACGGCAAGAACGCCAAGTCGGAAATCTTTGCCTCCGGCTGGCTTGAAGGCGACCAGGGCTATCTCGGCCGTCCGGCCGATATCGTGCTGGCCAAGGATGGTTCGATCCTAGTGGCCGACGACTGGGCCGGTGCGATCTATCGCATCAGCTACAAGAAGTAGGACGTGAATGATGAGAGGCTGCGGTTGCTCGGGAACGGGTGACCGCAGCCTCTGTTGTTTGGATGCGGCGTCACCAACATCGTCATGCCCGGACTTGATCCGTGCATCCATCAAAACAGAAACTTCTTGCAAGCAAGATGGATTGCCGGGTCGAGCCCGGCAATGACAACTGGAGGAGCAGGCATGCGAGTTGCGTCAATCGGGATAGTTGCGGCGATCGCTTTCGGTTCGCCCGCCCACGCCGCCGATATCGCCGCCGGCAAGGCAAAGGCCGAACTGTGCGTCGGCTGTCATGGCGAGAGCGGCATTTCGCAAATGGAAAACATTCCCTCGCTCGCGGCCCAGCCGGATCTGTTCATTCAGTGGCAGCTCGTGTACTTCCGCGCCGGCACCCGCAAGAACGAGCAGATGCAGCCGATCGTCGAGCAACTCACCAACGAGGATATCCGCAACCTCGGCGCCTACTATGCGTCGCTTGAGCCGCCGAAGGCACCCAAGCCTGACGACGATCCGGATCTCTCGAAGAAGGGCGCGCAGGCAGCCGTTGGCCGGCGCTGCGCGTCATGCCACACCGATAGCTACGCCGGCACCAAGGCGGTCGCCCGCGTCGCCGGCCAGCGCGAGGAGTATCTCGTCAAGGCGCTGCGCGATTACAAGACAGGCATACGATCCGGCGGCGCCATGGCGGCGATGGCCGATGTCGCCTATCCCCTCAGCGAAGAGGAGATCGACGCGCTCGCGCACTATCTCGCGCATCTCTAACAATGGCGTAGCCCGGGAGAAGCCAACGGGTCGCGCGAATGCGCGCCCGATGACAGGCTCCGCGAAACCCGGGACGATTCGATCTGCGGTGCAAACTGCTCCGGATTTCGCTTCGCTCCATCCGGCTACGGCGCTTACCCTCGCTGCTTCTCATACGCCTTGAGATGCGTGTAGGCGATGCGCAGTTTCGGCACCGGGATTTTTGCGGCATCGGCGCGGGCGACGAGATCGCCGATCACGTGGTCGGCTTCCACGGGCAGCCCTGCCTTGACGTCGCGGAACATCGAGGCGGTCATCGGCGAGCCTTCCGTGGTCAACAGGCCGCGGGTGCGCTGGAAGAACGGCCCACCGGGCGAAAAACCTTCGGCGGTCGCAATCGCGCTGCATTCATCGAGCACGCCGAGCAGGAAGTCCTTGCCGCCGGCGACCGCCAGGATATTGCCGACGGAAGTGCGCATCAGGCAGGTCGAGGCGGCGAGCGAGGCCAAAAACACCCATTTCTCCCACATGTCCTGCATGATGTGTTCGCTCGCTACCGCGCCGAAATTGCCGCTGTTGAACACTTCCGCGATCGCCCGCACCCGCTCCGACATTGCGCCGTCGCGTTCGCCGAAATTGAGCGACTGCATCGGCGCCAGTTGAACCACCTCGCGGGCCTCGTTGAGCGTCACCGCGATGGCGCAGAGGCCGCCGAGCACGCGCTCGGGTCCGAACTTTCCGTCCAGCACGTTGAGGTGGAGCATGCCGTTGAGCAGCGGAATAATCGCGGTCTTCGGTCCGACCGCAGGCGCAAAGGACTTGATGGCGTCTTCGAGGTCGAACGCCTTGCAGCTCAGCAGCACCACATCGAATTTCTCGGTGAGTTTGTCGGCCTGCACCGTCGGCGGGTTCTTCAGGGTGACGTCGCCGGCGGCGCTCCTGATGACGAGGCCCACGCTGGCGAGTTCGGAGGCCCGCTTCGGCCGGACCAGGAACGTCACGTCCTTTCCTGCCTGCAACAATCTGCCGCCGAAATATCCGCCGATGGCGCCGGCGCCGACCACGAGAATGCGCATTGCGAGGTATCCTTGTTGTTGTTCTTCAGGAGCGAATAGTGAATGGTGAATAGGGAAGGGGCTATTAGCTACCCCGCCATTCGCTATTCGCCACTCACCATTCGCCTTTCTACCATTTCTCGCCGAATGGCCTGATCTCCATCTCGAACGTCCAGGCGCTGCGCGGTTGCTGGTAAAGCTGCCAGTAGGACTCTGCGACCGAGGCTGGCGGCATCAGCAGATCCGGATTATCGAGCGCCTCCTTGCCCCAGAGCTGTTCGCGGCGCTGGCGCACCCAGGCGGTATCGACGCCGGAATCGATCACGAGATGCGCGACATGGATGTTCTTGGGGCCGAGCTCGCGCGCCATCGCCTGCGCCACGGCGCGAAGCCCGAACTTCGCGCTGGCGAAAGCAGCAAAGCCGCTGCCGCCGCGCAGGCTCGCAGTGGCGCCAGTGAAGAAGATGTTGCCCTTGCCGCGCGGCAGCATCAGCCGCGCCGATTCGCGCCCTGCCAGGAAGCCGGCCCAGCAGGCCATCTCCCAGACCTTGCGGAATACGCGGTCGGTTGTCTCCAGAATCGGGAAATTGACGTTGGCGCCGACGTTGAAGATGCAGACTTCCAGGGGCGCGTGCTTGTCGGCGTCGTTGAGGAAAGCTGCGACCTCATCTTCCTTGCGCGCATCGAGCGTGCGCGCCACGATCGACCCGCCCGAGGCCTCGATCTCCTTGACCAGCGGCTCCAGTTTGGCGCCGTCGCGTCTTCCGGCGAATACCGTAAAACCCTCCGCGGCGAATTTCTTGGCGATTTCGCCGCCGATGTAATCGCCGGCGCCGATCACCGCGCAGGTGGCGTTTCTTTTCTGCATTTCCTGCTCTCCTCCTCATCCTGAGGAGCGGCGTCTTCGCCGCGTCTCGAAGGATGAGATTGTGGGGCCTCATGGTTCGAGACGCCGCGCATGCGCGGCTCCTCACCATGAGGGTCGCGCTACTTCCCCGAGACCATTTCCTCGACTTCGCGCAATTGCTCCTTGCCGAAGAACATTTCGTTGCCGACGAAGAAGGTCGGTGAGCCGAACGCACCGCGCTCGACCGCGGATTGGGTGTTCGCGATCAGCTTGGCCTTGACGTCGGCGTCCTGCGAGCGGGCCAACAACTTTGCCGCATCGAGGCCGGAGGAGGATAGCGCCTTCATCGCGACATCAGGGTCGTCCATTTTCTTTGGCTCGACCCACATGTGATGGAACGCGGCTTCGACATACTTCTCGAACACGCCTTCAAGCTGGGCCGCCACCGCCGCGCGCATCAGGTTCAGCGTGTTGACGGGAAAAAATGGATTCCAGGTGTAGGGCTTAACGCCAAAGCGCTTTACGAAGCGCTCGGTCTCCAGAGCATGGAACTCGCGCTTGTTCTTGATCCCGGCGAGCGATTCGGCGGGCGACTTGTTGTTGGTGGCCTTGAAGATGCCGCCGAGCAGGATCGGGACGTATTCGAATTTTACGCCGGTGCGCTTTTCGATCGCGGGGATCGCCTCGTGGCTGAGGAAGGCGTTGGGACTGCCGAAATCGAACAGGAATTGCGGGTTTGAGCTCACAGCAGTCTCCCTTGGCGTCTTTGCCGCATTCTGGCGCAAGGCAGGCGGCGCGTCTACAATATTATGATGGTCATAATATTGTAGACGGCTGATGCACCGGGCTTAGGTGAGCCGCTGCGAACTCAAGCACCGCGATGTCGGTAAGGAAGATGCCCGGCGCGGCGCGGAACTGAGGCGTCGGGATCCGCCAAGGTCGATCGCTTCTATGGCTGCTCGGCTCGATCGCTGAAGGCGAGCTTGACGACGTGGTCGCGGATATCGTCAGGCCAGCCGGCGACGAGACCGACGAACCGCCGCCGGTCGTCCGCAAACAGCGCCCGCGATGCTTCCTCGAAGTCCGCGAGATTGCCGGCCATGACGGACATGAAATGATAGGCGGCGTCTCTTGCGGCGCGGGCGCGATCCGCATCGCCATTGGCGCGGCGCGCCTCGTCCACGAGCTTCCGCAATGCCACCGACGCTCCGCCGCGTTGCGCGCCGAGCCATTCCCAATGGCGCGGCAACAACGTCACCTCGCGCGCGACGACGCCGAGCTTGGGGCGTCCGCGTCCGCGCGGCTCCGTTGCCGCAGCCCCATCGGTTGCGCTTTCCGGATCTGGGGCAGGTTGCGCCAAACGCGCGACGACGTCGCGTTCGGTGCCGCGGAGGTCGAGATCGATCGGTCGGCCGGTGGTGTCGTCAAATATGACGATCGGCGGGGCCGCGGGTCTTCGGGAGGCATTCATGACCGCAAGCGCGACCTCGGCGAGCGGGCCCGCCGCCAGGCGTCGATGGGCCATGAAGGCCGTGAAATGGGGGCGGGTGTCGTGAGCCATCGGAAATACCCTGGATTTCTGCTGGTTTTAATTTACCCGGATAAATTGGCTTGTCAATATCACCCGGGTAAATATTGCTTCCCTCTTTGGCCATCTCGACTTTCCATCGCCCGGCTGGCACCAACGCCGCGCCAACCTTGGGGGACGCCATGCTGACGGTTCATCATCTCAACAATTCCCGGTCGCAGCGCGTGCTGTGGCTGCTCGAGGAACTCGGCGTCGCTTACGAGATCGTGCGCTATCAGCGCCAGCCCGACATGCGGGCGCCGAAGGAGTTGCGCGCCATCCATCCGCTCGGCAAATCGCCAATCATCACCGACAAGGGCAACACCATCGCCGAATCTGGCGCGATCTGCGAATACATCATCGGCACTTACGGCAACGGACGCCTGATTCCGCCGCCGAACACGCCGGAGCGGCTGCGCTACACCTATTGGCTGCACTATGCGGAAGGCTCCGCGATGTCGCCGCTGCTGCTCAAGCTGCTGTTCACGCTGATGCCGAAGCGCGCGCCGGCCTTGCTGCGACCGCTGGTGCGCAAGGTCTCCAACACGGCGCTGACCACCCTGGTCAACCCGCAGCTCAGGCAGCACATGGATTATTGGGAAGGCGAACTGGCGCAAAGCGAATGGTTCGCCGGCAACGAATTCACCGGCGCCGACATCCAGATGAGTTTTCCGCTGGAGGCCGCCGCGGCGCGTGGCGGTCTGGAGCAGGGCCATCCCAAGGCGATGGCGTTTCTCGAACGCATCCACGCGCGGCCGGCCTATGCGCGCGCACTGGAAAAGGGCGGGCCGTACGTCGTGGGGCGGTGACCGGCACCGTCATTCCGGGGCGCGAAGCGAACGTGAATCTCCGATGCGCTATTGCGCATCTGAGGTCTGGTCGTTCGGACCATCGCGGAATGACGACGTGCCAGAACGAACAGCCGCAGGCTTCTATCGCGACTTCTGCGCCGCGCCAACCGAGGGCAGCGCCTGCACGGTGACGCCGGGCGGCGGCACCTCGTCATCGGGCACGAAGAAGTCCGACATCAACGGCACCGACGGGTCGACGCGGTAATGCTCGAAATCCCTGGACGCCGCTTGCGTAGAGCACCTTGTCGTCAATGCAGAACTGCCCGGTGAATTCGCGCGACGGCTTGGTCAGAATGGCGTGGGCGGCATCGCCCATGATCTCGGGCGTGCGGCTGGCGCGCATCATGGCGTCGCCGCCGAGCAGGTTGCCGACCGCGGCGGTGGCGATGGTGGTGCGCGGCCACAGCGCATTGACGGCAACGCCCGTGGATTTCAGTTCGCCTGACGGCCCGAGCACGCACATGCTCATGCCGAACTTCGCCATCGTATAGGCGGTGGAATGCTCGAACCATTTTTGCTTCATGTCGAGCGGCGGCGACAGCATCAGGATGTGTGGGTTGGCGGCCTTCTTCAGATGCGGAATGCAATATTTCGACACCATGAAGGTGCCGCGGGTGTTGATCCCCATCATCAGGTCGAACCGTTTCATGTCGGTCATCTGCGAATTGGTCAGGCTGATGGCGCTGGCATTGTTGACACAGATATCGATGCCGCCGAATTCGGCGACCGTCTGGTCGATCGCCGCGATCACCTGCGCCTCGTCGCGGATGTCGCACAGCACCGGCAAGGCCTTGCCGCCGGCCGCGCGAATTTCATCGGCGGCGGTGTAGATGGTGCCCTTGAGTTTCGGATGCGGCTCCGCGGTCTTCGCCGCAATCGCGACATTGGCGCCGTCGCGCGCGGCGCGCAGCGCGATGGCCAGACCGATGCCGCGGCTGGCACCCGATACGAACAGCGTCTTTCCTTTGAGGGATGTCATGGGGGTCTCCGGGCCAGCCAGTGGATGCGAGGTGGAACGATCCTACGCCGATGGCATGATCAGGCAAATCGGCAATCTCGATCGTTACTGACCTGCCGCTTCCGCGCCGCGGGTGCGCGGATCGGGGGCGCCGAGCAAGCCGCCAGGCGTGACCGCGATCGAATTGGCAGAAGTCTGGCCGAGCGGCTCGATCACGCGATGGCCTTTGGCTTTCAGCGCGTCCAACGTTTCCTGGGGAAACCCGCGCTCCACCCGCACCTCGTCCGGCATCCATTGATGATGCACGCGCGGGGCGGCCACGGCGGCGGCAACATCCATCTTGTAATCCAGCACGTCGACGACGATCTGCAGCACCGCGGAAATGATGCGGCTGCCGCCGGGCGTGCCCGTCACCAGCACCGGCTTGCCGTCCTTCAGCACGATGGTCGGCGACATCGACGACAGCGGCCGCTTGCCGGGGCCGGGCAGGTTGGCCTCGAAGCCCACCAGCCCGAAGGCGTTGGAGGCGCCGGGGGCCGCGGTGAAATCGTCGAGCTCGTTGTTGAGCAGCACGCCGGTGCCGTCAGCGACCAGGCCGACGCCGTAGGGGAAGTTCAGCGTGTAGGTGTTGCTGACCGCGTTGCCGCTGGAATCGACCACCGAATAATGCGTCGTGTTGGCGCCTTCCCGCGCCGGACTCGCCGACAACGTGTCGGCGGCGGGCGTCGCGCGATCAAGATCGATGCTGGCGCGTTGCCTCGCGGCGTATTCCTTGGTGATCAGGATATTGACCGGCGCGTTGACGAAGGCGGGATCGCCGAGATAGCGCGCGCGATCGGCGTAAGCGCGCTTCATCGCCTCGATCATGACATGCAGCGAGGACGCGGAGCCTTGCGCCATGTCCGGCATCGGGAACCCTTCGATGATGTTCAGCGTCTCCAGCAGCACGGTGCCGCCGGACGAGGGCAACGGCATCGACACGATGTCGTATCCGCGATAGTTGCCGCGCACCGGCTCGCGGATCACGGCCTGATACGATTTCAGATCGTCCGCCGTCATTATGCCGCCGGCATTGCCGATCGCCTTTGCCAGCCCCTCGGCGACCGGTCCTTCGTAGAATCCTTTTGGTCCCTGATCTGCAATTGCCGACAGCGTTGCGGCGAGGTCGGCCTGCACCAGCCGGTCGCCGTCACGAAGCGGCGTGCCGTCGTCGCGTGCGAACGTCTTCGCTGAATTCGGCCAGCGTGACATCCGGCGATACATATCCGACAGCGTGTCGGCCATGTCGTCGGCGACCACGAAGCCGTTGCGTGCCAGCTCGATGGCAGGTTTCAGGATCTGCGCGAGCGTGAACCGGCCCGAGCCGTATTTTTCCAGCGCCAGCGCCAGTCCGGCGACGGTGCCAGGCACGCCGATACCGAGCGCGGAATTGCGCGATCTGTCGGTATCGGGCTTGCCGTCCGGCCCCAAAAAGATATCGCGCGTGGTCGCCGCCGGTGCGGTCTCGCGATAATCGATGGTGATGTCTTCATTGCGCTCAGCCGAATGAATCACCATGAAGCCGCCGCCGCCGATATTTCCGGCGCGCGGATAGGTCACGGCCAGCGCAAAGCCGGTAGCGACCGCAGCGTCGACCGCATTGCCGCCTTGCCTGAGGATCTCGGCGCCGACCTGCGCGGCGAGCTTTTCCTGCGCCACCACCATGCCGCGTTCGGCCGTAACGGCGCGAACAGTGGAGAGATCGGGGGGCGAATAGAAACGGCGCTCCTGCGCGACAGCCATGGTCCCGCAGAAAAACACCAGCACGGTTGCGGCGATTGACCTCCGCCACCCGGTTGAAAATACCGTCATCGAAAATCCGCCGCAGTTGGAGCCCGTGTGACGCTTGGGCAACAGCGCAAGCGTTGGTGATGCATGCTATATGGGTTTGGATTCGACAGGCAAAACGCCTCGCGAGGATTTTGAGGGAAATTGCTGAAATGACGGTGATCACTTCGGAGGCAGCAAGCGTCGAAATTCCGCGGGAATACCCGCGCCGCGCCGCCGTCGTCAGCTGGATCTTCGATTGGGCGACGCAGCCTTATTTCACGCTGATCACCACTTTTGTGTTCGCGCCCTACTTCGCGGGCTTCGTGGCGCCGGATCCGGCGAGAGGCCAGGCGTTGTGGGGTTCGCCACCGCGGCCGCCGGCTTGACGATTGCGCTGATGTCCCCGGTGCTCGGCGCGATCGCCGACGCCAGCGGCCGCCGCAAGCCGTGGATCGCCGGATTCGGCGCGTTGCTGGTGATCGGCTCCAGCCTGATGTGGTTCGGAGTACCCGGCGACCCCAGCGTCATCCCGCCGCTGTTGCTCGCCTATGCGATCGCGAGCGTCGGGGTCGAGTTCGCGATCGTCTTCAACAATGCGATGATGCCGACGCTGGTGCCGCCGAACAAGATCGGGCAGCTGTCCGGTACCGGATGGGCCACCGGCTATATCGGCGGCATTCTCAGCCTCATCCTCGTGCTCGGCTTTTCTTGCCGCGAACCCTGATACCGGGCGCACGCTCTTCGGCTTGTCGCCGTTGCTCGGCCTCGACCCCGTCACCCACCAGGGCGACCGCATCACCGGCCCGCTGACGGGGATCTGGTTCGTCATCTTCGTGTTGCCGATGTTCCTGCTGACGCCGGACTATCCGGCCAAGCGTCCCATACGCGAGGCGCTGCGCGCCGGATTGAGCGGGATCAAGCGAACGCTGGGCGAGCTGCCAAAGCAAAAATCGCTGGCGACGTTCCTGCTCGCCAACATGATCTATACCGACGGCCTGGTGTCGCTGTTTGCCTTCGAGGCATCTACGCCGCCGGCACCTTTGGCTGGCATACGATCCAGATCGGCACCTTCGGAATTCTGCTGGCCATTGCCGGCACCTTCGGGGCGTGGATCGGCGGCAAGCTCGACGACAGGCTGGGGCCCAGGCGCGTCATCGCCGGCAGCCTGTTGATCCTGCTGCTCGCTCTCGGCGCGATCCTGCTGGTCGACAAGGATTCGATCCTCTTCGTGAAGGTAACGCCGCCGGCCCCGGGTGGCGCGCTGTTCTCAGGCGCTGCCGAGCGCGCCTATCTCGTGCTCGGATGCCTGATCGGCGCAGCAGGTGGTCCGCTGAAGGCCGCGTCGCGCTCGCTGCTGATACGTCTCGCGCCGAAAGATCGCATCGCGCAGTATTTCGGGCTGTTCGCGCTGACCGGAAAGGTCACCTCCTTCATCGGCCCGCCTTGATCGGCGCGATCACGGCCGTGACCGCGAGCCAGAAGGCGGGCATGGCGATGCTGGTGGTGTTTTTTGTTGCCGGTCTGGCGCTGCTGATGCGGGTGAAAGAAAATTCGTAGCCCGCGTGGAGCGCAGCGAAATCCGGGGCCGCCCGCAGATGAGTTTCCCGGATTGCGCGGAGCCTGTAATCGGGCGCGCATTCGCGCGACCCGTTGGCTGCATCCGGGCTACGAGTGCTTCTATCTGAATTTCAATCAATGCCGGAAATGCCGCACGCCCGTAAACACCATGGCGATGCCGTGGTCGTCGGCGGCCTTGATGACTTCGTCGTCGCGGATCGAGCCGCCGGGTTGGATCACTGCAGTTGCACCGGCTTCGATACAGGCCAGCATGCCGTCGGCGAAGGGGAAGAACGCGTCGGATGCAACGACGGAGCCCTTGGTCAGCGGCTCGGCGAGTTTCATCTCGGCTGCCGCATCCAGCGCCTTGCGCGCGGCGATGCGCGCGGAATCGACCCGGCTCATCTGGCCGGCGCCGATCCCGACGGTGGCGAGATCCCTGGCGTAGATGATGGTGTTCGACTTGACGTGCTTGGCGACGCGGAAGGCGAACTTGAGATCGCGCAGCTCGGCGTCCGAGGGCGCGCGCTTTGTCACCACCTTCAGCGCCATGTCGTCGACCACGGCATTGTCGCGGCTCTGCACCAGTAGCCCACCGGCGACGGTTTTCGTGGTCAGGCCCAGGGTCCGCGGGTCAGGCAAACCGCCGGCCAGCAACAGCCGAAGGGCCTTCTTTGCCGCAATAATCTTGATGGCTTCTTCGGTCGCATCCGGCGCGATGATCACTTCGGTGAAGATTTCGGTGATGGCGCGCGCGGCGTCGGCGTCCAGCGTGCGGTTGACGGCGACGATGCCGCCGAAGGCGGAGGTCGAGTCGCAGGCCAGCGCCTTGCGATAGGCCGAGAGCAGGTCGGCTCCTCGGCGACACCGCAGGGGTTGGCGTGCTTGACGATGACGCAGGCGGCGGTCCGTTTTGCATCAAACTCGCCGATACATTCATAGGCCGCATCGGTGTCGTTGATGTTGTTGTAGGACAGCTCCTTGCCCTGCAATTGCCGCGCGGTGGCAACGCCGGGGCGCTTGTCCGGCGTTGCACAGAACGCCGCTTTCTGGTGCGGGTTCTCGCCATAGCGCAGCGACTGGATCAGCCGGCCGCCGAAGGCGCGGAAATCCGGCGCGTCGTCCTTGAGCTCTCGCGCAAACCAGTTCGAGATTGCGGCGTCATAGGCGGCGGTGCGGGCATAGGCCTTTGCGGCGAGGCGGCGGCGCAGCGCGAGCGTCGTTGCGCCATTGTTGGCGGCGAGTTCGTCGAGCACAGCCTGATAGTCCTGCGCCTCGACAACGACCGCGACATCGTCGTGGTTCTTGGCGGCCGCGCGGATCATCGCGGGACCACCGATGTCGATGTTCTCGATGCAGTCCTCGAAAGCGGCGCCTTTGTCGACGGTCGCCTCGAACGGGTAGAGGTTGACCACGAGCAGGTCGATCGGCGCGATGCCGTGCGCTTTCATCGCGTCCGCATGTTCCTTGTTGTCGCGGATCGCGAGCAGGCCGCCATGCACCTTGGGATGCAGCGTCTTGACCCGGCCGTCCATCATCTCGGGAAAGCCCGTGAGGTCGGACACGTCAGCCACTTTCAGCCCCGCCGCTGATATCGCCTTCGCAGTGCCGCCGGTGGAAACCAGATCGACGCCATGACCGGCCAGCGCCGTTGCAAATTCGATCAGGCCGGTCTTGTCGGAAACGGACAACAGGGCGCGGGTTACACGGCGCGGATGGTCGGTCATTTCTCAGTCCTGGGTGGAAAGGTCGCCGGGTAGCACGGTTTTGCGTGACATGAAACCGTCGTCGGCGCGGATCCCGTCGAAATTGAAAGGGACCGTCAAGCTTGGCCATGACGAACGAGCGATGTGCGGTTCCCTACAGCGGCAATTCCGGCTCGTGCCTTGCGTTGCGCCGGGCGGTCGTGGCGGCCGCCGAGCTCGTCGAGCGCACGAAGGTCCAGCGGATCGAGGAGGCGTGCCGCGAATCCTGCCGGATCACGATCTGGGCGGTGCGGCGCGGGCCGTCATTGCCGGCCAGAAACACGCTGTCCTCGAGGTCGACCTTGTCGTCCAGCGCCTCGAAGGTCCAGACGTCGCGGTTTGGCAGTACCAGCATGACGCCGCGCGCGTCGCTGAGACGGCTCGCCTTGACGGCGGGATGGAGGTGAAAGCGCAGGGCAAAGTCGGTCTCGGAGCCCTTGATTCGCGCTCCCGGCGCCGGCGACACGGTGTCCTCGCCGTCGAGCCTTCCGCCGTCATGGGCAATCATCAGCACCCGACGATGCACGACGCCAAATCGCGGCATGTAGCCGTCGTGCGACGTGGTCAGGAGATCGCCGTTGGCCACCACCTCGCGGTAGCTTTCAACATTGCCGGGGCCGCTGACGACGGGCGCGCCCTGCAGCAGCCGCTTCATCGCCGACAGTTCGACGAACTGGCACGAGGACATGTCGTGATAGGTCATCGTCGAATGCGCCGCGGTGCTGCGCGCAAACGCGCGCCAATTGTCGCGGCCGGTCGAGGGCATGCCGCAGTTGACGACGATCCGGCTCGGTCCGGACGACAGTTCGAAGGAAAGGCAGCCGGCATGCGCGTCCTGGCTGACATTCGGCGGCGGCGGCGGTCCGGTATCCATGATGACGGTCGTCGTGCCGGCATCGAGGCGCTGAAAGCCGGTATGCGGCATGTTCGACATCGGCACGCCATGGGTATCGTCATAGGCGAGCAGCGTCGCCACCAGGTCGGACGGCGCGTTGCTCATGCCGTTGAACAGCGCAAAGCTGCCGTCGCCGTGACGGAAGAAGCGCAGCATCGGCATCATGCGGTCGATCGCGTTCAACAGTGCGGGCGGCGGCGCGATGTTGCGGGCGGCAAACGTCTGCCGCAGCGGCAGCATGTCGCTGAGCAGTTCGACCAGCGCGCCGGGATTGCGCGAGATGTGCCCGCCGTCGGGCAGGATCTGCCGTTGCAACTCGTCGGAAAGCCGCCGCGTGGCGGAGCGAATGTGGCTCGCCTGATTGGAAAGACACAGCGAGGCATAGCAAAGCGCGATCAGGACCTGCAGCCGCGGCACGCCGTCGGCGATGTCGAGCATGGTGTAGCGCAGATAGCGAATCTCGCGGGTCAGCCCGCGCAGATATTTGCGATAGAATTTTCCGTCGGTGTCGCCGAGCACCAGCGGCGCTTGCGACAACAGCGAGATCACGCGACGCGCCAGCACATCGGCGCGGCGTTCGAGCGGCCGCTTGCGCGCCGGATTGGAGATCCAGTCATCGACCAGCGAACGGGCGTTGGCGCGGGTCAGCGCGGTGTCGGCGGCGCGAAGGTGCCGCAGCCAGCCGAAGCCGAGCAGCGCCACCTCCCAATCTTCCGACGGCGGCTCGAGATCGAAGATCGACCGGCCGTGGCAGGTCACGATCTTGCCGGCGAACACAAATCGGCCGGCGTAGATTTCGGCGGCCCGGGTGGCGTCGGCGGTGCGCAAATCGTGCGGCGCGATGATCAGCCGATCGGCCCGGCCGGGCCATAGCCGCGACACCGCCACCGTTCCCCCGCTCGCGCGCGCCACCAGGCCCCGCGTAAAGCGGCTGATGATAAGCGTCGAGATGCGTCTGCGTTGAGCGACCGACACGCCGTGCCTTGCGAGGGAGGGTATTCTGACGAATCCTTTTAATCCGGAAACGCCGGCATGACACCATCTTGAAAACGGCCGAGATCACGCGAGGACCGGGAGATTCCAGTTTAAAATCAGGATTTAACCAGACGCGCCGCGTAAAATCCATCCAGCCCGCCGAGGCGGGGGTCGTCGTGGGGCAAATGGCAGGGCAGGGTGCGCAAATCGCCGTTTGCGGTCACGATCTCGCTGAGGCCTGCGACCTCGCCCGCATCGACCGGCGCACGACGAACCGCGGATTCGGTAGCCAGCAGGGATGCTACGGCCTGCTCGCCTTCTTCCGGTTCCAGCGAACAGGTGCAATAGACCAGCGTTCCGCCCGGCTTGAGCAGCGCGACCGCTTTCTGCAGCAATCGTTTCTGCAGCGCCGACAGCGCCGCAATATCGGCCTCTTGCCGCAGCCAGGCGACGTCAGGGTGACGGCGGATGGTGCCGGTGGAGGTGCAGGGCGCGTCGACGAGCACGCCGTCGTAATCTCCATTGCCGCTCGGCCATTCGGCGGCATCGGTCACCACGTCATCGGCTTGCAGCGAAAGCCGCGCGAGATTGTCGCGCAGCCGTGCCATGCGCGCCGGCGAGCGATCGACCGCAGTGACGCGCGCGCCGGCTTGCGCCAGTTGCGCGGTTTTGCCGCCGGGTGCAGCGCAGAGGTCGACGATGGTCTTGCCGCTGACGTCGCCGAACAACCGCGCCGGCAGCGCGGCGGCGGCGTCCTGTACCCACCACTGACCTTCGCTGAAGCCGGGCAGCATGGTCACCGAACCCTGCAGCAACGTGCGCACCGTTCCGGTCGGCAAGGTTTCGCCGTGCAGGCGCGTCGCCCATTGCGCCGCATCGGATTTCACGGTGATGTCGAGCGACGGCTCATGGCCGATGGCTGTCGCCATCTGCCGCGCGGTCGCTTCGCCATAGGCGCCGATCCAGCGCGCCAATAGCCAGGGCGGAATGTCGAGGTTCTGCGCCTTGACTTCGTCGATCAGCGGTTGCCCCTCGCGCGCGCAGCGGCGCAGCACGGCGTTGACGAGTCCGGCATACTTTGCGGCGCGCCGGTCCGACTGCACCAGCCGCACCGAGAGATCGACGGCGGCATGATCGGGCACATCCATCCAGAGGATCTGTGCCGCTCCGATCAGCAGCGCGCTCTGCGCGCGCGGCGCATCGGTCGGGATGCCGCGATCGAGCAGCCGCGACAACAGATGGCCGAGCGTGCCAAGCCGCCGCAGGATTGTCGCCACCAGCCGCCGCATCAGCGCGCGATCGCGATCGGCGAGCGCCTTCAGTCCGGGATGCGCGCCCGCGCCATCAAGCTGCTCGTCGAGGGTGCGGTGCTTGTGCAGGACGCCATCGAGAATATCTGCCGCGATGCGACGCGCCGCGAGACCGGGCACTTCGGAAGGTACTGCAGATCTTGAAGGGGGCATGGAGCAGCAATGTCTCGGAAGGCGGAAAGGTTCTGGCTCATGCCATTGAAATGCAAAACTCCTTTGGCATGCGAATATGCCAAATGTAAGAATCGCCACGGACAATTTCACGATTGTGATGTCGTCTATGCGTTCAATCCTGTGCTAGCAAGCACGCTTCGGGAAAGTTTGAGATGACCGACGATCCTTCATCCCCCGCGGCGCCGAATACCAAGAAGCTGACGCCCGCTGCGCAGCGCGCGCTGGCCGAGGCTGAGGCGCGCCGGAAGGCGGCCGAGGCCAACGCCACGCCGCGGCAGAAGGAGCTTCAGGGTCCGAAGGGCCCGAACCGACCCGCTATGGCGACTGGGAGCGCAAGGGCATCGTCTCGGATTTTGAGGTCACGGGCCTTGCCGGATGACCCGACTCAGCCCTTAGTCCAGGAATATGTCCCCGTCCGAGAGAATAAATGCTTATCGGACCCCGCGCCGGGGTCGCTGGCGTCGCTGGTTTTCGGCGGCCTTGCCTTGGGTGTTCGTGGCCGGCGTGGCGGCGGGTACGACGCTGCCGGTGCGGCAGTGGATGTACCGGCTGTTGCCGGATTCGAGCCTGCTTGATAGCCAGGCGGCGCGCGACGCCGAGATGGTCTGGAAACGGGCCGGAAATCCCGACCTGCGTCACCCAATCGATGTGATCCGCACCATCGACGGCGACACGTTCGAGGCGCGGGTTCATTTGCCGCCGGACCTCAATTTGACCACGCGGGTTCGTCTGCGCGGCATCGACGCGCCCGAGCTGAAGGCATCCTGTCCGCAGGAATTGCAAATGGCGGAGGCCGCGACCGATGCGCTGCGCAGGATGCTCGGTGAAGGCGATGTCGCGATTTCAAATATCGGGCCGGACAAATATGGCGGCCGGGTCGTGGCTGACGTTACAACGCGGCGCAGCGGAAACGTTTCGACGGCTATGATCGCGGCAGGTTATGCCCGCAGCTATGGCGGCGGCCACCGCAGCGGCTGGTGTGCGAACGCAAGCCAGACATTTGCGAAATGAAAAAGCCGCGCAATCGCGCGGCTCTTTTTGCAGTCAGACCTGGTTCGTGAATTAGCGCGGCGTCACTGTCACGGTGGTGCCGATCGAAACGCGTTGATAGAGGTCCGAGATATCGTCGTTGAGCATCCGGATGCAGCCATAGGATACGAAGCCGCCGACCGAGCCCGGCACGTTGGTGCCGTGGATGGCGTATTCGCCGCCGGCCAGCGTCAGCGCCGCGACGCCCATCGGGTTGCGCGGCGAGCCGCCGGGAATGACATCGGGCATATTGGGCTTGTCGCGCCTGACTTCACTCGGCGGCGACCAGGCCGGGTTGAGGTACTTGCCGTCGATCCGGGTGGTGCCTGCCCACTGCTTGCCGGCCTTGCCGACGCCGACCGGATAGCGCATGGCGCGGCCGGAATCGAGAATGAGATAAAGGCGGCGCTCGTGAGTCTTCACCACGATCGTGCCCGGCGTGTACTCGCCGCTAACGCCGACCATCTCCGGCCGCGCGTGCGCCGCGGACGACATCGCAATGCCTGCCGCGATAGTGGCGGCCAGCGCCACCGCAATCCTCATCGACATTACCAGCTCCCACTCGCCCGCCCCTTCCGGGGCCCTCAAAACGCCTTGCAAGCCTTTGCCGGCTCGCGTCTCGCCCACGCATTTTTAACCGCGTGCATTAACCGGGTGGTTTCCACACCGGTCTCGAGACTAGTTTAGTCGAGGGAAACAAAGAAATGTTCGAATCAAAGTAAATGACCTGAAAATAACATCCTCCGGGGAAATGCCCGATCGGCAGGCGGCCTTGGTGCTGACAGCTTGGCACTGACGAACGCGCGAGCGGAAGGAGCTGCCCGGCCTGGATTTACCGCCGGGACGCACGCGCGCGCGCCCCGCGCCGTTCGCGCGAGGCACGATGGGCTCCGACGGCGGCCTACGCCGATGCGCCCTTCTTGTTCTGCCGGTTCTGCACGAGGTCTTCGACCACGGCGGGATCGGCCAGCGTCGAGGTATCGCCGAGGCTGGACGGTTCGTCCTCGGCGATCTTGCGCAGGATGCGGCGCATGATCTTGCCGGAACGCGTCTTCGGCAGGCCTGGCGCGAACTGGATCTGGTCGGGCGAGGCGATCGGGCCGATGTCCTTGCGTACCCATGCGACCAATTCCTTGCGCAACTCCTCGCTCGGCTCGGTGCCCGCCATCAGCGTCACATAGGCATAGATGCCCTGGCCCTTGATGTCGTGGGGATAGCCGACCACGGCGGCTTCCGACACCTTGGCATGCGCCACCAGCGAACTCTCGACTTCGGCGGTGCCCATGCGATGGCCGGAGACGTTGATGACGTCATCGACGCGGCCGGTGATCCAGTAATAGCCATCGGCGTCGCGGCGGCAGCCGTCGCCCGTAAAGTACTTGCCCTTGTAGGTCGAGAAGTAGGTCTGCTCGAAACGGGCATGGTCGCCATAGACCGTGCGCATCATCCCCGGCCATGACTTGGCGAGGCAGAGATTGCCTGTGGCTTCGCCTTCCAGCACCTTACCGTCGGCATCGACGATCTCAGGCACCACGCCGAAGAACGGCCGCGTCGCCGAGCCCGGCTTGAGTTTGTGGCGCCCGGCAGCGGCGTGATCAGGATGCCGCCGGTCTCGGTCTGCCACCAGGTATCGACGATCGGGCAGCGTCCGTCGCCGACCGCACGGTGATACCATTCCCAAGCTTCCGGATTGATCGGCTCGCCGACGGTGCCGAGCAGGCGCAGGCTCTTGCGCGAGGTCTTCTGCACCGGTCCGTCGCCGCTCTGCATCAGCGCGCGGATCGCGGTCGGCGCGGTGTAGAAGATGTTGACGTTGTGCTTGTCGATGACGTTCCAGAATCTGGAATTATCCGGATAGTTCGGCACGCCTTCGAACATCAGCGTGGTCGCGCCGTTCGCCAGCGGCCCATAGAGAATGTAGCTGTGGCCGGTGACCCAGCCGACGTCGGCGGTGCACCAGTAGATGTCGCCGTCGTGATAGTCGAAGACGTATTGATGCGTCATCGCCGCGAACACGAGATAGCCGCCGGAGGTATGCAGCACGCCCTTGGGCTGGCCGGTCGAACCCGACGTGTAGAGAATGAACAGCGGATCTTCCGCGTGCATATGCTCGCACGGGCATTCCGTGGTCACCACCTTGGCGGCGTCGTGATACCAGAAATCGCGCGACGGATTCATGTCGACGGCAGCGCCGGTGCGCTTGACCACGACCACCCAATCGACGTCACCGGCCTTTTCGATCGCGGCATCGACATTGGCCTTCAGCGGCACCTTCTTGCCGCCGCGCAATCCCTCGTCGGCGGTGATGATGACCTTGGACTGGCAGTCGGTAATGCGCTGCGCGAGGCTGTCCGGCGAGAAGCCGGCGAACACCACGGAATGAATGGCGCCGATCCGCGCGCAGGCCAGCATCGCGTAGGCGGCTTCCGGGATCATCGGCAGGTAGATGGTGACGCGGTCGCCCTTCTTGACGTTCCGGGTGCGCAGGATGTTGGCCATCTTGCAGACCTCGTCGTGCAGCTGTCGATAGGTGATGTGTTTGGATTGTGAGGGATCGTCGCCTTCCCAGATGATGGCGGTCTGGTCGCCGCGCTTGTCGAGATGCCGGTCGATGCAATTCCAGGCGACGTTCAGGACGCCATCCTCGAACCATTTGATCGAAATATTGCCGGGGGCGAAGGAGACGTTCTCGACCTTGTGGAAGGGCTTCATCCAGTCGATGCGCTTGGCCTGTTCGGCCCAGAATCCGTTGGGATCGCTGACCGAGCGGGCATACATCTCGCGGTATTTGGCGTCATCGACCCAGGCGCGCTTGGTCCAATCCGCGGACACGTCGTAAATCTTCTCGGACATCGTTTCCTCCACTGATTGCGGCGGCGCTCAGGGTCAAAAAGGCAGCCCCAAGCCATCTTGATTGTTCCGATGATTATGCGTCGCGGGATGATGCCCGGACAAGGCGGAACGTCTGAGACCTTGGTCTGGCAGGCCGGTTCCCGGCCCTGTCACGGATCAAGTCGTCGCCATTTTTCTCGGCTCGCTCAGTCTGAAATCAACGTTATCGGGCGAATGGCACCCATGATTGGTATCTAATAACCGCCAGTGACGGAATCGGGACTCGCAAAGCGGATCGTTACCCCCTAAATGGCCTCCCCGGGGGCCGGACGGCCCTCCGGAACCAAGCCACAACAAGGGGCATTACCGGCAGGCAGGTGGAGCAAGGCGACAACGGTCATGATGGATCAGCAGAGTTTCGAGGCTACGCGGCCCGTTTCCGCCGATCCTGCCGTTGCATTAGCCGAAGCGCTCGGGCAGTTGCCCAAGGCAAGCGTCAAGCCGGCCGCCGCAAAGCTCCAGATTGCAGCCAGGACCGTCGAAGCGCTGGCCAATGAACTCGGCCTCAAGCTCGGCGATCAGAACGGGCTGACCATCCGCCGCATCAAGCGCGGCAAAGGTTATTCATTCATTCGCGCCAACGGAACCGCGATCCGTCACGTCGGCACCATCAAGCGCCTGCATTCGATGGCGGTGCCGCCGGCCTACCGCGACGTCCGCTATTCGGCCGATCCGAGTTCGCATTTGCAGGCCGTCGGCCTCGATGCCGCGGGCCGGCTGCAGTACCGTTACCACGCGGATTGGGAAAAGGTCCGTGAGCACCGCAAGGCGCACCGCCTGGCGCGGCTGGTGGCGGCTTTGCCGAAAATCCGCCGCAACGTCTCGGCGCATCTGTCCGGCGACGAGCCGACGCGTGAATTCGCGCTCTCGGCGGTCATTGAGCTCATTGCCCGCACCGCGATCCGCCCGGGCAACGAGTCCTATGCCCGCCTCAACGGCACCCGCGGCGCCACCACATTGCTGAAGTCCAACGTCACGCTGGAAGACGACAGCTTCGTCCTGACCTTCAAGGCCAAGGGCGGCAAGGCCGTGCGCAAGGAATGCGACGCCGCCAAGCTGGTGCGCGCCATCGGCATCCTGCGCACCGTGCCGGGCAAGCGCATGTTCCAGTACCGCGACAATTCCGGCACCGTCCGCACGGTTTCCACCGCCACGGTCAATACGTTCCTGCGCGAGATCGCCGGCATCAAGATTTCGCTGAAGGATTTCCGCACCCTGATGGCGTCGGCCGTGGTGCTGGAATCGCTGTCGCGGATTTCGCCGGCGGCGAGCGCCCGCGGCCGCAAGAAGCAGGTGCTGGATGCCGTGCGCGCCGCAGCCGACGAGCTATCGAACACGCCCGCGATCTGCCGCAAGAGCTATGTCCACGACACCATCGTCACCGCTTTCGAGGACGGCATCCTCGAGCGCTTTGCCGCGACGATGAAGGGCTATCGCACCCAGGCCAAGCGCGAGGCACTTCTGGCGCAGGTGGTGGTGGCCGCGGCGGTGGCTTGATTCTTCTTCCTTCTCCCTTGTGGGAGAAGGTGGCGCGGACGAAGTCCGTGCCGGATGAGGGGTTCTCTCCGCGGAGGCAGACCCCTCACCCGTCTCGAATGAGCTCCGCTCATTCGATCCACCCTCTCCCACAAGGGGAGAGGGGAAGTAAGACCGCGCTACAACCCGCCCATCTTGCAGACCATCTTCCACTCTTCCGGCGTCACCGGCTGAACCGACAGCCGCGAATATTTCACCAGCGCCATATCCGCGAGTTTCTTGTCGGCCTTGATCGCGGCCATCGTCACCGGTGTCTTCAACGGCTTGTCCGCCTTGATGTCGACGCAGACGAATTTTCCGGTCTTGTCGGTCGGATCGGGATAGGCTTCCTTGATCACTTCCGCGATGCCGACGATCTCCTTGCCTTCGTTGGAATGATAGAAGAAGGCGCGGTCGCCTTTCTTCATGGCCACGAGATTCTGCCGCGCGGTGAAGTTGCGCACGCCGGTCCAGGCTTCGCCTTTGGCGCCTTTCGCGACCTGATGGTCCCACGACCAGACCGAGGGTTCGGATTTCACCAGCCAGTACGCCATCGTCATTCCTCCGCCTTGAATGGCCGCGTCAGCAGGCCTTCGATCGCGGCGTCGATCGTCACCCTGCCGCTCAATATCGCCGCGACTGCATTTGATACCGGCATATCGACATTTTGCGAAGCCGCCAGTTCGATCAGGACGGGCGCGGTGAATTCGCCTTCGGCAAGCTTGTCGCGGCTCGGCTGCTCGCCGCGCCCCAGCGCAATGCCGAACGCGAAATTGCGGGACTGCGGACTGGCGCAGCTCAGGACCACATCGCCGAGACCCGACAGGCCTGCCAGCGTTTCGCTGCGTGCGCCACAGGCGCGGCCGAGCCGGGCGAGTTCGCTGAAGCCGCGTGTGGTCAGCGCAGCCAGCGCCGAAGCGCCGAGTTGCCGGCCGACGACGATACCGGCGGCGATCGCGAGCACGTTCTTGGCCGCTCCGCCAATCTCGACGCCGCGGACGTCCGTGGTGTGATAGGGCCGGAATGTGGATGAGCCCAGCGCCTGCACCAGATCGCTCGCCAGCCCTTCATCCCTTGCAGCAAGTGTCACGGCGGTCGGAAGGCCTCGCGCCACATCGTCGGCGAAGTTCGGCCCTGACAGGATGGCAGGGATTGCATCCGGTATGGTTTCAGCAATGACCTCGGTCATGAACCGGTGCGTGCCGCGCTCGATGCCCTTGGCGCAGGCGACCACGGGTGTCGCCGGTCTGAGAAACGGCGCGAGCGCTATCGCGGCTTCGCGCAAATTCTGCGCAGGCGTAGCAAGCAAGATGATGTCCGCGCCCGTCGCCACATCGATGTCAGCGGTGATGTCGATGGCCCCGTCGAGGCTCACGCCGGACAGTCTTGGATTTTTTTCGCGTCGCCTTCATCTGTGCGGCGCTCTCGGCGCTCCGCGCATAAAGCGTGACCTCGCGGCCGGCCCGCACGGCGGCGCATGCGAGCGCGGTGCCATATGCGCCGGCGCCGACTACCGCGACCGAATTAAAGGACGTCATGTCAAAATCCCGCGCGCGAGTTGGCGAAGCCGGCCGGCGCTGCGGCGTTGGCGTCGAGCAGCCAGCGGGCGCGCGGCGGCGCATCCATCGTATCGGTCAGTCCAAGCGACATCCGCTCCGCGCCGGCCCAGGCGATCATCGCGCCGTTATCGGTGCACAGCGCGGGCGGGGAATGATCAGCGTAGTCTGCGCCTTCGCTGCAACGTCCTGCAACGCGCCACGAATGGCGTGATTGGCGGCAACGCCACCGGCGGCGACCAGCGCGCGCGGCGGACCGAACTGTTCGTGAAACAGTCTCAGGCCCACGCTCAATCGATCCGCGGTCGATTCCAGCACCGCGGCCTGAAAGCTGGCGCAGAGATCGCTGATGTCATGCGGCTCGAACGGCATCAGGCGGCTGGCCTCGTTGCGAACCGCGGTCTTCAATCCCGACAACGAGAAATTCGCATCCGGCCGCCCGAGCATCGGCCGCGGAAAGGCGAACCGTCTGGCATCGCCGCTCGCTGCCGCGCGCTCGACCTCGGGCCCGCCGGGGTAAGGCAGCGACAGCATCTTTGCGACCTTATCGAAGGCCTCGCCCATCGCGTCATCGACGGTGGTGCCAAGCCGCACATATTGGCCAACGCCGACGACTGCGACGATCTGGGTGTGTCCGCCGGAGGCGAGGAACAGGCAATAGGGAAAGGCCAGCGCACAGGTGAGCCGCGGCGTCAGCGCGTGGGCTTCGAGATGGTTGACCGCGATCAGCGGCGTATCGTGCACCATCGCAATCGCTTTTGCCGTCGTGAGCCCGACGATCACCCCGCCGATCAGGCCCGGGCCTGCAGCGGCCGCCACCGCCGACAGTTGCGCAAAGCCGACGTTCGCTTCCTTCATGGCCTGGCCGACGATGCCGTCGAGCAGGTCGACATGCGCGCGCGCCGCGATCTCCGGCACCACGCCGCCGAAACGGGCGTGCTCGTCGGTCTGCGAGCGCACAATATTGGACAGAATCCTTCCGCTGCCGTCGCTCTGGCGTTCGACCACGGCGGCCGCGGTTTCATCGCAGGTGGTCTCGATACCCAGCACCAGCATCGGCGTGTCGTTGTCCAATTTGATCCCTTGCGTTATCGCCTGGAGCGAGATGACTTCTCTTCAAGTCGTCATCCACTTCTAGCTTTTTTGAGCATGATCTTTCGGAAAACCGGTGTCCACTTTGCGCTAACGCGGCCCTTCGGGTCCGGATCATGCTCTAAAGCAACGCTTCCGTAACCGGGTAGCATTACGAGGTCACAACGTGCAATCGTCCGGGAATGCCGAAATCCTTCTGGCGGAGATCTGAAGTATGGCCGTTCTCGTCACGCGCCCGCATCCGGACGATGAGACGACCGCGAAGGCCCTCCGCGACAGGGGTTTTGACGTCCTGCGCGCGCCGATGCTGCGGTTCGAGCCGGTCCCGTTCCAGGACGATGCGGATGCGCGCTACGGCGCCGTCATCGTTACCAGCGCCAATGCGCTCCGCGCCATCGCGCCTCATCTTGCAGGCAGCCGGCTCCTGAAGCTCCCGCTATTCGCAGTGGGCGAGCATACGGCCGCCGCGGCGCGCGAGGCTGGATTTAGCGAGGTGACCGCGTCAACCGGCGAGGCCGGCGCCTTGCGCGATCTCGTGCAAGCGAGCGTGAAGTCGAAACAACTGAAGAAAACCAGCCCTCTCCTGTACCTCGCGGGCGCCGATCTCGCGCGTGACCTTGGCGGCGAGCTCGGCGACAAGGGCTTTACCGTGGTGACGCACACCACCTACCGCATGGTGGCCGCGCCGAGCCTGCCGCGGGAAATTTGTGACGCTTTCGTGGCGCATGAGGTCGAGGCGGTGCTGCATTACTCGCGCCGCAGCGCGCGCGCGTTTCTGGAGGCCGCGCGTTCGGGAGGGGTCGAAATATCAGCATTGGCGCTGCCGCAGTGTTGCATCTCGGCTGCCGTGGCCTCCATCCTGCGGGACGCGGGCGCCACCCAAGTCACGGCCGCGGCTTCGCCGGACGAAAATGCCCTGTTCGAGGCGTTGGACCGTGCTTTGCGGCCCCGATGAGGCTCTAATCTTTAAGATGGGGTTCTAATCTTTAAGTCTGAGCCTGACCTTGCCGGAAAACCGGTGCCCCCATTTCCGGATCATGCTCTAACTCACCCCGATTCTGCTAAGTTCCAGCATCCAAACGTTCAAAGGAACCACTCCGATGGTCGATGACAGGCCCGAAGATACTGGATCGCTGCCCGGTTCGGAGCGGCCGCAGCGCGCGGCGCCGACCATCGATCTCGAGGCGACCGACGTATCTGAAGTATCCGATGTGTCGAACGAGACGAAGAGTTCTGCCGAAGCGAGTTCTGCCGAAGCGCCAGCCGAGCCCGCGCCTGCGTCCGAGGCGCCGGCGATGTCGTCCGTCGAGGAGCCGACGGAGCAGCCTGCTTCCCGGCCTGTCTCTCCCTGGATTGTTGCTCCGGTTTCCGGCGCGGTTGCCGCAGCGCTGGTGATCGGCGTTGGCTGGATGCTGGGTTGGCCCGTGATCCAACCCGCGTCTGCGCCATCAGCAGCCGCCATCAATGATCTCACCGCGCGTGTCGCCGGCCTTGAATCAAAAGTCGGCAGGCCAGTGGCCGATCCCGCCGCAGCCGCCCGCACCGAGACGCTGGAAAAGTCAGTTGCCGCGCTGCGTGGTGACCTCGCTGCGCTGCGCGCCCACGGCGAGAAGCTTGCATCCGCCGTCGATGACGTGAAATCGGCGCCGCGCGGCGAGGGCGTGGCTTCGCCGGATCTTTCCGCAATCGGCGAACGCATTGCGAAGGTCGAGAGCCAGGTGCGGGCGCAGAGCGCCGAGATCGCGCAGCAGAGCGGCAGGATTGCCGATAGCAAGGCCGAGGCCAAGCCCGCCGATGATATGCCGCTGCGCCGGGTGGTGGCGGCGGCCCTGCTCGATGTCCTCGTTCGGATCGGCGATCCCTATCCGGCCGCGCTGGCGACGGCCAAGGCGCTGGTGCCCAATGCCGACGCCTTGAAGCCACTCGATCAGTTCGCCGACACAGGCGTGCCGAACGCCGGCAGGCTGAGCACTGAATTGCTGGCGTTGGTGCCAAAGCTCCTGCCCGCGCAGCAGGACACGGCCACGACCGGTTCGGGCATTGTCGAGCGGTTGCAGGCGGGCGCCGCAAAACTGGTCAAGATCGAGCGCACCGACACTGCCGGCACTGATCGGGGCGCCGTGGTGGCGCGGGTTACGGCAGCGGCGGTACGAAACGATTTCAATGAAGCGCGGCGGGAATTGAAGACGCTGTCGCCCGACGATCGCGCTGCGGCGCAAGGCTGGCTCGACAAGGTCGACGCGCGCGACGCCGCGCTGGCCGCATCCCGTCAATTCGCGGCTGACGCCATGGCCGTGCTCGCCAAGCCGGCGCAATAAGGATCCGATGGTCCGGATCATTCTGTTTCTGCTGTTGATCGCGCTGGGAGCGGCGGGCGCGGCGTGGATTGCCGAGCAGACTGGCGATGTCGTGCTGTCATCGGGCGGCTGGCGTATCCAGACCACGCTGCCGGTATTCGTGCTGGCGCTCGGCATCGTCGTCGTTGCGGCCATGATGCTGTGGGCGATCGTGCGCGGCCTTTGGCGAACACCGGAGCGTCTGCGGCGCAGCAGCCGTGAACGGCGTCAAGCCCGCGGCCGGCACGCGATCACGCAAGGATTGCTTGCGATCGGGCATGGCGATTCCACCGCTGCCCGCGTGCACGCCGAAGCGGCGCGGAAACATGCCGCGCACGATCCGCTGGCGTTGCTGCTGCACGCGCAATCGGCGCAGCTTGACGGCGACCGCGAAGGCGCGCAGCGCGCCTTCCGCGCCATGGTCGAGCGCGAGGACACGCGGCTGTTGGGCCTGCGCGGCCTGTTCATCGAGGCGCAGCGCGCCGACGATCCCGTCGCCGCCGTCATGGTGGCCGAGGAAGCGCTGAAACTGTCGCCGTCGTCGTCATGGGCCTCGCACGCCGTGCTCGGGTTCTGCTGCGCCAAGGGCGACTGGGCCGGCGCGCTGAAGATTCTCGACAACAATCAATCCGCCGGGCTGATCGACAAGGCGACCTATCGCCGGCAGCGCGGCGTGCTGCTGACGGCACGCGCGCTGGAGCTCGAAAAGGTCGATCGCGATCTGTCGCGCGAGAGCGTGATGGAAGCGGTCAAGCTGGCGCCGACACTGGTGCCGGCCGCGGTGCTCGCGAGCAAATATGAGAGCGAGGCGCATCAGGTGCGGCGTTCGATGCGCATCGTCGAGACCGCGTGGCTGGCGCAGCCGCATCCCGATCTTGCGGACGCCTATGCGCATGTGAAGCTCGGCGACTCCGCGCGCCAGCGGCTGGTGCGGGTGCAGACGCTTGCCGCCAAGGCGCCGGGCCACATCGAGGGCGCGCTGGCGATTGCGCGCGCCGCGATCGACGCGTCCGAATTTGCCATCGCACGCGAGGCGCTGGCGCCCTTCATCGCCGCGCCGACGCAGCGAGTCGCCATGTTGATGGCAGAGATCGAGCGCACCGAGCATGGCGACTCCGGCCGCGCGCGGGCGTGGACCTTGCGCGCCGTGCGCGCGCTGCACGATCCGGCCTGGACCGCTGACGGCTACGTCAGCGATCGCTGGCGGCCGGTATCGCCGGTCACCGGGCGACTGGATGCCTTCCAGTGGCAGACGCCGGTCGCGGCGCTGCCGTCCGACAAGGGCGATGCGATCGAATCGTCGCCTTTCGAAGAAGCCATGCTGGCGACCCCGCGCCGGGCGGTTGTGATCGGGCCGCCCAAGGCAGTGGAAACGCCAGCCGACAAGGCAGTGGACGAGGCCGTGGACAAGGCGGAACCGGCCCCGTCGCCGACCGACCCGGCGCCATCAGCCGCGCCCGCGGCTTCAGCCCCCGCGCCAGCCGCCGAGCAGGACAATGCGCCTCCGCCGGCTGCCTCCGCCGAGGTCACCCCCGCCGAAGCGCCACCCGCCGAAGCGCCCCCCGCCGAGGATGCACCCGCTGAGGCCGCCACCGCCACGGCGCCCGCTCCGCCGCCTGCGCCCGCCGAACCGGCTCCGGTCCGGCCGGCTCCCTTGTTCCGGGCGCGGCAGGATATTCCGAAGGCCGTTCCAGCCCACATTCCTGCCGTGATCCCCCTGGTCCGGGCACCCGACGATCCAGGGGTCGATGACGAGGGCGCGCCCGACGAATTCGCGGAACAAATCGGCCCCAAGGCCCAGGCCGGCGGCTGGCGAGGATTTTTGTCACGCTGGGGCGGCAACTAGGATTTTGGAGACCCGCGTTTTTCTTGCCAATCGGGGCTGTCCCCGATATCAGGTGCGGGCGTTTTCGGGTCAGCCCGAACGCTGATTTGGTCCGCCGCAATAGCTCAGTTGGTAGAGCACGTCATTCGTAATGACGGGGTCACAGGTTCGAGTCCTGTTTGCGGCACCAGCTTTCCAGATCCCTCGAACAGCTTCACGTTCGCCGTCCATCGGCACGTGTCGGCGTGACCTATCTCACATAAAGGCTCGCCTGCCGGGCATAGCCTCCCCGTCGACCTCAAGGGGAGACTCAACATGCGTAAATTCATTCTGATCGCAGGATTCGTTTTGGCATCCGCCGCCGCGCAGGCTGGCGACCGGAATCTTTCGCTCGGAGGCGGCGAGACCACGACGGTGACCGCTCCGGCCAAGGCTGCCGAGGGATCGAAGACCGCGGAAGCGCCGAAATATATCGAGCGGCCCGCTGTCGTCGAACCCAAGACTGAGGCGCCCGAGGCCGCGACACCCGGGACGCAGGCGGCCAAGGTGGAGCAGCCGAGCGCCGAGCGCGCAAAGCGCGTTGCGCGGAAGACGGCGTCAATGTCGAGGACGGCGAAGCCGCGGCGCACGCGCCACTGGGCCGAAGCCCGCATCATTCGCGAGCTGCATCGGCACGGCATCTACTGGTAATTTGCAAACAAAGCGCGCCCTGGGGTTTGAATCCGAAGGGCGCGTTTTTCGTTGGGCAACGCCGGAGCCGTTATCGGCTCTTGGCAAAGTCCCTACTGCGAAACCGTCTGCACCACGCTGCTGATCGGGCGGCTGGCGACGGCCGGCATTTTCTGGTCCTTGACCAGCATCGCATCATATTCAGCCAGGGTTTCGAGCTGCTCCTTGGCTTTCATCTGAACGACCTTGTAGCCACCGGCCTTCAGGCGGCGCAGCAGCGCCGGCAATGCCACCGCGGTGTGCTTTTGCAGATCGTGCATCAGGATGACGCCCTTGCCCTGCTTGTCGAGCTTGGTCATGACGTTCTGGATGACCTGGTCCGGACCGGAGGACTTGAAGTCGTTGGAATCGACGTCGCAGGAAAACATGGCGATGTTACGCGTGCCGAGATAGCCGAGCGCCGCTTGCGTATGAGCGAGCGCGGGGAAGCGGAAGAACGGCGCCGGCGCGGTGCCCAGCGCCATCTTCACGGCACTAAAGCCTTTCTCGATTTCTTCCCTGACCTGCTGCTCGGTCAGCTTCTTGCCGTCGAGATGGCTGTGCGACCAGGTATGCGAACCGATGGTGTGGCCGGCAGCGGCGACCTGGCGAAGAATTTCCGGGTGATACGTCGTGTGCTTGCCGACCGGGAAGAACACCCCCTTGGTGCATTCGTCCGCCAGCGCCTTGAGCACGGCAGGCGTCGTCGGCCATGGGCCGTCGTCAAAGGTCAGCACGACCTCCTTGTCGGTCAGGAAATCAAACTGCTTGTACTGCAGGAAGCCAAAACCGGGTCCGCCCGTGGTGTCGATCACGACTGTGCGGCTGACGCCGAGTCCATCGGGATTGGCGCAGGCCGATCTGGCCGGCAGCGGTGCGGGCATGCGGGCCGGGGCGGGCGCCGGCTTCAACAGTGAGGCCGTGACCTCGACGTCATCCCCGGGCGACGGCTTGGCTGCTGCCGGCAGCGGCTCGGCCTTGCGGGCGGCTATGGTTTGAGGGGCGGCCGCGTCGGCGCGCGGCGAGGAGGTCCAGAACCAAACTCCGGCGATCACAACCGCCGCAACAACACTGGCCAGCATCAGGCCGAACGCATTACGCATCGCTACTCTTTCCAAATACCCGGGTACACACGCAACGGAGCAGTAATGCGAACAATGTCTTAACGCCTCCCCAACACGGATTGGTTAGGCGAAGAAAATTAGCGGCTTAAATGAGGGCCTCATCCTGAGTGAGGTCAGTCACGGTCGGGCGTCTCGGTTCCGCGCATGCTCCGACCATCAACCACGGGCTCGCTTCGCCGGGCCAACAGGAGCCGAAAATGACCGCACAGTTCTTCAGCACCGTTCGCAAGCTCAGTTTAGTGCTGGCTTTGACCACCTCGTTCGCCGCCGTTTCCTCGACCGCGAGCTTCGCCTTCAGCGCCGAAGCGCAGCAGCAGTGCACGGGCGACGCGTTCCGCCTCTGCAGTTCGGAAATCCCCAACATTCCGAAGATTACCGCCTGCATGATCAAGCATCGCGCCGATCTGAGCACCGGCTGCCGCGGTGTGATGGATCGCGATCTCGCGGCGCAAAAGTCCGGCAAGCTCGCCGCGCAATAACGTCCGGTTTTCGACGGCTCGGAAAACGCTTGCGTCGATGCGACGCAGGCGTTTTTCCGTTTCTGCGGCATTCACAAGCGAACGGCAGGGCCATTTCACCGTTCACAAATGCGTGCGGCCCGGATTTTGGCGCACTGGATTCCCGTTTTGATGCGTTTTCTTGACGCGAAACGGTTCCCACCTCGCTCGAAACCGCTATAGAACGCGGTGATTGCGTTTCTCTGGTGTGAAGGCATAGCAAATGACCAAGATCCTCCTCGTCATTCCCCTGGTTTTGATGGCCTCAAGCGCGTCGGCACAAACACAAAAAAGAGGGACATGACGAATGCGCGCGCGACGTCTCGCGGCATTGCCGGGCGCAGATGAACGAAGGCGATCAGGTCATTCTGGCCTGCCTGAAGCAGAACCGGTCGAAGATCAGCAAGGCCTGCCAGAAGAAGCTGACGAGCGCCGGGCAGTAGAACCGGCCCGGCATTCGCGACTTATCCCGTCCCGTTCCCGTTGGCGCGCAGCGACTGGTAGAAATCGTGGATCAGCAGCGCCATCACCAGCACGCAGATGATGATCAGCGGCACCGCCTTGATCCACCAGAGCATGATGCCGAGAAACGCGCAGACGCCGGCAATGCCGATCAGCCCAGTGATCAAATTGGTCATCTGACGCTCCTTGTTTTCGCGCGACGCGCACCGGTCTTCGCTGGCGCGGCGCCGCCGCGCTTTCCGAGTTTTCTGACAAGCCAATTGGCCGTCCGCAACAGCCGTGCATCGTTGCCGCGGCGGCCGACCAGCTGCACGCCGATGGGCAAGCCGCTTTCCGACTGCAGCAGCGGCAGCGTCACCGCCGGCGTGCCGAGATACGTCCACAGCGAACAGAACGCCGGGTTTCCGGTGCTGTCGAGGCCGCGCGGCGCCGGGCCCGGCGCCGCCGGGGTCAGTATAGCGTCGTACTCGTCGAACACGCCGTCGAGCGCCCCATTGAGCGTCGCGCTGCCGGCCAGCGCACGCGTGTAATCGACGGCGAGAGCCTTGCGTCCGCGCTCGATCAGTGCGCGCAGCACCTTGCTGAGGGAATCGCCGCCCTGCTCGAAATCGCGATGCAGGTTGTGCGCCATCTCCACTTCCATGACGGTGCGGTGCATGTCGATGGCGCGGTCAAAACCCTGGCCGATCTCGATTTCGGAAACGTGCTCGCCCAGCGTTTCCACCAGTTCGGCAAATGCCTCCGTGGTCACCTTCTCGGCCTGCTTCCAGGCCGGCGAACGGACGAAGGCGAAGCGCGGCGGCAATGGCGGCTCGCTTGCCGCCACATCGACGAACGCAGGGCGGGCAAGGGGCTGCGTATCAGGATCCTCTTCGTCGAAGCCGGCAAGCATCTCGGCAAGCAGTGCCGCATCGTCGACCGAGCGCGCAAATACGCCGACATGATCGAGCGCCCGCGACAGCAGCAGCGCGCCGCTCCGCGGAATCAGGCCGTGTGTCGGCTTGAAGCCGACCACGCCGCAGAAGGCGGCAGGGCGGATCACCGAGCCGTTGGTCTGCGAACCGATCGCGCCCGGCACCATCAGCGCCGCGACGGCCGCAGCCGAGCCCGATGACGATCCGCCCGGCGTGTGATCCGGATTGTGCGGATTCGGGTCTTGCCCGGATTGAAGTAGGCGTACTCGGTGGTCACCGTCTTGCCGAGGATCACGGCTCCTGCCGCCCGCAGCCGCGCTACGGCCGCCGCATCGCGGCGCGGCGTGCGTCCGGACCACAGTTTTGATCCGAGCTCCGTCGGCATATCGCCGGTGTCGAAGATATCCTTGATGCCCACCGGCACGCCATGCAACGGGCCTATCGCCTTGCCTTGCTTGCGATGATCGTCGGCTGCCTCGGCCTGCCGCATCGCGTGGTCGCGATCGAGGAACGCCCACGCTTCGATATCGCGATCGGCCTCATCGATGCGCTTGAGGCAGTCGCCAACGAGGTCCGCCGAACTGAACCGGCCGTCGCGGATGCCGGCCGCAGCCTCCGTGAGCCCGAGCGCATTGAGGCTCATGCGCACCCTTTCAGTGGCTTACCCAACCTGCTCACCGCGATCCATAGAGGTAGCCGGGCAACCACAGCGCAATGTTCGGGAAGATGTAGACCAGCGCCATGGTGAAGAAGACCAGGCCGACAAAGGGAAGCGCGCCGGAGAAGATGTCGGTGAGCTTCACTTCAGGCGGCGCCACGCCCTTCAGATAGAACGCAGCCATCGCGACCGGCGGCGTGTTGAACGCTGTTTGCGTGTTCAGTGCAACCAGGATGCCGAAGAAGATCGGGTCAATGCCGTACTGGGGAAGCAGCGGCAGGAAGATCGGCACGAAGATGATGATGATCTCGGTCCATTCCAGCGGCCAGCCGAGCAGGAAGATGATCACCTGGGTCAACAGCAGGAACCCGACCGGCGACAGATTCATCGAGGTGAAGAACTGCTCGACCACCGATTGTCCGCCAAGAACGGCAAACACCGCGGAGAACGTCCACGACCCGATGAACAGGTAACAGACCATCGCGGTGGCGCGCACGGTCAGATACACCGACTCGCGCATCATCGTGTAGTTGAGCGAGCGATAGGCGGCCGCCAGAACGATGCTCATGAGGGCGCCTACCGCGGCCGCTTCGGACGGCGTCGCCAGGCCAAACAGGATCGCGCCGAGCACCGAAACGATCAGCAGCGCCAGCGGCAGGAACGAGGTGGCGAGCGCCCAGATCACCGTGCTGAGCGGCACGTTAGTCTGCTCGGGCGGCAGCTTCGGCGCGAGCGCGGGATTGATGATCGCGCGCGCCATCGCATAGAGGACGTAGAGCCCGGCCAGCAGGAATCCCGGAAAGAAAGCAGCAGCATAGAGCTTGACCGCCGAAACGCCGGCGGTCGCCGCATAGACGATCAGCAGAATGCTCGGCGGAATCAGGATGCCGAGGCAACCGCCGGCGCAGACCACGCCTGCCGACAGTTTGGTGTCGTAACCGGCGCGCAGCATCGCCGGCAAAGCCAGCAGGCCCATCAACGTGACAACCGCGCCGACGATGCCGGTGGCGGTCGCGAACATCGCGCAGGTGATCAGCGTGGCTACCGCCAGCGCGCCCGGCACGTTCTTCATCGACAGTTGCAGCGAGTAAAACAGGCGGTCGAGAATGTTTGCGCGCTCGACCAGATAGCCCATGAACAGGAACAGCGGAACCGCGACCAGCACGTCGCTGGATGTGACCTCGAACGTCTTCTGCACCAGAAGCGTGAAGATACGATTCTCGAAGAAGTCCTGGCCGGCCGTATAGTAGGCATAGTAGCCGAACGAGACGCCCATCGCCATCAGCGTGAAGGCGATCGGGAAGCCGAGCATGATGATGAAGATGAACAGGCCCAGCATCAGCATGCCGAGTTGAGGATCGGTCATGCGCCTGCTCCCTTCTCGTCCTGCTGTGCGGCCGCCTGCTGATGCTCGCGAATGATGAGGCTCTCGGTCTCCTCCACGTCGTGCAGGCGTTGCGGCCAGCGGCCGGTGCGGATGCACAGCACGCAGCGGATGACCTCAGCGAGCCCTTGCAGAAACAGAAGGACACCGGTGGCCGGGATCAGCGCTTTCAGCGGAAACACCGGCACGCCGGCCGGGCTGAAGATGCTGACTTCGCGGAAGCGCACCGACATATCGGCATAATTCCAGCCCGAATACATCAGCGCCGCGATCGCCGGCAGGAAGAACAAAATGTAGAGAACGAGATCCATCGACGCCTGGGTGCGTGGCGCCCAGAGGCGGTAGACCACGTCGGCGCGCACATGGCCGTTGCGCGAGAGCGTATAGGCGCCGGCCATCAGGAACATCGCGCCATACGTGATGTAGCTGATGTCAAAGGCCCATGTGGTCGGTGCACGCAGCACGTAGCGCACGAACACTTCGTAGCTGACGCCCAGCGTCAGGACGAGAATGAGCCAGGCGAACGCCTTTCCGACCCAGGTGCTGAGTTCATCAATGAAGAAGAGAAATTTTCTCATGCGAGCCGAACTCGCTGCGAGTAGCACATCCGGATTTCCCCGCCCTGTTCGTGGTCGGGCGGCGCTCCACGGCGCCGCCCTTCATTCATACAGCGTCAGCGACGCGAAGCCGTCAGAGCTTGATCACGCCCGGGAAGTGGTGTTCGAAGGCACCGCGGTAGTCCGTCGTGTTGTACGTGTTGTAGTAAACCACGCGGCGCACCCATGCTTTCTGCGAGTCCATCACCTTTTTCATGAAGGGATCCGAACCGAGCTGAGCGATCAGACCGTCCCATGCCTTGATCTGTGCATCGAACACAGATTTCGGCGTCCGCTGAACGTTGACCTTGTCTTTGCTGATCAGTTCCTGCAGGTCCTTGGAGTAGTAGTCCATCGCCTTCCATTCGTTGGCGGAGGACACGGCCTCCGCTGCATATTGCAGAATGGCCTTGTGCTCGGCGGGTAGGGCGTTGAACTTGGTCTTGTTGAACATGATCTCGAAGTATTCCGTCGCCTGATGGTGGCTGCCCATCATGTAGTTCTTGGCGACGTCCTGCGCGCCGAAGCGCCGGTCCGAGGTCGGATTGTTGAACTCGAAGCCATCGATCACGCCGCGCTCCATGGCCGGCACGATCTCGCCGCCGGGAAGCTGCGCGACGGATGCGCCCATCGCCTGGAAGAGGTCGGCGGCAAGACCCACCGTGCGATACTTCAAGCCCTTGAGGTCAGCGTCGCTGGTGATGGGCTTCTTGAACCAGCCGAGCGGCTGGGTCGGCATCGGCATGGCGAAGAAGCTCTTGATGTTGACCTTCATGATCTGGGTCTGGAGCTCTTCGAACAGCTCCTTGCCACCGCCGTTGTGAATCCAGCCAAGTCCCTCGTTGGCGTTGAAGCCGAACACCGGACCCGTGCCGAACAGCGAAGCTGCCTTGTGCTTGCCGTACCAGTAGACCGTCACCGTGTGCGCCGCGTCGATCTGGCCGCCATGCACGCCGTCGAATACCTGGAACGGATGCACGACCGAGCCGCCGACCAGATAGTCGATGCGCAGCCGGCCCCCGGCCATCTCGTTGACGCGCTTCACATAGTCTTCGGCCATCTCGTTGAAGACGTCGGCCTTGCCCCAGGAGCCCTGCATCTTCAGGGTCGCTGTCTGCGCCCGGCTGACTTGCGGCATCGCAATTACCGCGCCGCCGGCGGCGGCAGCCGTCAGGAAACGGCGGCGCGTCGGTTTTGTATCGCTACGCTTGCTCATGAGCTCCTCCCGGTTGAAAGATCGCCCGTTGTTCGCGCGGGCTTGTTTTGTCTTGACGCCAAGTCAAAGGCTTGCGCAGCACTTTGGCAAGTGGGAAGTGCGTTCACCCATGGTGAATCGCGCATATGGTAAGGCAGCGTTGTTGTTTCGCAGCCGCGAAACGACCCTCGCTTCCCCGCCCGGCAGAGCGAAAGCGCACAGAATCCTTGCACTTTAGTCGCAGGAAATCAGTCGGAAGAAATCGGCGAAGTGGGTATCGGCGGCGGCTTTGAATCGGGTTGGCTGATTTATTCCCGTGCCATTCTGCGCCCAATAGCCGCGTCGCGTCATGCCTTTAACGGATCAGGTCAGGTGCTGCTGCCCGCCGCCGTGGCGACCACCGGCAAGACCTCGTTCGCGGCGCGGTCGGGGGTATCTTCCTTCCAGCGTACCGAGCCGAATGGCCGTTCCAGCATGCGGCGGACGCGTATCGGCTCGGGCCCGAGATGAAAATCGATCGCGCGCTGGTGCAGGGCGCGCTCGGATTGGGTGGCGCGGCTGCGCTGGCGCAGATAGTCCAGCCAGGTCGGGCAGTGATAGCGCTCGGTCCACAATTCGGGGTCGGCGATGTCGCGCGCGATCGACCAGCCATAGGCGCCGTTGCGCTGGCGGCTGAGCTGCACTTCCTGCATCACATTGTGAAACGCGCGGGCATTGTCCTGCGCCACGCGATACTCGATCTCGACCACCAATGGTCCGCTGCGTCCGGTGAGCGACAGCCGCACTTCGGGATCGGCCAGCGCCTCGGCGGGCGGCTCATTACGCGCGCCGACCGGCGGCATGCGCAGCCAGATCCCGAGCAGCGGCGAAAGCAGCATCAGACCGGCGGAGACCAGCAGCGCCACCTCGACGCCGGCGATGTCGGTGAGGTAGCCCCAGCCCCAGCTTCCGATCGCAATCCCGCCGGCAATCGCGGCCTGGAACGCCGCCAGCGAGCGGCCGGCGACCCAGCGCGGCGCCGAGAGCTGCACGCCGATATTGAACAACGCGACCGCCAGCATCCACACCGCTCCCGCAAGCACCAGGGCAATCCCTGTCAGGACGGCGCTCGTGCTCATGGCGACGGCGGCGATCGCACCGGCCATCGATATCGCGCAGGCGCGCACCGCGGCCTCGCCGGTCATGCGCCGCCGCACTTCGGAGATATTCAGCGCGCCGAATACCGCGCCCATACCGAAGGCCCCCAACATGATGCCGTAGGTTTGCGCGCCGCCATGCAGGAGGTCGCGGGCGACCAGCGGCATCAGCGCCGACACCGAGCCGCCGATCACGCCGGTGACCAATGTGCGGATCAGGACGATCCGGATCGACGGCGAGTTGGCGATGTAGCGCACACCCGAGACGATGGCCCGGTTGAGGCGTTCGCGCGGCAGGCGCGATGGTTCATTGGTGCGGTTCCACAGAAACAGCACCACCATCAGCGGCAGATACAGCACGGCATTTACGGCGAACGCGGCGACAGCGCCTGCGGTCGCGACCACAATACCGCCGACCGCCGGCCCAAAACTGCGCGCGATGTTGTAGCTGATGCCGTTGAGCGCGACCGCCGCCGGCAGCGTTTCCGCCGGCACCTGCTCGCTGACCGAGGCTTGCCAGGCCGGCCCGAACAGCGCCATGCCGCTGCCGACCACGAAGCACAGCGCCAGCAGGACATTTGGGGTGACAAGGCTGAGCCACACCAGCACGGTCAGCACCGTTGCGCCGACAAGCGCGATTGAGAGCGAGACCAGCGCGACAATTCGGCGGTCGTGCATGTCGGCGATGGCGCCGGCCGGCATCGAGATCAGCATGATCGGCAGCATCAGCGCGGTCTGCACCAGCGCGACCTTGTCGGCGGAAGTCGTCATCTGTGTCATCGCCCAGGCCGCGCCGACGCCCTGGATCAAGATCCCGAGGTTGGATACGAGGCTCGCAAGCCAGATCCGCCGGAACACCGCATGCCGCAACGGCGCCGCGATGCTGTCGGGGGCAAATCGCGAGCGTTTCGGGCGGTCGGTCATGGCTGGTTCCGTTGGCGTTCTGTCACCGGGTTGATTCCATTTGAATTTAGAGTGATGCCTGCGAAAACCCTGTTCTGTCCAGTAGTTACGCCGCTATCGACGGTGCTACAGCGCGGCTAAAGTATTGAAAAGCAACGGAAGGTCACGAAATGAACCCATCGCGGCGGTTGATCCTGAAAAGCGCCGGAGCCTTGCCTTTGCTGGTCGGCCCATTCGGCTTCTCGGCATTTGTTTCGCAGGCCTTGGCAGAGACCACGTCCACGCCGTCAGTCGCGGCCGAGATGCCGCCGATCCTGTTCGTGCACGGCAATGGCGACCATGCGGCGCTCTGGATCACTACCCTGTGGCGAATGGAATCGAACGGCGTGGCGCGCGACCGGATGCTGGCCGTCAATTTCACCAATCCCCTGGCACGCACCGACGACAAGGTCGAACAACCAAATCGTTCCTCGACCGAAGACCAGCGCCGCGAGCTCGGCGAGGCCATCAAGGAATTGAAGCGCCGCACCGGTGCGTCGCGCATCGCGCTCGTCGGTAATTCGCGCGGCGGTTATTCGATCCGCAATTACATCAAGAACGGCGGCGGCCCCGATATCAGCCACGCGGTGCTGTGCGGCGTTCCCAACCATGGCGTCTATGACTGGGACGACAGCCGCGGCAGCGAGTTCAACGGCCGCGGTCCGTTCCTGCGCGGCTTGAACGAGGGCGAGAGCGAGGTGACGCCGGGCACGGCGTTCCTCACTTTGCGCAGCGACGGCATCGACAAGTTCGCGCAATCCGACGGGCGCCTGGTCGGCAAGCCGGGCACTCCGACCGGGGTGACGTTCGCGGGGCCTGAGCTGAAGGGCGCGACCAATCTCGTGCTCGGCGCGATCGATCACCGCGAGACCGCATTCCACCCCCGCGCGTTTCGCGAGGTCTACAAGTTCATCGCCGGCCGTGAGCCGTCGCGCATCGAGATCGTGCCGGAAGCCGAAGTCAAACTGAGCGGGCTGGTGACGGAGACGCCGGGCGGCGTCGTCACCAACCGGCCGCTGTCAGGTGCGAGGGTCGAAATCTATCGTGTCTCCGCCGAGACCGGCGAACGGGTCGGCGGTCCGATCCACGCTTCGCAGACCGGCGCCGATGGCCGCTGGGGTCCGGCGCAGGTCGAGCCGACCTGGTATCTGGAAATCGTGTTGACATCGGCCGGTTCGACCACGACGCATCTCTATCGCTCGCCGTTTCCGCGCTCCTCCGAGGTCGTGCATCTGCGCGCCGCGCGCCCGCTCGGGTCGGCCGATGCCGGTGCCGGCGCGGTGGTCCTGATGTCGCGCCCGCGGGGCTATTTCGGCCTGCCGCGCGATGTCGTGCTGGTCGACGGCAAGGAGCCGCCGGACGTGAAGCCGGGCGTGCCGACCGACTCGGTCACGACCTTGCGGCTTCCGGCCGCCGAGGTCGGCCGCCCGGTCGTAGCCATGTTCAACCAGGAGCGGATTGTGGCGCGGGCCTGGCCGGCCTCGGAAAACCGGATTGCGGTGGCCGAACTGACCTATTAGCTGTTCAGGATGGCTGTTCTGGATAGAAGCGCCTTTGTGGCGCCCGGATCGGAGACATAGTTTGAGCAGTAGCCCGCATGAGCGCAGCGACATGCGGGGCTTGGCAGCATCCCGGATGTCGCTGCGCTGATCCGTCCCGTTACCTCATTTGCGAGAGTGGCACCCATGAGCATAGCCGAGGTCTACGACGTGCCGGCCACGCGACCCCGGCTGGTGCCGCCAAGTCCGCCGCGGGCGCCCGACGACATGACCGTCTTCGGCCGGATGAAGGCGATCCGCATCAGCCCCATCGGCAGCTGGGGTCAGCGGGCCTATGAGGAAGATATCGTCCAGGGCCGCTTTTTCGGGCGCAGCAGTTTCATTCTCAACACGCCGGATGCGATCCGGCACGTGCTGGTCGACAATTATGAAAACTATACGCGCACACCGGCCGGCATCCGGGTGTTGCGTCCGATTCTCGGCGAAGGCTTGCTGATTGCAGAAGGCCGCGCATGGAAACACCAGCGTCGAACGCTGGCGCCGGCCTTTACGCCGCGCGCGGTGATGACGCTCGTTCCGCACATGCTGGCCGCGACCGACGAGACGGTTGCCAAGCTCAGGACCGCGAGCAACGCTCCCGTCGACCTGCGCGAGGCGATGCAGCGGATGACGCTCGAAATCGCCGGCCGCACGATGTTCTCGTTCGGAATGGATCGCCATGGCGCCGCCTTGCGCGATTTCGTGATTGAGTACGGCGAGCGGCTGGCGCGCCCGCATTTTCTCGATTTGCTGTTGCCGCTGGGCTGGCCGAGCCCGCAGGATTTCTCCCGCGCCCGTTTCCGCAAGCGCTGGACCGCATTCATCGGCATGCTGATGGCCGAGCGCCGCGCCGCCGGCAAGAACGAGGGCGCGCCGGCGTGCGACCTGTTCGACCTGATGGGTGATGCACGCGATCCCGAGACCGGCGTCGCCTTTACCGACGAACAGCTCGGCAATCAGGTCGCGACCATGATTTTGGCCGGCCACGAGACGACGGCGACAGCGCTGTTCTGGGCGCTCTACCTGCTGGCGCTCGATCCCGCTACCCAGGAGGAGGTGGCGACGGAGGTGCAGGCGGCGACCGTGAACGGAGCGCTCGATATCGAGCGGCTGAGATTCACCCGCGCGGTGATCGACGAGACCATGCGGCTCTATCCGCCGGCGTTCCTGATCGCGCGCGCGGCGGGCGGACCGGATATGATCGCGGGCCTGCCGGTCAAGACGAAGGACATTATCCTGATCGCGCCGTGGCTGTTGCACCGGCACGAAAAACTCTGGCGCGATCCAAATGCCTTCATCCCGTCCCGGTTCATGACCGGCACGCCGCCGGATCGTTTCGCTTATCTGCCGTTCGGCGTCGGCGCGCGTGTTTGCATCGGCGCGCATTTCGCGCTGGTGGAAGCAACGCTTGCGCTGGCCAAGATGATTGGCGCGTTTCGTGTCGGCCTGGCCGACAAGGAGCCGGTGATGCCGGTCGGCGTGGTGACGACACAGCCCGACCGCTCGCCGATGTTTGCCATCACGCCGCGATAGCATAGAGCGAAGCATGCCCTCGGACTTGATCCGTGGGTGGAATGCCGCTTCGCATCGCAATCAAGCTTGCGCAGATTGCGTAGACTTATCTGCGGCAGAAAACGCGTCAAACAAAAGGAGAGCATCTTGCGTAGGCGTCTCGTGAACCTCATCTAGGTCAGCAGCATGAGCAATACCCAGGCCCAGTTCTCAGTTCTGCGGCAGACCGCCGATCCCGCGGTCGTCGATGCCATTGCGCAGTTGATCGCAACGGGCGAGGATCGCGACCTCAACCGGATCAACCTGCTGGATTTTTCTGCGCGAAACGGGTTGGACGAAGAAAAGGTCATTTCGGCCTTCCTGCATTCAGCACGGCTCGGGCTGTTCGACCTCAGCTGGAATGTCCTGTGTCCCGGCTGTGGTGGCGTGCTCGGCGCGCACAACACCCTGAAATCCCTTCGCCACGACGACTACAATTGCGCGTTATGCGCTCAGGGCTATGAGGCGTCCGTCGATGACCGCGTGGAGGTTTCTTTCACGGTCAGTCCCCGCGTCCGGCGCATCGCAGCGCACGATCCCAATACGTTGTCGATCTGGGAATATAACCGCCAGATGTTCTGGAGCTCGGGGATGGACTTGAGCGAAGAATCGATCACGCGGCTGATCGACGAGGTCTCGCTCGAGGCGATCGAGCTGCCGGCGGGTGAAAAGGCGGTGCTGTCCCTGCAAATGCCCAATCAGTTCGTGATCGTGTTCGAGCCGGTGACGCATTCGGCCCATTTTCTGGATATCCAGGGCGAGCCGACCCGCGAGCGTCAGCAGTTTTCCATCGTGTTCAACAAGCTGCATGCCCCGACGGGCACCACCGTCATGCGCCCCGGACCGTTGCGGCTATCACTCGAAAATCAGACCGACCACCGGGTGCTACCCGCGGTCTGGATCGCGAACGATACGCTTCATGAGCTGCTCGGCAAGCGCAAGCCGATCCTGACCGCCAAGCGGATGCTGTCCAACCAGACCTTCCGTGACGTCTTCAAGGCGGACAATCTCAACGTCGATCAGCGCCTCAAGATCACTTCGCTGACGTTCCTGTTCACCGATCTGAAGGGCTCCACCGCGCTCTATGAAAGGGTTGGCGATCTCGCGGCCTTCGATCTGGTGCGGGCGCATTTCCATGCACTGCTCGAAATCATCGCTTCGGAAAAAGGCGCGGTCGTGAAGACGATCGGCGATGCCGTGATGGCGACCTTCATCAGGCCGGAACATGCGATCGTCGCGGGGTTACGGATGCGTGCGGCGATGGCCCAGCTCAATATCGAGCGCGGCAGGGAGGACCTGATCGTCAAGATCGGTATTCACGAAGGTCCGTGCCTTGCGGTGATGCTGAACGAGCGGCAGGATTATTTCGGCCAGACCGTCAACATCGCATCTCGCGTGCAGAGCCTGTCGACGTCGCAGGAGATCCATATCACCGGCCCGGTGATCGACTCGCCCGCGGTTGCCACGATCCTGGAAAAAGAGGCGATCAGGCCGATCCAGAAGGAAGCGGCGCTGCGCGGCATTACCGACAAGGTCGTGGTCTACGAGATCCGCTGAACCGTTATTCGATCACGATCTCGCCGAGCATACCGAGTTCGGCGTGCGTCTTGCCATCGCTTGTCTTGATATCGCAGCGCAGATCGTTCGCACGGCCCGCCGCAATCGGCACCAGCCACCATTCGGCGGACTGTCCCGGATAGACCTCGACTTCGCGGATCGCGCCCTTGAATTCGGCGAGCGTCACGGCCTTGCCGTTTTGCTGCTGCGTGACCTGCACCTTGCGCGTGAACACCATCTGCGAGAACGCATGCGAGGTGAAGTAATGCGGGTCGTTGCTCGTGTTGCGAAGGATCAGCTTGTAGAGCTTGCCGGTTTCGAGCCGCAATTGCTTCGGCGCAAATTCGTATTTGCCGGGCGAGCCGAGATCGACCGTCATCTCGATCGGCGTCTGCCGCGACAGATCGCCCGCCGCAAGCGCAACCCCAGAGGCAATTCCAAGCACGACGGCTGCACCAAGCACGAAGCGGAACGTGGTCATGGTCGTTTCCCCTGAGAAATCTCTTGTTGAAACAAAGAGTTCGCTTCTAGTGCAAATGCGAATGAATTGCAATTAGATATCGCGTCGATTGCCTGCGGCGAAAAGCGCAGGGTGGCCGTTGGCTCAAAATGGGCTTTCCGGAATCGCGGTCGGTTTGCCGGGCCTGAACCGAGGCGGGGCTCCCGATAAGTAACCGCCACTCGCGATTCCGCGTGACTGCTGGGGGTGCTGCTCAATTTCCAGGCTAGATGTTTCCGTCACATTCAACGTGACGTAGATTTAATCTTCTCCTGCGTCGTCAAGCCGCCCTCCGCCCACGGCGCCGATTGCGAATGCCGGATTTCCAACCCATATTCGACCAACAGGCTTCCCCGATTTTGCAGGTAGATTGATGCTCGACGGACTGCGCCAATTCATTGCCGACATCGTTGCTCCCAGCGCGGATGCGGATCGGTCGTTCGACGATACCGGATATCGTCTGGCGGCGACCGCGCTCCTGGTTCATGTCGTCTCGCTCGATGGCGAGCCGAGCGCGATCGAGAAGCGCAAACTGCACAGCCTGATCGAGAGCAGGTTCAAGCTCGATCCCGGCACGGCGGATAAGTTGATCACATCGGCCACGCGCGTCGAAGGCGAGGCCGTCGATCTCTATCATTTCACCAGCGTCATCATGCGTTCGGTAAACGAGGAGGGTCGGCTCCGCATCGTCGAGATGATGTGGGAACTGGTTTACGCCGACGGCCAGGTCAGCGAGTTCGAGGACAACGTCGTCTGGCGTGCTGCGGATCTCCTCGGCATTTCGTCACGCGACCGGATCGAGCTCAAACATCGGGTGGCAGAGCGGCAACCGGGTCTTTCCGCTGAAGCCGCGAAGGCCGCGGACGCGCCGATGTGAGATGCAAAGGCGCAGTGCTCAACGATTAGCCGCGCCGTTTCCTGGATGATGAAACTTTCATCCAGATGACGAAACTTTAATTTCCGGCGCGAGCGGTCGCGATACCGCGCGATAGGCCTGAAAATACTGGACTTCACTTCGTTGGGCGCGGTCGTTTGCATGGCGGCATGTTCGTGGATTGCTTGCGCCCCACCGTGAGCCTATGCTCTCGTTCCAGCGTTCGCGGCCCCTGAAATTGATTTAAGAGCATTCCATCGTGACCGAGCGTGTGACGCTGATTACCGGTGCATCGGCGGGAATAGGCACCGAACTGGCGCGCGTTTTTGCGTCCAAGGGTCATCGCGTGGCTCTGGTTGCGCGTCGTGCAGAGCGCCTGACTGGGCTGGCTGCTGAAATCAAGGCCAGCGGCGGCGTCGAGCCGATTGTCATTCCCTGCGACCTCGTGCAGCCCGATTGCGGCGATAGAATTGCCGAGGCTTTGGCCGCCGCCGGCGTTGAGGTCGAGTATGTCGTCAACAATGCCGGCTTCGGCGTGTTCGGCAGGGCGGTCCAACGCAACAGAGTCGACCAGCTTGATATCATCACGGTCAACATCCGCGCGCTCACCGATCTGTCGCTACGGTTTTCCGATCAACTAATCCGCCATCGCGGCGGGCTTCTCAATGTCGGCTCGATCGCCGGCTTTTTGCCGGGCCCGGGGATGGCGGTCTATTACGCATCCAAGGCCTATGTGCTGTCGTTCACCGAAGCGATGCGTGCGGAACTGGCACCGCACGGCGTACGCGTGACGGTGCTCTGCCCAGGCCCCGTGCCCTCAGAGTTTCAGGCGCGCGCCGGGTTTGCGCCCGGATACGATTCGTCCATCCTCGACGTTTCAGCGGCCGATGTCGCACAGCAGGCCTACCAAGGATTGATGGCCAACAAGCGGGCAGTGCTGCCCGGCGTCGGCATCAAGATGGTGCCGTTCCTGCTCCGGCTGCTGCCGCGCTCTTTTATCCTTGGGGCGAGCAGCCGCTTCCAGCTACGTCAGCGCTGACGAAATCATGGGGTTTTTCCTCCGAAAGCGCGCCCGCGCATTGCGGGGAGCGCGGCCGAACGCATCTGGCGCGCGACTTGCTTCCAAATTCTTCGAAGTGTGCGTGAACTCACCTGAAATTAATACTCACTTAGGTATGGTTTCAGCTTGAGGTGCCTGGGCAACGTCGATGTCGTTCCGGTCGAACAAAAATGGCGAAAACATCCTGCCCTTTCCGGGCCAAAGAGCGCTGGTCGGGCCTGATGCGCCGCCACTGCCGCCGGTCCTGATTATTCTTCATCAGGAGACTTCGACACCTGGCCGGGTCGGCAATGCGCTGCGTGCGCTGGGTCACACTCTTGATATCAGGCGCCCGCGGTTCGGCGATCCGCTGCCGGAGACGCTCGATCAACATGCCGGCGCGGTCATTTTCGGCGGTCCGATGAGCGCCAACGATCCCGACGACTATGTTCGCCGCGAAATCGACTGGATCGAAATTCCCTTGCGCGAGAACCGGCCGTTTCTGGGCATTTGCCTGGGCGCACAGATGCTCGCGAGGCAATTAGGGGCACAGGTCGCCCCGCATCACGAAGGCCGGGTGGAGGTCGGTTACTATCCGATCCGTCCGACTGCCGCCGGACAAGCCCTCTGCCCGGATTGGCCTGAGCGTGTCTATCACTGGCACGGCGAGGGTTTTCAACTGCCCGGCGGTGCCGAACTTCTTGCCGAGGGCGACGACTTTCCGGTGCAGGCGTTTAGGTCAGGTCATGCGTTCGGCCTCCAGTTTCATCCCGATGTGACCTACGCCATGATGCATCGCTGGACCACGCGCGGATGCGTGCGGATGGATTCGCCCGGCGCACATCCGCGTCATCTTCATTTCGAAGGCCGCGCGCTGCATGACGTGGTCGAACGCGCATGGTTGAAGAATTTCATCCGTGGCTGGCTCGCGCGCACGCCGCGCTCGATGATGCTGGAAGCCGCCGAATAGCCGCCACGCGGAATTTCGTCGGCAGCTCTGAACATCTTTCAAACTTCGTGAATGTGATAGTGTCGCTCGCCTGGAGCTTCGGTCTGATTGAATCAGAAGCGCAGCTCTCGCGCGCCACACGTCAATAACAGAAACAACAGGGAGGTCGCGATGAACTATCAGCATATTCTCTACGAGGTAAGCGACAAGATCGCGACCATCACGCTCAACCGGCCCGATCGCATGAATGCGTGGACGGCGACCATGGAGCGCGACGTGCGCCATGCGATGGAGGCAGCCGCCGCCGATGACAATGTCCGCGTCATCGTGCTCACCGGCGCCGGCCGGGCGTTCTGCGCGGGCGCGGATATGGAGGCCCTGAAGGGCATCGATCCCAACGAGATCAGGCGCGGCGAAAACACGCCGGCATTCGACATGAACCGCCGGGCGGATTGGCAGATCCGCTACGCTTACTACCCGGCGATTCCGAAGCCCGTGATTGGCATGCTCAACGGCGCCACCGCCGGCATCGGCCTCGTCCACGCACTCTATTGCGATTTGCGATTTGCGGCCGACAATACCGTCTTCACCACCTCGTTCGCGCGGCGCGGGCTGATCGCCGAGCACGGCATCAGCTGGATGCTGCCGCGGATCGTCGGTCACGCCAACGCGCTCGATCTCTTGATGTCTGCGCGGCGCGTCTCCAGCGACGAGGCGCTGCGCATCGGGCTGGTCAACCGGCTCTATCCGCCGGACCAGTTGCGCGAGCAGACCTATGCCTATGCGCGCGACCTTGCCGATTTCGTCTCGCCCAGCGCGATTTCGGTGATCAAGCGGCAGCTCTACGACGTGCCGTTCCAGACGCTCGCCGAGGCCACCATCGACGCCAACCGCGAAATGCAGATCGCGCTGAAGGGAAGCGATTTTCGGGAGGGGGTGGCGAGTTTTGTCGAGAAGCGGTCGCCGCGGTTTACGGGGAAATGAGGGGAGGCGTATCCAGCCCGTCGTCGCCCTTCGGGCTATGCCGGGCACCACGCTTCGCCCTTCAGGCTCTTGCGTGGCTGCGCCACGCGTAGCCCGAAGGGCGAAGCGTGGTGGAGCCAGGCGGGATCGAACCGCCGACCTCGTCATTGCGAACGACGCGCTCTCCCAGCTGAGCTATGGCCCCGTCGCGACCGCCTCGATTTGACCCGAAGCGACCGACAATTGGCGTCATTTACAGTCCGGCCCAAGGCCAAGTCAAGAACAGTGAAAGCAGCGATTTTGGCGTCATTTGCCGGGAACTTCTCTTGTTTGCGGCAGGATGAACCGATATCTAGCAGGGTACCCCACCTGCGAGCCCCCTCCACATGCGCGCTATCCTCGACATCGTCATCATCGTCCTTGACCTCTATGTCTGGCTGTTGATCGCCTCGGCCATCCTGTCCTGGTTGATTGCCTTCAACGTCGTGAACACGCGCAACGGGTTCGTCGCGGCGGTGGCCGAATTCCTGTACCGGATCACCGAGCCGGCGCTGGCGCCGATCCGCAGGTTCATGCCCAATCTGGGCGGTCTCGACATCTCGCCGATCATCCTGATCCTGATCATCCTGTTTATCCAGCGGGTGATCGCCTACTACATCTACCCCAACGTGATCTGATCGCGGACCCAGCTGGCTGACGGGTGCTCGATGGATCCTTGGCGCTATTCCACCGAGGGCATCAGTATCGCGCTAAGGGTGACGCCGCGCGGCGGCCGTGACGACATCGACGGCGTTGAAACACTCGCCAACGGCCGTTCCGTGGTCAAGGTACGCGTTCGCGCCATCGCCGACGGTGGCGAGGCCAATCGCGCGGTCATTGAACTGCTGGCGAAAGTGCTCGGCGTGCCGAAGGCCAGGGTGAAAATTCTGTGGGGCACGACCTCGCGCCTCAAGCAGGTGGCGGTCGACGGCGATCCCAGGATCCTCGGCGAAACGCTTCGAAAAGCTGCCGCCGTCAGGGTAGAAAAGACAAAGGATTGAGATGACGGCACGCATTATCGACGGAAAGGTCATTGCGTCGGAGCTTCGCGCCCGCGTCGCACAAGAGGTAGCAAAGGTCAAGCGCGATCATCAGCTGACGCCGGGTCTTGCGGTGGTGCTGGTCGGCAATGACCCGGCCAGTGAGGTCTATGTCCGCAGCAAGCACACGCAGACGCAAGCCGCCGGTATGGCTTCGTTCGAGCACAAATTACCTGCCGATATCGCGCAGGCCGATCTGCTGGCGCTGATCGCAAAGCTCAATGGCGATCCCGCGGTGCACGGCATTCTCGTGCAACTGCCGCTGCCGAAATCGCTTCACACCGAGACCATCATCAACGCCATCGATCCGGCCAAGGATGTCGACGGGTTGCATCCCAGTAATGCGGGCCGGCTGGCCGGCGGCTTTGCCGCGCTGTCGCCGTGCACGCCGCTCGGCTGCATCATCCTGACTAAAAGCGTGCACGCCTCGCTGGAGGGCCTGAACGCCATCGTCATCGGCCGCTCCAACCTGGTCGGCCGTCCGCTGGTGCAATTGCTGCTCAACGAGAATGCCACGGTGACGATTGCGCATTCGCGCTCGCGCGACCTGCCGCAATTGTGTGCGCGCGCCGATCTGATCTATGCCGCGGTCGGCAAGCCCGAGATGGTGCGCGCCGACTGGATCAAGCCGGGTGCGACCGTGATCGATGTCGGCATCAACCGCCTGCCTTTGGCCGACGGCAAGACCCGGCTGGTCGGCGATGTCGCCTTCAAGGAAGTGGCCGAGGTCGCCGGCGCAATCACGCCGGTGCCCGGCGGCGTCGGACAGATGACGGTGGCGTGCCTGCTGGTGAACACGCTGCGCGCAGCCTGCGCGATTCGCGGGCTGCCGAAGCCAGGAGTGTGATCTCGGGTCATTCCGGGGCGATGCGTCAGCATCGAACCCGGAATCTCGAGATCCGGGTCTGGTGCTAGCGCACCAACCCGAAATGACGGGGAATATAAGGCCGGCGCCTATTTCTTCCCGGCGCGCTCAATGCCTTCCATGATCAGCCGGTGGGCGTCCTCGGCGCCGCCCCAGCGCAGCACCTTCACCCATTTGCCTTTCTCCAGATCCTTGTAGTGCTCGAAGAAGTGCTGGATCTGCTGCAGCGTGATATCGGGGAGGTCGCTGTAATTCGTGACCTTGTCGTAGCGCTGCGTCAGCTTCGAGGACGGCACCGCGATGATCTTCTCATCGCCGCCGGCCTCGTCTTCCATCAACAGCACGCCGACCGGTCGCACGCTCATGACCGCGCCCGGCACGATCGCGCGGGTATTGGCGACCAGCACGTCGCAGGGGTCGCCGTCGCCCGACAGCGTGTGCGGGATGAAGCCGTAATTGCCGGGATAGCGCATCGCCGTATAGAGGAAGCGGTCGACCACCAGGGTGCCGGCTTCCTTGTCCATCTCATACTTGATCGGCTCGCCGCCGACCGGCACTTCGACGATGACATTGACGTCGTGCGGCGGATTGATTCCGATCGAAATGGCGTCAATGCGCATAAGAGGCTCCGCTTGGCGTTAATGGACGCGCCTGGAATCAGGCGCGCGTCAGGGTCCGTTTAGACCCGCAGCAGAGCAGGGAAAAGCCTCAATTAGCCTCAGTGGGTCCAGGCGAACGCGACCTTGTCGAGCGACTTGGGGCCGAACTTCTCCGAAGAGCGCGCCACCATGCGGCCGCCGAGCGCGCGGTAGAACTCCGTCGCCGGGTCGTTGTCGGAGAGCGCCCAGACCACCATGCTCTTCAGCCCGCTCTGCGCTAGATCGCGCCGGGCGGCGGTGAACAGGCGGCGGCCGAAGCCAAGACCCTGGAATTCCGGCCGCAGATAGAGCTCGTAGACCTCGCCTTCGAAGTGCAGGCTGCGGGCACGGTTGCGGCCGTAATTGGCGTAGCCCGCGACCCTGTCGCCGAACACGAGCACGCTGACGCGGCTGCCTTTGCGGATCGCGCTGTCCCACCATTGCGGGCCGCGACGGTTGATCAGCTTTTCCAGTTCGGCGCCGGGGATGATGCCCTGATAGGCTGAGCGCCAGGCTTCGTCATGGGTAGACGCCACCGCGGCTGCGTCAGCAGCTTTGGCCGGTCGAACCTCGATCAGGGTTGTGCTCATGGGCTAATCAAAGCAAGTCAGCGGGCCGGCTTCAAGGTCCATCCTTAATTATCGGTTAACCTGTGGATTTTCTGCATCAGTTTTTTGCTCTTCTGTACCGAAAGAGGACAAGGAGCCGCCGTAACCGGCTCTTTGCGGATGGGAAAAGTGCATAACGGTCCTGGCCGGGCTCTTTCGGTGTCGTCGGGTCACGGAAAAATGCTCCGGATTTGATTCGGCGTGGGTATTCTGTTCCTGCGAATCCGAAAGTCCCCTCGGCTGCGTTCAGGCAAAGTTCATGCGATCGTTAACAGCGCTTCTCGCTCTGGCTGTATTGGCGGCAAATGGTCCGCAGGCCGCGACAGCGCAGACGGCCTTCGGTGCGCAGGGCGCGGAAGGTGAGCCAGGCCGCAGGCAGCAATGGTTGGTGCCTTCGCCCGCGCTGGAGGTTGCCGCGCATGCGGTGCTGTTTCGGCCGCCCGGCGATGGACCGTTCCCGCTCGCCGTGATCGCGCACGCTTCCACCCAGAACGTGCTGCGACGCGCGCAAATGCCGCAACCGGAATATCGCGCGCTCGCGGCCTGGCTGGTGGCGCGCGGATTTGCCGTGCTGGTTCCGGAACGTCCCGGCCATGGCGCGACGGGCGGAAAATACCTCGAGGATCAGGGCGGCTGCGATGAGGCTGATTACGCCAAGGCTGGACGCGCTACAGCGGATGTGATCGCCGCCGCGGTTGGCCTCGTGCGCAAGCAATCCTTTATCCGGCCTGATGGTATCGTGGTCATCGGCCATTCGGCCGGCGCATGGGGTGCGCTGGCGCTGGCAAGGGAAGATCCGAAGGATGTCGCCGCCATTATCGCGTTTGCGCCGGGACGCGGCGGGCACGCCAATGATTTTCCCAATCGGGTCTGCGCGCCGCACACGCTGATGTCAGCCGCGGGCGCTTTCGGCAAGGCCGCGCGGGTGAAGGTGACGTGGCTGGTCGCGGACAATGACAGCTATTTTTCGCCGGCCTTCTCACGCCAATTGGCAGATGCGTTTCGCGCCGCCGGTGGCAAGGCGGATTTTAGCGTGCTGGCGGCCTACGGCAGCGAGGGGCATTGGCTGCCGGAAACCGAGGGCGGCGTAAAACTCGCCGGGCCTGAACTTGAACGCGCCCTGAAGCCGCGACCTCTGGCCCCGGCCAGCAAGCGATGACGCTGTATCTCCTGGTCAAGTATCTGCACTGGCGCTGCTGACATTGGATAATAGATAGCGTTTTCAAGCGAACCATGGCCTCGGACTTGATCCGTGGGCGGAAACGGGTTCGCAGATTGCGTAGACTTGTCTGCGGTAGAAATGCGTCAAGGACAAAGCCTTTCATGACAGACTGGCCCGACGACGACGTGATCCTCTACGACGGCGTCTGCGTGTTCTGCTCGCGCTGGGTCCGCTTCGTCGCCACACGCGACACCGCGCGCCGCTTCCGCTTCACCGCGATCCAGTCGCCCTACGGTACAAGACTGGCGCGGGCTTTTGGCATCGCTCCCGATGACCCCGACACCAACGCCGTCGTTCACGGGGGCGTGGCATGGTTCAAGTCAGACGCCGCGCTGACCGTGCTCGGCGCACTGCCGGGATGGAAATGGACGCGCGTGCTGTTCGCCGTGCCGAAACCGCTGCGCGATGCCGCCTACAACCTCGTCGCCCGCAACCGCTACCGGATTTTCGGAAAGTATGAGGAATGCTTTGTGCCCGATTCGGAGACAAAAGCGAGGGTGTTGGAGTAGATTCGGAATCCGACGGCTATCTAAATCGGCAAAGCTGCTTTAGGTTGCAAGGGACCGAGAGTGACCCGTCGCTGACTTTAATTTATGACCAAAGCAGTTTTCACCACCAAAGTTACTCCGAGCTATGATGATCTTCCCGAGGAACGATATCATTTTCCGCGGACCTACCTGAACTATGTCCAACAAGCTGTAGGCGATTACATCGTCTATTATGAACCGCGCAGGTCGAGTGCAGAGCTTTCAAGTCGAGGAGGTCGGCAATCCTATTTCGGCGTGGCGCGCGTCGATTCTGTGGTTCCAGATGCGACCTTGCCGGATCACTATTTCGCAATCATCGATCGCACTTCCTATTTGGACTTTGATGCGCCTGTCCCGTTCCATGAGGGCGGAGAGTACTACGAGAGTGCGCTCAAGAAAGATGATGGCAGCACCAACAAGGGATCGTTCGGCCGAGCTGTACGCCTCATTCCAGATGGAGAGTTTGACCGAATATTGAAGTCCGGGTTTGCTCCGATCCTTGGCGAAAAGTCGTCGGCGGAAGCTGCCTTGCCCGGACTCTCGGAGCCGCCTACGCCATTCGAGCGGCCAATGGTAGAAATTATAATCTCTCGACCGTTCCGAGAAAAATCCTTCATGCACAATGTGCGCGCCGCCTACTCAATAGGTGCGCCGTAACAGGTCTTCGATTGATCAATGGAGGAGGTCGCCCGGAAGTGCAGGCCGCACACATTCAGCCCGTGGCGTCAAAAGGTCCCGACTCCGTTCGAAACGGACTAGCCTTGTCTGGAACAGTGCACTGGATGTTTGATCGAGGGCTTATTTCGATTGGCGATGACTACAAGATATTGGTTGCCAAGAATCATGTTCCCGAGGGTGCCGTTCGGCTCCTGAATGAAAGCGGATCGATAAATCTTCCAAAGGATCAAACCCTTTACCCAAATGCTCATTATCTGAAATTTCACAGAGACGAAGTTTTCAAGGGCTAGTGCTGGTGGCAAGGACCTCCCCCGCTGCCCTCTCCCCCGAATCTCTTGCCCCATGCGCGGTCGAGAAAAACTCCGGCGAGGTCGCTTCTCCCGCAAAGAACAATCGCCCATCCACCGGCTCGGCCAGCACCTCGCGCTTGTCGGCATGGCCGGGGAGCGCGTGCGAATAGGAGCCGCGGGCGAAGGGATCGTGGGCCCAGCGCGATTCGGCGAGTGGCTTCAGCTTGCGGCGAAAGTCACTGCCAAGGATTGACACGATCTCGTCAATGCTCCGCGCGGCAAGGGCGCCTTCGCCGGCGTCTTCCAGCGCCTGCGCAAAACGGCCGCCGAAGAAGCCTTCGATGCAGGACTGGCCGAACGGGCGCAAATGATAGGTGCCCATTTCGGTTCGCATGGTGGCGGCGCGCAAATTGCCTTCGCTGGGCAGCGCTTCGGGCTCGTCGAGCGCTAGCGTCACCTTGTCGGCGAGGCCGAGTGGCAGCCCGCGTGCGGCGTCCACCTTTGCAGGCAGCGGCGGGTGGAAGCGGATCGTTTCGTTCGCGATCAGGTTGGTCGGTACGGTGACGATCACTTTTGCAGCGGTCAGCGTGCCCTGCGAGGTCTCGATGCGGACGCGCTTTGCCGAATGATCGATCAGCGTCACCATGCAATTGAGCGCGAGCGGACACGAGGCGCCATAGGCCGCCACCAGCGCGCCATAGCCGCGGCGGACGCGCCAGTTGATGTCGGTATCCTCATAGGCGTCCATGTCGAGGATGGAAACCCGATCGAGCTCGCAGCCGTTGACGTAGGTCGAGATCGCATCGATCATCGGATTCCAGCGATTGCCGGGTTCGAGAGAAAGGCTGGCGGGCGCGTCGCGGCCGCTTCGCTCGGCCTCATCAGCGGCCTTCTCGGCGCGATCGTAGAAGGCGTCGAGCGCGCGGATGAAATCGTCGCGCTTGTCTTGCGGAAACGCGTTGCCGTAGGCGCGCTCGTCCCACGGCGGCAGCGCCCTGTCGATCTCGAAATTCAGCTGCTCGGCGATTTTGACAAAGGAGTTTTGATCCGCCGAATGCAGCCAGCCGCAGCCGACGTCGAAGATGATGTTTGGCGCGGGCTGGATCGTATGCGCGCGCCCGCCGACGCGGTCGCGGGCTTCCAGCACGATTACGGAGAGGCCGGAATTCTTCAGCGCATTCGCGGCGCCGAGGCCGGCTGCGCCCGCGCCGATGATGGCGACGTCGACTGAGGAGGGGAGTGAGGACATGCACTTGCCTCTAGCATGTTCGCCGTCGCGTCTGAAGTCGCCCCGCGCATAGCCGTCATCACCCGCGAAGGCAGGTGATGCAGTATTTCAGAGATGTCATTGATTGAACCGAAAGGGCGCGGCGTACTGGATGCCCCGCTTTCGCGGGGCATGACGAGCGGGGCTCGTTACGCCACCGCTTCCTTGGCCTTTTCCGCGCGCTTGCGGTCGTTGGCGTCCAAAAACTTCTTGCGCAGGCGGATCGACTTCGGGGTCACTTCGACCAGCTCGTCGTGCTCGATATAGGCCAGCGCCTTTTCCAGCGTCATCCGGATCGGCGGCGTCAGGCGCACTGCCTCGTCCTTCGAGGTGGTGCGGATGTTGGTGAGCTGCTTGCCCTTGAGCACGTTGATCTCGAGGTCGTTGTCGCGGGTGTGCTCGCCGACGATCATGCCCTTGTAGACCTTCCAGCCGGGCTCGATCATCATCGGGCCGCGGTCTTCCAGTTTGAACATCGCGTAAGCCACCGCTTCGCCCTGATCGTTGGAGATCAGGACGCCATTGCGGCGGCCCTGGATGTCGCCCTTGTAGTTCGCATAGCCGTGGAACAGGCGGTTCATGATCGCGGTGCCGCGGGTGTCGGTCAGCAATTCGCCCTGATAGCCGATCAGGCCTCGGGTCGGCGCGTAGAACACCAGGCGGAGGCGGTTGCCACCGGAAGGGCGCATCTCGATCATCTCGGCCTTGCGTTCGCTCATCTTCTGCACGACGACGCCGGAATGCTCCTCGTCGACGTCGATCACGACTTCCTCGATCGGCTCTTTCCACTGGCCGGTCGCCTCGTCCTTCTGCAGCACCACGCGCGGGCGTGACACCGAGAGTTCAAAGCCTTCGCGGCGCATGGTCTCGATCAGGATCGCGAGCTGCAATTCGCCGCGGCCGGACACTTCCATCGAATCCTTGTCGGAAGCCTCGACCACGCGCAGCGCGACATTGCCTTCGGCCTCGCGCAGCAGGCGGTCGCGGATCATGCGAGAGGTCACCTTGTCGCCTTCGGTGCCGGCGAGCGGGGAGTTGTTGACGATGAACGACATCGATACCGTCGGCGGATCGATCGGCTGCGCCACCAGCGGGGTTTCGACCGAGGGATCGCAGAAGGTGTCGGCGACGGTGCCCTTGGTGAGGCCTGCGATGGCGACGATGTCGCCGGCTTCGGCTTCATCGAGCGGGGTGCGCTCGATGCCGCGGAAGGCGAGGATCTTGGTGATACGGCCCTGCTCGATGGTCTTGCCGTCGGCGCCGAGCACCTTCACCTGCTGGTTCGGCTTGATGGCGCCCGAGGTGATGCGGCCGGTGATGATGCGGCCGAGATAGGGATTGGCTTCGAGAATGGTGCCGATCATCCGGAACGGGCCTTCCTCGACGCTCGGCGGCGCGACGTGGCGCACGATCAGGTCGAACAGCGGCTGCATGCCGGCGTCGTGGGAGCCGTCCGGGCTGTCGGCCATCCAGCCCTGCTTGGCAGATCCGTAGAGGATCGGGAAGTCGAGCTGCTCCTCGCTGGCATCCAGCGCGGCGAACAGGTCGAACACTTCATTGATGACTTCGGTCGGACGGGCGTCGGGACGGTCGACCTTGTTGATGACGACGATTGGCTTCAGCCCGACCTTGAGCGCCTTGGAGACCACGAACTTGGTTTGCGGCAGCGGGCCTTCGGCCGCGTCCACCAGCACCAGCGCGCCATCGACCATGTTCAGGATGCGCTCGACCTCGCCGCCGAAATCGGCGTGGCCGGGGGTATCGACGATGTTGATGCGGGTGTCCTTCCACTGCACTGAGGCGGCCTTGGCAAGAATGGTGATGCCGCGCTCGCGCTCCAGATCGTTGGAGTCCATCGCGCGCTCGGTCACCTTCTGGTTCTCGCGATAGGTGCCGGATTGCTGCAGCAGGCGATCGACCAGCGTGGTCTTGCCGTGGTCGACGTGGGCGATAATGGCGACGTTACGAAGGTTCATGGCTCTTCTTCTGGTCGTGCAATGGCTGGAGCGCGATCTCACCGGAAAACCGGGACCCACTTTTCCGGATCGCGCTCAAAACCTGAAATGCGAACAGGGCCCATGGCCCTAAAAAGGAAGCCCGGCCAAAAAAGACCGGGCGCACCTTACGCGTTGCGCCGCAATATATTCAGAAAACGCCAAAAAACAATGGTTTGTTTGGCATTTGGTTAGCCGATTTCGCGCATGGCGGCCGTCTAATTGCCCTTTTCGGGGTCGGGATAGACCCCCCTCAGCACCTCATCAAAATGGTCTTTGACGGCCTCATTACAGCGGCAGGACCGGTTCCGCAGCGCATCCGGGTTACAGACCAGGATCGAGCCGCGGCGAGTCTCCAGGGTGCCTTCCGCCTTGAACGTCTGAATGACACGGCTGGCATAGGAGCGGCCGACACCGAGCAAGGTCGCCAGTTGTTCGTGGGTCAGCGGCACGACGTCTTCGCCGTCGGTGCGTTCCATCGCCGAAATGATCCATTTCGCCGTGCGCTGTTCGATCGCATGGATGGCATTGCAGGCGGTCGACTGGAAGATCTGCGCCAGCATGCAGTCGGCATAGCGAGCGAAGATGTTGTTCAGCGTGCGCGACCTCGATTTCGCCGCGTCGAGCTTGCGGATCGACAGCCGCACGAACGGCCCGGCGAATTTGACCGTGATGCGGGTATAGGCGGGGAGATAACCTTGGCTGACGATTCCGCCGACCGCCCCTTCGCGGCCGATCAGGATGGTTTCGACGTCGCGGCCGTCCTCGTTGGTCACCATGTAGGAAACGAGGCTTGGGCCGCAGGGGAAGTGAACGGTCTCGACGTCGTCGCCGGGACTGTAGAGCAGATCGTTCGGATTGGCGGCCACGGCCGCGAGATGCGGTTCGATCAGCGCGAAGTCGGCGTCGTTCAGGCGGCGCAAAAGATTGTTGAACGGCCGCCCGCCGACCGTATCCTGATGTCGCGAAATCATTGAAGGTTCCCGCTTCCGTCGGGGAGCACAATAAATCGATCTGGTCTCGCTTATCTGTTCACAAGTGGACAGACGACAGAACTGACATATGGTGCTTTCGGTTCCGAATCCGGCGGATGCGCTGTACGGGCGTCGGCCGGGATACATGATTACCGGGGCTTCGGCCCGGGCTCCCAAAATTTCGAACCCTGAACTGGCGAGAACATGGAACCCGCCCCCTGCGACGGCATCCCCAAGGACGTGTTGGTCGTCGAGGATGATCCAATCATCGCGCTCGACTTCGAAGACACGATCCTCGGTTTTGGCGTGAAAACGGTGCGAACGGCCGCAAACGTGGCCAAAGCGCTCGATATGATCGCCCTCCGGCCCCCGGAATTTGCGCTGCTCGACGTCAGCCTCATTCGCGAGAAGAGTTTTGCCGTCGCCGAACGGCTCGAGGCGCTGAAAATTCCCTTTGCCTTCGTCACGGGCTACGGCGCTGACTCCCCGCTCCCGGCGGCGTTCGCGAGCAAGCCGCGACTGCCCAAACCCTATTCGACCGACGCGTTGCAGGCTTTGCTGAAAAATGGCGGCTTCAAGCGCTGAGCGGGTTGCCCGGATGCCGTCGCCGCGGCAGCTACGCCGGCTTGGGATCGAGGGTCGTCGACCACAGCGCGACATCGGCGCTGTCGCGCAACGTGACCGTCATCTGTCCGCCGGCGCCGTCGATCCTGACGTGGCCGAAGAACTGCATGCCGGCAGACGGCGGCAGGTTTTGCTTGCCGGGCCCCGGCGCCTTGATGAACTTCACTTCGGGGCCAAACGTATTGTCGAGCCCGTTCGGGCCGAACGTGCCGGCGTGCAACGGACCGGCGACGAACTCCCAAAACGGATCGAACTCCTGGAACTGCGCCTTGTCCGGATTGTAGTAGTGCGCGGCGGCATAGTGCACATCCGCCGTCAGCCATACGGTGTTGACGACGCCTGACGTCTTGATGAAACGCAGGATGTCGGCGATCTCCAGTTCGCGGCCGCGCGGCGGGCCGTCGCCTTGCGCGATCGCCTCCGAGCCTTTCTTGTTGGCCGCATCGTCATAGACGATGATGCCGAGCGGCATGTCGGACGCGATCACCTTCCAGGTGGCGCGCGAATTCAACAGCCCCCGCTTCAGCCAGGCCAGTTGCTCCGGCCCAAGAAAGAAGCTTTCGGGCCCGTAAGCGGTCTCCTGGTTCGCGCCGTTGGGACTGCGATAGCTGCGTTCGTCGAGCATGAAGACATCGAGATGCGGGCCATAGTTGAGCGTGCGGTAAACCCGGCCAGGCTCGGCGATGCTTTCGCGCATCGGATACATCTCGTGGAACGCACGCGCTGCCCGAGCGGCAAGCAGGGTAACGTTTCGCTCCTTGTAGGCGGCGGGTAGTTGCTTCGACGGCGACCAGTTGTTGGTGACTTCATGGTCGTCCCACTGCACGAAGATCGGCACCTCGGCGTTGAAGGCGCGCAGATGCTCGTCCACGAAATTGTATTTATGCGCGGCGCGGAACTCGTCGAGCGTCTCGGCGACTTTTGCCTTCTCCGGAATAGTTACATTCTTCCAGATCTTGCCGTCGGGAAGCGCCACTTCGCTCTTGATCGGTCCGTCGGCATAAACGGTGTCGCCGGAGTGCAGCAGGAAATCCGGGTGATGCTTGCGCATGGTGGCGAAGGTGCGCATGCCGCCGTCATCCGGGTTGATGCCCCAGCCCTGTCCGGCGACGTCGCCACCCCAGACGAAACTGACGTCGCGGCGATCGGCGGGCGCGGTGCGGAAACGCCCGAGCACCGGCTCGCTCGCGATATTGATATCCGAGAGATCGCGGAACCGGATCCGGTAGAAGACTTCCTGTCCCGCAGGCATGTTCTCAAGCAGCACTTTCGCCGTGAAGTCGCTTTCGGGCAGCGCCGCGATCGGCGGCAGTGCCCTCGCATTGGCAAACGACTCCGACGTGGCGACCTCGACCAGCATTTGCGAGGGACGATCGGCGCGCGCCCACACGACGCCGCCATCGGCTCCGACGTCACCGGATTGAACGCCAGATGTCACGATCGGCCGGTCGGCAGCGCGGCTGAGACAAGGCATTGCGAGCGCGCTGATGGCGCCCGCGCCCGCGGTGGTGAGGAAACGACGCCGGGAAAGTCCGCGAGAAATCCTGAGCGTCATGCAAGCCTCCTTGGGGCGGGCGCGAGAACGCAATGATCCCGCCGACAGACCTAGAAAGAATCAATGACGGTTCGATTACGGGATGTGGGGCTCAGGCATTTCCGGCGGCACGGAATTGCGCGCTCGCGCGTTGCAAATTCTGCGGCATGCTCATCAGCAGCGCTTTGCGGTCGGCCACTGCGTTGTGGAACTGCTCGATCGCGATGTTGAAGGCGGTCAACGTCCCTTCCTCGATCGCGCCGTGTTCGAAGCATAACAGCGTGTCGCGCAGAATGGCATCCGCTTCCGACTGCATCAGGTCGAGCTCTTCCATCGAATCGCATTGGCGCGCGGTGGCGAGCATGTCGAGAAGCCGGTCGCGCTGCGACACGTTGATGTTGCGCTCGTCTTTCTTGAGGTAACCCGCGAACCATGCGCCGAGCGAGCCCATCGCCGATAGCGCCATCAATACCCACCAGATGTAGTCGCTGTAGCGGTCGAGGAAAGTTTTCTCCCTCGCCGTCGACAAAGGCGGCTGCGCCGGGATGCACGGGGATCGTTGCGTCCTTGTCGGTATCCGGCGTCTCGATCTTTGCCGCCAGCGGAAATTCGTTCTTCAGCGTTTGCCGGATGGCGAACAATTGCCGGGTGAAGATGCCGACGGTAGATTCCGAAATGCCCTTACGCGCCACGATGTGATGCGAGAAGCTGATCGTCTTGATCTCTTCCTCGGGCTTGCCCGGCGAGCCGCCAAAACTCCCGGCAGGGATTTCGGAAGCCTCGTAGGCGGGGTGGTTCTGCGCGATGGCTTCGGCGGAGTCGATCGCGAGGAATTTCGGCGCGCCGCCGTCGCGTGCCGAAGCCGTGATCGCGTCCGCGGTGATCTTGCTGTTGACCGGACCGGCCGCGAGATAGGCGTCCGCCTTCTGCCTCCGGATGGCGTCGGCAGCCTCGTTGGCTGGGAATTGAATGATCTCGACCTTGCCCGGATCGATGCCGTATTGCCGCAAAATCACCTTGAGCAAATTGACATTGGCCTGGGTGCGGCCGACGACGCCGATGCGACGTCCGGAGAGTTGCGCAATTTTTGTGATGGCGGGCGCAGCCCCCTTGCCCTTTGCCTTGCCTGATGACGGCACCCACAGCACCGCGACGTTCTTGCGCAGCGTTGCCACGGCTTGCGCATTCTTCGGCACTTCCAGGTCGCCGCGGATGATGGCGAGATCGGCCTTGCCATCACCGAGCAGGGCGGCGCTTGCAACCGCGCCGTCGGTTGGCACCGGGCGCAACCGGACCAGACTGCTCTTCTGGTTGTTGAAGGCCTGGGTCAGGTTCTGAACAACCCGGAGGTCGTCGCTGTTGGCGGGGCCCACGGCGATCCGGAGCGTCACCGGCCGCATCGCAAAGTAATAGCCGGCGGCCAGCGCGCCGACGAGGGCCAGCACGCCGGCCAGCGTGACGAAAGTCAGCCGTCGTTTCGCTGATCGGGGCGAGGGCGGGGCCGGCTGTTCCGCAGGATGGGGGCCGTCGGTCATCAATCCCTGGATAGTCGTTCGAGGTGCAGTTTCACGCTGCCGGCACATTTATCCGAACATTCTAGCAAATTTCCCGCTTTGGGATTGTTACATCTACGTCATGGTTACCGCCGTCCCCAACCGTCATTGGTCGCGCCTTGGGACCTATTTTGGGCAGGGATCCCAGAAGTGGCCCTGCGTGTTAGGATGGAGCAGGCAACAAGCGGGAGGCGATCATGGCAGAACGGCTGACGGTGGAGGCGCGGAAAGCGGCCCTGGCGGAACTGCCCGGCTGGTCGGAGACGGCGGACCGCGAGGCGATTGGGCGGACTTTCACTTTCAAGAATTTCAACGAAGCGTTCGGCTTCATGTCCCGCGCCGCCCTGGTTGCCGAAAAAGAGCGACCATCATCCGGAATGGAAGAACGTCTACAAGACGGTGGAGGTGGTGCTGGCGACCCACGATGCCGGCGGCGTCACCAGGCTCGATATCGATCTGGCCAAGGCCATGAACGCGATCGCCAGGCAGTTGGGCGTCACCTGAGTTCGTGTCACCGCGATCTTGCGGCGACGGTTGGACATCCCCAATTCTTGAATCATGTTATCGGCCGCGGCGATCTGCCGCGCCGGATCCGAGGGGAGCGCTGCGATGGCATCGTCCGATCACACTGCGGGTTTTGAGTCGGCCGACCGGCTGGCGGAAGACCGTGAGAGCGTGCGCCGGCGCTTCTGGATCAAGCTGAAGCAGGTGGTGGCGAAGCTTCCGTTCGCCGAGGACTTGGTCGCGGCTTACTACTGCGCCTTCGACAAACAGACGCCGCGCCACGTGCAGGCCGCGCTGCTTGGCGCTGTCGCCTATTTCGTCCTGCCGTTCGATTTCATGCCGGACGTGCTGCCGGTGCTCGGCTTCACCGACGACGCCGCTGTCTTGGCCACCGCCATTCGCATGGTTGCGGGCCATATCACGCAGGAGCATCGCGATGCCGCCCGCGCTGCGCTGAAGCGCGGGATCGACACCGCTGACGCGACCGAATAGCTGGCGCATGCCGCCCACGGATCAAGTCCGAGGGCATGCTTCTTTCGAAAACGCTGTAGCCCTTACCGCTGCGTCGGCGCGGTCGGCGCGCGAGCCTGCGCCCTCGCGTTTCTCTCGGCTTCCCAGGCCTGGAACTGCCTGAACAGGGCTTCCTTGTCGGAATCCGTCTTCACGGTCGCGGCGGTTGCCGGGCTCTGTTTCAGGAAATCGTCGAACTTGGCGCGGGTCACGGCTTCAATATTGTGGGTCTTCAGCCATTGCTCGGCGACCGGAAAGCGCTGCCAGTCGGGCAACGGCGCCGACAAGGAAACTTCCTTCCATTTCGGATGGAATGGCGGATTCTGGAACGTCGGAAACTTCGTGAAGAAAGCATCCACGAACTGCGCGAGCTTGCGATACCGCTCCGTGTTCGGCGCCCAGTTATAGGCCGCGAGCACTGCAGGCACGGCGATGGTGTCGACGCGCTGGCCTTCCGCAATCAGGTTGGGATAATCCTTTGCGGTCAGGGTGGCCGGCAAATAGTCGTTCTGCAGCGGCTTTGCATATTCGACCGGGACCAGGTGGAAGCGGTCGTCCTTGAATGCGGCGACGGATTTGTACGGCTTGCCGCCGGCGGCGATCACCGCGTCGATCTCGCCGGCCTTCAGTTTCTCCATCGCAATGCGCTGTTCGATATAGAGGAAGTTCGGCTTGATGCCGAGGCGCTCGAACACGATCGCCGCGGTGACGAAGGTGCCGCCGTTGGGAAGGTCGACACTGACCTTCTTGCCGTTGAGCTGGCTTATGTTGGTAATCGATTTCGACGCGAGGACATACATCTCTTCGTTGTAGAGCTTGGTCACATAGGTGAACTGCTTCTTGATGTCCTTCGCAAAGCCCTTCTTTTCGAGATAATCGAGCGTGTCGGACCGCACGATGCCGAGATCGACGCCCTGCAGGAACAGGATGTCGGCGACGCTCTGCACCGAACCGCGCCCGACGATCGGAAGTACGCGCAACTTGTTTCCGTCGTCGAGCACGGAAGCCAAATCCGCGCCGAACTGCACATAGGTGCCGCCGATCGTGCCCGAAATCAGTGTGACCGTGTTCGCGTTCAGCGCTTGTTTGGTGGCGACCGAACCGAATTGAAAAATCGCTTTCAGACTTTCGCTGACCTTGGCCGGATCGTATTCCGTCTCGGCGGCCCGGGCCGTCGAACCGCAAGTCACCGCCGTGGCAAGCAATGCCATTCCGAGCAAACGTCGCATATGTTCCCCTACTAATGTCTATTAAGTGGCGCTGGTCTTAGTGATGCTGGTCTTAAGTGATGGTCAGTTTTGAATCTGACCAAGACGGCGCTTTGCGTCGGCCGAACCGAGCTGGGCGGCTTTCTGGTACCAAAGCCGCGCCGCGGCGGGATCCGGCGTGACGCTGCGCTGGTCGTGGCTACCCAGCACCTGCGGGTCATACGTGCCTGCCAGCATCAGGGCCGCCTCGGCTTCCTGCGCGTCCGCGGCGCATTCGAGCAGCAACCGGGCCGAGGTGATGTCGCCGATTGCAAGCAAGCCTTTCGCCCGCTTCAGGAGCGCTGCCAGTTCGTCCCGATCGATGCGTCGCGCCGGAGGAACAGCCTCACGGGTTACCGGAACGGCCTCACGGATTTCCGGGACGACTGGCGCGACCTCGCGGGCGGCTTCGCGCGCCACCGGCTCAGGCACGACGACGTTGCCCTTGAGCGCGCTTTGATAGGCGGCCGCAATTTCGTCGCGTGTCGGCGACGCCGATGCCAACGCGTTGGCCGGTGTGTTGCGACGGGCCGCGGATGCCTCCGGTATCGCCGCCGGTTCGGGAGTCACGGGCGCAGCGACGCGCTGTGGCGGCTGCGCGGGCTCTGGCTGCGCTGCGCCGAACTGAGCGGGCACCGCGCTGCCGAGCGAGGCCTTGGCGTTGACGATGACGGCGCGCGTCGAGTCAATGGAGAACAGCGCAAGCAGTCCAGCTATCGCCGATACCGCAACGACGCCGGTCACGATGCGTGACACGCGCGCTTTCTTTCGATTGCCGCTGGCGAAGGTATATTCGGAAACCGGTCGATAGGACTCATCCTCATAGCCGGAGAGGAAAAGCGGCACCGGCTCGTGTGGCAGCGGTTCGTGTGGCAGCGGTTCCTCGCGCAATGTCTCAGGCTGCTCATACGGCAGCGCATAGGGCCGCTCGTACCGATTGGTCTCATACAACCGAGGATCGCTAATGGCTTCGTCGAACCTGTCGAACGGGTTCCTTGACTGAAGCCGCCTCGTACTCTCCACCATGGTGATGCTTCCCCCACTACTGAACGCTACGACGGGCGTCCCGGCCCCCGCACATTTTCCCTTGTTTTTATTGGCGCACAGGAACCCGATTACCGGAGCGGTAATTCGCACACGGAATGGGTTCAAAAAACGGCGCTCGCGCGCAGGAATTGGGAGGTATTTTGGTTTGATTGAGGCGGAGATGCGGCAACCAGGGATTCGAGTACACGAAATCGCGAGCAAGAAGAAACTTTGTCAGGAGGATGGCAACGACGCATGACGTTAGGCCGCAGCCCGCAACACACGCGGACCGCTTCTTGTTGTTGCTTGTTGCATTGTCGCCGACGCGTGCTGCGACGATCACTGCCCAGAGGAGCCGTCGAATGAAATGCAACGCGTCGGGTTTGTGTGTCTCTCAGGGATGCAGGATTACCTTGCCCATCGCCTTGCGACCGGCGAGCACTTTCAGCGCCTCGGCGGTTTGCGCCAGCGGAAACGTGCGGTCGACATGCGAGGAGATCTTGCCTTCTGCGGTCCACTTCACGAGCTTCTCCAGATTGGCGCGATTCTTCTCCGGATTGACCCGGGTCCACGCGCCCCAGAACACGCCGCGGATGTCGCAACCCTTGAGCAGGGCCAGATTGAGCGGCATCTTCGGAATGTCGCCGGCCGCAAAGCCGATCACTAGAAAGCGTCCCTCCCACGCGATGGCGCGCAGCGCCGCCTCGGCGTAGCTGCCGCCCACGGGATCGAAAACGATGTCGACGCCCTTGCCGCCGGTCAGCCGCTTCAGGCCTTCTTTCAGGTCTTCCTTGGCGTAGTTCAGCGTGAGTTCGGCGCCATGCGCTTTCGCAAATTCGAGTTTCTCGTCTGACGAGGCGCAGGCGATCACCTTCAGGCCCATCAGCTTGCCGAGTTCGCAGGCCGCAAGCCCCGTGCCGCCGGCCGCGCCCAGCACGGCAAGCGTTTCGCCCGGCTTCGGGCTGGCGCGATCTTCCAGCGCGTGTAACGCGGTGCCGTAGATGATGATGATTCCGGCGGCGCGATCGAAATCGAGGTTGTCGGGAATTTTCACGATCGCATTCGCCGGCAGCGCGATTTTTTCGCGCGCGCCATTATGGCCGCAGGACGCCACCACGCGGTCGCCGACCTTGAGATCGGTCACGCCGGCGCCGACGCTTTCGATCACGCCGGCGACTTCGGCGGCCGGCGAAAACGGAAACGGCGGCTTGATCTGGTACTTGCCCTGGATCATCAGGATGTCGAAGAAATTCAGCGCCGCGGATTTGATCGCAATCACAGCCTGTCCCGGCTCAGCCACCGGATCGGGCACGTCAGCCAGCACGAGATCGTCGGGTTGGCAGTACTGCGAACAAAGAATGGCTTTCATGGACACACCTGATTTTTCGGACCGACAACGAAGGCTCGATACTTCTTGCCGGATTTGACGCCGGGCTACAATCCGTTTCCGATGCATGGCCTGATCGGTGCGGGATGAGGGATGGCGGTAGTTGAAGAGGATTCAAACGATGTTTGAAAAAGGCCTGCTGGCGGGAAAGCGGATCCTGGTTACCGGAGGCGGCTCGGGGCTCGGAGCCGCGATGGGACGCCGCTTCGTCGAGCTCGGCGCGGAACTGATCATCTGCGGCCGCCGGCTCGAATTGCTGGAGGCGACCGCAGCGCAGATGCGCGGCGAACTCGGTGGTGAGGTCGCAGTGATCAGATGCGATATCCGCGACGGCGCCGCCGTCGATGCCATGATGGACCAGATCTGGCGCGACGCGCCGATCGACGTGCTGGTCAACAATGCCGCCGCGACCTTCATCGCGCAGACCGAGCACCTCTCGTTCCGGGCGGCGGATGCGATCCTGGCGCCGACAATGCACGGTGCGATGTATTGCACGCTCGCCGCGGGCAAGCGCTGGATCGAAAGCGGGCACAAGGGCGTCGTGCTGAGCATTCTCTCGACGTCGACCATCACCGGCCGCGCCTTCACGGTGCCCTCGTCGATGGCGAAGTCTGCCGTGCTCGCAATGACGAGGAGTCTTGCGGTGGAGTGGGGGCCAAAGGGTGTGCGTACGGTCGCGATCGCGCCCGGCGCGTTTCCGACCCCGGGCGCTTCGGGCCAGCTTCGTCCCGAGGGGCGCGATGAAGGCTGGGCGCAGCGCAATCCGCTCGGCCGCGCCGGAGAACACGGAGAACTTGCCAATCTCGCGAGCTTCCTGATCTCCGATCAGGCCGGCTACATCAATGGTGAGATGGTAGTGCAGGACGGAGACTCGCACCTGCGCAGCTCAGGTGCAGAAGATCTGCTGCAATGGACCGATGCGCAGTGGCAGCGGCAGCGCGAGGGCCGCACAAAAGGCTGAGGCCGCAGCTCGCGCAACCAATTGGATCAAGCTCGGATGGAAACTCGAACCGAGCGGTGGGCAAAGCCTTAACCGCCTTCCCAAAAAAGCATTTCCCGGCTATCCATCCCCGGCGGCACGATGCGCTCTCGGGCCATCTTCCAGTCACAATGATGAGGGAACCAGTTGTCCGTGTTGCGAATACTGACATTTTTGGTTGCTGTGATGGCTTTGTGCGGGGTGACATCCCTCGCGCATGCGCAAGGAGCCGCCTCGAAAGGCGCCAAGGAGTCGCCTGCGCCGGCGGCAAAGCCGACAACGGCGAAGCCTGCGAAGCCGGAACCGGCAGCGACCGCCGCCGCAGGCGGCGCGGAACCGACGCTGATCGGGCAGTTCGGCACCTGGGGCGCCTACACCGCGGCGCCGAACGGCAAGAAGGTGTGCTTCGCGCTGGCGAAGCCTTCGTCGTCGAAAACCAATCCGCCTAATCGTCCGCGCGATCCGGCCTATGCCTTCGTCTCGACGCGTCCGGCGGAAAAAGTCGTCAACGAAGTCTCGATCATGATCGGCTACACGTTGAAGCCGGGTTCGAATCCTCGCTCGAGGTCGGCGGCGGATCCTACGCGATGTATACCCAGGGTGACGGGCTCTGGATCAAGAACGCCGCCGAGGAAGAACGGATGGTCGACGCGATGCGCAAAGCCGCCGATGCCACCGTCAAGGGCGTCTCGGCCAAGGGCACCGAGACCACCGACACCTTCTCGCTGAAGGGACTGTCCCAGGCGCTCGACCGGCTGGCGCAGGATTGCAGGCGCTAAGCGGCTTTAAGCCCAAAATGCCGTTGTTTGCGGGCCTTGGAAGGCCTATTTGAGTGCTACTTTGCAGGATGGGCAAAGGCGCGTTGCGCGTGCCCGCCGTTAACGCTTGTGGTGGGCACGCTTCGCCCACCCTACCTATCTCAAGAATAGAAACATAATGGCCGTCGCTTCGATCGAGACCAGTTCCGCAGCCGGCGCTCCTGGAGAAGGTCCCGCTCGAAACCCATGTGCCGCCGGCAAAGCCGTCGCTGATCGGCCTGTCGCGCACGGAGATCGCCGACCTGCTGGGCGAGATCGGCATTCAGCCGGCCCAGCGCAAGATGCGCACGCAGCAGCTCTGGCACTGGATCTATGTGCGCGGCGCCAGGGCGTTCGACGAGATGACCAGCATTTCCAAGGAAATGCGCGCGCAGCTCGAGCAGCATTTTACCGTCGATCGCCCCGAAGTGGTGGCGGAACAGGTTTCCAACGACGGCACCCGCAAATGGCTGTTGCGTCTGCCGAGCGGTGATGCGTTGCAGAAGGCGCATGAGGTCGAGTGCGTCTACATTCCCGAAACCGATCGCGGCACGCTTTGCGTTTCTTCCCAGGTCGGCTGCACGCTGAATTGCTCGTTCTGCCACACCGGCACGCAGCGGCTGGTGCGCAACCTCACGGCGGGCGAAATCGTCGGCCAGATCATGGTGGCGCGCGACCGCCTCAATGACTGGGCCGATCGCGAGACGCCGACCGGCAGCCGCCTCGTCACCAACATCGTCATGATGGGCATGGGCGAGCCGCTCTATAATTTCGACGCGGTGCGCGATGCGTTGCTGATCGTCGCCGACAATGAAGGCATCGGCATTTCCCGCCGTCGTATCACGCTGTCGACCTCGGGCGTAGTGCCGAACATCATCCGCACCGGCGACGAGATCGGCGTCATGCTGGCGATTTCGCTGCACGCCGTGCGCGACGAGTTGCGCAACGAACTGGTGCCGCTCAACCGCAAATATCCGATTGCCGAATTGCTGCAGGCCTGCCGCGATTATCCGGGTTCGTCGAATGCGCGCCGCATCACCTTCGAATATGTGATGCTCAAGGACATCAACGATTCGATGGATGACGCCAAGCTCCTGGTAAAGCTGCTCAAGGGCATACCGGCGAAAATCAATTTGATTCCGTTCAACCCGTGGCCGGGCACAAAGTATGAGTGTTCGGACTGGGAGCAGATCGAGAAGTTCTCCGAGTACATCTTCAACGCCGGCTACTCCCTCGCCGGTGCGCACCCCGCGCGGCCGCGACATTCTCGCCGCCTGCGGCCAGTTGAAATCGGAGACGGAAAAATTGTCCGCACGCGAGCGGCAGGCGCTCCGCGCGATGGCGATGACGGATTGAGATGATGCGAGTGCTGCGTTCGTCATGGCCGGGCTTGACCCGGCCATCCACGTCTTTGCTCGGTCTCGATAGAGTAAGGCGTGGATGCCCGGGACAAGCCCGGGCATGACGGCGGAGAAGGCGGCCGCCTATGTTTAACGACGGAATTGCCTCATGTCCCTGATCGGCCGCTTCTTCGTCATCCTGTTCGGCTTTCTCGCCGCCTGCTTCGTGGCGGGGATGATCGTGGTCGGCGCGGTGCTGTATCCGGAATTCAGCGATCTCGGCGGCGGCCCAATCGATCAGAGCGCCATCGACGTCGTACTCGGCTTCGGCTTCATCTTCCTGTCCGGCTTTGCGCTGCTGCCGGCGCTGATCGTGGTGCTGATCACCGAGGCGTTCTATGTTCGCAGCGTGCTGGCTTACGCGGTCGGCGGCGCCATCGTCGGTGCGGCCTGCTATCTTGGCCTTGTTCCGTTCGATCCCGAGACGCTGCGGTTCGACGGCATCGTGCGCCGCCATCTCGAGATCATGACGGGCGCGGGCATCGTCGCGGGCCTCGTCTACTGGATGATTGCGGGCCGCACCGCCGGGGCCTGGCGCGAACCGCCGCGCCCCTTGCGGCCACCGCCGCCCTTGCCGTCGAACTCGCGACCCATGCCGTGATGCAGGGTGTACGCTTAATCTTGCCTTCTCCCCTTGTGGGAGAAGGTGCCTTCGCGAAGCGAAGGCGGATGAGGGGTCTCCGTCCGCGGAGACAGACCCCTCATCCGTCTCAATCGCGCTCTGCGCGATTGATCCACCCTCTCCCACAAGGGGAGAGGGAAACAAGCGCAAGCCTTCCCAATATCCGTCGCCTCGGCTAAACCCCGCGCCATGAACCGGACCGGACTTTCCATCGCCTTGGGCTTGGCGCTTGTCATCGGATTGCTGTTCGGGATTTTCCCCGAACTCGACCTGAAGCTGGCGGCGTTGTTTTACGATTCGGCGAGCGCCTCGTTTCCCTGGAAGCAAGATGCGCTCGCCGCGTTCGCGCGTGATGCCGCGATGTGGATCGCATGGGCGTTGGCGCTGCCGGCGCTCGTTGCCATTGTCGTGAAGGTGGTGCGGCCGGACCGGCCGATGCTGATCCCGGGCCGCGCGGCGGTGTTTCTGCTGGTCACCATCCTGCTCTCCGCGATCGTGCTGACCAACCTTACCTTCAAGAGCTACTGGGGCCGGCCGCGGCCGGTGATGGTGATGGAGTTCAACGGCCCTTGGCAATTCGTGCCGTGGTGGGACCCGCGCGGGGCCTGCGGGCGCAACTGCTCGTTCTTCTCCGGCGAGGGCGCCACCGCGTTCTGGGCCTATGCGCCCGCGGCGCTGACGCCGCCGCCTTGGCGGCCATTGGCCTATGCGGCGGCGACCCTGTTCGGGGTCGCGACGTCAGTGCTGCGGATGGCGTTCGGGGGCATTTCTTCACCGACGTTGCGGCCGCGGGCCTCGTGAGCTTCTTCGTGATCTGGCTGGTCTATGCCTGGCTTTACCGCTGGCCATCGACGAGACGTTCGGATGCGCAGATCGAGGCTGCGCTGGCGCGCTGGGGCTGGCCCGGCTACAGGCTGCTGCAGCGTTGGCGCGGGCGCGAGGTGGGTAATTCGATCCCAGAACAGCTACACGCCAGGCGCCATTAGCCAGGCGCCATTAAACGCGTGCCCATCAGCGCGAAATTTGATATTCGCGCACTCAAGCCGCAAATGATGTCCGCATTCGACCGATTGGAAACTCTATGAGTACGATCTTGAAAAGCCTGCCCAAGGGGGAAAAAGTCGGTATCGCTTTCTCGGGCGGTCTCGACACCAGCGCGGCGCTCCTCTGGATGAAGCAAAAAGGCGCGCGCGTCTTTGCCTATACGGCCAACCTCGGCCAACCTGACGAGGCCGACTACGACGAGATTCCGCGTAAAGCGCTGGACTTCGGCGCCGAAAAAGCCCTGCTCGTGGACTGCCGCACGCAATTGGTTCATGAAGGTATTGCCGCCATCCAGTCGGGTGCCTTCCATATCGCCACCGGCGGCATCACCTACTTCAACACCACGCCGCTCGGTCGCGCGGTGACGGGCACGATGCTGGTCTCGGCAATGAAGGCGGACGGCGTCAACGTCTGGGGTGATGGCTCCACCTTCAAAGGCAACGACATTGAGCGGTTCTATCGCTACGGCCTGCTGACCAATCCGAGCCTCAGAATCTACAAGCCCTGGCTCGACCAGCAGTTCATCGACGAGCTCGGTGGCCGTGCGGAAATGTCGGCGTTCATGACCGCCAGTGGATTCGCGTACAAGATGAGCGCCGAAAAGGCGTATTCGACAGACAGCAACATCCTCGGTGCAACCCACGAGGCCAAGGATCTTGAGCGCCTCGACAGCGGCATCAAGATCGTCAATCCCATCATGGGCGTGCCGTTCTGGCGCGACGACTGTATCGTCAAGGCCGAAAGGATCGCCGTGCGCTTTGAAGAGGGCCAGCCCGTCGCGCTGAACGGCCAGCCGTTCGCCGATCCGGTCGCGCTGTTGCTAGAGGCCAATGCCATCGGCGGCCGACATGGTCTTGGCATGAGCGACCAGATCGAGAATCGGGTCATCGAGGCAAAGAGCCGCGGCATCTACGAGGCGCCCGGCATGGCGCTGCTGCACATCGCCTACGAACGCCTCATCACCGGCATCCACAACGAAGACACCATCGAGCAATACCGGATCAGCGGCATGCGCCTTGGCCGACTGCTCTACCAGGGGCGGTGGTTCGATTCTCAAGCCCTCATGCTGCGTGAAACCGCACAGCGTTGGGTGGCTCGCGCAGTCACCGGTGAGGTCACGCTCGAGCTGCGCCGTGGCAACGACTACTCGATCTTGAATACCGACAGCCCCAACCTGACCTATCAGCCGGAGCGGCTGAGCATGGAGAAGGTGGACGATGCGGCGTTCACGCCGGCGGACCGTATCGGCCAGCTGACAATGCGCAACCTCGACATCGCCGATACCCGCGCCAAGCTGAATCTCTACTCAGAGACAGGTTTGCTATCGAGCAGAGAGGGCTCCGACATCTTCAAGCTCGAGAGCGACAAGAGCTGAACCGCGCGGCGTATCCTCAACTTTTTTGGATCATGCCGCCGGAACACGATGCAGAACAAGGATGGCCGGGATTGCTCCCGGCGCGAATTGTAACGGAGACGTCACTCGATTCCGGTAGAGTATAGCGCATGCCTGCCCCGGGGGCCGGTATGCCGCCCGGATGGCTATACTCCGACTACGGTGCTCGCATCATGATCAAACCCTTCGCCGCCGCTCTCATTGTCCTGCTATCGGGATCGCAGGTTGTTGCGCAGACCATCTACCCGATCGACCGCGCCGCCATTCTCGCGGGCGCGCGCTTCGACTTCAAAGTCGAATTTCCAGATCGCGTCGATCCCGCAAAATTGAAAGTCACTGTGAACGGCGAGAACTGCGCCGCCGTCTTCGGCCAGTCCGGAACGTTCGTGGAGCGTGAAGACGGCAAGGATCAGTCGGCGCTGACGCTGCGCGATGTCTCCTTAGGCAAGCCCGGCAACGTGACGGTCGAAGTCAGCGACGGCACGCGAAGCCGCACCGTCGCGTGGACGGTCTACGATACCGGGCCGCGCAAGGCGAAGAACGTCATCCTGTTCATCGGCGACGGGCTATCACCGGCGCACCGCGTGGCCGCCCGCCTGCTTTCCAAGGGCATTGCGGAGGGCAAGAGCCTAGGCAAGCTTGCGATCGACGACATGCCGCACATGGCGCTGGTGGCGACCGCAGGCTCGGATTCGATCATCACCGATTCAGCGAACGCTGCGAGCGCCTACGCCACCGGCCACAAGACCGCCGTCAATGCGATGGGCGTCTATGCGGACCGCACCGCAAGCCCGTTCGATGACCCCAGGGTGGAGACCATTGCGAGCCTGGCGAAGCGGCGGCTCAACATGGGCATCGGCATTGTCACCAATACCGAAGTCGAGGATGCCACGCCGGCGGCGATGGTGGCTCACACCCGCCGTCGCGCCGCCTATGACGAAATCGTCGAACAGCTTTTTGCGGCCAGGCCAGACGTATTGATGGGCGGCGGCAGCGCGAATTTCCTGCCGCAAGGCGCGGCCGGGTCCAAACGCAAGGACGATATCGATTACCTCGCCCGCTTCCGCGAAGCCGGCTATCCGGTGGTGACGACGAAGACCGAACTCGATGCAGTGAACGGCAAATCCGACACCCGTAAACTGCTCGGCCTGTTCGCCACGGGCAATATGGACGGCGCGCTGGACCGCAAATTTCTCAAGGGCGGCGGCGTCAAGAGGTTTCCCGATCAGCCTGATTTGACCGAGCAGGTGCAAACCGCACTGAACGTTCTGTCGAAGAACGATGCCGGCTTCTTCCTGATGGTCGAATCCGGGATGATCGACAAATACGCTCATCTGCTGGATATGGAGCGCGCGGTCTACGACACCATCATGCTCGACAACGCGGTCAGCCTTGCGCGCAAATGGGCGCGGGCGCGCGTCGACGACACCCTGATCCTGGTGCTTGCGGACCACAACCATCCCAACGGCCTTGTCGGCACCATCAACGACGACATGAGCACGACGCCCAACGTGCCGCTCCGCGAACGTGTCGGCACCTACGACAAGGCGGGATTTCCCAATTATCCGGCCCCCGATGCCGAAGGTTATCCGTCGCGCGTGGATGTCAGCCGCCGGCTCGCGATCTTTTCGGCGAGCCTCCCGGACCATTACGAAACGTTCCGCCCAAAGCTCGACAATCCCAACGAGCCCAGCGTCAAGGGCGAGGCACCGGGCACCTTCAAGGTCAACGAGAAATACAAGGATGTCCCAGGGGCCGTGCTGCGCTTCGGCAATCTGCCGGCGATGATGGGCGCAAGCGTTCATTCGGGAGAGGACGTCATCCTGACGGGGACCGGACCCGGCAGCGAACGGGTCCACGGCTCGATGGACAACACCGATGTATTCCGGATCATGGCCGACGCGCTTGGCCTCGCCGCCGCGGGCCAATAGTTTTACGCAAGGGATGCTTGCGCGTCAGGAAGGCGACGGGGCTGCAAACATCAGCTTGACGCAGCTTCGGAAGATCAGAATCTGTCTTTCGAGGCGGCGGGGATCATTCAGCGTCTTCGACATGATGATGGCCCCGTCGACGATGCAGGACAGCATATCGGCGAGATCATCGAGATCGACCGGCTCCCGCGGCGGGTAGACCGACGCAATGCCGTCGAGGATTTTGCGGAAGCGTGCGTTCCAGTCTCGCACCGACTGTGCGGTGAGTTCGCGCACTTCACGATCGAACAGCCGCTCCTGATAGCAGATGCTTGCAATCAGGCAGCCGGGATGGCCGTTCGGCAAGTCGGCCATCGTTTCGGCAAGCAGCTTCAGGGAAATAAGGAACGCCTGCAGCGGATCGTCGGATAGCTGGCCGCCGCGGGCGAAGATTTCGTCGAACAGCCGATCATTGGTCGCGACATATCGCCGGAGCATTTCACGCGCGAGCGCATTCTTGTCCTTGAAGTGATAGAAGAAGCCACTTTTGGTGAGGCCCGCTTCTGCGATCACTTCCTCGATCGAGGTGGCGCCAAAACCTTTGGCGAGAACGGCCGTCTCCGCGATCTCGAGAATGCGCTCGCGCGTGGCTTCGCCCTTGCCCATCCGGGGTTCCAGAACTGCACTCATGGTACGGTTTCTCCGCCAAGGGCAGCGCCACGGTTTTGCGCCTCTCCCACAACCATTTGAATTCGTATCATTTTGCGGCTCGAGGTTCATCCGCACCACGAGCAGCCTAGGAAGCCGCGACACTATGAGGCACCAACATCGCAGGACCCAAGCCGAGGCGGCAGAGACCTACCGACGGCACCTGATTTCCGGAGATGTTGAAATGGCCAAATACCGACAAGATCTGCCGCAGCGCCGCGGCGGCATTTTCCTGACCGATGGCGGCATGGAAACGACGCTGATCTTCCACCAAGGAATCGATCTGCCGCATTTCGCCGCCTTCGTGCTGCTCGACAGCGCTGAAGGTCGCCAGCAACTGAAGCAGTACTACGCCAGCTATCTTGCGGTCGCGCGCGAGCACGGTATTGGCTTCGTGCTCGACAGTCCGACATGGCGCGCCAATCCGGATTGGGGCGCGAAGCTGGGGTACGATGCGGCCGCGCTCAAGGCGATCAATGTCCGTTCGATTGCATTCCTGGAGGAGTTGAGGACCGGTTGGGAACGGCCAGGTGCGCCCTGCGTCATCAGCGGCGCCATCGGCCCGCGCGGCGACGGCTACAAGGCAGGCAACATGGGTTCCGATGAAGCCGAGGCCTATCATGGGGCGCAGATTGCGGCCTTCGTGGAGGGCGGCGCCGACATGGTCACGGCCTATACGCTCACAAGCGTCAAAGAAGCGATTGGCATCGCGCGGGCAGCCAGGGCGCAGCGGATTCCGGCGGCCATCTCTTTCACCGTGGAGACCAATGGCCGCCTGGTGAATGGAGAAACGTTGCGGGAGGCGATCGAGACTGTGGATCGCGAGACCGACGGTGCGCCCGAATACTTCCTGATCAACTGCGCCCATCCAACGCATTTCGAGGATGCATTGAAGGCGGGTGAAGCCTGGACGGCGCGTATTCACGGCGTCCGGGCCAATGCATCGACGAAGAGCCACGCCGAGCTCGACCAGTCCGAAACGCTGGATGCCGGTGACCCGTCCGATCTCGGGCGGCATTACCTCAAGCTCAGGGGCGCGTTTCCGAAGATGCGTATTCTCGGCGGCTGCTGCGGCACGGATCACCGGCACGCCAAAGCCATTTGCGACGCCTGCGTGCCGCCGCGCGCCCTCAGTGCCTGAGAATAAAAAATGGCCGGGGTTGCTCCCGGCCATTTTCATTTGTGATGTCCTGCCTTATCGGCGCGGCGGAGCGGTGCCGGGCGGGGGCGGCGGCAGCGAGGCCTGTCCGCCATTGAGCAGCGGAGTGATGTTGCGGATGGTGACGCGCCGGTTGATCGCGCTCGGCCCGTCGATCGACTCCTTCAGATACTGCTCGCCATAACCTTGCGAGGTCAGGTTTTCCGCAGCCACGTTGAACTGCTGCGTCAGCAGGGTGGCCGCGGACTCGGCGCGCCGATCCGACAGCGACAGATTGTCGACGTCGTTTCCGACCGCGTCGGTGTGGCCCTCGATCAGGAATACCGCGCGTGGATTTTCCTGGATCGCCCGGTTGAGGCCGTCCGCGATAGCCTGCAGCTTCGCCGCCTGATCGGGCGGGATTTCCCACGATCCGGTTTCGAAGTTGATGGTGTTGACGTCGATGCTCGGCATCCGCTGCCGCACCGTGGGGCTGTAACGGATTTCATCCAGCGAATAACGCCGTTCGATCCGTTCCACCGGCGGCGCCATCATGGTCTCATAGAGCAGTTCCGGCGACGCCTCCTCGGCGTCGACAATGTAACGGTTGTAAGGAATGCGGACCACCGGCGGCGCCAGGGCGACATAGAATCCGCCGCCTCCCCCACGCGGATCGCGGTAGCTGTTGTCGATGATGATGATCTCGCGGCCCCGCTGATCGCGGCGGATCCGGCGCAGCAATTGGCCGTCGCGGCCGACCACCGTGATCACCTGTGTGCCGTCAGGCCTGATCACGACGGTGCGCGTCTCCCCGCCGACCGTCTGGGTCTGGATGTCACGCGCGCCGTAGCGGAAGCGGTCCACCTCGCTGTGACGGATATATTGCTGTCCGCCAGGATCGCGAATGATGATCCGGCCGGGCTCGGTGAACACGGTACGGCCGCCCTGCTGGGACTCGCGGCGCTGGCTACGGAAGTCGTCGAGGCGTCGCGGCCCTGAAGGCGCTGCGCCCGGGGCGACTGCCCTCAATCCCTCTTGCGGCGGCGGAGGCGGCGGCAACGGTGCCGTCACCTGAGGCGCCTGGCGGAAGGCTGGCGCGACGGTTGGCGGTGCGTTCTGGGCGCGGCCGGGAGGCGGCGCCGCGTTGGGTGCGCCCGGCACGGCGGTCGGCGCCGCTGGAGCGGTTGCCGGCTGTGTTGCGCGTGGATCGGCCGCCGGCGGTGCGCCGGCGGGAGCGCCAGCACTTGGCGCGGGTGCCGTTGTCGGGGGCGTTGCGCCTGGCGCAGCCGGGGGTGTTGCACCCGGCGCAGCCGGAGCCGGCCCGCCGGGCCGGGCCTGCGGCGTGGTTGGCGTAGTCGTCGGGGCGCCCGCAGCCGGGGGCGTCGTCGGTGCGCCGGTGCGTGGCGGCGGCGCCGTCGTCGTGCTTCCGGCGGGCGGTGTGGCTGCCGGCGGAGATGCGGGTTGAGTCTGCGGAGCTGGCGTCGGGGTCGGCGCTGGCGATTGCTTGGCGCCCGGTGGCGATGGCGGAGGCGGAGTTGGCGCCCCCTTTTGGACCGAAGGTGGCGGAGTCGGCGCAGCAGGTTGCTTCGGCGCGCCGGGCGCTGTCGCCGCGGGCGGAGGTGGCGGCGGTGGCGTGCGAGCGGGCGGCGCAGCCGTCGGAGGCGACGGCGGGGTCGGGCGCGAGGGTGCAGCCGCCGGAGGCGGAGGGGGCGGCGTTGGACGCGGCGGCGGAGCCGCAGCAGGGGGCGGAGGCGGCGGAGCCTGACGCGGTGCTGCAGCCGGGGGCGGCGGAGGCGGCGGTGCGGCACGCGGGGGTGCAGCGGCCGGCGGCGATGGCGGTGGCGGTGCGGGGCGCGGAGGTGCAGCGGCCGGCGGCGGAGGCGTCGCTGGTGCTTTGGGCGCGGCAGCTGGTGGCGGAGCGCCTGGCGCCGGCCTCTTCGGTCTGCCGTCCGGGCCTACCTCTTCCTTGGCCTGGGCCACGACGAGCGGTGCGGACTGCGCATGCGATGTAGAGGTCGCGAGCTGCGCTACCGTCAAAGCAGTTGTGGCAAGCAGCACGATGCGAAGGTTTGTCATGATGTCCTTGGGTTCCCCGGAGAAAGGCTTGGCAGCAACGAATTCGCTGATTGACCTATGAGTTGGTCGATCAGCAGCTCATCATTAGGCCGGATTGTGGCAGCCTACAAATGGCCCGTTGCTTTTTATTTCATAAAAGCAACGGGTTGCATGTACCATTGTTCATTGCGCGTTCAGGCGGTGCTTCAAACGTTGTTTCAATCGGTTTCGCGATCGCTGGCTGGATTGGGTATCTGCGGGCCATTCGGCCCTCGCACCGGCACCTCGTCCGGCATCTTTCCGGGCAGCTCCTGCGGTTGTGACGGCTGGCCCGGTTCCCGCACCGGCGGTGGCACTTCCGGACGAGGATTGCCCGGAGGCTCCTCCCGCGGCGGCTCGGTCGGTTGTCCCGGCGTTGACGGCGGTATCTCAGGCGGTTCGATCGGCGGTTCAACTGGCACTATGGCGCGACCTTGCGGTACTTCCAGACGCGATCCTGGTCGCGCGCATTGTCGGTGCTCATGTCGTGCTCCCTGGTCAACTCCGGGACCGACAACGGCGGCGTGGGCGCAAAGTTCCCGCGCGATCCGCTATTGGAACCGGCGGGAACCGATTACGCCGGGCTGTGGCAAACGGCTTCGATGTTGTGGCCGTCCGGATCGAGCACGAACGCGCCGTAATAATTCGGATGGTAGATCGCGCGGATCCCGGGCGCGCCATTGTCGCGTCCGCCGGCGGCCATGGCAGCCTCGTAGAAGGCGTCAACGGTGGCGCGGTCCTTTGCCAGGATCGCGACATGCAGCGGCTTGTCCAATCCGCCTTCGCCGCCGATCCAGAAATCAGGCTTTCCATTGGCGCCGAAACCTGCGGCCGGCTTCTCGCCGGGCCGGTCCCGCCTGACCTCCATCACGAGGCTGTAGTCGAGCGGCGCCAGCGCTTTCAGATAGAACGCCTTCGAGCGTTCATAGTCCGAAACCGGAAATCCGATGTGGTCGATCATCAAACTCTCCTGCGGTTCGAGGGCAATTGCGCAAAGAAAAGTTCAGCCGCGGACCAACAGCGTATTGCTGCGCGTCTTGCCAGTCTCGGTATAACCCCGCGCGCGCATGTCGGCGATGCAGTCTTGCTGCCATTCGTTATCGGACAGATGCTCGATCACCACCGCACGCGGCCACAGCGTTTGCGGCGCTTCGGCAAAGAAGCCGGTCAAGACGCGATCCTCAAAGCCTTCGACGTCGATCTTGAGTGCGTCGACATGCGATGCACCAACTTCTTCGAGGATGCGCTGCAGCCGCAGCGACGGCACCTTGATCGCCCTGCCGGAGACTTCGCCCGACACGATATGGCTGGCGCCGAGATTTTCGCCATCGGTCTCGATCATCAACTCGCCATCGGTGGGGCCGGCGGCCGCCGCGACCAATCTCACTTGGGTATAGCCTGACGCTGCCTTGTTGAAGGCGAGCCGCGCATGGGTGACCGGATGCGGCTCGATCGCGACCACCTTACCGTCAGCGCCGGCATGGCGCGCCAGCGCAAGCGCATAGGTGCCGACATTGGCCCCGACATCGACGAATACGCCCCCGACGGGCGTATGCGCGCGCAGGAAATCCAGTTCCTCGAGATTGTAGTCGGGATTGAACAGCGCGCCGCGTTCGGTGGCGCTGGCCTGATGGTAGAAGCGGAACGATGCGCCCTGATACGGGACGTCGACGGGACCTGCGCGCAGCAAGTTCACCAGTCGCGACAGCATCGGCCGGAATGCGCCGCGCTTCAGCCGCGAGCGATGCGCAAGTCGAATGATCGCAGCCTGCGCGGCATTCGGCGCGAACGCGCCGAACGGCGCGGGCGAAGGGTCATTGTCGGGGGTCAAATCTCTGTCCTCGATGATAGCGGCGCTTGCATAGCCGGTTTTGCGGCAGTGAAACAGTCTGTAGCCCGGATGAGCGCAGCGATATCCGGGGCGGTGTAAGAGTGGTCCCGGATGTCGCTACGCTCATCCGGGCTACGAGTTCGAGCGCGAACACACCCCCTCGTCCTCGCGGCGTGATACGCCCGAGCTGTGCTGCTATTTTGACACCCTCGAAATCAGAGGGCACAGGGAATGCCGGGTGCTTGCTGCACCCGCGGTCTCGTGTGCAAAAAGTGCGCAAAGAAACGCACACGAGCATACAGGTACAGTCGGAGCACTCCGGCATTCCCTGCGCAATGGCTTTACGGCTTACTTCGTGCTCTTGTGTCCGCAAAATCTGCCAGAATGTGCGAACGGGCGGTTCTGACCAACCGCCCGTCGCTGGATCTGAGCCCGTTCGCGCTCAAAGGCCCTTGAGAGCCTGTCGGGGAGCGAGGGACAGATCATCGCTAAGACTCGCACACCCTGTCCCGCAAGAGGGGCGTTGGCCATCGTCACGAACGTTGGGACAGACGAGCTATGACGAACATACTCAGTTCCTGGATGCCATTGTATATCACGTGACCACCGGTCAGGGCACAAACGAGGATTACATCAATGCGCGGCAGAGCATCCAGTCCGCACTCACAAGAACACTGTGGGACAACTATCGCGTCTCGCAGCTTGACGATGCTGTTGACGACGAGCAGCAGGGTGAACTGAACGTCAGCTTCAACGGTCTGGCGTTTTTCTATTTCGAACGCAGGGATGCGCCTGGGCGTCCCGCCTCAGGTAGGCGCAGATGACTGGGTTGCGTGGCCTTGGCGACGGTGAAGGGCCGTCTTACTAGCGTAGGCAAGGCCGAGGCTTGCATCTGGTACGCTTCACAATGGGAGAATGAAGAACGCATCACGCCGCCTTCTTCGCGCCCACGCGCTGACGCAGGAAGCGGTCGACCAGGCGGCGTTTGCCCTTGCGCGGGATCAGGTCGACGTCGCTGACGAGCTTGGCGCCGCCCTTGCGCCGCTCCAGCACGATCTTGCGGCTGTGGAACGCCTCCAGCTCGACGCGATGGGCGACGCTGACGATGGTGGCGTTCGGCAGCTCGCGGATGACGATCTCCATCATCTTGTCCTGGCTCTTTTCGTCGAGCGCAGACGTCGCCTCGTCCAGCACCACGATGTCCGGGTTGTGCAGCAACAGCCGCGCGAATGCCAGCCGCTGCTTTTCGCCGCCGGACAGCGTCTGGTCCCACGGCCCGTCTTCCTCGATCTTCTCCTTGAGATGATCGAGGCCGACCGTGTGCAGGGCCTCGCCGATCCGCTCGATCGTCCAGTCATCGGCGGCACCGGGATAGGCGATCGCGCGGCGCAGTGTGCCGGACGGGATGTAGGGCTTCTGCGGCAGCATAAAGAGCCGACGGTCGGGATGGAAATTGACGCTGCCGCCGCCCCATGGCCACAGCCCCGCCAGCGCGCGAACCAGCGTGCTCTTGCCGGTGCCGGATTCGCCGGCCACCAGCAGGCGCTCGCCAGGCTCGATTACCACTTCGGTCTCGCCGACAACCGCAGTTCCGTCGTCGAGCGTTACCGAGAGGTCGTTGAGGCTCAGCATGGCATCGCCCACGGTCTCGCCACGTTTGATGCGGCCGATGCCGTCGCCCCGCTCGGCGCGTTCGAGGCCGTCGAGCGACATCATCAGCGAGGCGATGCGCCGGGCGCAGGCGTTCCAGTCGGCCAGCCGCGGGTAGTTGTCGACCAGCCAGCCGAACGCGGTCTGCACGATGGTGAAGGCGGAAGCGGCCTGCATCACCTGTCCGAGCGTCATGCTGCCGTCGAGAAATTTTGGCGCGCACAGCAATAGCGGCACCACGGGTGCGATCAGGTGCGATCCCTGCGATACCAGCGTGGTGCGCATATGCTGGCCAGCCAGCCGCGCCCATTGCCGGAGCACGTTCGTAAACGTCTTGTTGATGCCGTCGCGCTCCTCCTCTTCGCCGCCGAGCAGCGCAATGCTTTCGCCGTTTTCACGCACGCGGGTCAGCGCATAACGATATTCGGCTTCGGCCTGGTTCTTGTCTTCGGACAACTGCACGAAGCGCCGTCCGATCGTCATGATCGAGCCTGAGGCAATTGCAGCGTAGACCACCGCGGCAACGACGAGAAAGCCCGGAATGGTGATCGTCGATCCCGCGAGCGTCACCGTCAGTGCACCGCCAATGGTCCAGAGCACAACAATGAAGGTCGCGGCTGAGAGGAATGCCGACGTCACACCTGCGACGAAATCCACCGGCGAGTCGGTCGCGATCCTCAAATCTTCCGCGATGCGATACTCGGGATTCTGATGATCGCCGCCGACGAGGTTGAGTTGGTAGTAGCGGCCGCTGGCCAGCCAGCGCGATATCACAGCGCTTGTCAGCCAGGCGCGCCAGCGGCGCTGGATGCCCATGCGCGCAAACACTTGCGCAACGCCGAGCAGAACGCTGCCGATCGCGAGCGGAAAAAACACGGCCGTGAGATAGTACACGGTGGCGGAATCGCGCTTCTCGATGGCGTCGAAAATCGCCCGGTTCCAGACATTGATGCCGTATTGAAAGCCGACATTGGCGACGATCAGGATCAGCAGTCCGATCGAAAACAGCCACGCCAGCCGGTCGCCGTTTCTGCCCCAGTAGCCGCGCGCGCTGATCCAGAACCGCGTCAGCAGGTAATCCTTGCGAGCCTGCTCGGCCTCTTCCTCGGACATTTCCGGATCGGGTTCGACGACTTCCGGCGGCGGAGGTTCGACGTGATCGCCGCTCTCCGCATTGACGTCGGCGAACTCTGATTCTTCAGACTCTGATTTTTCAGACTCAGACGGCTTCTTCGCGTCGGATTGCTTACCAGGCGGTTTGGACTTTGCGTCGGATTTGGCCATGGCCCGGTAACGCAAAGGAAATCAGATGGTTCCCTGCGGGCTTCGTCGGCGCAACTCCACCGTCATTGCGAGAAGCGAAGCGACGAAGCAATCCATGCTTCCACGTGCGGAGAGATGGATTGCTTCGCTGCGCTCGCAATGACGGGAGAACCGACGGGTTCAATTCGCTTCGTTGCCGCGCTTCACCTTGCGCGAACGCCCACCCGGTGCAGCACGCGCGCGAGCTGCTCGATCGAATAGGGCTTCTGCAGCAACTCGAAGCCGTAGCTGCCGTGTTCTGAAAGCACATGGCTGTAGCCGCTGGTCAAGACGACCGGCAGGCCAGGATGGTGGACGCGAATTTCCTGCGCGAGTTCGACGCCGGTCATGCCGGGCATGACCACGTCGGTGAACACGACATCGAAGCGATCGGTGCCCGCGCTCAGTTCTTCGAGCGCATGCGTGGCATTGCTGACCAGCCTGGTGGTGTAGCCGAGTTCGGCCAAGGCATCGGTGGCAAATTTCCCAACTTCGGCATTGTCCTCGACTACGAGCACCGACGTCCCACTGCCGTCGATCGCCGGGGCATCGGCCGCCGGCATCTGTGGCGTTTTCCCGCCGCCGGCGGTGCGCGGCAGATACAGCGTGAAAACACTGCCTTTGCCGACCTCGCTGGCGACGACCACTTCGCCGCCGGATTGCCCTGGCGAAGCCGAACACCTGCGACAGACCGAGCCCCGTACCATGGCCGACCTGCTTGGTGGTGAAGAAGGGTTCGAAGATACGTACGAACTGATCTGGCGGAATGCCTATTCCGGTATCGGCGACGGATACGGCAACATAGCCAAAAGGATTTTGGGACAGCGGGGCGGCGTTGGGCAAATTCGCAGCCATTCCCACTGCAATCGTCAACCGTCCACGGTGGTCCATGGCGTCCCGTGCGTTGACGGCCATGTTGATGATCGCGGTTTCGAACTGGCCGGCGTCGGCATTGACGAAGCAGGGCTCGTCCGGCCCAAGGGTGACAATCTCGATGCGCGAACCGATCAGCGTGCCGATCATCTCGCTCAGCGTCTGCACGCTGCGCCCGACGTCGAACACCTCCGGCTTCAACGTCTGCCGTCGCGCGAAGGCCAGCAATTGCGCGGTCAGCTTGGCGGCGCGCGTCACCGTGTCCGAGATCGCCTCGATGTAGCGCTGCCGCCGCGGCTCCGGCAGGTCGGGCCGCTGCAACAGGTCGACGGAAGCGCGGATCACCGTGAGCAGATTGTTGAAGTCGTGCGCGACGCCGCCGGTGAGCTGGCCCAGCGCCTCCAGCCGCTGGCCGTGCTTCAGCGCTTCCTCGGCCTCCTGGCGCTTCTCGGCTTCGACATACAGATTGCGCGTCCGCCGGAGCGACAGCGCGAGCAGGAAGAACAACAGCGCGGTGGCCGGCGCGCCGAAGATCAGGTGCTGGCTCATGGTGGAGAGCCACCGTTCCCTTATTGCCGATGTCTCGAGGCCGGCGCCGACATAGATCGGATATTCGGCCAGCCGCCGGTATCCGAGTCGGCGTTCGATGCCGTCGATCGGCGAGGTCACGGTAGTGAGGCCTGCTTTGGGACTGGCCCCAATCAATTTTCCGATCGGGCCGTTGCGATCGAGGCCGATGTCGCGGCCGATCGCGGGAAACCGCGCCAGCAGGCTACCGTCAGTGCGGCCGAGCGCGAAGTAGCTGCCGGGCTCGCGGCCGATCCGGGCGTAGTAGTTCTCGAAATATTCCGGAAATACGGAAGCCTGGATCACGCCGGCGAAGCTGCCGTCCTCGCTCGGCCGCCGTCTGCTGACGCCGAAGAATGGAGCGCCCTGATAGGGCGGTCGCGGCGTCAACGCTTCACTGATATGGGTTCCGATATCGCCTGACACGTGAGGTTTGAAATAGTCCCGGTCGGAGAAATCGATCTCGGGCGCGGGCGCGACCAGGCTGTTGACGAGCGCGCGGCCCCTGGCGTCGAAAATCCAGGCCGACTTAACCTGCGGCAATGAAGCCACGAGCTGCTTCAGCCGCAGATGCAGGGCTTGTTCGCGGGCAGCAATGTCAACATCGGGAATGCCGCGGACGATCTCGGCGATCTCGGACAGGCTGCGATCGATGGTTTCGAACACCTTGAGCGCATGCTCATGCGCGACATCCAGCGTGCGTTCGATTTCACGATCGGCGGTTTGGTAGACCGAAACGTGGGATACCGCGGACGCAAAGGCAAACAGCGCCAGCGGCAGGGCCAGCGAAGCAACCATCATCCATTGCAACAGTCTCAGCGAATTACGTTGCGCGGTCTGCACGGGGGCTCCGACTTCCGTGGTGACCTTAACGCAACTTTTGGTTGGGAACAAAGCCGCGCGGGAAGCCGAACTTGCGCGCCTGGCCATCAATCCGAATCGATAATAATCGATTCAACTCAGGCTGTTCGCGCTCCCATAGCCCGGATGGAGCCAACGGGTCGCGCGAATGCGCGCCCGATGACAGGCTCCGCGAAATCCGGGACAGGTTTATCCGGCTGTCAGAACCCCGGATTGCGCTGCGCTCCATCCGGGCTACAGGACCAGGCCAGACCTAAATCTGCCGCTCGACCATCTTCAGCTTGAGCTCGGCGATGGCTTCCGACAGGTTGAGGCCCTTCGGGCAGGCCTTGGCGCAGTTCATGATGGTGTGGCAGCGGTAGAGTCGGAACGGGTCTTCGAGATCGTCAAGCCGCTCGCCGGTGGCTTCATCGCGGCTGTCGTTGACCCACCGCGTCGCCTGCAACAGCGCGGCGGGGCCCAGGAAACGCTCGCTGTTCCACCAATAGCTCGGGCATGAGGTCGAGCAGCAGGCGCACAGGATGCACTCGTAAAGCCCGTCGAGCTTTTCGCGGTCCTCGTGGCTCTGCTTCCACTCCTTCTGCGGCGTCGGGGTCGTCGTCTTCAGCCACGGTTCGATCGAGGCGTATTGTGCGTAGAAATTGGTCAAATCAGGCACCAGATCTTTCACGACCGGCTGGTGCGGCAGCGGATTGACCTTCACCGCGCCGCCTGACGCCACGTCGTGCATCGACTTGGTGCAGGCCAGCGTGTTCTGGCCGTCGATATTCATCGCGCAGGAGCCGCAGACGCCCTCGCGGCAGGAGCGGCGGAAGGTCAGCGTCGGGTCGATGTGGTTCTTGATCCAGATCAGGCCGTCCAGCACCATCGGGCCGCAATCATTGATATCGACGTGGTAGGTGTCGACGCTGGGATTCTTGCCGTCGTCCGGATTCCAGCGATACACCCTGAACTCGCGCGTCTCGGTCGCGCCTGCCGGCTTCGGCCAGGCCTTGCCGCCTGATATCTTTGAGTTCTTCGGAAGCGCGAATTCAACCATTATCCTGACCTTTTCGTCATTCCGGGATGGTCCGAAGGACCAGACCCGGAATCTCGAGATTCCGGGCTCGATGCTTCGCATCGCCCCGGAATGACGGGCTGTGGTTTATCAATACACCCGCGCCTTCGGCGGGATGTATTGAACGTCGTTCGTCATCGTGTAGTCGTGCACCGGGCGGTAGTCGATCGTGGTGTTGCCGCGGTCGCCGATCCACACCAGCGTGTGCTTCATCCAGTTCTTGTCGTCGCGGTCGGGGAAATCCTCGCGCGCATGGGCGCCGCGGCTCTCGGAGCGGTTCGCCGCCGAGTCCATGGTGACGACCGCCTGAACGATCAGATTGTCGAATTCCAGCGTCTCGATCAGGTCGGAATTCCAGACCAGCGAGCGGTCGGTCGTCGCGACGTCGCCGATGCCGCCATGCACCTTGTGGATCAGGTTCTGGCCTTCGGTCAGGATCTCGCCGGTGCGGAACACCGCGCAATTGTTCTGCATCACGTGCTGCATGCTGTCGCGCAGCTTGGCGGTCGGCGTGCCGCCGGAGGCGTAGCGGTAATGATCCAGCCGTCCCAGCGCCATGTCGGCGGAATCCTTCGGCAGGTCCGGCTGCTTGCCGTTCGGCGTCAGCTTTTCCGCAAGCCGCAGCGCGGCGCGCGGCCGAACACGACGAGGTCGATCAGCGAATTGGAGCCCAGCCGATTGGCGCCGTGCACGGACACGCAGGCGGCTTCGCCGATCGCCATCAGGCCCGGCACCACGGCATTATCGTCGCCGTCCTTCTTGGTCAGCGCTTCGCCGTGATAATTGGTCGGGATGCCACCCATATTGTAGTGCACCGTCGGCGTGATGGGGATCGGCTCGCGGGTGACGTCGACATTGGCGAAGATCTTCGCCGATTCGGAAATGCCCGGCAGCCGTTCATTCAGCACCTTCGGGTCGAGGTGATCGAGGTGCAGGTAGATGTGGTCCTTTTTCTTGCCGACGCCGCGGCCTTCACGGATTTCGATCGTCATCGCGCGCGAGACGACGTCGCGCGAGGCGAGGTCCTTGGCGGATGGCGCGTAGCGCTCCATGAAGCGCTCGCCCTCGGAATTGACGAGATAACCGCCTTCGCCGCGCGCGCCTTCGGTGACGAGGCAGCCCGAACCATAGATGCCGGTCGGGTGGAACTGCACGAACTCCATGTCCTGCAGCGGCAGGCCGGCGCGCAGCACCATGCCGCCGCCGTCACCGGTGCAGGTATGTGCCGAGGTGCAGGAGGCGTAGGCGCGGCCGTATCCCCCGGTCGCCAGAATCGTCGTCTGGGCGCGGAAGCGATGCAGCGTGCCGTCCTCGAGCTTGATCGCGATCACGCCGCGGCAGACACCCTGATCGTCCATGATCAGGTCGATGGCGAAGAACTCGATGTAGAATTCGGCGGAGTGGCGCAGCGCCTGGCCGTACATCGTGTGCAGCATGGCGTGGCCGGTGCGGTCGGCGGCGGCGCAAGTCCGCTGCGCCTGGCCCTTGCCATAGTCCAGGGTCATGCCGCCGAACGGGCGCTGGTAGATCTTGCCGTCCTCGGTGCGCGAGAACGGCACGCCCCAATGCTCGAGCTCGTAGACGGCCTCGGGCGCGTTGCGCACCATGTATTCGATCGCGTCCTGGTCGCCGAGCCAGTCCGACCCCTTGACGGTGTCGTACATGTGCCAGCGCCAGTCGTCCGGATGCATGTTGCCGAGCGAAGCCGAAATGCCGCCCTGGGCCGCGACCGTATGCGAGCGCGTCGGGAACACCTTGGTGATGCAAGCGGTGCGCAGGCCGGCTTCAGAGCAGCCGACGACGGCGCGCAAGCCGGCGCCGCCGGCGCCAACGACCACGACGTCGTAGGTGTGGTCTTCGATTGGATAGGATTTTCCGTTGGTGGCCGGGCCGCTGCCGGCTTTGCCGTTGCCTTGAGCAGCCAAATTTCTAGCAGTCATGGGTTATACTCCCGATGACAGTTTGAAGATCGCGTAGATCGAGGCCAGCGCCACCGCGGCACAGAAGAAGTTATTGGCCATCACGCTGGCGAGCTTCAGCTTCTCGTTATGCACGTAGTCCTCGATTACGACCTGCATGCCGATCTTCATGTGCCAGGTGCTTGCGATGATGAATAGAAGCAGGATGATCGCGATCGGCAGCGAGCCGAGGATCTGCGCCGCACCGGCCTGATTGCGGCCGATCAGCATCAGCACGATCACGATGACGGGCACGATCAACAGCGTCGTCGCCACGGCGGTGAGGCGCTGGCGCCAGAAATCGGAAGTGCCGGAATGCGATGCGCCGAGATAGCGCACCCGCCCAAGCGGCGTGCGCATGGAAGCCTTCGGTTCGGTCATCGTCCGCCTCCGACCGTGTAGGCGACGATCCAGACCAGTACCGTCGGGAAATGCCGCCGATCAGCGCGCCCCAGGTCAAAGCCTCGCGCTCGTTGGCCTTGAAGCCGTAGCCGAGATCCCAGACGAAATGCCTGAGACCGCTCAGCAGATGATGCAGCAGCGCCCAAGTGTAGCCGAACACGATCAGCTTGCCGATGATGCTGCCGGTAAAGGCCTGAACATTGGCGTAGGCGGTGGGGCCGGAGGCGGCGGCGATCAGCCACCAGGCCAGCAGCAGGGTGCCGAAATACAGCGCCATGCCGGTGACGCGGTGGACGATGGACAGCGCCATCGTCAGGGTCCAGCGATAGGTCTGCAAATGTGGCGATAGAGGTCGGTCGATCCTGGCGGTCATCGGCGGCTTTGAAAGTTGGCGGGGCCATGGTGCGGCCCATCGGGGATCGCGGTAGAGCAATTCTTATTTACGAAGTCGAACCAGCGAGCGCAACGACCAATATCACCATTTGCGAATGACGGTTCATACCTAAGGAGGAGGCCTGCAATTGCAGGCGTTGACAACGCTTTGCCGCTGTTCATTTGCTGGTATACCTGAAGCACGATTCATGAACGTTGGGCTCGGCCCGGGCGCCAAGGAAACCATCGATGGTAGTCGCCGGGCTTAACGTCGCCGAGCTTGTCGAACTGGCGCTCATGCTGGTCGCGGTGGGCGCGGTTTCCGGGTTCTTCGCCGGCATTTTCGGGATCGGCGGCGGCGCGATCCTGGTGCCGGTGTTCTACGAATGCTTTCGGCTCGCCGGCGTGCCGCTGGAGGTGCGGATGCCGCTTTGCATCGGAACCTCGCTGGCCATCATCATCCCGACCTCGATCCGCTCGTTGCGCGCCCATTACATCCAGGGGCGCGGTCGATATGGACATCCTCAAGCTCTGGTGGGTGCCGATCGTGATCGGCGTCCTCGCCGGCAGCGTCACCGCGCGCTACGCACCGGAACGGCTGTTCAAGATCGTCTTCGTTGTTGTGGCGTGGTCCGCTGCGGCCCGGCTGCTGCTGGCGCGCGACAACTGGAAATTCGGCGACAAGATCCCAACCGGACCCTTGATGCGGATCTATGGCTTCTTCATCGGGCTACTCTCGACGCTGATGGGCGTCGGCGGAGGCTTGTTTGCGAACCTTCTGATGACGTTCTACGGCCGGCCGATCCATCAGGCGGTCGCGACCTCATCGGCGCTCGCCGTGCTGATTTCTATCCCCGGCGCGATCGGTTACGTCTATGCCGGCTGGCCCGCCGCGGCACGCTTTCCCGATGTCACCGCGCTGCAAATGCCGTTCTCGATCGGCTACGTGTCGCTGATCGGGGCGATGCTTGTGATGCCGACCAGCCTGCTGACCGCACCGCTCGGCGTGCGCGCCGCGCATGCGATGTCGAAGCGCGCGCTGGAGATGGCGTTCGGCGCATACCTGTTCATCGTCGGCGGCCGGTTTGTAGTGAGCCTGCTGTGAGGGTGTAGCCCGGATGGAGCGAAGCGAAATCCGGGATTCTCGCAGATGCACAGATCGTTCCCGGATTGCGCTTCGCTCCATCCGGGCTACCGCGCCGCCCGCCTAGTCCTTCAATCGTACTTCGCTATGGCGCCATTTGCGGAGATCGCCGATTCCTTCGATGCGATCGGAATCGCTCAGGACTTGCAGTCGCGCGGCAATCGATTCAGCGCCGATCGGCAGGGCAAGCTCCTGGCAGCGCTTCGAGACCAGAAAGACCACCATCGCGGTCTTTTGCCATCGCGGGTTCAACAACGAGAGAATAATGCCGTCGAGATCCGCTTCGGTCACGGATGGCGGCAAGCGGACCTGATCCCACTTGACTTGACTGCTGATGGTCGGGATTTCCTCGTCGAGAACAGGCGGCTCCAGGTCTGGATACTGGTCATGTATTGGCGCAAGCAGATCCAGCTGCAAAGCAGCGACAACTTCCTGAAGCGACCCGTCGAGTCTGAGCCGCTCTTCTTTCCCGAGGCCGGCAATGGCCACGCTCGCATCATCCAATGCGACATAGGCATCGAGTAAATGCTTTTGAATGTGGACAGCTTGCTCTCGGTTCATTTTCCTCGCCGCGACGTGCTCGCGCTCCTAATGCTTCGAATAGATATCCTTGTAGGTATCCCGCAAGATATTCTTCTGCACCTTGCCCATGGCGTTGCGCGGCAGTTCGTCGACGACGAACACGCGCTTCGGCATCTTGAACTTCGCCAGCCGGCCGTCGAGCGCCTTCAGGACGCCGGCTTCGGTGACGTCGGCGCCCTTGGTGCAGACCAGGACCGCGGTGACGCCTTCACCGAAATCGGCGTGCGGCACGCCGATCACGGCGGATTCGATCACGCCCGGCATGGCGTCGATCTCGCTTTCGATTTCCTTCGGATAGACGTTGAAGCCGCCTGAAATCACGAGATCCTTGCCGCGGCCGAGAATGTGCACATAGCCCTTGGCGTCGATCTTGCCGAGGTCGCCGGTGATGAAGAAGCCGTCGTCGCGGAATTCGGCTTTTGTCTTCTCTGGCATCCGCCAATAGCCCTTGAACACGTTCGGGCCCTTGACCTCGATCATGCCGATGGTGTCGCGCTCGAGTTCTTTGCCGGTTTCGGGATCGGTGACACGCACGGAGACGCCGGGCAGGGGATGGCCGACGGCGCCAGGCACCCGCTCGCCGTCATAGGGGTTTGAGGTGTTCATGTTGGTTTCGGTCATGCCGTAGCGTTCCAGCACAGCGTGGCCGGTTCGCGCGGCCCATTCGCGATGGGTATCGGCGAGCAGCGGCGCTGAGCCCGAAATGAACAGCCGCATATGTTTGGTCGATTCCTTCGTCAGGGCAGGGCTCTGCAGCAGCCGCGTATAAAAGGTCGGTACGCCCATCAGGACGGTCGCGCGCGCCATCAGCTTGATGATCGGCTCCGGATCGAGCTTCGGCAGGAAGATCATCGAGGCGCGGGCGAACAGCGTCACGTTGCTGGCCACGAACAGGCCGTGGGTGTGATAGATCGGCAGCGCGTGGATCAGCACGTCCTTATTCGTGAAGCGCCAGTAGTCGACGAGCGAGAGCGAGTTTGACGCGAGATTGTCGTGCGTCAGCATTGCGCCCTTGGAGCGGCCCGTAGTACCCGAGGTGTATAAGATCGCCGCGAGATCGTCGTCGGCGCGGACGACTGTCGCAAACGCTGCATCGGCCTTGGCGGCGGCATCCGTCAGCGATCCCTTGCTGTCGGCGCCCAGCGTTTCGACCTTGGCGTTTACCTTCGCCGCAATCGCGCCGATGCCTTCCGCCTTCGAGGGGTCGCAGACCACAAGCGACGGCTCGGCGTCGGAAATGAAGTAGTCGAGTTCGTTGAGCGTATAGGCGGTATTGAGCGGCAGGTAGACCGCGCCCGCGCGAACCGTTGCGAGATAGAGCACTAGGGCCGGGACCGATTTCTCGGTCTGCGCCGCGACGCGATCGCCGGGTTTCACGCCGCACGATGCCAGCACGTTCGCCATCTGGCCGGCGCGGGCGATCAGGTCACCATAGCTGATGCGCGTGCCGTCGGCGGTTTCGATTGCGAGCCGGTTCGGATCGTCGAGGTTGTCGAACAGGCGGGAAAACAGGTTGGCGTTCATGATGGTTTTCCGGATCGCATTCATGCATCATTGCGGGGGCGGGTGCGGTTCAATTGGACGCAGCAACCACAGAATTCAATAGCAAAAGCGCCCTTCCAAAAGCAACGGAGACAGTTTGCATGACAAATGACGGGAAACGCGTGGCCTGGGTGACGGGCGGTGGCAGCGGGATCGGCGAGGCCGGTGCCGAGGCGCTGGCGGCCGATGGCTGGATCGTGGTGGTTTCGGGGCGGCGCAAGGACGCGCTGGACACGGTCGTGGCCAACATCACCAAAAACGGCGGAAAGGCCGAAGCGATCGCGCTCGACGTCAGCAACAAGGAGGACGTCAACAACGCCGCCGAGCAGATCCTCGCCAAACACGGCCGGATCGACCTGCTCGTCAACAGCGCCGGCATCAACGTGCCAAAGCGAAGCTGGGCCGACATGGAGCTGGAGGGCTGGGACAAGCTCGTCGAGATCAATCTCAACGGCGTGCTCTACTGCATGCGCGCGGTGCTGCCCGCGATGCGCAAGCAAAAGGACGGCTGCATCATCAACGTCGCATCCTGGGCCGGCCGCCACGTCTCGAAAATGCCCGGCCCGGCCTACACCACGACCAAGCATGCAGTGCTGGCCCTGACCCATTCCTTCAACATGGACGAATGCGTCAACGGCCTGCGCGCCTGCTGCCTCTCGCCCGGCGAGGTCGCGACCCCGATCCTGAAGCTCCGGCCGGTGGTGCCGTCGGAGGAGGAACAGGCCAAGATGCTGCAGCCGGAAGATTGCGGCCGCACCATCGCCTTCGTCGCCAGCATGCCGCCTCGCGTGTGCATGAACGAGATCCTGATCAGCCCGACCCACAATCGCGGTTTCATCCAGACGCCAAATAATCGGGATTGAACTCCCCGTAGCCCGGGTGGAGCGAAGCGTAACCCGGGATATCTCGCGGCCGAGAAGAATCCCGGATTGCGCTGCGCTCCATCCGGGCTACGGCTCGAGCCCCACACGATCCACCCCCGCAAAAGTTTCAGCCATCACGATAATTTATTCCCCGAAACCGGCCGAAAAACCTCCCGTAGCTCGGCCCAACGACGACGAAGTCAACCGGTCAATCGACCAGCGTCGTTGTTCTAGCCACCGGCGAATATCCGCCGGCCATCGCAATCCACGGGAGAAGATTCCATGTCGAAACGTATTGCACTTCTGTCTGCCGCCTTCAGCGTCCTGGCTCTCACTGCCACCATCACCGCGCCGGTTAGCGCGGAAGAAAAGACCGTGATGGTCGGCGGCGCCGCGATGTTCCCCTCCAAGAACATCGTCCAGAACGCCGTCAACTCGAAGGACCACACCACGCTGGTTGCCGCCGTGAAGGCCGCCGGTCTCGTCGAAACGCTGGAAAGCAAGGGCCCGTTCACGGTGTTCGCGCCGACCAACACCGCCTTCGGCAAGCTGCCGGCCGGCACGGTCGAGACGCTGGTGAAGCCCGAGAACAAGGCGACCCTGACCAAGATCCTCACCTACCATGTGGTGCCCGGCAAGCTCGCGGCCTCCGACCTGACCGACGGCAAGAAGCTCAAGACCGCCGAAGGCGAAGAACTGACCGTCAAGAAGTCCGACGGCAAGACCTGGATCGTCGACGCCAAGGGGCGGAACCTCGACGGTGACGATCTCGAACGTCAATCAGTCAAACGGCGTGATCCATGTGGTCGACACCGTGCTGATGCCGGCGTCCTGACTTCCCGCGCGCCCCTGACTGGTCCCAACAGGGCGTGTGGATTGGCGAGCCGGGGCAACCCGGCTCGCTTTTTTGTGAACCCGATACGCGCCATGCATCGATTTGATAGCGTCATGGCAGTAACGAAAATCCGGTTCCGGGCGTATAAATCAGGTACCAGATGCAAGCAGGGAACAGCCATGTCGGCCCTCACAGTCAGCGACGAGCAAGCCACATCGACCAAATCGACCAAGGCGAAGGTGATACAGCCGGCCTGGGTGCGGGCCGTGCACTGGACCAATGCCTTCGCGATGGTCCTGATGATCATGTCGGGATGGCAGATCTATAACGCCTCTCCGCTGTTCGGCTTTACATTCCCCCGTTCGATCACGCTGGGCGGCTGGCTCGCCGGCGGGCTGCTCTGGCATTTTGCTGCGATGTGGCTGTTGATGGTCAACGGCTTGATCTATCTAATTATGGGTCTTGCCACCGGCCGCTTCCGCAAGAAGCTGCTGCCGATTACGCCTCGCGGCGTGATTTCAGATACCAGGGCGGCGCTGACCGGCAAGCTGTCGCACGACGATCTCACCAAATACAACTACGTGCAGAAACTGCTTTACGCTGGCGTCATTATCGTCGGCATCCTCGTCGTGCTGTCGGGGCTGGCGATCTGGAAGCCGGTGCAGCTGCAATACCTGACGGCATTGTTCGGCGGTTATGAGGGCGCCCGTTACGTCCACTTCTTCTGCATGGCGGCAATCGTCGCCTTCATTGTGGTTCATGTCGTGCTCGCCCTTCTGGTGCCGAAGAGCCTGCGCGCCATGATCATCGGCCGCTGAGCATGAGATAGGCAAGGAGTACGACCATGGGCCGCATGCGCAAACTCCTGATCCCCGGCGTCGACAAGACGCTTCTGGTCAGAGACGTGATCAAGACCATGCCGGACCTGACGCGCCGGCGTTTCATCTCCGGCGGCGCCAGCCTCGGCGCGCTGACGCTGCTGACCGGATGCGACGTGTCGGACAGTTTTTCGGCCGAAGAGATGCTCAAGCAGGTCTCCAAATTCAATGACGGCGTGCAGTCGTGGATGTTCAATCCCAATGCGATGGCGCCGACTTTCCCGGAAAGCGCGATCACCAAACCGTTCCCGTTCAACGCCTATTACGACATCGACGAGGCGCCGGAGGTCGACGGCAAGACGTGGAAGTTGGAGGTGAGCGGCCTGGTCGAGAACAAGAAGCCGTGGACACTGGAAGAACTCTACCAGTTGCCTCAGGTCAAACAGGTCACGCGCCATATCTGCGTCGAGGGCTGGAGCGCGATCGGAAGCTGGACCGGCACGCCGCTCCGCGATTTTCTCAAGATCGTCGGCGCCGACACCCGCGCCAAGTACGTCTGGTTCCAGTGCGCCGACAAGGACGGCTACAATTCGCCGCTCGACATGCAATCCGCGCTGCACGCGCAGACCCAGATGACGTTCAAGTTCGGCGACGAGATATTGCCGCGCGCCTATGGCTTCCCGATGAAGATCAGGGTGCCGACAAAGCTCGGCTTCAAGAATCCAAAATACGTGATGTCGATGGAAGTCACCAACGACTACAAGGGCGGCTTCTGGGAAGATCAGGGGTATAATTCGTTCAGCGGGAGTTGATGTCTTCGTCATTCCGGGATGGTGCGCAAGCACCAGACCTCAGATGCGCAATTGCGCATCGGGGAATCTCGAGATTCCGGGTTCGATGCTGGCGCATCGCCCCGGGATGACGGCTTAAGGCTTCTGCCCCACCTTCCTCTGAAACGCCGACAGCCCTGCGCCCAGCGCCAGCATCGCCGCGGACACATTCAGCGCAAACGACAGACTGCCCATCGCATCCGTGATCGCGCCGACCACGATCGGCCCCAGCGTCTGGCCGATGCCGAATGAAATCGTCATGGCCGCAATCGCGGTCGGCCAGGCCTGCGGCGGGTAATTGAAGCGGACAAACGCGGTGGTGGAGCCGACCACCGCGAAGAACGCGACGCCGAACACCAGCGCCGATAGCGCGAGCAGCCATACCGAATGCCCGAAGATCGGCATCGCCGCGCCGATCGCGTTGACGCCGAGGATGATCGTCGTGGCGAGGCCGCCGCGGTCGAGCGCGAGCACGCGGCGCCAGACCCATGGCGTGACGAATGCGCTCAGGCCGATCAGGCTCCAGAACGCGCTTTGCGCGGCCGCGCCGCCGCCGGCATCGCGCACATAGGCGATCATGAAGGTCATGTAGGCGATATAGCCGGCCCCGAACAGAAAGTAGCCGGCGAGATAGATCAGCACCGGCGCAACCGCGAATCTGGCCGTTGCCGTCTCCGCGGTCGTAGCGTCGGCGTGGAGCGGCGCGAGCAGGACGGGAATCGTCATGACGACCGCGAGCAGTGTCATCGCCCACCAGACGATCCACCACGACCCCGGCCCAAATCCCTCCAGCACGAAGGGCGCCACCAGTCCCGACGCCAGAATGCCGATTCCCGGCCCGGCATAGAACAGGCTGAGCAGGAAGTTCGCCCGTTCGGGACGCGACTGCGCGATCGTTGTCGCCAGCGCGCCGCCGCCGACGAATCCGGCCGCCGCGCCGACGCCCGCCAGCAGCCGCGCGAAACTCAGAAGGTAGAAATTGCCGGAGACGGCGCAGAGCGCGAGCGACAGCACGCAGGCCAGCGTTCCCCATCGCACGGAAGCCGCCAGACCAAAGCGCCGGATCATGCGCGAGGCGAACAGCGCGCCCACGAGATAGCCGGCCGCGTTGATGGTGTTCATGAAACCGGCCGCCGAATAGGACCAGACCAGCGTATCGCGCATATCCGCCAGCACCAGCGCATAGGCAAAGCGGCCGATTCCGAGCCCAACGGTCGGCGCCAGCGACAGGATGAGGATCAGCCGCGCGGGATGCGCGTAGAGCTGGGGACGGTCTGGGGCGTGCAAGAAAGGGTGCTCCGGCGGATCGGCATCTTGGCAGGCCGTTGGGAGGTTGCACAGGCGGCGCGGCCGCAATGGTGTCTTGCCAATCGCGCAATGCCGCTCTAGCACTCCGGCCGACCCGTCATTCCGGGGCGCGGCGAAGCCGCGAACCCGAAATCTCGTTGCTTCCAATCTCTGGATTCCGGGTCCGGCGCGTTGCGCCGTCCCGGAATGACGAACATAGCAAGGACCCTCCATGGCGACCCATAAACTGCTGCTTCTCCCCGGCGACGGCATCGGCCCCGAAGTGATGGCCGAGGTGCAGCGCCTGATCGACTGGCTGAATGCGCAGGGGATCGCCAAGTTCGAAACCGAGCAGGGCTTGGTCGGCGGCTCCGCCTATGACGCGCACAAGGTATCGATCTCGGAAGCCGACATGGCCAAGGCGACGGCCGCGGATGCCGTTATCTTCGGCGCGGTCGGCGGGCCGAAATGGGACAGCGTTCCCTATGATGTGCGTCCCGAAGCCGGTCTCCTGCGGCTGCGCAAGGATCTCGGCCTGTTCGCCAACCTTCGTCCCGCGGTGTGCTACCCGGCGCTGGCGGACGCCTCCAGCCTGAAGCGCGAGGCGGTCGAAGGCCTCGACATCATGATCGTGCGCGAGCTCACCGGCGGTGTCTATTTCGGCGAGCCGAAGACCATCACCGATCTCGGCAACGGCCAGAAGCGCGCCATCGACACCCAGGTCTACGACACCTACGAGATCGAGCGCATCGCCCGCGTGGCGTTCGACCTCGCGCGCAAGCGCCGCAACAAGCTGACCTCGATGGAAAAGCGCAACGTCATGAAGTCAGGCGTGCTCTGGAACGAGGTCGTGACGCAGGTGCATGCGCGCGAATACAAGGACGTGACGCTCGAGCATCAGCTTGCCGATTCCGGCGGCATGAACCTCGTCAAGGCACCGAAGCAGTTCGACGTCATCGTGACCGACAACCTGTTCGGCGACATGCTGTCCGACATCGCAGCGATGCTGACCGGCTCGCTCGGCATGCTGCCCTCGGCCTCGCTCGGCGAGGTCGACTCCAAGACCAGGAAGCGCCGTTCGCTGTTCGAGCCGGTGCACGGCTCGGCCCCCGACATTGCCGGAAAAGGCCTCGCCAATCCGATCGCGATGATCTCGTCGTTTGGGATGGCGCTGCGCTATTCGTTCGACATGGGCGCGCTGGCCGACAAGGTCGATGCCGCGATTGCAGCGGTGCTCGCCAGCGGACTTCGTACCGCTGACATCAAGTCCGAAGGTACGACTGCCGCCAGCACCACGCAGATGGGCGAAGCGATTTTGAAAGAGCTGCAGAAGCTGCACGCATAAAGGCGCGCCACACGCTCGGTGTCGTCCCGGCCTTGAGCCGGGACCCATAACCACAAGCGTTCGTGATTACGGCAAGAATGTCGAGCAGCTTTCCTAAGTCGAGAAGCCGCGGCGTATGGGTCCCTGCTTTCCGCAGGGACGGCGACCGTCCGCTAAATCAATACGGCGGCAGCGGGATCTGGGTCGGGTAGCCGCCCATATCCGACGGCGGGTTGAGCGGCTGGCGGTCGATCGGGCGATTGAGGTTTTCGCGCGCGAACGACGGATATCCGATATCCGGCGGGAAGGCGTAATCCGTGAACTTGCGATCGCCGGGCAAGACTTCGGTGCCGGCGTCGAGCCAAGAGCGGGTGGTGACGTAAACGCGGGTGCGGCCCTGCTGGTACGACCGGTTGGGACCGTTGGCTCCGTAATAGGGGCGGCCGTCCCGGTCATAGCGCTGCTTGGTCTGGGCGCTGGCAGAGGTCGCGCTGACCGCGACGAGGGCTGCGGCAGCAAGCAACATTGCGAGCTTGCTCGCAGCAGGGAATTTTCGGGTCATTGCATCCTCGTCATTGTCGCCCGTGCGGGCTGGCCGATCGCCAAATCTGATTGTGTGCATTGTAGCCGCGGCTGACCCGTCGTCGCTAGGTCAATTGCGCCACACCGTGCCGCAATAATGCCGTGCGAAGCGAAAAAGTTTCATGAAAACCAGTGTCTTGGCCGGTTGTTGCCACAATTGCGTAGGCCAGCGAAAGCAGGCCCTGGTAAAACCGGCGTTATAAAGCGCCGCGCAGCGGGTTATTGGCGCCCGTGAGCAGCGCCAGCGTCGTCACATAGGCGCAGAGCCGGGCCTGCGTGCCGCTGGCCTCATCCGCAAAGCTGGTCAGCGCCGAGTGAGTTCCCGTCGTATGATGGGAATTGGCCGGATCGGCCGAAAACGAATGCATCAAACGCCCAAGCGCTACGTCAAACGTTGTATAATGGGCGCTTCTCGCATAGAAGCGCTGCCTCTTCCCCTTCCGCAAGAAGCGGCGGGGCGGCATTTTTCCTCGGAGAGTGAACGATGGGTTACAAAGTCGCTGTCGTCGGTGCGACCGGCAATGTCGGACGGGAAATGCTCAACATTCTCGACGAGCGCAAATTCCCTGCCGACGAGGTCGTGGTTCTGGCCTCGCGCCGCAGCGTCGGCGTCGAAGTGTCCTATGGCGACCGCACCCTGAAGGTCAAAGCGCTCGAGCACTATGATTTTTCCGACGTCGATATCTGCCTGATGTCCGCGGGCGGCTCGGTGTCCAAGGAATGGTCGCCCAAAATTGGCGCCGCCGGCGCGGTCGTGATCGACAACTCGTCGGCCTGGCGGATGGATCCGGACGTGCCGCTGATCGTGCCGGAAGTGAACGCGGATGCGACCGCGGGCTTTGCGAAGAAGAACATCATCGCCAACCCGAACTGCTCGACCGCGCAGCTCGTGGTGGCGCTGAAGCCGCTGCACGACAAGGCCACCATCAAGCGCGTCGTGGTCTCGACCTATCAATCGGTCTCGGGCGCCGGCAAGGATGCGATGGATGAACTGTTTTCGCAGACCAAGGCCGTCTATACCAACAGCGAACTCATCAACAAGAAATTCCCCAAGCGTATCGCCTTCAACGTCATCCCCGAGATCGACGTGTTCATGGAGGACGGCTACACCAAGGAAGAGTGGAAGATGATGATGGAGACCAAGAAGATTCTTGATCCCAAAATCAAGCTCAGCGCGACCTGCGTGCGCGTGCCGGTGTTCGTCGGCCATTCCGAAGCGGTCAACATCGAATTCGAGAATCCGATCTCGGCCGATGAAGCGCGCACCATCCTGCGCAACGCGCCGGGTTGTCTCGTCATCGACAAGCACGAGCCCGGCGGCTACGTCACGCCTTACGAGGCGGCCGGCGAGGACGCGACCTATATCAGCCGCATCCGCGAGGATGCCACCGTCGAGAACGGCCTGGTACTGTGGTGCGTGTCGGACAATCTGCGCAAGGGCGCCGCGCTGAATGCGATCCAGATCGCCGAATGCCTGATCAACCGCAAGCTGATCAGCGCGAAGAAGAAAGCGGCGTGAAAGGCGGCGCGAGCAACTAGATGTCACCCCTCATGGTGAGGAGCGCGGCTTCGCGCATCTCGAACCATGAGGCCGCAATCGGGCCGATGGCCATCCTTCGAGACGCGCTTCGCGCTCCTCAGGATGAGGTCTGTGCTTCCCCAACGCTACGAAATTCCTTCGCCGCCTGATCGAGCACGAACAGCGAGCCCTCGGCGACGCCGAAATAGGCGCCGTGCAATTCCATCTCGCCGCGCTCGACGCGGGTGCGCACGAACGGAAACGTCATCAGGTTCTCCAGCGACCGGAACACCGCGGCCTTCTCGATCCGCGTGGTGAAGTCCTGCCTGGTTTCATGCTCACGCTGGCCGACCTTCTCGCCCGGCTTGATGAACATCGCCATCCAGCGGCCGATGAAGTCGCCCGGCGACAACGGATCGATGTCGTCGATGAAGGCGCGGATGCCGCCGCATTGCGCGTGGCCGAGCACCACGATGTGTTTTATGCGCAAGACCTGTACCGCATATTCCAGTGCCGCCGACACGCCATGCGCGCCGCCGTCCGGCTGGAAAACCGGCACCAGGTTGGCGACGTTGCGGACCACGAAGAGTTCACCCGGGCCGGCGTCGAAAATCACTTCCGGCGAGACGCGAGAGTCGCAGCAGCCGATCACCATCACGGCCGGAGACTGGCCGCGCTCGGACAGTTCCCGGTAGCGCGCCTGTTCGGTGGGCAGCCGCTGCGAGGTGAAGGCCCGGTAGCCGTCGAGCAGATGTTGCGGGAATGATGCCATGGTTCCTGTACCTGTCCTGGGCCCTGCCTAACCATAAGCCGATGACCGGAACAAGGCTTCCGGACCCCGGTTTGAAATGTTAGGGCGTGGTGTTCAATACATCGCGAGGAAACAGCCATGATCCGTCCGCGCCGCAGCCTGTTGTTCATGCCGGGATCGAACGCGCGGGCGCTGGAAAAGGCGCGTAACCTGCCCGTCGACGGCATCATCCTCGACCTCGAGGATTCGGTGGCGCCGGACGCCAAGGCTGTCGCTCGCGATCAGATCGCCAACGCCATCGCGGCCGGCGGGTTTGGCAAGCGCGAGGTGCTGATCCGGGTCAACAGCCTCGATACGCCCTGGTGGCTCGACGACCTCGGCATGGCCGGCAAGGCCCGGCCCGACGGCATTCTGGTTCCCAAGATTTCCACTGTCGACGATCTCAACGCCATCGCCGATCGGCTGAACAACATGAACGCCGACGCATCGATCCGTGTCTGGGCCATGATCGAAACCGCGCGGGCCGTGCTGGATGCGGACAAGCTGGCCGCGGCGTCGAAGGATTCGGAAACCAGGCTAGCGGGCTTCGTGTTCGGACCGAATGATATTTCGCGCGAAACACGGATCCGCATGCAGCCGGGCCGTGCGGCGATGATCCCGATGATCACGCATTGCATCCTGGCGACGCGCGCGCACGGGCTGGAGATTCTCGACGGCCCCTACAGCGACATCAGCAATATCGATGGCTTTGCGGTCGAGTGCGCGCAAGGCCGCGATCTCGGCTTTGACGGCAAGACGCTGATCCATCCGAGCCATATCGAGGCCTGCAACGCCATCTTCACGCCGCCGGCCGAGGAAGTCGAGCAAGCGCGCAAGATCATCGCCGCCTTCGAGAAGCCGGAAAACGCCGCACGCGGCGCCATCCAGCTCGACGGGCGGATGGTGGAGCGGCTGCATGCCGACATGGCCCGGCGCACGATCGCGATTGCGGATGCGATCGCGGCAACGGGGCATTGAAATCTTCGCTCGACGTCGTTTCTTTCCTTCTCCCCTTGTGGGAGAAGGTGGCGTGGACGTAGTCCGCGCCGGATGAGGGGTCTCTCTATCCGCGGAGACAGACCCCTCAACCGTCTCGCTGCCGCTTCGCGCCCATAGCCGATGATGCAATGCATCGGCGTCCTTTTCTAAGTACGGCGGCCGACGGCCGCCCCCTTCTCCCACAAGGGGAGAAGGGAGAGGCGTGGCAGCAACTACGACCCAAACTTTTCTGCCGCCCAGGCATAAAGGCTGCCCGGAATGGGCTTTTCACCGCCGCGGCCCTTTGGCGAGATGTGCAGTCCGATGATTTGGGGATCGGCGAGCAGCGCCGAAAAATCCGTTGGCTCGAAGAACCGCTTCGGCTCGGCATGGACCGCATAGAAGGATTGCTTCGGCAGCGCGTGCTGCAACTCGCCGGAGCGGCGCGCGAGTGCGGTGAGCGCGGCAGGACCAAAAATCGCGACCCTGATGTCGGAGAGGCGGTTCGACCGGCCGCGCAACTGGCGCAACGCGAAGGTCAGGCGATGGCGCCACGCCAGCCAGTCCGGCGTCAGTTCTTCCTGCTCCATCAGATTTTCGAACGCGCGCACGATCGGATCGTCCGGCGGCAGATACAAAACCGAATTGCCGAGCTGGCGCGGCCGTTCCCAGACGAAATAGGGCTTTGCCGGATCGATCTCGATCGGCCTCAACAGCAACACGTCGGCGTCGAGCCACAGCCCGGCGCGCTCCGCCATCAGCCGCATGCGGAAGAAATCGCTGAACTGCAGGATGGTCCAGTCGCGCCAGCTGCCGTCCGGCTGCGGCGGCCGCAGCCGTTCGGAAAAGGAATGCGGCAGGATCGCTTCAGCTTCGGCGTTGCCGACGCCGTCGGGCAGGCCCGGCAACGGATCGAAACTGTAGATGGTGACGTTGTGGCCGGCCGCGACCTGAGATCTCAGGCAGGTCAGGCGGAGCGCATCGAGCCGGCCATGCCAGAAGGTGACGACGTCAGGCCGCATGCGTCACGTCACCCTCTGGGATATTCTTTTACGCCCAGGCGCGCTCTTTCTTCGCCTTGGCCTCGTAGTCGTCGATCGACGACTTCTTTTCCATCGTCAGTCCGATGTCGTCGAGGCCGTTCATCAGGCAATGCTTGCGGAATGGATCGATCTCGAACTTCACCTTGCCGCCGTCGGGGCCGCGGATCTCCTGGTTGGCGAGATCGATGGTCAGCGTCGCGTTGGCGCCGCGCTCGGCGTCGTCGAACAATTTGTCGAGGTCTTCCTGGGTGACGCGGATCGGCAGGATGCCGTTCTTGAAGCAGTTGTTGTAGAAGATGTCGCCGAACGAGGTCGAGATCACGCAGCGGATGCCGAAATCCAGCAACGCCCATGGCGCGTGCTCGCGGCTCGAGCCGCAGCCGAAATTGTCGCCAGCGACCAGCACCTTGGCGTTGCGATAGGCCGGCTGGTTAAGGATGAAGTCCGGGTTCTCGCTGCCGTCGTCCTTGTAGCGCTGCTCGGAGAACAGGCCCTTGCCGAGGCCGGTGCGCTTGATGGTCTTCAGGTACTGCTTCGGGATGATCATGTCGGTGTCGACATTGATGATCTTCAGGGGCGCCGCGACGCCTTCCAGTGTGGTGAACTTATCCATCGGTCGCACTTCCCGGTTGTAGTCAGGGGACAGAGTGGTGATTTATCGCGAATATGGCCCCGGCAAAGGCCAATTTGCACATAGGTCCTTTGTTTTGACGCTTTTTCCTGGCGCGAACCGGTCCCCACCGCGCCATCAAGTGCGGGCAGGCTTTCGCTCGAAAACGCTTTACCCGCATCGGCCTCGATCGCCTCCATATCGGCATCCGACAGGCCGAAATGGTGTCGATCTCGTGGATCAGGACGTGGCGCACGATGTGGCCCAGCGTTTCCTCGTGTTCGGCCCAGTAATCGAGGATCGGCCGCCGATAGAGCCAGACCATGTTGGGCAGGCGGGCGATATCGTTGTTGCTCTGGTGCGGCAGACCGACGCCCTGGAACAGGCCGAGCAGGTCGAACTCGCTCTCGGCCTGCATTTCTTCCAGAACCTCGTCAGTCGGAAAATCGTCGACGCGAATGATCCGCCCTCGCACAGGGTCCTAAACCCCTTCGGCAGGCGCTCGAAAACCTCATGCGCCATCGCTTCCATTTCCGCGAGCGAGGGGGCTTTTTGCTTTGGTCCACATCAGGGCTGTTTAGAGCATGATCCCGGAAAAGTGGTAATGGTTTTCCCGCGCGACAGGCATGGAGCGTTTTGCGCGGGGATCGTGCCCGCCAAGTCGATGTTCCGCGCGCGCGGAGTTGACCTTGGCGCGCCAATCGGAGAGCGTAGGGTCCGGTACAAGCCTGGGTGGACTTCAATGAAGCGGATTGTGACGGTCGCGATATCGGCTGCTTTTGCCGGGCTTTTGCTCCTCGGTACGAATGCGCAGGCGCAGACGGCATCCACCGGGCCGCGGGTCACGCAGGCCCCCAAGGTTTCAAGCCTCCCACGGTTTCCAAGCCTGTTGTCACGGACGCGTCCGCCCAGCGCAGGCGGCTGCAGCGCGTGCCGATCTATCGGCCGGAGTGGGTGCCCGACGTCTATCCGCGCTACAACCCTGGCCCCAATGCCGTGCGTGATTGCACGGCGACCTATGTGCAGGAATACCGGCCGAGCGGCACAGTGATCACGCCGCGCATGAACTGCTGGTGGCGGCCCGGCTAGATCTTCCCGCTTTATCGTTCAACGCATTTCATTGAGCGAACCGCGCCGACGTCGCGGGCATGCGCCACTGAAATCATGATGGCAGTTTGCGCCAAGCTCACGTGCGCGCGCGACGAACAACGGCCCTCATTCGTTCATGTCCGTGGCGCAGTCATTCACACCCTATTCAAGTCGCATACGTCAGTCTGTGAACAGCGTCGCGACGATGCGGCTTGCTTGATGCGAGCCATTCGGCGCGGACGTGGCATCGCGACGACCCAGGGAGACTACGTATGCAGGTAACGAAAATACTAGGGCTTGCGGCTGTTGGCGCATTGCTCGCTCTCGCCGCTCCAGCCGAGCGCGCGAATGCGCTATCGCTCAGCAATCCCGGCGCCGCCGCAGCGGTTCAAGAGGATACCAGGCTGGCGACGACGGAAGTGCACTGGCGACACCACCGCCATCATTACCACCACCATCATCGTTGGCACCGCTGGCACCATCATCACCACCATCGCCATCATCATCACCGTCATTGGCACCGGTGGTGGTGCGACTGTCTGTAGCGTTTTCGAGCGAAGTGGATACCGGTTCGCGTGAAGAAAACGCGTCAAAACAAGAATCCAGAGCTTCGGTTCTGATTTAATCAGAACCGCTAATGCTCTGGCGCTGATATCGAGCAGGCCCGTTTCATCGCGGGCCTGCGTTCGGTCAGTCGCTGCCATGAATCTGGCGAGATTGCTGCGCGTTATTTAGATCGTCTGGATCTGGAGAAGGAGTCCGTCATGAAGAGTCTGATCGGGGCAGCCTTTGTCGCAGGTGCGCTCGTGGTTGCCTGCCCGGTAGCGATCAATCCGGCCGCGGCAGCGCCGCCGTGAAGACGCAAACCGCCGGCACATCCGATGCGACCGATTTCAGCGCTCGCCGCTATGACAGGCGCTATTATCGCCACTACGGTTATTACCGGCCGCACTACCGGCCCTATTATTACGGACGGCCCGCTTACTACCGGCCGTATCCCTATTACGCGCCACGTTCGGTATCGGATTTGGTCCGTTCTGGTGGTGAGTAATTCCGTACGATGCGTAACGTGCATTAGCGGAGCTTAATCGGCCGCCTTCGCAAGCCACGTACCAACGTAAACTTTGGCGGCGCTTCTTTCCGGCACGCTTCATCTTTTCGGCGGTCAGCGCATTCATGGCGCATTCACGTAGCTGTCGCTAACGTCATGGTGGGAGCGACCGCAAAGGAGAAGCTACGGCCGCCAGCCGCAAAGCAGCGCAGGCGCCGTCGCCGGTTAGGGAGGGTTGATCCATGACAATATCCGGTCCCGGACGCGGCCTTGTTCGCCGTCTGGGCGTTACGGCTGCGGCGGTATTTGCGCTCGCAGCGGCATCACAACAGCGAGCACAGGCGGTCTCGCTTGCTAGTCCCGGCACTGCCCCTTGGCGAAATTTGCAACCGACGGGCTGACCACCGAGGTTCAAGGTGCGCCTGGTCGCGGCGGTGGCGGTTTTCGCGGTGGCGGCGGCGGTGGCGGATTTCATGGTGGTGGCTTCCGCGGCGGCGGCATGCCTGGTGGCGGAGCGGCATTTCACGGCGGAGGGATTCAGAGGCGGCGGGATGGCGATCCACCGCGGTGGTGGCTTTCGCGGAGGTCCCGTCTTCCGCGGCGGCGGCTTTCGGGCGGCGCCTGGTTTCCATGGCGGCGGTTACCGCTTCGCACATCGTCACGCGTTCCACCGGCCTCACGTCTTCCACCGGCCCCACTTCGGCCACCGGCGTTTCTTCCATCGCCGATCTACTACGCGCCGGCCTACTACGCGTACCCGGCCTGCTATTATCCGCGCCGCTGCCGCGTGATCTTGACCTATTACGGGCCGCGCAGGATCTGCCGTCCGTGGTGGCGCCATCGCTACTACGCATACCGCTATTGGTGAGCCGAAATGAAAAGGCGCCCGATTGGGCGCCTTTTCTCGGGCTGCGGGAATGCGACTCAATCCCAATCCTTGCCCCGCCAGGGCGCCGACCTTCCATGGCGTCATCGCCTCCATCCGCCACTGTTCCCAGTGATCCGGCGGCCAGTGGCTGAGACGCGAGGTTTCCTTCGCCGCGGGCTGGAGGTCGACGCTGCGCGGCATCGACCGGCGCCGCAACTGGTGCGTCGCCTCGCTGATCATGTCGACGAATTCAGGCTTGTCCGTCACGGCAGGGGTCCTCGGAAGATCTCCGCGGGACCACACTGCGCCCCGCCTCTTAACGAGGCGTTGCAAGAACGCCTCGATGTCGAGGCAAGTGAGAGGTTAACGCCACTCCCGGATGTCGACAAAATGCCCGGCGATTGCCGCGGCCGCCGCCATCGCCGGCGACACCAGGTGGGTGCGGCCCTTGAAGCCTTGGCGGCCCTCGAAGTTGCGGTTCGAGGTCGAGGCGCAGCGCTCTTCCGGTTTCAGCTTATCGGGGTTCATCGCAAGGCACATCGAGCAGCCCGGCTCGCGCCACTCGAAGCCCGCCTTGATGAAGATCTTGTCGAGGCCTTCGGCTTCCGCCTGCTCCTTCACGATGCCCGAGCCCGGAACGATCATCGCATTGACATGACCGTTGACGGTCTTGCCTTCGGCGACTTTCGCGGCCGCCCGCAGATCCTCAATGCGGCCGTTGGTGCGGGAGCCGATGAAGACACGATCGAGCTTGATGTCGGTGATCTTGGTGCCGGCGATCAGGCCCATGTATTTTAGGGCGCGATGCTTCGACAGCCGTTTGGCCTCATCGGCGATCTGGTCGGGATCGGGCACCGTGCCCGTGATCGACACCACGTCCTCGGGCGAGGTGCCCCAGGTGACGATCGGCGGCAGCTTGGCCGCATCCAGCCTGATCTCGTGATCGAAATGCGCGCCCTCGTCGGAACGCAGCGTTTCCCAGTAACGCATCGCGGCATCCCAGTTGGCGCCCTTCGGCGATTTCGGGCGGCCCTTCAGGAATTCAAACGCCTTCTCGTCCGGCGCGACCAGGCCGGCCCGGGCGCCGCCTTCGATCGACATGTTGCAGACCGTCATGCGGCCTTCCATGGAAAGCGCGCGGATGGCTTCGCCGGCATACTCCAGCACATAGCCGGTGCCGCCGGCGGTGCCGATCTCGCCGATGATCGCCAGGATGATGTCCTTGCCGGTGACGCCGTCGGGCAATTTGCCGTCGACCACCGCGCGCATATTCTTGGCCTTCTTCTGGATCAGCGTCTGCGTCGCCAGCACGTGCTCGACTTCTGAGGTGCCGATGCCGTGCGCCAGCGCGCCGAACGCGCCATGGGTGGAGGTGTGGCTGTCACCGCAGACGATGGTGGTGCCGGGCAGCGTAAAGCCCTGCTCGGGCCCGATCACATGCACGATGCCCTGCCGCTTGTCGTATTCGTTGTAATATTCGACGCCGAATTCCTTGGCGTTCTCAGCCAGCGCCTTGATCTGCTCGGCGCTTTCAGGGTCGGGATTGGGCTTGCTGCGATCGGTCGTCGGAACGTTGTGATCGACCACGGCCAGCGTCTTGTCCGGCGCGCGCACCTTGCGGCCGGTGGCGCGCAGGCCTTCGAACGCCTGCGGCGAGGTCACTTCATGCACCAGATGGCGATCGATATAGAGCAGGCAGGTGCCGTCATCGGCTTCGTGCACCAGATGGTCGTTCCAGATTTTGTCGTACAGCGTGGTCGGTTTGGACATGAGCGTAAGCTCCAAAATGAAATTCTGTGTAAGTGATCAGGCGCAGGGTGCGCTAGCAACGGACGTCAGCGCAGCATTAAGCTGCGCGCGTAAGCTCAGACGTCGCCGAGGTCGCGAACCGACCGAAAAAGCGGCCGGGCAGGCGCGAGCGATCGTCGATCACGATCGGGGCGACGTGCCGGCCTGCGGAACTGGTCTGATCTGGAACCATTCCAGCCTCATAGCACATGAGGTATCTAAGTGCGATATGCGTTTGTTTTGCCACCGTCATTGCGAGCGAAGCGAAGCAATCCACCTTCCCGCCCGAGGATAGATGGATTGCTTCGTCGCTTCGCTCCTCGCAATGACGAGGAGGCTAAACAAAAAAGCGCGGGGCAAAACCCCGCGCTTTTCGTCATATCTCCTGGGAGACGAATTACTCGCCGACGGCGGCCGCGCGATCCTGCTTCTCGACGATGCGGGCCGACTTGCCGCGCAGGGCGCGCAGGTAATACAGCTTGGCGCGACGCACCTTGCCGCGGCGCACCACCTTGATCGAGTCGATCATCGGCGACATCACGGGGAACACACGCTCCACGCCTTCGCCGTAGGAAATCTTGCGAACGGTGAAGCTCTCGTTGAGCCCGCCGCCGGAACGGCCGATGCAGACGCCTTCATAGGCCTGCACGCGGGTACGCTCGCCTTCGACCACCTTGACGTTGACGATCACGGTGTCGCCGGGCCCGAATTCCGGGATCGACTTGGTCGCCGACAGCTTTTCGAATTGCTCTTTTTCGAGCTGTTGAATGAGGTTCATTGAAATCTCCATCGGCGGCGCGCCCAGCCAGTCCAGCGCGGGCTGCGCGAACGTCTCTATCCTGCCATTGCGCGGATTTGGCGCTCGTATAAGGCAAAGGCGCGCCCTTGTCACCCGTCTGTCGTGCTTTTTTGTCCCTTTTCGGCCGGCCTTGAGAGCCCACAGATCCGGCCGCCGCGCCTGGGTCAGGGCCTCGGCCTCGGCCCGGCGCCAGGCCGCCACCTTGGCGTGGTCGCCGGATGTGAGGATTTCTGGGATGCCGCGACCCTCAAACTCCTGCGGCCGGGTAAATTGAGGGTATTCCAGTAGTCCCTCGGAAAAGCTCTCGTCCGCACCGGAGGCCTGTTTTCCCATTACTCCCGGCAACAGCCGGACGCAGGCGTCGATCAGCGCCATCGCGGCGATTTCGCCGCCGGACAGCACATAGTCCCCGATCGAGACCTCCTCGAGTCCTCGTGCCGTAATGACCCGCTCATCGACGCCCTCGAACCGGCCGCACACGATCAGGGCCCGGGCCCGGCGGCGAGCTCCGACACCAGCGACTGGGTCAATGGCCGACCCCGCGGGCTCATCAAGAGCCGCGGTCGGTTCTGGCCGGCATCCGCGGCATCGATCGCCGCCGCCAGCACGTCGGCCCGAAGCACCATGCCCGGACCGCCGCCCGCCGGCGTGTCATCGACGCTGCGGTGGCGATCGGTGGCGGAGTCCCTGATGTCGCGCGCCTCCAGCGACCACAGGCCAGACGTCAGCGCCTTGCCCGCGAGGCTGACGCCAAGCGGCCCGGGAAACATCTCGGGGAAGAGTGTGAGAACGGTGGCGCGCCAGGTCATGTTCGTATGATTGCCATTGGATTCAGACCGTCATACGCGGGCTTGACCCGCGTATCCATCCACTTTTGCGAAGGATGGATCGCCGGTGCGCAGACAAATTTACGTGGTCTGCGCAAGGCGACCACTTGGCCCGGCGACGAGTCCAGGATTGGGCGTCGTCGCCTTCGATTTCCTGCGGCAACTCGATCACCACGCGGCCGCCTGCGAGATCGACCGTCGGCACGACAGCATTGGTGAATGGCAGCAGCATGGTCGGGCCTTGCATCGGCGCGATCTCGATGATGTCGCCGGCGCCGAAATTATGGATCGCGGTCACGCGGCCAAGCGGCTCGTTGGTGGTATTGACCGCGGCAAGCCCGATCAGGTCGGCGTGATAATATTCGTCGTCGTCGGTTTCGGGCAGTTTTTCGCGCGCGATGTAGAGTTCGAGGCCGTTGAGCCGTTCGGCGTCCTCGCGGGTGGCAATGCCTTTCAGCGTCGCCACCAGGTGGTCTTTGGCCTCACGGACATGCGTCACCTCGAACTCGCGCGCGCCGTCTTTGGTCATCAGCGGGCCGTAATGTTTTACGGCCAGCGGATCCTCGGTGAACGTCCACAGTTTCACCGCGCCGCGTACGCCATGCGCAGCGCCGATACGGGCGACGCAGACATGCGGGGCCATCAGCGGGCCTCATCCTTCGAGACGTGCGCTAGCGCGCACTCCTCAGGACGAGGGGATAGTTCCTCATGCTGAGGAGCACGGCGATAGCTGTGCGTCTCGAAGCACGAGGCCGAGGTCATCCCAAAAGACCTTACGCCTTCGCGGCGGCTTCGGCGCGCGCCTTGCGCTCCTTGCGCGGCACGGCCTTTTCCGGATTGCTGCGGGCGGTGCGCTTGATGATTCCGGCCGCATCCAGGAAGCGCGTCACGCGGTCCGACGGCTGCGCGCCCTTGGCGAGCCAGGCCTTGACCTTGTCCATGTCGAGCTTCAGCCGCGACTCATTGTCCTTCGGCAGCAGCGGATTGAAATGGCCGAGACGCTCGATGAAGCGGCCGTCGCGAGGAAAGCGCGAGTCGGCGACGACGACGTGATAGACCGGACGCTTCTTGGTGCCTGCGCGAGCAAGGCGGATAACGACTGACATTTGATTCTCCTGTTAAATGCGAAATTAGATGGTTGAACGTGTAAGTCCCGTCATTGCGAGCGAAGCGAAGCAATCGATGGCGCCGCAGGTGGAGGCATGGATTGCTTCGTCGCTACGCTCCCTTGCGCAAACGCTTCGCGTTTGTCGCAGGCAATGACGAAAGAGGTCATTTTTTCTTCCCGGGAAAGCCGCCGAGGCCCGGCAAGGTCGGCTTGCCGCCGAGGCCGGTAAGTCCGGGCAGATTCGGCAGGCCCTGACGCAGGCCGACGGGAAGATCCTTGGGCAACTGGGGAAGGCCGCCCGGTCCGGCGCCGCCCTGCATCTTCTCCGCCATCGCCTTCATCTCCTCGGGCGAGGGCGGCTTCATGCCGCCGCCAAAGCCCATGGCCTGCGCGATGCCGGCCATCGGGCCGCGCTTTCCCGAACCCATCGCCTTCATCATGTCGGCCATGTTCCGGTGCATCTTGAGCAGCTTGTTGACTTCCTCGACCTTGACGCCGGCGCCGGCGGCGATGCGCTTTTTACGGCTGGCCTTGAGGATGTCGGGGCTCTTGCGCTCCTGCCGCGTCATCGAATCGATCACCGCGACTTGGCGCTTGATGATCTTGTCGTCGATCCCGGCATTGGCGATCTGATTCTTCATTTTCGCAATGCCGGGCATCATGCCCATCAGGCCGCTGATGCCGCCCATATTCGCCATCTGCAGCAACTGCTCGCGCATGTCGGTCAGGTCGAACTGGCCCTTGCGCATCCGCTCGGCGGTGCGCGCGGCCTTTTCGGCATCGATATTCGCCGCTGCTCGCTCGACCAGCGACACCACGTCGCCCATGCCGAGGATGCGGCCGGCGATCCGGCTCGGATGAAAATCTTCCAGTGCGTCGGTCTTTTCGCCGGTGCCGATCAGCTTGATCGGCTTGCCGGTCACAGCGCGCATCGACAGCGCGGCGCCGCCGCGTCCGTCGCCGTCCACCCGCGTCAGCACGATGCCGGTGAGGCCGACGCGTTGATCGAAGGCGCGCGCAAGGTTGACCGCGTCCTGGCCGGTCAGCGAATCCGCGACCAGCAGCACTTCATGCGGGTTGGCGGCGGTTTTGATTTCCGCGGCCTCCGACATCATTTCTTCGTCGAGCGTGGTGCGGCCGGCGGTGTCGAGCAGCACCACGTCATAGCCGCCGAGCTTGCCTGCTTCCAGCGCGCGGCGCGCGATTTGCGCCGGCTTCTGGCCCGCCACGATCGCCAGCGTCGGAATGTCGAGGTCGCGGCCGAGCACGGCCAACTGCTCCATCGCCGCCGGGCGGTAGATGTCGAGCGAGGCCATCAGCACCTTGCGCTTGTCGCGCTGGGTCATGCGGCGCGCGAGCTTTGCGGTGGTGGTGGTTTTGCCGGAGCCCTGGAGACCGACCATCATGATCGCAACCGGCGGCACCGCATTGAGGTCGATGGTCTGGCCGTCCGCGCCAAGGGTCGCAACCAGTTCGTCATGGACGATCTTGACCACCATCTGGCCGGGTGTGACCGACTTGACGACGGTGGCGCCGATCGCCTGCTCGCGGACGCGATCGATGAAGCTTCTGACAACGTCGAGCGAGACGTCGGCCTCCAGCAACGCGCGGCGCACCTCGCGCATCGCGGCATCGACATCGGCCTCCGACAGCGAACCGCGGCCCGTCAGCCGATCGAGTATCCCACCAAGCTTTTCCGACAGATTGTCGAACAATGCCGTTGTCCTCTGTCCTGCTCTTTGCAGGCGCTGCCTTAATCACCACCGTCATGCCCCGCGAAGGCGGGGTATCCAGTGCGCCCGCGGCTTCTCGGTTCAAACCGAGCTGCTCTGGGATACTGGATCACCCGCTTTCGCGGGTAATGACGACCTAATAAGATGTCTCGACGCAGAACGCCAAAGCGATCGTCCAAACACCTTTGCGCCCGAGGGCGCATCGCGCTGTCGGGCGTTGGCCTCCGGTCTCATGGGCCGGGCGGCGGGTCGAAAAGAACGTCTTTCCGAGAAGTGAGGGGGTTAAACGCCGGGAAGCCGCGGAAGTCAAGGAGGAACTAGGCCGAATTCACTCCAAGGGGTCGCATAAGGCATTGAAATAACGTCACTTTGACGAGCGGTAGGGCTATAGGGAGGGATGGCCCTTCGTCGCAGGTTCCAAGTTGAGCTCGCACACGCCATATAACGCCCCATGCCTTTCCTTCTCTCCCGCCTTTCGTGATCCCGTGCCAATCACCCGCCGCCGTGTCTTTGGACTGCTTGCCGGCGCCGCCGCGGCCGTCGGTGTGCCGTCGATCTGGATTAGCAACATGAAGACCTATGACGGCCCCTTATCCGACCATTTCGACGGAACGCGTTTCTTCGACCCCGATGGGGCGCCGCCAAAATCGCTGGCTGAGGTGCTGCGCTGGCAGTTCGGCCCCGACCGGCAGCGCGCGAGCTGGCCGGATTGGGTTGCGAACGCGCACAGCGACAAACCGCCGCCCCGCGTCAGCGGCGACAAGGTCCGGCTGTCGTTCGTCGGCCATGTCACCTGGCTGATCCAGACCCGGAATCTCAACATCCTCGTCGATCCCGTGTGGTCGATGCGGGCCTCGCCCATAGCCTTCGCCGGGCCGAAGCGGCACAACGACCCCGGCATTGCCTTCGACGCGTTGCCTGACATCGATGCCGTGCTGGTCTCGCATGGCCATTACGATCATCTCGATCTCGCGACGCTGTCGAAACTTGCGGACAGGTTCTCGCCGCGCGTGATCACGCCGCTCGGCAACGACGTCACCATGCGCGATGCGGATGCTGCGATCAAAGCCGCGGCGTTCGACTGGGAGGATCGTGTCGAACTCGGCAACGGCATTGCGGTGACGCTGGTGCCGACCCGGCACTGGTCGGCGCGCGGTCTGTTCGATCGCAACAAGGCGCTGTGGGCGAGTTTTGTGCTGGAGACACCGGCGGGGAAAATCTACATCGTCTGCGATTCCGGTTACGGCGAGGGCGAGCATTTCCGTCGCGTGGCCGAGCAGCACGGCCCGCTGCGGCTCGCGATATTGCCGATCGGCGCCTATGAGCCGCGCTGGTTCATGAAGGACCAGCACATGAATCCGTCAGACGCGGTGAAGGCGCTGGCTGATTGCGGCGCGCCGCAAGCGCTGGCGCATCACCACGGCACGTTCCAATTGACCGATGAAGCGATCGACGCGCCGGTGATGGCGCTTGGCGAGGCCCTGGATGAAGCGAAGGTGGCGCGCGAGCGGTTCGCCGCGCTGAAGCCGGGGCAGGTGGTGGAAATTTAGACGTAATCGCTCATGCTGAGAAGGCGCGCTAGCGCCTTCTCGAAGCACGAGGGCCCGTGTCCATCCTTCGAGGCGCGCGCTATGCGCGCTCCTCATCAGGATGAGGTCGCTATATGCGGTTCTGGGAAATTACTGCGCGGCCTTGATCGCCCAGGACACGCCCACCGTCACCGAAAGCGTCTCTTCGCCTTGCGCCACCGGCGCACTTGCGGCCATTGGCGCCGCCATCTTGCCGCGAAAAACCGGCGTGGGCGCGCCTTCCTCAGAGATGCTGAGGGGATCGCCGAGCGTCACGCCGGCAGCCTTGGCGTAGATCTCCGCCTTGCGGCGCGCGTCCGCGATCGCCTTCACGCGAGCTTCGTCCAAATGCTTCGAAGCCTGCGAAACCACGAAATTGATGCCGCCGATATCGTTGGCGCCCGCGCCGACCAGCACATCGATCACGTTGGCGACCTTGGTGACGTCGCGCAGCCGGATGGTCACGCGGTTGCTGGCGCGATAACCTGTTATCGGCGACGGGCCGCCGCGGTTCGGCGCGTATTGCGGCTGCAGCGACAGCCGCGAGGTCTGGTAGTCCTTTTCCTCGATGCCGGCGCCCTTGAGCGCCAGCAGCACCTTGCCCATCGCCGCATTGTTGGCGTCGGAGGCCTCGCGCGCGGTCTTGGCGTCGGAGGTCACGCCGCCGTCGATCTGCGCCTGATCCGGCGGCACCGACACGGTGGCCTCGCCGGTCACCGAGATCGTAGGAGGTGGCACGATCTGCGCCAGTGCGGGCGCGGCGAGCATTGTGGCGCTGACAGCGGCAACGGCGAGCGAATACTCCATGCGTCTCATTTCAAGGGCACATAGACATTGATCACCAGCTTGTCTTCTGCCGTCTTCAAGGGATCGGTGATGTATTCCTCGATGAAGGTGTCCTTGGCTTCCAGCTTCTTGTCGTCGAGGTGATTGGTGATCGCCTCATAGGTGTTGTCCATGTTGTCGTAGGAGCCGCGGTGGACGAATTTCAGCGCCTTTCCCTCGGGAGACTTGCCGATGCTCATGTCCTTGGTCAGGTTCTTCGGGTCCTGATCGACCGGAATCTGGGCGAGATACGTGAAGCCAGTATCGTCGGTCGAGGTGTAGACGATCATCGAATTGCCCGTGGCCTTGATGCCCTGCTTGTCGAGCAGCCCGGTCAGCGCCTTGAACGAATCGATCAGGGTGTCGAACGCCGCATCCCAATTGGCGGTGCCCTTCATGACCAGCACCTTCTTGGGCGCCAGCACAAACTCTTCGCCGAAGGGGTCGGCGTTCTGGACGCTGGCGGCAGGCGGCGGAGGTGGCGATGGAGACTGGGCGGTCGACGGCGGATCGGCCGGCGACTTGGTTTCAGCGGGGGAGGGACCGGCACAACCGACGCGGCTGGCGCAGGGGTTGTGGCCGGAGCAGGGATTGCAGAAGCGGCCGGGGCGGGGGATGCGGCTGGAGCCGGGGATGCTGACGGTGCCGGCGATTGCGCCAGGGCGGCCCCGCCGAGCGCAATGACCACCATCGGGACCAGCGCGACCATCGCCGTGCGGAAAGTGCTGATACGGTTCATTCAGGTATTCTCCATCCCACCCCAGGCGGCAGCGGCATGTCCCGATCGCGCCCGCCAAGATGGTGTTATTCCTAACACGCAAGGCCCGCTTTCGTCCCATGACAGATGCGTCATGGCTCCCCCACACTAGGCAATTGGCCATTATTCGCCATATAAGGCAGGCATAAATTGGGAAATTCCATGAGCGCGCTCGCCAATCAGGCATTTGCCAAGATGAATGGCATCGGCAACGAAATCGTCGTGGTCGATCTGCGCGATTCCGATCTGCGCGGTTCCAGGGCCGCCGTGACGGCCGAGGAGGCACGTGCGGTCGCTTCGCCTGCAGGCGTGCCATATGACCAGTTGATGGTATTGCAGCCGCCGCGCCTGCAGGGCACCGAGGCCTTCATCCGCATCTACAACAATGACGGCTCGGAAGCCGGCGCCTGCGGCAACGGCATGCGGTGCGTGGTACGCCGCCTGTTCGAGAAGACCGGTCAGACCGCCGTGACGTTCGAAACTCGCGCCGGGCTGTTGAATTGCTGGCAGGGTCCGGCGCCTGATCTCTACACCGTCGACATGGGCGCGCCGAAATTCGGCTGGCAGGATATCCCGCTGGCGGAAGAATTTCGCGACACCCGCTATATTGAATTGCAGGTCGGCCCGATCGATGCGCCGGTGCTGCATTCGCCGTCGGTGGTCTCGATGGGCAATCCGCACGCGATCTTCTGGGTCGACGACGTCGAGGCCTATGACCTCGACCGCTTCGGGCCGCTCTTGGAAAATCACCCGATCTTTCCCGAGCGCGCCAACATCACGCTCGCCCACATCGTCGATCGCGACCACATCACGATCCGCACCTGGGAACGCGGCGCCGGACTGACCAGGGCCTGCGGCTCGGCGGCCTGCGCGACCGCGGTCGCGGCGGCGCGGCTGAAGCGCGCCAATCGCACCGTCGAGATCACGCTGCCTGGCGGAAAGCTTGCGATCGAATGGCGCGAGCGCGACGACCATGTGTTGATGACCGGAACCGCCGATTTCGAATACGAGGGGCGATTGACCCCGCGCTGTTCGCCAACGTCGCTTGCGTATAATGAGCGTCGACGTCCTCACTTTCGGTTGCCGTCTCAACGCGTTCGAATCCGAGGTGATCGCCCGCGAGGCGGAGCGCGCCGGGCTTTCCGACACCGTTGTCATCAATAGCTGCGCGGTCACCAACGAGGCCGTGGCGCAGGCGCGGCAGTCGATCCGGCGGCTGAAGCGCGAGCAGCCGGACTTGCGCATCGTCGTCACCGGTTGCGCCGCGCAGACGCAGCCAGAAATGTTTGCCGAAATGACCGAGGTCGATCGTGTCCTCGGCAATGACGACAAGATGCGAGCTGCGGCCTGGCGCGACGCACGCGCGGCGCTCGACGCAGGCTTTGGGATCGCCGCCAGCGAGAAGATCGCGGTCGCCGACATCATGGCGGTCCGCGAGATGGCGCCGCATCTGCTTGATGGCTTCAAGGCTGGACTGCCGCGGGTATTCGTGCAGGTGCAGAACGGCTGCGACCATCGCTGCACCTTCTGCATCATTCCCTATGGCCGCGGCAATTCGCGCTCGGTGCCGATGGGCGCGGTGGTCGAACAGGTCCGCACCCTCGTCGAACGCGGCCATGCCGAGATCGTACTGACCGGAGTCGATCTGACGAGCTACGGCGCCGACCTGCCGGGTGCGCCAAAACTTGGTCAATTGACCAAACAGATTTTGCGGCACGTGCCGGAACTGCAGCGCTTGAGGGTTTCATCGATCGATTCGATCGAGGCCGACCGCGATCTGCTCGATGTCATCGCCAGTGACGAACGGCTGATGCCGCATCTACACTTATCGCTGCAGTCGGGCGACGACCTGATTTTGAAGCGGATGAAGCGTCGGCATTCGCGCAAGGATGCGATCGAATTCTGCGCGCAGGTGCGGCGGCTGCGTCCGGACATCACGCTCGGCGCGGATATTATCGCGGGCTTTCCGACCGAAACCGAGGACATGTTCGTCCGATCGCAGGACCTGGTCGAGGAATGCGATCTCACTTTCCTGCACGTGTTTCCCTACTCGCCGCGGCCGGGCACCCCGGCGGCGCGGATGCCGCAGGTGGCGGGCGAGGCGATCAAGGCGCGTGCGAAACGCTTGCGCGCGGCGGGTGAGGCAGCGTTGCGCCGACGGCTTGCATCGGAGATCGGCGCGACGCGTCAGGTCCTGATCGAAAGCGTGACGCAGGGGCGGACGGAGCATTTTCTGCCGGTTGCGATATCAGGCGAGACGCCGGGCTCGGTGCTGTCGCTTGCGATCAAGGATCATGACGGCGCGCGGTTGACGGTGTGAGTGCTCTTCCCTTCTCCCCTTGTGGGAGAAGGTGGATCGCTGACGCGAAGCGGCGGCGAGCCGGATGAGGGGTCTCTCTCCGCGGATGCAAACCCTCATCCGACGCGGACTGCGTCTGCGCCACCTTCTCCCACAAGGGGAGAAGGGGAAGTAAGCAAGAGCGCCGTTACCCATTCCACCCGCATTTCCGCAACCGCTCCCGCATATGTTCCGGTGCCGGCGCCAGCACACGCACCGGCTCCTTGTTCTTCGAAATCGGAATCACGATCTCGCGAGAGTGCAGATGCAGGATCGGCTCGCCGAAGCGCGGGCCGTTGCCATAGATGTTATCGCCGACGATCGGCCAGCCGAACGCGGACGTGTGCACGCGCAATTGATGGGTGCGGCCGGTGACCGGCTCCAGCGCGAGCCAAGTGAGGCCGTCGCCGCGGCCGCACACTTTCCAGTTGGTGACAGCTTTCTGACCGTTCGGATCCGGCTTCTGCCACCAGCCGCGCTCGACGTTCAATCGCCCCAGCGGCATGTCGATGGTGCCTTCATTCTCGGCAGGTCCGCCTTCAACCACGGCCCAATAGGTCTTTCCGACCTTGCCGTGCTTGAACAGTAGGCCGAGCGAGGCGGTGGCCTTGCGATGGCGCCCCAGCACGAGGCAGCCGGAGGTGTCCTTGTCGAGCCGGTGGGCCAGCACCGGGGGCGCGGCAGGCCGTATCGCAAGCCGTCGAAGGAAGCTTCCAGATTGGCGCCGCCCTTGGGGCCGCGATGCACCGGCAGGCCGGTGGGCTTGTCGATGACCAGCATCAGCCCGTCGCGGTGGAGCACGCGGGCCTGGATTTCCTCCGTTGTTAGTCCGGGGACATCAAGGAATGCCCCGGGCACATCAAGGGATGGCCCGGGAACATCGAGGGATGTCCGGGGAACATTGATGGACCTGTTGTGACTTCCGCTCATGGCGCGAAACCGCTAACACGTCCCCGACATGAGCGATACCACTCCTGGAACCCCAAAACTGAGCTGGTGGCGGCGGCTTTCGAGCGGCCTGAAGCGAACCTCGAGTTCGCTCGGCACGGCTGTTGCCGACCTCGTCACCAAGCGCAAGCTCGACCGCGCCATGCTCGACGATATCGAGGATGTGCTGCTGCGCGCCGATCTCGGCACTGCGGTGGCCGTACGGATCGCGGACGCCGTCGGCGCCGGCCGTTACGACAAGGCGATTTCGGCCGATGAAGTGAAGACGGTGGTCGCGACCGAAGTCGAGAAGGTGCTGTCGCCGGTCGCGAAGCCGCTGGAGATCGACCAGGCTCAAAAGCCGTTCGTCATTCTCGTGGTCGGCGTCAATGGATCCGGCAAGACCACCACCATCGGCAAGCTCGCGGCGAAACTCAGCGCCGAAGGCCGCAAGGTGATGCTGGCGGCCGGCGACACGTTCCGTGCCGCGGCCATCGAGCAGCTCAAGGTCTGGGGCGAGCGCACCAGATCGCCGGTCATTGCCGGCGCGCAAGGTTCGGATTCGGCGAGCCTTGCCTTCAACGCGCTGACCGCGGCGAAGGAACAGAATATCGACGTGCTGCTGGTCGATACCGCCGGGCGTCTGCAGAACAAGGCCGAATTGATGACCGAGCTCGAAAAGGTCGTTCGCGTCATCAAGAAGGTCGATGCGTCAGCGCCGCATGCGGTGTTGCTGGTGCTCGATGCCACGGTGGGGCAAAATGCGCTGTCGCAGGTCGAGGCATTTCATCGTACCGCTGGCGTCACCGGCCTCGTGATGACGAAGCTCGACGGCACCGCGCGCGGCGGCATCCTGGTGGCGCTGGCGGAGAAATTCAAACTGCCGGTGCACTTCATCGGCGTCGGCGAAGGCATCGAAGATCTCGCGCCGTTCACGGCGCGGGATTTCGCGAACGCGATAGCAGGAATCGAGTAATGGACAAGAAAGTGCCGCATCCGCTGTTCAAGCTTGCGACCGAGCTTGGGCCCCTTCTCATCTTTTTCGTCGCCAACGCCAAATCCAATTTGTTCATCGCCACCGGCGTATTCATGGTGGCGGTGCTGGCTGCAATGGTTGCGTCCTACGTGGTGACACGGCATGTGCCGATGATGGCGATCGTCACAGCGGTGGTCGTCATCGTGTTCGGCGCGCTGACGCTGATCCTGCATGATGAGACCTTCATCAAGATGAAGCCGACGATCGTCTACACGCTGTTCGCCGCCATTCTCGCCGGCGGCTTGCTGTTTAACCGCTCCTTCATCGCCATCATGTTCGACCAGATGTTCAATCTTACCCCGCACGGCTGGCGCATCCTGACTGCGCGCTGGGCGTTGTGGTTCTTCGCGATGGCGGTGCTGAACGAGATCATCTGGCGCACCCAGAGCACCGACTTTTGGGTCGGCTTCAAGGTGTTCGGCATGGTGCCGCTGACGATGCTGTTTGCCGTGACCCAGATGCCGCTGATCAAGCGCTATCATCTCGAGCCGGCTTCGCTGGAGGCCAGCGAGGCGGAAGCGGGTGACGTGAGCAAGGGGTAGCGAATCGCGTCGTCATTGCGAGGAGCCAACGGGTCGCACGAATGCGCGCCCGATGACAGGCTCCGAGACGAAGCAATCTGCACCTTCTTGGTGGCGAGATGGATTGCTTCGCTTCGCTCGCAATGACGAAAGATAGATCGACCTCCCCGCAAGCGGGAGAGGTCAGAAAGAGATCAGCTCTTCTGCTTGGCGATGATCTTGTCCTTGATCTTGTCGTAGGTCGCCTTTGGGACGATGCTCTTCTGCACCAGCTCATCCTTGCCCTTGTAGGGGCGGCCGGCGATGATCTTGCCGGAATAGGCCTTGCCGACACCAGGCAGCGCGTCGAGCTGGTCGGCGGTCGCGGAATTGATGTCGAGCAGTTCGGTCTTGGCTTCGGCCTTGGGCGCGGGCGCCATCTTCGACTCCGAGGCCTTCGGCGCAGGAGCCATCTTGCTGTCGGATTTGGTCGCGGGCTGCGTGCTCTGGGCCATCGACGGCGTCGCCGTCAGCATGCCCAAAGTCAGCGCGGTTGCGAGAAGCGAAGCGAGCGTGAAATGACGCATATGGGTGTCCCTCCAAGGACGGTTTCAGTAACGCGATAAAGCTAGCTGCGAATTCATGGCGGCGCCATGGCCGCGAAATGAACGGCAGATAAAACCGGAAAATTATTTGAAGCCGATTTCAGTGTTCGTCATTCCGGGGCATCGCGCAGCGATGAACCCGGAATCTCGACCTTCTCCGATGTGCAATTGCACATCGTAGTTCGATGCTTCGCATCGCCCCGGAATGACGACTACGTCGTCACTTCAGCGCCTTCTCGATCTCGACCTTCAGCACGCTGTCGAGATTGGCTGGCGTCACCGGTCCGACCAACTTGTAAACGATGGTGCCGTCGCGGCCGACCACGAACGTCTCGGGCACGCCGTAGACGCCCCATTCGATCGAGCCGCGGCCATTGCCGTCGGCGCCGACCATGCTGAATGGGTTGCCGTAGCGGCCGAGGAAGCGGCGGGCATTGTCGGGGAGTCCTTATAGTTGATGCCGACGATTTGCAGCCGCGTGTCCTTTGCCAGCGCGGTCAATAGCGGCGCCTCCTCGTGGCACGGCACGCACCAGGACGCCCAGACGTTGACGACGGAGACCTTGCCCTTGAAGGCGGCCGGATCGAGCCCGGGCACCGGGACTCCGTTGTGGACAAGGCCTTCCAGCGCCGGAAGCGTCGTTTGCGGCGCCGGGCGGCCGATCAGGGCAGAGGGGATCTTCGAGGGATCGCCGCCATACAGCCGCAACAGGAACAGCCCGGCGACGGCCATGAAGCCGATCAGCGGCAGCGCCACCAGCCAGCGGCGGCTGCGCGGCGATGCGTCCGGTGTGGTGGGCGGTGCGCTCATCGGATGTCCGTTGCCGTGCGGCCGGATCGTCGGGTGACGCCGCTGGCTTCGAGTTCGCGCAGGCGTTCCTTCTGCTGGCGATAATCGAGCGCAATCCAGACGATGAGGAGCAGCACCACCGCCGCTACCAGCGTATAGGACGTCACGATGAACGAGGCGTACGGTCCGAGCGACATCGCGTTACGCCGCCTGTTGGCTGGCTTGCATCATCTGCAAGCTGCGGACGCGGCGGCGCAGGATCTCGTTGCGCATCGCCGCCAGATGCAGCGTGACGAAGAGCAGCGAAAATCCGATCGCCATCACCAGCAACGGAATCAGAAATGCGCGGTCGAGCGAAGGGCCGCCCATCCGCATCACCGAGGCCGGTTGATGCAGCGTGTTCCACCAGTCGACCGAGAATTTGATGATCGGCAGATTGAGCGCACCGACCAGCGTCAGGATGGCGGCGGCCCGCGCCGCGCGGGAGGGATCGTCCACCGCGCGCCAAAGCGCCATCAGGCCGAGATACATCAGGAACAGGATCAGCACCGAGGTAAGCCGCGCATCCCATTCCCAATAGGTGCCCCACATCGGCCGTCCCCACAGCGAGCCGGTGACCAGCGCGAGAAAAGTGAAGGCGGCGCCGATCGGCGCCGCCGCTTTTGCCGCGACATCGGCGAGCGGATGCCGCCACACCAGCGTTCCAAGGGCGGCCAGGCTCATCACGCCCCACACGAACATCGCCAGCCACGCGTTCGGCACGTGGACGAACATGATCTTTACGGTGGCGCCCTGCTGATAGTCGTCGGGCGCCATCGCCGCCTGGTAGAAGCCAACCAGCAGCAGCATCGCGGTCGCGCCCGCCAGCCATGGCAGCACGCGCGCCGTCAGCGACAGGAACTTCGTGGGGTTGGCGAGGTCGATCAGCGTCATGGCATCCTGATAGTCGTCAGCGGCGGGGCAGGCAATGCGGCTTGGTTTGTTTCATATCGTCTCCGCGAGAGTTGATCGGCGTCAGATCGTAATCAGTCCAGACCGTGCCGCAGGCTGGCCGCGGCGGCAAACGGTCCGACCACGAAACTGACCAGCGAGAGCGCGCAGAGGATCGAAAACGGTGTTCCAAATGACAGCGGACCGGTTATGGCCGCCTGCGACGCCGCGACGCCGAAGATCAGTACCGGGATCGACAGCGGCAGCACCAGCACCGCCAGCAACAGGCCGCCGCGGTGCAGTGTCACGGCGAGCGCCGCCCCGATCATCCCGGTGAACGTCAGCGCCGGCGTTCCCGCCAGCAGCGTCAACGCCACCGCCGAGGTCGCCGTGGCGTCGAGATTGAGCATCAGCCCGAGCACGGGCGTCGCCGCGATCAGCGGCAGTCCGGCGGCGAGCCAGTGCGCCAGCGCTTTCGCGGCGCAGGCCAGTTCCAGCGGCGTCCGGCCCATCACGATCAGATCGAGCGATCCATCCTCGTGATCGGCCGTGAACAGGCGGTCGAGCGTAAGCAAGCTGGCCAGCAGCGCGCCGAGCCAGAGGATCGCCGGCCCGAGCCGCGTGAGCAGCGGCAGCTCCGGTCCGATCGCGAACGGCATCAGCACCGTGACCGTGAGGAAAAACAGCACGCCGATCAGCGCGCCGCCGCCGACGCGAAGGGCGATCTTGATATCCCGCCGAATCAGCGCGGCGAGGGCGGTCATGTCGCGCCCCCCATCCGCAGTTCTCTTGCCTCGATTCCAAGCGGGGTATGGGTGGCGGCGACGATAATGCCGCCGCGTGCGAGATGGTCTTTCATCACACCTTCGAACAGATCCTGACCGGCGGTATCGAGCGCCGAGGTCGGCTCGTCCAGAAGCCAGACCGGTCGCTGCGCCACGAGCAGCCGCGCGATCGAAAGTCGCCGCCGCTGGCCGGCCGAGAGAAATGCCGCCGGCAGATGCGTGGCGTGTCCGAGCCCCACGGCTTTGAGGCATTGGCCGATGTCTTCTGCGTTGCCACCGAGAAAATCCCGCCAGAACGACAGGTTTTCCAGCGCGCTCAGTGCGGGCTTCAGTGCATCGCGATGGCCGAGATAGTGGGATTGCTCCGGCAGGGTCAGTTCGGCCTCGCCACCTTCCAGATCGATCGATCCGCCCGCCGGCGTCAGCAGGCCCGCAATCAGGCGCAGCAGCGAGGTCTTGCCCGATCCGTTCGGGCCGACCACGGCCAGTGCCTCACCCGATGAGGCTTCGAAATCGAGGCCGGAGAACACGTCGCGGCCGCCCCTGATGCAGCTGATTTGGCGTCCCGAGAGCCGCATGTTGTCCCCGCACAGCCCTCTGAAATTGATGGGTACCGCGTCAGAATTTGTGGGCACCGCATTGCTGCAGCACGTTTGCCGGTGTGGCGGCGCTTCTAGAAAGATTCTATAAGCCCGGAACTTGATGCAGCACACAATCGGCGGCTGCAAGCCAATAGGCTGGGCCTTGCTGACGGTGTTAAAATACCCTTGCCGGGTATAACTAAGAATTGGGATTTCCTGACATGACCTCGCTCGACAGCTTCAAATGCCGCAAGACCCTCAAGGTCGGTGGCAAGACCTACGTCTATTACAGCCTGCCCGCCGCCGAGAAGAACGGTCTGAAGGGGATTTCCAAACTTCCCTATTCGATGAAGGTGCTGCTGGAAAACCTGCTGCGCAACGAGGACGACCGCACGGTCAAGAAGGCCGACATCGTCGCGGTGTCGAAATGGCTCCGCAAGCGCAAGCTCGAGCACGAAGTCGCATTCCGCCCGGCGCGCGTGCTGATGCAGGATTTCACCGGCGTGCCGGCGGTGGTCGATCTCGCCGCGATGCGTAATGCGATGCAGGCGCTCGGCGGCGACGCCGAGAAGATCAACCCGCTGGTGCCGGTCGATCTCGTCATCGACCACTCGGTCATCGTCAACTTCTTCGGTGACAACAAGGCGTTCGGCAAAAACGTGGTCGAGGAATACAAGCAGAACCAGGAACGCTACGAGTTTCTAAAGTGGGGCCAGAAGGCGTTTTCGAATTTCTCCGTGGTGCCGCCCGGCACCGGCATCTGCCATCAGGTCAATCTCGAATATCTCGCGCAGACGGTGTGGACCAAGAAGCAGAAGATGACGGTCGGCAGGAAGACCGGCACCTTTGAAGTCGCCTATCCGGATTCGCTTGTCGGCACCGACTCGCACACGACCATGGTCAACGGCCTCGCCGTGCTCGGCTGGGGCGTCGGCGGCATCGAGGCGGAAGCCTGCATGCTCGGCCAGCCGCTGTCGATGCTGTTGCCGGAAGTGGTCGGCTTCAAGCTCAAGGGCCAGCTCAAGGAAGGCGTCACCGCGACCGATCTCGTGCTGACGGTGACCCAGATGCTGCGCAAGCAGGGCGTGGTCGGCAAGTTCGTCGAATTCTTCGGCCCTGGCCTCGATTACCTCTCGGTCGCGGACAAGGCGACCATCGGCAACATGGCGCCGGAATATGGCGCGACCTGCGGTTTCTTCCCGGTCGATGCCGCGACCATCGATTACCTCAAGACCTCCGGCCGTAAGGCGGACCGCGTCGCGCTGGTAGCGGCTTACGCCAAGGCGCAGGGCCTGTTCCGCACCGCCAAGTCCGCCGATCCGGTGTTCACGGAAACGCTGACGCTCGATCTTGCCGACGTGGTGCCGTCGATGGCCGGACCAAAGCGCCCCGAGGGCCGCGTCGCCCTGCCAGCCGTTGCAGCTGGCTTCGCCACCGCGCTGGCCGGTGAATACAAGAAGCCCGAGGACGGTTCTGCGCGCTATTCGGTCGAGAACCGCGATTTCGATCTCGGCCATGGCGACGTCGTGATCGCGGCGATCACCTCCTGCACCAACACCTCCAACCCCAGCGTCTTGATTGGCGCCGGCCTGCTCGCGCGCAACGCTACCGCCAAGGGCTTGAAGGCGAAGCCGTGGGTGAAGACGTCGCTGGCGCCGGGCAGCCAGGTGGTGGCGGAGTATCTCGCCAATTCCGGCCTGCAGAAGGATCTCGACAAGGTCGGCTTCAACCTGATCGGCTTCGGCTGCACCACCTGCATCGGCAATTCCGGCCCGCTGCCGGAGGAAATTTCGAAGTCGATCAACGACAACGGCATCGTTGCCGCGGCCGTGCTGTCGGGTAATCGCAACTTCGAAGGCCGCGTCAGCCCGGACGTGCAGGCGAACTATCTGGCGTCGCCGCCGCTGGTCGTCGCCTATGCGCTGGCGGGCACCGTGACCAAGGATCTCGCGGTCGAGCCGATCGGCATCGGCAAGGACGGCAAGCCGGTCTACCTGAAGGACATCTGGCCGACCACAAAGGAAATCAATGCCTACATGAAGAAGTTCGTCACGGCGACGATCTTCAAGAAGCGTTACGCCGACGTGTTCAAGGGCGACACCAACTGGCGCAAGATCAAGACCGTCGAGAGCGAGACCTACCGCTGGAACATGAGCTCGACCTATGTGCAGAACCCGCCCTACTTCGAGGGCATGAAGAAAGAGCCGGAAGCGATCGTCGACGTCGTCGATGCGCGGATTCTGGCGATGTTCGGCGACAAGATCACCACCGACCACATCTCGCCGGCCGGCGCGATCAAGCTGACCTCTCCGGCAGGAAAATTCCTCTCGGAGCATCAGGTGCGTCCGGCCGATTTCAACCAGTACGGCACGCGGCGCGGCAATCACGAGATCATGATGCGCGGCACCTTCGCCAACATCCGCATCAAGAACTTCATGCTGAAGGGCGCCGACGGCAACATTCCGGAAGGCGGCCTCACCAAGCACTGGCCCGACGGCGAGCAGATGTCGATCTACGACGCGGCGATGAAGTACCAGGCGGAGCAGGTGCCGCTGGTGGTGTTCGCCGGCGCCGAATACGGCAACGGTTCGTCGCGCGACTGGGCCGCAAAGGGCACGCGGCTGCTCGGCGTTCGCGCCGTGATCTGCCAGAGCTTCGAGCGCATCCATCGCTCCAACCTGGTCGGCATGGGCGTGCTGCCGCTCACCTTCGAGGACGGCACTTCGTGGACGTCGCTGGGCCTGAAGGGCGACGAGACGGTGACCATTCGCGGGCTGCAGGGCGATCTGAAGCCGCGTCAGACCCTGACCGTGGAGATCGTGTCCAGCGATGGTTCGCTGCAGCGCGTGCCGCTGCTGTGCCGGATCGATACCCTCGACGAGCTCGAATACTACCGCAACGGCGGCATTCTGCATTACGTGCTGCGGAAACTAGCCGCTTGACGCGGATTTGTGATCAGTGCCTCACTGCGAAGTGAGTGGCGACCAAGAAGAAGGCGGCCTATGAAAAGGCCGCTTTCGCGCGTCTGGGGCACGCTTTTAGGGAATCAAATCATGCCCCGTACAAATACGGATGGAAAACACTACCACCGGTTCTCAGTATGGCAGCGATGACGGCCTATAATTGCATATCGCGATGGTCCGGTGCGCTCGGCGTCTGCGTAATCATCGCCCTCGTCCGCCCAGCCCACGCTACTGAACCGCGCGCGGTGGTTGAACTGTTCACCTCGCAAGGCTGCTCGTCCTGTCCGCCCGCCGACAAGATCATCGGCGAGCTCGCCAAGGATCCGTCCGTGATCGCGCTGAGCATGCCGATTGATTATTGGGATTATCTCGGCTGGAAGGACACTCTGGCGGACAAGCGGTTCAGCGCGCGTCAGAAAGCCTATTCGCAGGCACGCGGCGATCGCAATCTCTATACGCCGCAGGTGATCGTCAATGGTTCGACGCAAGTGATCGGCAGCGATCGCGCCGGCATCGAAGGCGCGATCATGAATACAAGCAAGGCCGACGGCGTGATGTCGGTGCCGGTGACGATGACGTTGTCCGGAAAACTGATCAATGTGTCGGTGGCGGCCAGCAGGGTGCCTGCGGCGGCGGCACGCGGCGAAGTCTGGATCTGTTCGGTCTCGAAGGCGATCCCGATCATGATCGGTCGCGGCGAGAATCGCGGCCAGGAGGTCACCTACTACAATGTGGTGCGTAATCTCCTGAAGGTAGGCGACTGGAACGGCAGTTCGGGAAGCTGGACCGTGCCGCTTGAAAATATTTCCCGCGATGGCGTCGACGCCGCGGTGGTCTACGTCCAGGACGGCAGTCGCGAGAAGCCGGGCGCGATGCTCGGCGCCGCCTACACCGCGCTCCGCTAGTTGTTTTCGGAATTTCCTAAACGGATGTCGCGCAGCCGCGCAGGTTGATGCGCGCTGAGGTGCTACGGCGGCCAAGCCCCCGAACGGAACCCAAAAACGAAAAAGGACCAACTTTCGTTGGCCCAGTGTCGGGATTAACTCCCCTGCGAACAGGCCCGATCCCGACGGCCCCGGGGGCTGGGGGCTGAGGAATCCGGAACCGAAAGGACCGGGCCAACGCAGGATTACCTTCTCGCAAGTCAGCGGGGCGGGCGATGGGCAGAAGTGGGGCAGCAATAAGATTCCGCTAACGATCCCGTGACTCTAATTTCCTGCGATTTCCGGCGATTCGTGGTGTTTCCTTCGACTTTACAACCCACTTGCGGCGACCTGCGGTTAGCGCGATCATGTCGTCCTCGGCGTGCTCCCGACAAGTGGGGACCGGTTTTCGGAATGAGAGAGCATGCCTGAGATGAAGGAGGCGCTCCATGAGCTCGATATCGGAGGACACTGATCCAAGCGAAAGCCGCGCGGTGGCGCGCGCCGCCACTGCGAGCCTGCCGAATCGCGTCACGTTCAATCGTCTCGAACTCAATCGTATTCTCAATCTGTACGGGCGCATGGTCGCCGATGGCGAGTGGCGCGACTATGCCATCGACTTTCTGAAAGACCGTGCGGTGTTCTCGGTGTTCCGCCGCGCGTCCGAAGTGCCGATCTATCGCATCGAGAAAGATCCGCGGCTCGCGCGCAAGCAGGGCATGTACAGCGTGATCTCGGCGACCGGACTGATCCTGCGCCGCGGCCACGAGCTTGAGCGCGTGCTGCTCGCGATCGACCGCAAGCTGGCGCTGGTGTAAGTCGGGGCCTTGTAGCCCGGAGGAGCCAACGGGTCGCGAATGCGCGCCCGATGACAGGCGCTCCGCGTAATCCGGGAATACCGCATCCGCTCGCGAGACTGACCCGGATTGCGCTTCGCTCCATCCAGGCTACGAAGCCTGAGCTCACTCAATCCCCCGGCAACGTCGTCGCGCCATCGCCGAGCGCGCGTTGCATCATCACCGTGTCGAGCCAGCGGCCGAACTTGAAGCCGACACTGGGGTGCGTCCCGATCATCTGGAAGCCCGTCTTGGTGTGGACGCCGATCGAGCCGGCATTGGCGGAATCGCCGATCACCGCGATCATCTGCCGGTAGCCGCGCGCCTCGCATTCCGCGATCAGCCGCTGCAACAACTGCAGGCCGATGCCGCGCCGGTGGGTCGACGGCTGCAAATAGACCGAATTCTCCACCGTGAAACGATACGCCGGCCGCGGCCGGTACGGGCCGGCATAGGCATATCCGACGACACCGCCGTCAACCGCGGCGACGAAATAGGGAAAGCCGCCATCCATCAGCGCCCGGAATCGCCGGGTCATCTCGGCGAGATCGGGCGGAATCAGCTCGAACGTCGCCGTGCCATAGCGCACCGCGTGCTCGTAGATTTCGGTGATGGCGGGGAGATCGGCCTCGGTAGCGGGCCGGATTTCGGGAGCGGACATGAGAGGAGATTAAATTCTTTCTTGCAGAAGGGAAGTTGGTTTCGCCGCTGTTTGACGCTTCTTCCTTCTCCCATCGAAGTCGGATTCATCCGACTTCGACAAATTTAGGATGCCCAACTCGGGTAGACCCGAGTTGGGTGGGGAAGGTGGCACGGACAAAGTCCGTGCCGGTTGAGGGGTCTGTCTCCGCGGAAACAACCCTCACCCGTCTCGCATCTGCGATGCGAGCCACCCTCTCCCACAAGGGGAGAGGGGAGACCGAGCCAGCTCAAAGAAAAAGCCCCGGCCGTGAGGCCGGGGCTTCAACTCGGTAATCTCTGCGGTAGCGCTTAGTCGCGCTGGCCGAGCAGCTGCAGCAGCAGCGTGAACAGGTTGATGAAGTTCAAATAGAGCGACAGCGCACCGGTAATCGCTGCCTTCTCCGCAACTTCGCCGCCCTGAGAGGCATAGCCGTAGATGTAGTCGTTCTTCAGCCGCTGGGTATCCCAGGCGGTGAGGCCCGCGAACACCAGCACGCCGACCACCGAGACAATGAACTGCAGCATCGAGCTCGCCAGGAACAGATTGACCAGGCTGGCGATGATGACGCCGATCAGGCCCATGAACAGGAACGATCCCATGCCGCTCATGTCACGCTTGGTGGTGTAGCCGTAGAGGCTCAGCGCGCCGAAGGTTGCCGCGGTGATGAAGAACACCCGCACGATCGAGGTGTGCGTATACACCAGGAAGATCGACGACAGCGAAATGCCCATCAGCGCCGAGAACACCCAGAACAGCATTTGGGCGGTCGCAGGCCGCAGCCGGTTGATGCCGGCCGAGATCGCGAACACCATGACCAGCGGCGCGAGGATGAACAGCCACTTCAGCGGGCTGACATACATCGCGTAGCCGAACGGCGTCAGGAAAGCGTTGCCGAACTTGGCGGCGGCGCCGGCCTGATCGGTGGTTACGGCGGCCATGTAGACGCCGAGCGCTGCGAGGCCGGTGATGGCCAGGCCGATGCTCATATAGTTGTAGATGCGCAGCATGTAGGCGCGCAGACCGGCATCGACGGTCGCGGCATCAACGCGCCCGGCGGCCCGGCCGAAAGGAGAAACGTAGTTACGGTCTAGGTCCGACATGGTCGAATTCCCGTTGGTTGCCCGGCGGAGCGCAAGGGGTTTGCGGCGCCGGTTAGATTTCTATCTCAGATATCCCGATTTGCTGACATTAATCCTGGGTCATCAAACCGGCCACTGAACTTGGCTGGTATGTGGGAAACTAACACATTCAACGCAAGCTTCCACGCGCGGCTGAATGTCGCTTCTGCTGTCATTTCCAAGCAAAAGCAGCGTTAACCCCGCCCTGCGGTCCGCTACAAATTGTCACAAATTCCGCAACACGCTGGCCGGTTTCTGGTTTAGGGCCAACAACGTCCCGGCGAGCCCCAGACCTACCGTGACGATCAGGGCGGCGGCGACCACGCCGGCGGCGCTGCCGGCCTGCCAGATGAAACTCAGCGTCATCAGCCGCGTCACGATCAGCCATGCCGCGATCGAACCCGCGATCACGCCGAAAACCGCCGTGGCCAAACCGATCATCAGATATTCCAGCGCATAGGCGCCGAGCAGGCGCGCCCGGGTCGCGCCCAGCGTCTTCAGGATGACAGCGTCGTAGACCCGGTGGCGATGGCCGGCGGCGAGCGCGCCGCCCAACACCAGGATGGCCGATATCAGCGTCACTGCACTGGCGCCGCGGATCGCGAGCACCAGGTTGGTGACAACCGTGCCGATGGTTTCCAGCGCCTCGCGGACCCGGACGCTGGTCACCGTCGGAAAGGCCTCGGCCACCTGCTTGATGATCCGGGCGTCGCCGGCCGGCTCCGGGTGGACCTCCGACAGGGTCGCGACATGGCTGTGCGGCGCGCCTTTGAAGGCGTTGGGCGAGAACACCAGCACGAAATTGATGCCGAGCCCCTGCCAGTCGACGTTGCGCAGATTGCTGATCCGGGCCGGGATGTCGCGGCCGAGCACGTTGACGACGATCTCGTCGCCTATCTTGAGCTTCAGCCCGTCGGCGATCTTCTTCTCCATCGAGACCAGCGGCGGTCCGTTGTAGGCCGCGCTCCACCATTCGCCCTCGACGACCTTGGAACCCTTGGGAACTTCATTGGTATAGGTCAGGCCGCGATCGCTCTGCAGCACCCATTCGGTATCCTGTGACGGCTTGAGTTCGTCGGCCTTGACGCCGCGGGCGCCGACGATGCGCCCGCGCAGCATCGGCACATCCTCTACAGTCGATTGCGGCGCGAGCTGTTTGAGGAAGGCGCCGAAGCGATCGGCGTCGGCGGTCGGAATGTCGATGAAATAGAACGAGGGCGCGCGCTCCGGCAGCGCGGCCAGGAACTGCCGGCGAAGATTGCCGTCGATCTGGGTGATCGTGACCAGGACCGCGAGCCCGAGGCCGAGCGACATCACGACCGAGGGTGTCAGCGCGGCGGGCCGGTAGATGTTGGCGATCGCCAGCCGCAACATGGTGATCCGGCTGCGGGGCAGCCGGCGCGCCAGCGCCATCAGGCCCGCGGCGACGCCACGCAGCAGCGCAAACACTGCAACCGAGGAGGCGACGAACACGGCCGCGACCCGCTTGTCGTATGCAAGCCCGATCGCCACCGCGACCAGCAGCACAATCACCACGGCCATTAGCGCAAGATAACTCCAGCGCGGGCGATGCCATTCACGCGCGACCTCCTCGCGAAACAGCGCCGCAACCGGCACGTCGTGCACCCGGCCGAGCGGCCATAATCCGAAGGCGAGCGCGGTGAGCAGGCCATAGACGAACGACAGCGCCAGTTCATCGGCATGCAGAGCCGGGATTACCGGCAGCGGCAGTAGCTTCCCGAACACGCCGACGATGGCGAACGGCAAAGCCGCGCCGGCGGCCAACCCGATCACCGAGCCGATCCCGGCCAGCATGACCACCTGGGTCAGATAGATCGTGAAGACGTCGCGGCCGGTGGCGCCGAGCGCCTTGAACGAGGCGATGACGTCGCGGCGGCGATCGATATGGCTCTTGACCGCGTTGGCGACGCCGACGCCGCCGACCAGAAGTGCGGCGAGGCCAACCAGCGTCAGGAACTGGGTGAAGCGATTGATGGTGCGTTCGAGCTGCGGCGAGGCATTGTCGCGGCTGTGGATCCACCAGCCGGCTTCCGGCAGGGCGCTGCGGGCACTGCTGACCAACTGGGCCGCGGCCCGTTCGTCCGCCGCATTGTCCGGCAGCTTTACTCGGTAGATCCAGCGCACCAGGCTGCCGGGCTGCAACAATCCGGTGGCGCGCAGGCTCGGCTCGCTGACCAGAACGCGCGGCCCCAGACCGACATTGCCGGCGAGCTTGTCCGGCTCGGCTGTGACCACGCTGCGGATCTGGAACGTGGCGGCGCCGATGCTGATGCGGTCGCCGAGCTTGAGATCGAGCCGCGCCAGCAGGATGGAATCGACCGCCGCGCCGAACGCGCCGTCGCGCTCGGCGAACAGATCCGCCATCGGCATTTTGGGATCGAGCGTCACCTGCCCGAGCATCGGGTAGTTGCCGTCCACGGCCTTGAGCTCGACCAGCGCCAGCTTGCCGTCATTGCCGCGGGCCATGACGCGCAGCGCGGCCGCTACCGACACCTGGCCGCGCGCACGCAGGAAGGCGATTTCTTCCGGCTTGGCTTCGCGTTGGATCAGCGAAAACGCAACGTCGCCGCCCAGCAACGTGCGGCCCTCGCGCGTCAAACCCTCGCTGAGGCTGGCTGCGACCGAGCCGACGCCGGCAATCGCCATCACGCCGAGCGCGATGCAGGCGATGAAGACGTAAAAACCGCGCAGGCCGCCACGCAGCTCGCGCAGGGCATAGCGCACCGCCAGCGATGATGCGCGGCTGCGGTAAACGGGTTCGGAGATGGCGGTCATGAATGTCCGTCGATACGGCCCGAACGCAGCCGCACCACTCGGTCGCAGCGCTGCGCGAGCGAGGTGTCGTGCGTCACCAGCACCAGCGTCATGCCGCGCTCGGCATGTTTGGTGAACAGCAGATCGACAATCTGCCTTCCGGTCGCCTCGTCGAGATTGCCGGTCGGCTCGTCCGCCACAAGTATTGCGGGATCGGGTGCCAGCGCGCGAGCCAGCGCAACGCGCTGCTGTTCGCCGCCGGACAATTGAGTCGGATAGTGGTGCAGGCGATCGCCGAGTCCGACGGACGTCAGTTCCTGCGCCGCGCGCTGCGCGGCGTCGGGATTGCCGGCGAGCTCCAGCGGCACCGCGACGTTTTCCAGCGCGGTCATGGTCGGGATCAGATGAAACGACTGGAACACGATGCCGACCCGGCGTCCGCGGAAGCGGGCCAGCGCGTCCTCGTCAAGGGCATTGAACGGCGTGCCGCTCACCACCACCTCTCCGCTGTCAGGACGTTCCAACCCCGCCATCACCATCAGCAAGGTCGATTTGCCCGAACCTGACGGTCCGATCAGGCCGATCGCTTCGCCGGATGCCACACGAAGGCTGATATCTTTCAGGATATGAACGCGTGCGGCGCCTGTGCCGAGCGAGAGGTTGACGTTGGAGATGGAAATGGTGTCCGGCTCGACGCCGGTCAGTGAAGAGGGTTCGATGAGACTGTCCATGGCTCGGTCATATGGCACTTCCACCGCTCGGGTCGAGGGCTGGAAACGGATGTTTGCGCACATACGCGTGTTGATTATGGCTTTGATGACGGCGGGACCGGCTTTTGCCCAAAGCCCGGCCGCTGCGCCGGACAAGCCGGTCAAAATGGTCGTTTTCGGCGATTCCCTGAGCGCCGGCCTGGGCCTGTCCGCCACGGCGGCGTTCCCGGCGCGTTTGCAAAAAGCCTTGAGTGATAAGGGGATAAAGGTCGACGTCATCAACGCCGGGGTGTCCGGCGATACCTCTTCCGGCGGTCGCGACCGGCTGGATTGGTCGATCCCCGAGGGAACCGAGGCGGTGATCCTCGAACTGGGCGCCAACGACGCCCTGCGCGGATCGACCCCGCCGCCACCCGCGCCGCCTTGACCGACATCCTGACGCGGCTGAAGGCGCGCAAGATCGCCGTTCTGCTGTGCGGAATGCTGGCCCCGCCCAATTACGGCAGCGACTATGCCGCCCGCTTCAACGCGATCTATCCGGAGCTTTCGAAATCCTTCGGCGTGCCGCTCTATCCATTTTTCCTGGAGGGGGTCGCAGCCGACGCCAAGTTCAACCAGGCCGACGGGATCCATCCGACCGCTGACGGCGTCGATATCATCGTGAAGAATATTCTGCCCAAGGTGGAGGCATTGATTGGCACGATCTCCGGGCAACGGAGTTGAAAAAGCGGCAGCAGATAAGATTAGGCGGCGTTTTCCTCGAAGGTTTCCAGTCCGTAAACGCCCCGTGCTTCGCAGAGTCACATAAGTCGGCTAGAAAATAACTATCGGTGATTCGTCGCCGGGCGCTGTTACAGGACATGGTCCTTTTCAAGGTCATGCCCAAGCATCGGGAGTCATGCGATGCCACGTTTGTTTGCTGGACTGGAAATTCCGGCCGAGATCAGCCAGAGCCTTTCCAATTTGCGTGGCGGCCTTCCCGGCGCACGCTGGATCGATCCCGAAAATTACCACGTCACCTTGCGCTTCATCGGCGATATCGACGGCATGTCGGCGAATGAAATCGCCTCGATGCTGTTTCGGATCAATCGCAAGCCGTTCGAGGTCAAGGTGCAGGGCCTGCAGAGTTTTGGCGGCAGGAAACCGCGTGCGGTGGTCGCTTCCGTCGAGCCGAGCCGGCCGCTGATCGAGTTGCAGGCCGAACTCGAACGGCTGTTGCAACGGCTCGGGCTCGATCCCGAGGGGCGCAAGTTCATCCCCCATGTAACGCTGGCGCGGCTGCATGACGCGTCGAGCCAGGACGTCGCGGATTATCTGTCGGTGCGCGGCTATTTCCCGAGCCGCACGTTCCTGGCGTCGCGCTTCGTGCTGTTCTCCTCCCGCGCCTCCACCGGAGGCGGGCCCTATGTGGTCGAGGATTCCTACGCGCTGAGCGCGTGAGGCTTGGTGCGCGTCACGTCCACCGCCGTCATCATCCGCGAAAGCGGATGATCCAGTATGCCAGAGACACCTGAGATAGAACCGAGGGGCCGCGGCGTACTGGATACCCGCTTTCGCGGGTATGACCGGCTGTGTTTGCATACCCCCAGCACCAATTCGCGGCTTGCAATTTTCGGCGCGGTGAGGCCGAAAGGGGGCCATGCTGTCGACCCAACCCATCTCGTTCCGCGCGCATTACCAGGCTTTGGTTTCCTCCGGCGCCATCGAGGCCGATCCCGCGCAGGCCGAAGCCGCCGAGGCGTTCTCAGCGCTTGAGGAGCGGCTTTCGAGCTACAAGCCGTTGCGTAAGCAGAGCCTGCTCGGCCGGCTGTTCGCCGACAAGGATGAGCCCCCGCCGCGGGGGCTTTATATTCACGGCGAGGTCGGCCGCGGCAAAACCATGCTGATGGACCTGTTCTTTCAGCAGAGCCCGGTCCAGCACAAGCGCCGCGCCCATTTTCACGAGTTCATGGCCGAGGTCCATGAGCGGATCTACGGCTATCGCCAGAACATCGCGCGCGGCGAGATCGGCGACGGCGACGTCATCGCGCTGACGGCGAATGCGATCTTCGACGAGGCCTGGCTTTTGTGCTTCGACGAATTCCACGTCACCGATATCGCCGACGCCATGATCCTGGGGCGGCTGTTCTCGAAACTGTTCGAACTCGGCACCGTCGTGGTGGCGACCTCGAACGTCGCGCCCGACGACCTGTACAAAGGCGGCCTCAACCGCGCACTGTTCCTGCCCTTCATCGCGCAGATCGCAGATCACATGGACGTGCTGCGGCTCGATGCGCGCACGGATTTTCGCCTGGAAAAGCTCACCGGCGTGAAGATGTGGCTGGTGCCTCCGGATGATGAAGCCGGTGCGGCGCTCGACCGGGCCTGGGGCAAGATGACCGGCAACGCGCCCTGCAAGCCGCGCGATATTGCGATCAAGGGCCGCATCCTGCACGTACCCTGTTCCGCGCACGGCGTTGCGCGATTTGCGTTCGCCGACATCTGCGAAAAGCCGCTCGCCGCGTCGGACTATCTGCGGCTGGCGCACGACTATCACACCATTCTGATCGACCGCATTCCGGTGATGGACTATGCCGAGCGCAACGCCGCCAAGCGTTTCATCTCGCTGATCGATACGCTTTATGACAACGCGGTGAAGCTGATGGCGTCGGCCGAGGCCGAACCGGTGTCGCTGTACCTGGCGACCGAGGGCATCGAGGCCAACGAGTTCAAGCGGACCTCGTCGCGGCTGATCGAAATGAGCTCCGAATCCTACCTGGCGCTCCCGCACGGGCGGAAGGATTCCGCAGCGAGCGGGGCCAGCACGGGACTGGTGGAGACGTAGACTGGTGGAGACCTAGTCTCTCCGCCGTCATTGCGAGGAGCGAAGCGACGAAGCAATCCATCTATCCCGGCGCGGAGAGGTGGATCGCTTCGCTTCGCTCGCAATGACGGTTGCGAAGGTCCTGGCATGCCTGACCGAAATCAAGGCAGGACCGAGAATTGGGCACGCCCCGGCTTGAACCGGTCAATCGAAAGGGATAACCAGCCATCCGGCTGACTATCCAACCCTCCTCTTCGTTTCAGAAGGACAAATTTCCCATGGCGCGCGACAAGATTGCTTTGATTGGCTCCGGTCAGATCGGCGGAACGCTGGCTCACCTCATTGGCCTGAAGGAGCTCGGCGACGTCGTGATGTTCGATATCGCCGAAGGCGTGCCGCAGGGCAAGGCGCTCGATATCGCGCAATCTTCGCCGGTCGACGGCTTCGACGCGCATTTCACCGGCGCCAATTCCTACGAGGCGCTCGACAATGCCAAGGTCTGCATCGTCACCGCCGGCGTGCCGCGCAAGCCCGGCATGAGCCGCGACGATCTCCTGAGCATCAATCTCAAGGTCATGGAGCAAGTCGGCGCCGGCATCAAGAAGTATGCCCCTGACGCGTTCGTCATCTGCATCACCAACCCGCTGGACGCGATGGTGTGGGCGCTGCAGAAGGCTTCCGGCATGCCGCACAAGAAGGTGGTCGGCATGGCGGGTGTGCTGGATTCCTCGCGCTTCCGCTATTTCCTGGCCGACGAGTTCAACGTTTCCGTCGAAGACGTCACCGCCTTCGTGCTCGGCGGCCATGGCGACACCATGGTGCCGCTGGTGCGCTATTCCACGGTGGCCGGCATCCCGCTGCCTGATCTGGTCAAGATGGGCTGGACCTCGCAGGCGCGCATCGACGAGATCGTCGATCGTACCCGCAATGGCGGGGCCGAAATCGTCAACCTCCTGAAGACCGGTTCGGCCTTCTACGCGCCCGCCGCTTCCGCGGTCGCGATGGCCGAGAGCTACCTGAGGGACAAGAAGCGCGTGCTACCCTGCGCCGCCTACCTCAATGGCGAATACAGCGTGAAGGACATGTATGTCGGCGTTCCCGTTGTCATCGGCTCGAAGGGCGTCGAGCGTATCGTCGAGATCGAACTTGCCGGCAAGGATCGCGAAGCGTTCGACAAGTCGGTGGGTGCCGTTCAGGGCCTCGTCGATGCCTGCAAGAAGATCGCGCCCGACCTGCTCGGACGTTGATTTCGTTGGGATCTCGGCCCGGTTTTGGGCCTAGAGCCTTTTCGGGTTGCAGTTTGCTTGGTATATGGTATGCCAACTACCAATGACGGTGAACTGTAGAACTCGCCGCATTGGGTTTTGGGGAACGTCCAGATGAATATCCATGAATACCAGGCCAAGGCTCTGCTGCATGAGTTCGGCGTGCCTATTTCTCGCGGCGTGCCTGTCCTGAAGGCTTCGGATTCCGATGCCGCCGCCAAGACACTTCCCGGTCCGATCTGGGTGGTGAAGAGCCAGATCCACGCCGGCGGCCGCGGCAAAGGCAAGTTCAAGGAAGCCTCAGCCGGCGACAAGGGCGGCGTCCGCATCGCCAAGTCCGTTGCCGAGGTCAACGAATTTGCCAAGCAGATGCTGGGCGCGACCCTGGTCACGATCCAGACCGGCGCGCACGGCAAGCAGGTCAACCGCCTCTACATCGAGGAAGGCTCCGACATCGACAAGGAGTTCTATCTCTCGATCCTGGTCGATCGCGAATCCTCGAAAGTGTCGTTCGTGGTCTCGACCGAAGGCGGCGTCAACATCGAGGAAGTCGCGCACAACAACCCCGAAAAGATCGTGACCTTCTCGGTCGATCCCGCGACCGGCATCATGGGCCATCACGGCCGCACGGTGGCGAAGGCGCTCAATCTTTCCGGCGATCTGGCCAAGCAGGCCGAGAAGCTGGTGGCGCAGCTCTACAACGCCTTCGTCGCCAAGGACATGGCGATGCTGGAAATCAATCCGCTGGTCGTCACCAAGCAGGGCCAGTTGCGCGTGCTCGACGCCAAGGTGTCGTTCGACGACAACGCCATGTATCGCCATCCCGAAGTCGCCGCACTGCGTGACGAGACCGAAGAAGACGCCAAGGAAATCGAAGCGTCCAAGTACGATCTTAATTACGTCACGCTCGACGGCACCATCGGCTGCATGGTCAACGGCGCCGGCCTTGCCATGGCGACGATGGACATCATCAAGCTCTACGGCATGGAGCCGGCGAATTTCCTCGACGTCGGCGGCGGCGCCAGCAAGGAGAAGGTCGCAGCAGCCTTCAAGATCATCACGGCCGATCCCAACGTGAAGGGTATTCTGGTCAACATCTTCGGCGGCATCATGAAATGCGACATCATCGCCGAAGGCGTGGTCGCCGCCGTGAAGGAGGTCGGCCTGAAAGTGCCGCTGGTAGTTCGGCTGGAAGGCACCAATGTCGACGCCGGCAAGAAGATCATCCGCGACTCCGGCTTCAACGTGGTGCCGGCCGACAATCTCGACGATGCCGCACAGAAAATCGTGAAAGCCGTCAAGGGAGGCTAGCGATGTCTGACCATCTCGCCGCACCGACTCCGCTGGAGGAACACCGCAAGCTCGCGGTTTTCGCAGGCGAGTGGGCTGGCGAAGAGATGGTCTATCCGTCGCGCTGGACCGCGGGCGGTCCGGCGACCTCGCATGTGGTGGCGCGCATCGACCTCAACGGATTCTATCTGATCCAGGATGCCCGCCAGACACGCGACGGCAAGGAGACCTTCGCGACCCATGGCGTGTTCACCTACGATCGCGAGGACCGGACCTATAAATTGTTCTGGCACGATTCGCTCGGTTACTATTCGCCGGCACCGGCCTCCGGCGGCTGGAGCGGCAAATCGCTGGTGCTGGTGCGCGGCTCGCTGCGCGGCAACGCACGCCACGTCTATGAAGTCGTCGACAACGACAACTACACCATGAAAATCCAGTTCTCACCTGATGCCGAAGGATGGGCCGATGTGCTCACCGGCGTCTACCGGCGGATCCACTAAACCCTTCCTTCCCGATCATACACGAAAGCGTCACCAACCATGTCCGTTCTGATCGACAAAAATACCAAAGTCATCTGCCAGGGCTTTACCGGCAAGAACGGCACGTTCCACTCGGAAGCCGCGATTGCTTACGGCACCCAGATGGTCGGCGGCACCTCCCCGGGCAAAGGCGGCTCGAAGCATCTCAACCTGCCTGTGTTCGACACCGTCGCCGAGGCGCGCGAGAAGACAGGCGCCGATGCGTCGGTGATCTATGTCCCGCCGCCAGGCGCGGCCGACGCGATCTGCGAAGCGATCGACGCGGAAATTCCGCTGATCGTCTGCATCACCGAAGGCATTCCGGTGCTCGACATGGTGCGCGTGAAGCGTTCGCTATCGGGATCGAAATCGCGGCTGATCGGACCGAACTGCCCGGGCGTGATGACCGCGGGCGAATGCAAGATCGGCATCATGCCGGCCAACATCTTCAAGCCCGGCAGCGTCGGGATCGTTTCACGTTCGGGCACGTTGACCTATGAAGCCGTGTTCCAGACCACCCAGGAAGGCCTCGGCCAGACCACGGCGGTCGGCATCGGCGGCGACCCGGTCAAGGGAACCGAGTTCATCGACGTGCTGGAGATGTTCCTGGCCGATCCCAAGACTACCTCGATCATCATGATCGGCGAAATCGGCGGTTCCGCCGAGGAAGACGCGGCCCAGTTCATCAAGGACGAGGCCAAGCGCGGCCGCAAGAAGCCGATGGTCGGCTTCATCGCCGGCGTCACCGCCCTCTCCCGGCCGCCGCATGGGCCATGCCGGCGCGATCATTTCCGGCGGCAAGGGCGACGCCGGTTCCAAGACCTCAGCGATGGAATCGGCCGGAATCACGGTCTCCCCGTCGCCGGCACGGCTCGGGCATACCCTTGCCAAAAAATTGAAATCCTAATTCAATTCTTGGTCCTTTTCGGGGCGAAGTTTCGCATTAAATAGGATAAGGGGTACATTATCCCGCTGATCCGGTTTCCGGATCGGCGATGCGCCGTCTTCCACGCGCAAACCGAAAATCACCAGGACGCCATCATGTCTCGCCAGGACGCGAACGCAGCATTTGCTCTCTCCTCATTTTTGCAGGGCACCAACGCCACCTACATCGACGACCTCTATGCCCGCTACGAGCAGGACGCCGCCTCGGTCGACCCCGAATGGCAGGAGTTCTTCAAGAGCCTGAAGGACACCTCGGCGGACGTTGCGAAGAATGCCGAAGGCCCTTCCTGGGGCCGGGACAACTGGCCGCTGACGCCGCGCGACGAGCTGACCTCCGCGCTTGATGGCAACTGGGCGCAGGTCGAAAAGGCCGTCGGCGGCAAGATCGCCGCCAAGGCGCAGGCCAAGGGCGCGGAACTGTCCGCCGCCGACGTCAACCAGGCGACGCGCGATTCGGTTCGCGCCCTGATGCTGATCCGCGCCTATCGCATGCGCGGTCATTTCCACGCCAAGCTCGATCCGCTTGGCATCGAGGCACCGCGCGATCGCGAAGAGCTCGATCCGCGCACCTACGGATTCGTCGAAGCCGATTTCGACCGCAAGATCTTCCTCGACCATGTGCTCGGCCTCGAATACGGCTCGCTTCGCGAGATCGTCGCGATCTGCGAACGCACCTACTGCCAGACGCTCGGCGTCGAGTTCATGCACATCACCAACGCGGCGCAGAAGGCCTGGATCCAGGAGCGCATCGAGGGCCCGGACAAGGAAATCAGTTTCACCCGCGAGGGTCGCCGCGCGATCCTGAACAAGCTGGTCGAAGCGGAAGGCTTTGAAAAAGTTCTGCGATCTCAAGTTCACGGGCACCAAGCGCTTCGGCCTCGACGGCGCTGAATCGCTGATCCCCGCGCTGGAACAGATCATCAAGCGCGGCGGCAATCTCGGCGTAAAGGAGATCGTGCTCGGCATGCCGCATCGCGGCCGGCTCAACGTGCTGACCCAGGTGATGGGCAAGCCGCATCGCGCGCTGTTTCATGAATTCAAGGGCGGCTCCGCCAACCCGGATGCGGTCGAAGGCTCCGGCGACGTCAAATACCATCTTGGCGCCTCGTCCGACCGCGAGTTCGATGGCAACAAGATCCATCTGTCGCTGACGGCGAACCCGTCGCATCTCGAAATCGTCGATCCCGTCGTGCTCGGCAAGGTGCGCGCCAAGCAGGATCAGCATGGCGACCCGCCGGACATGCGCATTTCCGTGCTGCCCATGCTGATGCACGGCGACGCGGCGTTCGCCGGCCAGGGCGTGGTGGCGGAGTGCTTCAGCCTCTCCGACCTGAAGGGTTACCGCACCGGCGGCTCGCTGCATTTCATCGTCAACAACCAGATCGGCTTCACCACCTATCCGCGCTATTCGCGCTCCTCGCCCTATCCGTCCGACGTGGCGAAGATGATCGACGCCCCGATCTTCCACGTGAACGGCGACGATCCGGAAGCGGTGGTCTTCGCGGCCAAGGTCGCGATCGAATTCCGCCAGAAGTTCCACAAGCCTGTCGTCATCGACATGTTCTGCTATCGCCGCCATGGTCACAACGAGGGCGACGAGCCCGCGTTCACCCAGCCGGTGATGTACAAGCGCATCGCCTCGCACCCATCCACGCTGGAAATCTACGCCAGGCGGCTGATCGCCGACGGCGTGATGACCGAGGGCGAGGTCGACAAGGCCAAGGCCGACTGGCGCGCGCGGCTGGATGCCGAGCTTGAGGCGGGCTCCGGCTACAAGCCCAACAAGGCCGACTGGCTCGACGGCAAATGGGCCGGCTTCAAGTCCGCCGACCAGGAAGAGGACGCCCGCCGCGGCGTCACCGGCGTCGACGTCAGCATCCTCAAGGATATCGGCCGCAAGATCACCAAGGTGCCGGACGGCTTCCGCGTTCACCGCACCATCCAGCGTTTCCTGGAAAACCGTGCGAAAGCGATCGACAACGGCGCCGGCATCGATTGGGCTACCGGCGAGGCGCTGGCGTTCTGCACGCTGATGCAGGAAGGCCATCACGTCCGACTGTCGGGACAGGACTCGGAGCGCGGCACCTTCTCGCAGCGCCACTCGGTGCTGATCGACCAGGAAGACGAGAGCCGCTACACCCCCTTCAACCACCTCGGGCACGACCAGGGCCATTACGAGGTCATCAACTCGCTGCTGTCCGAAGAGGCAGTGCTCGGCTTCGAGTACGGTTATTCGCTGGCGGAGCCGAAGGCGCTGGCGATGTGGGAAGCCCAGTTCGGCGACTTCGCCAATGGCGCGCAGGTGCTGTTCGACCAGTTCATTTCTTCGGGCGAGCGCAAGTGGCTGCGGATGTCCGGCCTCGTCTGCCTGTTGCCGCATGGTTACGAAGGGCAGGGACCGGAGCACTCCTCGGCGCGACTCGAACGGTTCCTGCAGATGTGCGCCGAAGACAACATGCAGGTGGTCTACCCCACCACGCCTGCGAATTATTTCCATGTGCTGCGGCGTCAGCTCCATCGCGAGATCCGCAAGCCGCTGATTGTGATGACGCCGAAGTCGCTGTTGCGGCACAAGCGCGCGGTCTCGCGGCTCGACGAGTTGGGCAGCGATACGACCTTCCACCGCATCCTCTACGATGACGCGCAGATGCTGCCCGACGAGAAGATCAAGCTGGTGGCGGATGACAAGATTCGCCGCGTCGTGCTGTGCTCGGGCAAGGTCTATTACGATCTCTACGAGGAACGCGAGAAGCGCGGCGTCGACGACATCTACATCCTGCGCGTCGAGCAGCTTTATCCGGTGCCGCTGAAGGCACTGGTGCACGAACTCGCACGCTTCAAGAACGCCGAAGTGGTCTGGTGCCAGGAAGAGCCGCGCAACATGGGCGCGTGGCACTTCATCGAGCCTTATCTCGAATGGGTGCTGAACCAGATCCACGCGCCGAACCGGCGTCCGCGCTACGCCGGCCGCGCGGCGGCGGCGGCAACCGCCACCGGTTTGATGTCGAAGCATCTGGCGCAGCTCAAGGCGATGCTAGATGAGGCGCTGAGCTAGGAAACCACCATTCGTCATGCCGCGCGAAAACGGGGCATCCAGTACCCGGCGCCGTTAGCGTTCGATCGTGATCGAACCGGCGTACTGGATCGCTCGCACAAGGCGGCGATGGCAACTTTCGAATTGATGACTGCTTCAGGGTATTGAGGAAACAGACCATGACTGAAATTCGTGTTCCGACGCTCGGCGAGTCCGTGACGGAAGCCACCATCGGCCGCTGGTTCAAGAAGGCCGGCGACGCGGTGGCCGTAGACGAGCCGTTGGTCGAGCTCGAGACCGACAAGGTCACCATCGAAGTGCGCCGGCGCCGTCGGCCGGCGTGCTCGGCGAGATCGCGGCCAAGGACGGCGAGACCGTCGCCGTCGGCGCGCTGCTCGGGCAGATCAATGTCGGCGCGGCTGGTGCCGCGAAGCCGGCCGCGGCTCCCGCCAAGGCTCCGGCAGCCGCAGCTCCGGCTGCCGCGCCCGCGCCGGCCGCTGCGCCGAAAGCTGCACCCGCTGATGCGCCGGTGGCGCCGTCGGTTCGAAAACTATCCGCCGAAAGCGGCATCGATGCCGCGACCGTTCCGGGTTCCGGCAAGGACGGACGTGTCACCAAGGGCGACATGCTGGCGGCGATCGAGAAAGCGGCCTCGGCGCCGACGCCGGTCAATCAGCCGGCTGCGGCCGTGCAGGTTCGCGCGCCTTCGCCCGCCGACGATGCCGCGCGCGAGGAGCGCGTGAAGATGACGCGGCTGCGCCAGACCATCGCGCGGCGGCTAAAGGACGTGCAGAACACCGCCGCGATGCTGACGACCTTCAACGAGGTCGACATGAGCCACATCATGGCGATGCGCGCGCAATATAAGGACGTGTTCGAGAAGAAGCACGGCTCGAAGCTCGGCTTCATGGGCTTCTTCACCAAGGCCTGCGTGCAGGCGCTGAAGGACATCCCGGCCGTCAATGCCGAGATCGACGGCACCGACCTGATCTACAAGAACTACTACCACATCGGTGTCGCTGTCGGCACCGACAAGGGCCTGGTCGTGCCCGTGGTGCGTGATTGCGACCACAAGTCGATCTCCGAAATCGAAAAGTCGATCGCCGATTACGGCCGCCGCGCCCGCGACGGCCAGCTCAAGATCGACGAGATGCAGGGCGGCACCTTCACCATTACCAATGGCGGCATCTACGGTTCGCTGATGTCGACGCCGATCCTGAACGCGCCGCAGTCGGCCATTCTCGGCATGCACAAGATCCAGGAACGGCCGATGGTGATTGCGGGCAAGGTCGAGGTCCGCCCGATGATGTATCTGGCGCTGTCCTACGATCACCGCGTGATCGACGGCAAGGAAGCCGTGACGTTCCTGGTGCGCGTCAAGGAAAGCCTGGAGGACCCGGCCCGTCTGGTGCTGGATCTCTGAAATCGGCCTGCTGGCGTCGGCGTTCGATGCCTGCGTCGCGAGCGGTGGATCGATGCGCGTTGACTTGTGGGGGTTGATGTGACGGACAAGGTTGTTGTTATCACCGGCGGCAGCCGCGGCATCGGCCGCGCCACCGCCATCGCCGCCGCGGCGCGCGGCTTTCGCGTGGTCGTCGGTTACGCCAGTAACGAGGCGGCGGCGAAGGAAGTTGTTTCCTCGATCGAGCGCAAGAACGGCAAGGCCGTTGCGGTGAAATGCGACGTCGGCAGCGAGAAGGACATTCTCGCACTGTTCGCGGCATCGGACGAATTCGGTACGCTGGGCGCGCTCGTCAACAATGCCGGCATCGTCGGGCCGTCGGCGCGGGTCGAGGATATGTCGGCCGAACGCATTCAGCGCATGATGGCGGTCAACGTTACCGGCAGCATTTTGTGCGCACGTGAGGCCGTGAAGCGGTTGTCGACCCGCAACGGCGGCGAGGGCGGCGTCATCGTCAATCTATCCTCGGTCGCGGCGAAGCTTGGCGCACCCAATACGTATGTCGACTATGCGGCCTCCAAGGGCGCCGTCGATTCCTTCACCGTCGGTCTCGGCCATGAGGTGGCGGGCGAGGGCATTCGCGTGGCGGCCATCCGTCCCGGCTTGATCGATACCGACATTCACGCTTCAGGCGGCGAGCCGGATCGTGCGCACCGGCTCGCGCATATGGTGCCGATGAAGCGCGTCGGCACCGCCGAAGAAATCGCCAATGCCATCGTCTGGCTGATTTCGGACGAGGCCTCCTATGTCACCAGCGCCATCCTCGATGTATCGGGCGGGCGGTAATACCTGACACGTTTCCCAGCGACAGGACTTCATCATGGCTACCTACGATCTCGTCGTCATCGGCACCGGCCCGGGCGGATATGTCTGCGCGGTACGCGCGGCGCAACTCGGCATGAAGGTCGCCGTGGTCGAGAAGAACCCGACGCTCGGCGGCACCTGCCTCAATGTCGGCTGCATGCCGTCGAAGGCGCTGCTGCATGCTTCCGAAATGTTCGAGGAGGCCGCGCACTCGTTCGCGAAAATGGGCGTCGGCGTTTCCACGCCAAAGCTCGATTTGCCCGCGATGATGAACTTCAAGCAGCAGGGCATCGACGGCAACGTCAAGGGCGTCGAGTTTCTGATGAAAAAGAACAAGATCGACGTTATCAGCGGCACCGGAAAGATTCTCGGCGCCGGCAAGGTCGAAGTGTCAGGCCGCGACGGCAAGTCGCAGACCGTTGAGACCAAGAACATCGTCATCGCCACCGGCTCCGATATCGCGCGGCTGAAGGGCATCGAGATCGACGAGAAGCGCATCGTGTCGTCGACCGGCGCGCTGTCGTTGGAAAAGGTGCCGGAAAGAATGCTGATCATCGGCGCCGGCGTGATCGGCCTCGAGCTCGGCTCGGTGTGGCGCCGGCTGGGGTCGGAGGTCATGGTTATCGAATTTCTCGACCGCATCCTGCCCGGCATGGATGGCGAAGTGGCAAAGCAATTTCAGCGCATGCTCGAAAAGCAGGGCTTTGCATTCAAGCTCGGCGCCAAGGTCACTGCTGTCGACACATCGGGCAAGACGTTGAAGGTGACGGTGGAGCCGGCGGCGGGCGGTGCGGTAGAGACGCTCGAAACCGATGTCGTGCTGGTTTGTATCGGCCGCGTGCCCTACACGGAAGGCCTCGGGCTGAAAGAAGCCGGCATCGCGCTCGACAATCGCGGCCGCGTGCAGATCGACGCGCATTTCTCGACCAACGTGAAGGGCGTCTACGCGATCGGTGATGTCGTCGCGGGTCCGATGCTCGCGCACAAGGCCGAGGATGAAGGCGTTGCCTGCGCGGAAATCATCGCGGACAGGCCGGCCACGTGAACTACGATGTTATCCCAGGCGTCGTGTATACCACGCCGGAAATTTCCTCGGTCGGCAAGACCGAGGAGGAGCTGAAGCAGGCGGGCGTGGCTTACACTTCGGGAAAATTCCCGTTCACCGCCAATGGCCGCTCCAAGGTCAACCAGACCACTGAAGGGTTCGTGAAGATTCTCGCAGACGCGAAGACCGATCGCGTGCTTGGCGTGCACATTGTTGGCCGCGAAGCCGGCGAAATGATCCATGAGGCCTGCGTTCTCATGGAGTTTGGCGGTTCCGCCGAAGATCTGGCGCGGACATGCCATGCGCATCCCACCCGCTCCGAGGCCATCAAGGAAGCCGCGCTTGCGGTCGGCAAGCGGGCCATCCATATGTGATCGAACCCGGCAGAAGCGGGCAGAGACCACATTGATGATGCGTCGCCTACTTCAGCCATTCTGGGTACTGCTTGCGGTCATCTTCCTGATCGAAGCGTGGCTATGGGACCATCTCGAGCCGATCGTCGAGCGCATCGTCGCGCTGATCCCGTTCCGCGCATTCAAGCAATGGCTGGCCGACCGCATCGATACGCTGTCGCCGGCGACGACGCTGATCGTGTTTGCCGTGCCGGTGATTCCGCTGTTCCCGCTCAAGCTGGTCGGCCTCTGGCTGTTGGCGAATGAATATTGGGTCAGCGCCGTCATCGTCATCGTGCTCGGCAAATTCGTCGGCGTCGGCGTGACCGCGTTCATCTTCGACGTGACGCGTTCGAAGCTGCTGCAAATGGCGTGGTTCAGAAAGATCTATGAATTCATCATGGCGATGCGCGCCAAGGCGGCGGCGCTGGTCGATCCGATCAAGCAACGCATCCGGGAAATCCTGCGTGGCGACGGCGATGGCTGGTCATCGCGCACGCTGCGGATGATCCAGCGCTTTCGCAAGAGCGTGCACCAGGCGCGGTAGCTGTTTGTCATCGCCCGGCTTGCCGCCTCCGCTAAAGCTTTGGCGCGCCAGCACGACAAAGCCTTGGCGCAGCCGGGAGCGGACGATCCAGTATTCCAGAAAAATCAGTGCTTGAGCCGATAGGCCTCAGCGTACTGGGTGCCCCGCCTTCGCGGGGCATGACAGGGGAGACCGTTGCTAAGGCAACCCCGCGGAAGCTCAATGCAGATGCAGCAGATGCGGTGCGTAGAGGCCGAGCGCGGTAATGCCGATGCCTGCGATCGCCAGCGCGCCTGACACCCAGGCCAAAGCGATCATGCCGGTGATGATGGTGGCCGAAGCCAGCACGATCCCGATCTGGAAGGCGGCCGAGGCGATCTCGTAGTGGTGATACTTCGCCGTTGCATCGTCGCGCTGGTGCTCGGCATGCTTGGCGCGCTTGGCGAGTTCTTCCGAACCTTCGCCGGTTTCCGGCTCCGAACGATAGCGCGCCGCGGTCTTGTTCCAGTCGTCGATCTGCTTTTGCAGGGCCGCCTTCGAAGTGTCATCGCCGACCGTCCCGAGGCTGAGCTTGGCGTGCTCGGCGGTTGCCTGCACCACAGTGCGTCGGATGCTCTTGGCCTGGAAGAACGCCCAGAGGTTCGACGCCTCGACATTCTTGCTGATGGCTTCGGTCTGCGCGCCCTTGCCCAGCGTTTCCGACAGCGCCAGAAACAAGGCGATCACGGCGATCAGCAACGCGATCTTCTTGTTGGATCCTGAAGCGTGCTCGGCGTGCTCCGCATGCTCCATACTTTCATGTGCGCCCATAGTTTCCCCTCTCCGATAAGATCCAAGTCCACGATTGACCGAACGCCAACGCGAGCGCAAGAGGCAAGGTAATGAGACCATCGATGTGACGGTAGTGTGTCGGCGCCGCGAGCCGGACGACTTAGCCGCGCGGATGCGCTGTCTTGTACACTTCCAGCAGCCGCTCGGCATCGATGCCGGTATAGATCTGCGTGGTCGAGAGCGAAGCGTGGCCAAGCAGTTCCTGGATCGCGCGCAGGTCGCCGCCGCGGCTGAGCAGATGAGTCGCAAAGGAATGGCGCAGCGCATGGGGCGTGGCGCTGTCGGGCAGGCCGAGCGCGCCGCGCAGTCGCTCCATGGTGAGCTGGATGATCCGCGGCGATAATGGCCCGCCGCGTGCGCCGACAAAAATCGGCCCGGCCGGCGGCAATGAATGCGGGCACATCGAAACGTAATCGGCAATGAGCGCCAGCACGTTTTGCAGCACCGGTACCATGCGGGTCTTGTTGCCCTTGCCGGTTACAATGATGACGTCGCCTTCGCCGGGTTTTGGCACGTCGCGGCGTTTCAGCCCGAGCGCCTCGGAGATGCGCAGGCCCGAACCGTAAAGCAGCGCCATCACGGCGGCGTCGCGCACCAGGATCCAGGGATCGCGGTCTTCGCCGGCGCGTTCGTCGGCATCGGCGAAGCGCTTGGCTGCGTCCATCTGGATCGGCTTCGGCAGGCTCTTGCCGATCTTGGGCGCGCGGATCGCCGACAGCGCGCCGACCCTTCCTTTACCTTCACGCTCCAGGAAACGTCCGAACGAACGTAAGCCAGCCAGCGCCCGCATCAGCGAGCGTCCGCCGATATCGTCGGCGCGGCGCATCGCCATGAAGGCTCTGATGTCGGTGGCTTCCAGCGCCGCAAAGTCCTTCAGCGTCACCCGGGCGCCCCAATGCTGGGCGAGGAAGGTGAGGCATTGGCGGAGGTCGCGGGCGTAGGCTTCGAGCGTTTTCGGCGACAGCCGCCGTTCGGCGCGCAGATGCGTCAGCCATCGCGCCATCTCAAGCGCAAGGCTCTCGTCGGCGCAATCGAGCTCGACCGGCTGAAGTGCGGGAACTGTCTTGGCCATCAGCCCTGCCTTGTGCTTTCTCTTGGAGGCGGTGATTCCAGCCATTATATCGCACCTCTTTCGTTTACCGTTCGCTAACTTGCCGGAGCGGCGCTAGCCTTGGCTCCCGGATGCCTCAAGCCTGATTCCCTGATGGACCATGTCACCCGCCAGAACACCTCATCGGCATCATCGACGCGCGTCGTCGACGTGCTGGTGCCGGTTGCACTCAATCAGGCCTATTCCTATCGCGTGCCGCGCGGCATGGAGCTCAAGCCCGGCGACGTCGTCTGCGTGCCGCTCGGCCCGCGCGAGGTGGTGGCGGTGGTGTGGGCCGAAAACGCCAATCCGGATCCGCGCCTGCACAACCGCCTCAAGGACGTCGGCGAAAAGCTCGACGTGCCGCCGCTAAAGGAGGAGTTGCGCGGCCTCGTCGACTGGGTCGCCAATTACACGCTCTCCGCGCGCGGCATGGTGCTGCGCATGTCCCTCCGCATGGGCGAAAATCTCGGGCCCGAGCGGATGCGGCTGGGCGTGCGGCTGGTCGGCGAACCGCCGCGGCGTTTGACGCCGGCGCGGCGGCGGCTGATCGAGGTGCTGTCGGACGGACTGCTGCATGGAAAGTCCGAGGCGGCGCAGGAGGCCGGCGTCAGCGCGGGCGTGATCGACGGGCTGGTCGACGAGGGGACGCTGGCGATCGAGGCCGTGCCGCCGCCGCTGGCGCCGCCGGCACCCGATCCGCAGTTCGCGCAGCCGGAGTTTTCCCGTCAGCAGCGCACGGCGGTCGATGCCATGCGGACGCTCGCCGCCAACGGCAGTTTTCATGTTGCGCTGCTCGACGGGGTCACCGGTTCGGGCAAGACGGAAGTCTATTTCGAGGCGGTCGCTGAAATCATCCGGCGCGGAAAACAGTCGCTGATCCTGATGCCGGAGATCGCGCTGACTGGACAATTCCTCGATCGCTTCGCCCAGCGTTTCGGTGTGCGTCCGCTCGAATGGCATTCCGAACTGACGCCGCGCACGCGGCAGCGCAATTGGGCCGCGATTGCAGCCGGCGAAGCGCCGGTCGTGGTCGGTGCGCGCTCGGCGCTGTTTCTGCCCTATGCCGATCTGGGTCTGATTATCGTCGATGAGGAGCACGACCAGGCCTACAAGCAGGATGATGGTGCGCATTATCACGCCCGCGACATGGCGGTGGTGCGCGCGCACATCGCCAAGATCCGATCGTCCTGGCGTCCGCGACGCCCTCGGTCGAGAGCGAGGTCAATGCGCGCAAGGGGCGCTATCAGCGCGTCGCGTTGCCGTCGCGCTTTGGCGGCCAGCACATGCCGCATATCGAGGCGATCGACCTGCGCCGCGCGCCGCCGCCACGCGGCCGCTTCATCTCGCCGCCGCTTGCCGAACAGATTCAGTTTGCGATCGAGAAGCGCGAACAGGCGCTGCTGTTTCTCAACCGCCGCGGCTACGCGCCGCTGACACTATGCCGGGCTTGCGGGCATCGCTTCGCCTGCACCATCTGCGACGCCTGGCTGGTGGATCATCGCTTTCGCCAGCGCCTGGTCTGTCACCATTGCGGCTTCTCGATGCCGCGTCCGAACGTCTGCCCGCATTGTCAGGCCGAGGAATCCCTGGTTGCGGTCGGTCCGGGCGTCGAGCGCCTACAGGAAGAGGCTGCCTCGCTGTTCCCGCAAGCGCGCACCATGGTGCTGTCGAGCGATCTGATCACATCGATCGAGACCATGCGCAGCGAGCTGAACGAGATCGCGGAAGGCCGCGTCGACATCATCATCGGCACGCAACTGGTGGCGAAGGGACATAATTTCCCGCGACTCAATCTGGTCGGCGTCGTCGATGCCGATCTTGGCCTCGGCAACGGCGATCCGCGCGCGGCCGAGCGGACCTTTCAACTGCTCAACCAGGTGATCGGCCGCGCCGGGCGCGAGCAGGGCCGCGGCGTCGGCTATCTGCAGACCCATCAGCCCGAACACCCCGTGATGAAGGCACTGGTCGCAAGCGACCGCGAGGCGTTCTATGCCAGCGAAATCGACGCGCGCGAGCGCGCCGGCTATCCGCCGTTCGGCCGGCTTGCGAGCCTTATCATTTCCGCCGGCGATCGGCCGACCGCTGAAGGTTTCGCGCGCAAGCTCGCCGCGGCTGCGCCGATCGATGATCGTATCCAGGTGCTGGGGCCCGCCGAGGCGCCGCTCGCGGTCATCAAGGGCCGGTACCGGTTCCGGCTGCTGGTGAAGTCGCTGCGTAATGTCGACCTGTCGGACTATTTGCGCGAATGGCTGGCCGCTGGTCCAAAGACCAAGGGCAATCTCAAGCTCGAAGTCGACGTCGACCCGCAGAGCTTTTTATGACGGACGAAAAGGTCTCTCACCGTCATTGCGAGGAGCGAAGCGACGAAGCAATCCATTCTGCACGCGCGGGGCGATGGATTGCTTCGCTTCGCTCGCAATGACGAAGAGAAACAAAAAAGGCCTGCCGTCATTTGCGACGGCAGGCCTTTGTCGCCGCGGAAAGCTCGGCGACGGTTACGCAACGCAACGCTTACTCGATCTGATGGACCGGAAACGGCGCGTGACACGCGCGCCTTAGATGACGTCGGCGGTCACGTGGCCGACGCCGCGGCTGGTCAATCCGATGGCACGGGCGGCGCCCTTGGAGAGGTCGATCACGCGTCCCTTGATGAAGGGGCCACGGTCATTGACCGTCACCACGACGCTCTGGCCGCGATGAGTGACGCGGAGCTTGGTGCCGAACGGCAGCGAGCGGTGGGCGGCGGTCATGGCTTCCTGGTTGAAGCGCTGACCCGACGCGGTCTTGCTGCCGGATTCATTGCCGTAAAAAGAAGCCACGCCCGCGAAGCTGCGCCCGGAGCTCTGCGCGCCGATCGAGGCATTGGCATCGAGCCAGTTGCTCTTGGCCTGATGCGAGTGCTTGGCGTGATGCGAGTGCTTGGCGTGATGGCGGTGATGCCTGGATTTGGCAGAAGCTTCGGTGATGCTGCCCCCGACCAAGAGAGTTGCGGCGATCAAAGCAAACGCCGTGCGCGACCGGGTTCCGCGACCCAGCACATTATTGGTATTCAACATTAAACTAGTCCTCAGAAAGTATTGCCACACATGTGACAAGTGGAACCCCCGTCCCAGTTTCAGTGGTTGCCGTTTGGTGACGCAATGAGGCATGAATTGGGCAGTAAAGCTGGATTGGCGCCGACTGACTCAAATCGGCTAATCAGGAGATATTCCGTAATCTTTGGGCGGTAACGAATTTTTAACCAATGCAATACTTACTATTACTGGCGAATACAGTCATCGTCCGGAGCGAGAAGTTGTGACCAAGTAAATGCTCAAATGGAGAGCCGGATGGTTCCGCCCCGCTCTGCTCATGCCCGCCATGCAAATACGGGCGGAACAATCGCGCTTGCCGTGGAAGCGCGATAATGCCGGTGATGTTCGTGAGTGAGATTCGGGGCAGCCGAACCGCCGTCAAAACCGGCGTTTAATCGGCGCTGACATTTGCGTGCGACAAGGCATCACCCGCAGGCGCCGTCATGTTGCACCTGCGCGCTTGCTATGTTAGCAAAGCCGCGATTTTAACGATCCCGGCACCTCGCGTGCCGGTCGAAAATCGAAGTCCCGCTTGAATTCCAAGGGCTTGGATCGCTAGGCGCCGCTGCTTGTGGCGACGGTTTTTCCCTTGCGAGTTTAACAGCTGAAAAGAGCGTCTCTGTGGCTGCTGAAGATCCGTCCGTTTCGGGAGTGTCAGGCCGTTATGCTACGGCCTTGTTCGAATTGGCGCGCGACGAGAAATCCGTCGACGCCGTTAAAGCCGACCTCGACAAGTTCGAGGCCATGCTGGCCGAGAGCGCCGATCTGAAGCGCCTCGTCCGCAGCCCGGTTTTCTCGTCTGACGCGCAGGCGAAGGCGCTGAATGCCGTGCTCGACAAGGCCGGAATTACCGGCACTTCCGCCAAATTCCTCAAAGTCCTGACCGCCAATCGCCGGCTGTTCGCCGTGGCAGATGTGATCCGCGCCTTCCGTGCGCTAGTAGCGAAATACAAGGGCGAGGCGACCGCCGACGTCACCGTCGCCGAACAGCTCAATGAAAAGAATCTCGACGCTCTCAAGACCGCACTGAAATCGGTGACGGGCAAGGACGTCGCGCTCAACGTGAAAGTCGATCCCTCCATCATTGGCGGCCTTGTGGTCAAGCTCGGCAGCCGCATGGTGGATAGTTCGCTTCGCACCAAACTCAATTCGATCAAGCACGCGATGAAAGAGGCAGGCTGATGGACATCCGCGCCGCGGAAATTTCCGCGATCCTCAAAGACCAGATCAAGAATTTCGGCCAGGAGGCTGAGGTTACCGAAGTCGGACAGGTGCTGTCCGTCGGCGACGGCATTGCCCGCGTCTACGGGCTGGACAACGTCCAGGCCGGTGAAATGGTCGAGTTCGAGAACGGCACCCGCGGCATGGCGCTGAACCTCGAAACCGACAACGTCGGTATCGTGATCTTCGGCGCCGACCGAGAGATCAAGGAAGGCCAGACCGTCAAGCGCACCCGCGCGATCGTCGACACGCCGGTCGGCAAGGGTCTGCTCGGTCGCGTGGTCGACGCGCTCGGCAATCCGATCGACGGCAAGGGCCCGATCCAGGCCGACAAGCGCATGCGCATCGACGTCAAGGCACCCGGCATCATTCCGCGTAAATCGGTCAACGAGCCGATGGCGACCGGCCTCAAGGCGATCGATGCGCTGATCCCGATCGGCCGCGGCCAGCGTGAGCTGATCATCGGCGACCGCCAGACCGGCAAGACCGCGATCGCGCTCGACGCCATCCTGAACCAGAAGCCGCTCAACGCGACCGGCGATGAGAAGATCAAGCTGTATTGCGTCTACGTCGCGATCGGCCAGAAGCGTTCGACTGTCGCCCAGTTCGTGAAGGTGCTCGAAGAGCAGGGCGCGCTGGAATATTCGATCGTCGTCGCTGCCACCGCGTCCGATCCGGCGCCGATGCAGTACATCGCGCCGTTCACCGGCTGCACCATGGGCGAATATTTCCGCGACAACGGCATGCACGCCGTCATCATCTATGACGATCTGTCGAAGCAAGCCGTCGCTTACCGTCAGATGTCGCTGCTGCTGCGCCGTCCGCCGGGCCGCGAAGCCTATCCCGGCGACGTGTTCTATCTGCATTCCCGCCTGCTCGAGCGCGCGGCGAAGCTGAACGACGAGCACGGTTCGGGTTCGCTGACGGCGCTGCCGGTCATCGAAACCCAGGCCAACGACGTGTCGGCCTACATCCCGACCAACGTGATTTCGATTACCGACGGCCAGATCTTCCTCGAAACCGATCTGTTCTTCCAGGGCATCCGTCCCGCGGTGAACGTCGGTCTATCGGTGTCGCGCGTCGGATCCTCGGCGCAGACCAAGGCGATGAAAAAGGTCGCCGGCAAGATCAAGGGTGAGCTGGCGCAGTACCGCGAAATGGCGGCGTTCGCGCAGTTCGGCTCCGACCTCGACGCCTCGACCCAGCGCCTGCTCAACCGCGGCTCGCGCCTGACCGAACTTCTGAAGCAGCCGCAGTTCTCGCCGCTGAAGATGGAAGAGCAGGTCTGCGTGATCTGGGCCGGCACCAACGGTTACCTCGATCCGCTGCCGGTCGCCAAGGTGCGCGGCTTCGAGGACGGCCTGCTGTCTCTGCTGCGCGGCAAGCACATCGAGATTCTCAACGGCATTCGTGACAGCCGCGATCTCTCTGACGATCTCGCAGGCAAGCTGAAGAGCGTGGTCGAAGGATACGCCAAGACGTTTGCTTGATGATTTGCCGTTGAGGCCCGGCGCTTGGCGGGGCCTGACGAAAGAGTGGCTTGCGGTCGGGTCTAGACACCGGATCGCCGGGGTGAACTGAGAATGGCTTCCCTTAAAGACATGCGGGTCCGCATCGCCTCCACCAAGGCGACGCAGAAGATCACAAAGGCCATGCAGATGGTCGCGGCGTCAAAGCTGCGCCGCGCGCAGACCGCCGCCGAGGCGGCGCGGCCCTATGCGGAAAAAATGGACGCGGTGATTTCCAACATCGCCAACGCCGCGGCGGGTTCGCCCGGCGCGCCGGCGCTGCTGGCCGGTACCGGCAGGGATCAGGTGCATCTGTTGCTGGTGTGTACCGGCGAGCGCGGACTTTCCGGCGCCTTCAATTCGTCGATCGTGCGCCTGGCGCGCGAGCGCGCGCTATCGCTGCTCGGCCAGGGCAAAGAGGTCAAGATTTTCTGCGTCGGCCGCAAGGGCTACGAACAGCTCCGCCGAAACTTCGAGAAGCAGATTGTCGATCACATCGACCTACGCTCGGTGCGCCAGCTCGGCTTCGTCAATGCCGAAGACATTGCCAAAAAGGTTCTGGCGCGCTTCGAGGCCGGCGAGTTCGATGTTTGCACGCTGTTCTATTCGCGTTTCAAATCCGTGATCTCGCAGATCCCGACCGCCCAGCAGGTCATCCCGCTGGTGGTGGAAGCGCCGGCTGCGAACGCCGGTCCGTCGACGTCTTACGAATACGAGCCGGAAGAAGACGAGATCCTGACGCGCCTGTTGCCGCGCAATCTCGCAGTGCAGATCTTCCGCGCATTGCTGGAAAACAACGCCTCGTTCTACGGCGCGCAGATGAGCGCGATGGACAATGCCACCCGTAACGCCGGCGACATGATCCGCAAGCAGACCCTGATTTACAACCGAACCCGTCAGGCCATGATCACCAAGGAGCTGATTGAAATCATCTCCGGCGCCGAGGCGATGTAACGGCGCCAGGCACGATCAAACTGACGGTTGTCTAGAGATACGAATTCGAAGGAGAGAGTTTATGGCCACACCCGCCAACCAGACCGGACGCATCACCCAGGTCATCGGCGCCGTCGTCGACGTGCAGTTCGAGGGATATCTGCCCGCCATTCTGAACGCGATCGAGACCAAGAACGGCGGCAACCGTCTGGTGCTCGAAGTGGCGCAGCATCTCGGCGAATCCACGGTGCGTACCGTCGCGATGGACACCACCGAGGGGCTGGTCCGCGGTCAGGAAGTCACCGACACCGGCAACCCGATCATGGTGCCGGTTGGCGCCGGCACGCTCGGCCGCATCATCAACGTCATCGGCGAGCCGATCGACGAAGCCGGCCCCGTGGTTTCGGAAGGCATGCGCGCGATCCATCAGGAAGCGCCGACTTATACCGACCAGTCGACAGAAGCTGAAATTCTCGTCACCGGCATCAAGGTCGTCGACCTGCTGGCGCCTTACGCCAAGGGCGGCAAGATCGGCCTGTTCGGCGGCGCCGGCGTCGGCAAGACCGTGCTGATTCAGGAACTGATCAACAACGTCGCCAAGGCCCATGGTGGCTACTCGGTGTTCGCCGGCGTCGGCGAGCGTACCCGCGAAGGCAACGACCTCTATCACGAGTTCATCGAATCCAAGGTCAACGCCGACCCGCAAAATCCCGATCCGAACGTCAAATCGAAATGCGCGCTGGTGTTCGGCCAGATGAACGAACCCCCGGGCGCCCGCGCCCGCGTCGGCCTCACCGGCCTGACGGTTGCCGAGCACTTCCGCGACCAGGGCCAGGACGTGCTGTTCTTCGTCGACAACATCTTCCGCTTCACCCAGGCAGGCTCCGAAGTGTCGGCGCTGCTGGGGCGTATTCCTTCGGCCGTGGGTTATCAGCCGACGCTCGCCACCGACATGGGCGCGCTGCAGGAGCGCATCACCACGACGCATAAGGGTTCGATCACTTCGGTGCAGGCGATTTACGTGCCGGCCGACGACTTGACCGATCCGGCGCCCGCGACCTCCTTCGCCCATCTTGATGCGACCACGGTGCTGAACCGCGCGATCTCGGAAAAGGGCATCTATCCGGCGGTGGACCCGCTCGACTCGACCTCGCGCATGCTCTCGCCGCTCGTCGTCGGCGAGGATCACTACACCACCGCGCGCATGGTTCAGCAGGTGCTGCAGAAGTACAAGTCGCTGCAGGACATCATCGCCATTCTCGGCATGGACGAGTTGTCGGAAGAGGACAAGATCGCTGTGGCGCGCGCGCGAGATCGAGCGCTTCCTGTCGCAGCCGTTCCACGTCGCTGAAGTCTTCACCGGCTCGCCCGGCAAGTTCGTCGATCTCGCCGACACCATCAAGGGCTTCCGTGCGATCTGCGAAGGCAAGTACGATCACCTGCCGGAAGCTGCCTTCTATATGGTCGGCACCATCGAAGAAGCCGTCGAGAAGGGCAAGAAGCTCGCGGCAGAGGCGGCTTAAGTTTGAAGTCGTCATTGCCGGGCAATAGCGCAAAGCGCGTCTTCGTACAGATTGACCCGGCAATCCATCGACTCAAGAAAAGCTTTGCCTGATGGACCCGCGGGTAAAGCCCGCGGGTGACAGCGGAAAGAACGGAAAGACCATGGCCACCTTCCACTTCGATCTCGTTTCTCCCGAAAAGCTGGCCTTCTCCGGCGAAGTGGATCAGGTTGACGTTCCCGGCGTGGAGGGCGATTTCGGCGTGCTGGCCGGACATGCGCCGGTCGTCGCGGCGGTCCGCCCCGGTATCCTGACCATCACCGCCGACGGCAGGCATGAGAAGATCATTGTGCTCGGCGGCCTTGCCGAAGTGTCGGACAATCGCGTCACCGTGCTCGCCGACGTCGCCACCTCGATACAGGATGTCGACCGGGCGCAGTTCGCCGAGACGATCGCCGAGATGGAAGCGAAGCTTGCCGAGAAGGAAGGCTCGAACTCGATCACGCCATCGAACGGCTCGATCATTTCAAGAGCATCCAGCACGAGCTCAACGCGACGGCTATGCACTAGGCCCCGGGGCACCGCTCCGGGGCTTTGAAGGCCGAAATAACGCCAGCGCTCGTCACCCGGTGGCGGGCGCTGAGCTTTTGGTTGAAGCACTTCTTCCCGCTAACCTGCTACCGCCGTTGAATGGATCCCTGATCGGTGCTTGCTTCTGTGGCGGGTGCTACCGAGACGGTGACGGTTTGCGGCGCGCCTGAACGCTCCACGGTCAATCGGACCTGTTCGCCGATGCGCGCGAGCCCGATCCGGTTTCGCAGCTGCGCGGCCGAGTGAATCGGACGATCATCCGCCTTCAAGACGATGTCGCCTTTCCGCAGCCCCGCCAGCTCTGCAGGAGACCCGGGACTGACTTCCGCGATCGTAGCGCCTTCGGCACGTCTGCCGTCGGTGGAGGGATTAATTTCGCGCAAGGAAATGCCGATACGGCCGCGCTCCACTCGCCCCTTCTCGACGATCTGGTCCATGACCCTCCGCGCCATGTTGACGGGGATGGCAAAGCCAATGCCAACATTGCCGCCGCCAGGGGGAAATGATGGCCGAGTTGATACCGACGAGCTCGCCCTTGAGGTTGACAAGAGCGCCGCCTGAATTGCCGGGGTTGATCGCGGCGTCGGTCTGGATGAAATCCTCATAGCCCTGTTTGCCAAGGCCAGTCCGGCTGAGCGCACTGACGAGGCCCGATGTTACGGTCTGGCCGAGGCCGAAGGGATTGCCGATGGCGATAACAAAATCGCCGACCTCAAGCGCGTCGCTGTCGCCGAGCGCGATCGCCTTGAGTGCGGACGGGGATTGAAGGCGCAAAACCGCAATGTCGGTGGCTGGATCGCGCCCGATGACCTTCGCCGAAAACTGCCGCCCGTCTTTGGTCTTGATCTGAACCGAAGATACCTGCTCGACCACGTGATTGTTGGTGAGAACAAAGCCTCTCTGGGCGTCGACAATGACGCCAGACCCGGTGGCGCTGATTTCCTTCTCGAGCTGTTTCGGGACGTCAAAAAACTCTCTGAACAGGGGATCACGATAGAGCGGATTGTCCTGGCGGACCTTGCCACGGACGGAGATGTTGACCACCGTCGGTGTGACCTCGCGCACCAGCGGCGCCAGCGTAGGCACGGTGCCGCCAGCGCGCAGGTTCGGAATTTGCCCGGAGGCGGTAGTCACCAGGATTGTGGCGCCGAGCAGGGTCGCCAGCGCCATCGCGATGAGTCGGTTCACAAGCGTTCTCGCCGGTTGCCGGTTTCGCTCGCCTCACGAGCAGCTTTTCGAAGATGCGCGTTGCTGCAAGACAAGCCATGGAGCGGCACACAACGCGGATGCCCGGGACGAAAAGATTACCCGTTTCTCGGAGTCGGAAAGTTGCTGGTCGTTCAGCATTTCGCTGGGGGAATTGTAATGCGCGGCGGGATGAAACAGTAAAAGTTCAAGGGGGTTCAGATCGGCCTTGCCCATCGGTCGGTCTCCGTACTCTCCTTTCAAAAAATGGGAGCTGTGGCGGCGGCGTCTCGCGCCCGCCGCCCGTTGTCATTGCTTATTGATCTCGATGCGTTTGACCGCAGAACGGGCCTGCTCGGATTTCGGCAGCGTAATCGTCAGGACGCCGTCCTGGAATTTGGCTTCGGCCTTGTCTTCCATAACCCCGTCGAGCGGGATTTGGCGCTCGAACGAACCGTAGTAACGCTCGGAGAAATGTCTTCCGTTATCGGTTCGCTCGGCCTTCCTCTCGCCGCGCAACGTCAGAACGCCATTGGCGATCTCGACCTGAACGTCTTTCTCCGAGAGTCCAGGCAATTCTGCCGAAACCGTCACTGCCTTGTCGGTTTCGTTGAGCTCGAGGCTTGGCCAGCTGAACCGGCCTTCCATTAGCGGGCTGCTGAAACGGGCGTGCGGCCCAAAGCCGCGGAAAACATCGTCGAACAGTCGGTTCATCTCCCGGTGCAGGGTGAAGAATGGATCGAAGCTGTCGCGCGCTGTCGTCAGCTCCTGATTTCTCGACCACGGGATCAGATCACGAATAGCCATATTGTCCTCCTTTCTCATAGAGCGTGTAGAGCTTGCTCCCGTTCTGCGGTCACGGTGATGTCATCCGTGCTGAACCCGGCAACCGCGAGCGAAATACGATGGGCGTCTTCGCCGCAGCGTTCGACATTGTAGGGGGATAATTGTCGTCGGCTGATTGCCGCAAACTGCTGTCGAGCAGGTTCGCCGAGTGATCGAAGCCGATCGAGGAGCGCCACAGGGGCGAGAAGTCAAAGGTCCTCATAGCCAAGTCCTCCTAAGAGCAAGATGGATACGAAGGAGCGTCGGACACCGTCCGGCGTCCATTGTACTGGCCGGACCCGCACTGGCATCCGGCACCGCCGTCAGCGGTAAAAGTCGAATTAGAAAAACATCAAAAAGTTTCAAGAGGAACATTCAAAATTTTTCGGTCAGTTCCGATGCCGATCGCGGTACCCTTTACTCTGGCACAATCCCATCGGACGCTGGCCCCGGCTGCGCGGACCGCGCAGTCCGGACGCTCGGGTCCGAACGAACTCGAGTTGCCGCTGGTTCGCAGCGCGGGCCGGACTGCAAGGCCTGCTGGTCGGTCGGCCTCCGGCCGATCGCCAGCAGCATGAACAAGGTCCGATAACCCTGGTACCGGGCGGCCGGACGGGTCCGTTCTCGTCCGCGCATGATCAGGCTGCCATCCTGGTCGTGCACCCGCCATTCCCAGCCCCGGCGGCGCTTGATCACAGTTACATCCTTCATGTGAGGCCAAACATCGGGCGGTGCCGGTTATTCCAGGAGCGATCTGCCGATCGACGCATTGCGAGCCGTGGGGTGAACAGCGTTTCTGGCGCTAGGCCGCCGACGATATCGGCGGCTCGGTGGGAGCATGGCGATTTGCGGTCTGGAACGTGAGCGGGAAAGTGGAAGCAGCGAGTTTTTCCAGCGCCAACTGTTCTTCAGACAGCCTCTTTTCGATATATTGGCGTTCAAGCTCTGTCAGCCTGGTTTTCAGAAGCCGGCGATAACGGTCGATGCTGTTGCGATGGGTACGCAAACGGGCCAGTTTTTCGTCGATCATCTTCGTCATCCTTTGACGGTCGCTATATTTTTCCTTTGAGCCAAGGGGCGGGGAAGCCGCCTTGACTAAAAAATATTCAGGCGCAAACCGCTGTCAAGCGTGTCGTTGCGCAATGCGTCTGAAGCAAGCCTTGCGGGGGAGTTACCGGGCGAACTCCGCAAACTGCTGCGCCACGGTCCGGTACACGTCGCGCCGGAACGGCACCACAAGGTCGGCGACTCGGTCGAGGCGCTCCCAGCGCCAGGAATCGAATTCGGCCGGCTGCCCGTTGCGCGGCGTCAGCGGGTCGATCTCTTCGTCGCGGCCGGTGAAGCGCAGCGCGAACCATTTCTGCCGCTGGCCGCGAAATTTCGCGAGGCGGTGATCCGGTGGGCCGTCATAGGGTGGAAACTCGTAATTCATCCAGTCGGTCTCGCCGAGATGCTCGGCGCTGACCACCCCTGTCTCCTCCCAGAGTTCACGCATGACGGCATCGCGCGGATTCTCGTTGGCGTCGATGCCGCCCTGCGGCATCTGCCATTCAAGGCCGGGTAGAATAATTTCCGGCCCGTCGTCGCGGAAGCGTCGGCCGATCAGCACCTGACCCGAGGCGTTGAACAGCGCGATCCCGACATTCGGTCGATAGGGCTTGTCGACGGTCATGATGCTGCAGGCAGCTCTAAGCGCCCGCGAGGCTGGAGAATTCCTTCACCACGCGCTCATAGACCGGCCGCTTGAACGGAACGATCAGGTTCGGGAGATTCTTCATCGGCTCCCAGCGCCAGCTCACGAATTCGGCCTTGTGGCCGCCGCCGGGGCTCGCGACGTTGATTTCGGCGTCCTTGCCGGTGAAGCGCACGGCGTACCATTTCTGCCGCTGCCCGCGATAACGGCCTTTCCAGGTGCGTCCGGCCACGGTGCGTGGGATGTCGTAGATCAGCCAGCCCGGGACTTCGCCGAGCTTCTCTACCGAGCGGACGCTGGTTTCTTCGTAAAGCTCGCGCTTGGCGGCTTCCCAGGTATCCTCACCGGGGTCGACCCCGCCTTGCGGCATCTGCCAGACATGGGTTTCGTCGACATGCTCAATGCCGCCGGCGCGGCGGCCGATGAAGACCAGCCCCGCTGCGTTGATCAGCATCATGCCGACGCAGGTCCGGTAAGGCAGATCTTCGTAGCGCGCCATTCCGTCACGACTCCTTCGGCCACGATCGATCGGGCTGGCGTGGTCCGGAGTTGCGGATCGGCGCCATCAGGTTGACCTCTAGCCTGATTTTGATTTCAGCATCGCCGTTGTCAATGGCACAAGCATGATGCCGCGGCTATCGAGCGTCTTGGTCCAGGCGGCAATCCGTTCGATCGAAATTGGCAGGGCCGAGGCGACGCCGACGGCAAGCCCCCGTTCCTTGGCGAGCGTCTCCAGCTTGACCAGCGTCCGGTCGATCTCCGCCGAGGTCGGCACCGCATCGATGGTGAAATCTGCCTTGGCAAACGGCATCGCCTGAGCCGCCGTCAGCGACGAGGCGGCGCTGCGCGGCGTGGAGCCGTCATCGAGATAGCCGAGGCCGCGTTTGGCCGCCTCGCGGATGATCGGCTGCATCACGGCGTCGGTGGCCGTGAAGCGGGCGCCCATGAAATTCGCGATCCCCGCATAGCCTTGGAACCGGCTGAGATGCCAGTGCAGGCGATCGATGTTCTGCTCTGGCGTCAGCGACGTGAGCAGGGTCTGGGGACCGGGATCGTTGTCGGGATAATCGAACGGCTCCATCGGAATCTGCAGCAGGATCTCATGTCGCTGCGCGCGGGCGCGCTCGGCGAGCTTGGCAGGGTCTGCGCCGTAAGGCGTGAACGCCAGCGTCACGGCCGGCGGCAGCTTCATGATGGCGTCAGTCGTCTTGGCGGCGCCGACGCCGAGGCCGCCGACGACGATGGCGACCACGGGCATCTTGGCGGCCTTGATGCGGTCGGCGTCGGCCGCGTAGACCGTGAAAGGTTTGAGGCCGTCGGCAACCACCGGGATCATGCCGTAGCGAGACTTCTCCAGCAGCCGCTGATCGATGCCGGCCATGGCAGTCGCGGGCGCGGCATCCGGGGCCGTCTTGTCGCTGGCGTCGGCGCCGATCACGACGTCTTGGCGCTTGCCGCTGGAGCCGTCGATGATGGTGACGGTCTTGTTGTCGCCGGTGGGCGCCGGCTGCCTCGGCGCGGATTTCGCCGCCTGATCGGGTTGGCCGGAGGCCGTAGCGGCCTGCTTCTCGTCCACTGCCGCCGGCTTGCGCAGCGCGACACGCGCGATAGGCTCGCCGCCCAGCGGATTATCGGTGAAGAGGGCGACGGTCAGGAAGGCGACCAGAAACAGGCCGAGCAGCACGGCCAGCGCCTGCATCGCGGTGAACGGCAACCGAAACCGGCGCTTCTTGCGCTCCGTTTTCTGTCCGAGCGGTGTGCTCAGTTCGTCAGCCGTTTCCGTCATGAACCTCCCCGAATCAACCCGACCGACGATACCACGATGGGGCGGGTTCGAGCGCCTGCGCCGCGGGCAAAAGCCGCCGGTGCAGGGGCTGCCGGGGGAGGGGATCGGCAACAAAAAAGGCGGCCCGAGGGCCGCCCTTTTCGCGATGATCTAAAGGATCAGGATCAGTTCGCCGCCTTGGTGGCCGGCTTGTCGATCGCGGCCTTGTCGCCAGGCGCCGGAGCGGTCGCGGTGGACTTGATGCCATGTAGCAGGTCGGCCGCCGTCCTCAGCGCCTTGTCGTCCTTGGCGTCCGGCGGCACGTAGGATTGCGAGCCGGTCTTCTCGTCGCCATCGGTCTTAAGATGGCCGCGCAGCAGGCCTCGCCCTTGGTGTCGGTGCGCGACTTCAATTCGTCCGGCACGTCCTGCAGCACCTCGATGTCGGGCACGATGCCTTTGGCCTGGATCGACTTGCCCGACGGCGTGAAGTAGCGCGCGGTGGTGAGGCGCAGCGCGCCGTTGCCGCTTCCGAGCGGAATGATGGTCTGCACCGAGCCCTTGCCGAACGAGCGCGTCCCGACCAGCGTGGCGCGCTTGTGGTCCTGCAGCGCGCCGGCGACGATTTCCGACGCTGAAGCCGAGCCGCCATTGATCAGCACGATGACAGGCTTGCCCTTGGTCAGGTCGCCCGTATGGGCGGCGCGGCGTTGGGTTTCCTCGGCATTGCGGCCACGGGTCGAGACGATCTCGCCGCGCTCCAGGAACGAGTCGGAAACGGTGACCGCTTCCTCCAGCAAGCCGCCGGGATTGTTGCGCATGTCGATGATGTAGCCCTTCAGCTTGTCACCGATCTGGTTCGACAGGCTTCCGATCTCGCGCTTGAGGCCTTCGGTGGTCTGCTCGTTGAAGGTGGTGATGCGGATGTAGCCGATGTCTTCGCTCTCGACGCGCGCGCGCACCGAACGGACGCGGATATTGTCGCGCACCAGCGTGACGTCGATCGGATTGTCCTGGCCCTTGCGGATGATCTTGAGGCGGATCTTGGTGTTGACCGGTCCGCGCATCTTCTCGACCGCTTGATTGAGGGTGAGACCCTGCACGGCTTCGTCGTCAAGATTGGTAATGATGTCGTTGGCCATGACGCCGGCCTTGGATGCCGGGGTGTCGTCGATCGGCGAGACGACCTTGATCAGCCCGTCTTCCATCGTGACCTCGATGCCGAGCCCGCCGAACTCGCCGCGGGTCTGCACCTGCATGTCGCGGAAGCTCTTCGCATCCATGTAGCTGGAATGCGGATCGAGGCCGGTCAGCATGCCGGAGATAGCGGATTCGACCAGCTTGCTGTCGTCGGGCTTCTCGACATAGTCGCTGCGTACGCGTTCGAACACGTCGCCGAACAGATTGAGCTGGCGATAAGTGTCCGACGTTGCGGCACGCGCACTCGATCCCATCAGCACGGAACGAGGCTGCGTGACGAAAAGCGTCAAAGCCGCACCGGTGGCGGCGCTGAGAAGAATTACAGAAGTCTTGCGCATCATCCGCGAACCTTTTCGCCTTCGTTGGTGGCCCACCATGGGCCTGAATCGATTGGAGTGCCGTCCTTACGGAACTCGACATACAGCACCGGCTGGCTCGCGGTCGTCGCGAGAATGGATGCCACCTGGGATGTCGACCCCATGGTCGCGACCGGTTCACCCGTAAGTACAAACTGGCCGATGTTAACCGAAATGCGCTCCATCCCGGCGATCAGGACATGATACCCGCCACCGGCATTGAGGATCAAGAGTTGTCCGTAGCTGCGGAAGGGTCCGGCGTAAACAACCCAGCCGTCACACGGGGTTGTGACCTGCGCCCCGGCCCGGGCCGCCAAAGAAATGCCTTTTTCCACGCCACCCGCACCGTCGGACCCGCCAAAATCGCGAATCTTGCGCCCATTGACCGGAAAGGCGAACAGCCCCTTGGCGGAGGCAAACGCGATCGCCGGGCTGAGCCGAGCGGGGTCCTTCAGCGCCCCCAGATTGGGCTTGCCATTGGGGGCAACCGGAGCGCCCTGCAGGCTGGCGGTTGCGGCGGCCTTGGCGGCGCTCTTCAGGTCCTGCTCCATTTTCGCGATCAGGCCCTGCAGGCTGTCGACCTGCCTGGACAGGTTGATGGCGCGCGCGCCTTCCGCCTCCATGTCCTTTTCGATCGCGCTCTGCTTGCGCTGCCGTTCTTCCACCAGCGCGGCCAGCCTGACCTGATCGTCCTTCAGGCGGTCGCGGTCCCGCGCCAGCACGTCACGCTGGGTGGCGATGTCCTTGCGTAAGTTCACTAGTTCGGTGAGGTCGGCCGTGAGCTTTTCCGCACGTCCGCGTAACTCGGGGACGACCGATCCGAGCAGCATCGCCGTACGCAGCGATTGCAGCGCGTCCTCGGGCCGGACAAATAGCGCCGGCGGCGTGCGCCGCCCGGCGCGCTGCAGCGCCGCCAGCACCTCGACGATTTCGGAGCGGCGTGAATCGAGCGACGCGCGAATCTGCTGCTCGCGGCTGCCGAGCGGGAGCAGGCGCCCCTCGGTCTCGCCGATGCGGGTCTCGACGGTGCGGACCTGGGTGGCGATGTCGATCAGTTGCTGGTTGAGCTTGGAGCGGTCCTGCCCGATCGCCGCGATGTCGGCTTTGAGTTTTTGCTGCAGCTCGGTCGCCTTCCGCTGCTGCTCGCGCGTGGCCTCCAGCTCCTGCTCGCGCTGCTTGATGGCGTCAGGGGAGACGGCAGTCGCCTGCTGCGCAGCCGCGGCCAGTTGTGCAACGGCCGGCGTAAGCGACGCCGCGGCAAAGCTTGCGGACAGCAACATCAGGAGAAGCAAGACGGCTGAAGTCCGCGGCACGCCGCGGTCGGCGGTGTCGGGGTGCGAATGAGTGTCCCGCGTTGAATGCATCCGGTCTATTCAGCGTTCTCTGTATTCACGTTACCGTGCCTAGGCGCGGTGATAGGGATGGCCAGCCAAAATAGTGGCGGCCCGGTAAATCTGTTCAAGGAGCATGACGCGAACCATCTGATGCGGCCAGGTCGCCGAGCCGAACGCGATGCGCAGCCTAGCCTTGCGCTGCAAATCGGGCGAAAGTCCGTCCGCACCGCCGATTGTGAAAATAGTGGTGGCGATCCCTTCGTCCCGCCAGCGGCCGAGTTGGTCGGCAAAGCCTGCGCTATCGATGCTCTTGCCACGCTCATCAAGCGCCACCAGCGCGGATTTCTCGGGTATCGCCGCTGTAATCGCAGCGGCCTCCTCGGCGATCCGGGTTGCAGCGTCGCGCGCGCGGCTTTCCGGAATTTCATGAATCTCGAGGCCGCGAAAGCCGAGCTTGCGGCCGATGTCGTCGAAGCGCTCGCGATAGCGCTCGGCCAGTTCCCGCTCCGGGCCCTGCTTCAGCCGGCCGATTGAGACCACGACGAGGCGCATGAATGCTGTTTCTGGAGTGCACTTTCCGGCGTGCGCGCTCCGGCGCGCGCAAGCAACCTACATGCGCTCCAGCCGATTCGCATCGGCTTAAGATTCAGATCGCGTTCGCTGCCGCCGGGTTTTGCGTCCACAACCTTTCCAGATTGTAGAATTCGCGCACCTCGGGTCTGAACACGTGCACGACCACATCGCCGGAATCGATCAGCACCCAGTCGCAATTGGGCAAGCCCTCGACATGGATGCTCTTGATGCCGTTTTCCTTCAGGGCTTTCGTGACGTTTTCCGCAATCGCGCCGACGTGCCGGTTGGCCCGACCCGTGGTGACGATCATGTAATCGGAAAATGCAGATTTGCCGCGAAGGTCGATGGTGACCGTTTCTTCCGCCTTCATATCGTCGAGGCGGGAGAGGATCATATTCAGCGTCTTGTCGGCGTCGGGTTGCGCCTTCAAGGCGGCAGCTTTCGTCGATGTTTTACGCGGGGTCTTGGCAGACTTGCTAGTTACCTTGGGTAAAACAGACTTGGACAATACAGATGTGGCCAGGGACCATTCCTTTCACTGTATCGCGAACGCCGAATCCTGACGTCCGCCGACTATATAGACATGTGGGGTTAATGGTTTCAATATTCCAGTGGACCCCGCCTGCCGCTTCGAACCAAACTGTTACTTCTTTGCCTTCCAGCTGCCGTCCGAGTTCCGAAGGCCGGTCGATGACAGGTTCAGTTTCATGCCGGTGAGGAAAGCCCAGGCGGGCGCCTGCTGATCCGCTAGCCGGGCCGCCTGATTCTCGGGCAGGCGGTAGCGCGCCAGCGCTTGAGCGGCCGGTGCGGCAAGCGCCCGAAAACTTTGTGGCGGACGGTCGATCACGGCGATCGGCACCTCTGCGGCGATACGCCGCCAGTCCTTCCAGCGATGGAACTGCGCGAGATTGTCAGCGCCCATGATCCAGACGAAACGCACGCCGGAAACACGGCGGCGCAAATGAATGATCGTATCGACAGTGTACTTGGTGCCGATGACAGCTTCGAGACAGCTGATATCGATGCGCGGATCGTCGGCGACGTCTCGCGCGGCGCTCGCGCGCTCGGAAAGGCCGTGCAGACGGTCGGTATCCTTCAACGGATTGCCCGGGGTCAGCAGCCACCAGACGCGGTCGAGCTTCAAGCGCTTGATGGCAAACAGACTGATCGCGCGATGCGCCGCGTGCGGCGGATTGAACGAGCCACCGAGCAGGCCGACGCGCATGCCGTTGGTGTGGAAGGGAACGGCCTGCGCGGCGGATTGCGATTGCATCAGCCGGGTCACCGCATGCGCGGGGTGGGGGTCACGGGCGCGTCTGCCCTGTGCCGTGGACACGGTATTTGAAGCTCGTCAGCTGTTCCGCGCCGACGGGGCCGCGGGCGTGGAACTTGCCGGTGGCAATCCCGATCTCGGCGCCGAAGCCGAACTCGCCGCCGTCGGCGAATTGCGTCGATGCGTTGTGTAGCACGATCGCGGAGTCGACCTCGCTGAGGAATTTCTCGGCCGCCTTTGTATCCTCGGCCACGATCGCATCGGTATGATGCGAGCCATGATCACGGATATGCGCGATCGCGTCATCGACGCCGTCGACAACGCGCGCTGCGATGACGGCGTCGAGGTATTCGGTGTCCCAGTCCTCGTCGGAGGCGGGCTTCACGCGCGTATCGATCTTCTGCACCGTCGCGTCGCCGCGCACCTCGCAGCCGGCATCGATCAGCATCTCGACCAACGGCTTCAGCGTGATCGCCGCAGTCGCGCGATCGACCAGCAGGGTTTCGGCCGCACCGCAGACGCCGGTCCGGCGCATCTTGGCGTTCAGCACGATCGACTTCGCCATCTCCAGATTGGCCGAGCGATCGACATAGACGTGGTTGACGCCCTCGAGATGTGCGAACACCGGCACCCGCGCTTCCGCCTCGACGCGGGCGACGAGGCTTTTCCTCCGCGCGGCACGATCACATCGATGCCGCCGTTCAATCCGCTCAGCAGCAGGCCCACCGCGGCGCGATCGCGCGTCGGCACCAGCGTGATCGCCGCTTCGGGGAGCCCGGCCTCGCGAAGCCCCTGCACCAGGCAGTCATGGATCGCGCGGCAGGAGCGGAAACTGTCGGAGCCGCCGCGCAGGATCACGGCGTTGCCGGATTTCAGGCACAGCACGCCGGCATCGGCCGCAACATTGGGACGGCTCTCGAAGATCACGCCGATCACCCCGAGCGGCACGCGCACGCGCTCGATGGTCATCCCGTTGGGACGCTGCCAGCTCTCGGTGACGGTGCCGACCGGATCGGCGATCTGGCGCACGGTGACAACGCCGTCGGCCATCGCGTCAATGCGCGCTGGCGTCAGCGTCAGGCGGTCGATGAAGGCCGACGTCGCACCGCCGGCACGAACCTCGGCGACATCCTCGGCATTGGCCGCGAGAATGGCCGGCGCGTGGCTGCGGATAGCGTGTGCGATGGCGTCGAGCGCGCTGTTCTTTTGTTCGGGCGAGGCGAGCGCGAGCACCCGCGCGGCGGCGCGCGCCCGGCTGGCGAGGTCGGTCATCAAAGTGGGCAAATCGGCGTAGCCGTCGATTGCCTTGAGCGGCGCGGTCATCGCAGGTCTCAAATCTCGGGTCTCGTTAAAGCCATGTCCTAGCACGGAAATTGAAGGTTTGGCGAGGTGCCGAAGTGGCACGGCTGGCGTCCGATGGGCCCGCGGGAGGCAGGCTCCGTCCTTCAGTGTGCCGGGCGCAGCATCGGAAACAGCGGCGGTGCGGACCCCACCTGGATGGTGCCCCGGAGCTCGAAGCCATGCCGTTGATACAGCGTGATATTGGCGGGATTGGTGGATTCGAGATACGCCGCGACATGATCTTGGTCGCACCGGCGGAGGGTATCCTGCAGGAGAGCTGCGCCGTAACCGTTGCGATGACGGGCCGGATCGACGCCGATCAGCGGCAGGTACCAGTGCGGCTCCTGCGGATGGTAGGCAGCCATCGCTTCGAACACGGCGGCAAACTCGCTTTCCCGTCCCGGCGGCAAACTTGCCCCGATCGCCGCCTCATCGAGCTCGCTACCGGGCGGGAGCCAAAGCGCTGCTCCCGCGTAGTCCTCGACGTGACGCGCAGTTCCTTCGGTGAAAGCGCCGCCGCCAAACGCGCGCACCAGTACCGGGAAGCGGGCCAGATACTGCGCAGGCTCGGGATAGGTCCAGCGGGTTACCGGATCCGCACTGAAGGCGAGCGTAAGGACGGCGACTGCCCGCTCGACGTCGGCCGGTGCGACGGCGGCTACGGTCGGAATGGCAAATGACTTCGAAGGGTTCATGAGGCGCCTCGCGGTGGACGTTTGGGACCATTGCGATTGATTGCTTCCGTCACGCCATCTCGAATTTTTTGTGTCCGACGCCAGCTACGACTGGATTTCAGCGGAAACAATCAGGCTGCTAACGTAACGATCCTGGTCGCGATGGCCAAGCCCGGCCCACGCGAAGCTCAGCCTGGCTCGCCGTGACGCGGGCCCACCACCAGATCGTCGCGGTGGATCATTTCCGCCCGGCCTGAGATGCCGAGGATCGCCATTACGTCCGGCGAGGAGCGGCCCTTGATCTTCTCGGCATCCTCGGCGTCGTAGGCGACGAGGCCGCGGCCGATCTCGTGGGTGTCGGGGCCGCGCACCACCACGGCGTCGCCGCGGGCGAACTGGCCGTCGACCCGGATCACGCCGGCCGGCAGCAGGCTTTTTCCCGCGCGGAGCGCCGCGACCGCGCCGGCGTCGATGGTCAGCGTACCCTTCGGCTCCAGCGAGCCCGCGATCCAGCGCTTGCGCGCGGTGACGGGATTGGCCGGCGTCAGAAACCAGGTGCAGCGCCCGCCATCGGCGATCGCCTGCAGCGGATGCTCGATCTTGCCCGACGCAATCAGCATATGCGTGCCCGACGTCGTCGCGATTTTCGCCGCTTCGATCTTGGTGAACATGCCGCCGCGCGATAGGTCGGATTCGGCCGCACCCGCCATCGCTTCGATCTCGGAGGTGACGGACTCGACGATCGGAATCAGTTTCGCGTTGGGATTGGCGCCGGGCGGCGCGTCATAGAGGCCGTCGATATCGGACAACAGGATCAGGAGATCGGCGCTCGCCATGGTGGCGACGCGGGCGGCGAGGCGATCGTTGTCGCCGTAGCGGATTTCGTTGGTGGCGACCGTGTCGTTCTCGTTGATCACGGGCACCGCGCGCCATTCCAAGAGCTTGGCGATGGTCGAGCGGGCGTTGAGGTAGCGGCGGCGCTCCTCGGTGTCCTGCAGCGTCACCAGGATCTGTCCGGAGCCGATACCGTGATGGCCCAGCACTTCCGACCAGATACGCGCCAGCGCGATCTGTCCAACGGCAGCGGCGCCCTGGCTCTCCTCGAGCTTCAGCGGGCCGCGCGGCAATTTCAACCGGCTGCGGCCGAGCGCAATCGAACCGGATGAGACAACCAGAACGTCGCGGCCTTCGCCATGCAGTTTGGCGAGATCAGCGGCGAGCGCCGACAGCCAAGCAGAGCGAACTTCGCCCGCACCGGAATCGATCAGGAGTGACGAGCCGACCTTGACGACGATGCGGCGGAAGTTTTTGAGCGCGGGGCGTTTCATGGGATGCGGTCGGATAAGACGGATGGTCGGGAAGCAATACGCGCCAGTTCCCTGATTTGGAAGTGGCGCGGCCGCGGAAGGCCAGATTTGCGTTAGCCCTGCGGCGTCGCCGGCGCCCACGGCTCCGCCTGGCCGCCTTTGGCCTTCAGCGATACCGGGGCTTCGCCGATCACCTCGACCAGCGCCTTGAGCGCTTCCGGCACACCTTCGCCGGTCGCGGCCGAGAGCAGCAGCGGCGTCTTCTTCGCGGCGCGTTTCAGGCGGTCGCGCTGCTTTTTCAATTCGTCCGACGTGACCGCGTCGATCTTGTTCAGCGCTACGATCTCGATCTTGTCGCCGAGATGCCCCTCATAAGCTTCGAGTTCAGTTCGCACCGTCTTGTAGGCCTTGCCGGCATGCTCGCAGGTCGCATCGATCAGGTGCAGCAGCACGCGGCAACGCTCGACATGGCCAAGAAAGCGATCGCCGAGGCCAGCGCCTTCATGCGCGCCCTCGATCAGCCCGGGAATGTCGGCGAGCACGAACTCGCGGCCCTGCGCGTTTACGACCCCGAGCTGCGGATGCAGCGTCGTGAATGGATAGTCCGCAATCTTCGGCTTGGCCGCGCTGACGACGGAGAGGAAGGTCGACTTGCCAGCGTTGGGCAGGCCCACGAGGCCGGCATCGGCGATCAGCTTCAGCCGCAGCCAGATCCAGCGCTCTTCGCCTTCCTGTCCGGGATTGGCGTTGCGCGGCGCGCGGTTGGTGGAGGATTTGAAATGCGCGTTGCCGAAGCCGCCATTGCCGCCTTCGGCCAGCACGAATTTTTCGCCGAGCTCGGTGAAGTCATGGATCAGCGTTTCGCGATCCTCGTCGAAAATCTGGGTGCCGACCGGTACCTTCAGCACGATCGATTTGCCGTTGGCGCCATGGCGGTCCTTGCCCATGCCGTTGGTGCCCTTCTGCGCCTTGAAGTGCTGCTGGTAGCGATAGTCGATCAGCGTGTTCAGTCCGTCGACCACTTCGATGACGACGTCGCCGCCGCGGCCGCCATTGCCGCCGGAAGGTCCGCCGAACTCGATGAACTTCTCGCGGCGGAACGCCACGCAGCCGTTACCGCCGTCGCCGGAGCGGATATAGACCTTTGCCTCGTCAAGGAATTTCATGATTTGTACTAGTTAGGGCAGGGGGCCCGTGCGGCAACCCTCAAGGCCCGCAACATTGGCGAAAAGCCTTAATTTTTGGGCCTTTTTGAGGCTAGGCCGGCCGCCGTCGGACCAGGAATTTCTGCATCCCTTCCAGCACCAGCTCCTTGCGCTGGTTGAACACGGTCGAGCGCAGCGTCACCACGCCGGTGGTGCGGCCGGCGGCGAGTTCGGTCACTTCGAGCGCGGGATAGAGGGTGTCGCCGGCATAGACAGGCTTAAGGAACCGGCTCGATTGTTCGAGGAATCCGACCAGCGATTCCTCAACGATGTAGGGAAACAGCCCGGCGCCCGGTGCGGTATGGACGAGGGTTTGGAAGCCATGCGCGAGCAGGTCCGGCATGCCGCGGGCGCGGCAATACTCGACGTCATAGTGAATCGGATGGGTATCGCCGCTTGCGGTCTGGAACGCGGCGAATACGGCCGAAGCTTGGGTCCGGCTCGGGATCACAAAGCGTTCGCCGAGCACGAAATCTTCGAACCAGCGTTGTTGCGGCACCATGCGGTGCGCGGCGGGATCGAAGTCGGTCATGCCTGATTTCCCTGCGATGTCTTGCCATTAGTCCACAGCGTATCGGTATCTCACCGATATGGCTGCGACAATTGGTTCAATTCGTCGTGCCCGGGCTTGTCCCGGGCAGCCACGTCTTTAAAACAGCCGCGCAAGAACAATAGGCGGTCGCCAATCTCCCAATGAGCCTCTTCGCCAAAATCTCCACCTACGACGATCGCTCCGCGCGCCTGGCCGGCATCGGGTTGATGCTGCTGTCGATCTTCATGTTTTCGTTCGGCGATGCGCTCGGAAAGTACATGGTCGCGACCTATTCGGTCGGGCAATTGATGTGGCTTCGCGCCTGCGCAGCGTTGCTGGTGCTGCTGCCGCTGATCTGGCAGCAGCGCGCCGAGTTCAATCGAATCGAACGGCCCTGGCTCCAACTCCTTCGTGTATTGCTCTCGACGCTCGAAGTCGCCGCCTTCTTTCTCGCCACCGTCTATCTGCCGCTCGCCGACGTCATCACCTATTATCTGGCCTCGCCGATTTTCGTCACTGCGTTGTCGGGGATCGTGCTCGGCGAGCGCGTCGGCTGGCGGCGCTGGACCGCGATCCTGGTCGGATTCTGCGGCGTGCTGATTGCTCTGCGCCCGTCCACGCAAACCGTGAGCTGGCCCGCGATGATCGCACTCGGCGGCAGCCTGTCGTTTGCGTTCCTGATGCTGATCACGCGCTCGCTGCGGGCGACGCCTGACATCGTGCTGACGACGTCGCAATTCGGCGGCACGTTCCTGCTCGGCGCGCTGATGTCACCCATCGGCTGGGTGACGCCTACGATCGGCGATCTTGGCCTGTTCGCGGTTGCCGGCGTTATTTCGGTGGTCGCGCTGGTGTGCATCAACCGCTCGCTGAAACTGGCGCCAGCGAGCGTCGTGGTTCCCTATCAATATTCGATGATCGTCTGGGCGGTGATCTTCGGCTTCGTCGTGTGGGGTGACGTGCCATCGATTTCGACCCTGGTGGGTGCGGCCATCATCATCGGCGCGGGATTCTACATCTTCCTGCGCGAGCAAAAGCTCGGGCGCGACGAAGCGGTGGTCAATCCGCCGGCGTGAGGGCGCGTCCGTCATTGCGAGGAGCGAGCGACGAAGCAATCCATCTTTCCGCGGAGGCATGGATTGATTCGCTTCGCTCGCAATGACGAATACTACCGCTCTCTCCTTGTCGATGAGCCCCAGTTCTTCAGCGACGACCAGACGCTGCGCGACAGACGGAAGCGGTCGACGGGGGTCGAGGATCCCAGCGCCTCGAAGCGGTGCAGCTCGACGCCGCACCACTGGAAGCCGCATTTTTCCAGGATATTGCGCGACGCCGGGTTGGCGACGCGGGCACCCGATATCAGGTGCTCGGCATCGAATTCCTCGAAGAAGAAATCGATCACTGCGCGCGCGGCTTCGGTGCCAAAACCCTGGCCCCAATGCTCGACGCCGAGCCAGTAGCCGAGTTCCGGCGCGTCTTGCTCGCTCCGGTCGATGCCGACCATGCCGATCGGCGAATGGTTCTGTTCGATCAGAAACACCGTCTCGCTGTTATCGACGGCCGTCGCGCGCACGAACTCGACCGCATGGTCCTGCAGATAAGGGTGCGGCAGGCGGCGCGTGTTTTCCGCGATGCGGCGGTCATTGGCGAGATGCGTAATTGCTTTTACGTCCGCGAGTGTCGGCCGCCGCAATGTCAGCCGTTCGGTCTCGAGGACGCAGCTTCTCGTCTCACGCAACGTCGGGGTCGGGATCGGGATGTCCTGCAACATGTCGGGCTCCTGAATGCGAAAATGCACAAAATGAAAAGGGGAGGCCGGTTTCCCGCCTCCCCCTTGGAGCCCTTTTCGACTCCGCCGGTTCAACAGGACCCGGCGGACTCGGTTTTGTCCACCGTCTATTCAGCCGCCTCCGTCATCGGAACAACCGATACGAAAGTGCGACCATTGCCTTTTGCGCGGAATTCGACATGACCTTCGACCTTGGCGAACAGAGTATGATCGGTGCCCATGCCGACATTAAGGCCGGGATGCCAGGTGGTGCCGCGCTGACGCGCGATAATGTTGCCGGGAATCACATGCTCGCCGCCATAGGCCTTGATTCCAAGGCGCTTGCCCGCTGAATCACGTCCGTTCCGCGATGAACCGCCTGCTTTTTTGTGAGCCATGGCCCGTCTCCGACTTCGCTAAGATACCTAGATCAATTCCTTGACGGAATCATTTCACTTTTATCACGCCTCAATCTGTGATCGAGGCATATCACTTGTTGTCGCTTTTGCCCTTCGCGGCGGCCTTCTTGGCCGGGGCCTTCTTTGCGGCGGGTTTCGCCGCAGCCTTCTTGGCAGGCGCCTTTTTCTTGGCGGCCGTCGGCGCCTCGTCGCCTTCAGCGGCGGGTGCGGCAACTTTTCCTTCTTCGGCCGCGGGCCGATCGAAGGCTTGCCGTTATCGGTCAGGATCTCGGTGACGCGAAGCACCGTGATCTCGTCGCGATAGCCGCGCTTGCGGCGCGAATTCTTGCGGCGACGCTTCTTGAAAGCGATCACCTTTGGCCCGCGCTTGTGCTGCAGCACTTCGGCCGCAACGGAAGCGCCGGCAACCGTCGGCGTGCCCAGCACCGGCGTGTCACCGCCGACGACCAGAACTTCACCAAGCTGCACGATCGTACCGACATCGCCGGCGATCTTGCCTATCTCGAGCACATCATCCGGAACGACGCGGTACTGCCGGCCGCCGGTTTTGATGACTGCGAACATCGTTATATTCCTTCGTGTTCGATCCCGGCCTCGGACGTGTTCCCGCAGGGGGCATGTCCGGGTCGGCTTTTGGTCAGTCGTTATGGGTACGATTTTTCGCGCGGGCGGGGAGCAACCCCTCAGAAATCGCGCAAAAACAAGCGGCGCGAGAATTCCCGCGCCGGATGCCGGGACTTATAGCCGCAGAACGCCATGAGTCAAGGCAAAGAGGGTCAAAAAACGGGCTCAAAATGGAGGATTTGTGCCAGAAAGGGCGAATGGCGAGGTGCAAATAGCGAATTGGAAAGCATTATTTACCACTATCTACTCGCTATTCGCCATTCGCTACTCGCCCCCTTCATGAAACCAATGGGTTCCCCGGCCGTTGTCGTCGGCGGAATCCGGCAGGGGTGGCGATATGGCAGAAGACATCGTTGCGACCACGGGCATCGCGCCCACGGCGCTAGCCGCCTGCCGTCGGTCGAGGTCGACAGCTTCAATGTCGAACTGAAGGACGACGAAGGCTTTCTCGGCGACCGCGCCAGCAAGGGGGCCTTCCGCAGGATCCTGGACGGCTTGCGCAAGCCGCTAAAGAAAAACGGCGACGATCCCTTGGGCAAGAAATCCTCCGGCGAGATCCCCAAGGACGAACTCGACGCGGCACTGGTCGGCGACGATGTCGGCGCCGCCGCGCTGGTGCATGGCGCTATCGAGGAGTTCGCCCAGGAATTGGCCTATGTAACGCGGCGGTTCCTCAAGACGAAGGCGTGGGCCGATACCGAGCGCATCGTGGTTGGCGGCGGCTTCCGGCAGAGCCGGGTTGGCGAGATCGCGATCGCCCGCACCGACATCATCCTCAAGGCGGAGGACGTCGACGTCGATATGGTGCCGATTCGTTTTGATCCCGATGATGCCGGCCTGATCGGCACGCTGGGTCTGGCGCCGTCATGGATCTTCGAGGCCCATGACAGCATTCTCGCGGTCGATATCGGCGGCACCAACATCCGCTGCGGCGTGGTGGAGACGCGCTGGAAGAAGGCGCCGGATCTGTCCAAGGCCGCGGTGTGGAAGTCCGAACTGTGGCGGCACGCCGACGATGAGCCGACGCGCGAAGGCGCGGTCAAGCGGCTGGTTAAGATGCTGAAAGATCTGATCGCTTCTGCCGAAGCCGAAGGCCTGAAGCTCGCGCCCTTCATCGGCATCGCCTGTCCCGGCGTGATCAACGAGGACGGCTCGATCGAAAAGGGCGCGCAGAACCTGCCGGGCAATTGGGAGAGCAGCAGGTTCAACCTGCCGGCAAGCCTGGTGGAGGCGATCCCGCAGATCGGCGATCACGACACCGCCGTGCTGATGCATAATGACGGCGTGGTGCAGGGCCTTGCCGAAGTTCCCTTCATGCAGGACGTCGAACACTGGGGCGTGTTGACGATCGGCACTGGCCTCGGCAACGCGCGCTTTACCAATCGCCGCAAAGACAACGGCAAGGACGAGAAGAAGGCGAAGAAAGCCAGGGAATGAGGCTCCCTTCGCGCGGGTAAGGTTGACTGGTTAGGTTAAAACCGGGTTCGCGTTGCCGTTTCCGCCCGCATTGCTACCGTCATTTCGTCGCTCCGTCAGGCCGGCGAAGCCGCACTTCCCGGCCGGAATTTCAAAGTAGCGGCACGGGACCGCCAGTGTTTTGTCGCGTCTGGCGGTCCCACCATTATCCGGCGCCATCCTGGCCGATTTGACGCGAATTTCTCGCTCCCGCGCCTTGTCTGCCCCGCCTTCCTCGCCTAGAACACGGCCCGACCGCGGGCCGAATCCGACCCGTCATGGCGCCTGGAGAGGTGGCAGAGTGGTCGAATGCACCGCACTCGAAATGCGGCATAGGTGCAAGCCTATCGGGGGTTCGAATCCCTCCCTCTCCGCCAAAGAGCATTGATTTTGTTGAATAATTCGGCGCGAACGCGATTTAGCCCTACCCTAAGCCCTACCCAACGAAAAAGAGATAAAGTCTGCGGCTGGGCTGCGCGACCCGACCAGAGCCGATAGGCCCGCCAAGCAGTTTCAAGCCCGTTTCTAAAGCGGGCCGGTCGGCCGCTACTTCGTCCCGGCGGAAGGCGTCCCACGCGACGGCCCGGCTGGCGGCCCGATCAAGCCAGCGCGACGCTCGCTCCAACGAAGACCCATACTTTTGGTGTCAAACTCATCGGGTCTTAACCCTCGGGCTGCATCATCGGACTTGTCTGACAGCGTCCGCGCCTCACCAGATGGGCCCCGATGATCATTGGCTATAAAAAGAAACCGTCTAGTTCCCTCTATTTTTCGGGCCTGATTGCCGTTTGTGTTTTTATCGGCTTCGCGGCCGTTCAAGTTTCGTCGAAGCTTTCCGGTGAACAGAGAGTGACGACGATCCCAACCAAATCAGTGGTCCACACCCCTACCTCGATTCAGTGCACGTCATCGACGGGGATACCGTCAGCCTGAACGATGGTCGGCCGAACGTCCGTCTGGTCGGATTCAACGCTCCCGAAACAGGTAACCGGGCGCGATGCGAAGCAGAGCGTCAGAAAGGCGAAGCTGCCAAAACGCGGCTGCGCGAACTTGTCAGCAACAGTCGTCCCGATTTCCAGCAAGTCGCTTGCTCTTGTCCGCCGGGGACAGAAGGCACTAATGCGTGCAACTTCGGTCGTCGCTGCGGCACGATACGAGTGAACGGCGTGGACGTGGGATCAACATTGATCGGCGAGGGTTTGGCGGTTCGCTTTGTGTGCAGCGCTACAGGCTGTCCAACCTGCCTCGTCCTCGGTGCTGACCGCAACGTCGGCTACCGGCGCTTCTCTTCATGTCCGCAGTTGCAGGAAAAGCGGACCTATGACGGATGCAATCGTTCGACGCGAATGACCCCGGAGCGGTCAGCCAAGGCGAGAGCTGTTTCGGTGTGGGCTGATCATCACAATGCTCGCGTCGGCGTCGCAAAGTGGTCCGCTCCCCGTACGGAGTACGAGTTCGGACCACCCTGTGTCCCAAAGGTCAGTGCCTGGTCACTTTATGGGTGAAGGACTCCGCCGCCACCGACCGGGGTGACGACTTCACCGCCGCCTCTAGACGGCCTTCGGCCCTCGAGGGTCTCGATCTCCCAGTAATAAACGAGATAGTAAACCCCATCATGACCGCGAAATTCGACCGTTGTCTCCGGTGACATTTTAGTACCGTCTTCCCACCGAAAATCGTCCGACGTTATGCTCAGCGAGACAATCTGGGCAGGGAACACGTCATCGTTCAATCCTGCTGTAATCCTGTCCCGAATGTATCCGTAAGCCCACTTCTTTGCCTGCTCTTTTACTTTGTCCCACAAACCGGGAGGAGGTTGATCGCCCTCTTGCATTCCCATTTCATCCTTCATCTCCTCCATGTCTGCGGTCGCCTTATCGAAAGCATCTTGCGCGAGCGCCGTCAGATCCCCACTGTCCTTCTCGGCGAGAAGCAGAGTGACGACACAGCTCTTTGATAGGCTCCACCTCCCGGCACCTTCAGCGTAAAGATCGTCTTCGGTGGCCTAAACTCTTTGATGTCTCCATCATCAAAGTGTGGATAGACTTCAAACGGAGTCAATTTGTGAGTCGTTGGCGTGGCATCTACTGCGAAGCCCGACAACCAAATCTCATCATTCCCGAGGCGCTCGGCTATGCGGCCGCCCGTCTCATCCACGGATTTGACCCGCACAAGTTTAAGAGTGACTGATTGATCGCTCATTTCGAACTCCTGTCCATGCTCTTACCGTTGCAGGGATGTAAAACCAGCAGGAGAAGGCCATCACGCGTGCCGGCAGTACACAGCGCTGCCGAACTCCAGCCGGAGTAAATTCTAGGGCCGAAAGCAAGAAAAGACTGTGAGTTAGCTCACGCGAATTTCGAATTTAATAGGACAACGTCGCAGACGTGATTACGGAGCCTGGGTTAGCGTGCGCTACTGGCACTTTTCGGACCTAACACGCGCCATCGGCGATGTCTGTTCGTCGTGGGATATTGTTGCAAAAGTCGAAAATCGAACAACCCAAAAAATCTCGCGAAAGTTGATCTTTGGGCTTCTCTGCGGCGGCGTCGCTCTTTAGCGCCACTACGGAGATCCGTGGTCGATTTTGGATGAAGCGATATGGTCCCTCACGTCGCGGCGCGCAAAACGCATCAGCGGCTCTCAAAATTTTCGTTCGTCACCCCAAAAAGACTTTTGCAACAATATCCGTGGCAAAGCGGACATAGTCCGACCGCACCGACGGGGGCGGCAGCGGACGCGATTCGTTCCGACATATCCACACCCGCCGCCGGTCGCGGCGTGATACCGTTGCGACCGCAAGGGATGGTGTGATTTGCGAGTCCTTTTCTTCGGCGCTTTCGTACGGCCATGCCGTGGCGTCGAAAACCGAACGCCCGATTGCGCTATTGGCGTGACGGCACGCCGTCCGCCATGAAGGCGGAAGGATTCAAGACGATTCTTGTCTACTGCGTCGGCCCGCCCGATGGTGATCCCCGCGCGCGCTGTTGGCATTCGTCAGCCGTGAAGCTGGGCGACCTGCCGGAATGGCATGGCCCGACATACTAGCGCACTTGAAATGGGCTGGGTTGATCTCCGGCCGAATTGGGGCGAGGTCATCAACTACAGCAAGGGCGTTAGTCCTAACCGAACTCCTTAGCCCAACCCGACAAATCTAAGACGGAGCAATCCTTGTCAGCATAGTAGTCTGCTTGCGACGAACTGGTGAGAACAGCGTAGCCTTCCAATGAGGCAATCGCGGCAGTGTACAAATCAGTTTCGCTATCATAGGGGCCGCACGAAAAACCCGAATTCAAGTTGTCAGCTATCCGGGCCGCTCCAACGCGATATGGCTTTTTCATTGAAATCTTGAAAGTAACCGACGCTTCAAGCTCCTCTGCCTCCTCTTCGTAAAGCTCTTCAAAACTCTTTCCATACCGCCACGACTTACCAGCACCGGAAAGAGCAAGACCGCTACGCCCGGCGCGTGTCGATGAAAGAGATCGCAGAGAAGGACTACAACCTGAACATCTCGCGCTACATCAGCGCGGCGCTGGAAGAAGCGGAGGTTGACTTGGCGGCCGCGGCACGCGGAGCTGGTTAGGATTGAGGACGAGATCGCCAAGGCGACGGCGAAGCACGATGAGTTCTTGAAGGAGCTTGGCTTACCGCTACTGCCATCTTTCAGGCCTGATGCGAGCTAACATCGCCGCGGTCAGTCGCCTCAGCGGCGGCAACGCAAGCGGCCTGAGTGCTGCGAACCGGTCCCATCCTACTTTGCATGGGGTTGTTTTCGATATTTCGTATCTGGACCGGAATCGCGGCTTCTAACTAGATGCCTCACACACCAGCTCCCCGCCACGCCGTTCGGTGATCTCGGCGATCTTGCCGTCGACGATGTGGATGCGGCGATCGGCACGGGCGGCCAGCGCTGGATCGTGGGTCACCACGACCACGGTCTGGCCCTTGTCCGCAATGTCGCGGAGGATCGAAAACACCTGTTCCGTCGATGCTGTATCGAGTGCACCCGTCGGCTCATCGGCCACGATGATCTCGGGGCGGTTGGCAAGCGCGCGGGCGATGGCGACCCGCTGGCGCTGGCCGCCGGAGAGCTGGTTGGGACGCTTGTTCGCGTGCTCGGCAAGCCCGAGCGAATCCAGCAGAGAAAGGCCGCGCTGGCGCATCTCACCTTCAGCCATCGTGCCCGCCGCACGCATCGGCAGCAGCACATTGTCGAGCGAGGTGAACTCCGGAAGCAGGAAATGGAACTGGAACACGAAGCCGCATTTGGTCAGGCGGACATCGGCCCGTTCCGATTCCGACAATTTCGAGGTTGGCTGACCGCAGATGACGACCTCGCCTTCGCTGGGAGCATCGAGCAGGCCCAGCAAATAGAGCAGCGAGGATTTGCCCGACCCCGACGGCCCGGTAATGGCGAGGAATTCGCCCTTGTTCACCGCAAGATCAATCCCGTTGACGAGGGTGTGCGCAACAGCGCCTTCGATGCGGCGAACCAGCTCCACCGCTTGCAAAGCGACCTCGGTCATGATGCCCCCGGATGATTTCAACCGGATGCACGCACGTTGCCTTGCGCGCCGGGAAATAGGCCGCACCTGCGCAGCAGGCAAGGGAGATGCCGCCGGCGATTACATAGTGCATCGGCGAGTAATAGATCTGCAGCGGAACGGTCGTGCCCGTCAGCGGATTGAAGATCGTGATCATCGACCAGCCGTAGCAGAGCAGGTAACCGAGGATCCACCCGAACAGGATGCCGACCACGCCGATGATGGCGGATCTGATGATGAAAATCCGTCGCACCGCATACTCGCGCATGCCCAGCGATTTCATGATCGCGATGTCCTGGCGCTTCTCATGTGTGATCGTCGAGATGATGTTGTAGGTGGCAAAGGATGATGTCAGCAACATCGCGCCCATCACAGTGAGCACGATGAAATCGCGCACGGTAAAGGTTGACAGCAAGTCGGCATTGGCTTCCTGCCAGGACACCGACTTGTAGCCGGTCTGCGCTTCGACCTGGGCTGCGACCTTTTGCGCCGCCATGGGATCGTTCAGCCGCAGTCGCAGCTGGTTGACTACCCCGCTTTGCCCCATCATGACCTGCGCCGGCCCGATCAGCGAATAGACCTGGGTCTCATCGACGCGCTTCAGGCCGGAGCGAAACAGCCCGGCCACAGTCGAATTCAGTTGGATGCCCTGGCCGCCGATCAAGAGGACGGCGTTGCCGGTTTTCACGCCGAGTTTTTCGGCCAGGGCCTCGCCGACGATGATGCCGTTGGGCGCACGTGAAAGGTCGTCGAGCTTTCCCTCACGCATTTGCGAGGCGAGTTTCGAGACCTGAACCTCACGGCGGGGGTCGATGCCGGTCAAGGTGATGCCGATGCGCCCGCCGCCGTGATTGATGATCGCAGTGGTCTTCACCGAGGGAGCCACGCCTCCAGGTATCCAGGAGCGCAGCGAGCTCATCACCGATTCCGGATATCTGATTCCGGGACGTTTGCCGACATTGGCGATGTCAGGCATTTGGACCGCCGCATATTCCTGCTCTGCGGGCTGCGTTGGAACGGAGCGTCGCTCATCCTCGACCGTGATATGCGGCATGGTGTCGACGAGCTGCCGCAGGAAGTCGATCTGCGAACCCTGCATCAGGCCCGCCATCATGATGGTGAAGCCGACCCCATGGCCACGCCAGCCATGCCCACAAGCGTCTGCCGCACCCGGGTGCTGACATGGATCCATGCGATGTTAAACAGGAGCTTCAAGGCGACTACCGGCTGTTGCTGATGATGTTGCGACGCGCGTCATTGACTACGGAATCGATGTGGGCGGTCATTGCTGCCGAAATCACCGCATCATCGGGATCTGAAGGGGCTGTGGTGGCCGCAGCTACCACGGTAGCTTCGGGTGTTGTGCCTGGCTGATCGGCCGGCTCACTCTCCGGCCGCGGGCTCCACAGCCCTGGTCAGGCTGCTGTCGATGCGAATCCTGGCGCCGTCAGCGAGATCCATGCGTGCGGGCCAAAGCACAGGGGTGCCCTTGGATACGTCGCCGATGATCTCGATGTTGCGGCTGCCGCGGATGCCGACTGTCACGGGCACACGTCTGATCCGGCCGTCATCGACCGTCTGAACCGAATCGCCTGCGACGGCCTCTGCCGGCACGACGATTGCCGCCGGCTTCTCGCGGAAGATGATATTGACCTCGACTGACATGCCGATCCGCAGCGGCGTATCCTGTGGCAGCCGCAAATACACGCGGAAGGTCTTGCGGGTCGGGTCGCCCTTGGGCGTGATCTGGGAGACCGTGGCTCGCAGGGCCCTTCCGGGAAAAGCCTCGCTTCGCAGAAAAACCTTCTGGCCAGCCGCTATGCGGTTGATCTCCTCTCATTGATTTCGGCAACAACCTGCATTGGAGCAGGCGGTCCCACCCAGAACAAGACATCGGTGGGACCGGCGATCTCGCCGACCTCGCCGTCGCGCCGCAGCACCATGCCGTCGAGCGGAGCTCTCAGCAGCAGCGAGTCGAGCCGCACCTTCTGCGCGGCGATCCGCGACTTTGCTTCCTCGAGCTTGGTCCAGCGCTGCTCGTACTCGGTGCGCGCGGCGTCGTTCTTGTCGCGATCCTTCGGCGCGCGCCAGATCACGTTCGATCTGGCCTCGATTGATTTCCATCTGATCCAGCGCGCTGCGCTCCTCGGCGTCATCCTGGCGGCCGAGGACCTGGCCGGCCTTGACCACCTGTCCCTCGCATCTGCAAAGCTCGACCAGCCGGCGGCGCTGCAGCGGCACCACCTTGGCCCAGCGCTCGGGCTCGACGGTGCCTGTTCCGTAAACGGCTTCGGAAACCGGCGCGAGGCCCGCGATGCTGGTGGTCACCAACGTTGGATGAAGGAAATGGGAATAGGCGTAATAGCCAGCCCCTGTCGCGGCGATGGCCAGAATTCCGGTTGCGATGAGATGCTGCAATTTCATGGCGCGTCCTGCGAATTAGAAGCCAAACCGCTTGCGCAGGCCCGGTGGAGCCTGGTCGAGCAGATCACGAACATCATCTCTTTTGCATTCTTCGCTGGAGGTGCCGACGCGACCTTGGGGGATGCCGGCAATACCGCGATGTTGGATGGCGCCGGCTGCGAGACCGCGGACGACGGCGGGGCTGCGGGCGCTGGCTGCACGACCGCGGGTGCAGGTGCGGGCGTAGCCGGCGCGGGTTGATCCGACGAGCTGTCTGCAGCTCGTTCGATACTCGAAGCCTTGGCCACGCCAGCAACCCGAACCGCGCGCCAAGCTCTTGCGGCCACTACGGCACGGCCGATCTCATCGCTCGTCATCTTCTTCATGAGCAGCGACATCAGTTGCCGCGCACCGTTGCGGTACTCATCTACTTTGCTCGCCGAAGCGACGATGTAGGCCCAGCTATAGGCCTTTACATTGTCCTTCGTTATGCCCCGCCCGCTCGCGTAGAGGCCGGCAACGATCAACATGGCGTGGGAGTGCCCCTGATCGGTGGCGCGCGAGAACCAGCGAAATGCCTCCTCGTCGCTACGCGAACGACCGACCCCTGCTGAATAGAGCGCCCCAAGATAGAACTGGGCATCATCATCGCCCGCTTGCGCCGTCTGCTCGTAGCGATTGGCCATTTCCCGATCGGACGCGGAATTGGCAAGGGCAGTCTGGAGGTTGATCGGCGCGGCGAGGCAGCAAGCAACTACAATTACTCGCGTCATGGCCGCCGAAATCGCGCAGCGAAACCCTGGCCGCAAAGATCGGTTTGAGATTGGGTTGATCGATCGGAAATTTGGGATGCGTCGCATTGCCTGTACACGCTTTCCGCTTTGTTGTTTGGTGCCTGAGAGGAGTCTGAGCCGCGGCTGGCGGGCCAAGTCTCTCCACAGCACCTCTCGCCAACTGAAGCCTAGCCCACCTGCGCGCCGGCAAATGTGCGACGTGTCACATATCCAGCTTGCCGCAAACGGAACTGGGCTTTCTTGCCAGTTCCGTTTGACGCGCGTGAAACTCGAAGCCAAGGCAGATGTCGCGCTTAATGAGCAAAACATTGAGGCTCAAGTGCCTTCACTTGCGCTTCGGCGCGACGAACCGCGATGAAGCGGGTGCCATGACGCCGCGGCGAAGCTGCGAGGGCGGGCTGGTTCAAGCTTTCTTCTGCGACGCCCCGCTCATCGTAGCTTCTTGCGAAATGCCACATAAAGTGCCATATAAATCAGGCAATAGGAGTGGCAGTGATGTCGACAAGCAAAAGGTCGCGTCTTGGTGGTCCCGCTCGCAGTGGATCTGCCCGCGCAGGCGCTCGCAAGACCAAGGGAAGTTCGACCGCTATCGGTCCGAAGATGAAAACCAAGGTCAACGTCCGCTCAATCGCCGCGGCTGCGCTTACACAGGCAAAATCCAGGGGCGGCCAGTTGGTGGTGACGTTCCTGGATTCCAAAGGCCACATCTCTGTGGACCGTGTAGCGAAGCGATTTGGCATGTCCAAGATACAGCTTGCCGAGACCATCGGCCTGAAGCCGGAAACCGTCTATCGCGCTGCCCGTCTGGAGGCACCAAAAACTCAGACGCGTGCCACTGAAATGCTGGAAATTATCGGCCGGATCGCCGACTGGGCTGGAGGCGAAAAGCAGGCCATGGCTTGGTATCGGGCTGAGCCAATCGCGGCTTTTGGCGGTCGTACCGCCGAGGCGCTCGTGGAAAGAGGGCAAAGCGTCCGCCGTCCGTGATTATCTCGATCATGTGGCGACGGGTGGCTTCGCTTGAAATGGGAAGGGACGTGCTACCGGGCGCACGATCCTGGTTGGGCCTGGGCTCCGTTGTCGGGCGACGGAGCGGCCGCAAAAGGTGGGCGCTTTAATCCCATAGGCACTCCCGCGCTTTACCTCGCTTTGACAGTGGAAGGCATGCTTGTTGAGATGGGCCATGGCTTCGGTCATCGCTTCGATCCTTTGACGATCTGCGCCTACAATGTTGACGTTGATGACATCGTCGATCTCAGGACAGAGTCCGGGCGGGCCGCAGAAGGGATTGACCTTGCGTCAATGGCGTGTGCATGGGCCTACGAACTGGCAACCGGAAAGCGCCCGGCATCCTGGGATATCGCCAAGTTGCTGATTGCGAAGGGAACGGCTGGAATCCTGACGCCATCGTTCGCGACGGGCGCGCGGCCTGACATGGCAAATCTGGTACTGTGGCGATGGGGATCCGCACCGCCCCACAAAGTGGAAGTGCACGATCCACATGGACGGCTTCCCAAGGATCAATCCTCGTGGCCTGCTGCGTAAAGGTGCCGATGCGCGGCCCTTGCACTGATGCGCTGACCATGGGGCCTGGCAACGGACCAGCGCGGGCGTTTCAAACCTGCGACTTCAGGTCGGCGAACGCCTCTTTTAGATAAGTGGCGATGGGTCGCTTCCCTGGTCGCGATTCCAGTTATCGATCGCAAGACGCAGTGCTCCGATCGACATCATGGCGACGATTCGGAGCGCAGGCTGCCGCTTGGGCTGCGGCCACATCTGGCAGAGTGCGTCGAATACCGCTTGTTCTTTCTCTACATACTTCGCCTGGTGTCGTAGTCGAAGCGACTCGTTTGCGCACATCAGGCGTTCGATCACCCTGGTTTGCTTGTAATCGGCCTGAAAGCGGATCGTCAGCTCCAATAAGGCGTTCTTCACCGCGTTGAGTGGTGACTGTTTGGTCGATTGCTCCAGCACGGCGGTGCGCAGGGTCTCGGTGAAACCGCCGTCCTGCCACGCCAGCAGAATCTCTTCCTTGACTTGAAGTAGTAGAAGAACGTCCGCCGCGAGATTCCCGCTGCCTCCGCGATCGCGTCGAGCGTGGTGGCCTCGTAGCCGTGGGTCAAAAACAGTTTCAGGCCTTGCTCGGCGATGCGATGCAGCGTCTCGCGCCGCTTCCGTTCGCGCAGGCCTTCCTCCTTCGGGGACGAGCTTTCCATGGCCTGTTCTGGCACGACTCTATTTTCTTGCAAAATTGCACTCAGTGCAATACAAGATTACACCCAGTGCGAATTTTGTTCAAGGTGTGTTCAGTTCAAGGTGGTCTCATGGAGAGCAGGGTGGGCGGCGATACTCCTCGCGGCACGTTCAATCCGCTCTCAAGGGCGGCCGGGACGACGCAATCGTGGCGGGCAACATGACGCGACGGCGTCTCGGTGCCATGTTGCTCGCTGTCGCAATCACGACCGCCGCTGCGGTAAATCCAGCGCGAGCGCAGTCCGCCGCGCCCGCTTTCATTGATTTCGACTGGGTGGACTCCTTGCGTTCGCGTGCCGTTCCGGCGCGCCTGCATTGGCCCACGAATATCGCGCCTGGGTCGCGCGTACCGCTCATCGTGTTCTCCCATGGTATGGGCGGCTCCCGCCGGGGCTACAGTTATCTGGCGCGATATTGGGCTGCCCGCGGCATTGCGAGTTTGCATGTTCAGCATGCAGGTAGCGATTCGTCGCTCTGGGCGGGTAATCCTCTACCGTCGTGGACCGGTTGCAGCGAGCGGCTCATGAGAGCGAGGCGCTGGCGCGCGCCTGGGATCTGCGCTTCGCCCTGGACCGCGTGCTGTCGAGCGGCGTCGGCTCCTACGGCGCCCAGATCGACCGTCGGCGTATCGTGGCGGCCGGCCATTCGTATGGCGCAAACACGGCCCTTCTTGCGGTCGGCGCGCGCGTGATGCGCGAAGGGCAGTGGGTTGAGGCCCGCGACCCGCGCTTTGCGGCGGCGATCTTGATCTCTGCGCCGCCTTTCTATGGCGAATCCGATCTTGCCTCGGTGCTGAGCAAGATCACGGTTCCGAATCTGCACGTGACTGCGACCAACGACGTCATCGAAATTCCCGGATACCGCTCGCCTGCTGCCGATCGGTTAGCCGTCTTCAACGCCATTGCCGCACCGCGCAAGCTGCTTGCCGTGTTTGAAGGCGGCTCACACAGCATCTTCACCGATCGCTCGTTCACAGGTGGTCCGGCTCTGAACCCGAAGGTGAAGGCTGCCACGGCGGAACTCACTCTGGCTTTCCTCGACCTGGCCTTCGACGGCAACGGGACGACGCTGACGCGCTGGAATGTGACATTGCAGCCAATCCTGGCATCGGCGCCCGGCGCGGCCGCGCCTTCTCCTGTTCCGGTGGCGCGTTCCCGGCGCGTGGTCCAGGGGTCGGCGGTTGGCCTGGCTGCCTCGCCATGAGATGGGGGTCTTGGTCGATCGAGATCGAGCACGCGCCGACGCGCATTGTCGAAGGAGGGCCGCCACAATGAATGACATCGGCGAACTCTTCATCCTCGGCTTCTTCGGCAAGACCATTCCTGAGTGGCTGAAGGAATTTGCCGGCCGCTACGGGCTTGGCGGCGTGATCCTGTTCGATTATTCCTGCCGGACGCAACAATACGACAACAACATCGAATCGCCTGAACAGGTGCAGCGCCTCTGTGCGGAGATTTCCGCGTTGCCGTCCGCCCCGATGGTGTTCATCGATCAGGAAGGCGGATTGGTGCGTCGGCTGAAGGAAAGCCGCGGTTTTTCGCCGTTGCCGAGCGCGAAGGAATTCAATCACCTCGCGCCGGATCGAAAGCGCGAAATCCTTGCCGCAAGTTTCGCCGAGATGCGGCGGCTCGGCATCGACTATGATTTCGCGCCAGTGATCGATGTCGATTACAACCCTGACAATCCCAACATCGGCAGGATCAAGCGCGCCTACTCCGCCGACATCGCCGAGGTGGAAGCCAATGCGCTGCTGGCGAGCGAGGTCGCGCAGGCCCAGCGCATCGGCCTGTGCCTGAAACATTTTCCCGGCATCGGCGGCGCGGTGGTGGATCCGCACCAGGAGTTCATGGACATTTCCGATGCGCTTCGCCCTGAGCAGGAAGAGTTGTTCTATTCGCTCGCGCCGAAAATGTTCGGCGACGCGGTGCTGGTCAGTCACGCCATTGTCCGGCAATGGGACGGCGACAATCCGATGACCTTGTCTGCGGCGGGGCTTGGTCGCCTGCGCAAGCGCCTGCCCGATACGCTGCTGATCACCGACGACATGCAGATGCAGGGATTGCAGAAGGCGATGGGCACCAGGGAAGCCAGCCTGCGATCGCTGAAAGCCGGCATGGATATGCTCTGCATCGGCAACAATCTGTTCGATCAGGAGCAGGAAACGGCCGCCATCGCCGGATACATCAGCGAGAGCCTGCGCGATGGCACCTTGTCCGGCCCGGAGATAGCGAAATCGATCGCGCGGATAGGGCAGGCGAAAGGCGCTTCTGACGGCCTGACGGGTGGAACCCGTGGAAGCCCGGATCAAAACCGGGCGAACGATTTGTTGCTTTGCGAGGTCGTTGAGACTAAAAGCCTTTTTTCACCGGAAAGACCGACGATGGCCCATAACTACGCGATCAATGACGACGTCCATCACCAGCAGCAGGGTCCGCAGGGCCGCGCCACGGTGAAGGAACGAAGCGTCTACACGATCGTTTCGTGCCTGCCGATCGAGGCCGACGGCCGCCCGCGCTACCGCATCAAGAGCAAGTCCGAGAATGTCGAGCGCGTCGTGACCGAGGAACAGATCTCCCGGCTCGGCTGATTCTTTAAATTCCATCCCTCTCGAGTACTTATCTTCCTGCCGCGCCTTGTCGTGCGCGGCGCTGCCGATTGCCTTCCAATAGCCCCGCCACCGAAGCTGTACGCCGGTTTCGACCGCCAGGCGCGTCCGTGTTTCCACGGACAATTGTGAAGGAAATCACACGCATGCGCCGCTGCCTGCGCTAATCCGCGGCCACGCGTGAGCCGCCCCGGTCGATGAGGATGGGACAGATGAGTACGCGGCGGATGGCCTATTGGTGGTTCAGGTTTGTCACCTCGGGCCGGTTTCTTGAAAAATTTCTCTGGCTGCCACGCTCATGACGCGTCGCCGCGGCGATATCCGACCATCGCCTTCGGTATTCAGCCCGAACGATTTCCGCCAAACGTTCAATCGGCAGGCGGATCGGCCGCAGGCTCATGCGGGCCGGACGGGCCGGATAGTTGCATGGCAGCAGGGCCTCGGGGCCGCGCTGGCGGCCGGAATGCCAAAGAAAACTGGATGCCGGCTATTAAGAAAGTAAATGCGATCTCCGCGAAACTACGGTGATGGCGGGCCGGCGTATCCTTGCGCAGAACCGGACCTTCGATCCGAAATGGTCGTTTCTGGCGCCATTTTCCAGCGTTTTCGGCATTTTCGCCGGTTGCCCGGTGGACGACGATGGTTTCCCCGTATTCCTACTGGTGGCGAAATTAACCATCAAAGAGAGGTGAACCGATAAAACCGTTATATGTCAGGACAAGACCACCGAGCCGATGATTCTGCACTTCTCAAAGTGGGTGGAAAGCATCACGCCTCTCGAAGAGGGTCCTGAAATCGTCCAGCTGTCTGTGGCGCGCGCTCGGGCGACCGAGGAGGCGGGAGCGGCGGTCGCCCGGCAGCTGAACGGGCCGCTGACGGCGCTGTTGCTCTACATGAACGAGATCAAGCAGCACAGCCACCAGTTTTCCCAAGCGCCCGCTAATCGTGTCTACCTGCAGCAAGTGGTGGAGAACGCGCTTCAGCAAACCGAACGCGTCTGCGCGATGGTAAAGCGGATGTCGGACAATAATCATGCGGCGCCAGATCCCGAGTGCAAGTCGGGAAGCGAGAGCCTGGCTTGCCGCAACAAGAATGGCAGCCGCAGGCCGGGCGTGATGTTCGCCGCGGCGTCCGGCCAGAAGCCGCTGACCAAGCGCGAGCGCGAGGTGCTGAGCCTGATCAGCGAAGGCTGCTCCAACAAGCAAGGCGCCCTGCGGATGAACATCAGCCCAAGGACCTTCGAGAGCCATCGCGCCGAGGCGATGCGCAAGCTCGGCGCGCGCAACACCGCGGATCTTGTTCGCAAGGCGCTGCTGCAGCCCGCCTGATTTCGCTGCACTCGATCTATCGGATTCCGGACCGTCGGGCGAAGCTGCGCGGCCGATGCGGCTCAGCAGAGGTCTTCCGCGAAGGAGCGAACGCGAGACGCCGGCCGCAAGAGGGTCGTCGCCTTGGGTGCTTCCGGAACGATGGTGATGGTCCAGGCCGCCGGGACACTCGACTTGTTTTCCACGATCGATCGAACATGGCCGGTGACTGCCGACTCGTCTGAACGCACGGTTGCGGTCCTGCCGTTGAACTGGGCGATACGGAAACGCCGCACTTCCTTTTGGTTGCTCGTTTCAAACGTGAACATGAAGAGGCTCCTTGGTCCGCGCAACTATCGTCAGTCAACGTTATCCGTATGTGAAAATCTGAAACCGTAGAAGTACGGCTGGGCGCGCGCCGCGAGGCGAACCATTTCAAGCTCCGGTCATGTTTGGGTTTCGGCTGCATTGGCGGGCCGCGGGGATGACCCGATGCGTGGTGGCTTCGGCGCGCGCCCTGCGCCCACCACGACGTCAGCCGGCCTATCCGGGAAATACGGCTTCAATCTTGGTCTTGAGCGTTGCCGCGTTGAACGGCTTGACGATGTAGTTGTTCACGCCGGCCTTTTTTCGCGGCAATGACGTTTTCGGTCTTCGATTCCGCCGTGATCATGATGAAGGGCGTATTGGAGAATTCAGGGCTGGCCCGGACTTCTTTGAGCAGGTCGTAGCCAGTCATCGGCTCCATGTTCCAGTCGGAGATGACGAGCCCGTATCGCTTGCTCTGCATCTTGGCAAGCGCCGCCGATCCATCGCTGGCTTCGTCGACATTCTCGAATCCGAGCTGCTTGAGAAGGTTGCGGATGATGCGGATCATGGTGCTGTAGTCATCGACCACCAGGATCGGCATCGACAAGTCAAAAGCCATGTCCGTACTCCGCGCAGATAGCAGGCCGCCAAACACAGGTGAATGCGCGTAGCACGCGAAGGAGTCCCGATGCTTTCCCGAACCCGCACCCGTCAGCACCGTGACAATTATCAGTGCTGATTGAACAGCGCGTTAATTCCATGCCCGTTGAACCGCCGCAAACTCCGCCTTTGGCCGTAGTTATACGGTGAGATGCCGAGAGCGACGCAATCCTCGGGCGCAGCGAGGAGGCGATGCGTATCAAGGCGTTCGGATCGGGAGATCGATCACGCGGCCGCGCAATGGATGCGCGGATGCAGCAGCCTCGTGTACTGCGCCTTGACCGTCGCATAGCACTCGCAGGAGGTCTTGATCAGGCCGTCCAGGTTGGTGATCTCGATATGCCCGCGGCTGTAATGGATGAAGTTTGCCTGCTGCAGCGTGTTGGCCACCAGCGATACGCTGTTGCGGCGCGCGCCGATCATCTGCGCCATCGCTTCCTGGGTCAGTACGAGCTTGTCGCTGCCGGAGAGGTCGCGCGTGTGCAACAGGCACCGCGCCAGCCGGGATTCCACCGTGTGCGAGGCGTTGCAGCCGGCGGTCTGCTGGATCTGCGCGTAGACCGCCAGCCCATGCCGCGCCAGAGCGGCGCGTAACGTTGCGCTCTGGTCGGCGGCGAAGCGGAGCTGGTCGAGGTCGATCGTCGAGGCCGCGCCGGGTACCAGCACCACGGCGGTGTTCAGTGCGACGGCGTCGCCGAGCGCGGCGAACGCACCGAAGATGCTGTCTCGGCCGACCATCGCGATCTGGACGTGCTCGCCGCGCGCAAGCTTGACGACGAGCGAAATGACGCCCCTGTGCGGGAGATACGCGCGCTTGAGCGTTTCGTCGACTTCGACCAGCACCATGTCCTGATTGAGCTCGGCGCTGCGCAGATACGGACGGATCAACTCAAAGTCGTCCGCCGTGAGCGAGGATAAAAATCCATTCGGTGAGCGAGGGGCTGAATCCAAAGCAGTCTCCTGCCTTACGGGCAAAGCCGATCTCTGGGCGCCTGGCGCGTACAATCCGAATTACAGGATGATCCTTGCACATGTTATTGGCAAGAAAAATTGGCAAATGGACGCACGCAGGCGACGCCTTCATGCGGTTTCACGGCAGCGTGAATGTCTATCCGCCGGACCTCGGTCTGCGGTGGCCGATCACCTGTTGCGTTCAGCCGGAGGTTGCACTTCGTTCGAACTTCCCGGAAGCCCTCACTCGTGGTTTTCCGCTGGCCGTCGATGCCGATGATGTCGATGTTTCCGTAGTTGACGGTACCGCTTTGCCGAAACGCATGCACCACGATCGAGATCACGGTGCGCCAGCAGGCCTGTCGCCTGCGCGAGGAATTCAGCGGCAGCGTCACAAGTCGTACGCGCATTGTGCGTCGTGTGCCGGCCAGAACATAATTCCCCTGCATGGCACAAAGGTTGTGGAACCGGCCTTATACACGGTGCAGGGCAGACAGGCAGGCTGATTTGCGACGGAAATAGTTATAGCGCACTGATTCGCAAGGCAAAACCATCTAGCGATGGTGCGTTGGTTGAGCCTTTCTTGTCAGACACGGCGAGAGAAGAGACGTCGCAGGATGTTCGCTGTCTCCGCCGGCTGATCGCTTGCGCCAAAAAAGAGAGAACGTTGCAGTCCATGCATTGCGACTGGGAGTAATCGAACTGAAGGCACTTATTCTGTCTCGGGGGCTGACATGACACGCGTTCTCATCGTCGATGACGATCCCTTGGTCTGTGCGGCCATCGAGCTCAATCTCGATCGTCACGGCTTTGAGGTAACGATAGCCGATGGCGGCGAAGCCGGGCTCCGTACTTTGGAAGACTGCAGTTTCGACCTGATGATCGTCGATATCTTCATGCCGCACATGCGCGGCTTCGAATCGATCAGGATATTCCACGAGCGTGCGCCGGCAATTCCGCTGGTTGCGATGTCGGGATACGCCTTCGCCAACCTCGATTCTCCGGCGCCGGACTTCCTGCGCATGGCGCTCGAACTTGGCGCGGCGCGCTGCCTGCGCAAGCCGTTCACGCCTGGGGCGCTGCTGACGGTCGTCAACGAGTGTCTTGCCGAAGCCCGCTCCCGTTTCACCGGGGTCGTTCAGTCAGGCTAGCTGCTCGCCGGAGCCGCGTCCTTGCGCAGGGATCTTGCTAAGATTGATCGGCAATGCCGATTTGCCGTCGGAAAGTCGGCGAGGAGGCCGCGGCCTGCTTCGGTGAAGATTCTGTTTACCATAGACGAGATCAGCGAACGTTTTCTTGGCCTCGCGCATTTGTACGGAGCTGCAAGTTAACCAATGGGTAGCGCATGAACTTGCAGCGCAACTTCTTCACCGCGCAGTCTCTGCGTTCAGACCATGTATCTGAAGAACGACATTCAGTGCTACCGCATCGCCGTATCAAGGCTTCCTGCGCGAGCTGCGTGATGCCAATCCAGGCACCCGCCCCACGATTGACGTTGTCAACGACCATGTCTCCGCAGGTGCGCTTTCCAAGGCGCTCAAGGAAATCAGGAAGCTGGTAAAGCGCGAAGACGAACGCCCGAGGCCTGACCGCTTCGATCCTTGCCGTGCGCGCTTTCGGCGTCTCACATCGCCAGCGCTACAGCTCGTCACGACATTGGTCATCCTTTTCCATATTAGCGCGGCATTCACCTTATCCGTATTAGCACGGACAGTGAAATTAACGCGGCTGTGAAACCGGAAAGTTTACCCTGATGGGCGACTGGTATCTGAGTTCGTAGAAGGCGTGGTCGTATGGATGATCTGTTGCGCGAGTTTTTGACCGAGACCAGCGAGAGCCTGGATACGGTCGACAATCAATTGGTGCGGTTCGAGCAGGACCCGAGCGACGCGAAGATTCTGGATAACATCTTCCGCCTGGTGCACACCATCAAGGGCACCTGCGGGTTCTTAGGCTTGCCGCGGCTCGAGGCGCTGGCCCATGCCGGCGAGACCTTGATGGGCAAGTTCCGCGACGGCATGCCGGTCAGGGCCGAAGCGGTGACGCTGATCCTGTCCTCGATCGACCGCATCAAGGAGATCCTGGCCGGGCTGGAAGCCACCGAGACCGAGCCCGAGGGCACCGACCAAGACCTGATCGAGCAGCTGCACGCGATGGCCGAAGGCGGCGGCCATGACGCGGCGCCGGTCGAAGCTGCGCCGGTCCCGGTCGTAGCGGCGCCTGCGGTGCAGCCCGCGATGAGCGCGGGCACGCTGACGGGCCAGGTGCTGGAGCGTCCCTTGCGTCCCGGCGAAGTCTCGCTCGACGAGCTCGAACGCGCCTTCCGCGAGACCGCGACCGACGTCGCGCCGGCGCCCAACCCCGCGCCTGTTGCCAAGCCGGCGCCCGCGCCGGCGCCGGAAGCCGCCCCCGCGCCGCCGGCGGCGAAGGAAGCCAGGGCCAAGCCGGCGCGGAAGACCGCCGCCATCGACGTCGACGTCCAGGAAGCCGACAAGATCGCCAACCAGTCGATCCGCGTCAACGTCGACACGCTGGAACACCTGATGACCATGGTCTCCGAGCTGGTCTTGACCCGCAACCAGCTGCTGGAGATCTCCCGCCGCAACGAGGACACCGAGTTCAAGGTGCCGCTGCAGCGGCTCTCCAACGTCACCGCCGAGCTGCAGGAAGGCGTCATGAAGACGCGGATGCAGCCGATCGGCAACGCCTGGCAGAAGCTGCCGCGCATCGTCCGCGACCTCTCCGGCGAACTCGGCAAGCAGATCGAGCTCGAGATGCACGGCGCCGACACCGAGCTCGACCGCCAGGTGCTCGACCTGATCAAGGATCCCTTGACCCACATGGTGCGCAACTCCGCCGACCACGGCCTGGAGACGCCGGCCGAGCGGCTGGCTAGCGGCAAGGGCGAGCAGGGCACCATCCGGCTGTCGGCCTATCACGAGGGCGGCCACATCATCATCTGCATCGCCGACAACGGCCGCGGCCTCAACACCGAGCGGATCAAGGCCAAGGCGGTCGCCAGCGGTCTCGTCACCGAGGCCGAGCTCGAGAAGCTGACCGAAGCCCAGATCCACAAGTTCATCTTCGCGCCGGGCTTCTCCACCGCCGCCACCGTCACCTCGGTCTCCGGCCGCGGCGTCGGCATGGACGTGGTGCGCACCAATATCGACCAGATCGGCGGCACCATCGACATCAAGTCGGTGGCCGGCGAGGGCTCTTCCGTCACCATCAAGATCCCGCTGACGCTCGCCATCGTCTCCGCCCTGATCGTGGAAGCCGCCGGCGACCGCTTTGCGATTCCGCAATTGGCGGTGGTCGAACTGGTGCGGGCGCGGGCCAACTCCGAGCACCGCATCGAGCGCATCAAGGACACCGCGGTCCTGCGCCTGCGCAACAAGCTGCTGCCGCTGATGCATTTGAAGAAGCTCCTGAAGATCGACGACGGCTCCTCGAGCGATCCCGAGAACGGCTTCATCGTGGTGACCCAGGTCGGCAGCCAGACCTTCGGCATCGTGGTCGACGGCGTGTTCCACACCGAAGAGATCGTGGTCAAGCCGATGTCGACCAAGCTGCGGCACATCGACATGTTCTCCGGCAACACCATTTTGGGCGATGGCGCCGTGATCATGATCATCGACCCCAACGGCATTGCCAAAGCCTTGGGCGCCGCCGGCTCCGCCTCCCACGAGATCGCGGACGAGAACGCCGCGTCGCACGCCTCCTCGGGCGAACAGCTGACCTCGCTGCTGGTGTTCCGCGCCGGCTCGAGCCAGCCCAAGGCGGTGCCGCTGGGGCTGGTCACCCGGCTCGAGGAGATCGCCACCGACAAGATCGAGCTCTCCAACGGCCGCTACATGGTGCAGTACCGCGAGCAGTTGATGCCGCTGGTGCAGATGAACGGGGTCACCGTCCAGACCCAGGGGGCGCAGCCGATCCTGGTGTTCGCCGACGACGGCCGCTCGATGGGGCTCGTGGTCGACGAGATCATCGACATCGTCGAGGAGCGGCTGCACATCGAGGTCGCCGGCGGCCAGGGGGCATTCTCGGCTCGGCCGTGATCAAGGGCCAGGCCACCGAGGTGATCGACGTCGGCCACTTCCTCCCGATGGCGTTCGCCGACTGGTTCTCGCGCAAGGAGATGCGGCCCTCGGTCACCGCGCAGTCGGTGCTGCTGGTCGACGATTCCGCCTTCTTCCGCAACATGCTGGCGCCGGTGCTCAAGGCCGCCGGCTACCGGGTCCGGGTCGCCCCCAACGCGCAGGAGGGGCTCTCCGCGCTGCGCTCGGGCCAAAGCTTCGACGTGGTGCTGACCGACATCGAGATGCCCGACATGAACGGGTTCGAATTCGCCGAAACGATCCGCGCGGATACGCACCTAAGTTCCCTGCCGATCATCGCGCTGTCCTCGATGGTGTCGCCGGCGGCGATCGAGCGCGGCCGGCAGGCCGGCTTCCACGATTACGTCGCCAAGTTCGACCGTCCCGGCCTGATCGCGGCGCTGAAGGAACAGACCGCCGAAGTCAGCCAAGCGGCATAAGGGTAAGCAGTCATGACAACCAAGACCGAGACCATCGAGGGCACTGTGGCCGAATACGTCACCGCCGTGATCGGCGGACAATTGTTCGGGCTGCCGATCTCGCGCGTCCAGGACGTGTTCATGCCGGAACGGCTGACGCGGGTGCCGTTGTCGTCGGCCGAGATCGCCGGCGTGCTCAACCTGCGCGGCCGCATCGTCACCGTGGTCGACATGCGCGCCCGCTTAGGCTTGCCCAAGAACGACGACGGCAAGCCGCCGATGGCGGTCGGCGTCGACCTGCGCGGCGAGTCCTACGGCCTCCTGATCGACCAGATCGGCGAAGTGCTGCGGCTCGCCGATGACGGCCGCGAGGAAAACCCGTCAATCTCGATCCCCGCATGGCCAAGCTCGCCGGCGGCGTTCACCGTCTCGACGGCCAGCTCATGGTCGTCCTCGACGTCGATCGCGTCCTCGAAATCGTGCCCAAAACAACTCTCGCAGCGTAGCCCGGTTGGCATGCGCCGCGCGTCAACAAGGAGGCCTAAAAATGAAAACCTGTCTTGTCGTCGATGATTCCAGTGTCGTGCGAAAGATCGCGCGCCGCATCCTGGAAGAGATGAATTTCCAGATCACCGAGGCCGAGGACGGCGAGAAAGCGCTCGAAGCCTGCAAGCAAGCCATGCCCGATGCGGTTCTGCTCGACTGGAACATGCCGGTGATGGACGGCTACGAATTCCTCGGTCATCTGCGCCGTTTGCCGGGCGGCGATGCGCCCAAGGTCGTGTTCTGCACCACCGAGAACGGCATGGACCATATCTCGCGCGCGCTGCACGCCGGCGCCAACGAGTACATCATGAAACCGTTCGACAGGGACATCGTCACCGCGAAGTTCCAGGAAGTCGGCCTGATCGAGCTCACGGAACAGAGCCCGGTTTAAACCTTATCCGCTTGCCCCCGAGAGGCCTCCGTGAATCTGCCAGACTATGAGTATCTGCGTAAGCTCTTGAAGGATCATTCCGGTCTCGACCTGTCCGCAGACAAGCAATATCTGATCGAAAGCCGCCTGCTTCCGCTGTCGCGCAAATGCGGCGTGCCGGGCATCAGCGAACTCGTGCAAAAAATGAAGGGCGGATCGTCCCAGATCATCGCTCGGGTAGTCGAAGCCATGACCACCAACGAGACCTTCTTCTTTCGCGACAAGATACCGTTCGATCACTTCCGCGATTCGATCATGCCGGAGATGCTGAAGGCGCGCGCGGGGCGCAGAAGCGTCCGGATCTGGTGCGCCGCCGGCTCGACCGGCCAGGAGCCATATTCGCTTGCGATGTCCCTGAAGGAAATGGGCGCGGCGCTTGCCGGATGGCGGGTCGACATCATCGCAACCGACCTGTCGCAGGAAGTGCTCGAGAAATCGAAGTCGGGCATCTACAGCCAGTTCGAGGTCCAGCGTGGCCTTCCGATTCAACTGCTCGTCAAATATTTCAAGCAGAGCGGCGAGCTCTGGCAGATCGGTCCAGACATCCGCGCCATGGTGCAGCACCGGCAACTGAATTTGTTGCACGATTTTTCCCATCTCGGCGCCTTCGACGTTATCTTCTGCCGGAATGTCCTGATCTATTTCGATCAGGACACCAAGATCAATATCTTCGGCCGTCTCGCCAAGGCGATGGAACCGGACGGCTTCCTGGTGCTGGGCGCGGCGGAGACCGTTGTCGGCCTGACGGACGTGTTCAAGCCATTCCCGGACAAGCGCGGGCTCTATCGGCCGAGCGCCGCGCGCGCGACAACCGCACAGGCCGCAATGGCGATGCCAAGAATCGCGGCGATGGCGGGGCGGTGAGCAATGACCGAGGACAACAAAGGAGCGGAGCGGGTCACGTTCAGCCGCGGCTATGATGTTTGCATTATGGCCATCGACGGAACCTGGCGGCGGGATTGCCAGCTCAACGCGATCTCCGACACCGACGCGGTGCTGACCGTGGAAGGCTCCATTCAAGGCCTCAATCTCAAGGAGTTCTTCCTGCTGCTGTCGTCGACCGGCCTTGCGTATCGCCGGTGCGAACTCGTCCGTGTCAACGGCACCGAAATGGACATTCATTTCCTGCGCGGCAAGCACGCCAAGAAGCGGCCGGGCGCGTCGTCGAAGGCGGAAGAGATGATGAACTGAGGTCTGTCGCGGAATGGGTGATGGCCGCGGCCTGAAAACTGTTGGCGCCGCGGTCCGCCTATTCTCCAACAGTCGAAACGTCGGCGTAGTTGCGGCATGCGTCGACGTTGCTCGTATCCGTCAGGGAACGCGACGCCAAGATGGCGTCGCCGGTCTGCAGCGCGGCGGTGGCCTTCATGTGGCGGGGCGACACGTCGTCCAGCACGATAACGTTCGCGGAACTTTCCTGGCTGCCAGCGCCAAGGGCGTCATTCAAGGACACCAGCCAACTCCGTCGGCTCCATTCTGCGCGAGTGCGCTCGTCACGTATTTTTTAGGCGTGCGTTGCTACTTGTGCGTCAAGGCGTGGTCCCGTACAAATACGGTGCGTTTTGGTTCGGTATGGAGTTGGATACCGTTATCCGAGTGTGCGTCACTTTCCACCACGCATGGACGATGGAACATGGCTGAAAAAGTCCCCTCCCGCGGGGAGATTTTCGTAGTCGATGACGACCCTGCCGTTCGCGACACGCTTTCAATGGTCCTGACGGCAGGTGGCTATCAGGTCATCTGTTTCGCAGACGGCGCAGCGTTGCTGGCGGTTGCGCGGACCAGGACGCCGTCCTGCATCCTGCTCGATGTGCATATACCCGGCAAGTCGGGTCTCGATATCCTCAAGGAACTTCACGGCGAGGATTATCCTGCGCCGATCTTCATGATCTCCGGACAGGGCGATATCTCGATGGCGGTCAGCGCCATCAAGAGCGGCGCGCTGGACTTCATCGAAAAAGCCGTTTCGTGGCAGCGAAATCGTCGCGAGGCTCGATGAGGCGATCGAGGCGTACGCGCGCCGCCAAGCGGAGAACTCGGCTTCCCGGATTGCGACGCTGCATTTTCCCGGCCGTGAACCGCTCACGCGGCGTGAACGCGAGGTGCTCGAGCAGTTCACATCAGGCGCTTCCAACAAGGAAGCGGGACGGCATCTCGGGATCAGCCCGCGCACGATCGAGGATCACCGCGCCAACATCATGAAGAAGCTGGGCGCGCGGAATGCCGCCGATCTGGTCCGGATCGTGATGACCACCCAGCGTCAGGGCCAAGTCTGATATTGTACGGTCTGATATTGTGCAAGTCTGATACTGCGCGGGCTTGATCGTCAGCCGGCCGAAGGGGAACTCTGCCGCACCCCTCAGTCGGCGAGCGCCTTCCGGATCATGATCGCCATATCCGATTTCCGATAGGGCTTGGCAAGCAGCAGCACGCCTTCATCGAGCCGGCCGTGATGGATGATGGCGTTTTCCGTGTAGCCCGAGGTGAACAGCACCCTCCAGTCCGGGTCTGTCTTTCAACATTTCGTTGGCGAGCTGGCGGCCGTTCAGGCCGGGCATGATCACGTCGGTGAAGAGCAGATCGAACGAACGGCCTGCCTGGACCATCGCGAGTGCTTCGGTCGCGTTCGCCGCATCCAGCGTGATGTAGCCGAGCGAATGCAGTTGCGCCAGCACATAGTCACGCACCAGCTTGTCATCTTCCACGACCAGGATGGTTTCGTGCCCGCCCTCGACCCTTGGCGCCAGCGTTGGCCCGGCTGCCGGCAATGTACTGGTGGCCGGTGGCAGGTACATCTTGATCGTCGTGCCGTGGCCCTCCTCGCTGTAGATCATGATGTGGCCAGCCGACTGCTTGACGAAACCGTACACCATGCTCAGGCCAAGGCCGGTGCCCTTGCCGGGTCCCTTTGAGGTGAAGAACGGATTGAACACCTTGTCGAGCATCGCCGCCGGAATGCCGGTCCCGGTATCGCTGACGGCGATCATGGCGTAGCGGCCGGGCCGGACGTCGCTGTGCATTCTGGTATAGTTCTCATCGAGCACGACCGAACCGGTCTCGATGATGAGCTTGCCGCCATCAGGCATGGCGTCGCGCGCGTTGAGGGCGAGATTGAGGATCGCGGTGGCCAGTTGATTGGGATCGACGATCGCCGGACATGCCTCGTCTTCGAACACCGATTCGATCTCGACATGCTCGCCAAGCGTCCGCTGCAGCAGTTTTGCGGTGTCGATGATCAGCGTATTGACGTCAGTTTCCTTGGGCTCGAGCGGCTGCTTGCGCGCGAAGGCGAGCAGGTGCTGGGTGAGATCGGCGCCGCGCGAGGCCGCCTCGTCGATCATCCGTGTAATGGCCGCGAGCTGCGGCTCGCCCTTGACGGCATCGGCCAGGATTTCGATCGTGCCCGTGATGACCGTCAGGATGTTGTTGAAGTCGTGCGCGATGCCGCCCGTGAGCTGGCCCATGGCCTCCATCTTTTCGGCCTGTCTGATCCGGTCCTCGGCCGCGACCTTGTCGGTGAGATCGCGCATGAATCCGTTGAACACGAAGCCATCGCGGGTCTTCAGCGCGGCGATGCTCAGTTCAGCGGTGATCTCCTTTCCATCCTGCCGCCTGACTTGGAGTTCGCGGCGGGGCTGGCGGACCGCCCCGTCGCCGGAAAGCAGGAAGGATTGCAGGGCTTTCTTGAGAGGCCCTTGCCCGTCCGGCGATCCCATCAGTTCGAACACGTTCTTGCCGAGCGCTTCATCGCGCCGCCAGCCCAAGATATTTTCGGCCTGCGTATTCCAGTCCCGGATGACGCCCCGCGCGTCGACCTGGACGAAGGCATCGAGCGCCGTGTCGATGATGCCGCGCGCCAGCTGCTCGCTTTCGCGCAAGGTTTCCTGCACCTGCCGGCTCTCCGTCATGTCGCGGCCGACGAAGAAGAACCGATTGACCGGCTCGGACCATGTGCCGAGCCAGGACAACCACACAGCTCGCCCGTCCTTGTGAATGCAGCGCGTATCGGAAATCCTGGGGCGTTGCCCCCGGCGCGCCGCGTGCATTTCCTGGCGGGAATTCTCGAGATGGTCGGGATGGATGAAATCCTCCCCGCTGCGGCCGATCATTTCCTCCGGCCGATAGCCCAATATGGCCTCGCAGCTCGGACTGATCTGAACCACGAATCCGCGGGCATCCATCACCATGATCAGATCTTGCGAGGTCTCGAAGATCCTGCGAAGCTCCTCGGTCTGCTGCCGCAGCACCTGCCTGGTCCTGTTGGCATCGGTGATGTCGCGGGCGACCTTCGAGAGGCCGATGGTCGCCCCCGCGGGCGACTTGATCGGGGAAATGCTGAGCGAGACCTCGATCCGGCTGCCATCCTTTCGCAGGCCCACCGTTTCATTGTGCTCGATGCTTTCGCCCCGGCCGATCCGGCGCAGCGTGTCCTGGATCTCCGGCAGGCGGTCGTCGGGCACCAGCAACGTGATGTTCTTGCCGGTGGCTTCCGCGGCCGTGTATGCGAACAGCCGCTCCGCGGCCGAGTTCCAGCCGGTGATCGTGCCGTCGAGCGACATCGTGATGATGGCGTCGTTAGATGATTCGACCGCCGCACTGAACAGCCGCTCGCGCTCTGCATGATGGTCGCGCGCCGCCTCGGTGCGGCGATGCTCCAGAACCTCCTGTTCGAGCGCGAGGGTTTTTGCATTGACCTCCTCGATCGCATGCGCGAACGCACGCGCCAGCACGCCGGTCTCGCCACGCGCGTCGACCGGGATGGCGACCTTGCCGTTGCGGGCGGCGCCCTGGACGGCTTTGGTCAATTGGACGATCGGCCGGGTCAGCGACCTCGCAATCAGCACCGCCAGCGCCGCCGCGCACATCACCGCGATCAGGCCGACGAGAAGGGAAGTATTTCTGATGCTCGCGGCCGGCGCCATGATGACGGCGTTAGGGGTGGTTTCGATGACCCCGACCCATTCGGCGCCGGCGAGAACGGCCGGCGCAAGGGCTATCCCACCCGACCGTGCGGCTTGATCCGGAACGATTTCCGCACTGCCTTGCGTTGCTCCGGCCTGCGACGCCAGATGCGGGAAGTCGGCTTTCCAGTCGTTCGACTTGCCGAGCAACCAGCCGAATTCGCGCGAACGATCGGGATGAATGAGGTAGTCACCCTGCTTGTTGATGACATAGATGGTCTCGCCTCGTCCGACCGACGCCCGGACGCGGTCGAATGCCCGCCGCATATCGACATTGATCATGAAAATGCCGAACAGCTTGCCGTCGTCTGCAAAGATCGGCGTCGCGATGCGAAGCGTCGGCCTGTGCACCTCCTCGATCAGTCCGTTTCGGCGGCCCAGATCGAGCTGCGAGACGTAGATTTGCCCTGGGCCTAGCCGGGTCGTTTCCTGGAAATAGCTGCGACTGTTTCGCTTCAGCAATCTCTCTTCGGGCACGATCCGAACCGTGTCGTTCGGTCCTGCGCGATCGACGCGGACAAGCTCGCGGCCATCGTCATCAAGGCCGATGATCCGAAGCATCGCATAGGCGGGCTTGGCGTCGAGTTCGGCCGCGAAACGTGAACCTAACCGGTCGCGCCATGTCTTTTCGGAGACGCCGTCGACCGGATCGATACCACCCGCCTTGCGCGCGCGGATCAATCCGTGCAGCGCCGCTGCGGAACGAAAGGCCGCGACATCTCCGGTTGCGCTCGCCGCGTAGTATTCGAGGTCGGTCGCCACCTGCCGCGAATGCGTCTCGATGCGATCGCGGGCGCGCAGCAGGAGCGCCTGTTCCAGGTTGCGATAGCTCAGCCAACCGACCGCGGAAACCGCGATCGCGACCAACGCTACCATCGCGATAGCAAGCCTCGTTGCGAGCGTCATTTGGTGTTCGTACGTCCTCCCCACTCTGCCCGGCGAGCCGGCCCGGCCAACCGGATGCTATTGCGCATCACCGGCCGGAAGCAACACCGCTCGCGGGTTGGCGGGGGCCGAGGCGCGCCCCGCCGTCGGGCGGCGTCAGTTGCTCAGATATTCCGGATGACGCCCCCGTATCTGGGCGAGTTCGCTGAGTGTTCCCGACAAATGCGTGCGCAGATGCCTCTGCGCTTCATCAGGCTCGCCGGCATCGATCGCTTTCGCAATCAGCTTGTGATGCCGCACGATATCCTGGGCCTTGCCGGGGGAGGGGCAGATGCAGGCGGCGCAACCGGTCGATATGCCCGCTGCGGCTGCGCACCAGCGACCAAATGTCCTGCTTGTCGGCAGCAGCATAGAGCTGGCTGTGGAACTCGTTGTCGGCGGCCATGAACTTCTCGAAATCGCCGGCCTTGGCGTATTGCTGCTGGTGGGCGATCGCCGCGTGGAGTTCGGCGGCGAAAGCTTCGTCATGGCGAAGCGCCAGCATGCGGACGATTTCGAGCTCGACCGCCTGGCGCAGGAAATGCGCCTGCTGCGCCAGCCGCACATCGACCCGGCTGACCACGGTGGCGTATTGCGGGAAGACGTCGACAAGTCCTTCCTCTTCAAGCCGCATCAGCGCATCGCGGATCGGTGTCGAACTGACGCCGAACTGTCCCGCCAGTGCGGCGCGCGACAGCGGCGATCCCGGCGGCAGTTCCAGCGAGATGATCATGCTGCGCAGGCGCTCGAATACCTGTGGCGCGGCCTGGCGGTCGCGATCCAGCCGGTCGGCGGAACGCGGGGTGGCGCGACGGGGAACGATCTGCGGAGAAGCCATCAAACGAACCGGCTGTTTCAGAAGGCGCTTGCTTCAAATGCACTAATACATTAGTGCATCTCCCCAGCGCCGTCAATCAGAGCCGGAGGAGATGCACAATGAAAAACAGGATATGGAGCGCCTGCGCAGGTGCCGTCGTGGCGCTCGCCGTATCGCTGCCGGGCTCACAGGTTGCGGCCCAGCAGAAGGCCGAGATTACGCTGTCGCGGCAGCCGGGCATTTTCTACATGCCCTCGCACATCATGGAGAAGCACAGGCTGATCGAGAAGCATGCAGCTTCCCTCGGCGTGCCCGGCGTCACCACCAAATGGATCAATTTGAGCGGCGGCGGCGCGCAGACCGACGCGCTGCTGGCCGGCAGCGTCGACATCCTCAACACCGGGACCGGCAACCTCCTGCTGCTGTGGGATCGCACCCGCGGCGGCGTCAAGGGCATCGTCGCCACCTCGGCGCAGCCGATGACGCTGATCAGCCGCGACCCCAACATCAAGTCGATCAAGGATTTCGGCCCCAACGACAAGATCGCGGTGCCGACGGTCAAGGTCTCGACGCAAGCGATCGTGCTGCAGATCGCAGCCGGCGAAACCTTCGGCGCCGACCAATGGTCGAAGCTCGATCCCAACACCGTGCAGCTCGGCCATCCCGACGCCTATGTGGCGCTGACCAATGCCCAGCACGAGGTGCGCAACCACTTCTCGATCCCGCCGTTCACCTTCCTCGAACTGAAGAACGTGCCCGGCGCGCATGTGGTGCTGTCGTCGCCCGACGTGATGGGCGGCCCGCTCAGCCAGGCGCAGTTCTTCACGACGACCAAGTTCGCCGACGCCAACCCGAAGATCGTGCAGGCCGTGCGCGACGCCACCAAGGAGGCGCAGGATCTGATCCGCAGCGACACCAAGGCTGCAGTCGAAATCTACAAGGAAGTCACCGGCGACAAGACCAGCGTCGAGGATCTGCTGGCGTGGCTCAAGGAGCCCGGCATGATGGAATGGAACCTGCAGCCGCAGGGCACCATGAAATTCGCCGCCCATTTGTTCAAGACCGGCACGCTGAAGACCATGCCCAAGGCCTTCACGGACTATTACCTGCCGGTCGCCCACGACCTCAAGGGCAACTGAAGATCATGGCCGCGCTTCTCGACGTCAGCGACGTAACGCTGCGCTACAAGACGACGAGTGCGGTCGTGACCGCGACCGAACGGGTCAGCTTCACGGTCGATCGTTCCGATCGCTTCGTGCTGCTCGGCCCCTCCGGTTGCGGCAAGTCGACGTTGCTGAAGGCGGTCGGCGGTTACATGAAGCCGAGCGAAGGCAAGATGCGGATCTCGGGTCGGGAAATATCGGAACCCGGCGCCGATCGGATGATGATCTTCCAGGAGTTCGACCAGCTGCTGCCGTGGAAAACCGTACTCGAGAACGTGATGTTTCCGCTGCTGATGACGCGCCGGCTGCCGCGCAAGGAAGCCGAGGCGAGGGCGCGGGCCTATATCGAGAAGGTCAGTCTCACCCGCGTCGTCGATGCCTACCCGCACACGCTGTCCGGTGGCATGAAGCAGCGCGTCGCGATCGCACGCGGCATGGCGATGGAGCCGGATATCCTGCTGATGGACGAACCGTTCGCTGCGCTCGATGCGCTGACGCGGCGTACCTGCCAGGACGAATTGCTGCAGCTCTGGGCGGAGACCAAATTCACCGTGCTGTTCGTCACCCATTCGATCGCGGAAGCGATCAAGATCGGCAACCGCATCCTTCTGCTGTCGCCGCATCCCGGCCGGGTCAAGGCCGAGGTCATCGATGTCGATCGGGTCTCCAGCGAGGACGGCAGCGCCGGCCGGCTGGAAAAGCAGATCCATGATCTGCTGTTTGCCGATGCCGTCACGGCACACTGAAGGAGCGCGCGATGGGCGAGGCAACAATCCTGCTGCGCGATGCGGCCGACGCAACGGCGGCGGCCCCTGCGGAAGTCGAGCGCAAGCTTACGGTGCTTGAACTGTTGTGGAACGACGGCTTCGTCCGCAAGACCGTAATCATCATCTTCCTTGCAGCGGCATGGGAGGCCTACGGCACCTTCCTCGACAATCCGCTGCTGTTCCCGACCTTTCACGACACCATCATCACGATGTTCGACCGGGTGCGCGATGGAACCATCCCCTTGCGGGCGTGGGCCTCGCTGAAGGTGCTGTTCATGGGATACAGCGCCGGCATCATGCTCGCCGCCATCTTCACCATTCTTGCGATCTCCACCCGGATCGGCACGGATTTCCTCGAAACCATCACGGCGATGTTCAATCCACTGCCGGCGATCGCGCTGCTGCCGCTGGCGCTGATCTGGTTCGGGCTCGGCAATGGCAGTCTCGTCTTCGTGCTGATCCATTCGGTGTTGTGGCCGGTCGCGCTCAACACCCATTCCGGCTTCAAGAGCGTGTCGAACACGCTGCGCATGGTCGGCCGCAATTACGGCCTGCGCGGCCTGCCTTACGTCGCGCGCATCCTCATCCCGGCCGCCTTCGGTTCGATCCTGACGGGCTTGAAGATCGGCTGGGCATTTGCCTGGCGCACGCTGATCGCCGCCGAACTCGTGTTCGGGGTGTCGTCGGGGCAGGGTGGCCTCGGCTGGTTCATATTCGAAAACCGCAACCTGTTGGATATCCCCGCCGTGTTCGCCGGGCTGTTGACGGTGATCGTCATTGGCCTGATCGTGGAGAATCTGATCTTCCGCACGATCGAGCGCAACACCGTCCAGAAATGGAGCACCCAGTCATGACCAAAAAGAAGAACCCCGACGAACTCCGCAGCGCCCGCTGGTTCGCGCCCGACGATCTCCGCGCCTTCGGCCATCGCTCGCGCGCCATGCAGATGGGTTACGCGCCGGAGGAATGGAAGGGTCGGCCCGTCATCGCGATCCTCAACACCTGGTCGGATGCGCAGCCCTGCCACATGCATTTCAAGAGCCGCGTCGACGACGTCAAGCGCGGCATCCTGATGGCGGGCGGTTTTCCGATGGAGCTGCCGGCGCTGTCGCTGTCGGAATCGTTCCTCAAGCCGACCACCATGCTCTACCGCAACATGCTGGCGATGGACGCCGAGGAATTGCTGCGCGGCCATCCCGTCGACGGCGTCGTGCTGATGGGCGGCTGCGACAAGACCACGCCGGGTCTCCTGTTGGGGGCCACTAGCATGGGCCTGCCTTCGATCTATCTGCCGGCCGGGCCGATGCTGCGCGGCAACTGGAAGGGCAAGACGCTGGGCTCCGGCTCGGACGCCTGGAAATATTGGGACGAGCGTCGCGCGGGTAAAATCTCCGACAAGGACTGGGTCGATGTCGAGGCCGGCATCGCCCGCAGCTACGGCACCTGCATGACCATGGGCACCGCCTCGACCATGACCGCGATTGCGGAATCGATCGGCATGACCCTGCCCGGCGCGTCCTCGATTCCCGCCGCCGATGCCGGCCACATCCGTACGGCGTCGGAATCCGGCCGTCGCATCGTCGAGATGGTTTGGGAGGATCTGACGCCGGACAAGATCCAGACCCGGAAAGCTTTCGAGAACGCGATCACGGTGGCGATGGCGATGGGCTGCTCGACCAACGCGATCATCCATCTGATCGCGCAGGCCCGCCGCGCCGGCCAGGACATCGGGCTCGACGATTTCGAAAAGGCCAGCCGCAAGGTGCCCGTCATCGCCAACGTGCGGCCGAGCGGCGACAAATACCTGATGGAAGATTTCTTTTATGCCGGCGGCCTGCCCGGTCTGATGAGCCGCATCAAGGAGCATCTGCATCTCGACGTCATGACGGTCACTGGCCGGACGCTCGGCGAAAACATCGCGCGCGCCGAAGTCTACAACGACGACGTCATTCGCACCGTGAATGATCCGATCTATGCCGAAGGCGCGCTCGCCGTGCTCAAGGGCAACCTTGCGCCCGACGGCTGCGTGATCAAGCCCAGCGCCTGCGAGCCGCGTTTCCTCAAGCATACCGGGCCGGCCCTGGTGTTCGACGATTACCCCTCGATGAAAAAGGCGATCGACGATCCCGATCTCGACGTGTCATCGGATCATGTGCTCATCCTGCGCAATGCCGGACCGCAGGGCGGGCCCGGCATGCCGGAATGGGGCATGCTGCCGATCCCGACCAAACTCGTGAAGCAGGGTGTGCGCGACATGGTGCGGCTGTCGGATGCGCGCATGAGCGGCACCAGCTACGGCGCCTGCATCCTGCATGTCTCGCCGGAGTCTTTTGTCGGCGGCCCGCTGGCGCTGGTGCGCAACGGTGACAAGATCACGCTGGACGTCAACGCGCGCACCATCAACCTCGATGTGCCGGAGGCCGAGCTCGCAAAGCGCCGCGCCGCGTGGAAGGCGCCGGAGCCGCGTTACGAACGCGGCTATGGCTGGATGTTCACCCGCCACATCAAGCAGGCCAATGAAGGCTGTGATTTCGATTTCCTGGAGACCGGGTTTGGCAAGCCGGTCGATGAGCCGTCGATCTATTAATTTACTCCGTCGTTCCGGGGCGCGCGGGAGCGCGAACCCGGAACCTCGAGATTCCGGGTCTGGTCCTTCGGACCATCCCGGAATGACGAACAACTGGGACGAACACAAATGACAAAACTAAGCGACGCCGCCCGCAACAAACTCAAGACTGTCTCTACCGCCACGGTCGCCACCGCACTGTTCAAGCGCGGCTTTCGCATCCAGATGATCCAGGATGTGCATCCGCTGAGTCCCGACCAGCCGGTGCTGGTCGGCGAGGCCTTTACGCTGCGCTACATGCCGGCGCGTGAGGATCTCAACAAGATCGACGTGTTTCGTGATCGCGCCCATCCGCAGCGCAAGGCGATCGAGGATTGCCCTGTTGGCGCGGTACTGGTCATGGACAGCCGCAAGGACGCCCGCGCCGCGTCGGCCGGCGCCATCCTGGTGACGCGGCTGATGCAGCGCGGATGTGCCGGCGTGATCACCGACGGCGGCTTTCGCGATTCCGCCGAAATCGCAAGACTTGGTTTCCCCGCCTATCACCACCGCCCGAGCGCGCCGACCAATCTGACGCTGCATCAGGCGATCGAGATCAACGTCCCGATCGGCTGCGGCGACGCCCCGGTATTCCCCGGCGATGTGATCCTGGGCGACAGCGACGGCGTGATCGTGATCCCCGCGCATCTCGCCGACGAGATCGCGGACGAAGCCGTCGAGATGACTGCGTTCGAAGATTTCGTCACCGAGGAAGTCCGCAAGGGCCGCGGTATCCTCGGTCTCTATCCCGCCACCGATCCGCAGACGCTGACCGATTTTGCCGAGTGGCGAAAGAAGATGGGGCGGTAAGTCACGCCCCACTGTTGTCCCGGGCAAGCGAAGCGCGACCCGGGACCCATAACCGCAGGCCTATGTTGTCACAAAGATCGACGACCACGGAGCAACATAGATGGATTCCGCGGTATGGGTCCCCGCGTTCGCGGGGACGACGAGCCTTGATAGTTGCGCGTTACTTCTCAGCGCGGACGTGACTCAAACCTCGCACCTCTCCGCCAGCCCCACCGCCCACAGCGCAAACGCGTACGCAATCGCGACTTCATCCAGCCGGTTGAATCGCCCGGACGCGCCGCCGTGTCCCGCGCCCATGTTGGTGCGCAGCAATACTGGGCCGCCGCCCGACATGGTCGCGCGCAGGCGCGCGATCCATTTCGCCGGCTCCCAATAGGTGACGCGCGGATCGGTGAGCCCGGCCATCGCCAGGATCGCAGGATACTCCTTCGCCGCGAGGTTGTCGTAGGGCGAGTAGGACAGGATGGTGCGCAAATCCTTTTCGCTCTCAATCGGGTTGCCCCATTCGGGCCATTCCGGCGGCGTCAGCGGCAGGGTGTCGTCGAGCATCGTGTTCAACACGTCGACGAAAGGCACTTCGGCGACGATGCCCGCGAACAATTCGCCGGCGCGGTTGGCGCTAGCTCCCATCAGCATGCCGCCGGCGCTGCCGCCATGGCCGACGATGCGCTTTGCGCTGGTGTACTTGGCCTCGATCAGCGCGCGGCCGGAAGCTGCGAAATCATCGAACGAGTTCGTCTTCTTCTCGCGCTTGCCGTCGAGATACCAGCCCCAGCCCTTGTCGGCGCCGCCGCGGATATGCGCGATCGCATAAACAAAGCCGCGGTCGACCAGCGACAGCCGGTTGGCCGCGAACGAGGCCGGCATCGCCATGCCGTAGGAGCCGTAGCCGTACAGCAGCAGCGGCGCGCTGCCGTCGCGCACCAGGTCTTTCCGATGAAGGATCGAGACCGGAACCTGCGCGCCGTCATGGGACGTCGCCATGATGCGCGTGGTGACGTAATCGGCCGGGTTATGTCCGGATGGAATCTCCTGCCGCTTGCGCAGCACCCGCGTTCGCGTGGCCATGTCGTAGTCATAGACTTCCGAGGGCGTCGTCATCGACGAATAGGAAAACCGCAGGTTCGTGGTTTCGAACTCATAGCTTCCCATGGTGTCGAGCGAATAGGCAGCCTCATCGAACGCGATGGCGTGCTCCTCGCCGGTCTTGAGGTCGCGAATGACGATCGCAGGCAGGGCGTTGGCGCGCTCCAGCCGCACCATGTGGCCGGCATAGAGCTCGACATCGAGCACATAGATACCTTCGCGATGCGGGATCAGGTCGCGCCAGTTGGCCCGCTCGGGCGCGGCGAGCGGCGCGGTGACGACCTTGAAGTCGATCGCGCCGTCCGCATTGGTGAGGATGAACAGTTCGTCGCCGCGGTCGGCGAGCGAATACTGCACGCCTTCCTCGCGCTCAGCGACCAGGCGCGGCGGCGTATCGGGGTTGGCCAGATCGATCAGCCGCTGCTCCGAAGTCTCGTGATCGCCGCCGGCGATCACGCAGACGGCCGGAAGAACTCTCATGCAGATGGGTGAACCAGCCGGAATCCTTCTCTTCATAAACCAGCGTGTCGTCCGCCTGTCTGGTGCCGAGCCGGTGACGCCACACCTGCATCGGGCGGTGGTTGTCGTCGAGCTTGATGTAAAAGAAGCTGCTGCAGTCCTTGCTCCAGACCACGCCGCCATCGGTTTCCTCGACGAGGTCGTCGCGATCGGCGCCGGTGTTCCAGTCGCGCACCCGGATCGAGAAATATTCCGAACCCTTGGTATCGGCGGTCCATGCCTGCAATTTATGGTCCGGCGAATGCCGCGCGCCGCCGAACTTGAAATAATCGTGGTTCGCAGCCAGCGCGTCGCCGTCGAGCACGATCTGCACGTCGCCGCCATCGCGCGGCGTGCGCCCGAACATTTCATGCTGTCCGCCCTCGCGGAATTTTCGCAAATAAGCGAACGGTCCGTCCGGCGCGGGCACGCTGGAATCGTCTTCCTTGATCCGCCCGCGCATCTCCGCCACCAGCTTCTTCTGCAGGGAAGCGGTATGGCCGAGCAGGCTCTCGGTGTAGTCGTTCTCGGCTTCCAGATATTTTCTGATATCCGGGTCGAGTATCGCTGGATCGCGCAGCACTTCCTGCCATCTGGCGTCCTTCAGCCACGCATAGTCGTCGGTCACGGATATGCCGTGCGTGGTAAAGGTATGCGGCCGGCGCGGCGCGATGGGCGGCGACAGGGCAGGTTTCCTGATGGAAGCTTGTGTCACTCAATCCTCGTTCCGGATGCGGCAGGGGTTGCCGCGCAGGCGTTATATAGGGTCGAATGCGTAGAGGTCGAGGGTCGATCCGTAGATCCGTCGGGTGGGCAAAGCGAAGCGTGCCCACCATTCCGGGAGGGATCGCGGAGAGGTGGTGGGCACGCTGCGCTTTGCCCACCCTACATTCTCTCCTCCGTCATTGCGAGCGAAGCGAAGCAATCCATGCTACCCGCAAGACAAGGTTGGATTGCTCGTCGCTCGCGCTCCTCGCAATGACGGGGAGACCGCCACTAACTATTCCTTAACCTCGCCCCGGCGCCGCCCCCGAACATCGGGATCCGGTTGACCGCGAGCACAACCGCAAACGTAATGACCAGCATCGCGATGCCGAGCACCGAAATCGCGGCGAGATCGCCGCTTTCGTTGAGGTCGTAGATCAACACCGACAGCACCTTGGTCTGCGAGGTGAACAGCACGATCGCTGCGGATAACTCCCGCATCACGCCGATGAAGATGAAGCACCAGGTCGCGATCACGCCGGTGCGCAGCAGGGGCGCGGTGATCTGGCTCAGCGACTGCAGCCGGGTCGCGCCGAGGATGCGGCTGGCGTCTTCCAGCTCGGGATGAATGGTCGCAAATGCCGCCTGCAATTGCTGATAGGCCGAAGGGAGATTGATGGTGAGAAACGCGATCAGCAGGATCCACAGCGTGCCGTACAGCACGAAGGGCGGCCGTGTGTAACTCAGGAACAATCCGACGCCGAGCACGATGCCGGGAATGGCGATCGGCGCCGTCGCCAGAAAGCCGAGCACGCGGTGGCTTGCGATCACGCGCCGGGTCGTGACATAGGCGACTACCAGCGCGAGCATCGTGCCGACGGTCGCGGTCGCCGCGCCCAAAATCACCGTGTTCTTCAGCGCGAGCTTGGTGGAGGACAGTTCGGTGAACACGAACACGATATTGTGCAGCGTCGCCGTCGACGGCGTCACCAGCGTGGTCGCGTTCGGCGAAAACGCCGCGTTGAGCAGCGCAAAGTACGGCAGGAACACTGGATTGAGCAGCACGAGTAGACAAAACGCCAGCGCTACCCAGCGCCATCCCTTCATCTCGATCGGGCGCGGCGCGCCATATTTTCCGCCGACCACGGAGAAGCCGCGGCGGCCGAGCAGAAACTTCTGGCCCTGCAGCAGCAGGATCGTCAAGAGTAGCAGCGGCACGGCGGCTGCCGCCGCAAGTTCGAGTTTCGGCGGATACTGGAACAGGCTCCAGATTTTCGTAGTCATGGTGTGGAAGCCGGCGGGCAGCGCCAGGATCGCGGGCGATCCGAACAGCGTCATCGCCTGCAGGAACGCGATCAGGGCGCCGGCGGCCAACGCGGGCAGCGCCAGGGGGATCGTGACGCGCCGCGCCGTGGTCCATGCCTTGCCGCCGAGAATGGCGGAGGCGTCTTCGAGTTCGCCTGGCATGTTGTCGAGCGCGTTGGCGACCAGCACGAACACGAACGGAAACGTGTAGCAGGAAATCACGAAGATCAGCCCGGTCAGCGAATAGATGTCGAACAGATGCGCGCCCGGCTCGGCGCCGGAGAGATAGCGATAGAGCTGGTTCAGCATTCCGCTGTTGGGCGCCGCCAGCAATTCCCAGGCGACCGCGCCGAGAAAGGGCGGCGTCACGAACGAAGCCGTCACCAGCGCGCGGATGATCTGCCGTCCCGGCATATCGGTGCGCGACACCAGCCAGCCAATCGGTGCTGCGACAATGCAGCAAGCCATCGCGGAGGTGGTGGCGATGATCGCCGTCGTCAGCAGCGGATCGAGAAAATCCGGATTGGTGAACAGCGTGACGAAATTCTGCAGTGTCGGATGCCGCGTCTTGTCCGTGAACGCGTAAATCATCAGCCACGACAACGGCAGCATGATCAGCACGATCATGAACGCCGCAAACAGCCACAGCACCGGCCGGGTGAGGTCGATGCGAGATCTTGGGGAGTCGATGGTGGTGATGGTGGTCATGTCATCCACAAGCAAGGTGTTCCCCTCATCCTGAGGAGCGGCGCCTTCGCCGCGTCTCGAAGGATGAAAGCCACGGGCCTCATGGTTCGAGACGGCGCTTTGCGCCTCCTCACCATGAGGAGCTAAACCCTGAACAGCCGCGCATAGCGCGTCTTGATCTCTTCCGTCAGTTTCTCGACGCCTGCGGCATCCTCCTTCATCAGTTTGATATCTGATATCTTGCGGCGTCCCGGTTTCAACTGCACCCGCAAGCGGGGGAGGCGAACCCGTGGCCCATCGCCAGCGCAGCCGAGCCTTTCGCCGTGCCCTGCAGGATGTCGCGCCTCGAAAGTTTACGTCCCTGCATCGCGTCCTCCTGCCTTCTTTCTTTATCGGCTCAGCGCCCGGCAACGTTCGGGCGGCAGCGTCAGCCAGACTTCGCTGCCTTTTGGGACATTGGTTGTGGTCGGCGTGGTGGCGCGCAAGGTGGTGCCGTCGGCCACCTCGACCATGTAGTCGCGCGCCGCGCCGAGATAGACCTGGCGCGTCACAACGGCCTCGATCGCGTTCGTCTGCGACGCCGGCGCCTGCGTCGAAAGCCCGATATCATGCTGGCGGATGGCGATCACGGCGTTCTGGCCCGATGTGAGCTGCGCGCCGACCACCTGCAAGGTGGCGCCCGCAAAGGCGACATGGTTGCCGTCGCGCGCGGTGCCCTTGATGATATTGCTGGCGCCGATGAAACGCGCCACGAATTCGGATTCGGGCCGCGCGTAGATGTCTTCGGGTGTGCCGAGCTGGTCGATCCGGCCGCCGTTCATGACGGCGATCTGGTCGGCCGTGGTCATGGCCTCGGACTGGTCGTGGGTGACGTAGACGGTGGTGTAACGATATTCGTCGTGCAGCCGGCGGATCTCGAACCGCATTTCTTCGCGCAGGTTGGCGTCGAGATTGGACAGCGGCTCGTCGAGCAGCAGCGTCTGCGGCTCGACGATCAGGGCGCGGGCCAGCGCGACGCGCTGCTGCTGTCCGCCGGAGAGTTCGCCGGGATAGCGTTGCGCCAGCGCGTCGAGCTTGGTCGTCGACAGAATCGCTGCGAGTTTTTTCGCGATGGTGTCGCGGTCGAGCTTGCGCAGGCGCAAGCCGTAGACGATGTTTTCGGTCACCGTCATGTGCGGCCACAGCGCGTAACTCTGGAAGATCATCGACATGTTGCGCTGCTCGGGCGGCAGCGTGCGCGCTCTTGACGACATGAGCCGGTCGCCGACATGGATCTCGCCGCCGGATGGTTCGAGGAAACCCGCGATCAGCCGTAGCATCGTGGTCTTGCCGCAGCCGGATGGACCCAGCAGGCAAACCAGTTGTCCATGGTCGATCCGCAACGAAACGTCATCGACCACCGCAAGAGAGCCAAAGCGCTTGGTCAGGCCGCGCAAATCAACGGACGCCAATCGTCTCCTCCCGTTCTTGTTCTTGCAGGGATCAGCGCCCGGCTTGGTATGCCAAGTATAAGCACAATTGCGGGTTGGAAAAGGCGCGTTAGTGCGGAAGCCGCGAAATGAACACCGCGTCGTCCCTGCGAACGCAGGGACCCATACGCCGAGGCCTATCGGTTAGGCGATGGAGTTAGTTGTCTTCGTAATAATGAACGACGGTGGTTATGGGTCCCTGCTTTCGCAGGGACGACAGCTGATGTTTCGGAAGATTAGCCCGCGCCACCCCGGAGGAGGTGAGGTAGGCCTACGCCCCCACGCTTTCACCCAGCCACTCGATCGCGGCTTCGGTTCCGCCCTTGCCATGCGGGATATCAAGCGCATTGAGCCCGACCTCGATGACGCCGAGCGTGCCCAAAACCATCGGCGCGTTGACGTGGCCCATGTGGGCGATGCGGAAGGCCTGGCCGGACAGGTCGCCGATGCCGGTGCCAAGCACCACGCCGCATTTTTCCTTGCAGTAGCGCTGCAGCGCCGCCGGATCGTGGCCGTTCATCGTCACCGTCGTCACCGTGTTCGAGCGCTCGCCGGCTTCCGCAATGTTGAAGCCGAGCACTTGGCCCTCGGCCCACACGCCGACTGCGCGGCGCACCGCTTCGGCGAGCAGCCGATGGCGCAGGAAAGCGTTTTCGAGTCCCTCGACATGGAGCATGTCGATCGCCTTGCGCAGTGCGAACAGCAGATGCACCGGCGCGGTGCCGGCATATTTGCGGTAATGCTCGCTCCCTTCGCGCTCGGTCCAGTCCCAATAGGGCGTGCGGAGATTGGCCTTTTTGTGCGCCGCGCGGGCGCGGTCGTTGGCGGCAACGAAGCCCAAGCCCGGCGGCGTCATCAGGCCCTTCTGCGAGCCGGACATCGCGACATCAATGCCCCAGGCATCCATCTCGAACGGCATGCAGCCGAGCGAGGCCACGGTATCGACCATGAACAGCGCAGGATGGCCTGACGACTTGATCGCCTTGCCGATCGCCTCGATGTCGTTATAGGCGCCCGACGCGGTATCGACCTGCACCGCAAGGATCGCCTTGATGGTGTGATCCTTGTCTTGGCGGAGCCGCGCCTCGACCTCGCTGGCGCGGATCGCGCGGCGCCAGTCGCCTTTCAGCACCTCGACCTCGGCGCCCATCGCGGCGGCAGCCTGACCCCAGCCGATCGCAAAGCGCCCGCTCTCCAGCACCAGCACCTTGTCGCCGCGCGACAGCACGTTGGAAAGGGTCGCCTCCCACGCGCCATGGCCGTTGGCGATGTAGATGTAGGATTGGCCTTTGGTGGCGAACAGTTTTGAGAGATCGGCGAGCAGGCTCTCGGTCAGTTCCACCATCTGGCTGGAGTAGATGTCGAGCGCCGGGCGATGCATCGCCTGCAGCACTTCGTCGGGCATGGTGGTGGGCCCGGGGATGGCCAGAAATTCCCGGCCCGCGCGAACGGTCATTTGTTGGTTTTCCTTATGGGCAAGTACGCGGAGTAGCATCAGGTTTGGGCGTCATGATATTGGATTGGAGCTGTCATTGCGAGCGCAGCGAAGCAATCCAGAGCAGCAAAAAGACCGGATTGCTCTCATTGCTCCGCTCCCCACAACGACGGCACATCTATTTCCCCACGGCATCGGCGATCGCGCGCCAGATTTGATCCTTCAACGCCGTCGCCGGCGGGCTTGGAATCGTCGCCGCGGGTCCGTCGCGCTTCTTGCAGGCTTCCACCAGCCGCAGCACCCAGATCTCGCCATCGGTATAATAGAGATCGCCGCCGCCATTATGGCCGGCGATTGTCGGCCCGATGCCGGTGACTTGGTACTTCGCCTCCACCATGCCGGCTTTTTCCAGGTCGCCTGCGAGCAGCGCGCGTTCGGCGTCGAGATCGGGGCTGATGTGGTGCGTGACCGCGACGGTGTACTTGCTGACGCCGACGCCGCGATCCTCGGTCGCAGCCCCAAGCCAGACCGGGCGCTTTTCCTCACCCTCCTCGAGCACCTTCCAGTAGCGAACATGGTTGCGGCGATCGGCGCTGGCCCCGATCGGCTTTTCATAAGCGAGGTCCTCGCGGCGGCCGAGGTAATAGAGATTGCTGACTGGCGCATCCTTGTAGGGCCGGTCGAGCAGCACGCTGCCGACGATCTCGATCGAAGATTTCAGCGTGATCGGATCGGCCGGATACCAGCCGGCCGCATGCATCGCGCAGACGACATCACTCACATTGCCGACCAACCCGACATTCATGGGATCGCCGGGAATCCCCTGCGCGGTGCGTGTCACCATCGGCATGTCGGTCAGTCCGCGCTGATGCTCGTAATGGGTCCAGAACAGCGGCAGCATGATGTAGGCGAGCAGGCCGTAGCCGCCCAGGATGAAAAGCGCGAGCGTCGCCGCGCGCCGCAGCCTGCCGCGCTTCTTTGGCGGTTGCGATCGTTGAACGGTGTGGAGATCGGGCAATGCGTTGCTCTCACGAGTCGATCGAGGAGTGATGGCCGCCCTCTCCTTGCGGGCAGGTGAATAAGAAACTTAGCGTCTGGTCTCGCGGCAGCCGGCCGCCTCGGCCTCGTCGACCGAGCAGAACCAGCGCGTGCCCTTGCTGATCTTCATCTCGATCTTCGCATACCAGCGGCTCGAAGGCTGATGATAGATGCATTCACCGGAACGGTTGACGTTGCCCTTGATGGTGCAGTCGGGCGAGGGCGCAACCGATCCGGAGGCGGACGCCAAAAGGATCGCCTTGGCGTGCTCCGGCGGCTTCACTGCGCCGAGCACGGTTGTCTTTTTGTTGCGGACGCGCCAGTCCCACGGTGCGATGAACGCGCCCTGCCACATCCCGGCCTTGGCCTCGCGCGCGGCTTTCTCGTCCGCCTCATAGTCGCGGGAGATCCGCGTAGCCGCCAGCGCCCAGCCGTTCGACACCAGCCATTTCTGGATGTCCTCGCCGCCGGCCTGGCACCGCGCCACGGTGCGGCCGCGGCGATCCGCCACCGCCCTGGTCTGGCAGGTCCAGCTCTTAGCCCCGAAGCGCTTGATCAACTCGTCGCGGGCGGCGACCCCGCAGGTCCAGCGTTCGCCGTTGGTATTGAGGCAGAGCTGATCCACCGCCGGCGCGTCGATGCCGCCGAGGCGAACACGGTGGTTGCCAATCTGGAGCTGATCGCCCTCGCGGATTTTCGGGACGCCTGTGATGTCGGCCGCTTGCGCGATGGCGGGGAGCAACACGAGCAATAGGGGAGCAAACCACGTCGTCGATTTCATCGGCAATCCCGGCAGAGGAATAATCGCAATAATTCGGCGGATTGTGCGGACAATGGGGCCGCCTTGCCAGTGCAGGAGCGCCGCATCGCCTTCAACTTCCTGTCATTGAGCGTAGCTTCGTATCGACTTGTAGCCCGGATGGAGTGAAGCGTAATCCGGGAAAGCCCATCCGCTCGCGACGCTGTCCCGGATTTCGCTTCGCTGCATCCGGGCTACGCGCTAATACTTTCGTCCGCCCATCATCACGCCTCGCGCTAGCGCCAGCGCCATCAGGACGAAGGCCGATGTCACCTCCGGCCCGCCCACGAGAATCCGCGTCGGCGTTTTCATCTTGTTCCACTCATAGGCTCTGTACGGTCCATGGCGGCCGCCTTCGCCGAGATGGGCGACGATGCAGTGCAGCGCCGGCGTGAATGTCGAAACGTCCGCGCCGAGATGCGCCAGCGCCATCAGCGCCAGTGCGGCGTCGAACGGGTTCATCTCGCGGGCGATCAGCTCGGTCTCGACATAGGCCAGCACCTTCCCGCGAATGAAATCGAACGTCCCGTCGGGATCGATCGCCTGCCGCGCCGGCGCCGGCAATGACATGAACGCGGCATGGCAGCGCCCGAAATAGGCCGAGTATAGTTCCGGCAGATAATAGATGTGCGAGCGCGGATTTCTGAACGCGCCGCTTTCCACTAGCCGCCGCTGGAAACCGATGATGCGATGCACGGTCTCCAGCCGCTGCGGCGTCTCGATGATTTTCCAGCGCCCGAGATTGCGAAAGCTGACTTCGAGAATGTCGAGGTTGAGCGTGGGATCGAGGTCGTTGCCGTAGGGCCGATCGCCGGCGAGGTTGTCGATCCAGGTGACGACGCCGCCCTCGTAATCGACATTGTCGTTCAAGGGCACGGTGACGCGCGGCTCGTTGGCGCCCTCGCGCACCTGGTAGCCGCGATAGAAGTCCAACAGCGGCTGATCGAGGATCGGGTCGGTGGAGCCGGCCTGCGTTGCGGCCGAGAACGAGCACGCCGTGGTGTCGCAGTCCGGCACGTAGATGCCGAAGCCGAGGTCCTGCTTGATCTGCGAGAAAAACTTCGAGAAGCGCGGATGCGGCAGCGGCGCCAGGGCCGTAACGACCCGCACGGTCGAGCCGTCATGCGAGGGCACTTCCTCGGCGCTGGTCCTCAGGCAGAAATCCACCATCTCCGATATCGCGCGACGGGAAGCCGCGGCCTCATCCGCCGAGGCCAGCCCGGTCTCGACGTAACTCAAGAGCGCCTCGGTGAAGAAGGCGTCGTAATAGGCCGAGCGGTGACGGATCTGCATCGGCTCCCACATCGGCTCGGCGACCCCCGTCCACGGCGGGTTGATCAGCGCCCGCGCCGGCGAATGCGCGATGAAGATCCGCGCCAGGCTGAATAGCAGCGTCGAATTCTTGTAGCCGCGCGAGTTCAGCCCGGTCAGCGCCATCAGCATCTCGCGCCCGCCCATGTCGGCATCGCCGATCAGGTTGAACGCGGCATAGGTCGGGATGAAGCCGTTCTTGTCGAACGACCGCAACAGGTGCGCGCCGCAGCGGCGGATGACGCGCTCGATCTCGGCCAGATCGGGCGCCTTGACGGGCGCGGCGACCGGCGGCTGGGGGTGGCGGACATCGATGCCGGCCATCAGCTCGGCGATGGGGGCGCCGACCGCGGCCCAGTCCGGCTCGGCATCGTCGCGCGCCCGGGTCAGCGCCTCGCGCAGCGCCTGAAGGCGGCCCTGGTCCCGCAAGGCCGGTAGCCCGGTGCGGCGGAGCAGCGGCCGCAACGCCGGATTGCCCAGCGCCGTGCGATAGAACTTTCCGAGGTGGGGATCGCCTCCGCGGTACTTCAGCAGCACGGGATCGCAGACGTCATACAGCGACGGGCCGTCTTTCCGGGCGGTTAGCGCGCGAACGGCCGCGCCGGCCATCGTATGGAAGCCCATGCAGTGTCTTTCCGCCGGAACGGTGAAGGGAGGGCCGCGTTAAGCCCGATCCCGAAAGCCGGTGCCCCGCCTTTCGCATGTAATCGGGCTCGATGAGGAGTCCACGCGGCCACCGCCGGCCGGATGGGGCCTGCAAGCCTTTGAAAACTATATGAATCCAAGAAAAATACAAATGTGATGTGAATCACATAACTGGATTTAGCCCTCCGCCATAGTCGGCGGCAATTGGGTCCATGCGCCAAATGAGGTTGTTCGGGAAGGCTCGACAGGCTAAAAGCCCGGTTGTTGCGGTGCCGCAAATTGAGCGCAATTGGACGGCACACACTTTGCAACCCCTTCAAACCTAAACGGTGCTCACGCGACTAACTGGCGCGTCTTGTTTGGTGCCTTTGGAACAAACTTGGGAATTGTATCGCGATGAACCTTGGCATGCTCCGCATCTCCCGCCGCCCTGTCACCATTGCCGTCGCGTTCGCCGGCTTGGTGTCGCTGGCGATCGGCGCCCATGCGGCGCTGAACAAGCGCTCGCTCGATGCCGCCAAGGCGATCGACACCGAGCAGACCGGCTCCATCGGCAAGACCGCCAACCAGGTCGCCCTCGTCATCGGCAACGGCCATTATCCCGACGCCTCGGCACCGCTGGCCCAGCCCATCAATGACGCGCGGGGCCTGACGGCTGCGCTGCGGACCAAGGGTTTCGACGTCGACGTGGTAGAGGACGCCACCAGGGACGACATGGCCCGCGCCATCGGCCGGCTCAAGGACAAGATCAAGCAGGACACCGTGGTGATGCTGTTCTTCGGCGGCTACGGCGTTCAGGTCGGCCGCGAGAGCTTCATGATCCCGGTCGATGCCCGGATCTGGAAGGAAGCCGATGTCCGCCGCGACGGCGTCAGCATCGAGCAGGTGCTGGACGCGATGACCGAGATGGGCGCCAAGGCAAAGCTCGTCGTCGTCGACGCCTCCCGCCGCAACCCCTATGAGCGCCGCTTCCGCTCCTACTCCCATGGCCTCGCGCCGATCTCGGCCCCGGAGAACGCGCTGGTCCTGACCTCGGCGAGCCCGGGCAAGGTGGCCGATGACGGCAACGGCCAGTACAGCGTGCTGGTGACCGAGCTGCTCAGCAATCTCGATTCGCAAGGCGGCGCCGCGACCGCCTTCAACAAGACCCGCATCTCCGTCTCCCGTGCCTCGGACGGCGAGCAGGTGCCGAGCGTGTCGTCGTCGCTGATGGAAGACGTCCGCCTCGGCGGGTAAGCGGCTTCGCGCACAACCCTCTCCACCCGGTCGTCCCTGCGAACGCAGGGACCCATACCGCGTGATCCATCGATGGAGCGCGGTAGCTGACGCTCTGCGTTGGCCGACCACCGTCTTGAGTTGTTGAAACGAAGCCGTCGCCCAGTGTGCCCATTACACCGGCCGCGGCGTATGGGTCCCTGCGTTCGCAGGGACGACCAAAACGAGTGAGCTCCGCCCAGCTCAAACGATCAGATCGCTGAGATCACGCCACTCCAGATTCTCGCGCTCGATCAGCTCGATCTTCCAATCCCGCTTCCATCGTTTCAATTGCTTCTCACGCGCAATCGCCTCTTCCGGCCGCTCGAAAGCCTCGACATAAACCAGCCGGTAAACGCCGTAGGTTTTGACAAACGACGAGCCCTCGCCACTGCGATGCTGCTCCATTCGTTTCGAGAGGGAATTGGTCACCCCGATATACAGCGTGCCGTGACGCCGGCTCGCGAGAATGTAGGCGTAATACATACGCGAAACACAATATGCTGTCGTCCCTGCGAACGCAGGGACCCATACCGCGTGATCCATCGATGAGACGCGGTGGCTGACACCTTAGCACAAACGAATATCTGTGGTTATGGGTCCCTGCGTTCGTTCGCAGGGGCGACAGCAACCGCCCGCTACTTCACATCCGCGCTCGCCGTCACCGGCCGCACCGGATCGCCCTCGCGCAGCAAGGCGCCCGCGCGCGCCACCACGATGTCGCCCTCCTGCAGCCCCGAGGTAATCTCGACCTGTCCCGCCGACATCAATCCCGTCTCCACCCGCCGCGTTTCGACGCGCGCGCGCCGCACCACCTGCACCACGGTGCCGGCAGACCCATAGAGGATGGCGGTGAGCGGCACCGAAACGCCGCAGCTCTGCCCGGTCTTGATCTGCGCGCGGCCGGACGAATTCACCAGCAGGCGGCGGTTGGTGGTGACGCCGACGAACACCTGCGCGAGCTGGCTGTTCGGCTCGACGGTGGTCGACAGCCGCCGCACCCGCCCGTCGACCTCGCCGGCGCCGATCACCTTGATCCGCGCGGTCTGGTTGACCTGAAGTTTTGCGATATCGCGCGTCGGGACCATGCCGACCAGATCGAACTCGCTGCGCGCGATGATCGAGAACAGCGCTTCGCCCTTGCCCGAGGCCAGCGCGCCGACGGAAGCCGTCGAGGCCGAGATCACCCCGGCCACCGGGGCCTGCACCGTGATCTGCCCGCCTTCAGGCAGGGTCAGCCGCGCCAGCACCTGCCCCGCAGTGACGCTATCGCCCGCATCCACCATCACCTCCGCGACCTTGAGTCCCATCCGCTCGGGCCGCACCTGCGTCTCCTCGCGCGGAATGATGTTGCCGGACACCTCGACGATATTGGCGAAGCAGGATTTCGCCGCCTTGAGCACGGTGACCGCCGCGCCCTTCGGCGCGGCCGGATCGGGATCTTCGGCGGCGAGAGCGGTGGAGGAAAGGGCGAGCAGGCCCGCAGCAACCACGGCAGTGAACTTTGGTGTCAGGTCGCGCTTGGCGAAGATGGGCATCGCATTTCCTTCCCGATTTCAGGGTCTTGGATATCAGAAAGAGTGTGTGGCGGCCAAGCGGCGAAAGGCCTCTCCCGGCGCGCCGGTTCGCACGATTTTCTGCAACGAGTTCAGAGTGATTTGTCCCGTCCAGTCCCAATCTCAAAAACATTCCGCTTAACCCATCGGGCAAATCGCTATTTTGCTTGCCCCATCCCGTCCCGCAGAGGGGCGTATCGTGCTCGCGTGTTGCTGATCGGCTGGTGGCCGGTGATCGATGCGTGACGTGATGACGTGATGCCGTCCGCTATCGGCAACGTGTCCGCGCCCGTTAGGTCGGCGAGCCCGTGTTGAGCAGCTGGGACCCCGCCCAGAAGGCGACATCCTGGCTTGGCATGAATCCAAACGAGGCCGCCAAGGAACTGACCTAACTTTTTTACTACGCGATGCTGTCTGAATTTCCGAGCGCGCACCACCGCTGTGCATGACCGTTTTGCGTTGCCTTCAGCCTACGGATGCGCCTGCCTTTGCCCGGCTGATTCCGAGAGCCAGAATGCGATGCAGTAGGTCGGGGTAGTCAAGTCCGTCATGCCGAGCGGCTGTAGCGAACTCTTGGCTCTTCGCTATTTCGGGATTGGGATTCGCTTCGATGAAATACGGAGTGCCGTCGGCAGACAGGCGAAAGTCGATGCGTGCGTATCCATCGAGGCCCAGTGTCCGGTAGACGCGTTTCGCTGTTCGCTGAATGCGGGCGGATATCTCCGGCGCAAGGTTCTTGGCTGGCCCGTCTACAATTCCGACGCGTTCCTGATAATCGGGATCGTGTTTAACCTTTTCGGTGGCAATCTGCCGTGCCCCCTGACCGCCCATGCTGCCGAATTTCAATTCCCAAACCGGCAGAACTCGCAGCCGATTGTTGCCGAGCACGCCGACATAGAGCTCGCGTCCCTCGATGTACTGCTCGGCGATGGCGGCAGTTCCGCTCCGCTCGTGAACGAAGGCCACGCGCTCTGCGAGCTTCTCGTCCGTATCGACGATGGATGCTTGCGAGATGCCGAAGGATCCATCCTCGTTCAGGCTCTTGACGATCAGCGGCAGCGCAAGACGCGCTGGCCGTTTGACTTTGCGGCGCATCGGAAACACGGCGAAGGCCGGCACCGCAATCCGGCGATGGTGCACCAACGTTTTGGACAGATCCTTGCCGCGCGCCAGGATCAGGCCGCGCGGGTTACATCCGGTGTACGGGATTTGCATCAGCTCGAGAAAGCTTGCGATGTGCTGGTCATACACGGAAACATTGTGAAACTCCTCCAGCAACGTGAACACCACATGCGGCTTGAAACTTTCGATCTCGTCGCGCACCGGCTTGATTTCCTCCTGCGCGCCGAGCGGACGAACTTCATGTCCGGCCGCACGCAAGGTGCTCACGACGTCGAATTCGGTTTTCCATTCGTTGATTTCCCGCGCGGTGTGTCCGTCGGTGGAGTCCGGGGGAACGAAGTTGGGGTGCATCAGCACTAGAATGCGCAGGCGTCTCATAGCGCGATCCATTTGCGCCGCGACGGGCCGAATAGCGCGTGCATGGTCTTGGCGGTCAACAGGATGGTGAAGTTGATCACAAGCTTCCGTTCGGAGCCGGCGGCACGCAGATCGAGTTCGCGGCAGCGGGCGATCATGTCGTCAAGAACGGCATCAAGCGTAAGCTGGTTCTCGCCCGTCCACCGCGCAACCAGCTGCCTGATTTGGGCGCGGTGCCGCCTGATAAAGGTCGAGGCCGGCTGCTGCCGTCGATGCCGTGGATCGCTGGAAAAGAGACGGGAAAGGTCGCGGTCGTAAGTCTTCGGTGGCTTGAAGGCGTAGAACGCCTGCTTTTTCTGGTAGTGCTCGCCAAGCGTTTGGCTGAGCTCATGCAGCGGATCGACACGCTCCCGCGTCGTGACGGGCGGCCGCTTTCCTGCAATCTCGTCCATCAGCTCGTCGACATATTCAAGCTTCTTCAGCGCTGGCCAACCGGCATACCGTGCCCGCCAGTTCGACCGTGGCCGCAACCACACCGCGAAGGTTTCGGCGAAATCTTCGTCCGGATGGCTCTGCGCGTACCAGAGCCGAAGATGCTGGACGTAACGGCGGCTGGCCGGATTGGGACGGTAGTAGCGCGGATAATGTTTCGAAGACGGGCCGAACAGCTGCTGCCAACGCCGGCGGCGTTGCAACTGATAGGCGTGCTGCACGGCATGGCCCGCCTCGTGACGGAGAATGGCCATGCACTCGGACCAGGTGCCGCCCTCGACATCGAGCATCATTTTCTTCTCGATTTTCATAAGGCGGGGATGGGCGAGATAGAATGGGATGGCGATGCCCGGCACATGTGCTGGACTAAACCATTCGCTCGATATCCATGCGTGTGGCCGCAGCCGGATGCTCCGCGCTTGAAGCTCTTCATATAGAGTGCTGAGACAATCCTCGAGCCAAGTGTCTTCGACCGCAATTTTCAGACTACCGAGGCGTTGCTTGAGCAACTGCTCATCCGACAGCTTTTCCCAAGGATATTTCCGACGTGGCATGGGCATCCAGAAGTCATAAAAACTCAGTACTTGGATGGTGTCATAAGATGGTGCTGGCAACAACCGCCGAGTCTTCGCGGCGCGCCGTTGTTCAGTTGCTCGCGTCGGCTTTGGATCAATCGCGTCGGTTTGACGCCCCGCCGTGCGCAATTGCGCACCAGGCAGGGACGACGGGAGTCACGAACCCTTCATCCGCCTCGTCGCAGCCGCTGCGTCAACAACGTTATCGACCTCCTCGCGCCAGCCCAAAATCTCCGCCGCAAGAATCGGATGATTGAAACCCTTCAGATTCAGATCGTCGATCGGCCGGCCTTCGACCCATGGCTCGACCATGCCGTAGACGCGGCGCGACACCACGATCTGGTTGGCCTTGGCTTCGTCGCAGAGTCTCGACGCAAGGTTGGTGACGCTGCCGATCGCGGCGTATTCCAGTCGCTGTTCGAAACCGATCTGGCCGAGCGTGGCGTAGCCGAGCGCAATGCCGATACCGAAGCCTAGATTGTGGCCGCGGTTGCGCCACTTCTCGGTCAAGCGGCCGATGGTGTCGCGCATTTCGACGGCCATCTTGACCGCGCGCGCCGTGTGGTCCGCGAACTGGATCGGTGCGTTGAACAGGATCATCACGCCGTCGCCCGCATAGCGGTCGAGCGTGCCTTCATACTTGAAGATCAATTCGCCGAGTGCGGCGTGATATTCGCGCAGCACGTTCATCGCCTCTTCCGGCTCGGTGGTCTCGGTGAACGACGTAAAACCGCGCAGATCGCAGAACACCACCGTGACTTCGCGGCGGTGGCTGTCGAGCAGGCCTTCATGCCCGTCGGAGGAGGCGATCAGTTGCGCCACCTGCGGGGCGAGGAAGCGTTCCAGCCGCCGGATGCGCTCGATCTCGCCGAGCTGCGTCTCCACCCGTTCTTCCAGCGAGCGGTTCCAGTCCTTGAGCTGATCAGTCTGCTCCTGCAGCTTGTCGGCCTGCTGGCGCACCGTGTTGTGCGCAGTCTGAAGTTCGCGGCTCTTGTGGTCCACTTCGGTGAACAGCCGTGCGTTGCGCATCGCCAGCACCGCCTGATGCGCAAAGGTCTTCATCAGGCCGATCAGGTTCTGCGAAAATTCGCCGGCGTTCCGCCGCAGCACCACCAGCGATCCCAGAATGCCGGTCTGGTCGACCAGCGGCACGACCAGCACCGAGTGGAAGCCGGCTTCGATCGCGACATCGCGCAGTGGATGCTCGGACGTTTCGCCGAGATCGGGGATCGCGATCGGCTCGCCCTTTGCCGCCGCCTCGCCGAGCGGATTGTTGTCGGCGTCAATCGCACGATGGCTGCCTTCGGCTGCCTTGTCGATGCCGATCGATTCCGTCAGGCTGAACTGATGATTGCCGGCGTCATAGCCATAGATCAGCACGGCATCGGCGTGCGTAATCTCAAGCGCGCGCGCGGCGACCGTCGGCAGCACCGCGTCGAGATCGAGCGAGGAGGCGACGGCGCGGCCGACCTCCTCGAGCACCTTGAGTTCGTTGATCGACTGCGCCAGATCCCGCGTCCGCTCCTTCACCTTCTCTTCGAGGCCGGAATAGGTCGCGGCGAGCTGGCCCGCCATGCCGTTGAACTGGTTGGCGAGCTCTTCCAGCTCGTCCGCCGTCTTCACTTCGATGCGGTGGCCGAAATCACCGGCGCCGAGACGCCGCGCGCCGGCTTGCAGCGCCGTGATCGGCACCAGCATGCGGCGTGCCATGATCGTGCCGGCAATGATCGCGACCACGAGGCCGAGCGCGATCAGAAGCGCGATCCGCACCAATTGATCCCGGATCGGCGTCAGCGCCTGCGCCGTCTCCTGTTCGAAGAACACGTGCCAGCCGAGCTTCGGCACCGTGGCTGCCGTCGTCAGCACCGCATGTCCGTTCACATCGGTGCCCGACGCCGGCGCCGCGCCACCCGGCGCGAGTGCGGTGGCGACCTGCGGCAGCGTGGAGAGATTCTTGCCGACCTCCGGCCCCTTGGTGGAACTCGCAAGCACCTCGCCCCTGGGATCGACGACATAGGCGAACGCGACCTTGCCGACCTGCGCGTCGTCGAAAAAGTCCGCGAGGAAGCCGAGGTTGATCTCGGCCACGGTGATGCTGCCATCGGCATGCGGCAGCGCGATCGACATGAACGGCCGCTGCTCCCGCAGATATGCCGGCGCGAAGCTGGTGCCGCGCCTGACGGTTTCGATGAACCTGACATCGCGGGAAAAATCGGCGTTGCTGCCGAGCGTGACGGTTTGGGGCGTGTGGCGGAGTTGCTCGCGGCCTTGGGCGTTGAGCAGCGAGAGCTGGCTCACCTGCGGCACCTGCCGCAGCAATTGCCCATAATCGGCGCGGCGCTCTTCGATCTTGGTGGAGGAGGCGCGGGTCACCCAGGAGATCTGCCGTTCGAGGTCGGACAGCGACTGCCCGATCCGCCTGGCGGTCGCTTCCGCCTTCTCCGACATGCCGTCGGCCAGCGAGCTCCTGATGCCGCTGTAGGTGATCCAGATTTCCATCGCGCCGTTGACGGCCAGCACGAACACGACGAGCCCGACCAGCGCGACGACGTATTTGGCGAACAGGCCTTCGCGCAGGAACCAGACTTTGTCCTTGACCCCGTTCATCCGGACCCTCGTGCGCCACGCCGCAATTGCGTGCGCATCGGTTGCTCGCGGGGCCGGCCTCGGGAGGCCCCCGCAGATGGGCCTGTTTAGCACGAATTGAGGGGGCAGGCGGGGTCTCCGCCAGCATGGTTAGCCCCGAATTCTGGGCAGAAGTGAAGGTCAGCTCAGCGATTGAACAGCTGCCGCAACACCTCGTTCATCGGCTGGCTGTCCTGCTGCGGCGCGGCGTCGCTTTGCGCCGGCGCCGCGGGTGCGGTGGGCTCGGCTGGTGCCGCCTGCGTGGGCGCCTCGGCAGGCGAGGTGGGGCTTGGGATGCTGCGTTGGCCGCTCGTTGGGCCGGTTGGGCGTGCACCGCCTTGACCCGAGCTCTGGCCCAGTCCGCTCAAGCCCTGCTGCAGCAGATTGCCGATGGCCTCGCCGAGCTGGCCGCCGAGCGGATTGGCAGGCTGGTTTCCGCTGGCTTGTCCGCCGGCCGCGCCTTGGCCACTGGCGGCGCCCTGTTCGCCGGTGCCACCCTGGCCGCCGCCGAGCAAGCCACCGAGCGCGGCGCCGAGGCCGGCGCCGTTCTGGCCGAACAGGCCCTTGCCCATTTCCTTGAGCTTGGAATAGGCGGCTTCGGGATGGTCGAGGATGCCCTGCATCTCCGGATAAATTTGCGGTTCGCCCCACGGGCCCTCGATCATCACGGGGATGCCGAGCCCGACCGGATCGACGGCGCGGCCCTGGCCTTCGGTGGTCATCACAAGCTTCGGCTCGACCCGGAACCCGATCTGCTTGGTGCCGAGATCGATGGTGCCGACGCCGGTCATCTTGACCAGCGGGCCGACCAGATTGAGGTCGGTGGTCTGCGCCTGGCCCTTGTCGATCTTGAACGATGCCGAAAGCTGCGACAGATCCGTCGCCTTCTCCTGGCTCTCCTGCCAGCCCGACAGCGTGCCGGACGTCAGCGAGCGGATCATCTGGGCGACGTTGAGTCCCTTGATCGCGCCATCCTGGAACACGACGAAGGCGCTACCGGCCACGTTCGACATGATCGCGCGCTGGCTGGTGCCGTTGGAGCGCACGCTGATCTTGGCCTGCATCCTGCCGTCGATCTTGTCGAAGTCGGCGAGGCTGGCGAGCAGCGGCAAGGCGCGCACGCCGGTGAGGTCGGCCCGCATCGCGAAAGTCGGATTGGCAGTCGAGGCATCGATGGTCAGGTCGGCATTGGCGTTGCCGTCATAGGCGCCGAGATTGGAGATTTGCGTCTTCACGAGGCCACTCGTCAGCGTGGCATCGATCGCGGCGGGAGCGAAACGCGCATCGCCGATGTTGAGTTCGGCCGCCGAAATGCGCGCCTGGGCGTCGACATAATTGATGCCGTTGAGGTCGATCGTCGTATTGCTCCAGGGCTGTGTCGAGGAGCTGCCGGTGCTGCGCGACATCGCAACCGCGAGCTTCTGGAAGTCGAGGTCGAGCTTTACCAGCGGCTTGCTCGCCAGATCGACCGAGGCCCAGCCGTTGAACACACCGTCGCCGAGCGCGCCGCTGACCCCGTTGATCATCACGACCGAGCCGTTGAGCCGGACTTCGGCCTTGGCCGAAAGCTGAGCATGCAGCAGGCCGGGCGCGTCGATCTTGATCTCGGCCGGGATGTTCTGCCGCTCGATCGGTGGCGCGGGCGGCGCCGCCTTGATCTCGAATTTCAGCGGATTGGAGCCCGAGCGTGCATTGCCGGTAAGGTGGATCTTGCGATCGGCATCGATGGTGATATGGGCGTTGACGGTTTCGATCCTGTTCTCGACGCGGTCGCGCAAATTGGAGAACACGATGGTGCCCCCGGTGACACTGACATGGTCGATCGAAAATGCTTCAGCCGCCTTGGTGGCGGCAGGCTTGGAAGCGGAACTTACTTCCTTCAGCCGCTCGCGACGCAGCGGCAGATTCAGCACCGGGCGGATGACGACGAGCTCGGTGACATGCGGCCGCCCCGCCCACAGGCTCGCAAGCGTAACGTCGGCCTGAATGCTGCTCGCGGTGAGGCGGTGGTTGATGTCGCGATCCTTCGGATCCTGCAGCGTCACGTCATTCAGCGTGATGTTAAGCGACGGCCACAGCCCAATCTTCGCGCCGCCGTTGATGGCGAGCTTGTAGCCGGTCTCGCGCTCGACCCTTTTCCTGGATCTGCGCCGTCAGGAATCCGGACGGTATGCCGATCACCAGCAGCAGTGCGATGACGGCGATCACGGCGGCAATGGCGGCGCCGGCGATTTTCAGTGCTCTCATTTCGATATTCCAGACCGCGCAAACGGCTCTTATTTCGGTGGCGCATCACGCCGGCGCAACCGGCCAGGCGAGCTTATCCCGGAAACGGGATGGGGCTCAAAGAAGCCAAAAATATTCCAAGGGTACTGCAAAGTTATGTGACTTATGACACACTCATAGGGTTGAAAACCTTGCTAACGGCTCTGTGGGGTGGCCGGGATCAATTTGGAAGGCAATACAATGAGCAAACAGGCCGAATTTGCGGTCATTCTGAAAATGAACCCGATGTTTGCCGATTTGGGCGCCGACGAGTTGCAGCGCATCTCCGGCCTTTGCCACACCCAGCAGCTGGGCCTCGGCGAAACGTTGTTCCAGAAGGGCGACGCCGGCGATGCCCTCTATGGTGTCCGGCGCGGCCAGATCCGGATCGAGACCGGCGCCTCCGACGGCAGCCGCCTGACACTGAATTTCATGGGCCCCGGCGATTTGTTCGGCGAGGTCGCCGTCCTCGACGGCGAAAGCCGCACCGCAGATGCCACCGCCGGCGAGCCGTCGGAACTGTTCGTGCTGCGTCGCGAGGATTTCCTCGCCTTCCTTGAGCGCGAGCCGAAGGTCGCGATCAAGATCATCATGCTGCTGTGCCAGCGCATCCGCTGGCAGAGCGAGCGAATGGAGGAATCGGTGCTGCAGCCGCTGCCGGTTCGCCTCGCCCGGCGGCTCTGCGCGCTCGCCTCCGATTTCGGCTCGGAGGTTCACATCTCGCAGGAACAACTCGGCGTCTTCGTCGGCGCCGCCCGCGAAAGCGTCAACCGCCAACTGCAACTCTGGCGCAAGGACGGCATCCTCGATCTGCAGCGCGGACGAATTCTGCTGCAGAACATGACCAAGCTGACGGCGGTGGCGCGGAACGAGTAGGTTCTCTCCATCGTCAGATATCGCCTGCTGTGGTATAATGATCGTATGAACAAGATACTCAAAGAAGTGATCGAGCATGCCGAGACCTGGCCCCAGGAAGACCAGGAGGAACTTGCCGAGTATGCCCGCGAGATCGAAGCACGCCGGACCGGCGTCTACACGATGTCGGACGATGAGCACGCGGCGGTCGGGAAGGGATTAGCCGAGGCCGATCGTGGGGAATTCGTGTCGGACGAGCTGACTGCTGAAGCCGACAAGCGCCACGAAGGATGAGAATACGCTATACGCCTGCGGCGTTCTCCGATCGAGAGCGAATATTCGAATACTTGATGGAGCGGTCCCCCAGCGGTGCCATAAACGTCGCGGCAAGCATCCGCGAGGCGGTAATGCAACTTAAGGACCATCCTCAAAGCGGCTATCGGACGGACGACCCCGATGTGCGGGTGATATTTGTCGCCCGTTATCCCTATAAGATCTTCTATCGCGTGCGTGACGCAGTGGAAATCTTGCACATTCGGCACACATCTCGGAGAGCATGGAAAGGAGATAGATAGCCAGGATCGCTTGAAGGGAGCAGAGCTCCTCACTTCGCCGCAGGCGACATTGCCGGCGGGCCCTTGGCGGGCGGTTCGTGATGATCCGATCCGTTGCCTGCTTCATCCGGCTCGCCGCGGGAGACCAGCAGCTTCTGGCCCCAGCGCCAGCACAGCGCGCCGAGATCGTCCATCACCATGAACATCGCCGGCACGAATACTAGCGACAGGATGGTGGAGAAGATGAGACCGCCGATCACGGCGAGCGCCATCGGCGAGCGGAATTCGCCGCCGGCGCCGAAGGCCAGCGCCGAGGGCATCATGCCCGCTGCCATCGCGATCGTCGTCATCACGATCGGGCGGGCACGCTTCATACCGGCGTCGATGATGGCCTCGTCGCGCTTCTTGCCCTCGCGGATCGCTTCGACCGCGAATTCGACCAGCATGATGGCGTTCTTGGTGACGATGCCCATCAGCATCAGGATGCCGATCCACACCGGCGTGGTGAGCTGCTTGCCGGTGAGCAGCAAAGCTGCGATCGCGCCGCCGATCGAGAGTGGCAGCGAGAACAGGATGGTGATCGGCTGCAGGAAGGTGCCGAACAGCAGCACCAGCACCGCATAGACCATCATCAGGCCGGCGGTGATGGCGGTGGCAAAGCCTTCCGACAATTCGTTGAGGCTTTCGGCGTCGCCCGACGGACTGACCTTCACGCCCTTCGGCAGGCTCTTCATGACCGGAAGATCGTAAATCATCTTGGTGGCGTCGCCGAGCGCAGCGTTGCCGACGAGGTCGGCGGCGACGGTCGCCTGCCGTTCGCGGTCATAGCGGTTGATGCTGGTTGGGCCCTGATCGAGCTGAATGTCGGCGACGACAGAGAGCGGCACGCCGCCGCGTTCGCCGCGCTGGCCCAGCGGCACGCGCAGTTGCTGCAGCATCTGCAGGTCGCTGCGCGCACTGTCCTCGAGCTGGACCCGGATCGGCACCTGACGGTCGCCGGCATCAAACTTGGCTAGCGCCGGTCCGACGTCACCGATGGTGGCGACACGAATCGTCTGCGACAGGCTCTCGGTGGAGACGCCGAGGCGCGCCGCCAGTTCCGCCCGGGGCCGGATGCGAAGTTCGGGCCGGTCGAGCGCCGTCTCCGAGATCACGTTGGCGATGATCGGAATCCGCTTCATCTGCGTCGCCAACTCGCTGGCAACGTTGTTGACGATATTGCTGTCGACGCCGGTCACAACCAGCGAAATCGCGCGCAACCCATTTTCGTCGAGGAACCAGAAGCGGATATCGGGAACGTTTTCGAGCTCCTGGCCGATCTCGAGCTCAAGTTGCCGCTGGGTGATCTTGCGATCGCCTTTCGGCGTGTAATTGATGATCAGCGCGGCGCGGCGGACTTCCTGCGTTCCCGGCGGCACCCGGCCGCCGTCAACGAAGATGCTCTTCACCTCGGGACGCTTGCGCAGGCGCGCGACAATTTCTTCCGTTACCTTCTCGGTGTAGGCGAGCTGCGAACCCGGCGGCAGCTCCATCGCAAGCAGCGAGCGTGCGGTGTCCTGCGCCGGCAGGAAGCCTTGCGGCAGCAGTGTGATGCTCCAGATCGAGGCTGCGAACACGCCGAAGCCAATCAATACGGTGATGAAGTAGTGCTTCACCGACCATGTGACGAGCTTGGTGTAGCTCTGCAGGATGCGTCCGGGCGGCGGGTCCTCGTGCGGGTGATCTTTCAGGAAGTAGGCCGCGAGCACCGGCGTGACAAAGCGCGCGGCGAGCAGCGAGAAGAATACCTGCACCGATACGGTGATGCCGAATTGCTTGAAGAACTGCCCGGCGATACCGGACATGAAGCTGGCGGGAGCAAAGATCGCAATGATGGTCAGCGAGATCGCGATCACGGCAAGGCCGATTTCGTCGGCCGCTTCCAGCGCAGCGCGATAGGGCGACTTGCCCATGCGCATGTGGCGCACGATGTTCTCGATCTCGACGATGGCATCGTCGACCAGAATACCCGTGGACAGCGTGATGGCGAGGAAAGAGACCAGATTCAGCGAGAAGCCGAGAAGATCCATCGCCCAGAACGCCGGGAAGATCGACAGCGGCAGCGAGATCGCGGCGATGATGGTGGCGCGGATGTCGCGCAGGAACAGCAGCACGACGATCACCGCGAGGATCGCGCCCTCGAACAGGGTCGAGATCGCCGCATCGTAATTGCCCTTGGTGAAATCGACCGAGGTGTCGATCAGCTTCAGGTCGACGTCGGGGTAGGCGACCTTGAGCGCATCGATGCGCTTCTGCACCGCGGCGGCGACCACCACGTCGCTGGCGCCTTTCGAGCGCTTGATGCCGAGCGCCACCACCGGCTCGCCGTTGAAGCGGGCGAAGGTCCGGCGGTCGGCAATGGTGTCGGTGACGGTGCCGAGATCGTCGAGCCGCACTTCGCCGCCGCCGAACAGCGGGATCATGGTGCCGGCAAGTTCGTTGAGAGTCTTGGCGCCGGCGAGCGTGCGGATCGCCTGGTCGTTCTTGCCGATTTCGGCGCGGCCGCCGGCGACGTCGACATTGGTGCCGCGCAGGATCTGGCTGACATTGACGGCGGTCAGCCCCGCGGCCTGCAGCCGGTCGGGATCGAGCGACACCAGGATCTCGCGCTCGACACCGCCGATGCGCTCGACCTGGGCGACGCCACGGACGCCCTGCAGCGCGCGTTTGACGACGTCATCGACGAAATAGGAAAGTTGCTCCGGCGTCTTGCCGGGTGAGATCGCGGCATAGGTAACGATCGGCAGGCCGATCACATCGACGCGCTGGATCAGCGGTTCGTTGACGTTTTGCGGCAGATTGGCGCGCACGCGGGTGACGGCGTCCTTGACGTCATTGAGCGCGCGGTCGGTGTTGGTCTCCAGCGCGAACTGGATCGTGGTCACCGACAGACCGTCGGTGATCGAAGATGAAATATGCCGCACGCCCTCGACGCCGGATACGCCGTCCTCGATGGTCTTGGTGACCTGGCTCTCCAACTCGGCGGGGGCGGCGCCAAATTGCGCTACTGCGACCGAGATCACCGGAATGTCGGCGCTCGGCAGCCGGGTCACGGCGAGCTTGGTAAAGCTTACCCAGCCCAGCACCAGCAGGATGATCGAAAAGACGATCGAAGGCAGCGGGTTCCGAATCGACCATGCCGAGATGTTCAAAGCCATTAGCGTGCCCGCGTGCGCTCGAGTTCATCGGCGAACATGGTCTTGACCTGGTCGCCGTCATGCAAGGACGTGCCAGCATCGGCCACGACGGTTTCGCCGACGTCGAGGCCTTCAAGAATTTCCGTAGATGTGTCGGAGGTCAGGCCAACCCGCACCTTGCGCGTTTCGATCGTGCTGCCCTTGACCACCTGAACGGTCAGGCGATCGATGGCGGTGCGAGGGACGGCAACGCCACACGAGCGCTTCGCGTCGATATTGGCGCGGGCGAACATGCCGACCTTGAGCGAGGGATTGTTGGTGAGCGAAATCCGGACCTTGCCGAGCTGGGTGGCGCGGTCGATCTGCGGCGAGATCTGCCGGACCTTGCCGACGACGTCGGGCGCATCGTCGCGGCTGATGCGCACCGTCGCGCCCGGATTGAGCTTGAGCAGATGGACGCTCGGGACTTCGGCATCGAGTTCGATTTCATTGTTGACGGAGATGCGGAACATCGGGCCGGCCTGTGGCGAGGCCGGCGCGCCGACCGCGGTCCTGACTTCGGTGACGAGGCCGGCAGCGGGGGCGCGCAGCGATATCGGGCCCTGTCGGCCGGCCGGAGCGCCCGGCTGCTGCGGCGGCGGGGTGAGGCGCGCCAGTTCCTGATTTTCGGTGACCATGTCGCCCTCGCGGACGAACAGGTCGGTAACCCTGGAGCCTTCCTGATCGACGCCGACCTGCGCCTCGCGGCGGGGCACGATGAAGCCGGTGACCCGGACCATGTCGGAGAAGCAGGCATTGGTGGATTTGGTCACGATGACCAGCGCCTGGCCGGGCGTTTCCTTTTCTTCCGCACGGGGACGGTGACTGAGCCAGTAGTAGCCGACGGCCAGCACAGCAACGACCGCCACTCCGAGCGCCGGTTTGAGGTATTCGGAGAGTTTCATCGCGGGATCAATCCAGACTGCAAGTCAAATCAAACTGGGCACATTGGGTCGGCCGAAAAACCTGCAATGGAGCCCAAAACGAATACGTCCCGCATGAGTGCTGCGGGACGTACTGTAGCCGCAAAATATTGGTCCGCGCCACGCTCTTACTTGGATGCGTTGGACGCTGTCGCCTTGTTTTCCATGTTCACGACCTGTACGCGGCGGTTCACTTCCGCCATCGGCTGGCTCGGGTCCTTGAGCTTGCTCTTGCCGTATCCGACGGTGACGAGGTCGGTGCCGTTGATGCCGTACTTGTCGACGAGATAGCGCTTGATCGCGTCGGCGCGGCGCTCGGACAAGTCCTGGTTATACCCTTCGCCGCCCGCCGCATCGGTGTGGCCCGCGACCACGAAAACCGAGCCTTTGAGGTCGGTGTTGGTAAGCGCGCGGCCGAGCGCCTGAACAGATGGCAGCGACTTCGCGCTGATATCGGCCGAGTTGTAGTCGAAGTTGATCTCCAGATCGATCTTCGGCTTGTCCTTGACGATGGCCGCGATTTCTTCGCGCTCGGCGATCGACAGCGAACGCGTGGAACGGCCACGGATCTTCTGGACGAACTTGCCCTCGGCTGCGGCTACGGTCGGATCGACGACGGTCTGGGGGCCGGTTGAAAGGCCGCGAGTGAGCGGCTTCTTTTCAGGCGCCAGTGCGCGGACGATCTGATCCTCGGTGACGCTCTTGTCCTGGGCGCTCGCAGTTCCGGCGCCGAAGGAAATTGCGGCGCCGATCGCTGCGATTGAAAGGATCGCGGTAAAGGTTTTCGTTGCTGAGATCGTTGACATTGCCAGTCCCCTCCTGCGGGCTTCCCGCGCGGTTCTAACGTAATTCAAATGGGCTGCCGACCACCCAGCCGCGGCCGACTACTTCTCTTAGTCTGGGCACCCGCTCAAGGGTTCGACGAGCGGCCGGCCTTCACCTTAAATAATCGTCACTGGACCCCGTAATCGGCGAATTCCTTGGCAATGTTCGGATCCATGGCCTTCGCATTATTAATATCCAGGTCGCCTTCGGCAATCGAGCCATTGCGCTTCTTGGCAAGGCCGCGTCCGTACAGCGACGACGTCAATCTCGGGTTGATCTTGAGCGCGGCATCGAAATCAGCGATTGCATTCTTGGTCTGGCCACTCTTCAGGTTGACGAGGCCGCGGCTGTCCAGCGCATCGACGAAATTCGGGCGCAGCCGCAGCGCCTCGTTGCAATCCTTCAGCGCGGCCTGCAGGTCACCGATCACCGTGCGCGTCCAGCAGCGGTTGTTGTAGGCTTCGACGTCCTTCGGATTCAGCCGCAGCGAATTGTTGAAGTCCTTGATAGCGAGCTCGTAGGCGCCCTTGCTGGCATAGACCTGTCCGCGCCGGTACAGCGCGGCCGCATCGTCCGGATTGTCGTTGAGCTTGGCGCTCAGGTTCTTGATGGTCGGATCGTCGGCAAGCGCGACCATTGTCGGGCTGCTCTCGGCCGGTTTGGCCGGCGGCGGAGGCGGAGGAATCGCAGCCTCAACCGGTTTCGGCGGTGCCGAGGGCGGTGGCGGCGGTGCAGGCGCGGCGACCTGAGGTGCTGCGGCAGGTGCTGGCGCAGGCGCAGCCGGAGGAGGAGGTGGTGCGGCAGGTGCGGGCGCGGCAGCAACCGGAGCGGGCTGGCTCGACGGCCGCGCGCCGCCGCCGCTCGGGACGAAGGAGAAATCCTCGGCGAGCGAGGACGAAATCCATGGCACCTGTTCGCTGCGCGATGCGCGGGTGACGCCGACGCGGGTACGGTTCAGCGTTTCTTCCGCCATCAGGTCGGGGGTGCGAATTTCCTTCAGCAGCTCCTTGACGAACAGGCTGCGATCGCTGCCGTTGTCCGAGATCACCGACGAGAGCGCGGCCGAATACATTACCAGCGTGCCGTTCGGCGCGATCACTGGCGCGAGGCCGGCTGAAAAACTGCGGAACCGGCGCTCGAACGGATTGCGCCGGGAAGCATCGATCAGGGCGATCTTGACGCCGGCGCCGCGGCTGTTGATCTCACCCAGTACCGTCTCAAGGCTGAAACCGTCGCGGCGAACGTCCGGCTCGGTCCAGATCTGCGCATCGACAGGGATCATGTAGCTCTGCCGGCTCGACTGCACGCCAAAGCCGGAGAAGAAAATCAGGGCGACCGAACCCGGCTTGATCTTGCCATACAGGCGTTCGAAGGCGCGGCGCATCTGCTCGCCGGTCAGGTTCTCGCCGATGTCGACATTGAAGCCGTCGCGCTTGAGTTCGTCGGCGATTTCGCGCGCGTCGTTGATGGGCTCCTTCAGCGGCGCTTCGGCATCCGGATATTTCGCGTTGCCGATGACCAGCGCATAGCGTTCACCGGCCGCGAACGATGGGGCCATCGACACGACCGAAAAAATCAATGCAAGAAACGATGCAAGGCGGATTTTCATAATGGAGGCAGTCCAGATCAGGCCAGGTCCGGCCAAAACAGCGCCGATACCAGCTCGCGCCGCGGCGACCTTACTCTACGCATCCGGCATTATCAAACCGCGCCCGCAGCCCGTCAACCGCTTGCGATGTCGGCGTTAATTGCGACAATTAACCGCGACCAGCGAAGGCGAAAGGACAGAATAAGTTGCGGTGCCGGCGATCGCATTCGGTTCCTGATCGCGCCAACACCCGTTTCGCGCCACGGCGGGGGCGGCTGCGCGTCCGGACAGTTCACCTGCCTTCGCGCCTGACGACAGCCGGCAATGTGATCCGTCTCACATTAATTACGCCGACCTGCCATGCCGTCGCCACGCCTTACGCGGGTTTGACCTTTGCGCATGACAATGGCTTGGTGCCGGCATCGGCCAATCGCAACATCCAAGAAAAGTGACACCGATGGGAAATGCCTACGAAATCTATGCGCTGCGCTATGCGACGATGTCGCCGCGCACTCCTCACCTGAATTTTCTGGTCCCCGATCCGCACGAGACCACGGCGCAGGATCTCGATTATTTCGTTTGGCTGATCCGCGGCCACGGCCGCGACATCCTGGTCGACACCGGCTTCAACGCCGAAGAGGCGAAGGCGCGTTCCCGCAAGCTCACGCTCAATCCGGTCGATGCGCTGGCGGGCTTTGGCGTTGCGGCCGACACCATCAGGGACGTCATCGTCACCCATTTGCACTACGACCACGCCGGCAATCTGGATCGTTTCCCCAGCGCTCGGTTTCACCTGCAGGACCGCGAGATGAGCTACGCGACCGGGCGCTGCATGTGCAACGGCATGCTGCGGCATCCGTTTTCGGTCGAGCACGTCACGACGATGGTGCGCCATGTCTATGGCGAGCGCGTCACCTTCCATTCCGGCGATGGTGAAATCGCGCCCGGCGTGACGGTGCACCGCGTCGGCGGCCATTCCGATGGCCTGCAGGTGGTCAGGGTCGAGACTGCGCGGGGTCCCGTGGTGCTGGCGTCGGACGCGGCGCATTACTATGCCAACCTCCAGAAGCGCAGCCCGTTTCCAATCGTCTACAATGTCGGCGACATGGCGCAGGGCTGGGAGATCGTCGAAAAGCTTGCCGGCCATCCCGATCGTTTCATCCCCGGTCACGATCCGATCGTCAGTGAAATCTACCCGCGTGCCAGCGACAAGGTCGATGCATTCGCGCTGCACCTCGCACCATCGCGTTCCTTCGCCAAATAACAGAGCGCTTTCAAGCGAACTGGATACCGATTCGCGTAAAAGAAAACCGTAAAAAGATAGGTTCAAGAAAAACAATGCCGGAATACAAGACTATCGGCTTCATCGGCCTCGGCGTGATGGGCGAGCCGATCTGCCGCAATCTCGTGAAGAAGAGCGGCAAACGCGTGATCGCGTTCGATCTGTCGCCGGAGCCGTTGGCGCGGCTGCAGCGGGAAGGCGCGGAGGTTGCAGGCTCCGTTGCCGGTTTGATCGTGCAAAGCGACCTGCTGTTCCTGTGCCTGCCCAGCGCCAGGCATGTGCGCGCGGTGTTCGAAGGCGACGGCATCCTCAAGAACATCCGGAGCGGTCAGGTCGTCGTCGATCTTGGCACGTCCTCCGTCAGGCAGACCCGCGATTTCGCCAAACAACTGCAGGCCAGGGGCGCGGCCTGGGCCGACGCGCCGATCGCGCGCACGCGTCAGGCGGCGCAGGACGGCACGCTGAGCGTGATGGTTGGCGCAACGCCCGCGCTTTATGCCGATATCGAGCCGCTGATCCGCTGCTTTGCCACCGACGTCACCAATTGCGGCGACGTCGGCGCGGGACAGGTCACAAAGATTCTCAACAACATGGTGCTGTTTGAGACCGTCAATGCGCTGGCCGAAGCGGTTGCCGTCGCAAAGCATAATGGCGTCGATCCAAAACTGCTGCTCGACACGCTGTCGAAGGGGTCGGCCGACAGCTTCGCCTTGCGCAATCACGGCATGAAGGCGATCGTGCCCGGAAATTTCCCCGAGCGCGCGTTCTCGACCGAATATGCGCTGAAGGACCTTTCCTACGCGCTGGAACTGGCCGCCGATGCCGGACTAAGAATCCGCGGCGCGGAGTTGATCGGGACGGTATTGCAGGAAGCCATCGATGCCGGTTCGGGGGACGCATATTTTCCTGTGATCGCGAAGCATATTGATCGGGCGTAATGGAGCCCGAAGTCACCCGGAGAGAACCATGATCAATCGCTTTGCTGGGCTCACGCCAACCCGCAGCCGCGCCGTCGTTCACGACGATCTCGTTTTCACGGTGGCAGTCGCGCCCGATCCGGTCAGTTCCTCGATGTACGAGCAGAGCGCAAAGGCGCTTGCCCGGATCGACGAAAGCCTCGCGCTGTGCGGCACGGACAAGAGCAAGATCCTTTCGGCAATCGTCTATATCACCGACATGAAACGAAAGGGCGAGATGAACCGCGCCTGGGACGAATGGGTCGATACCAAAAATCCGCCAATGCGTGCCTGCATCGGCGTCGAGCTCGAACCGCCGCATATCGTGGAGATCGTGGTGACGGCAGCGAAGTGAGCTTCGACACGGCGCTCAAGCGTGTCAGTAAGCTTCCTTCGCATCCGCCTCTTCGCTGGTCTGCACCAGATCGAGGCTTTGCTCGATCTTGCCGAGCAGCCGCGCGAAATCCCGGCGCTCCTGCGCGGAGAGACATGACAGTATTTCCTGTTCCTTGCGCAGCAGGCGCGGAATCAGCTCCTCGTAGAGCACCGCGCCCTTGCGTGTCAGGCGCAGCCGGAATTCGCGGCGGTCGTCCTCGTTCTCGACACGTTCGACCATCTGCCGCTTCATCAGCGACGTGACGGCCCGACTGATGGTGGATTTATGGGTGCGGGTGCAATGGGCGATGTATTGCGCGCTACAGGCGTCGTGGCGGAAGCCGAGCGTCGCCAGCACGCGCCACTCCGGAATGTCGAGCCCGTGGCGCGTCGCATATTCGACCGAGAGCGCCGAACTGACCTCGGCCGCGAGCCGGTTCAGCCGGAACGGCACGAACCCAAAGAGGTCCAGCCTGGCATCTTTCCTCGACGCGCTTTCATCGCGCAAACCGATGGCCACTTCGCTTGAAGACGCTTTTGGCAAAGATCGCCTCGATTTGAGTTGACGCCGGACCCGGCCCGGGGTTTAAGATAGTTGCAGATGCGACTAATTTAGCAGAGTTGCACGCCCTTGGCTAGTCACGGGGTTGAGCCCGCATGGCGCAGACCAAAACCCAGTTCGGCTATCGCCGCCACCCCGATCAGGATCGGGCCGGTGCGAACCCGGCCGAGCACGCCATCGTCGTGGTGGGCGCCGGTCCCGTGGGGCTTTCGCTGGCGATAGATTTGGCGCAGCGGGGGCAATCCGTCGTGCTGCTGGACGACGCCGACCGGATCGGCGAGGGCTCGCGGGCAATCTGTTTTTCCAAGCGCTCGCTCGAATTCTGGGACCGGCTCGGCATCGGCCAGCGCATGGTCGACAAGGGTGTGGTGTGGAGCGTCGGCAAGATCTTCCATGGCGACCAGCAGCTCTATCAATTCAATCTGCTGCCGGAAGACGGCCACAAGCGACCGGCCTTCATCAACCTGCAGCAATTCTATGCCGAGGCTTATCTGGTCGATCGCGTCGGGGAACTGCCCGCGATCGACCTGCGCTGGCGCAACAAGGTGATAGGGCTCGAACAGCGCAACGACTACGCGCTGCTGACGATCGAAACGCCTGACGGTCCGTACCGGCTGAGCGCCCGTTTTGTTATCGCCTGCGACGGCGCCCGGTCCTCGTTGCGGACAATGGTGGGGGCGGAGTTTGCGGGGCAGGTGTTCGAGGATCAGTTCCTGATCGCCGACGTCAAAATGACGGCGGCGTTTCCGACCGAGCGCTGGTTCTGGTTCGATCCGCCATTCCATGCCGGACGCTCCGCGCTGTTGCACAAGCAGCCGGACGACATCTGGCGGATCGACCTGCAGCTTCACCCCGACGCCGATCCGGTGGTCGAAAAGCGTCCCGAGAATGTCCGGCCTCGCATCGCGCGCATGCTCGGCCATGACAAGTTCGATTTCGAATGGATCTCGCTTTACAAGTTCCAATGCCGTCGGATGGACAGGTTCATCCATGGCCGCGTGATCTTTGCAGGCGATGCCGCGCATCAGGTCTCGCCGTTCGGCGCCCGCGGCGCCAATTCCGGGCTCGAGGACGCCGAGAATATCGCATGGAAACTCGATCGCGTATTGCGGGGAACGTCGCCCGAGACGCTGCTCGAGAGCTATCACACCGAGCGCAGCGCCGCGGCCGATGAGAACATCCGCGAATCGACCCGCTCGACCGATTTCATGGCGCCTGTCACCAGCCAGGAAGCCCGGCTGCGCAAGGCGGTGCTGTCGCTCGCCAAGGAAACCGAATTCGGCAAACGCATGGTCAATGGCGGCCGGCTGTCGGTGCCGTCAGTCTACGAGACGCCGCTTTCGACGGCCGATGGCGATCCGTGGCGTGGCGGCCCGCGTCCGGGCGCATCGATGGCGGACGCGCCGATTGCAGCGTCGGGCGGTAAGCCGATGTTCCTGACGGAAGCTTTTCATCAAGGGCGGAACGCGGTTCACGCTGCTGGAGTTTGGCAATGGCGCGGCCGCGGAAGTCCCGGAAGGATTGGGCGCGATCCGGATTGGCGGCGATGGCGGCTATGCCGATCCCGCTGGGCTCGCCGCCGCGCGCTACGACGCGGAGCCCGGTACGGCCTATCTGCTGCGGCCCGATGGCTATGTTGCGGCGCGGTTCCGGCATCCGACCCGGCCGGCGCTCGATGCGGCGCTGGCGCGTGCCACCGGCATCAACTGAGGTTTCGTCATGGCGCTATCGACCGGTTCGAATTTTGCGAAGCCCGACGATGCGTTTCGCGCCATCGTCGAGGCGCATCGCGGATTGAGCGACGCGCAGAGCGCCGATCTCGACGCGGCGCTGGTCCTCGTTCTCGCCAATCACATCGGCGACCTCGATGTGCTGAAGGAGGCTATCGCACTCGCCAAGCGGCGGATGCTCGATGCGACCCAGCAGCTGCATCAACAGCAGTAATTCACGTCTCAAACGAAAGTCAGGAATGGAATTGATGGCCAAGGGTACTGCAAAGGGTTTCGCGTCCACGACCGATATGGCGGAGAAGAAAATCACGTTCTCCGAGATCGGCACCGATCTCTACGCGTTCACCGCCGAGGGCGATCCGAACTCCGCCATTATCGTCGGCGACGATGGCTGCCTCGTGTTCGATGCGCAGGCGACGCCGGCGATGGCCCATAAAGTCATCGAACGCGTTCGCGCCGTCACCGACAAGCCGATCAAATATGTCGTGCTGTCGCACTACCACGCGGTGCGCGTGCTCGGCGCCTCCGCCTACAAGGCGCAGGGCATCGTGGCATCGGCGGAAACCTATCGCTTGATCGAGGAGCGCGGCCAGCAGGATTGGGATTCCGAGTACGGCCGCTTTCCGCGGCTGTTTCAGGACGCCGAGAGCATTCCCGGCCTGACCTGGCCGACGCTGACCTTCGAAGGCGAGATGTCGATCTATCTGGGAAAACGCGAGGTGCGGTTGATGCAGCTTGGCGCCGGGCACACGTCGGGCGATATCGTGGCGTGGGTGCCGGATGCCGAAGTGATGTTCTCGGGTGACCTCATCGAATATCACTCGGCCTGCTATTGCGGCGATGCGCATTTGCGCGAATGGCCGATGACGCTGAATGAAATCCGCGCCTTCAATCCCAAGGCGATCGCGCCGGGCCGTGGCGACGCGCTGAAGGGACTTTCGACCGGGCGCGACGCGATCGCGATGACGCGCGATTTCGTCACCACGCTCTATGGCGCGGCGGAGAGCTCGGTCGCCAAGGGCCGCACGCTGAAGGAGACCTTTGCTGCGACGCGCGATGTGATGGATCCCAAATTTTCCAGCTTTGCCATTTACGAGCACTGCCTGCCGTTCAACGTCTCGCGCGCGTTCGACGAGGCGTCGGGGATCGACGATCCCGTAATCTGGACCGACAAGCGCGACCAGGAAATGTGGGCCGCCCTGCAAGGAGGAGGATGACCATGAACATCAACACCTCACCTGATCAGATCGTTCGAAGCACCGCGCAATTGACACCGGGCTATATGTCTGGCTTCGGCAACAGCTTTGAGACCGAGGCCTTGCCCGGCGCGCTGCCGATGGGCCGCAACTCGCCGCAGCGCTGTGCCTACGGTCTCTATGCCGAGCAATTGTCAGGCTCTCCGTTCACCGCGCCGCGCGGCAGCAACGAGCGCTCCTGGCTCTATCGCATCCGGCCCTCGGTGAAACATTCAGGACGCTTTGCCAAAGCCGATGCCGGGCTGTGGCGCACCGCGCCGTGCCATGAATACGAGCTGCCGATCGCGCAGCTGCGCTGGGATCCGGCGCCGATCCCGAAGGAGGACATGACCTTCCTGCAGGGCGTGCAGACCATGACCACGGCGGGTGACGCCAACACGCAGGCCGGCATGGCGGCGCACGTTTATCTCATTACCAAATCGATGGTCGATCAGCATTTCTACAATGCCGATGGCGAGATGATGTTCGTGGCTCAGCAGGGCAATCTGCGGCTCGTCACTGAATTCGGCCGGATCGATATCGAGCCGGGCGAGATCGCCGTGATTCCGCGCGGCGTAAAATTCCGCGTCGAGATTCCGTCAGGGCCCGCACGCGGCTATCTCTGCGAAAACTACGGTGGCGCCTTCACGCTGCCCGAACGGGGACCGATCGGCGCCAATTGCCTCGCCAATTCGCGCGACTTCCTCACGCCTGTCGCGGCCTATGAGGACAGGGACGCGCCGACCGAACTCTACGTGAAATGGGGCGGCTCGCTGTTCAAGACAACGCTGCCGCATTCGCCGATCGACGTGGTGGCGTGGCACGGCAACTATGGGCCCTACAAATACGACCTGCGCACCTTCTCGCCGGTCGGCGCCATCAGCTTCGACCATCCCGATCCTTCGATCTTCACGGTGCTGACTTCGCCCTCGGAAACCGCGGGCACCGCCAATATCGATTTCGTGATTTTCCCGGAGCGCTGGGCGGTCGCCGAAAACACCTTCCGTCCGCCCTGGTATCACATGAACATCATGTCGGAGTTCATGGGGCTGATCTACGGCGTCTACGACGCCAAGCCGCAAGGCTTTACGCCGGGCGGCATCTCCTTGCACAATTGCATGCTGCCGCACGGCCCCGACCGCGAAGCCTTCGACCACGCCAGCAATGGCGAATTGAAGCCGGTGAAACTAACCGGCACCATGGCCTTCATGTTCGAGACGCGATTTCCGCAGCGCGTCACCGCGCATGCGGCGACCACCGCGGCCCTGCAGGATGATTACGCCGATTGCTGGAAGGGCCTGGAGAAGCGGTTCGATCCAAGCAAGCCGTAACGCGTGCAACTCGTCATCGCCGGGCTTGACCCAGCGAGCCATCACTCTTCGCTTAGAAGATGGATGCCCGGGTCAAGCCCGGGCATGACGATTCCTAATTGGAGAGTCAAGTGCCCCACCCCAACGACCCCAAACTCCGCGCCTTCATCGACGTCGCGCCCGATTCCCCATTTCCCGATCCAGAATCTACCCTACGGCGTGTTCTCCACCAAGGACGGGCTCGCCCCGCGCATCGGTGTCGCGATCGGCGATTACGTGCTCGATCTCTGGCAGCTCGCGCAGGACTGCCGGTTCGACGTGGTCGAGCCGGCGGTGTTCGCCGCGCCGCAGCTCAATCCATTCATGGCGCTGGGGCCAAAGGTCTGGTCGAACACGCGTGCGCGGATCAGTGAACTTTTGCGGAACGACCATCCCGAGTTGCGCGATAATGAAAAGCTGCGCAAGCGTGCGCTGGTGCCGATGGCGGATGTCAGGCTGCATCTGCCGTTCACCGTCTCCGGCTATACCGATTTCTATTCGTCGAAGGAGCATGCCACCAATGTCGGCGTGATGTTCCGCGGCAAGGACAATGCCTTGCAGCCGAACTGGCTGCACATGCCGATCGGCTATAACGGCCGCGCGTCGACCGTGGTTGTCAGCGGCACGCCTGTGCGCCGACCGCGCGGGCAATTGAAGCCGCCGACGGCCGATACGCCGAGCTTCGGGCCGTGCAGGCGGCTCGACTTCGAACTCGAAATGGGCGTGGTGGTCGGGCAGGCATCGCCGATGGGCGAGATGCTCACCGAAAAGCAGGCCGAGGAAATGATCTTCGGATTTGTGATCCTGAATGACTGGAGCGCGCGCGACATCCAGCAGTGGGAATATGTGCCGCTGGGGCCGTTCCAGGCCAAGGCGTTCGCGACCTCGATCAGCCCGTGGGTGGTGACGCGGGAGGCGCTGGAGCCGTTTCGTTTGCACGGCCCTGCGCAGGATCCGAAGCCGCTGCCCTACCTGCAGCAGGCGCAGCCGAACAATTACGACATGGCGCTCGAGGTCGGCCTGCGCGCGGCGCAGATGAACGAAGCTGTGAACATCAGCCGCACCAACTTCAAGTACATGTACTGGTCGTCGGTGCAGCAGCTCGTGCACCACGCTTCATCCGGCTGCGCCATGAATGTCGGCGATCTCCTGGGGTCGGGCACCATCTCCGGCCCGGAAAAGGACCAGCGCGGCAGCCTGCTGGAGATTAGCTGGAACGGCGCCGAGCCGGCCGAACTGGCCCTCGGCGTCAAGCGCTCGTTCCTGGAAGACGGCGACCAGCTCGTGATGCGCGGCTGGTGCCAGGGCAATGGCTATCGCGTCGGCTTCGGCGAGGTCGAGGGTACGATTTTGGCGGCGGAGTAATGCTCTCTCTTCCCGTCATTGCGAGGAGCGAAGCGACGAAGCAACCCATCGCGCCGCAAGCGGAACTATGGATTGCTTCGCTGCGCTCGCAATGACGGGTGAACGGTTCAACGCTCTTGCGGTGGAACATCCTTCAGCCTCACCGAATGTGCCGCAATATCTTCCAGGCTGTACTTCAGATGCACCCGCTTGTCCGAGGGCAGCTGCTTCGTCACGCATACGCCCGGGCGCCATTGCTCCGCGGGCCGGATCGGCCGCGGCACAAAGCCGCCGCCGCAGTTCGGGCAGACATTGTGCAGTTTGGTCTCGACGCAGTCCGCACAGAACGTGCATTCATAAGAGCAGATCCGCGCGTCCGTCGCGTTAGGCGGCAGGTCCTTGTCGCAATATTCGCAATTCGGCCGGAGTTGCAACGCCATGGTCGTCTCGTGTGTTGGCGGGAAGCGGATGATCGCAGATCGTATTGGGGAAGCGAATGACGGATTTCCCTCGATTCGGGCCATGCCTTGAGAAAGCGCGGGCTTCATCCTTCGAGACGGCGCTTTCGCGCCTCCTCAGGATGCGGTCTGAGACCCTCATGGTGAGGAGCGCGGTAACGCGCGTCTCGAACCATGCGGCCCGGATGCTTCATCGGAACGCTCACTTCAGCGGCAGCTTTGCACTTTCCTTCAACCGGTCCAGCACGATCGACGAGCGCACATGCGCCACGCTCTGGTGCGGCATCAGCACGTTGTTGACGAGGTCGGAGAGGTCCTTCAGGTCGCGCAGCACGACCTTCAGCACATAATCGGCGTCGCCGGTCAGCGAATACGCTTCCTGGATGTCGTCGACGCGGTTGACCAGCGCGCGGAATTTCTTGGCGTTGTCGGGCGAATGCGTCGCCAGCGTGATGTGAATGAAGGCGATCAGGTTGAAGCCGAGCGCTTCGCCGGCGAGGTCGGCGTGATAGCCCGCGATCACCTTTTCCTCCTCCAGCCGCATCCGACGCCGCGAGCACTGCGAGGCCGACAGGCCGACCAGGTCGGCCAGTTGCTGGGTGGTCAGCCGGCCGTCGTCCTGCAGCGCCGCCAGCATTTTGAGGTCGAAGGCATCTACCGAGATCATGCGTAAATTACCGGTTCGATGCACGGATTGTGCGGCATTATAGCAGAATGCGGGGTCGTTTGCATACACCTCGCGCCTGTTTTGATCGACATTGATCCAGGTCAATTTTCGGGAGAATAGCGATGGGACCGTTTCCGCATGACGCGCCGGCCGCCACCATCAGCGCCGACAATCCGATGGGCACCGACGGTTTCGAGTTCGTCGAATATGCCCATCCGCGGCCTGAAGAGCTGCATGCGCTGTTCAAGCTGATGGGCTATGCGCCGGTCGCCCGCCACAAGACCAAAAAGATCACGGTCTATCGTCAGGGCGACATCAATTATCTCGTCAACGAGGAGCCGGGCACCCATGGCCATGGCTTCGTTGCCGCGCACGGGCCCTGCGCACCGTCGATGGCGTTCCGCGTGGTCGATGCGAAGCAGGCCTATGAGCGCGCGCTGTCGCTCGGGGCGGAGCCCGCCGATGTTACTTCGGCGCAGAAGACGCTCGACGTTCCCGCCATCAAGGGCATCGGCGGAAGTTTGCTCTATTTTGTCGACCGCTACGGCGCCAGGGGTTCGGCCTATGACATCGAATTCGAATGGCTGGGCGCGAAAGACCGGCGTCCGGCGGGCGCGGGGCTATATTACATCGATCACCTCACCCACAACGTTCATCGCGGCCGCATGAACGTTTGGACCGGCTTCTACGAAAGACTGTTCAACTTCCGCCAGATCCGCTTTTTTCGACATCGAGGGCCGCGCTTCCGGCCTGTTCTCGCGCGCCTTGACCAGCCCGGACGGCAAGATCCGGATTCCGATCAATGAGGACGCCGGCGATTCCGGGCAGATCGAGGAGTATCTCAACATCTATCGCGGCGAGGGCATCCAGCACATCGCCTGCGGCGCGCGCGACATCTATCGCACCGTCGAGGCGTTGCGCGCAGATGGTTTGCCGTTCATGCCGTCGCCGCCGGATACCTATTTCGAGAGGATCGATGCGCGGCTGCCGCAGCATGGCGAGGACGTCGTCCGCCTGCAGCGTGACGGCATCCTGATCGACGGCGAGGGCGTCGTCGACGGCGGCCACACCAAGGTGCTGCTGCAGATCTTCTCGGCGAACGCGATCGGGCCGATCTTCTTCGAGTTCATCCAGCGCAAGGGCGATGACGGGTTCGGCGAGGGCAATTTCAAGGCGCTGTTCGAATCGATCGAGGAAGATCAGATCTGCAGGGGCGTGCTGAAGGTGGGCAACGCGGCGTAGCGATTGTCATTCCGGGGCGCGCGTAGCGCGAACCCGGAATCTAGAGGTCGTTACATCGAGATCCTGGGTTCGATGCTCCGCATCGCCCCGGAATGACGATCATCGCTTCCACTCCTTCGTCAGTTCCCCGATATCAGCCGTCTCCGCATCCCTGATCGCCGACGGTGTCCGTGAAAAGCGCGGCGCCGGTGCGGGCTGTGTCACGCCGTGACGTTCGACAAAAATGTTTCGCGCGGCATTGTGCGGATGCTTCGGCGCTTCCGCCATGGTCAGGATCGGCGCGAAGCAGATGTCGGTGCCTTCCATGATCTTGCACCAGTCCTCGCGGGTCTTGCTCTTGAACACCTTTGTCAGCTTGTCCTTCAACGCCGGCCACGCCTTGCGGTCCATCTGTGCGTCGAAGTCGGCGTCGGTGAGGCCGGCGTGCTGGCGCAAGAGCGCATAGAACTGAGGTTCGATCGAGCCGATCGAAATGAAATTGCCGCAGGAACATTCATAGATGCCGTAGAAATGCGCGCCGCCATCGAGGAAATTCTGCTCGCGCCCTTCGACCCAGCGGCCGATCGCGCTCATGTCGAAGAACATCGACATCAGCGACGCCGCGCCGTCGCACATCGCGGCATCGACCACTTGGCCCTTGCCGGACTTTGACGCCTCCAGAAGTGCGGCCAGCACGCCGACCACGAGATAAAGCGCGCCGCCGCCAAAATCGCCGACGAGATTGAGCGGCGGCACCGGCTTCTCTTTGGTGCCGATCGCCGCGAGCGCGCCGGTCACCGAGATGTAGTTGATGTCATGGCCGGCGGCGTGCGCCAGCGGGCCTTCCTGGCCCCAACCGGTCATGCGGCCGAACACCAGGCGAGGGTTGCGCACCATCACGACGTCGGGCCCCAGTCCCAGCCGCTCCATTACGCCGGGACGAAAACCTTCGATCAGCACATCGGCGCTGCTAAGCAGGTCCAGCACCTGCGCGACCGCAGCCTTGTCCTTCAGGTCGAGCTCGACAACCTTCCGCCCGCGCCCGGCAACTGATTTGAGGTTCTTCCTGGCGCCGACACGATCGAGCGTCACGACTTCGGCGCCCATGTCGGCCAGCATCATGCAGGCGAACGGGCCCGGACCAATGCCGGCGAATTCGACGATGCGGAAACCGGCGAGCGGGCCGGAGGTGTGGGCAGCGGATTGGGCGGCTGGTTTGTCGAGCACGTTGTTTTCTCTCCCAAGAGGGACGCTTTAATTAGTTGATTAGCTAAATTGTCCTGCCGAAGCGAGGCCGTGGCAAGCTTCTTTTGCCGAGAATCGCACAAAATGCGAAAGCGGCGCGCATTGCTGCGCGCCGTTCGCATGGAAGTTGTGCCCATAGCGTTTTCGAGCGAAGTGGATGCCGGTTCGCGTCAAGAAAACGCGTCAAAACAAAAATCTAGAGCCGGTTCTGATTGAATCAGAACCGGCTCTAGACGCTATCAGCCGGCGGCGGTGACCGCGCGCTGCGCCATCACCTTGATCAGATTGGCGCGATAGTCCGATGTTCCATGGATGTCGCTCATCAAACCGTCGGCGGAAATCTTGACGCCGTCGATCGCGCCCGCCGACCAGTTCGCTTTCAGCGCCGTTTCGATCGCCGGTACCCGCATCACGCCGTCTTGCGATGCGCCGGTCGCTGCGACGCGGACGTCACCTGCCGGGGTCTTGGCGACGAACACGCCGGTCAGGGCGAAGCGCGACGCCGGATGGTTGAACTTGGAATAGCCCGCTTTGGCCTGAACCGGGAACGACACGGCGGTGATGATTTCGCCGTCGTCGAGCGCCGTGGAGAACAGGCCCTTGAAGAAATCATCCGCCGATATCGAACGCTTGTTGGTCTTTACGGTGGCGCCGAGCGCCAGCACCGCCGCTGGATAGTCGGCCGCGGGATCGTTGTTGGCGAGCGAACCGCCGATGGTGCCGCGATGTCGCACGGCCGGATCGCCGATCAGCGAGGCGAGGTAGGCCAGCGCCGGGATCGCCTTTTGCACGGCTGCGCTCGAGGCCACGTCGGAATGCGTCGTCGCCGCCTTGATCAATATTCCGTCACCGGTTGGTTCGATGCCAATCAGCTCCTGGATCTTGCCGAGATCGATAACATCAGATGGCGAAGCCAACCGCTGTTTCATGACGGGGATCAGCGTGTGGCCGCCAGCCAGATATTTCGAGTCCGAACCCTTGGCGAATAAGGCTGCGGCCTCGTCGACTGAAGAGGGGCGGTGATAGGTTGTCTGGTACATGGCTGTGCTCCCTCTTACGCGTTGCCGTGAATCGCATGCCAGACGCGATCGGGCGTCGCCGGCATTTCGAGTTTGTTGTTGCCGATCGCATCGGTGATGGCGTTGATGACGGCGGCCGATGCGCCGATCGCGCCGGCTTCGCCGCAGCCCTTGACGCCGAGCGGATTGCCCGGACACAGCGTCGTGGTGTGCGACAGCTTGAACGACGGCAGGTCATCGGCGCGCGGCATGGTGTAGTCCATGAACGACGCCGTCAGGAGCTGGCCCGAAGCGTCGTACACCGCGCCTTCGAGCAGCGCCTGGCCGATGCCCTGGGCGAGACCGCCATGGACCTGGCCTTCAACGATCATCGGGTTGATCAGCCGCCCGAAATCGTCCGCCGCCACGAAGTTGACGAAGGTGGATTTGCCGGTGGCGGAATCGACTTCCATTTCGCAGATATAGGCGCCGGCCGGGAAGGTGAAGTTGGTCGGGTCGTAGAACGCGCCTTCCTTCAGGCCCGGCTCCATGCCGTCAGGCAGATTGTGCGCGGTGTAGGCGGCGAGCGCAACCATCGGCAACGCAATCGACTTGTCGGTGCCGGTGACTTTGAACTCGCCGTTCTCGATCACGATGTCGTTCTCGGATGCTTCGAGTTGATGGGCGGCGATCTTCTTGGCCTTGATCCGACCTTCTCCATCGCCTTCAGGATCGCGGTGAGACCAACGGCCGCCGAGCGCGAGCCGTAGGTGCCCATGCCGAACTGCACCTTGTCGGTGTCGCCATGGACGAGCTGGACCTGGCTGATGGGAATGCCGAGGCGCTCTGCCACCAACTGGCAGAAGCTCGTTTCATGGCCCTGGCCATGGCTGTGCGATCCCGTGAGGATCTCGATGGTGCCGACCGGGTTGACGCGGACCTCCGCGGATTCCACAGGCCGACGCCGGCGCCAAGGCTGCCGACCGCCTTCGACGGCGCGATGCCGCAGGCCTCGATGTAGCAGGAGACGCCGATGCCGCGCAGTTTGCCTTCGGCCTTGGCTTTGGCCTTGCGCGCCGGGAAACCGGCGTAATCAATCGCCTTCATCGCGGCGTCGAGCGAGGCATTAAAGTCGCCGATGTCATAGGCCATGATCACGGGCGTCTGATGCGGAAATTGCGTGATGAAGTTCTTGCGGCGCAGTTCGGCCGGATCGACCTTCAACTGCCGCGCCGCCGTCTCCATCAGCCGTTCCACCACGAAGCTTGCCTCGGGGCGGCCCGCGCCGCGATAGGCGTCGACCGGCACGGTGTTGGTGTAGACGCTGATCACCTCGGCGAAGATGTTGGGAATGTTGTACTGGCCCGACAGCAGCGTCGCGTAGAGATAGGTCGGCACCGAGGAGGAGAACAGCGACATATAGGCGCCGAGATTGGCGTAGGTCTTCACGCGCAGCCCGGTGACCTTGTTGTCCTTGTCGAGCGCCATTTCCGCCTTGGTGAGGTGGTCGCGGCCATGGGCGTCGGTCAGGAAGGCTTCGGTGCGGTCGCCGGTCCACTTCACCGGACGTCCGACCTTCTTCGAGGCCCACAGCGCCACCATCTCCTCGGGATAGATGAAGATCTTGGAGCCGAACCCGCCGCCGACGTCGGGGGCGACCACCCGCAGCTTGTGCTCCTGCGCGATATTGTAGAAAGCCGACAGCACGAGCCGGGCGACATGCGGATTCTGCGATGTCGTGTAGAGCGTGAAGTGCTCCTCGGGCTCGTTATATTCCGCGATCGCCGCGCGCGGCTCCATCGCGTTCGGAACCAGGCGGTTATTGGTGATGTCGAGCGAAACGACGTTGGCCGCCGATTTGAAGGCCGCGTCGGTCGCGGCTTCGTCGCCGATGGTCCAGTCGTAGATCACGTTGCCCGGGGCTTCCGGATGCAGTTGCGGCGCGCCCGGCTTGATCGCCGCGCTGATGTCGGCGGCGGCTGGCAATTCCTCGTAGTCGACGACGACGGCTTCCGCCGCATCCCTGGCCTGGTTCTTGGTCTCGGCGATCACGACCGCGACCGCCTGGCCAACGAAACGCACCGTTTCCGGCGCCATCGCCGGCCATGCGCCCATCTTCATCCCGGTGCCGTCCTTGGAGGTAATGGCCCAGCCGCAGATCAAATTGCCGATCTTGTCATCGACGATCTGCTGGCCGGTCAGCACGCCGACCACGCCCGGCATCTTCATTGCCGCTGATGTATCGACACTCTTTATCTTGGCATGCGCGTGAGGGCTGCGGACGAAATGAGCATACGTCATGCCCACCAGTTTGATGTCGTCGACGTAACGGCCCTTGCCAGTAATGAATCGGCGGTCTTCCTTGCGCACCACGCTTGCGCCAATGCCTTCAACGCCCATGTCCTGTCCTCCCAACCGGAGTTATTGTTTCCGCCATTTCGTTTCGAAACGCGGTCTTGAATTCGGATTTGGTGGCCTGCGGCGGCTATTCCGCCGCCTGCGGGACCTTCATGCGGCCGGCTGCATCGAGCACCGATTTGACGATGTTGTGGTACCCGGTGCAGCGGCAGATGTTGCCTTCCAGCTCGTGCCGGACCGTTTCCTCGTCGAGCTTGCCGCTGTGGCGGTGCACAATATCGATCGCGGACATGATCATGCCGGGGTGCAGTAGCCGCACTGCAGGCCATGATTGTCGCGGAACGCCGCCTGCATCGGGTGCAGTTCGCCACCCTTTGCGATGCCCTCGATGGTGGTGACGCTGGAGCCCGCGGCCTGGCCCGCCAGGACGGTGCAGGATTTTACCGCCCGGCCGTCGATATGGACGACGCAGGCGCCGCACTGGCTGGTGTCGCAGCCGACATGGGTACCGGTCAGGTTCAGATGGTCGCGCAGCAGATGGACGAGGAGGGTCCGGTCCTCGACCTCGGCCGAGACGGCTTTGCCGTTCACCGTCAGTTTGACTGTAGACACGCGTGGTACCTCCCGATGTTTTGTAATTGTTCTAATTAGAAACAGCGGAGCGGGAACTTGCAACTAGGATTTTGGTCGGGCGTGTCATTGTGAAGACATCAAGGGAGCGCGTGCCCATCGGCATCGCTCGTCAAGACCGGGCATGACGGCTGGCGTCCATCGTCCCGCCCACAACCTCGAAGGGAATCCGGCCCGAGTTTACGCGCCTTTATCCATTCTGCCGTAACTTTGAGCACTGGGTTAGGGGCAGGGGCCTCCCGATGCCTGTTTTTCAGAACGAAAACGGGGGGGTTGAGGTGGGATTTCCAAAACGCGGCGGCTCGTCGATCAAGCTTCCGACCTTACGGTTTCGAGCCAAGATCATGCTCGGCTTTGCGGTCGTGCTGGCGATCTCGGCCGCCAGCATGGGCTTTGCCTATCTCGGTTTTGAGCGGGTTTCCGCCGGCGTAGATCCTACCGGCGCAGCGTGCTGGAGGCCGATCTGGCGCGTGACATCGACCGCGAGCTGATCTCCTACCGCTCGCTTGCCCGCTATTTCGTGGCGACCGGGAAGGAGGAGGACGGCAAGGCGGCGCTGGCGGCTGAAGCCAGTCTCAAGGATGCGATCATCGCCTCGATGAAGAGCACCACCGACCGGGGGCGTCTCGAACAGATCGCGAAGCTGGAGCGGGAATTCCGCGCCTTCACCAAGATTTTCGCAGATATCATCAAGGTCAAGGACGAGAGCGCGCGGATCACGCAAAACCAGCTCACGCGCACCGGCAACTCGCTGCGCTACAAGCTCGATGATCTGCCGAGCAATGCCGACGATGCCGAAATGCCGGTGATCACCCTGGGCTCGAAGAAGGTCACCGAGCAGTTTCAGGCGGTGACGGCGCTCGCCAATACGTTCGTGGTCAACTCGGACAAGACGGTAGCGGCCAGCGCACTGGCGCGGCTGAAATTCGTCGAGAACTCGCTGAAGGCCATTTCGTCGACCAACGAAAAGATCCTGGAGGGGATCAAGGAAGTTTCGGGAATGCTGGGGGAATACCAGCAGTCGCTCGCCAAGCTGATCGATAATTCGAAGGAGATCGATGAGCTGACCCTGGAAATGACCGAGTCAGCCTCCGCCATCAACAAGGGCTCGGCCGCGATGAAGTCGGACCTGCTGGCCGACCAGAAGCGGCTCGAGGCCGAGTCGGACGCGACCGTCGGCGAGACTGAGCGTCTGATCCTGATCCTGGCCGCCGGCGGCTTCCTGCTCGGCTGTGTCTGGGCCTTCTTCCTCGGTACCGGCATTTCCCGGCCAATGACAAAGATGTGCAACGCGATGCGCGAACTCGCCGGCGGCCACTTCGATGTCGTTCTCCCCGGCCTGGGTCGTAAGGACGAACTCGGCGAAATGGCAAGCGCGGTCGAAGAGTTCAAGGTGCAGGCTGTCGCCCGCGCCGAGCGCGATGCCGCCACGCAGGAAGCGCAGAACAAGGCGGCGAGCGCCGCGCGCCGCGCCGAACTGATACGCTTTGCGGACGATTTCGAGGCCGCGGTCGGCGCCATCGTCTCCAACGTTTCATCGTCTGCCGTACAGCTAGAAGCCGCGGCGGGCACGCTGACTCGAACCGCGGAAACCACCCAGAGCCTGTCCAGCCAGGTCGCCGGCGCCTCCGAAGAAGCTTCCAGCAACATGCAATCGGTGGCGTCCGCGACCGAGGAGTTGTCGGCGTCCGTCGACGAGATCGGGCGGCGCGTCAAGGAAAGCAGCCAGATCGCGGAGGCCGCCGTCCGCCAGGCCGAGCAGACCGATGGGCGGATCGGCAAGCTATCGCGCGCCGCGCAGGAAATCGGCGACGTTGTCAAGCTGATCACGGCGATCGCCGAGCAGACCAACCTGCTGGCGCTGAACGCCACCATCGAGGCGGCCCGCGCGGGCGACGCCGGCCGCGGCTTTGCCGTCGTTGCATCGGAGGTCAAGTCGCTCGCCAGCCAGACCGCGAAGGCGACCGACGAGATTTCCAATCACATCTCGGGCATGCAGGGCGCGACGCAGGAATCGGTCGCGGCGATCAAGGAGATCGGCGGCACCATCGGCAAGATCTCGGACATCGCCTCGACGATCGCCAGTGCGGTCGAGCAGCAGAGCGCGGCGACCCAGGAAATCGCGCGCAGCGTCCAGAACGTGGCGCAAGGCACGCAGGAGGCCGCTGCCAACGTCATGCAGGTCAACCGCGGCGCAACCGAAACCGGCTCGGCCTCCGAGGAAGTGCTGAATTCGGCGCGCACGCTGTCGAGCGAAAGCACGCGCTTGCGTGAGGAGCTCGATCGCTTCATGGCGAATATCCGGGCGGCGTAAGGGCGGCGCTTCTCGTTATCGTCGCCCCTGCGAACGCAGGGGCCCATAACCACCGGCGTCAATTGTTACGCAAGCAATCAACCATCGCCGCCCGAAATCGATAGGTCGTAGCGTATGGGTCCCTGCGTTCGCAGGGACTGAAATCACTCTCTTCCGAATTGATGCTTCAACTCGACCTTCGCCCGCTCCAATCGCGCGCGTTGAGTCTTCGGCAAAGTTTTGCCGGCGCGGTTGATGTAGAAGGTCAGCATCGACAGCGCCGAGCGATAGGCGCCGGTCTTGCGGCGCGAACTATGTTCGGCGGACCGCTTGAGCGACGCCGCAATTTTCTTCGCACTGGTCAGCTTGAAGACGCCGCGTTTCAGATCAAGCGCGTCGCTTTCCCGGGTCACCCGTTGCGACCACCGTTTCGGCGTTGATTTCTTTGCGGTTGATTTCTTTGCGGTTGTCTTCTTTGCGGTTGTCGTGCGGCTGCTTTTTCGCGTCGCAGTCTTTCGTGGGCGTGCAGTTTTCCGGCGCTCGGCCATTGTCGGCTCCATTCCTGTCCTGCCAAAAACGGTCTTCCGATCGATCTGTTCCTTGTCGCCGTCGCCGCGGGCAGCGTGCACCCGGCATTCCCTGCTCCCTCTCGTTCTTTGAGGGAGAGGAATTTCGGCAAAGCTCGGGCGCGATGCGTCGCGAGATCGCGATCGCGCATCTGCTGTTGGAATTGAATTGGAACTCACTCCGTCATTGCGAGGAGCGAAAGCGACGAAGCAATCCATGCCTCCACAAGTGGCGAAATGGATTGCTTCGCTCCGCTCGCAAGGACGTGGAAAGGCCGCGGCGTACTGGATACCGCATTCGCGGTATGACGGCCTTGTGCGGAGCCGCCATCTCCATGTCATTGCGAGGTAACGGCGTACTCAATACCCCGCCTTCGCGGCGTAGAACGAGGTATGCAATTTCGCAATCCGAATGCCCGCGGAACCCCGGTCCCCCGAGGGCGTTATGTTAGCGGCGGGCATCAAGTTTGCCGTAATTCTGCGAGACAACCCTGGGGCTGGGGCGTTCCGGGGCGTTTCTCATTGGTTCAATCCGATGGATGTGAATGCGATACGGCGTGGTGCGACAGTGAGTGAGAGTGCCTCCATTTCCACGCCGCTGAAGGAGGATAATGATTGCGTCGTCGAGACCAGCATTCCCGCGCGACTCGACCGTCTGCGCTGGGGCGGGTTTCATACCCGTGTCGTGCTCGCGCTTGGCATCACCTGGATACTTGACGGGCTGGAGGTCACGCTCGCGGGCGCATTGTCGGGCGCGCTGAAGGAAAGTCCGACGTTGCAATTTTCGAATTTCGATGTCGGGCTTGCCAACAGTGCGTACCTCGCGGGAGCTGTGCTCGGCGCGCTTGGTTTTGGCTGGCTGACCGATCGGATCGGGCGCAAGAAGTTGTTCTTTATCACGCTGGCGGTCTATCTGACGGCGACCGCTGCAACGGCGTTGTCCTGGAACGTAGCAAGTTACGCGCTGTTTCGGTTCCTGACCGGCGCGGGTATCGGCGGCGAATATACCGCGATCAATTCGACGATCCAGGAGCTGGTGCCGGCGCGCTATCGCGGATGGACCGATCTGGTGATCAACGGCAGCTTCTGGATTGGTGCTGCGATCGGCGCGGTCGCCGCCATCGTGCTGCTCGATCCCAACGTGCTGCCTCCGGATCTTGGCTGGCGATCGGCCTATTTGATCGGCGCCGCTCTCGGCCTGATCGTGTTCGTGATGCGGATGTGGATTCCGGAGAGCCCACGCTGGCTGATGATCCATGGCCGTCCCGAGCAAGCGCACGCGATCGTCGACGACATCGAGAGGTCGGCGACGGCGCACCCGGACGATCAACATCAGACAGTGCTGCCGATCTGCAGGCTGAAGATGCGCAGCCATACGCCGCTTGGCGAAGTGGCGCGGACGCTGTTCACGACCTATCGGACGCGTTCGCTGGTGGGACTGGTGCTGATGGCCTCGCAGGCGTTCTTCTACAACGCCATTTTCTTCACCTTCGCGCTGGTGCTGACCGATTTCTTCGGCATCCCTTCAAACGATGTCGGCTGGTACATCCTGCCCTTCGCGGCGGGCAATTTCCTCGGGCCGCTGTTGCTCGGCCGGCTGTTCGATACGCTGGGCCGCCGTACCATGATCACGGCTACCTACGGCATCTCGGGTCTCTTGCTTGCGATTTCAGGTTATCTGTTCTCGATCGGCGCCCTGAGCGCGCAGACACAGACCATCGCGTGGATGGTGATTTTCTTCTTTGCCTCGCCGGCAGCAAGTGCTGCCTATCTCACCGTCAGCGAGACGTTTCCGCTGGAGGTGCGGGCGCTGGCAATTGCGCTGTTCTACGCGATCGGCACAGGAATTGGCGGTGTGATAGGACCGGCTTTGTTCGGAGCGCTGATCGATACGGGGTCGCGCAACAGCGTATTCGCCGGCTATTTGCTCGGGTCGGCATTGATGATCGTGGCCGCGGCCGTCGCGTGGCGATACGCCATTGCGGCCGAACGCAAGTCGCTCGAAACTGTCGCACGGCCGCTGGCTTTTGTGGAGTAGGATGAGATGAATCAGGATCTGGTCGAAATGCCGTTGGAAGAAGAATACGTTGGTAACGATGAGGCGGCGCCGGAAACCGTTCCGGTGCCGCGCTCGTTGGTGCCGCATTTGAGCGAAACTGCAATCCTGCTCGACATCGACGGCACGCTGCTCGATCTGATGCCGACGCCACGCGAAGTCTGGGTGCCGCCGGGACTTGCGAAGACATTGAACCGCCTGGTCGAAAGAACCAAGGGCGCGCTGGCGCTGGTCAGCGGCCGCTCGCTCAACGACATTGATCTGATCTTCGCGCCCGATCTGTTCCCGGCCGTCGGCGGCCATGGCGCAGAGATGCGGCTCGAACTCGACAGCGAAGCTGTAGCCGCGCACGCTCCGCCGATGGACAGGGAATTGAAGCGCCGGCTCGCAGCCATCGCGAAGCTCAGCCCCGGAATATTGCTGGAAGACAAGGGCTATTCGCTCGCGCTGCATTATCGCCTCGCGCCGCATGCGGAGAAGGCGATCTATGCAGCGGTGTCGCTGATCAGGGCTGATCTACCCAACGCGCCGATAGAGGTATTGCCGGGAAAATGCGTCTGCGAGATCAAGCACTCCGGCTTCACCAAGGCGAGCGGCGTGCTCGAGTTGATGACGCATGAACCTTTCAAGGGTCGCCGCCCGCTCTTCATCGGCGACGACGTCACGGACGAGACGGTGTTTGCGATCATGCCTGACCTCGATGGCCTCGCATTCTCGGTCGGCCGACGTGCAAAGGGCGTGGCCGGCCACTTCGACGCGCCAAGCGATGTCAGGGAATTCCTTACACACCTGCTTGATGACGAAAGGGACGCAGCACTGCCATAATGTTTCTGATCTTGTCGGGTTTCGGACACAGATTTTCGCGCTTGCCGCCGGTGTTCGCGATTAATTTTATTTTTTCGTGAGTTCCGGTGAGTTCCTATGCACCGCAGCCCGAATTTGGTTTCAATTCGTTGAAAGGGTGATCAGGAACCATATTGATGAATGGTTGTTAACCGCGGGCGAACCAACAGGAGGGGACCTGTGAACCTCGTCGTCGTCTCAAACCGCGTTTCGCGCGGAAAACCGAACGAACCCATGACGGGGGGATTAGCAGCGGCTTTGTTGCCAATCGTCGAGAAGTCTGGCGCTATCTGGGTCGGTTCCAGCGGACGCGTCCGCGACGGGAACCAAAAGGAACCCTTCGCCGAAATTGAAGCGCTGGGCGCCGGTGCGCTGGCGATGCTGGACCTGCCGGCTGCCCATTACGGCGGCTACTATGAAGGGTTCGCGAATTCGGCTTATGGCCGGCGCTGCATTCGCGCGCCGACCTCATTCGCGCTTCCCAAGAGGACTATTTCAGCTATCGCGAAGTGAACGCCTTCATGGCGCGTGCGCTGCTGCGGTTCCAGAAGCCGGATTCGGCATTCTGGGTCCAAGACTACCATTTCCTCGCGCTCGGAGCGGAATTGCGCAATCTCGGCGTCACGCAGCCGATCGGGTTTTTTTTGCATACGCCGTGGCCCGCGCGTTCCGTGATCGGCGGCGTACCGCATCATCGCGAGCTGATCGAGGCCATGCTGGCCTATGATCTGATCGGTTTCCAGACCGAGGAGGATTGCGAGAATTTCCTGTCCTACGCGGAGTCGGACCTTGGGCTCGCCGTGCATGGCGGCATCGTCCATTCGCGTTATGGCCGAACCCGCGCCGCGGTATTCCCGATCGGCATCGATCCCCAGCAATTCGCCCAGCTCGCGACCAAGGCCTCGACCCATCCGGATGTCTCCCGGCTGCGGCGAAGCCTGAACGGCGAGAAGCTCGCGATCGGGGTCGACCGGCTGGATTATTCCAAGGGCCTGATCAACCGCATCAAGGCCTTCGACCGGATGTGGACCTTGCATCCGTCGCTGGCGCGCACTGTATCGTTGCTGCAGATCGCAACGCCTTCGCGCGGCGCGATCGAGGCCTATGGCAATCTGCAGAGCGACGTCGCGAAGCTTGTCAGCGACGTCAACGGCGTTCACGGCGAAGTCGACTGGACGCCGATCCGCTATCTCAACAAGGGCTACAGCCAGGCCGTGCTTGCGGGTCTCTATCGCACCGCGCAGGTCGGCGTGGTGACGCCGCTGCAGGACGGCATGAATCTGGTCGCCAAGGAATATGTCGCCGCGCAAAACCCGGTCGATCCGGGCGTGTTGGTGCTGTCGAAATTCGCCGGCGCCGCCAACGAGCTCGACACCGCGTTGCAGGTCAATCCGCATGATATCGACAGCATGGCGCGCACCATTGCGATCGCCCTGTCGATGCCGGTGACGGAGCGCCGGATGCGCTGGGAAGCGATGATGACGAAGCTGCGCACCGGCACCATTCAGCAATGGTTCGCTGATTTTACCGATGCGCTGTCGGACAGCCGCATCGACAAATACCCTTCCGGAAGATGTCATAGCCGAGCCGGCTGCATTGCGGCAGCTACGCTCCGTCACCAATGGCGGCGCGCGTTACCACTAAAAGCAATACGACACGCCATCCAGCACCGCGCAGCGCGCCTTGTTCGGCGCGCTCGGATTTTCCATCGGCACCATGCCATTGCCCTTGCCGACGAACACGCCGGGGCCGACGACGACGGATGATTTGTTGCCGATGATGACGCTGGGATGCGGCGAGGCCAGGCTCGATCGCGAACCGTCGGCCCAGATGATGGCGTCGCCTGCGAAAATTCCGCGCCTTCCGTCGTCGCAGGTCACGTCCACCCCCTGACGGGAGCAGGCCTGCGCCATCGCCGGGCCAGCGGCCGCCCCGGCAAAGGCCGAAACCAGGATGGCGTACAGAACCGTCCGCGTGATGATCATGCCGTCCTCCACCCGTGGTTCATGCTTGGTCCATCCTTGGCCCGTCCTTGGCTCATCCTTGGGGTTGCCGCTATGGTCGTCGGCATTGACCGGATCTGGTTCAAGGCCTCCAGAAGGCGCCTCCTTACCCGATGCCGAGCGCGCCAAATTACCAAATAAATTCAAATAATTGAGGAAATTTCGACCGCCGCCCCCGGCGTCCCTTGCAAAATCGGTCCTGCCCCTTCAAGAGAAGGCCTCCGGAGAGATGGCCGAGTGGCTTAAGGCGCACGCTTGGAAAGCGTGTGCGCGGGAAACCGTACCGTGGGTTCGAATCCCACTCTCTCCGCCACTTACACGATTTTGTACGCCAAGCTACGATCTTCTGCGGTCCTAAACAGCGCGGTTGAGCGCCTGTCAGGCCGTGTCGGCACCGAGATCTGCCGAGAGTAATCGCGTGCCTTGCTCCAGGATCGCCAGGGAGCGATCGTTCAAGCGGCGGCGGTTTCGCGAACCTGTTCGACCGCCGCATCGAGAAAGGCCTGAGCCAGATCAGGGTCGTTGACGACGCGCGATAGCGTCACCGCACCGACCATCGTCGTGAGAATGGCCAAGGCCTTGCCACTGGACTCCTCGCCGTCGGTCTCAGCAATCAAGCGGCCGAGGACTTTGAGATGCGCCTTGATCCCCGCTTCGAATGCCGCTTTCACGTCGGACCCCTGTCTGGCGGCATCTGAGCCGAGCGCCACGATCGGGCAGCCGTCCATCTTTTCTTGGCGATGGTCGGCACTGAGGTAGAACGCGATCACCGCGCCAAGCGGATCATCAGGATTCTCCGCGGCTGCGTCCGACCATCGGCGGGAGGCACTCTCCAATGCCCGCCTGGACGCCTCTACCGCCAAATCCTCTTTTGACGCGAACTGCTTGTAGAAGGCGCCTTGGGTTAGCCCGGCACCCTCCATCAGATCCTTGAGCCCGATGCCATCAAATCCGCGCTCCCGGAAAAGGCGACTTGCCACATTGATCACGTTTTGGCGGTTTTCCGCGGCCTGAATGCGACTCACTCGCATCGTGAACCTCCTTTTAGATTGTATTCGAAATCTATATCTCAGATAGAGGCCGAACGCAATCTATCAAGAGGCGCGAGACGATCCGCGGACGTGCGTCGCTCCTGCATGAAAGCCGCCACTCGCGAAAATGGCGGGTTCTCGCGTGGATCACGTTCTCGTCAATCCTCCTTTTTAGATTGCGATCACACGCTATCTAGGTTATAGAGTTTGAACGAAATCTAAATGAGGAGTTGGGATGAGAAAGAGAAGACTTGTAGTCTTGGCCGGTGTCCTGATCGCGGCGTCCGGTGCTGCCGCATTCGCTACTTTTGCCATCCCCGCCCAAAAAGCTTCTGCCCTGAGCGACCCGCGGCAGGAACCACCGGTCGTCAGGCTGGTCACGGCAGCGCGGGTGAATGGATCCGAACGCGGCTTCACGGGCGTCATAGGGGCGAGGGTGCAGAGCAACCTCGGGTTTCGCGTCGCCGGCAAGATTGTGGAACGGCTTGTGAATACCGGTCAGCAGGTCAAAGCCGGTGAGCCGCTGATGCGGATCGACGAAACCGACCTTCGCCTCGCGGTCACGGCCAAGCGCAACGCCGTTGCCGCAGCGCGTGCATCTTTCGTTCAGACCGAAGCGGATGAACAGCGATACGCCAAGTTGGTGAGCAACGGATGGGCTTCCCGACAGCGCTACGAGCAAGCGAAGGCCGCGTTGGATACGGCCGAGGCGCAACTTGCCACCGCTGAAGCTGATGCGCGGGTCTCCGAGAATGAGGCGACCTACTCGGTCCTGGTAGCGGATGCGGACGGAACGGTGGTCGAAACGCTTGGCGAGCCCGGTCAGGTCGTCTCCGCCGGCCAGACAGTCGTTCGTATTGCCAAGGCCGGCCCCCGCGAAGCGGTGGTCGCGCTTCCCGAAACGATCCGGCCAGCGATCGGCTCGGTGGCCGAGGCCAGCGTGTATGGGGCGGCCGATGGGCGGCGCTATATGGCGCATCTGCGGCAGTTGTCGGATTCCGCCGATGCTCAGACCCGTACCTATGAGGCCCGTTATGTGCTCGACGGTGAGGCCGCGGCAGCACCGCTTGGCGCGACGGTAACCATTCGGCTGGCAAGCCAGGCGAATCAGCCGGAAGTCCAGGTGCCGCTGGGAGCCGTGCTCGATGACGGCCGGAAGACCGGTGTGTGGGTTTTGGATAGCGCCACCTCAACCGTACGCTTTCGTCCAGTCAATCTTGTTCGAGTGAGCAGCGAAACCGCCGTGATCTCCGGATTGAGCTCTGATGATCGGGTTGTTTCCCTCGGCGCTCACCTCCTGCAGGAGGGCGCTCGCGTCAGGACTGCGTCTGAAAACAAAGGAAACTAACGAGCTTCAATCTTTCCGCGATCACCGTCGGAGGACGGCAAATGCTATACAGCTACATTGTCAAGAAAGAGATCCGAAAGACCTTCGACCACGTCAACAACCATCGCTGGGATGACGCGGTGAAAGCGGTCGCGCCGGATGTCCATCACCGCGTTTCCGGCGCCCACGCGCTTGCTGGTGAGCGCCATGACAAAGAAGCCCTGCGCCGCTGGTTTGAGCGCCTCGGCCGCGTCCAGCCCACTCTCCATATCACGGTCAACAACATCTGGGTGAAGGGCTGGCCGTGGCATACCACCGTGTTTGTCGAGTGGGACGGCACCGCAACGCTGCTCAACGGCGACGCGTCGTACGTCAACCGCGGTCTCCACGTGTTCACCCTGCGGTGGGGTAGAGTTTATGCACTCGAGGAATTTCAAGATTCACAGGAAGCGGCCCGTGGCCTTGCCGCCCAAGCGGCAGCGGGCCTCAAAGAAGCTGTCGCCGAACCAATTGTAAGTTAGCAGAAGCGCAGCCAGAGGCGCGCGTTCCTTAGAAGCGCGGTTCACTCGGCGCCCACCTGCTGCAGGACGGCGCGAGCGCCAGGACGAACGTATAGGATTAGGAGTGGCCAAGTGATGAATTTCAATCTTTCCGCGATCGCCGTTCGCGAACGGGCCGTCACCCTGTTCTTCATCGTGCTGCTGGCGGCGGCAGGCGCCTACGCCTTCTTCATGCTCGGGCGAGCCGAAGACCCGTCCTTCACCATCAAGACCCTGACGGTGACAACGGTATGGCCCGGCGCGACGGCGCGCGAGATGCAGGACCAGGTCGCCGAACCCTTGGAGAAGCGGATTCAGGAGCTGACTTGGTACGACCGGGTGGAGACGACCACACGGCCAGGTTATGCGTACATGACGGTTACGCTGAAGGACAGCACCGCCATCCAGCGTTCAGGAGGAGTTCTATCAGGCCCGCAAGAAGCTCGGGGATGAAGCACGCAAGCTGCCGTCTGGAGTGCTCGGCCCCTTCGTCAACGACGAATATTCGGACGTGAGCTTCGCCCTTTATGCCCTTAAGGCGAAGGCTATGCCGATGCGGGAACTCGCCAGGCAAGCCGAGACCATTCGCCAAGATCTCCTGCACGTGCCCGGCGTCAAGAAGATCAACATCCTCGGTGAACGTCCCGAACAGATATTCATCGAGTTTTCCTATGCCAAACTGGCAACCCTCGGCGTGTCGGCCCAGGATATTGTTGCCGCCTTGCAGCGGCAGAACACCGTCACACCGGCAGGCTCGATCGACACCAAGGGGCCGCAGGTCTTCATCCGGGTCGACGGCGCTTATGACAGCGTCCAGGCGATCGCCGACACGCCGATCGTCGCTGCGGGGCGGACGCTGAAACTCTCCGACATCGCCGAAGTCCGCCGCGGCTACGAGGATCCTCCCACCTATCTCATCCGACACCAGGGTGAGCCCTCCATCATGCTCGCGGCGGTTATGCAAGAGGGCTGGGATGGCCTCGCGCTCGGCAAGGCGCTGGAGGAGAGGTCCGCAGCTATCGCTCGGACGCTGCCACTCGGGATGACTCTGGCCAAGGTCAGCGACCAGGCCGTCAACATCACCTCAGCGGTTGACGAGTTCATGATGAAGTTCGCGATGGCGCTCGGCGTGGTGCTGCTCGTGAGCCTGCTTAGCCTCGGCTGGCGCGTCGGCATCGTCGTGGCGGCTGCCGTCCCTCTGACGCTTGCCGTCGTGTTCCTCATCATGCTGGAAACCGGCCGGTTCTTCGACCGCATCACGCTCGGCGCCCTCATCCTGGCACTTGGTCTTCTCGTGGACGACGCCATCATCGCCATCGAGGTGATGGTGGTGAAAATGGAAGAGGGCATGGACCGCATCAAGGCGGCGGCCTACGCGTGGAGCCACACTGCGGCGCCAATGTTGTCGGGCACACTGGTGACGGTCGCCGGGTTCCTGCCGGTGGGCTTCGCGCGCTCGACGGCCGGCGAATATGCCGGCAACATCTTCTGGGTCGTGGGGTTTGCCCTCATCGTCTCCTGGATCGTCGCGGTGATCTTCACGCCCTATCTTGGCGTCAAGATGCTGCCCGCGATCAAACCGGTCGAAGGCGGTCACCATGCGATCTACGGCACACCGAACTATCGGCGCCTGCGAAGCGTCATCACCTTCGCCGTGCGCCACAAGTTCGTCACCAGCGCCATCGTCGCCATCGCCTTCGCGCTTTCCGTTGTCGGCATGGGCGCCGTCAAGCAGCAGTTCTTCCCGACGTCCGACCGCCCCGAAGTGCTGGTGGAGATCTCGTCTGCCGGAAGGCACCAGCATCGGGACGACGACCGCTACAGTCGAGAAGCTCGAACACTGGCTGAACCACCAGTCGGAGGCCAAGATCGTTACGAGCTATGTCGGTCAGGGCGCTCCCCGATTCTTCTTCGCGATGGCGCCGGAGCTGCCTGATCCGGCCTTCGCCAAGATCGTCGTGCTTACACCGGATGCGGAGGCGCGCGAAGCTTTGAAGCACCGGCTTCGCCAGGCGGTGTCAGATGGGCTTGCACCTGAGGCCAATGTGCGCGTCACTCAGCTTGTGTTCGGACCCTACACGCCGTTCCCGGTCGAGTTTCGGGTTATGGGGCCTGATCCCGCGCAGTTGTACGCCATCTCTGAAAAAGCTCTCGATATCATGCGTGGCGTTCCCGACGTGCGGCAGGCGAACCGCGATTGGGGTAATCGCACACCCGTGCTCCGCTTCATCCCGGATCAGGATCGACTGAACCTGATCGGTCTCTCGCCAGCGGAGGTGGGCCGGCAGCTCCAGTTCCTCCTCACTGGCATCCCTGTTACGCAGGTCCGCGAGGACATTCGCAATGTCCCCATCGTGGCACGCAGCGCCGGCGGCGAGCGGCTGGATCCGGCGCGTCTGGCGGACTTCTCACTGATGAGCCGGGACGGCCGCCCGATTCCACTCGACCAGATCGGCCATTCGGAGGCCCGTCTGGAAGAGCCGATCATGAAGCGCCGCGATCGCACACCCGTGGTCACGATTCGCTCGGATATCAATGAAGCGACCCAACCTCCGGAGGTTTCCAAGGAGATCAAGGCGGCCCTTCAGCCGCTGATCGCATCGCTTCCGGCCGGCTATCGCATCGAATTGGGCGGATCGATCGAAGAGGCAACCAAGGCCAATGACGCGTTGGCGACGGTCTTTCCCGCCATGATCGCCGCCATGCTGATCGTCATCATGCTGCAGGTGCGATCTTTCTCGACGATGGCGATGGTCATGCTGACGGCACCGCTTGGGCTCGTCGGCGTGGTACCGATATTGCTCGCCTTTAACCAGCCCTTCGGATTCAATGCCATTTTGGGCCTGATCGGACTGGCGGGCATCCTGATGCGCAATACCCTCATCCTGACCGAACAAATCAAGGAGAATCGCGCGGCCGGCCTTGACGACTATCACGCCGTCATCGAGGCCACGGTGCAACGCACGAGGCCGGTGATCCTGACCGCACTGGCCGCCGTGCTGGCCTTCATCCCTCTCACGCATTCCGTCTTCTGGGGATCGATGGCCTATACGCTGATCGGCGGCACCGCGGTCGGCACGGTGCTGATCTTGCTGTTCCTTCCCGCGCTTTATGCCGCGTGGTTTCGGATCAAGCCGACCGCAGATGATATCCACGAGGTTTCGCGCGAGAAGCCGGAATTGCGACCAGCATTGGCTGCCGAGTAGGGCAATGGATCGTCCGGTCCGAACGGGAAAAGAGCCCGACGAGGCCCGCGCGCGCATCCTGGGAGCGGCGGAGGAGCACTTTCGCCGCGTCGGCTACCACAGGACGTCGGTGGCCGACATCGCCGCCGAACTCGGCATGAGTCCAGCGAATATCTACCGCTTCTTTCCCTCCAGGAATGCAATCAACGAGTCCATCTGCGGGCGTCTCATGAACGAGGTTGCCGACATCGCCTTTGCGATCGCACGCACGGACGCGCCGGCCACGGAGAAGCTAGACCAACTGCTAACCACTGTTCACCATCACAGCAAAACAATGTTGGCCAAGGCAAAGCCGATGCACGATCTGATCGTCGCTGCCATGCAGGAGAACTGGCCGATCATTCAGGTGCACATCGAACGGATGCTGACGATCCTGGAGGCGATCATACGCGAGGGCGCTGACGCGGGCGAGTTCGAGGTCGAAGACGCCGCGGAAGCGGCCCGAGCGGTCAGATCGGCGTTCATGCCGTTTTTCCATCCGATTCTGATCGAGCAGTGCGTTCAACACGGCGAAGACACCGAAGCGAGCCTGCGCGGCCAAATCCGCTTTATCCTGAAAGCACTCGGCAAGTCCGACTAAGCCCGTGTGCTGTATTCAGGCCTGGAGTGTTCGCCCGCAGCTGAGTAAATCCAGTTACGCTGCCCGTCCATAAGAAAACAGGGGCTCTGGCGATGTAGCGGACGCCTGCTACTCTTTCTCACTAATTCTAGCGCCATCCTACACAGAGACTTGAGGCGCAAGCGGGCGCACGGATGAGCCAATTACTGGTAGCGAGGACCGTAGGTGCCCACGTGCTGAGGTGAAAAACAGCTCTTACATCAATGGGGATTGACTGACACTCTCTCCGCCAGTCGCATCTGGCGCAGTGTATCTCCTAGGTCCAAGAGCGTTCAATTTTCCACAGATTCACCGGATGCCTATCCCGGCGCGCGTCGAATTGACGGAAGCCGCGCAGCGCCTAGTCCTGGCGCTTGTCCTTGTTGTCGCGCTTGACCCTGATGTGCCGACGAAATGTCGATGCCAAGCGTGGTCTGCTGATGACCCCATCGCTGACGTCGGACAAGAGTTAGCACCGCCCCGACGGGAAGCTGGCACGAGCCGGATCACACACAACCGGTTTGGAGAACGAGGTGCCAAACCATTTGCTGGTCAACGAGCCATCGTTGTCGATCCAGGGGATCGGGGGCAATTGCGGCAAATAGGATGCATACGGCATTACTTTCGCAAGCGTCACTCTGCCCGGAAACTGTGCGAGGAACGCCTTGTTCATTCCGCCGTCCAGTCCGCTGTAGATCGGGGCAGCCGGCACGTTGTCTTCAAGCAATCGCGCGTATTCGAGCTCGTCGGCGCGCCTCTTCTCCAGCGCCCGCCGCGCGATTTGCGGATTGACGACGAAGGGGGGACATTTTTCGGCAGGGTTGAACACAAGAGGGGACGGCGAATTCGGGGGAGGTTGCGCATCGAATACATAGCGGCGGTCGCACACATCCACCCTCGGTTCGAGTTGCGTCGTCTCGAAATGATCGTTGCCGATCTTGAGCATTTTCCAGAAGGAGAGGTTGGGACTATTTCGATGCCGCGCCAGATTCGCCGGCGTCAGGCGGAACGGATAGGCCTGGACCTGGAACGACGGCCGGCCGCTGAGTGAGTCGCGCGCCAGCGAATAGATTTCGCTGATCTGTTCGTCGGTCATGGCATAGCAGCCGCTCGACCAGCAGTCGCCGTGGATCATGAGGAAGCTGCCGTTGCGCTTGTTCGCCTTGTCGAAGCTGTTGGGGTAGCCGAGGTTGATCGAAAGATAGAAGTTGGAGTTGGGGTTCATCAACTCAGGCGTAATTGTGTAGAACCCTTCTGGCGCCTGCCGGTCGCCTTCGTACAACTTCGGCCCGAGATCGCCCGACCACCGACAGATCGGATAGGTCTTGAGGATCTGGAAACGGCCGGCAGTGTTCTGTTTCCAGACTTCAAGCTCCGCCTCCTCCTTGAAAAGACGCATAACGATCGGCGAATATTTTGGCATCTTCTTCCGTTCGAGCAGCGAGAGCAGCTCGGGCGGTAGCTCCTGTGTTGCCTTGGCCGGCAACGGCTTGCTGCCTTCGCCAAGGCAGGCGACCGGCGTCAAGGCAGCGGCAAAGGTGGCTACCAGCACAAGCGCACGTCGGGCCATCGCGCGGATCACTGCTGCACCTCCAGCCCTTCCGCCCGCGCGCCGTTAACTCTCGAACCCGACAAACACCGTGGCCTCCTCGACGGACTTCCGCTCCGACACCACCGCATTCGCTGGAAACGTTTCATCCGGCCAGCCCAGCGCAATACTTTTCATGATGACCTGATCGTCGGCTATGCCCGCGTGCTCGCGCACCACGGGTGATTGCATGATACCCTGGCTGTTGATCACGGCGCCGAGCCCGCGAGACCATGCGGCATTGACCAGGGCGGTCGCCACAGCGCCGCAATCGAACGGCGTATCGTCGCTGCCGTCGAGCACGCGGTCATAGGTAATGATCACGCAGACGGGCGCGTCGAATTGGCGGAAGCCGCGCAGCACCCAGTCCTGGCGCTTGTCCTTGTTGTCGCGCTCGATTCCCATCGCGGAGAACAATTGCTTGGCGACGCCGACCTGCCGGTCGCGGTGCTTGCCTGCAAAGGCCTGACCGGTGCGGAACTCGCGCGACTGCGGGATGCCCGCCACCATCCGCTCGGTGTTGCCGGCGCGGATCCGGTCCAGCGGTTCGCCTGATATGACGTAGAAATTCCAGGGCTGGGTGTTCATCGACGACGGAGCGCGCATCGCCAAACCAATGATTTCCGCAATCAGCGCCTTGGGTACTGGATCAGGTTTGTAACCGCGGATACTCCGGCGACCGAGAATAACGTCATCAAACTGCATCTGTGTGGGATTCCCCTGACAAGTTCTGAAACAGCCCGGATTTTCGCGGTTTCTGCATCCTCGCGCAAGCGACAGCGGCGTGTCCTCAACGGTCCAGCCACGCGGAACATGATCGCACCGATATTGCGCACACGCAGTCGTTTAGCGAATTCTGGGATGATGAAATTGTGCCGCTGATTTGCCCGACGTGTCAAGTTTTCGGTCCAAACCTTCGGTTGCGGGGGCCGCCGGCTACTTTGCATGGGGTTGTTTTCGACATTTTGGTGGAGCCGTGGCGACCGGGCGCGATGGCGCCGTCCGGAAGGCGCGTAGGCTTTTCACGCTGTTGCTCAAATCGTGGGTTTTGGTCTAGAAAAATTCTTGATCTTTCAATGAGGATTGACTGACACTCTCTCCGCCATGCCGCCGATTGCGCAATATTCTGAGAGACAATCGTCCAATCACCGGGACCTGACTTGAGCGGACACGGCTTCGCCCCGACCTTCTTCATGCCGAATTCCGCAAGGTTGCGATCCGACCCGATCCTGACATTGAAAGTCGTCGTTCACGCAGCCGCGACATTTCTCCGCTAGGGATGTATGCGAGGAGCAACCCATCATGAGCATAGCGAGCGACGCCCGTTTCTGGGACCGGACTTCACGGAAGTATGCCATGGGCGCGATTGCGGATCAGGCCGGCTATGAGCGCACGTTGGACCGGACGCGCGCCCTGTTGGGATCAGGCGACCGGGTGCTAGAACTCGGCTGCGGAACAGGAACAACGGCGCTCCTACTCGCCGGTGATGTTCGAGACTATCTTGCGACGGATATTTCCGCTGGAATGATCGCCATTGCCAATGAGAAGCACGCCGCCGGCCCCATACCGGCCCTTGTCTTCCGCACCGCGACCACAGAAACGCTTACGCCTGACGCGGCACAGTTTAACGCGATTTTGGGATTCAACTATCTCCATCTGGTCCGCGACCTTCCTGGCACCCTGCGCCGCATCCACGCCTTACTCGCAGCGGAGGGCTTCTTCATCTCCAAGACACCCTGCGTCGGGGATATGAACCCACTGATCCGGCTTGCCTTGCCCGCGATGCGCGCGATCGGTAAGGCGCCCTATGCAGGCGTCTTTCGGGTGGCGGACCTGAGCCGGCATATATCCGCTGCGGGCTTCGACATTCTTGCCACTGAAAGCCACGCAACGAAGGGCAACGACAACCGTCCTTACATCGTGGCTCGCAAGAGGTGACGTGAACGGCCGAGGCCGCCTGGAAACCGGTCCTCCCTCGCTGGTCTACCTCGCCTGTTGAATGGCCATATCGTACGCGTCGATCGTCGCCTTGGCACGCGCCGCTACTTCCGTCGCCGTCATCCCGGGTTTGTAGAGGCTGCTGCCGAGGCCGAACGCAAGAATGCCAGCCCTCGTGTAGTCCACGAAGTTCTTGTCCGAGACGCCACCCACGGCGGCGATCATCAGGTCTGCGGGAAGAACGGCGCGAATGGCGGTGATCCCCGCTGCTCCAAGCACGCTCGCCGGAAAGAACTTGAGGCTGGAGGCCCCCGCCTGGGCTGCAAGCAGCGCCTCCGTCGGGGTAAAGACGCCGGGCATCGTGACCATGCCGCGTGCCCGGGCTCGGGCAACGATTTCGGGATCGACGTTGGGGGTCACCAGGAGCCGGCCCCCAACGTCATGGATCCGCTCGACGGCTTCCAGCGTCAAGACAGTGCCGGCACCAACCAGGATCCCGGCAGGGGCCTTCTTGACGGCTCTCTCGATGGAGCGGAACGGATCCGGAGAGTTGAGCGGGATCTCTATCGCCGTCATGCCGCTTTCGATCAGCCCGCTGACGATATCCTCCACTTCGTCAGGCCTCACGCCGCGCAGGATCGCGATCAGCGGCCGCTTCATCGGGGGGAATGGGACAACATTCATTCGTCTGATCCTTCATACGCTCCAAATCGATTCAGCGGCCATCGAAAGGCCGCGACGGACCGCATCCTCGGCACCGATTGATCGGATGGGAATGGAAACCGTGTCAAACGCCAGTTGGTAAAGCATCTGGAGCCTCCCCGACGCCACCAACGTGACGCCGGCCCTGGGTATTGCTCCGGCGAGCCCCGCCGCCAATTCGAGACCTATCAGGATGCCCGATATTTTCTCGCGGGCCGAGGATGGCTTGCCGCCGTAGAGGAGCTGACCCGATCGCACTTGGAAAAGCAGATTGGCGGCGAACGCAGGCGACTCAAAGCCGGCAGTGACCGCCGACTTGAATGCGTCGATATCTTCCGCTTCATCGGCCCCAGTCACCGCGTGGGAGAGGATCGTTTCTCGCGACACGACGCCGAACAGCTCGCCCGTCATGAAGGTGGCGAAGCGTTCGACGGTCCCTCCACTCGCCCTGACCCACTTCGAATGGGTGCCCGGCATGCAGACGACCGCGTCACCCGCCGCGTCTACACCCAAGGCACCGAGCAACTGGGTTTCTTCGCCGCGCATGACATCCGGCGCGTTCGGATCTCGCTGCGCGATTCCCGGAAGGATCCGGATATCGCGGTCCTGTGCCGGAACCCGGACGGCATGCTTCAGGATCGATGTGAGCCGCGCCGGCGTATCGACGTATCCGGCTTCTATCCACCCCTGTCGGGCACCGGCCATGCCGCAGATGACAACGGACAGCCCAGGCGCGGCGCCGACGGCCTCCAAATGCGACTGCAGCACGGCCGCGAAGCCAAGCTTGCCTGCGGCCATCATGCCCTCGTGGCTGCGCCGTTCCCCGAGGACGTTGCCAGTCCGGTCGACAAGCCAAAGCCGAAAACTGCTCGTGCCCCAATCGACCGCGGCATATGCAGCCTGGCTCATTTCAAGTTCGTCCCGATGCTATCTGCGCCTTGGGACATGGTATCACGCCGATGTGCCGGCGACGAATTTACCTTGCTCATGCGAGCTGGCTCGGTTTGTATTTGATTTGCGGATGCACAACCAGCATGATCCGAGGTGATGCGATACCACCCCGTTGCTGCGGCGTGGCCTCGCGAACGAACGCACGGCTGCAAGTGCGGCGTGCCAACAAAAGAAAACTTTGGGAGGACGCGTCGTGGTCAATCGGCTTTCTAAAAGCGCGCTTATAGGCCTTGGTCTCTTGCTTGCCGCGTTCTCAGCGCAGGTCCGCGCGCAATCGATCCCCCGGACTGTGACGCTGGTAGTGCCCTATGCGGCTGGCGGCGGCACGGATACTGTCGCACGTCTCATTGGCGAACAGATGTCGCGCGCGCTCGGCCAGGCCGTCATCATCGAGAACGTGGTCGGAGGTGGCAGCACGCTGGCCAATGATCGTGTTGCTCGATCCGCACCTGACGGTTCCACAGTCCTGATCAATCACGTCGCGCTGCTCGCGGCGCCCAGCCTGTTCACCAACCTGCGGTACGATACGAAAACTGCGTTCGAGTCGGTCGGCCTCGTCAACAACGCGCCGATGGTTCTGATCGGCCGCAAGTCGATTCCCGGCGCGGGACCGAAGGATTTTGTGGCCTGGATCAAGGCGCAGGGCGACAAGGCGAACTTTGCGCACGGTGGCATCGGGACGAACAGTCACCTGTGCGCCGTGATGATGGGCAATGTGCTCGGCTTCAAACCGACAGTCGCGGCTTATCGCGGATCAGCTCCGGCAATCGCCGATCTCCTGGCGGGGCAGATCGATCTTCTGTGGGATCAGGTGACCAACGCGCTGCCGCAGATTCAGGCCGGAACACTTCACGGCATCGCCATTACGTCGTCAGAGCGACTTGAACAGTTGAAGGACGTGCCGACCACCGCCGAACTCGGCATGCCTGAGGTCAGCTACTCGATGTGGCATGGGCTCTACGTGGCGAAGGGCACGCCCAAGGAGACCGTGGGCGCGCTGAATTCGGCGCTCCGCAAGGCTCTGTCCGACCCCGCCCTGCTGGAGAAGCTCAAGCAGCTCGGCACCTTGCCATTCCCCGATAGCGAGTTGACGCCTGAAGCGCACGCGCGCAAGTTCGCTGACGACCTGCCACGAGTGGCAAAACTCGTTGAAAGCTCGGGTATCAAGGCGAGCGAAGCGAAGTAAGACGCGTGCGCTTGATTGGCCGCGTCGTTGAACTGCGATCGGTATCCGGCGGTCAAAGACGGCGACAGATTCTGCCCGCTACAAAAAATCTCGCAGCCTGGCGATTTCCACCGCGAGTTCGGAGGAGATCACCGCTGGGATCAGCTCGCCCTGTGGGGCGGTGTGAATCTCGTAGAGGTGACGTTGCCCCACTGGCTGCTCCACGAACTTCTTTATGCATTCGTCCAAGGTGCCATCGAAGACCAGGTACGGACTGGGCCATAGAACGTCCTTGGCGCGCGCATTTTCTTTTGAGGGCCATTTTTTAAGAACGGCAGGAGCAGCAAAGTCCATTTGAGTGCCATCGCCGGGCGCAAATTGGTTGCATCCAACCAACGCTTTCGGTCTCTGGAGATACCCCTTCCAAGTCGGCCGTGACCTGACTGAAGTGTCTTCCAAATTGTAGATGTCTTCTGCCCTGGACCGCACACACGACGTGAAGCAATGGCCAGTGGCGTAGATTTTGACGACCATCATCAAACGAGAACCCCGCTGCTTCGAAGCTCCGTGGTTCTACGGGATTCCGGCCGCCAGGATTAAGACTGGCCTACAAAATTCCGTTAGGCGCGGACCATTAGTTGCCGGCCTCGTTGCTTACACCTGCTCAGCAGGCGTAGAGAAACTGCATTGCTTGCATGTAATTGCTACGGAAAAAACTATGCGCAAGGTCATTATTTTTTGCGATGCCGATTTTGGCGATCACTCTCGTTTCGGCTCTTTGGCCAACGGCACATCCCGATGTCGAGCGCCTCGGAGACAACGTTTACGAAACGATCTGGCTGTGGCGCATCCCGGCTTACGCCAACAATCCAGCTTGGCGTGTTCGCTGGACTTGGAGCGATCCGCTTCGAGCGCAGGCGAGATGTTGCCGGGCGCCGCAGCCTGCTGCCGGACCAGCCGAGCATTTGCGGGCTCTGCCACTAGCCAGTGGACCGCTCGCGCGGCCGGCTGGTTAAAGCCAAGCAATCCCTGTCCGCGTCAGGAAACAGCACAGTTCGTTAAAACGGACCGTGCGCCATCACCTGATTCACGCGCGACAAACATCGACGCACGAGTGATGCAGGATTGCAATTCGTGCAAATATTTCGATTTATCGAACTAAAATTTACGGAGAGATTTATCGTGCTTTTTTATCCTTAACCAGAAACTGGTTCTTTGATTTACATCGGCAACCGAGGGTTTACCTTGATTCACAGTGAGCAGAATCATGGAACCCACGATGCGCCGCTTGAGTTTCAGCATGTCTCTTGTCGCCTTCGTTCTAGCTACAGGTGACTTCGGCGCAGCGGCAGACGAGAAGAAGTTGGGCGGCGCGCGATCGGATGCGATTGTTCCGGCTCTCAGGGTTGAATGCTCTCTGCACCGGAAACCCGGGGAACTGCTCGATCCGCCGTCGACAGCGGCAATTCAGCCCGTCGAGCAATTCCTTGCTCAGGAACATTTCAAGGAAGACATCACACCAACGGCCGCCGTAAAAATTTCATGGCTCGGTGCAAGCTTCGTGCGCCGGTTCGCAGTCAAGGTCGAGGCAGCTGGCGTTACATCGCTCCAAACGTTCTCGTTGCGCGTGCCTTCAAACGACAGGGACGTCATTGCTGAATTGGGCGATCGTCATGAAACCAGGCTGGCCGATGTTTGGTGTCTCTTGAGCCGGCAGGCCAAAGGCGAAGACGGTGCGTTGCAGACCAATTCCGTTCCGAACATATTCTTTGTGAGAGACGGTGCGGGCGAGCTCGGCGTCGTCGACTCGGTCTGGGGAGGCGCAGGTTGGGAAATTGGCGCCAGCCCGGTCGGGGACAAGCGGACGTGGGCTCCCGGGACGCGGGTGATTTCCCGCTGATCCGCTGCGGATTTCGGAAGCTGCTGGCGGATCAGACCGGCTACTCAGCGTGATGCATCCCACGCGTGCGTCAGGTTCCCTTCTTGACGACCTGGAATCCAGCGAAGCCGGACGGCGGGCGAGTTTCTCCCGCCATCGCCGTCCATCCATTCTTCGCCGCCTGGCGCGCCTGCGAGCTTGTCTCTTGAGACTTAATCCAGCTTCACATTCGCCTCTGTCACGACCTTCTTCCAGCGCGCGACTTCCGAGGACACCATGGTCGCGAATGCAGCGCCCGCCACGTCCGGGACGTCGGAGCCGTTGCGCTCCCAGGCTTCCTTGATGGCGGTCGTCTGCATCGCCTTCTGCACTTCCTTGGCCATCTGCTGGACGATTGCCGGCGGCGTGTTCTTGGGTGCGAACAGGCCGTACCAGGTCGATACTTCAAAACCAGGCAAGCCTGCTTCCGCCGCAGTGGGAAGATCGGGGAACGCGGCCACGCGTTTCGGCGCGGCAACCGCCAGCGCGCGCAACTGCCCGGCCCGGATCGGCCCTGCCGACGAGCCAAGCCCGTCGAACACGACCGGCACGTGGCCGGCGATCAGATCCTGCATCGCAGGTCCCGCCCCGCGATAGGGGACGTGCTGGATGTTTGTCTTGGTCAGGATCTTGAACAATTCGCCCGCAAGATGGTGCGTGGTGCCTGCGCCGGCGGAGCCGTAGTTCAGTGCGCCCGGATTGGCCTTGGCGTAGGCGATGAACTCGGCGAGCGTCTTGGCCGCAACCTTGTCGGGATTGACGACGACCACCTGCGGCGGCCGCGCAATCAGAGCCACCGCGATGAAATCCTTCTCGATATTGTAGTCGAGGTTGGGATAGAGCGATGGTGCAATGGCGTGATGCGCGGCGCCCATGAAGAAGGTGTAGCCATCCGGAGCGGCCTTTGACGCCAGCGATGCGCCAACGGTGCCGCCTGCGCCGGCGCGGTTTTCGATCAGCACGCGCTTGCCCAGTTGCGTGTCGAGCTGGGCTGCGAGCGGGCGCGCAAAGGCGTCGGTACCGCCGCCGGCCGCGAACGGCACGATGAAGGTGATCGGCTTCTCCGGCCATGATTGGGCCTGGGCCTGGCTGGTTATGACGGAAATGCCCGCCATAAGTGTAAGCAGGGCGTACCGAACAACTCTTGGCTTCACGGGATTTTCCTCCGGGATATTGCTGGGGTTTGCGTCCGCGCGCTGGCGGAGCTTACGTCTTAGTCGCCACATGATTCCGGGCGATGGCTCGGAATGGTCGGGCGGCGAGTGCCTTCAGTGTATGCAAGATGCCACGTATGATCCACCAAAATGACCTTCCCAATAAGTCTAGGGCAACCGGGAAGTATGGTCGCTTCCGTGCATCCGCGCGGTCATCCAAGCCTGCCTAAAGTGGCCAAAAGGTGGATGAAGGTGGTCCGCCCCTGAAGCTTCCTACCCCTTGATCAAAGAACCCTTAGACACCGGTTGCAAGGCTTAATATGCTCGCCCCTGGGTATGTGGGGGCCAGGTTATGAAATGCCGTGCTGTTGCAGTCGCTGCTCTATTGGGTGCGACTTTTGTCGGTTCGAACGCGGAAGCGCGCGGGCCCTACGGTTCGATCAACGTCGGAAACTGGAAGGGCGGCGCATACACCAACGACCAGACCGGGGCCTTTTCGCACTGTGCGGCAGGCGCCCAATACGCCAGCGGCATCTATTTTTGGTGACGATCGACGTGAAGGGCGGCTGGGGTCTGGGGTTCATGCATGAAAAATGGACGCTGACAACCGGGCAGGCCTTTCCGCTGACCCTGACATTCGAGGTCAGCAGCCATTCAACGTTCACGGTGTCCCGATCGCCGACAAACTGGTCCGCGTTCCGATGCCGAGCAATTCCGCACTCATCGCCCAATTCCGAAAGGCGAGGGCGATGACCGCCTATACCCAGGGACAGCTTTTCCAGTTCAACCTGGATCAGACCGGACAGCTCCTGCCGGTGCTGGTGAACTGCGTTGCCAAGACCAAGCAACTCGGCGTGGCCAGCGCCGGGGATTTCTCGGTACTGCCCGTCGCCAAGCCGGCGGCCGCGGCGACACCATCGGATTCTTCATCGGCCAAGCCCGACAAGCTGTTCGATCAGACCGGGACCGGCTTTCTGGTGAGCACCAATGGACACCTCGTGACCAACCAGCACGTCGTCCAGGGGTGCGTCGGTGATATTCAGGGCAATCTGTCCGGCGAAGCGCCGGCCAAGCTGCGTCTGGTGTCGAGCGACGAGACCAACGATCTCGCTTTGCTTCAGGTGCCGGGCTCGTTCAAGGACGTCGCCAAAATCAAGGACAAGGCGATCCAGTCCGGCGATAGCGTGGTGGCGATCGGCTACCCCTTCCATGGTCTGCTCACGTCCGATTTCACGGTCACCACCGGAATAGTAAGCTCGCTCAGTGGCGTCCTGAACGATACACGCTTTCTGCAGATCAGCGCGGCCGTTCAACCGGGCAATAGCGGCGGGCCGTTGCTGGCCTCCAGCGGCGACGTGGTCGGCGTAGTCGCTGCAAAACTGAACGCATTGAAGTTCGCAAGGGCGACGGGCAACATTCCCGAAAATATCAATTTCGCGATCAAGACGGGTGCGCTGAGAGATTTTCTGGACAACAGCGTGGTGCCCTACCAGATTTCCGACGCCAAGACCGAGCTGAAGACGGCGGACATCGCACGTAACGCACGGGCCTTTACCTTTTTGATTTCCTGCAAGACAAAGGCGAAAGAGACTGCAAGGAATTAGCGCCGAGCTGCTGACCGCGCTTGGCCGCGAACTGAGCGCGCGGATTCGCTACGCCAATATGACGATCCTGCAGCTTGAGACCTGGGCGCCGCCCACGTCCCGGAAGCCGCCGGCCATCACCGCGGCCGCGACCTACCCCGAATTGCTGCTGCGGAGTGAGCAGCTTGGGCATTCCAGCTGCTCCAGCTAACACTGGCGAGGCTTCGTTGGTCCGTCGCCAGCGGCCGCCGGGTCTGCCGCTCATAGGCAGCGATGATGTGCTGAGACTGCCGGATCTTCTGCTGGAGTTCGGCAATCGTCTTTTGCGTTTTGCCGGTCCTGGTCGATTGGGTCGGCTCGCCCACCGTGAACCTCGCTGTCTCGATATTCTTCAAGGTCTCGCGAAGCTTCTTGAGCTGGGCCCGGTGCCACGCAATGGCGCTGTCACTGTCTACCGGCATGCAAACCCTCCTGATTCGCTGCCGAATCTAGCACGCATGGGGCAAGTTGGGCCAAGGGGCATCAATAAGGGCATCCATAAGCCCCATCATCAGGGCTCTCCGTCAGGCACTGGTTTCGCAAATCGGCTCAATCGTTCCCGATTTCGACCCCATTTTGCCACCGAAGCGACCGCGGGTGAGCTTTCAAACAACAAACTTGCATGGCTCTCTATTGCGAGCGCGGTCTTTCTTCTCATCGGGCGGAGCCGAATTCCCGCCTGGAACAATGGAGCGTGCGATGAGCGAAGCTGATTTCGATCAAATAGTCGATGCCGTCCGGAAGGAAATAGCGCTGCCGCCAGTGGCGGATTCGCTGGCCGGATGGCGGGCTTCCGGCGAACGAGCGAAGACTGCCGATGAGAAGCGCCTGGCCTTGCGCCACGTGCGTACGCCCATGGCCAGAGTTCGCCGCTTGGGCGAGGCGCAGAAGCGCTACAGGTGATGCCATCAGGTGATGCAATGGAGCGATCCGTGTTCGAAGTCGTGAAGGCGCCGCTTGGCTGGTCGGTATTTGCCGACAACGTCAAGATCGGTGGCGTCTATGACTCGCGGGGCGCTGCCCTGGAAGCCGCCGCGCTCGCCGCGTCCTACACCGTCGGCGACGGAGGAGGCGTGCAGATCATCGTGCCGGGCGCGGAGGAAGAGAAGCCGCGATGGGCTGTCGCGTTTGACATCGCGACGGCCATCCTGCCATCGAAGAGCGCACGCTAGCGCCCTCTGGACTGCGCAGACACGAGCCATGGGCAGATCGACGCTGGCTGCCCTCGGTTTTCCGGCGGCGGTCTTTAAATTTCGTGATGCGCAAAGTCTGGCCGGCGGACCGGGCTACATCATCAGTCGAACGGCGATACCGCGGGGCTGCCAACGCGCATTCGCTTGATGCGGCGCACCGACATTGGCGCGCCGTCGGACTGATACTGCAACTCGTATTTCTTGCCGTTCTTGTCCGTCGCAGTGCAGGCGATGCTGGAGACCTCAAGCGTCACGAAGTTTCCGACCTGCTTGCACAGGCCAGCCGTCGACTCGATTGATGGCACCGGCAGGCCGTCGGCCTTCGGCCGGTCCTTGGATTTCAGCAGCATCCGGTCGATCGGCAGTTCGTACAAATTAGCTTCCGGCCTTCGTCCGTTGTCGCCGGAGAACGTGATGATGTGGCTTTCGTCGTCAGGGTCGTCGAGTGCGACGGTAAAATTCGCACGGCCTTCCTCGGTCTGGAAGAAGGCGACGGCTCTGCAGCTGTAGTCCCGACCCGCCACCTTGAGCGTGCTGCACTTGCCCGACATTGTCGCGAAGATGATGGTGTCCGGCTCGTCCTGGGCGCGGGCTGGTGTTGTGACGAGCAGGGTCGCAAGGGCGAAAACCTGCCGGCAAAGGCGTTTGGTCATGTTCGGTTGATAGGACATTGAGCGCCGTGTTGACTAGAGCGAGATGACGTTCTTCGAATCGTCATCTCTCTCTATCCTTTTGTTTGAGCATGATCTTTTCGGAAAACCGGTTTCCACTTTTCCGGATCATGCTCTGGGCCGCAAGGTTCCAGGCAGAGCATCAGGACAAGATAACGCCCGTTTTGTGGTGCCGAGCGCAATCAGAAATCGAGCGGCGCGTTGTCGACCACTTCCTTCATGACGAAGAAGGTGCGGGTCTGGCGGACGCCGGGAAGCGCGATCAGCTGTTCGCCATGGATGCGGTTGAAATCCTCCATGTCGCCGACCCGGATCTTGAGGAAATAGTCGAAATCGCCGGCCACCAGATGGCAATCCAGCACGAATTTGAGTTTCGCGATCGCCCGCTCGAAGGCGGCAAAGCTTTCCGGTGTGGACCGGTCGAGCACGACGCCGACCATCACGAGCGCCCCTTTGCCGACCTTGCGCGGCGCCACCATAGCCCTGACCTCGGAGATGAATCCCTCCTCGAACAGGCGCTGGGCCCGGCGGTGACAGGTTGCCGCGCTGACGCCGACCATTTCGGCCAGCTCGGCATTGGTCAGCCGGCCGCCATTCTGCAGCAAACGCAGCATCTTAAGGTCGACGCGATCGAGTCCAGCGCTCATGGAAGAATCTTTCAGAAAGATCGATCACTTCGAATGAAATGCTACAATATTTCCAGAAAAGCGCAAATCACGAGAGAAAGTTCGGTCAACTTAGAAAGCACCTTTCCATGCGTTGGTGATAGGCGTTACCCGAAGATCAGACATCAACGGGGATGACGATGCTTGAGAAATTCGAACGCTATCCGCTCACGTTCGGGCCCACCCATATCGAGAAGATGGAGCGGCTGACGCACCATCTCGGCGGCAAGGTCGAGCTTTATGCCAAGCGCGAGGACTGCAATTCGGGGCTCGCCTTCGGCGGCAACAAGCTGCGCAAGCTCGAATACATCGTCCCCGATGCGATCGCCTCCAACGCCGATACGCTGGTCTCGATCGGCGGCGTGCAATCCAACCACACCCGCATGGTCGCGGCGGTTGCGGCAAAGATCGGGATGAAGTGCCGTCTGGTGCAGGAAAGCTGGGTTCCACATGAGGACGCGGTCTATGACCGCGTCGGCAATATCCTGCTCAGCCGCGTCATGGGCGCCGACGTCCAGATGGTGGATGAAGGTTTTGACATCGGCATTCGCCAAAGCTGGGAAGACGCGATTGCGGATGTGAAGGCAAAGGGCGGCAAGCCCTATGCGATTCCGGCAGGCGCTTCGGTGCACAAATATGGCGGGCTCGGCTATGTCGGCTTCGCGGAGGAAGTCAGGGCGCAGGAGAAGGAGCTGGGCTTTGCCTTCGACTACATCGTGGTCTGCACGGTCACCGGCTCGACCCACGCCGGCATGTTGGTGGGCTTTGCCAAGGACGGTCGCGCCCGCAACGTGATCGGCATCGACGCCTCCTTTACCCCCGCCCAGACCAAGGCTCAGGTGCTCGACATAGCACGCAACACCGCCAATCTCGTTGAACTGGGCCAGGAGATTGTCGAGGACGACGTCGTGCTGGTCGAGGATTACGCTTATCCGGCCTACGGCGTTCCCTCGGAGGAAACCAAGGACGCCATTCGGCTGTGCGCGCGCCTCGAAGGCATGATCACCGATCCCGTCTACGAGGGAAAATCCATGCAGGGCATGATCGACCTCGTGAACAAGGGCTATTTCCCTGCGGGATCGAAGGTTCTCTATGCCCATCTCGGCGGTGCGCCGGCGATCAACGGATACGGCTACACGTTTCGCAACGGGTGACGCCACGGCGAGCTATAGCGTTTCGAGCGAAGTGGATACCGGTTCGCGTGAAGAAAGCGCGTCAAAACAAGAATCCAGAGCATTATCGGTTCTGATTGAATCAGAACCAGATAATGCTCTGGGCTTATGCGATCCGCCGCCCTCACCAGCGCGAGCAGCTCATCGCCGTAATGTTCGAGCTTCTTGTCGCCGATGCCGGCGATGTTGCGAAGTTCATTGAGCGTCGCCGGGCGTGCGGCGGCGATGCCGTCGATGGTAGAATCGTGCAGCACGACATAGGCCGGCACGCCTCGCTGGCGCGCGATCTCGGAGCGCCATGCCCGCAGTGCGGCCTGCAGGCCGGCATCGGCGGGTTTACCCTCGCCGGAGGCGCGGGGCGCCAGATCGCCGCGCCTTGATTTGGCGCGGCTGGCGCGAACATGCGTCCCGGCCGGGGCCTCGCGCAGCATCACTTCGGTCTCGCCTTTCAAGACGCCGCGCGCGCTCTCCGTCAGCTTCAGCGCGCCAAAGGCTTCGCTGTCGGCCTGAAGATGTCCCATGGCCACCAGTTGGCGAACGACGGCGCGCCACTGCTTTTCATTGAGTTCGGCGCCGATGCCGAATACGGATAGCTTGTCGTGTCCGAATTGCGTGACGCGCTCGGTCATGCGGCCGACCAGCACGTCGATCAGATGCATGGCGCCGAACCGCTGGCCGGTGCGATAGGCGCAGGACAATAGCTTCTGCGCGGCGACCTTGCCGTCGCGGAGCTGCGGCGGCGACAGGCAGTTGTCGCAATTGCCGCAATTGGCTCCGTGCACGGCCTCGCCGAAATAGCCGAGCAGGCGGCCGCGTCGGCAGCCCGCGGTTTCCGCCAGCGCGACCAGCGCATCGAGCTTGCCGATCGACACGCGCTTGAACGCGTCGGAGCCGGTGGATTCGTCGATCATGCGGCGCTGCTGCACGATGTCGGACAGGCCATAAGCCATCCAGGCGCTGGACGGCTTGCCGTCTCGCCCGGCGCGGCCGGTTTCCTGATAATAGGCCTCGATGCTCTTCGGCAGATCGAGATGCGCTACAAAACGCACATCCGGTTTGTCGATGCCCATACCGAACGCGATCGTGGCGACGATGACGACGCTGTCCTCGTTGATGAAACGATCCTGGTTCCGCGCGCGCAGGCCTGCATCAAGCCCCGCGTGATAGGGCAGGGCCGGTATCCCGGCTCTGGTCAGCGCATCAGCGGTATCCTCGACCTTGGCGCGCGACAAGCAATAGACAATGCCGGCGTCACCCGCGTGGCGTTCGCTGATGAAGGCCTTGAGCTGAGCGGGTGCGTTCTGTTTCTCTACGATTTCATAGCGAATATTGGGGCGGTCGAAACTCGCGACAAAGCTTGGCGCGCCGGCGAGCCCGAGCCGGGATACGATCTCCTTGCGCGTCATTTCGTCGGCAGTCGCGGTGAGCGCGATGCGCGGCACGTCGGGAAAGCGTTCGGCGATCACGGACAGGCCGATATACTCGGGGCGGAAATCATGCCCCCATTGCGACACGCAATGCGCCTCGTCGATCGCAAACAGTGCGATGTTCGTCCGGCCAAGCAAAGAAAGGCAGCGCGGCGTCAGCAGCCGCTCCGGGGCGACGTAGAGCAGGTCGAGGTCGCCCGCCAGCAGCCGGCGCTCGACTTCCGAGGCTTCGTCAAACGACAGCGTCGAGTTCAGCACCGCCGCATTGACGCCGGCCTCGAGCAGCCCCGCCACCTGATCGCGCATCAGCGCGATCAACGGCGACACCACGATGCCGCAGCCTTGGCGCAACAAGGACGGCAATTGGTAACACAGCGACTTGCCGCCGCCGGTCGGCATCAGCACCAAGCAATTGCCGCCGTCGGTAACGTGCCGGACGATCTCCTCCTGCGCGCCGCGAAAGGCCGGCAGGCCGAATACGCGATTCAGTACGGAAAGCGCGTCCCGAGCGGTTCCCGAGTAGCGATTGAGGGCTGTGTTCGCTTCCATATCGGCTTCAAAGGGGTCAACAGGCGGTGATCGATGCCGTCTCGGGGCGAACGAGGCCGGGATGTCCGTGTTAGAACACGGTCCGACAACAAATTCAAATTCATGAGCATGACCAGGTCGTCTCGGCTCATCACAAGCGGTATCGCTGTCATGCTGATCGCCGGCGTGGCGACGTCTTTTGCGATTGTTTGGCAGCCGGTCATTCCGGGGATAGATACCCCGGCCCTACACGCGTTCGATGCCGCCCTGATCAAGCGCGGCCGCGATCTCGCGGCGATCGGCAATTGCAACGAATGCCACACCGTGCGCGGGGGCAAAAACTTTGCCGGTGGCCTGCCGGTGCCGACGCCGTTCGGAACGATCCACTCCTCCAACATCACACCGGATGCCGAGACCGGGATTGGCCAATGGTCGGAAGCAGCATTCCGCCGCGCGATGCGTGAAGGGGTCAACCGTAAGGGCGAGCACCTCTATCCGACCTTTCCCTACGATCATTTCACCCATGTTTCCGATGAGGACGACCGGGCGCTCTATGCCTTCCTGATGACGCGACAACCGGTCCATGCACCCTCGCGCGAAAACCAGATTTCCTTTCCGTTTAATCAGCGGCCGGTGATCGCCGGGTGGAAACTGTTGTTCCTTCGCCGCGATACCTACCAGCCCGACGCGACAAGGAGCGCCGAATGGAATCGCGGTGCCTATCTGGTCGCCGGCCTTGCCCATTGCGGCGCTTGCCACACGCCGCGCAACGCGCTTGGCGCGGAACGCGTGAACGCCCAGTTTGCCGGCGGCGACGTCGACAATTTGGCTCGCCTATGCCCTGAACGACCGCTCGCATGCACCAGTGCCATGGGATGCCGACGCCCTGTACATGTACTTGCGCAGCGGCTGGCATCCCGATCACGGCACGGCGCGCGGGCCGATGGCACAAGTGGTCAGCAACCTGTCGTCGGTGCCCGATAGCGATGTCCGCGCCATCGCAGTCTATATGGCCGACATATCGGGCGCACCGACGCCAGACCGCAAACGGGAAGGCGAGGCCGCGCTCGCGCAAGCCAGATCACCGTCTCAGGCCTCGCAGACCGATACCGCTGGCGCGACGATCTATGCCGGCGCCTGTGCATCCTGCCATGAGACGAGTCGGCCGCTACCCTATGGCGGCGTCAATCTCGCGCTCAGCACGGCAGTCTCCAGCCCCGATCCGCGCAATCTTGCCAACGTCGTGCTGTCGGGCGTCTCAGCCGTCGAAGGCGAACGTAGCCCGATTATGCCGGGCTTCGCCGATAGCATGGACGACGCGCAGATGGCGGCGCTGCTGAACTATCTACGCGCTCGCTTCAGCAAGCAGCCGGCATGGACCGGCGTTGAAAAGACCATCGCGGACGCGCGCCGCGCCATGACGGTCTACCTCCAGACATCGGCCGGGCCGCGTAATGCTCCGCCCGATCCGACGCAGCGAGACAAGCCATGATGACATTGAAGGTCAATGGTCGGGAACATCAGGTCGACGCTGATCCGGACACGCCGTTGCTCTATGTGCTGCGCGACGACATCAAGCTCAACGCCGCCAAATTCGGCTGCGGGCTTGGCCAATGCGGCTCATGTGCCGTGATCGTCGACGGCAAGGCCGTTCTCTCCTGCATAACGCCGATGGTCTTGCTGGAAGGCAAGCAGGTGACGACGGCTCGAAGGCCTTGGCTCGGTGTCCGAGCCGGCGCCGATCCAGCGTGCCTTCATCGAAGAGCAGGCGGCGCAATGCGGCTACTGCATTCCCGGCATGATCATGCGAGCGCAGGCACTGTTGCTGAAGAATTCCAAGCCGACCGATGCAGAAATTCGCGCTGCGCTCGAGCAGCATCTATGCCGTTGCGGTACGCATATGCGCATCCTGCGCGCGGTGCGCCGTGCGGCGCGGTTGATGGAGACGGCCGATGCGTCTCGACAGCCAACAGGAGCGCGCAATGAACGCCCCGCTCATTCTCGATCGTCGCCGCGTGCTGGTGGGCGGCGGTGCACTGATCGTCAGCTTCTCGCTCACGAGCGCTTTCGCGCAAGACCAGGCTCCGGCAGCGACGCCACCGCCTAAGCCTCCCGGCAGTCTCGCGACCACGCCATACCTGGACTCCTGGATCCGCATCGATGCCGATGGCAGCATCACGGCCTTCACAGGCAAGGCCGAACTCGGCCAAGGCTTTAGGACCGCGTTCCAGCAGATCGCCGCGGAAGAACTCGATCTGCCCTTCGAATCGTTAAAGGTCATCACCGCCGACACCAAGTTTACGGCGAACGAGGGCTACACGGCCGGAAGCCGCTCGATGCAGGATAGCGGTACCGCGATCCAGAACGCGGCGGCGCAGGTGCGTGAATTGCTGGTCGCGGAGGCCGCGAAGCGGCTTGATGTGCCGGCGGAAAATCTTCGAACCGAAAATGGCGCGGTGATCTCGCCGGATGGCCGGCGGCTGTCCTATGGCGAATTGGTCGCCGCCGATATGTTGCATGTGCAGGCGCAGCCGAAATCAAGGCTCAAGGACCCTGCGACCCTCAAGGTGATGGGCCAGCCGGTGCCACGCGTCGATATCCCCGCAAAAGTCACGGGAGGCGCAGCCTATGTGCAGGACATGCGGCTGCCAGGCATGATGCATGCCCGTGCCGTGCGGCCGCCGAGTTATGGCGCGCAACTGACGGAGTGCGATAGTTCGGCAGTCGAAAAATTGCCCGGCGTTGTGAAAGTCGTGCGCGATGGCAATTTCCTGGCTGTGGTCGCCGAGAAAGAGTTTCAGTCGATCAAGGCGATGAACGCGCTGTCATCAGCGGCGAAATGGAAAGAGAGTGCGAGCCTGCCGAAGCAGGACGATCTCCTGAACGTGCTGACGCATTTGCCGTCGCAGGATTCCACAATCTTCCAGCGCAGCGATCCGTCCGTGTTCAGTGGTAAGACCATCGAAGCGATCTATACGCGGCCTTATCAGTTGCATGGCTCGATCGGGCCGTCCTGCGCGGTAGCGCAATTGGTTGACGAGCCATGACGGTGTGGACGCATACACAGGGTCTATCCTGATCGTCAGGCCATCGCTGAAATGCTGCGGATGCCGCCGGCTAACGTCCGCCTGATCCATGTCGAAGGCTCCGGCTGTTACGGTCACAATGGCGCCGACGATGCCGCGGCCGATGCGGCGCTGATCGCGCGTGCATTGCCCGGTCGCCCCGTCCGTGTGCAATGGATGCGCGAGCAGGAGCACGCCTGGGAACCGTTCGGGCCGGCGATGGTGACAAAGCTCAAGGCCTCGCTCGACAGCAATGGCAAGATCGCCGACTGGCATTTCGATGTCTGGAGCAACACACACTCGATGCGGCCAGGCGGTGCCGGATCGATGCTGGCGGCGCAGCACATGGCGCAACACTTTGCCGTGCCTGCTCCCAGGCCGTTGCCGCTGCCGGAAGGCGGCGGTGACCGCAACGCGATCCCGATTTACACGTTTCCCAACGCGCACGTGGTCCACCACTTCATCCCGGCGATGCCGCTCAGGATTTCCGCGTTGCGCGCGCTCGGAGCCTATCACAACGTGTTCTCGATCGAGAGCTTCATGGACGAACTCGCAGGCCTCGCCGATGTCGACCCCGTCGAATTCCGTTTGAAGCATCTTGATGATCAGCGTGGCCGTGCCGTGATCGAAAAGGCGGCGCTGAGTTTCGGATGGAAGAGCGGCCAGAAGGCGTCGCAGGATCGCGGCTTCGGCTTTGCCTTTGCGCGTTACAAGAATCTGGCGGCCTATTGCGCTATTGCTTCCGAGATTGAGGTAAATCGGGAGACCGGCCGTCCACGTCTGGTCCGCGCGGTGGCAGCGGTTGACAGCGGGCAGATGGTCAATCCGGACGGATTGATCAACCAGATCGAAGGCGCAATCGTGCAGTCAATGAGCTGGACATTGTACGAAAGCGTTACCTTCGACGATACCAGGATAACCAGCATCGACTGGCAGACCTATCCGATCCTGCGTTTCGACGCCGTGCCAGAAAGTATCGAGGTTCACATCATCGACCGGCCGGGGCAGCCGTTCCTCGGCAGCGGCGAAACTGGGCAGGGGCCGGCGGCGGCATCGATTGCAAACGCCATTGCCAATGCCACTGGAAAGCGGCTGAGGAATTTGCCGCTGACGCGCAAGCGCATCAAGCAGGCGATCGATGCGTGAAGGCGGCTACTGATAGCTCGCCACGATATCCGACACCGCGCGTTCGAGCTGCTTTGCGGTCGCGCATTGGCGGACGACGGTGCAGAAGGTCGAATATCGCGGCATTTCGGAATCGCCCCAGCCCCAGGCCAAGCGCCCCTCGGGATTGAGCCACACCAGCCGCTTCGATCGCTCGGCAATTCTACGCACAATATCGGCGCGGGGTCCAGGTTATTGCTGCGGGCGTCGCCGAGCACGATCACGGTAGTGTGCGGCGTGATCGAACTCATCCATCCGTGCTCGAAATCGGCGAAGGAATTGCCGTAATCGGACGAGCCAAAACCTACCTTGGACATGATCTCGGCCATTGCCTCTTCCGGCGACTTAGACTCCAGGATGCCGCTGACCTCGATCAGGTGTCCCGAGAACGCGAATGAGCGAACGTCGTCCACGACCTCATGCAGGCTGTGGATCAAGAGCAGGAAGAAATCGAAACCCGCGCCACCGAGCCTGATACGTCGCAGAGCGCGACGATTTTCGGCTTGTCGCGGTGCCGACGTTTCCAGGCGGTAAGAAACGGCACGCCGCCCCAGGCGGCGTTGCGCCGGATGGTGCGGCGCACGTCGAGATGGCCACGGCGCTGCCGTTTGCGGGGCTTGCTGTAGCGTTCGCGCAGGCGGCGCGCGATCTGGCGAATGAGCTTCCGCATCTGCTCGACCTGCCGCGGCTCGATTCGAGACAGCGGCGCATTGCGCAGGATTTCATTGCGCAGGTTTTCTGCTTCCTCGCGCCCGTAGAGCATCAGCGCCTGGGAAACCGTTTCACGAACCGTGCCACGCAGCCCATCCAGCGCGTTCGTCAGCCGCTCCGCCAGCGCAGGGTTCGTCGGGGTCAGATTGTCGAGATCGTCGCGGAGGCGCTGGATGCCCATCTGATCGAGGATGCGGCCGGAGAAGATACCGCGCTGGGTGAAATAGCGGATGTCGGGCAGCGAGGCAGCACTGGCGGCGTTGGCGATGGCAGCCGAAATCTGGTTGCGGTCATGCGCCAGCAACATCTGCGCCAGTTGGCCGAGCCCCTCGACCTGCTCGCCGCCGGCGTCTTCAGGCGAATCTGATTCCGCACCGGATCCCGATTGGTCCTGTTCGTCCGCTTGGCCGTCTTCGGGCGGGGACTGCGGCTCTGGCTGATCGAAGAACAGGTCGAAGCAATCGCCGAGCGCCTTCTTTTCATCCTGCGTCTTGGCGAGCGTCAGCAGAAACGTATCGCGCAGGATCGCCCGGTCGGTAAAGCCGACCTTGGAAACGGCCCGCATCGCGTCGATGCTCTCGGCCGGCGAGAGTCTTACTCCCGCGCCCCGCGCCGCACGAAAGAAGCGATGCAGGTTCTCTCTCATTCCAGCGTCACCCAAAGACGTTTTGACGCGAGGCCTTGGCGATGAAGGTGGAAACCTGAGGCATGGTGGCCTCGATATCCGCCTCGTATTTCAGGAGGACGTTCAGCGTGTCCTTGACCACCTCATGGCCGAGCTCGGGCGCCTGCAGCAGCACCAGCACGCGCGCCCAGTCGATGGTTTCGCTGACCGACGGCAGTTTCTTCAGATCGAGCGTGCGGACCTCGTGGATAAAGCTCACCATCTGCTTGCGCAGGTTTTGCGAAATACCGGGCACCCGGCTTTCGACGATCCGCTCTTCCAGCTTCTGCTCTGGGAAGCCGATGTGGAGATGCAGACAGCGGCGCTTGAGGGCATCGCCGAGGTCGCGTTCGCTGTTCGAGGTCAGGATCACCGTTGGCGGCGCGACGGCGACAACCGTGCCGAGTTCCGGAATCGTCACCTGAAAGTCGCTGAGGATTTCCAGCAGCAAGGATTCAAATTCGGCATCCGATTTGTCGATTTCGTCGATCAGCAGCACGCAGCCGGCCGGCTGCTCCAGCGCCTGCAGCAACGGTCGCGGTTCGACGAACTCCTTGGAGAAGAACACGTCGCCGAAATCGTGGAGCTGATTCAGCGCCGCCTCGAGCGTCGGGGCGCCGCCGAGCACTTCGCCGAGCTTGTCCTTGAGGATCTGCGTATACAGAAGCTGCTTGGCGTATTTCCACTCATAGAGCGCCTTGGCCTCGTCGAGGCCCTCGTAGCATTGCAGACGGATCATCTTCATCCCGCGCCATGCTGCGATCGCCTTTGCAAGCTCGGTCTTGCCGACACCGGCGGGTCCCTCGACCAGGATTGGCTTCTCGATCTGCTGCGCCAGATAGACCGCGGTCGCGATCTGGCGGCTCGCAATATAGCCTTGCGCCGCAAGACCGCTTTCCACTGCCTCGATCGAGGCCGAAGGCCGATTGTCAGCCACGGGTTTCAACTCCGAATTTCGCTAGAGCCTTTTCAGTTCCGAAATATCGGATCGGGCTCTAGATTCTTGGTTTGACGCGTTTTCTTGACGCGAACCGGTTCCCACTTCGCTTGAAAACGCTCTGGGATTCAGAGTGTTCTGCCTGCGTTCCCAGCAAAGAACAAGCGCCGTTTGGTCATGGGGACGCGACAAATTCCGCCATTTTCCGCCTAGCGCAATGCCAGCCCGGTGGCCGTCTCCAGCTCCGTGATCGCCTGCGCGGCGTTCAATACTTTGATCGTGGTCATGCCCATCTCACGCGCGGGCTTTAAGTTGACGCCGAGGTCGTCGAGGTAGACGCAGTTTTTGGGATCAACCTTCAGCGTTTCGACCATCATCCGGTAAATGCGCGGGTCGGGCTTTCGGAGACCGATTTTCGCGGACTCGATAACATGGTCGAACAGCACCATCACTTCGGCGACATAGAGCGAGCGGCCGCTGTGGCTGCCGATAGCATTGGCGGGAAGATTGTTGGTGATGCAGCCGGTCTTGAACCGCGCCTTCACGCGCTTCAGCGCCTCGACCATCTCCGGGCGCAGGTCGCCCGAGAGCAGGGGCAGCACGTCCTTGCCGCGAACTTCCGCGCCCAGCACCCGCGATTCGACCGCGAACAATTCGTCGAAGGCCTCGATGTCGACTTCGGCGCGCTCGAATTTCGCCCAGGCGTTTTCCAGGTGATTGGCGGCATTGGTGCGCCGGATGATATCGGCGGGCAGTCCGCGCTCGGTCTCGAACCGCGTGAACGCCTCGAATGGCGAAGTGGTCAGCACCCCGCCGAAATCCCAGATCACAGCTTCGATCATTTATTTCCCGTCTGAAACAAACGCGCTTGGGAGCGGCTAACACGGAATGGCCCAAGGAACCAGTGCGTTCGGACGCTTGGCGATGTGCGCCGCACGGGCTATTGCTGCGCCCGATGGAAATCCTGCCCCGCATGATCGCCGGCCTTGCCCTACTGCTATCCGTTCCCGCGCACGCCATCGTTGGCGGCGGCGCGCCGTCGACGGAAGGCGTCGGCCGCTCGATCGTTACCATCGTCGGCTCGCGCGGCAATTTCTGTACCGGCGCGGTGATTGCGCCGAAACTGGTCCTGACCGCCGCGCATTGCGTGCAGCCCGGCGCCGACTACAAGATCGTCGAGTATGGCGCGAACGGCCAACCGTCGCTGCAGGACGTCAAAGCCGTCGCGATTCACCCCGGCTTCAACATGCAGGCCATGCAGGCACATCGCGCGACGGCTGATGTCGCGCTGGTGCAATTGGCGGCGCCCGCGGCGGGAAAAACGCCGTCCGCGCTCGGTATGCCCAACATCCCCATCATCGTCGGCAGCCGCTTTACCATCGCCGGAATCGGCGTGACCGTGCGTGGCGACGGCAAGAGCGGCGGCACCATCCGGGCTGCCGGGCTGGTCGCGACCGGAAAGCCCGGCACGCTGCAGATACGTCTCGTCGATCCCGTGAGCCAGGGCTCGCGCGGCGGGTTAGGGGCCTGCACCGGCGATTCAGGCGCACCGGTGTTCGAGGACAAGCAAGGCGGGCCCGTTATCGTCGGTGTCGTGAGCTGGTCGACGGGACCGAACGGTTCGGCGGGCTGCGGCGGCATGACGGGGGTCACGCCGCTGACGCTCTACCGCGACTGGATATTGCAGACGGCGCAGAAGTGGGGCGCGGGGTTGTGACTTGCTCGGAACGGTAGGGTGGGCAAAGGCGCGCTTGCGCCGTGCCCACCATTCGACACAGCGCTCGGGATGTTGGGCTCATTGCCGGGCTCGACCCGGCAATCCATCATCATCGGAAAGATTCATTTAGATGGATGCGCGGGTCAAGCCCGCGCATGACGAGAGCGCCTAATGCTTCGCCGCCTTGTTCGCGGCGGCGTTGTTGAGCACGATCAGTCCGTCGACGGCGACGCCGAGCTTGCTGTTGATCAGGAATGGATTCACGTCGATCGATGCGATCCGGTTGCCGGCGTCGGCCATCAGGTTGGAGAGGCCGACCAGCGCCTTCACGGCCGAAGCCTCGTGCAGCGCCGGCTTGCCGCGATAACCCTTTATCTTCACGCCTGCCTTGGTCTTGCCGATCAGCTGTTTTGCCTCAGCCTGATCCAGCGGCGCGCCGGCCAGCGCGACGTCCTTCATCAGTTCGATATCGACGCCGCCGGTGCCGAACAGGACGACCGGCCCCATCTCGGCGTCGAGCGATGCCCCGACCACGAGTTCGAGATCGGCCTTGACCTGCTGCGCAATCAAAATGCCTTCGAGCTTGGGCTTGCTCTTGAGCTTCTTGACCCGCGCCGTGATGTCGTTGAATGCCTTCTTCACCTCAGCCGCGCTGTTAAGGTTCAGAATGACGCCGCCGATGTCCGATTTGTGCAGTATGTCGGCGCTGACGACCTTGGCGACCACCGGGAAGCCGATCTTCTTGGCGATCTTCACCGCTTCCGCCGCGGTCTGCGCGATCTCTTCCTTTGAAACTGGAATGCCATAGGCCTCGAGGCAGTTTCTTCGATGCCACCTCGTCGAGCGCGGCGGCGCCGTTGGCGTTCTTGAGCGCTTTTTCCAGCACCGCTCGCGCCGAAGCTTTCGAACTCGACTTGATGTCCGGCACTTCCTTGCGCAAGCTGGCATACTCGATCAGCGACTTGATCGCACCGACCGCGCGGTCGAGCCCTTGCATGACTGCGATGTTCGGCAGCGATTTGCGCAGACCCTTGGTGAATTCGGTGAATCCGATCGACATCGCGCTGATGTAGACCACGGGCTTGGAGGCGGCGCCGGCCATCTCGTTGACGATGCGCAGGTTGCGTTCGCGCAGTTCGTGCGGCGCCTTCGGCAGTTCGGCGTCGATGATGACGATGTCGGTATCGGGATCGTCGATCATGATCTTGATCGAGTTCATGTAGACCGAGGGGTCCACCACCGCGGCAAAACCGGCATCGAGGGGATTGCCGACGATGCTGCCGGGGCCGAGCATTTTTGCCAGTTGCTCGGTCGCGTTCGGGCTCAGCGGCGCAAAGTTCAAGCCGGCCGAATGGAATGCATCGATCAGGAGCCCGCGTTTGCCGCCCGACAAGGACACCGCGGCGAGCCGGTTACCCTTGGGCGGATCGGCATGCACGAAACATTCGGTGGTCTCGATTAACTCATCGAGCCCGCGGACGCGGATCACGCCTTCGCGCGTCGAGATCGCATCAAACGTTTCGATCGAGCCGGCGAGCGCGCCGGTATGGGCCATGGCGGCGGCGCGGCCGCCTTCGGAAGCGCCAAGCTTGAGCGCGATCACCGGCTTGCCGGCGGCGCGCGCGGCCTTGCACGCTTCGCGGAACACCTTCGTGTTACGGACGCCCTCGAGATAGACCACGATGACGCGGATCGAGGGATCGGCGGCGAAGTAAGCCATCAGGTCGGGCGTTTCGAGGCCGGTCTCATTGCCTGTCGTGACCATGTAGCCGACGCCGACGCCGCGATCTTCCAGCGTTTGGCGGATCGCCATGACGATCGCGCCGGATTGCCCGACGATCGCTACGGGGCCGGCTTCCATGGTGACGATGCGGTCGTCGATATTGGTGAACAGCTTTTCGCCCGCGCTCAAATTGCCGAGGCAGTTCGGGCCGGTGACGGCAAGGCCTGTTTCGCGCACGACCTCTTTCAGTTCGACCGCCAGCCGCTGGCTTTCCTCGTCCTGCAACTCGCTGAAGCCTGATGTGACGATGGTAGCGGAGCGGGCGCCGGCGGCTGCTGCGTCGCGGATGACCTGCACCGCGAAACGCGCTGGCACCAGCACCAGCACGTGGTCCGGCTTTTCCGGCAGGCTGGCGAAATCCTTGTAGCAGGGTACGCCCCAGATCGTTTCGCGCTTGGCATTGACCGGAAACAGTCCGCCTTCGTACCGGTACTTGACTAGATTGTTCCAGATGCGCTCGGCATAGTTGCCGGGCTTGTCGGTGGCGCCGACCAGCACGATATTGCGCGGGTGCAGCATCGCATGGATGCGCTTGACGACGTCGCTAGCGTCAGACGAAGGCGACCATTTTTCGATCGTGTGCGATGCGGTGCTTGCCTGAGCGTCCATGGACTTCCCTTGCTCTGTTGCTTCTCTGACCGTGACCATCGAGAACGATCATCGCGCCATGAATTCTTTTGATTGAGGCCTTTTTATTGAGAGATGTCGAGGGTGGCAACACGCGTCGCGCGGAGAGGGCCATTCCCTCTGCGCACGATATCCCGGCTCGCGGAGAATTCAGTGCGGGACGAGCCCGGACTCGATCATCGTGGCGCGCGCGAGATAGCGCTCCGGGCCCGGCGTCAGCGCGTCAAACGGCCAGCAGGTCGACAACACCAGCTCATATCCGTCCGCGAGCGGATCAATGCCGGAGGCATCGAAGCGCACGATCGAGGTCGAGTCCACCCGGTAGCGGAACCTGCGGCCATCGCTTCTGACGACGTCGATCTCGTCGCCGATGGCAACGTTCTTCAGGAAGGAGAAGTGCGTATCGCGATGCGCGGAGTAGACAGCCACGCCGCGCTCGCCGGCATCGGGCGTTCGTTCGACATGCCCCGGACCAAAGGCGAGCGCCTGGCCGCTGCTGCCTGCGAGCACAATAGCGCTGGCACGGATCCGCTTCAGCTCGATGCGCGCGACCGGCCAGGTGTCTGCCCATGACCACGGCTTTGTCATTCGCCCGGTGGCGATGGATTTTTCAAATGCCCGCTCCAGCAAGACTTGTGCGACCAGCGCCTTGGCGTGGATGTAGGAACCCTGGCCGAACAGAATGAGGCCAATGACAGCGAGAAGGAGGGGAAGGACGAAGCGGGACATTTGGTCATTCATGCAGTCGCGCTGAAACTACTCCGTCATTCCGGGATGGTGCGTCAGCACCAGACCCGGAATCTCGAGATTCCGGGTTCGACGCTTCGCATCGCCCCGGAATGACGACGAGATGCACGGCATCATCACGACACTGCTCGCCGGCCGCGGCTCGCTGTTAACGCCGATCGCCGCGCCAATCGCCTATTTGCCGATCAAGATGGTTGCCGATCCGACCTTCGGCCGGGTCTCAGTCGATGACCCCAACTACGCCCAATATCGCCGGCATCTGCGGCGGACGACCGATGAGCCGTTTGCGCTGTTCTTGCCGGGATTAGGCCCACCGGCCTTGCATTCCCGGAGAAGCAGCCTATATAGCTCTTATTCGAAGTAATCGCTCTGCCTTGTTGACCGCGCCGAACCGGCTCCAATCCCCAAGACATCGTTGAAATCGGATCAAACCTGCACGGAGGTCGTGCGGGTAAAGCGCTTTCGCGCATCTTGGAGATAGTTACATGGCTACCGGAACAGTTAAGTGGTTCAACGCGACCAAGGGCTTCGGCTTCATTCAGCCCGATGATGGCAGCAGCGACGTTTTCGTCCACATCAGCGCCGTCGAACGTGCGGGTCTGAGCTCGCTCAATGAAGGTCAGAAGATCTCGTTCGAAGCGAAGAAGGACCCGATGCGCGGCAAGACCAGCGCCGAGAACCTTCGCGTCGATTAAAGGTGGTCGATTCGGGATTTCCACGGATGTACTGGGATCCTCTAATTGGCCTCTGATACAAAAAGCCCGCCGGTGATGAACCGGCGGGCTTTTCGTTTGTCGCATGCCAGCGCACGATCATGAAGCAATGGCCGCTTTGTCGGTCGGCTTCGGCGCGCTGAAAGTCTTTCGCAGTGTCGGCTTGTGAATCTTCCCCGTCGCGTTGCGCGGCAGGGCGTCGACGAACTCGATCAGCCGCGGGCATTTGAACCGTGCCAGGTTGGCCGCGCAATGGGCGTGAATGTCCGCAGCCGTCAAGGTGTGGCCGGGCTTCACGGCGACGATTGCCATGCCGACCTCGCCCCACTGCTCGCTGGGGACGCCGATGATGGCAGCCTCGGCAATCGCGGTGAGCTGATACAGCACGCTCTCGACTTCGGCAGGATAGACGTTCTCGCCGCCAGAAATGTACATGTCCTTCCAGCGGTCGACGATGTAGTAGAAGCCTTCGTCATCGACGCGGGTGGCATCGCCGGTGTGCAGCCAGCCGTCGGTGAAGGACGACTGGTTGGCGTCCGGCCTGTTGCAGTAGCCGGGCGTCACGTTCGGCCCTTGACCCAGAGCTCGCCGAGTTCGCCGACATCGGCGTCGGTACCGTCGGGACGGACGATCCGCACTTCCGTGTGCAGCACCGGCTTACCCGATGAGCCGGCTTTGCGCACGGCGTCCTCCTTGTCGAGCGTGAGCACGGCCGGGCTGGTTTCGGTCATGCCGTAGCCTTGCTGCAGCGCGACGCCGCGTTCCTCCCACACTTTCAATAGCGGCACTGGCATCGGTGCGCCGCCGACGCCGCCGATTACGAGGCGGCTGAAGTCGGACGCGGCGAATGAAGGATGTTGCGCCATGAACTGGTAGATCGAGGGCACGCCGAAAAACTGGTTGATGCCCCACGCGGGATCGCTGATCAGTTGGAGCGCCAAGCCGGGATCGAACGCGCGCATGATCAAGACCGTGCCGCCGGAATGCAGTACGGGGTTGGTATAGCAATTGAGCCCACCGGTGTGGAACAGTGGCAGTACGGTGAGCAGCACTGTCCTCGGTGAGATATAGGCGGGACCGCCGAGATTGACGCAATTCCAGAAGGTCATGCCATGGGTGATGATCGCGCCCTTGGGCTGGCCTGTCGTGCCCGAGGTGTACATGATGGTCGAGATGTCATCGTGGGTGACATCTTCGCAGCGGTCGAGCGGCTTCGAGCCCGCGATTGCCGCTTCATAGGAACCGCCCGGTCCGAGCAGCAGCGCCGATGAGACATTGCAGAGTTTGGCGACCGACAGCGCGACTTCGGCCAGATCGGTATCGTGGATCATCACCTTTGGCGAGGAATCGCCGACAATGAACTGCAGCTCGGGAACCGTGAGGCGGGTGTTCAGCGGCAGGAACACGGCGCCGATACGGCCGCACGCGAACTGCACTTCGAGTGTATCGGTCGTGTTCAGCGCCAGCACTGCGACGCGGTCGCCGCGCGTGACACCGAGTTTGTCGCGCAGATGGGTGGCAAGACGCGAAATCCGCGCATCGAACTGCGCGTAGGAAAGCCGGCGATCGCTGGCGAGGTCGATGGCCGCGATCTTGTCCGGCGTGCGGCGGCCGAAATGGGCGATCCAGTCGTAATAGCGAACCGACGACATGCTTCCTCCAAGGTAGAGCGGTCCTGCGCCGCGATATCGGCCGATTTTATCTCATTTTTATCGAGTGAAGCCGGCATATCGGCGTAATGTCTTGCGTTGTTTAGCTGGCCCATAGCGAGGTCGGCCGCAGCCGCTCAACGCAAGTTTGCGCAGGCCAAATCGGGGCATCGTGATCCGTCGGGAGGAAAGCATGCTGGAGCGCGCAAGGGTGCAAAGCCCGTTCTATACGGCCGACCATGAAGCGTTTCGCGACGTGATGCGACGGTTTGTGTCGCGCGAGATTGAGCCCTATGCCCACGAATGGGACGAGGCCGGCGAATTTCCGCGAGAGCTCTATCGCAAGGCGTCCGAGATCGGGCTGCTTGGGCTCGGCTTCCCAGAAGAATATGGCGGCGTCGCCGCCGACCAGTTCATGAAAATCGTGGCGTCGCAAGAACTGGCGCGCGCCGGCGCAGGTGGCGTCAGTGCGAGCCTGATGAGCCACACCATTGGCTCGCCGCCGATCGCGCGCGCCGCGCGGCCCGAGGTCAAGGCACGGGTGCTGCCGCAGGTGCTGTCGGGGCAGAAAATCTCCGCGCTTGCGATCACCGAGCCGAGCGGCGGCTCGGATGTGGCCAACCTCCGAACCAGGGCACGACGCGACGGTGACCATTATGTCGTCAGCGGCGAGAAGACCTTTATCACGTCAGGCATGCGGGCCGACTATCTGACCGTCGCCGTGCGCACCGGCGGCGAGGGGCCGGGCGGCGTCAGCCTGTTGTTGATCGAGGGCGATACGCCGGGCCTGTCGCGCACCAAACTGAAGAAGATGGGCTGGTGGGCGTCCGACACCGCGACGCTGCATTTCGACGAGTGCCGGGTCCCGGCCGAAAACCTGATCGGCGAGGAAGGCCAGGGCTTCAAGATTATCATGCAGAATTTCAACAGCGAACGCATGGGCATGGCGGCGAGCTGCACCGCCTATGCCCACGTCTGCGTCGAGGACGCCGTTGCCTATGCCAAGGAGCGTAAGGCCTTCGGCAAGCCGATCGCGCAGCACCAGGTGATCCGTCACAAGCTGGTCGACATGGCGCAGAAGGTCGCGGCGTCGCAGGCGATGCTGGAAATGCTGGCGTGGCGGCTCGGGCAGGGCGAGAGCCCGGTCGCCGAAATCTGCATGATGAAGAACCAGGCGACCCAGACCATGGCGTTCTGCGCCTCCGAGGCCGTGCAGATCTTCGGCGGCGCCGGCTTCATGCGCGGCGTCAAGGTCGAGCGCATCTACCGCGAGGTCAAGGTCAACGCCATCGGCGGCGGCACCGAGGAGATCATGAAGGATCTCGCCTCGCGGCAGATGGGGTTGTGATGAGCCGTCGTTCCGGGGCGCGCGAAGCGCGAACCCGGAACCCAGAAGTTGGATGAACCGATCGAGATTCTGGGTTCGACGCTGCGCATCGCCCCGGAATGACAAGGGATAAAAAATGCTCTTCACCGCCGACCACGACGAACCCCGCCGCATCCTGCAAAAATTCATCGCCGCGGAGATCAACCCGTTCGTCGACGAATGGGAGAAGGCCGATATCTTTCCGGCGCATGAATTGTTCAAGAAGCTCGGTAATCTCGGTTTCCTCGGCCTCAACAAGCCGATCGAATTCGGCGGGCAAGGGCTCGATTACAGCTACGCGCTGATGATGGCCGAAGAGCTCGGGGCCATCAAATGCGGCGGCGTGCCAATGGCGATCGGGGTGCAGACTGATATGGCGACACCGGCGCTGGCGCGCTTTGGTTCGGATGAGGTGCGCCGTGAATTTCTTGCGCCCGCCATTGCAGGAGACGCGGTCGCCTGCATCGGCGTGTCCGAGCCGGGCGCGGGCTCCGACGTCGCCTCGATCAAGACCAATGCGCGCTCCGATGGTGACGATTACGTCATCAATGGCGGCAAGATGTGGATCACCAACGGCGTACAGGCCGACTGGATCTGCCTGCTTGCCAATACCAGCGACGACCAGGTCCATCGCAACAAGTCGCTGATCTGCGTGCCGATGAAGAGCAAAGGCGTGCAGGTCGCGCGCAAGCTCGACAAGATGGGCATGCGGTCCTCGGACACCGCGCAGATTTTCTTCGACAATGTCCGGGTGCCCAAGCGCAACCGGATCGGCGAGGAAGGCAAGGGGTTTACCTACCAGATGGTGCAATTCCAGGAGGAGCGGCTGTGGGGCGCAGCCGCTTGCCTCAAGGCGCATGAATTCATCATATCAGAGACGATCGAGTACACGCGCAACCGAAAAGCATTCGGAAAGTCGATCCTCGACAACCAGACGGTCCATTTCAAGCTTGCGGAGATGCAGACCGAAGTCGAACTGCTGCGCGCGCTGATCTACCGCGCCGCCGAAGCGCTGGTCGCGGGCGAGGACGTGACGCGGCTCGCCACCATGGCAAAGCTCAAGGCGGGGCGTCTGGGCCGCGAACTCACCGATGCCTGCTTGCAGTTCTGGGGTGGCATGGGTTTCATGAACGAGACGCCGGTCAGCCGGGCCTATCGCGACAGCCGCCTGACCTCGATCGGCGGCGGCGCAGACGAGGTGATGCTGTCAGTGCTGTGCAAGATGATGGGCACGCTGCCGAAAAACCAATAAGAACAAATCAAGGGTAACAAAAGGGAAACGCCTGATGATCACGCTCTATCACTGCGACGGCGCCCGCTCGTTCCGTCCGCTCTGGATGCTGGAAGAGATGGGGCTGCCGTATGAGCTGAAGATGCTGCCGTTCCCGCCGCGGGTGTTCGCCAAGGAATATCTCGCGATCAATCCGCTTGGCACCATCCCCTTCATGGTCGACGGCGAGACCAAAATGACGGAATCGTCCGGCATCTGCTATTATCTCGGGACGAAATATGGTCCGACGCCGCTGGTGGTCGGGCTGGACGATCCGGCCTATGGCGCCTTCCTGAACTGGATGTATTTCAGCGACGCCACGCTGACCTTTCCGCAAACGCTGGTGCTGAGATACAGCCAGCTCGAGCCAGAGGAGCGCCGCAACCCGCAAGTGGCCGGCGATTATGCCAAATGGTTCCTGGGCCGGCTGCGGGCGGTCGAAGCGGCCACGGCGAACGCGGAAACCCTGTGCGCCGGCCGGTTTACCGCCGCCGATATCGTGAACGGCTATGCGCTGCGGCTGGCCGGCAATATCGGGCTCGCCAAGGACTTTGGTCCCAATGTCGCGGCGTATTGGGCCCGGTTGCAGGAACGCGACGGGTACAAGCGAGCAGTCGCGGCGGAACGCAAGGCCGGCGTCGAGCAGAACGTAGCGCCGCGTATCTGAGGTTCGCTTCGCGCCCCGGAACGACAGCCCTTCTGTCGGTGACAGTCCCCAAATTTGCGCTATGTTGACCCCGTCGCAGCGGCCAAAGAGCCGCGCGAGGAGGACGAACCATGGACGACAACGGGCACAAATCAGGCTATCTGATGCTGATCACCCCGGAACGCGTGTTTTATGCGGGCCTGCTCGGCCGTCCGCGGGAACGCTGCTCGGGTGCGTTCAATATCTATGTCTCGATCGAGGGAGGGTTGTGGCTCACGACCGCCGATGGCCGCAAGAGCTACGGCGAAATGATTGCCGTGCTGCCCAACATCCGGCACACCGTCGCCAGCGATTATCGCTCGGTGCTTAGTTTCGTGGTCGAACCGGAGAGCGTTCGTCCCGGTGCTCTCGAAGACCTCGTCAGGCGTCTCTCGGGGCCTGAAAGCGCAGCTTTCACCAGCCGCATCCGCGCCGCCTATCGCAAGTTGCGCGAGCAAGAGGGTGGTAACGATTTCTCCAGCGCCGAACTCGATCTCCTGTGTCTTGGCGAAGCCCTGCCGCAGCGGGTGCTCGATCCCCGCGTGGCACGGGCGATCGTGCAGATTGGAAGGTTCTCCGGCGAGCCGGTGACGGCGGCGAGCTGCGCCGTGGAGGCCCGATTGTCGTCGTCGCGCTTCCTGCATCTGTTCAAGGAAGAGACCGGAATCTCGTTCCGCTCATTCCGCGCCTGGAAGCGCGCGCGGCATCTGCTGCATTTCGCCAACCAGGACATCAACCTTGCGCACCTCGCGCAGGATATCGGCTATCCCGACTCCACGCATTTCAGCCACTCGATCCGTCGCTTCTACGGGCTGAAGCCGCGCGCTATCTTTTCCGGCTCGCGCGATCTCGCGATCTACAGCAGTTCGCGTGTAAGCGCCGACAATAGCGGGTGGACGCAAGAAGCCAGTTGATGCCAGACGCATGATCGCGAAAGATAGTTTCGCGAATGCTGATGTCTCGCAATCGAAGGCTGATCCATGGGCGACAAGGCCGTCATTACTTGCGCGCTGAACGGCGTGCTGACCCATCCGAAGCAGCACAATGTGCCGGTCACGCCGGAACAGATGGCACGCGAGGCCAGGGCCGCGTTCAACGCCGGCGCCAGCATCATGCATGTCCATCTGCGTCAGCAGGAGCCGAACAAGGGGCATCTGCCGTCCTGGGACGTCAACGTCAGCAGAGAGATCCAGCAGGCCATTCGCGAGGCCTGTCCCGGTGTCATCCTCAACCACACCACGGGCACGTCGGGCCCGAAATATCAGGGCGCGCTGGATTGCGTTCGCGAGACCAGGCCTGAAATCGCGGCCTGCAATGCCGGCTCGCTGAACTATCTCAAGGTGAAGTCTGACAACACCTGGGCCTGGCCGCCGATGATGTTCGATAACGCGGTCGAGAAGGTGCAGGACTATCTCGACGTGATGAAGGAAGCGGGTACGATTCCGGAGTTCGAATGTTTCGATGTCGGCATCGTGCGCTGCGTCGGCATGTACCGGCAGACCGGGATGTATTCCGGGCCGCTCGAATATAACTTCGTGATGGGCGTCGCGTCAGGCATGCCGGCCGATCCGGAATTGCTGCCGATCCTGTTGAAGTTAAAATTGCCGGAAGCCCATTGGCAGGTCACCGCGATCGGACGCAGCGAAATCTGGCCGCTGCACCAGCGCTGCGCAGATCTCGGCGGACACCTGCGCACCGGACTCGAGGATACCTTCTATCTGGCCGACGGCACCAAGGTGGCCTCGAACGGACAGTTGATCGAGGAAATCGCCGCCTGCGCGCGGCGTGCGGGGCGCGAGATCGCAAGTCCAGCCGAAGCGCGGCAGATTTTCGGGACCAGGCATTGAGCCGTCGAGCCAACCGTCATTGCGAGCCACCCGGTCGGCGCAAGGCGCCGCCGGATGACAGGCTCCGCGAAGCAATCCATCTCACCGCGCCAAAGAAAGATGGATTGCTTCGTCGCTTTGCTCCTCGCAATGACGACACGTCGAGCCGAGCAGAAGTATGCCAAGCTTCCTGCGCACCTGGAATGACGGAGTAGGTCAATCGATGGCAACGATCGAAAATACCATCGCTCCCTCCAGCGCTGCCTACAAGGCCAACCGTGACGGCATGCTGGCGCTGATTGCGCGGATGCGGGCGCTCGAAGATCGCACGCGGGCGGCGTCCGCTGCGGCCAAGGATCGCTTCCACAAGCGCGGGCAGCTACTGCCGCGCGAGCGCGTGGCGCTGGTGCTCGATCCCGGTTCACCGTTCCTCGAACTGTCGACGCTGGCGGGCTATATGTTCGATGTGCCAGACGCCGACAAAAGTATCCCTGGAGGCGGGGCGATCGCCGGCATTGGGTTCGTCTCCGGTATCCGTTGCATGGTCAGCGCCAACGATTCCGGTATCGATGCCGGCGCACTGCAGCCGTACGGTCTCGACAAGACGCTGCGGGTGCAGGAACTGGCGCTGGAAAACAAGCTGCCTTATGTGCAACTGGTCGAAAGCGCCGGCGCAAACTTGTTGCGTTACCGCGTCGAGGATTTTATCCGCGGCGGCAACATCTTTCGCAATCTGGCGCGACTGTCGGCGGCGGGCCTGCCCGTCGTCACCGTGACGCATGGATCGTCGACCGCCGGCGGCGCCTATCAAACCGGGCTTTCAGATTACATCGTGATGGTGCGCGGCCGTACCCGCGCGTTCCTGGCCGGACCGCCGCTGTTGAAAGCCGCGACGGGCGAGATCGCGACCGAGGAGGAGCTTGGCGGCGCCGAGATGCACACCTCCATTTCCGGTCTTGGCGATTATCTCGCGGAGGATGATCGCGACGCGCTGCGCATCGCCCGCGACATCATGGCCAACCTGGAATGGGACCGGCCGAAGCCGGCGCAAGGCTCGTTCAAGCCGCCGCGATATGACGCCGATGAACTGCTCGGCATCATGCCGATGGACCACAAGCGGCCGGTCGACATGCGCCAAGCCATTGCGCGCTTCATCGACGATTCCGACTTCACCGAGTTCGGCGCCAATTATGGCCCCGCGACCGTTTGCGGCCACGCCCGCATCGAGGGGCAGGCGATCGGGATCATCACCAATAACGGCCCGCTCGATGTGCCAGGCGCCAACAAGGCGACGCATTTCATCCAGGCCTGCTGCCAGTCGCGCACGCCGCTGCTCTACCTCAACAACACCACGGGCTACATGGTCGGCAAGGCCTATGAGGAAGCCGGCATGATCAAGCACGGGTCCAAGATGATCCAGGCCGTGACCTCAGCCACGGTGCCGCAGATCACGATCTATTGCGGGGCGTCGTTCGGCGCCGGCAACTACGGCATGTGCGGGCGCGGCTTTCATCCGCGCTTCTGCTTTTCCTGGCCCAACGCCAAGACCGCTGTCATGGGCGGCGAGCAGGCGGCGGAAACCATGGCGATCGTGACCGAGGCCGCGGCTGCGCGGCGCGGCAAGCCGATCGAGAAGGAAAAGCTGGAGGCGATGAAGGCGCAGATAACAGGTGTGTTCGACGGCCAGATGGACGTGTTCTCGACCAGTGCGCGCGTGCTCGACGACGGCGTGATCGATCCGCGCGACACCCGCAGCGTGCTCTCCGAGGTGCTGGCGATTTGCCGTGAGGCAGAAGCGCGCTCGCCCCAGCGCATGCAATTTTCGGTCGCGCGGCCATGAGCGGGACTGAAATGAAGCGGACGCCGTTCTTCAAGATTCTCGTCGCCAACCGCGGCGAGATCGCGCTGCGGGTCATGCGCACGACGCGGCGGCTTGGGTATGGCGTGGTAGCCGTCTATTCCGATGCCGACCGCGACGCGCTTCATGTCCGCGAGGCCGATCAGGCGGTCCGGATCGGGGGCGCTGCCGGCGCAGTCCTACTTGCGGATCGACGCCATCATTGCCGCCGCGAAGGCCAGCGGCGCCAGCGCGGTGCATCCGGGCTACGGGTTTCTCGCGGAAAACGAGGATTTTGCGCAGGCCTGCCGCGATGCCGGACTGGTCTTCATCGGGCCGTCGCCGGAGGCGATCCGGGCGATGGGCAACAAGGCCGGTGCCAAGGACATCATGCGAAAGGCCAGCGTGCCCTGCGTGCCTGGCTATCAGGGCGCTGACCAGAGCGATGCCTTGATGTTGGCGGAGGCCAGGAAGATCGGCTTCCCCGTGATGATCAAGGCGGTCGCCGGCGGCGGCGGGCGTGGCATGCGACATGTGCTGGATGCGGCTGTGTTCCCGGACGCGCTGCGCAGCGCACGGTCCGAGGCGCAGGGCGCATTCGGCGATCCGACCGTGATCCTTGAACGCGCCGTCGTTGATCCCCGTCACATCGAAATCCAGGTGTTCGGTGACCGCTACGGCAACGCCATTCATCTGGGCGAGCGCGACTGTTCGGTGCAGCGCCGGCATCAGAAATTGATCGAGGAAGCGCCGTCACCCAAGGTGACGCCGGAACTGCGGGCGCGCATGGGCGCTGTCGCCGTCGCTGCGGTCAAGTCGATCGGCTACGAGGGCGCCGGCACGCTGGAATTCCTGCTCGACCAGAACGGCGAATTCTATTTCATGGAGATGAACACGCGGCTGCAGGTCGAGCATCCCGTGACGGAGGCGATCACCGGGCTGGACCTGGTCGAATTGCAGTTGCGCATCGCCGCCGGTGAGCCGCTTGGGCTCAAGCAGGAGGACGTCAAGTTTTCCGGTCACGCGATCGAGGTGCGGCTGTGCTCCGAGGACGCGGGTCATGATTTCATGCCGCAGTCCGGCAGGGTGACGCTCTGGCAGGTACCGGACGGCGTCCGCGTCGAGCACGCGCTGCAATCCGGCGCGGAAATCCCGCCGTTCTACGATTCGATGATCGCCAAGGTCATCAGCCATGGCGCCGATCGCAACGAGGCGCGGGGCCGGTTGATCTGCGGATTGGAGCAAACCGTAGCGTTCGGTGTCACCACCAATCAGGGGTTCCTGATTTCCTGCCTGCGCCATCCAGGCTTTGCCATGGGCGAAGCGACCACGGCTTTCATCGGCAATCATCGCGATGAACTGCTGGCGCCGTGCGCGAACAACGAGGCGGAAGCGGCACTTGCGGCGCTGTTGCTTTACGTCACCAATCCGCATGCGCCGCCCTGGCGAAGCGGACGGTCCCTGGCAGCGACGTTTCCCCTGACGATGCGGATCGATTTCGGTCATGGCGTGCACGAGGTCGACATCGTGCGCGAACGCGGCGGCGGTTATGTCGCGAACATCGAGGGCGGCGAACAGCGTTTCGAGATTGACGAACTCGGCCGCGATACGATTCGCTTCCGCACCGACGGCATGATGGAATCTGCAAGATTCCATCGGGATGGCGACCGGCTCCATATCCTGCACCGCGGCGTCACGATTGCCGTCCGCGACCTGACGCTTGCAGCGCCGGTTTCAGCCGCGGCGGCCGGCGGCGACGGCAAGGTGCGCGCCGCAATGAACGGCCGCGTGGTTGCGGTGCTGGTCAAGCCCGGCGAGCAGGTTGTGCTTGGCCAGCCTGTGATGACGCTGGAAGCGATGAAGATGGAGCATGTCCACACGGCGGGTGTCGCCGGCACGGTGTCGGCCATTGACGTTAGCGAAGGCGAGCAGGTAACGACGGGGAAGATCGTCGTGGAGATTGCGGTGGCCTAACTCTATCGTCCTGGCCAAGCCAACGGGTCGCGCGAATGCGCGCCCGATGACAGGCTCTGCGCGAGCCGGCACCCATAAACCACCGATGCTAACTTTGCGAAACCTGGAACGACAAGCTCGCGTCAACCGCAACGCCCTGTGGATATGGGTCCCTGCTTTTCGCAGGGACGATGCTTGAGAGTGCTGCGTAAAATCAGCGTCCCTTGAAGTTTGCTACCCGCCGTTCGGCGGTTGCCTTGACGCCTTCCTTGAAGTCTTCGGTCTTGCGCAGCCGGCTTTGCTCGGCGAGTTCGTGATTGGTGGCGGCGAGTACGCGGTCGGCGAGGCCGGCGCGCATGGTGGCGCGGGTGGAGAGCAGGCCGAGTGGCGAGCACTCGGCGATCTCCTGGGCGAGCTTCATGGCCTCAGTGCGCACCTGATCCTGCGGCACGCAGACATTGGCGAGGCCCATCCTCGTTGCTTCCTCGCCGGTGACGCGGCGGCTGGTGTAGAAGATCAATTCCGCATTGTTCTTGCCGACCAGTTCGGGAAGCGTCGTGGTCAGGCCGAAGCCGGGATGAAAGCCGAGCTTGGTGAAGTTGGCGGAGAAGCGCGCTTCGGGGCAGGTGACGCGGAAATCCGCTGATACTGCGAGCCCGAGGCCGCCGCCGATGGCGGCGCCATGCACGGCCGCGACGATCGGTTTCCTGGCGCGAAAGATGCGCACCGCGTGCAGATAAAGGCTGTTGATCGAGCCCAAGCTGTCGGCAGGATCGCCCTTGGCCTCGGCGGCCTCCTGCTCCTGCCGCGCCGGATCGTTGAAATTGGCGCCGGCGCAGAAGGCCTTGCCTTGCGCGGCGAGAACCGACGAGCGGATTTCGATATCCTGGTCGAATTCCTCCAACGCGTCCGCGATCTGATTGATCAGCGAGATATCGAAGAAGTTCAGCGGCGGCCGCCGGATTTCGATCAGGCCGACATGGCCGTGCCTCTCGACGCCGATATCAGTGTACTTGGTCATAACGGTTTCCTCTTTGAATTAGCGCAAACCAGTCCCGCGCGCCTAGCGCAAGCCAAGCCCGCGGGCGATGATGCCGCGCAGCACTTCGGTGGTGCCGCCCTGGATCGTCAGCTTGGGCGCGGTCTTGATCGCGAATGACAGTTGATGTTCCAGCGTCTCGCGATTGGTGGCGGTTTCCTCGACGAAGGCGGCGAGGTCGCGCACGCGATGGGGCAGTTGCTGCTCCCACACGGTGCCGATGTCCTTGACGATGGAGGCCTCGACCACCGGCTCCTTGCCGGCCTGCAGCATGCCCGCCACCGAAACCGACATGCGGCGCATGGTGTGGACCTGCGCCACCAGGCGGCCGATGCCTTCGGCGCTGCGGGTATCCGGGTTGTTGCCGACCGCGCGGACCAGCTCGGTCAGCACGTAATAGGTTTCCAGAAACCGTTCGGGGCCCGAGCGCTCATAGGCAAGCTCCGAGGTCGCCTGCTTCCAGGCGCCGTCGATTTCGCCGAGCACATGATCGTCGGGAAGGAAATGATCGGTGAAGACGACCTCGTTGAATTCATACTGCCCGGTGATCTGGCCGATCGGATTCACCTGAATGCCCGGCTGCTTCATCTTGACCAGAAATTGCGTCAGGCCGTGGCGGCGGTTTTCCTTGGTCGGCGGCGATGTGCGGAAAATCGCGATCATGTAGTCGGCGATATGGGCCGAGGAAGTCCAGATCTTGGTGCCGTTGATCAACCAGCCGCCATCGGTCTTGGTGGCGCGGGTCTTCGCCGCAAACAAATCGGAGCCGGAGTTCGGCTCGCTCATGCCAATCGCAAAGCAGACCTCGCCGCGGCAGATGCGCGGCAGGATGTCCATCTTGATACTCTCGGGCGCGTATTTGAGCAGCACCGGGCCGCTCTGGCGGTCGGCGACGAAGAAGCGCCGGGTCGGCGCGTTGGCGACGCGCATTTCCTCGGTCACGACATAGCGCTCGAGGAACGAGCGTTCGTGGCCGCCATATTTCTTCGGCCAGGTCATGCCGAGCCAGCCGCGCGCGCCGACCTTGCGGGAAAATTCCGGCACGTCGGTGTCCTCGCGGTTGGGCTGGTGCGGATCGAACGTGCCGGCGGCGATTTCCTCGGCGAGGAAGGCGCGCACTTCCTTGCGGAGCTGCTCGCATTCGGGCGGCAGGCGGATCGGATCGAAACGGAGGGCTGCGGTCATTGTGGGTCTCGACTTCTATGCAGGCAAATCGGTATGGATGTCAGCGCGAGGCCACCAGCGGCCACAATTCATCGGCGCCGCGGTTGGCTACCAGCTTGCCGAGCTCGACCGCCCAGTAGCTTTCGGAACCGAAATCGTCGCGCCACGCCAGCGCGCGCAGCGAATAGCGATGCAGGATGTGCTCGATGGTGAAGCCGATCGCGCCGTGCACCTGATGCGCGATGCCGCCGCCTTTCTCCGCCGCCTCCGAGCAGCGGATTTTTGCCGCGGCGGCTTCGAGGAATAATTCGTCGTTGAAGGACGCGGCGTTGGCAAAGGCGTCCGCGGCCGAGGTGGCCGCCGCAAGCGCCGCCGCTGACTCGCCGGCGAGCCGCGCCAGGTTGTGCTGCACCGCCTGGAACTTCGAGATCTTCTTCGAACGCGACGCGCTCGTTGGAATAGCGTACGGAAATTTCCAGCATCGATTCCAGCGCGCCGGCGATCTGCAAGGACCGTGCGACGCCGCCCATCAGCATCAGTTGCGTCTGGTCGAAACCTTTGGGCGCCGGCCTGATCGTGACCGGCTGCACCTTGTCCAGCGTCACGGTATCGGAATGGTCACCGCCGAGATTGAGCCCGGTCTCGATCCGGCATTTTGTAGCGTCGACCAGCGCGATTGACAGGCCGCCCTTCGCATCGCTTGCGAGTACCGCGATGTGCTTGGCAGATTTGGCGAACGGTACGCCGCGGGCCTTGCCCGACAGGCTGCCGTCGGCATTGACGGTAATCCGGTCCTTCGGACTCGCGGGCACCACCGTCATCTCGCCGTCGGGCGAAGAGATTTTCGCCTGCGCCAGTAGCCATCCCGCCAGCATGGTTTCCGCCAGCGGCACGGCCACGGCAAAACGACCGGCAACACTCAGCACGCTGAAACCTTCGGCGAGACTTGCGCCAGAGCCGCCGCAATCCTCCGGCACCCAGGACAGCGGCAGGCCGGCTTCTGATAGCGCCTGCCACAGCGGCGCTTTCCACTCGCCTTTCTGGTCGCGATTGATGGTCTGGGCGTCGGCGAGATCAGCGAAGATCTTCTCCGCGGTCTCGGCAACAATGTTCTCACTCTCCGCCACGGCGTTCCCCGATATTGATTGGCCCGGCCCGGCCTTTTGCGCTTGCGCCAAGGTCTCGGGTGCGGTCTTTTCTTGCGCTTTATGATGGGCAAAAGCCATAGCCGTGACAAGCGCTGCCCGCAGGGCCGCCTGCGGCGGTGGCATGAAGCGCGCCGGGCAATGAATAAATTCCGCGCAACGGATTTGGCGGATTTGCGCGCACTTTTCCGCACGATATGGTAAGGGCCTCGACCTACCACGGGCGGCTCGAAACCCTATTCACGAACAACAAGAGGAAATGCGGATGTCGAAGGATGGTCTGTGCGCGATCGTAACCGGTTCTGCCTCCGGCCTGGGGGCGGCCACCGCGGCCATTCTGGCAAAGGGCGGCGCGCGCATCGTCGTCAACTATTCCAACAGCAAGAGCGAAGCCGAGGCGACCGCCGACCTCTGCCGCAGCGCCGGTGCCGAAGTCGTGGTGGTGCAGGGTGACGTTTCGCGCGATGAGGACTGCAAGAAGATCGCGGCTGCCGCAGCTTCATGGGGCCGTCTCGACGTGCTCGTCAACAATGCCGGCACCACGAAGCACGTGCCGCATCACGATCTCGACGGGCTTTCGGCCGAGGATTTCCAGCGCATCTATGCGGTGAACACGATCGGCCCGTTCCAGATGATCCGTGCGGCGCGCGCGCAGCTCGAGGCCGGCGCGAAGGCGTCGGGGCTAGCGTCCGCCGTGGTCAACGTGTCGTCGGTCGCCGGCATTTCCGGCGGCGGCTCGTCGGTCGCCTATGCCGCGAGCAAGGGCGCGCTGAACACCATGACGCAGTCGCTGGCGCGCGCGCTGGCGCCGCTGATCCGCGTCAATACGGTTTGCCCCGGCTATATCGATACGCCCTGGTTCACCAAGGGCCGCGGCGAGGCCGGCGCCAAGGCGGTGCGCGACGCCGTCGTGGCGAAAGTGCCCTGAAGGTCGCCTCAACGGCCGAGGACATCGCGCAACTGGTGTGCTTCCTCGCGTCCCCCGCGTCGAGCAACATGACCGGCGAGTACGTCCGCATGGATGCGGGGATGCATCTGGTTCTCTAAAGTTCGTCATTGCGAGCCAACGGCTCGCGCGAATGCGCGCCCGATGACAGGCTCCGCGAAACAATCCATGCCGCCATTCGGGGATAGATGGATTGCTTCGTCGCTTTGCTCCTCGCAATGACGGCGGTGGCCTACGCCGTCACCTATTACCCGGATCCGAAATCATTCCTCTAGCCACGAGCCTGTTCCAGATGAACAGCACCGCCAGCGCGCCGATGGTGGCGGTAATGAAGCCGGCGCCCTGATCGGGGCCGTAATGGCCGATCGCCTGGCCGATGAAGGTCGCGAGAAACGCACCGGCGATGCCGAGCACCGTGGTCAGGATGAAGCCGGTCGGGTTGTTCTGGCCCGGCGAAAGGATACGCGCGATGATGCCGGCGACAAAGCCGACCACGATGATCCAGATAATGCCGCTCATGGCTGTCCCTTTCCGATGCGTCGATGGTGAAGCAGCGCGGCGATGGCCGCCGCGCTGACGCGGCGTTAAATCCGACCCGACAATTCGTTCTCGTCCGGAAGCCGTCCGTCCGGCGTCAGATGATTGACGACGTCGGGCAGAAACTGGCTGAGGCCTTGCAGCAAATCGTCGCGCGAGAGTCCGCTCTGGGCGGAAAGCGCTTCAATCTGGTCTGCGCCGAGCGCGCTGCCGAGATCGCCGGGCGATACCTGCTTGTTGGGGCCGTTGCTGACCCACGAGTCGGCCTGATCGCCCAGCCCTTGTTGCTGGAATTGCTTCAGGAGGTCGCCGAGGCCGCCGCTCAGAATGCTGCCGGCTGCGCCGCCCGCCAGAAATCCGCCCAATCCACCCTTGAGCATGTCGCTGAGGTCACTGCCCATGCCGCCGCCGGGCATGCCGGCGTTCACGTTGCCGGGTGCGGGCGCCGGTTGTGGCGCGGAGCCGGTCTGATTGCCGCTGAAATGCTTGATGCCTTTCCAGGCGAGCAGCGCGAGGATCGCCATGGTCAGAGGCGACATTCCGCCGCTGTCATCCTTTGCGCTGGGAGTGCTCGGGCCACGCGGGCCGTTCTGCATGCCGTTGAGTACGTCGAGTAAACCCATGGTTGTCTCCTGCACGTAGCCCCGCGTGAAACATAACGGTGGCCCATGACGGTTACAAGGCGCGGCGGCCCGGCATGGTCCTGCCGTTCATAGGCACCGGCCGATGGTTCTGCTATCGAAGCCAGGTGCAACGCGGTGAGCAACGGGATGAACTCGGATCGGACGATCGGTATCGCGGGGGCGGGCAGCATCGGCTGCTTCGTCGGCGGCATGTTGGCGGCAGGCGGGCGTCGTGTGGCGCTGCTGGCGCGCCCGCGCGTGGTGGACGAAGTAGAAGCCAGTGGCCTGCGGCCGACGAGTTTTGAGGGCTTCGATCAAACGCTAGCTGCGAACCAGTTCGCATTGTCGGAAAAATCCCTCGATCTTTGTTGACGCCGCTATGGTGCTGGTCACGGTCAAGAGCGCGGATACCGCCGGCATGGCCGACGTCATCGCGCGGCACGCCCCGTCCGATGTCGTCATCGTCAGCCTGCAGAATGGCGTCGGCAATACAGCCGTCCTGCGCAACCGGCTGCCGGGACGGCGCGTGCTCGGCGGCATGGTGCCGTTCAACGTGATCGCGCTCGGCAACGGGCGGTTTCATCGCGCCACCTCGGGCGACATCGTCATCGAGCAGGACGATGCGCGCACGGCCGAAAAGCTGTCGGTGCCGGGCCTGACGATGCGGCCGACGGACAACATCGACGGCGTGTTATGGGGCAAGCTCCTGCTCAATCTCAACAACGCGCTCAATGCGTTGGCTGATCTGCCGCTGCGCCGCCAACTCGCGCAACGGCCGTGGCGCCGGTTGTTCGCGGATCAGGTGGCGGAGGGCCTGGCCGCGATCCGCGCCGAGGGCATCAAGCCGGTCTCGCCGACGCCAATCCCGGTGGGCTGGATGCCGCCGTTGCTGCGCCTGCCGGACCCAATCTTCGACGCGTTCCTGGGACGGACGATGAAAATCGATCCCGAGGCGCGCTCGTCGATGTGGGAAGATTTGCAGCGCGGCCGCCGCACTGAGGTCGACTATCTGCAGGGCGTCATCACCGAGATCGCCGAACGGCGCGGATTGGACGCGCCGCTGTCGCGCCGGATTGTGGAGCTGATCCGGCAGGCCGAGCAGGAGGCCAAGGGTTCACCCGGACTGACGCCGGAGCAGATTCGCGATACCAATTGATTTGGACTTGCCTTGAAACGGCGCCGATCTGGCGCATTTCGTCAAGGTGCGGCCGACGGGAGAAGCGGTATGAAACGAACTGGTCTTGTGTTGTTGGCGATTGCCGCTTTTGCCGGCTGGGTATCACTGATTCCTGCGCATGCCGCGCCGCCGACGGTGACGCCGTCGCCGGGCTACGACGCGCGGCTGCAGGAGCAGCGGGCGGCGTCACGGGCGGCCGCATTGCCGATCGTGAAACCGGCTCCTGCCCGTCGCGGCAAGAAGAAACACGTGAATTGATACCGTCGATGCCGAGACGATCCGGATGGAAGGTTCTGCTCGCGCTACGCGCGCCCTGGAATGACGAGACCGTCAGCTCTTCTTCTGCTTGGTTGGCTGGGCCGGGTTGAACAGCTTTTTCAGTTCGTTGATGCTCTCAGAGAGCCGCGGCCATTCACAGGAGAACGAGTTCTTCGCGCAGTTCGCTGCCTTGATGCGCGCAGCTTGCTTGATCGGGCTTGCCACCGGCACCGGCACCCTTTCGGTTTCAGCCAGCGGAGATACCTGTTCGGAGCGCAGCGAGACCTGCTGCACCTGTTGTGCTTGCTGAGCCGGCTCCTGCTGCTGATGCTGCTTGGCCGCCAGTGTAGCGGCGATATGGTTGCGCCGCTCGCGCTCGAGATAGGCGGTATATTGCTCGTCTATCTTCTTCTGCTCTTCCGGCGTCGGGTTGGGGCCTGCGATGTCGAAGGTCCGATCCTGCATGAAATCGTAATAGGTGTAGCCGCCGCCGGGTTTGCGGCGGCCGGCGAACTTCGCGTTGCATTCGGCGAGCGCCGCCGTCTTTTCTTCTTTCGTCTTCGCCTTCTCGGCCACATCGGCGCATGACTCGAAATCGACGGGCGTGCTGCGCCACCACTGCGCATCGCTGCGCACCGGCGCCAGCATGACCAGGCTTCCGATGACGGCAACAACAAACGCAAAGGCACGTGAGGCGATCACGGACGAGATTCTCCAGTCGAATTCCAATGGAACTTTAATCGAATCGATTGTCACCATTTTGACAGCGCTGTCACCCCGGAACTATCTCGTTTTCCCGCTGGCGTTGAGACCAATTGCCTCTCTGTGACCGACGGAACACAGCGCCAAGGGCCGAGAATTGCTAAGGAAATTCAACGACGGCACCACAAGGCGAGAACTCCGCCTCCATTAGCGGCGAACCATCGCTACACGCGCGGAATAAGCGTGCCACATTGTGGCAACAATCAGTCAATTCCTCGCGCGCGGGCCAGTGTGCGCGATGCCGTTTCGTGGAAGGCCGCGCGATAGAGCCTTGCAAATTCGCCCATGTGATGGAAGCCGTTGGCTCTGGCGCACGACGTTACGGTGATGGCGCCGGATCCTTTTACGAGTTGTGCTCGGGCCGACCAAAGCTGCTTGAGGCGCAAATAGCGATGCAGGCTCATGCCGCGAACGCTTGCGACGGCGGTGCCCAGCGTTCTGACCGATACGCCGCATTCCGCGGCGAGGTCGGCGCTGTAGATCGCCGAGGCGGCATGATATGCGGCATATTCGTCGACCATGCGAACCAGACGGCAATAGCTCTTGCTCGCAAGCCTGCCCGACAATTCCGGCGGCCTGCCGCGGCGGAACATGTCATCGATGGCGGCCAGCAGCGCTTCCTGCATGGCAAGCGCAAGGCGAGCATCCAGCATCAGTTCTGGCCCAATGGAAGCTGTTTTCAGAACGGCGAGAACGATCGACCTGACATTCACCAGAGAGCCCGTGGCGGGAGCGAACGCGCATAGTTCGTCCGGCGTATCGAACCATTCCCTGTCTCGCAGACCTTCGGAAAGCGTGATGATGGCGTGCAGTGACCCGCGTGGCTCGACAAACTGGCAATCCAGCTTGCCGCGCATCCCGATGAATGCTGGCCCGTTCACGGACATACCGTTCACCGATACTTCGTAGTCGTCCTCAAGCTGGAAGATGACGACGCCGTGCGGCGCGCAGTAGCTGACGTCAAGGATGCGAGGAAACGAGTGAAGCACCGTAATCTGGCAGGCGGGGAGTTGCACCGCGGCCCGAGCGGTGTGAAAGTTCACGAGGTCCAGTGGGACGCTGCGGGCGTCCGCGACAAACTCGACCGGCCGGAAGGCGTCGATGTCGAAAAATTGCGTGATCGAAAGCGCCGGTGAGGGAAGAAGGTTCTGAAATAGCATTTTGAGGTGACCGGCGTGCGAATCATCGAATGCGATCCTAGCGTCGGACGGTCTGGTTAACTTCGTGTTAAGGAGCCGTCAGGCGACCGGGGTTCGAGGCTGGCCTCTGTGACCTATCCAAATCCATTATACCTGCTCATACAGAATGCTATTTGTTTCGGAGTGGCGGAAGCTCCATGTGGGCCGGCATTGCAGTGCGCATGAACCGGTGGTTCAGGGCGCAATCCCGCTCACGGCCGCCGGCTGCCGATGTTGCGTCAGGGGGCGGAATGACAGAAGACGATGCTTCGGCCGTCCCAGCGGACGGTTACACACCCGAACATGCTGAAGCCTTGAGGGGGAAACAGTCTGTATGAGCATCACCACGGCCATGACGAGCGTGCCAAAGCCCGCGCCGGAAATGATCGAGGCGTTCAGGAACGCGCCGACATCTGTCATCAGCGATAACCTCGCCCGGCTTCCAGGGGCGGTGGGCCTGCGGCCCTTCCATCGTGGCGGCCGGCTGGTCGGAGCCGCGTTCACCGTGCGCACGCGCCCCGGAGACAACCTTGCGATCCACCGCGCGCTCGAACTGGTCGGGCCGGGCGATGTGATCGTGGTCGATGGCGGCGGCGACGAGACGCGGGCGCTGGTCGGCGAGATCATGAAGACCATCGCCGAATACAGAGGCGCGGCGGGCTATGTGATCGATGGCGCCATCCGCGATGTTGCGGCGTTCGCCGCGTCCGATTTTCCGTGCTTCGCCCGCGCGGCCATTCACCGCGGCCCCTACAAGAGCGGGCCGGGCGAAATCAATGTGCCGGTTTCGATCGGCGGATCGGTGATCGCCCCTGGCGACATCGTGGTCGGCGATGAGGACGGCGTCGTGTCGTTTCCGGTCTCGATCGCGGCCACAGTGCTCGAGGCGGTCCGCGCCCAGGTGGCGCGCGAAGAGCAAACGATCGCCTCAATCCGCGAAGGCCGCTACCAGGGCAGCTACGGCAAGTCTTGATAGACGCGCGACGCGCGAGGGAGGAACGATGAGTCAGAGGGAAGAATTTCACAATCTGGACAACCCGGATGACGGCCTGTTTCGCGATCTCGCACCGGGGCTGACGACGCGCATTTTCTCGGGCGAGCACGCGATGCTGTCGGTGGTGACGCTGGCGCCGCACTCGCAAGGCACGCTGCATCACCACCCCGAGGAACAATGGGGCGTGCTGCTCGAGGGCTCGGCGATCCGGGTTCAGGGTGGCGAGGAAATTCCGGTCAAGAAGGGCGATTTCTGGCGCACGCCGGGCAACGTGCCCCACACGATGCGGGCTGGACCGGAGGGGGCCCGCGTGCTTGACATCTTCAGCCCGCCGCGGCCCGAGTACAAGAAGGCTGGATCGGGCTTCGGCAATTCGTAAAGTCTGCGACCAAAAACAAAAAAGCGCAGCGACAATCGGGAGGAGAGCCTTGGTGAAGATTACCAGACGTAATTTGCTTGCGGCGTCGGCCGCGTTCGCGGTCGCGCCGGCGTTGGCCCAGCCGGCCAAGAACATGACGCTGGTGGTGCCGTTTCCGCCGGGAGGATCCACCGACGCGCTGGCGCGGCTGCTGCAGTCCCATCTGCAGACGAAGCTCGGCCGGACCGTGCTGGTGGAAAACAAGTCCGGCGCGGCCGGCTCGCTAGGCGCCGTGCAGGTCGCCAAAAGCGCGCCTGACGGCGCGACGTTTCTGGTGACGTTCGACTCTCACGCGGTGATTCCCTCGATCCTGGAAAAGCCGGGGCTGGATGTAGAGAAGGATCTGGTGCCGGTGTTCCTGGTCGGCACCGCGCCTTACGTCGTCGCCGCCAACGCCGAGCGGCCGTACAAGACCTTTGCCGACGTCGTGGCGGCCTGCAAGGCAACCCCGGCGCGGTGAAATACGCCTCCGTCGGCATCGGCACGCTCGGCCATCTCGCGATGACCGTGCTCGGCAAGAAGGCCGGTGTCGAGATCACGCACGTACCTTACCGCGGCGGCGGTCCCGCCATGAACGACGTGCTCGGCGGCCATGTCGATCTGATCGTGGGATCGGCGGCGCTGGTGACGGCGCAATTGGGCACCAACATGCTTCGCCCCATCCTCCAATTGGGGCGTGAGCGGCTGCCCGTACTCAAGGACACGCAGACCGCGACCGAAGCGGGCTACCCCGATTTCGAGACGCTGGCCTGGTGGGGCATTTTCGCGCCCAAGGACACGCCGCCCGAAATGGTCTCCAGCTTTGCGAAATCGGTTAAGGAGATTTTGAGCGAGTCGGCCGTGGCGGCGCAGCTGCGCGATACGCAACAGATGTCGCTGCTGCTCGCCGACGGCAAGGACTTCTCGACGTTCTTCGCCAAGCAGGTGAGCATCTGGGGCCAGGTCGTGCGCGAGAACAACATCAAGGCGTAGGGAAGCGTCTCGAGCCGTCGGCGGACGGCTCCTTTTGGCTTGGCGATCCTGCTCCGGCAACCCGGAACCTAGCGTTTCAGCACGATCCGATGGGTGGTCCGGAGGGCTGGCGATGCTACGCTCGCTTTGGTATGAAGCGTCCAAGCACCCGCCTACCCAGCGGGTCCGCGGTCCCGTAGCTCAGCTGGATAGAGCGACGGTTTCCTAAACCGTAGGTCGCATGTTCGAGTCATGCCGGGATCGCCAGCTCATTAGCGCCACAAGGCCTTATTTTTTTCGGCTCCCCGGCAAGAGGTGGCTCCCCAGGGTGAGTGCCAAGCGAAGCCGTTGCTAGTTGCAGACCACGCTCTGATATGAGGATCCGCCGGTCCAGGGTTTTGCGGGATTGCCCGACACGACATGACAGCCTTTCGGGACCGGCCGACAGCCGCCCGGGCCGCAAATTGTCTGCTGCGAATTGTTGCTCGCGGCATTTTTGGTGGGTTTCCGGTCCTGCGTCTGAGATTTCGGATCGGGCTTTGAAGTCGCTCTCTTTTCTACACTCCCGTTTCGACCCTTCTGAGATGTTTCCGCGGCGCTCCCTTTCTCGAGCTGCCACACGCCCGAAAAGCGGCCCGTCCCAGTTTTTTCTCTTCCATGGGTCGTTTTGAGGCGAACCATCAAACGGCTCCGACCGTCCAATCGCGCTGTTATCTTTATCGTGGCAAATAGAACTTCGAGCTCTCCATCCGTGATCTGGCCCGTGATCTTTGAGTATCCAGGCTCATCCTGTACCCAGGAGGATTTTGTGGGTGGTCCCCAGACATAGTACCCAGCAACCGCTCCGTTCGAAGCCGCGTCTGTGACGATGAGCATTGCGCGACGACCACCGCCTTCGTAGCCATTTTTGTTGACCCAGATTCCAACAAATCGACGTACGGATTGCGGCACGTCCGGCTTGAGCTCGCCCATGGTAAAGCCAGGCATTTTGAATTTCAGCTCAGCCGCCAGGGCAGCGATTCGCGCTTCATCCTCGCGTGATGGCGCATTCCGAGGCTCGGTGCCGGGTTGAAAGGATTTAGTCTGATCGGCGGCTTCGCTCGTCGATGTGAGCTGCTGAGACGACAAGCTGGCCAATCGTTGTCGTGCCTCGCCCACGCGCGGGCTATTGCGATATCGTCTTATGAATTCCTCGAACAATCCACCGACATCCGAGGTTTTGATTGCCTCCCAGAATTCCTCATCCTCTCTGGCGATTTTGGGCGCTGCCACCTTCTCCGTGGCTGCGATTGGAGGCTTCAGATAGATCTCCTCCTTCGACAACGAGCCATAGACAAACGGCTGTTGCTCGCGCTTGGTCGAGGTCATCACGTCATCTCTTACCCGGCGGAACAGAAAGGAGATTTCAAGCCCGGGCGTTTCGATGTGGCGAAGGATGGCGGTCGTGAACGGGCTGTTTCGTCCGGTTCCATCGCTCGCGGTCGTGCCATCGCGGGCCGCATAGGCGACCAACACATTGTCGGTGGGTTCTGTGCGCGCGAGCCCTCGGTCGACGGCACGATGGCCAAGCGAACGCCTCATCTTGTTTGCGAACGGATTGTTGCGGCACGCATCAAGAATAATCAGGCCGAGCGATCTCGCCTTGGCCACCTGGAGAGTTACGGATCTGAGGCTGACCGCTTCACTTTCAATGTCGGTGTCATTCTGAAGCTCGGCATCGACAGGAATAAGCCAATTCTCTCCGCCGACTTCCATGCCGTGGCCGGCATAGAACACCAGCGCCACGTCAGACCCGTCCGCCCTGCGGCCAAACTCAACGAGCGATTTTCTCATTTCCGCCGCACTCGCGTTGTCGAGCCGAGTGACTTTGAAGTCGAGCCTCTCCAGCGCCCTTGCGATGTCGGCAGCATCTTGGGGTGGGTTAGGAAGGGCCGGCACTTTTTGGTACCTGCCATTTCCGATGATCAAGGCGACGCGATCACCAGCCATTCCCGGGTCGATCCCCAGCAGCAATATTGCGAAACAGACGAACGAACGTAGTGCCCTAAAAAACCAGCGACCCATTGATGCCCCAGCCCACTACGATTATTGGCCGCCTCGGTCAGACCGCGCGTGACCCCAAATCACAACTATAGGACATGGCGAATAAGGAGCGCCAGTTGCGAAAAAGCAGCGTAGCGGCAGTGTTCGGCATGAAGCATGCGTGAGCACCTCTTCATTCACGCACCCTTTTCCAGCAACGCCTTGAAATCCGCGCGTGCGCGTTGCGCTTCATGTCTGGCGGTCTCGGAGGCTTCGCCGAGGCCGAAATAGCCGTGGATCAGGCCCAGGCCGTCATAATATCTGGTCGGAACGCCGGCGGCCTGTAGCGCTTCGGCGTAGGCCTTGCCCTCGTCGCGCAGCGGATCGAACCAGGCGGTGGTGACGACGGCCGGCGCCAGCCCGGCGAGATTTTCGGCGCGCAAGGGCGACACGCGCCAGTCGGTGCCGTGGGTTGGGTCCGCGAGGTAATGGCCGCAAAACCATTCCATCACGGCGCGCGACAGGAAATAGCCCTCGGCATTTTCCGCGCGCGAGGGGAAGCGGGCGTTCTCTTCTGCGTCCGCGAAATTTCCGAAGACGTCGGTGACGGGATAGACCAGCAATTGCGCTGCCAGCCTGATGCCGGCGTCGCGGCAGGCGATGGCGGTCGTGGCCGCCAGATTGCCACCCGCGCTGTCACCGGCGACGCCGACGCGCCTGTCGTCGCCGCCGAATTCGGCGATGTGTGCGATGACGTCGCGGGTAGCGGCGAAGGCATCCTCGAAGGCGCCGGGAAAGCGCACTTCGGGCGGGCGGCGATAATTGACCGAGACGACGACGGCGCCGGTCTCGATCGCGAGCCAGCGCGCCTGCCGGTCATGGGTGTCGAGGTCGCCCGCGACCCAGCCGCCGCCATGGAAAAACACGATCGTCGGCGATTTTCCGTTTGTATTCCGATAGACCCGCGCCGCAAGGAAGCCGGCCGCGCCCTTTACCTTGATGTCTTCCGCGCTCATCACCGCCGGTGGCGGGACGGCCGCGCGCGACGCCGCCAGTGCAGTGAGCGCATCGCGGGCGCTTTGCGGCGTCATCACATCGGGATCGCGCAGCGGCAGCAGCGGAATGATCTGGGCGATGACGGGGTCGAGCGGCGTAATCATGCGGGGCCTCGCGGGGAATATGGCTGACACCATAGGTTCCGCTCCGCCCTCCTGCAATCATGTCCTTTGCAGGTCGGCAACCCGCCAAGCGAATGCGGGCCTCGCTGATTACCCTCAATTGGTAATGATTCCTTCAAGCAGATGCGCGGCGCATTCGAACGATCCGCGGGTGCAGCAACTCAAGACCCAACTCGAAGAGACGATCAAGCCGCGATTGCGGCTAGCGGCGAGCCGATAGCGAAACCGCGCCTTCACACCACCGGCACGCGCCGTGCGGCGACCGCGGCGGGCGAGATCACTTCGATGTCGAGCGGTACGCGCCATCGCTCAGTAAGCCGCACACGCGGCGCTTCGTTGCCGATATCGGCGCCTTCCATGAAAAAGCCCTCGAAGCCGTTGGTCATGACCTCGTTGCACTTCTGAACATAAACAGGGAAGCCGCCAATATAGGGCATGAAAACGCGCGGGCGTCCCGGGATGTTGGTGCCGACATACCACGAGCTGCAGGTCGAGCGCAGCGAGATCTTCGACACCTCATTGACGTGCTCGACCCATTCATCCTCGTATGCCTGCACCGGTTCGACCGTCGCAGCCCCGATGTCGCGCATGTGCGCCATGCAGTCCGCCATCCAGTCGACATGCTGCTCGATTGCCTGGATCATGCTCGCCAGCACCGACGGACTGCCGGGCCCGGTGATGGTGAAGAGATTGGGAAAGCCCGCCGTCGCCACACCGAGATAGGCGCGGGGACCGGCTCGCCATTTCTCCGCCAGGGTCCTGCCGTTGCGGCCCGTGATCGCAATCTTGTCGAACGATCCCGTCATCGCCGCAAAGCCGGTCGCGCAGACGATGGCGTCGAGCGGATACTCCGTGCCGTTCACTTCGATGCCGTCGGCCGTGAAGCGCTCGATCGGTGTCTTCGACACGTCGACCAGTTTCACATGGGGCAAGTTGTAGGTCTCGAAATATCCGGTATCGACGCACAGGCGCTTGCAGCCGAACACGTTATGAGGGCACAGCATCTCGGCGGTGACCGGATCCTTGACGATGGAACGGATCTTGTCGCGTGCGAACTCGGCGATGGTGTCGTTGGCAGCTTTCTCGAACAGCAAGTCGCCATATGCGCCCAGGAAAGGCAATCCACCGCGTTGCCATGCTTCTTCATATTGCCGCGCGCGCTCCTCCGGCGCGGCTTCGAGCGCCGGCATCATGTTAAACGGGAAATAGAAACCCGTTGGCCGTGCGCGGGCTTTCGCGCGCAGTGCCGGGTAGTCGGACTTGATCGCGTTGCGATACTCCGGCGTCAACTTTGTGTTCCAGGCCGGTACGGAGTAAGTCGCGGTGCGCTGAAACACCGTCAGCGCGGATGCCTGCTGGGCAATGATCGGGATCGACTGGATCGCCGACGAACCGGTGCCAATGACGCCGACGCGTAGTCCAGTGAAGTCCACCCCTTCATGCGGCCATTCGCCGGTGTGGTAGATCGGCCCATGAAAATCCTCGCGGCCCTTGAAGGGGACATGGTTGGCCGCCGAGAGACACCCGACGGCCATGATGCAGAATTTGGCCGACACCTTGTCGGCGCGATCGGTCTCGATGCGCCAACATTTTTCGGTTTCGTCGAACGTGGCCGCTGTGACGCGCGTATCGAACAGGATATGTCGGCGCAGGTCGAAGCGGTCGGCAATGTGATTGGCGTAGCTCAGAATCTCCGGTTGCGGCGCGTATTTCTCCGACCAGTCCCATTGCTGGTCGAGTTCTTCGGAGAACGAGAAGGAATATTGCATGCTTTCGACGTCGCAACGCGCGCCGGGATAGCGGTTCCAGTACCAGGTGCCGCCGACGCCCCCGCCGGCCTCGTACACCCGCGCGCTGAAGCCGAGTTCGCGAAGACGGTGCAGCATGTACATCCCGGCGAAGCCGGCGCCGACAATGACGGCGTCGAAGGCCGCGCCGACTTCCGGCGCACGTTGTGGCTGGTCTTGCGTCGCGGGAGGCATGCAGGTTTCCTACAATGAAACGTTTCCAATCGCGCGCAGGCGCCGCTCTTGTCGCCTTCATTCGCTCGCGATCATGCCTGCTAGAACAGCGTAAAGCGCACTGGCGGTCAATTGCGTGGGCACGATCCTGGCCCCGCGGTGACGCGGGCCTGACATGCCTGCACGAGGGGCCTGCGATTGCGGGTCCAGGAAAATTCCTAGAGCGTCTTGAGGTATTCGATCAGCGCCTTTCGGTCGGCGGGTGACAAAGCCGGTCCAATGACGCCCTTGATTTCCTTGTCCTTGCTGTATTCCTTCCTGAATTCGTGCCCCGTATTCCAGTTTCCACGAATCGAGGTGTCGAATTCGAAACCGTTCTCGATCTTGTCGAAGATGTAACCGAGGTTTACGGGATCGTATTCGCGGTTGCCGAGATAGAATTTCTTCGGCCGGTCTTCAGGCGGACCCAGTAGTGCTTCGATTGTCGGGACCGAGCCGTTGTGAAGATAGGGCGGCGTCGCCCAGACACCGTTGAGCGGACGGACCTTGTAGGCCAGTTCGCCCCCGGAGGTTGTTCGGCATATATCCGTCGATCCGCTTCCGGTCCGCTTCGCTCACTGGCTGCTTGTTCTGGTCGAATACGTAATTGACGGTTTTCTGGACCACCTCGCCGAGCGCGAATGCGAAGCTGCTGCTTTTGATGTCGAGATGGGCGGGAACCGCCACCGTCCGGTTGAGCATGTCTTCGGCCTGCGCGGGATCGGTCCCGATGTGCGAGATCGGAACGTTCTCGACCTTGAGGATCGGTTCGCCGGCCTCGTTCTTCGTCCACCAGTCCTTGTTGTTGAAGTCCCAGAACGCAGCACTCGACACCGGCGGGCGGTGACATTCCTGACAATGGGTCTTGTAGAGTTCCGCGCCCTGCGCCGCCAGCTTCTGGTCGATCGGAGGAAGGATGTCGCTCGGCCATTTCGGAGACCTCAGGCCCGGGAAACCGTCCTTCGCGTTCGGCTGCGCGTCGCCCTTGATCATCTGCTCCATGTCATAGAGCGACTCCACGTTCACGCTCGACTTATAGAGGCCCTTCGACGGGTCGGTCAGATTGAGCTCCGCCGATACGCCAAGCGACTCACCGGCGTTGCGCACCATCGGCTGCATGATGGAGCCGTTATACTGCACCCAATCGAACCACGGCGTATTCCATATCCGGGGATAATGCACCGGCGCGGACGAGCCGGCGTAGTTTTCCGGCTTCTTCAGGTCGATTGAAAACACCTGGTTGCCGATCCGGTTGAGCGCATCCAGCCGTCCATAACCTTCAAGGATGCTCTGCGAAGCGACGCGCTTTTCCAGCGCCTGGACTTCGCCGTACTGCTTCAGGACCTGGCTGAGCTGGTCCTTCAGCGCCTCCCGGTCGGCGACCGTGGAATCCGGTCCCAGGATATTCTCGGCGAACCGGTTGAATCGGGTTGGGATATAGCGCGTCAGCAGCAGGGAGATGCCCATGCCCTGTTTCATCGTGAAGAGACTGGTGAGCGCCGGTCCGCCGTCGATGACGACCGCCGTGTCCTTGTAGGTGAAGCGCCCGGTATGACAGGCTGCGCAGGTCAGGCCTATTCCGTTCATGCTCTCCTTGGTGCGTGGGTTCTTCCACGGCGCGCCCGAGGGGTCCAGCATCGGACCGCCCTTTGCGAAGCCGATCGGAAGCTCCTTCTTGCCCGGGATGATGGTATCCGGAATGAAGCCATAACGGTCGAGGTAAGTGGTCTCGCTGAAATCGTCGACCTTGTTGAAAATCAGCCATGGAATCGTCGGCTGCTCCAGCGCCATGAACCATTCATAGGGGAAGCCGAACGTCCGCGTGCCCTGGTCGGCGTGATAGTACCAGCTCAGTTTTTCCTTGCTGGTGCCCTGGTCGAGCCAGACGGTTTTCTTCGGTTGCGGATACTCCGCGATCTTTACGTGAAGATTGTCCCAGAGCTGTGTGATATCGTCCTTGAAGGCGAGGTAAGTGCCGCCGACGACCAGCACCCCGACAACAATTGTTGCAATCCTCATGCCGCGCATGGCTGCCCCTTCCCAAAACCGCGCTGCTAGCGCTCAATATTCGTCTGTTTATCAAAAGCGCCGGATAAGCGAATCATCCTCGGCGTGTGTTCAAGTATCATGCCACCTTATAGTCGCATCATAAGTCTGTCCATAAATCCGGTAGCCCAGGCTGGCGCATGATTTCGCGCCGACGCCGGCATTTTAAGAAGCTCCGGAAATCTCATCGATTTATTTCGCGGGATCACCGTGAAATATGCCCAGGAATTGCTTGCCAGTTTTGCGGCGCCGGCACGTATGAAAAAGCCGCTTGACTTTGACGTTGCGTCAAACCCGCATAACGCGCTCCTCGAAACAGAGGAGCCCGCCCATGACCGCCGGTCGCACCTTCCTACATGCTTCCCTTGCGGGCCGTGTGACCCGCGATCTGCAAGCCTTCATCGCAAGCTGAGAGAACTTTGATGTTTCGGATCGGTGAATTCGCCCAGATTGCGCAGGTGTCGGCAAGGCAGTTGCGGTTCTACGACCAACTCGGATTGCTGCAGCCCGCCCATATCGATGCCCAAACCGGCTATCGCTACTACAGCATCCGGCAATTGCCGCGACTAAACAGCATTCTTGCCCTGAAGGAACTCGGCCTGTCGCTGGAGCAGATCGGGCCGCTGCTGGAGGACAAGATCTCGCCAGCCGAATTGCGCGCCATGCTCACCCTGAAGCGGGCGGAGGTGGAGCGTTCGCTGCGGCAGGAAGAGACGCGGTTGCGGCATATCGAATCCCGCATCGCGCAGATCGACCGGCACGGCGGAACGGAGGGCTTCGACGTCATCCTCAAGTCGGTCGAGCCGACGCCGTTTCTCTCGCTGCAATGTTCGTGCGCCGACATGGACGAGGGTGGTCCGCATGGTGCGCCTTGTCGCCGAGGATGGCGCGCGGCAGATCAGGGCCGGCGCTGCGTGACAAACTGATCGTGGTTGCCCGCAACGATCATGACGACGAGAAGCTCGATCTCGACATCGGATTTTCGCTGACCCGGCCTTCGAACGCCGGCGTACGCCTGACCGGCGATTATCTGCTGCGGGCGAGCGAACTGCCGGCGGTGGAAACCATGGCGACCCTCGTCCGGCCGGGCACCAACATGGAAAGTCACACGTCATTCGGCGCGGTCGGCACCTGGATCGAAGCCAACAACTACCAGATCGCGGGACCATGCCGCGAAGTGTTCCTGGAGCCCATTACAGGTCCACCCGGCTTTGAGGGAGCCCTGGTGGAAATCCAGTTCCCGATCAGGCCAGCCGCCTAGCTTCTCGTCGCTTTCCTCAAACCGCCCAATCCGGACGTGCGTTCCGGCCACCAGAACTGCTGTGCCGAATTTCGGCCGGCGGCACACCTCAACAGGAGTGAACATGCTTACGATTCATGGCGTTCCGCTTTCCGTTCATACAAGAAAGGCGATCGTCACCGCGATCCTGAAGAAGATCGACTACAAGTTCGAAGTGGTGATCCCGGTTGTTCCCGGTAACCCGCCAGCCAACTGGAGCACGCTTAGTCCGGCGGGGTTGATCCCCGTCATGCAGGACGGTGAGTTCACGCTGGCGGATCTGGACCGCCATCTGCCTGTACCTCGACAGGAAGCAGCCTGCGCCGCCAATCCTTCCTGAAGACGTCAGGGACTACGCCCGGGTGCTGTGGTTCGACGCCTATGCCGGCGGCACCATCTATCGGCATGTCGTGCACCCGCTGTTCGTCCAGACGGTCGTCGGGCCCAACATCCGCAAGGTCCCGACCGACAAAGCCGCGGTCGACAACGTTCTGACGAATGTGCAGCCGAAAATCCTTGGCTATCTCGAATCGCAGATCGGAGGAAAATATCTGATCGGCGACGCCATGACGCTGGCTGACATCGCGATCGTGTCGAACTTCATCGTCTATCAATATCTGGCCTTTGAGATCGACGCCGGCCAGTATCCGAAGTTCGCGCGATATCTCCGCGAGATCACGGCAACGCCTGCATTCCAGCGGGCGCTGGCGGACGAAAGGCCGTTTGTCGACCAGATGGGGCTGAAGCGGGACTTCCTTTCAGCTGCCTGACGCCCGTTCTGCAATGACCTTATCCGGCCGGAGGTTTCTCGCTTGCGAAAACTGTTCCCGGCCGGCTCGGCTTTCGCCGGGCTTTTTCCAGTATAGTGTTGCGGCCATGCAGATGGATACCGTTCAGGTCAGATGAAAGCAGCCGACGCGCAATCGCTCCGAATTGAGGTCCGTCCCGGTGAGACGATCTCCGCGCTGCTGACCCGGCCGCAGCAAGCGCGTGCGTGTTACGTGTTCGCGCACGGGGCAGGCGCGGGCATGGCCCATTCGTCGATGGAAGCGATTGCCGCCGGTCTCAGCGAGCGTGGCATCGCGACGCTGCGCTATCAATTCTCCTATATGGAAAAAGGCAGCAAGCGGCCCGATCCGCCTGCGGTGGCGCACGCCGCCGTCCGCGCCGCGGTGACGGAAGCCGGGCGATGCTGTCCCTCGCTGCCGCTGATCGCGGGCGGTAAATCGTTCGGCGGACGAATGACCTCGCAGGCGCAGGCGGTTTCGCCTTTGCCCGGCGTTCGCGGGCTGGCGTTTCTCGGCTTCCCGCTGCATCCGGCCGGAAAACCTTCCAGCGACCGCGCCAAGCATCTCGCCGATGTAAAAATCCCGATGCTGTTCCTGCAGGGCACGCGCGATGCGCTCGCGGAGCTGAGCCTGCTCCAGCCCGTCGTCAAAGGCTTGGGATCGCGGGCGACGCTGCGTTTGTCGGATGGCGCCGACCATTCGTTTCATGTGCTGAAGAGTTCGGGGCGGAATGATCGCGACATGATGAACGAGGCGCTGGATGCGTTTGCGGCGTGGGTGGATAGAATAGCCGGCTAGCTCAGATGTCGTCCCTGCGAACGCAGGGACCCATAACCACCCGCATCACATTTTGAAGAGAAAGCCGTCTCTCCTTGTGCCCTTTCCACGGGCCGCGGCGTATGGGTCCTGCGTTCGCAGGGACGACGGTGAAGAGTTGCACTTCGCGCCGTCCCGGCTACGATGCGTCCATGACAAAAATCCTGATCGTTAATCCGAACACAACTGCATCGATGACCGAGACGATTGGCGCGGCTGCGTGCGCCGTCTGCGCCCGGCACCGAAATATCAGCCGTGACATCGTCAATGGGCCCCGTCTCGATCGAGGGGTATTACGACGAAGCCTTCGCCGTTCCCGGCCTGATCCAGGCGTTCATGAACGCGCCCGATGCGGATGCCGGCATCATCGCCTGCTTCGATGATACCGGCCTCGACGCCGCGCGATCGGCGGCGCACTTCCCGGTGGTCGGCATTTGCGAGGCGGCGCTCGTGACTGCGGGCCAGATTGCAAAACGCATCGCCGTCGTCACCACGCTGCCGCGCTCGATCGTGCCGCTCGAAGAGCTGGTGCGCCGCTATGGTTTTGCGGAAAGGGCGCGGGTCACGGCCTGCAACGTCGTGGTGCTCGATCTCGAAAAGCCGGGCTCGGGCGCCGGAGAGAAGCTGGAAGCCGAAATTGCCCGCGCGCTCGACAACGGCGCGGAGGCGATCGTGCTGGGTTGTGCGGGCATGGCCGATCTCACGCAAAAACTGTCGCTGAAATTTGGCGTTCCCGTCGTCGACGGCGTGGCGGCTGCGGTGAAACAGGCCGAGGCGCTGGCTGGGCTGAAGCTCACGACCTCCCGGCGCGGTTCTTATGCGCAGCCTGCCGCGAAGAGCTACACCGGCATTCTGCAGCCGTTCGCGCCGAAGACCTCAGGCTGATTGCGGCGCGCCGTAGATCTTGTCGCGCAGTCGGCGCATGCCGGTGAGCCAGCGGTCGCGGCTGGAGGCCTTGCGCTGCATATACTCGGCGACCTGCGGGTGCGACAGGATCAGAAAGCGTTCGGCCTCCATCGCCTCGATCACCATGCGGGCCACTTCCGGCGCCTGCAGCACGCCATCCACCCTTGCCGCGCTGGGGCCAGGCGTGGTCATGCCGGTTTTGCACCGATTGCGGACACAGCACGGACACGCGAATGCCGCGGTCGCCATACTGAATGGCGAGATGTTCGGCGAGCGCCACCGCCGCGCTCTTGGTGACGCCGTAGGGCATCGAGTTCAGCGAAGCCAGAAGGCCCGCTGCGGATGCCGTGTTCAGGGAGATAGCCCGATCTCCGCGCGAGCATGCCGGGTACCAGCGCGCGCGCCGCGAACACGTGGCTCATGACATGGACGCGCCAGCTGACGTCCCAGTCGGCGTCAGAGGCGGTCTCCTGTCCCTTGCGCGAGAGGCCCGCGTTTGAAAAGAACACGTCGACCGGCCCAAACTTGTCTTCGGCCGCCGCGACCAGCGCCCTGATGTCTTCTTCAAGCCCGACATCGGCGGTCACGGCCAGGCCATCGATATCGCCCGCGACTTTCGCCAGCTTGTCGCGCGATGTCTTCAGGTCGGCGACGACGACGCCGCGCGCGCCGGCTTCCGCATAGGCGCGCGCCACCGCTTCGCCAATCCCGCTCGCGCCCCCGGTGACGACGCAGACTTTGCCTTTGACGTGCATGTTCGGTTCCCGCTTGCTTCTTTTTCTTGCGCGGCACGAGACTGATATGCCGCCGTAGCGCGGTCAATGTCGGTTTGCGCCGACGATCAATTTTTCACAGGCACGGCCAGCGCCGCTGGCGTCAGCTTCGCCAGCGTGCCATGACGGCCAAACGGCAATCAGGGTGGGAGAATTGAAGGATGCTGGAAGTGCGGGACGAGGCGACTGTAACGGCGCCGCTTGCGGATGGACCGGCATGGACGAGCGAGGCGGCCTGGTCGCTCTACCGGCTGCCGTTCAACGATCTGCTGTTCAAGGCGCAATCCATTCACCGCCGGCATTTCGATCCCAACCGCGTGCAGCTCAGCAAGCTGCTCAATATCAAGACCGGCGGCTGCCCGGAAGACTGCGGCTATTGCAGCCAGTCCTCGCACCATTCGACTGGTCTTGTTGCCGCGAAGCTGATGGACGTCGAAAAGGTCGTCGCCGAGGCGCGGAAAGCGCGAGAAGGCGGCGCAACGCGCTACTGCATGGGCGCGGCGTGGCGCAATCCGAAGCCGAGAGACATGGATGCCATCGTTGAAATGGTTGGCGCAGTGAAAGCGTTGGGGCTCGAGACCTGCATGACGCTGGGAATGCTGGACCGCGATCAATCGGACCGCCTCAGCGCTGCGGGGCTCGACTACTACAACCACAATATCGATACCTCGGAGCGCTACTACCCGCAGGTGACCTCGACGCGCACGTTTGCCGATCGCCTCGACACCCTGGAAAATGTCCGGCAGTCCGGAATGAAAGTGTGTTGCGGCGGCATCCTCGGCATGGGTGAGGAAGAAACCGACCGCGTCGAGATGCTGGTCACGCTTGCGAACCTGGCCGAGCCGCCGGAAAGCGTTCCGATCAACATGTTGATTCCGATCGCCGGCACGCCGCTCGCCGACGCCGCACCGATCGCGCCAATCGAGTTTGTCCGGATCGTTGCACTCGCGCGCATCATGATGCCGAAATCGTATGTCCGTTTATCAGCGGGCCGCTCGGCCATGACCGATGAGATGCAGGCGCTCTGCTTCTTTGCGGGAGCGAACTCAATCTTCGTCGGCGACACCTTGCTGACGGCCGGCAATCCGGAAGGTGAGGCCGATCGGAAGCTGTTTCGGCGGCTAGGACTGGAGGCGATCTGATCGGCTTTGGAATAACCCGGCCCTTCATCCCTGATAGAGTCCCTTGTCGCGCGCCTGCCGGATCGCCAGCGCAGCCATCAGATCGAGCATCGGTGTCGAAAGTCCGGCTGCGCGCGCAAACGCGGCGGGAGCGCGCACCAGCACATCGATCTCCATGGCGCGGCCGAGTTCGTAGTCCTGCAGGATCGAAGGCTTGTGGGCCGGCGCGGGGCCGGAGCGCGTCACGCGCTTCACTTCTGGAAAACAGCTTTGCGCCACGCTGTTGGCTTCGTCGAGCAGGCGCGGCACGACATCGGCGAGAGCAGGATCGTCGCGAACGGCGCGCGCGGTTTGCCCGGTCAGGACGCATAGCACCGACATCGACATGTTGGTCAAAAGCTTGGACCAGATTGTCTCCCTGATCTGCGCGACCTCGGGCGACTCGATCGAGGCTTCGTTCAGCGCCGCGCGTAGCTGCATGATCCGCTCGCTCGGACGGTCGTCGCATTCGCCGATCAGGAGCCGGTTGCGTTCCGGCGAAAGGTTCGCGGCGACGCCGGGCGCGATAATCTCATTGGACGAAAACACCACGCCGCCAATGATCCGCTGCTTCGGGATCGCCGCGTGAAGGCGTCCGCCGGGATCGAGGAAGGCCAGATCCGGCACCGGCGGGTGTGTGGGGGAAAGCCCGATATCATACCACCAGGGAATGCCGTTCTGCGCGAACACCACGGCGGTGTCCTCGCCGAGCAAGGGTTGGAGGCCGGTGGCAAGACTCGGCAGCCCGGTCGCCTTCAATGTGCAGATGACCACATCCTGCTGGCCCAGCGCGGCGGGATCATCAGACGCTTTTATCCCGGCCTTAAATTCGGCGTCTCCGACGCGCAGCGTGAGGCCGTTGGCCTTCACCGCATCGAGATGCGCACCCCTCATCACGCAGGATACCTCATGCCCCGCCAGCGCGAGCCGAACCGCAAAATGGCTGCCGACAGCGCCCGCACCGAAAACGCATATCCGCATGTAGAAGTCCTGCTGATGGGAAGGATCGTCCGAACTAGTTTTCATAAGCCTTGTTCAGGCGCAACAGGTTCGCCGCACAGGGCGGGTTGCGGAGGGCGCGGCCTTGATGGCACGCCCACGCCGGAGTTCCTTCGCCGACAGGTCCGATATGATGCAGCGGCGCAGCCGCAGATAATCCAGCGCGGCCGTGACAGCGCCTGCGATCCCGGCCTATTGTCCGGCATAACAAAATGCCGAACAAAAGGGGCCGCGGATGAACGCCAATCCGGTTTTATGGAATCTTAGTGAGAGCGGTGTCGCGACGGTCACGTTGAATCGTCCCGAGGTGAACAATGCCTATGATGCCGGGCTCATCAACGGCGTGCTCGCGGCGACGGATGAGCTGGGCAGGAAACCAAACCTTCGCGTCGTGGTCCTGAAGGGTAATGGCAAGCATTTCCAGGCCGGTGCCGATCTGAAGTGGATCAATGGGGTGCGGCCGAAATCGCCGACAGAAAACGAAGCGGTGTCGCGCGCTACGTTCGAAGCGGTGCAGCGGCTGAATACTCTGCCGATTCCGACGGTCGCGCTGGTGCAGGGCGGCTGTTTCGGCGGCGGCACCGGCGTGATCTCCGCCTGCGACGTCGTGATCGCCGCCGACAATGCGCTGTTCTCGATCACCGAAGTCCGCTGGGGTCTGACGGCCGCGATCATCATTCCGCAACTCTGCGACGCCATCGGCGTCCGTCAGGTCCGCCGCTACGCGCTGACCGGCGAACGTTTCGGCGCCGCTGACGCGCGCCGCATCGGTCTCGTGCACGAGGTGGTGCCGTTGGCAGAGCTAGAAGCCGCGGGTGCCAAGGTCGTGGAGCAGTTGCTTGCCAACGGGCCGCAAGCCCTGGCGGAGACCAAGGCGCTTGCGATGGAAAGCTCATTCGGCGGCATGAGCGTGGATGACGATGTTTATGCGCGGCTGGTGCGGATGCACTCGGACAGGCGCCAGACGCAGGAGGCTTCGGAGGGGTTGGCGTCGTTTGCGGAGAAGCGGGCGGCGAATTGGGGAACGGGGAAGGTGTAACGCTTTCGACCATGTATGCTTACACCGAAGCCGCTCTTTAACCCTTCTTCACAAGATCATTTAACCAATCCTGAAGCTGCGTTCCGTTCAGAAGTTCAAGTCTGTACGGAATTGCCTTGGCAAGCCCCGGGTCGTTGAGAAGATGTGGCGCGAAATCAGATGTGGCCGCAATGATCCTTTAGTGGCACCTAGATCGGTGCTCACCACGCCAAACATTTCATGGACATGCTCTCGCGTCACAAGATTACCAGGTGCATACTTCTTCATAGAGCCGAGGATGCGCATACTGCCGATGCCGCCCTTGACGGCAATGACGTCCCGACCTCGGTCGCCTGTTCGTGGCGTCAGAGTTACTTGATAACCGTCCTTGGCGAAGGCGCCCGCTAGCATCTCTTCCCATTGGCGGGGCGAGAGCTCAAATGCTTTCGACCAATCGGTTCCGAGTTGTCGGGCAATTTCGAGCTACAGATGTCCATATGATCTGACAAGGACGCCTTCAGTATCCTCCCGTTCGGGAACAATCAGGCTCGAAAGAGTCAACGTGGTGACGTTGCCGCCATCACGGATTTGCTTGATCAATCTGTCTGGGAGCTCTCCTATCGCGGCCTCGCCGATCGCTCCGAATCCTATCATACACATCCCCAGTCAAAGAGTTACTATAGCAGTTTCTCGACCAGACAGCCAAACTTGCTCGCCCGACCCATCATCACTCGCTCACGATCCAGGACTTCCACTTGCTCACCAAATCCATCACCGAACCCGCACGGCAGATCCCGCTTTACGGCGAATATGAGGTCGCCGTGCTAGGCGGCGGGCCGGCCGGCATTGCAGCGGCGGTTGCCGCGGCGCGCGCTGGCCGCCGCACGCTCCTGATCGAACGTTATGGTTTCCTCGGCGGCATGGGCACGGCCGCGGGCGTCACCAACTTCTGCGGGCTGCATGCCAACGTCCATGGCGAGATGCATCGGGTGGTGCAGGGGGTTGCGTCCGATCTGCTCGCGCGGATCGACCGGCTCGACGGACTGAATGCGCCGCATCTGATCCTCGGCAAGATCCTTGCGCAGGCGTACGACACCGCGGCCTACAAGATTGCGGCGGATGATCTTCTGGCCGCGCACAAGGTCGACATTCTCTTTCACGCGCTCGGCGCCGGCGTGGTGATGGTGGATGAAAAGCGCATCAATGCGCTGATGGTCGAGACCAAGGCCGGGCGTCAGGCGGTGCGCGCCGGTGTCTTCATCGATTGCTCCGGCGACGGCGATCTCGCGGCCTGGGCCGGGGCTCCCTTTGAAGTCGGCGACAATGCCGGCAGCATGCTCTACCCCTCGATGATGTTCCGCCTCAATGGTATCGATCCCGAGAAAGCTGGCGAGGCTTGGCGAACGATTCCGGCGCTGATGGAGAAGGCTGCGGCGGCGGGCACGCATCGCTTTCCGCGCAAGGCCGCGATCGTGCGGCCGCAGCGCTCGCAAATCGAATGGCGGGTGAATTTTACGCAGCTCGCGCGCGAGGACGGAACCGCGGTCAACGGCCTTGAACCGGACCAGATGACGCGCGGCGAGATCGAAGGCCGCCGCCAGGCGATCCAGGCGTTCGAATTCCTGCGCACGGTGCCTGGCTTCGAAAAAATCCTACATCGTCGACCTGCCGCCGCAGCTTGGCATCCGTGAGACACGGCGGGTGATCGGCGGCTATATGCTGTCGGGCGAGGACGTGCTGGGCTGCGCCTCGTTTACGGATTCCATCGGCGTCAATGGCTGGCCGATGGAACAGCATGTTGCGGGAGACGTGATCTTCAAATTCCCTCCGATACCGGAATCGCGCGGGTTCAACGAATTGCCGTATCGCATGCTGGTCCCCGAAGGCATCGACAATCTGCTGATGGCCGGCCGCTGTGCCTCGATGACCCATGACGGCCAGTCGGCGGCGCGGGTCTCCGGCGCCTGCTTTGCGATGGGGGAGGCGGCCGGCTTGGCCGCGGCGCTGGCACTATCGGGCAATACGATTCCGCGCGACATTGCGGTTGAAAAGTTGCAACAAGCGTTGAAACAACAGGGCGCCTTCATCGGGCGGGACCAGAGCGTGCCCGAAGGGGTATAGAACCGCGTGTTCGCAAGGGATGAAGTATGGAACGTCGTCCCTGCGAACGCAGGGACCCATACGCCGCGGCCTTTCTTTGGGCACTGGGCCAGCGGTTTTGCTATCGCGAAGTCCTGTGGTTATGGGTCCCTGCGTTCGCAGGGACGACCCATGCAGAGGGGCCGTGACAAGAAAAGACGGAGGAGACCGGATGACGAAGTTTGCACGGCTTGCGCTGGCGGGCCTGTTGGCGATGGCGGCGGGCGGCATGGCCCGGGCCGACGACGCGCTGAAGGCCAAAATCGGCGTGCTGCGGCTGTCGTCCTCGGCGCCGGTATTCATCGCGCAGGACAAGGGCTACTTCCGTGAAGCAGGCCTCGATATCGAACTGAAATTCTTCGATGCCGCGCAGCCGATCGCGGTGGCGACAACCTCGGGCGATGTCGATTTCGGCATTACGGCGTTTACGGCAGGTCTCTACAATCTCGCCGGCAAGGGCACGCTGAAAGTGATCGGCGGCATGAGCCGCGAGAAGGCCGGCTATCCCCTGATTGGCTATTTCGCCAGCAACAGCGCCTATGCGGCTGGCCTGAAGACGCCGAAGGATCTTGCGGGCAAGCGTATCGCGGTGACACAGGTCGGCTCCAGCTTTCACTATTCGCTCGGCCTGCTCGCCGACAAATACGGCTTCAAGCTCGCCGACTTAAAGGTGCTGCCACTGCAGTCGCTGTCCAATGCCGCGGCCGCGCTGAAGGTGAAACCGTCGATGCAGCCTTGCTGCCGGTCTCGACCGCGCGCCCGCTGATGGAATCGGGTGGCGCCAAGCTCCTCGGCTGGGTCGGCGACGAGACGCCGTGGCAGCTCGGCGCCGTGTTCGCCTCGCCGAAGACGCTGGTCAACAATCCGCTGGTGACGAAGCTCCTGGCTGCGCTGGCGCGCGCTGACCGCGAGTATCGACTTGATCCTCGCTTCCGTGAAAGACGGCAAGGCTGAAATCAACGGCAAGACAAAACCGCTACTTGAGATCATCGCCAAATACACCAACCTCCCGGTCGAACAGGTGGTGGGCAATTGCGCTTACATCGATCCCGACGGCAAGCTCGACGTCAAGAATGTCGCCAACCAGATCGCGTGGCTGCAGGAGCAGGGCTTTGTCGACAAGGGATTCTCGGCGGACGCAATCATCGCGAAGGAATATGTGAAGGCGGATTGATGGTGTGGGGCCTCGTCCTTCGAGACGCGGCCAAGAAAGCGGCCGCACCTCAGGATGAGGGGATAGCCTTGGGCCGTGGGGATAAGGCCTATCTCCTCATGGTGAGGAGCGGCCCGCCGCGCGTCTCGAACCATGCGGCCCGCATGATGCCGTAACTTTTGGAGCAAGGACGTTATATGGATCTGATCGCCGACCATATCAGCCACCGCTTCGGCGCGCTGGACGTGCTCGACAAGGTGTCGTTCACGGTGGCCTCGGGCGAGGTGGTCGCAATCGTTGGGCCGTCCGGCTGCGGCAAGAGCACGTTGCTGTCGATCCTTGGCGGCTTGCTGCAGCCAAGCGGAGGGACAGGCAGAGTTGCGCGGCGCGCCGCCGGCCAACAGCCTCAATCCGCTGACCTTCGTGTTCCAGGATTTTGCGCTGCTACCATGGTGCACCGTGGAAGCGAATGTGAAGTTTCCGCTTGTCGATACCGCGCTGAAGGCGCAATGGAGCGCCGCGCCATCGTCGACAACGCGCTAAGGCGCACCGGCTTGTCGGATTTTCGTCGTGCCTATCCAAAGCAACTGTCCGGCGGCATGCGTCAACGTGTCGGCATTGCGCGGGCGCTCGCGGTGCGGCCGGCGATCCTGTTGATGGACGAGCCGCTGTCGGCGCTGGATTCGCAGACCCGCGAGTTGCTGATGGAGGATTTCATCCGCCTGCTGGCCGACGGCGCCATGAGTGCGGTCTATGTCACGCATAACCTGGAAGAAGCGGTGCGGCTTGCCGACCGCATCGTGGTGCTGTCACGCCGCCCCGGCCGTGTCCGCGAGGTCGTGACCATCCCGATGACCCGCGATGAGCGCGGCGACATCGATGCCCGCGGCAAATTGCTCGGCCTGCAAAACCAGTTGTGGTCGCTGATCCGTGAGGAGGCGATCGATGCGGAGCGCGAGGTCCAGCATGCTTGACCGTGCACAGCAAGACGATCTCGCAACCGAAATCCGGCCGGTCGCATTTCGCGGGGCGGGCTTCGTGCCAAAGGCGGGGCGTTATTCCGGCTGGATTGCGCTGGCGCTGGTGATGGCGCTCTGGCAGCTCGCAGGCGCGGGCTGGGTCAATCCGCTGTTCCTGCCGCCGCCTTCGGCCGTTGCGGTCGCGATCTACAAGCTCGCGATGTCAGGCGCGCTCTGGCAGCACGTTTCGGCTTCGGTGATCCGGATAGGCAGCGGCTGGGTGCTCGGCACCGCCGCCGGCGTGATCGTCGGTTTCGGGATCGGGCTGTCAACGCTGGCGCGCGGCGTTGGCATCACCTTCATCTCGGCGCTATTTCCGATTCCGAAAATCGCGCTGCTGCCGCTGTTGATCCTCTGGCTCGGGATCGGCGAGGAACCGAAGATCGCAACGATTGCGCTCGGCGTGTTCTTCTCCACTGCGATCTCGGTCTACAGCGGCGTCGATGCCGTGCCGCGCAATCTGATCCGGATGGCGCAGAGCTTCAACGTGCCGTTCCATGCCATCGTTCGCCGCGTGATCTGGCCGGGCGCGCTGCCCTCGATCCTCGCCGGCTTCCGCATCACCGCGTCGGTGGCGCTGCTCTTGGTGGTCAGCGCGGAAATGATCGGCGCCCAGTTCGGCATCGGCGCCTTCGTGCTGCAGGCCGGCAATCTGATGCAGACCGATCAGCTATTGGCCGGTGTCGTGATGCTGTCGCTGTTCGGGCTGGCGGTCGGGAAGCTGATTAATATGCTGGAAGCGAGGTTGCTGCACTGGCGGTGAAGCGCCGTCGTGCGCTGTCTTTCCGGGATGGTGCGCTAGATTGTAGGGTGGGCAAAGCGAAGCGTGCCCACCAATTCGATTTCCGCTGGAATGGTGGGCACGTCGCTAACGCTCCTTTGCTCACCCTACGAGTCTGCACTGGCGGTGAATAAGGCGCGACTATGTCCCCGTCATTGCGAGGAGCGATGGCGACGAAGCAATCCATTCCTTCTTTGCACGGCAAGATGGATTGCTTCGCTTCGCTCGCAATGACGGCGTAGCGTTTCGTCGACCTCACGCATTTCCGCGGTCTTCGCGGAACAGGTCGAGCTTCTGCTGCACCGGGCGGTCGGAGAAGCTGAACAGCACCGAGTCGGTGTCGGCCTCATGCGTGACCCAGTGCCAGCTCGGCACCACGAACAGGTCGCGCGCGCCCCACTCAAACGTCTGATCACCGATCCTTGTGCGGCCCTTGCCTTCGATCGCGGCGAACACGGTGGCGTCGGTGGCACGATAGCGCGCGGTCTTGAAACCCTTCGGCAGCAACTGGATGAAGGTGCCGATCGTCGGCATCGCGAAATCGCCAGTCTCGGGATTGGAGAATTTCAGCTTCAGCCCGTGGCAGGCGTCCCATTCGTTCCGTGCCTTGGCCAGCTCCAGCGCCTCGCGCGTATAGCTGTAGGGATAGTTGAAGATCGGCGAGGTCTTGGATTTGCGCTTCTCGTCGACCGGCAGCAGATTGTGGCCGTAGCGCGCAAAGCTGTCGCCGGCCGGACGGGTGATCTTCTGCTGGTCCTCGTTCGATCCTTCGGCAAAGGACGCATCGAAGAATTGCACCATCGGGATGTCGAGCCCGTCGAGCCAGAACAGCGGCTCACTCGTTTCGTTGGAATGGTCGTGCCACGTCATCGACGGCGTGATCACGAAATCGCCGGGCTCCATCGCGGTGCGCTCGCCGTCGACGGTGGTATAGGCGCCCTTGCCTTCGAGCACGAAGCGCAGCGCCGACTGGCTGTGCCGATGGGCGGGGGCGACGTCGCCGGGGACCACCATCTGTACGCCGGCAAACAGCGACGTCGTGACCTTCGACTGGCCGCGCAGGCCGGGATTCTCCAGCACCAGCACCCGCCGTTCGGCTTCCTTGGCGGTGATCAGCTTGCCGGCTTCGGTCATGTAATCGCGGATGGCATCGAACTTCCACAGATGCGGCCGGCAGGCGCTTCGCGGCTCCGGCGTGACGAGGTCACCCAGCACGTTCCACAATGCGGAGAGATTATCGCCGTCGATCTTCTTGTAGAACGCCTCGCGCTCCGGGGTCTTCTGCACGGCTTCCATGATCAAGCCTCCCGTCATTCTTGTATCGTCTATTGATTGACAGTATACTTACAATATGGGTAGCGTCAATGACGGCCAGTCAAGGCGTAACAAGAATCTGCCGGGGAGGTTCCGATGAAGCTGCATGGCTATTTCCGCAGCAGCGCGGCGTATCGGGTCAGGATCGCGCTCAATCTCAAGGGGCTGCAACCCACGCACCTGCCGCATCATCTTCGCAAGGGCGAGCAATGCGCGCCCGCCTATCTCGCGATCAACCCGCAGGGGCTGGTGCCGACCCTGGTGGACGATGCCGGCGCGGCGCTCACGCAATCGCTGGCCATCATCGAATGGCTGGACGAGACCCACCCCAACCCGCCGCTACTGCCAAACGATCCGCTGCGCCGCGCCAAGGTGCGCGCTTTCGCGCTGGCCGTCGCCTGCGATATCCATCCGGTGCAAAATCTGAAGGTTCTGGCGCGGCTGCGTCAGCTCGGCGTGGCCGACGAAAAAGTGACGGAATGGGCGGCTTGGGCCAACCGCGAGGGGCTCGCCGCCTGCGAAATCCTGATCGCGCACGAACCCGGCCCGTTCTGCTTCGGCGACCAGCCGACCATTGCCGATCTCTGCCTGGTGCCGCAGCTTGCCAATGCGCGGCGCTTCGGCGTCGACGTCTCGGCCTATCCGCGCCTGCTGAAGGCCGAGGCAGCAGCGAAGGAAATGAAAGCGTTCGCAGACGCAGCACCCGACAAGCAGCCCGATGCCGAGTAAACCCTCACCCATCACGATGGATGCGGTCTATGCCGCGCCGGGCTATCTGTTCCGGCGGATGCAGCAGATCGCGGTCTCGATCTTCGTCGAGGAGTGCCGGGCGTTCGACCTGACGCCGGTGCAATATGCGGCGCTGGTAGCGATCCACACCCATCCTGGCATCGACGCGACGCGGCTGTCGGCGGTGATCGCCTTCGACCGCTCCACGCTCGGCAACGTCATCGAGCGGCTGGAGAGCAAGGCCCTGATCGAGCGCAAGCCGTCGCGCGAGGACAAGCGCGTCAAGCTGCTATATCTCACCAAATCGGGCGCGGCCGTGCTCCGCGACATCATGCCGTCGGTAGACCGGGCGCAGCTAAGGATGCTGCAGCCGCTGAAGCTGGCCGACCGCAAGACCCTGCTGGCGCTGATGACGCAGCTGGTCGATCTCAACAACGAGGCCTCGCGGGTGCCGCTGCGCGCGGAAGACGCGCTCGAACATTTGGGAAAGTCGAACTGATGGACGCGCGGCCGGTTCTGATCGCAGGTGGCGGCATCGGCGGGCTCGCCGCAGCCCTTGGGCTGGCGCAGAAAGGCATCCGGTCGGTCCTGCTGGAAAAAGCCTCGACGCTCGGCGAAATCGGCGCCGGCATCCAGCTCGGGCCGAATGCGTTCCACGCCTTCGATTATCTCGGCATCGGCGAGGCGGCGCGCGGCATAGCCGTCTATATCGATCAGCTCCGGCTGATGGATGCGCTTACCGCCGAAGAGATCACCCATGTCGATCTGCGCGAGGCATTTCGCACGCGCTTCGGCAACCCCTATGCGGTGGTGCATCGCGGCGATCTGCACGGCGTTTTCTTGCGCGCCTGCCGGAGCCATGAGCTGATCGAGCTGCGCGTGAGCAGCGAGGTGATCGGCTACGACCAGGACGGCTCGTCGGTCACCGCGCGGCTGGCAAATGGCGAGTGCGTCACGGGCCGGCTATTGATTGGCGCCGACGGGCTGTGGTCAAACGTGCGCAAGCAGGTCGTCTCAGACGGGCCGCCGCGGGTGTCCGGGCATACGACGTACCGCTCGGTGATTCCGACCGAGCAAATGCCGGAAGATTTGCGCTGGAACGCGGCGACGCTGTGGGCCGGACCGAAGTGCCACATCGTGCATTACCCGCTGTCGGGCTGGAAGGTGTTCAACCTCGTCGTCACCTATCACAACGACGCGCCGGAGCCGGTTGCCGGAAAGCCGGTGTCCGACGAGGAAGTCATGCAGGGCTTTGGGCACGTTCATGTGCGCGCCCGGGAGATCATCCGTCACGGCAAGAACTGGCGGCTGTGGGTATTGTGCGACCGCGATCCCGTCGAGCGCTGGGTCGACGGCCGCGTCGCGCTGCTCGGCGACGCCGCGCATCCGATGTTGCAATATTTCGCACAAGGCGCCTGCCAGGCGATGGAGGACGCGGTGTGCCTGTCACACATGCTGGCGCAGCATGATGATCATGCCGCAGCGCTTGAAGCCTATCGCGCCCAGCGTCTTCTGCGTACCGCAAAGGTGCAGTTGATGTCTCGCGCCATCGGCGAGCACATCTACCACCCCGCCGGCGGACATGCCCGGCTGCGCAATGCGATCATGAGCGCGAAGACGTCGGAGGAGTGGTACGGCGATTTGGCGTGGCTGTATGGGGGAACGGGGCTGAGGAGTTAATTCACCGTCATTGCGAGCCAACGGGTCGCGCGAATGCGCGCCCGATGACAGGCTCCGCGAAGCAATCCATGGCGACACCGGCGGAGGAGTGGATTGCTTCGTCGCGCTGCTCCTCGCAATGACGAAGCCGCTACATCTTCAACAGCGCCTGCCGGTCGATCTTTCCCGTGCCGGTCTTCGGCAATTCCCCGATGAACCTGATCTCGCGCGGATATTTGTAAGGAAGCAATTTTGCCTTCACGTAATCCTGCAGCTTCCTTGTAGTGCTGTTCGGATCGAACTCGGCCTTGTTCATGACCACCACCGCCTTCAGCGTCATGCGCCGGTCCGGCAGTTCGGCGGCGAAGACGGCGCATTCCCTGATATCGGGGTGCTCGGCAAGGCACAGCTCGACTTCGAGCGGGTAGACCCATTGCCCCGATATCTTGACCAAATCGTCGGCGCGGCCGCGGAAGAAATGGAAGCCGTCGCCGTCGCGCACGAAGCGGTCGCCGGTGTAGATCCAGCCGCCCTCGCGAATCGTCTCCGCCGACTTGTCCGGCCGGTTCCAGTACAGCGGCGTATTTGAATCGCCGCGCACCCACAAAATGCCTTCCTCACTGTCGCCGACCTCGCGGCCGTCCTTCTCCCTGAGCAGGATTTCGTAGCCGGGGACGCGCAAGCCCGCTGCGCCGAGCTTCTTCTGCTCGGGGCGGTTGGAGATAAATGTGCAGGACTTCGGTGGAGCCCAGCCCCTCGATGATCTCGAGCCCCGTCAGTGCCTTCCAGCCGTTGAAGACTTCCGCTGACAGCACCTCGGCAGCCGACAGCACCATGCGCAGCGAGGAGAAATCGGTAGCCGACGCGCCGTCGGCCTTGGTCAGCGAGGTATAAAGCGTCGGCAATCCGAAGAACACAGATGGGCGGAATTTTTCGATCGCCTCGAAGATCGCCGCAGGTTTGGGTTGGCCCGGTAGCAGCAGCGTCGCCGCGCCCACCGAAAACGGGAAGGTGATGGCATTGCCAAAACCATAGGCGAAGAAGATTTTTGGCACCGAGAAGCAGATATCATTAGGTCCAAGCTTGAGCACACTGCGCGCGAACGCCTGCTCGCTATAGGCCATGTCGTGCTGCAGATGCACGATACCCTTGGGGCGCCCGGTCGAGCCTGACGAATACATCCAGAACGCCATTTCGTCACGCCTGGTGTCGGCTTCCGGCAGATCGGTAGAGAATCCTTGCAGCCATTGTGCGGCGATGAAGCTGTTTGGCGCGGCGTGTTCGCCGGCCGCGCCGTTGGCCACGATCAGGGTTTGCAGCGGCGTGTCCTTGCAGGCTTCTGCGTTGAACCGCGACGTGAACTCGGCCTCGGCGACCGCCACGGCAGCGCCGGCGTCCGAGAGATAGAATTGCAAGAGGTCCGGTGGCGTCAGCGTGTTGATCAGCAGCGGCACAAAGCCCGACCGCACCGCGCCGAAGAAGGCCGCAGGATAAGCCGGCGTGTCGTCGAGGAACATCAGGATGCGGTCGCCGCGCTTCAAGCCCAGCGACCGAAAGCCGTGTCCCCATTGCGAGGCCTCGGCACAGAGTTGCGCGTAGGTACGCGTGCCGCCGGGGCCAGTTAGCGCCAGCCGGTCGCCGCGGCCCTGTGCGAGATTGTCGAACAGGATGCGGCTCGCGTTATAGCTTTCCGGAACGGCAAACCCGATTTCGCGTGCGCCGGGATTGTCCCTGGGAACCAGATCGGAAATTGCTGATGTCATGATCGGCTCCCGATCTTCTTTTCTGCCTCGTAGCGCGCCATGAAGCCGGGGGACATCGCGCGCAGCCGCGCGTCGTCGATCCTGCCGGAGCGGGTGATATAGCCGTAGCCAAAATCCATCAGGTCGCGCTTCATGTGTTCGGGGAAATGCTCGTACCAGTCGGCGCTGGTGCGCGCCGCCGTCACCAGCTTCTTCACGATCGGCTTGCGTTCGGCCTGGTAGCGGGCAAGGGCAGCAGGGATTGCCGCCTCCGCTTCCAGCGCCTTGGTCAGCGCAATCGCGTCCTCGATCGCGAGCCGTGTTCCCGAGCCGATCGAGAAATGCGCCGAGTGCAGCGCGTCGCCGATCAGCACCATATTGCCGTGCGACCAGTTCTCGTTCCAGATCCAGGGGAAATTGCGCCAAACCGATTTGTTCGAGATCAGCGGATGGCCTTCCAGCGTGCTTGCGAAAATCTGTTCGCAGATCGCCTGCGACTGCTCGATCGTCTTGTGCTCGAAGCCATAGGCCTGCCAGGTCGCCGCGTCGCATTCGACCAGGAACGTGCTCATTTCGGGCGAGTAGCGATAGTGATGCGCGTTGAACGACCCGAGATCGGTCTTCACGAAGGTCTGCGACAGCGTGGCAAAGCGCTTGGTGGTGCCATACCAGGCGAATTTGTTGGTCGAGTGCGAAACCGAGGCGCCGAACGCCGCCTCATAACTGCGGCGCACCAGCGAGTTCAGCCCGTCGGCGGCGACAACCAAATCGTATCCCCTGAGCTCGTCTACCGACTGGATGGTCGTGTCGTATCGCGGCGTGACGCCAGCGGCACGCACGCGCTGCTGCAGGATAGTCAGCAATTCGAGCCGGCCGATCGAGGAGAAGCCGACACCGTCGATCTCGACGCTTTGCCCACGCAGATTGAGCGTGATGTTCTTCCAGCTCTCCATCCTGGGCGTGATGGCGTCCACCGTCTCGGGATCGTCGGCGCGCAGAAATTCCAGCGCCTGCTCGGAAAACACCACGCCAAACCCCCAGGTCGCGCCTTCGGGGTTTTGCTCGAACAGATCGATCTGGGCGTCCGGGTGACGCCGCTTCCAGAGATAGGCGAAGTAGAGGCCTCCGGGGCCTCCGCCGATCACGGCGATACGCACGTCTTCCTCCCAATCGACAGTATACTGACTAATTGGGAGTTTAATCCGTCTGAAATTTCCGCCAGAGAAAATCTCGCGAAAATTCGGCCTGGGGTCCAGGCCCTGATTGCATCGGAGGAGCCGCGCGCTCTATTTTAGCGTTTACACGCGAACCAGTACCCGTTCCGCCCTCAGGTATTCAGCGTGGAACGGGTTCGTTCCAGATGCGATGAGTTCAGGTACAGCGGCGAACCTTCGCGCCGTGCGGGTGTTGCGGCTGCGAATATTGCGGCGACCGCCAGCAGCGGCCCAAGCTTCGTCGCACGTGTCAACGTGTCGATCATTTGAATAAATCCTGTCGTTGCCGCCGGAAGCCGCCGCTTCGCTCGAAGCGAAATCTCGAATGTGTCTGCAGCAAAATTCAAACAGGCCGCATCATTTTCGCTTTCCGGTTTCACCGCAAGCGGATTGTTGCTATTTTCATGGGATGGCGGAATGCCGGTTTGTGAATGAAAAGCCTTTTCCAGAACAAACAAATTGAGGCACCAAAGATGACGCCTACGCGTTCGCCAGCACGCTTGAGACCATCCGCCGCCGCCGGACAAAGAGGCGGCACGGGCCGGCGCGCGGCTTTCGCCGTCGCGGCGATGGGCGTCTTAAGTGCCTGCGAACAAAATACTTTTGTTCCGCCACCGCCGCCGAAGGTTGAAGTCGCCGTACCGGTGCAACAGTCCTTCACACGTTATCTGGAAGCGACCGGCAACACGGCGGCGTTCAAAAATGTCGATCTTGTTGCGCGAGTGCAGGGCTTTCTGCAATCGATCAATTACAAGGACGGCGCCTTCGTGAAGGAAGGCACACCCCTGTTCACAATCGAACCTGAAACCTACAAGCTGAAACTCGAACAGGCGCAGGCGGCTGAAACCGGCGCACAGGCATCCTTGACGCAGGCCGAGGCGGACTTCAAGCGCCAGCAGGAATTGGTGCAGCGGCAAGCGGTTTCCCAGGCGACGCTGGATACTTCCACGGCGACGCGCGATAACGCGCAAGCGAACCTGCTGCAAGCCCAGGTCAACACCAAGATTGCGGCGGTCAATTACGGCTATACCAACGTGGCCGCACCGTTCGACGGCGTCGTCAGCGCGCATCTGGTCTCCGTCGGCGAACTCGTCGGCGCGTCGTCGCCGACGCAACTCGCCACCATCGTGGCGCTCGACCCGATTTATGTGAATTTCAACGTCAACGAACAGGACGTGCTGCGGATTCGCGCGGAAGCCCGCCGGCGCGGCATGACGGCGGACGATCTCAGGCAATTGCCGGTCGAAGTCGGGTTGCAGACCGAGACCGGCTTCCCGCACAAGGGCAAGCTCGACTATGCGTCGCCGACGCTCAACCAGTCGACCGGCACGCTGCCGGTGCGCGGCGTGCTGCCAAATGCCGACCGCGCGCTGCTGCCTGGATTCTTCGTCCGGGTCCGCGTGCCGCTCGACGAGCAGAAGAACGCATTGCTCGTGCCCGATGTTGCCCTCGGCAGCGACCAGGCCGGACGTTACGTGCTGGTGGTGAATGGCGAGAGCGTCGTCGAGCAGCGCAAGGTGCGGACCGGGCCGCTGGAGGGCGAGCTGCGCGTGATCGAGGAGGGCCTCAAGCCTGACGACCGCGTCATCACGGCCGGGCTGTTGCGCGCGATCCCCGGCCAGAAGGTCGATCCGCAACTGAAGAAGATCGCAGCGCAGCCGGCGTCGGCCAGGTAGGAGCCGGCCATGATCTCGAAATTTTTCATCGAACGGCCCGTCCTTTCCAACGTCATCGCGATCCTGATGATCCTGATCGGCGGCGTGTGCCTGTTTCGGCTGGCTGTCGCGCAGTATCCTGAAGTCGTGCCGCCGACGGTCCAGGTCACGACCCGCTATCCCGGCGCCAGCGCGAAAACCGTGATCGATACGGTGGCGCTGCCGATTGAGCAGCAGGTCAACGGCGTCGAGGACATGCTCTACATGCAGTCCTACAGCGGCGCCGATGGCACCTATACGCTGACGGTTACGTTCAAGATCGGCACCGACCTCAACTTCGCGCAGGTGCTGGTGCAGAACCGGGTGTCGAGCGCGCTGGCGCAGCTGCCGCAATCGGTGCAGAGCCAGGGCGTCACGGTGCAGAAGAGGTCGACAGCGATCCTGCTGTTCGTGGCGCTGACGTCGCCGAAAGCGACCTATGACAGCCTGTTCCTGAGCAACTACGCCACCATCAACATTCGCGACGAGTTGTCACGTCTGCCCGGCGTCGGCAACGTCACCGTGTTCGGCGCCGGCCAGTACTCGATGCGAGTCTGGCTCGATCCGAACAAGCTGTACGCGCGCAACCTGATGCCGCAGGACGTCATTTCCGCGATCCAGCAGCAGAGCCAGCAGGTCACCGCGGGCCAGGTCGGGGCACCGCCAGCGCCCGCAGGGCAGGCGTTCCAGTATACGCTGAACGTCAGTGGACGGCTCGCTGACACCAGCGAGTTCGAGAATGTGATCGTCAAGAGCGGCAGCAGCGGCGACGTCACGCGCGTGCGCGATATCGGCTGGGTCGAGCTCGGCGCCCAGACCTACAGCCAGGTGTTCTCGCTCAACAACAAGCCGGCCACCGGCATCGCCGTATTCCAGTCGCCCGGCGCCAACGCGCTCGAGGTCCAGCAGGCCGTCGAGAAGAAGATGCAGGAGTTGGCGAAGGCGTTTCCGCAGGACGTGACTTACGCCACGCCGTTCGACACCACCAAGTTCGTCTCGGCATCGATTAAGGAGGTCTACAAGACGCTGATCGAGGCCGGCTTGCTCGTGCTCGTCGTGATCCTGATCTTCCTGCAGGACTGGCGTGCGATGCTGGTGCCCGCGACCACGGTGCCGGTCACGATCATCGGAGCCTTTGCGGCGATGGCGGCGCTCGGCTTCACCGTCAATATCTCGACCCTGTTTGCGATCGTGCTCGCGATCGGCATCGTGGTTGATGACGCCATTGTCGTGGTCGAAGGCGCCGCCCACAATATCGAGAAGGGCATGTCCGGCCATGACGCCGCGATCAGCGCGATGGACGCGCTGTTCGCGCCGATCGTCGGCATCACGCTGGTGCTGATCTCGGTGTTCCTGCCCTCGGCGTTTCTGCCGGGACTGACCGGGCAGATGTATGCGCAGTTCGCGCTGGTAATTGCCGCAACCGCGCTGCTCAGCGCCATCAACGCGGCGACGCTGAAACCGACGCAGTGCGCGTTGTGGCTGCGTCGGCCGGCGCCGCCGGAACAGCGGAACTTTTTCTATCGCGGCTTCAATGCAGTCTATAACCGCCTTGAGGCCGGTTACAGCCGGTTGATCGGCCGCCTGGTCGCGCACAGCAATCTGTCTGTCATATCCGCACTGATCCTGATCGCCATCGCCGGTTACGGCCTGTCGCGGGTGCCGACCGGCTTCATTCCGATCGAGGATCAGGGCTATCTCCTGGTCGCCGTGCAATTGCCTGATGGTGCGGCGCTTGAGCGTACCCAGCGCGTGCTTACCCAGGTCAGCGAAATCACCGGCAAGACGCCGGGGGTCGATCAGGTGACCACCATTGCCGGCGTCTCCGCACTCGACAATTCTTCCAGCCTCGCCAATGCGGGCGTCGCCTATTTGACCCTGAAAGAGTGGAGCGCGCGTGGTGAGGGCGAGGATTTGCGGTCGTTGTTCGTCGGATTGAACGAGAAGCTCTCCGTCATCGAAGAGGCACGGATCCTGGTGGTCCCGCCGCCGCCGATCCAGGGCATCGGCAACGCCGCCGGCTTTGCGATGCAGGTGCAGTTGCGTGACGGCAGTTCCGATTTCAGCAAGCTGCAGGCCATCACGGGCGCGATCGTCGCCAATGCGTCGTCACAGAGCGCGCTGCAGCGGGTGAGTTCGCCGTTTCGCTCGACGGTACCGCAGTTCGACATCGAGGTGGACCGGATCAAGACCCAGACGCTGCATGTAACGACCGACCAGATATTCTCGACGCTGTCGTCCTACATGGGCTCGACCTTCGTCAACCAGTTCAACAAGTTCGGCCGCACCTTCCAGGTCTATGCACAGGCGGACGCGCAATTCCGCTTGACGCAGCGTGACATCCAGAACATGATGGTGCGTAACAGCAATGGCGACATGATCCCGCTCGGCACGGTGGCAACGATCACGCCGGCGGTCGGTCCGTCGCTGATCAGCCTGTACAATCTCTATCCTTCTGCAACCATTATCGGCCTGCCGGCCACGGGTTACAGCTCCGGCCAGTCGATGAATTTGATGGAAGAGATCGCCGCAAAGACCCTGCCACCCGGCACCGGGTTCGAGTGGACCGGGATGTCGTACCAGGAGAAGGTCGTCGGCGGCCAGATCTACTGGGCCTTCGGCCTTGCCCTGCTGCTGGTGTATCTCGTGCTGGCTGGACAATATGAAAGCTGGTACGCGCCGATATCGGTCATTCTGGCGGTGCCGCTGTCATTGCTGGGCCCAATGGTGGTGTTGAGCGGACTGAGGATCGAGAACAATCTCTATACGCAGATCGGCATCATCCTGTTGATCGCACTGTCGGCCAAGAATGCGATTCTGATCGTCGAAGTGGCGATCGAGCTGCACGTGCGCGAGCGCAAGCCGCTGCTTGAATCCGCCGTCGAGGCGGCTCGGGCGCGGTTCCGGCCGATCCTGATGACGTCGTTTGCCTTCATCCTCGGCGTCGTTCCGCTGGTGCTCGCGACCGGTGCCGGCGCCAATACGCGGAAGTCGATCGGCATCACCGTGTTTTCGGGCATGCTTGCGTCGACCTGCCTCGCCGTGCTGTTCGTGCCGACGTTCTTCGTCGTGGTCCAGCGCTTCGAGAACTGGCTCGCGGAGCGGAAGAAGAGAAAGGGCGGGACACAGACGGCGCCGCAAGCGCCCGCCGCGGGGCATTAGATCGTAGGGTGGGCAAAGCGGAGCGTGCCCACCGTCACCCGAGCAAATGGATGAACGGCGGGCACGGCGCAAGCGCGCCTTTGCCCACCCTACGCGACCTTCGCGGGGACGACGTGGTGGTAGAGCCTGGCTCACACCTTCACCATCCGCTTGCCACGGTTCTCACCGGCGAGCAGGCCAATCAGGGCTTTCGGCGTGTTTTCGAGGCCGTCGATCACGTCTTCCTGCACCTTCAATTTGCCCGAGGCGACCCAGGACTGCAGGTCGGCAAGCGCGGCGCCGCTCTGGTCCATATAGTCCATCACGATGAAGCCCTGCATGATGAGGCGCTTCACCACGATCAGGCCGGGCACGCCGCGCGGGCCGTGGGCCGACGGGACGCCGTCATACTGTGAGATCGCGCCGCAGCAGGCGATGCGGCCGCGGTTGTTCATCAGCGAGAGGCAGGCTTCGAGAATGTCGCCGCCGACATTGTCGAAATAGACGTCGATGCCCTTGGGCGCCGCGGCCCGCAGCGCCTTGAAGGTTGCGCCGTCCTTGTAATCCACCGCGGCGTCGAAGCCGAGCTCGCTGGTCAGCCAGTGGCACTTGTCCTTGCCGCCGGCGATGCCGATGACCTGGCAGCCCTTGATCTTTGCAATCTGGCCGACGATCGATCCGACCGAGCCGGCCGCCGCCGATACGACGACGGTCTCGCCGGCCTTCGGCTTGCCGACATGCAGAAGGCCGAAATAGGCGGTGAGGCCGGCGATGCCGTACACGCTGAGTAGATGCGTCATCGGCTCCATCCTGGGCATCTTGTTTAGGTGCTTTGCCGGCACCGCGGCGTAATCCTGCCAGCCGGTGTCGCCAAACACGATATCGCCGGGCGCAAACCCAGGCGCTTTCGAGGATACGACTTCCGCGATGCTGCCGCCGGCCATCACGGTGTTGGCCTCGACGGCGGCGCGATAGGTGGCGCCGTGCATCCATGCCCGATTGGCGGCATCGAGCGAGATATAGCGTGTCCGCACCAGCACCTCGCCATCCCCAGGTTCGGGGACAGTACCCTTGGCTATCTTGAAATGCTCCGGCCCGAGCTTGCCGGTCGGCTTCTCGACCAGCAGGACCTGACGGTTGACGGTGTCGCTCATGACGTTCTCTCCCTGAGGCGTTGCCGTATTCTGGCGAGCCCGGATGTCCTGACGGCGGACGAGCCGCTCAACTGCACGGATTGTGCGCTCCGTTCAGAAAAAATCCAAATCCTCCGTGCGGTCCACCCTTCGCGACCGTCGCATACTCGATCGCCAGGAATAATCCGCCTGCCACATATACTCTTCGGTTTTGCGTCGTCGCTCTCTCCTGCGATAGCCGCACTGCATCTTCCATCGTCGCGGCGACATGAACATTCGCGTTAGGATTGGCGAAGCGCGCGGCTGCCGCGATGGCTTGCGTTTCCGCCCCTTGTGGCGGGCCGCCGTGGCGATGATCGTATCGAAGGCCGGCGCCAGCGCGCCGACGATGTCGTCGGCCTTCTTGTCGCGGGAAGCTCCGGTGACGAGGATCCAGTCATCAGCGCCATGGATCGCCGCGAGACTGGCGAGCGATTGCCGAATGCCGTCCGGCGTGTGGCCGACGTCGACCACCGTGAGCGGGTCTTGCTGGATAACTTCCAGCCGGCCGGGCCATCGCACGTCACGCAGGCCCGTGCGTACAGCGGTTTCGATCCGGTCGAGAGCCTTGCGCGGCTGCTCGCGTTGCAGCCACAGCAGAAACAGGGTCGCGGCAATGGCGGCATTATTGCACTGAAACGCGCCGGGCAGGCTCGCTTCGAGGCGGCGAAGATCATGGTATCCGAACTGGAAATCGAAATGCTGGCCTGACGCTGTCGTAGTGTGGTTGTCGATGCGGATATCGTCGCCGACGAACAGCGGCGTGCAGCCGCGGCTGCGATTGTATTCGACGAGATGCGGCCGCAGGGCTCGGCAGTTCTCGCCATAGACGATCGTGCCGCCGGCGGCGCAGGCGTCGCTCTTGTCGGACGCGATCAACGCAAGTGAATTTCCGAGCAGATCGACATGCTCGTAATCGACCGAGGTGACGCAGGTTTCCCGCGCGCCGATCAAGCGGACCGGATCATATCGGCCGCCGATGCCGGCCTCGAACACAGCGAAATCGCAGTTGCTCTCCTGAAAGTGCAGGCAGGCGAGCGCAAACAGTGCTTCGAAGGCGCCGAACCGTTCGCCGAAATGCTTCGAGACGTCGGTGATGGCGGCTTCGACCCGAAGTTTCAGGCGGGCGAACGCATCATCGCCGATCTCGACGCCGTCGACCTGAATTCTTTCGTTGAAACGAAAAAGGTGCGGAGAGGTGAAGAGGCCGGTCCGCAGGCCATAGGCGCGGCCGATACTGGCGCACATGGCCGCCGTGCTGCCCTTGCCGTTCGAGCCGGTGACCACGACCGACAAGCGCTGCAGCCGCGCGCGATCGATGTCGAGCGCGCTCAAGAGCTCCGCCATGCGTGCGAGGCAGATGCCGTTGCCGAATTTCGAAAGGCCGAACACTATAGCAATCCCATGGCGGAAAAGGTGTGATGCCAGACCTTCAGGATCAGGTCGCCGCGATTGGAATCTTCCAGCAGCCGGATCGCCGGGTTGGAATTGACCTCGATAACCTCAATCGAATTTGGATCGCCGCCGATGTCGACGAAGATGTCGACTGCTGCGACATGTAGCCCGAGCGCGCGCGCGGCCTGCCGCGCCAGAGCGAGCGCCTTTTCGGATGGCGCTGATGCCAGCACCATCGTGCCCCCGGCGCTCAGGTTCATCCGCCCTGGAATCTCCCGCCGTTCACCTTTTGCCGGAACGGCATCGAGCGACAGGTCGTGTTCTCCCATCGAAGCAGGTGAGAGGCCGCGGGCGCGCAAGGCGTCGTTGTGGGCAGTGAGCAGTTGACGAACGGTATGCACGCCATCGCCCGATACGAAGGGCGGATATTTTCGCGCGCAAAAGAGCGCGTCATCGTCGAGCAGAAAGACCCGATACTCGACCCCTTCGACGATCGGCTGGATCAGCACGGAGTCGTAATACTTCGTCACCTCGTCGAGATAACGAACCAGCGCAGCCTCGCCGTGAACGGCTTGCGCGAAATCGCCGCGCGATCCCGTGAGCGGCTTGACGAAGGCCGACGAGCTCAATGCCTTGAAGCAGGCAATCGCATCGCTGCGCTCATGCCCGGCCGGGCGATGCGCGCGGTGACGGTCGTGCAGGAAGAAATATTCACCGCCGAGCGCCGGCACACCGGCCTCTCGCAGGATACTGCTCGTAAAATATTTGTCCGAAGCCAGCGTCGCGGCGGTGGCGTTGTTCTGCGGAAACCAGCAGCTTCGGCCAGCGCCGAAATGAAGCAGCCTGTCGCGCGAAGCGACCGAGACGATCAGCCCGGATCCACCATCGAGATCGCGGAAGTCCAGCCCGAACTCGGCGCAGGCAAATTCCGCATAGATCGACTGATCCGGATAGAAGCTGGGTTTTCCCTTTCGAAACTCGCCTGGGCTTCTCATGCGATCTCTTTTGAAACGTTCTTAATTGCGCGTAGCAATTTATTGCCAGATCGGCGTCGAATACAGCAAGTTAATTGCGTGACGTATCGTTAACGAAGCCGATCGAACCTTTTTGCAAAATAGACCGACTGCCATTCCGAGTTCTCAATTGTGCTGCAGGTCATATTGACTATGTCTATCCTGTGCGCAAATGAAGCGCCAAATCGCCAATGATTTCGCGGGTTTTTGGCACTTCCGGGCCCGAAGACCGAAACGTTCTACACCGAGACGTCAGGAAAAACGAAAACACATGAGCGCGTTCTATCGAGAGAAAGTTCTTTCTGTCCGCCACTGGACCGATACGCTTTTCAGCTTCACCGCCACCCGCGATTCCGGCTTCCGCTTCCAGAACGGGCAATTCGCGATGATCGGCCTCGAGGTCGAGGGCCGTCCGCTCCTGCGCGCCTACAGCATGGCGAGCGCCAATCACGAGGAAGAGCTCGAGTTCTTTTCCATCAAGGTCGCTGACGGGCCGCTGACCTCGAAACTGCAGAAGATCCGCGAGGGCGACGAGATCCTGGTCGGCCGCAAGGCCACCGGCACGCTGATCGCCGACAATCTGATCCCGGGCAAGCGTCTCTTGTTGCTGTCGACCGGCACCGGTCTCGCGCCGTTCGCGAGCCTGATCAAGGATCCCGACGTCTATGAGCGCTACGAGACCATTGTGCTCGTGCACGGCTGCCGGCAGGTCTCTCCGAACTCGCCTATGGCGAGGAACTCGTCGCCAAGCTGCGCGACGACGAACTGTTCGGGCCGCTGTTATCGGAGAAGCTGCGGTACTACCCGACCGTGACCCGCGAGCCGTTCCGCAACCGCGGCCGCATCACCGATCTGATCACGTCGGAACAATTGTTCAACGACATCCACCAGGGACCGCTCGACATCGAGACCGATCGCATCATGATGTGCGGCAGCCCGGCCATGCTGGAAGAGCTGAAGCAGATGTTCGAATCCGGCGGCTTCGTCGAAGGCAGCCACAACACGCCCGGCCATTTCGTGGTCGAAAAGGCGTTCGTCGAACGCTAAGTTGGGATTCCATCCACCGTCGTCCCGGCCTTGAGCCGGGATCCATAACCACAGACGCTTGTTGTTGCACGCCGCTGGAGCAGCCGCCCGGCGCAATGACTCGCATCTGTGGTTATGGGTCCGCGTCCGCGGGGACGACGTAGGGAGAGATCGTCTTCGCGCCACAGTAGCTCTTCTCCAGTCCACCACTGTTATAACCACTCCCGAACGTCGCGCCGCATATTGCCGGCGCGACGATTGTGGGAGCGAGCGCGCTTGTCGGTACGCGACGAGATTGGTTCGGCGAAAACCGCGTTTGTATTCGCGGGCGGCGGAAGCTTCGGCGCCATCCAGGTGGGGATGCTGCATTCGCTGGCGGCGCACGACGTGGCCGCAGACATGGTGGTCGGCTCCAGTGTCGGTGCGCTCAACGGTGCCTTCTATGCGGGCGACCCGACGCTCGACGGCGTGCAGCGACTGGCCGCCATCTGGCGCGGATTGCAGCGGCACGACGTGTTTCCGATGAGCTGGCGGACGGTGCTGAGTTTTCTGTGGCGCCGCGACTTCCTGATTTCCCATGACGGCATTCGCAAGCTGATCGAAGACCACATCCCCTATCGCAACCTTGAGGACGCGAAGCTGCCGGTGCACATCGTCACGACCGATATCATCTCCGGCGACAGCGTGGTGTTGTCGGAAGGGCCTACTGCGGAAGCGATCGTGGCTTCTACCGCCATCCCCGGCGCGTTCACGCCGATCCACTACAAGGATTACTATCTCGCCGACGGCGCGATCTCCAGCAACACGCCGATACAGGTTGCTGTGGAAAAAGGGCGCGAAGCGCCTCATCATTCTGCCGACCGGGCACGCCTGTGCGACGCAGGCGCCGCCGGTCGGCGCTGTCGCGAATGCGCTGCATGCGCTGACGCTCCTGATCGCGCGACAATTGGTCAGCGAGCTTGAAGCCCTCGGGCCTGATATCGAGTATTTCGTCGTACCGCCGCTATGCCCATTGGTGGGCTCACCGTATGATTTCTCGCGGACGGTGGATCACATCGACCGCGCGATTGCGAGCACCGACGCGTGGCTGACCCAGCACGGCCTGCAGCAGGGCAAGATTCCCCACGAGATGCGGCCGCACAGCCACTAAATCACCCGTTACGCTGCACTGCAAAAGGCAATCCTGATCGGTTGATGACAGGGCGTGCGGACCGGCAGATATTTTGCGGTCCGTTGTCACATCCGCGATTGTCCGCCCGTATATCGTATGGCGCTTGCTCCATTGGTTGGACTAAGCTGCGGGCCGACAAGAATAATTGGCTGAGGGGTTCTATGGAAACGCTGCTGCTTCCGTTCTCGCCACGCTACATCGTGCTGACGATTTGCGCTGTCGTCACGGCTTTGCTGATCGGTATCGGGATTTTCGATGCCAATCTCAAGGTGTGGGAATTGCTCCTGATCCCGATCGTAATCTTCGGCGCACTGACATTGCTCGGCATTCGTGACCTCACCCAGAAGAACCATGCCGTATTGCGCAACTATCCGATCTCGGCGCATATCCGCTTCCTGCTCGAAGAGATCAGGCCGGAGATGCGGCAGTACTTCTTCGAGAGCGAGAAGGACGGCATGCCGTTTTCCCGCGACACCCGCGCGCTGGTCTATCAGCGCGCCAAGATGGTGCTCGACAAGCGGCCGTTCGGCACCCAGGAGGACGTCTATCGTGACGGCTATGAATGGATGCACCATTCGATGGCGCCGAAGCCTCGTGCCGTCGAGCAATTTCGCGTCACCATCGGTGGTCCGACTGCACCAAGCCGTACTCGGCCTCGGTCTTCAATATCTCGGCGATGAGTTTTGGAGCGCTCAGTCCCAACGCGGTGCGGGCGCTGAATGCGGGTGCGAAGAAGGGCGGCTTTGCGCATGATACCGGCGAGGGCGGCGTCAGTCCCTACCACCGCGAACACGGCGGTGACATCATCTGGGAAATCGGCTCGGGCTATTTCGGCTGCCGCAACCGCGACGGCTCGTTCAACGCGGAGGAATTTGCCCGCGTCGCCAGCGACGATCAGATCAAGATGGTCGAACTCAAGGTCAGCCAGGGCGCCAAGCCCGGACATGGCGGGGTTCTTCCGGCGGCCAAGGTCTCAGAAGAGATCTCCAAAATTCGCGGTGTCGCCGTGGGCGAGGATTGCATTTCGCCGGCCACGCACCGCGCGTTCTCGACGCCGCTCGAAATGATGGTCTTCATCGGCGAGATGCGGCGACTGTCCGGCGGCAAGCCTGCCGGGTTCAAGCTGTGCGTCGGTCATCCCTGGGAACTCCTGGCGATCTGCAAGGCGATGCTGCAGACCGGGATCTATCCTGATTTCATCGTGGTCGACGGCAATGAAGGCGGTACCGGTGCAGCGCCGCTGGAATTCATGGACCATCTGGGCATGCCGATGCGGGAGGGGGTCAATTTCGTCCACAATGCGCTGATCGGCATCAATGCGCGCGACCGCATCAAGATCGGCGCCGCCGGCAAGATTGCGACCGCCTTCGACATGGCGCGCGCAATGGCGATCGGCGCCGACTGGTGCAATTCGGCGCGCGGCTTCATGTTCGCGCTCGGCTGCATCCAGTCGCTGAGCTGCCATACCGATCGATGCCCGACCGGCGTGACCACCCAGGATCCGTTCCGCGCCCGCGCGCTGGTGGTGCCGCTCAAGATCGAGCGGGTCTACAGCTACCATCACGCTACCCTGCACGCCCTGTCCGAACTTCTCGCCGCCGCCGGGCTTGAACATCCGCAGCAATTGCGGCCGATCCACTTCTCGCAGCGATCCTCCACGAACGACACATTGTCATTCGCGAAACTCTATCCGTCGCTGCGTCCGGGCGAATTGATCGAAGGAACCCATGATCCGCGCTTCCGCGACGCCTGGCCGATGGCGCGGGCGGATTTGTTCCAGCCGGTGGGGTGAGCGGTTAGCGTTGGAGACGCGCGCTCGATGTCGTCCCTGCGTTCGTAAGGACGACGGAGAGAGATGTTGTCGGAACCTAAAACTCGCCGTGGAAGCGGCCGGAGAAGATGTGAACCGGGCCGCGGTCGGCGTTGTAGGCGGGGTTGGCGATCAGCTGGTAATCGGCGGTGAGCGTGAAGTTCTTGTCGATGGCGTAGGCATAGTAGGTCTCGAGGATCTGTTCGTTGCTGTAGTTGAGACGGCCGTCGCCGATCAGCAGGCCCAGGCCGCCGGCCGCCAGGAAATCGCGGTGCGCGCCGGAAAGTCCGTTGATTGCACCGCCCAGACCGAATGTATCGTTCGGCCGTCCCCAATAGCTGCCCTTGACCGACAGCCCTGCCGAGACGCTGCGGTCGATGTCGGTAAAGGACAGGATTTCGTTCCGGCCATCGTTCCAGCTCGCGCGGGCGAACAGGCCGACATCCTTCATGAGCTGTTGCTCGGCGTTGACATAGAATCCGTATTTGAAATTTTGGCGCCGGATGTCTGTCATGACGTTGTTGATATCGAGCGCCGGGTCTGCAGCGCTAATCGCCAGCGCGTTGCGGTAGTTGCCGGTATTGCTGCGATTGGCAAAGATGCCGAGCCGCAATTTACCGGGCTGGTCGAACACGCTGTGACGTTCTTCGAATTCGACCACCGCGCCGCCGGTCTTAAAGGTGAGGACATCGCTGTTGGGAGCGGACGGCACCTGGAACAGGCCGGCGCGCACAGCCCAATCCTTGCGGTTGAGTTCGACGACGGCGCCGCGGGTAAATCCGGGGAGGTCGGCCGGAAAGTCATAGGCGGCCGACGCCCACATTGCCCAGTTCATGAAGTCCACGCGTGGATCTTTCGCGTAGGAATTGCCGTCAAAGAAATCGCCGACCGCAAATCGCCCGACCGTTACTGTGACCCGGTCGATGTCGCGCTTGCCCGGCAACTGATTGGCCGCATCCGCCACTTCTTCCTGTTCGCCTCCCAGCCCGAACGTCTGTCGGAAGAAATAGCGCTGCGCGCGGAATCCGGATACTCGGCACCGCCTTTTGGGCTTCGCCGTTGGAAAACCTGCCAGGCCTAACGTGCCGCCAATTCCGAAACCTTGCGCAAGCTCCGGACCAAAATAGAGCTCGCCGCCATCCCACAACCGCCACCCAAGAAAGGCTCCGACCGTCCAGGTCTCTTTACGCGTCCGGCGCCGGGCAGGCTGTTCGTACCTTGATACGGCGAGCGAAAGCTCGGATAGCCCTGCGATATGAAGGTCGTCTGGGCGTGGACGTTCCAGTCCTTGGATGCGGGAGGGGTGGGTGGCTTGATGGCGTAATCGCCTGACGTCGCCAAAGGCGGCCCGTCCCAGATCTTGTAGTTCAATCCGAGCTTGACGGTGTGGATCTTCGGGTCGACGGCGACATTCGGCAGCGGTACGTCCGCAAGTCCCAAGGTTCGGGCGCCCAGATCGATGTAGCCGTATTCGAGTTTTGCGCTCCATTTGGCGTCGGCGGCATATTCGACGCCGGCGCCTGCGGTCCAGCCGAGAGCGGCGTGGCCGCGCTCGGATAACACGTTGCCGTCGACATCGTTGATGTCGAGGTGGGTCCGGGCCCAGGCGACGCCGCCGGTCACATAGGGCAGCAGCGTTCCGAATGCGTATCCGACACGGCCACGGGCCGTGGCAATGTAGTCGAAGGTGGTGTTGAAAGGGGCCGGCACAAGCCGTGGACGATCAAGCGTGCTCGGGAATGAAACATCGACCTCGGCGCCCAACACCAGCTTGTTCGGGAGTTGAAAATTATATCCGGCCTGATAGCCGCCGATAAGGCCGGTGATGCTGTGGGGAAAGAACACGCCTTGCAAGGGCAGCGGATTGGTATCGGGGCCGAAGCTGCCGCCGCCATAACCGACATGGCCGCCGAGATAGAAGCCGGTCCAGCTATGGACGGCTCTAACAGCTGGCGCCTTTAGGGACAGGTCGGCAGCGCTGGCAACGCCATCCAATGCCAGCAAGCTGAAGCCCAGGCCAGCCAACACATAGTCTCGGGATCGGTTACGGCGGGTCATCGTGCGGGCACTCTCGGCGCGACCATTCCGGCGGTCTCTCTTATCACTGCAGATTTGCCGGCGCGCTGCCACCAAAGAGATCACATGAAATCATCAACCCGGCCCCGTTTTTGTGGATTAGCGGCTGTTTCCGGCCGAAGGCCGGATCAAACAGGAGCGCAATCGATTTGCGAGCTTTGTTGGGAACAATTCGCAATTGCAAGAAGGATTGAACCGCTTCGTCTAAATGACATCGTCGCGTGACGTGCGCGCAACATACCGGGCCTGGTCAGGGCGATGGTCCGCAAGTTGACCCGCCCGGGGGGACAACCGGGCGGGTCGGGTTCGGCACGAGGTGGATGAGGCGCCCGTGCCGGACGCAGATCCACGAGAAGCGTATTGAGGTCTTGATGGTTTGCTTGAAGAATCGCTTCCCAAACAGAGACCAAGTCAGCCGAAAGAAAATCAGTAAGAGCAGGTCCGCACGCGGCCGATGTAATTGCCGAAAGCATCGAACTGGCGAACCCAGCCGCAGCGGCGATAGCCGTCGTAATAGTAGCCGGGACCTGAAGCGGCGATCGCGGTGCCAACGATGGCGGCGCCAACGAGGCCGGCTCCGACGCCCCAGTGGAGCGGCTTGGCTTGCGCCTGGGTGGTGGAAGCGATCGTGCCGGTAACGGCAAGCGTAGCGAGAGCGAGAGCGGCAATCTTGGTCTTGATCGACATAGGAAACTCCATCCTGTGTTAAGCGGCCATTGTGGTCCGCATGCCAGTTGGACGGAGCGCCTGCGAAAGCGGTTCGAATGGACTACCGGAAATATGGTTTCGTCAATTATTTCTTAGGTATTACAGATAGTTAGAAGAGCAAATCTCAAATTCTCGCTTCGCGACGAAACATTCCCGGATCGAACTTGTCGACATCATCGAGCAGTTCGCAGAACGCGCGCGCGCCGTGATCGAGCAGTTTTTCGCCTTTCTCGGTGGACGCCTTGGTAGCGTCGCCGACGGCGCCGCTTTCGTGCAGGTCCTGCGCCTGCCACGCGAAGGGTACGGGCCGGTGCGCGGAGAGCCAGCGAAACTTCTTTTCCATCGCGATGCTCGCGGGATGAAAATTGGCGATCGCCTCTTTCCGCACAGTGTGCGGATATCGCGCCAGCATGATCGAGGTCTCGACCGCACCGCCATGGATGCCGTGGCGCAGTTCTTCCTTGGAAAACAATCCATCCGGTGCGCCGAAGCGCGACCAGCTTGTGGTGACCACCAGAAGCCCGTGATGCGCGCGCAAATCCTGCGCGACCAGCGACATCGCGGCACTGTTGCCGCCATGGCTTGTCACGATCACCAGCTTCTTTACGCCAGCGCGGGCAACGCTCTCGCCGATTGCCATCCACTCCTTCAGTGCGACGATGGTCGGCAGCGTCTGCGTGCCCGGATAATCGATGTGTTCGGTCGAAATGCCGATCGGTTGCAGCGGAAGGAAAGTGACGGGAGTAGCGACGGGCAGCATCTCGCGCACCCGCGCCAGATAGGCCTCGCCGATCAGGACATCGGTTTCAAGCGGCAAATGCGGGCCGTGCTGCTCGGTGGCCGCCAGCGGCAGCACTGCGATCCAGCGCGCGGCATCGCTGCCGGCGATGTCGGGCCAGTGGATGTCGGTCCAGTCGCGGGGCGGAACGAGTGAGGCCATCAAGCGAAGCGTTTCTTTGGATGAATTTGCAGGGTAGTTTGTTAGTCATTCCGGGAACTGGTCCACCCCCGGGGACGTATCCACGACCATAGCCTCCTATCATGGGCCAGAACGAGCGACGGAGTCCAACCATGAACCCGGCCTTTTTGCCGCGAACGTTAACCGCAGGTCTTCTGGCGCTGGTTGCGGGGCTGGTGCCGGTGCGCGCCGAGACTCTCGACAAGGTGTTGTTTGGAACCAACTGGGTGGCCGAGGCCGAGCATGGCGGTTTCTTCCAGGCGGTTGCCGACGGTACCTACAAGAAATACGGCCTCGACGTCACCATCGTGCCGGGCGGCCCCAACACCAACAACCGCATCCTGCTGGTCGCGGGCAAGCTCGACTTCTTCATGAGCGCGAATACGCTGCAATCGTTCGACGCGGTCACCAACAACGTGCCGGTGGTCGCGGTCGCCGCCATCTTCCAGAAGGATCCGCAGGTTTTCCTGACCCATCCGGAAGCCAAAATCACCAAGCTCGAAGAGCTCAAGCCGCTGACGCTGCTGGTGTCCAAGGAAGGTGTTACGAGCTACTTCCAGTGGCTGAAATCCGAATACGGTTTCAGCGAGAGCAAGGTGAAACCCTACACCTTCAATTCGCAGCCCTTTATCGTCAACAAGCAGAGCGCGATGCAGGGATACGTGACGTCAGAGCCGTACGCCGTGCAGAAGGCCGCGGGCTTCACTCCCGAGGTGATTCTGCTGGCTGATCACGGCTTCAACGCCTATTCGACGCTGATCGAGACGCGGCGCGAGATCGTCGACAAGAAGCCCGACCTCGTGCAGCGCTTTGTCGATGCTTCCGTCATCGGCTGGTACAATTATCTCTACGGCGACAACGCAGCCGGCAACGCCATGATCAAGAAGATGAACCCGGAAATGACCGACGAACTGCTCAGCTATTCCGTCAGCAAGATGAAGGAATACGGCATCGTCGATTCCGGCGATACCTTGCGTGATGGCATCGGCGCCATGAACGACGCGCGGGTTGCGAGCTTCTTCGACAAGATGGTGCGGGCCGGCGTGGTTCGTCGCGACATCGATTACCGCCAGGCCTACACGCTGCGCTTCACCAACAAGGGCGTCGGTCTCGATTTGCGGCCGAAGAACTGATCGGAGATGGCCGAGCCTGCGTCTTCTGGGATGGATATTCGCGCTGGCGCCCGTACGGTCCGTCTGCGCGGCGTCACCAAGGTCTATGACAATGGCGTGACCGCCCTCGGACCGCTGGATCTCGATGTGGCAAGCGGTGAGTTCGTTGCCCTGCTTGGGCCCTCCGGCTGCGGCAAATCGACTGCGCTGCGACTGATCGCGGGGCTCGGCGCGCCGAGTTCAGGCACCGTGGACGTCTCCCACCACGCTGACAAGGCGGACGGGCGGCATCCCATAGGCTTTGTGTTTCAGGAGCCTACCCTGATGCCGTGGGCGAGCGTGCGCGATAACGTGCGGCTGCCGCTGAAGCTTGCAAATGCGCCAGCATCCGAAGCGGATGACCGCGCCGGCAAGGCGCTTGCGCAGGTTGGCCTGTCGGAATTTGCCGGCGCATTCCCGCGCGAATTGTCCGGCGGCATGAAGATGCGGGTCTCATTGGCGCGGGCGCTCGTCACCGATCCGGATATTCTTCTGATGGACGAGCCGTTCGCGGCGCTCGACGAAATCACGCGCTTCCGCCTCAACAACGATCTGCTCGCGCTTTGGCGCACGCTGCACAAGACGGTCATCTTCGTCACCCATTCGGTGTTCGAGTCGGTCTATCTGGCGCAGCGGGTTATTGTGATGACCGCCCGGCCCGGGCGCATCAGCCGCGAGTTTCGCATCGATACGCCAGAGCCGCGTGGAGAGGATTTCCGCACCTCGGCCGAGTATGTCGCTTACTGCCGCGAGGTCTCTGGCGCGCTAGCGCCGTCCCATTCCGGGCAGCGTACCGCATGAATTCCCTGCAGAATATCGGCCGCATGCTGCTTCCCGTCGTTGTGCTGGCGGCGGGCCTTGCGGCGTGGGAACTCGTGGTGCGCGTCAACGACATTCAGCCTTATGTGCTGCCGAGCCCTGTTGCGGTGTTTCAGACGCTCGTCAGCGACTGGCCGGTGCTGTCGGAGTCGCTCGGTGTTACGTTGCTGACCACGCTGGAGGGCTTCATCGCCGCGGCCGTCGGCGGTATCGCGCTGGCGCTGTTGTTCAATCAGTCGAAATGGCTGGAATATTCGCTGTTCCCCTATGCAGTGATCCTGCAGGTCACACCGGTGATCGCAATCGCGCCGCTATTGCTGATCTATCTGCCGCAGCAGACGGCGGTGATCGTCTGCGCCTGGATCGTCGGTTTCTTTCCGGTGTTGTCCAACACCACGCTCGGCCTGAATTCGGTCGATCGCAATCTGGCCGGCCTGTTCCAGCTTTATGGCGCGTCGCGGCTGCAGACGCTGCGGTACCTGAAATTGCCGGCCGCGCTGCCCTTTATTCTCGGCGGATTGCGGATCGCCGGCGGGTTGTCGTTGATCGGCGCCGTGGTCGCCGAAATCGCCGCGGGCACCGCGGGCGCGGGCTCTGGTCTCGCCTTTCGCATTGCCGAGTCCGGATACCGTCTCAACATTCCCCGAATGTTCGCGGCGCTGCTGTTGCTGTCGGTCGCCGGGATTGTCATCTATGGGCTGCTGGCGCTAGTTTCGCATCTCGTGCTACGGCGCTGGCATGAGAGCGCGCTCGGAAAGGAAAACTAATGGTTGCCGCGAATATTTCGTCCGAAAAGATCGACCTCCTGATCTACGGGCCGATCAGGCCGATCCTCGAAAATGGCTTTTCGGACCAGTTCGTCCTGCATATGGCGGAAACCCGCGCCGACCTCGAACGCTTGACGCCCGATGTCGTGGCAAAGATTCGCGGCATGGCGGTCACCTATCACATGGTGCCGGCCGACGGTAAGGCGCTGTCGCATTTCCCCAAGCTTGAAATCGTCGCGAGCTTCGGCGTCGGCTATGACCACGTCGATTCAGCTTACGCGCGCGAGCACAGCATCGTCGTTACCAATACGCCCGACGTGCTGACGGAAGAGGTCGCCGACGTCGCCATGGGGCTACTGATCGCGACGTTGCGCGAATTCGTCAAGGCCGACCGCTATTTGCGCTCCGGCTTGTGGCAGACGCAGAACTATCCCTTGAGCGTCGGTTCGCTGCGCGACCGCAAGATCGGCATCGTCGGCATGGGCCGGATCGGGCAGGCGATCGGACGGCGGCTCGAAGCCTCGCGTGTTCCGGTTTCCTATCATTCGCGCAATCCGTCGTCGGCCGTGTCGTATAAGCATTATGGCGACCTGATGGAGATGGCGAAGGCGGTGGATACGCTGATCGTGATCGTGCCCGGCGGCGCCTCTACCGCAAAAATGATCAATGCCGACGTGTTGAAGGCGCTTGGCCCGCGCGGCGTGCTGATCAACGTCGCGCGGGGCTCCGTCGTCGATGAGCCGGCGCTGGTCGCGGCGCTGAAATCCGGCACCATTCTTGCGGCCGGGCTCGACGTGTTCGCCAATGAGCCGAACGTGCCGGATGAACTGACAGCCATGCAAAATGTTGTGCTGTTGCCACATATCGGCTCAGCTTCGGTGGTAACGCGTAACGCCATGGATCAGCTCGTCGTCGACAATCTGAAAAACTGGTTTGCCGGCAAGGCGCCTCTGACGCCTGTCCCGGAAACCCCGGTGAAGGGACGCTGATGTCGCCTGGGCGCTCGGGCATAGCGGCGGCGCTGACCGCGCTGCTTGCGCTTGCGTCGCCGGTCCGGGCGCAGGATGCCTCTACCCTGAAGAAAGACATGGTCGGGCAGTGGGAGCTCGCCACCACCGAGCGAGAAGCAAGACCTGCGTCGTCACGCTGAAGAGCGATGCGACGCCGCAGGGACTAAAGCTGGAGCTCGAGCCCGGCTGCGCCAAGGCGCTGCCGTTTACGAAGGATATCACGGCCTGGAATATCAAGGGGCTGGACATCGTGCGGCTGCAGGACGGCGCCGGACAGCCGGTGATCGACTTCACCGAAGTCGAGAGCGGTATTTTCGAAGGCTTGCGAACCGGCGAGGGGGTCTACATCCTGCAGAACCTCGCTGCCGCCCGCTCGCTCGCCAAATCGATGGACCAGATGATCGGTGATTGGCTAATGGTTCGCGGCAACGGCCAGACGATATGCGGCCTGACGCTGACCAATACCGAAGCTACCGGCGATAATTTCCAGGTGTTTTTGAAGCCGAAATGCGATCCCGCCGTCGCGGCCTTCGCGCCAAACCAGTGGCGGCTCGAGCGCGGGCAGATGATTCTGATGTCGGCCGCCGGCCAGACCTGGCAGTTCGAGGCCGACGACAATGCGCAGTGGCGGCGGGTGCCCGATACCGCCGATCCCCTGATCATGATCCGGGGGCAGTAGTCCCCCCGGACGGGTCGGCGGGGCCATATGACCCAAAAAAATCCAGGACGCCTGTCGATCCGTTGTCGTGCCGTTCGTCGTCTCCCATAGCGAGACAGTTTTGCGGCGATTACCGCTGCGGCTCGCCTCAACGGGAGTTCCTCATGCGCTTCATGTACATTGTCACTTCGCCCCAGTCCGACAGGGGTCCGTCGCCGGCCCTGATGGAGGCGATGGGCAAGCTCGCCGAGCGGGAGATCAAGGCCGGCCGCATGCTCGACACCGGCGGGCTGATGCCGATTGCCATGGCCGGCGCACAAGTCAGAATAACAGACGGCAAGCTCGGCGTGATCGACGGACCGTTCGTCGAGACCAAGGAACTGATCGGCGGTTACGCCATCTTCGAACTCCGGGACATGGAAGAGGCAGTGGCGGCCGCGAGGGAATTCATGCAGCTGCACCTCGAGCACATGCCGGGTTGGGAAGGAACCTGCGAAGTTCGCGTGCTTGCCACGCCGGGCGTAGACGGCGCCTGCGAGGTCGGCGTGCGCGCCCACGCCTGATGCGGGCTTTCCGTAATCTCAGTCGGCGGCGATGACGGCCGCCGACATCCATCGCACCATCCTCGCCGTCTGGCGGATCGAGCAGCCGCGCCTGATCACGGGCCTGTCCCGGATGCTGCGCGATGTGCCGCTGGCCGAGGACCTGACACAGGAAGCGCTGCTGGCGGCCCTCGAACATTGGCCCGCCGATGGTGTGCCGGAAAAGCCCGGGGCGTGGCTGATGGCGACGGCCAAACGCCGGGCGCTGGATCAACTGCGCCGCCGCCGCATGCTCGATCGCAAGCACGAGATGCTGATACGCGATATGGAGCAGGAGCAGCAGACGATGCCCGATCCGGATGCCGCACTCGACGACGATATCGGCGACGAGCTGCTACGGTTGATCTTCACCGCCTGCCATCCGAAACTGTCGCGCGAGGCCCGCGCCGCGCTGACGCTCAGAATGATCTGCGGCCTGACCACGGAAGAAATCGCGCGCGCCTTCCTGCAGCCGGAGGCGACTATCGCCCAGCGCATCGTGCGCGCCAAGCGGACGCTATCGGAATCCGGGCTCGCCTACGAAACCCCGCGCGGCGAGGCGCTTTCGGAACGGCTCGCCTCGGTGCTGGAGGTTGTCTACCTCATCTTCAACGAAGGCTACACGGCAGCCCGCGGCGACGAATGGCTGCGGCCGCAGCTCTGCCACGACGCGCTGCGCATGGGCCGCGTGCTCGTCTCGATCGCGCCGCAGGAGGCGGAAGCTCACGGTCTGTTGGCGTTGATGGAGTTGAACGCCTCGCGCATCGCAGCGCGAACCGATGCCGCCGGCGATCCCATCCTGCTGATGGACCAGAACCGCGCACGGTGGGACCAGCTTCAGATCCGCCGTGGGCTGCTCTTGCTGGCGCGGGCGCATCAGCTCGGCGGCGCGCGGGGATTCTACGCGCTGCAGGCGGCGATCGTCGCCTGTCACGCCAGCGCCGGCACGCCTGAAGAGACCGAGTGGCCGCGCATCGCCGCGCTCTATACCGAACTGGCGTCGCTGGTGCGCTCGCCGATCATCGAGCTCAACCGCGCAGTTGCGGTGGGTATGGCCGAAGGCCCGGCGGCTGCGCTCGCGATCGTGGACCAACTGGCGCACGAGCCCGCGCTGAAGAGCTATCATCTGCTCGAGAGCGTCCGCGGCGATCTGCTCTGCAAGCTCGGCCGTTTTGCACAAGCGCGCGCCGCGTTCGAAATCGCGGCCAAGCTTGCCGGCAACAAGCGCGAGCTTGAACTGTTGAAGCGGCGTATCGCCGAAGCGGCCGATGCAGAAAATCATCCGCCCGACTTCAGATGAAGCGGAACTGCGACCGCTCGCGCCTGGCGAGTTTTGGGATCGCCTGCGAGAGGATGATGTTCTTGAAGTGATCGGTCTGCTGGTGGTCGGCGAAGGCGGCTTCGCCGGCGAGCACCTCGTAGAAGAAGAATTCCTGCGGCCTGGATATGTTCTGGTGAATCTGGAATTCCTTCACGCCCGGCTCCTGTTGCGCCTGCGGAAGGAAGTCTTTCAGAAGCTCCGCGACCGCGCCTTCCTCTCCGGAATTGACTTCCCAGAATGCCGTGACGATCAGGTGCTGGTTTGCGCTGTTGGTGGTTGCCATGATGCTCTCCTGTGAAGAATCGCCAGCGGTTCGATTTTCGGCCAGCGTACGAGGACCATCATGCCCGTTTTGGTGACATGAATGCTTCGATGGACACCGAATTATCATATCTGTGATGACGCCGCGGTCGTTCTGTTTCGGTGGCTGTTGCCGGCCGCAGGCGAGGCTACTTGACGGGTGTGGGCGATTCACGCGCCTGGAACCGATCCACGTTGACGGACGATCGTCCCGATCCAGGCTGCAGCGGCAAGCACCAGGGCGGCATGAGGGGCCCAGGCTTGCGGCTCTCCCATCGTCCGGAGGGTTGTGCCGCTCAGGAGGCACCAGAGAATGGGGATTGGCAGCAACAATGGCAAAAGCCTGCCGCGGGCGAGCAGCAGCAGGCCGAGCGTCGCGATCGCCGTCGGATCCGGCGCGATGCCAAAAACCTCGGACGAAGCCCAGCCACGCCCCTGTAGCGGCGCAAGCAACGGCTGTCCGGCAAGTGCGAAAGCAAGGATGAGATATCCTATCCATCCAGCAAACCCGCGCCGGTCGAAGGCGAGACCATCGAGCAACGACCCGATGACGAGCAGCAACACGCCTTCGACGACGAAAGCCGGCGCGAGATAGGCGGCAGCCCAGTTAATGGTCGCGTAGCGATTCCACAGGAAGGACCACCCTACGAAGATCCAAAGGATCGCGAAGATGAGTGCGAGCCAGCGTGTCCAGGTTCCAGGCCGCCACGCGATGAGCAGGATGACGATGAGGCCGGCGGCGAGCGCCAACACGTGCAGAGGCCACAGCGCCGCATTGTGCAGTTCGAACATGCGCCAGTAGGCGCGCGGCGAAAACAGCAGGAAATCCTCGGCTTGGTAGGTCCACCACTCCGACATCAAAGCGCCCGCACGTGAGCCGAGATGCGCTCCCGCGCGGCCTTGTCCGGCATCGGTCCGGCGGCAGCGGCGAGATTTTCACGCACGTGGTCGACGCGGGTGGTCGCCGGAATTGCAACGGTGACGGCCGGATGAGAAAAGATAAATTTCAGGATGAGCTGCGCCCAGCTCGACACCCCGAGCTCGGCCGCCCATTCGGGCAGCGGCTCGCGCTTGAGCCGTTGGGTCAGTGCCCCCTGCCGGAACGGCCGATTGACGATCACAGCGATGCCGCGCTCCGACGCCAGCGGCAGCAGCCGCGCCTCCGCCTCGCGATCGACGACGTTGTAGGAGAATTGCACGAAATCGATAGGCTCGTTCCGCATGATCTGTTCGAGAAGATCGTGGCGGCGGCCTTCGGACGTGGTGATTCCAACATAACGCAGCGCGCCGGCCGCCTTCATCTTGAAGAGCGTTTCCAGATGCGCCTTCCAGGCAACGAGATTGTGAACCTGAACGAGGTCGAACTTTGGCACGCCCCAGAAGCGACGCGATTGCTCGATCTGGGCGGGGCCTGCCGCCGCCGAGGACGTCCAGACCTTTTCGGCTGAGAATAGCGCCGAGGGTCGCCCGAGCTTTTGAAGGCCGTAGCCGACCACCGGCTGCGACGAGCCATACATGGGGGAGCAATCGATCATGCGGCCCCCCGCCTCGAAGAAGGCGGCCATGACACCGGCGCATTCGTCCTGAGCACAGGATCGCCGCCGACATTGAAGGTGATCCAGGTCCCTAGTCCGACCATCGGCATCGGCTCGCGGGTCGAGGGAATGGGACGGTGGGCGGGCGGGCCTTGCTGGGCATGCAGAGAGAATGGCAAGAGCGCCGCAGCGCCCGTCGCCGCCAAGGAGGCCTGCAAGAACGTTCGGCGTGTCGTCCGCATCCGATGCTCCATTGTTGCGGCGGGAAAACTCTCACCTAAAAAGGCGCAGAGTAACGGAACACGCCGCCGACAGATTTGCAGTACGAAATTGCCGATCAAGGCACTGGACCAGATATGCAGTCGCGCGCTGTCCTCAATCTACGATGGACAGCTGACTAGATAAGCTTCAGTCCTCTCAAACTTGCGTGACCGTTCTTGCCGACGATGATGTGGTCATGGACTGAAATGCCGAGCGGGCGGGCGATGTCAATGATGGCCTTTAGCTGCGCGAGAATCCATGAGGGGCTACGCGCCTTGGAAGGCCGCTTGAACTTCATCGAGCAGGCGTGCCTCTTCACCGCTGTAGCGTGACGAAAAATGGAAGGGCTCGACGCGCCGCACGCCCGCTTGCCGTGCAATTTCTCCGGCGGCCGTGGTCGTCAGATGCGCCCGCTCCGCCGCCAGCGCCGTGTCGCCGCTAGCAAAAGGGGCCTCGATGAACAGGAGATCGGCGTTGCGTACAAGGTCGATAATGGCTTCGCGATTGGCGATAGTGTCGGCGACATCGGTCACGTACCCGATCTTCTGCCCAGGTGTGACCGTCACGGCGGACCTGACCTCGCCAAGGCGCATCGTGTGCCCGGCATCGATCCGCACGCGCTCGTCGCCCGGCCTTTGCTCAATGACGGCACGCTTGAGATCGCGCAACCAGGGTCCGACGGGCAGCCCCAGTTCTTTCAGGCGACTTTTCCAGACGTTGACGTGGGCGGCTTCCTCGATCGCAAATGCAAGGCACGGGGTGCCGTGTTCCAGCATCGCGGTCGAGACGTGAAATGTCGACTGGTCGCAGAGCACGTTGCTGAACTTTCGACGTTCGCTGACCGGCTCGGCCGCAAAACCGCTCTTCAGGCGGGAAGCGAACTGTGTTCATTCTCAGCGACGAATTCAGTTCCGTAACGAGGAAGACGAGGTCGTTTTCGAACCGATCAACCAAATTCCATTGGTAGGCTTGCAGCTTGTGGTGAACTTGAGCGGCGAAGCCCTCGGGCCCATAGAGCCTTACCGTCGTGTCCCGGCCGACCAGCAGCCTCAAGAGATAATCAAAGCCGATGAAGTGATCGACATGCGCGTGTGAGACGAAGACGTATTCGAGGCGCAGGAGCTTGCGCGGCGGCAGCACTGAAATGTCGCCGAGGTCGAACAGGATCGCGCGCCGCTCGAACAGCGTTTCGATGTAGAGCGCCGGATCGCCGGATCGGCCGTTGACCAGGCTTGGATGCAAGCTCGGGCGCATAATTAATCAATGATACGGCGGACCTGAAGTTCCTGCACCGGTGGCAAACTCATGCGGAAGAGATATTTTCATCGCCTTGCGCACCACGCTGACGCGCGCTGCCAACCTCGTCGCTTCGATCCTTTCCAGGCAACGGCGCCTCGGAATGGAGATTGATCCAGGCGATGATTTCCGGCCAGACCTTGGCCCGCGCCTCGCGCCCGAGGAGGATCGCGAGATGCTGCAGGCAGGCGCCGATTTCGCCGGAATACTCGATGACGCGCACAGTGTTCGACGGCATCGCGTCCGTGAAAGGCTTGAGCGAAACCGTGGGAGCAACATCGTCGACCGTGTTGACGATTGCGAGGACGGAAACGGTCAAGGTGGCGGGACCAATCGGCCGTTGGCCGATCTTCAAGGCTCCCCGGCGGAAGCGATCCTCCCGATAGAGCCAGTCGATGATCTGCTGCACCAGCTTGCCGGGAAGGGCAACCTCATCGAGTGTCCAGCGTTCGACCCGCGCATGAATTTCCATCGCCTGCTGATCGGCGAGACTGAGCATCGCATCCATCAGCCTCGACCAAACGAATGTGCCTGGAGAGCCGAGCGCGCTCATATGCGACAGAAGCGAGCCGGAATCGGGTTTGCGTCAGGCAGCGACGGCGGCATCAGCGCAACGAGAGCTTCCCGGAAGCCGCTTTGCTCTGGCTGGAAGCTCAAAGGCGCGCCGAGGAGCAGGAGGCCCTGGATCGTATCGGAGGCACTGGCTGCGTATATCGCCGCCAGGGTGCCGCCGAGGGAGTGACCGCTGAGGAACGGCTTCAAGCCGCCGTCCTCACGCGCCGCCTGCGCGACGCACTCGGAAATGGCGAACGCGCATTCATCGAGACCAACGCTGTTTGTGTGGCGCGACGCCGGTAGCCACTCAAGCAGACGGACCCGCAGGCCGTGATCGAGACAGAAGCCGATCACGCTCGTTGAGGGCGCAAGGTCCCATATATAAGGACGCTTGATTGGGGCAGCGACGATCAGCAACGAATTCGATGCATGCTCATGTCCATAGTCGCGCAGGCGCCAATGCGATCCTGATGCGACCACTCGGTAGGAACATTCGGTGGGACCCAGCCCAAGGGCCGCAATGGCGTCACCCTGCAGGCGGCGCACGGCATCCGCGGCATCGAACTGGGCTTGCAGAGCACCAAGTGCGGTGTCGATCTCAGGACTGTCCACCGACGTTTCCTGTCTGCAGTAGTGTCTCGCTCAAAATCGCCAACCCTTCCCGGGCGCAATTCTAGAGCGTTCTCGGAGCGGCTCAATTTGACGGGCAAACAGCGGGCCATGCCAAGTGTTCCGGAGGGGCCGTATCATTCCTCCGGAAGGTTCCGCTGCCACTTCATGTGAACTTACTGCAACCTGTTTGAGCCGTCAGCAACGTTTCGTGCGCAGGCCCCACCGTGCGCCTTAAAATTCGCCGCAGGCCCTTCAATCTCGCATGCCGTTCTTGCCGACGATGATGTGGTCGTGCACGACCGCTGAGCGGCACGGCGACGTTCGCCAAGCGCAAGGGCTCTACTGCCTCAAATCAGCCGCAGCCCCTTCAGGCTGGCATGACCGTTCTTGCCGACGATGATGTGGTCGTGGACTGAAATGCCGAGCGGGGTGGCGATGTCGACGATCGCTTTTGTCATCCGGATATCGGCCTGCGAGGGCGTCGGGTCGCCCGAGGGGTGGTTGTGCACCAGGATCAGCGCCGTCGCCGATAGCTCAAGCGCGCTTGATCACCTCGCGCGGATAGACCGGCGTGTGATCGACGGTGCCGGTTTGCTGCACCTCGTCCGCGATCAGTTGATTGCGTTTGTCGAGAAACAGCAGGCGGAATTGCTCCTTGTCGGCAAACGCCGTGCCGGTCCTGCAATAGTCTATGACATCGTTCCAGGAGGACAGCGCGACCTTTCGCTTGATCTCGCCCTTTGCCACCCGGCTGGCGGCTGCGGCAAGCAGTTTGATCTGGTTGATCGAGGCTTCGCCGACGCCGTCGACTTCACGCAAGCGCGCCACGGGCGCGTGAATGACTTCGGCGAACAGGCCGAACTTCTTCAAGAGCGCCTTGGCGAGCGGCTTGGTGTCGCGCCGGGGAAGGGCCGGGAACAGCGCCAGCTCCAGCAGCTCATAGTCGCTCAGCGCCTCGGGTCCTGCGCTATAGAAGCGCTCGCGCAGCCGTTCGCGATGGCCGTGATAGTGCGGCGTCTCGGCGGATTGATCTGGCTTATCGCTGGTCCTGGCGGGCATTGGCCAGGAGCATGCCGTCTCGGCCAGCTTTTGCAATCACGAATTGCAGCAAACAAGGCTCCTAGACGCCCAGTCGTCCCAAGATTTCACGGACCTGATGGAGATCGGACGCTACACCTGCGCAAAGCGCCTCGATTTCCGGCGTCGACGTCACGACATCCGGCACCATGATCCCGGCAGCGTAAGCGGCCGGCCCAACTGGGGTCGGAGCCCACGGCTTCTCGGCGTTGCGCTGCGACAGCGTGAAGATTTCGACGCCGGTCGCGGTCACGCCGACCGAATGCTCGAATTGCGCCGACAGCGAGCGGTCGCGCGTCACCGCGGTCCAGCCGTCGGACAGGATCTTCACATGCGGTTTGCCGAGATTGATCATCGGCTCGATGGTGAAGAACATGCCGGGCTTCAGCGCCACGCCTTCGCCGGGCCGGCCGATATGAATGATGTTCGGCTCATCGTGGAACATGCGCCCGGGCCATGGCCGCAGAAATCGCGCACCACGCTCATGCCCTGCGGTTCGACGAAGCTTTGGATGGCGTGGCCGATGTCACCGGTGGTGGCGCCAGGGCTTTACTGCGGCAATGCCGCGCATCATGGCCTCATAGGTGACTTCGACCAGCCGCTCGGCCTTGCGGGCGATCGGGCCGATCACATACATCCGGCTGGAATCGCCGTACCAGCCTTCGACGATGAAGGTGACGTCGACATTGACGATGTCGCCTTCCTTCAGGGGCGGTCGCCGGGCATGCCGTGGCAGACCACGTGATTGATCGAGGTGCAGGTCGAATAGCGGTAGCCGCGGTACATCAGCGTCGCCGGATAGGCGCCATGGCTAAAGGCAAAGTTGCGGACGAATTCATCGATCTCGGAAGTCGGGACGCCTGCCTTGACGATATCGGTGAGTTCGTCGAGGCATTTTGCGACCAGGGCGCCGGCCTTGCGCATGCCGGCGAACCCGCTCGCGCCATGCAGCTTGATCTGGCCGGTCTTTCGCAAGGAGGTATCTGTCGCTTCGATATAGCTCATGGGCGGGTCATGCTTCGGTGGAAACGGAAATGGTTGATTTGAAAGCCTAATCTAATGATCCGGCCGGTCAGCGCAAGCCAAGGTTGGGGCTCGGCGCGGCTTTAATAGACTTGCATCTAGCCGGAAACCTCCACCACGGATTCGACCGGCAGTGCGCCGCCGCGGACACGGATTTCACGCACCGGATAGGGAACACGGATGTCCTCGCGCTTGAACCCGTCCCACAGCGCCAGCATCACCTCGCTCTTGACGTTGTCCATGCCATCAGGTTCGGCGATCCAGAAGGTCAGCGAGAACTTCATGCCGGCCTCGGCGAATTCGGTCCAGGATGCAATTCGGCGGCTTGTTCTTCAGGGCGCGCGGGGCGGCTGCGGCCACCTCGATAGCCAGCTTGCAGACGAGGCGGGGATCGGCGTCGTAATTGGTGCCGAATAGCACCTTCACCAGCGTGTTCTTGTCGGTGTAGGTCCAGTTCACGACCTTCTGGGTCACCAGATCCTCGTTCGGGATCAGGAATTCGCGGCCGTCGCCGGCGGCCACCGAAATATAGCGCGTCTTCATCGCGCTGATCCGGCCTGAGCTGTCGCCGATGGTGACGAGGTCGCCGGGTTTCACGGACTTGTCCGCCAGCAGGATGATGCCCGAGATGAAATTGGCGACGATCTTCTGCAGGCCGAGACCGATGCCGACGCCGGCCGCGCCGGTAAAGACCGCGAGCGCCGAAAGGTTGATGCCAACGGCACCAAGCGCGATCGCGATCGCCACCACCATCAGGCCGATGCGGATGATCTTGATCAGCAGCACCTGGACCGAGGGCGTCAGGTCGCTGGCGCGGGTAATCCGGCCTTCGATGAAGTTGCTGGCGATGTTGGTCAGCCACAGCGCGGCGATCAACAGTGCGCCGGCCTTGATCAGAAGCAACGGCGTCAGCCGCAAGCCTCCGGATCTCGATCGCAAACGAGTCGAGCGTTTCCGCCGCCGGTTCGAGCTGGCCGAGGATGCTCAGCGCGGCGACGAACCGTACCGTTACCGACACCAGCTTGACGAGGAAGGCGTTGCGGAGCGCCGAAGTCACGAGCCGGATCACGAGCCACGCCAGCGCCAGCTTGGCGGCGACCATCAGGAGGTAGCTGCGGCTTGGCCACGTCATGTGGTACATCGTGATGCGCTCCGCGATCACGAGAATCGCGAAAACCGCGGTCGACGCGCTGCCAACCAGCACGCGGACAAAATGCCGGAGCGGCAGCGGCCAGCGCATCGCCAGCGACGTCGTGTCGACCCGCGCGCGGATCGCCGCATCCGCCGCATAGGCGATGCCGGCGGCGGTCAGGATCAGCCCGAACTGCAGATAGAACCATGGCGAGGCAATCTCCGCACCGACCGATCGCGCGGTCGATTGCAGAAACTCGATGATCTCTTTTGGGGCCATGTCCATCGGCAAAATCTCGTCAGGCGCAGTTCAGGAAAAATCTGATTCGAACGGGGGCAGATTTCCACAAACAAGGCGGGCGGACCATCGATACATGGGCCGGCGAAGTGAGATAGGCCCTTAAAATCGGGCACATTGCCGCTCTCGCAGAAATGGGTTGGCGTTCAACTGTGGCAACGATAAGGATGCAAGTGCAAGTATTTGCTCTCGTTTATGAAGGTGCAATTCCCTCGAAATGGCGTCCCTCGACCAGGTCAGCATAGCCATTCTGCTCGGGGCCGTTCTGGTGATGGCCGGAATCCTGTCCAGCCTGCTCGCGCTGCGCTTCGGCGCACCCTGCTGCTGGTGTTTCTGCTGATCGGCATGCTGGCGGGCGATGCCGGGCCGGGCCAGCTGCATTTTGACGACGTGCGCACCACCTATCTGGTGGGATCGGTGGCGCTGGCGCTGATCCTGTTCGACGGCGGCTTGCGGACCAGGTTTCAAAGCATCCGCACCGTGCTGGCGCCGTCGATGGTGCTGGCGACCATCGGCGTGTTGCTCACGGCGCTGGTCACGGCGCCGGTCGCCAAATATGCCCTCGATTTGAACTGGACCGAGTCGCTGCTGGTCGGCGCCGTGGTGGCGTCGACCGATGCCGCGGCGGTGTTTCTGCTCGTGCACACGCAGGGCCTGCGTCTGCGCCCCGTGTCGGGGCCACACTTGAAGTCGAATCCGGCACCAACGATCCGTTCGCGATCTTCCTCACTTTGATGCTGGTCGAATTCCTTTCGATCGGTGCTAACTCACCCGCGCATGTCGCAAGCGAGCTCGCACGCGAAGGTATTCTCGGCGCTGTCTTCGGCGTGATCGGCGGTCGTCTGGTGGTGCTGGCGCTCAACCGCATGGCCCTGCCGCAGGGCCTGCATGGGCCCTTCGTCACGACAGCGGCGCTGGTGATCTTCGGCGTGGCGCAGATGGCGCACGCGTGGGGCTTTCTCGCGGTCTATCTTGCCGGAATCATCGTCGGCAACCGGCCGACGCGCGCGCATAATTCGGTGGTGACTTTTCTCGATGCCGCAACCTGGCTGGCGCAGATCGTGATGTTCGTCCTGCTCGGGCTGCTGGCGTCGCCGCAGCGCCTGCTGGACAGCGTCGGTCCGGCCGTGATTGTGGCGCTGGTGCTGATGCTGGCGGCGCGGCCGCTTGCGGTTCTGCTGTGCCTGATGCCGTTCCGGTTCAACTGGCGGGAGAAGATATTCATCGCCTGGACCGGCCTGCGCGGCGCGGTCGCGATCTTCCTCGCATCGATCCCGATGCTGGTCGGATTGCCGAAGGCCTATCTGTATTTCGACGTCGCCTTTGTCGTGGTCATCATCTCGCTGCTGCTACAGGGCTGGACGCTGGGGCCGGCGGCGCGATGGCTACGTGGCGCTGCCGCGCGTGGACCGCGGCCCGCGGCGCCTGGAGCTCGATCTGCCGGGCCAGCTCGAACAGCAACTGGTCGGCTATTCCGTGCGGCCGAAGAGCCTCTTTTTCCGGCGCGGGCTCATTCCGTCCTGGTCGAAGCCGACACTGGTGATCCGCGACGAGCGGATTCTGTCGCCCGCCGAGGCCGATCCGATCGCGGCCGGCGATTACATCTACCTGCTGGCGCCGCCGGAAAAAGCGGAGGCGCTCGACCGCTTCTTTGTCGACATGGCGCCGAGCACGGCGCCCGATCCCCATCTGCTCGGCGATTTCATGGTGTCGGGCGAGCACACGCTCGGCGAACTCGCCGCGATCTACGGCGTCGCTGTCGGGGAAGAGCAGGCCAAGCTGACGCTATCGGATCATTTCGACATTCATCTCGACCACGCCCCAAAGTAGGCGCCGAGCTTGCGCTGGATCCCATCGTTCTTGTCGCGCGCAGCATCAGCGGCGGCCGGGTCAACGTGGTCGGCCTTCGCCTGCCCGAGGACGAGGAATTGGCCGCGCCCTGACGCGCCCGCAGGCCTTCAAGCGCAAGCTTGCGGACATCTGGTCGTCGGTGGCGGGGGTCTGAGCCACCCACACGAAGGAAGGCCCCAGCTTTGCGGCTGGGGCCTTCCCGTTTGGCGTTCTTATGCGCGCTCAGAAGTAGCGGTCACAAACGAACACGGTGCGCGGACCGTATTTGGTGAAGATCGTCTTGTAGCAGCTTCCCCCGACATAGAACGACGTCCCAAAGTGGCGATGGCCCCAATGACCATGTCCATGATGATGACCATGGCCGTGATGCCCGTGACCGTGATGCCCGTGACCATGGCCACCATGCTTGCCGCCGGCGGACGCAGGAGCAACTGCTGCCGCGGTCAAAGCGAGGCGGCGACAGCAGCGAGGGAAATCTTGCGAAACATTCGTGTTCTCCGTTCCAGGCGTGATTGCCTGATATGCCCGTGAGACGCGCCTGGTACGGAGAACGTTCGAAGGATTTTTATGAACCAGCGTTCACGTGTGACGTACAGCACGTAGCAAGCGCCGCCGTCCGGCCTTTACCCGCGCGGTCAGGAAGCGCGATCCTGCGCAGGGTCTGATGCAATATCCGCGGTTGAGGAATGAACGCAGTATCATTAGCTTTCGGCCGAAGGTTGCTCACGGCCTCACGGTGGAAACGCAGGAGACACAACAATGTCCGGCCCCCTCGACGACCAGCTCGGCTTTGCGCCCGACTACGATTCCCGGTTCCCTATATGCAGCGGACCCGCGATTACTACGCCGCGATCGGCTACACGACGCCCTATCGCTGGGCGCACTATGTCGATGCGCCGTTCCAGCCGCTGAAAAAGCCGCTCGCGCAGTCGCGCGTGACCATCGTCACGACAGCCGCGAAGTATGATCCCACCAAGGGCGATCAGGGTCCAGGTGCTGCGTACAACGGCAGCGCCAAGTTCTACCAGGTCTATGACGGCGACACCGCCAAGCCGCACGATTTGCGGATCTCGCATGTCGGCTACGACCGCAAGCACACCACGGCCACCGACAGCGGCACCTGGTTTCCGCTGCCAGAGCTCCTGAAGGCCGCTGCTTCGGGGCGCATTGGAGAGGTCGCGCCGCGCTTCTTCGGTGCGCCGACCAATCGCAGCCATCGCGTCACTATCGACGTCGATGCTCCCGACATCCTCGAGCGCTGCCTCGCCGACAAGGTCGATGTCGCTGTCATCGTCCCGAACTGCCCGGTCTGTCACCAGACGTCAGCTTTGGTGGCGCGTCACCTCGAAGCCAATGGCGTCGCCACCGTCGTGATGGGCTGCGCCAAGGACATCGTCGAGCACGCCGCCGCGCCGCGTTTTTCTGTTCTCGGACTTTCCGCTCGGCAATTCCTCGGGCAAGCCGCATGATGTCGCATCGCAGGCGCTGACGCTCGAACTGGCGCTGCGGCTGCTGGAGTCAGCCTCCGGCGCGCGCACCACGATGCAGTCGCCGCTGCGCTGGAGCGAGGACGCCTCCTGGAAGCTCGACTACAACAACGTCGCGCAGTTGAGTGCGGAGGAACTGGCGCGACGCCGGGCCGAGTTCGACAAGCAGAAAGAGATCGCGCGCGGCAACCGGGCGGCCTGACGCGCTCTCAAGCGCAACAATCGGGCCATCGCGACATCGATCGGCCCTTTTTCGTCATTGCGAGCGAAGCGAAGCAATCCATGCTGCGACACAAAGAAAGAATGGATTGCTTCGTCGCTTTCGCTTCTCGCAATGACGCTCGGAGGACGTTCCATTGACCCGACCGTTCGAAGGCGTAAAGATTCTCGACTTCACGCAGGTGCTGGCTGGTCCCTATGCGAGCTACCAGCTCGCACTGCTCGGCGCCGACGTCATCAAAGTGGAGCGGCGCGAAGGCGAGGACATGCGGCGCACGCCGCTGAGCCGCGAATGGGCTGAGCGCGGTCTTGCCCCGGGCTGGCAGGCTATCAACGGCAACAAGCGCAGCCTGACGCTCGATCTCTCGCGGCCGGAGGCGATCACCATCGTCAGGCAGCTCGCCGCGCAGGCTGACGTGGTGATGGAAAATTTCCGGCCCGGTGTGATGGACAAGCTCGGCATCGGCTACGCCGCGCTCTCGGCGATCAACCCACGGCTGATCTATTGCGCCATTTCAGGCTTCGGCCAGACCGGTCCGGAGCGATCGGGTGCCGGCTACGACGGCAAGATCCAGGCCTTGTCAGGCATCATGTCGATAACCGGCCATGCCGAAACCGGGCCGACCCGCGCGGGCTTTGCCGTCTGCGACGTCTTGTCCGGCGCTACGGCCGCCTTCGGCGTATCGAGTGCGCTGTTCCAGCGCACCCACACGGGCAAGGGTCAGATGGTCGACGTTTCCATGCTGGAGGCGACGCTGGCGTTCCTGTCCGGGCAGGTGGCGGACTACGCCGTCGCCGGCCATCGCCAGCAGCTCTCTGGTAATCAGGCCGTGAGCCGCCGGCCGACCGCCAATCTGTTCAGAGCGGGCGACGGCTATCTGCTGCTTGCCGTCAACAGCGAGAAGCAATACCGCGCACTGATGACCGCGCTCGGCCGTGCAGACGCGCTGGAGGACCCGCGCTTTGTCGACTGGTTCGCCCAGCAGGAAAACGAGCCGGCATTGCGGGCCATTATCGAGGAAGCGCTGTCGAAAAAGGACCCGCGCGATTGGGAGAAGATCCTGGAGGCCGCCGGCGCGCCCTGCGCCAGCATCTGGAAGGTCGAGGAAGTCATCGATCACCCGCAGATCGCCGCGCGCGGCGCCATTCAGGAGATCGATACGCCTTATGGGCGCTTACGCTTTGCCGGCAGCGGATTCCAGCTCGCCCATGGCGGCGGCAGGCTCGACCGCATGGCGCCCGCGCTCAGCGCCCACACCGAGGAGGTGCTGGCCGCGCTTGGCTATGATGCCGGCGCCATCGCGGACCTGCGCGCGCGGGAGATCATCTGAGCGGCGGCAAGGAGGGGCAGGGCGTGGACTCCGGGCCACCCGACGGGCTATGCGCATAGCGGCCCTGCACCGAGCCGGTGCCCATTTCGCTCGAAAACGCTATAGAACACGCCTGCCTCGAACCTTCCGATCCAACAAGGACAGATCATGCCCGCTTACCGCTCCCGAACCACGACCCACGGCCGCAACATGGCGGGCGCCCGCGGCCTCTGGCGCGCCACCGGCATGAAGAACGAGGACTTCGGCAAGCCCATCATCGCCGTGGTCAATTCATTCACCCAGTTCGTGCCCGGACACGTGCATCTGAAGGATCTCGGCCAGCTCGTCGCACGCGAAATCGAAAAAGCCGGCGGCGTTGCCAAGGAGTTCAACACCATCGCGGTCGACGACGGCATCGCTATGGGCCATGACGGCATGCTGTATAGCCTGCCGTCGCGCGAAATTATCGCCGACAGCGTCGAGTACATGGTCAACGCGCATTGCGCCGACGCCATGGTGTGCATCTCCAATTGCGACAAGATCACCCCCGGCATGCTGATGGCCGCATTGCGGATCAACATCCCGACCGTGTTCGTCTCGGGCGGGCCGATGGAATCCGGCAAGGTGAACATCAAGGGCAAAATCCGCGCGGTCGATCTGATCGACGCCATGGTGGCAGCGGCCGACAGCAATGTCAGCGATGCCGACGTCGAAGTGATCGAGCGCTCCGCCTGTCCGACCTGCGGCTCGTGCTCGGGCATGTTCACGGCGAATTCCATGAACTGCCTCACCGAGGCGCTGGGTCTCGCTCTGCCGGGCAACGGCTCGGTGCTGGCGACGCACGCCGACCGCAAGGGATTGTTCGTCGAAGCCGGGCATCTGATCGTCGACCTGGCGCGGCGTTACTACGAGCAGGATGATGAAACGGCGCTGCCGCGCAAAATCGCAAACTTCAAGGCGTTCGAGAACGCGATGACGCTCGACATCGCCATGGGTGGCTCCACCAACACGGTGCTGCACCTGCTGGCGGCGGCATACGAAGGCGGCATTCCCTTCACGATGCAGGACATCGACCGGCTGTCCCGCCGGGTGCCGGTGCTGTGCAAGGTGGCGCCGTCGGTGCCGGACGTGCATCTGGAAGACGTTCACCGCGCCGGCGGCGTGATGGCGATCCTCGGCGAACTCGACCGCGCGGGTCTGCTCAACCGCGGCCTGCCGATGGTCCACAGCAAATCGCTGGAGGATGCGCTCGGCCGCTGGGACATCAAGCAGAGCAAGAGCGAGAGCGTCCGCAAATTCTTCATGGCGGCGCCGGGCAACGTGCCCACGCAAGTGGCGTTCAGCCAGGAGCGCCGGTTCGAAGATCTCGATACCGACCGCGCGACCGGCTGCATCCGCGACGCCGAGCACGCCTTTTCGAAGGACGGCGGCCTTGCGGTGTTGTCGGGCAATCTCGCGCTGGACGGCTGCATCGTCAAAACCGCCGGTGTCGATGCGAGCATCCTGAAGTTCGAGGGACCCGCACGGATCTTCGAAAGCCAGGATGCCGCGGTCGAAGGCATTTTGGGCGGCAAGATCAAGGCCGGCGACGTCGTCGTGGTCCGCTATGAGGGTCCGCGCGGCGGCCCCGGCATGCAGGAGATGCTGTACCCGACCAGCTATCTGAAATCGAAAGGGCTCGGAAAGGTCTGCGCCTTGATCACCGATGGCCGTTTCTCCGGCGGCTCGTCTGGGCTCTCGATCGGCCACATCTCGCCGGAAGCCGCTGAAGGCGGGCTGATCGGGCTGGTTGAGGACGGCGATCGCATCAGCATCGACATCCCGTCGCGATCGATCAGCCTGGTGGTCGATGACGCCACGCTGGCGAAGCGCCGCGAAGCCATGCTGGCCCGCAAGTCGGACGCATGGAAGCCGGCGAAAAAACGCAGCCGCAACGTGTCGATGGCGTTGAAAGCCTATGCGGCGTTGACGACGAGCGCTGCCCGCGGCGCGGTGCGCGTCGTTCCCGAGTGAGATTCTGGGGATTTCGGCGGCTTGCTTAAACTCTCCGGCTTGCGGGCCCGCAAGCCGGAGAGGGAGCGCACACAGCGGCACAAGGTGCTCTAACGCATCTATCGAGCCGCCGATTTAGCCGCCGGCGTCACACGCCAAACCGCGTTGCCGACGTCATCCGCCACCAGCAGCGCGCCCTGCTTGTCGAGCCGCACGCCGACGGGCCGGCCCTGCGCTTCGCCCTTGTCGTTGAGGAAACCGGTCAGCACGTCCTTCGGCGGACCCGAGGGCTTGCCGTCCTTGAAGGGGACGAAGATCACCTTGTAGCCGGCGCGCGGTTTGCGATTCCATGAGCCATGCTGGCCGATGAAGGCGCCGCCCTCCATGTCAGGCGGAAACAGTCTTCCGGTGTTGAAGGCCAGACCGAGCGAAGCTGTATGCGCGCCCAGCGCATAGTCCGGCGACATCGCTTTCTGCACCAGGTCGGGCCGCCGTGGCTCGACGCGTGTATCGACGCGCTCGCCGAAGTAACTGTACGGCCAGCCATAGAATGCGCCTGATTTCGCCGATGTCATGTAGTCAGGCACGAGATCGTTGCCGAGCTCATCGCGCTCGTTGACAACGACCCAGAGCTCGCCGGTCTGCGGATTCCATGCCGGGCCGTTCGGATTGCGCAAGCCGGATGCGAACACGCGCCATTGGCCGCTCGCGCGGTCGACTTCCAGCACGGCTGCGCGATCCTTCTCGGCATCCAAGCCGTTTTCACCAATATTGCTGTTGGAGCCCACGGTCGCATAAAGCTTGGTGCCGTCGGGGGTGGCGGTGAGATCCTTGGTCCAGTGGTGATTGATCGGGCCGCCGGGCAAGTCCGCAAGCTTGACGCCGGCCGCGCTGATCTTGGTGTCCCCGTTCGAATAGGGGAATTTCACGATCGCGTCGGCGTTGGCGACGTAAAAGTCCTCTCCGACCAGTACCATCCCGAACGGCGAATTCAGCCCGCTGATGAAGGTGCTTCTCATCTCGGCCACGCCGTCGCCATCGGCATCCCGCAACAGCGTGATGCGATTGGGGCTCGGAACTCCTGCACCCGCCCAGTTCTGTGCCTGCTTGTAGATGAAGCCCTTGATGCTCATGCCGCCGTCCTGCTTCGGCGGCGCGTTGCTCTCGGCGACCAGCACGTCGCCGTTCGGCAGCACGTAGACCGTGCGCGGATGATCGAGCCCGGTGGCGAACGCATTGACTGCCATGCCGTTGGCGGCGGTCGGCTTGGCGCCGTCCGGCCAGCGGTTCACCGTGGCGATAGCGACCGTCGGGATCCAGGAATGTTCCGGCGGGGGCAGGTCGGGCGAGGGACCATAACTCTGCGCCACGGTCTCGGTGTCCTTTGGGTCGCTACAGGCGGCAAGCGGCAGCGCCAGCGCGCCAACGCATATGGCCAGGAGGAGGTGCTTGCGCATGCCGGGGGTTCCTCAGGTGTCGCCTCTACAATGCGGTGCTGGCCCGAACGTTTCTTGTGGTCCGGCATGAATTCCCCGTGAAACCGCTGGAGTGGGGCGCATTGGCGAACAAGGAGAGCTGCCGCCTGCAATCCCGCAGGCCCCCATTGCGCCCCGCGCGTGTGGAATCACCCCCGCCGTGCTAGGAAACAGCGCGCCGTGGCCCAAGTCCGCGTCCGCGGGAGCAGAAATGTCCGACCTCGGCGTTGCCGAAATTCCTGTCGATGAGGACGAACGTCCGCTTCCGCCGCCGGAAGCGCCGGCGAAGAACGCGTTGCTGGACGGCCCGATCCTGCCCACGCTGTTGTGGCTTGCCTGGCCGAACGTGATCGCGCTCACCGCTGGCACCTGCGTTGTCATCGCCGAGACCTCCTATATCGGGCGCCTGGGCGTGGAATCGCTTGCCGCGATGGCGCTGGTGTTTCCCTGCGTGATCCTGACCATGACCATGTCGGGCGGCGCGATGGGCGGCGGCGTAGCGTCGGCGATCGCGCGTGCGCTCGGCGCCGGCGATGTCGACCGCGCCTCGACGCTGGCTGGGCATGCGCTGCTGATCGGGCTCTGCTTCGGGCTGGCCTTCATGCTGGGCATGCTGATCTTCGGGCCGCAATTGCTCGAGTTGCTCGGCGGCCGTGGCAATGTGCTGACGCAGGCGGTCGCGTACACGCAGATATTCTTCGGCGGCGCCGTGGTGCCGTGGCTGATGAACACGATGTCCGGGATCTTGCGCGGCACCGGCAACATGAAGCTCCCATCGCTTTTGATGCTCTCGTCTGCGATTTGCCAGATCATTCTCGGCGGCACGCTGGGCTTAGGCCTCGGCCCGATCCCTCAATTCGGCATGCGCGGCGTCGCCGCCGGTTCGCTGATCGCCTATTTGATCAGCATCTCCGTGATGTCCTGGTATCTGTTCTCGGGGCGGGCGCGCGTCATTCCGAAAATCCGCGGCCTTCGCATTCGCATGCCGATGTTCATCGACATCCTGAAGGTCGGCGCCATCTCCTGCTTCTCGCCGCTGCAGTCGGTGCTGACCATCAGCATCTTCACCTACATGCTGGCGAGTTTCGGTACCGAAATCCTGGCCGGCTACGGCATCGGCGCGCGGCTTGAATTCATGCTGACCTCGATCGCATTCGCTGTCGGCATCGCCTCGGTGCCGATGGTCGGCATGGCGGTCGGCGCGGGGCGCATCGCGCGGGCCAGAAAGATTGCCTGGACGGCGGGGCTCGTGGCAGTCGTCTCGGTCGGCGCAGGTGCGACTTTCATCGCAATCTTCCCCGACATCTGGGTCAATCTCTTCACCGATGATGCGAGCGTGCGCGCCGCCAGCCGCCAATATCTGTCGACGGTGGCGCCGATGTACGCTTTCCTCGGTCTTGCCACAACGTGCTATTTTTCATCGCAAGGCGCGGCCAAGGTGATCGGCCCGGTGCTGGCGCAGACCGCGCGGTTGTTATTTATCGGCGCCGGCGGTTGGTGGTTGTCAACGGGCGGCGCCACCGCGCAGAATTTCTTCACGCTTGCTGCCGCCTCGATGGTAGTGCTCGGCGTGCTGTCGTGCATCAGCGTGATCCTGACCCGCTGGGGGCCGAAGCAGCGCCCTGTATCAGCGGTACGTCCGGCGCTGTCGTGACTCCTCGCGACAAACGCGGAACGCGTTTGCGCGGAGATCATGCTCAAACGATCAAGCCTTGCGATGAGCGGTGAACTCGGTAACGACGCGCCAGCTCTTGCCGTTGTCGGCTGAGACTTCGCCGCGCCAGAGGAAGGCATCGTCGGTGATGTCCCTAAAACTCCAGCGCGCCAGTTTGCCATCCGGGCGGGTCCCGACCTGCACGATGTCTCGGCCTTCTGCGCGGCCGATCATCTGCAGAAAATTCCGCGTCACCGGATCGGTCCACTGGATGCGCCAGGCGTCGATGTCGGGATCGTAGACCCGCAGCGTGGTGCCGTAGGAATGGACTTTGGCCGCTGCATCGCCGTGACGGAGTTCGCCACGTGGCGGAACGATCCAGACGTCCTGGATCGCGCGCCCCTCCAGCGCCCAGCCGAAGTGCCATTCACCGGCACGGCGGCGCTCGCTGCCGTCTTCGGAGAATTGCCTGACATCGAGATCCCAGGAGCCGACGAACCGGCCGTAGAGATCGATCTTGCCGGCGCGGTCGGGGGAAGGCCCGTCCGCACCGAGGGCGTCAAGAAAAGCGGAAGTCATGCCGCGTTGCGTCCCAGCGCCTTCTGCATCGCCTGCGCGCCGAGATCCATTTGCGCGTCCATGTAAGGCGCGATCTCGTTCGGCAGCACGTCGGCGGTCCACACGAAGCGGGTGCGGCCATCGCCCTCGTCAAAAACCTGAGCCGAGGCGCTGTGCTGCCTGATACGGTCGCTGACGATGGCGTAGACCAGCCGCCGCTTCTCGTCGTCGCAATCGACCAGGATCTCGCGCGCCACCGTGCCGTTCGAGAACGTCACGATGCGCGCATCGCCGTCGAGTTTGGTGTCGGTCACGAAGCCCGGCACCAGCCGCGTATGCAGCGCGCCGAAATCGCGCAGCGCGTCCCAGACGTGATCGGGGGATGCGTCGATGATGATGTCTTTCTGGATGGAGGCCATGGGAATTCCTTTCGGGTGTTCGTCATCCTGAGGTGCGAGCTCTTGCGAGCCTCGAAGGATGATAGGTTCGGTGCTCGCAGCCATCCTTCGAGACGCGCGCGGAGCGCGCTCCTCAGGATGACGGCTGTGCGCGCTGAGAGAACGTTGCTACGTGCAAACCGCCTCGACATTGTTGCCGTCGGGGTCGATCAGGAACGCCGCGTAGTAGGTCGGGCCGTAATCCGCCCGCGGCCCTGCGCCGCCATTGTCGCGGCCGCCGGCCTTCAGGCCTTCGGCGTGGAACTGCTTGATCGCTGCATGATCCTTCGCGCGGAATGCCACATGCGCGGCTGACCCGGCCGATCCCTTGTGCAGATGCAGCCAGAGCGCGGGCGCGTCCTTGGGGCCAAAGCCCGCGCCGGAATCGTCGCGCGAGCACAGTACGAAGCCTAAGGGGGCGAGCGCCGCCGTATAGAAGCGCACGCCGGCGTCGAGATTTCCGACGCGTAATCCGATGTGGTCGTACATGATATTCTCCAGTGTAAAGCGCGCGATGTCGCGCGGCCTGGAGAAACCCTAGTCAGTTGAGGGCAAGGCGTTCTTGGAAAATCTTGCGGTCGCCGCGCGAAGCCTGACGAAACTTCAGCGGCGAGGCGCCGGCGGCGCGGCCGAAGGTGCGCACGAAATTGGAGAGGTCGGCAAAGCCGACATCATAGGCGATATCGGTGATCGGGCTGTCGTCATCGGCGAGCCGCCGCGCCGCATGGCGCAGCCGCGAGCGCAGCAGATATTGGTGCGGGGTGACACCCAGCACATTCGAGAACAGCCGCAGGAAATGGAACGGGCTGATCCCGGCCTGGTCGGCGGCGTCTTCCAGATTGATCTGATGGTGGGAATGGGCGTCGATCCACAGCGCGGTTTCCACCGCACGGCGGCGGTCGCGCGCCTTATCCGGGCTCGATTTGCGCGGCTTGCCGGACACGACCTCGACAAAGCGGCTCGCCAGCACCTGGCCTATTTCGTCGAGGCCGATGTCGCTGCTGCCATCTGCTGCCGATTGCGCCAGTTCCCCAAGCACCACGAGTTCCGGCAGCGGGGGCACGGACCCGATCTGCCAAGGTGCCGGACTGTCGCCGATCGCTTCCACCAGTTCGGGACCGATAAAGAACGACAGGCATTCGTCGCCGCAGACGTGGTCGTGCGTGCAGGTGTATTCGTCGCCGGGATGGCCGATCAGCACCGACCCCGCCACCAGTTCGCTGAACTTGCCCCGGCAGTGCAGGCCGAAACTGCCCTTGCGCACATAGGAGATCGAGTGACCGCTATGCTGTTCCGCGAACGGCCGGTCGCCGGGCCCCGCGCTGCAGCGAAAGTCGGACACCGATATGGATTTGCGCTCGATGAGCGTGGTCGCGATCATGTCGCAAATCTAGTTATGGGCCCGCGGCCGCGCAGCGGGCAGCAGCACGTCGAACAGCGTCTTGCTGGAGGTCGGATGAGCGCCCTCGATCGACAGCAGCCGGCGCTTGGAGATGGCGCCGCCATGCGGCGAAATCTTGTCGGCATAGTTGCCCGCCTCGAGCACGCGATGACAGGGCACGATGATCACGAAGGGATTGCGCCCGATCGCCTGGGCCACCGAATGGACCGCGCCCGAGGCGCGAAGACCAGCGGCGATTTCCGCATAGGTACGGGTCTCGCCGCGCGGGATGGCGCGGGCGAACGCGTAGACGCGCTGGTTGAAGACAGGGATGCCGGTCATATCCAGCGTGACTTCGGAAAGATCGCACGGCCCACCGCGCAGCAGGGCTGCGATGCCTTCGATCGCCATCTCGACATTCAGGGGCGCGCGAAGCTCGCGCGCATCCGGATAGAGCTGATAGAGCCGCCGCCGCGTATCGATCTCGCGGGCTTCGGGAAGCTGCATGCCAATGATGCCTGATGGCCCCCACGCGATGCCGCAGCGGCCGATCCCCGTATCAAAAATAGTATATCCGCGCCCCGTCATACGCCGCCAACCCCCGAGACGGATCATAGCACCGTCATAAAGGCGCGCATCTGGATTTTTTTGGAGGACGGTTAAGGACGTGAATGGGAAGGGCGAGTAGGCGCTTGGCGGACGGCGCGGGGTCGGCTAATCATGGGGAGCATGATCCGGAAAAGTGGTTGCCGGTTTTCCGAAAAGATCATGCTCAAAACGAAAGAGCGACCCGCGGGCGTAGTTCAATGGTAGAACGGCAGCTTCCCAAGCTGCATACGAGGGTTCGATTCCCTTCGCCCGCTCCAATCCGTGGTTCATCCCTATCCCGCATTGACGTTCATCGCCTCGACTGTTGCCTGTTGCAGCACTGCGCCGCATCACCGGCCTGAATGCGGACGCCGAAGACCAGGTCGGGCATCCGCTATCGCGACGATGCTTGACGGTAAATCGGTGCGGTGACGGAGAACGCCGAGAGCTTCTTCGCTGCACTGGCAAGGCCGTCGACTTGGTTCCGCACGAACAGGAAAGCAACAGTCTTGCCTAAAAAAGACAGCCGCTCAGAAAATGGGCTCCCAATTTTTCTGGAATCTGGCCTCCTTAGGTGCCGGAGAGTTCGTGTGATTCGCGAATTAGTGACAGTCCACAATGGAGGCTGCCATGAAAGCGTTCGGTCGCGTACTAACGATGTTCGGTATTCTTCTGGTGTCTTTTCGTGCCGACGCTCACGATCCGTCGATGCCGCACCACGAGTGGTTCAACGCGCAGGAAATGAACCCGGCCGCGCGGCAGCGGCTCGGTGTCCCGTGGAAGTCATGCTGCGACAACGGCGACGTATTCAAAACCCGCTTCAGGGTAGCTGAAGATCGCTCAGACCAGTGGCAATACCTGAAGGATGGACAGTGGAGAACCGTCCCGCCTGACATCATCAAGGAGGAGGATACGCCGGACCATCTGCCCGTGCTGTTCATCAATAAGCACACGGGAATGGAGCTCTGCTTCTTCGTGCCGAAGGGTGGATTGTGACGCCGTAGGCCGGTTCGCCAGCTCGACCCGACGACTGTGGGGCAAACACCGGCCTATCTTTCACCGGCGATCACGCGTACGGTCTTTTCGTCGCAAGACGATGGCGCTGAACCTTAGAGTGGACTGCGGGCAGACCCGGGGGCAGTACCCGGCGCCTCCACCTTAGCAGCTTGAGCTTAAAGGTCTCATTTCGGTGAGATCGATTCTGCCGAAAGGCCGAATCCCTAGGCTGCTAAGGCGGGGGCGAACCAGGATCGATGGTCGCAATGAAGCTTTGAATTGTGCTCGGCATGATACCGCCGTTATCGGGTCAAAAACCTAAATGCAAACGATAACGTTGCATTGAACGAAGTGCGCCTCGCGGCGTAACCTGTTCGGGGTTCGGAGCACCTGGCAACAGAAGCTTCATCGCCGCGTCAGCCTTCGGGTTGGCGCGGCTTTTATATTCGTGGCCCCGACTCACTCCTCGCGCGCTGCCTTCAATTTCTGTCTCTGCCGTGCTAAACATCTTGCGGCCTTGAAGGCCCGGGCTTGCCGCTCCGGAAGATGTGAGGGGCCGTTGCTATGGCGCAATCGTCAGCACGGCCTTCATGTTGGGATGGTACCGGCAGTAATATTCGATCGTGCCGGCCTTCTTCAGAACCGACGTCACGGTCTTCTTCGGCGGCATGATCACGTCGAAATCGCCGTTCCGCGCAGTCGCGGTGTGGGCGAACACGTCCTCGTTGATCCATTCGATGGTATCACCGACCTTGGCTGAGACCTCGGCCGGCGCGAACACCAGATCCGTCATCGTGATCTGGATCGTTGCCGCCTGCGCCGGGACGGCCATCGCGCCGAGCAGCAGGGCAATGAAGATCGGCAGATAGCGTCCCGAAAGCATGGCGGGGCTCTCACTTCAGGCCGGCGGCGACGTGTTCGGCGTGCTGCTGGTGGCCCTGAAAGATTTTCAGGCCGGTCTGCAGCAGGCTCTTCAGTTCGGCGTTATTGGCCGAGGGAATGAGCTGCGTCTCCAGCGCGCCGTTGACGGCCTTGTGGTAGGCAACCTCGTTGGCGACATAGGCCTTGTCGTATTCGGCGCCCTTCAGCTTGGCGAGTTCGTTAAGCTTGTCGGCGGCCTGCTTCGACAGCGTCTTGCTGGTGTCGTTGTCTTCGGGCGTCACCTTCAGCTTCTTGACGAGGTCGAGCGCCTGCTTGTTCACGGCCTCATGGTCGCGCACCATATCCTGCGCGAACGCCTTGACGTCCTTGTTGCTCGCCTTTTTGATTGCCTGCTTGGCGGCGGCGATGTCGATGACCCCAGCGGTGTAGGCAATATGCGCGATCTGTGGATCGGTGGGTTTTGCGCCTTGCGCCAGCGCGCCGCCGGTCAGCAAGCCCAATGCGGCGATCGCCGCGCTTAATCGAACGAACATGGTTTGACACTCCTGTGGCGCCGGGCGCGAACGGCCGGCGCATCTTGGTTGCACAGGAGTTGGATGGTGGGAGCGGGCAGAGGTTCCCAAGAAAAATTAATCGAACCCCAGCCGCTTCAGCACGGCGTCCGTCAGCCGCTCGCAGCGCTTGCCGGCGAACGGAAACGCTTCCATCACCACGGGGCCGATCTTTTTCTCGACGATGTCGCGCAGCATATTGCGGGCGCGGTGCAGCCGGCTCTTCACCGTTTCCGGCTTGAGAGAGAATTTCGGCGGTCTCTTCCACATTCATGCCCTCGAGCACGCGGGTGATGAAGACAAGACGAAACGCCTCCGGCAATTCGTCGATGGCATGTTCGACCACATGCTGGATTTCACGCTGGGCCATGGATTTTTCCGGATCGGCGGCGGAGAGGGGGAACTGGATGATCTCGGCTTCGAGCGCACCTTGCGGCAGCGAGTCCAGCTCCACGGCGGGCCGCTGGCGGCGCAGCCGGCCCAGCGCCTCGTTCATGGTGATCCGCGACAGCCAGGTCGACAGGCTGGAATCGCCGCGAAAACTTTCCAGATGCGTGAATGCGCGGACGTAGGCTTCCTGCACGACATCCTCGGCCTCGCCGTCGTTGCGCAGGATGCCGCGGGCGAGCCGGTAGAGCCTGCGGTTGTTCGCCTGCATGATGGCGCGAACCGCCGCCTCGTCACGCGCCAGCGCCCGGCGCACCAGTTCGGTGTCGAGGGGCGCGACGTGCGGTATGTGTGCCTGGCGCATGATAGCTCCACCAATAGCAGGGTATTGGAGTTGGATGCGGCAAAGGCAAACAGGTTCCCAAAAATCACCCGGGAATACAATACGGCCGCCCCGGACCACCGGGGGCCGGCCGTTTCGCCATTCTCACGCGCCCGGCGGCACCTGATCGAGGAACCCGGTGATGCTGCGGATGCGTCCGTCGCTGAGCACGGCGAAATCCGTCCCCTTGATCGGGCTGTCCGCGCCATCGGGGCCGAGCCCCAGGAAAAGCGGACGTGGTCGCCAAAGCCGTTGGGCTCGCCGATCAGCTTGAATTTGAAGTCCGGAAAGCGCTGTTGCACGCCTGAGATCAACGCGTCGACGCCGTCGTGGCCGTCACCCGACATCAAGGGATCGACGTATTTCGCGTCCGTGGTCCAGTTCGCCGCCAGCATTTCGCGGCGGCGGTCGGCCGTCCGCTCGTTCCACAGATCGATGTAGCGGTTTGCGATGGTCTTGTGATCGGTCATGTCGCACTCCTTTGATAGCGCCGGATGGATCGGCGATACGGACTATCGAAGGTTTGCGCGGGCTGATCGATTACCTCGGAGGTCAAGGATTTTCGATTTGGCGGACAGAACATCCCCGTCATTGCGAGAAGCAACGCGACGGGCGTGTAAGTTTTTCGTTCGATGGGCGCTGGATAGCCCTGGGTTGTATTGGAGCTGGGTGGTGGAATGATTGGGCATCAGGCGGCCTTCAGCGCGCGGCGGCTGAGCGCCCACATCATGTTGTGAGTCACAGCATGAAGCAAACAGGCGATGCGTACCTTGGCGAGGCCGCGAAGGACCATCCGGCCAAAGCCGCGGTTCTTAAGACGGGCATGGACATGTTCGGTGTTGCTGCGCCGTTTGTAGACGCCTTGGCCTTGTTCGCTGTCCATGCGGACGCGCCACTCCTTCAGGCATTGCGGTTCGGCGGCGCGGTTGCGTTCGTATCGCGCCTTGCTCTCCGGCTTGGAGGCCTCCTTGCGGGCTGGGGGCGGGCTGAACACCTGCACGGAGGGGTGAGCTTGCGCAATCGTAACGATATCGGCCGCGGTCATCGCGCCCGTATCGGCCAGCAGTCGATCCGGCAGCTTGCCGCAACGCTGTTCGACCTGCGCCACCATAGCTGGCGCCAGACCACGGTCATTGCGCCGCTGCACCGGCTCGATCGCGACCACGAAGCCACAAGCGCTCGCCACCTGCACGTTATAGGCAGGCCGCACAGCGCCGTCGGCCATCTTCATCAGCGGTGCATCCGGATCGGTGGTCGAGACACGCTCTTGCTTGGGATTCTTGCCGCTTTTGCCTCCGGCCGGCGGCTCGTCTTCCTTGGTCTGGTCCGTCCCTTCCTTCGTGGTTGCAGGATGCTTGGCCAGCGCTGCTGCGACCCGACGGGCGCGGTCTTCGGCCGCAGAGAGGCGACGCTTCAAAAACCGCCGTTCACCTGCTGCAGAATCGGCCTCCAATTCCTGCTTCAGCTCGGCAACTCGGGTGCGGGCTTCCTCTTCCAGTTCGCTGAGGGTTTTCCTGCGCCGCATCGACGAACGGCTCGCCGCGGCCCTGACCTTGGTGCCGTCGGTGATGACCTCGTCCAGCGTGATCAGGCCTTCCTTCATCAAGGCCGCCAGACTGCTTGTCAGAAGGCGATCGAGGAACTCGCCACTCTCCAGACGGAACTCCGACAGCATCGTGTGATTCACCCCGACCCCGCCGCAAATCCAGCGATAGATCGTATGGTGCTCGCACAGCCGCGCCAGCCCGCGGGCCGATCCAATTCCATCGGCCGTCGCGTACAGCCAAAGCGCAAGCAGAATGCCCGGATCGGTCGCTGGACGCCCCGGCGTCTCGCCACGCGCCTTGATGCGATCGTAAAACACCTGGAGGTCCAAGCCTTCGACGAACGTCCACACCGCCCGTACCGGGTGGTCATCAACCACCAAGCTCTCAAGATCGACCAGTTCAAAACCAGTCTGCCTACACTCCGCCTGCCGAATCCGAATGTCCATCACGTGCTCCGAATCCACGCAGGTAATGAATCGCACGACTTCACCAAAAAAATGACAGGCCCGACGAAGCAATCCATTCTTTCTTTCTGCGGATCGATGGATTGCTTCGCGGAGCCTGTCATCCGGCGGCGCTTCGCGCCGACCGGGTGGCTCGCAATGACGGCCGTGTTGGCAGTTACTTCGCCGCGACCACCATGATCTCGACATTGTACTGCGGCGCTGCCAGCTTGGCCTCGACGGTGGCGCGAGCCGGCGTGTTACCAGCCGATACCCAGCCGTCCCACACCGCGTTCATCTCGGGAAAGGTCTTCATGTCGGTGATGTAGATCGTGGCCGACAGCAGTTTCGACTTGTCGGTGCCGGCCTTGGCGAGATGGCCGTCGATCATCGAGAGGATGTCCTGCGTCTGCTCGGTCACGCTTTTGCCGGCCGCCTTGCCGGCGACGACGCCCGCGAGATAGACGGTGTTGCCGTGAACGACGACCTGGCTCATGCGAGGTCCGGTTTCGAAACGCTGGATGGTCATATTGCTCTCCTGATGGGGGACGGCCGGTTCTTAGCGCGCCAGTGGGTTGCGCACCACTGCGTTATTTGCATCGGTGCAGCCTCAACCGGCAGCCTTCGCCGCTGCCCGTCCCGCATTCCTCCCCGAGAACAGGCAGCCGCCCAGGAACGTGCCTTCCAGCGAACGATAGCCGTGCATGCCGCCGCCACCGAAGCCGGCGGCTTCACCTGCGGCATAAAGTCCGCTGATGATCTGGCCGTTCGTGCCGAACACGCGCGAGTCCAGATCGGTCTCGAAGCCGCCCAGCGTCTTGCGGGTCAGGATGTTGAGCTTGACCGCGATCAGCGGGCCGTGCTCGGGATCGAGGATGCGATGCGGCTTTGCGGTGCGGATCAGTCTGTCGCCGATGTAACGCCGCGCATTGTGCAGGTTCATCACCTGCGCGTCCTTGACGTAAGGATTTGTGATCTCGCGGTCGCGCGCCTCGATCTGCGCCTTGATATGGTTGAGTTGGAGCAGATTGTCGCCCGACAGCGCGTTCATCGCGCTGACCAGGTCTCCAAGATTGTTGCGCACGATGAAGTCGGCGCCCTTCTCCTTGAACGCTTCCACCGGCGCCGGCGCGCCCTTGTTGGTGGCGCGCTTGATGGTCATGCGCCAGCTCTTGCCCGTGAGGTCGGGGTTCTGTTCGGAGCCGGACAGGGCGAATTCCTTCTTGATGATGCTCTGGGTCAGGATGAACCAGGAATAATCGTGGCCGGTCGACATGATGTAGTGCAACTGGCCGAGCGTATCGGAGCCCGGAAACAGCGGCGCGGGCAGGCGCTTTCCCGTGGCGTCGAACCACATCGACGACGGGCCGGGCAGGATACGGATGCCGTGGCGCGGCCAGATTGGATTCCAGTTTCGGATGCCCTCGACGTAATGCCACATCCGGTCGCGGTTGATCAGCCGCGCGCCCGCGGCCTCCGTGATCCCGATCATGCGTCCGTCGACATGTTCGGGCACGCCGGAGATCATCTGCTTCGGCGGCTCGCCGAGGCGCTTCGGCCAGTTCTGCCGAACCAGATCGTGATTGCCGCCGATGCCGCCTGAGGCGACGATCACGGCTTGCGCGCGCAGCGTGAAATCGCCGACGATTTTGCGCGAAGAACTCTTGCCGCGCGCGATAGTGTCCGGTTCGAGAACCGAACCGCTGACGCCCTCGACCGCGCCGTTCGTCATCACAAGTGTGTCGACGCGGTGGCGAAACTTGAACGTTAGTCGGCCGGTCCTCTCGGCCTCGCGCGCACGCCGCTCGAACGGCTCGACGATGCCGGGGCCGGTGCCCCAGGTGACATGAAAGCGCGGCACCGAATTGCCATGGCCCATCGCGTCATAGCCGCCGCGCTCGGCCCAGCCGACCACCGGAAAGATACGGTGTCCCATCGCGCGCAGCCAGTCGCGCTTTTCTCCGGCCGCAAACGCAACATAGGCCTCCGCCCAGCGCTTCGGCCAATGGTCGTCATCGCGGTCGAAGCCCGCCGTGCCCATCCAGTCTTGCAGGGCGAGATCGTGGGAATCCTTGATACCAAGCCGGCGCTGTTCCGGAGAGTCCACTAGAAACAAGCCGCCGAACGACCAAAAGGCTTGTCCGCCAAGGCTTTGCTCGCCTTCCTGATCGACGACAACGACGCGCTTGCCGCTGTCTGCGATTTCCGTCGCCGCGACCAGCCCCGCCAATCCGCCGCCGACCACGATTACGTCTGCATCATCAGCCATTGTGTCCTCCCCGTGCCCTTTTCGATTCAAGACAGCGGCAACGTGTGCGGTCAACGGCAAATGGCTCCTGCACGTGGCGGCGTCGCCACTTGGTAGCGGCGCCGTGTTCCAGTTCGGGACCTTTTCGCGCGGCGGGTGCAGCGAGCCTGCAACACTTAATTTGAATTTGTTTTGACTGGCCTTCGCTGCCTAGACAAAATCGCGATCTCGAACGACGCTAGCGACAGTCTTGCATCACTAAGACGATCAGATTCGGTTTCCACATTTTTCGACTGGGGCTGGGATAATGAAGCTGGTGACGGGGTTGCTTGCGGCGGGGCTGCTGCTTGCAGGGGTAGGGGCGAGCCACGCGGTGGTTCGGATTGCCGATGATCGCGGTGGCCGGATCGGCACCTATGTCGATAGGTACCAAGGCCTGCGAACGTCGGGCGAGACCGTGATCATCGACGGCCTGTGCGCATCGGCCTGCACTATCGTGCTCGGTGCGGTTCCACATGACCGTATCTGTGTGACTTCGCACGCCAATCTCGGTTTCCATGCCGCCTGGGATTTCGGCGCCAACGGCCGTGCGGTCACCAACGCCGAAGCGACCCAGATGCTGTATTCGATGTATCCGACCCCGGTGCGGCGGTGGATCGCGGCGCGCGGCGGCCTGAAGCCGCGCATGATCTTCCTGCGCGGCAAGCAACTGCAGGCCATGTACAAGCCCTGCTATCTCGACGCCCAGGCCTCGTCGAACAAGCCGGCAGCTGATCCAGGTGAACTAATCCCCCGAACTCATGGCTCGGGACGCGCGGCGGTGCCGCGCTCCTCACGATGAGGACCCGGTCTCACGACCCTGGTCAGACCTGATCTTCGGAATAAGCGCAATTGCGCTTATTCCGAAGGAGCGCTTCCGAAGGAGCGGCGTCTTCGCCGCGTCTCGAAGGATGAAGCCGCCACTCTCACCTAGCCATTGCCTCCTTATGACGTGATGTCAGGCGCGGCTATTGCGCTTGCCTGCCCGGGGAACTCGCCCTATCTGAACCTCATGGTTCAGCCGATTTCCACCCAACGGGGAATGATGGCGGCGACTCGGCCGCAGGGCAGGGTGGCAGCCATGATCGTTTGGGGTGCCGCCGGCCTCGGCGCGCTGGTTGTGCTCGGCGCGGCTTCATTGTGGCTCCACTACGGCACCGCGGTGTTTTTCGAGATGGTCGCCGCCGGCATCTCGGCCTGCTTCTGATCCGGCGAGTTAAGGAATTCCACAATGGACCGGACCACCCGCCCGCTGGTGATTATCGCTGCCTTCGCCGGCAGCCTGCTGGTCGGGCTCTTGATCATGCTGTGGGCGCTGGGAGGCTTGCGCAGCGTCACGGCTCCGGCTGCGATCGGCGGGCCGTTCCAGCTCACCGACCAGGCCGGCCAGACCGTCACCGAGAAGAATTTGAAGGGCAAGCCGACGCTGATCTTCTTCGGCTTCACCCATTGCCCAGACGTTTGCCCGACCTCGCTGTTCGAGATTTCCGAGGTGCTGAAGGCGATGGGCAAGGATGCCGACCGGGTGAACGCCTATTTTGTTTCCGTCGATCCGGAGCGCGACACGGCAGCCGCCATGAAGGACTATCTCTCGAGCTTCGATCCGCATTTGAAGGGGCTGACCGGCGATGCCCAGGCCGTGGCAAAGGTGCTCTCGGCCTACCGGGTCTATGCCCGAAAGGTCCCGCTCAAGGACGGCGACTACACCATGGACCACACCGCGCTGGTCTATTTGATGGATCGCGACGGCAATTTCGTCGCCCCGTTCAACCTGAAACGGACGCCCGAGGAAGCCGCCAAGGACCTCAAGCGGTATCTCTGAGCGGCATCCGAGACCTTGCTTTGACGCGTTTTTTGACGCGAACCGGAAACTATCCCCCGATCAAGTCCGGGGACGGGCTTTGCTCGAAAACGGCATAGATGCCGCAAAACGGCCCTCGCATCGCAGGCCGGATGCTCTATAAGGCCATCAAGTTCCGCAAGATATTGCCCTAATGCCAGAGCTGACCGCCCCGCCATCAGTTGCGAGATCGTTTCGAACCGTCGGTAGCCGGCTGGCCGGCCTCTCGATCGCGGCTGGGCTGATGGTTGCCTTGCCGGGTGTCCTGCCTGTCGGCGTGGCCCACGCTCAAACGCCGGCCCGCCCCGCGGTCGAGGCGGCTCCACAGGCGGTGCCCGGTTTCTGGGATCCGCGGCGACGCCCCGATCGGCCGGACATGTCGCGCCTCACCGTGATCCGGTTCCTGACCGAGACGGATTACCCGCCCTTCAACTTCACCGGCCCGGACGGCAACCCGGCCGGCTTCAATGTAGATCTGGCGCGCTCGCTCTGCGACGAGATCAAGGTCACCTGCACCATCCAGATGCGCCGGTTCGAGACCCTGGTCGATGCGATCACAAGCAACCGCGGCGACGCCATCATTGCGTCGCTGGCGGTGACGCCAGCCTTGCGCGCCCGTCTCGATTTCACCGATCCCTATTACCGCGCGCCGGCGCGCTTCGTGTCGCGCCGCGACGCCGTGATGCCGGAGGTGCGCCCCGAATATCTCGAAGGCAAGAAAGTCGGCGTCATCTCCGGCACCTCGCACGAAGCCTATTTGAAGGCGATGTTCACCGACGCCGAGATCAAGTCCTATCCCAATGACGACGCGCTGCGGCTGGCGCTGCGCCGGAGCGAGGTCGATTTCATCTTCGGCGATGCCATCGCGCTGGCGTTCTGGATCAACGGCACCGATTCGGCCGAATGCTGCGCGTTCTCGGGCGGGCCGTTTGTCGAGAGCCGTTATTTCGGCGAGGGCATCGGCATCGCCGTCCGCAAGGGCAACGACCTGCTGCGGACGTCGCTGAACTGGGCGCTGTTCCGGATCTGGGAAAAAGGCCGATTCACCGATCTGTGGCTGCGGTATTTTTCCATCAGTCCGTTTTGACGCAGTCATTCCGGGATGGTCCGAAGGACCAGACCCGGAATCTCGAGATTCCGGGTTCGATGCTGCGCATCGCCCCGGAATGACGGCCTAATGCCCGTCGTTTTGCATTTCTGTGTGGAAGCGCTAGTTTCCGCGCCTCTTGGAGAGCCTTTCTAGATGTCCATGATCGACCTTGCCGCCAGCCCGAGCGATTTGCGCGCGCTCGCCGAACAATCCAACGCCTGGCCGTTCGAGCAGGCCAAGGCGATTGTCGCGCGGCTGAAGAAAAGCCCGAAGGACGAGGTGCTGTTCGAAACCGGCTATGGCCCGTCGGGCTTGCCGCATATCGGCACCTTCGGCGAGGTCGCGCGCACCACGATGGTTCGCCACGCCTTTCGCGTGCTGACCGAGGACAAGATCAAGACGCGGCTGCTAGCGTTTTCCGACGACATGGACGGCCTGCGCAAGGTGCCGGACAACGTGCCGAACAAGGATATGCTCGCCGCTCATCTCGGAAAGCCGCTGTCGAGAGTGCCTGATCCGTTCTCGAATGAGTTCCCATCGTTCGGCGCGCACAACAATGCCCGGCTTCGCGCATTCCTCGACACCTTCGGCTTCGACTACGAATTCGCAAGCTCGACGGATTACTACACGTCGGGCAGATTCGACGCCGCGCTGCTGCGGATGCTGGAACGGCTCGATGCCGTGATGAAGATCATGCTGCCGTCCTTGCGCGAGGAACGTGCCGCGACTTATTCGCCGTTCCTGCCGATCTGTCCGCGCACCGGCATGGTGCTGTATGTGCCGATATCAGAACATGACGTGAAGGCCGGAACGGTCTCCTACGACGATCCCGAGACCAAAGAGCGCGTCACGCTCCCCGTCACCGGCGGCCATTGCAAGCTGCAATGGAAGCCTGACTGGGCGATGCGCTGGTTCGCGCTGGGCGTCGACTATGAAATGGCCGGCAAGGATCTGATCGATTCGGTCAAGCTGTCGGGCAAGATCTGCGCGGCGCTCGGCGGCACGCCGCCGGAGGGCTTCAATTACGAGCTGTTCCTCGATGACAAGGGCCAGAAGATCTCGAAGTCGAAGGGCAACGGCCTGACCATCGACGAATGGCTGCGCTACGCCTCGCCGGAATCGCTGTCGCTGTTCATGTACCGCGAGCCGAAATCGGCCAAGCGGCTGTATTTCGACGTGATCCCGCGCAATGTCGACGACTACCAGCAATTCCTCGATGGGTTCACCCGGCAGGATGCGAAGCAGCAGCTCGCCAATCCGGTCTGGCATATCCATTCCGGCAATCCGCCCAAGGCCGACATGCCCGTCACCTTCCAGCTATTGCTGACGCTGGTGTCGTCGTCGAATGCGGAGAACGCCGAAACGCTGTGGGGTTTTATTGGCCGCTACCGTCAGGGCGTGACGCCGCAGACCCATCCGAAGCTCGATGCGATGGTTGGCTACGCCATCAACTACTATCGCGACTTCGTGGCGCCGACGAAAAAATTCCGCGAACCGACCGACAACGAGCGCGCCGCGCTGCAGGATCTGCGCGATGCGCTGTCGCAATTGCCGGCGGGATCGAGTGCGGAAGACATCCAGAACGTGGTCTACGAGATCGGCCGCCGCGAGCCGTTTTTGGATCAGGTGAAGAAGGGCAAGGATGGCAGGCCGGGCGTTTCGCTCGACTGGTTCAACATGCTCTACCAGGTTCTGTTGGGCCAGGAAAAAGGCCCGCGCTTCGGCTCGTTCGTCGCGGTGTACGGCGTGGCGAATGCGATCGCGATGATCGACGGCGCTCTGGCAAGGTCGGCGTAGGAAGCGGGCGACGCCTCAAAGGTCGTCATGCGCGGGCTTGACCCGCGCATCCATCGTGCTTCGCAAGACTCGCTTGGTTGATGGATTGCCGGGTCAAGCCCGGCAATGACATCTTGTTTGACCCGCAAACCGGGATGGCAGGCCCGCCGCAATTTCAGCCATGGCCGCGCCGGATTGCGCTACAATGCTTGGCATAATAGCCGTTAGAGCCTCCGCCGGGGGCAGGCAACACAGCGGATCAGGGAGAAAGCTCATGCAGTTCAGGGTTTCGCCGCAATCGCTCGAGAACTACAGCACCGAGGAATGGCAGGCGCGGGTTGACCTCGCAGCCGCGCACCGGCTGGCATTCAACCAGGGCTTTAGCGAAGGCATCTTCAATCACCTGACCCTCACCGTGCCGGGCCGCAGCGACCGCTACTACCAGATCCCGTTCGGCACCCATTGGTCCGAGGTTACAGCTTCCTGCTTCATGGAAGTCGGCATCGATGACGGCGAGATCAAGCGCGGCGAGGGCGAGGTGGAGCGCTCCTGCTACTGCATCCATGCGCCGATCCACAAGGCGCTGCCGCAGGCGAAAGCGGTATTTCACACCCACATGCCCTATGCGAGCGCGCTGACGCGGCTCGAAGATCCCCGCATCAAGGAAATTGGCCAGACCGAAGTCGGCCTTTCCGGCGCCATTGCCTATGATGACGAATATACCGGCCCGGCGCTCGACCCGGCCGAAGGCGCACGCCTCGCCAACGTCATCGGCGACAAGAAGGTGCTGTTCATGGCCAATCACGGCATCTCCACGGTCGGTGCAACCATCGCCGAGGCCTACGACATGCTGTACTACGTCGAGCGCGCCGCCCAGGTGCAGATCTATGCGATGTGGACCGGGCAGAAGCTGAAGCAGTTGCCTGCGCCCGTGGTGGAGAAAACCAAGCGCGATTACAAGGATGATCATCTCTACAAGGGCCCGACCCCGGCCCAGCGCCATTTCGATGCCTTGAAGCGGATGCTGGACCGCAAAGAGCCGGACTACGCGACGTAGTCTTTTCCTTCTCCCCTTGTTGGAGAAGGTGCCTTGCCGAAGCAAGGCGGATGAGGGTCTCTATCCGCGGAGACAGACCCCTCATCCGTCTCGCTGCCGCTTCGCGCCCATAGCCGATGCAAAGCATCGGCGTCTTTTTTCTAAGTACGGCGGCCGACGGCCGCCTATGCCACCTTCTCCCACAAGGGGAGAAGGGAAGATAACTCCTACTGGCTCGCCCACACGATCCGCGCAATCCACGCAACGTCGTCAGCGTCCAGCGTGCGGTCGGCATGCACAGGGTTGAGCGATTGCAGCTCCAGGGTCTTGGCGGTGCGGCGCTTCAGTTCCTTGACCATGACTTCGCCGCCCGATGTTTTCACCACCACGCGGTCACCGCGCCGGATCGGTGTGCCCGGCGATACCACGATGATGTCGCCGTCGCGGTAGGTGGGCTTCGTCGAATCGCCCGATATCTCCAGCGCATAGGCGTGCTCGTCGCTGGCCGACGGCAGCGCCACCTCGTCCCAGCCCTTGCCGGCCGGAAAACCAGAATCGTCGAAATAGCCGCCGCTGCCGGCTTGCGCGAGGCCGAGCAGCGGCACCGATTGCAGGCTGCGGGCGCCATCGCCGATCAATTGCACGAATGTATCGATCGACGAATTGGTCGCGGCCAGCGCCTTCGAAACCGATTCGGTCGAAGGCCAGCGCTCGCGGCCATCGGCGGTGATGCGCTTGGATTTGTTGAAAGTGGTGGGGTCTAGTCCGCTACGTTTGGCGAGGCCTGAGGGCGACATGCCGGCGCGTTCGGCCAGCCGGTCCAGCGCGGTCCAGACCTGGCCGTGGGTCAGAATACGTTGCGCCTTTGAATGCCTGGCCATCGAAAAAACCTGAAGCGGTCTAGGAATTATTGCCTCATTCGGCCGGCTTGCGCAAATCACGGCACGGCCTCTCCGCGCAGCAGCGCTTGAGTTAGCGGCGTGCCGCCTTTACGGTCGGCCGCCTGACCCGGTCGATCCGGGAAAATCCCAAGAGACTCAACGACAAGCAGGGAATCCCGCCGGACGTGCCCACGATCTATAAAATCACTTCCGCCTCGGCCTGGCGCGAGGCCGAACGGCAGGGTGTCTACAAGGGCAGCGCGGACGATCTGCGCGACGGGTACATTCATTTTTCGACCGCCTCCCAGGTCGCGGAGACGGCGCGAAAGCATTATTTCGGGCAGACCGGGCTGTTCCTGGTCGCGGTCGATGCGGACGCGCTCGGCGATGCGCTACGCTGGGAGCGCTCGCGCAACGACGAACTGTTCCCGCATCTCTATGGCGAACTCGACCTTGGCGCGGTGACCGCCATCCTCGATATGCGGGCGCGGTCTGACGGCTATCACGATATTCCGGAGCTTATCCCGTGATCCGTGCCTTCGACGCCTTTTCGCTGCCGCTGCTGCGCTGGTTCGATCCGGAGGACGCGCATCGCATGTCGATCCATGGCCTGCGGCTGCTGCCGCCGGTCAAGCCGCGCCCCGACGATCCGAAACTGGCGGTGCGGGCCTTCGGCCTGAATTTTCCCAATCCGATCGGGATGGCGGCGGGCTTCGACAAGAGTGCGGAGGCGCCGGACGCGTTGCTGCGGCTGGGTTTCGGCTTTGTCGAAATCGGCACGGTGACGCCGAAGCCGCAAGGCGGCAATCCGCGACCGCGGCTGTTTCGCCTCGAGCGCGACGAAGCCGTCATCAACCGGATGGGCTTCAACAATGACGGCGCCGAAGCGGTGCTGCGCCGGCTTGCTGCGCGCGCGCATCACGGCGGCATCGTCGGCGTCAATGTCGGGGCCAACAAGGATTCGTCCGATCGCGTCGCCGATTACGTCAGGCTGATCGAGGTATTCGCGCCGGTCGCGAGCTATTTCACCGTCAACGTCTCCTCGCCGAACACGCCGGGCCTGCGTAACCTGCAGCAATCCGCAGCGCTGGACGATCTGCTCGCCAAGGTGATCGATGCGCGGGAGCGGGTGCGCAAGAACGCCGGCGATTCGCCGGTGCTGCTCAAGATCGCGCCGGACCTCAGCCTCGGCGAACTCGACGACGTCGTGCACATCGCGCGCTCGCGCCGGGTCGACGGCATGATCGTCGCCAACACCACGCTGGCGCGACCCTGACCTTGCGCGAGCAGGCGCGCGCCAAGGAACAGGGCGGACTGTCCGGACGGCCGCTGTTTCGATTATCGACGCGGATGGTGGCGGAGACCTATGTGCGCGCCGAGGGGCGTTTCCCTTGATCGGCGTCGGCGGCATCGATACCGGCGGCGCCGCACTGACGAAGATCCGCGCCGGCGCCAGTCTGATTCAGCTCTATTCGTCGCTGGTCTACAAGGGCCTCGGGCTGGTCGACGACATCAAGAAAGATCTCGCCTCGACGTTGCTGCGAACGGGGCGCGACTCGCTGTCGGAGATCGTGGGCGCCGATGCGGCGACAATCACGGCCGAGGACTGGCCGGTGAAGTAGCCCTGCGACGGAGATATTCCGTAGCCCGGATGGAGCCAACGGGTCGCGCGAATGCGCGCCCGATGACAGGCTCCGCGCAATCCGGGATGGACTCACCGCCTGCACAAAGGTTCCGGATTTCGCTCCGCTCCATCCCGGCTACGTGGGCTACGCAAACGACTTCTTCAGCAGCGCCGGATACCTTAGCGCCTCTAACCCGCCGCGCGCCACATAATGCACCAGCAGCGCGGCCCACAGTCCGGCATTGCCGAAAGACCGCAGCGCAAACCATGCGGCGAGGAAAATCAGCAGCGAGGCCACCATCAGATTGCGCATGTCGCGCGCCCAGGTGGCGCCGATATAGACCCCGTCATAGGCAAAGGCGAACACACCGAGCAGCGGCGCGAAGATCACGAACGGCAGATAATCGCGCGCGATGCGGCGTACGTCCGCGCTCGCGGTCATGATGTCGATCAGCGAGGGGCCGAGCAGTGCGAAGCTTGCAGCGACCGCAAACGCGAAGCCAAAGCCCCAGATAACGACGAGCTTGACCGCACCGGCAAAAGCACCCTTGTCACGCGCGCCGTAGGCCCGTCCACAAAGCTGCTCGGCTGCGTTCGCGAGCCCATCGAGGAAGAAGGCGCTGATCAGCAGGAAATTGTTGAGCACCGCGTTGGCGGCGAGCGTCATGTCGCCGGCGCGGGCGCCCTGCGCAGTGAAAAACAGGAACGCGGCGATCAGCGACGCCGTGCGGATCATGATGTCGCGGTTGACCGAGAGCATGCGCATCAGCTTGACGCGGTCGAACAGCGTCGCGCGCGACACTGCAAGTTGCCCCTGTGAAAGGCGGTGCGCAATCAGGCCGCCGAGCGCGAGCCTGCGGCCTCCGCGATCACGGCTGCGATCGCAGCACCGGCAATGCCGAAGTCGAACACCAGCACCAGCAGCATCGTCGCCGCAATGTTGACGAGGTTGATGGCGATCTGGGTGCCGAGCGCCAGTTTGGCGCGAGCCTGTCCGATCAGCCATCCCAGCACGACGTAATTGCCGAGCGCCAGCGGCGCCGACCAGATCCGGATCGTGAAGTAGGTTTTGGCCGCACGCGTGACGCCCTCGCTGCCGCCCATTGCGCCAAGCAAGATCGTCGCCAACGGGATCTGCAGCAGGATGAGAGCCGCGCCGACCAGCGCCGCGACGATCAGCCCGCGCAGCAGGATCGCGCGCAGCTCCGACATCTCGCCCGATCCCAGCGACTGCGCTGTGAAGGCGACCGTGCTCATGCGCAGGAAGCCAAACAGCCAGAACATGCAGTCGAACAGGACTGACGCCATCGCCACGCCGCCGAGCATCGCGGCATCGCCGAGCCGCCCGATCGCCGTGGTCGAGACGATCCCGATCAGCGGCGTCGTCAGGTTCGCGATCATCGCGGGACCGGCCATCGCAAATACTTGTGCCGTCGTGACCCCAGATGCAGGCGCGGGCGAATGCATGCCTAGAGTTCGACGACCATGCCGTCATGGGCAGCAAGGGTAGGGCAGTTTGTCCAACCGTCCGAGCATGTCCTCGCTCATATGCGTCAGCACCAGGCGCTTGGGGTTGATCTCGGGCAGATGCACTTCCAGCGTTTTCAGGCTGAGATGGTTCTTGACGATGCGGTCGTAGTAATAGGCCTCCGCCACGAACAGGTCGGCGTCGCGCGCCGCCGGAACCAGCTTCTCCGTCCATTCGGTATCGGCGCTGTAGGCGATGACGCGGCCCTCGGCTTCGACACGATAGGCCAGGAACGGCCCGCCGGATTCGCCATGAACCACCGGATACGGCGTCACCGTGACCTCGCCGAACGTCCGGCTCTGCTCCGGTTCAAGCGCGACGATGGAGAGATCGAAGCGCTGTCTGGTTTTGGAGGAATGCTCGAACAGCGCCTCCATGAGACTGGCCAGCCTGGTCTCGATCCCTTGCGGGCCGGCGATCACAAGCGGGCGGGTTCGCCGCGTGAACTGCGCGTCCAGCAACAGAAACGGCAAGCCGCCAAAATGGTCGCCGTGAAAATGCGTGATCAGGATCAGGTCGATGTCGTCGCGTGCGATGCCAAGGCGCTTCAGCGCCGGCAGCGACGACGCGCCGCAATCGATCAGGAAATTGACGTGCGGTCCGGTGACGTGAAAACAGGTGTTGAACCTGCCGCCGGAACCGAATGCATCACCGCAGCCGACAAATCGCAATTGCATCGGCTGCTACCGCCTGTGAGTGACTATCGCCCGCGCGGGCTGCCGAACAGCCGCGACAGCAGCCAGATCGGGATCACGATGACCGCGCCGAGCAGGAAGTAGCGCCACAGCCAGTTGACGGCGTCGAAGCCGAGATCCCACAGCCGCCGGAACAGGGTCTGGATGCTGTGCAGTATATTCCAGGGATCGAAGCCGATCGCGGCGAGCACCACGCCGACCAGGATCGACAGCAGGATCAGCCGGAACGCCACCGACAGCGGCGAGCCGCCGAGGAAGCGGTACAGGCCGTCGTTGCTGGCGGGCAAGTCTCTGATGTCGTCCGGCATCGGCTTCTCCTGCGGTCGGTCCCGCACAGTATAGGTCAAGGCGGGGCACATGGGGAACCCGCGTTTCGTCGTCAATGGCTGCCATGCGCCAGCGGAAGCTATTTTTTTTGCTAGATTGCCGTCACGTCCTTCAGCATCCGTTCCAGCGTCTCCAGCCGATCGGCCTCGCGCGGCGGCTTGTCCCAGCGCAGCCGGCTGATGCGCGGAAACCGCATCGCGACGCCGGATTTGTGCCGCGGCGAGCGCGCGAGCCCCTCGAAAGCCACTTCCAGCACCAGACCCTGGTCCGGCTCGTGCACGACATGGCGCACGGGGCCGAACTTTTCGGTGGTGTTGCGGCGGACGAACCGGTCGATCTGCAGCAATTCCTCGTCGGTGAAGCCGAAATAAGCCTTGCCCACCGGCACCAGTTGCTCGCCTTCGTCGCCCGAGGTCCAGACGCCGAACGTGTAATCCGAGTAGTAAGACGACCGCTTGCCGTGGCCGCGCTGCGCATACATCAGCACCGCGTCGATGATGTGCGGATCGCGCTTCCACTTCCACCACTGGCCCCTGGGCCGGCCCGGCAGATAGGGCGCCTCGCGACGCTTCAGCATCACGCCCTCGACGGCGTCGGCATCCTCGCCCGCGCCGGCGCCGGCAGGATCAGCCCGCGCCGCCATCAGCGCCTGCCAGCTATCGAAGCGAATGGTCGGCGACAGGTCGATGCGCGGATCGTTCAGCTTTGTGACGAACGCCTCGAGATGCACGCGGCGCTCGACGAACGGCAATTCGCGCAGATCGTTCTCGTCATCGCCGAGCAGGTCGTAGGCGCGCAAATGGATTGGAAAATCCTTCATCAGTTTCGGCGACACGATCTTTCGGTTCAGCCGTTGCTGCAGCACGTTAAAGGTCTGCACGCGGCCGTCGCGCAACACCAGCAGCTCGCCATCGATGGCGCCGGGAAGGTGCAGCGACGGTACGAGGTCGGGAAAGCCCCCGGTGATATCCTCGCCGGTGCGTGAATAGAGCCGCGCCTGCAGGTGGCCGCGTTCGTCGCGGCCTGAGACCGCCTGCACGCGAATGCCGTCCCATTTCCATTCCGCAATGAACTCGCCTGGGTCGAGACTGGCGAAATCCACATCCTCTATCGCGTGTGCGAGCATCACCGGCCGGAACGGCGCGGGATCGCGATTGACCGGCTTCTCGCCGCGGCCTTCCAGCCAGGCGAACAGGTCAAGATAGGGCGGGCGAGCCCCGGCCAGATCAGTTCGAGTTCGTGCGGATCCTTGTCGCCGAGTGCGGCAGCAGCGGTCTTGGCAAGCCGCGCCGAAATCCCGATCCGCATCGCGCCGGTGACGAGCTTTAGCAGCGCCCATCGGCCGGTCTCGTCCAACTCGTCGAGCCAGCGCGCGAGCTGTTTCGGCAGGTCGGTCTTGCCGAGCGTGCGTAGTGTGGTGACGACGTCGGATAGGGTAGGAGGAGGCGGATTGTTGTGGCCGGGCAGCTGGGTCTTCGGCCACATCAGTGCAACCGTTTCGGATAAATCGCCGACGTAATCATAGGACAGCGCGAACAGCACGGGATCGGTACGGGCGGCGATCAGGTCGCGAATGAGGCCCGGCTTGGCGTGCTTGAACGACAGCGCGCCGGTCAGCGCCGCCAGCGCGTAGCCGCGGTCGGGATCGGGTGTCCCGCGAAAATAGGCCGTGATCAGCCGCAGCTTGTTGTTGCGGCCCGGCTCATAGGCGAGACGATCGAGCAGTTCGGCGAAGCGGTTCATGCCTCGGCCTCATCGGTCGCGACTACTTCGCTCTCCTCCTCATCGCCATAGCCGACGAGATCGAGCGGCCGTGCGGCAAGCCCGCGCGCCTTGCACCAATGCACCAGCGCGTCTTCCTGCCCATGCGTGACCCAGACCTCGCGGGCGCCGGTGGCCTCGATGGTCGCGGTCAGGCCGTTCCAGTCGGCATGGCCTGATATCACCAGCGGCAGTTCGACGCCGCGCTGGCGGGCGCGCGCCCGCACCCGCATCCAGCCCGAGGCAAATGCCGTGACCGGATCAGGGAAACGTCTGGTCCAGATATCCGATGTCGCCGACGGCGGCGCCAACGTGATGGTGCCGGCGAACTCGGTCTTCTTCACGCCCTTGACCGGGCGCAGTTCGCCGAGCGCGACGCCGCGGCTTTGATAGTAATGCGTGATCTGCTCCATCGCGCCATGCAGATAGATCGGCGCGTCGTAGCCTTCCTCGCGCAGCAGCGCGATCACGCGTTGCGCCTTGCCGAGCGAGTAGGCGCCGACCAGATGCGCGCGTTCCGGAAACAGCGCGACCGACGCCAACAGCTTCTTGACCTCATCCGCGGCGTTGCCGTGACGGAACACCGGCAGGCCAAACGTCGCCTCGGTGATGAAGACGTCGCAGGGCACCACCTCGAACGGCGCGCAGGTCGGGTCGGTGGCGTCCTTGTAATCGCCGGAGGCGACAATACAGGTATCCTTGCAGGTCACCGCGATCTGTGCCGAGCCCAGCACATGGCCCGCGGGATGGAATTTGACCCTGACGTCGCCGAGCGGGATTTCTTCGCCATAGCGAATCGCCTGGGTGCTGCGCGCAAAATTGTCGCCATAGCGCAGCTGCATCATGTCGAGCGTTTCCTGCGTGGCGAGCACCGCGCCATGGCCGGGCCGAGCGTGGTCGGAATGGCCATGCGTAATCACGGCCCGCTCGACCGGGCGCACCGGATCGATATGGAAGCCGCCGGGCTTGCAGCACAGGCCGGCGGGAACGGGCATCAGGATATCTTGCGGGCGCATCGGGGATTATATAAGCCGTCTCGCTGCGATGTTTAGCCATCCTGCGCGGGCTTGACCCCGCGCATCCAGCTTTTGAAGAGTCTCTGTCTATATTCATGGGAATTTCCGGGTCGAGCCCGGCAATGACGAGCCTGGTTCCGATAATGCCTGCCCGCCTGTTTCTCTCCTCCGGCGATCTGATGGCCGACCGCCGGTTTGAATTCGCGCGCGATCTGCAATTGAAGGGCGATCTGCCGGCCGCCGCCGATCTCCTGATGCAGGCGATCGAATTGGCGCCGGACTTCACGTCCGCCTGGTTCACGCTCGCGGGCATCCGCGAACAGCTTGGCGAACATGATGCGGCGATTGCGGCATTTCAAACGGCGCAGGCCAGCGATCCCGGCGACCGCCACGGCGCCGGGCTTCGATTGATGCGGCTCGGCGCCGAGCCCGTGTCCGGAATGCCGCAGGCCTATGTGCAAACGCTGTTCGATCAATATGCAACGCGCTTCGAAGCCTCGCTGGTCGGGGATCTCGGCTATCGCGGCCCGGCGCTGCTGTTCAAGGCGGTGCTGTCGGTGCGCTCGGCCGCGCGCAAGCCGGCGTTTTTCAAGCGCGCGATCGATCTCGGCTGCGGCACCGGGCTGGCTGCGGCCGCTTTCGCCCGTGCGGTCGATCATTTCATCGGCGTCGATCTGTCGCCGCGCATGATCGAGCGGGCGCGCGCCACCTCGCTCTATGCGGAGCTGGAAGTCGCGGACATGCTGCAGGGCCTGCGCGCCAGGCCCGACGCCAGCGCGGAACTGATCCTCGCCGCCGACGCGATGGTCTATGTCGCCGATCTTGCGCCGGTACTCGCAGAGGCGCACCGCGTGCTGGTCTCCGGCGGGTTGCTGGCCTTCACCGCGGAGACTCATTCCGGCGAGGGCGTCACCATCGGCCAGGGCTGCGCTACGCCCATGCCGCCGCTTACGTGCGCGCCTCGGTTGACGGCGCTGGCCTCAAATTATCCCTGCTGGAAGATCGCTCCGCCCGCAACGAGGACGACGTTCCCGTGCCCGGTCTGGTCGTGGTCGCCACGAAAACTTGAGCGTTCTGCCCTTCTCCTTCTCCCCTTGTGGGAGAAGGTGCCATGCCGAAGGCAAGGCGGATGAGGGGTTCTTTCCGCGGACGCAGATCCCTCACCCGTCTTCGCTTCGCGAAGCCACCCTCTCCCACAAGGGAAGAGGGAAACTTGAGTTCAGACGCTACGCGCCACGCGTATGGCGGCATTGCGTGCGACATGTCAGCTATTGCCACTGCTCCCGGAATGCCTGATCAAGGCTGTCAGTAAGGGAGAACAACAATGAAGAACAAACTGACGCGGCGCGAATTCGGCGCCACCACGCTTGCCACTGTGCTTGCATCGGCCATGCCCGCGCCCTTCGTCTGGGCGGCTGAAAAAAAATACGATCCGGGCGCGAGCGATACCGAAATCAAGCTCGGACAGACTGTGCCGCATTCCGGCCCCGGCTCGCTCTACGGCGTGCTCGGCCGGGTCGGCGAGGCCTATTTCCAGATGCTGAACGAAAAGGGCGGCATCAACGGGCGCAAGGTAAAATTCCTCACCATGGACGACGGCTACAGCGCGCCGAAATGCGTTGAGGCGACGCGGCGGCTGGTCGAGCAGGAGGAAGTCCTGGCGTTGTATGGTTCGCTGGGCACTGCGCCGCAGACGGCCGTGCACAAATATCTCAACTCGAAAGGCGTGCCGCAGCTCTTGCTCAATACCGGCGCGTCGAAATGGAACGATCCGAAGAACTTCAAATGGACCATGGCGGGCCTGCCGCTCTATCCGACCGAAGCGCGCATTCTCGCCAAGCATGTCATCGCCGCAAAGCCCAACGCCAAGGTCGGCATTCTCTACCAGAACGACGATTTCGGCCGTGATTTCCTCGGCCCCTTCAAGAAGGTGCTGGCTGATGCCGGCGGCACCGCCAAGGTGATCATGGAGCAGAGCTACGATCTGACCGAGCCGACGATCGACTCGCAGCTTATCAATCTCTCCAAGTCGGGTGCGGATGTCTTCTACAACATCTCGACCGGCAAGGCGTCGTCGCAGTCGATCCGTAAATTGGCCGAACTCGGCTGGAAGCCGCTGCATCTGTTGTCCGCAGGATCGACGGGCCGTTCGATTCTTGCCGCCGCTGGCCTCGAGAACGCAACCGGCATCGTCGCCATCCGCTACGCCAAGGAAGTCGGCGTGCCGCGCTTCGAGAAGGACCCCGACGTGATGGCGTTCGAGGAACTGCGCAAGAAATATCTTCCCAACGTCGACCCCGACAACACCATCGCCTTCTGCCGGCTATGGCCAGGTCGCATCGATGGCGGAAATCCTGCGCCGCTGCGGCGACGAACTCACCCGCGCCAACGTGCTGAAGCACGCAACGACGCTGGCGGGCTTCCACTCGCCCTACTTCCTCGACGGCGTCAATTTCAGCTACACGCCCGACGACTACACGCCGATGAAGACGCTCTATATCTCCGAGTTCAACGGCAAGGACTGGGACATTTCCGACAAGCCGGTGACGGAGTAGGGATCTCATATTGGTGACGTTCCCCGGATGCAGCACACCGCGCCGCGCTTGCGGCGTGGTGCGCTGCTGATCCGGGGTCCACATGCAGCGGCATAGGTCCCGGTTCTGCGGAGCAGCGTTGCACGCTGCACCGCGCCCGGGACACGAGGGGCATCCGGCCGAATTGGTCCGTCACAACCCTCGACGAAGTGGCCCGAACCGCTTACCTCTCTTGGCGTGCCGTCGCCCGATCCCTTGCCCTTCACGCCGCTTGAAGCGGCTGCCCTGCTGCCCGACCGCTTCCGTCGCTGGTTCGCGTCGCGCGGCTGGTGGCCGCGCGAGCATCAATTGGCGCTGCTGGCGAAAGCCCGCGACGACCGTTCGGCGCTCCTGATTGCGCCGACCGGCGCCGGCAAGACGCTGGCCGGATTTCTGCCGACGCTGGTGGAGCTCTCTGCTCCCACCGTTTCGAAGGGCGGCGGCGAGAAGAACGTCATCTCCACCGGCCGCGCCGTAAAACGCACCGGCGGTCTCCATACTCTCTACATCTCGCCGCTGAAAGCGCTCGCGGTCGATATCGCCCGCAACCTGGAGACGCCGATCGCCCAGATGGAGCTGCCGATCAAGGTCGAGACCCGCACCGGCGACACGCCGGTGTCGCGGCGGCAGCGGCAGCGGCGCTATCCGCCGGATATTCTGCTGACCACGCCGGAGCAATTGGCGCTGCTGTTGTCGTCGGACGACGCGCCGTTTCTGTTCTCGTCGCTCAAACGCATCGTGCTCGACGAATTGCATGCGCTCGTCACCTCCAAGCGTGGTGATCTGTTGTCGCTCGGTTTGGCGCGGCTGTGGCGGTTGGCGCCGGAAATGCGCGCGATCGGCCTGTCCGCAACCGTGGCCGAGCCGGAATCGCTGGCGCGGTTTCTGGCGCCGCAGCGCGACGGCAAGGAAGTATCCGCCGACATCGTCGTGGCCGGCGGTGCGGCGGCGCCTGTTGTCGAGATGCTCGACACCAAAGAGCGCCTGCCCTGGGCCGGCCATACCGCGCGTCATGCACTCGTCGAAATGTACGACCTGATCAAGCGCAACAAGACGACGCTCGTTTTCGTCAACACCCGCAGCCAGGCCGAAATGCTGTTTCAGGATTTCTGGCGGATGAACGACGACGGCCTTGCGATTGCCCTGCACCACGGCTCGCTCGACGTCGCGCAGCGCCGCAAGGTCGAGGACGCGATGGCGGCCGGGAAACTGCGCGGCGTGGTCTGCACCTCGTCGCTCGACCTCGGTATCGACTGGGGTGACATCGATCTCGTCATCAATGTCGGCGCCCCCAAGGGCTCCTCACGACTGATGCAGCGGATTGGCCGCGCCAATCATCGCCTCGATGAACCTTCGCGCGCGGTCCTGATCCCGGCCAATCGCTTCGAGGTGCTGGAGTGCCGCGTCGCGATCGATGCGATCGCGGAGAATGCGCAGGATACGCCCCCGTTGCGCACCGGCGCGCTCGACGTGCTGGCGCAGCATGTGCTCGGCTCCGCCTGCGGCGAACCGTTTTTCTCCGAGGAACTCTATGCGGAAGTATTGACATCGGCGCCATACGCCGCGCTGACACGAACCGATTTCGACGACGTGGTCGATTTCGTTGCCACCGGCGGCTACGCACTGAAGACCTACGAACGCTTCGCGCGCATCAGGCAGGACAAGCAGGGCCGCTGGCGCGTCGCCAATCCGCGGGTGAGGCAGAGCTATCGCCTCAACGTCGGCACCATTGTCGAAGAGCCCATGCTGAAGGTGCGCCTGGTACGCTCGCGCGGCGGCGGTTCGGGATCGACCGGCATGCTCGGACGCGGCGGACGCATGCTCGGCGAAATCGAGGAATATTTTATCGAGGGGTTGGTGGTCGGCGACACCTTTGTGTTCGGCGGCGAAGTGGTGCGCTACGAGGCGCTCGCCGAAGATCAGGTCTACGTCTCCCGCGCCAATGACGCCGACGCAAAGGTGCCGTCCTATGCGGGCGGCAAGTTCCCGCTTTCCACATATCTCGCCGAACGCGTCCGAAAGCTTCTCGACGACCGGCGTGCGTGGAACGCGTTGCCGGATCAGGTCCGCGACTGGCTGTCGCTGCAAAAGAACTTTTCGCTGGTGCCGGCGGTGCGCGAACTGCTGGTCGAAACCTTTCCCCGCGCCAACAAGCATTACCTCGTCTGCTATCCCTTCGAGGGGCGGCTGGCGCACCAGACGCTCGGCATGCTGCTGACGCGGCGGATGGAGCGGACGCGGGTGCGGCCGCTCGGCTTCGTCGCCAATGAATATGCGCTGGCGGTCTGGGGCCTCGGCGACATGTCGTTCATGATCCGGCATGGCAAGCTCGATCTCAACGCGCTGTTCGATCCGGATATGCTGGGCGACGATCTCGAGGCGTGGCTTGCCGAGTCCGCGCTGATGAAGCGGACGTTCCGCACATGCGCCGTCATCTCCGGCCTGATCGCGCGGCGCTTCACCGGCGAGGAAAAATCCCGCCGCCAGGTGCTGTTCTCGACCGACCTGATCTATGACGTGCTGCGCAAGCATCAGGCCGATCATGTTCTGCTCCGTGCCGCGCGCGCCGACGCCGCGAGCGGTCTGCTCGACCTCAAGCGATTGGGTGATATGCTCTCGCGTATTAAGGGTCGAATCACCCACCGGGAACTCGAACACGTTTCGCCGCTCGCGGTGCCCGTGATGCTGGAAATCGGCCGCGAGTCAGTTTATGGCGAAGCGGCAGACGAGTTGCTGGCGGAAGCCGCCGATGAACTTGTCAAAGAGGCGACAGGATAGAACGTGACGGCAGCGGCGCAACCTTCGGGAGATGATCAACACATGCGCGTCTCGAAGGTCATGGTCGCCGACGTGACGTTCCTCGCCGATCTCTCCGGCGCGCTGTTCTGGCAGGAGCAGCGCCTGCTCGTCGTCTCCGACCTGCATCTGGAAAAAGGCTCCAGCTTTGCCGCGCGCGGCGTGCTGTTGCCGCCCTTTGATACCGTCGCGACGCTGAGCCGGCTTGCTGCCGTCATCGCGCGGCATGACCCGCGCATGGTGATCGCGCTCGGTGACAGTTTTCACGATCGCGACGCACATGAGCGGCTGTCGCCAATCGACCGCGACGCGCTGACAGCGATGCAGGCGCGGCGGGACTGGATCTGGATTTCCGGCAATCACGATCCGGCTTTGCCGTCCGATCTCGGCGGCGTGGTCGCGAGCGAAGTCGCGATCGGGCCGATTGCGTTCCGCCATGAGCCGACCGGCGCGCCGGGCGAGATCGCAGGTCACCTGCATCCCAAGGCGCGCGTCGCGACCCGCGGCCGCTCGATGGAGCGGCGATGTTTTGCGTCCGACGGCGAGCGCGCGGTGATGCCGGCGTTCGGCGCCTATACCGGCGGGCTGAGCATCCGCGATCCGGCGTTTGCAAAAATCTTCCGCACGCCGGGTCTGATGGCCCACGTGCTCGGTGACAACAAGCTCCATGCGATCGCGGCCTCGCGCTGTTATTGAGCAGCCACACACGATGACCTCATCCTGAGGAGGCGCGATAGCGCCGTCTCGAAGGATGGGCCCCACGGGCCTCATGATTCGCCCGGCGATGCGAAGCATCGTCCGGAGACGCGCTTTGGGCTCCTCACCATGAGAGACAGACTACGCCGCCTTCGCCTGCACGGTGTCGCAGAACTCAGCGAGTCGATCGGCCAGCCGCAATGTCGCGGGGCTGGCGTCGGGCGAGGCCACCAGCGCCACTTCGGTTTTGTCGATCGGCGCGAAACCATCCTTGGCTGTCAACACGCGATGGTCAGCCAGAATCGCGATCTCCGAGAGAACGCTCAACCCCATGCCGGCGGCAACCGCAGCCTGGATGCCGGCGAGGTTGGAACTGGTATAGGTCATGTGCCAGGCGCGGCCGGCGCTTTCCAATGCATGGATCGCGCCTGCCCGATACAGGCAGCCGGTCGGAAAGCCGATCAATGGCACCGAGCCTGCGCTGGTATCGCGCGGGCGGCTCTTGCTGGTGACCCAGTGCACACGCTCCGGCCATACCGCGATGCCGCCTTTTTCGCCCGCCAAGCGCTTGAACAAGGCCAGATCAAGTTCGCCGCGTTCGAGATCGCGCTTGAGATTAGCGCTTTGATCAGCGCGCACGTCGAGCCGCAGGCCGGGATGCGAGCGCGAAAATGAAGCCAGCAATTTCGTCAGCCGATAGGCGGCAAAGTCCTCGGGAACGCCGAGTCGCACCGCGCCTTCGCTTTCCGGACGCGCCACGACGTCGCGCGCCTCTTCGGCGAGCGACAACAGCCGCCGCGCATAGAGAGCAGCCGCTCGCCGGCTTCAGTCGGCGTCACGTCCTTGCCATTGCGGTTGAGCAGCGGCTGGCCGAGATCGTCTTCAAGCCGCTTGATCTGCTGGCTGACGGTCGATTGGGTGCGATGGACGCGTTCGCCGGCGCGGGTAAAGCCGCCGGAATCGACAACGGAGACAAAACTGCGCAGCAGCTCCAGGTCGAGCACGGCAATGCTCCATTTGTAAATCCACTGATCGTCAGTTTATCATTTAATTTCCAAATATCAAGGTGCGGGGCTAGATCATGGGCAAAGGAGACTTCCCATGTCGCTCGCGCCGTCGGTTGCCGTTCCCCGCGCCGGTTTCAATCCCCTGCCGCTTTATATCGGCCTGTTCTGCCTGCTCTGGAGCTTCGCCTTCGTCGCCGGCAAGATCGGCGTCACGGACTGCCCGCCGCTGATCCTGCTCACGGCGCGATTTTCGCTCGCGGGGCGTCCTGATCCTCGGCATCACGGCGCTGCGCGGCGAAGCCTGGTCCTCGCTGACCTGGCGCGACGCCGGCATCTTCGCGATCCTCGGCGTAGCCAACAACGCGCTCTATCTCGGCCTCGGTTACACCGGGCTCCAGACCGTATCGGCCGGTCTCGGCGGCCTGATCGTCAGCGCCAACCCGGTATTCACCGCCGTGCTCGCGGCGGCCTTTCTCGGCGAAGCCCTGACCCGGCGGAAGGTGATCGGGCTCGCGCTCGGTATCGCTGGCGTCAGCTTCATCGTCTGGCACCGCATGTCGGTTGGGACAGATAGCTGGAACGGCATCGTGTTCACGCTGGCGTCGCTGGCCTCGATCGTGGCCGGCACCATCCTGTTCAAGGTGCTGGCGCCAAAGGGCAGCCTGTGGGTCGGCAATGGCGTGCAGAATCTCGCCGCCGGCATCGTGCTACTGCCGTTCGCGTTCACGCTCTCCAGCGTCAGTGAGGTCGTGCCCAGTGCGCGGCTACTGGCTGCGTTCGCGTTCCTCGTGCTCGGCGGATCGATCCTGGCCTACCTGCTCTGGTTTCATCTGTTGAAGGTCTGCGGCGCTACGGCCGCGAGCGCCTATCACTTCCTGATGCCGCCGCTCGCCATGCTGTTCGCCTTCCTCGTGCTCGGTGAACACGTCGAAGTCCGTGACCTGCTCGGCATTCTTCCCGTCGCGCTCGGCATTTATCTGGTGACCCGCCCCGCTGCGGCAGCCGCCCGATCTACATCGGCGGCGGCACCGTCCGTCGCGCACCTTGAGGCAAGTTTCGTGGGAGGAACCGAATCCAGTCAACTTCGTTGTCGCCGCGCTGGACGCGAGCATGGCAAATCGTAAAAAATCGAGTTCGAAGCATCTCGCGAGTACCGGCTCCAGCCATGCGAGGCCGGCGGCGAAAGCCAGCCCTCCGTTCAGTTTTCGCAATGCGCTGAAGGCGCTCGGCCCCGGCCTGATCACCGGCGCGTCTGACGACGATCCGTCGGGGATCGGCACCTACAGCCAGGCCGGCGCGCAGCTCGGCTACGGCATCGGCTGGACCATGCTGCTGACATTTCCGCTGATGGCGGCGATCCAGGAGATTTCCGCGCGCGTCGGCCGCGTCACCGGGCATGGCATATCCGGCGTGGTGTGCCGGCACTATTCGTCACGGCTGCTCAATGTGGTGGTGGCGCTGCTCTTCATCGCCAACACCATCAACATAGGCGCTGATCTCGGCGCCATGGCGGATGCAACCAGGCTTCTGATCGGGGGCCACAGTATCATCTATGTATTGCTCTTCGGCGTGACCTCAGTCGTGGCGCAGATCTTCCTTAATTACAAACGCTATGTGTCAGTGCTGAAATGGCTGACGCTTAGCCTGTTCGCCTATGTCGCCGCGCTGGCTGTTGCGAAGGTTTCGTGGAGTGAGGCGCTCGCCGGCATTCTCGTCCCGCGCGTGAGCTGGAGCGCGGACTACTTCACCACCATCGTCGCCATCCTGGGCACCACGATCTCGCCCTATCTGTTCTTCTGGCAGGCCTCGCAGGAGGCCGAGGATCAGCGCGTCGATGCGACGAAGCGGCCATTGATTGAAAAGCATTACGGCGCACGGAGAGAACTCCATCGCATCCGCGCCGACACCATTATCGGCATGGCGTTCTCCAACTTGATCGCGCTGTCGATCATCGTGACCGCGGCGGCGACGCTGCATGCGGCCGGGAAGACCGACATCCAGAGCTCGGCGGAGGCGGCGGAAGCCCTGCGTCCGATCGCCGGCGCATTTGCGGAGATGATTTTTGCGCTCGGCATCGTCGGCACCGGATTGCTGGCGATCCCGGTGCTTGCCGGCGCTACGGCCTACGCCGTCGGCGAGGGGCGACGGTGGCCGGTCGGGCTCGCGCGCAAGCCGAAGGAAGCCGCCGCCTTCTACGCCGTGTTGGCGCTGTCGGCCGGAATTGGCATCGCGCTGAATTTCACCTCGATCAACCCGATCTCGGCGCTGTACTGGAGCGCCGTCATTAACGGCGTGCTCGCGGTGCCCGTGATGGTGCTGTTGATGTTCATGGCATGCCGCAGGGACGTCATGGGCCGCTTCGTCGTCGAAGGCCCGCTCTATTGGCTCGGTTGGCTGTCGACGGTCGCGATGACGCTCAGCGTCGTGGGGATGGGGGTAGGGATTTTTGTCTGAGGTCATTCCGGGGCGATGCGAAGCATCGAACCCGGAATCTCGAGATTCCGGGTTCGCTTCGCGCCCCGGAATGACGAGCGCGTCCGCTCAATCCTTACGAAACACGATCGACGCCATCCATCCCGTCATGAGCGCCATGAACGCCGTAACGAGCCCGTAGACGAAGCCGTAATGGTGCGCCGTGTTCGCGACGAACTGCTCGAAGCCGACTTTGACTATTTCGAACGCGCTATCCGTCTTGGTTACCAGCGCGCCGTCGGCGAACAATTTGATCTCGACATTGTACGTGCCAATCGGCACCTCGGCCGGCAGCGGAATGCTGGTGCGGAACAGTGTCGGCGTCAGGAATGTCACCGCCGAGGTCTCCTCGCGATACAGGCCATGCTCGGTGCGTAGCCGCACGAACGCGCTGCGGAACGGGTCGTTCGGGACAACGTCGGCGTAATCGGGGCCGACGCGCTGGGTCAGCAGCACGTTGTTCAGCCCAAGCTGCTGCCGCCGCTGTACCTCAGGGGAAGCGATGGCATCGAACGGACGGTTGGAGAACAGCGCCAGATATGCCGGCACTCTCAGGAATTGCCGCGAGTCCGTGTTGATCCAGATCCCGAATTTGCGCTCCTTGCGCCGCGTCACCATGTCGGCGCGCGGGCCCGCGACCGTGACCACCAGATCGTAACTGGTACGGCCGGCCGGCGTCGTAGCGTCCTTTTCCACCGAGCCGAACAGCACCAGCTCCTCGCCGGAATAATTTGGCGTCACGGTGACGCGATGGTTCGACACCGACACGATCAGCTTTTCCGCCTGCGCGGGCGATGTCGCAAGCATGGCGGCGAAAGCAAGGCTTCCAAGTATCGGAATGAGGCGCGCGGTCATCCGGCACCTCCCGTTTCCCGTATGGTGAAGAGTTCCTCGGGCCGGATCACGAGTTCGACGGCAAAACGGATGCCGACGGCGAGAACCAATAGCCCGAGCAGCAGCCGCAAATGCTCGCCGCGGATTTTCTGCCCGGCCCGCGCGCCGAACTGCGCGCCGGTAACGCCGCCGATCATCAGGATCAGCGCCAGCACGGCGTCGACCAGATGGTTGGTGACCGCGTGCAGCATGGTGGCGAACACCATCGTGACCAGGGTGAGCACCATCGAGGTGCCGATTACGGTCGAGGTCGGCACCCGCAGCACATAGATCAGCAGCGGCACCAGGATGAAGCCGCCGCCGATGCCCATGACCGCGCCGATGAAGCCGATGACCAGGCCGATCACGACGACGGGCATCACCGACAGATAGATTTTCGAACGCTTGAACCGCATCTTCAGCGGCAGTCCGTGAATCCAGCCATGGCTGCCCGGACGCTTCGCCGCGACCGCGCCGCCGCGCCGGGCCCGCAACAGCGCGCGCAGGCCTTCCCAGAACATCAGCCCACCGACGGTGGTCAGCAGGATCACGTAGGACATCGCAATCATGAGATCGAGCTGGCCCAGCGAGCGCAGCAGCGTGAAGGTCCACACGCCAAGTGCGGTCCCTATAGTGCCGCCGCTCAACAGCACCACGGCCAGGACGGGATCGATGGCGCGCCGTCGCCAATAGGATAACGCGCCGGAAAACGAGGAGGCGGCGATGTGGCTGGCGACCGAGGCGACTGCGACCGCGGGCGCGATGCCGACGAAGATCAACAGCGGCGTCATCAGGAAGCCGCCGCCGATCCCGAACATGCCGGAGACGAACCCAACCGCCGCGCCCATCGCCAGGATGAGGAAAACATTGACCGGAATGTCGGCGATCGGGAGGTAGAAACTGCACGCGCGTCTGCTTTTAAGCTTTGCTGCTGGCCCGGCCGAGGCCGGTCAGGGCATGGTTTGTCTAGTATTTGCCGGCAGTGGGATCCGGTTCGCGCATGCACCTTTGCGTGCGCAGGGCCGGTTCCGCGCCTTTGCATAACTGAATTCGATGCGAGGCGGGACTAAAAATGCCCGGGAAGGCAAATTTTGCTTCACATGCCGGCGGTGCTGTCTTTAGGGCGTTGAACCCGGATGGGATCGCGGGTTCAGGGCTTTCCGACGGGCTCGGTGATGAGGTTCATCGCCAGCGCCTGCTTGGGGCTGAGCCAGCGAATGTCCCGGGTCTCGGACATCGCCTCCACGATGGAGGACGAGACCCCCATTTTTGTCATGTAGCCCAGCACGGCGCCAGCGATCCGCTGGGCTTCGGCCACGGGGTCTTCGACCGGCCTGGTGGTGGTGAATCGATGAACGCCCAGCGCGGAGCCCAGCACGCCGAAGCGGATCTTGCCGCCGGCGTACGCAAGTACGCAGGCGCTGGCGCAATAAGCGGGCTCGACGCGGCCCGAGGCATCGGCGTTGCCGACCGCCGTCACCAGGCCGCGCGATCGAATGATCTCGCCCATGATCGTGGCTTGATTCAAATTGCCGCCGGGAGAGGACAACAGGATTATGTCGCCGGCGGCGAGATTGGCCTGGTCCAGTTTGTCGCGGAACAGTTTTGCAGCGGCAGGGCCGATCGTCCCGCTGACCTGGAGGGCGCGCCGGCCTTGCGCTGATCCGTCGAGATCGACCTTGGGGATCAGCGATAATGTCATGCTCGACGAGACGTACTGATCTTTCCAGTAGTCCCAGCCCTCGGGCTGTGACAGGTCGCGGTAGGCGCGGATGCAGACGCCGGAAACCAGCAGGATGAAGATGGCGACCGTCCAGAACTGCCGTTTGCGGCGGCGCGGCGGCGCTGGCGGCGGATCGCCCGGCATGCGCGGCGGCGCGATCGAAGGGCCTGTCGGCGACCTCCGGAAGTGCTTTTCCCCGTTCTGGCTATCCTGGACTGACAATCGATCCTCGCAAAGCCGAGCCGTCTGGGATCTGGCTGGCCCGGTCCATTATACGGATTTATGGCCGAGGATGTGGCGGCGGTACCAGCGGCATCGCGACGTGACTTACTTTTAATTTTAATGAGGGGCTGCGGCGCGCTTGGTCGCAGCCTGTTTGGCGGCGGGCTTGGCCGGATTGGCCTGCGCCGGGGCCTGGTCCCAGCCGCCGGCGGGCGAGGCCACATTGACGGCGTCGTCGGGCTGGGGCTCCACCGTAAAGGTCTGGATCGCGAGCTTGGCCGCCGCCAGCGACTGGGCGTCGAGGCGCTTGGCGACATCGTCGCGCTTACGGCCGGAGTCCGCGTCGCCCTGCGCCGCGGCGAGGCTGAACCATTTGAAGGATTCGGCGAGGTTCTGTTCGACGCCGATGCCGCGGGCATAGAGGATGCCGAGGTTGAACTGGCTGTCGGCGACGCCGCGATCGGCGGCTTTGCGGAACCATTGCGACGCGCTCTTGTAATCGGCGCCCTTGCCGCCGCCGTCGGCGTCGAGCACGGCCAGATTATGCATCGCCTTTGCATTGCCGCGTTCGGCCGCCTGCAGATAATAACGCCGCGCGACATCGACGTCCTTTTTCACGCTCAGACCCTTCTCGTAGAAGGTGCCGAGCCGGAAGATCGCGGGCACCACGCCGGCCTGCGCCGCGCGGTCATACCATTTGGCGGCCTCGTCGAGGTTCGAGGCAATGCCTTTACCCTCGGCGAAGCGTATGCCGACTTCGTAGGCCGCCGCCGGATCGCCCTTCATCGCGGCGGCGCGCAGCGCCGGGCCGCCGATACCGTCAGGCAGCCGCTCGCTCGACGGGACCGATATCATCGCAAGCTTGGCGCCGGTGGCCGGCACCGTGGGTATCGTGCCGGTGATGTCGCTGGCGGTGATCGGGGACGCGGCTGCCTGCGGCAGGGATCGCGACCCGCGCACTGTCCAGCGTGTTCGGTGCGGAAGAATTGTTCGTTTGCCGGTCGACCGGGGTCGGCGAGATCATCGAGGGCGCGGCGGGCGCCGGCATCGCGGGTCTGGCGCCATTGTCCGCGGCGGCTGGCGCGGGCGCTGCCTGCCCGTGCGAGTTCTCCACCGGCGGCATCTGCGGCGCGCTGCCGGTGTCGAGCAGCGTAAGCGCCATCTTGAAGGTACCGAGCACGATCACGACCACGCTCGCGCCGACCAGCAGCGAACGGATCTTGGAGGAGATGTTCGAAGGGTTCTTGTCGTCGGCCTTGATCTTGTCGCCGCCCTTGACCTTGGGCGCGGCCTTCGCAGCCGAACGTCCGGCCTTCTCGGCGGGCGGTGCGGCGGCGGCAGCCTGCGCGGCGCGGCGGGCGGCGGCAATGAAGCTCGATGAACTGACCGGCTCCTTGGGGCCAGCCGCAATCTCGCTGATCGCACTTTCAGAAGCCGCGATCCGTTCCGACGGCGAAGCCATGCGCGCGGTCGGCCGCGTGCCCGGCTCGAGCGGATGATCCGGCGGCAATTCCGGCGCGATCGCGGCGCGCGGCGCGGCGGCGTGCGGCTCCAGGATTTCGCTGATGGCCCGCGGCGGCGGCGGCGGAGCAATGGGCGGCGGCGCCGGCTCCGCGGCGTGAAATTCACGCGGCGCGGCGGCGAAATGCTCTTGAAAACCCCCTGCAACGCGGCGGGATTCCGGCAGTTCCGGTTTCGGCTGCGGCGCCAGCGGCGCATCAGCGCCTGCATGAAGGGCGGCGGCGCGAAGGATTGCGACGGCATCGCTGAGCGCGGCGCTTCTTCATGCTTCTCGACCGGGGCAGGTACCGGCGGGGCGACAGGCTGCGGTGTTGGTGGCGCGGTGCGAACCGCGCGCAGATCGCCTTCGATCATCGACAGGCGATCGACCACATGGCCCAGCGTGCCGTGAACCGTTTCGAGCGAGTCCTGCGTGCGGCGGTCGGTTTCCGACTGGCTGAAGCGAATGTCGGACAATTCGCGCTTGACGAGGTCGACGATGCCGGGATCCATCGGCTGCGGCGCGGCGGCACTGCGGTTGCTTTCCGCGAGCGCGACCAGATTGGCGTGCTGACGTTCGAGCAGAGCGCAGGATGTCGTGCAGTCCTTCCTCGACCCGCCCGAGATCGATTGATGGAGCCGAGGGACGGTCGCTGGAGGCTTCCAGGCGTTCCAGCAGGTACGATACGCGCTGTTCGAGATGGGCGAAGGCCGCCGCATTGTCGCTGCCGACCGGAATACGGTCGAGCCGTTCCGACAGCGAACGCAGGGCGCTTTCGAGATATTCCGAATGGTCGCTCGCGGCCGGCGGCTGCCCGGTTTTCCAGTGTCGAACTCAGCGCGGCAATGCGCTGCTCGAGCACGGCGAAGGCATCGCTGTTGCCGCCAGAACGCGACAGCTGGTCGACCTTGGCCGAAAGCGTGTGCACGTCGTCGGCCAGCCGCGCCAGCGCGTCATTGGAGGCGACGTTGGAAACGATTCCGCGAAGTGCGGCGATCGCGCCTTCGAGCTGCTGCACGGTCGACGGATCGTCGTTCGAGCGCAGGATCAGATCGAGCTTGGCGCCGAGATTGCGGATCGCGTCATCGTAACCGGCGAGCTGCTCGGCCGGCGTCAGCGAGCGCAGCGCTTCACGGATGTCACCGAGCGCCCGTTCGATGCCGGCGAGCATCTGGCCGTCGGAGCCGTTCTGTCTGTTATCGTCGATGCGGCGGGACAGCGAGCGGATTTCGTTCTCAATCGATTCGATCGCCCGGCGCGGCATCGCCTCGGTGATGGCCTGACGGATCTCGGCAAGCTCGGTGCGGAAGGCCGCAATCGACTGTTCGACATGGTCGGGGCGCTGCAGGGCCTCGATCTGGCTCGTAATCTTGATCAGATGACGTTCCAGCGAAGAAAAATCCGGTCCCGCCGGCGCAGCCTGCATCATCGGCTGGGTAGAATGGGGCTGCGCGGGAGGCGCCATCGGGGCGGCGTGCCGCGGCGGGAGCTGACCTGGCGACATCTGCCGCGCCGGCGGACCATCGAGTTCGTTCTGGCGCGCGGCGATTTCGGCGATCGCAAAGTCCATCGACGCCGGGTCGAGCGGCGGCGACGGGCGATAGACCTGGGCTGCGGCGCGCTCGACCATTTCGGCCTGGCGCTGCTTGTCCTGCTGAGCCTGGCGGGCTGGCGCCGGGTTTGAAATCTGCGACAGCCGCGCGTCGAGGCGCGAAATGGCGTCGTTGAGCTGGCGGGCCACGGCCGGCTCGGCGCGGGCAGCTTCGCCGCGCGGGGCTTCGCTGCGCGGCGCGGGCTTCGAAATCTGCTCGATCTGGCGGGTGATGGAATCCAGCCGCTGATGAATGTCGGCGACGTCACGGCTTTCCTGGCTCGGCATCGCCGGACGGCCATCGTAAGGCGCGCGGAAATGGGGCGGAGCCGATTCGCCGATGGTGGAATTGAGCCAGTCGTTCAGGGACATGCCGGCGCGGCGCGCGGCTGCCTCGGCCCTTTCGCGGACGGATGGATCGATGCCGTCAACACTCCACGATACGCGCGAATTCATGCTCTCGTCCGGTTCAACTCCGGCGCTACACCTGCGCCCTCAGCCTCCCCGCGCGTCCCCCTGAAGAGCCAATCGAATTCCGCGCAGGTCGTCTGCCTCAGAACCTGACTTTTTCGCGTTACGGTAAATAACGGGTTAAGGAATTGGGCTGGGCCGCCCTAAAGTTAAACAGAGGACCAGATCGGCCGGTCTACCCGTTATTTTCGCGCTGGCCGTCCTCGATGGACACGATATTGCCGCGGTTGGCGCCGGCCGACAGCGCCGACAAGGCGTCGATCGCCTCTTCGCACCATTCCGCCACGGCACGTTCATGACCAAGGCCGATGCGGAGCCCGAGCAATTTGCCCAAATCGGCTCGCGATGCCGTGCCTTGCGGGAATCGCTTGTTGAGAAGGCGTTCGTAGCGGGCAAAACGGTCGCGGTGGTGTTCCAGCCGCGCCATCAGGTCGGTGCGCAGGGGTTCGATGTCGACACTGTCGAGCGCGTAGAGCCGCACCAGAAGGTCGTCCTTGATCGAGGCCGGGACGCTCGGCCGGGCGGCCCAATGCCTTAGCGCGGCTCTACCCTCCGGCGTCAGCGTGTAGACCAGCTTGTTGGGCTTACCAGACCTGCACCACCTCGCGGCCCTGGATATGGCCGCGGTCGCGAAGTCGGGTGAGCTCGCGATAAATCTGCTGGTGGTTGGCCTTCCAGAAGAATCCGATCGACGCATCGAACGTCTTGGCGAGCTCGTAACCCGTCATCGGACGTTCGGTCAGGCAGGCAAGGATCGCGTCGCCGAGCGCCAAGACGCCGGTCCTCCTAGTCCGTCAGGACAATCGTTGACATTATGCATAAAGTTGCATATGCGTCAACGCGCATAATCGCCCGCGGTGCGCCAAGGCGCGAGCCCGTCATCGCCCGCACAGGAGGACATGATGACCATGAGCGGCCTCGACAAGTGGTACGGCTACATGAAGTCCCATGACACGGCGGCGCTCTGGGATCTGCTGCACCCCGATGCGGTGTTCGAAAGTCCCGTGGTCCACACGCCGCAGCGCGGACGCGACATCACTTTCAAATATCTGGCGAGCGCGGAAAAGGTGCTGGGCGGCCCGGGCTTCAAATATATCGGCGAATGGCGCAACACCAACGGCGCGGTCCTCGAATTCGAGAACGAGATCGAAGGCATCAAGATCAACGGCGTCGACATCATCAGCTTCAGCGATGACGGTAAGATCACGCACTTCAAGGTGATGGTGCGACCGCTGAAAGGGATCAACCTGCTGCATCGTCTGATGGGGGAGCAACTCGCCAAACAGTAAGGCCTCCGACATGTCCGCTGCCGTTTATGTCGCAATGGCTGTCCAGATATTTGCTGGCCTGCTCACTCCCTGGAGCGTCGGGAACCGGATAAGGTCCGTTTCCGGAAAACACCGCAAAATTTCAGTTCAAGCGCATCCGCCAACTCTCAAGCCTGCCCTGCCGGGAGAACATCATGCCGATCTACAAAGCCCCCGTGGAAGACGTTACCTTTCTGCTCAACGACGTGTTCCAGATCGATCGTTACGACAATCTCCCCGGATTCACCGACGCCTCCGCCGACGTGCGCGAAGCGATTTTGGGTGAGGCCGCCAAGCTCTCCGAAGAGGTGCTGCAGCCGCTCAACCGCATCGGCGATCTCGAAGGCTGCAAGCGGCGTGACGATGGCTCGGTTGCGACGCCGAAGGGTTTCAAGGAAGCTTTCAAGCAGGTCGCCGAGGGCGGCTGGCTCGGACTGTCGGCGCCGGCTGAATATGGCGGGCAGGGGCTGCCGGTCACGCTGAGCCAGGTCGTCACCGAATTCCAGAGCGCGGCCAACATGGCATTTTCGATGTATGGCGGCCTGACCATGGGTGCGACCGCGGCGCTGATGGTGCACGGCAAGCCCGAACAGAAGAAGATGTTCGTGCCGAAGATGGTGGCAGGCGAGTGGACCGGCACCATGAACCTCACCGAGCCGCAATGCGGCACAGATCTCGGCCTGTTGCGCACCAAGGCGGTCAAGCAGGCCGACGGCAGCTACAAGATCACGGGCACCAAGATCTTCATCTCTGCCGGTGAGCACGATCTCGCCGAGAACATCATCCATCTGGTGCTGGCGCGCATCGAAGGCGCACCCGCCGGCATCAAGGGCGTGTCGCTGTTCGTGGTGCCGAAGGTCCTCGTCAATGCCGACGGCTCGCTGGGCGCCCGCAACGGTGTGTCCTGCGGCTCGATCGAGCACAAGATGGGTATCCACGGCAATTCCACCTGCGTGATGAACTACGACAGCGCCACCGGCTGGCTGATCGGCGAAGAGAACAAGGGCATGCAGGGCATGTTCGTGATGATGAACGAGGCCCGCCTCGGCGTCGCCGTGCAGGGCCTCGCGCAGTCCGAAGTCGCCTATCAGAACGCTGTCCAATATGCACGCGAGCGCTTGCAGGGCCGCGCGCTGTCGGGCGCCAAGGCGCCGGACAAGCCGGCCGATCCGATCATCGTGCATCCCGACGTGCGCCGCGTGCTGCTCACCATCCGTGCCTTCAACGAGGCGGCGCGCGCCATGGTGGTGTGGACCGCGCTGAAGAGCGACGTCGCCCACCGTTCTTCGGATCCGAAGGACCGCCAGGAGGCCGACGACCATATGGGCCTGATGACGCCGGTCATGAAGGGCGTGATGACCGACGTTGGATTCTCAAACGCGGTGCTGGCGCAGCAGATGTATGGCGGCCACGGCTATATCGCCGAACACGGCATGGAGCAGTTCGTGCGCGATGCGCGCATCGCCATGCTGTATGAGGGCGCCAACGGCATCCAGGCGCTCGATCTCGTTGGCCGCAAACTGCCGCGCGACGGCGGCCGCGCCGCAATGGCGTTCTTCGCCGAAGTCGCAGCCTTCGCCAAGGAGCACGGCGCGGACGAGGCCATGAAGCCGTTCGTGACGCCGCTCTCGACGGCGCTCGGCCATCTGCAGCAGGCCACGGGCTGGCTGATGCAGAATGCGCTGGCAAAGCCTGACAATGCCGGTGCCGCCGCCACCGACTACATGCAATTGTTCGGCCTCGTCACCTTCGCCTATATGTGGGCGCGGATGGCGAAAGTGGCGCAGGACAAGATTGCAGCCTCCGGCGCAACGCCCTATCTGACCACCAAGCTGGTAACCGGCCGTTTCTTCATGGAGCGGATGTTGCCGGAAACCTCGGTACATCTTGCGCGCATCCAGAGCGGAAGCGCGACCACCATGGAATTGGCGGCGGAAGCTTTCTGAGATTTTCCGCTGCTTCCTGCCCTTTCGCCTATATATTATGATCCTCATACCAGGAGGGCGTCATGCCTGAGGCATATATCTACGATCACGTTCGCACCCCGCGCGGCCGCGGCAAGTCCGATGGCGCGCTCCACGAGGTCACCGCGCTGGCGTTGGCGACCGTGCCGCTGCAGGCGCTGAAGGAGCGCAACAATCTCGCTGAAGACGTCGTCGATGACGTCATCCTCGGCGTGGTTGATCCGGTCGGCGAGGCCGGAAGTGACATCGCGCGCTTCGCGGCGCTGAAGGCGGGCCTGGGCGAAAGCGTCCCCGGCGTGCAGATCAGCCGCTTCTGCGCCTCCGGCCTCGATGCCGTGAATTTCGCCGCCGCCCAGATCATGAGCGGCCAGCATGAGCTCACCATCGGCGGCGGCGCCGAATCGATGAGCCGCGTTGGCATCGGCGCGTCCGGCGGCGCCTGGCCGATGGATCCCTCGATGGCGGTGCCTGCCTATTTCATGCCGCAGGGTGTCTCGGCCGATTTGATCGCGACCAAATACGGTTTCTCGCGCGACGACGTCGACGCCTATGCCGTGCAGAGCCAGCAGCGCGCGGCAAAAGCCTGGGACGAAGGCCGCTTCAGCAAATCGGTGGTGCCGGTAAAGGACATCAACGGGCTCACCATCCTCGCCAAGGACGAGCACATGCGCCCGACCACGACGATGCAGTCGCTCGGCCAGTTGCAGCCGTCATTCGTGGTGATGGGACAGATGGGCGGCTTCGACGCGGTGGCGATCCAGTCGCATCCCGAAGTCGAGCGCATCAACTACGTGCACCATGCCGGCAACTCCTCAGGGATCGTCGACGGCGCGGGCGCGGTGCTGCTCGGCAGCAAGGAAGCGGGCGCGAAGCATGGCTTGAAGCCGCGTGCAAGAATCCGCGCCTTTGCCAATATCGGTTCCGAGCCGGCGATGATGCTGACCGGTCCGGTCGATGTCACCGAAAAGCTGTTCGAGCGCTCCGGCATGAAGAAGTCGGACATTGACCTGTTCGAGCTCAACGAGGCCTTCGCCTCGGTCGTGCTGCGCTACATGCAGGCGTTCGACATCGACAGCTCCAAGATCAACGTCAATGGCGGCGCGATCGCGCTCGGCCATCCGTTAGGGGCGACCGGCGCCATGATCCTCGGCACCGTGCTCGACGAACTCGAGCGCACCAACAAGTCGACCGCGCTGGTGACCCTGTGCATCGGCGGCGGCATGGGGACGGCCACGATCATCGAGCGGGTTTGAGAATGCTGCCGTAGGGTGGGTTAGCCGAAGGCGTAACCCACCATGCCGTGGCGAAAGAAGTGGTGGGTTACGCTTCGCTAACCCACCCTACGAGATCTAAGTCAACCGCCGCGCCGTTCGGCTGCCGGCATCGAGGGAGCAACACATGGCCTTCAAGAATTTCAAGACCGAGACCGACGCCGACGGCATCGTATTGGTGACATGGGATACGCCCGGCCGTTCGATGAACGTGCTGGATGAAATTTCAGTCAGCGAACTCGAAGCGATCGTAAAGCAAACTTCGGAAGACGCCGCCGTGAAGGGCGTCGTCATCACCTCGGGCAAGGAAGCACTGTGTGCCGGCGCTGATCTCTCGATGCTCGAGGGCATGAGCCACACCTATAACGATTTGCTCAAGCAGAAGGGCGAGGTGGCCGCCAATCAGGTGCTGTTCGACCAGAGCCGCCGGTTCTCGCAGGTGTTCCGTTCGATCGAAACGTCCGGCAAACCGTGGGTCGCCGCCATCAACGGGCTCGCGCTCGGCGGCGGTTTCGAACTCACATTGTCCTGCCATTACCGCGTCGCGGCTGACAATCCGAAGACCCGCCTCGGACTTCCTGAAGTAAAGGTCGGGCTGTTCCCGGGCGCCGGCGGCACCAGCGCGTGCCGCGCATCGTCTCGCCGCAGGATGCGATGCAGCTTCTACTGAAGGGCGAGGCGATCAACCTCGCGCGTGCCAAGGCGCTGAACTTGATTCACGCTATCGTGCCGGCCGCCGACATGATCAAGGCCGCCAAGGATTGGATCAAGGGCGGCGGCAAGGCCGTCGCACCCTGGGACGAGAAGGGTTTTAAGCTGCCCGGAGGCCCAGTGTTTTCGAAGATGGGCATGCAGATGTTCCCGGCCGGCAATGCCATCTACCGCCGCGAGACGTTTGACAATTATCCGGCGGCGCGCGCCATCATGAGCTGCGTCTATGAAGGCCTGCAGTTGCCGATCGACGCCGCGCTGCGCGTCGAGTCGCGTTACTTCACGAAGGTCCTGCGCTCCAAGGAAGCAGCGGCGATGATCCGCAGCCTGTTCCTGTCGATGCAGGAGCTGAACAAGGGCGCGCGGCGTCCCGCCAATGTGCCGCCCACCAAAGTGAAGAAACTCGCCGTGATCGGCGCCGGCTTCATGGGCGCCAGCGTCGGCTACGTCTCGGCGCGAGCCGGCATCGAGGTGGTCCTGATCGATCGCGACCAGGAAAGCGCCGACAAGGGCAAGGGCCACGCGCAGTCCGTGATCGACGATCTGATCAAGAAGGGCCGCGCCAAGGAAACCGACCGCGACGCCATTTTGTCGCGCATTTCGGCCACCGCCGATTACGGCGTGCTCAGGGATTGCGACCTCGTGATCGAAGCCGTGTTCGAGGATAGAAAAGTAAAGGCGGAAACCTACGCCAAGGCGCAGCCGCTACTGAAGTCCGACGCGATCTTCGCTTCCAACACTTCGACGCTTCCGATCAATTCGCTGGCGGAAGAGTTCAAGGACCAGGGTAGGTTCATCGGCATTCACTTCTTCTCACCGGTCGAAAAGATGATGCTGGTGGAAATCATCGTCGGCAAGAACACCGGCGACCTCGCGCTTGCGACTGCGCTCGACTATGTACGCGTGATCGGCAAGACGCCGATCGTCGTGAACGACAGTCGCGGCTTCTTCGCCAACCGATGCGTGATGCGCTACATCGCCGAAGGCAACGAGATGTTCCTGGAAGGCGTGCCACCGGCAATGATCGAGAACACCGCGCGGATGGCCGGCATGCCGGTCGGGCCGCTGTCGCTGTCGGATGAAGTGGCGCTCGATCTCGGGCTGAAGATCATGAAGGCGACCGAAGTCGATCTCGGGCCCAACGCCATCAATCAGGACCACAAGAAGCTGATGACGGAGCTGGTGGAGAAACAAGGCCGCTTCGGCCGCAAGAACGCCAAGGGCTTTTACGATTATCCCGAGAAGGGCAAGGGCCAGAAGTCCCTGTGGGTCGGCCTTTCCGCACTGCAGCCGAAGCAGCTCGACCCTGACACGCTCGACGTCGAGGAATTGAAGCAGCGCTTCCTGGTGGTGCAGGCGGTGGAGGCCGCGCGCACGGTCGAGGATCACGTCATCACCGACATGCGCGAGGCCGATGTGGGCTCGATCCTCGGCTTCGGCTTTGCGCCGTTCACCGGCGGCACGCTGTCCTATATCGACTTCATGGGCACGAGGAAGTTCGTCGAGCTCTGCCACAAGTTCGAAGCCAAATACGGCTCGCGCTTCACGCCGCCGAAACTGCTCGAAGACATGGCCGCCAAGGGCGAGACCTTCTACGGCAAGTTCCCGCCGAAGAAGCAGGCCGCGGCGTAAGCCTGGCCTCGTCATTGCGAGGAGTGAAGCGACGAAGCAATCCAGCTATCCGTTATGCCGCGATATGGATTGCTTCGCGTCGCTCGCAGTGACGAATAGAAAAAAGGGCCGGATCATCGATCCGGCCCTTCCTTATTCGCTATTCGCAAATGCTCACGCCGCCTTCATCAGGCCTTCCTTGGTCATCGCTTCTTGCACCTTCGGGCGCGCGGCGACGCGGGCCTTGTAGGCGAGGAGGTTCGGCATGGCCGAAAGATCGAAATTCAGCCGATCGGTCGCCCACATCAGCATGGTGAACAGGTAGCCGTCGGCCACGGTGAACTGCTTGCCCATCACGTAGTCGCGTCCGGCGAGTGCCGTTTCCAGATGTTTGAACTTGCTCATCGCGCGATCCTTGAAAAACGCCTTGGCGTCGTCGGCGAGCAGTGGAGAGAACATCGGTCCGAGATTCTTGTGCAGCTCGCTCGTGATGTAGTTCAGCCATTCGAGCAGCTTGTAGCGTTCGTCCGAATCGCGCGCCGGCGCCAGATTCTTGCCCGCCTTGTCCGCAATCATCTGCACGATGACGGGACCTTCGGTCACCAACTCGCCGGAATCGAACTGCACCGCCGGCACCTGGCCTTTTTGGGTTCACGGTCAGGAAATCGTCACCGTTTTCCAGTTTCTTGGCGCGTAAATCGACCTTGACCAATTCATAGGGCAGGCCGGCCTCCAGAAGGGCGATATGCGGCGAGAGCGAGCAGGCGCCGGGGCTGTAGTACAATTTCATGGGATTTCCTCCTCCAATTCATTGGGAATAGGGCGGCGGAGTGACTAAATGCATCTGCATGGAATAGTCAAGATTGATGCAGCTGCATTTAGTGCGGTACACTGATCTGTGACAGATACGGACGGGACCATGAAACGCAAGCCATCGACCGAGGCGACCGCCGCCTGGATCCGCCTGATGCGGGTGCAGAGCAGGGTGCTCGATGCCGTCGAGCAGGATTTGAAGAAAGCCGGCTTTCCGCCGCTGGCCTGGTACGACGCGCTGCTGGAACTGTCGCGTGCGCCGTCCGGCGAGATGCGCCCGGTGGAGCTGGAAAAGCAGATGCTGATCCCGCAATACTCCACCTCGCGGCTGATTGACCGCCTGGTGGACGAGGGACTGGCGGCACGGCGCGAATGCAAGATCGACAAGCGCGGCCAGTTCGTCGAGATCACCGAGGCCGGGCGCGAGCTGCAGAAGAAGATGTGGAGCGCCTACTCGGCGGCGATCGAAAAGCACGTCGGCTCGAAATTGTCGGATGCCGATGCCATCAAGCTCTGCGGTCTGCTGGACCGGCTGGGCTGCTCCTGCGGGGAAATCAAGGCGGCCAGCGTCCGAGACGGCGTTCCCGCGCGATGATACCCCTGATACCATCAGTTGTTGCGGACAACGCCGTCCGTAATTCTCCCTGCCACACGGCGCGTTCGGTCGAATCGCCAAGGATCCGGATTTTTTATGGCGCGTGACCAGATCGATATGACGCCGCTGCAATCGCGCGACGAACTCGTGGCGTGGCTCGAAGCGGGCGTGAAGCCGCCGTCCGAATTCCGCATCGGCACCGAGCACGAGAAGACCCCGTTCACGCTCGATGGCCATCAGCCGGTGCCGTACGAAGGCGCGCGCGGCATCGGTGCGTTGCTCGAAGGCATGCAGCTCCTGCTCGGCTGGGAGCCGATCATGGAGCGCGGCAACATCATCGGGCTCTACGACGTCACCGGCGGCGGCGCGATTTCGCTGGAGCCCGGCGGACAATTTGAGCTGTCCGGTGCGCCGGTCGAAACCGTGCACCAGACCCAGTCCGAACTGATGGCGCACCTGGCGCAGGTGCGCGAGATCGCGACGCCCTTGGGCATCGGCTTTCTCGGGCTCGGCATGACGCCGTCATGGTCGCGGTCGCAGATCCCGGGGATGCCCAAGGGCCGCTACAAGATCATGACGAACTACATGCCGAAGGTTGGCCAATACGGCATCGACATGATGTACCGGACCTGCACGGTGCAGACCAATCTCGATTTCTCTTCCGAAGCCGACATGGTCAAGAAACTGCGGGTATCCGTGGCGCTGCAGCCGGTCGCGACCGCCCTGTTTGCCAATTCACCGTTCACCGAGGGCAAGCCCAACGGCTTCCTGTCGTTCCGCTCCGAGATCTGGCGCGATACCGACAACGCGCGATCGGGCATGATTCCCTGGGCGTTTGAAGACGGCATGGGGTTCGAACGCTGGGTGGATTATGCGCTCGATGTGCCGATGTACTTCGTCAAGCGCGGCGACGACTATATCGATGTCTCCGGCTCGTCGTTTCGAGCGTTCTTCGAGGGCCGGAACAATTCGCTTCCCGGCGAGCGCCCGACATTATCGGATTGGGCCAATCATCTTTCGACGATCTTTCCGGAAGTCCGCCTCAAGCGTTACCTGGAAATGCGCGGCGCCGATGGCGTGCCGTGGGGCCGGCTGCCGGCGCTGCCGGCATTCTGGGTCGGGCTGTTATACGACGATGAAAGCCTGAACGCGGCCTGGGATCTGGTCCGCCACTGGACCGCGGCGGAGCGCCAGGCGTTGCGCGACGACGTCCCGCGCTTCGGCTTCAAGGCCCGGATCAGGGATCGCTATCTGTTCGAGATCGCCCGGGAATGCGTGACGCTGTCGCATTCGGGCTTGCGGCGGCGTGGCCGCGTTGATCATTTAGGCCGCGACGAGAGCCGTCACCTCGAACCGCTGGAGCGGATCCTCGAATCGGGCCGGTCACCGGCGGAAGAGATGCTGGAGAAATTCAACGGCGCATGGGGCGGTTCCGTGGAGCCGGTCTATCAGGAATACGCGTTTTAATGTAACGGGGTCGCTTACTTTCCGGGCCGTTCATCCGCCGTACAGGTTGAGATCGCTCAAATGCCGGTCCGCGAGACAAGTGCGCACTCGGAAGCAATCGCAGATGGAAATTGGTCGCCTGCTCAGGGCGTGTATGGTGACGCTTGCCTTCCTGGCGGCGGCCATATCCGCGCGCCCAGCGCTGGCGCAGGCCAATTTCGACCGTCCCGGCGCCGATTATCTGAGTGTGCCCGTGCTCTCGGGCGATCCCGCGGAATGCGCGCTGGTGTGCGAGCGCGACCGGCGCTGCCGGGCGTGGAGCTTCAACTATCCGACCGATATCACCAACAGCGCGGTCTGCTGGCTCAAGGGCAGCGTGCCGGCACGCCAGAACAGTAATTGCTGCGTGTCCGGCGTGCGCGGCGCCGGCGTGGTCGAACCGCGCAACGGCTCGATCGAAACCTCGATCGACCGGTTCGGCGGCGACTACAAGAGTTTCGACCTGAAGAGCAGCGAGGGCGACGAAGCCTGCAAGGCCGCCTGCGCCGCCGACAACAAATGCCGCGCATGGACCTATGCGCGGCCGGGCTATGCCGGCAAGGAAGCGCATTGCTTCCTCAAGAAGGACATCAAGCCGCCGCGACGGAAAGCCGGGTTTATTTCCGGGGTCGTGCGGTAACATTTCAGGTCCTGCGACGTAACTGGCATGCGCACCGAAACGATTTGTTCCGGTCGAGCGCGTTTGGCTCTGCGTATTCAGGGAGATCACAATGAAATTCTCGCGGAGGTTCTTTGGCGGTGCCGTCGTCGCGGCCGGGCTGGCGCTCGCCGGTTCGCTGTTGCCGGCTCTGGCCGGCACGTCCGTTCCGTTCTCGGCGGAGGCCTTCAAGGCGGCCCAGGCTGCGGGCGGACCGATCCTGGTCGCAATCCATGCCGACTGGTGCCCGACCTGCAAGGCGCAGACCCCGATCCTCGACAAACTAACCGCTGATCCGAAATTCAAGGACTTGAAGATATTCCGGGTCGATTTCGACACGATGAAGCCGGTGGTGAAGCAATTCGACGCCCAGATGCAGTCGACGCTGATCGTGTTCAAGGGATCCGCCGAGAAGGGCCGTTCCGTCGGCGATACCAAGCAGTCCTCGATCGCGGCGCTGCTCGACAAGAGCCTCTGATCCCGTGAGCACGCTCGCGCTGGCCTTCCTGGCCGGACTGCTTTCGATCCTGTCGCCCTGTGTGTTGCCGCTGGTGCCGATCGTGCTCGGCGCCGCCGTCGCCGCGCACGCTTTCGGCGCGTTTGCGCTGGCGGCGGGTCTTGCGATCTCTTTCACCGTGCTTGGCTCGCTGCTCGCGCTGGTCGGATTCGGCATCGATGCTGGCATCTTCCGCATGGCAGCCGCGGTGATCATGGTCGCGCTGGGTGCAGTGCTGCTCGTTCCCGCCTGGCAAGCGAGGCTCGCGACGGCCGGCGGGCCGGTGGCCGGTTGGGCCGATCAGCGCCTCGGCGGTTTTGCCTCCTCGGGCCTTGCCGGACAGTTTGCCATCGGCCTCCTGCTCGGTGCCGTCTGGTCGCCTTGCGTTGGACCGACGCTTGGTGCGGCATCGCTACTGGCCTCGCAGGGCCGCGACCTGCCGCAGGTCGCATTGACGATGGCGGTCTTCGGCATCGGCGCCGCGGTGCCGCTGGTTTTGCTGGGACTGCTGTCGCGCGCGACTCTGATGCGCTTCCGTTCCGGCCTGATGTCAGCGGGAAAGCTCGGCAAGGGCTTGCTCGGAGCGGCGTTCATCCTGATTGGCGTCGCCATCGTCAGCGGTACGGACAAGAAAATCGAGGCCGCGCTGGTCGAAGCCTCGCCGCAATGGCTGACGGATTTGACGACCTCGTTTTAGTAGGCTGAATCCGCCGGCAGCACGGTGATCTCCGGCCACAGGGATTTCCATCGCGCCGCCTTCGCTTCGTAATTCGCGGCCGAGAAGTTCGCGCCCGGATTGGGCCGCACGATCAGCCCGGCGACATCGTCATAGCCATTCGGCGCGTATACCTCGTAACCATCAGGCGTGCGCCGGATTCCGATTTGCGTATTTTTGGTCAGGAAGCGGTCGATGCCCTCGGTCGAGCAACGCAGCTCCGGATAGGGCAGGCCATGTTTGCCGGGGTACCAGAGATGGACGCGCGCCTGGTTGCGCGCCTCGACCTTGATGCCGCGTGTTGCGAAACACTCTGCCAATATGCGGATGACGGCGTCTTCCGCTTCCCATGACGTATCGGGATCGAAATAGAACACGTCGTAATCGTTGATGCCGTGGTCGACAGCGCGCTTCGTCAGCACGTTCCACACGGTTTGCACCAGGCACCCGGAGACGAGCCAGGCGTCGGGCAGCGCCAGCTCAAACAATTCCTCGACAATGATTTCGTTGACGGGATTGCGCAAGGCGGTGGTGAGGAATTCGTCTTTATCCATGAGCACGCCGTTGGAGACAATCTTGGACCTTCATGGTGAGGAGGCGCCAACGGGTCCGCGCGTAGCGCGGCCCGATGACAGGCTCCGCGCCGTCTCGAACCATGTGGCCCCGCTGGTGCCATTCATCCTTCGAGACGCCGCTGCGCGGCTCCTCAGGATGAGGTCTGACAGAAGTGCAGCTAAGCTTCTACGCTTAGAGATCGAATTCCTTCACCGCCTTCTTCGACGCCAGCGTCCGCCAGTGGCGACGGAGCAGCGGTTCGATGGTGCTGCGCCCGGCGTTCGACAGGCGGATCAACGCAATCGGATAATCGCGGTAGTGATCGGTGAAGTAAAACACGTTCGGCTGGCTTTCCACCAGCATCTCGCGCTCGTCCCTTGGCACGCCCGGCATCACCAGGCTGTCGCCGTCTTCTTTCAGCCGCGCGAGCAGCTTCTTGCGTACCTTTAGCGCCGGCGTGCCGTAGGAAGTGCCGTCCTCGACCTCCGGCCAGCTCAGTGCGATTTTTCTGACGTCGTCGAAGGTCATGGCTCTCGCCCGGCGACGTGCTCAATGCACCGACGTGAAAAACCGCGCCAGCCGGAAGCCCGACAGCCACGTCCACACCGGCTGGCTTCGCATGCCGAGATCCCAGGAGCCGACCACCGCGTCGGCGCGGCCGATCAAATTGTCGATCGGCAGCAGCCCGACGCCCCGTCGCGTACCGAGACGCGGCTATCGGCCGAGTTGTCCCTGTTGTCGCCGAGCACGAACAGGATTCCCCGGCGGCACCGTCACTTCCGGCGTGTTGTCGAGCCGGCCATTGTCGCGCATCTTGAAGATCGCATGCGTCACGCCGTTCGGCAGCTTCTCGATGAAGCGATAGGCCCGTTCGCTGCGGCCGCGGTCGTCCTCCGCTTCGCCAACGCCGTCAGGCGTCAGCGTCGCAGCACGGTCGTTAATGAAGAGCTGGCCCTGACGCATCTGGATACGGTCGCCCGGCAGCCCGACCACGCGCTTGACCCAGGCCTGCGCACGGTCGCCCGGCCAGCGGAACACGACGACGTCGCCGCGCTTCGGCGTCTCGCCGAATAGGCGGCCGGTTTCCGGCAGCGTAATCTGGATCGGCAGCGAGGCCGCGCCATAGCCATAAGGAAATTTCGACGCCACTAGCGCGTCGCCGATCAAGAGCGTCGGCTCCATCGATCCGGACGGCACATAAAAAGGCTCGGCGATCGCGCCTTTGGCAACGAACACGACGGCGACGATCGCCGCCAGCTGCACCGCCTGGGCGCGCCAGCTCATCGGCATCGGCTTGGCGGGAGAGGATTCCTTCTCGATGCTCACTAGCCCGTTCCCCCCACCGTGATCTTTTCCATCCGCAGCGTCGGTTGGCCGACGCCGACGGGCACGCCCTGACCGTTCTTGCCGCAGGTGCCGATGCCGGTATCGAGCGCGAGATCGTTGCCGACCATGGTGATGCGATGCAGGTCGGTCGGCCCGTTGCCGATCAGCATCGCGCCCTTCAGCGGCGCGCCGAGCTTGCCATTCTCGATCTTGTAGGCCTCGGTGCACTGGAACACATACTTGCCGGAGGTGATGTCGACCTGGCCGCCGCCGAAATTCGCGGCGTAGATGCCGTTCTTCACGGAGGCCAGAATTTCAGCCGGATCGCGGCCGCCCGCCAGCATATAGGTGTTGGTCATGCGCGGCATCGGCACATGGGCGTAGCTCTGGCGGCGGCCGTTGCCGGTCGGCTTCATGTTCATCAGCCGCGCGTTCTGGCGGTCCTGCATGTAGCCCACGAGGATGCCGTCCTCGATCAGCACGGTGCGGTTGGTCGGCGTGCCCTCGTCGTCGATCGACAGCGAGCCGCGCCGCGAGGCCATGGTGCCGTCGTCGACGACGGTGACGCCTTTGGCCGCGACCTGCTTGCCCATCAATCCTGCGAAAGCTGAGGTCTGCTTGCGGTTGAAGTCGCCTTCGAGGCCATGACCGACAGCTTCATGCAGCATCACGCCGGGCCAGCCGGCGCCCAGCACCACGTCCATTTCGCCGGCGGGAGCGGGGACCGATTCCAGATTGACTAGCGCCTCGCGGATCGCGCCGTCGGCGGCCTCGCGCCACGCCTTGGTTTCGATGAAGCGCGCATAGCCCTCGCGGCCGCCATAACCCTTGCTGCCGCTTTCCTGGCGGTCGCCTTGCCCTGCGACCACGGAAATATTGACCCGAACCAGCGGGCGGATGTCGCGATAGCTTTCGCCGTCGGGGCGGAGGATTTCGACCACCTGCCAGGTGGCCCCCAGGCTGATGGAAGCCTGCCGTACCCGCGGATCCTTGTCGCGCAGGTAGGCATCGATCTCGGCCAGCAGCTTTACCTTGGCTTCAAAGCCCGGCGCATCCAGCGGATTCTCGTCGCCATAGAGCCGCACATTGGTATGCGCCGGCGCCGCGGCGAAGTTGCCGCTGTAGCCGCCGCGCACGGCGGCCACTGCATCCGCGGCGCGGATCAGCGCCGGCAGCGAGACGTCGGAGGAATGGGCATAGCCGACCGCATCGTCCTTCACCGCGCGCAGGCCAAAGCCCTGCGAGGTGTCGTAGGTGGCCTGCTTCAGCCGGCCATTGTCGAAGCCGAGCGCTTCGGTCTGGCCATATTCCAGAAACAACTCGCCATCATCAGCGCCCGCAAGCCCCCGCGCGATCTCGCGGCGGACGGCATCGCGGTCGAGATTGGCGCGGTCGAGAAGGGAGGTTGTGGCGAGATTGGTCATGAAGACTCGATTCAGCGTTTCAGCGCAAATGCCTCGTCGTCCCTGCGAACGCAGGGACCCATAACCACAGGCCTTGGTGACTTAAGAAGGCCAGCGGCCAGTTCATCTTACAACACGGTAACCTGTGGTTATGGGTCCCGGCTCGCGCTTCGCTTGGCCGGGACGACGATGGCTTGAAGATAGTCACGACCGCTGCGAAACGGGAGGCCCCTCACGGCCGCTTGTCATGCCCTTCGCGGACCGCGTTCACAGCTTCCGCATCGGGCTGCAGTCTGCCGTGCGTATCGGCCCAGCGGAACAGTTCGTCGAACACGGGTTTGAGCGCCCTGGCCGCGGGGGTCATCTCGTACTCCACGCGCGGCGGCACTTCGGCAAACACGGTGCGCTTCACCAAGCCCTCGCTTTCGAGGTCGCGCAACTGGGTCGTCAGCATGTGCTGGGTCACGTCGGGGATGGCCCGCCGCAATTGGCCGAACCGCTGCTTGCCGTCGACAAGCCGCCAGAGGATTTCGCCTTTCCACTTGCCCGAGAGCAGGCGAAGCGCGCGGTGAAGCTGCTGCCTGGCCCGCTCGGAGACGCATTCGTCCGGTTCATTTTCATTAGTCTGCTTTTTCATACTACCTCAGAAAAAATCATCCTACTTGTCAATTTCATCTTAGTCCCGAATTTTGGTTTTGACAGCCCCTTGGGGTTTTACCGCTGCGCGCCGACGCTCCTGTCGGCCGCCGTCCTCACATTCTAAGGAGTACTCGATGTCGACGATTGTTGCGCCTGCCAGACCGCACTGGACGTCTGCCGCCCTCTGGGTCGTCAGGGGATTGCTTGCGTTCGCCTTTGTGGCGGCGGGCGGTGCAAAACTCTACGGCGTCCCCATGCTGGTGGAGGAGTTCCAGCATATCGGGCTCGGGCAATGGTTTCGCTACGTCACCGGCGGTCTCGAAATCCTGGGCGCCATCCTGCTGCTCTTGCCGCAGAGGGCTGCCTTAGGGGCGCTGCTGCTGATCTGCATCATGATCGGCGCGGTGATCACCCATGTATTCGTGATCGGCGGTTCGCCGGTGCCGGCTATTGTTCTGCTGGCGCTGAACGCCATCGTCGTCTATGCGAAGCGCAACCAGATCGCATTGCTTGCCGAGACCTCGTGAGGCTGCTGCGATGCGTCTTTCCCGCCGCGAATTGACGACTGCCGCAGGGCTGATCCTGGCTTTTGCAGTGCCGCTGACCGCGACCCTGTTGCTGACAGGATCGGAGCCGGCGGTCTCAAAACCACAGGCGAAGGCGGCATCGGTTGGGATGCATCGGCTCGTGCTGCCGATCAATAGCGATGACCCCACCACGATGCGGGCGCTGATCTCGACCTCGCTCAACCTTCCAAAATACTATCAGGAGCGGAACGAAGCGTTCACGATCGAAGTCGTCGCCTACAACACCGGTGTTCACATGTTGCGCGCCGACACCTCGCCGGTGAAGGACATGCTGCGCGTACTGAGAACGGTCAATTCGAATATCCGTTTCGTGGTCTGCGAGGCCACCAGGCTCGGCATGGAGCGCCAGGAGGGGCGTCCGATTACGCTGATCGATGGCGTCGATCTCGTGCCGAGCGGACCCGGGCGCATCATCGAATTGCAGGAAGCCGGCTGGTCCTACATCCGATCGTGATAAAACGGGTCAGACCTGCACAGCGGAGCACCAGATATGACGTCGCATCGCAGCCCGACACGCCGCACCTTCGCCGCGGGGATGGTGGGTGCGGCCGTCTCGCTCGCGATGCCGGCGTTGCCAGGTCGCGCCGCGGCTGGCGGGCCGCCGCCATTCGCAACAGGAAGGCATCAGTTCACGCTGGTTCGCGGCGCGCGTCCGGTCCCGGTCGCGCCAATCCCGCGCCTCGGCGGAGGCGCGCTCGATCTGAAGTCCTTCCGCGGCAAGGTGGTGCTGGTCAATTTCTGGGCGACCTGGTGCCCGGCCTGTCGCACTGAACTGCCGATATTGGATCAGCTCGCGGGAAACCGCCACGCTAACCTTGCGGTCGTCGCCATCACCACCGATCGCGATCGATCGGTGGTCGCGCCGTTCGTCAAGCAGTTGAAGCTTCGCCACCTCACGATCGGCTTCGATCCCGGCGGACTGGTGGCGCGTGCCGGCGCAAGCGACGGTGTCGACACGCCGTTCGCGCTTTACGGCATGCCGATCTCCTTCCTGCTCGGCGTCACCGGGCAAGTCGAAGGCTACATCACCGGTGAAGCGGACTGGCGCTCCATCGAGGCGCGCCGGTTGTTCGACTACTACGCCAGCGCCGGCGCAAGTGATTGAGGTGAAACGGGCTTCTAAGCGGCCAGCCCTGCGCCCTCACGGCAGCTTGGCACGCTCTCGCCGATCCCGTCCAGCTGAGGGTGAGCCCGATGATTTCGCAGGCGCAACGTGGACGGTGTCTTGCGATGGTCAAAATGTCCGCGAAACGTTGCTGCGCCGAGTCTTGAATGATGCTAGGCTTCCGCCATGAACTATCAGGACATCATATCCATCGAGCCGGGCAAGCGGGGTGGCCGTCCGTGCATTCGGCATATGCGGATTGCGGTGGCGGATGTGCTTGGTTGGCTTGCCGCGGGCCGGACTCATCAGCAAATTCTCGACGACTTCCCTGAATTGACCGAGGACGACATCCGAGCCTGCCTGGCATATGCGGCCGACCGTGAGAGGCGACTTATCACCGCGCCGATATGAACTGCTGTTCGATCAGAATCTCAGCTTCAAGCTATGCCAGTCGATCGCAGACATATTCCCGGAATCGAGTCACGTCGCACATTCGGGTTTATCGGAAGCAGGCGATCGCGATGTTTGGGACTACGCCAAGACGAACGGATTTGCGATCGTTTCTCTGTACGCTGACTTTGCCGAACTGGTGTCTCTGTTGGGGTCGCCGCCCAAAGTGATCTGGCTGCGGGTCGGAAACCAATCGACCACCGTCATTTCAACCCTGCTACGGCACCATGCCGAGCTTATCCTGTCATTCGGGGGATGACGCCGGCGCAGCCTGTCTGGAAATCTATTAGCTCAAACTGCATAGCCGCCACCCTCACGGCAGCTTGTCGTACCCATCACCCAGCCCGTTCAGGCTGAGCGGAAACCCGATGCCCTCTTCGGGGGTTTCGAAAATAATGAACGTCGCCGTCTTGGCGGTCCTAAGCTGCCCGAGCAGCTTCTCGTCCATCACGACTTCCGCCACGCAGCCGTTGGGCAGGCAGCGGACAAACCCGGCGCGACCGACGTCCTGATTGTCGAGCTTGAGGCCAAGGCCGGAGGGCAGCAGCACGCCCAAGGGCGCCACCACCCGCATCAGCTTGCTCTTCTGATCGGCGGTTTTCAGCACGATCACGGTGAGGCCGGCGTTGGAGCGGTCTTCGGCGACCACGCTCTGGATCAGGGCGCATTGTTCGCCTTGCGCGCCCGGCGGGGTGTCGCAGCGGATCTGCCAGTCGCCATGGACCGACCGCACCGCGCCTTGGGCGCTGGCCGCTGGGTCAGGCCGAGGAGCAGGATTGCCGCGGCGAGCAGGCCGCCGAGCCAACGGGCGGGTCCCACGCCATACCTTGCCTGATGTTTCGAACGCCCCATCCGGGTCGATCCTCTTAAAGTTCCGGCTGCACCAAGGATATTTCCCAGCCGCGCCCTGAGTTTTTCGGCCAAACCGACCGCACGCTCTGCAACTGGGATCACCCGGACTGATACGAAATGACGGCGTCTTGAAGGCAGCCGACAGGCCGTTCTCGCTTCGTGAAGGGTGCCGGGGCAGCCGAATCACGTCCCTCCAAAACACCCTGACTGTGCCTACATCCGGCAATTCGCCTGTCAAGCGTCGACGGCTGGCAAAAGCGCGGGTTTTGCCTGATTTAGCAGGAAAACCTGACATCTGGCGAATAGCCGGTGACGCATGGCTTTGCCCCCCCACTACTGCATTGCGAGAGCCTTGGAATTATGGTTTGAGAGGCTGGATTTCGACGCGTTCTAACGATCTGGCCCAAGGTACTGTAGCAAGACTGTTGCAGGTACTTTTGACGGTGTACTTCTAAAGTACCTCCGGTTGGCCGTTTGTGAGGGCGGATCGTGCGGCATTTGCGGCCATCCGGCGGCAATGCTTTGGGGATTTATCAAAGGAGCGCGAGCGGCATGAAGATGTCGAATGGCCAGATTGGCCGGCGGTTGCTGGGGTTAGCGGTGGCGGGCATGGCGCTCGTTGCCGGCGGGACGGCTTTTGCGGCGCAGCCTGCGCCATGGGAAGTCACGCTGCAGGAAGCCGCCACGCCGGTGATGGAAAACATCGTCTGGTTCCATAACTTCCTGTTCGTGCTGATCACGCTGATTACGCTGTTCGTGCTGGCGCTGTTGGTTCTGGTGGTGGTGAAGTTCAACGCCAAGGCCAACCCGATCCCCTCCAAGACCACGCACCACACGCTGATCGAGGTGGCCTGGACGCTGATTCCGGTGCTGATCCTGGTCGGCATCGCGGTGCCGTCGTTCCGCCTCTTGTTCCAGCAACTCGACATTCCCAAGGCCGATCTGACCGTCAAGGCCACCGGCAAGCAGTGGTACTGGAGCTATTCCTATCCCGATAACGGCAAGTTCGAGTTCGATTCGCTGATGGCGCAGGACAAGCAGCCGCGCCTGCTCGGCGTCGACAATGAAATGGTGGTGCCGGTCAACAAGGTGATCCGCATCCAGACAACGGGCGCCGACGTGATCCACGCCTTCGCTGTGCCGGCGTTCGGCATCAAGATCGACTCCGATTCCCGGCCGCCTCAACGAGACCTGGTTCAAGGCGACCAAGGTCGGCATGTATTATGGCCAGTGCTCCGAACTGTGCGGCAAGGATCACGCCTTCATGCCGATCGCGGTGCGGGTCGTGAACGACCAGGAATTCGCAGCCTGGGTTGAGGCCGCGAAGAAGAAGTATGCGACCAACCCGGCGAACACGTACGCCGCGGCTGGGCAGGCTGCGCAGTAGTCCAAGGCTACTCAGCCGGGGAAGGCGCAGCAAAGGGACAAGGGCGACGGGACCTGAAGGGTCCGAAAAGGGACTGCAAGGCAGGATTTCAAAATGGCAACGACCGCAGCGACACACCACGATCACGCCCATGATGATCACGCGCACGCGCATCCGACCGGATGGCGGCGCTGGGTCTATTCGACGAACCATAAGGACATCGGCACGATGTACCTTATCTTCGCGATCTTCGCGGGTGTCATTGGCGCGGCGATGTCGATCGCAATCCGCATCGAGCTGATGTATCCCGGCGTCCAGTTCTTCCACGAATCGCACACCTACAATGTGTTCGTGACCTCGCACGGCCTGATCATGATCTTCTTCATGGTGATGCCGGCGATGATCGGCGGCTTCGGCAACTGGTTCGTGCCGCTGATGATCGGCGCGCCCGACATGGCGTTCCCGCGCATGAACAACATCTCGTTCTGGCTGCTGCCGGCGTCCTTTGCGCTGCTGTTGATGTCGACCTTCGTCGAGGGTGAGCCGGGCGCCAATGGTGTCGGCGCGGGCTGGACCATCTACGCGCCGCTGTCGACCTCGGGCCATCCGGGGCCGGCGGTCGACTTCGCGATCCTGTCGCTGCATCTGGCCGGCGCCTCCTCGATCCTCGGCGCCATCAACTTCATCACCACGATCTTCAACATGCGCGCGCCGGGCATGACCCTGCACAAGATGCCGCTGTTCGTGTGGTCGATCCTGGTGACGGTGTTCCTGCTCTTGCTGTCGCTGCCGGTGCTTGCCGGCGCGATCACCATGCTGCTCACCGATCGTAATTTCGGCACCACGTTCTTCTCCGCCGACGGCGGCGGCGATCCGGTGCTGTTCCAACATCTGTTCTGGTTCTTCGGCCACCCCGAAGTCTACATCCTGATCCTGCCCGGCTTCGGCATGATCAGCCAGATCGTCTCGACCTTCTCGCGCAAGCCCGTGTTCGGCTATCTCGGCATGGCCTACGCCATGGTCGCGATCGGCGGCATCGGCTTCGTGGTGTGGGCGCACCACATGTACACCGTCGGCATGTCGTCGGCGACGCAGGCCTATTTCGTCGCCGCCACCATGGTGATCGCGGTGCCGACCGGCGTGAAGATCTTCTCGTGGATCGCCACGATGTGGGGCGGCTCGATCGAGTTCAAGACGCCGATGCTGTGGTCGGTCGGCTTCATCTTCCTGTTCACGCTCGGCGGCGTCACCGGCGTCGTGCTGGCCAACGCCGGCGTCGATCGCGTGCTGCAGGACACCTACTACGTGGTCGCGCACTTCCACTACGTGCTGTCGCTCGGCGCCGTGTTCGCGATCTTTGCCGGCTGGTACTACTGGTTCCCGAAGATGTCCGGCTACATGTACTCGGAAACGATCGGCAAGCTGCACTTCTGGTTCACCTTCATCGGCGTCAACCTGGTGTTCTTCCCGCAGCACTTCCTCGGGCTGTCCGGCATGCCGCGCCGCTATGTGGACTATCCGGACGCGTTCGCGGGCTGGAACCTGGTATCCTCGCTCGGCTCCTATGTCTCAGGCTTCGGCGTGCTGATCTTCATCTATGGCGTGGTCGATGCCTTCGCGCGCAAGCAGGCGGCCGAGGCCAATCCGTGGGGCCCCGGCGCTACCACGCTGGAATGGACGCTGTCGTCGCCGCCGCCCTTCCACCAGTTCGAAGTGCTGCCTCGCGTCCAGTAACGTTCTGCGCGGCGCGCGTCTTTCGCGCGCCGTGGTCTTGAAACCAAGCGAGATCGATCTTGTCGGTAGTCGACCATAACGCCATCGATGTTCGCCCTCGGATTTCCGAGGCGGAAGTCGGCGACTACTTTGCGCTGTTGAAGCCGCGGGTGATGTCGCTCGTGATCTTCACTGCGCTCGTCGGTCTCGTCATCGCGCCCGACCACGTCCATCCGATCCTGGCGTTCACCTCGATCCTCTGCATCGCAGTCGGCGCCGGCGCCTCGGGCGCGATGAACATGGCCTATGAGGCCGACATCGATGCGTTGATGTCGCGCACCGCCAACCGGCCGATCCCGCGCGGACGCATCACGAGCTCCGAAGCGATGACGTTCGGCCTGATCCTGGCGTTCTTCTCTGTGATGACGCTCGGCGTCCTCGTCAATTGGCTGGCCGGCGGATTGCTGGCGTTCACGATCTTCTTCTATGTGGTGGTCTACACCATGTGGCTGAAGCGCTGGACCGCGCAGAACATCGTGATCGGCGGCGCCGCGGGCGCGTTGCCGCCCGTCGTGGCCTGGGCTGCGGCCACCGGCTCGCTGTCGATGGAGCCGCTGCTGCTGTTCCTCATCATCTTCTTCTGGACCCCGCCGCATTTCTGGGCGCTTGCGCTGTTCCGGTCCGACGACTACGCCCGCGCCGGCGTGCCGATGCTGCCTGTGGTCGCCGGGCCCGACGCGACGCGGTCGCAGATCCTGCTTTATACGATCGTGCTGGTCGCGGTCGCTTTCGCGCCCTGGCCGCTCGGCTATTTCGACGCGATCTATGGCGTGATCTCGCTGGTGCTCGGCGCCGGCATGATGGCGCTTGCGATCAACGTCTATCGCCACCGCGAGGGCAGGGCAGCGCTGCGCGCGACGCGCCGGCTGTTCGCCTTCTCGATCTTTTATCTGTTCGCGCTGTTTGCGACCCTCCTGCTCGAGGTCGTTGTCCGCGCGGTCGCACCGGCGATCCGCGCCGTCGCTGCTTCGGCGATCGGGTAGGGGGCGCATGGGACGCGCATGGACGACGAGCAGAAGCCAGATGGAATCGTCCTCACCGAGGCACAGAAAAGAAGCCGTCGTCACCGCTCGGTCGCCATTGCGCTCGCGCTCGGTGTGCTGGTCGTTCTGTTTTTCGCCGTCACCATGGTCAAGGGGCCGGGCGTCCTCGTCCGTCCCATGTGATTTGGAAACGTGATCTGGGAATGTGATTGAGATGGAAAGCGAACCGCAGATGCGAGGAGGGCCGGCCGGGAGCGACAGGATCGCTTCGCGTCGCGGCCTGACGCGCGATGCGATGGTGGCGTCGATTTGCGGCTTCGTGGTGGTGCTGATGGTCGGCGCCTCCTATGCGGCCGTGCCATTCTACAACTGGTTCTGCCGCACCACCGGCTTCAACGGCACCACCCAGGTCGCGACCTCGGCGCCGTCTGACGCGCCGCTGGCGCGCAAGATCGCGGTGCGGTTCGACGCCAACGTCGCGCCGGGTCTGCCGTGGAAGTTCCAGCCCGAGCAGAACGAGCTCGAAGTGAGGATCGGTGAGGTCGTCACCGTGTTCTATACCGTGACCAACCAGGCGGCGCGTGCGACGTCCGGGGTTGCGGCCTACAATGTCGCACCGCTGACGGTCGGCGCCTATTTCCAGAAGATCAACTGCTTCTGCTTCTCCGAACAGACCATGGGCCCGGGCGAGAAGCGCGAGATGCCCGTGGTGTTCTATGTCGATCCGCAGCTTGCCAAAGACAGCGAGAACGACACCCTGAAAGCTATCACGCTATCCTACACCTTCTATCCCGTGCGCGATCCGGCGCCGAAGCCCATAGCGGCCGGCGAAGGCGACAAGCGCAAGGGGAAACCTGTGACACCAGCGAGTTCCGCGTAAGCGGAGTTTCGCGATATGTTTGAGACGATATGTGCCGAAGGGAACGGCACACCTAACGGAGAGACCGCAATGGCTACGGCGCAAGTCAAGCATCATGACTACCACCTCGTCGATCCGAGCCCGTGGCCGGTGGTCGGCTCGATCTCGGCCTTCATCATGGCGGTGGGCGCCATCACCTGGATGCATCACATGTTCGCCGCGGCGCCGATCATCTTCGGCGTCGGCACCATCGGCGTGCTCTACACCATGGCGAGCTGGTGGGGCGACGTGATCCGCGAAGCCCAGTACAAGGGCGACCACACCCGCGTGGTGCAGATCAGCCATCGCTACGGCATGATCCTGTTCATCGCCTCCGAGGTGATGTTCTTCGTCGCCTGGTTCTGGGCCTTCTTCAATTCCGCGCTATTCCCGGCCGACGCGGTCCACGCCACGCGCGATGCCGTGTTCGGCTGCGGCCCCGGCACAGCCGCCGGCGCCTGCAGCGTGCCGGGCACCTGGCCGCCGAAGGGCATCGAGACTTTCGATCCCTGGCACCTGCCGCTGCTCAACACACTGTTGCTGCTGACTTCGGGCACGACAGTGACCTGGGCGCACCACGCGCTGTTAGAAGGCGACCGCAAGGGCCTCAAATACGGCCTGATCCTCACCGTGTTGCTGGGTGCCGCGTTCACCTGCGTGCAGGCCTATGAGTACGCCCACGCAACGTTCGCATTCTCCGGCAACATCTACGGCGCCACCTTCTTCATGGCGACCGGCTTCCACGGTTTCCACGTGCTGGTCGGCACCGTGTTCCTGCTGGTCTGCCTATTCCGGGCCTACGCCGGCCACTTCACCCCGACCCAGCATCTCGGCTTCGAATTCGCCGCCTGGTACTGGCACTTCGTCGACGTGGTGTGGCTGTTCCTGTTCGTCACCATCTATGTCTGGTTCCGCGGCTCCGGGCCCGTGGCCGGGCACTGATGCAGGACTGACGTGCTACAAGGGGGCGGTCGCAGGGCCGCCCCTTTTGCTTTTCCCTCTCCCCTTGTGGGAGAAGGTGGATCGCCGACGCGGAGCGGCGGCGAGACGGATGAGGGGTCTGTCTCCGCGGAGAGAACCCCTCACCCGCCCTCGCTTCGCGAGTGCACCCTCTCCCACAAGGGGAGAGGGGAGAGGAAAAAATTATGGATGACGCGGTACCCACGGTAACCCAGAGCGCGATGCGCGGTATCGCGTGTCGTCGCCCGCGCTGCGGTCAGGGCAAACTCTATGCGGGCTTCCTCGATCTGCGGCCCAGATGCGAATCTTGCGGGCTGGATTACGCCTTCATCGATGCCGGCGATGGTCCGGCGATCTTCATCATCATGCTGGCCGGGGCCGTCGTCGTCGCCGCCGCGTTGATTGTCGAGATCAAGTACCAGCCGCCGTTCTGGCTGCATGCGGCGCTGTGGCTGCCGCTGATCGCCGCGACAACGCTGCTGCCGCTGCGCTCGATGAAATCGCTCTTGATCGCGCTGCAGTTCCATCACAAGGCAGCACCCGGCCGGCTGATCGACCGCGAGCCGAAATGACCGGCCTGGTTGCGCGGCGGCGGGCCGTTACAGGCTTTGCCATCTTCACACTGGTGATGGTGGCCGCCTTCACCGGCCTCGGGATCTGGCAATTGCAGCGCCGCGCCGAGAAGCACGCGCTGATCGCGATCCTGAACGAGCGCCTCGCGGCCGAACCCGGGGCGCTGCCGGCGCAATCGCAATGGAACGCGCTGACGCCGGCCAGGGACGAATTCCGCCGCGTCAGCTTTACCGCGACTTATGCGCCGCTGCCGGATGCGATGGTCTATAGCGCGGGCTCTTCGGTGCGTGCCGACGTCTCCGGCCCCGGCACTTGGGCGTTTCTGCCGGCGCGCCTGCCCACGGGCGAGACCATCGTGGTCAACGCCGGCTTCGTGCAGAACACCATTCAGGACCGTGGTCAGCAGGATCGTGCAGCGCGCCGGCTGGTGACCGGTGATCCGGCGACGCTCACCGGTTATATCCGCTTTCCCGAACGCGCCGGCACGCTGACGCCGCCTGAAGATATCGCCAAGCGGCTCTGGTTCACCCGCGATCATCTGGCGATGGTGCACGCGCTCGGCTGGAGCGAGGATGGCAAGGCCGTTGCGCCGTTCTATATCGATCTGGAGCAGCCCACTCCTGAGAACGGCATTCCAAAACCCGGCCCGCTCACCGTCCATCTCAAGGACGATCATCTGCAATACGCTATCACCTGGTTTACGCTGGCCTTCGCGGTCGTGATCGCGTTCGGCGTGTGGTGGCGCGGGCAGCGCCGCGGCTAGGTTGCGGCGCCATGCGTGACGGTCGCTCCGGTCGCGGGGAACTTTTACCCCGCAGGATGGTTTCGGGTTCCACGATGGTTACAGGACAAGACAATAGGCCGTTCAGTGTCCATTCACGACGATCGCCATACTCCGTCACCTGCCTCGACAACCCGCACAAGGAGCTGATGGGATGGCGGATTTGGCTGACGATTTCGACCAGGTAGCCGTGGTGGTCGACTGGCTGGACGCGTGCAGGAATCGCGACCTCGCGGCGCTGCTGGGTCTCTATGCTGACGATGCGACGTTCGAATGCGCGTGCGGCGAGGTAAAACTCCGCGAGGGCCGCCCCGAGCTCGAATCATATTGGCGGCCGCGGCTTGATGCACTGGCGCCGACCGCGTTCGGGCTGGAGGAAATCACGCCGACCACCGAGGGCGTCGTGCTCGACTATCTCAGTTACGAAGGCAAGCCTGTCCGTATCGCTTTCACGTTTACGTCCGACGGAAAAATCCGGCAGACCGCTTGCGCGCCTGTGTCGGCAGCCATGGAAGCTGCCGGTGCCGCCGATAAAGGCCGCGCGGCGACGCTTCCGCCGGCATAGCCGCTATACCAGACCCACAAAAATCTCCGGTCATGCTTCTCTTGTTTCGACGCCTGCGGCGGGATCGCCGGCCGGCAGGCGGCAACGGACGCACGTGCGTCCGTCCTCGCGCAGCAATTGCAGCGTCCCGCTCAGCGCGCGAACCCGCTCCAGCATCCCGGTCAATCCCCGGCCGAACACCCGGTCGGCGGGGAAACCTATGCCATCGTCCGATATCTCGACGACGAGTTCGCGCTCCTCGATCCCGGCCCGAACATGCATCGCGTTCGCTTTGGCGTGACGGAGCACGTTGGTCACCGCCTCCTGGATCACGCGATACACCGTCTGCGATAACAGGCCATCGATGGCGTTCAGCCTGGCGTCGATCTGCGACGTCAGCCGAAGGTCCGGTGCCTGTGCGTTCGCGTTCTGCAGCAGCGTCTGAATGCTCCGCTCGAGCCCCAGTTCCTGGATGTAGAGCGGCCGCAGCCGATCGAGGATGCGGCGGTTCGCCTGCTGCAACGTCTCGACCGATCGGAGGATTCCATCGGCGGCGGCCGCGAGTTCCGTCCTGTCCGGCGGGATGGCTTCGAGCAGCGCCACCGTATTGGCGCGAATGCCGAACAACAGCGGCCCGAGCTCGTCATGCAGCTCGCGCGCCATGTCGCGGCGTTCGTCGTCCTGCAGCGACACGATCCGGCGCAGCAGGCTTCGATTATCCTGGCTGAGGCGATTGAGCGTGCGCGCCAGCTCGTTGGCTTCCAGCGAGCTCTTGCGTATCTCGGGCGGCCCGGTCGCCGGAATCAGGTGTTCGTAATCTCCCGTTCGCATCCGGGTCAGGCCATCGCCCAGATTTCGCAAGGAGCCGAGCGCGGAGCGGGCGGTGAAATGGGCGATGACGCCCGTCAGCAGCATCAAGGCGATGCCGGAGGAGGCGATCGCCAGAAAGCCGATCCACTTCTCGTAGATGTCGGCGGACATGTCGGGTGCAAAGACAATGTCGCCGACCCGCTTACCCTCGATCGTTACGGGGTAGGATGCCCCGACCTCGGGTAACGCCAGAAGATGGATGAACCAGCCGGGTACCCGTCCCAGCGGCGTTCGCACCTCGGGCGGGGAATGAACCTCCGGTTCCGCACCGATGCGCCGGAACTGAATGGCTTCGGATGTCCCCAGCGATTGTACGAACGCGTCCAGCGTTGCTTGCGGATTGGCGGATGCCTGCAGCGCGCCATTGAGCGCAGCGGCGACCGCCCTGGCCGCGCGTGCACCCGGCTCGCTTTCGTCCAGCAGTTGTATCGGCGCGAAGATCTGGAGCGAAACGCTCCCCAGCGCCAGCGCGGCCACGAACAGCAGGCCGAGCGGCAGCAACAGGCGGGTTCGAAGAGAAAGCCTTTCCCACATTCGGACTATTCTAGCTCACGCAACCCAAGATTTCTCTTTTCAAATAGCGTCAACCGCCTATCTAATCCGAAAGGGAATACGGACGATGCAAAATTCCGCCAAATCGGCAACGAGGGTCCTGATTGTCGACGACCATCCGGTGGTCCTGTCCGGCTGCCGGTCGCTGTTCGCGTCCGACAGCTCCGTCAAGATCGACGAGGCCACCGACGCCAAATCCGGTCACCGGGCCTATGTCACCAGAAAACCCGACGTCACGGTGATCGATATCAAGCTTCCCGATGTCTCCGGCTTCGAACTGATGCGGCGCATCCGCAAGGACGATCCGGACGCCCGAATCATCATGTTCAGCATGAATGACGATCCGGCGTTCGTGGTTCGCGCCATCGAGCTGGGCGCGCAGGGCTATGTCTCCAAGGGCGACGATCCCAGAATGCTGGTGAAGGCCGTTCGCAAGGTTGCCGCGGGAGACAATTTCATTTCGCCGCCGCTTGCGGAAGCCGTGACCTTTTCGGGCGCGTCGATCAAGGCCAATCCGGCGTCACAAATGACGGCGCGCGAGCTGGAAATTCTGCGGCTGCTGGGCCGCGGCGACAAGATCGTCGAAGTCGCCGATGCGCTGGAGATTTCCTACAAGACCGTCGCCAACACCACGTCCTTGCTCAAGCAGAAACTCGGGGCCAAGAACCATTCGGACCTGATCCGGATCGCCGTCGAGATGGGGCTGGGCTGACTTCTGCTGAACTCCAATCCCGAACTCCAAGCCTTCCAATTCAATGCCGGCCGAACCGGCCGCGCCTTGAGGGCGCGGCCCGTTCGCATCGCTGCCATTCGCTTTCGCCCGGGCAATGGGATGACGAAAGCGAGCACAGCGAAGGCTTACCAGTGATGATGCCGGCGATGATGACGCCACTTGTGGTGACCGCGGCCCCTGTACCAGCCGTAATGGTGCCCGCGTCCTCTATGGAATTTGTGACCGTGGCCGCGACCATGCCCGCGCTTGACCTCGATCAGGGAGCCATCCTGAACGGCCAACGGGGCAATACCTAATCTGGCGGAAGCGGATGCGGTCATTGCAAGCGAAGCAATAAGTGCAGCACCAATTAGAACGATACGTCTCATGCAGTCTCCCTCTCAATCGCGTGATCGCGATGTCAGGCACAAGTTCCCGACGGAGGATTTTGTTCCGCCGCGCTGAAAGTCAATCGCAAAGGCAGCTTTTCGAATTTCGTTGCCGTTTATTCCCGCTCCATGCGCGCGACCAACGGCAGGCAACGATGATGGTTCCCGTGGGACACTCCTCGCGCGGTGCGGTATCGCAGTCGTGTAGCCTCGTTCGGGAAAAAATGGCAACGTCAGTCCGTGGTTGAGTTGCGGAGCGGTGAATGGCTGACCCGGATATCGTCGAGACCGCCTGTTCGCGGGCGTGGAGCGTTTATCTCCTGATCAACAAGGGGGTCGCGGTGAATGACGCGCGGCGTGCCAGCCTGGAACGCTTCATCCGCAAGCGCTGGGAAGCGGGCGGCAATGAGACCGAGTTTCTGGTTGTCGAGGGTCTCAAATATCTCAAGAAACTGGACGGCGCTTTGGAAGATTAGGGCGTCGAAATTTTGCAGCGCCACGCCTTACTATCGGGAAAAGGTGGAACAAACGGTTTTCTGGCGAGTTGCAGGTTGCATTCTCTTCAAGTCGAAGACGGCGGCCGAAACCGGTATGAAGACCATGAAGGTCTGCACCAACTAACGACAGACCCTTCCAGGAGAGAGGGCCGCAGCATCGCTGCGGCCCTTTTCGTTGTCCGCTCGTTGTCCGCAGCCGCAAGCATCAGCCGCGGTAACGCAGCGCATCGACCAGCACCGCAAAGGCCGGCGTTACCTGCCGGCGACTCGGGTAGTAGAGGTGATAGCCTGGGAAGGGTGGACACCAATCGGCCAGCACCCGGATCAGGCGGCCGCCGGCGACGTGCGCCTGCACCTGGTCTTCGGGCAGATACGCCAGGCCGAACCCGGCCAGCACCGCGCTGGTCCGCAAGGCCAGGCTGTTGAACACGAACTGGCCTTCGACCCGAACTTTCAACCCGCGTCCACGCTTCTCGAATTCCCAGGCGTAGATCCCGCCGTAGGTCGGCAGGCGGATATTGATGCAGCTGTGGGCCGTCAGATCCTGCGGCTTGCCGGGCTTCGGGTGAACAGCGAAATAGGAAGGCGCGCCGACAACGGCCATGCGGAAATCGGGCCCGATGCGCGCCGCGATCATGTCCTTGGCTACCTGTTCGCCGAGACGAACGCCGGCGTCATAACGCTCCGCGACGATGTCGGTCAGTCCGTAGTCGATGTTCAGCCCCACCTTGATGTCGGGGTAGCGCGGCAGCAGTTTTGTCAAGGCAGGCCAGAGGATCGTTCCAGCCGAGTGTTCGGCCGCGGTGATGCGGATGGTGCCGGCCGGCTTGTCGCGCAGTTCGGTCAGTGCCGAAAGCTCAGTGTCGATTTCTTCTTCGGTGCCACCGTCCGCAGCAGACGCTCTCCCGCCTCCGTCGGCGCGACGCTGCGGGTGGTGCGGGTCAACAACCGCAAGCCGAGCCGCTCCTCCAGCCCGCGGATCGTATGACTGAGCGCGGATTGTGAAACGTCGAGTTGCGCCGCCGCGCGGGTGAAGCTCCGCTCGCGCGCCACCACGACGAACGCGAGGAGGTCGTTGATGTTCTGGCGCGCCATTCATGAATCCACTTCATAAGTACAAGCTAATTCTACCACCTAATCGAAGGCCTGCGCAGCCGCTAGCTTGTTGCGGATAGAGCAAGCGCAGCGGTCCCCCGGCAACACCACCTCTTTCAATCGTGAACGCCGCAAGGGAACAGCCAAATCGTGGCGCAGTTACGATGCGTGACCGGATGTTCGATGCGGACGCCCAGACGGGCGTGCCGAACGCCGCTGCACGACATCAAAAAACGGGAACACGACATGCAAGGTCCGAGCGACTTCGAATTATCGCGGCGTAAACTGCTATTGGGAACCGCCGCGTCGGTGGTGGCAACGGCGACGCCGTCCATCGGCAATGCCCAGACTCCCATGGCTTCGGGCCACGGCATGGCTGCAGCCTCTGCAATATCCAATGTCTCCTTCAGCGTGAATGGCAGGGTGCGCGAAATCGTGCTCGACACGCGGACCACGCTGCTTGATGCGCTGCGTGAACATCTGCATCTCACCGGCACCAAGAAGGGCTGCGATCACGGCCAGTGCGGTGCCTGCACGGTGATATCGGGCGGCCGGCGGATCAATTCGTGCCTCTCACTGGCTGTCATGCACGAGGGCGACAGCATCACGACGATCGAGGGGCTGGGTACGCCTGAAAGCCTGCACCCGATGCAGGCCGCGTTCGTCAAGCATGACGGCTATCAATGCGGCTATTGCACGCCCGGACAGATCTGCTCGGCCGTCGCGGTGCTCGACGAGATCAAGGCCGGCATTCCGAGCCATGTCAGCGCTGACCTGAACACGCCGCCGCAACTGACCAACGCCGAACTCCGTGAGCGCATGAGCGGCAACATCTGCCGTTGCGGCGCCTATTCCAACATCGCCGAGGCGATATCAGAAGTTGCCGGGAGGCCCGCATGAAATCTTTCAGTTACGAGCGCGCCCGCACCCCGCCGAGGCCGCGGCCACCGCCATACGCCGGCCCGGCGCCAGGTTCATCGCGGGCGGCACCAACTTGCTCGACCTGATGAAGCTCGAGATCGAGGCACCGACCCATCTGATCGACGTCAACGGCCTCGCGCTGGACAGGATTGAACCGACGGCCGAGGGCGGACTGCGGATCGGCGCGCTGGTGCGCAATACCGATCTCGCCGCGGATGCGCGCGTGCGGCGCGACTATGGCGTGCTGTCGCGCGCGCTGCTGGCCGGCGCCTCCGGTCAGTTGCGCAACAGGGCGACGACCGCGGGAAATCTGCTGCAGCGGACACGCTGTCCTTATTTCTACGACACCAACCAGCCCTGCAACAAACGTCGGCCCGGCAGCGGCTGTGCGGCGATCGGCGGCTTCAGCCGCCAGCACGCAGTGGTGGGTGGAAGCGAAGCGTGCATCGCGACCCATCCCAGCGACATGGCGGTGGCGATGCGCGTGCTCGACGCCACGGTGGAAACCGTGCGGCCCGATGGTCCGGCGCGAACGATTCCAATTGCAGAGTTGCACCGCCTGCCGGGCGATACGCCCCATCTCGAGACGGCGCTTTCGCCTGGCGAGCTGATCACCGCGGTGACGCTGCCAAAGCCCGTCAGCGGCGCACACATCTACCGCAAGGTGCGTGACCGCGCCTCGTATGCCTTCGCGCTGGTGTCGGTCGCCGCCATCGTGCAGCGCGACGGCACCGGGCGCGTCGCGCTCGGCGGCGTCGCGCACAAGCCATGGCGTATCGAGGGGGCCGAGGCACAGATGCCGCAGGGCGCCAAGGCCGTCGCAGCGCAACTGTTGGCCGACGCCCGCCCGACACGCGAGAACGCTTTCAAACTGTCGCTGGCCGAGCGCACGCTCGGTGCGGTGCTGACTGAGGCGAAGGGTTGACATCATGAAGTTCGAAGCCGCCGCCACGACCAATCCGATCGACCAGCTCAAGGTGATCGGCAAGCCCGTCAGCCGTATCGACGGCCCGCTCAAGACCACCGGCACCGCGCCATACGCCTATGAGCGGCACGACGTCGTACCGAACCAGGCCTATGGCTACGTCGTCGGCTCGGCGATCGCCAAGGGACGGATCAAGAGCATCGACCTCGTCGAGGCCAAGGCCGCGCCCGGTGTGCTCGCCATCGTCACAGCCGATAGCGCCGGCAAGCTCGACAAGGGCAGGCTCAACACCGCAAAGCTGCTCGGCGGTCCCGAGATCCAGCATTATCACCAGGCCATCGCCGTCGTCGTCGCGGAAACCTTTGAACAGGCGCGCGCCGCCGCGCAGCTTGTCCGCGTCGATTACATCCGGGAGCAGGGCGCGTTCGATCTCGCATCGTTGATGGATACGGCGAAGCCCAACCCCATAACAAACGGTCCCGCTGATACGGCGGTCGGCGACTTCGCGACTGCTTTCGCCGCAGCACCGGTCCGGCTCGACGCGCGCTACAGCACGCCCGATGAAGCCCACGCCATGATGGAGCCGCACGCGACGATCGCCGCATGGGAAGGGGACAAGCTCACGCTATGGACCTCCAACCAGATGATCGCCTGGAATACGGCCGAGATGGCCAAGATCCTCGGCATCCCGAAGGAAAACGTCCGCCTCGACTCGCCATTCATCGGCGGCGGCTTCGGCGGCAAGCTGTTTCCGCGCGCCGACGCGCTACTCGCGGCGCTGGGCGCACGTGCAGCGAGACGACCGGTGAAGGTGGCGCTGCAACGTCCCCTGATGTTCAACAACACCACGCACCGCCCGGCAACGATCCAGCGCATCCGCATCGGGGCGACCAAAGACGGTAAGATCACGGCGATTGGCCATGAAAGCTGGTCGGGCGATCTGCCGGGCGGCAAGGCCGATGGCGCGGTCAGCCAGACGCGGCTGCTCTACGCCGGCGCGCACCGCATGACTGCCACGCGGCTCGCGACGCTCGACCTGCCCGAGGGCAATGCCATGCGCGCGCCGGGCGAGGCGTCGGGCATGATGGCATTGGAGATCGCCATCGACGAAATGGCCGAGAAACTCGGGATGGATCCGATCGAGTTTCGATTCTGAATGACACGCAGGTCGATCCGGAAAAGCCGGAACGGCCGTTCTCGCAACGTCAACTCGTCGAGTGCTTCCGTACCGGAGCCGAGCGCTTCGGCTGGAGCCAGCGAAATGCACAGCCGGGCAGGGTCCGCGACGGTCGCTGGCTGATCGGAATGGGTACGGCCGCGGCGTTTCGCAACAATTTGCTGACGAAGTCGGACGCGCGCGTGCGGATCGACAGCAACGGCATTGTCACGGTCGAAACCGACATGACCGACATCGGCACCGGCAGCTACACCATCATCGCGCAGACTGCGGCCGAGATGATGGGCGTGCCGCTCGACAAGGTGGTGGTGCGTCTCGGCGACTCCGCCTTCCCGGCCTCGGCCGGCTCGGGCGGTCAATGGGGCGGCAACAACTCGACGGCTGGCGTCTATGCCGCGTGCGTCAAGCTGCGCGAGGCGATCGCGCAAAAACTCGGGTTCAATTCCACGGAAGCGGAGTTCGCCGACGGTGAAGTCCGCGCAGGCAATCGCCGCGTCCCGCTGGCGCAGGCTGCGAGCGAAGGCGGCATCAGCGCCGAAGATGGTATCGAATACGGCGATATTGCCAAGAAGCAGCAGCAATCGACCTTCGGCGCGCACTTCGTCGAAGTCGCGGTCGATGTCGCCACGGCCGAGATCCGCGTGCGCCGCATGCTTGCCGTGCGCCGCCGGCCGCATCCTCAATCCCAAGACCGCCCGCAGCCAGGTGATCGGGGCGATGACGATGGGCGTCGGCGCGGCCCTGATGGAGGAACTCGTGGTCGACAAGCGCGCCGGCTTCTTCGTCAACCATGACCTCGCCGCCTACGAGGTGCCGGTCCACGCCGACATTCCGCACCAGGAGATGATCTTTCTCGACGAGACCGATCCGATGTCGTCGCCGATGAAGGCCAAGGGCGTCGCCGAACTCGGCATCTGCGGCGTAGCAGCGGCGGTGGCCAACGCCGCCTACAACGCGTCAGGAATCCGCGTGCGCGATTATCCGATCACGCTCGACAAGCTGCTGGAGCGGCTGCCGGACGTGGGATGAGCCGCGATTTGTCCTTCGCTGCTGCTTCCTCTGTTGAGGGACAAGGTTTCGGTTTCATGCAAACCTCGGGCGCTTCGCGTCGCGAGATCGAAAGTGTATCCACCATCGTTGGCTCGCAATGGCGTGGATAGGCCGCGGCGCACAGGGTGGGCAAAGCGAAGCGTGCCCACCATTCAGGATGACGCTACTCGAGAATGGTGGGCACGGCGCAAGCGCGCCTTTGCCCATCCTACGAAGCCGTCGGACCGTCATTGCGAGGAGCTCCGCGACGCAAAGCGAAGCGTGCCCACCACTCAGGATGACGCTACTTGAGAAATGGTGGGCACGGCGCAAGCGCGCCTTTGCCTACCCTACGAAGCTGTCTGACCCTCATGGTGAGGAGCGCGGCAACGCCGCGCGTCCTCGGACGATGCTCTGCATCGCCGATCGAACCACGAGGCCCACACCCCCTCCAACCGTCATCGTCCGAAGGGACGGACCCCGTATTCACCCCGATCTTTTTCGCCCCGCAGCCATTTCCCCTTCGCTTCAAAACGCTTTATGGTGCCGTGCCGCTCGCTTCGCATTCGGTGAAGTTCAATACATGATAAATATCAAAGGCTTGGCGTAAGGCCTGTGCCTTTGGAGGCTGGTTTGACGCGCTATATTTCGACGCGGGGGGAAGCCCCCCATCCTGGGTTTCTGCGATGTGATGCTGACCGGGCTTGCCCGCGACGGCGGCCTCTACGTGCCTGAGGCCTGGCCGCAGCTCTCGCATGAGACCATCGCCTCCTTCTTCGGCCGGCCCTATTGGGAAGTCGCGGTCGACGTGATCAAGCCGTTTACGGCGGGCGAAATCTCCGACGCCGATCTCGGCCGCATGGCGAATGAAGCTTACGCGACGTTCCGCCATCCCGCCGTCGTGCCGCTCGATCAGATCGGGCCCAATCAATTCCTGCTGGAGCTGTTCCACGGCCCGACGCTGGCGTTCAAGGACGTCGCGATGCAGCTGATCTCGCGGCTGATGGATCACGTGCTGGCCAAGCGCAATCAACGCACCACCATCGTGGTCGCAACCTCGGGCGATACCGGCGGCGCCGCGGTCGATGCGTTTGCCGGCCTCGACAATGTCGACCTGATCGTGCTGTTCCCGAATGGACGCATCTCCGACGTGCAGCGGCGGATGATGACGACGACGGGCGCGGCCAATGTGCACGCGCTCGCCATCGAGGGCACCTTCGACGATTGCCAGGCGATCCTCAAAGCGATGTTCAATCATCACGGCTTTCGCGATGCGGTCTCGCTGTCGGGGGTCAACTCGATCAACTGGGCGCGGATCGTGGCGCAGGTGGTGTATTATTTCACCTCCGCCACAGCGCTCGGCGCGCCCGCGCGCACGGTGGACTTCACCGTGCCCACGGGGAATTTCGGCGACATCTTTGCAGGTTACGTCGCAAAGAAGATGGGCCTGCCGATCCGCTGGCTGCGCATTGCCTCCAATGTCAACGACATCCTGCCGCGTACGCTCAAGACCGGCATCTATGAGGTGCGTGAGGTTCACGCGTCAGCTTCGCCTTCGATGGATATCCAGGTCTCCTCGAACTTCGAGCGGCTGTTGTTCGAAGCGAGCCGCCGCGACCCCGACAGCGTTCGCCGGCTGATGGCCTCGCTGAAACAATCCGGCCGCTTCGTGCTGCCGGACGCCATGCTCGCCGCGATCCGCGAGGAATTTGACGCCGGCCGCGCCGATGAGACCGAGACGGCTGCCGCGATCCGCGCCGCCTGGCGCGAAGCCGGCGACCTCGTCGATCCCCATACCGCGGTGGCGCTGGCGGTGGCCGATCGCGACACCTCGGATTCGAATATCCCCAACATCGTGCTGTCGACCGCGCATCCGGCCAAGTTCCCTGATGCGGTGGAAGCCGCCTGCGGCGTGCGGCCGCAATTGCCGGCCTGGCTCGAGGGCCTCATGACCAAATCCGAACACATCACGGTGATGAAAAACGATTCAGCCGAAGTGGAGCGATTCGTGCGCTCGGTGAGCCGTGCCGCGAAGCAGGGAGTTGCCGGATGAGCGTTGTCGTAACCAAGCTGCCGTCCGGTCTGACCATCGTTACCGATACCATGCCGCACCTGGAAACCGCTGCGCTCGGCGTCTGGGCCGGCGTCGGCGGCCGCGACGAAAAGCCCAACGAGCATGGCATCTCGCATCTTCTGGAACACATGGCCTTCAAGGGCACGACCAAGCGTTCCTCGCGCGAGATCGTCGAGGAAATCGAGGCAGTCGGCGGTGATCTCAACGCGGGAACCTCGACGGAGACCACCGCCTATTATGCCCGGGTGATGAAGGCCGACGTGCCGCTCGCGCTCGATGTGCTCTCCGACATCCTCGCCGATCCCTCTTTCGCGCCGGACGAGCTCGAGCGCGAGAAGAGCGTAATCGTGCAGGAAATCGGCGCGGCGCAGGATACGCCGGACGACGTCGTGTTCGAGCACCTCAACGAACTCTGCTTTCCGGACCAGCCGATGGGCCGTTCGCTGCTGGGAACGGCAAAGACGCTGAAGAAATTCGATCGCGATATGTTGCGCGGCTATCTCACGACGCATTACCGCGCGCCCGACATGGTGGTGGCGGCCGCCGGCGCCGTCGACCACAAGCGCGTGGTCGAGGAGGCGACGCAAAGTTTGCGAGCTTCGACGCCACGCCCGCGCCGAAGCCGGTGCCTGCGATGTTCGGCAAGGGCGGCTCGCGCGTGGTGCATCGCGACCTCGAACAGGCGCATCTGACGCTGGCGCTCGAAGGCGTGCCGCAGACCGACCTGTCGCTGTTCTCGCTGCAGGTCTTCACCAACATGCTGGGTGGCGGGATGTCGTCGCGGCTGTTCCAGGAAGTGCGCGAAAAGCGCGGCCTGTGCTATTCGATCTACACCTTCCACGCGCCCTATAGCGACACCGGCTTCTTCGGGCTCTACACCGGCACCGATCCCGGCGATGCGCCCGAGATGATGGAAGTGATCGTCGACGTCATCAACGACGCCGTCGAAACCCTGACCGAAGCCGAGATCGCTCGCGCCAAGGCGCAGATGAAGGCCGGACTGCTGATGGCGCTGGAAAGCTGTTCATCACGCGCCGAACAGCTGGCGCGGCACATCCTGGCCTATGGCCGCCCGCAGACCGTGGAAGAACTGGTGGCTCGGATCGACGCGGTCAGCGTCGAATCGACCCGCAACGCCGCGCGCGCGCTGCTGTCGCGCAGCCGGCCGGCGGTCGTGGCGCTTGGCAGCGGCAGGGGTCTGGACACGGCGGTATCTTTTTGCGGAAGGATTGACCCGGTCGAAGGCAAAGACGCTCTTGCACTAACAGCACGATCCGGGAAAAAATGGGTATCGGTTTTCGAAGCGATCATGTTCCGATAATTGCGAGGGCGTGGGGAGTTAGGGCATGGCCCTGTTTCGTTTGCCATCCAGCGGACCGGCTGCGCTCGCGCCGCGCGGCCATGGCCTGCTGCTGCGCGCGCCGCAGATGTCGGATTACGTGCAGTGGGCGCAGTTGCGGGAAAGCAGCCGCGCCTATCTGACGCCATGGGAGCCGATCTGGCCGTCGGACGACCTCACCCGCGCCGGGTTTCGCCGGCGCCTGCGCCGCTACGCCGAGGATATCGCGGCCGACCGCTCCTATCCGTTCATCGTCTTCCGGGAGTCGGATGGCACCATGATCGGCGGCATCACGCTCGCCAATGTTCGCCGCGGCATCGTGCAGGCCGGCACGATCGGCTACTGGGTCGGCGAGCCATATGCCCATCGCGGCTACATGACGACGGCGCTGCGGGTGCTGCTGCCGACGCTGTTCGGCGAGCTCAATTTGCACCGCATCGAGGCCGCCTGCATCCCTTCCAACACGCCGTCGATCCGGGTGCTGGAGAAGTGCGGCTTTACCCGCGAAGGGCTGGCGCGGCGCTATCTCTGTATCAATGGCATCTGGCAGGACCATTTGCTGTTCGGCCTGCTGCATGAGGATTTCCGCGGCTGAACCCTCGATTTCTAGGGCCTTTTGGATGCCTTGGGTTCGCCGCCATTGGCCTGCTATAAGGCCGCCGGGAACAATGACGATGGGATGTCGGGGACGTCGGATGGGTGACAATCGTTTGGTCAACGTCGTGATCGCGGCTGCGGTCGCGGGCGGGCTGGTCGGCCTGGCGGCCGCGCCGGCATCGGCGCAGTCGCTGACTGATCGCTTCAAGAGCCTGTTTGGCGGCAAGTCGGACGAGCCGCCCGCGGCCGCGCCGGCATCGCCGGATGACACATACACCGGCGACCTGAGCTGTCCGCCGGTCACGGTCCGCGCCGGCGCGGCGACCTACGCCGTGGCGCCGCCCGGCAAGCAGCCGGTCGGCAACGATCTGCGCTTTCAGGCGACGATCACCAAGATGGCCCGCGAATGCAGCATCAATGGCGGCGTGATCACTGCGCGGATCGGCATTCAGGGCCGCGTCATCGCAGGCCCGGCCGGCGCTCCGTCCTCGGTGCAGGTCCCGATACGCGTCGCGGTGGTGCAGGGCGGCGTTTCCGAAAAGACCATCGCCACCAAGGCCTATCAGACCACCGTCAACATGACGGAAAGCGGCAGCGAGCCCTTTACGCTGGTGGCCGAAGATCTGGCCTATCCGGCGCCTCCCGGTGCGATCGGCGATACCTATATCTTCTATATCGGCTTCGACCCGCAGGCGCTGAAGCCCGAACGTCCCGCGCCGCGCAGGAAGCAGTAGGCAACAAAAAAGGCCGGCGCGATCGTCTCGTACCGGCCGTGATGATGTTGCTGATGACGCTCAGTTCAGCTTGGCGCGAACCTCGGCGATGCCCTTGGCGAGCAGGTCATCGGCGACGGAGCCCTTGACCGACTTCGACAGGATGGTCGAGGCGGCCGAGACCGCGGCGTTGGCGGCGGCGGCACGAACGTCGGCCAGCGCCTGGGCTTCGGCGAGGGCGATCTTGCTCTCGGCGGTCTTGGTACGACGGGCGACGAAGTCTTCCATCTTGGCCTTGGTCTCGGTCGCGATGCGTTCGGCTTCCGCCTGGGCGTTCGCGATGATCTCCTCGGCCTCGCGCTCGGCGCTGGAGCGCTTGGTCTTGTACTCGGCGAGCAGCTTGGCGGCGTCCTCCTTGAGACGACGGGCCTCGTCGAGCTCGGCCTTGATGCGTTCGGCGCGGTGATCGAGCGCCGTCAGCACGGTGCGGTGGATGCCGAGATAGGCAAACAGCACCAGCAGGATGACGAAGGCTATCGCGACCCAGGTTTCCGGTTCGGTGAACATCAGCCTATCCCTTCAACGAAGCGTCGACGGCACTTTTCACCGTCTTGCTGTCGGGCAGCACGCCGGTGAGGCGCTGTACGATCGCGCCGGCTGCATCCGCGGCGATGCCGCGGACATTTTTCATCGCGGTCTCGCGGGTTGCCGCGATCTGCTTCTCGGCGGCGGCAAGCTTTGAGGCAAGCTGGTCTTCCAGCGACTTGCGCTCGGCTTCCGCGGCCGCGTTCAGCTTGTCGCGGGTCTCGTTGCCGATGGCTTGCGCCCGGGAGCGCGCGGCTGCGAGGTCCGTTTCGTATGCCTTGATCGCGGCATCCGACTCGTCCTTGAGCTTCTGCGCCTGCGCCAGATCGCCCTCGATCGCGTTCTGACGTGCGTCGATCACGCTTTCGACGCGCGGCAGCGCAATGCGCGATACGATCACATAGAGCGCGACGAACGCGATGGCGAGCGACACCAGCTGCGAAGCAAACGTGCTCGACTCGAACGGAGGAAATCCTCCGCCGTGTCCCGCCATCTGCTCCGGTGTGGGCGCCGGTACCATGACTCTTTTCAGCCACGGGGGTTCTCCTGTTGCTGTCGATGCGCCGCCCGGAGGCGCGCGAAGGTGCAGCTCAGAGCGGAACGAACAGCAGCAGCAGCGCGATCAGCAGCGAGAAAATGCCGAGCGCTTCGGTCACGGCGAAGCCGAAGATCAGGTTGCCGAACTGGCCCTGGGCAGCCGAAGGATTGCGCACCGCTGCGGCAAGGTAGTTGCCGAAGATGATGCCCACGCCGACGCCTGCGCCGCCCATGCCGATGCATGCGATGCCCGCGCCGATAAGTTTTGCTGCCGGTTCCATTTTCTAGAGCTCCTTGAGGGGTAAGACAAAGTGAGGGTGGAAATTCTCCGGACCGCTTAGTGTCCCGGATGAATGGCGTCGTTGAGATAGATGCAGGTCAGGATCGCGAACACATAGGCCTGCAGGAACGCGACCAGCAGTTCGAGTGCGGTCAGCGCCACAGTGAGCGCCAGCGGCAGCATGCCGCCGACCCAGCCAAGCGCGCCGAGCGACACGCCGAGCATCGCGACGAAGCCCGCGAACACCTTCAGCGCGATGTGGCCGGCCAGCATGTTGGCGAACAGACGCACACTGTGCGAAACCGGCCGCAGGAAGAACGACAGGATTTCGATGAACATGACCAGCGGCAGGATGTAGATCGGAACCCCGGACGGCACGAAAATCTTGAAGAACTTGAGGCCGTTCTTGTAGAGGCCGTAGATCAGGACCGTGAAGAAGACCAGGAACGCCAGCGCGGCGGTGACGATGATGTGGCTCGAAACCGTGAACGTGTAGGGAATGATGCCCACAAGGTTCGAAACGCAGATGAACATGAACAGCGAGAAGATCAGCGGGAAGAACTTCATGCCTTCCGCGCCGGCGGTGCTGCGGATCGTGCTGGCGACGAACTCGTAGCTGATTTCGGCGATCGACTGCAGCCGCCCGGGAACCAGCTGCCCTCTCGCCATGCCGCCGATCATCAGCAGCGAAATCACCGCCACCGCGATGAACATGTAGAGCGACGAGTTGGTGAAGGCGATCGTGTGGTTGCCGATATGGCCGATCGTGAAGAGGGGCTCGATGTTGAACTGGTGGATCGGGTCGATTTTCATCCGCGCGGCTCTTTATCCACCGGCCTGGCCGGCAATCGAATTTCAAATGTCGTGACTTCCCGTCGATGCTCAGCGTCTGCGGGAAGCTACGCCTGCTGACCTCACCACGTTGACCACGCCGGCAGTGAAGCCGAGTAGCAAAAACACGATGAGACCGAACGGCGATGTCGACAACCAACGGTCGACCCCCCAGCCAATCGCCGCCCCGACGACAACGCCCGCGACCAATTCCGAGGAAAGGCGGAAAACCCAGCGCCATTGCAGATGCTCTGGCAGCCCTGTCTCCGCTTTCAGTTCCGGGTTGATCAGTCCTGAGTTTCCGGTTGTCACGAATTTCGGACAATCGTTGATCGAGACTTCCGAGCCTTGCGGAAAAGCGCAGCTTCGTCGGACGACGATTGATCGCGATTTCCACTTGCGTTGTCGCTCTTGTCTTTGGCCATGCCCAAGACACTAAACGATGCTGCGGTTGATGGAAATTGCGCCCGTCACCCTAGAAAGCCGCGCGGACCATACTTACCGCGTCTGATCAAGTCAAGATTACGCCCTGACCAGTTAGTGCATTGATTTAACTGAATTTATTTCGCCGCCGTCCGCAACCCTGCGGACCCGTCATCGCAGTGCAGCAGCTGACTCTACATCAATCGATCTTGCGTGGATTTCGCTGACCTGTTGGGATGCTCCAGGCGAACCGCAATTCCGGCTTCCCGGAGCCCGCATGCCACGTCAGGTCGATTACTATTTCTCGTTTCAATCGCCGTGGGCCTATATCGGGCACCAGCCCTTTCGGGATATCGTAAGTGCTTATGATCTCAAGGTGAATTACAAGCCGGTGGTGCTGCTCGATCTGTTCTCGGAGACCGGTGGATCGCCCTTTGATGAAGCGGCATCCGGTACGGCAGCGCTACCGGATGGTCGAACTGCAGCGCTGGCGCGACAAGCGCGGCCTGAAATTTCATCTGCAGCCGGCGAACTGGCCGTTCAATGCGCGTCTGGCCGATGGCGTCGTGATCGCGGCGGATCGAGGCCGGCCTCGATCCCGAACGATATTTGCAACGGGCCTTTGCTGGTGTCTGGGAAGATCAGCTCAATCTGACCGATCCCGCGACGATTGCGAAGCTGGCAGACGAATCGGGGCTGCCCGGCGAGCAATTGGTGGATCGATCGGGCGCGGAGGAAATCAGCGCGGCCTATGAGCAGAACCGGCAGGACGCGCTGGCGGCCGACGTGTTCGGCTCGCCGGTCTATGTGCTGGATGGCGGTTTTCTGGGGACAGGACCGCCTCGAATTGCTGGGCGATGCGTTGAAGTCCGGCCGCCCGCCATATAGCTCAAAGAGATAGGGGCGCGCCTTGAAAGCGCCCAGGCGGTTGAGGAAACCGGTACTCTCCTGAGGCGGGAGCAAGCCCATGCGCACAGCGAAATCATCCTCCAAATCCTCAGTCATCGCCATGCTGGCGCTTTGTCTCACGGGCGCCGGTCACGCACTTGCTGGATCGATGCCGGAGACCGAGAACGGCCGCTATGCACTGTCGCCGGCCGGCGACGGCGTGCTCCGGCTCGACACCAGAACGGGTGCGGTGTCGACCTGCAACAATACGGGCGCGGGCTGGGCCTGCTACGCCGTGCCCGACGAACGTGCGGCGATGGACGCCGAAATCGGCCGGCTGCAAGCCGACAACGAGAAGCTCAAGGCCGACAGTGAAAGACTCAAGGCAGAGCTAGCCTCCCGCGAGCCCACGGTGGGGGGCAAGATCGAAGAGCCGCTGCCGAAATCGGATTCGCTGAAGAAGAGCGAACCGAAGGTGGCCGAGGGCGAGCGCAAGATCGAAATCCCGCTGCCGAGCGATCGCGACATGGATCGCATGATGTCGTTCCTGGAGCGGGCGTGGCGGCGATTGATCGAGATGGCCAACCGGGTTCAGAGGGACGTCAACGGCAAGATTTGACGCGTTTCCTCGTCGCCCCTGCGAACGCAGGGGCCCATACGCCGCGGCCTTTCGATTGAGCAAGATCGAGTCGATATCGCGCGCAACGATGAACGCCTGTGGTTTTGGGCCCCTGCGTTCGCAGGGGCGACGTGTTGAGAGAATCTAAATTTATGTCCGCACCCAAATCACTATCCCGCGCCACTCCCTCCGTCGTCACCGCCAGCACCATGGTCTCCTCGCTGCTGACCGTGCAGACGTCGGGCGGGCTTTACCGACCTCACCGCCGAGGTCGCGAAATTCGTGGCGGATGCGCGGGCGCGCGAAGGCGCGGTGACGCTGTTCATTCGCCATACTTCGGCATCGCTGACGATCCAGGAGAACGCCGATCCGACCGTGCTCGTCGACTTGACGACGGCGCTGAACCGGCTTGCGCCCGAGAATGCGGGATGGCGCCACGACACCGAGGGGCCGGACGACATGCCGGCGCATATCAAGACCATGCTGACCGCGACTTCGCTGCACGTCCCGGTGCTGCGGGGCGCGCTTGCGCTGGGAGTTTGGCAGGCGATCTATCTGGTCGAGCACCGTGCGCGGCCGCACCGGCGCGAGGTCGTGCTGCAGTTCACCGGCGCGACGGATTGAGGACCCACAAAAAACCGGCCGCGGATCGCTCCGCGGCCGGCTTGTCGTGAGGGCTCGAGGGCGGGGCTTGCAGCGCCCTGCCGGAGCTACTTGGTGATGTCGACGTCCTTGGTCTCGGGCAGGAAGAAGAACCCGACGACCGCAGTGATCGACGCGAAGATGATCGGGTACCAGAGACCTGCGTAGATATCGCCGGTCGAGGCCACGATCGCGAACGAGGTCGCGGGCAGCAATCCACCGAACCAACCGTTGCCGATGTGATAGGGCAGCGACATCGAGGTGTAGCGGATCTTGGTCGGGAAAAGTTCGACCAGCATCGCCGCGATCGGCCCGTACACCATTGTGACGTAGACCACCAGGATGAACAGCAGTCCGATGATGGCTGCGACATTCGGTTTGAAGATGTCAAACGGGTGGTTCATCTTCACGAGCGTCGGGTTAGCACCGCGTTTCGGATATCCCGCTTCCTGGAGAGCCGCCGTCGCGCCAGCGTTGGAGTCAGCCGGTTTGGTGTAGGTGACGTCCTTGCCGTTGATGCGGATCAGCACGGGCGAGCCCGCCGGAGCTGCGACGGTGTCGTACTTGACCGAGGACTTCGCGAGGAAGTCGCGGGCCAGGTCGCAAGGTGCGCTGAACACGCGGGTGCCGACCGGATTGAACAGGTCGCCGCAGCCCTTCGGGTCGGCCACAACCTGCACCTTCACCGTTTCGATGGCCTTTTCCAGCGTCGGGTTGGCGTTGGACGAGATCATGCGGAAGATCGGGAAGAAGGTCAGCGCCGCGATTAGGCAGCCTGCCAGAATGATCGGCTTGCGGCCGATCTTGTCGGATAGTGCACCGAACACGATGAAGAAGCCGGTGCCGAACAATAGCGACCAGGCGATCAGCAGGTTGGCGGTGTAGCCGTCGACCTGGAGGATCGATTGCAGGAAGAACAGCGCGTAGAACTGGCCGGTGTACCAGACCACGCCCTGGCCCATCACGCCGCCGATCAGGGCGATGATGACGATCTTTGCATTGCTCCAGTTGGCGAAGGCTTCGGTGAGCGGGGCCTTGGAGCCCTTGCCCTCGTCCTTCATCTTCTGGAAGACCGGAGATTCGTTCAGTTTCAGCCGGATCACGACGGACACGCCGAGCAGGACCACCGACAGCAGGAACGGAATTCGCCAGCCCCATGCGGCGAAGTCGGCCTCGCCGAGGATCGTTCGGGTGAACAGAATCACCAGCAACGACAGGAACAGCCCGAGCGTCGCGGTGGTCTGAATGAACGAGGTGTAGTAGCCGCGTTTGCCTGGCGGCGAATGCTCGGCCACGTAGGTCGCGGCTCCGCCGTACTCACCCCCAGTGCGAGACCCTGCAGCAAGCGCAAGCCGATCAGGATGATTGGCGCTGCGATCCCGATGGTGGCGGCGTTGGGCAACAGGCCGACGACGAAGGTCGAGATGCCCATGATCAGGATGGTGACGAGAAATGTGTATTTGCGGCCGACGATGTCGCCGATACGTCCGAACACGATGGCGCCGAACGGGCGCACCAGGAAGCCGGCGGCGAAGGCGAGCAGCGCGAAAATGTCACGCGTCGCCGGCGGATATTCTGAGAAGAACTGTGCTCCGATGATGCCGGCAAGCGATCCGTAGAGGTAGAAGTCATACCATTCGAAGACGGTGCCAAGCGACGATGCGAAGATGACGAAACGTTCGTCCTTCGTCATGCCCTTGGCCTTGCCGGACGTAACAGTCATGGTGGACATTTCAGAATCGCTCCCCAATTGTCTTTGCTTTGCTTGATGTCGAAATCTGCGTGTGCGTCTTCAACGCGCAAAAATCCGCAGTCTCCCTACATGTTCGGAAAGCGTGTCCCAATAGTACTTTCGGCTGGAATTGGGCTGTCGGGCGTTTGCGCCGAAGAACGACAGCGCCTGGAATTATCGATTCTGATCGGGAGATTGAAAGCGAAAACGCGTTTTCGCTTAACAGCGTAGCGCCAAAGAACGGGATCTGCCCGCACCCAAGTCTGGTGCAGTAACTCCATGCCGCGCGGTAGCCTAGACTAAAGTCCTAAACTTCGACAAAGGAGAAAAGCAGCGCAATGGTCCACATCACGATGGATATCAGCGCGGTCCAACGCGCAAATTGCAAATAGATCTCGCGCATGAGAATCGAAATCGTCTTCTGCGCATAGGCCTGGGGTGGACGGCTTTCCTTGGGAAGATAGAGCCACATCTCGGTCCGGCGGTGATCCTTGGTGCGGGCTTCACGGGCCTTCAACACCAGAACCAGAGTCATCACGATTGTCAGAAAACCACCTGCCTGAAAGGCGGAACGCGGCAGGAAGGACATTCCGATCATGACGCAGAAGATGGCGAGCGACGCGAATCCGCATGCGCGCAGCACCGTTTCATAGCCAATACGGCGCATCTCTTCCATGATCCGCCACGCTCCGGTCGTTCGCCAGCACCCGCCCGAGCGTAGCGCCAAGGTTTCGCGCTCTCAACCGTGGAAGGGGGACGTTAGAGGCCGATCTTGAGAAAGTTACCGGCGGCGGGCAAGGCGAGGAGCGCGGTTGCGGCAAGCCATATCCAGAGCGAAACATCGTTTGATTCTGATGCCCCGGTGGCCCGCTCGTAGATTGCCGCCGGAATTCCACCCAGGATGACCGTAGCAGTCGACACCATCAGCGACGCGAACATCAGGGTCAGGGACAGGCTGCCAAACAGCAGGGGGCTGGCGAACGGCTGGACGTACAGCAGCGCGAAAATCAGCCAGAGCTGGTTGAATATGCCGTTGATCATTCCAAAGAACGCGATTCCGATGAAATAGAAATTGCGGCTCATGATGCCGCTCCGGCAACCCGGGGGGCGAGGTTCAGTAGCAGCAATGTGTAGTGAAAGACGACGCGCAGCCAGAACATCCAGACGAAGCCGAACAGCCACAGCACGGCGGGAGCGGTGACCTTCGGGGTTACGATCGAGATGACCGCAAGCACGGGATCGGTGATCCGGCAAAAGAATCGCCAGATATAGTTCGGCGAATCCGCATCGACCATCAAGCCCAGCAGGAACCGGCCGAGCATCGTGTACATCAACGCCGCCAGGATGAAGTTTGGCAGATGGAAATACCAATAGCTGGCGATTGAACTAGCCGTGTCCAAAGTTCGATGCTCCCGCGGTTCAGCAACGACAAATCCGGATGTGTGATGACACCACGATCGTGCCCGACAATGGCAAGCGGCGACTTTCCCGGCAAGCGATGTCGTGGCTTCATCGAAAACAAAACGGGGCCCCGAGGGCCCCGTTTGCCGAGATATATCGTCACGCTCTTAAGTAGTCTTCTCTTCGAGCACCGTCCTGCCTCGCGGCTTGCGGATATCGTCGACATAGGCCTGCATTTCCGCCGAAGGCTCCTTGCCGAGCTTGCTGACGATGTAGATGACCGCGAAGCCGAGCGGCGCCCCCAACAACCCGCAGGCGATGTTGGTGAGGTTGAACCAGCCGACCTTGTTGGCCAGCGGGTGCGCGAGCGTCGGGAAGCTTTCCATGGCGTTGGGCAACGTCATGACCTTGGCGATATCGACCAAGGGCGCCCCCGTGACCGGGTTGAGCAGCGACGTCATGCCGAAATACTTGACGCCGGCGCCCGGGAAGTAGCGGCTAGTCACCAGATAGAACAGGCACAGTCCGAAGCCGGCAATGATGCCGCAGACCGCTCCCGTCGCCGTCGCGCGCTTCCACCAGACGCCCATCACGAGTGCCGGGAAGTTGCCGGCCATCGCCAGCGAGAACGCCCAGCCGACCATGGCCAGGATGTCCCCGGGCTTGGTCGCAGCTGTCGCCGCCGCGACCACGGCGACGATCAACAGCAGCACGCGGGCGATCATCAACCGGCGCACGGTCGGTGCGTTGGGGTCGATCATCTTGTAGTAGACGTCGTGCGACAACGCGTTGGCGATGGCGAGCAGCAGCCCGTCAGCGGTGGACAGCGCGGCGGCGAGACCGCCGGCGGCGACCAGACCCGAGATCACATACGGAAGTCCCGCGATCTCCGGGGTGGAGAGCACGATCACGTCCGTGTTGATCACGAAGTCCTGCAGCCTGACGACACCGGGATGATCGGCAATTGCTTTGCAGGCTGCAACGATGGCGTCGATACTGGCCGCGTTCTTGCCGCAGATCTGGATCAGCCCGAGTTCACCCCAGTTGAACAGCCAGGGACGAATGGCCGTCAGATCCCGCCCGATGATGTTGGTGTAGACCTCCAGCTTGGAGAACGCCGCGTAGGCAGGCGCCGAGAAGTACAGCAGGAAGATAAACAGCAGCGACCAGGCGACCGACTGGCGTGCCTCACGCACCGAAGGGGTGGTGAAGTAGCGCATCAGGATGTGTGGCAACGAAGCCGTGCCGACCATCATGCACATGATGATCGCGAAGAAGTTCAGCGGGCTGTAGTTGATGAAGGGCTGAATGTGCGGCTTCAGCGCTGCTGCCGTCGTCAGACCGGTCGCCAGCATCTGCTGCTCGCGCGCGGTGATGTCAGCGATGGTCTGTCCGTAGGTGAGTTCCGGAATCGGGAAACCGTAATTCTTGGTGGACAGGATCACGATCGGCGTCAGGTAGGCGATGATCAGCACGATGTACTGAGCCACCTGGGTCCAGGTCACCGCCCGCATGCCACCGAGCATCGAGCAGACCAGAATGCCGACAAGCCCGGCGAAGACGGCGAGCTCAAACTGCATCCCGAGGAATCGCGAGGCGATAAGGCCGGTGCCGTAGATCTGCGCCGTCACATAGGTGAAGGAGCACGCGACCAGCACGACCACGCCGAGTCCGCGAGCGAAATTGCCGCCGTACCGGAACGCCAGGAAGTCAGGCACCGTATAGGCGCCGAACTTGCGCAGGTAGGGCCCGATCAGGATCGACACCAGCACGAATCCGCCGGTCCATCCGAGCACCCATGCGAGCCCGTCGTAACCGAGCAGGAACAGCGTGCCGGCCATACCGACGAAGGACGCCGCCGACATCCAGTCGGCGCCGGTAGCCATACCATTATAAAGCGCTGGCACGCTTCGACCGGCGACGTAGTACTCGGAGACCTGCGCCGTTCGCGAGAGAACGCCGATGATCGCGTAGACGGCGAGCGTGAAGAACACGAACAGGTAGCCGAGGATCTTGTTCGGAACACCCATCTGCTCGAGCACTGCAAGCAAAATCACGAAGGCGACAAAGCCTCCGGTGTAGATGCCGTAGACCCGCCCCAGATTATTCAGAAAGTCGGAGCTGCCAGAAGATTGCGTAGCCATTTCCGTTTCCCCTCAATCTTCCTCGGCAAAGCCGAATTCGCGGTCGATCTTGTCCTGCTGCTTCGCGAAGAGGAACAGCATGACCACGAACACAATGAGCGAGCCCTGCGCGGCCATGTAGAAACCGAGCGGGAAGTTAAGGATCGGCACTGTGATCTTGTTGAGCGGGACCACGAACATGTGGATGACAAAGCCGAAGAAGAACCAGACGGCGAGATGCGTGAACATCAGACGCGAGGTCTTTGCCCAGTGGGCTTCTTCTCTCTGTTTCAGGTCTCTGGTGTCAGGCATGGGCAGCATTTCCTCTCAAAGCACCGGTCAGCAAATACGCCGGGATTGAATCATCGAGGGGAATGCAATCCCTTCAGTGCGGCGCCCCCCTTGCCGCGACTTCAACCGGTCTTGCGCCGGCTTGGAGTCAACGAAGGCTAACACCAGGGGCGGTTCCAGCTCGATAATACTTTGGGGGAATAAGAAGTATGCTGCATCTGCTAAGGGCGATGCGGCCCTGGATGCGACCTTGCGGGAGTGCGAGCTTGGCAAATGCCGGATAAGCTGGCGAACTAGCCTTGTCCATCTGGCAGGAAAGACCGCGATGAAGCTGTTCGAAAAGTTCTTTCGTCCCCGCCCGCCGATTCGCGACCGGGAGGCGCTTGCCGACTTCATCGACGCGCAGTCGGCCTTCATCGTGCAAAAGGGAATCTACGAGTATTCCCGCGCGCGGGCAGGTCACTACGCCAAGGTACTGTTTGCCGAAAAGGAGTTTGCGCAAGCCGTCGAGCATGCCCGCTGGCAGGCCTATCCGCTGGGCCTTGCGATGGTCGGCGAAATGATCGAGGTGGCGTTGGCCTCTCAGGCCGGGATGCAGCGCCGGGAAGTTCTCGACCAACTCATCACCGTCGTTCTTTCGGTTTTCGACCGCTATCCCGTTCCGCCGTCGATCGGTGAAGAGGCATGGCTGGCCGCGCGCGGCGAGCTGGCGCATCGGCTCGATCTGGCTGGAGGCCACGCGCCCAAGCGGGTGATGGACATTCCCGAGCCCGTGGCGGAAGCCTATTTTGCGATGATGCCGATCCACGAAAAGCTGCGCGGCCGGGATTTTCAGACAACGCGCAACTACCTTCGTGTCAGCCTGTGCAACATCCACGATGAACTGATCTCGCGCATGGACAGGGCGGCGCTGCAACGGGCATTGACCGCGGGTGCCGCGGCATAATCTTTCGATTGATCGCGCGGCTGCCGCCAGGAGGGGCGATGGACAGGACGAGTGGCGTCGCCCCGCTTTTGTCGCTCGACGCCGTTGTCATCGATACCGAAACCACCGGGCTCGATCCACGCAAGGCGCGGGTGATCGAGCTTGCCGGCGTGCGATTGTCGGCCGGAAAGCTGGTGGCCGGTGACAAGTTCCGTCAATTGCTGCGGCCGGCCCATCAATCGATCCCCGCCGAGGCGACGCGCATTCATGGCATCGACGACGCGATGGTCGCCGGCTCGCCGCTGTTCGCCGATGTCTGGCCACGCTTCAGCGCGTTTCTCGGGCAGGCACTGGTGATCGGGCACGCGGTCGGGTTCGATCTTGCGGTCCTGAAGCGCGAATGCGATCTCGCCGGCCTGCCGTGGATACGGCCGCGCACGCTTGACACGCGGCAGCTGGCGCAGATCGCCGCACCGGAACTGGCAGGCTATTCGCTGGACGAACTCGCCGCCTGGCTGGGTGTCGAGGTCGTCGACCGGCATTCCGCGCTCGGCGATGCCATAACGGCGGCCCGGGTGTTTCTGGCGCTGGTGCCGAAGCTGCGCGACCACGGCATTCGCACCATTGCCGAGGCCGAACGGGCCTGCCTCGCCCTCACCTCCGTCCTCGACGATGAGGCGCGGAGCGGCTGGATCCAGGCCGTCGAAGCTCCCGAACGTGCCGATGCAGAACGCACCCTGAAACGTTTCGATAGCTACGCCTATCGGCACCGCAATCGCGACATCATGCGGATGCCTCCGGTCTTTGTGGCACCCGGCATTTCGGTCCACGACGCCCTCGCGCGGCTGGCGAGCGAGAGAACGTCGGCGGTGTATGTGGCGCCAGACGCTGTTTCCGGCGGCGTGAAGGCCGCAGAGGCAGGCATTGTCACGGAGCGCGACGTGATGCGCGCGATCGCCCGGTTCGGCGCCGCCGCGCTCGATTTGCCGGTCAGGGAGATCATGAGCCAGCCGCTCGCAGCGGTTTCCGCGGATGCTTTTGTCTATCGCGCCATCGGCCGCATGAACCGCCTCAAGACCCGCCACCTCGGCGTCATCGATGAAGCCGGCTGTGTGGTTGGGGCATTGTCCGCGCGAGACCTGCTGCGGCTGCGCGCCGGGGAGGCCATTTCGCTCGGCGAGGAGATCGACGACGCCGCGGACGCGCACGCCTTGGCGCTTGCCTGGGCCAAGCTACCCCGCGTTGCAGAATCTCTGATGGCGGAAGGACTGTCCGGCGGCGACATCGCGGAAGTGATTTCCCGTGAACTCGGCGCGCTCACCGGGCAGGCTGCCGCGATCGCCGAGCGGATCATGCGGCAGCGCGGCCAGGGCGATCCCCCATGCGGCTACGCCATGCTCGTGCTCGGCTCGGCCGGCCGCGGCGAAAGCCTGTTGGCGATGGATCAGGACAATGCCGTCATTTTCGAACAGGGCGAGCCGGAGGGGAGCCAAGATCGCTGGTTCGCCGCCTTGGGAACGCTGGTCGCGGATATCCTGCACGAGGCCGGCGTGCCCTACTGCAGGGGCGGCGTCATGGCAAAGAATCCACCCTGGCGCGGCTCGCTCGCGACCTGGCAGAGCCGTATCGACCACTGGATCGCGCGCTCCGATCCCAAAGACCTGCTGTCCGTCGATATTTTCTTCGACCTGCGCGCCGTCCACGGCGACGGCAGTCTTGCAGTCGCCGTGCGGCAGGCTGCCTTCGCCGCGGCCGAGGGGCAGGTCGCGTTCGCCAAGCTTCTGGTCGAGGGGATCACCGTTCCCAGGAGCGTGAAGTTTTTTGGCGGCATCCGCACCGAGGGTGGCCGTATCGATTTGAAGAGGGCGGGGCTGTTCGGCGTCGTTTCGGCGGCGCGCGCCATGGCGACCCGCTACCACGTGATGGACCGATCAACGTCGGCTCGACTCGCCGGCGTGAAGGCGCTGCTTCATGTCAGCGAAACGGACCTGGACGCGCTTGCCGAGGCGCACGGCGTATTCCTCGATCTGATCCTGTCGCAGCAGGTCGAAGATGTCGCCCACGGCATACCGCCTTCCAATGCCGTCTTGGTGAATCGGCTGTCGGCTCATGATCGGGATCGGTTGCGGGCGGCGCTTGAAGCGGTGGTATCCGTCGACGAAATGCTCCGCGACGTCCTGTTCGGGGATTGATGCGGCCTGCTGTGCCGACCAGCATCGTTGTGCGATGCACAAAGCGTGAGTTAACCGCTTCTGCGCAGGGCAATATTTGCGCCTTGCATGCGGCCGCCTGGCGGGGGACAATTGAACTCGCTCGGCGGGCCTTGTCCCGTCCCGCGCTGTTGCAACCTCGCGCAAGAAATAGATGACCGCCGCCGCCAATACCCATCTTGTGATCGCCGACGACCATCCATTGTTCCGCGATGCGCTGCGTCAGGCGGTGGCGAGCGTCGTGAGTTCGGCTGTCATCAGCGAGGCGGGATCGTTCGAGGGTCTCACCGGATTGCTGGAACAGAATTCCGATGTCGATTTGATCCTGCTCGACCTGACCATGCCGGGGATCTCGGGCTTCTCCGGCCTGATTTACCTGCGCGCGCAATATCCGGCGATCCCGGTGGTCATCGTGTCCGCGAGCGACGATGCCGGCACCATCCGAAGGTCGCTCGATTTCGGCGCCTCCGGCTTCATTCCCAAACGCTTCGGCGTCGAGACGCTGCGCGACGCCATCATGAAGGTGATGGAGGGCGACGTCTGGGTTCCGCCAGACACCGATCTGTCGTCGGCCGACGACCCCGACATGACGCGGCTGCGCGACCGCCTGGTAACGCTGACGCCGCAGCAGGTGAGGGTATTGATGATGTTGTCGGAGGGCCTGCTCAACAAGCAGATTGCCTATGAGCTCGGCGTGTCGGAAGCGACCATCAAGGCGCATGTCTCGGCGATCCTGCAGAAGCTCGGGGTCGAAAGCCGGACGCAAGCGGTGATCGCCGCCGCGAAAATCGCCGGCGGCAACTGGCGCCAGGGAACGCCGTCGACGTAATTCCCACCGTCATTGCCGGATACTACTCCGCCGCCGCCACCATCTGCTGGGCGCGCCACTGGCCGAGCAAGGCGCGGAGCGAGGCCGGCTTGACCGGCTTATTGAGGATCGCGATGTTCTCCTCGCGCGCGGCCGCCCGGACGTTCGGGCTGCGGTCCGCCGTGATCAGGATGGCGGGAATATTCTCGCCGAAACGGCGCCGGATCTCGCGGATCGCGGCGACGCCGTTACCGCGGTCGAGATGATAGTCGACCAGGAGGCCCGTTACGCTGCCGCCGGAGGCCTCGATCGCCGCGATCGCGGCTTCCGGATCGGCCACCGCGATCACCTCGGCGTCCCACGCCTTCAGCAGCGTCTTCATGCCGTCCAGGATCGCGGGGTCGTTCTCGATGCAAACGATGAGCGCGCCGCTCATCGGCGTCTTGGAAAGCGGCGTTGCGCTGGTGACGGCGGCGGTATGATTGATCGCCTTGGCGACCGGCACCGTCACCGAAAACGCCGAGCCGCCGCTGGCATTGGCGTCGATCGCGATGCCGTGGTTGAGCACGCGCGCCAGCCGCTCGACGATCGACAGGCCGAGACCGAGGCCGCGCGCGATCCGCGCGCCCTGCTCCAGGCGGTGGAACTCCTTGAAGATTTCGCCGCGCTTCATCACGGGAATGCCGACACCGGTGTCATAGACACCGATTTTAAGGATTGTCCGTGCCGGCGGCATCCGACCAGCACGCGCCCGCGCGGGGTATATTTGATGGCGTTGGAAATGAAGTTCTGCAACAGCCGCCGCAGCAGCGAGCGGTCGGATTCCACCGGCAGCGAGCAGGGCACGAAGGTGAGCTCCAGCCCCTTGGCGCGGGCGATCGGCGCAAATTCGATCTCGAGCGAACGCATCAGGTCAGCCATCTTGAAGCTTGAGATCGAGGTCGCCATCGCCCCGCATCCAGCCGCGAAATGTCCAGGAGCGCGCCGAGGATTTCCTCGATCGCCTCCAGCGAGTCGTCGATGTTTTCGACCAGCCGTGAATCCTCGCCGCCGCTTTGACGTTCGACGAGGCTCGTCACATAGAGCCGCGCCGCGTTGAGCGGTTGCAGGATGTCGTGGCTGGCCGCCGCGAGGAATCGGGTTTTCGAGATGTTGGCGTCCTCGGCGGTGCTCTTGGCCTGCGCCAGTTCGGAGTTCAGACGGGTGAGTTCCTCGGTGCGGTCGCGCACGCGCTTTTCCAGCGTCGCATTGGCGCGTTCCAACGCTTCGGCGGCTTCGAAGCTCGGCGTGACGTCGGAGAAGGTGACGACGAACCCCCCGCCCGGCATCCGGTTGGAGCGGACCTCGATCACCATGTGGCGGTCCGGCAGGCGCTCCAGATAAGGCTCGCCCTCCGTGGTGTAGGCGTCGAGCCGACGTTGCAACAGCGTATCGGGGTCGCCCAAGCCGGATGGGCTGACGGCCCCCATGAATTCGAGGATTTCCTGCAAGGGGATTCCGAGCTGCACGAGGTGCGGCGGCAGCGCCAGAATTTCACCGAACTGGGCGTTCGAGCAGATCAGCTGCAAATCCGCATCGAACACCGCGATGCCCTGGCGCACATGGTTCAGCGCGGTCTGCAGGATCTCGCGGTTGAAATGCAGCGCCGCATGGGAATCGTCGAGCAGCTTCAGCGCCGCCTTGGCGGACACGGTGCGCTTGCGCAGCAGGAGCGACATCACAAGGCGCGAGGAAGCCGCCCCGATCGAGGAGGCGATCAGGCGCTCGGCGTGCTGCAGCAACTCGAAATCGGCGGGCGCAGCCGGATCGAGATTGCCGGGATGGCTGGCGGCAAAGGCCTCGAAGGCATGGCGGGCGCGGTCGGGGCCGAGATATTGCGCCACCGTGCTCTGGATGTCCTGCACGGTAACCGTACTGCGCCAGCGCCGGAAGGTCGGCGCGATGGGCGTCAGCGCGTTCGGCGCGAACAGATCCGCCTGCAGCCGTTCGATCGACGACGGCTGGCGCGCGATCGACATCACGATGTAGGTCAGGATGTTGAGCGAGAGCGACCAGAGCACGCCATGCATCAGCGGCGGCAGATCGGCGCCGAACAGCGCCCGTGGACGCAGCGCCTCGATGCCGAATGGTCCTTGCTGCAGCAACAGCAGGCCTGTGGGATTGCCCTCCAGGAAGCTCGGCAGGAACAGCGTGTAGGCCCACACCGCGAAGCCGACGAGCATGCCGGTCATGGCGCCGCGTGCGGTTCCCTCGCGCCAGAACAGGCCGCCGAAGAAGGCCGGCGCCAGTTGGGCCAGCGCTGCGAACGACAGCAGGCCGATCGCCGCCAGCTGCGCGTTGCCGAGCGCACGATAGTAGAAATAGGCCATCACCATGATGGCGAAGATCGCAAAGCGTCGGATCCTGAGCAGGAAGTCGCCGAAATCCTTCTGGCCGTCGCGCGTCGCGGGGCTGCGCTGCAGCACCAGCGGCAAGACGATGTCGTTCGAGACCATGATGGAGAGCGCGACGCATTCCACGATCACCATCGCGGTCGCGGCCGACAGGCCGCCGACGAACACGGCAATGCTGAGCAGCGGGGAATTCGCCTCGATCGGCAGCGCCAGCACATACATGTCGCTGTCCACGGCACCGAACGGGAAGGTGACGAGGCCGGCGATGGCGATCGGAATCACGAACAGGTTGATGGCGACCAGATAGAGCGGAAACAGCCAGCGGGCGCGGCTGACCTCCTCGGGGCTGGAGTTCTCGACCACGCTGACGTGAAACTGCCGCGGCAGCAGCATGATCGCGCAGAACGACAGCAGCGTCATGGTGAGGAAATTGCCGATCGACGGCACATAGCTGATCGCGCGCACCGCCTCGGGGGTCTTCATCGCGCGTTCGATCAGTTCGACCGGCGTGAACATCCAGAAGGTGACGAAGGCGCCGGCGGCGAGAAAGGCCACCAGCTTGACGATCGATTCGGTGGCGATCGCCAGCATCAGGCCGTGCTGGTGTTCGGTGGCGTCGGTCTGGCGGGTGCCGAACAACACCGCGAACACCGCCATCGCCAGCGTGACCACCAGCGCGATGTCGCCGATCAGCGGAATGGAGGAGAACAGCTTGTCCTCGCTCAGGATCGTCTCGAGCGACGATGCCACGGCCTTGAGCTGGAGCGCGATGTAGGGCACGGATCCGACGATCGCGATCATCGCCACGGTGGCGGCGACCGCCTGGCTCTTGCCGTAGCGCGCGGCGATGAAGTCGGCGATCGAGGTAATGTTCTGCGATTTGGCGAGCTGGATCACGCGCCGGAGCAGCGGCGTGCAAAAGTCCGATCATCAGGATCGGGCCGACATAGATCGCGAGAAAATCGAAGCTGGTGCGGGTGGCGAAGCCGACCGAGCCGAAGAAGGTCCACGAGGTGCAATAGATCGCCAGCGACAGCGGGTAGATCAGCATGCCGGCGCGGCCGCGCTGGCTCGGCGACAGGCGGTCGCCGTAGCTGGCGACGACAAACAGCAGTCCGATATAGGCGAACGCGGCGGCGATCACGCCCCAATCGTGCAGCATCGCTGCTTCTCTCTCCCTCTCGGCCGGGAAACCCGGGAGCGGACTATAAACGCATTGGGTCGGCCGCGCACCGCGCAACCAGCCCAATTTCTCCGGGATTCAGGAGGGCAGGGTTACTCGGCCGCCAGCGATTTCTGGTTCAGCGGCAGGCCGAGGCGTTCCCAGACCTGCAGCAGCGCTTCCGCCAGCTGATCGATCAGGCCGTCGTCATGGTAGGGCGAGGGCGTGATCCGCAGCCGCTCGGTGCCCTTGGCCACCGTCGGATAGTTGATCGGCTGGATGTAGATGCCGTGCTCTTCGAGCAGGATGTCGGACGCCTTCTTGCACTTCTCGGGGTCGCCGACGAACAGCGGCACGATGTGGGTGTCGTTCGACATCACCGGCAGGCCTGCGGCGTTTAGGATCGCCTTGACCCGGGCGGCGCGGTCCTGGTGGCGCTCGCGCTCCCAGTTCGAGGCTTTGAGGTGACGGATCGCAGCGGTCGCGGCCGAACAGATCGCCGGCGGCAGCGCGGTCGTGAAGATGAAGCCCGGCGCATAGGAGCGGACCGCATCGATGATCTCGGCCTTGCCGGCGATATAGCCGCCGAGGCAGCCGAAGGCTTTCGCAAGCGTGCCTTCGAGCACGTCGATGCGATGCATGACGCCGTCGCGCTCGGCGATGCCGCCGCCGCGCGGGCCGTACATGCCGACCGCATGGACCTCATCGACATAGGTCATGGCGCCGTATTTCTCGGCGAGATCGCAGATCTTCGAAAGCGGCGCGACGTCGCCGTCCATCGAATAGAGGCTCTCGCAGGCGATCAGCTTGGGCCGGTCGGGACCCGCCGCGATCAGCAGCTCTTCGAGATGCGCAAGGTCGTTGTGCCGGAAAATCTGCCGCTCGCAGCCGGCCTGGCGAACGCCTTCGATCATCGAATTGTGGTTCAGCGCATCCGACAGGATCAGGCAGTTCGGAATCAGCTTCGCAATCGTCGAGATGCCGGTCTGGTTCGAGACATAGCCCGAGGTGAACAGCAGCGAGGCTTCCTTGCCGTGCAGATCGGCCAGTTCCTGCTCGAGCTGGACCAGCGGATGATGGGTGCCGGCGATGTTGCGGGTGCCGCCGGCACCGGTGCCGACGCGGGTTGCGGTCTCGACCATGGCGCCGACCACCTTCGGGTGCTGGCCCATCCCGAGATAATCGTTGGAGCACCAGATCACGACATTGCGCTGGCCCTTCGGCGAGTGCCAGACCGCATGCGGGAAGCGTCCCGCGATCCGCTCGAGGTCGGCGAAAACCCGGTAGCGCCGCTCGTCATGCAGGCGGTTGAGGGCGGCACTGAAAAATTTGCTGTAATCCATCGCAAGACCTGGAACGGAACCGGCCGGGATCGGCGTGAGCCTTTTTAGAGCCTTTCCAGCTTTGATGTCTATGTGAAATCCCGCACTGGAACGGGGCCCCGGGATGCTGCTTGGACCGAGCAAATGTTGTTCCTGATCAACACGGTAGACGCGATTTGCGCTCCGGCATTTCGTCAGCCGGACGTGCATAAGCGGTTCCAGCGTCAGGTGGTCCGAAACCGCAGCACGCCGTCGCTGACCTCGGAGGTCAGGCGGCCCTCGACCAGCATGTAGTTGACATGCGCGACCAGTTCGCCGGCGGCAAAGCCCATCTGGTGCTCGTCCAGCACGTGCTTGTGGAACACGACCGGCACCAGCTCCTTCGAGGTCTGCGGGACTTCCCGGCAAGCCTCCGCGATCAGGCGGCAACGATCCTCGTGATGATCGGCGAGTTGCTTGATGCGGGTCTTGAGGCCGTAAAACGGCACGCCGTGGCCGGGCAGCACCATGACGTCGTAGGGCAGCGTGGTGGTCAGGCTCGCCAGCGAGGCCAGATATTCCCCGAGCGAATTCTGGTCGGGCTCGACCGCCCAGACGCTGACATTGGGCGAGATCTTGCTCAGCACCTGATCGGCGGAAAGAAACAGTTTATCGGCGGCGCAATACAGCATCACCTGGTCGAGCGCATGGCCGCCGCCAGTGATGACCTTGAAGCGTCGGGTACCGATCACGACCTCGTCGCCATGCGAGATCCGGCGATAGGACGGCGGCAGCACCGAAACCCGTTTCAAATAATCCTGGCCGCGGCCGAGCAATTTGTCGGTCAGGCTCTCGTCCATCCCGTGACGGCGGAAGAACAGCCGCTGGGCGTTGCGCCGTTCCTCGGTGCCGCGGTTCTGGTGATAGACCGATTGCAGGTATTCGACCTGCGACATCTGCAGCGGGCAGTCGAAGCGCTCGACGATCCAGCCCGCGAGACCGACGTGATCGGGGTGCGAATGAGTGACGATCAGCCTTGTGACCTTCACATGCCGCAGCGGACCCTCGAATAGCGCGGTCCAGGTCGCAGTGGTCTCCTCATTACCGAAACCGGAATCGACCATCGCCCAGCCGTCACCGTCGGCCAGCAGGTAGATGTTCACGTGATTGAGCCGGAACGGCAGCTTCAGCCGGACCCACAACACGCCGGGCACCACCTCGACGACCTGATCGGGGCCGGGGTGATTTTCCCAGGGGTATCGCAGTGCCTCGGCGGAGGACTGAACCATGTCGGTCTTTGAATGCATGCTACCGACTTAGCGGTACCAGCGGCGCGGCGCTAGCCGAAAAGTATTGGCCGTCATTCCGGGGCGTCCGAAGCACGAACCCGGAATCTCGAGATTCCGGGTTCGATGCTTCGCATCGCCCCGGAATGACCTGAAGAATCTACGCCGCCCGGATATTCGACAGGAAGGCGTCGATTTCCTCACGCAGCACGTCGGCTTCACGGCGCAGCGCGTCCGAGGCGGTCAGCACTTCGCCGGCCGCGGTTCCGGCTTGCGTCGAGGCGCTGGAGACGCCGACGATGTTGCTGGAGACCTCGCTGGTGCCGCCGGCGGCATGCTGGATGTTGCGCGCGATCTCGCGTGTCGCTGCACCCTGCTCCTCGACCGCAGCGGCGATCGCGGTGGTCACCTCGTTGATCTCGGCGATCGTGGTGCCGATGTTTCTGATCGCGCTGACCGCCGTCGTCGTTACCGTCTGCATGCTGACGATCTGCTGGCGGATTTCGTCGGTGGCTTTCGCGGTCTGGTTGGCGAGGCTCTTCACCTCGGAGGCGACCACGGCAAACCCCGGCCGGCATCGCCGGCGCGCGCGGCTTCGATGGTGGCGTTCAGCGCCAGCAGATTGGTCTGCGAGGCGATGGTCTGGATCAGATCGACCACCACGCTGATCCTCGCTGCGTTATCAGCAAGTCCCTGCATGGTGGAATCGGTCTCACCGGCCTCCACGACCGCCTTGCGGGCGATTTCCGCCGAGGTGATGACCTGGCGGCCGATTTCCTCGATCGAGGAGGACAGTTCCTCGGTGCCCGACGACACGGTCTGCACGTTGACCGAGGTCTCTTCTGCGGCAGACGCCACCGCGCTCACCAGCGCGCTGGACTGATCGGCGGTGGCCGACATGCCTTGCGCGGTCGATTGCATCGAACCCGCCGCCGTCTGAAGGCTGTCGAGCGCCGTGCGAACGGCGGTTTCGAACTCGACGATCCGCGCCTCCATGCGGGAGGCGCGTTCGGCCTTGGCGATGCGGTCTTTGTCCTGGTCGGCGGACAGCGCTCGGCTCTGGATCATGCTCTCGCGGAACACATGCAGGGAGTTCGCCATCGCCGCGATCTCGTCCTGCTGGTGGCTCTGGTAGATCTCCGCTTCGAGGTCGCCACTGGACAATAGCTGCATCGAGCGCTGCAGGCCGCCGATACGCCGCAGGATGTTGCGGCCGACATAGAGCCAGACGAACAGGATCGAAACGACCAGCGTCAGCACGCCGAGCCCGAGCATGCCCACAGTCGCGAACGAAATCTCCTGACGCGCCTGCCAGGTCGCAGCGTCGGTTTCCTTCTGCACGCCGTCAACGAGTTGCTGCACACTGATGCCGAGACCGACATTGAGCTTGCGGGTTTCCTCCAGAATAGTCTGGGCGTAATCGTCCGCATCGAGTTCCTGCTGGCGGACCTTGAAGACGCCGGTCTTGCCTTCGCCGAGCGCCAGCAAGTTCAAGGTTGCGTTTCGAACGGCGTTCATCGCCGTCGTCTTGGGCAGCAACTCGACATTTGACTTCACGCGCTGCTGCGCGGTGCGGAATTCCTTACCAATGGCCTCGAGTGTATCGCTGCTATTGGTCGAAAGTGCAGCTATCATGTCGAACGCGATGAGATTGCCGCTGGCGGCAATGTCGCTGAGCTGGTCGGCCGTTTTGTGTGCCTTGATTGCGTCGTTTTGGGAGAATTGAGGGGCAGCGTAGATGCTGTAGAGTTCGGTGTGAGCGTCGATCGCCGCAGGACCGGCGGCGGCCGTAAAGCGCCTTTGGGCCTTGCGCACTGCATCGTAAAGCTTTTCATGCTGGGCTGCGACCTCGAGCCGCTCGCGCGCGGCCGAGCCCAGGCTCTTGATCATGTCATCGATGTTCTTGACGTTCTCGGTGAGCGCCGCGACGACCGCCTTGTCGGCGCCAAGCTCGACGATCTCGCCGAGCTTCTGCAGCGCGACCGTCTGGGTCTCCTTCATCTTTTTGGTTCGTTCGGTCAGCGCCTCTTCGCTGCGCGAGGCCAGCAGCGCCGGCCCCTGGCTGGCAAGGCTCGCGCTCTGCGCCGATAGCTGCAGGCTGGCGGCGAGACGGGGATGTCCCGTCCGCTCAGATCGACCATGGTCCCGCCGAGCCGTCCCAGCATTAGCCCGGCGCCGGCGCTGATGAGGATTGCCATGCTGGCGATGATGGCGAAGGCGGCGAAGAGACTGCCCCTGACGCCGAACCGTGGAAAGCCGATACCCTTGAGTCGAAGTTTGCCCGTCTTGGATTGTAACGTCATTTGTCCGCCGCCCCGTCCGCGCTACCTTGGGATGTTCCTCGCGCGGCAGTATCGTGGTACCGGGTTAACAAGTTTGGAAAACCGGCGTGTTTTTCGCGGCTTTTGTGCGCGATCTGCTGGATCTGACGGAATTTTCCGCGAATCGGAAAATCCGGCAACACAAGAAAGCCGGCATGACAGCCGGCCTTCTGCAATCCGGAATTGAAAGCGTCAGTAGCGCGCGACCACCGGCGGGCCGAAGTTGAAGCGATAATTGATGCCGAGTTTCAGCGTGTGCTCGTCGTGATGGAAGCTGCCGAATGGCACCAGCGCGACAGGAGCCGAGAAGCGGGTGCTGCCGAAGTCATAGTATTGATATTCGCCCTTGGCCGACCAGTTCGGGGCGAGCATGTATTCGAGACCGGCACCGACCGTGTAGCCGTCGCGGTGGTTGCCATCGAGCGCGAAGGCGACCGGGATGCCGGCGAACGTCAGCGTGTCGCGGTTGTGGGAATAGGCATAACCGCCTTTGACATAGACCAGGGCGGGACCCCAGGTGTAGCCGGTGCGGCCGGTGATCGAGCCGAGCGCGCGCTGGTCGTTGTTGTAAACGAGCCCGTTAGGGAAGGCCGCATTGAGGCCGCCGTTGCCGAGCCAGCTATACTGGCCCTCGACGCCGAGGACCCAGTTTGCGAACTGCCAGTCGGCACCAACCTGTACGCCGCCGAGGAAGCGGGCGCTGTAATCGCTGAGCACGAGGCCATTGAAATTGTCGCTGCCGCTGAAGGCGCCGCCGACATGGCCGCCGATATAGAAGCCGGTCCAGAGCGGGGCGGTGTAGGCGGGTGCCCCGTTGTGGTAGGGACGCGCGCCGAGATCGGCGCCAAGGGCCGGCGTGGCGGCGCCGACGGTTGCGAGGGCCGCAAGGGCGAGCAGGATCTTCTTCATGTTGCTGGTCTCCGCAACCGTTCGGCGACCTCGTGCGGGCCGCCATCAACGGCCACGCAGATAGACAGCTTTTATCTAAAATGCTGTCACTTCGGAGATACAGCGATCGGTAACGCAACCCATTGGTAGACAAACGTTTTCTGTACTTAATGAAGGCCTAATCAAAGGTTAGGAAAGGCTTAATTTTTTCGAGCCCTCAGGGCCTCCAGGCAAGCCTTCCTTAACCAATGCGGCGCCGCACGTCGCTGCGCATCTGTTCGCGGAACGCTTGCCGGCGGGCGGGGCGGTCCTTCACCGGGACGTCGTGGCGATCGAACACGTTGAACATTTCGAGGATCGGATAATGGTCGCTGGCCATTGCCAGAATCCGCAGCAGCTCGGCCACGGGCCCGGTCGGACCGGTCACCTCCCATTTGCGGATGGTGTCGGCGCCGTCGGAGGGCGGCAGCCCGCAGAGTTTTGCCATGTCGGCGACCGACAGCGGCTGGCCGATGGCCTCACCGAGATGTTCACGAAGCTTCTTCAGTTCCGGGCCGGTCACGGATTCTCCGTTTCAAATCAACTTCTGTGAAGTACGTCACACACACTGCCTGGGGTGCAAGCTATACGCGACGCATCTGGTTCCTGATGAGGAGGCAACCATGCGTCGTTTACTCGAAAGCCTGATGCCCGACGACCGCCAGATCGATTGGAAGTGGATCGGCGGCATGTTCGCCCTTTATGTGGTGCTCATGGTCACCGCGGCAGGCGTATTCGTCAGCCACGAATCACCGCGCACGCTCGCGCAGCAACCCGTCACGACTGTGGCAATCGACGGCCAGCGCTCCATCTCCACCGCCCCGGTCTCGACGCCGCTGCGGCAAGCCACGCGATATTGAAGCCGGCAGCTGGCGTTTAGACGCCGATCGCATTGCGTGCCACGACGTCGCGATAAAAGGCGGCGCTGAGTTTCGGCGTCCGGCGCTGCGTCTCGAAGTCGACATGGTAGATCCCGAAGCGCTTTTCGTAGCCGTAGATCCATTCGAAATTGTCCATCAGGCTCCACAGGAAATAGCCGCGGACCGGCACGCCCTCTGACGTCGCGCGCTGCAGCTGTCTCAGGTAGTTGCGCAGATACATGATGCGATCGAGGTCGTAGACCTGGCCGTCGGCGTTGAGCTTGTCCTCCGAGGAAGTGCCGTTCTCGCTGATGTAAATCGTGTCGATGTTCCAGATTTTTGCCGCCAGTCGCGACGCCCAGTAGATCGTCTCGGGTCCCACTCTCAGCCATTCGGAGTTCATGTGCGGGAAGGAAGCGGGAAAGGGCAGCACGCGCCAGCCCGGCGCCTTGTCGGAAGCGGCGATGTAGAATTGCGGCGCGTAGATGTTGAGGCCGACGAAATCATTCGGCGAGGAAATGATCTTCAGCTCGTCGGCGGTAAATTTCGGTGCGTCCTTGCCTGCGAATTGAAGAAATCCGTCGGTGTATTTGCCTTCCAGGATAACGCCGAGGAAGCCGGAGTTGAGCTCGCGTGTCGCGATCTCGGCTGCGCGAACGTTTTCAGGCGTGTCGAACGCCGGCACGCAGGCTGCAATGTTTTCGGCCGGACCGACCTTGGTGCCCGCACGCCCGTGCGCGCGGATCGCCTGCACGGCGAGGCCATGCGCCAGCGCAACATGGTGACGGACCTGGTTCACTTCCGCATTCGGCAGTTTGAGGCCGGGGGCGTCGATCCCCCATCCGTAGCCGAAGTTCACGAACCTGCCGGCTTCGTTGATCGTGAAGATCGATTTGACGCGGTCGCTCAGGCGCGCCGCTACGTACCCCGCATAGTCTCCGAACGCCTTTGACGTCTCGCTGGATCGCCAGCCGCCGACCCTGTCCTCGAGCGCCTGGGGCAGGTCCCAGTGATACAGCGTCCCGAACGGCTCGATGCCGTTCTTCAGGAGCTCGTCGACGAGGCGGTCGTAGAAGTCGAGCCCCTTGGGGTTTGGCGCCCCCGTTCCTTCCGGAAACACCCGCGGCCACGCGATCGAAAACCGGTAGGCCCTCGCGCCCGTCTGCTTGATCAGGCCGACGTCTTCCTTGTAGCGGTGGTAGTGATCGTTGGCGTAATCGCCGTTGGTGCCGTCCTCGATCCTGCCCGGCGTGTGGGAAAAGGTGTCCCAGATCGAGCGGCCGCGGCCGTCTTCATTGATGGCGCCCTCGATCTGATAGGCCGACGTGGCGGTGCCCCACACAAAATCCTTCGGGAAGCTCGCCGGGGCGTGCCGGTCGGCTGACGGCTGCGCAGCGGCTTCACCAGGCGTTGCCGCCATCCCGAGCGCGGAAAAACCCGCAAGCTTCGCAAAATGCCGGCGCGAGAATTTTCCGAACATCGTCATCTCCGGTGAGCATCGTCAATTTGATAGGCGGAAATCCGATCGATCTGGAATGCGACGGTTTCGGGCGATTCACCGTCGACGAACCCCACGCCCTCGAGAGTCTTCGAACCCATCGCGAGGTTGACGATCATGTACATGGGGTCATTGAAGCCGACCGGCACCTTGATCTCGGAGATCGGCTTGCGGTCGATGAAATAGGTGATGCGGTCCGGCTGCCAGAGCACTCCGTAATCGTGAAACGCGGTCGATGCGTCTGGCACCTTGAAGTCAAACCCGCAGCGTTCCACGCGCTGCGTGGCCGGTATCCGCCAATGCGTCGTCATCACGATCTCGCCCGGCCGCTGCCCGCGGCCCTCCATGATGTCGACTTCCGGCGGCCAGCCGCCGTCATCGGCCAGCATCCAGAACGCCGGCCACACGCCTGTGCCGACCGGTACCTTGGCGCGCATTTCGAAGTATCCGTACTTCTGGGAAAACCGGCTTTGGGTCGTAAGAATCCCCGAGATGTATTCATTGTTGAACAGCACGGCCTTGAGCGCGGGCGGGGTGCGGCTGGCTGTGATCGAGAGAACGCCGTCGCGAACGCTGAACGGATCGAGGCCGAGCGGCGTCGTCTCGCGTCCGCCATAGCGTGGATCGACATAGATCTGCTGCTCGCCGTTGTAGCTGGTCTTGCGCCTGAAGTCGGAGCCTTCGCCGCCCCAATAGCGCGCTTCCGGCCAGCTAGCGCCGCCGGCGTAGTGCGGCGCCCATCTTTCGTCGACCAGCGGATGCATGTCGAAATCATCGTGGAAGGTGCGGCGCAGCGAGACCGAGGCAAGCGATGCCGGATCCGGCGTCTCGATCATGCGGCATCGGTCGCCGAGAATGGCAGTCGCCACCTGAAGAGTGAGTTGCGATGACGCTTGCACGAGATCGCCTTGCGCGAATGCAGGCACGACTGCGAGGAGGCTGGCGATCAGGCCTGAAACGCGCGGCGTCAATCTTTCGATCCCTGGGTTCACGCGGCGATGCTGGAAGTCGTCCGGCGGCGTTCTCGATCTCCACACTGGAAGCTAAAGCACGATCGCAGTCAGTGTTCTGATCGGCGCGTTGATTGCTGAAGTTGCACTTTGGATTAAGGATTGACCAGAATGTCAAATTACTTTCGAGGCATTCGATCGTGATCGGGACAGGCGCGAGTCATATCGGCACTTGCTGCAAGACGTCCCCGATCGGGCCGGGAGGAACGAAGACCGGCGGCTGGAACGGTGCCTCGTGAATCGCCAGCAAACCGAGAACCGATACCGCGGCCAGCGTGAAGATGAACAGCGCAGCGATCTGTGGTCGCGGTCTTTCCAGATGCACGACGGAAATTGCAAATTGGGTGACGAGCGCAAGCATCAGGACCGCTGCCCACTTCGACACAGCGGTGCGATCATCGCTGAGCTCGACGCGGTCTTCGTGAGCATTCCGTATCCTCAGCACCATGTCCAGCAGCGCCTTTCGGACATCGGCGTCCTTCGAGACGCCGGTCTGCGCCACTTCTCGCAGCAGGTCGTTCATCGCCGCATCTGTCGTTGCGGACCGCTGCTGCCGCGCCAGTCGAGGCCACTCGTCTTCGACAACGGCGGTCACATAAGCGCGAATCGCAGAGCGCAAGCGACTGTTATCGGCTCCGCTTGCGGCACTTAGGCTGTAAAGGGCGACGAGCGTGTTGCTTTCGATGAGGACGATACGATCGGCCTGCTTGTTGCGATCCCATATGTCGTTCGACAGGAACGCGAGCAGCAGTCCGAAGATGATAGCAGTCGACCCAAAGAACGGGGCAACCACCCCTTTGAAGCTCTGGATGCGTCCGCTGAGCGGTGACCGGAAAGTCAGCCATACCATCAGGGCTGCCGTCGCGAGGTAGAACGCGAACAGGCTCAGGAAGAGCACGGCGACAGGAAGTGCGAGCCACGCTATGAACCAGCTTTGCATCACGGCTCCTGGGAACGCTTGCCTCTTAGCACACTAGCGCGTCGGCGGCTTCCCCCAGAATGCCCGGCTCCCCGCTCGCTCCCCCGGAGGCAAGCGCAAACATTGGTCCCGCATCGGTCCCACTAAGACATTGGTTTCGTGAAAGGAATGGTGCTGCCAGACAGGATTGAACTGTCGACCTCTCCATTACCAATGGAGTGCTCTACCACTGAGCTACGGCAGCATGCCCGGTATTCGGGAATCGGCCCAAAAGGCCCCCACTAGGCGGCCGGTTCTTGCCACAAGGACCCCTCTGGCGCAAGCGCGCGGCGAGGCCTGGAACGGTCCAAAATCGGCAAAAAATCGGCGCGACCAACCGGTGAGCTGCTCCAGTTGGGCCATCCCGGGCCTGACCCGGTCCCAGTTGCCCCTTAGGCCCCGAATCATGACCTCATTTGCTTTGCCGCGCCGTGGTTGGCGCTCGCGGATGCGCAACCATCCCAAAACGTGCGATTGCAACGCAGGTAAGTGAAACACAATATGTTCTGGCAAGAGCGACATGTTCTGGCAAGAGCGACGCGGCGTCGCTGGCCGATCCTGCGTCGATCACGGCAGATGCGATGGACTGACGATGAAGGGCGATCAAGGCAAGGGCGCGGGCAAAACCAGCGCGTATGTGAAGGATTCGCGACGGGACCGGCTGAAGCTGGCGTTGCGTGAAAATCTCAAACGGCGGAAGTCCCAGGCGAGGGGGCGCAGCGATCCCGGCGCCGCATCTTCCGAAAACGCCGACGCGTCCCTAGATGACGCCAGCGGAGAAAAGCCGGGCCAGTAGCGAAGGGGAAATCCCGATCGCTCGCCGGGTGGTCTGGCATGCTCTTCGCACGGTTTCTGTTTCTTTTTTGGGCGGCGATCATGAGTGCAGACATCACGACCGGCGCGGCGACCGGCGCGACTTCCTTTGCGTTTCCACGTCACGAGCAGACATTCCCGACGCTCACGCATCACGAGATCGAGCGCATGCGCCGGTTCGGGGAGTTGCGAACCTACAGGCACGGCGAAACGCTGTTCGAAACCGGCAAGCCAGGTCCCGGCATGTTCGTGGTGCTGTCCGGCCACGTCACGATCACCCAGCGCGACGGCCTTGGTACTGTCACGCCGGTGATCGATCAGGGGCCGGGGCAGTTTCTGGCGGAGATCGGCCAGCTTTCCGGCCGCGTCGCGCTGGTGGACGGTCATGCCGAGGGCGAAGTCGCAACCCTCCTGATCCCGCCGGATCAGTTGCGCGCGCTTTTGGTCGCCGAAGCCGATCTCGGCGAACGTATCATGCGCGCGCTGATCCTGCGCCGGGTCAGCCTGATCCAGGGCGGCGCCGGCGGCCCGGTGCTGATTGGCCCGGCTTCGCTCGGCGATATGGCGCGGCTGCAGAATTTTTGGCGCGCAACGGCCAGCCGCATCATCTGCTTGATCCTTCAACCGACAAGGACGCCGCGGATCTGGTTGCGCGCTATTCGGCCTTACGCACCGATCTGCCGCTCGTCGTGTGTCCTGATGGCACCGTGCTGCGCAATCCGTCGGAGACCTCGCTTGCGCTGGCGATGGGTATGATCACCAACCATGCGCATGAGAAGCTCTACGACGTGGCGGTCGTCGGCAGCGGTCCCGCCGGTCTCGCCACCGCCGTCTATGCGGCATCGGAGGGGCTGTCGGTGGCGGTCTTCGACTCCCGATCTTTCGGCGGCCAGGCCGGCGCCAGCGCGCGCATCGAAAACTATCTGGGATTTCCGACCGGTATCTCGGGGCAGGCACTCGCCGGCCGCGCCTACACTCAGGCGCAGAAGTTCGGTGCGGAGATGCTGATTCCGGTTTCGATCAGATCGCTCGACTGCTCCAACAACAAAGGCGCCTTTGCACTGGCGACCGAATGTGGTCAGCAATTGCGGGCGCGATCGATCGTGGTGGCGAGCGGCGCGCGTTACCGCCGGCCCGAGATCAGGAATCTCGAGGCCTTCGAAGGCCGCGGCATCTGGTACTGGGCTTCCCCGATCGAGGCGAGGCTGTGCGCCGATCAGGATGTCGTGCTGGTCGGCGGCGGCAATTCCGCCGGTCAGGCGGCCGTGTTCCTCTCGGGTCACGCGCGAAAAGTCTATCTGGTGATCCGCGGCGGTGGGCTGGGGGCCAGCATGTCGCGCTATCTGATCGACCGCATCGAGGCGGCGCCGAATATCGAGCTGGTATTCAACGCCGAGGTCATTGCGGTCGAAGGCAGCGCGGATGGTTCGCTCGAACGCGTGCGCTGGAAGAGCCGCCTGGCGCCCGAAGAACACAGCTTCGAAGTCCGTAATCTGTTCTTGTTCGTCGGCGCCGATCCGGCGACCACATGGCTGCACGGCTGCGGCGTGACACTCGACCGGGCGGGCTTTGTGGTGACGGGGGCGCAGTCCGAACAGAATCAGGGACGCCCGGTGCCGCCGCTGGAAACCTCGGTGCCCGGCGTGTTCGCGGTCGGTGACGTGCGCTCCGGCTCGGTCAAGCGCGTCGGCGGCGCGATCGGCGAGGGCGCGCAGGTCGTAGCCGCGCTGCATGGTTTTCTGGGCGACACCGCGAAGCCGGCGCTCTAGGATGAGGGTCTCCTCAATGACAATAAACCGGAGGAAGAAACGCAATGGCTCAAGTTGTGGTCACCTATAAGACGCCGAAAGATCCCGCTGCCTTCGATAAATACTACGCCGAGACTCACATTCCCTTGGCAAAGAAAATGCCGGGCCTGCGAAAGTACCAGATCAGTGACGGCAAGGTGGCAACTCCCGCCGGACCTGCCGGCATTCATCTGATCGCGATACTGACCTTCGACAACATGGCTGCCGTCCAGGCGGCCTTCGGTAGCCCGGAGGGCAAGGCCACCGCCGCGGATGTGCCGAAATTCGCAACCGGCGGCGCCGACATTATGTTTTTCGACACCCGCGAGGTGTGACCTTAAGAGACGACAAAGGGCTGCAGCGATATCGCCGGCGTCCAAACGGTGACGCCGAGCGCGCTTGGCTGCGAGGAGTGCCTGAAAAGCGGGAGCGCGTGGCTGCATCTGCGGATCTGCCGCAGCTGCGGCCACGTCGGCTGCTGCGAAGATATTATTCAGCGTAGCGTCTTCTGCCGTCATGTGTGACAGTGGTGCATATATTTCGTGCATCATACTGCTTTCGTTGATGCGTCATTCATGCGCGCACATGGCTGCATTGCCGCCGCTGCGCGCGACGCGTGTGGAAATTTTTCGCGACGCGTCGTAAGTTCCGCCAAGTTTCCAACGGAGGGGCGCATCATGATCCTGGGTATGAGTTTGGCGACGTTCACGATGGTCCATGTGATCATCAGCCTGATCGCAATTGTTGCGGGCCTTGTCGTGATGTTCGGGATGCTCGGCTCCAGCCCGATGTCGGGATTGACCGCGATCTTCCTGCTGTTCACCATTTTGACCAGCGCCACAGGCTTTGTGATTCCGCCTCTGTTGTTCGAAAAGCTGCTTCCGTCGCACCTGTTCGGCATCCTCTCATTCATCCTGCTCACGATCGCCTGCATCGCGCTGTACGGCATGAAGCTCGCCGGCGCGTGGCGCTGGATCTATGTGGCCACGGCGTTGGCCTCGCTTTACCTCAATGTGTTCGTGCTGGTGGTTCAGAGTTTCCTCAAGGTGCCGGCATTGACTGCGCTGGCGCCGGGTAACCCGCCGGCCGGTCCGGTATTTGGTCTCGTGCAGGGCATCGTGCTGGTGTTCTTTATCATCATGGGCATCGGTGCGATCAGGCGATACCGGCCGGTTGCTGCATACGCCTGACCTCGGCTCCGTCATTCCGGGGCGCGCGAAAGGGCGAACCTCAGGTGCACCATTGCGCACCGGGGAATCTCCATCAATCACATCCAGATTCCGTGTCCACGCAAAGACGCGTGTCCCGGAATGACGGCTTAACAGGAGGAGAATTCTCATGCCCACCATTACGACCAAAGACGGCACCGAAATATTCTACAAGGATTGGGGCTCGGGTCAGCCCATCGTCTTCAGCCATGGTTGGCCGCTGTCGGCCGACGACTGGGACACGCAGATGATCTTCTTCGTGAATAACGGCTTTCGCGTCATCGCCCACGACCGACGAGGCCACGGCCGGTCCAGCCAGACCAGCGATGGCCATGACATGGATCATTATGCTGATGATCTCGCGGCCGTCACCGCGCATCTCGATCTGAAGAACGCCGTTCACGTCGGACATTCCACCGGCGGCGGCGAGGTGGTGCATTATATCGCACGGCACGGCGAGAGCAGGGTGGCGAAGGCGGCGATTCTCAGCGCAGTGCCGCCGCTGATGGTGCAGACGCCGGCAAATCCCGGCGGCCTTCCCAAGGAGGTCTTTGACGGACTTCAGGCGCAGCTCGCAGCCAGCCGTACAAGCTTCTATCGCGATCTCGCCGCGGGGCCGTTCTATGGCTACAACCGGCCGGGCGCCAAACCCTCGGAAGCCGTGATCGAAAATTGGTGGCGCCAGGGTATGATGGGCGGCGCCAAGGCGCACTACGACGGGATCGTCGCCTTCTCGCAGACCGATTTCACCGAAGACCTCAAGAAGATCACCGTGCCGGTGCTGGTGATGCATGGCGATGACGATCAGATCGTGCCTTACGCCGACTCCGCGCCATTGTCGGCGAAACTTTTGAAGAACGGCACGCTGAAGACCTACAAGGGTTTTCCGCACGGCATGCCCACTACGGAAGCGGCCACGATCAACGCCGATCTGCTCGCCTTCATCAGGTCGTGAGGGTGATCTCAAATCTGATTTAAGCCTTCGTCATTCCGGGGCAGCCCGCAGGGCTGAGCCCGGAATCCATTTCGCTGCAGAGTACGCAGCCCGATGCAGATCATAGCTCGCGCTTTGCGCGCCCCGGAATGACGGCTGTGGTTGAGGCCTCACCCCATCAAATAGCCGCAAATTTCACGGCTTCTGAGACGGGGGCGCAGCCTCCAATTTGTGCACAGCAAAGGGTTTTGGCATGGACCGCATTCGTATCGTCGGCGGCAGCAAGCTCAATGGCACCATTGCCATTTCGGGTGCGAAGAATGCCGCCCTGCCTCTGATGATCGCCGCGCTGCTGACGGAGGACACGCTCGTCCTCGGCAACGTGCCGCGGCTCGCCGACGTCGCGCAGTTGCAGCGCATCCTCGGCAATCATGGCGTCGACATCATGTCCGCGGGCAAGCGGCCCGGCGACCGCGAATATCAGGGCCAGACCCTGCACATTTCGGCGGCCAACATCATCGACACGACGGCGCCCTATGATCTGGTGTCGCGGATGCGCGCCAGCTTCTGGGTGATCGCGCCGCTGTTGGCGCGGATGCACGAGGCCAAGGTATCGCTGCCGGGCGGCTGCGCGATCGGCACGCGGCCGGTCGATCTCTTGATCATGGCGCTGGAAAAACTCGGCGCCGAACTCACCATCGACGGCGGCTATGTGATCGCGAAGGCGCCCGGAGGCTTGCGCGGCGCGGCGATCGATTTTCCCAAGGTGACGGTGAGCGGCACCCATGTGGCGTTGATGGCGGCGACGCTCGCCAAGGGCACCACCGTCATCACCAATGCCGCCTGCGAGCCCGAGATCGCCGACGTCGCCGATTGCCTGAACAAGATGGGCGCGCGCATCGTCGGCGCCGGCACGCCGCGGATCCTGGTCGAAGGCGTCGAGAAGCTTCACGGCGCGCGGCACACCGTGCTGCCTGACCGGATCGAGGCCGGCACCTATGCGATGGCGGTCGCCATGACCGGCGGCGACGTGCAACTTTCAGGCGCCCGCCCGGAATTGCTGCAGTCGGCGCTCGACGTACTGACCGAGGCCGGCGCCGACATCACCGTCAACAATGACGGCATCCGCGTCACCAGAAGCGGCGCGGAGATCAGGCCGGTGACGGTGTCGACCGCGCCGTTCCCGGGATTCCCCACCGACCTGCAGGCGCAATTGATGGCGCTGATGGCCTGCGCCGGCGGCTCCTCGCAGATAACCGAGACGATCTTCGAGAATCGCTTCATGCATGTGCAGGAACTGGCGCGGTTCGGCGCGCGGATTTCGCTCGACGGCGAGACCGCGACCATCGAGGGCACCGCGAAGCTGCGTGGTGCGCCTGTGATGGCGACCGACCTGCGCGCCTCGGTGTCGCTGGTCATCGCAGGCCTTGCCGCCGAGGGCGAAACCATGGTCAACCGCATTTATCACCTCGACCGCGGCTTCGAGCGGCTCGAGGAAAAGCTCTCGGCCTGCGGTGCGTCGATCCAGCGCATCAGCGACTGACGCGCGTATCCCGCAAAAGCATGTCCTCGGACTTGATCCGTGGATGGGTACCGGTTTTGCGATTAGGATACGCGCAAATTGAAGGTAAGGATTCCTGGGAATGCCGGCACCCGAACGGCTCAAATTGATTGCGCTCGATGCCGACGATCTCGCTGTCATATCCGCCCATGTGCAGGACGCTCGCGTGCAGGCGTCCGACATCGTCTGGCGCGGCCAGGACGAAAAGCGGCTGGTAGTCGGCATGAACCGGCTCGACTGGGAGCAGACGCTGTCGGGCGGAACCGCTCCGCGCCGCTCGATCGCGGTGCTGCGCTTCGACCGGGTGCTGGCCTGCAAGTCGCGCAACATCGACCTGGAAGCGCCCGAGGCGATGCTGGAGCTGGTCGGGATCGAATTTCACCCCGGCGAGGCCCCCAGCGGCAGCGCGATACTGCTGTTCAGCCATGGCGGGGCGCTGCGGCTGGATGTCGAATGCCTGGAATGCGAGCTGACCGACCTCGGCACCGACGATCTCGGCACCAGCGATCTCGCCATCGCGCCCCTGGGGCCGGAGGGATGATTCCGGTGTCGTAGGGTGGGCAAAGGCGCTCTTCGCGCCGTGCCCACCAATTTCGACCTCGGAAGAGGCATTTATGGTGGGCTCGCTTTCGCTTAGCCCACCCCACGGGCCCTGTTTCCGGGAGCGCAAGGGTTGACGGCCATTGGCCGCCGCGCCATTGAGCATAGGCCTTCGACCCGATCCCAAGAAAGCCACCATGCCCGTTCGCCTGGACAGACGCAGCGCCGATTTCGACGAGCGGTTTGCGGTGTTTCTCGCCGCCAAGCGCGAGGTTTCGGCCGATGTCGAGCGCGCCACCCGCGCCATCGTCGATGACGTGGCCGCGCGCGGCGACGCCGCCCTGATCGAGGCGACGCGCAAATTCGACCGGCTCGACATCGCGGCTGCCGCCTTGCGCGTAACCGCGGCCGAGATCGATGCCGCGGTCGGGGCTTGCGACGCCCGCACGCTCGACGCGCTGAAATTCGCCCGCGACCGGATCGAATTGTTCCACCGCAGGCAGTTGCCCAAGGACGAGCGCTTCACCGATGCACTTGGCGTCGAACTCGGCTGGCGCTGGAGCGCGGTCGATGCGGTCGGGCTTTATGTGCCCGGCGGCACCGCGGCCTATCCGTCCTCGGTGCTGATGAATGCAGTGCCGGCCAAGGTCGCGGGTGTGCCGCGGGTGGTGATGGTGGTCCCGTCGCCGGACGGCAAGCTCAATCCGCTGGTGCTGGCGGCAGCACACCTTGGCGGCGTGTCCGAAATCTATCGCGTGGGCGGCGCGCAGGCGGTGGCGGCGCTGGCCTACGGCACGGCGACGATTGCGCCGGTGGCCAAGATCGTCGGTCCGGGGAATGCCTATGTCGCCGCCGCCAAGCGGCAGGTGTTCGGCAAGGTCGGCATCGACATGATCGCCGGCCCTTCGGAAGTGCTCGTCATCGCCGACGACACCGGCAATGCCGGCTGGATCGCCGCCGATCTCCTGGCGCAAGCTGAGCATGATGCGAGCGCGCAGTCGATCCTGATCACGGACAGCGCCAGGCTTGCCGCTGACGTCGAAAGCGCGGTGGAGTCCCAGCTCCAGACGTTGCCGCGTGCCGACATCGCCCGCGCCTCGTGGAATGATTTCGGCGCCATCATCATGGTCGGTCAGCTCGACGAGGCAGTCGAACTTGCAAACGCGATCGCGGCCGAACATCTGGAAATCATGACCGCGGATGCCGAAGCACTGTCGGCCAAAGTCCGTAACGCCGGCGCGATCTTCCTTGGCCCCCATACGCCGGAAGCGATCGGCGATTATGTCGGCGGCTCCAACCACGTGCTGCCGACCGCGCGCTCGGCACGGTTTTCGTCGGGGCTCGGCGTGCTGGACTTCATGAAGCGAACCTCGATTCTCAAATGCGGGCCAGACCAGTTGCGCGTACTGGGACCGGCCGCGATGACGCTCGGCAAGGCCGAAGGTCTCGATGCCCATTCGCGCTCCGTCGGAATGCGTCTCAACCTGCCATGAGCAAGCCGCCACCAGATGAGGACCAGCATAATCGCATCGTCGCGGTGACGCTCGATGAGGAATCGATCGGGCGCTCCGGTCCCGATATCGAGCACGAGCGCGCGATCGCGATCTACGATCTGATCGAGCAGAACGTGTTCGCGCCGGAAGGGGTGGGGTCCGGCCCGTTCACGCTGCACATTGCGATTACCGGTAACCGGCTGATGTTCGACATCCGCCGCGAGGACGGCGCACCGGTCGTGGCGCATCTATTATCGCTGACGCCGTTCCGGCGGATCGTGAAAGACTATTTCATGATCTGCGACAGCTACTACCAGGCGATCCGGACAGCTACCACGGACAAGATCGAGGCGATCGACATGGGCCGCCGCGGCATCCATGACGAAGGCTCGCGCACGCTGCAGGAACGGCTGAAGGGCAAGGTGCGGCTCGATTTCGAAACTGCAAGGCGGCTGTTCACGCTGATCTGCGTCCTGCACTGGAAGGGGCAGGACGGATGACCCCGAAAAGTGCGAAACGGTTTTCTCGGACAAACGCCTTCGTTTGTCCTGAGGTCATGCGTAGAAGAGATGGCATGAGCCTGAACAGCGCGAAGCGCAGCAAGGTCTCGCCTCAAACAAGAGAAACCTGATCGCATGGATGCGCCGTCGCGCGCGCCCCATCCGCAGGCCGTGCTGTTCGCATGCGGCCTCAACAGCGTGCGTTCGCCGATCGCCGCGAGCCTGCTGCAGCATATGTTCCCGCAGGCGCTCTATGTGAAATCCGCCGGCGTCAGGAAGGGCGAACTCGATCCGTTCGCGATCGCCGTGATGGCGGAGTTCGGCCAGGATATTTCAGGCCACAAGCCGACGACGTTCGAGGAACTCGACGATTGGGAAGGGCTCAATTTCGATCTCATCATCACGCTGTCGCCGGAAGCCCATCACAAGGCGCTGGAGCTGACACGCACGATGGCCGCCGAGGTCGAGTACTGGCCGACGCCTGATCCCACCGGCGCCGAAGGCAATCGCGAGCAGAAACTGCAAGCCTATCGCGAAGTTTGTGATGGACTCCTGATGCGTATCCGCCGGCGGTTTTCCAAGGTCGGCGCGCCGAGCGGGTAGCAGCCGTCGATGGGTGAACCGCATGACGGCGTTCCCCAGATGCTGTGCAGCGCGATAGCGGTGCGCTGCTGATCCGGGGTCCCGACGATGCGCTGAAGGTCCCGGCTCTGCGGCGCATCGCCGAAGAGGCGCTGCACCGCGTCCGGGACACGAGATCTTCGCAGGGGCGACGGAGATAGTGGAGCTTCAACAACTACTTGGTCCCCGGTTGTAGAATGGAGTGCCTTCCGATAGGTTCCGCGCGCGCAACCCCATCCGATTCCCAGTCCTCGACAAATCCCGCATGCTTGGCCGTCCCAAACTCGTTCTCGCTTCCGGCTCGCCGCGACGGCTCGGCCTGCTCAACCAGGCAGGGATCGAGCCCGACGCGCTGCGCCCGGCCGATGTCGATGAGACCCCGAAGCGGGGCGAACTGCCGCGCGCCTGCGCCAACCGGCTGGCGCGCGCCAAGGCCGACGCAGCGCTCAAATCCGTGCAGCTCGATGACGAGTTGCGCGGCGCCTTCATCCTCGCGGCCGATACGGTGGTCGCGGTTGGCCGCCGCATCCTGCCCAAGGCCAATCTGGTCGACGAGGCCGCGCAATGCCTGCGGCTGTTGTCCGGGCGCAATCACCGCGTCTACACCGCGATCTGCCTGGTGACGCCGAAGGAGGCGTTCCGCCAGCGCCTGATCGAAACCCGCGTCCGCTTCAAGCGGCTCAGCGAGGACGAGATCCAGGCCTATATCGGCTCCGGCGAATGGCGCGGCAAAGCCGGCGGCTACGCCGTGCAGGGCATCGCAGGATCGTTCGTGGTCAAGATGGTCGGCTCCTACAGCAACGTCGTCGGCCTGCCGCTCTACGAATCGATCACGCTGCTCGGCGGCGAAGGTTTCCCGATCCGCTTCGGCTGGCTCAATGCCAGCTAAGCGCCCCGAGGATCCCGGCTCCGGCGGCGGGACCAAGGGCCATCGAAACCCTGCCCGGTCTGCGGCAAGCCGGCTGATCCCGCCACATTACCGTTCTGTTCCCCGCGCTGTCGGGATGTCGACCTTAATCGCTGGCTATCGGGCAGGTACGTCATTCCCGGCCGCGACTCCGACCCCGAAGACGCCGAATAAGCGAGACTTACCAACAATTTGGGGATTGATGGGAAGCGGGGCCGCGCCCGGCGAAGCCTTTCGCGAAGCCGGGTGGACAGCGCCGTCTTGCCTGACTATAAACCGGCGCTCCCGGGCCTCAGGTCCCGCGAAGTGCCCAGGTAGCTCAGTTGGTAGAGCATGCGACTGAAAATCGCAGTGTCGGTGGTTCGATCCCGCCCCTGGGCACCATCCCTGAATAGATTTACGAACCCGAGGCGTCGGTTGGCCCTGGGCCGAGCGTGGACCGGATGTTGTCGTTTGAGGCGATGATCCGGATCTTATTCTACGCGTTCCGAGGCGTGCGGCTTTAATCCTTTGCTGCGAAATCCTTCACGCGAAGGCGGCTTCGGTGGTTCGCATGTGTTTCCTCGTCCGAGGGATTGAGGCCGCGAAAGTATGCTTTCTGCCACCGCTGCTGCGTCGCTTCTGATCCCGGGTGCTGCAAGTCGGTATTGAAGGCGTTGCGACCTTCAGACCACAGCTTGTATTCGCGTTCGATGTCGGGCGCCTTCGATAACGGCACCGTCTCCGGCTCGATCCGCTCGAGGCTTCCACGTTCAACCGGAAAAAGATGGCAATATGGTTCCCCCTCCTCAAATCGTATTTTTGTTTCCGAGCGCGTGAATCGCCAATTCATCGTGAAGGTGTACGGTGACCAATCTGTCTCGATGATCGCACTCAACGGCGCGATGGCGTCTTTCGGCCTGTTGATAGGTCCGGTCACAAAGAGGTCGAAGCCGGGGTCAGTGCGGAAAAGGCATGGGACATGGAAGGTCAAGACACCATGTCCGAAGTGGCTCACAACCGGCGCGTGGGTGCCGAGATCAGGCTTGATCCGAATGGTTTCTTTGTGGTTGAGCCCGTCCCACCGCGCTGAAAAGCCCGACGGACAGAGCAGTTCCCAGCCGTGAGCGTTTGCAATGTTGAGCGGCAGGCAGCGATACGCGAACCGCTGGTCGGTGGCGTCCATCCAGTCGCGCTCGAGCGGCGCAGGACGGATGCGAACCGCGTGGCCGTCCATTGTGTAGGCAACGAGCTTGGGCATCACTCCTGGTACTGCCTCATTGCGAGAACCAGCCGGTACTGCTGCTTGGCGGACCGGCAAATTTGTAGTTCAACCCTACGCGAACGATATTCTCAGTCAATTTCGCTGAGTGCGTCCATGCGAACGGGCTTAGCGCGCCGATGTTCTGTGGTGCCGGAGCCGTCCGATCACCGAGATCAACATAGAGATACTCGATTTTCGCCGTCCATGGGCCGTTCACAACGGCCTCCCAGCCGAGGCCCGCTGTCCAGCCAGGCTTCACGCGAGAGTCGGAGCCCTCAAATCGAAAGCCCGTGAATCCGGGAAAGTCCGTTGCGGTCGAGAAAGCAAAGTCCGCGTAGGCCAACCCTGCAGTCGCGTACAGCATATTCGACGGGTTTACGAGGAGTCCCAGGCGTCCGCGGACAGTTCCGAAGTAATTCGAGCGAAAACTGTTTTCCCAGGTGTTGGTTACCCCGGCGGCAATCGGAAACGGTCCCCGCAACTCAGATGATCGCAGATCACTGAAGTTGATATCCGTTTCGAGCCCAACGACTGTCTTGTCGAATTGCGCATTGCAGGAGACGCCAGCGCCGGCGGTGATCCCTCCCGAGCGTTGAGTGGCAGTTGAACTCGCCTGCTGGGCGGTAGTTTGGGGGAGGACTCCGTTGCTTTGCGCAAAATCAACGATGGCGCCGTTTGGAGCGGAAGAGAAGTCAGCCTTGGCCGAACCATAACCGGCATTCACGCCGACGCTGCATCCCGTCCAGCTAAAAGAGGGCGTGACCGGTGGCGCCTTGACTGGGAGATACGCGGCAAAGGCAGAGTTCGCCTCGTCGAACCGCACGCGGAAATGTGCTTTCGCTTCCCAAGCATCGATTCCGGGGTTGAAGAACGACAGATAGCCGCCCGACAGCCACAGTTCGGCTTGCGATCCGAGTTGAGCCCGGACGCCGCCGCGCAGCTGTCCATGCCAGCGCGTGAGCCCAACGTCGGTGCCATCGATCGTGGTGATGGTATCGACGAGCTGTTGGGTGTCGTACCGCAACGTGGCCTGAACGAACGGCTGCAGCAGGAGTCGCTGGTCAAGCACAAAATCCCGATTAACCTCCACAGAACTTTCGACATGACCCCAGCTATAGGCTTGGCCGGGGATGGGAAATCCCTGGCTACTCGTCACAGTCTTGACGTCGTCGCGAGCATGAAAAAGCGTGAACCGGGGCAGGACACGCATCCACGGCGTTTCGATGATCTCGGTCAGGCTCGCGGACAAGAAGACGCGATCGACCGGCAGGTTGGCACCATGTCCGAAAACGTCGAAGGCGCGATCGAGCCGTGCGTAACCGAGCCAGGCATCAAACAGCGTCGTTGGGCGGATGAGCCATCCCAGATAGGGGCCTCCCCCGATTCCTGATTGGTAGACCGAAGCATCGAGTCCTGGAACGAGACCTTGGTGCTTTCCGGGTTGAACGCAAAACCCGCAACGAGATCCGGCCTGATACGATAGTCGAGCCCGTAGGTGAGTTCCGTCAGCGTGCCTTGTGATGTAGCCCGACGCCTCGGTTGGTGAAGTTGACCTGGCGTGGTGTCGTCCATGCATGCCAGCCGTTGCCCATCGATTCATAGACGGGACTGGTGGCGACGCCTGCGCGGGCGAATCCCGCAAGTATCGCGTCCGAGATGAAGTAACTGCGCGCAAAGTCCGTCCCCAACGCGCGCGCGAGATCTGCATGCGGCACCGGCATGGGTGGTGGCGGCGGGGCCGGTGGAGGCGGCGGCCCTGGTGGCGGTGGTGGCGGTGGTGGCCCTGGTGGCGGCGGCGGTGCTGGCGGGAACACCGGGAATGGCGCGGGTATCACATGCGGTGGAGGCGGCGGCGGCCCTGGTGGTGGCGGCGGTGGCGGTGGCGGCGGTGGAGGCGAGATGGAACATACCTGGTTGGTGAATGCATTCACCTCGTTTGAGACTGACTTTTCGCCGACCAGCGGTCCCAGGACGCTGCCCCAGGCCCTGAACTTCATGGTCGGCGAATGACGGCGGAAATACCTCGATTGCCGTGTCCGTTCGAAGGTCGAGGAAGGTAGGGCCGCCCGTGATTGTTCCGCTCGGGCTGAAACGCCACATGAAACCAATTTGCGGATCGCCCTGTACGCTGCTCGCGTTGATGCAGTAGTCGTTGGTCGCGGAGCGATAGCCATCAAAGCCAAGATGGATGCGATCCTGCTGAGCGACGGCGACCGTGCCCGTACACTAACGTTGCCGCTGTTCCTAACAGAAAGGGACGGAGCCGTAGTCGGCCCGCGGCAGAACACACGCGGTGCCGATCAGATGCGACCGGATCTTTCGGCCGGCTTTGTCGATACGAGCAAAGCCGATTGAGTTCGCGGTACACCCATCCGCGGTCTCCACAGCCAGCCCCACTTCACCTTATGGGTGTAGGATAGAATTTTGAGGCGCAAAATTGCGGCGGGATGGATTGCTACCAGAAATAGTCCGCAGCTGTTGCGCTATGGCAACTGTCCGATACAGCTGCTGATGGCGACGCCCGCCGTCAGCATGTAGCTCCTCAGATCGGATTTCCGGCCAGCTACCCGCATTTCGCGCAAGCTCTGGCGCAAACTGGGACACGCCCAAGAGTGTGTAGCTCTAACCTAAATCATCTTGCCGATGCTGCCGGGCGAACAGAATCGCCGGTGGCAATGCCCCCACCACCGCCGATAGTCTCCGAAAGATCAGGTCTGGCACGGCATCGGCAGCGCGATCAGGCAATGATCGCCGTGGTCTCGGTCAGCCATCTCACTTCAAGCATGCTTGTGCTGTGACTGTCGCCAAAGGTCCGCTTCCATCCGGTGGCAACCGGCGCAGGTTTCGCTACCGACAAATTTAGCGACGTCAGTTGATGCCGCGGGCATCGGGTGTTCGAACGGCAAATGTGTTCCGGCGGCGAGCATAAGCCACGATACAAGGCCGCAGCCAATCACAACGAGGGCCGCTGCGGCGGCAATCAAGCCGGCGCGACGTGAGTGCGGCTTGCTATTTGAAGGGCCGTGATTCCGATTACGACCTTTAGGCGCCAGGCGCTTGTTCGATCGACCGGAGCCCGACTTAGATGGTGCCAAATCTATATCCCTCGAGCCAAACAGTCGTTTGCAGCAATTTCAGCTGCTGCTCCAATCGTCGATCGGTATTGGTTCGAAAAACGAAAATCTGAAAAAGTGCAAGAACGGGCGGAGGTCAAATTGAGATACGCCAAACCTATCATTTGGAGACGATCGATTGGGCTTTGCGTAGGCCGGCCATGAGCGCGTCGACAATTTGATCCGTTGCGCCGTGGCGACGCAGAAAGCTCTCAGGATCGCGAGCTACGGGTTGGTATTGTGACATTTTTTCCAATGCTCGTTGTGCGGCTTCGCGATTTCCAAGCTCCCCATTCCCCACAGCGAGCAACAACTGACTGAATCCGGAATCGCCCAGCCCGGACCGCTCGGCGATCGCCAGCATTTGTTCGTAGTCGCCTTTCAGATACAGGCCGATCGCGATGAGGTGAAAATACCAGCTTGGAGGGTTCAAAGTGCGATCGATGGCGCGCTTGAGCAGAGGAATGCCTTCTTCGAAATTCCCCCGCACTGCAAGTCGCCAGCCGAGTTGGGCTAGAACCTCGGGATCATTCGGATTGAGATCCGCCGCCTGACGCGCGATGCGCTCACTTTCGGAGTAGCGACCCACATAGTGGTAGGCAGCAGCGAGTGCCTTGAGCGCCAGTGGGTTGTCTGGTTGGAGCCTCACCGCACGGGAGGTCGCCTGAAGGGCTTTCTCGTATTCCTGTTGCCGATTACTGTCCCCAGTATATCCCAGACGTCCTGCATCGACGTGGAGCCATCCGAGCATAGCCCAACCATCGCTATACTCCGGATCGCGTTGAACGGTCTGCTCAAGGCACCGTAGAACCGGATCGAAATCCTTCCACAAGAAGTCACGGCGATAGCCATAGGCGCGCAGTACGCACTGATAGCTTTGTATGCTCGACGCCGCAGCCGGCATCGGGTTGCCGCCCATATGGTTCTTAACCACACCATAGGGCTGACCGATCGCAGTGGCGATCTCGCCTGCCAGATCCCTTTGGACGGCCGTCAAGAGTTGCGGATCGAACGGCCGGGCGTAATTCTTAGTCCAAATGATCTCGCCGCTCGTTGCATCAAACACTTGTGTTGTGACGCTTATTTCTTCGGCGCTCGCCCGCACACTACCATTTACGACATAAGCAACGCCAAGCTTGCTTGCGAACTCGGCGGGCGCCGAATTCACTTCCTGATCGGACCTCGCTGCTGAAGCGTAAAGCCGAAACCCAGTGAACCGAAACAAGTTGCTGATCAGCTCCTGCCCAATTCCAAGAGCCAGATAACGAGCATCCTCGCCCGAGCTAAGCGCCTCGAATGGCATCACAACGAGCGCAGGCTCGCGCAGGGAGCCCAAACGAGTTTGCGCTCTTCCGGAGAGCAGCATCCATCCGGCCACTCCAACAGCCAGAGTGGTGGCGATTGCCGCGATGATCAGTAAATTTCGGAAGAAAGTTGGCTTGCTTCCTGATTTGGAATTGATCGTGCCACCATTCATTGAATGGTCGCGAATGGCCGACCCTTGCTGATCAGAAACTTGCTGATCGACTGAATCGGTGTGAGGTCGTGCGTTGTGCCGTTCAAAATAGGGAACGTACGAGCCCTTCGGAATCGAGATGCGTATTCCGTCGTTTTGGCCGGCGTCGATATAGTAGCTGCCGAGATCGCGCCGCAGCCGTCGGGCTTCGAGGCGGACGACCGGGTCAGCTTGGGGATCGAAAGATTCGTCGCGGCCGAACACGGCTAGAGCAATCGTGAAGCCCTTCAGGCTTTCGGCGCGTCCCGAAAGGGTTTCACCGACGATGAAGCGAAGGAATGCGCGCCGTCGCTCGCTAGCCTGGAAGTGCGGGCTCGAGAAGATGCGCTCCAGCTCGGCCCATACATCCTCTGGCGGCACCCCCACGCCTTCGTGATGGGTGACGTCGCGGGAAACGCCCCCAGCCGCGGGCGCATTGGGCAGTTTACGCATCGAACTGTGTGCCCACGAGTGACTTGAAAAGAGCGTAGGTCTGGTAACGGGTATCTGCAACTCACAAGCGAGTGCTTGGTTCCATGCTTCCGCAAGATCGGGTTCTCCTTGTTGGTCAATAAGTTGAACCGCGTTTGCACACTCCGTCGCTGTGACATGTGCCCGACTGGTACTTTCTCTCGGGCAAATGAACGATTTTCACAAAACTAGCGTTGATTGTCTCGGAGCAGTGATCCGAGGCTGACAGCTCCATCGTCGCCTCCAGGTAAGGGGCGTTACGAACGTGTTCGTACCCTGCTGCGAATACGGTCGGCCGGAACCGGCTCGGATCGAACGCGTTCCCAATGCTGTGCATCGGAATGGAGTAAAATCATGCGCCCAAGCACTTCAGTATTGGCTCTGAGCCTAATCGCCGCTGGTCTAACGGTGCTACCTGTTGAAGCGGATGCACGCCCCCGTGGTCGGGCGGGCGGATTTCACGCAGGCGGAGCTCATGTGGGTCACTTCCACGGAGTAAGACCGCCTGGCTGGCATGGCGGCGGAACGCGATGGGCCGGTGGTGGTAGGTACTACCGTGGAGGCTACTACCGCGGAGGCTACTACGGAGGTTGGGGACCCGCGGCCGCTGGCGTGGCGGCAGGCGCTGCACTCGGGGCAGCTGCAGCCTATGGCTCCTCCTGCTATCAAACTCAGTCCGTGTGGAACGGCTACGCGTACGTCCAGCAACAAGTCAGGGTCTGCTAGAACGAAAACGGAAACAGGAAGCGGCGCCGTCGGTCTCCGGCCTATGGGTGAGGCAGCGGCGTCCATCTGTTTGAAGTATCGAGGTGCCGGCACCCGAAACAATTTCATCGGGTGTCGCGTGCGACGCGGTGATCTGTTGAGCTTTGTCGAGACTGCTAGTGTGCACCATGGCAACCAAGCGACGCTCAAGCCAGGGAATCGCATAACGAAGTTTTTTCAATGACTTGTCGCGGCGCAGCAACTCCTGACGCCTAGCGTAGACGTTGGAATCACTAGTCGAGGTATTGTCGTTATAGTCGCTCGTATCGTTCGCTCGAAGTTTCTTCTAACTCAAAAAAGGACGCGCTAATCTAACTCAAAAGAAAGACGCGCCGAAATGCAGATGCCTCAACCCGCCAGAGATTGGATGCGTATTCCGATCTCGAATATCGAGGACCTAAGCGACGCTGTCTACGGTGCGGGCTTAGAAGCGACGCAGCTGTCCGCTGGTCACATCGGCCCGAAGTCTCCCACTGGCAAAGGTAAAAGAAGGTAACTGGCTGCCGACAGCGCCGGGACGAGGATTCTTCGCTATTCTCCGCCTCTACGGCCCGCAAGCGGCAGCTGTCAACGACAGCTGGAAGCCAACCGACTTCGAGAAGATGAACTGATGTGGGGGCATTCATGCCACTCGATTACATCGCGCTCGTCATCCTCATCGTCGTTCTGCTGCTCGTTGTGTACGGTGTGGTGGCTGTCTGGGAATCCCCTACGAGATCGCCAAGCAGCGCAAACACCCGCACCAGGATGCGATCGGCGCGGCGACCTGGGTAAGTTTATTCACGCTCGGCGCACTGTGGCCATTCCTGTGGATCTGGGCGATGGCTTATCGCCCCGATCGCGGCTGGGGCTTGTCTGGCCCCGCCAACTCAGATGCCACCTCGGCACAACTGGAGAAGCGCATCACGGCACTCGAGCAGCAACTCGGGCATCCTGGGTGACGCCATGGCGGTTCTGCTACTGCTCATCTATGCCGCCATCTGCGTCGCGATCTTCAAGGTCCTGCGTGTACCACTGAACAAGTGGACCGTCGCCACCGCTGGCATTGGCGCTGTGGTGGTCATTGGCGGCCTGCTTGCGGGAATGAACTACAACCATCCCTTCACCACCGATGCCCGACTCTATTTCCTCACAACGCCGATCATCCCTCAGGTAAAGGGCCGCGTCATCGAGGTGCCGGTTAAGCCGAACGTGGCGTTGAAGAGGGGGATCCGCTATTCAAGCTCGATTCCGCACCCTACCAGTTCGTGGTCCAACAAAAGAAAGCGGCACTTGCGGAAGCCGAACAGGGCGTGAAGCAACTCAAGGCGTCTCTCGACCAGACGTCCGCCGGCCTTCAAAAGGCAAATGCCCAGCTTTCACTGGCGCAGGCAAACTACGACCGACAGTACCAACTCTTCCAGGCTAAGGATATCGCACAGGCCACGCTCGACACCGCGCAACGCAATCTGGACGCGGCCAAGCAGACGGTCGCCGAAGCGGAGGCAGTCGAGCAACGTGCACGACTGGCCTTTACCTCGGAAGTCGGCGGAGTCAACACCACGGTGGCCCGGCTTTCGGCGGACCTGCGTGACGCCCAATACGACCTTGATCAGACCACGGTCGTTGCCCCAACCGACGGCTATGTCACGCAACTCTTCCTCCGGCCCGGGATGATGGCAGCTTCCCTACCGGCGATGGTTTTCATTCATAGCGATGACAGGGTCTTCTCAGCATCCTTTCCGCAGACGGTAGTTCAGCGGCTCAGGCCTGGGGCCGACGCGGAGATCGCTTTCGACGCCATCCCCGGCCGCGTGTTCCGGGGCAAGGTCGAGACGCTGATAGATGCCGTGTCGCAGGGACAATTGCAGGCGACAGGCACCCTGCTAAATCCTGAAGACCGGGCAAAGTCTCCCGGGTTTGCCTCGGTCAATATCGCCATCCTGGACGACATGACCCCCTATCAGTTGCCGGCCGGCGCTACCGCCCAGGTGGCGATCTACAGCGACCACTGGGTCCCGGTGGCGGCGATCCGGCGGATTCTTTTGAGGATGAAGTCCTGGTTGAATTACGTGCTCTGAGGGCGACAAGAGCCTCGGCGATACGCCGGCGGCTGGCAGTGTGAGAGACGCGTTAGAATATGCCAGTTGCGGCGGGAAGAGAGAGGCCGTGGTCTAAAGATATTTGGTGCCGGCGATTTTGACTGGCACGGGCGCCGACCGATCGACCAAGACGTCGACCGATCGGTGGCTGACCGCTCCATCGTTTCCTCCGGGCAAGGGAGGTTACGAACGCGTTCGTACCTTGACGCGCATGCGATCGGAGCGACAACGTGAATGTCCAGAGCTTCCACCGACGACTCTGGCTTTGTTGCATGGAGGAAATTCGATCCATCGTGGCCCGTTTTCCGCAGCGCGAACTTGATATTCGGCGCCGCTTCGTTCGTGATGCGCAGTTTAAATCGATTTGTTCAGACTACGAGGAAGCGACGAGGGCGCTCCGTCATTGGCAACAAGTCCTCAAGGAAGGAAATCGGGAAGGAGGCCGAAAGGCCGAGGAATACGTCAATCTCCTCGGCGAACTGGAAGATGAAATTCTGGCGCATTTGAGCCGCCGGTGAAGCCACCAGCAATCGGATGACAAAGCGTGTCAGATCGATGTGGTCCCCGACTTTCGTTCGCAATGCCGCAACGGCAGCGCAGCACCGAACTTAAGGTGCAAATGGAAACTTAGGAGGTGAGTGCTGTGAGAAATGCGATAAGGCACAAATTGAGGCAGTGCGCATTTGCGGCGCTCGCAGTGCCGCTATGGGTCGGTGTAACAATAGCTCAGGCACAAGCCCCAGTCGAAAAGCCAAACATCATCCTGATACTGTCGGATGACTTCGGTTACGGAGATGCTGGCGCGTATGGAGGCGGCGAAAATCGCGGCATGCCGACCCCGAGCATCGATCGTCTGGCGGGCGAAGGCATGCAATTCATGTCCTTCTATGCGCAGCCAAGCTGCACGCCCGGCCGAGCCGCCGTGCAAACGGGCCGCATGCCGAACCGCAGCGACATGACGACCGTGGCATTCCAGGGCCAGGGCGGGGGCGTCAAGACGGGCGGTCTCGCAGTAGATAGCAACCTCGGCTGGAAGGGGCCGGATTTCTATGTCGCGATGGTCCCCCAGGTCTTCGATCTCTGGCAAGACCCGCAGGAGCGCTACGACATCTCATGAATAATTACACCGAGCACACCTGGACCCTGGTCAGTATCAATGCGGCGACCAAGGACCTCATGCAGACCTACGTGAAGTATCCCCCACGGAAACTTCAGAGCGCGGCGGGCTACGCGGGGCCGATCACTCTCACTCAATATCAACGGTTCCAGTTCTTCAGGGAACAGCTTGCAAGGGACAGCTTTAGTATAGGCTTGCCATCAGGCAATTAGACCAAGTGCAATGGACGGCTCCAAATTTTCGGGGCCGTTCAATTGTTCGTCTTGGTGGAGAATGAGGCGAAGGAACTTATGAAGGGAACTCCAGTTGACCGGCGCACCGTCCTGGCAGGCTTGCTGGTTTCGGCTGCGACCGTGTCTCTCGCTAGTCGTTCTGCACTAGCACAGGGTGATGATCTCCTTCCGTCGTGGAATGAGGGCTCCTCGAAAAAATCTATCCTGGACTTTGTCTCTGCAGTTGCGCGGGAAGGGTCACCGGATTTTGTACCCGTTTCAGAGCGCATTGCGACATTCGACAACGACGGCACGCTCTGGTGCGAACAGCCGATGTACGTACAACTGGCCTTTGCACTGGATCGGGTGAAGGCGCTGTCCAACAGGCATCCGGAATGGAGAAAAAGGCAGCCTTTCAAGGCCGTTCTTGACAACGACGTCGCCGCGCTCGCCAAGGCCGGCGAAAAGGGCTTGGTTGAACTCGTCATGGCAACTCATGCCGGCATGACCACGGCGGAGTTTGAGGAAATCGCCAACGACTGGATCAAGACCGCGCGTCACCCGAAGTTCGGTCGGCCCTATACCGAACTGGTCTATCAGCCGATGCTGGAATTGCTCGCGTATCTGCGCGCCAATGGGTTCAAGACTTTCATCGTTTCAGGCGGCGGCATCGAATTCATGCGGCCATGGAGCGAGCGCGTCTACGGCATACCACCCGAGCAGGTCGTGGGATCGAACATCAAAACCCAATTCAAGGTCGACAAAGGCTCTCCGGTATTGGTCCGCCTGCCTGCCATCGATCTTGTCGATGATGGAGCCGGCAAACCGGTCGGTATCAATTCGCACATTGGTCGCCGCCCACTCGCAGCGTTCGGCAACTCAGATGGCGACTTCCAGATGTTGCAGTGGACCACCGTCCCGGGCGGCCGGCATCTCGGTCTAATCGTGCATCATACCGATGCCGAGCGTGAATACTTGTATGACCGGAAGTCGTCGTTTGGTCGGCTCGACAAGGCGCTTGATGCGGCGCAGTCGAACGGCTGGATCGTGGTCAGCATGAAAGACGATTGGAAGCGTGTCTTCAGTTTTCAATAGAGAGACGATGAACGGAAGTTGCGGAGGTCGGTATGTTGTTGTCGTCCGAATTTATCGGCAATCTGGACCATGGCGTGATCGAGAATATGGTCTGGGTCCCCGGTGGCACGTTCCACATGGGATCGAACGACCATTACCCCGAAGAAGCGCCCGTTCATCGCGTTGCAGTGGACGGATTCTGGATTGACCGTACCCCGGTGACCAATCGGCAGTTCAAGCAATTCGTCAACGCGACGGGTCACGTGACGACGGCGCAACTGATCCCGGATCCGAAAGATTATCCCGGCGCACGCCCCGAAATGCTCTATGCGGGCTCGCTCGTGTTCTTGCCGCCGGCGCGCGTCACTGACCTGCGCGACTGGAGCCAGTGGTGGACCTTTATGAAAGGCGCCAATTGGCGTCATCCTTACGGTCCGAAGAGCAACATCAAGGGCCTTGATGATCATCCAGTGGTGCATGTCACCTACGCCGATGCGCTCGCCTACGCAAAATGGGCGGGCAAGGATCTCCCGACGGAAGCCGAGTGGGAGTTCGCTGCACGTGGTGGTCTCGACGGTGAAGAATATGCCTGGGGCAATGCGTTTCTGCCGGGCGGCAAGCATATGGCGAACACATGGCAGGGGAGCTTTCCAGTCCAGAATATCTGCGGCGACGGTTTCGAGCGCACCTCGCCGGTGATGACTTTCCCGCCGAATGGCTACGGTCTCTACGATATGATCGGCAATGTCTGGGAATGGACGGCCGACTGGTGGTCCACGAAGCATGAGGCCGATGCGCCTAAGCAGTGCTGCATCCCGCTAAATCCGCGCGGCGGCGCTGAAAGCGCGAGCCTGGACTTCCCGCCAGCCCAGTATCCGCATTCCACGGAAGGTTCTGAAAGGCGGTTCGCATCTGTGCGCGCCCAATTATTGCCGGCGCTATCGTCCCGCCGCGCGACATGCCGAACCGATCGACACATCGACGAGCCACGTGGGCTTCAGATGCATCCTGCGCACGCGAAGTGAATAGGGACGCTCTGGGTCCTGACTCATGGGTGCGATTCGCCGACTTGGCGGGGAAGGAGACGAGATGATGGTTGAAAGGATCGTGAAGGCGCTGCGTGCCTCGGTTGTCTGCGCGGGCTTGCTGGCTCTTGTCTCAGGCCTCACAGATGTGCCTGCCTTGGCGCAAACGTCCCCACCGACAGCGGCGCCGGCTGCGTCGCCAGCCACTCCGGCCTCGCCAGCCGCGCTTTCTGAAGGACAACTCGAGCAACTCGTCGCACCGATCGCGCTCTACCCCGATTCACTCCTTTCCCAAATTCTCATGGCGTCGACCTACCCGCTTGAAGTGGTGGAAGCGGCGCGCTGGTCGAAGGACAATCCAGCGGTCAAGGGGAAAGCCCTCGAGGAGGCCATGCAGAAGCAGGCGTGGGATCCAAGCGTGAAGGCGCTCGCCGCAATCCCGCAGACTTTGCAGATGATGAACGACAAGCTCGAATGGACTCAGCAGCTTGGCGATGCTTTCCTGGCGCAGCAGCAGGACGTCATGGCCGCCGTCCAGAAATTGCGAGCTCGCGCAGATGCCGCGGGCAATCTCAAGTCCACGTCACAGCAGAAAGTAACGAAGTCCGCTCCGCCGGCCGGTGTCACGCCGCCAGCCGGGATGCAACAAGCAATCATAATCGAGCCGGTCGACCCCGAGACCTACTACGTTCCGGTCTACGATCCGGGGGTCGTCTACGGTGCTTGGGATTATCCAGCGTACCAACCATTCTACTGGTATCCACCTGGCTACGTTGCGGCCGGCGTGATCGGGTTCACCGCCGGTGTCGCAGTGGGCGCTGCAATTTGGGGAGGTTGCGACTGGTGGCGACGCGATGTGAACATCAACGTCAATCGATTCAATCAGTTTAATCGCACCAACGTCGTCAACAGCGCCTGGACCCACAATCCGGCGCATCGAGGCGGCGTTGCCTATCGCAACGCCAACGTCGCGGCGCGGTTCGGCAGCGGCAATACGGCCGCCGCGCGGGGAAGCTCTCAGGGGTCGCTCAAATCCGGGCCAGCGGAATTTCTCCAATGCTGGCCGAGGACCGAAGAACGTCGCGGTGCGGGGCGAGGGCAATCGCCGAGCGAACGTTTCGCGGGGGGCTGGCAGCAAGCAGGTTTCGCGCGCGCGAAGTGGGGCGCGCCACGACGCAGTCAGGCCGCGGCAAAGTGTTAGCCGTCCTCATGGCGGTGCGCGCCCCAATTTCAGCCGTGCTGGCGGCCAGCGCATGCACGCGGGCGGCATGCGCGGCGGTGGAGCAATGCGTGGTGGCGGCCGCTTCCATGGTGGAGGCGGCTTCCATGGCGGAGGTCGGCGCCGGTAGTAGTCCAAAGCGCCCAGCGCACCAGGTTCAAAGAGGCGGTCTTATGTCCGATCTCGATACAGGCCAAAAACCGGGGCAGCCACATTCGAGCGCTCTCGGCCCGCGCGCGACGCCGTACACGAGCTGAAATCGCGCATCGGAAACTCCGTACTCGGCCAGGATCATCTCGTCGAGAGCATGCTGATCGGGCTGCTTGCCAACGGCAATCTGCTGATCGAGAGCCTGCCAGGCCTCGCCAAGACCCGCGCGGTGAAGACGCTGGCGAAACATCTCGCCGCCGATCTGTCGCGCGTGCAGTTCACGCCCGATCTGCTGCCGTCGGATGTGACCGGCGCCGAGATCTACGTCCAGACCGACAAGGGCGGCCAGTTTCAGTTCCAGAAGGGGCCGATCTTCGCCAATCTGGTGCTCGCGGACGAGATCAACCGCGCGCCGGCCAAGGTGCAGTCAGCGCTGCTCGAGGCGATGGAGGAGCGCCAGGTCACCGTCGCCGGCAAGACCTACAGGATGCCCGATCTGTTCATGGTGCTGGCGACCGAAAACCCGATCGAGCAGGAGGGCACGTATCCGCTGCCCGAAGCGCAGCTCGACCGCTTCCTGATGCATGTCGTCATCACATATCCCGACGAGGCCACCGAGGGCGAGATCATCAAGCTCAATCGCGCAGAGAACGCGCAGAAGCCGAAGGACCACGCCGCGGAACTGCCCCCGATACCGCAGCAGGCGATCCTGGACGCGCGCGGCGAGATCGACGGCATCTTCGTGTCGGACCTCGCCCAGAAATACATGGTCGACGTGACCTACGCGACGCGCTTTCCGGGCCGCTATGGCGAACCCCTGAGCAAATGGATCCAGGTCGGCGCCAGCCCGCGCGGCAGCCTGGCGCTCGACCGCTGCGCCCGCGCCCGCGCATGGCTCGACGAATACGAGTTATGACGCCCGACCACGTGCGTGCGGTGATGCATGACTGCCTGCGGCATCGGTTGATCCTCAGCTATGAGGCAGTGTCGCAGGGCGTGACGCCTGACCAGGTGATCGACAAGATCACCGAACTGGTCGCAGCAGCCTGAGGCCGTCATGACCGAGACATCAGCCAAAGCGCCCGGTGTCTATGTCGATCTCGACGAGCTGATCGCGCTCGAGTATCGCGGACGCCGGGTTTCCTTCCTGCCGCGGCAGCCGGTGCACAGCCTGCTTTCCGGCCGCTTCGCATCGCGCATGCGCGGACGCGGACTCAATTTCGAGGAGATCCGGGACTATCGCGCGGGGGACGATGTCCGCTCCATCGACTGGAAGGTGACGGCGCGGCTGCAGAAGCCCCACATCCGTGTCTTCAACGAGGAACGCGATCGGCAGACGGTCCTCGTGGTCGACCAGCGCCTGTCGATGTTCTTCGGCAGCCGGCTCGCCATGAAATCGGTGACCGCGGCGCAGGCTGCAGCGATCGGTGCGTGGCGCGTGCTTGGTGTCGGCGACCGGGTCGGAGCGATCATCTTTGGCGATCGCGATCTCGTCGAGGTGAAGCCGCGGCGCAGCCGGGCAGCCGTGCTCCAGATCCTCTCGGCCATCGTGGCGCAAAACCAGGCGCTCGGCGTCGGGCGCGGTCTCGTCTCTGTGCGGGCCATGCTCAACACCGCGCTGGAGCATGCCCAGCGCCGTGCGCTGCATGATGCGGTCGTGATCGTCATCAGCGATTTCGACGGCGCCGATGATGCGACGCGCAAGATGGTCGGCGCGATGGCCCGGCACAATGACGTCGTCGCTCTGCTGGTTCACGATCCACTGCAAAGCGACCTTCCGCCCTCGGCCAGCATGACGGTGACCGATGGCGAGTTGCAGATCAGGCTCGAGGTCGGGCGCGACAGCGTGCGCAAGAGCATCTTGGAGGCGACAGAGGAGCGCCTGAAGGGCGTGTTCGCCTGGACCTACGAGCTCGGCATTCCCGTCCTGCCTCTCAGCGCCGCGGAGGACACTGGCGGACAGATACGTCGCCTCCTCGGCGGCTTGCCGGCCCGTCGCGGGCGCGGCGGCGGTCATAGCCAGACGGAGGCGACGCGTGGCTGAAGCTCAATCCGCCAGGACCGATCCGGTTGCAGGTCTCGTCGACATCCCGCTGCCGCGCGAGGTGAGCCTGTGGCCGCAGACCTGGGAAGCGCGCCTTGGGATCCTGTTGCTGTTGGCGGTCGTGATCGTCGCCATGTGGCGCCTTATGCATTATCGGCGCGCCAACCGCTATCGGCGCGAGGCGCTCGCCGAGTTGGACCAGATCGGACTCGGAGGCTCTTCTGCAAGGGAAGAACTGCTGACAGGGCTGACCTTGCTCGTCCGACGAACGGCGCTCGCGGCCTTTCCCCGCGAGCAATGGTGTCCCTGGTCGGCCCGGCATGGCTCTCCTTCCTCGACCGCACCTATGGCGGGCAGGAGTTTTCGCAAGGAGTCGGCCGCCTGCTCGTCAGCGGGCCTTATCAACAAATTCCGCTCCAAGATGCCGAGCTGCAATCGCTCTCCGGTCTCGTGCGACGTTGGATCAAGGTGCACCATGCTTGAGTTCGCCTGGCCATGGGTGTTGCTCTTGTTGCCACTACCGATCCTGGTGTGGTGGTGGCTGCCGCCTTATCGCGCGCGGCAGGCCTCGGTACAGGTGCCATTTTTCGAGCGGCTCGCCGCTGCAACCGGGCAGACGCCGCAACGAGGCGCGGTCGTGCTGGAGCGCCGCGCCGTGCAGATGATCGCCGCGATTGCGATCTGGATTCTGCTGGTCGCCGCGCTGGCGCGGCCGCAATGGGTCGGCGATCCCCTGACGCGCGAAGTCTCCGCGCGCGACCTGATCCTGGCGATCGACATCTCGGGTTCTATGGATCAACGCGACTTCAAGACGCCGGATGGCCCGACGCTGACGCGGCTCGACGGCGTCAAACGGGTCATCAAGGACTTCATCGCGCGCCGCAAGGGCGACCGCGTTGCGCTGATCCTGTTTGGCACCAAAGCTTATGTGCAGGTGCCCTTCACGCAAGACTTGCAGACGGCGCAGCAACTTCTCGACCAGACCGCGGTCGGGATGGCCGGCCAGCAGACCGCGATCGGCGACACCATCGGGCTCGCCATCAAGACCTTTGCGACCAGCACCGCGAAACAGAAGCTCCTGATCCTGCTGACCGACGGCAACGATACGGCGAGCCGGGTGCCACCCGAACACGCCGCCGACATCGCCCGCCAGAACGACGTCGCTGTCTATACAATCGGCGTCGGCGATCCCGCGGCCTCGGGCGAGAACCGCGTTGATCTCAGCGTCCTGCAATCCGTTGCGAGCGCGACCGGCGGCCGCTTCTTCCGGGCCGAGGACGGCGCGCAGTTGCAGGCAATCTATGCCGACATCGACCGGCTCGCACCGGCAAAGCTCCAGACGCTGTCATGGCGGCCGAAGCTGCCGTTGTTTCAGTGGCCGTTGGGCGCGGCCATGATCCTCGGCCTGTTACTGTGGCTCGCGCTCCTCTTCGGAAGCGAATGGCGCCGGATGAGGGCGGTCAGCCATGCATGATGTGGCCACCATATCGTTCCACTTGCTGCGCCCGCTATGGCTGATCGCGCTGATCCCGGTTGCTGCGGTGTTCGCCCTGTTGCTCTGGCGGCAGAGTGTGCGGGCGCAATGGGGAGGGGTGATTGCGCCGCATCTCCTCAGCCATCTGATCGTCCAGCCCGGCCGGGGGCGCAGTGTCAACCCGCTCTATCTCGTTTCGACCGGCATGACGCTCGGCATCATCGCGCTGTCCGGTCCAACCTGGCGGCGCGAATTGCCGCCCTTCGTCGAGGACAAGGCGCCGCTGATGATCGCGCTCGCAGTCGGCTCCTCGATGAGCGAGAGCGACGTCGCGCCCTCGCGCCTCGAACGCGCCAAGCAGAAGATCAGGGATCTTCTCGGTGCACGCGCCGGCGCCAGGACCGGACTCATCGCCTATGCCGGCACGGCGCATCTGGTGATGCCGCTGACCGACGACCGCGCCGTCGTCGAACCGTTCCTGGCCGCGCTCGCGCCGGGATTGATGCCCGTCGACGGAAAGAATGTGGCGAGCGCAATCGCATTGGCGGCGCAGTCGCTCGCGAGCGAGCCTGTCGCCGGCACGATCTTGCTGGTCGCCGACGACCTCGGCGCCGCCGATACTGCTGCGATTCGGCAGGCGGCAGGCCGGAACAATGTCGTGATGCTCGCCGTGAGCGCGGGCGCAGCATCCTCGCTAGCCGGAGGCGACGTCGTCCAGGTCAGCGTCGATGGCTCTGACATCCTGCGACTGGAGCGCCGGATCGAAACACGCTTTCAGGCCGCCCAAGGCGACGCGTTCGGCACGCAATGGCAGGACGAAGGCTTTTGGCTGCTGCTGCCGGTTGCGCTGCTGAGCCTGCTCTGGTTTCGGCGCGGCACGACGGTCGCATGGGTCGTTGCCTTCGTCATCGTGGCGCAGGCAGGGCCATCGAGGGCGGCGGATGAGACGTCGCGCTTTGCCAGTCTTTGGTTGACGCCGGATCAGCAGGGGCGGCTGGCGTTCGACCGTGGCGACTATCGCGCGGCGGCGAAGCTATTCGCGGATCCGATGTGGCGCGGCATCTCCGCCTATCGCGCCTATGACTTCCTCACCGCCGCGCAGGAATTTTCGCGGGTCGAGACGCTGGAGGGGACCTTCGCGCTCGGCAACGCCCAGGCACAGAACCACGCCTATGAGAAGGCCATCAAGGCCTATGACGATGTGCTGAAAGCACAGCCGGACAATTTCGCCGCCAAGACCAACCGCGCGATCGTGCAGGCCGCACTGGATGCGCGGGAGGAGAAGCGCCGCAAGCAGGAGCAGGACGATAGCGCGCCGCCGGAGTTGAAGCCGGACGAGATGCGAGTGGATCCCAACCAGAAGGACGGCAAGACGATCAAGGTCACGCCGCAAGACGTCACCACCGCGGACGCGGCCGAAGCCTGGATGCGACAGGTCCAGACCTCGCCCGCCGATTTTCTGAAGTTGAAATTCGCGATCCAGGCCGCAGCGCCGGCACAAAAAGGGGCGTCGCCATGAGACACTGGTTCGCCGCCATCGCCCTCCTGCCCGCGACCGCTCTGCCGTTGCAATATGCGCGGGCGCAGCAGGCCATCGCGCCCGAGCCAATCGTGCAAGTGACAATCGATTCGCCGCGCGTGGTGGTCGGGCAGCAAGCGACGCTCCACATCGTCGTGCTGGCGCCGAACTACATGACGTCACCGCCCCAGCTGCCGAGCTTCCAAGTGCGCAACGCCGTGACTCGGCAGTTGCAGAGCATTAACACGAACGAGCAACGGGACGGTGTGTCCTACGCCGGCGTGCGCTTCGAATACGCCATCTATCCGCAGGAGCCCGGCTCCTACGCCATCTCCGACCAGAAGGTCCACGTCAAATATGCAGCCGAGCCGCCGGCGACGCGCGAGGTTGAGATCGCGCTGCCCCGTGTTTCGTTTGAAGCTTTCATTCCGGAAGCCGCCGCCGAGCTTCGGCCATTTCTGGGGGCAACCAAGCTGAGCGTCGAGCAAAGGATCAAACGCTCGTCGGACCAGCTCAAGGCGGGCGATGCAGTCACGCGAACTGTGACTATCACAGCCGAAGGCACGCCCGCGATGCTGCTGCCCCCGCAGCCATTCGCAGACATCGACGGCCTCAGGCTTTATCCGGCGCAGCCCGCGCTCGAGGACAGGACGGAGGGGCGCACCGACGTCATGACCTCGACCCGCGTCGATTCCGCGACCTACATGCTGGAACGGCCCGGCGATTATTCGCTGCCCGCGATCAACATAAAATGGTGGAACGTCGGCAGCGGCAAGATCGAGGAGGTTCATCTCGATGCCGTGCCTTTGAAGGTTGCCGCCAATCCGGCTGCCGGGAGCACGACGTCCATTGGCCGGTCAGGCAAGGGTTGGACGTGGGATGGCCTCATCGGCCTCATCGCGGACCACTGGCTGCTCGCGCTGCTCGTGCCCCTCATTGTTGCCGGGCTGGGCTGGGCCGCACCCGTCGTGGTCCGGCGAATTGCGGGCTGTTATCGCAAGTGGCGGCAGGAATATCTGCAATCCGAGTCCTTCGCCTTCGGCAGGCTTCGCCGCGCGGTTCGTCATCGCGATGCAAGGAGCGCGTACTTCGCGTTGCTTGACTGGCTGCCGCTTTTCGACGCCGCCCCACCGGCCAACACGCTTGGCGCTTTCAAGGCGGTTGCATGCGACCCCGCCCTGAATCTCCAGATCGGCGCTCTCGAGAACGAATTGTTCGCAAGACAGCACGAGTCGCACCGCTGGTCACCGCGCCAACTGCTGCACCACGTCATTGTTGCTCGGCGCAGTCTGCGCCCGCACGCCCGACGTCGCGAAAGCGCGCGTCTACCTCAATACCTCAATCCAGTCGGGGCTTCGAGCGCTCCGGCCTATGGAGGCAGAAGGCCTGCCAGATGAACGAAGAAGGAGATTGATCAAGCAGAACGTACGACTCGGAGTAACGGCCACAACCAACCTTAGGAAATTTAAGGAGCGTCGAATGAGCAGTGAGAGGAAGCAGGATAACACCGTCGCCGATGCCACGTGTTGTGATAATTCAGTCATGAACCGCCGGGCTGTACTGCTCGGTTCGTCATCACTTGTCGCGGCAGCGACGCTGACGTCGCAGGCGCTTGCACAAGCCCAGAAAGCCGCTCCTTCGGCGGCTCCGGCGGCGCCCGCCTCGGGCCGCAGGCCGAATATCCTCGTCATCTTCGGCGATGATATCGGCATTCCGCAGATCAGCGCCTACACTATGGGGATGATGGGGTATCGCACGCCTAACATCGACCGCATCGCGCGCGAGGGGGCCATCTTCACCGACGCCTACGGTCAGCAAAGCTGCACAGCCGGCCGGGCCTCCTTCATTCTGGGACAGGAGCCTTTCCGGACCGGCCTTCTCACCATCGGCATGCCCGGTGATCCCCATGGCATCCAGGATTGGATGCCGACGATCGCCGACGCTCTGAAGACCCAAGGCTACGCCACCGGACAGTTCGGAAAGAACCATCTGGGCGACCGCGACGAGCATCTGCCGACGAAGCACGGCTTTGACGAATTTTTTGGCAATCTCTATCACCTGAACGCGGAAGAGGAGCCGGAAGGTTACTTCTATCCGAAGGATCCGAACTTCCGTAAGCAGTTTGGTCCCCGCGGCGTCATCAAATCATCAGCGGATGGAAAGATCGAAGATACAGGCCCGCTGAACACCGCGCGCATGCCCACAGTGGACGAGGAATTCCTCGGCGCTGCCAAGGATTTCATCGGCCGGCAGGCCAGGGCAAATCGGCCGTTCTTCGTTTGGTTCAACTCGACGCGAATGCACATCTTCACTCACTTGAAGGCGTCATCCCGTGGCAAGAGCGGGAAAGGCATTCACGCCGACGGCATGGTGGAGCACGATGGAATGGTCGGTGAGTTGCTTCAGCAACTCGACGATCTCGGCATCGCCGACAACACCATCGTCCTTTACACGACTGACAACGGCGCTGAAATCGCTCTGTGGCCGGACGGAGCCATGACGCCGTTTCATGGCGAGAAGGGCACGACATGGGAGGGCGGCTTCCGTATCCCGATGATGGTGCGATGGCCGGGCGTGGTGAAGCCGGGGACGCAATACAACGAGATCATCTCGTTGATCGATTGGTTCCCGACACTTTGCGCAGCCGCCGGGATTCGGACATCAAGGAAAAGATGAAGGCGGGATTTGCCGGTGCAGGAGGCAAGAGTTTCCGGGTTCATCTCGACGGCTATAATTTCATGCCCTTCTTCAAGGGCGAAACCCAGACGTCACCCCGGGATTCGATCTACTACTTCGATCAGGGGGGCAATCTCAATGCGATCCGCTGGAACGACTGGAAGCTCAGTTTTGCCACTGCGTCGAAGGGAAACATCGCGACTGCGACCCGCGAAGTGCCGTCATGGTCGCTGATCGCTAACCTGCGCATGGACCCCTACGAGCGCGGTATGGAGGAGGGAGGAGGAGCGGTAAACTTCCTCGCCCAAAACATGTGGTTGATCGTGCCCGTGCAGGGAAAGATCAAGGAGTTCTTCTCCGATTTCGATCAATTCCCCTATCAGGAAGGCAGTTCGTTGAATGCGAGTGGCATCAATTATGGATTCCTCCGGCAGCAGGCAGCCTTGAAGCGGCTCAATGAACTCGAGCGCATGAAACCGCGGTAGTGCTGACAGCCAAGATTGACAGAGAGTAGAAAACGAGGACGGCGTGGCAAAGAAGGCAACCACCGACTTTGCCGCGCGTATCGGTGCGAAAGCCGACCGGACTTCTGTCCGCGCGCCGACCGCATCAGCAATTCGCGAGCGCGACGGCTGCGGCAGTTTGCAAACGATAGTGCCAAGGCGGCTCATTAATGGAGCGGCCATGCGACCGGCTTCAAGGCTCTACTTCGTAATTGAATGCCTCGTGGGCGTAACTGTTGATGTCGGCGCGGCATTCGAGATTGCGAAAGTCAACCAGACGTTCCAGCCCTCGGGACGGTTTTCTGCGGCAAACTCCTTGTAACCCTTGAAGTTCAGATATCCTTGCTTGTCTCCAATCGGGAACAGATAGCCGAGCTGGGGGCCAATGCCGAAAACGCGCGACCTGAATCCGCCAAGGAAAGGCGCGGCTCCGAAGTCGTCCGTTACCTGCTGGTAAGCATATCCGACCGCGCCGACAAAAAGCTGCTTGGACAGAAAGTGCGATGCTCCCCAGTCAAAATGGAAGTCGATGCCACTTTGATATTGCGTGGTTGGATTCTTGAAATTGTAGGTGAAGCCGCCGACGCCGGAAAATTCGATTCCCGTCGTCGGGTTGAGGTAGGTGTAGCCGGCGCCGAAGTCGATGCCGCCATGCCCGATGCCTATATTGGATAAGCGTCTGGAGTCGTAGGATCCGACCGGGATGTCACCGAACCCGTAGACCATGTAATTGTGGACGCCCTGATTCCATTTCCAGTGTCACCAACGGATAGAGATCACCGACGCCGGTCAGCGAATCCGACAGGAACCCACTGCGTGTCGCGACGATGGGACCGACCTGTGCGGTCAGCGTACCGGCGATGCTGGTGTCAAGGTGGCCGACAGCGCCAATTACGCCGACGGCGAGTTGGCCGCCGAGCACGGGTGTCGCGAAGGTGTAGGTTGGAGAGATAAACATCAGATTGCCACTGGCATTCAGATTGGCGTTGAGATTGACGTTTGCCGTCGCCGGGACCTGGCCTATCGAAATTTGGCGCGCTGCCGCAACGTTGCCGGAAGCGTCCACGCTGGTGTGATAGCCGACCACGCCGAGCGACCATCCCGGAACCGCCGGGGCGGCAGCGAGGCTTCCGAATTGGCCGGGAAGCCAAAGGGATACACCGTTCTCATCCGCCCGGGCTGCCTGAGAATGAAGCGCCAACGCCGCTGCAGCGGCAAGTGTCATCCGGCAAATATTCGAGGAAGCGATTTTCATTTTTCTCTGCCCAAGAACGCGCCAACACCAAGCTAAACAGACCAGAATCGAGGTCTAAAGTCTGTGGCTGTTCGGTCACAGGCCACGGCAAATCTGAATTAATCCGCGGAAGCCGGCACGCTGGTTACGTGCTGCTGCAGCTCGCGCTTGAGCGTCGGTACGGGCTTCCGATCAACGAACTCATCGAGAGCCGTATCCCTGAGGCCTCTCAAGATGAACTCGACGCTGCTTCCCCGACGGGGGCCGGACCACCGTGCCATCATGAGTCCGGTGCTGATGCCACGCGTCGTCCAGGGTTATTCCGATAACGGTATGCCAATCGGTCCGCGGGGAAACCAGCAGCGCTATTTGCAGATGACACAGCGTGAAAAATCTGTGTCAGCCCGCAGTTCGGGCAAGCGATGGCTTGGGAAAATATCGATGTGGACGGAGTAGACATCGTCGACAAACCGGGCGGTCTCAACAATGCATCAGCCTATGTAGGGCTCGTACCCAGGCGCGGGGTTGGCGTCGTTCTGCTCGCCAACCGCGCCGAGTTTCCACACGAAATCGCCAGCTACCGTGTACTTCTTCCGGCATTGTCGCGTGCAATAATCAGGCGGCCAGCGCGTCCGGATTTACTTCGCCCTTGGCGATATCGGTGAGAAGGGCGTCGGCCTCCTTCTCTTCCAGCAGACTGTCGTGCAATATCATTTGGTCGTCACGCAGTTCGAGCTGGCCAGCAAGGGCGGCTGCCGACCCGTAGGCGGCAATTTCATAGTGCTCAAGTTTCTGGGCTGATGCGATCAGACCCGCATCTCGAAGATCGTCTCCCTTCAACATGTCGAGCATCTTCCGGGTTTCGCGGACGAGGGCCTGCATGGCCTGATCGACATGCGCTGTCGGGTCCGCGCCATGTTTGTGAAGTATGGCCACAAGGCGCTCCCTCTGCCTGGCCGTTTCCGCGTGGTGGTCCACCAGGGCATCCTTTAGCGCCGGGTGCGACGCGACTGCTGCCATGCGCAGCAACGCTTCCGTGAGTTGGTCCTCCACACTCACCAGCTCCTGCAGTTCAGCGAGGTACATGTCCTTAAAATTGCTGATCTCCATGGCGAAAATCCTTATCGTAGGGTGCGTACGAAACTTCCGGGTGCAGGTCGCCGATCCCGGAAGGAACCAGCGCGGGCCGAACGGTCTTTTCACGTTCGAGGCCGGCGACGTCTTTTCAACGAGACCACGAGGCATCTGGTTCCGAACCGAGAGCCAAGAGGTGCTCCCATGACGAAATGGTACTTTGTTTGGGTCGAAGGTCTGCGCGGGCCTGCGCCGCAGAAATGGTCATCGGATGGGCTTTGGGGGCAGGTCAGCCGTCAAGACGTCATCGTCCGTTTCGCGTTGACCGATGAGGAAGCCCGTTTGTCGCTCGACGAATTGGCAAGGCTGCATCCGATTCGGATGGAAAATAGCCCAAGCCCTTTACCTTTAGATGGAAAGCCTTCTAGACGGAAAGCCGGCCGGGAACATTTCCGCGAGGTTCCATTGCGCGCCGGGCGCCACAAGATTTCAAAATTGACTTCCTTCGGAACATTGCGAACTTAGTTTCGTTGCCGGGTTGAACCAACGCAAACAGGCGCCATTATCCCAAATTCAATTGGCGTTGCCGCGGAATGAAAAAGGACTTGCGAACCAGCGCACAGCGCTGGTGGGGACGAGCGATCAAGATCTGACACTCTTGACGACTGGTATCCTCCGTAGGAAGCAGCCGCGTGCGCGGCTCAATCAACCAAGAAACCAGAAGGAGTCGTTCATGAAATTGAACTCGTCACAGGTAGAACGCGCCTTGATGCAATTCGATGCTCAGGCCCTTCCCGACGATCATCCGGTGGTCCCGCAACTGGCCAGCATGTTTGGGGATCATACGTTCTTCCTCGACAGCGGTGGGCTCAACGTCCTGGAACCCACAGAGGCTTCCGCGATGGAATCTCCAATCGGCATGATCGTAAACCTTGCCTATTGGAGCGATGAAACTCTGACGAAGCTGTCGCCGCACGAGCCCGAGCCTACCGGCGTCATCGTCAGCCTCCAATCCAAACACTGACGCTTTGAGGATCTGGAAGCGATCATTCGCAAGTGGGTCCGGACATGCGCCATGATGCCAGACCCGCTCCAGCCTTGATGCAGCGCGAGGCAATCGCGGCGGTGGACAGAGTGATCGGGCATCGCTACCGGCCGTGGATCACTCCGCCGTCCGCGCCCGGCGTCCCTCGATCGGATAGGCCGGATCGTTGAACCCCGGCGTCGAGGGATGGCCGCTCGCCACGAGCCGGTCGATCAGCGCCTCGTCCTCGGCCGTGAAGTGATAGTCGAGCGCGCGGATGTAATCGTCCCACTGTTCCTCGGTGCGGGGACCTGCGATCACGCCTGAGACGAACGACGAATTCAGTACCCATGACACCGCGAACTGTCCGGCGGTGATGCCACGCGCCTCCGCGTGCTGCTTGATCTGCTGGGCGAGCTGCAAGGATTCCGGCCGCCATTCGGTTTGCATCATGCGCTTGTCGGCGCGGCCGGCCCGCGTCTCCTTGTCGGGTGCCGCGTCAGGCTTGTACTTGCCGGTCAGCACGCCGCGCGCCAGCGGGCTGTAGGGTACGATGCCGAGACCGTAATAGCCGCAAGCCGGAAAGTGCTCGACCTCCGGCATCCGGTTCATCGCATTGTAATAGGGCTGGCTAACGATCGGCCGGCCGATGCCGTTATCGTCGCAGATGTTGCAGATTTCGGCGACGCGCCACGCGCGGTAGTTTGAGACGCCGAAATAGCGGATCTTGCCCTGGCGCATCAGGTCGCCCATCGCGCGCACTGTCTCCTCCAGCGGCGTCGCATGGTCTTCCTTGTGCAAATAGTAGATGTCGATGGTATCGGTGCCGAGCCGCTTCAGGCTTTCTTCCGCCGCCTGCATCACCCAGCGCCGCGACAGCCCGCCGCGATTGGGATCGTCGCCGATCTGGTTGGCGAGTTTTGTCGCCAGAATCCAGCTGTGCCTGTTGTTTGAGATCGCCCGGCCAACCACCGCTTCCGAGTTGCCGCCATTATAGGCGTCCGCGGTATCGATGAAGTTGATGCCGGCCTCGCGCCCCTTTGCGACGATCCGCGACGACGTCGCCTCGTCGGTAGGTCCGCCGAACATCATGGTGCCCAGACAGATCGGCGAAATCTTCAGGCCGCTGCGGCCGAGTTGACGATATTGCATCGGGTGGTCCTCCGATCGTCATTCCGGGGCGATGCGAAGCATCGAACTATGATGCGCAATTGCGCATCTGAGAATCTCGAGATTCCGGGTCTGGTGCTGACGCACCATCCCGGAATGACGGCGTTTCAGTCTAGCTCTCATTCTTCAATATCTTGAACACACCGCTCGCCATCGCGATACAGCGTTTGTCGACGGTTACTTCGGTTGTGATGAAAATGAGACTGCGGGTGGAGCGCACCACGTGCGGCTTCGACACCAAGACCTCGCCGATCTTGCCGGCTTCGACAAAGTGCGTATCGAGCTGCACGGTCGCCAGCGTCGGCTTCCCCGAAACGAAACGGGCGGTCATGCCGCAAGTGCGGTCGGCGAAAGTCATCAGCACGCCGCCCTGCACCAGGCCGCGGCGGTTGTGGTGCTTGTCCTCGGCGATCAGCGCATATTCATGCACGCCGTCGACGACGCGCTGCCACAGCGGGCCGATCAGATGCAGGAATCCGGAGGTTTCGACGATCTTCCAGCCGTCGGATTTGAGTTTGTCCGCGGCCTTGCTGGTCATGTCGTGCTTTCCGTTCCTTGCGGGCTGTCATGCTGTCGAGGTCATTTCATCGGGCGCGCTTGTGTTGTAGTCAAGCGGGATGACCCGGTCATTTAACGATACCACCCGGCGGAATATCGCAGAGCTCTGCGCAGCATTTGCGCGGACGCCATCCGGCGAGGCGGAGCCGACGCTGAAGCGCGCCGCCGTCGCCATTGCGCTGACGGAATCCGAGGCCGGCGGCGGAACGTCGTTTCTCCTGACCCGCCGCGCCGCAAGCCTGCGCTCGCATGCGGCCCAATGGGCGCTTCCGGGCGGGCGCTGCGACCCCGGCGAGACGCAGGCGCAAGCCGCACTGCGCGAACTTCACGAAGAACTCGACGTCGGGCTCGGGGAGGGCGATGTGCTGGGCCTCCTCGACGATTATCCGACGCGATCAGGCTATCTCATCACGCCTGTGGTGGTCTGGGTGAGCACCAGCGCTGAAATCATGCCCAACCCCGCGGAGGTCGCCTCGGTGCATCGCGTCGCGCTCGACGATATCGAGCAGGCGGGAGCCTTCAGCTTCACCAAGATCCCCGAAAGCACACGGCGCGTGATCCGCTTCCGCCATGCTGGCCAGCATATCCATGCGCCGACGGCGGCGCTGATCTATCAATTCAGCGAGGTGCTGGCGGGACGCGATACTCGCGTGGCAGAACTGGAGCAACCGGTGTTCGCCTGGAAGTAATCCGTCATTGCAATGACGGAACCGTCGCGTCGTCCGCGAGCCGGGTTGCGAACAGCGGTCGTTTCAGCGACGATGGCCACGCCAACAAGAAGAATAGTCTTGGGAGCGCCCTCATCATGCTTACGTGGATCAAGAGGCTTTGCGTTGCCGCCGCCACGCTCGGCCTGAGTGCAGCGTCCGATTCAGCGCAGGCGCAAACCTATCCAGCCCGCGCGATCACGCTGGTGATTCCGTTTGCGCCAGGCGGCAGCACCTCGATCGTCGGCCGCGGCATTGCCGACAAGATGAGCGAACTGCTCGGCGAGAAGGTCGTGGTCGACAACCGTCCCGGCGCCGGCGGCACCGTCGGCACCAAGGCGGTCGCGAAAAGCGACCCCGATGGTTACACGCTGCTGCTGGGCTACACCGGCACGCTCGCAATCGGTCCCTCGCTCTACAGGAACCCCGGCTACGATCCGCGCAAGGATTTTGCGCCGATCGGCCTGATAGGTAATGCGCCGAATTCGCTGGTGGTGCATCCGTCGTTCCCGGCCAGGACCGTCGCCGAACTGATTGCCTACGCGAAGGCCAATCCGAGCAAAGTCAATTTCGGCTCGGCCGGCGCCGGCACTGCCAGCCACATCACCGGCGAATATTTCGCCCGCGCCGCCGGCATCACGCTGGTGCATATCCCCTACAAAGGCACCGGCCCGGCGCTGACGGATCTACTGGGCGGCCACATCCCGATGGCGTTCGCGCCGATCCCGGCCTCGCATTCCAACATCGCCGCGGGCAAGCTGCGCGCACTCGCGGTGACCAGCGTCACCCGCTCCGGCCTGTTGCCCGACGTGCCGACAATGGCGGAGGCGGGGCTCGCCGGGTTCGATGCCTCGCTGTATTACGGCCTTGCGGCGCCGGCCGGCACGCCGCGGCCGATCATCGACAAGCTCAACAAGGCGCTGCGCGACGCGCTTGCTTCCGACGAGGTGAAGAAGCAGTTGGGCAACGACGGCACCGAGATCACGCCGGGCACGCCGGAAGCCTATGCCGATTTCATCGACAAGGACGAGAAGAAGTGGTCGCAACTGGTGAAGGCCAGCGGCGTCGAGCAGGAGTGATCGTTCTTCCTTCTCCCCTTGTGGGAGAAGGTGGATCGACGGCGCGAAGCGGCGGCAAGCCGGATGAGGGGTCTATCTCCGCGGAGAGAACCCCTCATCCGCCTTCACTTCGTGAAGGCACCTTCTCCCACAAGGGGAGAAGGGAAGAAAACTACCGCCGAAGACCGCACCGTTTCGGGGCTGACTTCGCGGGCATGCTTGCTACAAGAGGGCGATGCGCCCGCAATTGATTCGCATTGGTTCCGGATTTGTCGCGCTCGCGCTGCTCGCGGGCGCGCTGCCTGCCGTGGCGATGGATGCGGAGACGCGATCGACTGCGGATGCAATGGCGCAGGCGGCTTCGCCACAGGCGATCGCCGAATATCGCCGCAAGTTGAAAGAGTATCAGGAAGCGCGCGCCGCGTTCGATCAGGAGGCGGGCGCCTATTGGGCGTCGGTCTCGGAGAAACGAAAGGGGCGCAACGCCAAGCGCCGGGAGCGGCAGGCCATCACGCTCGACGACTATGTGCTGACGCAGCCGCCGGTCTATAGCGGTCCGAAGCGGCCGGTGAGTCCGGTGCCGGAGGAAGAAAAGCCGCCACGCGAGCGCAAGCCGCTGCCGGTGGTCGCCGATTTCCTCCAGGCCGCCGCGGAACATTTCCAGTTCACGCCGCAACGGCCGCCCGCCGAAGTCGAATTCAAGCGCGCCTATGCACGCTACGCGGAGGCCGCAGGGCTGACGCGCGAGCAGGCGGTGCGAGTCTATTCGTTCGAGACCGGCGGCAACGGCAATTACGACATGCAGTCGGGACTGAGCGCGTCGCGGCCGGGCTCCCGCGCGATCTCGACCGCGATCGGCTACAACCAGTTGCTGACCACCAACAGCGTCGAACTGATGGCCGAGCAGGGCCACGAGTTCATCAAGGAATTGACGGCGAAGGCCGCGACGCTGTCGGGCGCGCCGCGCAAGGCGATGGATCACAAGCTCGCAGTATTGAAGAAAATGGTGGCGTTCTCGCGTACTGTCCCGGACACCTGGTCGGAACACGAAAAGCTCGCCAACACGCCGCAGGGCTGGGCGGTCCATGCCATGGTGTTGGACATCGACGTCGGGCCGATGCTGCAGACCCACAAGCTCCTGACCTCGGTCCATTTCGCGCGCGCCAAAGGCTACAATCGCCCGCTGACCGCGGCCGAACTCGAAATGATGAACCTGACCGGTGACGCCACCGGGCTCGACATGGTGACCATGCCGCAGGCGATGCGCGAGCGGGTGCCGACCTCTAATTTCTTCCAGCGCGGCGGCTACGAGCGCAACCCCGTCGCAATCCGCCACAACACCGTGGCGAAGCTGCTCGCGGTCACCGACGAGCGAATGGATTTCAACAGCAACAAGCCCGGCGCGAAGGAACTGGCCGCGGCGTTTTAGCGCTGGTGTAGCGCCAGCCGTCATGCCCCGCGAAGGCGGGGCATCCAGTAACCGGCGCTATCGAGATAAGATGGCAGGCGGCCCGGCGTACTGGATCATCCGCCTTCGCGGATGATGACATCCAGCGCGTTGACGCCGGTCAATTCGACCCGAACATGAAAGAGCCGTCGCTCTCCAGATAGGGGCCGGGCCGCATGTAGAGTTGCCCGTTCTGGCCAAGGAAGAATAGCGTGCCCTTCGGCACCTTCTTGGCGCCTTTCAGCAGCGTCCCGGCATTGTTGGTGCCCATCTTGTAGGAGAGCGTCTTGCCATCCTTGGCGTAGGCGTACCCCATGTCCGATTTCAGCTCCCAAGGCGTGGGTGCAGAAGCCTGCGCCAATGCGGATGTCGCCAGCCCTGCCAGCGCGGCCGCCATTAAAATTGTCTTGGTCGAAACTCTCATCGTCTCATCCTCCCAGCAGCCCAAGCGGCGGCTTCTGCCCCATGTCTTGAACAAATCACGAACGGTATTATTCCGTCAATTAGCACCTTCGACGCATCACACCGCCCTTGAGACTTTGTGATTTCCCGCCTTCGACTTCCTGACTATGTTCCGGTTTCCGGTTACAAGCTTTGCATTGCGAAGAACGTCATAGGGATGATTCGTATGAACCACGTCATGAAAATCGGTTTCGGTGTTGCGTTGTCGTTCATGACGCTGGCTTCGGCCGCAGCAGCCGACGATTTCAAGCTCTCCAACAACCAGCGGATCGCCTGCAGCCGCGGCCTGGCGCCGGGTCGGCTCAACACAGCGACATGCAAATCCTACGCGTATGTGTTCAACACCAAGACCTCTGAATATTACCGCTGTCAGGTCTCGCTCGCGCTGACGCGAGACAACAAGGAGGTCATCAACGTGCAGTCCGACGGCGGCTGCACCAAGAAGCCCCCGCATCTTCGATGCCGACTCGAACTATTCGTTCGACGCCACCGAAACTGAGCCGCCGAACACCAACACGTTCTTCGGCCCTGGCGGCTATTCGGTGTGGGCCAGCGACAACAATGCGCCGAAGGTGCGCGGCTGCATCATCATCTCGTCAGGCCTCGGCTCCGACATCTCGAAATGCATCGACATGAAGTTCGAGTGAGGCCCGGCCCCACTCAGGGCTCCTTGTTGGAGGTGGATGCAAGTTGAGGCCGCGACCGGGCAAATTTTTTGACCCCCTGCGGCTTGCCGAACAGATAGCCCTGAACCAGATCGAAGCCCATGTCGTGTGCGGCGAGATAATCGGCGCGGGTTTCGACGCCTTGAGCGATGGCGCGGGCGCCGTGCTCGTGGGCCAGCTCGACGATCCGCCGGCAGACCGTCTGTTTCAGCCGGTTATCCGCACTGCCGTTGACGAACTGGTGGTCGACCTTTAGCTCGGCGAACGGGAAGCTCCGAAGCTCCATCAGGGACGGCCACTCCGCGCCGACATTGTCGATCGCGAACGCGATATTATGAAGGCGCAGCCGTTTGGCGGCCTCTATCGCCAGATCCGGATTGTCGGTCGCCTCGCTGCTGTTGATCTCGATTAGCAGTCCGCCGAATGCAGGATGGGCAGGGATGGCGCGACAGAGGTCGCGCACCGCCTGAGCATGTTCGAAGAACGATACCGGCAGATTGATCGAAAGGTCGACCGGACCCTGGCTCTCCAGCAGATAGCGCCAATCTTCGATGGCGCGCCCGACCACGAATTCGGACAAGGCGCGAAAATGCGGATCCTTGTCATCGGGAATGAAGTAAGCCGGCGGGACCACGCCCCAGGCGGGATGTCGCATCCGCACCAGCGCTTCTGCTCCGCTGGGGACCAGCGTGCGGACGTTGATTTTCTGCTGGTACCACAGTTCGAGCCAGCCGGCCTTGAGCGCCTCGGCGACGTCGACCGCCGGGCTCGGAGCCGGCTCGGCAGGCAGCAGCGTCGCCACGCTGTCACGCAGGCTCCCGGCGCTGAAAGGTGTCTGCAGCGAGGGCAGCATGGCAATGCTGTATTCCTCGCCAATTTGCCGAACGGCCTTTACCATAATCGACTCCGGTTCGCCGATGACGAGAACCTTGCCGCCGAAGTTTTTCCGGACAAGTGTCTCGAGAATTTCGCCGATCTCGATCCTGTCGACACACACACTGAGCACGAGCAGATCCGGTTGTTCTATCTCCAGAACGCCGGCCAAATCGCGGGCCTGGCCGCATTCACTGGTGACGAAGCCAAGGTCCTCGAGCGCGTCAGAAAGGAACAACCGAAGGTGTTTCTTGCTATCGACGACGCAGGCGCGAGGCGTCAGCTTTCGGTGTCCGAAGTGACCCGCCTGTGCATATCCGTTGAAGTTGAGTTGATTCATCACCGCCTCCCAGCAGCTACCCCGGGAGATGTCGTACATCTGTCTTGCGGCGGTAATGATGGAATTTTGCAGACGATGCGATGATTACTTCAGTAAGGTTAAAGCAGCCGATCAAACTAAAATTTTAGCGAAGATGCCGAAATCGCCGGCTCGTCGCGGCGCAAGGCGCGTTCATCCGTTGTTTTCGTTGACGCGGCTGACGGGTGCAACGCACCAATCCCGGGCTTTGCGCGTATTTGATTAGCGCTGCGCGTTAACGTCTGTGATCGCTCGCCGGGGTCGCCATGTTTCCGTTGCCGAGAACGCTTCGACATGGCAGCGGCTCGGAGTTCTTTCGCCGGCGGCAAGCCCCCGACAAAAAAGACCGCGGTCCTCGACGGACCGCGGTCATTCCGATCTGCGTCGTCTCGATCTTGCGTTTGCTCGATCCGGACGGCCAATCCTGATGCTTAGCCGCCGATACCTTTTCCCTTGAAGTATTTCAGCGCGCCGGGATGGAACGGGATCGGCGAGCGGTCCTGCACCTGGTTGTCGAGTGAGAAGCTCTCGGCTTCCTTATGCACGGCGACAATGTCGGCCTTCTTTTCCACCAGCGTCTTGACGATGGTGTAGGCGTCCTCATTGCTCATCTTGTCGCCTGTCACGATCAGGTTCCAGACTTCGGCGATGGCGTTGTCCTTGTCGTAGCCCGGATACGAGCCCGCCTTGATCTTGCCGGGGGAATAGAGATTGCCGTATTTGGCGTTCATTTTCGCGACCGTATCGCTGTGGTCGACCAGCTTCATCTTCATGCCCGGCGTTGCCGCGAGATCGGTCACCGCAGCGGTTGGAATGCCGCCGACCCAGAAGAACGCGTCGATCTTGCGGTCCTTGATGGCATTGACGGATTCGGCAACGCCGAGCCGCTCACGCTTCATGTCCTTGTCCTTGTCGAGGCCGGCGGCCTCGATGACGCGGAACGCCATCACTTCAGTGGCGCCACCCGGAGATCCCGTCGAAACGCGCTTGCCTTTCAAATCAGCCATGGTTTCGATGCCGGTGCCTTCCACCGTCACGACATGCATGCGGTTCGGATAGACCACAAGCAGCGCCTGCAACGGCAGTTTGCCGCTCTTGAACTTGTCCTGGCCCTGCAGCGCGTCAAGCGCGGCATCGGCCATGGTGAAGGCCAGTTCGCTCTTGCCGGCGCCGATCAGTTTGAGATTGTCGATCGACCCTCCGGTGACCTCGGCGGTGGCTTGCACGTTGGGAAGGTTCTTCGAGAGCACGTTGGCTACGGCGCCTCCGAGCGGATAATAGACGCCGCCGGTGCCGCCGGTTCCAATCGACATGGTCTTCTGCTGGGCGTAGGCGATGCCCGCGAAGGCGAGTGCGGCAGAAATCGTGACGGCCAGTATGGTTGCGGTTTTTTTCATTGTCGTCATCCTTGATCACTTCCTTATTACGTTGTGAGTGCCGGTCGTTCCGGTGCCGGCGTTCTGGCCTGCCACAGCAATACGCCGAGACCAATGATCAGGCCGGGCACATAGGTGTAGCTGATATCGCGGCCGGTGATCCATTCGATAATCGCCTCGATCAGGCTTGGAAACACCAGCAGCATTCCGGATAGCAGAAGCAGGCCGCGCTCGACCCGCGTATTTTGTCGCAGTGCCCAGTTCTGGGCAAACGCGGCCAGAGCCAGCAGCCCGAAGCTTGTCTTGATCGTGATTTCGAGGATATCGACCCACGATCCGCCCTTGGGGATCGACAGCAGCAGGCCGACGCCCTGCGGGTCGAGCACGAACACGAACGGTACCAGGAACGCCGGCAGCGTGTATTTCCAGGATTGCAGGGTGGTCCTGTAGGGATCCCCGCCGGTAATGGCGGCTGCCGCGAACGGAGACAGCGCCGTCGGCGGCGACACCTCCGACAAGACCGCATAGTAGAAGATGAACATGTGCGCGGCGTAGTCCGGCACGCCGAGCTTGATCAGCGCGGGTGCCGCGATCACGGCGCAGATGATGTAGGAGGCTGTCACCGGCACTGCGAGGCCGATGATCCACACGATCAGCGAGGTGTAGATCGCCGTCAGCAGCAGGCTTCCGCCGGCGTAGCTGATGACGATCGCCGAGAACTTGAGGCCGAGACCCGTCAGCGTGACGACGCCAACGACGATGCCGGCGCAGGCGCAGGTGGTCGCGGCATTCAGCGCGCCGATCGAACCGTCGGCCAGCGCCTTCACCAGCTTGGTCGGCACCAACGCCGTTTCCCTGCGCAGGAAGCTCAGCGCGAAGGTAACGACGATGGCGTAAAACACCGACAGCGATGCCGAATAGCCGATAACCATGAAGACGACCACGGCGAGCAGCGAGATGAAGTGAAAGCCGTACCGCCTGGTCATCTGGCCGAGCGACATCTCCGGCGTGAAGCTCACGTTCTTGGCGTGGAATTTCTTGGCGTCCAGTTCAACCATGAACAGCAGCGACATGTAATAAAGACAGGTCGGGATGGTCGCCATCCAGATCACGTCGAGATAGCTGATCTTGAGAAACTCGGCGATCAGGAACGCGGCGGCTCCAAGCACCGGCGGTGACAGGATCGCGCCCAAGCCGCCGGCTGCAAGCAATCCGCCCGCGGCGTTTTTCTCGAAGCCTGCCTTGGCCATCATTGGATACGCCACGGTGCCGATCATCACGGTCGTGGCGACGCCCGATCGGAGGGGCCGCCGAGCAGGAATGACGACAGCACCACGGTGCGGCCGGCGCTGTTCGACTTTCCGCCCATCAGCGCCAGCGAGAAATCGATGAAGAACTTGCCGGCGCCGGAATGCTGCAGAAATGCACCATAGATCGTGAACAGGATAATCAGCGTCGCCGACACATCGACGGCGACGCCGAAAATACCTTCCAGCGTGATGAAGAGGTGACCGACCAGGCGGGCCAGGTCATAACCGCGATGGGTCCAGGGCGCCGGCAAATAGGGCCCGAGCATCGCATAGGCGATGAACAGCACCGACACGACCGGCATGATCGCGCCGGTGGTGCGCCGCGTCGCCTCCAGCAGCAGCACGATAAAGACAATGCCGACGATCACGTCCAAGCGGTCGGGCGCGGTGGCGCGATCGGTAAAATCCTCGCCACCCCACAGCGCATAGACGACAGTTGCGACCGCAACGATGCCCGGCACCACGTCCCACCAGCGCACGCGGTTGCGAAACCGCGTCGCCAGGGGAAACAGCAGGAAGCTCAGCAGCAGCGTGAAGGCGACATGGGTGTAGCGCAGTTCCTGGGTCGGAACGATCGCGTAGGCCGCATAGAGATGAAACAGGCTCATCACCACCGCAATGGTGGTCGAGATTTTTCCCGCCCAACCCATCAGGCGGTTAGCCGCGCCTTCTTCCGCCTCGATGAAGGCTTCTGCCTTGTGCAGCGCTTCGTCCGAAACCGCGACGACCTCGTCATTGGCCGGCGTTGTCTTGTCTACTGCCATGCTTCCCCGGGTGGCCCGTTGGTCTCCGGCCCGGCTTTGGCGGGCCCGTTTCGCCGGGCATTCACTCCGGTTTGGGTATCCGTGGCAAGGGCTAATAGGCCTGTGTCAGGGCATCTTTTTGGCTTATCGGACAGGTTGACCCCGAAGCGCCCGCCGTTCAATTTCCCTGCCAATTTAAGGGCCCCGAAATTGATTGCGCAATCCGGGGAACGCCGAACGGGATTCCCGGGTTGCGCTGCGCTTCACCCGGGCTACAAGAAAAAGAGAACTCACAAGGGAGAAGAAGTCGATGGAACGGCTCAAGGGCAAGACGGCGATGGTGGTGGGTGCAGGCTCGATCGGTCCTGGCTGGGGCAACGGCAAGGCGACCGCCGTCACCTTTGCGCGCGAGGGCGCGCAGGTGTTTTGCGTCGATCGCAACGCGGCTGCTGCAAGGAGACCGTGGACATCATCACCGGCGAGGGTGGCAAGGCGACCGCTTTCACCGCGGATGTGTCGCGCGAAGCCGAGGTGGAGGCGATGGCGGCGGCCTGCCTGAAGGCCTATGGCCGCATCGACGTGCTCGACAACAATGTCGGCATTGCCGAAATGGGCAGCGTGGTCGAGGTGAACGAAGCGAGCTGGGATCACGTCTTCGCGGTTAACCTCAAGAGCGCCTATTTCGCCATGAAGCACGTCATTCCCGTGATGCAGAAGCAGGGCGGCGGCTCGATCATCAACATTTCGTCGATCGCCTCGATCCGTCACCTCGGCATTTCCTACGTCACCTATGGCGCCTCCAAGGCCGCAATGAATCAGATGACGAAGACGACCGCCGTGCAATTTGCCCGCGATCATGTCCGTGTGAACTGCATTCTGCCGGGCCTGATGAAGACGCCGATGGTCGAGCACTCCGCGGGGCTTGCGGCGAGCTACTCCGCGGGCGACGTCGAGGCGATGTGGCGGGCGCGCGACGCTCAGGTGCCGATGGGCCACATGGGCGACGCCTGGGACGTCGCCAATGCGGCGCTGTTTCTCGCCTCCGACGAGTCCCGCTACGTCACCGGTATAGAACTGGTGGTCGACGGCGGGATCACGGTGAAGGCGAGCTAACCTACTGCGCCATCGCAAGGATGCCGCCGGCGAAGGAGTGCCAGAGCGGCGTGACGCTGATCGGCCAGTTCAGAAATTTGACCGCGATCAGCGCAATGACGCCGTAGACATAGACCGGATGCGGCCGGCCGCGCGTGCGCCAGTCGTAGACGATGGCGGCCACCAGCAGAAGATAGGCGACGATGGCCGGCGGAATAGTAACCGGGACCGGCGGCGGGCCGAGCGGTCCGGGAGGCGCCAGGAAGGTGAGAAACCAGCGCGCGACTGCGGCGTCCAAGAGCGAGATGCTGGCCAGCAGCATCAGCCGTTTGTGGTCTCCGGACGCCGGATGGCCGCAATGGCAAGGGCGAAAACCACGGCAAAGAACAGAATTCCGCTGAGCGGAACAATCGCGAATGCGATGCCCTCGTCGGTCAGTCCCGCCGCCGCCGAGCGCTTCATCGCGTTGACTGCAACCAGGAAGCCGATAATCGTCATCGCGGTTGCCAGCGAGACGCCGATCATGCCGATCGAGCGGTGCCGGGCGACCTTGCCTGACGCGGCAAGCCAGCTCTGGAACACGAAGTAGAGCGACCAGGCGAAAAACAACAGGCCGTGAAAGTGAACGACCGGCGAGGCCGAGAACGATCGCTTCGCCATTGGCAGCCAGTAGGTCGGCGCGAAGCCGAGAAAGGCGACGGCCATGCAGGCCAGGGCCATGTAGAAGTAAAAGTAGCCGGTTTGGGATTGCGCGATGGCGCGCGGCGAATTGAAGTCGGTCAATGTGGTCATGGTTGTTGAGTCCGCTAGAACTGCAATAGGTTCACAGATTTTCTCACGGATTGTATTCTTCCGTCTGTGAAGAGAATTACGTTTCCCGCGGGTCACGTTTCGGCCAAAATCTGCTCTTGCGCGAACGGGAAATTTGCAGGCTGCTTGTCGAAAACGCAGGTCGCTTGCTAGGATCGCGTCGCAATCGACAGCGCTTTTCCGGATCAATTGATGCGAGGCTATCCCGATATCCGCAACCTGGTCGCGGCCTCTCTGCTGTGGATGGCGTTTGCGCATGATGCGTCGGCGACCGGGTCCGAGCCGGTCAAGGATCTGAAGATCGACCCGGCGCCGTGCCTTGCTGCTGCCCATGCGCAGGACGACGACAAGACGCTCAACACGTGCGGCGCGCTGATCGACAATCCAAAGACCGAAAGGGCCGATCGCATCAAGGCGCTGATGGCGCGCGCGGCCGTCTATGAGCGCAAGGACATGACCGACCGCGCCATTGCCGACTATGACAGCGTGCTTGGCCTCGATCCCACGCTCGCCGATATCCATAACGCGCGCGGCGAACTCTGGCGCAAGAAGGGCGACCTGCCCAAGGCGGTGGCCGATTTTGCCGCGGCAATCAAGCTGAACCCGGAACACAGCGCCGCCAGAGCCAACCACCGGTCGCTGGCGCAGGAGCTGGAGCGGCTGGGCGCACTGAAGGCGGTCGCGGGCAAGCCGAGTTTCAATTGCGCCACCGCCCGGCGCAGGGTGGAAAAGGCGATCTGCGCTAACCCCGAGCTTGCTGACCTCGACCGGGAGGTCCACGGCTCATATGTCAGGGCGACCCGTGAATCGATGAATCCGCGCCAGGCGCGCACCCTGCGGCGCGAGCAGGAGGAATTCATCGCCCGCCGCAATGCCGCTTTCGGCCGGCCGGATTACGACCTGCAAAAGGCGATGCGCCAGCGCTTGCAACAGCTCAACGGGATCGACGGACACTAGCGCGGCTGGCCGGATAAAGCGTAATGTTGCCCCGCATCGTCGTGGCCGGCTTGTCCCGGCCATCCACGTCTTGCTTTCTTCGAAGAGAGGATGTGGATGCCCGGGACAAGCCCAGGGCATGACGGTGTAGGGGCGACCGGGAGACGCCATGAACATCGAGAAAAGCAGGTACCACGAGGTTCATGCCCGCTCGCTCAGCGACCCCGAGGGATTTTGGGCCGAGGCGGCGCGCGAGATCGACTGGATCGAGCCGGCCAAGAAGATCTTCGATCCGTCGATGGGGACGTATGGCCGCTGGTTCGCCGGAGCCGTAGTTAACACCTGCTACAACGCGCTCGACCGCCACGTCGCCAATGGACGCGCGGATCAGGTCGCGCTGATTCACGATTCGCCGCTCGCCAGATCCGTCTCGAAGTTCACCTATGCCGAGATGCTCAGGGAGGTGCAGACGTTAGCTGCCGTGATGCAGGATTTCGGCGTCGCCAAGGGCGACCGCGTCATCATTTATATGCCGCTGGTGCCGGAAGCGGTGTTTGCGATGCTGGCCTGCGCGCGGATCGGCGCGGTGCATTCGGTGGTGTTCGGCGGCTTCGCCGCGAAGGAGCTTGCGACCCGGATCGAGGACGCCAAGCCGAAGCTGATCTTTTCGGCGAGCTGCGGGCTCGAGCCCGGCCGCACCGTGCAATACAAGCCGCTGCTCGACGAGGCGATCAGGCTTTCGAGCGTCAAGCCGCAGGGCTGCGTCATCCTGCAGCGGCCGCAGCGGGCTTGCGAACTCACCGCCGGCCGCGATCACGACTGGGCTTCATTGCGCCGCGCCGCGCTAGATGCCGGGAAAGCTGCGCCGTGCACGCCGGTGCTTGCGACCGACCCGCTCTACATTCTCTACACGTCAGGCACCACGGGAATTCCCAAGGGCGTCGTGCGCGACAATGGCGGGCATCTGGTTGCGCTGAAATGGTCGATGTTCAATCTCTACGGCGTCAATCCCGGCGAGGTCTGGTGGTGCGGCTCCGACATCGGCTGGGTAGTCGGCCACAGCTATATCGTTTACGGGCCGCTGATTCATGGCGCCACCTCGATCATGTATGAGGGCAAGCCGATCGGCACGCCCGATGCTGGCGCCTTCTGGCGCGTGATTTCGGAACACAAGGCGGTTGCCCTGTTCACCGCGCCGACCGCCTTCCGAGCCATCCGCAAGGAGGATCCAGACGGCGCATTCATCCGCAAATACGATCTGTCGAAATTCCGCACGCTGTTTCTGGCCGGCGAGCGCGCCGATCCACCGACGGTGGAATGGGCGGAAGCGCAGCTCAAGGTGCCTGTCATCGATCACTGGTGGCAGACCGAAACCGGCTGGTGCATCGCCGGCAATCCGGTGGGTCTCGGCATGCTGCCGGTCAAGCACGGTTCGCCGACCGTGCCGATGCCGGGCTACCAGGTCGACGTGGTCGACGAGGCATCCAAGCCCGTGCCCGCAGGCACCATGGGATCGATCGTGATCAAGCTGCCGATGCCGCCGGCCTGCCTGCCGACGCTGTGGGAGCAGGATGCGCGATTCAGGGAGGCGTACCTCACGGAATTTCCCGGCTACTACAAGACGTCTGACGCCGGCTACAAGGATGAGGACGGCTATGTCTGGGTGATGGGCCGCACCGACGACATCATCAACGTCGCCGGCCACCGGCTCTCCACCGGCGGCATGGAGGAAATTCTGGCCTCCCACTCCGACGTCGCCGAATGCGCGGTGCTCGGCATCAAGGACGCGATCAAGGGCGAGGTGCCCTGCGGGTTCCTAGTGCTGAAGGCCGGCGTGACGCGAGCGCCGGCCGAGGTCGAGAAGGAGATCGTGGCGCTGGTGCGCGAGAAGCTCGGCCCCGTCGCAGCGTTCAAGCTCGCGATCACGGTCGGCCGGCTGCCGAAGACGCGCTCCGGAAAGATCCTGCGTGGCACTATCAAGAAGATCGCCGACGGCGAGAGCTGGACCATGCCGGCCACGATCGAGGATCCCAAGGTGCTCGACGAAATCGGCGACGCGCTGAAGGGCAGGGTGTAGGGTTCCAAAGTCGTCATGCCCGGCCTTGACCCGGGCATCCATCGTCTGCAAAGCAAATTGCCATCTTTTCGATGGATTGCCGGGTCAAGCCCGGCAATGACGACAAAGAAAAACGGAAACCCTCCAATGCAATTTGGACCTGCAAAGCATCTCATCGCCCTTCTGCTCGCAGCACCGCTTCTCGCCGGCTGCCTCGAGCGGGGCCAGCCAACCATGGTGGACACCAGCAGCGACGACGATGCGTTCTGCCGCGCCAACAACGTTGCGGTCGGTTCGAACGATTATGTCATCTGCCGCAAGAACCGCGACGTCCAGCGCGCCAACGCCAACGCGCGCACCGACCGCGCCCAGCGCAATCTCGCCGAGCAGATGCTGAACAATCCGACCAGGCCGTGATCAGGAGGCCATCATGAACGAGGACGTCTTCAACGCCAGCCTGCGCAGGTTTCTCAAGAAGGTCGGCATCACCTCGCAGCGCGAAATCGAAAAGGCCGTGCGCGACGCGGTAGAGGCCGGCCGTCTCAAGGGCAACGAGAAGCTGCCGGCCAAAATTGTTCTGACCGTCGGCGGCGTCAGCCTCTCGCATGAAATTGCCGACGAGATCGAACTGGGCTAGGCACGATCTATCCCTTCTCCCCTTGTGGGAGAGGGTGGATCAATCGCGCGAAGCGCGATTGAGACGGGTGAAGGGTCTCTTTCCACGGAGACATACCCCTCATCCGGCACGGACTTCGCGTAGCCAATGCGAAGCATCAGCGTTGCTAAGAACGGCGGCCATAGGCCGCCTATGGCCACCTTCTCCCACAAGGGGAGAAGGAAGAAGGGCGCTCCCAGTTTCTTATCAGGAAAGCATTACATGGACATCAAGGTCAGGGATTCCAACGGCGCGTTGCTCGCCGAGGGCGACACCGTCACGCTGATCAAGGATTTGAAGCTGAAGGGCTCCTCCACAGTGCTCAAGCGCGGCACGGTGATCAGGAACATCCACCTCACCGACGATGAAGACGAGATCGAAGGCCGTACCGACAAGGTCAAGGGCCTCGTGCTGCGCACGGAGTTTTTGAAGAAGGCGGGAGGGCGACAAACAATAACGCGGCAGGTTGCCCCGCCGCGTTCGAAATAGCTCCAGCCGAAGCCGCCGAATCCTTATTCCTCGTCGTCCTGCTTCTTGCCGCCAAGGTTCTTCAGCTTGGCGAACACGGCGTCGACGTTGAGGTCCTCGCGCTCCTTTTCGGTCGGCTCGAATTCCGGCTCCTTCTTGGTGGTCTCGGAGGCCGGCAACAGCGTCGCGCCGCCGTAAGCGGCAGGGACCGGTTTTTCCTTGGCGGCGCGCTGCACCCCGAAATCGAGCTCGATCTGCGAGCACAGGCCGAGCGTTACCGGATCCATCGGCGTAAGCGTCGAGGCATTCCAGTGGGTGCGATCACGGACCGAGGCGATGGTGGTCTTGGTGGTGCCGACCAGGCGCATGATCTGCGCGTCCCTCAGCTCGGGGTGGTTGCGGACCAGCCACAGGATCGCGCTCGGCCGCTCATGGCGGCGTGACACCGGGGTGTAGCGCGGGCCCTTCTTCTTGGCGGCCGGCGGCAGGGTGACCTTGCTCTCGCCGAGCTTGAGGCGGTAATTCGGGTCGCTTTCGCCCCTTTCGATCTCATCCCGGGTCAATTGTCCCGTCGAAATCGGGTCCATGCCCTTGATGCCCTGGGCGGCGTCGCCGTCGGCAATGGCGCGGACCTCCAGCGGGTGCATTTTGGTGAAATCGGCCACCTGGTCGAAGGTCAGCGCGGTATTGTCAACCAGCCACACGGCCGTCGCCTTGGGCATCAGCGGTGCATTGCTCATGGCAAATCTCCTTTGTGCCTCGCCCACCTCTTTTGGAGGCGAAGCCTGTGGTCATCGGTGATGACGGGAATTAGGGCGCTATATAAGCCTTCCAGGGCTATTGGCGCAATGGTCTGCTAAAGTGCCTTGACAGAGCCCGAAAGCAGTCCCAAGTCCTTATACGAATTGGCCGTTCCCTGCCTGCCGGCAAGGGGTGATTTGGTCTCCGAGATAGCCCCATGCCAGCCAAACCAGACCTTAAAATCGTGCTTTGTTCGCCCCGGGGCTTCTGCGCCGGCGTGGTGCGGGCCATCGACACCGTCGAGCGGGCCCTCACGATCTATGGCGCCCCGGTCTATGTCCGCCACGAGATCGTGCATAACCGCTATGTGGTTGACAGCCTGAAGACCAAGGGCGCGATTTTCGTCGAGGAACTGGCCGAAATCCCCGATAATACCAACGCACCGGTGGTGTTTTCGGCGCACGGGGTTCCGAAATCGGTTCCCGCCGACGCCCGGGCCCGCAATTTCTTCTCGCTGGACGCGACCTGCCCGCTGGTCACGAAGGTGCACCGCGAGGCCGCGATCCATTTCAAGCGCGGCCGTGAAATCCTCCTCATCGGGCATTCGCACCATCCGGAGGTGGTCGGCACGCTCGGCCAGTTGCCGCCAGGCGCGGTGACGCTGATCGAGACCGCGGAAGACGCCAAGACGTTCACGCCGAAGGACCCGGATAACCTTGCTTTCGTGACCCAGACGACGCTGTCGATCGACGACACCGCCGAGATCGTCGCGATGCTGAAAGAGCGTTTCCCGAACATCTCCGGACCGCACAAGGAAGACATCTGCTACGCCACCACCAACCGCCAGCTCGCGGTGAAGAAGGTGGCGCCGGTAGTCGATGCGCTGATCGTGGTCGGCGCGCCGAACTCGTCGAACTCGCAGCGCTTGCGCGAAGTCGCCGAGCGCGAGGGCTGCCCGGTCTCGGTGCTGGCGCAACGCGCCTCGGATCTCGACTGGTCGCGCTTTGAAGGCATCAAGAGCCTCGGCATCACCGCGGGCGCCTCCGCGCCGGAAGTGATCGTCGAGGAAATCATGGGCGCCTTTGCCGAGCGTTACCAACTGCATGTGGAGACGGTCTCGGCTGCTGAAGAGAACGAGTTCTTCCCGCTACCGCGCTCGCTGCGACCCGACGCCGCCTAAGGTTTTCCCATTAAGGTATTCCCATGGCGGTTTACACCGACGTCGCCGCCGAAGACCTCGCGGAGTTCCTCAAAGGCTACGACATAGGCGAGGTGCTCTCCTACAAGGGCATCGCCGAGGGCGTCGAGAATTCCAACTTCCTGCTGCACACCAGCAAGGGCGCTTACATCCTCACGCTCTATGAAAAGCGCGTGGCGGTGGATGACCTGCCGTACTTCCTATCGCTGATGGCGCATCTGGCCGAGCGCGGCGTCCGTTGCCCGCAGCCCGCCAGGAATCGCAAGGGCGAGGTCTATAGCGAGTTGGCCGGTCGTCCTGCGGCGATCATCAATTTCCTCGAAGGCATGTGGCCGCGGCGGCCCAACGCCGCGCATTGCACCGGCGTCGGCGAGGCGCTCGCCAAGATGCACCTGGCGGGCCGTGATTTCCCGATGTTCCGCAAGAACCCGCTGTCGGTCGAGGGCTGGCGGCCGCTGTTCGAGCCCGCCGCGCCGCGCGCCGACAGCGTTGCGCCGGGCTTGCGCGATCTCATCGCACGCGAACTCGATCACCTCGAGGCGCACTGGCCGAAAGATCTGCCTCTCGGCGTCATCCATGCCGATCTATTTCCCGACAATGTTTTCTTTCTCGGCGACAAATTGTCGGGGCTGATCGACTTTCCGTTTTCCTGCAACGACATCCTGGCCTACGACATCGCGATCTGTCTGAACGCATGGTGCTTTGAGCCGGATCATTCCTTCAACGTCACCAAGGCACGTGCGCTGCTCAATGCCTATGGCCGCGAGCGCCAGATGTCGGAGGCCGAGCAGGAGGCATTGCCACTGCTCGCGCGCGGCTCGGCGCTGCGCTTCCTGCTGACGCGCCTGGTCGATTATCTCAACGTGCCGCCGGGCGCGCTGGTGAAGCCAAAGGACCCGCTGGAATATGTCCGCAAGCTGCGCTTCCACCAAAGCGTTTCCAGCGTGCGCGACTACGGCCTGACGCAGCCTGGATTTGCCGCTTGAGCGAATTGCCTCACGTGACGGTTTTCACCGACGGCGCGTGCTCGGGCAATCCGGGGCCCGGTGGCTGGGGCGCGATCCTGAAGTTCGGCGAGACCGAAAAGGAATTGAAGGGCGGCGAGCCGCACACCACCAACAACCGCATGGAGCTGATGGCGGCGATCTCGGCACTGGAAGCGCTGAAAAAGCCGTGTGTGGTCGATCTTACCACCGACAGCCAGTATGTGCGCCAGGGCATCACCGGCTGGATTCACGGTTGAAAAAACGGCTGGCGCACGTCAGACAAGAAGCCGGTCAAGAATGTCGATCTCTGGCAGCGCCTCGATGCAGCGCTGAAGCCGCATGAGGTGCGCTGGCACTGGATCAGGGGCCACGCCGGCCACGACGAAAACGAGCGCGCCGATCTCCTGGCGCGCGAAGGCGTCGCGATGGCGCGGCTACAAGAGAGGGTGAGGAAGTAGGTGGAGGTTCTTCCCCTCTCCCTCTGTGGGAGAGGTGGATCGAATGAGCAAAGCTCATTCGAGACGGGTGAGGGGTTCTCTCCGCGGACGCAGACCTCATCCGGCAGCCTTCGGCTGCCACCTTCTCCCACAAGGGGAGAAGGAAGGGAGCTCGCAATGACGCTGCAGCCTACAGCTGCCCCAGCAGCGTATCGCCGCCGGAAACCTCGACCTTGCCGGGTGCCGGCTCGAGATTGAGCTTCTTGACGACGCCGTCGTCCACCAGCATCGAATAGCGCTTGGAGCGGATGCCCAGTCCGTTGCCGGAGGCGTCCAGCTCCATGCCGATGGCCTTGGTGAAGTCGGCATTGCCGTCGGCCAGGAACACCGCTTCGTCGCGCTGGTCAGTGTCGCGCTTCCAGGCGTTCATGACAAAGGCGTCGTTGACGGAGACGATGGCGATGGTGCTCACGCCCTTGTCCTTGATGGCATAGGCGTTGAGGAAAATGCTCGGCAGGTGCATCTTGTGGCAGGTGCCGGTATAGGCGCCGGGCACCGCGAACAGCGCGACCTTCTTGCCCTTGAAAATATCGTCAGTGGTTTTGACCTGCGGCCCTTCCGCCGTCATCACGCGAAACTTGGCTTCCGGCAGCTTGTCGCCAACTTGGATCGTCATCGTCAATTCTCCCTCAATGAGCGCATGTGTCTTAGACCGGGCGGCTAGCCGGCACAATATTCGTCGAGCGCGAAACGGCAACGGAGGTGCCTGTTCACGCTTGCGTCATCAGGGCGAAAAGCCGCCGTCGTCCAGAAAGGCCTGCTCTTCGGGCGTGGTCGTGCGCCCCAGGATGCGGTTGCGGTGGGGGAAGCGCCCGAACCGCCGGATAATGTCGGCGTGGTGCTCCGCCCACTTCACGCTTTCAGCCAGGCCCGCCTTTCGCGACAGTTCGATGCAGCGCAACTGGTCTTGCAGATGCTCCGAATGCATGAAGGGCAGATAAAGGAATTCGCGCAAGTGCGGATCGATCCGCGCATCCACGCCACGGCTGATGGCGCGGTTTGCCACCTCGCGCGCCAGCGCATCGCTGGCGTAGGTTTGGGCGTCGCCGCGGAACATGTTGCGGGGAAACTGGTCGAGCACGATGACGAGCGCCAGCGCGCCGTCATCGCTCGTTTCCCATGATGACAACTCGCCGGTGGATGCCTTCTGCCACAGGTCGAGGAAGCGCCGGTGCACATCCGCGTCGAACGCATCGTCGGGCGTGTACCAGCGGTCAGGGCCGGCGTCGCGCCAGAAGGCCAAAATGCCGGCCGGCGTGACGAGAGCCTCAGCCATCGACAGCGGTCCGTAGCCGTTACGCCGCGGTCTCTTTTCGTCGCGCAGTTCGCGACGCAGGATCTTGCCGACATTGGTCTTGGGCAGGTCGGTCCTGAACTCGATCTGCTTGGGGACCTTGTAGGCGGTCAGCTGCGTGCCGCAGTACTTGATGACTTCCTCGGCCGTGAGGTTCGGGTCCTTCTTGACGATGAAAGCTTTCACCGCCTCGCCGGACTTGGAATCCTGCACGCCGATGACGGCGCATTCCAGCACGCCGGCATGGCTTGCGATCACTTCCTCGATCTCGTTGGGATAGACGTTGAAGCCCGAAACCAGGATCATGTCCTTCTTGCGGTCGACGATCTTGGTGTAGCCCTGTTCGTCCATGATGCCGATGTCGCCGGTGCGGAAAAAGCCGTCCGCCGTCATCACGTTCGCAGTCTCTTCCGGCCGGTTCCAGTAGCCGGCCATCACCTGGGGACCCTTGGCGCAGATTTCGCCGGGTTGGCCGAGCGGCACCTCCTTGCCGTCGTCGTCGCGGATCGAGATATAGGTCGACGGCACGGGAATGCCGATCGAGCCGGAGAACTTGTCGGTGTCGGCGGGGTTGCAGGTGAGCGTCGGCGAGGTCTCGGACAGGCCATAGCCTTCCGACAATGCGCAGCCGGTGACCTTTAGCCATTTTTCGGCGACCGCCTTTTGCGTCGCCATGCCGCCGCCGAACGAGGTCTTCAGCTTGGAGAAGTCGACCTTGTCGAAACCGGGTGAATTCAACAAACCGTTGTAGAGTGTGTTGACCGCCGGGAAGCTGTTGACCTGGTACTTCATCAATTCCTTGATGAAGCCTTGCATGTCGCGCGGATCTGGATCAGCAGGTTGACGCCGCCGGCCCGCATCGCCAGCAGGAAGCACGCCGTCAGCGCGAAGATGTGATAGAGCGGCAGCGCGCAGACGATGAAGAGCTGATCGACATGCGGTGGCTTCTTCAGCGCCGGCTGCAGCCATGCGTCGTTCTGCAACACGTTGGCGAGGATGTTGCGGTGGCGCAGCGTGGCGCCCTTGGAGACGCCGGTGGTGCCGCCTGTGTATTGCAGGAAGGCGACGTCATCGAGCGTGAGCTTCGGCTTGTCGAGCTTCTTGCCGCGGCCGGCGGCCAGCGCATCGTTGAAGGACACCGCGCCCGGGATCGACCAGGCCGGCACCATCTTCTTCACCTTGCGGACCACCAGATTGACGATCACGCCCTTGAAGCCGAGAAGGTCACCCATGCTGCCGACGATCACGTGCTTGACGGCGGTCCTGGCGATCACCTGCTGCACGGTGGTGGCGAAATTCTCCAGAACGATGATCGCCTCGGCGCCGGAATCCTTGAGCTGGTGCTCCAGTTCGCGCGGGGTGTAGAGCGGATTGACGTTCACGACCGCATATCCGGCGCGCAGCACGGCTGCGGTCGACACCGGGTATTGCAGCACGTTGGGCATCATCAGCGCGACGCGGGCGCCCTTCTGCAGGCCCTTGCTCTGCAGATAGGCGCCGAGCGTCCGAGACATCTCGTCGAGGTCGCGGTAGCTGATCGACTTGTCCATGCAGATGAAAGCCTTGCGGTCGGCGAACTTCGCAAAGCTTTCTTCCAATAGCTCAACGAGCGACGAGTACTGGTTGACATCGATATCGGCGGGCACGCCGGCCGGATATTGCTTGAGCCAGATCCGCTCCATGGTATTTCCCCTCTGGTTTGTTCCCTATTCTTGGGCGGGAACGCCTTGTTTTGGGCAGTATTGTGAATGCCGCCGCCGATGGCAAGCGGCTGCGCGCTATCGACGCCATTCGTCGACCTAAAACTGCGGCTCGAAGGCTCTGAAAACTGCTTAATTGCGCGGCTTCGCGGGCCGTTAACCAGGCGGCTTGGTTTCGCCCTTGGGCTTTGCGGCGGCGTTGGGTTTGGCGGGCTTCGGCGCCGGCTTGTCACCAGTGGCGACGGGCTTCCTTTCGGCCGAGGTGGCCGATTTTTTCCGCCGAGGCGGCGGCCGGCTTGGTTGCGGCTACCGGCTTGGCCGCGGTTTCCGGCTTTGCGTTGGCATGCTTGATCGCGGCGGCTGGCTTGGCGGCCGGTTTGGCCGCCGGCTTCGCATTGGCTTCCTTGGCATTGCCTTCGGCCTTCGGCGCTGCTCCAGCGTCGGGTTTCTTCGCTGCGACACGCGATTTCTGGCCGCGCTTGGCCGGCGTTCGTTTCTCGGCGTCCGCCGCAACGGCCGCAATCAGGGCAGGCCTGGACTTGGTCGGTCCGGTATAGACCGGGACCGGTTCGGACGGCGCCGCTGCCGCTGCGATTAGTTCCGAAGGCTTGGCCGTCGGCGGCTGCAGGCCGGAGGTGAAGAACGTCAGGGCCGTCTCGCCGCTCGAAGCACTGCCGTTGACGGCAGCGACGACGTCCGCGTCCTCGTCGGTCGCCGGCCGCTTGCGCTTGCCGTTGCACATCTCGTCGCGCAGGTTCGGCGGTGACGCATCGACTGGCACCAGATGGTCGACGGTGCCGAGCGCGGCTTCAGCCAGCCAAGCCCGTTACCGCCGAAGCCGCGCTCCAGCACTGCGCCGCGCGCACCGCGCGCGCCTGTCCGGAGGAGGCGCCGAGCACGACGGCGATCAGCCGCTTGCCGTTGCGCGTCGCGGAGGCGACCAGATTATAGCCGGAAGCACAGATGAAGCCGGTCTTGAAACCGTCGGCACCGGGATAGCGGCCGATCAGCTTGTTGAAATTCTGCGTGACCCTGCGGCCGTAGCGGATCGAGGGAATCTGCATGAAGTATTCGTATTCCGGCAGGTCGCGGATGACGGCGCGCGCCAGGATCGCGAGATCGCGCGCCGACGTTACCTGCCCGTCGGCCGGCAGGCCGTTCGGATTGACGTAGCTCGTCTGGGTCATGCCGAGCCGCTGCGCGGTCTGGTTCATCATCGCCGAGAAACCGTCGACGGAGCCGCCAACGCCCTCGGCAAGGACCACGGCCATGTCGTTGGCCGACTTCACCATCATCATCTTCAGCGCGTTGTCGATGGTGACCTGGATGCCCGGGCGGAAACCCATCTTGGACGGCGACTGCGACGCTGCGACCGGCGACACGGTCAACACCGTATCGAGCGACAGGCGCCCTTCCTTGACCGCCTTCAGCGTGACGTAGGCCGTCATGATCTTGGTCACCGACGCCGGATACCATGGCATGGTCGCGTTCTCGGCCTGCAGGACCTTGCCGGTGTCAGCTTCGACGACCAGCAACGCTTCGGCGTGCGAAACGCGCGGCGCCACAACGGCAAGCGCCACCGCAAGGAAGATCCAGTTGAATGACGAGCTGCGAAGGCGAGTAAAATGCACTTTTGCGTTCCGGTCCTTTGAGACCCGCCTTCGAAAAAGGAGGTCCTTTGAGATCTGACGTGCGGGTTTCAAGCGTGTCCGGCGCCGTCGCAATACGGCTGGGCAAACCTATACCGGCTTGCCGATTCAGAACAGAGGCCCAGCGATTAAATCGTGGACGAAATAGGCGTAATTTCGGCTCTATCTAAACGTATTTTAGGGCGGTCCTGCCGCGGCCTGCTTTGCGGTTTACTTGGCCTCTTGCCTGGCTTCTTACTTGGCCTCGACGCCGGCCCGGGCATTTTCCTGCACCATGAACTGCGCTTTCGCGAGTTCCGCAAAGCGACCGCCCTTGGCCACCAGTTCATCGAAAGTTCCACTTTCGATCACGCGGCCATTGTCGAACACCAGGATCCGGGTGGCGTTGCGAATGGTCGAAAGCCGGTGCGCGATCACGAAAGTGGTGCGGCCTTTCATGACCTCGTCGAGGGCGGCGTTGACCTTGGCTTCCGTGACGGCGTCGAGCGCGCTGGTCGCCTCGTCGAGGATCAGGATCGGTGGGTCCTTCAACAGCGCGCGGGCGATCGATAGCCGTTGCCGCTCTCCTCCAGAAAGCATGCGGCCGCGTTCGCCGGCATGGGTTTCGAATTTCTTTTTCGCTGCGCTCGATGAATTCCAGCGCCTGCGCGCGCGCGCCGCCGCGATGCGCATTTCCTCTTCCGTCGCATCCGGCTTGCCGACGCGCAGATTGTCGGCGAGCGAACGGTTGAAGAGCAGCGCCTCCTGGAACACCACGCCGATGTTCCGCCGCAACGCGGTCAGCTTCAGGCCGCGGACATCCATCCCGTCGATCTTGATGATGCCGGATTGCGGATCGAACGCGCGGTGCAGCAGCGCGATCGCGGTCGATTTGCCGGCGCCGGTCGGGCCGACCAGTGCGATGGTCTGACCGGGCAGGGCGGTGAACGACAGGTCTTCGATCGCGGGCCGCTTGCCGTCATAGGAAAACGACACGTCGTTGAATTCGACGAGGCCGGAGAGCCGCCCGGTATCCATCGCGCCGGGCCGGTCGCGCACCGCGGGCACGGCGTCGAGTACGTCGAAGAATTCCTGCAGCCGAGGAGCCTCCATGAACACGCTGTTGATGAAGCTCACCACCTGTTCGAGCTTCTGGATCAGCATGGTCGCGAAACTCACGAACATCACGATCTCGCCGACGGTCGTCAGCCCCTGTTGGTGCAGTATGATGCCGACGGTGAAGATCGCCAGTACGGTGATGGTCGTCGATGCGCGGGTGATGATGGTCACCAGCGCCCACCATCCCAGCACCGGCATCTGCGCGGCGAGCAGCTTGTCGGCGACGAAGCGCAGGCCCTGAACTTCCGCGTCGATCCGCACGAAGCTCTGCACCAGCGCGACGTTGCCGAGCGCATCCGACGCGCGCGCCGAGAGATCGCTGTACTGCGCCTCGACCTCGCTCTGCATGCCGTAGGTCTTGCGCACCACCAGCGTCGTCAGCACGGTGAACACCACGCACAGCACGAACAGGAGGATCGCCAGCCGCCAGTTGATGTAGAGTGCGAGCGGCAGCAGCACGACCAGCGACAGGATCGCGGCAAAATGCTCGCGGAAGAAGGCGAGCCAGAGCCGCCACAGCGAGTCGGTGCCGTTCAGCATCACCTTCATCAGCCGGCCGGAATGGGTGCCGGTGTGAAAGGTCAGCGGCAGTTGCATGATGTGTTCGAAATAATCCGTCAGCACCGCCTGGCGCTGACGGTGTGCCAGCTTGTCGGCGTGGAGCGCGACCACGGCGCTGCACAGGATCGTGAACAGGCCGAACGCCACCCAGGCGGCCAGCAGCGGCCAGGCCGAGTTCGATGCCAGCGGCCCGGTCTGCGGCTTGCCCGAGAGCACGTCGATGATCTTGCCGAACAGTACCGGCTCGGCGAACTGCGCGGCGGCCAGCAAAAGATTGGCGAAGGCGAGAATCCAGCCCAGCCGCGCTTCCTTGCCGAGCAACTCGAGCACGCGGGTGTAGAGGCGAAGCATGGACATTCTGGCGAAAACTCGAGGGGGACAAACGGGGCGCGATCAGCCGAGATGCATTCTAATCAGGGATCGCCGTCGAGAACCAGCGTTCGCTAGACTTTTACTCAATTGATCAGGCGGCCGCCAAGCGGAGGCAGGTACTGGTCGTCGAAAACATCCGATGCCTGCGGCCGTTTCTGAAACTTGAAATCTTCCGCAACCTGCTCGATCGAGCGCTCGAATCTCGCCGGATCGATGCCGCCGATGCCGTTGCGCCTTGCTTCGCCGGTCAGGATGTTGTCGCGGAGGATGCTGTGCAGACGTTCGAGTTCAAGGTCACGCGACCCGCCATCCATCCGGTTCACGACTTCGGTCGCGGCGCGGCCGGGGTCCCTGACCGTGAGATGCATGCCGCCGATGGTCGCGCGCACGAACGCCTTGACCGCCTCGGGCTTGCCGGCCGCCAGCGCCGGATTGACGATGATGGCAAAACCATAGGCCTCGCAGCCATAATCGGCGAATTTCAGCACCGCCAGATCATCGGCAGGCACGCCCCGGTCCCTCAGATTGATCGTGGACAGATAGGAAAATCCGGTCACGGCATCGATCTGGCCGGCTGAGAGCATCGGCTCGCGCACCGCGGCGCTGATGCTGCTCTGTTTGACGCTCTTGATCTTGATGCCGTTCTGCTTGGCCACCGCCGGCCACAGCCGGATCGACAAATCGCCTTCGGCGACGCCCAGAGTCTTGCCTTCGATATCCGACAGCGCCTGAACGCCCCGGCTCTTGCGGGCAATGATGGCGTAGGGCGACTTGTTGAACAGCACGAAGACCGCCTTGATCCTCGGGCCGCCCTGTTTGTCCTTGTCGCGAAACCGCATCAGCGCGTTGATGTCGACCAGCGCGAAATCGCTGGTGCCTGCTGCGACGCGCGCGATGGCGTCGGATGATCCGCTGGCGATATTGATCGTGACCGCCAGCGCTTCCGCGCTGAACAAGCCGCCGGTGGCGGCCATCACGAACGGCGCCGCCGCGGCATCGATCGGCCGGTCGAGCGAGAACTGGATCGCCAGCGGTGGCGGTGGGTCGTCGGCAGCCAGAACGTGGCTCGCGCCAAAGCCCGCAATTGCCCACAGGCCGACAAGCGAAGCCAGCAGTGAGCGGAAGGCGTTGGTCCGGGTTGCACGCATGGAGGTTACATCAGCAAGAGATGGGACGTGTTGATACCGCGGCGGTGATGTCTGTTCGGGACATCGCCGGCGGCAAGCCTGCGAGCAGGCATTCTGCAGCATCTAACCTGAATGGTCGATGACTGCCACGATTTTGCCAGAGATCGTTCAGCTGCCGTTCGGAATGGGGAACCTATTGTCCACCCCAGTGGTTGGCTATCGAAGGCCTGTCAGGCCGGGCGGCCACGGAGGATATCGAGATGTTTGCGCGAAAAGGTGTGTTTTCATCGATCGGCCGCGCCGGCGCGGCTGCGACGGTGGTGGCGATGGCGCTGACGGCCGTGCAGCCGTCGATGGCCTTCGCGGGCTCCGCGTCTTCCAGCAAGGGCGTGACGGCTTCGACCGGCACCAGTGACGCGACTGATATCGGCGCCCGGCGGAGATATTACCGAGGTGGCGGCGGCGCCGCCGCGGCAGCGGCGTTTGCCGGTATCGTCGGTACGGGCATCGCGATCGCGGCCGCGCAGAACCGCCGCGACTATTATGACAGCTATGGCTACTACGGAGGCCCGCCGGCCTATTACGGTGGACCGGTTTACTACGGCAGCCCGGGTTACTATGGCGGCGGTTACTATCGATCAGGCGTGCCCCACTTTCGCGGGCATCCCCTCGCTGGCTGGTGATTGTGACCGCGGTTTAAACCGCTGTTTAAGATGAATCCACCGGCCGCTCCGGCCGGTGGTTTTTTAAGGTTGCAGGCCCGGCCGTTAACACGCTGGCCACGGCTTTGCACTAGGTTGGTAGGATGGGTGATCTGCTCGAACGGCTATATCAGGCGGTGCTCGCGGCCCGGGATCTCGATCCGGCAACGTCGCGCACGGCCCGCTTGTTTCAGCGCGGCCCGTCCAAGATGGCCAAGAAGCTGGCCGAAGAAGCCATCGAAGTCGTGATCGACGCCGTCAACGGCAAGACCGACGCGATGATCCGGGAGAGCGCCGATCTGCTCTATAACCTGACCGTTCTATGGGCCGCCGCCGGCGTTAGACCTGAGGACGTCTGGCGCGAGATGGACCGGCGCGAGGATCTGCTCGGCATCGCCGAGAAGATGCCCAAATCAGCGGTCAAGTCGGCAGTCAAAATGCCGAAATCCGTTGCGAACAAGGCGCTGCCGGCCAAGCCGCTGGTCAAGCCCGTAGCGTCTCCCGCAGTCCGGCGGCGAATTGTCGCGCTGGAAGGCCGCTCCTTACGCAAGCGGCACTAATTCCCCGCAAAATCTGTCATTCGCCGGCATGGACAAATCCGCTCCATGATGGTTCATGCCCCCATGCTCAAACGGACCTACGACTGGTGCATCGACGCCGCGGACAAGCCCTACGCGCTCTGGATTCTGGCGGCCGTAGCCTTCGCGGAAAGCTCGTTCTTCCCGATCCCGCCCGACATCATGCTGCTGCCGATGCTGGCGCGGCCGAAGAAGGCATGGTGGTTCGCGACCGTATGCACGATCGCTTCCGTCGCCGGCGGCGTGCTTGGATATGCGATCGGCGCGCTGCTCTATGACTCGATCGGGCACTGGCTCATCACCATTTACGGTCTTAGTGACAAGGTCGAGACTTTCCGGGCGTCCTATGCGGAATGGGGCGCGGTGATCATCCTCGTGAAGGGGCTGACACCCATCCCCTACAAGCTCGTGACCATCACCCCGGCTTCGCCGGCTACAACATCTGGCTGTTCATCCTGTGCTCGATCGTGGCGCGTGGCGGACGGTTCTTCGTGGTCGCGGTGCTGCTCAACCGCTATGGCGATCCGATCCGGGCCGAGTTGGAAAAACGCCTCGGCCTGTGGGTGGCTATCGGCGCCGTCATCCTGGTGCTCGGCTTCTACATCGCTTTCTAGTTGGTCTAGCTCCGCTCTTTTGCTGGTCTCGACCTTCAGGCTACGCTTGGTCACATGCCCGATCGAACCGGCGATTTTTTCAAACTATTCGGGACGCAGGTCGCGACCACTGGGCTTGCTTTATCGATGCTCGCGATAGCCTCCGCTACCGGCTGGTCGCAGGCAGTACCCCAGCCGTCCCTCGGCCTGCAGTCGCCGGCCCAGCAATCCATGCCAGCTCAGCCCGAGCCACAGCAGATCGAGCCGCCAGCCGCACCGCGCGACGAGAATCCCGGCCTGATCAACGAGATCGGAAAGCTGTTTGAGAAATCCAAATCGCTGCTGCCGTCCCTGACAAGCCCGGGCGAGACCATGGACGATTTCAACGCGCGCGCCAAAGGCGCCGGCGAGAGCCTGTCGAACATCGCGAAACCCTCGATCATGGTGAGCGGGCGGGCAGCCTGTCTGGTGGCGGCCAACGGTGCGCCCGACTGCAAGGCCGGCGCCGACCGGCTGTGCCAAAGCAAAGGCTACAATGAAGGCAAGAGTCTCGACACGGATGCTGCCGAGAAATGCTCGCCGAAAGCGTACCTGCCGGGCCGCAAGCGCGAGCCGGGGGACTGCAAGACAGAAAATTACGTCACCCGGGCGCTTTGCCAGTAACGCATCATCTTTCGGAAGCGGGACCGGCTTTCAGAAAACATCGTGCTCAAACAAAACGTTGGAGCAAGATGGCAGTTCGAAGAAAAAGGCAGCGCACGCCAGCGTGAAAACGCAATACTTGACACTGGAAAGATTGCCTTGTTGGTATGACGTCTGGCATCTCTCTTGGCCGTGCCTCGCTCTCCGGAATAAACTGAAGGATCGTTTCGAATGTCCATGCCTGCCTTGTTCAAGGGCCGTCTGTCGTTACCCGTGATCGGTGCGCCGCTCTTCATTATTTCCGTGCCGGATCTCGTGATTGCGCAATGCAAGGCGGGTGTGGTCGGTTCGTTTCCGGCGCTCAATGCGCGCCCGCCGGCGTTGCTCGACGAGTGGCTGGCGCGGATCAAGGAAGAACTCGCGGCTTACGACAAGGCGCATCCCGAGCGGCCGTCGGCGCCATTTGCGGTGAACCAGATCGTGCACAAGTCCAACAACCGGCTCGATCAGGATCTGGCGCTTTGCGAGAAGCACAAGGTGCCGATGATGATCACCTCGCTAGGCGCACGCGAGGAACTCAACCAGGCGGCGCACAACTGGGGATGCATCGTCTTCCACGACGTGATCAATCAGGAAGTTCGCGCACAAGGCGGTCGAGAAGGGCGCCGACGGATTGATCCTGGTTTCGGCCGGCGCCGCGGCCATGCCGGCGAGATTTCGCCGCTGGCCTTCGTGGCGGAGACGCGGGCCTGGTTCGACGGTCCGATCGCGCTGTCAGGAGCGATTGCAACCGGCCGCGCCATCCGCGCGGCGCGGATCCTGGGTGCCGACTTCGCCTATATCGGCTCTGCCTTCATCGCCACCAAGGAGGCCAATGCCGTCGAGGGTTACAAGCAGATGATCACGGCCTCGACCGCCGAAGACATCGTCTATTCCAACCTGTTTACCGGCGTGCACGGCAATTATCTGAAGCCGTCGATCGTTGCGGCGGGCATGGATCCCGACAACCTTCCGACCTCCGACCCGTCGAAGATGAGTTTTGGTACCGACGCATCAGGCGAGCGTGCAAAGCCGAAAGCCTGGAAGGAAATCTGGGGCTCCGGCCAGGGCGTCGGCAGCGTCGCCAAGGTCGTGCCGGCGGCTGAGCTGATCGCGCGGTTCAAGAAGGAGTATGACGAGGCGATCGACCCCGCGCTGGGAGGCGTCTCGCGGGGGCGTGCGCACTGTCGTAAACGCGGCGGAGGATCGATGGTGGCGAGAGCGGATCTGAGCGCGTATGTCGCGCTGGTCACGGGCGCATCCCGCGGCATTGGCGCGGCGATCGCGGCCGCGCTTGCGGAGGCCGGCGCGTCGCGGTCAATTATCGCGAGCGCGCGGACGATGCCGAGGCGGTTGTCGCTGGTATCACGGCCATCGGCGGCCGCGCCATTGCGGTGGCGGCGGATGTCTCGCAGGCTGCGGCCGTCACAGCGATGGTCGAACAGGTCGCGGCCGCGCTCGGCCCGATCGACATTCTCGTCAACAAGGGCGTCGCGATCGTGCGCGGCGTCGATGACCTCACCGAAAGCGATTTCGACCGCACCATCGCGGTGAACCTGAAATCGGCGTTTCTGTGCACGCAGGCGGTCTTGCCCGCGATGCGGGCGCGCAAATGGGGGCGCATCGTCAATATCTCCTCCGGTGCGGTGCGCGGCGCCGGCGCGATCGGCGTGCACTACAACGCCTCCAAGGCCGGCATGGGAGGGGTTGACGCGCGGATATGCGGCGCGTCTGGTGAAGGACGGCATCACCGTCAATGCGGTGGCGCCCTCCCTGATCGAGACCGACATGATGCAGGGCGGACCGATCTCGCCCGCAACATTCCGCTCGGCCGCATGGGGCAGGCCGCCGAAGTGGCGCAAGCCGTCGCGATGGTGCTCGGCAACAGCTACATGACCGGACAGACCATCGTCCTCAATGGCGGCATGGCGTTCATTTGACGCGCCGCGCCGCCCTTGCCAATTGCGCACGGGGGTTCTGCGCCGCCGCGGCCTCGACTCCCCCGATCAGAGCAGGCAAGAAGCGGTTCCCTTCATCCGGCAGGATCCCTCATTGATGGAAGCCATCTTTCGCGTTGACGGCCAGGACGTCGTCACCAGCCCCCATGCGGCGGGGCCGTGGGACCCGAGCATGCAGCACGGCCGCCGCCGGCGGCGCTGGTGGTCTGGGCGGCGGAGAAGATCCCAACGCAGGTTCCTATGCGGGTCGCGCGCGTGACCGTCGACCTGATGCGCCCCGTTCCGGTGGCGCCGTTGACGATCGAGAGCGAAGTCTTGCGCGAGGGACGCAAGATCCAGCTCTGCGCCATCAGGTTGCCGGCCAAAGGCGTCGTCGTGGTCGGGGCGACCGTGCTGAAGATCAAGATGCAGGCCAACGAATTGCCGGCCGAGGCCGCGATATTGCCGGTCGAGCTTCCGGGCCCGATCAATCGCGCGTCGAGCCGGCGGATTTTTCCTCCAGCCCGTTCGTGACCGGCATGCCGCTGCGCGCGGCTCGCGGCCGTTTTGGGGCGCCGGGTCCCGGCGCGATCTGGTATCGCGTCGACCGGCCGATCGTTCTGGGCCCGCCGGTGTCACCGGCGATGCGGGCGATGGCGGCGGCGGATTTCTGCAACGGCACCTCGGCGGTGCTGGACTTTCGCGAGTGGACATTTCTCAACGCCGACCTGACGGTGAATTTCTCGCGGCAGCCGGAGGGAGCGTGGATCCTGCTTGATGCCGAGTCCTGGATTGGTCCCGACGGCGCAGGCCTTGCGATGGCGAGGCTCGCGACGAGCGCGGCTATTTCGGCCGCGCCATCCAAAGTCTCGTGATCGAAAACGCTGATCGCGCGTGATGGGATTTGGAGAGGCCGCGATCACGGGGATCGCGGCCCCCGTGCTCATTCGAGCTCGAGCGGTTGGTAGCGCCCGGTTTCATCGAGCGCCGTGCCCCATACCTTGTGCGAGGCCTGGTGCTCGGAGCGGCCAAAACCGAGCGAGGTCCCGAGACCGAGGTCGAGATCCCGCGTGTTCTCGAGCGTGTCGATCAGCTTTTCCGTATCGAGCTGGGGCCCGGTCCGCTTGATCGCATTGATCAGGACGTTGGCGGCGACATAGCCCTCAAGCGAAACGTAGTCGGGCGCTTCGCCGGGGAAATATTTGGCGAGCGCGTTCTTGTATTCGAGCACGGCGGACGAATAGCCCGACACCGCCGGCACGACCTGCGTCACGATGACCCCGCTCGCGTAGCGCGCGCCCAACAGCTTCAGTTCCTCGGCGAGCGCCGTGGAGCCGACGAACGACACGTTGGTGTAGATCATGCCTGGATAGAGATCGCGCGTCTTCTCGATGAACTTTGCCGCGGCCCGGTAGGTTGCTACCATGACGATCGCCTTGATCGGCGTCTTCTGCGCCTTCAACTGGTTGATCGCATCGTCTACGTCGACGGTGTTTCGCGCGTAGTTGAGCCGAACAATGGCGCCGTCGTTCGCGCCCATGGCGCGAAACGCCTTTGCTACCCCGGCAAATCCGGAGTCGCCGTACGAATCCCTGCTGCGCGAAGACCGCGACTTGCCGCGGCTGCAGCCGGCGTATCTTGACCAGGTATCGGACGACGGCGTCGGTTTCCTGAACATAGCTCGCGCGATAGTTGAATACGTAGCGATCCGGTGGATCGTTGCGCAGGATGTTGGAGCCGGTGAAGGCGCCGAAGAACAGCATCTTGCGCTCAAGCGCGTAGGGGATCGCCACCGCCGCGGTCGGCGTGCCGACGTTGCCGACGATGCCGAACACCTGATCCCTCTCATAGAGCTGCTTCATGGCCTCGGCGGTGCGCGAGGGCTCGTAGCCGTCATCGGCGGCAAACAGCTTGAGCATCCGGCCGTCGACGCCGCCGGCATCGTTGACGCGGTTGAAAGCGGTCTCGATCCTCGAGCTTCATCTGCCGTCCCAGTTCCCTCGCTGCGCCGGAGAACGGGGCTGCGATTCCAAACCGGATTTCCCGTTCGGTAATGCCGCGCGGGAACGGCCCGGTTGGGACTGGCGCAACGGCGGCCGTCGGCGCGGTCGCCGCGTTTGCCGCGGTCGCCGCGTTAGCGGAGGACGGGCCGATGACGCTGGAGAGGCTGGGCCCGCTGATCGAGCGTTCGAGATCGGCAAGCTGCCGGTCGGCGCGGATGCAGTCCATCTTGCCCGACGTCACCGCGGTCCGGCCGTCGGCCACGCTGCGATCGAACGCTTGCGTCAAGTCTGAACGCTCTGCCTCGTTGGACGAGGCTTCCCGGATCACCGCCGAAAACTTGTCGACGATGGTCTGAATGCGGGGGCGTGCAATGTCCCGGCAGGCTTGCGCCGAACCGATCACGGTCCGACGCGACCCGCAAGGTCGCGCACGATAGTAATTTCACCGGCGGCGCTTGCGCTGCCGGCCATGCCCAAAAGCAGGGCTCCGACCAGCAAGATACGATGCGGGATCATGGCAAACTCCTTTGAGAACGGGATCGCGGTGGGGCGGTTCTCAGGCATTGGCACGCCCTCCGTATAGATCATGGGTTGGTACGCTGCGGCGTTGCCGGATCCGGTTTCTCGCGCCACTGCATGAACTGCTTGAGCAATTGTCCCGACTCGTCTGACGTCGCCGGGGCGGGTGGCGTGGAGGCGAGAATGGCCTGGAATTCGTTGATCGCAGGCTTGGGCGTGGCCTCCCCGGATTGGAACAGGGCGGTCTTGATCGATTGCGCGATGGCGGAAAATGCCGACGGCTCGCCGTCAGCCTGTCGGGAGCCGGGCACGACGACGACGAAGAACAACGCCACGAGCGCTGAAACGCCGATGGCGGCGGCGAAGCGCGCCGCAACGCTCCATAACGCCTTCTTCTCCAGGTCGGGCTCGCGCATGACTTCGGGATCGAGGGGATGCCGCAGGGCGTCGGAAATGGCGCTTTCGAGCTGTGAATCGAACGACACCGGCGAAAACGGCGTCTCGGGAGCGGCGTTGCGCAGGCCGGGGGGCGATCGCGCAACGAGCGCGGCGCATAGTATAGGGGGTCGCGGGGATTGAGGTGGTCCTGCTCACTCACACTACTCATACGCCTACTCCTCATGCACTTGGCTGTTTTGCCTGGCTGCTGAACGTCGAAAACGGTCAGCGGACGCATCGGACAAGGGGTCCGGGCGATGAAGGTGACGCGCGGAACAATCCACGCAGAGCCTCCACCAGTTGATCAGTTTGGCCGGAAGACCTGAATCAGTGCGCCCGGCGTCGCCTATGCAGGCGATACCGTCTGCGAGATTGAATCTCGAGACCGCACGATCCCCATCACATCCATTGCCATCCCCTCGGCAACCGTCCGCTTGCATAGCGGAACTCGTCTGCCAGGCCGCCGCCAGCCAGTATCACCTGTTTTTGTTGGAACCGCGCAAGGACGGATTTAGGTCCAAAACTTGACAAAAGTAAGTTGAGGTTTCGTCGGCCACAACCGAGTCGACCCTGCCAACAAAGGCTTGACGAGATTCCATCATCGTCAACGGCAAGAATCAGCCACAAATGCGCCGAATTTGCCGCTTTGGCGAGCGGTTTTCGGCTGAAAGCGAAGCTCCGAACATTAATTACTCGTTAACCAACTTCGTTGATTGTTAACCATTCAATAAGAAAGGCGAGTCGAACAATATGGACGTCCGAGCGGATCCAACGCGTCAATTGGTACGGCTGCGCGGCCGCCCCTATGTCGCGTTCGTATTCAGCCCTGTCGTGCCGATCGTGGAATGGCTCGCCGAGATCGACGCCACGCTGGCGCGCTCGCCCGGTTATTTCGTCGGCAAGCCGATCGTGCTTGACCTCGCCGCCGTCGACCTCTCTGGTTCTGCCATTGCCCATCTCGTCGGGAGCCTCAACGAGCGCAATATCCGTGTCCTCGGCATCGAGGGTGTTGAGGAAGACCGGCTCGGCGCCAACATGCCGCCATTGCTGACCGGCGGCCGCTCCTGCGTGATCACGCGAAACGAACCAACGCAGAAGGCCGAACCCGAAGCCAAACCGAAGCCGACTTCGCTGCTGCTCGAAAACCCGGTGCGTTCAGGACAGTCGATTGTCTTCATCGAGGGCGACGTAACGGTGCTCGGTTCGGTCGGGTCGGGCGCCGAGATCGTCGCGGGCGGATCGATCCACATCTACGGGACGTTGCGCGGCCGTGCGATGGCGGGCGTCAACGGCACTTCGGCCGCACGGATCTACCGCCAGAAGATCGAAGCGGAATTGCTCGCCATCGACGGCTACTACCAGACTGCAGAAGAAATCGACGTATCGCCCGCAATCGCCCGGCGCAGGCCTGGCTGCAGGGCGACACCATGAAAATAACCCCGCTGAACTAATCGGCTAAGGAGATCAAGTATGGCCAAGGTCCTGGTCGTTACATCCGGCAAGGGTGGCGCTGGAAAGACCACTTCTACCGCCGCGCTCGGCGCGGCGCTTGCACAAAGCGGACAAAGCGTCGTGGTGGTCGACTTCGACGTCGGTCTGCGCAACCTCGATCTCGTGATGGGCGCCGAACGCCGCGTGGTGTTCGACCTCATCAATGTGGTGCAGGGCGTCGCCAAGCTGTCGCAGGCATTGATCCGCGACAAGCGCCTCGAAAGTCTCTGGCTGCTGCCGGCCTCGCAGACGAGGGACAAGGACGCGCTGACCGACGAGGGCGTCGGCCGTGTCATCGCGGAGCTCAAGAGCCGGTTCGACTGGATCCTGTGCGACAGTCCGGCGGGCATCGAGCGCGGCGCGACGCTGGCGATGCGCTATGCGGACGAAGCCGTCATTGTCACCAATCCCGAAGTCTCCTCGGTGGGGACTCGACCGCATCATCGGCATGCTCGATCGAAAACCGTCAAGGCGGAGCGCGGCGAGCGGGTTGAGAAACACGTGCTGATCACCCGATACGATCCGGCGCGGCGCGCGGCGAGATGCTCAACATCGACGACATCCTCGAAATCCTCGCCACCCGCTGCTCGGCATCATCCCAGAGAGCCAGGACGTGCTCAAGCGTCCAACGTCGGCACGCCGGTGACGCTGAACAATGCCGACAGCGCGCCAGCCCGCGCCTATATCGACGCCTCGCGCCGCTTGATGGGCGAGGAGGTCGCGATGGTGGTGCCGGCCGAGCGCAGGGGCTTCATGAACCGCCTGTTGGGACGGAGAGCTGCATGAGCTTGAAATTGCTGCGGCTGTTTAGCGGCCGCAACGCATCCGCCCCCGTTGCGCGGGAGCGGCTGCAGATCTTGCTGGCGCATGAGCGCGGACTGCTCGGTCAGTCCGACCTGCTGGCCACGCTGCGGAGGAAATTCTCGCTGTCGTTTCGAAGCACGTGGTGCTCGATCCAGACAAGGTGATGGTCAAGCTGGAGCGGGGCAAAACGGTCTCGACACTGGAAGTCGACATCGAAGTGCCCAACAATTTCGACAAGTCGAAGGCCCAGGCCGAGAGGCGCATGGTCGGCTAGCTAGGCGGCTTTCGCGTCCCGGATGCTGCGTGATGCGCCGCGTCCCGGATACGTTCGTTGCACGGTGGAGATCTATCCCACCATCCGTTCGCGGCCGGTCCAGAAGCTTGCCTTCAGCACCTTCTGTCGACCTTGCCGACGCCGGTCATCGGCAACTCGCTAACGAACTTGATGTGCTTGGGCGCATGCGCCGAGCCCTTGCGCGCCTTGACGAGGTTGATCAGTTCGTCCGCGTTCGGCCGCGCGCCCTCGCGGGCGACGACCACGGCGGTGACGGCCTCACCCCATTTGTCGTCGGGCACGCCAACCACGGCGACCATGGCGACATCGGCGTGCTGCGACAACACATCTTCGACCTCGCGCGGGAAAATGTTGAAGCCGCCGGAGATGATCATGTCCTTCTTGCGGTCGAGAATGAACATGTAGCCACGCTCGTCCGATCGTGCGATGTCGCCGGTGTGCAGCCAGCCGTTTTTGAGCGTCTCCGCCGTCGTATCCGGCCGCTTCCAGTACTCGGCCATCACGTGCGTGGCGCGGACGCAGATTTCGCCGGCCTCGCCGGTTGCTACTTCCTGGTCGTCATTGTCCAGGATCTTGACCTGACAGGCAGCGATCGGGAATCCGCAGGACAAAAACAGCTCCGGCGTTTTGGGATCGTGGTCCGCCTTGCGCAGCACCGACACCGGATAGCATTCGGTCTGCCCATAGAGCTGCGAGAATACCGGGCCGATCCGCTCGATGCCTTCGACCAGCCGGCTCGGCGACATGGCGGAAGCGCCATACAGCAGCAGTTCGAGCGAAGAGAGGTCGGTCTTCTCGAGCGCGGGATGATCGAGCATGACGTAGATCATCGTCGGGACGAACAAGGTGAAGTTGATGCGCTCGCGCTCGATGGTTTTGAACACGGCCTCCGGGTCAAATCCCTTCAGCATGTGTACGGTGCCGCCGCGCATCAGCGTCGGCAGCACCTTGGTGCCGGCGACGTGGCTGATCGGCGCGACCGTCAGATAGCTCGGGGTATCCGGAATTTCGAAATCGGCCAGGATGGCGTTAGCGAAACCGCCATACTCGCGGTGATAGCGCAGCGCGCCTTTGATTTGCCGGTCGTGCCGCCGGTGTAATTGAGCGTGGCGATATCGTCTGGGCCGGCGAAGTTGCGCGCGGTGGTGTGACCGGCGGCTTCGATCGCCTGCAGGAGATCAGCGCCGTAATCGGCCGGACCGAGCGTGAAGATGGTTTTCAGGCTTGATGCCCTGGCGGCGAGTTCGCCGCCGCGATCGCGGAACGTCACGCCGTCGACCACCAGCATCCGCGCTTTCGGAATCTTCCAGCTGAAACAGCTGGTCGTCCAGCGAACCCAAAGGATGCAGCCAGGTGATCGCCAACTGCGACAATTGCGCCGCGACGCCGGCGCACCAGGTGTCGGCGCGGTTGGCGGTCAGGAAGGCGACACGGGTGCCGGGCTGAAAGCCGAGTTGCATGAACACGGCTTGCATCCGCCCGATCATGTCGGTCGCGCCTTGATAGGTGATCGATCCGCCCGGCCAGCTGAAGGCCGTGCGCCCGGGGTAGCGCGCCAGCGCGCGCAACGTCTGCTCGCATACCGCCGGAAACGCATAGAGCGGATTGCCCATCTTCTTCCTCCCAACCGTTTTGTAATTGGCCTTCGCTCGTGCCAATGTTGCGGCACTATAGCGTTTTCGAGCGAAGTGGATACCGCTCGCGTGAAGAAAACGCGTCAAACAAAGACGCTAACGCAACAGGCACGCTGCTCAAGCCAGATGATGCAAACAACCGATTCTCTTCTCGCGCTTTCGCGACCGCCTCAGCCTGCCGCTGATCGCGGCACCGATGTTTCTTGTCTCCGGCGTCGAGCTGGTGGTAGCTGCATGCCGCAACGGGGTGATCGGCTCGTTTCCGACGGTGAATTGCCGTAGTCCCGAACAACTCGACGAATGGCTGGCTGAGATCGACAAACGGCTGCAGGTACATTCGATGCGAGCGGCAAGCCCGCGGCACCGGTCTGCGCAAACCTGATCGTGCATCGCTCCAATGCGCGGCTGGAGCACGATCTGGCGGTGTTGCTGCGGCACAAGCCCGAGATGGTCATCACGTCCGTTGGATCGCCGGCGCCGGTGCTCAAGCCTTTGCAAGATGCCGACGCGCTTGTTTTCGCCGACGTCGCCTCGATCCGCCACGCCGAGCGCGCAGTCGCCGCCGGCGCCGATGGATTGGTGTTGCTGACGGCAGGCGCGGCGGCCAAACCGGCTGGCTCAATCCCTTCGTATTCGTGCGCGCCGTGCGGGCATTCTTCGATGGACCGCTGGTGCTCGCTGGCGGAATCACCGACGGCCACGCACTTCGCGCCGCGCAGGCGCTCGGCTGCGACCTAGCCTACATGGGCACCAAGTTCATCGCCACCCGCGAGAGCATGGCGGATGCGCGTTACAAGCAGATGCTGGTCACCAGCAGCGCCGACGACATCCTTTTGACCACCGCCTTTACGGGTTTGCAGACAAACATGCTGCGGCAATCGATCGAGGCCGCCGGCCTCGATCCCGACGACCTGCCGCAACGTGGCGCGATCGACATCGGCAAAGACATCGACATCGGTGCGCGCGAAAACCGTCCCAAGCGCTGGAAGGATATCTGGAGCGCGGGGCATGCCACCTCGGGTGTGACGGAGGTGCTCTCGGTCGATGAGCTTGTGGTGCGCACGCTCGCGGAGTACCGCGAGGCCGCCGCGCGCGTGAGGCTCTAAGCCGTTACGCCCCCTCGCTTTGCAGCAGTTGCGAAGTTCCCGGCGATTAAGCGCTGCGGCATTTTTGTGATGCGGAGAGAGCAGCAAGCGCGCCAGAAGAAATGCCAAGAGAAAACCGTCGCATTGGCAAACTTCTGACACAGGATGACGGCGAAAACAGGCGATCCGACATGACGCACGCGCGAAGGTGAAACCGACCGGGTTTTGCCGCCGGGCGTATTTTATTCAAAGGAGCTTTCGTGTCGCACAAGCTCTTCCCGTCGATCCTGCTCGCCTGCGCCCTGTTTGCCTTCCCGGCTTTCGCTCAGCCCGGCGCTGCGCCGGCTGCCCCTGCCGCTGACAAAGCTGACGTCCTGACTCCGGATCAGGCCAAGCGGGCGCTCGACACCCTTTCTGACGACAAGAAGCGCGCGCAGGTGATTGAGACGCTGCGCGCGATCGCCAATGCCTCAGAGCAATCGCAAGCCGCAGCTCCGGCGCCCGAACCGAAATCCGCCATACCGCTCACAGCGGACAGCCTTGGCGCGCAGCTCCTGCTGACGGTGTCCGAGCAAGTCGGCGAGATCTCGCGCGGGGTCGCCGACGTGGCGCGGACACTGACACACTACCGGGCGTTCTATTACTGGTTCGTGCGGACCGCCAACGATCCATCCGCCTATCGTCAGCTGCTCGACATCGCGTGGAAACTGGTGCTGGTGTTCATCTGCGCCTTCGCTGCCGAGTGGCTGATTTTCCGTCTCATCAGACGGCCGGTGGCGCTTCTGGAAGCGCGCCTTCCGCAAGCGGCGCGTGCCCCGGTGCAGACGCTGGCCATGGCTGATCCGCCGTCCTCCGCGGCTGACGTCGCCGCGGAGCCCAAGCTGCATCAACGGCGCCTCAGTCTGGCGCGCGCCTGGCAGTCGCTGGTGAGACTGCCCTTTGTCCTGGGACGCCTCGCGCTTGAATTGCTCCCGGTGCTCGCCTTCATCGGTGTCGCCACGATGTTGTTGGGCACCGAGATCGGCGATCTCGCAACCACCCGGCTGGTAATTCTCGCGGTCGTCAATGCCTATGCGCTGTCGCGCGGGCTGATCTGTGTCGTGCGGGCGCTGGCCGGTCCTTTCGGCCTATTTCGCGTTCGCGCCGAAACCGCGGCTTATATCGAGATATGGGCGCGGCGCATCGTCACCGTCGGCGTCTCAGGCATCGCCTTCGCCAATGTGGCGCTGCTGCTCGGCTTGCATCGCGCCGGCTACGCCGCGGTGCTGCGCCTCGTGATGCTGGTCGTACATCTCTTTATTGTCGTCGTTATCCTGCAGTGCCGCCGGCAGGTCGCCGAGGTCATTCGCGCGCCAGCCGGCCGCGAGGGCGTTGCGGCCAGGGCGCGCAATCGCGTCGCCGGCCTCTGGCACTATTTTGCGATCGCCCTGGACCTCGCATTGTGGGCGGTGTGGGCGCTGAATATCCGCAACGGCTACGCGCTGCTGCTGCAGTATTTCGTTGGCACCGTTGCGGTCGCACTGGTCGCCCGTCTCGCTACCATCCTGGTGCTGAGCCTGATCGATCGCGGTTTCCGCATCAGCCCGGATCTCCTGCAGCGCTTCCCGGGCCTCGAGACCCGTGCCAACCGCTATCTGCCGCTACTGCGCAACATCGTCTCGGCTGTGATTGCCTTCTTCGGCTTCGTTGCGCTGCTTGAAGTCTGGGGTGTGGACGCCATCATCTGGTTCTATGGCGGCCAGATCGGCAGCCGGTTGCTGTCGGCGGTGGTGACGATCGGTATCGCCGCGCTGGCTGCTGCGGCGATCTGGGAGATCAGCAACGCGTTGCTGGATCGCAAGATCAATGCGCTCTCGCGTGACGGCCACTACGTGCGCGCGGCGCGGCTGCGCACCTTTCAGCCGATGCTGCGAACGGCGCTATTGGGCCTGATCGTCACCGTCGTCGGCTTGACCGCGCTGAGCGAAATCGGCGTCAACGTCGCTCCACTGCTCGCCGGGGCCGGGATCGTCGGTATCGCCATCGGCTTTGGCTCGCAGAAACTGGTGCAGGACCTCATTACCGGGCTGTTTCTCTTGCTTGAGAATACCGTCCAGGTCGGCGACAACGTCACACTGTCCGGCCTGTCGGGAACGGTGGAAAATGTTTCGATCCGCACCCTTCGTCTGCGGGCCGGCGACGGCTCGGTGCACACCGTGCCTTTCAGCGCCGTGACGACGATCACCAATTCAAGCCGCGGCGCCGGCAATGCGGCCGTCAGCATCAACGTGGCCTACAAGGAAGACACCGACCGCGCCGGCCAGATGCTCAAGGACATCGTCGCCGAGATGCGCCGCGAGCCCGAATACCAGCACCTGATCTGCGGCGATCTCGAACTGTGGGGCATCGACAAGGTGGACGGTTCGATGGCCTCGATCGTCGGCCAGATTCGCTGCACCGACAGCGGCCGCTGGCCTGTGCAGCGGGAATTCAACCGCCGCATGAAGCGACGATTCCAGGAGTGCGGCGTAGAAGTCGCTTATTCCGGTCAATCCATTCTGATGCAGATTCCCGCGCCTGCCGACGTGGCCTCGAATTCGATGCCTCGGCGGGCATCCGGCTAGGGCGTGGGACTCATGCGCGAGACCTTCAATTTGCGGTGACTAGCGCGTGTTAGCCGCCAATTGAGCGGCGAAAGCCCGCTTGTAGGCGGGCCGCGCTTCGCCGCGGGCGACATAGGCGGCGAGGTTCGGATACCCTCCAGAATGCCCGATGATTTCAGCCTGAGCAGCACCGACACCATCATCAGGTCGCCCGCGCTGAACCCACCATCGAGCCAGTTGGCACTGCCAAGGCGAGCGGAAAGTTGCTTCAACCGGTCGCGGACGCGATCCTCGACCAGAGGCAGGCGCTCCTTACTCCAGGGCTTATCGCCCTCCAGAAGCCTGGCGGTTGCGAGTTCAAGGATCGGCGGCTCCACCGTGCTGAGCGCGGCGAACATCCATGTGATCGCGCGCGCCCGGGCATTCGCATCGTCTGGCAGCAGGCCCGTATGGCGCTCCGCGATATGCAACACGATCGACCCTGTCTCGAACAGGGCGAGATCGCCTTCCTCATAGGTCGGAATCTGGCCGAAAGGATGAAGCGCCCGATGCGCGGGTTCCTTCATCGCACGGAACGAAACAAGGCGAACCTCATAGGGCTGGCCCACTTCTTCAAGCGCCCAGCGAACGCGGTATCACGCGCCAGTCCCTTGCCGCCATCGGGTGACTGTTCAAAAGCGGTAATGGTGATTGGCATCGTGCGGCTCTTCGTTGGCGAAAATCATAGGCCGCGGGGCTGGCCAGCTGTCAAGGCAAACTCACCGAGATTGAAGACGATCCCGTTCCGTGTCCGGATTGTCCGCATAGCAGACCTCTGCAAACTCAAATTTCATCTGATGTGGCATCGTGATTCAGGCGCGGCGGGAGGACCTGCCGATGTCTGATCAATTCGGGTCGAGAATATGTTCGCAAGGCTAGAGGACTAGCTGCGTATCTCAATGCGCTACGACCGCTGCGGCCCACACATTCTGCATTCGCGGCAACCGCTATCTTTTGGCTCGGTCAATGAGTCCTGACCCTAGCGCATGGTCCGTCCGAGGATTCGCGCCGCCTGATCGATCTCATTCTCGTTCCACGCGGCGAAGCCGAGAAACAGTCCCTGCTCGCCGGTCTTGTGATACAGCATGCTCGATAGCGGACGGCTGACGACGCCTGCCTCGAGCAGCCGCGCGGATAATTGCCTGTCGTTAACCGAGGTGTGACATCTTGCCAGCAATTGCATGCCGCCGGCTGGGGCTTCGACGCTGAGCCGGTCGCCGGCTTCGGCGGCCAGCGCCTGCAGCATGCGGTCGCGGCGTCCCTTGTAGAGACGCGTCATCCTTCTGATGTGACCGAGATAGGCTCCGGCACCGATGAATTCGGCCAGCGCATCCTGCATTGTGACGGACGTCAGCATTCCCATGTGGCGTTGCGCGAGTTCGAAGACATCGATGAGCGCATCGGGCACCACGACATAACCGATGCGGATGTCCGCATAGGTCGATTTCGAGAATGTGCCGAGATAGAAGATGCGCGGCGACGGGGCCAGCCCCTGCAACGCGGCCACCGGGCGCGCCTCATAGTGAAACTCGCCGTCATAATCGTCCTCGATGATGCAGGCGCCCGCGGCGTCGGCGTAGCGAAGCAGCTCGAGGCGGCGGCCGACCGGCATCAGCCGCCCCGTCGGATACTGATGCGACGGGGTGACGAAGATCAGCCGGGGCGCATCCTTGCGGGCGCCGATTGCCATGCCCTGCGCGTCGAGCGGCATCGCCGAGACGACAGCGCCGGCGGCCTGCAATGCGACATAGGCGCCGCCGTAGCCCGGGCTTTCGATCCAGGCGTGATCGCCCCGTTCGAGCAGCGCGGCCGCGGCCAGCGCGACGCCGGCTTGCGCCGTCGGCACGATCAGGATCTGGCTCGGCTTGGCCTTGATCCCGCGGTGAACCGCCAGATGCCTCAGCAACGCTTCCTGCAGCGGCGGATGGTTGATGGATCGATCCCGGCACTGTAGTGCGTTTCGCGCCGCGCGCCGCAGGCAGCGGCTCCACAGATCGTGCGGAAACTCGCGTTCATCCGCCAGTCCCGGCTGAAACGGCCGTGGCCGCCCGTCATGGATCGGTGGCCAGTTCGACCGGTGCAGGCTGCGTGCCCAAGGCGACAGGCCGACCCGGTCGCCCGCGCTGCTGCGCGGCGACATTTTGCGGCGATCGAGCGCGAGACCCTCGGCCACCGCCGGACGGCGACCGGCGGAAAGGGTGACATAGCCTTCCGCGGCAAGTTGCTCGATCGCAAACGAGACGGTGTTCCGCGACACATCGAGCGATTGCGCAAGATGACGGCTCGAGGGCAGGCGCTGGCCGGGCGCGAGCCGTCCACCCGCAATGAGGTCTCGCAACTGGTCGGTAAGCTGGCGCGTCAGCGTCTCGCTGCTCTCGCGCGCGAGATCGAGCATTCCGGGCAACAGGTCGTCCATAACTGGCCCTATCAGTTTGCCAAGACTGGTTCTTTCATTAGGGCCAGTTGAAAGGCTAGGCAATGCGGGTCGCTTGATGACGGGACGCATTCGAGATGGCCGGTGGACTTTCAACCCGCAGCGCGGCCGCACTGCTCGCCGCGGTCGTGCTCGCGTGGGGCACCAACTGGCCGGTGACGAAGCTGATCGTACAGGACGTGACGCCGCTATGGGCGACGGCGCTGCGCTGCATGATCGCCGCCGCGGCGCTTGCGCCGCTGTTGTGGGCGCACGGGGATTTCATCATTCCCAGGCGCGGCGACCTGCCGGTGGTTTTCTGCACTTCGATCCTGCATCTGGTGGCGTTTTCCGCGCTGGTCGCGGCGGGGCTGCAATTCGTGCCGGCGGGCAGGGCGATCGTGCTCGGTTATACGACGCCGCTATGGGTCGCAGTCGGGGCCGCCATGTTCCTCTCGGAGGACATCACGCGAAGGCGCGCGATCGGTATCGGCTTCGGCCTGACGGGCCTTGCGGTCATCTTCAATCCGCAGACGCTGGACTGGGCTGACAGCGACGCGCTGCTCGGCAGCGGCTTGATCCTGGTCGCGGCGTTCTGTTGGGCCGGCAACATCGTTTATGTCCGGGCGCACAGATGGATTTCGACGCCCTTTCAACTCGTGTTCTGGCAGGTGCTGCTGGCGGCCACGCTGCTCTCGATCATCGCGTGGTTCACGGAAGGCGCGCCGCAGATCGTCTGGACCGCGCGTCTATCCGCGCTGATGTTGTTCAGCGGAATCGTCTGCACGGCATTCGCCAACTGGGCGATGACGATGGTGAACCGCAGCCTGCCCGCCGTCACCACGTCGCTGTGCCTGCTGGCGACGCCGCTTCTGGAATCGTGAGCGCGACCGCCATCCTGAACGAACCGCTCGAACCGTCGCTGTTCGCCGCGATGGCGCTGATCATCGGCGGCATCGCGCTTGGCACGATTGCAGGCGGTCCACTGCGCGCGAAAACCTCCTAATTCGCTACGAAGTACCAGCGTTCGTCATAGCGGACGAGCTGGCTCGGCGGCTTGTCCTCGAACTCGAAGAAGGTTTTCGGATCGCCGCCCGGCGGCACGTGCAGAAAGCCGGTGAAATAGTGCTTCAGGCCGCGGGAGGTCAGAAACAGCACGTACGTACCTTCCTCGGCATAGTCGACGACGATGTCGTTACCCCGCGCGGAAACATTTGGCTCGCGGTCGCCTAGCGCGATCAGGTTCTTGTTGTAGCCGACATTGGGCTTGAGTTCGCCGGCCTCGACCCGCGCCACGATCCGTTCGCGATTTTGCCGGTGCCAGTGGAAGTTCTGTTGCAGGGCGATCTGTTGCAGCGGCGCATAGACCAGAACGACGAGCGTCAGCGCGTAGATCAGGAACGGAAGAGCGAACTTCGCGCCGCCGTTTCGGATCCGAAGCAGCAGCGTCGCGGACCACAGGGCGCTGCCGCAGAACAGCAGCGCTACCAGGGGCAGGACGCCGAGCAGGACGAGGCCGGACGGCCAATCCGCCATCGACAATTCGTATGTCGCGATCGACAGCGTGACTGCTGAAATCGCGATGGCCGTCACCAGCGCGGGGCGGACCGGCGGGCGGGTCGCAGCCGTCGTGGTCTGTCCTGTCGATCCCGCCATGCCCCCGCTGTTCCATTCCGCCGTTGCTGCGGTCTTTGCCCTCCCGGGCCTAACGCGCCGTTAACCAAATCGACCCCAACAATAACCCCTGAGGCTGGTCCGCCGCCACGGCCGGGCTGACGCAAGCAGGGGGCGCGGAATGGATTTCGATCGGTATTTTGCCAAAACCCCCGCGACCCTCGATGAAATCAGGCGGCGGGTGGCTTTTGCGCTCGACCGGCACCCCCTTTGCCGCCACGTCGAATTCGACATCGTCAGCATGCCCCGCACCAGCAAGGGCAACTGGACCATCAGCCTGCGCTCGGTTGCTCCCGACGCCCTGTGGGAGGCTTCCGATATCGTGGCCGACATTCAGGATGCCTATGATCTGGCCGCGGCGGCCTGATTCCGGGTCTTTTTGAAACGATTTCTCCGCCTTTCGCGCGGGATGATGGCCATTTTGGCATGGTAAAGCCTTAATTTGCATCCAGTTTTTTGGCAAAGGGACCAAACGTCGGCGGGAATGGAGACCTTTTTGACCAGAGCCATCACGATCGTCGCGCTGACCTGTTTTCTCGTGGTCGGCGCCGCCGCCACCAGCATTCTCATCCGCGACAGCGTACCCGGAGCGCCGTCCGAACAGGCTGCCGTCCAGGCTCCGGTTTCGAACAAGGAAAACAAGAAGGACCGCCTCGCGGTCGTCAGCTACGCGCTGGCTTCCTATGAACCGCCGCAGGCTACTGCCGCGCTGAGCGAGCCGTTGCGCCAAGCCTACGCGTCGACCGAACCCGCCGATATCGGATTGCCCAAGGTGGTTGCGCCTGCCACGGCCCCAGCTGCCGCGGCCCCGCCTGCCGCGCCGCCGAAGGCAAAGGCCGCCAGCAAGCCCCAGTCGCAGAAGAACTACGCGCTGCTCAGCGACATCCAGATCGCCGGCATCAAGGAGCGGTTGAAACTTTCCGCTTCGCAGGAGTCCTACTGGCCGCCGGTGGAAACCGCATTGCGCGCCGTCGCCCGCAAGATCCATGCGGGCCGGCAGGCCAACCCGAATGCGGCTGGCGTGCCGATCGATCCCGAGGCTGCGGAAGTCCAGCAGTTGAAATCGGCGGCGATGCCGCTGTTGTTCCAGTTGCGTGAAGACCAGAAGAACGAAGTGCGCTCGCTCGCCCGCATCATCGGACTGGAAAAAGTCGCCGCGATGATCTGAGCGGCGTTAGCGGCGGCCGCATCGCCGCAGGTTCCAAATCTCTCCGCATCATCTCTCCGCATCATCCCTCGCCGGAACATCGTCCCACGCCATGCGTTTGCCCGCGTGGACGAGGGAGCCTGATGATGCGCACATCGACCGCTTATTTTGCGGGGGTGGGAACCGTGGTGGTGGCGGTCGCCGCCGGGCTCGGCGGCGGATATTTTGCCGCGAACGTCGTCAGCCCGCATGAGCCGACGGTCTCCAAGCTCGAGCGCAGGATGTCGACGGCGGCGCTACCCGTGACGACTGGGCCGTCGGAGCCGGTGCCGTATGTTGCCGAAACGACGGCGACAGCGACACCGCCCGCTGTCGCACCGGCACAGCCCCAGCCCCAAATACCGAAGCAGCCGCAAACGGAGGCCGCTGCGCCAGCAGCCGGTGCGCCTGGCGAAGAGAAGACCAATACCGCCAATACCAATACCGCCAATAATGCAACAACGCAGCCCGCAACGCCGCCGCTACCCGCGAAGCCTGCCGAGCAGGCCAGCGAAAAGACCGCCGCGCCCCAGGAGGTTTTCGCCAGGGCGCGCGACGCCGACGTCAAGCGGGCGGCCGTTGAAAAGCGGCGCGCCGAACGCCGCCAGCGCTGGGAAGAGAAGCGCCGCTTCCGACAGCCTCGCGAACAGGAGTTGGAGGCGGTCGAGGAGAGAGTCAGGGAAGTAACCGAGCCGCGACAGGCCTTCGCCGGCGAGCCGGTGAGGATCGAAACGCCCCGGATCCGGCTGTTCGATCTGGATTGATCGATCCTCCTTTATGATTCCGGCGGCTTTATCCGCCGCGCGATTCCACCACCTTGCGGCAGGCGTCGAGAGGTTCGCCTTGTTCGCCTTCAGGCAGGCATTCATCTGCGGCGGCTTGCCGACATGTTCGGCGCAGAATTTTCCGGCATCCGAACGGCAGGCCATCTGCTCCTGGACGCTGGGTCCGGATTGCGCGAAGGCCAGCGAACCCGTGACGAGCGGCAGGATCAGCGCGACAAGTGCGGCCGCGACGTGGACTGATTTCTTCATGGATAACCTTTCGGCGAAAGTTTGAGGGTTGAATCAAGTCCGCGGAAGGTCTTCGAGGCTGCGATCGCGGTCCATGCCATGTCCATGGCATCGCGGCCCGGTGGAGGCAAATCCCCCGGCGTGCCGTCCCACCATCTTCATGGGATGTTGCTGCCCGCTACTCTGGACCATGTACATCTCACGTCGGCTGCGGTGACCGATCGGCACATCGCAAGGCTGCACGCCAAATCGGGAGAGATGACACATGTTGAAGAAGACTGGATGGCTGAGTGCTGGTCTGACGCTGGCGGCGTTTTCGGCCCTGGCGTCGTTCGCGCTGGGCGGGGTGGGTTCGGCCCAGGCCGCGGTGGTCTACTGCAAGACAGTCGGGGTGCCGAAGGGCTGCGTGGTGCGGCCGACACCGGTCGCGGCGGCTGCGGTCGTGACCCCGGCCGTTGGTGTCGCCCGTGTCGGCGTCGGCGCCCCGGGCGTCGGTGTTCGCGCCGGCACCCCCATGAATCGCGGTGGCCCAGTCAACCGCGTCGGCCGCCGGTAACGCAAAGCGTTTTCGAGCGAAGTGGACGCCGGTTCGCGTAAAGAAAACGCGTCAAAACGAAAAAGTGTCGGCGTCAGCCGGCAGCGGCGTCGCTGTCGGGAAAGCGGTGGGGCAACGTCAACCTCACGCGTGTGCCTCGGTGAGTCCCGTGGTGAATCCCTTGGGCGCAGGAGTCCAGTACCAGCTCCGCGCCGCAACGCGCGGCGCGGCTTCGCATGTTGCGCAAGCCGCGCGCCGCTTTCGCAATCCCCGCGGCGGATCCGTCCGCCGGCGGGACTTCAAAACCCTTACCGTCGTCCTCGACGGTGATGCAGCCGCGATCGAGACCGTCGATGCCTGCGAGGGTTTCGATTCTCACGGTGACGCGGCGCGCATTGGCGTGCTTGACCGCATTGGTCACCGCTTCATCCAGAAGCCGCACGATCTGGATCACATGCCACGGCCGCAATTCGGGATGGACCGGCAGGCCCTGGGGGGTGACCGCACGCCAGTCCAGCGCAATGTCATGCGGACGCAGCTGCGCCATCGCGCGTTCGCGCCACGAGCCGAGCGCCAGCATCAGGTCGCCGCCGATGTCGTCCATGGAATCGATGACCAGACGCAGATCCTTCAGCGCCGCCCGCGCCGCGTTGCCGATCGGCGCGCCGCCATTGCCGCGTTCGCTCAGCGCCACGATGCTGACGAGCTGACCGCCGAGCCCGTCATGCAGGTCGCGCATCAGCCGCGCTCGCTCGCGCGCCAGCGCCGCGGTGCGGGCGCGCTCCTCCTCGCGGACGAAACTGGCCTTCAGCTTCTCCTCCGCCTCGCGCACCCGGGTGACCAGGCGTCCGGCAAAGCCGTCAACCTCGTTCAGCGCACGCGCAAACCGCCAGGTCAGCCCCGCGCCGATCGCAACCAGCATGGCCGAATAGGACAGGCGCGCGGTGAAGATGCGGTTGGGCATCACGCCAAACACCGAGAGCAAGTCGACGATCCAGCAGGTCAGCATGATCGTGATCGCGCAGCCGAGCAGCAGGCTCGCGACATTCTGCCGTTTCAGAACCGAGCGCGCGGTCACGATGGCCATGATGACAAGCGACACGCCGACCATCGGCACGGCGAGAAACAGGAACAGCGTGCGCGACAGCGCCTGATTTCCGAACAGGCCGGCCAGCGCCAGCAGCACGCCCGGGACGAAAATGATCCAGCCGTAGTGCCGCCATTTCCACCCCGATAACAGCAGCGCAAATGTCAGCACCAGTCCGCTTTCCAGCGGCGCGGACGAAATCAGGACCACGTTGAGCCTGGAAAAAGCTGTCTCGCCCATCGGCGTTTGCAAGAAAGCCTGGCCGACGCCCACCGCCATAGCCGCTGCGAGCAGACCATAGGCCGGCTCATGGCGACGCATCACCCACATGATTCCCAGAATGACCGCGAGGATGGCCTGCCAGGACGAGAACACCACGGGCAAGGTGACGAAGATCAGCGTTCTCAGATTGTAGCTCGGGCGCAACAATTCATCCGGTCCGACCCAGATGCGCTCCAGGAAGCCGGAGATCGGGCCCCATATGAACAGGCGGATCGAAATGGCGTTGGCGCCATCGCGCAGCACCGATCACCGCGATCTCCGGCGTGTTGCGGTCAGGCCGGTTGGCGACGGGATTGCGCCGGCTGTCGAGGATGACGACGTCGTTGACGCTCACCTCGACGCCATTGGTGAAGCGCGGCAGAAACACCGACCAGGCGCGCTTTGCCTCGTCGGCCGGCCGGACGAATTGTCCGGTGAAGCGCGGCGGGTCGTCCATCGCATGGCGCAAGGCGGAGAAATGCGGCAGCGTAACGGTGCGCTCGACGCCGCGTTCGGAGAGGTTCAACGTCGTGATGAGATATTCGGCCGGAGGCTCGGGCAGCGACTGCCGGAGCGCGAAGATGCATGCGGCCGCGATCAGCGCCTGCAACAGCAGGTATTGGAGGAGGCGGGAAGCCTGCAGCCGCCCGCGCTCACGGCCGGGGAATCCCGGCTGCGCGTCGTTGTCCTCCTTCACAGCCGTATCAAGCCTTGCTGAACCGCCTCGAACACGGCCTCGCCCCGGGTATGGACCTCGAGCTTGCGGTAGATGCTCTTGATGTGCCCGGGCACGGTCTGGCGCGACAGGCCGAGATGGCTTGCGATCTCGGCATAGCTGAAGCCCTTGGCGATGCCCCAGAGGATATCGATCTCGCGCGGCGTCAGTTTGGCGGTGTTGAGCGCGGGGCCGGGCGGGGGCTCGGGCGTGCCCTGGGTCCGGCGCACGATGAAGCGCGCGATCGAAGCCGAGATCGGCGAATGCCCGGCCACGAGGTCGCGCACGGTTGCGGCGATATCGGTCGGGAACGCGTCCTTGAGCAGATAGCCTGTCGCGCCGACGGTAATGGCCGAGATCACGCTCTCTTCGTCGCCGAGTATGGAAATCACCATGATTTCGGTATCGGGAAAGCGCTGTCGCGTCTCGCGGATCAGATCGACGCCATGTCCGTCCGGCAATTGGAGATCGGTCAGCAACACCCGGGGCGCGCCTTCTGCAAGGCAGGCGCGGGCGTCCGTGAGCGTGCCTGCGGCTCTGACGTGGTACCCAGCCTTGGCAAGCGCGTCCTGCAGCCGCCAAAGGGTCGGCGCGTCGTCTTCCACCAGCACGACCGTGATGGCCTCCGCCTTCGGCTCATCGTTCGACGAATTCATCTGGTAACTCCGGCCACCTGTCCCTGCGGCCCACGGGAGTGTAGCGCCGCAAGGCCATTTTGCGATACCCATATTCATGGGGCGGGCCGGGGATGGTCTTCACGGGCGCAAATCTGCGATGGCCAGACTTAAATCTGCGATAGCCCAGGCTGCTGCTGCTGCTGCAATCATTTCAGAACCTGCACCTTCGCCGGATGGGTAACCGGCGCAGCTCTGTCTTGCTCCATTCTCGCCGCCGTAAACAGCGACGCCAGCGTCACGACCGCCAGAAGCGCGGATACGATCTTCCAGAACCGCAGCGGATTGCGCTGGTAGAACGACTTCCGCTGCACATCGATCGGCGAGGCCCGGTCGGCGCCGTGCTCCAGCTCGAAGATCAGTTCGAGCACGTCGGCAAACCGGTCGTTCGGATTGACGGAAATCGCGCGGGCGATGGTCTGGTCGAGCCATGCCGGCAGATCAGGCCGATAGACCGACAGCGGCTGCGGCGCGCCGAATTTCGGGCGCGAGAACGGCTCGATCTCGCCATAGGGAAAGCGATCGGTGAACAGCCGGTAGATCGTGACGCCCAGCGCGAATTGGTCGCTCAGCTCGCTGGCCGGCGCGCCCGCGTATAGTTCGGGGGCCATGAAGCTCGGCGTTCCCGGCTCGGCGACGATGCCGACCTCCTTTGAGGTGGTGTGCCGGGCCAGACCGAAATCGATGATCTTGACGCCGGTCGGTTGCCCCGGGACCGGTGCGCAGACGATGACGTTGTCGGGCTTGATGTCGCGATGCACGATTCCGGCGCGATGGACCGCCACGATTCCTCGCGCGATTTTTTGGGCGAGATCGAGGCCCTCCGGCAGCGCCAGCGGCGGCCGCCGCTTGAGGCGTTTTTCCAGCATCTCGCCTTCGTAGAACGGCATCACCAGATAGAGCCGGGTCTGCCGGTCGGCCTTCAACTGCAGCACTTCGCCGACATAGGGGCTGCGAACGCGGGAGGCGATCCACATCTCGCGCAGGAACGCATCCCGCATCGGCCGGTCCGCACCCTCCAGCGGCTTCGGGAATTTCATCACGACCGGCCGTCCATCCGCGAGGTCGGTGGCGCGGAAGACGCGGACGTAGCGGCTGTCGCTCAATACCGCATCGACCCGGAAGCCGTCGATGCTGGCGCCGGGCTTGGGAAGCGTGTGTATGGCCTTGCCCGCGATCGCGCTTTCGACGTCGGAAAATTCGGACGGCGGCAGTTCGATGATGTCGAGGATCAGCGCCGAGGCGTTATCGCCGGTCCGCGCCGCGATCGACCTGTCGACAATGTCGCGTGCGGTTTCCTCGGGCGAAGCCCTGCGGCTGAGGATCTCGCGCAGCGTTGCATCAGAGAGGCCGCCATGCACGCCGTCGGTGCACAGCAAATAGCGGTCGTGCTGTTCGTTCGGCAGGTTGAGATAATCGATGCGCAATTCGTCATCGGCGCCAACCGCGCGCGTCAGCACCTGGAGCTCGCCGGGGCCGCCGGCATGATCGACCGTCAGTTGCTGCAGCTGGTCGCCGCGCAGCCGGTAGAGCCTCGAGTCGCCGACATGGACGACGTAGATCTGCCGGCCCCGGCAAATCAGCGCCGTCAGCGTGCTGGCCATCCCCTTCAAATCCGGGTCCCGGCGAGCCATCGAATGGATCCATCGATTGAGCGCCTCAAGGCTGCGAATTGACGATTCTTTAGGCAGCAGGTGCCGCGATTGGCCCAGATAACCTTCGATAAAACCGCGAACGGCGGTCTCGGCGGCCACCCGGCCGCCCCTGGCGCCGCCCACCCCATCGGCGATTACGGCGACGACGCCGAGTCGGCGGTCGTCATGGTCGGCAATGCCGACATAGTCTTCGTTATGAGGCCGTTCGCCGCGTTCGCTGCTGAAGCCGGACTGTACCGTCACCGCGCCGGGACGGGTGCGGGCCAACGCCGATGGAGTGTTCGTTCTGTTCAAAATCATCGGTTCCATTTAGCTGCCCGGGCCTCCGCGGCTTGCTCAAATAGCAGCCAGGCGCTGGCCACTATATGCGCACCGCCTTTCCGTCCCATCGCCTACAATTAGGGCAATCAGACACATAATTCGAGCAACCCAGGCGCCAACATGTTCGACAAGGCCTTCCTCAAAGCGGGGCATTCGCCCACGCTGCTCTCCGCGTTTTTCTATTTCGACATGAGCTTCATGGTGTGGGTCATGCTCGGCCCGCTCGGCGTTCAGATCGCCAGCGATCTACACCTCGACGCCGCGCAAAAGGGCCTGATGGTGGCCGTGCCGCTGCTCGCGGGCGCGCTGCTTCGAGTCGTCAACGGCATTCTCGTCGATCGCATCGGGCCGAAGACCACCGGCCTCATCGGCCAGGTCATCGTCATTCTCGGCCTGGTGTCGTCCTGGCATTTCGGCGTGCATTCGTTTGGCCAGGTGCTCTTACTGGGCGTCGTGCTTGGTGTGGCCGGTTCATCGTTCGCGGTGGCGCTGCCGCTCGCATCGCGATGGTATCCGCCGCAGTATCAGGGTATCGCGCTCGGGATCGCCGGCGCCGGCAATTCGGGCACGGTGTTTGCGGCGCTGTTCGCGCCCGGTCTCGCGCTTGCCTTTGGCTGGGGCAATGTGCTCGGGCTGGCGGCGATCCCGCTCACCGTGGCGCTGCTGGTCTATGTCGTATTTGCCAAGGACGCGCCGAACCCGCCGCCGGCCAAGGGGCTGATCGAATATCTGTCGGTCTTGAAGATCGGCGACGCCTGGTGGTTCATGTTCTTCTATGCGGTGACCTTCGGCGGTTTCAGCGGGCTTGCCTCCTCGCTGACGATCTACTTCAACGCCGACTACGGCTTGAGCCCGGTCGTGGCCGGATATTTCACCGCGGCGGCGGTGTTCGCCGGCTCGATGATTCGCCCGGTCGGCGGTGCGCTGGCGGATCGCATCGGCGGCATCCGCGCCCTCACCATCATGTATATCACAGCCGCTATCGTGCTTGCTGCGGCGAGCTTTCATCTGCCGCAGGCCTGGATGGCGCTGGCCCTGTTCATCGCGGGCATGCTGGCGCTCGGCATGGGCAATGGCGCGGTATTCCAGCTCGTCCCGCAGCGCTTCCGCAACGAGATCGGCGTGATGACCGGGCTGGTCGGCATGACCGGCGGCGTCGGCGGCTTCTATCTCGCCTCCAGCCTCGGTTATTCGAAGCAGCTCACGGGTTCCTATCAGTTCGGGCTGCTTGTCTTCGCCATGCTTGCGGTCGTCGCGGTGTTGGGGCTGACCGCCATCAAGAAGCGCTGGCGCACCACCTGGGGCGCCATCGGCATCGGTATGGCGAGGATTTGAAGCAGGCGGACGGAGCGGAAAAGGCTTATACGGTTGCCTCTCAACGAGGCTATCCCAGATGCCGAATGCTCCCAAAAACGCGCCGACTGAAAAACACGCCCCCGAGTCCGCCCGCCTTGCCGTAACGGCTGAGGATGTCACGGCCGCGGCCGCTTCGATCAGCGGCTCGGTCATCGTGACCGAATGCGACCAGAGCCGGACGCTGAGCGAAATCTGCGGTTGCAACCTCTGGCTCAAATTCGAGAACCTCCAGTTCACTTCCACCTTCAAGGAGCGCGGTGCACTCAACCGGCTGGGGGCGCTGTCGCCGGATGAGCGGCGACGCGGCGTGATTGCGATGTCGGCCGGCAATCACGCGCAGGGCGTCGCCTATCACGCGCACCGGCTCGGGATTCCCGCCGCGATCGTGATGCCCGTCGGCACGCCGATGGTGAAGATCGAGAACACGCGGCGTCACGGTGCCGAGATCGTCATTTCCGGCAAGACCCTCGAAGACGCCGCCGAGTTCGCGACGGCGCATGGCAAGGCGCGCGACCTGACCATGATCCATCCCTATGACGATCCCCTGATCATCGCCGGGCAGGGCACCATCGCGCTCGAAATGCTGCACGCCGTGCCGCAGCTCGACACGCTGGTGGTTCCGATCGGCGGCGGCGGGCTGATATCCGGCATGGCGGTTGCGGCCAAGGCTATCAAGCCGGATTTGCAGGTGGTCGGCGTTCAGGCGAAGCTCTACCCGTCCATGTACAACGCCATCAAGAATGAGCAGTTGCCGATGCGCGGCGACACGCTGGCCGAAGGCATTGCGGTCAAGCTGCCGGGCCGGATCACCACGGAAATTATTCGCCATCTGGTCGACGACATCATCCTGGTCACCGAAGACCAGATCGAGCGCGCGCTGGCGATGCTGATCGCGATCGAAAAGACCGTGGTCGAAGGTGCGGGTGCGGCAGGCCTTGCCGCGGTCCTCGCATCGCCGGAGCGCTTCGCCGGGCGCAATGTCGGCCTCGTCCTGACCGGCGGCAATATCGATACGCGGCTGATCGCCTCGGTGCTGACGCGCGAACTCGCGCGCGAGGGACGGTTGACGCAAATCGCAATCGATATCGTCGACCGGCCCGGCCAGTTGGCATCGGTGTCGGCGCTGCTGGCCGAAGCCGGCGCCAATATCATCGAAGTCTCGCACCAGCGGACGTTTTCCGACCTGCCCGCCAAGGGCACCTTGCTCGAAGTCGTGATCGAAACAAGGGACCGCGCCCATCTGGACGAGGTGATGAGGCGCCTCGGCGAGGCCGGCTATAAGGCGTGGCTGCCGGGACGGCGGTAATTCAATTCACCAAGCGCACCGCGCCGGCGTCGCTGATGTCATAGCCTCCGAGCTCGGAAGCGCGATCGCGCAGCACGGACTGCCGCATGAAGTTGAACAGCGCCTGCGGCCCCGGCATGAAATAGTTGCGCTGCCGCAGCACGAGATCGAAGCGCTCCCAGGCCAGCGGCAGGAAATCGAGCCCGGCCGAAAGCGCCACCGATCGTGTGGCAATTCCGCAATCGATTCGGCCGGCGCGCACGGCTTGTGCGATGTCGGGTCCGGTCGGAAAGGCGGGTTTAGCAAGCTTCAACTCGTCAAGGCCGATCCCGGCGCGCGCCAGCAGCGCAAGCAGCAGCAATTGCGCGCCGGCGCCCGCCGGACGTTGCGCCATGCGCGCGCGCGAACGGGCGATCGAGGCCATGTCGCTCAGGTCAAGCGGATTGCCCGGCGCAACGACAACGCCCTGCTCGCGCCGCGCAAATGCAATGACGACGGCATCGTGCAATCCCGGTGCATCGGCGACGCCATCGGGATTGGCCCCTTCGTCATCGCCGTCAAGACGATGCAGATGGATGGCCGCAATCATCACCTCGCCGCGGGTCAGCCGCCGCAGGCCTTCCTCGCTTCCCTCCGGCAGACTCGCGAGTCCGCAAGTGCTTTCGCGCAGCGCCCATTCCAGTAGGGGATCGTGACTGCCGCCGACGATCTGCGGCGCGACCTGTGCCAGACCTGCGGGTGCAATGAGCCCGGCGGAGACCCAGCGGTCGAGGGCTGTGCGCGGAAACAGCCAGCGGCCGGTCACCTTGCTGCAGGGCACCGCGCGGTTCGCCACCAGCTCATAGAGCTTGCGTTCCGAGAGCCTAAGGTAGTCGGCCGCCTCGTCAGTGGTGAGGAGCTCTGGCATAGGAACCAATATGCATTTGAGTGCAACTGTTACAGAATTTGACCATAAACGCACGGTCTGCGCAAGATGTCCGCGAAACGGAATGACCGATGCCAGCTGACGTATCCGCCCTTCAACTCGTGCTCAGCGCCGATGCCACGCTGTTCGGCATCGTGCGGCTGTCGCTCTATGTGAGCCTTTGCGCTGTGGCGCTGGCGGCACTGATCGGCATCCCCTTTGGCGCCTGGATCGCGCTGACGCGATTTCCCGGCCGCCAGGGCGTCATTGTCGTGCTCAACGCCCTGATGGGCCTGCCGCCGGTCGTCGTCGGTCTTGCGGTCTATCTGGCGCTCTCGCGCTCAGGCCCGCTCGGGCCGTTCGGCCTGTTGTTCACGCCGCGCGCCATGATCATTGCGCAGACCGTGCTGGTCGCGCCGATCATCGCCGCGCTGACGCGCCAGACCATCGAGGATCTCTGGCTCGAATACCGCGACGAACTCAGCGCGATGAATGTCGGCCCGCTCGGCCGCGTCGCGACGCTGATCTGGGATGCCCGCTTCAGCCTGCTCACAGCGCTCTTGGCCGGCTTCGGCCGCGCGGCCGCGGAGGTCGGCGCCATCATCATCGTCGGCGGCAACATCGAAGGCTTCACCCGCACGATGACGACGGCGATTGCGCTGGAAACCTCCAAGGGCGACCTGCCGCTCGCGGTTGGTCTCGGCCTCGTGCTGATCGCGATCGTGATCGCCGTCAACGCGCTGGCCTGGACCGCACGCCGCGCCGGCGAACGACTGGCGGGATGACCATGCGCGCGCCTTCCGAAGAGCTGCCGATTGTGTTCGATGGCGTGACAGTGACGGCAGGCCCGGTCACGATTCTCGACGGCGTCGCGCTCACCCTGGCGCCGGGCGCGCCGACGGTGCTGATCGGTCCCAACGGTTCGGGAAAGACGACGCTCTTGCGGCTGGCGATGGGGCTGATGACGCCTTCGCGTGGGCGCATCACCTGGGGCGGACGCGAAAATGTTCCGCCGCTCAAGCGCGCGATCGTGTTTCAGCGCCCAGTGATGCTCCGCCGCAGCGCACGCGCGAATATTCGCTACGCACTGCGCGCGGCCGGCATCCCGCACGCCGAACACGCGCCCCGCATCAGCGAACTGCTCGAACTGGTCGGTCTCGGACAACTGGCCGACCGTGCCGCGCGCCGGCTGTCCGGCGGCGAGCAGCAGCGGCTGGCGCTGGCGCGTGCGCTCGCGCGCGATCCGGCGGTGCTGTTTCTGGACGAGCCGACCGCAAGCCTCGATCCCACCGCCACCAAGGCGGTCGAGGACATCATCCGCGCCGTCAGCCAGCGCAACATCAAGGTTGTGATGGCGACCCACGATCTCGGCGAGGCGCGGCGGCTGGCCGGCGACATCGTTCTGCTCCACCGCGGCCGTGTTGCGGAAACCGGTGCTGCGCCGTCGTTCTTCGACGCGCCGCAAACCGGCGAGACGAAGGCGTTCCTTGCAGGTGAATTACTTGTTTGATGATAGGGAAACAAAAATGAAAATGCTCACGCGTCGCCTGCTGATTGCAGTCGCCGCCAGCCTTGCATTCGCCGGCAGCGCTTTCGCACAGGACAAATCGCAAGAAAAGTCGATTCTGGTGGCCTCGACCACCTCGACGCAGGATTCTGGCCTGTTCGGCCACATCCTTCCGATGTTCAAGGCGAAGACCGGCATCGACGTGCGCGTGGTGGCGCAAGGCACCGGCCAGGCGCTCGATACTGCGCGCCGCGGCGATGCCGATGTGGTGTTCGTTCACGCCAAGTCGGCGGAAGAGAAGTTCCTGTCTGAAGGATTCGGCGTCAAGCGCTATCCGGTGATGTACAACGACTTCATCCTGATCGGCCCGAAGAGCGATCCGGCCGGCATCAAGGGATCGAAGGACATCACGGCGGCCCTCGGCGCGATCAAGGCCAAGGGCGCCGACTTCATTTCGCGCGGCGACAAGTCCGGCACCCATCAGGCCGAGCTCAATCTCTGGAAGGCCGCCGGCATCGACATCGCAAAGGACAAGGGGCCCTGGTACAAGGAAATCGGGCAGGGCATGGGCGCGGCGCTCAACACCGCCTCGGCCTCCACCGCGTATGTGCTCGCCGATCGCGGCACGTGGCTCTCGTTCAAGAACCGCGGCGATCTGGCAGTCGCGGTCGAAGGCGACAAGCGGTTGTTCAACCAGTATGGCGTGATGCTGGTGAACCCGGAGAAACACCCGAGCGTCAAGAAGGATCTTGGCCAGCAGTTCATCGATTGGCTGGTGTCGTCGGAAGGACAGAAGGCCATCGCCCACTACAAGATCAATGGCGAGCAGCTGTTCTATCCCAACGCCAGCGATCCCGGCGCGTGATGCCAGCGCGGTTTTCGTCTGTTCTCGCGGCTCTCACAGCGCAGGTCTCGCCGTCGCGATCTAGGCGGAACTCCGCCGTTAATCTTCCTGAACATTTGTTCAAGCTTCTGTCGCAGTCTTAATGTCGCAGTTCGGAACGTGACGTCCGTCCGGCGATTAGACTCCACACCAAATGGAGGTCGATCATGAAGAAGCTAGCTATCGCATTTGCCGTCGGAACTGCTGCGCTGATGGGAGGTTCCGTCGCCAACGCCGCCGACAATTCGGTGAAGGCAAAGACCTCGACTGATGTTGCCCAATCATCAACCGACATCAGTGCCCATCGTCGCTATTACCGCGGCCATCGCTATGGTCACTACCGGCCGTATTACAGGAGTTACGGCTATTACGCTCCGCGTCGGTACGGTTACTATGGTGGTCCCCGCTATTATGGCGGCGGACCCGGCATAACCTTCAGCTTCGGCACCGGCGGCTATCGCGGCTGGTACTGACAAGTCCAGTAAACAAAGCTGGTAAAAAGCCCGCAGCGATGCGGGCTTTTTCGTATGCGGACAATTCCTGCGCCAATGGTGGGGCGGGCGACTCGTTGGCCGCTGACGCCACGTCCACCTTGCCTGAGTTGAACTTGCATGAAGGATGGCCCGGATCCTGCTTTGACAGCGTCGCGCTGACCTGATCCATTTCCAGCATCGAGAGTGACCAGGCATCCAGCACCAGTGAGGAGCCGACGCCCATGAAAGAACGGGAACTTCGAAACCTGATTGCAGATGTGAAGACCGGTCGATTGTCGCGGCGGACCTTTGTCCAGCGAATGATCGCCGTCGGCCTGACGGCGCCGATCGCCGGCATGATGCTGAGCCAATCCGGCGTGGCGATGGCCGCGACCGCGCTTCCCTACAAGCCGACCAAGGCCGGCGGCGGCGGCCTGCTGAAGCTGCTCTATTGGCAGGCCATAACCCTGCTCAACCCGCATTTCGCTATCGGAACCAAGGACCAGGAAGGCTCCCGGATCTTTTACGAACCGCTGGCGGGATGGGACGGTGAAGGCAATCTGGTGCCGTTCCTGGCCGCCGAAATTCCGAGCAAGGAAAACGATGGGCTTGCCGAAGACGGCCGCTCGGTGGTCTGGAAGCTGAAACGCGAAGTCAAATGGCACGACGGAAAACCCTTCACTGCCGACGACGTCGTCTTCACCTGGGAATATGCACGAAACCCGGAGACCGCCGCGGTCTCGATTGCGAGCTACAAGGACGTCAAGGTCGAAAAGATCGACGATTTCACCGTTCGCGTCGTCTTCGCCAAGCCGACGCCGTACTGGGCCGATACCTTTGTCGGCAATTACGGCATGATCCTCCCAAAACACCTGTTTGCGGATTACACCGGCGGCAGGTCGCGCGACGCGCCAGCCAACCTGAAGCCGGTCGGCACCGGCGCTTACATGTTCGTCGATTTCAAGCCGGGCGATCTGGTGCTGGCCAAGCGCAATCCCGACTACCACGTCCCCAATCGACCTCAATTCGATACGCTGGAAGTCAAGGGTGGCGGCGACGCGGTTTCGGCCGCGCGCGCGGTGCTGCAAACCGGCGAATATGACTACGCCTGGAACATGCAGGTGGAAGATGAAATCCTGCTCAGGCTGGAGGCGGCCGGCAAAGGCAAGGTGACCATTACGCCGAGCGGCAACGTCGAGTTCATCCAGCTCAACTCCACCGATCCATGGACCGAGGTGGACGGCGAGCGCGCCAGCATCAAGACCAAACATCCGCTGTTCAGCGACCCGGCGGTGCGCCAGGCCATCAACCTCTTGATCGATCGCGCCTCGATCCAGAAGTTCATCTACGGCCGCACCGCTACCGCCACCGCGAACTTCCTCAACAACCCGGAACGGTTCCGGTCGAAAAACACCAACATCGAATTCAACGTCGAGAAAGCCAACCAGATTCTCGAGGCCGCCGGCTGGAAGAAGGGCGCCGATGGCGTCCGCGCCAAGGACGGCAAGGCGCTGAAGTTCGTCTACCAGACCTCCATCAATGCGCCGCGGCAGAAGACGCAGGCCATCATCAAGCAGGCCTGCCAGAAGGCCGGCATCGACGTCGAACTGAAATCGGTGGTGGGATCGGTATTCTTCTCGTCAGACACCGCCAATCCCGACACCTACCCGCATTTCTATTGCGACGCGCAGATGTACAACACCACCATGCCGCAACCCGATCCGCAGCTGTTCATGAACCAGTACGTGTCATGGCAGGTTGCGAACAAGGAGAACAAGTGGCAGGGGCGCAACATTTCCCGCTGGCAAAGCAAGGAGTACGACGAGCTTTACAAGCAGGCCGAGCAGGAGCTTGACGCGGTGAAGCGGGCGGCGATGTACATCAAGCTCAACGACATGGTCGTCGGCGACAATTACATCCAGCCGATCGCAGCCCGGTCGAGGGTCGCAGCGGTAAAAGGCGGCGTGACCGCGCATTTCAGCGGCTGGGACAACGATCTCTGGCAGCTCGCAAGCTGGTACCGGGAATCCTGAGACCAGGCCTGAGATCTGCGATACGTAAAGACTAGATCTGCGATGCGTAAAAACTGAACGGGCGATAGCAGGGCCAACGATGGGAAAATACATTCTCAGACGCCTGATTATCGCCCTTCCCAGCCTGCTCGGCATCAGTCTCATTCTTTTTGTGCTGCTCGCGCTGGCGCCGGGCGATCCGTTCGGCGAACTCGCCACCAACAGCAATATTCCGCCCGAGGTGGCCGCGGCGCTGCGGGTGAAATTCGGGATCGACGATCCGATTCTGATTCGCTACCTGCGCTGGCTGATGGCGATGCTGCAGGGCGACTGGGGCTTTTCGTTCGCCAGCCGCATCAATGTCGACCAGTTGATCCTGCAGCGCATCCCGACCACGCTGTTTGTCGTCGGCTCGTCGCAGATTCTGGCGTTGGCGGTGGCGCTGCCGGTCGGCGTCTATGCCGCGATGCGGCCCTATTCGATCTTCGACCAGATCGCCAACACGATCGCCTTCATAGGCTTTTCGCTGCCGACTTTCTTCACGGGGCTGCTGCTAATCCTGATCTTCAGCGTCAATCTCGGCTGGCTGCCCTTTGTCTACCGCACCGATATATCAGCCACCGGATGGCTCTGGTATTGGGAAAATTTCAAGCAGGCCATCATGCCGGTCGCAGTGCTCGGCCTGTTTCAGGCGGCCTCCTATACGAGGTATGTGCGCTCGGCGGTGCTGGACGTGATCCGGCTCGACTATGTCACGACCGCGCGCTCGAAGGGCCTCGACGAAGGCAAGGTCATCGTCAAGCATGTGGTTCGCAACGCCTTGATTCCCGTGGTGACGCTGGTCGCGCTGCAAATGCCCGCCGTGTTCGGCGGCGCCATCGTCACCGAGCAGATCTTCCGCATCCCGGGTATCGGCTCGCTGCTGATTTCGTCGATTCTCGCCAATGACACGCCTGTCATCATGGCGGTGACGTTCGTGTTCGCCTGTCTCGTCATTGTCTTCAACCTTCTGGCTGATATCGTCTATGGCTGGCTTGACCCACGCATCTCCTACCGTTGACGCGGTCCCGCATCAGCACCGCCGGCCCCGCATCTCGCCCGGCCTTGAGGCGTGGCGAAAGTTTCGCCGCCACCGCATGGCGGTTGCGAGCGTGGCGATCCTGGCGGTGCTGACCTCAGCCGTCCTGCTCGGGCCGTTTATCTGGCGGGTGCCGATCAACGAAATCGATTTCACCGCGCGGCTCAGCACGCCATCCTGGCAGCACCCGTTCGGCACCGACGATCTCGGCCAGGACCTGCTGGCGCGCATGCTGTATGGCGGCCGCATTTCACTGGCGGTCGGTTTCGCGGCGATGGCCGTCGCCATTGTCGTCGGAATTCTGATCGGCGCGATCTCGGGCATTGCCCGGGGCAGCGTCGACGCCGTGCTGATGTGGATCACCGACCTGTTTCTGTCGTTGCCGCAGTTGCCGCTGCTGTTGCTGGTGATCTACCTGTTTCGCGATTTCCTCAAAAATTGGGTCGGCCCGGAAGGCGGCGTCTTCATTCTGATCGTGCTTGTCATCGGCGGCTTCCGCTGGATGCCGGTGGCGCGGCTGGTGCGGGCGCAGTTTCTGTCGTTGCGCGAGAAGGAATTCGTCGAAGCGGCGCGGGCGCTCGGCGCGACGACGCCGCGGCTGGTAATCAGGCATATCCTGCCGAATTCGCTCGGACCGGTCATCGTGGCCGGCACCATCGACGTCGCGGCGGCGATCATTGCGGAATCGACGCTGTCATTCCTGGGCCTCGGCTTTTCCGCCCGACATTCCGACCTGGGGCCGTCTGTTGTTCGATGCCAAGGATTATCTGGATATCGCACCGCATTGGGCGCTATTCGCCGGCGCTGCCATTTTCCTCACCGTGCTTGCGATCAATTTCATCGGCGACGGATTGCGCGACGCTCTCGATCCCAGAAAAGTCATGTAGAGAAAGTCATGTAGATGCCGGGTGCAACTGACGTGATGGACCTCGACGCGAAGCCTGCCGGCGAAACCGCGCTGCTCGATATCAGGGGACTCAAGACTCATTTCGCCACCGACGACGGCATCGTGCAGGCGGTGGATGGCGTCGATCTGACGGTCGGGCGCGGCGAGACGGTGTGCGTCGTCGGCGAGTCCGGCTGCGGCAAGACCGTCACGGCGCTTTCGGTCCTCAAGCTCATTGCGATGCCGCCCGGACGCATCGCTGGCGGACAGATCCTGTGGCAGGGCCGCGACATCGTTCCGCTGCCGGCGGACGAGATGAACCGGATACGCGCCAGGGAAATCGCCATCGTGTTCCAGGAACCGATGACCTCGCTCAATCCTGTCTATACGATCGGCGATCAGATCGGCGAGGTCATTGCACTGCATGAGGGCTTAAGCCGCCGCGCCGTGCTGGAGCGAACCATCGACATGCTGGCGCTGGTTCAGATTCCCAATCCGAAGCGCCGTATCGACGACTATCCCCATCAGTTTTCCGGGGGAATGCGACAGCGCGTGATGATCGCGATGGCGCTGTCGTGCCGTCCAAAGCTCCTGATTGCCGACGAACCGACGACGGCGCTCGATGTCACGATCCAGGCGCAGATCCTGGATCTCTTGCAGGATATGAAATCCGCTTCGGCATGTCGATCATGCTGATCACCCATGCCATGGGTGTCGTCGCCGAAGTCGCCCAGCGTGTCGTGGTGATGTATGCGGGCAAGGTGGTGGAGGAAGCGCCGGTCGGGCGGTTGTTTGCAAATCCCCGCCATCCCTATACCCAGGGCCTGATCCGCTCGATCCCGCGCATCGACAAGGCTGCCGTCCGCAAGACTCGCCTGCAGACCATCGCCGGCGTCGTGCCAAGGCTGATCAGCCCGCCGGCCGGCTGTCGCTTCGCGCCCCGCTGCAAGTTTGCGACCGATGAATGCAGGCTCGCGCAACCGGACTTGCGCGAGCTCAAGCCGGATCACAAGGTCGCGTGTATCCATGCGGAAGCGACCGCCTCATGAGCGAGCCGTCAATGCGTGAGCCGTTGCTCAGGGTCTCGAACCTCACCAAGCAGTTTCCGCTCAAGGGCGGTCTCCTTGGCCGTCAGGCCGGCAGCGTCCATGCCGTCGACGGTGTCGATTTTGAGATCGGCCACGGCGAGACGTTGGGGCTGGTTGGCGAGATCCGGCTGCGGTAAATCGACCACCGGGCGCTGCGTGCTTCGCCTGATCGAGCCGAGCTCGGGCGAGATCCAGTTCGAAGACAAAAATGTCAGGTCGCTCGGGGCCAACGCGCTGCGCATCCTGCGCCGCGACATCCAGATCATCTTTCAGGATCCGTATGCATCGCTCAATCCGCGTATGAACGTCGGCGCGATCGTCGGCGAAGCCCTGGTCATTCATCGCTTGACCAAAACCAGGCGGCAGTTTGAAGAGCGTGTCGTGGAGCTGCTCGAGACCGTGGGTCTGCAGGCGGATCACATGGGGCGCTATCCGAACGAGTTCTCCGGCGGTCAACGCCAGCGCATCGGAATCGCGCGTGCGCTCGCCGTCGAGCCCAAGCTGATCATTTGCGATGAGCCGGTGTCGGCGCTGGATGTGTCGATCCAGGCCCAGGTCATTAACCTGCTGGAGGATCTGCAGCAGAAGTTGGGGCTCGCTTATCTCTTCATCGCCCACGATCTGTCGGTCGTTGAGCATATCAGCGAACGCGTTGCCGTCATGTATCTCGGCCGCATCGTCGAGACCGCGTCGGCCCGCGAGCTCTATACCTCGCCGCGGCATCCTTATACCGAAGCGCTGTTGTCGGCGGTGCCGATCCCCGATCCAAAAGTAAAACGCCAGCGCATCCGCCTGGCGGGCGAAGTCCCCAGTCCCATCGCCCCGCCGTCCGGCTGCCATTTTCACACTCGCTGCCCGATCGCGCAGTTTCCGTTATGCAACAGCCAGCCGCCGCCGCTCAAGCAGAGCGCGGATGGGCATTGGGTGGCGTGTCATTTCCGGTGAGGAGCGGGGATCTACAATTCCCGCGCTGCTCGCGACGACTTTGTCCGGCCTCCAGTATCTGACGCGAAACGCACAGCGGCTTTTTTCCCAAGCCTGCGTGTCGAGGCCTTTGCCGCCAGCACGATAGTCCGGCTATTGACTTTGCGGGACGCCGTAACTGTACGTCCGGTCTTGCTTGCTACGAGACGCAGTTTCTTGACAGCCGCACTCTTCTTGTCGTCGGCGTCGTCAACTTTCACGTTTCGCAACATGGCGCTGGCGGCGGGGTCAGATCAACCGGCACTTCCGCGATCTGGTCCTCGCTTGACAGACCACCGACGCCCTCGCATGGCGCTTTGGGTGGCAGATCGGTGGGCATATGGACGGTACCCTGCTCATCAGTCCAGGCTTCGGCCTTGTGGCCCGTGATGATCTGGACGTAGGCCCGCGTTTCCTTGGGCAACGTGCTCCGGCGTGAAAGCCATTTTTCAATTCTGCCTCCGCCAGCATTATAGGCTGCCGCCGCCAGGCCCAGATTTCCGAACTGATCGTAAAGCTTCCGCAGAAATTTTGCGGATGCCGGAATCGCCTGCAGCGGATCGAAGGGGTTTCTCAATCCCATTTCGACGGCGGTTCGGGGCATGAATTGCGCTATGCCCTGCGCGCCTGCAGAACTGACCACTTTGGCGCGAAACCTGCTTTCCTGCCAGAGCAGGCGTGCCAAGAATCCGATCGGGATATCGTGTTCCTCTGCGGCATCCTTCACTGCTTCACAGATCGGATCCGGTGACTCCGGATTCGTCGTCGATCGAGACGGCTGCGTGAGCAGCGGCGTCAGCTTCGATTGGTTTCTTGTCGAGTCCGGGCACAACAGTTGTGGTGTTTGGTCCCGGAGAAGGCTCAGCCGACGCGGTCATGTTTCCGTTCTGGGAATCTGGATTGACGGCTGAAGATTGCGCTACGGCGACTACGAAAGATGGTTCCGTCCATATTGACCTGAAATCGGACTTCTCGAAATCTACGGTAACGATGAACACACTAAGCACGGCGGCGAAAAGATATCGCATTAGTTCCTATCCGTTGGGGGAGATGGCCGGTCGGATAGAGATCGGATGTGGACATTTCGCGGATTAACTGCGGCAGCGCTGTGATATGTGGTCTGTAATACTAGCGTATATGTCGGAAAACGCTGCGTATTTCGAGCTCAGCGGTTCCACCTGTTCCGCGCGCGGGGAACCTTTCGGCGCCTCTCCGGACAGATACAGGCCTCCAACTGCGCGACGATCGCGCGCGCCGTCGAAGTGCAGGGATCGGTGATCGAGATGGTGCGGGCGCGCGACAGCGAAGGCAAAGGTTATCTCTTTTCTCCGATCGTGCGCTTCCAGACCGCTGATGGCGGGACCCAATCATGATTGCATTCCGGAGGTTTGCGCATCGGCGTTCCGGCCGATGCACCGCGCGGCATTCTGCTGGCGCTTGTCGCGCTGCTGCCGCCTTTGATGCATCTGCTGCGGCTCCCGGCGACAGCCGGCGCGACTTCGATCGAATGGCGCCCGTGGCTGGAATCGGTGTACGAATGAGATTCGCGCTGACAGCGTGGCGCCGATCCCTCTGTTGAAAGCAGCCAAAATGAGCGAGCGACTTGAAACGCTGAAGAAAGCCCGCGAGCGCATGACCGAGGACAGAGACGCGCATGCGAAGGTGCTGGCCGCTCCTTTTGACCGCGACAAGGCCGAACGGGCCCGCAACAAGTTCATCGAGATTCAGGTGCTGATCGACGCGCTGAACCGCGCCATCAGCGGAGAGGAAGCCATCTCGCCAACAGGTTGAGTCTGGGCGGAAGCGGGGCGTACCATCTTGCCGCGCTACTGCATGCCCACTCGATACACGAACACGGATGAAAGAGCTTGGTGCCCCTGGCCGGAATCGAACCAGCACTCCTTGCGGAACTCGATTTTGAGTCGAGCGCGTCTACCAGTTCCGCCACAGGGGCCCTCGGACGTGGCCCTGTGAGGCGATGTCGCGAAGCGGGCGGAATATAGCGGGCGGCGCTTCCGGGTCAACCCGCGCGGATGTGATTGTGGCTTGGCTCGACAGGTCAGCGGCGGCGGGATAGGACGCTGTTGCCTGTTTGAGCATGGATTGTGCTCCGGAGAACGTCCGTGACATCAGATGCCGCCGCCCACTCGTCGCACGCACGCAACGCCGTCAACCCGGCGTGGATGGCGGCGCTGGCGATTTCGGCCGTGGCAGCCGCGACGCTGGCAGGCGCCTGGTTCTTCCAACTCGTGCTGGATATCCGCCCTGTCCGCTCTGCCTTGAACAGCGCTATGCCTATTATCTGGCGGTCCCGCTCGGCCTCGTGGTGGCGTTCGCCGCCTCGCGGTTGGCGCCGCAGCCGGTACTGCTGGCCGGGTTCGCCATTCTTCTGCTCGCCGCGCTCGCCAATGCCTGGCTTGGCGGCTACCACGCCGGCGTCGAATGGCAGTTCTGGCAGGGCCCGACCGATTGCTCCGGTCCGGTCGCCAATCTCGGCAGTGCCGGCACCCTGCTGCAGCGCCTCGACACCGAGAAGGTGATCCGCTGCGACGAGGTGCAGTGGCGTTTCCTCGGCCTTTCGCTTGCCGGCTACAACGTGCTGATCTCGATGTTGATGGCGGCGATGGCGCTGTGGGGCATCGTGTCGGCCAAGCGGGCCGCGTAGATCGGCGTCTGCACTCTTTCGTCATCCCTGCAAACGTGTTGCCCACGCCCAACGAGGGCGGCCCTTGTGCGCGATAATGACGCGGCTCCGCACGCCGCGCCCGGTCCTACTTCTCGATCGCAGCCTGCGGCGTCATTTCGAAAGCTGATCGCCAGGCGGTTGTAGGTGTTCATCAGGCCAATCGCGATCGTCAGATCCACGATTTCGCGCTCGTTGAATACCGCACGCGCGGCCTGGTATGCTTCTTCGGGTACGTTGGTCTCGGCAACGCGCGTCACCGTTTCCGCCCACGCAAGCGCGGCACGCTCACGCTCGTCGAAAAGATTGCCGGCTTCCGCCCAGGCCTGCACCAGCGCAAGCTTTTCGATTTTCTGCCCCTTCTTGAGCAGGTCGCGCGTGTGCATGTCGAGGCAATAGGCGCAGTTATTGATCTGCGACACGCGCAGATAAACCAGGTCGACGAGCACCGCGGGAAGGCTGCTCTGCATGACATAGCCATAGACGCCGCCCAGCGCCTTCACGCCTGCCGGTGCGATCTGGTTGTAGTCGAGACGCTTACTCATTTTCTTTACTCCTTGATGGCGAGGGTTATTTGACGGGGGTTGTGAGTTGCTTGTCGTCGGTATCGACGACGAACACCGCGAGCAGCTTTGCAGGCTTGGTCCTGCTTGCATTGCGGCTGACGGGATGACGGGAGCCCGGCGTCTCGTAGAAACTCTCGCCGGCCCGATAGACCCGCCTTGGTCCATCATTCACCTGCGACTCGATTTGTCCCGACAGGACATGGCCGAAGATGAAAGCCGATTTCGCGTGGGTGTGCGAAGGCGATGCTCCCCCGGCGCATAGTCGACGATCACGGCGACCAGCGACTTGCCGGGAATGTTTGATATCGCCTGTTCGAAGTGCGGCGTGACCTTTTTCGCCGACACCATGCGCGACGGCAGGCGTTGCAGCGGCGATGGCGACAGCGGCGACGGCCGCGCCGACGATGGATCGTAACTTCATGATGGCGTTCTCCTTTGCTTCGTAGTTTTCCTTTGCCCCGCATAAATGCCCTTCGCTGGTCCCCAGAAAAGTACCAAGAAGCGCCAAAAATCGTGTACCAAGGGGCATGACCAAGCCGCTGCGGTTGGAGCTTGATCGATCTGCGAAGACGCCGCTGGCCGAGCAGATCCGCAAAGGCATCAGGGCCGCCATCGAGAGCGGCGTGCTCGCGCCGGGAGCGCGTCTGCCATCCTGGCTCGACCTGGCAGCCCAACTCGGCGTCGCCCGAGGTACCGTGCGCTCGGCGTACGAAAAACTGTCCGCTGCTCAACTCATCGTCTCTTCGCGCGCGACCGGGACGCGTGTGGCGGATCGGCCTTCCATCACCGTCCGACGGGAAGAAACGCCTGATCCCGGCTCGTTTATCGAGATGTACCAGGAGCTCACCACGGGGCCGGCGATTTTTCAGATGGGCGTGCCCGCGCAGGAGACCTTCCCCGCCAAGCTCATCGCCGGGATTCGCGCACATGCCGTGCGCGCGGAATCAAGCGCGCCTGCAATGTATCCGGACCCTCGCGGCGAACTGGGTTGCGGCGGGAAATCGCCGCCTATCTTGCCATCGCACGCGGCATCGAGTGTTCACTTTCCCAGATCATCGTCACCAGCGGCTTCAGCGGCGGCCTCGGATTGGCGCTCCGCGTGTTGGGCCTCGAGGGGAGGAAGGTTTGGGTCGAGGAGCCGGGTTTCCCGTTCACCCGGCGCGGCCTCGAACTTGCGAGATTGTCGCTCGCGCCGATCCCGGTGGATGCCGATGGCATCGATGTCGATTATGGCCTGCGCCATGCGCCCGATGCGGCGCTGGCTGTCGTCACCCCCGGACAGCAGGCGCCGCTCGGATCCACTCTGTCGCTGGCACGGCGTTTACGCCTTCTCGATTGGGCCGCTCAGGAAGGGGTCTTTGTGATCGAGGACGACTATCTAGGCGAGCTGCAACTGAACGGTCGCGCCGCGCCGGCGCTTGCCTCGCTCGATCGCGCCGGCCGCGTCATTCACATCGGGTCCTTCAGCAAGACCCTGACTCAACCTTGCGCCTGGGCTTTCTCGTGGTCCCCCTGCCGCTGGCGTCGCATTTTACCGAGGTCGCCGCGTCTCTCGCGCCGGCGCCCGGGCCGGCGGTGCAGCTCGCGACCGCCGAGTTCATGCGCGACGGCCACTATATGCGGCATCTGCGGCGTACGAAGCGCGTCTATGCAGCGCAACGCGACGGGCTGCTGAAGCATCTTCAGCCGCGTGCCAATGACGTCGCGATCGCCGGATTGGCCGTGCTGCTGCGGTTGCCAGATGGCGCACCGGACCGCGCCATCGCCAGGGAAACGCTGTCGTTCGGATTGGCGCCCGCTCCGCTTTCGCTTTGGTATGCGTCGATAGCTTCGGCGCGATCCGGTCTGCTGCTGGGTATCGCGACAGCTCCACACAAGCGTCTCGCGGCATCCTGCGACCGCCTCTCAGCGATTATCGATCGCCTTACATGACGAGCCCTGCGGGCTGCCTCCGATACGCAATTGCGCATCGGAGAATGACGGCGCATCGTCGTCCCTGCGAACGCAGGGACCCATAACCACAGACTTGTGTTGTCTAGGAAGTCGGCGACACGCTCGCCCAACATTGCGGCCGCGGCGTATGGGTCCCGGCTCGCGCTCGCGTTGCTCGCTTGGCCAGGACGACGAGAGAAACTGCCTGACGGGCAAATCACCCAAAAACCTGTCCAGCCCTTCGCGCAAAAATATTCCGCTTAACCCGTCGGGCAAATCAATGCTCTTTCTTTGCGTGTCTCACGGCAGATGAGGGGGCGATCGCGATCGTCACGAACGTGCGGTGGGATGCGGTGGACGCGAGAGCTGCGACTGACGAGCGTGGCTTGAGCGTACGGCGAAGTCGTGTGGTCCTGACGCCGCGGTGCTGGCGTCAAGTTGCGCAAGGCCCATGCCCTGCGCGGCGACGGTGGCAAGAAAGCCGTTCACCGGGGAGAGCACGCTATAAGCCGTAAAGCCACTGCGCAGGGAAGGCCGGATGCCTCCGCTGAACCTGTATGCTCGTGTGCGTTTTCTTCTGTGCGCTTTGCACACGAGACCGCGGGTGCAGCGCGCACCCGGTCTCCCCTGCGCCCTCTGTTTTTGAGGGGGGGCAAGTTTCCGGCAAACCTCGGGCACAATGCGCCGCGAGATCGCGAAGTCATGTCTGAGATCTATGCCGTGGCCCACCCTTCGAGACGCCGCTGCGCGGCTCCTCAGGATGAGGTCTAAGACCCTCATGGTGAGGAGCGCGGCAACGCCGCGCGTCCTCGGACGATGCTATGCATCGCCGATCGAACCACGAGGCCACAACTCTCGCCTAATCGTCCACATCCTCCTGCGGCCGACCGAACAAATGGATGATCCCGGGCGTGGTGATCGAGACGAATACAAACCGCGACAGATGATGGGCACCGACGAAAATCGGATCGATATGCAGCGTGAGCGCCAGCGCCAGCATGGCGTCCATCGCGCCAGGCGCAAAGGCGACGACGACATCGGCGAAGCGCACATTTGTGGTCAGCACGACCACGGTGACGAAAATTGCGGAGATGATGATGGCTACAGTGAACGATCCCAGCGCGGCATTGACGTGGCTGAGCAGCGTCGATTTCTTCACCCGCGCGAAGCGGGTGCCGATCACGGCGCCGATGCCGACCAGCGCCACGCCGCGCATCCAGGGCGGCAGGCCGCCCTCGATCAGCCCGCTGCCGTGCAGCACGCTGGAGGCGATCATCGCGCCGAACATCCAGCTTGCCGGAAATTTGGCGAGCCGCAGCAGCAGCGCGACCGCGATGGCCGCAGCCGCCAGCACGGCGAGTTCGAACGGCGAGGCGACAACGGAGGCGAACACCGGCGGCGCGGAAGGCGCGATTCCAGTGAACGTCAGCACGAGCGGCAGAGCGGCGGTGAGAATGATGACGCGTATGGTCTGCACCACGGCGATCGCCGGGACATCGGCGCCCTTTTCGGCGGCGAGGATGGTGATCTGCGACAGCGCGCCGGGGCTGCCCGCCAGCAGCGCCGAGGTCTGGTCCCAACCGTGGAAGCGCTGCAGATAGAAGCTGGAGCCGAAGGTCGAGCAGAAAGTGGCGAGCGCCAACAGGCCGATGGTCAGCGGATAGGCGCTCATGTGTTGGATCAGTTGCCGTGACACCAGCGAACCCAGCGTAATGCCGAGCAGCACCAGCACGGTCTGGGTCAGGATCGGCGGCATGGTCAGCGGCCGTCCGGCCAAGGCGGCGATGCCGACGGCTGCCATCGCGCCGGAAATCAGCCCGCCCGGCAGGTTCGCCCACAGAAACAGCAGGCCGCCGGCCGCGCCGATGCCGAGCGTCTCGAGCGTGCCGAGAATTTTGGCACGGTCGGCAATAGCGGAGGAAACGGAATTGGGGATCAGGCTCACGCCGCCTTATGGCAAATCCGCCATATCAGGACAAATGCGTCACGCGATTGCAGCAATGCGCGGCGATGCTGCCGTGACCGGCGTTCAGCAATTGCTGAACGCCGGCTGAATGGGACGACGGTTCACGCATTTTCGACGTCACAAAATTTTCGCCGCAAGGTCGGTCTGCGCGTTGTCACAAGCTGTGGTTGCGCTAGGATGGCAGGTGCAGATGACTACCCCAAAGATGACTGCCCAAGGAGACCAAGGATGACTATCCAGGCAAAAATGCTGGCCGCGATCGCGGCGTCGGGTTTGGCTGCGTTTGTGGCGACCTCGCAGGCGCACGCCCTGACCGCGCAGGAATGCAGCGCGAAATACCAGGCCGCCAAAACCGCTGGCACGCTGGGCGGCCAGAAGTGGAACGACTTCCGCAAGGCGCAGTGCGGCGCAGATGCTGCAGCTGCTCCGGCGGCTGCGGCTCCCGTAGGGGCTCCGGCTGCAGCACCCAAGGAAGCCAAGAAGGAAGCCAAGAAGGAAGCCAAGAAGGAAGCGGCCGCCCCCGCCGCCGCGCCGTCAGGGCCCGCGGTCTATCCGTCCGCCGTGGATCCGAAATATGCCAAGGAGACCCCCGGCAAGGCCCGCATGCACACCTGCGTGGATCAGTACAACGCCAACAAGGCTACCAATACCAATGGCGGCCTGAAGTGGATCCAGAAGGGCGGCGGCTATTACAGCGAATGCTCGAAGAAGCTGAAAGGCTCCGCCTGACGCTGAACCCGGCGCGGCCGGATGTTTCGGCCGCGCCTACTTCTGATCGCGAAGTCGCGCCTATACCTGATCGCGGAGTAATGTCTCGGCGGACTTCGCCACCAGCTGCGCGCGCTTGCGCGGTCCGCGTTCGAGAAACAAAAGGCTTTGGCCGAACACGAAGCAGTAGAACAGGAACGCCTGGGCGTCCGCTTCCTCGGCCGGCAGGCCGGTCGCGCGATAGAGATGCCCGACATTCTTCAGCCGCGCCGCATCGACGCTGGCGACCGCGTTGGCCGCAAGCTCGTCGGACCGGGCCCATTGCCGGATCGCCAGTTCGATCGACATGCCCTCGGTGTTCATGCGCTCGGAATAAAGCGCAATCAGCGCCTTCAGCCGTTCGCGCGCGCTCGCGCCGTCGAGGCTGGTCTGTTTTTCGATCGCCGCAATGCGGCCGCTGCTCCAGTTCTGCAGCATGGCCTCGAGCAGGGCCGCGCGGTCGCGGAAGCGGCGATAGAAGCCGCCCTTGGTGACGCCGAGGTTCTTGGCCAGTACTTCCACCCGAACGCCCTCGACGCCGGTCCGGGCGATTTCCGCAAAACCGGCCTCGATCCAGCTTTCGCTTCGCACCTCGGCCTTGGCATCGCTCATGATCTGGGTCCCGTCGATTCTGATACGGTACCGTATTGCTAACCCGGCAAGGCTGTGATACGCTACCGTATCAAGAAGGATCCAGGAGCGAACGATGGAAACGGAGGCGACCTATCGCGGCACGCCGTTCGCGGCCGCGATCCGCAATGTAGCGCTCAAGCGTCTCGATCCGGCCGAGCCTGAGGTGGCGTAACTGACATGACGCGTTTCCAGCCGAAGAATCCGGATTACCGCCAGATCGCGATCGACACGTTCGAGCGGCAGCGCGCGATGAAGACGCTTGGCATTTCGATCGCGCGGCTGGAGCCGGGCGAGGTCGATCTGTCGATGAAGTATTCGCACGACTACACCCAGCAGAACGGTTTCGTTCACGCCGGCATTATCACGGCCGGGCTCGACAATGCCTGCGGCATCGCCGCCTTCACGCTGATGCCTGAAGGCTCCGACATCCTGACCGTAGAGTTCAAGACCAATCTGCTGGCGCCGGCGCGCGGCGAGCGCTTCACCTTCCGTGCTACCGTCGTAAAGCCGGGCCGCACGCTGACGATCTGCGAGGGCAGGGCCTATGCCGAGCATGACGGCAATGAGACCCTGATCGCGACCATGAGCGGCACGCTGATGGCGCTGCCGCGCCGCGACGGCTCGGCGTCGCAGGAGAGGGTCGCGGCTCGGCCTGATGCGCTGAGCCCTGTTGCAGTACAGACTTGTGCTGCGGCCATGGCAGTTTGTAGAAAATCCTCCTATGGTCCCGCGGTGCAAGTGAGTCTTTCATCTTGATCATCTCCGCCGCCCAGAGCGCGCTGGGACTGGCGTCGGGGATGCTGGTCGGGTTTTCGCTCGGCCTGGTCGGCGGCGGCGGCTCGATCCTCGCGGTGCCGCTGATGGTCTATGTGGTCGGCGTGGGAGAGCCGCATGTGGCGATCGGCACCAGCGCGATTGCGGTGGCCGCGAACGCAGCGGTCAACCTGTCCAACCACGCGCGCGGCGGCACCGTGGTCTGGTCCTGCGCGTTGATTTTCGCTGCAGCCGGCATGGTCGGCGCCTTCGGCGGATCGATCCTCGGCAAGATGATGAACGGCCAAAACCTGCTGGCGCTGTTCGCGCTGGTCATGATCGTCATTGCCCTCCTGATGCTGAAGACGCGGTCGCGGATCGGGCTGCCTGATGTCAAGGTCTTGATGTCCAACATATCTGCGATTGTCAGCCTTGGGCTCGCGACCGGGACGATGTCCGGATTCTTCGGCATCGGCGGAGGATTCCTGATCGTGCCGGCGCTGATGCTGGCGACGGGGATGCCGATCATGAACGCGGTCAGCTCTTCGCTGGTCGCCGTCACCGCGTTCGGCCTGACCACGGCCGCGAGCTATGCCTGGTCGGGCCTGATCTCATGGGCCTTGGCGGGGTTGTTCGTGGCAGGCGGCATCGCCGGCGGATTGGCCGGCACGCGGGCCGCGCGGCACCTCGCCGAACGCCGCGGCGCGCTCAATGTTGTGTTCGCCGTGGTCATTATTGCCGTGGCGCTCTATATGCTGGCGCGTAACATATCGCCGTCATGGGCGTAGACAGTGAATACAGGCCTTCGCGAGACCCAAATGAACCGATCGAAAAATCCAGCCGGGACCAACCCGGGACGCACACGGCGCGAAGCGCTCGGTTTGCTTGGTGCGGGCGCGACCCTGCTCGGCGCCGGCGCAGCGTCGCGATCGGCATTCGCGCAAGGCGATGGGGTGCTGACAGAAGCGTTGGTGCTGCGCGACCCCGATGTTCCCTCGACCGGCAATCCCGAAGGTGACGTCAATATCGTTGAATGGTTCGACTACAATTGTCCCTACTGCCGCAAGATCGCGCCTGAAATCCAGCAGGTGGTGCAGGATGACGGCAAGGTTCGCCTGGTGCTGAAGGAATGGCCTATCCTGGGTGAGATTTCGAAGTTTGGGGCGCGGATGGCGATGGCCGCCAAATATCAGGACAAGTACCTCGCGGCGCACGAGGCGATGATCGGCGTCAGCTCGAAACTCACCGAACCGCGGATCCGCGAATTGCTGGCGGGCGCCGGCCTCGACATGGATCGCCTCAACCGCGACGCTACGACAAACGCCAAGGCGATCGACACAATTCTCGCCCGCAATCACGATCAGGCGGTGGCATTTGGCTTCAAGGGGACGCCGTCCTTCATCGTCGGCAAGTTCCGCGTGCCGGGAATCCTGACCATGGCGGAATTCGAGATGGTGATTGCCGACGCGCGCAAGGCAAAGAAGAGCAATTAGCGATCGTCAAAACAACGCGCCTCGTTTAGGGACGACGGCGCGTGAATGCAGGCTGATATTGCTTTCGAAATTATTTCGACGAGAGCTTGACCCAATCCTCATGGGCGCGGGCTTTCAGCGCCTTCCAGTCCTCTGCCGCGACATCCCAGTTGACGATGGTGCGATTGGCTTGCGCGACCTGACCGCTCGCCACGCTTGACGTCCGCATGGAATCATAGACATAGACGCCGCCAACCATCAGCAGCGCTCCCAAAATCATTCCGAGAAACATCTGCATGGCAAATTCCTCCGTGGTGAAGCACAACGCGGATGTCGAGGCATGGTTCCCTCGGCTACGACCGTCCCTTTGCAGGCGGTTAGCCTTCGCCGCCCAGCCACTGCAGGATCTCCGCATTCATCTCGCGCGGATAGGTATGGCTGAGATCGTCGAGTTCGCGGTAGGTGACGTTGGCGCCGGCTGCCGACAGTGCCTGGCTGGTCTGCCGCGCCACTTGCACCGGAAACATCCAGTCGAGGCGGCCGTGCACGATATGGACGGGCAGGCCGCGCAGCCTTTCGGCGTCGGCCGTTTCTGCCATCAGCGGATGGAAGGTCGCCGACACCGGCGCGAGGTGGGTGAACGGCGAGGCGCTTTCGAACCCCGTCACATAGCAGAACGTGCCGCCGTCGCTCATCCCGGTCAGCAGCATCCGCTTCGAATCGACGTTCCAGCGCACCCGCACCGCATCGAGAATGCGCGTGAGGTTCGGTGTGTCGGTGTCATCGCCCATCAGCGCCCAGGTGGTGCCGGTGGCCGTCGGCGCGATCAGGATCGCGCCGCGGCTGCGGGCATCGCGCAGCCAGCTCCACAGGAAGCCGCGGCCATTGCCGCTGCCGCCGTGCAGCGCCATCACCAGCGGCCACGCGCGGTCGGGCGTGTAATATTCCGGCACGTAGACCGAGAAGCCGCCGCGGCTGCCGGGCTCGTTGTGGTCGTGAAAGACGCCGGTGTTGGCATTGGCCGGCGCCGCCAGCCGCGCCGCGAGATCGGCGTCTTCACGCAACGCGGGGTCGACGAAGAACCGGTTCACCGGCGGCAATCTCGCCGCTAGCGCATACAGCGCCTCCTGCGCGCGCGGCGCGTAGCGCAATGCGCGAAACAGGCTGACGAACTCGCCATTGCCGTTTTGCACCACGCGCAAGGCTTCGAAAGCGGCGAGGGCCGCATCGCTCGCCGTCTCCAGCGGGGTCTTGATGCCGGCGAACTCCTCGGGCCATTGCTCGAGCCGCGGACGAACGGCGCGCAAGGCCTCATCCGGTTGCCCTACGGTCTCCATCACGCGGTTGAAATCCGGCGGGTTCAGGTAGCGCGCGACGAAGCCGAGGGCTTCCAGGGATTGCAGCAGCGGCGGCAGCACGGCCACGATGTCGTCCACCACGGCCTCGCTCATTACGCATTCCCTATCCTAGTGTAACTGCGGCGCCTTCAACAGCTTGGCGCGATCGGTCGAGCTCAGCACCACGTCGAAGGTGACGCCCTCGTGGTAAACCGTGAGCGGCACATCGACGCCGGCGGCCCCGAGCGACCATAGCTTCCGATAGAAGCCGGTCTGGCTCGTCACCTTGTCGCCGTTGACGGCGAGGATGACGTCGCCGGTCTTGAGCTCGGCGCGCGCCGCCGGTCCCTTGCTGGCGATGCCGACCACCACGACACGGTTGTCGATTTCGGTGCTGTACATGCCGAGCCACGGCCGCGCCGGCTTGTTGACGCGGCCGAATTTTCGGATGTCGTCGAGCACCGGCTTCAGCAGGTCGATCGGCACGATCATGTTGACGTGTTCGGCCTTGCCGTCGCGCTCGCGTTCGAGCTGCAGCGAGCCGATGCCGATCAGTTCGCCGCGGTTCGAGATCAGCCCGGTGCCGCCCCAATTGGGGTGCGCGGGATGGGTGAAGATCGCTTCATCCAGCAGATATTCCCAATAGCCGGCAAATTCCTGCTTGGCGGCGATCTGGCTCGCGACCGATCGCGTGCGCCCGCCGGCGCCGCCGACCACCACGCGGTCGCCGATCTGCGTTGCGGCGGAGGAACCGAGCGGCAGCGGCTCGAGATCGAGGTCGCCGAGCGCCTGCACCAGGCCGAAGCCGGATTCGAAATCGAAGCCCAGCGCGTGCCCTTCGACAACGCGGCCGTCGCCGCGATGCAGCCACACGGCCTCGGCCTCGGTGATGAGATAGCCGATGGTCAGCACCAGCCCGTCATCGATCAGCACGCCATTGCCGGCGCGTTCGGTGCCGAGCGTTTCCGCGCTGAAGGCATCGGGCGGAATGATGGAGTGCAGCCCAACCACCGACGACAGGGTGCGGTCAAGATCGAAACCATAATCGCTCGCGCGCGGCTGGTTTGCGGGCGGCACTCTCCATTCGGTCAAGGATGGCATGTATGGTCTCCTGGCGAACCGGCGCCCGCACCTTCCGAGAAAATTCGGCCAACAGGGCGCGAAACTCCTGACGATCTTATTCTGCTAACGACCGTCTTGAAAGTCTCTCATGGAATGATTGTGATACCGGCCAGCCTGTTCCGAACGGGCGCAGATCTCCAATCGGATCGCGCGGCAGCGGGCACGTCTCTTCCGTAGCGCCGCGCAGATTTGCCAGACCGGCATCGATAGTGCGCTGCGCTGCGCATCGCAAATCGAGACCCGCATGTCGTCGAATGCGCCATACAGCGGCCGAAGATCGGGAACGGCAGTGCTCGCGCACCCTTTCCAACATCAGCACGTGGGGTGCGGATTGGGCTCGTGAACGTCCGGGATCGAGTCAGTCGCAGCGCCATCGGCAAACACGCGACCAGTTCGACCGAAGTGACGAGATCGCCGCTCGCAAACAAGATGATGCGGTGCCCCTGCTTGACCGCGACCTGCGGCGCGGCCAAGTCTCGCTTGTCCTGGTCTTGCGGTCCTGCGCCGGCCAACCTCTATTTGATTGGGATCCGCTTCGTCCGCTGCGCGACGGCGCGTTTCGGCAGGGTAACGGTGAGAACGCCGTTCCGGAATGAAGCCGCGACCTTCTCCTCCGCGACATCGCAGTCGAGAGCTATGCAGCGCTCAACCCGGCCGTAGTAGTATTCGCCGAATGGCCGATCGTGGTGCTCCATACCGCGCTTTGTCTCTGCCTTAATGGTCAGCACATTATTGGTGAGCTCAACGTCGACTTCGCTGTCGCTGAAGCCCGCAAGTTCGGCCGTGACGAGGACCTCGGTATCGGTTTCGGCAATTTCTATGTCAGGCTGGACTAAACCGCGGCTGAACCCAAACGGCGCAAAGGCAAAAGCAAAGAAGAAGCCGCGGAACACTCCATCAAATAGCCGACCGATCTCGCGGTGGGGAAACATCCACAACGGATCGAATCCCTCATCAAGGTGCCGCCGGCCCTCGCGCGCGACCGGCAAGCGGTGCTTCCAGGGAACGAGATCTGTGCTGTTCATCGTCATTCTCCGTTTTCCCGAGAAGGCGCCCGGACCGCATTCGCGACGAGCAGACAAACCAGCCGACCTCGATCTGGTTTCAACGCCTTAATCGAAATTTTTGGCTTGGAACCGGCAGCGCCTTGTCCGGTTAAACCCGCAAACAACTTCAATTTGTGGAGAGCACGAATGGATGAACCCAAATTGCCCCGGCACGTTCTGGAGCGCGCGGAACGGCGGTGGGCATCGGTGCTTTCGCACCGAACAGCCGCCATGCGGCCGGTCACGAAACCTGCGGGAACGCCGCAGCCTTCGCCCGACAACACAAGGCAGCCGGCTGGAAGCAAGCCAGACCAGTCGACCTTGAAGCGACCCGAATGGAACCGGACGTTCTGATTTTGCGTTTGCAGCGCGGAAACATGGGAGCTCCCGTTTTTACTATCGGCATGGCGTTTGCATCGGCTCCCGAAGGGAGCAGTCATGAACGTGTGGTCGAATGAAAAATATTGCGACTTGGCGAACCTGATCCTCGGGGCAGTGCTGTTTTTCTCGCCGTGGATTTTCGGATTTGCGGCTGGAGCTCCGTCGCAAAACGCCTGGATCACCGGCATCGTCGTTGCAATCCTTTCCGTCGCTGCCCTCGCAGCGTTTGCGACCTGGGAGGAGTGGCTGAATCTTGTCGCGGGACTCTGGGCGATCGCGTCGCCGTGGGTGTTGGGATTCCAGGGAACAACCGCGATGACCGTCCATGTGGTGATCGGCGTCATTGTTGCTGCGCTGGCAGCCGCCGAGTTGTGGATGCGGTATCAAAATCCGCCGCGACTGACAGCCGGTAGCTGAGACCGCTGGTCCAAATAAAAAGGCGGCCCCCTTAAAGAAATGGCCCCGTTTCGGCGGGGCCATTTCTACGCGGGCGTCTACGCGATCGGCTTACCAGCCGGAAACCGCGTAGCCGACTTCCGTGGGTGCGTAGTCGTAGTCGAAAGGTAGCGGCGCGCCAAACGCGGGGGCCGGCACATAGGCCCGACGGCTCACCACGACGGTGCGTGGCCGCACAACCGGCGGTGCCGCGATAACCGGCGCCGGTGCGACGTAAACGCTGCGCGGAGCCACTGCCACGGGATAGGGGTCGGCATACGAATCGACATGGATTGCCTGCGCCGATGCACCGGTGACGCCGAAGGCCAACACGCCGGCGATCGCCAGGCCGGCCATCGAACAAATGCGCGATCTCGTTGTCATGTTCCGCAATCTCCTTCACTGCTTGTTATGGCTTCCAACCGAACCAACATCGCGCCCCCCTCGTTCCCGGCGCTCACGAGGTTTTTGGGTGCAAGTTCCATCGTGATAGCCTCGCACTTACGGACCGGCCAGGTATCGGTGTCCAGCGGACTATCGCGCGAAGCAGACCATTCGGCGGGAAGCGCTGCGCGGCGGCGACCGCGATCGTTGATTGACAGCTTCAACTGCGCATGCAGCCCTTCGTTCATAGGACGCCAGCGGCCGCGACTTGGCGATCATCCTTTTTTTAGCAAGCCACTTGAAGCGCAATGCTGACCCACCTAGGTCGCATATTGCAGCCAAAGATCACCCCATCAATGGCTGCGATTCCGTCAAATGTTCACAAAGCTGCTTAGGAGGAGCGCAATGAAATTCCGTCCGCTTCACGATCGGGTAGTCGTCAAGCGCATCGAGGCCGAGGAGAAGACTGCCGGAGGCATCATCATTCCCGATACCGCCAAGGAGAAGCCGCAAGAGGGCGAGGTCGTCGCGGTCGGGCCCGGAGGGCGCGACGAGGCCGGTAAGCTCGTTCCGATCGACCTCCAGGCTGGCGATCGCGTGCTGTTCGGCAAATGGTCGGGCACTGAAGTCAAGATCGACGGCACCGAGTACTTGATCATGAAAGAGAGCGACATCATGGGCGTGCTGGTCGCCGCCGGCGCTGGTCGCAGGGCCGCTTGAGCCCGCCCGATGAGCAACTGAAGATAGTATCGTAGGGAGCAAGACCATGGCTGCCAAGGAAGTCAAATTCTCGGTCGATGCCCGCGAGAAGATGCTGCGCGGCGTCGACATTCTCGCCAATACGGTGAAAGTCACGCTTGGTCCGAAAGGACGAAACGTCGTTCTCGAAAAGTCGTTCGGTGCGCCGCGCATCACCAAGGATGGGGTGACCGTCGCCAAGGAAATCGAGCTTGAGGACAAGTTCGAGAACATGGGCGCCCAGATGGTGCGCGAGGTGGCGTCGAAGACGTCGGATCGAGTTGGCGACGGCACCACGACTGCCACCGTGCTCGCCCAGGCGATCGTGAAAGAGGGCGCGAAGGCCGTCGCTGCAGGGGTGAATCCGATGGACCTCAAGCGCGGGATCGATCTTGCTATCGAGGCGCTGATCGGTGATCTCGAGAAGAACTCGAAAAAGGTCACCTCGAACGACGAGATCGCTCAGGTTGCAACCATTTCGGCCAACGGCGACGCCGAGATCGGCCGCTTCCTGGCCGACGCCATGAAGAAGGTCGGTAACGACGGCGTCATCACGGTCGAGGAGGCCAAGTCGCTGCAGACCGAACTCGAAGTGGTAGAGGGCATGCAGTTCGACCGTGGCTACATCTCGCCCTACTTCATCACCAACGCCGAAAAGATGCGGGTCGAGCTCGAAGACCCGTACGTTCTGATCCATGAAAAAGAAGCTGTCGGGACTGCAGCCAATGCTGCCGCTGCTTGAATCGATTGTGCAGTCAGGCAAACCGCTGCTCATCATTGCCGAGGATGTGGAAGGCGAAGCGCTTGCCACCCTTGTCGTGAACAGGCTGCGGGGCGGACTGAAAGTCGCAGCGGTGAAAGCGCCTGGCTTCGGCGATCGCCGCAAGGCGATGCTTCAGGATATCGCCATCCTGACCGGCGGCACCATGATCTCCGAGGACCTCGGTATCAAGCTGGAGAACGTTACCATCAGCATGCTGGGCCGCGCCAAGAATGTGAAGATCGAAAAGGAGGATACGACGATCGTCAACGGCGCGGGCAAGAAGGCGGATATTGAGGCTCGCATTGCTCAGATCAAGGCCGAGATCGAGGAGACTACCTCCGACTACGATCGTGAGAAACTCCAGGAACGGCTCGCCAAGCTCGCCGGGGGCGTCGCGGTGATCCGTGTCGGCGGGGCCACCGAGGTCGAGGTGAAGGAGCGCAAGGATCGCGTCGACGATGCGCTGCATGCGACCCGCGCGGCAGTGGAGGAAGGCATCTTGCCCGGTGGCGGCGTTCCCCTGCTCCGTGCCGTCAAGGCGCTCGGCAAGGTGAAGGCGGTGAACGATGATGAGCGCTACGGCGTGGAGATCGTGAAGAAAGCGCTTTCGTGGCCGACCCGCCAGATCGCCATCAACGCGGGCGAGGACGGCTCGCTCGTGGTCGGCAAGATCCTGGACAAAGACACATACGCCTTCGGATACGATGCCCAGACCGGTGAGTTCTGCAACCTGATCGCAAAGGGCATTATTGATCCCACCAAGGTGGTGCGCGCGGCGCTCCAGGACGCGGCTTCGGTGGCAGGCCTGCTCGTCACCACCGAGGCAATGGTCGCTGAGCTCCCGAAGAAGAAGTCCCCGCCGACAGCCCCTGGCGCGAGTATGGCCGACATGGACTATCAAATCTAATCGCGACGTGATTGGCGTATCTGCAGTGGCACGCCAATCACCGGATACAATTTTGAACCGCTTCACTCACGGATCGAGCTCGGTATCCCAGTATAAATAATCCAGCCAGCTATCGTGCAGATAGTTCGGCGGAAACAGCCGGCCGTTGCGGTGGAGCTGGTGCACCGTCGGCGCGAACGGGTGTTGTCTCGGAAACATCCGCGCCTGCTGCGGCGTCAGATTGCCCTTGCGCAGGTTGCACGGCGAACACGCCGCGACCACGTTCTCCCAAGTGGTCTGGCCGCCCTTGCTGCGCGGAATGATGTGATCGAACGTGAGGTCGTCATGCGCGTGGCAGTACTGGCAGACGAAGCGATCGCGCAGGAAGACGTTGAACCGGGTGAAGGCGGGATGCGTGGTCGGCTTGACGAACGACTTCAGCGATACCACGCTCGGAAGCTGGATCTCGAAGGTCGGGCTGTGCACCGCGCGGTCGTAGTGCTCGACAATGTTGACGCGATCGAGAAACACCGCCTTGATCGCGTCCTGCCACGACCAGAGAGACAGCGGGTAGTAACTCAGCGGCCGGAAATCCGCGTTCAGCACCAGTACCGGCCAACCGCCCTGCGAGACGTGTGCGTTCAAGTAACGCTCCTGACCCCCATGTTAGCTGCGAAGCAGCGTGTGCCCTGCATACTACAGGCAGCGTGACGGGATTGTGAAGAGCAATCCGGGGCTTATCCCGCAAGGGAACGCGTGCGAGAGGCAGGGCCGCCGCCAAACCGGCGTGGTTCCTTGCCCGGCGAATGCCTGATATTCGCGGTCAAGCCATCGTGATCGGCGAGCGCCGATGCTACCGGTGGGTGAAGTCCCGAAAGGCCTGAGTTCGGGGCCTAGATCTTCTCCAGTTTCTGCAGGCAACGGCTCACCTTTACCTCCGGCGGCATCGGTGTGTCCGGAAAGCTGGTCTTCCAGTCCGTGACGCCGACTTCGCCGATGTAGATGTCGCCCTTCGAATCCATCGCGATGCCGTGCGGCGCGAGGAATTTTCCGGCCTCCAGCCCCGGGCCGTTCTCGCCGCCGAGCCGGGCGATGCGCTTGCCCTGCGAATCCACGATGGATAGCCGTGGCCCGAGATTGGGCACCTTGCGATTGACGGCCATACCGGGGCCGAGTTCGCCGATGATGAAATTCGGCTGCTTGCCGCCGCAACGGCACAGCGCGCAGGGCCGGTGCAGATTGTTCCACTGCGTCTCGTATTTGCCGTTGCCGTCGAACACCTGCACACGGTGGTTCTCGCGGTCGGCGACATAGACCCAGCCGTCGGCGTCGGTCGCGATGTTGTGGACGATGTTGAACTGGCCGGGATCGGTGCCGGGCTCGCCCCAGGTCTTGAGCAGCCTTCCGTCCGGCGAATATTTGTGGACGCAGGCATTGCCGTAGCCGTCCGAGACATAGATCTCGCCCTTCGGCGACAGCGCGGTATGGGTGCAGCGGTGAAACGGCTCGCCGCTCATGAACGGCGCGGGCTTGTTCGGGATGCCGATCGTCAGCAGCACCTTGCCGTCGGTCGAGCACTTGCGCACGGTATGGTCGCCATCATCGGTGCAATAGAGATTGTCGTCGGCGTCGATGTGCAGGCCGTGGGCGCGGTTAAACAGGCCTTCGCCCCAGCTGGTGATGAAATTGCCCTCGCGGTCGAGCACCACCATCGGATGGTCGCCGCGGTTGAAGACGTAGATGCGGTCCTTGCTGTCGACCGCGACGGAAGCAGCGTCGGTCAGGCTCCAGCCATCCGGCAGCTTGGCCCAGTTTTCCACCACGCGGTAACGGTGCTCGCCCGAGCCGAGAATGGTCATGTGTGTTTTCCCCTAATTCCTGGCGTCATTCCCGGATGGTGCGTGAGCACCAGACCCGCAATCTCGAGATTCCGGGTTCGTGCTTCGCACGCCCCGGAAGACGAGGAGAGTTTGTCATGCAATCGCCGCCCTCGGTCCGACGCCCCGCGGCAGCAACCCTTCCTCGATCGCCTTGATCTGCAGCGCGAGATGCTTTGAGCCGATGCGGCATTGCGCAAGGCCGCCGGCGATCAGCCAGAGGCCGGGCTGGCCGGTGCGCGTGTACATGTTGCGCAGTTCCTGTTCCTTGCCAAATCCCCAGATCGTACCGACGCGTTTTTCCGCCGCCTCGCCGAACAGCTTGCGCACCAGTTCTTCCTGGCGCTTGTAGCCGGTCGCCAGCACGACGAGGTCGGCTGTAACAGTCTCGCCGCCCTTCATCCTGGCGCCGTCAGCGACGAACGTGTCGATATCGGCGAATTGCTTGAGCGCGATATCGCCCTTGATGATCAGGTCTGAGCAGCCGACGTTGAAATAATAGCCGCCGCCGCGGGTGAGATATTTGAACTGCCAGCCGGTATTGTCTTCGCCGAAATCGAGCTTGAAGCCGACGCGTTCGAGGCCTTCGAGCAATTCCTTGTCGAGCGCCTTGGATTTTTCCGCCGTCAGCGCGTGGCTCTTGCGCGCCAGCTTGAGCGGCATCGAGGTCGCGATCAGGTCGTTATCCTCCAGCGTGCCCTCATTGTAGGGCGCGTAGACCAGTTGCGCCGAGGGTTCGATGCTGACGACCAGTGTGGAAGAGCGCTGGAACAGCGTAACTTTTGCACCGCTCGAATGCAGATCCTGCGCGATGTCGTGGCCGCTGTTGCCGGTGCCGATCACGATGGCGCGCTTGCCCTTCCAGTTCTCGCCATCGTCATACTGGCTGGAATGCACCACCTTGCCGGCAAAATCCTTCAGGCCGGCAATCTCGGGCACGCTTGGAATGCCGCTGACGCCGGTCGCCAGCACGACGTGGCGTGGGTGCATGGTGCGGTGGCCGCCGTCGGCACGGCGCAGCGTCACCGTCCAGCGGCCTTTCTTCTCGTCATAGAAGCCGCCCTCGAACTCGGTCTCGGTCCAGAAGTTCAGCTCCATCGCCTCGACATAGGCTTCGAACCAGTTGGCGAGCTTGTCCTTGGGGATATAGGTCGGCCAGTTCGGCGGGAAATGCATGTAGGGCAGGTGGTTGACCTGCACTTGATTATGCAGCGTCAGCGCGTGGTAGCGCTTGCGCCAGTTGTCGCCGATGCGCTTCTCGCGATCCACGATCAGGGTGTCGACGTTCAACTGCTTCAGCCGCGCGGCGATCGAAAGCCCGGATTGTCCGCCGCCAGTGACGAGGACGGTTGGGTCGCGGTCGGCATAGCCGGATGATGCGTTGCGCAGATCGAGCCAGTTGGGCCCGCGAAAGTCGCGCGAATAGGCGTTGCCGCGCGGGCGCGCGACGCCGAGCTGCTCCTCGAAGCCTTTCAATTCGCCAAGCTCGGTCAGCAGCGTCCAGGCCTTGAGGCGGTTGCCGTCATCGGCATCCGGAATCAGCCGGATGATGCCGCTACCGCGCCCGACCTTGGTTTCGAACTTGAAGATGGCCTCGATCGCGGTGGTGCCGGCGCGCATCACCTTGCGCGGCGCGGCGCGATCGGGGTCGATCGTAAAGCCGCTAGGCATCGCGCTGCGGGCAAACGGCGGGAGCGCTTTCAAGATGGCGTCGGCGCCATTGACGGTCTGAATGTTCCAGCTCAACGCCAGCACATCGCGCCAGTAGCTGTCGGGATGGAACAGGGTCTTCAGCAAGCCGTCGTCCGGCTTCGCCAGCGCCTCCTCGAATTGGGCGAGCCAATTGTCGGCGGCTACCGAACTGTCATCCGTCCTGTCGAGCATAGGCGTTTCCCGTCTTCGGCCGTCTGTGCGGCTCGGTCCTTTCCGAAGCCTATACCCATTCGGGAAGGCGCAGAAAGGGCGCGACGGGATGCCGGCTATTCCTGAGATTGGGACCCGATTGGTACAATCGGGTCCCAATCTCATCTTTGTCTGTGCATGATCTTTCCGGAAAACCGGTGTCCACTTTTCCGGATCATGCATGTAGCGACAGGATAAGCCCCTGATCCGGCGGCACGCGGCCATTGAGGGTGTCGAGATGGGCCCGCTGAACCGCCGCCGGCCCGTGGCTCTCGTTCACTTTCACCCATCGATCCAGCATCGGGACCAAACCCGACCATGCCGCGCCAAACCGCTTGTCGACACCGCCCGGTCCCCATTCCTTAGCGCGCTTGCGGATCTGGTCCGGCGCGAAGAACCAGGTTGGCTTTGCGCCCGGCAATTCCGGTTCATCCGGCGATGAAGTGCGATGGGTAAGCCCGATGCGGCCGGAGTATTTCATCTGGTCGGCGAAATGCCGATGCAGGCGTTCGCGCAATTCGCTGCTGCCGGCCATATCGACGAACGCCACGGCGTTGTCCGCCGGCAGCGTGTTCACGCCGTCATAGGTCACGACCTCGTCGTAACTGCCGAGCGATTTGACGAAGGCGGTGTTGGCCGCCGAGGTCAGCCCGATCACCTTGATGCCGTTACCTCGCGCATGCAGGAGATGCGCGAGCCCGTAGGCGGTCTTGCTGGAGGCGGAGGACAGCATCACGCTCTTCGCGCCATAGAACGCGTTCTCAGCGAGAAAGTCATCGACCAGGAACGACAGCATGAACAGCGGCCGCAGCAGCGCCTGATAGTCGCCCTGCTTGCCTTCGAAGGCCGGATCGCCGCTGACGCGTGCATAGGCGTTGTAGACCGGCGCCACGCCTTGGCGATGCGCGGCGGCATCGCGCAAGCCGCGCTTAGAGACGTCGGCGGCCTTGATGACGAGATGCGTCGACATCGGGAAGTAGCCGAACAGGGTTTCACCTGTGGCAATATTGGGATGCTTCGAGGCGATCACCTCGCCAAATCCCCACACCGGAATGTTGCCGAAACCTTCGGGGGCGGGAAACAGCTGCCAGTATTTCAACACATCGCCCATGACCGCATAGGTGATGTTGTTGGCGGTAAAGGCGAAGCGCGTGACCTTCACCAGCAACGCTTCATTGGGCAGCACAGCCGCGTCGGGCAGTTGCGTCTCGATCACCTTGCATTGCTGCAGGTCGTTGCGGGCGACGACGAAGTCGGTCGATGGCATTGTTTCGATCCCTGCTAACTACATGCAGCAATCTTTGCGCCGTCCGATGACCGTTTTGCAACAGCAATGATGTTTAAAACGTTGTTCGGATTTGGTGTCGGAACGCCGCGAAATGGTCGTTCATTCTACATTTATCCGTCATTGCGAGAAGCGAAGCGACGTAGCAATCCATCTATCCCCGCGCGGTGAGATGGATTGCTTCGCTTCGCTCGCAATGACGGCGAGGGTTACAACTCACGCAATCGCGCGCAGCTTACCTTCGGTATACAGATCGCGCAGCTTGCGCTTAAAAATCTTGCCGCTGGCCTCGCGCGGCAGCGCGTCGAGGAACTGGATATCCTTCGGCACCTTGAAGTTGGCGAGGCGTCCGCGCAGGAATTCCTGCACGGCGCCCGGCGACAATGCGGCATTGGACTCCGGCTCGATGCAGGCAAACAGCCGCTCGCCGAATTCATCGTCGGGGACGCCGAACACCGCGCAGTCGCGCACGCCGTCCATGCCGATCAGTGCGTTCTCGATCTCCGCCGGATAGATGTTGACGCCGCCCGAGATCACCATGTCGCGCTTGCGGTCGCACAGGAACAGATAGCCGTCCGCGTCGAGGTAGCCGACGTCGCCGACGCTGACGAGGCCCTCGTGGCCGGCCTCGGCGCGCGCCTCGGCCTTGCCGTGATAATCGAAGTCCGGCACCGACATCTGCCGCATGAAGATCTCGCCGGGCTCGTTGACGTCGCACGGCTCGCCGTCGGGACGAAAGATCTTCACGACGCCGCCTTCGATGGCGCGGCCGACGGTGCCCGGCTTGGCCAGCGCCTCCTCGGCCGAATGCCACACCGGAATGCCGGTCTCGGTCGAGCCGAAATACTCGTTGATGACAGGTCCCCACCAATCGATCATGGCGCGCTTGACCTGCGGCGGGCAGGGCGCGGCGCCATGAACGATGAAGCGCAGCGACGACAGATCGTAACGGCGCTTGACGTCATCCGGCAGCCGCAGCAGGCGCACGAACATCGTCGGCACCATGTGCATGTGGGTGATACGATGCCGTTCGATCAGTTGCAGCATGTCTTCAGGATCGAAGCGCGGTTCGAGCACGATTCTGCAAGCACTGCGGAACGCCAGCATGCCGTAAGAGTTCGGCGCCGAATGGTACATCGGGCCGTTCATGAGAACGACCTGATCCTCATTGGGCTTGACGCCATAGGCGATGCCGCCGACGCGCGCGGAGGCCGCGATCTGTTCCGGTTTCATCGGCTTGCGGCGCACGCCCTTGGGCAGGCCCGTCGTGCCCGAGGTATAGAACATCGGCGCGCTGCCGATGGCGGCGTCCTGCGAGGCCGCGTGCGTATCGCGCCAGCGGTCCCAGTCGGTCATGCCGGGCACCGTTGTCAGCGCGGCGGGCACATTGAACGCGGCGGCGATTTCCGGCGGCGTCGTCACCACCAAAAGCCGCACATCGGCAGGCAGGCCGTCCTTGATCTGCGGCAGCAGATCGGCGTGACAGACCAGGATCTTCGCCCCGCTGTCGGCGAGGATGTAGGCGACTTCCTCGGCCTTCAGATGCCAGTTGATCGGCACCACCGGGCTGCCCAGCGCCGCCGCCCCACCTGAGACTTCGAAGAACGCAAAATCGTTGCGCAGCATCATGCCGACCGGCGTTCCGCCACTAAGGCCGAACGCCCTAAAGCCCGCCGCCGCCCGCGCGATGCGGACGTGGATGTCGGAATAGCTGATCTGGCGTTCGCCGCTGATGATAGATGTCACGTCTTCTCTCCTCGGCAGCCCTGAGCTTGTTGCTTAGCGGTCGTCCAGAATTTCGCCGAAGCCGACCCAGCTCTTGCCGTCGAAGCGACGCAACCGTAATTGCTGGAACGGCAGGTAGTCGTCGGCAGCGGTCGATACCGTGATGTCCGGCAACAGCAGCGGCAGCGGCACCTCGCGCAGCGACGCGGCCTGCTTCATGATGTTCTCGCGGCTGAAGTCGTCCTTGCAGGCTTCCAGAACCTTCACCATGAGATTGGCATAATGATACCCGGCAGCGTAGTTCGAATTGCTCAGATCTGCATTCGGCAAATACTGCTTCATGAAGGCGAAATATTCCTTCACGCCGGCATCGTTGGCCCATTGCACGTCCATCGTATCCTTCTGGTTGCTGGACGAGATCAGGCCGACGGCGTTGTCCAGCCCGGCCGGTTCTAGGAACGAGATCGACGACGCCGAAGTCGGCACGAAGAACAGATCCGGCTTCCAGTTGATCTCGGCGACGCCCTTGATCATCTGCGAGGTGAACTTGCCGAGCACGACGCCGAACATCACGTTGGCGCCGGAGGCCTTTAGTGTCGCAAGCTGCGAGCTGATGGTCGGCGCGCTGGTCTCGTAGGTCGCCTCCGACACGATCATGGTCGCGGCCTTGTCGCCCAGCGCGCGCTTGAAGCCGGCGACGTAATCACGGCCGAAGTCGTCGTTCTGCGAAAGGATGGCGATCTTGGCGTCCGGCTTGGTCCGCAGGATATGCTTGGCGTAGACGACGCCCTCGGACTGATAGGCCGCCATTCCCGGCATCGTCCACGGAAAGTTCTTCGGATCGGCCCATTTGGTCGCGCCGCTCAGCACGAAGAGCTGCGGCACTTTCTTGCTGTTGAGGTAGCGGTGAACGGCGTTGTTGGTGGCGGTTCCGAGCGAGCCGAACGTCAACAGCACTTCTTCCTGCTCGACGAGCTTTCGGGTCTGCTCGACCGTCTTCGGCGGTGAGTACGCATCGTCGAGGCTGATGAACTTGATCTTGCGGCCATTGATGCCGCCCTCGGCGTTGACCTTCTCGAAGTAGGCCTCCTGGGCCCGGCCGATGATGCCGAAGCCGGATGCCGGGCCGCTATAGGGCAGCGTCTGCCCGATGCGGATTTCGCCCTTGTCCCCTTCGGCGAGAGCGGCAGTGCCTGCCAGCAACGCGAATACGATCGTCAATAAAGGTCGAGACACTCTCATTGTTTCCGTCCCTCTGCATTGTTCGATTGATAGGCCGCTATTGAAACCGACGCGTCTTAGGCGCGCGCTCGATTGAGAAAGTCGCTGCTGGCGTCGGCGAACTCGCACCTGAGGCGTTCGATCAGCTCGGCGACCGGCGGCGCGTCGGCGATCTGGCCGATGCCCTGGCCCGAGCCCCAGATGTCGCGCCACGCCTTGGCCTTGGTGTTGCCGCCGGAACCGAAATTCATCTTCGACTTGTCGCTCAGCGGCAGATTGTCGGGATCGAGCCCGCGGCTACGATCGAGGGGCCGAGATAGTTGCCGTGCACGCCAGTGAACAGGTTGGAATAGACGATGTCTTCGGCAGCATGTTTTGTCAGCGCGGCCTTGTAGGCCGGATCGGCGTTGGCTTCCGCCGTCGCGATAAAGCGCGTGCCCATGTAGGCCATGTCGGCGCCGAGCGCGAGCGCGGATGCGATGCCCCAGCCATCGGAGATCGCGCCCGACAGCAGGATGGTGCCCTTGAACCACTGCTTCACCTCGCGCAACAGCGCGAACGGCGATAGCGTGCCGGCGTGGCCGCCGGCGCCGGCGCAGACCAAAATGAGGCCGTCGACGCCATGTTCGGCGGCCTTGCGCCCATGCTTGACGTTGATGACGTCGTGGAACACCACGCCGCCATAGGAATGCGCGGCATCGACGATTTCCCGCGGCGGGCGCAGGGAGGTGATGATGATCGGAACCTGGTGCTTCACGCAGGTTTCCATGTCCTGCATCAGGCGGTCGTTGGAGGCGTGGCAGATCTGGTTGACCGCATAGGGCGCAACCTTCTTCTCCGGATGCTGCGCCTTGTATTCGCCGAGCTCGTTCTCGATCCGCGTCAGCCATTCGCCGAGTTTCTCGACGGGCCGGGCGTTCAGCGCGGGAAACGAGCCGACGATGCCGGCCTTGCACTGGGCGATGACGAGTTCGGGCCCGGACACGATGAAGAGTGGCGATCCCACTACCGGCAGTTCGAGCGTATTGGCAAGCGAAGCGGGCAACGGCATTCGGTCTCTCCCTCTGCAACGCGCGGTCGGCGATGGTCCGGAACGCGTCGTCTGATCTGTTGATTTTGTGTGCCGGGTCGCGGGCGGATACCTGACGGCCGGGCGCTACCTGTTGGGGATCATTATAGGGCTGGACGCGGCTCTCCGGCTGTTCAATATTGAACAGGCGAACAATCGGGAATGAACGCAATCGGGCAGGCGCCGTTGCCGGGAGGGAGCCGATGGACTGGGACCTCTGCAAGACCTTCGTGGCGGTGGCCGAGACCCGCAGCTTTGCGGCAGCGGCGCGGCAGTTGCGCTCCAGTCATCCGACGGTCGGACGCAAGATCACCGAGCTGGAAAATCAGCTCGGCATTCCCCTGTTTGCGCGATCCAACGACGGTCTTTCGCTGACCTCGCAGGGCCGCAAGTTTCGCGAACATGTCGAGGCGATGGCGGCGGCGGCCTTGCGCGCCGAAGCGGCGGTATCGGCAACCGGCGCGCAGGCCCGGGGTGTGGTCAAGCTGTCGATTGGGGCTACGCTCGCCTCGCACTGGCTGATGCCGAGGCTCGGGCCGTTCCTGCGCGCGCATGATCATATTCAGCTGGAGATCATCACCCATCCGTTTCCGGCGAGCGTCCGCCGGCGGGAGGCCGATGTCGTGTTGCGGCCGGTCGATAGCGGCGAAGAGAACCTGATCGGCCGCAAGATCGGCCGCCTCGGCACGGGATTCTACGCCTCGCGCGACTACGCCGCGGGGCGGCGTCTGCCCGAACGGCGCGACGAATGGAAGGGACACAGCGTCATCGGCTTTGCCGACCGCGCGTCGAACGAGCGTCTCGCGCGCTGGAGCGACGTCATCACACGGCAGGGATCGGTGGTGATGCGGTGTTCGTCGCAGGGCGACATGCTCGCTGCCGCTCGCGCCGGCCTCGGCATATCGGCGCTGTCCTGCTTTGTCGCCGCGGCCTATCCGGATCTCGTTCGCATCGCGCCGCAGAAGCTGCTCAGCGTGGCCGATATCTGGCTTTTGGCGCATCCGGACCTCGTCGAGCTCCCCGCCGTGCGCGCGGTGATCGACTTCGTCACCGCTTGCGCACGAGAGGACCGGGTGAGGTTGCGAGGCTGAGATTGTCAGGAAGCACGCCTTCGCGTTTCTTCAAGACCCGGTAGTAGCTCCACCACAGATGCGCCGCCGCGCCGCGCAGCGGACGCCACGGCTCCGCCAGCGGCGCCATCTCCTTGGCGGTTGGCCGCGTCGTCAGGCCAAGGCCGATCTTCACCGCTTCCTGCACGGCGAGATCGCCGGCCGGCCATGCGTCGCCATGCCCGAGGCAGAACAGCAGATAGACGTCGGCGGTCCACGGGCCGATGCCGGGCAGCGCGGTCAGCGTGTGGTGGGCGGCATCGGCGTCTTCTTCGGCCAGTACCTCAAGATTCAGCCGCTCGGCAGCAAGCTCACGCGCGATATTCTTCAGCGTCTTGATCTTGGCGGCGGAAAGCCCGAGCCGCCCGAGACGGTCGGCGCGGGCCTTGCCGATGACGTGATGATCGAACGGATCGAAAGCGGCGACAAGGCGCGACCAGATCGCCCCAGCACTCGCCGTGGACAATTGCTGGCCGCACACGATCGCCGCGAGGCCGGCGAAGCCCGGCTCGCGCTGGCGCAACGCCGGCATGCCCGTCAGGTCGAGGATCGGTTTGAGCCGCGCGTCCTGTTTGACGAGCGCGTGGACGGCGTCTTCGAGATCGGACTGGCTGTTGAGGTGGATGGTCATTGAAACTTTCGGCTGGCTCGGCTCGTCATGCGCGGGCTTGACCCGCGGATCCATCTCCTATCGTAACAGAGTCTTACTCAGTTGGATGGATTGCCGGGTCAAGCCCGGCAATGACAATGACAGTGTTGACAAGTCATGCCGCCACCCGTTTTCCGATTTGCGCCGAGCCCTAACGGCTACCTCCATCTCGGCCACGCCTATTCGGCGCTCTTGAACTTCGACTTCGCGCGCCAGGCCGGCGGCCGATTCCTGCTGCGGATCGAGGACATCGACGCAACGCGTTGCCGGCCGGAGTTCGAGGCGGCGATTTACCAAGACCTCGGCTGGCTCGGGATATCGTGGGAAACGCCGGTGCGCCGGCAATCGGAGCATTTTGCGCGCTATCACGAGGCGGTGGAAAAACTGGCAGGCTTTGGCCTGATCTATCCCGCCTTCGAGAGCCGCACTGAGATCGCCCGGCTCGTCGCGCAACGGGAGACCGAAGCGCCGTGGCCGCGCGATCCCGATGGCGCGCCGCTCTATCCGGGCAATGCGAAATCGCTCGAACGGGCCGAGTGCCGGCGACTGATCGAGCAGGGCGCGCCTTTTGCGCTGCGGCTCGACATGGCGGCGGCGCGTGTGCGTGCGCAGGATCTCACCTGGACCGAGCTTGGCGAAGGTCCGGGTGGCGAGCGAGGGACCGTGATTGCCCGCCCCGAGGCCTGGGGCGACGTCATCCTGGCGCGCAAGGAGACGCCGACCAGTTATCATTTGTCTGTGGTGATCGACGACGCCTTGCAGGGTATCACCGAGGTGGTGCGGGGCAGCGACCTGTTCTGGTCGACCAGCGTGCATCTTCTGTTGCAACAGTTGCTCGGTCTTCCGCAACCGGTCTATCGGCACCATCGGCTCGTTGTCGATACGTCGGGACAAAAACTCTCGAAATCGACCGCGGCCACGGGTTTGCGCGAATTGCGTGGTCAGGGCGCCAAACCTTCAGATATCCGGCGCATGGTCGGGTTGCCGGAACCAGTTCTGTAGTCCTCCTGGGGGTTGCTGCAAACGTCTCCGTGACTCTGGCCTCGGCGGCGTGCCATTCTGATCATGCAGGGGGAAGGGGGACTATGGCGGCAAAAAAACGCTCCCGGCGCACCACACGGCCAGTAAAAAAGCGGCAACCAAAAAAGCGCGCCTCCGGCGCGGCTGCGAAGACACGCGGCAAGCGCAAATCTGCCGCGACAGTTCCCGGCATGGTCGAGACTGCGCTGGCGGCCTTTGCGCATGAAGTCCGCACGCCGTTGACCGGCATTCTGGCGATCAGCAATCTCCTGGCGACTTCCGACCTCGATGAGCGCGAACGGCGCTGGGTCGATACCATCAAGGCGGGCGCGGAACATCTGGCGAGCCTTGCGACACTGTTCGTCGACGCCGCGCGAAGCGGCGGACCCGGGCTCCAGGTGCGACAGGACTTCTTCGACCTGCGCACGCTGGCGCGCAATGCCGGCGATTCGCTGACCGGCCGCGCGGCGGCGAAGGGCCTGAAGTCGTCGGTCGATATTTCCGAAAAACTTCCTGGTTTCGCGGTCGGCGATCCCGTTCGCCTGCGCGCGGCGCTGGAGAACCTGATCGACAATGCAGTGAAGTTCACCGACCACGGCAGTGTCGCGCTGCGGGTCACGCCGCTTCGGAGTACGAAGGGCAGGATCGCTGTCGCATTCGCGGTCTCCGACAGCGGGATCGGCCTCACGCTCGCAGAGGTCAAACGCCTGTTCCGCCCGTTCTCGCAGGCCAATGTGTCCATTGCATCGCGCTTCGGCGGCGCCGGGCTTGGATTGTCGTCGGTCAAACAGCTCGCCCGCGCCATGGGGGCGACATCGTCGTGACGCAGCAGCGCGGGGGAGGCACCACGTTTACGTTCACCGTTGCGATGGCGCAGGCGGAGGGCGCGGCGACCACCCCGTCCAGCGCCGACGGCGATCTGTCGACGGGTTCGCCGCGATCGTTGCGGCTGCTCAGTGTGGAAGACAATCCGTTCGGTCGCGTCGTGCTCAATGCGATCCTGACCGAACTCGGTCACCAGACGGAGTTTATCGGTCAGGGCGAGGCGGCGCCGGAGCGGCTCGCGCAAGGCGCATTCGACGCGGTGTTGATGGACATGGTTTTGCCGGGCATCGACGGCGTCGAGGCGATCAGGCGAATTCGCGCGCTGGAGGCGCCGCTCGGGCGCATTCCGATCATCTGCATATCGGGCCGCAGCGAGGACGAGGCGGCATCGCGCGTCGCCGGCGCCGACCTCTTTCTGGTCAAGCCTGTGTCTCCGCGCGCCTTAGCGACTGCGCTGCATGCAGCGACATACCCTTCGGCAACTGCGACTTCATGATCGCCGCATTCAGTTCGCCGCCATAAACGAAAATCGCGGCGATGAAATACAGAAACACCAGCGCGATGATGACCGAGGCCAGTCCCGCATACATCGTGACGTAGTTGCTGGCGAAGCGCGCGAGGTACTGGCCGAAAACGATGCCGGATATCAGCGACGCCACCAGCGTGAAGGCGATCCCGGGCAGGATCTGCAGAAACCTGCGCCGGCCGCATGGCAGCCAGGCGTGCAGCACGAACAGCGCCACCGTCATCGCCGTGATCGTGATGCCGTAGCGGGCGAAATTCAGCAAGCTTTCGTTGCTCTCGACGAAGAACGGGATGTGACGACGCGCCGCTTCGAGGATCAGCGGACCCAGCACGATCAGGAACGCCATCGCGAGCGAGGTGAAGGCGGCGACCAGGGTATAGCCGATCGATTCCAGCCGCAGCCAGTACCACGCCCGCGGCTCGACCACCGAGTAGGCGCGGTTCAGCGCGACCCGCAGCGCCTCGACGCCGTTCGAGGCGAAATACACCGCGAGCACCGCGCCAACGGTCAGGATGTCGCCGCGCGTCGTGGTCAGCACATCGTGGATTTCGCCTGACAGCGCGTCCGCAACCTGCTGCGGCCAGATTTGCAGCAACAGTCCCACGGCCCCGTCGGCGAGTTCCTTCGAGCCGAAAAAGCCAGCCAGCGAGGTCAGCACGATCAGGAAAGGAAACAGCGCCATCAAGGCCGACAGCGCGATGTGACTGGCGATCGCCCAGCCGTCATCGGCGAGGAACGTATAAAATGCGTCCACCACGACGTGGTAGACGTAGCGAAGCTGCCTCACATCCCACCTCGATTTGGCGAACGGCGGTCCGATCCGAAATCCCGTCTAGCTTCTGATATTATTGGGTTAAAAGCCAGATCGTTAAGCCCTTGTGAACGTGTAGAAGTTGGCCCTGCGCGGTGTTATGTAGCAGCGATGGCATCTTTTCTGGGTACGATTGTCCTCCCCATCGCGGTCGCTGCCGTTGCACTCGTGCTGCTGCTTGGCCTCATCAACATGATGCGGGGCGGTTCGCCGAATCGTTCGCAGAGTCTGATGCGGCTTCGGGTATTGCTGCAGTTTATCGCCATCATCATCACCCTGGTCGCCGTCTGGGCGATGGGCAGGTAGGGGCAAGAAAAAGGGAATCGCCAATGGTCGTGCTCAACCGCATCTACACGAAGACCGGCGACGACGGCACCACCGCGCTAGGCAGCGGCGAACGCCGCCCGAAATACGATCTGCGCATCTCCGCCTATGGCACCGTGGATGAGACCAACGCCGCCATCGGCATGGTGCGGCTGCACCTCGGCGAGGCGCGCGAAATCGATGCGATGCTGGGCCTGATCCAGAACGACCTGTTCGATCTGGGCGCCGATCTCGCCGTGCCCCAGCGCGAGGGCAAGGCGGAGCGCCTGCGGATGCTATCGGTTCAGGTCGAGCGGCTCGAGCGCGACATCGATACCCTGAACGAGCATCTGGCGCCGCTGACCTCGTTCATCCTGCCCGGCGGCACCCCCGCTGCGGCATACCTGCATCTTGCCCGCACCATATGTCGCAGGGCGGAACGGATCATGGTGGAACTTGCCGCCCGGCCCGAGGAGCCGGTGAACGAGGCCGCCATTCAGTATATGAACCGCCTGTCGGATTTCCTGTTCGTCGCCAGCCGCGCCGTGAACGATAATGGTGCTGGAGACGTGTTGTGGGTGCCAGGCCAGAACCGTTAAGGTAGCCCGTTCAGAGCTGATTTTTGGCGTTCGCGCGTTGACCGCCGATAGCGGGACCTTTAGGTTCCGCGCCCAAGCTAATAAACAAGCCAATCAAAGCCAGAATTCAAGCGAAAGAGGATCGATGAAGGTTCTTGTGCCGGTAAAGCGGGTGGTCGATTTCAACGTCAAGGTCCGCGTCAAGAGCGACGGAACAGGCGTGGAACTCGCCAACGTGAAGATGTCGATGAATCCGTTCGACGAAATCGCCGTCGAGGAAGCGCTGCGGCTGAAGGAAGCCGGCAAGGCGACCGAAGTGGTGGTGGTGTCGATCGGCCCGGCGCAGGCCTCGGAGACGATCCGGACGGGCCTCGCCATGGGCGCCGACCGCGGCATCCTCGTCAAGGCCGAAGGCAGTGTGGAGCCGCTGGCGGTCGCCAAGATTCTCCAAGGCTGTGGCTGATGCGGAAAAGCCGGGCCTCATCATTCTCGGCAAACAGGCGATCGACGACGACTCGAACCAGACCGGCCAGATGCTGGCGGCCTTGCTCGGATGGTCGCAGGCGACCTTTGCCTCCAAGCTCGAAGTCGAAGGTTCCGATTTTAATGTCACGCGCGAGGTCGACGGCGGCCTGCAGACCGTGAAGCTGAAGGGACCGGCGATCGTCACCACCGACCTGCGGCTGAACGAGCCGCGCTACGCTTCGCTGCCCAACATCATGAAGGCGAAGAAGAAGCCGATCGACGACAAGAACGCCTCCGATTACGGCGTCGATCTCACGCCGCATCTCGAAGTGCTCAAGACCGCGGAACCGCCCGGCCGCAAGGGAGGCGTCAAGGTCAAGGACGTCAGTGAGCTGGTATCCAAACTCAAGACCGAAGCCGGGGTTCTCTGATGACGACGCTGCTGATTGCCGAACACGATAACGCGTCGATCAAGGACGCCACCAACAAGGCGCTGACGGCCGCCGCCGCACTCGGCACCGACGTGCATGTGCTGGTCGCCGGCGAAAACGCCAAGGCGGCGGCTGACGCTGCGGCCAAGCTTGCCGGCGTCAAGAAGGTGTTGCTTGCCGACAACGCCGCCTATGCCCACGACCTGGCCGAGCCGCTGGCTGCGCTGATCGTGGCGCTGGCGCCTTCCTACGACGCCTTCGTCGCGCCCGCGACCTCGCGCTTCAAGAACGTGATGCCGCGTGTCGCAGCATTGCTCGACGTGATGCAGGTGTCGGAAATCATCAAGGTGATTTCGCCCGATACGTTCGAGCGGCCGATCTATGCCGGCAACGCGATCCAGACGGTGAAATCAAAGGACGCCAAGAAGGTCATCACGGTGCGGACCTCGACCTTTGCCGCGGCCGGTGACGGCGGCAGTGCGCCGGTCGAGACCGCCGCAGCGGCCGGCGACCCGGGCCTTTCCAGCTTCGTCGGCGAGGAGGTCGCCAAGAGCGATCGTCCGGAACTGACCTCGGCCAAGATCATCGTCTCCGGCGGCCGCGCCATGCAGAGCCGCGAGAATTTTGCCAAATATATCGAGCCGCTCGCCGACAAGCTGGGCGCCGGCGTCGGCGCCTCGCGCGCCGCGGTCGATGCCGGCTATGCGCCCAACGATTGGCAGGTCGGCCAGACCGGCAAGGTGGTGGCGCCGGAACTATATGTCGCGATCGGCATCTCCGGCGCGATCCAGCATCTCGCCGGCATGAAGGATTCCAAGGTGATCGTTGCGATCAACAAGGATGAAGACGCGCCGATCTTCCAGGTCGCCGATTACGGCCTGGTCGCGGACCTCTACCAGGCGGTTCCTGAACTGACCGAAGCGCTCGGCAAGCTCGGCAAGTAACGAACGCGACACCGGCCGGATTGGGGACGTCAGGCCGGTGTTTACTGTAAAGGCGTATTGGGGTGGATTTCCAACTACGCCCGACGGAAAACGTGCCAAAGATGGGACTGAAACCTCGAACCGAGGTTTAGAGATGAACAGGCGCGATGTGCGCGCCGTTCCGGTGGATGACAAGATGGCGGTGACAATCAAGAAGGTCGGCGTGATCGGCTCGGGCCAGATGGGCAATGGCATCGCGCATGTCGCGGCGCTCGCCGGCCTCGACGTGGTGCTCAACGACGTGTCCGCCGAGCGGCTGAAATCGGCGATGGCGACCATTAACGGTCATCTGTCGCGCCAGGTCGCCAAGAAGGCCATCACCGAGGACGCGCGCAAGCAGGCGCTTGAGCGGATCTCCTCCACCGAGTCGCTCGACGGACTGGCGGATTGCGATCTCGTGATCGAGACCGCGGTCGAAAAGGAAGAGGTCAAGCGCAAGATCTTTCACGAGCTCTGCTCGGTGCTGAAGCCAGAAGCGATCATCGCATCCAACACCTCGTCGATCTCGATCACCCGGCTCGCCGCCTCGACCGACCGCCCGGAGCGCTTCATCGGCATTCATTTCATGAATCCCGTGCCGCTGATGGAACTGGTCGAACTGATCCGCGGCATCGCCACCGATGATTTGACGTTCGACACCGCGAAGGAATTCGTTACCAAGCTCGGCAAGCAGATCGCGGTGTCGGAGGATTTCCCGGCCTTTATCGTCAACCGCATCCTGCTGCCGATGATCAACGAGGCGATCTACACGCTCTACGAGGGCGTCGGGAACGTCGAGGCGATCGATGCTGCGATGAAGCTCGGTGCGCACCATCCGATGGGCCCGCTGGAGCTGGCCGATTTCATCGGCCTCGATACCTGCCTGTCGATCATGCAGGTGTTGCATGAGGGGCTGGCGGACTCCAAGTACCGGCCGTGCCCGCTCTTGGTGAAATATGTCGAGGCCGGCTGGCTGGGGCGCAAGACACAGCGCGGCTTCTACGACTACCGCGGCGACAAGCCGGTCCCGACGCGCTGACGCTTGTCATTGCCGGGCTTTACCCGGCAATCCACCCCTCTTCTGAAAATTAGTATTTTGCGAAGAATGATGGATACGCGGGTCCCGGCTACGCCAAGGCTTCGCCGAGGCTTTCACGAACTGGCTCGCCGAAGCTTTAGCGAAGGCGGCAAGCCCGCGTATGACGCCTGAGAATTGCGACCGGTTGTTTTTCCCCGCCGCAATCTCCAGCTTTCGTTAACCAGTGCCGGGTAGGGTGTCCTCGCGTTTTGGGAGTGCTGCGTATGGATATGATGGCTATGGTTTCGAGCATGCTCGCCATGAAGGCGGCGGGCACGCAGCAGCAGATACAGACCTCGATCATCAAACAGAACGCGGATGCCGAGAAGGCCGCGGTTCAGACCCTGCTGGGCGCGCCCTCGACGGCCAATCTCGCCCCCGGCGTTGGCGGCAATCTCGATATTGCGGCTTGATAGGGATCCCCTAGCAAACCCTCATGGTGAGGAGGCGCGTAGCGCCGTCTCGAACCATGCGGCCCCACTGGTGCCATTCATCCTTCGAGACGCCGCTGCGCGGCTCCTCCAGGATGAGGTCTGACAGTGAGATCGGGCAACGGCGTAAGCGCACTTCTGCGCAGCCTCCAGCCCCCTAAGAACCCGCCTTCACCGGCTGCATCGCGGCCTTGATCAACTTGACGGCGTCGTCGCTGGCCCATTCGGCCGGACCGGCCAGATTGGCGATTTCGCAGCCCTGCCTGTCGACCAGCACCGAAGTCGGCATGCCGAGTGCTTTTCCGACACTCTTAAGATCCTGAAAAACCTTTGCTTTCTGATCGGCGAAATAGCCGAGCCGGGTCAGATTGGCCTCCTTGAGGAAGTTTCGGGGCTTGTCGGGGTCGCGGGTGTCGATGTTGATGGCGACCACCTCGAAATCCTTACCCCCCAGCTTGGCCTGCAGGCTGTCGAGCGCCGGCATTTCCTTGCGACAGGGTACGCACCAGGTGGCCCACAGGTTCACCAGTACGGTCTTTCCGCGCCACTCCGAGAGCTTTCTGGGCTTGCCGTCGGCGTCCTCAAAAGCGAGGTCCGGCAGCCGTAGCGGGGTCGTCGCCACGGTCAGCGCGGCCACCTCGCCATGCGCCAGCGGCGCGATCTTGCGGGCCAGGTCGACCGCCCCGCTACAGGAGGGATCGCCGCCGAAGTCGCGCTTGAAGCCGCCGAGCCCGTAAAACACGCCCAATCCGATCACGCCCACAGCCGCCACCGCGCCGATGGCGAGCGGAAGCCGGCGCGTCGTGGCCGGGCGGGGCGGGGACATTTCGGGCATATCGTTTGTCATCCTGTATCAGATACGGCTATGCAGGGCTCAAGGTTACGGTCGAGTTACGGTCGAAACCGGCGCGGCGTTTCGCTGGTCCGGACGATAAATGGCAGGGCTTGAGAAGTCATGAGCAACAAGATGTGGGGCGGCCGGTTCACCGAGCGTCCCGATGCGATCATGGAGGAAATCAACGTCTCGATCGACGTTGACCGTCACCTCTATGCCCAGGACATCGCCGCGTCCAAGGCCCACGCCGCGATGCTGTCGGCGCAAGGCATTATCACCGCGAGTGATGCGAAAAATATCGGCAAGGGTCTAGACACGATTTTGTCAGAAATCGACAAGGGCTCGTTCGATTTCAAGCGCGCGCTCGAAGATATCCATATGAACGTCGAGAGCCGGCTGTCCGAACTGATCGGGCCGGCCGCGGGGCGGCTGCACACCGCGCGTTCGCGCAACGACCAGGTGGCGACCGATTTCCGGCTCTATGTGCGCGACACGATCGACGAGACCGACGCGGCGCTGGCGGCGTTCCAGCATGCGCTAGTCGAGCGGGCGCTGGAACATGCCGCCACCGTCATGCCGGGCTTTACCCATCTGCAGACCGCGCAGCCCGTGACGTTCGGGCATCATCTGCTCGCCTATGTCGAGATGGCCGCGCGCGACCGCGGCCGCTTTGCGGATGCGCGCAAGCGGCTGAACGAGATCGCCGCTAGGCGCTGCGGCGCTGGCCGGAACCTCGTTTCCAATCGACCGCGCGGCCACCGCGAAGGCGCTCGGCTTCGACCGGCCGATGGCCAATTCGCTCGACGCGGTCTCGGACCGCGACTTCGTGTTGGAGACGCTGTCGGCGGCGTCGATCGCGGCCGTGCACATGTCGCGCTTTGCCGAGGAGATCGTGATCTGGACCTCGCCGCTGGTGGGGCTGGTGCGGCTCTCCGACAAGTTCACCACCGGCTCCTCGATCATGCCGCAGAAGCGCAATCCCGATGCGGCCGAACTGGTGCGCGCCAAGACTGGCCGGGTGATCGGCGCGCTCACCGCGCTGTTGATCGTGATGAAGGGGCTGCCGCTCGCCTATCAAAAGGACATGCAGGAGGACAAGCAGGGCGCGATGGAGGCGTTCGGCGCGCTCTCGCTTGCGATCAGGGCCATGACCGGCATGGTCGAGGACCTCGTGCCGGACGAAGCGCGGATGAAGGCTGCCGCGGGCGAGGGCTACGCCACCGCCACCGATCTGGCCGACTGGCTGGTGCGGACGCTGAAAATGCCGTTCCGCGATGCGCATCACGTCACCGGCCGCATCGTTGGCCTGGCGTCGAACCAGGGCGTGGCGCTGCACGAACTGCCGCTCAAGGCGATGCAGGAAGTCGAGCCGAAGATTACCGCCGAGGCCTTGCGCGTGCTTTCGGTGGAAGCCTCCGTCAAGAGCCGGACCAGCTACGGCGGCACCGCGCCCAAGAACGTGCTTTCGCAGGCCAAAGCCTGGGCCAGGCGGCTGGAAAAAGAGCGAAAATAAGCTTGAGGAAAAAAATTTCGCTGCAATTTCTTGGGTTTCCGTGGCTCATCGGCACTCGCCAGACTGGGGCAATCTTTGTATGGTGCGGCGCGTATTGGGGATTTCGTCGTGATCAGTAACTACCGCCCGTCATCGTCGGGATGGGCCATCATCCTGCTGAGCGTGACCGCGCTCGCGCTTGGAGGCTGCGGACGCAAGGGCGGGCTCGATTTGCCGCCGAACGCCCCGCAGGTGTCAGGCGCGTCGGATACCGAGACCGAGCGCGCGGCGCAGCCCGGCGTCTTCAATCCGACCTACGGGTCCGAAGCGGCGCCGACGGCTCCCAAGGGCAGCAAGAAAAATTCGTTCTCGATCCGCTGCTGGACTGAGCGCGCGCCATGAATCATTTTGATTATCGCAACGGCGTGCTGCACGCCGAGGCCGTGAATCTGTCCGAACTCGCGGACGCCGTCGGCACGCCGTTCTATTGCTATTCGACGGCGACGCTGGAGCGACACTACCGCGTCTTCACCGAGGCCTTTGCCGGCGAGAAGACGCTGGTCTGCTACGCCATGAAGGCGAACTCCAACCAGTCGGTGTTGCGCACGCTGGCGAAACTCGGCGCCGGCGCCGACGTGGTGTCCGGCGGCGAACTCAAGCGCGCGCTGGCGGCCGGGATTCCGCCAGGCAAAATTCTATTCTCGGGCGTCGGCAAGACCGAAGTCGAACTGCGCGCGGCGCTGGCGGCGGATATTCTCTGCATCAACGTCGAGTCCGAGCCCGAACTGGAATTGCTGTCGAAGCTCGCAGTCGAGGCCGGCAAGACCGCGCGGATTTCGGTGCGGGTCAATCCCGACGTCGATGCCGGCACCCACGCCAAGATCGCCACAGGCAAATCCGAAAACAAGTTCGGGGTTCCGATCGCCCGCGCACGCGAAGTCTATGCTCGTGCGGCAAAGCTGCCGGGGATCGAGGTGACCGGCACCGACATGCATATCGGCAGTCAGATCACTGATTTGAGCAAGATGGAAACCGCTTTCCGGATTCTATCCGATTTCGTGCAAACGCTGCGCGCCGACGGCCACAAAATCGAGCATATCGATTTTGGTGGCGGGCTCGGCATTCCCTATCACGCCGACCGGGCAGCGCCGCCGCTGCCGTCCGCCTACGCCGCGATGGTCAAGCAGGTGACGCATAATCTCGGCTGCACCCTGATGTTCGAGCCGGGACGTATGATCGTCGGCAATGCCGGCATTCTCGTTTCCCGCGTTATCTACGTGAAGCCGGGCGAGGCCAAGAACTTCGTCATCATCGATGCCGCGATGAACGACCTGATACGGCCGACTCTCTACGAAGCCCATCACGACATCCTGCCGGTCCGCGAGGCGGCGGCGGGCGCGCGAATGGTCACGGCCGACGTGGTCGGTCCGGTCTGCGAGACCGGCGACTATCTCGCGCTCGATCGCAGGCTGCCCGAGCCAAAGGCCGGCGATCTCCTGGCGATCATGACGGCCGGCGCCTACGGCGCGGTGCAGTCCGGTTTCTACAATACGCGCGCGCTGGTGCCGGAAGTGCTGGTCAAGGACGACCGATACGCCGTGGTACGTCCGCGCATCGAGGTCGAAGAGCTGATCGCGATGGACCGGCCGGCGCCGTGGCTGTGATCAAGCGGCCTCCGAGTCGGCTATTGGACAGAGTCGGCTAGCGGACAGACGTGGAACAAGCTCAGGTATGTACTGAATGAGACCGTCGGTAACGTACCCCCGTGTAGTGTCATGCAGCGCAAGCGTTCAACTCCGCATTCGTTTGATGAACGGCTCGCCGCTGAGAAAGAGCGGCTGGAAGAACAGGCCGCGCTGTTGCCGCCAGGATCGGTGAAGGACGTGGTGCTACGGAAGATCGGGCAACTGGACACCGCGATCCACGTCAACGAGTGGCTGAAGTCGCCCGGCTTGAGATCGCCGGAATAGCGCGGCCGCCTGAATTCCTTCTTTGAACTTCCGCGGGCTTGTTGCCCTGGACCTTGGGTGGCGCGATCAGTGTCGCGCCGGCTTCGGCCTCGACGGCAACGATTGGGATGGTTCTTCTTCAAGGATCTTCGCAACCTCTGATGCAGCATACGCCCCGATGCGGATACGGCGATTGCCGGCTCCATCTGACCAGGAACCATCTCACACCGTCGGGTTCCATACAGACATTGGCGCGAATCAGATTTTCATTGGGCATGTGCTGGACCATGCGGATGGGCATGCCCGGCATGGGACAAGGACGGCCCCCAGCGGTTGATGCCCTAGCCGGAAGCTGGGGCCGTCCTTCCAGTGTGCCGGACGGCGGCGGCGTCGGGCACGCAGATTGAACGCGCTCCACTGCAGCGCGTTCGTATGGCAAAATCCCAACAGACGGGGGTTGATTCGATGATGCTCGAAACAATTCTGGCAATGTTGGGCCTCGCGACTTGCGCGCTGGTCCTCGTCGCATTCTGGGGGTCCGACGTCTTCGGAAGCCGTACGCGGAAGCGGAGTTAATTAACTAGCGCGTCCGGTAAGCGTCCAAGGCGTGGGCCGCGAAGATTGCCAGGCTGAGTAGTGCCAGAATTGCTGCAGAGGCGGCGATCATGGCTGCGCCTCCTGCTGGCCCATTTCGGCAAGATAATTGCCGCACGATTGCATCCAAATCAGATCGAAGATGAATTGCATTTTTGCCATCCCCTGTTTTGGTGACAACAAGGATACCCGGCCGTTTGTTTCAGGACGTTTTCGTCAGCTCAGGAAAACGGTTTCGTCCCGGAAAAAGACGCCGCCGGTATCGCAATACATGTCCCGGCGGCGCTTGATCCAAACTGGGCCACTGAAATGCCCAGCCAGCCCATAAAGAGCAATGCCCATGCCAGGCGTGTGACAACGACGCCGTCTACGGGCGCGCTGTGCGTCAGGTGGCACATCGCGGTTGCCAGTTTTCCCCGCTACGATGATCTGCGTTCAGAGGTGAGAGGAGCGGCCCCGGCCGAGGTGAACCGGGAGCTTTCGCCTCGCCAAGCTGCGCGTTCGTTGTTTACGATCCAATGAGTCGGATCCGATGAAACTTGGGCATGGGGAAACTAGCCATGGGGACAAATAACCATACTGCTGCGCCCACGGCGGCCCTTGCTCTCGGACTCTTCTTCACACCGCCGGCTTCCATCGCCACCGATGCGATCATCAGCACGGCCGCATCGCTCGTCGCGGCCGCCATCGGCAATCTCGGCTTCATGTCGCCTGCAAGGGGTGAGCCGGCCGCACTCACGAAAAAAACAATCGGATGCGCTCAATGCATACAATAATTCGCGAAGCAACTTTGAATCGCTCCTGGGCCAGCGGCGCGCGCAGATTAATTCGAATCAACGGCTACCGAACTTGCCGGGACAAGCACTCTACCTTGCACGCAACAACATGATGAGCGCGTACAAAGACCTTACCGATGCTCTTCCATCCAAAACAGGTAGGCCCAACAAATACGGAATCCCTCCGGCGTACTTTAACGCCGACAATGAGCCGCTGCTCGATGAGTACAGAAGACTTTTCGACCTCATGCAAGCGCCGCCCGTCAACGCGCAAAAATCAGATACTCCATTCAAGGACGTCGTCGATTTGGGCACGGCCATCGCGCGAGCCAAGGGCCTTGATGCGACCAACGCCGAATCAGCAGGCAGGATCAGCCTGGGACTGTTCTTTGCCGAGACAAATGGCAATCAGAACATCGGGAATGCGCGCTCGAATAAATATAAGGGCAGCTTGCAAACAGGCGTATCCGAAGATCAAAATGGGCGAAGGAAATGGGCGGCGATAAAAACGTCGATAGCGGCCTTTGATCCTGCACTGAACGATCGCGACGACAGGGAAGAGGCGCGGATTGGCAATCTGGATCATCGATTCAACCACTGGACCGCCGTGCGAGATGCCCTCATGAACGCACACGCCGATATTTTCCCGCAAGTACCGGCGATCGTGAAAACACTGCCAGATCCGATCGATCAAATGAAGGTCTTTGAACTCATCCAGATCATTCCGAGCCCGACCAGATCAGCACTCAGGTCGCGCAACCTGGTCGACTATAGAATTTCCGACCCGACGGTCATGGCATATCTGCGAAACAACAGCATTTTCACTTTTGGACAAGCTGACAGGGCCAGAACATCTGCAACTTTCCGCGAAATTCTTGATGCGATGTGGCTGTTCAACGACAAGTTTGAACAAGCGCTTTCCAAATTCAACGAGATCAAGGCCCGGTCAAAGGGTTGAAGTCGGCAGTTCGGAATCGGATGCGAGGTGGGGCAGCCCCCCAGCCATCAGAGCGGACCGAGGATGCCCCATCGAGGCTCACAGAATTCCTTCACCGCCGCTGTGACACCGCTGCTGATGATGTCCCGGCGTTCAGACGAACTCATCTTGAGTTCTTCGTCCCGGTTGATGATCGAGCCCGCTTCCAGCAGGACGGCGGCCATCTGGGTCTTTCTCAGCACGATGAGCTTATCGTAGCTATAGACGCCGGTTTCCTTGTTCAGCAGCGGATGCTGGTGCCGGCCCATGATCGCCTGGGTATATTGCTTGGCATAGTCAAGGCCCTGGGCCTTCATTTGCTTGCCGATCAGTTCGGCGAACGAGAGGCTCGTCCTGAAGTCCGGATTGTTGCGGGAGACGAAGACGGAATATCCGCTGAAGCGGTCGCTGAAATGGCTTTTCTTTCCCTCGAATTCCCAGTCCTCGAGGAATTTGTTGGGCACGGAGTCATGGTGGATCGACAGGAAGAGATCCGCACGCAGATTGTTGGCGGCGGCGACCCGCTTGACGAGGCTGTGCCTGGCCTTGCCCTCGGTCACGAGCAGCCTGGTTTCGGCAAAGCCTTCGGCCTTCAACTTCTCCTCGATCTGCTTCGCAAGGCGCAGATTGAAGACAAACTCGGAGACATTGCGGGCGCTGATCGCGCCTTCCGATTCGGCGGTATGTCCTACGTCCAGGACGATCCGGAACTTCGAGGGATCGCACGGGGCTGCGACCGGTTTCAAGGCGGCAGGGTTCAAGCTGACCGGCCCCAACGCAGCAAGCTTCACGGTGTGGCGCTTTGGCGAGGCGGCAGGCCTCGCCAAAGTGGCTGGCTTGCGCGAAGTGACGTGCTTTGGCGCCTTGCCTTGTTTTGGCGATTTGCCTTGTTTTGACGTGCTTTTGAAGACATCCGACAGCCAGCCTGCATCGCTGGCCTCGATCGGCAAAAGCACCATGGCGGCCATCGCGGCGATAATAGTGCGGCGGCGGGGACGAAATCCCGAAGCGATAGCGCCGAGAATACAAATGACCTCGCGGCGCTTCATGCTCGCCCCTCCCGAAGGCCATCATAGCATTTCAGGTTGCGATACCGGAAGAGGGGCGGTGACGTCCGTTCCGGATCACCGTTTTCGGCAGTCGGCCAGGCACTTCCGGTCTTCCCCACTAACCGGACATATTTTGAGTGCCTGTGTGATTATTCGACGACTGCCCAATATGCGACAGCAGGTTCGCGATGATGCTGCTGTCTTGCCGCATTTTCATCTCGCCATCGGCACAAACCGATCTGCAAATCTGGACCGCTGCGCTTGCTCGGGACGTGCAAGCAACTACAGAATTCATCAGAGCATGGGCGCGTAAAAGGCTCTCGACAACAACGAAAATTCCACAGGAGCTTACGATGGGAATTTATGGGCCAAAGGCAACGTCGGCGCCCACCGGAGCGATCATCCTTCATCCTGGCGACAATATCTCGGCGCTCGTGAGCGCAGCTCCTACTGGGGCCACATTCTATTTTGAGCCTGGTGTCTATCGCGGCGTTTCCTTAGCGCCGAAAGATGGTCAGACCTTTATCGGTGCTGCAGGAGCGATCCTCAACGGTTCGGCTGTGCTGTCCAACTGGACCCAGAGCGGCAATCTCTGGGTCGTTGGCGGCCAGACGCAGCAGGGTCGCGTCCACCCGAATGCAGAGTTTGAACCGGGCACTCAGAGGCCCGGCTATCCGGAGACAGTGTTCCTCGACAATACCCCGCTAAAGCCGGTCGACGCTCTCTCCAAGGTCGTTGCTGGCACTTTTTATTTCGATTATGCCGCCGACAAGATCTACATCGCCGACAACCCAGCGGGTCACACAGTTGAAGCTGGCAAACTGACCGATGCTTTCCATGGCAGCGCCACGAACGTAACCGTGCAAAACCTGGTCATCGAGAAGTATGACCCTCAGATCCAGGACGGTGCCATTCGCGCGGGCCAGGGTTGGACCATTCGGGACAATGAAGTCCGCCTGAATTACGCCGTGGGCATCTCTGCCCATGACGGCAGCCAGATCATTGGCAATTACGTGCATGACAATGGCCAGATGGGGCTCGGCGGGTCCGGCAATAACATCCTCATTCAAGGCAACGAGATCGCAAAGAACGGCTTCTGGTCTGGTATTGATCCGCTTTGGGAAGGGGGCGGATTCAAATTCGCCAACACAGATCACTTGGTCGTACGAGGCAACTACGCGCACGACAATAATGGTACGGGCTTGTGGACCGACATCAACAACATCCATACGCTCTACGAGGACAATGTTGTCGTCCGTAACACGATCAATGGCATCAGCCACGAGATCAGTTACGACGCGATCATCCGCAACAACACGCTCATCGGGAATGGGTACGGTGACACGCGCGGATGGGGTTGGGGCGCCGATATCAATATCCAAAATTCCCAGAACGTGGAGGTCTATGGCAACCGGGTCGAGATGACCGGAGGCGGTAACGGTATCGTCATGATTCAGCAGAACAGAGGTTCTGGCACGTTTGGTACTTACACGACCACCGGCAACCAAATCCATGACAACACCATCGTGGATCACGATGGGCGCGGCTACATCGGCGGCTTCGCTGACTACAACCAGTCCGGCATGCTCAATGGAGGAAACACCTGGAGTAACAATCAATACTTCATGTCTGACGGCGGAGGCAGGTTCCAATGGGCTGGCTCTAAAACCTTCCCCCAATTCAAAGACGCCGCTCACGAAACCGGCTCAATCTCACAATCCTATCCCGACACGAGTGGCTGGCTGACCGCTTCGCCAGCGGACGCCACCCCATCGCCACCTGCGGACCCTGCCCCACCACCCCCGCAGACACCAGCCCACCATCACCCCCGGGGGTGAACACCACAATCGGCAGTGGCTCCGACTTGCTCGAGTTGAAGTTAACGCAGGACGCTTACCAAGGCGATTCCCAGTATGCCATCTATGTCGATGGGAAGCAGATCGGTGGTACGCTGACCGCCAGGGCCTTGCACGGAAGCGGGGAGGTCGATTCGTTGCAGGTCAAGGGCGACTGGGCCGCGGGCAGCCACACGGTTTCGGTCACGCTTCTCAATGATCTCTGGGGCGGTACGACCGGCACGGACCGCAACGTCTATGTTGAAGGCGCTACTTTTGATGGCGCTCCTGTCGCCGGCAGCAAGCTGGCCATTTACGACGACACGCCGAAGAGCTTCACCGTCACTGACACGACCGCCGTGCCCGGGTCAACGACGCCGACCCCGACGCCTCCACCAACCCCGACACCAGCGCCGAATGGCCAGAACCTCCTGGTGAACGGATCGTTCGAAGCCCCATCCCTGGCCGCGCACCGCTGGGCCGGATTCAGTTCGGTACCGGGCTGGACGGCGATAAACGGCGGAATGATCGAGTTGTGGAACAATCTTAACAACGTCAAGGCCACCAACGGGTCGAACTTTGGCGAGCTCGATTATGGTGGCGCTCGTGACGGTTTCTACCAAACCGTGAACACCACTGCCGGGCAGAACTACGATCTCTCCTTCGATGCGCGGTCGCGGCCCAACTCCCGCTTGGCCACCAACACGATCGAAGTTTTGTGGAACGACGCGGTGGTCGCCACTGTCCCGCCCGGCAGTAACTGGAAAACTTACCATTTTTCGGTGACCGGCACCGGCGGTGAAGACCGCCTCACCTTCCGCGAGGCCGCAGGCAAAGGCGCCGCCGACGGGCGCGGCGCGCTCTATGACAATGTCAGCCTGGTCAGCCAACCCAGCGCAGTCCAGCAAAGCGCCGTCAGCCAACAGCCGATGAATCTGATGAACCAGTTTGCGTCGACAAGTTTTGCCGACACTGGAGCTGGTCTCAGCGGAGGGTTGGGTCGGACCGACTTGTCGGCAACATTGGCTCAGACGTTGGCTAAAGCGAGCTAGCCGAACCGCCAGCGTACTATTGGGCATGACTCCCGTCAGCAACGCCGCGGTTCGGCTTCGCTGGCGGGAGGACACGCCGCCAAGTCCAGATCACATCGAAATCCCTCTATTCTTTTGCTGGATTGGAGTAGCGGAAGTGACGGTGTTGCATATCCATCCGGCGTAGGCCGGGCGGCATGTCTCAAGGGCGCCATCATCAAGGGCGCCATCGAGAGACTCGGCATCGCGGCAAATTCGTGTGGATTTGACAGGTTATCCGATGCGCTCGACGCGAGGTCCGGTTTGATTAGAAGGTTTCATTGGAAGGGATTGCCGCGCGAGGAACGGGTCTCACCAGGAGGAAACGGGCTCACCACGAGGAAAAGCCACTTCCGAAAGGCGAGCGCCAGAAAGGCAGGCTGCGCGGGCGAGCGTAGCGGAATTCGGTTCCCGGACTGCGTCGCCGTTTCTTGATGCCTCCTTGCGGCTCGCCGCTCAACAGCACCACGAATTCCGTTCCCTTGCCGGTTTCCGAACTCAACGCCTCGTCCGTGACGATCAAAGAGGATCGCGGCGCAATGCCGACGAGGCGATCCAATGCGTCCTGCGGAATGACGATGCGGTCGAGCGCCGCCTTTGCGCTGTCCGGGTCCGTCGGCACCGGCTCAACGTCGCGACCACCGCTGCCGCGCGTACTCCCGCGCGCCCGTCCTTGTGGCTCGACCGTGCCAATGGGCGGGCCTCCGTCGCCCAATGAGACGACGCTCCATCGCAGGTTGGTGTCGTCGGTCGTGCGCTCGATGGCGGTGAAGACGTGCGTGCCGATTGCACGATCGGGATCTGCGATCGTGACCGGGCTTTCAAAGACGGGTTCAAATGCTTGCCGGACATAAAGCCGCTGGGTCTTGCGGCTGATCAATACCGATGCCGGTTCGAGTTCGCGCGCGACCTGACGGGCCGCCTCGGCTGCCGTGACCCGCGCAATCTCCGCCGCGGCGGCGGCTTCCCGCGCAGACGTAACGGCATCGAGCTTCAATTGCAGACCCGCTTTGGCGGCTTCCCATTGCACCTGCAGCTCCGCGAGCCTGGTGGCTGCCTGCGCCTTGGCGCCCTCAGCCTGCTCCTTTGCCTCCGCCGACTTGGCTGAGCCAAGTGCAGCCTCGGCGGCCGCCAATTGCACCTCAGCCCTGAGCATTAGATTTTCCGCCGCGCGCACCGGCACCGTGGCCCGCGTGGCCTCCCGGGAGGCCGTCCCTGCGGCTAGTCTCACCTTGGCCGCTTTCCCCGCCGCCTCTTGCGCGTCCGCGGCACGGGAGGCGGCCAAGGCGGCGGCACCGGGCTTGGGTTGGAACAGAACCGGATGGGCAAGTTCAACGGGCGCCACATCGGTTGGCGCCACGATCACCCGTATGCCCATCGCGGTCGCATCGAACAGGCGTGCAGCGAAGTCGAAGGGCAGCCGGATACAGCCATGGGACGCCGGATACCCCGGCAGCACGCCGCCGTGGAGTGCGATGCCCGACCAGGTGATGCGCTGCATGTGCGGCATGTAGGCATCGTCATACAGGTTCGAGTAATGATCCTCTACTTTCTGGATGACGCTGAAGATCCCGGCAGGCGTCTCACGTCCCTTCGTGCCGCTCGACACCGGCGCCCGCAGGATCCAGCCCTTGGCGTCGTAGACGGTGATGCGCTGGTTGCGGAGCGAAACGATGGCCATGATCGGCTCGCCGGCGCTGCGCGACTCGATGGACTCGATCAGCCGTTCGCTCGAGCCGCTTCTGGCGGCCGCATGGTCTCCCGCCGCGATCAGCGCGGCCAGACCCGCAACGGCAACATGAGCAGGCCGCAGCCGCGCCTGCTTGCACTTCGGATTTACACAACGAGACGTCATGCGCGTCCCAACCGATCGAATCAACGCCAGCTCGTACTTAAATAGACCTGGAACGTAATCCCATTCGGTCAGACTTGCCAACTTGGAACTGCGCAAATGCTTCTGGACCTGCGCCGCGCACGGCACCGCTGTCCGTCACGCGCCAGCTGATGCTTGAAGGGCCAGTTGAGTGGACGCTATTTCGCCGCGTGGCCGCTCTTTGCGCCGCCAACCACCACACCCGCCGCCTTTTCAATCGGCTTGATCGCGGCGGTGAAATCCGACTCCGCACCCTCGTCGCGGATCACGACTTCCCAGAGTCGTCCCACCGCTTCGGCGACTTCCATCGACAATCCCAATGATTTCATTTCTTCCAGCGCGAGCCGGACATCCTTCACCATCAAGCCGGTGGCAAAACCGAAGTCGAAGGTGCGCGGCAGCACCGAACGCGGAAACTTGTCGCGGCTGGCGGTGTTGAGCCCCGATCCGGCGTTGATGACATCGATCATGACGGCGGGATCGAGCCCTGCCTTGACGCCCATCACCACGGCCTCCGACGTCGCCACCATGGCGGTCGCAGACAGGAAGTTGTTGGCGAGCTTCATGGTCTGCGCCGAGCCGGGTTTTTCGCCGATGAAGAACACCTTGCCGATCACGTCGAGCGCGGGTTTTGCAACTTCGAAATCGGCGCGAGGGCCGGAGACCATGACGGCCAGCGTCCCTTTCTCGGCGCCGCCGACGCCGCCGCTGACGGGACTGTCGATCTGCACGATGTTGTTCGCAGCCAGCAGGCCGTGAATCCGCGCCGCCATGTGCGAGCCGACGGTGGAGAGGTCGACGAAGCGCTTGACGCGCTTGCCTTCGATCACCCCGCCGGTGCCGGTCGCAACCTCGAGCGAGGCCTGCAGCGACGGCAGGCTCGCCAATACGGTCTCGCAGCGGTCGGCGATGTCCTTTGGCGACGATGCGGCCACCGCGCCGAGCGCGCCGAGCTTGTCGACGGCTTCTTTCCGCGTGTCGAACACGGTGAGCTGATGCCCGGCCTCGACCAGGCGGCGGGCCATCGGGAAGCCCATTTTTCCGAGGCCGATGAATCCGATTTCCATGGTGCTGTTTCCTGACTACGTCATTGCGAGCGCAGCGAAGCAATCCATGGCGCCGCATAGAAAGTGTGGATTGCTTCGCTTCGCTCGCAATGACGGATAAAAATTTTGCGAGGCTTTTCGGCCGCGGCTCAGCCCTTGTCCAATTCCGCGAACACTTCGCGCGCGATACGAAAGCTGTCGACGCCTGCCGGGATGCCGGCATAGATCGAAACCTGCATGAAGATCTCGCGGATCTCGTCGCGGCTGACGCCGTTGGTCAGCGCGCCCTTGATGTGAATCTTCAATTCGTGGGGACGATTCAGGATCGAGATCATGGCGAGGTTGAGCATGCTGCGGGTCTTCTTCGGCAGTTCCTCGCGGCCCCACACCGCGCCCCAGCAATATTCGGTGACGAGTTCCTGGAACGGCTTGTTGAAGCTGTCGGAGTTTTTCAGGGCGTTGTTGACATAGGCCTCGCCGAGCACGGCCTTGCGAATTTCCAGTCCCTTGTCATGTGTCTTCTGGTCCATGTCGCTTTCTCGCATTTTTACAGTTCGTTTTTGCGGTTCGGCGCCGACGTTACGGGGTGAGAAGCCTCCAGTCACGCCTTCGTGTTATGCGTATTTCCGGGTGTGGGAACCCCCTTGCAACGGGTGCCTCAATGCCGCCGTTGTGCTAGGCTGATTTGTCCGCAACCCGGAGAGTTTTATTGAACGGCGCCTCACCTGACCCCTCACAGCCCGCGCGCGAGCCGGATTCTGTCGCGCGGCTTCAGCTGAAGCAGGCCCTGCAACGGGCTCAGTATGCGATCGCGTGGGAGCGCGCCTGGCCTAGTCTGGCCCGGCTTTTTGAGCGTCATCGGACTGTTTCTTGTGGCGTCCTGGGCCGGCCTGTGGCTGGCGCTGCCATTCCCGGCGCGCGTCGTCGGCATCGGCCTGTTCGCTGTGCTGGCGCTCGGGGCGTTGCTGCCACTCGTGCGCTTTCGCTGGCCGACCCGCGAAGAGGGGCTAAGCCGACTCGACCGCGGCACCGGCATTCGCCACCGCCCGGCGACCGCCCTGACGGATACGCTGGCGTCCAGGGATCCGATTGCGCAGGCTCTATGGCGGGAGCAGCGTGAGCGCACGCTGGCCTCGATCAAGCGGATCCGCGCCGGGCTTCCCTCGCCGCGGCTCGCGATCCATGATCCCTGGGCGCTGCGCGCGCTGGTCATGGTGATGGTGGTGGCGGCCTATGTCGCGGCCGGCGACGAGCGGAGGATGCGCATTGCAGCCGCGTTCGACTGGAACGGCGTGCTGGCGCCTGCCAATGTGCGGGTCGACGCCTGGGTGACGCCGCCGGTCTATACCGGCAAGCCGCCGGTCATTCTTTCGGCCGCGAACAGGGACGCAGCCTCGCCCGATAGCGCGCCGTTGCCGGTTCCTTCGGGCAGCACGCTCATGATTCGCTCGAGCGGCGGCTCCATCGACGTCGTGGTTGGCGGCGGCCTGACCGAGATCGCGCCCGCCGAAGCTGCGCCCAAAGGCACCAGCGAACGCCAATTCAAGATCGCCAGTGACGGCACCGCGCACGTCCGCGCGCCGGGCGGCCAGCCGCAATGGCGGTTTGCCGCTACCCCCGACCGTGCGCCGGTCATTTCTCTGGCCAAGGATCCGGAACGTCAGGCCCGCGGCTCGCTGCAAATGTCCTACCGGCTCGAGGACGATTACGGCGTCACCGAAGCGCGCGCCCAATTCGCGCCCCGCGCAGGTGATGCGGCCAAGGAAGCTAACAAGCAACCTAACAACGACGCTGCTGGAAAGGACGGCGGCAAGGCTGCCGAGCCACGGCCGCTGTTCGAGCCGCCGCAGTTCGCGCTGGTGCTGCCGAATGCGCGCACCCGCAACGGCGTTGGCCAGACCGTGAAGGACCTCAGCGAAGACCCCTATGCCGGCGCCGACGTGACGCTGACGCTGACGGCAAAAGACGAGGCCGGCAATGAGGGCAAGAGCGAGCCCTTCAACATGCGGCTGCCGGAGCGGCTGTTCACCAAGCCCCTGGCGCGCGCCCTGATCGAACAGCGCCGCATCCTGGCGCTCGACGCCAACCAGAATTCGCAGGTCTATACCGCGCTTGACGCGCTGATGATCGCGCCGGAATTGTTCACGCCGGAGGCGGGTCATTATCTCGGTCTCTTCAGCGTGACGCGGCAACTCGAGGCGGCCCGCACCGATGCCGCCAAGCGCGAGGTCGTCGCCAGCCTGTGGGCGCTTGCGGTCACCATCGAGGACGGCAACATCACTGACGTCGACAAGGCGCTGCGCGCAGCGCAGGAGGCGCTCAAGCAGGCGCTGGAACGCGGCGCCACCGACGAGGAGATCAAGAAGCTCACGGACAATCTGCGTGCCGCGCTGGACAATTTCCTGCGCCAGCTCGCCGAGCAGCTAAAAAACAATCCGCAGCAATTGGCGCGACCGCTCGATCCCAATACGAAAATGCTGAGCCAGCAGGATCTCAAGAGCATGCTCGACCGGCTGGAGCGGATGTCGCGTTCCGGCGACAAGGATGCCGCCAAGCAATTGCTGGAGCAGCTGCAGCAGATGCTGGAAAACCTGCAGATGGCGCAGCCCGGCCAGTCCGGCGACAACGACATGGAGCAGGCGCTGAACGAACTCGGCGACATGATCCGCAAGCAGCAGCAATTGCGCGACAAGACCTTCAAGCAGGGCCAGGATTCGCGGCGCGATCGCATGCGCGGCAAGCAGGGCGAGCAGAGCATGGGCGACCTGCAGCAGGACCAGCAGGGCCTGCGCGACCGGCTGCAGAAATTGCAGGAAGAGCTCGCCAAGCGCGGCATGGGGCCGGGCCAGCGCGGCGAGAAGGGCCAGCAAGGACAGCGCGGCGAGAAAGGCCAGCAGGGACAGCGTGGCGAGAAGGGCCAGCAGGGTCAACCGGGCCAGCAGGGCCAGGGCGACGATCAGGGCGACGGCGAGGATGGCCTCGGCGATGCCGATACCGCGATGGGCGACGCCACCGGCCGCTTGGGCGAGGGCAATGCCGACGGCGCGGTGGACTCGCAGGGGCGTGCGTTGGACGCGATGCGCAAGGGCGCCCAGAGCCTTGCGGAGGCGATGCAGCAGGGCGACGGCGATCAGCCGGGAGATGGCCCGGGCAATCCCAGGGGCCGCCAGCAGGGCGCCGCCAACTCTACCGATCCGCTCGGCCGGCCGCTGCGTCACAACGAGTTCAACGACGACTATTCGGTGAAAATCCCCGGCGAGATCGACGTGCAGCGGGTGCGCCGGATCCTGGAAGAATTGCGCCGCCGTCTCGGCGATCCGTCCCGCCCGCAGATCGAGCTCGACTACATCGAGCGGCTGCTGAAGGATTATTAGGGAACGCTCTCAACGAGCACAATTGTCATACGCGGGCTTGACCCGCGTATCCATCATCTTCGAGAAAGCCCTTTGACGTGATGGATTGCCGGGTCAAGCCCGGCAATGACGAATTGAGAACGCAGCCTCCTGCAAGCCTACCCCGTCTTCCTCGCCGACAGCGCATCTGCCACGGCCGTGCGGATATCGGCGACCGCGAATGGTTTTGTCACCACGTCGTGCACGATCGCGTTGAGGCCTGAGGCGCGTTCGCGCTGATCGGCGAAGCCCGTCATCAGCAGGATCTTCAGGTCCGGAAAATCGCGCGCCGCCGTCAGCGCCAGCGCGATGCCGTCCATGACAGGCATCTGGATGTCGGTCAGCAGCAGGTCGAACCTGCCTTGCTCGCGGGTCAGGATATCGAGCGCGTCGGCGCCGTCCTCGGCGGTGACGGTCTCATGGCCGTCCATGGCGATGGCGCGCGCCACCAGCGTGCGCATGGAATCCTCGTCGTCGGCAATCAGCACGCGTGGCATTGATCTCTCGCCTTCGGGACGGTGCGGCGGTTCAGGCGTGGCCGCCGGTCAGATCCCGCTTGTTGAAAAAGCGTACGTCGATATTGAGGCCTTCGGGCGGCGGCGAAGCCAGCCGCGACTTGAAATAGGCGCGCTCGCCCGGCTTGAGCAGGGGCTGCTCGAGCACCGCGTTCCAGGCGTAGATCTCCGCGCCCTGCGCGTCGCGCACGGAAAAGCGCAGCCGCGGCAATTCGACCGGCTTCCTGGTCTCGCCGACGATCACGCCCTCGATCACCAGCACCGGTTTGCCTTCCACGGTTTCATTGGTGATCTTGATGTCCTTGAACGCCAGTCCGCGCAGGTTTACGTCGAGCCCGACCATTTTGTAGAACGTCGCGGTCTGCGGCAGAAGGCGTACGATTTCGGCGCGCCAGATCATCAGCGCCAGAATCAAGGCGCCCATCGCGGCGCAGGCGGTGGGCAGGCCGACCACAGGCATGAATGGAATGCGGGGCAGGGTGGGCAGTCTGAAGATGCTGGCCAATCGCTGACGGTGGCTCGTGAGCTGCGCCTCCTCATGGTCCTCGGCATCCTGGCGGGCGACCGCCGCCCAGTCGCTGTCGCCGTGCCGGGACGAACCATCGCCCCCGGCCGGCCAGTCGGCCGAAATCGAGGGGCTGTCGACAACTGGGGCGTTTTGTCCCTCTTCCTCGCGCGCCAGCGCTTCCCACTCGGCTGCGGCATCGTTTGTGGCCGATTGGCTCGATTTCGCCATGGCAGGTACGGCGGCCACCATCTCAATGGCGTCCTCGGGGTGGGCCAGCCAGGTTTCCTTGCAACGGGAACAGCGGACGGTACGTCCGGCCGTGCCCAGGGCGGCCGGATTGATAGCGTAAGATGTTGTACAATGGGGGCAAATGATGTGCATGGAGCCCAATTCCACAGTGTCTTTGCCCGGATGCTACATAGCGACCGTTAACGAATCGGAAACCATAACGGTCGCACAACCGTTTTATCCGGTTGGAGCCCAGGCCAGCGGGCCGAGCGCCGCAGGTCCAGGTTCAGGCCCAGGTTCAGATTCAAGTCCGGGGTTTCCGGCCACGGCCCATGTCGAGCGGAGCTCGACCACGGCTCATGTCGAGCGGAGCTGAGCTTGGTTCGGTTCGAAAATGTCGGTTTGCGGTACGGGCTTGGCCCGGAGATTTTGCGCGACCTTACTTTCCTGATTCCGGCGCATTCCTTCCAGTTTCTCACCGGTCCCTCGGGCGCGGGCAAGACCTCGCTGCTGCGGTTGCTGTTTCTGTCGCTGCGGCCGACGCGGGGTCTCGTCAATCTGTTCGGACAGGATGTCTCGCTGCTCGGCAAGGACCAGGTTGCGAACCTGCGCCAGCGCATCGGCATCGTGCTGCAGGATTTTCGCCTGCTCGACCACATGACCACCTACGAGAACGTGGCGTTGCCGTTCCGCGTCATGGGTCGGGAAGAATCCAGCTACCGCCGCGAGGTGATCGACCTCCTGAGATGGGTCGGTCTCGGCGAGCGGATGGACGCGCTGCCGCCAATTCTTTCGGGCGGCGAGAAGCAACGCGCCGCGATCGCGCGCGCGGTCATCTCGCGGCCGCAATTATTGCTGGCGGACGAGCCGACCGGCAGCGTCGATCCGACGCTGGGCCGGCGGCTGCTGCGGCTGTTTATCGAGTTGAACAGGTCGGGTACCGCGGTCGTCATCGCGACCCACGACATCACGCTGATGGATCAATACGAGGCGCGGCGGCTGGTGCTGCATCAGGGACGGTTGCACATCTATGAGTAGGATATGAGCAGGAGCGGTGACGAGCATGCGCCGCTGGTGGACCTCGGGAACGAACGCCCGCAGGTGCCGGCGCAGGCGCGCAACATGTCGCCAATCGTGCCGCGGGCCTCGATCTCCGGCCGCGCGCTGGTCGCCGTCGTCGCCATCATGACGTTCCTCGCTTCCATCACCACCGGCGCGGTGCTGCTGGTGAGCGCGTCGGCGTCGGAGTGGCAGTCGGAAGTCGCCAGCGAAATCACCGCCCAGGTGCGCCCCGCCGCCGGGCGCGATCTCGAACGCGATGCGGCGGCGGCCGCGGAGACGATGCGGACGCAGCCCGGCATCGTCCAGGTCAAGCCGTTCAGCAAGGACGAGTCGGCCAGATTGCTGGAGCCGTGGCTTGGCAGCGGGCTGTCGATCGAACAGTTGCCGGTGCCACGCGTCATCGTCGCGCGGGTGCAGCCCGGCACCACGCTCGACCTCGCGGCGCTCCGCACCAGGGTGATGCAGGTGGCGCCGTCGGCCAGCGTTGACGATCACCGCGCCTGGATCGAGCGCATGCGCTCGATGACCGGCGCCACGGTGTTCGCCGGCATCGGCATCCTCGCGCTGGTGATCATGGCGACGATCATTTCGGTTTCGTTCGCAACCCGTGGCGCGATGGCGGCCAATCGCCCGATCGTCGAGGTGCTGCATTTCGTCGGCGCCGGCGACAGCTATATCGCCAACCGCTTCCTGCGGCATTTCCTCAGGCTGGGTCTCGAGGGCGGCCTGATCGGCGGCGGTGCCGCGATGCTGGCTTTCGGTTTCTCCGAATCGATCGCCGGCTGGTTCTCGGGCACCCCGGTCGGGGATCAGTTCGCGGCGCTGCTGGGGACATTTTCGCTGCCGCCCTCGGGCTATCTGGCGCTGGCGGTGCAGGCGCTGGCGATCGCCGCGATCACCGCCTGGGCGTCGCGGCGAACCCTGTTCGCCACGCTGGACGACATCGATTGACGACTCCACTTCGCCTAAAAACCTTCTAGAATTCTGTTTGGGGAGAGGATCGCCAGAACTGCATGAGTTTGGACGACGACGATAGATCGCAGAACGCGCGGCCCGCGCCGCCGCGGAGTTGGCTGCGTGCGGCCATTGTCGCCACTCTGGCGATCCTGTTCGTCGGCGCGGGCGTGGGCTTCATCGGCTTCCTCTCGCAATTGCGCGGCGTCGAAATCAGGCCGGTCCGCAACGCCGATGGGATCGTGGTGCTGACCGGCGGCTCGTCGCGCGTCTCGGATGCGATGGCATTGCTGGCCGCGGGCTACGGCAAGCGGCTGTTGATCTCGGGTGTGCATCCGACCAGCGCCGCGAGCGACATTTCCCGCACGCTGCCCGATAACCAGTCGCTGCTCGGATGCTGCGTCGATCTCGACCGCTCGGCGATCAATACGCGGAGCAATGCCGCCGAGACGCGGCGCTGGGTCCGCGACCGCGGCTTCAAATCGCTGATCGTGGTGACGTCGAATTACCATATGCCGCGGGCCATCGTCGAACTGTCGCATGCGATGCCGGATGTCGCGCTGGTTCCGTTCGCGGTGGTCGGCGATAGATGGCGCGACGAGCCGTGGTGGACCAGCGGCGCGACGTTGCGTCTGTTGCTGTCGGAGTATGTGAAGTATGTCGCTGCCGAAGTGCGCGTGCGGCTGGCCGAGGTCGTCATCGAGCTGATGCCCGAACCCTCGGAGCAGCCCGCGCAGCCGCCGCGCCGGCCGGCGACGGCGCAAGCCAACTGATCGGTTGTCGATCAGGGGTCGCTGTTCTTCGCCGAAGGCGGTGGCAAATGCTGGTCGTGCAGCATCATTGCCAACCGGTGCAATTGCGAATCGCGAAAGCCAGCCGCCTCGATCGCCTTCACGGTCGCCAGCACATAGTCGCGGTTGACGCCAGACTGGCCATGCCCCTGCAGCACGTGGCGCAACTGCTCGGCCAGCGACAGCCGTCCCGCATATTGCACATGGCCGCGATCGACCACGTAGACGAGCGCGCTGACGCGTTGACGCGCATCGTTCTCCAGCCACACTGATCGTTTCACCTCGCGATAGACCGATGTGACCTGCTCGCGTTCGCGCAAGTATGCGATGGTGGCGTCGCGGTTCTTTCTGCGACCCGGAACGCAACGCCCCGACAGGCGCCGCCGCGGTCGAGCCCGAGCACGAGGCCGGGCTTTTCAGGCGTGCCGCGATGGACGAAGGAATAGACGCAAAGCGCGCGGTGTTCGCCAATCAGCCGCGCCGGAACCCGTTCGACGAATTCAAAGCCGGGGCGCCACATCAGCGAGCCATAGCCGAACACCCACAGGTCGTCTGGTGAGAATTCCGTATCTAGCAAGGTGATCGCGGACATCGGCCGGTTAAGTGTTCTCTAGCGAAAGCCCGCCCTGGACTTGATCCGGGGTGGATACCGGTGCGCGCAAGGAAAACGCGACAAGACGAACGGCTGGAACCCGGCCTTGATTGCATCAGAAGCCCAACGGCTCTAGCAGAGCGGCATCGAGAAGCGAAGTGAATTCAGCGCCTTTTGCTATGGGGGCAGGGCGCTTACATTTGACAAAATCGCCAGCCAAAGGACGCCGGATGCCTGACATGACCCCTGCACCGCGCCGGCGCCCGCTGTGGCGCCTTTTCATCCTGCCTGCTCTACTCGTGGTAGCCGCCGCCGCGTGGAGCGCATTCTGGTTCTATGCGGCCTCGGAGGTCGGCGTGCGTGCTGACGCCTGGCGGGCGCAGGAGGCGAAATCCGGCCGGGTCTACGATTGCGGCAAGCGCTCGGTCGCCGGCTTCCCGTTCCGCTTCGAGGTCCGCTGCGACGACGCAAGCGTGTCATTGGTTTCGCAGACGGCGGGCGCGCGGGCGCCGTTCACCGCGCGGCTCGGCGAAATCCTCGTGATCGCGCAAATCTACCAGCCGAGATTGCTGATCGCCGAATTCAAGGCGCCGGCCACGCTTGCCGATCGCGGCCAGCCGCCCTCGTTGAAGGTGAACTGGACCAGCGGCCGCAGCAGCGTGAACGGGTTGCCAGATATCCCGCAGCGCGCCTCCATCGTGTTCGACAATCCCTCGATCGACCGCGTCAACGGACCGGTGCAGACGCCGCTCGCGCGCGCAGGCCTTGTCGAGTTGCACGGCCGCCTCGTCGAAGGCTTGGCGAAAGATAATCCGGTGATCGAGACCGCGTTGAAGATATCGGCCGGCAGCGTGCAGGAAGTTCATCCGTTGCTGACAGCGCCGTTCGATGCCGATGTTCGGGCCATGCTCTCCGGGTTGAAGGATTTTACGCCAAAGCCGTGGCCCGAAAGATTCCGCGAAATCCAGGCCGCGGGAGGCCATGTCGAGATCGTGCGATCGCGGATTCAACAGGGCGATTTGATTGCGGTTGCCGCGGGAAAATTGAGTCTCAATGCCAACGGCCGGATCGACGGCGAATTGCAGATGACCGTTGCAGGAATCGAGAAAGTCGTTCCAGCGTTGGGTCTTGAAAAGATGCTGGAGGAGGGCGTGCCGCAGGCAACGCTCGATCGCGTGGCGCCGGGCGTCAAGACGCAGGATCTCAACAATCTGTTCGGCGCGCTCGACAAGGCGATCCCGGGACTGGGCAAGGTGGTGAAGCAGAACACCAATGTCGGCGTCACCGCTGGGATCAACTCGCTCGGCACTGAAACTGTGCTGGAAGGCAAGAAGGCGCGCGCCTTCCCGCTGCGCTTCGCCGACGGCGCCGTGTTTCTCGGCCCGCTGAAAGTGGCGCAGGTGCCGCCGCTGTTTTGAGGGCGCGTTCTCATAAATCCGGTTCTGTGGCGTGGCTTGCTGAATGTCCGCTTCGCTCTGAGAGCGACTGACTTGCTGCGTCGCCGCGAAATGACGCGAAGTGCCAATAACCGACATCAGTCTGGGGGAGCATCTCATCTGATCTGTTGTTGGATTTCGAACGATGTTGCAAGAGCGATCAGTCCGGGTAGAGCGCGGCGTTTGGTTGGTCACGGCTGCTCCAAGACACGCAGTCCGGCAGTCACCGAAAGTTTGTTTCAGTAAGCATCCTTCGGAGCCAAACAGGCAAACGGATTGACGCGGCGGGCCACCGTCGCGGGATTCTGGAATTTAGCAGACCTTGCTTGGAAATCGCCCTCACTTCATACGAAGGAGCAAGGCCTTCCAATAAGCATCGGCGTCTCAGCGTGCTGCGAGGATGTTACGTATCACGTAGCGGCTTACGTGCTGGCCAAGATACAGAGCATCTTCATCTGAGAATCTGAAGTGTTGCCCAGAAAGCATTCGGCCTTCAACGCATTCCCGAGATGCGTAATCAAAGCTGCTGAAATTGCGACTGTATCCAGCAGGAAATAAGGTGGTGCCGGTCGCGGCAAACGGCGTGCTGAGGCCGAATGCACTCTCAAGTATGATCTGAGCGCTCCCGCAGGCAGCGGCGTGGCCCGATGGATATTCCGGGAAGGGCGGCGTGGGCCGTAGCGGCAGCCAGGCGTCAGAGGTGGTCTTCTCGTTGCCGTCAGCCCAGCGGATCGCCATGGTCGGGCGCCAGAACTGATAGTGGTACTTTGCTTCGAAGACCGCGACGTAGCTGTCGGCCATGGCGACATTCAATAGTGCCAAGGTGCGATTGCTTTCCCACAGATCGTCGTTTCTCGCAGAGATAAGATTGCGAGCGATTTCGTTGAAGGTCCTGAATAATGAAAGTTCACCCCAGAGCATTGCGATCATGGTTTGGTCGGGCGTTCGCACAGTCGACGCTTTTCCCCGAGGGTCCTGACCTCTTCGAGTTCACGCGAATATTTGCCAGAGCTAAGGTGCAAAGGACCAGGGAGCAGATTTCGAAATTGCGAAGGGCTCGTCAGTGCCAGAGGAGTAACCAGGCTTGCGCGTGGAAAAGTGGCATTCTGATGCGGTGAATCCGGCGCAGGAACCCAAGCGCCGGGTCCGGAGCCATAGGGGCCGTTCCCGCTCACAAATGGCTCTCCCCTCGGGGTCGCATAGTCGAAGTGGTCATCCGCGCGGAGCGCAACAATCTTTGCAGCAACTTCGTCGCCTAGCAGGAGCCCTTCATTCTTGCCGGGCCCATCGGGAATGGTCAGAAGCATCTTGCTGTAGACGTTGTCCAACGAGGACGCCTGGTCCGGGTAGAGCCGGACCGTTACGCCATGGCCCGCAGCCATGACTGCCGCCCGAGGATTTGCATCCGGCGAGGAACGATGGATGCCATAAGGATCATGGCGTCGGCTGATTGAATTGAGGGCATCATGCATCGCAAGATGCATTAGTGAAACATTGCGGCCCGAAAGGATGACGCCTGGTTTGGCGCTAGACGCTTTTGCGGTCTGCTCGATGATGACGTTCCAGTCGGTCACCTCGTTCGCAGCGGCGGTTCCGATTGGGGACCATAAGGCGAAAAGGAGACAACAGCTAAGAAGCGCACGCGGGCTGGGCCCGAAGGCCGCGCGCATTGCTAGTGCCACTGTGGGTATCATGACGTCCCTCCCTGACGATTGCACAATCAATCGGTCGGGCGCGCTCACGCGTCCCGCCTTGGATTGCGAATGCTGAAGGACCGGCGAAAAAGGAAGTCGGTTATTTGAGTGCAATGCTTGCCGATGGCATGACTGCTGTCCGTTTGGTCCCGCGAGGATTCGGCATTTCCCGCCTGCGACGACAGCTATTCAAAGAGTACACGATGTCGTGCGTCTTGGAAAGACGTCTGATCTTTGGCCGACTTCCGCATCGGGTCAATCGCGACCGGAACGGGTTGGTGGCAGGGTCCCGCCATGTCGGCTATGCCTCTGAAAGCGGAAGTAAAATCAGGGGTAGTGGCGTCTGCCGCGAGCGGCCTTTGTGGGTTGATGGCGTCGCCCGGTGCGTGATTCAAGCTCCCAAACTGGAGCCTCGAACCATATAGCTTTCGTCGTCGTGCGCAGTGGTCTGATCGGCAAATCGGCTCCGTGTCAGACCTCATCCTGAGAGTCTGAATCAAAAAGCAGCAAGGCTTGAAGGTAACTCGCTCTTTCGTCGTGGCCGGGCAAATGCGCGAAGACGCGCTTCGCGCTTTTGCCCGGGGCGTGACGGACAGAGACGACAGGTTGGCGCGCGATGCCAGCGAATGATTTGCCCGACAGCGCAATCGTTTTCATTCCCTCGCGTAAAAATATTCCGCTTTTCGTACCTCTCAAATCAATGCTGAAACTAGTGCCATCCTGTCCCGAGAAGAAGGGGCGTTGGCCATCGTCACGAACGTTGGGGCAGGTTGCGGTGGACGCGGCAGCATTGAGCGCGCAAGGAGTGTTCGCAGGGCGATCTGACCGTGAGCGGACACAGCGCGCAAGACGAACGGCGCTGATGCGTACGGCAAAACCGTGTGGTCCTGGCACCCGTTGCTGGTGTCAAGCTGGCGGAGGTTTTGCGAAGCCCTACCGGGCGATGCGAGCCGTTAATCTGTCGGCGACGGTGACAAGACGAATTCGTCGCCGGGGAGAGCACGGCATAAGCCGTAAAGCCATTGCGCAGGGAATGCCGGAATGCTCCGACTGTACCTGTATGCTCGTGTGCGTTTTTCTATGTGCATTTTGCACACGAGACCGCGGGTGCAGCAAGCACCCGGCATTCCCTGCTCCCTCCGTTTTGAGGGACAAGGTTCATGCAAACCTCGGGCGCAATGTGCCGCGAGAACGCGAAACTGTATCCAGCCGTCATTGCGAGGAGCGCAGCGACGAAGCAATCCATTCTTTCTTTGTGCCGCGAGGTGGATTGCTTCGCTTCGCTCGCAATGACGCGGATAGGCCGCGGCGTACTGGATACCTCGCGGGGTATGACAGCCTTGCTATTCCTCTCACTCCGCCTTCTTCGCCATCGGCGGATGCGGCCGGCCGAAATCCGGCGCGGCGGAATCCTGGCCGATCTCGACGATGCCGCGGCGGATGGCGCGGGTGCGGGTGAAATGTTCGAACAGCGCTTCGCCGTCATTGCGGCGGATGGCGCGGGTGAGTTTTGAGAGATCCTCATTGAAGGTGCCGAGCATTTCCAGCACGGCCTCCTTGTTGTTCAAGAAAACGTCGCGCCACATCGTCGGATCGGACGCCGCGATGCGAGTGAAATCGCGAAAGCCGCCGGCGGAGAATTTTATCACCTCCGACGACGTCACCTGGGCGAGTTCGTCCGCAGTGCCGACGATGGTGTAGGCGATCAGATGCGGCAGATGGCTGGTGATCGCCAGCACCAGATCGTGATGGTCGGGCGTCATGATCTCGACTTTGGCGCCGAGGGCAGCCCAGAACGCGCGCAGCGTTTCGACGGCTGCGGGATCGGTCGCCTCGGGAGGCGTCAGAATGCACCAGCGATTGATGAAGAGCTCGGCGAAGCCGGAATCGGGACCCGAATGTTCGGTGCCGGCGACCGGGTGCGCAGGAACGAAATGAATGCTCTGTGGCAGGTGCGGCGCCATTTCCCGGACGATGGCGCCCTTGACCGAACCGACGTCGGAAACAATCGCGCCTGGCTTCAGGAAGGGCGCGATCTCCTGGGTGACCGGACCGCAGGCGCCGACCGGGATGCAGAGGATCACGAGGTCGGCGTCCTGAACGGCTTCCGCGTTGCTCTCCAGCACGCGATCGACGATGCCGAGTTCTGCGACGCGCGCACGGGTCTTGGCCGAGCGTGCGGTGGTGACGATCTCGCTGGCGAGCCCCTGGGCCCGCGCGGCGCGCGCGATCGAGCCGCCGATCAGCCCGAAGCCGATCAGCGCGACGCGTCGGAAAATCGGCGCCGCGTTCACTTGCCCGCCATGAAGTCGCGCAGGCCATCGACGACGAGCCGATTGGCCTCTTCGGTCCCAACGGTCATGCGCAACGCGTGCGGCAGGCCGTAATTGTTGAGCGCCCGCAGCACCAGGCCGCGCTTGGTGAGGAACGCGTCGGCATCGGCCGAGGTCTTGCCCTTGTCGAGCGGGAAGTGGATCAGCACAAAGTTCGCCACGCTGGGCGTGACCTTGAGCCCGAGCTTGCCGATCTCTTCCGTCAGCCAGCTGCGCCACTTCTCGGTGAAGGTCTTCGACATCTGGACGTGCGCAGTGTCCTCGATGGCGGCGACTGCCGCCAGCATCGCTGGCGTCGAAACGTTGAAGGGCCCGCGGATCCGGTTGACGGCATCGATGATGTGCGCGGGGCCGAACATCCAGCCGATCCGCAGAGCCGCCAGCCCGTGAATCTTGGAGAAGGTATGCGTCATCACGGTATTTTCGGTGGTCGCCACCAGTTCGAGGCCGAGCTCGTAATCGTTGCGCGACACGTAATCGGAATAGGCGGCATCCAGCACCAGCAGCACATGCGGCGGCAATCCAGTGCGCAGCCGCTTGACCTCGTCGAACGGCACGTAGGTTCCGGTCGGGTTGTTCGGGTTGGCCAGCCACACCAGCTTGGTCTTCGGCGTCACGCGCGCGAGGATCGCGTCGACGTCGGCGGTGAAGTTGGTCTCGGGCGCGACGACGTTTTTGGCGCCGTTCGCCATGGTGGCGATCGGGTACACCAGGAAGCCGTGGGTGGTGGAGATCGCTTCATCCCCATGGCTCAGATAAGTGTGCGCCAGCAGGTTGAGGATTTCGTCCGAGCCGGCGCCGCAGATGATGCGGTTCGGGTCGAGCCCGTAGGCGCGGCCGATTGCCTCGCGCAGCACCCGCGACGTGCCTTCCGGATAGTCCTCCAGATGTGCCGCCGCGTCCTTGTAGACAGCGATGGCTTTCGGCGACGGCCCGAACGGGGTCTCGTTGGCGGACAGCTTGAACACCTTGCGGCCCGGCTCCGCCATCGGGCTCTTGCCGGGCGTGTAGGGCGCAATATCGAGAATGCCGGGGTTCGGCACGGGGCGGGACATCTTCAACTCCGGAATTTGCGGGCGGACCTTAGAGCATGATCCGGAAACGTGGATCATGATCTAACCCTTGGCCGGCCCGTTGGAGGGCACCGTATAGCGTGTTGCGTGGCTGCCGACGAGGGCCGAAGAGCGCACCGTGGCGCCGGCCTGGATCAGGGCGGTCTTGATCTTCTCAAAGCCGGTGCCGGCATCGGACACCAGCAGCGCCGCGCCGTCGAAGGCGGTGTCGGGCACGGCGACGATCTCGGCCAGCGGCGCCAGCGCACGGGCGGTATCGGCGTTCCAGCCGGAGACGCGGACGCTCCACATCTGGACTTCCGTCACCATGGCATCGTCGGCGACCCGCGAGATCACGAACACGGGAAGGGCTGCCGGATGATCGGCGCGTTCGAGGAACGGCAGCCGGGCAATGATCTTCGGCGCGCCACTGGCTTCCAGCGCCATCCACCACGGCGTCCGGCTCGAGGTCGCCGAGACCAGCGCCAGATCGCCCTTCGATTTCGCCACCGCCTCGACCGCCGCCTGCGCGCTGAAATGCGCGACATAAGGCACGACGAAGCCGAAATGAAATCGTGCCGAATCCCGCATCGCGGGCTCGCCGACGGAGACATCCGCATGCACCGAGAACGGCGCTTGAACATACGTAAAGGTCGAGATGATGACGCGCCAGATACTCTCGATGGTGTCGAGCGGCAGGATGCCGCGATGACGCTGCACCAGCTGCCGCATCATGCTGGCCTCGCGCGCCGGCCGGAACGCGGAGCCGACTTCCTGGGTCTGCTTCACATGGATCAGGCGGTCGATGATGTCGCCACGCGCCATCAGCAGGCGATGGACCTGCTCATCGATCGCATCGATCTCCTTGCGCAATTCCTGCAACGAGGGCGGAGCCGGGGGCTTGGACATGTCATGTAACCTGGCGAGAGCTTTACCTCATCCTTAAGGAGCGGCGCATGCGCTGCGCCTCGAAGGATGAAGCCCGTTCTCCCTCATGGTTCGAGACGGCGCAACAGCCAAGTTTACGCAGGCTGCGTACACTTGCCTGCGCGCGCCTCCTCACCATGAGGGTTCGGCGAACCGCGGTTAACCATGGGCCTGCCTTGACGAAAGGCCCGCTTCGGACTAGCTTTGTTCCATTCCGTGGTCATTTGAGCCGGCCGGCTTGCAGCCACGTTAAACAACTCGCTAAACAGGCCGGGGACAGAAGTGATCCCGGCCGAACCTTTGTTCAGGCCGGGTTTTTTATGGCCTGATTCTGTCTGGAGCCTCCGCGAGGAGGAAGGTCGCCGAGATGACAAACGTGCATTCGATGCCCAGTCCGGCGATCCATAGCGAGGATCGCGCCCACGAGGCCGATCACCCGACATCGCTGCTGGCGAAGTTCGGCATCGAGCAGCCGCTGAAGCTAGATTGCGGCGTCGACCTGGCGCCGTTCCAGATTGCCTATCAGACCTATGGCGAGCTGAACGCGGACCGCTCCAACGCGATTATGATCTGCCATGCGCTGACGCTTGATCAGCATGTCGCCAATCCGCACCCGCTGACCGGCAAGGCCGGCTGGTGGGAAATCATGGTCGGTCCCGGCCGTCCGCTCGATACCGAGAAATACTTCATCATCTGCTCGAATGTGATCGGCGGTTGCATGGGCTCAACCGGTCCGGCCTCGACCAACCCGGCTACTGGCAAGGCATGGGGACTGGATTTTCCCCTCATCACGATCCCGGATATGGTCCGCGCGCAGGCCATGCTGCTCGATCGGCTGGGTATCGAAACGCTGCTGTGCGTCATCGGTGGATCGATGGGCGGCATGCAGGTGCTGCAATGGACGGCGGCCTATCCCGAGCGCGTATTCTCCGCACTGCCGGTCGCCTGCAGTACACGCCATTCGGCGCAGAACATCGCGTTTCACGAGCTCGGCCGGCAGGCGGTGATGGCCGATCCGGACTGGCACCACGGGCGCTATTTCGAACGCAGTACGCATCCGCATCGCGGGCTTGCCGTGGCGCGGATGGCGGGACACATCACCTATCTTTCTGACGCCGCGCTGCATCGCAAGTTCGGACGGCGGATGCAGGATCGCGAGCTGCCCACATTCTCGTTCGATGCGGATTTTCAGGTCGAGAGTTATCTGCGCTATCAGGGCTCGTCCTTTGTCGAGCGCTTCGACGCCAACAGCTATCTCTATCTGACGCGGGCGATGGACTATTTCGATATCGCCGCCGACCACGACGGCGTGCTGGCGCAGGCGTTTCGCGGCATCAAGACGCGCTTCTGCGTGGTGTCGTTCACCTCTGACTGGCTATTCCCGACCTCGGAATCGCGGGCGCTGGTGCATGCGCTCAACGCATCGAGCGCGCGGGTGTCGTTCGCCGAAATCGAGACCGATCGCGGCCACGACGCCTTCCTGCTCGACGTACCTGAATTCTTCGATATCTCCCGGGCCTTCCTGCAATCCGCAGGCAAGGCGCGTGGGTTGGGTTAGGTGGCTCGCATGGCGCTTCAGGAACAGGCCCTGCCGCTCGGCGGCATCGCTCCCGATCGCACCGGGAAATATCGCAGCGATCATCTGCTGGTCGCCGAAATGATCGCGCACGGCTCGAAGGTGCTCGACGTCGGCTGCGGCGACGGCGAGCTGCTGCAGCTATTGGAGAGCCGCGGCGTCGATGGCCGCGGCATCGAGCTGTCGCGCGAGGGCGTCAACCGCTGCGTCGCCAAGGGGCTCGCGGTGGTGCAGGGCGACGCCGACACCGACCTCGTCAATTATCCCGACGATGCCTTCGACTACGTGATCCTATCGCAGACGCTGCAGGCGACGCGGCAGCCCAAGGCCGTGCTGGAAAACCTGCTGCGGATCGGCCAGCGCGCCATCGTCTCGTTCCCGAATTTTGGCTTCTGGAAAATGCGGCTGCAGTTGCTTGTGGGCGGGCACATGCCGCGCACCGAGAACCTGCCGGCGACCTGGTACGACACGCCGAACATTCACTTCTGCACCATCAAGGATTTCGTCCAGCTCTGCGACGAGATCAACGTCAAGATGGAACGCGCGGTCGCGCTCGATCTCTACGGCCGCCCGTTGCGGTTCAGCATGCCCTGGTGGTTCTGGAACATGTTCGGCGAGCAGGGCGTGTTCCTGCTCAGCCGGGGCAAGGCGGGGAAGTGACGCTACTGGCGTCATTGCGAGCGAAGCGAAGCAATCCATGCCGCGGCGCCGGGATAGATGGATTGCTTCGTCGCTGTCGCTCCTCGCAATGACGGAGCGCGTACCAGGCGCTTCCTGACCACCGGCGTCATTCCGGGGCGCGCGTAGCGCGAGCCCGGAATCTATTTTTCCACGCACTCTGCTGCCCTATGGATTCCGGCTCGATGCTTTGCATCGCCCCGGAATGACGGCCTATACCGCCACCGCGACCATCGACCTGACATCGCGCACCGGCCATCTGCCGGCCTCGACCAGCGCGATGAAGCGCTCGACCATTTCGTTGAACAGCGCGGGCTCTTCGAGATTGAGCACATGGCCTGACTTCGGGAAGAACGCGAGTCCCGCTGCAGGCAGATGCCGCTTCAGGAACAAACTCGGCTCGATGCAATTGTCGTCCTCGTCGCCGCAGAGGATCAGCGCGGGCGTCGGCACTTTCCGGATAGCCTCAGTCATGGTGTAGATCGACGGCCGCCTGCCTTGAAAGCTTCGCATGGTGTTGGCCGAGCCCCTGGCATCATGCCGCGCCAGCGCCGCATAGAAATCGGCGTGGCCGCGCGGGTCCTTTAGCAGGAACGGGATCCGGCTCGGCGCCTCGCGCGTGGCCTTCGCGACTTCCACCGAACCGGACGTTTCATACTGCTCGGCATTGGCCCGGCACTGCGCGCGGAAGGCGTCGAGATTTTCGATGGCAGAGCCGGCGCCGACGGCGGCAAGCGTCATCGACAGCGCCCGCTCCGGCGCGTTGAGGCCGATCTGGAGCGACGAGTAAGATCCCATCGACAGTCCGACGAAATGCGCCTTAGCGATGTTGAGATGGTCGAGCACGGCCAGTGCATCGGTATAGAAGTGCTTGTAGGTGTAGACCTCGGCCGATGGCGGCACGTCGGAGGGCGTGTAGCCGCGCGCCGAATAGGCGATGCAGCGGTGGCCGCGCGAGAAGTAGCGCATCTGCGGCTCCCAGTTGGTATGGTCGGCCGCGAACTCATGCAGGAAGATGATCGGCGTTCCGCTTCCCGCCTCCTCGAAATGCAGGCGGACGTTATCCTTGGCGACGGCATGGGGCATTTCGATTTCCTCTCCATTTTCTTGTTCTCACGCAACTTCATTGCGCTGACGGGCTTGAAAATTGCAGTTAAAATTGCAGTTAACGTTCCCGGCCGCAATGCGGCAGAACAGATTCTTTTTGGTCATCAAATGATCGCGGAACGACCCCGAAATCGCTTCCGCGCTGCCACATGAAATCTTCCTCTCGTCACATCGCCAAACGCAAAACGCCGCCGTGTTCGTTTGTACGCGAACGCACATGGGGAATGTGCGTGCAGAGGATCAAGTATGCGTCAGTTGTTTGCGTTTCGCCGGTCGCTTCGTTTCATTGCGCTGGCACTGTGTTCGGCTTCTATCGTTGTATTCGTCACTCCGGCTTCGGCACGACCTCACCATGGCGCAGGGCGACACGCTCGCGCCTATCACGCCGGCCATCAGGTAAAGCATCATGCAAAGCGGCATTATTCGCATCGTCATTATAAGCATGTCGCCCGGAAGCCGCGCTGGGAGCGCGGCGTTGCGCGAATGCAGGCCGGGGGCTTCGCCAACGCCAATGCAAGCGTTGCGCCTGACGCAAGTGTCGCGTCGAATTCAACCCTGACGCCGCCCGGAGGCGCGATGGCGCCGGGCTTCACCTCATCGAACGTCGTCGCGGAGGCACGCCGGCATCTCGGGGGCAACCCGACGGGACGCAGCAGCCTGTGGTGCGCGCGGTTCATGAACATGGTCCTGCAGCATTCCGGCTATCGCGGCACCGGCTCGGACATGGCGAGCTCGTTCGCAAAATACGGCCAGCGCGTTTCCGGGCCGCAGGTCGGCGCGATCGCGGTGATGACGCGCGGCCGCCGCGGCGGTCATGTCGGCGTCATCACCGGCATCGATGCCAACGGAAATCCGATCATGATCTCGGGCAATAGCGGCAACCGCGTCCGCGAGGCGCCGGTCTCGCGCGGCCGGATCTACGCCTACGTCATGCCGGCGAACTGAGGCGGATCGTTGCATTGCCTCTCCCCGTTCTTGACGGGGAGAGGTCGCTTTCACGACGAGGCGTGAGCGCAGGTGAGGGGTGGCGCGAATGGCGTCGAGTTACGCTCACAAATGCACTGCCCCATCTCCAAGCCATGCCTGCGCCCCTGTGCAATGCCTTCCGCGATTGCCTTCGCGACGATCTCAGCGTCATCGGGAGATAGATGATCGAGCGGCCTCCATGAGCGGGCGATTCGGCGAGCGCGCTCCATGTCCTCAAATAAAGCAATTGGAGGAGGCGGCTTGATCGGCATCTTCGCAACTCCACAACCGCAGTACGCATAAATCTACATTAATCGGGACCGGTTCAGCTATGCGTTTTGACCGTCGAGTTCGGCGCTTTTGCTTTGTGCAAATGCATGGCTGACCTCAACTGGCGGCAGCGCCTAATCGTTCGGATGATTCAGCTTTCGACGGTCCCAATGCCCCATCGGGGTTATTCAGGCAGTTTTGCCACCCAGGCGACCGGGAGGATCTTTGCGTGGGTCGTTGCGACCGGAGCGCGCTACTGTAATCCGAGGCGCGGTAGTCACGTGTGAAGCATACCACATCTCGGAAGTTCGTCTCACAGGGGCGGAATTATTATGCCCATCCCAATGCCCGCCGGCCTCTCCGTTCCGTGAAGATGCTTCGTGCGAAGTCTGGGACGTAGCAGTCGAGCCGGCCCGATGAAGTCGTTTTCGCAGCCCGACGAAGATATCCTGAAACCAACCGATGATTTGATCGTATTTCCATCAGGTCAAGGGTAACGCTTCCACGCATGCCTCGAAGTTCGTTATGATGGCGCCAAGTGGTCCCGGAAGGCTCCTTGCCCCCGCGCCAATGGACTTGCATCCAAGGGAGTGAACACATGAAACGCCGTACGTTCCTCAAAGGCAGCGCCGTGGTCGGCGCGACGTCGCTGGTTGCCGCACCTGCGATTGCCCAGTCGATGCCCGAGATCAAATGGCGCTTGACGTCGAGTTTTCCGAAGTCGCTCGATACCATCTTCGGCACGGCGCAGACCTTTGCGAAATACGTGGCTGATGCCACCGACAACAAGTTTCAGATCCAGACCTTTGCGGCAGGCGAGATCGTGCCCGGCTTGCAGGCGCTTGATGCTGTGAGCTCCGCGACCGTCGAGATGGCGCAGACGCCGCTTTATTTCTACATCGGCAAGGAGCCGGCGCTTACCTATGCGACGGGCGCGCCCTTCGGCATGAACCATCGCCATCAGCATTCCTGGTGGACGTTCGGCGGCGGCGCTGAACTGTGCAATGAGGCGCTGAAGCCTTTCAAGACGCATGCCATCCTGTGCGGCAACTCCGGCACGCAAATGGGCGGCTGGTTTCGCAAGGAGATCAAGACGGTCGATGATCTCAAAGGCCTCAAGTTCCGCATCGCGGGCATGGGCGGCCATGTGCTGGCAAGGCTCGGCATCGTGCCGCAGCAGATAGCGGGCGGTGAGGTATATTCAGCGCTCGAGAAGGGATCGATCGATGCCGCGGAGTTCGTCGGTCCCTATGATGATGAGAAGCTCGGTTTCTACAAGGTGGCGAAGTACTACTACTTCCCCGGTTGGTGGGAAGGCGGGGCGATGTTGCACATGATCGTGAACGAAGAGAAGTGGAATGCGCTTCCCAAGCAATACCAATCGATCCTCAACCAGGCCGGTTCGGCAGCAGGCGCGTGGATGATTGAAAAATATGACAGCGTAAATCCTGCTGCCCTGAAGCGGCTTGTCGCGGGCGGGGCGGAGCTGCGCGCGTTCCCGCAACCGGTCATGGAGGCCTGCTACAAAGCCACGCAAGACCAACTGGGCGAGATGGCCGAGAAGAGCGCGCTCTTCAAGAAGACAAGAGAGAGCCACGACGCGTACATGAAGGAAGTGCTCTTCTACACGCAGATCGCGGAAAACTATTACGACAACTACCTGCTCAGCAAAATGCGCAAGGGATGACTTCGCAGCGAAGCATTGCCACCTCGCGTAGGGAAAGATGGATTGCTTCGCTTCGCTCGCAATGACGGCACCCTGCCGCCCTGAGTTAAGTCACAGCAATGCCGGCTGTTCTGTCGCGATCGTATCGCCGGCGCCGATGGTGCCGCCGGCGATCACCTCGGCATAGATGCCGCAGTCGGCGTGCCCGAGCCGGCGCTGTAGCGCCTGCGGGATGGCGAGGTCGCGCTCGGCGGTATCCGGATCGACATTGATGGCGGCGCAGCGGACGATGCGTTTCACCACTTTCAGTCTCACATCGCCGATAGCCAGCGTCCGGTCGACCAGTTCAAATTCGTGCCAGGCGGGCCATCCCTCGACATAGAGATCGCGCGGAAGCGAAGGGGATGGACAGGCGCGCCGACGATGTTCTCGACCGCGCGGACGCTTGCGAGATTGATAATCGAAACGACCTTGCGGGCGACGTCTGAAAAGCTGTGGCCGGGGCTTTCGAGCACTTTTGGCGGGCCCTTGATCTGGCCGGCAAAGGTGGTGGCGAAGAAGTTTTCGATGGCCTGCCGGCCCTCGGGCGTTGCCAGATTTCCCTGGGCCACGATCTGGCCGTAGTGGTTAATCGAAAGGACGTTGCTCGCGTCTTCGAAATGGGTGCGCAGCCCGGCCAGCCATTCATCCCGCATCAGCATCAGAAAATGTGGTTTTGGCAGCCATTTCGGTTCGGCCGGGTCGAAGCCGGAGGGGCCGTTTTCGATGGCGTAGCGGCGATCCGCCAGCAGCGTCTGGCCAGGCTTGAGTTCGGCGCGGCTGAGCTGCTCCGGGGTCAAGCCTTTGACGGGGTAGCGGTAGATCCCGGCGATCCGGGCGGGGGAGGCGGTGTCCATGCGGCTTATTAAGGATTCCCTCGACGCGCGCCACCGCTCCCGAATTTGTGAGCAGGCCTCTTCCGTTTTGCCACGCCATGCCCACATTCGCATCAAGCCTGAAAACAGGGCGACGACCGCAGCCGGTTGAGGAATGTCAACGCGGTTCGCGTACCCCCAATGAAGATGCCGCAATCATGCCTCAGGGGTGGAGGCGGCAGGCCGAGGGAGTTAAAATCATGAATATTGAGAAATACACCGAGCGCGCGCGGGTTTCATCCAGTCTGCGCAATCGCTGGCGGTGCGCGACGGGCACCAGCAGTTCTCGCCGCTGCACATGCTCAAGGTGCTGCTGGATGACAGTGAGGGGCTTGCCGGTGGTCTGATCGATCGGGCCGGCGGTAATTCCCGCGCCATTCTCAAAGCCACCGAGGACGCGCTCAACAAGCTGCCGAAAGTCTCGGGAAGCGGTGCGGGTCAGATCTATCTTGCTCCCGAACTGGCGCGCGCGTTCGATGCGGCGGAAAAGGCTGCCGAGAAGGCCGGCGACAGTTTTGTCACGGTCGAGCGGCTCCTGCTCGGGCTGACGCTCGAGAAAAACAGCGCGGCCGGGGCCATTCTCAGCAAGGGCGGCGTCACGCCGCAGAACCTCAATACGGCGATCGAAGCCCTGCGCAAGGGCCGCAGCGCGGACAGCGCCACGGCCGAAAATGCCTACGACGCGCTGAAGAAATATGCCCGTGACCTCACCCAGGCGGCGCGCGACGGCAAGCTCGACCCTGTCATCGGGCGCGACGAGGAAATCCGCCGCACGATTCAGGTGCTCTCCCGCCGCACCAAGAACAATCCCGTGCTGATCGGTGAACCCGGCGTCGGCAAGACCGCGATCGTCGAGGGTCTGGCACTGCGCATCCTCAACGGAGACGTGCCCGAGAGCCTGAAGGACAAGAAGCTGCTGTCGCTCGACATGGGCGCGCTGATCGCGGGCGCCAAATACCGCGGCGAGTTCGAGGAGCGGCTGAAGGCCGTGCTGCAGGAAGTCACCGCAGCCGAGGGCTCGATCATCCTTTTCATCGACGAGATGCACACGCTGGTCGGCGCCGGCAAGGCCGAGGGCGCGATGGACGCGTCCAATCTCCTGAAGCCCGCGCTGGCGCGCGGTGAGCTGCATTGCATCGGCGCCACCACGCTCGACGAATATCGCAAGCACGTCGAAAAGGACGCCGCACTGGCGCGCCGGTTCCAGCCGGTGTTCGTCTCCGAGCCGACTGTTGAGGATACGATCTCGATCCTGCGCGGCCTGAAGGATAAGTACGAGCAGCACCACGGCGTGCGCATCGCCGATTCCGCACTGGTGGCTGCGACCACACTGTCGAACCGCTACATCACCGACCGCTTTCTGCCTGACAAGGCCATCGACCTGATGGACGAGGCGGCGGCGCGGCTGAAGATGCAGGTCGATTCCAAGCCGGAAGAACTCGATTTGATGGATCGGGAAATCATCCGGCTGAAGATTGAGCAGGAAGCGCTGAAGAAGGAAACCGATACCGGCTCGAAAACCCGGCTACAGACGCTGGAGAAGGAACTTGCCGACCTGGAAAAGCACTCGGCCGACCTGACCTCGCGCTGGAGCGCGGAGAAGAACAAGCTTTCTAACGCGCAGAAGCTGAAAAGCGAACTCGACGCCTTGCGCATTGAACTTGCGAACGTGCAGCGCCGCGGAGAATTCCAGCGTGCGGGCGAGCTCGCCTATGGCCGGATCCCGAGTTGGAGAAGAAACTCGCCGCCATCGAAGCCAATGTGAACCCCAGCGAGATGATGGAGGAGGCCGTGACGGCCAACCACATTGCGCAGGTGGTGTCGCGCTGGACCGGCGTTCCAGTCGACAAGATGCTGGAAGGCGAAAAGGACAAGCTCCTGAAGATGGAGGTCAGCCTTGGCAGCCGCGTGGTCGGCCAGGCCGAAGCCGTGCATGCGGTGGCGACCGCGGTGCGCCGTTCACGTGCGGGCTTGCAAGACCCGAACCGCCCGATGGGCTCGTTCATGTTCTTGGGGCCCACCGGCGTTGGCAAGACCGAGCTGACGAAAGCCTTGGCCGAGTATCTGTTCAACGACGAGACCGCGATGGTCCGCCTCGACATGTCCGAGTTCATGGAAAGGCATTCGGTGTCGCGGCTGATCGGCGCACCTCCCGGCTATGTCGGCTATGACGAGGGCGGTGCGCTCACCGAAGCGGTGCGGCGGCGGCCCTATCAGGTGGTGCTGTTCGATGAGATCGAAAAAGCCCACCCCGACGTCTTCAACGTGCTGCTGCAGGTGCTCGACGACGGCCGCCTGACCGACGGTCAGGGCCGCACTGTCGACTTCCGCAACACGCTGATCATCATGACCTCGAACCTCGGTTCGGAATTCCTGGTCCACCAGCCGGAAGGCGAGGATACGTCAGCGGTGCGCGAACAGGTGATGGGCATGGTGCGCGCGCATTTTCGCCCCGAATTCCTCAACCGCGTCGACGAGATCATCCTGTTCCATCGCCTGCAGAAGAGCGAGATGGGCCGGATTGTCGAAATCCAGTTCGCCCGGCTGCAGAAGCTGCTGGAGGACCGCAAGATCACGCTGACGCTCGATGCGGCGGCGCGCGACTGGCTGGCTGCCAAGGGCTGGGACCCCGCCTATGGCGCGCGGCCTTTGAAACGGGTGATCCAGCGCAATTTGCAGGATCCGCTGGCGGAGATGATCCTTGCCGGGGAGATTTCCGACGGAGACCGCGTCGTGATCTCAAGCGAAGGCAACGTGCTGACCTTCAACGGCAAGGCGCCGCAAACCGCTGACATCGCGCAGTTCGAGGCGCCGGTACCGAAGCGGAAATTGAACTAGGCGCGGTATTCCAGCGGGTGGATGCATCCTGTCAGCACAGGGTGCATCCACCGCGAGTTCGCCGGCGAGTTTCTCGGTCAGACCTGATCGACGACCGGGCTGCCGCCCCTGTCATCCTCGTCCTCGGTTGGCTCAAGTTCTGTGAGGATATCGACGAGTTCGCGAATGCGGCCGGTTGCGAGCGGTCTGCCTGCATTTAGCATCGGCTCGTCATTGGCCATCCAGGCCTGGGCCTCAGCCAGCTCATCTACAGTGGCGCCCGTTCCTATGATCTGGGCGATCGTTACCTCATCAGCCCCGCTGACCGCCCTGATGATGTCGTCCCGAGTAACACGTTTCATGGCTGCTCATCCCAACGTCGCGACTGCTCGCCGCCGATAGCGGTGAGCAGTCGCGCAAACGTCTCAGCGGCCGGTGGTAAGCCGCGGCGGGTTCTGGGTCATCATCCAGATTTCGATCGCCGCAAGCACCGCAACGGCAGCGCCGATCAGCACATGCACCGTCATCGCCGTGGTTCCCTGGAAACCCAATATCCAGGGCGATATCACTGCCCACAATCCGACGATCAGGTTCAGCCACTCCTCCCAGACCGCGAATGCAGCCAGCGCCGCGATCGCAATAATCGCGATTACGAGCCCGGTGACATAGGCGTTGGTGGAAACCGTGCCGCCGTCGAAGCCGAACATCCAGGGCGAAAAGAACAGAATCGCGCCGAGAACGAGGTTCGCGACGTCACACAATTTTGCGTTGGTCCAGTTCCAGTTCTCCATGACACCCTCCATAGGAGGTTTCCTATGCAAATCAACCGGATGACTGCCACGCCGGTTCCAATCCTGGCGGGAAAATTTGATGAAACCGGCGCGCTCGAGGTCGGTTGGTGCCCAAGTGGGGACGCTAGGGCTGAAGCCTGCGAAACCCAGGGGAGCGCAGCGGCGTATTCGCTCGTCGCGACGCGTGCAAGCTGGCTGAGCCGATTTCCCAAGCAGGAGGCAGCTTTCATGGCCAGGGAACTTGTTGCCCGCAACAGACCCGTGTTCGATCAGTTTCACCCCGGCCTCTACGGAGCCGCCGTCGGCCTAGTCGTCTGGTTCGCCGTCGCGGCATGGATCTGTTCGACCGCCAAGACGACATCGGGCTTCCGCTCGCGATGGTCAGCGTCCTGCTGCTGGTCGCCGTGGTGCTGCCCTGGTCGCTGTCCCTTGTCTGGAGAAAGCACCAGTTGCCTTATGAGCGGCATCGGAACCGCATTTCATTCCACGATTGGCGAACGGGCGACTTCGCGGTCTGGGGCAGCCGGCTTCACAGCACCCATGCCGCCATCGACATGTTGCTGCCCCTTGCGGCTGTCGCATTCGGTCTTACAGCGCTCGGAATCGTCTTCCTGATCTGCGCCAACGCCGCTCGATAGGCTGACTCAGCGGCTGACCTGGCGCGCCGACGGCACAGTGCCTGCGGCATCGGACACGCGTGCCCCGTTGCCACGATTGCTCATCTGGCCATCGAGACGATCGCGCTCCTTCTCGAAACTCGCCATCAAGGGGCCCTCGAGCGAACGGCCGCGCGGAAGCTTCACGCGCATGGGATCGACGAACCGGCCGTTGACCAGAATTTCGTAATGGACGTGGGCACCGGTCGACATGCCGGTGGATCCGACGAAGCCGATCACCTGGCCCTGACGTACGCGCTTGCCGGGCTCCATGCCCTTGGCAAAGGCCGACATATGGCCGTAGGCGGTCTCGTAGCCGTTGTTGTGTTTCAGGCGGACATATTTGCCGTAGCCGCCTTCCCAGCCGACCTTCTCGACCACGCCGTTGCCGGAGGCGAAAATCGGCGTGCCGTAGGGGGTGGCCCAGTCGACGCCAGTGTGCATCTTGGTGTAGCCGAGGATCGGATGGCGGCGGCCGCCGAAGCCCGAACGCATGATCGCGTTGCTGACGGGTTTGCGCACCAGGAACTTCTTCGCGCTCTTGCCGGTCTCGTCGTAGTAATCGACGACGGAATCGTCGGGGGTCTGGAAGCGATAGTATTTCTTGGTCTCGCCGCCGACCGTGAGGGAAGCGAACAGTACTTCGGTCTTCTCGGTGATGGTTGCGCCGTCGTCCTCGCCGGCGAAGAACACATCGAAGGAATCGCCGGGCTGCACCTTGCGCTGGAAGTCTACGTCGTAGGAGTAGATGCGGACCATGTCCTCAATGACGTTTGCCGGCACCTTGTTGCGCATCGCGGTCTCGTAGATGCTCTGGTAGAGCCGGACGCCGCTGCCGTCATCAGCATCATCATCATCATCGTCGTCCTTGCTGCTCGGGGTCTCGGCAACGGTATTCATGCTCTGCACATCGACGGCGACATATCTGCCGATGTCCGACAGCGCGGCCACGGCTTCGATGGTGGTATCGTTGGCGACGATCACGCGATAGGGCTGCAGCCGGGCGGCGGGGCCAAGACCCGAGGGCGCCATCAGGATGCGGAGCTTCTGGCCTTCCTTGAGGCCGCCATCGCGGCCGCGGGGGCCAAGGGTCAAGGCAACTGCCCTGGCTTCGTCCGGCGTTGCGCCCTGATCACGCAGGATCGAGGCGACGCTATCGTTCTTCTTCACAATGTGCACGCGCTCGCCGGACGGGTTGCCGCCGGTGATCTGCTCCTTGGTCTTCGGAAGCAGCGTGACGTTTTCAGGCACCACGCGGGTTTCAAAGCCGGCATAGGGATCAGAGACGTTGCCTTCGGTGGCATAGGCCAGCTTGAGGTCGGACTGGACGCCGGTGGCGTCGGCTGCGGCATTGGCCAGCGTCGTGTAGCGGACCCCGCCGCCCGAGCCGCGCCAGTTCGCAGCGTCCCGCACCCGCATCAGCACTTCGTCGAGCGCGACCACGGCGGCGAGTTTCGCCTTGGGCAGCACCGTGCCGAGGTCCTTGGTAATGAAGGAAACTTCGGCGTCGGGTTCAACGGCGTTGGGATTGTTCGGATCGTCGGCGGCGGCCGGCGTCGCAGTGCCGACATCGGTCAGCATGCGCTGGGCGTTGTACGGCGGGATCTTGGAACTGAGTTCGCTGGTCGTCATCGACAAATTGCCGGAAATTCGGACGAACGGCCGCACCCGCATGACGTCGCGGTTCCCGACCCGGGTAACGGTGGATACCCGCACCACGTTGCGCGAGGCGGTGGATTCGCCGGGCGGCGGCAGGCGGTCGCTCTTGTGCAGGCTTGCCGTGCGATCATTGACGCCAAAGGCGCCGCGTAGGGTCCCCTCGACGCGCTCAGGCAATTTGGCGAAGGTCATTTCGCCATCCAGCGACGCAAAAACGGCGCCGCCGATGAGGGCCGCGCCGCACAGACCTGTCAGGATAGTGCCGCTAAACCATTGTACGGAGACACGGCGGCGATCGATCACCGCAGCCTCGGAGCCATCGACGGAAAGCGGCGGCTCGTGACCGAGATCAATGATCCCGGTCTCGCGTCCATAGCCGCTCCCGCGTGGCGCCTTCTGGCTCAACCCTGTGTCCCCCCAAATTCCATCAACATCCGAAAGATCCTCGCCCAATCCAGACCCACGTTTCCGCCCTTTAGAGGGCGAGATTTCGGAGCATGGCGTGCGCACGCAAGGAGATTCGGGAATCAGAGGCCAGAAGAAGACCGGCCGGAGTCTCGAACGTCAATGGTGTGCAGATCTCTCGAAGTTGTTCGGCCGCTTAGGAAAGGCGACGGGTTCATCGAAATCGCCTGTCCCGGTAGATGATCACCGGCAGCCCCCACTGGCATCCGGTGATTCAATGCATACCTTATAGTCAGAACGTCGCAGGATTGTGGCTCAAGTACGGCCAAAGGCCCCAAATATAGGGACTTCTTGGCGTCGCAAAATTCTTCGACGTGATGCGACAATTTGTTGACGATGGCCGTTGACAACCCCGATCGGGCGGGCCTATAACCCGGCCACTGAGCGCGGCGATGCATTGGCCCCGAGGCCAAGGCATCTGTTCGTGCCCGTGAAGCTCCTCATTACGATGAGTGAATCAACAGCCGATACCAATCGGTTGTTATTTGTCGTCGGATGGGTTGCACCGGAACCTTCCTGAGATGGAAGGATGGGGTCCCAGCGATCCCGGGCTGTTTGACAAGTGAAGATGAAGAAAGAGAAACGTGGACGGCGGAGTCCTTGCGTAGTCTCGAATACTTGAAAACTTCGGTTTTCATTTTTCGAGGTTGGACGAAAGACTTCGGCGGTACACGTTTACATAGGTTACACCATCGTCGTCAGCGATGTGAATCGCGGGCGATAAATATGGTGGGACCTCGTCAAACGTTGTGATCAGCCGGTTTAAAGTTTCAAGTCCAACTTGAGAGTTTGATCCTGGCTCAGAGCGAACGCTGGCGGCAGGCTTAACACATGCAAGTCGAGCGGGCGTAGCAATACGTCAGCGGCAGACGGGTGAGTAACGCGTGGGAACGTACCTTTTGGTTCGGAACAACACAGGGAAACTTGTGCTAATACCGGATAAGCCCTTACGGGGAAAGATTTATCGCCGAAAGATCGGCCCGCGTCTGATTAGCTAGTTGGTGAGGTAATGGCTCACCAAGGCGACGATCAGTAGCTGGTCTGAGAGGATGATCAGCCACATTGGGACTGAGACACGGCCCAAACTCCTACGGGAGGCAGCAGTGGGGAATATTGGACAATGGGCGCAAGCCTGATCCAGCCATGCCGCGTGAGTGATGAAGGCCCTAGGGTTGTAAAGCTCTTTTGTGCGGGAAGATAATGACGGTACCGCAAGAATAAGCCCCGGCTAACTTCGTGCCAGCAGCCGCGGTAATACGAAGGGGGCTAGCGTTGCTCGGAATCACTGGGCGTAAAGGGTGCGTAGGCGGGTCTTTAAGTCAGGGGTGAAATCCTGGAGCTCAACTCCAGAACTGCCTTTGATACTGAAGATCTTGAGTTCGGGAGAGGTGAGTGGAACTGCGAGTGTAGAGGTGAAATTCGTAGATATTCGCAAGAACACCAGTGGCGAAGGCGGCTCACTGGCCCGATACTGACGCTGAGGCACGAAAGCGTGGGGAGCAAACAGGATTAGATACCCTGGTAGTCCACGCCGTAAACGATGAATGCCAGCCGTTAGTGGGTTTACTCACTAGTGGCGCAGCTAACGCTTTAAGCATTCCGCCTGGGGAGTACGGTCGCAAGATTAAAACTCAAAGGAATTGACGGGGGCCCGCACAAGCGGTGGAGCATGTGGTTTAATTCGACGCAACGCGCAGAACCTTACCAGCCCTTGACATCCCGGTCGCGGACTCCAGAGATGGAGTTCTTCAGTTCGGCTGGACCGGAGACAGGTGCTGCATGGCTGTCGTCAGCTCGTGTCGTGAGATGTTGGGTTAAGTCCCGCAACGAGCGCAACCCCCGTCCTTAGTTGCTACCATTTAGTTGAGCACTCTAAGGAGACTGCCGGTGATAAGCCGCGAGGAAGGTGGGGATGACGTCAAGTCCTCATGGCCCTTACGGGCTGGGCTACACACGTGCTACAATGGCGGTGACAATGGGATGCTAAGGGGCGACCCTTCGCAAATCTCAAAAGCCGTCTCAGTTCGGATTGGGCTCTGCAACTCGAGCCCATGAAGTTGGAATCGCTAGTAATCGTGGATCAGCACGCCACGGTGAATACGTTCCCGGGCCTTGTACACACCGCCCGTCACACCATGGGAGTTGGTTTTACCTGAAGACGGTGCGCTAACCGAAAGGGGGCAGCCGGCCACGGTAGGGTCAGCGACTGGGGTGAAGTCGTAACAAGGTAGCCGTAGGGGAACCTGCGGCTGGATCACCTCCTTTCTAAGGATGATCCTTCAGATAGCTTGCTATCTATCGGATCGTTTTAGAAACATCAGTGGCCAACGATCGTCAGGATTGTTGAGCTGCATTGGCGGGATTTCGCCGTCTACGTTT